>NZ_CP041777.1:0-1031707 GCF_016899445.1 Burkholderia sp. MS455
CTGCCGCAAGCGGTGATCTGTCCCGCGCATGCCGACGACGTCCGGCTGGTGGCCCGGCTGCTCGCGGAACCCGCGCATCGCGATGTCGCGGTGGCGGCGCGCGGCGGCGGCACGGGTACCAACGGGCAGTCGCTGACCGACGGCGTGGTCGTCGACCTGTCGCGCAACATGAACCGGATCCTGGAAATCGACGTCGAGCAGCGCTGGGTGCGCGTGCAGGCGGGCGTCGTCAAGGATCAGCTCAATGCGGCGCTGAAGCCGCACGGGCTGTTTTTCGCGCCGGAGCTGTCGACGTCGAACCGTGCGACCGTCGGCGGGATGATCAACACCGACGCGAGCGGGCAGGGTAGCTGCACGTACGGCAAGACGCGCGATCACGTGCTCGAGCTGGACTTCGTGCTGATGGGCGGCGAGCACCTGCACAGCGGCGCGCTTGCGGACGACGAACTGGAGCGCCGCTGTGCGCGGCAGGACCGTGTCGGCAAGGTCTACCGCACCGCGCGGCGCATCAGCGACGACAAGGCGGCGCTGATCGAAGCGAAGTTTCCGAAGCTCAATCGCTGCCTGACCGGCTATGACCTCGCACACCTGCGCGAACCCGACGGCCGCTTCAACCTGAACAGCGTGCTGTGCGGCGCCGAGGGTTCGCTTGGCTTCGTCGTCGAGGCGAAGCTCAACGTGTTGCCGATTCCGAAGTATTCGGTGCTGGTCAACGTGCGCTATGCGGGCTTCATGGACGCGCTGCGCGATGCGCGCGCGCTGGTCGAGCACAAGCCGCTGTCGATCGAGACGGTCGACTCGAAGGTGCTGACGCTCGCGATGAAGGACTTCGTGTGGAGCAGCGTGGCCGAGTATTTTCCGCAGGACGACGCTCGGCGCCCGACGCTCGGCATCAACCTGATCGAATTCAGCGGCGACGATGCTGACGACGTCGATACGCGCGTGCGTGCGTTCGTCGACCACCTGCACACCGATACGAGCGTGGAGCGCCTCGGCCATACGCTCGCGGCCGGCGACGATGCGGTGAAGCGCGTATATGCGATGCGCAAGCGCGCGGTCGGCTTGCTCGGCAACGTGCAGGGCGAGGCGCGTCCGCAGCCGTTCGTCGAGGACACCGCGGTGCCGCCCGAGAACCTCGCCGCGTATATCGCCGAATTCCGCGCGCTGCTCGACGGCCACGGGCTGCAGTACGGGATGTTCGGCCATGTCGACGCGGGCGTGCTGCACGTGCGTCCGGCGCTCGACATGAAGGATCCGCGGCAGGCCGCGCTGGTGCGGCCCGTGTCGGATGCGGTGGCCGAACTCACGCAGCGGCATGGCGGCCTGCTGTGGGGCGAGCACGGCAAGGGCGTGCGCTCCGAATATGCGCCGGCCTTTTTCGGCGAACTGTATCCGTCGCTGCAGCAACTGAAGGCCGCGTTCGATCCGCACAACCAGTTCAACCCGGGCAAGATCGCGACGCCGCCGGACCACGCGATGCGGCTGCTGAAGATCGACGAAGTACCGACGCGCGGCGACCACGACCGGCAGATCGACGAGCGCGTGTGGCAGAGCTACGGCACCGCGGTGCACTGCAACGGCAACGGCGCGTGCTACAACTTCGATCCGGACGACGCGATGTGCCCGTCGTGGAAGGCGACGCGCGAACGCGTGCATTCGCCGAAGGGGCGCGCTTCGCTGATGCGCGAATGGTTGCGCCTGCAAGGACAGGCCGGCGTCGACGTCGTCGCGGTGGCGCGCGCGCGGCAGCCGTTCCTGAGCGGCGTTGCCGCCCGCTGGCGCAACAGCCGCGCCGCGCGCAGCGGCGCGGCCGATTTCTCGCACGAGGTGTACGACGCGATGGCCGGGTGCCTCGCCTGCAAGTCGTGCGCGGGACAGTGCCCGGTCAAGGTCAACGTGCCCGAGTTCCGTTCGCGTTTTCTCGAGCTGTATCACCGTCGTTATCGGCGGCCGCTGCGCGACTACCTGATCGGCTCGCTCGAATTCACGATGCCGTGGATGGCGCGGGTGCCCGCGCTGTACAACGGGCTGATGCGCGCGGGGTGGGTGCGCATGCTGCTGGAACGTCAGGTCGGCATGGTCGACAGCCCGCTGCTGAGCCGCTTCGATCTCACGGCCGTGATCCGGCAATGGCGCGTGAAGCCGGCCGACCCGCATGCGCTCGCGGCGCTGAGCGACGCGCAGCGCGCGCGCAGCGTCGTCATCGTGCAGGACACGTTCACGCGCTATTTCGATACCGAGCAACTGGCGACGCTGATCGAGCTGGCGGCGCGCGTGGGTTTTCAGGTGTGGCTCGCACCGCTCGCGCCGAACGGCAAGGCGCTGCATGTGCAGGGCTTTCTGCGGGCGTTCGAGAAGGCGGCGATCCGCAATGCCGCGCAGCTTGCGGCGCTCGCGCGGTCGGGCGTCGCGCTGGTCGGCCTCGATCCGGCGATGACGCTCACGTATCGGCAGGAATACCTGAAGGTGACGGGGCTCACCGATGTGCCGAAGGTCGCGCTGCCGCAGGAATGGCTGCTGCAGGCGCTGCCGGAAGCCGGCGCAGGCGGCGTGTCCCGTACATACCGGCTGCTGCCGCACTGTACCGAGAAGACCAATGCGCCCGACAGCGGCAAGCAATGGGCGCAGGTGTTCGCGCGGCGCGGGCTGCGTTTGCAGGTTCGGGCGACCGGGTGCTGCGGGATGTCCGGTACGTATGGGCACGAGGCGCGCAACCTGCAGACGTCGAAGACGATCTATTCGCAGTCGTGGGCGGCGCACGTCGATGCGCCGGAGGACCAAGGAGAGGCGCTGGCGACCGGGTATTCATGTCGCAGCCAGGTGAAGCGCATGTCGTCGACGCAGTTGCGTCATCCGTTGCAGGCGCTGCTCGATCACGTTCGTGCGGCGGGGTGACGATCGGGCGGTGCGTGCTGCATTGCCAGTGTGACGGCGTCGCGCGGCAATCTCAGTGCCGCCATCGACACATGCGAAAGGGTAGTCAGGAATTGGCTTTCGCGGCCTTCCGCGCATGCGGCTTGTCGGCCACGGGAAACGTGCCGACGCCGCGCGGCCGTTTCGGTTCGATCCGCATTTGCCGGATCACGCGCCGGAAGTCGATCTCGTGCGCGGCCAGCGCGCCGATCAGCTTCGCGATGACCGCGAGGTGGGAGGGCACCGTGCCCTTGCTCGAATAGTTGGTGATCGAGCTTTCGTTCATCCGGATCAGACGCGCGAACTCGCGCGACGTCAGTTGCGCTTTTCTCAACTCCTGCTGAAATTCGGTATACGCCATTGCACACATGTTGCTTCGTCTCCGTGTTTCAGAAATCGGCCCGCGCGGCGCCGGCGCCGACGGGTGGCGTTCCCGTCGTGCCGGCACACTGGCGGGTTACATCTTGACCTGGTCGAGGAAGGTCTTCTTGCCGGTCTTGTAGCCGTAGATCGAGATGATCCCGTGCGTCAGGTCGCCCTTCGCGTCGAACGTCGTCGTGCCGATCACGCCGTCGTATTTCGTCGCCGGCATCGCCGCGAGGATCTTCGCCGGGTCCGTCGAGTTCGCGCGCTTCATCGCGTCGACGGCGATGTAGACCGCGTCGTACGCGAACGGCGCATCGAACTTGATGCCCTGGTTGAAGCGCTTTTCGTACTTCGCGACGAACTTCGCGCCGCCCGGCATCGTCTCGAGCGCCGCGCCGGCCTGCGAGCACAGCACGTTGTCGGCTGCCGGGCCGGCCAGCTGGGCCAGCGAGTCGGTGCACACGCCGTCGCCGGACAGGATCTTCGCGCGCAGGCCGAGCTGCTTCGCCTGCTTCGCGAGCGGGCCGCCGGTGGCGTCCATGCCGCCGTACATGATCGCGTCGGGGTTCTCGCCCTTGATCTTCGTGAGAATCGCGCGGAAGTCGACCGCCTTGTCGTTGGTCGCATCGTGCGACAGCACCTTCAGGCCGAGCGCCTTCGCCTTCTTCTCGAACTCGTTCGCGAGGCCCTGGCCGTATGCGGTCGAATCGTCGATCACCGCCACGCTCTTCACGCCCTTCGACTGCGCGTAGCTCGCGAGCGCCGGGCCCTGCTGCGCGTCGGTCGCGACGACGCGGTAGGTCGTCTTGAAGCCTTGCTGCGTGTAGGTCGGGTTCGTGGCCGACGGCGAGATCTGCACGATGCCGGCATCGCTGTAGATCTTCGACGCCGGGATCGACGTGCCCGAGTTCAGGTGGCCGATGACGGCGACGACCTTGTCGTCGACGAGCTTTTGCGCGACCTGCGTCGCCTGGCGCGGGTCGGCCGCGTCATCCTGCGCGTCGAGTTGCAGCGTGACCTTCTTGCCGCCGATCGTCAGCCCCTTCGCGTTGATTTCCTCGACCGCGAGGCGCGCGCCGTTCTCGTTATCCTTGCCGAGGTGCGAGATGCCACCCGTCGTCGGTTCGACGCTGCCGATCTTCACGACCTGATCGGCCATCGCGGTCGACGCGGCCGCGAATGCGGCGGCGGCCAGTGCAACGGTGATCAGGGGTTTGCAGCGCATGCCGACAATGCTTCGTTCCATCTGCCATCTCCGAATTGAATGTCTTTCTTCGACGTCTCGACCGGCCGGCTGCGGGCCGGGGCGATCGGACGAGTCTCCATACCCATCATGGGCTTCACTTGCATCGCGCCCGGCCGTGTGACGGGCCGCCCGGGCGAGCGGGCGGGCTATCGCCCGGCGCCATGCAATTCGTATGAATATATCCGAAGCCGATTTTGCGCGCTGCAGCGAACCGTGTGACGGGGCGGGCACGGTCCGATTCGGCGCCCGGATTTCGAAGGTTCCGGATACCGGGAAATCGCGCGACGTGGCTGGCCAGGCTGCGGTTCGCTGTCGATGGCCTTACGGCCGCATCCATTATTCGGCCGGTTGCAGGGGTGAAGCCATGGACACTGATACGCGGTCAGTCGGGAACTGTTCGGTCGATTTGTCTGCACAGTTTGGACGCTCGCAATCGCGCACTCGGGTTCATGGAAAAGTTTCATCGAGCGCGACACCTCTCATATGCAACTAACGGTCAAGCCCGGCGCTGTCGACGAATTGGCGCGGGTCGACTGCCCGGACAATGCATCCGGCTTCGCAGATGTCGGGGCTCGCCTGGACCGCCACGCTTTCGGATCGTCGGGGCGGCATTGCCATCCGGTGCAACCGCGATCCTACGAACGTCCGCGCAATGCGACGAAGACCACGCCTGCAATCGCCAGCAGGCCGCCGCACAGCGTTTCGATGCCCGGCCGTTCGCCCGTCAGCACCATCGACAGGGCTGTCGCTACCGCTGGCGTAAGATAGAGAAAGTTGGCGGCGCGCGCCGCACCGAAGTAGCCGAGTGCGAAGGTCCAGGTCGCGTAACCGAGTGCGGCCGGAAATACGCCGAGGATCAATACCGCCAGCGTCGCGTCGTGTGACGCGCCGCCGAGCGTGGCGAGCGCGCCGGGCAGCCAGGGCGTGAGCAGCAGCGCGCCGGCCAGCAGCGTGTACGCGGCACAGGGCAGTGCGCCGTACACGGGAATCAGCCGCCGCTGCAATACGAAATAGCTGGCCGAACACAGGGCCGCGCCGAGAATCAGCGTGCTCCCCGAACCGAGGACAAGCCCGTCCGGCTGCCCATGCGCGATCACCGCAATGCCGGCCAGACTGACCAGCGAACCGAGCCATCCGCGGAGATTGAATCGTTCGCCGAGAAACACGGCGGCAAGCAGCGCCGTGAAGATCGGCAGCGTGTTCACGATGAAACTCGCCGCGCCGGCCGACACGGTTTGCTCGCCGGTATTGAGCAGTGCGTTATAGAGTGCGATGCCGAGGAAACCGCAGGCCAGGAAGCGCAACGCGTCGCGTTTCGCGGGCCTCGTAGGCCGCCGCCACGCAAGCCACGCGATCACGAGCAACGCGGCGGTGGCAAAGCGCGCCGCCGCGAGTTGCAGCGGCGTGAGGCCGTGCAGGCCGATCCGGATGAACGGGAATGCGGAGGCCCACGACACGATCGTGAACGCGACCGCGCCTGCCGCGACCAGCGGTTGCCGCGCGCCGCGCGACGACGGTGAGGAAAGGGTATTCATGCGGCAATGGTGCGATGTTGCGAGATGTTAAGCTAGCGCACAGATCAACATCCGGATATGACCATGGCTCACAGCTCGGTTCGGCGGCGAGCCGATAGTCCGGCGCGTGCGCGTCAGGTTGCGGATGCACTGCCGGGTGCAGCGTCGGCGCCTGGCCCGCGGCCGCCGCTTGCCAGCCTGGAGACCGTCTGCACGGTGGCACGTCAGGGTTCGTTCCTGGCGGCCGCCGACGTTTCCGGCGTGACGCACGGCGCGATCAGCCGGAGGGTGGCCGCCGTGGAAAACTGGCTGGGCATGGCGCTGTTCGAACGTCATGCGCGTGGCGTGCGCCTGACGCCGGACGGGCAGCGCTTCGTCGGCCGGATCGAACAGGCGTTCGCGATCATCGACAGCGCGGCCGACCAGTGGCGCTCGCCGCGTACGCCGCGACTGGTCAGGATGAGCGTGGTGCCGGCATTCGCGCAGCTCTGGCTGTTCGAGCGGCAGCATGCGCTCGAGAGCGAGGCCCCCGCGTTGCGCATCGAACTCGGCATCGAGCTTCGCAACGTGGATATCGCCGGCGGCGAAGCGGATCTGTCGATCCGGTATGGGCGCGGCAACTGGCGTCAGCTCGAAACCCGCGCGTTCATGCCGGAGCGGCTTTATCCGGTCGCGCATCCGCGGCTCGCCGCGCAACTGGCGAAGGCGCGCCGCCGGCACGGCGATGCCGCGCTGCTCGAGATGCCGCTGCTGCACGATTCCGACGTGACCGGATGGCGCACCTGGTTCGACGCGCTGGGCATTCCGTTCAAGCCGCGTGCGCAGGATCGCCGCTTCGAGGATTACAACCTGGTGCTGGCGGCAGCCGAAGCAGGGCTCGGCGTGGCGCTGGCGCGGACGCCGCTCGCGGACGCGTATCTGAAGCGCAGCGAGCTCGTTCGGGTGAGCCGCCACGAGGTCGATTCGCTGCTCACGTACCACTTCGTGCATGCGAAGGGGGAGAGTCGGCCCGAGGTGCTCGCGTTGATGGAGCGGATGCGGGCGGCGTTGGCGGAGCAGGGTTAGGTGGTGGGGGCGAGGGGGCCTGCTTCGGCGGCGCGCTCGGGGCCCGTGCCTGGATACATGGAGATGGGCCGCGGGATCGTCGACAGTGCGACCGCGGAAACGATGAGGTTGGAGAGATGAACGCAAATCGAGAAATTTTGCAGCCGTTCGGATACACGGGAGGTACACGATGAACAGACCAGACAAGTCGTCGAAAGCGCGTGCGGCGCTTGATCAGCTGTTCTCGGGCATGGCGCCCGCGGACGCGAAGAGTGCGTCACGTCCGGGCAATCCGTTCGAAGCAGCGGGAGACGAGGTGTCCACCGACGCCGACGGCCGGGTCGAAGTGACGCTGTCGACCAGAATCCAGTTGCGCGGCTATCCGGGCGCGGACGCGTTCATGAAGCGCATGGCCGAAGCGTGGGGCCTCGAGTGGGGGACGTACGATAGCGTTCAGGCCATCGCGAAGCTGCCTGCCGGATGGCGATCGCGCCGGCTTCCGGAAGTCACGCAGATCGTCGACGGCCACGACGTGCTGCGCGCGGAGAGCAGCCTGCAGGGCGGCGAGATGTCGTATCTGAAAGTGAACCCGCGGTACTACATCGACGCACGCAAGGGGTTCGGCTGGGGAAAGTCGTCGAAGGCGTCCGACGATCCGGATCTCGACGGTCCCGACTGGAACTGCTTCGTGATCGATCGGGAAAAGTCCATCGAAGTGCACGAATTGACGACCTCGTCGTTGAAAGCCGATATGGACAATGCCCGCGCGACATTGCTGAAATGGCTTGACGAACACTATCCCAAACATCGCGATCCGTTTGCGTACTGGACGGACTGCGAAGGGGCGTCCTGACTTTGCGTGGCCGCCCGGTTCGGTATCGCGGGCACACGCTGCCCGATCGGAATCGGAGCGAACGGGGCGCACGCCGCTTCGATGCATCGGCCGGTCGTGATGGGGGCGCCAATTGAAACACACCAGTCCGGTCCCGATTCTCTGGGCAGCGTTTGGCGCGGCTGTCGGGTCGACCGTCATCGAGCTGCTGCTCTGGTCGATCGCCGGCGATGACGCCGTTCGGAACCTGCTTCGCGACGCGCGCCTGACGGCAGCGATCGTGATGGGGCGCGGCGTGCTCGGTTCGTCCGTCGGCTTCGATCCGCTGGTCATGGGTGTCGCGACACTCGTGCATGCTGTTCTGTCGCTTGCCTATGCAGCCGTGCTGGCGAAGGTGGTCCGGAACATGTCGTTCGGGGCCGCGCTTCTCGCAGGCGGCGCGTTCGGGCTCATCCTGTACGGCGTCAACCTGCACGCCTTCACGGCGATCTTCCCGTGGTTCATCCCGGTTCGCGGCGCGATCACGCTGGTGGCCCATCTGGTATTCGGGGTGACGGCAGCGGTTGTCTACCACGTCGTCAAACGCCCGGTTTGACGCCGACCGCCGCAACGATTGCCGACGGCTCCCGCTTCCGTCATTCGCATCCCGACCCCTGGAATAACCGGGCGTGCTGCTTCGTTTAGCCGTCAGGAGACCCGATACGAAGCGGTGGCCCGTTACCGCCGTGCGATGAATCTTGCGCAAGCAATCCAGCGTGCCGGGCGCCGCCCGTGACGCCGGCGGTCAAGTGGTCGGGGGCAACAATGCAGGAGCCGATCATGGGCAACATGTTTCGATTCGGGATAGGCATCGTCTGTCTTGGCCTTTCCGCGCCCGTCCTTGCGCAAATGGACGACGAATTACCGGACTACGGCACAAACTGCCGTGCGGTCGTCGCGCAAGCGGACATCGACGGCACGGAACAGCAAATCGTGGGGCGGGCGTGCCTGCAAAGCGATGGCACATGGCGGATCGTGCAAAGTGACGACGGCAGCGTGCTGTGGTACCCGGCGGCGGCCTATCCGTATCCCGACCCGTGGTATTGGGGGCCGCCGCTTTTCATCGGCGCGGGCGTGAGCTTCGTCTTCGTCGATCGTTTCCGTCATTTCCACCACTTCGATCACTTCAATCAGATGGATCATCGCCGCTTCGGCGTGCCGATGGGCGCAGGCTTTCACCGTGGCCCGTTCCTCGGCGGCGGCGGGCATGGGTTCGGCGGCATGCATCGGTTCGGTGGCATGAGCGGGGCTGGCGGAATGCGGCGCCATTAGGCCTGCGTTTCGACGTACGGCAACCGCGTTGCCCGGTTCGGACGCTAAGTTAAGCTGAACGTTTTGAACGGAAGCGCGAACAGAGTAAGCGGCGCAGGCGCGCACCATGGTGCGCGCCTGTCTGGCTGTCGCGATCAGAACTTGTGGCGAATCCCGATGATCGCGAGTTCCTGCGTATCGGTGCCGGAGTTCACGCCGTACGAGCCGACCGACGCGGCGGCCTTCACGGTCGCGCCGCTCGCGCTGAGCGTGTTGCCGCTTGCCTTCTGGTAGCCGAACAGCGCGTACAGGTCGGTGCGCTTCGACAGCGCGTAGTCCGCGCCGAGGTTCACCTGGTTGTAGTGCGCGGAAGCCGGGCCCGTCAGCGACGTGTAGTTGTAGCCGACGCCCGCGCGCAGCGCCGGCGAGAATTGCCAGTTGAAGAATGCCGAGCCGTTGTTGAACTTCGCGTTCTGGCTGAACGCCGACAGCGTGTCCGCGCCGTACCGCGTGTTCGAATACGCGAGGCCGAAGGTCGCCGGCCCGGCTACGTACTGGCCGGCCACGCGCACGATCTGGATCGACTTCGCGCTCGAAAAGCCCTGGTTGATCACGGTATTGAACAGCGTGTCCGAGCTGCTCGACCACGTGCGCACGCCGTTGGCGACCGTCGAGCCGCCGTTCGCGTAGAAGAAGCCGGCGCCGAGCGACAGCGGGCCGTTCGCGTAGCTCGCGCCGAAGCTGTACGTGCGGCCGTTGCCGGTGGCGCCCGCGACGCCGCCGAAGCCGTACAGCGCCGCGAACTGGAAGCCCGAGATCAGCGGGCTCGTGTATTTCACCGAGTTGCTGACGCGCAGGCTGTTGTCGTAGTTGTCGAGATCGCCCGGCGTCGCGAATACGCCGCCGAAGTAGTTGTCCTGCGTGAGGCCCTGCACGAGATCGACGACCGGATCGTACTGGCGGCCGAGCGTCACGGTACCGTACGTGCTGCTCGCGAGGCCGACGACGGCCTTGCGGCCGAATTCGCGCTGGCCCTGGCCGAGCGCACCGGTGCCGATGTTGAAGCCGTTCTCGAGCTGGAACAGCGCGGACAGCCCGCTGCCGAGATCCTCGATGCCGCGCAGCCCCCAGCGGCTGCCCGACAGGTTGCCGCTGCTGAACTTGACGAGGCTCGACGCGTTGCCGCCGCTCGCGTTCTGCGCGTTGTGCACGTAGGCGATGCCCGCGTCGGCGATGCCGTACAGCGTGACGCTGCTTTGCGCGTGCGCGCCGGCGGCGCAGAGCGCGGCCGGCAGCGCGAGCAGCGCGAATGAGCGGATTCGTTTCATGGTCGGATTCCCCCGTTGGTCGATTTGTCTGACGAGTCGGTGAACGATACGGACAGCGCACCGTCAAGGGAACCAACAAATTGTCGAATCGTTATGAGGCGGCGCGAAGATGGATGCGCGCGCAACGAGCCGGCGCCCGGCGCGCGTGGAACCTACGCGTCGTGCCGCCGCGACGCGTTTCTCAGCACGAGCGTCATCAGTTGCCTGCGCGACTCGACGCCGAGCTTCGCGAATGCGCGTTTCGCATACGTGTCGATGGTGGACGTCTTGAGGCCCATCGCCTGCGCGATCGCGGCCGACGTCATGCCCTGGATGAACGACGCGCACACATGCATCTCGCGTGCGGTCAACCGTTCCTGCCATTCCGGCAGCCATTGCGCGACGAGGTCGAGATCGAGCGCGTCGCGTTGCCCTTCGTCGGCGGAGATCGCGCCGAGCAGGCGCTTGTGCGTGGACGCCATCGGCAGCACGACCTGAGACAGATGTTTCAGCAGGCTCAGCTCCTTCAGCGAAAACGGCGGCAGCCGCCGCGAACGCGCGATCGAGATCGAGTAGCGCGTGCCGCCCGTCACGCCCGCGATCACGCATTCGTCGTGAATATCGCCGGCATCGAAGAACAGATGCCGGAGTTCGCTCGCGACGCGCTGCGACGATACCTGCAGCAACTGCACGTCGCTTTCCGTTTCGATCGCCGCGTACGTGGCGTCGTCGCTCGCATAGCTGCGGTAGTAGTGGCGCATCACCTGCGCGACCAGTTCGGGCTCGCGGCCGAAGCTGCCGATCCAGCCGACGCTGCGCCGGCCAGGCGACGCACTGCGTTCGTAGTCGAGATGCACGGCGTCGAAGTCGACGTAGCGCACGAGGGTGTCGTAGACGGCGCGCATGAACTGCGGCGTCCCGACGGCTTGCGCGATGTCGCCGAGCGTTTCCGTCACGAATGCGACGTGGCTCAGCGGGAGATCGGGGGCGGGAAGCGCAGCGCTCATGGCGTCGTGTTTCGAAGATTTCAGGTGGCGCTACAGGTATCACGAATATTTTCGACTGCCTACGCGGGAATCTACCCAAACGGCCCCGACCGGCGTCGCCGTTTGTCCCGGTTTTCGGGACTGACGGTGCGGGCCGCGATCTCTACATTGACCCTTGTGCTGAACACCGCTTGACGGCGTTGACGCGAGTCCGGACCGGACCGGGCGCAACGGCCGATCCCCATCACAAGGAGAACCCCCATGCGTATCCGTATTCGCCGTCGTCCGGCCCTCCGCGCCGCGCTCGCCACCTCGGCGGGGCTCGCCGTCGCGGCCAGCCTGTCCGCTCACGCGGGCGAGTCCAACCTGAACGTGTACAACTGGTCGGAGTACGTCGCGAAGGATACGGTGCCGAACTTCGAGAAGCAGACGGGCATCAAGGTCCGCTACGACAGCTACGACAGCGACGATACGCTGCAGACCAAGCTGCTCGCGGGCAGCTCGGGCTACGACATCGTCGTGCCGACGTCGAACTATCTCGCGCAGCAGATCCAGGCCGGCGTGTACCAGAAGCTCGACAAGTCGAAGCTGCCGAATCTCGCGAACCTCGACCCGGCGCTGATGAAGATGATGGCGAAGGCCGACCCGGGCAACCAGTACGGTGTGCCCTGGGCGTGGGGCACGACGGGCATCGGCTACAACGTCGAGGCGGTCCGCAAGCGGCTCGGCGACGCCGCGCCGACCGACAGTTGGGCGCTGCTGTTCGACCCGGCGAACGCGGCGAAGCTGAAAGGCTGCGGCATCTCGCTGCTCGATGCGCCGGACGCCGCGTTCGCGGCGGCGCTGCAGTACATGGGCAAGGATCCGGAGAGCAAGAACCCGGCCGACTACCAGGCGGCCTACGACGTGCTGAAGAAGATTCGCCCGTACGTGACGCAGTTCAGCTCGGCCGGCTACGCGGACGATCTCGCGAACAACGACGTGTGCGTCGTGCTCGGCTGGTCGGGCGACGTCAGCATCGCGCGGCGGCGCACGCAGGAAGCGAAGCGGTCGTACGAAATCCGCTACGTGAATCCGAAGGAAGGCGGCCTGCTGTGGTTCGACGTGATGGCGATTCCGAAGGATGCGCCGCACCCGGAAGCCGCGCTGAAGTGGATCAACTATATCGAGGACCCGAAGACCAACGCGGCGATCACGAACGAGATCTTCTATCCGAGCGCGAACAAGGCCGCGCGCGCGTTCGTGACGCCGGCGATCGCACAGGATTCGAACGTCTACCTGCCTGACGGCACGCTCGCGAAGACGTCGCTCGCGATGCCGCGAAGCGCCGACATCGCGCGGATGCAGAACCGTCTGTGGCTGCAGCTGAAGTCGGGCGGTTGAGGGCGACGACGATGATCCAGCTCCTCCCGGATGCGCCGGCCGCGGCCGGCGCGCGCCACGACGCCTTCGTGCGCATCGAAAACGTCGTGAAGAAATTCGGCGACAGCACGGCCGTCGACAACGTGAACCTGACGATCGCGAAGAACGAGCTGTTCGCGCTGCTCGGCAGCTCGGGCTGCGGCAAGTCGACGCTGCTGCGCATGCTCGCCGGTCTGGAGACGGCGACCTCCGGCAAGATCTTCGTCGACGGCGAGGACCTCGCGTCGCTGCCGCCGTACCGCCGCCCGGTGAACATGATGTTCCAGTCGTATGCGTTGTTCCCGCACATGACGGTCGAATCGAACGTCGCGTTCGGCCTGAAGCAGGAAGGCACGCCGAAGAACGAGATCAAGGAACGCGTGGCCGACGCGCTCGCGCTCGTGCAGATGAGCAAGTACGCGAAGCGCAAGCCGCATCAGCTGTCGGGCGGACAGCAGCAGCGCGTTGCGCTGGCCCGCTCGCTGGTCAAGCGCCCGAAGCTGCTGCTGCTCGACGAGCCGATGTCGGCGCTCGACAAGAAGATCCGCCAGAAGACCCAGCTCGAATTGGTCAACATCATCGAGAAGGTCGACGTGACCTGCGTGATGGTCACGCACGACCAGGAAGAAGCGATGACGATGGCGAGCCGCCTCGCGGTGATGAGCGAAGGCAAGATCGTGCAGATCGGCTCGCCAGGCGAAGTCTACGAATTCCCGAACAGCCGCTTCTCGGCCGAGTTCATCGGTTCGACGAACCTGTTCGAAGGGCGCGTCGTCGAGGACGAGCCCGATCACATCTTCGTCGAGAGCGACGACCTCGAGGCGCGCATGTACGTGAGCCACGGCGTGACCGGCCCGCTCGGGATGCCGGTCGGCATCTCGGTGCGCCCGGAGCGCGTGCACGTGTCGCGCGAGAAGCCGGGTTCGAAGCACAACTGGGCGCGCGGCGTCGTGACCGACATCGCGTACATGGGCGCGTACTCGCTGTATCACGTGCGCCTGCCGAGCGGCAAGACGGTCGTGTCGAACCTGTCGAGCTCGCACCTGATGACCGACGCGGCGCCGGCCTGGAACGACGACGTGTTCGTGTCGTGGTCGCCGGCCAGCGGCGTCGTGCTGACGCAGTGAGGACGACACGATGAGAACCTCCGCTTCCACTTCGTCCGCGCCGGTGTCGACCGGCGCCGCGAGCACCGGCGCCGGCCGGTCGCGCCCGGGCCGTTTCGCCGCGCTGTCGCGGTTCCTGCCGTCGGGCCGCAACGTCGCGATCGGCGTGCCGTTCCTGTGGCTCGCGGTCTTCTTCGCGCTGCCGTTCGTGCTGGTGCTGAAGATCAGCTTCGCCGACCAGATGCTCGGCATTCCGCCGTACACCGCGCTTGCGCGGCTGGAGGCCGGCACGGTGCAGGTCGTGCTGTCGCTGAAGCATTACGCGCTGCTGTTGCAGGACGACCTGTACCTGAACACCTACGTCAGCTCGCTGAAGATGGCCGCCGCGTCGACGCTGATGTGCCTGCTGGCCGGCTATCCGATCGCGTATTGCATCGCGCGCTCGGCGCCGGCCCGCCGCAACCTGCTGATGATGGCCGTGATGCTGCCGTTCTGGACGTCGTTCCTGATCCGCGTGTATGCGTGGGTCGGGATCATGAAGGACGACGGGCTGCTGAATCGCGCGCTGGCGGCACTCGGCGTGATCGCGACGCCGCTGCGCCTGTATCACACCGACGCGGGCGTCTACATCGGCATGGTCTATTCGTATCTGCCGTTCATGGTGATGCCGCTGTACGCGCACCTCGTGAAGATGGACCTCACGCTGCTGGAGGCCGCCAACGATCTTGGCGCGACGCCGTGGTCCGCGTTCTGGCGCATCACGCTGCCGCTGTCGCGCAACGGCATCGTCGCGGGCAGCCTGCTCGTGTTCATCCCGGCAGTGGGCGAGTACGTGATTCCCGAGCTGCTCGGCGGCGCGAACACGCTGATGCTCGGACGCGTGATGTGGGACGAGTTCTTCAACAACATGGACTGGCCGATGGCGTCCGCGGTGACGGTGACGATGGTGATGCTGCTGCTCGTGCCGATGGCGCTGCTCCATTACAGCCAGACCGAAGCGGAGGCGCAGAAATGACGCGCGCGAATCGCATCCTGTCCGCGTGCGTGCTGGGCGCGGGTTTCCTGTTCCTGTACGTGCCGATCGTCAGTCTCGTCGTCTATTCGTTCAACGAGTCGAAGCTCGTGACGGTGTGGTCGGGCTTCTCGCTGAAGTGGTACGGCGCGCTGCTGCACGACGGCGAACTGCTTGCGGCCGCGTGGCTGTCGCTGAAGATCGCGGTGCTGACGGCCACCGCGTCGGTCGCGATCGGCACGTGGGCCGGCTTCGTGCTGGCGCGCATGGGGCGCTTTCGCGGCTTCACGCTCTATGCGGCGATGATCAACGCGCCGCTGGTGATTCCTGAAGTGATCCAGGGCATCTCGCTGCTGCTGCTGTTCGTCTCGATGCAGCAGACCTTCGGCTGGCCGGCCGGGCGCGGCTGGCTGACGATCTGGATCGGCCACGTGATGCTGTGCCTGTCGTTCGTCGCGGTGATCGTGCAGTCGCGCGTGAAGGAGCTCGACCGCTCGATCGAGGAAGCCGCGCTCGACCTTGGCGCGAGGCCGTGGAAAGTGTTCTTCGTGATCACGCTGCCGCTGATCGCGCAGGCGCTGGTGTCGGGCTGGCTGCTCGCGTTCACGGTGTCGATCGACGACGTGATCCTGTCCGCATTCCTGTCGGGCCCCGGATCGACGACGTTGCCGCTCGTCGTGTTCTCGCGCGTGCGGCTCGGGCTGAATCCGGAAATGAATGCGCTCGCAACGGTGTTCATCACGGTCGTGACGATCGGCGTCGTCGTCGTGAACCGCGCGATGCTTGCCCGCGAGCGGCGGCAGGCGCGCGATGCGCGTGCGTGGCATGCGGCGTCCGTCGCGGTTGCGCCTGCTTCACCGTCCGCTTTGCCGCCTGCGCGGCCGTCGCCCGCGCACCCCCGACACGCCCCCGCACCGCATCCCGTGAAGTGAAGAACGACCAGGAGACTTTCCATGAAGAAGAAGTATCTGTGCGCGCTGATCGCCGGTGCGCTGCCGGGGCTCGCCGTCGCGAACTCGAGCGCCGACCAGATCAGGGCGCTGCAGCAGCAGCTGGCCGTGCTGCAGCGGCAGATGAGCGCGATGCAAGCGCAACTCGCCGCGAAACCGGCGGCCGCGCCGGTTGCATCCAACGCAGCGCCAGTGGCGACCGGCGCGGCCGCGGCCGACGCGTCGGCGCCCGGCTACGGGCAGGCGCCGGCCGTGCTGACCAACGACGACGTGACGGAAATCCGCCAGCAGGTCGCGAACCAGCAACTGAAGGTCGATTCGCTGACCGACGCGGCGCGCACCGGCCCGATCGCGGGGCTGTCGGTGACCGGCTACCTCGACCCGACCTACATGTACAACCGCGGCGCCGGCACGTCGTCGTTCCAGTTCGCGAACCATGAGAACGCATACACGTACTACAACAGCACGTTCGGCGACGTATTCCTCGACATCAAGAAGACGTTCGGCGTCGGCCCGACCGCGCCGTCCGCGGAAATCACGCTGATGCCGAACCGCGGCGCGGGCCTGTCGATGATGACGGGCAGCGGCGCGAGCGGGCTCGACATCGTGAACACGGCGGTCGTCACGGTGCCGCTGTCGGGCACGACGGCGTTCGTCGGCGGGCTCGTGCTCGGCTTCGGCGGCTACGAGTACCAGCAGTCGAGCCAGATGCTCACGCTCACGCACAACCTGTTGTACGACTTCTCCGACCCGGGTTCGTCGATCGGCGCGGGCATCAACTACCAGAGCGCGGACGGCCACTGGGCGTGGAAGTTCTTCGTCGGCAACGAACAGTTCCGCAGCGCGGGCGCGGTCACGCAGACGGGCGTCAACGCGCTCGGCGACCCGATCACGACGAGCAACAAGGTGCCGACCTTCACCGCGCGCGTCGACTACCTGCACGGCAGCGCGCTCGATATCGGCGGCTCGATCAACATCGGCCGCCAGACGCTGCCGAGCGCGATCGATCCGGCGACCGGCAACGTGCGCTACGGCGTCGGCGGCAACGCGCCGAGCGCGTACGGCGCGTTCTTCTTCGGCGAAGCCGACGCGACCTACACGCTCGCCGACGCGCAGTACAACGCCGAGATCGACTATGGCCAGCAGCAGCACGGCGCGTTCAACGGCGGGCTCGCGCAATGGTTCGGGCTGTCGCTGCTCGCGCACCGCAAGTTCAACGCGCCGGTGGTCGGCCGGATGGGCGCGACGCTGCGCTATGACCTGCTCGTGAACCGGAAGAACGGCGGCGGCGGTTCGTCGATCGGCCTGAACGGCAACGGGATGGATCCGAACAACGGCTTCGGCATCGACGCGGACTGCCTTGCGCTGTCGAAGGCGAACGGCGGCGTCGGCTTCGAGTGCAAGGGCGCGACACGGCAGGCCGCCGCGTTCGACCTGCTGTTCTACCCGACCCAGCAGGTGACGGTGAAGGTCGAATACCGGCACGACTGGGCGAGCAACAAGGTCTTCCTGCGTCACGACGGGTCGTATGCGAAGTCGAACGACCTGCTCGCGACCCAACTCATCTACGCATTCTGACGCGACGCCATTCGCGA
Source organism: Burkholderia sp. MS455 (assembly GCF_016899445.1). Lineage (NCBI taxonomy): Bacteria > Pseudomonadati > Pseudomonadota > Betaproteobacteria > Burkholderiales > Burkholderiaceae > Burkholderia > Burkholderia sp. MS455. The sequence continues at coordinate 17,563 of NZ_CP041777.1, forward strand.
GTCTCACTCATGCTCAAGTTCAAAAACCAGCAACATGTTCAGTCGTACTATGCAGCGACGCTCAACAGCCGTGTGTACCATCCGCGGCTCGACGGGGGCGTGACCGCCGACGTCTGCGTGATCGGCGGCGGGCTCACCGGCCTGTCCGCGGCGCTCGATCTCGCCGAACGCGGCCATTCGGTCGTGCTCGTCGAGGCATTGAAGATCGGCTGGGGCGCGAGCGGGCGCAACGGCGGCCAGTTGATTGCCGGGTACGCGTGCGACATCGATACGTTCTCGGCGTACCTGCCGGACGACGACGTCCGGCGCGTGTGGGCGATGGGGCTGGAGTCGGTCGATATCGTCAGGCAGCGGGTCGAGCGGCACGGCATCGATTGCGACCTGACGTTCGGCTACCTGACCGCCGCGAACAAGCCGCGCCATCTCGATGCGCTGCGCAAATGGCGCGATACCGCGGCAAGCCGCTTCGGCTATCGCGGCTACGAAATCGTCGAGCGTGCCGACATGCAGCACTTCGTCGCATCGGACCGTTACGTCGGCGGCCTGCGTCACGACGACAGCGGCCACCTGCATCCGCTGAACTACACGCTCGGCCTCGCGCGGGCGGCACGCGAGGCCGGCGTGACGGTCCACGAGGACACGCCCGCGCTCGCGCTCGAGCGTGCCGCGCCGTACCACCGCGTCAGGTGCGCGTACGGGCACGTGGACGCCCGCTACGTCGTGCTGGCGGGCAATGCGTACCTCGGGCAGCTTGCGCCGGCGCTCGCGCGCAAGATCATTCCGGTGGCGACTTACCTGATCGCGACGGAGTCGCTCGGCGACACGCGTGCGGCCGAGACGATGCCGGCCGACGCGGCGGTCTGCGACAGCAATTCGGCACTCGACTATTTTCGGCTGACGCGCGACCGCCGGCTGCTGTGGGGCGGCAAGGCCAGCAGCTCGACAAACACGCCGCGCGACCTCGCGGCCGCGATGCGGCGCGACATGCTGAAGACGTTTCCGCAGCTTGCCGACGTGCGGGTCGACTACGCGTGGGGCGGCCTGATCGACGCGACGATGAATCGCGCGCCGCATTTCGGCCGGCTCGAGCCGACCGTGTATTTCGCACAGGGCTTCTCCGGGCACGGCGTCAACGTGACCGGCCTCGCGGGGCGGCTGATCGCGGAAGCGATCGACACGCAAGCCGCGCGCTTCGACCTGTTCGGCCGGATTCGCCATCGCGACTTCCCGGGCGGGCGCCTGCTGCGCACGCCGATGCTGGCGCTCGCGATGGCGTGGCACCGGACGATGGACCTGCTCTGAACCGCGCGGGCCGTCTCGCCCGGCCGCGCGGCACCGCAACATTTCGAACCACTCATGCCCTGGAGGCAAACATGACCAACATCACGAACCTCGTCGACCTGATGCGGGCGCCGGCGAAGCTCACGCAGAGCCGCGTGCCGAGCGGGCTGCTGCTCGACGGCAACCCGATGCAGACGCTGTCGCATCACTACATCAGCCCGTGCGGGCAGTTCAGTTGCGGAATCTGGGAATGCACGCCTGGCCGCTGGACGATCGAGTACGACGAGTCGGAGTATTGCGAAATGCTGAGCGGCGTCGCGATCGTGCGCGATGCGGACGGCCGCGAACGCGTGCTGCGCGCCGGCGACCGGTTCGTGATCCCGCCGGGTTTTCGCGGCACGTGGGAAGTCGTCGAAACGTGCCGCAAAGTCTATGCGTCGCATGCACCGCTGGCCGACCAGCCGCGCGCGTGATGCGCGGCCGGCTTGCGACAACCATCGAGATCAACGAGGAGCAACCCATGACCCAGGAATTGTGGCGTCTCAGTGCGGCCGAGATGGCCGCGCATGTCGCGCGGCGCGACGTGTCGGCGACGGAACTCACGCGCAGCTGCCTGCAGCGGCTTGAACAGGTGAACCCCGTCATCAACGCGATCGTCGACGTCATGGCCGACAGCGCGTTGCAGGCGGCGTCCGTCGCCGATGCAGCAATCGCGCGCGGCGCGCCGCTCGGCCCGTTGCACGGTGTGCCGGTGACCGTGAAGATCAACGTCGACACGGCAGGATGCGCGACGACCAACGGCGTGCGCGCGTTTTCGGACCTGATCGCACACGAGGACAGCCCGGTGACCGCGAACCTGCGCAAGGCCGGGGCGATCGTGATCGGGCGCAGCAACGCGCCGGCGTTTTCGTATCGCTGGTTTACCGACAACGAGCTGCACGGCCGCACGTCGAATCCGTGGAATCCGGCGCTGACGCCGGGCGGTTCGAGCGGCGGCGCGGCCGCGGCGGTGGCCGCCGGCATCGGCGCGATCGCGCACGGCAACGACCTGGGCGGCTCGATCCGGTACCCGGCGTATGCGTGCGGCGTGGCCGGGCTGCGGCCGAGCACCGGGCGTGTCCCCGCGTACAACCCGACGCAGTCGAAGGACCGCACGCTCGCGGTGCAGCTCGCGTCCGTGCAGGGGCCGCTCGCGCGCACGGTCGGCGACCTGCGGCTCGCACTCGATGCGATGGCGGCCGGCGACGCGCGCGACGCATGGTGGATGCCGGTCGCACCGGCCGCGCGCGAGGCCGCGTTCCCCGCGCGCGTGGCCGTGTGTCCGGCGCTGCCGGGCGTGCCGTCCGATCCGGTGGTTGTCGACGCGATCCGGCAGGCCGCGCGCTGGCTCGAGGATGCCGGCTGCATCGTCGAGGAAGCGGAACCGCCGCGGATCGCCGAAGCGTGCGAACTGTGGCTCGACCTCGTGACCAACGAAGCGCGCGGCGGGCTCGGCGACGTGATCATGCAGCACGGCGACGCGGCGATCCGCACCGCGTTCGCGAGCCAGCGCAATCTCGCGGCGCAGCTGGATCTCGCCGGCTACATGAACGGCCTCGCGCGGCGCACCGCGCTGCTGCGCGACTGGCAGCAGTTCTTTACGCGCTATCCGCTGCTGCTGATGCCCGTGTCGTGCGCGCAGCCGTTCGAGATCGACGCCGACCAGCACGGTGACGACGCGATGCGCGAGATCGTCGGCCGGCAGGGGCCGCTGCTCGCGACGGCGCTGCTCGGGCTACCGGGGCTGTCGGTGCCGACCGGCATTCGCGACGGCGTGCCGACCGGCGTGCAACTCGTCGCCGGACGCTTCCAGGAGGCGCTGTGTCTCGCCGCGGGCGAGGCGATCGAGGCGCGCGCGGGTATCTTCACGCCGATCGATCCGGTTACCGGATCGTAATGGGCGACTTTTCACGGGAATACGCATGAATCAACGGACATTCGAAGACTGGCAGGCCCGCGCGGCAGTGTTGCGGATCGAAGGGCGCGCGTTCATCGACGGTGAAGCGCGCGACGCGCACGCCAGCGCGACCTTCGCTTGCGTGAGCCCGATCGATGGCTGCGTGCTCGCGCACGTGGCCGATTGCGGCGGCGACGATGTCGACGCCGCGGTCGCGGCTGCGCGCCGCGCGTTCGACGCGCAGGTCTGGGCCGGCATGAATCCGCGCGGCCGCAAGGCCGTTTTGCAACGCTGGGCCGCGCTGATGCGCGAACATCTCGACGAACTCGCGCTGCTCGAGACCCTCGACACCGGCAAGCCGATTGCCGACACCACGGCGATCGACGTGCCGGCCGCCGCGCATTGCGTCGAATGGTATGCGGAAGCGATCGACAAGGTTGGCGGCGAGGTCGTGCCGGCGGACCATCATCTCGTCGGGCTCGTCACGCGCGAGCCGATCGGCGTCGTCGCGGCGGTCGTGCCGTGGAATTTTCCGCTGCTGATGGCCGCGTGGAAGTTCGCGCCGGCGCTCGCGGCCGGCAATAGTGTCGTGCTGAAGCCGTCGGAGAAATCGCCGCTGACCGCGATCCGCGTCGCGCAGCTCGCATGCGATGCCGGCGTGCCGCCCGGCGTGTTCAGCGTCGTGCCGGGCGGCGCGGAGCCGGGCAGGGCGCTGGCGCTGCATCGCGATGTCGATTGCATCGCATTTACCGGGTCGACGCGCACCGGCCAGCAGATCATGGCGTGCGCCGCGCAGTCGAACCTGAAGCGCGTGTGGCTCGAACTGGGCGGCAAGTCGCCGAACATCGTGCTGCCCGATTGCCCCGATCTCGACCGCGCCGCGCAAGCGGCGGCCGATGCGATCTTCTTCAACATGGGCGAAGTGTGTACGGCCGGCTCGCGTTTGCTCGTGCATCGCGACATCAAGGATGTATTCGTCGCGAAACTGGTCGAAGCATCGCGGCGTTTCGCGCCCGGGCATCCGCTCGATCCGTCGGTGACGATGGGCGCGATCGTCGATCGTGTGCAGCTCGATCGCGTGATGGGTTACATCGGCATCGGGCGCGACGAGGGCCGCCTCGTGACGGGCGGGACGCGCGTGCGCGAGGAGACGGGCGGCTTCTACGTCGAGCCGACGGTGTTCGAGGTGAAGCCCGGTGCGAAGATCGCACGCGAAGAGATCTTCGGGCCCGTGCTGTCGGTGATCGTGTTCGACGACGTCGACGAGGCCGTGAGGATTGCGAACGACACCGAATACGGGCTGGCCGCGGCCGTCTGGTCCGCCGATCTCGCGACGGCGCACCACGTTGCGCGGCGCCTGCGCGCAGGCACCGTGTGGGTCAACTGCTACGGCGACGGCAGCGACGACCTGAACTTCCCGTTCGGCGGCTACAAGCAGTCGGGCAACGGTCGCGACAAGTCGCTGCACGCGCTCGACAAATACACCGAGCTGAAATCGACGGTCGTGCGGTTGTAGTGCCCGGCGCGACGCGTGGCCCTGGCAACGAGGCCGCGCGTCGCACGTATCGTGGAGCGGCCTACTGCTCCGCGCCTTCCGCTTCCGCCGTTTCGCCGAGGAACCCGCCGCTCTGGTGCGCCCACAGCGCCGCATAGATGCCGCCCGCCTGCAGCAGTTGCTGGTGCGTGCCTTCCTCGACGATGCGCCCTTCGTCGAGCACGATCAGCCGGTCCATCGCCGCGATCGTCGACAGCCGGTGCGCGATCGCGATCACCGTCTTGCCGCTCATCAGCGTGTCGAGGCTGCGCTGGATCGCGACTTCGACTTCGGAATCGAGCGCGCTGGTCGCTTCGTCGAGCACCAGGATCGGCGCGTCCTTGAGCATCACGCGCGCGATCGCGACACGCTGCCGCTGGCCGCCCGACAGCTTCACGCCGCGCTCGCCGACCTCGACGTCGTAGCCGCTGCGCCCGTGGCGGTCGCGCAGCCGGTCGATGAATTCGGCCGCCTCCGCGCGCGCGGCCGCGTCCTGCATTTCTCGCTCGGTTGCATCGGGTCGACCGTACAGCAGGTTCTCGCATCGTCCGGTGCAGCAGCGACGTATCCTGCGTGACCATGCCGATCGCGCTGCGCAGGCTGTCCTGCGTCACGTGCGCGATGTCCTGCCCGTCGATCCGGATCGTGCCGCCGCCCACGTCGTAGAAGCGCAGCAGCAGGTTCACGAGCGTCGACTTGCCGGCACCCGAGCGGCCGATCAGGCCGATCCGCTCGCCCGGCCGGATCGTCAGGTTCAGCCCGTCGAACACCGCGCGGTCGTTGTCCTCGTGCGCGAACTGCACGTTGTCGAACACGATCCCGCCGCGCTGCACCGCGAGCGGCTTCGCATCGGGCGCGTCGACCACGCTGCGCACCTTCGTCAGCGTGTTGATGCCGTCCTGGATCGTGCCGACGTTCTCGAACAGCTCGGTCATCTCCCACATGATCCAGTGCGAATAGCTCGACAGGCGCAGCGCCATCGCGATCACGGCCGCGACGACGCCCGCGCTCGCTTCGCCATGCATCCACAGATACAGCGCGAGGCCGGTCGAGCCGACCAGCAGCAGCGTCGACAGCAGGTGGTTGACGATCTCGAACGCGCTGACCAGCCGCATCTGCGCGTCGCCGGTCGCCTTGAACGCTTCCATCGCGCGGCGTGCGTGGTCGGCTTCGCGCCGCGTATGCGAGAACAGCTTCACGGTCGTGATGTTCGAATACGCGTCGGTGATGCGGCCCGTCATCAGCGCGCGCGCGTCGGCCTGCCGGCTGCCGACGGCGCCCAGGCGCGGCACGAAAAACGCGCACGCCGCGCCATAGCCGAGCGCCCACAGCGCGAGCGGAATCATCAGCCGCCAGTCGAAGCTCGCTGCAAGCGCGAGGATGCCGATCAGGTACGCGGCAACGCCGATCACGACGTCGACCGACATGAACAGTGCATCGCGCACGGCGAGCGCGGTCTGCATGATCTTGGTCGTCACGCGGCCGGCGAACTCGTTCGCATAGAACGACAGGCTCTGGTCGAGCATCAGCCGGTGAAACAGCCAGCGCAGCCGCATCGGGAAGTTGATCGCGAGCACCTGGTGCTTGACCATCGTATGCAGCACGATCAGCAGCGCGCTGCCGACGAGGATCGCCGCGAAGCCGGCAAGCGTGCCGAAGTGGCGGCCGCCGAACTCCGCCGGCGTCGCCGACGACGACAGCCAGTCGACCACGCGCCCCATCATCGCGAACAGTGCGGCTTCGTACGCAGCCAGCGCGGCCGACGTCAGCGCGATCAGCAGAATCCAGCCGCGTGCGCCTTTCGTGCACGCCCAGACGAACGAAAAGAATCCCTTCGGCGGCGTGACGGGATCTTCGAGCGGGAAAGTCGGCAGGCGCCGTTCAAACCACGAGTACATCGACTGTTCTCCTTATTCGGTCCGACGCAGCGGGCGGGCCGGTGATGCAGGTGCCGGGCGCGACGCGATGTCGGGGTGCTGGCGCGCACTCCGTACCGACCGACGATTGCGTCGTGGTCGCGTCGCCCGGCTGCGAGTGTCGCATCGATTCGATCGGGCTGCAGGCCGGTTGTAAGCAGCCGCGGCTGGGCGGGGCGGCGCGTGCCCGCACCGCCGGGCTTTCGCGACTTTTCATCCCGCCCCAAAAAAAGTCCTTGACTGTCTATCTATGAGTAGATAAAGTTCGATCCATGGAAACGAAACCGACCGTCCGCGAACAGATTCTCGACCACGCGATCACGCTGATGATGCTGCGCGGTTACAACGGCTTCAGCTATCGAGACCTGTCCGACCTGGTGGGCGTGAAGACGTCGAGCATCCACTACTATTTCCCGTCGAAGGACGACCTCGTGCTGGAAGCGGTAGCGGCCTACAGCGACGAAGTCCTCGCGGCCATGCGGGCGATCGATCCGGCGTTGCCGGCCGACGTGAAGCTGAGCCTGTACACGAAGCTGTTCGGCCGGACGCTCGGCGACGGCAACCAGATCTGCCTGTGCGGGATGCTCGCGGCCGACATCGAATCGTTGCCGGAGAACGTGCGGCAGGCCGTGCAGGCATTCTTCAAGGCCAACGAGAGCTGGCTTGCGGAATTGCTGGCGCAGGGCGCGAAGGAAGGCACGCTGCGGTTCAGCGGCAAGCCCGAAACGGCGGCGCGCGCGTTGTACGCGGCGTTCCAGGGCAGCGTGCTGGCCAGCCGGCTGTTTCACACACGGGCGCGTCTCGAGGATGTCGAGGCTGTCTGGAAAACCCGGTCCTGACGGACGGGGCAAGCAGTCAGGCGGTTCGCCGCCTTTTATTGGGCTTTGTTATCTATCTGTTGGTAGATAGATGATCGGGGCAGGTGGATTGCCCGCCTGCATTTTTTGGGGATGTTTATCTATCTATGAGTAGATAAACGGGCGTGACGCCGGCGGCCAGGCTGTCGGCGCGCGGTCCCGGGTTGGAAGGCTGTTTCACTCACTGATTGAAAAGGAGTCTGTCATGTCGATCGAAAAAGTGCTGTACCGCGCCCATGCAAAAGCCACCGGCGGCCGCGACGGCCGTGCCACGGTGCCCGAAAGCGGCCTGGACCTGAAGCTGACCACGCCGCGCGAACTCGGCGGCGCCGGCGGCGCAGGCGCGAACCCCGAGCAACTGTTCGCGGCCGGCTATAGCGCGTGCTTCATCGGTGCGATGAAGTTCGTCGCGGCCCGCGACAAGATCGCGATCCCCGCGGATGCCGCCATCGAAGGCAGCGTCGGCATCGGCGCGATCCCGAACGGCTTCGGCATCGAAGTCGAACTGAAGATCTCGCTGCCGGGCCTCGATCGCGACGCCGCGCAAACGTTGATCGACCGTGCACACGTCGTCTGCCCGTACTCGAACGCGACGCGCGGCAACATCGACGTCACGTTGACGCTCGTCTGATCGCACGTACTACGAACCATTGATCGCCATTCACCGGTTAAGCCAAGGAGTTTCGTCATGAAGATCGTCAAGCCGCTGCTGATCGCCGCCGCTGTTGCAGCCACGTTGTCCACCGCGTCCGCCGCATTCGCCGCCGGCGCCGAAGCCGTCCGGCCCGATGCGGCGACGAGCGGGTTCCTCGCCGCGCTGAACGGCCAGAAGGGCCCCGGCCTCGAAACGTTGAGCCCCGCGAAGGCGCGCCAGGTGCTTGTCGACGCGCAGAACGGCGCGAAGGTCGACCTGTCGGGCATCGACGTGTCGAACCGCACGATCGAGCAGGACGGCTTGGCGGTGCCGATCACGATCGTTCGCCCGCAGGGCGCGACGGGCACGCTGCCGGTGTTCATGTTCTTCCACGGCGGCGGCTGGATTCTCGGCGACTTCCCGACGCATGAACGCCTCGTGCGCGATCTCGTCGTGCAGTCGGGCGCCGTCGCGGTATTCGTGAATTACACGCCGTCGCCGGAAGCGCATTACCCGGTCGCGATCAACCAGGCGTATGCGGCGACGAAGTGGGTAGCCGCGCACGGCGCGGAGATCGGTGTCGACGGCAGCCGCCTCGCGGTGGTCGGCAACAGCGTCGGCGGGAACATGGCGGCCGTGGTGTCGCTGATGGCGAAGGACAAGGGCGGCCCCGCGATCCGCTTCCAGGGCCTGATGTGGCCCGTCACGGACCACGACTTCAATACGGGCTCGTACAACGCGTATCAGCAGGGTCACTTCCTGACGCGGCCGATGATGAAGTGGTTCTGGGACGCCTATACGAAGAACGAAGCGCAACGCAACGACATCTACGCGTCGCCGCTGCGTGCGAGCATCGCGCAGTTGAAGGGCCTGCCGCCCGCGCTGATCCAGGTCGCGCAGTTCGACGTGCTGCGCGACGAAGGCGAAGCATATGGCCGCAAGCTCGACGCGGCCGGTGTCGACGCGACGACCACGCGCTACGACGGCACGATTCATGATTTCGGTCTGCTGAACGCGCTGGCTGCGGATGCACCGACGAAGGCCGCGACGAAGGCGCTGGCGAATGAAATCGCGACTCGGCTGAAGTAACGTGGCGGGTGGCATTCGAATTCGAAAGAATGCATTCGAATGCGAACGACGAAGCGGCGGGCTCATGCCCGCCGTTTTTGCATGCGGACGACGGGCGTGGTGAATGGCGACACCACTCGCGTCCGGACCGTCGCGCGATCGCTCCTTCGTCTCGCCCGGTTCCGCCCGCTCTCCTGGCTGATCCGACCGGATTGAAACGGCGGAACCGGGATCTCGCAATCGTGCGATTGCGCCGTCGCGACCAGCCGCATGCATTGTTGATACGATCGCGCATATCGTTCACGCCGGCGCCGCAAGCCGCCGGCCCGGCGGCCGCGCGGACTCGCGGCCACCTTCGGGAGAAGCGGTTCATGCTGCAGGCATTCGCGGTCTTGCTGGTCTTCCAGTGTCTAGGGGAAGGCGTGTCCTATCTGTTCGCCCTGCCGGTGCCGGGCCCGGTGATCGGCATGCTGCTGCTGTTCGGCTTCGTGATGCTGCGCCCGCAGGTGGCCGACGCGATCGAACCGACCGCGCTCGAGCTGCTGCGCCACCTGTCGCTGCTGTTCGTGCCGGCCGGCGTCGGCATCATGGTGTCGGCCGACCGCGTGCGCGGCGATGCGGTGGCGGTCGTCGTCGCGCTGGCGGTGAGCACCACGCTCGCGATCGCGGTGACGGCGCTCGTCACGCGTGCGCTGCTGCGGCGCCAGCGCCGTGCGGACGGCACCGCGGAGCGCACGCAATGACGGCCTTCCCGAAACTCGGCGCGATCTGGGTCTATCTCGCGGCGACCCCGCTGCTGGGCCTGACCATCACGTTGATCGCATATCTGTTCGCGCAGGCCGTTTATGCACGGGCGCGCTTCAATCCGCTCGCGAACCCCGTGCTGATCGCGGTCGCGCTGATCGTCGTGCTGCTGACGATCACGCATACGCCGTATCCGACCTATTTCGAAGGCGCGCAGTTCGTCCATTTCCTGCTCGGCCCCGCGACCGTCGCGCTCGCGCTGCCGCTGTACCGGCAGTGGTCGAAGCTGCGGCGCAGCGCGCTGCCGCTGCTCGTCGGCCTGCTCGCGGGCTCGCTGACCGCGATCGTGTCGGCGGTCGGCATCGCCGCGCTGTTCGGCGCATCGCACCAGACGATCGCGTCGCTTGCGCCGAAATCGGCGACGACGCCGATCGCGATGGCCGTCGCCGCGGAGATCGGCGGCATTCCGTCGCTGACCGCCGTGCTTGTGATCTCGACCGGGATTTTCGGCGCGGTGTGCGCGCGCGGGATCCTCAACGCGCTGCGGATCGACGAGCCGGCCGTGCGCGGCTTCGCGCTCGGCGTCGCGTCGCACGGGATCGGCACCGCGCGCGCGTTCCAGGTCAGCGAGGAGGCCGGCGCGTTCGCCGGGCTCGGAATGGGGCTGAACGGCGTGCTGACGGCGTTCGTCGTGCCGATCCTGCTGCCGGTGCTGTCGCGCTGGGTCTGAGCCCCGGGTTATCGGTTTCCCTGATGGGCGCGGACGGCATGGCGACACGACGGCGTGCCCGGCGCGCATGTATCGCTGTCGTTATCAGGAAAATTCAGGAACGCACACGGACATTTGCGCAGCGATCGGCTAACGTTGCATCGGCGCCGTCGTCGCAAGCCGTCGCGTGCGCGCTGATATTCGACCCACAACCAACAATCGACAAGGAGATCCGGCCATGAAGAAATCTCGCGTGGTTTCAGTGGCAGCAGCAGTAACGGCGTCGTTCGGTCTGCTGTTGACCGCCGCGCCGGCGGCATACGCGCAGGATCCGGCGTCCGCGCCGACGCAGAAGCAGCTCGACAAGGCGCAGAAGAAGGCGGCACGCAAGGCGGCCCGGGCGCGCCACGCGTCGGACCTGAAGGCGATCGGCACCGGCAGCGGCTACCGGCTGACCAACGACCAGAGCAACTATCCGCAGAACGCCGTGCAGAAGGCGCCCGCGACGAAGGCGGCGCCCGCCGCGCCGGCTTCGGGGCAGTAACGGCCGGCAAACACGCACGAACGGACGGCGCCGGGTTGCCCCGGCGCCGTCCGTTCGTGTGCGGTTTCCCGGGAATGCCGGACCGTGTGCGGCCGGCGGATTCCCGGATGGTGCGACGCGTTACGACGCGAGCTTGCTCGCGAGTTCCGCGACGTGCTTGCCCTGGTAGCGCGCGATTTCGAGTTCGTTCGCGCTCGGCTGGCGGCTGCCGTCCGCGCCTGCGAGCGTCGTCGCGCCGTACGGCGTGCCGCCGGTGATTTCGTTCATGTTGACGAGCCCGCTGCACGCATACGGCACGCCCACGATCACCATCCCCTGGTGCAGCAGCGTCGTGTGGAACGACGTGATCGTCGTTTCCTGGCCGCCGTGCTGCGTGCCGGTCGACGCGAACACGCTGCCGATCTTGCCGACGAGTGCGCCCTTCATCCACAGGCCGCCGGTCTGGTCGAGGAACGTGCGCATCTGGCCGGCCATGTTGCCGAAGCGGGTCGGCGTGCCGAAGATGATCGCATCGTAATCGGCGAGTTCGTCCACCGTGGCGACCGGTGCGGCCTGGTCGACCTTCACGCCGATCGCCCTGGCCTGATCGACGGGGATCGTTTCCGGCACGCGCTTGAGCGCGACCTCGACGCCGGGCACCGATTTCGCGCCTTCCGCGACGTGTTGCGCCATCGTTTCGACGTGCCCGTAGGACGAGTAGTAAAGAACGAGTACCTTGGCCATGATGCGAATCTCCGATTAAAAGGGCCCCGCGTTCGGCGGGGCCCGGTTTCCCGAACGGGTGTTATGCCCACTCGGCCGTCACTTCGACCGGGCGCAGGTCGAACACCAGCACTTCGGCGTCGTTGCCGTCGGCGAGCGTCAGCGCCTGTTCGCCGCGGATGCGCGCGCCGTCGCCTTCGCCGAGCGTCACGCCGTTGACCGTCACGCTGCCGCGTGCAACGTGCACGTAAGCAAAGCGGTCCGGTGCCAGTTCCAGCGTCGCGCGCTCATCGCCGTCGAACAGGCCCGCGTAGATCCGCGTGTCCTGCCGGATCTTCAGCGAACCGGCGTCGCCGTTCGGCGACACGACCAGCGTGAGCTTGCCGCGCTTTTCGTCGGCCGCGACGTTCGTCTGCTGATAACGCGGCTCGGCACCCTTTTCGGCCGGCCCGACCCAGATCTGCAGGAAGTGGACCCCCGCGTCCGGCGAGTGGTTGAACTCGCTGTGGCGCACGCCCGTGCCCGCGCTCATCAGTTGCACGTCGCCCGGCACGATCACCGATCCGGTGCCCATCGAGTCCTTGTGTTCCAGCGCGCCGTCGAGCACGTACGACAGGATCTCCATGTCGCGGTGCGGGTGCGTGCCGAAGCCGCGGCCCGGTGCGACGCGGTCGTCGTTGATCACGAGCAGGTCGGAGAAGCCGACTTGCTTCGGATCGTAGTAATTCGCGAACGAAAACGTATGACGGGAGCTGAGCCAGCCATGCTCCGCACGGCCACGTTGGTTTGCTGCACGGATTTCGATCATGATTTCTGTCCTTGAAGTCGCCGGGCCTCGGAAGTGGGTCCGGCCGTTCGTTGAGATGAATCTTAGGTCAATCGATTTGACAAATAAATGGCTGTAGAGATAATGACTGTCGCTATGGAGTGGACAATATGGAACTCAACGATCTGAGGATCTTCGTCGCGACGGTCGACGCGGGCAGCTTCACGGCGGCGGCCGACCAGCTGATGCTGTCCAAGCAGTTCGTCAGCCGGCGCACGATGGCGCTGGAGGCGTCGCTCGGCGTGCGGCTTCTGCACCGCAACACGCGCAATCTCGCGGTGACCGAATCGGGGCAGGAGTTTTATGCGCGGGCGCAGCGGATTCTTGCCGAGATCGCCGACGCCGAGCAGGCAATGTCGGTGCGCAGCACCGAGCTGCACGGTTCGCTGAAGATCAGCGCGCCGCTGTCGTTCGGGATCACGCACGTGTCGCCGCTGATCGCCGAATTCCTGTCCGCGCACCCGGCCGTGCGGCTGAACCTCGACCTGACCGACCGGCGCGTCGACCTGATCGGCGAGGGCTTCGATCTCGTGCTGCGGATCGGCTCGCTCGAGGATTCGACGTTGATCGCGCGCCCGCTCGGCGCGTGGCGGATGATCGCGTGCGCGAGCCCTGCCTATCTGAAGCGGCAGGGCACACCCGAAACACCGGCCGATCTCGCCGACCACACGTGCCTGCTGTACGGGCGCGAGCGGCGCGTCGGCTGGGAATTCCGCGTCGATGGCGCGGCGCGCACGTTCGACGTGCAGGGGCCGCTCGTCGCGAACAATGGCGAAGTGGTGCGCGATGCGGCGATCGCGGGGCTCGGCATCGTGCTGCTGCCGCACTTCATCGTCGGCGCGGCGCTCGACAGCGGCGCGCTCGTGCCGGTGCTCGATGCGTATGCGCCGGCGCCGATCACGCTCAATGCGGTGTTTCCGCAGCACCGCGAAGGATTCGTCACGCTGCGCACGTTCATCGGGTTTCTCGCGGAGCGGCTCGGGGAGGCTGCGCCGGCGGCGAAGGGCGGGGCGGGCAGGCGGCGGTAGCGGGCGAGGTGCGGTGAATAGAGGCGTTATTCTCCGCATGAATTGCGGAGAATATTGAGCCATGCGGTGAATCGGTGGGATAATCTCCGCATCATGAGCGGAGATTACACCTTCATCTGGGAGGCGGCCGACTGGCCCGCATGGCGCTTCGACCTCCCGGCACTCGCCACGTCACTCGCCGACGTCAGCCGTGCGCAAGGCATGCTGGCCGGGCGGCTGGCGGATATCGGCCTGGCGCTGCGCGATGAGGCCAGCCTGGTCGCGCTGACGGAGGACGTCGTCAAGACCAGCGCCATCGAGGGCGAAAACCTGAGCGTCGCATCGGTCCGATCGTCGATTGCACGCCGGCTCGGGGTCGATATCGGCGCACTGGCGCCGGTCGATCGCCACGTCGAGGGCGTGGTCGACATGGTGCTGGATGCGACGACCCATTCGGCGACGCCGGTCACCGAAAGCCGTCTGTTCGGATGGCATGCAGCCCTTTTCCCGACCGGCTATTCCGGGATGTCGCGGATCGCGGTCGGCGCATGGCGTACGGATGCGAGCGGGCCGATGCAGGTCGTGTCCGGGCCGATCGGCCGACAGCGCGTGCATTTCGAAGCACCGCCCGCCGCGCGTCTCGCGAACGAGGTCGGGCGCTTTCTCGCGTGGCTCAATGCCGCGTCGGTCGAGCCTTTACTGATCCGCGCCGGCCTGGCCCATCTGTGGTTCGTCACGCTTCACCCGTTCGACGACGGCAACGGCCGTATCGCGCGAGCGCTCGGGGATCTGGTCCTGGCGCGCGCCGATCGGAGTCCGCAGCGCTTCTATAGCCTGTCGGCGCAAATCCAGCGCGAGCGTGACGTGTATTACGACGTGCTGGAGCGTACACAGCGCGGTTCGCTCGACGTCACCGAATGGCTCGCGTGGTTTTTGAATGCACTCGGCAGGGCCGTCGATCACGCTCACACGACGCTCGACGCGGTCCTGGTCAAGGCGCGCTTCTGGCAGCGATGTGCGGGCTTCGCGATGAACGAGCGTCAGGTCAAGGTCATGAATCGCTTGCTCGACGGCTTCGAAGGGAAGTTGACGACCACCAAGTGGGCAGCTCTCGCAACGTGTTCGCAAGACACGGCGCTGCGCGACATCACGGAACTCGTCGAGCACGGTGTGCTGCTTCGCTCGTCGTCCGGCGGGCGGAGCACGAGTTACGAGCTGGTGCCGTTCGACGGCTGACGTTTGCTCGCACCGTAACCGGCTTCGACGTTGGATGCCGCGCAGGCGCCGCCTGCCGCACCCGCACCCGCACCCGCACCCGCACCCGCACCCGCACCCGCACCCGCACCCGCACCCGCACCCGCACCCGCACCCGCACCCGCACCCGCACCCGCACCCGCACCCGCACCCGTGCACGATCGCGATGGCGTAATGGTGTTCATCGGGATCATCGATGCCGTCGTGGAAGCCGCATTGCGCGACGGCATCGTGCAATGCAGCGTGGCCGCCGGAACGGTTGCGATGACATCGAACGTCGATTGATCGGCGTCGCGCATTCGGGTTACGCTGCGGCGGGCGACGGCATGCGTCGCATGTCGGGCCGGGCGTTTTTTACCTTGAATGTCGCGTGCAGGTAGCTTCTACAGGCGCGCGACCCAGCGACGAGCCAAGCCGATGACCATCCAGAATCGATCGAACGCGCGCGGGCAAGCCGCGATTCCCGCATGTGATACGCGGTACTTGCACCTGCGATTCATCGCGGCGGCCGCGCTGCTGACGCTGTTGCCGATCGCCGTGCATGCAGCCGGCTTCGACTGCGCGAAGGCCGCTTCGCCGACCGAGAAGACGATCTGCGCGGACGCCGCGCTGTCGAAGCTCGACGGTGACCTTGCAGCGGCGTGGAAGAAGGCGCTCGCGAAAGGCGGCGATACGGCCGGGCTGAAAGCCGCGCAGTTGAAGTGGCTCAAGCAGCGCGACCAGTGCGGCACCGAAGCGCCGTGCCTCGGCGACCGCTATCGCGAACGGCTCGCGAGCCTGAACGGCACGCCGCTTGCCGCCGATCGCTGGCAGCAGACCCGGTACCTGACGAGCGACAACCCGTCGGTCGGCGGCGTCCTGACGTTCACCGGCACGGCGCCGCGGCTGCATTTCGAGCTGGGTGCCAACAACGGCGCGAATACCGGCGGGCTCGACGGCGACATCGTGCTGCACGGCGACAGCGGCACCTACCGCAAGGACAAATGCCGGCTCGATTTCGACCGGAAGGGCGGGCGCATCCGCGTCACGCAACAGGGTGGGGATTTCGATTGCGGCGCCGGTGCGGGCGTCGTCTACGCGGGCGACTACGTGACCGCGTCGCAGTTCCAGGCCAAACCGCAGGCCGACCTGCTGAGCCTCAAGGTCGTGACCGACGCGACGCAGAACGCGATCGCGCACAAGCTGCTTGGCGCCGACTACCCGACGCTCGTCGACATGGTCAATGACAGCGCCGACGAAAAGGATCTCGACGGGCTGAATGCACGCGTGAAGTCGTATTGGGTGAGCGGTATCGCGACGACGAACGCGGCGATCGTGATGAGCCGCGGTACCGATCTGTGGATCGGGCTGCTCGTGTTCGATGCGCAGAACAAGGTCCGGATGCGTTATTACTCGAACGCGCAGGCGTGGAAGAAAACCGTGCCGAAGACCATCCAGGCGTGGCACGACAATCTCGACAGGACGCTGCCGATCGACGTGATGCAGTGAGCGGGCGGGGCGGCCGGAGCCGCTCGACGCGTCTTCATTCTTTGCGCGATGCGCCCGCTTGCGCCTGCTTCGGCGGTGCAACCGATTCCCGTATCCGCAACTCGGGCACGACGGCTCGACCGGGCCCGGTTGCGCCGTGCTCGAGCGCGTCGAGCAACGCATGCGCGGCCTGCCGCCCGATCGCATCGGTGTCGACCCACATCGTCGTCAGCGGCGGCCGGATCTCGCGCGCGAGCGCGATGTCGTCGAACCCGGTGATCGACAATTGCGCGGGCACGTCGATGCCGAGCGCCTGCGCCTCGAGCAACGCGCCGAGCGCGAGCGCGTCGTTGCCGCAGATCACGGCCGTCGGCCGCGTCGCCGCGTCGCTGTCGGCGATCGCGCGCAGGCTCGCCCGCCCGAACGCGATCGTGGCCGCGCCTTCGTGCTGATGCATGGGGCGCACCGCGAGCCCGTGTGCGGCAAGCGTGTCGTGAATGCCGCGCAGGCGGGCCTGCACACGGTCGTTGTCGGCCGACGGCTGCATGATGATCGCGAAATCGCGGTGCCCGAGGTCGAGCAGGTGCGTGGTGAGCCGCGCGAACGCCGCGCGGTTGTCGAAGCCGATGCAGCAGTGCGGGCTGTCGTCGCGATAGGCGTACGTGACGACGTACGGCACGCCGTGCATCGCAAGCAGTTCGAACAATTCGGGCGGATACGCTTCGCCGACCAGCGATACGGCTTCGACGCCGCGCGACAGCATCGCGCGCACCTGCGCCAGCGCCTGCGCGGGATCGTAGTTCGAGCAGCCGAGAAACAGCGTGATGCCGTGCTCGGCCATGACCGTCTGCATGCCCGCGACCTGCGACGCGAACACCTGGTCGTCGAGCGTCGGAATGATCGCGCCGGTGATGTGGGTGCGCGTGGACGCGAGCGCACGGCCGGCCGCATTCGGAATCCAGTTCAGTGCGCGCGCCGCGTCGCGCACGCGCTGCTGCACGTCGGCCGACACCTTGCCGGGATCGTTGTATACGCGCGAGACGGTCGCGGTCGACACGCCGGCCAGCTTCGCGACGTCACCGAGCACCGAGCGGCCGCTGCCGCGGCGCGCACGGGACGCGCCGCCGCGGGACGGGGGCGTGCTCATCGGCCGTCTCCCTGCGTGGCGGTGTTGCCGACGCCGCGCGCTGTCAAAAGCGTCATTGTTTACCCTCGATTCATGGTGGTCCCGCTTGCATCCCGATTCGATCCTGTGAGAATGTAAGCGCTATCTTGATGGTGTTCCGTATTATGTCAGACACATATTCCATCCGTATCGCGAAATTTTCATCGACGACGGCCTTCCCGGCCGTTTTGTCCACTTCAAATGTAAGCGGTTACATCGAGACATGAACAGCGCCCGTTCACCGCATATCGCTGTCGTCGGCAGCGTGAACATCGACCTCGTCACGCGTGCGCCGCGCCTGCCGGTGCCGGGCGAGACGCTGCTCGGCACTGAATTCCAGACCGTTCACGGCGGCAAGGGGGCGAACCAGGCGGTCGCGGCCGCGCGTCTGGGTGCGTCGGTCGCGATGATCGGCTGCGTCGGCGACGACGCGTTCGGTGCGCGCCTGCACGGCGCGCTGGCGGCTGAACGGATCGACGTGACGCACCTGCATCGCATCGGCGGCGCGTCGACCGGTGTTGCCGCGATCACGGTCGACGACGGCGGCGCGAACAGCATCGTCGTCGTGCCCGGCGCGAATGCGTGCCTCGACGCCGGCCGGATCGACGCGGCGCGCGAAACGATCGCCGGGGCGGCGCTGCTGGTATGCCAGCTCGAAGTGCCGATCGCGACCGTGGCGCGCGCGATTGCCTGTGCGAGCGCGCGCCACACGCCGGTGCTGCTCAATCCCGCGCCTGCGCAGCCGCTGTTCGACGCGTTGCTGGCGCGAGTCGACTACCTCGTCGTCAACGAAACCGAAGCCGAGTCGCTGACCGGCATCGCCGTCGGCGACGATGCGTCGGCCGTGCGCGCCGCCGATGCGCTGTGCGCGAAGGGCGTCGGCAACGTGCTGGTCACGCTCGGCGCGCGCGGCGTGTGCTGGCGCGGCAGTGCAGGGAACGGCCGCCATCGTGCGATGTCGGTGGCGGCCGTCGATACGACCGCGGCCGGCGACACGTTCGTCGGCGGGTTCGCGGCCGCCCGCGCAGACGGCGCGTCAATGGACGACGCGATCGGCTTCGGCCAGCGTGCGGCCGCGATCAGCGTCACGCGCTACGGCGCGCAGACCTCGATCCCGACGCGCGAAGAAGTGACACGTATGGATACCTGAATTCCGCAAGCGACGGAATGGCCGGAACCGGCCGATACCCGAGACATGGAGACAAACGTAATGAGCGAAAACCAGACTGTTCCGCACGCGCCGCCGCGTATCCGGCGCGGGCAACGCATCGCGCTCGCGCTGTTGATGGCGAGCGGGATCGTCAATTATCTCGATCGCGGCACGCTGGCTGTCGCGAGCTCGGCGATCCGGGGCGATCTCGGCTTGTCGCTCGCGCAGATGGGGCTGCTGCTGTCGGCGTTCTCGTGGAGCTATGCGCTGTGCCAGTTTCCGGTCGGCGGGCTCGTCGACCGCATCGGTCCGCGCCGGCTGCTCGGCATCGGGCTGATCGTCTGGTCGTTCGCGCAGGCGGCCGGCGGCATCGTGTCCACCTTCGGCTGGTTCATCGTCGCGCGCATCGTGCTCGGCATCGGCGAGGCGCCGCAGTTCCCGTCGGCCGCGCGGGTGGTGAGCAACTGGTTTCCGCTGCGTGCGCGCGGCACGCCGACCGGGATCTTCAACGCCGCGTCGCCGCTCGGCACCGCGCTCGCGCCGTTGCTGCTGTCGATCCTCGTCGCATCGTTCGACTGGCGCTGGGCGTTCATTGCGACGGGCGCCGCGGGTCTTGTCGTCGCCGTCGTCTGGTTTGCGCTGTACCGCGATCCGGTGCGCGCGCAACTGACCGTGGACGAGCGCAGCTATCTCGATGCCGATGCGCAGAGCGTCGTCGCGGCGCCGAAACTGACTTTCGGCGAATGGCGCAGCCTGTTCTCGCACGGCACGACCTGGGGGATGCTGATCGGCTTTTTCGGTTCCGTGTACCTGAACTGGGTCTACCTGACCTGGCTGCCCGGGTACCTGACGATGGAGCGGCACATGAGCCTGATCCGCACCGGGTTTGCCGCGTCGGTGCCGTTCCTGTGCGGGTTCGTCGGCTCGCTGGTCGCCGGCTGGCTGTCGGACGTGGTCACGCGTCGCAGCCGTTCGCCGGTCGTGAGCCGGCGCAATGCGGTGGTGGTCGCGATGCTCGGGATGGTCGCGTTCACGATCCCGGCCGCGCTCGTGCAGAGCAACGCGGTCGCGCTCGCATGCATTTCGGTCGTGATCTTTCTCGCCAACGCGGCGTCGGCCTCTTCGTGGGCGCTCGCGACGGCGGCCGCGCCGCCGAGCCGTGTCGCGTCACTCGGCGCGATCCAGAATTTCGGCGGTTTCATCGGCGGCGCGCTTGCGCCGATCCTGACGGGCATCATTGCGCAGAAGTGGTCGTTCGTGCCTGCGCTGCTGACCGCCGCGGCGATCGCGTTCGCCGGTGCGATGGCTTACCTGCTGCTGGTGCGCAAGCCGATTCCCGAGCAGGTGGCGAATGCCGCGCACGGACCATTGCCAGCCTGAGCACGCAGCTTGTACACGCATTCACTGAAGGAAGGAGAAACAGATGCAACACCAGCAGCAAGCGAACGTGACCATCGAGGGGATCGTACCGGTGATGCTGACGCCGTTCGACGATGCCGGCGCGATCGACTACGCGGGGCTCGAGCGGCTCATCGAATGGTATCTGGCGCACGGCGCGGATGCGTTGTTCGCGGTCGCGCAATCGAGCGAGATGCAGTTCCTGAGTCTTGCCGAACGTGCGGAACTGGCGCGCTTCGTGGTCGAGCGGGTGGCCGGGCGCGTGCCCGTCGTCGCATCGGGGCACGTTAGCGACGATCTCGACGCGCAGGTCGCCGAACTGTGCGCGGCGGCCGAATCGGGTGCGCAGGGCGTCGTGCTCGTGACCAACCGGCTCGATCCGCAGCGCAAGGGCAGCGCCGCGCTGCTCGACCATCTTCACAGGCTGCTCGCGCGACTGCCGTCGGATCTGCCGCTCGGCCTGTACGAGTGTCCGGCGCCTTACCGGCGGCTTCTTTCGGATGACGAACTGCGCGCGTGCATCGACACGGGCCGGTTCGTGATGCTCAAGGACGTGAGCTGCGACCTCGAGACGGTGAAGCGGCGGGTCGCGCTCGCCGCGGGATCGCCGCTGAAGATCCTGAACGCGAACGCCGCGATTGCGTGGGACGCGATGAAGGCGGGGTCCGCGGGCTTCAACGGCGTGTTCACCAACTTCCATCCGGATCTCTACCGATGGTTGCGCACGCAAGGAGACGCGAACCCGGCGCTGGCCGACGAACTGTCGACGTTCCTGGTCGTGTCGGCGGTGTCGGAAGCGCTGGGCTACCCGGCGCTGGCGAAGATCTACCATCAGCGGATCGGCACCTTCGGGTCGATCAAATGCCGCGCGATCGATTACGACGTGCGCGAACGATTCTGGGCGCTCGATGCGGTGCTCGACAAGATCGTGGCCGGTACCGAGCATTTCCGCCGGCGGATCGCCGCGCAATAGCGGATGCGGCGCGCCGTGCGGTGCTGACGGCGTGCCTGTAACGTCCCGGATGGTATAAGCCCGGCGCCGTGTTCGTGCCGGGTGCGCAACGCAACGGAAACCATCGGGATTCCCGATTACATGGGTGGCGGCAATGCCGCCTGCCGCGACCACACCACCACGGTAGTCGGCCGGGACGGGCACGATGCCCGTTGTCACGAACGGCGGTGCACCGCAGACACGCCGTCCGGCCTTCATCCACCGCATCACAAAATCGAACCGCCCGCGCTCCACGAGCGCGGCGCCGACGCGCGTCCCACTACTGCGCTGCGTACTGCTTCGGTGGCGTCCGGTGACCTGTCCGGCATGCTCCGTCACCGCACGACAAAAGCATACAAATCTGCTCAATCCGTCTATCGGTTCTTGTAATGGTTCGTAATATTATGCCTCGGAGCGTTTTTTACCGATGAACCGTTGAATCCGTATTCGCCTCCGATGCAACCAGTGACGACGACTAGCCAGCCACCGATCCTGGCGGCGCCGGTAGATGCCAGGCTGCACGCCGTGATCGACGAGGTCGTCCATCGGAGCGTGTCGGAAGCGACGACGCGCAGCGGCTACATGCGGTGCGCCGACTACGCGATCGTCGGCGCGCAGGTGCTGACGCTGCTGACCGGCAAGGCTTACCGGCCGTTCGCGGGCGGCGAAGTGATGGATTTCGGCGACGGCAACCTGTACGCGCTGTGCACGACGCGCGAGCGGCGCCGCACCGCGCGGCATCTGTCGCACCTCGCGCGGTATCACTGCTGGATCGAGGCGCGCCACGACGATGTCGGCGGCCGCGTGCGCAAGGAGATCGTCGACTTCACGCTGCGCCACGACGAGACCGTCGCGAACAATCTGGGGATGCCGTTCGCCCGCGCGTACCAGGCGTATTTCTGGGGCTGGGAGGACGAGCACGCGGTGCCGGCGGCGTTGCACGATCATCCCGTATTCGCGAAGCAGGGCCCGGTCTGGCGCTGGGCCGAGCGCGAATGCACGACGTTGCTGCGCGCATACGAGCGCGAACGGCCAGGCTATTTCGGGCGTCAGGTGTCGCGTGCGATCGATTTGTTCGCCGACCGCGTCGAGGGGCTCGGCTGACGGCTCGACCCGCTCGAACCATTGATTGCGCGGGAACCGCTGAAGCGGTCACCGCGGAGCCCGGCCGTTCATCTTTTCGCCAGCGTGCCGTTGCTGTTTGCGCCGCCGAACAACCGCGTCAGGTACTGCGAGTTCGAGTTCATCCTGGCCATCAGCGTGTTGAGTGCCGTGAACTGCGCTTGATACTGCTTGGTCAATTGCGCAGCGTAGTCGGACAGATCGGACTGCTGCTGCGTGATGCGCTTCAGATCGGCGTTCAGTGCGGTCGTGCGCACGTCGATCATTCCGTTCTTCTTCGTAAATTGCGTGATCTGCTCGGTCAGGCGCGTGCCGATCCCGTTCGTCGGGTTGAACAGGCGCGCGACCGCCGTCGGGTTGGCGGACAGCGTGTCGCCGAGCTTCGCGCTGTCGACGCTCAGCGTGCCGTCCCGCTCGAGCTTGATGCCGATCGACAGCAGGTTCGCGTGCCCGCTGCCCTTCTCGGTGCCGCCGCTGTCGACGCCGCGCGCGACGCTCGATGCGAGCGCGTTGCGGATCGTGTTCAGTGTCGAATCGCCGATCAGCGCGCCTTGTGCGTTCGCGCCTTCCGTGTAGCTCGTCAGCGCGCCCATCGTCTTGACGACCGTGTTGTACAGGCTCACGAAATTCGTGATCGTCGCCGCCTGCGATTTCGTGTCGGTGCTGACCGTCAGCGTCTGCGTATCGGTCGCGCTGACCGCGGCCGCCGACAGGTTCAGCGTGATGCCCGTCAGCGCACCCGACACCGCGTTGCTCGCGCTGGTCGACGCGATCCCGTTGATCGTGAACCTCGCATCCTGTGCGACCGCGCTTTGCCGCCACGCGGCCGCGCTGTTCGCCGATTCGATCTTCGACGCGCCGCCGGCCGTGTCGGCCGTCGACGTGACGCCGAGGCTCGACAGCCCGTTGTCGTTGGCCACGTTGCCGACCGCGACGCTGATCGCGTTCGCCGCGCCCGTCTTCGACGATGCGAGCACGAGGTGCGCGCCGTCGGTGCCGTTGATGACCGTCGCGCTGATCCCCGGGTTGTTCGACGCCGCGTTGATCGCGGCCGCGATGCCCGACAGCGTGTTGTTCGTGCTGCCGACCTCGACCTTGAACGACTGGCTGCCGAGCGACAGCGTCAGCGTGCCGGTACCGAGTGCCCTGGTCCCGTTGAAACCGGCCGACGACAGCGCCTGCGCGGTCGCGATCTGCGTGACGCCGACCGTGTAGGTGCCGGCGACCGCGCCCGCACCCGCCGTCGCGGTCAGGCCCTTGCCGCTCGCGACGGCGTTGAACGTCGACTGCAGCCCGCCGTTCGTCAGCGATGCGAGGCCCGCCTGGAGCGCGCCCAGCGCCGAAGACAGTGCGCCGAATGCGGAAATCCGCGTGCTGCCGGTCGCTTGCGACGCGGCAAGCGTCGCGGCACGGCCGGCCGTCTTCGCGTTCACCAGAGTCTTGACCAGCGTGCCGACGTCCATCGACGGATTGCCGGTCGAGCCGTTGATGATCGATTGCGCCGCCTGTTGCATCAGGCTGTTTGCGTTCGCGCCGCTATTCACGGGCGTGTTCGTTGGCATGGGTGGGCTCCGGTTGAAAGGCGATCCTGCGACGAACGGCTGTCGAGTCCGCTCGCGGTGATCCGGGCGGCCTCGTCGCGATTCGCCTGCATGCGGCCTCCCGCGCGACGCATGCCGGGGTTCACGGGAGGCGTTGGGGAAACGTAAGAACGAATCGGTGCGCCATCGTATATTTAAACCGGCATTAATTGGTAATTTTTTGTAATGTTTGTTGAGAAAATTGTAGGTGGAAGATGGCGAGTGAATGCGCGATGGCGGTTTGCTATTTTTCATCGTAAGCGCATGATTTTTATTGTATTTATTGAGGAATGTTTTCTGGAGTTTAAAAATTGCTGAAAGCGTGAATGTTTGATGGGGAATTTTTCGTTCATGCCGCTATCCGTCAGGCGGAGCGGCTGCGTGGAGCAGGCGTCATGCTTGGTCAGTATCGAGCCGCAAACCTTGTCAGGTAGGCGATATCACGCTACATGAGATGTCGGGCCACGCGTACGTGAAACGTTTTAGGTTATCAATTTGCATTCCCGGTCCGTGTGTCTTTGATCGAAAAAAGATCACTGGCTGACTGTAAAGACGATCGAATTGCTACGCAGAATCAATGGCGAATGAAGCACGCGTAGAACGTGTCGCCAATTAACTGTCGAGACGAGTTGTTGTGACCGGCATGTGTCAATTGGCGCCAACAATATCAATTGAATAAGGCGGCCAGGAAGAAGAGGAACGGTTTTCCTGATCTGGAAACACGAAAACGGAGCGATTTGCGCGGGGCCGTCATCCGCTGTGCAACGGTCTTGTTGCGTCCGATTGTCTACTTAAATGAGACAGCGAATCGCTTCATGGATGATTGATGATTCCCGGTGAGACAGTAGACTGCACCCGTGCTTCGCCAGAACCGATCCGGAGCGCGCCAGGAACGGCGCAACCGGAAGGATTCTTCGGCGGTGGGCCGTCCGGTCCGCTGTCCGATTGCGCGAGGAGTGGTCCGTTGCCGACCTGGCGCGCCGATTCGGCGCGCATCGGCGCCGGATGCATCAAACCGTCAATTCAAGGGTGTTTGCTATGCGTTACGTTTCGCTGGAGTCGAAGAAGGACGAGCTGCTGCTGGCGGCTCGCGTGCTGCTGATGATCCTGTTCGTGCTGTTCGGCTGGCAGAAGCTGAACGGCTTCTCGGGCACGGTCGCGTACATGGCGTCGACGGGGAACCCGGCGCCGGAACTGGCGGCCGTGATCGCGGTGGCGGTCGAACTGGCCGGCGGCCTGCTGATCGCGATCGGCTTCTATACGCGTCCGCTCGCGCTGGTGTTCGCCGCCTATACGCTCGCGACCGCGCTGATCGGCCATCGCTACTGGGCGCTGCAGGGCATGGACCAGTACATGGCGATGATCAACTTCTACAAGAACGTCAGCATCATCGGCGGGTTGCTGTTGCTCGCGCTGACCGGCCCGGGGCGGTATTCGCTCGACCGGAAGTAAAGCGGCGCGAAGTTTCAGTGCAGTATGGCAGGCCCGGTGCGCGCAAGTGTGCTGGGCTTTGTCTTTTGGGTGGCGGGCGAATCGCCGGTGGCTCCGGAGCTTGCGTGCGCCGGGTGGCGATTCCGCATGGTACGGTTCGAGGGTCGTTTGTCGTTGATCGGATGCGCACCTTTTCCGCTATCCTCCGGACGACCGCAGCTCGAACGCCGAACGCGACCTCGCGCCTCCCTACGTCACCCGAATCGCCGCCCATGCCAAGCCCAACTTCGTCGACCGAACTCCCGACCATCCTCGTCATCGGCGCCTCCGGCCTGCTCGGCCGCGCGGTTGCCGCGTCGCTGGCCCGCGAATCGTCGCTGACGCTGCTCGCGACCATCCGGAACCCGCAAAGCGCGGGCGCAAAACTTCTCGCGCTGCCCCCGGAAAACATCGCCCGACTCGACGCGCTCGACCAGCCGGCCCTCGAACACCTGTTCGAAACCCGCAAACCGGCCGCCGTCATCCTCTGTGCAGCCGAACGCCGCCCCGACGTCTGCGAACGCGACCCGGCCGCCGCGCGCGCCATCAACGTCACAGCGCCGGCCCGCATCGGCGCGCTCGCCGCGCGATATGGCGCATGGACGCTGGGCATCTCCACCGACTACGTATTCGACGGCAAGGCGGCCCCGTACCGTGAAGACGCCACGCCGAACCCGCTGAACATCTACGGCCGCACGAAGCTGGAAGGCGAAGCTGCGCTCGTCGCCGCATCGCCGCTGTCGTGCGTGCTGCGCCTGCCGTTGCTTTACGGCCCGGTCGCCGACTGGAGCGAATCGGCCGTCACGAGCCTCGTCCCCGCGATCGTCGCTTCCGCGCGCCCGGGTGCCGACGCGGTCGGCATGGATGCATGGGCGATCCGCTATCCGACCTACACGCCGGACGTCGCGCAAGTCATCCGCGACCTGACGCTGCGTCATCTCGCGGGCGCGTCCATCACGGGTATCCGTCATTGGTCGGGCGAGGAGCCGATGACGAAGTACGACATCGCGCAGCGGATCGCGGCAGCGCTAGGCATCGACGCATCGCTCGCGCCGATCGAGCAGCCGACCGATGCGACGCCGCGCCCGTACGACTGCCATCTGGACGCGTCGCGCGTGCGCGAACTCGGGATCGATTATGCGACGCCGTTCGATATCGCGTTGCGCACGGTGCTGCGCGATGCGCCGCAGGTGCCGTAGGATCGGGCGCCATCCGAGGCCTGCGGCGCACGCCCGACGCTGGCCTGCCGATTCGCCGCAAGTGCGAATCGCAACCACTGCGCAGCATCTCGCCGCGCGCCCAGGAGCCGAGCCATGCAACTGAAATGGCTCGAAGACTTCGTCGAATTCGCGGGCGCAGCGGCGGCGCGGGTCTGCCCGCCCGGTTTGACATCCTGCCTTCCCGGCCTTTAAAGTCCCGACGCGGGCCGGTGGGTCAAGCACACGCCCGGAACAGGCAGCCGATGTTCCAGGACTACGGGGCTACCCCGTGGATGAGCTCGATACCCCGATGCGTCGCAAGAGCGGACGTTGCGCGTTGCGCAACGGCGGCTCTCGCAGCACCAGTCACGTTGGCTCATCGTCCCGCCCATCGATTTCCATGTACGCATCCCTGTTCGATACCGTTCGCACGATTGCCGAGGCGATGCTGGCCGGATCGCCCGAACGCGCTGGCGTCATCGCCCGGATGACGGCCGTGCTCGGCGATGCGCCGCCGTGGGCGCACGAAACCGCGGATGCCGCGCTCGCACGCTTCGGCCCGAAGTGGGCCGACGCCGACATCGACGCGCTGGCGGCGGACCTGGCCGATGCGCCAGGATTCGTGCGCGCGTGGTACGGCGACGACCGCCCGGCCGTGATCCGCGTCGTGCGGCGGCCGCCGGTCCAGCGGCCGTTGCCGGTGCCGCTTGCCGGCTGCGACGTGCCGCAATGGGCGACGCCCGGCGATCTCGCCGGCTGGCTCGGCGTGAGCGTGCCGGAGCTCGACTGGCTGTCCGACCACTGGCGCGTAGACGCACGCGGCGGCACGACGCCGCTGCATCACTACACGTACGTTGCGGTCGACAAGCGCAGCGGCGGGTGCCGTGTGGTCGAGATCCCGAAGGGGCGGCTGCGCGAAGCGCAGCGACGCATCCTGCACGGGCTGCTCGATCGCATTGCGCCGCACGGCGCGGTACACGGTTTTCGCAAGGGGCGCGGGATCGTGTCGTTTGCGGCGCCGCACGCGAATCGCGACGTGGTCGTCCGTTTCGATCTCGCGGATTTCTTCGTGTCGGTGCGCGCCGCGCGGGTCCATGCGCTGTTCGTCGCGCTCGGGTATCCGGCCGAAGTCGCGCGTACGCTCACCGGGCTGTGCACCAACCGCGTGCCGTCGGCGCGGCTGCTCGCGCCGGACCTGCGCGACCGGCTCGACTGGATCGGCCGTCAGCGCTACCGCAATCGGCACCTGCCGCAGGGCGCGCCGACGTCGCCGGCACTGGCGAACCTGAGCGCATTCCGGTTCGACATGCGGCTCGCCGCGCTCGCGCGTTCGCTCGATGCGACCTACACGCGCTATGCCGACGATCTCGCGTTTTCCGGCGGCGGCGCGCTCGCGCGCGAAGTCGAGCGGCTGCAGGTCAGGGTCGCCGCGATCGCGCTCGAGGAGGGCTTCGCGCTGCAACTGCGCAAGACCCGCGTAATGCGGCGCGGCACGCGGCAGCAACTGGCCGGCGTGGTCGTCAATCGTCATCCGAATCTGGCGCGCGATGAGTTCGATCTCCTGAAGGCCATCCTGACGAACTGCATCCGGCGCGGGCCGGCGTCGCAGAATCGCGACGCGCATCCGGATTTCCGCGCGCATCTTGCCGGACGCGTCGCGCATGCGGCAGCGCTGAACGGTGCGCGCGGCGCGAAGCTGCGTGCGCTGTTCGACCGGATCGCGTGGGACGCTGACGCCGTCGGCCGGTAAGGCGCTCGGGCAGGGATTAGGGATCGCCTTCGGCCGGCAGATGGCACGTCGTTCCGTCAAGCCTGAAGCAGGCACCCGGACAGGTTATGTCTTGTTGCTCGATGGGCCACATCACGCCTTGTCGGCCATCTTGTCGAAGGTGTCTGGGCTCGTCGATTGACGACAGTTCGACCGCTATCGCTTAGTGATCCAAAGTCTTGAGTTTGCTGATTCAGAATGACGTCATGCGAAAGCGGCATGGAGCCATGCTCTTCACGCGTCTAAGATGAGCGGCCCTGTCCATGCAACGTGACTTGCCGCGTAGTTGCCGCGGAAAACGTCGTTTGCAAGACCAACAATGTCTTCACGCAGGTTTCAAACTTGACGTTCCGGTTTTCCAATTCTCTTTTTCGATGCCTTCTCGTCACGGCGGTAATCGCTTCATGCGTGACAGCCGGAGGTGCGGCCGCGCAGCCACCGTCTGACGTCCAGGCCGTGTCATGGATGGTAGTTGACGGCGAATCCGCTCAGATGCTGGTGGAGCATAACGCGGACGCCGAGCGTCAGCCGGCATCGCTCACCAAACTCATGACAGCGTACATCGTACTCGGCGCGTTGAAGCGTGGAACCGTGCGCTGGGACGAGAAAGTGCGGGTGGGCGCCGCGGACATCGGTGAAGTCGGAAACGACGAGGCCAGAATGTATCTGGTACCGGGGCAACGGGTGCCGGTCAAAGCGCTCGTCCGCGGTCTGATTGCCGCCTCTGCCAACGATGCCGCACTTGTCCTGGCCGAGCGCGTCGGAGGCTCGCTAGCTGGATTCAAGCAGCTCATGAACGAAACCGCACGGCAGCTAGGAATGAAACATACCCATTACTCGACGCCGTCGGGCGTTACGACGCCGGGAAATTACTCGACCGCTCGTGACCTTTCCACGTTGGCCTTGCGCCTCACCAAGGACTTCCCGGAGTACTACGCATTCTCGTCGGAGCAGCATTTCGCATTCGGCAAGTTCGAGAAGCGAAACAAAAACTGGCTGCTTGGAAAGGACCCGTCGGTCGACGGCATGAAGACGGGTCATACCGAGGCGGCCGGCTACTGCATCGTCGCAACCGCGAAAAGAAAGCAGACGTCACCCCCTATGACCAGGCGAGTCTTTGCTGTGCTCCTGGGTGCGCCAACGGCCGGTGCGCGGATAACGGGCGCCGCCAGCCTGTTGAACTACGCGTTTTCAGACTACCGGGACTATCCAGTCCAAGACGGCAGCGGCCCGCACGTCGTCACCCGCACCTTTCAGCCGGGCGTCGCAAAGTTGAACGGAGCCTGAACGCATTGAAAGCTGGAGCGCACCGGTCTTGCACGGCCTGATGACATCCGCTTCCCGCGACGTTATCGGGAAAGGGGCCGGGCGTAGAATCGATCTCGCAGAAGATGCCGCCTTGTTACAGGACCAGAAATGGAAATCAAGTGGATTGAGGACTTCATTGCCCTCTCGCAGTATCAGAGCTTCTCGCGGGCGGCGCAATTTCGGAACGTCACCCAGTCGGGGTTCAGCAGGCGCATTCAGTCGCTCGAGCAGTGGGTTGGCGCGGATCTCATCGACCGCAGCAGCTTCCCTCCAACCCTGACGCCTGCCGGACAACTGTTTCGGGAGGCAGCGGTAGACATACTGGGAAAGCTGTTCGATACGCGAGCCATCATTCGCAATGACCAGCGCATGGCGGGCAAAGGCTTGCGGATTGCGGCGGGTCATACGATCGCGCTAGGTTTCTTGCCCGGCTGGTTGAAAGCGCTCACTGCGCGTTTCGGGGAGGTACGTGCCCGGGTGATACCCACCAATGTCCACGACTCGATCCTGATGCTCGTGAACGGCAACTGTGAACTGATGTTTGCCTATCATCACCCGGAGCTTCCCCTCCATCTCGACCCGACCAGGTACGAGCATCTCGCCGTGGGCGTCGACTTACTGATGCCTGTCTGTCGGCCAAACCCGCGTGGTGGGCCTGCGTTCCGGTTGCCTGGAACGGTGGCCCATGCATTGCCGTTGATTTCGTATACGGAAACCAGCTATTTCGGCCGCTGCCTCGCACTCCTTTTGAGTCGAGTCGACACGAGCCCGGCCTTGCGGCTGCATTACGAGTCCGACATGGCGGAGGTCGTCAAGAAACTGGTCCTGGAAGGTGAAGGTGTCGCGTGGCTTCCGAAAAGCTCGATTGTCGACGAGCTCGGCGCGAGCGAACTGGTTCCAGCGGGCCGGGACGCATGGAACCTCGAAATCGAACTTCGCGTCTACCGCGATGCATCGAATCGTAATGAGTTTCTAGACACGCTCTGGCGCCATCTTCGTGCCGCGTCGCCAGCCTCCGATTAGGGGTTATCCCGCGTTATGTGACGTTCGCATATCCCCATGCAGGACCCGCATCGAGCCTTTTTCGATCATCTCTATCATCCGTCCCATACACAGAAACGTCGCCTCGCTAGCGACATTTTTGCCTCCTGCCAGCGTACCGTGGTCACGTCAGACCTTGGTGCGCACTCCTCGGACTGATGGAAATGAAAAATCGCTTAACTTTCTATATTCTGGCTGGCATGGTGCTCGGCGTCGCCGTCGGTTACGTGTGCCATCGGAATGTCGCCGGTGCTGCAGAAGCCAAGGCAATCGCAGGGTACTTCTCGATTATCACGGATATCTTCCTGCGCCTTGTGAAGATGATCATCGCGCCGCTCGTCTTCGCCACGCTGGTATCCGGGCTCGCCGGCATGGAAGGGACGAGCGACGTGCGCAGAATCGGGTTCAGGTCGGTGGGATGGTTCGTGTGCGCGTCGCTTTTCTCGCTCGCGCTTGGCCTTGTCCTTGCGAATGCGCTGCAGCCCGGCGCGGGGCTGCATATGACGCAGACCAGTGCCGATGTGGCAACCGGTCTCAACACCGCGGGTCTGAACTTCAAGGACTTCGTCACGCATGCGTTTCCTTCCAGCATCATCGATGCGATGGCGCGAAATGACATCCTGCAAATCCTCGTCTTTTCCGTGCTGTTTGGCGTCGTTCTGAGTGCGATCAAAAAGGACCCGCGGGTCACACCGTTGATCGCCGGCATCGATGCGCTCGTCCCTGCAATGTTGAAGCTGACCGACTATGTGATGCGGCTCGCACCCGTGGGTGTATTCGGCGCCCTGGCATCCGCGATCACGGTGAACGGCCTGGATGTGCTGACCACGTACGGCAAGCTCGTCGGCAGCTTCTATCTCGGTCTGGTCCTGCTTTGGATTGCCCTCATCGTCGTCGGTTATGTCTTCCTGGGAAAATCGATCTGGAAGTTGCTGAGAGCTGTCCGTGAACCCGCGATGCTCGCCTTTTCGACCGCGAGCAGCGAGGCCGCTTATCCGCGTCTGACCGAGAAGCTTGAAGCGTTCGGTATCGACAAGAAGGTCGTCGGCTTTACGTTGCCGCTCGGCTACGCGTTCAATCTCGACGGGTCGATGATGTACCAGGCGTTTGCAGCGATTTTCATTGCGCAGGCATTCGGCATCGACATGCCGGTCGGAACGCAAATCATGATGTTGCTCGTCCTGATGTTGAGCAGCAAGGGAATGGCCGGTGTCGCAAGAGGTTCCGTGGTGGTGGTCGCCGCAGTTGCACCGATGTTTCATCTGCCGCCGTCCGGCGTGGTGCTGATTCTCGCCATCGATCAGATTCTCGATATGGGGCGAACCGCTACGAACGTGATCGGTAACAGTATCTCGACGGCCGTCATTGCCAAGTGGGAGTTGAAGCGGCTCGCCAAGCAGGAAGATGGAGCGAACAGCGTTGCCTTGGCCCAATTGCAGGGCGAAACGAAATGATCGGCGCAAACGTGCTGAGCGGGAAAAAATTCGGCGTGGTGGGCGGCCTGGGTCCACTGGCTAGCGCGGATGTCTTTTTCAAGCTCGTCAAATCGACGCCTGCATCGAGCGATGCGGAGCACGTCGACGTCATTTTCGAGCAGCATCCCTTTCGAGGGTCGGCCAGTGGTGGTGAAGCGACGACCCAACGGAAGCTATACATTTTCGACATGATCCGCGGCTTCGAGAAGCGGGGCGTGACGACCGTGGTGCTCCCGTGCTTCATCAGTCATACGTTCATCGACGAGCTGAAGGCCAACTCGCCCTTGCAGATCGTCGATATGGTGGAAGCCGTTCGCAGCCATGTTCGAAGGAAGTTTCCGGCCGCCCGGCGAATCGGCGTGTTGACCTCGGACTACTCCCGTCGAAAAGGGCTCTTTGAAAAGTATTTCGCGGCGCCGGAATTCGAGGTTATTTACCCTCGCCCACGCGACGGCATCGATCTCATCACCGAAGCTGTCTACGGCGCCGACGGGATCAAGAGCGGCAACCTGTGTGGCCGGCCTGTCGCGCTGCTGCGCGAGGCGTGCGAGGACCTCGTCGAGCAAGGCGCAAATATCATCGTGCCAGGCCTGACGGAAATTGCGCTCGTGGCAGAGGAAATGGGCCCGTTTCGCGTACCGCTGATCGACTCGAATCTTGCGTATGCGCAGTACGTGATAGCGGGCAATTACGGTTTGCCTGAATCCGTTTTCAAAGTCGGCGTAGTTGGTGGCGTCGGCCCCGCGGCGACGGTGGACTTCATGCAGAAGATCGTACGCAACACGCCGGCCAATCGCGACCAGGACCATATCAGGCTTCTGATCGAACAGAATCCGCAGATTCCCGACCGCACGGAAAACCTGATCGGTGACGGTCCCGACCCGACCATTTCGCTTTACGCGACCTGCAAGAAGCTCGAGTCGGGCGACGCGGACATCATCGCCATTCCGTGTAATACCGCCCATGCATTTGTCGAACGCATTCAACCGTATCTGGGTATCCCGATCGTCAATATGCTGACCGTTACGGTTCGCCATCTCCGGGCGATGTTTCCGCTGATTTCCTCCGTTGGCGTGCTGGCTACCTCGGGGACGATCGCAAGCGGCGTCTACGAGAAAGCCCTGGAATCGGAAGGGTTGCGGCAAATCGTGCCTGGAGCGGAATTGCAGGCCCGGGTGATGGAAGCGATCTACGGCACGGCAGGGGTGAAAGCGGGGTTTACCACCGGACGTTGCCTCGACGATATCTCCGCTGCCATTGACGGGCTCATTGCGGAAGGTGTCGAAGTCATCGTACTGGGATGTACCGAACTGCCGCTTTTATTGCCGCAGGGTAGTTTCGTGGGAAGGACAGGCACACGCGTCAGTCTTGTCGATCCGACCGATGTTCTTGCACGGCAATGCGTTGCGCTGGCGACCGCGGCAGCGGAGCGGCCGGTTACCCGGTCGGCAGGCCAACCCGGTCAGTTTTGCTGACTGACGCGACATATACAACAAACGTAGGGTAGGGATGTTCGGCGGTCGTATCGGGCAGCAACTCGACGAGATCCTCAAGCCAGAGGTACTCACGCAGCCCGCGCTGCTTCGTATCCCGCCGACACGGTAAGCGACCCGGTCGCATGAAGCGCTACACGTCCGTCGGGTCATGCGCTCGCGGACCCAGTTCGCCCCGACCTGCAATGGTTGGGTGTTCCTCCCTCTTGCTGGGCCACGCAAGCCGACATTCGCACGCGTCCAATGGAGTTGCCTCTTGAATCTCAAGACACGCGGCACCTCTTGAAGTACGAGGTAGTCTTGTGACGGGTTTTAAGCCCCGGTCAATCGTGGAAACCATCGAAGTTCTGTCCAGGCAGCCGGGACGCGGATCCGTGCGTCGTGGGAGTGAGGAAATCGTACGGGGGAGTTCGTAGGCGAAGCCGGCTGCCCGGGTACGGGCTTCGAGGTACCGAAATCTCACAAACTTTGTTCGACCCGTGTGGGAGCCAGTGGATTTGCCGGAGGCTGAGAATATAGGCGATTGATTTTAAATCAAATATTCTTTTGGTCATCTTGTGCATTATTTCGCGACGTTTGGCCAAATCATGCTTTTTCGCATCAAGGACAAACCGCCGGCAGACCTGGCCTGACGGACACGTCATGCGCTATTTGCAGGACACTTTGTGCTTGACTGCACAACGTCGCAGAATCGCGACGTGCACCCGGATTTCCGCGCGCATCTTGCCGGACGCGTCGCGCATGCGGCCGCGCTGAACGCGGCGCGAAGCTGCGCGCGCTGTTCGACCGGATCGCGTGGGCCGTCGACAGCGTCGGCTTCGGCCGGCAAACGTCGCGTCGTTGGGGCTCCGGGCCGCAACTCCTGCAACGCGATGCCGCGCACTGCTATCATTCGCGCCATGCCGCGCCAGTGCCATGGCGCGGCGCATGACTTGCCGCAGCCGTTCGCCGTGCATTCGCAGGCGGCGTGCCGCGCGTTGCCGGCCCG
Source organism: Burkholderia sp. MS455 (assembly GCF_016899445.1). Lineage (NCBI taxonomy): Bacteria > Pseudomonadati > Pseudomonadota > Betaproteobacteria > Burkholderiales > Burkholderiaceae > Burkholderia > Burkholderia sp. MS455. The sequence goes on from NZ_CP041777.1 coordinate 52,190, forward strand.
GCCCGGTCTGTTTTTGACGCGCGACGTCGTTTCGTGCGCGTCGCGCAAACCACGCCGGCTCAGGCAAACGATTCGCCTATATGACAGCACCGATCGGCGGAACTTCGTGGTAGGTTCGCGCATCGGAGTTTTTTGCAAAAACATGCCCAAAGAGGATGAATACATGACCCAGGCCCTGCAGGAACTCGAAGCACAACTTCGGGACCTGAACATCAAGCTGTCGGACGCGAAACAGAAGGAGAAGCAGGCCGCGCTCGCGGCCTTCAAGGAGCAGGTCGAGCTTTTGGGAATTACGCAGCAGGAAGTGCTGAGCGCGCTCGGCTATATCGTCCAGCGAAAACGCAAGGCGCCTGCCAAGTACTACGATCCGACGACCGGCCGCTCGTGGTCGGGCCGTGGCCCGCGGCCGAAATGGCTCGAAGGCAAGGATCTCGACATGCTCGTCGTCGACCGCGAGGCCAAGACCTGGTGGCCCGGGGATGATCAGGGCTGAAGCCCGCCGCGGCGCCGTCCGGTTCGCGCGCGCGGGCCGGCCGGCACCACCCGGCCAGCACAATGTCTTTCGTTCGGTGTCCAGCCTGATCGCGACATCGCCGGCCTTGCCGCCGACACCGGATCGCCGCTTTCCCGTTCATTGCCCGCCGACTCCCGCTCTCCGTCCCGGAAAGCGGGCGCGCGGCGCATCCTGAAGCGTCGCCGACCATGCGCGCATGACGGATGGGAGCGGGGGGGACGCGCGCCCGCACCGCCGCGCATCGGCACGTTCGCCGGCCCATCATGCGCGGGCACAGGCCTTAGAATGTCGCCGGACTTTCGTGGCAGGACACCATGGCAGCAAACATCAAATCCCCAGCGCTCGACGGCTCGTCGGCCCCGCGCGCGGAGCAGGTCGGCCCTTACGCGTGGAAAGCGCTGGCCGGGTCGGCGATCGGCTATGCGATGGACGGCTTCGACCTGCTGATCCTCGGCTTCATGCTGCCCGCGATCACGGCGGCGCTGCAACTGACGCCCGGGCAGGGCGGCGCGCTGGTCACGTGGACGCTGATCGGCGCGGTCGCGGGCGGCATCGTGTTCGGCGCGCTGAGCGACCGCTACGGGCGCGTGCGCGTGCTGACCTGGACGATCCTGCTGTTCGCGGTCTTTACCGGCCTGTGCGCGTTCGCGCGCGGCTTCTCGGATCTGCTCGTCTACCGCACCATCGCGGGCATCGGGCTGGGCGGCGAGTTCGGGATCGGCATGGCGCTCGCGGCCGAAGCATGGCCTGCGAGCAAGCGCGCACGCGTGTCGTGCTACGTCGCGCTCGGCTGGCAGGCCGGCGTGCTGCTGGCCGCGCTGCTGACGCCGTTCCTGCTGCTCCACATCGGCTGGCGCGGCATGTTCGTGGTCGGCGTGCTGCCCGCGCTGCTCGCGTGGGTCATGCGCAACAAGCTGCACGAGCCGGAAGCGTTCGTGCAGCGCGCGGCGCAGCCGAAGTCCAACGGGTTCCGCATGCTCGTCGCCAACGGCCGCACCGCGCGCACGAGCCTCGGCATCGTGATCCTGTGTTCGGTCCAGAACTTCGGCTACTACGGGATCATGATCTGGCTGCCGACCTTCCTGTCGAAGCAGATGGGCTTCTCGCTGACGAAGTCGGGGCTGTGGACGGCGGCAACCGTCGTCGGGATGATGATCGGCGTATGGGTGTTCGGGCAACTGGCCGACCGGATCGGGCGCAAGCCGACGTTCCTGCTGTACCAGCTCGGCTCGGTCGCGACGGTCATCGCGTATGCGCGGCTGTCGGACCCGACGGCGATGCTGTGGGCCGGCGCGCTGATGGGGATGTTCGTCAACGGGATGGTCGGCGGCTACGGGACGCTGATGTCCGAAGGCTATCCGACGGCCGCACGCGCGACCGCGCAGAACGTGCTGTGGAATATCGGCCGCGCGGTCGGCGGTTTCGGGCCGGTCGCGGTCGGCGCACTGGCCGCGCACTACTCGTTCCAGACGGCCATCGCGTTGCTCGCCGGCCTTTATATGCTCGACATGGTCGCGACGCTGTTCCTGATTCCAGAACTCAAGGGCGTCGAGCTCGAATGAGCGCGGCGGGCGCGGGCCCGCTTGCGGTCGGAACCCGATGCGATCGCACACACCGCAACGACATCACCGGAAACCACGATGCAACCAAGGAATAAAACGATCGGCGTGATGGGCTCGGGCAAGGAACCGTGGCTCGTGTTTTCGGAACCGCTCGGCGCGTGGCTCGCGCAGGCCGGCTTCAACCTGCTGACGGGCGGCGGGCAGGGCGTGATGCTGGCGGTCGCGCGAGCGTTCGCCGGCGTGCCGGGGCGCGCCGGGCGATCGATCGGCATCCTGCCGACGCAGGCCGATCCGCTCGCGGGCTTCGTACCGCTCGACGGTTATCCGCATCCGTTCGTCGACATTCCGATTCTCACGCCGCTGCCGCGCCGTGAGCCGGGCGCCGATCCGCGGACGATCAACCGCAACTATGTGAACGTGCTGAGCAGCGACCTGATCGTCGCGCTGCCGGGCGGGCACGGCACGGCCGAGGAGATTTCGCTCGCGCGGCGCTGGGGCAAGCCGCTTGTCTGCTTCGGGCCGGATGGCGCGTTTCGGGAGCTGGCTGCCGGCGCCGCATGCACGTCGTCGCTCGACGACGTGATCCGCTTCGTGGAAGACGCGTTTGCGCCGGAGCAGGTGCAGGTGGCGCAGGCGCTGCGATAGTTCATGCGTTCGGCTTCGACGGCTTGCGACCTGCGCCGCCGCGCGGCGATGAATCGGGCGCGAACGTGTCCGCCGAGATACCGGGACAGCGTGCGCCGCGAAATGTTGGTGCGCCGGACGACGCCGTCGATCGACAGGCTGTCGATCCCGGTTGAACCTCAGCAGCCGGACGGTCCCGGCCGGCTGAAACGTTGCTCGACCACCTCGGTTCCCCATTGCGTGCCCGCGGACTCGCCGGTCAGCGTAAAGCCGAACGACTCGTATAGATGGCGCGCGGAATCGAGGCCCTTGAACGTCCACAGGCAGGTTTCGCGAAAGCGCTGCTCGTCGACGAAGCGCATGGCTTGCGTCATCAGCTGGCGCCCGATGCCCGATCCGCGCAACGCGTCGTTCACGATGAACCATCGCAGATGCGCGACGCCGGTCGCCGGGTTGCCGTCGATCGCGAGCGACGCGAGCGTTCGCCCGTCCTCCTGGCAGAGCCAGAGCGCCTTGCCGTCGGCCGGCAGCGCGCCCGCGAACTCGGCAAGCTCGGTCGCCACGCGTTTTTCGAAAAAGGCGCCGAATCCCCAGTGCTCCGAATAGAAGCGCGCGTGCAGGCTCGCGATATCGCCGATGCAGCCCGGCTGGTAGCCTTCGCGGATCTGCGGTGCGTCGGGTGCCGCGGCGGGCGACTTGGCGGCGTTGTCCTGCGCGAGCGCATCGGCATACAGCGCGAGCGAACGCAGCAGCGCCTGCTGGTCGGCCGGAATCATGCGGCGCAGCGCATTCGACACCTGGTCCGTCGCGAACTGGTCGATTTTTTTGCGGAGCTTTTTCCCTTCGGCGGTGAGGGTCAGCTCGGTCGCGCGCGCATCCTCGCTCGACACGCGGCGCTCCACGATCCCGGCGGCTTCGAGCCGCGCGAGTTGCCGGCTCGTGTTCGATTTGTCCAGGCGCAGGATGTTGCCGAGATCCCGGGCGTTGATGCCGGGCGCCATCCCGATCTCGAGGATCGCGTGAACGGCCGAAGGCGCCCAGTCGCTGTCGGCCAGCGTCGCGCGCATGAAGCCGAGCTCGCGAACCAGTTTGCGGGAGAAGTCGCGAAGCTCGAGGATGGTCGCTTCGCGAGGCTTGGCGGGAGCGTCGATGAGATCCATGGTCTGCCCGAAAAGGTTGTGTGTCGCAATCGATAATAGTTGCGGGTCGCAACTTGATCAAGGCGGATTTTCGGCGAAGCGGCGGCCCCCTTTGGTCGCCGTCGGGGGAGCGGCGTTGAGGTCGATCAAGGGGCCCGAACGAGTCGGCAGTTTTTGGCGGTGAATGGTCGCGGCGCGGGTGGCGCAGTGCGGTGACGTGGACGCATACTGGGTGTATCGAGTCGACCTGCGGGCAGGAGTGCCGACCGATCGTCGATCCGGTTGCGCGATCGCGGGCCATCATCCGGACATGATGCATCGTCGTCGATCCAGGTCCACCGACCACGGAGACCACCATGAACAAGCTGTTGCCGATGACGATTGCGTTGCTTGCCGGATCCGGCATCGGCGCCGGACCGCTCCACGCTGCCGGCAGCATGGATGCGCCACCCTGCAGCGCGGCGCATGCGGCGGATCAGGACGGGAACGCCCCGATGTCGGGCACGTCGGTCCGCAGCTTTTCGACCGCCGGTTGCTCGGGCGCGGTGCTGCAGGGCGAACGGGCGACCGCGACGGTCGACGGCGACCGGGTCGAACTGCGGGACGGCACCGTCTATGTGAACGGCCGGTCGTACGGCGCCGTCACACCCGCGCAGACGGTCGAATACGAGGCCGCGCACGACAGGCGCATATTGAAGGTCGACGGGAAAGTCCGCACGCCGCAGCGCTGAGTGCCGATTCCGGCCCCGTCGGCCGCGACGGGTCACGTCATCTTCGGATCGCTGACTTCCATTCCCGCGCGCACGTCCTGCTGGATGCCGTACTGCGCGAACGGATGGCACAGCCCGTTCCGCGACAGCGCGTCCATCCCCGCAATCGCCTGTTCCAGTGCATCCGGCGCCGGCCCCTTCGACACGCCGGCAGGCGGCGCGCCGCGCTTATTCGACCAGCGATTCGACCAGCGTCAGCCAGCCGTCGCTGAGCCGCACTTCGCGCCCGACCCATGCCGCGTCGACGCGCGGCAGCACGGCCGACGGCTTGCGCAGCTCGCGCAGCAGCGTCGCGCCGTGCGACAGCCGGCCACCCATGCGCGCGATCACGGCGCGCGCGGCCTGGTACTGCGCGTGCCGGCCCGGGTCGAGCGTGTCTTCCAGCAGGATGTCGCGGCCGAGCACGCCCTGCGTGTGGCCGGGATAGATCATGAAGCCGGTCGCCTCATCGGCGCCTTCGCTGCCGTCCTGCCAGAAGCTGCCGTTGCGTTCGCGGCGCTCGGGATGAGGCGCGAACCACGCGTCGCGATCGGCGGCCGGCATCGCATGATGCAGGCGGAAGAACACGCGCATCAGGTTGTCGCGATACCACTCGCGCACTTGCAGATACCAGCCGCGCATGCCCGGCGCGCCGAGCGTATGGAGCACGCGAACCGGCAGCGGCCAGTCGGGAAACGCCTGCAGCGGCAGGTCCGTGGCCGCCGGCCGCGCCGTGCCCGGATCGGTTTCCCACGGCAGCCGGTGCGGGCTGTTGTCGAGCTGGCCGTACACGGTCGGCGGGCGCCCCCACAGTGCGCCGCCGCTGCTGGCGAGCGATGCCGCGATGCACAGGTTGCCCTGCACGACGAACACGTAGAAGCGCGTGAACCAGTCGGCCAGTTGCCGGCCGTCGGCGCGCTGCTCGACGAGCGTCGCGAGTTCCCGGTCGAAGCGCCGCAAGCCGTGCTCGAGCGTCGGCAGGTGCGTGCGCGCGACGCGCAGCATGCGCCAGAACACCGGCAGCGATTGCAGCAGGCGCAGCGGTCGCCAGCGCAGCGGCGGCGTCGCGCCGCCGATCTCGCCGCTGTAGTTGCCGGCCGATACGCCCCAGTCGGCCAGGCGCGCCAGGAACAGGTCGTTGTTGATGTACGACGCGCCGCCATGGAGCGCGGTGAACGGTTCGTTGTCCCGCAGCACGCGTGCATCCCAGCGCGCCATGATGGCCGGGATGCTGCCGGCCGCGCGGCGCTGCGCATACTCGACCAGCCGGCTCGGCTGCGGCGGCAGGATCTCGGCGATGTTGGCCGAGGTCAGGTGCCGGTGCCAGCCGTAGCTGCTGATCGGCCGGTACTGCAGCAGCCACAGCCGCGTGCCGTCCCATGCCCATTCGACATCGCCCGGCACGTAATGGAACGCGCGCAGCACGCGTTGCAGGAAGGTCCACAGTTGCGTCGCGTTCAAGCCGTGCGCGGTCGGGAACGTGCCGCTCTGCCATGGCTCGCCGAGCCGCGACAGGATCGCGCGCTGCGGGCTCGCGTGCCCGTCGGCGAGCGTTTCGAGGTGGCCCTGCACCCATTCGACTTCGACCGCGAGATGTCGCACGAACGCGATGCCCGACAGCACGGGCGCGACGAAGCGCTGCACGACCGCTTCCTCGAGTCCGCCGTCGAGCAGCGCGGCCACGCGCGCGGCCGCCTGCGACGCCGGCACGCGCAGGAACGTCGTGTGCAGGCCGGCATTGGCCGCATCGGCCTGGTCTTCGCCATGACTCGACGACCGGACTGCCCACTCGGCATCGGGCTGGCTCGCGAGAAAGCCGGACAGGCGCGGGTCGTCGGCTCGGGTGAGCGACAGCGCGGGCGGTACGGGCAGACCGGCCATTGTTGCCAGCGCCAGGCGTCCGCCTTTCGTGTGCGCGACGAAACCCGTGTCGCCTGCTTCGAGCCACTGCGCGAAGGTTGCCGGCGCATCGATCCACGGATAGTGTCCCCAGCCGGCCTGCAGCGTGACGGTGAGGTCGGCGCGCGCGAGGATCGCCGACCACGCGGCGGCCTGGCTCACGCCGAGCACGTTGTCCTGGTCGCCCCACACGAGTTCGATGCGATCGGTGATCCACTCGAGCAGCGGCAGCGCGGTATCGGCGCGCACGAGATCCCAATGCGGCAGGAACGCACGGCAGCGCGCATAACCGGCGCCCATGCGGCGGTACTGCGCGTGTGTCCAGGTCTGGTTCGAGAACTTGCGTGCGAACAGCGTCGGGTAGCGCGAGAGCAGCCAGTGGATCGCTTTGCGCAGCGGCTTCGGCGCCATCAGTTTCGGCAAACGCCGTTCCCACAGGAACGCACCGACGGGCGCGAGCAGCACGCTGCGGCTGAAGTGGCCGGGGCGCCGCTGCAACGCGTGCAGCACCAGCAGTGCATTCACGCCGACCGCCATGATCGCGTGGCCCGGTTCGGTCGCGTCCAGCAGCGCCTGCGCGTAGGCGGCGAGGTCTTCGCACGGCGGCGCGGGATTGTCGCCGAAGCCCGGCAGTTCCAGCGGCACGGGTTGGTAGCGGTGGAAGTGGGGCAGCGCATCGTCCCACCAGTCGGCAGCGCTGCCGTTGCCGGCGAGGAGGTACAGGATCGGTTTGCTCATGGAGGCTTCGTCGGTCGACGATCGTCGCGGTTGCGCTCGCCCGATTACGCGGCGGCGTCAGCGGATGCCGCGGGTCTCTTTCGCATTGCGTCGATGCGAGCGGAATCGGAGCGTGGCCGCGTTCGGATTGATTGTTGCGGGCATTCTACGCGAGTCGATTCATTGCGATTTTCATTCCGGGTTGCGGATTTTTCGATGCGCGATCTATACGCGTTACCCGGTTGTCGATTGACCGACATGTCGAGCACGACGCCATTCAGGCGCCGGTCATGGATGACCTGTGCAAAGAATCCCGATGCCGGCAATGAAGCCGTAACCGGTGCTGCTCACGCGTCGACGTCCGGCTCGGCGCGCGGCGCCTTGCCGGTCCAGCGCCGGTACGCATGACGGAAGCTGCGCGGCTCGCTGTAGCCGAGACGTTCCGCGATCGCCGCGACCGTCAGCGTGTGGCCGTCGAGCATCCGCGCTGCTTCGTCGTGACGCACTTCGTCGAGCAGCGACTGAAACGTGATGCCGTCCTTGTTGAGCCGCCTGCGCAGCGTGCGCTCAGTCAGGTGCAGTGCATCCGCGAGCGACGTCATCGACTTGAAGCGCGACAGGTCGCGCGCCATCAGCTCCTTCGCGCGATCGGCGAAGCGCGTGCCGACCGACGCGGCCCACTGACGTTCGAGCGCCTCGCACTGGTAGTGCAGTGCGTTGAAGCTGACTTCGTTCGCGAGGCGCGGCGTTTCCGAGCCGTTCACGGACGTGAACACGAGACGGTTGTCGCCCGCATTGAACGCGACCTTGCAGCCGAAGTGGCGCGTGTAGTCGGCCGCGTTGCGCGGCGTGCGTCGCGCAAGCTGCAACTGCTCGGGCCAGACCGGCTTGCCGACGAGGTCGGACACGATCAGACGCAGGCTGGACAGGCACATGTCGACCTGAAACACCTCGAGATCGGGCTCGCCGTTGTAGCGGCCGATCGTTACGCTCATGCCTTCCGCATGCGCATCGATACGCACATCGAAATACAGCCCCATGAACAGCGGAAACTGGCTCATGCACCGGAACGCCTGCATCACGGAGCCGCTGATCAGCATCGCGTAGCCGGCGAGGCCGAGCGTCGACACGTGCAGCCGCGCGCCGATCGACAGCCCGATCGACGGCACGCCGCTGCAGCGCAGCAGGTTGCGGAAACAGCGCTGCTCCTGGCCGCGATTCACGTGCAGGTTCGGCGACGCGACTTCGTCCGCGCCGAGCCCGGTGCCTTCGAGCAGCGCGGCGCCGTCGATGCGCCGCACGCGGCACTCGTCCAGCGCGACCGCGATCGCGTGGACGGTGGCGGGAATGTCTTCCTGGCGTCCGGCCGGACGCGCGAGGCCGAGCGACGAACGCAGGCTGCGCTCGGCCCTGCTCTGGTTTTGGTGGGAGCGGCTGTCCATGGTGCGGATGCGGCGACGGGATCGCGTAGAACATAGCCGGAATGTCCGCAAAATGCCAGTGCGGCACAGCACCATTCATGACTGGCCGGCACGACGCGCGGCGATGTGTCCGAAAATATCCCTCTATTACGTCCGCTTTTCTCATTCGTCGTCGATTTTTTGGCGCACCACACTCGTTTCCGAATCGTGCAATGCACGCGTTGCCGACGAAACGAGTGTTGACGTCATGAACGAAATCCACGTGAGGACAGCATGAACAACGACAGGCCAGGTCGGTCCGCATCGGTCGCTTCGGCGAATGACTCCGGGCCGCGCGCGCATCGATGCGACGCAAACGGACGTCGCAACGCGCATCCGCTCGGACCGTTCACGCTGGTGATCTTCGGCCTCGCGTACATGCTGCCGATGACGGTGTTCACGACCTACGGAATCGTCACGAGCGAGACGAACGGGCATCTGACGGCCGCGTATGCGGTCACGCTGATCGCGATGCTGTTCACCGCGCGCAGCTACGGCCACATGGCGCGGCTGATGCCGAGCGCCGGGTCGGCCTATACGTTCGCGAGCCGCAACTTCGGTACGTCGGCCGGCTTCATGGTCGGCTGGGCGCTGCTGATGGACTACCTGTTCATCCCGATGATCAGCTACCTCGCGATCGGCATCTACATGAAGCAGCTATTCCCGGCCGTGCCGGCCAGCGTGTGGATCGTCGCGAGCATTGCGCTGGTCACCGGGTTGAACATCATCGGCATCCGGCTCGTCAATCGCGTGAACCTGATCCTGATCGCGAGCCAGCTCGTGTTCATCGCGATCTTCGTCGTCGCATCGGCGCGGGTCGCGAGCGGCGAAGGCCTGTCGATGGCCGTCGCGTTGCCGTCGTCGGGCGATGCGCGCGCGATCTTCGCCGGGTCCGCGATCCTGTGCCTGTCGTTCCTCGGCTTCGATGCGGTCACCACGCTGTCCGAGGAAACGCGCGAGCCGCGGCGCACGGTCCCGCGCGCGATCCTGCTCTGCACGCTGGCGAGCGGCCTGCTGTTCATGCTGATCGCATACATCGGGCAAGTGGTGTTTCCCGACTGGCACGCGTTCAGGGATCTCGATTCGGCCAGCCTCGAACTGATGCGGCGCATCGGCGGCGGCACGCTGTCGGCGCTGTTCGTCGCGGTGTATGTGGCCGGCTGCTTCGCAAGCGCGATGGCCGGGCAGGCGAGCGTGACGCGCGTGCTGTTCGCGATGGGCCGCGACCGGGTGCTGCCCGAGTGCGTGTTCGGCCACCTGCATGCGCGGCTGCGCACACCGGTGCGTGCGACGCTCGCGGTCGGCGTCGTGTCGCTGTCCGCGCTGTTCGTCACGCTCGATCTCGCGTCGACGATGATCAGCTTCGGCGCGCTCGTCGCATTCGCGATCGTGAACCTGTGTGTGATGCGCAGCTATCTGTGCCGGCCCGAGCACCGCCATGCCGCGGGCTGGATCGCGTTCGGCGCGATGCCGGCGATCGGCTTCGCGATGAACGTGTGGCTCTGGTCGGGGCTGTCGCGCCAGACGTTCTACGTCGGCATCGGCTGGCTCGCGCTCGGGCTCTGCCAGCTCGTGTGGCTGACGCGCGGCTTCACGCGCCCGGCGCCGACGCTGTCGATGAATTGAACGACCGGTCGCCGGATACCGGTTTTGAAACCCTGAAGGAGGAGTGATCCATGAACGCCGTTGACGTCAATCCCGATGCGGACCTGCAGGCGCTCGGCAAGCGCCACCTGCTGATGCACTTCACGCACGCCGATGCGTATCGCGACAACGCGCTGACCGTGTTCGACCGCGGCGAAGGCTGCTGGCTCGTCGACCGCAACGGCAAGCGCTACTTCGATGCGCTGGCCGGGCTGTACTGCGTGCAGGTCGGCTATAGCCACGGCGCGGAGATCGGCGACGCGATCCGCGAGCAGATGGTCCGGCTGCCGTTCGCAACCAACTGGGGTTATGGCCACGAACCGGCGATCCGTCTCGCGCACAAGCTCGCGGCGCTCGCGCCGGACGGCCTGAACCGCGTGTTCTTCACGTCGAGCGGCTCGGAGTCGAACGAATCGGCGATCAAGCTGGTGCGCCAGTATCACCAGTCGCGCGGCGAGCCGCAGCGGCGCAAGTTCATCGCGCGGCGCGTCGCGTATCACGGCACGTCGTTCGGCGCGCTCGCGCTGAACGGAATGACGAACTTCCGCAAGCATTTCGAGCCGCTGATGTCGGGCGTGCGGCATGTGGGCAACACGAAGCGCTATGGCCGCCCGGCGGGCGAGACGGAAGCGCAGTTCACGCGCCACCTGCTCGACGAGATCGAATCGCTGATCGTGCAGGAAGGGCCGGACACGGTCGCCGCGATCGTCGTCGAGCCGCTGCAGAACGCGGGCGGCAGCCTGACGCCGCCGGCCGGCTACGCGGCCGGGCTGCGCGACATCTGCGACCGGCACGGCGTGCTGCTCGTCGCGGATGAAGTGATCTGCGGGTTCGGCCGGCTCGGCGAATATTTCGGGTCGACGCGCTACGGGCTGAAGCCGGACGTCATCACGTTCGCGAAAGGCATTGCGTCGGGATACGTGCCGCTCGGCGGCGTGATCGCGAGCGACGCGGTCGTCGACACGGTGCTCGACGGGCCGCAGCAAATGTTCCTGCACGGCGCGACATACGGCGGCCATCCGGTCGCATGCACGGCCGCGCTCGCGAACCTCGCGATCATGGAGCGCGAAGGCGTGCTCGCGAACGTCCGCGACAACGAAGCGGTGTTCCGCCGGACGCTCGACGGCCTGCTCGAACTGCCGTGCGTCGGCGACGTGCGCGGAGACGGCTATCACTACTCGCTCGAACTCGTGACCGACAAGGCCGCGCGCCGCTGGTCGGCCGGCATCGGCGCGCAGGCGTTCGTGTCGACGCTGCTTGCGCCCGCGATCTTCGACGCGGGGCTGCTGTGCCGCGCGGGCGTCGATCACGAAGGCACGCCGATCGTGCAGTTCTCGCCGCCGCTCGTGATGTCGCGCGACGAGATCGTGTGGTTCGTCGCGCAGATTCGAGACATCCTCGTCGACACCTATACGCGTGCGATGCGCTGAGCCGGCATCCTCACAACAGGAGCATTCGATGCGAACGTCACAACAGTCCTATATCGATGGCCAGTGGCTCGACCCGGCCGATGCACGATCGATCGACGTGATCGACCCGGCCACCGCGCGACCGTATGCACAGCTCAGGATCGGCGCCGCGGCCGACGTCGACCGCGCGGTCGGCGCGGCGAAGCAGGCCTTCGAAACATACTCGCGCTGGTCCGTGGCCGAGCGCGTCGCGCTGCTGCGGCGCGTGCTCGACATCTATCGGCGCCGCTACGAAGAGGTCGCGCAAACGATCAGCCAGGAGATGGGCGCGCCGATCGCGTTCGCGCGCGCAATGCAGGCCGCGGTCGGCACCGCGCACCTCGAACAGACGATCCGCGCGCTGCAGTCGTTCCGCTTCAGCACGCAGACCGATTCGCTGCTGGTGTCGCACGAGCCGATCGGCGTGTGTGCGCTGATCACGCCGTGGAACTGGCCGATCAACCAGATCGTGTGCAAGGTCGCGCCGGCGCTCGCGGCCGGTTGCACGATGGTGCTCAAGCCGAGCGAGATCGCACCGTTCAGCGCGATCCTGTTTGCCGAAATTTTGCACGAAGCCGGCGTGCCGCCCGGCGTGTTCAACCTCGTGCACGGTTACGGGCATGAAGTGGGCGACGCGCTGTCGCGGCACCCGGATGTCGACATGGTGTCGTTCACGGGTTCGACGCGCGCGGGCGTCGAGGTCGCGAAGGCCGCCGCCGATACCGTGAAGCGCGTGCACCAGGAGCTCGGCAGCAAGAGCCCGAACCTGATCCTGCCCGACGCCGATATCGACGATGCAGTCACACGCGGCGTGCGCAGCTGCTTCAGCAACAGCGGCCAGTCGTGCAACGCGCCGACGCGCATGCTCGTGCATGCCGATCATCTGGCGCTGGCCGAGCAGGCCGCGCGCCGCGAGGCGGAGCGCACCGTCGTCGGCGATCCGCGTTCGCAGGAGACGGGCATCGGGCCGGTGGTCAGCCGCACGCAGTTCGACCGCATCCAGCATTTCATCCGGCTCGGGATCGAGGAGGGCGCGACGCTCGTCGCAGGCGGCCCGGGGCGGCCGGACGGGCTCGGCGACGGCTTCTACGTGCGACCGACGGTGTTCTCGAACGTCACGCCGGGCATGACGATCGCGACCGAGGAAATCTTCGGGCCGGTGCTGTCGATCATGACCTACCGGACCGAGGACGAGGCGGTCGCGCTCGCGAACGATTCGGTGTACGGGCTCGCGGCCTACGTGCAGTCGAAGGATCTCGAACGCGCGCGCCGGATCGCCGCACGGCTGCGTGTCGGCAACGTCCACATCAACTATCCGGCGTGGAACCCGGCCGCGCCGTTCGGCGGCTACAAGCGCTCGGGCAACGGGCGCGAGTATGCGGAGTTCGGCCTCGTCGAGTATCTGGAGACGAAGGGCACGACGGGGTACACGGAAGGCGGTGCGCGATAAAGACTGCGTTTGCCGACGATCAGCCCTCTTCGGGATCCGTTGCGGCCGCATCGGATCCCGCTACGTGAACGGCGGCCCGCCTGCGGATCTCGGAGTCGAGGATCAGACGCCCGCGCAGCTTGCCTTTCATCCGCTTCACATGCTTGGGCGCCTCGGTCATGTGCTCGACCATCAGCGCACGGACGCGCTCGGCATCGCGCTCGCGTGCGGCCTGCAGGATCGCCTTGTGGATCGACACGTTCGCTTCGCCGAAGCGCTTGTGTTCGACGAGCGGCGTATCGTTCCGGAACTCGATCAACTGCCGGATCATCTCGTTGATCAGCTCGCAGCTGAATCGCAGGAACGGGTTCGGGTTCGCGGCCGCGAGGATGTCGTGGAACGTCGTGTCCTCCTGTCGCTGGCGCAGCATGTGGCCGCGGTCGTGCACGCCCGACGCGCCGTCGCAACACGCGATGTTCGACTCCAGCGCCGCGAAGTCGCGCTCGCTCAGGTGCGGCACGGCGCCTGCCGCCAGCTCGGGTTCGAGCAGCTGGCGCACCGTATAGATGTCGTCGATCGTCACGTCCTTGAAGAACAGGTAGTTCTGCAGGAGCTGCAGCGTGCGGTCGAGCGGCACCTCGACGACCATCCCGCCGCCCGACGGCCCCGTCGTGACCTTGATGAGCCCCTGCACCTCGAGCGACTTCAGCGCCTCGCGGATCGTGCTCTTGCTCACTGCATAGAGCTGCTGCAACTCGGCTTCGCGCGGCAGGCGGTCGCCCGGCTTCAGGTCCTTCTCGGTGATCAGCCGCTTGATCTCCTCGGCGACGAGGTCGGCCCGCTTCGGCTGCTTGATTTCGACCGCGAGGCCCGCCCTGGCTCGGTCCATGACCATCTTCACGACTCCTTTGTCTGACTGCGCGCCGCGTCATCGTCGACGATCCGTTCCGGCGCAGGGTACGGAATTTTGCCTGATTGACACCAATTTTGATCAACTCTAGCATCAGGTTCATTCTATTTATCATGATAAATAGGATCAACCGGCGGCGCGCATCCTGCAGGGCGTGGGCACGGTTTGGCAGTCGGTCGCATCGCGTGTGTCCCCTTTATCAGGAGCGTCAACTTGAATCGCCGAGAACTGTTGAAACTGGCCGCACTGTCGGCCGTGCCGGGTGCGCTCGGCAGCATGTCGTCCCGTGCCGCGTTCGCGCAGGGTTCGACCATCCAGCTTGCGTGCCCGGTGCCGATGTCGGGGCCGTTCGCCGCCAACGGCAAGTACGCCGATCTCGGCATGCAGCTCGCCGTCAAGCAATACGGCAAGGTGCTCGGCGCGCCGCTTGCCTATACGGCGCTCGACACCGAGGGCAAGCCCGCGACCGCCGTGCGGCGCGTGCAGGAGATCGCGCAGCAGAAGGGCGTGCGCTTCTTCGCGGGCGGCATCCTGTCGTCCGAATCGCTGGCGATGGGCAAGGAAGTCCAGAAGGCGGACGGCGTGTTCATCACCACGGCCGGCGCGGACGAAATCACCGGCAAGGATTGCAATGCCGCGACGTTCCGCTGGTCGGTGCCGACCTTCGGCGCGATCGAGCAGACGGTGCGCCCGTTGATCCAGATGCTGCCGAAGGCGAAGCGCTGGTACACGATCACGCCGCAATACGTGTTCGGCGACGGCCTGCTGTCGGCCGCGAAAGCGATCTTCAAGGAGAAGGGCATCGAGCATGTCGGCAACAGCTACCACTCGCTCGCCGAGAAGGAGTTCAGCGGCTACCTGACGAACGCGGTGGCCGCGCAGCCGGACGTGCTGCTGATCCTGAACTTCGGCTCGCAGTCGTCGGACACGCTGCGCCAGGCCGTCAGCTTCGGGATGAAGCGCAACTGCACGATCCTGCTCGCGTGGGCATCGGGCCTCGAGCAGTTCGAGGCGCTCGGGCCCGACATCTGCGACGGCGTGTATTTCGGCGCGCAGTACTGGCACGGCATCGATTCGCCGCTGAACCGCGACCTGGTGAAGCGCACGAACGCCGTGTTCAAGGCGAACCCGAACTACAGCCTCGCGGGTTCGTACATCTGCTCGAAGATCCTGATCGACGCGATGGTGAAGGCCGGCAGCGCCGATCCGAAGAAGGTCGTCGCGGCGATGGAGGGCATGAAGTACGACGGCCTCACGGGCCCGGAGGAAATCCGCAAGGCCGACCACCAGGTGCTGAAGAACTACTACCTGCTGAAGGGCAAGCCGAAGGGCCGGATGAAGAGCGCGGACGACTATGCCGACATCGTCAGCTCGGGCCAGTCGTTCCTGCCGGTCGACAAGACGGGCTGCAAGCTCGCGTGACGCCGTGCATGCGTCCGCGGCCGTCGTGCGCCGCGGACGTCCGTTACCTTCCTTTCCGACACGGAAGCCATGAACGTCTATCTGCTGCAGATCGTCAACGGCATCGGCGTGGGCATGCTGTATTTCCTGCTCGCCGTCGGCCTGTCGATCGTATTCGGCCTGCTGCGCTTCGTGAATTTCGCTCACGGCGCGTTCTACCTGCTCGGTGCGTATCTCTGCTACCAGGCGCTGCAATGGTCGGCGAATTTCTGGGTCGCGCTCGCGGTCGTGCCGCTCGTCGTCGGCGCGTTCGCATGGGGCGTCGAAAAGCTCGTGCTGCGTCATGTGTACGCGCAGCAGCATGAATTCCACATCCTGGCGACGGTCGGGCTCGCGCTCGTGCTGCAGGAGTGCGCGATCCTCGCATGGGGCCCGCTCGGCGACAACGTGCCGCCGCCCGACGCGCTGAACGGCGTCGTGATCTGGGGCGGCTTCGTCTACCCGAAATACCGGCTGTTCGTGATCGCGTTCACGGCCGTGCTCGCCGCCTTGCTGTGGTGGGTGCTCGAAGGCACGCGGCTCGGCAGCACGGTGCGCGCAGGCAGCGAATCGACGGAGATGGTCTCGCTGCTCGGCATCAACGTGACGCGCGTGTTCAGCCTCGTGTTCGCGCTCGGCGCGGCGACGGCGGCACTCGCGGGCGTGCTCGCCGCGCCGATCCGCGGTGTCGATCCGTTCATGGGCATCGAGGCGCTCGGCGTCGCGTTCGTCGTGGTCGTCGTCGGCGGGATGGGGAATTTTCTCGGCGCGCTCGTCGGCGGGCTGCTGGTCGGCATCGTGCAGAGCCTGATGAGCACGCTGTGGCCGGAAGGCGCGCGACTGATGATCTACGTCGCGATGGCGGCCGTGTTGCTGTTGCGTCCGAACGGGTTGCTGGGGAGGGCCGCATGATCGAATCGTCGAAACCGCTGCCGCCGGGGGCGGCGGCCTCGCAGCGCGCGCCGGCATGGCGCGCCGCGTTGCAACGCCCGGAAGGCTGGCTCGCGGTGGCCGTGGCCTGCGTGCTGCCGCTCGTGTTGAGCTCGGGATCGCTCGCGACCGAAGTGCTGGTGTTCGCGCTCGCCGCGCTCGGCTGCAACCTGCTGCTCGGCTACACGGGGCTGTTGTCGTTCGGGCAGGGCATCTTCTTCGGGCTCGGCAGCTACGCGGCGGGGCTCGTGCTGACGCGCGGCGTCGCGTCGGTGAGCGTCGCGCTGCTCTCGGCCGCCGCGCTCGGCGCCGTCGCGGCAGCGCTCGTCGGCTGGTTCTCGATCCGGCAGCGCGGCACCTACTTCGTGATGCTGACGCTCGCGTTCGGGCAGCTGTTCTACTTTCTCGCCTATACGACGCCGGACGTCACGGGCGGCGACAACGGGCTGCTCGACATCCCGCGCCCCGCGCTCGCCGCGTTCGGGCATCCGCTCGTCTCGCTCGATTCGCCGTGGCGCTACTACGGCTTCGTCGCGGTGCTGTTCGTCGCGGTGTTCTGGCTGCTGCTGCGCGTGTCGCGCTCGGTGTTCGGCCGTACGCTGCTCGCGATCCGCGACAACGAGGCGCGCGCGGCGGCGGCCGGTTACGACGTGAAGCGCTTCAAGCTCGCGGCGTTCGTGATCTCGGGTGCGGTCACGGGCCTCGCGGGTGCGCTGCACGCGTTGATGACGGGCATCGCGCCGCTGTCGAACATCGACTATCACACGAGCGAGATGATCCTCGTGATGACGGTGATCGGCGGCACCGGCAACCTGTTCGCGTCGGTGCTCGGCGCGGCGTTCTACGTGCTGTTCGCGGACTGGCTGTCGACGCTGTGGCCGCGCTGGCTGCTGCTGCTCGGCCTCGTGCTGATCGCGGTCAGCCTGTTCCTGCAGCGCGGGTTGTGGGGGCTGGGCGAACGCGTCGCGGCGAAGCTGCGGCGCACCGATGGCACGGCGACCGATGCGAGGGAGCAGCAATGAGCGAAGCGATTCTCGAGGCGCGCGGCGTCGTCAAGCGCTACGGCAAGTTCACGGCGCTGGGCGGCGTCGACCTGCGGATCATGCCGCGCACCGTGCATTCGGTGATCGGCCCGAACGGTGCGGGCAAGACGACGCTGTTCCATACGCTGACGGGCACGCTGCCGATCACGTCGGGCTCGATCCTGTTCGACGGTCACGACGTGTCGCGCGAACCCGATCACAAGCGCGTGCGGCGCGGCATCGCACGCTCGTTCCAGGTGACGAGCCTGTTTCCGAACCTGAGCGTGCGCGAGAACCTGCGGGTTGCCGCACAGGGCGTCGAATCGCGGCGCGCGCTGAATCCGTGGACGCCGCCGCGCGGTGCGCTCGCGCACGACGGCATCGTCGACGACGTGCTCGAGCGGCTCGGCCTGCAGCGCTTCGCCGACACGGCGGCCGGCGTGCTGTCGCACGGCCAGCAGCGCCGGCTCGAGGTCGGGATGGCGCTGGCGGCGCGGCCGCGCGCGATCTTTCTCGACGAGCCGACGTCGGGTATGGGGATCGACGATCTCGACGACATGAAGGCGCTGATCCGCGGCCTGCGCGACGACTACACGGTCGTGCTGATCGAACACAACATGGGAATCGTGATGGACATCTCGGACACGATCACGGTGATGCAGCAGGGCCGCGTGCTGGTCGAAGGCAAGCCCGACGCGATTCGCGGCGACGAGCGCGTGCGCAGTGCGTATCTCGGCAACATGATCACGGGAGGCCGCGCATGATGCTCGACGTGAAGGAGGTCCATGCGTGCTACGGCAAGAGCCACGTCCTGCAAGGCATGACGCTGAACGTGAACGAAGGCGAGACGGTGACGCTGCTCGGCCGCAACGGCGCGGGCAAGTCGACGACGCTCAAGACGATCGCGGGCGTCGTCGCGCCGACCGGCGGCACGCTGACGTTCGCGGGCCGGCCGATCGCCGGGCAGCCCGCGCACCGGATCGCCGCGCGCGGCCTGTGCTTCGTGCCCGAGCATCGCGGGATTTTCCGGCTGCTGTCGGTCGAGGAGAACCTGCGGCTCGGCGCGCGCCGCGATTCGCCGTGGCAGCTCGACGATATCTACCGGATCTTTCCGCGCCTGAAGGAGCGCCGCCGCAATGGCGGCGCGCAGCTGTCGGGCGGCGAGCAGCAGATGCTCGCGATCGGCCGCGCGCTGATGAACCACCCGCGGCTGCTGATGCTCGACGAGCCGGTCGAGGGGCTTGCACCGGTGATCGTCGAGGAGATCGTCGAGCAGTTGAAGCGGATCAAGGCGGCCGGCGTCGCGATCCTGCTCGTCGAACAGAACCTCGAAGTGTGCACCCGGCTTGCGGACCGCCACTTCGTGATCGAACAGGGCGTGATCGTCTACGAAGGCAGCAACGCGGCGTTCGCCGCCGATCACGAGGTGAAGGACCGTTACCTGGGCGTCGGCGTCGCGTAGGCGCCGTGCCCTTTCATTGCGAGGAATTCCATCGATGCAAGTTCAGGATTCGACACCGGGCGTCGCGGCGTCCGGCTTGCGCGTCGACGGCGCGCGGCTGTGGGACAGCCTGATGCGTCTCGCGCGGATCGGCGCGACCGACAAAGGGGGCGTGTGCCGACTCGCGCTCACCGAACTCGATCGCGAGGCGCGCAACCTGTTCGTCGCATGGGCGAAGGAAACCGGCTGCACGGTGCGTGTCGACGCGATCGGCAACATCTTCGCGCGGCGTGCGGGCGAACGCGACGACCTGCCGCCCGTGACGACGGGCAGCCATATCGACACGCAGCCGACCGGCGGCAAGTTCGACGGCAACTACGGAGTACTTGCGGGCCTCGAAGTGCTGCGCACGCTCGACGATGCGGGCGTGCGCACGCGTGCGCCGCTCGAGGTCGCCGTCTGGACCAACGAGGAAGGCTCGCGCTTCGTGCCCGTGATGATGGGCTCCGGCGTGTTCGCGGGTGCGTTCACGCTCGACCATGCGCTCGCGCAGTGCGATCGCGACGGCGTGTCGGTGCGCGACGCGCTTGTCGCGATCGGTTATGCGGGCGATGTGGACGGTGGGCGCGACGCGCATCCGGTCGGCGCGTATTTCGAAGCGCATATCGAGCAGGGGCCGGTGCTGGAGGCGCACGACACGACGATCGGCGTGGTCGAGGGCGCGCTCGGGCAGCGCTGGTATGACGTCACCGTGCACGGGATGGAGGCGCACGCGGGCCCGACGCCGATGGAGCTGCGGCGCGACGCGCTGCTGGTCGCGGCCGATCTCGTGCGCGCGGTGAACGGCATCGCGCGCGCGCATCCGCCTCACGGACGCGGCACGGTCGGCTGGGTCGACGTGTACCCGAATTCGCGCAACGTGATTCCGGGCCGCGTGACGCTGACCGTCGACCTGCGCGCGGCCGACGATGCGACGCTCGCGGCGATGGATGCGCAACTGCGCGCGACGTGCGCCGACCTGGGCACATCGGCCGGCATGCGGATCGACGTCGAGCAGGTCGTGTACTTCCCGCCGCAGCCGTTCGACGCGACGCTGGTCGGGCAGGTTCGGGCCGGCGCGAGCGCGCTCGGGCTGTCGTCGATGAACGTGATCAGCGGCGCGGGCCACGACGCCGTGTATCTCGCGCGCGTTGCGCCGACCGCGATGATCTTCGTGCCGTGCAAGGACGGGATCAGCCACAACGAGATCGAGGACGCCGATCCGGTGCATCTGGAAGCCGGCTGCAACGTGCTGCTGCAGGCGATGCTGGGCGCTGCCGAGATCGCGGAAGGTGGCGCACGATGAAGATCCTGATCGCCCGGATGAACCACGAGACCAACACGTTCTCGCCGGTGCCGACGCCGCTCGCCGCGTTCGGCCGCAACGGCCCCGACTGGGGCGACGACGCGTATCGCGCGAACCACGGGATGCGCACCGCGATGGCCGCGTTCATCGATGCGGCCGCGCGTGAAGGCGCTGAAATCGTGACGCCCGTGTCGGCGGCCGCGAACCCGAGCGGGCCCGTTGCGGCCGATGCGTATGCGGCGATCTGCGAGGCGATCGTCGCGGCCGCGCCCGGCTGCGATGCGGTGATGCTCGACCTGCACGGCGCGATGGTCGCCGAGCAGAGCGTGGACGGCGAGGGCGACCTGCTCGCGCGCGTGCGCGCGGCGCTGCCCGCCGCGCCGATCGCGGTCGCGCTCGACCTGCATGCGAACGTCACGCAGAAGATGATCGACCACGCGGACGTGATCGTCAGCTTCAAGACCTATCCGCATGTCGACATGTATGAGACGGGCGAGCATGCGGCGCGCGTGCTGCTCGACCGGCTTCATGGCCGCGCACGGCCGGTGCTTGCGTGGCGGCAACCGCCGCTGATGACGTCGACGCTGCGCAGCGCGAGCGCCGAAGGCGCGATGCGGCGCGCGGTGGAGGCCGCGCGCGCGGTGGAGGCCGCGCGCGCGGCCGAGGCCGAGGTCGGCGGCGTGCTCGCCGTGTCGGTGCTTTCGGGTTTCTCGCTCGCGGACATTCCCGCGCCGTGCATCAGCGTCGTCGTGGTCGGCGACGGTGACCGCGCGGTGGCCGATGCCGTCGCCGAACGTATCGCGCGGCAGATCTGGGACGCACGCGACGAATTCGTCTACCGCAGCGCGCCGCTCGCGGAGTCGGTTGCGCAGGCCGCAGCGCTCGCGCGCGGCGCGGACCGCCCGGTGCTGATGCTCGATCACGGCGACAACTGCATGTCGGGCGGCCCGTGCGACACGATGGACCTGCTCGAAGAAGCGCTCGCGCAGGGGCTCGACGGGATCGTCAGCGGGCCGCTGTGCGACCCGCAAGCGGTCGCGGCGCTGATCGATGCGGGTGTCGGCGCGACCGTCACGGTGCCGGTCGGCAACCGGCTGCCGTCGCACGGCGGCGTGCGGCGCGAGCCGTTTCGCGCGACCGGCGTCGTGCGCGCGATTACCGACGGCGAATACGTGATCACGGGGCCGACCTATACGGGCCAGCGCGCGTACATGGGCCGCACGGCCGTGCTCGACATCGGCGCGGCGACGCTCGTCGTCACCGAGCGCACGCAGGAGCCGTGGGATCTCGGCGTGTTCGAGAGCGTCGGCGTCGATCCGCGCCGTGCGCGCTTCCTGCTGCTGAAATCGCGGATGTATTGTCGGCCGGTATTCGTGCCGATCGCGGCCGCGCTGGTCGAATGCGACAGCCGCGGCGTGACGGGCTCGGACTACGGGCTGTTTCGCTACGAGCGGCTCGCGCGGCCCGTGTATCCGCTCGACAACGTCGATCGGTGGGGGGCGGGCGCGTCACCGGCGGCCTGACGGAGCGGGGCGCGAGACGCCGGATTCGCACGCTTTCGGGCATCATGCGATGGCAGCGGCCCGTCGAGCAGCAGGGTCGTGCAATCCATTGCGTCCGCAACCGATCCGGAGAATCGACCGCCATGCATTCGAATCCTTTCCGCCTGCGCGGCGCGCGCCTGCTCGCCGCGCTGACCCTCGCCACGACGGGCGTCGCCGTGCACGCCGCCGACTGGATCGTGTCCGGCAACGACGGCAAGTACCAGCGCGTCGAGGGCCGCGACACCTTCCTCGTCTCACCTCCCGCCGACACGCTGACGCTGCTCGACGCCAGCACGTTCCCGCCGAAAGTCGCATTGCAGGTCGACGTCGAGAACGGCATCCAGGGGCCGCCGCAGGCCGTCGCGATCACGCCCGACGCGAAGCTCGCGCTCGTCGGCGCGCCGACGCGCTACGACGCGGCCGCGAAGCAACTCCTGTTCGACACGTTCCTGCAGGTCGTGAATCTCGACGCCGCACCGCCCGCGATCACGCGCATCGAGCTCGGCACGCATCCGCAAGGGATCGCGATCGACCGTTCGGGCCGGCTCGCGCTTGTCGCCAATGTCGACGGCAGCGTATCGATCCTGCGCATCGACGGCACGCACGTGACGCTCGACGGCAACCTGAAGATCGGCAAGAAGCGGCTCGCAGGGATCAGCTTCACGCACGACGGCAAGCATGCGCTCGTGTCGCTGCGCGACGAGCAGGGCGTCGCGGTGCTGAACGTCGACGACGGCAAGGTGACCGACAGCGGCACGCGCCTGAGCACGGGCGTCGCGCCTTACACGATCGACGTGTCGAGCGACAACCGCTGGGCGGTCGTCAGCAACGTCGGGCTTGCGGGGCTGCCGGGCTATACGGGCACGCTCGCGGGCGACGCCGATACGGTCGCGCTGATCGACGTGTCGCGCGTGCCGTTCCGGACGGTCCAGTACCTGACGGTGCCGTCGCTGCCGGAAGGCGTCGCGATTTCGCCGAACGGGAAATGGATCGCCGTGCAGGCGATGGACGGCTCGAACCTGACGTCCGATAATCCGGGCCGCCGCAAGCTCGGCAAGGTGCTGCTGTTCGAGATCCGCGACGGGCAGGCCGTGCAGACCAGCGAGTTGCCCGGCGGAGAAGCCGCGCAGGGCATCGTGTTTACCGCCGACAACCGGCACGTGATCGTGCAGTTCAACGTCGAACGGCAGCTTGCGCTCTATGCGGTGGAAGGCGGCAAGCTGCGCGATACGGGCAAGCGTATCGCGCTGACCGGCGGGCCGTCTTCGTTGAGGACGTTGCCGCGCTGACGCGCGGGGCGCCGGTTCGTTCACCTCCGTGCATTCATGCGGCGCCCGGATTTTCCAGGCGCCTGTCGATGCGCGTTACGGCCGCAGCAGATCGAACCCGCCGAATACGACGACACCGCTGAGCGCGATCATCGCAACGGAATGCTGGCCGAAGTAGAGAATCGCGGCGGCAAGCCACGTCGTGATGCAGAAGGCGCCGATGCGGGCCATCGTCTGTTCCTCGAATGCGTAATGAAGTGGGCGCCGCCCGGCGTGCACCGCTCGACCCGGCGAGCGGTGCACGAAGGCGGACGGAGAGGGCGACCCGCGAAGCCGCGACGGCGGCGCGGCACGCGCACATGCCACGCCCGGAAGGGCGGGAGTCGAACCCGGCGGCGTTGCGCGACCGTGCCCGCAGGCCGTCGACGCGCGGATCCGCCCGGCGAATCGGTAATTTTACCAGCGCCGTTTCGCTGCCAATCTGGCCCTTTCGCGACTTGAGTGCCGCGATCTACCGCGGAATCTGTTCGACCCCGATACTCAAGTTTTGTATGACGAATGTCGTAAACGAGTCGGAAGGCATTTCATGCCACCTCGTCACGATTTGTTTACCGACACACGGACCGACACGATGCAGATCGATTTTTCCACGACCGCGCGATCCCCACTGGCGGACGGCAGCGTTACAGCAAACCCGCCGGGCGCATCGGCCACGACATCATCCGCCGACGGCGCAACGGATACCGCGGGTACCACCGGCACGACGAGTACCACCGGCGCGAAGAGTTCGACCGGCGGCACCGGCGAAACGCTCGGCGCATCGGGCGCGTCGTCGGAAAGCCCGGCAGTCAGCCAGTTGAAGGCGCTGATCGAACGGCTGCAGAAGCAGCTCGCGACGCTCGAGCGGCAAATGGCGAGCGCCGCCCAGCGCGCGAAGGACGACCCGGCCGCGGCGGTCGAACAGCAGTCGCTGAGCGCGGAGGCCAGCGCGATCTCGGCGGCATTGGCGACGGCGATCTCGCAGCTCGCGGCGGCGATCGAGAAGTCGGGCGGCTCGTCGGCGGGCGGGCTGGTGTCGACGCAGGCCTGACGGTTTCCGGCTGCGCGCGGCCGTCAATGCCGCGTCGGCCGCACGCATTACAATCGCAAGCTCGTCTCCCTCGAAAGGACGGCAGAACGATGCATGCGGAACTCGACGACGACGAACTCGTCCGCTTCGACGCGCACGGCGGCACGCCGCTGCCGGCGGCCGATGCGCAAGGATGGCTGGAACACGACGGCGCGCGCATCTGGCACGCGTCGTTCGGCCACGGCCCGCCCGTCGTGCTGCTGCACGGCGGCCTCGGCCACGGCGGCAACTGGGGCAACCAGGTGCCGGCGCTGCTCGCGGCCGGCTACCGCGCGATCCTGATCGACAGCCGCGGCCACGGCCGCAGCACGCGCGACGATCAACCGTATTCCTATGAACGCATGGCGTCGGACGTGCTTGCGGTCCTGGACGCGCTGCACGTCGACCGCGCACGCTTCGTCGGCTGGAGCGACGGCGCATGCACCGCGCTCGTGCTGGCGGCCCGTGCGCCGGAGCGCGCGGCCGGCGTGTTCTTCTTCGCGTGCAACATGGATCCGGGCGGCACGAAGGAGATGGTGCCGAGCCCGCTGATCGACCGCTGCTTCGCGCGGCACCGGAAGGACTACGCGCAACTGTCCGCAACGCCTGACCAGTTCGATGCATTCGTTTCGGCCGTCAGCGAAATGATGCGCACGCAACCGAATTACAGCGCACAGGATCTCGCGGCGATCGCGGTGCCGGTGACGATCGTACAGGGCGAGCACGACGAATTCATCCGGCCCGAGCATGCGGCGTATCTGGCGCGCACGATTCCGGGCGCGACGCTGACGATCCTGCCCGGCGTGAGCCACTTCGCGCCGCTGCAGCGGCCCGCGCGATTCAACGCGGCGATGCTGGCCTTCCTCGACCGGCTGCCGGGCTGACCGCTCGTGCGGCCCGCGCGCGCCGTCGATGGGTGCGCGCGTTCGTCGCCCGTGCTCAGACCATCGCGTTGTCGTTGCCGGGAATCTCGTGCGCCTTGATCTGCTTGCGGTGCAGCTTGTACAGCAGCTTGCCGAGCATGCCGTCCTCGTGACGCAGGCGCGTGATGTTGCGCACGTATTCGTCGTCCGGAGCGATCGCCTGGGCGCCCATGATCCAGCGCACGCTTTCGCGATAGTTGTAGAGCGATTTGTCGCGGCTGTCGGCCAGGATCGACGACAACGCGGCCATCGCCGCCGGATGGCCGCCTTCCGCATGGCGGCGCAGTTCGTCGACGTAACGATGGCGCGACGGGAGATCGTCGACGTCGGCGATGAACATCAGCATCGTCTCGAGGCCCTCGGTATGCCCCATCTCGTGCGCCATGCGCGCGGCCTCGACGGCTTCGACCTGCATGCGCGTGCGTTCGGCTTCGTCCTTGCTGGCGCCCGCGATGTGATAGTACGCAAACGCGAGCTTGTACGCGGCCATGTTGCCGCCGTCGTCGACCGACTCGCGGAAGTAATGGGCGGCGCGATACAGATCCTGCGTGACGTGCATGCCGTCTTCGTAGAAGCAGCCGAGCAGGTAGCCGCACGAATCGCCGCCCGCTTCATGGCCGAGCTCGCACAGCGCGACGGCGTCGGCGGGCCGACGGCCTTCGTCGCGCATCGCCGACGCGAGCTGGTTCCATGCGAGCGAGCCCGGCTCGTTCACACGCGCGGCTTCGAGCCACGCATCGCCGCGTGCGTCGTCCTGCGCGAAGCCGAACGTGCCGGTGCGATGGGCGTAGCCCCGCAGGATCATCGCCGACGTGCATGCGCGCGCATCCGATGCGCGCTCGATCGCGCCGGTCAGCCAGGTGCCCTGCGGATCGAGGTCGAGCGCGAGCCGTACGCCCATTGCCATCGCGTGGTTGTCGTCGATCGGCTGATCGTGCTCGGCTTCCCGCAGGCGCGCGTAAGCCTGCTCGTATTCGCTGCGCATGAAATGACTGTGCGCGAGCCAGTGCAGCGTTTCCCAGCGGTGATACGGATGCAGCGCGGCCTTGGCCCGCGCGAGCGTCGCGGCCATCGCGCGGCGTGCATCGTCGTCGTCGTCATTCGAATCGAGCGTATTGCCGATATGGTCGTCGCGCCAGATCTCGTGGCGCAGCCGGTCCTTCTCGACCGCGTCGAGGTGCGCGCACGCGTCCGAATCGACGAACGCGCGGACGTGGTCGTGCGAGCCGCCCCAGCGCGGCTGCATGTACCAGATGAACGTACGCATCGGGAAAAACTGGTGCGGGTGAATGTGCAGCGTCGCCTCCATCCAGTACCACTTGCCCTTGCGCAGCTTCTTGCCCTGGACGGGGCCGGGCAGCGCTTCCGGAAATGCCGCCGGGCAGGCGACGGGTGCGCCGGGGTTCAGCCCCGAACGCGCGAGCATGCCCTGCAGTTCGGCGCGAGTGGCCTCGTCGTGGGCGCCGACGTTCAGGTGCAGCTCGGTCACGGGCCAGCGCCGCTGTTGCACGAGCTGCGTGAGCCACTCGGGTTCGTCGAACGACGACACGCTCGTGAAGATCACCTTCGGCGCGCTCCACATCGTCGGCGCGAGCACGAGCGCGCGCAGCGCGGCGACGATCGTCAGCGTTGCGCACGCATGCGCGCAGATCCAGCCGGTTTCTGTCACCGTCTCGGCCCAGCCGGAGCCGCGGTACTCGTACGCCCAGTGGTGCCAGTAATGCGCCTCGCACAGCCACGCGTGCGAGGATTGCGGGTTCGCGGCCTGCCAGGTGCGCAGGCGCGCGAGGCCTTCGGCGCCAGCTTCGATGCACGGCTGCACGTCGGCCGGCAGCGCGTCGACGTACAGCGCTTCGGCCGTGCGGTCGGCGAAGCTGGCGGCGAGCGCGGCGTCGAGCTGCGTGTCGAGCGCGGCAAAGTCGCCCGCGCGCAGCAGCGCGTCGACGTCGCAGATGAACCATCGGGACTTCGCGGGCGGAATCAGGTCGGCGGGAGCAGAGGACATGTCGGTGTCGGCGGTCATGACGAAACGGGTTGGGGATCGAAGATGCGGTAGCGCTTCCACGGCAGCGAAAGCCAGTTTCCGGACGGATTGCGCAGGTGCTCGCGCACTTCCTGCGTGGCGCGCGACGATGCGGGGCCGTCCTGGCCGCTGCCGCGCAACCAGTGCTGGCGCGCCCGCGCATACGCGAGCCCGAAGTCTTCCCAGCTGTCGAAGCTGTCCTGCGCGCGCTGCGCATTGAGCAGCAGCACGACCCACGCCTGTTGTTCGGACGCCCAGCCGAGCAGCGCGATGCAGCGCACGAGAAACGCGGTGCGCGCGCAATCGAACGCCAGCGCGTCGCGCACGCGCCCAACGGCCGCAAGCTGTTCGTAGAAGCCTTCGTGCGAGCGGCCGACACCGCGTATCCAGCCCGCGAGGATCGGCGCAACGCGCTGCACGATCTGCCACTCGGGCAGGTCGGCCGGCAGGTCGAGTTCGCGCCGCAACTGGCGGGCGAGCTGCTCGCGCTGCGTGTCGGGCAGCGCGTACACGAGGTCGTCGCAATCGCAGCGCAGCCCGTTGCGGATCAGCAGGATGTCGGCAAGTGCGAGCGACCAGCGGCGGCGGTTCGGCGGCGCCTGGTCGGCGAGCGTGAGGGCGAGCGAAACCGCGGCGGTCTGCCGGACCGGCACCGCGCGGTCGGTGCCCGCGGCCTGGTCGGCGTCGACTTCGCGCACCATCCGCGCGGCGATCCGCAACGAACGCCACACGTACCACACGAGCCACAGCACGGCCGCGCCGATCAGCAGTTTCAGCATGACGGGCTCCCGGCCGCTGTTGACGGCAGCGCGAACGCCGCGCACAGCGCGGGATCGATCGGAATGCCCTCGATCGAGAAGGCGGCCGCTGCCCGAGGTGCATCAGGTTCGCGCGCGGCCGGCAGCGCATCGCCCGGCAACGCGTGGCGCGCGGCCGCCGCGACGGCCGGGTCGATTTGCCGAAGCTGACCGAGCGCGTAGGGCGCGTTGCGTAGCAGCAGCCATTGCAGCACGGCCGGCGGCTGCGCGAAATGCTCGATCAGGTGGAAGTTCTCGCTCATTACGCTCAGCAGATGGTCGGGCGAGCGCACGTCGGTGACGAAGGTCCATTCGCCGGTGGCCGCGCCCGGCGTGTCCGGCTCGAACACGAGGCCCATGCCCTCGCAATCGGGATGGCGCTCGCCGCGCGGCGCGAGCGTGCGCAGGAACTGGCGCACGTCGTCCGCATAGCGGCGCACCGGATGGCGGTTCTGCTTGCCCTTGATCTGGTCGATGCGCAGGCCGTCGCCGGTCACCGACAGGCTGATCGTCACGTGCGGCTGGTTGCCCGCGCCGCGCAGCGTGAACAGGCGCAGCCGGCCGTCCTGCGCGGCTTGCGCATACTGCTCGCCGTACCCGCCGCGCAGCCGGCGGCGATCCGCGAACTGGCCGAGACAGTGCTGCATGTAGTACGACTCGTAAGCCAGCTCCTCGCGCAGCGCCGCATGATCGCCGGCGAATTCGAAGACGATCCCGTTCGGCGTGCGCAGCACCTCGCGTAGCGCGAGGCCGCTGCTCGGCACCCAGCCCTTGTCGCGGCGCGCCTGCATCCGCTGGTGTTCGCGCTCCCGCATGTCGAGCGCCATCGCGCACGTGATGCGCTGCAGTTTCTGCGCGAGCCGCGTGCCGGCGCGTGAGCGCAGGAATTCGACCAGCACGCGCTCGCGGTCGATCAGCAGCATGTGCTCGGGATCGATGAAGTAGAGCGGCTTCGGGTCGACCGCCGCGCCGTTGACGCAGCCGGATGCCGGTTGCGTGCGGAACCGGCGCACGAGCCAGTCGGGCACCGGCCGGTCGGCGCCGGCGAGCGCGCGGTAATCGGCGAGCGAATCGAGCGGCCGCGCCTGCTCGAACGCGCCGACGACCCAGCGGAAGAAATGGTTGCCGAGCCACGCGCGGATGTCGGCCGGATCGCCGCGCTCGGCGCTGCGGCGCGCGATGGCCGCCTTGATGTCGGGCGCGTTGACGACATCGCGCGGCCGATAGGCGGACGCGGCGACGGTTTCGGTCACGGGGTCACTCTCCGGTCAGGCAGGGCGTCCGCGGGCGGGACCCTGGAGGTTTTTGGCTTGCGTGCTGGAGGGCATGCGGGCGCGATACGCGGCGGTATCGCGGGTGCCCGATGCAGGTCGGTCGACGCGTGAAAATCACGCGACCGCGCGGCGGCCAATGACGCGGGAGCGGGCGATCGAGGAATGGCGATTCATGGTTTCTCTCAGGACGAATTTTATTTTTTGCTGCCGCGAGTTTACTGCGATCCGCGCGGACGAATCAATCACGCGGCGTGCCGGCGTTTGCCGATCTGACAAGACTTATCTCTTTTTCATCGATTTTCGATACGGCGCCATTCGGCTGCCGGATTGAATGCCGTTAAAACCGACAGGTTTTTCCGGCAAACCGTCGAGCGATTCGGGGTTGCAGCGGTGCGATCCGGCGCTTCGTGCATTTCATAAGTTTTTCTTTAGGCTCGCGCAACATATCGTCGATTGTGCGCGGCCGGCCGGTAATGGATAGTCCTGCTTCGACTGGCCGGCCACCGCGATTTCCGCGCGGCGCGGCCGAATCCGTTGTTCATGCAACCATCCGATATCAAAGGAACCGCAACCATGCGATTCGACGCGACACGCTTCGCCGCGACCCTGTTCGTCGCCGCGTGCGCCACCGCCATGGCCGGCCGCGCGGCCGCAGTCACGCAGAACGACATCCACGCAACCGTGACCCGCCACGTCGCGCCGCTGATGAAGCAGTACGCCATTCCCGGCATGGCGATCGGCATCGTCGCCGACGGCAAGCCCTACGTGTTCGACTACGGCGTGATGTCGACGCAAACCGGCAAGCCCGTCACCGGCGACACGCTGTTCGAGATCGGCTCCGTCAGCAAGACGCTGACCGCGACGCTCGCGTCCGACGCGCAAGAAGGCGGCGAGCTGTCGCTGTCGGACCCTGCGGCCAAGTACCTGCCCGCAATGCAGGGCAAGCCGTTCGGCGGCGTGACGTTGCTCGAGCTCGGTACGCACACGCCGGGCGGCATGCCGCTGCAGGTGCCCGACAGCATCCGCGACGATGCCGGCCTGATCCGCTATCTCGACGCGTGGCGGCCTGCGTATGCGCCGGGCACGCGCCGCACGTATTCGAACGTCGCGATCGGGATGCTCGGGTGGCTCACCGCGAAGGCGATGAACCGCGATTTCGCGGTGCTGATGGAGCAGCGGCTCTTTCCCGCGCTCGGGATGACGCACACGTATATCAACGTGCCCGATGCGCGCACGGCCGATTATGCGCAGGGCTATACGCAGGACGGCAAGCCGATCCGGATGACGGGCGGCATGCTGTGGCAGCCGGCGTACGGCGTCCGGACCACGGCGGCCGACCTGCTGCGTTTCGTGCAGGCGAACATGGGGCTGATCGAAACGGCGCCGCGGCTGCAGCGCGCGATCGAGCGCACGCACACCGGCTATTTCCGTGCAGGGCCGCTGACGCAGGACCTGATCTGGGAGCAGTATCCGTATCCGGTCGCGCTGTCGATGCTGCTCGACGGCAACGCGCCGAAGATGCTGTTCGATGCGACGCCGGCCAGCGCGATCA
This sequence comes from Burkholderia sp. MS455, assembly GCF_016899445.1. NCBI lineage: Bacteria > Pseudomonadati > Pseudomonadota > Betaproteobacteria > Burkholderiales > Burkholderiaceae > Burkholderia > Burkholderia sp. MS455. The sequence goes on from NZ_CP041777.1 coordinate 82,952, forward strand.
AGCCGCCGCTCGCGCCGAGCCCGGACACATGGATCAACAAGACGGGCTCGACCAACGGCTTCAGCACGTATGTCGCGTTCGTCCCCGCGAAGCGGATCGCGATCGTGATGCTCGCGAACCGCAGCTTCCCGATCGAGGATCGAGTGAAGACGGCATACCGGATTCTCGAGTCGCTCGGCGGCGGCCGGTAATGCTTCCAGCGGCGGACGAAGCGCCGCCGCTTACTCGGGCGGTTGTTCGTCGTACGCGACGAAGATCTTGCGCGTGCGTTCGACGACTTCCCACGTGCCGCGAAAACCCGGCGGAATCACGAAACGATGGCCGGCACGCAGGGTCTTCCTGTTGCCCTCCAGGTCGGTGATCACGGACGTGCCTTCCAGGATCTCACAGTATTCCGCTTCGGTGTACGCGACGTGCCAGCAACCCGGCGTGCTTTCCCAGATGCCGGTCGAGAAACGGCCGCACGGGCTCGCGAAGCCGGGCGTGAGCGTTTGCAGCGGATCGCCCGAAATCAGCTTCTCGGGCGACACGTGGTACTGCGTCGGCTCGCCGCTCGGGGTGAGCGCGTCGGTAATGGATGAAACGTCGATCATGATCGGCATGCTTCGTCGAGTTGGGTGGAGTGGAGCGCGCCGGCGCGGCGTCGCTCAGGCGACTGCCGTGTCGGTTGTTTCCACTGCCATCGTACCGCGCACGGTCGAGCCCGGCGATGACGCAGCGCCCGCGAGCCGCCGATAACGCGCAAGCGCCCACAGCGGGAAGTACGCGGTATAGCCGTGATACTTCAGATAGAAGATGCGCGGAAAGCCCGGCGCATTGTGCGAGCGGTGCCACCAGAAACCGTCGTCCTGCTGCACCGACTGCAGAAACGCGATGCCGCGCTTCACCGAATCGGATTCGCAGTCGCCGAACGCCATCTGCGCGAGCAGCGCCCATGCGGTGCAGTTCGACGTGCTCTCGCCGGAATTGGTGCCGGCGAGCTTCGGGTCGATGTAGCTGTCGTTCGTCTCGCCCCAGCCGCCGTCCGCGTGCTGCCGTGCGCGCAGCCAGTCGAGCGCGCGGGCGATGTACGGCTGCGACTTGTCCTCGCCGGCAAGCGCGAGGCCGGCCAGCACGCTCCACGTGCCGTACAGGTAGTTCGTGCCCCAGCGACCCCACCAGCTGCCGTCGGGCTGCTGCGTGCGCTTCACGTAGTCGATGCAGCGCGCAAGCGCCGCGCGGTCGTCCGCGCGCTTCGTCACGCCGAAGCACAGCAGCACGCGGCCCGACACGTCTTCGGTCGGCGGATCGAGCAGCGCGCCGTGATCGGCGAACGGGATCGCGTTCAGGTACATGCGGTCGCAGTCGGCGTCGAAGGCCGCGAAGCCGCCGTTGCGCGATTGCAGCCCGCGCATCCAGTCGAGCGCGCGCGCGACGCGCGGCGCATACGGGTTCGCGCCGTCCGCGTTGCGATGCGTGCGGCCGCGGCGATCGAGCATCGCGGTGACGAGCGCGCTGTCGTCGATGTCGGGGTAGTACGGGTTCGCGTACTGGAATGCCCATCCGCCCGGCTCCGTATCGGCCGGCGCGTTCTCGATCCAGTCGCCGCGCAGGTCGTTCACCTGGCGCTCGGCCAGCCAGTCGTACGCGCGCGCGATACGTTCGTCGAGTTCGCGCAGCGCGCCGGCCGGCCCGCCGCCTTCCGGCACTGCCACGCCGCGCGCCTGCTCGAGCGCCATCGTGCTCCATGCGGTGTCCCACACCGGCGACAGGCACGGCTGGCAGTACACGCTGCCGTCCGGCCGCGCGACCAGCAGCTTTTCCAGCGCGTTTTCGCAATCGCGTCGCAGCGGATGATCGTCCGGATAGCCGAGCACTTCCATCATCTGGTAGCTGTACACGATCGGCGGGAAGATGCCGCCGAGCCCGTCCTCGCCGTTCATGCGTTCCGCGCACCACGCCTCCGCGTGGCGGATCGCGCGCCGGCGCAGGCGCTTCGGCATCAGCGGCTCGAGATGGCGGACCGTGCGGTCGAGCGCGAGGAACAGCTTGCGCATGCCGCGCGCGGGCGGGAAGTAGTGACGTTCCTGGTCCGGCGGCGTGACGAACAGCTCGCGGATCGAAACGTTGCGCGGATTGCGGGCGCGCGCCTTCAGCGAGCACAGCACGAGCAGCGGCACCATCGTCGTACGCGCCCAGTACGCGACCTTGTACATCGAGATCGGCACCCACTTCGGGAACAGCACGAATTCGATCGGCATGAACGGGGCCGCGCGCCACGGCACCTGGCCGAACGTCGCGAGCAGGATGCGCGTGAACACGTTCGAGCGCGCCGCGCCGCCGAGCTTCAGGATCGCGTCGCGCGCGCGGGCCATGTGCGGCGCGTGTTCGCTGTCGCCGGCGGCCTTCAGCGCGAAATACGCCTTCACGCTGCACGACACGTCCGGTGCGCCGTCGACGTACAGATCCCATCCGCCATGCGTGTCGAGCCGCTGGTTCGCGCGCAGGTAGCGCGCCATCTTCTGCTGGCGGACGTCGTCGATCCTGTCCATGAAATGCATCATCAGGATGTATTCCGCGGTGATCGTCGCGTCGGATTCGAGTTCGAAACACCAGCTGCCGTCGGGCTGCTGAAGACGCACGAGCGCGTCGCGTCCACGGGCGATGGCGGTGTCGAGCGCGGACCAGGGAGATGGGGCGGGTTTGTTCATGCGGCGGATCATACCATCCAGCCGGAATGTTTATATCGAGACCCTCGGATGCTAACATCCGCACCATGAAAAAACGCCTTGAACCCGCGCCGCACGACGTGTCCGCGCCTGTCGAACCGGCTGGAAAGGCCGCTGTGCGGGCATCCGAAGGATCATCGGTGCCGGTGGCTGCCGCCGCTGCCGGCGTGCGGCGGAAAAAAGCGCCGGATCAGGTGCGCGCGCAATTGCTGGCGGCGGCATCCGAGATTGCGACGCATCACGGCGTGGCGGCGTTGACGCTCGATGCGGTGGCCGAGCGTGCCGGCGTGACGAAAGGCGCGCTGCAATATCACTTCGCGAACAAGCAAGGGCTGCTGGATGCGCTGTTCGGGCAGGCGACCGAGCGGTTCGCCGCGCAAATGGCCGCGCGGACGGCGGCAGATCCCGGCGGCGACGGCGCGGCGGCGCGGGCCTATCTGCACGCGGTGCTCGACGCGGCCAATCCGGCGGCGAGTACCGATGTGCTGCGCGTGCTGGTCGCGTCGATGATTACCGAGCAGGAGACGCGCGCGCGATGGTCGGTGCCGATGCGGGAATGGACGCGGCCCGATCCCGTGCCGCTGGAGCGGGCGGCGACGCTGATGATCTGCCGGCTCGCGGCCGACGGGCTGTGGATTTCGGAATTGCTCGACAGCGTCGAGGTATCGGCCGGGTTGCGTTCGGAGATCGTCCGGCAGCTGGATGCGATGAGCAAGGGGGTGTTTCCGAAGGAGAGTGGCGGGGCGGCGTGACGTGGACGCGCCGCAATCTTGCCGGCGGGGTAGCCATCGACTGAATGCATGTCATCACAACCCGCTCGAAAGGCGGGTTTTTGCTTTCCGGGCAATCGATGGAGAGCCTGGAAAGGCAGACTGAAACGACGCATCGCGCGACGGCATCGAACGATGCGGTCATGCTGCACATGGTATGCGGCAAGATCGCGTCCGGAAAATCGACGCTGACCGCGACGCTCGCAAGCGCCGAGCGGACCATCCCGATCAGCGAAGACGATTGGCTTGCTCGCCTCTATCCGGGCGAGATTCTGTCGATCGACGACTATGTCCGATGTGCAACGCGCATCAAGGATGTGATCGCCGATCACGTCCGCGCCGTGTTGCAGGCCGGCGTCCCGGTGGTTCTCGATCTCCCGTTCAATACCGTCGCTGCGCGCGCATGGGGGCGCGCCGTTTCGCAGCCCGCCGGCGCTTCGCTCCGGCCGCCGCCGCGCAACTTCAAGCGTGCGCGCGAGACCAGACAAAATATGCGCCAGGTTGCGGGCGGCCTTCGTTAGAATCGGCTTTCGTCGAGAAAAAAACGAATTTGCATCGGTGCAGCGGTACCCCGTCACGGATACGGCTCGCCCCGACGCCATTGTTCATCTATTACCGGAGACGACCATGCCAGGCTTGCTTCCCGATGTCGACCGCGACGGGCTCCTCGAATATTCCGTGGTCTACACCGACCGATCGATCAATCATATGTCGCAGCTTTTTCAGGGCGTCATGCATGACATTTCCGCTTCGCTGAAACAGGTCTACAACGCGAAGTCGGCCGTCGTCGTCCCGGGCAGCGGGACGTTCGGCATGGAAGCCGTCGCCCGGCAGTTCGCGACGAACAAGAAGTGTGTGGTCATCCGCAACGGCTGGTTCAGTTTCCGCTGGTCGCAGATTTTCGACATGGGCAGCATTCCGTCCGAGACGACGGTGCTGAAGGCACGCCCGGTCGAACCGGGAAGGCAGGCCGCCTATGCACCGGCCCCGATCAACGAGGTGGTCGCCGCGATCAGGGAGCACAAGCCGGATCTGGTCTTTGCGCCGCATGTCGAAACCGCATCCGGGATGATGTTGCCCGATGCGTATTTGCGCGCGGTATCCGACGCCGTGCATGCCGTCGGCGGCATGTTCGTACTGGATTGCATCGCCTCCGGTACGGTCTGGGTCGACATGCAGGCCAGCGGCGTCGATGTCCTGATCAGCGCGCCGCAAAAGGGCTGGAGTGCGCCACCCTGCTGCGCACTGGTCATGCTCAGCCCGCTCGCCCGCGAAAGAATCGATGCGACGACCAGCACCAGTTTCGCGTGCGATCTTCGCAAATGGCTGCAGATCATGGAGGCGTACGAGAACGGCGGGTTCGCGTACCACGCGACGATGCCCACGGACAGTCTCGCGACGCTGCGCGACGTGATCAAGGAAACCGACGCATACGGTTTCGACAAGGTGAGAGCGGAGCAGCTCGAGCTCGGCAAGCGCATTCGTGCGCTGCTCGCAGACAAGGGTTTCAGGAGCGTGGCGGCTGAAGGTTTTCAGGCACCGGGCGTCGTGGTCTGCTACACGGACGATGACGGCATTCGATCCGGCAAGAAATTCGCCGATGTCGGCTTGCAGATCGCGGCCGGCGTTCCGCTGCAATGCGACGAGCCTGAAGATTTCAAGACCTTCCGCATCGGACTGTTCGGCCTGGAAAAACTGCATGACGTCGAAGGCGCGGTTGCAAGGTTCGCTGACGCGCTGGACCGCATTCTTTAGGTCGACTTCCGATCCGCTCGAGTGATGTTTGGGCGCGCTTTGTCGAGCGCGCCCCGGTGCCTCGGATACGTTGGGTTTCCGGTACCGGGGGCGTTGCGCTTAACCGCGCGTGTCGACCCAGTTGCGTGCCCAGCGTGTCGAGTGCTGCAGCGCCTGCGCTTCGCTCGTGAAGTAATCGAGCGAATAGAACTGGTAGCGGCCTTCGGCGCGCGAGCTATCGGTGTGTTCGAGCAGCAGGTTGGATGAAAAACTACCGTCGGGCAAACGATGCGCCGAGGGTTGGACGGCATAGCCGTTGTATTGTTGAATTCGTTTGTTCTGCATTTTAATTTTAATAATGATGTGCGAATGCGCGCGTGCCGTGCGAAATATGCACGGGTGCGCCGATTCAAAGCCATTGCGAGCTGAATCTGAAGCAGTCGGAAAGCGAAAAAAGGGCCTTGCAGCCAGAGGGGAGAATGAAGTGCAACGAGGCGTGTGGCGCTTGGCAAGCTGCTGAATAAACAGATGCAGCTAAGAGCGATCGCGCCAACTTTGGGAGACGAAGCTCCGCGAGGGTGTCGCTGCAACCCGGCGTCCGTTTCGGGAGGCCGGGTTCTTCAAACTTTACAGCGGCTGGATGTTAGCCGCTTGCAGACCCTTCGGGCCTTGCTTCGTTTCGAAGCTCACCTTCTGATTTTCAGCCAGCGTCTTGAAGCCGTCGGCCCGAATTTCGGAGAAATGAGCGAACAGGTCGTCGCCGCCCTTGTCCGGAGTGATGAAGCCAAAGCCTTTGCTGTCGTTGAACCACTTGACGATACCGGTATCCATGAAGAATCCTTGAGAAAAAAATACGGAGATTTGCTCTGTTGAAGAGCGCGTGAAGCGTCAAGGAGGGAGAGGACAACGAATACCGCCGAGGAGCGAGCAATTGATGAACAGCAATCGAACTTCTTGAACTTCGATGCACACACTAACCGCCGGGTAGTGCCAGCGTCAATAATTATCTTGTAACTGTGTTGCCGGGCGGTCCGTTTTGCGGGTGAAGCGATGTGGCCCTGCGTGGCTGCGCGCCATGCGTGGCATGGCGCGCGGGTTAGGCGGAGCGTAAGCCGGTCGGTGATTCCGAACGACCCTAAGCGGTAGTTCGCGATGCCGATCAAATGACGGCTTTCGTGTGAGAAGCGGGCACATTCGCCGGAGACGACCTCGATCGGGCGCTCGCTGCGCACGATTTCAACGTCCGTTCGGCCCCGAAGTTGTTGCGAATCCTGGATTCAGTGCGCCGTTACCCGCCGACCCGATGCGCGCCGAAGCCGCGCCGCTGCCTGCCGGCGGGGGCCGCAAACCGCCGGCCTGTTGCGAGGCTGGCGTGACTCATCCCAACGAATCAGGGTTGACGTTTGCCGCGGCCGCCAGCGAGTTTGCCAGCCGGCTTGCGTGAACCCGCAGCCGGTTTGCTGGCGGGTTTGCTGCGTGGCTTCTGAGCGCTGAATGGGTTGCCGCTCGACGAACTCGTGCCTTTCCCCGCGGCTACAGCACGCTGCGCCGCCGGCTTGCGCTTGTTTTCGCCACCTTGCGGGCGTGGTTTTTTGCCGGGCGCCTGAAGGGCGCCCGACGCAGCTTGCGGCACTTTGGGCTTCTTGGGCTTTTTGGGTTTCTTGATGATCTGCCCCGTTGCGCTGGTTTCCGGCACGCGGTGTTCGGCTTCGAAACCCGGCTCTTCTTCACGAGGCAGCGTTTGCCGGATCAGCGCTTCGATCGCGGCCAGTTGCGGCGCTTCATCGGCACACACCAGGGACACCGCCACGCCGCTGGCGCCCGCGCGGCCGGTACGGCCGATACGGTGCACATAGTCTTGCGCCACGATCGGCAGATCAACGTTGATCACCAGCGGCAGGTCGTCGATATCCAGCCCGCGCGCAGCCACATCGGTGGCGACCAGCATATTGACTTCGCCCGTCTTGAAGCGTTCCAGCGCACGCAGGCGCGCGGGTTGCGGTTTGTCGCCATGGATGGTGTCGATCGCATAGCCCGCTTCATCCAGCATGGCCGCCAGGTAATCCACGCCTTTGCGGGTCTTGACGAACACCAGCGCGTGCTCCCAGTTGTTCTCGGCCACAAGGTGCATGAAGAGGTCGGGCTTGTTCCTTTTATCCACCGGCACCACCCACTGCTTGATCTTGCTGGCCGTGGCATTGGGCGGGCTGACGCTGATATTGACCGGGCTGCGCAGAATGCCCGCCGCCATGGCACGGATATCGTCGGTAAACGTGGCAGAGAACAGCAGAGTCTGGCGCCGGGCGGGCAACGCGGCAAAGACGGTGTCGAGTTCGCGCGCAAAGCCCAGATCCAGCATGCGGTCGGCTTCGTCCAGCACCAGCGTTTGTACTTGATCGAACTGCACGGCGTTCTGGCGATTGAGATCCAGCAAACGGCCCGGCGTGGCAACGAGCACATCCACGCCTTTGCGCAACTTCATCATCTGCGGGTTGATACTCACACCGCCGTAGGCGGCCAGAAATCGTAAATCGAGGCCTTTGCCGTAATCGACAAAGCTTTGCAGCACTTGTTCGGCCAGTTCTCGCGTGGGCACCAGCACCAGAACACGTGCGCGGTTGCTGGATACCGCCGGGCCGTGTTGCACCAGCCGTTGCAACAGCGGAAGCGCAAACCCCGCCGTTTTGCCGGTGCCGGTCTGTGCCGCGGCCATGACGTCCTTGCCACCGAGCACGGCAGGAATCGCCTTGGCCTGCACCGGCGTAGGTGTCTGGTAATTGAGGTCCTGCACATTACGCAGCAAGGGCTCGATCAGGCCAAGCGAGGCAAAAGACATGGGCGTATTCCGGGCTAAAACCGCAATTCTAGCGGTTACCGCGCCGATTGCACCGTGCACATCGATGGTCAACAAGATCGACGTCGATCGCCACTGAAAAACGTAGCGGTGCCGGGCGCCGCGTGCCGCGCATCCGCATCGCCACCAACTGCCCGAAACGAGGCCGGAGGCTTGCCTGGCCATCCGTGATCGAATCTGTCTCGGTAACGAGAATCAGGAAAAGTCGAGGCGGCACGAATAGGAATGCTTATTTCGCAAGATCGTGGAACCGACAGGCGACTGAACCATGCCGGTTGCCGACAGACGCAATCGGCCGTTGCCTCTCCCTTTGCAGACCTTCGGCGCCGGGAGGACAATACCCCGGGAAATCTCGTCGGAGGCAGCGCGACATGACCAAATTTCAGCCCGATGGATGGCATACCATCACGCCTCGAATCGTCGTCCGGGATCCGGAGAACCTGATCGAATTCATCCGGACGGTGTTTCGCGCACAGGGCGAATTCCGCGCCGGGCTGCCTGCCGAAATCCGGATCGGCGATTCCGTCGTGATGATCAGCGGCGGAGACGGCCTGCGCGATCCGATGCCGGCGTTTCTATACGTCTACGTCGAGGATGCCGATTCGACCTATCGGCGAGCGATTGCAGCGAATGCGATCTCGCTCGAAGTTCCGGCCGACATGCCGTACGGCGACAGGCGCGCGATGGTGAAGGATCCATGGGGAAACACATGGCAGATTGCCACGCACCAGCTCGACTTCCCGGTTGACGAGATTCGTTCGAGGCTGGCCAACGACGGATAGCCGATGGCAGCGGTGCAGCGCGCGCTCCGAGGGTTCCGCTTTCCGTCCGCAGTTGCCCGAATTCCGCCCACGGCGCCCCGCCGGCACCACTTCGCTCGACAGCGAACGCACCGGCTGCACGCATCTTCCGCGCCCATTTGTCGCAATCGTCAAGATTCGCGTCGCGTGCAGATAAAACCTTTCCGCCGACCTCGCCGTTAACCCGTTCGTAGCCCACGCGCCGCGTGTTGCGATGCAGCGCTCGTCTTTCGTGATCCGGAATCCACATCCGCCGCCGGCCGCGCGTGGTCGGCGCAAGGGAACGTCATGCGAAAACAATTCACCATCCGTGGCGGACTCGTCGCGACCATCGCCGGCTATACCGTGCTGCTCGTGCTGGTGGTCGGCGCATGCATCGCCGGCCTCTACGTGAGCAATGGCTCGCTCGAGGCGATGTACCGCGACGACACCGCGTCGCTGCTGCACCTGAAGACCAGCTCCGAGCGGATGCTCGTGCTGCGCGAACGCATGAGCGACGTCGCGCAGATCATCAGCGCGGGCCAGTCGGGCAAAGCGGAAATCGCGCAGCTGCATGTGCTCCTCAAGCAGAGCAACGACGAACTGGACGCCTACACGCGCCTGCACGTGCGCGACGCCAATGAGCAGGCGCTGTTCGACACGCTGCAGAACCGCCGCCGCGCGCTGCTCGAGCGCGTGTTCCTGAAGGCGCTGTCGCAGCTCGACGGCGACGACGCGTTCAACTTCCTCGATACGCAGCGCACGGCGCCACCGGCGCTGTTCGCTGCGTACCAGGATGCGATCGACGCGCTCGAATCGTTCCAGGTCGCACGCGAAAAAGCCCGCTACGATGCAGCCGGTGTCAATTTCCACCGGATCGTGTGGGGGATGGCGGCGGTCGCGGTGCTTGCGCTCGTCGTCGGCTTCTTTGCGCAGCGCGTGCTCGCGAAGGCGATCATCGAGCCGATCAATCTCGCGGTCGATCAATTCGAAAAGATTTCGAAAGGCGACCTGACCGGAACGGTCGTCATTCCCGGCGCAAACGAAATGGCTTATCTGTTGAATGCGCTGAAGCGGATGCAGGACGGCCTCGTCGACACCGTGAACCAGGTGCGTGCGAGCACGGAGACGATCGTCGGCGACGTTCGCACGATCGCGAGCGGCAACGTCGACCTGTCCGCGCGTACCGAGCAACAGGCCGTATCGCTGCAGCAGGCGGCGGCGAGCGTCGAGCAACTGACGGCGGCCGTGCGCCAGAATGCGGACAACGCACGCGATGCCCGCACTTACGTCGAGGGCGCGGCCGGCATCGCGTCGCGCGGCGGCGACACGATGCGGCGCGTCGTCGAGACGATGTCCGAGATTTCGCACAGCTCCGCGCGGATCTCCGGCATCGTCGGCGTGATCGAGAGCATCGCGTTCCAGACGAACATCCTCGCGTTGAACGCTGCCGTCGAAGCCGCGCGTGCCGGCGAGCAGGGGCGCGGTTTCGCGGTCGTCGCAACGGAAGTTCGCGGGCTTGCGCAGCGTTGCGCGTCGGCGGCGAAGGAAATCAAGGATCTGATCGGCAATTCCGCGCGACGGGTCGAAGACGGCAGCGGCCTCGTCACGCTGGCCGGCTCGGCGATGGCCGAACTCGTCGCCGCGGTCGAGCGCGTGAACGCGATCATGAGCGAAACGAGCAACGCCTTCGAGGAACAGTCGTCGGGCATCGAGCAGGTGAACGCCGCGGTCATCCAGATGGAGCAGACGATGCAACGCAATGCCGCGCTGGTCGAGGAAGCGGCGGCCGCGGCGCTGTCGCTCGACGAGCAGGGTTCACGGCTGAGCGCGGCGGTCGCGCAGTTCCGTCTGCGCGACGAGGCGGTCGCATGACGTGCTGACGCTTGCGACCGCAGCCGGGTTGTCGATGTCGATTGCTTTCGCGACGTGCTGAAGACTCAGGCCGCTGCTTTCCGTACGGCGCGCGAGAGGCTGGAGTGCGTCATCGTCTAGCGGCACCTTTTCATGTCGATTCACTGCGGCGATTCGGGCAACTCGTAGTCGAAGGTGTACGAATGCTGGCCGTTATCTATGTTGATGATCATCGAGCCTGAGAGCCCCAGCAATTCTCCCGCTCCGGAATCGGGCACGACGGTGATCGATTGCTTCGGCTGCCCACGGGTCATGGTGGAGCTGTGCTGCAGGACAAAGCTGCCTTGGCGGCCACCCAGCGTGCCGTGCACGGTTTCCATCGCGACGTAGCCCGCGGAGCCTTGAACACCGCTTCGAAACGCGAGCATCTCGCCGTGGCTGACGGCTTCCAGATCGCCGTGAAATTGCTTGTCGAGCGACATGCGGCCGAGCCCGGTGTTTTCCGCGACGCTACTCAGCGATTCCGGATTCAGCTTCACTTCAAATGGACCGTTGGCCTGCAGTTTCATTGCGGATCTCCTCGTCGAATGGGAACTCCGCACTATAAGCCAATCGGGTTCCGCCGGGGGAACGGTTTGCTTCATGCGCTCGCATGGACCGCGGATCGTGTGCCGTGTCGCGCTTGCGGCGATAATCGGCATTCAGTCTTTCATCGCCCGCACCTGTGACGACATCTGCGTTTGCCCCCTTTCAGGATTTGGCCGAGACCCTGCTGGCTCACTGGAACGACGCCAACGGCGACGGCTCCCATGACACTTCGCATCTGCAACGCGTGTGGAAGAACGCGGCGGCGATCCATGCCGAGGAGGGCGGAGATGCCGAAGTGCTGTTTGCGGCCACGCTGCTGCACGATTGCGTGTCGGTAGAGAAAAACTCTCCGCTTCGGCCGCAGGCGTCGCGTCTGTCGGCGGAACAGGCCAGGTTGGTGCTGAAGTCGCTGGATTGGCCGGACGCGAAGATCGACGCTGTCGCGCATGCGGTCGAAGCGCATGGTTTTTCGGCCGGTGTTACGCCGATGACGCTGGAAGCAAAAACGCTGCAGGATGCCGACCGGCTCGATGCGATCGGCATGCTGGGTGTCGCACGTTGTTTTTATGTCGCCGGCCGGATGGGCAGTGCGCTGTATGACCCGGCCGATCCGCACGCATCGGCACGCGAGCTCGACGACACGCGATTCGCGATCGATCACTTTCGCACGAAACTGCTGAAGCTGGCGTCGGGTTTTCGGACCGCTACCGGTGCCCGTTTGGCGAACATCCGCCACGATCGCTTGCGCCGCTTTCTCGACGAGTTTGCCGACGAGATTTGATTGTGCCGACGGTGGCCTCAGATGCCGTTATTGGCCGGCAAACACGGCTCGATACGGCATACGCGGTGCATCGACGCCAAAGGCGACGCTTCAATCGCCGCCCGATTGGTAGAGCGTCTTCAACTGCGACAACTCTTCGATGAGTTGATCCTTGAGCGCTTGCGGCCCGAGGATCTTCAGATGCGCGCCGTACCCCAGCAGCTTCCGCGCGCCGTGCTCGATGGATTCGATGGGCATCAGGAACGCCTTCCATCCTGACGGCACCTCCGCGTTGCCTGCCTCCTGCAAAACCGGCGCGGTCTTGATCCGCGCATTGGCCAGCCAGGTCTCGCCGCGCGCCGATACGGCGATATGAGCGGTCAGCCGGTAAATATCGGTCTCGTACCGGCTCATTGCGTCACGCCAGTGCTGCGCCAGATCGAATCGCGCAGGGCGCTTGAAACGGCGCCGCGTCGCGCTGAATTCGCAGATATTCGCCAGCCGGAAGGTGAGTGCGCCCGGTTTGCCCACGACCTTGGCAATCAGATACCAGGCGCCGCCCTTGAGCACCAGGCCGAGCGGTTCGAGTTCGCGGCGGGACGCCCCTCGCCAGCTTCGATACTTCACTTCTGAGCCTGAGCGTGCCGCTGCCTGCGCTGATCAACGTCGCGTCCCAGTCGCGGATGAGCATGACGACGATGATCAATCGCATCGACGGCGAATGGCACCAGACCTCGGTGCAGACCAATACGCTATCGTTCGCCCAGCGCCTGTTGCCGCGCGATGTCGAGCTGGTGAGGCACGGCGGCCCGCTGAGCCAACTGCTCGACGGGCTCGGCGTATCCACCATCATGCGTCTCGATGTGGTAAAAGACGCGCAACTGGTCCTGAACCTGCCGACGCCTTTGAAGGCCTTCGATGAACCCGGAAAGCAACGTTCACGGCATGGACGCTCGCGACACGCCCGCGCCGAAGGAGCCGTCCATGACCCAGCCGACACACGATCTCGTCGTATTCGGCGCGACCAGTTTCGTCGGGCGGATTCTGACCCGCTACCTGTCCGAATACCTGTCGGGCGCCGGCGAGACGCTGCGCTGGGCCATTGCCGGCCGTTCCGAAACGAAGCTCGGGCAGGTCAGGGATTCGCTCGGCGCGGCGGGGCAGTCCGTGCCGCTCATCGTCGCCGACGCGGCCGACGAAGCGCAATTGCGGGCGCTTTGTGCGCAAACGCGGGTGGTCGTATCGACTGTCGGACCCTACGCGCTTTACGGCGAGCCGCTGGTCAGGGTCTGCGCGGAAACCGGCACCGACTACTGCGACCTTACCGGCGAGACGCAGTGGATCAAGCGGATGATCGAAAAATACGAGCCCGCGGCCCGGCAATCGGGCGCGCGCATCGTCCATTGCTGCGGGTTCGATTCGGTTCCGTCGGACATGGGCGTGTTCTTCCTGCAGCAACAGGCAATGCAACAGTGGGGCATGCCGGCCGGGCAGGTGAAGATGCGCGTCCGAACACTGAAGGGCGGCGCGTCGGGCGGTACCGTGGCGAGCATGATCAACGTCGTCCGGGAAGCCGCGGCCGATCCCGCGTTGCGCAGGGAACTGCTCGATCCGTATTCGCTGTGCCCGAAAGGGCATGGCTTTACGGTGCGGCAGCATGCGGTTCGATCGGCCGAATTCGATCGCGACTGCGACGCGTGGATCGCGCCCTTCGTGATGGCGGCGGTCAACGAGCGCGTCGTGCATCGCTCCAATGCACTCGCGGGCAATGCGTATGGCAGCCGGTTCACCTATGACGAAGCCGTGATGACCGGCACGGGCCTCAAGGGCCGTCTGACCGCGCTGACGATGGTGGCGGGCCTGGGTGCGTTCATGGTGGGCGTCGTCATCAAGCCGGTGCGCAGCCTGATGGCGCGCTTCCTGCTGCCGAAACCCGGTGAGGGTCCGAGTGCCGCGGCTCAACTGGCCGGCCGCTACGACTTGCGTTTCTTCGGCCGCACCGACGACGGGCGAAGCTTGCGCGTAAAAGTCACCGGCGACCGCGATCCGGGTTACGGCTCCACCGGCAAGATGCTGGGCCAGGCCGCGATCAGTCTTGCGCTGGATTGCGGCAGGGACGGCATCAAGACCGGGCGCGGCGGCGGTTTCTGGACGCCCGCGACGATGTTCGACGAGCGCTTTGTCGAGCGTCTGGTTCGCCATGCGGGGTTGCGTTTCGAGGTGATTTGAGCGCGATTCCTGTCCGCTATGCAGATCGGATTGCGAATCAATGTGAGGAGAAAACTTACTGTCGCGGCGGGTCGAATGGTCGGCTGCGATCCGGCCGGGGAGTCCCGGAATCATGACGATCGGGGAACTGGCGGAACGCACCGGCCTGTAGCGCGCCCCGCTGTTCCATCTGCCGCTCGGCGTTATAGGGCACCTTCTTCGCGGCGCCGGCCTGCGCATCAGGCGCGAAGGAAGCTCGCTACGGCCGGTTGCGCTTGCCTGCCCCCGTGCGAACCGCCGCTTCATCTGAAATCGTCGCGGCGAATTCGACGGCGGCCGGCATCCGGGCGTCATGCATCATCACGAATTCCGTGTCCGGCAGTTCCGGCAACCCTTCGGGCCCGGCCAGTTCGCGAAGCGTGTCGTCGATCGCACTGCGTGGCACCGGTGCGATCGCGATGCCGGCGCGCGCGAACGTGAGGATGCCGGTGACGCTCGGGCTTTCGCATGCGATCCGATAGCGCATGCCGGCCAGCGCGAGCGCCTTGATGGCGGCGCCTCGGTACGGACACGGATCGGGAAAGCATGCGAGCGGGACATCGCCTTCCGGAAGCGGCTCGTGGCGCGCAAATGCCCAGACGAGCGGTTCCTGCCACAACGTCGCGCCCTGGCCCGAGTGCGCACACCGGCTGCCGATCACGAGATCGAATTCGCCGTTTGCGTGCCGTCGAAACAAACTGTCGCCGATGTCGACCGTCAGATCGAGCCGCAAGCCACGTCGCGCGGCGCTGTAGCGGCGCATCGCATCGGGTAGCCAGCCTCCCGCGAAATCCTCCGAAGCGCCGATACGCAGCTTGATCTCGACTGCGTCGCCGGGCCCCAGCCTGGACCGGGCTTCCTCGCTCAGATTGAGCATCGCGCGAGCGTATCCGAGCAGCGTCTCGCCATGCGCGGTGAGCGTGACGCTGCGCGTATTGCGCACGAGCAGCGCACGGCCGACCTGCTCTTCAAGACGAACGACCTGGGCGCTGACCGCGGATTGGCTGAGATTCAGCCTGCGACCGGCGCCGGTAAAGCTCCGCATGTCGGCGACCGCCACAAACGTATGAAGCAGCGCCGTGTCGAGGGGATGGCTCATTGATCACCAGATCGGGTCAATTCAATCAATTAATAGCGTTTCAAAATTATAGGCCGATTCGATAGTCTGCGGATCGTAGTGGGCGGCCGCGCATCCCGCGCGTCGCCGCCACTCTTGGCGAGGACAGGCTCCATGACACGCGTGCTCTATATCGAAGGTTCACCCAACAAGGCATATTCGGCGTCCATCGAAGTGTGTCAGGCATTTCTCGATGCATACCGGCACGCACATCCCGATCACGAGATACGGAAGCTCGACATCTGGGATCTGGCGATGCCCGAGTTCGACGCAGTCGCGCTGGCCGCGAAATACGCCGGATTGAGCGGAACCGCGTTGACGCCGGAACAGGCCGCGGCGTGGCAGCAGATCGAGCAGCTCGCGGCGCCGTTCCATGAAGCGGACAAGTTCCTGTTCGGTGTGCCGCTGTGGAATTTCAGTATTCCGTACAAACTCAAGCACCTAATCGACGCGATCTCGCAGAAGGACGTGCTGTTCACGTTCGACGGTTCGGGTTTTGCCGGCAAGCTGGCCGGGAAAAAGGCGGCGGTCGTCTACGCGCGCGGGCTCAGTTACGAGTCGCCGGGTTCGTTTACGCCGGCCGCCGAGTTCGACCTTCAGCGCCCGTACATGGAAACCTGGCTGAAATTCGTGGGCGTGAGAGACATCACCGGCATTGTGGTCGAGCGCACGTTGTTCGGTCCGGACGGAAAGGTCGATCGCAGTCGTGCGATCGACGAAGCCCGCGCGATTGCGCGCGCGTTCTGAATAAGGCAGCCGCGCTTCGCACCCGGCGCGTCAGCGGAACATGCCTGACGGCCGCCTCGAAGCGCGGACCGGACACACGAATCAGCGACCGCCGCGCGCGATGGCGAGCGCGACGCCGAAGCCCACGAGCAATCCTCCGAAGGTGCGGTCGATCCAGTGACGCAGCGACAGCAATCGCTCGCGGACGGCCGTGGCGGAGAAGCAGGCGGCCACCAGACTGAACCAGCCGGCATGCGCGAACGCGATGAAGGCGCCGTAGCCGATCTGTACGATCAACTGCGTGTCGGGCCGGACTGCCTGCATGAACAGGCTGACGATGAATACCGTGGTTTTGGGATTCAGCACATTGGTCAAGAAACCGGTGCGCAGCGCCGCCAGATCGGACAGCGGCGCCACATTTGCGTCGGGTTGCCCGGTGTTGGCCTTCGTCATGAGCATCTTCGCGCCGAGGTAGATCAGGTAGATCGCGCCGACGAGCTTGACGGCATTGAAGAGCCACGGCGATTGCCGGATCAGCAGGCCCACGCCCAGCAGCGTGTAGCTCACATGCACCGTCACACCGAGCCCGATGCCCAGCGCAGTGAGCAGGCCCGATCGGCGCGACAGCATCAGGCTGTTGCGCGTGACCATCGCGAAGTCCGGCCCGGGGCTGATGACGGCCAGCAGCGTGATGGTGACTACAACTATCAGTTCCGTCATCGCGTCGTCCTTTCGATTGATGTTGTCATGGCACAATCTTAGGGACCGTATTCCATCCGGAAAAGCGATGATTTCTGACCAGAATGGTGAGATTGACTCACAACATGTTCGCACAAACCTGCCGTCGCTGATGGCGTTGCGCTGTTTCGAGGCGGCGGCGCGTCACGAGAATTTCAGCCGTGCCGCCGACGAACTGTGCGTGACCCACGGCGCGGTCAGCCGTGCGGTGCGTCTGCTCGAAGACGACCTGGGCGTGGCGCTGTTCCAGCGGCGCAGCCGCCGTGTGTTCCTGACCGACGCGGGCCGCAAGCTGGCCCAGGCGGTGCATGACGGCCTGGGGCTGATGCGTCACGCCGCGCACGAATTGCGCACCGAGGCCGCCCGCGCGCGGCGTTGGGTTCTGTCGTGCGAGCCCACGCTGTTGATGCGTTGGCTGATCCCGCGCTGGCCGGGTTTCCAGGCCCGATACGCGGGCGTCGATATCCACCTGGCCGCTGCGGGCGGTCCGTTTTCGTTCGACAGCGGCATCGACATGGCTATCCGCCGCAACGACTTTGCGTGGCCGGCCGGTTTTCACGCCGAGCGTTTGTTTGCCGAGAGGGTGGGGCCGGTTTGTCGGCCGGACAAAGTCGATGCGTGGTTTTCCAGTGGCCGCGATGGTTGTTTGTTGAAGCCGGATGCGCCGCAATTGCATACGCGGACCAGGCCGGGCGCGTGGAAGGAATGGGCGGTGGCCGCGAATCGGCCGGCGGGGAACGGGCGGCGGCAGATGTTCGATCATTTCTACTTCAGTCTGCAGGCGGCTGTCGCGGGGCTGGGGGTTGCCATCGGCCCCTGGCATCTCGTTCGCGACGATCTGGAAAGCGGTGTGCTGGTCGCGCCGATGGGCTTCGTGGAAGACGGCTCGCACTACTGCTTGTTGACACCGGAACCCGTGACGGCCGGACGCGCGCAGTCGGATCTGCTTGCGTGGTTGAAGACGATGGCTTGACGGGTGCGGAAGGATGCTCGGAGATGGTCGGCTAACGACGTACGCGATCGGCTGCTTCCGGCTGCAGATTCAATCGGTCGTGACCTCGGGCGCCTGGCCGAAAGGCGAACTTCGCGCTCGCCCGTCCGGGCCGCTGGTAAACTCGGGCGGCCAAGACAACTTTTCCCGGTCACATGAGCACTCAACGCCCCGACGCGCCTGCCAACGTCGCTCCAATGATGCGCAGGCCTTTGCGCCTTGTGTGACGAGGCTGGAATCAGAAAGCTACGCTGGAACCTACGCCAGCGAATTTCTGAAGCCGTTGCCGTTTGTTCAAGAGCAGAAATTCACCCGGAACGCGGCAGTCACGGACATTGAGCAATTCCCGCTTTCCTATCCGCCATACTCCATATTGTTGACGGAATTTCTATGCCATTAACGGTTGGCATGCTTGCCCGACGTTGCGGCATTACCGTCCGCGCGTTGCACTACTACGATCAGACAGGTCTACTGAAGCCGATCGGCCGCTCTACATCAGGCTATCGGTTGTACGACGAAGCCAGCGTGTCGACGATCAGGACGATCCAGGCGCTGCGTGGTCTGGGACTGACACTGGATGCGATCGCGCAGATGCTGCGCAACCGGCAGATCGCCCTGGCGGAAGTGATTACCGAGAGCCGGCGCGCAATCGACGCTGAACTGACAAGGTTGAATACGCTAAGCGAGCGGCTCGGGGTGCTGCAAGCGGCCTCCGATTCAGGCATGACCTGGCGTGATGCGGATTGGCCGGACACGCTCGCGTTGCTCGATCGGTATCGGGAACACTTCAACACGTCAGAAATTGCGACGATCCTTGCGCGTTGGAAGGACATGGAAGCTGCCTTGTCGGCATTGTTTGCGGACGTGCGCGACGCAATGGATCGGCATGTCCCGCCCGACTCCCGCGAAGCGCAAAAGCTCGCGTATCGCTGGCTTGCCGCCGCGATGAAATGGATGGACGGCGACATCGGTATCACGCGGCGCTGGCGGCAATTGCATGTCGGCGCGGCGCCGGCTCCCGACCATGCAGGGCTCGATCACACGCTGATCGCCTACATCGAACAGGCGACCCGTCTGCATCTGGCGGCCTGGCGGCGCCACCTGACGGAGGACGAACTCCAGCGCCTCGACAAGACGCTGTCGGCCGAATGGATCACGCTCGGTGCAGACATCAGACGGGCGATCGCTTGCGGCGCCGACAATGGAGATCCCGCCTCGCTCGCGAGCCGCTGGTACTCGCTGCTCGAACGAACGACGCGCGGCGACGTCGCGCTACGCCGCAAGCTGCAACAGGCACTGCGTGACGAGCCCATTCTGCAAGCCGGCCATCCGATCGATTCCGACGTATTCGCATGGCTGCAACGTCAGGGAGCCGTCATTGCCGACGACGGTAACGATGAGTCTGGCGCTTGACCCTCACGTGGGCGTCAGGGTTCATGCTGGCGTCTTTTCATCGGAGGAAGCGCATGAACTCCATACCTGACGAACTGAACGAGTTCCGGATCGGTGCTCGTCCCGTTCGAGCGATGCGGCTGGACGGCGGTATCCTGGCCGCGCAGGTGGGTAACGGACCGCCAGCGGTCGTCGTACTGAATGGCGGACAAGCCTTCGTCTCGAAGGCGACCCCGCGTCGGCTGCGGCGCGACCTGCGCCGCGTTGCCGGCATCCTGCCGCCCGACACGCCGTTCGTACTGCTCGGATATCCTGACAAGCCCGGCGCGCAATACCGGATCGCCGACATCGTCGCGCATATCGCGCGCGGGATCGCCGCGCATTGGCAGTGCACGACGCTCATCGGCATCTCGTTCGGAGGCGTCGTCGCGGCTCGCCTTGCGGCAGCCCATCCGGAACTCGTCTCGCGACTCGTGCTGATCTCGAGTGCGCATCGCCTGGCTCCGGACGGCTGCCGGCTGGTCGAGCAGCAAATCATTCACGCGACCCGCTCCGAGTTCGTACGCCTGCTCGATACGATGTCGGGATGCTTCCGCGCCGGCTGGCGCAACCTGCTTCTGCGCGCAGCGTTGCTCGGTCGACGCCGCAGCGTCGCGTCGTCGGTCAACGCAGGACACGTCATAGTCCGCACCCTGCGCGCGTTGCGTGACGACGCACACGACGGTTCGCCGTGGCACCGCCAGATCCGCGCAGATACGTTGATCGTCGGCGGCACCGCCGACCCGATCTTCGCCGACGCAGCGCGCGAAACGTTTGCGTGGGTGCCGTCGGTCACTCATCATGCGCTGCCAGGCGAAGGGCATATGGTGATGATCGAGCGCCGGAGGCAGGTTGCCCGGCTCGTCCGGGACTGGCTCGATCCGCGATCCTGATCTTCGCGTTCACGGCACACGTCCGGGCTCGACCGTCTCGTTGATATCCACGAGGCCAGGCCACTGTCTTGGGGATCCGTGCGTCCCCGGATTGCCGTCGTCCCCTCATGGGATTTTTGAAACGGCTTCTTCATCAGCTCCACAGGCAGGGCAGGCTACCGCCATACATCGCCGCGCGGCATGTTCGTGTCCGCATCGATCGGCTACGCGGGCGGGCGCAAGGATTCGAACAGTTTTAGCGGGGAGGGTTCGGATTACCTGAAGGGCATGGGCAACGCGCCCGGTTCGGTGATCGCGCTAGCGGCGGGCAGGCGTGTGCGACGAAGAGGGTGTCGAACTGTCGGTGACGATCGATGCACCGATCACGCACACATCGCGCGGGTTCGCCGGACACGTCGATCTGGCGGTGCCGCTGCTGCATGCGGGCAAGAATCAAATCGTCTTGACGGGAACCGCACACGCGGCGACAGGCCGTTATATGCAGCCATTTTATGGCTTGACGGATGCGCAGGCGGCGTCAAGCGGATTCCGGCCGTATTCATTGACCGGCGGATTTCATCACGCGTCGATGTCGTTCGCGTGGACGCGCGCAGTGTCGCAACATTGGTCGGTTGTTGCAACGGCCGGGATATCGAGAATCCGTGGCCGCTATGGCGACAACCCCATCGTGCAGACGCGGAGCAATTACTATGGAGGTGCAGGCATCAATTTCCGATTCTGAAAGAGGCCGGGAAATTTCCCGGCTTTTACACTGCGGTTGAATGTCACAAAGTGGCCGGCGGTCATCTGAAGTGTTTCAGAACGGGGCTTTGGCTTGGTGATCCCGAATGGGTGCCGTGAACTTTCGCGTCTGCACTTGATATTTCAGAATGCTGCCATCCGGCACACCCAACTCATTGTTGGGGATTCGATCGTGCAGCTGAATGTTGGCGGGTCGATATGACGATCGAACCTGGAACGCGCGAATGGTGGGTCTACAAGCGGGATCCGTCGTTCAACGCCCATTCATCATCTTTTTGCGTGCATTCATCGACGCGTTTGTAAACAAGGCGACCGTTAGGCTACAGTGAACATTCCCGGCACTCTTGAACCTGCTTCCTTCAAACGAAGGCCAACGACGAGGTCAAACCATGCAACTTCAAACCGGCAACCTGTTCAGCGTCGAAGGGCAGCGCGGCGGCGACGAGCGGATCGACATCCTCGTCACGGGGCAGCGCCTGAATGTCGAGCGGATCGTGTCGATGGGGCACGCGAGTCCCGACGGGTTCTGGTATGACGACTCGCGCGCCGAATGGGTCGTGCTGCTGTCGGGGGCGGCCGTGCTCGAGTTCGAAGAGGGTTCGACGCGGCACGACATGCGCCCCGGCGATTACGTGCTGATCGAGCCGCATTGCCGCCATCGCGTCGCGTGGACGCATGAAGACGAGCAATCCGTCTGGCTTGCGATGTATTACGAACGCTGAAGAAAGTATTGGCGCGCGACGCAATCTGACGATTAGCCGGCGCGCCACGCGCTGAATGACACAAATCGCCATCAACCCGGAGCGGTCTTTGAATACCGCCGGTATCGATGCCCAATATCGCCGGACAGCGCGCTGAACCGCGCGCCGGTGCGCGTCGAGAACCTTATTCCTGGATCAGGAATCGATTGCGATTCTTTGCATCCTTGATCCATGCGGGCGCGCGGCCGCGGCCGGACCAGGTTGCTCCGGTCTTCGGGTCGCGATACTTGGCCTGCACGGGGGCGGCTGCTTGCTTGGCCGACCGGCCTCGACGTACGCCGAAAATGTCCTTCTCGGTAATGCCGAATTCCGCGACCTTGGCGCGGATGTCGTCGACGATCGACTGGAATTCCGCGGCGCGCGCTGCTTCGGCTTTCTCGGCCAAAGCTTCCATTTGGGCTTTCAGTTCCTTGTAAGTTGCCATATATCGCTCTTGGGGTTGTGTGTTCACACATGATAGCGGTTTCAATCGGAAATGATGAGGAAATTCTCTCCGACTACGAATTCCATCGGCGATATGGCGCGCAAGACTGCTTCGAACACCTGAAAAGTGCGTCGCATTTGGCGAACGCATACATGATTGCCGAGAAGCACAAACGGTCTGGCTACGTCTCTTTGGTCGTTCGAGGCGGAACCTATCCTTCGGGACACGCCCCTGAGACTCAATTATTCTTGATATTTTTTCGGAAGAATCGGGGAATTCACTGATGAACAGAAACGATAAGCTGCGGCAGGTGGCGGCCGAATTTGGATTCGATCCGGACGAGGAGATCAAGATCGGCGGAAAGTACACGCCCGTTCTGGTCGACGGGAGCACGGCCTATATTGCCGGCCAGATTCCCCGGGTGGGAGAAGTGGTGCACTTCGTCGGCGTGGTGGGTGAAACCGTTTCGCTGGACGACGGTCGCCGAGCGGCCGGAATATCGGCGCTGCGAGCGCTGTCGCTGATCGGAAAGTATTGCGGCACGCTCGATGCGATATTGGCTGTTCCGCGCATGACCGTGTCCGTGCGAAGCGCGCCCGGCTTCGCGATGCAAAGCGAAGTGGCCGACGGCGCGTCCGACGTTTTGTACGCGGTGCTCGGCGACGCGGGGCGCCATACGCGCTCGTCCGTCGGCGTGCTGCAATTGCCCAAGGGCGCGTCGGTGGAAGCGGATTTCATTTTCGCGCTGCAGCGTAGCAATACGGGAAACTGATATATCCACGACCCGGCATGGCCGGGCCTGGGCGAGCGACTGCGCTACTGCACGGGCGTAAGGACCGGTGCACCTTTGTTCTTGATCAGGAACACGACGAACCTTGCCGGCTTTGTGCTGCTGGCATTTCGTCCGACCGTGTGCACGTCTTCCGGGCCTTCGTGGAACGTGTCGCCAGCGTGGAGCGTGACCTCCTTGCCGCCGTTCAGGCCCATCACGATACTGCCGTCGAGCACGTAGACAAAAGCGTGCGCATCGTGACGATGAACGGGATCGACGCTGCCGGGCGGATAATCCACGACGATCATCTGGACTTCCTTGCCAGGATACTCGGGCAACGACTGTGTGGTCAGCGGTGTGACCTTCGCTTGCGGTGCGGCGGCGGCCGGCTGAACGGCCATCAGCAGCGACGATACCAGCGGCGCAAGAACAAGCATGATGCGTTTCATGTCGTCACTCCAGGTTGGCCTTGTCCAGCCCGAACATCTTGTCGAACGAGCCGGGCGCGATGCGGAACGCGACATTCAGCCGGTTCCAGCTGTTGATTGCGCCCACGAGGAAAGTGAGATCCGACAACTCCTTCTCGGAATAGTGCGCGCGGACGTGCTCGTAAAGGTCGTCCGGCACGCCATGCGCGGGGAGGTGGGTCAGTGCGTCGGTCCATTCCAGCGCGGCACGCTCGCGCGGCGAAAACAGCGTCGACTCGCGCCAGATCGCGACGTGATGCAGGCGCAATTCGCGCTCGCCGTGGATTTTTGCCATCTTGATGTGCATGTCGACGCAGAATGCGCAGCCATTGAGCTGCGATGCACGAATCTCGACGAGTTCGCGGACCAGCGCCTCGATCGTCGTTTTTTGAAACAACCCGTCCAGCTCGACGAGCTTCTTGGTCAGTTCCGGCGATTGCTGAAAGTAGTTGATACGTTGCGTCATGATCTGTTCTCCTGATCTGTGGAAGCGCTACTGCCGAACCTGCGTATGACGATTCACCGCAGGACCTGCCTGGCAACCATCGTAGTCGTGTGCCTCAGGGGGCAGTAGTGCCGGGAACGTGTGCACTATGTTGTCGCTTCGGCACCAATCGTTCGTCGGGGTAGCTGTCGACTGCACATCGTTGGCGTGCAGTCATGCCGACACCGCGATGACACTGCAGATTCCCTGTCGCGTCATCTTCGTGTAGGGGCACAGGCGTTCCGTGTCGCGGACAAGACCTTCCGCGACATGCTGGTCGACACCCGGCATGCGGATGGTGACGTCGGCAATCAGCGCATATCCGCCATCTACCGGATCACGACCGAACGATACTTCGACACCCACGGTCGTTTCCCGGATGTCGATCTGCGCGCGTTGGGCCAGCAGGCTCAGTGCGCCGTGAAAGCATGCGGCGTAGCCGGCGGCAAAAAGCTGTTCGGGATTGGTGCCGCCGCCCGGGCCGCCGAGTTCGACGGGCAAGCGCAGATCGAGGACGAGACAACCGTCGTCGGATTTCGCGACGCCCGATGCGCGGCCATGCCCGGATTCGCCTCCGGAGACCGTAACTTTCGTCGTGTAGAGCGGGGCGAATTCCCGCCCCCGGTATTTGTCGAGCAGTGTCAGCGACGGAGGTTGCAACCTCTCGTTCTCCATATGCCTCCCGGTTGCTTGTATGGCCAACGAACCTTGCGTGTCGAGGCGGCGCGTTGTTTTTCGAAGCGAATCAGCGCAATGGCGCAGGTCTTGCCTGCGAGTCGATCCCCATGACCGTTATCGGAAAGACGGACCAAGCGCACCTGCATGCTAGGCAAAGACGAGTCGCCGTACCAGATCGACGAGGGATGCATGGTGTTGCCCGCTCTGCACCAATCGGGTGAGGACGCGGAGCAGTCGGTTGCGCCGATCTCTCGCCGAATGCAGAGACGGGGCGGATTGGTGTCAATGAGGAACGGGAAAGTGTTCCGGTACGGGTCTACCTGCGCATGGGTTCGGCTCCTAGTATTACGGCACGGCAATGCGGCCGATCAGGAACGCCGACGGGCCATGGATTTCGATAGCGCCCGACGCACGCGTTCTTGATCGTGATTTGCCGTCGCCAATGGTGTGCCACGAATGCAACGGCAACTGTTCCCGAAACACGTATTTCGGGCGGGAGCAGTTTTGTCTTCGATCGGGAAGACCGTGACCGACTCTTCGACTTGCGCGTGCAAGCGGCCCATCGGCGACGCGACATGCGATGCGCATAAGGAATCGGAGGCTTGCGATGGAAACGTTGAATATCGATTGGCTGGCGACTTCGCTGGCGCCGATTCGAACGGAATCCGGTGTCGAAGCAGGGGCTCATCTCGTCAGTGAGCGAGAAGGGTATGTACACCACGGAATCTACGCGGGAAACGGACGGGTTATTCACTATGGCGGCTTTCATCATTCCACCAGACGGTGCCCGGTGGAATGCATTTCGTTGCGTCGCTTCGCGGCGAACAAAGGTGTCCGTGTTCAACCGGAACCGGATGCCCTTTATACCGGGATGACCGTTGTCGAGCGGGCCAGATCGCGGCTTGGCGAAGACCGATACAAGCTTCTGACGAACAACTGCGAACACTTCTGTACCTGGTGCGTCCGGGGTGTCGGGCGCAGTGAGCAGGTGCGCCGTGGCTTGAGGAATCCGTGGATGGGCATCAGAACATTGTTCGCGCTTGCGAACGAGATGCTTGCTTCGCGCTCACGCATGAAGTCGTGCCGTCCTGATGAAATGAGCTCGAATCACGCTGCGTTTCCGCCGATACCGGAACGACCCCGCATGGCGGTATTTCTGCAATTGGTTTTCCTTGGCTACTACGTGACGAGAAGAGCAATGAACGTTCTTTCAATCGCCGGGCGACACACGTCACGCGTGTTCAGGGCGGGTGTGCCGGTGATCGTGGCAACCGGGTTGTCGGCGTGCGCGAATTACGCAGGCATTCATGGCAATGCGGCGGTGGCTGATACGCAGCAGTACGCGACGCAGCAGAGCCTTCCGTTCGAGCGAGGCCATTGGCCCGCGGCCGATTGGGCCGATCAGTTCGGCGACGGCCAACTGAAAGCACTGATCGACGAGGCACTGAGAAGCAGCCCGACGCTCGACCAGGCGCGCGCGCGCGTGGCGGCTGCGCAGGCCTATAGCGAATCAGCGCATGCGGGAACGATGCCGCGCGTCGACGCCAGCTACGCGCTCACACGCCAGCAATTTTCAGGAACGGCGCTCGTTCCGCCGCCGTATGGCGGGTCATGGCAGACGGAGAATCGGGCCATCGTCAGCGCTTCGTATGAGCTCGATCTCTGGGGCAAGAAGCGCGAGGCGCTGAAGGCGTCGGTGTCCCGGCTTCAGGCGAGCCGTGCCGACGAGGAAACGGTCAGGCTGACGCTCACGACGTCGATCGCGCGCACCTATAACCAGCTCGCGCGCCTGTACGTGTTGCATGACATCGCGGAACAGGAAATCGCTCGGCGCGAGCAGATCGATCGCATCACCGCAGGCCGTATCGCGACAGGGCTCGACACGCAGGTCGAGCGCGAGACCGCACGCGCGAATCTCGCGACGAGCCGCGCCGTGATGAAATCGCTCGACGGTCGGATTCTGGCGACGCGCTATCAGATCGCCGCGCTGCTTGGCGCCGGCCCCGATCGGGGTTTGCAGATCGCGCGCCCGGCACTCGGCATGGGCGACGACGTTCGCCTGCCCGACAACTTGCCCGCGGATCTCGTAAGCCGGCGACCCGACATCGTGGCTGCCCGGTGGAACGTCGATGCGATCGCACACGACGTGAAGGAAGCGAAGGCCGAGTTCTATCCCGACATCAACCTGAGCGCCGCGATCGGACTCGACGCGTTCGGCTTCGGCCGCTTCCTGATGGCGGCGAGCCGTACGGCATCGGTCGGCCCGGCAATCCACCTTCCAATCTTCGACGCGGGTGAACTCCGCGCGAAACTGAAGGGACGCTACGCCGACTTCGATTACGCCGCCGCGACCTATAACCAGGCGCTCGTGACCGCGTTGAGCGAAGTCGCCACGCAAATTGCCGACGTGCGTTCGACGGATGCGCAGCTTGTCGATGCGCAGACTGCGCAGCAAGCCGCGCAGAAAGCCGCCGAACTGGCGCTTGCGCAGTACAAGGCCGGTCTCACGAATCAACTGACCGTGTTGAACGCCGACGTCAATGCGCTTGCCGCCGATCAGAGCGTCGCGAATCTGCGCATGAACCGCCGCGATCGGCAGATTGCGCTGGCTTCCGCACTGGGCGGCGGTTTCGTCGACACGTCGTTCGCGGACTCGGGAGCCGCGGCGCGCACCGACGTGTCCGCATCCGGCACGCCTGCCGTCGCCGCGCGCTGAGCGTCTATCCATCGAATCTGCCTGGAGAATTGAAATGAGCGAAATCAACCCGCCGGTGCGCAAGCCGGTCGATGCCGCCCGCGTGAATCATGACCCGTCGCCGTCGGGAGGCGACGATGCCGGAAGAGAACCCGCGACGCGGCGGCGCGGGATGCTGTTGGCGCTGCTCGGCTTGGCGGTCGTCGCATCGTCGGTCGCGTATGGCGCGTACTACCTGACGGTTGCGCGCTACCACGAATCCACCGACGACGCGTACGTCAGCGGCAACCTCGTGCAGTTGACGCCACAGGTGGCGGGTACCGTCGTCGCCGTGAATGCCGACGATACGCAGATCGTGAAGGCGGGCGATCCGGTCGTCGCGCTCGACAACGCCGATGCGAAAGTCGCGCTCGGCAACGCCGAAGCCATGCTGGGTCAGATCGTGCGGCAGGTGAGCAGTCTTTACGTGAACAACGATCTCTATGCCGCGAACGTCGCCCAGAAGCAATCCGATCTGGCACGCGCGCAGGACGATCTGCGCCGCCGTCAGGCCGTTGCCGGCACGGGCGCCGTGTCGACGGAGGACATCGCACACGCGCGCGACACCGTGACGGCCGCGCTCGCCGCGCTCGATGCAGCGCGTCAACAGGCGCAAGCCAACCGTGCGTTGACCGATCGCACGACGATCGGCCAGCACCCGAACGTGCAGGCCGCCGCGTCGAAAGTGCGCGATGCGTATCTCGCGTACGCGCGCAATGTATTGCCAGCGCCGGTCACGGGCTATGTGGCGAAGCGTTCGGTGCAGGTCGGCCAGCGTGTGTCGCCCGGCACGCCGCTGATGGCGATCGTGCCGCTCGACGGCGTGTGGATCGATGCGAACTACAAGGAAAGCCAGCTGCGCAACATGCGCGTCGGGCAACCCGTCACGCTGACGGCCGATGTGTATGGCGGCAAGGTCAAGTACCACGGCCGCGTCGTCGGCTTCTCGGCGGGCACGGGTAGCGCATTCGCGAGCTTGCCGGCGCAGAACGCCACGGGCAACTGGATCAAGATCGTCCAGCGTTTGCCCGCGCGCATCCAGCTCGATCAGAGGGAACTCGACGCGCATCCGTTGCGCATCGGCCTGTCGATGGAGGTCGATGTGGATACGCGCGACAACACCGGCCCGCAACTCGGCGCGGCGATGAATACGTCGTATCGCACCGATGTGTTCGCCGAATACGGCGCGCAGGCAGATGCCGAGATCGAGAAGATCATCGCGCAAAACATCGTGACCGGTCGTGCAGTGCCGACGGGCCCCGTCGTCTCGTCCACACGTTCCGCAAAGCGCTACGCCAGGGACAGGAGCGGCGCCGAACAGCGCGCAGGCTGAGTCGCCTCCCGGAGCGCGTGTCGCGGTCGTGCTCCGGCCATTCAATCGTCTGACGGGCCGGATCGATGCGCCGGACCCGTCGAATACTTCAGACCGGAAGCGAGATGAATTCCTCGATGCAACTTGCACCAGCACCGCTGACCGGCGGAAAGCTGGTTCTTGCGACACTCGCCGTCGCGCTCGCGACGTTCATGAACGTGCTGGATTCGTCCATTGCCAATGTTGCGATTCCAACCATCTCGGGAAACCTCGGTGTATCCGTCGACGAAGGCACGTGGGTGATCACGCTGTTCTCTGCGGCCAATGCCGTCGCGATTCCGCTGACGGGCTGGCTCACGCAGCGCGTCGGGCAGATCAGGCTGTTCGTTGCAGCCATCGTGCTTTTCGTGTTTTCGTCGTGGCTGTGCGGCGTCGCACCGAACCTGCTCGTGCTGCTCGCAGCGCGCGTCTTGCAGGGAGTCGTCGCAGGCCCGCTGATTCCGCTTTCGCAAGCGATTCTGCTGGGTTCGTATTCGAAAGAGAAAAGCTCGACCGCGTTGGCGCTATGGTCGATGACCGCGACGGTCGGCCCGATAGCCGGCCCCGCGCTGGGCGGCTGGATCACCGACAGCTACAGCTGGTCGTGGATCTTCTACATCAACATTCCCGTCGGCCTGTTCGCGGCCGGCGTGGCGTGGATGATCTATCGCGACCGGGAGACGCCGGTGCGCAAGCTTCCCATCGACAAAGTCGGGCTGATGTCGCTCGTCGTGTGGGTCGCGACGCTGCAGATCATGCTCGACAAGGGCAAGGATCTCGATTGGTTCAACTCGCCCGTGATCTGCGCGCTTGCCGTCATCGCCGCCGTCAGCTTTCTGTTCTTCCTGATCTGGGAGTTCACGGAGAAGAACCCGATCGTCGATATTCGCCTCTTCGCGGTGCGAAATTTCCGTGGCGGCACGATTGCGATCTCGGTTGCGTATGCGGTGTTCTTCTCGAATCTCGTGATCCTTCCGCAATGGATTCAAGGCTATCTGGGCTATCGTTCGGTGGATGCCGGGCTCGTGACGGCGCCGCTCGGGATCTTCGCCGTGCTGCTCGCGCCCGTGATGGCTAAAATCATGCCGAAGTCCGATGCGCGGGTGCTCGCGACGCTGGCCTTCCTGGGCTTTGCAGGCGTGTTCTTCATGCGCTCGCATTACACGACGAACGTCGATCCCTATACGCTGGTGCTGCCGACACTGTTGCAAGGTATTCCGATGGCACTCTTCTTTACGCCGCTGACCGCGATCATCCTGTCGGGATTGTCGCCGGACAGAATTCCGGCGGCCGCGGGCTTGTCTAATTTCGTGCGCGTATTCGCAGGCGGCGTCGGCACGTCGTTGATTGCGACGGGCTGGAACAACCGAACGATTCTGCACCATGCGCAGCTCGCCGAGCAGTCGAGCGTGAACAATCCCGACTATACGAGCGCCATCGCGAACCTTCACGCGACGTTCGGCGGCGGCGTGGATCAGGCCACCGCGTTCTTCGAACGCGCGTTGAATGCACAGGCCGCGATGCTCGGATTGAACGATATCTTCTGGCTGTCGTCGATCGTCTTCGTCGTGATCATCCCGCTGGTCTGGCTCACGAAGCCCGGCAAGGGCGGTGGTGGGGTAGCGGCGGGGGCGCACTGAGTGCGGTCGTTTCCGGCGGCGCCTCTCGACGCACGGTGACGGTCGATCGGCAGCCGCCGAGATCGTTGGTGCAAGAACAGCGGTCGATTCCGGTTCTGTTCAGATGCCCCTCGGGCCGCAGACGTGACGCGTTACGACTCTTTCGACATGGCCCGGCGGCAGAAGGGCGACTACGTTCCCCATTCAGCGCAGTGCCATCCTGGTGCAAGCGCCAATTCGCTAGGTGCTACGTACCGGTTTCGCGGCGACGATCGGTTTCTCCGAGCGGCACTGCGGCAGAAACAACTGCTGCGTGCGAGGCAGTCGATGCCGGCCATGGATAACGCGACTCTGCGGCGCCGAAGACCAGCGAGTTTGCGGGATCGATGACGATCTTCGTTCCCGCCTGAACATTCTTCAGCCTGTCGTACGGTATCGTGCGCGCGCTGGATATGAGCGATGCTGCAATCAGGATATCAGCGTGTGCGCAGGCCGGTCCTTTGCCGGACCGGCCGCTATCTGCTCGCTGTTTGCTCGGTGTCGTCCCAGGAGCCGCCACCCGACTCCCGGCAGAGTTGTCGTCGCCGTCGTGCAATCGGTGGGAACATGGATTCGATCAGGAAGATGCTTGAAACCGGAAAGGCAGGGATGATGGCCGCCGTCTACGGAAACGTGCTGCGCGAGGCGGTGGAGGCGCTGTCCGCTGCGTTGCGGCGCGCCAACCTGATGGAGTGGAGTCGCACCGTACCCGGATACTCGGGCACGTTGTGGACGCGACTGCCATCAATGCGTGAAAAGCGTTCGCTCTGCTCCGCCGATTGCCGCGTCATTCATCGCCATGATCGGCTCGACGTCGAAACCTTCGACACGCCATGCATCGATCCCGCCAGTGAGCGGCAATGCAAGCTTGACGCCGGACAGTCGCAACTGCCTGGCCACCGACGCCGCAGACACTTCGTGCGGGCACGCGCAATGGATGACGAGCGTCCGGTTCGCCCCATAGCGTTCCATGATCTGCCGGGGCTTGCGTTCATCGGCAATCACGGCGCCTGGAATGACGAACGGATCGCGCATGCGTCGTTCGGTGGAGCGGACATCGATCACGACCGGCCGCGGATTGTTCGCGAGCAACGCATGCAACTCCCCCGCGCTGATCCGCGCCTTCCCGAGCGCATTGGCCAGCGTAAATCGCCGGCAGTAGCGATACGCGACATACAGCAGCGGTGCAACGCCGACGACGATAAGCGCATGCCAGCCGAGACGGGCGACAAGGGAAAAGATCACGTCGACCTGCGAAGCGAATATGGCGCCGATGGCCAGGCCGACCGATGCCCAAAGCGCAACGCCGGCGCAATCGTGCAGGACGAAGTGGCGCAGCCTGACGGTCATCGCGCCGCACAGCGGAACGGCAACGAGCGACAGGCCAGGTACGAACCGTGCAACGACCAGCACGCGGACACCCCAGCGCCCAAAAAAGCGCTCCGTCGTCCGCACGCACGTTTCACGCGACTGCGACAATTTGCAAACGGTATGAAGCGTGCGCTTGCCGTACCGCTTGCCGCCCTGAAACCAGACCAGGTCGCCGAGCACGCCGCCCATCACGGCGGCGCCCAGTATCGCAGCGAAATGCAGCAACGCTGCCGACGCAACGTGCGTGACGAGCGCAATGCCCGCTCCCACCGTGATCAACGTCGGTATGGCAGGCAAAGGCAGGCCCAGCGAAGATCCAAGCACGTTCAGGAATACGACCAACGTGCCATACCGTGCGATCAGTTCATGCGAAATCATGATGCTCTCCTTGTGGCTTGCACGTACCGGTCTCGAAGGTCGTTCATTGCGCTGCCGCAGACTGCGGTGTCCGACGCTGCCTCCGGACTTGCCGTCATCGAAACGGTCCGACATATCGAGTCGGCAACGGAGACAGCCGGACCGCACATCGGCAGACGTCCGGCCCGGGAAAGCACCGTTCGCTCGCACGGTGGAAAACACGGCGGCGCGGCACCGTGCGCCGCAGTTCTCCGTCTTTGCCGCGGCTATGCTCGACCAGCCCGAACGGAATGACCGGGGGAAGAAGCCTATATGCGCTACCTGGCGGCGGACGGCTCTTTTTCCGGCTCGTGTCTTGCTGACGAAAGCACGTCCTTGCCGGGCCCGGCAGTTTCATTGGCATCCTGTCGATAGCGGTGCACGTCGCGTGTGACGAAGCCGATCTCGCGGCTCGGAATCTCGAACCACTCGGGGTGTCCGAACGAACGGCGAATATCCTCGAGACCGCTCGCCCAATGCTCGCGCATCGTCTCCTTGCTGAATTCGTAGTCCTTGTAGTGCCCCTCGAACGACTTGTTCTTGTAGATCAGGTGCACGACATTCACCGCGCTGCCGTCCGCCGTTTTCTGCGCCTCCTGCAACAGAGGGTGCGCAAGCCGCACGTCTTCTGGTATGTGTTCGAGCAGCGCCTTGATCATCTGCGCATGCTTCTGGTTCTGCGACATGAACGCGGTGATGGCTCGCGTGCGGCTCGAATATTGAATGTCCTTGGTGCGCTCGCTGACATCGAGGAAATCGCCCGGCAGCTTGCCTCGCGAGCTCCACAGGTCGATCTGGAAAACGAGCGTGTCCTTGTGCTGGCTTTCCCGGATGATCTCGGTGAGCGGCGTGTTGGAAACCAGCCCCCCGTCCCAATAGAACTCGCCTTCGATCTCGACGGCCGGAAAACCCGGCGGCAGCGCACCGGAGGCGATGAAATGCTCCGGTGCCAGATGCATTTTCGTATTGTCGAAATAGACGAGATTGCCCGTTCGCACGTTGACGGCGCCAACGGATACGCGAATGTTCCCGTCGTTGATGCGATCGAAGTTTGCGTACCGTAAAAGCGTTTCACGCAACGCCGACGTGTCGTAGTGGCTGACCTGGTCGGGGCGCTTCCGGCCGATCCCAGCGAAAGGCACATGCATGCGCGGAGAGAAGAACCCGCTCTGACCTTCCATCAGCGTGCGCGTTGCGGCCCATGCGCTGGACCACTTGCGACCGATGTCTTCAAGTCCGGGCCACGCCGGCATGAACGCACCAATGTGCGAGAGCGCATCGGCCGGCTGACTGATGGTGTTCCAGAAGCCGCGTAACGCGTCCGCTCGATCCGCGGGCGCATTGCCGGCGATGATCGCCGTATTCAGCGCACCGATCGATACCCCGGATATTCTCGTCGGCTCCACGCCGACTTCGGCCATGCCTTCGTATACGCCGGCCTGGTATGAGCCGAGTGCGCCACCGCCCTGCAGCACGAGCCCGATTTCGTCGTATGCGGGGAGATCGATGCGATGGGGTTGCTTCAGCTGGTTACGCTGGCTCGAATACATGGTTTTCTCCTTACTGCATGAACCAGCCGTGGCTGACGACGATCGATTGTCCGGTGAGCGCGTTCGATTCGACACCGGCGAGGAAGGCAACGGTGTTCGCGACATCGGCCAGCGACGTGAATTCGCCGTCGACCGTCTCCTTCAGCATCACGTCCTTCACGACCTGCTGTTCGGAGATTCCCAGCGCCTTCGCCTGTTCGGGGATCTGCTTGTCGACCAGCGGGGTTCGGACGAAGCCCGGGCACACGACATTGGCGCGCACGTTACGCGGCCCGCCTTCTTTCGCGACAACCCGCGCGAGACCGAGCAATCCGTGTTTCGCGGTCACGTAAGCCGACTTGAGCTGCGAGGCCTCGTGCGAATGCACCGAGCCCATGTAGATCACCGAGCCGCCCTTGTTCGACGCGTACATGTGCCGGATCGCGGCCCTGGTCGTCAGGAATGCACCGTCGAGGTGAATGGCGAGCATTTTCTTCCAGTCGGAAAATGCGTAGTCCTCGATCCGGTTGACGATCTGGATGCCGGCATTCGACACGAGCACATCGATGCCGCCCAGCCGGTCCACCGTTTCGGCTACACCCGCATCGACCGCTTCCTCGCTGGTTACGTCCATCGCGATCGCAAGCGCTTTCCCTCCGTCGGCAACGATATCGTCGGCGACCTTTTTAGCGTTCGCGAGATTCAGATCCGCAATTACCACCGCTGCGCCGTCTTTCGCGAGCTTGCGCGCGCACACTTCACCAATACCGCTAGCCGCACCTGTCACGAGTGCAACCTTGTCGTTCATTGACATACGTCCTCCGGGAGGTTACTGGTTGACCGCGAGTTTCAACGACTCGGCAGGGGCGAGATAGTCATAAGCCACTTCGCCGATATCGAGCGTGAGATTCGCAATGACGTGACGTGCGCCGATCACCTTTCGAATCGGCAGATCGGCGACCGATGCGAGTGCGTGGGGATGCAGTTCGAGCGCTGCAGGCCCCTCCCAGGCGCCGATCACGTCGACATCGCGCAGGAAGAAGCGCACGAGTTCGCAGATGCGAGCCGAGCCATCGACGTGCGGAACGACCTTGAGCAGATAGTTGGGCGTATCGGCGAGCTTGCGGCGTTTGGCCGCCGTGTCGAGGGCGCGATACTTGTAACCCATCGTTCCGGTGGCGATGCGCTGCGTGCCGTAGTCGAGCGTGCCGAGCAGGGTGTCCTTGCCGTCGATGCAGAGCTTCGGCGAAGCCAGCTTCTTGGGAAAACCCCAGATTTCGCGTCCGGCTGCGATCGGGCCTTCGTCGTCCAGATACATCGCGTGCGTGAAGTTGGCGCGATTGCCGTCCTCGTCGAGCACGGAGAGCACCTGGCCGCTTTCCGTGTAGTCGCCGAATCCCGACGAATCGGGCATGCGGATGAACTCGTAATGGACGATTGCGTTGTCGACCGTCAGGGGTACCGGAACGATGGATCGCAGTGCGTCCATGTCCGTTTCGTACGAGATGATGAAGTACTCCCGGTTGATGAAGCGGAAGGGCGGACGCGGATACGCCGGGTTGTGCACGGGCATCGCAAAGGCGTTGTTGCGGATATCTTCTTCAGTCACGGATCGTTCCTCGCTTGGTGAGGTGCTGCGTAACACCCGTCGCCACGGCTTTTTCTGCCGCGGCGAATGACGAGCGATCGCGCAAGGCAATGAGGACTTGCCGCGCGCGTTTGCACGTTTCTCTCTTACGGTGTCGCGTCGTTTCCCGGATCGCATCGGGCAGCGTGAGCGGCCACCGTCAGGACCAAGCGTAGGCGATGTCGTGTTGCGGCAGTAGCCCCGAAAAGAACCTCACCGTGTTGTCTCGGCGACAACAATCAACGACAGGAGGGCAGATGCACAACGATGAGACATGCCGGCCTGAATACACCGGATTCCCTATAACGCGATGACCGTCTGGCTCGACGGATCGCCGGCATGTTCTCCGAGAATATTTTTCAGATCGCGCTCGATCGAGCTGCACATCGTCGAGATGGGAACGTCGTTTGCGCCGCCCTCGAACGGATTTTCCGTGCTTTCCCCAACCTGTTCGAGCGATGTGTACATCCACGATACCGCGACGCTGCATGGCACGACCAGCCACACCATGTTGCCGTGCATGAAGCCGCTCACGCCGTCGTTCAGTCTGTCGAATTCGTGAAGCAGTCCGAATGGGAAGGAGAAGCAGAAGAATCTCACGAACAGCGAGCTGACCGTCGCATACTGGCGTGGATAGGGAAAGTTCTTGAAGCGTTCCGATTTCGACTGGAGATCGACGAATTCACCGACAAGCTTTTGAAGCTCCATATAGAAGCTTGAATTCAGGTGTCCCGCCCGGTGAAGCATCCTGATCGATCTCCCTTGCAGGTTCAGCACGCATGTCGGGATCGAGGCGGAAGAAAGCGCCTGCGCTGTTTCGGACGGAGACAGATATTCCGGCAATAACTTGCCGAGGTCCTTTTCCCACTCCGGAACACGATAGAACCGGCGATATTCGGCGTTGTAGCGTTTGTTCGTGCTTTCCCAGACAAGCGGTCGACGCAGGTCGTATCGCAGCGCGGTCAGCCAGGCCAGGTGCCGGTACACCAATTTCCGGGCAATCGCTTCATCTTCGACCAGATCCCGCGTGAGCTGGCCCCAGCGGCGGCTTTTGCTCAGTATGTCGGTCCAGATGTCCAGGGCATCCATTGCCCTGTTGTACGTTTGAACGTTCTTGAAGCCGACGATGAACGACGTTGCAGTTCCGAGCAGCACCACGATCGTAAGGGTACGGATAACCATGTGAAGGAGAAGAACTTGTAAAGCACAACCGGTACGGAGCCGAAAATAAGAAGTTCGTAAATTTTCCAGCGAGTCCAGATCAGGAACTCGGAGAACTTATACGATTTTCCAAGATGCATTTTTGTGCCTCGGGATATTGAAGGTGACGATGAAAACGGGTTGCCGACAAGGTGCGCGGTCGCGCGAATCCCCGCTCCGTCTGACCACGGCAGGGCCGCTTCCCGGGCGCTGCGCATTCGGTCTTCGTGACGTATGGGCGGAAGATCTTCCGTTACGCATGATGCCCGACGCTTGATTCGGCGGAGCAGGATTGATTGGTGCCGAAGAGGCAACACCATGAGCCCGATCGCAGGTCTACCGGGCCAAACCGCGCCGACCTACGATGACTTCGTGCGGCGCTCGTGAAGAATCGCCGAGTAACGAAGCAGGCACCCGTTGCATCGAGATCGGTGCCTGTCGTGGATCTTGCAGTTTTCCAACCGAAGGCAAAAATCATGTCGCAGAATATCTTGATCGTGGGTGCCGGCTTCGCCGGAGTGTGGGGTGCACTGGGTGCGGCTCGCGTGCTTGACAAGGCCGGTGTGGGAAGCGGTGACGTGGAAATCACGTTGATCTCCCCGAAACCCGAATTGCAGATCCGGCCGCGGCTGTACGAAAGCGAGCCGCAACGGATGGCCGCACCGCTGCTGCCGCTGCTCGATGCTGTCGGCGTGAATTTCGTCGAGGGCAGTGTCGAGGAGATTTCCGTCCGCGAGAAGACGCTCAGCGTTGCCCTTGCCGATGGACAAAAGCGTTTGCTGGCGTATGACAGGTTGCTGCTGACCAGTGGCAGCTCGTTGAGCAGACCGCCGGTTCCGGGGTTGGCAGAACATGCGTTCTCGGTCGATCGTATTGACGACGCGGTAGCGCTCGATGCGCATTTCGCAGCGCTGGCGAAGCTGCCGGAGTCTCCGGCACGCAATACGGTCGCCGTTGTCGGCTGCGGCTTTACGGGTATCGAGGTCGCCACGGAATTGCCGAAGCGCTTGCGCGAGTGGTTTGGCGCCGACGTTGCGAGTCGTGTCGTCGTGATCGGAGCGCAGGACGATATTGGTCCCGATCTCGGCCCCAATCCTCGGCCGTACGTATCGGAAGCCTTCGACTCGCTGGGCATCGAGACCGTACTCGGATCGCGCGTCGTGTCAGTCGGGGCAGACGGCGTTCGCACCGAGTCGGGCACCCATGTCGAAGCGATGACCGTGATCTGGGCCGGCGGGATGCGTGCGAGTTCACTGACGGCGCAAGTCTCGTCGCATCTTGACCCCCTCGGGCGCGTCGAGGTCACGCCCGATCTTCGCATGGCGGAAGCCCCGCACGTGTTCGTGGCGGGAGATGTGGCGCGCGCCCGGAGCGACGATGACGGGCACTACGCATTGATGTCCTGTCAACACGCGATCGTGATGGGACAATTCGGCGGGCACAACGTCGCCGCGGATCTGATCGGGTTGGCCACGCTGGAATACCGACAGCCGTTCTATGCGACCTGCCTCGACCTTGGCGAATGGGGCGCGGTTTACTCGGAAGGCTGGGATCGTCAGATCAAGCTGACGCACGCGGAAGGAAAGGTGCGCAAACAGGTGATCAACACGCAGTGGATCTACCCGCCGGCGCCGAATCGTGCCGAAGCGTTGGCTGCGGGTAACCCGCAAGCGTCGTTCGATTGACCCGTTCGCGCCGCCTGAGCAGCTGCGATATGCGCAGCCACTCAGGCGGGCGGCGAGTCAGTCGACGACGGTCACGATATTGACCGACCCCTGTCTGGCCATCTTCGCATACGGGCACAAGCGTTCCGCAGTTCGAACCATCTCTTCCGCCGTGCTTCGATCTACACCTGGCATCCGGACCCGCACATCGATGACCAGTGCATAGCCGCCATCCATCGGATCGCGGCCGAACGACACTTGCACCTCCACGACCGTGTCGGCGATCTCCATTGCGGCGCGCTTCTCGATCAGGTTCAGGGCCCCATGGAAGCACGCGGCAAAGGCCGCCGCGAACAGTTGTTCGGGATTGGTGCCGTTGCCGGGGCCGCCGAACTCGGCGGGAAGCCGCAGATCCACGGCAAGATTCCCGTCATCCGAGCGCGCCACGCCGGATGCGCGGCCGTGCCCCGTCTCGCCGCCGGAAACCGTGACGGTCGTCGTATAGAGGGGATGGAAATCCCGGCCCCGATACCGGTCGAGGAGGGAAAGCGGGGGGGCTTGCAGCTTCTTGTCGTGCATGATGCATTCTCGAGTTCAAAGACGCGCATTCCGATCCCGGTTGATCGATTCGTCGAAGCGTCTTGCGCGGGCGGGCCGCACTGCCCGGGCAGACATCGTCTTCGGGAAATGGCATGGAACGAACGGTCATGTAAGGAATGCGGCAATCTCGTGGTGCAGCCCGATTCCCGGTTAGTCCGCGGGACAAAGCCGCCCCCATGCTAAAGGAGTACGGGCGGCGGCGGTATGGCTGCCGACGGAGACATGATGTTTCCCGTTCGACACCAATCCGGACCGACAGCGTCTGGCTGTCGCCGGGGGCTTCATGATGGCCATTGCGCCGATCCCGTTCGCCAGCCCCGGCAAAACGCGGGTGCGGGCTCGTACCGCCGAGTGCGACTGCCGCGTGCCGGGCTTCAGCGATCCACGCACGCGCGCAGCGTTTGTGCGAGGCGACGCGCTTCGCCGGCATCGGCGATGTTCGCGAATCCGATGATGAGGCCGCGCGGCGTTTGCCGCGTGCGGCTGTTCGCATACCAGATGGACAGCGGCAAGATCGCGAGCCCCGCGTCGCGGGCGCGCGCGGCAACGGCGACGTCGTCGACCGGGCCGTCGGACCCCTCGGGGAACCGCACCGCGAACTGGATGCCGCCGGCTGGCAATTCGACGATCAGGCGCTCGCCGAACGCCTGCTGCAACGCGTGCACGATCAGCGTGCGTCGCTCGCCATACAGCGTGCGCATCCGCTTCAGATGGCGGGCAAAGTGCCCCTGTTCGATGAAATCCGCCACGGCCGCCTGCAGGAGCGTCGGCGAGCCGGCGTTCATGCTGCCCGCGACCCGTTCGACGCGCTCCACGGCGCGCTCGGGCACGACCGCGTACGCAAGCCGCAAACCGGGATACATCGCCTTGCTGAACGTGCTGCAATAGATCACGTGATCCCGGCGGTCGAGACTCTTCAACGCCGGCAGCGGGCGGCCCAGATAGCGAAACTCGCTGTCGTAGTCGTCCTCGACGATCCAGCCCGACGCTTTTTCGGCCCAATCCAGCAGGGCGATGCGCCGGGCAAGCGACAGCGTATGCCCGAGCGGGCTCTGATGCGACGGCGTCACCAGCGCGAAGCGCGCACGTGCGTCCAGTTGCATGCCGCGCTCGACGTCGATCCCTTCGGCGTCCACCGGCACCGGCACCAGCTGGACACCGGTCTCGGACAGAAAGCCGCGTGCGAGCAGATAGCCGGGATCCTCGAACCATACCCGGTCGTCCGGGCGCGCGAGGCTGCGCAGCACGAGTTCCAGCGTCGCGCGGTAGCCGCCGGTGACGAACACCTGTTCCGGCGCGCAGGTGACGCCGCGCGACAGGGTCAGATAGGTGGCGATGTGCTCGCGCAGCGGCCGGTAACCAAGCGGATTCGGGTAGCCGAGCAGCGCGCGGTCGCTGCTGCGCGCGCGCAGCGACACGAGCCGGTGCCATACCTTGCGCGGAAATGCGTCGAGCGCCGGGAGCCCGGGCTGCAACGGACGCGGCTCGCCGCTCATCGCGACGGCGATCGGCTGCCGGCGCGGCGGAGCTTGATTGCCGAGCGGCATGTCCGACGCCGGGTGCGAACCGGCGTCTGAGGCGCACTGTGCCGGTTCGACGGCACGCGCGGGCAGCGAACCCGTCAGCGACATCGGCAGGGACGGCGATACGAACGTGCCTGCCGCGCCGCGCATTTGCAGATAACCCTCGTCGACCAGGATCGTGTAAGCCTGTTCGACGGTGCCGCGCGCGGTGTTCAACTGCGTCGCCAGGCTGCGCAGCGCGGGCACGCGATCGCCGGGACGCAGATGGCCCGCGGCGATCGCGGTTCTGAACCGCTCGCAAATCTGCAGATAGATCGGCAACTGATGGTGCCGGTCGATTTCGATGGTCAGGGCGGGCGTCGACGCGGACATCATGGCCTTGTGGATCGCGGGAACGGACACGGCATGGACTAGTTGGATCGACGATTCTTGGCTCTTATCGATAGGACATGATTCTTCCACAATTGCGCCATGCGATGTGACGGGTATGACCTTCTTCGTCGGAGGCGAGGCGGCGCCCGTCACGCGCCCCGCGCATTCAAATGAAATCCTTTCGTCAGGAGATTTTGCGATGAAGATCGTTGTCATCGGCGGTTCGGGCCTGATCGGCTCGCGTGTCGTCACGCTGCTCGGCGAAGCGGGCCATGAGGCACTTGCCGCATCGCCGCGCACCGGCGTCAATACCATCACGGGCGAAGGCCTGACCGACGCGCTGACCGATGCGGACGTCGTCGTGGACGTGGCGAATGCACCGTCTTGGGAACCGCAGGCGGTGCTGGACTTCTTCCGTACTTCGGCGCGTAATCTCGGCAAGGCTGAAGTGGCCGCAGGCGTGCGCCATCACGTCGCGCTGTCGATCGTCGGCTGCGACCGGATGCCGGAGAACGGCTATTTCGCGGCCAAGGTCGCGCAGGAACAGGCGATCGAAGCAGCGGGCGTGCCGTACACGATCGTGCGCGCCACGCAATTCATGGAGTTCATCGGCGGTATTGCGGATTTCGGCACGGAAGGCGGTACGGTGCGCATCGGCGACGGGCTGTTTCAGCCGATCGCCGCGGAAGACGTCTCGGCGCTCCTCGCACAGATCGCGCTTGCCGGGCCGCTGAACGGCACGGTCGAGATCGCGGGCCCGGACCGCGCGCCGTTCGCGGAGATCGTCGCACGCTATCTGAAATCGGTCGGCGACACGCGCGCCGTGGTGACCGATCGCGACGCTCGCTACTACGGCGGCCGCGTCGAGGAAAAATCGCTGGTACCGCTCGGGAATGCGCTACTCGGTCGCATCGGTCTCGACCAGTGGCTCGCAAGAGGCTGATTCGCGTTTCGCAAGGAGGGCGGTTCGCAGGCGTATGCGTGCGACGTGCAATCGGGATGAGCGGGATGTCTGGGGGCAGCGGAAATGAATCAATCGGATACGTCGGAGCACGGCGTTCGTCGTGACTTGCCAGGCCGCGCCGACGCTTTGTCAGCGAGCTTCGGTGCAAGCTATGCGGGCATCCTTGCGTTCGTCGCGGT
This sequence comes from Burkholderia sp. MS455, assembly GCF_016899445.1. Lineage (NCBI taxonomy): Bacteria > Pseudomonadati > Pseudomonadota > Betaproteobacteria > Burkholderiales > Burkholderiaceae > Burkholderia > Burkholderia sp. MS455. The sequence goes on from NZ_CP041777.1 coordinate 124,637, forward strand.
GGCGAGCGAGGGGAGCTTTACCAAGGCCGCCGAACGTCTCGGCGTCGGCCGGCCGGCCGTGAGCCGGAACGTCCAGAAGCTGGAGGCGCAGTTGAGTACGCGGCTGTTCCAGCGGACCACGCGCATGACCGAACTGACTTGCGAAGGCCAGCGATTCTTCGAGAACTGCCACCAGGGCGTTGCGCAGATCGTGGAAGCCATGAACGACATGCTGGAACTGCGGGAGGGACCGCCGCGCGGCCTCATTCGTATCAGTTCGGCGGTGGGATTCGGCAGGAAAGTCGTTGCGCCGCTGCTGGAAACGTTTGCGAACGCTTACCCGGACATCGTCATCGATCTGCTGCTCGACGACCGGCCGATCGACCTGGTCGCGGAACGGATCGACGTGTCGTTTCGCAACGGACGCATCGAGGACTCCAGCATCATTGCCCGGCAACTGATTCCGATGCAGATGGCTCTGTGCGCGGCGCCGTCGTATGTGGCCAGGCATGGCCTTCCGCAGCATCTGGAGGATCTGGCCCGGCACGAGTGCATCAATTTCCGTCTTGCCAGCGGTCGCATATTCGAATGGGAATTCAATGTCGACGGCCGCGTGCAAAAGTACCTGCCGACGTCCCGCCTCACGTTCAACGACACGGATCTGGTATTGCGTGCGGTTCTGAGTGGATCGGGCATTGCGCAGATGGCGGGTTATCAGATCCGTGACCATATCGCATCGAACGAGCTCGTTGTCGCGCTGGCGAAGCATGTGCCCGACGATCGCGGGCACTATATCTGCTATCTCAGCCGACAACATCTTCCGACGCGCATTCGAATTTTCGTCGACTTCATGACCGAGCAGATACGTGCACTCGACCTGAACTGCATGACGCGGTTCAACCCGGACAGCCCCGATGCTTCGCCAGCGGAACTGGCAGCGCGACGAAGCGGTGGAAGAGGGCCGTCCGGGCCCGTGCACGCGGTCCCGCATCCGATTGCGCTCCGCCGTTGATCCCGCACCGAGATCCGTTCGTACACGCTGAAAATCCCCGTTTCCGACTCGCCCGACAACAGCGCACCGGCGGCAGGCCGTTCGAGTCGGGCGCTATCGCGCAGCAGCGCCGGCGGGCAGCCGCGTGCTCGCCGGCCATTCCGCTTCCCGTCATTTCCTGAAACCGCCACTTCCCCGATTTCGGCCGGCATCCCCACTTTTGGGGATGCCGGTGCCGGGCAGTCCGCCTACGATTGGCAGCAGGGCATCGGGGATGGATGTAACCGGAACGCACGGACAGGGTTGCCATTCCGTGTCGAACGCCGGCAATGCCCACGCAGTCGACTGACACAGGCTGGGCGTACGCTGACGGGCAACGTGTGCGGTGCATCATGCCTCACTGCATCGCCGCACGATGGCGCGTTGATGACGGAAGGCCTGATGTCGCATTTCGGGGAATTTCAATCAATATGCTGGCACGAGACTATGTAGAACGAGAGCTTTCTCACATCCAGAGAATGGTGGCTCTCCTGGACAGCGAGACGATCGCTGACGACGTGTCGATGTCGGGCGCCGCACGCGTGAGGCACCCGAGTTACTGGCGAGGGCGGATCGAGGAACTGCTGTCGACGCCCGACGTGCCGCGTCACCTCAGAAAGCTCAGCGAAACGGTGCTCGCGAAAATCGACGAGATGGAATCGCGATACGTGGCGATGAAGTAAGCGCATCGTTGGTCATTGCACCGACACGCACCGACACGCGCCGGCCGCCGCGACGGGCGACGTGGCCGGCACGGCGCACCCGAACGGGCGCGATCATCAAACGTCGCTCTCCATCGCGCCATCGACCGCATGGTCCGCTGCCTGTTCGTTCGCCATCACCGCAAGCAACGCCGTGCGAAACGCGGCCATCTCCGCCGCGGTGCCGATGGACACGCGCAGGTATTCCGGCGGGCCGGACTCGCGAATCAGGACGCCGTGGCGCAGGAGCCCGCTCCAGATCCGGTGGCGATCGGCAAACTTGCCGAACATCACGAAGTTGGCGTCCGAATCGGCCACGGTGAAACCCTGGCTGCGCAGCCAGCAAACGATTGCGTCGCGCTCGGCCTTGATCGCGTCGACCTGCGACAGCATCTCGTCACGCGCGACCAGCGCCGCGCAGGCGGCCGCCTGCGTAAAGGCGGACAGGTGATAGGGCAGCCGAACCAGCTTCAGCGCTTCGACGATCGCAGGCGCGCATGCGCAATACCCGACGCGGCCGCCCGCGAACTTGAACGCCTTGCTCAGCGTGCGGGTAACGACGAGCCGCGGATGGTCGGGCAGCAGCGTCACCGCGCTGCGGACGCCTTGGCGCCGGAACTCCGCATACGCTTCGTCGACGACCACCACGCCCGGCGCGGTGTCGAGAATGGCGCGGATATCGTCGACGGGAAGCGCGGTCCCGGTCGGGTTGTTCGGCGACGTCAGCAGAATCACGCTCGGTCGATGCTCGCGGATGCTGTCGATCGCCTGATGCAGATCCAGCGCGAAATCCTCGGTACGCGGCAACGTATGCAGGCGCGTGAAGGTCGTGCGGCAGTATTCGTCGTACATCTGATACGCGGGCGTAAAGGCCAGCGCCGCTCGCCCCGGGCCGCCAAACGCCTGAAGAATCTGCTGGATCACTTCATTCGAACCGTTGGCTGCCCAGACGCTCGATGCGTCGATCGTCACGCCTGTATCGTGCGCCAGATAAGCGGCCAGATGCGCTCGCAGCTCGGCAAAGTCGCGGTCGGGATAGCGGTTCGCCTGTCGCGCCGCGTCGGCCACGGCAGTCGCGATGCGCTCGACGAGCGATGGCGACGGTGGATACGGATTCTCGTTGACGTTCAGGCAGACCGGCACGTCGAGTTGCGGCGCCCCATAAGCGTGCTGCAACCTGAGATCCTCCCTGAGCGGCAAATCCGACAGGGACACTTCTTTCCACGGTCGTTGCATTGGAAACACTCCGTACGTTATCGATTGATCGGCGCAGCAGGTTTTTAAGGCGACAAAAAACAAAAAAGGCGCCAGAGGCGCCTTGGTTGTCGTCTTGATCGGGAAAGCCCCGATTCAAGTGCTAGATGCGAAACGATCCACGGCGCAACAAAGGGCGTCCGTGGTGATGGTGCAGGTGGGTCGTCGCGTTTCGGATCTTCATGCGCTGCATCATGACATACGCCGATCCTGATGAATAGCCGGCGTCGTGATGAATTCCGCGGAATGCGCGCTGCAATCCCGATCGGCGTCGTCGAGTGCCAGGGTCCGTCATTTGTGCGGAAAGGAACCGAAAGCTTGTTGAGAATGGCCATTACGTCTGACGATAAGCGGTAACAAGCGTGGTATTCCGAATCAAATGCGCACCGGTAATTTGAACAATGCCGCTGGTTGAGTAAGATTCGCGCAAGACGTTCGACAAAAACGCACGGCGCGGGGTAGCCAGATGCAACGGAACGGATTGATTCCATTGGCATGGATCGATGACATCTACGCTGCGGCACTGGGCGATCAGCGATGGGAAACGGCGCTGGACGGGCTGCGATCGACGGTCGGCGTGCGCATGGCCACGCTGCTGTCGTTCGACGACGCGGCGAGGGTGCCGGCGATCGAGCAGGCGGCCGGCGACGACGCGTCGTGGGTCGCCGCGTGTTATCACACCTACAACACCGAGTTCTACCGGTATGACCCGGTCGTGCCGGTCGCCGGCAACTGGCCGGCGGGCCGCTGGTTCGAGGACGTCAAGCACCTGTCCCCGCGACAGCGCACACACGGCGTGTTCTATCAGGAATTCCTGCGTCCGTATGGGCTCGGCAGCATCTCGGGCCTGTATATCCATCGCGAAGCGGGGGCCGGCGCATTCCTCAGCGTACAGAGCGGCCCCGAATCGCAAGGGCTATCCGGCGATCAGCGCCGCACGATCGAAATCATGGGTACGCATATCAGCCGCGCGCTGCGGATCCAGGCGCGCATCGGGGAACTCGAGGCACGCGTGGCCGCTGCGGAATCGGCGCTCGATGCGATTCCGGTACCGGTGTTCCTGCTCGGCGCGCATCGCGAACTGCTTTATACGAATCTCGCGGCCGATCAACTGATCGCGGCGGAACCGGCAATGCGGATCGTGAACGGGCGCTTCGCGCCGGAAGGCTGCGTCGACGATGCGCAATGGCGGCACGCGTTCGCGTGCGGCGGGTTGCTGCTGCGCCGTGCGACGGGCGAACCGTTGTCGCTCGCGCTGATGCCGATTCCCGAACAGTCGCGCCTCCTGCGTGAACGGCCCGGCGTCGCGGCACTGATGACGGCCGCCGACCTGCGTTCGCCGGCGGCCCGCGCGCAGCGGCTGCGCGTGTTCTACGGGCTGTCGTCGGCCGAAGCCGATCTCGCCGTGCTGCTGTGCTGCGACGGGCTGTCGCCGCAGGAATGCGCGGCGCTGCGCGGCGTGTCGATCGGCACGGTCCGCGCGCAGATCAAATCGATCTACGCGAAGACGGATGTGGCACGCGCGGCGCAACTGACGTCGCTGGTCATGCAGACGTGACGGCGCGGCAAGCGCCCGCGCTTGCACGGATTCCTCCCGAACCTTCGTCGTTCCGCCGCACACGATGCGTGTGCCGGCACGTGCTCTTGGCCGCACGCGGGCGTGCTTGCGTCGTGGTCAGTCATCCTATAACGAAAGCAACCGAAGCGAAAGCTTGCTTTCCGGCGTCGGGAAACCAGCCACGCGGGCAGCTGACTCAAACGCGGATCCATTTCCGGAAAACGTTTCGCTGAAAACCGCCAGAACAGAGAACGCGATTCCACGACTTCTGCCGAAAACCCCGGCGGTAGTGATTATAGGGGTATGCACCAAGTGAGTTAAACGATTAACCGACGTACATTCGCGTCAACACATCATACGACGTATGACTCTGCGGCTCGGGGAGAGCGCATCGCCGCCGAACGCGCATGCCGACGGATCGCCGCACAACAACGAACGACCATCAAGGAGACTCACCATGAAGCATCGATGCACCGGTTCCCGTACCGCACTGGCCGTCGCGCTGCTGGCCGGCTTCGCGATGTCCGCGCAGGCGCGCGTGTTCCGCTCGGCGGACGTGCACGGCGACAACTTCCCGACCAACATGGCGGTGAAGTTCATGGGCGACGAACTGTCGAAGCAGACGGGCGGCAAGGATTCGATCAAGGTGTTCGGCAACAGCGCGCTCGGTTCCGAAAAGGACACGGTCGACCAGGTCCGGATCGGCGCGATCGACATGGCGCGCGTGAACGGCGCGTCGTTCAACGAGATCGTGCCGGAATCGCTGATCCCGTCATTCCCGTTCCTGTTCCGCGACGTCGATCATTTCCGCAAGGCGATGTACGGCCCGGCCGGCCAGAAGATCCTCGATGCGTTCACCGCGAAGGGGATGATCGCGCTGACGTTCTACGAGAGCGGCGCGCGCTCGATCTACGCGAAGCGCCCGGTGCGCACGCCGGCCGACATGAAGGGGCTGAAGGTGCGCGTGCAACCGTCCGACCTGATGGTCGACGAGATCAGGGCGATGGGCGGCACGCCGACGCCGATGCCGTTCGCCGAGGTATACACGGGCCTGAAGACGGGCCTCGTCGACGCGGCGGAAAACAACCTGCCGTCGTACGAGGAAACGAAGCACTACGAAGTGGCGCCCGACTATTCGGAGACGCAGCACGCGATGACGCCTGAAGTGCTGGTGTTCTCGAAGAAGGTCTGGGACACGCTGTCGCCGCAGGAGCAGGCGGCGATCAGGAAGGCGGCGGCCGATTCGGTGCCGTACTACCAGAAGCTGTGGACCGCGCGCGAGGCGTCCGCGCAGCAGGCGGTGGCGAAGGGCGGCGCGAAGATCCTGCCGGCCGCGCAGATCGACCGCGCGGCGTTCGTGAAGGCGATGCAGCCGCTGTGGACGAAGTATGAAAAGACGCCGCAGATGAAGCAGATCGTCGACGAGATCGAGGCGACCAAGTGACGCGTCGCACTTCCCTGAACAGCGCGGCGGCCGCTAGTTCGCCGGCCGCCGCCCCGGACGGCGCGGCGCCGGCGCGGCCGCATGCCGCGCCGCTCCTGCGCTGCGTGAACGACGTGCTGTTCCGCGTGCTGGCCGTGATCGCGTCGGCCTGTCTCGCGGTGCTGACGATGCTGGTGTTCTACGCGGTGGTGATGCGCTACGTGTTCGAGAACGCGCCGGATTTCGTCGAGCCGATCGCGCTGCTGCTGGTGATCGTGATCGCGATGTTCGGCGCGGCGATGAAGGTGCGCGACGGCGGCCATATCGGCCTCGATTCGCTCGTGCGCCGGCTGCCGCCGAACGCGCGCACCGCGGTCGTCGCGATCCAGCACCTGAGCCTGATCGCGTTCGCGATCGCGATCATGGTCGGCTGCGGCAGCATGGCCGCCGAGACGATGGGCGACCGCATTCCGATCATCGGGCTGCCCGAAGGCGTGCGCTACCTGATCACGATGCCCGCGGCGGTCGCGATCATCCTTTTCTCGCTCGAGCACCTGCTCGCGCTTCGTCGTTCTTCGTCGGGACAATAACGCCATGGAACTCGCGATCCTGTCCGTCAGTTTTCTGATTTTCCTCGTGCTCGGCGTGCCCGTGTCGTTCGCGCTCGGGATAGCCTGCGTGCTGACCTATATGGTGGAAGGCTTGCCGATCGCGACCGCGATGCAGGCGATGATCTCGGGGATGAATGCGTTCTCGTTCCTCGCGGTGCCGTTCTTCATCTTCTCGGGCGAGCTGATGCTGCACGGCGGCATCGCGGACCGGATCCTGCGCTTCGCGCAGGCGACCGTCGGCCATTTCCGCGGCGGCCTCGGGATGGCGAACGTCGTCGCGTGCACGCTGTTCGGCGGCGTGTCGGGCTCGCCGACCGCCGATACGTCGGCGATGGGCGGCGTGGTGATTCCGCTGATGAAGCGCGAAGGCTACAGCGCCGCGTACGCGGTCAACGTGACGACGCATGCGTCGCTCGCGGGCGCGCTGATGCCGACGTCGACCAACATGATCATCTATGCGTTCGCCGCGCAGGGGATCACGGGGATGCTGCACGGCCAGCCGGTGAGCGGCGTGTCGATCGGCGACCTGCTGTTCTCGGGGCTGCTGCCCGTGCTGTGGGTGATGGGCTTCGTGCTCGCGGCCGCGTACTGGCAGGCCGTGCGTCACGGCTATCCGCGCCGTGCGGACGGCTCGTCCGCGCTGCCCGCGTTTCCCGGCTGGTATGCGGTGCTGCGCAGCTTCGTCGGCGCGGTGCCCGGGCTGATGGTGATCGCGATCATCCTCGTGTGCGTCGCGAAGGGGATTGCAACCGCGACCGAAGCGGCCGCGATCGCCGTCGTGTACTCGCTCGTGCTGACCGCGATCGTCTACCGCACGCTGACGGTCGAGAAGCTGCGCCGCGCGCTGTCGCATGCGGCGCGTACGACGGGTGTCGTGCTGCTGCTGATCGCGGTGTCCAACATGCTGCGCTTCCAGATGTCGTACCTGGAGATCCCGGATGCGATCGAAGGGCTGCTGAAGCAGTCGACCGCAGCGCCCTGGCTGATGCTGCTGTACATCAACATCATCCAGGTGTTCCTCGGCACGTTCGTCGACATGGCCGCGCACATCCTGATCACGACGCCGCTGTTCCTGCCGATCGCGATGGCGTGCGGCGTCGGGCCGGTGCAGTTCGGGATCATGCTGCTGCTGAACTGCTCGCTCGGCCTCGTGCATCCGCCGATCGGCTCGGTGCAGTTCGTCGGCTGCGCGATCGGCAACGTATCGATCGGCGAGACCACGAAGATGGCGTGGCCGTACTACCTCGCGATCTTCAGTGCGATCAACATCGTCACGTACATGCCGTTCTTCTCGACCTGGCTGCCGAGCGTCATCAGCGGGCACGCGGTGTTCTGATCGCGCGTTGCGCTTGTCTTCACTCGTCGCGGCGCCGGACGACCGAGGTTGTCCGGCGCCGCAGTTGCATGTGTCGTTCGCTTTCCTTCACCTGAAGACTCATGAACACGAAAACACTCCGGCGCGCCGTTGCCACGGCCGCATTCGGGATGGTCGCGTCGCTCGCGCACGCGGCGACGTATGCGTACGTATCGAACGGCGACAGCCGCGACATCTCGGTGTTCGGCATCGACACGTCGAACGGCGCGCTGACCGCGATCGAAACCGTACCGGTCGGCGGCACCGTGATGCCGATGGCGCTGTCGCCCGATCATCATCGCCTCTATGCGGCGCTGCGCTCGACGCCGTACCGCGTCATCAGCTTCGCGATCAACCCGCTCGACGGACGGCTGATCGAGCTCGGCCGCGCGCCGCTCGCCGACAGCATGGCTTATGTCTCGACGGATGCGTCGGGCCGCTATCTGTTTTCGGCGTCGTATGGCGGCAACCTGCTCGCAGTGAACCGGATCGACGCGAACGGCGTCGCGGCCGACGTGCAGCAGACGGTGAAGACCGGCCCGATGGCGCACGCGATCCGTCAATCGCCGGACGGCCGCCACGCGTTCGCGTCGGTGCTCGGTGCCGATGCGTGGCTGCGGCTGCCGTTCGATGCGTCGACGGGGACGCTGACCGACGTCGCGACGCCGGCGTACCGGCTGCCGGAGAAATCCGGCCCGCGCCATTTCGTGTTTTCGTCGAACGGGCGCTTTGCATACCTGATCGACGAACTCGACGGCAAGCTGCACGTGCTCGCGCTGTCGCGCGGCGGCGCGGATGTGCGGCCGATCCAGGCCGTATCGATCCTGCCGCCGGATTTCCATGGCGACAAGCCGTGGGGCGCGGACCTGCACCTGACGCCGGACGGGCGATTCCTGTATGCGTCGGAGCGCACGTCGAGCACGCTCGCCGCATATCGCGTCGACGCCGCGTCGGGCACGCTCGCGCGGATCGGCACGTTCGCCACCGAGAAGCAGCCGCGCGGCTTCGGCATCGACCCGTCGGGCAACTATCTGCTCGCGGCCGGGCAACTGTCGCCGACGCTTGCCGTCTACCGGATCGACCGCGGCACGGGCCGCCTCGACGAAATCGGCAAATACCCGGTCGGCAAGGGCGCGAACTGGGTGGAGATCGTCACGTACGACGGGACGAACTGACTGGCGGCATACGGCGCGGCGTTTTCGTCGCTGCACGATATGCGGCTCGTCACACGCACGTCCGCTACCTGTGCGATGATGCGCCGCTTTGCGTTCGTCGCAGCACGCCGCAGACCGCGGCGCCCGCTTCCGGGCCGCTGCCGATCGTGTTGACATCCGGAGACGACATGCCCGCACACACCATTCATGGCAGTACCCTGCATTACCAGGACCACGGCACCGGATTTCCGGTACTGCTCGGGCACAGCTATCTGTGGGACGCGGCGATGTGGGCGCCGCAGATCGACGCGCTGTCGCGCAAGTATCGCGTGATCGTGCCGGACCTGTGGGGGCATGGCGCATCGGGCGCATTGCCGGAGGGAACCCAGACGCTCGACGATCTCGCCGCGCACGCGAGCGCGCTGCTCGACGCGCTGGAGATCGAACAATGTGCGGTCGTCGGCCTCAGCGTCGGCGGTATGTGGGGCGCGCGGCTCGCGTTGCGCGAACCGCAGCGCGTCCGCTCGCTCGTGCTGATGGATGCGTCGTTGGAGGCCGAGCCCGATGCGACGCGCCTGCGCTACTTCGGCATGCTCGATGCGATCGCCGCCGCGGGCCGCATCGCGCCGCCGCTGCTCGATGCGATCGTGCCGCTGTTCTTCCGGCCGGACGTCAATCCGGCGGACCCGGTGCCGACCGCGTTTCGCGACGCGCTGGCGAACCTGCCCGCCGACCGGCTGCGGCAATCGATCGTCCCGCTCGGCCGGTTGATCTTCGGCCGGCCCGACACGCTGCCGGCGCTCGCCGGCCTGGACGCCGAGCGCACGCTGCTGATGTGCGGCGCGGGCGACATGGCGCGCCCGCCGTCGGAAACCGTGAAGATGGCGAGCGTGATCGGCTGCGCGCATGCGCTGGTGCCGGATGCCGGCCACATCTCGAATCTGGAAAATCCCGCGTTCGTCACGCGCGCGCTGCTCGACTGGCTCGAAGGGCAGCGGTTGTCGTCGAACTGACGTACGCACGCGCGGGCGACGCCGGCGGCACCTGCCGCGCGGCGCCGCATCACGCCGAACCGCGTCACGCGCGCTCGCTGACCGGCGTGAATTTCCTGCCTGGCACGCGGGCTTGTTCGGCACCGCCGCGAACGAGGCTCAGCGCTTCCGCACGGCTCGACACGCACGGCCCGGAACCGGGCAGCGGCTGGCGCGCAGTCTCGCGCAGCGCGAGCACCGACACGATGCCGATGAACGACGCGCCCATTAGGTAGTACGCGGGCATCATCAGGTCGCCGGTGCGATCGACCAGCCACGCGGTGACGAGCGGCGTCGTGCCGCCGAACAGCGATACCGACACGTTGAAGCCGATCGCGAGCGCGCCGTAGCGGATCCGCGTCGGGAACAGCGCCGGCAGCGCCGACGGCATCACGCCCGTGAACGTCGACAGCAACGTGCCGTAGATCAGCATCCCGCCGAACACGGGCAGCATGCCGCCGGTGCGGATCAGCATCAGCGTCGGCACCGACAGCACGAGCAGGCCCACGCAGCCGGCCATCATCACCGGCTTGCGGCCGACCTTGTCCGACAGATGCCCCGCATACAGCGTCATCGGCATCATCAGCACCATCACCAACAGCACCATGAACAGGCTGTGCGATTCGCGCAAGTGCAGCGTCGCCGACAGGTAGCTCGGCAGATACGACAGCGCCATGTAGTCGGTCACGTTGAAGATCAGCACGAGGCCGACGCATTGCAGCAGCGGCTTCCATTGTTCGGCGAGCAGCGTCGCGAAGCCTTGCTTCGGTCGCGCGCGTTCGTCCGCCTCGCGTGCTTCGGCTTCCTTCTTGAATGCGGGCGTTTCCTCGAGCTTCAGCCGGACGTAGAGGCCCACGAGGCCGAGCGGCCCGGCGATGAAGAACGGCACGCGCCAGCCCCACGACAGCAGCGCGTCCTGCGACAGCGTCGCGGTCAGCAGCGCGACCGTCGCCGCGCCGAGCGTATAGCCGATCAGCGTGCCGAATTCGAGGAAGCTGCCCATGAAGCCGCGGCGCTTGTCGGTCGAGAATTCGGCGATGAAGGTGGCCGCGCCGCCGTATTCGCCGCCGGTCGAGAAGCCCTGCACGAGGCGGGCGACGAGCAGCAGCACGGGCGCCATGATGCCGATCGACGCGTAGCTGGGAATCAGGCCGATCGCGAAGGTGCCGGCGGCCATCATGATCATCGTCGCGGCGAGCACGCGCTGGCGGCCGATGCGGTCGCCGAGCGGGCCGAACACCATGCCGCCGAGCGGGCGCACGAGGAATGCGGCCGCGAACGTGCCGAAGGTCGCGAGCAACTGCGCGGACGGGCTGCTGGACGGGAAGAACACCTTGCCGAGCGTGACGGCGATATAGCTGTACACGCCGAAGTCGAACCATTCCATCGCATTGCCGAACGCCATTGCGCCCACCGCGCGCTTGAGGACGGCAGGGTCGACGATCGTGATGTCGTCCAGCTTGACGGACTTGCGCGAAGACCGGGCTTTCGCGGGGTGCGCTTGCGACTGGCTCAATGAACTCTCCTGGAATTGCCTTGGCGGTCAGCCGGGCGGACATGCGACGAAGTAGTGCGGGCCGATGGACAGCGAAGGCGGATGTCTAGGGGGGCCTCGATGTCGGTGGGATGACGCGCGCAGCGGGCGACACCGGGCAGGCGTGTTGTGCGAACCAGTTTAGAGAATCGGGCGCAACCGGCTATCGGTCATGCGCCCGCAATTCGGTCGTAAACGACACGGGTTCGAGCGCTGCGTGTGGTGCCGGATCGGGCGTTTGCGAGCGGGCTTCGCTACCGGGCCGCGTACGACATGGCGCAGCGAAACGCGCCGTGGCAGCGGTTGGCGCATCGATATCGAAGGGGCGAGCGGGCCGTGCACGAACCCGCAGCGTGCCTGGCGCGATCGTTCGACCGGCGCGCGCCAGTTGGTCTTCGGATGGCCTGGCGATGAAGAAACGGGCCAGTGCGCGGGCCTTGGCGTCGGGTGCAAGTGCATCGTGGGCCGGCCCGACATCCGGCTGTCGGCCGGATGCCGGTGACGTGCCGCGATCAATTTCCGGCCGAAGCCGTCGCGATCGGCGTCGCGTCGTGATGCTGGATCGCGTAAATCTGGCGATTTCGCGCGATCTCCGCGTGCGACGGCGGATAGTCGTTCCGGTTCGACGGCAGCAGGCCGTCGGCTTCGGCATCGATCAGTTGCTGGCGGACTTCGGCGCGCGTGAGCGGCGCCTGCGTGGACTGGGCGAAGGCCTGCGTGCCGAACGGCAGGCTCAGCGTGGCAACGACGAAAGCGGCGACGAGTTTCATGACGGCTCCTGGATGGATGAGTGAACGGGCGAGTGGGGATAGGCCCACGCTTCGAATTCTGGCCGCCGCGGCCGTCACCACCCTGACCCGCCGATTACGGTTTCGTCATCCGGGCGTGGCGCGCTTGCGCGCTGCCGTTCGCCCGCGCCGTTTCCCGGTAACATCGGCGCATGTCACCACCGAATGCGACGGAGTCGAATATGCGCATCCTGATAGTCGAAGACGAACCGAAGACCGGCGCGTACTTGAAGAAAGGGCTCGAGGAATCGGGCTTCAGCGTCGATCTCGCGAAGGACGGCGGCGAGGGCCTGACACTCGCGCAGGAAGAGAGCTACGACGTGATCGTGCTCGACGTGATGCTGCCCGTGCTCGACGGCTGGAGCGTGCTCAAGCGGCTGCGCGACACGCACGCGACGCCCGTGCTGTTCCTGACCGCGCGCGACGACGTGCAGGACCGCGTGCACGGCCTCGAACTCGGCGCGGACGACTACCTCGTGAAGCCGTTCGCGTTCGTCGAGCTGCTCGCGCGGATCCGCACGCTCGCGCGCCGCGGGCCGCCGCGCGAGACGGAGCGCATTTCGGTGGGCGACCTGGAGATCGACGTCGTGCGCCGCCGCGTGAAGCGCGGCACGGTGCGGATCGACCTGACGCCGCGCGAATTCTCGCTGCTGCAGTTGCTCGCGCGCAGGCAGGGCGAAGTGCTGAGCCGCACGCAGATCGCGTCGTACGTGTGGGACATGAATTTCGACAGCGATACCAACGTCGTCGAGGTCGCGATTCGCCGGCTGCGCGCGAAGATCGACGACGAGTTCGCGGTCAAGCTGATTCATACGGTGCGCGGCGTCGGTTACGTGCTCGAACCGAAGGAAGCCGCATGACGCTCGGCCGCTCGCTTGGCGCGACGCTCGCGCTCGGGTTCGGCGCGACCCTGCTTGCCGTATTCGCGCTTGTCGGCACATACGTGTACACCGGCCTCGAGCGGCAGGTGAGCACGCAGGACGACTTCGACATCGTGCTCGCCGCGCGGCATACGCGCCGGCTGGCGGGCGAACTCGATTCGCTCGACGCGGTGCGCGCGCATGCGGACCGGCTGACGAGCCAGGTGCTCGGCAACGAGGCGCTGTCGCTGGCCGTCGTCGACGGGCAGGGCGGCATACTCGCGCGCCACAACGTCGAGCGGACCGCGCTCGGGGATCTGCCCGGGACGGCAGCCGGCGCATCGTCGCCCGCGCTGCCGGTGCTGCCCGATGCCGAACTGTTTCCGCCGCACGCGACGCCGGTGCCCGCGAACGAACGGATTACCGCCGACCGGATCGCGACGTGGACCGCCGACGGCGGCACGCCCGTGCGCGGCGTCGTCGCCGAGGCCGCGTTGCGCGACCGCACGAAGATCCGGATCGCGATCGCGCGCAACATGAGCGATCGCGTCGAACTGCTCGACGGCTACCGCGACAAGCTGAAGATCGCCGGCGGCCTGGGCGCGCTGTTCGCGATGCTGCTCAGCTACTGGCTGATCCGCAAGGCGCTCGCGCCGCTGCGCGAGATCGTCGAGAACACGGGCCGGATCACCGTCGACAAGCTCGATACGCGGCTCGATGCATCGCGCGCGCCGCGCGAGCTGACGGCGCTGGTCGACGCGCAGAATGCGATGCTCGGCCGTCTGCAGCAGGCGTTCGGGCACCTGTCGCAATTCAGCGCGGATCTCGCGCACGACCTGCGCACGCCGCTGAACAACATGCGCGGCGCGACCGAGGTGGCATTGGCGCGGCCGCGTTCCGCCGGCGAATACCAGGCGCTGCTCGAATCGAATCTCGAGGAATACGACCGTCTCGCGCGGATGATCGAGAACGTGCTGTTTCTCGCGCGCGCCGAGCATCCCGGCTTCGTCACGCGGCAGCGTGCCTTCGACGTGCACGACGAACTGGAGCGCATCGCCGGCTATTTCGAAGGGCTCGCCGACGAAGCCGGTTCGACGCTGCACGTCGACGGGCACGGTCGGCTGACCGCCGATCTCGAGCTGTTCCGTCGCGCGGTCAGCAACCTGCTCGCGAACGCGCTGCGCTATACGCCGGCGGGCGGCGTGATCGTGCTGCGCGTCGACGAAACGGCGGACGCGGTATACGTGGTCGTCTCGAACCCGGGCGAACCGATCGATCCCGCGCTGCTGCCGCGCATCTTCGACCGCTTCGTGCGCGGCGACCCGGCGCGCAGCGGCGGCGTGCCGGGCGGCACGGCCGGGCTCGGCCTCGCGATCGTGCGTTCGGTGATGGAACTGCACGGCGGCACCGCACGTGTCGAGAGCGATGCGGCCGGCACGCGGTTCATCCTGACGTTCATCAAGACGCCGACGGCGTAGCGGCCGTGTGCGCGGCGGCGGTTGCGTCCGCACCCGCATCCGCACCGGCATGCCAGCCTCCGCCCAGCGCGGTCAGCAACCCGACCGCCGCCTCCATCCGGCGCGCGGCGATCTGGTCCGACAGACGCCGGTTCGTCAGCGCGATCGTCTGTGCGGTCACGACATCGAGGTAGCTGACGGCACCCGCGTTGAAGCGGTTGGTCGTCAGCCGCAGCGACAGGTCGGCCGCATCAGTCGCGCGCTGCTGGCTGCCAGCCTCCGACGCGAGCGCATCGAGCGTGGACAACTGATCCTCGACCTGCTGGAACGCAACCAGCACGGTTTGCCGGTAATCGGCGACCGTACTGTCGTATTGCGCATGCGCGCCGCGCAGCGACGCGCTGCGGCGGCCGCCGTCGAACAGCGTGCCGGCGAGCTGCGAGCCGAGCGACCAGAACAGGCTCGGTGCGGTGAGCCACGGCGCAAAGAACCCGCTTTCGAGCCCCGCGCTCGCCGACAGTACGAGATCGGGAAAGAACGCGGCACGCGCTTCGCCGATCTGTGCGTTCGCCGCCGCGACGCGACGCTCCGCCGCCGCGATGTCGGGCCGCCGTTCGAGCAGTTGCGACGGCACGCCGGCCGGGATCGCCGGCACGGCGAACGATTGCACGCGCGGCGGCAGCGCGAACGTCGACGCGCTTTCGCCGACCAGCGTCGCGATCGCGTGCTGGAGCTGCGCACGCGACGCATCGATGTCGGTGTCCTGCGTGCGGGTCGATTCGAGTTGCGTCGCGGCCTGCGCGACGGCCGACGCGTCGATCGCGCCGGCCGCGAGCTGCTGTTGCAGCAGCTTCAGCGCGTCCGCATACGCACGCACCGTATCGTCGAGCAACTGCTTTTGCGTATCGAGCGAGCGCAGCGCGAAATAGTCGGTCGCGAGCGTGGCCGTGACCGACAGCTTCACGGCCTGCAGGTCGGCCGCGCTCGCGTCGGCGTTCGCCTGCGCGCCCGTCACCGCATCGCGCACGCGGCCGAACAGGTCGGGTTCCCAGCTCGCGGCCACGCCGGCCTGATAGTCGGGCGTCGTCTTGCCGGCGAGCGACGAGCCGAGCTTGTTCTGCGACAGGCGCGCGCGGCTCTGCGCAACGCCGGCCGTGACGGTCGGCAGGAACCCCGCATGCTGGTAGTCGACCATCGCGCGCGCCTGCTGGAGATCGGCGACGGCTTTCTTCACGGTCTGGTTCGACACGTCGACACGCGCTTCGAGCGCGTTCAGGTCGGCATCGTCGAAGACGGTCCACCATGCGCCGCGCGGCGCGGCATCGGCCGGCGCCGCGACGTTCCAGCCCGGCTGGGCGGCGGGGGCGTTCGCAGCCGGTACGCCCGAAGCCGGTATGCCCGATGCCGGTACGCCCGCATAGTGCGCGGGCACGGCGACGGCGGGCGGCGAATAGGGCGGCAATGTCGAGCACGCGGACAACGCGGTCAACGCGGCGGCGACGCCGAGCGCGACGACGCGGCGGGTGAACGGAAGCGGACGGAGGAAGCGCATGATGGGTATCTCGTGAGTGTTCGTGAACGGATCAGCCGCGAACGGGCGTTGAAGCTGCTGCCGGCATCGAAGCCGGCACCGCGACGGCGGCAGGCGTCGACGCAGCCGCGCCGGGCGCTGCCGCTGCGCCGGTTGCCGGGCCCGTTTGCACCGCCGGCGCGGCCGACACGATCTTCACGGCCTCGCCGGCGGCAATCGAATCGCCCGGGTTGTCGATCACGCGATCGCTCGCGGCGAGCCCCGACACGATCTCGACGCGCGTGCCGAAATCGCGCCCGATCTGCACGGTCTTCAGCGCGGTGGTGCCGTTCGCGGCAACGGTCGCGACCGTCACGCCGTTCGGCCGGAACAGCAGCGCGCTGACGGGCAGCTCGAACGCCGGGGCCGCGCTCGGCACGAGCAGGTGCGCCTGCGCATACGCGCCGGGCATCAGCGCGCCGTCGCCGTTGTCGACGTCGATCTCGACGCGCAGCGTGCGCGTGACCGGATCGATCGCGCCCGCGCTGCGCGCGACGCGCGCGGCGAAGCGCCGCCCCGGATATTGCTGCGTGGTCAGGTAGACGGCGGTCCCGGTCGTCACGCCTGCCGCGCTGTCCTGCGGCACGTCGACGAACACGCGCAGCGTGCCGGTCTGTTCGAGATGGAACAGTTCGCCGGACAGGCCGGGGCTGCCCGGCGTGCCGCCCGCGGTGACGAGCGTGCCGACGTCGACGTTGCGCGCGGTGATCACGCCGTCGAACGGCGCCGCGACCGATTCGTACGACACCAGCTCGGTCAGGTGCGCGACGTTCGCCTGCGCGGAGGCCAGCATCGCGCGCTTCGCGTTCATGTCGGCGACCTTCGTGTCGGTGTCCTGCTGTGACACCGATTGCGTCTTCAGCATGTCCTGCCAGCGCTGCGCGGTCGATTTCGCGTAGTCGTAGTTCGCCTGCGCGGTCGCCGCGTCGGCGCGCGCCTGCCGCAACTGCGCGTCGAGGTCGGGTGCCGTGATCTGCGCGAGCGTTTGCCCGGCTTTCACGTGTGCGCCGATGTCGGTGCTCCAGTGCGCGATATAGCCGCTCGTGCGCGCATAGATCGATGCTTCCGCGTACGGCATCACCGAGCCCGGCAGCGTCAGCGTCTGGTCGGTGGGCGCCGCGCCCGGCAGGATCACCGACACCGGCAGTGCCTGCTGCGCGGCGACCTGTACGCGCTGCGCTGCGCGCGCGTCGATGCGCGGCACGATGCCGGCGGCCAGCAGCGCGGCGGCCGCCGCGATCGCGACGAGCGGGACGGCCAGCTTGCGGCCGCGGCGGGGCGGCGAGGTGTCGGGCGCCGTGTCGCGCGCAGTTGACGGTGCCGTGTCCGCTTCGGCGGCCGGCGGCGGGGCGAGAGGTTCGATCGAATCGTTCATGATGGGTTCTGGGTCGGGCAAGTCGAAGGGAGTCGAGGTGAAGTCGCGATCAGCGCAATGCCGGGGTTTCCTGCGCGCGGCGTGCGGCGGCCGCATCGCGGCGCCGGGCGAGCCATGCATGGATGAAGCCGAACACGACGGGCACGAACAGCAGCGTCGACAGCGTGCCGAACGCCAGCCCGCCGATTACCGCGCGGCCGAGCGGCGCGTTCTGTTCGCCGCCGTCGCCGAGGCCCAGCGCCATCGGCAGCATGCCGATCAGCATCGCGAGCGCGGTCATCACGACCGGGCGGAAGCGGCTGAAACCCGCATCGAGCGCGGCCTGCCACGGCGGCGCGCCGTCCGCCATCAGCTCACGTGCCGCGTTGACGACGAGGATGCTGTTCGCGGTCGCGATGCCGATGCACAGGATCGTGCCGGTCAGCGCGGGCACCGACAGTGTCGTGCGCGTGACGAACAGCATCCATGCGATGCCGGCGAGCGACGCGGGCAGGCCGCCGACGATCGCGAGCGGGTCGAGCCACGACTGGAAGTTGACGACCATCAGCAGGTAGACGAGCGAGACCGCCAGCGCGAGGCCGCCGAGCAGCCCGGCAAACGACTCGTGCATCGCCTGCACCTGGCCGCGCAGCACGATCGACGAACCGGGCGGCAACTGCGCGCGCGCGTCGTCGACGAGCTTCGTCACGTCGGCCGTGACGCCGCCGAGATCGCGCCCCTGCACCGACGCGAAGATGTCGAGCACCGGCTGCACGTTGTAGTGCGAGACGACCGCCTGCTGCGTCGCGCGCGAGAAGCTGCCGAGCGAGCCGAGCAGGTTCTGCGCGGGCGCGCCGGCCGCCGGGCCGCCGGCCGGCGTCTGCGGCGAACGTGCGGTGCCCGCGGGCAGCGGCACATTCGCGAGTGCCTGCAGCGAATCGACCGAATACTGCGGCGTCTGCACCAGCAGCGGATAGCTGACGCCGTTGCGCGGGTCGAGCCAGAAGTTCGGCGTCGTCTGCGAGCTGCCGGACAGCGCGATCAGCAGGTTCTGCGCGACGTCGCGCTGTTCGAGGCCGGCCTGGATCGCCTTCGTGCGGTCCACGTTCACGTTGATGGCCGGCTCGTCGCCGGGCTGCTGGATGCGCGCGTCGACGAGGCCGCGCACGCCGCGCAGCTTCGCGAGCAGCGCGTTCGCGACCGCGCGGTTCTGGTCGAGCTTGTTGCCGACGATCTGAATGTCGATCGGCGCGGGCAGCCCGAAGTTGAGGATCTGGCTGACGATGTCGGCCGGCAGGAACGCGAACGTCACGCCGGGGAACGACTGCGCGAGCAGGTTGCGCAGCTTCGCGACGTAGGCGGCGGTCGGCGCGTGGTTCGGCTTCAGCGTGATCATCACGTCGGCATCCTCGGTGCCGATCGGGTCGGACGAGTCGTACGTGAGGTTGATGCCGCTCACCGGCACGCCGATGTTGTCGAGCACGCTCGCGATGTCGTTCGCGGGAATCACGTCGTGGATGCGCGCTTCCACTTCGTCGGTCAGGCGCGCGGTTTCCTCGATCCGCGTGCCGGTCGGCGCGCGCAGGTGCAGGCGGATCTCGCCGGTGTCGACCGACGGGAAGAAATCCTGCCCGGCGAACGCGAACAGCGCGGTCGATGCGACGCATGCGAGCAGGAATGCGGCCGCGAAGCGGCGGCGGCGCGCGATCGCCGCCGACAGCAGCGCTCGATAGCGCAGCCGGACCGCCTCGAAGCGATGTTCGAACGCGGCCTGGAAGCGTGCGATCCGAGCGAACACGCCGCGCGGCGGCCGGCCTTGCCCCTTCGCGCGCATCAGCGCCATCGCGAGCGTCGGCACCAGCGTGCGCGAGAAGAAATACGACGCGACCATCGCGAAGATCACCGCCTCGGCCATCGGCACGAACAGGTAGCGCGCGACGCCCGTGAGCAGGAACATCGGCACGAACACGATGCAGATCGACAGCGTCGACACGAAGGTCGGCACCGCGATCTCGCCTGCGCCGGTCAGGATCGCGTCTTCGAGCGGCGCGCCGCGTTCGAGGTGATGCGTGATGTTCTCGATCGCGACGGTGGCATCGTCGACGAGAATCCCGACCGCGAGCGCGAGCCCGCCGAGCGTCATGATGTTGATCGTCTGGCCGAGCGCGGCGAGCGCAAGCAGCGACGTGAGCACCGCGAGCGGAATCGATACCGCGATGATCAGCGTCGCGCGCCAGCTGCCGAGGAACAGCAGGATCATCAGCGCGGTGAGGCACGCGGCGATCAGCGCCTCGCGCACGACGCCCTGGATCGCCGCTTTCACGAACACCGACTGATCGCCGAGCGCGGAGATGTGCAGCGCCTTCGGCAGGCCGGCCGCGATCTTCGGCAGCATCGTCTTGACCTGGTCGATGATCGTCAGCGTCGACGCGCTGCCGGTTTTCTCGACGGTCAGCAGCGCCGCGCGCTTGCCGTCGGCGCGCACGATGTTGGTCTGCGGCGCGTAGCCGTCGCGAACGTGCGCGACGTCGCGCACATAGACGACGCTGCCGCCGATCGTCTTCACCGGCAGGTTGTTCAGCGCGGCGACCGTCTGCGTGCTGCCGTTCATCTGCACGTTGTATTCGCGCGTGCCGATTTTCGCGGTGCCGCCGGGCAGGATCAGGTTCTGCGCGTTGATCGCGTTCACGACGTCGATCGGTGCGAGCCCCTTCGCCTGCAGCGCGCGCGTATCGAGATCGACGACGATCTGGCGGATCTTGCCGCCGAACGGCAGCGGCACGGCCGCGCCCTGCACGGTCGCGAGCTGCGTGCGGATGAAGCTGTTGCCGAGGTCGTAGAGCTGCTGCTCGGCGAGCGTGTCGCTCGACAGCCCGAGCTGCAGGATCGGCACCGTCGACGCGTTGTACGTGATGATGTTCGGCGGCAGCGTGCCGGGCGGCAGGATCCGCAGGATCGACGCCGAATTGCTCGCGGCTTCCGCGATCGCGCGATTGATGTCCGCGCCGGGGTGGAAGAAGATCTTCACGACCGACACGCCGTTCAGCGACTGCGACTCGATGTGCTCGATGTCGTCGACGTCGGACGTGAGCGCGCGCTCGTAGTTCGACGTGATGCGCTTGGCCATGTCCTCGGCGGAGAAGCCGTTGTACGACCAGACGATGCTGACGACCGGGATGTCGATGTTCGGAAAGATGTCGGTCGGCGTGCGCAGGAGCGCGAGCGGTCCCGCGATGAAGATCAGCAGCGCGAGCACGACGAACGTATAGGGCCTGCGTAACGCCAGCCGGACGATCCACATGATGTTTTCCTCGAAGCAGGGCAGGGGTGCCGCATTCGATGCGACGAGCATGCAGTCTGACGATGCCGCATTGACCCGACCCTGACTCGAAGATTACGAAGCTGTTATCTGCGTGCCGCGCCGCAGATTTCGAAATTGTCATCCGGCGGTCAGCGTCGCGCCGGCCGCGATCACCAGAATGAACGTGTCAGGCGGCGAAAACGCATCCGCGGTCCCGCCGGCGGCGCATCGACGATGCGTCCTCATCGAACCGTTCTCGGGAGTTTCATCATGAATCGCAGACTGATCGCAGCCGCCGCGCTGCTCGCACTCGCAATCGGCACGCCGGTCGCCGCTTTCGCACAGACGTCGTCGTCGGGCCTGACGCGCGCCGACGTGATCGCCGATCTGGTCCAGGCGCAGCGCGACGGCACCGTGCCTACGTCGAACTGGGACTATCCGCCGAGCACGCGGACGATCGCGCGCAATCGCGAGCTTTACGCAATCGCGCACGGCGAGCCGGGCGTCGCGACCGCGTCGGCGTCCGTGCCGACCGTCAGCGCGCAGTAAGCCGGGAGTCGGGTGATGAAGTTCCTTTCCCGACTGGCGATCGCCGCGCTGCTCGCGGCGGCGATCGCGCCGGCGTTTGCGCGCGGGCAGCCGCAACTGTCCGATGACGACGGCGGGCGCGCCAGCGTGCTGCGCGGGTTGAATCCGACGCGGGCGCATGCCGCCGGCGTCGCGTCGAATTCGAGCGGCGAGACCGACAGGAAGGCGGTGGCCCGCCGGAACTGAGTCTCGTCGAGCGCCGCGGCGATGGCCGTCCTGGTTCCCGGTTTCGGGGGCGGCGCGTCGTCCGCTGCCGCTCCAGGCGCCCCCGCGCGCTTAGGTGTTTATACGTATGC
Organism: Burkholderia sp. MS455; assembly: GCF_016899445.1. Classification (NCBI taxonomy): domain Bacteria; kingdom Pseudomonadati; phylum Pseudomonadota; class Betaproteobacteria; order Burkholderiales; family Burkholderiaceae; genus Burkholderia; species Burkholderia sp. MS455. The sequence continues at coordinate 146,480 of NZ_CP041777.1, forward strand.
CGATTCCGATATCGCTTCAATCCAAGATTTCATTGGAAGGTTATCGGACTTGTTCCTAGACTGATCCGGGGCATGCATACCGGGCCGGGCCGGCCGGACACGCTGCCCGGCACAGCCCTGAACCGCGCGCGCCACGCAGAAACAGAACAGCGCCGCGGCATACAACGACATCATCGGAGACGGACCATGACATTCATCAGGAAGCTGGCGGCCGGTGCGATCGTCGCCGCGGCGACGGTACTCGCGCCCGGCGCGTTCGCGCAGCAAAAACCGATCACGCTCGGGTTCTCGCAGGTCGGCGCGGAAAGCGCGTGGCGCACCGCGAACACGGTGTCGGTGAAGGGCGCGGCAAAGGACGCCGGCATCAACCTGAAATTCTCGGACGCGCAGCAGAAGCAGGAGAACCAGATCCGCGCGATCCGCTCGTTCATCGCGCAGAAGGTCGACGTGATCGCGTTCTCGCCGGTCGTCGAATCGGGCTGGGAGCCCGTGCTGACCGAAGCGAAGGCCGCGCATATCCCGGTGATCCTGACCGACCGCGCGGTCGACGTGAAGGATCCGTCGCTGTACGTGACGATGATCGGCTCGGACTTCCTTGAGGAAGGGCGGCGCGCGGGCCACTGGATGGAAGAGCGCTACAAGAACGACGCGGGCCCGATCAACATCGTCGAGCTGCAGGGCACGGTCGGCTCGGCGCCGGCCAACGATCGTCGCGCCGGGCTGCTCGAAGTGATCAAAAGCAATCCGAAATTCAAGGTGATCGCGTCGCAGAGCGGCGACTTCACGCTCGCCGGCGGCAAGCAGGTGATGGAAGCGTTCGCGAAGACCTACGGCAAGCAGATCAACGTCGTCTACGCGCACAACGATGACATGGCGCTCGGCGCGATCCAGGCGATGGAAGAGGCCGGGATCAAGCCCGGCAAGGACGTGAGCGTCGTGTCGTTCGATGCGACGAAGGGCGGCTTCCAGGCGATGATCGCCGGCAAGATCAACGTCGACGTCGAATGCAGCCCGCTGCTCGGCCCGCAGCTGATGAGCGCGGTGAAGGACGTCGTCGCCGGCAAGCCGCTGCCCAAGCGAATCGTGACGAACGAGACGGTGTTCCCGATGAGCGTCGCGGCGCAGGTGCTGCCGACCCGCAAATATTGATGTCCGTGCGGGCGGCGGCGTGGCACGCCGTCGTCCGGCAACCGCTCCGAGGGAGGGTTCATGACGCATCCGCCGGTGGTCGAGATGACCGGCATCGACAAGGCGTTTCCGGGCGTCAGCGCGCTGCAGCGCGTGAGTTTCCGGCTGTTTCCGGGCGAGATCCACGCACTGATGGGCCAGAACGGCGCGGGCAAGTCGACGCTGATCAACGTGCTCACCGGCGTGCATGCGCACGACGCGGGCGAGATTCGCGTCGGCGGCGAGCCGGTGCGCTTCGCCGCGCCGCGCGAGGCCGAGGCGGCCGGGATCCAGACGCTGTATCAGGAAGTGAACCTGTGCGCGAACCTGTCGGTCGCCGAGAACATCTTCGCGGGCCGGCAGCCGATGCGGCGCGGCGCGATCGACTGGAACACGATCCATGTACGGGCGCGCGCCGCGCTGGCCGAACTCGACCTGTCGCTCGACGTCACGCGCTCGCTCGACGCGTATCCGATCGCGGTGCAGCAGATGGTCGCGATCGCGCGTGCCGTGTCGGTCGATGCGCGCGTGCTGATACTCGACGAGCCGACGTCGAGCCTCGACGACGGCGAGGTCGCGCGGCTGTTCGACGTGCTGCGCCGGCTGAAGGCGTCGGGCATCGCGATCCTGTTCGTCACGCATTTCCTCGAGCAGACCTATGCGGTGTCCGACCGGATCACCGTGATGCGCAACGGCGAGCGCGAAGGCGAGTACCTGGCGCGCGACCTGCCGGTCGACGTGCTGGTCGCGAAGATGACCGGCCGCGAACGAATGTCCGACACGCTGCAGGCGGGCGCCGCCGCGGTCGAGCGCGCGGCCGGCACGGCCGCGCCGTTCCTGTCGATGCGGCAAGTCGGCCGGCGCGGGATGATGAGCCCGCTCGATCTCGACGTACGGCCCGGCGAAATCGTCGGGCTGGCCGGGCTGCTCGGCTCGGGGCGCACCGAAACCGCGCAGCTCGCGTTCGCCGCGGAGCGCACCGACACCGGCGCGATCGAGATCGACGGCGCGCGCAAGCGGCTTGCGTCGCCGCATGATGCGGTCCGGCACGGGATCGCGTATTGCCCGGAAGACCGCAAGAAGGAGGGCATCGTCGCCGCGCTGTCGATCCGCGAGAACATCATCCTCGCGCTGCAGGCGCGGCGCGGCTGGTGGCGGCTGATCGGACGCGCGCGCCAGCGCGAGATCGCCGAGTCGTACATCGCGCGGCTCGGCATCAAGGCGCGCGACGCGGAGCAGCCGATCGGGCTGCTGTCGGGCGGCAACCAGCAGAAGGTGCTGCTCGCGCGCTGGCTCGCGACGGACCCGAAGCTGCTGATTCTCGACGAGCCGACGCGCGGCATCGACGTCGCCGCGAAGTTCGACATCATGGAGCGCGTGCTCGCGCTGTGCGCGACCGGGCTCGCGATCCTGTTCATCTCGTCGGAGATCGGCGAGGTCGTGCGCGTGAGCCACCGGATCGCGGTGCTGCGCGACCGGCGCAAGGTCGCCGAACTGACCGGCGCCGACGCGTCGGAGGAGCAGGTTTACCGGCTGATCGCGGGAGACCAGTCATGATGCGTGTGCGCACGCTGTTTCGTCATCCGCTTGCGTGGCCGGTGCTGACGCTTGCGCTGCTGTTCGCGCTCGACGTTGCGCATCGTCCGGGCTTCCTGTCGATCGCGCTGCTCGACGGCCACCTGTTCGGCGCGCCGATCGACATCCTGAACCGGGCGGCGCCGCTCGTGATCGTGTCGCTCGGCATGACGCTCGTGATCGCGACGCGCGGGATCGACATCTCCGTCGGCGCGATCGTCGCGATTGCCGGCGCGGCCGCGGCGATCGTGCTCGAAGCCGATCCGTCGCGGGTCGGCACGGCGCTGGCCGCCGCGCTCGGCGTCGGGCTGCTCGCGGGCGCGTGGAACGGCCTGCTCGTCGCGTTCGTCGGGATGCAGCCGATCATCGCGACGCTGATCCTGATGGTGGCCGGCCGCGGCATCGCGCAACTGCTGACGGGCGGCCAGATCATTCCGATCGGCGCGCCCGGCTACCTCGCGCTCGGCGGCGGTTATCTGGCGACCGTGCCATGTTCGGTGTGGATCGCGCTCGCGACGATCGCCGCGACCGCGCTGCTGGTGAACCGCACGGCGCTCGGGCTGTTCATCCGCGCGATCGGCGTGAACCCGGTTGCGACGCGGCTCGTCGGGCTGCGCTCGGGCGCGGTCGTGTTCGGCGTGTACCTGTGCTCCGGCGTGATGTCGGCGGTCGCGGGCATCCTCGCGAGTTCCAACGTGCGCAGCGCCGACGGCAACAACGCGGGGCTGCTGCTCGAACTCGACGCGATCCTCGCGGTGACGCTCGGCGGCACGTCGCTGCTCGGCGGCCGCTTCAGCCTCGCCGGCTCGGTGCTCGGCGCGCTGATCATCCAGACGCTGACCTACACGACCTATTCGATCGGCGTGCCGCCGGAGGCGACGCTGGTCGTCAAGGCGGTCGTCGTGATCGTCGTGACGCTGATCCAGTCGGACGCGGCGCGCGCGCTCGTGGTCCGGCACGCGTCGCGGCTGCTGCCTTCCGCGCGTTCGCGCGCCACCTCTGGAGCCACGCCCCGATGACCCGATTCCTTGGCCGGCTCGCCGACCCGCGCACGCTGCCGATCGTCGTGACGATCGTGCTGTTCGCCGCGCTGTTCGGCTTCGGATCCGTAATGTACACGGGATTCTTCTCGATGCAGGTGCTGACCGGCCTGCTCGTCGACAACGCGTTCCTGCTGATCGTCGCGATCGGCATGACGTTCGTGATCGTGTCGGGCGGCATCGACCTGTCGGTCGGTTCGGTCGTTGCGCTGACAACGATCTTCTGCGCGGTCGGCGCCGAGCGGCTGCACTGGCCCGTATGGGTGATCGTGCCGCTGGTGCTCGCGTTCGGCGCGCTGTACGGCGCGGCAATGGGTGCGCTGATCCACTATTTCCGGCTGCAGCCGTTCATCGTCACGCTGGCCGGGATGTTTCTCGCGCGCGGCGCGTGCTTCCTGATCACGACGCAGTCGATCACGATCAACGAGCCGACGTTTCATGCGATCGCGGGCATCAGCGTGCCGGTCGGCGGCGGCACGCTGAGCGCGGGCGCGCTGATCGCGCTCGCGACGCTGGCCGTCGCGATCTACGTTGCGCATTTCACGCGTTTCGGCCGCAATGTATATGCGATCGGCGGCAACGAGCGTTCGGCGCTGCTGATGGGGCTGCCGGTCGCGCGTACGAAGATCGGCGTCTATGCGCTGAGCGGGCTGTGTTCGTCACTCGGCGGCGTGGTGTTCACGCTCTACGTGCTGTCGGGCTACGGGCTGCAGGCGCAGGGGATGGAGCTCGACGCGATCGCCGCGACGGTGATCGGCGGCACGCTGCTCACGGGCGGCGTGGGTTACGTGATCGGCTCGGTGTTCGGCGTCGGCATCCTCGGCACGATCCAGGTGCTGATCACGTTCGACGGCACGTTGAGTTCGTGGTGGACGCGGATCGTGATCGGCGCGCTGCTGTGCGTGTTCTGTGTGCTGCAGCGGGTTATCGAGCGGCACGCAACGCGGCGGCGCACGGGCGGAACGGGACTCGGCGCGCAGCAGCCGAAGCGCGACTCCGCGCACGCGCGGCCGGCCGAGCCCGGAGAGGACGCGGCGCTGGTGTCGATGATGCGGCGCGTGTAGTGCGTGTCGTGGAGCGCACGGCGCGCGCCGTGCGGTGACGGGCAACGGGGTAGCGGCACGCGCGACGTGGTTGATGCCTGGCCGCCGGTGCTTGTTGTCGAAGGCGGCCGGCGCGCGCGTTACGCGCGAACGGCTACCCGGTACAGAGTGGTCTGACGATAGACGGCGCCCGGATGAAGGATGACGTCGTCGTGCAGGTCGGCCATGTTGACCTGGTCCGGAAAACCGCCGGCTTCGACGCACAGCGCGGCGTGTTGCGCGCACCGCGTGCCGCCCCTCACGCGCACGCCGTCCAGATAGTTGCCGGTATAAAGCTGGAGGCCGCGCTGATCGGTCGACACGACCAGCTCGCGGCCGCTTTCGGGATCGTAGATGCCGGCGACGGGCCTGACCGCGCGCGCGCCGTCGCGCAGCACGAAGCAGTGATCGAAGCCGCGCGCCCTTGCAAGCTGCGCATGCGGCCAGTCGAGGCGCGCGCCGAGTGGCGCGCTGTGCCGGAAATCGAAAGCCGTGCCGGTCACGTCGGCGGTGCCGGTCGGGATCAGCGCGTCGTCGACCTCGAGGAACGCGTCGGCGTCGATGCTCAGCACGTGGCCGCGCACGTCGCTGCCCGCGCGGCCGATGAGGTTGAAATAGCTGTGATTCGTGAGGTTGAGCGGCGTGGGCGCGTCGGTGACGCCGGTGTAGTCGATCGTCAGCGTGCCGTCGTCGTCGAGCGCGTAGCGAACCTGCACGCTCACGTTGCCCGGAAAACCCGCGTCGCCTTCCGGTGAATCGAGTCGCAGCGTCAGCCCGCCGCAGTCGTCGACGACTTCCCAGCGCTGGCGGTGAAAGCCGCTCGCGCCGCCGTGCAGCAGATTGCCGTTCTCGTTGCGATCGAGCAGGTAGTCGACGCCGTCGAGCGTGAAGCGCGCGCCGGCGATCCGGTTCGCCCAGCGGCCGACCGTCGCGCCGAGGTAGGCGCCCGATTCGACATATTCCGCGGGCGTGTCGTGCGCGAGCACGATATCGGCGAAGCGTCCGGTGCGATCGGGCGCGAGCCACGACACGACGGTCGCGCCGAGGTCGCTGACGACGACGCGCATGCCATGCGTGTTGCGCAGCGTATAGCGTCGCACCGTGTCGCCGTCGGGCAGCGTGCCCCACGGCTCGGAAGGCACGCGTGCGACGCCGGGCGTCAGATGGGGGGAATCGGTATCGATGTGCATAGGATGATTCGATGTGAACGGCGGGCTTCAGTGCGCGGCGATCGCGCGTTCCTGGTATTCGCGCGGCGTGCAGCCCAGCTCGCGCCGGAACACCGCGTACATGTACTGGAGCGACGTGAACCCGCAGCGGATCGCGACCTCGGCGCTCGACGCCTGCCTGCCGGCGAGCAGCGCCTGCGCCGCTTCGAGCTTGTGGCGCAGGATTTCCTGGTGCACGGTGCGCTGCAGTTCGCGCCGGAAGTGCTCTTCGAGCAGCGAGCGCGACACACCGACGTAGTCGGCGACCTGCTCGGTCTTGATGCCCTGGCACGCGTACTGGCGAATGAAGTGGCGGGCGCGCATCACGTGCGGGCTCGCGAGCGGCTCGTGGCGCGTCGAATCGAGCACGTTGATCCCGACGGGCGGCACGAGAATCCGCCGGTCGGGAAAACGCGCGCCGCCCAGCATCTGGTGCAGCAGATGCGCGGCCGTGCGGCCCATTTCCTCGGTGCCCTGGATGACCGACGACAGTGGAATCCGCGTGAGCGTGCGCGTGAGCGGATCGTTGTCGATGCCGATGATCGCGACCTGTTCCGGCACCGCGAGGCCGGCGATCAGGCACGCCTGCAGCAGGTGCCGCGCGCGCGCGTCGGTCACCGCGATCACGCCGACGGGTTTCGGCAGTGCGTGCAGCCAGCCGATCAGCTGCTCGATCGCGTGGTTCCAGCCCGACGCGCTGGTCGACAGCCCGCGGTAGATCGGCGCGTCGACGCCGTCCGCGCGCGCGAGGCCGTCGAACGCGAGCTCGCGCTGCTGCGCCCAGCGGTTCTGCTGCGCGACGGGCAGGCTGTACATCGCGAAGTGCGGCAGCCCGGCGCCGATCAGGTGCGTGTATGCGAGCGACACGAGCTTCGCGTTGTCGGTCGCGATATACGGCACGCCGTCCGGATACTGCGCCGGATCCTCGTACGACGAGCCGAGCGCGACGATCGGCAGCGGCGAGCCGGCAAGCGCGTCGGCGACGGCCGGATCGTCGAAATCCGCGATGATGCCGTCGCCGTCGAAGCGCTCGATGCCGGCGAGCCGGCAGCGGAAATCGTCTTCGAGGAACAGGTCCCATACCACGCGCGTCGAGCGCAGGTACTGGCCGATGCCGCTGATGATCTCGCGGTCGTAGACCTTGTTGGCGTTGAACAGCAGCGCGATGCGGTGCGGCGTCTGGGTGGAAGGGGCGCGGTTCATCTCGGTCTCGAAGCGCGCGCCGTGCGGGGCGTCGCGCCGTTGTCTCCGGGCGCGCGGGCAACGCCGCGCGGCTGTCTGATCTGTCTGGTGTCCGGCGATTGTAGGACGGAATGCGTGCCGTGCGCAGCGCGCTGGCAAGAAACGTTAAGCGTGCTGCGCAATTTCGCAATTGCGGGCGAGGGGGCGCGCGGGCACGATCCAGCCAGATCGAATTCGGCCCGCACGCCGTCGCGATGCGCGCCGCACTGCAACAAGAAACCGGACGGAGACGCCATGTCGTATTTCGAACATATTCCCGCGATTCGCTACGAAGGTCCGCAGTCGGACAACCCGCTTGCATACCGGTATTACGACCGCACGAAGCTGGTGCTCGGCAAGACGCTCGAGGAGCACTTGCGGATCGCGGTGTGCTACTGGCACACGTTCGTGTGGCCAGGCCACGACATCTTCGGCCAGGGCGCGTTCCGGCGGCCGTGGCAGCAGCCGGGCGACCCGCTCGAACGGGCGCGCCAGAAGGCGGATGCGGCGTTCGAGTTCTTCACGAAGCTTGGCACGCCGTTCTATACGTTCCACGACACCGACGTGTCGCCGGAGGGCGACAGCCTGCACGCGTACGTCGAGAACTTCGCGCGGATGACCGACTACCTGGGCGAGCGTCAGCAGGCGACGGGCGTCCGGCTGCTGTGGGGCACCGCGAACCTGTTCTCGCATCCGCGCTTCGCGGCGGGCGCGGCGACCAACCCGAACCCCGACGTGTTCGCGTGGGCGGCCACCCAGGTGCGCCATGCGCTCGACGCGACGCATCGGCTCGGCGGCGAGAACTACGTGCTGTGGGGCGGCCGTGAAGGGTACGAGACGCTGCTCAATACCGATCTCGTGCGCGAGCGCGAGCAGTTCGCCCGCTTCCTGTCGATGGTCGTCGAGCACAAGCACCGGATTGGCTTCAAAGGAGCGCTGCTGATCGAGCCCAAGCCGCAGGAGCCGACGAAGCACCAGTACGACTACGATGTCGCGACGGTGCACGGTTTCCTCACGCAATACGGATTGCAGAATGAAATCCGCGTGAATATCGAGGCAAACCATGCGACGCTCGCCGGCCATTCGTTCCATCACGAGATCGCGAACGCATTTGCGCTCGGCGTGTTCGGCAGCGTCGACGCGAATCGCGGCGATCCGCAGAACGGCTGGGACACCGACCAGTTCCCGAACAGCGTCGAGGAGCTGACGCTCGCGTTCTACGAGATCCTGCGCCACGGCGGCTTTACCACCGGCGGCATGAACTTCGACGCGAAGGTGCGGCGCCAGAGCGTCGATCCGGAAGACCTGTTCTACGGCCATGTCGGCGCGATCGACGTGCTCGCGCTCGCGCTCGAGCGCGCGGCCGTGCTGGTCGGCAACGACCGGCTCGACGCGCTGCGCCGGCAGCGCTACGCGCAGTGGGACAGCGCGTTCGGCCGCGAGATCCTGTCGGGCGGCTACACGCTGGAGTCGCTCGCCGCCGACGCGCTCGCGCGCGGCGTGAACCCGCGGCATGCGAGCGGCGCGCAGGAACGGCTCGAGAACATCGTGAACCAGGCGATCTACGGGCTGCGCTGACGTCATGTACATCGGACTCGATCTTGGCACGTCGGGCGTGAAGGCCGTGCTGCTCGACCGCGACGGTGCGGTGCGGGCCAGCGCGAGCCGGCCGCTGTCGGTGAGCCGGCCGCGGCCGCGCTGGTCCGAACAGGCGCCGCTCGACTGGTGGGATGGGGCATGCGGCGCGCTGGCGGCGCTCGTCGCCGACGCGCGTGCGGCCGGCATCGATCCGCACGACATCGGCGCGCTTGGCCTGACCGGGCAGATGCATGGCGCGACGCTGCTCGATGCGCACGGCGACGTGCTGCGCCCCGCGATCCTGTGGAACGACGGCCGCGCGGATGCCGAATGCGCGGAGCTCGAGCGGCTCGCGCCCGCGCTGCGCGCCGTCGCCGGCAATCTCGCGATGCCGGGCTTCACCGCGCCGAAGCTGCTGTGGGTGCGCCGGCACGAGCCGGACGTGTTCGCGCGGATCGCGCACGTTCTGCTGCCGAAGGATTATCTGCGCTACCGGCTGACCGGCGTGTTCGCGACCGATCCGTCGGATGCCGCCGGCACGCTGTGGCTCGATGTCGCCAAGCGCGATTACGACGACACGCTGCTCGCCGCGTGCGGGCTGTCGCGCGACCAGATGCCCGCCGTGTTCGAGGGCAACCGCATCACCGGCACGCTGCTGCCGGCCGTCGCGCGCACGCTGGGGCTGCGCGAGATCCCGGTCGTCGCGGGCGGCGGCGACAACGCGGCCGGCGCGGTGGGCGTCGGCATCGTGCGGCCCGGCGATGCGCTGCTGTCGCTCGGAACGTCGGGCGTTTATTTCGCGGTATCGGACGGGTTCCGCGCGAATCCCGAATCGGCGGTCCACAGCTTCTGTCATGCATTGCCGCATACCTGGCACCTGATGTCGGTGATGCTGAATGCGGCCGGCTGCATCGATTTCACCGCGCAGCTGGCCGGCTACGACGGCGTTGCCGCGCTGCTCGCCGACGCCGAGACGAACGCGCGCACGGACCGCCCGTGGTTCCTGCCTTATCTGAGCGGCGAGCGCACGCCGCACAACGACGTGAATGCGAAGGGCGTGTTCTACGGGCTGACGCCCGACTCGCAGCGCGCGGATCTCGCGAACGCGACGCTCGAGGGCGTCGGCTTCGCGCTGCTCGACGGGATCGACGCGCTGCATGCGGCTGGGCTCGCGCCCGACGGCATCACGGTGATCGGCGGCGGCTCGCGAAGCGCGTATTGGACGCAGATGCTCGCCGACCTGAGCGGCCGCGCGCTGACGTTGCGCGCGGGCGGCGAAGTCGGCCCGGCGCTCGGCGCCGCGCGGCTCGCGCATCTCGCGCTCGAACCGGATGCGCCGCTCGACGCGGTGTGCCCGCAGCCGCCGGTGGTGGCCGTGCGCGAGCCCGACATGGCGCGCCACGCGTGGTATCGCGACGCGCGGCGGCCGACGTTTCGCGCGCTGTATCGCGCGCTCGAACCGGTGTTTTCGGCAGGCGCGGGTCATACCGCATAACGTCGCGCCGTGTAGTGGCCAGACAAAGGGCAGCGTGCTTCGGCGGCCGCCCGGCGTTCGTGGGGTTGTCCAATAAAGAGAGGAGTTGGAGACATGAAATCCGTAACGCGTCGTACCGTATTGAGTGCGCTGGCAGGCGCCGCCACGTTGGCGGCTCTCACGCTTGGCGCACCGCTCGCGCATGCGAGCAAGGACAAGCCGGAAATCGGCTTCTGCATCGACGACCTGCGCGTCGAGCGCTGGTCGCGCGACCGCGACTATTTCGTGGCCGCCGCCACGCAGCTCGGCGCGAAGGTGTCCGTGCAGTCCGCGGACGCGAGCGAGGCGCGGCAGATCTCGCAGATCGAGAACCTGATCTCGCGCGGCGTGGATGTGATCGTGATCGTGCCGTTCAATTCGAAGACGCTCGGCAACGTCGTCGCCGAAGCGCGCAAGGCGGGCATCAAGGTGGTGTCGTACGACCGGCTGATTCTCGACGCCGACGTCGATGCATACATCTCGTTCGACAACCAGAAGGTGGGCGAGCTGCAGGCGCAGGGCGTCTACGACGCGAAGCCGAAGGGCAACTATTTCCTGCTCGGCGGCGCGCCGACCGACAACAACGCGAAGATGCTGCGCGAAGGACAGCTGAAGGTGCTGAAGCCGGCGATCGATCGCGGCGACATCAAGGTCGTCGGCCAACAATGGGTGCCCGAGTGGAGCGCGTCGACCGCGCTGCGGATCGTCGAGGATGCGCTGACCGCGAACAACAACAAGATCGACGCGATCGTCGCGTCGAACGACGGCACCGCGGGCGGCGCGATCCAAGCGCTCGCCGCGCAGCATCTGGCCGGCAAGGTGCCGGTGTCCGGGCAGGATGCGGACCTCGCGGCGGTCAAGCGCGTGATCGCCGGCACGCAGACGATGACCGTCTACAAGCCGCTCAAGCTGATCGCGAGCGAAGCGGCGAAGCTCGCGGTGGATCTCGCGAAGGGCGCGAAGCCCGCGTTCAACGCGCAATACGACAACGGCAAGAAGAAGGTCGACACGGTGCTGCTGCAGCCGACGCTGCTGACCAAGCGCAACGTCGACATCGTCGTGAAGGACGGCTTCTATACCCAGGCGCAGCTGGCGAGCCAGTAACGGCGCGGCGCGCGGACGGCCCACCGGTGCGTCCGCGCGCATACTGCGAGGCATGAGCGAATGACCGAACCCTTGCTGACGATGCGCGGCATCGTCAAGGATTTCGACGGCGTGAAGGCGCTCGACGGCATCGACCTGACGGTGCGGCCGGGCGAGTGCGTGGGGCTGTGCGGCGAGAACGGCGCGGGCAAATCGACGCTGATGAAGGTGCTCTCGGGTGTTTATCCGCACGGCACGTGGGACGGCGAGATCCGCTGGGAAGGCGCGCCGCTCGTCGCGTCCGGCGTGCGCGACACCGAGCGCGCGGGCATCGTGATCATCCACCAGGAACTGATGCTCGTGCCCGAACTGTCGGTGGCCGAGAACATCTTCCTCGGCAACGAGATCACGCTGCCGGGCGGCCGCATGCACTACGCGGCGATGGTCCAGCGTGCCGAGGAACTGCTGCGCGAGTTGCGGATCGACTCGATCAACGTCGCGCAGCCGGTGATGAACTACGGCGGCGGACACCAGCAGCTGATCGAGATCGCGAAGGCGCTGAACAAGCGCGCGAAGCTGCTGATCCTCGACGAGCCTTCGTCGTCGCTGAGCGCTTCCGAAACGCGCATCCTGCTCGACATCGTGCGCGACCTGAAGCGCCGCGGCGTCGCGTGCGTGTATATCTCGCACAAGCTCGACGAGGTCGAGGCCGTGTGCGACACGGTGTCCGTGATCCGCGACGGCCGCCATGTCGCGACCGAGCCGATGCGCACGCTGACGACCGACCGGATCATTTCGATGATGGTCGGCCGCGAAATCCGCGACCTGTATCCGCGCGAGCCGCACGAAATCGGCGACGTCGTGCTGGAAGCGCGCCACGTGACCTGTCGCGACGTGACGAACACGCGCCGCAAGCGGGTCGACGACGTGTCGTTCAGCGTGCGGCGCGGCGAGATTCTCGGCGTCGCCGGGCTCGTCGGCGCGGGCCGCACCGAGCTGATGCAGGCGATCTTCGGCGCGTATCCGGGCGCGTGCACGGCGACCGTGCTGATGAACGGCCGGCCGCTCGCGATCCGCTCGCCTGCCGACGCGATCCGCGCCGGCATCGCGATGGTGCCCGAGGATCGCAAGCGCCACGGCATCGTGCCGCAGCTCGGCGTCGGCCACAACATCACGCTGGCGGTGCTGCGGCGCTTCGCGGCGCGCGGGCGGATCGATGCGGCCGCGGAGCTGGACGCGATCCGCACCGAGATGCAGCGGCTGTCGGTGCGCGCCGCGCATCCGTTCCTGCCGATCTCGAGCCTGTCCGGCGGCAACCAGCAGAAGGCCGTGCTCGCGAAGATGCTGCTCGCCGACCCACAGGTGCTGATCCTCGACGAGCCGACGCGCGGCGTCGACGTGGGCGCGAAGGCCGAGATCTACCGGCTCGTGTTCGCGCTCGCGAAGCGCGGCGTCGCGCTGATCGTCGTGTCGTCGGAAATGCCCGAGGTGCTCGGGCTCGCCGACCGCGTGCTGGTGATCGGCGAAGGCGAGCTGCGCGGCGATTTCGTCAACGAAGGCCTCACGCAGGAACAGATCCTCGGCGCCGCGCTGAAGCCCGCGCGGCGTCCGACCGAACCCATTGCAGCGAGTGCGACATGAATTCCGAACTTTCCTCCTCTACTCCGGCGGCGCCGGACGCCGACGCGCGCGGCCGTTCAACTGGCCGTCCGCTTCGCCAGGTCTTCGTGCGCTACAAGATCCTCGCGCTGCTGTTCGCGGTCGTCGCGATCTGGGCGTTCTTCTCGGTGCTGACCGACGGCGCGTTCGTCACGCCGCGCAACGTGTCGAACCTGCTGCGGCAGATGTCGATCACCGGCATGCTCGCGTGCGGGATGGTGTTCGTGATCATCGCGGGCGAGATCGACCTGTCGGTCGGTTCGCTGCTCGGGCTGCTCGGCGGCGTCGCGGCGATCCTCGACGTGAACCGCCACTGGCCGGTCGCCGCGACGGTGCCGGCCGTGCTCGCGCTCGGCGTGCTGATCGGGCTCTTCAACGGCTGGTGGTCGACCTACCGGCGCGTGCCGTCGTTCATCGTCGGGCTGGGCGGGATGCTCGCGTTTCGCGGGATCCTGCTTGGCGTGACAGGCGGCTCGACGATCGCGCCCGTGTCGGAGGGCTTCGTGTTCCTCGGGCAGGGCTATCTGCCGCGCGTGGCGGGGGACGGCCTCGCGCTGCTGCTGTTCGCGCTCGTCGTGCTGCTGGTCGTGCGGCAGCGCGGCACGCGGCGCCGCTACCGGCTTGCGGTCGCGCCGCTGTGGCAGGACGTCGTGAAGATCGCGGGCGCGGGCGCGGTGCTGCTCGCGTTCGTCGCGACGCTCGACCGCTACGGCGGCATTCCGGTGCCGGTGCTGCTGCTGCTCGCGCTGCTCGGCATCTTCTCGTGGATCGCGACGCAGACCGTGTTCGGCCGGCGCATCTACGCGGTCGGCTCGAATCTCGAGGCGACGCGGCTGTCGGGCGTCGATACCGATCGCGTGAAGCTCGCGATCTTCGCGCTGATGGGGCTGATGTGCGCGTTCGCGGGCATCGTCAACACCGCGCGGCTCGCGGCCGGCTCGCCGTCCGCGGGCTCGATGGGCGAACTCGACGCGATCGCCGCATGCTTCATCGGCGGCACGTCGATGCGCGGCGGGTCGGGCACCGTCTACGGCGCGCTGATCGGCGCGCTCGTGATGGCGAGCCTCGACAACGGCATGTCGATGCTGGACGTCGACGCGTACTGGCAGATGATCGTCAAGGGCGCGGTGCTGGTGCTGGCGGTGTGGATCGACGTGGTGTCGCGGTCGAACCGGCGGTGACGCGGCGCGCGCTACGTCCGGTCGCGGTTGCGGGCGCGCGTCGCGCCCGTGATCACCGCGATGCCGAACAGAATGACGGCGACGATCTCGACGATGTGCTGGGACACGTGCAGCGTCACCAGTCCCCATGCCACGCCGCCGATGAAAATGATCCATCCGACCAGGTAGATAAGCAGGGTCATCGTTCCTCTCCTTGCGGTTCGGTTACATCGTGCAGACTGCTGCCGTGCGGCATGCCGTTTTATCCGGCCGCCGCTTCGTGCGCACGCAGACCGAGGCGTTCCATCAAACGCCGGGCGTCGAACGGTGCGTTCGTTTTTGCGTCGTTGTCGAAGTAGCAATACACGTCGCGTGTTCGCGCGCACGGCGCAGGCAGCTCCGGTGCGGCGAGACGGGCATCGGCGGGCTGTTCGCCGCGGCTCCACGACTCGATTCTGCGCGCCCAGTGTTCGAGTGCCGCATCGGAGTATTCGCCGGAATACTTCGTTTCGGTACCGTGCAGCCGCATGTAGACGAAGCCCGCGCTCAGGTCTTCGAACTGCGGCCATGGCTCGGTCGAATCCGACACGACGAGCGCCACGCCGTGGCGGCGCAGCAGCTTCACGAACGCCGGATCCACGAAGCTCGCGTGACGCACTTCGACTGCGTGACGCAGCTTGCGCTTGCGGTCGATCCGAAGATACGGCGTCCTGACCTTGCGATCGTGCTGTTGCGCGAGAGCGAGCGCGGCTGCCGTATCGGTCGGCAGCAGGCCCAGGAAGTGCTCCATGTGCTCGGGGTCGAACCGCAGCGACGGCGGAAACTGCCAGAGGATCGGCCCGAGCTTGTCCCTCAGCGCCAGGAGCCCCTGCGCGAAAAAGTTCGCGCATGCGACCGTCGCCGTTTCGCCGCGAAAGCGCAGCATGTGGGTCAGGTAGCGTGAACCCTTCACGCTGAACGTGAAATCCGGCGGCGTTTCGTCGTACCAGTGCTGCCAGCTGTCGAGCGATTGCAGGCTGTAGTGCGTACCGTTGATTTCGATGGTCTGCATCCGGTTCGATGCGTACTGCAGCTCGGCGGCCTGCTTCAGCCCTTTCGGATAGAAGGTGCCGCGCCAGCCGCCGTAGCGCCAGCCTGAAATGCCGATGTGAATTTCACCTGATTTGCTCGTCACGTCGATGTCCGGGGGGGCCGGTGGATGCCGTCGTGATTAGCAAGGTGCGTGCCGTCGGGCTCGATGTCGGAGGGCGACAAATCGTAGGCCCGACTGGCCTCGGCGGCCATCGCATCATCGACGCTGCGCGCGCTGCAACGCAGTGAACTTTTGAACGGTAAGTAACCGGTAAGTCGGGTTCCCATAAAGTCGGTTCCGCTTTGTCCACCGACTTCCTGGGATCGATCGTGATAAAAAATCCGTTGCCTGTTCGCCGTATATTGCTGACTGCTGCATGGTTCGCGCTCATTTCCGGGCCGGCGTGGGCGGAAGAAGGCGACGCCGACCATATCGATGCGCAGCGTTCCGGTCTTGCGATCCTGAACAATGCGGCGAACGTGACCCACTGGGGTCTTGGTGCGGGCGTCGGCATCGGGGAATCGCCATACAAGGGATACGGCTCGAAAGTCGAGCCGCTCCCGCTGGTCTACTTCGACGATAAGTGGGTACATGTTTTCGGTACCGCGATCGACGTGAAGATCGGGAACTGGAGTGGTATAAGCGTTGCGCTGCGCGGAAAGTTTTCGCTCGGCGATGGTTACAAGCAGTCCGATGCGCCAATCCTGAATGGCATGGAAGACCGACATGGTGCATTCTGGTACGGTCCCGCGCTTGCTTTACATACCGCATTCGGCACGCTTTCGGGAGACTATCTGGCGGGCGGAAACAAGGGGCAGCGTGCGAGCCTGGACTACAGCAAGTCTTTTGATGTCGGAGATTTCTCGATCGCTCCGCATGTGGGCGTGGACTGGTTGAGCGGCAAATACGTCGATTACTATTACGGCGTGCGCCCCGCCGAGGTGCGCCCCGGACGTCCGGCGTACACCGGCACGGCAACCTGGAAGACTTCGTTGGGAACGCGTGTCGACTACAACTTCGCGAAGCATCAACGCCTCCTGTTGGACGTTGGCGTGTCGCATCTTGGCAGCGGTCTCACGGATAGTCCTCTTGTCGGCAAGCGGTTCATCCCGGAGATCCGGGTCGGCTACCTGTACCAATTCAAGTGAGTGCAACGTCATGTCGCGAGTTGCGATTGTCGAGGACCATGCACGCCTTGCCGACATGGTGAGCCAGGCCCTCATGCGAGTGGGCATCGAAGCCGATCAGTTTCGCAACATCTCCGGAGCGACCTACGGCGTGCGCCAGCTCGACTACGCGGTGTTGATCATCGATCGTAGCCTTCCGGACGGCGACGGGCTGTCCTTTCTGCGCGCGTTGCGCGCGGCCGGTCGGATGACGCCATGCCTCATGCTGACGGCGCGCGATGCTTTGCACGATCGTGTCGACGGGCTCGAAAGCGGCGCGGACGACTACGTGACCAAGCCGTTTGAAATGAGCGAGCTGGTTGCGCGGGTGCGCACGCTGATGCGTCGGCCAGCGGCGCTGACCGCGCTTGTCGCGTCATTCGCGGACATTGCAGTGGATCCGCTGCAACGTGAGATGCGCTGCGGCGCGCGGTCGGTTCAGCTTGCGCCCGCTGAACTGCAGATCATGCTTTGCCTGATCGAAGCGGCCGGCCGAACGGTGCGGCATGCGGCGCTCGAGCATGCCGCCTGGGGGCTTGCCGAAGCCGTCACACCGAATGCACTGGAAGTGACCGTGCACCGGTTGCGTAAAAAACTGGCGTCGATCGACACAAGGACACGCCTGACGAACCTTCGCGGCGTGGGATTCGCCGTCGAGGAAGTCTCCGGGCCGCCGCAACGGTAGCGGAGCGTTCCGCACTCGAGCACGCTCGCCGGAGGCGTCTTGGGGTGGGACGAGACGCGATGCGTGAGGGGTGACGAGGACGATACGTGCACGAGGGTGCGCTCTGCCCGGACGCGAGTGGCAGGCTCGTGCGTGTGAGCGGAAGGATTGGCCGGATCGCTTCGCCCGGCGGCGCATCCGACAAAGATGCTCGGTGAGCGGCGCTTCGCTCGGCTACGGCATTCCACACCCGTTCCAATATGGGGACGTCATGCTCAATCACTGGATTCGAAGTCTGTCGGCGCGACTGTGGGCGACGACGGTCGTTGCCCTTGCAATCAGCCTGACGGCGATCGCCGGTCTGGTTATCTACGTATTCGACCGCTATCCGGAGCAGACGCTGGGTTACCACGAGCTGACGGAGAACGTCGACAGGGTAATCAATGGACTCAGGTTCAACGATGCCGATCGCCCCTATTCCGTCGATCTTCCCGATCGTGACGAAGGGGGCGGGTTCGATCTCGTGCCCGCGGAACTCAAATACCGTGTGCTGGATGGGCAAGGCCGAGTCCTGCTTGCGTCGATCGGAGCAAAGACAGCCGGTCAATGGCCGATAGACGATCCGGCTGCAGCCGTCGGAAAGATAGCTTACCTGAATATCGACGGAAAGCTGTTCTTCGTCGCGACGCGGCGGGTTCTGCGGGGGCGCTCCGTGTTCTATGTGCAGACCGCAACCAGCGAACGTTTCCTGAACGCGCTGGTCGGTTCGAAAGTCAAGTCGATTCCGGCCACGGTCAAGGTCATTTTCTTCGTTATATTCATTATTTCCGGCCTGGTGCTGCCGCTTACGATCTATCGGGTGCTCAAGCCGTTGCGAGATGCGTCCGGGGCGGCCGCGCGGATAACGCCGCACCGGCTCAAGACGCGCCTTTCGGCCAGTGGCGTTCCGAGCGAGATCAAGCCGTTGATCAACGCATTCAACGACGCGCTTGAACGGCTGGAGAACGGTTTCAGGGTCCAGCAGGAATTTCTTGCGGCTGCCGCGCATGAACTTCGAACGCCGCTGACGTTGATCCGCGGCCAGATCGAGTTGCAGCCGGAGATCACAGGAAAAGACCTGCTGTTTCGCGAAATCGATCTGATGTCGAGACAGGTTCGGCAGCTACTGCATCTTGCCGAAGTCAGCGAGGCGCAGAATTTCGATTTCGGCGAAGTCCGCACCATCGATGTCATGCAGGATGTCGTCGAGTATCTGGCCCGTCAGGCAGATGGAAAGCAGGTGACGCTGCGGATCGAGGAGCGTCGCGCATCGCCGCCGATCTGGGCGGACAAGGGCGCACTGTTCATCCTGCTCAAGAATATCGTCGAAAACGCGATCCATGCGTCGCCCGCCAACAGCATCGTGTCGTTGACGATCGACGACGCCTCGATCGAGGTTCGCGACGAAGGCCGCGGCATCCCGAAGGATCATCTTCCGTTTCTGTTCAAGCGATTCTGGCGCGCGCCCGATACCAGGCACGACGGCGCGGGCCTTGGGTTGGCGATATGCAAGGAAATTGCGTCGGCGCACAACTGGCGGTTGACGGTGAGCAGTCTCGCGGCGGGAACGCGGTTTACCGTCTGGTTATGACGGCGCTCGTGCACCGTGCACCCCGACCAGCCGGGTCAATGCCGGGAGAGCAGGTGCGATCAGGGGCACGACACGCCCGGCGTCGCGCCGGGGGCGCGCTCTGCGAGAGCGCCCGGGACCTACGGCAGCGGCACGCCCCACGCCGCCGTCACGTCGCCGCCAAGCCGCCATTCGTCGAACGGGCGGCGCGGCGCGATGATTGCGGGCAGGCGGCGATCGCCGAAGCGCGCGTAGTACGGCTCGACCCAGCTCAGTTCGTCACGGAACGTCCACGGGAACAGGTCCTGCTTGACCGGCGTGATTTTCGTGAAGCTCGCGGGATTGTCCACCGCGTCGATCACGAGATTTGCGAGGCGGCCGATCGCGCCGTCGTTTTCGCGGTAGAGGTCGATATTGCGCCGTTGCACGAGTTCCGCCGCGAACACGAGCGGCAGCAGCGCAAAGGTGTGATAGTGGAGCGCGCGGTCGCCGCGCTTGACTTCGCGCGCGAGCGAACCGTCCGGGCCGATGTCGCGAATTCCTTCGCGGACCCGCAGCAGGCCCGAATCGATCAGGCTCGCATTGCCGGTGACGGTGCCGATCGCGATCAGGTCGAGCCCCGCCCAGTACACGAGATTGTTGTGCAGGTGGTTGATCGCTTCCGCATCGCGGGTGGCGATCGCGATGCGTTCGAGCCACGGATCGATCGCGTCGAATTGCGCGCGGTTCGCTTCGCGCAAGCCGCGCGGCACGCGCAGGATCACCATTGCGAAATCCGTGCCGGCCCACGAGCGCTCGTAATAGCCCTGATAACCGGAGATATGGCCCATCAGCGCGTCCGATCGCGCCCAGCTGTCGAGAAGCGTCAATGCGCACGACCAGTCGCCGTGGCTCGCGGCCGTGTTGAGCTTCGACACGAAATCGCGCATGGGCTTCACGGCGCGCGCATAGCCGGCGGCGTCGTCGTAGTAGCCGGGTGGATCGATCGTCCGCACGGGGGTAGGTACCTCGCATGCGCGCGAAGGTGGCGTGGCGCCGAAAAGCGCGGCCACGGTGAACAACGCTGCAAATAGCGGTCGGATCGACAGATGGCGCATGAGGCCCTCGGTGGTAATGATTGTTTTGCGATGCGTAAGCGGAATGCGCGGCGGCGGCCTGACGCGATCGGTGCGAATGCATGCGATGGCAGTCTATTGTTTCGGTCTTTCATCCGCCTTTCCCGAATGTAACGGGCAGGGGCCGGGGTGGTGCTCTGTTCCGCGCTGGGCGGCGTCCCCGAGCGGCAGTTCGGTTATCCGGCCTTCGTCGCGTGTGCACGCCGCGCGAAGGCCGACCCGATGCCGCTGCTGTACATCTGCGTGTTCGTGGCCAATGCGGCGAGCTTCGTGCTGCCGATCGCGAACCCGGCGAATCTCGTGCTGCACGGCTCGCGCATGCCTGCACTCGGCGCCTGACGCGCGACGCACGCCAGGCGACCGCTTCGACTAAAACGAGTAGGAGAGCGACGCGAACAGGCTGCGCGGCGCGCCCGGCGTGACCCACAGGCTGTTGTACGAGCTGACGTAGGTGGTGCGATTGAACAGGTTGTTCAGCACGACCGACGCGCGCAGGTGCTTGTCGACCTGCACATAGCCGTTCAGCTGCACGGTCGCATAGGCCGGCAGCTCGAAGCCGTCCTGCGTGTTCGCGGTGTTGCCGGCGCGGCGCCCGACATAGATCAAGCCCGTGCCGATGCCGGCCTTGTCCGCGAACGGCAGCGCGGTTTCGTACATGAGCAGCGCGCTGCCGCTCAGCTTCGGAATGTCGACGAGGCGCGCACCGGGCGTCAGCACGGCATCGCGCGTGACCTCGGCATCGACGTACGCAAGGTTGACGATGCCGCGCAAGCCGTGGCCCAGGTCGCCGTTCCATTCGAATTCGACGCCGCGGCTACGCACCTCGCCGGCCGCGCGCGAGAAGCCGGCGTTGGCCGGATCGGCGGTCAGCACGTTGCGCTTGTTGACGTAGAACGCCGCGACCGTCGCGAGCCAGCGCGTGCCGGCCCATTTCGCGCCGGCTTCGTAGCCGTGCCCCTTCTCCGGGTCGAACGCGCGGCCGTTGGCGTCGGCGCCGTTGTTCGGCCGGAACGAATATGCGGTGTTCGCATACAGCGACAGCGCGGGGCTCATTTCGTACACGACGCCGAGGCGCGGACTCAACGCGGTCTGCAGCTGGCTGCTCGTCACGCCCTTCAGGCGGTTCTCGACCGACTGGTGGAAGCGATCCCAGCGCAGCCCGGCGAGGATTTTCCAGTGCGGCCCGAACGCCAGCGTGTCCTGCGCGTAGACACCTTGCCCGTCGTCGCGCTCGAGCAGGTTGGTCGCGGTGCGCAGCGCGGGTGCCGGCTGGCCGTAGACCGGATCGAAGATGTCGATCGCATACGGCGCGGCGGCGCTCGGCGTCGAGCGCGCGACGAACTGGTCGTAGTTGAAGCGATACGCATCGACGCCCATCACGAGCGTGTGGCCGATGCCGCCGGTGCGGAACTTGCCGGTCGTTTCGATGCGGCCTTGCAGGTCGTTCGAGTGAAACGCGACTTGCCGGTAGCGGCGCCACAGCGTGCGCCCGTCCGGCTGCAGCGCGAACGCTTCGGAAGATCGTCCGGACAGGTCGGTGTCGCGCTGCGCGAAGCCGGCATTGATCGACCAGTTCGCATCGACGCGATGCTCGAGCGTGAACTGGTGGCCCGTGTTGCGCACGTCGTAGTCGCCGTCGCGCGGCTCGCCGAGGAAGCGCGATGCCGGAATCGCGCCGAGCTGCCCGTTGACCGCGACCACGCCGCGATCGAGCGGCGCGCGCTGGCGCACGCTTTCGAACTCGTAGTGGAGCGTCGTGTCCGCGCCGATGTCCCACGTGAACGACGGCGCGAACAGGTAGCGTTTGCTCGATACCGTATCGCGGAAGCTGCCGTTGTTCTCGTTCATCGCGACGAAGCGGTACGCGAGCGATTTCGTGACGGGCCCGGTCGAATCGAGCGTCTCGCGCAACGCGCCGTAGCTGCCGGCCGACACGCCGATGGTGTTCGAGCGCGCGAACTGCGGCTGCTTCGTGGTGTAGCTGATGAGCCCGCCCGGATCGCCGCGGCCGTACAGCGCGGACGCGGGCCCCTTGAGCACTTCCATGCGCTCGAGGTTGGCAGTGTCGCGCGGCACGCTCATCCCGCGGTTCCACGAGAAGCCGTTGACGAGGTAGTCGGTGCCGGACGTGTTGCCGTCGCCGGCAAACCCGCGCACCGCGTAGTTGTCCCACAGCCCGCCGAAGTTGTTCTGCCGTGCGACGCCCGCGACCCAGTCGTACAGGTCTTCGCCGCGCGTGGCGGCGACGGTCTGGGCCAGTTTCGCGTCGACGCTGCTGACCGCGAACGGGATTTCCATCACGTCCGTCTCGGTGCGCGTCGCGCTCGTCGATTCAGGCGCGCGAAACGGCGCGGTCGTGCGCTGCCCCGAGACCTCGATGGCGGGCAGCGACAACTCCTGCGCATCGGCGGCGCCCAGGCCGGCCGTGCCGACGACGATGGCCATCGGTGCGGCCGCCCAGTTCTTCCTGCTCATACCCCGTCCTTTGATGTGGTCTGCGTCCGGGCATGGCGGATGGCCTCGCGCCGACGGCTGTGTTCGAAACAGTACATTCGCGCCGGAATTTAATGCAAATGAGAGGCATTTGCAATCGTAAGTTGGTGGTGTTGCCGAGCGGGATGCGAAGCGGCCGGCAACGGGGCGTCGGCCGTCGGCGCTCGTATGGCCATCCATGTCGATGAATCCCGAATTGAGGGAATTTCGTAAAACCTACGCGAGGCGTGGCGAGCCGGGAGACAAGAAGTTTTCCCGGAAAATTCGGATATGAATCGGGTAAACGAGGATCGAATCGATCGTTTCCTCGGGCTCGCGCGGTATGCGCCGGGCCTGAAGGACTACATCCTGCGGATGCGTTTCAAGCCGATGCCGAGCTATACGCGGGGCGTCGTGCTGCCGGGGGCGCCGGGCGATGCGGTCGGCGGGATGATCGCGCAGCCCGACGTCGAAACGGCCGACGGCGTGCGCCGCAAGCTCGACGACGTGCTGGGCCCGTGGTTCTCGATCGTCGGCTGGCAATGCGATCCGCAGGCGTGCCTGAGCGACGACGATCGTGCGTACTGGGCGGCGCTGGGCGCGAGGTTCGTGCAGGTCAGCCGTTCGCGCAGCGGGACCGGCCCGCGCAGGGCGCGCGAAAGGCGCCCGTGTGCCGGTCAATCAGGGTCCGATTTCAGGCCACCGTCGATCCATCGCGCTTCGGACGCGCGAAGATGTGCGCGGATGGCCGTCTGGGCCGCGATCGGGTCGCCGGCCTGCAGCGCGTGGAGCACGTCCTCGTGCTCCCGCACGGCGGCGGTCCAGGTCTGAGGATTCTCCGCGTGGCCGCGCATGGCCGCGGCGATCGGGTCGTGGCGGCTGTCGAACAGCTCGCCGACGAAGCGGGTGAGCACCGAATTGCCGGCGGCTTCCGCGATCAGCATATGGAACTGCCGGTCGGCTTCGACGGGCGACTTGCCGGCCTCCGCGAGCCGCTTCATGCGCTGCACCGTGCGGCGCAGGCGATCGAGCATCGCGGCCGTCATCCGCGCCGCGGCCAGCGCGGCGACGCTGCCTTCGATGGCCGCGCGTGCCTGCATCAGTTCCGACGGGCTGTCGCCGAGCGTGCCCATCGTGCCGACGCCGTCGGCCGCCGTGTCGCGTACATAAACGCCGGAGCCCATCCGGATCTCGATCTGGCCGCCGATTTCCAGCGCGATCAGCGCCTCGCGAAGCGACGGACGCGATACGCCGAGCGTCAGCGCCAGCTCGCGCTCGGGCGGCAGGCGTTCGCCGACCGCGAATTCGCCCTGGCGAATCAACGCGACGATCTGGGCCGCGACCGATTGGTAAAGCCGCTTGGGTTCTGTCGATTTCATCCGATGGATCTTGGTCAATGCACTCTCTGCGCAAGCGCGCGTCGCAAAGTCTATCACGCTCGTCGTGTCGCCCCGGACGGCAGCCCGTTCGTGCGGATGTGCGGGTTTTCACTATTGGTAAGATCGGATGTGGATATATAAATTGGCTTGACCAAAAGTGGCTGGATTGATGTAATTTATCGAAATTGGACTGACCAGACGAAAGCGAGGTCGGCCCTTCCCTAGGAGACGCAATGGCAATGCCTCGCAATCTGCCCGGTCAGGCCGCACCGCGCGAAGCGGACCGGGAGATCCTGCGCCTGGAAGGGATTCGCAAGCGCTTCCCGGGTGTCCTCGCGCTCGACGGGATTCGCCTCGACCTGCGCCGCGGCGAGGTGCATGCGGTGTGCGGCGAAAACGGCGCGGGCAAGTCCACGCTGATGAAGATCATCAGCGGTCAGTACCTGCCCGACGAGGGCGTCGTTCACTATCGCGGCGCGCCGGTGCGGTTTCGTTCGGCCTCCGAAGCGCAGGCGGCCGGCATCGCGATCATCCACCAGGAACTCAATCTCGTGCCGCACCTGAGCGTGGCGGAGAACCTGTACCTCGCGCGCGAGCCGCGGCGCGGGCCGTTCGTCGACACGAAACGGCTCAATGCGGATGCGGCACGCTGCATCGCGCGGATCGGCCTGAACGTCGCACCGACGACGAAGGTCGGCGTGCTGTCGATCGCGCAGCAACAGATGGTCGAAATCGCGAAGGCGCTGTCGCACGACGCGCGCGTGCTGATCATGGACGAGCCCACGTCGTCGCTGACGGAGTCGGAAACGGTGCAGCTCTTTCGCATCATCGAGGAATTGCGTGCCGACGGCGTGGCGATCCTGTACATCTCGCACCGGCTCGACGAAATGGCGCAGATCGTCGATCGCGTGACCGTGCTGCGCGACGGGCGCCAGATATCGACGGACGATTTCGCCGACGTGAGCATCGACGACATCGTCGCGCGCATGGTCGGGCGGACGCTCGACGACGCGTATCCGTCGCGGCAGTCGACGCCGACCGAACAAGTGCTGCTCGACGTGCGGGAACTGCGCCGCGAAGGCGTGTTCGGGCCGGTGTCGTTCACGCTTCGCAAGGGCGAGATCCTGGGTTTTGCCGGACTGATGGGCGCCGGGCGCACCGAAGTCGCGCGCGCGATCTTCGGCGCGGACCGCCCGGACGGCGGCACGATCGAGCTGCACGGCCGGCCCGTGACGATCCGCTCGCCGCGCGAGGCGATCCACCACGGCATCGCGTATCTGTCGGAGGACCGCAAGAAGGAGGGGCTCGCGCTGCCGATGCCCGTCGCGGCGAACCTCACGCTCGCGAACGTGCGCGGCATCGCATCGCGCCTGGGCTTCCTGCGCTTCGACGACGAGCTCGACGTGGCGCGGCGCTACGTGCAGGACCTCGCGATTCGCACGCCGTCGGTGCAGCAGGTCGTGCGCAACCTGTCCGGCGGCAACCAGCAGAAGGTCGTCATCGGCAAATGGCTGTACCGCGGCTCGAAGATCCTGTTCTTCGACGAGCCGACGCGCGGCATCGACGTGGGCGCGAAATTCGCGATCTACGGGCTGATGGACCGGCTCGCCGCCGACGGCGTCGGCGTGGTGCTGATCAGTTCGGAGCTGCCGGAGCTGCTCGGCATGACCGACCGGATCGCCGTTTTTCACGAAGGTCGATTGACCGCGTTTCTCGACACCCAACACACCAGTCAGGAGGAGATCATGCACTATGCGTCGGGGCGTTCCCATGCTTGAAATGACATCGGATCGAAGCCAGGCCGACGAACGGGCGGCGCGACAGCGGCGGCGCGACCTTATCCAGAAGTTCGCTGCGCTGGGCAGCCTGGTCGTGCTCGTGTTCGCGTTTTCCGTATCGAGCGCGGCGTTTTTCTCGGTCGACAACCTGATGACCGTCGGCCTGCAGGTGACCTCCATCGCCTATCTCGGCGTGGCCGCCACCTGCGTGATCATCACCGGCGGCATCGACCTGTCGGTCGGCTCGGTGCTCGCGCTGGCCGGCGTCTCCGCCGCACTGCTGGTCAAGGCGGGCGTGCCGGTGCCGGCGGCCATGGCGGCCGGGATTCTGGTCGGTGCGCTGTGCGGGTTCGTCAACGGCATGTGCGTGACGCGCATGGGCCTGCCGCCGTTCATCGCGACGCTCGGCATGATGCTCGTCGCGCGCGGCATCGCGCTCCAGATCACGGGCGCACGGCCGGTATCGGATCTCGGCGACGCGTTCGGCGCGCTGGGCAACGGCGCGCTGCTGCGCATCTCGCGCATTGGCGCGGACGGGTTCCCCGACACGACGTTTCCCGGCATTCCGTATCCGGTCGTGATCATGGTCGTCCTGTTCGTCGTGGTTTCCGTGCTGCTGTCGAGAACGTCGCTCGGCCGCCATATCTACGCGGTCGGGTCGAATGCGGAGGCGGCCCGGCTGTCGGGCGTGAACGTACAGGGCGTGAAGCTCTTCACCTACGTGCTGTCCGGCGCGCTCGCCGGCGTGACCGGCTGCGTGCTGATGTCGCGGCTCGTCACCGGGCAGCCGAACGAGGGCGTCATGTACGAACTCGACGCCATCGCCAGTTCGGTCATCGGCGGCACGTCGCTGATGGGCGGTGTCGGGACGATTTCCGGCACGGCGATCGGCGCGTTCGTGATCGGCGTGCTGCGCAACGGCCTGAACATGAACGGCGTATCGAGCTTCATCCAGCAGATCATCATCGGCGTCGTGATCCTGGGCACGGTCTGGATCGACCAGTTGCGCAATCGCCGGCCCTGACCGGCAGCAGTTCCCACCAACGAGAAGCGGAGCGAGACATGAACAAATCCATCCTGCTGGCAGCATCGGCATGCCTGTTCGCGGCATGCAACAGCGGTGCGTACGCGGCGGGCGGCGAGATCGCCGTGATCGTCAAGACGGTCAACTCGAACTACTGGCAGAACGTGCAGAAAGGCGCGAAGGCGGCGCTCGACAGCGCCAAGGGCTACACGATGACGTTCCAGGGGCCCGCGGCCGAGTCCGACATCAGCGGGCAGGTCAACATGGTCGACAACGCGGTCACGCGTCATGTGGCGGGCATCGTGCTCGCACCGTCCGATCCCGATGCACTCGTGCCCGCGATCAAGAAGGCGTGGGAAGCGCACATTCCGGTCGTGCTGATCGACTCGGCGATCTCGGACACCGGCAAACCGTATTACCAGGCATTCCTGTCGACCGACAACGAGAAGGCGGGCGCGCTGTGCGCGAAGGCGCTGATCGACCGCGTCGGGCAGTCCGGCAAGATCGCGATCATGTCGTACGTGCCGGGCGCGGGCTCCGAAGTCAGCCGCGTCGGCGGGTTCCGCAAGTACATCGCGAGCCATTCGAAGCTGCAGATCGTCGGCCCGTACTACTCGCAGTCGCAAATGGCGAACGCGCTGAACCAGACGACCGACGTGCTGTCGGCGAACCCCGACCTGAAGGGCATCTTCGGCGCGAACGAGCCGACCGCGGTCGGGATGGGCCGGGCGCTGAAGCAGTCGGGCAAGGCGGGCAAGGTGGTGGCGATCGGGTTCGACGGCAACGAGGATCTGCAGGGCTTCGTGCGCGACGGCACGGTGCAGGCGATCGCCGTGCAGGGCTCGTGGCAGATGGGGAACCAGGGCGTGCGCACGGCGCTCGATGTCGTCGAACGCAAGCCGGCGCCGAAGCTGATCGATACCGGCGTCGTGATGGTCGACAAGCAGAACCTCGATTCGGAGGCGGCCAGGAACGTCCTGTACTGAGCGGCCGCGCAAGCCGCCCGAGCGCGGGCGGCGGCTGCCGGCCATGCTTCTTTCCCGCACCCTGTCACGAATCATGAACGCAAACGATACGCGCGCATTGCCGCGCAGCGGGCTGACGGTGTCCGCGCTCGGCCTCGGCTGCTCGCAGCTCGGCAGCCTTTATCGCCCGATGTCGGCCGCCGACGCCGGCTCGCTCGTCGACGCCGCGTGGGCCGCCGGCCTGCGCTACTTCGACACGGCGCCGTATTACGGCTACACGCTGTCCGAGCGGCGCGTGGGTGCGGGGCTCGCGCCGCGCGAGCGCGGCGCGTTCACGCTCAGCACGAAGGTCGGGCGCTTGATGCGCGCCGACGCCAGCGTGCGCCCAGGCGACGACGGCTGGGCCGAGCCGCTGCCGTTCCGGCCGGTCTACGACTACAGCTACGACGGCATCATGCGGTCGCACGACGACAGCCGGCAGCGGCTCGGGCTCGCGCGGATCGACATCCTGTACGTGCACGACATCGGCGCGATGACGCACGGCGATCGTCACGCGCACTACTGGGAACAGCTGACCCGCGGCGGCGGGTTTCGCGCGCTGGATGCGCTGCGTGCGGGCGGCGAGATCGGCGGGTTCGGTCTCGGCGTGAACGAATGGGAAGTCGCCGCCGCTGCGCTGAACGAAGCGGCGCTCGATGCCGTGCTGCTGGCCGGCCGCTACACGCTGCTCGAACAGACGGCGCTCGAACCGTTGCTCGACGCGTGCGGCCGCGCGGGGACGGGCATCGTGGTCGGCGGCGTGTTCAATTCCGGTGTGCTGGCCGGCAACGGCAAGTTCAACTATGCGGACGCAAGCGCCGACGTGATCGACAAGGCCACGCGGCTCGGCGTGCTGTGCAAGCGCTTCGACGTCCCGCTGCCCGCTGCCGCGCTGCAGTTTCCGTTCGGCCATCCGGCGGTCGTGTCGTGCGTGGTCGGCGCGCGCAGCGTGGCCCAGCTGCAACAGAACATCGCATGGTTCGAGCGCCCGGTGCCGGCCGAACTGTGGGCCGCGCTGCGCGACGAAGGGCTGATCGCGGCGCGCGCGCCGGTGCCGGGAGCGCGCGCATGACGGCACGCGTCGACGCACATCAGCACTACTGGCGGATCGGCGCGCGGGCCGGCTGCTGGCCGCCGGCCGAACTCGATGCGATTCACCGCGATTTCGGCCCCGCCGATCTGGCGCCGCTGCTCGACGCGGCGCGCATCGACCGCACCGTGCTCGTGCAATCGCTGCCGAGCGACGCCGACACGCGCTTCCTGCTCGATCTCGCGGACGACACCCCCACGGTCGGCGCGGTGGTCGGCTGGGTCGACCTGAAGGCCGCCGACGCGCCGGCGCGGATCGCGGCCTTCGCGTCGGCGCCGAAGGCGCGCGGGTTGCGCCCGATGCTGCAGGATCTGCCCGACGATGCGTGGATCGACGATCCGGTGCTCGATCGCGCGGTCGCCGCGATGCTCGAGCATGCGCTGCGTTTCGATGCGCTGGTGATGCCGCGGCATCTCGATGCGCTGCATGCGTTCGCGCAGCGCCACCCGGATCTGCAGATCGTGATCGACCACGGCGCGAAGCCGTTCATCGAACGCGGCGAGCTGCAGCCGTGGCTGTCGGCGATGCGCGGCCTCGCGAGCCTGCCGAATCTTCACTGCAAGCTGTCCGGCCTGTGGACCGAGGCCGGGCCGTCGGCCGGCCCGGACGCCGTGCGAGCGCGCACGCGGCCTTATGTGCATGCGCTGGCCGACCTGTTCGGGCCGGCGCGACTGATGTGGGGCAGCGACTGGCCGGTGCTGCGTGTCGCGTCGGCGTGCGGCGGCTACGGCGACTGGCTGGCCGCGTGCGAGGACGACTGCGCGCAGTTGCTCGGCTCCGCGGCGCTTGCCGGCCTGTTCGGCGGCAACGCGCGCCGCTTCTACCGGATCGACGCCGCGCGCGGCGGTGCATGACGTCGTGAAGGCGCTCGTCGAATGCTGATCCGCCATTCGCGAGTCGCGACTCGCGGCGGCGTGCGGCCGCCCGCGCAATCGGGCTGCGAAG
Source organism: Burkholderia sp. MS455 (assembly GCF_016899445.1). Classification (NCBI taxonomy): domain Bacteria; kingdom Pseudomonadati; phylum Pseudomonadota; class Betaproteobacteria; order Burkholderiales; family Burkholderiaceae; genus Burkholderia; species Burkholderia sp. MS455. The sequence goes on from NZ_CP041777.1 coordinate 176,084, forward strand.
GAAAACCCGCGATGCAAACCCTGATGCGCGAACCGGCGGTCGGCGCCGTCGCGCGGATCGATGCCTGCGCCGGTTATGACGCCGACAGCGTGATCGACACGCCCGTCGCCGTATAGACCGGCATCGCCTTGAAGCCGTCGACCGTCACCGTCGAGAACTTCGCGGCGCCTGCTGCCGCGTCGATCAGTGCGATGGTGTCGCCGGCTTTCGGCGCATAACCGTTCACGAACTTCACGTGCAGCGTGCCGCCCGCGACGGTGAACGCGCCGCCCACGCGCAGGCGTCCGCCGCCGTTGCCGTCGATGTCGAGTTCGAGCGTCGTGTTGTCGAGCTGCGTGTAGCGGGTCGCGATCGTGACGGGCGCGCCGGCCGCGATCCGGATGCCGCCGCCGGAGCCGACATACACGTCGCCGTTGCCGAACGCCATCGTGGAAGCGGCGGCGAGCGTGCCGCCGCTGACCTGCGTGCCGCCCGTATAGCTGTTGTTGCCCGCCAGCGTCAGCGTGCCGCTGCCTTGCAGCGTCAGCTTGCCGGCGCCCGCGATGTCGTTGCGCCACAGGTCGGCGGCGTTGAGGCCGCCCTTCGACGCATCCATCGCGACGGTCACGTTGCCGTTGAACGCGCCGTAGCCGTCGGCGGCGGCGAACAGGTTCAGCCGGCCCCAGCCTTCCGCATCGTCCATCACCGGGTAGCCGGACGGCAGTTCGGTGGTCTTCAGCACGACGCGCCGCTGGTCCGCGCCCAGGTACGGGAAGCGCGTCTGCAGCAGGATCTCCGCGCCCTTCGGCACGACCGGCGGCGCGCCGGTCGCGTCGATCGCGCCGAAGCCGTACGTCATGCGGCGCGTGAACGCGGCCTTGTTCGTCGCGTAGTCGGCGAACCGGTCGGTCGCCGTCGTGCCCGAGCGCGCGAATGCCGGGAAGGTCGCATCGGTCGTGCCGGTGAGCTGCTGCAGCGTCTGGTGCGCCTGGCCGTACGCGGCCTGCGCGTCGCTCGCGTACGCGGCGAGGTTGGCCGCGCTGACGGCCAGCGCGAGCATGCGGCCGCCGATCACGTCGAGCGGCGAGTGCATGCCGGCGAGGATCCGGTTCTCGCCGAGCTCGAGGCCGCGGCCGACCATTTCCTGGAAGCGCTCGGGCACGAGCCACGCCATCGTCACGGCATCGCGCATCGCTTCGGCCTGGTGGCCGCTGATGAAGCCGCCGTCGGTCGCCGGCGTCGCGCTTTCCGCGGGTACGAGTGTCGGCGCGACGACGACGCTCGAGCTCCAGCGGTACGGCCGTGCATACTTGTAGAAGCGCTTCGCGGGTTCGGTCGACGCGTTGTTGCCCATTTCGTTGAGCAGGTCGACGACTTTCCCGAAACTCGCGTTGCCGCTGCTGCCCACGCCGACGTTGTTGCCGGTGTCGTTATAGAGGACGGTCGTGGCATCGGCCGGCACGCTGGTGATGCTGGTCGTCTGCTGGGCCGCGGTGCGCCATGCCGCGGTGAGCGGGCCCATGCCGTCCGTCACGCTGTAACCCTTGCCGCGCCGGTCGTCGTAATAGGCGGCGTCGGCTTGCTGCGGCGTGCGCGCGGTCGTCGCGTTGACCACGTATTGCACGTTCGCCGACAGCACCGCGTCGTTCAGGCTCGTGCCGCACGGCGTGCCGTTGCCGGGCAGCCCCGTGCAGGGGGAAGGCGAGATGGCGGGAAACGCGCCGTTGGCCGGCGCGGTCACGCCCGCATCGACGAGCATCGTCGACGGCTGCCACAGGTCGAGGAAGCGGCTCACCACGCGCACGGCGGCGTTGGTCGACAGCGTTGCATAACGGGCGTCGCCGCGCTGGTTGGTCGCGACGTTGTCGACGAACGCGGGCACGCTCGGAACGGGCGCGCTGTCGACGAAGCCGGGGTCGGCCGGCGGTGCCGGGACCGCGGCGTTCGTCGAGCTCGTTGCGACGACATCGTCGCCGCCGCCGCAGGCAGCCAGTAGGATCGCGGTCGACAGCGCTGCGACGTGCAGCGGGAGACGGCTCGGTGACGCAAGCATGCAAACTCCATCCTGAGGGTAGAAGACGGAGCATTGTGGTGGCCGATCGTGACGCGACGGTTACGAAACCGCTTCACGTCATTCGGCGCGATCGAGCACGTCCCGCTTTCGGGGAATGATGTTTAGTCTGTTTTCCTAAACGGGACGGGTGTCGGAAGCAAAGTGTGTGTCAGCAACGGTGCGACGCGCCGACGCGGCTATGCGTGCGATGCGCTCGCCTCCAGCCGGAACAGGGATACCGACTCGGCAAGCTGATTTCCCTGTTCCTCGAGCGACTTCGATGCGGCGGCGGCCTCTTCGACGAGCGCCGCATTCTGTTGCGTGACTTCATCCATTTGCGTGATGGCCAGGTTGACCTGCTCGATGCCGCGGCTCTGCTCGTTCGATGCCGCCGCGATCTCGCCCATGATGTCCGTCACGCGCGCCACCGCCTGCGTCACCTGGCCCATGGTGTCGCCCGCATTGTGCGCGAGACGCGAGCCGTCCTGGATCTTCTGGACCGATTGCGTGATCAACTGCCGGATTTCCTTCGCGGCGGTCGATGAACGTTGCGCGAGACTTCTCACTTCGCTGGCCACGACCGCGAAACCGCGGCCTTGTTCACCCGCGCGTGCCGCTTCCACGGCCGCATTGAGCGCGAGGATGTTCGTCTGGAACGCGATTCCTTCGATCATCCCGGTGATCTCGGCGATTTTCGACGAGCTGTCGCTGATGTCCGTCATCGTTTCGACCACCAGGCCGACCACGGTGCTGCCGCGCTGCGCGACTTCCGATGCGTTATTGGCCAGCGAGCTTGCCTGCTGCGCATTGTCGGCGTTCAGTCGCACGGTGGACGTCAATTCTTCCATGCTGGATGCGGTCTCCTGCAGCGACGCGGCCTGCTGTTCCGTGCGCGACGACAGATCCTGGTTGCCGGACGCGATTTCGCTCGCGCCCGTCGCGACGTTGCCGGACGCGATGCGAACCTGCGAAATCAGGCGCACCAGATTGGCCTGCATTTCGCGCATGGAGGCCAGCACGCTGCCGCGCGGCGCGTCGACGGTGGCGGACCCGGCGGCGAGGTCGCCGCCGGCGATGCGCTGCGCGATGTCGCTGAGCGTGGCCGGCTCAGTGCCGAGCGAACGGGTCAGCCCTCGCACGATGATGACGCCCGCCGCCACCGCGCCCGCGACGGCGGCGAGGCAGATGACGATGAGCAGCACCCGTCGCGACGCATAGCGGTCTTCGGACTCTTGCACCATCTGCACGGCGCGTTCGCGCGTGTACACGATATAGGCCTGCGATGCGTCGACCAGCTGCGCCAGAAGCGGTCGGCATTGTTCGTTCATCATCGTGATGGCCTGATCGCGCCGGTTGTTCAGCGCGGCGTCGACGATGGCCCGTGCCACCGGGCCGTACCTTGTCTCGATCTGGTCGATCTGCCGTACCAGCTCGCGCGCCTTGTCGGTCGCGTCGGTGCCTTCACCTACGGCGTTCTTGAGTGCGGCGATTCGTGCGCTGACATCGCGGTCGGCCTGCAGCGCTGCTTCCTTCTCGATCTCCAGGTCGCGTGGCGTCGTCACGAGCACCAGGTTGCGCGCCGCGATGGCGCGCCGATCGACGGCGACGCGTACCTTGGCTGCCAGTTCCGCGCGAGCGTTGATGCCATTGACATAATTCGCGAATACCGCGTTCGCGTTGCTGAGCGATACGATGCCGAGGAACGAAACGAGCAGCACCACGCACGTCAGGAAGCCAAACGTAAGGGTGAGTTTCGTGCGAACCATCAACTGTTTGTTATGCATCATTCAGGATCCGTTGTGTCGATATTGGGTAGCGTTCCTTATTATCGGATTGGTTAAAGAAGGATTTAGGGGGCTTGAAGAACGCAATCGTTTGCGGGTTGAGAAACTTCGAAATGGTCAAGAACGCACTATTCGGAGCGTTCTCGCGAGAGGTTTTTTACTTCGGACGTTATCGAGTGCGTGATTCCGGAAGCGATGCCGTCACGAAATTGACGCCATCCGTCCGGAAAACCATGAGGTCGTCGATCGACGCGGGCCCGAAAGCCCGGAACGGCAGGTGTGTCACGTTCCGGACGCGAAGCCGCCGGATTGCCGGAACCGGTGAATGGCGGCAGCGGTACGATCGCGCGGCCGGCGATCGGTGTGCTGCATTACCGGGCGAGACGGACACCGAAAGGAAAAAGCGCCCGCGGTCGACCGCAACGGCCCTCACGCCGATTGCGCAAACGATCCCGTGTCGCCGCGGCACACGCGGTTTCTACCGTGGCGCTTCGCCGTATACAACGCGAGGTCTGCCTGATGCGTGAGCGCGTCGATGGACGCCGGGCGTGCGCGATGCCCGGTCGCGTATCCGATGCTCACCGTAAAAGCCGGAACCGTCTCGGCGAATCCGGCGAGCTGGTTGCGTTCCACTTCGGCGCGAATGGCCTCGGCGACCTTCGCGGCGCCGCTTTCATCCGTATCCGGCAGCACCGCGACGAACTCTTCGCCGCCGTAGCGCGCGGCGATGTCGGCGCGCCGCCGCGTGTGAGTCCGGATGCATTCGGCCAGGAATCTCAGTGCCGTGTCACCCTGCGCATGCCCGTATCTGTCGTTGTACTGCTTGAAGTGGTCGGCATCGATGAACAGCACCGACAGGCTGCCTTCATTGCTGCGCTGGAGTCGCTTCCATTCGTCGGCCAGCGCGACGTCGAGCGCGCGGCGGTTGTGCAGGCCCGTCAGCGGATCGGTGCGGGTGAGATCGGTCAGCAACGTTTGCTTGCGAAGATTGTCCCGCAATGCGAATGCGAGCAGCCAGACGACCGCGCAGAAGAGCGCGCAGATGAACGAGGCCGACACGCCGACCGACCATGACATGCGCGTGAAGCCGGCCAGCACGTCGCGCTCGGCAGGGGCGACGACGGCAATCAGCGGGGTGCCGGGCACCCGCTGGAACGTATAGAGCCGCAAGGTTCCGTCGATGCGCGAGTAGGCCGCATAGAACCCCGATTCCTGGTTCAGCATGCGATCGAAGACCTTCGATCGGCTCAGGCGGACCATCTGGTGGTCGCTCAGCGGCGGATTTCTGGCCAGGATGGTGCCGTCCGTGCGCAGGATCGCGCTGATGCCGTTCGGCCCGACGTTCAATCGGGCAAGCAACTGATCGAAGTACGCGAGGTCGATGGCGACAACCGCGATCCCGTTGAATGTGTGGTCCGGCCGTTCGACGCGCCGGGACAGCGCGATGGACTTCGTGCCGTTGCGCGAGCGCGCGCGATAGGCCTCCGATACGTAAAGGCCGACGTTCGCCGCGTCGCGATGGACCTTGAAGTAGTCGCGATCGCCGAAGTCCCAATGGTGAGTCGGCCCGCAACACCCGTCGATCAGGCGGCCGTTCTGGTCTGTCACGCCCATTCCGGTCACGTATTGCGCGGCCGCGCGCTGGAACAGCAGATCGTGCCGCAGCCCGGCGTCCATGTGCCTGACTTCCGGCTTGCCGAGATCGGATGCGAGTGCGCTCAGTGCGTTGTTGGACGTTTCGACGGTCCGCGCGATCTCGCTGACCAGCACGGCGGCGACGTTGCGCGAAGTCTCGTGCGCGTGCTCGACGACGCCGCTTCTCATGGCCCACAGCGTCATCGCGCTGATGCTCAGCGCGGCGAGCGACATCAGTGTGCCGAGCGCGCCGACGACAAGATGGTTTCGTCCCGCCCAGTCGGCGATTTTCTCGATGGAAGTGGATGCGGACATGCTCGCGCTCGTGGGGGAAGCCAGGTGCGATGACCGAGGCTGCGCTGAAATCCGGGTTAACGGCAGGTATGCGAGGAAATGGAGGTTTGCATGCGAAGCGAATCGGCGCGGCGTTGCCGCAAACGTGTGCGGCCGCCGCGCCGGTCGGGTTGAAGTCGATCCGTCAGACGGGCGCTGCGGATTCGTCGACGAGCCGCCCGAGCCGGACGACGGTGACGCCGGGCCGCAATTGCCGCAGCGACGGCATCACGAGCACGCAGTCGGGATACGGCGTCACGACGGGAACCTCGTTCGACCGGCCGATCACGGTGCCGGCGTCCGGGAAATGTTCGAGCCCGGTAGGGTTGCCCTGGTCGACGAAGCGCGTCGTGTCGGGCCGTGCGCGATCAGTCGAGCCCGCCCTGGCACAGGTACTTGATCGACAGGTAGTCGTCGAGGCCGTAGCGCGAACCTTCGCGGCCGTAGCCCGATTCCTTCACGCCGCCGAACGGCGCGGCCTCGCTCGCGAGCGCACCTTCATTGATGCCGACGATGCCCGTTTCGAGCCGCGCCGACACGCGTGCGATGCGCCGGACGTCCTGCGTGTAGAAATACGCGGCGAGCCCGAACGGCGTGTCGTTCGCGGCGCCGACGGCTTCATCCTCGGTATCGAACGGAAACAGCGCGGCGACCGGCCCGAACGTCTCCTCGCAACCGAGCTGCATGCCGGCGGCCGCATCGGCGAGCACGGTCGGCGCGTAATAGTTCGGCCCCAGTTCGGGCAGGCGCCTGCCGCCCGTCAGCACGCGGGCGCCGCGCTCGAGCGCATCGTCGACATGGCGCGCGATCTTGTCGACCGCGCGTGCGTTGATCATCGGGCCGATCTGCGCGGCAGGGTCGGTTGCCGGGGCAACCTTCAACGCGCCGACCCGCGCGGCGAGCTTCGCGGCGAAGGCGTCGTAGATTCGGGCCTGCACGTACACGCGGTTCGGCGACACGCATGTCTGGCCGCCGTTGCGGAACTTGGCGGCCATCAGCCCGTCGACGGCGGCGTCGAGCTCGGCATCGTCGAACACGATGAACGGCGCATTGCCGCCGAGCTCGAGCGACAGCTTCTTGAGCGTCGCGGCCGATTCGCGTGCGAGCAGCTTGCCGACGGGCGTCGATCCCGTAAACGTGATCTTGCGCACGCGGCCGTCGGCGAGCCAGTCGGCCACCGCGTCGATGCCGTGCTCGCGCGATGCGGCGATCACGTTCAGCACGCCGGGCGGCACGCCGGCTTCCTGCGCGAGGAACGCCAGCGCGAGTGCCGTGAGCGGCGTGTCCTCGGCCGGCTTCGCGACGACCGTGCAGCCGGCCGCGAGCGCGGGCGCGATCTTGCGCGCGATCATCGCGAGCGGGAAATTCCACGGCGTGATCGCGGCGACGACGCCGATCGGCTCCTTGACCGCACTCAGCCGCTTGCCGCGCTGCTGTTGCGGAATCAGGTCGCCGTAGGTGCGGGTCGCTTCCTCGGCAAACCACAGCACATACGACGCGCCATACGCGACTTCGCCGCGCGCTTCGGCGAGCGGCTTGCCCTGTTCGCGCGACATCAGTTTCGCGAGATCGTCGGTGTGCGCGACGATCGCCGCATGCCATGCGCGCAGGATCGCCGCGCGTTCGCGGGCCGGCGTCGCGCGCCACGCGGGCAGCGCGCGCACGGCCGCGTCGGTCGCGGCACGTGCGTCGGCCGCACCGCTGTCGGGCACGTCGGCCACGCGCTCGAGCGTCGCCGGATCGGTGATCGTGAAGCGACGGCCGTCGAGCGCGTCGCGCCACGCGCCGTCGATCAGGTTTGCACTGCGAACGAGTTCGGTGCGGGAGAGGGTAAGTGACATGGCAGATCCTTGGATGAGGGCGGCTCGACGGCGGCAGGCGGGCGCGTCGCGACGACGGGCGTACGGCGTGGCCGCCGCCCGCCGCTCGTCAGTGCCGTTCGCCGAACAGCGATTCGAGCGGGTAGTGCCGCTTGACGAACGGCGACTTGATGATCACGTAGCTGAAATACTTCTCGATGCCGATGTTCTGCTCGAGCAGCCCTTCGACGATCGTCTGGTAGTGGCTCACGCTGCGCGTGACGAACTTGAGCAGATAGTCGTAGCCGCCGCTCGCGAGATGGCACTCGACGATCTCGTCGACATCGCGGATCGCCGCGACGAACCGGTCGAAGTCCTCGCGCCGGTGGTCGGCGAGCGTGACCTCGGTAAACACCACCTGCACGTCGCCGAGCTTCTCGAGCTGGATGTGCGCGCCGTACCCGGCGATGTAGCCGGCTTTTTCGAGCCGCTTCACGCGGATCAGGCACGGGCTCGGCGACAGCCCGACCGCATCGGCCAGTTCGACGTTGGTCATGCGCCCGCGCTTCTGCAACTGGGAAAGAATGCGCAGGTCGATCCGGTCTAGCTTGCTGTCCGTCATGTTCGCGTGAGAAGGCAGAAATGGAATGTCCGGTTACTTTAGAGTCGAACGGTAGCCGCCACAAGTCCGGCTTTCCCTCGCCCGCTTCATGCCCGCGTCATGCCGGCTGCGCGTGGGCGGCGTCGAGCGCGCGCTGCACGCCCGCGTCGGCCAGCACGTCGTCGAGCGTCTTGCGCACGCGTTCGAACATCAGGTCGAACTCGCCCGCGGTGAAGCTCAGTGCCGGCGCGAAACCGAGCACGCCGTCGCCGAATGCGCGGAACACCACGCCGTTCGCGTACGCGGCGGCGGCGATCTTGTCGGGCAGGTTCAGCGCCGGGTCGATGCGCGTCTTGCGTGCCTTGTCGGCCACCAGCTCGAGCGCGCCGAGCAGGCCGACCGAACGGGCGTCGCCGACGAGCGGATGCGCGCGCAGCGCATCGAGCCCCGCGGCGAAACGCGGCGCCATCGCCTGGCCGTTCGCGAGCAGCCCGCCTTCGTGATAGAGCTTCAGCACTTCGAGGCCGATCGCGGCGCTGACCGGATGCGCGGAATACGTGTGGCCGTGCCCGACCACCGCCGTGTCGGCGCGGCTGCCCGCGATACCTTCATAGATTTCGTCGGACATCAGCACCGCGCCCATCGGCGCATAACCGGCCGTCAGCCCTTTCGCGACGGTCATCAAGTCCGGATCGAGCTGCTCGGTCTCGCACGCGAACAGCGGGCCGGTGCGGCCGAAGCCGGTAATCACCTCGTCGGCGACGAACAGGATGCCGAGGCGCCGGCATGCGTCGCGCATCGCCTTCAGCCAGCCCGCGGGCGGCACGATCACGCCGCCGGAGCCCTGTACCGGCTCGCAGAAGAACGCGGCGACGTTGTCCGCGCCGAGTTCCGCGACCTTCGCTTCGAGCGCGGCGACGGACGCGGCGATCAGCGCCTGCGGATCGTCGCCGAGCGGGTGGCGATACGGGTAGGGCGACGGAATGTGGTGCTGGTCGGCGCGCGGCAGATCGAAATGGCGATGGAACGCGGGCAATGCGGTGAGCCCGGCGCCGATCGACGACGAGCCGTGATAGCCGCGCTCGAGCGCGATCATGTGCTTCTTCGACGGGCGGCCGGTCGCGTTGAAATAGTGCGTGATGAAGCGCACCGCGGAATCGACGGCGTCCGAGCCGCCGAGCGTGAAGTACACGCGGTTCAGCGACGCGGGCGCGAGCGCCGCGAGCCGCTCGGCAAGCTCGATCGCGGGCTGCGATCCGAAATGGAAATAGCCGGTTGCGTAGGGCAGCTTCGCCATCTGGTCGGCCGCGGCCTTCACGATGCTGTCGCGGCCGTAGCCGACGTTCACGCACCACAGGCCGGAAAACGCGTCGAGCAGCGTGTGGCCTTGCGCGTCGCGCAGGAACACGCCGTCGGCGGAGTCGAGCACGGTGACGCCGCGCGTCTCGTGCGTACGGTAATTGACGACCGGATGAATCAGGTGTTGACGATCGGCTTCGATCAGCGCGGAGTAGGTCATGGCAGGGCGGGACTCTCGTTGGGTGTCAGCGTGAGTTCATGCTACCGGGCGGGAAATCCGCACGCGTCTTCAATTTCCCGCTTGAAACGTATGGATACGGCGTTTGCACGGGGCGCTTCGGCATTTTCTGCTGCACGCCCCGCCGGGTCGGGCACGCGCGTCAGTAACCGCGCATGCGATCGACGACGCCGATCATCGGCTGGCCCGCGCGATGGCGCGCGAGGTTCGCGAGCACGGCATCGACCGCGGTATCGGGCCGCGTCGCGCTCGCGATGTGCGGCGTGATCCGGATGCGCGGATGGGCCCAGAACGGGTGTCCGGCCGGCAAAGGTTCGGGGTCCGTCACGTCGAGGATCGCGCTGTCGAGGCGGCCGCTGTCGAGCGCGGCGAGCAGCGCGGCCGCGTCGAGCTGCGGGCCGCGACCGACCTGCACGAGCGATGCGCCGGCCGGCAGCGCGTCGAACACGCGCGCGCCGAGCAGCCCGCGCGTGCCGTCCGTCAGCGGCAGCAGGCAGATCAGGATGTCGGTGCGGGCCAGGAACGCATCGAGCGCCGCGTCGCCCGCGTAACAGTCGATGCCGTCGAGCGTGCGCGGCGTGCGGCTCCAGCCGGCGCACGGGAAGCCGAAGCGCCGCAGCGTGTCGAGCACGGCCTGCCCGAGCGTGCCGAGCCCGAGCACGCCGACGCGGCGGGATGCGGCCGCGCGCACCGGCCGCTCGTGCCAGGCCTGCGCGCGTTGCTGCGCCGCGTAGTCGAACAGGTCGCGATGGATCGTCAGCACGGCCTGCGTCACGTATTCGACCATGCCGTCGACGATGCCGGGCTCGATCATCCGCACGACCGGAATGTGCGCGGGCACGCGCGACAGGTCGAATTGATCGATGCCGGCGCCGACCGAAAACACGATCTCGAGGTTCGGCAGCAGCGCGACCGGATCGTCGGGCGGCTGCCATGCGGCGAGGTAGCGCACCGCGCGCGGATCGCCGATGTCCGGCCAGATCCGGAACGCGAGATCGGGCGCCTGTTGCGCGAAGCGCTGCGCCCATTGTGCGCCGCGCACCGGGTCGGCCTTGTAGAGGAAGCTCATCGTGCGTGCCGCTCAGCCGAGCGCCTGGTTGACGATGGCGAACGCGCGCAGCGCCGGATCGCGCGCGGGCGCCGCACCGCGCGCCATCGCGACGACGGTATCGACGCGCGGCAGGCCGAGCCCCTGCAGCCAGTCCGACAGCCCGCTGTCGCCGGGCACGTCGACGCGCACGAACATGCCTTCGTGCAGCGCGAGCCAGTGGCTGATCAGCGCCTGCGCGCGCAGCGCGTCCGGTGCGATCACCGGGCCGATCGCGTGACCGCGGCCGAAACGGCGAAACAGCGCGAAGCCGAGCAGTTCGCCGTCGCGATCGAGCGCGATCCCGTTGGCCACGCCGAGCAGCGCATCGACCACCGCATCGCGCGGGTAGCCGGCCGCGCGCGCTGCGAGCGCCGCGAGTCGCGGGCCGTCGTTGGTGCCGAGCGGCCGCAGCCGCTCGCCGGGCGGCAGCGAAATCAGCGGCGGCTGGAACGCGGCGCCCTGGTGCTGGTCGATCGTGCCGATCGCACTGAATCCGAACTTCACGTAGAGCGACTCGCCGGCCGGCGTCGCATGCAGGAACACGGTCCGCGGGCCGAGGCTGTCGACGACGCGCGCGAGCAGTTCGCGGCCGATGCCGCGGCCCTGGCGCTCGGGCGACACGATCACCATGCCGAGCGATGCGTGCGACTCGCCGAAGCGCCAGCCGAGCGCGGTGCCGACGATGCCGGATTCGTCTTCGGCGACGAAGCCGCTGCCGAGCTGGAGCGCGAAGCGCCAGTCGTCGAGCCGGTGCGGCCACTTGACCGCCTCCGACAGCCGGTGCGCGGCGGGCAGGTCGGTTTCGGCGAACGGGCGATAGGTAAGCGTGCTGGAAGAATTGAGGTCGGCCACGCCGGACTCCGGATGGGTAGGAATGACATCTCGACTCTGCCAGCGCCGCCGCGGCGCGGATAGGACGATTCGCCTGTTTTCCGGCGGCAGCGGCCGCTCGCGTCAGATCGACGCAAACCCGCTCGATCGGCGCGAACGAACACGCGTATCGTGCCGGCGCGCGCTGCCGATCCGGCAACTCCTGCTGTGGGAATGCCACTACGATGAAGGCACGGTGTCGCTGCCGCTTGCCGGCGAGCCGCGTCGGCCGGCAGCCTGCCCGGGTTTTCGCGAGGCTCGCCGGATCGTGCCGCACATCGTGCTGCACGATCCGGGCAACTCGCGGCGATTGTGCGTTTTGGGCGGCGCCGAACGATGTGCGAACGACTTTTTGCCCTGATTCAATTTCGTTGAACCCAGCCCGTCCCCGGCCCTGCCGGGGCTTCACACCGACAGGACGTCATCATGATCCAATTTGAACCGAAGTTCATCACGTTCGACTGCTACGGCACGCTGACCCGCTTCCGGATGGCGGAGCTTGCGCGCGAGATTTACGCGGACCGGCTGTCGCCGGTCGCGATGGAGGACTTCGTGCGCGCGTTCGCCGCTTATCGGCTCGACGAGGTGCTCGGCGCCTGGAAGCCGTACCGCGATGTCCTCGTCAACGCGATCCGTCGCACCTGCGCGCGGATCGGCGTGACGTTCGACGAAGCCGAGGCCGAGCGTTTCTATCATGCGGTTCCGACCTGGGGCCCGCATCCGGACGTGCCGGCCGGCCTGTCGCGACTCGCGAAGAAGTACAAGCTGGTGATCCTGTCGAACGCAATGGACGACCAGATCATGAGCAACGTCGACAAGCTCGGCGCGCCGTTCCATGCGGTGTTCACCGCGCAGCAGGCGCAGTCGTACAAGCCGCGGATGCAGGGCTTCGAATACATGTTCGGCAAGCTCGGCTGCAAGCCCGAGGACGTGCTGCACGTGTCGTCGAGCCTGCGCTACGACCTGATGACGGCCGAGGATCTCGGCATCAAGCACAAGGCGTTCGTCAATCGCGGCCACGAGCCCGGCACGCCGTTCTACAACTACTACGAGGTGTCCGACATCGGCCATCTCGCGACGCAGCTCGGCCTGTAAGCGCCGCGCCGGCTGCGCGCGAATGTGCCGTGCGACGCGCAGCCACCCGGGCACACCCGGGGCGAATCCAGGAGCGGCCGGCCCGGCCGCTTCGTCGTGCGCGTACGATCGGCGCACGAAACAAGGGTAATTACCGATGCGATGACGTTCAAGGTAGAGCCGCCAGCGCCGATATATGTACCGAATGGTTAATATCGCGAGGCTCCCGCATGAAGTTGTCCACGAAACTGCTGATGCTCGTCGCGGCTGCGCTGCTCGGCGTCGTATTGCTCGCCGCGATGTCGCTGCAGACGCTGCGCGGCGCGCTGATCGACAGCCGTCGCGAAGAGATCGTCATTCTCTTGACGAAGGCCGAACATCTGGTCAATTCGTACCGCGCGTTGCAGGCGAGCGGTACGCTCACCGCGGATCAGGCCCAGCAGCAGGCAAAAGCCGCGCTGTCGGCGCTCAACGCGGATACGAAAAGCTACTACTGGGTCACGACTGCCGACGGCGTCAACCTGGTTCATCCGAACGCGAAGTTCGTCGGCACGCGGGCCAAGGGCAACCGCACGACCGGCGGCCTGACCGATAGCGAGGCTTACCGCGCGGGGATGGCGCAGGCGCATTTCGCGCTCGTCGACGTGCTGGTCAAGCGCAGCCCCGACGCGGATGCGGTGCCGAAACTGCAGGGCGTGGTCGCCATTCCGGACTGGAACTGGTGGATCGGCACGGGATTCTTTTACGACGATATCGACGCGGCCTTCACCCGGCTCGCGATGGTGCTGGGCGCCATCGCGCTCGTCATCGCCGCGACGCTGGCGGCAATCGCATGGGGCGTCCTGCGCAGCGTCAGGCGCACGCTGGGCGGCGAGCCGGCGCACGCGACGCACATCGCGGCGCGCATCGCCGCCGGAGAACTGGACGTCGAGTTCGATGCGGCCAAGGCCGCGCCGGGCAGCCTGCTTGCGGCGCTCGGCGAAATGAAGGCGCGCCTGACCGAGACGATCGCCGAAATCCAGACCACGACCCACTCGATCGCCGTCGGCACCGGCGAGATCGCGCAAGGCAACCTGGACCTGTCGCAACGCACGGAGGAACAGGCCGCGTCGCTGCAGGAAACGGTCGCCAGCATGGAACAGATCACGTCGACGGTCAGACAGAATGCCGAGAATGCGCGTCAGGCCAATGCGCTCGTCACCACGGCCAAGGAGGCGACCGAACTCGGCGGTGCCGCCGTGCAGGAGGTCGTCGAAACGATGCGGCAGATTTCCGAAGAGTCGGTGCGGATCGCCGACATTACCGTCGTGATCGAAAGCATCGCGTTCCAGACCAACATTCTCGCGCTCAACGCCGCGGTCGAAGCGGCGCGAGCCGGCGAGGAAGGGCGCGGGTTCGCGGTCGTGGCCTCGGAGGTCCGCTCGCTTGCCCAGCGCAGCGCCGCGGCGGCGAAGGACATCAAGGGGCTGATCGAGGTGTCGGTCGAGAAGGTCGGCAGCGGCAGCCGGCTCGTCGAGGCGGCGGGGACGCGCATGACGGAGATCGTCCGGTCGATCGACCGGGTGGCCGACATCATGGGCGAGATCTCCACGGCCTCCGCCGAGCAAAGCACCGGCATCGAACAGGTGGGCAAGGCGGTGTCGCAAATGGACGAAGTCACGCAGCAGAACGCCGCGCTCGTGGAGCAGGCTGCCGCGGCCGCTTCCTCGCTGGATGAACAGGCGGCACGGTTGAGGTCCGCGGTAGCGGTGTTCCGGCTGGCCGGCTGAGCGGCCTGCCGGGGGAGAAACCGGGCGCGGCGCGCATGCGCGGCCCGCCCCGCGTCAGAAGATCACATACACCTTGCGCATCGTCTCGCGCACGTCCCACAGCCCTTCGGTGTTCGCGGCGAAGAACAGCGCGTCGCCCGCGCCGAACTCGATCGCTTCCTCGCCATCCGGCGCGAACGTGCCGGCGCCGGCGAGGAAATGCATCACCTCCGCTTCCTTCACTCCGCGCCGGTAAGTGCCCCGCGTGCATTCGAACACGCCGGTGTCGAACGCCTCGCTGCCCGGGATCACGACCTGCCGCCCCGACACGCGGGCGCGCCCGGTGCCGGGCAATCCGGCCGTGCCCCGGTCTTCGGGCAAGTCGGTGTCGACGGAGCGGGAAATCTTCTGAACTTTCATGCGCGGGTGTCCTCGCGGTGGTGGGAAATCGCTCCGGCGCGGCGGCTGCGAGGGCGGCTCACGGTCGCACGCGCGCGCGGCCGGCGCCCGGGACATTTCGCTCGTTTCGACCCGCAGCGGCCCGCGAGCGTGCAATCGACGCAAAACATGCGGTTTGGGGCCGTCGAACGCGTTTCGGATGCCGAACGGGCAATTTTGTCGGTGCAATCTGCGGCGGCCGTCGCTTTACGATTCTCTTCGTCGCGCATGTGTCGCGGGGCGACGGGAAGACAACGCGGCACACGCGCTCGCGCAGCAATTCATGCTGCGCGGACGGCCCAAAACGGTCGAATCGTGTCGTGCAGGTGCCCCGAATCGCGACAACCGCCATTTTGGCGGTGCTTAAATGAACTCAATGCGTAAGACGTTGCACTTGCTACCAGCAGGCGGGCGCGACGGGAACCACGAACCACGCTGGACCCCAGGACCCACTTTCCACAGTCAGGAGCAGTTCGGATGAGCGACGATATCGACAACGGCGGAGATCACCGCGGCTTCACGCGCCGCGACATGATGCGGATCATGGCGGCGGGCGGCATGATGGCCACCGGCGCCGGCGGACTGCTGATGGGCACGCAGCCGGCGTTCGCCGCGCCCGCGCCGAAGCGCGGCGGCAAGATCCGCGTGGCCAACGAATCCAGCTCGACGGCCGATACGCTCGACCCGGCCAAGGGCTCGACGGGCGCCGACTACGTCCGCTTCTTCATGTTCTACAGCGGCCTCACGCAGCTCGATGCGAGCCTGACGCCGCAGATGAATCTCGCCGAGTCGCTGCAGACGACCGATGCGAAGACCTGGATCGTCAAGCTGCGCAAGGGCGTCACGTTCCACGACGGGAAACCGGTCGGGCCGGCCGACGTCGTGTTCTCGCTGATGCGCCACAAGAACGCGGCGACCGCATCGAAGGTCAAGCCGCTCGCCGACCAGTTCGCCGACGCGAAGGCGACCGGCCCGGACGAAGTCACGCTGACGCTCACGAGCGCGAACGCCGATCTGCCGGTGATCCTCGCGACGCCGCAACTCGTGATCGTCAAGGACGGCACGACCGACTTCACGACCGGCATCGGCTGCGGCCCATACAAGCTGAAGGCGTTCAAGCCGGGCGTGTCGACGGTCGGCGTGCGCAACGACAGCTACTTCAAGCCCGGGATGCCGTATCTCGACGAGATCGAGCTGATCGGCATCAGCGACAGCGCCGCGCGCCTGAACGCGCTGCTGTCCGGCGACGTGCACCTGATCAACGCGATCGATCCGCGCTCGACGCAGCGCGTCGCGTCGACGCCCGGCTATGCGCTGAAGGAAACCAAGTCGGGGCTCTATACCGACCTCATCATGCGCAGCGAAAGCCCGCTGACCGCGAACCCCGATTTCGTCGAAGGGATGAAGTACCTGTTCGATCGCGAGCAGATCCGTTCGGCCGTGTTTCGCGGCTACGCGGTGATCGGCAACGACCAGCCGATTCCGCCGGGCCATCGCTACTTCAACGCGTCGCTGCCGCAACGGTCGTACGATCCGGACAAGGCCAAGTTCCTGTTCCGCAAGGCGGGCGCGCTCGGCGTCGCGCTGCCGCCGGTCTATGCGACGTCCGACGCGAACGGGTCGATCGAAATGGCCGTGCTGCTGCAGCAGGCCGGCCAGAAGATCGGGCTGAACCTGCAGGTGAACCGCGTGTCGCCCGACGGCTACTGGTCGAACCACTGGATGAAGCACCCGCTCGGCTTCGGCAACATCAACCCGCGTTCGAGCGCCGACGTGCTGTTCACGCAGTTCTTCAAGTCGGACGCACCGTGGAACGAGTCGGGCTGGAAGAATGCGAAGTTCGACCAGTTGCTGCTCGCCGCGCGTTCGGAGACCGACGATGCGAAGCGCAAGCAGATGTACGGCGAAATGCAGGCGATCGTCGCGCAGCAGGGCAGGGTCGGCATCCCCGCGTTCATCAGTTTCCTCGACGGGTACGACAAGCGGCTCGCGGGCCTCGGCTCGATTCCGACCGGCCCGATGATGGGCGGCATGTTCGCCGAACACGTATGGTGGAACGCCTGACGCCGTCGCCTGCCGCCGCCGCGCGGCCGGTGCGGGCCACCGCCCCGGCCGCGCGCGGCCTTTCCGGGAGTGCCGCTGCATGAACCGAATCCTCATCGGGCTGATCGGCCGGCGCATCGCGGTCACCGCGCTGACGTTGCTGATCGTGTCCGCGATCATCTTCACGATCACGAATCTGCTGCCGGGCGATGCCGCGCAGGCCGCGCTCGGCCAGTCGGCGACGCCGGAAACGATCGCCGCGCTGCGCCAGCAGTTCGGCCTCGACATGCCGGCGCACGTGCGCTACGTGCACTGGCTCACCGGGCTGCTGCACGGCGATTTCGGCCGCTCGCTGTCCGGCGACATGCCGGTGTCGGACATGATCGGCGGGCGCCTGCCGAAGTCGCTCGCGCTCGCGGCGATCACGACCGCCGTATCGGTGCCGATCGCGCTGCTGCTCGGGATACTCGCGGCGGTCAAGCGCGAGTCGGTGGTCGATCGCGTGATCAGCCTCGGCACGCTGTCGCTCGTCGCGACGCCGGAATTCCTGATCGCGACGGTCGCCGTGCTCGTGCTGGCCGTGAAGCTGCACTGGCTGTCCGCGCTGTCGTACAGCGGCCCGATCGAAAGCGTCCACGATTTCCTGCGCGCGTATGCGATGCCGGTGCTCACGCTGTGCGCGGTCGTGATCGCGCAGATGGCGCGGATGACGCGCGCCGCGGTGATCGAGCAACTGAGCGCGTCGTATGTCGAGATGGCCGTGCTCAAGGGCGCGAGCCCCGCGCGCGTCGTGCTGCGCCATGCGCTGCCGAACGCGATCGGGCCGATTGCCAATGCGGTCGCACTGAGCCTGTCGTATCTGCTCGGCGGCGTGATCGTCGTCGAGACGATCTTCAACTATCCGGGCCTCGCCAGCCTGATGGTCGATGCGGTCGGCAACCGCGACTTCCCGCTGGTCCAGGCGTGCACGCTGATCTTCTGCGTCGCGTACCTGACGCTCGTGCTGTTCGCCGACCTGTGTTCGATCGTGTCGAACCCGCGACTGCGGACCTGAGCGTCCCGTCCTTCTCCCGAGATGCCGAACATGCACCCGACCGAACCCGTACAACGCAGCAGCGCGCTGCCGCCGCCCGGCGATCCGCGCCCGTCGTGGGGCGACACGCCGCCTGCCGCACCGTCCCCCGAGCAGCCGCGCAAGCGCCGCGCGATGCGCCCGGCACTGACCACCGGCGGCTGGATCGGCCTGTCGATGGCCGGCCTGATGCTGTTCGTCGCGGTGTTCGCGCCGCTGCTCGCACCGCACGACGTCGGCTCGATCGTGACGCCCGACGTGTTCGCGCCGTTCAGCGCGAAGCTGCCGTTCGGCTCCGACTTCCTCGGCCGCGACATGCTGAGCCGGATCCTGTACGGCACGCGGCTGACCGTGCTGCTCGCGCTCGCGGCGGTGCTGCTCGCCGCACTGACCGGCACGACGCTCGGGCTGCTCGCGACGGTGTCGGGCCGCGCGGTGGACGAGACGATGAGCCGGCTGCTCGACGCGCTCACGTCGATTCCGTCGAAGATGTTCGCGCTGATGTTCGTCGCCGCGTTCGGCTCGTCGCTGCCGCTGCTGATCCTGACCGCCGCGGTCAGCTACATGCCGGGCTCGTACCGGATCGCGCGCGCGCTGGCCGTGAACATCAGCACGCTCGAATTCGTGCAGGTGGCGCGGGCACGCGGCGAGAGCGCGCTGTACATCGCGTGCGTCGAGATGCTGCCGAACATGATTCACCCGATGCTCGCCGACACGGGGCTGCGCTTCACATTCGTCGTGCTGCTGCTGAGCGGCCTGAGCTTTCTCGGGCTCGGCGTGCAGCCGCCGTACGCGGACCTTGGCTCGCTCGTGCGCGAGAACATCGCGAGCCTCGGCGATGGCTCGGCCGTCGCGATCATGCCCGCGGTCGCGATCGCGATCCTGACGGTGGGCGTCAACCTGTTGATCGACGGCCTGCCGCATCGCGGCCGCCGCAAGGGCGCGGCCGCCGCCGCGGGAGAACACTGATGCGACATGAATCGACTCCGCTCGTCGAGGTCAGCGGGCTGCGTGTCGTCGGCGGCCGCCCGGGCGGCGCGGAAACGACGATCGTCCACGGCGTCGACTTCGAGATCCAGCGCGGCGAGGTGCTCGCGCTGATCGGCGAGTCCGGCTCCGGCAAGACGACGATCGCGCTGGCGTTGATGGGCCATGCGCGCGCCGGCTGCCGGATCGCGGGCGGCTCGGTGATGCTCGCCGGCACCGACGTATGCGCGCTGTCCGCGCCGGCGCTGACCGCGCTGCGCGGCCGCAAGGTCGCGTACATCGCGCAGAGCGCGGCCGCCGCGTTCAACCCGTCGCGCACGATCCTCGACCAGGTGATCGAGAGCGCGCTGATTCACCGGACGATGTCGAAGCGCGACGCGCAGGCGAAGGCGGTCGAGCTGTTCCGCGCGCTCGCGCTGCCGGAGCCGGAAACGATCGGCAAGCGCTATCCGCACCAGGTGTCGGGCGGCCAGTTGCAGCGGCTGATGGCGGCGATGGCGCTGATCACCGATCCGGAACTGGTGATCCTCGACGAGCCGACCACGGCGCTCGACGTGACCACGCAGATCGACGTGCTGCAGGCGTTCAAGAGCGTGATCCGGCGCTACGGCATGAGCGCGGTATACGTGTCGCACGATCTCGCGGTCGTCGCGCAGATGGCCGACCGGATCGTCGTGCTGAGCGACGGCGTGATCCGCGAGGCGGGCGATACCGAACAGATCCTGCATGCGCCCGCGCACCCGTACACGCAGAGCCTGATCGCGGCGGTCACGCCGAACGGCGCCGAACGCGACGCGAAACCCGCGGCCGCCGCGCCTGCGCCGTTGCTCGACGTGCGCGGCGCGGTCGCCGGATACGGCGCCCGCACCGCGAAGGGCCTGCCGGCGAAAGTGATCCTGCACGAAGTGGACCTGCGCATCGGGCGCGGGCAGACGGTCGGCGTGATCGGCGAATCGGGCTCGGGCAAGACGACGCTCGCGAAGGTGATCGCGGGCCTCGTGCCGGCCAACGGCGGGCAGATCCTGCTCGACGGCGAGCCGCTCGCGCTCGATATCGGCAAGCGCACGAAGGAGCAGCATCGCCGCGTGCAGATCGTGTTCCAGAACGCGGATACCGCGCTCAATCCGGTGCATACCGTCGAGCGCACGCTCGCGCGGCCGCTCGCGTTCTATCACGGGATCAAGGGCGCGCGTGCGCGGCAGCGCGTCGCGGAGCTGCTCGAACTCGTGCGGCTGCCGCCGGCGGTCGCGGGGCGGCGCACCGGCGAGCTGTCCGGCGGGCAGAAGCAGCGCGTGAACCTCGCGCGCGCACTCGCGGCGGAGCCCGACCTGATCCTGTGCGACGAAGTGACGTCGGCGCTCGATACCGTGGTCGGCGCCGCGATCATGGACTTGCTGCGCGAACTGCAGGCTAAACTCGGCGTGTCGTACGTGTTCATCACGCATGACATCGCCAAGGTGCGCGCGATCAGCGACGACATCGTCGTGCTGTACGCGGGCCGCCGCGTCGAGACGGGTAGCCGCGACGCGCTGTGCGCGCCGCCTTATCACCCGTACTCGCACCTGCTCGTGTCGTCGGCGCCGGAACTGCGCGCGGGCTGGCTCGACGATGCGGCCGAGCGTTGCCACCGGCCGCTGGTGCCGATCGGTGCGAGCGCGGACAACACCGGGCTGTGCCCGTTCCTGTCGCGCTGCCCGATGCGGATCGACGGCGTATGCAATCAAACGGCACCCGTGCTGCGCACCCTCGACAACGGCGCACAGGTGCTGTGCCATCGCAGCGAGGACGACCTGACGCGCTTCCAGGCGGAGCCGGCGGCGGTCGTCCCGCCGGTGCAGCCGGTGCGCCTGTAGCGTGTCGCACGGTTCGTTTTCCGTGCTCGCGTGCGCCGGCGATCGGCTTTCCGCACAGGCTGCCGCGGCGGTCGCGAAAAACGGTGGATTGTGCGTGCGCCGTACCCGAATACGCGGCAACTGCGCTTCTTGATGGTGATTAAATGGTTTTCAACGAGCGATCGCCGATCGTCGTCGCCGGAAGGCTTGGAAAGGATCCGATGAAACCCGAATCGTACTGGCTGGATATTCGCCGCGCGTGTCGCGCCGGCCGTGAAGGGCCCGCCGAAGGGCGGGCCGACGTGGCCGTCGCCTCTATCGTGCGTTCGGGGTCCGCGAACATCGCTCCCGGTTCGCACCCGGCGTCGGCGGCACCATGGCGCGGTTGATCGACACCGGCGCGGCCGGCACGCCGATCGAGCCGTTCGCGATCGCGCGCTTCGTCGCGCCGGCCACTATCGCGCGGGCGGCCGCATGAGGACGGCGAACATGGTCGATCTGTTCCACGAGCCGGTCGAAAGTGCGGTGCTCCGCGCTGCCGGCGTCGGGCGCCCCGTATCGACGGCCATCGACGACGTGCTGCGCACGATCGATGCGTCGTTCGCGCAGCCGCTGAATCTCGATACGCTCGCGGCGGTGGCCGGGTTGAGCGTGTCGCGTTTCACCGCGCGTTTTCGCAGCGAAATCGGGCTGTCGCCGCATCGGTATCTGTGTCTGGTACGGGTTCGGCGAGCGCAGGACTTGCTGCGCGGCGGCGTGGCGCCGTCGGTCGTGGCGACCGAGGTCGGGTTCTTCGACCAGAGTCATCTGTGCCGGCATTTCCGGCGGGTGCTCGGGATTACGCCGCGCGATTACGTGAGCGCGCGCTCGGGTGGGGCGCCGGGGCGAACCACGTCGATGCGTACGCGCGCCGAACGCCGGGACGCGTCCTGTCACGCCGCGTAAGCGCAAGCGCGGGCACGCGGTTGCGACCGGCCCTGGCTGCCCGGTGAAGACGCCTGCCGGCCATGGCGTGGTCATTAAACCGTGCTTAACGATCGCTTTGCTGGAGGTTAATCAATCGGGAAGACCTGCACCGCATAATTGGAGGCACGAACCACCAGCGGCGCGATTCAATTATTTCGCAACGAATACGCGTTATCGAACAAATCAATACTCCTGACGGTTACCGGATGCGAAGTCGCGAGAACGACGATTTCCGGGACCGCCCCAGGACACTCAACAAGATCGTCGCGCCATGCGCAGGAGCAGAAATGACCGTAGCGTTCGTGTTGCACCGTGCCGACGGCACGCCTTTGTCGACTGTTTTCCGCAGGAAGCCGTTCGGCGAGAACGACCCGTTCGGGCCACATCGTGAAATCGCATGGGAAGGCCCCGACTCGATGGCCGCGGGCCGTATCGGCTTCGTCGGCGAACTCGACGTACCGAGCTTTCCGCACATTGAAACCATCGTCGTCGTGGCAGGCGAGCTGACGCTCGAAGTGCCCGGAGCGGCGCCGTTGGTGCTCGGCCCGCAAGCAGGGGCGGTCATCGGCAGCGGCACGACGGTTCGCGTCAGCGCGGCATCGCCCGTGCTTTTCATGTTCTGCGCGGCGGCTTGCACGAACCCGACGAAGCGCGGCCTCTTCGCGCTGCGCGCCGACGCCGACTTCAAGCCGTCCGCATCGCTGCCGGCCGACGTGCTGCTCGGTCCCGCTCCGCAATGCCGCAGCGACAACGTCTTCGTCGACGACGGCGCGGATTACTGCGCGGGTACGTGGGATTCGACGCCGTATCATCGGATCGTTCGCCCGCATCGCGTGAACGAGTTCATGCAACTGCTGGCCGGCAGCGTACGCTTCGCCGCGCCTGACGGCAGCGTGCTGTCGCTCGGCGCCGGCGACGCGCTTTTCGTGCCGCGGGGCGCACCGGTCGGGTGGGAAAGCAGCGATCGCGTGGCGAAGTTCTACGTCGTGCAAAACGTCCAGGTTTCAACCGAGCAACATTGATCATGTCACCTCCACTGCAGCACATACAAACTTCGCCCACGCTGCCGGCCGCGGCCGACGTCGTCGTGATCGGAGGCGGGATCATCGGCGTCTTTACCGCCTACTACCTGGCCCGGCGCGGGGTGTCGGTCGCGCTGGTCGAGAAGGGCAGGATCGGAGCGGAGCAGTCGAGCCGCAACTGGGGCTGGTGCCGACAGCAAAACCGCGACGAGCGCGAGTTGCCGATGGCAAGCAAGAGCCTCGATCTCTGGGAACGATTTGCCGCCGAATCCGGTGAAGACACCGGTTTTCATCGTTGCGGGCTGTTGTATCTGAGCAATGACGAAGCCGAATTGTCGCGTTGGTCCAGTTGGGGCGAGTTCGCCAAGACCGCGGGCGTGACGACCTACATGCTCGACAGCCGGCAGGCGAGCGAGCGCGGGCAGCCCACCGGGCGCTCGTGGAAGGGCGGCGTCTTTTCGCCGACCGACGGCACCGCCGATCCGGCGAAGGCCGCGCCGGCCGTGGCCGCTGCACTGATGAAGCTCGGCGGCAGCGTCATCCAGCAGTGCGCGGCCCGCGGCATCGAACGCGAGGGCGGGCGCGTTTCCGGCGTCGTCACGGAAGCCGGGGTGATCAAGACCAGGACGGCCGTGCTCGCCGGCGGCGCGTGGGCGTCGTCGTTCTGCCGCCAGCTCGGCATCCGGTTTCCCCAGGCGTCGATCCGCCAGTCGATCCTGAGCGTGTCGCCGGTCGAACAGCGCTTGCCGGATGCGCTGTATACCTCCGGCGTGTCCATTACGCGCCGCAGCGACGGACGCTACGCACTGGCCATCAGCGGCCGCGCGCGCGTGGACGTGACGCCGCAGTTCCTGCGATTCGCGCCGTATTTCGTGCCGATGTTCGCGAAGCGCTGGCGCAGCCTTCTTCCGGGCGGCCTCGAAGGCATGCGCGGCGGCCACGAAACGCTGAAGCGGTGGCGGCTCGATGCGCCGACACCGATGGAGAGGGTGCGAATTCTCGATCCGAAACCCGATATGCCGACCGTCACCGAAACGTACCGCCGTGCCGTCGAACTGCTGCCCGAACTTCGCGAAGCCACGATCACGCACGCATGGGCCGGGTTTGTCGACAGCACGCCGGACGGCGTCCCGGGTATCGGCGAAGTGCCGGGCCTGCCGGGATTGATCCTGGCCGCCGGCTTTTCCGGGCACGGCTTCGGCATCGGCCCGGGCGCAGGCCACTTGATCGCGGATCTCGCCACCGGTGCGCAACCGATCGTGGACCCGCTGCCGTATCGGCCCGGCCGATTCGGCGATTCCGCGTGGGGCAAGGTCGCCGATTTTTAGTTGACGGCCGTGACGCGGAAGGCGGTGGCGGCGTTTGAACGATGCGCTTCGGTTCGGATCGCGCGGCCGGCAGGATCGGTGCGGCGAATGTCCGCCGGCTTTCCGGTCTGGCACGTCAGCTTTGGAGTGTGTGATGCGTTTCAGTTCCTACTGGCTCGATACGTCCGAGCCATTCGCGGGCAGCTCGCTGGAGCTGCCTGACGGAAGTTGCGACGTGGTCGTGGTGGGCGGCGGGATCACGGGCTCGGCGGCTGCGCTGGCGCTGTCGAAAAAAGGCGCACGGGTCGTCGTCTGCGAAGCGGGCACCGTGGGGCAGGCGGCGTCGGGGCGCAACGGCGGCATGTGCAACAACGGCTTCGCGCAGGATTACGCGTCACTGTCGCAGCGCATCGGCACCGAACTGGCCAACCGGTTGTATCTCGCGTTCGATGCGGGTGTCGACACGGTCGAGCGGCTGGTCGCGGAGGAGTCGATCGACTGCGATTTCGCGCGCCGCGGCAAGCTCAAGCTCGCGGCGAAGCCGGAGCACTACGACAAGCTGGTGCGAAGTCAGGCGCTGCTCGCCGCGAGCGTGGACCCCGACACGCGCGTGGTGACGAAGGCGGAACTGCGCGACGAGATCGGCTCGAACCGTTATCACGGCGGGTTGATCTTCGCGAAGAGCGCCGGGATGCACGTCGGCCGCTATGTGCGCGGTCTGGCGAACGCCGCGCAGGCGCGCGGCGCGCACATTCTGGAGCATGCGCCCGTGCTCGGCTTGAAGCGGGAGGCGGGCGGTGCATACGCGGTGCATACGCCGCTCGGCGAGATTCGTGCGCGCCAGGTGCTGCTCGCGAGCGGCATTTCGCAGGTGGGGCCGTTCGGCTGGATCCGGCGCAGGATCGTGCCGGTCGGCGCGTTCATCATCGTCACCGAGCCTTTGCCGCGCGAGCTCCTGGACCGGTTGCTGCCGACTCGCCGGATGGTCACCGACACGAAGAACTTCGTCAATTTCTTTCGCGTCACGCCCGACAACCGGATGCTGTTCGGCGGGCGGGCGCGTTTCGCGGCGTCGAACCCCCGTTCGGACGAAAAGAGCGGGCTGATCCTGCGACAACAGATGGCCGGCGTGTTTCCCGAGCTGGCCGGCGTGCGCATCGACTATTGCTGGGGCGGCATGGTCGACATGACGGCCAACCGCCTGCCGCGCGCGGGCCAGCGACAAGGCGTTTACTACTCGATGGGCTATAGCGGCCACGGCACGCACATGGCCACGCTGATGGGCACGCTGATGGCGGAGATCATGGACGGGCGAGCCGATCTCAACCCGTGGAAAAACTTCGACTGGCCCGCCATTCCCGGCCACTTCGGCAAACCATGGTTTTTGCCGTTCGTGGGCGCGTGGTACCGACTCAAGGACACCCTGCAATGAATTCACCTGTGCGTCACCTGATGCAAGCCGGAAGGCTGGACCGGTTCTTCATCGACGGAGACTGGGTCATGCCCGACGGCGGCGACCGGTTCGCGGTCGTCTGCCCGTCCACCGAAGACACGCTCTGCGACATCCCGCTCGGCAACGCACGCGACGCCGACCGCGCGGTGCGGGCCGCGCGCGATGCTTTCGAACGCTGGGCCGCGACGTCGCCGCAGCAACGCGCCGCGCTGCTCGACCGCATTCATGCGCTGATCCTGGAGCGCGCCGAACTGTTCGCCGCCGCGCTCGCGATGGAAATGGGCGCGCCGATCAGCTATGCGCGCGGTGCCCATGTGCCGCTCGCGGCCGAACATGTCCGGGTCGCGCGCGATAACCTGGCGAGCTACCCGTTCGTCACGCGGCGGGGGACGACCGCGGTCGTGCGCGAGCCGATCGGCGTGTGCGCGCTGATCACGCCGTGGAACTGGCCGATCTATCAAATTACCGCGAAGGTCGGCCCCGCGCTCGCGGCAGGCTGCACGGTGGTCCTGAAACCGAGCGAGCTGTCGCCGCTCAGCGCGTTGCTGTTTGCGGAAGTGATCGCCGATGCGGGCGTGCCCGCGGGCGTATTCAACCTGGTGAGCGGCAGCGGCACGGAAGTGGGCGCGGCGCTCGCGTCGCACCCGGAAGTCGACATGGTTTCGATCACGGGGTCGACGCGTGCGGGCGTACTGGTCGCGCAAGCGGCGGCGCCGACCGTCAAGCGCGTCGCGCAGGAGCTGGGCGGCAAGTCGCCGAACATCGTGTTGCCCGATGCGGACCTGTCGCGTGCCGTCGCGCCGGGCGTGGCCGCCGCGTTCCGGAACATGGGCCAGTCGTGCAGCGCGCCGACCCGTCTGATCGTTCCGCGCGGCGTTCTGGGCCGAGTCGAGGAACTGGCCGTCGCGGCAACGGAACGGATGGTCGTCGGCGATCCGTTCGCCGAAGCGACGACGCACGGCCCGCTGGCCAATCGCGCGCAGTTCGATCGCGTCGGGCAGATGATCGACGCGGGCATCGACGAACGGGCGAAGCTCATCGCCGGCGGGCCCGGCCGGCCCGCGGGTTTCGATCGAGGCTTTTATGCGCGGCCGACCGTCTTTTCCGAGGTCCGCACCGACATGACGATCGCGCGGCAGGAGATCTTCGGTCCGGTTCTCGCCATCCTTCCTTACGACACCGTCGAGGAAGCCGTCGCGATCGCGAACGACACGGTTTACGGGCTCGGCGCACATGTGCAGGGTACCGACATGGAGCGCGTGCACGCGGTGGCCGCGCGCATCCGGTCGGGTCAGGTGCATCTGAACTACCCGGCATGGGACCCGCAGGCTCCGTTCGGCGGCTACAAGCAGTCGGGGAACGGTCGCGAGTACGGGATCGAAGGCATGGAAGAGTACATGGAAATCAAGTCGATCCTGGGTTTTCATGATTGAAGCCGCTGCTGCGCGCGATGCGGCGGCAGTCCTGATTTGAATCCGCTTGCCTTGTAAAGGTGCCGAAATTGGAAAACCCCGTGATCCCCGACGCGTCGCTGAAAGCCCATCACGCGCACTGGGCGGCATTGCGCCGCGATCTGCATGCGCATCCCGAGTTGCGCTTCGAAGAGCACAGGACGGCCGACGTCGTCGCCCGCGAGCTCGAGGATCTCGGCTATGCGGTGTCGCGCGGGCTCGGCGGCACGGGCGTCGTCGCGAGCCTGCCCGGTGCCGATCCGGGCCGCGGCATCGTGCTCCGCGCCGATCTGGATGCATTGCCGATCCAGGAAACCAACGACTTTGCGCACGCATCGGGCGCGCAGGGGATCATGCACGCGTGCGGGCATGACGGGCATACCGTGATGTTGCTGGGGGCCGCGCGCATCCTGAAGGCGCTGCCGCCGTTGCCGGGCACGGTTCATTTCGTGTTTCAGCCCGGCGAAGAGGGCGGCGCGGGCGCGCGCAAGATGATCGACGACGGGCTCTTCGAGCACTATCCGACGGAGGCGGTATTCGGCATGCACAACTGGCCCGGTTTGCCTGCCGGGCATTTCGGATTGCGTACCGGCCCGATCATGGCCGCCGGCTCCCGCTTCAGGATCACGGTAACGGGCAAGGGCGCGCATGCGGCGCAGCCGCATCTGGGCATCGACCCCGTCCCGCTCGCGTGTTCGATGGTGCTGCAGTGTCAGACCATCGCCGCGCGGCACAAGGATCCGGTGGATCCCGCCGTCGTTTCCGTCTGCATGTTCCATGCGGGAACGACGGACAATGTCATTCCGGACAGCGCCGAGTTGCGCGGGACGATCCGCACGCTGTCGTCCGGATTGCAGCAGAAGTTGCAGCGCGACGTCCAGCTCATGTGCGACGGGCTGGCCCGTGCCTACGGCGCGCAGGTCGACGTCGAGTTTTTCCAGTACTACCCCGCGACGGTCAACACGCCGGCCGAGACCGCACTCTGCGAAGCGGTCATTCGCGAGACGTTCGGCGCCGAGCGCCTTAACCGCGACGTGCCGCCGAACATGACGTCCGAAGATTTCGGCTTCATGCTGGAGGAGCGGCCCGGCGCGTATGTGCTGATCGGCAATGCGCAGGCCGGAACGGCCGCGCCGGCTCTGCATCACCCGAAATACGATTTCAACGACGACATCATTCCGGCCGGCGTCCGGTATTGGGTCGCGCTGGCGCAGCATTACTTCGCGACCGTATGACGCGGCGGTTCGATCGATCATGCCCGGTAGATTCGTCGCGCGATCAGGGCGCGGTGCCCGTATCGCGCATGCGGAGCAGTCACGACAGGCGTTCGCCGGGGACGTATGCCCGATGCCGAACAAGTCGGTAGCCGAGCCGCATCGAATGGTAATGCGCGGGCTGAACATTAAAGACGCGTTAACAGCCGGTTTTCTGGTTGTTAAGCATGACGAAGTCATTATTTCCTATAGTCGACTCCGTGAACTTGCCGGTACGACGCGTATGCCGCGAACGCCCGGGCGTCGATGCGGGCTCGTCGAACATCCGGTGAGGCCGGGTCGCGCCGGCGTTCGCTCCCGGTTGCGGAATGGTGCCCTTTGGAAGGATCGCTTGATGAAACAGGAACACGTGATGAACGACTCTCGCTCGATGACGGAGCTTCGCTATCGAAGGTTCACCGCGGCCGATATACCCGCGGCCCACGCGCTCTCCATGGCACTTCGCTGGCCATTCAGGCTGGAAGACTGGCAGTTTTCCGCCGACACGTCGATCGCGTTCGCGGCCGAGGAGAGCGGTGCGGTCATCGGTACGGCGATGTGCTGGAAGTTCGGCGCGGACCGTGCGTCCATCGGGCACGTCATCGTGTCGTCCGCACACCAGGGCCGGGGTATCGGCCGCGAGCTGATGGAGACGCTCCTCGAGGAACTGGGGCCGCGCATCACGTTCCTGCATGCGACGCCGGCCGGCCAGCCGCTCTACGAAAAGCTCGGTTTCGACGTGTGCGGATCGCTGGACCAGTATCAAGGGAACGTGAGCCGGCCTGCCGCGGTCGCACTGCCCGATGGCGAGCGGCTGCGGGCCGGGACGCCTGCCGATTTGCGCCGCCTCGTCGAACTGGACGCGCGCGCTTCCGGCCTCGAGCGCGATGCGCTTTTGTCGGCATTGCTGACGCGCGGGGAAAGCGTCGTGCTCGAGCGCGACGGCGAAATCGTCGGATTTTCGGTGCTGCGCCGTTTCGGCCGCGGCTACCTGATCGGCCCGGTGGTCGCACCGCGTTCGACCGGCGACGCGCGTGCGAGGGCGCTGATCGGCTATTGGTTGAGCGGCTTGGAGAACGAATTCGTCCGCATCGACGTACCTTCGGGAACGAGCTTGCCGGACTGGCTCGATATGCAGGGATTGAAGCGGGTGGACACCTGCTCGAAGATGGTTCGCAACGCGCCCGCCGCGGCACACGGCGGAGCGCCCGATCCGGCATGCGGGCTATACGGACTCGTCAGCCAGGCGATGTTGTAGGCCACGGCCGCGCACCCGGCGGCGGCGGTCGACGTCCAGCCAGGCCGCCGATCGCGATCCCGGCCGCTACGCTTGCAACGCGGACCCGCGCTTCAAGCGCGTCCTGATCGACATGTCGGTGGGGGCGTGACGCACGGTGCCGGCGCCTGCCATGAAGCGATCGGACGGCATTCGGCCGGTGCGCGGGCTGCCGCGCGGCTTGCGCATGTTGTGCTGCCGCGGCTGCGCAAAACAGCGGATGATGCGCGCGCCATGCGCCAATACGCGGCAACTGCGCTTTTTGGCGATGCTTAAATGGTATTCATCGGGCGGCCATCGCCCGATCACGAACCTGCGGCGACAGGCGGGCCGGCGCTCCGCATGCACGTCATTCGCGGCGCCCGAATGCTCACGAAGGACCCGATGAAATTCGAATCGTACTGGCTGGATACCCGCCCCGACTTTCGCGCCGGCAGCGAAGGGCCCGTCGAAGGGCGTGCCGACGTGGTCGTGATCGGCGGTGGTTTTACCGGGTTGTCGGCGGCGCTGGCGCTCGCGCAGCGCGGCGTGTCGGTCGTGGTGCTCGAAGCCGCACAGGTTGCGGCCGAGGCATCCGGCCGCAACGGCGGCCAATGCAATACCGGCGTCGCTCAGGACTACGCGTCGCTCGCCGGGCGAATCGGCGCCGCGCAGGCGAAGCAGTTCTATCGCGCCTACGAGAGCGCGGTGCGAACCGTAGAAACGATCGTCGCCGAACACGCGATCGACTGCGATTTCCGGCGCGCCGGCAAGCTGAAGCTTGCCGCGAAGCCGCAGCATTTCGCGGGGCTCGCGAAGACCTTCGACGCATTGCGGCGCGACGTCGATCCGGACATCGAACTGATCGACCCGGCGCGAATTCGCGACGAGGTCGGTTCCGACGGCTTTTACGGCGGCCTGCTGCAGCGCAACGGCGCACAGATGCACATGGGCAAGTTCGGCGTCGGGCTCGCGCAAGCCGCGGCGCGGGCCGGCGCGCGCATCTACGAGCATGCGGCCGTCACGCAACTCGAGCGGCTCGATGGCGAGCGCCACGCGATCACCAGCACGCGCGGCACGATCGTGGCCGATCGCGTGCTGGTCGCGACCGGCGCATCGCAGCACGGGCCGTTCGCGTGGTTCCGGCGGCGCATCGCGCCGGTCGGCAGTTTCATCGTGGTGACCGAGCCGCTTCCCGACGAACAACTGAACCGGCTGCTGCCGCACCGCCGCGCCTACGTGACGTCGCGCCAGATCGGCAATTACTTCCGCGTGACGCCCGACAACCGGCTGCTGTTCGGCGGCCGCGCGCGCTTCGCGATGTCGAGCCCGCGCTCCGACGCGAAAAGCGGCGACATCCTGCGCGCCGGGATGGCCGAGTATTTCCCGGCGCTCGCGAACGTGCGGCTCGACTATTGCTGGGGCGGGCTCGTCGACATCACCGCCGACCGCCTGCCGCGTGCCGGCCAGCACGACGGCGTCTATTACTCGATGGGCTACAGCGGCCACGGCGTGCAGATGTCGGTGCACATGGGCCGCGTGATGGCCGACGTGATGTATGGCGCGGCCGCGTCGAATCCGTGGCGCGAGCTCGACTGGCCGGCAATACCGGGCCATTTCGGGCACGCGTGGTTCCTGCCGTTCGTCGGCGCGTATTACCGGCTGCAGGACATCCTGCACTGAACGATGAAAAGGCGCGCGCCGGGCCGGCCGCGTGCGCTGTGCACAGACGCTGATGGAAGCCGGCGTGCGGCCGTTCGCGCGCGGCTTCCGGCGAATCCGGGCTGACCGGGATCATTTGCGTCGCCCGGCTCGTCGAGCGGGCCGATTGTCAGCGGCGTTGAACGGCGGTTGAACGACGTGCTCGCTGGATCGGCAGCGGGCGTTGCCCCGCTATCGCGTCGGCCCGGCCGTATCCGCCTCGACGTCGAATGACGCATCCGCGATACGCGCGCGTTTCAGCGAGCCGGCGAGCTTCTCGATCGCGTGCAGATCGAGGGCGTCGAGGTGCTCGCGCGTCGCCTGCGCGAAGGCTGCATGGGCCGGCTCGTCCGCAAACCGGCCGAGCCATTCCTCGATATCGGTGAGCCGGCCCTCGCCGGCGAGCTGGATCAGTTCGTCGAGCGCATCGTCGGACGGGCCGTGCGGTACGGGTGCGGCGAGCTCCGGTTCGGCGTCGCCCGCCGGCTGAAACCGCCGGACGAGCCACGACGCCGGCACGAGCGCGTGCCCGACGGCCGGCGCGACGACCGGGAACGAGAACGACGTGCCGACGCCCGGCCGGCTGGAGACGGCCAGTTCGCCACCCATCGCGGCGACGATACGCTGCGCGATGAACAGGCCGAGCCCCGTTCCTCCGTTGACGGCCTGCACCTGCTGGTACGCACGGAAGATGTCGGCTGTTCCGGCGATGTCGATCCCGATGCCCGTATCGGCGACCTCGAACACGAGGCGCCATGCATCGCCTTCCCGCGATGCACGAACCGACAGTGTTACCGTGCCGTCGCGCGTGAACTTCGATGCGTTGGACAGCAGGTTGAGCAGCACCTGCTGCAGCCGGATGCCGTCGATCGACAGCTTGCGCGGCAACGGCGTCAGCGGCCGATAGTCGAACCGGTTGCCCTGCTGCGAACACAGCGCGACCGCATAGTCGCCGATATCGTTCAGCAGGCCGGGCAGGTCGGTCACGTCGGGCGAAATGCCGAGCGGCTGAAGCTCGGCTTTGGTGAACGCGAGCAATTCGTCGATCAGCGCGAGCTGGTAGCGGATGCTGCGGTCGATCGACCGGATCAGCCGCGCCTGGCTGCGCGTCGCGCTTTGCAGCAGCAGCTTTGCGTAGCCGTTGATCGTGGACAGCGGTGCGCGCAAATCGTGGCTGACATAGCCGAGCGTCTCGATCTTCTGCTGCATGTGCGTCTTCGCCTGCTGCAGCGCGTCGTTGAGCGCGACGGTGCGTCTCGCCACTTCGTCGCGCAGCCGATCCTGTTCGGTGAGCTGCCAGTGCTCGAGCCGCTTGCGCGCGTCGGTGCGCTGGCGGCCCACGTGGTCGATCCATGCGGCCAGCACCAGTAGATGCGTGGCGAGCCCGATGATCGCGATGACGGGGTTCGGATAGAGGTCGGATTTCAGCCAGAACAGCCAGGCCGGCATCGCGTTCATGCCGTCGAGCATCCGGAGCAGGATGTTGAAGGTGGCGAACGTGACGGCGATCAGCATCACGCGGCTCGTCGGCGTGCGGCGGATCGCGAGCATCAGCGCGACGCTGATGTTCACGATCCCCATCGCCGTGTTCAGCCGCAGGCAGAACCACGCGAACGTCAGCAGGTCGCCGAACGCCGCGCCGGCCATGCCGATGCATTCGAGCGCGAGGAACGCAACGTAGATCGCACGCATCGGCATGCCGGCCTTTTCGCGGTGCGCCACCATCAGGATGAAGGCGATGAAGCAGGCCACCGACAGATACGCGAAGATCATCTCGCCGCGCGCGGACCACGCGTAGGCGCCGGGCCACAGATACATTGCGGTATAGCCGCGGTACGTCGCTTCGAACAGCGTCGTGCTCAGGGCCAGCACCGCCAGCACGACGAACTTGCCGCTGCGCGAAAAGAAACCGATCAGCAGCGCGCACCACACGAGTGCGAGCAGCCCGCCGAAGAAGCCGAAGTTCCACATCGCGGCGCGAAGTTCCTGCGCGTTCCACGCGTCGCGGGTGAACGCGGCCGGCGCGAGCCGCATTTCCTTGCGCGACGTGACGCGGATCAGCACGGGCAGCCGTTCGCCCGCGCGCAGCGTCATGTCGAGCACCGGATATCGGGAAGCCGCACGGTTCGCGTCGCCGTTATCCGCCGGGAATCGGGCGGCGAGCGTCCACGCGCCGCCGCGTTCGACATAAAAGTCTGCCCGGTCGACGCGTGCGTCGCGAATCGCGAGCACCAGCGCGCGCTCGACGCTGTCGCGATTGGCCAGCGTCGCGCTCACCCACCACGCCGAGCGGGAAAACTCGATGTTGAAAGACGGTTCCGCTGCCGCTGCCGCTGCCGCAGGCGCGCCGCGTGGCGAACCTTCAAGCCGCGCGGCCACCTCGCCGACGGACATCGCCGCGCCCGGATCCTCGACGATCGATACCGCTTCCACGCGCGCGGAGCGTCCGGATGGCTCCGTCGCGTCGGCGCGGGGCGCCGCGCACGCGGCCACCAGCACCAGCAGGAGCGGCAGGACGGCGAGCCAGCCCGACGCGCGGTGCCTATGCATCGCGCGGGTGTTCATGCGACGGGGGCGGTGCGTCGACCATCGGGCGCTGGCGCCGCCAGTCGGACGGCGTGATGCCGAAGCGCTCGCGAAACGCCGTGGCGAAATTGCCCGGCGTCGAAAAGCCGATTTCCTCGGCGATGTCGCCGATTCCCATCGACGTCTCCGCGAGAAAGTGCTTCGCCGCGCGCAGTCGCGTATCGCGCAGATATTCGAACACGGTCTGGCCAAGGTGATCGCGGAACACGCGGGACAGGCGCTTCTCGTGCGTGCCGACCTGCCGCGCGAGTTCGTCGAGCGCCGGCGGGTTGCGCAGTTCGCGCAGCAGGATTTCGCTCGCCGCACGCACCAGCGCGGCGTCGGGATGATCGGGCAGTTCGGGCAGGTGCGCAAACGGCTGGCTGCGACGCGCGCGTTTCAGGTGATTGCGGATTCGGGCGATCACCTCGGCAGGTTCGAACGGCTTCACGATGTAGTCGAGCGCACCGGTTTCGAGCCCCGCGATCCGATCCTCGAGATCGCCCGCCGCGGTCAGGATGATGACGGGAATGTTCTGCGTCGATGGCGTTGACGCCAGCAGCCGGCACGCGGCGAAGCCGTCCATACGCGGCATCCGCACATCCATCAGGATCAGGTCGGGTGCGATGGCCTGCGCGCGGTGATACGCCTGCAGACCGTCGAATGCGACGCTGATCCGGCACCGCGCGGCGCGCAGGATTTCCGTCAGGAGCCGCAGGTCGTTCGGGCGGTCGTCCACGACGAGAATGTGTGCGCCAGCGAGATCCGGCGTGGCGCGGAGCGACGCCGGACTGGACGAGCGGGATGACATGGTTGCTAAAGCTTAGGGGGTAGGCCGGGGGCGGACTCGCTGCATCTGTGTGCGCGATTGTTGCAAAAAATTATATGTCGACAAAGACACAGGCGGTGGGGATTCCGTGCGGCGCGTGTGGGCATGTTTGACAACACGACGGTCTGTCGCGATCGCCGCAACCGGGGGCGGAAAATCGGATGGAAAAAAATTCCGATTTCGATATTAAATACCGGATTTTATTTCCGATCGAATGGCCGATGAATCGAATTGGCCCGGACGATGAATTGACGTTCGTTATATCGAGAAGGTGGTCGGCACGGCGGCGGATCGGGTTCATCGATTCACTGTCTCAACGATTAAGGTTTTTTTATGATTCGTTAAAAATACTTTCACATATATCCGGCTCGTCGCGCGGAATTGTATGAATGTAAATAACATCCGCTCCGGAAAACAATTTGTCCGCTCCGGAAAAGGTTCGATCGAAAGAAGCTCGGCACACTAGGCAGGACGCGGCTGGAATCGGTTCTTTGGCATGACCCGGTCCCGCGCGAAAATTCCTGTCGCTGCCGTCTTTCCGAGAATGCGGCATTCAATGTGACATTGAATGCTGGCGGTCCCACTTTTCGGGACGACGGTCATGCGGCGAAGGTTGGCACGAGGTAATGCGAGCTTCATCGTTCGTCGAATGCACCGATATGAAAAATTACCGATGAATCATGAAGCAGATGCGAGTTTGGCACATCAGGCAACAAAAAATCGTCAAACAAAGTCAGTAGATTAATTGAGTGCAGGGGTCATCCGGCGGTCATCTTCCATTCCGGAAATCCGGAATCGAAGATGCGCGCCAGGATGGAAAGAGTGAGTGGGTTCGCGTCGATCGCCGGGCGGTTCGATCCTTCGGGAGGCGGTTGCGCGAGATGCACTCTCGAATCAGGCGGGCGCGAAAAAACATGAACATCAAAAGCATGGCAGATCAAGGCACCGGTTCGCCCGAGCCGTTGTCGGCGGTCAGCGGCCGCGGGCCGGCGGCGCATGCATCGGCTCCGGGGGCCATGCGACGCCATCCTCCCCCCGAATGACATAGCGGGACCGCGCGGCGGTTCGGCGCGGCATCCGTCCATCCGGCGTCTGAACGACGCTTTCTCATGAAATCCGAGGTCGCCCGCGGTTCGGCGCGACGGCGTGCGCACGCGTTCTTTCGCGGTGCGGCGCGCCGCGTGCCGCCTGATCCGGGAGCCCGGTTTCGATGATTCGATAAACCACGATCGTCGTCGTGCGTCGTGTCGTACGGACACGGGCGGCGGACGGTCGCGTGATCGCGACGTGCGTCGCGTGTGTCGTGCAGAGCCGTCCGGCAGTCAAGTTAGAAGTCCGAAGTAGGTTGCGGAGCGTCGCGAGACGGGTGAAAACGGAGACGGAGACAGTCTTCGCCCGGCCGCGTTCGCTGTTGCGTCATCCAGCACATGTGAACCGAGGGAAAACAAGATGAACAAGTCGTTCAAGTCGATCTGGAACGAAGCACTGGGCGCGTGGGTCGCGGCGTCGGAGCTCGATCGTGCGCGCGGCAAGCGGGTTGCGTCGTCGAGAAGCGCGTGCGCGCATGCGGCGGAGGCGGGCTCCGCCGCGGGCATCGCTACGCCGCCGGCGCTGTCGCCCAGGCGACTCGTCGTGATGATGGCGGCCGCGTATCTCGGGCTGTTCCAGGCCGGTGCGCATGCGCAATATTCGCAGGGCGGCGGCTCCGCGACCGGGGGTCCCAGTTCGATCTCGATCGGTAACGGGTCGCTTGCCACGCAGGTGAATTCCACCGCATACGGCAACCTGTCGACGGCCGCGGGTGTGTCGTCCACCGCGATCGGGCCGGGCGCGCATGCGATGGGCGACGGCGGGACGGCTATCGGCATCAACTCGCAGGCGACCGGCGTCAATAGCTCGGCGCTGGGCGTGCAGGCGATCGGCAGCGGCGCTTACTCGGTTGCCGTCGGCAATCTGTCGAGCGCGACCCAGAGCGGTACAGTGGCGATCGGCAGCGGCGCGGCCGCGACTGGCGT
Source organism: Burkholderia sp. MS455 (assembly GCF_016899445.1). NCBI lineage: Bacteria > Pseudomonadati > Pseudomonadota > Betaproteobacteria > Burkholderiales > Burkholderiaceae > Burkholderia > Burkholderia sp. MS455. Next base: position 212,776 of record NZ_CP041777.1, read on the forward strand.
CTCGGCGGTCGGGCTCGGCAACAATGCGCTGGCGTCCGGCCAGTATGCGGCCGCGCTCGGTCTCGGGGCGAGCGCGGTGGGGGCGCAAAGCGTCTCGCTCGGCTATGCGTCGAATGCAACCAATACGGGCTCGGTCGCGCTCGGCAACCAGTCGACGAGTTCGGGCGCGGCCGGCGTCGCGGTGGGCAGCGGCGCGCTGGCTTCCGGAAATTCGGCCGTGGCGATGGGCGTCAACAGCGGCGCGAAGGGCGGGTCGTCGATCGCGATCGGCTGGGGCGGCGTTGCAGGCGTGCCCGGTTCGGGCACGCAGTCGCTCGGCACCAGCTCGATCGCGATGGGCTCGAAAACGACGGCCGGCGCCGACAACGCGATTGCGTTCGGCCTGAGCGCCAATGCGTCGGGCCTCAGTTCGGTCGCGATGGGCGTTCAGTCGAGCGCGACGCAGCAGTTCGGCGTGGCGCTGGGCAATCTCGCGCTCGCAACCGGCATATCGGCATCGGCGCTGGGCCCCGGGGCGACGGCGTCGGCCGTGAATGCGACGGCGATCGGCATCAACAGTGTCGCGGCGGCCGGGTCCACCGTGGCGATCGGCGACAGCAACTCGGTGGCCGCCACGGCAGGCGCCGGGTCGATCGCCGGCGGTAACAGCTCGAAGGTGCTGGGCGGCATCGGTGCGGTGGCGCTCGGGTTTGGCCAGACCGTCAGCGGCAACGGCGCGGTGGCAATCGGCGATCCGAGCACCGCGATCGGCACCGGCGCGGTGACGGCCGGTTCGAACAACACCGCGAACGGCGACGGTGCGGTGGCGATCGGCAACACGAACAACGCGCAGGGCATCGGCTCGGTCGCGCTCGGCAATACGTCGACCGCGGCGGCAGCGGGCGCGGTGGCGTTCGGCGCGTCGGCGGTGGCGAACAACGCGAACGACGTCGCGCTCGGCTCCGGCTCGGTGACGGCCGCGCCGAACCCGACCGCGACCGGCACCATCGGCGGCGTCACGTACACGTTCAACGGCGTCAATCCGACCAGCGTCGTCAGCGTCGGCGCGCCGGGTCGCGAGCGCCAGATCACCAACGTCGCCGCGGGGCGGATCAGCTCGACCAGCACGGACGCGATCAACGGCTCGCAGCTCGATGCGACGAACCAGGCGGTGACGTCGCTGTCGACGTCGACGTTGTCGAGCATCACGTCGTTGTCGACGTCGACATCGACGGGCATCGGCTCGCTGTCGACCGGCCTGAGCTCGACGAACAGCACGGTCACGTCGTTGTCGACGTCCACGTCTACCGGCTTGTCGTCGGCCAACAGCGCGATCACGTCGCTGTCGACGTCGACTTCGACGGGGATCAGCTCGCTGTCCACCGGCCTGAGTTCGACGAACAGCGCGATCACGTCGCTGTCGACGTCGACGTCGACGGGCATCGGTTCGCTGTCGACCGGCCTGAGCTCGACCAACAGCACGATCACGTCGTTGTCGACGTCGACATCGACGGGCATCGGTTCGCTGTCGACCGGCCTGAGCTCGACCAACAGCACGATCACGTCGCTGTCCACATCGACGTCGACGGGCATCAGCTCGCTGTCGACCGGCCTGTCCAGCACCAACAGCAACCTGACGTCGCTGTCGACGGCCACGTCGACGGGCATCAGCTCGTTGTCCACGGGTCTCAGCTCGATCGCGTCGAACAACAACAACCTTGGCAACAGCACGGCCGGCGCGATCGGCGGCGGTTCGACCTACGATCCGACGACCGGCACGATCTCGGCGCCGTCGTACGTGACGTACAACCGCGACGGCTCGACGACGATCAACAACAACGTCGGCTCGGCGATCGACAACATCAACGCGAACGGCATCAAGTACTTCCACGCGAACTCGACCGCGCCGGACAGTCAGGCGCTGGGCCTCGACAGCGTGGCGATCGGGCCGAAGGCGATCTCGCAGGTGGACGGCGGCATCGCGCTCGGCTCGGGTTCGGTGTCCGATCGTCCGATCGTGCAGTCATCCGGGATCATGCGCAACGGCAGCGCGTCGATTCCGTTCGATACGACCGACGCGACGCTGCTCGGCGCGGTATCCGTCGGCAGTGCGGCGGGCAATTCCTATCGCCAGATCACCAACGTCGCGGACGGCACGGGGCAGCACGACGCGGTGACGCTGCGGCAGCTGACCGGCGCGTTGCAGTCGTTCGCGGTCACGCCCCAGAAGTACTTCCACGCGAATTCGACTGCGGCGGATTCGCTCGCGGTCGGCGCGGAATCGGTCGCGGTGGGGCCGACGACGGTGGTGAACGGCGATAACGGCGTGGGCATCGGCAACGGCGCGATCGTCGACCAGACCGCTCCCGGCGGCGTTGCAATCGGGCAGGCCGCGCATTCCGCGCAAGCCGACGCGATCGCGCTCGGCAGCGGCGCGACGGCAACCGGCGCGCAGTCCGTCGCGCAGGGCGCCAATGCGGTCGCGGTCAGCGTGGGCAGCGTCGCGCTCGGCTCGGGCGCGCGCAGCTCGGCGACCGATGCGCTCGCGCTCGGGGCCGGCGCGACGTCGACGTTCGCGAACAGCGTCGCGCTCGGCGCCGGTTCGCTGACGACGGTCGGCGCGCTGACGAACTACATCGCGTACGGCCTGAGCAGCCCGCAATCGTCGGCCGGCGAAGTGAACGTCGGCAACCGGCAGATCACCAGCCTCGCGGCCGGCAAGAACGGCACCGATGCGGTGAACGTGTCGCAGCTCGATGCGGTCGCCAACCAGCTGACGACGCTGATCGACCAGCGCACCGCGAACGGCTCGTATTCGACGAATCCGACCGGCACGAAGACCGCGCCGCTGCCGGCCGGCTCGAATTCGTCGGCGGGCGGCTCGGGCGCGGTGGCATCGGGCTCGAACAGCACGGCGGTCGGCAACAGTTCGACGGCGTCCGGCAGCGGCTCGACCGCGATCGGCGTCGGCGCGGTGTCGTCGGGCAACAACTCGACCGCGATCGGCGCCGGCAGCAACGACGGCGGCCGGTCGAACGTGGTCGCGGTCGGCTCGGCGGATGCGCCGCGGCAGGTCGCCAACGTCGCGGCGGGCACGCAGGGCACCGACGCGGTGAACGTCAATCAGCTGAATGCCGTATCGAACCAGTTCACGCAGTCGCTGAACACGGTCAACAACCAGCTCACGCAGATGCAGCAGCAGATCCAGCAGACCGACTCGATGGCGCGCCAAGGGATTGCCGCAACCGCCGCGATCGCGTCGATTCCGCACATGGATCGCGACTCCAATTTCGCGATGGGGGTCGGTACTTCGACGTTCCTCGGTCAGAAGGCCATGGCGGTCGGCGTGCAGGCGCGCATCACGGAGAACCTGAAGGCGACGTTGAACGGCGGTTTCGCCGGCAGTCAGCGCGTCGTCGGCGCCGGTATGTTGTATCAGTGGAAGTGAGCGAGCGCGAACCACACGGAACGCACGCGAATGCGGCTGTGCCGCGCGCACCGCATTCGCTGCGCCCATCGCATTTTCGGAGTCATCAAGTGAAAAAACACCATCTTGCATTGCTGGCGTCCGTCGTTTCCCTGGCTGCGTGTTCGAGCGCATCGGGGCCGACGTTCAACGCGTACGAACTGCAGCCGCGCGACGGCATTCGAACCTTCCGCGTGGACTGCCACGGCATCCTGTCGAGCGAGAAGACCTGCATGAAAGTCGCGACGCGCATGTGCGGCAGCGATGCCGTGCGCACGGTCGATTCCGCGGCGCCGTTCCGCGACGGCGCGGACCCGCGCTCGCTCGTGTTCCAGTGCGGCGCGCCGGCAGCGCCGGCCCCGGCAGCCGCGCCGGCCGCACCGGCGGCCGCCGAGAAAGTCAGCCTGACGGGCGATGCGTACTTTGCGACCGACTCCGCCGCGCTGACGCCCACCGCGCAGTCCGCGCTCGACGCGTTGCTGAATCGTCAGGGCGACAAGCATTACTCGCGCGTGGACGTGACGGGCTATACCGACTCGACCGGCTCGGATGCGCACAATCTGTCGCTGTCGCGGCGGCGTGCGGAGGCGGTCGCGGCCTATTTGCGCGAGCATGGGCTGAAGGCGGATTCGTTCGCGGCGACGGGGCGCGGCGACGCCGATCCGGCCGCGTCGAACGATACGGCGGAAGGGCGCGCGCGCAACCGGCGCGTGGAAATCCTGCTGCAGAAGTAGCCGCGGCGACACAGCATCGGCACGCGCGAGCGTCGCAACCGGCGGCGCGCGTGCCGCCGCTGCTTTGCCGGCCTGCCCGGTGGCGGGATCGCGATCCCGTCATGGAAAACTGTATGAATATACAGTATAGTATCCGTCGAACTCGAGCCGCCCGGGCATGATCCGGGCGGCTCGCGCGCCGCGCCTGCGGGCATTCGCCGCAGCGTTCCGGCACCGTGAACCCTGGCTAACTCATTCGACGGGCAGGCAAATTGTCATCCAGCAATCTGATCCGCATTCGCGGAGCACGTCAGCACAACCTCAAGAATCTCGATCTCGACCTGCGCACCGGCGAAATGACGGTCGTCACCGGCCCGTCGGGCTCCGGCAAGTCGAGTCTCGTGTTCGATACGCTGTACGCGGAAGGCCAGCGGCGCTACGTCGAAACCTTCAGCGCGTATGCGCGGCAGTTTCTCGACCGGATGGACCGCCCGCAGGTCGACCGCGTCGACGGCGTGCCGCCCGCGATCGCGATCGACCAGACCAACCCGGTGCGCAGCTCGCGCTCGACCGTCGGAACGATGACCGAGCTGAACGACCACCTGAAGCTGCTGTACGCGCGTGCGGCCGAGCTGTTCGACCGCAAGACCGCGCGGCAGGTGCGGCACGACACGCCCGAGACGATCTACGCGGAGCTTGTCGTGCGCACGCAGGCGGACGACCCGCGCGTCGTCGTCACGTTTCCGGTCGAGTTGCCGGACTCGGCATCCGATGAAGAAGTCACGCAATGGCTGTCCGCGAGCGGCTATACGCGCGTGCAGGCGCAGCGCGAAGTCGCATCGCCCACCGGGCCGCGCAAGGTGCTCGACGTGGTGGCCGACCGGTTCCGCGTGCAGCAGGCCGACAAGGTGCGCGTCGTCGAGGCGATCGAGGCGTCGCTGAAGCGCGGCGGCGGGCGCGTGAACGTCTACGTGCTCGCGGCCGAGCCGGAAAACGCGGTCGGCACGCCCGCGGAGCCGCAGGTGTGGCGCTTCTCCACCGGGCTCCATGATCCCGACAGCGACCTGCGCTACGCGGAGCCGCAGGCGGCGCTGTTCTCGTTCAACTCGGCCTACGGCGCGTGCGAAACCTGCCGCGGCTTCGGCCGCGTGATCGGCGTCGATCTCGGCCTCGTGATTCCCGACGCGCGCAAGACGCTGCGCGGCGGCGCGATCAAGCCGATGCAGACGCCCGCGTGGAAGGAGTGCCAGGACGACCTGATGCGCTACGCGGCGAAGGCCGACATCCGGCGCGATGTGCCGTGGGCCGAGCTGACGGACGCCGAGCGCGACTGGGTCGTCAACGGCTCGCCGGACTGGAACGGCAAGTGGCAGAGCCAGTGGTACGGCGTGAAGCGCTTCTTCGGCTACCTCGAATCGAAGGCGTACAAGATGCATATCCGCGTGCTGCTGTCGAAATACCGCAGCTACACGCCGTGCGACGTGTGCGGCGGCGCGCGCCTGAAGACGGAATCGCTGCAATGGCGGCTCGGCTCGAAAGAGAATGCCGACGGCGTGCTCGCGCCGGCCGGCCGCTTCATGCCGCGCGGCGTCGACTGGAGCCGCGCGCAGCTCGAAGCGCTGCCGGGCCTGACCGTGCACGACCTGATGCTGCTGCCGATCGAGCGCATCCGCCGGTTCTTCGACGAAGTCAGCCTGCCGAGCGCGCTGCTCGACGATGCGCTGAAGCTGCTGTTCGCCGAAGTGCGCACGCGCCTGAAATACCTGTGCGACGTGGGTCTCGGCTACCTGACGCTCGACCGGCAGAGCCGCACGCTGTCGGGCGGCGAGGTGCAGCGGATCAACCTGACGACGGCGCTCGGCACGTCGCTCACGAAAACCCTGTTCGTGCTCGACGAACCGAGCATCGGGCTGCATCCGCGCGATCTCACGCGGATCGTCGAGGCGATGCAGCGGCTGCGCGACGCGGGCAATACGCTGGTCGTCGTCGAGCACGATCCGTCGGTGATGCTCGCGGCCGACCGGCTGATCGACATGGGGCCCGGCCCGGGCGAGCGCGGGGGCACGATTGTCTACGACGGCACGCCGGGCGACATCCGTTCGGCGAACACGCTGACGGGCGAATATCTCGGCGGCCGCAAGCATGTCGCGCACGCGTCGAACTGGGCGCGCCGGCCGGTCGACGCGCATACGCCGCGGATCGTGCTCGACGGCGCGAGCGAACACAACCTGCGCGACGTGACGGTCGAGATTCCGCTGCAGCGGCTCGTCTGCGTGACCGGCGTGTCGGGTTCCGGCAAATCCACGCTGCTGCAGGACGTGCTCTATCCGGCGATGGCGCGGCACCACGGCAAGGCGACCGAGTCGCCGGGCGCATATCGCAGCCTGACGGGCGCCGACCAGGTGGGCGACGTCGTGTTCGTCGACCAGTCGCCGATCGGCAAGACCACGCGCTCGAACCCGGCGAGTTATGTCGGCGCGTTCGACGAGATCCGCAAGCTGTTCGCGAAGGCGCCGCTCGCGCTGCAACGCGGCTACGGCGCCGGCACGTTCAGCTTCAACTCGGGCGACGGCCGTTGCCCGACCTGCGGCGGCTCGGGCTTCGAGCACATCGAGATGCAGTTCCTGAGCGACGTCTACCTGCGTTGCCCGGACTGCGACGGCAGCCGCTACCGCGCCGAGATTCTCGAAGTGCGCATCGAGCGCGGCGGCCGCGCGCTGAACATCGCCGACGTGCTCGACCTGACCGTCAGCGAAGCGGTCGCGTTCTTCGCGACCGACGCCGAGGTGCTGCGCGTGCTGCAGCCGATCGTCGACGTCGGGCTCGAATACGTGAAGCTCGGCCAGCCGGTGCCGACGCTGTCGGGCGGCGAAGCGCAGCGCCTGAAGCTGGCCGGTTTCCTCGCCGAATCCGCGGCGGCGGTCAACGGCCGCCGGGTCGTCACGGAAGAGGCGCGCGTCGCGCGTGCGCGGCTGTTCATGTTCGACGAGCCGACCACCGGGCTGCACTTCGACGACATCGCGAAGCTGATGCAGGCGTTCGGCAAGCTGCTTGCAGCCGGCCATTCGCTGATCGTGATCGAGCACAACCTCGACGTGATCCGCGCGGCCGACTGGCTGATCGATCTCGGCCCGGAAGGCGGCGACGGCGGCGGCCTCGTGCTGTGCGCGGGCACGCCCGACGACGTGAAGGCCTGCGCCGAGTCGCATACGGGCGTGGCGCTGCTGCAGTACGATCGTGCAATGGATGCCGAAGCACTGCTCGGCGACGAAGGCGTGCCGCTGCAGGCCGTGCTGAACGCCGCGCGCGAACGGCGCGCGATCGAAGGCGAGGATGTCGTGCGGATCGTCAACGCGCGCGAGCACAACCTGAAGTCGCTCGACGTCGATATCCCGCACGGCAAGTTCAACGTGATCACCGGCGTGTCGGGTTCCGGCAAGTCGACGCTCGCGTTCGACATCCTGTTCCACGAAGGCCAGCGCCGCTACCTCGAATCGCTGAATGCGTATGCGCGCTCGATCGTGCAGCCGGCCGGCCGCCCCGAAGTCGACGCTGTGTACGGCATTCCGCCGACCGTCGCGATCGAGCAGCGGCTGTCGCGCGGCGGCCGCAAGAGCACCGTCGCGACGACGTCCGAAGTCTGGCATTTCCTGCGGCTGCTATATGTGAAGCTCGGCCTGCAGCATTGCATCCACGACGGCACGCCGGTCACGTCGCAATCCGTCGAATCGATCGCCGCGCAGTTGCTGCGCGATCATCGCGGCGAGCACGTCGGGCTGCTCGCGCCGCTCGTCGTCAACCGCAAGGGCGTGTATACCGATCTCGCGAAGTGGGCGAAGGCGCGCGGCAGCACGCATCTGCGCGTCGACGGCGAGTTCGTCACGGTCGATCCGTGGCCGAAGCTCGACCGCTTCCGCGAGCACACGATAGAGTTGCCGGTCGCCGATATCGTCGTATCGCCGGACAACGAGGCCGAGCTGCGGCGCGTGCTCGACGAGACGCTCGAACTCGGCAAGGGCGTGATGCATCTGCTCGCGCCGCTCGACGGGCTGCACGATGCGATGCAGAACGATCGTTCGACCGCGCGGGTCGGCGCGGTCAAGGTGCTGTCGGTCAAGCGTGCGTGCCCGGTGTGCGGCACGAGCTACCCGGAGCTGGACCCGCGGATGTTCTCGTACAACAGCAAGCACGGCTGGTGCACGACCTGCGTCGGCACCGGCGTCACGCTCACGCGCGAACAGCGCGCGGCGTATGACGACACGGTGCTTGCCGAGGACGGCCGCGGCCGAGAGCAGACGCTGCCGTCGGACGAGCAGGAACCGGATGGCGTCGGCAACGAGCCGTGCCCGGATTGCGGCGGTACGCGGCTGAATCCGTCCGCGCGCGCGGTCACGTTCGACGCGCATCCGATCGTCGAGGTCGCGCAGTGGACGGTGTCGGATACGCGGCGCTGGATCGACGGGCTGGAACTCACCGGGCGCGACGCGCAGATCGCGCGCGACATCGTCAGCGAGATCGGCAGCCGCCTCGCGTTTCTCGAGGAAGTCGGGCTCGGCTACCTGAGCCTCGACCGTGCGGCGCCGAGCCTGTCGGGTGGCGAAGCGCAGCGCATCCGGCTCGCCGCACAGCTCGGCAGCAACCTGCAGGGCGTCTGCTACGTGCTCGACGAGCCGACGATCGGCCTGCATCCGCGCGACAACCAGATCCTGCTGGACGCGCTGCGCAAGCTGGGCGACAAGGGCAATACGCTCGTCGTCGTCGAGCATGACGAGGACACGATCCGCCGTGCCGATCACATCATCGACGTCGGCCCGGGCGCGGGCAAGCGCGGCGGCACGCTGGTCGCGCAAGGCGCGGTCGCGGATCTCGCCGCGCAGTCCGATTCGGTGACGGGGCGCCTGCTCGCGCACCCGATGGCGCATCCGCTGCAAACGCGCCGCGGCGTGAGCGTGCCGGGCAAGAAGGGCGGTGCCGCGGTGCCGGAAGCCTGGCTGACCGTGCATGGGGCACGGCTGCACAACCTGCGCGACGTCACGGTCGGCATTCCGCTCGCGCGGCTCGTCGCGGTGACGGGCGTCAGCGGGTCGGGCAAGTCGACGCTCGCGCGCGACGTGCTGATGACGAACCTGCTCGACGCGGTCGGCCGCTCGGTGCTGTCGTCGCCGGCCACGCGGCGCGCGCGCAAGGCCGCGCAGCAGGACGCGCCGGCGGCCAACCGCCGTTCGAGCGTGCTCGCGCGCAGCGCGCCGCGGCCGTCGCTGAACGTCACGCATGCGTGGCAGGGCTGCGAGTCGTTGAGCGGCTGGGAACAGATCGATCGCGTGCTCGAAGTCGATCAAACGCCGATCGGCAAGACGCCGCGTTCGTGCCCGGCCACCTATATCGGCGTATGGGACACGATCCGCAAGCTGTTCGCGGATACGCTGGAAGCGCGTGCGCGCGGCTATACGGCGTCGCGTTTCTCGTTCAATACCGGCGACGGACGCTGCCCCGCGTGCGAAGGGCAAGGCGTGCGCACGATCGGCATGAGCTTCCTGCCGGACGTGAAGGTGCCGTGCGACGTGTGCCACGGGCAGCGCTTCAACCCGGAGACGCTCGCGGTCACGTGGCGCGGCCGGAACATCGGCGACGTGCTGACGATGGAGATCGACGAAGCGGTGGAATTTTTCGCGCCGATCTCGAACATCGCGCATCCGCTGCAGCTGATGAAGGATGTCGGCCTCGGCTACCTGACGCTCGGCCAGCCGTCGCCGACGCTGTCCGGCGGCGAGGCGCAGCGCATCAAGCTCGTCACCGAACTGACGAAGGTGCGCGACGACATCACGCGGCGCGGCCAGAAGGCGCCGCACACGCTGTACGTGCTCGACGAACCGACGGTCGGCCTGCACATGGCGGACGTCGCGAAGCTGATTCGCGTGCTGCATCGGCTGGTCGACGCGGGGCATAGCGTCGTCGTGATCGAGCATGACCTCGACGTGATCGCGGAAGCCGACTGGATCATCGATCTCGGGCCGGAAGGTGGCGTGGGCGGCGGCACGATCGTCGCGGCCGCGCCGCCGGAGGCGCTCGCGAAGGTGAGCGCGAGCCATACGGGGCAGGCGCTGAAGCCGGTGCTCGCGCGCACGGCGGCGGATGAGGGGGAAGCCGAGCGGCAGGGGGAAGCGCGGGTCGGTTGAATGCGGCGCGTCGGATGAGCGGCTCCGGTGTCGGTTCAGACACCGGAGCCGTTTTTATTTCACGCGGTTTTCGGTCAGGCTGGCGGTGCGACGGACGCGCCGGTGATGCCGTGCCGCCGCAGGGAATCCGCGACGAAGCCCGACGCCTTCATGTCCTCGACGAATTCGTTCAGCGCCGCCGCGGCGGCCTCGCCGCGGCTCTTCGGCACGCCCATCGCCTGCCGGATCACCATGAACCGTTCGTCGAGCAGGCGCAGGCCCGTTGTCTTCGCTGCGTCGGCTTCGAGTTGTTTCTTCACGCCCGCCGCCACTTCCAGTTGCTGTTCGACGAACGTCTGCACGACGGCCTGCGACGTCGGCGCGCGCACGATCTGCGCGGCCTTCAGTTCGCGGGTGAGGAACAGGTCGTATGCGCTGCCCTTGCCGACGGTCACGCGGTTGTGCGGCTGGTCGACGTCCTCGTTCGTGCGGATCGGCGAAGCGTCGCGCACGAGATAGAAACCCTCGATCAGCACGTACGGCGCGGTGAACGCGACCATTTCGCCGCGCAGCGGATCGACCGCGAAGAAACCGAAATCGGCGCGCTCTTCCGTCAGCGCCTGCACCGATTTCCCGGCGGCGTCGAACACGACGAGTTCCAGCTCGGCCGACAGGCGCTCGGCGAACGCGCGTGCCAGGTCGATCGACACGCCGAACGGTTCGCCGGTGGCCGGATCGCGGTTCGCGAGGATCGGGTTGCCGAGATTGATCGACGCGCGCAGCTTGCCGGTTGGGGTGAAGGCGGAGAGGATGGCTGGGGCGAGGGGCATGAGGGGGCTCGTTTGGGGGCGGATGGGCGATGGTGCATCGACGTTGAGCTTATCACCGGGCCGTGCGGGGAGCAGCGTGTTGTGGTGATGGAGGATTAGTGTCTGCACATGTCCTGCACTACAATTCCTCATCTGGGGTGCTGGACGCCGTCCGGGCTTCGTCCGCGGCGACACATGCAAGCTTCGTGCCGGAGGGATGCCGTGCCTACTTACCAATACCGTTGTGAGAAGTGTGGCGAGACGTTCGAACATGTTGAACATCTCGCGGAGCATGAAACCGCTCACCCGCAATGCCCGAAATGTGGAAGCGAACAGGTTCAGCATGCGCCCACGTCATTTGTAGCTAAGACGTCGAGCAAGAGTTGAGCCCGGTTCGCCAGCATCAATGCACTTTTTTTGTGCGGTGATCCTTCCCGAGGCGAGAGACGCCTGCCCGGGGGATTAACGGCGGCGTATAAAACTTGTTCGCTGGCTAAATTGGCTGAGTTCGGCCACTTTCGGTCGTTCAACCGCGCGCTCAAGCGGACGTTCGAATGTCCGTTGCGCCTTAGATAACGGATGTTCCCTCGGTCGCGTCGCTACTTGATGTGCTTCAACAGCCCGCTGTCAGGCAAGCCCCAGATTCGTCCAACACTGCTGGTCGACAAAGCCGGATGTGCTCGCGATTACCCATCACGAGCGTCAAGCGATCGGGCAACCCGAAAGCCAAGATCATCGATTGCAAATGTCGGATGGCTACGACGTCGATTCGTAGCAAGGCAGCCTCGTTCGGCATCAGCCCAACCACCGCCACGAAACACGCGATACGAACCATAGACTTCTGGGTCGTATAGATCGGCGCACCACTCCCAAACGTTTCCTAGCGTGTCGAAAAGCCCCCAGTCATTTGCTTGCTTTTGACCCACCTCATGCGTGTGCCCCCCCGAGTTTTCTCTATACCAGGCTATATCGCCGAGTTTGTCGTATCTCGGACCATTTGTTCCGGCGCGGCAAGCGTACTCCCATTCAGCTTCGGTGGGCAGGCGATAGCCGTTACTTTCTGGGACAAGAGAAGCCCCCGTTCCATCGTCATGAAATTCATAACAGTCGAGAAGGCCGGCCGCCTTTGAAAGCATGTTGCAGAACTGGGCGGCATCAATCCAGGATACGTTGACTACTGGACATTGCGCGGCGACATATGACGATGGCCATTGTCCGGTTACCGCAGCATATTGCGCCTGAGTGACGGGATAGCGGCCGATCAAAAAGTGCGGTAGGTCGACAGACCATCTACGGCCAATTCTGTCGTCCCTCAATGCAATCGTTCCTGCGGGAACGCGTATCGTTTGTATATCGAGTGTTTCAGACAGATGTTCCATTTTTCTTCATGACAATAGAAGCTGCTTACAGCGGCAAAGGCCTCCAATGCAGTATCTCACAAGGGCTTACCTCGCGTTAACGGAAGCAGCATGAGTGGGTAGCGAGGTGCGCCAAAACGAAGGATGCGTTGGATCAAAAGCGCGCGCGTTCGATAGTCGGACGAAGCTGACGTCGCGCGAGCGACTGTTGTATGTTGAAAAGCCGTCATTGTCGTCGAGCTGGGGCGACGGGCCGAAGTGGGTCGGTAACGGTCGATCCTCGAAACGGTTAGCGTGGGCTGTGGCGTAGTTTTGTGCGTCGAGCCTTGTCAGATAAGGCGCAGGTACTGCTGCATCATTGGAGTGACGGTTGCAGGTGTTGCGGTGGGTTGCATGCTCATGTGACCGGGAGAAGTTGCTTTGGTCGCCCGAGTTTACCGGCGGCCTCGGCGCGCACGAAGTTCGCCTTTCGGCCAGTTTCCGGCGGTCACGACGGGCGGCTGCTTGTCATGAGCACAGAATCGGAGGCTATACTCGGACAGGCCGTTAGGCTGCGCATTCCATTCGATATTGTCACTGACTGTATCGATCAAGCGCTTGTGGTAGGCTTGGTCAGCTTACGATGTGAAAAAAGCCCGCCGACCGATAGCACGAGCTTTTCGCATTCAAGTGACTCAATCAGGATGAGGCAAAAACCCGGAAATATCCCGTGTTCCAGTATGTCCAACTGGAGGTCTGGCCATTCCAACTTCCGTGCAACGGGACTTTGGAATATATAGAGAGTGTGATAGTGGTTGTATCGGCCCAAATTGAAATAGGATTTCCCGATTTGGAGTTATCCCATGGCCAGAGCAGTGGATATATCGTTTCCTGGTCGGGTGAAAAAATAATAGCTATTTGAGTGGGTGAGACATGTAGATTGTGGGCTATAACTAAGTTGTGGTTCGTCTGATTGCTCTCAGCCATCCAGCCGGAGTCGAACTGATACTTCGAGTCGAAGGCTGCGGGTTCGGCGGATATTTTCGAGTCCGTATAAATCAAATCGTCTTCCATGTTAAATCCTCAATATTAATGGCAATTGGTTTGTGGAATTTTGTTCGCAAGCCAAAAGCATTGCTATGAAGTGAATTTATATGATTTCAATATTCAATGCACGTGCCAGTAGATCGCCCGAGATGAAGAAAGAGTTTGCTGTCGGATTTGGGTAAGTTCTGGCGACTCATTGCGCTGTCTCTATTAATTGGCATCGAAGTCGTTGCATCGATTCTAGATTGGATGGGTCGCCTAGCGTAGCGATCGCTCGAAAATGAAAATTGCCGACAGGAACTATCGAGTCGATGATTTCACTGTAGCAGCGCAAACTACATTTTCATGTTCATAGGGCCTCCATTTTGGTTGTAAATCTACGCTATAATTTACGCCGAAGTGATTTTCGGTACATTGCTCTCACTCACAAAAGTCAGTATGGTAGTGGTGTTGTATTTGGTCAAGAGGTTTAATCGTCATATTTTTTGTATAAAAAAAGAACCAATGTTTGTAATTACCGCTGATTTTTTATTCTTCTCGTTAGTCGCCTTCCCAATAGACCGTGGGCCTAAGCGTGGCTTTGAACGAAGGCCACCCGCACGACTGTTGCTGGAGCATTGAGAACTGGCCGGCTTCGACCTCCACCCTTACGACTGCGGGTGCCCGTAGTGGATCAGTTCTCTCACTCTTGGCAAATGGCGACAAGCATTTCACTCGGACATGCTGTACGTCGGAGAAGGGCGGGTGGTCGTCCAGATCTCGTCGCACCGACGGACCGATTCGGGGCGGGAATGGACGTCCCCGAAAGTGCCAAGCGTAGGTTTGGGCGTAGCTTTCTGATTGAGGCCTGGTCAGATAAAGCGCAGGTACTGCTGCATCATTGGAGTGACGGGTGCAGGTGCTGCGGTGGGTTGCATGCTCATGCGACCGGGAAAAGTTGCTTTGGCTGCCCGAGTTTACCAGTGGGCCACACGGGACCGCTCGAAGTTCGCCGTTTGGCCAGTTGCGGGAGATCACGACCGGCGGCTGCCGGCCAGAAACGGACACTTGACGTTAGCGCCCCGATCGTTGACACAATTGGATTTGCCATTAACCGTCTCGTTCCCCCGTACCGCATTTGACCTCACTTTCCGGCCCGCTTGCACGCCCGCGAGTGTGGTGCCGGCTCAGAGAATCGACCGATAGGTGCCGCCCTCGACGCGCACCGCAGCCCCGTTGGATGCCGCGCCGAGCGGACTGGCCAGCAACGCCACCATCGCGGCAATTTCGTCGGCCTCGATCATGCGGGCGATGAGGGAACTAGGGCGATACGTGTCGAAGAAGTGCGCTTCAATTTCCGCATCGGTCATATCGGGTCGCGGCGCGGTCTGCCGGAGATACGCCACGATGCCTTCAGAGCGCGTAGCGGACGGCAGTACGCTGTTGACGGTCACGCCCGTCCCTTTCGTCAGCTCCGCCATTCCGCGCGAGACTGCGAGTTGCGCCGATTTGCTGACACCGTAGTGCACCATGTCCGGTGGCGTGAATGCACCGACTTCGCTGGACATGAAGATCACACGCCCCCAGTTCTTCGCAAGCATGCGGGGAAAGTAGTGACGTGACAGCCGGACACCGGACATCACGTTGACGTCGATCATTCGCAGCCAGTCGTCATCGGTGATCTCCGCGAACGGCTTGGCTTCGTAGTAGCCGAGGTTATTCACGAGAATATCCGTATCAGGCTGTGCGTCGATCAGTTCTGCGACACCTCGCTCGCAGCTCACATCTGCGACGATTGCACGCACACTGCCGCGACGCGCAGCCGAGATCTCGGCTGCGGCTGCATCGAGCTTGTCGCGTTGCCGCCCGGTGATCGTCACCGCCACGCCTTCGCCGGCCAACGTTCGCGCGATCGCCATGCCGATGCCGGCAGTGGCGCCGGTGACGATCGCAGTTTTTCCTTCAAGTTGCAGATCCATGGTTTGCTTCTCCTTTATTCATCGAGGAACCAGCAATGCCGGTCCGTTGCGCGGCGTTACTTCAGCCGCTTCAGCATTTCATTGGCGACGTCGAGTGCTGACGCCGGGTTTTGGCCGGTTATCAATTCGCGATCGGCCACCATGTGAGCGGTAAACGGCACCTCGTTGCTGCTGTAGATTGCACCTGCGCGTTGCAA
The DNA here is from genome assembly GCF_016899445.1 of Burkholderia sp. MS455. Taxonomy (NCBI): domain Bacteria; kingdom Pseudomonadati; phylum Pseudomonadota; class Betaproteobacteria; order Burkholderiales; family Burkholderiaceae; genus Burkholderia; species Burkholderia sp. MS455. The sequence goes on from NZ_CP041777.1 coordinate 228,437, forward strand.
TGCAGTTTGCGGATAGAACTTCATCATGCCGCCGCCGAGCAGTCCTTTGGCTTGCTCTTCTTCCGCGTTGCTGATCACCGTCATCCGATAACCGGCGTAGAGCCATTTCGGATCGCCATCGCCCACGTTTGCGGCCGCGAGCTTGCGTGTAAAGCCCTGCGCATCGGGCAGCGTCGACAGCAGCGCGATCGGGCCGTGGCAGACGAGCGCCGTGGTCTTGCCGCGCGCGTGAAAATCGGCCAGCAATCTGCCCACGGCGGCGCTGGTCGACAGGTCCTGCATCGGCGCGTGGCCACCGGGAACATAGACGGCATCGAAGTGCGCGTAACCGATTTGCTCCACCCGCGCCAGGCTGATCACCGGGGAATGCGTGCGCGACGTGATTTGCAGTTTGTCGAGCAACGCCCGGTAGTCGCGCGTCGCCTTGTCGTCGCCGTTGAAGTACATCTTGTCGGCCGACGTGGCGTCCATCGTCGGTGCCTTGCCCTGCGGCGTGGCGAAGGTCACCTGATGGCCGGCATCGAGCAGCGCTTTCACGGGCTGCATGAGTTCGTTCAGGTAGAAGCCCGTCGTGAAGACCTTGCCGTCCTTCAGATCGAGGTGGTCGGAATCCGACAGCACCACGAGCACGTTGGCAGCGTGAGCGCCGTATGCCGTCATGCCGAGCACGGCGGCCACGGCGGCCACGGCGAGCTTGCGCATCGAATGCATGGTTGTCTCCATGGGGAATGTCAGGCCTTGCCGGAACGGTTCAGCAAGAGGTGGCGAATGGCCGCCCCGACACCGGCGGCCGACTGCGGGTTCTGGCCGGTCACGAGGCATCCGTCGACGACGACCTTTGCGGTCCAGTTCGGTACCGGATGGTGAAGCGCGCCGCGCTGCATCAAGGTGCTTGCGAGCAGGAAGGGCACGACGCGATCGAGCTGGACTGCCCGCTCTTCTTCATCCGTGAAGGCGCTGAGGTTCTTGCCTGCGACGAGGTAAGTACCATCGCCGAGCTTCAAGTCGACCAGCGCGGCCGGGCCATGACATACCGCGGCCACGACGCCACCCGCCTCATAGATTTCGCGAGTCACCTTCTGCACGTCGGGATTGCCTGGAAAGTCCCACATCGCGCCGTGGCCGCCGGCAAAGAAGACAGCGGCATATTTCGACGCATCGACGTCGCCCAGCCGCTGCGTATGGCGGAGCGCGTCGCGGAAATCACGGTCGTTCCAATAGCGCGCATTGATTTCATCGGTCAGGTCGAGACCGTCGACGGGCGGCTCACCGCCCTGGATCGACGCGAACTCGACCGGGATGCCGGCCACGTCGAGTTCAGCGAGCGGATGCGTTACTTCGCCGAGGTAAAAGCCGGTCGGCTCGCCGGTCGAGCCTTTCGTCGCGTGGCTCGTGAGGACGAACAGCACCGACAGATCGTCGCGGTCACGGTGTTCATCATTCATGGTCTGCTCCTTGATTTGCGTGGATGACCCAACGACGCAGTCACAATGCCGCCACTGTATTTGGATCAATCAAGGAGATAAACTTGGCTGAAAGTAAATCTTTTGTTCTTCGGAGGACAAGATGGCGAGAAGATTCGACCATCTCGGTGATGTGGAAGCATTCGTCACGGTGATCGAAAAAGGTTCCATGACCGCGGGCGCGGTTGCACTCGGCAGCACGCCTTCTGTCCTGAGCCGGGCCATTACGCGTCTGGAGACCCGGCTGGGCGTGCAGTTGCTGCGCCGGTCGACTCGACGGTTGAGCCTGACGGAGCATGGGCGGCTCTATCTGGAGCAATCGCGGGCGGCGTTTGCGCTGATCGACGACGCCGAACGGGCCATCCAGGGACATGGCGGCACGTTGACAGGTCATGTCCGGCTCAGCGTACCGACGACGTACGGACACTATCGTCTGCCGCCGGTGCTTAGACGGTTTACCCAGGAACATCCTCACGTTCGCGTGGAGCTGAATATCGCGAACCGGAACGTGGATCTGGTGGCCGAAGGTTTCGACCTCGCGATTCGCCTGGGCGAATTGCCGGACAGCGGCCTCGTCGCGCGCAAGCTCGAGGACGCGGCGCTGTGCCTCGTCGCGTCGCCCGGGTACGTGGCCGCGGCCGGCATGCCGGAAAACGTGGCCGACCTCGAGCAGCATCTTTGCTTGCCCTTCATGCTGCCCAGCAGCGGCCGTATTGCGCCATGGGTGTTCCGGGAAGGCGATCACGACGTGGATTGGCTACCGCCTTCGAATGTCGCGGTCTCCGACGACGTACTGGGTGTCGTATCGATGGCGCTGAGCGGCGCCGGCATCTGCCAGACCTATGACTTCATCGTTCAGGACCGAATCCGGGATGGCAAGCTCGTGGAAGTGCTGCCCCGTCTGCGAGGGCGCACACGGCCGTTCTCGGTCATCTATGCGCCGCATCGCCGCCTGTCTGCCGCTTCCCGTGCGCTGATCGACATGCTGATCGCGTCAGCCGCCGCCGCTTGACCCGATTGCGACACGGGTCCACCAACGACATCGCATCGCGATTCATCCTGCTTGGCAGCCGTGAGCGCATCGCACTGTTCGACTGCGCCGCCTCCTCCGAGATACGCAGGAAGGGCACGTCTGATTCGAAGCTGACAGCGGTTAGCACGGCCGCGCGAAGCATGGACAATCCGCAATACAGCAGCCCAGGCCGAATTCCCTTTTGCATGGACCACTGGAGGCGCACCGCAAAGAGGCGCTCGGCGTAACCGTTTCAGCTTGCAACCGCCCATCGTATTTGCATTGGCTTGAGGGCCCGTTGTGGGTCGGCTTCGGCCGACCGCATCAGGCGGCTGCCAACTGCGGTCGCTCGCCGTTGCACGCAAACGGTCATTTGAGTGACCGCTCGTTGCCGCACTCAGCCGGTTGTCGCGTTTCTATGCATACTAATCACGCAAAACGCATGAGGTACGCCGTCGGCAATGAAGGAGCACGCGACGTGACTCAGTGATTAGCCACGATAGATAATTCGTTTCCCACCCACATGAACTTAACCCTGCAATCGAGCGGACCTGCGCGGAAAGCCGGGTAGGCCGCTCATTTCCACGCTGAACATCATGAAAACACTCGATATAGTCCACCAGTTCAACGACGCAAGAACGCACGTTAGCCGAGGCATCTGTCGCGTTCGTTGTTTCGTCAGCCCTGCTGGTATGGTGGCTCTTCTGACTGATCTGGGCAACAAGAACGATGGTCTATCGGTAACGAATGCTGTTGAACTCATCATCAAATCTTTGCTTGACCAGGGCTACATCATTCCGCCCGCGACCTATATCGAGCACTACGAAACCAACGACGGGGCATTTGATTCGTTCGACAAGGTGACTCTTACGCCTCACGCCAATTGGGAAAAGCTGAGTCGAGGTCGGGTACTGGAAATGATTGGCGATGAAGATGTCGAGCTATCTGATCGATCTTCCACCAACCCACGGATTGTCGCTCAAGCAGAAAGACTTCTGTTTCGCCAAGATCCCTTCATCGGATCTAGGTACCCCGAGAGTAATGAGGTCACGAAGCGCCGTCTCGAAATTATCGGGAGCATGGTCTCAAAGGCATCCGTAGAGGCACTTGTTCAATCCGGGAGTGGAGAGCAAGAGCTTCAGCGCCTGCTGAAAACCGACCTGTCAATATTTGGCGAGGCATACGCAAAACCCGACGACGAGTACATTTGTTTCTCTGAATTTCCACTTGCAGACGGATCCGTTGACTTCGTCGTGTTTACCGGACGCTCCAGGATGGATATCATCCTCGTTGAAGTCAAAGGTGCTGAATTCAATCTTCTGAACGCCAATCACTACAAAGCGTTCAATCACAAAATCACCGAGGCCGCGGGGCAAATCTCTCAAAGGCTAGGCATCATCTTCCGCGACTTGAACAGCTTCCGGAAAGAAGCGCATGCGATTCGGAAGCGGGCCGAATCCGGCGACACACTGTATAACGCTTTTCTAGGTCCACGCAGCAAGCTCGGCGTCGATTCTGACAAGGACATAAATATCAGGTGCGTCGTGATCGGTGGGCGATCTCAGAACGATCTAGAGGAGAGCATTAAGCGTCAAGATTATGAAGCCCACACCACGCCTCGGATTCGTATTGAATCATGGGATACGTGGCTGAGACGGTTGCAGCGCATCTGATGCATAACCCTGCGGTCCACCTGACGCTGCGCGATAAAGCAGCACAGCGCCGGTGACCTCCACTGTCCTGAACGTCCGCTTTCCCAAACCGGCAACTTCCGCTTTGAGTCGGTTTGAGACGGTCCCGGGCTGCCGGGACCGCAGCTGGCCGGGTCCGGGAAGAGACATTTATGCATGGGAGTAAAATCGTCAACAATCGGCCGCCAAGTCTGGCGGCCGTTTTCGGTTTGCGAGACGAAGCGATGAAGGTAACGATTGCGTACATCGAAGAACCTCCGTTCGGCTGGACCGAAGCGGATGGCACCGCTACCGGTGCTGATATCGAGCTCGCTGGGACGATCCTGCGACAGATCGGCGTCACCAGGATCGAGCATTGCTTGACGACGTTCAGCGAATTGCTATCCGGCGTTGAAGAAGGTCGTTGGGACATGAACGTTCCTCTCTTTGTGACGCCGCAGCGTACCAATACTGTGGCGTTCAGCGTGCCGGTGTGGGGAATCGAGGACGGCTTTCTGGTTCGACCAGGAAACCCGAGAGCGCTCAGTAGCTATTCCTCAATCGCCGAATGTCCCGATGCGCGCCTCGGCATCATTGCCGGACAGGTACAGCATGATTCGGCGACGGCGTCAGGCGTAAGTCAGGAGCAAATCGTCATCTTCGAGCAACAAGCCGACGCGATCGTGGCCGTTCTCTCTGGCGCGATTGACGCATATGCGAGTACGGCCTTGGGAAATCGAATTGTTGCGAGCCGGATGGGCAACTCGGTGATCGAGGCCGTTGCGCACGAGCCGGAAATGAACGGCAGACAGCGGACGCCTCCGCTGGGAGCGTTTTCATTTAACCGAGAGAACGGGGATCTTTTAAAAGCGGTTAATCAGCAACTTCGTTCATATCTCGGTTCGCCAGATCATCGCGCTCGCATGGCGAGATTTGGGCTGACAGATAGTGAGATCGATCCAGCTGTCTTGAACGCAGGATAGGTCGGCTTTCGGCCACGAGGGGACCCTCGGTATTGATCCGCAGGTGACCGCTATGGGACGCCTGACGGACAAATTGGCTGAACAGCCTCTGACACGCTTTCGTCGTGCGCGATTCGAAGTGACGCACTGGAAACCGCCCGGTCTAGGCAGCCGGATTGCGCCTCAAGGAACGGGATCTCCGGCACTGGCAGCGCGCAGGCGATCAAAATCAAGAATAACGATTTCCCCGAACTTCAGATCCACGATACCCTGGCTCTCAAGGTTCTTGAGTAGCTGGTTCGTCGTCTGCCGAGTAAGCGAAACCATTGAAGCCAAGGTATCTTGCGAGAGCCTTATCCTGCTCTGTTCCGCATTAATCCCTCCGTAGCCACCAGCGATCAGCAATAGGCGACTTGCCAGGCGCTGGGCGGCGGGTAACAGTATCATGGCTTCGTTGTTCTCAAAGGAGATCCGGATTTTTTGCGCCATCAACAAGCCAAAATGTCGCCAGTAAGTAGGATGAGCTCCAAGCAGGGTTTCCAATGCGGGACCGGGTACGTGAAGCACAAGAGTCTTACCGATTGCTGAGGCATCGTGCGGGCGAGGCAGCCCATCGAATATTGAGACTTCCCCAATCCAGGCGGTCGGGCCAAGTACGGCGAGCAACGCTTCTTTTCCATCCGCTCCGACGGTGCCGATCGACAATGCACCATCGAGAATCGCGTACAGGCCGAACGACCGTTCTCCTCGCCGATAGAGCGGTTGCCCCTTCTTTAATCGGACCAGATCAGAGCGAGCGACAAGATAGTCCTGAAGCTCGATCGGCAAATCCTTGAACCACGGTGTTGTTGCAAGTTGTGGTCGATAGCGTTGTACATCGGAATTCATACGATCCCAATCTGTCGGGTAGCTGATAGATATTAGCCTGCTTTGACGACATGATCGGGGCTCATATCTGACGGCGCGGGAAGGTGATCGCGGGCGTCAGCCCTGTTCGAGCGGCCCGAGTGGCAGCGATGGCAAAACGCCTGGGTATGCCGTCACACGCGAGCTGAACGAATGACTCCCTCGAGGAACATAGTCGTGGAACATAAACATATTCCGGGTCTTGTCGATGTCATCAAGGTGGATCAGCCTGCCGACATCCTTCAAATCGCGCGTGACGGCACGCTAGACCGCGCCTTTGGGACGGGCAAGCCGTTTCTCAACAGTCTGTTGGTCCGCCGCATACTCGGGGTGCTGTCCCTCAAAGGTCATCGATTCCCGACGATGAGCGCGAGAAAGGCAACTGGACGCGAGATCCAACAGGACGCGTTGTGGCAAAGACTCAATGCCATCGCACCGGATATCCGCACCGCTCCTGCCGACCTGGAGCCATTGGCAGCGTGGGTTCGCGACACAAACACCAACGTTGCAGTCGGGCCGCTTGTGCAACAGGTCATAGGCCGTTTATTCAGTCCCACCTTTGAAGCTGGCGAGGCCACCTGGGCCGCCGCTGAAGTGATTGCTGCATCGCTTGCGCCGGGGAATGCGCTGCGCAATCTGGTCTGGCAAGTGACCGGCAAGGTGACGCGTGCCAAGGCGTTACTCGCTTCGATGGTCGGTGGTGACCTTGCAGGCGTCCACGCAGTCGGCGTAGCAATACACAATGTCGTAAAAGGCCTGAATCAAATGCGTGGTCTTTATCTCGACGCCGCGGTGCGGCAGACACTCACGCCCGAGATGGCTAGCCGTCGCTGCCTTTTCGCCCCGGCCGTGGTCCTTCGTCAAGCGACAGAGGGGGGAACGGTCGGTGGCTGCCCCTACTCTGCGGGTACGCTTCTGCTGTTGGAACTAGAGAATGCTCGGCAGACGGGTGGTGACGAATCGATGATTTTTCTTGCCGACACCTGGAGTCGCTGCCCGGCCGAGCAATGGGTGCCTGCGATGCTGGAAGGCGTATGGAGACGAGCCACAAGCGCTCACGAACAGTAAGATCCGCTTCGTTTGCGCCGTAGCCGGTGTGTACACGTCGGGCAAGCATATCGGCGGTCGAGATATCCTCCTGGTCATTTGGTCGTTGGTTTCCTGAAGAACAAGCGCTGCCCCAAAACCAAGGGGAGACTGCGGCGGCTCAACATCGGGGGGCTGGTTCATGGCAAACAAGGGTCATCGGCGCGAACGATGCCAAGGGCCGCTCGGGGTCGGGTTGAGCCAGTCGCAGTCCGCCGGGACTACGGCCGGCCGAGTCCGGCGGCGGATTCAACCGGGCCGTTGGAAGGTCATTCGAGAGTCCGTTTTCACGCCGGTGAGCAATCGTCAAGACTGGTGTACGCGGGTCGGGCGGCATGATCAGGCGGCTAGCGCTTGAGGAGCCGGTGTGCTTTCCATCACCGGGGTGCCGTCCTTGAAGGGAATGCCCTTCAGAAGCGGTTCGATCCTGTCGACGCCGCGGATCTTCCTCCAGGTCTGCTCGGCCGCTTCGATCAGCTTGAACGCCATCGCGAGGAAGGTCGAGCGCGACAGACAGTTGCGCGTGCGGCTCGTGCGGTGGCGCACCGTCGCGAACGTCGATTCAATCGGATTCGTGGTCCGCACGTGCTGCCAGTGTTCGGCCGGGAAGTCGTAGAACGCGAGCAGTGCGTCGCGGTCTTTCGTGAGCTTCTCGACGGCCTTTGGGTACTTGGCCGCGTACGTGTCGACGAACTGGTTGAACGCGGCGATTGCGTCGGCTCTTGTCGCGGCATTCCAGATCTCGGCGAGCGCAACCTTGGCCTTGCCGTGCTGCGATTTGGGCATGACGTTGAGTATGTTGCCGATCTTGTGAAACCAGCAGCGCTGGTGCCGTGTCTGCGGGAACACCTCTTCAAGCGCCGCCCACAGCCCCATCGCGCCATCGCCGACGGCAAGCAGCGGCGGCGCCTGCAGACCTCGTTTCTTCAGATCGAGCAGCAGCTCTTTCCAGGATTCCTTCGATTCGCGATAGCCGTCGTTGAGCGCCACGCGCTCCTTGCTGCCGTCCGGTTTCACGCCGATGATCACCAGCAGGCACTGCCCGTCCGAATCCTCTGCGCGGGCTTGCGTATGGATGCCGTCGGCCCACCAGTAGACCCAGCGCGAGGTGGACAGGTCGCGCTTGTTCCACTTCTCGTACTCTTCTGACCAGGCGGCCTTCAGGCGGCTCACGACGCTCGCTGACAGCCCTTTAGCCTGTTCGCCGAGCAGCTCGGACAGTGCGTCGCCCATGTCGCCGGTTGAGACTCCTCGCAGGTACAGCCACGGCAGCGACGATGACACGCGCGGCGACTTGCGCACATAGGGCGGCACGATCGTCGAATTGAACTTGATGCCGGAGCCCGAACGATCGCGGACCTTCGGCACCTGAACGGGCACCGGACCGACTGCCGTGACGATCTCGCGCTCTGGCAGGTACCCGTTGCGCACGACAGCGCGCCGGCCATCGATCGTCTTCACATTCGAATACTGTTCGAGCATTGCCGCCAGTTCCGCCTCGATTGCCTGCTGGATGATCCGCCGCGCCCCTTGCTGGATCAGATCGTCCAGGCCGGGCGTACCCTTGATGTCTGCTTCTGTTGTTTGACTGCCGCTCGTATCCTGCGTAAGTTTCGCCATGGTGGTGGAGTTCGATTGAGGAAGTGTTACCGTGAGAAGCAACATTCTCCTTCAATCGCCACCGCCTTCTCCTGCCTCAACCCTACGCCGCATACACCACTTTCAACGATAGCTCGAGCTTGTGCAGCCGCATCGATGACGAGCCAGCCGTTCACCGTATCGATCCACACGCGGGTATCTCGGCGAATGGTGAACGCGCGCGGCAGCAGTTCGTCGGTAACCTGCTCCTTGAGTTCGCGCAGCTGTTTTCGCCCCACCTTGAAGCCCTGCTGCTCCTCGACTTCAAGCGCCCGGGCCTTGGTCACCTGATTGACGACCGACGCCGGGAGCAGCTTCTTTTCGGCACGAAACAGCAGCAGCATCTGCCGGTTGATCGAATACACAAGCGCGCCGTCGTCACGCGGCGACGCCCATCCGAAGGTCTGCATCTCGACACTGCTGCCCGGTTGAAACGCGTGGGGCGCCAGCCATTTTTCCATCTGATCGGGGGTAACGGCCCAAGGCGCCGGAAGACGATGAAGCTGAAGATTTTTGAACCACATAGGAGTACGGGCAAAGCGCACCATTCTATATGACGATGACGCTTCCAGGCCATGAAGCGCCATTCATCCAGGCCGCCGCGTGGATATTCGTGCGACCGCTCCGCCCCTGTGAACCGCCGTTCGACCGTGAACGATGTGCGTTGCGTCGTCGGCCATAACGGACGTCCGGCTGTCGCCGTGCGCGAGGCTCACGTGCTTTGCCCGCAACTTCGGGGCATGGCGGTAGCCAGACAGCCCGTCGATCCGTCCCCCCAATGCCTTCGGCCCGATAAAGCATAGCGTTCCCAGGGGGCGCGACATCGCGTCCAGCGCAGACAAGAAAAGAATGCCTTGACAATTGAAGCATATGCTCCTATCTTGGCTGCAATAGAGCATATGCTCTTATTTCCAAATGGAGCCAAGCCATGAACCAGGCCGAAATACTTGTGAGCGGTGCAACCGGACGGACCGGAGGTATCGCTATCGACGAATTGCTCAAGATGGGCAGGCGCGTGCGCGCATATGTGCGCACGGACGACGATCGGGCGGCCGCCCTGAGGCAGCGCGGAGTCGATATCGCCGTTGGAGACTTCACCGACATCAATGACATCCGTGCAGCGATGGAAGGAATCCGATCGGCCTATTTTCTCCATCCGATCGCGCCGGGAATCATCGGGGCTGCTGCTTATTTCGCGCAGGCCGCAAAGGAGGCGGACGTCAAGGCGATCGTCAACATGTCGCAGATTTCCGCGCGCCGGGAGTCGAAAAGCCACGCGGCCCAGGATCACTGGGTTTCCGAGCGGGTCTTCGATTGGTCGGGCGTTCCGACTACACATCTGCGCCCCACGTTCTTTGCCGATTGGCTCGTCTATCCGCATTTTGCGAAGGAGATCTGGGCCCGGAAAAAGATTGAATTTCCCTTTGGCAATGGCCGTCACGCACCCATCGCCACTGATGATCAGGGGCGGGTTATCGCCCATGTCCTGGCCAACCCCGAAGGCCACGAGGGCAAGATCTATACGCTCCATGGTCCCGTCGAGATGAACCATACCGAGATCGCCGCGGCGATGAGTGAGGCTCTCGGAGCCCGGATCGAATACGAGCCAAGTTCCATCGAGGAGTTTCGGATCAAGATGGAAAATCTCTACAAATTTCCACCGTTCCTCACGCAGCATCTGGTCGAGGTTGCTCAGAACTACCGCGACGGCGTATTCGCGGGTACCAACGATGTCATCGAGAAAATTACCGGAAAGCCGCCACTCTCGGTCCAGCAGTTCATTACTCGGAATCGAGCCGTATTCGCGTGAGCACGACCCCAAACGAGTCGAGGTTTGAAAATGGCACACACTCAAGACGAGCGTCACCCGTTTCTGGACGATCTAACAACTGATGCAGAGTTGGTCAGCTCGGTGTTGCGTGGCCCCGTATCAGGGCGCGACGAAATCCGGCTGGCAGTCAACGCCGTCGGAACGTTCTACGCCTCGCAGACGCCCACATTTGTTCAGGCTGTCGGTTCGCGGCTCTTTCTCGAGTACGAGGCCGTTCTGACGAGCGGCGAGAACCTGAGTGCGGTCGTCGTCGTCGACCACAACTCCGACGGATCAGTGCCGCGCGTTAGCGTGCGGATGAGCCCGCTTGACGCTGTGCTGACTCTCGCTGCCCATCTGCGGGTGGCACTTTCAAAGCAGCTTCCGGAAAACCTTTTTCTTTGAACCAGGCGCCCGCAGGCCAGCGGAGGAAGATGCATCTCCCCGGAGCGCGCGGCTTTAAAAAAGGAGCTTGTCATGGAAATCAAGAACGCCACCGTCTTTATCACCGGCGCCAATCGCGGCCTGGGCCTGGCTTTTGCACGAGAGGCACGTCGTCGCGGGGCGACGAAAGTGTACGCGGGCATGCGCAACACGAATGGCTTTGAAGAGCCGGGCATTGTGCCGGTCAAGATCGATGTTACGGATACGGCGTCGATCGCTGCAGCCGCGAAACAGGCGGCGGATACGACTCTGCTGATCAACAACGCTGGCATAGCTGCGCTGATCGACGGGCCCATGGCGGCCGACGTCGAAGCGCAATCCACTCGCATGTTCGATACCAACTACTACGGCGTAGTGCGCGTCACGCAGGCCTTCGAGCAGATATTGGCGGCCAAGCGGCATGCGGCGATCATCAACGTGCTTTCCGACATCGTGTGGCTTCCGCGGCCGTATCTGACGCCGTATGCGGCGTCAAAGGCAGCAGCATGGAGTTATACGAACCAGCTTCGCTTTCATCTGCATGAGCGTGGCATCCAGGTTCTCGGCCTGCACGTCGGATTCGTGGATACCGACCTGACCAATGGCATTGACGTGCCTAAAGCCAGCCCCGAGGATGTTGTGCGGCAGACCTATGACGCTCTCGCCGCCGGCAAGAGCGAGGTTATGGCCGACGAGGGTACAGCGGTGCTAAAGAGTACGCTGTCGGCTGACGTGCCAGGCTATATTACTCCGCCGGAAGGGCTTTAAACGCCGCAGATGACGAGAGTCGGCTACCGGGGCGAGACTTGAGGCGCGCAGATTGCCGGGGCGTCAACGTTTTCAGTGTCGACTTTCATCGAAAGATACCGCCGTACTTCGCGCGTGCGCGTAGCATTCCGGCAATCAAAAGAAATGAGGAGTGGAACCAGATGTTGCCGTTCGACCAGCCGCTTGGAATCGATCAATGCAACTGCTTCGCAGTGAGGAAGGCGAGCAGGCAGATATCCCGCCTCTACGATAGCCATCTCGAGCCGGCGGGCCTGCGCATTACGCAATTCCTCACCCTGGCCGCACTAGACGAGGTGGGAAGTGCCGCGGTCAACGCCCTTGCCGAACGGCTCGATATCGAACGGACGGCGATGGGGAAGATGGTTGGCTTCCTTGAGCGCGACGGCTTCGTCGCGATCAAGCCCTCGCCCACGGACGGTCGAAGCCGCGTTGTTGAGCTCACCGAAGAAGGACGGCGCCTGCACAAAAAAGCGGCCCCACTATGGCGGGAAGCGCAGCGGGAGTTCGAGCAGTTGAACGGCGTAGAGAATGTCGCGGCGCTACGGGAGGGGCTTAGAGGAGTGGTCGTCGGCGATGTGACGGTACGCCCCCCCGGGGACTGACGGTCCACAAGAATTGCCGCAAACGCACGAGACCGCCGCTGCCCGGGACGATAGGAAGTGACGAGGCGTCGACAAATACGAATGCGGCATGGACGGATTGAATCCGCACTTGCTTGCAGCTGCTGATTTCGGGTCGAGAGTCCGGAGTGGGGCGGAGGTCGCCTCTCGCAGACGTCGGCAGCCGGCGGCGGTACCGGCCGATCCCCAGAAGGGTGAGCTCAGGTCCTGGCGTAGGTTTGTGCGCCGAGCCTTGTCAGAGAGGCCGCAGGTACTGCCGCATTACTCGCGAGTGGCTTGCAGTGTATCGGGTAACAGGATAGTCATCGGTCAGACGTAAAGCTGCTTTGGCTTCCCGAGTTTATCTGCGGCTCTGATCCGGTCCATCGGCGCACAGCGGATAAAAGAAAGGCCCGCGTTTGTGCGGGCCTCGCATCAGCAATTACCTTTCTTCGCTTGTCCGGGCGGGCAGAAACCGTTCCCCGGACCACCTTGCGGCGCGACCACTACCGGCGGACCGGGAACGTAAGCCACGCACCCGCTGAGTGCACCGATCATGCTCGCCGCAGCAAGCAACGCGATAACCCCTTTTTTCACTTCGTTCTCCCGTTGAGGGGAAAGGGCCGTTCGGCCCTTTCCGTTATGCCGTTGAACCGTCAGAAATTGAAATTGACGTTCGTTTGGCTAGTCGTTGCATTGACGTTCGTCGATTGCGTTGCGCCCGACGCTGCGTCCGCTTCGATCGTATATTGGCCCGCCGACGCCGGCGCTGCAGCCAGCGTGACCGGCAGCGAACCGGAGTACGTGCCGACGATCGGCGCGGCCGTCGGCACCGACAGCGCGTACGCGCCCGTGTCCAGGTTTGCGTTGATCGACGTGATCTCGTATGCGTTTGCATCGATCGTCTGCAGTGCGCGCACCAGCGCGTTCGCGCTCGCCGTCACCGTGCCGCTGACCGTGCTCATCGTCGAAGCAGGCAGCGTGATCGGCAGGTTCGACGTCGACACGGCCGTGCTCGTGTTCACGACAACCGGCACCGAGCGGACGACACCCGACGCGACGTTGTTCTGCACGATCACGACGTCGTAATTGCCCTGCGTCGAGCTCTGGATCAGCGGCGACAGCACGAACTTGCCGCTGCTATCGGCCACCGTGCCGCGCACGACCTTGCCACGCTGCTCGGCATAGACCGTTGCGCCCGCTTCGGCCTGTGCGACGTAGCCGGAAATCGCGCCGCTCACGACCGTCGGCGTTGCCGTCACGACCGGCTTGAGCGCATAGGTGCCGTTGCCGCGCTGCACGATCGATTTGCACGCATTGAAATCGAGCACGAGGTCGACGAGCGTGTTCGGTTGGACCGTGAACGGCGAGATGATCTTGTAGCCGCTTTGCGTCGCGCTCGGCGTCGCGAGCGCCTGCTCGCTGCCGCCCGTCGGCACGACCGAGTTCGCGAGCGTGTTGCCCTGGTTCTGCGCGAGCACGAGGCGTACCTGCTGGTACTGGCCGGCCGGCAGCGCGGTCTGGCCGAGATCGGCGAGTGCGCCGTTGGTCAGCGACAGCAGGTCGATCTTCTGCGGCGCCGGCAGCGTGATCGTCGACCAGCCTCCGTCGTTGTCGCCCGCGTTCGAACTGGCGTTCACGCGCACCTGCGACACGGTGACGAACACATGATCGAAGCCGCACGACGGTGCGTCGGTCATCGCGACATGCAGCGTGCCGTTCTGCACGCTGCCGCCGTCGTCTCCGCCGCCGCAGCCGGCAAGAACGAACGGCACGATCGCAGCGCAAAAGGCACTTTTAAAGAGCTTATTCATTGTCACCCCCCATGGGTGTTATTGTGAGTAACCGAAGAATAGCGTCGCTTCAGCCTACTATTTGGGCATCTTTGAAACGAACGGTAACTTTTGGTTCAATCGGTAAATCGTCCGCGAGATTGATGTCGCGTCAGGGGAGTGAAGCGGAACAGGGCGGCGATTATCGAGGGAGCGTGCGCAATGCAGGCGGCACGGGACAAAGCGATTGCGACGCGGAAGTAGTTAGTACCGCGGTGCTTAAATCAACGGTTGTCCGCACGCCACTGACGAGGTGTGACACCGGTCAGGCGCATGAATGTCCTCGTGAAATGGCTTTGGTCCGCAAAGCCGCACAAATCCGAGATCATGTTCAGAGGCATGGGGGACGTGCGCATGTACTTTTTTGCCAGCTCTACGCGTTGATTGATCAGCCAGCGATGCGGAGGCAGTCCCGTGGTCTGATGAAAGGCCTTGACGAAATGACTGCGAGACAGACCGCAGGCCTTCGCCACATCGACAAGCGAAATTTTTCCGTTGAGGTGTTCGAACAGGAGTCCTTTTGCCTGACGCTCCTGCCACGGCGTGAGTTTGCCGGTCTGCCTTTCCCGCTGCTCGCCGATACCGCCGTACTGACGTGCGATATGCGTCTGGAAAGCGAGCGCGACATGATCGATGAAGAGTTGCGACGCATGCTCGGGCTGCGCCAACGCCGGTAGCAAGGACTGTCCGAGGTGATGGACGATCGGGTCGGTTGCGCTCAAGTGCGGCGGCAAATAAAGCTGCGGTCGTCGCCGGCCGCCGATTTCATCGGCCGTTTCCTCCAGCGTTCGGCGAGGCAGATGGAAGTGGAGGCAGTCGAACGCCCCCTTCAGATCCGCCACCCACCTGCGGTCGAGGTCGTGAATCGTCACGGTCCCTGCGTTGTAGGGGACGAAGCGAGCCGCACGTCCGTCAAGCCACAATTCCTGTTCGCCGAAAGCGCGCAATTGCAACACAATGAGATCGGCGTCTTCGAGGTCATAGGGCGCAGTCCGACCCATATTTCTTCGTGCCGTCTTCAGCCGACTGATACCGATCTGCGCGGACGGCAATGTTTGGGTGACGACGGTTTGCCTCACGTCGGCCGGAATGAACTCGGAAGAGGCGTTGTCCGACGGTGCAGTGGCCATAAAATCGGTGAGAAGGTCAAGGACGAGACCCTGCAGTCTACCCAATCGAAATTACGGTTGTTTGGCCGGACGGCCGCCGCGATTGCGCGTCAGAGGCCGAGATTCCGTTCGCTCATCCACTTCACGATCGCCGGATCGCGATGGGAGAAGAGGCTGTATTAATCAGACAATTCGAAGTCGAAGACGGCCAGGTTTTCCAGCATCCGCTCCTTTCGCACGGACTTCGCCAGAACGACGATTCCACGCTGTACCAGCCAGCGCTGCACGCCACCCGGCCATCTATGGTCATCGACCCGCACTTTCGGACTGCCATTCAAACGTCGCTTCCGCCCGGACCGCGGACTTTCGTGTGCGGATTTCGTCAGTCATGTAGTCGGCCGTTGATTACATCCCTGCTTCATTCCCGGCCGCAGACGGCACCTGCGGCACGGCGTGCGGGCGACGCACGCGGAGCGTCGTGAATTTCGATGCGTTACCGCGAATTCATTGCACGCGACCTATACTTTCAAAATCATTTCGTCCGCGACAAGGAGGCGCAATCGTGCCTATATGCTTCGCGCGGCATCCCGCGCGGTCATCCACGCAAGACCCATGACTACTGTCGTATGAGGAAGGACATCATGACGCGCAAATACATCGATTGCCGGGAATTCCCGAGCGAAATGAATTGTTCCGTTGCGCTATCCGCGGATTCCGAAAACGAATTGCTCGAGGCGGCCGTACAGCATGCGGTCGCGGTTCACAAGCATGCCGATTCGCCGGAGCTGCGTTCACAGCTGAAAGCGCTATTTCATGACGGCACACCACCCGTTGAAACACCGCGTCAAGCGTAACGCCGGCGCGACGGATCGAAGAGCGGCGACCACCTCGCGACGGCCATCTGCCAACCACGTATTGGCGTTGACCGTAGCTGCGCATCTTGCCGAAATCTTCTTCTGAATGTGGTCCATGGGGCGGCTATCGGAGTTCGGCTGTTGTGCGAATACCTCGCTGCCGGGCCGAACTCGTACTTCCGCGTTCGGCTTTTTTCTGCCCCGTTGAGCCACTACACGTGACGGTTAATCGAAATACGGCTCCAATACCCCCTCGATCCAATCCATGAAAGCCCGGACGCGTGGCGACAGGTTGCGCCGATGGGCCACGACGAGCGACGCGGCGAGCGGCTCGGGACGCAAGTCGGGCAGAACCTCCACCAGCGCGCCGCTTTCGATGTGATGCGCGAGCGCCGAATATCCCGCCTGGATCAACCCGATGCCCGCAAGCCCGGCGGCATGATAGGTCTGCACACTGTTGACCTGCATCGCGCTCGGCAACGGAAGCGACGCATAACCGTCGCCGTCCGGGTATTCCCATCCGGCATGCCGGGCGCCGAGTGTCAGCGTGTAGTGAACCATCCGGTGCCCCTGGCTGCGCAGATCATCGAGCGTATGCGGCATGCCGTACCGTGCCAGATAGCTCGGGCTCGCCGCATTGGTCATGCGCAGCTTGCCCAGCGGTCGGGCAATCAGCGTCTCGTCGACGATCGGACCCAGACGGATCACGCAATCGAACCCTTCCTGGACAAGATCGACACGCCGATCGGTGCTGGAAAGTTCCAGTTCCAACTCCGGATGTGCCGCCATCAGTCGCGGCAGGGCGGGAACCACGACGCTTCGTGCCAACTCGGTGGGCATGTCGACGCGCAACCTTCCGCGCAGCGGTGTGCCATGACCCGAGAACATCGATTGCAACTCCTGTACTTCGGCCAGCAGGTCCCGTGCGCGCAGATAAAAGGCGCGTCCGTCTTCAGTAAGCTGCACGCTGCGCGTGGTCCGATGCAACAGCGCCACGCCGACATCCCGCTCGAGTCCGCGGATCACCATCGACACACGCCCCTTCTGAATTCCGAGGCTTTCGGCCGCACGCGTGAAGCTCGTCATTTCGGCGACACGGGCAAAGATCAAAAGCGCGTCGAGGTTTTGCATTGTTCACCCAGGGAGTAACGGAACGTTCAATTTGTCATCATTTATAACTCAGTTGCGCCTCAGTAGAGTGGCTTCCCATGTCGTCCACGGCGGACAACTTGCACGAAAGGGAGCAACCATGACACAACATACCTCTGCGATCAAAACGGTCGTTGTCTACCACTCCGGCTATGGGCATACCGAGCGTATGGCAACAGCCGTCGCCGAAGGCGCCGGCGCCGTACTCGTCGCAATCGACATCGACGGAAACCTTGCCGAGGATGCGTGGGATACGCTGGCCGGCGCGGATGCGATCCTGTTCGGCTCGCCGACCTACATGGGCGGCCCCAGCTGGCAGTTCAAGAAATTCGCGGACGCATCCTCGAAAGCCTGGTTCGAAGGCGGGTGGAAAAACAAGATTTTCGGCGGCTTCACCAACAGCGCGAGTATCAACGGCGACAAGCTCAATACGCTCGAATACTTTTTTCTGCTTGCCGGGCAGCACGGCGGCATCTGGGTCAGCATGGATATCAAGCCGGCGAACGTGAAAGCTTCGATGCGTGACGACCTGAATCGCATGGGCTCCTATATCGCGCCGATGGCGCAGACGCCTGCCGATGCGTCGCCTGACGAGATGTCGCCTGGGGATCTCGAAACGGCGCGCCGCTACGGCGCACGCGTCGCGATGATCGCCGGACAGTTTCGGTCCGGACACGCTCAACGCAACTGAAATCCTGGGGCGCGCGACGCGACGGAACGGACGCCGCCACCTGTTTATCCAGCCACTCTTGAAAGGAATGGCCATGAAATACAAGCAACTCGGCCGCACCGGCCTGTATGTCTCGGAGCTGTGCCTCGGCACGATGACGCTGGGTGGCAATGCCGACGCGGGCATGTGGAAGGCGATCGGCGCAGTCGGTCAGGACGATGCGAACCGGTTGATTGCCCGCGCGCTTGCCGAGGGAATCAATTTCATCGACACCGCCGACATTTATTCCTTTGGCCAGTCCGAACGACTCGTCGGACAGGCACTGAAAGACATCGGAGTACCACGCAACGAAATCGTGCTGGCGACGAAGATCGCCGGCGTGATGGGCCCGAAACCCAACGATCAGGGGGCGTCGCGCGGTCACATCATGGATTCGGTGCAGAGAAGCCTGGAACGGCTCCAGGTCGACCATATAGATCTTTACCAGATACACGCCAGCGATTCTGTCACGCCGATCGAAGAAACGCTGCGGGCCCTGGACGACCTTACGCGGCAGGGACTGGTTCGTTATGTCGGCGTGTCGAATTGGCGCGCAGGCAGGATCGGTAAAGCGCTCGGACTGAGTGCCGCGCTTCATGCCACGCGCTTCGAAACGCTGCAGGCCTTCTATTCGATCGCAGGACGCGACGTGGAGCGCGAACTGGTGCCGCTCGTGATCGACGAGCAGATGGGGCTGCTTGTCTGGTCGCCCCTCGCGGGCGGCTTGCTTTCCGGGAAGTTCGGTCCCGGGGCACCAACCGAAGACGGTTCGCGGCGCAGCCATTTCGATTTTCCGCCGGTCGATCTTGATCGGGCCTGGCCGTGCGTTGCGGAGATGCGCGCCATCGCCGACGCGCGCGGTATCTCGGTCGCCCGGATAGCGCTCGCCTGGCTGCTCGCCAGGCCGCATGTCACGAGCGTCATTATCGGCGCCAAACGGGTCGAACAGCTCGAAGACAATCTCGGCGCGGTCGATGTCGTTCTCACCGACGACGAGCTTGCGCGTCTTGAAGCCGTGAGTGCGCTGCCCAGTTGTTATCCCGGCTGGATGATCGATCGTCAGGACGCGAGCAGGCGTCCGTTGCCGTTCAGGCCCGTTGCGTCGAATTAGAACCGGTTACCGCACACCCATAGGGCGGTTGTCCGAATGCGCCCACTGAAAGAGAGATAAGCATGCCAAAAGGTTATCTGGCGTTGCTATCGACGAGGCGAATCACCTGCACGCCCGGTTTCGCCGAACCATCGCGAGATGGCATGGGCGGCTTCTTCATGGTCGGGATCGGCTTCGCATGCCCACGCGACGATCCCGTCCGGACGCACCAATATAGCGCGCACACCTAACCGATCCTTGGCGTCGGCTGCGACATAGGCGAGGCGCTCGCGCCAACGGTTCGCAAGCGCCTGAAGCGATGCGCCTGAATCGAAGTCCAGCAGGAGTCCCCGCCCGTCGCGCAACAGGCGGCCTGCCTTCGTTCCGTCGACCAGTTCGAAATCGGGTACGCTGCGGCCCACCAGCGGATGAGGGCTGCCAAGATCGTAGCGGAGCGAAACACCCCAGACGCGCTCGGCGAAATACGTTGCGCCATCCCGGGTCTCGATGAGATCGCGAACGATCGCTTCCAGCGCGCGCGTGCCGGGGGTAGGTCGCATAAGAGCGACTTGCGCACGCGACCAATCGAGAACGCGTGCCCCTATCGGATGCCGCTCTTGTTGATAGCTGTCGAGCAGACCGGCCGGCGCATCGCCACGGATGGTGGCTGCCAGTTTCCAGCCGAGGTTCATCGCGTCTCCGAGTCCAAGATTGAGCCCTTGACCGCCCAAAGGGGAGTGGATGTGCGCCGCATCGCCCGCGAGCAGCACTCGTCCGTTCCGATAGGTCGTTGCCTGGAAGGCACGATCCGTCCACGTGGTAGCCAGCCTGAGCCTGGTCAGCGTGATTTCAGTGCCGGACACGCGGCGCAGCACCGCCTGCACATGCTCCAGCGTGACGGGGTGAAGGCGGTGAAACGCGCCGCCGTCGAATTCCACCATCGCAATCGTGCCGGGCCGCGCATAGGTGTACATGCCCGTCGATGTGTAGTGTCGGCCGGGGGGAAGTGCGTCCGGCTCAGCCATGTCGACTTCGACGGAGTAGCCGGTGAACTCCGGATCGGTACCGACGAAATCAAAGCAGCCGGCTTTGCGGATCGCACTGCGGCCGCCGTCGCAGCCGACGAGCCAGCGCCCGCGAAAAGTGTTCCCACCCGCATGAACGGTCACCGCTCCATCCGACTCGTGGAATGCGTCGGCGCTCAGGCCTCGCCGGATCTCGCATCCCGTCACGCCGGCTTGACGAGCCAGGACCGTTTCGAGCGTCTCCACTGCGACTGCCATGCTGGTGTCGGCCGAGCCTGACAGGCGATACGGCCACTTCGAGGTATCGATGTCGTCGTGATGGAACGGAATGCCGGCGAAATGACCGGCGGGCCGGCGCGGCTGCCGCATCCAGTGCGCGATCGTCGCAGTCTTGTCCGCGATAGGATCGGCACGCCCGGCCTCGATTACCTCGTCCAGCAGCCCGCGCCTGTCAAGCGTTTCGAGGGTGGGGGCCGAAAGGCCGCGCATGCCGAACGGCAGGCACTTCAACGGGGAGTGCGGTGTTTCGGCGCGCTCGAGCACGAGGACCGACAGCTTGAACAGGCGAAGCTCGCAGGCGAGAAACAGACCGACGGGGCCAGCCCCGGCAATCACGACGTCGTAAATATCCTGATGGTGCTCGTGCATGAACCACTCCTGTGTCGATGTTCGACCGGAGCGTTTCTCAGGTTGAGCGCCACACGGACGAACGTTTGGACGCCTGATCGGCGTCGGATGTTCGTCGTGGGGATCTCATGCACGGGGCAAAGACCAGAGCTTTCGCCAACGAAAGGACTTGGGCTTACCAAACCAAGTCTGCCTTTTCCGACACCGCGTTATAACACCGCAGCGACGACGCGTAAATGGCGGCGATGGTTCGCCCACCGCAGTGCGATGGTGCGCCGGCGTGTTACGTTGACCATGCGCGAAACGCATGGTTGGCAAGAACCGGAATGGGTCTCGACGGCAGCTGTGCAACCGACTCATGTTTTTGACGTTCTTCATTCGCGTTCGCGAAAGGACGTATTAGCGTTTCCCCCGATATAGGAAAGCGCCGTACAAGCCGATGTTGCAGAGAGATATGGTGTGAATAATCGATCCGGGGCAATTATGACGACATTCGCAACAAACGGGCCGAACGAGGCATTGCCTGAAACGCCCGAAGCGGCAACGGCATCCGACGACGCGTGTCGCGCACCGTCGATCCTGCTGGTCGACGACGAGCCGAACGTGCTATCGGCGCTCAAGCGCGTGTTCCGGCCCGCGGGCTACGACATCCTGACCGCCGACAGCGGCGAGGCCGCGCTCGAGATACTGGCGTCGACCGAGGTCGACCTGATCGTGTCCGACATGCGGATGCCGCGCATGAGCGGTGCGGAATTTCTGGCCCGCGCGCGGGCGCTGTTTCCGGACACGATGCGTATCCTGCTGACCGGCTATGCGGATATCGCATCGGTCGTGCAGGCCGTCAACGAAGGCGGCGTGTATCGCTACCTGAACAAGCCGTGGGACGATCACGATCTGCTGATGACCATCGAACAGGCGCTGGAGCAGCGGCGCTTGCGCCACGAAGCGGCCCGGCTGACCGCGCTGACGGAGGCGCAGAACGAGGCGCTGCGCCGTTTCAACACGGAACTCGAAACGCAGGTGCGTGCACGCACCGAGGAACTCGGCCAGACCGTGATGTTCCTCGAAGCGGCGCAACGCGACCTGAAAAGCAGTTTCACGGCAATGGTCCAGGTCTGCGCGAGCATGATCGAGCTGCGTTGCGGGACCGCCGGCGGACACGCGATGCGCGTGGGTGAGATCGCGCGCCGGCTCGCGCTGGCGTCGGGGATGAGCGAACTGCACGCGCAGGACGTTTATTTTGCTGGGCTGCTGCACGGCATCGGCAAGTTGTCGCTGCCCGACGAATTGCTGCACAAGCCGCTGGCGCGAATGACGACGGACGAACACCGGCTGTTCCAGCAGCATCCGCTGCGCGCGCAGATGGTGCTGACGCCGGTCGCGCAATTGCACAAGGTCGCGTCGATCGTGCTGCACCAGTACGAGCGCTTCAACGGACGCGGCACGCCGGACGGGCTGACCGGCGACGCGATTCCGCTCGGCTCGCGGATCGTTGCGATCGCACGCGATTTCGAAGGGCTGCGCAACGGCGAAATCGGTGTGCCGCATTCGGTCGAACAGGCGCTCGATGCGTTGCGCTCTCAGGCCAGCGTGCGATACGACCCGCAGATCGTCGAACGTTGCATCGAGCTGATGCGTGACCCGGCGAGTCTCGGTATCGCGGCGTCCGTCACGGAGATCAAGTCCGCGCAGCTGCGCGAAGGGATGCAGCTCGCCGACGATCTGCGCACGCATCGCGGCGTGCTGTTGATGACGAAGGGCAGCGTGATGTCGGCGCACCAGATCGAGCTCGTGCGCCGTTTCGAGACGCGGGAAGGGACGCCGTTCGACATCCTCGTTCTGGCCGGTGCGGCCGCATCGATGCCGGCGCACAACGCGGGTGCGCCTCCCGGCTGACGAAGAACACATGGCCTGATGGCCGCCGCGCGCGCTCGGCCGCATGCGGCGACAATGCATTCACATCGATCGGGGCGCTCGATCATGCACGGCACCTATGACATCCCGCTCGTCCTGCTGTCGCTCGCCATCGCGACGCTGGCGTCCTATACGACGCTCGACCTGGCCGCGTTCATTTCGCTGCTCGACAACCCGAAGCTCAAGCGTGCGTGGCTGAGCGGCGGCGCGGCCGCGATGGGAACCGGGATCTGGTCGATGCATTTCGTCGGCATGCTCGCGTTTTCACTGCCGATCCCGCTCGGTTATGCACTGCCGGATACCGGCGCGTCGCTGGCGATCGCCGTGCTCGTGTCGTATTTCGCGCTGAACGTCGTCACGCGAGCACGGCTGGGCTGGCGGCGGCTGTTCGCGGGCGGTACGCTGATGGGCGGCGGGATTGCCGGCATGCATTACACGGGGATGGCCGCGATGCACATGCAGCCCGGCATTCGCTACGATCCCGCACTGTTCGCCGCGTCGATCGGCATTGCGGTGATCGCGTCGACTGCCGCGCTATGGATCGCGCAGGCGCTGCGCGTGCGGCAGGCGCGTCATGCGACCGCGCAACGCGTCGGCGCGGCCTTCATCATGGGCATCGCCATTACCGGCATGCACTATACGGGGATGGCGGCGGCCCATTTCGCGTCGGACGCGCGATGCGGCACCGCGAACGGGATCGACGCGCCGTGGCTCGCGACGACCGTCGCGCTGTTTACGATGGCGACGCTGATCGTCACGCTGCTGCTCAGCCGCTTCGATGCGCGCACAACCTTTCTGCGCGGGATGGCCGACACGCTCGAGCGGCTCGTGCGAATGCGCACCGCGGAACTCGAACGTGCGTTGCACCGCTACGAGCAGACGACGGAGATGCTGCAGCGCACGCGCGAGAACATGGCGACCGAGATCGACGAGCGCAAGGCCGCTCAGGCACGGCTCGAACAGGAGAAGGAAGAGCAGCGGCGCCTTCTGCATGTGCTCGAGGAAACCCACGTGCAGTTGCTGCAGTCGGAAAAGCTCGCGTCGATCGGCCAGCTCGCGGCGGGCGTCGCGCACGAGATCAACAATCCGATCGGCTTCGTCAGTGCGAACCTCAATACGTTGAGGACATGGGTGCGAAGCCTGCTCGATGTGGTCGCGGCGCATGAAGCGGCGCTGCCGCAGCTCGACCCGGCCGCGCGCGATGCGCTGACGGCGATGGGCCGCGCCGCGGATCTGGACTACGTCCGCGACGAGATCTTGACGCTGATCGACGAATCGATCGATGGCGCGGTGCGGGTGCGGCGCATCGTGCAGGACCTGCGCGATTTCTCGCGCCCGGTCAGCGACGAGTGGAGCGTGGTCGATCTCCATGCGGGCCTCGAGAGCACGCTCAACGTCGTCCATAACGAACTGAAATACAAGGCCGACATCGTGCGCGATTACGGCGACCTGCCGCAGGTCGAATGCCTGCCGTCGCAGTTGAACCAGGTGTTCATGAACCTGCTGGTCAACGCGGCGCAGGCGATTCCCGAGCGCGGCGTGATCACGATCCGCACGTCGAGCGATGGCGAGCAGGTGTCGATCGCGATCAGCGACACCGGAACGGGCATGACGCCCGATGTCGTCCGGCGGATCTTCGATCCGTTCTTCACGACGAAACCGGTCGGGCAGGGAACCGGGCTTGGCTTGTCGGTATCGCACGGCATCGTCGAGCGCCATCGCGGCACAATCGACGTGACGAGCGAACCCGGGCGCGGCACGACGTTCTGCGTGCGGCTGCCGGTCCGGCGGGCTCGCGACAACGCGGACGCGGCGGAGCTGGAGCAACGGGCGTGAGGATGCGATCGTGACTACCGTGCGTGTGCGGGAAGCGCGTACGAGATTCAGCATGAATTCGATGCTCGCGCACCAGGTGTCGCTGCGCGGCGACGCGAAGCTCATCGGTGCCGTTGGCGACGGCTGGCCGCGCACCTGAGCGCGGTACGGCGCGCGTGCGAACGCGGCGCCGCTCAGGTGATCGGCCACTGAAGAATGACGATCCCGTCGTTGTAGTCGCGGTCGGCGCCGTCCTCGGCGCCGAGCCAGCCGAGCCACACTTGATCGCCCGCGGACAGCGGCGCGAGGCGCGCATCGGTCGCGGACTTCCTGCCGTTGGCCGATGCGTCGATCCGGATCTTGCCGCCTTTCGAGTTCAGCGTGAACTGCCTGACGCCGTCGTTGCCGTTGCCGGCGAACGACGCGGCCGGCTCGGGCGCATCGTCGA
Organism: Burkholderia sp. MS455; assembly: GCF_016899445.1. Taxonomy (NCBI): domain Bacteria; kingdom Pseudomonadati; phylum Pseudomonadota; class Betaproteobacteria; order Burkholderiales; family Burkholderiaceae; genus Burkholderia; species Burkholderia sp. MS455. The sequence continues at coordinate 253,367 of NZ_CP041777.1, forward strand.
TGAACAGCTTCAGGTCCTGCCGGTCGGCGGCATTCGCGTAGAAGATCGCCTTGAAATCGGTATTCGGCGGCAGGTTGAAGTTGCCGTCGCGGTCCGACGACGGCTGGAAACCGGGCTGTTTCGTATTCGGCCGGCTGCCGGCGATCTCGACCGTCGTTTCCCAGCGGAAATAGCCCGACACGGCACCATCGCGATCGAGCACGGCGAAGTCGGCCGTGCACGTGGTGGTGCCCGCGGCCAGCACGTCGCTGCGCCAGTAGTGGTCTTTCATCGGCCGGCACGGCGGATGAAGCAGGTCGTCGGCATCCGGCACCGGCGTCGCGGCGTCGCGCACTTCCGGTTCGATCGGCGCGACGATGCCGGCGTCCTTCAATGCGAACCGGATGAACAGCACGCTCACCTCGGCGCGCAGCGCGAGCGCGGTTTCGCGCAGGCGAAGCTGGTCGCCCGGCGACAGGCCGGCGAAGAGCCGGCTGTCGTTGTGGCCGAGCTGCCCGTCGCCGCCGGGGCTCACCACATAGATGTGCCGGCCGTCGATCACGGTCGGCGCGTCGGCGTTCCGGCTCGCATCGGGGTAGGTCGACAGCAGCGTGACGGCGTCGACGATCGCGAGCACATCGCAACGAAGACCAGACATGAGCGCTTCCTCCGCAACAAGGGAATGACGCGGGCGACCACCGCGCGGCCGCCCGCCTGCCGCGATCAGTTGTGGATCGAGATGAACGGATCCCACTGATAGCAGCCCAGCGACTGGCAGTTGCGGTCGATGATCTGGAAGTAGAAGTGGTAGGTGACGCGCCCTTCCGACAGCGTTTCCGACGACCAGTAGTAGTTGTCGATCTTCTGGCAGGTCGGCGTCGACGGCGAGCTCGGGTTCGGAATCGGAACCGATGCGGTGGCCTTGCGCGGCGTGGGCGTCGAAATCAGGTCCTTGCCCTGGTTGGCGATGAAGCCGTAGAAGACCACCTGTTTCTCGAAGCCCAGCGACAGGCTCGTTTCGCGCCAGCGGATCAGGTCGCCGACCTGCGCCTTCAGGTCGAGTTCGCCGCCCGCCTGCCCGGAAACCACGTTGTCCTGGTTGGTGACCATGTACACGTGCTTCCAGTCGATCAGCGTCGGGTTTTTCGGATTCCTGCTGGGATTCGGATAATTTTTGAGAATGGTTTCGGTATCGATCGAGACGAGCACATCGGTAACGCGTGACATAGAAGCTCCCGTTTGAAGTAATGGGAATCATCGTTGCGCGAATTGCTTCGTGCATCCGCCACCGCCTTGCGCTGTAAGGCTTTGTGCGATGTCTGGCACGTGCGGGTGCGATGGCGAATGCAGATTATCCCGTTCGGTTAATTCTGGAAGCTGTAAGAGTAAACAGGGTTATAAAAATGATTATCGTGGATTAATTTGAAAATCGGATTCAATCGGATCGATGCGTTACATAAATAGAAGAAAATTGAATCTGTTAATCGATTTGCCGATTATTTTTGACCGGAGAAAGGGGTGGATAGCCGGCGCGATCGCGAGCGACCGTCGCCGTGGCGGCATGACGATTCGGGAGCGGAAAGGAGTGATTCGCGGCAGGTAGGCGGCGGCCGGGCGGCAGGCGATCGCGCGCTTACCGGTAGGTCCAGAGCCGATGCAGCACGAACGTCGTCGGCGGGATCAGCAGTGCGATCGCGACGATGCTCATCGCGCGCGACACGTCGAGCATTTCGGCGGCACGCGCGAGCAGCAGCGTTTCGACGAAGCCGGCCAGCGTGACGACGAGAAAACGCAGCGCGTTGCGCGTGCGTACCGTCGACGAGAAGCTCCACAGCGTATTCGCGAGATACGAGAACGCCGTTGCGCACAGGAATGCGGCCGCGTTCGCGGCGACCAGCGTCGCATCGAACAGCGCGAACAGCGCGGACGCGACCAGCGTATGGATCGCGGTCGAACCAAGCCCGGACAAACCGAAGCGCACGAGCCTCGTGCGCTCGGCATGGAGCAGGTCGATCATGGCCGTCTGCGCGCGTTCAGCGTACGTCGATCCGCGCACGGTTCGGCTGCACGCGCCGGCGTGCGATCTGGCGGCGCGCATCGCGCGCGACCGGAAGTTCGATCACCTTGCCGTGTGCCTGGTAGCGGCGGCGGATCAGGTAGACGGGCCGTTGTTTCGACTCGTCGTAGATCCGCCCGATGTATTCGCCGACGACACCGATCCCGATCAGTTCGATGCCGCCGATGAACAGCGTGACCGAGATCAGCGACGCGTAACCGAGCACCGGATTGCCGAACAGCAGCGTGCGGAAGATGATGAACGAGCCGTACAGGAACGCGAGCGCGGCGATGCCGACACCGATGTAGGTCCAGCTGCGCAGCGGCACCGTGCTGAAGCTGGTGATCCCTTCCAGCGCGAAATTCCACAGCTTCCAGCCGGAGAACTTCGAGTGCCCGGCACTGCGCGGGTCGCGCTGGTATTCGACGATCACGGTCTTGAAGCCGACCCACGCGAACAGCCCCTTCATGAAGCGATGCCGCTCGGGCAGGTTGCGCAGCGCGTTCACGACCTTGCGGTCCATCAGCCGGAAATCGCCGACGTTCTCCGGCAGCTTCACGTCCGACAGCAGGTTGTGCACGCGGTAGTAGATCGCGGCCGCGGTGCGCTTCGCGAACGAATCGCACGCGCGGTTGCTGCGCTTCGCCGCCACGACTTCCGCGCCGGCGCGCCAGTGTTCGATCATCACCGGAATCAGGCTCGGCGGATCCTGCAGGTCGGCGTCGAGCGGGATCACCGCGTCGCCGGCGGCTTCGTCGAGGCCGGCCGTCAGCGCCGCTTCCTTGCCGAAGTTGCGGGTCAGATCGATCACGCGCACGCGCCGCTCGCCGGTGCTGATCCGGATCAGGCGTTCGAGCGTGTCGTCGCGGCTGCCGTCGTTCACGCAGACGATCTCGAAGCGGATCGCGTCGATGGCCGTCAGCAGCGGAATCACGACGTCGAAGAAGCGCTCGACGGCCTCGCCTTCGTTATAGAACGGCACGACCAGCGAAACGAGCGGCGTGTAGAGTGGTTCCCGCATGATGATTCCCCTTGTGATGTCGCTTCACCGGCCTGCGCCGAGCGTCGGGCGGCCGGTGCGGCGCATTCCGTGCGCCGGGCGGTGGTGCGGTCGGACCGGATGTGCGAAGCCGGTCTCGGTCGAGTCGTCGCGCGCGTCGGGCATCGACGGCACGTCGTGTCTTTCCTGCGCGATCCGGCTGACGAGCAGCGCGAGCGATGCCAGCGTCACGAGCGGCATGAACTGGAACGACAGATGCGAGACGACCGCGAGGCCCGCGAGCGGCATCGTCCACAGCAGCATCAGCCATTCGCGATCGAAGCGCCGCCAGCCGTGCGTCCACGCATAACGCGCGTACCACGCGATCACGATGCCGTACCAGGTCAGGTCGTAGTCGTACAGATAAGGGCTGACCAGCAGGCATGCGCATGCGAGGGTCGCGGCGCGCAGCGCGTAGGAACACGCGCCGCGCCACGCGTAGACGACGGCGACCGCGGCGGCCGCGGCAGACAGCAGCTGAAGGCCGCGCGCGACGATCGCGGGCCAGCCGGCCATGGTCGCGAGTGCGAACACGGTCGGCATGCGCGCGAGCTTGGCGTGACCGGCGCCGACGATCGCGTAGACGTTGCCGATCACATGCACGAACGTGACCCACGGGCCGACACCGAACGCGAGCGTCGCGAGCGCGGCGCTGCCGGCGATCGTCGCGGCCCATGCGGCCAGCGCGCGCCACTGGCCCGCGCACAGCAGCGCGAGCGGGAACAGCACCGCGAGTTGCGGCTTCATCGTCAGCAAGCCGAAGCAGATCCCCGCGCATACGGGGCGGCGGTTCAACGCGAGCAGGCCGACGCCGGCGAGTGTCGCGGTAAGGAGGCTGGTCTGACCGACGATCACGGTGAGAAACGCGCCGGGGAACGCGAGCGCGCACAGCCATGCGGCATCGCGCTGCACGGTCGCGCGGATCGTCGCGGCGAACAACGCGTAGGTGACGCCGAGGCACAGCACCAGCGCGACCATGTACGGCAGCCAGCCGAGCGGCGCCACGAACAGCAGCGTGGTGGGCGGATAGAGCCACGGCAGCGTGCCGTCCGCGATGCTTATCGTCGGGATCGCGAGCTTCTGGATCGCGAACAGCGCGGGGAAATGCCATGCGTCGGCGCCATGCCCGTGTGCGGCGAGCCATGCGGCGCTCCAGATCGGCGAGAAATCCTGCGACAGCTGTTCCAGTGCACCTTTGTGCGACAGGAACACGCGGGTCACGTAGATGACGATGAACAGCAGTTCCGTCAGCAGCGCGGCGGCCGCATAGAGGCGCACGCGCTCGCGATTGAGCCAGTGCGGATAGCGGCGCGGGCCCGCGATCGGGAGTTCCGGATGCAGATCGACGGCGGAATGCGCGTGGCGAGCGAACGAAGGCGCTTTCATTGCATGCTCCGTGACGTGAGTGCCGTGCGGCGCACGACGACGAACAGCACCGCGAGCAGCACGACCGACCCGATCTGCGGCAGCTTCATCAGCCGGTTGAACAGCTCGAAGATCGGCAGCAGCCACGCAAGCACGAGGATGCCCTGGTCGCCGGGCAGCCAGCCTTCATCGAGGCCGTGCGCGATCAGGCAGAAGATCGCGATGCCGAGCCAGGTCAGCTCGTAATGCCACAGATATGGCGTCGTCAGCAGCGTGGCGACGGCCAGCACCGCGCCGCGCAGGCGCATGTCGCGCGTGCGGCGCCACACGTCGACGGCCGCGGCGATCGCCAGCAGCGCGACCGCCGCTTGCGCGGCCAGCGCAGCCGCCACCGGCGCGCCCGCGAGCCGCAGCGCGGCGAACGGCGTCGGCGACGCGAGCCAGTACGATGCGAGCATGAAATGCTGGTCGCGTACCGTCTGCATCGCGTGGCTCAACCCGTGCAGCGCGCCGGGGCCGGCCAGCGCGATGCCGGCCGCCGCGAACAGCGTCGCGCTGATCGCCGCCGCCGCAAACGTGCGCCATGCCCGCGCCGCGATCAGCACGAACGGGAACACGACGGCCAGTTGCGGCTTGATCGCGAGCAGCCCGATCAGCACGCCGGCCGCAACCGGGCGCTTGCCGAGCAGATGCAGCGCGAGCGCGGCGAGGCCGGCGGTCAGGATGCTGTTCTGGCCGAACAGCGCGGACATGCACACCGCCGAATACGCGACCACGACGAGCGCCGCGGCGCGCGGGTGCGGAAGATGCGCGCGCAATCCCGACAACCGCGAGACGGCGAACGCGTAGCATAAAAGACTGCCCGCGAAAAAGAGGAAATATGCGGGCAGGAAAGGCACAAGGGCAACCGGCGCGATGAACAGCAACATCGTCGGCGGATAGAGCCAGGGAAGCGGCCGGTGCTGCAGATACGCACCGAAGTGCGCGGCCTCGGCCTGCAGGAATGACGTGGTGTCGTAGGCCGCTGCGGCATGGCCTTGCAACACGAGATGCGATGCGGTCCAGAAGACCGAGAAGTCGATGCCCGGGCGGGCGCTGGAATTCGACGTGAAGCCGTCCGTCACGACGCCCCAGATGGCCAGCAGCGCGACGAAGAGCATCAGCATGATGCAGCTGTACGGAACGATCCGGTCAGCTGTCAGCCATTGAGCACAGCGTATTGCGCGATCGCGCGTTCCACGATTGGCTGTGTACATGATGCCCCGTATGTGGTGGAGGCTGCTTGGTCTGTCGCAGCCGTTTCACGTTGTCGTGCCGCCGGATCGAATCGCTCTGAACGGCGTTGTCCGGTGAATGCATTGTTGAAGAAAAAATCGCGTGTTGCAAACCACGCACCGAAAGCCGGGATCCCGATTAATCGGTGACAGGTGTGAAAACCGCGTTTTCAGGCACGAGAAAACGACCCGGGCCGGATTTATGTTTCTGGCTTGAAACATTCCGCGTTTTCGAGCGATGTCGCATCCTGCCCGTGCCGTGAAACGCAACCGGATGCCCGCGTCCGGGAAAATCCCGAGAAAATTTTTTGGATCCTTTGTGCAGCGCGACGGCGAGCGTTCCGGCGTACCCCGCTCGCGGGAATGCATATATCAAAGTTGAAACATTTCGGCCGTCGCGCCATTGGCACGGAAACCCGGCGATCGCCGGAACCCTTGATGCGCCTGGATTTCGCTCGGGATGGCCTGCTCTTTGCGTAAGCGTTGGCACGGCAGTCGGCGACGTGACGACCGGGCGATTCCAGGAACAGACAGACGGAACCAGCTTCGGAATCATCTGCGGAAAAGAAGGCCGGAGCGCGACGGGGAACACGCAGCTCCAGGTCAACGAACCGCGAGAACTTTCGTCGATCGGCCAACGAGACCCGGGATCGTCAGGGCAAAAAGAAATCGGTATCGCAGCAGTCGGGGAATAAAAATGAAACAGCAGAGCACATCGCGGCCCGCGAGCCGCGGCAAAAGCGATTTTCAGCATCGCCGGGAGTTTTGCTCCCGTTCAATCGAACTCCGTGCGTCGAACGGCAGCCACGCCGTTCAGGTCGATCGTCCAGCCCGGTTTATCCGGCTCGTCGAATCGGACGCGCATCTTTCGCGTTCCCCCTCACGGAAATCCGTTCGCACGGACAGGTGTGTGCATCCCTGTCCCCGCAGCTGAGCGTCACGTTTCGATTTTCTTGTAGTGCCGGTGGTGCCCGTCCCCGACGTCTCGAGCGACGAAGGGAATTTAATAGCAGTCCGAATGGAGAATGCTCATGGTAAGAGTCATCGAAAAGATCGCCTGGTTCACGCTGGACCAGAGCGGCGTGACGGCCATTGAATACGGCCTGATCGCCGCGTTGATCGCGCTCGGTATCGTCGTCGCGTTGACGACGATCGGTACGGATCTGTCGACTGTGTTCAGCACGGTCGCCGCGACTCTGGACTCGGCAGTAACAGCCATCTGATGGACGGTACGGCGAACGGCTCATCCGGATCGTTTGTCGCCACCACACGGCATTAGCAACTTCCTTGACGTATCGAAGCCAGATCGATCGATCCCGCCGGTACGCGAGGGCTTTGAAAGTCACCACGTAAGGAGATCATCATGTCCAAGCTCATTCAACAAGTCAGCCGCTTCGTTCGCGATGAAGACGGTGTAACGGCCATCGAATACGGCCTGATCGCCGCATTGATCGCGGTGGGCATCATCGTGGCAGTGACGGCGGTCGGCACGGAACTCAAGGATGTGTTCACGACGATTGCTGCCGATCTGACCGCTGCGGTTTGATGTCATCGAGAAGCAGAGCGCGTGGACGGCTCGGCCGGTGCAGTGTTCGAGCCGTCCCCTGTGATCCGATCAACCGGAACCGGAGACCATCATGCAAGCGAGGGTGCGTGTCGCATGTCGACGTTGGATCGATGACGAGCAAGGCGTCGCGTCGATCGAGTATGCGTTGCTCGGGGCGATGTTCGCCGTCGCGGTGCTCGGCAGCGTCGTCACGCTGAAAGACTCGCTGGCCGATATGTACGCGGGGATCGCAACAGCCGTGACGGCTGCAGTGACCACCGCGCTGGCCATGGTTTCCTGATCCATCGATTCGCTACGCGAGGTTCGCCATGTTACCTGTTGCGCCGCCTTACCCGGTTCCGTTGTGCGTGACGCTGCTCGCGGTCGCGGCGGCCAGCACGGACATCGCGGCCCGCCGTATTCCGAACCGCCTCGTCGCGGCCGGGCTCGCCGGTGCGCTGGTGGCCCAGTGCATGCTGCACGGCGTCCTGGCAGGCGCACTCGGATGGCTTGCGGGCGCCGCGACCGGCTTCGGCCTGCTGCTGCCGCTCTACCTGCTGCGCGGGATGGCGGCCGGCGACGTGAAGCTGATGCTCGCGATCGGCTCATGGGTCGGCGCGGAAATGACGTTTTACATCGTGCTGGCCACCTTCGTGGCCGGCGGGATCGGCGCCATCGCGTTCGCGCTGCTGCGCGGGCGGATGCGCCAGATGTGGGCGAACGTCGGCGCGCTGCTCGCGCATCGTTCGCAAGGGGCGCGCGCAGGGGCAGCCGACAGCCCCGCGGAAATCGCATCGGTCGGCACGCTGCCGTACGGCGTCGCGATCGCGGCCGGCACGCTGGGCATGCTGTTCGCGTCGTGCGCATAGCGCGACGAACCCGCAACGAGGACGGAACGACCATGAACACGAATCACACCGAACCGAGACGCGACGCGCAGGTATCCAAACTGCCCGATCCGTTGCCGTCGCGGGAGGCCAATACGAAGCTGGGCGCGCAGTTGCCGGCGGCGCCGCGCTCGCTCGGCGAAACCGGGCTGAGCACGACGTTCGTCGCCGGGCTCGTGCTGAAGTCGACGCTGATGCTCGGCCGCCCGTCGTACGGCGACCTGGTCGAGCGGCACTGCCTGCCGCTCGCGGTGCTCGACGACGTCTTCGCGTTCCTGGTGCGCGAGCATCTCGTCGAGCTCACCCATCGCGGCGCGACCGATCTCGACGTGACGTTCCGCCTGACCGACGCGGGCCGCGTGCTCGCGCTCGAGGAACGCGCACGCAGCGGCTACAGCGGGCCCGCGCCGGTCACGCTCGCCGCGTATCTCGAATCCGTGAGCGCGCATTCGGTGCGCAAGCTGCACATCGACCAGGGCGACGTGTGGGCCGCGTTCGAAGGCATCGTGATCGACACGTCGGTCATCGACGCGGCGGCCGCGGCGCTGAACGCCGGCCGTCCGCTGCTGATCTACGGCCCGGCCGGCAGCGGCAAGACCTTCCTCGCCGAGCGGCTCGGCTCGCTGATGCACGGCCGCGTGCCGGTGCCGCACGCGATCTGCGCGGCCGGTGAAGTGATCCAGGTCTACGACCCGCTCGTGCATGTCGACGCGGAACCGCAATCGGGCGGCCAGTCGGTCGATCGCCGCTGGCGCCTGTGCAAGCGGCCGGTCGTGCTGTCCGGCGGCGAACTGACGCTCGACGAGCTCGACCTGCGCCGCGACGAGGCGGCCGGCTTCTACCAGGCGCCGCCGCACATGAAGGCGAACATGGGCATGTACATCGTCGACGATCTCGGCCGCCAGCGCGTCGAGCCGCGCGACCTGCTCAATCGCTGGCTGCGCCCGCTCGATCGCGGTGTCGATTTCCTGACGCTCGAATCCGGCAACCGCTTCGTGCTGCCGTTCGACGTGTGGCCGGTGTTCTCGAGCAACCTCGCGCCGGAGCAGTTCTGCGACGACGCGTTCCTGCGCCGCCTCGGCTCGAAGCTTCACGTCGGCGCGCTGTCGATCGACCACTACCGCGCGGTGTACGACGCGGCCTGCGCATCGCTCGGTCTCGTATCGGCGAGCGATGCATTCGAGTTCCTGCTGCATCGGCTGCACCTGCCGACCGGCAAGGCGTTTCTCGCGTGCTTTCCGGCGGATCTTCTGCGCCTTGTCGCCGCCGGCGCGCGTTACCGCGGCGATCCGCCCGAGGTGACGCACGACGCGCTGTACGACGCGTGGGCGAGTTATTTCGGCGCGGCGCCCGAACGGGACGGCAACCATACGCCGCCCGTCGAGCGAGGCGGACGTACGTACATCACCGGTTGAGCCGTTTTTTTCACGAATCGTCGAGGAGCATTGCCATGAAAAACAGTCGAGCGCTCATGATGCTGGCCGTCGCGATGGTCGCGGGTCTTGCCGCGGTCGTGTTCGCGTCCCACTGGCTGGTGCAGACATCCACGAGCTCGGTCACGCCCGTCGCGGTGGCGGCCGCCGATCTGAACCTGGGCGAGCCGCTCGGGCAGAACCAGATCCACATGGTGAGCTGGCCGTCGGGCAGCGTGCCGACCGGCGCGTTCACCGATACGAAAACCCTCGAAGGGCGCGTCGTGCGCACCAGCCTGGCGCGCGGCGAGCCGGTGATCGAGTCGAAGTTGGCGCCGCTCGGCACGAAGGGCGGGCTGTCCGCGGTGATCGCCGACGGCAGCCGCGCGATCACGGTGCGAGTGAACGACGTGGTCGGCGTCGCGGGCTTCGCGCTGCCGGGCACCTACGTCGACGTGATCGTCAACACGCAGGAGCAGCAGGGCAAGACCGACGGCCAGAGCATCTCCAAGATCGTGCTCGAGCACATCCTCGTGCTCGCCGTCGCGCAGCAGGTCAGCCGCGACGACACCGCACCGAAGGTCGTCAACGCGGTCACGCTGGAAGTCACGCCCGATCAGGCCGAACGGCTCGACCTCGCGCGCAGCGTCGGCACGCTGTCGCTCGTGCTGCGCAACCAGGTCGACCAGAAGACGCTGAACACGGATGGCGCGACCAAGATGACGCTGCTCGGCAAGCCGCCCGTACCCGATTTGCCGCCGCTTCCCGCTCCCGCACAGGTGCGGACGGTGCGCGTGCACGTCGCGTCGCACGCGGCAGCGCGGCGCGACTGCGTCGGCGTGCTGGCGGGCGTGAAGGGCAGCGTGGAATGTTTCTGAAGCAGATCAACACAGCCAGATAAACAGATCGGCCGCCGGCAGGGTACGGCGGCCTCGGAAGTCGACAACCGGCACGGCGCCGGTCTCTCGGGGGATCAGACAAAATGAAGCTCAAACCGCAACGTACAGGTACCGGCCCACTGCGGACGCGCGTCGCACGGGGCACGATGATGGCCGCGATCCTCTGTTCAGGATGGCTGACCGTTTATGGCGCACTGGCCCAGGAAGGTATCGAGGCGGGCGTGCTGACGAAGGGCGGCGCCAGCGCGCCGGCCGCGGTCGGCAAGGGGCCCGTGCAGATGACCATCAGCATGGCTCCGGCGCCTGTCGCCGCGGCCGCCGCTGCGGCGGGGCCGCTGCGCGGGCCGAACTGCATCGGCGCCGTGCGCGAGTCGACCAGCGTCAGCGTGCCGCTCGGCAAGTCGCTGCTGGTGCCGATGCCGGAGCCGGTCCGTAATCGGACGATCGGCAACCCGGCCGTCGCGCAGGCGACGATGGTGTCGCCGCAGACGCTGTACATCCTCGGGCTGTCGGTCGGCACGACCAACATGATCGTGCAGGGCAAGAGCGGCGCGTGCCGCGTGATCGACGTCGCGGTCGGCGCGGACGCCGGCGGCCTGCAGGCATCGCTGCAGCAACTGCTGCCGGCAGAACGCGACATCCACGTGTCGACCGCCGCCGGCACGATCGTGCTGGCGGGCAGCGTGTCGAACTCGCAGGCCGCGCAGCAGGCCATGCAGATCGCACGCGCATACGGCGACAGCGGCGGCGACCCCGCCGCGGGCGGCAAGCCGGGCGGCGGCGTGCTGAACATGCTGAGCGTCACGTCGCCGCAGCAGGTGATGCTCGAGGTGAAGGTCGCCGAGGTGTCGAAGACGCTGATCAACCAGATGGGCAGCGCGCTCAACATCCAGGGCGGGTTCGGCTCGTGGAGCGGCGCGCTGGTCAGCAGCCTGCTCGCGGGCGTCTCGAGCGCGGTCGCCTTCAGCAAGGCGAACAACAAGCCGTTCAACATCGCGGCCGATGCGCAGAATACCGACAACCTCGTCAAGATTCTCGCGGAGCCGAATCTCGTGACGATCAGCGGCCAGGAAGCGACGTTCCTCGCCGGCGGCAAGATCTTCATCCCGATCCCGCAAAGCAGCGGCAACGGCATCTCGACGATCACGCTGCAGGAAGAGGAGTTCGGCGTCGCGCTGAAGTTCACGCCGACGGTGCTGTCGAACGGCCGGATCAGCCTGAAGGTCGCACCGGAAGTGTCGGAGCTGTCGCAGACGGGCGTCACGCTGAGCGCGTCCAACATCGGCGGCACGTCGATCCTGCCGCTGATCACGACGCGGCGTGCGTCGACGACGGTCCAGATGAGCGACGGCGAATCGTTCGCGATCGGCGGGCTGATCAAGGACAACGCGAGCGGCGCGCTGAAGGCAATCCCGGGTGTGGGTGAAGTGCCGGTGCTCGGCGCGCTGTTCCGCAGCACGTCGTTCCAGCAGGACCGCACCGAGCTGATCTTCCTGATCACGCCGCACCTCGTGAAGCCGCTGCAGACCGCGGATGTGCCGCTGCCGACCGACAGCTTCTCGAAGCCGAACGAAGCCGACGTGTATGCGACGGGCAACATGGAAGGCCGCCGCGGGGTCCGCAAGCCGGGCGCACAACCGATGAACGGCGCAGCGGCGGCACCGCAGGCACCGGCCCAGGCGCCGGTACCGGCACCGGCACCGGCGCCGCAATCGGAAGCGCCCGCCGCCGCGGCCGCCGCGCTGCCCGCGCCCCGCGCACCGCAAGGCACGGACGCACAACCGCCGGTGTCGGCCGAGCCGCAGAAGACACCCGCGCCGGTGGTGGCCACCGCGCCGCAGCCCGACACGGCAAATGCGGCAAATGCGGCAAATGCGGCAAACGCGGCCCGCGTCGCGCGTATCGAAGCCGCCGCCGCACGCCTCGCCGCGGCCGGCCCCGACACGTCGGCCCAGCCGGCGGCGCGACCGAAGCAGCGGGTGCCCGCGGTTGCCCGGGCGCAGGTCGCGCGCTCGGAACCCAAGTCCAGCGATCGTTGAAGCCATCCAAGGGGAAGCTCCATGAAATCCGCCTACCTCGTATTCGTGCGCCGCGCGGCGCTCGCCGCACCGCTCGCGTTCGCGCTTGCCGGCTGCATGTCGTCGACCCCGGTGTGGGACAGCCGCTTTGGCGACTCGGTCCGCTCCGTGATGCAGGCCCAGATCATCGACCCGCATGCCGCCGAACACGCGGCATCGGCGTCGGCGGCGGGCGTCGACGGCGGCGCTGCCGCGGCCGCGCTCGACAACTACGACAAGTCGTTCAAGCAGGTCCAGCCGCCGACCAATGCGTTCGTCATCGGCATCGGCAAGTCCGCGCAATAACGACAGCACGCTCAGGGAGAACGCCATGTCCAGCGCAGCTCGTTATCCGAAAGTCACGCGTCGCGGCCTCCATCGCCAGCGCGGCGCCGTCGCGATCATCGTCGGTCTCGCACTGGCGGTGATGATCGGGTTCGTCGGCCTCGCGTTGGACCTCGGCAAGCTGTACGTCACGCGCAGCGAACTGCAGAACAGCGCCGATGCGTGCGCGCTGTCGGCTGCGCGTGACCTGACTTCGGCCATCAGCCTGTCGGTGGCCGAGGCCGACGGGATCGCCGCCGGCCACCTGAATTTCGTGTTCTTCCAGAACCAGTCGGTGCAGATGGTGACGAATTCGAACGTCACGTTCAGCGACTCGCTGTCCAATCCGTTCCTGCCGAAGAACTCGGTCACGACGCCGGCGAACATCAAGTACGTGCAGTGCACCGCGACGTTGAGCAACATCGCGCACTGGTTCATCGAGGTGCTGAACGTGCTGCCGGGCACGCAGCTCGCGAACGCGGCCACAGTGTCGGCGAGCGCGATCGCGACGGTCGGCGGCGGGCAGACAACGTGCGCGATCCCGGTGTTCGTGTGCCGCGCGACGGGCGCGCCGCCCTACAACGTCGGCGACTGGATCACGTCGCCGTCCGGTTCGACTTACGGGCCCGGCAACTTCGGCTGGGCGGCGCTCGACGGCTCGACGAACGAAACGACCATCGCGAGCGAGCTGTCGGGCAACACCTGCAATATCAAGAGCCCGCCGGACCTCGGCAGCACCGGCCTGAAATCGGCGTCGCTGCGCGCCTGGAATACGCGCTTCGGCATCTATACGAACGGCGCGAACGGCTCGAGCGGGCAACCCGACTTCACCGGCTACGCGTACGTCGGCCCGAACTACGGGCCGCCCGGGACGGCGGGCATCAAGGGCGACGCGTACACGCAGTTCGTGACCGACCGCGCGACCTTCAAGTCCTACCAGGGCGACGGCCCGCCGCCGGCAGGCAGCGGGATCGCTACCAACGGCACCACGACGGCGAGCAACTACCAGACCTTTGGCGGCGACCGCCGTGTCGCGCTCGCGCCGGAGGGCGACTGCTCGGCGCTGAGCGGCGCCAGCGGCAAGGTGCACGTCACGCAATGGGATTGCGTGCTGATGCTCGATCCGTTGCCGTTCAGCGCCGGCAGCGGCAGTGTCATAGCCCACCTCGAATACCTCGGCTCGTCGGTGTCCGGCAACAACCCGTGCGCGACGCACGGGTTGCCCGGCGACGGCAGCGCGTCCGGGATCCAGGTGCCGATGCTCGTTCAATAGGGAGAGGCGATCATGAAAAGGTCCCCGTTTCGCCGTTCGCGCACCCGTGGCGCAGCTGCCGTCGAATTCGCGCTCGTGCTGATGCCGATGATCGTGCTCGCGACCGGCGTGGCCGAGTTCGGCCGCGCGATCTACCAGTACGAGACGTTGACCAAGGCGACGCGCGACGCCGCGCGCTACCTGTCGATCTGGCTGCCGACCGACAGCGCGTATCCGGTGTCGGCGGCGCAGTGTCTCGTCGTGTACGGCAGCACGACCTGCGGGTCGGCCGGCACCGAGCTGGTGCCGGGGCTCACCACGTCGATGGTGACCATCTGCGATGCGTCGCACACGACCGGCTGCGGCGACGCGTCTGACCCGTCGCAATTCTCGAACCTGCCGACCTACGACGCGAACAACAACGCGGCGAGCGGCACGGCGACAGGTGCGATCAACGTCGTTGAAGTGAAGGTCAAGGGCTACACGTACCAGCCGATCCCCGCGTATCCGGGGCTGATGTCGATCACCTTCGGCAACATCATCACCGTGATGAGGCAAGTGTCATGAGCGCGCGCCCTTTCCCCCTGTCGCGCCGGCGCGGCCAGCGAGGCTCGACGATGGTCGAGTTCGGGCTCATCGCGTCGGTGCTGATCATGCTGCTGATTGGCATCTTCGAATTCGGCCGCGTGCTGTTCTACTGGAATACCGCGAGCGAGGCCGTGCGCCTCGGCGCGCGCACGGCGGTGGTCTGCGACGTGAATGCCGCAGGCGTCGCGAAGCGCGTGACGGCGCTGCTGCCGCTGTTGTCGACCGCGAACGTTTCGGTGAACTACTCGCCGGCGAGCTGCGACGTGACCACCTGCTCGTTCGTGACCGTGAGCGTCACGAACGTCACGGTGAAGACGATGATCCCTTTCGTGAACGTCACGGTCAAGATGCCGCCGTTCACGACGACGCTGCCGCGCGAAAGCCTGAACTCCGCGACTGGCGGCAACGCTTGCAATTAATCGAACAGACGAGGTACACAACATGATCAACATCCTCGTAGCTTCCGACGACACCGCGCGGCTCACGCAGATTGCGCGCCTCGTGGCCGACTGCGGACGCTATCGCGCGACACGCGCAACCGGCCGCCCGTCGCAGATCGAGCATCGCACCGACGGGCTCGACGCGTTCGACATCCTGCTGGTCGACGGCACGTCGTTCGACCCGTCCGAGCTGTCGGCGATCGAGCGGATCTGCCGCGCTCACGCGGGCCTGACCTGCATCCTCGTGACCGCGGACGCATCGCCTAACGTGCTGTTGGACGCGATGCGCGCGGGCGCGCGCGACGTGCTGCAGTGGCCGCTCGATCGGCAGGCGCTCGGCAACGCGCTCGAGCGTGCCGCCATGCAAAGCACGCGGAGCGACACCGACGACACGCGGATCGTGTCGTTCATATCGTGCAAGGGCGGGACCGGCACGAGCTTCGTCGCCAGTAACGTCGCGTTCGAGATCGCCGAGGGCTTCAAGCGCCGTGTGCTGCTGATCGACCTGAACCAGCAGTTCGCCGACGCGGCGTTCCTCGTCAGCGACGAAGCCCCGCCGTCGACGCTGCCGCAGCTTTGCGCGCAGATCGAGCGGCTCGACAGCGCGTTTCTCGACGCGAGCGTCGCGCACGTGACGGAGAACTTCCACGTGCTCGCGGGCGCCGGCGATCCCGTGAAGGCCGCCGAGATGCGCGAGGACGCGCTCGAATGGATCCTCGGCGTCGCCGCGCCGCGCTACGACTTCGTGATCTTCGACGTCGGTGTCGGCATCAATCCGCTGTCGATGGTCGCGCTGGATCGCAGCGACCAGATCCAGATCGTGCTGCAGCCCGCGATGCCGCACGTGCGCGCGGGGCGCCGGCTGCTGGAGATCCTCGTGTCGCTCGGTTATTCGACCGACCGGCTGCGTCTGATCGTGAACCGCGCAACGCGCGCGAGCGACCGGACCCGCACCGCGCTCGAGGAAGTGCTCGGCCTGCATGCCGCGTGCACGATTCCCGACGATGCCGAAACCGTGCTCGAGGCGATCAACCAGGGGCATCCGGTATCGCGGCTCGCGCGCGGCACCGCGGTCGCGCGTGCATTGCAGGGTTGCGCGAAACAACTCGTCGAGGGGGAAGTGCGCGCAGGACGCAGCACGGCGCACAGCGAACCGCTGATCTCCAGGCTCTTCGGGCGCAAGGTCACGCCGAAGCTCAAGTCCATGTAACTCTTTCGGGGAATTCATCATGTCATTGCGCGAACAGATGTCCTTGCACCGGGCCCAGCCTCTGGCGGCGGGCAGCGAACCGGCCGGCCCGGCGCATTCGTCGGTACGCGACGCATACCAGAAGCTGCGCCGCGAAATTCACCAGGCCGTGCTCGAACGCGTCGAGCTGGAGCGCCTGTCGCGGCTGCAGCAGGAGCAGGTCCGCCAGGAAATCTCCTCGCTGATCTCGCGCATCCTCGACGACCAGCGCACGCCCGCGAACGACATCGAGCGGCGGCAGCTCGCGATCGACGTGTACGACGAGATGTTCGGCTTCGGCCCGCTCGAAGCGCTGCTGCGCGACCCGAGCATCTCCGACATCCTCGTGAACACGTACCGACAGGTCTATGTCGAGCGCTTCGGCCAGCTCGAACTGACCGACGTGACGTTCTACGACGACGCGCACCTGATGAAGGTGATCGAGAAGATCGTGTCGCGCGTCGGGCGCCGCATCGACGAATCGAGCCCGATGGTCGATGCGCGGCTGCCGGACGGCTCGCGCGTGAACGCGATCATCCCGCCGTCGGCGATTGACGGGCCGCTGATGTCGATCCGGCGCTTCGCGGTCAGCCCGCTGAAGATGGACGACCTGGTGCGCTACCAGAGCCTGACGCCGCCGATGGCCGAGCTGCTCGACGCGCTGTCGCGCGCGAAGGTGAACGTGCTCGTGTCGGGCGGCACGGGCAGCGGCAAGACGACGCTGCTCAACATCCTGTCCGGCTTCATCCCGCGCAACGAGCGGATCGTGACGATCGAGGACGCCGCCGAGCTGCAGCTCCAGCAGCCGCACGTGCTGCGGCTCGAGACGCGCCCGCCGAACATCGAGGGCAAGGGCGAGATCACGCAGCGCACGCTGGTGCGCAACGCGCTGCGGATGCGGCCGGACCGGATCATCCTCGGCGAAGTGCGCGGCGCCGAAGCGCTCGACATGCTCAACGCGATGAACACCGGCCACGAAGGCTCGCTCGCGACGATCCACGCGAACACGCCGCGCGATGCACTGACGCGGCTCGAGAACATGATCAACGTCTCCGGCCTGTCGCTGCCGCCGAAGACGATGCGCCAGCAGATCGCGTCGGCGATCTCGGTGGTCGTGCAGGCGGCACGGCTCACGGACGGCAAGCGCAAGATCGTCAGCATCCAGGAGCTGACCGGGATGGAAGGCGACATCATCAACATGCAGGAGATCTTCACGTTCAAGCGTACGGGCGTGGATCGCGACGGCACGGTACGCGGCCACTTCTGCGCGACCGGCGTACGGCCGAAGTTCGTCGAGCGGCTGCAGGCATTCGGCATCAACCTGCCGGATTCGCTGTACGACCCGTCCCAGCGTTACGAGACGAACTGACGGCCTGTCGCCGCTTGCATTCGGGGAGGCTTCATGAACACGATCTTTTACGGTTTTGTGATTCTCACCTTCGTCGCGGTCGTGCTCGCGATCGAAGGCGTCTATCAATGGTGGAACGCGCGGCACGGCGCCGCCGCGCGCCGGATCGAATCGCGCATTCGCGCGATGTCGGCCGGCGGCAATGTACAGCAGGAGCGGCTGTCGATCCTGAAGAAGCGCATGCTCGACGATTCGAAGCCGTTCGACCGGCTGCTGATGCGCTTGCCGCGCGTGCACTCGCTCGATCTCGTGATCCAGCAATCGGGCCTCGACTGGACGCTCCCCAAGCTGATCGTGCTCAGCGCGGTGTTCGCGGCAATCGGGTGGGTCGCGCTGAGCTTCGCCACGTTGCCGCAACTGGCCGCGCTGCCGGTCGCGCTGCTTGCCGCGTGCCTGCCGACGATGCACATGATGCGCCGCCGTGCGCGCCGGATGCTCAAGCTCGAGCGGCAGTTGCCGGACATCTGCGACATGATCGCGCGCGCGCTGCGTTCCGGTCATTCGTTCACGGGCACGATCGGGATGGTCGGCGAAGAGTTTCCCGATCCAATGGGCGGCGAATTCCGGATCACGTTCGACGAGGTCAACTACGGCGTGTCGCTGCACGACGCGCTGATGAACCTCGCGACGCGCGTGCCGGTGCAGGACCTGCGCTACTTCGTGATCGCGGTGCTGATCCAGCGCGATACGGGCGGCAACCTGGCCGAGCTGCTCGACAGCATCTCCGCGCTGATCCGCGAGCGCTTCAAGCTGTTCGACAAGGTGCGCGTGCTGTCGGCGGAAGGGCGGCTGTCGGCGTGGATTCTCGGGCTGCTGCCGTTCGGCACCGCCGCGGTGATGGCGGTGGTGAACCGCGAGTTCCTGGCCGTGCTCTGGGAGGATCCGGCAGGGCTCAAGCTGGTCGGCGGGATGCTGATGTCGATGCTTCTCGGCATGTTGTGGATTCGCCGTATTGTCCGGATTCGTGTCTGACGCGCGAATCGAATAACGAACCGTTGCGAGGCTGTCATGCAAAATCTGAGCGTGGTCCAGGCCGTGATGCTGGGCGGCTTGTTCATCTTCGTGGCCGGCGGCGTGCTCGTCGCGATGCTGCTGTTCGCGCCGCGCAGCATCCAGCGCCGGCTCCAGCAGGCGGGCGGGGCCGGTGGCGGCGCCGTTGCGGGCGCGGGCGACGGCGACGACCTGGCGTCGCGCTGGGTCGCGAAGCTGGTCGAGCTGTCCACCCCGATCTCGAAGCTGTCGGTGCCGAAGGAGGGCTGGGAGAATTCGCCGCTGCGCATCCGGCTCATGAATGCCGGATGGCGCAACCAGAGCGCGGCCGCACTCTACTTCACCGCGAAGACGGTGCTCGCGCTCGCGTTGCCGTGCGCGGCGCTGCTGGGGCTGATCACGACCAAGCTCGGTGATGAGCGCGAGTTGTTGTCGGTCATTCTCGTGGCGCTCGCCGGAATCGGCTACTACATCCCGAACGTCGTGCTGTCGAAGCGGATCAAGGCGCGTCAGCAGAAGATCTTCGAGGATTTTCCGGATGCGCTCGACCTGCTGACGGTATGCGTCGAAGCGGGGCTCGGGCTCGACGCGGGGCTGATGAGGGTGAGCGAGGAGCTGCGGTTCCGCAGCGAGGTGGTCGCGAGCGAACTCGACCTGCTGCTGCTCGAGATGCGCTCCGGCTTCACGAAGGAGACGGCGCTGCGTAATCTCGCGCTGCGCACCGGTGTCGAGGACATCGAATCGTTCTGCGCGATGCTGATCCAGGCCGATCGCTTCGGCACGAGCATCAGCGAATCGCTGCGCGTGCTGTCGGACATGCTGCGCACGCGGCGGCGGATGCGCGCGGAGGAGCGCGCGGCGAAGATCGCGCTGAAGCTGCTGTTCCCGCTGATCTTCTGCATCTTTCCGGCGCTGATGCTGGTGCTGCTCGGGCCGGCGATGATTCACGTCTATCGCGTGCTGCTGCCGACGTTCGTCACCATCGCGCCGTGAGCGCCGTGAGCGGCGGGCACGCGCGGCTTCGAGCGTAGCGCCCCAAAGGTTTTGCGTGCCGGCCCCGACACACGCGCCGGCCGGCACGGCAACAGGCTTCATGGAGGCTCCCTCCCCAGGCGGCGCCGCGAGACAGGTTGACCATAGCGGCGTCAACGCATCCTGGACCCATGGTCGGCCATGGAGCAAGCCGTAGTCCACCGCCTTCGTCGGCTGCCCCCTACTGCTATCCCTGAAGGCCGTTGCCGGCCTCCCGGCCGGTGCGCGGGCCGAACGAATCGCGCCGCTCGCGCAAGCCGGTTTGCGTGCCCGCCGCGCCACCGCATCACTGGAAGTGATGCACATAACGCAGCACCATCCGCGTCCCCTGCGGCCGGTTTCGCGCTTGGAACTCGAAGTACGTATTGAACAGCAGGTGATCGTGCGGCGAGAAGCTGACCATGGCGCCCGGGCCGATTGCCAGCACGGCCTCGCGCGTACCGGGCACGTCCTGCCCGTTTTCCTTCATGTCGGTGGTCTGGCGCAGCCAGTAGCCGTTGAGTCCCAGCCGCAGGCCCGGGCGCACTTCATACTCGGTCGCGAAGTTCGCATGGATCGCCTGGCCGGCCCGGGTCGACGTCACGTCGGGGCCGAGCGACGCGGCCGGCTGATGGTTGGTCGCGTTCCACAGATAGTGCAGGCGCCATGACACGGTCCATTTCGGCGTCAGCCACAGCGTCGCCGCCCAGTACGGGTCGAACGACCAGAAATGGCTGCCCGGGTTGATCGCGCGCGACGGATCATACGCGCCGGTCGGCGCGATGAACTGGAATTCCACGCGCTGCGCGAAGCGCGGGCCCTGCGCGCCCATCACCGGGTCGAACTGGATGAACGGGCCGATCAGCAGATCGCCGAACCCGGCCCGCGAATTCAGCGCGACGTTGCCGATGCCGTCGTCGGTACGCGCCGATGCAATCCACGGCAGGATCACGTCGAGGCCCGGATGCATGCCGGCGAACGTCAGCGGCGATTGATAGACGAGCTGGCTCAGGCCCGCGAACAGGTCGATGTCCTGCTTCGGCAGGCCGACCTTGTTGCCGGCATTGTCGTCGATGCGGCCGGCCGTGTAGTACTGCAGGTACTGCGTGCCGTACCAGCCGGAGCCAGCCGGCGGCATCCCGTCGAGAAAACTGGTCATGCCGAGGTTGACCGGCGGCAGGTCGGCCGCGTTGGCCGACGCGTGGCCGGCCAGGCCGGCGATCGCGAGGCCTGCGGCGACGAGCAAGCGAGAGCCGAGTTTCATGTTCACCACCTCCTGGATATTTATTTGTATAACTAATCAAACGGCGCGTGAAAGATCGGGGTGATCGGCAATCGCACGATACTGGCCGGCATGGAACACGAGCGGTGCCTTGCCGAACGCGTCGAACTGCTCGATCTGGCCGATGAAGAGCAGGTGATCGCCGCCTTCGTAATGGCCGACGTTGCGGCACACGAAGCGCGCGCTCGCACCGTCGAGGCAGGGCACGCCGCCGCTGTCCGAATCCACGTGAAGCACGCCGTCGAACTTGTCGGCACTGGGCGTCGCGAAGCGGCGCGACAGGTCGATCTGGTCGTGCGCGAGGATGTTGATCGCGAAGTGGGTGGCCGCGACGAAATCGGGCCGGCTCGGCGCGACCTTGCGAAGACTCCACAGCACGAGCGGCGGATCCAGCGACAGCGACGAGAACGAATTGGCTGTGAGGCCCACCTTGCGTCCGTCGGCCGCGCACGTGGTGATCACGGTGACGCCGGTCGGGAACTGCCCGAACGCGGCACGCAATTGCATCGGGTCGACGCTTGGGCTGCAGTTAACGGTCGTTTCCATGTCGGTTACTCCGAACGGGTACTGTGTTCGCGGATCAGCGCCGCGCACGCCGACGGCTCGAACCACCACGGGGAGAACCGGCGCGGATCGTCGAAGCCGTCGACGATCGCCGCGGCGAGCGACGGCAACTGGCCGGCCGCGCCGAGCAGTTCGAGAATGTGCGGCGGCGGCGGCGTGAGCAGCGAGTTGGTCCAGCGCACGACATGCTGCGCGTAGGCCCAGTAGCCTTCGAACGTCTGCTGCATCCAGTCCTCGCCGAACGGCGCGGCATCGCGCGCGACGATCGCGTCGAAATATGCCTTCGCGCATTTCGCGGCGTTGTTCGAGCCCTGCCCGGTGATCGGATCGTTGACCACCACCGCATCGGCCATCCCGAACACCGTGCGACCCGACGGCAGCCGAAAGAACGGCTTGCGCACCGTCGGCGCAAAGCGCCCGGACAGCGTGCCGTTCGGATCGGTGAGCTCGACGTCGCGGCAGCGCTCGAATTCCCACGGCACATAGTGCTGCAGGAACGACAGGCTTCGATCGAGGTGCTGCTCGGGTGTCTTCACGTCGGCCCAGCAGTCGAGCGGGCCGCCCGGAATGCCTTCGAACACCATGATTTCGCACGGGCCCGTCGTGGTCAGCGCGGGGAACACGAAGTACTCGCCGATGCCGGGCAGCAGGTTGAAGCGCACCCGCGAATACGGCTGGCTCGGCGCCATCCCTTTCACGTAGGTGAGGGCGAGCGCGCGTTGCGGGCGGTCGAACGCACTGCGCGCGTCGTCGCGGCCGAGCAGGTTGACGATCTCGCCCTTGCCGGCGGCGAGCAGCACGAGATCGTGGCTGCGCGCCAGTTCCTCGAGTTCGGGCACGCCGACGTCGCAGATACGCACGTCCGCGCCGCGGCGCCGAACGCCGTCGAGCCAGTCGGCCATCTTCAGGCGCTGGTCGACGGACTGTGCATAGCGGGTCAGCCGCGACGACCACTCGATCGCCTTGCGGCCGTTGCCGTCCGGGTGCGGCACCGCGATGCCGATGCCTTCGACGGACGGGCACGCTTCCTCCCAGGTGTTCAGGCCGAGATCGCGCTCGATCTGCAGCGCGGTATGGAACATGCACTGGCTCGACATGACCTTGCCGGCGCGGATCTGCTCCGCGTCGCGATTGGTCGCGAGCGTGACGTGGTAGCCCTGGTCGAGCAGGGCGAAGGCGAGTTGCAGGCCGGACTGGCCGGCGCCGACGATAGCGATGCGTCTCATGAGAATGTCCTTGGATGGCCGGATGCCGGCCGGAATGGATGCGGGGAGCGGCGGCGGGCGGTCATTCCGCCAGGCGCGGAATGGCCGGCACCGCCTGTTCGGGGCCCATCGCGGAATAACCGCCGTCCACCGCGTAGTCGGCGCCCGTCACGAAGCTCGCCGCATCGCTGCACAGGAACGTCACGACCTGCGCGACCTCCGACGGATCGCCGACCCGGCCGAGCAGGTGAAACGGCGCGGCGACGCGATCGGTCTTCGCGCGGTCGCCGCGCGTCATCTCGTCCATCACGCGCGACCATGTCCATCCCGGCGACACCGAGTTGACGCGAATCCGGTCGGGCGCGAGATCCATCGCCATGCTGCGCGTGAGCTGGCGGATCGCCGCCTTGGAGGTCGGATACAGCCAGCGGCCGGTTTGCGCGCACTGGGCCGAGATCGAGCTGAAGTTCACGATCGCGCCGCCGCCGCGCCGGACCATGTGCGGATGAACGGCCTTCGCCAGCATCGCCGCCGACACGACGTTCACGTCCATCGCGGCGAGCCAGTCGTTGCGGGTCGCCTGGATGCCGTTGTCGACATAGCTGCACGCGAGGTTGACGAGCATGTCGATCGCGCCGAACCGTTCGGCGATGGCCGACACCGCGCGCTCGATCGCACGGTCGTCGGTGATGTCGATCGCGACGAACATCGCGCGTTCGCCGAGCGAATCGGCGACGCGCGAGCCGTTCTCGGTATCGAGATCGAGTATCGCGACGCACGCGCCGGCACGGGTCAGGTCCTGCGCGACCGCGGCGCCGATCAGCGTGGCGCCGCCGGTGACGATCGCGACTTTGCCAGCAAGGGTAGTCATGGGGTATCTCCCGGAATCGAAGGGTGACGGAAGGGCCGCGTCAACGCACGTCCGGCGACGGTTCGCTGTCCTGCCAGCGGCGCATCAGGCCGTTAGACGGCACGGTTTCGTCGAGCAGCTTGCGCGCCGTTTCGACGCCCGCGACCGGCAGGCCGGCCGGATCGAGCAGGCCGATCTGCACGAGCACGCTCGCCTGATCCCAGTAGATGTGTTCGTGATAGAGCTTGTCGCCGCGAAACTTCACGATCGCGACGAGCGGGATCTCGACGCGTCTGCCGGTCGGCGCGACGCCCGGCAGCATCCAGTCGATCTCGGTGGTGTGCGTGAAGCAGAACAGCAGTTCGTCGACGATCTGGCTCGCGCCGATCGTGCGCGAGATCGGCGTGATCGTGGTGTCGGGCGGATTCGCATGCACGAAGTGATGCGTGTAGAAACGCTTGAGCTCGTCGTAGCCGACGCCGCCCGTCAGCGTCGGAATATGGTTGACGTACGGCTCGGCCACCATCGTGGCCATCGTCGCGTCGACGTTGCGCGTGTCGAACTCGTGCAGGAGATGCGCTTCCCACAGCGCGGAGAGGTCGTAGCGCGGCCCGAGCGCGGCGCGGAACGCGGCGATCGAGCGCTGATGCGCCATGATCGCGGCGGCCTTGTCGAAATGGTCGCCGCCGATGCGGGCGAACGCGTGATCGACGCCCGGATAGACATACACCTCGACACCTTCGCGCCCCGACAGCGCTTCGGCGATGCGCTGCTGCGCGTCGGGCGGGCAGAAGCGGTCCTGCGCCGCGATCTGCAGCACGAGCCGCCCGCGCAGGTGCGCGGCCTCGTCCAGCGCGTGCTCGATGCCGACGCCGTAGTAGCTGACCGCGGCGGCCACGCCCGGCAGCCGGCATGCGGCGAGATACGCGAGCTTGCCGCCTAGGCAGTAGCCGAGCACGCCGGCTTCGCCCGTGCATTCCGGCCGTTGCGTGAGCACGCGCAGCGCGGCGCCGACGTCCTCGACGCCCTTGTTCTCGTCGTACTCGCGATAAAGCGCCATCGCGCGCTCGAAATCGGCAGGGGAATCTCCGAGCTCGATCCCCGGCGACTGGCGCCAGAACAGGTCGGGCACGAGCACCGCGTAGCCTTCCTCCGCATAGTAGTCGGCCGTTTCCCGCATCGTCGCGTTCGCGCCGAAGATCTCGTGACACAGCACGATGCCCGGCCCCGTGCCGTCGGCCGGCGTGCTCAGGTATGCGCGAAACGTCCCGCCTTCCGGCGACGGAATCTCGATGTAACGTCCTTTCATGTGTCCCTCCATGCTGTTCGTTTCAGTGACGGGCCCAGTATTGGCGGACGAAACCCGCGCTTCTATCCGCTTTCTTCGGCCGGTATCCGTGAACTCCGGAAACCTGACGATCCGGCCGCCGCGCCAGGGCGGGCGCGCGGCCGACTGCGGGTATGTGCGGATACGGAAGCCCCGCACAGTTTTCTACGATGCGCGAACGGTCCGATTCTTGCGTCGTTTGCGCGGGACTTGCGGGTTCGGATGGCCGGACTGGCCGGACTGTCCGGATACTCCGGGCGCTATCCGGATCGTGCAGCGGGATTCCCCAATACCGGGAACACATGCACGGCGCGAGTGCGATCGAGCATGACGGGAGAACTTCGATGGCGCAAATTTGCGAAACCGGCTGGCTTGCCGACGCCGCCTGTTTCAATCACGGCAACCTGCTGCTGCAGTCGGACGATGTCGACGAGGTGCGCGCACGCGTCGCCGATGTGTTCAAGCCGCACCGCCTCACGCCTATCGGCCAGTCGCGCGCGTTGCACAGCTGCATGCACCATGCGCGCTGGGGCAACCTGTCGTTGAACCTGCTCGATTACGGCGGCGGCGTCAGCATCGAGCCGGGGCCGCTCGAACACTTCTTCCTGTTGCAGATCCCGCTGCGCGGCGACGCCGAGATCGAGTGCGGCTCGACGCGCTTCGTGTCGTCGCCGGGCACCGCGTCGCTGATCTCGCCGACGCTGCCGCTCAAGATGCGGTGGGGCGATGCATGCCCGCAAGTCATCCTGCGCATCGAGCGCGAGGTGATGGAGCGCCACGCGCAGCGGCATTTCGGCGACGATCGGCGCGCGCCGGTCGAATTCGAACCTGAATTCAGCCTGTCGTCGCAGCAGGGGACGTGTCTGGCCCAGATGCTGCCGATCCTCGCCGGTGCGATCGCGACGGATACGCATCCGCTGCGTCACCCGCTCGCGTTCGAGCAGCTCGAATCGACGTTGCTCAACCTGCTGCTGCACGGCCACCCGAACAGCGCGCGCAACGGCACGCGGCACGTGCCGATGGCGCTCGCGCCGTTCTACGTGCGGCGCGTCGAGGAATACATCCGTGCGCATCTCGACGAGCCGCTGACGATCGAACGGCTCGCCGAGCTCGCCGGTGTCAGCCCGAGCACGTTGTTCGCCGGTTTCCGCAATCGCCACGGGATCACGCCGATGGGCTTCGTGCGGCAGTTGCGGCTGCAGCATGTGCGCGAGGCGCTGCTGGCCGACGACACGCCGGGGCTCGCGTCGGTCACCGACATCGCGCTGAAATGGGGATTCGCACACCTCGGGCGCTTCGCGATCGAGTACAAGCGGGCGTTCGGCGAGTCGCCGTCGGCAACGCTCAGGTTGCGGCGCGTGCGGAATTGAACCCGTAGTGAACCGCCGGCGCGCACGCGC
Source organism: Burkholderia sp. MS455 (assembly GCF_016899445.1). Classification (NCBI taxonomy): domain Bacteria; kingdom Pseudomonadati; phylum Pseudomonadota; class Betaproteobacteria; order Burkholderiales; family Burkholderiaceae; genus Burkholderia; species Burkholderia sp. MS455. The sequence goes on from NZ_CP041777.1 coordinate 279,750, forward strand.
CGTGCGGCTCCCCGGACGTTACCGGGTCGCCTGACGACAAGTTGCCCCCGGCACGGTGCGCAGCCGGCCGGCACGACCGCCAGAACGCGATGCAGCGCGGTCGGCCCCCGAACCTTCTCCCTTCACCGCTTTAGCGAAGCCTGCGCGACCGAGGCCGGTATCCGTTGCGTCGGCCTGCTGCCGAACGGCGGACGATCCGTCACGCGTCGGCGTTTCCTCGCCTGCCCCCCAACGCGTCGCACCCGTGATTCGCCTGGAAGCGCATTTTTTTTTAAAGACCGCGCCACGTTCGACCGGTATGATCGCTGCGCTCGCGAATTGCGCCATCGGCCAGTGCCGGCCAGTGCAGGGCGACTCGCGCGCGACCGACATCACCAGCACGACCATCAAGACAGCGCAGGACGGACGCCGGCGGCGCACCGTGCCTCGATCCGGCCGAACGGGCCAAGACAGCACGACGGAGTATTGAACGATGTTGACGGAGACAGGGGCGGCGCGACGCGCATGGGCGATCGCTGCCGGGGGAGCGTTGTGCGTGGCCGCCGCGGGCGGCGCGCACGCGCAGGCGTCGAACGCAGCGGCGCCGCAGCAGGCCGGCGCAGCGGCGGTGGCCGTGCTACCGCCGATCGACGTGAAAGGAACGGCCGGCGGATCGTCCGTCGGGCTCGTCGGGCTGCGCACCACGGCCGGCACGAAGACCGACACGCCGGTGGCCGAGATCCCGCAGACGACCAACATCGTGACCGCGCAACAGATCGAGATGACCGGCGCGGCCGACCTGAACCAGGCGCTGCGCTACGTGCCGGGTTTCGCGACGTTCGGCGCCGACAGCCGGACCGACTGGTATGCGGCGCTGCGCGGCTTCACGCCGACGCTGTACGTCGACGGCGTGCCGACGCCGAATACGGCCGTGATCGCGAACTGGCGCGTCGACCCGTACACGATCGACTCGATCGCGGTGCTGCGCGGGCCGACGTCGGTGCTGTACGGCGCGGGCGAGCCCGGCGCGATCGTCGACGCGCACACGAAACTCGCCGACGGCGAGCGCGTGCGCGAAGCCGGCGTGCAGATCGGCAACGATGCGCGCAAGCAGTTCATGTTCGACGTCGGCGACCGGCTCGACCCGGACGGCCGGTATGCGTATCGCTTCGTCGGCGTTGCGCGCGACGGCAATGCGGTGACCGGCCCGAACGGCGACCGGCGCGTCGCGCTGGCGCCGTCGTTCCGATGGCGGCCGAACGCCGATACGTCGCTGACGTTTTCCGCGTCGTTCCTGCAGGACGGCGGCGACATCTCGTCGAACTTCCTGCCCGCGTCGGGCACGGTGCTGCCGAACCCGAACGGCCGCCTGTCGCAGGACATCTACATGGGCGACCCTGCGTTCAACGACTACCGGAAGAAGCAATGGTCGCTCGGCTACGCGCTGGAGCATCGCGTGAATGCGATCTGGACGCTGCACCAGGACGTGCGCTGGTCGCACCTGTCGCTCGACGACGCGACTGTGTTCGGCATCGGCCTGGCGCCCCGCAGCACGACCAACATGATGCGTTTCGCGGGGCTGTTCCAGCTCAACTACAGCCGGCTCGATATCGACAACCGCGCGCAGGCGCGCTTCGGCACGGGGCCGTTCGAACACACGCTGCTGTTCGGCCTGCAGTTCGACCGGCAGACGACGACCAACAGCGTGTGGCTCGCGCTGGCGCCGTCGCTGAACCTGTACCACCCCGTCTATCGGCCCGTGACGGCCGCGATCTTCTCCGGCCCGACGTCGCTCGGCCACGTCGACCAGTACACGGCGATGAACGCGGTCGGCGTGTACGCGCAGGACCAGATTCGCTGGCAGCGCTGGACGCTGACGCTCGGCGGCCGCGAGGACCGCGTGAATGCGCGGTTCGACGACCGGACGGCCGGCACGCAGACGCGGCAGGACGTCAGTGCGTTCTCCGGGCGCGTCGGGCTCACCTATCAGGGTGATGCGGGGCTGTCGCCGTATGTGGGTTATTCGACGTCGTTCGATCCGGTCATCGGCGTGCGGATGGCCGGCGGCGGTTTGCCGAAGCCGACGCGCGGCACGCAGACGGAAGCCGGGCTGCGCTGGCAACCGCCCGGCCAGAACCTGATGCTGAACGCGGCCATTTACCAGATCGACCAGACCAACGTCGTGACCCCGACACCGGCGAATCTCGATCCCACCGGCACGACATCCGTGCAGACCGGCAAGGTGCGCTCGCGCGGCATCGAGCTGAGCGCGGTCGGCAAGGTGACACGCGAGCTGTCGGTCGTCGCGTCGTATATGTATCAGGACGTCAAGAACGTGCAGGCGAACGACGCGTCGCTGAACCACTGGCCGGTGTCCGTGCCGCTGCCGCGGCAGATGGCGTCGATGTGGGCCGACTGGACCTGGCATACGGGCGCGCTGTCGGGCCTCGGGATCGGCGCCGGCGTGCGCTACCAGAGCGCGTCGGCCGGTGCACCCGACAACTCGCTGACGGTGCCGAGCACGACGCTGTACGACCTGGCGATGCACTACGAGATGCGCCACTGGCGGTTCGCGCTGAACGTCGCGAACCTGTTCGACCGGCGTTACGTCAGCGGCTGCACGTCGTACACGGTGTGCGTGTTCGGCAACGAGCGGACCGTGCTGGCCAGCGCGAAATACAACTGGTAATCGCGCTCGCGCCGCCCCGGCCTATGCGCCGCGTTGCGGTTCGCGGGTCGCGGCGCGCCGGCCCGCGTGGCGCTGGCGCCGCCATTCGGTCGGTGTGATGCCGAAACGTTCGCGGAAGGCGGTCGCGAAGTTCGCCGGCGTGGCAAAGCCGATTTCCTTCGCGATGCTGGCGATGCTGAGCGACGTCGAATCCAGCAGATTCTGCGCGATCCGCAGCCGCTCGTGCCGCAGATATTCGAACACCGTCTGGCCGAGATTGTCGCGAAACGCGCGTGACAGCCGCTTTTCATGCGTGCCGACCGCGCGCGCCAGTTGCTCGACCGTCGGCGGATCGTTCAATGTACGCGACAGGTGGCGAATGGCCGCGCGCACGATGATGTCGTCGTCCTTGCCGTCCGGTAACGGACTCTCCGTGTCGACAGGCCGCTCACGCCGGGTCCGTGCGAGCTGCACGCGAATTCGCGCGAGCACTTCGGCAGGCTCGAACGGCTTCACCACATAGTCGACGCCGCCAATCTCCAGCCCCTCGAGGCGTTCGTGCAATTCGCCGGCCACGGTCAGGAAGATGACCGGAATCGCGCTCGTCAGCGGATCGGCGGCCAGCAGCCGGCACGCGGTAAAACCGTCCATGCGCGGCATGCGGACATCCATCAGGATCAGGTCGGGTATCAGCGCCTGCGCGCGCTCGCACGCCTGCGCCCCGTCGAATGCGATGCTGATCCGGCAGCCGGTGCTGCGCAGGATGTCGATCAGCAAACGCAGCTGGTCGGGCTGATCGTCGACGATCAGGAGATGGGCGTCGCTCAATGCGGAGATCGATGGGGGCATCGTGCACCTGTTCTGGAAAGGCGGCTGGCTGTGATCCCGCGGGTGGCCTGCCCGGTGCGGGGAATCGTCGGAAGCCGCTCTATGACGATGCGCAAAACGCATCGCACGCTCGCATCGACAATCGGATTGGGCCGGACTGCGCGGCAGGCAACCGCTCGGCGCAATACCCGGCGTTCGTTGTTTTGATCGCTGAGCCGGTAAAGGCGCGGAGAATTGCCGTGGTCGCGTCGTGAATGGTCGCGGCTGCCGGTATCGATGCGAGCGGAATTGTAGGAGCATATTTCGAATCCCGCCAGATGGCTTGTCGATATTCGCGTCATGTCGTTTTACGCATTTTAAGGATGTGCTGCGGTTTTTGTTTGCGGTGTCGCCATGTTGATGTTCGTCAAAGCGCGCTGACTCCATGTGTGTCCGGCACGCAATGGCTCGGTCGAGTCGACTCCGTGGTCGCGAGTCGTTCGATTGCATTTAATTCAAATCCGCTTCGGCAAAGTATTTATCTGCTGCAAAAAACATTCCCATTAATCGCAATGGCGCGCAATCGTTTGCGAGGCGGTAATATTTTAAGTAACTCATTGAATATATTGGATTTTGCAATCTATAAACAATGTCGTCTTTGATAATCATCGATCGTGTCTCATAATTCGTCCGAACTTTGGGCGCCGGATGGCACGGAACAACCGAAGGCTCGGCGAACCGCGATGGATGTTGCGCGATTCAAGTCCGAAGCATCGGTCGATGTATGTCCGAGCGGATGTTCTGGGCATCGAAGCGGAAATCCGGTTGCCGGAGATGAAATAAAAGAGACGAGGTTGGTCGCGGTCGGCGCGACGTCGGATTCGGGGTAGTTATAAAGACGGGTTGAATCTCCGGATTCAGTCGGGGGAGAGCTCGTCCATAAATAACACTCCGTATTCCTAATGTACGTAACGAATTAACGGAACGGGCCGCAAAGAGACGGCGTGCCCGGGCTATCGGACGCCCTGTCGATTTGCGCGGTCGGTGCGTGTCGTGTTCGACACGCCCGGGCCGGGCATCGGGAACAGGTTCCGCACTGAAGTCGCAATCGCAGTCGAAGTCGAAGCTGTCAATAAAAGTAAGTAGTCCGTATTCAAACCAGACGCTACAAAACGGAGCAGAACAGCATGAAGAGGAATCAGATTTCGGCGCTTGCCGCCGCCATGTTCACGGGTGCAGGTGTGCTGATCGCGGGAGTCGCGCACGCGGACAATTTCGTCGACCGCGGCAACCCGGACAACGCGCTGAACGGCCAGTGCATCGACGGGACCAACCCGCTCTGCGTGGCAACGAAGAGCGGGAGCTACGTGGCGGTGAGCACCTCGAACGTGACGCAGGGAACGAATGCCAGGGCCGGCACCAGCGGTATCGCGATCGGCGATCAGTCGAATGCAAGCAGCAAGGGCGGCACCAGCAGCGGCGGCGCGATTGCGATCGGCGTCGGCTCGCAGGCGCTGGCGAACTCGGCCACGGCGATCGGCACGGTGGCGGTCGCGCAAGGCAATACGTCGCTCGCGGTCGGCCGCCAGTCGGCCGCGGTCGGCGATTTCTCGATGGCGCTCGGCAACGTCGCGGATGCGCACGGCACGAGCTCGATCGCGCTCGGCCACTCGGCGCTGGCCAGCGGCGATCGCTCGATCGCGATCGGCGGCGCCAACCCGACGTCGAGCGACGGCGTATCGAACGGCGCCGCGTACGACGCGGCGACGCAGACGCGCGCCGGCGGCACGCAATCCGTGGCGATCGGCGCGGGCGCGCAGACGAACGACAACAACCAGGTGGCGATCGGCTCGGGCAGCGTCGGCGCGAACAACGGCGGCACGCCGGTATTCGGCGGCACGGCCGCGCCGGTCGGCGGCGCGGTGTCGTTCGGCGCGCTCGGCAACGAACGCCAGCTCAGGAACGTCGCGGCCGGTGCGGCCGATACGGACGCCGTCAACGTCCAGCAGTTGAAGAACGTGAACAGTACCCTCAGCACGGGCATCGGCAACGTCGACGCGCGCGTGACGTCGGTCGGCAATTCGTTGTCGACGTCGATCACGAACGTCGACCAGCGTGTGACCAATGTGGGCAACAGCCTCAGCACGAGCATCGTGTCGGCAACGCAGAACGTCGTGAAATACACGGACGATTCGCATGCGGCGATCGCGCTCGACGGCAGCAACGGCACCACGATCGGCGGCGTCGCGGCCGGCGTGGCCGATACCGACGCGGTGAACGTCGGCCAGTTGAAGGGCAGCGTCGCGCCGCTGCAAACGTCCATCTCGACGGCGGCTTCGAACATCGCGAACCTGCAGAACAGCGTCTCCGGCATCAACACGTCGCTGAGCACGGCCGCCTCGAACATCGGCAACTTGCAGGCGGCCGATACGCGCAACGTGAAGTACGACGGCGCGAGCGGGTTCGACTCGGTGACGTTCGCCGGCACCAACGGCACCACGCTGCACAACGTCGCGGACGGCAAGGACGTGCATGACGCGGTCAACGTCGGGCAACTGAACGGCGGCCTCGCATCGCTCAGCACGAGCGTGACGAACAACCTCAGCACGACGCTCGGCAACCTGAGCACGTCGATCACCAGCCAGATCGGCGCTGCGACGAAGAACGCCGTGCAGTACGACGACGACGCGCACGGCGGCGTCACGCTCGGCGGCCAGGGCGCGCAGGCGCCGGTCGGCCTGCACAACGTCGCGGACGGTATTGCCGCGGGCGACGCGGTGAACGTCGGCCAGCTCGGCAAGGCGACCGACACGCTCAATCAGTCGATCGCGACCGTCGGCAACCAGGTGACGACGAACACGGGCAACATCGCGGCGCTCCAGCAGGATGCGCTCCAGTGGAATGCGGGCCTCGGCGCGTACGATGCGAGCCACGGCGGCAACGGCCCGCAACTCATCAGCAACGTCGCGGCCGGCAAGAACGGAACGGACGCGGTCAACGTCGATCAGTTGACCGCGGCGATTCACGACGGCACGAGCCAGCTCGATGCGCTGGCCGTGAAGTACGACGATGCGAGCAAGCGGCAGGTTTCGCTCGGCGCGGGCAACGGCGGCAGCCCGGTGCGCGTGACCAACGTCGCGGAAGGCAACGTGGCGTCCGGCAGCACGGACGCGGTGAACGGTGCGCAGTTGCGCCGCGCGATCGACGGCACCGCGGCCGCGCTAGGCGGCGGCGCGACGGCGAATCCGGACGGCTCGATCAGCGCGCCGGCTTATAAGGTCGGCGGCGGCTCGTTCAACAACGTCGGCGACGCGCTGACGAACCTCGACGGCCGCGTCGGCAGCAACACGACGACGCTCGAGAATCACGAAACGCGCCTCGGCAATGCCGAAACCAACATCGCCGGCAATACGGCCGCGATCGCCGGGCTGCAGCAGGACGCACTGCAGTTCGACCCGAAACTCGGCGCCTACAGCGCGGCGCGCGCCGGCGCGCCGACGAAGCTGACGAACGTGGCCGACGGCAACGTCGCCTCGGGCAGCACGGACGCGGTGAACGGCGGCCAGCTGTCGGGCGTGAAATCCGCTCTCGAACAGCAGATCACGCAGGTGTCCAGTCAGACCGGCGAGGCGGTGAAGAACGTCGTCAAATACGATGTCGACGCGAACGGCAACCGGCTGAATTCGGTTTCGCTCGTCGGCGGCGACACGAACTCGGCCGTCGTGCTCAAGAACGTCGCGGCGGGCACCAGCGATACCGACGCGGTGAACGTGAAGCAACTGAAGGACGTGCAGTCGAATCTCAACCAGCTTGGCGCGCTCGCGGTGCAGTACGACGACAGCTCGAAGAGCACGATCACGCTCGGCGGCGCCGGCGGCACGCGCATCACCAACGTGCAGGCGGGCACCCTCAGTGCCACCAGCACGGATGCGGTGAACGGCTCGCAGCTCTATGCGACCAACCAGCAGGTGTCGAAGAACACGACCGACATCTCGAACCTGCAGGGCAGCGTGACCAACATCGCGAACGGCAAGGCCGGCCTCGTGCAGCAGCAGGACCCGAACGGCGCGATCACGGTCGGGAAGGACACGGGCGGCACCAGCGTGAATTTCTCGGGCACGGCGGGCGACCGCACGCTGACCGGTGTCGCGGCAGGCGTGAACGACAACGACGCGGTCAACGTCGGCCAGTTCAACAACGCGATGAAGAGCGTGGCGGCCAACGACAGGATCCGCACGGCGGCGACCGATGCGAACACGACGTGGATCGCGCGTGCCGATGCGGGTTCGATCGGATCGACGGCGACCGCGACCGGCAAGAACGCGGTGGCGGTCGGCCAGGGCTCCGTCGCCGATCGCGACAATTCGTTCTCGGTCGGCGCGAAGGGCAGCGAGCGCCAGATCACGAACGTCGCGGCCGGGACTGCGCCGACCGACGCGGTGAACGTGCAGCAGCTGAACGACAACCTCACGGCCGCTTCGACGCAGGCGAAGAGCTACACCGACCAGCGCATCGGGCAGGTGTACAACTCGTTCAACGACCTGAAGAAGGACATGTACGGCGGCGTCGCGTCGGCGATGGCGGTGGCCGGCCTGCCGCAGCCGACGGGCGCGGGCCGCTCGATGGTGTCGGCGGCGACCTCGAACTATCACGGTCAGCAGGGGTTTGCCGCCGGTTACTCGTACGTGACGGAGAGCAATCGCTGGGTCGTCAAGGCGTCGGTGACGGGCAACAGCCGGTCGGATTTCGGCGCGGTGGTGGGCGCGGGGTATCAGTTCTGACGCAGGTCGCGCAGCGTCGAATGGCCGGGGGGGCCGGGCAGCGATTGTGATGCCTGGTACCAGCGGGAAATCCTTGGCCCGGGGTCAGTCGGCTGACCTCGGGCCATCGATGTTCGACGTGGTGCTTAAAATCAAGGCATCGGGAAATACCGAATCTCCTCAACGGATACACACGGGCGGACGACCAACGACCCGTCGTGGCGTGGAGGTTTATTCGGCCCGACACCGCCTAGATTCTCGCGAGCGTGCTGTGATCGGCCTCACCGCCGAAATATTTCTCGAGCGCCTCCACGAACACCGCGTTATCGGCAGTCGCATGCGCGAACAACGTGACCGACGACCGGAATTTCAGGTAATCCGGATACCCGAGAATCGTCTGGATCGAACTGCCTTCAACCTGATTGACCAGCCGCGTACATTCCCGCAGCCTTTCGCCGAGCAGCGGATGCTGAAGATACGCGACGGCTTCGGCCAGTGTCGTGATCGCATACCGTTGCGCCATCGCGCTGTCGCCAAGCCCTTCGATCTGCGGAAACACGAACCACATCCAGTGGCTTCGCTTGTGTCCGTTCTTCAGCTCGTCATATACCTGCGCATACACCGGATCCTGTGCGTCGACAAAGCGCTGAAGATCATGGGGATCGTCCATTTCGCCCTCCGTCCGTTCCGGAGCGGCAAGCCGCCCGAGCGCTCATTGTGAGCGTGACCCGGATGGTGTGCAAACGCCCCGTTGACCGTGTGCTCACCCGGCTTCGCATCGCGTCCCGCGAGTGGGAGCGATCGGATTTGCTGCAGTGCAGTGCAGTGCACTGCGATCGATCGCCCGCAAGTGACGTCGCGCATGCCGTTGGATGGCGACGTGCCGGCAACCGGCGTAGCATTCAGACATGTGGCCGGCCGCGATCCCGACCGACGGATCGGCGGTACACCCCGATCCGGCCGCAGCCGGCCTCGCATGACGGCCCGGCAAAGGAGCCTCGATGCGCTCGCAAGCAACGTCCGTCTCGCGCCTGAGGCGCTATGGGATCATGGCTGCGGTCGTCGTCGCGTGCCTGATCGTCATCGGGCGCATCACCGGTATCCTGGTCGACTGGCTCTGGTTCTCGTCGATCGGCTATGCCGGCGTCTTCTGGACGATCCTGTCCGCGAGGGTGCTGCTGTTCGTCGCGGTGCTCGCCGTGTCGGCGGCCGCGATCGGCGCGTCGGGGTTGCTCGCGCATCGTTTTGCAAGGTCCGTCGATGTCTGGCAGGTAGAGGAAGCTTCGTCGACGCGCGCGGAGGATGTCCTTCGGGCGCTCGCAGCGGAGGTCGCATCGCGCGTTCCATGGCGCGCGGTCATCGCCGCGGGTGCCGTCTTCCTCGGGCTTGCGATCGCCGCCGGTGCGATGTCGAGTTGGGATGTCGCGCTGCGCTTTCTGCATCGGGTGCCGTTCGGCGCGCGCGATCCGATCTTCGGCAAGGACATCGGCTTCTATCTGTTCGCGCTGCCCGTCTGGATCGTACTGAAGAACCTGCTGCTGCAAGTGGTCGTCTGCTGCGCGATCGTCGCGGCCAGCGTCTACTGGCTGCGCGGCGACATCATGCTGCGCCCGCGGAAGGGGCTTTCGTCGGCTGCCGCCGTTCACGGTTCGGCGCTGCTGGCGCTGTTCTTCCTGCTGAAAGCCTGGTCCTGGTGGCTCGAACGCTTTCTGCTGCTCTACGACAACAACGGTGTCGTGGTCGGCGCCGGTTATACGGATGTCCACGTGATGCTGCCGGTGCTGTGGCTGCTCGTCGGCCTCGCCGTTGCGTCGGCCGTTGCGATGCTGGTCAACCTGCGCCGGCCCGGCTATCGGCTGCCGGCCGCTGCGGTGCTGCTGGTGTTCGGCACTTCGTTTGCGCTCGGTATCGTCTATCCCGCGCTGTTCCAGCGCTTCTACGTCAAGCCGAGCGAGCTGCAGCTCGAGACGCCCTATATCCAGCACAACATCGCGTTGACGAGGCAGGCTTACGGCCTTGCGCAGATCGAGGTCAAGCCGTTTGCGGCCGGGCAGGGCCTGAATCTCGCGGCGCTGCAGGCCAATCGCGCGACCGTCGACAACATCCGCCTGTGGGATGTGCAGCCGCTGATGGATACCTATGCGCAGTTGCAGGAGATCAGGACTTACTACAAGTTCTTTTCCGTGGATATCGATCGCTACCGGCTCGACTCCGGCTACCGGCAGGTCATGCTGTCGGCGCGCGAACTGGAGCAGACGATGCTGCCGGAGAACGCCCGAACGTGGGTGAACCTGCATCTGCTGTTTACCCACGGCAACGGCGTCGTGATGTCGCCGGTCACCGAGAAATCCACGGAAGGCCTGCCGTCGCTCTATCTGCGCGACATTCCGCCTGCCGCGGACGGCGGGCCGGCGATCCACGAACCGCGCATCTACTTCGGCGAAGGCGGGCAGGGTTATGTGATCGTGAAGGGCAGCGTGCCCGAATTCGACTACCCGAAGGGCGACAGCAACGTCTACACGTCCTACAGCGGGCGCGACGGTGTCGCGATCGGCGGCGCGGCACGGCGCAGCCTCTTCGCATGGCAGTTCGGCGATCCCAACATCCTGCTGACGCACTACATCACGGACGACAGCAGGATCCTGTTTCACCGCAACATCCGGGACCGGATACGCACGATTGCGCCGTTCCTCGCGCTCGACCACGACCCGTATGTCGTGGCAAGCAACGGACGCCTGTTCTGGATGCAGGACGCCTATACGACCAGCCGCTGGTTTCCGTATGCGCCGCCCGGTGTCGGCGACGGCGCCAACTACATTCGCAACGCGGTCAAGGTGGTGGTCGACGCGTACAACGGCACGGTCGACTTCTACGTCAGCGATCCTTCCGATCCGCTGGTTCGGACTTACGCGCGCATCTTCCCCGGCATGTTCAAGCCGCTCGACGCGATGCCGCCGGATCTTCGACAGCATATCCGCTACCCCGAGGATCTGTTCCTGATCCAGGCGAACCTCTACCGCGCTTATCACATGGATGCGCCGGAAGTGTTCTATAACCGCGAGGACCTCTGGCAGTTTCCTCGCGCGCTGGGCGATATCGACGGGGGCGACGCAGCGAACGCGCAGATGGCGCCGTACTACACGATCATGAGGCTGCCCGGCGATGCGCAGGCCGGCTTCGTACTGATGCTGCCGATGGTGCCGAGCCAGCGCGAGAACATGATCGCGTGGCTGGCCGCGCGTTGCGATCCGCCCGGGTACGGCAAGCTGATCGTCTACGCGTTCCCCAAGGACAAGCTGATCTACGGGCCGTACCAGATCGAGGCGCGCATCCAGCAGAGCACGGATATCTCGCAGCAGATCTCGCTGTGGAACCAGATGGGCTCGCGCGTGATCCGCGGCCATCTCGTGGTCGTGCCGATCGAGAACTCGATACTTTACGTGTCGCCGCTTTATCTGCGCGCGGCGTCGGGTCAATTGCCGGAGCTGAAGCGGGTGATCGCGGCCTACGGCGATCGCGTCGTGATGGAGGAAAACCTGAGCGAAGCACTCGCAGCGCTCTTCAAGGAGACGGGGCCGGGGCCGGTGGCGGCGCCGGCCCGCGGCGCGGCGGATGCGCGCGCCCGCGAAGCGCTGGCCCATTACGACCGCGCGATCGAGCGGATGAAGGCGGGGGACTGGGCCGGCTTCGGCGCGGAACTCGATGCGCTCCGGCCGTTGCTCGAAGCGCTGGGCGCCGTTCGCGCGGACAACAAGAAGTGATTGGCGCGCGGCCGAGCCGTCAGGTCACCGGCGGCGCGTGCCCATGATCCCCCAGATCCCGCGCCTCGTCGTATTCCCGCGAAATATCCTTGTTCGTGTAGTCCCCGAGCTTCGATGCGGCGACCAGGCTCAGCACCGCACATACCAGCACGTACACCGCGATCGCATACCCCGAGTGGTAGTAGGCAAACAGCGCCGTCGCGATCAGCGGTGCCGGGCCGCCTGCGATGACCGAAGCGAGCTGATAACCCATCGACGCACCGCTGTATCGCAACCGCCCGGTAAACGACTCGGCAATCAACGCAGCCTGCGGCCCGTACATCATCGAATGCGGGACCAGCGACAGCACGATGGCCGCGAAGATCCATACCGGATTCCGGCTGTCGACCATCGCGAAGTAGAGGAATCCGAACACACCGACGGCAGCTGCACCGATCATGTACATCCGCCGCCGCCCGATCAGATCCGACACGTGCCCGAACAGCGGGATGGTGACGAATTCGACCACGGATGCAACCAGCACCGCCGTCAGCAGCAGTTCGCGCGTGACGCCGAGTGCCGTGATCCCGTAAGTGAACACGAACGCCGTAAAGATATAGAACGGCGCCTGCTCGGCCATCCGCGCAAACGCCGACAGCACGATATCCCTCGGCTGCTTGCGCAGCACTTCGAGCATCGGCGTCTTCTCGATCCGGCGCTCGGCCAGCAGCTTCGCGAAGATCGGCGTCTCGAGAATATTCAGGCGGATATAGAGCCCGATCGCGACCAGCAGGATGCTGAGGAAAAACGGCACGCGCCAGCCCCACGCGAGGAAACTGCTGCCGGAAAGCCAGCTCATGGCGAGCACGGCGAGGTTGGCGAGGAACAATCCCGCCGGCACGCCGAACTGCGGCCACGACGCGACGAAGCCGCGATGCGCATTGGTGCGCGCCCACTCCATCGACATCAGGACCGAGCCGCCCCATTCGCCGCCGACGCCGACGCCCTGAATGAAGCGCAGCACCGTGAGGAGAACGGCGCCCCAGATGCCGATCGTCGCGTAGGTCGGGACGAAGGCCACGGCGAACGTGGCGAGCCCCATCAGCAGCAGGGTCACGATCAGGGTGGCCTTGCGTCCGATGCGGTCGCCGTAGTGGCCGAAGATCGCGGCGCCGACTGGTCGCGCGACAAAGCCGACGGCATAGATCAGGAACGCCTGCAGTGTGCCGACGAGAGGATGGGACTGCGGGAAATACAGCTTTGCGAAGACCAGGCCGGTGACCGTGCTGTAGAGGAAAAAGTCATACCATTCGATCGTGGTGCCGATCGTGCTGGCTATGACGGCACGGCGCAACTGGCGCCGGGCTTCCTCGTCGGAGAGGGGCGTGGCCGCGGATTGCATGGCAGCCATTTTGATATCTCCCGGAAAAGGGCGACAGAGAAATAAACCATACGCCCCGCGATAGGTTCCGGCAAGTCGCTCTGCATCTTGCCAATCCGAAGGATTGCGAACTTATGCCGGACGTTGGCGACCCGCATGGACAGCACGAGCGCGACGAGGACCGCGTCGATGACGCGTTGGGGCCGCGAGACACAGGCAGCCCCACGCGCCGACGGAGAATGCCGCGAGGATGAGCGCGGCAGATCGAACGAGTGTGACGGGATTCACGGTGACGCTCCGCTTCGATGGCAACAACCTCACGCGTGCGTGATGAAGCGCGCCGCATCCCGGGGCGTCCCGGGCGTGCTGGCAACGGAGGGGCCGGCGCGCCTGATGCGAGCAACGCGCTCGATCGCCGTGCAAATCATCGGTACGGTGCCGTACGTGGATCGGGCGTGTTGCGCTTGCCACGCGCGGATCGCGCCGCATCCGGCGACCCGGTGCGTGCGCGGCGGGCAAGTCACCACGAAACCTGCCCCGAAGACTGTTCTTCAGCGTACCGACTCATCGGGCCGTCGCGATGCACGATGACGTTCGGCGCATTCTTCTGTCTGGAGCGGTTCATGAAATATCCGATCTATATCACGCGGCACGGGAATCCCCGCTATCGCGGCGCGCTTCCGGATTTTCCCGAAGTCGACGTGGAGGGCGACTCGTATGGCGAGTTGCAGGCGGCCGTCGCGCAACGGGTCATGGCCCGTTATGACCGGTCCGCGCGTCTCGTTCCGCCGCCGACCACGGACATGTCCGTATTGCAGGCGTCGGCGGTCGATGCCGGCGACGGGATCTGGCGCTTCTTCGACATCGACCTGACTCGGATGACGTCGAGTTCCGTGCGGATCGAGCTGTGCCTGCCGAAGCGCATCGTGCACGACATCGATCGGACGGCGGGCGCGCTGCATACGACACGCGATGCGTTCGTGTCGATGGCGTGCGAGCACGCCGCCGACCGGTCCGCGCAGCACGGCGGGTTGCGTGGCGAACCCGTCGCGACATCGCTGTCGGAAGCGGTTTGACGGCCCGGGCGCGCGTGGCCGAGCGGTGCGGCCATCTGGGAGGACGTCTCTTGAAGATTCATGTTGCGCGCGTTTCGCGACGCCGGACCTCGCCATGGAGCAATGCCCGGCCGATTCGCGAGGAGTTTTTCGGCGACGAGCGACTCGCGCAGCATGCGGGCAGCCTGGCTCGCGCGCAGAAGGTGTTGCCCGGTGCGGCGTCGGGCCCCTCGCTGGCCGCACGGCTGAAGGACAACGCGGATCATCTGCTGAAGGCCTACCGGAACACGGTGGCCGCGGACGCGCGCGGAGAAGAAATCACGCCCGCGGCGGAGTGGCTACTCGACAACTACTATCTTGTCGCGGAACAGGTACGGCAGATCCGCGACGATCTTTCCCCTCGCTATTACCGGCAACTGCCCAAACTGAGCAACGGCCCGTTCGCCGGTTATCCGCGCGTGTTCGGGATCAACTGGTCATTCGTCGCCCATACCGACAGTCGTTTCGATCCCGATGCGCTATGCCGTTTCATGCTTGCCTATCAGGCCGTGGAACCGCTGACGATCGGCGAACTGTGGGCGGTGGCGATCACGCTGCGGATCGTGCTGATCGAAAACCTGCGGCGGCTCGCGGATCAGATCATCGACGACCGGCGCGCGCGGCTCGACGCCGACGCGCTCGCGGATCGCCTGCTCGGCGAAGGCGGGCAGGCGCGGGTCGAGACGGCGCCGCTCGTCGCCCGTTATGAGCAGGCCGTATTGCACGATGCGTTCGCGGTGCAGCTGATTCAGCGGCTGCATGATCCCGATCCTGCCGTCGCGCCGGCACTGGCGTGGCTGCATCGGCACCTGGCGGCGCGCGGCGCGACGCCGGACCAGATCGTTGCGTCCGTCAACCATCAGCAGGGCGCCGCTAGCCTGACCGTGCGCAACGTGATCACCAGCATGCGGCTGATTTCGGAGGTGGACTGGACCGATCTGTTCGAGCGCATCAGCCTGGTCGATCAGGTGCTGCGCAGCCACCCGGGCTTCGCGGAGATGGATTTCCCCACGCGCAACCTGTATCGCGACGCGGTCGAAGCGCTTGCGCGCGGCGCGCCGGTCAGCGAGCTCGAGATTGCCCGGCGCGTCGTCGCCGATGCGGCAGCCCGCGCGCCGGCCGCCGGCGCGGTGCCGGGCCGCGAGACCGACCCCGGTTACTACCTGCTGGCGGACGGCCGCGCCGCGCTCGAAGCGGAGATCGGCTATCGGCCGCCCGTTGCGCTGTGGTTGCGGCGTCTGACACGCCACGCCGGTCTCGGCGGTTATCTCGGCCGTACCGGGCTGATCGCCGCACTGCTGCTGGCAGGCATGATGGCGTGGCTCGCGCGCGTCGAACCGCCCGGCCACTGGCTGATCTGGCTCGGCCTGGCCGGCCTGCTGCCCGCGCTCGATGCCGCGCTCGCGCTCGTCAATCGCAGCGTGATGCGCGATGTCGGCGCGAACATCCTGCCCGGCCTCGCGTTGCTCGACGGCATCCCGCCGGGCCTGCGCACGATGGTCGCCGTGCCGGTGCTGCTGACGACGGAAGCGGCGCTCGCCGAGCAGATCGAGCAACTGGAAATTCATCATCTGGCGAGCCCCAACGGCGCGCTGTACTTCGCATTGCTCTCCGACTGGGTGGACGCGCCCACTCCGCACGCCGACAGCGACGACGGGCTGCTGGCATCCGCGGCGGCGGGCATCGACCGGTTGAATGGCCTCTATCCGGCGGCGCCGGGCGAAGGCGAGCGTTTTCTGCTGCTGCACCGCAAGCGCGTGTGGAACGACGGCGAACGGTGCTGGATGGGCTGGGAGCGCAAGCGCGGCAAGCTGCACGAGCTGAACCGGTTGCTGCGCGGGGCGTCCGACACGTCGTTCATTGCGCCGGAAGGCCGGCCGCCGCACGTGCCGCCGGACGTGCGCTACGTGATCACGCTCGATGCCGATACGCGGCTGCTGCGCGATACCGTGCGCCGCCTGGTCGGCAAGATGGCGCACCCGCTCAACCGGCCGGTATTCGACTCGGCGAGCCGGCGCATCGTCGAGGGCTACGGCGTGCTCCAGCCGCGCGTGACTTCGTCCCTCGCGAGCGGCGACGAGGGCTCGCTGTTCCAGCGCGTGTCGTCGAGCGCGCACGGCATCGATCCTTACGTGTCGGCCGTATCGGATGTCTATCAGGACCTGTTCGACGAAGGCTCGTATGCGGGCAAGGGCATCTACGACGTCGATGCGTTCGAGGCGGTGCTCGCCGGCCGCGTGCCGGAGAACACGGTGCTCAGTCACGATCTGTTCGAAGGCATATTCGCGCGGGCCGGGCTGGCGTCGGATATCGAGGTCGTCGAAGCATCGCCGTCCCGCTACGACGTCGCGGCGGGACGCCTGCACCGATGGGCGCGCGGCGACTGGCAACTCCTGCCGTGGTTGATTTTCGGCCGCGAACCGCTGACGGCGGTCGGCCGCTGGAAGATGCTGGACAACCTGCGCCGCACGCTCACTGCGCCCGCCATGCTGGTCGCGCTGCTGGCCGGATGGATGCTGCCGCTGCCCGTGTCGCTCGCGTGGAGCGCGTTCGTGCTGGTGACGATCGCGCTGCCGTTCCTGTTGCCCGTCTTGAGCGGGCTGGTGCCGCGCTGGCGGCGCACGCATGTGAAGATGACCACGCGCAGCGTGCTCCATGCGTGGGCGACGGAGCTGCAGTTCGCGTTGACGCGGTTCGGCCTGTCGATCGTCATGCTGCCGCAGCAGGCATGGTCGATGGGCGACGCGATCGCGCGCACGCTGTTTCGCGTGGGGATCAGCCGCCGCCATCTGCTCGAATGGACCACGGCGGCCGAAGCCGGCGCGCGCGACCGGCGGACCCTGGCGCTCACCTATCTGCAAATGCGCGGCGGCGTGACGCTCGCGCTGCTTGCCGCGGCCGCCAGCCTGCTGGCGGGCTGGCGCTTCGATCGTCATGCGGGCTGGCTGGCCGCTCCGTTCGCGCTGGTCTGGCTCGCGGCGCCCGCGATCGCCTACTGGCTGAGCCGCGCACCGCGGCCGGCGGGCGAGCTGGCGGTGGCGCCGCACGATGCGCGCCAGCTGCGGCGCGACGCGCGCCGGACCTGGCGCTATTTCGAGACCTTCGTGACGGCCGACGATCAGATGCTGCCGCTGGACAATTTCCAGGAGGACCCGAAGCCCGTTGGCGCGCACCGGACTTCGCCCACCAATATCGGGCTGTACCTGTTGTCCACCGTCAGCGCCCGCGAGTTCGGCTGGCTCGGCACGCTGGACGCGGTGTCGCGGCTGGAGGCGACCCTCGCGACGATGCGGCTGATGTCGCGCTATCGCGGCCATTTCTATAACTGGTACGACACCCGTGACCTGCGGCCGCTCGAGCCGCGGTACGTGTCGTCGGTCGACAGCGGCAATCTCGCCGGCCACCTGATCGCGCTCGGCAACGGTTGCCGCGCGTGGGCGAATCAGCCCGCCGGCGTGGGGCGGCAGGCCGCGCACGAAGGAGTCGGCGATACGCTGGCGCTGTTGCGCAGGGCCGTGTGTCGGGATGGCGACGCCCGGACGGCCTTGCACGGCGAATTCGAGCGGGCCGCGACCGAGCTGGAGGAGACGCTCGCCGCACCGGCCGGAGACGACGGTGCAGCGGACGGCCGCGCCGCGACGGAATGGCCTGCGATCACGATCCTCGCCGCGACGGTCGCCGATGTCGCGCGCGCGCTGATGGACGAGGTCGGCCGGGTGCGGGGCGGCGACGTCGACGACGTGCTGTTCTGGGCGCAGGCGCTCGAGCACGCGGTGCAGGGGCATTGCCGCGACGCGACGCGCACGCCGGACGAAGCGGACGTGTTGAACAAGCGTCTTCATGCGCTGGCCGATACCGCGTTGCAGATGGCCTATGCGATGGAGTTCGGCTTTCTGCTCGACCCGGTGCGGAATCTGCTGTCGATCGGCTATGCGGTGGCTGACGGACGGCTCGATCCGGGCAACTACGATCTGCTGGCGTCGGAGGCCCGCCTGGCGAGTTTCGTCGCGATCGCGAAGGGCGATGTCCCGGCGCGGCACTGGTTCCGGCTCGGCCGCCTGGCGACGCCGATCGGGCACGGCGCGGCGCTGATCTCGTGGTCGGGATCGATGTTCGAATACCTGATGCCGTCGCTGGTGATGCGCGCGCCGGACAGCAGCCTGCTCGCGCGTACCAATCACCTGGTGGTGCGGCGGCAGATCGCCTATGGCGACGGGCTGCGCCTGCCGTGGGGCATGTCGGAATCGGCGTACAACACGCGCGACATCGAGCTGACCTATCAGTATTCGAGCTTCGGCGTGCCGGAGTTGGGGCTCAAGCGCGATCTCGACCAGAATCTGGTGGTCGCGCCCTATGCGACCGCGCTCGCGGCGATGGTCGCGCCGGACGCCGCCGCGCGCAACTTCGAGCGGCTGCGCGCGGCCGGCGCGTGCGGGCGCTTCGGCTTCTACGAAGCGCTCGACTACACGCCCGCGCGCGTGCCGGAAGGCATGCCGGTGGCCATCGTGCGGGCGTTCATGGCGCATCACCAGGGCATGTCGATCGTGTCGATCGCCAATGCGCTGCTGGGCGGGCGCATTCGCGCGTTCTTCCACGGCGAGCCGGCCGTCCGCGCTACCGAGCTGCTGTTGCAGGAGCGGGTACCGGGCCGGGTCGCGGCAGGGCGGCCGCGGGCCGACGCGAGCCCGGCCGGCAGGATGCATGGCATCGATGCCGGCGTCGCGCGGCGCGTGCTGTCGGCGGACGATCCCGCGCCCGTCACGCATCTGCTGTCCAACGGCCGCTACGCCGTGATGCTCACGGCCGCGGGTTCCGGCTACAGCCGCCGCGACGATCTGGCCGTCACGCGTTGGCGGGAAGACGCGACGCGCGACGATTGGGGCAGCTACCTGTATCTGCGCGACGTCGACAGCGGCGACGTCTGGTCGGCCGCATGGCAGCCCACCGGCGTGGTGCCGGACAGCTACGAAGTGACGTTCACCGAGGATCGCGCCGAGTTCGTGCGGCGCGACGGCACCTTGACGACGTCGCTCGAGGTGGTGGTGTCCGCCGAGGACGACGCGGAGGTGCGGCGGGTATCGGTGGCCAATGCGGGCGCCCGGGCCCGCGTGATCGAATTCACGTCCTACGCGGAAATCGTGCTCGCGCCGCCCGCCGCCGATCACGCCCATCCCGCGTTCTCGAAACTGTTCATCGAGACCGAGTACGTGCCGGCGTCCGGCGCGATTCTGGCGACGCGGCGCAAGCGCGCGCCGAACGAGGCGGAGGTCTGGGCCGCCCATCTGGCGGTGACGTCCGGCGAAACCGTCGGCGCGGAAGAATTCGACACCGATCGATTGCGCTTCATCGGGCGCGGACGCGGCGTTCGACTGCCGCTTGCGCTGACCGAACGGCGTGCGCTGGGCGCTTGCGAAGGCGCGGTGCTGGACGCGGCGTTCGCGTTGCGGCGGCGTCTGCGCATCGAGCCGGGCGCGAAGGCGAGCGTCGTCTACTGGACCATCGTCGCGGATTCGCGCGCGCAGCTGCTCGACCTGGTCGACAAGCATCGCGACGGCGAATCGTTCGCGCGTGCGGCGATGCTCGCGTGGACCCAGGCGCAGGTGCAACTGCGGCATAGCGCGGTGAGCCTCGACGAGGCCGCGTTGTTCCAGCAACTGGCCGGATACATGCTCTACAGCGATGCGTCGATGCGGCCGGGTTCCGCCGCACTGCTGCGCCATGCGGCGGCGGTGTCGGCGGCGGGCGGCGTGGGCGCGTCGCCGCTATGGACGCACGGCGTATCGGGGGATCTGCCGATCCTGCTGGTGCGGATCGACGACATCGAGCACATCGCCATGGTGCGGCAGCTGATCCGCGCGCACGAGTATTGGCGGATGAAGCGGCTCGAGGTCGATCTGGTCATCGTCAACCAGCGCGCGTCGTCGTATGTTCAGGATTTGCAGGCGGCGCTCGAGGGGTTGGTGCGGGCCCGGCAGCAGCCGGGCGAAGCCGGGCGCGGCAGTATTTTCGTGCTGCGCGACGACCTGATGGCGGCGGCGGCGCGCGCGCTGTTTCCGTCGGCCGCGCGAGCCGTGCTCGCCGCGCGCAACGGCCGGCTGGTGGACCAGTTGCGACGGCTCGCGGGTTCACCGCTGCCCGCCCGCGCGGATGCCGCGCGCCCGCCGCTGCCGCCGCCCGCGTTACTGCCGCCGAAGGGGGCGCAGGCCGGCACCGGTCTCGAATACTTCAACGGCATCGGCGGTTTCGCGCGCGGCGGGCGCGAATACGTCGTGATCCTGCAGCCCGGTCAATGCACGCCGATGCCGTGGGTCAACGTGGTCGCGAACCCGTCGTGTGGCTTCCTGAGCTCGGCGGAAGGGGGCGGCTATACCTGGGTGACGAACAGCCGCGAGCATCCGCTGACGCCGTGGTCGAACGACCCGGTCACCGATCCGCCCGGCGAGGTGTTCTATGTCCGCGACGACGAAACCGGCATGCGCTGGGGGCCGCAGGCGAACTCGATCGGCGACGATGCGCCGGGTGCGACTCCGTTCGTGGCGAGTCATGGTCAGGGCTACAGCCGGTTTGCGCATACCGCCGCCGAGGTCGCCGTCGAATTGCTGCAGTTCGTGCCGCTGGCCGATCCCGTCAAGATTTCCCGCCTGACCCTGCGCAACCTGTCGGACCGGCCCCGCCGGCTGTCCGTCGCAACCTATGCGGAGTGGGCGCTGGGCGCGTCGCGCAGCGTCGCGGCGCCGCACACCGCGAGCGAGATCGATCCGCCCACCGGCGCGCTGTTTGCCCGCAACGACTGGAGCCAGGCGTATCGCGGCAGGGTGGCGTTCGCCGATCTGTGCGGCCTGCAAACTTCCTGGAGCGCGGACCGGCGCGAGTTCATCGGCCGCAATGGCGTCCTGGGCGATCCCGCCGGTTTCCCGGGCCGCATCGGCGCGTCGCCGCTGTCGGGCCGCGTCGGCGCCGGGCTCGACCCGTGTGCCGCGTTGCAGACCACGGTCGATCTCGAACCCGGCGATAGCGTCGAAATCGTCTTGCTGCTCGGCGAAGGCGCCGATGCGGCAACGGCGCGACAGTTGATCGAGCATTACCGTCAGGCGGATCTCGATGCGATATTCGCTGCCGTGACGGCGTTCTGGGACGAGACGCTCGGCGCGCTCCAGGTCGAGACGCCGGACCGCGCGATGGATCTGATGCTGAACCGCTGGCTGCTGTACCAGACGCTGTCGAGCCGGATCTGGGCGCGCGCGGGCTTCTATCAGGCCAGCGGCGCGTACGGCTTTCGCGACCAGCTGCAGGACGGCATGGCGCTCGCGGCCGCCCGCCCGGCGCTGACGCGCGAGCATCTGCTGCGGGCGGCGGCGCGCCAGTTTCCGGACGGCGACATGCAGCACTGGTGGCTGCCGGAAAGCGGCAGCGGCGTACGCACGCGGATCTCCGACGATCGCGTCTGGCTCGCCCATGCGGTCGCGCACTACGTCGACGTCAGCGGCGACCGGGCGATTCTCGATGCGTCGATCCCGTTCATCGACGGGCGACCGCTGGCCGCCGACGAGCAGGACGCGTTCTTCGTCCCACGCATCTCGGAAACGAGCGCGTCGCTGTTCGAGCATTGCGCGCGCGGGCTGGAGTCCAGCCTCGCGCATGTCGGCGAGCATGGCCTGCCGTTGATCGGCACCGGAGACTGGAACGACGGCATGAACCGGGTCGGCGAGGCCGGGCGGGGCGAAAGCGTCTGGCTCGGGTGGTTCCTGCATGCAACGCTCACGGCGTTCGCGCCGCTCGCCACGGCGCGCGGCTTGGGCGAACTGGCGGCGCGCTGGCTGACGCGCGCCGGCGCGTTGCGCGATGCGCTCGCCGATGCGGGATGGGATGGCGAGTGGTATCGGCGCGGCTACTTCGACGACGGTACGCCGCTCGGCTCGGTCGGCAGCGCCGAATGTTCGATCGACGCGATCGCGCAGTCGTGGAGCGTGCTGTCGGGCGCGGCGGACCCGGCGCGCGCCGCGCAGGCGATGGGCGCGCTGGAAGCGCGGCTGATCCGCCGCGACGATGGCCTGGCGTTGCTGTTCGCGCCGCCGTTCGATCGTTCGCCGGTCGATCCCGGCTATATCAAGGGCTATCCGCCGGGCATCCGGGAAAACGGCGGCCAGTACACGCATGCCGCCACGTGGTCGGTGCTTGCGTTCGCGCAAATGGGCGACGGCGATCGCGCCGCGAATCTGTTCGCGATGCTCAATCCGGTCAATCGCAGCCGCACGCGCAGCGGCGCGAATCGCTATCGGGTGGAGCCGTACGTGGCCGCCGCCGACGTCTATTCGGTCGCGCCGCATGTCGGCCGGGGCGGATGGACCTGGTACACCGGTTCGGCGGGCTGGCTGTATCGCGCGGGCGTCGAAGGCCTGCTCGGCCTGCGCAGGCATGGCGACAGGCTATCCATTCAACCGTGCATCCCGCGATCCTGGCCGGGCTTCAGGGCAACGTTGCGCCATGGGGCGTCGCACTACGACATCGTCGTCGAGAATCCGGACGACGTCAGCAGCGGCGTGTCGCGTCTCGTCGTGGATGGCGCGCGGCTCGCCGCCGGCGAAGCGGCGGTGCGGCTCGTGGACGACGGTCGGCGTCACAGCGTGGTCGTGACGCTGGGGGCCGCACAGGCGGTGCTGCTGTGAGGCGGCAGGTTGGCGCTCGGGCCGGTACGTTAGCGGACGGACTGCGCGCGAATTACGTCCGATCATGAACCGATGTTTCGAATTCCATCGAGATGTCAGCGCATGGGCTTCCATGCGTCGGGCCGGATCGGACGGCGCAGCGGCAACCCGAGGAGATGATCATGAGAAAGCTACATTCAGTGGCAGTCGAGATGGCGATAGTCACGATGGCGATTGTGGTGCTGGCAGGTTGCGGCGGTATGTCTCGCCGCGGAACGGATACGGTGATCGGGGCGGGTGTCGGCGGCGTCGCCGGTGCGGTCCTGACGGGCGGCAGTGCGTTGGGCACGGTTGGCGGCGCGGCCGTCGGCGGGGTGGTCGGCAATCAGGTCGGGAAATAGGCCGGCCGAAGGGCAGGGAATCGGCACGCGCACGCGCCGTCACGACGAAGCGCGCGCGGATACGAGCGTGACCCGGAGTGCGACCGGTATGTCGGCATTTCTCCTGAACGGTGAGCTGAGGCTGTCCTGGTGGCAGCTTGCGTGGGTCGTGCTCGCGCTCACGCATGTCACCATCATCAGCGTGACCGTGTACCTGCACCGCTGTCAGGCGCACCGGGCGCTCGATCTGCACCCGGGCGTCAGTCACTTCTTCCGGTTCTGGCTGTGGTTGACGACCGGCATGCTGACCACGCAGTGGGTCGCGGTGCATCGCAAGCATCACGCGAGGAGCGAGACCCCGGAAGATCCGCATAGCCCGCGAACCCGCGGCCTCGCGACCGTGCTGCTTCGCGGTGCGGAACTGTACCGTGCGGAAGTGCGGAACGAGGAAACGCTGCGCCGATACGGATCGGGCACGCCGGACGACTGGCTGGAACGCCAGGTCTATGCCCGCTATCCGAATCTCGGCGTCGGGCTGCTGGCCGTGATCGACGTCGCGCTGTTCGGGTTGCCCGGCGTCGCGGCGTGGGCGATCCAGATGATGTGGATTCCGTTCTGGGCCGGCGGCGTGGTCAATGGTTGCGGCCATTTCAGCGGATATCGGAATTTCGCGACGTCCGATGCGAGCACCAACCTGTTCCCGCTGGGCATCCTGATCGGCGGAGAAGAACTGCATAACAATCACCACGCATACGTGACGTCCGCCAGGCTGTCGAACCGCTGGTTCGAGTTCGACATCGGCTGGCTGTACATCCGCCTGCTGGCGGCGTTGAGACTGGCGACGATTCGGCGAGTCGCGACGAAGCCGCGGCTGCTCCCGAACAAGGCAGTGCCCGACGACGCCACGCTGCAAGCGGTCATCCGCAACCGGCATGCGGTGATGGCCGCCTATGCGCGCATGCTCGAACCCGCCTGCCGGCGGGAGCTGCGCCGCATCAAGGACATGAGCCGCGACGACAAGCGCGCGTTTGCGCTCGGCATGAAACGCTGGCTGCGCCAGGCCTGGGGCCATCGGGACAAGCCCGATCTGCGTGCGCTGACGAGCACCAGTGCCAACCGGCGAATACGCGTGTACGTGGATATGTACGAGACATTGCTCGAGCTATGGACGTGGTCGCACGCATCGCACGAGCAATTGCTGGCTCAGTTGCAGGATTGGTGCCGTTGCGCGGAGCAGAGCGGCATCAAGGCGATCGCCGATTTCTCGATGCGCCTGCGCCGGTATGCGTGATCCTGGCACGCCGGTGGCCTGCCATGCGCGGCCGACGTGCAACAGTGCGCGCTGCGCATCTGCCGCTCATCTCGCCCGATTGTCGGGACGCGAATAACGCCACTTGCTCGCATTGGAATTGATGCCGGCATTCTGGCGGATGCGCTTCTCGGCGCGTTCGACGTCGGCACGGGTCAGATCGTCCCGCTGCTTTTGCCGGGTCGCGTCATCGCGCCGATCGATCGAGGTGCCTGAATGATATTTCATGGATCCTCCGGAGTGAGGTGTGCTAGGTGTGCTCGCGTCGCGAGACGCGGCGTCGAGCCGGATGCGGCGGACGAATCAGATCGCTGCGGGAGCGATCTTGCCATCCACGATGTCCTTGCCGAATTGCATCGCCAGGTCGAGTGCCAGCGCCGCCGTCGGCGGAGCGCCATGCTCGAAAATGGTCGAGTAACGCGGCGCCGTTGCCGAGGTCGCCGGGATCGTATCGATGCGCACGATCGAACCGAATCGCTTCGGGCCCGGGGCGTGGGGGTCGCCGAACGGCGGGAACAGGATTTGCGAATAGACACGCAGTTCACGTCCGCGATATTCGAGAGTGGGGATGGTCATGATGTGCTCCTGACAGAGCAATCGTTGGCGCCGACGGATTCAAGGGCGCCGATGCTTCGAAAAAAACGGGCATGTATCTGTAGTGTGCGCGTCAGATACCGGTTACGCAATAAAAACATCGGATGCCGAATCATATTTTCGATGCGGGAAAATGGCCCGGCTGCAATGCGGTTTCTGAAGAGTGCGACTTCCAAATAGTCGATACCGTACAGACCCGCGCGTGTCGTCCGGTTCAAGATGAACTCGATACCGAGGAGGCCGCCATGTGCATCCCACTTTCACCCGAGGTCGTCGAGACCCTCAAATCGCTTGATCGAATTCCGGATTCCCAAGCCGATATACCACGCGCCATAGCCAATGAACTGTTGAATCACGGGCTCGCATACGAGTCGCGCACCGGCGGATCGATCAATATGACGGCCGCAGGCCGGCTGTGGCTGAATCGGTGCGCCGATTATTAAGAAGCGCGCACGCGTCGACCGGACGAGACGGGAGTTTTGTCGCGTACAACGCTCCATGGACAAGTGAGGCAATGATGAAAATCCAATCTACACGATGGTTTACGCTGAACCGATATGCGCCTGTTCGCGACGGATGGTATGAGGTGCGACTGGTGAGCGGAGACACGGCATTTGCGAAGTTTGGCGCCGGCGAATGGACGGAAAAGCCGGTGCTCACCTTTACGCATTGGCGAGGCTTGCGCTCCGATCCGGCCAAGTCGGGCGACCAGGAGACGATTGCCGCGGATGCGACCGCAGCGAAAGGTGTCCGGGATGCGTGGGATGCGTTCTTTCCCGGCGTGGGAGCAGAGCAGCACAAACCACTTGCGGCCGCGCACAGCGACGACACCCGACCCACTGAAGGATCGTGACGGTCGGCTGGGAAACGGATCTCGCCGGATGCGTACGTGCGCCATCAACACCCGGCGAGTCCGCGGCACCTTGCTCGATCGCGCGGCGCTTCGGAGCGGTTCGCGCCAACACCCTACGGCCGCTTCTTGAATTGCTCTTTCGCGTCGCCGAACGACGCTCGTGTCTTTCCGACGACCTGCTGGACCTTGCCCTGCATTCTGGTCACTCGATTTCCCATGACCTTGCCGACCACTTCCCTCAGTTTGCCTTTTGCTTCCGCGATGCGGCCTCTCACCTGATCCCTGTTCATGACACTGCTCCTTGACATTGGTCGCCTGTTTCACCGGTACGAAACCCGGAACCATCGAAGCTTCGTATCGGGCGCTTTAGCGCCGGAAAATCAGGGTGCCCGAAGACACCCTGCGCGCCATCGTGACGGAAGTCGGTACGATGCCGTACGCGAATCGCCGCGAAGATGGGTTGTCCATATTGTCTTTTTTACACGCTTGGTGCGCTTTCGTCCCGTATTCGCCTATGTACGGCATCAGGGTATTCACGAGCCACCCGGGGCGAATCATGGCGTGACGAATATTTCTATGGGATGTACGCCCGGATCGTTCCTGGCTATCGGTCTGACCGGCGACGCATCCGATGCCCGTGGCCACCAGATCGACAAACGTCGCACCATTGATGCTGGCGTCGCATCGACCCTTGCTCGCCTTTACACGACAGCCAAAGACTCGCGCGAACTCGCCGGCAAGGCACGCAACGTGCTGGTATTCCCATCAGTCATCGCGGCCGGTCTTTTCGTCGGCGGCCGGTGGGTGAAGGCCCGCTGCGCGTCGGCGGCAGTACCGTGGGGTAAGACAGCACCACGACCGGTTCGATCGGGCTGACGCACAACGGGTGAATGGCCGGCGTGACGCTCGAAGGCACGAAGGTCACCCGGCTCAGGTCGCTGAAATCAGCGGCGGAGGCCGGGCGGTTTTGTATTCGTGTGTTGTTTTCAATCTTGCGGAGGGCGTATGAACATTCTCACGAGCGCGGGCCCGCTGGTTTCGCTGATTGCCGGCATTCTGATTCTGGTGGTGCCACGTCTGTTGAATTACATCGTTGCGATCTACCTGATCGTCATCGGGTTGCTCGGGCTGTTCGGAGGACATCTCCACTGAACCGGGCCCCTCACGAAAAAGCAGGGTGGCGAACATTGCACGCAGCACCCGCGATCATCGGCCCGTTGACAGGTCGAGTGGCGGGCGGCAACGTGCTGCACAACGTGACGAGCTAGCCCACTGGCCACGCACGGTTCGCGATATGGCGGCTGAACGCCGGCCTGGCCTCGTGGAGGCCGTGAGGCGCGTTGCGCCGCGCGCCGCTTATCTCGCCCGATTGTCGGGACGCGAATAACGCCACTTGCTCGCGTTGGAGTTGATGCCGGCGGCATCGCGGGTGCGCTTTTCGGACCGTTCGATGTCGGCGCGGGCGAGATCTTCCCGCTGCTTTTGCCGGGTAGCCTGATCGCGTTGATCAAGTGTCGTGCCTGAATGATGTTTCATAGATCCTCCTGACTGGAGCGTACTGCGTATCGATATCGACCAATGCCGCGAATGCGTGCCGACACAGAATGGGCGAGCGAAAGGGGGAAGTCGGTACGATGCCGTGCAGTGGCGGTTGGCGTCACTCCAGATCGGCAGGCAGGAGATTTGCGGCGATGTCCGCGCGGGCCCGCGTGCGTCCGGTACGTTGGCGGACAGACTCCACGCCCGCGTCCGTCCTTGGTATTGGTCGTGTTGCTCATCCTGATGCTGCTGGGCAGGCTGTGACGCGGGACATCATCGATGCTGCAGGTTCATGGAAAGACGGCCGCCCGGCACCTTGCGTGTCGGGGGGGGCATCGCGCCAAACCGTTCGACCGAGGCACGTATCGTGCCACTGCGCCCGCGATGGATCTCACGCATAACGACGCATGAGCGGCGCTGCCGAAATGCCGTGCAGCACGATCGACACGGCGATGATGGCCAGTACCCACGAAACCAGCGGCAACAGTTCCGCACGCGGCCCTTGCTCGAGCGCCAGCATCAGGTAATACAGGGAACCCACGCCGCGAATGCCGAACCAGCTGATCAGCCGGCGCTGGCGGTGCGACGCGCGGGAGCCGATCAGCGCGAGCTGGATGGTTGCCGGCCGGATGACGAACAGCAGTGTCGCGACCACGGCCGCGCCCGTCCAGGTGAGCATATCGGCCCAATAGCGGGAGACGAGCGCGCCGATCAGCAGGATCAGCACGGCTTCGGCGATGTGTTCCAGCTCGGCCGTGAACCCCATGACCGATTCCGCGACGAAGGCATGGGCTTTGTCGGGATCGGTGGCAGTGGCCTCGACATCCTCGCTGTCCACGACGCCGACCGTCTCCTTCGGCGTCTTCCGGCCGCTCGTTCGATGCTCGACGCGCCGCATCGCGACGCCCGCGGCGAATACGGCCAGGAACCCGTAGCCATGAATGGCGAGCGTCACGCCGTACGACAGCATGATCAGGCCCAGCGCGAAGAACCCTTCGAAGCCGAGCGCCTGTCCGTGACGACTGCGCAGGAATGCGACGAGCCGGGCGGTGACGAAGCCGAACAGCCAGCCGGTGCCCACGCCGGATGCGATGCCCCATGCAATGCCGCCGACCATGCTCCAGTGAAGCGCCGACGTCGTGCCGGAGCCGCACAAAAGCAGGCCGAGCACCGCGCACGGGTAGGCCGTGCCGTCGTTGATCCCCCCTTCGCCGGACAACGAAAAACGCACCAGCTCGACATCGCCCGCGTCGCGCACGCCGACGTCATGAGCAAGTACCGGGTCCGTCGGCGCGATCATCGCGCCCAGCAGTACCGCGACGCCGAGACTCAAATGCAACACCAGCACGCCGAGCACGGCGATCGACGCGACGGTGAAGATCATCGCGACGACGCCGAGCCGCAGCGGCAGCATCCAGCGGGGATCGGCGGGCGGGACACGCAGCTTCAGGCCGATCGCGAACAGCGAGATCAGCAAGCCGATTTCGGCGGCGATGCGCAAGTGCGTGACGTCATCCGGCAATGTCATCGACAGGAAACCGGTACCGGCCGGTCCGATCAGAAAGCCGATCCCGAGATACACCATGGCCGCGCTCAGCGGCAGGCGCTTGAGCGACGATCCGATGAGTCCCATGAAAATCAGCAGGGCTCCGAAGATGAGGCATCCGATGGTTTCGGTCACGTTGAATCCCTTGCATGGATAACGTCGCGCTCGCCGCGTGTCGAGCGCAGGTCGCCATGTGGCGTCGACGCCCCCGCACTCATCGCCTAGTATCGCGCCGATCGTCCCTGGCAGGGGTGCGTGCCGGCGGCGGCCCGAGCGCCTGATAGGCGCACCGGCCGCCCGCGGATCACGCGTGCAGTTTCAGCGCGCGGTCGCAGACGTTCTCGACGGTGAAGCCGAAATCGCGCATCAGCTCGGCGCCCGGGGACGACGCGCCGAAGCATGCGACGCCGAGCACGTCGCCACGATCGCCGACATAGCGGTGCCAGCCCTGCGACACGCCCGCTTCGATCGCCAGCCGCGCACCGACCGACGGCGGCAGCACGGCATCCTGATACGGCTGCGGCTGAGCGTCGAATAATCTCCAGCAGGGCAGCGACACGACCCGAACCGCCACGCCGCGCGCGAGCAGCTCGGCGTGCGCCGCCAGCGCGAGCCCGACTTCCGAGCCCGTCGCGATCAGGATCAGCGTGGGGCGTCCATCGGGGGCATCGGCCAGCACGTAGCCGCCGCGCTGCAAGCCTTCGGCCGGCGCGAACCGGAGGCGATCGATGGTCGGCACGTCCTGGCGAGTCAGGACCAGCGCCGTCGGCCGCTCGCGGGCTTCGAGCGCCACACGCCACGCGACGGCCGTCTCGTTGGCATCCGCCGGTCGAATCACCAGCAGGCCCGGGATTGCGCGCAGGCCGGCGAGCTGCTCTACCGGCTGATGCGTCGCACCGTCCTCGCCGACCGCGAGGCTGTCGTGCGTGAACACATAGATCACCTGCAGGCGCATCAACGCGGCAAGCCGGATCGGCGGACGCATGTAGTCGGAAAAGATCAGGAAGGTCGCGCCGAACGGCAGGATGCCGCCGTGGGTCGCCAGGCCGTTCAGGATCGCGCCCATCGCATGCTCGCGCGCGCCGAAATGCAGATTGCGGCCGCTGCGGCTCCAGCCGCCGCCTTCGGAGCCTTGCCGGTCAAGCGCGTTCATGCCGGCGGCCTCGAAATCGCCGAGCCCGGTCAGTGCGGTGAAAGTGGATGGATTCAGATCGGCTGATCCGCCGACCAGCGAAGGTACGCGGGAGGCGAGGGCATTCAGCACCTTGCCGGATGCGACCCGCGTCGCCATGCCTTTCGGATCGGCCGGAAAGACCGGGATATCGCGGTCCCACCTGTCGGGCAGCGTGCCGCGCGCCGTATTCAGCAGCATCTCCGCCAGCTCGGGAAACGCGCGCGCATAGGCTGCGAACCGCGCGTTCCAGTGCTCTTCCCGTACTCGTCCCTCCGTCAGCGCGCGACGAAAATGCGCGAGCGCCGGTGCGGGGATATGAAACGCGGGGTCGGGCGGCCAGCCGAGGTTGTGCTTGGTCAGGCGCACCTCGGCGTCGCCGAGCGGCGATCCGTGTGCCTGGTACGTGTCTTGCCGGTTGGGCGAGCCATAGCCGAGATGCGTGCGCACGAGGATCAACGATGGACGCGACTGCTCGGCACGTGCGTTGACCAGCGCCGCGTCGATGGCGGCCAGGTCGTTGCCGTCGTCGACCGTTTCGGTATGCCAGCCGTAGGCGTCGAACCGTCGCGCGCGATCTTCGGTAAAGGTGATCGCGGTGCCGGCGGACAGCGCGACCCGATTGTCGTCGTACAGGCAGATCAGCTTGCCGAGCTGCAGATGGCCGGCAAGCGATGCCGCCTCCGCCGCGACGCCTTCCATCAGGTCGCCATCGCTGACGAGTGCATAGGTGTGGTGATCCACGATCTCGAAGCCGGGACGGTTGTAGCGCGCGGCGAGTTGCGCTTCCGCTATCGCCATGCCGACGGCGTTGGCGAAGCCCTGGCCGAGCGGGCCGGTCGTCGTCTCGACACCCGGCGTGAGGCCGCGCTCCGGATGACCGGGCGTGAGGCTGCCCGATTGTCGGAAGCGCTCGATCTGGTCGAGTGCCAGATCGTAGCCAGTCAGGTGAAGCAGGCTGTACAACAGCATCGAACCATGTCCGGCCGACAGGATGAAGCGATCGCGATCGAGCCATGCCGGATTGGCGGGGTGATGCTTGAGATGGCGCGTCCATAACGCATAGGCCATCGGCGCGGCGCCGAGCGGCAAGCCCGGATGGCCGCTCGCCGCTTTCTGCACGGCATCGATCGACAGGAAGCGCAGCGTATTGACACAGAGCGCATCGAGTGTCGAATCTTCGGTCGACGGGAAACAGGTTGAGGTCATGCGGATGCTCCTTGGCGTCCGGTCACGCCATATCCCGCACGGGATCGGGTTGCGTTGGCTGCCGATTGCGCGGGGCTGCGTTATCGGTTTCCGTTATCGGTCTCCGTTCCAATATCCGTGCTTGCCGTAGAACTCGTGCAACTCGATTTCGTAGCTTCGATGAACGAGCTGCGAGTCGTCGTATAGAGGGCTCCGGCGGATTGCATCGCGCGCGAGCGTGGTCGATACCGTTTTCGTCGACCAGTCCACCTGGTCGAGCCAGTGAGTCGCGATCAGCACTTCCTTGCCGGTCGACCACCAGCTCGACGTGTCGATCGCCAGATAGCGGATCACCCACGCTTTATCGTCGTAAATGAAGTCGGACACGTGACCGATATGCCCGTCCGTGGCTTCGAGCCGATATCCGTCGACCTCGCCGGTGCTGCGCAGATGCGTATCCGCCGGTGCGCTGGCCGGCGCGGTGTGCGAGAAAAGCGGGTCGCCTGCTTCAGGGTCCTGCGACGGCCCCGCGGGATCGAAAGCCGGGTACGCGCCCATCCCCCAAAGGTTCGGGCCGCCCCAGTAAGTCGGGTAGTTGTAGTACCGCAGATACTCGATCTCGTGCTGGCGCGATACCGGCTTGTGCGTGTCCAGATTCGGGCTGTCCCTCACCTGCTGTTGCGTGAGGCTGACGTATAGCGTGCGCGTTTCGGGATCGGCATGCGTGACGGAATACGGCGAGATCAGTACCTGCCTGTCGTGCAGCCAGTCCCCCGTCTCGACGACGAGGTAACGGATGCACCAGTTGTCGTCGTCGAAGTAAGCCTGATGGATGCGCCCGATATCGCCGTCCTTCGCTCGAACCGTGTCTCCATGCAACCTTCGGATGCTTCGCAACATGATGTCCTCGCCAGATCCATGCCCGGCACGTCGGTGATTCCGCTGACATGCCTGCCGTGCGGTGGCATCCAGCCGTTCGTCCGCCGATGCGGAACGATTCCTGCCGATCGCGTCCCCTCGGACGGCCGGCATGTTTGAGACGCTACACGCGACGAACGGCCGATGCGGTACGAAACCGTACAAAGCGCGCAAGGGGGCGATCGGGCGGCCCCTTCCCGGCATGTCGCGAGACATCCTCCCGAGCATCGTCATCAGGATCGCGAAGCAGTGTGGATCGCCCCTGTCGACGGGCTGCCGGGTAAAAGGGGGCGGCTGGATTCGGTTCGCGCCTCGACGCAGTCGCAGTGGTATGAACAGCGACAGGCCTGGCACCGGCTTCGGCGCGTACACCATCGGAGGCGCGCCATAGGCATCCTCCTCGCCACCGCAATAGCCGTTGCTTCCATACCGGTGACGGTCGTAGTGGCGAGCGCCCTGATGCGTCATGCGCGCGGGATTGCCCTGGTCCCGACCTTGATTTCGACGTCATCGGCGTGCTCGTCTCGCGATGTCCGGCGTTTTGCGGCGAATCGCGCTCGTGCCGGCGGGATGTCCGAATCGGGTCTATGCTGGTCGTGACCGACGGCCTCCTTATACGCTGGCGTGCCGTACACACGCCGGACAGTCGAATCCGGGCCAGCCCGGTCTGATCATCAGCTCCATGGAGGCGGTTATGCGCAGCAGGTATCGAGAGCAGCATACGAACGGCGGCAAGAGCGAGCGCAATGTCGACGACGCGGTGGAGGGGACGTTCCCCGCCAGCGATCCGCCGTCGATCGGCGGTGTCACCAGGATGATTTCCAGACCGGCCCACCGAAAGCATCACCGGAGGTCGTCGCACATCAAGCACCGTTAGCGCAGGTTGCGCGGCGCGGGTCAGCGCCCCGAGTGACCGCGATCCATCGAGTCGTCGCCGGTATTCGGCGATATCGCTGAACGCCGGGGGGATCGATCGGAGCGAAGGCAAGACGATATTTCCGACGTGCCCAGGTATGGAACCGTACCGATTTCCGATGCCGGTGCGCGCAGCGTTTTATCGTGCGCCGAGGACCGTTTTCGATGTCGAGACCGTGCACGAGATGGATATTCCCGGATCTTGTCCAAGGAGAAATTCGTCCCCGTTGACGGCTCGTTCTTTGTAGGCCCGACTACCTGTCAGATCGAGTGCCGGCCAATACATGTCGATCCGCCGCTTGCACGCCTTCGCAGGCGTCAAGGGCATCTGCGGCAAAGGCCGGTACGATGCGGCGCGGTAGCGGCTAGAGCCGCTTCAGATCGGGAAGCAGGCGATCGAATTCACGTTTGACCACGCTGTAGCATTCGCACACGCGTTTTTCGAGCCCCGGCCGATCCAGCACCTCGATATGGCCGTAGTTGTAGCGGATGAGGCCCGCGTCCTGCAGCTTTAATGCCGCTTCCGTCACGCCCGATCGGCGCACGCCCAGCATGTTGGCGATCAGCTCCTGCGTCATGCGCAGCTGGTTCGAAGGCAGGCGGTCGAGGCTGAGCAGCAGCCAGCGGCACAGTTGCTGATCGATCGAGTGATGCCGGTTGCACACCGCGGTCTGAGCCATCTGCGTGATCAGCGCCTGGGTATAGCGCAACAACAGGCGCTGCATCGCGTTGCCGCGCCGGAATTCCTCTTTCAGGATGCTCGCGTCGAGCCGATAGGCATGCCCCGCGCTTTGCACGACGGCCCGACTCGGTGTCGTCTCGCCGCCCATGAACAGCGATACGCCGATCATGCCTTCATGCCCGACGATCGCGATTTCGGCGGACGAGCCGTCCTCCATCACATAAAGCAGGGAAACGATCGACGTGGTCGGAAAATAGACGTGATGAAGCTGGCCGCCCGACTCGTATAGCACCTTTCCCAACGGCATCTCGACGAGCGTCAGGTGCGCAGCGACGTGCGCGCGCTCGTTTTCCGGCAGCGCGGCAAGCAGGTGATTTTCGGTAAGGGGCGGGTTGTCCTGCATGCATGGCTCCTACGCTTGCGCTCGGCTGACGATGGAGAATCCGGCCGATGTGGGGCGCAGCGGGAATCGGCGAGAGGGTCAACCATCATACCTTACCGATCCGACGACCAGACCGGATGGTGGCGGAAATATGTCCCTTTTTCCCGAGTTCGGAATGACCGTTCGAATGCGAATCACCCTTCAAAAATTATAGTGTCGGCTCATGTCTCATCAAGGTGTGCGCAATCACGCGCGCTCGATACGGAGCCGATATTTCACGGCGCTATTGACGGGAAATCGAGGTCGCCAGGCCTGCGCTGCGTCGACCGCGGAATGATGCGAAGCGATGACTCGCGTGCGTCCGGTACGTTGGCGGACAAGCAGCCTGGCTGCAGAGATTCACGATGGCGACCAGGATCCTGCACCTGTCCGCCTCGACAACCGTCTTTCACCGTACAGACATGCAATCTCGTTGAAACGAGGATGTCTCCTGCAACCATCCATTCGTGCGTGATCCTTTCACGAACATCGATGTGATTCACATCAGTGGTGAATGATTCCGTCATTCGTCTCCGGTCGATCGAACAAAGCACCACACTTGAATGCGACTGGCACGGAGAGCAACATGCGTGCGTCCATTTATGTCTGTCTTGCGGCTATTGCGACCGTGCTTGCCGGATGCCTTTGGGTGCCCGGCGACGGCTATCGTGGTGATCGAAACGGGGGGTATGGCGGTGCGTATGGCGGTGGTCACGAAAGCGGATGGGATCGAGGCGACACGTCCCGCGATCACATGAATCGTTCCTGGCATCCCGATGACCAAGGGGCGCATAGGCCGGGGCAACGGGAAGGATGGTAAGTCGGCCGCGGTCATCACATGAAAATGGCCGGTCAGCGTCCTTCCGTCACGCGTCATCGTGATCCGATCGCGTCGTTTCGCGAAGCTGGCGACCCTGATGCCCCGTCGCTTACGTCCTGCCGGACTCGAGCAGGTTCTTCAGCGCCGCCATCTGTTCCTTCTGCATGTTCAGCAATTCATTCCATTGCTCCTCGCGCAACCCGTCCAGCTTTTCATGGAGCAACATGATCTCGAGTTCGGCCTTCAGATTGATTTCGTAGTCGTGCTCGGCAGAGACCCGATCCTTGTATGACTGCCGGTTCTGCGCCATCAGGATAATGGGTGCCTGGATAGCTGCCAGCATCGAGAGAAACAGGTTGAGCAAGATATACGGGTAAGGATCAAAGGCTTTGCTGTACGTTGCCAGAATCAGCGAATTCAGGCTGACCCAGACGACCATGACGACAATGAAGCACGTGATGAATATCCACGACCCGCCGAAGGCGGCAACGGCATCTGCTGCGCGCTGGCCGCGCGTCGCCGTTGCATCCAGCTCTTTCGTGGCGTCTCTCGCTATGTGCTTTCGTTCCGAGACGAGACGTGCAACCTTCTTCGTGCGCTCGTCCAATGATTCATAGGGTATGCCAAAGAATTTTTCGGCAAGCTCCGCAGGTTTATGCATGCTGCCCTCCGCGCGCGGTCGCACAATCAGAACAGAATAGAACCTCGGTAAGGTCATGACAAAAGGCTGGTTGCGCAACAATCGCGAAGCAACGAAACCGAAACAGCCCGAACAGCCGCCTCTCCCGGTTTCGTTGCCATCCGACCCAGCGGACAAAGCCCCGTGCGATATCGCACCCTATCGGAACCGGAGCGGTAAGAACAGGCTGATGCCTGGCGTCGACCGAGGGGTATAGACCACGGGTGGTGGCGCATACACATAGTCCTGATTGTCGTAGTAGTCGCCGCGACGGTAGTCATTGCCCGGATGTCGATAAGCCTGCCGATTGCCGTGATCCCATTGATGCCTGTGGTGGTCTCGCGGGGCGCGATTCCTTGAAATCGAACATGACGGCTAATGCCCGCGATGTCGTCCATTCTGGTGGTGCTTTCGGACCGGTGCGTATCGAACGCGCTAAAACAGGCACTTCGAGCGTACGGCATACGTTGTTCGCAGTCTGGATCGAAGTCGGTACGGTGCCGTACCCGGCTTCGGAAGGTCCCCCCTTTTCGTCAGCGCGGCGACGGCCTGGCCGCGATTCAAATCGAGCCGTGAGTCGTGCCGAGGGCACACTGGCGACGCGATGCGACCCGCCTCACACCCGTTCCCTCATGGGTACGGCAGCGTACCGACTTCCGCGCTGGTCGCGCATAGCGTGAGTTGGCCTGATTGGAACGCATGTCGCGTCAACGAGCGCGCATGCCAGCACGAAACACTCGAATCGAGCATGTCTTTCGGCCCGCATGACGGCGGGCGATTGCAGGCGAAGCGCGCGGCGCGCTTGCCCGGAACAGAGCCGGATCGGCGCGCGCTTCGCACCGTCACGTTGGCCGGCGACGCTCGCCGGCATTTCTCGCAATGAACGCAGGAGCAGGTCATGACACTCGTTTCTCCCGGCAATCAACTGCCGAGCAACGGTAGCGGCGCCCGGATCATCGGTCACGCAACCAGTACAGGCGGGGCCGGCCCCAACGTCATGGCGGCCACCACGCTGACTGGCGACAAGGTTCTATCGTCCGATGGCAAGGAGATCGGAAAGGTCGTCGACATCATGCTGGACGTATGCAGCGGCCGGATCGCGTATGTCGTGCTGTCGTGCGGCGGCTTTCTCGGGATGGGCGACAAACTTCTAGCGGTGCCGTGGGGCGCGTTCACCCTCGATACCGACCAGAAATGCTTCCGGCTCGATGCGACGGAAGCGCGGATGAAGAGCGCCTCCGGGTTCGACAAGGACCATTGGCCCGCGACGGCGGATTCGCAATGGGGCGGCACGCTTCATTTGGGTAACACGCCGCCGATGTAGTGGTATGTCGGCCGGCGGCTCGGCCGGCATTCCATCCTGCACGCGCCAGCGTGACTGCGGAATGCGGCGAGCGGTTGCCGCTTTTTCAGATGCCGCCGTATCGCGTGCATCGCTCGACGCGCCGAACGCGACGGGCGGCAGGTCATCCAGCCAGCAGGTATGAACGGAGCATTCATCATGAACAAGGATCAAGTCAAGGGTGTCGCGAAAAAGGCAAAGGGCAAGGTCAACGAGGTGATTGGCCGGGCCACGGGTAACGTGAAGCAGGAAATCAAAGGCGATGCCCAGCAGGTAGCCGGCGAAGTACAGAAGAAATACGGTGACGCCAAGGAAGCGATCAAGAAGCAGGCGAAGAAGGGGCATTGATCGCCGCGTCAGTCTCGACAGAGGGATGCCGCGATGGTGCGGCATCCGATCGCGGCGCAATTGCCGCTGTCCATCGTTACCCGTA
Source organism: Burkholderia sp. MS455 (assembly GCF_016899445.1). Taxonomy (NCBI): domain Bacteria; kingdom Pseudomonadati; phylum Pseudomonadota; class Betaproteobacteria; order Burkholderiales; family Burkholderiaceae; genus Burkholderia; species Burkholderia sp. MS455. The sequence continues at coordinate 317,614 of NZ_CP041777.1, forward strand.
TCGCAGATATTCAGTCCGGTGAATCCGTTGTCGACGCGCAAGCATTGGGCGTTGAATCGTCGCGACAAGCGTGTCTTCATTCGGCCGGAAGCCGCTTTCAAGCATGAACACCGCCTTCACGCTTCCGCCGGGATCCTCGGCATCTTTCGAACCCCGGCGGCTGCCGCTCGATATCGACAAACGACATCGTTCCGGGCGGGCCGCCGCCCGCCGCCGTCAGTGCGATTCGACGAGACGCGGATCGATATACGCGTCGATATCCTGCGACTGCTTGTAGACCGCGTTGCGCACATTGAATGCGTTCGCGTTGCGGGTCGATCCGTAGATCGAGTCGAGCCCGTCGCCCTTGCGGAACACCTGCTTCGCTGCCGCGGCATCGAGCAGGTGCGTGCCCTTCAGCAGCGGCAGATATTGCGCCGGCGTGAGGCCCACGCGCGCGGACATGATCTTCACCGCGTCGGCCTGCGTCTTCGGATCGTTGATGTAGGCCACGCAGCGATACCAGACCTTGACGACCTTCGCCCAGTCGGCCCGGCGCGCGGCGAGGCTGGTCGGCGTCACCGTGATCGCGTCGTAGATCAGCCCCGGCGCATCCGCCGACGTGAAGATCGCGCGCGCACCCGGCGCGCGTTTCAGCGCCTCGCCGGCGTTCGGCTGCCACGCCGCGACCGCCGCGATGTCGGACGACGCGCCGAGCACCTGCGGCAGTTCGTTGGTCTTCGCGTTGACGAGCGTGACGTCGCCGTCCTTCAGCCCGTGCTTCTGCAGCGCGGTTTCGAGCAGCAGGTGATCGACGAGCCCGAGCTCGACGCCGACCTTCCTGCCCTTCAGGCCTTCGACGGTCCGCAGCGGCGGTTTCGCGATGATCATGTCGTTGCCCGCCGAATAGTCGGTGAGCAGGATCATCACGTTCTTCGCGCCGGACGCGCCCGTGACGAGCGCATCGCCGTTGGTGACCGCGACCGCATCGAGCTTGCCCGCGGAGAACGCGTCGAGCGACGCCGAGTAATCGAACCATTCGAAATCGACGTCGACGCCGGCTTCCTTGAACCAGCCCTTGTCGAGCGCGACCTGGAACGCGACCCAGCCGGGCCAGTCGCTGTAGCCGATTTTCAGCGGCGGGGCCGCATGCGCGGCGGGCGCGGCGAACAGCGACGTCGTGACGGCGACGGCGGCGAACGCATGGCGGACGGAACGGAGGTGCCGGGAGGACAGCAGGCGGCGGAACGGCGAGGCGAGGCGGGTCATCGTTTTCTCCAGGAGACCGGGATCGGGATCGTCGGCACGGGTCGCGCCCATGCGCGATCCGGCCGCGTGACCGGTTCCTGCGGATGCGGGACGAACGACCGGCCACGGAGAGGCGCGACGGCCGTCGCCATCGCCAATCTCCCGGGCTTTTGTCCCGCCGTGTAGCGCCATGCGCGCGGTCAGACGACCGTATGCACAGACACCGGGCTGCTCTCGGACCAGACGTTCGACGAACCGGAACCCTAGCATCCCTAAGATGCGACACCGCCGCACCTCTCGGCATCGGAGCGAGCGAGAAGCATGCCAGCGGTGTGATCCGGCGGCTGACGTGTGTCGGAAACGCGCCGCTCAGCGACGGCGCGCGGCACGCTGCAGTTCGATGAAACGCGCGGAGAAGAGCGCGGCCAGCGCGCGCCGAAGCAGGTCGAGTTTGTTCATGAGCGATCGGTGGACAGAGTGACGGTGTGCGTATTCAGCAATGGCCGTGCCATTGCGATCGCACGCGGTGCGCGTGCGTAACGCTGCCCCGCGCTGGTGCCGGCCGCGTTCGAGTGGTGCGCACGCTGCCCAACGGGAGGGCGGGCCGATGCGCGTGCATGGCGTGCCGTTCGCCGTCCCATGCCCCGCCGAACGGGGCCGCGCGTGCTCGGATGCACGCGCTGGCATGCAACTCGCTTATTCGTCGTCCGAGAGGTGCGAAGCAATTTGCATCATCTTCAGGATCGCTAGGGTTCCGGTCGCGCGGCGTCACACGCCGTGCGATGCCTGGTCCGAGAGCAATCCGGTCTTGCCGCCTGCCTTGTTGCGAGGATCCGGCGAGGCTCCACGGAGGGACAAAAGCCCGGGAGGTCGCGATGTCGTTCGGTCGCCCTCTCACGCCTTTTGTCCAACCGATCCGAGGAGCCGCCATGTCGCCGAGCCCCCAAGCCCCGCTTGCCCCGTTGCCGCACGTCGTGTGGGAAACGGTCGTTCCCGCCGGAACCCACTGGTCCGGCATCCTGCGCCGCGGTCTCGCGCTGCGCGTCGTCGATCTCGACGGCGGCGCGAACCTGTCCGCCGTGTTTCATCGTCACGAAGATCCGCTCGAACGCTACAACATGGCCGATACGCTGAAGGCGCAGCACACCGCGCACCTGACGCGCGGCCACGCGCTGTATACGGACATGGGCCGCGTGATCGCATCGATCACGGCCGATACGCTCGGCTGGCACGATCCGCTCGGCGGCATCGGCGATGCGCGGCTGTTCGCGCGCAAGTACGGCCCGTCGTCGTATCAGGCCGATCGCAACGCGATGATCCGCAACGGCCGCGACAGCCTCGTGCTCGAACTCGCGAAATACGGACTGTCCGTGCGCGATCTCGTCGCGAACGTCAATTTCTTCAGCAAGCTCGCGCCGCGCGACGATGGGTCGTTCGACTTCGTCGCGGGCCACTCGCCGGCCGGCAGCGCATTCGACCTGCGCTTCGAGATGAACACGCTCGCCGCGTTCTCGACCGCGCCGCATCCGCTCGATCCGCAGCAGGCCTATGCGCCGAAACCCGTGAAGCTGATCGCATACCGTGCGTATCCCGCCGACGGTGCCGCGCCGGACGACGATCCGTGCCGCACCGCGTGCGCGGAGAACACGCGCGGCTTCGTCAACACCGACCGACTGTTCGCGTAAGGAGCCCGACATGCCGATCATCGAAAGCCGCCTCGACCCGCGGCACGCGATCTACGACACCACGCTGAACGCTGGCGAACCATGGCTGCACGACGTGAAGCGCGGGCAGGTGCTGCGCATCCTCGATCTCGAAGGCAACCAGGCCGTCGATACGCTGTTCTATCGCACCGACGCACCCGACGAGCGTTACAGCGCGCAGGACACGATCCGCGAACAGCGCAACCTGTACCTGAGCGCGGGCAGCGTGCTGCTGTCCAGTCTCGGCAATCCGATGGTGACGATCGTTGCGGACACCTGCGGCCGCCACGACACGCTCGGCGGCGCGTGTGCGGCCGAGAGCAACACGGTGCGCTACGCGCTCGACAAGCGCCACATGCATAACTGCCGCGACAGCTTCATCAACGCGATCGCGCATTGCGCATGCGGCACCGGCGCGCGGCTGACCAAGCGCGATCTCGTCGGCAACGTCAATTTCTTCATGAACGTGCCGGTCACGCCGCTCGGCGGGCTGACGTTCGAGGACGGCATTTCCGCGCCCGGCAAGTATGTCGAGATGCGCGCGGAGATGGACGTCACGGTGCTGATCTCGAACTGCCCGCAGCTCAACAACCCGTGCAACGGCTATAACCCGACGCCGGTGCGGCTGACGATCTGGGAGGCATGATGAACGACCTCCACGCTCACTTGCGTCGCATGGGACCGGAGTGCGCGCTAAAGCGCTACTCCGGATCGACACGTTCGCTGCGCCCCAAGGGGGCGGTTGCTGCCGTCCACGGCCGGCTTTGCAAAGCCGGCCGGCTGCGCGGGCGCGGAGCGATGCTCCGCGAATTCCCCGCTACGCTACGCGGGGCGGCCCGGCGGGAGGCAACATGAGATTCGCAAAAGTCCTCGTCGCGAACCGCGGCGAAATCGCCTGCCGCGTGATCCGCACGCTGAAGCGGCTCGGCATCGCGTCGGTCGCGATCTACTCGGATGCCGATCGCGATGCGCGCCACGTGACGCTCGCCGACGAAGCCGTCTGCGTCGGCGCCGCGCCGGCGGCCGACAGCTACCTGAACGTCGCCGCGATCCTCGCCGCGGCGCGCGCGACCGGTGCGCAGGCGGTGCATCCCGGCTACGGCTTCCTGTCGGAGAACGCCGAGTTTGCCGACGCATGCGAGGCCGCCGGCCTGCGCTTCATCGGGCCGAGCGGCGCGCAGATGCGTGCGTTCGGCCTCAAGCACACCGCGCGCGAACTGGCACGCGAGCACGACGTCGCGCTGCTGCCGGGCACCGGGCTGCTCGCGGATGTCGCGACGGCGCTCGCCGAAGCCGAAGCGATCGGCTATCCGGTGATGCTGAAGAGCACGGCGGGCGGCGGCGGCATCGGCATGTCGCTGTGCCGCGATGCCGCGCAGCTCGCGGCGGCGTTCGAATCCGTCGTGCGGCTCGGCAGCGCGAACTTCGCGCATGCGGGCGTCTATCTCGAGAAATTCGTCGAGCACGCACGGCACATCGAGGTGCAGATCTTCGGCGACGGGCGCGGCGGCGTGATCGCGCTCGGCGAGCGCGACTGCTCGGTGCAGCGGCGCAACCAGAAGGTGATCGAGGAAACGCCCGCGCCGGATCTCGCCGACGGCGAGCGCGCCGCGCTGCACGCGAGCGCGGTGCGGCTCGCGCGCGCGGTTGCCTATGCGTCGGCCGGCACGGTCGAGTTCGTGTTCGATGCGCGCGAGCGCCGCTGCTATTTTCTCGAGGTGAATACGCGGCTGCAGGTCGAGCATTGCGTGACGGAAGCCGTGACCGGCATCGATCTCGTCGAATGGATGATCCTGCAGGCCGAAGGCGACCTGCCGCCGCTCGATACGCTCGCCGTCGCGCCGCGCGGCGCGAGCATCCAGGTGCGGCTCTATGCGGAAGACCCGCACCAGCAGTTCCGGCCCAGCGCGGGCGTGCTCACGCATGTCGCGTTTCCGGACGCGGTGCGCGTCGATACGTGGATCGACGCGGGCGCCGAGGTCAGCGCGTATTACGATCCGCTGCTCGCGAAACTGATCGTGCGCGGCGACACGCGCCGCGACGCGCTCGCGGCACTGCGCGACGCGCTGGCCGCCACCGAGTTGTACGGGATCGAGACCAATCTCGACTACCTGCGCGCGATCGCCGGTTCCGACACGTTCGCGCGCGGCGCGCAGACCACCGCGTTCCTGTCGCGTTTCGCATTCGCACCGCACACGATCGACGTGCTCGACGGCGGCGTGCAGACGACCGTGCAGCAGACGCCGGGCCGTGTCGGCTACTGGGCCGTCGGCGTGCCGCCGTCCGGGCCGATGGACGACCGCGCGTTCGATCTCGCGAATGCGCTGCTCGGCAATCCGCATGACGCCGCCGGCCTCGAGTTCACGATGGTCGGCGCGACGCTGCGCTTCAACACCGACACGTTGTTCGTGCTCGGCGGCGCGCCGCTCGCCGCGACGCTCGACGGCGCACCCGCACCGTTCTGGCAGGTGCTGCGCGCGGCGCCCGGCGCGGTGCTGAAGCTGGGCGGCGTGACGGGCGCCGGCGTGCGCGCGTGTCTCGCGGTGAAGGGCGGGCTGCAGGTGCCCGACTATCTGGGCAGCAAGGCGACCTTCACGCTCGGCCAGTTCGGCGGCCACGCGGGCCGCGCGCTGCGCAAGGGCGACGTGCTGCACCTTCATGCGGATGCGGGGCGCGGCGAAGCCGGCAAGACGCTGACCGAAGCCGACCGGCCCGCGCTGACGCACGCGTGGACGCTCGGCGTGCTCGACGGTCCGCACGGCGCGCCGGATTTCTTCACGGCGGACGACATCGCGATGCTGTACGACACGCGCTGGACGGTCCATTACAACTCGAGCCGCACGGGCGTGCGGCTGATCGGCCCGAAGCCGCAATGGGCGCGCGCGGACGGCGGCGAGGCGGGCCTGCATCCGTCGAACATCCACGACAACGCGTATGCGATCGGCGCGGTCGATTTCACCGGCGACATGCCGGTGATACTCGGGCCCGACGGGCCGAGCCTCGGCGGCTTCGTGTGCCCGGTGACGGTCGTGCGCGACGAGCTGTGGAAGCTCGGGCAGTTGCGGCCGGGCGACACCGTGCAGTTCGCGCGCGTGGCGGCGGCTCCCGTGTGCGCATCGCCGGCACCGGCTTCCTTGTCGAACGCGGCTGCGCCGAACGACTGCGTGCTGTACCGCGATCCGGCGGCCGGCAACGGCATCGGCGTCGTCTACCGGCGTTCGGGCGACCGCAACGTGCTGATCGAATACGGCCCGCTCGTGCTCGACCTGAACCTGCGTTTTCGCGTGCACGCGCTGATGTGCTGGCTCGATGCGCACCGGCTGCCCGGCATGCTCGACCTCACGCCCGGCATTCGTTCGCTGCAGGTGCATTTCGATGCGCACGCGCTGCCGCTCGATGTGCTGCTCGCGCATCTGCAGGCCGCTGAGCGCGAGCTGCCGGATGTCGCCGACATGCGCGTGCCGAACCGGATCGTGCATCTGCCGTTGTCGTGGGACGATCCGTCGACGCGCGTCGCGATCGAGCGCTACATGCAGTCGGTGCGGCCGGACGCGCCGTGGTGCCCGAGCAATATCGAGTTCATCCGCCGGATCAACGGCCTCGACAGCATCGACGACGTCAAGCGCATCGTGTTCGACGCGCGTTATCTGGTGATGGGGCTCGGCGACGTCTATCTCGGCGCGCCCGTCGCGACGCCGCTCGATCCGCGGCACCGGCTCGTGACGACCAAGTACAACCCGGCGCGCACGTGGACGCCGGAGAACGCGGTCGGCATCGGCGGCGCGTACCTGTGCGTGTACGGAATGGAGGGGCCCGGCGGCTATCAGTTCGTCGGCCGCACGGTGCAGATGTGGAACCGTCACCGGACGACGCGCGCGTTCGAGCCCGGCAAGCCGTGGCTGCTGCGCTTCTTCGACGAGATCCGTTTCTACGAGGTCGGCGAAGCCGAGCTGGCCGAACTGCGCGCGGATTTCATCGCGGGCCGTGCCGAACTGAAGATCGAGGAATCCGTGTTCGATCTCGGCGCGTACAACCGCTTCCTGCGCGACGAAGCCGACTCGATCGCCGCGTTCAAGGCGATGCAGCAGGCCGCGTTCGATGACGAGCGCGAGCGCTGGCGGGCCGCCGGCCACGCCGAGTATGCGGGCGAAGCCGGGCAGGGCGATGCCGGTGCCGGTACGGTGGCGGCCGGCGACACGCTCGCCGACGCACAGCGCGGCATTACCGCCGACGTGTCGGGCAGCGTATGGAAGGTGCTGGTCGAAACCGGCGCGCGGGTGACCGAGGGGCAGGTCGTCGCGATTCTCGAATCGATGAAGATGGAGGTGTCCGTGGTGGCGATGGGAGACGGCGTGATCGAGACGGTCGATTGCGTGCCGGGCGCGGCGGTCGTCGCCGGGCAGCGGCTGATGGTGATGAAGGCCGGCGCGGCCGAGGAGGTCGCATGAAGCCCATCGATCGTCATCCGCTACCCGAGCTGCGCTCGATCGCCGCGCTGCGCGCGCGGTACGAGGCCGGCGGCCTGACGCCGCATGCGCTCGTCGACGCGATCGCCGCGCACTTCGACGCGGGCGATCCGCACCATGCGTGGATCCGGCCGCTGACGCACGACGAAATGACGCGCTACGCGGATGCGCTGTCCGGACGCGACATCGCCGCGTTGCCGCTGTATGGCGTGCCGTTCGCGATCAAGGACAACATCGACCTGGCCGGCATCCCGACGACGGCGGCGTGTCCCGCTTACGCGTATGTGCCGTCGCGCAGCGCGCCGGTCGTCGAGCGATTGATCGCCGCCGGCGCGATCCCGATCGGCAAGACCAATCTCGACCAGTTCGCGACGGGGCTGTCCGGGCAGCGCTCGCCATACGGCGCGTGCCGCAATGCGCTCGATCCGCGTTATGCGTCGGGCGGATCGAGTTCGGGATCGGCTGTGGCCGTCGCGCTCGGCGTTGCCGCGTTCGCACTCGGCACCGACACGGCCGGATCGGGCCGCGTGCCGGCCGCGTTTCACGGGCTCGTCGGGCTCAAGCCGACCAAGGGCGTGCTGAGCACGCTCGGCGTGGTGCCGGCGTGCCGGTCGCTCGACTGCGTGTCGCTGTTCGCGCATGCGCCGGGCGATGCGCGCGCGGTGTTCGCCGTTGCGCACGGCGCGACGGACGGCGATCCGTACGGACGCGCGTGGCAGCCGTTGCTCGACGCGGACGGCAGCCATGCGCGGCACGCGCGGCCGCTCGCCGGCATGCGCTTCGGCATGCCGCGCGCCGATCAGCTCGAGTTCTTCGGCGACGCGTCGTATCGGGCCGCGTGGCAGACGGCCATCGAACGCCTGCGTGCGACCGGCGCACGAATCGTCGAGATCGATTTCAGCGCATTCCTCGCGACCGCGCGGCTGCTGTACGAAGGGCCGTGGGTCGCCGAGCGGCTCGCTGCGATCGGCGCGTTCTTCGCGGAACAGCCCGACGCGCTGCATCCGGTGATACGCGAGATCGTCGGCGGCGCGGCGCGTTTCAGCGCCGCCGACGCGTTCGCGGCGTTCGACCGGCTCGCCGCGCTGCGCGTCGACGCGGCCCGCGCCTGGGACGATATTGACGCGATCGTGATGCCGACGTCGGCGACGACCGCGACCGTCGACGAACTGGAAGCCGATCCGATCGGCGTCAACGCGCGCTTCGGCTATTACACGAACTTCGTGAACCTGCTCGACCTGTCCGCGATCGCGGTGCCGGCGGGCGTCTGCGAAACCGGGCCGCATGCGGGTTTGCCGTTCGGCATCACGTTCGTCGGCCGCGCGCACGACGACGCGATGCTGCTCGATCTGGCCGACGCGTGGGGTGCTGCGCAGGCTGGCGAGGGCGACGTCACCACCACGCTCCCGCTCGCCGCGCCGGCGGGCGTCGTGCGCGTGGCCGTGGTCGGCGCGCATCTGCGTGGCGAGCCGCTGAACGGGCAGCTCACGCAGCGCGGCGCGCGCTTCGTCGCCGCGACGAGCACCGCGCCGGCCTACCGCCTCTACGCATTGAGCGCGGCCGTGTCGGGCGGCGTCGCGAAGCCGGGCCTCGTGCGCGTGCCGGAGGACGGCGCGGCGATCGCGGTCGAGATCTGGGAGATGCCGGTCGCGGCCTACGGCAGCTTCGTCGCCGGCATCGGCGCGCCGCTCGGCATCGGCACGCTGACGCTCGCGGACGGCGCGCAGGTGCAGGGCTTTCTATGCGAACCCGCCGCGCTCGACGGCGCCGTGGACATCACGCGCTTCGGCGGCTGGCGTGCCTACCGTGCGAACGGCGCGCCGCGCTGAACGCCCGGTCGCCCGCGACCGGCAAGCAACACGATACGGAGATTCACCATGTCAGTGACCCGCAATACGACCGACTGGCTCGCGGTGCGCCGCGAGCTGTCGACCCGCGGCAAGTGGACGCTCGGCGTCGCGTCCTTCCTGCTGCCGCTCGCCGTCTGGTGCGTGCTCAGCTACGTGCCGTTCGCCTGGCATCCGCAGGTGCGCATCACGAACCCCGGCAGCGTCGATTATTTCCAGCCCGGCATGCAGGTCGACCGCGACGTGTTCGACGACGAGCTCGCGCATGCGCGCGCGACGCATGCGGCCGTGCCCGAAGGCGAGCGCGCGAACCCCGTGTACCTGCCCGCGCCGCATCAGGTGCTACGCGCGTTCTACACGGCGTTCACGACGCCGCCGGCTTCGCGCGACGGCGTATGGCTTCACGAAAGCCTGTGGCACAGCATCCGCATCATCTTCTGGGGCTTCGTGATTTCGTCGGCGATCGGCGTGCCGATCGGCATCGTGTGCGGCACCTTCAGCGCGCTCGCGCGGCTGCAGGAGCCGTTCTTCGAGTTCTTCCGCTATCTGCCCGCACCGGCATTCGGCGCGCTGATGGTGGCGATCCTCGGCATCTACGATGCGCCGAAGATCGCGATCATCGTGATCGGGACGTTCTTCCAGCAGGTGCTGATCGTCGCGAACACCACGCGCAAGCTCGAGTACGGGCTGTTCGAGGCGGCGCTGACGCTCGGTACGAAGAAGCCGGGGCTGATCGCGCACGTCGTCGTGCCGGGCATCCTGCCCGACCTGTATCGCGACCAGCGGATCCTGCTCGGCTGGGCGTGGACCTACCTGATCGTCGCCGAGCTGGTCGGCACCAGTTCGGGCATCACGTGGTACATCAGCCAGCAGGCGCGCTACCAGCATTTCGACAACGTCTATGCAGCGATCCTGATGATCGGGATCATCGGCCTCGGGACCGACATCGTGCTCGCGCTGCTCGGCCGCAGGCTGTTTCCATGGGACCGCACGCTGAAGGCGTGACGGCTGAAGACGATGACCTACCGCATCCTTTCGGAAGAAACGATCATGCAGAATCCGCACAGCCTTCCCGACTACCTGCTCCAGTCAGACGCCGTGAGCGAACGCTTCGCACGCCTGAAGGCGCGCGACGTGATCCTCGACGTGCGCCATCTCGGCAAGCGCTTCCGGTCGCCGCAGGGCGAAGTGGTCGCGCTCGACGACATCAGCTTCCGCACCCACCGGCGCGAGTTCGTCTGCGTGATCGGGCCGTCCGGTTGCGGCAAGTCGACGCTGATCCGCATCCTGGCCGGGCTCGAGTCGCAGACGAGCGGCGACGTGCTGCTCGACGGCAAGCCCGTGCAGGGCCCCGGTGCCGATCGCGGGATGGTGTTCCAGGGCTATACGCTGTTTCCGTGGCTGACCGTGAAGAAGAACGTGATGTTCGGCCTGAAGCGCAACGGCAGCAGCAGCGGGGAGGCGGAGCGCGAGGCGCTGCAGTGGCTCGATCTCGTCGGGCTCACGCGTTTCGCGGACGTGTATCCGCACCAGTTGTCGGGCGGGATGAAGCAGCGCGTCGCGATCGCGCGCGCGCTCGCGAACCGGCCGCGCATCCTGCTGATGGACGAACCGTTCGGCGCGCTCGATGCGCAGACCCGCGCGAAGATGCAGGCGCACCTGCTCGACATCTGGCGCAACATCGACGTGACGGTGCTGTTCATCACGCACGATCTCGACGAGGCGATTTTGCTCGCGGACCGGATTCTCGTGCTGAAGGCCAATCCGGGCAAAGTACAGGAGCTGATCGAGGTGCCGGTGCCGCGCCCGCGTGGTTATTCGCAGTTCAACACGCCGGAATTCATCGCGACCAAGGCGCGGCTCGAAGCGCTGATCCATCCGGAGCCGACGGACGAGGCGCCGGACGAAGACGCGGTGCGCCCGCACATGATCCGGATGACGGACGTCGCGGACAACGTCGAATGACGTCCGCCGCCCCGCTGCGCGACGAACGCGGCGGGGCGGCCTGTCACGGGTTGCCGCGGGGCCGTGGGTGGATCAGGCCTTGCGCGCGACGACGCCTACCGGCGAAGCGGGCACGCGTTTCGGCGCGGTCTTGTAGTGCGTGCTGTACAGCGCGGCGCCGACGAACAGCAGCCCGCCGACCAGGTTGCCGAGCACCGTCGGGATCTCGTTCCACAGCAGATAGTCGACGATCGTGAAGTGGGCGCCGAGCATCAGGCCGGACGGGAACAGGAACATGTTCACGACCGAGTGCTCGAAGCCCATGTAGAAGAACACGAGGATCGGCATCCACATCGCGATCACCTTGCCGGGAACGGACGTCGACATCATCGCGGCGACCACGCCGGTCGATACCATCCAGTTGCACATCACGCCGCGCACGAACAGCGTGAGCATGCCGGCGGCGCCATGCGCCGCATAGCCGAGCGTGCGCGCTTCGCCGATGCCGCCGATCTTCTGTCCAATCGCGTTCGGCGCTTCCGAAAAACCGAACGTGAAGATGATCGCCATGAACAGCGCGACCGTCAGCGCGCCCGCGAAATTGCCGAAGAACACCAGCGTCCAGTTGCGGAACACGCCGCCCCAGGTCGCGCCGGGCCGGCGGTCGATCACCGCGAGCGGCGCGAGCGTGAAGACGCCGGTAAGCAGGTCGAAGCCGAGCAGGTACAGCATGCAGAATCCGACCGGAAACAGCAGCGAACCGACCAGCGCGTTGCCGGTGTTGATCGTGATGCTGACCGCGAACGCGGCCGCGAGCGCGAGAATCGCGCCCGCCATGTACGCGCGGATCAGCGTATCGCGGGTCGACATCGACAGTTTCGATTCGCCGGCGTCGACCATCTTGGTGACGAACTCGTTGGGCGTGAGGTAGGCCATGGTGTGCGCTCGTAAGGTTGGGCGGGCAAAAAAAATCCGCGCCGGGCACTCGCTCGACATGCGAGTGCCCGGCGCGGACGCTGTTATCCACGTGATCGTCCGCCATGGTTCGACATGGCGCGACCGTCAGGCCGCCATTAGCCCGACGAACGTGTTGTTCGCAACTTTCATACCAGTGACGGGGAAATCGCGCTGCAGGCAGGCGCGGCGCGACATGCCGGGGACGGCGCTCGCGAGCCGATCGCGGTGAATCGCACTCGCGCGGTGCAATTCGCGCCTCGTGCACGCGCTGTGGGCGCTACCGCGGTGCGTGGCGTGCGGTGCGCTCCGGTCAGGTCAGGTCGTGCCGTCGTCGCGCGGTGCCTTCGGCGCGCTTCGCTGCGCACGTCGCCGCGCGGCGGGCTGCGCGTGCTCGTCGACGAATCGCTCGGGCGACGTCAGCGCGTCTTCCGCGATATCGGCAAGCGGCCGGTTGCGGTCCATCGACGCTTTCTGCAGCATCCGGTACGCCTCGTCCTCCCGCAGGTTGAAGCGTGTCATCAGCGTGTTTTTCGCGCGCTGCACGAGCTTGCGTTCGTAAAGTGCGCGACGTGCCGCGTCGAGTTCGACTTCCGCGCCGGCCAGTCGCGCCGATTGCGATTCCAGCAGGGATTTGAGGCTGGCGAGCGTCGACGGGTCGGCGCCGGAGAGGCGCTCCGGCAGTTCGTGAACCGCCGCGCGCGCCGACAGCGGATCGCCGGCGAAGAAATGGGCGAGGGCCTGGATATGCGGCGGCGGGTTGTTCCGCAATTGCGCCATCAGGCGCTCGGAGTCGCGCAGCGTCCGATGCGCGTCGTCGATCCGCGCGTCGCACGTTTCCTGCACCTGCAGCGTCAGCGCGATCTGAAGGTGCCAGAGATCGTCGATGCGGGCGCTTGCGGCGTCGAACCAGGCTTCGCTCAGGCCCGCATCGAGCGTGTCGCCGGCCTGCGCCGTGCACAGTATGCGTCGCAGCTTCTCGAGCGCCGCCACGTGCGGCCCCGTCATGCGCGTCTCCCGCCATGCGTTTTGCTCGGCGCTCGCGAAATTCGCAAAGACTTCGAGACTGCGCTCCTGCGCCGCGATCAGATACAGCAGGCGCTGCTGCTGGTCCGCCGAAAACGCGCCCGCCGCGAACATGTGCGCGCCGACGGCGCGTTCCTGCCCCGCTTCCTCCTTGCCTTCGACGACGTGGACGAGCGCGATCAGCATGCGCGACACCGACGGATCCGCCGCGCTGTCGGCGAGCTGGAAAATCAGCTCCACCAGGCCGCCGATCACGGTGCTGAACGCCTGGACGGAGTCCGGCGCGGACAGCGCGATGCGGTCGATCCGTTCCCGCAGCGCATCCAGCGATTCCAGGTCGAGCAGCACCCATGCGATCAGCGACAGCAGGCGCGAGGTCGAGCCGCGCGCGGGCGCGAGTTCCAGATCCAGGCGCTCGCGCAGCTGCGCGACGAGCGGTGCGGATTCGTCGCGTGCCGCCGCGCGTTCTGCGACAAAACGCTTGCCGAGCGACGCCAGATAGATGCTGGTCGCGCCGCGCTCGCGCTGCAGCGCGTGGATCAGGCGGCCGAGCAGGTCGATCAGCTCGATCTGTTCGGCCACGCGGCGCAGCGACGCGATTTCCTGCTGCTTGGCGAGCAGCGCGAATTGCAGGGCGGTGGCGGACATGGCGGCGTTGAACGGCGGCAGGGGCTAAGTGCAGTGTAGTGCGGACAATAAATGCTGGTGTCGCAGGAGGGCGGAGTCGCTGTGCCGGGCTCCACCGACGCGTTTCGGTTCCGCATCGGGCGTCGCCTAGTCGTCGCCCTTTTCGAGGACGCTCTGCGTAAGCGTGACCGACGGAATCGTCGGTTTGAGCGACGCACGGCGCGCGCGGCCGCTTAACCACTTCCAGCCGGCGACGAGCAGCAGTGCGACCAGCGGAATCGACGCGATCGTCCACGTGCCGTTCGGGTAGTCGAATGCCATCAATACCAGCACGCCGAGCAGGAACAGCAGCGTGAGCCACGACGTCACCGGCGCGCCGGGCATCCTGAACGGCACGTCGTCCACTTCGCCGCGTTTGACGGCTGCCCGGAATTTCATCTGGCAGACGATGATGAACCCCCACGTGCTGATGATGCCGAGCGATGCGATGTTCAGCACGATCTCGAACACGCTCGACGGCACGAGATAGTTGAGCAGCACGCCGATCACGTAGATCGCGACCGTCACGAGAATGCCCGCGTACGGCACGGATTGCGCGCTCATCCGCCCGAGGAACGCAGGCGCCGAGCCGCCCATCGACAGCGAACGCAGCACGCGCCCGGTCGAATACAGCCCCGAGTTGAGACTCGACAGCGCCGCCGTCAAAACCACCAGATTCATCACCGAGCCGATACCGGGAACGCCGAGCGCGCCGAAGAACGTGACGAACGGGCTTTGCCCTGCCTTGTACGCGCTCCAGGGCAGCAGGCAGACGAGCAGGACGACCGACGCGACGTAAAAGATCGCAATGCGCCAAATCACGCTGTTGATCGCGCGCGGCAGCACCTTGCGCGCATCCTTGCATTCGCCTGCGGCCGTGCCGACCAGTTCGACGCCCGCGAACGCGAACACCACGCCCTGCACCAGCACGAGCGCCGGCATCAGTCCGTGCGGGAAGAAACCGCCGTTGTCGGTGATCAGGTGCATGCCCGTGTCATGGCCCGCGACGTGTCCGCCGGTGCCCAGGATCACGGAGCCGATGCCGAGAAACAGCACGATCGCGGCGACCTTGATCAACGCAAACCAGAACTCCATTTCGGCGAACCACTTCACGCCGATCAGATTCATGGTGGCGACGATGCAGAGCGCGATCAACGCGAAGATCCATTGCGGAATACCGGCGAACGGCGTCCAGTAATGCATGTAGAGCGCGACCGCGGTGATGTCGACGATGCCGGTCATTGCCCAGTTCAGGAAATACATCCAGCCCGCGACGAAAGACGCTTTCTCGCCGAGGAATTCGCGTGCGTACGACACGAAGCTGCCGCTGCTCGGCCGGTGCATCACCAGCTCGCCGAGCGCACGCAGGATCAGGAACGAAAACACGCCGCACACCAGGTAGACGATGGCGAGCGACGGCCCCGCAGCCTGCAGTCGCGCGCCGGCCCCGAGGAAAAGCCCCGTGCCGATCGCACCGCCGATCGCGATCATCTGTACCTGTCGATTGCCGAGCGTCTTGTGATAGCCGGCCTCGTGGGATTCGAGCCAGCTGCGGTTGTTGGTTTCGCCGGTCGGCGACGGTTCAGGAATCGATGCCATGGCTGCACCCTCTTGCATTTGCGTGGTCGCTTTCATCCGGATCGCGTGACGATCAGGACCCACCGGCACCTGCGACCACGACGCGTGGAGACACGTCGGGCATCCTGGTCGCGGCTCGCCGGCAACAGCGAGGGGCACGGTCAGACACGAAAGTATTCAGCCGTAATTCCGCTCACAAACAGCATGCAAATTTGGACTGAACCTGTTCGAATCCGTGCATAGGGTTTGATGGAAAGCTTTTCGTTATATGGCTTCCCGTTTGGGGTGCGTTGCCTTCGACGGTGCACCGTTTCGGCTTGTGCGCCGAATTTCGTCAACCGCAGCTTCGATGGCGAGCGCGGCCGAGATCATGCAGATGATGCCGCTCGCGTTGCCGATCATCATCGGATGGCCGAACACGCGATCGGCGACGAGCGCAATCAGCGTCGGGCCGAGTCCGAAGCCGATCGGCCGCCTGCAATCGCAGGCGGCTGATCGACACGTGCCTTGCTCATGCCCGAGCGCCGCGTGAGCTCGATCGGTTCGCTTTCCTCCGACGCGAAGGACCGCCACGCGGCCTTCCGGCGTTCAATACGCCCACCCAAGCGCGATCAATTCACCCCGACCGCACTCCATGCGCGCGCGACCGTTGCGCTCTCCCCCGAGTTCGCGCCATAAAGGTCGTTCGCCGCCTGGATCGACGCACGCCGCGCGCTCGGGTAGCTCGAGTTGGCGTTCAGGTACACGGTCAGCGTCCGGTACCAGATCTTGCCGGCCTTCTCGCGGCCCAGGCCGCTGAAGGTCGTGTCGCCGTTGCAGACCAGCTGCGTCCTCGACAGGCCGGTGTCGGTCGACGGCACCGCCGGGCCTTCCGACAGCAGGTAGAAGAAGCGGTTGCCCACGCCCGACGTGAAGTGCGGATCGTGACGCGGATTCGACCACGAGAAACCGCCGGACGGATAGCAGCTGAACGAGCGGCCATCGAGGTCCTGCTTGTACATCTTGCGCAGGCCGCCGCTCACCACGCGCGCGCCGATCACGTAGTTGCCGGGATCGTTCGGATTGTTCGCGTAGAACTTCACGAGCGTGCCGAAGATGTCGGACGTCGATTCGTTCAGGCCGCCCGCGTCGCTCGAATAGTTCAGGTTGGCGGTGGCCTCGGTCACGCCGTGGCTCATCTCGTGCCCGGCCACGTCGACCGATACGACCGGCTTCGGCAGGCTCGTGCCCGACTGGCCGTCGCCGTACACCATGATGTGCGACGGCATCCATGCCGCGTTCGCGCCGGTCGTGCCGCTGCCGGTGTCGAACACCACGTGCGCGAAGCTCTTCACGCCGCGCCCGTCGTTGAAGATGCCGTTACGGTTGTGCGTAGTCCTGTAGTAATCCCAAGTCAACGCGAGGCCGTAGTCGATGTCGGCGGCGACGGTTTGCCGGTCGGTGGTCGAACTGTTGCCCCACACGTTCGTGCTGCTCGTGAAGATCGGCAGGTCGGTCGCTTGCTCGACGTCCTCCGCGATCAGCCCGCGGCCGTCGTAGACGGAGCCGCTGCCGCGGGTCGGATCGAGCATCCGGTACGCGTTCGTGCCGGTCTGGTCGGTGGTCAGCGTCAGGTTGCCGTAGTACAGCGAGCGGCCGGTGCCGGTCGCGGCGGCGGTCTTGATCAGGTCCTGCGCGTCGAGCACGGTGCCCGTGCGCGCATCGACGTAGTACAGCACGGCGTCGCCGTGCGCGTCGGTCGCCTTGCCGTATACGCGCACCGCGTAGGCCAGCGTCGGCGTGACGTCGCGCGCGAACACGACGAGCTCCGCGTCATCGATGCGGCGCACGTCCGAGTTGAAACGCGCGGCCGCGATGCGCTTGACCCTGGCCGCGCCCACGTCGGGCGCGTTGCGCACCACGAAGCGGTCGCCGACCTTGCCGATCTTGCCGGCGAGATCGATCGGCGCGGGCTGGGTCAGGCTCGCTTGCTTCAGCTGCCCCTGGTTCGAATGGACGACGACGTCGCCGCCGATCACGGGCAGACCCGCGTAGAAGCGGTCGAAGCGCACGTGTTCGGTGCCGTCGGGATCGACGATCACGTCGCGTACCTGGAACTGGTCGCCGTCCGTCGGCGCGCTCGCCTGCGGCGCCGCGAACTTCAAGGTGCGAGCGGCGCTGCCGGTAGCCAGGCTGAAGGCGGACGGGTTCTGCTGGATCAGTTGCAGCGCCCTGTCGACCGCGGCCGGCTGGTCGCCGGCTTGGGCAAAAGCGCTGAGACTGGCGAGGGTAATCGCGGTGATGGACAGCAGACGAGACAGTTTCTTCATGTAATCCCCCAGATTATGAATAAAAGCGTGATTTTCGAGGAATGCATCAAGGACAAACTTTGATGTGAGACATGTCGCGAACCGCAGGGGCATGCTAGAAGGTCGTTTTTATAATTACAAGATATTTTCTGATGGATTAATTTTTTATTATTTCGATGTTAATCAAGCCGGGGTTTGGTGAGAAATATGAAATGATCTTGTCGGTCGATTGGGCGGTATCGGTGACATCGCGCTGGCGGAGTGCGCTTGGGGAGAGAGGGAGAACGGGGCGGAGCGCTGCTCGAGCGGAACGAGCGATGTGGAGCGGAGCGACAACGACGGTCATAATTTACTTTATTAAATATTCGATTTGATTGTTGCTGTCGTTTTTGTTGTAATGCCATTGATTAACGGCGATGTGTTTATCATTTGTGACGGCGAGTGTCTTTGGATGCGCAATGATCGATTCGTACACTGGTGATGGCTTCCGGCCTGTGGATTCCGCGCCGGCAGCGTCCATCCAAGGTTTCCAGCCGAGGGCGCGCCGGGCGTGCCTGGGCGCGTTGCGCCAGATCGACTGGCAGCGATCATCGATGGTTCGAGGAACGGACGCCGGCCTGCACGCTGCTGGTGTATGTGGACGACGCGACGATCCGACTGATGATGCTGCACTTCACGCAGACCGAATCGACCTTCAGCTACTTCGCGTGTTGCCGCGACCGCTAACCAAAAAAACCTCTGCAATATGCGAAGCTTCGCATATTCATGAGCGCCTGCAGACGATCGCGGACACGCGCACTGGCAAGCGCAACGCGGCTGCGCCTGCCTGCCGGGCGAGTATGCGGACAAGGAAACGAAGCTGACCGGGTAGCGCCATCGTGGCCACGTGTGGCAAGCCTGGCCGCGAAGCTGCCGATCTATGTCAATACGAGTGTGTTAACTAATCCTCACGCAGCTTGGCATTCGCCGGGACCGTGGCGTAACCTGTCGACCATCGAGATACCCACGCTAAAGTGGGTCGAAGGGTAAAAACGCCGCTGGCTTCTAAAATCAATCGGCAACAACACTCGTCGGCCGAGGCAGAAGCTCTGCCGGTGCCGACTAATCAGCTGCGAGGGGCGTTTGTTGCGAGGTTTTGCTGATAGCATGCTGGCGAGGGAACTGCAGGAAGCCAGTATATTTGCCAATGCCTGAATTCTTCAAATTTCGACGAGGGGCGAATGGGGCTGAAGGCATATCAAAAACACAAATTTGGAGAGAGAAGCAGCATGCACGTTCAGCGCCGAAGCAATTCGCTGCAGCGCAGCATCCATAAGGCGTTTGAACCGGCATTGCGCAATATGCAATATGTCGAGGGGCGCCTGCGTCCGTTCGCGATCGTCGCCATTATCGGCTTCCCGCTCTATTACTACATCTGGCACGAAGTCTTTCCGCAACGCTACGAGAATCTATCGCTGCGGCTCATCGGATCGATACTCTTTCTGCCCGTCTTGTTTCATCACCGCTGGCCGGCTGTCGTGCGCGGGTTTCTACCCTACTATTGGTACGCCATTATTCTCTATGCTCTGCCATTTTTCTTCACGTTCATGTTGTTGAAAAATGATGGCTCGCAGGTTTGGGTCGAGAGCAGCTTGATCGCCGCGTTCGTGGCGGTGCTGCTGCTCGACTGGCTCATGCTGCTGCTCAGCTTCGTCGCGGGCGTCGGCTTGGCCGTCGTCGCCTATTGCCTGACTACGACGCCAGTTCATCTCGATACGCCATATTTCTCGCATCTCGCTATCCTTGCGTTCGCGATCCTCATCGGTGCCGTAGCCAACTACGACACGGCACGCATTCGATTCGAGCAAGAGCGCGCGATGGTCGCCACCGCGGGCAGCGTCGCGCATGAGCTTCGCACGCCGCTCCTGGCGATCCGTGCCGGCGCAGCGGGACTAAGCCGCTTTCTGCCTCAGCTGCTCGCCAGCTACGACCTCGCGCAGCGCAGCGGCCTTCACATTCCGAAAATCCGCTTCGCGCATCTGTCGTCGATGCACGGCGTGCTTGAACGGATCGAACAAGAGGCTTTGCTGTCGAATTCGGTGATCGACATGTTACTCGTCAATGCGCGTTTTACCGGCGGCTTCAATCAAGGGGCCGAGCGCTGCTCAATCGCGCGCTGTGTTGAAACGACCCTGCATCGCTACCCGTTCCGCGGAGTCGAGCGCGACCAAATCCGCTGTGATCTCGTTGACGACTTCGAATTTCACGGTTCGGAGACGCTGATCGTACACGTGCTGTTCAATCTCATCAAAAATGCGCTGCGCTCGTTGAGCGGCATCGACAATGGCAACATTTCGATTCGGCTCCACCGCTCGGAGCGAGCGAACCGTCTTGTGTTTCGCGATAACGGGTCGGGAATCGAGCCCGACGCGCTGCCCCACATCTTTACGCGTTTTTGCACCTCTTCGGTGATCAACGATGATGTCTCGCTCGGTGCCGGAATCGGATTGGCCTTCTGTCGTGATGTGATGCGGGCAATCGGCGGGACGATCGAGTGCACGTCGACAAAGAACGCGTACACACAGTTTGTACTGACCTTTCCGTTGCCCTAATGATCATGATCGAACCCTTCGCATTCCCGACCACGGTCGGCTTCATTGACGACAGTGCATCCTTTCTCGCCAATCTGAGCTTGCAGCTCGACACACAATTGGCATTTCGCTTCTTCCATTCGGCAAAGCGCGCGATCAGCGTTATCAACGACGAAGCGATCCAGCCGCTCACCGCCGAAGACTTCCTCTGCCGCTATCACGATCGGACGGAACAGAGTGACGCCCACGAGGTGATCGCAATTCGGATCGACGCGATCCGACGCCAAATGCACAACGCGCGGCGATTCGAGAGGACGTCGGTTGTCGTCGTCGACTATGACATGCCGGGCATGAACGGCCTGGAAGTCTGCCGACGCATCGTCAATCCGGCCATCAAGAAGATCATTCTTACCGGGAAGGCCAATGAACAGCTGGCCGTCAAGAGCTTCAACGAAGGCCTCATCGACCGGTTCATTCGTAAACAGGATGTTCACGTCGTTCCCGTCCTCAATGAAGCGATCGACGAGCTGAAGCGTGCGTATCTGCACCAGACGCAACGCACGGTCATCGAGACGCTCGGCTTGTCCGAGTACCGGTTTCTGGCTGATCCGGCATTCGCCGCGAAGGCGACGGAAATCTTTCGCGAGCTCGGCATTGTCGAGCATTACCTGTCAACGCGCCCGACGGGGCTCGTGATGCTCGATAGTGCAGGTACGCCTTATCTGCTTCTCGTGCACACCGAGGATGCGCTGCGCGCGACCCGCGAAATCGCCGTCGAGCGCGGCGCGCCCGCCGCGTTTCTCGCCGAGCTCGACAATGGCCATCGTGCGCCTTACTTTCCGGATTCGGAAGGGTACTATCCGATCGGGTGCGCGTCGTGGCAGCCGTACATGCATTCCGCGACGGTCGTGCGAGGCCAGCAAGTCTATACGTGCAGCGTCATCAAGAATCCGCCTGGCCTCGAGCTGGGTTCCGTCGTTTCCTACGACGACTATCTCGACCGCCTTGATCGACATATGGATGAAAAAGGGGATTCACTGGCGTGAATCCCCCGCATCAATGTGATTGACGCTTAGGCGTTTATGTCGCTTACACTGCTTGCCTGACGGCCGCTATCCGGTCGATCGCGCGTGCGCTGGCGTACATCCGCTGTGTTGACGGCCAGTCATCGAGCTCGACCTCATCGCGAATCGCTTCGCAGACCTGGACGATCCGCCGCAACTCGTCGTGAGTAAGTGCCGCATGAACGGAGAGCCGGATTAGCGCGCGGTTTTTCGCCGTGGCAGGCGCGCAGAAGACCGAGCCGAAAATGCCATGCGACTCGAGCGCGTCGCGTAGTTTGATCGTCCGTTGTTCCGTGCCGGACTCGAGTGCGATGATTTGAGTTTCACTCCCATTAAGGTTATAACCGAGTCGCGTGAGTTGCTCGCGCAGGTACCGTGCATTTTCTGCGACCTGCGTGCGCCGCCACGCTTCCTTTTCGATCACGAGGATCGTGGCCTCCAGGGCGGCGGCTTCATGCGGAAGCAATGTCGAGCTAAAGATCGCCGGACGCGATTCAAACTTGAAATACTCCTGAAATCGGCTCGAGCAACTGATCACGCCCGCGCGGCCAGCGAACGCTTTTGCGAGACTCGCCGTGCGGAAGTGCACACGATCGGTCAGCCCCAACTCGACGACGAGCCCTGCGCCATCCGGCCCATGCGTGCCGAGCGAATGTGATTCGTCGACGACTAGCACGCAGCCGGCCGTTGTCGCCACGTCGACGACGTCGGCCAACGGACAAACGCTGCCGTTCGTGCTGTAGATCGAGTCGACGACTACGATGCCAGGTCCATGACGACGGATTTGCCGCGCGAGATGGTCAGCATCGTTATGGGCAAAGGCGGCAGCTTTCGCGCCTGAGCTTTGCACGCCTTCCCATAGCGACATATGGGCCATCATGTCGAGGTATACGGGCGTTTCAGCGGAAGCGATTGACTGAAGCAAGCCGGTATTCGCTGCATAGCCGGATTGACAAAGTATGGCTGATTCCGAGCCCATGAAGCGGGCGAACCTGTCTTCGAGCTCAAGCAACGGACATGCACCGTGCAGAAATATGCCGGACATCAGCATCCCATTGCCCTCAGACTTTATGCTTGCGCACATCGATTCGAGGATATCGGGGTGTCGGGCGATCGACAAATAATCGTTGCTCGACAAATGCAACGCGTCGAGGCCAGGCATACGCCCTCGCATAATATGGCCACCGTTCCAGTTCTCTTGAACGCGTTCGCGATAATAGCGTGTGACACGTTCGGCAACGAATGCCGGAAGCGAGACTTCGCCAACGCTCGACTTGGATTTCCCTTCGTAATGTTCGTACACTTTAAGCTCCTTATGGTCAACTGCACGGTTGTGCAGCGCTGCATAATGAGCCACCTGCTTGTTATAAAAAAATCGCGATACTCTTAAAAGAGAGATGCCGTCTATCCTTTTCGTATCGTAAAATTTATACCATTAAAGGATTTTCATTTATTTTTGTAAGAAAGTGATGGGCTGGTAAATATCGTTCGCCGAGATATCTGGAATATCCATGTGAGGCAGTCAGGCCTGGCGATCGCCGCGCCGGATTCCGCGATAATTGCCGATGAGCGCTTGGCGTGGCGTTGCCCTTGCGAGTCCTGCTGTTACGGAATCCGTGTCGAAGTCGTCTGGCCGGACGTTGACGAGGTCGCGCCATGCCCTTTGTGGGAAGATGCGCGTGAGGCCGGGTTGTCGGTCGGCATCGCGCAGTTGAGCTGGGCCGCGCGCGGCGCGTTCGGCCTGCTGAGCATCGCGCGCCATGCGGATCGCCTCACGCCTGCCGAAATCAACATGCTCACGCTGCAGACCCACTGGCTCGCGAACCTGTCACATTCGCTGATGAGCGGCCTCATGGTGCCGAAGCTCGCGCCGGCGGCAAGCGTCGTGCTGACGGCGCGGGAACGCGAAGTGCTGTGCTGGACCGCCGAAGGCAAGACGGCATTCGAGTCTGTCATACCTGACGCCCGACCCGTTCAAGCAGCAGTATTGTTCAAGCAGATCACCCCCACGAGTTACAGCGCACGCAACCGACATTGCGCACAACAATAGACGAAATGAGCGATTTGAAAAGCGAAGCCTCTTTGGGGATCCGGCATCACCCCGATGCGTCCCGTCGCCGCTCGCTGGTGGCCGCATGCGTCGCGCACGCCGTACACGACGGATTGACGGACGTCATCTACGTGCTGCTGCCGATCTGGCAAGTGCAGTTCGCTATCAATTACGTGCAGATCGGCCTATTACGCGGGCTCTATTCCGGCGTGATGGCGGGTTTCCAGTTGCTCGCGAGTCGGGCAGCGCGGCGATGGGGGCGGGAGCGCATGCTGGTGGCGGGGACCGCGCTCGCAGGCGTTGCCTACCTGATCGCCGGTCAGGCCGCCGGGCTGGCGGTGCTGCTGGTCGCGCTGGTGCTGGGTGGACTGGGCGCGAGCACGCAGCACCCGCTCGCGTCCTCGATGGTCACCGATTCTTACGAGGCAGGCGGGGGCGTGAAGGAGGCGCTGGCCCAGTACAACTTCTCCGGCGACATCGGCAAGACGCTGATACCAGGCCTGATCGGCCTTTTGTTGACGGTCGTGACGTGGCGCACAGGCGCAACGCTGATCGGTGTGCTTGGCGTGGTTTCAGCAGGCCTGCTGTGGTGGCTGATTCCGTCGCGCGGCGCGCCGCATGCGGCGCGCGAGACGATACCGAAAGCGGCCATCGGCAGCGGTTCGTCCGGCGGCTTGCGCGCGCTGCTCGCGACCGGCACCCTCGACAGTGCCGTGCGGATGGGCTTTCTGACGTTCCTGCCGTTCCTGCTGAAAAGCAAGGGTGCCGGCACCGCCGGTATCGGTCTCGCGCTGACGTTGCTGTTCGTGGGCGGTGCATTCGGAAAGCTGTTCTGCGGCTATCTGGGCGTGCGGATCGGGATGATGAAGACAGTGTGGCTCACGGAGTCCGCCACGTCGCTGCTGATCGTGGTCGCGGTGTTCTCGCCACTCTTCGCAATGATGGCGATTCTGCCGCTGCTGGGACTCGCGCTGAACGGGACGTCGTCGGTGCTCTACGGGGTCGTGCCTGAACTGGCGGGGGCCGGCAAGCGCGAGCAGGCGTTCGCGTTGTTCTATACGGGCACTATCGGCGGTGGCGCTCTGTCGCCGGTCCTGTTCGGCCGTCTGGGCGACATTGCGGGTGTCCCAACCGCGCTGCTCGCCTTGGCGTCAATCCTTTTGCTGACACTGCCGTTATCGCGGTACGTACAGAAGGGGCTGGACGCCTAGTGGCGTGGCCCCGGCAAACAGGGCCAGCCGGAGTCGTCAAGGGAAAGCACCGAGCCCGCAGGTCAAAAAGGGAGACGGTCGCGGCGATTCGGGAGAAGGTCGGCATCTCCGAGCGCCGCGACGCCGGCCCGCCGGGCTTTCTCGCAGCGTATTGCACGACAACAAGCAGCCGGACCACGAGAACGAATTGCTGGCGCCGCGTCTGGTGGAGCCGGCGTACGAGCGTCGTCGGTACGACTACCTCCGCCTGCACGCCCTGGTGGAACGCGAAGGCATGCACGCCGATCACAAACTCCATACACCTCGGACATCCGGGTTTCATCGAGTTTGTTGACTGGAAATCAAATGTGATTCGCTTCGACTTATGGTTATCAGCGGAACAAAGCCACACTATCGTAGCGGTTTACGATTGGTGCCTGATTCTCCTCCCATGAAGACCACACTAGACGAAATGCTCGCGTTCGTGACGATCGCGGACATTGGTTCGCTGACAGGTGCAGCGGACCGATTGCATCAGCCGACCTCTGTGATGAGCCGCGTCCTGCGGCGTCTCGAAGATAAACTGGATACGACGCTGATTAGACGCACGACGCGTCGGCTGGAATTGACGGAAGAGGGCAACGTTTTTCTCGACCATGCGCGAGACATCATTGCATCGGTCGAGTTTGCCGAGGACCAAATCGCGCGGCAGCACGAAATGCCGGCGGGCCGTCTGCGGATCAATGCTGCGATGCCCTTCATGCAGCACGTGATCGCACCGATGATGCCGGGGTTTCGCGACGCGTATCCGGCGATCGAGGTTGAACTTCATACCAGCGACGAGATCATCGACCTGCTCGAACAGCGCACTGATGTTGCGATCCGGATCGGAGAGTTGCGCGATTCGACGCTGCACGCGCGGAAGCTCGGCGGCAGTCGGTTACGCATTCTCGCCAGCCCGGGCTATCTGGAGAAGGCCGGCGTGCCTGCCGGCGTGGCTGACCTCGCGAACCATACCGTGCTCGGTTTCGTGCAGCCGGAGGTGCTGAACCACTGGCCGTTGCGTAACGCGGACGGCAACGTGTATCGAGTTCAGCCGGCGTTGCAGGCATCGAGCGGAGAGACGCTGCTGACGCTGGCGCTTAATGGCACCGGTATCGTGTGCCTGGCAGACTACATGACCGGCACGCATCGTCGCGACGGCAGCCTCGTCGAATTGCTCGCCGACGACACCATCGAATTCCGCCAGCCGATCCATGCAGTCTTCTATCGCAACGCGACGCTATCGTCGCGGATCGTCAGCTTTCTCGACTACGTCAGCGCGCAGTTGAAGGACGTCGGCGACATCGACTGAGCATGGCCCGTGCGTGATCGGTCACGCAGGAAACAAAGGGTGACGGGTTCGGCTTCGATCGAATCCGTCGCCCTTTGCGTATATCGGTCAATGTGCGGCATCGATCGATCCGGACGCATGCACTTATTGCCCCAGCGCGCTCATCAGCCTGACCTTGCTGAGCATTTCGTCGGTCCGTGCCTGCGCGAGCGCATCCTCGGCCATGAGCAACGAGCGCTGCACTTCCAGCGTATCGATGAACGCCGATTCACCGCTGCGCCACGACCGGTTGATCTGCGTATAAGCACCGCGCGCATTCGCCACCGCGCGTTCGAGGCGTTCGGTGCGACCGTGATTGCGGGCGGTCGCCGCGACGGACGTCTCGACGTCGCTGACTGCCGTCAGCATCGCCGTGCGATAGGCGGCGACCGCTTGATCGGCCTCTGCGCGGCGTAACGCGACCACGCTGCGCCGCCGCCCGCCGTCGAACAGCGGCGCGCTGGCGCCGGCGCCGGCCATCCATGCCAGCGAACGCGCGAGCGTGGCACCCGAGAAGCCATCGATTGCCGCACCGATCACGCCGATCAGTTGCAAGTGCGGTTTCAGGTCGGCCTCGGCCACGCCGATCCGCGCATAGGCCGCGACGACGCGCGCCTCGGCTGCGCGGACGTCCGGTCGCCGGCGCAGCAGGTCGGCTGGCGTGCCGATGCCCGGCGCGGGAGCCGACCATGTCGGCCATGGCGCGGGCGGATCGAGTTGCGCGTAGGTGTCCTGCACCGTCGATGCGCTGATGATCGACAGCCGGTGGATCGCTGCCTGTCGCTGCAGTTGCAGCGAGGGCAGTTCGGCCAGCGTCGTCTCCGTCTGCGCGGCGGCGCGGTCGACGTCGGCAATCGGTACGACGCCCGCGTCGAACAGGCGCCGCGTCGATTCCTCGGTGCTGCGCTGGCTCAGCGCGTTGGCCTCGACCAGTGCCAGGCGCTGCTCGAGGCCGCGCACCGTCACGTAGGTACGCACGGTCTCGTCGATCGTCGCGATCCGCACGGCCGCCGCATCGTTCTGCGCGGACGCGATGTCCGCGTCGGCGGCCGACACACCCTGACGGATGCGCCCGAAGATATCGATGTCCCATGCAAGGCTTGCATTGAGATCGAACGCGTTGCCGATCGTCGGCGTATCGGTCGGGAACGCTTGCGATGCCGATTGCCGCTGGCGGCCGGCGCTCGCATTCAGGTCGAGTGACGGGAGCCACTGCGACGCCGCGCCGATCCGTACCGCGCGCGCCGCGTCAATGCGTGCGACCGCGGCCTTCAGGTCAAGGTTGTTCGCGAGCGCCATGTCGACCAGCCGGTCGAGAATCGGATCGTGAAAACCGTGCCACCATGCGACGGTGTCGGCCGCCGGGCCGCCGGCCGACAGATCCGCATTCGCATACGTCGAAGCCAGCGGCGGCGGTGTGACGTCGGCGACCGGCGCGCTGGTGCACGCGGTCAGGACGGCCGCCGCGGACAGCACGGCCACTAGTCGAATGAACTTCATTGCACCACCTCCGTCGCGACGGCCGCGACAGCGGTCTTGCGCATCGCGAGCCGGCGAACCATTACATAGAAGACGGGCGTAAACAGCAGCCCGAAGAACGTCACGCCGATCATGCCGAAGAACACGGCCGCGCCGACCGCCTGCCGCATTTCTGCGCCGGCACCTTCGGAGATCACGAGCGGCAGGACGCCGAGAATGAACGCAAGCGACGTCATCACGATCGGGCGCAGCCGCTGCACGCACGCTTCGACGATGGCGTCGACGAGTTCGATGCCGTCGGCCTCCAGCTGCCGCGCGACCTCGACGATCAGGATTGCGTTCTTGGCGGCAAGCCCGACCAGCACGATGAAGCCGATCTGCGTGAGGATGTTCACGTCCTGGCCGAGCCCGCGCACGCCGAGCGATGCGGCAAGCAGGCACATCGGCACGATCAGCAGGATCGATGCGGGCAGGCTCCAGCTGCCGTACTGCGCGGCGAGCACCAGATACACGAGCAGCACGCACAGCGGAAACACGAGCAGCCCCGTGTTGCCGGCCGTGGTCTCCTGGTACGACAGATCGGTCCATTCGAACGAGATGCCGGGCGGCAGCACCTGTTTGGCGAGCGTCTCCATCGTCTTGATCGCGAAGCCGGAGCCGAGGCCCGGTGCCGTATCGCCATTGATTTCCGTGGCGGGGTACAGGTTGTAGCGCGGCGCGCGATCGACGCCGAGCATATCGTCGATGCGTGTCACGCTGCCGATCGGCACCATGTCGCCGTCGCGGTTGCGCACCTTCAGCCGAGCGAGATCGGATGCGTCGACGCGGAACGGCAGGTCGGCCTGCGCGGTGACGCGATAGGTGCGCCCGACGATGTTGAAGTCGTTGACGTAGGTCGAGCCGAAATACGTTTCGACCGCGTCGTTGATTTCCTGGCTCGGCACGCCGAGCATCTCGGCCTTCTCGCGATCGAGTTCGACATGCACCTGCGGGCTCGTTGCGGAGTAGGGCGTATAGACGCCGACCATGCCGGGCGTGCGGTTGGCGGCGGCGACGAGCTCCTGCGTCGCCTTGGCGAGCGCGGCGGTGCCGAGGCCGTTGCGGTCTTCGAGTCGCATCGCGAAGCCGCCTGTGCTGCCGAGGCCCTGCACCGGCGGCGGCATCGCGACGACGATCGACGCTTCCGTGACGCTTGCCAGCCGTTGACGCATCTCGGCTGCAATCTTCTCGATCGTCAGTCCCTGCGTCTTGCGTTCCGGCCACGGCTTGAATACAGGGAACAACCCGGCACTGTTCGACGAATTCGTACCGGTCGCCGCATTGACGCCGGAAAAAACCGGCACGCGGGCGACCCCCGGCACTGACAGTGCGATGTCCTCGATCTTGCGCGCGACCGCGCTCGTGCGTTCGAGCGTCGCCCCGTCGGGCATCCGCACGAGCACGACCAGGTAGCCGCGATCCTGCGCCGGAATGAAGCCCTTCGGGCTCGATACGAGCAGATAGCCTGTCGCGGCGATCAGTACGACGTACAGTGCGGCCATCGCAGGGATAATTCGCACAACTTTCCGGACCAGCCTGCCATACGCATCGGACAGGCGCTGGAACACGCGATTGAACGCGTTCGCGAAGCGCTGCACGACGCGCATGGCAGGCGCGAACAACGCGGCAATCCGCGACACGGGCGCGGCCGAATCGTGTTCGTCGGCATGCGCTTTCAGGATCATGGCCGATAGCGCAGGCGCGAGCGTCACCGATGTGAAGAACGAGATCGCTGTCGACACGGCAATCGTCACGCCGAACTGGCGGAAGAACTGGCCCGAGATGCCGGGAATGAACGAGGTCGGCACGAACACCGCGCAAAGCACGAGCGTGATCGCGAACAGGGCGCCGCCGACTTCCTTCATCGTCAACAATGTCGCGTCGCGCGGCCCTGCACCGGTCGACAGGTGTCGCTCGACGTTCTCGACGACGACGATCGCATTGTCGACGACGATCCCCACCGCGAGCACGAGGCCGAACAGCGTCAGGTTGTTGATCGAATAACCGAGCGCGGCCATTGCCGCGAATGTGCCGACGAGCGACACCGGAATCGACAGGATCGGGATGATGGACGGCCGCCAGCCCTGCAGGAACAGCAGCACGACGAATACGACGAGCACGACGGCCTCGTAGATGGTCTTGACCAGTTCGTGGATGCTGTCGCCGATGAACGCGGTCGGGTTGTAGCCGATGTTGTAGACGATGCCCTTGGGGAAGTCCTTGCTCAGTTCCGCCATCTTCTTCTCGACCGCGTCCATCGTCGCGACCGCGTTCGCGCCGGGCTGCTGCAGCACTTGCAGCGCGATCGTCGGGTGGCGCAGCATGTAGCTGTCGGTCGCGTATGCGAGTGCGCCGACTTCCACGCGCGCGACGTCCTTCAGCCGCACGAGCCGCCCGTCCTTGCCTTGCTTGACGACGATGCTGCTGAAGTCCTCGGGGCGCTTGAGCCGCCCTTCGAAGATCAGGTTCGGCTGGAATGCCTGGTTCGTGATCGGCGCCTGTGCGACCACGCCGCCCGCGAGTTGAGTGTTTTGCGCGCGCACCGCGGCGATCAGGTCGCTCGGGCTCAGGCCGAACGACGCGACGCGCTCGGGATCGAGCCAGATGCGCATCGAGTATTCGC
This sequence comes from Burkholderia sp. MS455, assembly GCF_016899445.1. Classification (NCBI taxonomy): domain Bacteria; kingdom Pseudomonadati; phylum Pseudomonadota; class Betaproteobacteria; order Burkholderiales; family Burkholderiaceae; genus Burkholderia; species Burkholderia sp. MS455. Next base: position 347,700 of record NZ_CP041777.1, read on the forward strand.
GCGCGCCGAGCGGGTTGATGTCGCCGACGCCGTCGATACGCTTCAGCACGTCCGCGACGTTGCGGATTGCGTAGTTCGACACGTACAGCGGGTCGTAGCGCTGGTCCGGCGAGTACAGGAAGATCGTGCCGAGCTGCGTCGGCGACGATTTTCGCACCGACACGCCGCTACGCTGCACCGGCTCCGGCAGGCGCGGCGTCGCCAGCGCGACGCGGTTCTGCACGAGCACCTGCGCCTTGTCGACATCCGTGCCCGGCTTGAACGTCGCGGTGATGTTGAGGCTGCCGTCCGACGTTGCCTGACTGTACATGTACAGCATGTCCTCGACACCGTTCACTTCGAGCTCGATCGGTGTCGATACCGTTTGCGACACGGTTTCCGCAGACGCGCCAGGATAGGTTGCCTGGATGACGACGGTCGGCGGCGCGATGTCCGGGTATTCGGACACCGCGAGCGAGAAATAGGCCAACGCACCGGCGATCGTCACTACGATCGACAGGACGATCGCGAGCACCGGCTGCTGGACGGACAAGCGGCCGAGGTTCATTGCGCGCTCCCGGTCGTGCCGTTGGCCTTGTCGGTTGCCTGGGCCAACGTGGCCGTATTAGTTGCATCGATCGCGCGCGGCACGGCCTTGACCTTGTCGCCGGCCTGCACGCGCTGGAAACCGTCGACGATCACGCGGTCGCCGGCGTTCAGCCCGGCGTCGATTTCGCGCAGGTTGCCGTGCAGGCGGCCGGGGGTCACCGGGCGGATCGCGACCGTGCCCTTCGCGTCGACGAAATACAGCACGCGATGCGTCGCGTCGGTCGCGACGGCCGAATCGGGTACCAGCAGCGCATGATGCGCGACGCGGCTCGACAGGTAGACGCGGCCGAACTGGCCGGGGCTGAGACGCCGATCCGGGTTCGAGACGCGCGCGCGTTGCCGCAGCGTGCCGGTCGAGTTGTCGAGGCGGTTGTCGACGAAATCCATCGTGCCCGTCAGCGACGGTTGTGCGTCGCCCGGCAGTGCGATCGCGACCTGCCGCGACGACGCATTGCTACCGCTTTTCTGCGCTTCGCGCGTGTAGCGCAGGTAGCTTTGTTCATCGACGTCGAAGTAGATATCGATCGGATCCTGCGACACGATCGTCGTCAGCACGGTCGCGTCGCTGTCGCCGCCTTTCACGAGGTTGCCTTCGCTGACGAGCTTGCGGCTGATGCGGCCGGACATCGGTGCGACGATGCGCGTGAAGGACAGGTCGAGCCGTGCGCGCTCGAGCGCGCCTTGTGCGCTCGTTACCTCAGCCTGTGCGCTTTGCACGGCCTGGCGGCGCTGGTCGTAGAGGCTCTGTGCGATCGTGTCGGTCCTGATCAGGACGCTGGCCCGTTCGAAATCTTGCCGGCTCAGCTTCAGTTGCGACTGCGCGCGTTCGAGTGCGCCTTGCGCGGCCGTGACGGCCGTCTGATACGGGCGCGGATCGATGACGAACAGAAGGTCGCCCTTCCGAACGTTCGCACCGTCCTGGAACGCTACCTTGTCGAGATAGCCGCTCACCCGCGGGCGCACGTCGACGGTATCGACGGCTTCGAAGCGTCCGGTATAGACGTCGACGTCGTTGACGTCGCGGGCGACGGGCGGGCTGACGATCACGCTCGGCGTCGCGGCCGCCGCCTTGTCGTCCGACTGGCAGCCGGACAACGCGAGGAGCGCGGCCATCGGAACGGCGGCAAGCACGGCCCGTCGAGCGACGCGCTTCAATCCTGGGTATCGGTTCATGTTCGTGCGAATTGTCGAGTGAGGCGCCACGCGCCGGATGGTGCGCAGTATCGTGTGTGGCGAGCGGCCGATAAACGGACAAAACGGCATAAGAACTTGTACTCCGCAGTCACGAATCGCCGTTTGTCGGCGGTGTGTGAGCGGGTTCGGCAGGAAATGGCGGTGCGCGGGGGCGTGCTGCTGCGACGAGCGGCCCGGATGCCTGCTCAGGCAATTCGGGCTGCCGGTTTCGAAGGAAGTGGAGAAGAGGCGGCTGATGGTCCGCCTGCTGCGGGAAGGCGAAGACAGGTACGGAAAGAATCGGTGCAACCCCGGTAGGGGACCGAAAACGATGCAGCGACAGATACCTGAACCGGTCGAGAGGGGCTCGGAATCTTCCCGCCATGTTCAAAAGAGTTCTCGCGCGCGGCGCGCATGGCAGCGCGCCGCGCAGGCTTCCACCGGGATTGCTACGGCATCAGCCGATCGAGCAGCGGCGACCGGAAGATCCGGTGCGGGTCGTAGCGTTCGAGGGTCGCGCGCGCCGCATCCCAGCTGCTCGACGGCGGCTGGCCTTCACGATGCAGATTCGGGATCGTGGTGGCGAGCATGGTGCCATCCTGCCAGGCGGCCGTGTCGGTATAGCCCCAGCCCTTCGACCATTCGGGACGCAGCGTCGCATACGAACCGGTGTAGTTCGCGAGCATCCATTGCTCGATCTCGCGATAGAAGCGATCGGCGCCAGGCGTGCCCGGTAACGTCAGGATATCGAACCATACGGCGATGTCCCATTCCGGGTGATCGGGGCGCGGCTTGAGCGCGGACAGCGTGGGAACGACCGCGCCGGCGCCGGCATCGGCCGGCTTGTCGAGACCGGTGACCCGGATCTCGACGGGACCGTTGATCGGGTACTCGCCGCGTGCCTTGTATGCGTCGATGCGATTCTGATAGAACTGCACGAATTCGCTGATCACGCGTTGCACGTCGGCACGCCGCGCCAGTACCGCGTAGCCGTTCGCGGTGACGCGCAGCGTCGTCGGCCGAATGTACTGCAGTACGGTGCGCGACCAGCCCCAGATGTCCCCGCTGAGCGTGAGCGCGAGGCCGGCGGTCGTGATCGCCAGCTGCGTCTGGCCGAACAACGGCGTCAATGCGCCTTCGCCGTTGATCACGATCCGCTTGACGAGATCCGAGATGGACTGCGAGATCGAATCGGAGAACGGATAGTTGTACGGCTGCGTGACGGTGCGCGACAGGAACGGCTTGCTGGGCGTCGGCGTCCAGACCTTGAGCCACGGGCACGTCGTGAACGGGAACCAGATCGCTTCCATCCGGCCCGCTCGATCGAGAAACGACGCGATCGTTCGGCCGGGCGTGCCGGCCGGCGCAAATAGTTCGGAAGACGGAATGTCGACGAAGCTCTGGCAGCGCAGCCGCTGGTTCGGGCCTGCCGTCAGCGTCACTTCGACGACGAACGCCATCCCGATGTGCGCGAGGAACGCGCCGATCTCGGGATCGCTGCGCTCGAACCGGCGCAGCACGTATTGCTGCCGGGCCGGATCGAACACGATGGCGGTCAGCGCGACCACGAGATTGCTTAGCGAGCCGTAGGTGTGGCCCGGTTGCAAGGTTTCACCGGCCGCCGGTACGGCGGTGCCGTGCGCGTCGATCGCAAGCGCACCGCCGAGCGTGATGCCGCCCGGCGCAGGCACGGCGACCATGCCGAGGCCAGATTGCTCGAGCGTCGCGAGCAGCGACTCCAGCGAGACGCCCGTCTGCGCGGTGACGCGCGCCGGGCTCGCCGACGTGTCGACGGAGACGGCCGTCAACGACTTCGTCGTATCGAGCAGCACGAGGTTCGCGGCGCCGGCGCTTGGGTCCAGCGTCAGGGGCGACCAGTTGTGCATGTAGCCGCGCGGACGTACCCGATAGCCGTTCGCGCGGGCCCAGTTGACCGTCGCAACGACGTCGTCGGCGGAGCGTGGCGCGGCGGTCCATACGTCCTGCACGGCGATCTCGCCGCTCCAGTTCTGGAACGCCTGCTTGTAAAGCGGGATGTCGGCCGGGAAGCCGGGCGGTGTCGCGCCGGCCGTCAGCGCGTGCGCCGCAATCTGGTAGACCGGTGTCCAGCCGGTGACGACGCCGGCCGCCGCGAGTTTCGCCATGTTGGCCAGGAAGGCGCGACGCGGCGCAGGTTCGTCTCGAAAGTCGTGACTCATGGTGTGCTCCAATTTCTCGGAATGGTTTTACAGATTGGAAAGACGACAAATGACGCGTTGAAGCCAATGTGGTAAGTCGAGCAGGCGTGACGCGCGGGAAGCGTTGCGCGTTGGCGGCCCGGGATTGAAAAGAGGACGGTGCGTTCGACAATGCGCGGCCGAGCGTCATCACGGACGTCTGGAAGAGAATCGAAAAACCGCCGGCGACTTTTGCAACTGGCCGTCGGCCTGTCCTGCCGGCAGGTGGATATGGAGATTCGGCTGAATGGCGTGTGACGAAGCGCTAGCCGCGACGATCGATAAAAGATGATTGCACGTGCATATTAATTTTCATGTTTCATTTTTTTAAATAAACCCGCTTGCAATTCAAAATCGGGTGGCGTTTTATCGTTTGTTTCGCTGGAAAAGCGTAGCAATTTATTTTTCTGGCGGCAAGCGGTGGGGCGGGTAAATTGCGTGCGATTAAATATGGATATTTTGTGACGGACAATGATTTCGCCATTTGTTGATATTTTGCAACGGCCGTATCCACGGTGCTGCGTATGTTGATTGCGGCGATTTTTATCGCATGAAGGTGTAATCGACAGCGCTGCCTCAAGTAGACAGCAAAAAAATTATGCTTTCCCATCGCGCAGATTGAATCAATCGTTGATCGAATCGAAACAATGTTCGGAGAAAAGTGCTTTGGGCTGCGTGGTGAGCGGGAGCGATGTGATGAAATTCGCCGATTCTTCTCTCGAATAAGACCTCTTGGACGAAAATCCATGATAGGCGATTCCCGGATGACTATTACAAAATTTCGGGGTAAATAAATATCGATTTCTATTGATCTACCATAATTTTGCTCATGAGTGGCTTGCGAGTTGATCGATTTTTGGTCTGCAGGCGGCGGCGATTAAAAAACGAATGTCACGCTAACTGCGGATATTTTAAATCGTCGCTATCATACGCAGCTGGGGTATTCGTGGATCAAATTCAATGGAAGGGATTATCTCGGTTTTTGTTCATGATTTTTCGTTGAATCCGCCGGGAACGCACCCGCTCCGGGCCGGCGCAGGGTTTTCCGATTCAGGCCTTCAGCGCGTCCGGCGGCAGCCCATTTTCAATCAGCAGCGCTCAATGACTGAAATGGGCGTTTCAGCTTCTTGCGGGGCGATCTCGCATCGAACTGAACAGAGCACGGCGCGCCGCCGTTTCGCGTGAGCCGGACACATCGGCGCGCGACGCAACGCGAGAACGCATGACGACGCGCGCCGAAACGCGCGCCGCGCAAACCGCGCCGGCTCGCCCGCGCCGGCGTTGCGCCGCCGTCCTCAAGCACGCACAACAAGGAAACAAGGAGAGTCAGATGTTCGCGATGTTCTCGAAGCTCGGGAAGGTGATTTCGAGCGCCGGCAGTGAGCGGTTCGCATCCGACATGCATGCATTGCTGGTCGAATCGATTCCGCTCGCGATCACCCGGATGACTGAATGGACGCTCGACGAGCCGGCGGGCGAAGTCGTCCACGTGCAATCGCTCGGCGCGTTCGGCGCGCCGGGTGACGACGGGCGCAGCAGCGGGCCGGCCGCGCATGGCGAGCGGCAGCCGGCAGCGCATCCGCTGTTGAACCGGATCGTGGCTGCTTGCGACCGGCAGCTGATTCACATCAATCCGCTGATGCGGAGCGGCAATGGCGGCGAAGTCGCGCCGCCGCGTGGACCGGAGGGGGGATTTCAGTGCCATCTCGTGTCGTCCAAGGCGAATCGCCGCTACGTGATCTCGCTGCATCGAACAGTGTCGCATTGCGACTTCTCGTTGCAGGAGATGTCGTTCCTGAAGAATTTCGCCGATACGCTGCTGCCGCTCGTCGAGTGGCATGCGTCGACGCGCCGGCACGGCGACCTCGAAGGCACGACGATGCCCGCCGTCGAGGCGCTGCGCCAGGAGTTCGAATCGCGGCTTGCGCGCGCGGCGGTCGTGCTGTCGGCGCGCGAAAGCGAAGTGTGCCTCGGCCTGCTCGCGGGCAAGATGCTGCGAGAACTGGCCGGCGAGCTCGGTGTGAAGGAGAGTACGGTCGAGACGTACATCAAGCGCGCCGCGGTGAAGCTCGGCATCAGCGGCCGGCACGGGCTCACGAAATGGATGATCGACGATTACGTGCCGTGCGCGTCGGCGGCGTGATGCCGTCACGCCGGGCGCGGGCGCCGATACCCGACGCGCGACCAGCGTCGCCGGCCGGCGTGCCGGGATTGCTGGCGCGCGCGTGCGCGCCGGCGCTCTCGTCGCGGGCGATGACGACGATGTCACCGGGTGCGGCGGTTCGGCCTTCGTCGCCGGCCTGATTGCCGGCACGCGGCTCGAAGTGGTGGCCGGCGGCAGCTATCCGATGCTGTTTTGCACGCAGCCCGCGTCGGCGTCGCGCGGGCTGCAGTTCCTGGCGCGCCGCGGGCACCGGCACGCGCTTTCGGACCGCTAGCCTTCGGGGGCCGACGCTTCAGGTGCCGACGTACGGCGATGCGCAGTCGCGCCGCACGCTTCTCGTGCCGTCTCGGCGTGCTCCAGCCGCGGCCTCGCCCGCGGCCCCTGCCGCCTCGTCGAGCATCCAGCGCGTGAGACCATGGCGCCCGCCGAAGCCGAGCTTGACGGCTGCCCGCTTCAGGTAGGTCTCGACGGTGCTTTCGCGCAGCGCGAAACGCACGGCGATGGCGGGCACCGTGTCGCCGGCCAGCAGCGCCGTGCATGCCTCGATCTCGCGCGTCGACAGCTTGACGCCGGCTTGCCGCAGACGGTCGGCGAACCGCCGCGCCACGCGCTCCCGGCCCGATTGCGTCGCCGGCGGCGCGGCGGCGGCCGCGTGGGCGGGCGGCGGAGCCGAATCGAGCGCCGCGACATGGGTCTCGACGATCGGAAACAGCACGTGCGAGAGCTCCTTGAGGACGGTCTGCTCCCGCGACGAGAAGTCGTCGAACGTGTTCGTGCGATACAGCGAGATCAGGTAATAGTGGCCCCGCTTGCGGGTCAAGAGATGGAACTGCGCGCAACGCGGCGGCACGATTGCAGCCTGCATGAGGACGAAGCGATGGAGCAGCGCGTGGGTCGGGCCGTGGCCCGCGAGCATGTCATCGACGTGCACGCAGCTCGCGCCCGAGCGCGGCGGCATCTGCGGCCCGTAACAGGCGGCTGCCGGGCCGGCCTTCGCGAGCGCCGCGCCGACCGCGCCGAGGCTGCGCACCGCGAGATCGCCGTCAGGCGTCGCGTCGACCGCGAGCTCCGAAATGCGGATCTCGTCGACGGGGACGGCCGCAGAGATCAGGCTGTACATCACTCGGGGAAAGCGTCGGCTCCCGCTGCTTGAGATCGCTTCGCCGACGTGTGCGAACAATCTGCTGAACTCCATGAACGGATTCCTGGTGAGACGTTGAAGCTGCGCTTGCGCGCATGATTGCCGGCATGATTTAAACACCCGGCGGCGAACGCGTCTGTAACGGATAGCCGGGACAGGCGAATTGCGGTGGCGTTCGCGAGCTCGCCGCACTGTCGACGCGCGACGAGATCTCGGCAGCGGCTGAATGCCGCTTGATGAAAGGAAAATCGGTTGACCCTGATTGATTGAATTATTTTGGCATTGATGCCGATTCTTTAAATAATGCGAAGAGCGATCGGCCGGCGTCGCGATTGCAGATCGAGTTGCCCGGGATCGAGGAACGCCGGCCATTCGGTCGTGGGACGGTGTGGCGGATCGGATCTGTGCGGAGCTGCAACGCGCGCCCCGCATCAGGATCGCTGCTCATCCCGCAACTTCGGCCCGGACGGCACACATGGCCGTATCGGAGAAGATGCGGCCGCTATCCAGGCGAATGACCCGATCCGCGAGCTTGAAGTACTGATCGTCGTGGGTAATGATAATGACGCATTTCCCGCGGGATTTCAGATCGGGAACCAGCACTTCATAGAAAAATCTCTTGAACACGGGATCCTGATCGGCAGCCCATTCGTCCAGGATGTAAATCGGACGATCCTCGATATAGGCGCAAAGCAACGCCAATCGCTTGCGTTGCCCTGTCGATAAGGCCCTGGTTGTCGAGTAATTGTTGCCATCGATCTCTATTTTGTCCGCCAATTTCAGTGTTTCAAGATATTTGCGGGCAAGCTCGATGCCAGCATTTTCCCGGTCCGGCCCTATGATGCGATTGAACAAATGGAAATCGGTAAAGACGGCGGAAAACAGATTGCGGTACCGTTCCCTGGCATCGTCGTCAACGACTTTTCCATCAAGGGCAATATGGCCTTTGGTAGGCACATAGAGGCCGCTGAGGACTTTGCCCAACGTGCTTTTGCCGCTGCCGTTTCCACCGATGACATAGACGAGTTCTCCGGCATGAATCGTCATATTGATGGGGCCGAGCACGAAATCGACCGACGAATCATTGTCACGATAGTTCATCGTCACATCTTTCAGCTCAATGCGTTGCCATGGATTCGCCGAGGATTCCCTGGTGCGCGGATGGGGCGGTTCCTTGCGCGAATCCTCGCTGTCATCGATCAAGAAACCGAATTCCGCCAGCCGGGCGAGCGCGGTTTTGCCTTCGGCCACGATCGGCAGGATACTGATCAGCATGGTCAAAGGCCCCATCATGTAGAGAACGGCCAGAATGCTCGCCGTGAGTACGGAGGGGTCCACGACGCCGAACGAAGGTACGCCGAAAAGCAAAAATCCGAGCAGGACCGCTACCGTGATCTGGCCAATGCTGTCGCCGCTCATGAACCAGAAGCGTTCTATGTAATTGAATCCGGCCACGCGCTTCGATGATAGTTCGATCGCGGCCCTGGTAAACCAGCGTCGTCTGGTCCTGTTGAGCTTGAGTTCCTTGATTCCGAACACGAGGCCATGGGTGTATTCATTGAACTGGACAAATTCATCGCGAACTCTTTCCGTGAAATTGACCGCCTTTCGATAGAAAAACAGATAAAGCGCCAGGCCAACGATTGTCAGGGTGATTGTCGAAGCGAAAACGATCCACGACAGATAGGCGAGATAGGCGATGCTGCATACCAGGACGACGGACTGAACGATGATCGTCGGTATGGTGAGCAGGGTCTGGCTCAACTGCGGAATGTCCTGCGTCAGCATGGTCAGGATATTCGGGGCGCCGCGTCGGTCAATTTCATCCAGTGGGGTCGCCAGGATCCTTTTGCATAGATTGACGCGCAGTCTCGTCATGACTTTCATGCAGGCATAGGAGGGCATCACGGCAGCGCTGCTCCGGCAGAAAACTGCGATGACGTTCACCGCAATGAATATCGTCAGCAGCGTCTGGCGGTCGTCCTGGTCATGCAGCACCCTGCTGATCAATCCGACGCCCACGATCGACGCAATGCCGCTGACGAGGCCCGTAAGGACCGTGCCCAGGGTCAACCAGGGATGACTGCGCCACATCAGGGTGACGGCCGAATGCCACGGCGGCGATTTACTTTGAGCGGAATCCATGAGTCGCCAATATCGTTCAGTTGATCAGGTGGCTGAGTTCGACGTTTCTTGCCGCTGATCTCAATCTCGACGAGGTTTCGTGCTTGCCCAGGAACGCGATGCTTTCCACGATTTCCAGCGGCGAGTCGGAAAACAGGATGCAGCACTTCAGCAAGCGCTGCGCACGGTCCCAACCGAGGCCCGATGAATCGGCCACGCTACGCAACGAAGCCTCGACCGACGCGACTGTCCAGCTATCGTTCCGTGTCAACCGCGCTTCGATCAGTCGAAGAAACTGCAGGAGGGTGCGGGGATTCCTTTCGATGCTGTACATCAGGATGTAATCAACCCGCCGTGTCTTCGTGATCAACGGAAAAATCAGATCGATCACGTCGTCGGTCGATTCGCATTTCCCATAAGCCAGCGAAATTGCCTCGCCGAGCTTGCAGTCCCGGTGGAGCGAATCGAGCGCGGACTTTACGAACTCCGCTTCGAGGTCAACGGTGATGGTTTTCATGAGCTTCAATGGCCTGTTGAGATAGGGACCGCAGGGGATCGCAGCGCGCGCCGGCCGCAGGCGTTACCAGCCATCCGGAATCGGAAGGGAATAGGTCAGCGGCTTTTCCGGCATGACTTCGTCCATGATGTCGGAGTAGCCGGACTCCTGTCCGACCAGATTGGGTTCGAAGCAATAGCAATTGAACTTCTGCTGCAGCATGAGGTTGTTGCGGTCGTTGATCGCCGGCGGGTGTTCGTTGATCGCAATGAATGCGTCGTAAAGCGAGTCCCTGACGACGTAGGCGTGCGCGGTGAGCGTCTCCACGGCCTTGACGATGTTCGGCGCGACGGGAATGGGGGGCGTGAAGTGATAGGCGCCCAGAAACAGCATGTGCCAGTCTTTCGGCACTTGCGCGATGAACTCGGGGAAGCGCGCGGCGAAGTCGGGGTCGAAGAAGGCGTCGTCTTCGAAGATCAGGACTTCGCTCGCGCCCGCGGCCTTGGCCTGCTTCACGGCGGCAAGATGGCTCATCGTGCAGCCGTAGTCCTGCGGACGCATATGGCTCAAGGATGGCGGCACGGTCACCAGCCTTGCATCGACGGCGGGCAGTCGTTCCACCGTGAGGATGTTCTGTTCGGCGAATTTTCTTTGCATCGCTTCCCAGCGGTCGGGGCGCCGGTCCAGATTGATGCAGACCTTGCGGGCGAAAGCGTTGTCGATCGTCTGTGCGGATTTCATGAGCGTTTTTTTTCCAGAAACTGGTTGATGCGGGTAGCGAGGACGGCGACGTGCGGGTCGAGCAGCATGGTCAGGTGGTCGCCGGGTACGTCCGTCACCTCGACGGGCAGCGCCGAGAAGCGGGACCACCCCCAGGTCGGGTCGAGGCGGAGCTGCGCTATCTCGGGCGACGGATCGTAGTCGCCGGGATCCCGCTCGGTGCTGCGGAACAACGCGATCGGCACGGGAAGCGGGTCGGCTTGCGGCGCGTAGCGCGATTTGAAGTTGGCCTGATAGACACGCAGATAGGCGCGCAGGCGGTCGGATCCGGCATCCGCAAACCAGTTGCCGCGGTTGCCGATTCTGTCGAGGATCAGGCCGGCCTGGCCGTCGGGGTCGAGCTCGACGAGGTCTGCTCGCGTCACCTGAAGGTCGGTCCCGAGGAAGGTGCCGATTTCGTGGGCGATCGCGACCAGCCATTCGGTGTCGTCCCAGTCTTGCCAGTAGGTTGCGGCCGAGCTGTCGATGGGCGCGGAAGCGTCGAGGATCGCCAGCAGTTTGACGACCGCGCCCTTGGCGACGAGCTGCCGGCTCATTTCGAGCGCCACCTGCGCACCGAACGAGTGGCCCGCCAGGTAGTACGGGCCCGCGCCCACCAGCGGCCAGATGCATTCGATATGACGGGCCGCGATGTCTTCCACGCGGGTGAGCGGCAGGCAGGAGCCGTCGAGGCCGAGCGCTTCCAGGCCGTGCACCGCGTGAGCGTCGGTCAGGTGGTTTGCGAGCGGGTTGAAGTAGACCACGTTCCCGCCGGCACCCGGAAGGAGGAAAAGCGGCGCGGCGGGACCGCCGTCCCGGATCGGCACGAGTCCGCCGGCGGGGGCGGCCGGCGCTTTCCTGGCCAATGCCGCCGCCAGTTTCTCGACGGTCGGATTCTCGAACAGACAGGAAATGGGCAGCCGGCGATCGAACGCTTTTTCGACATTGGCCATCAGCTGGATCGCGATGATCGAGTGTCCGCCGAGGTCGAAATAATTGTCGCTGACCGCGATGTCGTTTCTTTTGAAGATCCGCTGCCAGATCTCCAGCAACGTGCTTTCGTCCGCCGTCGGCGCGCGGGTGCGGGCCGTCGTGGCCGCACCGGCGGCGGGTTCGACGCCAGCGGCGGCCGCGCCGCGCGGCGCGCCCGGCTGTCCGCCGGCGTCCGGCTCCGGCGCATCGGCGAGCCGGCCGGTCAGCTGGGCCGGGTCGTCGGCGAATCGTTCCAGCAACGCGCGGATGGTGTCCAGCATCTGCCGGACCACCTCGGGGGCGACGCGGTGGGCATCGTGCGCGATCTGGAAGCTGACGCGCGTATCCGGGTGTACGGTCAGGGTCAGCGGGTAATGCGCTTCCGCGAAGGCGCGGGTGTCGAGAATCTCGATGTCGTCGGGCCCGAGATCGGGGGCGGCGGCAACCGGGAAGTTCTCGAACACCAGCAGGCTGTCGAACAGGCTGTCGCGGGCGGGCAGTTCGCTCCACGACTGGATATCGACCAGCGAACTGTACGAATGCGGCTCCATCGCCGTCTGGGCTGCGTGAACCGTCGCCAGCCATTCGATGAAGGGGCGTTCCGGCGCGATGCGCAGGCGAAACGGCAGCGTGTTGATGAACAGGCCCACGATCGATTCGACACCGTCGAGCTGCGGCGGGCGACCGGACACGGTGACGCCGAAGACGACGTCGTCCGTCCCGGCGTGGCGCCGCAGCACCAACGCCCAGACCGCGCGGATCAGGACGTTGAGGGTGAGGCGATGGGTTCGCATGAGCGCTTGCAGCCGAGCGGTCAGGGCCTCGTCCAGCAGGAATTGCTGGGTCCTGCGTTTGTCCTGCCGTGCGGCATCGCCGGAGATCTGCCCGGCCGGATGGGCCACGATCGGCGTGGCGGCATGAAACCCGGCCAGTTCGGCGCGCCACCAGGTTTCGTCGGCCGAACGAGGATGGCGCGCGAGCCAGTCGATGTACCTGCGGTATCCCGGCGCCGACGCTGCGAGCGCGGGCACGCCGGTGCGGACGAGCGACAGGTAATCGTCGAACACTTCCTTCATCAGGGTGGCGGTGCTCCAGCCGTCGAGAATGATGTGGTGTGCGCTCCAGCAGAACCGATGGCGTGCCTCCGCTTCCTGAATCAGCGTGCAGCGGAACAACGGCGCCCGCTGCAGATCGAAGCCGCGCCGCCGGTCGTCGGCGAGGAATGCATCGAAGTCCTGCGCGCGGCGGGATGCATCGCGGTGTCGCCAGTCGAGGAACGTCCACGGCAGGTCGACCGTGTGCCGGACGGTCTGGACGGGATGATCGCGATTGGCCCACGCGAACGCGGTACGCAGCACGGCATGGCGCGCGAGCGCATTGGCCCAGGCTTGCCGGAGCGCCGGCACCTGGAGCGGGCCGCTGACGACGAAGCTGAACTGCTGGAAATAGGCAGCGGGATCCAGCTCGTATAGCGAATGGAACAGAATGCCCTGCTGCAGGGACGAGAGCGGGTAGCTGTCTTCGAGGTCGTCCCACGCGGTGTCGGGAACCGACGCCGCGAAGTCGAGCAACCGGTCCTTGAAGTGCGCGGCCAGGTTTTCGACCGTCTGCCGCTGGTGGAGACGCTCGCCGTAGCGCCAGTCCACCTGAAGCTTGCCGTCGGAAACGGCGGCGACGATCTCGAACGCATGCGTGCGCAGGGACCGCTCGGAGCGCAGCGAACCGAGGTCTTCTGCAGCCGGGCTCCAGCCATCGGATTGCTGCAGCACGGTATCGAGCTGCCCGTGATAGTTGAAGAGGATGTCGGCATTCGGCAGCGCGGCGAGGCTGTCACGCACGGCGTCGTCGGGGCCCAGGTAGCGGAGCAGCGAATAACCGAGGCCTTCGGCCGGAATCCGGCGCAACTGTTGCTGCGCGTCGCGCAACGCTTGCTCCGGCGTCTGCGTCGCGTCGACCTCGAGGACGATCGGATAGATGGAGGTGAACCAGCCCACCGTCCTGCTGACGTCGATCGACGCATCGGACACGTGGCGGCCGTGACTTTCGACATCGATCCGGGTGCGCGCGTTGCCCGTGACCATGCTGCATGCTTGCGCGAGCGCGACGAGCAGGACGTTGTTGATGCGGGTGTCGTAGGCCCGCGGCAGCCGGCGCAGCAACGCCGCGGTTTCGGCTGCGTCCAGCTCGAATGAAACGGATGCCGAGTCGCCGACCGCGTTGTGGGCCGCGCCCGCGGCCGGATAATCGACCGGCATGGGCTCGACGTCCTGCGCGAGGAGGGCTTGCCACAATGGGGCTTCGTCGCCGATGGCAGGCGACCGGGCCAGTTGCTGCAGGTGCAGGGCCCATTCGCGGAACGAAGTCGTCTTCTCGGACAACGGCTGGCCGTGGTAGGCGGCATGCAGATCCTCGAGGAGCACGCGCCACGACACGCCGTCCACCGCAAGGTGATGAATCGACACGAACAGGCGGGCGAGCGGCTCGTCGGCAAAGCAGAAAAGCCGGGCCGCCAGCAACGGGCCATGCGTGATGTCGATGCCGCGTTCCGCTTGCGCAGCGGCAGCGCGCATGGCCGCCATGCGCTCGCCGGCGTCGCCTGCGATCGCTTGCTTCGCGAACAGCGCCGGCATCTCGCCAACTGCGACGACTTCTTGCGTCCAGCCGCCGGCGCTGCGCGAGAAACGCAGGCGCAACGCATCGTGATGTTCGTGGACTTGTCGGAACGCGTCGGCGAGCGTCGACGCGTCGATATCCGACGGCACCTGAATCAGGACCGTTTGATTGTAGTGCGACGGCGCATCGATCTCCTGTTCGAAGAACCAGTGCTGGACCGGGGTGAGCGGCGCATCGCCCAGCGGGCTGACGCTCGGCGCATGCGCTGCCCGTTCTTCAGGCGCGGCGGCCAGTTGGGCGACGGTCTGATACTGGAACAGTTGTTTCGTCGTCACGCGAAGTCCTGCCTGATTGGCGCGCGAGATCACCTGGATGCTCAGGATGGAGTCGCCTCCAAGTTCGAAGAAATTGTCGTGAATGCCGATGGACTGCAGTTGCAGCACGTCTTGCCAGATGGACGCCAGCAGGACTTCCCTGGGTGTGACGGCAGGCGCGTGCAACCGGGCCGCGTCGACCGTGTCCGCCGGGACGGGCAGCGCCTTGCGGTTGATCTTGCCGTTGGGCAGCATCGGCAGGGATTCGAGCGCGACGAACCTCGACGGCACCATGTAGTCCGCGAGCTTGCCGCTCAGATAGCCGCGCAGATCGGCGATGTCCGGCGATGCGGTCGCGACATAGGCGATGAGGAACGTTCGGGCTCCGTCGGTTTTCGCGATCACGACACAGTCGTCGACCGACGGATGCCCGCGCAGCGCGGCCTCGATTTCGCCGGGTTCGATGCGCAGGCCGCGCAGCTTGATCTGATGGTCGATGCGGCCGAGGAACTCGATGTTGCCGTCGGGCCGGTAGCGCGCGAGATCGCCGGTGCGATAGAGGCGTGCATGCGGGTCGTTGGAGAACGGATCGGCGATGAACTTCTCGGCGCTCAGTTCGGGCTCGCCGTGGTAGCCGCGTCCGACCGGCGTGCCGCCGATCAGCAGTTCGCCGGCCACGCCGACCGGCACGGGCTGCAACTGCGCGTCCACGATATAGAGGCGGGTATTGGCGATGGGCCGGCCGATCGGGACGATGCGGTGCGGGTCGTCGCGTCGGCATTCCCATGCGGTCACGTCGACGGCAGCCTCGGTGGGGCCGTAGAGGTTGAACAGCGAAACGTCGAGGCGCGTGAAGCAACGCTGCTGCAGATCGAACGGCAGGGCCTCGCCGCTGCACACGACGCGGCGCAGCGACGCGCAGTGCGCGTCGAGGTCCGGATGATCGAGAAAGGCGCGCAGCATGGACGGCACGAAATGGATCGTGGTGATCCGTTCGCGCTCGATGAGTTCGACCAGGTAGTCGGTCTCGCGCTGGCCGCCGGGGCGGGCGAACACGAGGCGCGCGCCGACGATGAGCGGCCAGAAGAATTCCCAGACCGAGACGTCGAAGCTGAACGGGGTTTTCTGCAGCACGGCATCGTCGGCGCCGAGGGTGTAGGCGTGCTGCATCCACAGGATGCGGTTGGTGATGGCGCGATGGGTGTTGAGCGCGCCCTTGGGCCGGCCGGTCGAACCGGAGGTGTAGATCATGTAGGCGAGGTTCTCGCCGCTCAGCGCAGGCGCGGGGTTGGACGCGGGCGCGGCGTCGAGGTCGAGCGCGTCGCGATCGACGACGATCACGCGGGCGTCGGTGTCGGGCAGCGCGGCAAGCAGATGCTGCTGGGTGAGGAGCCAGCGCAACTGCGCGTTGTCGATCATGAAGCGCACGCGCTCGGCGGGGTAGTCGGGGTCGACGGGGACGTAAGCGCCGCCGGCCTTGAGGATGGCGAGCAGCGCGACGATCATGTCGAGCGAGCGCTCCATGGCCACGCCGACGAGGGCATCGGGAACGACACCGAACTCGATGAGGCGATGGGCGAGGCGGTTGGCGCGCAGGTTGAGTTCGGCGTAGGTGAGCGCGACGTCGTCGCAGACGGCGGCGACGGCATCGGGCGTGCGCTCGACCTGTTGCTCGAACAACCGATGCAGCGGTTGCGTGGCATCGGCGCCGAAATCCATCTCGGTCCGGTTCCATTCGACGGTGAGCAGGTTCCGCTCCGCATCGCTCGACAACGAAAGCTCGCTGAGCGGCCGGTCCGGATCGGCGACCACGGCATCGACGAGCGTGCGGAAGTGTTCCGCCATGCGATCGATCGTGGCGGCGTCGAACAGGTCGAGGTTGTATTCCAGCGAGCCCGCGAGGCCGTGCTCGGCATCCTGGATATGCAGCGTGAGGTCGAACTTGGCGGTATGGGTCTCCACCGACACAGGCGTTGCCACGAGACCGGGGAAGTTCACCGCATGGGGCTGCGTTTTCTCATACGCGAACACGGCCTGGAAAACCGGCGTGCGGCTCAGGTTGCGTTCGAGCTTGAGCGAGTCCACCACCTGCTCGAACGGAATCTCCTGGCGACTATAACCGTCCAGCGCGACGCGCTTCACGCGCGCCAGCAGTTCGCCGAAGGTCGGATTGCCCGACAGATCCACGCGCAGCGCGAGCATGTTCGCGAAGAAGCCGATCAGCGGCTCGGTCATGCTGGAACGCCGATTGGCGATCGGGGAGCCGATGACGAGGTCTTGCTGGTTGCTGTACCGCGAAAGGAGCAGCGCATACGCGGCGAGCACGACCATGAACGTGCTGGTGCCGGACGCACGCGCGATCGCGCGCAGGCCGTCCGCGCGTTCGCCGTTCAACTGGAACGGCAAAACCGCGCCGTGAAAACGCTGGATGGCGGGCCGCGGGCGATCGGTGGGCAGTTCGATCAGGTCCGGCGCGTCAGCCAGCGCCGCGCTCACGAGCGCCAGTTCCCGATGCGTGTCGGCCGACGCCAGGCGTTCGTGCTGCCAGGCGGCGTAGTCCGCGTACTGGACGGCCAGTTCCGGCAGCGGCTGGCCGGCATAGAGCGCGGCCAGTTCGCCGATGAGGATGCCTGACGACCATGCATCGGAAATGATGTGATGCATCGTGATGCCGAAGACGTGCAGGCGCTCGTGCACGCGATACAGCACGACACGATAGAGCGGCCCGGCGGCGAGATCGAATGGGCGGTCGGCTTCCTCGGCGAGCAGCGCGAGCGTGTCGGACTCGGTATCGACGTCGACGACGTCGAGCGCGACCGGCGCCGGCGGGGCGATGCGTTGAACCCCGCGGCCGTCGACGGCGGGAAACGTGGTGCGCAGGATCTCGTGACGCCGGCTGATTTCGGACACGGCGGCCCGCAGGCGCGCGATGTCCAGATCGCCGTCGAAACGCAGCGCGCTCGAGATGTTGTAGGTGGCCGACGGGCCTTCCAGTTGCGCGAGGAACCACAGGCGCTGCTGCGCAAAGGACAGCGGCAGGTCGTTCGCGCGCGAGCGGGGCAGGATGTTGCCGGCCGTCGAACCGGTCCGGTGCGACGACGCTTCGATCAGGTCGGACACCGCGCTGATGGTCTGGAGTTCGAAGATCGCGTCGATGCCGATCTCGACGGAGAAACTGCTCCAGATCCGCGAGACGAGCTGCATGGCCTGCAGCGAATCCCCGCCGTAGTCGAAGAAGCGGCCGGTGAGATCGACGGCCGGATTGTCGAGCACTTCGCGCCAGATGCGCACCAGCTCGAGCTGGATCGGCGTTGCGTCGAGACTGGCGGCCTCGGACGCGGCGGCAGGCTCCATGGCCAGGAGCGCCGGGCGATCCAGCTTGCCGTTGGCGTTGAGCGGAAATTCGGCGATCGGGAAAATGTCGGACGGGACCATGTAGTCCGGCAGTTTCCCGGCCAGAAAGGCCCGCAGGTCCGCAACGCTCAAGCTCGCGGAACCCTTGACGTAGGCCGCCAGCTTGCGCACCCCCTGGGCGGTTTCGCGCAGCATGACCGCTGCGCCGACGACATCCTCATGCGCGGTGAGCGCGGCCTCGATCTCGCCCAGCTCGACACGGTGCCCACGGATCTTGACCTGATCGTCGACGCGTCCATAGCACTGGATCTGCCCGTCGGGCAGCCAGCGGCCGATGTCGCCGGTGCGATAGAGGCGCGCTTCGCCGGGGAACGGATGCTCGACGAATTTAGCGGCGGTGACGTCCGGCCGCTTGTGGTAGCCGCGCGCGAGGCCGTCGCCGGCGATGCAGATTTCCCCCGGCACGCCGATCGGAACAGGCCGCAGCGCTTCGTCGAGCATGTACACCCGGGTGTTGGCGATGGGCCGGCCGATCAGCACCGTGGACGGCGCGTCCTCGACGCGCTCGACGATGCAGCCGACCGTCGCCTCGGTGGGACCGTACTCGTTGTAGATTTCGATCGCGGGATCGATCTTCCGCAGCGTGGCGATGTGCTGGGGCGTCAGTTCCTCGCCGCCGACGATCACCTTGCGCACGCCGGAGCGTGCCAGGTTCATGTATTCCAGCAGGTGAATGTGGGTGGGCGTGAGCTTGAGGGTGTCGACGCCGCTGCCGGGCTGGAACATCCGGGCCAGGATGGTGTCGATGCTTTCCGACTGCGGATAGATGCGCAGCGTCTTGCCGCGCACCAGCGGGCAGAAGATGTTGGTGAGCGTGAAATCGAAGCAAAGCGAGCTGTACAGGCCGAAACTGCCGGTCGTGCTTTCCGGAAAGTAATACCCGGCGGCCCAGGCAATGTAGTGGGCCAGGTTCCGGTGTTCGAGCAGGCAGCCTTTCGGTCGCCCGGTCGAGCCGGACGTGTAGATCACGTAGGCCAACTGCGACGGCTCGGCGCGGCGCGGCGGATTGTCCGGCAGCGGCGTCCAGCCGGGGAGTTCCTGATCCAGCAGCAGCGTCGCGCCGGAGAATTCATACCACTGCGCCAGTTGACTTGACTGGGTCACCAGCAGCGACAGGCCGGTGTCGCCGAGGATGTGATTGATCCGTTCGGCCGGATACGCCGGGTCCAGCGGAACGAACGCCGCCCCCGCCTTCAATATGCCGAGAATCGCGACGATCATCCATTCGGAACGGTCGAGCATGACGCCGACCAGCGATTCCGGGCCGACGCCGTAGTGGTCGCGCAATTGATGCGCGAGGCTGTTGGCCCGAGCGTTCAGGTCGGCGTAGGTCATCAGCGAACTGTCGGTGACCAGGGCCGGCGCCGCCGGCGTGCGGGCGACCTGCGCCTCGAACATGTCGACGACCGTGAGGTGGCCGGGCCCGGCCGCCGCGGTTTCGTTGAAGGCGGCCAGCAGCCGGCGCTCTTCCGGCGGGCTCGATTCGATGTCGCCGACGGGCTTGTCGAGGTGTTCGAATGCCTCCAGCACCGCGCCGAGGCTGTTCGCGAAACCGTCGATGACGAACGGCTCGATGGCGCCGGTATGACGGATCTCGATTTCGCCGCGCGCGAGCCGCAGGTGCAACTGCAGGTCGTCGTCGTGGCCGGTCAGCGCGTGGTGCACCCGATCGTCCACCAGCGCGACTTTCGTGAGCTGCGCGAGATCCATGTCCTTTTCGTTGCGCACGAGCGTTTCCAGCGGGAAATGGTGCTCGGCGTAGCTGTCTTCCACGATTCCCGCCACGCGCGACAGGTAGTCCTCGATGCGCTCCTCGGGACGGACCTCGATGATCAGCGGAACGGTGGCGGCCCGGGCCGGCGGATGCTCGGCAAGCCCCGGCGTTCCGAGCACCGTGACCGGAATCCGGAAGTATTTCCAGAGCAGGAACGCAATGCCCGCGGCCGTGACGGCGAATTCGGCCAGCTCGCCGTCGCCGATGCGCCGCAACAGGTCGAGCGACGCGGGCGTGAGCGGCACCGTGCGGGACAGCAGGCGACCCGGCTGCTGTGCCGGGGCGTGCGCTGCGATCCGGTAGACGCCGGCGACCAGGGAAAGGCTTTCGCGCCAGAAGCGCGCGGTTTGCGCATAGCGATGGTCGGTGACCAGCACGTTATTGTCTTGCACAGGAAACTCCTTGAGACGTTTTGTTCACCTGAAACAACCCGAAGCGGCGCGCACGGCGCCCGCTGCTCGAACTCCGGCCGGCCCGCATCACGTCTTCTCCTCGAGCACGTCGTCGGCCGTGACTTCGGGCGCGCGCTTCAGGCGCAAGCCGACCCGGACCCGGGCGCTGGCGGCGGGCGCGTCGCCGGGGAGCGGGATGCGATCGACCGGCGTGGTCGGGTCGCGGCGGAAGACGTCGTGGATCGCGAGCAGCCGATCGCGCATCGCGGCGATGGTCGCGGGGCGGAACAGGCGGGTGTTGTAGATGAACTGGATGAGGTGCCTGCCTTCGCTTTCCACGATCTGGAAGGACAGGTCGAACTTGGCCGTGCTGTCCGTCTGCGAGATGTCCGTGATGTGCAGACCGGGCTGCGGCGCGGGTATCGAAACGTAGTTCGCTTGAATGTCGAAGATCGGGAAATGGTTCGCCGGGGTGCGGATCTTCAGGTCTTCCAGCAGCACGTCGAACGGATAGGACGCGTGCTCCAGCGCTTGCGTGGAGGCCTTCGCCACACCGTCGATCACCTCGGCGACGGTCGCGGATTTCCGCACCGGGACGCGCAGCACGACGGTGTTGAGGTACACCCCGATCTGCGATTCGAGCTGTTCGCTGTCGCGCCCGGCCGACACGCTGCCGATGACGATGTCCTCGCGCCCCGTGTAGCGGTGCATCAGCACGCAGAACGACGCCAGGAGCACTGCATAGAGCGACGTATGGTGAGCGCGGGCCAGCTGCGCGAGCCCTTCCACCTGCGGGGCCGACAGTTCGACTTCGAGCGTCTGCCCGGCATGACCGAGCCGCTCGGGACGCGGGTAGTCCGATGCCAGTTGCAGGCGGGGCAGCGGCGGCGCCAGTTGCTCGAGCCAGTACGCGTGATGCGCGGCGGCGCGCGGACCTGCGAGGCTCGCGTTGTGCCACGCGGCGTAGTCGCGGTACTGGATCGACAGCGGCGGCAGGTGGTGCCCAGCGTACAGCGCATGCAGGTCGTCGGTCAGCACGCGGATCGACCACGCATCCGATATCGCGTGGTGCATGTTCAGCAGCAGCAGGTGTTGCTCCGGCGAGAGCCGGACCAGCTTGACGCGAAAGAGCGGCCCCGTCGCGAGATCGAATGGCTGCTCGCTTTCCGCGCGAATCAGCGCATCGATCGCTTGCGGGCCGGCATCGTCCGCCAGATCCATTTGCTCGACCCGGAATCCGGATGCCTCGCGGGTGAGGATGCGTTGCCGCAGCTCGCCCTCGATCATCGCAAACACCGTGCGCAGGCTCTCGTGGCGATCGACCAGCGCGTCGAACGCGCGAACGAGGCGCGCCGTATCCACAGCGCCGTCCAGTTGCAGCGCGCCTGCCATGTTGTACGTGGACGGATCCGCGCTGCGGCTGGCGAGCCAGATCCGCTTCTGTGCGCGAGACACCGCGTAGGACGGTTGCACGGCAAGCGCCGGGATGATCGCGTCGCCGCCGGCGCCGTCGACGGGCGTGGCAGCCAGCTTGTGCGCGAGCGCGCGCGGCGACGGCGCATGGAAGATGTCGGCGACCGCGACGTTCAGTTTCAGTTCGCGCCGGATCCGGCTGACCATCTGGATCGCCTTGAGGCTTTGGCCGCCATGCTCGAAGAAATCGTCGTCGACGCCGTTCGGCCGGCGGCCGAGCACCTCGGCGAAGATGCGCAGCAGCGCCGCTTCGACAGGCGTCTGCGGTTCGGCCGGCACGCCGTCGGGGACGGACGCGGCATCCGGGAGCGGCAGCGCGGCGCGGTTGATCTTGCCGTTCGGCATGACGGGCAGCGCCGGCAGCAGCATCACGGTGTCGGGCACCATATGCGCCGGCAGCTTTTCGCGCAGTGCGTCGCGCAGGTCTTTGGGCGTCCAGCCGGTACCCGACGCGTAGCCGCACAGGGTCTTTTCCGGGCCCGACGTCTCGCGGGCGACCACGACGGCGTTGGAGATGCCTGCGAGACCGGTCAGCGCGGCTTCGATTTCCCCGAGCTCGATGCGATACCCGCGGATCTTGACCTGGAAGTCGCGGCGGCCGAAGAAGTGGAGATTGCCGTCCGGCCCGAAGCAGCCGATGTCGCCGGTGCGATACAGGCGCGCGCCCGGTTCCGGACTGAACGGATCGTCGCGGAACACCGCCCGGGTGCGTGCTTCGTCGAACAGGTAGCCGCGCCCGACGCCGACGCCCCCGATGCAGATCTCGCCCTTGACGCCGGCCGGGCACGGATTCATGTCGGCATCCACGACGTAGAGGCGCAGGTTCTCGATCGGTCGGCCGATCGGAATCGCCGGCAGATCCGGCGCATGCTCCATGCGGTAATGCGCGACGGAGTCCGACGCTTCGGTCGGCCCATAGGCGTTGATGAGCCGGACCGCCGGATTCAGGCGGAACCAGGCTTGCGCGGCGGCGGGCTGCAGGGTTTCGCCGATCGTCAGCAGCGTTTCGAGGTGCGGGAAGGCCGGCGTCGCGTGCCGTTCGAGCTCGCCGAGAAAGGTCGCCAGATAGGACGGCACGAATTGCATCGCCGTGATGCGGTCGCGGTGCAGGCTGTCGATCAGGCGCGCCGGCTCGAGGATGACGGCATCGGGATAGATCACCGTCGTGCCGCCCGACGCCAGCGCAGCGAAGCACTGCCAGACCGAAATATCGGAGCAGTGCGAAGCGGTCTGGGCGACCGCGCTCTGCGCGCCGAGCCCGACCCTGCGCGCCATCGCGAGCACGTGATTGAGCATGCCGCGATGCTCGACCATCGCGCCCTTCGGTTGGCCGGTCGAACCCGACGTGAAGATCACGTAGGCGAGGTCCGCGGGCCGGCAGCGCGGCGTCGGTGCTCCCGCGTCGTGACGGACGGGCAGGCGGGCGGGATCGACCAGCGGGATCGACGCCAGCGCCGGCGGCGGCTGGCAGTCGGTGCCGACGATGATGGTCGGCCGGGCCAGCGTCAGGATGGTCTCGACCCGCTGGGCCGGATAGGCGGGATCGACCGGAACATACGCCGCGCCGCACTTCCAGATGGCCAGGATCGTTTCCAGCATCAGCGGCGAGCGCGGCATCCAGACGGCGATCCGGTCGTCCGGCCGGATCGGCGCCGTCTGCAGCAGATGATCGGCGATCCGGTTGGCGCCTTCGACGAGGTCCCGATAGGTGCGAACCTCCATGCCGTGGCGGACCGCAATGCGCTCGGGGTGCGCGGCGGCGACGGCCTCGATCAGTTCGGCCAGCGTCCGGTCGGACGGAATCGGCGCGTGGGTATCGTTCCAGCCCAGCAGGATGGCGTCCCGCTCGGCGGCGGTGAGAAGCGCAACGCTGCGGTTCGGGCGATCTGCCGCGCCCGCCAGGCCGACGAGCAGGGTTTCGACATGGCGCAGCAGGCGGACGATCGTTTCGCGATCGAACCGGCCGTCGTCGTACAGCACCTGCAGCGACAGGCGCTTGCCCGGCGTCACGACCAGCGTCAGCGGGTAATTGTTCGGATCGGACACCTGGAATTCGCCGATCCGCAGGCCGGGCAGCGCATCGGCCAGCGCTTCCTCGACCGGATAGTTCTGGAAGATGAGCAGGCTTTCGAAGAGCGGCACGCCGGGCGGCAGGCCGGCGAACTTCTGGATGTCGGCCAGCGGATAGTGCGCATATTCCTCCTGCTGCGCGAGATCCATCTGCAATTGCGCCAGCCACGCGGACGTCGGGCGCGCGTCGATGCGGACCCGCACCGGCAGCGTGTTGATGAACAGCCCGACCATCTCGTCCGACGCCGGCAGCGACGCGGGGCGACCGGAAACGATCGTGCCGAACACGACGTCCGCTTCGCCGCTATAGCGGCTCAGCAACTGCGCCCACGCGCCCTGCGCGAGCGTGTTGAGGGTGAGGCGATGGGTTTGCGCGAACGCGACGAGCCGTTGCGTGTCGCTTTCGGAGAGCAGCAGCGGCTCTTCCACATAGGCGCCCGGCGCGGCCGTGCCGTCGAGTTCGGGGCGGCCCAGCACGAGCGGCGTCGTCGCCGGGAAATCCGCCAGCTTCGTCTTCCAGAAGCGTTCCGCCGCGGCGGCGTCCTGGCGCGCCAGCCAGCGCACGTAATCGGCGAAGGCGGGCGGCGCATTCCGCTCCGGAGCGCGTTCGGCCGGCAGCGCCTGATAGGCGGCGGCCACTTCGCTCAGGAGCCGGGCGGAACTCCAGCCGTCGAGCAGGAGGTGGTGATGGCTCCAATGGAAGCGCCATGCGTGATCGCCCACGCGGAACAGCGCGAGCCGCATCAGCGGTGCGCGGGTAAAGTCGAAGCCGCGCGCCCGGTCTTGCGCCACGTAGGCTTCCCAACGCTGCCCGGCCTCCACGGCGGACGCCGCGCGCAGATCCTCCTCGTGCCAGGGCAAGTCGATACGGCGATGCACGACCTGCACGGGGCTTTCGATTTCTTCCCAGTGAAACGAGGTTCGCAAGATGTCGTGCCGGTGCGCCACGGTATCCCACGCGCGGCGGAACCGTTCGACGTCGAGCGCCCCGTCGATACGGAAATTCAGGCTGCTGAAATAGGCATCCGACGCGGGTTCGTACAGGCCGTGGAACAGCATGCCCTGCTGGGTCGGCGTCAGCGCGTAGACGTCGGCGATCTCGTCCGGCGTGACCGAGGCCGGCGCCTGCGGCAGACCGGTCGCGGGCCGTGCCGATGCGGACTGGACGGCATGGTCGGCGACCAAAGATTCGAGCGCCGCGATGTAGGCTTGCGCGACGCGCCGGATGGTGTCCGTGTCGTGGCAGGCCCGGCTGAATTCCCACGCGACGTGCAGGCGGTTGCCGGTCACGTAGGCGTTGACGTCGAGCAGGTGCTCGCGCAGCTGGTTCGCATTGCGGCCGTCTCCGCTTGGCTCCGCGGCCTGTTTCCAGTCGCGTGCGGCGGTGAACAGCTGGTCGGTCTGGCCCAGGTAGTTGAACAGCAGTCGAGGCTGCGGAACAGGGCCGTCGAGCCTGTCCTGAAGCAGACCGTAGGTGATGCCCGCGCTCGGCACCGCGCGCAGTCGCGTCTTGACCGACGCAACCAGGCGAGCCGGATCGTGCGAACCGGCATCGACCGTCAGCACGACCGGGAAGACGGACGTAAACCAGCCCACCGTGCGCGAGATGTCGAGGTCTTCGATCAGTTCCTCGCGACCGTGCGCTTCGAGATCCAGCAGCACGTCGGCGCATCCGCTCCAGTCGCTGACGGCACGCGCGAGCGCGGCAAGCAGCACGTCGTTGATCTGCGCGTCGTAGCCCCGGGGCGCCGCGCCCAGCAAGGCCGCGGTGGCGGCTTCACCCAGCTCGACCACGATTGTTTCGGCGGACGACACGGTATTGGCGTCGGCCGACGCGGCGCGATCGAGCGGCAGGCCGGGCAGCGCGGAACGCGCCAGGGCCTGCCAATGGGCGATGTCGGCGTCGGCGGCGCCGGAGCCGGCCCAGTTCGAGATGGCACGCGTCCATGCGGTCCACGTCGCGCTGCCGCCCGCGAATTCGGGCGCCTGGCCGTTTCGCAGGCGGGTATAGGCGTCGTACACGGTTTCGAGCAGTGCGCCCCACGACACGCCGTCGACGACCAGATGATGGGCGACCAGCAGCAGACGAAGCGAACGGCCTTCGTCGAGGCGGAACAGGTCCGCGCGCAAGACCGGGCCGTCCGACAGATTCAGGCTCGCATGCGACTGCGCGACGTGCTGCGCGAGCCGATCGCGCGGAATGTCGAACACGCCGACGGGGACCTCCGGATCGTCGACGACTTCCTGAATCCAGCCGGACTCGCCCGCACGAAAGCGCAGCCGCAGCGCGTCATGCCATTTGATCGCGTGCCGCAGCGCGTGGCGCAGCAGGACCGGATCGAAATCCGCCGGCACGTCGAGCAGGACCGCCTGGTTGTACTGGTCCGGGTCGTCCTTGCGCTGCGCGAAGAAACGCTTCTGGATGGGCGTCAGCGGCAGCGGGCCGGACGACGCGACGAACTCCGCCGCGCCGACCGTGCCGCGCGTAGCCACGGCGGCGAGCTCGGCGACCGTCGGATGCTGGAAGATGAGCCGGGTGGTGAGCTTCAGGCCCGCCTTGGCGGCCAGCGACACGATGCGCATGCTGAGAATCGAATCGCCGCCCAGCGCGAAGATGTTGTCGTGGATGCCGGGCGACGGAATGCCCAGCGCTTCTCCCCAGATGCGGCACAGCAGCGTCTCGGTGGGCGTGCGGGGCAGCGTCGGCACGTGTGCCGCGGCGGACAGCCGCGACCGGTCCAGCGGAGGCAGCGCCTTGCGGTCGATCTTGCCGTTGCCGCTCAGGGGCAGCGCGTCGAGCACCACGTAGATGCCGGGCACCATGTAGTCCGGCAGCGTGGCGGACAACGCGGCGGCAATCTCGCCGTCGCTCAGCGACGCGCCGTCGCGGAACGCGACATACGCGCACAGCGCGGCGCGGCCGGTCTCGTCGCGATAGTCGAGCGCGGCCGCCTGGCGGATTTCCGGAATGGCGGCCAGCGCGTTGTCGATCTCCGCGAGCTCGATGCGGTAGCCGCGGATCTTCAGCTGGTGGTCCTTGCGGCCGTGGAGCACGATCGTTCCATCGGGGAGATAGCAGCCGATGTCGCCGGTGCGATACAGGCGGACACCGCGGTCCGGATGGAACGGATCCTCGACGAAAGCCTCCCGCGTAGCGGCTTCGTTGTTCAGATAGCCGCGGCCGACGGCGACGCCGGACACGTAAAGTTCGCCGGGAATCCCGATCGGGCACAGGTTCATCTGCGGGTCGACGACGTAGATGCGCACGTTGCGGATCGGCTTGCCGACCGCCACGTAAGGCGTGGTCGGCGCACACGTCATGCGGTGCTGCGCGACGTCGTCGGACGCTTCCGCCGGGCCGTACGCGTTCACCATGGGGATGTCCGGGAACACGTCGAACCACTGTTTCACCAAGGCCGGGCTGACCATCTCGCCGGTGACGAGCAGGTGCCGCAGGTGCCGCATCAGCGCCGGCCGTTCCGATGCGCGGTCGAGCACGGCGGACAGATAGGACGGCACCAGTTCGACGATGCTGATCCGGGCGGCTTCCAGGGTCGTGACGAAACTCGCGGGATCGCGAATGCATTCGTCGTCGACGATCACGGTCCTGCCGCCGACGAGCGGCGCCGTGAAAAATTGCCAGACCGAAATATCGAAGCAATGCGGCGCGGTTTGCGCGATCACCGACGACGCCGAGATCGAAAATTCGTCGATCTCGGCGAGCATGTGGTTCAGCATGCCGGCGTGCTCGACCATCGCCCCTTTGGGCTTGCCGGTGGAGCCGGACGTGTAGATCACGTAGGCGAGGCTGTCGGGCGATACGGGGCGGCCGGGATTGGTGTCGTCGACGATATCGGTGGCGGCGTCGAGCGACACGACCGGTGCGAGCGCGGCCAGCTCGGGAGGAAGCAGGCCGTCGCAGGTAATCACGAGGGCGGCGCCGGAATCCTCGAGAATGGTGCGGATGCGGCCCGCCGGATAGTTGGGGTCGATCGGAATATAGGCGGCGCCGCACTTCCACACGGCGAGGATCGCCTCCATCAGGCGCGCCGACCGGTGCATGCAGATCGCGACCAGCGTGTCCGGCCCCAGCTCGGCGGCGGCCAGCAGGCGGTGAGCGGTGCGGTTGGCGCGCGCATTCAGTTCGCCCGCGCTCAGGACGTCATCCCGGTACTCGACCGCGGGCCGCTCGGGGTGGTCCGCGGCGGCCTGTTCCAGGCGATGCACCACGGTGCGCGCGGCGTCGAACGGCACGGCGGTGTCGTTGAAGGTCTCCAGCAACTGCCGGCGTTCGGCCTCGGGCAGGATCGGCAGGCGGCCGAGCAGCCGGTTCGGATCGGCCGCGAAGGCGTCGAGCGTCGCGGCCACGTGGCCCAGCATCCGCTGCATGGTGTCTTCATCGAAGCGCCGCGGGTCGAACGACAGTTCCATCTGCCAGTCGTCGCGCGCCGTCACCACGAATTCGAGCGGAATGTCGGCGCGGTTGTAGAGCAGCACCTCGTCGACCGCCAGCCCGTGCGCGCCGTGCGTCAGCGACGCGTCGAGCGGGTAATTCATGAACGTGATGTTGCTCTCGAACAGCGGCGTCGTCAGCGGCACTTCGCTGCAGCGCTGAATGTCGGGCAACGGGGTGTGCTCGAACTGCGCACGGGCGGCCACGCGCGCCTGGATCATCTTCAGCCACGGCACCAGCGGCTGCCGCGGGTCGACCCGCACCCGCACCGGAACCGTATTGATGAACAGGCCGAGCATGGTTTCGATCCCCGGCAGATTGGCGCCCCGCCCGGACACGACGGCGCCGAACACCACGTCGGTCTCCCCGCTGTAACGCGACAGCACGAGCGCCCAGGCCGCTTGCGCGAGGGTATTGAGGGTGACGTGATGCCGGGCCGCGAACTGCCGCAGGCGTGCGCTCAGGTCGGCCGACAGGTCGGCCCGCACTTGCGCGAGGCCCTGGCCGAAGCGCTCGCCTGCGTCCGCGCGCGCGGACGTGGGCAGCGGGGTCGGCGAGTGGAAACCTTCGAGATAGCGTGTCCAGTACTGCTGCGCGGCTTGCGGCTCGCGCTGCTGCAGCCACTGGATATAGTCGCGATAGGGGCGCACCGCGGGGAGCGCCGGCGGCACGCCGCGCGCGAGCGCGCCATAGACCTGGAAGATCTCCTCGATGACGAGCGACAGGCACCAGCCGTCGGCAAGGATGTGATGGTGGCTCCAGCTGAACAGGTACGCGTCAGCGGCGACGCGCACCAGGCGACAGCGCACGAGCGGCGCGCGATCGAGCGCGAAGCCCTCGGCCAGGTCGTTTTCGAGATGCGCGCGCCACCGCGTGCGCTGTTCGTGTTCCGGCAGGTCGCGCCAGTCGTCCTGCACCCACGGCAGCGTGGCGTGCGCGTGCACGACCTGCATGGGCTTGTCGAATTCCTCCCAATGGAACGACGTGCGCATCACCGGATGCCGATCGATGAGCTGCTGCCATGCGGCATGAAACAGCGCGGGATCGAGGCTGCCGGTGATCCGGCAACCGAGCTGGTTGAAGCTGCTTCTCGTGCCGGGCGAGTGCACGGTATGAAAGAGCATCGCCTCCTGCATCGGGGAGAGCTCGTAGATATCGGCGATGGTGGGGGATGTCACGATTTGATCCTTGAGACAAGGGCGTCCAGCGCTTCCTGGCTGATGCGCGCGGCCGGGAAGTCCGACGGGCTCAGCCCGCGCGGGCCGTCGCCGCTGGCCGCGACGATCGACAGCAGACGGCTGCGGTAGCACTGCGTCAGCTGCTCGATGACGCCGGGCGCGCAGGCCTCGCGGTTGTAGTGCCAGGTCAGGTGCAGACGCCCGTCGGACACCATCCCGTCGATCTCGAACAGATGGCCGCGACGCGCGCGCGGGCTGTGCTCGGGGCTCTGGAAGTCGAGCACCGGTTTCCAGCCGGTGTCGTCGGCCAGCACGCGATCGACCTGGCCGAGATAGTTGAAGCGCACCGGCGCCGGCGGCTGCCGTTCCAGCGCCGCCGCGATGCCGGCGTCGTTGCCGAGGTAGCGGGCGATGCCGTAGCCGAGCCCGCGCATCGGCACCGCGCGCAGCTGCTCCTTGACGTGGCGCAGCGCCTCGACCGCCACGGTGGCGTCGCCGGCGTTCAGGAACACCGGATAGTGCGCGGTGAACCAGCCGATCGTGCGTGACGTATCGACGCCGTCGAAGAGGTCCTCGCGGCCGTGGCCTTCGAGATCGACGACCAGCGACGCGTTGCCGGTCCAGTCGCCGAACGCGAGCAGCAGGGCCGTCAGCAGGACTTCGTTGATCTGGGTATTGAACGCACGCGGCACGTCCTGCAACAGCGCAAGCGTTTGCTGCGCGTCGAACTCGATGATCGCCGTGCCGGCGTCGGCGACGGTGCCGACCGGCATGTCGTCGAAGCACGCGTGCTCGTCGGCGTGCTCCCGGAGCCAGTAGCCCAGCTCGTCGAGCGCGGTCGCGCCGAGTTCGGACAGACGCGCCGACCAGTCGCGCCAGGCCGTCGTCCTGGCCGGGAGCCGCACCGCTTCGCCCGCTTCGAGCTGGCGACACGCGGTGTACAGGTCTTCGAACAGGATGCGCCACGAGACGCCGTCGATCACCAGATGGTGCGCCACCACGAGCAGGCGCTGCGGCGCGTCGGGACCGAACTGGAACAGGTGGGCGCGCAGCAGCGGCGCCACGGACAACGTGAAGCTTTCCTGCATGCGGGTGGCCGTCGCGAGCATCTCGGCCTGCCGTGCGGCGGGCGCCGCGTCCGCCAGCGACGTGACGCCGAGCGGAATCGCCAGCGGCGGCGCCGCATGCGATTGCTGCCACACGCCGGCGACGCGCTCGAAACTCAGCCGCAGCGCGTCGTGATGCGTCGCGACGGCCGCCAGCGCGTGTTCGATCACGTCCGGCCGCAGCGACGCGGGCACCTCGATCATCGTCGACTGGTTGTAGTGGTGCGGATCGGCCACGTCCTGCGCGAAGAACCAATGCTGGATCGGCGTCAGCGGGGCGGGGCCGACCACCGGCTCCTGCGGAATCCGGATCGACGGCGCCTCCACCGCGACCTGCGCCAGCTCGGCGATGGTCGGATGGGCGAAAAACTGGTCGGCGGTGAATTTGAGGCCGATTTGCTGGGCCAGCGACATCACCTGGATGAGCAGGATCGAGTCGCCGCCCAGTTCGAAGAAATTGTCGTGCACGCCGATCGGCTCGCGGCCCAGTACCTCGGACCAGATCTTGCCCAGGCGCGCTTCGACGTCATTGGTCGGCGCGGCATACGCGGTTTCGCCCGGCACGGGCGCCAGTTCCAGCGCGGCGAGCGCCTTGCGGTCGGGCTTGCCGTTCGGCGTCAGCGGCAGGCGTTCGAGCGTCACGATCGACGCCGGCAGCATGAACTCGGGCAGGCGTTCCTTCAGGTGTTCCCGCAGGCTGGCGACGCTGGCCGTCGCCGTCGCGACGCAGGCCACCAGCTGCTTGTGCTGCGGCGCGTCCTCGCGCACGAACACGATCGCGTCGGCGACGTCGGCGTGCTGCCTGAGCGCCGCTTCGATTTCGCCCATTTCGATGCGATAGCCGCGAATCTTCACTTGCGTGTCGCGGCGCCCGGTGACTTCCAGGTTGCCGTCCGGCAGCCAGACGCCGAGGTCGCCGGTGCGATAAAGGCGCTCGCCCGCGTCGAACGGGTGGTCGACGAAAGCGGTGGCCGTCAGGTCGTCCCGGTCGACATAGCCGCGAGCCAGTGCGATGCCGGACACGCAGATCTCGCCCGTGCAGCCCTCGGGAGCCAGCGCCCCGTGCTCGTCGAGCAGGTACAGGTGCGTATTGTGGATCGGGCGGCCTACCGGCAGACGGGCGCCGTAGGCGGTTGCCGGGTCGACCACGTAGTCCGCGATGCACACGGTTGCCTCGGTGGGGCCGTACGAGTTGTGGCACGTGCGGGTCCGGGCCAGCTCGCGCAGATCCGCCGCGCGGGCGCTGTCGCCGGCGCTGATGACGCGTTTCACGGCGCCGAGCGCGTTCCAGTCGAGCGCGGCGAGATAGGCAGGCGTCGCGTTGACGGTGGTGACGCCCTGCTGCGCGATATATTCGACGAAACGCGGCACGTCCCGGATCACGGCGGGCTTCGCCAGCACCAGGCGCGCGCCCGCGAGCAGCGTGACGAAAATCTCCATGATCGAGCCGTCGAAGCCCGGGGAGTAGAACTGCACGAACCGGTCGGCGGCATCGAAACCGAAGGCGTCCACATGGTACTGCGCCATGTTCAGGAGCCCTGCGTGTTCGAGCACGACGCCCTTGGGCACGCCCGTGGAGCCGGACGTGTAGATGATGTACGCCGCATCGTCCGGCCGGACCTCGACCTGCGCCGCCGCCGATGCAGGCGCCAGCGTGTCGAGCTGGAAGTCGAGGGCGAACATCGGGATCGCCCAGAAATCGGCGAGCAAGGGCAGGTGTTCCGAGTGCGTCAGCAGCGCCTTGACCTTCGCGTCCTCGATCATGAAGCGCAGCCGCTCCCGCGGAAACTCCGGGTCGAGCGGCAGATACACCGCGCCCGCCTTGAGGGCGCCGAGCATGCCGACGATCCAGCGCTCGGAACGGTCGGCCACCACGCCCACCACGTCGCCGCGTTCGATCGCGTATTCCGCGAGCAGGAAGCTCGCCAGCCGGGACGCCTGGTCGTCCAGTTCGGCATAGGTCAGCGATGCATCGGCGGTCACCACGGCGATGTCGTCCGGCGCGGCCGCGACCCGTTGCGCGAACTGCTCCAGGAAGGTTCCATTTACCGCGACGGGCGCCGCATGCGAACGAAGGCGCGCGCGTTCTTCGTCGTCGAGCAGCGAGACGGTGTCGAGCGGAGCGTCCAGCGTGCCGAAGCTGGCCAGCACGTTGCGCAGGTGTCGCGCGACATGCTGGAGATAATGCAGCGTGAACACCGTCGGCCGGCCCGTCAGCACGATCTCGTAGCGCTCGCGATGGCGGATCTCGATCGACAGGTCGTAGTCGGCCGACGCCCAGGCTTCGTGCAGACCGTCGAAGCGCACGCCGACGTTGGTCGTGCGCCGCTCGCCATGCAGCTTGTGCGCGAGGGCGGCGATCGGAAAATCCTGATACGAATAGCTGCGCCGCACCCTGTCGCGCACCTGGTTCAGATACGCGCGAACCGTGGGGCCGGGCTCGATGGCGTCGAGCAGCGGGACGCGATCGGCGAGGCCGCTCGCGGGTTCGACGATCAGGCGCGGCGACTCCACGAACAGGCCGGCCGCGCCGTTGTAGCGCCCCAGCACACGGAACAGCGCCGCCAGCAGCACGACGAACGCGCCCAGCTCGTTGCCGGCGGCGAGCTTCTCCAGCACCTGCGCGGCGTCGCGGTCGAGCGCGAACGTCAGTTCCGGCGCGGGGCCGAGCGGCAGCGCATACGCCTGCCATGCCTGCTGAAGACGGAAGTCTTCGTCGATGCGACCGAGCGTATCGCTCCAGAACGCCATGTGTTCCTGGTATTGCCCGCTGGTCGAGAGCGCGTTGAAATTCAGTTCTGACAAAGCACGATCTCCCTTGTCGCGTACAGGATTTCGGAAGCGATGCCCTTGGCCTTGCAGTGCGCGACGAACTGGGTGGACTGGATATGGCTGGGCGAGTTTTCGTCGAAGGTGTTGTCGAGGAGGTGGTTCAGCCACGGCTCCTGACCCATCGCATAGACATACGCCGCGTTGAACGCGAAGTCGTCCACCAGCGCGGCGGCCTCGCCGAACTGGCAGCCCCGCGCCCGCCGCGACTGATCGATGTCGCGCGGCAGCGCGTTGGGAAACAGCGGGCCATAGACCCAGGACGGCGGCGCGCCCTCGGTCTCCATCCCGACGAACAGCGTGTCCGGCTTGCCGGCGAGGCGGAAGACATGCTCGTAAAGGGCGGGGTCCAGGTTGCACGAATCGGCGATGCACAGCACCGAGCGCGTGCCGAAGCGGATCATGAAGCTCTGCTTGCTCTGGATCGCCAGGTCGTTGTGTTCGCCCAGGAACGGAATGGCGGTGATGGCCCCGTTGGGCACCTTGATTTCCTGAGCATCCCGAACTTCCCGCACGTCGTCGAAGCCGAGCTTGCGCAACGCCAGTTCCAGTGACGGATCTTGCGGAAAGCCGTCGAGATTCCTGCCGACCACCACGGTCTTGACCTTGTGGCGAAGCTGCAGCAGCGTTTCGAGGACGATGTGATCGTGATGGCTGTGCGTGATCAGCACGTAGTCGATCTGGTCCGGCAGGTCCGCGAACGTATAGCGCGGCAGCGCGGTGTCGTAGCCGTAGCTGATCACCGGATCGATCAGGATGCTCACGCCCCGGCTCTGGACCAGCAGGCACGCGTGGCCGTAGTAGCGGATGCGGATGTCGTCGCCGTCGAACGAACGATCCGGTTTCGGTTCCGGCGCCTCCTCGACGAAGAACGAGCGGAACAGCGGCTCGTCCTTCTCCTCCACGCGCATCAGGTCGACGATTTTCGCGTAGCTGCCGGGCGTGTCGCGCATGCGGAACAGCGCGTCGAGCGCGCGATCGTCGAAGGCCATGTTGCTGAACAGCGTGCGCTCGTCGCTGAGCCGGGGCGTGCTGAGAATGAATGGCCGGGGCGTGTTCTCCTCGATCGCCGACAGCGCGATGCTCTGCGCATCGCGCGCATAGAGCGGGCTCGCGTACAGCAGGCTTTCGAACACCCGGAAGGACGGGTTGTGGTTCAGGTCGTAATAGATCTCGACATAGCCTTTCAACACCTCCGGAATCTGGGGGTAGAGCGGGTCCGACGCCATTCCCTTCGCCTGTTCCAGCAGCAGCGTGGAGAACGCCTTGTAGGCCTTCGCCAGCTCCAGTTGCCGGGTCGCGCGCCGGGTGGTCTGCTCGATCAGCGCGCGGATTTCGTCGACGCGCTTGCCGCCCAGGTCGAGGAACGGGCCGCCGCGCATCGCCGGATCCTTGCAGGCCGCCGCATGCATCATCGGCGATGCGGCATAGGACTTCATCAGCGGCAGGAACCGCTCGGCCACGTTGAGGGCGGCGGTCAGCGGCGGAAGCGTGTGAAACCACGCGTACCAGCCGTTGATCAGCGGTTCGAACTGGATGTTTTGTCGCAGGTAGACCTGCGTGTTGGACGAAATGGTCAACGAAGGCTCCTTAGAATGCGCTGAGTTCGACGGTGGGCTGGCGGGCTTCGGCGTGCAGCGCGCGTTGTCCCAAGGTCAGGTTCCGGATGCGAACGCCGGGATTGGCAAGCACTTCCCCGATGACGGACGTCAGTTCGTTGGCGAGGCCTTGCACCAGGGCCTCGCTGAACCGCCCGGCGTGATAGACGATGCTGATCGCGAGGCCCTCGGCGCGCGGCTCGGCCAGGAACCAGAAGTCCGTCGCGGCTTCCGCGTCCGCGCCCTGCAGGTCGTGGTCCGGCAGCTCGGCGATATGCACTTGTCCCGCGTAGCGATCGACGGCGCCTTGTCGCTGGTTCTGCAGCGTCAGGCCGATGTCGAAGAGCGGATTGCGCCCCGCAACGCGCTTGATGTGCAGCTCGTCGAGCAAGCGATCCAGCGGATACAGCGGGTGCGAAAACGCTTCGAGGGTGGTGTCCCGCACCCGGGTCAGCAGCGTGTCGAAACGATCGTCGCCGGCGACGCGATCGCGCAGCGCCAGCACGTTCAGGTAGGGGCCGACCTGCGACTCGAGTTCGGGCAGCTCGCGGCCCGCGACCGGCGTGCCGACGACGATGTCCTCCTGGCCGGAACGGCGGTAGAACAGCGCCTTGATGGCGGATAGCAGCGCGATGAACAAGGTCGCGCCGTGGCGCTTGCCGAGCGATTCCAGCGCCGTCGTCTCGGCGGCGGGCAGTTCGAATTGCCAGGATTTCCAGCTCGGCGCGGCCGGCTGCTCGAGGTCGCCCGGCAGTTCCAGCGCGCGCAGGCCGCCGCCCAGCTTGGTCAGCCAGTATTCCTTCATGCGTTCGCCGTCCGGCCCGGCGAGCAGGCGGTTCAGCCAGCCGGCGTAATCCTTGTACTGGATCGGGAGTGCGGGCAGCGGATTGTCGCGACGCTGGACAAACGCGTCATAGATCTTCGACAGGTCGTCGAGCAGCACCTCCGTGGACCAGCCGTCGCTCACGATGTGATGCATCGTGCAGATGCAGACGTGACGGACTTCGGAGAGCCTGAGCAGCTTGACGCGGAAGAGCGGACCGGTGGCGAGATCCATCGGCGCGAGCCGTTCGCTCGCTTGGATCGACATGGCCTGCGCATCGCGGTCCTCGGCATCCTGCAGATCCACGACCTCGACCGCGAAGGCGGCCTCGCCGGGCGGCAGCACTTGCTGGACCGGCTGATTGCCTGCCAGCACGAAGCGCGTGCGCAAGATCTCGTGACGTTCGCTCAACGCGCGGAACGCCCGCACGAGCGCGTCCACGTCCAGCACGCCCTCGAACAGCAGGGACGTGGGCAGCGGCCCGCCGGCTTGCGCCGCAGTGAGGCGATCCTGGACCCACAGCCGCGTCTGGGCGGGAGAGAGTTCGTAGTGCGTCTGCACCGGCAGCGGCGTCACCGGCGCGTAATCGATCGGCTGCGTATCGGCGATGCGCTTCGCGAGGCTCGAAATGGTGGGGTGCGCGAACAGGCTGCGGATTTCCAGCTTCGCATGCAGATCGCGACGAATGCGCGCGACGACCTTCGTCGCGGAGAGCGAATTGCCGCCCAGCTCGAAGAAATTGGCGGTCGTGCTGATCCGCGCCTTGCCGAGCACTTCCTGCCAGATTGCCGTCAACTGCGATTCGAGCACGTTGTCGGGCGCAACGTGGTCCAGGCCGTCGCCGGGTTCGGGCAGCCTGGCGCGATCGAGCTTGCCGTTGGGCAGATGCTCGAACGCGGGCACGACGACGAACGCGGACGGCACCATGTAATCCGGCAGCCGCTGCCGCAGGTGGCCGCGCACCGCTTCGATCAGTTCGGCTTCGGGGTGCGACGAGCGCAGCCATGCGACGAGTCGCGCGCCGTCGTCCACGCCGCGCAGCGCCACGACGGCTGCGTCGACCAGCGGGTGCGAAGTCAGCGCGGCCTCGATTTCACCGGGTTCGATGCGCAGGCCGCGCAGCTTGATCTGATGGTCGATGCGGCCGAGGAACTCGATGTTGCCGTCGGGCCGGTAGCGCGCGAGATCGCCGGTGCGGTAGAGGCGCGCGTGCGGGTCGGCGGAGAACGGATCGGCGATGAACTTCTCGGCGCTCAGTTCGGGTTCGCCGTGGTAGCCGCATCCGACCGGCGTGCCGCCGATCAGCAGCTCGCCCGCCACGCCGACCGGCGTGGGCTGCAACTGCGCGTCCACGATATAGAGGCGGGTGTTGGCGATGGGCCGGCCGATCGGCACGATGCGGTGCGGGTCGTCGCGTCGGCATTCCCATGCGGTCACGTCGACGGCAGCCTCGGTGGGGCCGTAGAGGTTGAACAGCGAAACGTCGAGGCGCGTGAAGCAACGCTGCTGTAGATCGAACGGCAGGGCCTCGCCGCTGCACACGACGCGGCGCAGCGACGCGCAGTGCGCGTCGAGGTCCGGATGATCGAGAAAGGCGCGCAGCATCGACGGCACGAAATGGACCGTGGTGATCCGTTCGCGCTCGATGAGTTCGACCAGGTAGTCGGTCTCGCGCTGGCCGCCGGGGCGGGCGAACACGAGGCGTGCGCCGGCGATGAGCGGCCAGAAGAATTCCCAGACCGAGACGTCGAAGCTGAACGGGGTTTTCTGCAGCACGGCATCGTCGGCGTCGAGCGCGTAGGCGTGCTGCATCCAGAGGATGCGATTGGTGATGGCGCGATGGGTGTTGAGCGCGCCCTTGGGCCTGCCGGTCGAACCGGAGGTGTAGATCATGTAGGCGAGGTTCTCGCCGCTCAGCGCAGGCGCGGGGTTGGACGCGGGCGCGGCGTCGAGCTCGAGCGCGTCGCGATCGACGACGATCACGCGGGCGTCGGTGTCGGGCAGCGCGGCAAGCAGATGCTGCTGGGTGAGGAGCCAGCGCAACTGCGCGTTGTCGATCATGAAGCGCACGCGCTCGGCGGGGTAGTCGGGATCGACGGGGACGTAAGCGCCGCCGGCCTTGAGGATGGCGAGCAGCGCGACGATCATGTCGAGCGAGCGCTCCATGGCGACGCCGACGAGAGCATCGGGAACGACGCCGAGCTCGATGAGGCGATGGGCGAGGCGATTGGCGCGCAGGTTGAGTTCGGCGTAGGTGAGCGAGGCGTCGTCGCAGACGGCGGCGACGGCGTCGGGCGTGCGCTCGACCTGCTGTTCGAACAGCCGATGCAGCGGTTGTTCGGCGCCATCGCCGAAATCCATCTCGGTCCGGTTCCATTCGACGGTCAGCAGATCCCGCTCCGCATCGCTCAGCAACGGCAGCCGGGCAACGGCAGCCGACGCATCGTCCGTGAGACGCATCAGCAAGGTCCGGTAGATGGCGAGGAAACGTTGCACCGTGCTTTCGTCGAACAGATCGGTGTTGTAGTCGCAATCGATCAGGAGTTCCTGCCCCGCGTCGAGCACGTTGACGTTCAGATCGAACGCGGTATAGCGGATCAGCGGGGCCACGAGGCCGACCGTCAGGCCGGGCAGCTCGGGCAGCGCCGACACGGGTTCGAGGTTGAAGACCGCCGATACCAGCGGCGCGGCGTTGAGATCGCGCTGCGCGCCGATTTCGCGGACCAGCTCGGCGAACGGATAATCCTGGTGCTCGAGCGCATCGAGCAGGTTCTGCCGGGTGCCGGCCAGGAAGCTGGCCACGGTGGCCTGCTGGGGCAGCGTGGAGCGCAGCGGCAGCAGATGCGTGCAGTAGCCGGCGAGGCGATCGCTGCCGGCCACGGAACGGCCGGTCACCGGGATGCCGGTGACGATCTCCTGCTGGCCGGCGATGCGGTGCAGGAACAGATTGAAGCCCGCGAGCAGCATCATGTAGAGCGTGCAGCCGTTCTGACGGGCGGCGGCGCGCAGCGACCCGGCCTCCGCCGCGTCCAGATGCAGGGACGCGCGCTCGCCGTGAAACGTCTTCACCGCGGGCCGGGGGTAGTCCAACGGAAGATTCAGCGGTTCGGCCCGGCGCGCGCATTGCTCGAGCCAGTACGCGCGATTCGCTTTCGTTTCCGGGCTGTGGCGCTGGCCGTCGAGCTGCTTCAGGTACTCGCGGAACTGCAGCGGCGCCGCGGCCGGTGCCGCACCGGCATAAGCGCGGGCCAGATCCTCGAGCAGGATGCCGAACGTCGAGCCGTCGCAGATGATGTGATGGGCCGTCATCACCAGCAGGTGACGCTCGCTGTCCAGGCGCACGAGCGCGGCGCGAAACAGCGGACCGCTCACCAGGTCGAACGGCTGGCGGCTTTCGTGGTCCCGCCACGCGTCCTGGTCCGTGTCGATCAGCGGAATCTGGAGTGTCAGCGACGGATGCACGATCTGGCCCGACCCGTCCGGCGTCAACGTGGTGCGCAGCGCCTCGTGCCGATCGACGAGACCCTGGACGGCCGCGCGCATCGCGGCCTCGTCAAGCCGGCCATTCAGCTCGAGGGTGGTGTTGACGTTGTAGGCCAGCGATCCTTCGGGATCGACTTCCGACAGGATCCACAGCTGGCGTTGCGCTTCGCTCAGCGCGGCCACCGTGCCGTGCTTCGAGTGCGGCCGGATGAAACCGCCCCGGCGCAGGTCGGCGACGCTGTCCTTCACCGCCCGGATGAACCGGTCGATGTCGGCATCCGTATGCGCGGTGGAGAGGAAGCAGGTGCGCCATTCCCAGATGTAGATGCCCTTTTCGAGCATGTGATAGAAGAACAGGTCGAGGTTCTCGGTGAATTCGAAGCGGAACATCGAGCCGAACCACGTGACCTTGATCGGCGCCTCGGCCTCCGCGAAGAACGCATTCAACGTCCCGGCGATTTGCGCGGTCCGTTCGTTGAGCGCGGCCTGCAGCGCCGGACCTTCCTGTTCGATCTTCTCCAGCACGGCCAGCGCGGCCGCCATCGCGAGCGGATACTGGCAGAACGTGCCGCCGAACGCGGTGCGGTCCGCGGCGGGGAACGAGTGGTCGCCGTAGGCCCACATGCCGCCGTCGATGGCGTCCATGAAGCGGCTGGTGCCGGCGATGACGCCCAGCGGCAGGCCGCCGCCGATGATCTTGCCGTACGTCGCGAGATCGGCCCGGATGCCGAACATGGCCTGGGAGCCGCCCGGGTGAACGCGGAAGCCGGTGATCATTTCGTCGAAGATCAGCGCGACGCCGGCCTCCTCGGTGATGCGGCGCAGCTCCTTGAGAAACGCGACGGGCTGCAGGGACGGGTTGCGGCTCTGCACCGGCTCCACCATCACGGCGGCGAGGGTCGACGCCATGCCGCGAATGGCCTCGAGCGCTGCGTCGCTGCCGTAGTCGAGCAGGATCATGTTCTCGACCGAACCGAACGGCACGCCGGGGGCGATGGTTTCCGTCACGCCTTCCGCGTTCGCCGCGGCGAGCGTGCCGTCGGCATGGCCGTGATACGAATGCGTGAACATCACGATCTTGTCGCGCCCGGTCACGGCGCGCGCGAGCCGCATGGCGGTCATGACGGCCTCGGTGCCGGTGTTCGAGAACGCCACGCGATCGAGGCCGGTGACGCGGGCAAAGCGCGCGGCCACTTCGCCGACGAGGCTGGAGCGCGCGCCCAGTTCGAGCGGGCGCTGCCATTCGCGGGTGACCTGCTGCTGGATGAAGTCCGGCGTGTGGCCGAACAGATGCACGCCGAAGCCCATCGTGAAATCGATGTACTCGTTGCCGTCGATATCCCACAGCCGCGAACCGGCCGCGCGATCGCCGACGATCGGATACAGCATCTCCTTGGTCGAAAAGCGGAAGCCGACCGTGGCACGGCTGTCGGCCAGCACCGGGCGGGACGCCTGCACCGAGTCCTTCGATTTCCGGGTGCGCGTCGTGTAGCGCACGATCAGCGCTTCGAGATGCTCCTGCTGCACGGCGGACAAGCCGCGCGCCCGCTGTTCGACCGGGCTGCCCCACGGCATCATCGGCTTGGGCGGCCGACCGTCCGCCGCGGCGGCAGCTGCAGGCGCGGGCTTCGTTGCGGGCGCGGCGGCCGGGACCGCGATCGCGGCCGTGGGCGCAACGCTCGCCGTGCTCGCGACGGCTTGTGCGGCGACCGTCGTCGGCCGGACGCCGGCCTGGCCGGTCAGCGACGTGCGCAGCAGTTCCATCTGCTGGCTCATCACGCTGGACAGCAGCTGATTCTGCTCCCGCAACACGCGCTCGACCGCGGAGCCGCCTTCGGCCGCCACCCATTCCGCCGGAGCGGCGGCGAGCGGCGCAAGCACCTCTGCAGACTGCGCGACCGCGACCGTGGACGGCCCTGCGACGGACTCGGCCCCGGACGGCGCGGCGGCCGCCGGCAGATTGTCCGCGACATATTCGGCGAGCGCCTGCACCGTCGCCAGGTCTTCGAAGAAGCGGCGCATGGCCAGCTTCACGCCGTACTGCTTCTCGATGTGCCGGATGGCCTCGATCAGCACGATCGAAT
The DNA here is from genome assembly GCF_016899445.1 of Burkholderia sp. MS455. Lineage (NCBI taxonomy): Bacteria > Pseudomonadati > Pseudomonadota > Betaproteobacteria > Burkholderiales > Burkholderiaceae > Burkholderia > Burkholderia sp. MS455. The sequence goes on from NZ_CP041777.1 coordinate 388,937, forward strand.
CGGCGCCCATTTCCAGGAACGGCAGGTCGATGTTGATGGTGGCGGGATCGGCCTGGATCAATTCGCCGATCTTGCCGCGAAGCCATTCGAGAACCTCGCCGCTACGGTTGTGCGCCGGCGTGGCGGCGATGGGTGATGCGCTTGTCTGAGTCATGGACGTGTCCGCTTTCTGGAACCAGGTACGGCTGCGTTGGAAGGGATAGGACGGCAATGCGACGCGCGTGGGCGCGGGTGTTTCGGTCGAGGCCCAATCGACATCGACGCCGCGGGCATACAGGCTCGACAGCGTTTCGATCAGCGCTTGCTGCTCGACTTGCGGCCGCTGCAGGCCAAGGAACTGGATCCCGGCGTCCGGCGCACAGCACGCGCGGGCCAGGTTGACGAGCACCGGCTTGGGGCCGATTTCGACCAGCACGTTGAAACCGGCTTCGGCGAGGCGCTCGACGCTGCTCGCGAACTGCACCGGCTCCCGGCAGTGACGGCGCCAGTACGCGTCGGTGGGCGCCTCGTCCATCACGGCGCCCGTGAGATTCGAATAGAACGGGATCGCCGGGCGCACGACGCGCACGGCTTTCGCGACGGCCTGGAAGCTGTCCAGCATCGGCTCGACCAGCGGCGAGTGGAACGCGTGCGACGTATTGAGCAGCACGGACCGGATGTCCTGCGCGGCGAACGCGTCGACCAGCATCGCGATACGCTCGCGCTTGCCGGAGATCACGATGCTCGCCGGACCGTTGACGGCCGCCACCGCGACATCGTGCGGATAGGCCTCGATCGAGCGCTCGACCGTCGCGAGGTCGGTGAAAATGGCCGCCATCTCGCCGTCGCGGGGCAACGCCTGCATCAGCCGGCCGCGTTCGGCGATCAGCCGCAGGCCGTCTTCCGGCGAGAAGACGCCGGCCGCGCAAGCCGCCGCGTACTCGCCGACGCTGTGGCCCATCACGGCGTCGGGCACCACGCCGAACGACGCCAGCAACGTGGTGAGCGCGAACTGCAGCGAGAACAGGGCCGGCTGGCTGTAGCCGGTCTGGTGGATCTCCTCGCCCTGGGCGGACAGCACCTCGAGCAACGGTTTGTCGAGCAGCGGATCGGCCACCGCGCGGCAGCGGTCGATGGCGTCGCGGAACACCGGATACGCGTCGTACAGACGGCGGCCCATGCCGGCGTATTGCGAGCCCTGGCCGGTGAACAGGAATGCCATCTTCACGCGGGGGGCGGGCTGCGCCGCGCCGGCGGGTTCCTTCGCCTGGAACGCGCGCAGCTTGTCGATGGCGTCCTCGAGCGACGTCACCGGCAGCGCCAGCCGATGCGCGAAATGCGAGCGGCCGGTCGCCGCCGAAAACGCCACGGCTGCGATATCGAGACCGGGTTCGGCTTCGAGCCGCCGCTGATAGCGCCCGGCAAGCTCTCGCAATGCCGCCGGCGTCTTGGCCGACAGCACCAGCGGATGCACCTTGTGTTTCGACGGCGTCGCCGGCCGCGCCGGCGCGGGCGCTTCTTCCAGCACCAGGTGGGCATTGGTGCCGCTCGCGCCGAACGCGCTGACGCCGGCTCGCCGGGGCCGCTCGCCGCGCGGCCACGCGCTCGCCTCGGCGCAGATCTCGAGCGGCAGCGCGTCCCACTGCACCAGCGGGCTCGGGTGGCGGAAATGCAGGTGGGCGGGAAGGCGGTCGTGGTTCAGCGACAGCACGACCTTGATGACCCCCGCGATGCCGGCGGCGGATTCCGTGTGGCCGATGTTGGTTTTCACCGAGCCGACGCGCAGCCGCCGGCCCCCGTCGCGGCCTTCGCCGAACACCGTCGCCAGCGCCTGCACCTCGACGGGATCGCCCAGCGGGGTGCCGGTGCCGTGCGCTTCCACGTAATCGATGGACGCGGCGGGAAGCCCGCCCAGCGCCTGGCGGATGACGGCTTCCTGCGCGCGTCCGTTCGGCGCGGTAAAGCCGCTCGACGCGCCGTCGTGGTTGACGGCCGAGCCGCGCAGCACGGCCAGCACGCGATCGCCCGCGGCGAGCGCATCGGACAGGCGCTTGAGCACCAGCGCGCCGCAGCCTTCGCTGCGCACGAAGCCGTCCGCCGCCGCGTCGAAGGTCTTGCAGCGGCCGTCCGGCGCCAGCGCCCGCGTGCGCGAGACGGCGATGGAGTTGTCCGGCGACAGGATCAGATTGACGCCGCCCGCGATCGCGAGATCGCACTCGCCGGTGCGCAGATTCTGGCTGGCGGTGTGGATCGCGGTGAGCGACGACGAGCAGGCGGTGTCGATCGCCATGCTCGGCCCCTGCACGCCCAGCCCATAGGAGATGCGGCCGGCCGCCGTGTTGAGCGGATTGCCGGTGAAGAAATAGCCGTCGATGCCGCTGCCGCCGCCGTTGCGAAGCTGCAGGTTCGCGTAATCGTTGGTGGTGATGCCGACGAAGACGCCGGTCCGGCTGCCCTTGAGACTGTCGACGGGAATGCCGGCATGCTCCAGCGCTTCGTGACTGACTTCGAGCAACAGGCGCTGCTGCGGGTCCATCGCGGCCGCTTCGCGCGGCGTGATACGGAAAAAGGCCGGATCGAACTGATCGACGTCGTCGAGAAAACCGCCGAAGCGACAAACCATGCGCCCCGGCGCTTCCGGATCCGGATCGTAGTACGCGTCGACATCCCAGCGCTCGCGCGGCACTTCGGAGATCGCATCCACCCCGTCGTTCAGCAGCCGCCAATAGGCGTCGAGATCGTGCGCGGCGCCCGGAAACCGGCAACTCATGCCGACGATGGCGATCGGTTCCGGCGTGCCGGCCTCGCGGGCCTCGATGGCCGGCGCGACCGGCCGCGGCTGCGCCGGCACGGCCTGCGTCGGCGCCGCGTGCGCGTCCGCGTCCGGCGCGGCGCCGGACGACTGTTCCGCCAGGAAATCCGCGAGGGCGTTGACCGTCGGATGATCGAACAACAGCGCGACCGACAACGGGATGCCCAGCGCTTTTTCGAGGTGCGTGCGCACGTCCAGCGCCATCAGCGAATCCATGCCCATCTCGAAGAAGCCGAGGTCGCGATCCAGCGTCCCCGCTCCGTAGCCGAGCACCTGGGCAACCGCGCGATCGATGCTGTCCGCCAGCAGGCGCTTTCGCTCGCGCGGCGATGAGCCGCTCAACGCCGGCATCGCCGGCGCGCTCGGCGGGCTTCCGCCCACCCGCACGCGGTCGAGGAACGGCTTGGGTCCGCGCGCCTCGTAGGAGCCCTGGAACAGCGCCAGGTCGATATCGACGACCGCCACCTGGGGCACGGCGGGGAGGTGATCCAGCACGTCGAGCGCGCGATCCGCCGCCAGCGAACGGATGCCGACACGCCGCAGCAGTGCTTCCGCCTCGGGGAACGTCATGCCGCCTTGCGCCCAGGGCCCCCAGTTCACGCTCAGGGCCGGCAGGCCCCGGCTGCGGCGATGATGCGCGAGCGCGTCGAGGAATCGATTCGCGGCACTGTAGTGCGCCTGCTCACGCGAACCCCACGCGGACGCGATCGACGAGAACAGGATGAAGAAATCGAGCGGGAAGTGCTCGCTTTGCTGATGGAGCAGCCACGCGCCGGCGACCTTGGGTTGCAGGACCGCGTCGAGCTCCTCGCGCTCGACCTGCATGATCGGCTTGTAGCCGACGATGCCGGCCGCATGCACGATGCCCCGCAGCGGCGCGCCGTCGCGCCGGAGCGCGGCGAAAAAATCGGCGACCGCCACCGGGTCGGCGATATCGAGGCGCTCGCAGCGCAGCGACACGTTCCGCTCGCGCAGTTCGGCGATCGCCCGCTGGCTCTCATCGCTCGCGGCGCCTTGCCGGCCGACCAGGATCAGCGTGCCCGCCCCGCGCGCCGCCAGCCACCGGGCGGTGTGCAGCCCGAGCGCGCCGAACCCGCCGGTGATCAGGTAGGCCGCGTCCGGTTCGACCCGCAGCGCGGCCGTTTCGGCTTGCGCGAGCGGGCTCAGGCGCGCGACATGGCGCGCGCCGTGCCGCAACGCCACCTGTTCTTCGCGGCTCTCGCCGAGCATCTCCTGAAGCAGCGCCTGCGTCTCGTCTTCCGGCGCGGCCGGATCGAGATCGATCGCCGTTCCGAACCATTCCGGATGCTCGATCATCGCCCCGCGTGCCAGGCCCGACAGCGCAGCCTGTGCGAACCCGGATACGTGCGGCGCTTCGCCGGCTTCCACCGCGTCGCGCGTGACTACCCAGATCCTGGGCCGGGTCGAAGGCGTCCACTCGCGCTCGCTGCCGACCAGCGCGTGCACGAGATGCAGCAGGGCAGTGGACATGCGCGTCTCGCCGACGGCTTCGTCCAGCGCCCATAGAAAGACGATGCGCTGGCCGGGGGCGGCGGTCTCGTTCAGCAAGCGGACGAAATCGTCCGGCCGCTCGGGCGCGATCTGCCGGCCCGCTTCCGCGCCGGCGCCATGGTCAGGGCCGGGGCGCACCAGCGAGCAGGATGCACCGCGCTCCCGCAGCAGCGCCGCGAGCCGCTCGCCGACACCGCTCTCGTCCGCGAAGATCAGCCACGGCGACGCGTCGGCGGCGAACCGGGCCGCCGGCAACGCGGCTTGCGGCTCCCACACCACGTGATAGAGCGGGTGTGCGGTCGGGGCGGCGGTCTCGGCGGGGGCGAACGCGGTCCTGAGCAGGTCCGGAAAGGCGTTCAGCACGTCCTCCGAGTACTTGCCCGACGACTTGAGGTGCCGCAACGCTTCGTCGATGCTGCCGGCATCCATGCCAACGATCGGCGACTGGATCTTCTCCAGGCTGAAGCGCTGCCGCTCGAACGGGTAGTTCGGCAAGGTCGTGGCGGGCTGGGCGGGCGCCGGGAACAGCGCGCTCCAGTCGAACTGCCAGCCCTGCACGTACCGCACCGCGAGTGCGCGCTCCAGTGCATCGCCGGCGCATGGCGGCGGCAGCCAGCCGTCGACGAGCCCCTCCGGCGTGTGCGGCGCGTCGGCTTGCTCCGACGCCCCGGCAAGCTGCAGCCAGTACTGCGGATGCGTCACCTCGTCGGTCACTTCGGCACCGAGGCAGCCGGAGATCAGGCGGACCGACGGCCGTGCGAGCGGCGTGTCCTGAAGTGCGGCGCGCAACGCTTCGGCATCCGACCGGGCGGCCACGAGGCGCAGCGCGTCGGCAACGCTCACGACGCCCGCCACGCAGGCCGCCACATATTCGCCGATGCCGTGGCCCGACACGACGGACGGGTGGATGCCCCATCCCTTCCACAGTTCCGCCCACGCGAACTGGATCGCGAAGCGGCCCGCGTCGGTATCGAGTGCCTCCAGCGGCACCGCGCAACGCGCGAACGCGTCGCGGAACAGCGGTTCCGACGCGTGGAGCTCGCGCGCGACGCCGGTGTCCGGCGCGCCGAACCTGAAGCCCATGCGCAACGCCTTGCCCGTGCGCGCTGCGGCCGCCGACGCTTCCCTCACGCCCGACACATAGGCCGCGCGAAACGGATAGTGACTCCGTCCGGTGGCCGCGGCGCGGCAGATGGCGGCCAGCTCCCGAGGCGTCGCGCCGGCGATCGCGCGCTCGTAGCGTTGCGCGAGCGCTGCCAGCGCCGCTTCCGATTTGGCCGACAGCAGCAGCAGCCCGCGCTGCGCGGCGTGCGCCGGCGCGACGGGCGGTTCCTCGACGATCGCGTGGGCATTGGTGCCGCTGAATCCGAACGCGCTCACCCCGGCGATTCGCCTGCGTTCCCCGCGCCGCCACGCGACCGGATCGGCCGCGACACGGATCGGGATGTCCTGCCACGGCGTATGCGGATTGGGCTGCGTGAAATGCAGGTGCGCCGGAATCCGGTCGTGCTCGAACGACAGCAGGACCTTGATCAGGCCGGCGATGCCGGAGGCCGATTCCAGATGCCCGATATTGGTCTTGACCGAACCGATCACGAGCGGCTCGGTCGCCGCGCGCCCGGGGCCGTAGACGCCGGCCAGCGCTTCGACCTCGATCGGGTCGCCGAGGGACGTCCCGGTACCGTGGGCCTCGACATAGGAGACGTCGCCGGGCGCGAGGCCGGCCTGGTTCAGTGCGCGGCGGATCACCCGTTCCTGCGAATCGCGGCTCGGAACGGTCAGCCCGCCGCCCGCGCCGCCCTGGTCGACCGCCGTGCCGCGCACGATGCCGAGCACCCGGTCGCCGTCGGCGAGCGCGTCGGCGAGGCGCTTGAGCACCACCATGCCGCACCCTTCGCCGCGCACATAGCCGTCCGCCGCCGCGTCGAAGGTCTTGCAGCGTCCGTCCGGCGACAGCATGCGCGCTTGCGAGAAGCTGACCATCACCTCGGGCGACAGCATCAGGTTGACGCCGCCCGCGAGCGCCATGTTGCTTTCCCGCGAGCGCAGGCTTTCGCAGGCCAGGTGCAGGCAGACCAGCGACGACGAGCAGGCGGTATCGATCGCCATGCTCGGGCCGGTGAGGCCCAGCACGAACGACAGCCGGCCCGCGGCCATGTTCAGCGCGCTGCCCGTGCCGGCGTAGCTGCTCGACGGCATCGACGCATTGGACACCTGGATCGCATGATCGAAGCAGGTAATGCCGACGTACACGCCCGTGGCGGACTGCCGGAAGCGCTCGGGCGCGAGATGGGCGTTCTCGAGCGCCTCCCAGGCCACTTCGAGCAGGAGCCGTTGCTGCGGATCGAGGTAGGTCGCTTCGCGCGGCGCGATCCCGAAGAACGCCGCGTCGAATTGATCCACGCGTTCGAGAAAGGCGCCGTGGCGGGTCGCCATCTTGCCGGGCGTGGACGGATCGGGGTCGTAATAGCGATCGATGTCCCAGCGTTCGCCCGGCACTTCGGTGACGGCATCGCGCGCGTCATCGAGCAACTGCCAGAACGCGTCCGGCGTATCGCTGCGGCCGGGGAAGCGGCAAGCCATGCCGATGACGGCGATCGGCTCGTTGCGGTCCGAACGCAGCGCCGCGATTTCGGCGCGCCGCAGGCGCAGTTCGTCGAGCGCGGCTTTCAGTGCATGCGTGGCCTTGGCGTTCATTGGGCGCCTATCTCCTGGGCGATCAGTTCGGAAAGGTCGTCCTCGTCGAGGTCGTCGGATGCTTTATCGACGACAGGCGCGGGGAGCGACGGCGACAGTTCGTCGAGAACGAACCGGGCGAGCGTTTGCAGGTTCGGATAGGAAAAGAACAGCGTCGCGCGAAACGGCCTTCCGAACACCTTGGTGAGGCGGTCGGTCAGTTCGAGCGCGATCAGCGAATCCAGGCCGAGATCGAGCAGCGATTGCTCGGGCGCAATGGCGTCGGGGCCGGAGAGCCGCAGCGTCTCGGCCAGCATCTTCGCGAGCGTGTCGGCGATGAGCTCGATCCGCTCGCGCGGCGCGCACGCATGCAGCTGGCGCAGCAATGCCGTCTCTTGCTGGGCAGGCTGCGCGGCCGGTTGCGCCAGTTCGGAAAACAGCGCCGACCCGGCGGCCGGCGCATCGACCCGGAACAGGGTCGGCCAGTCGATGCGCGCCACCCCGGACTGGGCGACGCCCGACGCCATCAGCCGTTCCAGCGTCGCGATGGCGAGTTCGGGCGGCAGCGTGCCGACGCCGAGCGCAGCCAGTTGTTCGTGCGCGCGGCGTCCGTAGTCGGTGGCGGCGTGGCCGATGTCCGCCCACGGCCCCCAATTGACGCTGAGCCCCGGTTTTCCCTGCGCGCGCCGATGCTGCGCGAGGGCGTCGAGGAAGCTGTTCGCCGCCGCGTAGTTGCCCTGGCCCGGCATGGTGATCAGCGCGGCCATCGACGAGAACAGGACGAAATGGTCGAGCGGCAAGTCGGCCGTCAGCTCGTGCAGATACCAGGCGCCGTCGGCCTTGCCGCTACCGGCGCGATGGAAGAAGTCGTCGTCCTGGCGCGTCAGCAGCGCATCGTCGAGCGCGCCGGCGAGGTGAAAGACCCCCTTGAGCGGCGGCATCGAATGCGCGATTTCGCCGAGCGCTTGCGCGACGTCCTCGCGACGCGACAGGTCGGCGCGAACGAACTGCGCGTCGAGCGTCCGCAGGATTTTCTCGGCTGCCGGGGAGGGCGCGCCGCGCCCGAGCAGTACGACTTTGCCGGCGCCGTTGGCGGCGAGCCAGGACGCGAGCCGCAGGCCGAGCCCGCCGAGCCCGCCGGTCACCAGATAGGTCGCGTCGTGGTGGAACCGGATCGGCCGGTGGCTGACGAATTCGCGATCGTCGCGGGCGATACGCGCGACGTAGCGCTGTCCGCGGCGAAACGCGATCATGTCTTCACGGCCGCCGGCCTGTACCGCTTGCACGATGTGCGCCGCTGACGGCTGTGCGGGATCGAGGTCGACCAGTCCGCCCCACATCGCCGCATGCTCCACGGCGATCGCGCGGCCCAATCCCCACAGGGGGGCCTGCGCGACGGCGGTCGATTCACCGTCCAGCACATTCATCGCACCCGACGTCACCAGCCACAGACGCGCCTGCCGGGCTGTCGGTGCGCGTGACGCGAGCGCCCTGACCAGTTGCAGCACGCTCGCGCTGGCACGTCGTCTCGATTCGATGTCGGCGGGCGCGAGATCGAGACTCCACAGGTGAATGATGCCCTTCAGCGGCCGGTCGAGCGCGGACAGTTCCGGCGTCGCGTCGGCGAAGCGCAGCGTGCACGTATCGCCCGCGCTTTCCAGCAGAGCCGACAGTTGCGCGCCGACGCCGCCACGGTCCGCGAGAATCAGCCACTCGCCCTGCGCCGAACCGCCGGTTGCCGCGTCGACGCTCGACGGTCTCCAGACGCGCCGATAAAGCAGCGCGGACAAGTCGTGCCGCTCGACGGTTCGCCCGGAACGCACATGCTGCAACCGCAGCGCATCGATCTCGATCAGCGGTCGCCCGGCGAGGTCATGGACGCGGATATCGCCCTCCAGCGCGCCTTGCCCGCTCGGCTTGCGCAGCGTGGCGTGACTCCACGCATCCGCCGACGACGGCGGCTGATGAACCCGTACCGCGCCGATCGAACTGGGCAGGTACAGGTCGCCCGCCTCCAGCGCGTCCGGATCGATGGCGGCGGCGAGCACGCGGCTGCACGCGTCGAGAAAAGCGGGGTGCACCTGGTATTGCGACGATGCCAGCGCGTCCGCCGGCAGGCTGATTTTCCCCAGCGCCTCGCCGGCCGTGCGCCAGATCTGCTGGATTGCGTTGAACACGCCGTCGATCTGCACGCCGTGCTGCCGGATTTCGCCATTGAAGTCGGCGCCCGAAGTCGTTTCGGTGCAGCGGGCCTGCACCTCGGCGGCATCGAATCTCGTCGGCGCGGCGGATCGCCTGGGGGCGCACATCTCCCGTAGTCGACGCAACTGCGGAAGATTGCCGAGGATCAGCTCGACCGGCGGACCGAAATCGAGCAGGCAGGCCACTTCGTCCACGCCGATCGACTCGAGATCCCGCACCAGTTCGACGCAGGTTTCCGGCGTGCCGATGAGGCCGCGCGATTGCGCGAAGCGTTCATAGAGAAACTCGACGAACTCGTCCAGTTCGCGCGCGCCCATCGCGCGCACGTCCACCGACTGGCCGCGGCTCTGCGCCAGCCCGTTCAACAGCCCGATATTGCTGCGGATGTAGTTGCAGAACGGCGCGCGCGCCTGCTCGCGCACCCGCGCCGCATCGTCGCCGACGAACGTGTGCAGCATCACGGACACGGTGCCGGCCGCCGGATCGAAGCCATGCTTTGCACGCGCGTCGCGGTAGAGGGCGATCTTGTGCGCGAGCTGGTCCCGATCCTGGTCGAGCACGTGGGTCAGCAGGTTGGCGCCGACTTCGCCGGCGCGCACGAAGGTTTGCGGATTGCTCGCGGCAGTCACCCAGACGGGCAGTTCCGGCTGCACCGGCGTCGGATAGATGCGCAACTGCACCGGCTTGCCGACGCCGTTCTTCGCATCCAGCGACCCGCCGCGCCACAGATGCTGGACGGCGCGCATCGTGGTCAGCATGTCGTCCTGCCGGGTCGCGTATTTGTCCGGCGCGAACACGAAGTCGTCCGGATTCCATCCGGACGCGAACGACACGCCCACGCGGCCATTCGACAGGTTGTCCACCATGGACCATTCTTCCGCGATCCGGATCGGGTTGTGCAGCGCTGCGACCACGCTGCCCGCGACCAGCTTCACGCGTCGGGTGGCAGCGGCAAGCGCGGCGTGCAGGACAGCGGGATTCGGGTACAGCGAGCCGAATTCGGTGAAATGGCGCTCCGGCACCCAGACGCTGGAAAACCCGTTCGCATCGGCGAAACGCGCGCTTTCCATCACGAGCTGGTACTTGTTGCCGGACAGCGCTTCTTCACTGCTGGCGAAGAACATCAGGCCAAATTTCATGCGTGGCTCCGATCCGATTCGTGAATTTCGGCACTCGCGCACATCTGCCATGTCGCGGCGGCGCTGGTGTCCTCGATACGGTGATAGACGGCAAACGAAAACGGTCCCCAGGACTGGCGACTCAGCACGGTCTGCACGGTGCACGATTCACGCGGATGCAGCGGCAACGGCGCATGCAGTGCGAGGTCCTTCAACGTGGTATGGCTGGCGGCGCCGATTTCCGAAGTTGCCGCCAGCGCCATTTCCACGTAGGCGGAATAGGGCAGCACGGGCGATCCCTTGACGCGATGACCGCTGAGAAAGGTGGTTGCCGGAGCGTCAAGACGCGACTGCCAGATCCACGTGGCCGGCGCATGCGCGTGCGGCTCCATGAGGCGCCCGAGCAACGGATGCCGAGGCGCGCGCGGACTGATCCAGAAGCCGCGACGCTCGAACGGGTAGGTCGGCAGGGCGAGCCGGCGGCGCGGTGCGTCCTGCTCCACTGCATCCCAGTTGATGGACGCGCCGCGTACGTAGAGCTCGGCGAGCGTGTGCAGGATCGTGTCCCACGCGGCCGTGTGCGCGCCGATTTCGATCACGATGCCGGGGTTTCCCGCCGCACCGCCGTCCGGCGCCTGCGGCACGCCCGCCAGCGAGGCTGCGGCGCGATGCCCGTCGCCCGTGCTGCTGACGGCGAGCGGCGTAATGCCGAAGGACATCCACAGTTGCGCCAGCGCGCGCTGGAATGCCGTGAACCCGGCCTCGGTGGAGACGTGCCCGGGCGCGTCGGATTGCCGCTGCATCAGCGCGCCGAAGGCGGGGCTGGCTGAACGCAATTGCCGAACCGCGTCGGCGCTGCCGCCGTCGTCGGCGCAAAAGTGGAAGGTCACCGCAGGCGGTGTTTCGGCGGGCTCGCCGGCCGAAACGGCGTCCAGTTGCGAACGCAACGTATCGAGACTCGATGCGACGATGGCCGCTCGCCGCGTGAAATGGGTGCGCCCGGTATTTGCCGTGAACGCGACATCCCGCACACGGACCTCGGGATGGGCGTCGAGATACGCCGCATAGGACGCCGCCAGCGCTTGCAACGCTTCGGGCGTGCGCGCGGAGAGCGTCACGACGCGCGCCGCGGGCGCCGCCGAGTCGGCTTCGATCTCTCCGGGCCGTGGGGCTTCGGACAGGATCATGTGCGCATTGGTGCCGCCAAAGCCGAACGAACTCACGCCGGCCATGCGCGGCCCGTGTTCCGAATGCCAGCGCGTGACCTGCTGCGGAATACGGAAGGGCGTGCCGTCGAGCGCGATTTGAGGATTGATCGACCGGAAATGGAGGTTCGGCGGAATGGCACGATGGTGTAGCGCAAGGGCGGTCTTGATCAGGCTGGCGATGCCCGCCGCCGACTCCAGATGGCCGATGTTGGTCTTGACCGAACCGATCCAGCAGTGATCGTCCGGCCGACGAGATTCGCCCAGGACCGCCGCCAGCGAGTTCAACTCGATCGGGTCTCCGAGCGGCGTTCCCGTACCGTGCGCTTCGACGAAGCCGATGTCCTGCGCGCGTACGCCGGCATCGCGCAGCGCACTGCGAATCACGGCCTGCTGGGCCGGGCCATTGGGCGCGGTCAGGCCATTGCTGCGTCCATCCTGATTCACCGCGGAGCCGCGGATCACGGCGAACACGGTGTCGCCGTTCTCGAGCGCATCGTCGAGCCGCTTGAGCAGCACCATGCCCACGCCTTCGCCGCGCACATAGCCGTTGGCTGCCGCATCGAACGCCTTGCATCGGCCGTCCGGCGAAAGCATGCCCGATTGCGTGAACGAGGCGCTCAATTGCGGCGCCAGAATCAGGTTGACCCCGCCGGCAAGCGCCGCATCGGACTCGCCGCGCTGCAGCGCGCGGCACGCCTGATGAACCGCGACGAGCGAGGACGAACACGCGGTATCGACCGCCCAACTCGGGCCGCGCAAATCGAGCGTGTAGGAAATGCGGTTGGCGGCGACGCTGAGCGCATTGCCGGTCGCGACATAAGGGCCGACGTCCGCGACTTCTTCCTGCGCCAGACGGATGTAGTCCGAATTGCTGATGCCCACGATGACAGCGGTGCGTCCGCCGGCGAGACTCCGGGGCGCGATCCCCGCATGCTCGAGCGTCTCCCACGCAACCTCGAGAAGCAGACGCTGCTGCGGATCCATCGATTCGGCTTCGCGGGCGCTGATGCCGAAGAATGCCGCATCGAACAGATCGACCTGTTCCAGCAGTCCGGTGGGCGGAAGGCCGCCGGCGCGCTGCTGCGACGCGCCGACCGCGTCCCGGCCCTCCTGCAGAAGCTGCCAGAATGCGTCGGGATGACTGGCGCCGGGGAAACGGCATCCCATGCCGACGATGGCGATATCCGCGCGTGCTTCGGCCGAACCGGGCGCCTGGTCCGGCATGGCATTCCCGGTGCCGCTCAAATGGCGCGCGAGCAGGGCAATACTCGGAAAATCGTAGACGACGGTAGGGGAAACCGGCAGCCCGAGCCAGTCCTGCAACTCGCCAGAGAGCATGATGGCGTCCTTCGAATCGAGCCCATAGATGCTGAACGGCGCGTCGGGGTCGATATTGCCGGAATCGATTCCCGACAGACGCGAGACACGCTCGACGCACCATTGCACCAGCGCTTGCGTGTCGCGTGCCGCTGTCGCGGAGGGCGCGGCCTCCGGGGAAAACGAACGCCGCCACTCGCCCGCGATCGCGAGCCCCTGTTCATCGAGGAATGCCTGTCTGATTCGGCTCCTCTGGATTTTTCCGCTGGACGTGCGCAGGATCGTGGCGGGCTTCAACAGGATCGCCGCATACAGATCGACGTCATGCTCTTCGGCGAGCTTGCGCCGGATCTCCGCTGCGACGGCTTCCGCGTTCAGGGTGTTGAGCGCTTCCCGGCGCACTTCGCATGCGATAACGACCCGCTCCACGTCATCGACGTTGATCGAGAAAGCCGCCGACGCGTTGGGCGCCAGCGCGGGGTGGCTTCCTTCGGCGGATTGCTCGAGATCCTGCGGGTAGTGATTGCGGCCGGCGACGATGATGAGGTCTTTCAAACGGCCGGTGACGAAGAGGTTATCGCCATCGACGAAGCCGAGATCGCCGGTGCGCAGGTAACGCGCGTCATCGCCATCCAGCTTCGCGCGAAAGGTGTGCTCCGTTTCCTCGACGCGGTTCCAGTAGCCGACGCCGACGCTCGGGCCCGTCAACCAGATTTCGCCGATCCGGTCGGGCGGGCAGCGCTCACCGGTATCCGGATTCACGATCTGCAGGCGGTGCTCCGCCCAGGTCCGACCGCATGAGACCAGCGCGTGGCGCTTGCCGCGGTCACTTCTCGTCGCCACGCCTTGTGCCAGGCCGTCGGCGTCGTAGTCCGCCACGAGCGGCAGCGAGCGTGCCGGCTGACCGGAGATGAACAAGGTCGCCTCGGCCATGCCGTAGACGGGGCGCATGGTTTGCGCGTGGAAGCCGCACGCGGCGAATGCGCGCGAAAAACGTGCCACCGACTCCGCGCGCACCGGTTCCGCGCCGTTGAATGCGACCCGCCAGCTGCTCAGATCCAGCTGCGCGCGGGCTTCATCGGATATTTTGCGCGCGCACAGGTCATACGCGAAATCCGGCGCGGCGCAATGCGTGCCGCGATACTTCGTGATTGCCTGCAGCCAGCGGATGGGCTTCTGCACGAACGCCGCGGGCGCCATCAGCACCGACAGCACACCGAGATAGATCGGCAGCAGCACCTTCCCGAAAAAACCCATGTCGTGAAACACCGGGAGCCAGCTGACGAACACCGCCGACGCATCGGCATCGCTCGCCTCGGCGATGACAGCCATATTGCTCAGGATGTTCGCGTGGCTGATCATCACGCCTTTTGGCGTACCGGTGGAGCCTGACGTGTATTGCAGAAGCGCCAGCGTCTGCGGCGTGATTTCCGGTGCGCGCCATTGTTCGGCCGGTGCGTCGAAGCTCCGGTCCGTCGCCAGGATCTTCAGTTCCAGCGTGTCGGAATAGCCGTCCGCGCGATGCACCATGCCGTCGAGCGTGGCTGCGTCGGTCAGCGCGACGACCGGCCCGGCGTCGGCGACGATGGCCTTGAGACGATCCGCGGGACGATGCCTGCGCGGAGGATAGGCAGGCACGCCGATCAGGCCGGCATACAGGCATCCCACCCATGCGCAGATGAATTCCAGTCCGGGCGGATAGACCAGCAGGACGCGATCGCCCGGTTGCGCCATGGCTTGCAGCCTGGCGGCGATGCCGCGAGCCCGCTTGTCCAGGTCGCCGAACGTGAGCCGAGTCAGTTCCGATTCGCCGTTCTCGAGAAAAACGAATGCCGTCTTCTCCGGTTCGACCTTGCCGCGAAATATCAATATTTCCGTAACAGTCCTGAATTTTGTATCGGGAAGCATACTCAACCTTCGTTGTCTGCCAAACGTTGAATTCATCAGGACCAGTTGCGGCGATCCCGCCAAGCTTGCTTGTTGAATTGGATGGTATTGAAATTAGAGCATCGCTCTAATCCGACGTCTGCCCCGTAATCCATGGACATGGCGTTTCGCGCACTTGATCAATATGGATTTTTATTAATTCGTACGCTCGCGCTGGCTAACGGTCGGCCATTGCTTCGCTGTCGGGGGAGTACGGGTCCAGCAATGACACGACGACCTTGCGCTCGCCTTCGAATGGGTTGCGGCCATGCGCGAAGCGCATGTTGTCGACCAGCAGGACGTCGCCTCGTTGCCATGGAAACGTGATGGCGCAGTCGCGGAATGCGTTGCGGATCTGCTCGATGTCGGCGAGATCGAATGGACTCCCGTCGCCATAGAAAGCGTTGCGCGGAATACGGTCATTGCCGAACAGGCTGACGATCGAACTGGCGAGCGATGCTTCCAGGTTCGAGATATGGAACAGATGTGCCTGATTGAAGAACACCCTGTCGCGGGTTACCGGATGGTAAGCCACACCCTGGCTGATCTGTGCGGTGCGTAGCGTGTCGTCGTCGAGCCATTCGAGCTCGATGCCGTTGTCTGCGCAGAAGGCCGCAACCTGGCTGCGGTCGCAGGTCTGAAAGACGGTTTCCCACGGAATGTCGACGTGCCGCCGGTAGTGCCTGACATAGCGGACCTGTTTCGCCTCGAAGTTCTGCAGGATGCGCGGTCCGATCCTGCGGCTCACCTCGCGCATGTCGGCAATCGGCGTTTCGCCGCCGGTCGTGGCCGGAGCAAGGCAACAGAATGCCACTCTCAGCGGCCAGCTTCGTTGATACGCGTTTTCGCAATGAAGTGCGATTGTCTCGCTCGGCGGATACTCGGTTGCGGTGAATATGCCATTGCCGATCGAGGTGCGCGGAGTGGAACGATAGACGTAGTCGGACTTATGGGCCGAAATCGCGTCAGCAAACGCTTCGAAGCCGCCCACGGATGAAACGTCGAAGCCACGAAACAGGAGCGCGCCATGTTCGAGAAGCCGGGATTCCAGCTCCACCCGGTTGTCGTTCACCGCCAGCACGATATCGCGCCCGTTCGACGCAGGCTCCAGCAGCCACGGAGAACTCCCGTCGGCAAGCAGCTTGCGTTCCGTCATGCCCAGCATGGTCAATAGTCCTTTTCTGAACGTGGATCACGGCGAAACCCGAACCGGTCGGTCTGCATGGTCGCGCCGCGGTGCGGCTATGCACGGCAAGCCGTTTCCACCGCATGCTCGAAGCGATTGAGAATCTCGTGGATATCCGCTTCCGAAACGATCAGCGGCGGCAGGAACCTGAGTACCGCGCCGTTGCGGCCGCCGGTTTCGATGACGAGTCCGTTTCGCAGGCAGTTCAGCTTGATGGCTTTTGCCCGTTCCGCATGGGTCGGGCCTGTTTGGCCATGTGGGCCGGGTATGACGACTTCAACGCCGATCATCAGGCCGCGGCCGCGTATCTGGCCCAGACAGGGGAAGCGTCCGGCAACCGCTTCGAGGCCGGCAACCAGTAGTTTTCCGACTCTGTCAGCATGCGCCGACAGACCGTCTCGTTCGACGATGCGCATGGTCGACAAGCCGGCCACCATCGCGATCTGGTTGCCTCGAAAGGTGCCGGCGTGCGCGCCGGGCGGCCAGGTGTCGAGGCGCTTGTCATAGACCACCACCGATAATGGATAGCCGCCGCCGAATGCCTTCGACAACACCAGTACGTCCGGCTGGATGCCGGAATGTTCGATCGCGAACAGCGCGCCGGTTCGACCGAGTCCGGTCTGCACTTCATCGACGATCAACGGGATTTCATGCCGCAGCGTCAGGTTGCGCAACTCGATCAACCAGGCGTCGGAAGCGGGGATGCAACCCCCTTCGCCTTGCACGACTTCGACAATGATTGCCGCCGGTTTCGTTATCCCGCTCTCGGGATCGGACAGGACGGTCCGAATATAGTTGATGCTGAGTTGATCGGTCGCCGAGCCATCGGTGCCGAACGGGCAGCGAAAGGCATAGGGATAAGGCAGGAAATGAACGTCGCGTCCATTGCCGCCGGCCGATTTCGGCGTGAGATTTCCCGACACGGCGAGTGCGCCGGCCGTCATGCCGTGGTAGGCGCCGTGGAACGCCATGATCGTCGAGCGGCCCGTATGGTGCCTGGTCAGCTTGATGGCCGCTTCGACGCCATCCGCCCCACTGGGACTGCAAAACTGGATCTTGCCGGATTCGGCGATCTTGTTGGGCAAGAGCGAGAAAAGCTGCTCGACGAACGCGTGCTTTGCCGGCGTCGCCAGGTCGAGTGCCTGTTGAATTTGATCGGACGACAGAAACCGCATGACGGCTTCATTGACTTCCGGGTGATTATGTCCGAGCGCGAGCGTACCTGCATTTGACAGACAGTCGATGTATTCCTGCCCCTCGGAGTCGCGCACCCGTATGCCTTTGGCATGGGTAAACAGCCGTGGGAAAGATGTCGCGTAGGTTCGCGCCTTCGATTCGACATGCTTCAGATACTCAAGTTTTTCCATGCGCGGAGATCCGGCTTGCGAGGCGGATTGATGGACACTGGCATTGCTTCATCCTGGCCAATGGCGTAACGGTACGGCCTGATTGGAGCATGTAGTCCATATCGCGTCTGTCACGTAAAAATGGGACACAGGCGATGCAACGTCACTACGTCATGCCATCGCATCCCGATCATCGAAGCGTGGTTTCCGGACGCGGCGTCAAGCCGGCATGGTCGCGCGAAAATAGTCGATGGTCCGCCGGAGCCCCGCGTCGAGCCCGACCGTCGGCTCCCAGTCGAGGTGGGCGCGTGCGAGGCCAATATCGGGGCAACGTTGTGTCGGATCATCCTTCGGCAGCGGACGGAATACGAGCCGCGACTTCGAGCCCGTCAGGCGCAAAATGATCTGCGCAAGTTCGCTGACCGCGATCTCGTGCGGATTGCCGAGATTGATCGGGCCGGTGAGGTCCGCGGGCGTGGCCATCATCCGGATCAAACCGTCGACCATATCGTCGACATAGCAGAACGCCCGGGTCTGGCTGCCGTCGCCATACAGCGTGATGTCCTCGCCGCGCAGCGCCTGCACGATGAAGTTGGAAACCACGCGGCCGTCATTGGGATGCATGCGCGGCCCGTACGTGTTGAAGATGCGTACCACCTTGATTCGCACGTTTTGCTGGCGGTGATAGTCGAAGAACAGAGTCTCCGCGCAACGTTTTCCTTCGTCGTAGCAGGCGCGCGGCCCGAGCGGGTTGACGTTGCCCCGGTAACTCTCCGGTTGCGGATGCACATCGGGGTCGCCGTACACTTCGCTTGTCGAGGTTTGCAGAACGCGTGCGTGCGTGCGCTTGGCGAGCCCCAGCATGTTGATCGCGCCCATCACACTGGTCTTGGTGGTCTGCACGGGATCGAATTGATAGTGGATTGGCGAAGCCGGACAGGCGAGGTTGTAAATCTCGTCCACCTCGACGTACAACGGAAAGGTCACGTCGTGGCGCAGCGCCTCGAAGCTCGGGTTGCCGAGCAGCGCAGCCACGTTCTGCTTCGTGCCGGTGAAATAGTTGTCGACGCACAATACGTCGTGACCGAGTTCGACCAGGCGCTCGCAAAGATGCGAACCGAGGAAACCCGCGCCACCTGTTACGAGGATTCGCTTTCGATTACGTTGCACAATTGCACTCCAAGTATCGCGCGCAAGGAAGCGACGCGCGGCCTCCAGGCATGCTTGACCGGCCCGCGGCTCCGGCATGGAAGCCGATAGGGCGCACGAGCCTCTTCATTCGACACGGCACCGGCCGGCACGCCGATCGCGAGGATCGGCCCGTCATGCCTGCAGTGCGCTCGACGCAACGTGTTCCGCGCGCCGCAGGCGCGCCGCGATGATGCCGGCCATCGCCCGCATTTCGCTTCTCATGAAGAAATGATCTCCTTCGATGACGTGAAAATCGAACCGCCCGGTCGTCTCGGCGCCCCAGCCTGCAACGGAATCAACGGGGACCTGTTCATCCGCGCGGCCCGCGAACGCGGTGATGTCCACCGCCAGCCTGCGCCCGGGCACGGGCCGGTAGTTTTCGATCATCGTGAAATCCGCCCGTAGCGCCGGCATCAGCAGCGCCATCAGTTCGCTGTTGTCCAGTACCGGCTTCGGCGTGCCGCCCATCTCGTGCAGTGCATCGAGGAAGGCGCGGTCGTCCAGTGCCTGCATGCGTCGAACAGGTCGCTCCTTGCCCGGTGCGGCGCGCCCGCTCACGAACAGATGCCGCAGGTTCGGTTGCGCCTGGGCGGGAAGCCGCAGCGCCAGTTCGACGGCAATAGCCGCGCCCATGCTGTGTCCGAGCAGTGCGAAGGGACGATCGAAGCAGTTGTCCAAGTCGCACAGCAACGCGTCGATCAGCGTCGACATGTCTCGTACGGCAGGCTCGGACAGGCGGCTGCCTCGGCCCGCAAGTTCATGACGGCGTACTTCGATGCCGGGCAACAAGGCTTGCAGACCACGATAAACGGCGGCCGAGCCGCCCGCATAGGGGAAACAGATCAGACGCATGCGAGCGGGTACTCGAGCGGCTCGCTTGTTACTGGCGCACATGAGATCGCGCTGCGGAAATTCACGTGTTCGGTGTTTTTCACCATTAAAGTTCCGGTCATGATTGCCATGGCGATGCATCGGCAATCTTCACTTGGAGAGAAACGGGCGCGACAGCCAGGCGCCGCGGTTCGCACGTCGATAGCCGGTTCGTCATCGCGGTACAAAGGCAGTGCGTGAAGCACACCGGAAGTCATGGAAGCATTGATTTGCTTCGTGAACATTCAAGATGCGCGCCGCTCGGATTCGGAATACGCCCGATCCGGTTTGGCATGAGTTAAACATGACGCCGCGTGGATGTATGTCGTAGGAAAAGGGGACGCGCGTAGTCGAAAATGTCGCCCCCTGATTTCACACCTAAAATACCGTGGTACCGGCGGGTACGGAGTCGCTGTTGCAATACAGGAATCATCTGGAAGCCTGCTATTGCATCGCAGGTCATGCGAAGTGGAGGACGTGGACGGGAACGTTTACCCGATCCGGCCGGGAGATATGTATGCACTCGACAATCCGCCGCTGCGTGGCACCGAACGGCACACGCTCGACGGCGCATCCGGATCGACACATTGAGCGTCTAGTGAAGCGGGCGTACTCGGGACGCGTTCCGATCAATCTTGCGGGGGCATACGCGTGATGCGCGTCGATCAGCCGGCCTTCCTGGGTTCTCTCTTTCTGTCGCGGCTTGCAGACCAGATGCTGCTCTTTCTGGTACCGCTCGTCGTCTTTCAGGTCACTCAGAAAGCGACGTGGTCCGGACTCGCTTTTTTCATTGAAGCGTTCCCGCGATTCATTGCCTTCCCGATCTGCGGTGCACTGAGTGACCGCGTGTCACCGATTCGCGTGCTCCGAGTGAGCCAGACCAGCCGGGCTGTCGCTTGCTTGATCGGCATCGCCGGCTATGTCACACGACATTTCTTATATGGTCGCCTCCCATTTGCAAGGCGATTTTGATCGCGGCGAGGAGGGTGGTTGCGGACTTATATCCGGACTCGATTGCAGGACGTGCCTGCCGGCCCCGATGGATTTCGCCGCAAGGGTCCTAATCTAACTAGCGGACTCGAGGTCCGAGAAATGTCTCAGGCTTGCCCTTGCGCGGTCCAACCTGTCTTGCCATCGTTCAATATCACCCGTGCAACCGTGGATGAGTTTGATGTTCGTTTATTGGGTCTTTAGCTCGGTAGCGCCGCCGCTGGTTGGTAAGTTCGGCCGTAAGCCAGCAATGCCCAGATCGTGCGGGCCATCTTGTTCGCCAACGCGACGGCGACGACATTCGTCGGCCGTCGTGCCAACAGATCCCGCATGTGCGCCGGCAGATGCTTCGAACTCGAGATCACGGCTCGTGCGCCGTGAATCAGCAGGGTCCGTAGATAAACGTCACCGCGTTTGCTGATTCCGCCAAGCCGAACTTTTCCGCCTGAACCGTTTTGTCTTGGCACAAGGCCGAGATAGGCCGCGAATTCCCGTCCGGAACGGAAGGTTTGCGCTTGACCGATGACCGACACTGCTGCGGTTGCCGTCAGTGGACCCACGCCCGGAATTTCCGAGATCCGCCGGCAGGCTTCGTCACCGCGTCGCCACCCGATAATGCGCTGCTCGATGCGTTGGATCTGGTCGTCGAGCAGGTGAAGCCGAGACAGTTGATCACGCAGGCTATCGATCAGCATTCCCGGCAGTTGATCGGTTAGCGTCGCGATCGCCGCTTGCGCGGCCTGGATCGATGGACGTCGGCCTTGTGGCAAGACGACGCCGAATTCATAGAGCAATCCCCGCAGCTGGTTGACCTGCATGACGCGGATCCGGACCAGTTGCTGGCGCATCCGGTGTAGCGCCAGCATTGCCTGTTGGTCCGCCGATTTGACGGCAACAAAGCGCATGCCGGGGCGCAGAGACGCCTCCCAGATCGCTGCCGCGTCTGCCGCATCATTCTTGTTCGACTTGACGAACGGGCGCACGAACTGGGCCGCTACGAGCCTGACTTCGTGCCCGAGCGCTGTCAGTTGCCGGGCCCAGTGATGGGCGCTGCCGCAAGCTTCCATGACGATCCGGGCTGCAGGCCGGTTGGCGAAGAATGGCAGCATCTGGTCACGCTTGAGCACCTTGCTGTGAATTCTGCCATCCGGATCGACAAAGTGAATCTGGAAAACGCGCTTGGCCAGGTCGATGGCTATCGTCGTGGGCTCCATGGAATCTCTCCTGAACGGAAGAACGGACAAAGCACTGTCGCACATCCACACCAGGAGCTGAGAAAGCACGATCAGGCGCTGGAACGGTCGTTGTGGCGGGAGGCGACCATTCCATCTAAAAAGCTACTACAGATTTGTCTAGACCAGATTCAAATGTCCGCTTCCCAGCTAAGTTGAAATGTCCGGGTTTGCGGGCTTGAGGTGTGTTTCTCTTGGGTTACAGATCACGCAGTGTCGAAGAGTGGATCCTGAACGGGCAGGGTGCTTACGCTTGCGTCGCTGTCCCTTGCAGACCGACGGCCAGGTTTGCGTGCGGGCTGTTGGTTCTGTCTGCGTTCAGCGAGATCCACGATCACTTTCTCGACGTCGGCCTGCGTGAACTCACGCTGCTTCTTTTTGTTCGGCTGAGAGGTGTTGCGGTTCGTCTTGGTCGAGTCGCCTCGATGCGTTCTGGATGGAGCTTTACCGATCCTGCTGTTATCGCGTTGCGCCTGGATCGCCTGAGCAACCTGGAGCACATGACTCAGGCGCTTGTGTTCGATAACAGCGGCTTGATCGATCTCGGCCAGCCGGTCGTACTGCCTGCAGAACAACACGCGACCCTCTGTTCGGAGTTCGATGCGCCCGTCCGGGTACTCCCAAACCTCAATCGTTCGATCGATCAGCTTCCGATTCTCCGGCGTATCGTCCAGCAAATACATCACTCGGTCGTACTGCACCGTCAGCGACTTCGTGACTTTCCGCGGCTCGCGCCACGTCAGCACCAAGTCGAGATTCTCATCGGCGCGCAGCGGCCGGTGTGCATTGAAGTCGCTCTTCGGCGGCTTTGCGAAGCGCGCGTTGTAAGCAGCCATGAAGGAGGGCGCGTAAGCGTTAGCGTCGGCCACCGTGTTGATCCCGCGTAGTCGCATCTCCTTGACCAAGCGATCCTGTAACGTCAGATGTGCTCGCTCGACTCGCCCCTTGGCCGGACTACTGTTTGCGCAAAACGTGTCGATGTTCAGCTCGTACATCGCTCGACCGAAATGCGTCACCCGATTACCAGTCTTGCCCGGCGTTGTATTGCGGAACACGCTGTACTTGTCGCTATAGAACGCACTCGGCTTGCCGTGGCGCTCGATGTACGCACGCGTCGCCTCGAAGTAGCTGAACGTCGATTCGGTCTGCGTGAAGTGCAGCCCCATCAGCCGGCTCGTCGCGTCGTCCACATACACCAGCAGCGTGCAGGCCGGCGCCCGTTCCTCGAACCACCGATGATCGCAGCCGTCGATCTGGATCAGTTCGCCCAGGCACGCGCGTCGTGCTCGCGGCTGATAGACCTTGGGCGGGCGTTGCCGGCGCGGCACCCATAGGCCAGCGTCGGTCATCAGCTTGCGAACCGTTTCCTTGGCCAGCCGAATGTCGTGGCATTCGTACAGCTTCTCGCAGGCCAACGTCGGTCCGAAATCGGCGTAGCGATCCCGGATGATCGACAGCACCCGATCAGTCATCATGCTATCCAGTCGGTTGTTGCTGGGCTTCGTGCGCCGTTGCGACACGAGACCTTGCGGCCCGTGCTCACGCAATCGGCCGACCAGTCGCCGGATCTGCCGCGTCGTCAACCCGAGTCGTTCGGCCGCGCGCCACGGCTGGAGCTTGCCGTCCGCCACGTCCTGAATGACCTTGAACCTGTCCAGCTCGCACATCGTCATCGTGATCCGTTCCGTTGCAGCCATCGAAGCCTCCAGCGCTGGATTCCCAGCGGCCGGTCAGCTTACGATGGGTCGAAAAGCGGACATTTGAACTTAGCCAGAAGCGGACATTACAACTTAGCCGCTACAAGATTTAACGTTGATAATTTAGCTTATGTAAAATGCAAAACCAGCAAATTCTGCAGGCCTTGACCTCGCGAGTCCGGCGGCGCGCTCGCAACCGGACACGGTTGCGTTGCCGCCTTCGTTGCCTGACCCAAGCGGCCCGACGTGCGTCGGCGGCTACCGCCGCTCAACCGCCTCCCGCGCCGGCGAAATCGCCCGGCGGTAGCGGGCGATTCGCGATGGCGTGCGCCTCGGCGCGCGCAACGCCAAGCGTCTGCAGCACGATCGCGGCGGTCCGTTCGGGGAAACCGCCAACGCCCTCCACCCGTCGCCTCGTCCCGCCCTTGACCGTCCTGGCGATGTGAAGCTGCGCGGCGATTGCCGCGAGAATCGTCCCCGTCGACGCCAGAACGCTGACGAACGGATCGCTGACGACGAAGCGGCGCGCCGCGATGCCGCGCACGCTGTCCCGCCGCAAGCGCTGCCCAAGCCCTCGGTCGAGCGCGCGCACCGAGAAACCCTCGCGCATCAAGAACCGACCCCACATCTGCTCCCGATGCGCTCGCATCAGCGTATGGCGCACGCAGACCGACACGACCTCCGCCGGATCTGACAAGCCGCCGGTCACGCGCTCGAGCCGATCCGCGAAATCGTCGAACACCCACTCGATCAACGCGGCAAAAAGTCCGTCTTTCGATGCGAAGTGGTTGTAGAACGAGCCGAACCCGACGTCGGCCGCCTCGGTGATCTCGCTGATCGCCACGTTGTCCATCCCCTTTTCCGCCATCAGCATGAACGCCGCCCGCAGCAGACGCATGCGCGTCGCCTGCTTGCGTCGCGCGCCCCGCGGCAGCCGGTGCTCGGTCGCGACGGCGGCCCCGATGGGCCGCGGCGGCTCGGACGTTTGTTCCATGACAGCGTCTCCCCCCTTCGAAATTTCTTGCATTCCGCAATCTTAGATTATTGTCTCATACTTGACAATATTATCAGTTATGAGTCTAATCTCGGAAATCGCTGCGCCGAGCGTGTCTGCCGGAAGGGTCCTCGACGTGCGGTAACGGCCAGCACGGGCATTCGATGCCCGCGCGGTAGCCAGCCCCACCGCTCCCTGCGGCGGGCGCAGGCTGCGTGACCTGCGCGTGCCGGCATCGGACGCTGCCACGCAAACATCGGAGTACTGATTTAGCAAATGGATGCGCCGTCGGCAGCGAAGCCGGATCGCGCCCCGCCCCAGTCGGCCGGCCCGCCGAGGTCGCCGGATTTTTTTTAGTTGGCCCTTCATTCGTCTTGGAAACATCGTGAAATCACCAGGTCTTGATGCGCGCACTTCGATGCGCCGGCTCCTGACACGCATCGCGCCGCCGGTTCAGCGGGCGCCGATCGCGCTCGCATGCTGTGCAATTCTTCTGACGGCTTGTCATTCGCATGAGGCCCCCGCGCCCGAACCGCGGTCGGTGGTCGCGCTGCCGGCTCACGCGGACAGTGGCGCGTCGCAGCGCGTGCTGCCGGCACAGGTTCAGGCGCGCTATTCGACGGCGCTGTCGTTCCGGGTCGGCGGCAAGATCGTCGAGCGGCGCGTGCGCATCGGCGACACCGTGAAGGCCGGGCAGACGCTCGCGGCCCTGGATCCCGCCGATCTGCACAACACGCTGCTCAATACCCGCGCACAGCTCGACGCCGCCGAGCATCGGGTCGTCTACGCGAAGCAGCAGCTGGAGCGCGACCGCGCGCAGGCACAGGCGGCGCTGATTGCCCCTGCGCAGCTCGAGACAACGCAGGATGCCTATACGTCGGCGGTCGCGCAGCGCGATGCCGCCCTCGCGCAGATGGCGCTCGCCGGAGATCATCTGCGCTACGCGACGCTCGTCGCGGATCACGACGGCGTCGTGACGTCCGAAGATGCCGATACCGGGCAGAACGTCGAGGCCGGGCAGGCAGTGTTTCATCTGGACTGGAGCGGCGAGCTCGACATCGTGTGCGACGCCTCGGAGCGCGACCTGCGCGATCTTGCGATCGGCCGCGGCGCGCGCGTCAGCCTCACGGCGCTGCCGGGCAAAGTGTTCGATGCGCGCGTGCGCGAGGTCGCGGCCGCCGCGGATCCGCAAAGCCGCACGTGGCGGGTAAAACTGACGCTGATCGCGCCGAGCCCGGACGTGCGCTCCGGGATGACGGCCAACGTCGCGTTCGACGGCAGCACCGACGCCGCCGCGGACCATACGATCACGCTGCCGGCCACCGCCCTCTTTCACCGCGGCGAAGTGCCGGCGGTGTGGGTCGTCCGCAAGGGCAGCGACACGCTGGAACTGCGCACGGTGTCGATCGGACGCTACGACGAACGCACGGTGTCCATCACGTCGGGGCTCGCGAGCGACGAGCGCGTCGTGATGCAAGGTGTCCATACCGTCACCGCCGGCGAACGCGTGCGCGTCGTGCCGCCGCTGCATCCGGAGGACTTCCCGTCATGAACGCCCCCGAACATCAGCAACTGCCGGACGACGCGCGAACCGACGCCGGCCCGGCCGACGACCGTCGCTTCAATCTGTCCTCATGGGCGCTCAAGCATCAGCAACTGGTGATCTTCCTGATCGGCCTTGCGACGATCTTCGGCGTGATCGGCTATACGCGCCTCGCGCAGTCCGAGGATCCGCCGTTCACGTTCCGCACGATGGTGATCCAGACCTACTGGCCGGGCGCCACCGCCCGCGAAGTCCAGGAGCAGGTCACCGACCGGATCGGCCGCCAGCTTCAGGCCGCGCCGTACGTCGACAACATCAAGAGCTACTCTCGCCCCGGCGAGTCGATGATCTTCTTCGCGATGAAGGATTCGGCACCGGTCAATCAGGTGCCTGAGACCTGGTATCAGGTGCGCAAGAAGGTCGGCGACATCCGCGCGACGCTGCCGAAGGGCACGGTCGGTCCGTTCTTCAACGACGAATTCGGCGACGTCTATACGAACATTTATGCGCTCGAAGGCGACGGCTACTCGCCGGCGCAACTGCACGATTACGCGGA
Organism: Burkholderia sp. MS455; assembly: GCF_016899445.1. Taxonomy (NCBI): domain Bacteria; kingdom Pseudomonadati; phylum Pseudomonadota; class Betaproteobacteria; order Burkholderiales; family Burkholderiaceae; genus Burkholderia; species Burkholderia sp. MS455. The sequence continues at coordinate 415,292 of NZ_CP041777.1, forward strand.
CAAGCTGCGCGCGGTGCTGCTGCGCGTGTCCGGCGTAGCAAAGGTCGACTACTTCGGCGACCCCGATCAGCACGTGTTCGTCGAGATCTCGAACGCGCAGCTGACCCGGCTCGCGATCACGCCGCAACAGCTCGCGCAAGCGATCGAGGCGCAGAACGCCGTCGCGCCGGTCGGCACGATCACGACGGCGGACGATCGCGTGTTCGTGCGCCCTACCGGCGCGTTCAAGGACATGCAGGCCCTCGCGGACATGCCGATCACCGTAAACGGCCGCACGTTCCGGCTCGGCGACGTCGCAAAGATCACGCGCGGCTACGACGATCCGCCCGTCACGCAAATGCGCACGAACGGCCACGCCGTGCTCGGCATCGGCGTGACGATGCAAAAGGGCGGCGACGTGATCGATCTCGGCGAGGCGCTCGACGCCCGGACTGCCGAACTCCAGGCAGGCCGGCCGGCCGGCGTGAAGCTGAGCGCGGTGTCGAGCATGCCGCACGCGGTCAAGCACTCGGTGGACGACTTCGTCGAAGCGGTGGGCGAAGCCGTCGCCATCGTGCTCGTGGTCAGCCTCGTGTCGCTGGGCTTGCGCACCGGGATGGTGGTCGTCATCACGATTCCGATCGTGCTGGCCGTGACCGCGCTGTGCATGCACGTGTTCGGCATCGGGCTCGACAAGGTGTCGCTGGGCACGCTGGTGCTCGCGCTCGGGCTGCTGGTGGACGACGCGATCATCGCCGTCGAAATGATGGCGGTGAAGCTCGAGCAAGGCTGGACGCGAACGCGTGCGGCGGCGTTCGCCTACACGAGCACGGCGTTCCCGATGCTCACGGGAACGCTCGTGACTGTATCGGGCTTCCTGCCGATCGCGCTCGCGAAGTCGAGCACCGGCGAATACACGCGCTCGATCTTCGAGGTATCGGCCATTTCACTGATCGTGTCGTGGTTTGCAGCCGTCGTGCTGGTGCCGCTGCTCGGCTACCACATGCTGCCCGAACTCAAGCATCACGACGGGCATGCGCACGGGCAGGACGTGTACGACACGGGCTTCTACCGGCGCCTGTCCGGCTGGATCTCGGCCTGCATCGAACGCCGCTGGGTCGTGCTCGGCGTGACCGCGGTGCTGTTCGCGATCGCGATGGCCGCCTTCACGCGCGTGCCGCAGCAGTTTTTCCCGAACTCGGAGCGCCCCGAACTGCTGGTCGACTTGCGCTTGCCGGAAGGCGCGTCGTTCGACGCGACGCTGCGCGAGGCCACGCGGCTCGAGAAGACGCTCGCTGGCCGCCCCGAAATCGATCACGTCGTCGACTTCGTCGGCACCGGTGCGCCGCGTTTCTATCTGCCGCTCGACCAACAGCTTCAGCAGCCGAACTTCGCACAGTTCGTCATCACGGCGAAGGACGTCGAAGCGCGCGACCGGCTGTCGCACTGGCTCGAGTCGACGCTCGCGACCCGTTTCCCGACCGTGCGCACGCGTGTGGCGCGGCTTGAAAACGGGCCGCCGGTCGGCTTCCCGATCAAGTTCCGCGTGAGCGGCGACGACATCGCGACCGCGCGCGCCATCGCCGAGAAGGTGGCCGACAAGGTGCGCGCCGACCCGCGCACGCGCAACGTGCAGTTCGACTGGGACGAGCCGGCCGAGCGCTCGGTGTCGTTCGAAATCGATCAGCTCAAGGCGCGTCAGCTCGGCGTGACGTCGGAAGACGTGTCGGGCTTCCTCGCGATGACGCTGTCCGGCTACACGGTCACGCAATATCGCGAGCGCGACAAGCTGATCAACGTCGACCTGCGCGCGCCGAAGAGCGAGCGCGTCGACCCGTCGAAGCTCGCCGGTATCGCGATTCCGACGCCGCACGGCCCGGTGCCGCTCGGCGCGATCGGCCACGTGCGCGACACGCTCGAATACGGCGTGATCTGGGAACGCGACCGCCAGCCGACGATCACCGTGCAGGCCGACGTGCGCGGCGACGCAGCGAGCATCGGCGTCACGCGCGACATCGACGGTGCGCTGGCGACGCTGCGCGCGACGCTCCCCACCGGCTACCGGATCGACATCGGCGGCGCGGCGGAGGAAAGCATGAAGGGCCAGATGTCCATCAACACACAGATGCCGCTGATGATCATCGCGGTGCTGACGCTGCTGATGATTCAGCTCAAGCGCTTCTCGCGCACCTTCATCGTCGTGCTGACCGCGCCGCTCGGCCTGATCGGCGTGGTCGCCGCGCTGCTGCTGTTCGGCAAGCCGTTCGGCTTCGTCGCGCTGCTCGGCGTGATCGCGATGTTCGGGATCATCATGCGCAACTCCGTGATCCTGGTCGATCAGATCGACCAGGACATCGCAGCTGGACAGCCGCGCTTCACGGCGATCGTCAGCGCAACGGTGCGGCGCTTCCGGCCGATCATGCTGACCGCCGCCGCCGCCGTGCTCGCCCTGATCCCGCTGCTGCGCTCGGGCTTCTTCGGCCCGATGGCAACGGCGCTGATGGGCGGCATCACGGTCGCGACGGGACTGACCATCTTCTTCCTGCCCGCCCTTTATGCGACGTGCTTCAAGGTGCGAGGCGACGAACGCGAGTCGACCGCCGCGGCCGTCGCGTCCCCGGAGACATGTCAATGAAACTTACGCGTATGACCGCGGCGCTTGCCGCGACCGCGGCGCTCGGCCTGTGCGGCTGCGCGATGGCCCCGAGCAGCACGCCGCCCGCGATGCCGTCGCCGGCTCACTATGGCGAGACGCCGCAGCCGGCGCGGACCGCCGAAGCGGCGGGCGTCGCGCAGCAATTCGACGTCGGTGCTGCGCCGGTTCCGCAGTGGTGGCGGCTCTATCGCTCCGGCGCGCTCGACGCGCTGGTCGACGAAGGGCTGAGCGCGAATCCGACGCTTGCCGCGACCGAAAAGACGCTCGCCGCCGCGCAGCAGGAACTGCGCGCGCAGGTCGGCGCATCGACGCTGCCGTCGCTCGACGCGAATGCGCAGGTGGCGCGCACCCGCACGCCGGACATCTCCGGCACGGGCGCGCAGACCCTGCGCTACAACGTGTTCGTCGGTCAGTTGCAGGCGCATTACACGTTCGATCTGTTCGGCGCCACGCGCTACGCGAACGCGGCAAGCGCCGCGCGTGTCGACGTGCGCGCTTGCGAGCTCGAGGCGGCACGGCGCGCGCTGGCAGCCAACATCGTCGGCACCGCGATCTCCGCCGCGGCGCTCGACCGACAGATCCTGCTGACCGAGCGGCTCGTCACCATCGCGGCATCGTCCGCGCACGACGATGCACAGCGCTACGCGCTCGGCGCGATCTCGCACGCGCAGGCGCTGGCGTCGACGCAGAATGCGGCATCGCTCGCCGCGACGCTGCCGGCGCTACGCCAGCAGCGCGCGACAACCGTTCACGCGCTAGCGATCCTGCTCGGCCGCACGCCCGACGCCGTGCCGCCGATCCCCGCGTTCGGCAACCTGTCGCTGCCGGAGCACGTGCCCGTCGTCGTGCCGTCCGACCTGCTGAAGGCACGTCCCGACATCCGCGCGGCCGAAGCCGCGGTAAAAGCCGCCGCGGCCGATGCGGGCGAAGCAACCGCGCAGCTGTTCCCAAGTTTGTCGCTCACGGCGACGTTGGGACGCGGCGGCTTCAGCTGGCCAGCGTTGTTGTCGGGGGCGGGAGGGCTGTGGGCAGTCGGCGCAGGCCTGTCGCAGCCGCTCTTCCATGGCGGCGCGCTGCTGGCCCACCGGCGTGCGACGCTCGATTCGTACGACGCGGCGGTGCTTCAGTACAAGTCGGCGGTGCTGTCCGCGTTCGGTGACGTCGCGGATTCGCTCGCCGCGCTGGACAACGACGCGCAGACGCTGGCCGCGAACGAAATCGCGGCGCGGGCGGCGGGCGCTGCCTTCGACGAAACGGTGCAGCGCCGCACACTGGGCGCCGTTCCGGTGTCCGCGCAGCAGGCGAGCGAGCGGCAATATCTGACCGCGGAGCTCGACGCGGTCCGTGCCGCGAGCCGGCGAATGACCGATACGGCGGCACTCCTGCAGGCAATGGGCGAGTTGCCGCCCGACGCCCGCACGGCAGTCGCGGCCCGGCAATAACGGCTGCTTGCTTCGACGGGGTCGGCTGCGCGTGCCGCCGGCCCAGACCTCGACGCCCGACGACCGGCGCACCGCGAGTACCGCGGCGCCGGGCACTCCCTCACCCCGCTTGATCGATTTCCGATGAAACCCGAAAACCTGGTCGCCTGCCACGAATGCGACCTGCTGTTTCGGCGGCCGCCGCGCCTGCGCGCGCTGGCTGTCCACTGCCCGAGATGCCGTGCCCGCGTGAGCGGCAGCGCGCACGGCCGCCCGGCGCTGGACCGGCTGTGCGCGATCGCGCTCGCAGCACTGTTCACGTACTTCATCGCGCAGGCCTTTCCGATCGTCGCGCTCGACGCAGCCGGCATCGCATCGCACGCGACGCCGGCCGACGCGGTGGCCGCGTTGCGCTTGCACGGGCAACCGGTCGTGGCGGCGATCGTGTTCTGCATGACGATATTGTTCCCGCTGCTGGAACTCGCCGCGTGGCTGTACGTGCTCGTACCGTTGCGCGCGGGCCGCGTACCGCCCCGCTTCGAGCCGGTCCTGCGCAACATGCAGCGGCTACGCCCGTGGAGCATGGTCGAGGTGTTCCTGCTCGGGATATTGGTCACGATCGTCAAGATGACGAGCGTCGCGCACGTGATACCGGGCCCCGCGCTGTTTGCGTTCGGCGCCCTCACCATGATGCTCGGCTTTCTCACGTCGTTCGACTTGGGCGGCCTGTGGGAAGCGCGCGACGAGATCATCACGCTGCGCGGCGGCGCTACGCCCGCCGCAGTGTCGCGCCGGCGGCACACGCCGCGGCGCGCTGCACCGGTGGCGCCCAACGCAGCGGACGCAACGGACACGCCCAGCGCGACCGGGCACGGTCGGCCGGCAAGCGTCACGGCCCGCGCCGCGGGGCTGGTCGCATGTCACACATGCGGACGCGTGCAGCCGCCGCATACCGAGGCCGCCGGCGCGCGCTGCACGCGCTGCGGGTCGACGCTGCACGAACGCCGCCCGCGCAGCGCCGCACGCACGGGCGCGCTCGTGATCGCGGCCGCGCTTCTCTACATTCCGGCGAACCTGCTACCGATCATGCACGCGACATCGCTCGGCCGCACCGAGGACGACACCATTCTCGCCGGCGTCGCGTACTTCTGGACGTCCGGCGACTGGCCGCTCGCCGTCGTCGTGTTCGTCGCGAGCGTGCTCGTGCCGATGCTCAAGCTCGCGATTCTCGCGTTGCAGGCCGTTGCCGCGCATCGCGGCACGCCATGGCGCCCGCTGGAACGCGCGCGGCTCCATCGACTGGTGGAGCGCGTGGGCCGCTGGTCGATGCTCGACGTGTTCGTCGTCGCGCTGACGATCGCGCTCGTGCATTTCGGGTCGTTCGCCGAGATCACGCCCGGCCCCGGCGCGCTGGCGTTCGGCGCCGTGGTCGTACTCACCATGTGCGCGTCGATGCAGTTCGATCCGCGACTCATCTGGGACGGCGTGCACCGCGCAGCCGCCCGCCCTCGATCCTGAACGAGCGCAAGCCCGTCGCAACTCCACGACTATTCATACGATGCTTCCCCTCGATTTGCCTGAACCCGGGATCCGGCCGCGCAGCCGCTGGATCCCGTCCCTCGTCTGGATCGTTCCGCTCGTGTGCGCGTTGATCGGGCTGTCGCTCGTGTATCGCAGCATTGCCGCAACCGGCCCGACGATCACCGTCACGTTCGCGAACGCAGAAGGCCTCGAAGCCGGAAAGACCAAGGTCCGCTACAAGGACGTCGATATCGGCTCGGTGCAGGCCATCACGCTTACGCCCGACTTCAAGCGCGTGGTCGTGCGCATCCAGCTCACCAAGGAAGCCGCGCGGTTCGCGAATCGCGATACGCGATTCTGGGTCGTTCGGCCGCGTGTCGGCGCCACCGGCATCTCCGGGCTCGGCACGCTGCTGTCCGGCGCGTACATCGGCGCGGACCTCGGCCGCTCGCCGCACGAGCAGACCGACTTCGCCGGCCTCGAGACGCCGCCCGCCGTCACCGCGGACCAGCAGGGCCGCCGCTACCTGCTGCACGGCGATTCGCTCGGCTCGATCGATATCGGCTCGCCGGTGTTCTACCGGCACCTGCAGGTCGGCCAGGTGGTCGGCTTCTCGCTCGACAAGGATGGCACGGGCGTCGACGTGCAGGCGTTCGTGAAGGCGCCTTACGACAAATACGTCGGCACAAACACGCGCTGGTGGCACGCAAGCGGCGTGGATCTGCGGCTCGATTCGAACGGCCTGAAGCTGAACACGCAGTCGCTCGCGACGGTGGTCGTCGGCGGCCTCGCGTTTCAGTCGCCGCCCGAGCAAGCCGATGCACCGCCGGCGGCCGACAACGCGTCGTTCCGGCTCGCGCCGGACGAAGCCGAGGCAATGCGCGACCCCGACGGCACGCCGCTGATGGTCGTCATGCGCTTCGACCAGTCGCTGCGCGGGCTGTCCGTCGGCGCGCCGGTCGATTTGCGGGGCATCGCGCTCGGTCAGGTCACGAACATCGGGATCGAGTACGACGAGCACTCGCGCACGTTCAGCATGAAGGTCACGATGGCGCTGTATCCGTCGAGGCTGAGCCGGCACAGCGACACCGCGCTGCCGGCCCCCGATACGGCCGGCGGCCACGAACTCCTCGAGCACCTGGTGCTGCAGGGGCTGCGCGGGCAGCTGCGCACCGGCAGCCTGCTCACGGGCCAGTTGTACGTGGCGCTCGACATGTTCCCGAAGGCGCCGCGCGCGAGCGTGGACGTACGCCGCATGCCGGTCGAGCTGCCGACCGTTCCGAACACGCTCGACGAACTGCAGGTTCAGCTCGCCGACATCGCCCGGAAGCTCGACAAGGTTCCATTCGACCAGATCGGCAACAGTCTGAACGGTGCGCTCGAGCATGCGAACCAGCTGTTCGGACACCTCGACGAGCAGGTCGTGCCGCAGGCGCGTGACACGCTGGCGGCGGCGCAACGCACGTTCGACGCCGCGCAGGCGACGCTGCGGCAGGATTCGCCGATGCAGTCGGACGTTCGTGACGCGATGCAATCGCTCACGCATACGCTCCAGTCGCTCAATACGCTGACCGACTATCTCGAGCGGCATCCGGAAGCGCTGCTCTTCGGCAAGAAAGGAGAACCGAAATGACGCCGCATTTGTTTCGCACGATCCGGATGCCGATCCGCATCGCGACGTGCGTCGCGCTGGCCGTGCTCAGCGCCTGTGCATCGCCGCCCGTACGATTCCATACGCTCGGAATGGCGGATGGCGCGGGCGGCGAATCCGGCGCCGCACGTCCCGCATGGCTGATCGACATGCAGAGCGTGCACGTCGCGGCGCCTGCGGACGGCGACCGGCTCGCGGTGCAGCGCGGCCCCGAACGGGTCGACATTCTGGAACAGGAGCGGTGGGTTTCGCCGCTCGGCGACGAGATGCGCGGCGGACTGTCGACGCGCGTCACGTCCCGGCTGAACACGATCGACGTTCACCGCGTCGCCCATCCGGATGGCACGCCGGTCTATCGGGTCGCCGTGGACGTTCAGCGTGTCGAATCGTGGCCGGCGTCGCACGTGCTGCTCGATGCGACATGGACGGTGGACGCCGGCTCCGGACAGCCGGCACTGACTTGCCGCAGCATCGTTCGGGCCGGTGCGTCGGCGGGCTACGACGCGCTCGTCGACGCGCATCGCCATGCGCTCGACACGCTCGCGCTCGGCATCGCCGCGGGCATTCGCGCGGCGGCCACGCACGCGCCGCCGCCCGCCGGATGCCGCGCGGGAACACTCGACCGACGGATCGCGCCACCCGTCGCCGAGCGCGGCGCGCCGGATCCGCTCGACGATTGAATCGGGCCGCGAACACGCGCCCGGTCGGGTTGGGCTGGGCGAGCGGCCTCGCGCCGTGCCCTGCACGATCAAGCTACATCGTCAGGCGAAATCATCTCGACGAACAACGACTCGGCGCTGCGCCGTTCCCGCGTCGATCCGGCGTTTCGCGCGGCGCGGTGTGGCGCCGCTTCGATCATTTGCACCTGCATGGACAACCCAGGATGAAACCCGCCCGACTCACGCGCGAGCAACGCAGGCTCGACACCCGCGAACGGCTCATCGCCACCGCTCGCGCGCTATTCATTGCGAAAGGCTTTGCCGATACGAGCGTCGAACATATCGCCGAGGGCGCCGGGTACACGCGCGGCGCGTTCTATGCGCACTTCGAACACAAGCGCGAGCTGTTGATCGAGATCCTTCGCCGCGACCATGATCGAATGATCACGAAAGTTCGGCTGGCGGCGCCGGAGCGCGGAGGCTCCTGCACCGCAGTCGACTACGCGGACATTGCCGCCGGCTGGGAATGTTTCCCGCTGTGGGTCGAGGTCCATCTGTACGCGCTGCGCGATGCCACGTTTCGGCACATCGTCGACGGCCTGCACGCCGAACCGGCTGCGCAACCGGAGACGCCAAGCGGCGCGGCGGGCGCCGCGAATCGAATGCCGTCCGCGACCGGGCGGGCAGCCGCGCTCGGCGTCGCGCTGCTGAGCGCCGGCGCGCGGGATGCCCGGCGCGACGATTCAACGTAGCGTAAGAACGGGCCACCCGGCCGGGATTCGCCAAACATCCGCCACATCCCGGCCCAAGCTGCCGTGTTGCCGCTCGTCCGCAATTGACCCACCCGGGCCTGGCAGCGGGCGACGGCGCTGCGTCACTGCGCCGTCTCGGCCGCTTCCACGACCGGTAGCGGCCGGCTTGCGATCTTCTCGGCTTCCACGCGCTTGAGCCCCAGCGTATGCAGAAGCGTTGCCGCCGTGCGTTCCGGGAAATGCTCTCCGCTGAAGCCGAGTTCCTTCAGCACATCGGCCGCCGGCGCGCCCGGCGCGACGAAGTTGAGCTCGGCCGCAATGGCGGTCAGCACCGTACCGCCAACCGAAAGGAAGCCGATGAACGGGTCGGCGACCACGAAGCGTTTCTCGGCGATGCCGCGCTCGATGTCCCGCAGCAGGCGCTGGCCCAGGCCGAGCGTCAGGACGCGCGCCGAAAAACCCTCGCGTATCAGGAAGTGTCCCCACACCGGCTCGCGCCGTGCGCGTATCAGCGTATGCCGTACCGACACGGAAATGATTTCCGCCGGATCGGACAAGCCGCTGGCCACGCGATCGAGCGAATCCGCGAATTCCTCGAATACCGATTCCACGAGGGTCGCGTAGATCGCCTCCTTCGATTCGAAGTGGTTGTAGAACGAGCCGAAGCCGACGTCCGCGGCCTCGGTGATTTCGTTGATCGCGACGCCTTCCATGCCCTTTTGCGCCATCAGCCTGAGCGCGGCGTCCAGCAGGCGGGCACGGGTCTCGCGCTTGCGGCGCGCGCCGCGCGGCTCGCGCTCTTCGGCGACCGCGACCGCGGATTTGGCTGGTTCCGGCGCGTTGGCTGCTTCCGGAGCGGAGCGCTTCGGTGTCCGGCGATTCGGTGTATTCGGCATGACGTTTCCGATCCTTGTTCGTGCCCAAGTATAGATTAATATGTCTGTATTGACAAAATCATCATCTATGATTTTAATGTCACAAAAGGCAGCGAAACGAGGCCTCGAGAACCGATCGACAGACGAATGGAGAAACGGTGGAGACACATCTGCACACGGACGCCAGCGCGTCCATTCACGACAACCCGCCCTCGTCGCCCGAGCGCGGATTGCGTTCGACGCTCGGCGTACCGATCCCGGGATCCGGGCCGGCCGGCGCCGTAGCGGACGATTTTCCGGGCAGTCGTCGCCCCCACGACGACGCGCGCCGCCTACATGCGCAATCGACGAGCGACGCCGCGACATTCATGGGCCGGCCAGTCATGTCATGCGACGGTGCGCTTGCATGCGTGCCGTCGCGCGGACAGCCCCTCGATGCGATGGCGCGTGCCTTCGCGATTGCCGTTCGACCTGCCTGACTGCCATCCGCCATGAAACTGACCACCACCCAGCCGGCTCGACACCCCCACCCCACGACGAAGGCATCGGCGCTCGCCTATCTGATCTTCGATCGTCCGGACCTCGGCGAGGCCGAGCACTTTCTCAACGACTTCGGTCTCCGAACGGTATGGCGGGACGACTCGCAATTGCTTCTGCGCGGAACGGTCACCGCACACTTCTGTTATGTCGTTCGCCACGCGCCGAAGGCCCGCTTCGTCGGCTTCGGATTGCGGGTCGACAGCCGGGCCGATCTGGAGGCGCTCGCCAGCGTCCCTGGCGCGTCGAAGGTCGAGGCATCGGATTGGCCCGGTGGCGGCCAGCGGGTGCGCCTCACCGATCCGTCAGGTTTTCGGGTCGACGCGATTGCGGGCCAGACACGGGCCGACACGCTGCCGCATCGCGCTCCGCTCCCGTTCAACTCGGTCGACGCGCCCGTGCGAATCAACGACACGCAGCGGCCGCCGGCGAGCACCCCTGAAGTCATTCGGCTCGGGCACGTCGTGCTCGAGCTTGCCGACTTCCAGGAAACCTGCGCGTGGTACACGCAGCATTTCGGGTTCATCCCCAGCGATGTCCAAGTGCTGCCGGACGGCTCCCCCGCGGTGGCATTCATGCGGCTCGATCTGGGCGACAGGCCGGCTGATCACCATACGCTCGCGCTCGCCCAGGGGTTCCTGCCGACTTATAGCCATAGCGCGTACGAGCTGGTCGACGCCGATGCCGTCGGCATGGGGCAGCGCATGCTCCGCGACAGCGGGTGGACGCATGCGTGGGGCATCGGCCGACACATTCTCGGCAGCCAGATCTTCGACTACTGGCAGGACCCTTGGGGCGACAAGCACGAACACTATTGCGACGGCGACTTGTTCACGGCTAACGAGCCGACAGGCGTGCACCCGGTCAGCCGCGAAGCGATGGCGCAGTGGGGCCCGACGATGCCGCGCAGTTTCACGAAGCCCCGGTTCACGCCGTCGAGCCTCGCGGCGCTGTTTCGCAACCTGCGCCGCAGTCCCGATCTGACGCTGAGCAAGCTGCTGACCTTGGCGAAGCTGTTCGCCTGACCCCCAACCGCCTATTCGACTCCCGAGAGATCCATCCATGTCACTGCTTGTCTTGCACTTCCGGCATAACGGCCGCGCCCAATGGGGGGTGGCCGCCAACGGCGCCGTCACGCCGATTCCCGGCGACTTCGAAACCACCGCGGGCTTTCTCGCGGCGAATCCGGTCGAACGACTCGCCATGCTCGAGGGATCGACGATTCCGGAGACAGAGGTGGAGTGGCTGCCCCCGGTGACAGCCAACCAGCAATTCATTTGCCAGGGCGCGAATTATCGTCAGCACATGATCGAATCCGGCATGGATCCGGACGCGAAAAAGTTCAACATGATCTTCACGAAGGCGACGAGTTGCATCGTCCCCGCCGACTCACCGGTGGTGAAACCGCGACACGTCCGGTTTCTCGACTACGAAATCGAGCTCGGCCTCATCCTCAAACGCGACATCACGTCCCACCGGCAGATCACGGACGAGAACCTGCACGACTACGTCGCCGGCACCGTGATCGTCAACGACTATTCCGCGCGCGATGTCCAGATCCCGCAGATGCAGTTCTACAAGGGCAAGAGTTTCCGGACGTTTGGCCCGGTCGGCCCCTATCTGTGCCTGCTCGAGCGGCGTGACTTCCCGAAGCTGAAGGCGCTCGACCTGACGTTGACCGTCAACGGCGCGGTGCGTCAGCGGGACTCGACCTCGAACCTCGTCTATGGTCCGGCGGAAACGTTGACCGAGTTGTCGGGCGTGCACGACCTTCGCGCCGGCGACCTGCTCGCGACCGGCACGCCGGCCGGCTGCGCACTCAGCATTCCGTCGCCGCTCAAGCAGCGGGCCGTGGCGCTGTTTCCCGAATCCGTCAAGTGGAAGATGTTCATGAAGGTGCAGGCGGGACGCGCACAATACCTGAAGGCCGGAGACATCGTCGAAGCCCGGATCGCGAGCCGCGACGGAACGATCGATCTGGGCGTGCAACGTAACGAGATCGTGGACGAAGCAGCATGAACGGCATCGCGACCCCGGACGACGTGCTGACGATCGAAGCGCAGGGTCTTCCGCAGGACCTCCCTGCCAGCACGTACGAGATGATTTGCGCCGGTGCGGCCATCGATCCGTCCGCGCCCGCGCTCTCCTTTTTTGCGACCGCCGATGCGCACCGCGACGCCGAGTGCTGGACCTATCGCAAGCTGGTGCGCGACATCACGCGTACGGCGAACATGTTCACACGCATCGGCGTGCGCTCGAGTTCGGTGATCGCCTATGCCCTGCCCAATCTTCCCGAAACGCATTTCGTGATCTGGGGCGGGCAGGCGGCCGGCATCGTCTGCGCGATCAATCCGCTGCTCGAAGGTGAAGCGATAGCCAAGCTGCTCGATGCGGCCGGCGCCAGCGTGCTCGTGACGCTTGCACCGTTTCCCGGGACCGATCTCTGGCAGAAAGTGGCGAATATCCTTCACCGGGTCGAGTCGCTGCAGCATCTCGTGCTGGTCGATCCGGCCGATCGCGTGCGGGGCACGGCGCAATCAGCAGCCCGAACGCTCCAGCGTGACGCGTGCATGAAGCTGCACGGCGATGGTGGTTTGCGCGGCGCGGTGCCAGCGCATATCCAGATTCACGACTTCGGTACGGCAATCGTGCGGGAATCGGGTGCGGCGCTCGATAGCGTGCGTCGCTTTCAACCCGGCGACATGTCGTCGTTCTTCTGCACCGGCGGCACCACCGGGTTGCCGAAAATCGCGATGCGCAGCCACGGCAACGAAGTGGCCAATGCATGGAGCGCCGGCCGGTTCCTCGGCGACAGCATCGGCCCTGGCAAGACGACTTTCTGCGGATTGCCTCTCTTTCACGTCAATGCCGCGATGGTGACCGGCCTGCTGCCGTTTTCTCGCGGCGCCCATGTCGTGCTCGGTACGCCGCACGGTTACCGGGGGGACGGCGTCGTCAAACGTTTCTGGGAAATCGTCGAACATCATCGCATCAATTTCTTCAGTGGCGTCCCGACGCTTTATGCGTCGCTGCTCGACGTTCCCGTCAACGATCACGCCATCGATTCGCTCGAATACGGCCTGTGCGGGGCGGCACCGATGCCGGTCGGCGTGTTCAAAGCGTTCCAGGAAAAAACGGGCATCCGGATTCTCGAAGGCTACGGCCTGACCGAAGCAACGTGCGTGAGCAGCGTCAACCCGCCGACCGGCGAGCGCCGGCTGGGATCGATCGGGCTGCGCATCCCCTTCCAGGCGATGAAAGCAGTCGTCGTGGACGATGCGGGACGGTATCTGCGCGATTGCGCGGCTAACGAAGAGGGGCTGCTCGTCATTTCCGGGCCGAACGTTTTCACCGGCTACACGCGTCCCGACCAGAACAACGCCCTGTGGCTCGATCTTGGCGACGGCAAGCGCTGGCTCAACACCGGCGACCTGGGTCGCTGCGACGTCGACGGTTACTTTTGGCTGACCGGCCGCAAGAAGGAACTGATCATTCGGGGCGGGCACAACATCGACCCCGCGGCGATCGAGGAACCCCTTCATCGACATCCGGCGGTCCGGCTCGCCGCGGCAATCGGGCGTCCCGATGCGCATGCCGGCGAGCTGCCGGTCGCGTATGTTCAGCTCAAGCCGGGGATGAGCGCGACCGAGCACGATCTGACGGCGTTCATGCAACAGGAGATCGCCGAACGCGCCGCGCTGCCCAAGCACGTCCGAATCGTGGACGCTATCCCGCTCACGGGCGTCGGCAAAATCTTCAAACCGGAACTCAAGCGCCGCGAGACGCGTGACGCGCTGCGCGCGGCATTGGCCCAGGGCGGCGCCCCCGGTGCATCGATCGACGTCACGACCGATCAATCGGGCGGAATGTCCGTGTCGGTCGAGCTGAGCGACCCCGGGCTCGAGCCTGCGGCACGCGTGGTGCTGGGGCGTTTTCCGTTTGCGTTCTCGATCTCGATCGCCGCGCAGCCAACACGGTCATCCTGACCCACAGCGACAGATCCGCGGCGATGGAGGAGCGCGGCTAACCTGGATCGCACCAACATCGGAAACAGATCGCCGCATTCAATAAGGTATCCAAATTAGTTGTTATTCATGAGATGGATCGAGACAGAGGAGACACAAGATGAATTTCAGGCGGACGACGCGTTTCGCAGGCATGGCGGTTTGTATCGGCTCGGCTTTTCTTGGCGACGATGCGCAGGCCCAGTCGGCCGGAAGCATCACGACATCGGTAGGATGGCTACACATCGCCCCTCAGGGCAACGCAACGCCCCTGGCCGTGCAAAGTGTCGGCGGCGTCACGGTCAATCACGAACTGGCCGGTAGCAGCGCCCATGCCAGTTCGACGGATACGATCGGCATTACCAACGAGTACTACGTCACCGACCACTTCGGTGTCGCGATGCTTTTTGGAATGCCGCTGAAAGTCAATCTGATTGGCGACGGGACGTTGCAGAAGTACGGCACGCTCGGCACGACAAGGCCGATGCCGCCCGCGATCGAACTGCGATACCACCTGTTTTCTGCCACATCGAAATTCCGGCCGTACCTGGGCATTGGCGCGAACTATACGTGGTTCACCCAGGTTCGAGCCACCAATAGCCAGTTCGTCTCCGACAGCTTCGGGCCGGGGGGCTCGGCGCACGCGACGCTCAGCGCTTCGTGGAACCCCGTGTTCGAGATCGGGGCGAATTACGCGGTGACCAGACACTGGTCTGTCGGAACCTCCGTCAACTACATGCCGGTGAAGACCCACCTCACGTTATACGGACAGACCGCGACCGGGACGCAGATCGTTTCCAAATCGACGCTCCGACTCAACCCCCTCAGCGTTTTCTTGAACGTCGCTTATACGTTCTAGCGGGTGTGCCCGGATGCCAGTGCCCCCGCATAGAAGCAACACTCTGGATCGAACGATGAAACGACAGGCTCTCAAGACCATTCTTTTTGCATTGCCCAAGGTTCTGGACCTGACGGCGCGCCGCTTCCCCGACTATCGTGATCGCCTCAAGGAGCGCAATCTCGTCGCGTGGATCGGGCTCATGGATCAAAGCATCGGTCGCGCCATCGAGTTCAAGAATGGCCGTATTCGGTCGCGCGCCGGCAAGCATCCGCGGCCCGACGTGCGCATGGCCTTCAAGGATGTCGCCACTGCCCTGAAGTTCCTCTCTCCCCGCCCCGACCAGGGCGAAATCGTCCACGCCGCCAAGAACTTCAAGGTGGTCACCGAGGGCGAGGACGAACTGTTGGTCTGGCTCATGCAAACCCTGAGCATGATGCGCACCGTCGGCCTGCCGATGGGCACGCCCATGCGCGACGGCACCCGACGCTACACCACCTGTACCAATGGCGGGCCCCTGTTCGTCTACGTCAAGGATGGCCGCATCGTCCGCGTGACCCCCATCGAGCTGGACGATACGGATGCGGCGAGTTGGGTGATCGAGGCACGGGGACGCCGCTTCAGCCCGCCACGGCGTGGATTGGTCGCGCCCCACGCGTTGACGCTCAAGTCGCTGGTCTACTCCGACAAGCGCATCCTCCACCCGATGAAACGGGTCGACTTCGACCCCGATGGCGAGCGCAATCCCCAGAACCGCGGCAAGTCCGGCTATGTGCGTATCAGCTGGGACGAGGCCCTGGACATCGTCGCCAAGGAGATCAATCGGCAGAAGCGCGTTCACGGCCCTGGCTCCATCACTTTCCCGATGTCGTCCCACCACCAGTGGGGCAACGTGGGCTACTACCTCAGCGCGCTGACGCGCTTCGCCAACCTGATCGGCTTTACCCGGGTCGCCGCGAATCCGGACAGTTGGGAAGGCTGGTACTGGGGCGCCATGCATCATTTCGGCAACTCGATGCGCGTCGGCGTGCCCTCCGGCTACGGCGGCCTCGAGGATGGTCTGAAGGAAGCCGAAATGATCGTCTTCTGGTCCTGCGACCCCGAAAGTACCAACGGGGCCTACGCAGGATTCGAGGGAACACCGCGCCGCCTGTGGGCCAAGGAACTCGGGATCGAGTTCGTTCACGTCGACCCGCACTGCAATCCGACCGCACAGCTGCTGGGCGGCCGCTGGATCCCGATCCGGCCGCAAACCGATGCCGCCCTGGCGACCGCCATCATGTATGTATGGGCCGTCGAGGGCCTGTACGACAAGGATTACGTCGCGACGCGCACGACCGGTTTCGACGATTGGAAAGCCTACCTTCTGGGCGAAACCGACGGGACTCCCAAGACTCCCGAGTGGCAGGAGAGCGAGACCGGTGTGCCGGCCAAGGACGCCCGTGCGCTTGCGCGCCTATGGGGAAAGAAAAAGGTTCATCTCGCCGTCGGGATGACCGGCGCGGGATTCGGTGGCGCGGGCCGCGGGGCGACCGGAGCGCAATGGGCGCGCTGCATGATCATGATGATGTCCATGCAGGGCTGGGGCAAGCCGGGAGTGAATTTCGGCTGCCTCGAAATCGGCGTCCCGCACGATCTCCAGTTCTACTTCCCTGGCTACGCGGACGGCGGCATCTCGGGCGATCTGGCGTGGACCGCCAATGCGGTGGACAACTACCAGCGCATGCCGCACATCCTGACCATGAATCCCGTCAAGCAGATGGTGCCGCGACAGCAGATGCCCGATGCGATCCTCAACGGTCAAGCCACCGGTTATCTCTGGGACGGCATGTCCCAGGAAGCCCAGTTTGCGCCGTTCACCTACCCGATGCCCGGCTATTCGCCGATCCACATGATCTATCGCTACGGCGGATCCGCGTTCAGTACCGTGACGAATTCCGGACGGTGGACGCAGGCCTACCGGCACTCGAGCATCGAGTTCGTCGTCAATCAGTCGATCTGGATGGAAGGCGAAGCCCAGTTCGCCGACATCATCCTGCCCGCGTGCACTTCGCTGGAGCGTTGGGACATCGGAGAATGGGCGAATTCGGGCGGCTACGCCCACCATGGGTATGGCACGGTCAACCATCGCATGCTGACGCTGCAGCACAAGTGCATCGAGCCTTTGGGCGAGTCCCGCTCCGACTACGACATTTTCACCGCCATCCTGACTCGGTTGGGCCTGGGTGGCGTTTTCACCGAAGGCTGCGGCGATCTTGACTGGGTCAAGCGCGTCTTCGACTCGTCGGATCTGCCCGATCACATTTCGTGGCGCGAATTCTGCCGCAAGGGCTACTTCGTCGTGCCGCCCGAAAAGCCCGAGCTTCGCCATCCCGTGGACATGCGCTGGTATGCGGAAGACAGGAGGAAGGACCTGCCGGAACCTCATCCGCTGCCGTCGCAGTTCCCGGAAAAGTTCGGCAAGGGCCTGCAGACGCCAAGCGGCAAGCTGGAGTTCGTGCCCGAGTTGCTGAAGCGGCACACGGCGGACAATCCCGAGCGGCCGCCGCTCAACCGATATATCCCCTCGTGGGAGGGTCTGCGCTCGGACCTGGCTCGGCGCTATCCGCTGCAATTGATCGCCACCCACAGCCGCTACAGCTTTCATACCCATTGTGACGGCAAGAATTCCGCGGTGAACGGCATCGACGATCATCGCGCGCTGATCGCGGGGCACCGATTCTGGCTGCTGAGGCTCAATCCGGCCGACGCTGCCGCTCGACGCATCGCCCATCGCGATCTCGTCAAGGTGCACAACGACCGCGGCGCCGTGATCTGTGCTGCCGATGTCTCGCCGCTCGTGAACGCCGGCGTGGTGAAGTCCTACGAGGCGAGCGCCGAATTTCAGTTGATCGACATCGACGGTGAGCAAGTCGAGATTTGCGGTTGCATGAACATGCTCACCCCTGACCGGCCGCAGACCGCCGGCACCAGCAGCATGAGCCCGAATTCCTGCCTGGTGCAGGTCGAGAAATGGCGCGGTGCCGAAGCATTCATGCTCGGTCGCGCAGCGTGAGGAACGTCAAATGAGCAAGTGGAACCTGATTATCAAGGTCGGGCGTTGCGAGAACTGCCAGAACTGCGTGATCGCCACGCGGGACGAACACGTCGGCAACGACTTTCCCGGTTACGCCGCGCCCGCCTCGGCCAACGCCGAGAGCCCCATCCGCATCCTGCGTCGCGTACAGGGTGCCGCGCATATGGTGCAGACCACTTATTTGCCGGTCATGTGCAATCACTGTGACGACGCGCCCTGCATGCGTGTTGGCGGCGGCGCCGTTCGCAAGCGTGCCGACGGCATCGTCATCATCGATCCGGACAAGGCACGAGGCCGCAAGGACATCGTCAAGGCCTGCCCTTACAAGGCAATCGTCTGGAACGAAGAGCTGCAACTGCCCCAGATCTGGATCTTCGATGCGCATTTGCTCGACCAGGGTTGGCCCCGTCCGCGTTGTCAGCAGTCGTGCCCGACCGATGTCTTCGAGGCGGTCAAGCTCGATGACACGGCGATGGTCGAGAAGGCCCGGCGGGAGGGACTCAAGGTATTGCGACCCGACCTGAGCACGAAGCCCCGCGTGTGGTACAGCGGCCTCGAGCGCTGGGAAACATGCTTCATCGGCGGAAGTGTCAGTGTCCAGGCAGGAGACGTGGTTGAGTGTGTCACGGATGCGGTCGTCTCCTTGTACGTAGGTAATCAGCAGGTAGCCGAAACCGTCTCGGACGGCTTCGGCGACTTCCGGTTCGATGGCCTAGCCAAGGCCAGTGGCCGCTACAGAGTCAAAATCCGACATGCCCTCGGCAACGCTTGGCGCGAGTGCGAGTTGGGCGACAGCGCCTACCTGGGAGACGTCAGGCTCAGTCAGTCGACAAACGCCGTGGCGATCGAGTGCTCATGATCCGAGCAAGGCTCGACGCTGCGGTAATCGCACCGATCTCCGCGGCACAGCCTGCTCGTTTCATCAGAACTTCGCCGACCACATCATCACGGATTCCGCAAACTCGGGTGCCTGCCTTCGGCGGGTCACCACAGGGCATGGCAGCTCAACTGCGATGCATGCGATTTCCAGTGGCTGTGACCGAACTTCATTGACTCGGGAGTATCACGATGACATTACTGCATGTCGATTCGAGCATCCGAGGCGATCAATAGGCAAACCGATTGATCGCGGCTTCGATCATTCCATCACACAAGAAAGTTAGCTATTCTAATGGAAATTACCTGTCATGATCTTGCCGCTTAGCCGCTCGGTCATCTCAACGGTGCCGAGTTCGCCGTGATGCGAGGCTAAGGGGCTAGCGCTGGCCCCACTGCATCGTATAGTCAGCAAGTCCATGATTACTTTGATTATTAAATTGGGTCCTTGACGCAAAACACCGCCAAACTGAGGTGGATCTAACCGGAAAATTGCACAGGAATCAAAGGAACCCCAGCATCTGTCGCACGACGTGCTTGGCCGGATCCTGTACCGCGAGTCGGGGCTCAACGGCGTCTCGGGTGCGTCCCGCGATCCGCGCGCCCTCCTCGCCCGCGAGGCGGACGGCGACACGCTCGCGCGCGACGCACTGGCGCTGTACGTCCATCGCATCGTGCGCGAAGCAGGGGCGCTGACAGCCTTGCTCGGCGGCCTCGACATGCTCGTGTTCACGGCCGGCATCGGCGAACATTCGGCCGCATTGCGCGAGCGGATCTGCGCATCGCTCGGCTGGCTCGGCGTCGACATCGATGCGTCGGCCAATGCCGCCCATGCGCAGGTGATTTCGTCGGCCACGAGCGCGGTGACGGTCGTCGTCGAGCCGGCCAACGAAGCGTGGATCGTGGCGCGCGATGCGGTACGTCTGCTGCGACGCGACGGCGCCGCTTGATCCAGACCAGCTCGATCGACGCCGCACTGACGCTTGCGTCGGAATCGAGCGCGCGGCTCACGCCCGTCTACGTCGTCGATTTCCTGGTACCGGCCCACGACATGTACGGCTACGATCCGTCGATCCTGGCCGACGCGTTCCGCGAGGAAGGGCTGCGCGTCACCGACGCCGCCGCGGCTGCGCGCGGCGTAACCGGCACGCCGAAGATCGCCAATGTCGAACCGGGCGGCGAAGACGTCGCGCAGCGGATCCCGATCGTCGCGGAGGAAGCCGGCGCCGACCTGACCTGGTATCACACCGGTTTTCAATGCAGAAGCGGCATGGCAGGATCTGCCGTGCGATTTCTCACACGAATGGCGTGCCGCCCATAGTAGCGATCGACTACCCGAGCGTGTTGTCGCCAAGATCCAGCAACTGGTGACGTAGTGCAAAACGAATCATGTCCGATTCATTGGCCAAGTCCAGTTTTTCCATAATGCGCGACTTGTATGTGCTGACCGTTTTGATGCTGATGTCCAGGCTACCTGCCGTCTGAGAAATGGATTGTCCGGATGCCAAACCAACCAGGACCTCGAACTCCCGCGCAGTCAGGCGATGATGAGCGAGCGCCTCACCGTCGCCGTTAATGACTTGCGCCAACAGATCGCCCACCATCGTGCTCACGTATACCCCGCCGTCGGCAAGCTTTCGAACCGCATCGGTCAGGTCCGAGTTCGAGCAGGTCTTTGAAAGAAATCCCGAAGCCCCGGCCCTGAAAACGCGCACTGCATGGGTCTGTGCGGAATGCGCGGTCAGAACGAGCACCCGGACATCCGGGTGCTCGTTCTTGATTTGCCTGATAAGGTCGACTCCGTGAATACCGGACATCATCAATCCGAGCGACAGCACGCGCGGCTTCACAGCGCACACGAGTTCGAGTGTGGCGGCCCCATCTGTCGCTTCACCTGCGACATCGAAGCCGTCGGCCTCCTCGAGGACGTTGCGCACACCCGCCCGCATGACAGCATGCGCGTCGGAAATCACCACCTTGATCATGACAAACACCCATCCACTCGGCAGGTGAACGAACCCGGAACGGCGTGCGATTCACTGGCGCCGATTTGTTTGAAAGCATGGGGCCATGAACGCGTCTCGTCTGCACGCTGTCGTACAAAGCTCAGCGACATGGCCGATCGCCGCGGCACGCGCGCTTCCGGCAAGACAAGGCCCGTTCGAGCCCGGTGCCGAATGTCGAGCGATACCCCGACGTGGTACCCCCTTGATCCAGATCAGCACGCAAGGCAGGCCAGTGGCGATGCTGTTCATACGGCGTCAACGGTGTTCCCGCCTGCCGTACAACGTCATCCATACACACGCCAAAGGAGTTGCCATGCGTGCCGAACGGGTAAATGAGCTGTGGGCCGAATTTGATGACCTTGCTTCGAAAAGCGAAAACGAGGATGTTCAATTTCTTATCCGGGCGATCAAGCTGCATGCGGAGCTGATGGATGCCCGACTCGCCGCGCTCGAGGCGTCGGGCGGCGTCAACGTTCAAACCAAACCGACATGATGTGAGGCCGGTTGCGGAGAGCCGGGCCGGGCTCATCGCGGCCCGGCCGCCTGTCCCGATCCGCAACCGCTTGCCTAGCTGCGGCGGCTACCGAAGAGCCGCAGCAGCATCAGGAAGAGGTTCAGAAAGTCGAGATAGAGCGCAAGCGCCCCCATGATCGCCTTCTTGCCGGCGATCTCGCCCTCTTCGCCTGCTATGTAGATACGCTTGATGCGTTGCGTGTCGTACGCGGTGAGTCCCGTGAACACGAGCACGCCGATCACGGAAACGACGAACTGCAGCGCCGAGGAAACCAGGAAGAGATTCACGAACCCCGCGATGATGATGCCGATCAGCCCCATGAACAGAAAGGAGCCGAAGCGGGAGAGATCGGCCCGTGTCGAGTAGCCATAGAGGCTCGTTGCACCGAAAGTGGCCGCGCTGATGAAGAATACGCGCGCAATGCTCTCGCCCGTGTAAACGAGGAAGATGCCGGAAAGGGAGAGCCCGACCAGCGCGGCGTAGGCCCAGAAGCTGACCTGCGCCGTGCCGAAGCCGATGCGCTCGATGCGGAAGCTCAGAAACATGACCAGCGCCAGCGGTGCGAACAGCACGACCCAGAAAAGGGGCGTTCCGACGATCGACCGGTAAAGCCCGGTTGATGCGCCGAGGTAGGCAACGGCGCCCGTCAGCGCCAGGCCCCCGGCCATATAGTTGTAGATGCGCCGCACATACTCCCGAAGGCCGACGTCGTCGCCGCCCGATACGCGCTGCGACTCTTCCGCTCGCATCTCCTTTCCAAGATCGTTTCCCATGATCAATTCTCCCCGGGCCGCAGTCGTGGCGGCCGCGCTTCGTCGTGGCCGTCCCCGTGATCAATCTCGCCTCTCGGGTCACCGAGCACCTTGACGCACATCAAGCCCATCGGTCGACCACCGCGTCGATCGACACCCGCTGCCACCGTTCGCAGACAGCGCGCACCCGGACGCCGGAAATCGGGACGGCGGGCGCGGCGCTCGCGATCAGCCCGCGCAACGTCCGCCAGTCCGCTCGACAGGCGCCCGAGACCGGTTCGTGTCCTTGAGTTGAATCAGGCGGGGCCCGCGGGCGGCCCCGATTCCCGATGCGCGGCCGGGATGGCCCGGGTGCGGGCGCGCAGCGCATCGATCTCGTCGAGCAGATCGAGCGCGAGCGCGATGCCGGGCGGGTTGATCATCAGATCCCGGGACAGGCGCTGCGCGATCGCGACGCGGCGCAGCACTGCCCCGCTGAAACGCCACTCTCGCGGATACGCGCCGATCGGATCGAGTGCGCCCTCGGCGACCCACAGCGTCAGCTCCTCCTCGGACGCGCCGCTGATCCTGCACAGCTCGACGAACGTCAGTTCGGCACGCTCGTCGATGACCTGTCCTTGCAGACAGGCGGTTTCGGATTCTTTCATGATGCGTCACCCGTAAAAATGCGCGCGCGGGTCGAAATCGAACGACTGGCGCATGGTGTCGTAGGCGGCCTTGCTCCGCTCGCTGTCGGCGGGCGGCAGGACAATATTCAGCTTCACGTACAGGTTGCCGGGCGGATCGCCGGGAATACCCTTGCCTTTCAATCGCAGCCGTCTTCCGGATGGCGAATTCCCGGGCACGGTCACCGCGACCTCGCCGTCGGGCGTCGGCGTCGTGACCATGGCGCCGAGTGCCGCTTCCCACGGCGCGACCGGGAGATCGACCGTCACATCCCGGTCGTCCACCTGAAACCGCGGATGGTCGCGAAACACGATCTCGAGATACAGATCGCCGGGCGCACCGTCGCCATGCCCTGCACCACCCTGTCCCGCCAACCGGATGTACTGTCCGGCCCGGATGCCTTTCGGGATGGAGATATTCAGCGTCCGCGGCTGCAGCCGCACGTGTCCCTGTGGGTCGACGACCGGCACGCTCAGCGAAATGACGCGCTGCGCGCCGCGATACGCGTCTTCCAGATCGACGACGAGCTTTGCATGGTGATCGCGCCCGGCGTTGAGCGAACCATCCGGCCTGGCCCGCCCGGCGGCAAAGATCGACGCCAGATAGTCGTCGAAGTCGGGCGGCGCGCCGGCTCCGCTGAATTCGAACCCTTCGTCCCAGTTCGGCTGTGGGCGAAATGCCTCGCCGCCATGCCAGCCGGCGCCGAGTCTGTCGTAGGCGGCCCGCTTCTCGGGATCCTTCAATACCTCGTAGGCCTGCCCGACTTCCTTGAAATTCGCTTCGGCATCCTGATGCTTGCTGACGTCGGGGTGATATTTGCGCGCGAGCTTGCGATACGCCCGCTTGATGTCGTCCTGAGTCGCGTCGCGCGCCAGGCCCAGCACTTCGTAATAGTCTTTGTATTCCATGAGAAAGATCTGGCGGTAAGAGCGATGGACCGGTCGGCGCATGCGTCGCTGCAGCCTTGCCGAGGCCGCGCTCCGTGCCGCGAATTCCGGCATGGCGCGGCACGGCGGTGCGAACGCGTCGTCCGCACGCGTTCAGGCACCCTCCTTCGCAGCGTATTCAGCGATCCTGCAACGGGGATTGATCCATCTCAACGTGTCCGCCGATGTCGCGACGGACCCGGGACGCGCGTGAGTGAATCCGCCCGGGCGATACCTGATCCACTCGCATGAACCCGATCCGGCCCCCGCGCCGTCGGCCGTCCCGAGCGGCCCGGGCGATGCTTGACCCATGTCAATGGCCCGCCGGCAAGCGTGGCCGACGATGTGACGACACGGAACGGGGGGAGCCACTTTGGAGCACCATGCGGACATCCTGCACGGCGGACACTGGTACCCGCGCGCGCCCGACTGGCGCGACCCGCTTGCCGTCTTGCTGGTGCTCGGCCTGGTGGTGCTCGTCGGCGCCGGCGCGCGGCAGATGGTCGGCCCGCTCGTGATCGCGCAGCACGCAAGCGTCACGCTCGCGCCCGATGCATTGCCGGGATACACGCTGCGCACGGTGATGCGCATGCTGGCCGCGCTGTTCGCCTCGCTGTGTTTCACCTTCACCTACGCGACGCTCGCCGCGAAGAGCCGCCGCGCGGAAATGGTGCTGATTCCGCTGCTCGACGTCCTGCAATCGGTGCCGATTCTCGGTTACCTGTCGTTTACGGTGGTGTTTTTCGTGTCGCTGTTTCCCGGCAATCTGCTCGGTGCCGAACTGGCGGCGATTTTCGCGATCTTCACGAGCCAGGCATGGAACATGGCTTTCAGTTTCTACCAGTCGCTGCGGATGGTGCCGCACGATCTGGACGAAGCGAGCCGCAGCCTGCGGCTGTCGGCTTGGCAGCGATTCTGGCGGCTCGAAGTGCCGTTCGCCATGCCCGGGCTGATCTGGAACACGATGATGTCGATGTCGGGCGGATGGTTCTTCGTGGTTGCCGCCGAAGCGATATCGGTTGGCAACCTGCAGATCGCGCTGCCGGGCGTCGGTTCGTATGTCGCGCAAGCGATCGCGCAGCGCGATCTCCGCGCGGTCGGCTATGCGATTCTCGCGATGACCGTCGCAATCGCGCTCTACGACCAGTTGCTGTTTCGGCCGATGGTCGCCTGGGCCGACAAGTTCCGCTTCGAGCAGACGGCCAGCCGAAGCGCGCCGCACAGCTGGGTGCTCGATTTGCTACGTCGCTCCAGCCTGATTCGCCAGGCAAGCGCGCCGCTCGGCTCGATCCTGCAGCGGGCCGCGCATGCGCGCCTCACGTTGCCGCGGCATGCGCTCGCGCCGCGTCTGCCCTTGTCCCGGCGCGCGGGCGACGCGATCTGGCTGGCCTCGTGCGCCGCCGGCCTCGCTTGGCTGGTCTCGGTCTTGCTGCGCGTCGCCGTGCCGCGCCTGATGTGGAGCGATGTCGCCGTCGTCGCGCACGACGGCCTGCTGACCTTGGCGCGGGTCGTCGTGCTGATCGCGATCGCGTCGATCATCTGGGTGCCGCTCGGGGTGCTGATCGGACTGCGGCCAAGGATGACGGAGCGCGTGCAGCCGATTGCGCAGTTTCTCGCGGCATTTCCCGCCAACCTGCTGTTTCCGATGGCGGTGTTCCTGATCGTGCGCTTCGGCCTCGCGCCGAAGATCTGGCTGAGCCCGCTGATGATCCTGGGCACGCAGTGGTACATCCTGTTCAACGTGATCGCGGGCACGACCGCGCTGCCGAACGATCTGCGGGAAGCCGCCGCGAGCTTGCGCCTGCGGCCGCACGCGTGGTGGCGCAAGGTGGTGCTCCCCGGCATTTTTCCGTATTACGTCACGGGTGCGATCACGGCGTCGGGTGGCGCGTGGAATGCCAGCATCGTGTCGGAAGCGGTCAGCTGGGGGCCGACCGCGCTCGACGGAGGCGGGCTCGGCGCCTATATCGCACGCATGACCGTTGCGGGCGACTACCTGCGCATCGCGCTCGGCATCGCGATGATGTCGATCCTGGTGATCGCCACGAACCGCCTGCTGTGGCGTCCGCTCTATGCGTATGCGGAACGCCGCGCCCGACTGGATTGAGTCCGCCCATGTCCGAGCTTACGCCTGCTTCCATTCAGCCCGACGCCGCGCCGGCCATTCGCGAAGCGCCGCCCGTGATCGAACTGCACGATGTCTGCATGTCGTTCGCGAAACCCTCGGGCGCGCCGCTGCCGGTACTGGCCGGCGTCGACCTGACGCTGCGCGAAGGCGAGATTCTTGGCTTGCTGGGGCGGTCGGGGTCCGGTAAATCCACGCTGCTGCGCATCGCGGGCGGCCTCGTCCAGCCCTCGTCCGGCCAGGTCCGTTATCGCGGCGCGCCGCTTGCGGGACCGGCGGAAGGAATCGGGGTCGTGTTCCAGACGTTCGCGCTCTACCCGTGGCTGACCGTGCTGGACAACGTCGAGCTGGGACTGGATGCGAGCGGCTTGCCGCGCGACGTGATTCGCCAGCGCGCGTTGTCGGTCATCGAACTGATCGGTCTCGACGGCTTCGAGTCCGCGTTTCCACGCGAACTCTCGGGCGGCATGCGGCAACGCGTCGGGTTTGCGCGCGCGCTGGTCGGCGAACCGGCGCTGCTGTTGATGGACGAGCCGTTCTCGGCGCTCGACGTGCTGACCGCCGACACGCTGCGCATGGATTTCCTGGATCTCTGGGCCGCGCGGCAGTTGCCGACCAAGGCGGTATTGCTCGTCACGCACAACATCGAGGAAGCGGTCCAGATGTGCGACCGCGTGCTCGTGCTGGGCGCGCATCCCGGTCATATCGTCGCCGAACTCGGGATTCCGCTGCCGCATCCGCGCCAGCGTCTCGACAGCCAGTTTCAGGCGCTCGCCAACGAAATCTACGCGATCCTGACCGCGCGGCTCGTCGAATCGCTCGATGCGCAGCGCAAGGGATCGCCCGATTTCACGCAACGGTTGCCGGTGGTGTCGAGCCACCGCATCGACGGCTTCATCGAGACGCTTGCCGCCGGTTCGAGCAACGGCTACGCCGAGCTGTCGAAGATCGCCGGGCCGCTGCTCAAGGTGAACGAACTGCTGCCCGCCGCCGCCGCGCTGCATATCCTGGCGTTCGCGGAACTGCACGACGGAGCGATACGGCTGACCGCCGCCGGCCGGGTCTATGCGCAGGGACGTGCGGCCGACCGCAAGCGGCTGTTGCGCGAGCATCTCGAGCACTTCGTCCCGCTTGCCGGCCACATCCGGGCCGTCCTCGACGAGCGTGACGGGCATCGGGCGCCGCGCGAACGTTTCGAGCTCGAGCTGGAAGATCACCTCAACCGGCAGGACGCCGCGGATACGCTGCGAACCGTCATCGACTGGGGCCGTGCTTCGGGGCTCTACACCTACGACGACGCGACCCGCATGTTCGGCGCCGGTGATGACTAGCGCAGGCAGCCTTCGTCGCGCTCCTGCTTAACCGATCGGCGACGGTCGTCCCGATCGTCACGTCAACCTGGACCGGGTACCCGTGATGCGCCAGCGTCGTCACATCGGGCCCATCGAATTTCCTGAAAATCCTCCGACACTTCAATCCATGGCGGATCCGGGAGACATGCCACGAATCGATCGCGTTTCTTCGCGACACACCGACCCTGAACGTGACTGCGCTTGACCAGGATCAAACCGGGACAAGCAGTACGTGCGAAAAATCACGGTATGCATGACCTCGGGTTGCCACCAGGAGACATTCATGAGCACCAGCACCCCAACCGTACCGGCGGGACGCCCTCCCCAAAGGGTAGTCATCGCGATCGACGGCACGATCGCAACCGAGCATGCACTCGCCTATGCCAAACGTATCGTTCCGTCGAATGCATCGGTACAGATCGTGAGCGTTGCGGAAAATCCGAGAACACTCGTTCCGCTCGGATCGCAGACCATGGCGTTTCTCGAGGCAGCGCGCGACGAATTGCTCAGAGACGCGACCGATTCGCTGTCACGCGCAAAAAGCGAAATGAAGCGCGACGATATCACCATCGACACGGAAGTAATCGACCTGTCCAGGCATGGCGGGGATGTCGTGCATGCGCTGATCGAAAGCACGGAAGCCCGGCAAGCCGAACTCCTGATCGTGGGCGCACGCCAGCACCACGGCTTGCGCAGATGGATTGAAGGAACGGTTTCCGGTCCGCTTGCCAAACTTGTTCGTTGCCCGCTGCTTATCGTTCCGGAAGGTTTCTCGTCGGTTGCCGAGCATCTGCCGCGGCGGATGCTGTTTGCCGTAGACGGAAGCTCTCCGGCACGCCACGCATTGCAGGTCGGGATGCAATTCGCGAGACCCGATACCGAGTTACGCGCGATATACGTACTTGATCCCGCCGTATCGTTTGGTGACTTCGTACCTGTCGAGACACTGGAGGATGCGTTGGTCAGCGAAGGAGAACATGTACTGCAAGAAGCCACGGCCGTACTCGATGGCGTAGCCGGGCACTCACAGTCACAACTGGTTCATACCGATCGAATCGACGCCGACGTTTCTCACGTAATCGTGCGCGAAGCGATCAAATGGAATGCGGACATGATCGTAATGGGCACCCATGGACGGCGCGGCACCGCGGGCTGGATGGTCGGTAGCGTTGCCGGGCGCGTCGCGCGGATCACGAAGACACCGGTCCTTCTCGTGAATCCGCCTCGTGCGTGACGCATCTATCGTCAAGCGTCTGCTACGACTGCGTGGAACAGCTCCTCCTCTTGAGCACAATGCAGGCGGACGATTGCATCCAGCCCGTATAGCAAGCGTTGTATCGCCTGCATCTGCATGACTTCCGGCCCGTCATGCGGTATGTCAGTGACCGCCTGCCTGAGCGATCGAACTATCTTGAAAATCTCCCTGTGCGCGCTGCTCATTGCCGCAAGCGGATCCTCGCCGCCGAGAAGTGACGCAAGACGCGGGTAGACGTTGATTTCGTCAGATCGTTCGTGAGGCAATAGCCGTTTTTCCAACGCGTCGATGACATCGGCAAGCTCGCGGGTCATTATTTCACCGGGCAGCTTCGGTATGCGATCTGCGAGATCCCTGATCTGGCCCAGCAGCGGTGACAATTCCGCGTGCTCGCGTTTGAGCTGTTCGACATCGACATTGACGTCGGCCAGGCGAGCTTCCGTCGACCTCCTGCGCACAATCGACGCCCGTAACGCATTGACGATGACGACGACGTCGATGATTTCCTGAATCACCGCACCGGCGATTGGCTGCAGGAATCCCAACGCGGCAATCGTCATCGCGGCGACCGACAACGACATGCCGATCACTACGCTCTCGAGCGCAATCCGGCGCGACCGTCGAGCGATACGCATCGCATCCACGAGTCGATCCAGCCGATCCACCAGCAGTACCACGTCGGCCGCTTCCGACGACGCGGCCGCGCCCCGCGCGCCCATCGCGATACCGACATCGGCGGCCGCGAGCGCCGGCGCGTCATTCACGCCGTCGCCGACCATGATCACCACGCCTTCCTTGCGAGCTGCCTGGATTGCGGCAAGCTTGTCCGTTGGCGTTTGCTCCGCGCGCACATCCGTTACGCCCAATAGCTCACCGACGGCTTCCGCAATGTCCCGTCGGTCGCCAGTCAGCATGATGAGGCGCTCGACGCCTTCACGTTTCAGCAGCCGCAATGCCCTCGGCGTTTCCAGCCGCACCTGGTCGGCCATTTGAATTGCGCCGATCATGACGCCATCCGCTCCGACGAATACCGCGGCCCCGCCCTGGCTGCCGACCCGTCGAAGGAAGGCGTCGCTCCAGGGCACAACCGTCGAGCGGGCAGATACGTAGCCGAACTTGCCGATTGCGACAGTCCGGTTGTCAACCTGGCCTGTCACGCCTTCGCCGGCCGTTTCCGTGACGGCCGACGGCGGTGAAAGTTTGATGTGACGTTCCCGCGCTGCGACCGTCAACGCATCCGAAATGACATGACCCGAAGCTTGTGCCAGGGATGCCGCGACACGCAGCACATCGTCTGCCTCGACATTCGGGCCGCACTCGATCGAAACGATACGCGCCCGGCCGCCCGTGAGGGTCCCGGTCTTGTCGAAGAAAAGAATCGTTGCTTGCGCAAGGAGTTCCAGCGCACCGCCACCTTTGACCAGAACGCCTCGTTTCGAACAGCGCGACATGCCGGAAACGATTGCTACCGGCACTGCCAGGATCAGCGGACATGGCGTGGCTACGACGAGCACGGCAAGCGCGCGCGCGACGTCGCCGGTCACCAGCCAGGCGATACCCGCGATAAGCAACGAAACCAGTACGAAGAACGCTGCATAGCGATCGGCGAGGCGTACGGCCGGACTGCGCTCGCGCCGTGCACTTTCGACCATGCGGACAATGCCGGCAAACGTGCTGTCGCCGACGCTCGCGCGGGCGACCATCTCGAACGGAGCGCCGGCGTTGACCACACCGCTGCATGCGCCCTCCCCGGATCGTCGTCGCTGGGTCGATGACTCGCCCGTCAGCATGGATTCGTCCAGTTCCGCATCGCCGGTCAGCGTGCCGTCAACCGGCACGAACTCGCCGCTTCGCACGAGAAGCCGGTCACCGGGGCGGATGGTTTCCGGAGCGACAGAACGCCATTCACCATCCTCGAATCGGGTTGCCTGCCGGGGGGCACGGTTGAGCAGCGCGGTCATCTCGCGTTGTGCGCGGTTTTGCGCATACTGTTCGAGGGTACGCCCGCTTGCCAGCATCAATGCAATGACTGCCGCGGTGAGCGTCTCGTCGAGCGCCATCGCCAGCCCGATCGCCAACCATGCGAGAACGTCGATGCCGGCCTGCCGCCTCACGATTGCCTTTGCAATGGATACGGTCAAGGCGAGCAAGACCGGCAACGCGCCAAGCAGCCAGACAACTCGCGCGAGCGAAGGCAGACCGAACGCAACGCACATGCCTCCTCCGGCGAGCGTAACGGCCGCAAAGACCAGCAACACAAAATCGATTGACCGGGGAATGCGTGACATGCCGATGTTTCGGATCCTCATGCAGGGATGTAACCGCCGCGTCCGAATCCGGTCGCAGCTGGAACTGCATCAAGTCTAAGAAGCGCCTCTGCTCGATGCTTGACATGGGTCAGGACGACGTACCTCCGGCGCAATACCAGGCACGTCTTCTTGCTTGATGTGAGTCAAGTTGACGATTCCTTTCGTCAGCACAATGACACTGTGATGCCGGATGGCCTGGAGTCGATATCGTGTTAACGCTGGCCGTGCTCTTCGTCGTGATTCTTCTGCTGAATCTCATACCGGCGTTTGCCCCACCGACCTGGATGGCGATGTCGTGGGTCGGGTTCAATCTGCCCGGCGGAAATCCACTGATCTTTGCCGTCGTAGCGGCTGGCGCCGCGACAACGGGCCGCGTCATTCTGGCGACCTTCGCGAGGTCACTCGTCCGGTCCCGCTGGATAATGGAATCCGATCGCGAGAACATCGACATCGCCACCCGCTGGCTTCGGAAGCACAAGACGCTGACTGCCGGCGCGTTCTTTTTCTACGCATTGAGCCCGCTTCCATCCAACTACCTCTTTATTGCGTATGGCCTTTCCGGGTTGCCGCTCAGGGTCATCGCCGCGGCATTCTTCATCGGCCGCGCAATGACCTACGCGATTTGGGCGCACCTCGGCCGCTTTGCATCGACCCGGCTGGACGTGGAATCCCAGCTCGAAGGGACTTACCTCGGCGGATACTTCGTCGTCACGCAACTGGTATTGCTCGCCTTCGTCTTCGCACTGATGAAGCTCGATTGGAGCACACTGGTCAATGAGCGTCGGTTGACGTTCCGGCGTGGCCATCATCCACACCGCTCTGAATGACGTCAGCGCGCGCGGCGTTTTGAACGAAAGCGCCGCCGCCCGTTTTTTGTCTACCCGTTTCGAATCTCCGACGCAACTTCGGTGACGCTTTCCCGCTTGCGGGGATCGACGTGCGTCATCACGTTCAGAACACGGTGATGCCTCATCACGCGAGCACGCGCATCGACAGCGATATCGTGCCCTTGTGCGACGGTGAGATCGGCATCGATGTCGAGATGCACGTCGACGAGGATCAGATCGCCCGCCTTTCGCGTGCGTAGATCGTGCAAGTCGAGCACGCCCGGTGTCGTACGCAGTGTCGCGAGGATTGCCTGTACATCTTCGGCGTCGGCCGATCGATCCATCAAATCGTGCAACGCATCCCAACCGAACGTGGCGCCCATTTTCACGATCATCCCGCCGACGATCAGCGCGGCGATGGGGTCGAGAAGCGGATAGCCAAGCAGGTTGCCGACAATGCCGAACGCGACCACGAGGGAGGATGCGGCATCCGAACGCGCATGCCACGCGTTGGCGACCAGCATGCTCGATTTCACCCGGGTTGCAACCGCAAGCATGTAACGGAACAAGCCTTCCTTCGCGACAAGCGCGATGATCGCTACCAATAGCGCGGCAACGTGGACGCGCGGGATTGCTTCCGGATGCTCGAGCTTCTGTATCGCTGACCAGAGCATGCCGCCCCCGACCAGCAGCAGGATCAATGCAAGCGCGAGCGATGCGCCTGTTTCGAAGCGCTGATGTCCGTACGGATGCTTTGCATCAACGGGCTTCTTGCTGTGGTGACTGGCCACCAGGACGACGAAATCCGCGATCAGATCGGATAACGAATGAATGCCGTCCGCCACGAGACCCTGCGACCGGGACAGGATACCTATCCCAACCTGTCCGATGCTCAGCGCGAGATTCACCGCGACGCTCACCCATGTGCTTCGAGTGGCTGCCACGGCCGTCGCCGGTGTCGCTTCAGCGACGGTTTCCGGAAAAACATCGGGGTTCTTTGACGTCACGATTCAGGTCATATTCCAAGGTTGAACAAAGTCGAAAGTCGCACGCGCGGCGGCGGAACGCATGGCGTTCCGGCACGGCCGAACGCCGGCATTCGGGTCGAAAGCTCGTCGAACGCGATCGCCGGTATGCATTTCGATGGTATTGACGCCCACCACGGGGGGCTTGATCTGAGGCAAAGGATTTACCGCCCTTCCGTGTACGGTTGAACACGTTCAACCGGCTTGGAGACCGTCATGTCCAGAGCGAATACGTTCACCGTTACCTGTCTGCTCGGCATCGCGATCGCGATGACGGCCAGTTTCGCCGATGCCCAGCCACGTCAGCCCGCTGGCACTCCGGCACGCGAAGCCGGCGGCATGATCTACGGCAGCCAGTTGATGACGCCGGCCGAGCGGAATGAATACCGGACCCGTATGCTCGCCGCGGCGTCGGATGCCGAGCGCGAAAAAATCCGCGACGAACATCATGCCGAGATGCAAAAGCGCGCGAAGGCGCGCGGCATCAAGCTCCCGGACGTGTCCCCCATGTGGGGTATGCATCGGGGGCGAGGCATGGGCATGGGCACGGGAATGGGTCCGGGCTACATGCACGGCCAGCCCGGCGGTCCGGGAAGCGGCGCGCTCGGTCAGTGATCGCATGGTTCCGCGCGTCCGGTAATGAACGCACCGTTTCGGTTGCAACCGAGCGATTCCGCGAGCTCCGGCCAAGCGTTGAAATTGTCGTGTCTGATTGCTAACGCACATGATCGTCTAACGCATGGTCGCGCCGGCTGCGTCGGCAGCCGGCCACGAAACGCTCACCCGTAGTCCGCCAAGCGGGGGCGATCGGTCTACCTGAATGTCGGCGTCATGCGCCGACGCGATTCTCC
The DNA here is from genome assembly GCF_016899445.1 of Burkholderia sp. MS455. NCBI lineage: Bacteria > Pseudomonadati > Pseudomonadota > Betaproteobacteria > Burkholderiales > Burkholderiaceae > Burkholderia > Burkholderia sp. MS455. The sequence continues at coordinate 448,745 of NZ_CP041777.1, forward strand.
GCACGATCGACCATCCAAGGCCGCTCCCGCTCGGCCGAGTTCCCGTCGGCCGAAAGTCCGTTCGGCCGGGCCGCGCACGGGCGCGGGCCTGACGCACCGCCCCCGGCCGCCGATCCTGCCACCCGTTGACCTGCATCATGAGCCGCACCGCATGCCGGCCACACCATGGCGCATCACGAGACAGCACGGCCCGTCTCTCCTTCGCAAGCCTCCATGTGACACACGAACATGTCCGGAACGATCCTGATGGGCGCTGACGGCAAAGCCGCGACCGACCGGCCCGAGCGCGGCCGCGCGCGTGTCCGGATCGCGGCATCCCGCGATCCGTTCCGCACGACCCGAGCCATGCTCGGCAGGCTCGGCCGGCTGCTGGTCGTCGCATGCTGGCTGGCACATCCGGCGACGGCTTTCGCACCGGCCGCCGAATCGAGCGCGACGATCCTCGTGTATCACCGGTTCTCGGCCACCGCCGACGATTCGATGACCGTGCGCGTCGTCACCTTCGAAGCGCAACTGCGCTATCTGCACGAACACGGCTATCACTTCGTGCCGCTGCGCGACATCGTGAACTGGATCCGCGATCCGGCCGCCGTGCTGCCGTCCAGGCCGGTGGCGCTGACGCTCGACGACGGCCATCGTTCGGTGTTCGAAGCACTCCTGCCGATCGTCTTGCGTGACCGGCTGCCGGTCACGCTGTTCATCTACCCGTCCGCCATCTCGAACGCGTCGTATGCGCTCACCTGGGACCAGTTGCGCACGCTCGGGAAAACCGGGCTGTTCGACATCCAGTCGCATACGTACTGGCATCCCAACTTCAAGGTCGAACGACGCCGGCGCAGCGCGGCCGATTTCCGCCAGTTCGTCCGGACCCAGCTCGACCGCTCGCGCAAGCGTCTCGAAGCGGAGACCGGCGCCCGCGTGGACATGCTTGCCTGGCCCTTCGGCATCTACGACGACGAACTGATGTCGATCGCGGCGGAACAAGGCTATGCAGCGGGCTTCACGCTGGTGGGCCGCCGCGCCGACCGGCACGCGGCACTGCTCGCGCTGCCGCGCTTCCTGATGACCGACGCCCATGGGCCGGCCGCGCTGGCGCGGCTGCTGGGCGACGCGCCTGCGCAGCCGGCCCGCACCGGGGAGCAGCAGCCATGACCCGCGGCGGCTGGCCGGTGCGGCTTGCGAAGTGCGCGGTGCTGGCGCTGGCCGCGATGTCGGCCAGCGCGGGCACGCAGGCCGTGACCGGCATCGTGATCGACGGCAGCACACAGCACCCGATCGCCGGCGCGATCGTCACCACGGCCGCGGCCACCGGGCGCACGGACGACCACGGCCGCTTCGACATCGCGCAACCGGGATCGACCGTCGCCGCCCGAGCGCCGGGCTATCTGCGCAGCACGCAAACCGACATCGACGACGGCCGCCCGGTCACGCTGAGCCTGACGCCGTTCCGCCCGAAGGCCGTCTACCTGTCGGTCTACGGCGTGAACAGCGCGGCCATCCGCGACGCCGCTGTCGGTCTGAGCGGGACGACCGCCGTCAATGCGCTGGTGATCGACGTCAAGGGCGATCGCGGCTTGACACCCTACCGGAGCACCGCGCGCGAAGCGATCGGCGCGGCGGCCCGGCTCAGCGAACATGCGCCGGTCGACCGCGACTTCCCGGCGCGGCTCGCCGACCTGCATCGCCGGCATCTCTATCTGATCGCCCGCATCGTCGTCTTCAAGGACGACCCGCTCGCCAACGCACACCCCGACTGGGCAGTACGCGATGCAGCCGGGGCGGTCTGGCACGATCGGGAGCACCTGCAATGGGTCGATCCGTTTTCCCGCGACGTCTGGCAGCACAACCTCGACCTTGCCGAAGAGGCCGCGCGCCTGGGATTCGACGAGATCCAGTTCGACTACGTGCGCTTTCCCGATGCGCGCGGCTTGCGCTTCGCGCAGCCGAACACCCGCGCCAACCGGACATCGGCCATCGTCGGCTTCCTGCAGGCGGCGCGCACGCGGCTCGAGCCGTACAACGTCTTCGTGTCCGCCGACATCTTCGGCTACGTGTGCTGGAACCTCGACGACACGGCGATCGGGCAGCAGATCGAGTCGCTGGGCGCCGCGCTCGACTACATTTCGCCGATGCTCTATCCGTCGGGCTTCACGTGGGGCCTGCCGGGCTGCACCAATCCCGTCGCCGATCCCGGCCAGATCGTCAGGCGCTCGCTGGCGGAAGCGCGCGAGCGCACCGGGCTCCCGGGCGTGCGCTTCCGTCCATGGCTGCAGGCATTTCGCGACTACGCGTTCGACCGGCGGGCCTTCGATGCGAACCAGATCCGCGCGCAAACCGACGCGGCCGACGCCGCGGACACCGATGGATGGATGCTGTGGAATCCGCGCAACCGTTACGACGCCGCGCAATTGCCGCACTGAAGCGGCATCTGGCGCGGACCTGCCGGGCCGTGGGCTTCGCGTGCGCATGCGTTGCGTGGGCCGCGCACGGCGCGAACCTGGACGCCGGCGCCCGCGCGCAGCTCGACCGGATCGTCGCGGCACAGATTGCGGCGGGCCGAGTGCCTGGCGCGGTGCTGGCGTTCGGCGACGCGCATCACGTGTTTTATCGGCAGGCATTCGGGCAGCGCGTGCAGGTGCCGGGCAACGAAGCGATGACCGTCGACACGGTGTTCGATCTGGCATCGCTGACGAAGGTCATCGCCACAACGACCGCGGTCATGCAACTGGTGGAGCGCGGGCAACTCGATCTCGACAGCCCCGTCGCCCGCTATTGGCCCGCCTTCGCAGCCAACGGCAAGCAGGCGGTGACCGTGCGCCAGTTGCTGACGCACCAGTCGGGCCTGCCGCCGGATCTGCCGCTCGGCCCCGATGCGGCCACGCGCGACGGGGTATTGCGCGAAGTCGTCGCGCAGCGGCTGCGCGCGCAGCCGGGTGAACGGGCGATCTACAGCGACATCAATTTCGTCGTGCTGGGCGAGTTGGTGCAGCAGATCACGCATCGCACGCTGGCCGCGTATTGTCGCGATCGAATCTTTGCGCCGCTTCGCATGCACGACACGATGTTCCTGCCCGACGCCGCGCGGGCAGCACGCAGCGCGGCGACGACCGCGGATCGCAACGGGATGCGGCGCGGGCGGGTGCACGATCCGACCGCCGCCCGGATGGGAGGCGTTGCCGGCAACGCGGGCCTGTTCTCGACGGCCGACGACCTGGCGCGGTTCGCGCAGATGCTGCTCGACGACGGCCGCGCGGGCGCCGCGCGGATTCTACAGCCGCAAAGCGTCGCCGCGTTGGCGACGCCGGCGACGCCGCTTTCGCCGCCGCCGTGGCGGAGCCTCGGATGGGTGTCGAGCGGACCGCTGGCGGCCAACCGTGACCGGCTGGTTCCGGTCGGCGCCGTCGAGCATACCGGCTATACCGGCACCGCCATCTGGATCGATTTCGTGTCCCGCCAGTTCGCCGTCATCCTGACGAACCGCGTGCATCCGGACGACCGCGGCGATGCTCGGCCGCTTCGCGCACAGGCGATCGCACTGCTGGCCAGCCAGTCGCCGCCGCAATCGGCCGCCGGGCAGGAACTGGCGCTGCCGTCGGCCGGACCGGCGATTGCAGCAGCGGAGCGGCTACCGAACGGGGCCGGGCCGGTGGACACCGGTATCGACGTGCTGGAAGCGCTGCACTTTGCGCCGCTCGCGGGCCTTCGGGTCGGCTTGATCACGAATCGCACCGGATTCGACCGCGCAGGCGCGCGCACCATCGACCTTCTCGCGCACGCGCCGAATGTCGAACTGGCCGCCCTGTTCGCGCCGGAACACGGATTGGGTGCCGATCAGGACGCGCGGGTCGTCGATGCGCGCGACGGGCCGACCGGGCTGCCCGTGTACAGCCTCTACGGCACCCGCCGACGGATTCCGGACGCCGCGCTCGAGGGGCTCGATGCCTTGGTGTTCGATCTTCAGGACGCAGGGGTGCGCTTCTTCACCTACGAGACGACGCTGGGTTACGCGCTGGAAGCCGCCGCCGCCCATCGCATTCCGCTCTTCGTCCTCGATCGCCCCGATCCGCTCGGCGCCGACCGTGTCGGCGGCCCGATGCTCGATCGGGGCCGCGAATCGTTCACCGGCTATTTCCCGCTACCGCTGTTGCCCGGCATGACGGTCGGTGAGCTGGCGGCACTGTTCGATCGCGAGCGCGGCATCGGCGCCGATCTGCGCGTGATCCCGCTGCGCGGCTATCGGCGGTCGATGCGGTTCGCGGACACCGGGCTGGGATGGACGCCGCTGTCGCCGAACCTGCGCACGGCGGCGCAGCTCGATCTCTACCCCGACGTCGCGCTGCTCGAAGGCGCCAACGTGAGTGTCGGGCGCGGCTCGCCGCATCCGTTCGAATGGGTGGGCGCGCCGTGGCTCGACAGTGCGCGCGTGGCCGCGATGCTGAATGCGCTGGATCTCGGCGTGCAGGCCGAGCCGGTCGACTTCGTGCCCACCGAGTCCACGTACCGGGGAGTGCTGTGCCATGGTGTCAGCCTCCACGCCGGCCGCGAGCCGCGACGTCCGGCGCGGCTCGGTCTCGCCTTGCTGTCCGTCCTGCATGCGCTCTACCCGGCGACATTCGATCTCGACGCGACGCGCGACTCGATCGGGGATGCGCAGGTGTGGCAGGCGATTCGCGCCGGCGACGGCCTCGATGCGATCGAGGCCGTCGCCGAACGGCGGAGTGCATCGTTTTCCGCGTTGCGGAGCCGCTATCTGCGTTACTGACGATCCAGCCGCCGGCCCGTGCCTGGGTTGGCGACGGCGTGCATGACCGGGGCGGAACCCTCCAATCGGCCAGTCGTATGACGGATTCGCCGGCGATCGTTGCGCCGGCTTGATGACGATCAAGCGCCGCCGGGCCACTCGCCGTACCGTGGACGCTGGGCGATTCGTCGCGAATCGCGCTGTCTTCCATGCGGCACGGCCGCTTTCAGGAGCGTTGCATGAACCAAGCCGACCGGACCTCCCCCGCCCCGCTTTCCGACGCGCTGCTGCATCGCATGAACGCGTGGTGGCGGGCCGCCAACTATCTGTCGGTCGGGCAGATCTATCTGCTCGACAATCCGCTCCTTCGCGAGCCTCTGCAGATCGCGCACGTCAAGCCTCGCCTGCTCGGTCACTGGGGCACGACGCCGGGGCTGAACTTCATCTACGCCCATCTGAACCGGGTGATCAACGCGCGCGACCTCGACGTGCTGTTCATCGCCGGCCCGGGCCACGGCGGTCCCGGCGTGCTCGCCAACGCCTGGCTCGAAGGCGTGTACAGCGATACCTATCCGAACGTGCCGCAGAACGCCGAGGGCATGGCGGCGCTGTTCCGCCAGTTCAGCTTCCCCGGCGGCGTGCCGAGCCACGTCGCGCCGCAGACGCCGGGCTCCATTCACGAAGGCGGCGAACTGGGCTACTCGCTGTCGCATGCGTTCGGGGCGGCCTTCGATCATCCCGGGCTGATCGTCGCCTGCGTCGTGGGCGACGGCGAGGCGGAAACCGGGCCGCTCGCCACCGCCTGGCATTCGAACAAGTTCCTCAATCCGGCATCGGACGGCGCGGTGCTGCCCATCCTGCATCTGAACGGCTACAAGATCGCCAGTCCGTCGATCCTCAGCCGCATCGGACAGGACGAACTGGAGAGCCTGCTGACCGGCTACGGCTATCGGCCGCTGTTCGTCTCGGGCGACGAGCCGATGGCCGCGCACCAGCGCATGGCGGCCGCGCTCGACGACGCGCTGGACGACATTCGCGGCATCCAGACGCGGGCGCGCAGCGGAGGCAAGCTCGTCCGCCCTCGCTGGCCGATGATCGTGCTGCGCACGCCCAAGGGCTGGACCGGCCCGAAGCGCGTCGACGGCCTGAAAACGGAGGGGCACTTCCGTTCGCATCAGGTGCCGATCGCCGACCTGAAACAACCGGGACACCTGCAATTGCTGGAAGCCTGGCTGAACAGCTATCGCCCCGACGAACTGTTCGACGCGCACGGGCGTCCGTGCGAGGCAATCCGGTCGCTGTCGCCGGCCGGACCACGCAGGATGAGCGCGAATCCGGTGGCGAACGGCGGCAGCGAAGCGCGCGAGTTGCGGATGCCGGATTTCACCCGCCACGCGGTGGCGGTGCCCGCGCCCGGGCAGGTCGACGCGCAGGCCACGCGCGTGATGGGCGGCTTCCTGCGCGACGTGATGTCGGCAAATCTGGCCGACCGGACGTTTCGCGTGTTCGGCCCGGACGAGACGGAATCCAACCGCTTGTCGGCGATATTCGACGTCACCGCGCGCACCTGGATGGCCGCGACCGATCCGGACGACGTCCAGCTCGCACCGGACGGCCGCGTCATGGAGATACTCAGCGAGCATACCTGCCAGGGCTGGCTCGAAGGCTATCTGCTGACCGGGCGGCACGGGCTGATGTCGTGCTACGAGGCGTTCATCCATATCGTGGATTCGATGTTCAACCAGCACGCGAAATGGTTGAAGGCCTGCCGGGAAATCCGCTGGCGGCGGCCGCTGCCGTCGCTCAACTACCTGCTGACATCGCACGTCTGGCGGCAGGACCACAACGGCTTCAGCCACCAGGACCCGGGCTTCATCGATTTCGCGGTCAACAAGAAGTCCGACACGGTGCGCGTCTATCTACCGCCCGACGCGAACACGCTGCTGGTCGTCACGGATCACGCGCTGCGCACCTGGAACCGGATCAACGTGATCGTCGCCGGCAAGCAGCCGGCGCCGCAATGGCTCGACCTGGATGCTGCGATCCGGCATTGCAGCGCCGGCGCGGGCATCTGGGAGTGGGCGGGGAACGACGGCGACGGCGAGCCGGATGTCGTCATGGCCTGCGCGGGCGACGTGCCGACGCTCGAGACGCTCGCGGCCGTCGACCTGCTGCGCACCCATCTGCCGGCGTTGCGCGTCCGGGTCGTCAACGTCGTCGACCTGATGACGCTGGAGCCTGCCGACGACCATCCGCACGGATTGAGCGACGCGGATTTCGACGCGATGTTCACAACCGACCGGCCGGTGATATTCGCGCATCACAGCTACCCCGCCCTGATTCACCGGCTGACCTATCGCCGCACGAATCACGCGAATTTCCATGTGCATGGTTTCATCGAGGAAGGGACGACCACGACGCCGTTCGACATGACGGTCCTCAACCGGGTCGACCGCTTCCATCTGTGCGAGGCCGTGCTTGATCACGTGGGCGAACACGTGCAGACGGGCGCGCATTTCCGGCAGTACCTGCGCGACAGGCTGGTCGAGCATCGACGCCACGTGGACCGGTACGGCGACGACCTGCCGGAAATCCGCGACTGGCGCTGGCAGGCGACGCCGGGTAGCCGGAATCCGATGCTGTGAGTCGCTCGCATGCACCGGGGGCGGCCACGGCTTAGCGCCGATCGAGCCCCCCGGCCGCGCTATCCGGGCGAGATGCCCGTCGATGGCGCATGCGCCCCGGTTTCGACTGTATTGCCGCGCCGACCGGTGCGCGTGACACATTTCAAGCGCACCGCGGAGTGCTGCCGGTGGGTGTCGCGGGCATCGCGCGGCGCATCGTGGCGTCGCCGGCGGGACACGACTGCCGCGCGTGCAGCGTGTCCGAACCGAACGACGCGGCGATGCCCCGGCTGCGCCGCGAAAGCCCTGTCATCCCGTCAGGCTCTCTCGTTGCTCAAGGTCGTCTTGCCCGGAGCGAACTGGCGCTCCTGGCACAAGCCCTTGTGCCGGCGCACAATGTACGAATTGAAGTTTTGCCGACACGGCGAGCGATAGCGCCGCGTCATAGCCCCGCACACGATATCGCGGTTGCGCCATGCCCCGGGAGTACAGTCACGATGGCCAGCCGGACCTCCCGCAGCCCGATACCGCGCCCGGTTCACCCCGGCAGGCGCGGGCCCCTGGCGGTTCCGCTCGTCTTCATCGTGGCTCCGGCCGCCGCGCCCGGCCGTTTCACGAGCGCGGGCGCGTTGCCGCTTCAGGCGGCGCAACAAGGAGCCATGCCGCCATGATCAAGGTACTCGTCGCAGACGATCATGCGCTCGTGCGCGACGGCCTGCGACACATCCTGCGGGGCGCCAGCGGCTTCGAGATCGCGGGCGAGGCGTGGGACAGCGTCACGACCGTCGCGCTCGTCCGCTCGACCGAAGCGCACGTGCTGGTGCTGGATCTGTCGATGCCGGGCCGCAACGGCATCGAGCTGATCAAGCAGATCAAGGACGAGAAACCCACGCTGCGCGTGCTGGTGCTGACGATGCACGCGGAACAGCAATATGCGGCGCGTGCGTTCCGCGCCGGCGCATCGGGGTACATGACCAAAGAAAGCGCCAGCGCCGAACTGGTCGCGGCGCTGTCGAAGATCGCGGCGGGCGGCGTTTACGTCAGCCTGGCGATGGCGGAGCAACTGGCGCAGCGCCTCAACGAGCCCCCCGGTTCGCTGCCGCATCAGCGCCTGTCCGACCGCGAGTTCGACGTGTTCCGGCGGATCGCGGCCGGCGAGACGATTTCCGAGATCGCTCTGGCCCTATGCGTCAGCACGAAGACCGTGAGCACCTACAAGGCACGGATCCTCGACAAGATGCAGATGCCGCACGATGCGGCGCTCGTACGCTATGCGATGCAGCACAAGCTGTTCGACGACCAGGACGGCATCTGACAGCCGACGGTAGGCGCTTACCCCCGCTGGAGCACCCGGGCGACGCCAACGAGGGTTTTCACCAGACGCAGCCGTTGTCAGCATCCTCCTACAGCCGTTCTCCAAACCCTACCTGACTTTCCATCCCCGCCGATTTCAGTCCGGCCGCGCGCGAACCATACTGCTTTACATGGATGCCCGAGCGCCGATCATGCCGTCGTCAGTCTGCCCGTCGATTGCGCTGCACCGTTCCGCGTCCCGGGTCGTCGCCGTCGCACCGACGAAATCGCCAGGTTCCACGCCGTGCACGACCGACAAATGACCAGGAACGAATTTCCCGACCAGACCGACCGCGGCATGACATGACGCACCATCCATGCCGCGGCGCCGCACCCAACCGAGTGACCAGGAGCAGATCATGCTGACTGCCCAATGCCGCGAAAATGCCCACCCCGCCGTCGCGCATGCGATGACGATCGCGCTTCGTCCCGTCGATCGGGACGAGCGAGTGAAGCGCCCCGGCGCGCGCTGTTCGACCTGCTCGGTCCGTTCGGCGTGCATGCCGGAGGAACTCGACGCGGCCGACCTGGCCGTTCTCGACGAGGTGGTCTGCACGACCCGCTCGGTCAAGCGGGGCGAGTCGCTGTTCCGGGCGCACGATACGTTCCAGAGCCTCTATTCGGTCCGCACCGGCTCGTTCAAGACGATCGTCATGCATCGCGACGGCCAGGAGCAAGTGACCGGATTCCAGATCGCCGGGGAAACGCTCGGTCTCGACGGCGTGTGCAGCGGGCGTCACAACGGCGATGCGATCGCGCTGGAGGACAGCACGGTCTGCATCATCCCGTTCGGCCAGCTGGAGAAGGTTTGCGCCAAGGTGAGGTCGATGCAGCACCACCTCCACAAGATGATGAGCGGTGAGATCGTGCGCGAGTCGAGCCTGATGATGATGCTTGGCACGATGTCGGCGGAACAGCGAGTCGCGGAGTTCCTGCTGAACCTGTCCGAACGCTTCAGGGCGCGCGGCTATTCGCCGGCGGATTTCAACCTGCGCATGACGCGCGAGGAAATCGGCTGCTATCTCGGGATCAAGCTCGAAACGGTCAGCCGGATGCTGTCGAAATTCCAGCGCGACGGCCTGATCGACCCGCACGGCAAGCAGATCCATATCATCGATCTGGCCGGGCTCGCCCGCGTCTGAGCGCTGGCCGCCCGCGCGGCGCCGAGCCAGGTCCGGCACCAGGAGGGATCCCGCAGGCTCGATCCCGTTCCGTCGAATACCCGCACGCGCATCGCCTATCGTCCCGGTTTCGGTCGCTCCGGATACCCGCCGGCGGCGTTCAGTGACCGCATGCGCTGCCTCAGGCGACGGATCGCGAATATCCGCAGGTAATCATGCACGCGGGCATCTTTCGTCAGCGTCGCGATCTCGTCGTCGAGCATCCGCCGCAACGCGTCGTCCGAAATCGACAGGTCGCGCGCCAAGGCCGCCAACGAGGCGAACAACCGATCCTGATTCATCACCGCTCTCCCGCGAGGACAAGGCCTTCATCCGAGGTCGTCCTGGCTGAATCCATTGGAACGCGCGGCGCCGCCACCGCGCTTGACCTGAGTCAACACGCCCCGGATGCGCGGCCCCATCGCCGTGGCGGATCGACTCACGCCTCGCGAACCGCGGCGGGCCGGTGCATCGTGCCATGGCGAATCGCGTCCGATGCGCGGGACGCGTCAGCGCGGATTCTCGTGGGCTTCAGCCGCCGCGATCCCGGCAAGTTGCCGCTCGGCGATGTCGAATGCCCGCTTCAGCGCGTCCATGGGGTCCACGCCCGTCATATGCGGAACGGGACGGAATTCCCCCTTGCGCGTGATCAGATCGAGTCGCACGTCATACTTCGGCTGGCGAGTCGACGCGCCCATGGCCTCGATCGCGAGATGGCAGCCGGCCAGTTGCGTACCGAACGGTTCGAGACGCATCAGCTGGATGCTTGCTTCCGCCTCCAGCCGAGCCGACCCGGCGAAGCCGAAGTAAGCGATCTGCATCCCGATTCCCATGTTCCGCTCCTGTTGATCGCGTCGATCGATGGCGAGAGCCGGTTCATCAGTGTGGTGCGCTCGCAATACCTGATTTCGTACTTCCATCTTCCGTAGCGTCGGCCTTGCCTCGTTGATGTGCGTCAACCGACGGGCATCGTCGCACGCTGCCCGCCAACCGGCACCGGTTTCGTGAAACCGGCGCCGACCATCCAGCCGGCCAGCCGGGCGACGGCGGCCCGTTCGTCCGGTTGGAGACGAGGCAGACGTCGACGGTTTGCCCGGGGAACAGCCGCGGGCCCGCCCGGATGGAGCGCGGCGCGGAAAATGACCGGCAACACCCGCACATCGACCGCCCGGTGTGCGGGGCGGACAACTGAATTTTCGGCGTCACGCAAGGCTGGGCCCGCACGGACGTCGGGGCGGCTTCGACCAGGGCGCCATCACGCATCCTGCTACGGGTGATCGCGCCGGACCCGCACGGTTCGCGAGAGTGCCGGTTGCCGCATCGCGACCAATCCCGCGACGCCCGAACAACAGGACAGCAGGCCCACATAAAGCGCCGAGCCGTCGTGGACCAGCATGGCGTGCACCGTTGCGATGAGCCCGGCTTGCGACGCGAAAATCGCGACTGTGGCAAAACACTGGCGAAAAACGTTGGGAAACATGCCGCTCTCCTGGAAAGGGATGACGACTGCGACGCTTCAGGCATCCGCATCGTTTGCCCGCGCGGCGGAAATCATCGGCACCGGACCGTGGCCACGCGCAGGAACCGTTCGGCCACACTGCCCGGCCGCGCGCCGGATGCCGCCGCGTCTCCGGGACGGCAGGTCGGACCATGCCTCTGCCCGCGCCGCCTGCCGCACGAAACCATGCATTCATCTTCGAAGCTTCGGATTCCGCGGCGTTGACTTTTATCAAGCGTCGGCGCGGTTCCGACTGTCCCTCGAAAAAAACAACGGCACCGCCCGGATTGCCCGGCGGCGCCGTCGACGACGCGCAGCGTCCCCTGTTCGCGCTAGGCGACTTCGACGATGACTTTCAATGCATGGGTATCGGCCGCGCACGCGAACGTGGCGATGCTCCGCTTCGTTGACTGACGCATTCGCACGACGACGACCTTCCCGTATATCGCATTGCCGTCGAGATTCGGCGATTCGAGTCGCGGCCAGGTTCGCACGTCCCGATTGATGCGATATGGAGCGTGCGCCGCGCACACGGCCATCAAACGCTGACTTGCCGTAGCGTGATCCGGGAAAACTTCTCCGGCGGCAACGATGCGCTCGTCGGTTGCCACCGTCGGGCGCTGGAAGAAATCGCTTCGGAGATCGTCGCCGGTATTCGGTCGGTAGCCGCGAAACAAGGCGCCGAGATACGCGTCGCCCCACGCGCGATCGCACTCAGCAACGAAGCGTTGCGGACTCTCGGCACCTACGGCGAGGAGCGCCGCCTCCATGCGAAATCGACGATCGACTTCATAATATTCACGGGCCGGCCAGTCATGTCGTGCAGCCAGATCGCGTATTGCTCCTCGTAATTGACGACCACCTTGAAAACGGCGTCGTTTTGCGGCGTTTCGGCCTCCATGCCTCTCTCGTTTCAATAGTCGATCACGCGCATCACATGATTCGATATTTCGATAAGAACTGCATGCCCGTTCGTGCCAGACAACGATTCAATTATTTTCAAATCGAAGCCAGCAGACTTTGCCGGAAGCCATCTAAAATTAATTTCATTTTCATTACATTGAAACCGAATAAATCATCGGCGCCGATAGCCAATAATCTCGATCATTGTTTCGTAAATATGCGAACCGATAGATTGCCGGCCGCGACGACACGTTGCCGAGCCCCGCCGGGCAGCGTGACTGGTTGCGCGCGTCGCAGCACCCGGTCAGCTTCCGCGAGTTCGACGGCGGGCACTTCCATCTATTGGAAACCGGCCGTCGTTCAGCACGCTATCGGCCAGGCGTTGGCCGATGCGCGGCGGTGCGACACTGCAGTGGGCGAGATGCTGTCGCTGATGTAATGGCCAGTGGCGTAGCGGGGGGTTGCGTGTGGAGACGGCGCCCGCGCGACTGCCGGCATCGCGGCGCGCGTCGATGTCAGCGGCACCGGCTGGCCGAAGACTCAGTTTCTCACCCACCAATCAACGAGCGTTTCGTCATCCGGATCCTCGAAGTTCTTGTCGATGTTGGTGCAATACCATTCGATTCCCGTGCACTGCTTGAAGTCGTCAACCAGGCGATTGATCGCCGCCACGCCGTTGCCGGACGGAACCGACAGCGCGAGATTGCCGCCATTCATGCCGTCCGGACTTCCCCCGCGTTCCGTCGTGACGTCAACATTGCTCTCCATGCCCAACGAGTGAATGGAACTGCTTAGTCCGCACGACAAGTGTCCAACATTGCTTGCGCACGCCCCGGACAGCACTTTTGACCACCTCGAAATAATTACCATTAAAATTCATCAACTTGGCCTTCGTCGGACTTGGCCCTTGGGCCAAGCTCGCTCAGTAGCGATGGACTCAATAAATGCTGCGGATAATGCTGCCGATTTGCGAAAGTCGTTAGATAGTGACGTGGCGACCCAGCTGTTCAGCCTCTTGATTGCTGCACAAAACACGCCAGACCGACCGCCTCCGGCACTTATGAATTTCCTATGCGTCAAAAGTTTCAGCTTAAGTTGACAGGATTGGGTATAGTTACGCATCCGCCCCACGTAACGAGATCGCAACATTCCAAATGGGCACTGTCGCTCGCCGCCGGCCGGAAAACAACGGACGAACCTGTTTTTTCGTCTTCCAGAATAACTAAATTCTTCCGATTATCGAGGGTCTATGGATTTGCTGGCGGCCATGCGAATATTCGTGCGGGTTGTCGAGCGCGGCAATTTATCGAGGGCCGCGAAAGATCTCGGCCTGGGCCAACCTACCGTTAGCGACCGCGTCGATCGGCTCGAACGGTTTCTCGGCGTCAAATTGCTGCTCCGGAACACGCGTGCGGTGTCGTGCACCGATGAAGGCATTCTGTTCTATCAGCGAAGCAAGATCGTGCTCGACGCGGCCGACGAGGCGCGGGCCGTCGTCACGCTCGGCAACAAGATCGTGCGTGGGCGCATTCGCATTGCCGCGCCGCATGGGTTGGGCGAAGTCGTACTGCCGGAAATCCTCACGGTAATCCGCGAACATAATCCGCAGCTCTATATCGATCTCGTCCTGAATGACGAAATCACCGACCCCGTCACCGAGGGCGTCGATATTTCATTGCGGCTCGGCCAGATCGGCGATGGCAATTTCGTCGCGCGTCGGTTGGGTTACGTACGACGCGTACTGGTCGCGTCGCCGCGTTATATCGAAAAGCACGGGCTGCCAGAGGAACCGACCGATATCGTCGGGCACCCATTCATTCGCGTCACGGGGCTCTTCAACGACGGCCAGCTTCGCCTGATGTGCCCGTCGAAATCGGTGCGGCCGACGCCGATCAACGTCGTCATCAGCACCAGCCACTGGCGGCCGGTCTACGAGCTACTGCTGAACGGCGCGGGTATCGGCGTCCTTCAGGAACACGTCTGCATCGACGCCCTGGAATCCGGCCGGCTCGTCAGGCTGCTGCCGGATTACACGGTACCGGGATTCGACCTGCATGCGCTGCTGCCGGTCACGCGGCCCGTCCCTTCGAAGACACAGGTCGTCGTGAAGATCATCGAGGAATATCTGCCAAAGGCGATGGCGCGGGCTGCGGACGGCGCGCTCGACATGTAGCGCGCCGCGCCGGAACGATCGGCCGCGCATCACGCGCGGCTGGCAGGCAACGGCACCGACCGCGATTCCGCCGGGGAGGTGCCGCAGTCAGGACGGTCAGATAAGCTGACGACATCAAACGGAGCGCGAGCCGATGAAGCCGATGCCGGATGCGAGTCTGAGACGGGTGTTCAAACGCCGCATTATCCTTTCGATGTGATGCTGCGGTGCGTGCGCTGGTACGTGGCCTACCCGCTGTAGCCTGCGTCACCTTGAGGAGATAATGGCCGAGCGCCGTCTCGCGGTCGGCCATTCGACGGTCTATCGATGGGTGCCGAAGCTGCTGCCGAAACTGGAAAAGACGTTCCGCTCGCGCAAGCGGCCGGTCGGCAAAAGTTGGCGGATGAACGGGGACCTGCATCAGGATCGGCGGACAGCGGGTCGGGTGGCCGCAAGCAGCGCGGCGCCGATGGCCATGATGGCCACCATCAACAGCAGGCACGCGCGGAAGCTCCCGGTCGACGTCCGCAGCCAGCCGATTGCCGCAGGACTGAAAAAGCCGCCCAACACGCCGATCGTATTGATCAGCGCGATGCCGCCCGCGGCGGCGGGCCCTTTCAGATAGGCGGATGGAATGGTCCAGAATACCGTGTAGGCCATCCACATTGCGGTCGTCGCAACCGTGATGCAAATCAGCGAAACATCGAGCCTGTCGCTCGACACGGCAGTAGCGGCGAGCGAAATCGCGCTGACCAACGCCGGAATCGCGCTGTGCCAGCGCCGCTCGTTGCGGCGATCGGAACTACGGCCGGCGACGACCATGCCGATGGTCGCGGCAACGAACGGAATCGACGAATAGAGGCCGATCTTCATCGGATCGGTGACGCCGCCGGCCGCCAGCAGGCCGGGCAGCCAGAAATTGATCAGGTAGATGCCGCAAATGACGCAGAAATAGGCGGCGCTCATCAAATAGACGTACGGATCCTTCACGACTTCCGCGAAACCGTGCCGCTCCGCATGTTGAGGCTTCGCGGCCATGTCGACGAGTTCCTGCCGTTCCTCGGGCGACAGCCACGACGCCGTCTCGGGGCGATCGGCAAGCAGCACGCGGGCCATGATGCCGAGCGCGACGCACGGCAGCCCTTCGATCAGGTACATCCACTGCCAGCCGGACAGGCCGCCCAAGCCTGCGAAGGTCGTCATGATCCACATCGACAGCGGGCCGCCGAGCACGCCCGCGAGGGGGCCGCCGATCATGACCGCGGCGATGGCTTTCGCACGGCGCGATTCGGGATACCAGCAGGTCAGATAGAAGAGGATGCCCGGCGTGAATCCGGCCTCGAAGACGCCCAGGAGAAAGCGCAGCACATAGAACGTCGTCGCATCGCGCGTCGCGACCATGGCTGCGGACGTCAGGCCCCACAGCACCAGGATCCTGCTGATGGCCTTGCGCGCGCCGATTTTCGGCAGCATCAGGTTCGACGGCACCTCGAAGAGCGCGTATCCGATGAAGAATATGCCGGCGGCCAGGCCGTATTGCGCATCGGTCAAGCCGATGTCGGACTGCATGTGCAGCCGGGCGAAACCAACATTGAGCCGGTCAAGGCATGCAAACAAATAACAGATGAGCAGAAAGGAAAGCAGGCGGCGGTCGAGCCGGCGATAGAGCGCCGACGTGCGATCGCCATTCTGGATCGAGACGACAGTGGACATGCCAGTCCATATGAACGCGTCCCGTTTGCAACAGTTTTCATGTGTTTCGACAGGCAGGACGGGTTGCAGCGCTCCATATCGCCCGTTGTTCTCCTGGTGCAGGCATTCAGGTTTGGCGAACCCCGGTCCTGCCTCGCTTGTCACCACACTCGATTACTGCGCAACCTTTCGACGTTCACCCTGTATTGAACGTTGATCTTCTCGCTCGCGTGTGCCGTTCCGGCCGGTTTCACGCCAGCGTAGCCTTTTCGGTACAACCTGTCGTGAGCCGGGCGCCTTCGCATGAGTCAACACCGCTCGCGCGCCGTGAATCCGGCATTCGATCCCGGCAATCCGCTTTCCCCTGCCGACCGTGGCGCAACGCCCGGCATCGGACCGGGCGCTGCGAGGGCGCGGTTTGTCAAGCGACTTCGGACAATTCGGGCGCCTCCTCCTCCTGGTATTGCCTGACGCGCGCACGAAACGTGTCCGAAAGCGGCACCGTCGATTCCGTCACGTAGTCGTAAGCGACGTGCGTCGACGCGCCTCGCGCGATCACGGTGTCGGCGTCGCCCGCGAGCGTGATCAGGTATTCGAGGTCGAAGCTCTTCGTGCCGAGGCGCGTGATTCGCGCGCTCAATTCGAGCGATTCCCCCCATTTCGCGGAACGGACGTATTCGCACGACGTCTTCAGCATGATCTGCGGAATGCCCTGATCGAGCGGCACCTCCAGCAGTTCATGCGCGTAAGCCATGTATGCATTCAGCATGTACACGTAATACATCGTCGCGCTGACGTGGCCGGCGGGATCCTGGTCGCGATACGTGACGTCGAATTTCTGTGTGAAGGCTCGGGTCATCTTGGCACCTGTGGGTTGAGGTTGTGCCCGCCGGTCTGCCCGGCGGGTCGGGTCAAGCAAACGTTGAATGCCCGATGGCATCCGCGCATCGCGCGAAAGCTTGCGGCGCGATGCCGGACGGGCCGGGGCATGCGCTACGACAGCACGCACTGGTCGAGGTAGGGTTTCCCGCCGTGCGCGTGCACGATCGAGCCGCCGCGCATCTCGACGATCGGCAACTCGGCGAGGGCATTGACGACGTGCGCCATCGTCGGCAGGTCCGACCAGCTCGCGACGTTGAAGCGCACGCGCGCATCTCCGACGTGCCGCCGGTCGACCGTGACGTACGGGTCGTGGACCGGCGTCAGCGTGACCTGGCACAGCTCGGTCTCGCCCCAGTCGCCGGTGCGCGGCGTGTACTTCAGCATCAAGGTGCCGTCGGACCGGGCCGGCGGCGTGTCGGCAACCGGTTCCCGCAATCCCGTCACGCCGAGCTCGAGAAAGCGAAAGCCCATCCAGCTCGCTTCGCAATGCTGTTCGCCGTTGAACTGCCGCGGCGCCGCGACGTCCGCATAGAGCTTCGGATGACCGATCTCGTCGCGGCCGGTGATGATCGGATCCGCGAGGTTTTCCCATACCGCCGCGAGAAACTTTCCGGCAGCGCGGTCGCGCGTCCCCGCAAAGATCGCGGGCCAGCTCACGTGAACCATCGTGTAGCCGCGTCCGGCGAGCCAGTCGATGCCGGTCAGGTAGTGGAACTCGACGGTCACGACGGGCTCGCCGGCGAGCGTGAAACGTTCCGGAAGATGCCGTTCCAGCCGGGCGGCATCGGTGAGAAACGACGCGGACACCGTCATGCGCGTCGGATTGCGGTGCGGGTCGACTGCGAGCGCGTTCGGCACCTGCCGGGGGCCCGGTGCCGGTCCGAAGTGCGTGGGCATTCGATAGATGCGCCCCTTCTCGAACGTGTAAGCCAACGAACACCTCCTTCGTCTGTACGCGGGCCGGCCGCCGTGTGCGGCCGGCCCGCGCGTCGTTTTACCGATGGGATGCCAGACCCGCGCCGGCATAGATGATTTGCAGCTCCCCCTGGATTTCGCGCATGAGATTGCCCGAACTCGCGTTCTGCGGAAGGTTCTGCAGGCGGAACAGCACGAACGGCTCGGTGCCCGACGGGTTGCCGATGGCGTGATAACCCCAGGCGGGCACGAACACCGTGTCGCCCGGCACGAGTCGCTCGCGCGTCTGGTCTTCGCCGAACGCCATTTCTCCGGAGCCCGATTGAACGATGTACAGATGCCAGAATGAATGGCGATGCCGCTCCGTCATCTCGCCGGGCTTCAGTACCTGGATGACGAGCGACAGATCGGGAGCGACTGTCCCGTGCTCATCGACTCTGCCGCCGGACAGCGCAAGCGTGCCCTGCGGGTTGTGCGGGCGGCTGAGCGTCATTGACTCGATCGATTGCCACTTCCAGACCACCGGGTCGGCCGGGGGTTTCGACGTCAGTTCGAGATATTCCGAGAACGAGAGAATGTCGCCTTCGATCGTCTGCATGGTTACTCCTTGTTGTACGCAGGGTGGGATGAACAGGTATCCGGATGGGCATCGCGGAACGCCGCGAGCTGCATGCATGCGTCATGAATGCGCGATACGGTCGGATACGGCGCGATATCGATGTTGACGTTGCGGGCCGCGACGATTTGCGGCACCAGCGCGAGGTCCGCGAGCGACGGGCGATCGCCGTGACAGAACCGGCCTGTCTCGGCACTGCCGGCGAGCATCGTCTCGAGCGCGCCCAGGCTCGTGGTGATCCAGTGCTGCTTCCAGCGGAGCACCACGCCGTCGTCGCAGCCGGTCGCCTCTTTCAGGTACTGGGCGACACGCATGGCCGTGATCGGGTGGGTGTCCGCCGCGACCGTCTGGAACAACGCGCGCACGCGCGCGCGTTCCTGCGTGCCGGCAGGCAGCAGCGGCGGGTCCGGGTATTCGTCGTCGAGATACTCGACGATCGCCGACGACTGCGTCAGCACGCGGTCGCCGATCCGCAGCGCGGGCAGCAGGCCTTGCGGATTGATCGACAGATACGGATCGGCGCGGTGGGCGCGCGCATCGAGATCCTGAACGACCGTCGTGTAGGCGACGCCCTTCAGATTGAGCGCGATACGCACCCGGAACGATGCGGACGAGCGGTGGAAATCGTGCAGGGTCAGCATGTTTAGTTACCCTCCAGCGCCGCTGTCAAGGCGGCTTCAGGCGCGGCTGCGAGCGAATCGCGCGCCGCGGTGGTGTCGTCGCCCGGCACGCCGATGCGGGCCGGGCCGGTGGCCTGTTCGGCCGCGATCATGTCGAGCAGTTCGAGCACGCAGCGCTCGGCGTCGCGCGTCTGCCGCGACGCGATGCCCGGACGCGGCAGCGCATGCGTGTAGAAGTGCGCGCCCTCGATGGGAAAGCCGATGGCCCAGAGGCGCGACTGCGCTTCGCCGTCGCGGCCGAGCGGATGCATACCCGTATCGACGTCGAGTCCGCCCGGGTGGTAGTCGCCGTTCCGGTACGGGCGGACGATGCCGCGGCCGAGCAGCGCGGTCGAGAGCGGCGAACCGTCGGTGGCCGGCGAATACGGATCGAGCCGCGCGACGACGAGCACGTCCGCGTAGCGGCGCTCCACCCGCTCGCCGTATTGCGCCTCGATGCGGAAATGCGCGCACGTCTCGTCGGCGACAAGCCGCGCGCCTGGGCCGCCGGCGATGTCGAGCAAGCCGGCGCGGTGCAGTGCGAGGTGCTCGCGATTGCGCCGCAGCGGCGGGCCGAACGACACGCGGTTGGTGATGGCGTTGAATTCGTCGACGAAGTAGCGATGCGAATCGGGCGTCAGCCCGCCGTATTCAACGGCCGCGCGCAACGCGTCGCGCGTATCGCGCAGCACGTCGGTCGCCGCCTTGACCGGGCTCGTCAGGTTGCCGAGCAGCGCGTGATGCAGGTCGTCGCGCATGAGCGCGAAAAAGAACGTGCGGAACGCGTCGAAGGATTCGAACGTCCTGCCCTCGAGCGGCCACAGAATCTGGCCGATCGCGTGCAGCTCATCCGGGCGCGGCTCGAACCCGTCGGCATCGACGTTGCCGCCTTGCAGCGCGAGCCGGTACGCGTAAGCCATTTCCTTGATAATCAGCGGCAGCACGTCAGCGCGGAAATCGATCAGGCTGCTGCCCGTGGTGTCCAGCGCGGCCGCACGCAATGCCGCCACCGCGTCCGGCGTGAAGAAGCGCGGGCGGTGGCGCCCCGTCAACCCCTTCTGGTTGATCCCGCGCGCGGCGAACGGCAGGCAGTTGCGGGAGAACAGCAGGATCTGCGGTTCGAGCCCGGACTTCTGGTATTCGAGTTCGCCGTCGCGTTCGACGTAGCGTCCGCCACGGCCGATCGTCAGCGCGGACACGACATCGTGTGCGGTTAGGCCGAACCCCTGTACGGCGACGGTCGCGGTGGGGGCGATATCGTTCAGCGTCTCGATCGGGTATGGCGACGGCACGTATGCGAGCTGCCCGTTGTTGACCCGATGCCGCTCCGCGAACTGCGCGAGGCGCTGGTCGCTCTCGGTGGGGCGGCGCGTGCCGTGGCCCGTCGTCAGGAACACGTAGTGCGCAAAGGCCGGCGCGCTGTCGTCGACTTGCAGTTCGTAGCCGCGCTTGGCCGGCACGAGATCGACTACGCGGGCGCGGCGATGCGTCACCGCGACGCTGCGCGGCAGCGCGGCGACGATCCGTGCATAAACCCAGGACAGGTATTCGCCGAGCAGGCTGCGCGGCAGATGGTCGGCATCGTTGAGCGGGCGGCCCGCATCGACCGCCGTCTTCCGGAACGTGCCGTCGACGTAGCGATATCCGCTGTCATGCGCCCATTCGACGAGCGACGGCGCGCCGTGCCGGCCCAGCTCGCTAGACGGCGCGAACATCGTCACTTGCGAAGCGACGGTGTTGATCATCAAGTGATCCGGCTGGCTCGACGGATGAGCGCCCTGCCCGCACTCGCCGGCGTCGAACACCGTGATGTCCAGCGCGACGCCCGCCGGAATACTGCGCGCATGCTCGACGAGGCGCTCGAGCACGGTGACGCCGCGCGGCCCCAAGCCAATGATCGCAATCGAAATCGTGTTCGTCATTGCGTTTCTCCCGTTTCGAGTTGAACGTCGGCCGCTGCTGTCGCCGGGTTCGATACCGCCGCGCGCGACGCGTCGGCGGCGAGGTGCGCGTCGCTCAAGGGCGGCGCGTGCAGCGCCACGATGTCCGGATGCCCGTTCCAGCGCGGGAAGCGCTGGCGCACCGCCGGATCGTGGCCGGGAATGATGTGGTCGGGGCCGTCCGCCAGCGCTTCGATCGCCGCATGCCCGTCGAGCATGCGCGCGACGTTGAAGACGATCGGGAACGGGCGCTTCGAGCGGATGTGGTCCCAGTAGTGCGCGGCGTCGCTGGCCAGCACGACATGGCCTCGCGCCGTGCGCACCCGCACCACCTGCAGGCCGGCCGTGTGGCCGCCGATCAGGTGCGTGTGGATGCCGGATGCCACCGCGTGATCGCCGTCGGCGAATCGCACGCGGCCCGCGTGCAACCGTTCGATCGCCGCGCACACGTCATGCGCCTCGAACGGCTTGCGAATCGCTTCGTGACACATGCAGCGCCCGGTGCAGTACGCCATCTCCGCATCCTGGATATGCAGCGTCGCCCCGGGAAACGCGCGGATGTTCCCCGCGTGGTCGTAGTGCATGTGCGTGATGATCACGTCGTCCACGTCGGCCGCGTCGATGCCGAGCTCGCCCAGCAGCGCCACCGGCGAATGCAGATAGCGGCGCTTGCGCCGGGCGGCCGTCGGCGCGTCGAACCCTGTGTCGACCAGCACCGTGCGGCCCATGCCGCGAATCACCCAGACATAGAAGTCGAGCGGCATGGAGATGTCGTCGTGCGGATCGTCGCCGAGATAGTTCTCGCCACTGCGCCGATCGTCGTGCGTCGCGTAACGCAGCGCAAAGACTTCGTACTCCGCGCTTTCCTGATCGAGAAGGCTGCTCATTCCACGGCCTCCAGCAAATCGGGGCGCACGGCGTCGTGACGGGCCACGGCGATGGTCCGGCCCGATCCGCCAGCGCCATGCTCCATCGCGGCCAGTTCGTCCTGGAAGAAGAAGGTTTTTTCGCCGAATGCGGGGACGAGCTCGTCGAACCAGGTCGCTTTCGGATCGAACTTCGCATAGAACGGCCGGCGCACCCATTCGGGGTTGCGGGCCTGCAGCAGTTGCAGCGCGAACACCTTCTCGCCGGCCAGCTCGACGATGCCGTCGACCATCACCTTGCCCGGGAACGCGCTCATCGACGGGCCGCGCACGGTGCGGGCGAGGCCCGATATCGAGCGGTAGGCGGCCTGGAAAATCTCGTAGGCGCGTGCGAGCGGCAGCTTGAAATAATCGCTCGGCCCGGTGTCGCGCTCGACGAACATGTAGTACGGGATCGCTCCGAGCCGCACGCCCGTCGTCCACAGCTCGGCCCAGGCGGCCGGATCCTCGTTGATGTGCCGGATCAGCGGTGCCTGGATGCGCACGCTCGCGCCGGTGCCGATGATGCGCCGCATGGCCCGCTGCGCGATCGGATGCTGCAGTTCGCGCGGATGGTTGTAATGGCCCATGATCGCGAGATTGCGCCCGGACGCCACCACCTTTTCGAACACGCGCAGCAGGTCGTCCGAGTCCTTGTCGCTCACGAAGCGCTGCGGCCAATAGGCGACCGACTTCGTGCCGATCCGGATGTTCTGCAGATGGTCGAACTCCGGCGCGAGCAGCGGCTCGAGGTATTCTCCGAGCGCGCGGGCACTCATCACGAGCGGATCGCCGCCCGTCACGAGAATGTCGGTGACTTCCGGATGACGCCGCAGATAGGCGGTGAGCTCCTGCGACGAGCGAGCGTCGAACTTGAGCTCGTCCATGCCGACGAACTGCGGCCAGCGAAAGCAGAACGTGCAATACGCGTGGCAGGATTGCCCCGCACTCGGAAAGAACAGCACCGTCTCGCGATACTTGTGCTGCAGGCCGCTTAACGGCACGCCGTCGAGATAGGGCACGTTGTGGGTCAGCTGCCCGGCGGGGTGCGGGTTCATCCGCAGGCGGATCTGGCGGACGACGGCTTCGATGCGCGCTTCGTCGGCACCTTCCTGGATGAGATCGCGGATCGCCGCATACTCGTCGTCCTTCAGCATGTCGCGATGCGGGAACGTGAGCCGGTAGATCGGGTCGTCGGGAACCTTGTCCCAATCGATCAGTTCATTCAGCACATAGGGATTGACTCGAAACGGCAGCACGCGCGAAACGACGTCGACGGCTTCCCGAAGCTCGCCCGGCAATAGCTGCCATTGCGGCGATTGGGAAACGGTGTGCCTCGTATACGGCTTGAACTTCCACATCTGATCCTGACTCATGACGGCCCTCTCCAGCAGATTAGATTTATGAATGTGACGACATCTGAATCAACTTCCTGGTGATAAATGTGATGCGTTAAGTACAGCGAAACGACTAATGCAAATCGAAATCGATGGAACGGCGTGTTGCTTTGCCGTTCGCCGCCGATGCTCAGGACACGGCGCTTACATCGAGCGGCGCGCTGGTCTTCGCCTTGATCTCGCCGACGCTCACACCGTCGGCGAGCTCGACGACCCTGAGGCCGGCCGGCGTCACTTCGATCACGCCGAGATCGGTGATGATCAGGTCGACCACGCCGACACCCGTCAACGGCAGGTTGCATTCGTCGAGGATCTTGTGCTGGTCGCCCTTCGCGACGTGCTCCATCAGCACGACGACGCGCTTCACGCCCGCGACGAGGTCCATCGCGCCGCCCATCCCCTTGATCATCTTGCCCGGGATCATCCAGTTCGCGAGGTCGCCCTGCTTGCTGACCTGCATCGCACCGAGGATCGCGAGGTTGATGTGGCCGCCGCGGATCATCGCGAACGCGTCGGCCGACGAGAAGATCGACGAACCCGGCAGCGTCGTGACGGTCTGCTTGCCGGCGTTGATGAGATCGGCGTCGACTTCGTCCTCGGTCGGCGACGGGCCGATGCCGAGCAGCCCGTTCTCCGACTGCAGCCACACCTCGACGCCTTCCGGCACGTGGTTCGCGACGAGCGTCGGCAGGCCGATGCCGAGGTTCACGTAGAAGCCGTCCTGCAGTTCCTGCGCCGCGCGCGCGGCCATCTGGTCACGATTCCAGGCCATGTCAGTCTCCTTTCGCGCGTACGACGCGTTGTTCGATGCGTTTTTCCGGCGTCGCGTTCAGCACGATGCGCTGCACGAAAATCCCCGGCGTATGAACCTGGTCCGGATCGAGCGTGCCGTTCTCGACGATCTCCTCGACCTCCACCACGGTGATCTTGCCGGCCATCGCGCACATCGGGTTGAAATTGCGCGCGGTGCGGCGATAGATCAGGTTGCCGGACTTGTCGGCCTTCCAGGCCTTCACGAGCGCGACATCGGCCGTCAGCGACGGCTCGAGCACGTAGTGGCGATCGCCGAACTGGCGCGTCTCCTTGCCTTCCGCGATCACGGTGCCGTAGCCGGTATTGGTGAAGAACGCGGGGATGCCCGCGCCGCCCGCGCGCAGCTTCTCGGCCAGCGTGCCCTGCGGCGTGAATTCGAGCTCGAGTTCGCCGGCCAGGTACTGGCGCTCGAACTCCTTGTTCTCACCGACGTACGACGAGATCATCTTCTTGATCTGGCGCGTTTCCAGCAGCAGGCCGAGACCGAAACCGTCGACGCCCGCGTTGTTGCTGATGCAGGTGATGCCCTTGACGCCCGAATCGCGCAACGCGCCGATCAGCGCCTCGGGAATCCCGCACAGGCCGAAGCCGCCGATCGCGAAGGTCTGGCCGTCGCGCACGATGTCCCGGAGCGCTGAAGCAGCGCTCGAATGAAGTTTATTCATACGTAATCCTTATTGATATTCGCGCCCGTCGGACGCGAATCGCCGGTGTAGGAAACCGATTCAGCGGGAGGATGTCGCGGGGTCAGACTTCGGCCACACTTTCAGGAAGTGAATGATCGGAAGTTTCGGTGTTGAACAGGAATCCTTCGTAATCGCGTTCGATGATGCCTTCGCATACGGCGATGTAGGAATCGAATCCCTCGAGATCGAGCAGGACGGCACGCGGCTTGCCGGGCACGTTTGCGCCGACGTACCAGGAGTTGCTCTGATGGATCAGCGTCTTCTCCGCGATCGCCTGGATGCGTGCCGTCCACGCTTCCTGCGCCGCGCGAGTCGGCTCGACGGTAGCCGCATCGTGGTGTGCGGCGCGCTCGATCAGCTTCATCACGAGTTCGACCTGGTGCTCGTCGCACGGCACCGCGCTGCTCAGCGAGGCGGTGCTGCCGGGACCCGCGATGTTGAAGAGGTTGGGGAACGCCGCGCTCATGAGCCCCAGATACGTCTGCGGGCCGTTCTTCCACGCGGTGCGCAGCGATTCGCCGTGACGCCCGCGAATGTCCACGTTCAGCAGCGCGCCCGTCACCGCATCGAAGCCGGTTGCGAATACGATCATGTCGAGTTCGATCTCGCGGCCGTCCGCGACGATGCCGTTGCGGGTGATCGACTCGATCGGCGTTTCCTTCAGGTCGATCAGCGATACGTTGTCGCGATTGAAGGTTTCGAAATAGCCGCTGTCGGCGCACAGGCGCTTCGTCAGGATCGGATGGCCGCTCGGCGTAAGCTTGTCGGCCAGCACGGGATCGTCGATCTTCTCCCGGATCTTCGCGCGGACGAATGCCGTGAGCGTGTCGTTCGCCTCCTTGTTCGTCAGCAGATCGTTGTACGACGTGTAGAAGCACAGCCCGCCCGCGGCCCAGCGCGCTTCGTATTCGCGCAGGCGCTCTTCCGGCGTGACGGACAGCGCGGAAATCCGCAGCGGTTGACGCGGTTCGCCGCCGACACAGACGAAGCCACCGGGCGATTGCCATTCCATGCGGCGCAGTTCCGCGTAGTTCGCCTTCATTTGCTGCTCGTATTCCGCGTCCATTGGACGGTTGCGCAGCGGGATGCTGTAGTTCGGCGTGCGCTGGAACACGGTGACGTGCGCGGCCGATTGCGCGGCGACCGGGATGAATTGAATCGCCGACGAGCCGGTGCCGATCACGCCGATGCGCTTGCCGGCAAGGTCGACCGTGCCGGTCGGCCAGCGCGACGTGAAGTAGGTTTCGCCGGCGAAGCTGCCGTATCCGGGGACGTCCGGCACCTTCGGCGCAGACAGGCAGCCGGTCGCCATCACGCAGTAGCGGGCGTGCAGTCGTTCGCCGGCCTGAGTGACGAGCGTCCAGCGGGCGCGCGATTCGTCGAACGTCGCGGCATCGATCCGCGTGCCGAGCTGGATGTGTTCATAGAGCCCGAAGCGGTGCGCGACGTGATCGAAATAGCGCAGCAGTTCGGGCTGCGATGCATAGCGTTCGGTCCAGCGCCATTCCTGTTCGAGTTCGCGCGAGAACGAGTACGAATACTCGAAGCTCTCGATGTCGACGCGTGCGCCGGGATAGCGATTCCAGAACCAGGTACCGCCGATGCCGTCCGCCGCGTCGACGAGCCGTACGGACAGACCGGCTTCCTTGGCCCGATGCAGCATGTACAGGCCGGCTACGCCGGCGCCGACGATGACCATATCGAATGCGGCGTCCTCGTCTCTTGATGCGATATTCACCATGTCAGTCCTTCAATATGAACGTGTTGCTGGATTGATCGGGTACTTCCGTTTCGATACAGGGAGAGCATGCGCCGGCCTGGAATCCGGCTGGCGCCCGGGCGGCATCGCGGCAGCGATGCGCGCGCCGGGAGAAGACACATCAGTCGTAGGCGCGCGAGCCGACGGACACGGTTGGCGCGGACCACTTTCGGCCATAAGCCAGCATCATCACGAAGCTGAGGACGAAACTCAGGCCGCCGACCATCAGCAGGCCGAGTTCGCCGAGCACGGGCAACAGGTTGGTGAGGAAGCCCGTCACGACCCAGGCGATCGCCATCACGGAGCCGGCGACGCCGAGCGCCCAGCCCTGGCGGTCCTCGGTCACCGCGTCCGAATACGCGGTGTACATGGTGGTGTATGCAACCATGTCGAAGCAGCCGACCACCATGCCGAGCACCCAGAGCGTGTTTTCGTGCGGAAACAGCGCCGACAGCACTTGCCCGACGCCCGCGATCAGCAGGCCCGTCTTCGCGATGTCGACCACGTTCCAGATTTTCAGCATCAGCCGCACGATCACCATCAGCCCGAACACGAAGGACATGCCGATCAGGCCGCTGAACAGGCCGAGCTGCGAGCTCGTGTACTGGAATTTCGTCTGCAGCACCAGCATGATCGTCTGCAGATACAGCCCGTAGCCGACCTGCATCAGGAAGAACACGATCGACAGGAACGCGATGCGGCGGTGCGTGCCGGCCTGGTAGATGATCCGCAGCGGCATCAGCAGGTCCACACGCGTGTTGCCGGTCGGCGCGACCGCGTTGCGATATGACCAGAACGTCCAGAGCCCGCAGACGACCGACAGCGCGGCGACCAGCAGGAACGGCGTGCCGTAGTTGAAGAACGGTGCGATCGTGCGGTCCGACGTGACGCCGCCGAGCACGGGGCCGACGATGACGCCCGCGCTGAACGCGATCGACATGATGCTCATGTTGTACGCCTTGGTTTCCGGCGTGCTCATGTCCGTGATCGCGGCCTGCGCGATCCCTTGGCAACCGGCCATCAGGCCGCTCAGGCCGCGTCCGACCAGCAACAGCGCGATACTCGGCAGCAGCGCGCCGAGCGCCATCAGCAAGTAGCTGAGAGCCAGCCCGAACACGCACAGCAGCATGATCTTCCGCCGGCCGTAGCCGTCGGACAGCTCACCCATCAGCGAGGAGCCGAAGAACATGCAGAACGGATAGACGCCGTACCCGAGCCCCAGGTAGAAATTGCGGAGTTGCGGACTCGTATCGGCGCCGATGATGCCGGATTGGGGATCGGAGAAGATCGCCGCCATGATCGGGTACACGAGCCCGAACCCCATCGCGTCGATCGCAATGGCGAGCAGGCATGGACCCAGTAGTTTGAGATTGAGTTTGGACATGTATGGCCTCGGTAGTAACGTGACAGCTACAGTAGTCGAAGGCCGGTTTTGCGAGTAGAGACGTATCTGCAATAGAAATTATCGTAGTTACCGATAACCAACGATATCCTTTCAGGCGTGTAAGGAACGGCTCATGGTAGCGGGTCTGCGGCCCGATGAGTTTTTAAACCGGGCAATCTTGTCGCGACGCGACGACGCTCGATCGACTGCGCGACGGCGCCTGCCGTCTTGACACCGTTCGAATCCGCGTCTTGCCACGTTGCTGCCGGCACCATTAGGGGTGACTTCAGAAAACGGAAAATATTGCACGCTAAGGCCGGCCGGGGTCGGTGCTACCGTCGTCCGAACGCCTGATTGATCTCTCGTGCGCGCAGGATATCGTCGCCGTGCAGGTACATTGAAGTTGTCGCGATCGAGGCGTGGCGCAAGTTGTCGCGAACCGTCGTCAATCCAGCGCCACGAGCGAGGGCGTGGCTGGCATGGCTATGACGCATCCAGTGGGGACTTGCCCGCTGCAGCTTTTCGGCGAGCGCGGGGTGAGCCGACCTGATGATATCGGCAGCCTGCAGAAAGAACCGGCGCATGACGTGCCATAGTCGCGCGCCGGCAATGCCGGCGCCACCGTCTTCGCCGAGACTCGCCACCAATGAAGTTCTGGGCTGCCACTGCTCAGGCATAATTGGTAATCGGCGCTGTACGAGACACTGATCGAGTGCGTCGCGTGCGAGCGGTGGCAATGCCACTCGGGCGCGTTTGCCTCCTTTGCCGGTCACATGGAGCCATTGGTCACCGCGCTCGTCGACGCGCACGTCGCCAAGTGTTGCCCCGACGAGTTCGTTGGCACGCAGGCCCGTCGCGTACCCGAAGTCGAGCAGGAAGCGTAGCCGTTGTGCGGCCGGTTCCGACCAGCCGTATGACCACTCCAGGCCGTCCGCGATTGAGCGCAGCAGCAACCATTCGCCTTCCGTGAAGCCGCGCGTCGTGTCGAGCGCCGGGCGCAATGCATGTCCGCGAACCTTGACTCCGGCGAACGGATTAGCCAGCACGTAGCGTTGCTCGATCAGCCAGCGAAACAGCGCTGAGAGTACGGTCAGCGCATAGGCTGCCGAGCGAGCCGACAGCCCCCCGAGAACGGTCACCACTCCACTGAATCGCGCGGTCGCGGCGGGCCGCCCCACCGTTCACGCGCGCTGGACCTCGGATGAATGCCCGGTACGCGATCGCGTCATCAGTCGTGAGCGATGACAAAGCCCGGCCGCGTTCGACGATCGCCCACAAGATCAACAGTTCGGCTTCCTTGCGATCACATTTTTACCACCAATCTGATAAGTCAGCTCCCGTGTCATGGCTGGCTTTTGTCCTGACCAAGGATCCAATTGGCATTGGAATCCGTTAGCGGAGCCATCTTCTGACTTATTGGTTGTTCCGACATCGGAATACCGAGCTGCCTCCGTATCTCTCTGAGGCTTACTCGACATGAGTTGCCACAAGGCTTGCAAGGACAACGAGCAAGGCCTAGAGGATCAACCCATCCTGTCGGATTGGACGCGTACTGATAGACGTTGATGCCGCCGGCTAACCCGATCGGGTCTTTCGATACGAACCGTCCGCTACTCGGATCATAATACCGATGCCGGTTATAGACGAACGAGGGGCCGCTAACGCGGCCATCTCATTCATTTAAAGGCAATCCGAAACCAACTTAACCAAATCAGCGAAGAACGCGTCAAGCTCCATGCACAAATACTCTGGATTCCCGTCGAATTTAAAGATATCCCCAGAAATCACTTTTCCCTCTTGATCCGTCAGATCGGCGGTTACCCTATATTTATCACCTACACCTGTCAGATCAAGTGTTAGATCGATCTCCTTTGGGTAGAAGCTTACGTATGCCGTGCCGCCGAGAGAGTTTTGGTAAAATCCTGAATTCGATGACTCAATTTTGACCCTCTTTTCAATGGCACATTTTACCCTTGCCACATAGTCTGAAAAATAGGATTGGATATAAGTCGCCATCACTTTTTCCCCCGACCGGTGACTGCTCCCAATATACCTTCTGTCAGAGAATACGTCGAGCCGCCTCCTCTGGACTTCGCCCAGTCTGTTAATTTGGAATCGGTCGGATCGTTTATCGGTCGAATGGTCACGTGACCATTCGGCTTATCATGCGTCGCTTGAAGCCCGCACGAACAAAGCTTGCCGACGTCCAGCTCGACATATTTCCCGCTGTCCAATCCCGCTTCCGAAGTGGCTGCCGACAAGCCCGGCTCTTTCCCATCGACTCGGGTCGTGTCTTTTCCTAAGCTTGGAGTCAGGCTATCGGGGGTCCCCGATGCATTTCTAAAGACAGTTCCGCTAGTTAGAACCTTATTGATCAGAAATATTTGATCTTGAATCAAGCTGCATAGCGGATGGGTTTATGCATGAAATAACGAGTAACCCGTTGCGGCGACTTCTGAAGCCGTCGCAAATGGCTGATAGCGGCTTTCTTCAGATGCCCCTTGGTCCGAGCGGGAGCCTGGCGTGTGATGCTGGCCTTCAAATCGGCGTTGAGCATCTCGTCGGGATTGAGCTCCGGGCTGTACGAGGGCAGGTAGAACACTTCGATCTTGTCGGCATGTTCAGCCAGCCACGCCTTGACCAGCTTGGCGTGATGAACCTTCAGGTTGTCGAGGATCAGAAACACCTTTTTGCTCCGCATGTCTTTGATCAGTCGCTTCAAGAAGTCGATCAGGATGTCGGCGTTCATCGCGCCTTCGAACACTTTCCAGCGCACCTGGCCGCGGTTCGTCACGGTCGACATGATCGACAGCCCTTCGCGTTTGCTCATGACACGCCGCTCGGGTGTCTTGCCGATCGGCGCGTAGGAGCGCCCGCGCACATCGTCGGAACGCAAGCCCGTCTCGTCGCCCCACTGGATTTCCGCACCTTCGGTCTGCGCACGGCGCGCAATCTCCGGATACGTCTCGTTCAACCACGTCTGAACCGCCTGCGGCTTTTGTTCGTACGCCCGCTTCAGCGGCTTTTGCGGCGTAAAGCCCCAGCGTGCCAAGTACAGACCGACGCCCTGCAGCGTGAGCGTGCGACCCGTACGTTGTCGAATCAACTCCCGCACGGCGTGGCGGGTCCACAGCGCAAACGGCATCTTCAACTGATCCGGCATTTGATCGCGCATCAACACACGCACCTCGATCTCCTGTTGCTCCGTCAGGGCGCGCTTCTGGGTGACGGCACGCCCGCTCGGCTTGTCACGCAAGGCTGCCGTGCCTTCCTGCACGTAACGCTTGCATATATCGAACACACCCGTTCGCGACAGATCGGTAAGTTGGGCGATCTCGTCGTAGGTCATCCCGCCTTCCCGGAGGGCGATCACCTGTCGACGCCGTTCTTCGCGCGCTTCGCGTGGAAGCGATCTCATGTCTCGTTTTTCCATGCTCAAAACGTGAGGGCTTATTTTCCAATTTCAAGATCAAATGTTTCGAATCAATAGGTTCAAAACCGGTTAACCCTAGCGGATCAACCCACCCCGTCGGATTGGGCGCGTACTGATAGACATTGATCCCTCCATGCAGGCCGATGGGGTCTTTCGAGATGAAGCGGCCCGTCAGCGGATCATAGTACCTGTGCCGGTTATAGTGAAGACCCGTCTCGGAATCAAAATACTGGCCCGCGAAGCGCAGCGGGTTGCTGATTCCTGCCTTGCGTGCTGCTTCGCTGATAACCTCGCTTGCTTCGCCCCACGCCTTGTAGCGGACAGACCAGGCGACCTCCCCCGATTCGTCACTGACCTCCTGTGGCGTGCCAATCTGATCGCAATGGTAGTAAGCGATGCGCGCAAACGCCGACGCGGCGACATCGCCGTCGTCCAACATCGCCGGCCCTGTGGCCAGCGCAAGCGGCGTGAAACTCCCCGGCTCATACACGTAGTGCGTCGTCTCGCGTTTCTCCCACGACGTCTCATACGCCAGCGTGTCGCCATCCCAACCGTACAACGTGAAGCCGTAGCCACGTTCCTGCTTCAGCCGTTGACGTTCCGCATCCCGCCAGCCACTACCGGCGCCCGCGAGATAAGGCACCAACGGTTCGGTTACGGCCCGCTGACCACCACCAACTCACTCCAGGAGTTGATCATGGCTGACGCCAATCTTAAAGCACGTCCACCCATCACGGAACGTTTCATCACCATGCAGCGCAAGCGAGACATCGGTCGTTACGGAATGAGGGCCATCTATGACGAGAGTTGCGAGCCCCTACACCTCTGGCTCAAGATCGCCGGCCGCTGGCTGATACACGATGTCGGCTTCCACGCCGGACAGAAGCTCCACGTTCACGTCGAACACGGCAAGTTCACCATTACCGCCGCACAGATCGCTCCCGCAGTAGAACAAGCGGAGCAGATCACCATCTCCCCGGATCTCCGCCAACCTCGATAACAACAAGGGCCGCAACCGCGGCCCTTGTTGTTACTGAAGCCAATCCATAGCAAGCTTCAGAATTTCCTGCAAATTACCAGGACCGCCGTATCCGATGAACTCCGTTTCGGTGGCGCTTATCCTGATCCAATCCTCGTCGTCACGCTCAATGTTGATATCGGTCGGTCTCCTGACTGAAGCACCATTTATCTTGACCCTCCAGCCCGGGTTGTCGATATTGACAATCTCCACACCATAAGAGTGCTCCCAAACATCATTGCATTGGGATGTATACCAGCGCTGCAACGCAGCTATTAAATCGCTCATTTGCACAACCCTTTTCGCCTTGCCAGCTCCCTCGCCACTCGAACATCTTGCTTGGTCGCCGCCCTTGTAACCTCTGTCTTTTTCGACGTAGTCACCTGACCGTTTGGCCCGACATTTATTTTCCGAGTCTGGACGTGCGGGGTCGGAATATCGACACCAGTAGCTTTGTCGAAATGTGATGCCCCTTGCAAATCGATGTGGCCCTGTGTCGTCGGTGTAGAGAATGTCACTGAATTCTGGTCGATTTGTCCGGAAAGCTCACGAGCCATCTCCTCCTCATTTTTCGGCCCACGGGACGTATAGTCATTGCAACTTGGCAAGCATTTCGCACATTGCTTCGACAGCCCCAACGGATCAATCCAGCCGACCGGATTTGGCGCGTACTGATAGACGTTGATGCCACCCGCGAGCCCAATCGGGTCTTTCGATACAAACCGTCCACTACTCGGATCATAGTACCTGTGCCGGTTATAGTGAAGACCCGTCTCGGAATCAAAATACTGGCCAGCGAAGCGCAGCGGGTTCGTAATGCCAGCCTTACGTGCCGCGCCGCTGATAACCTCCCTTGCCTCGCCCCACGCCTTGTAGCGGACGGACCAGGCGACCTCCCCCGATTCGTCACTGACCTCCTGCGGCGTGCCAATCTGATCGCAATGGTAGTAAGCGATGCGCGCAAACGCCGACGCGGCGACATCGCCGTCGTCCAACATCGCCGGCCCTGTGGCCAGCGCAAGCGGCGTGAAACTCCCCGGCTCATACACGTAGTGCGTCGTCTCCCGTCTCTCCCACGCTGTCTCATAGGCCAGAGTGTCACCGTCCCAACCGTACAACGTGAAACCGTAGCCACGCTCCTGCTTCAGACGTTGCCGTTCCGCATCCCGCCAGCCACTGCCAGCGCCCGCGAGATACGGCACCAACGGTTCGGTTAGCTTCGCAATGCGCCGGCCGAGCGCGTCGTACGTATACGTCGCGTGCATGTGCCGGTCGCGTGCCGACACCATCCGGCCAAGACTGCTCCACTCGAAGTCCGTGCGCTCGCCGTTTCGCGTGCGCCGCTTCAGGTTGCCCATTTCATCGTAAGCGAAGTGGATTCCCGCAAAGTCCTTCAGCAGATTGTCCAGTAGCGGTGCGGATCGCGACCCACCCAACACGCCGATGCCGTGTTCGTCGCGCTCCTTCGCCTCGGCGATGTTGCTCGCCGGGTCGAACGAGAACGTCTCGACTCCAAGCGACGACTGCGCGCGCGTCAGTCGACTGATCGGGTCGTACGCGTACTGGATTTCGCCGAGACGCAGGTCCGTGATCTGGGTCAGCTGGCCTGCCGCGTTGTACTGGTAGCGACGCTCCATCACCTTGCGGCCCGTGCCTTGCAGCAGTTGCCGCGCGAGTCGGCCAGCCTCGTCATAATGCGTCGTTTGCGTCAGTCCGTTACCGAGCTCGCGCTGCGTCTCACGGTGTGCGTCGTCGCGCTCGAAGTTTGCAACGGTCCGCCCGTCGAGCATCACACCATGCACGTGACCGGAACCGTAGGTAAGCCAGTCCAACCGATGACCATCCGGCCGAATGGTCGCAACTCGCGCCCCGACTTCGTCATACTCGTGCCGCCACACGAATTCGTATTCGCTTCCTTCGACCCGCATGAGCATGTGCTCGCGCGCCAGATTTCCCACTGGATCGTAGAAGCACTGCACGCGCGATTGATCATTGACCGCGAGCGCCAGCCGGCCCAGACCGTCGTACTTGAACGACTCCCTCTCGACAGTCACCTCACCTTGCGCATAAAAGGACGCCCGCACGGGGCGGGCGCAAATGGCGTCGTTGATTATGCCGCCACCGCCGAACATAGTTACATTGCGCGGCTATAGGGCAGCCCCGTCTATCGTCGCCACTCAGTAACATCCACCAGAGATATTCCATCCATCTCAAAAAAATCAAGACTCATTGCCTTTGACAGATCATCGGAAATGAATAAAAGATCGTTAAGTACGACCTCCCCAAATCGGAGTGAAATATCTATACCCCCCATGTTTTTAACAAGAAGAGCTCCACAGTATTTCCAGTCATCGTCAATTAAAACGTAAAATGAATCAAGATTGCTTTTCTTTATTTTAGATAGAGCCACCCCAACTCCACGCAAAGAAATGCGTCGCTTCCTCGCGCGAAGGCGCGCACTCCCCTCTTTAAACTTTTCAAATATGGCGTCCGTTTTATCCAATGGAATAATTTCTTTTTGAGCACCAACTGAAAACAGCGCAGCGACCTTGCGAAGATATTCATTGAGAATCGTTTTCCCACGAACCCTTCGGTACAAAAGCTCCTTTTTATACCTGTCTGCTTTGGGATCAATCATCGCAGCCCCCGTAATATGCCTTTCCTTTCGGATTGGCGATTTTGGGTCTACCATAATCGTTCATTCTAGCCTCGCCGGTGATCGGATCCACCTTAACCTTGCCCGCCTCCCAATGGTGCTCGTCCAAGTGACTTACGTCCATCGTTTGCTGCTGCACAGTGGCCTGTACTGTCCCACCTCCGGCTTGCGGAACTTCATATTCCGGAGGCATTCCTTGACTGAGCAATCGGTTGCTGGCTTGTCGGAATTCCAGCTTGCCTCATCGCTTCGCGGCGAGCAGCTCGAGACGAGACGTCGGGTCGACATTTTAGCCCTAACGGATCGATCCAGCCTGTCGAGTTAGGCGCGTACTGGTAGACGTTGATGCCGCCCGCGAGCCCGATCGGGTCCTTGCTGATGAACCTGCCCGTCTGCGGATCGTAATACCGATTGCGGTTATAACGTAGC
The DNA here is from genome assembly GCF_016899445.1 of Burkholderia sp. MS455. Lineage (NCBI taxonomy): Bacteria > Pseudomonadati > Pseudomonadota > Betaproteobacteria > Burkholderiales > Burkholderiaceae > Burkholderia > Burkholderia sp. MS455. The sequence goes on from NZ_CP041777.1 coordinate 484,360, forward strand.
CCCAGCTACCCGATACTAGCCCGACCTATCTGTGGCCAAGATCACGTGTACCCCTGAAGGTCGTATCCCTCGTCGTAGCGGTATGTCTCGTTTACCGATCTGCCGTCGAGCCTTGTACAGCAAGGCATTCAGACATTGCTCGGCAGTTGACCAAAGGGGCCGGGTACTCGATCGTACCTATAGAATTGCAATAACGACGGGCCGCGAAATCTGGCCCATTCATCTATGATCCCAATCGCTCCTTTGCAGCCCCCGCGACCGATTCATCTTCATCTGTGGCAAGCCGCGTCAATATGTCTCGCGGCACCTTTGGATTAAGAGCAATTCTTCTTCTAACGGCGGGCTCATTATCTAGCGACAATCTGTCAAAAATACTGCGACTTATTCTTCGCTTCATTGCCACGTCGCAACGTGTCATCCAGTCGTTACTTGCTGACAATCGTTCTAACACATTTATGGAGATCGTATTATTGAAGGCAACGCTACGTGACAGCTCTGGGTACTCCTCTAGCACTGCGAACCACAAGTCGTCAGACGCCTCCCATTGAGTCTTCGCAAACTCTTCATCATCGCCACTTTCCGCATATCTTTTGAATTCTTCGACGGATTGAATTTTCATTGGCTCTCTCCCTTGGCATCCCGACACTTCATGCCGTTCATAGACATCACCTTTCCTGTCTCGCCTTTGTGCTTACCCATAAAGTCGCCATAGACGTCTGCATCGCGGAAATGAACAAGATTCCCGCCTTGCTGCTCCATGACTTTCCATGCGGATCCACCGTGCCCCTCCGTATCGGCAGACCATTGTTTCGTGGTGGGATCGCGAAAGTACTTGACGCGCGTTCCGTTGAGCATCGCCTCACAGATTCGGTCAAAGCGATTAACTTCCCACTCCTTCCTGCAGGGACATTTCGCGTTCTGGTTCGGCTTATTCGATGCCGGTTTCCTCCCTGCGTCGCCAGGCATGCGCGCCAAGCCAACAGGATCGACCCACTCAACCGGATTGGGTGCGTACTGATAGACGTTAGGCGCTACCTAGATTTCCGTATGTGATTCCCTCCACGCGAACCCAGTCGAACTTGAACGCAATCGACGCGCCTTCGTTACAATTGATCGTTATCGACGCGACATTATCAGCAACAGTCGATATAAACGTTGCAACAATGTTGTCATGTCCCCATCCCCCAATCGAGAGGTCGCAAACACCGATAAAGGACAAGTTCAGATAGACGACGTCGTAATCTTTTGGCCATCGGCTCGGCGGAGACAATGGTTTCTGAGTGGTCGTTATTTTCACCGACAGTCGAGGCTCGTCCCGCTTGAGCTGAACCTCGACGATCTCGGCACCATCAAGCGGTGCGTCGCTCCCATAAAGTGCGGCGAGGGCTTGTGGATTCATGATCCGCTGTATCAGGCTCATTTCTTGTTCCGGCAGTCGAAGTAATAGTGATCATCCATTCCTTGGATCTTTCCTGTGCGTGTGTTTTCTTCGGGGCGCACGTTGTGGTGTGACGGTTGATCGCCAATCCCCCCTTCTCCAAATATGTGGCCCGCGGAATGGTCTTGGATGATCACATTTTTACCACCAACCTGATAGGTCAACTCCCGCGTCATGACGGGCTTGTTGTCCTCGCCGAGAAGCCAATTTCCGCTGGAATCTGTCAGCGGGACCATTTTCTGGCTGATCGGCTGCTGCGACAACGGGATGCCGAGCTGCCGACGAATGTCTCTCAGGCTTGACCGGCGAGACTTATCACATGGATCGCAAGGGCAGCGAACAAGACCGAGCGGGTCAATCCACTGCACCGGATTAGGCGCGTACTGATAGACGTTGATGCCGCCGGCCAACCCGATCGGGTCTTTCGATACGAACCGGCCGCTACTCGGATCATAGTACCTGTGCCGGTTGTAGTGAAGACCCGTCTCGGAATCAAAATACTGGCCAGCAAAGCGCAGCGGGTTGCTGATTCCTGCCTTGCGTGCCGCTTCGCTGATCACCTCCCTTGCCTCGCCCCACGCCTTGTAGCTCGCGGACCAGGCGACCTCTCCCGTCTCGTCAGTGACCTCCTGTGGCGTGCCGATTTGATCGCAGTGGTAGTAAGCGATGCCCGCTAACCGGGAGACTTCGGCGGCGCCATCATGCAGCATCGCCGCCCCCGTCGCCTGAGCAAGCGGCGTGAAACTCCCCGGCTCATACACGTAGTGCGTCGTCTCCCGTCTCTCCCACGCTGTCTCATAGGCCAGAGTGTCACCGTCCCAACCGTACAACGTGAAACCGTAGCCACGCTCCTGCTTCAGACGTTGACGTTCCGCATCCCGCCAGCCACTACCGGCGCCCGCGAGATAGGGCACCTGAGGCTCCGTCAGCTTCGCAATGCGCCGGCCGAGCGCGTCGTACGTATACGTCGCGTGCATGTGCCGATCGCGTGCCGACACCATCCGGCCAAGGCTGCTCCACTCGAAGTCCGTGCGCTCGCCGTTTCGCGTGCGCTGCTTCAGGTTGCCCATTTCATCGTAAGCGAAATGGATTCCCGCATAGTCCTTCAGCAGATTGTCCAGCAGAGGTGCGGATCGTGCCCCACCCAACACGCCGATGCCGTGTTCGTCGCGCTCCTTCGCCTCGGCGATGTTGCTCGCCGGGTCGAACGAGAACGTCTCGACCCCAAGCGATGATTGCGCGCGTGTCAGCCGGCCTATCGGATCGTACGCGTACTGCATCTCGCCGCGCCGCAGGTCCGTGATCTGGGTCAGCTGGCCTGCGGCGTCATACTGGTAGCGGCGTTCCATCACCTTGCGGCCCGTGCCTTGCAGCAGTTGCCGCGCGAGTCGGCCAGCCTCGTCATAATGCGTCGTTTGCGTCAGTCCGTTACCGAGCTCGCGCTGCGTCTCACGGTGTGAGTCGTCGCGCTCGAAGTTTGCAACTGTCCGCCCGTCGAGCATGACGCCATGCACGTGACCGGAACCGTAGGTAAGCCAGTCCAACCGATGACCATCCGGCCGAATGGTCGCAACTCGCGCCCCGACTTCGTCATACTCGTGCCGCCACACGAATTCGTATTCGCTTCCTTCGACCCGCATGAGCATGTGCTCGCGCGCCAGATTTCCCACTGGATCGTGGAAGCACTGCACGCGCGATTGATCATTGACCGCGAGCGCCAGCCGACCGAGACCGTCGTACTTGAACGACTCCCTCTCGACAGTGACCTCACCTTGCGGATTCAAGAAGACTTGCCCACGGTCCGTGAACTGTGCCGGCCAGCCGCGTCGGGATTCAAGCCGACCCATCGCGTCGTATTCGAACGCATGCATAACGCCGCCGTACAGTCGGTTCGTCACGAGTCCGCTGCCCGCCGCACGGTAATACCGCGTCTCGCGTCCGTCGAAATCCGTTTCGCTGGTGAGACGACCCGCCGTGTCGTAGCCGAACCGATACTCCCGTCCGTTTTCGTTGCGCAGCGTCGCGATTTGTCCGAGCCGGTTCCAGCCATACTCCACTGAATCGCCGCGGGCGTTCAGTCGCTTAGCCAGCAAGCCAGCCGCGGTATAGGTATAACGCGTCGATCGGTTCAGCGCATCCACGTGTTCGAGCAGCCGGCCCTCCGCATCGCGCGCAAATGTGTCGCGCAAACCCACTGGCCGAGTTACCCACGCAAGCTGACCGGCCTCATAACCATAGCGCGTGATTTCGCCGACCGCGTTCTGCTGCTGAACAAGCCGACCGCGGTCGTCGTATTTCCACGTGGCGGTCTTGCCCGAACAGTCGGTGTAGCTCGCGACCTGTCCGTCGGTCCTCCATGCGATCTTCGTCGTGCCGCCCTTCGGATCAGTGATCGCGACCGGCAGTCCGGCACGATCGTATTCATACTTCGTTACGCGCCCGAGCGGGTCAAGCGCCTCGGTCACGCGGCCCTTGCTGTCGTAGTACCGCTCCCAGCGATGACCTTCCGGATCCTGCAACCCCGTCAAATTGCCGTGCCGGTCGTACACGTAATACGCGATGCGTCCGTCACGCTGCGTGTGCGAAGTCATCTGGCCTGCCTCGTCCCACGTGAACGATTCCTCGGTTCCGTCAGGGAACACGTGTCGCGTCACGTTTTTGTCCGCGTTACGCATGAACCACTCTTCGGTGTGGTCCGGATAGACGATCCGGTACACATAGCCGTCGATGTCGTAGTACTGCTGGGTCGTATTGCCAAGCGCGTCGGTCACGAAGGTCAAGCGCAGTTGATCGTGCCAGGTCAGACGGGTGTCGAATGTGCCGTCGTCAGCCCATTCGTGAATCGCCTTCGCGTCCAGGTGCGTCCCGTCCCACTCCAAATTCATTCCACGTCCAGTGCGGTCGGTGTACCGCGTCACGAGGTGATGCTCGTACGCGTAACTCCACGACGCCGCATTCTCGTCGTTTGCCTCCACCAGATCGCCTGACTCGTCATAGCGATACCACGCAAGCGTTCGGATCGCCGCCCCGGTCTTGTCGACCAACGCGACGCGCATGATGCGGCCGACGTTGTCGTGCGTCACCGCCGCGACGATGTCTGCCACCTCGATCCGTGCAAGCAAGCCTTCCACCCACGCCAGCGTCACCTCGTTGCCGGAGCGGTCCTCGATCTTCGAGAGCACGAAACGCGTTCCGTGCCGCTCGTAAGTCTCGGTCAGCGTTTCGCCGCGCACGAGCCGAATGCGATCGTCCGATTCACGCGTGAGTGTGCAAGACTCGATTGGATCGCGATGCGGTTGGCCCAATTGCAGCGCCGGATAGGTGAGACTTCTTCCGGACGCGTCGTGAAACACGAACCCGTCGCCCTTCGCCTCGAATGCGACGTGATACGGCGTCGTCCATCGCGGTCCAAGCGGCCCCTGCTCGTCATGCGCATCGAAGTTCGAGCGATACGTCCGCGCCCATTCAACCGGAATGACGCCGGGCAATACAAAATCCGTATGCGTGAACGACTCGTCTCCCAGCCCCAGGCCGATCGATCCGCCCACGCGCGCCGGCGGCTGGACCCCGCAAAGACAACCGGGCCCAGGCTTCTGGACCTTGGCCTCCTTGCCGACATTGGTAACCTGCTCGCCACCTTCCTTACGCTTCGCCTGGTTTCTCTTATTGCTGTCGACCGTCGCGGCAAGATGATGCTTCTTGTCTTCGTACACCTGAATCGCGCGAATCAAGATGTTCAGCATGTACATCACCGTACCAACATCTTCGCTGGACAGACTCTGGATCCGCTTCTTGACGTCCGGAATGCTGGCACGAATATCGGCGGCAAGATGCCGCACGGTCGACCTTGCCTCATCGGGGGTCAGCGAAACGACGAAATTCACCTCTGCCTTCGCGCCCGCCTTGTATACTTCCCACACGGCGCCGAACAGGTCTCCGAGCGTTCTGGTCGGGTCGTGGATCAGCGAACTCGCTGAAACGCGCGATGCTTTCTGGCGTGCCGCCGCGAGATTTGCATTCGGATCGGTCAAGCGCCCAGAGGCCAATGCATCCAGCCCGTCGGCCAACTGATGCAGACGCTTCTCGGCCTCGCTCCCCGCTTCCTTCAGTAGCTCGGTCAGCCTCGCCTTTGCCTGCTCGACAAACGGCTTCAATTCACCCATCAGGGTGGCCGTGAAATGCCCAGCGATCACGGCAACCGCCGCAGTGGCGAGATCCTTTTCACCGGCCTTGACAGCCTGGCGCACCAAACCGAGCGTCGGGCGCAACGACATGCGAGCCGCAGCTGTCCCGGGTGGAATCGGCAGCACCCCGATCAGATTGATCGCCAGGTTCGCCCAATCGAGCACCCGGTCGATCTTTTCGGCTTCGGATCGGGGCTGAACGTTCCGATGCTCGATCAGCTTCGAGACATCGCCGCACACGTCGACCGCAGCAATGATGTTCCCCAAAACGGGCATCGCGGCCGACACCTCCTTGATGCGCTCGAGCGTCACGTAGCCGCCGCTCGCCGTTCGCAGCCAGTTGTCGAAATGCGATGCCCCGGCCTCGAGATCGGCGATGTGAACCTGATTGAGCGGCACGATCGCCGCGTCGACGGACGGAAGGGACTGCTGTTTGTCAGCCATGTTCTTGTTCGGACTGTGGAATGGATAGAGGGACTGGCCGATTCGTGTCAGGCGGCACCTGCCGGTTGCCACCCGGACTGTTTCAGGTAGCTACTCGTGACCCAGGAATCGTGCGGGTCGTGCCCGTATTGCACGCTGACCGCGCCGGGCGCCAACCCGCTCACAATCGCGCGGCCGGATGCATCGAGCGTTCCCTTGTGCACCGCGCCGAGGCTATCTTTCACAACAATGGTGTTCTTGTCGACCGGCGCATCCGTTACGTAGTGGCGCAGTACTTCCAACTGGCCGGGTCCGGATTTGGGGAACGGCGGAAATCCCCCACCTTGTCCCTGTGGCCCGTCCGTCTGATGGCTACCCGCGTGAATCGTATGCTCGCCCGCGGTGTGCACCGTGTAGCCCTGGTCGCTGATGCGTACCTCCGTGCTACCCGCGTGCAGCACGATCTCCTTGGCAGCGTGGAACTCAATGCTGTCCGTGGTGCTCATCACACCAACCGACTGCTTCGCTTTCACGTCGATGCCGTCGGTCTGCGCCTCGATGCGCACCTTGCCCGTAGCCGCTATCAACTTCATCCCCGCCTTGTGCACGAACAGCGAGAACGCATTCGACACGCTCGCGAACAGCGAATGCCCCACCGCGAGCCCCACGTGCCGCCCGCTCGTCACCGCGACGTCCTCATTGCTCGCCACGTGCAAGTTGCGCTCGGCCGCCACGCTCACGCCCGCCGCGCTCGCCAGCACCAGATCCGCTTCCTTCAGCTCCGGGAAGTCGTTCTCGCCCGCCGGCGCGTCGCCCCGGATCGCGTCGTTGCGCGCCTTGATCGCCTTCGCCACCTCGCTTTGGTCCGCGTCCCGCTGCTGCGCCTCGTGCTGCTGCGCCAGCCCCGACAGGCTCTCCTGCAGCTCCCGCGCCCGCGTCAGCCGGCCCACCGCCGCCTTCGCTTCCTTCGCCTGGCCCGCGCCGTTCGGCTGGCCGTCCGTCGACACGAACAGCCCCCGCAGCGCCCGCACCACGCCCCAGTCGTCGGTGCGCAGGTCGAAGCCCTTGCCGCGCGCGTCCGCCCGGCCCGTCTTCTTCACGATCCGACGGATGTTCCCCAGCGCCAGCAGCGAGCTGCCCGCGTCGCTCGCAATCTGCGTCTGGATCTGCCCCTGCGTATCGTCGATCGCCACGTGCCCGGACGCCGTGCCCTGGAACTCCCGGCCGCGCAGCACCGCCACCGCCTGGTTCGCCGGCAGCTCCAGCGTCGGCTGACGGAACTCGTTCACCGGGCTGCCCGTGATCACCGGCAGGTCCGGGTCGCCGTAGTAGTGCATCACCGCCACTTCGTGGCCGATGCGCGGCAGGAACGTCGCCCCCATGTCCGCGCCCTGCCACGGCGACACCACCCGCAACCAGATCCCGGAATGCTCGTCGAGCTTGCCCTGCCGGTCCCAGCCGAACTGCACCTTCACGCGGCCATATTTGTCGGTCCAGACCTCCTGACCGGCCGGGCCCACCACGATCGCCTTCTCGGGACCGCTCAGCACCGGCTTCGCCACGCTGCGCTCGAGCCGGAACGGCTCGTTCGCCGGCAGCAGCTCGAACTGTGCTTCGCAGCGGTACGCCAATCCCGCACCCGTGCGGTCGCCGACCTCCTCGATGTCGAGCGCCGACGACAGCACTACGTATTCCCGGTTGGCCGCCTGCTGCGGGTAACCCGTCAGCGCGAACGTGCGGCCCACCGTCAGCCCGCGCAGGTTGCCGCGGCCGTTCGCGCGCAGGCCCGCGCCGCGCCGCGCCTCCAGCTGCACGCGCGCCAGGTGCCGGGACTCCTGCTCGGTGTCGTTCGGTTGCCCTGCCACCCCTTGCGCGCCCGCCAGCGGCTGGCTGTAGTCGCCCCAGTCGTAGACCGCGCCGTCCGCGCTCGCCGTCTTGCGCGGATTCTCCTCGGTGACCGTCAGGTTCGCGCGCGGCCGCGTGTAGTCGTAGTCCACCACCGTCACGCTGCCCGACGTGAGCCGGCTCGTCACCGACAGCGCGTGGATGTGCTCCTCGTCGATCCGCTTGCCGTCCGGCGACAGGTAGCGCACCGTCTCGTACGCCGCGCCGTGCGGGTGGTGGCCGCCCGTCGTGTCGCACAGCACGAGGCGCTGATGGCCGCTCTCATGCTCGAACCACCACCAGATGCCCCATTCCTCCCACAGCCGCTGTAGGAACGCCCAGTCGGTCTCGAACGCCTGACGCTGCACGTCGCGCTTCGGGTAGATGCCGCGGAACGCGCCGGCCAGGCGCTTGTCCACCGGGTACGGATACTTCGCGAGCACCGCGTCGGTGATCTCCACCACGCTCATGTCCTGGAAGATCCGGCAGTCCTGCGTGAGCGTCGCGCGGTACAGCCACGGGCGCAGCTCGAGCTCGTACAGGATCGAGTGCCGGTCCTCGCCGGCCACGCGCGCCGCGGTCACCAGCCCCGTGATCTCGCGCGTGCCCGCGCCGATGTTGCCGAGCCCCGCGTTGCCGGCGAGGCCGGGGACGAACTGGCCCTTGCCTTCGAGCTGGATCGACACCGTCACCTCGGTGCCGACGAGTTTGTCCAGGTCGAGATTGGCGGTGACGCTCGGCGAGAACGCGAACGCGTCGTCGGTACGCAGCGTGACGAGGTAGCGGCAAGCCTCGAGGCGACCGATCGCCTCGCTGCCCTGCAGCCGCACCGGCGCGAACACCGGCAGCCCTCCGGTCGAGTAAGTGGGCAGCGCCGCGCCCGAAATCGACAGCGTGCGGGCTTGGGCGAATGTCACCATGATGCGGCGTCTCCCTCGGTCACGAACCGATCACGGTCGCGCCACAGCCCGTTTTGTCGCCGATGTAGCCGACAAGACGACCTCGATGCGTGCGCGGGCCCGTCGCCAGCAACGGAAAAATGCCGCCACATTTCGGACACATCACCCCGTGCTGGTCCAGCGCGACAGAGATGCCGTGATGCTTCAACTCGTCAGTCGCCTCGACGACCTTGCCGCCGTGATCGGTCGCGTCGCCCAGACGCACCATGTTTCTTCCTTGCGCATCCTGCATATCCAGCTCCGGTGTAAATAGGTGATTCAGTTACATGCATCAATTCGACACGGTCACTTCGACGCGACGGTTTCTCGACCGCCCTTCCTTCGACACGTTATCGGCCAGCGGATCGGCATCGCTCTGCCCAACCACGCTGATGCGGTCCTTCGGCACACCGGCCGCCGCGAGAATCTGCGCGACCTGCTCGGCACGGGCTTTGGACAGCGCGTAATTCGAACCCTGATGGGCGGATCTCGCCGGCAGGTTGTCGGTGTATCCGGTGACGAGTACGTGCATCGTGGACGGCGAGGCCGCGATGGCCCGTCCGACCGATGCCATCATGGATGCCCACCACGGGGCCGCCGTCACATCGCCTGGCGCGTACATTCCGTTGAATCTGAGCGTCAGCGCGTTGGCCTTCTGGTCCTGGATCAGCTCGGCATTCCCGGCGGCGATTTCGTCGCGCAGTTGCTCGCGCAACACCTCCCGCAACCGATCGATCGATAACGGCGCCTGCGTAGATGGCTCCGTGTGCAACCATTCGCTGACTGCGGCGTAGCCTCCCGCACCCACCAGCAGCGCTACCGCGGCACCGACGACAATCCACCAGCGTGACCGACGCGCGCGAGCCGGGCGTACCCATGGATCGACCACCCGTCGCGACAATGCGACCGACTGGCCGCCTCGATGTTCGGGGGCAATGCGATCCACCGTTGCATTTGGCGCGTCGACAGGTTCCGTGCGTTGTTCTCCTGCCATCGCCACGCCGTGCACGCGCTCGCGAATGTTCAGCAGACGTCGCGCACCATCGCGCTCAAAGCGGTATCGCCCACGAAAGCCAAGATCGAGGACGTTCTGGAACAGTTCAAGCAGGTCGAGTTGACCGCGCGGGTCGTTCAGCACCTCGTCGATCACATGGAAGACGCGATCGCCGCCTTGTCGATCATGGCCCATCGCCACGGCGAGGCTGCTGGCCTGCCACTCGGCGCCGGTCCCCTCGCCTCTGCCCCAGCGGGTTTGCATCGCGGCCTCGTCAAGCGCGGCGCTCAGGCAGTAGCTCGCCCGCACAACCTGGTCCGACGGCAACTGCAGCTCACGACAAACCCGCAAAAACATCCGCAGTTCCTGCTCGAGCCATTTGCGCCGCTGCAAGACGGCGTCGGGTTCCAGTGCGGCTGGCGTATCCGCCAGCGCGAGCAGCAAGACGCGCGCAGATTCAAGCAACGGATTGACCGATTGCACCGACGCCTTGAGTCGCGCGCTGAGCGGCGGCGACACCAGAGCGCCGGCGTAGTTTCGCGAGTCGACTGTCGAAATCGTCACCGTGCCTGTCCCTCGCCGTTATTGAGTGACATTTGCAGGGCTCGCCGGCGTCGTACCGCGCGGCAGCCCAGGGGGCGGACCGCTATCCGACAGGTTGAACACCGGCATCGAACTCGGACAGCGGAAGGTCTTCAGCACATCGCTCGTCAACGGGTTCGCCACGCTTCCGGTACTCGCAATGTCGAGCACTGCCTTGCGCCCATCAAAATCAAAGGCGACGCGGGTACGGCCGGGCGTGGCGGTTTCAATCACCTGCCCCTTCTGGAGCAAGCGCATCAGCGCCCATGGCCCATCGGCCGCGCTCGTCGACGTATCGGGACGGATGCGAGGATTGGCGGTGATTTCCGTATGAACGCCACCACGCGGCCCGGGCCACGTCATCGCAAACGGCGCAACCGGACCGTGCTGATAGAGGGTCGTTTGCCCATCGATGTCGAGCGACAGGCTGGTGATCGTCGGATCCAGTTCGGGAATGCGGATATCGGCCTTCCACGTCAGCTGTTTATGGCCCGGGTCGTTGAAGAAGACATCGCGGATCGCTTTCGCATGCTCGAACGGCTCAAGATCCGGCCCCTGAACAGGTTCCGTTGCGCCCGACAGGGTCTTGTAGCGCCACGGCTTCGCCGAGGTATCGACGAACGGCGCCAACGTCTTCGCGAAGAAGTCATCGATCACGCCACCCTGCGCGAACACGCGGGTGAAGTCGTCGATGCTGACATCGCGCTTGCTGTCGGGCGAGAACGGATAGTTTCCTTCGATGGTGAGCCGGCATGTGTCGCCGACGACTGCCTGCATCTGGCGCGACAGTAGCTGACCGATTCCCTGATTGACCTCGTGCGAACCGTCCGCGGCAAGCTGCAGCAGCACCGCACGGAACGGCGCCGGCATCGTGTTGGCCGTCATCTTGAGCTTCGCGGCCGTGTCACTCGCCGGCGGCATGCTGTTATTCGACAAAGCGTTGTCGGAGACCGTGAGCGCCGTGTAGTAGTCGTTCAACAAGTTCGTCACGCCGTCGAGACCGGTCTTTCCGGCCTGGGCGGCCACCGCTTGGGAGCCGGCCTGAGAATCGGCATTGCCCGTCACGACCTCGCGCAGTGCGGCGAAATGGTTGTCGACGAGCTCGCGCTCGACACGCTCCGACGCGCGGATGCCAGGCGCCTTGTCGGCCTTCTGGTTGAGCTGGTCGGCTGCCTTCTGGAAAAAAGACCCGTCCGATCCGGTAACCGGTGCCGTCAGCGTCGTTTCATGCACGGCCGCGCGGGCAAGTCGGCCGAGCGGCGAGTCGGGTGCCGCGAAGCTGCGCAGCACCTGAAGGTTGAACGCGAGGCTCGTGCCGCTCACCGTCCGGATATCGTTGAGAAACGCGTCCCATTGTTGCGCGTACTCCATCAGATACTCGCGGCGGACCGCGTCCGTCAGTGCATCATCCGCACCGGTTACCGTGCTCACAATCTCAGCCGTTTTTTTTTGAGCCTCGTCCAGATACGAGCGACCCATCACCCATGCATCATCGTCGCGCGCGATCTGGATGAACTCAGGAAGGCGCTTGTCGAACAGGTTCCGGTAACCATCGAACGAGAAGAGGCCCGGCACGCCGCGCGAGAGCGGCTGGCCGCTCGCCCGCGTGAACACGGTACCGGCCTGCGGCCCGACCGCACGCAGCAATGTGAACTCGTCCGGTGCCTCCTTCAGCATCGCGGCCTTCGCGCGCTGATAGAGGCGATCCGTCGCGTTGCTGCCGTCGAGAAAAGCCCGTGCCTGCTGGATCAGTGCATCGTTACGGATGAGGGGCGATTTCACAACACGGTCGCCCGAAAAGAGCTGCTGCACGTGATCGATCATCGACGCGCGACCGCCAAAAATCGCTGCGCTGTCGTTTTTCGCCCAGTCGTCGAGCACCCATGTCTTCACGTCGTTGGCATTGAATTTCGCCTTGTCGTAAAGCATCAAGTACACGCGCAGCGCATCGTAAGCGGCCTTCGGATCCTTGCTGGCGATCGCCCCGGAAATCACGTTTTCGATCCGGCGGACGATCTGCGGCACCAGCAGGTTATCCTCCAGCGCATCGTAGGTGTGGCCGCTCTCCGTCACGATGTTCGGTGGCGTATAGAGGCCATAACGCCATGCACTACCGGGATCGGACAGGTCGAGATTCGGAAAGGTCGGCAAATAGCGCGCGTCGGTCAGCGTGTCGGGCACGGCCTCCGGCTTGGGCTCCTTGTACAGCTGTGTCACGCGGGCCGCCAATGCCTGGACCTTGCGGCCGATGACATCGAGATAGTCGCTGTTGTTGCCAAAGCTCACGCGCAGTCCGAGTGCGAGCCAGACGAACAGCAGCAAGGCGAGCGCATGGCCAACCAGACGCAGCAGCCGATAACGGTATTCCCAGCGCAAGTTGGGACTGACGAGATGCGATTCCGGAAACACGACCCGGGTCAGGACGTCGTGCAGGAAGAAGCTCCGGTTGCCCTCATTGTCTGCGGCGGCACCTGCCTGCCCTTGCTTCGGCGCAAGGCGTTGCACGACCGTGTCGCGCTCGGCAACGACCGGGCCGCCGCCTTGCTGCGCGCTCGTGAAATAGACGCCGCGCAGCGTCGAATGAAGCTGGGTATCGTCGTAACGGGAATCGAGAAACACACGGTCGATCAGGTCGACGAGTGGTCCGACCAGGGCGGTGAACTCCTCCGGCAACGCGGCGAGCTGCCGCCGCTTGTGCGTCTCGTCCTCATCCTGCAGGCGCGTGTGAATCATGCCGGACAGCCGGCCCGCCATCTGCATCAGCTCATCACGGCAACGCGCGCGCAAGCCTTCCTTCGCAACCGTTTCCTTGCCGTACGGCAACGTGAAACCCCACGCTTGCGCGCGGCTCTCGGCCGTCAGGCCGCTGAAATACTCGGCAAACCCCGTCAGCCGGTCCATTTTCGTGATGAGCACGTAGACCGGGAAACGGATGCCGAGCTCACTGCGCAGTTCGCCCAGTCGCGCACGCAGCGCCGACGCCTCCGCGAGGCGTTTCTGCTCGTCGGCTCCGACCAGCGACTCAAGATCGACCGCCAGCAGCGCGCCATTGATGGGGGCACGGGGGCGGTGGCGGCGCAGCATGCCGAGGAAACCCAGCCATTCCGCGCGATCCAACGCCTCGCGTTGCTCAGTCGAATCGGCACGAATCGGCACAATGTTGGCGCTCGACTTGGCGACGGCCGCCGGCTGGGTGTCGCCGGACGCATCGGCCGTCGTTGCCTCGCTGCCTGCCTTACCCTCACCCGATGCGGCCATTGTTGGTCGGTCCGAGAGTGGGGCCAGCCCTTCACCTTCCTTTGCCGTCGAGGTGCCATGGCGCGTGTAATAGCCGGCCGTGTCGATCAGAACCGCATCGTTGGTCAGCCACCAGTCCACGGCCGCGGCGTCACCCGCCGAAGTCCCGGCCGCCCGCTGCATTTGCTCGGCAATCGGAAACGCCAAGCCACCGTTGAGCAGCGCGCTCGTCTTGCCTGTCCCTCGCGAACCGAGTGTGATGTACCACGGCAATTCGTACAGGTAGCGCTTGCCCTGGAACAACTTGCCCGGTCCTCGCGCACCCGTGCGCATCGACTTCAGCCGCGCCAGTGCGCTCGCGACGATTGCTTCGACCTTTTTCAGACGCGGCGCAGCGGGGGATTCCTCCGTCTTGCCGCCGAATCGCAGCACTTTTTTCAGGAATGCATCGTCCTCGCGCATCTTCTGCCAAAGCCGAAACATCCAGAACAGGGCGAACACCACTACCACCAGCGCAATCGCGCCGACCCGAGCCGACACCGGTTCGAACGGCGAAGTGTGGCCAAACGACAGCAAGGGTGCCGCATACCAGATCAGCAGACACAACAGCGCGACGAACACGATGCTCGTCGACCAGCCCCCGAGCCAGAGCAACATGCCCACGAGCACCAGGGCAATCAGCAGCACGCGCATGCCGGCACCGGCTAGCGGCTTGAGTCCACCGAATGCGAAAAACGGTCCGACGAACCAGATCACCAGCGCGACAACGATCAGCGCGAGAAACGCGAGAAACTGGCGCGATGCGAGAAATGACAAAAACTTCTTCATGGTCTATTCCGGAAGCGGATCTGGCCTATTGCGCGACGACAATCTCGACGCGCCGGTTCTGCGCGCGGCCCTGGGCGGTGCGGTTATCGCCAATCGGATCGGCATCGCCCTTGCCGACGGCTTCAAGACGGTTGGCCGGCACACCGGCTGCTTGCAGCATCTGCAGCACCTGCGTCGCCCGCTCCTCCGACAGCGCTTCATTTGACGGAAACTGGCGGCTACGGATCGGCAGGTTGTCCGTATACCCCAGGACGGTGACCTTGCCCGGCACCTTCACGATTTCTCCCGCGATCTTCGCGATGAGCGGCGCCATCGCACTCTTGATCGTGACGCCGCCGGGCGGGAACATTGCATCGCCCCGGAACGTTACTGCGCTGTGACGTGCATCCTCGTCGACGCTGACAGTGCCGGCCGCGATTTCGTCCTTGAGCAGCTGCTTCAAATGCAATTGCGGCGGTGCGGGTGGGGGCGTCATCCGGCCGATATCGGCAATCTGCTTTTCCACGGCGGCACTGCGGCTCATGAGTTCGTATTTGAACCAGCCGAACAGACCCAGCAGAATCACCGACAGCAACGTGACGGTGATCCAGACCGGAAAATCATAGAAAGACATCCGCCTGCCTTTCACATCCGACTGCCAGTGAGGCGAAAGCGCCGTGGGTGCGATCCCGCGTTGCGAGGTGATCTCGTTGTAGAGCCGTTGGCGAATCGCATCGTGCTTGCGCTTTCCGTTCGCCTCGTGTCGATAGCGCCCCTCAAAGCCCAAGCTGAGAATCTCGTAGATGACTTCCAGCAAGTCGCGATGCTCGCGCGGTTCGGCTAGCAGTCGGCCGATCAGCAGATAGACCTTCTCGCCCCCCTGACGGTCCTCATGGAACGTGGTGGCGAGGCCGTTGCTGATCCATTCGATCCCGGACGATCCCCCCTTCCCCCATGCGGTCTGAGTCGCCGCCTCATCGAGCGCCGTGCACAGGCAGTAGCGCGCGCCGATCGTGTGGTCGCGGCGAATGTTCGCCTGCTCGCACAGCTTCTGAAAGGTGCGCACCTCCTGTTCGAGAAGGTCTCGAAGCGCGAAGGTCTCCTCGGGGGCGAGACGGTCCGGCATGTCCGCGAGCGCGCGCAGGAGCGGCCGTGCCGCTTCCCGCAAAGGATTGGACGCCTGCTCGACCGCAATGAGCCGCTCCCGAAATGGGACGACGGTCCCGCTCGAAGAAGCGGACTGCTGGAGCGCGGATGCAGGCGCTGTTCGTTCCTCGGACACACCGGTACCGGTAGATGAATTGCTCATGGACAGACGTAGCGGATCGCGTTTCGTGAATTCATGGTTGCCGTTTCGTGCTTACGCACGCACGCCCCACAGTTCGAGCTTGATCGACGGGAAATCGCCCGCCACGTGCAACGCGAGCCCGCCGTGGCGTACGACTTCATCCCAGAGCGGTCCGCCCTGAGTCAGTTCGTAATAGATATAGCCCGCATTGAACGGGATCTGCCGCGGCGGCACCGGTAGCGCCTGCAGGCCAATGCCCGGAAGGTGACTGCGCACGAGGCTCGGCAGCTTGTCGGATGGCCCCGCTTTCGCTTGCGCAAGGAATTGCTGCTGCAGTACGTCCGGCGGCATGGCCGCATGCACGGCCAGCACGACGGCGGTAAACCCCTGCATGTCGACCGGATCGACCACGGCGTTTCGCATGCCGTGGCCGCGGTCTTCGAGTGCAATGCTTTGCGCGCTGCGCACCAGCACGGCGTTGAGCAGTCGATGCGTATCGTCGACAATCGGCTTCAGGCAAAGGTGCGGCGTCGTGTGCTGATAAGGCGGATGCGTGTCGAGCGGCCGCCGCGTATCCGTACGCAGATGGGTCGACAGCTCGCCTGCCATGCCGATCAAAAGCGCATAGACGTCGGCCGGCGACGTGGTCGGCACGCGCAGCATGTGCTGCAGCAGCGGCTCATACCGGTTCAGGATCTGCAGCAGCAGGTAGTCGGTGACCGTCGCGGCGCTCGCCGTGGTGTCGTCGGTGCCCGCCAGCCGTTGCGCGAGCGCATTCGCGCGCAGGCGTGCGAGATCGTGAATCTTCGTGACCCAGCTGGTCAGCAAGCCGCTCGCACCATAGCCCGACACCGGAGGAACAAGCGTGTCGTCGAGCTCGATGCTGTCGTCCGCGCGAATGGTCTTCACGCGCGTGAGCGCAAGGCCGATCCACGCATCGCCGAGCTCTTTCTCGGGCATCAGGCGCAAGCGCAGGTTCGACAGTTGCACCGGCTCGGGCGCAAGGCCGATCGAATTCGTGTCTCGCAACTCGGTATCGAACACGAGGTAGCGCGCCAGCGAATCCGGCGTGTTCTCGAACGTCGTCTCCTCGCAGTTCGGCAGACGGACCGGCACCGCCAGATAGATCACCTGATCGAGATGCTCCGGCCGGATCGTCAGCGGCGGCGGCAACGGCGTGTTGCCCGGCGCATCGAACGGCGAGCCGTCGGCGAACACGCCAGCGGCGGACTTAACGATCACTTTACCCAGCGCCAGCGACTCCACGTCGAGCGCGTAGTGTGCAAAGCCAAAGAAGAACGGCGACAGCGGCGCCGCACGCATGTGCGCGTACTTCTCGAAGTAGCGATCCTGTTGCTGGAACAGTTGCGGACGGAAAAACAGCCCTTCCTGCCAGGCGACCTTGGCGTACCAGCTCATGCGTATCGTCCGTTTCGTTGAGCGACGTGATTCATTTCTTGGCTTCCTCGATCGTGACGGCCTTGGCCTCAAGATCGATAGTGAGTTTCAGCTTCGGCGTGGAGATGCGGTACCACGCCTTATCGGGCGACGCAGGCATCGTGTAGACCGTCCGCCAGACGGAATTCGGCAGGTCGCGATACGCCGCAATCACGCCAATGGCGGTCGTGTCCGCCGCGGGTCGCCGCACAATCGTTTGGTGCTCGCCGGGGCGCAACTGCAGCTCGTCACGCTTGACGACATCGTCGGCCAGCACCGTCTTGTCCTGCGTCTGCAACGTAAAGAAATCTGCTGCCTTGAAGGCGTTATCGTTCTTCAGCTCATAGAGGCGTACGACTATCGGCGCTGCCCGGCCGCGATCATCCGGGTTGACGTCGGCCCGGGCGTTGACGGTCAGCTCAAGCCGGATCGGTTCCTTGGGCTTCGGCTCGCCGCTCGCGCAGGCCGAGAGAATCGTTAAGCTGGCGAGCGAGGCGGCAGTCAGAATCGAACGCATGCAGAATTCACCTTGAGATACGCAGGCAGGCGCTGCGCGTGCGGCAAGACAATTGTGCCGACGCGCAGCGTGACGCCTGCTTACGCTTCCTTGTTGCCCTTGATGTCGAAGCTGGCCGTGACGGCACCGCCGCTGCCGCCCTGCGCGTTCTGCACGACATACTCCTGTTTCACCTTCGCGAACGACAGCGACACCGTCTCGCGGCTCTTTTCGGCGTCCAGCTTGCTGCCCGACGGCTTCACGCGCGTGACGATCACGTCGCTCATCGTGAGCTTCAGGTACTCGAGCGGGTTGCCGCCGGCCTTGCGCATCACGAGCGTGGCCTGGTCGATATGCTTGCCCGTCAGCGCGTACTTCATCAGGTTCGGGCTCGCGCGATCGATGTTGTGCTCGAACGTCAGATCCTTGACCGTCGCCTTGCCTGCGCCGCCGCCGCTGCCGGCGTGCATCGTCGACTCCTGCAGGATTTCCCAGTCCCAGCTCAGGACTTCGATTTCGTCCTTGTGCTTGTCGTCGAGCGATTCGCCATTGATGCCATCGATCTTCAGGAAAATGTCTTGTGCCATGCCAATGCTCCTTCAGTGAGTAAAAAAGGCCGGACACCACGAGAGAAGATGGTTTAACGTCCGGCCAAAGAGGGCCAACCTTCAGAATTAAGCCGCTTCCTTGATCGAAGGCAGCTTGGTCACAAGCCGCAGCGAAACCGTCAGCCCTTCGAGCTGAAAGTGCGGACGCAGGAAGAATTTCGCCTGGTAGTAGCCCGGATTGCCTTCGACATCCTCGACGAGCACCTCGGCAGCTGCAAGCGGCCTGCGGGCCTTGGTGTCCTGCGACGAGTTGACGGGATCGGCATCGACGTAGTGCATGACCCATTCGTTGAGCCAGCGCTGCATATCCTCACGTTCCTTGAACGCGCCGATCTTGTCGCGCACGATGCACTTCAGGTAGTGCGCGAAACGCGAGCACGCGAACAGGTATGGCAGACGGGCGGAGAGGTTCGCGTTGGCGGTCGCATCCGCGTCGTGATACTCGGCCGGCTTTTGCAGCGACTGCGCACCAATGAAGGTTGCGTGGTCGGTGTTCTTGCGATGCACGAGCGGAATGAAACCGTTCTTCGACAGTTCGGCCTCACGGCGATCCGAGATGGCGATCTCGGTCGGGCACTTCATGTCGACGCCGCCGTCGTCGGTCGGGAACGTATGACACGGCAGGTTCTCGACCGTGCCGCCGGACTCGACGCCGCGGATCAACGAGCACCAGCCGTACTGCTTGAACGAGCGGTTGATGTTGACGCCCATCGCGTACGCTGCGTTCGCCCAACCGTAGCGGCTATGGTTCGCGCCGTTCGTGTCTTCTTCGAAATCGAACTCGTCAACCGGATTGGTCTTCGCCCCATAGGGCAGACGCGCGAGGAACCGCGGCATCGCGAGACCGACGTAACGCGCATCCTCGGTGTTACGCAGCGAATTCCACGCGGCATATTCGAGGTTCTGCGTGAAGATCTTCGTCAGGTCGCGCGGGTTCGCCAACTCCTGCCACGACTCCATCTGCAGCACGGACGGCGCCGCACCCGTGATGAACGGCGTATGCGACGCCGCGGCGACCTTCGCGATCGAGCCCAGCAGGTCGACATCGGGCGGCGTATGGTCGAAATAGTAGTCGGCGACAAGACACCCGTACGGTTCGCCGCCAAGCTGGCCGTACTCTTGCTCGTAGATCTGCTTGAAGAGCGGGCTTTGATCCCACGCCAGCCCCTTGTACCGGCGCATCGTGCGATGCAGTTCGGTCTTCGAGACGTCCAGAACACGGATCTTCAGGTGCTCATCGGTCTCCGTGTTCGAGACAAGATGGTTCAGACCGCGCCATGCCGACTCCAGCGCCTGGTAGTCCTCGTGATGCAGAATCAGATTGATCTGCTCGGAGAGCTTGTGATCGATCTGCGCGATGATGGCCGCAATGCTCTTGTACGCATCGTCACTGATCGTGATCGACTGGCTCAGCGCCTGTTCCGCGAGCGTCTGAACCGCAAATTCAACTGCTTCACGTGCCTGCTCGGTCTTCGGACGGAATTCCTTCTCGAGCAGTTGCGTAAAATCGGACTGGGTGGCCACCTGCGCCTGGGCGGCCTGTGCTTGCTGTTTCGCCATGATGGTCTTCCTCGATCGGTTCGTCGGTCAGTTCGCTTCGCTGTGGTCGGCTGCACCGTCGTCGTGACGCTCGGGCTTCGGCGCCGCGGCCAGCGACTTGAGCAGCGCCGGATCCTGCAGCAATTGCGTAACGAGCGCTTCGGCGCCCGACTTGCCGTCCATGTAGGTCTGCAGGTTCGCGAGTTGCGTGCGCGCCTCGAGCAGTTGGCGCAGCGGCTCGACCTTGCGTGCGATCGCGGCAGGCGAGAAGTCCTCCATGCTCTCGAAGGTCATGTCGACCATCATCTGGCCTTCGCCCGTCAGGGTGTTCGGCACCGCGAACGCGACGCGCGGTCGGATGGCCTTCATGCGCTCATCGAAATTATCGATATCGATTTCCAAGAATCGTCGATCCGTCACGGCCGGCAGCGGCTCGGACGGATGCTTGCCGGACAGGTCGGCGAGCACGCCCATCACGAACGGCAGCTCAACCTTCTTCTCCGACCCGTAGACCTCGACGTCGTACTCGATTTGCACGCGCGGCGCACGATTGCGCGCGATGAATTTCTGCGAACTGCTGGAAGCGGACATGGACAGGCTCTCCTGGACGGTGGGAAGTGGACTGGGCGCTCAACTGAACGACGCGTCCAAATGGATAGGCAATGCATCGAACGTCAGCGCCCGCAGCGGAGCTGCAGCGGGATCGGCAACACCGATCGAAATGCGCGCGATCGCAGCCTTCGACGTGAAGGCGTCGAGCCAAAGGGCAGACAGGCGCGGCAGGATGTGTTGCTCGATAAACCCGATCAGAACGCGTGCACCGGTCTCCTGTACGAGACAGCGGCCGACGATGTAGTCGACCACCGTGTCATCGAAGGTCAACGCGATATCGTGGCTGTCGGCCATGCGCTTCACGACGCGGCCCAGATGCAATCGGACAATGCGGGCGAGCCCATCGTCGGCCAGCGGCCGGTATGGCACCACGGCCACCCGACCGAGAAAGGCCGCCGGAAAGGCTTTGAGCAGTTCGGGCGCAAGTGCGACCCGCAACCCGTCCATATCCGGCGCGAGCGCCGGATCGGCGCACAGGCTCGCAGTCAGGTCGGAGCCGACATTGCTGGTCAGCAGGATGGTGGTGTTGCGGAAATCGATGTGGCGACCGTCGCCGTCTTCCATGTAGCCCTTGTCGAACACCTGGAAGAACATTTCATGGACGTCGCGATGGGCCTTCTCAACCTCGTCGAGAAGGACGACCGAGTACGGACGGCGGCGCACGGCTTCGGTCAGCACCCCGCCCTCGCCGTAACCGACGTATCCCGGCGGAGCGCCCTTCAGGCCCGATACGGTGTGGGCTTCCTGATACTCACTCATGTTGATCGTGATCAGGTTTTGCTCGCCGCCGTACAACGCCTCCGCGAGCGCCAGCGCCGTTTCGGTCTTGCCGACGCCGGACGGCCCGGCGAGCAGAAACACGCCGAGCGGCTTCTTCGGGTCGGTCAGGCCGGCACGCGCGGTCTGCACGCGCTCGCCGATCAAGCGCAGCGCATCGGGCTGGCCGATCACACGGGCTTCCAGCGTTTCGGGCAGCCGGCGCACGGCCGCGACCTCGTCCGTGACCATGCGACCGACGGGAATGCCGGTCCAATCCGACACGATCTCTGCCACGATCGCCTCGTCGACCTCCGGAAACACGAGCGGCGCATCGCCCTGCAGGTTAGCCAGCGTGCGCTCAAGCTCGCGGAGCCGCTCAAGTCGCATCGGTAAATCGTCGGGCTCTCCCGCAGTTCCCTCACGCGCGGCAAGCAGCGCTTGCGCGGCCGTGGCTTGCTCACGCCAACGCATTTCGACCGCGGCCTCGTCCGTCGCCAGCGTGTCGATACGCACGCGTACGCTGGCCAACGCTGTGTCAGCCTCGAGACCGATACGTGCCTCCTGCACGAGCAGCGCCTCTTCAGTCCGCGCGGCAGCGAGCCGCTGACGCACGTCGTCGAGCTCGCGCGGGGTCGCGTGTTGCGACAGCGCCACCCGCGCGCAGGCGGTATCGAGCAGGCTGATCGCCTTGTCCGGCAACTGGCGCGCCGGAATGTAGCGATGCGACAACGTCACGGCGCCGCGGATCGCCTCATCACGTACCAACACACCGTGATGCGTCGAAAACGTTTGCACGAGCCCCCGGACCATATCGATGGCGGCGGCCTCGGACGGCTCCGCGACCTGCAGTACCTGAAAGCGCCGGGTTAATGCGGGGTCTTTCTCGATATGCCGCTTGTACTCGGCCCATGTGGTCGCGCCGATCGTGCGGATCGTGCCGCGCGCCAAGGCCGGCTTCAGCAGGTTGGCGGCGTCGCCCGTGCCGGCCTGACCACCCGCACCGATCAGCGTGTGAATCTCGTCTATGAACAGGATCACCGGCAATGGCGACTTGGCAGCCGCTTCGAGCAGCCCCTTCAAGCGGGCCTCGAATTCCCCCTTCATGCTGGCGCCGGCGAGCAGCGCACCAACGTCGAGGCTCAGCAGGCGCACGTCAGCGAGGTTCGGCGGCACGTTGCCCGACGCGATCGCCCGGGCAAGGCCCTCTACCACTGCCGTCTTGCCAACACCCGCCTCACCGGTCAGCAGCGGATTGTTCTGCCGGCGGCGCAGCAGCACATCGATCATCGTGCGGATCTCGAGTTCGCGGCCGATGACCGGATCGATCTCGCCCGCTCGAGCGCGCGCCGTCAGATCCGTGCAGTACTGCTCGAGTGATCCGTTTTTTTGCGCGCCCGGCATCGCACCAGACGCCTCACCCGGCGTGGCGGGCGACAAATCGCTATGGTCGTAAGGCGCGTCGGCCGCTTCCTGTGAGCCGGCGATCCACGCAGGCAGCACGCCGTCAAGCGCGTCGACCGGGATCTTGCCGAACGCGGGAGAGATGGAAAGCAGCACACGCCGCAGGTCGGGTGTGGACACGAGGGCCGCAATCAACCACCCGCCGCGCACACGGCGGTCATCGTATTCGAGCGTCGCAAGCACCCAAGCGCGCTCGATCGCCGTTTCGATATGCCATGAAAAATCGCTGATCGAGCTTGCGCCGGCGGGCAATGCGGCCAGTGCCCGCGCGAAATCGCGCTCAAGCGCATCCCGGTCGATGCCCGCGTGGCGCACGATCCGGTGGAGGTCGCCATCCGGCTGCTGCAGTAGCTGGTGCAGCCAGTGGATGAGCTCAACGAACGGGTTTCCGCGCAACTTGCAGAAGTTCGTTGCGGATTCGATGCCACGGTAAAGCTGGACCCCGAGCTTACCGAACAGTGCTTGCCGTGAAATGGTCATGATGGTCTTTTTTGTTGGCTACGATGCCCCGAGCACCCCGTCAGACCTATCAGGACTACTATGCAGAAGCCTTACCTGATGGAACCGAAAACACTCGACATATCGCTCTCTCTCCGATCCGAGTCAAACGGCCTACTCGGATCAGTGCTGCATTATCCGCATGAAATCGAAACGGCGTCAACGCATTCTCGACATCAGTAGCATTAAGAAAGAATCGCGGCCAATCCGCTCACTCTCCTTCCTGCCTAAATCGCAATCCCGCACGCCTAGCCGGGCCACGCCGACGAGTCATGATGAGATTGGAGATAATCCAAGTCTTTGTTTTTCGAGATAATTTTAGAATTATATGTTTAAACATTTTCACATATTTTCGTAACACGTTGATTTTCAACAACCTCCATCTTAACAATTGACAGTCTCTGACATTTATTTACCAACCCTTAAAACCGCTTACCACCCCACTCGACATCTGGATTATCGATGCCGCGATGGACGAGCCACCGGCACTCGTGTTTAAAATGCGGAACTCTCGTCATCGGACACCAAGATGCGCTCCCTTCGCCTACCCTGGCGCCGTCAACCGAACCTCTCGCAGACCGAGCCCGTGCTTGGCGACGGGCTGGCCTCGCACAGTCCCGACGTGATCGACTCCGGCCTTGCGGCAGACGAAATGGGCGGAGATCTGCGCACCAGCGACGACGTACTTGAACAACTCGGCATCGGGGGCATCGACAGTGCCTCGGCGCATATGCGCACTTCGGCTCGCGCGCCCACTGCCGCCGCTGACAGTCCCGACGCCCTGGTTGAGACATTGCACGCCCAATATTGGCGCGCGCTGACCGATCCCCATGCGGCGGTCAGCACCGAGTGGGCGCATATGGCAGATGAACCCGCCGCGCATACCGCCAGCCCGGACCCGCATGACGTCCTTCACGCGCATGGCAACCTCGGAGGTTCCGATTCGATCGAAACGTTGCTGTTTGGCAATCGCACGCTAGAGGACGTGTTCGAGCGACTGGATGGGCACGCCGAGACCGCGCTCGACGATGAACCCATTCCGGAAATCCTGCGGCTCTTTGCCCCGCCCGAATATCAAGCAGCGGCCGCACGGCGTGGGCCAGCTCTACCGCCCGCGCTCACCCGGCGCGAACACCACGCGCTGACCGTGGACAGTCCGCTATCCGCCCCCTCACGCAAGGACGAATGATGACCCGGCTCACCGCCTCCGACACGCCCTACACCCATCGTTTGGGTGACGCTCCCCTCTGCGAGCAAATCGAGCGCGTCTCGGCACGCCTGCGGGCTCAGCCGACCACCGCCTCCCATCGTTGGGCGCTGTTTCAGCTGTTGTGCGTCATCGGTGAGTGGGCGCGCGCGATCCAGCAATTGCAGACGTGGGCGAAGCTCGAGCCCGGCCAGGCGTCAACCGCGCAGGTTTATCGCGACTTGATCCGGGCCGAGCGCTGGCGAAAGCTCGTAGTCGAGGGAAGCGAGCGCCCGGGCTTTGTGCTCGAGCCGCCAGCGTGGGTCGATGGGTTACTGAATGCGCTCCACTTGAATACCGGCGGACAGATTGAACTAGCCGACGACGCGCGCGAGACCGCGCTCGACGCCGCACCGCGCGTCTCGGTCAGGATTCCTCAAGGAAAGGCCGCCTGGATTGTCGATAGCGATTCCGGTTTCGGTCCCGTCTGCGAAGTCATCACCGCCGGACACTACCGATGGGTACCGTTCAGCGATCTCGCAGCATGGCGCGTGTCGCCACCGGCAAAGCTTGTCGACTTGGTGTGGGCACCCTGTACGCTCACGCTCGTCGACGGCGCGCTCGTCCACGGCTTCATGCCGGCACGGTATCCGGGTTCCGAAACGGGGGACGACGCCATGCGCCTTGGGCGCGAAACGGTCTGGCTGGAGAACGGGCGAACCGGCATCACTGCACTTGGGCAAAAGACCTGGACAACGGATCAAGGCGACTTCAGTCTGTTCGAGCTGGCGAACACCGAGTTCGGCTCGCGTATTGCTGACGGCGCGACCATTGGCGAGCGCGTCGATGACTGAGCGCAAAAAGCTCTCGACGATGGATGCGATCGCGGTCCGGACACCTCGGCGGGTCAACGCGCACCTGATGCCCACCCTGCTCGACCGGCTGCGCGACGACGCACCGCATCGGCAGGTCGAAGCGCCAGAGGAATACACGGTCACGCGCAAACAGATGCGGGACATTGTGCAGCGAGACCTCGCCTATCTGCTCAACACGACGAGCATCGAGGACCAGATCGATCGCGCACGCCATCCGCATGCGGCGGCCTCGACCGTGAACTTTGGCGTGCCGCCGCTCGCGGGAGCCTTTATCGCGTCGCGCCAGTGGAACGACGTCGAGCGCATGATCCGGCAGGCCATCACGGATTTCGAGCCACGGTTGATTCCTGATTCCCTTGTGGTGTCCCCTCGCCCCGGCAATGACGCCGCCGGCGAACATCACAACGTCCTCGCATTCGAAGTTCGCGGGCTGATTCACATGGATCCGTATCCGCTCGAATTCATGGTGCAAAGCTCGCTGGATCTCGAAACGAGCGAGATTCGAATCACCGGCATGCGCACCAGCTGAGCGCGGCGCGGCACAACGACAACAACGAGAACACTCCGATGGACCCGCGACTGCTCGACTACTACAACCAAGAACTCATCTACATGCGCGAGCTCGCCGCTGAATTCGCGCATGCTCACCCGAAGATCGCGCGGCGCCTGGGCATGCAGGCCGGCGAAGTGGCCGATCCCTACGTCGAGCGCCTGATCGAGTCGTTCAGCTTCATGGCTGCACGCATGCAGATCAAGCTCGACGCGGAGTTTCCGCGCTTTACCGAGCGACTGCTCGAGGTGATCTACCCGAACTACGTTGCGCCCACACCGTCGATTGCCGTTGCGCGCCTGTATCCCGGCCGGACCGAAGGTAACCTCGCCAAAGGGTATCGCATTGCGCGCGGCACTTCGTTCACCGCACGCATTCCCGACGGAGAGAGAACGGCGTGCCAGTTCACGAGCGGACAGGACGTGACGCTGTGGCCGCTCACGATCACCGAAGCGCGTCTGACCGGTATCCCTCCGGACATTCCGGGACTCGCGCGGTACGTCCCGCCCGATACACAGGTGCGCGGCGCCTTGCGACTCCGGCTGGCGACGACGGGTGACGTCCGGATCGCTGATCTGCAGGGACTCGACCGGCTCCCGGTCTATCTGGCCGGTGATGAGCAGGTCGCTTCCCACCTGTTCGAGCTGCTGCATGTCGGCGCAATCGCCTCCGTGATTGGCGCGCCCGGGGAGTTCGGCGCACCGGGCCGTCCGCCCGCGGCGGTCACCCAAAACGCGGTGGAGCACGAAGGCCTGCGCACCGATCAGAACCTCTTGCCGCTGACGTGGACGAAATTTCACGGGCACAACCTGCTGCACGAGTACTTCGCGTGCCCTGCACGGTTCTGGTTCTTCGCGCTGACCGGACTGGCCGAGGGCTTTTCGAGGGTGGATGGTCGCGAGGTGGAGATCGTCGTGCTGCTCGACCGCGCACCGGCCGAGCTCGCCAACCTCGTCGACGCATCACGCTTCGCCTTGTTCTGCACACCCGTCATCAATCTCTTCAGCAAGCATACCGACCGGATCGAGCTCTCGCCGCGCGAAACCGAGTTTCATCTGGTGCCGGCGCGGCTTGCGCCCCTCGACTACGAGGTGTTCTCGGTGGAGACCGTGTACGGCCGCGTGGCCGCGACGTCCGCCGAGCTCGAGTTCCGTCCGCTCTACCAGACGCTGAACAACGATGAAGGCAACCACGGGCGCTACTTTTCGACCCGTCGCGAACGAAGGCTCGTGTCCGATTCGGCGCGCCGCTACGGTACGCGCACGCCCTACGTCGGCACCGAGGTATTTCTCTCGCTTGTCGACCAGAACGAGGCGCCCTATAACGAGAACATCCGCTTTTTGTCGGTCGACGCGCTCCTGACTAACCGCGATCTCGCCACGCTCGTGCCGCGCGATGGGGTACACGACCTGGAGACCGCCGAGTCCGCCCCGGTCGAGAGCATTGGCCTTATCCGAGCACCGAGTCCGCCGTTGCCGCCGTGTGCCGAGCGCGAGATGGCCTGGCGTCTGATCCGCCAACTCAATTTCAACTACCTGCCGCTCGACGATCTTGATCACCGTGAAGGTGGTCAGGGTCTGCGTGATCTGCTTCGCCTATACCTTGCGGACGGCGACTCCGGACAAGGCCGGCAAGTGGAAAGCCTCGTCGGCGTAAAGACGCGCCCGGTGACGCGCAAACTTCCGGGGGCCGGCCCAATGACGTTTGGACGCGGCATCGAGTGCGCGCTGACGGTCGACGAAACAGGCTTCTCCGGCGTGAGCCCCTATCTCTTTGGGGTCATTCTCGAGCACTGGCTCGCACGGCACGTCTCGATCAACAGCTTTACGCAAACCGAATTGCATTCGATGCAGCGCGGCTATATTGCGCGCTGGCCCGTGCGCACCGGTACGCGTGGAGTCCTGTGATGAAGCGCGCCACGCTACCCGCGCTGCTACGCGATAGCACGCTGTCGCCTGAGCTGCTCGAACGGCTGCAGGCCGAACCGTGGCGCTTCGGGTTCCTGTCTCTATTGCGACGTATCGGCGCGAACCCGGCGATCGATCCGATCGGCACCGCACGCCGGCCGCGCTCCGAGCCGTTCCGGCTCGGCCAGCAGCCGAGCCTTGCCTTTGCACCGCGTGAAGTCGCGAGTGCACAAGAAGCCGACGGGCGACTGAAAGTGCGCCTGTTCGGTCTCGGCATGCTCGGCCCCAATGGTCCACTGCCGATCCACGTCACCGAGATCGCGAAGGATCGTGAAGACAGTCGGCGGGACATGACGACGGTCGATTTTTTCGACATCTTCCATCACCGCTTCTTCACGCTGTTCTATCGCGCATGGGCGTCGGCCCAGTCGGCCGCCGGACTTGACCGACCAGACGAAGAGCACTTTTCGTTTTACGTTGCAAGCCTCACCGGACAGGACGTTGGTGAGTGTCGCCGGCGCCCCCTTCCGTCACACGCGCGTCTGGCCGCGGCGCCGCACCTCGTGCGCGAGTCGCGCAATCCGGACGGTTTGCGCGCAACGCTCGAACGCTACTTTGGCGTGCCGGTCGCGATCGAGGAGCACGTGTTTCACTGGATCGAAATCGATGCAGCCGACCGTGGCCGCATGGGACGTCCTGGCGCGGCGGCGACGATGGGACAAGGCGCGATGCTCGGCCGCGTCGCCCCGGATCGTCAGCATCGGTTTCGGATCGTCATTGGGCCAGTCGATCTTGACGCCTATCTGCGCTTTACGCCCCAGGGCGAGGATCTGCCGCGGCTTGTCGAAT
The DNA here is from genome assembly GCF_016899445.1 of Burkholderia sp. MS455. NCBI lineage: Bacteria > Pseudomonadati > Pseudomonadota > Betaproteobacteria > Burkholderiales > Burkholderiaceae > Burkholderia > Burkholderia sp. MS455. Next base: position 512,912 of record NZ_CP041777.1, read on the forward strand.
GGGTCCGAGCATTCGTGGGATACGAGCTGGAATGGGAGCTCGAGCTGCGCATCAAGCCTGAGAGTGCGCCACCGGCAGTGATGGGTGGCCGGCAGCGCATGGGCTGGTCCGGATGGCTGGGACGTCCGGACCCGCATAAACCCATTACCGGCATGCGTTTCGAGCCCGAGCGTTACGTGCGCCATTTCGATCGCAGTGCCACTGACTCCAAAAATTGAACATGAGCAAGAAGCAATCCGCCACGCACGGCAAACCCGGCCACGCGCCTGTCACGGGCGCGTCGCACTTCGACTGGCTCACACCCGTGAGCGACGGCGCGCCTTGCGGCCCGGATCTCGAATACGACCACGATTTCGTGGTCCTCTTCGCGGGCGCGGCACCCAGGCAGGACGTGCAATACGGCGCATTCGTCGGTGGGCCCGATCCGCTCAACTGGAGCGAGATCGAACGCGACTGCCGGCGCCTGATGCTGCGCACGAAGGACATGCGTGTGGCAGCGCTCTACACGCGTTGCCGCACCCGCTTGGGCGGTGCGGTCGGACTCGCGGAAGGTACGGGACTGCTCGCGACATGGCTGCAGACGTTTCCGGACAACATCCATCCACAGGCAGGCGTTGACAATGATCGCGAGGCCGCGCTGGACATGCGGATGAATGCGTTGCAGGGGCTTGCGGACCCCGATGGGCTGCTAGCCGACGTGCGGGAAATCGTGCTGATGAAGTCGACCGCCACGCGGCTGCAGGTGCGGGATGTCGAGCGCGCCTTCGCGCATCCACGCCCGGCCGACGCCATCGCACCCGACTCGGTCGAGCAGCAGTTGCAGGATCTACGTCTGCAGCAGCCGGCGACCATGGCCGCCTTTGACGAGACGATCTCGAACCTCGCTGCGATCAACATGTGGTGCGCCGCCCATCTGGAGTCGTACCTGCCCGACTTCTCGTCCCTGATCCGCCTCCTCCAGTTGCTGCAGCACGGCGACCAACACATCGAATCCGCACCGGCTGACACATCTCACTTCGACGCCGCCGATCACGATGGCAGCATGACAGAAGGAACGCATGCGACCGAATCCCCGCCGGTGCGACACAGCGGCGAGCGGCTCGCCACTGCCGACCCGCCATCCACCGCGGCGCGCACGGATGGCGCGCCCGCCGACCGACAAGCGGCGCTGGCATTGATCAGTGCGGCACGTCACTGGTTCGAGACACATGAGCCCAGCAGCCCGGTTCCGGTATTGCTCAAGCGCGCCGAGCAGTTTGTCGGTAAGCGCTACGCGGAAGCGGTCAAGGCAATCCCTGCCGACCTTCTAGCGCAATGGGACGAGGCCGAAGGTCCGTAATAGCGATAAACTCGAAAGAACAGGGCTGGCGCTGTATCGCTCCGAAAGCTATGACCATCCGTTTGTGCATGTTGAGCGGATCAATGCTAATGCGTGGAGTGATAGCGGACTGCGCGCAATGGCTTTACTGATTGGTCATCGGTCTGATGATTCAAGAATCGTCGGGCCAAAGCAGCCGGACGTTACGCGTGCGTTACGCGTTGCCTTTGTGAATGTGCGGTTCGGTGGCGAAGACGATCACGCTATTGGAGCGACATGGTACGCCGCCGATACGTCGGATACAGAAAAATGGGTCAATCGCGAACTTAACAAGCTGTTGCGCAGGCATTCGCATAAAGGTGTAGTTAACGTCGAGGGCAATAGCGGGCGGATTTCCGCTAACTACTACTGGACGGATGCTGCGCTAGCGAGCGGCAAGAACTGGCACCGGCATCTTGGAACTGGTGTTCGCAAAGAGGCCAACAAAGACCCAGGTTATCGGCCGAAGCCGGATTGAAGCAGAGGCCGCGACAGCGGCCCTTGCTGTTTCTGGGAGGCGATGCACATCCGGCTGTCGGCAGCGAGAATCCGATTCCGTGCCGGGGCTCCGTCGGCACAAGCTCTCTGCAAGGCCGTGCAGCACAACCCGACAGGCCTTAGCGTGCAGTATTTTCCGTTTTCTGAAGTCACCCCCGTTACACCGCCCCATCCCCGGCTCCTTTACGCCGCCCATCGACATGCCGGGTCGGCAATGCGGCGAGCCCGCGCACCGCCGCCGTGTTCTCGGCGCCGTCCTCGCTGTGGCCGGTGATTTCGTCCAGCGCCCGGTTGTTGGTGTACGGCCCGAACACCCCTATCGACACCATCACGATCAGCATGCTGCCGCCGATCAGCACGAACACCGCGGACACCCCGGCGCGTTCGAGCAGCAGCGCGACGATGAAACTGCTCGCGATTCCCGTCAGGCGGCCGATCGAATGCACGAAACCGAGCGCGCGCCCGCGGATCTCGGTCGGAAACACTTCCGACTGATACGCGGTGCCGTTGCTCGCGAGTACCGTGTTGGACAGCGTGACAAGCAGGCCGAACGCGATCACGAACGGCGCCTGCGCCGACATCGCAAACGCGGTGCCGAACAGCGCGACGCCGAACGCCGACGCGACGATCAGCCACTTGCGCTCGATCCGGTCGGCGAGCAGGCCGGCGACGAACGGCGACACCGGATACGCGAACGCGATCACGAACGCATACCAGAGGCTCTTCGTGACGGTCGCGCCCTGCGCGGCGAGCAGCGTCGGCAGCCACTGGCTGAAGCCGAAGAAGCCGATGCTCAGGAATGCATTGAACACGATCAACATCGCCGTGCGGCCGCGATGCTGCGTATCCCACATCGACGGCGCGCGCCGCGCGGCCGGTGTTGCGACGGCTGGCATCCGGACCGCGGGCAGCGGCCGGCCGGATTCCCGCTCGACCGCCTGCTCGAGCCGCTGCAGCACGGCTTCGGCCTCGGCCTCGCGGCCGGTGCGGGCGAGCCAGCGCGGCGACTCCGGCAGCCGCGACTGCAGCCACCAGACGACGACCGCGCCGCTGCCGCCGAGCAGCACGACCCAGCGCCACCCGGACATGCCCAGCGGATCGTGCGGCACCCACAGCCACGACACCAGCGCGAGCACCGGCATCGCGAGATAGCCGACCGCGAAGCACAGCGCGAACGCACGGCCGCGCACGGCCTTCGGCACCAGCTCGGTCAGGAACGCGCCGATCGTGATCAGCTCCGCGCCGATGCCGCAGCCCGCGATGAAGCGGCACACGAGAATGCCGAGCGCGTGGGTCTGCACGCACATCGCAAGGCTCCCCGCCGTGTAGAGCAGCAGCGCGCCGGTGAACAGCGCGCGCCGCCCGAAGCGGTCCGCGAGGCGCGACACGAACATCTCGCCGACGAACAGCCCGGCGAACGTCGCCGCGCCGAGCGCGCCCTGGTCCGACATGCCGAGCACGCCGTGCGAGCCCGCGTGAAAGATGCCGTCGCGGATCAGCCCCGGCGGCAGGTAGGTCATCTGGAACAGGTCGTAGACCTCGAAAAACCCGCCGACGCTCAGGAACAGCACGAGCATCCAGATGCTGGCCGTTGCGGGCAGGCGGTCGATGCGCGCGGCAATCGACGCCGCATGGGAATGGGACATGGCGACTCCTCGATGATCCGCCCGCGCGGCCTGCGCGAAGCGGCGGACCGAGCGCCGGCGCGGGGTGCGCGCGGCGCCGGCGTTCATACGGTGGCGACCGGATTGACCGGCGACCCGACAAGCCCGCGCAGGTGCAGCGGCGGCGCGGTCAGCAGGAAGCGGTTGCGCCGGTGCGCGCGCAACCAGTCGGCGAGCGGCGTCAGGTGCCACAGCTCGCCGAGATGAATGCCGAGCTTGAACAGGCACAGCTCGTGCAGCGGCATCAGCGCGCCGGGCCGCTCGCGCGCCGACGCATGGCGCGGGCGCTCCTCGACCGCGTGGTTGTCCGCTGCGAGCGCGGCGAGCCCCGATGCGTCGATCCATTCGAGCAGGCGCGGGTCGTTGCCGTCCAGCACGCAGCACACGTCCGGCGCGGCCTGCTCGCCGCGCGCGTCGGCGTCGAGCAGGCGATCGGCGAAGCCCGTATGCACGCACACGATGTCGCCGCGCTCGACGACCACGTCGTCCTCGCGCAGCACCGCCATCCATTCCGCGTAGCCGATCTTGCGCCGCTCGTCGCCGAAGTGGCGGCGCAGGTCGACCAGCACGCCGCGCCCCTGCACGCCGGTTTGCGCCATCACCTCGATGCCGAGCGCGCGCGCGCCGCCGCGCGGCGCGCCCGCTTCGGGCATCTGGATGTGCTCGTCCATCCGGTAGCCGTTGTAGAACACGCGGGCTCGCTCGCCGTCGCCCGCCGGATCGAACAGCGAGCCGACGTGCGACAGCGCATCCCATTGCGTCGAGAACTGCGAGTGCATGCAGAACGAATCGTCGCAGACCACGTCGGTTGCATTCGCAACCTGTTCGTCCACCCGATAGCCGAAGTACGGCTGGTCGCCGAGCAGCGCCGGCATGATCGCCGGCGGCCGGCGCCGCGCGTTCAGCCCGCCGCCGCGCGGCACGTCGAGCGGCAGGCTCAGCGAAAACACGCGGCCTTCGCGCACCTCCGCGACGCCGCGCAGCACCGCGTCGACCGTCAGCCAGTTCAAGCGCCCTTTCTGATCGTCCGGGCCGAAATCCCCCCAGTTCGAACCGGGCGGCCGATGGGTCCAGCGTGGCTTCATGGTGTCTCCTCCATGCAATGTCCAGGGTGCGGCGGCCGTCCTTCGCGGCCGCGTCGCAGGTCGCGCCTAGCGCGTGCGGATCACGCCCAGCCCGGCGAGCCGCTCGTATTCGCGTTCGCCGAGCAGCGGCAGCAGAATCTCGCGATTGTTCTCGCCGAGCGCGGGGGCCGGCCGGCGGAACGTGCCGGGCGTGGCCGACAGGCGCGGCGTGATGTTGTGCATCGGCAGGCTGCCGACGTCGTCGTCCGGCAGCTCGACGAGCGCCTCGCGCTCGATCACGTAGTGATCCTCAACGATCTGCGCGATGTCCTGGATCGGCCCGACCGTCACGCCGGCATCCTCGAAGAACGCGAGATTGGCGTCGAGATCGCGCGCGGCGATGAATTCGCCGACGATCGCATCGAGCGCCTCCGCGTGCTGCACGCGCTGCACGTTGGTCGCATAGCGCGGATCGTCGATCAGGTCCGCGCGGCCGATCGCGCGGAACAGCCGCTCGGCCATCGCCTGCGTCGAGCTCGACAGGCACAGCCACTTGCCGTCGCGGGTGCGATATGCGTTGCGCGGCGCGGTGTTCGACGAGCGGCTGCCGGTGCGCGCCTTGATCTCGCCGGTTATCACGTAGTTCGCGGCGGCCGGCCCGAGGATCGACAGCAGCGGCTCGAACAGCGACACGTCGATCACCTGCCCCGCCGCGCCGTGCGCGTCGCGCGCATGCAGCGCGACCAGCACGGCGATCGCGCCGGACAGCCCGGCCGTCATGTCGCCGAGGAACATCGGCGGCAGCACCGGCTCGCGATCGGCGAAGCCGTTGATCGCCGCGAATCCCGCATACCCTTCCGCGAGCGTGCCGAAGCCCGGCTTGTGGCGGTACGGCCCCGTCTGCCCCCAGCCGGAGATCCGCGCGATCACCAGCTCGGGACGGATCGCGAGCAGGTCGTCCGGGCCGAGCCCCATCTTCTCGGCGACACCGGGCTTGAAGCTCTCGACGAACACGTCCGCGTCGCGCACCAGCCGGCGGACGATGTCGATCCCCTCGGGCGCGCGCAGGTCGACGCATACGCTGCGCTTGTTGCGCCCGTACACCTTCCAGTTCGTGCTGATCCCGCCCGCGCCGACCGCGCGCAGCGTATCGCCGCGCTCGCTCTCGACCTTCACGACGTCCGCGCCGAAATCGGCGAGCTGCACGCTCAGCATGTTGCCTGCCATCAGGCGCGACAGGTCGACGACGCGCACGCCCGCGAGCGGCCCCTGCGCGCCGGCGTCGAACGGTTTCGGATGGATCGGGCCGGTGGACGCGCGACGGCGCGCGCCGGCCGCGTGAGCGGCCTGCGGGTCGGGAACGAACATGCTTGTCTCCTGGTTGGTGTGTGTGTCGTTCGATGCGGACTTCGAAGTGCGCGCGCTCGGTCGCGCACGACGCTACTCGAGCAGCACGCCGAGCTGGTCGGCCGCGCGGAACGCCGCGCTCGCGGCGGGCAGATCGCCGCCCAGCGCATGCGTCAGCTCGGCGGCGGCCGCCTGCACGCGCGGCAGGTAATCGGCCAGCACCTTCTTGTTGAAGCGATAGCGCGGCACGCCGAGCGAGATCGCGCCGCTCAGCACGCGGCCGACGCCGAACGCCGGGCACGCGATCGCCGCGCTTTCCGGGTCGCGCTCGGCGATCGACACCGCGTAGCCCTGCCCGGCCGTCTTCTCGTAGTCGCCGCCGCGCGTGCCGCTGAACGCGAGCAGTACGCGCCCGGCCGCGCCGACGTCGAGCGGGAAGCGGTCGCCCTCGCGCAGATGCGTGCGCACCGAGCGCTGCGCCTGGATGCGGAACAGGCACACGCGCTGGTCGCCTTCGCGCACGTAGAACGCGGCCGTCTCGCCGGTTTCCGCCGACAGCTTCGACAGGATCGGCATCACGTACTCGCGCAGCTGGAACGACTCGCGATACATCATCCCGAGCTGGAACACGGCGGGCCCCAGCACGTAGCGCCCGTCCGGCAGGCGCTTGATGAAGCGGAACTGCTCGAGCGACTCGAACATCCGCAACAGCGTGCTCATGTTGAGCCCCGTCTCTTCGCTGACCTGCGCGAGCATCAGCCCGCCGGGCGCGTTGCCGAACGCCAGCAACGCGGTCAGCGCGCGGTTGACCGCGGCCACGCCGCCCTCTGCCTGATTGCTTGTCTCCACCTTGCTCATGTCCACCTCGTGCGATGCCGGCAGCGTCACGAGGCGACGCGGCGGCCGGCATCCGAAAAATGAAAGTCACTTTCATTATACGCAGATCATCGATGACATCAACATGAATCCGCGCGGCTTCGGTCGCTCATCTTCTTGCAACCGCCTTTGAAACTAGGCGTTAACGATAATCTTGACGAATGCCCTCATCCATCACAAAAATGAAAGTGACTTTCATTTTTAGAGATCAACGATGAATTCGTCGCCTCAACCCGTCTGGCGTTCGCTGCTGTACGTCCCCGCCCACGTCCCCCGCTTCGTCGCATCGGCCTCCGCGAGCGACGCCGATGCACTGATCCTCGATCTCGAGGACAGCGTCCCGCCCGCGTGCAAGGAGGCCGCCCGCGACGGGCTGGCCGACACCGTGCCGGCGCTGCGCGCGCCGGGCCGCGACGTGCTGGCGCGCGCCAACGGCCCGCTCGACCTGCTGGTGCCCGACCTGCGCGCGGCCGTCCGGGCCGGCGTGGACGGCGTCGTGCTGCCGAAGGTGCGCGGCGGCTCGCACGTCGAGGCGATCGACGAACTGCTGGCCACGCTCGAGGAGGAAACCGGCGTGCCGCCCGGCGGCACGCGGATCGTCGCGATCGTCGAAACGCCGCGCGCGTTCCAGTCGATGGACCGGATCGCGCGGGCATCGCCGCGCGTCGTCGCGATGATGCTGGGCGGCGGCGACTTCGCGCTGAACTGCGAAAGCGGCGCGGGCGCCGACGTGCTGCGCGTGCCGAAGCAACTGCTGATCATCGCCGCGCGCGCCGCCGGCATCCTGCCGCTCGGCCTCATCGGCGGCCTCGACGAACTGCGCGATCTCGACGCATTCGAGCGCCTCGCGCGCGCGTCCGCGGAGCTCGGCTATGCGGGCGCGACCTGCATCCATCCACGGCAGGTCGGCGCGCTCAACCGCGCGTTCCGGCCCGACGACGACGCGGTGCGCGACGCGAACGCCGTGCTGGCCGCCTACGACGACGCGCGCGCGAACGGGCGCGGCGCGCTGCGCGTCGACGGCAGGATGGTCGACGCGCCCGGCGTCGCCCGCGCGAAGCGCGTGCTCGCACGTCACGCGGCCGTGCAGGCGCGTGCCGACGGCGCGCCCCGGTGATGCGCGCGCCGCCCTTCATCACCGTGCTTCACCCCTGCGCACGCGCGCGTCGCACGGTGCACGCGTGCGTTTCACCGCGCCGCTGCCCGTTCGCCGCCCAGCCCGGATAGCGTCGCCCCGCAGCACCGCCGCACCGCTCGACCGGCGCGGCGCCGCATTCGAATAAATAACAAACCCTGGAAGGAGACAAGCCATGGGCAAGCGGATGTCCGCACTGTGCGGACTGGGCCTCGTATCGGCCGGCGCCTGCGCGCAGAGCACGATCACGCTGTATGGCGTGGCCGACATCTATACGGAATTCCTCACCCACCAGGCCGCGCCCGGCGACAAGTCGTCGGCATCGCTCGTGCGGATGGCGTCGGGCGGCAAGAGCGGCTCGCGCTGGGGCCTGAAGGGCGTCGAGGAACTCGGCGGCGGCTGGCAGGCCGCGTTCCGGCTCGAAAACGGCATCAACCTGAACAACGGCACCGGCACCGGCGCGGGCGGCTTCGACCGCTCCGCGTGGGTCGGGCTGCAGCACGAGCGCTGGGGCGCGCTGCGGCTCGGCCACCAGTACTCGACGCTGTTCGACGTCATGGAACGCTATTCGCCGACGGGCGCGTACTCGACGCTGTACGAGCCGGCCGGCGCGATCGTCGGCGTCAACTTCCGCGAGAACAACGTCGCCAAGTACCTGGCGAAGATCGGCTCGCTGACGCTCGAAACGCACTATTCGTTCGGCGGCACACCCGGCGCGTTCCAGTCGAACGCCGCCTACGGCGCCGGCTTCGACTATGCCGGCGGCGCCTTCTCGTTCGCCGCCGCGTTCGACAACGTCAACACGCCGCAGCCGGGCGGCTTCGCGCATTTCCGCCGCTACGCCGCCGCCGCGATCGTGTCCGTCGACCGCGCGCAGCTGCTGGCCGGCGTCACGCACGGCCAGAGCGGCGTCGCCACGCCGTCGGTCGTGACGAACTACACGTTCTGGTGGGCCGGCGTGCGCTACATGATCACGCCTTACCTGCAGGCGATCGGCGCGTTCTATTACGAGGACATCCGTGCGCAGAATCCGCCGAACGCGCAGACGCCCGCGCCGCACCCGGCCAACCCGCAGCAGGTCACGCTGCAGCTGAACTACTTCCTGTCGAAAGCCGTCACGCTGTACCTGGCGGGCGGCTACGCGCGCCGCGCCGCGCTCGATTTCGACAATTACAACTACAACTTCCTCCACTACTCGCTGGCCGCCGACCGCGCCGGTAGCGCGGGCGCCGCACTCGGCCTGCGCAAGCTGTTCTGAGCTCGCCTCTCCCCCAGTTTCAGGAACCTTCGGAGTCATCGCACCATGAACCGCCGCCACTTTCTTTCCACGCTGACCGGCGCCGCGCTCGCGCTGCCGCTCGCCCATGCCCGCGCCGGCGCGCTGCCGGCCGCCGGCATCACCGCCGACAGCCCGGATCTCGCGCAACAGCTCGCCGACTACGCGGCCGGGCTGCAGTATCGCGACCTCGACGCCGCGACCATCGAGACGATCAAGGCGCACCTGATCGATGCGCTCGGCTGCGCGATCGCCGCGCACGACGAACGCCCGGTGCGGATCGCGCGCGATGCGGCGCTCGCATCGCCGGGCGGCGTATCGACGATCGTCGGCACGAACCGGCGCACGAGCCCCGATCTCGCCGCGTTCGCGACCGGCACCGCGCTGCGCTACTACGATTTCAACGACGCGTACGCCGGCAAGGAGACCGGCCATCCGAGCGACAACATGTCCGCGTGCCTCGCCGTCGCCGAAGCACAGCATGCGACCGGCCGCGACCTGATCCTGTCGATCGCGATCGCGTACGAGATCGCGTGCCGGCTGATGGACGCCGCCGCGATCAGCCCGCGCGGCTGGGACCACACGTGCTACAGCCTGCCCGCCGTCGCGCTCGCCGCCGGCAAGCTGATGCGCATGCCCGCGCCGCAGCTGGTGCAGGCGGTGAACCTGTCGATCAACAGCCATCTCGCGCTGAACCAGACGCGCGTCCAGCAACTGTCTAACTGGAAGGCGCTCGCCGATGCGGACGCGGCGCGCAACGCGGTGTTCTCGACGCAGCTCGCGCGCGCCGGGTTGACCGGCCCGTCACCGATCTTCGAAGGCATGGCGGGTTTTTTCCCGCAGGTGTCCGGGCCGTTCGCCGTCGACACGCGCGAATTCGGCGGGCGCGGCGGCGCGTTCCGGATCGGCAAGTGCTTCGTGAAGTTCTATCCCGCGCAAGGGCTCACGCAAACCGCGATTCCGGCCGCGCTCGACGTCGCCGCGCAGGTCGGCGACCTGCGCCGCATCCGGCGCATCGAGATCCACACGACCGAAGTGGGCTACGTGACGGCCGGCCGCGACCGCGAAAAATGGGCGCCGTCGACCCACGAGACCGCCGATCACAGCCTGCCGTACATCGTTGCGCGTGCGATGCTCGACGGCGACATCACGACCGAGAGCTACCGGCACGACGCGCTGCGCGATCCGGCGCTGCGCGCGCTGATCGAGCGGATCACGGTGCACGAAGACCCGGCGCTGACCGCCCGCTATCCGGCGCAGGCGCCGAACCGGGTGACGGCCGTGTGCGAAGACGGCACGACCTGCACGAAGCAGGTGGACGACCTGCCCGGCTCGCCGACTCGGCCGATGCGGCGCGACGACTACGACGCGAAGTTCACGAAGAACTGCCGGCGGCACTGGAGCCCGACGCAGGTCCGCGCGGCGCTCGATTACCTGTGGCGGCTCGACGCGCAGCCCGACGTCGCCGCGCTGCCGCCACTGCTCGTCGTCGGCCGCCCCGTGTGAACGGCCCTGGGGCGGCTCACGCTAAGCCTCCGCCGCGACACCGTGCCGCTCGAGCGCTTCCGCGACCTCGACGATGCGGCCGCGCAGCCACGCGTGCGCGTTGCTGCCGTCATAGCGGCGGTGCCAGTACAGCGACCAAGCGACGGGCTCCATCGCGAGCGGCAGCTCGCGGATCACGAGCCGCGCATCGTCGAGGCTCACCGCATGCCGCTCCGACATGATCACCGCGTACGGCAGCGCATCCAGCATGTTCGGCACGACGAGCCAGTGCGGCACGTTGAGCGCGATGCGCCGCGTGCAGTTCATGTTCGCGAGCAGGTTGTCGACCAGGCTGTGGTCGACCGGGTTGATCGTCACGTTGAGGAAGTCGAGCGCGAGGAACCGTTCGAGCGTCAGCGGCCTGCCCGCGTCCGGATGGCTGCGGCTCATCACGCAGACCATCCGGTCATGAAACACGGTTTGCGACGACAGCGTGCCCGAATGTTCGAGGCCCGCGCTGACCGCCAGGTCGAGCAGCCCCGATTCGAGCGCGTCGGCGGTCTTGGCGGCGCTCATGTGCACGACGTCCATGCCGATATTCGGGCTGGTCAGGCGCATGCAGCGCAGCAGGGCCGGCAGCAAAAGCAATTCGGTGAGATCCGACATGCGCACCGTAAAATGGCGCTCGGACGTAAAAGGATTGAATTGATAATCCGATTCAAATAATTCCTCGATTTGTTGCATGATTTGTCGAATCGGCATGGCCAGCGCCTGCGCGCGCGGTGTCAATTCCATGCCGACCGCGGTGCGCGCGAGGATCTCGTCCTTGAACACGAACCGCAGCCGCGCCAGCGCGTTGCTGACGGCCGGCTGCGTGAGGCCGACCTTCTGGCCGGCCCGCGTGACCTGTTTCTCCGTCAGCAGCGCATCGAGTATGACCAGCAGGTTCAAATCGATCGAACGTAGATTCATGTTTGCGACCATCCACTAAACAGGTTAATCACCGCCTCCGATCACGATTGCGAAATTCCGCAATCGGAGCAATCCCCTGATATTTAGTGCAATGCACAAGAATAGTCCAATCTTGACTTGTCGATATTTTTTGGATAACGGGCGATATTATTTATGGTTTTAAATTAAATTTCCCATTTCGCGTGGATTCTTCTGAATACCTTGTCAATCGGCAATTTAATTCGCATTTTGCGCAAGCCGGTCGCGCTGCCAAAAAAGTGCGGGCGGCCGCCGCCACGGCCGCCCGCGCGCTCAAACGGTCGCGACAGGATTCACCGGCGCGCCGACCAGCCCGCGGATATGAAGCGGCGGCGCGGTCAGCAGAAACCGGTTCCGGTCGTGCGCATGCAGCCAGTTCGCGAGCGGCGTCAGGTGCCACAGCTCGCCGAGGTGAATGCCGAGCTTGAACAGGCACAGCTCGTGCAACGGCATCAGTGCGGCCGGTTGCGCGAGCGGCTGCGCATGCTGCGGACGTTCCTCGATCGCGTGGTTGTCGGCCACGAGCGCGGCCAGCCCCGATTCGTCGATCCATTGCAGCAGCCGCACATCGCTGCTGTCCAGCACGCACGCGCTCGCGACCGTCGCCGGCGATCCGCCGTCGTCGTTCAGCAGCAGATCCGCGAAGCCGGTGTGAAGGCAGACGATGTCGCCGCGCTCGACCTGCACGCGGTCCGCGTCCATCACCTGCATCAGTTGCGCGAAGCCGACCTTCGTGCGCGCGTCGCCGAAATGACGCCGCAGGTCGATCAGCACGCCGCGCCCCTGCACGCCCGTCTGCGCCATCACCTCGATGCCGAGCGCGCGCGCGCCGCCCGTCGCGTCGCCTTCCTGCGGCACCCGCAGATGCTCGCCCATCCGGAAACCGTTGTAGAACACGATTTCAGGCACGCCGTCGTCGTCCGCATCGAACAGGCCGCCCACGTGCGACAGGCCGTCCCACTGCGTCGAGAACTGCGAGTGCATGCAGAATGAATCGTCGCAAACCACATCGGTTGCGTTCGCAACCTGTTCGTCCGCGCGATAGCCGAAGTACGGCTTGCCGCCGAGCAGCGCCGGCATGATCGCCGGCGGCCGGCGCCGCGCGTTCAGCCCGCCGCCGCGCGGCACGTCGAGCGGCAGGCTCAGCGAGAACGACAGCCCTTCCCGAACCTCGGCTGCGCCCTGCCGCACCTTGTCCGGCGTCAGCCAGTTCAGCCGCCCCTTCTGGTCGTCGGGACCGAAATCGCCCCAGTTCGAGCCGGGCGGCCGCTTTTTCCAGCGGGGTGCATTCAAGATCGGTGTCCTCCTTCAGACCCTGACGTCAGCGCCGCAAGCGCGTCGAGCGGCGCATCGTCGGCGAGCGCCTGCACCGCGTCGCGCAGTGCGAGCGCGCGCGCCGTGCCGAGCGCCGAACTCGCCGCCAGCACGAATTTCGCGGTGAGCTCCTGTTCGGTCAGCGGCCGCGAATTCGTGCCCTTGCTCGACTCGATCCGCGCCTCGCGCACCTGCCCGTCGCGCAGCTCGACGCGCAGCACGGCCGGCAGGAAAGTCGGGAAGCGTGCGTCGCACCACGGATCGGCCACGCAGCGCACCTTCGCGGCCAGCGCGCGCCGTGCGGGGTCCTGCGCAAGCGCATCGCCGAAATCGTCGAACCAGACGCCGAGCCCGCCGCCGCCGAGCAGCGCCGCCGCGACCGTGTACGGCCCCGAGAACGCGGCCGCATAACCGTTCGGCGGATTCGCCTTCAGCTCCGCCGGCTCGCCGATCGTGCGCAGCGTCGACGTCGCGACCCGCAGCTCGGCCGACACCACGTCGTCCGCCGTCACGCCTTGGGCCTTCAGTTGCAGCGCCGCGTCGATGCCCGGATGCGTGAAGTGGTTGCACGGATACGGCTTGAAGATGATCCGGCTCGTCTCCCATTCGTCGCCCAGGTCGCGCAGCACCGCGTCGACGTCGGCGAGGTCGCCGCACCACGCGTGGAAGAAGCCGAAGCGGCCTTCGAGCGCGGTCGGCGGCGCAGTCACGCCCGCGCCTGCCAGTTCCGCCGCGCTCACGCCCGCGTGCGCCGCCCAGCCGCAGTGGATCCGCTTCACCGAGCCGCCGGTGCGGTTCGCTTCGAGCAGGCCCGCGCCCATGCTCGCAGCAATGCCGAGCGCCGCCGCGATCTGCGCGGCGTCGAGCCCGAACAGCATCGCCGCGGCCGCCGCCGCGCCGACCGTGCCGCAGATCGACGTCGCATGCTGGCCGCGCTCGAAGAACACCGAATTGCCGAGCCGCTCGTTGTACGCGGCGACCCCGAGCCGGATGCATACCTCGGTGCCGACCGTGATCGCATCGAGCAGCGCCGCGCCCGACGCGCCGCTCGCCTGCGCGGCGGCGAGCGCGGCCGGAATCACGGACGCGCTCGGGTGCAGCACCGACAGCATGTGCGAATCGTCGAAGTCCATCGCATGCGCGAGCGTGCCGTTGACGAGCGCGGCGCTCGCGGCCGGCAGCCGGTCGGGCGCGCCGATCACGCTCGCCGGACCGGTGCCGGCCCAGCGCCGCGCGACCTGCAGCACCGACTGCGCGACCGGTTCGTCGTGCGCGATCAGGCTGTTGCCGAGCACGTCGAGCACGCGCGCGGCGGCCTCGACGCGCAGCCTGCGATCCAGCCCTTCGGCGCGCACCGCCACCGCGAATCGGCCGAGCGCGCCGACGATGCCGTCGGGCGGCGCGGGCCGGTTCGGTGCAGTCGTATCGGCGGCCGCCGCCTGCGCGGAAAGCGTCTCGGGTGTGCTCATGCCAGTGCTCCACTGAGTCGAAGATTGTTCGCGAGCGCGAGCGTCACGCGCGCGTTGGCGATCAGCGGCGGCGCGACCACGCGGCCGTCCGGCAGCACGAACACCGACGACGCCGAGGCCTTGCCCGCCGCCGCATCGACCGCCTCGAGCACGCGCTCGGCCGCGCGGATCTCGTCGTCCGACGGCGTGAACACCTCGTTGATCACCGAAAGCTGCGACGGATGAATCGCGAAGCGGCCGACGAACCCCATCGATTTCGCGCGCAGCGTCGATTCCTTCAGCCCGTCGAGATCGGGCAGCGTGTGATAGACGGTCTGGATCGGCCCGTTCAGCCCCGCCGCACGCGACGCGACCACGCAGCGCGCGCGGCACACCTCGAGCGTGAAGTTGTCGACGCCGATCTGCAGGTCCGCACGCAGGTCGCTCTCACCGAGCCCGATCCGATCGAGCCGCGGCGACGCGGTCGCGAGCTGGTAAGCCGTCTCGACGCCATACGCCGACTCGATCAGGATCTGGATGCCCGCCTCGCAGCCGAGCGCGTCGAGCCAGCCCGCCACTTCCTGGATATGCTGCGGCAGGTCGCATTTCGGCAGGCGCAGCGCCTGCAGCGCGGGCTGCGCGATCGCGTCGACGTCGTCGCGGCACCACGGGCTGCCGATCGGGTTGATCCGCACGTACGTCGGCTTCGGCGGACCTTCCGCGAGAATCGCGGCGGCCGCCTCGCGTGCTTCGGCCTTGTGGCTGGCCGGCACGGCATCCTCGAGGTCGAGCACGACGGCGTCGGCTTCGCTTGCATACGCCTTCTCGACCACCTGCGCCTTGTGCGCGGGCACGTAGAGGTAACTGCGGTAAGTTGCGCTGGTTTTCATAGAATGCCCCGTTCGGTCAAATCGGCGATCTCGCGCCGCTCCAGTCCCAATGCGCCGAATACTTCGTCGTTGTGCGTGCCGCGCGCAGGCCCGCCCCAGCGGATCGCGCCGGGCGTGTCGGACAGCCGGAACGGCACGTTGTGCGTGCGGAACGCGCCGAGCTCCGCGTCGGGCACCGACACGATCGAGCCGAGCGCCGCGTACTGCGGATCGCGCAGCACGTCGGCGACGTCGTAGATCGGCGCGACCGCCGCCTGCGCGCGCTCGAATTCGGCGATCACGTCGTCGCGCGTGCGCTGCCCGATCCAGCCGCCGACCGCCGCATCCAGCTCGTCCGCATGCTTCGCGCGCTCGGCGCCGTTCGCGAACCACGGTTCGTCGATCAGGTCCGCGCGGCCGACGAGACGCATCACGCGCTCGGCGATGCTGTGCGCCGACGTCGACAGCGCGACCCACTTGCCGTCCGACGTGCGGTAGACGCCGCGCGGCGAATTGTTCGGCGAACGATTGCCGGTGCGCTCGGGCACCCGGCCCGTCTGGTCGTAGCTCGCGACCTGCGCGCCCATCGCCGCGAGCATCGTCTCGATGATCGCGAGATCGACGACCTGGCCGCGCCCGGTGCGCTCGCGCGCCTTCAGCGCGGTCATGATCGCGAACGCGGCGGTCAGCCCCGCGACCGTGTCGGCAAGCGGAAACGACGGCAGCAGCGGCGGCCCGTCCGCCTCGCCGGTGATCGACGCGAGCCCGCTCATCGCCTCGGCCAGCGTGCCGAAGCCCGGGCGGCTCGCATACGGGCCGAACTGGCCGAAGCCCGTCACCCGCACGAGCACGAGCCGCGGGTTGAGCGCGGACAGCACGTCGTAGCCGAGCCCCCAGCGTTCGAGCGTGCCGGGCCGGAAATTCTCGACGACCACGTCCGCCTGCGCCGCCAGTTCGCGGAAGATCCGCTGGCCGTCGGCCGTGCCGAGATTCAGCGTGACCGCCCGCTTGTTGCGCGCGAGCACCTTCCACCACAACGGCACGTCGTCGCGGCGCGCGCCGTACTTGCGCGCCGGATCGCCGTCCGGATGCTCGACCTTGATCACGTCGGCGCCGTAGTCCGCGAGCATCGTCGCGGCGAGCGGGCCCGCGAACAGCGTCGCGGCGTCGATCACGCGAATGCCGTCGAGCGGCGCCGGTCTGGAGGCGTCCGACGCCGCGCCGGCGTCGACATCCCCGATTTCCACAGTGGCCATGCCGTTCTCCAGTCAGATGGATTGCACGGCGCGCCGTGCGCCGACATCGTCTGCATGACTAATCGTCGTGCAGCGGTGCGGGCGCGGCGCGCGACCTGCCGCTCAGACGGCATTGATCCGGTAGATCGGGAAATACGTCTGGATCTTCCCGTTCAGGTAGTCGGACGCGAGCTTCGGCACCTCGTCGAAATCGAAGATCTCGGTCGGCTCCTGGCCGATCCAGCCGCTCGTTTCCTGGAAGTCGCGGATCGTGATGCTGTCGTCGTAGCGCCACGCATGCGTGTGGATGTGCAGGCGGCGGTTGATGCATTCCGTCGCGCGCAGGTTCCACAGGCGCATCCCGGTCTTCCAGCCGACCGTCGTGACGATGCCGGTGCGGCCGACCACGCGCATCGTCGCGCGATACAGCGCGCCGCCAAGGTTGTCGAGGAAGATCGCGACGCCGCGGCCGCCGCTCAGTTCCGCGATCGTCTCCGCGAACACGCGCTCCGACTCGCGATAGCTCGCCTGGTACTCGGGATCGGTCTTGTAGCGCTCGTCGTCATAGGCGAGATTCGGGAACTTGCGCCGATCGACCGGCGTGATGCCGAGCTTCGCGAGCTCCTCGAGGCGCCGGTCGTTGCTCGCCGTCATCGCGACGCGAAAACCCTCGCGTTTCGCGAGCTGCAGCTCGGCGAGCGTCGTGCCGCCGCCCCAGCCGAACACCAGATAGTCGGCCGGATCGACGTCCGGCAGCTGCGAGCGCCAGCACGCCGACGCCACCTTCCAGTTGTCCCACGCGGTGAAGTAGCGGCCGTACGTCGCCCATTGCAGCAGCGAATGCCGGCTGTCGGTCGGCACCGCCACGAGGTTGTCGGCGCGCATCTTGGTCCGCTGCGCCATCACGCCGATCGTGCCCGGCGCGTCGTACGCATAGACGAGCTCGGCGAACCCGTATTCGTCGCGCTTGCCGAACGGCATCACCATGCAGATCTCGCCTTCCTTCAGCGTCTTCACGCCGCTGCCGCGCTCGACGATGCGCACCAGCGCACCGTTGCCGAGCACGATCTTGTCCTCGCGGCGCTGCCGGCAGATGTCGACCGGATTGCGCGACAGCGCGTGGTCGAGGTTCGCTTCCCACGATCCGTACAGCGGCTCGACCAGCACCTCGTCGGCTTCCAGATCGGAGAATTCGAAGGTCTCGCGACGCAGCTCGCCCGCCACGGGCGCCTGCTTCCTGCTCGGTTCCGGTCCTGCGTAGAGAACCCATGCATCGGTCTTGATCATCGTCATGCCTCGGTAAATGACTCTGTATGAATGTGCACGCCGAACACGCCGCTTCGTTCAGCGCGAATACGCCTGCTCCAGTGCCGCCTCCACGTCGGCCGTCGCGGCGACCTGCCCGAGCTTCGGGAAAATCTGCGTCAGCGCGAAGTGCTGCGCGTCGGCGGACGACGTGCTGACCGCGTCGCTGACGACGACGACGTTGTAGTTGTTCTCGTATGCCTGGCGCGCCGTCGATTCGACGCCGATGTTGGTCGCGATCCCGGTCAGCACGATGTCCGTGATGCCGCGCCGGCGCAGCTGCACGTCGAGGTCGGTGCCGGTGAACGCGCCCCACTGGTGCTTCGTCACGACGATGTCCGACGGCCCCACGCCGAGCGCCGGCGCGAACGCGCTCCATTCGGGATCGAGATTCGGCGGCGCCGACGGCGCATCCGTCCTGACCTTCAGCGCCACGCCGCCGTCCGGCTGGTAGCTCGTGTGCACGTAGATGACGGGCAGCTGCAGCGCGCGGAACGCGGTCGCGAGCTCGACCGTCTTCGCCACGACCTGCGCGCCGGTGTAGGGCACGACCGGCAGCGACACGATGCCGTTCTGCAGATCGATTGCGACCAGCGCGACCGTGCGATTGAGCGTCGGAATGGACATGGTGAAACCTCACTTCTGTTGGGAGATGGAAGAAGCGGCGGCATCCAGGTGCCGGCTCGACGCCGCGTTGAGCAGCAGCAGCACGCTGACGACCGCCAGGACGATGGCCAGCTCGCGCAGGCCGCGATCGCTCGCCGGATGGCCGAGCGCCAGCCCGACGAGCGCAAACGACAGGCTGCCGCCGACATACTGCGCGGTGCGGTACAGCCCCGAGGCCGTGCCGATCCGGTCGTGCGGCGCGCTCTGGTAGAGCGCCGCCTGGTTGCCGAGATTGTTGAAGCCGTTCGGCACGCCGAACACGATCGACAGCAGCACGATCGACCAGACCGGCATCGCGCTGGTGAGGAGGCTCATCACGACGCTGCCGATGCACAGCATCGCGGAGCCGATGATCAGCACCGGCCGCGAGCCGTGACGGTGCGCGACGCGGGTCGCGAGCATCGTCGCGATCGTGCCGATCCCGGCGACCGGCAGCATCACGAGGCCGGCGTCGGCGGCGGACAGGCGCTTGGCCTCCTGCAGCCACATCGGCAGCGCATAGAAGATCGCGTAGAACACCGCGTAGGTGCCGACGCAGCGCAGGTACGTGCTCGTGAGCGCACGGTTGTCGCTGAGCATGCGGATGTCGATCAGCGGCGTCGCGGCCAGCCGCTCGCGCCGGACCAGCAACGGGCACAGCACCAGCGTCGCGACGAGCAGCAGCCAGTCGGGCTCGCGCGACACCGATTGCAGGAACAGCAGCAGGCTCGTGAGCGTCAGGACGAACAGCACGACGCCCGGCAGGTCCAGCTCCTTCAGCGTGCCCCGCAGCGTGCGGCGTTGCCGCGCGCCGCGCGGGACGACGTCGGCCGGAATCCACAGCCACGCGAGCACGAAGGCCAGCAGCACGATCGGCACGTTGATCCAGAAGATCGCGCGCCAGCCGGCGAACTGCACGAGCGCGCCGCCGAGCGGCGGCCCGAACGCGACGGCCACCTGCGCCGCGACCGAGATCGCGCCGAGGCCGCCCGTCGGCGTCGCGCCGTTCGCATGCTGCTGCGACCACGTGCGGATCATCGCCATGCCCGCCGGATACGCGGCGGACGTGCCGATGCCGAGCGCGACGCGCGACGCGATCAGCCACCCGAGCGACGGCGCGAACGGCGCGAGCGCGGACGCGATCAATACGATCGCGAGGCCGAGGCAGAAGATCCGCTTCGCGCCGAACCGGTCGGCGAGACGCCCCATCGTCGGCTGGCCGACCGCCGTCGCGAGATAGAGGCCCGACACGAGCCACATCGTGTCGATGCGTTCATGCGCGGCACCCTGCGGGTTGAACGCCTGCTGGATGCTGACGAGCGCGACCGCGATCATCGACGAGTTCAGCGCATTGAGCAGCGTGCCCAGCACGATCGGTCCCACCAGCCTGCCCGGCAGGCGCAGGCCCGTCGCGCGCCCATTGCCGCCCGGGGACGAGGATGTTGCTTGCGCAGGTCGATCGTGATTCGTTTTCATGGCGTCGTCACGTGGTGAATTCGCATCGCCCGATCAAATTCGAACGTGCGTTCACCTTACCGTTACGATTGCCGCGAATGAAATGGATTGTTGCGATGCACACATTCGTCGCTTGAATGCAGATCGCGAGCCGAATGCTCGAAAGCGGCCCCGGCTAGCCGGGAATGACGTCGGCAAACAGACCGCGTCCCTTGCCGGACGGGCATATCCCGGGAGCGCGGCGGATCTTGCCGAGTGCGTACGAAATTATTTGCGCCGTGTGCTTCCATCGGCCGACGACTGTTTCATGCGGCGGTGCAATGGGGATTCAGAGCGAGGGCTCTAGAGCGGCATGCCGGTTCTGCAATGAGGCTCGTCTTGACCGCGCTGAAGTACCGATAAACCACGCGCTGTCGACCGTTATCGACAACGCGTTGCGGAAATCGCTCGATATACGACGATCCGCTCGATCGAGGTCGGATCTATTGCGTGCGCGTCGACACGCTGCCGTGATCGAGCGACGCCGCACGCAGCGCCTCCCCCGGCTCCGTAAAGTAGCGCTGCCGCAACTGCGCGATCTGCGCATCGCGATCCTGTGTCGACAGGTTCTGCGCATCGATCTGCGCGCGCTGCGCCGCATATTCGTTGTACTTCGCACGCCACGCGTTGTCCGCCTGCTGCATCTTCACGACTCGCTCGGCAGCCTCCGGCCCGAGCGTTTGCGCGAGCTGCGCGCGCATTTCATCGGGCGTCGCGTTTGATTTCTGCACTTTGTCGATTTGCGCGATCGCGTTGTCCTGCTCCTTCTGGCGCTCCAGCCCGGCGCGCCGATCGGGCGGCAGTTGCTGCTCGAGCGCGGCAAGACCTGCCGCCTTCTGGTCCTCGGTCAGCGACGGATCGCGGACGATCTTCAATCGTGCGAGATCGTCACGCTGCAGCGTCTGCTCGGCGCCGACGAACGGCTCGCTCCAGTCGCCAAGCGTGCGGCTCGCGATCGACGCGCGCCGGTCGAGCGCGAGCTGCAGTGCCGGGAGGTCGACCTTGTTGTCCACGGCGCCGCCGCCCGGCAGCTTCGCGAGTTCGGCGAAATACGCGCGGTAGCGCTGCCAGACGTCGAGCGCCTCGCGTTGCGCAACCGTGCCGTCGAGCTGCGCGGCAACCGCGCGCGCGACGAGCGCATCGAGTTCCGCGGCGCGCAACTGGTTTTGCGCGGTCAGGAAATAGTCGAAGAAGCCGCGCACGGCAACGACCTTTGCGAGATGGCCGTGCGCATCGAGCGGCAGGCGCGGCGCAGTCGAGCCGGCGAGTGCCGGGGGCAGCCCGCTTGCGCCGAAACCGGGCACGGTGCTCGCCGCCGTGCCGCCCGCCGACGCGGACGACACGGCCCCGGCGGGCGCGACGCCGGACATGCCGGCGTCGCGCGTCTTCCGGGCGTCGAGCCCATACCAGAGCGCGCCGGCCGCAACGACGCCCGCTGCCCCGTAAAGCGCGACGCGTCGCGCGATGCCGCTCTTGCTACCTGTCATCGCTTACACGCCTTGCGTTTTCAGCCGGTTCGCGTGCGTGCGGATCACCGCAACCGGATCCTCCACATTCGCGCCAAGCACGCCGAGAATCTGGTTGATCGCATCGGTGTGATCCCAGTGATACGTGCCGAGCACCTGGCCGAACAGCGCGCTGCATTGCGATACGACGCCGTCGTTCGGACCGGAGCCACGATTGATCATCACCGTGCCGCTGCCGAGCAGCGCCAGCGTGGCCGGATCGAGCACGTTCGCCGGATCGGTGGCCCCGCTCACGCTCGTATCGACAGCCCCCGTCACGCCGGCCACCGTCGTTGTCGGCTGGATCGCCGTGCCGCCCCACGAATAAAGCAGGTGCGTGTTGCCGTTGACCGTCTCGGTCGACGCGCCCGTCCGACACGAGCCCGGCGCACCGAGACCCGCGCTCGGAAATTTCCGGTTGTATTCGGCGGCCTTCGCCGTCGTCAGCACCGACAGCGCCTGGATCGCATTCTGGTTCGTATTGAAGTTGCTGCTCGTCAACGTGCCGAGCGCATTCGCGAACGCGCCGAGCACGACCGACGACAGGCCGGTCGGATCCGCCTGCAACAGTTGCTGGACGAAGTCCGCGAATTGCGAACCCCAGTGCGGCGTGCTGATCGTCGTCACCGACGCGACCAGTTCCGGCGCAACAGACGCAACATAACGCGACGTCAGGCCGCCCTGGCTATGGCCGATCAGATTCACTTTCTGCGCGCCCGTCGCCGCGAGGACCTGCTTCACGTAGGCAAGCAATTGCTCGCCGCGCCCGTTCGGGCCATCGTCGCCCTGATAGCCGGACAGATTGGCAACGTATACCTTCGCGCCGTGCGCCTGCAGATCCGCCGGAATGTGATACCAGTACTCGACGACGCCGCCATACTTGTCGGTGCCGGTCAGCCCGTGCACGAGAATGATCGGGTACCGGGTCGCCGCATAATCGTCGACGGCGGTCGTCGCGGCGGAAGCGGCCTGCGCGCCGGCCAGCGACAGAATGGTTCCAACACTCGCGGCGGGAGCCGCGTTCATTGCGAATGCGACCACGGCCGCCGCTGTCTTCGCTCGTATCGATCTGCTCATCTTGTTCTCCATTTTTTACGTGCATGTCGGTTGCTTGAGGATGAGGACGCGAGATTCGCCGATGCAGCGACGCTTCCGGCACTGAAGCGTCGCCCGGGCGCGGGATGTCGGCCATACCGGCCTCGACGGCTTGGCGCGACACACACCGATGCCCGAAAACGAATAAAAACGAACACAAACGAACGTTTTCGCACCGGCAGGCGAAGTGAATCACGTTAAGCAAGACTGCGCAGACGGTTAGACAGGGCCCTCCAGTCAGTTGACAACGGGTGCATCAACCGCTAAATCCATCGCTCTTCCTCGATGTCTTGCGATCCCGGCTGTTGCGGCTGAGCGCCGACGCGCATCAAACGGATCAATCTCGCCCGGGTGACCTGCCCTGGAATTTTCGGAACCGGCGGCAGCGTTTCGGCGGCCTGGCGGCGGACGACGTCAAGCGGCTCAAGCAACTCGAGCAGAAGCACGCAGGGCTGAAGAAGATGCCGGCGGGATGTGCCCTGAGATGGGCGCGCGCAACGGCATGGAGATGGCACTCGACGAGCCGGGCAAGCCCTGGCTGAACGGCGCCGGCGTGGACGAAAGTTTCAACGGCGAGTTCCGGGATGAATCAACGCTCCCTACACCCGCCCCGCCAGATGAAACCGCGACGCCGGATGCCACAACCGCACCGACGTTGCGATGTGCTCGCCGACCCACGTGCGGCGGCTCAACAACAGACACGGCTCGCCGATTTCCATCACGAGATGCCGGCGCACCTGCGCATTGGGTTTTTCCGCGTAGATCCGGAACTCGGCGCGCTGGATCGGCGCAAGCCGCACCATGTAGTGATTCGGCGTCTCGATCGTGAAGTCCTGTTCCAGATACGCGGGAAACAGCGCCGGATTGACGTAGCGATCCTCGAACTGGATCGGCTCGTCTTCCTCGTAATGCACGATGCGCGAATGGAACACGGGCCCCGAACGCAGCCCGAGCGCTTCGACCGCCTCCTGATCGTCGCTGCTTTCGATCAGCAATACGCGCGCGCTGTGCCGGTGGCCGCGCTCCGCGATCTCGTCCGCGATGTTGCGGATTTCCAGCACCGTCGATTCGTAATGCCGCCGTTCGACGAACGTGCCCGCGCCCTGGATCCGGGTCAGCACGCGCTCGGCGGTCAGCTCGCGCAGTGCGCGCGACACCGTCATCCGCGCGACGCCGAATTCCTTGACCAGTTCGGCCTCGGTCGGAATCGCGCCGCCGGGCTTCCAGTCGCCGTTCGCGATCCGCTCGACGACGTAGCGCTTGATCTGCTGGTAGGCCGGCAATGCGCGCGCCGGCACGCCGTCGCCCGGTGCGCCCGCCAGCCGGCCGGCAAGTTGTCGTTGCGTTTCGTTCATGCGCCCTCGATCGAATGAATGATGGATCGTCCGCCGGCCGTCGCGTCGCTCGGCGGCCGGCCTCCGGCCGTTACATCACGGGCGGCGGCACGCTCGCGACGATGCCGGCGGCGATCGCGATGTCGTCCGCGAGCGGTCGATCGTCCCGGTACACCGGCACGCGTTCGCGCACATGCCGCCACAGCGCGTCGGTGGGTGCGGCCCGCGATGCACCGTCCGCCTGCAGATCGTAGGCCTGTGCGGCGGCCAGCAGCTCGATCGCCAGCACGCGCGTCGTGTTCTCGATGATGTCGAGCGCTTTCAGCGCCGCCGGCGTCGCATGGCACAAGTGATCTTCCTGCAGGCCCGACGTGATGCCGCCGTCGAGGCTCGCCGGCGCCGCGAGCCGCTGGTTCTGCGCAACGAGCGCGACTGCCGTGTACTGCGCGATCATGAAGCCCGAACAGGTGCCGCCAGGCGTCGCGAGAAACGCCGGCAGCCCGCTCACGAGCGGATTGACGAGCCGGTCGAGACGCCGTTCGGCGATTGCCGCGACCTGTGCCATCGCCGCCGCTAGGCTGTCCATCGCCAGCGCGATGCCTGCGCCGACCGCATGCGCCTGCGAATGGACGGTCGGCGCGTCGCGCGTGCCGGCCACGATCGGATTGTCGGTCACCGACGCCAGTTCGCGATCGACCACCTCCGCCGTCACGTCGAACACGTCGCGCGCCGCACCGTGCACGTGCGGAATCGTGCGCAGGCTGAGCGGATCCTGCGTATGCCGGCCGCTTGCCGCCGCGAGCATCCCGCTGTCGGCAAGCAGCGCACGCAACCGCGCGCCGACGTGCCCGATGCCGGGCGAAATCCGCAACGCAAGCGACGCCGGATCGAAGGCGGCGAGCTGCCCGCCGAGGTTCTCGAAGCTCGTCGCCGCCACCCAGTCGGCCCAGTCGAGCAGCCGCTCCGCGCGCGCGAGCGCGAGCGCGGCCAGCCCCGTCACGCACGGCGTGCCGTTGACGAGACTCAGCCCTTCCTTCGCGCCGAGCACGAGCGGCGCGCGGCCGATGCGGCGCAACGCCTCGTCGCCGCGAATCCGCTCGCCGCGGTGGCGCGCATGGCCATGGCCGATGCAGACCAGCGCGACGTGCGCCATATGGGTCAGATAGCCGACCGAGCCGTGCGCCGGCACTTCCGGCAGGCAATCGTGTTCCAGCAACGCGACGAGCTGGTCGACGACGTCGGCGCGCACGCCCGAATGCCCGTGCGCGTAGTTGTTGATCGCCGCCGCGACGATCGCGCGCGTTTCCGGCGCGCCGAGCGGTGCGCCCACGCCGACCGCATGGCTCATCAGGATGTTGCGCGACAGCGTGCTCTGCTGCGCCGGCGACACGATCACGTCGCACAGCGCGCCGACGCCCGTATTGACGCCGTACGCGCGGATGCCGCGCGCGACGATTTCGTCGACGAGCTCGCGCGCCGCGACGACGCGTACGCGCGCATCGTCGGCCAGCGCGAGCGGCTCGCCGGCTGCCACTGCCGCGACCTGCCGCCAGTCGAGCGGCCTTGCCGAACGGAATACGGTCATGGCAGCCTCAGTTCGCGGAACGGTCGTGATGGCTCGACACGAACTGCCGGAAGCGCTCCGAGCACTGGCCGCCGAACAGATCGCCGGGCGTGCCGTCCGAATCGACTTCGCCCTGATGCAGGAACATCACGCGGTTCGACACGTGACGCGCAAAACCCATCTCGTGCGTGACGACCAGCATCGTGCGCCCTTCCTCCGCGAGCGAGCGCATCACGCGCAGCACCTCGCCGACCAGTTCCGGATCGAGCGCCGACGTCGGTTCGTCGAACAGCATCACCTTCGGATGCATCGCAAGTGCACGCGCAATCGCGACGCGCTGCTGCTGGCCGCCCGACAGGTGCGCCGGATAGTAGCCGCGCTTGTCCGCGAGGCCGACGCGCGCGAGCAGCGCCTCGGCTTCCTCGACCGCTTCCGCGCGGCTGCGCTTCTGCACGCGCAGCGGGCCTTCGACGAGGTTGTCGAGCACCGTCATGTGCGACCACAGGTTGAAGTTCTGGAACACCATGCCGAGCTGCGAACGGATCCGGTCGACCTGACGCCGGTCGCCCGGATGCAGCTTACCGTCGCGCGTGCGCTTCATCTTCAGTTCCTCGCCCGCGAGCGCGACGGTGCCGTCGTCGGGCGTCTCGAGCAGGTTCAGGCAGCGCAGGAACGTGCTCTTGCCCGAGCCGCTCGCGCCGAGGATCGAGATCACGTCGCCCTCGTGCGCATCGAGCGAAATGCCCTTCAGCACATGGTGATCGCCGAACGACTTGTGGATGTTCCTGACCGACAGGGCAACGGGAGCAGCGGTGTTCATCGGATTCTCCGGGAAGGATGGATACGCTCAGGGCGCGACGCGCCGGGCATTGCGCGCCGCCGCGGCGGGCGTGCCGGCCGGCTTCGGCGCGCGCAGGTGGGCCGACAGCCGCCATTCGAGCGCGCCGAGCACGCGTACGACGATGAAGTTCAGGCCGAGGTAGATGAGGGCCGCGCACACGAACACCTCGGTCGTGCGGTAGGTCTGCTGGATGATCTGCTGCGCGACGCCCGTCACTTCCCACACCGTGACGAGGCTGGCCAGCGCGGTCGACTTGACGAGCAGCACGGCTTCGGTCGAATACGCGGGCAGGCACTGGCGCAACGCGATCGGGCCGATCACGCGCCGCAGCAGCGCGAAGCCCGACAGGCCGATCGAATAACCGGCCTCGATCTGCCCGACCGGCACGGCCATCAGCCCGCCGCGCACGATCTCGGCCGTATAGCCGGCCGTGCACAACGCCAGCGACAGCACCGCGCACGCATACGGTTCGCGCAGCAGCGGCCACATGAAGCTCTCGCGAATCACGCCGAACTGGCCGAGCCCGTAGTACACGAGAAACATCTGGATCAGCAGCGGCGAACCGCGAAACACCAGGATGTACGCGCGCGCGAAGCGGTTCGGCAGCCAGCGCGGCGACACGCGCATCGTGACGATCACGAGCGACAGCAGGCCGCCGAGCACGAGCGACGCGAAGAACAGGCCGAGCGTGGTCGGCACGGCCGCGAGCAGCTGTCGCAGCGTGTCGATGAGGAAGTCGAAATCGATGGACATGCGTGCTCTCCGTCAGTTGCGCGCGAAATTGCGGCGGAACGAGCGGCCGACGATCGCTTCCGCCCGGTTGAACACGCGGTTCGACAGGCCCGTCATCACGAGGTAGAGCGCGCCGCCCGCGACGAAGAACACGAAGTACTGGTGCGTCGAGTTCGCGGCGATCTGGCTCGTACGCAGCAGTTCGGCGAGCCCGGTGACCGAGATCAGCGCCGAATCCTTCAGGCTCAGTTGCCACACGTTGCCGATGCCGGGCAGCGCGAAGCGCAGCACCTGCGGAATCAGGATGCGGCGCAGCACCATGCCGCGCGGCATGCCGATCGAGCGCGCCGCTTCGAGCTCGCCCTTCGACACGGCCAGCACGGCCGCGCGGTACACCTCCGCCTGATACGCGCCCGAGATCATGCCGACCGCCAGCGCGCCGATCACGAACGGCGGCACGCCGATGAAGCCTTCCGCGCCGAACCACTGGCCGATGGTCGTGACGAGCGTCGAGCCGCCGAAATAGAACAGGTAGATGACGAGCAGTTCGGGCACGCCGCGAAACACCGTCGTGTAGAGATCGCCGAGCAGGCGTGCGCTGCGGTGGCGCGACAGTTTCGCGGCCGCGATCGCGGCGCCGATCCCGGCGCCGACCGCGAGCGCGGCGAGCGTCAGCGCGACCGTCATCAGTGCGGCGAGCAGCAACACGCCGCCCCAGCCTTCGGTTCCGAAGCCGAGCATTTCAAGAATCGCCATGCGTGTCTCCCGGCATGCGTTGAGTGAATCTGCAGGATGCGCGCCGCCGCGCGTCGCCGTGTCGTTGCGTCGTGACGTCAACTACGCGGCGGCGGCCGGACGCGCGCTTACGGCGTGACGTCGGTCTTGAACCACTTGTCGGCAAGCTTCTTCACGGTGCCGTCCGCGAGTGCCGCGCCGATCGCCGCATCGAACTTGGTCTTCAGGTCGGGATCCTGCTTGCGGAACGCGAGACCTTCGCCCGGCCCCCAGATCGGCCCGCCGAGCTTCGGGCCCGCGAGCACGATCGACGCGTTTTCCTTCTTCTCGGTGTTCGCCGCGTAGTACGTGACGTCGTCGAACGACGCATCGATGCGCCCGGCGACGAGGTCGAGATCGCGCTCGGGCGAGGTCTTGTACACGCGGATCGACGCGATGTCCTTGAAGCTGTCGTTGATGAATTTCGTATAGACGGTGCCCGACTGGATGCCGATCGTCTTGCCCTTCAACTGCTTGCGCAGCGCGTCGACGGTCGGCTTGTCGGCGTTCGCGTCGCCGGTCAGCTTGACGGCCGGTGCGCCGGGCGCGGCCTTCGGCAGGATCTTCGTGTCGGTGACGGCGAACGTCGCCGGCGTGGCCGCATAGGGGCGCGAGAACAGCAGGATCTTCTCGCGCTCCGGCGTGATCGAGATCGCATCCATCAGGACATCGAACTTGCCGGCCTGCAGGCCGGGAATCATCCCGTCCCAGTCCTGCGCGACCATGTTGCACTGGATCTTGATCCGGCCGCACACGTTGGCGAGCAGTTCCGGTTCGAAGCCGCCGAGCTTGCCGCCCGGCAGCGTGAGGTTCCACGGTGCGTAGCCGCCTTCGAGCGCCACCGTCACCGTCTTCCATTCCTTTGCCTGAACCGGCGCGGCAAGCGTTGCCGCTGCAGCCGCGATGACGCCGATCGTCCTGATTGCCCACTTGATGCGCTTGCCGTTCACGAGATTTCTCCTTGCGTTGAAGTTCGTCATCCCCTCGGTCATTCAAGCCGCCTCAGGAATTTGTCTATACAAGCATGCAAGAAGAAAAACCGCGGGACAAGCGCTGATCAAAAAAAACCGCGTAAACGCGGGAAATCCCCTAAATACAGGGCTCCAGTGCGCGTCATCGCGGGGATTCCGGGCACGGATTTGGTGCAGCGGACGTGGACAAATCCCAAGGATGACTAGACAAATTTTGAATTCGATCGGCTGGGTGCCGACCATTCGACGCGCGGAGACAGGCAGGTCGGACTGACCGGAATAAGGTCTGAGGATTGGATATCCGGTCGATGCTCGATCGAGTATTCCGGGCCGCGCGTCGACATCGCGCGCGCCCGGTATGGCCGCGCGTTCGCGCTCTCCGGAAGTCGACGCGAGCGCGACCGATCGGATCGGGGAACATGTCGACGCCCCCCATCCGCGCCATGCTTGCGCGCCACCTTCATGGACGTTTCGATGTCGGCCACGAGATAGCCCGTGCGCGCCGCCGCGGGCGGCCAGGGGATCGGTGTCTTGAAGCAGAACGAGGAAATCGTGCCGGACGGCGCAAGGACGAGCTGAGACAGGGGCCGACCGGGTGTCGGCGTCACCTGGAAGACACCTGATTCGACTTGCTGCCGCCAGACCTCGCGACAAAGCTGTCGGTGAAACGGTTGAAATCGCCGGGGGCGACTGACACGAGCATCGTGTCGTATTGCAGACCTGCCGCGAGCGCACGTGCATGCGTAGCGGCAGGTCCGGGAGGCGTTGCGAACGAAGCGGGAGCGGCAGCGAAGCCGTCCGCCAGCATCAGCGCAAGCAATGCAGTTCAGTGCGAACGTTCTCCGCGGTTGAATTTCCTTCCTGTTTCAACCTGCCGGACAAACGATCAGGCGCGGCTGTCCCCTTCCCCGCGTTGAACATCGCCAAGCATGGTGACGAGGACGAGCGCGGCGATCAGCCCCAGGTGCTCGAAGAAGCTGTTGAGCGCCATGAAGCGCGCCACGCCCGTGCGGTTCCAGAAGTCGTTCGCCACCAGCATCGCGACGACGGTCAGCACGCCGAGTCCACCCGCGCCAATCCAGGTGAACCGGCGAAATACCACGCACAGCGAACCGCCGATCTCGACCACAACCGCCAGTGCAGCCCAGAACGCGGGCGGATGCAGGCCGAAATGCGCCTGCTCCGCGATCGCATCGTCAAAGTGCAGTGCCTTGTCGACGCCTCCGATCAGGAAAGCGGAAACCAGCGCAAGCCGCACCAGCGCGCCGACCCACGGCTGCGCCAGCAGGACGCGAATCCACCCTGGGCTGTACCGGCCGGTTGTCGTCGACATGTCAGATCGCCCAGCACGAACAACCGAACGCGCCCCAGAAGCCCTTCGCGTCCGACGTCGGCAATGCACTGCCCCACGCGCTCGCATGCGCATGGGCGTGCACGTTGCACGCACTCGCGCAGCCGCACATCGCGGCGGCCGCCGCACGCTGCAGCGGTGCGCCGTTGCGCTGCGTCGCGCCCCAGCCGCCGTAGCCGCCGTACTCGCGCACGGGCGACCAGTCCGGCATCGCGGGCGGAATCGGCGCGTCGTGCGACGCGAACGGCCCCGCGCCCCACACGATCTTGCCGCCGACCACCGTCAGCAACGCGGTCGTGCCCGCGATATCGTCCTCCGCGCATGCGAAGAAATCGCGATCCGGGACCACCAGGTCGGCGAGCTGCCCGACCGCTACACGCCCTTTCTTCCCTTCCTCGTTCGAGAACCAGGTCACGTATTCGGTCCACATCCGCAGCGCGGTCTCGCGATCGAGCAGGTTGCGTTGCGGATACATCCGCAAGCCGCCGACCGTCTTGCCCGTCACGAGCCACGCGAGCGACACCCACGGGTTGTACGACGCGACGCGCGTTGCGTCGGTGCCGGCCGACACCTTGATGCCCTTCGAGAGCATCTTCGCGACGGGCGGCGTCGCTTCGGCCGCCTGCGCGCCATAACGCTCGACGAAGTATTCGCCCTGGTACGCCATCCGGTGCTGCACCGCGATGCCGCCGCCCAGCGCCGCAATACGGTCCATCGATTTTTCGGTAATGGTTTCCGCGTGATCGAAGAACCAGTTCAGGCCTTCGAGTGGGATGTCCTTGTTGACCTTCTCGAACACGTCGAGCGCGCGGTCGATCGTTTCATCGTAGGTCGCATGCATGCGCCACGGCCAGCGGTTCTGCGCGAGCACGCGCACGACGCCTTCGAGATCGTCCTCCATCTGCGCCGGCAGGTCCGGCCGCGCGACGCGGAAATCCTCGAAGTCGGCCGCCGAGAACACCAGCATCTCGCCCGCGCCGTTGTTGCGGAAATAGTCGGTGCCGTCGTGATACTTGACGCTCTTGGTCCAGTTCACGAAGTCTTCCTTCTCGGCGTTCGGCTTCTGCGTGAACAGGTTGTACGCGATCCGGATCGTCATCTCGCCCGCGTCGTGCAGCTTGCGGATCACTTCGTAATCGTCGGGATAATTCTGCGAACCGCCGCCCGCATCGATCACGCCCGTCACGCCGAGACGGTTCAGTTCGCGCATGAAGTGGCGCGTCGAGTTGTACTGGTATTCGAACGGCAGCTTCGGCCCCTTCGCGAGCGTCGCGTAGAGGATCGTCGCGTTCGGGTTCGCGAGCAGCAGCCCGGTCGGGTTGCCCGCGGCGTCGCGCAGGATCGTGCCGCCCGGCGGCTCGGGCGTGTCCTTCGTGTAGCCGACCACGCGCAGCGCGGCCGCGTTCAGCAGCGCACGGTCGTACAGGTGCAGGATGAACACCGGCGTATCGGGCGCGGCGGCGTTGAGCTCCTCGATCGTCGGCAGGCGCTTCTCGGCGAACTGGTGCTCGGTGAAGCCGCCGACCACGCGCACCCATTGCGGCGCGGGCGTGATCGCGACCTGCCGCCTGAGCATGTCCATCGCGACCGCGAGCGACGGCACACCGTCCCAGCGCAGTTCCATGTTGTAGTTCAGGCCACCGCGAATCACGTGGCAGTGGTTGTCGATCAGGCCCGGCAGCACGGCGCGGCCGCCGAGGTCGACGACCTTCGTCGCGCGCCCGGCGAGCCGCATGACGTCCGCTTCATTGCCGACCGCAACGAAGCGGCCGGCGGCTATCGCCACCGCCGTCGCGGTGGGGTTGGCGCGGTCGAGGGTCGTGAACCTTCCGTTGTGAAGGATCAGATCCGGTTGGGACTCGGTTGCGGTCATATACGTCACCTCGTTTCGATCAGAAGCCAAAGAGCTGTTTGAGGGTGGGGATGGCCTGCACGCCGATCAACATGCCGAGCAGCCCGACAAGCGCGATCAGCGGCGGCGCCGGAGAACGGACCTTGATTGCGCTGTAAATGACACCGATCAGCAAGCCCGCACCAAGGGAAACCAGATAAGGTTCCATACGATCAATTTCTCGGACAGGTTGGAATGCAGGTCGTAACGTCCTGGCAAACACGCTGCGGGCGGCATCCGTGAATCGACCACGTACGCCGCCCGCGATTTCATATTGCCGATGCCGCGTGTTCGCGGGGAACACGCCGCATCAGCATCGACAGTCGCGACTGCCTTCGGTCACTTCGCCGGCACGGGCGGGATCGACTCGTGCGGCGTCGCGGTACGCTGCGCGGCCTTGTGGACCATCGTGTACGCGTAATCGACACCCATCCCGTACGCACCCGAGTGCTCCTTCGCGATCGCCATCACGGCGTCGTAAGTCTCGCGGTGTGCCCAGTCGCGCTGCCACTCGAGCAGGACCTGCTGCCACGTCACGGGCACCACGCCGGCCTGCACCATCCGCTGCATCGCGAAGTCGTGCGCGTCCTTCGACGTGCCGCCCGATGCGTCGGCGACCATGTAGATTTCGTAGTCACCTTCGAGCATCGCGCACAGCGCGAACGTCGTATTGCAGACCTCCGTCCACAGGCCCGACACGACCACCTTCTTGCGGCCGTTCGCGGCCAGCGCATCGCGCACCTTCTGGTCGTCCCACGAGTTCATCGACGTGCGTTCGAGCGTCTTCTGGTTCGGGAACACGTCGAGCAGCTCGGGATAGGTGTGCCCCGAGAAGCTGTCGCTTTCAACCGTCGTGATCGTGGTCGGGATGTTGAATACCTTCGCGGCCTTCGCGAGCCCGACGACGTTGTTCTTCAGAACCTGACGATCGATCGACTGCACGCCGAACGCCATCTGCGGCTGCTGGTCGATGAAGATCAGCTGGCTGTTATGGGGGGTGAGTACTTCAAGCTTCGGATTGCTCATGGTAGTCATGTCCTTTGACGCGGAGAAAAAATTGCCTGTCTCGCCGGCAAGCCGGGAGGCGCCCAATGCGCTGTGCCGGCAGGCTTTCCTGCCAGCCGGTGTCATTCAACACGCAATTTCATGGTAACGCCACTTAATCAAATCGATTAATAAAATCCCTAAAAACAGGCCTTAAAAGATCTTAAAACCATCGAATTGAATGATCACATCAAAAAAGACCTGCTACGCTATCGAATGAATTCGGGATCGTCCGCGGATCAGTAGTTATCCGTATTTTTCACACGGTTGTCATTCACTTACATCCGAATCATGAAGCCGTATATTTCATCGCTGCTTGCCGGGATTCTCGCCGGCGTCGTCTACTTCCTGATCGGCGTGCAATCGCCCGCTCCGCCCACGATCGCGCTGGCCGGCCTGCTGGGCATTCTTGCCGGCGAACAGATCCTGCCGATCGCACGGAGAATGCTCGCTGGAATTCATCTGAGAACCGCGTGGAACGAAGCAAAGTGCAGCCAGCACATGTTCGGCTCCCTGCCCGGCGCCCAGGCATCCGATGCCACCGCGAAGAAACGTTAATCGACACCGTCGTGACCCACGTTGACTGACCGGATTCGGGGAGGCCGACCGGCGTGCCGGCCAATCTCCCGACGCCGACCACGCGCAGGCAAGCCGGAACGCGAAGCAGCCGCGAAACCCGGGCCCATTCGGCACGGCTCCCCCGTGCGCTGACGCCGCGGAAATGGCGCACATCGCCAATACCGATCGGACGCTGAATTCGCGCGAGGCAATCCTGCCCGAAAAAGGATAGCGCCCCCGGCTCCGGCAACCGGATTAATTGTTCTGAATCGTATTGGTCTCCGCGGCGCTTGGCGATAACATGACAGCCCGACGCCCGCGTGGATTCCATCATGAAGCTGTCATTCGAAGCGCTCGAAGCACTGGACGCGATCGATCGCACCGGCACGTTCGCCGAAGCCGCGGAGCTCCTGCACCGCGTACCGTCCGCGCTGACCTATCTCGTACAAAAACTCGAAAGCGACCTCGACGTCGCACTGTTCGACCGCAGCGGGCGCCGTGCGAAGCTCACGCACGCGGGCCGCGTGGTCGTCGAAGAGGGCCGCCGGCTGCTGCATGCCGCCCAACAGATCGAACTCAAGGCACTGCGTGCACAGCAAGGCTGGGAAACCGAGGTTCGCATCTGTATCGACGAGATCCTGCCGTTCGACGCGTTGTGGCCGTACGTGCATACGTTCTACGGACTCGAGATGAACACGCGGCTGCGCCTGTCCACCGAAGTGCTCGGCGGCACCTGGGATGCGCTGATTTCGCGCCGCGCGGATCTCGTCGTCGGCGCGGTGGGCGAGCCGCCGGAGCTGCCGAACATCGTCGCGCGGCCGATCGGCACGCTCAGGCACGTGTTCGCCGTCGCCCCCACCCATCCGCTCGCGGCGTTGCCCGAACCGCTGTCGATGGCGTCGGTGGTCGAGTATCGCGGCGCCGTCATCAGCGATACCTCGCGCGAACTGCAGCCGCGCTCGGTCAACGTCGATGCCGGGCAGCCGTATCTCGCGGTCCCCACGCTCGCCGCAAAACTGGCCGCGCAGTGCGAAGGACTCGCGGTGGGCACGCTGCCGGATTGCGTCGCGGCACGCGCGATCTCGCAGGGCAAGCTCGTCGCGCGCCAGGTGACCGGCATGCGCGACACGACACATTGCTATATCGCGTGGCGCGACGACGAGGCCGGACGCGCGCTGCACTGGTGGGTCGAGCAGCTCGACCGCCCCGATCTCGTCGACCGGTTCACCGCGCTCGCCTGATTCCGCCGCACGCCGGCCGCACCGCCCGATCGGCCTTTTCCCGCGATCTCCCGCCACCGCCGCGTCAGCCGAACGAATCGTGAAGGCGCTTCATCTCCTTCTCGAGCCACTCGATCAGATTGAACGACGCATGCGCCTTCGCGGCCGGCGGGATCATCATCTTTTCCTCGGTCGCGATGTGTTCGTTAAGGGATTCGCACATCAGCCGTCCGAGTTCCGGTTTCCTCGCGAGCAGCGGCGACAGGTCGCGGCTGCTCAACTGATAGGCCGTCACGGCCGTCACCGCGTAGACGCTCGCATGAAGTTGCGTGCCGGCCAGCACGACGGACTGGCCGATCGCGTCGCCGGGCACCATCCGCCTGACCTCGATGTCGCCCGTCGCGCCCGGCACGAACACCGACGCGACACCGGACCCGACGATCGTCAGCAGGCGCGTATCGGAATTCGACGCGTAGATCACGTCCCCTTTGTGGAATACGCGCGACGCCAGCGCATCGGCCAGCACCGCCAGATCCTCGTCGCCGAGTTGCCTGAAGAGTTCGACCGCGCGCAGCAGCCGTTGACCGCTCGAAGCCGGCCGGTGCGCCTCGGCCGTCCCGCCGAGCGGGCGCAGCGCGATGTCCGCGGCGGCGAGATGCCGGTGGGCCAGATCGTAGAGCCGGTTACGCACCGCCACCTTTTTTTGCAGCGCGTCGACGTAACAGACGAGTTCGTATTCGACGGAATTGGTCTTGAAGGCCTTGACGACCGAGATCGGCGCGGGACTGGCCAGCACGTCCAGCGAACTGGCGGCAGCGCGGTCGAGCGCATCGACGACGACGGCCGGCCGCACCGCCGGATCGATCTCGATCGTCAGTGTCACGCCGTGCACGCTCGCGGGTTCGCTCAGGTTGACGATCGTCGCCTTCGCCGCCGTGCTGTTCGGCACGACGACCAGGTTGCCAAGGCTGTTGATCAGCTTGGTCGCGCGCCAGTTGCTTTCGACTATCCGCCCTTCCAGTTCGCCGATGGCCACCGTATCGCCCAGGCGAAACGGCTGGGTGGTATTCAGCACGAGGCCCGAGAACACGTCGTTCAGCGTGTTCTGGACGGCCAGGCCGAGGATCACGGCCACCGCGCCCGAGGTCGCGACCAGGCCGCTCAGCGGCAGGCCCAGTACGTAGCCCAGCGCGGCCACCGCGGCCGCACCGAACACGGCGCCCGCGGCGATGTCGTGAAACAGCCGCTGGTTGCGCCATGCGCGCGGCAGCAGCAAATGATCGAGCATCAGGCTGAACACCAGCGCGCATTGCAGCCACCAGGCGACACCGATCGCCTGGATGGCCAACCGATCGAATCGGTCGGGCGACGGTGGCACCGCGAGCGGGCTCACGCCGGTGGCGAACAGCACATAGGTCAGCGCGGCGAACGACGCGCAGCGCCAGACCGCTTTCGTCGTCGAACGGCCAGGCCCGAGCAACCGCCACGCAACGAGGTCGGCAACGACGATCGGTGCGCCGTAGGCGACCGTGACGGACAGGTTCAGCATGCCGGAACGGGCCGCGTGCGCGCTGCGCGACTGGCGGGAAACCCGCGCGATCGCATGGCTCGCGCTACCCGATCCGGCGAGCGGCCGCCCGCGGCGAATCGTGGCGTGAAAGGTCGGACTGGACAGGTTTCATGCGGTAGTCGTTCGATGACGCGCGAAGTCGCCGCGGCACGACATGTGCCGATCGCCGCCCCACGCCGGCATTCAGTGGCATCGGGATATCGACTAGCGGCGGTGCGAGCCGGTCTGCTGCCCGCGCGCCAATCGCCGACGGTCTCCATGCATGCAATGTAGACGCACCGGCCGGCCAAGTCCTGAGTTCAGGCTGAAACGTTCTGAATTCGGCAGCGGCGCGCACCGTTACGGTTCGCGCGCCGGCAACCCGGCCTCGTCCGCGTCGCCCCCGAGCGCGTGCAGTTCTGACCAGGCGTCGTGCACGACCCGCGTCGGCCCCGACGTATGGGCAAGCGCGGCGGCATAGGCGGCCAGCAGGCGCACGCGCGCATCCTCGCGCGCCCGCGTCTCGTCCATATTCCGCATTGCATCGAGCGCCGCGCGCGCCCGTTCGCGACATTCGTCCACCAGTGACAGGTCGAACAGGCACGGGACCGCGACAGCCGCCATTGCGATGCCGACCTCCGCATCGCCGTTCGGCGAAAACGCCCAGTCGAGCGCCGCGCGCAGATTGCCGAGTTCGCGCCGGATCACGTCGAGCCGCGATTCGGCCCGCGGCGCGTCGTCGCCACCGGGCGCAAGCCTGAACAACCTATGGAAGTAGTTCGCATGCGCGAGTGCCGCGGCCGCGCATTCGCCGTTGTTCGCGAGCTGCTGCAGCGCATACGCGCGCGTCGTGGTCAGCAGCCGGTAGCGCGGCGCGCCGTGCGCGCTCTCGAGGCTCAGGAGCGACTTCGAGACGAGGCCGGCGATCGTGTCGAGCAGGTCCGCATCGACCAGCCCCTTCGTGCCGACGATCTCCCGCACCGCGTCGATCGAGAAGCTGTCGCGGAACACGCCGAGCCACCGCAACAGCAGGCGCTCCGCGTCCCCGAGCAGGCGGTAGCTCCAGTCGTACATCGCCTGCAGCGTCTGATGACGCGGCAATGCCGTACGAAAACCGCCGGTCAGCAACCTGAAGTGATCGTCGAGATGCGCGGCCAGCACATCGATGCCGAGCACGGCCGCTCGGGCCGCAGCCAGTTCGATGGCGAGCGGGAGACCGTCGAGACGCCGGCATACCGACGCCATCAGCGACACGCTGCGTCCATGGAGCGGAAAGCGAGGGTCGGCGGCGCGCGCGCGCGCCGAGAACAGTTGCACCGCGCTTGCGCGCAGGATCTCGGCATCGTCGGCGCCTTCGCAGGGCACATCGAGCGGCGGAATCGGACACAGCCGCTCGCCCTGGATACGCAGCGCCTCGCGGCTGGTCGCGAGGACGCACAATCCGGCGTCGGACTCGGTCAATGCAGTCGCGATCTGCGCGGCGGCATCGAGCAGATGTTCGCAATTGTCGAGCACCAGCAGCATCCGGCGGTTCGCCACGCTGGCCAGCACGGCTTCGAGCGTCAGCGATCCGGCCGGCTGCACGATGCCGAACGCACCCGCCAGCGCGGCAGGCACGAATTGCGGACACGCAACCGTGGCCAGCGACACGAACGCGGCCCCCTCCGGAAAACTCGCCTCGGCCCGCATGGCCGCTTCGAGCGCGACCCGCGTCTTGCCGATGCCGCCCGCCCCGACCAGCGTCACGACGCGCGCGGTGTCGAGCGCCG
Organism: Burkholderia sp. MS455; assembly: GCF_016899445.1. Classification (NCBI taxonomy): domain Bacteria; kingdom Pseudomonadati; phylum Pseudomonadota; class Betaproteobacteria; order Burkholderiales; family Burkholderiaceae; genus Burkholderia; species Burkholderia sp. MS455. The sequence continues at coordinate 551,112 of NZ_CP041777.1, forward strand.
CGAGGACGTCGGCGACGGTCTGCTCGCGGCCGACGAGCGCGGTCGGCGCGGCGGTCAGCCGTGACGCCGCGGGACGCACGGCCGCCGCGCCTTCGGCCTGGGCGCCGACCAGCCGATAGCCGCGCCCCGGCACCGTGACGATCAGGTTCCGGTCGCCGGCCAGCGCCTTGCGCAACGCGGCGATATGCACCTGCAGGTTGTTTTCCTCCACGATCGTGTGCGGCCACACACGCTGCATGATTTCGTCTTTCGATACCAATGCGCCATTCGCCCGAATCAGGAGTTCGAGAATTTCGAATGCGCGGCTGCCGATGCGCAGCAGTTTGCCGTTCGAGCGAATTTCACGTCTGTCGAGAAAAACGTGAAGTGTTCCAATCCTGATCATGGAAATTCTTAATCGACTTCATTCATTGATGCCCTGTCAGAAATGACACCGGTTGGGTGCCATGCTACGGCATTTGTCTAATGAGGTGATTCAAATTATCAGAACGGAAGGAGCAAATTTTTTGAATCGACGAGAACCGCGATCGCCGCGACGCCTCCCGGACATGCACGCCGTCCGGCACGGCGCACCATGACATCCTGCACTTTTAATGTGCGAAACATTCGTTCATTCGTGAACTCATTTATCGGATAAAACGGCCGATTGGCCGGAATCGATTTCGTGATCTCGTTAATTGAAATCGCAGTTCGAATGACTTGCGAAAAAACCAGGCAAAAGCGACGTGCAAAGCGCGGTGAAATCGATTCCGGGTGCGAGCGCCGGTCGGATTTTCCGTTCAGAACGATTCAGGCGCCGCTCAGGACATTCAGCGGTGCGGCGCGCGACGATGGTTCGATGGCGCCAGCGTCGAGCGACCGCCGTCACGCCGCGAGGAACACGACCATGGGCAACCGTATCGCCGGCATCCGGATTCCCGACGGCCCGATCGCACGGGAGGCCGCCGCGACCGTGCGCGCCGGCGAACCGGAACTCCTGTTCCGGCACGCGATGCGCGTGTTCGCGTTTGCGTCGATCATCGGGCTGCGTCGCGGCATCGCATTCGACGCCGAACTGCTGTACGTCGCCGCGCTGTTCCATGACTTCGGGCTGACGGAGCGCTACCGGGATTCGCGCCGGCGCTTCGAAATCGACGGCGCGAATGCCGCCCACGCATTCCTCTGCGGATACGGTGTCGCCGCCGGCGATGCGGAAGAGGTCTGGCGTGCGATCGCGCTGCATACGACCTTCGGCATTCACCCGTACATGACGCCGTTGACGGCGTTGCTCGGCGCCGGTATCGAGACGGATCTCTTTGCGCGTCATTTCGACGAAGTGAGCCGGTCCGAACGCGACGAGATCGTGAACGCGTGGCCTCGCGGCCCGTGTTTCAAGGAGCTGTTCCTCGAGGCGCTCGCCGCGGGCACCGCGCATCGCCCTGCCGCTGCGTTCGGCAACGTCGGCGCCGACGTGCTCGAGCGTTGCGACCCGGACTATCGTCGGACGAATTTCTGCGGCCTGGTGCTCGGGTCGAAATGGACGGAGTGAGCCGTCCGGTCGGCCGGGCCCGCTCCGCCACGTCACGGCCGCCGCCAGGTCATGCGCGGGCGAACGCCAGCAGTTCGTCGTTCAATCGTTGCGCGTGCGTCAGATACAGCGCATGCGGCCCGCCCTCGTAGACGCTCAGCGTCGCGTGCGGCACGCGCTTCGCGGCGGCGGCGCCCGTGAGCGCGAGCGGCACCGTCTGGTCGTCGTCGCCGTGAATCACGAGCGTCGGCACGTCGAACTTGTCGAGATCCGCCCTGAAATCGGTTTCGGAAAACGCGCCGACGCAATCGAGCGTCCCCTTCAATCCGCCCTGCAGCGCCATGAACGACGTCCAGTCGAGCGCGGCGCGCGAGATCGTCGAAGCGGCCCGGTTCGAACCGGTGAACAGCGGCCAGAAGTTCTCGAAGAAGGCCGCGCGGTCGGCCACGATGCCCGCGCGAATACCGTCGAACACGGCCACGTCGACACCGTCCGGATGGTCGTCGCGCCGCGCGACCAGCGGCGTCACCGACCCGACCAGCACGGCCTTCGCGATGTGTCGCGTGCCGTGCCGGCCGATGTAGCGTGCCACTTCGCCGCCGCCCATCGAAAAGCCGACGAGCGTCACGTCGCGCAGCCCGAGCGTCTCGATCAGCGTCGCGAGATCGTCCGCCAGCGTGTCGTAGTCGTATCCCGTCCACGGCTGGCCGGACCGGCCGAAGCCGCGCCGGTCGTAGGCGATGCAGCGAAAGCCGTTCGATGCGAGATGATGCATCTGGACGTCCCACATGTCCGCATTCAACGGCCAGCCGTGAATGAATACGACCGGGCGCCCTGCGCCCCAGTCCTTGTAGTGGATCGAAACGCCGTCGCGTGTCGTGAACGTGCTCATGAAGATTCCTCAGCAATGAAAATGCGGCGGCGGCCAGAACGTGGCCGACGGATTGGGTGCGCCGTTCCGTGTCATGAACGGGACAGCCTGACGATGAACCGGTCCAGTTCGGACGCGAGGATCACCTCCCGGTAGTTCGCCGGGCGCTTCGCTCCGCGCCACTGCGGCTTGTAGATTGCATCGCCGGTATGAATCGTGATGCCGGTCAGCGCGCAACGGCCGAGGGCGCGGGATTTTGCGCTGATCCAGCGCTGCTCGTCGTAGCGGCAGCGGGTCGGATCGCTCCACGATATCAACACCGACGAATCGGTCTGCCGCTCGGCGGCGACGATCGCGCAACGGCGGCGCACGCCGCCGCTCGACGCGGGCGGCGCATCGTCGCGATGGCAACGGCGTACGGGTTCCGGGTCGCGAAGATGCGACGGCGCACAGCGGCTCGCAGCCGGCGACGGGTCGAGCAGCGTCATCACGTGTTCCCAGCGATTGAATTCGTCCATGGCGGCGTACCCAGGCAAGTGGCAAAGGGCGCGGATGTATCGCACCCGCCCGCAATGCGGTCGTCATCCGCCGGCACGAACTGGCAAGACCCGCGACGGGATGACCTGATGCTGACAATAGCGAGCCGCCGCTGAAGAGTCTTGATTCCGGGCTTAATTTTTCTGGCCGGTGCGTTCGCGCGGCTTGCGCCGCGACCGCCTTCATGAAAATTCAGCGCGATTTCAGTACAGGCTGCATGACCCCGCGATAGGCTCCTGTCGGCGTTCGTTCGCTAACACTTGCGCGCCTGCCGGCCCGCGACCGCGAACCCACGCCGGCTGCCGGCGCGATTGCCGCATGCGGGCAGGTCCGCACCATCCATCCAACGCGGCATCGTTCCACCGCACGTTCAAGGAGTCCCAATGCGTCCAGCAGATATCGACGCCGTTCCCTCGGCGCGTCGCCGAGACATGCTGCTTGCCGGCGCGACCGCCGTTGCAGCCGCCGCGCTGCCGGCTGCTGCCGCCGCTGCCGCCCCCAAACACGCCGCTTCCGCCCATCAAGGAGCTCATGCGATGAACACGATCACCACCAAAGACGGTACGCAGATTTACTTCAAGGACTGGGGCAGCGGCCGCCCGGTCGTCTTCTCGCACGGCTGGCCGCTGTGCGCAGACGCGTGGGACCCGCAGATGCTGTTCCTCGTGCAGCACGGCTATCGCGTGATCGCGCACGATCGCCGCGGTCACGGCCGCTCGAGCCAGCCGTCGCACGGCAACGACATGGACACGTATGCCGACGATCTGGCGGCGCTGATGGATGCGCTCGACCTGCGCGAAGCCACGCTCGTCGGCCATTCCACCGGCGGCGGCGAAGTCGCGCACTGCATCGGGCGCCACGGCACGAAGCGCGTGTCGAAGGCCGTGCTGATCGGCGCCGTGCCGCCGCAGATGGTGAAATCGGCGTCCAATCCCGGCGGCCTGCCGATGGACGTATTCGACGGGATCCGCAAGAACGTCGCCGAGAACCGCTCGCAGTTCTACAAGGATCTCGCCGTGCCGTTCTTCGGCTTCAACCGTCCGGACGCCAAGGTGTCGCAGGGCACGATCGACGCATTCTGGGCGCAGGGCATGATGGGCGGTGTCTATGGCCAGTATCTGTGCGTCAAGGAATTCTCCGAGGTCGACTACACCGAAGACCTGAAGAAGATCGACGTCCCGACGCTGATCCTGCACGGCGACGACGACCAGATCGTGCCGATCGATGATTCGGCCCGCCTGTCCGCGAAGATCGTGAAGCACGCGCAACTCAAGGTGATCCCCGGCGGCGCGCACGGGATGTGCGTCGTCGATGCCGACCGGATCAATGCCGAACTGCTCGCGTTCCTGAAGGCGTAAGCATCGCGGCACGGCGCGCCCGGCCGCCCGGCCTTCAGGCCGGCGCGCCCTTCAGCACGTTTCAGGATTTTTCAGGTCGCCGCCGTTGCGTTGCGGCGGGCGCGATCGCCAGGATCGTCGATGCGGCATATCCGCCGATCCGGCGCCGCACGCTCACGACGCACGCGCCGGCCTGAGCAGCAAGCCGATCAACACCCCCGCGACCGCGAAAGCCGTCGCGACACGAAAATTGTCGGCCAGCGCGAGCGTGGTCGCCTGGATGCGAACCGCCCGGTCGAGCAGCGCATAAGCCGCCTGGTCGCCGGTCGCGAAGGTCGCGCCGTGCGACACGAGCAACGCCGCGCCGGCCCGCAGGCGCTCCAGCGTTTGCGGATCCGACAGCGTGACATGCAGACCGACGAGATTCGAATGGGTAGCCTCCATGATGCGCTGGATCACCGCGATCGACGTCGTGCCGAGCTGCCCGCTCAGCAGGCGCGTCGTCTGCACGACGGCGCCGAACGTCAGTACATGCTCGGCCGTCGCGTGCTTGCCGAAAAAGAACACGACCGACGTGAGCGCCATCGTCTGCCCCAGCGCCTGCAGCAGCTGCGACGGGATGAAATCGGGTTCGGCCCAGACGGGCGTGAGGCGCGCGCCGAGCGCGAACGCGACCGCCACCATCGCGAAGCCGGCCACGATCAGCCGGCGCGGATCGACGCGTTGCAGCAGCCACGCCACGCACGGCGCGAACAGCAGCTGCGGCATCGCGATCCAGCGCAGCGTATCGCCGATCTGCAGCGGTCGAAGCCCGTAGGTGCTCGCGAGAAACGCCGACGGAATGAAGCTCGTGTTGAGCACGGTAAAGCGCACGAGGCCGACGAGCAGGATCAGCAACGCGACGTTGGGCAACGCGAGGTAGCCGAGATCGAGCCCGGCCCGTCGCGACGTCAGTTCGTGGATCAGGAACGCGGCCACCATCACGATGCCGATGCACAGCAGCGCGACGATCAGCGGCGACTGGAACCAGAACAGCCGCTCGCCCTGATCGAGCGCGATGCACAGGCACGCGAACCCGCCGGCGCCGAGCAGCATGCCGCGCGTATCGATACCGGACGCGATGCGCTTGATCGGCTCGGTGGACAGCGACAGCATCAGGCAGACGATGAACGGCACGGTCAGCAATGCGTTCTGCCAGAACAGCCAGCGCCAGCTCAGGTGTTCGCTGTACCACCCTTCGAGCGTCGCCGACAGGTTGAGCGACATCTCGAGGTTCATCGCATACGCGGCGATGCCGAACGGAATCAGCCGCGGCGGCAGCGTGCGGACGACGAACCCGACGGTCAGCGGCACGAACACGCCGGACGCGAAACCGGCCAGGCTCTGGAACACGATGAACGTGCCGAAGTTCGTGCACAGCGGCAGCACGCTTTCGACGACCAGAAATACCGCGGCGCCCGCCAGCAGCACGCGACGCGTGCCGAACACGAAGGCCGCCGCGATCGCGAGCGGCCCGACGAACATCTGCGACGCGATGAACGCGGTGTTGATCCACGCGCCCTCGTCGAACCCGACGCCGAGCGCACCGCGTATGTCGGCGAGCCCGAGCGACGTGATGCGCGACGTCAAGGTCGCGATGATCGCGCCGAGCAGCACGGCCGCGATCGCGGCGATCGAACGAAACGTCGGTATGTCGGAGGCCGGCGCTGCGGCCGGCCCCGGTGTCGCGCCACCGGGGGCGAACGTGGTGTTCATCGTCGAGCGGCTCCCGCACAAAAAGCTCGCGCAAGCATAGCGCGATGCGACAAACCCTGTCTTTTCGATGGAGTATCCCGATCGTGACCACGAACCCGCCGGACACGCCGCCCACTTCCGCCGCGCGCTCGCGCAAATGGCCGATCGTGTCGATCGCCGGATGCGCGCTGTTGCTCGTCGCGCTGCTGGTCTATGAATTCGACGCGCATGATCGCGGCACCGACGACGCGTACGTGACGGGCCACCTGCACGTGATCTCGCCGCGCGTGGCCGGCACGGTCGAGCGCGTGCTGGTGAACGACAACCAGTTCGTGCACGCGGGCGACCCGCTCGTGCGGCTCGACCCTCGCGATTTCGACGTGCGCGTCGCGCTGCAGCGGGCCCGCGTCGCGCAGGCGCGCTCCGATGCGAGCCGCGCGAAGGCGCTGGTCGAGCAAGCGGAAGCGACGCTCGTGTCGGCGCATGCCGACGCCGAAAAGGCCGAGCTCGACTACGCACGGGCACGCGAACTGACCCGCGAAACCCCGCGCGGATTGTCGCAGCAGGAATTCGACGCCGCCAACGCGGCGCGCAAGTCCGCCCGCGCACGCATCGAGGCGGCCGACGCGCAGCGGCGCAGCGCGCAGGCCGCGCGGCAGGCCGCCGATGCCGTGTCGAACCAGAACGACGCCGAGTTGCGCGATGCGGAGCTCCAGCGCCAGTACACGACCGTCGTGGCGCCGTCGGACGGCTACGTCGGCAAGAAGACCGTCGAGACCGGCGAGCATGTCGCGCCCGGCCAGGCGCTGCTCACGCTCGTCGAACCGCACCCGTGGGTGGTCGCGAACTTCCGCGAAACCCAGCTCCGGCACGTTCGCGCCGGCGACGTCGTGCAGTTGCGCTTCGACGCGCTGCCGGACCGGACCTTCAGCGGGCACGTCGACAGCCTGTCGCCCGCGACCGGCGGGCAATTTGCGCTGTTGCCGCCCGACAACGCGACCGGCAACTTCACGAAGGTCACGCAGCGGGTGCCGGTCAAGATCCTGCTGGACGGCCCGGCCTCGGCCGAACCGCGCATTCGGCCCGGCCTGTCGGTCGTCGTCTCGCTGCAACGCGGCCGCACACAGCCATGACCCGCATCGCCGCCCTGCTCGCCGCCGGCCTGCTGAGCGCGTGCACGATCGCGCCGCAGCCGCTCGCCCCCGTCGCGGTCGGAGCCGACCGGTTTCGCCATGCGGACGGGCCCGACGAACCCGCACCGTCGCTCGTCGAATGGCCCGCATCGTTCGGCGCTCCGCCGCTCGTCGCGCTCGTCGATGCCGCGCTCGCCGGCAACCACGACATCCGCGCCGCCGCGGCGCGCGTCGACCAGGCGCAGGCGCTGCTCGGCGTGCGCGAAGCCGCACTGGCGCCGACCGTCGGCGTCGATCCGTCGTTCAGCCGCTCGCGCGTATCCGGCACGGTCGACAACGCGTTGCCGAAACGCACGATGCACAACTGGTCGGTGCCGTTCAACGCCAGCTATGAAGTCGATCTGTGGGGGCGCCTGCGCGGCGATGCGGAGATCGGCCGGCAGAACGTGCTGCAGGCAGACGCGGATCGCGCGGCCGTTCGCCTGCGCGTCGCGACCGACGTCGCGAGCGATTACCTGACGCTCCATTTCGTCGAGCAGGATCTCGCGACGCTGGCCCGCGCGATCGAACTGCGACGCACCGCACTCGACGTGATCGCCGCGCGCGTGCGGGCCGGCGCGGCAAGCGATCTCGACGCGCTGCGCGCGGCGGCCGATCTCGATACGGCTCGCGCCGATCTCGCGGACAGCCGGCGGCTGCGCGAAAACCTCGTCGACGCGCTCGCCGTGCTGACCGGCGTCTCGCCGAGCGCATTCTCGGTCGCGCCGACCGCCTCCGCCATGCGCGTGCCGGAGGTGCCGCCCGGCCTGCCGTCCGCGCTGCTCGCGCAACGGCCGGACGTCTATGCGGCGGCGCGCCGCGTCGACGCGGCATCGCTCGAAATCGGCGTCGCCCGCACCGCGTGGCTTCCGACCTTGACGCTGACCGCCCAGGGCGGGTTCGCCAGCCGCGACCTCGGCACGTTTCTCGACCGCAACAGTTCGCTATGGGGCCTCGGCGCGAGCGTGGCCGAAACGGTATTCGACGGCGGCAAGCGCGAAGCCGCGGTGGCCGCCGCGAAGGCAGGCGCGGAACTCGCCGACGCGAACTATCGCGCGACCGCGCTGGGCGCGCTGCGCGAGGTTCAGGACGCACTCAACGACATCGCCGCGCAGAAAGAGCGGATCGTTCGCTACGACAGCGCGGCGCGCGCCACCGAAGCGGCGGCGCGATTGTCGCTGAGCCGTTACGGGCACGGCTACGTCAGTTATCTCGAGGTCATCGACGCGGACCGGGACGCACTGAATGCGCGACGCCAGCTGATTCATAGCCGCCAGGCACTCGCGATCGCGACCGTCAATCTCGTGCGCGCGCTGGGCGGCGGGTGGACGCCGCCTGCGGCGAGACCGGCGGACGTCGCGAATCGCGCGGACCGGTTCTGAAAAAAACATCAACGCGCCCCCGGCCTCCGTTCAAACGGTCTCACGTATTTTCATATCGCTCTTAAGCTTACCTAACGTTTTTTGTGTTGCCCGGTACCGGTGTGCCGCATAGATTGGTCACATACGAATCCACGGAAGCGAGACCTGTCATGGATCGCCTGAAAACACTCGAGATACTCAAGACGGTTGCCGAACAAGGCAGCTTCACGAAAGCCGCCGAGGCCCACCGGCTCGGCGTCCCCTGCATCAGCCGCGCGATCCGGTGCCTCGAGACGTCGCTCGGCGTGCTGCTGTTTCACCGCACGACGCGCAAAGTGACGCTGACGCGCGTGGGTCAGGACGTGCTCGAGCAGGCGCTCGCGTTGCTGCAGCAGTACGAGCACTTTTCCGTATGCTGTCACGCCAATGCAAGCGAGATGCAAGGCGATATCTCGATCGAGGTCTCGAACCTGTTCGGCGTAGATCGCCTGGTGCCCGTCCTGGCCGAGTTCAATCGGCAGCATCCGCTCGTGCGAATCCGCGTCGACTGGGTCGATCACCCGAGCGCGGCCCTGAGCGGCGCAACGGATCTGTCGATCGTCACCGAACGAACGTCGAGTCTGACGTGCGTCGAGCGGGGCCTCGGGCGCATCCCGATGGGCCTTTACGCAAGCCCGCGGTATCGGGCCGCAGGCGGCGCAGCGGACACGCCGCAGGCGCTCGAACGCATGGATGCGCACGGCAGCAAACCGGGTAGCGGCGGTTCTGCATGGCCGCTGCGGCACCGGCGTACCGGCGCGACCGCCGAGATACGGCTGGCCGGCGCGATCCGCTCGAACTGCCTCGATACGCTGATTCTCGCGACGACGCGCGGCACCGGCTTCGCCGTGCTTCCGGAGCATCTCGCGCGGCCGCTCGAGCGCGACGGCGAACTCGTTCGCCTGCTGCCCGACTGGCAGGTCGGCGACCTCGGCGCGTCGCTGCTCTATCACTCGCGCCGGAACCTGCCCGTGCGCATCAGAACGCTTGCCGAACATCTCGTCGCCGCGTTCGACGGCAGCCCCGACGCCCGGCCGGCAGCACGGCGCGACGCGCACGTCGTCACGCACGCCGCGGATGCCGACAGCGAAGTGGCCGCATGAACGCCGTCGCCCGCGTCATCGCGGCCCTGCCCGCCGAAGCCGGCGCCGTTACGTCGAACGCGCCGGCACGCCCGCTCAGTCGCGTGCGCCGGCCGGGCGCACGCCCAGCGCTTCGGCTTGCCGCACGAGATCCGGCAGCGTGCGAACCTGCATCTTCTTCATCACCTGGGCCCGATGCACCTTCACCGTGATTTCCTGCAGGCCGAGATTCGCCGCGATCTGCTTGTTCATCAGGCCCGCGACCACCTGGCTCATCACTTCGCGTTCGCGCGGCGTCAACGACGCATAGGCCTGGCGCACCGCGTCCAGCGCGCGCTCGCGCGCGAGGCGCTCGCCGTCGCGGGCCAGCGCATGGCCGACGGCATCGAGCATCGCTTCGTCGTCGAACGGCTTCGTCAGGAAGTCGAGCGCGCCGCCCTTCATCGCCTTGACCGTCGTGGCCACGTCGCCGTAACCGGTCATGAACAGGATCGGCACGTTCAGGCCCGCACGCACCGCTTCCTCCTGAACGGCCAGCCCGCTCTCGTCGACAAGACGCACGTCGAGAATCAGGCAGCTCGGCACGTCGGGCCGCTCGAACGCGAGAAAAGCCCGCGACGACGCGAACGTCTCGACGCGAAACCCCGCCGAACGCAACAGTGCGCTCAACGCGCGCCGCAGCGTTTCGTCGTCGTCGACCACATAGACGATCGGCGCGGAATCGCCCGCGCCCCGGTTGCCGGTCGACGTCATGTCCAGCGTGCTCGTCATTGCATTCCCTGTGTATGCATCCGCTTCATTATCGAATGATAAACTAAGAAAAAGCCGAGCGGAACCGCCACGCCTCATGCGGCGCGGCCGGTCGACGGGCCGCCGCTCACACGGGAGGCGCGCCGGATGCGACCTGATCGATCAGGTTGAGCATATCGTCCGATGGAAACGGCTTGCGCAGGAACGCGACCGCGCCTTGCGCGAGCGCGCGGCGCACCGACTCGTCGTCGCCGTGCGCCGACATCAAGATGACCGGAAGCGTCGCCTTGCGCTGAACCAGCAGGCGTTGAACGTCGAGACCGCTCATACCCTTCATCTTCAGATCGACCAGTACGCAAGCCGCGCCGTCCAGCGGGCCGGCCGCGAGGAATTCCTCGCCCGACGCGAATGGCAGTGCGGTATGGCCAGCCGATTTCAGCAAGCTGGCAAGACTCTTACGGACCGACGCATCGTCATCGATGATGCAAACAATGGCCATGAAATGAGAACCTGAGAATTTTGTCAATCCAGAACATCGCGACGCGGCTTGCGCCGCATCGACAGGCGTCACCGCCGCGCGCGACGCCCGCACAACCCGTGTGTCATGCCCACGGTCCTGCCACCAGCAGCGGTTGCGCGGGCGCTGCCGGCGTCGGCGGCAGTGTATCCGCGCGTTCCTCGCCGACGAAGGACGCACACCGGGCATGGACGCGGCCGGCCTCGCCCGACTCCGCCAGCTTCTCGAGCGCATACGCGCGCACGACCTCCAGCAGCGAATAGCGCTTCGAGAGCCCGACCGAATGAACGACCAGCAGCGATTTCGATGCAAGACTGGCCAGGCAGTCGAGCACCCGGGCGGCGCCCAGTTCGTCGCAGGCAGCCAGCGCGCACGCCGCATCGAGCCGGAACGCATCCGGAAACACCGCGATGCGGCACAGCACGGTGCGCTCCGCATCGTCGAGCAGCCGATAGCTCCATTCGATCGTGGCCCTGAGGGTCTGCTGGCGCGGATGGGCCGTACGCAGGCCGCCGGACAATGACAGGACGGACTTGTCGAGATCGGCTGCCAGCCCCTGGATCCCGAGCAACGCGACCCGGGCCGCGCCGAGCTCGAGCGCGAGCGGCAGGCCGCTCAGGCGGCGGCAGATGGTCGCGATCGCGTCCAGCGTCTTCGTGTCCGCGGGCATGTCGGTGCCCATCGCGCGAGCCCGCGCCAGAAACATGCGGACGGCGCCGCACGCGACGATCTCGCCGTCGTTCGCGCCGGCCGGCGGCGCCGGCAGCGGGCCGACGCGATAAACGCGTTCGCCCGCGACACGCAAGGGTTCGCGGCTGGTCACGACGAGTGTCGCGCCGGCATTCGCCTCCGCGATCGCTTCGCAGAGGTCCGCCAGATCGTCGACGTGCTGCTCGGCATTGTCGAGCACCAGCATGACGCGCTGCTCGCCGATCGCACGCACGACGTCGGCGGGTTCGGCGCCGGGGCTGCCCGGCAGGTCGAGCGCGTCCAGCACCGCCGACGCCACCGTCGCGTCGCCCTGCCAGCCGGCGAGATCGATCCGGACCATCTCGATGCCGCGCACCGCCGACCAGGCCGTGGCGACATCCAGCGCGAGATGCGTCTTGCCGACGCCGCCGGGGCCGACCAGCGTGACGAGCGCCTCTCGCTCGAGCAGCACGTGCAACTCGGCCGCTTCCTGCTCCCGGCCGATCAGCGGACATTTGCGCGGCACCGCGCCCGCACGGACGCCGCCTGCCGGCTCGAATCCGGCCGGCAGGCGCTCGGCGTGGTCCGGGTCGACCGGCGGAGCGAGCCGATAACCGCGGCCCGATTCGGTCCGTATCCACCCGTGCTTGCCGCCGAACAGCTTGCGCAGCGTCGAGATGTGCACCTGGATGTTGTTCTCGACCACGATCGTGTTCGGCCACACGGCTTGCATGATCTCGTCCTTCGACACGAGCCTGCCGGCCGCCTTCACCAGCAGCTCGAGAATCTCGAATGCCCGGGCGCCGATATACCGGGGCTGCCCGTCGACGCAGACTTCGCGGCACTCAAGGGAAACCGTCACCCGCCCGAACGTGTACATGATCCGCACTCGCTTATGCTGCTCCGCACCTTGCGCCGCCTCGCGAGGCGACGCCCTCTGTCCCGGCCGCCCAGTCGCAGCGATGCGTGTCGGAAGGCCTGAACCCATGGTATGGCGCGACAGGCGCGCCGACCATTATCTATAGGTTTAGTCGGGTACCGGCCTGCCCGGTCGTCGGGAACGGCGTGTGCCGGGGGGTACTGCAAATTTCCTCAGGCTGGCGGACAATGCACGGCGCCGCCCAGACGCGCGCAACCCAGCCCGGCCGCCCCGGTTTTACGCGCCGGTTTCGCCCTGCTCACCCAGCCTGACCCCACCGTGAACCAACCCTTGCGAGACTCGGACGACACGAAGCGAATGGATGCCGACTGGCTGGCGCGCACCCGCATGTCGAATGCGGTCCGTTCGGGCGACGTGCTCTGGTTCGACCTCACCGACGCCGGGACGCGGCGCGTATGGTCCGCGTGCCAGACCGGGTGGGAATCCGACCAGCGCTGCCGGCAATTCGAGCACGAATACGCATTGAACGAAGCGCTGGAACCGGCGTGGGCGATCATGCCGGTTGCGCTGATCCGCGCCGCGGACGGCCCGGTGCTCGTCTATCCTCGCCCGGACGTGCGTGCGTTCGACACGCTGGCGGACGGGCGGCTGCCGCTCGACGTCTTTCTCGACGCCGCGATCCAGGCCACGCGCACGCTCGGGCAGCTTCATCGGCGCGGCTGGCTGCATGGCGATCTGCAACCGGCCAGTTTCGCCATCGCGCCGGACGGTACGGTCATGCTCCGCTCGTTCGCCCATGCGTGGAATCGTCGGACGGAACGCGCCGCGGCAAGTGCGATGCGCACGGATTTCGCCGCCTACGCGGCGCCCGAAGTATCCGAAGGCTCATGCGTCGACGAGCGCTCCGACCTGTACGCGTTCGGCATCACGCTGTTCCGCCTGCTGACGGGCGCGATGCCTTACAAGGCCACGTCGACGTCCGAATGGATCCACGCGCACGTCGCGATGCAGCCGTCGCCGGCCACGACCTTTCGCGACGACCTGCCTGCGATCCTGAACGACCTGATCCTGAAACTGATCGCCAAGGAGCCCGCCGATCGCTACCCGTCCTGCGAAGCGGTGCAGCACGATCTCGAACGTATCCGGCGCGACTGGCTGGCGGCAGGCCGCGTCGAGCCGTTCGCGCTCGGCGGCAGCGATCCGCTCGCCGGGTTGCACGCGCCCGACCTGCTGGTCGGCCGTGAAGCCGAATCCCGCCGGCTCGAGGCGGTGCTGGCGGCCGTATCGCAAACCGGCGAGACGGCCATCGTGCTGATCGACGGGCCGGCCGGCGTCGGCAAGACCGCGCTGGCCGAGGACTTCATGCGCCATGCGCGGGCGGCGTCGCGCACGGCCTGGTGCACGTCGGCGAAGGTCGATCAGTTCCAGCCCGCGCGGCCCTACGCGCCCGTGCTGCAGGCCCTGCGCGCGCTGTTCGGCAGCGCGCTGGCCAGGCGCGACGACGAAATCGCGGCGATTGCCGCGCGGCTGCGCGACTGCGTGGGCCGGCAGGCCAACCTGCTGTCAGGCATCTTCCCGGAGATCGGGTGGTTGCTCGATGTCGAGCCCGTCGCGTTCGACCATACCGGTGCGATTCCGGAATTTCACCTATACCAGATCGTCGTGAATGCGTTCCGTGCGTTCGCGGCACCGGCCGAACCGCTCGTCATGGCGCTGGACGACATCCAGTGGGCCGACGACGCGACGCTCGCGTTTCTCGCGTCGATCGCCGTCGATCCGCCGGCCAATATCTGCGTCGTTGCCGGTTATCGAAGCGGGCCGCAGCACGACCACCCGCCGGCATTCCGCCGCTTCCTGCGCCAGCTCGACCCCACCCGCCTGTCGGCCCTGACGCTGGCGCCGCTCGACGCACCCGACGTCACGCGCATGCTGGCCGGCCTGCTCGGCGAGGCGCCGGACCGGCTGTCCGGGCTCGGCGACATCGTTCACCGCAGGACGGGCGGCAATCCGTTCCACATCCAGCAGTTGCTGCGCACGCTGATCGACGAGCGGCTCCTCGGCTACGACCCGGTGCGACAAACGTGGCAATGGGATGCGGCCGACATCGACGCCCGCCGCCCGACCGAGAATGTCGTGAGCCTGCTCGCGATCCGGATGCAGCGGCTGCCGCACGAATCGAGAACGCTGCTGTCGCTGCTGGCCTGTATCGGCACCGACGCGGACGACGCGCTGTTGTGCGCCGCCGCCGGCAAGACGTGGGCCGAACTCCGCTTCTGGCTGGACCCCGCGCGCCAGGCGGGCCTCGTGTCGCTCTCCGGCAACCGCTGGCGCTTCGTTCACGACCGCATCCTCGAGGCCATCTACGCGGTCGTCGGGCGGGCGGAGCGCGCGCTGTGCCATGCCCGGATCGCCGCCGCGATGCTCGGGCGCGCGGACGCGCAGTCGACCGAATCCCGGCTGGAACTCGCCGCCCAGATCGAGCAGGCGAAAACCGCACCGCTCGACGGCGCGCTGGCACTCGCCTTCGCGGATGCCCTGGTCGCGGCTGCCGAGGCCGCGGCGATCGTCGCCGCGCGCGATCGCGCGCTGTCGTTTCTCGCGACCGCGCAATCGCTGCTCGGTCCTCACGCATGGTCGCAACACTACGGTCTCGCGAGCCGGATCGGCATCCTGCGCAGCGGCCTGCTGCTCGCGACCGGCGAAACCGCGCAGGCATCCGATGCGATCGACGAGCTCATGGCGCGGACGCGCACGCCGGCCGATCGCGCCGAGGCCCACCGGCTGAAGGCCGCGCAGCTCACGGTGGAGTCGCGCTACCGGCAGGCCGTCGACGTCGCGCTGGCCGGGCTCGCGCTGCTCGGCGTCGTACTGCCGGCCGAGCCGGTCGAGGCCGATCTCGCCGCGGCGTGCAACGCCGTGCGCGATGCGCTCGATGGCCGCGCCATCGGCGAACTCGTCGACCTGCCCGTGATGACGGACACGCGCGTCGAAGCCGAGATGGCGCTGCTGACCGCACTCGAAGCCGCGATGTTCTATCCGAGCGGCGGGCTGATGCTGCTGCATTTCGCGACGATGGTCCGGCTGACCCTGCGCCACGGCGTCACCGCCGCGTCGGTGCAGGGGCTCGCGTGGTACGGCGTCAGCATTGCCGGGCATCACGACGCGTATGAGGACGGCCTCGAATTCGCGAAGGTCGCGCTCGCGCTAGTCGATCGCCACGGCTTCGAGCGCTACCGCTCCGCGACGCTGATCGCGCTCGACCAGGTGAGCGTCTGGACCCGGCCGCTGTCGTACGCGCTCGAGCGCGCGCGCGATGCGAAGGCGGCGGGCAATGCGAGCGCCGAGCTGCGCTGGATGTGCTACAGCTGCAACCACATCGTCAGCGATCTGCTCGCGATGGGCGAAGCACTGCCGGCGATCCGCGACGAGATCGATCCGCTGCTGCAGATCGCACGCGGTGCGCGTTACGACGACATCGTCGACCTCGTTTCCACCCAGTCGGAATTCGTCGATGCGCTGCAGCTCGGCTACCACCGGCCGATCGGCACCTGGCGTGCCCGTGCGTCGACGAAGACGCCGATGTCGGTCCTGCAGTTCTGGACCGACGTGCTCGCCGGCCAGGCGGCCTTCATTTTCGGCGACGCGGACGCGGCGCGCGCGGCGCTCGACGCAGCCGCATCGAGCGCGTGGTCCACTCCCGCGCACATCATGCTGTCCGACTTCCACCTGTTCGGCGTGCTGGCCGGCATCGCGAGCGACCGCGGCGCCACGCCGCCCGAGCGGCTGCTCGAACGCCATGCGCCGCAACGCGCCCGCTTCGCCGCGTGGAGCGAACGCAACCCGGGCACGTTCCGCAACAAGCTCGCGCTGATCGATGCCGAATTCGCACGCGTGCGCGGCGAACATATCGTCGCGATGCAGCAGTACGAGGCCTCGGCCAGCCTCGCGGCGGAACACGGTTTCGTGCACGAACAGGCGCTCGCGCACGAACTGGCCGCGCATCACGCCACGTCGCTCGGGCTCGCCGGCCCCGCCCGCCATCAGCTGCGGCTCGCCCATGCGTGCTACCGGCGCTGGGGTGCGGCCGGCAAGGCGCAGGCGCTGGAAGCGCAGCATCCGTTCCTCGTGATGGACCCGTCGCCGGGCGGCCCGGCCATGCCCGCGCGCGAAGATCTCGATTTCTCGCTCGCGATGCGCGCGGCCCATTCGCTGTCCGAGGAAATCGTGCTGGAGCGCCTGATCCAGACGCTGATGCGCAACATGATCGTGTATGCCGGCGCGCGTTATGGCCTGCTGCTGCTCGCCCGGCACGACCGGCTGACGATCGAGGCCGCCGCGCGGACAGTCGGCAGCGACGTGATCGTCGACATTGCCCGCAGCGAACCCACCGAGCAGGATGTCCCGCTGTCGATCCTGAACACCGTCGCCCGGACCCGCAAGCCGGTCGTGCTCGCGAACGCGCAGCGCGAGGGCGTTCCCGACCACGCCGACAGCCTGCGCGCGCACCCGACGCGCTCGCTGTTCTGCCTGCCGCTGTTGAAGCAGGGTGCGCTGATCGGCGTGCTGTATCTCGAGAATGCATTGTCCAACGGCGTGTTTTCGCCGCGGCGCATCGCGATGCTGGAAGTGCTCGCGCCGCAGGCGGCCAATGCGCTCGAATCCGCGCGGCTCTATGCGGAACTGATCGACGAAAACACGCGCCGGCTCGAGACCGAGGCCGCGCTGCGGCATGCACGGACCGAGCTCGCGCGCACCGCGCACATGACGGTGATGGGAGAACTGGCCGCATCGATCGCGCACGAGATCAATCAGCCGCTGACGAGCATCGTGTCGAGCGTCGGCGCGTGCATGCGCTGGCTGCGCGGCGCGCAGCCCGATCTCGGCGAAGCGCTCGCGAGCCTCGAGGACATCCGTGCGTCCGGCGTGCGGGCGGCCGACATCGTCCGCGCGCTGCGATCGCTCGCACGCCAGGCACCGCCCGCGCTGGCGCCGCTCGCGATCGACGACCTGATTCGCGACATGCTGCATCTCACCGCGACCGAAATCGACGCGAAGCAGGTCGCGCTGCGCGTCGACCTGCATTGCAGCGACATCCGCGTGATGGCGGATCGCACGCAGCTCCAGCAGGTGATCCTGAACCTGGTCACCAACGCGCTCGACGCGATGGACGGACTGGCCGCGGCGCGCGAACTCGAGATCGCGTCGCAGGTCGGCGACGATTACGCGGTCGTCTCCGTTGCCGACCGCGGCGCCGGCATCGATGCCGACATCGCGAACCGGATCTTCGATCCGTTCTTCACGACGAAATCGCACGGCATGGGGATGGGCCTGGCGATCTGCCGCTCGATCGTCGAAGCGCATGGCGGCACGCTCGAAGCCGCCATGCGCGACGGGAACGGCACCGTGCTGACGTTCCGGCTGCCGATTTCGACGGCACGCTGACGCACGGGTCGAGCGCGCGGCGGAACCGGCGCGCGGCTCGGGCTCGGGCTCGGCTCAGGCTCGGGCTCGGCTCAGGCTCGGGTGCCGCTCGGCCGATGCGCGTCTTCGCCGAGGAACCGGTGCACGAACGTCACGGCCATCGCCCCTTCGCCGACCGCCGACGCCACCCGCTTGACCGAACCCGACCGCACGTCGCCCGCCGCGAACGAGCCGGGCACGCTCGTTTCCAGATAGTAGGGCCGGCGCTCGAGCGGCCACACGCGCTCGAATGCCGGGCAGTCGTACAGGTCGCTGCCGGTCACCAGATAACCGCCCGGATTGCGAATGATGTTCGTATCCCGGGCCCAATCGGTGTTCGGCGCACCGCCGATGCAGACGAACAGGTGCGTGGCCGGCAGCACGTCGCGCGCGCCGTCTTCCGAACGCAGCACGATCGCTTCGAGCCGGCCGTCGCCGTGCAGCGCATCGACGGTCGTGCCGTACCGCACCGTCACGTTCGGCGTGCGCTCGATCCGGTCGATCAGGTAGCGCGACAGCGTCGCTGCCAGCGACGCGCCCCTGACGATCATCGTGACTTCGCGCGCGTGCCGCGCGAAGTTCATCGCGGCCTGGCCCGCCGAATTGCCGCCGCCGACGATGAACACGTGCTTGCCTTCGCACATCGGCGCTTCGCTCGATCCCGCGCCGTAGAACAGGCCGGCGTTGAGAAACTTCCGTTCGTCGGGCAGGCCGAGACTGCGGTATTCGATCCCGGTCGCGCAGATGTTCGAGCGTGCGGTCAGGATCGAGCCGTCGGCCAGGTCGACGCGAATCTTGCCGTCGACGAACGTCGCGTGCACGCCCTCGCGCATCATCAGCAGCTCGACGCCGAACTTGACCGCCTGCCGGCGCGCGCGCTCGGCCAGCTCGGCGCCCGGAATGCCCTCCGGGAACCCCATGTAATTCTCGATCAGCGAACTCGTTCCCGCCTGCCCGCCGATCGCATCGCGTTCGATCACGACGGCGCGCAGCCCTTCCGACGCCGCGTAGACGGCCGCCGACAGGCCGGCGGGACCGGCGCCGTAAATCGATACGTCGTACTCGATGAAGCGCGGCCGTGCAACCCAGCCGAGCTTCGCGGCAATCTCCGGCAGCGTCGGCTGGTAGATGCGCGAGCCGTCCGGAAAGATGACGACCGGCAAGCGGATATCGCGCAGCGGCGCGATGCCCAGCTCGCGCGCGCAATCGGTGTCGGACGTCAACTCGCACCATTCGTACTCGATCACGCCGCGCTTCAGGAAGTCGCGGATTGCGTAGGCCTCCTTGCTGTTCGGCAAACCGATTACCTTGACATGCTGCGGCTGAGTCATGAACGTCTCCCGGTGACCGTCGTGTCGGATCTCGCCCGGACCTCGCGCCGGGCGCACTTGCGACTGTACGTCCGCTTGCCGCCCGGGTTGACATGCTTAATAAGAATTAAGGTCCGCGCGCGACACGACCGTCCACAATGCACCGTATCCAACCCCGCTTGCAGCTTCGCGCCGGCCGCGCTGCGAGCGATCTCCGGCGCCGGCATCGGAGCGGAAGATGACCACGACCTGCACCCATCTCGGCGAAGCGCGCATCCTGACCACCGACAAGGACTACTGCGAGGAATGCGTGAAGTCCGGCAGCCAGTGGGTGCATTTGCGCCTGTGCCTGACATGCGGGCACGTCGGCTGTTGCGACTCGTCGCCGAATCGCCACGCCAGCCGGCATTTTCATGAAACCGGCCACCCGCTCGCGCGTTCGATCGAACCCGGCGAGCGCTGGGTCTGGTGTTATGCGGACGACGTGATGGCCGGCGAGATCGCGTCGTAACGCGCCGCGCGCCGGGATCCGGCGCCCGCGCGCGCCCGTGTCCCACGACGGGCCGCCCGTCGCCCCCACCTGCCGACATCGATCCGGCACCTTTCCGGACCGCGGGTTAACACCGTTCGATCGCGCCTTTGTCATGCCGATCTTTTCGGCTATAGTTTATCGAACGATAACTTATCTATCGATAAACAAGGAGTCTCCCATGCCCGTATCCAGACTCGCGCACTACTCGATCCGCACGCTCGATCTCGAGAAATCGTGTCGCTTCTACGAACGTGTGCTCGGCTTCAAGCGCGGCTACCGGCCGCCGTTCGACTTTCCCGGCGCATGGCTCTACAAGGGCGGCGACGAAGCCGATTACGGCACGGTCCACATCATCGGCGTCGATCCGGCCAACCCCGACGGGCTCGCGGCCTATCTCGGCGACAAGGACCTGCCCACGACGGGCACCGGCACCGTCGACCACATCGCGTTCCTCGCGACCGGCGTCGAAGCGATGTGGAACACGCTGCGCGCGCAAGGCATCGCGTGGCGCGACCGCACGGTGCCGAGCCTCGGGCTGCACCAGGTCTTCATCGAGGATCCGTCCGGCGTGACGATCGAGCTCAACTACCCTGCCGCCGAGGTCGCCGGCCTGGCGCTTCCCGCCGCGGCCGGATCGGCCGGCGCCCCCCACGGAGACTGACATGAACGACAGCACTTCGACGAACCGCAAGGCCGCCATCATCGGCGGCTCGCTGGGCGGCCTGTTCGCCGCGAATCTCCTGCTGCGCAATGGCTGGGACGTGGACGTGTTCGAACGCGTGCCCGAGGCGCTCTCGGGCCGCGGCGCCGGCATCGTCACGCATCCGGAACTGTTCGACGTGATGCTCGCGGCGGGCGTGCGCATCGACGAATCGATCGGCGTGAAGGTCGAATCGCGCATCACGCTGGCCAGGGACGGCACCGTGGCGTCGGAACGCGGGCTGCCGCAGACGCTGACCGCGTGGAGCAAGATGTACCACGTGCTTCGCGCGGCACTGCCCGACCAGCATTACCACTCGGGCGCCGTCGTCGCAGATGTCGCGGACGGGCCTGATCGCGCATCGGTCACGCTGTCCGACGGCTCGGTCGTGCACGCCGATCTCGTGATCGCGGCCGACGGATTCCGCTCCGCGATCCGCGATAAATTCCTGCCGGACGCACGGTTGCAGTACGCGGGCTACGTCGCCTGGCGCGGGCTGGTCGACGAAGCCGGCCTGTCGGACGCGACCCACGCGACGCTGTTCGGCAAATTCGCGTTCGGGCTGCCGCCGCACGAGCAGATCCTCGGCTATCCGGTCGCCGGCCAGGGCAACAGCACGAAGCCGGGCGAACGCCGCTACAACTTCGTCTGGTATCGCGCGACCCGCGAAGACACCGACCTGCCGAACCTGCTGACCGACGAGACCGGCAAGCTGTGGGCGGGCGGCATTCCGCCGACGCTGATCCGCCGCGACGTCCTCGACGACATGGAAGACGCGGCGCACGCGCTGCTTGCGCCGCAGTTCGCCGAGGTTGTGGCGCGTGCGACGCAACCGCTGTTCCAGCCGATCTACGACCTCGAAGTGCCGAACATGGCGTTCGGCCGGATCGCGCTGCTCGGCGACGCCGCGTTCGTCGCGCGGCCGCATTGCGGGATGGGCGTCACGAAAGCCGCCGGCGATGCGCTCGCGCTTGTCACGGCACTCGCCACGCGCACCGACCCGCTCGACGCACTGTGCGAATACAGCGAAACGCGCACCGCGTTCGGTGCCGCGATCGTGCAGCACGCGCGCCATCTCGGCGCCTACATGCAGGCGCAACTGAAGGACGACACCGAGCGCGCAATGGCCGAACGCTATCGCACGCCGGAAGTCGTGATGCGGGAAACCGCCGTTCCGCCGCATTTCTGAGCGCGGGCGGGCGCCGCGTGCGAGACGCGCGGCGCCCGTTGCCCGGCCCGGATACCCAAACCAGAAGGAGACACCGTGAACCACCCGATTCCGGCTGCCGCCGGCACCGCATCCGACCTGGACGCGCCGGCACAGGCCACGCACCCGCTGCTGCGCGATGCCCGCTTTCGCGATCTCGTCAGGCGCAGAAGGCTGTTCGCCTGGTCGCTGACGCTCGTCATGCTCGCCCTCTATTTCGCGTTCATCCTCACGCTGGCGTTTTCGCCGACGCTGCTCGGACAGCCGATCGTGCAGGGCCGGCCTACCCCGTGGGGCATCCCGGTCGGTTTCGGCATGTTCGTCGTCACGTTCGCGCTGGTCGCGCTCTACGTGTATCGGGCCAATTTGGTGCACGACACGATCGTCGCGTCGATTCGTCACGGAGGCGATCAATGAAACGCCTGCTCATCGCATCGATCGCCGCCGTCGCCGCCGTCGGCCCGGCACCGGCGTTCGCGGCCGGCCCCGCGGCGGCGCTGGCGCACGGGCACAATCCGGTCGCGATCGGCATGTTCCTGCTGTTCGTCGCGTCGACGCTTTTCATCACGCGCTGGGCCGCGCGCAAGAACAACAGCGTGGCCGACCACTACGCCGCGGGCGGCAAGATCACCGCGTTCCAGAACGGCTGGGCGATCGCCGGCGACTACATGTCGGCGGCGTCGCTGCTCGGCATCTCCGCGCTGGTGTTCACGAGCGGCTACGACGGCCTGATCTATTCGGTCGGCTTTCTCGCGAGCTGGCCGATCATCCTGTTCCTAATCGCCGAGCCGCTGCGCAACCTCGGCAGGTACACGCTCGCCGACGTCGTGTCCTATCGCCTCCGGCAACGGCCGATCCGCGCGTTCGCGGCGTCGAGCTCGATCGTCATCGTGCTGCTGTACCTCGTGTCGCAGATGGTCGGCGCGGGCAAGCTGGTCGAGCTGCTGTTCGGCCTGAACTACACGGTCGCGGTGCTGATCGTCGGCGTGCTGATGGTCGTCTACGTGTTCTTCGGCGGGATGCTGGCGACGACCTGGATCCAGATCATCAAGGCCGCGCTGCTGCTCGCCGGCGCGGCCTTCATGGCGATCATGGTGCTGGGCCGTTTCGGCTTCAGCCTCGATGCGCTGTTCGCGCAGGCGATTCTCGTGCATCCGAAACATGCGGCGATCATGCGCCCCGGCGGCCTGGTATCCGATCCGGTCTCGGCCGTGTCGCTCGGTCTCGCGCTGATCTTCGGTACGGCAGGCCTGCCGCACATCCTGATGCGCTTCTTCACGGTCGGCGACGTCAACGCGGCCCGCAAGAGCATCCTCTATGCGACCGGCATCGTCGGCGCCGGCTATGTGCTGATCGTCATCATCGGCTTCGGCACCATCGCGCTCGTCGCGTCGGACCCGCAGTACCGCGACGCATCCGGCGCCATCGCGGGCGGCGCGAACATGGTGGCGATTCATCTCGCGCATGCGGTCGGCGGCGACGTGTTCCTCGGCTTCATCTGCGCGGTCGCATTCTCGACCATCCTGGCCGTGGTCGCCGGACTGACGCTCGCGGGTTCGTCGGCGATCTCGCACGACCTGTATGCGAACGTGCTGCGTCGCGGCCGCGCTTCGGATCAAGAGGAAATGCGCGTGGCGCGCGGGACGACCCTGGTGCTCGGCGTGCTCGCGATCCTGCTCGGCATCGCGTTCGAAAAGCAGAACATCGCGTTCATCGTCAGCCTCACGTTCTCGATCGCGGCAAGCTCGAACTTTCCCGTGCTGCTGCTCTCGATCTACTGGCGCGGCCTGACGACGCGCGGCGCGGTGCTGGGCGGCCTGACCGGGCTCGCCACCGCCGTGACGCTCACCGTGCTGAGCCCGACCGTCTGGGTCCAGGTGCTCGGTCATGCGCATGCGGTCTATCCGTACGAATATCCGGCGCTGTTCTCGATGGCGGCGGCATTCGCCGGCGTCGTCCTGTTCTCCGTCACCGACCGCTCGGCCCGTGCGCAACGAGAACGCGAGCAGTTCGACACGCAGCTCGTCGCCTGCGAAATGGGCATGACGCAACGCGGCTGAGCCGCACGCCCCGAAAAAATCGATATCTCGTGGGAGACACCATGTTGAATTGCACCTGCTGCATGTCGCCGGCACGGCGCCGCCTGCTCGGCGCGTTGGCCGCGCTCGCCGGCACGGCCGTCGCCGGACGCACCGCATCCGCAGCCGACACCGCGAGCGCACCGGCCGCCTCGGCCGCCGTGCCGCGGCACCGGCCGCGCTCGATCGACATCCACGCGCACTACTACCCTGAAAGCTTTTGCGATCTGGTCGGCGGCGAAGGCAAGCGCTTTGGCGGGTCGTTCGCGTGCGACGATGCGTCGTTCACGTTCCGGACGCCCGCCGGCGGCCTCGGGCCGCTGCCGATGAAGTTCATCGACGTCGACGCGCGGCTCAAGGACATGGATGCATCCGGCGTCGACGTCCAGGCGCTGTCGCTCAGCGTGCCGATGGCGTACTGGGGCGACCGGCCGTTCAATGCGAAGCTCGCGCGCGACTGGAATTCGGCCGCGTCGCGCGTCTACCGGCGGCACCCGACGCGGTTCGTCGTACTCGCGACGCTGCCGATGCTGAACGCGACCGACGCGATCGACGAACTCGAGCGCGCTGCGCAGTTGCCGGGCGTGCGCGGCGTGTACATGGGCACCAACATCGACAACCGCGATCTCGACGATCCGCTGTTCGCGCCGGTGTTCGCGCGCATCGAGCAACTGGGCCTGCCCGTGTTCCTGCATCCGCAGCAAACCGTCGGCGGCGCGCGGCTCGGCGATTTCTACTTGAGCAACCTGCTCGGCAATCCGTTCGATACGGCGATCGCGGGCTCGCACCTGATCCTGGGCGGCGTGCTCGACCGCCACCCGAACCTGCACGTCACGTTGCCGCATGCGGGCGGCGCGCTGCCGATCCTCGTCGGGCGCCTGGACGCGGGCTGGACCGTGCGCCCCGAAACGCGCCGGCTCGCGCACAAGCCCAGCAGCTATCTGCGGCGCTTCAGCTACGACACGGTGTCCCATTCGGGGCCCGTGCTGAAGTTCCTGATGGAGAGCGTCGGGGTCGACCGGCTCGTACTCGGCAGCGACTACTGCTTCGACATGGGCTACGAGCAGCCGGTCCGCTTTCTCGACCGGCTCGACCTGACGGCGGAACAGCGTTCGATGATACTCGGCGGCAATGCGGGCAAGCTGCTCGGGATCTAGCGGGCAAGCAGCCATATGGAAACTTTCGACCCGCGCCTGCACCGTCGGCGCAGGCCGTTGCCGGACCTGGCATCATCCGGCGAACCGGTGCGTGCCGGCATGCAACGCCACGCATCACGACGGACGGCCGGCGACACACGCCGCCGGCCGAACACGGGAATCACGCACGATGAAGATAGTCATTGCAGGCGGATCGATCGCGGGTCTCGCGGCCGCGCTGACGCTCGATTGCATCGGACACGACGTCATGGTCTGCGAGCGCTCGCCGACGCCGCTGCGCGGCCAGGGCGGCGGCGTGGCCGTGTTGCGCCGGATGATGGCGTTTCTCGAACGGCATGGCCGGCATTGCCGCCAGACGATCAGCGTGCCGACGCATCGGCGGCGCTGGATCGATCGCGACGGCGTCGTCACGCGGGACGAACCCGAAATGCTGCCGTTTTCGTCATGGGACGCCGTCTACCGCTCGCTGTGCGAGACGCTGCCGCGCGGGCGCATCCATTACGGCCGCACGGTCACCGGCCTCGACCAGGACGCGGACGGTGTCGACGTATACCTCGCAGACGAACGCATCCGCGCGGATGTGCTGATTGCAGCCGACGGCTCCGGCTCGAACCTGCGCGCGCACCTCTTCCCCGGCTATACGCCGTCGTTTGCCGGCTACCTCGCATGGCGCGGCATCGTCGACGAAGCCGAATTCGACGCCGCGTCGATCGCATCGCTGGTCGAGAACATGACGCTTCACAAGGCGCCGGGCGAGCTGTTCATGGCGTTCCTGATTCCCGCGCTCGACGGCTCGCTCGTGCCGGGCACGCGCCGGTTCAACTGGCTGTGGTATCGCAACGAAGCCGATCCGGATGCGCTGCGCCGGCACCTGACGGATCGGGACGGCCAGCTCCATCACGCGTCCGTGCATCCGGGGCAGCTTTCCGACGACACCGTTGCGACGCTGCGGCAGCTCGCGGGCGAACGCTTGCCTGCTTCCCTGTCGCAACTGGTGCTTGCGACGCGCGCGCCGTTCAACCAGGCGATTTTCGACGCACTGAGCCCCGGCTTCGTCGACGGCCGCGTCGCGCTGATCGGCGACGCCGCCTGCACCGTGCGCCCCCATACGGCATCCGGCACGTCGAAGGCGGCGAGCGATGCCGTATCGCTCGCCGAAGCGCTGCCGGCCGATGCGACCGATGTCGTCGAGCGCCTCGCGCAATGGTCTGTCCGGCGGCGGGAGGAAGTGACGTCGCTGCTCGACAAGGGTCCGCAACTTGCCGCGTCGTTCGGCCTCGGCACGCCGCGCTGACGCATGTGCGCTGGCGCCGGGATGCAGCATGCGCGCGTTCAGAACGTTTCAGCGCAGCTTCAGGAAATGGCGTCGGCGCCCGCGTAGACTGCCTCCCATCATCCACCGCGCGGGCAAACAGCCCACGCGCGGCCCTCACCCATGGAGTAACGACATGATCTCCGCCGCGAATCGCTGTCGCCGGGCAGGCTTGTCATCGCCGAATCGATCGGCAATGCTGTGCCGCCGAACATCCGTCGCGAACACGCGCAAGCCGGGCCACGCTCGTGGGCCCGCCTGTCGCGACAACCGGATCCGCGCTGCCGCGCGCGATCGTCATGCGGACGTGCGCGGCCGACGCGCCGTCTATTGCCCCGCCTGTCGAATGACGCCGGACGAACCGGTTCGCGTGGAGCGCGCATGAAGCACAAGCGACTCTGGTTGGGCGCCGCAGGCGTCGCGATCGCCGGCCTGGCGGTCGCGATCGGCATCATGGTTCGGCCGTCGATCGCGCCGATCGATCCGCCTGCCCGCGCATCGTTCGATCCACAACTGATCAAGGCCGGTGCGCGCGTGGTCGCGCTGGGCGATTGCGTCGTCTGCCACACCGCGAAGGACGGCAAGCCGTTCGCGGGCGGGCTGCCGCTCGCGACGCCGTTCGGCACGATCTACGCGACCAACATCACGCCGGATGCCGACACCGGTATCGGCCGCTGGTCGCGTGACGCGTTCGCGCGCGCGCTGCGCAGCGGCATCGCCCGCGACGGCCATCCGCTCTACCCGGCCTTTCCGTACATTCACTTCACGCGGATGTCCGACGACGACATCGCAGCCGCTTACGCGTACCTGATGACCCGCGAGCCGGTTCGAACGAAGACGCCGGCGAACGACCTGATCTTCCCGCTCAACTTCCGGCCGCTGGTCGCGTTCTGGAACGTGCTGTTCCTGCGCGAAGGCGCATACCGGCCGGACCCGTCGCAATCCGCGCAATGGAATCGCGGCAAGGCGCTCGTCGACGGCCTCGGCCACTGCGCGTCCTGCCATTCGCCGCTGAATGCGATCGGCGGCGAACAGTCGGGCAAGGCATTCGACGGCGGCATCGTCGACGGCTGGGAAGCACCGCCGCTCAATACGCTCGGCAACGCGGTGCGGCCGTGGACGCAGGCGCAACTCGTCACGTACCTGCGCACCGGCCGCGCGAGCGAGCACGGCGCGGCCGCCGGACCGATGCTGCCCGTCACGCGCGATCTCGCGACCGTGCCGGCCGAGGATGTCGAGGCCATCGCGGCCTACATCCTGTCGATCCAGAAGCCGGCTGCCCCGCGGCCTGCGACGACCGCCGCCGAACGCCATGCGACGACGCCAGCCGGCCAGCGCGGCGCGGTGCTGTTCCAGGCATCGTGCGCGCAGTGCCACGGGCCTGCATCGCCGATGCAGTCGATCGGCGAACGGCCGACGCTCGCGTTCGGCACGGCAGTCGCCGCCGACACGCCGCGCAACGCGATCCAGATGATGTTCAACGGGATCGGCTGGCACGGCGAGGACACGCTGAACTACATGCCGTCTTACCTCGACCAGTACGACGACGCGCAGATCGCGGACCTCGCCGCGTACCTCCGCGAAACGTACACCGATCGCCCCGCGTGGAGCGGCATCGACACCCTGGCCGCGAAACTCAGAAAGGAGGACAGCGCGCGATGATCACCCTCACCGTGAATGGCGTGCGGCACACGCTCGACATCGATCCGTCCACGCCGCTCCTTTACGCGCTGCGCAACGACCTGCACCTGCACGGCGCGAAGTTCGGCTGCGGCCTCGGGCAATGCGGCGCGTGCACCGTGATCGTCGACGACAAGCCGATGTTCTCGTGCCTGATTCCGGTCGCCGCGGTCGGCGAGCGCCGCGTCAGGACCCTCGAGAGCCTCGGCACCGCCGAGCATCCGGGCAAGCTTCAGCAAGCGTTCATCGATCATCAGGCGGCGCAGTGCGGTTATTGCATCGCGGGCATGATCATGCGCGCGCAGGCGCTGCTGGAACGCAAGCCGAAACCCACCGAACACGAGCTGCGCACGCACATGGAACCGAATCTGTGCCGTTGCGGCACGCACATGCGGATCCTGGCGGCCGTGCGCCAGGTCGCGGGCCTGCCGGACCCGGAACCGGCCGCCGCTCCCGTCACGATCAGCAAGGGACTCTGATGAACCCACCCGACGATATCGACGAAGGCCGCCGGCACTTCATGGTTTCCGGCGCGCTCTTCGTCGCGTTCAGCCTCGCACCGGCCGCGCGCGCCGCCGCCGAGGTCGTGATCGCGGACGAAGGTGCGGCCGTCCACGTGTCCGGGGCCACCGAAACGCTGGCCGGCAGCCTGAAGACCAATCCGCTGCTGGACGCGTGGATCAAGATCACGCCCGACGGCAAGGTCACCGTGTTCACGGGCAAGGTCGAGCTCGGCACCGGCGTGCGCACCGCGTTGCTGCAGGTGGCCGCCGAGGAGCTGAACATGAAGCCCTCGCTGATCACGTTCTTGACCGCCGACACCGGCGCGTCGCCGGACGAGGGCTTGACGGCCGGCAGCCACACGATGGCGGACAGCGGCTCCGCGCTGCTGAACGCCGCCGCGCAGGTGCGCGGGCTGCTGGTCGACGGCGCGGCGAAGCAGTTCGGCGTCGAGGCGCGCCTGCTCACCGTCGCCGACGCGGTCATCAAGGCGCCGGACGGCCGCACGATGCGCTACGGCGACGCGGTCCGCACCGTCGACCTGCATCGCCGCGCGACGCCGACGTCGCCGTTGAAGAGTCCGGGCACGTTCGCCGTGATCGGCACGTCGCTGCCGCGCGTCGACATTCCGAACAAGGTCACGGGCGGCGTCAGCTACGTGCAGGACATGACGCTGCCCGGCATGCTGCATGCGCGCGCCGTGATGCCGCCGGTGTACGACGCGAAGCTGCTGTCGTTCGACGAAGCCGCGATCCTGAAGATGCCGGGTGTCGTGCGGATCGTGCGCAACGGCAGCATGCTCGCGGTGGTCGCACAGGGCGAATGGCAGGCGGTCGTCGCGCAGCGCGCACTGGCCGCCGGCTGCCGCTGGTCGCCCGGCCGGGCGCTGCCCGATCGCGACACGGTTCACGAGGACCTGAAACGAATCTCGACGCAGCGCATCGAGATCGCCGATACGCATGCGCAAACCGCGCCGGCGACGAAGACGCTGTCCGCCACGTTCCTGAAGAACTACCTGCTGCACGGCTCGATCGGGCCGTCCTGCTCGGTCGCGCATCTCGAGAACGGCATGCTGACCGTGTGGACCCACTCGCAAGGCGTCTACCCGCTGCGCGACGCGCTCGCCGAGATGCTGTCGATGCCGAAGGCGAACGTCCGCTGCATTCACACCGAGGGCTCCGGCTGCTACGGGCACAACGGCGCGGATGACGCGGCCGCGCATGCGGCGCTGATCGCCGCCGCGATGCCCGGCAAGCCGATCCGCGTCCAGTGGATGCGCGAACAGGAACATACGTGGGACCACTTCACGCCGGCTATGGTCACCGAGCTCAGCGCGTCGCTCGACGCGAGCGGCCGCATCGTCGACTGGAAATACGCGCTGTGGAGCAGTTCGCACAACGAGCGGATCGTCAACGCCGGCCGGCTGCTGCCCGCGCGCATGCTCGAGCCGCCGTTCGTGCCCGCACCGTCGACGCCGATGCTGCAGCCCGAGGGCGGCGGCGACCGCAACGCGATCCCGCTGTATGCGCTGCCGAACATGCACATCGTCAACAACTTCTCGCCGACGATGCCGCTGCAGACGTCGGCGATGCGCTCGCTCGGCGCGCACACGAACGTCTGGTCGATCGAAAGCTTCATGGACGAGCTCGCGCACGCGGCCGGCGTCGATCCTGTCGAATTCAGGCTGCGTCACATGCAGGATCACCGCGCGAGCCAGGTGATCAAGCTCGCCGCGACGAAATTCGGCTGGCCGCGGCCGCCGCGCGAACGCAACCGCGGCGTCGGCTTCGCATTCGGCAAATACAAGAACCTGATGGCCTACGTCGCGATCGCGGTCGAGGTGTCGGTCGTGCCTGAAACCGGCCAGGTGACGCTCGAACATGCGGAAGCGGCCGTCGACGCGGGCCAGATCGTGTCGCCGGACGGCATTCGCAACCAGATCGAGGGCGGTATCATCCAGTCCGCGAGCTGGACGCTGTACGAGGCGCTGAAATACGATACGCAGCGCGTGCGCAGCTTCGACTGGAGCAGCTATCCGATCCTGCGTTTCTCGGCGGCGCCGCAAAGCGTGCGGGTCAACCTGATCAATCGCCCCGGCGCGCCGTTCCTCGGCGCGGCCGAGGCGTCGATGGGACCGACCGCCGGCGCGCTCGCCAACGCGATCTTCGACGCGACCGGCCAGCGCCTGCGCGAAATGCCGTTTGCGGGCGACGCGCTCAGGAAACGCATCGACGCATAGCGTGCACGGCACGACACATCGCGCCGGCATGAACCGGCGCGGACAACGAACAGGCTGGAGATTTCGGAACGATGGATACCTTGCTTTCAATGCGCGTGTTTACGCGCATCGTCGAGACAGGCAGCTTCACGCGCGCGTCCGACACGACCGGTCTCACGACGCCGCGCGTGTCCGCGCTGCTGAGCGCACTCGAACAGCATCTCGGCTGCCGGCTGCTGAACCGCACCACGCGCCGGATCTCGCTCACCGAGGACGGGCAGGCGTACTACGAACGCTCGGTCGCGGTGCTGCGCGAGATCGACGACATGGAGGCATCGGTATCGCAAGCGCGCAACGTGCCGCGCGGCCGTCTGAAAGTGAACCTGCCGCCGGCCATGGCGAAGCAGATCATGGTGCCCGCGCTGCCCGAATTTCTCGCCGCCCATCCGGGCATCATGGTCGAGCTCGGCGTGACCGATCGCCAGATCGACCTCGTCGGCGAAGGCGTCGACTGCGTGGTGCGGATCGGCGCGCTCGACGATTCGGGGATGGTCGCGAAACGGATCGGCAGCCTGACGACCTGCACCTGCGCGTCCCCCACGTATCTCGACCGATGCGGCGCGCCCGACACGGTGGACGATCTCGCCCAGCATGTCGCGGTCAGCCACATCTCGGCCGATACGGGCCGCCCGCGCCCCTGGGACTACGTCGTCGACGGCGAAACGCGCATCGTGCAGATGTGCGGCACGGTCGCGGTCAACGACGCCGACACCTACATCGAGTGCGGCGTCGCGGGGATCGGCCTGATCAAGACCTCGCTGTACCTGGTCGAGCCGTATCTGAAATCGGGGCGCCTGCGCGAGGTGCTGACCGATTTCAACACGCCGCCCCGGCCGATCTCGATCCTGTATCCGCCCAATCGGCATACGCCCGTCAAGCTCAAGGTCTTCGTCGACTGGCTCGCGGGGCTGTTCGCGGAGATTCCGACGCTGCAGGGCAAGCGCTGTTGAAACCCGCAGTTGCAACTGATCGTCCGCGCCGCCGCGCGCGCAGCATGAATCACATGATTTAAGACGGCGTTCAGGACTATTCCGTCCTGCCGATCCAGACTGGCCTCATCGGGCTTCGCGATTCGCGATATCCGCGCCGGAGGCCCGTTTCGAGACGCACATCATGAAAATCGTGACCGCCGCGCGGTCCGTCCTGGCCGTTTTCGATGTCCCCAGCCCCGCCTTCGCCAGCGGCCGCATCGCGCTAGTCGCCGACGCGGCCCCTCCTCGCGCGGGCGCGGCCGCCCGACGCGCATGAACCCGCGCACGATCCACCCCTTTGCGTGGCGCGCAATGCTTGATTGCGCCCCGGACGTATTCCCTTGTTATCGATCGATCAATAATCTTGACGGCAATGCGGCGGCTTCCGTTTCGCCGCGACGGCAATCGCAACGCCCGCCCGACGAACGGGCACCCGACATCTCTTTCCAAGGAGTCGACCATGTCAGCAGAATCCACCCCGCTCGCGCCCCACGGGCACACGGCCAAGCTTACGCAGGGCCTCATCCTGCTGTTCGCGTTCAGTTGCGGCGCGATCGTCGCGAACCTGTACTACGCGCAACCGATCACCGAACTCATCGCGCCGAGCCTGCACATGTCCGGCGAAACCGCGAGCCTCATCGTATCGCTGACCCAGATCGGCTACGCGCTCGGCCTGTTCTTCATCGTGCCGCTCGGCGACCTGCTCGAGAACCGCAAGCTGATGATCGTCACGGCCGTCGTGTCGATCGCGAGCCTCGCTGCCGCCGCGGTCGTCCAGACGCCCGGGCTGTTCCTCGCGATTTCGCTGCTGGTCGGCTTCAGCTCGGTTGCCGTGCAGATCCTGGTGCCGCTCGCCGCGCACCTCGCGCCGGATCATTCGCGCGGCCGCGTGGTCGGCACGATCATGAGCGGGCTGCTGCTCGGCATCCTGCTCGCGCGCCCGCTGTCGAGCGTGGTGGCCGACGCGTTCGGCTGGCGCTTCGTGTTCGCGGCCGCCGCCGTGCTGATGACGCTCGTGACGGCCGTGCTCGCGCTGACGATTCCGTCGCGCCAGCCCGATCATCGCGCGACCTACTTCGAGCTGATCGGCTCGCTGCTGCATCTGGTCCGCACGATGCCGGTGCTGCGCCATCGCGCGTTCTACCAGGGCCTGATGTTCGCGTCGTTCAGCCTGTTCTGGACCGCCGTGCCGGTCGAGCTGACGCGTCACTTCGGGCTGTCGCAGTCGGCCATCGGCCTGTTCGCGCTCGTCGGCGCAATCGGCGCGACGTCGGCACCGGTCGCGGGCCGCCTCGCGGATGCCGGCCATACCGTGCGGGCGACGCTGATCGCGCTGGTCGCCGGCGCCCTGTCGTACGCGGTCGCGCTGATCCATGGCGCCGGCCTGTATGGGCTGGTCGTCACGGGTATCGTGCTCGATTTCGCGGTGCAGATGAACATGGTGCTCGGCCAGCGCGAGATCTACGCGCTGCACGCGGCGAGCCGCAACCGCCTGAACGCGCTGTACATGACGAGCATCTTCGTCGGCGGCGCCATCGGCTCCGCGCTCGCGAGCCCGCTGTACGAGCATGGCGGCTGGCCGCTCGTCGCCGCCGTCGCCGGCGCGTTCCCGATCGTCGCGCTCGCACACTACCTCGCGATCGGGCGTCCGCACGCGGAACGCCACGCACGGACCTGAACCGGCGCCGGCACCGGTTCACGCGCGAATCCCGCCCGGGCCGTTCGCGCGCCGGAACGCTGCCGGCACGTCACCCGCGTCACTCCCGAACTTTCCGCAGGGCCCGCCGTTGCGCCGGTCGCAACCGGACGCTATCGCACGATAAGCGGCGCCGCCCTGCTCCACGCAAAAGGAATCCATCATGTCTTCCCTGCTCAGCCACTACGATCTGCGCGGCCTGCCGCTTCCCAACCGTGTCGTGATGGGGCCGATGACGCGTTCGCGCGCGCCGTCGCGCGGCCAGCCGACCGAGCTCATGGCCGAGTACTACGCGCAGCGCGCGTCCGCCGGCCTGATCGTGACCGAAGCGACCAACGTCAGCCCGGCCTCCGCGTCGTTCGAACTGACGCCGGGGCTCGTCACCGACGAACAGGCGGCCGGCTGGAAGCAGATCACGGACGCGGTCCACGCGAACGGCGGCCGGATCTTCGCGCAGCTGTGGCACGGCGGCCGGGTCAGCTCGCTGACGCTGCTCGGCGGCGATGCGCCGCTGTCGCCGTCCGGCGTCAACGACGATCTCGAGCAATTGCAGGTGTGGGCGCAGTTGCAGAACGGCTATTACACGAAGATTCACGCGACACCGTCGCGCGCGATGACGACGGACGAAGTCGCCGGGACGGTCGACGAATTCCGCCAGGCGGCCATCCGCGCGATGGCGGCCGGCTTCGACGGCGTCGAGATCCACGCGGCCAACGGCTACCTGCCGCACCAGTTCCTGTCGTCGACGCTGAACCGCCGCGACGACCGTTACGGCGGTTCGGTCGCGAACCGCGCGCGCTTCCTCGAGGAAATCGTCGACGCGGTCGGCGGCGTGATGCCGCTCGACCGCGTGGGCGTGCGCATCTCGCCGTACGCGAAGTACAACAACGTGCGCGACGCGGATCCGGACGCGACGTACGCGTATGTCGGCCGCATGCTCGACGAAGCCGGCGTCGCCTATCTGCACGCGGCCGACACCAACGGCTGGAGCGGCGAGCCCGACCTGCCGCGCATCGTCGAAAACACGCGCAAGACCTTCGGCGGCACGCTGATCGTCAACGGCGGCATCGCGCCGGACGCCGCGAACGCGCTGATCGATGCCGGCGACGCCGATCTCGTCGCGTTTGCGCGCGCGTACATCGCGAACCCCGATCTCGTCGAGCGCATCGCGGCGAATGCGCCGCTCGCCGCGCCGAAGCCGGTCGGCTGGTATGGCGGCGACCGCGCGGGATACGTCGACTATGCGCGTCACGACGCGGCCAGCCGGGCGGCCTGAGCCTCGCTCCGGCGGCGGCCCGATGCAGCCTCGCTCAGGCCGTCGCCGATCGTGGTCGAACCCGTCGGTCGGACCCGCTCACGCGTCGTTCCAGCGCGCGCCCAGCACGCGTCCGCAGAAGTTCGGCCGGTGAAAATCCGGATCGGCGCGCTCGAGCACGTCGGCGCTCCACGTGCCGAACGTCGACGCCGGCCGGTGCGCGACCCCGCGGGCGATCGCATCGAGGAACGCGTCGCCGAACCCGTCGCCGCGCGGGTACGCGGCGAGCAGCGCCCGCCGCGCGTCGACCGAATACGCATCGACGCCGGTTGCCATCAGGTCGGTCGATATGGCGGACGCCAGCACGCGCGCAAGCGGCGACACGCGCGCGGCCACACCGGGCGTCGTGTGCAGCGCGATCGCGTGCCACACGTCGTCGCGCATGCGCTGCGGCGTCCGATGGCGCAGCAGGAACGCCTGCGCGGCATCGGCGCTGTCGATCTCGTAGCGCTCGGTCGAGCGGCAATACGCGGTGCTCAAGCCCATGTTCGCGTACATCGCGGCCACGTACAGCGTATCGGCATCGCAGGTCTCGCTTGCACGTCGCGCGGCAAGCGACGCGAGAACGAACACCCGGCGCGCGTGGTCGGTAATCACCCGCGGCAGCGACGCGCATGCCGCTTCGGCGGCTTCGATCGCCATCGGCGTCCGGGGAATGCGGACGCCGGCGACTTCGTCATGGGCCGATGCGCACGTGTGCGCAGAATTCATCTCGTCTCCTTCTGCCCCGCGCCGGGGCGGGAAATTGTCCATTCATCGCGCGGCACGCGCCGGGGTCGCCGGCCTGCCCGCTGAGCGACGCCATCCTAAAAGACGACACCGGGTTGACCGAATGCTTCGCACTGCTTGACGGACTCTGTCGCGGCCGCATGCAGGCACTGCGCGAAACGACGCCCGTAACCGCGCACGGAACCGGCATCCGGGCCAGCGTCGGCCGCCGCACGCGGCTGTGCCGGCGCGGCCGGACGACGCTGGCCGAATCCGCCGACACCGCCGAATTCGGCCACCGGCGACCACGCGGGGCGGACCGCCAGCGGCGGCGGCGCAAGCGGCGCGAACTCGTCGTCAGCATGCACGACCTTGCCGCCGACGACCGTCAGCACCGACGAAAGGAACTTGATCCGCGCCTCGTCGATCGTGAAGTAGTCGTCCGTCAGCACCGCGAAATCCGCGTACTGGCCGGGCACCAGCGCGCCCTTGCGGTCGTCCTCGTTCGAGAACCATGCGCTGCCGACCGTGTAGCGGCGCAGCGCTTCCATCCGGCTGAGCCGGTTGCGTTCGGGATAGAGCGCCGTGCCGCCGACCGTGCGCCCGGACACCATCCAGTACAGCGACACGAACGGGTTGTAGCTCGCGATGCGCGTCGCATCGGTGCCCGCGCCGACCGGCAGCCCGGCCGCCAGCATCGCGCGGATCGGCGGCGTGCGCGCGGCCGCTTCCGCGCCGTAGCGTGCAATGAAGTACTCGCCCTGGAACGCCATCCGGTGCTGGACCGTCACGCCGCCGCCGAGCGCGGCGATGCGCGCGATGTTCGCATCCGAAATCGTCTCGCAGTGATCGAAGAACCAGCGCAGCCCGTCGAACGGGATGTCGCGGTTCACGGCTTCGAGCACGTTCAGGAAACGGCCGATCGATTCGTCGTAGGTCGCGTGTAGCCGGAACGGCCAGCGGTGCCGCACCAGCAGCCGGACCACCGCGGCCAGTTCGGCCTCGAGCGCCGCGGGCAGATCGGGGCGCGGTTCGAGAAAATTCCCGAAATCGGCTGCCGAATACACCAGCAGTTCGCCGGCGCCGTTCATCCGCAGGAACCCGTCGCCGTCGCCGGGCCGCGCCAGCGTCACCCATCGCGCGTAGTCGTCGAGTTCCTGTCCGGCATGCTGCACGAACAGGCTGTAGGCGATGCGCACCGTCAGTTCGCCGCGCTTCGCGAGCGCCATGATCGCGCCATAGTCGTCCGGATAGGCCTGGAAATCGCCGCCCGCGTCGATCGCGCTCGTCACGCCGAGGCGGTTCAGTTCGCGCAGGAAGTGCCGCATCGAATTCATCTGCTCGTCGTAGCCGAGCTTCGGGCCCTTCTCGAGCGCCGCATGCAGGATGCCCATGTCCGGGCGCGCGATCAGCATGCCGGTCGGCCTGCCGAGGCGATCGCGCTGGATCTCGCCGCCGGGCGGATCGGACGTATCGCGGCCATAGCCGATCGCGCGCAGCGCGGCCGCGTTCAGCAGCGCGCTGTCGCCCAGGTGCATGATGAAGACCGGCGTGTCGGGCGCGATCGCGTTGAGTTCGGCCGCCGTCGGCCCGCGCTTTTCCGCGAACTGGAATTCGGTCCAGCCGCCGACGACGCGCACCCACTGCGGCGCAGGCGTGCGCAGCACCTGGCGACGCAGCATGCAGAGCGCATCGGCGAGCGTCGGCACGCCGTCCCAGCGCAGTTCCAGGTTGAAGTTCAGGCCGCCGCGGATCACGTGCAGGTGCGAATCGTTCAGCCCCGGGATCACGGTGCGGCCGTTCAGGTCGATGCGCAGCGTGTCGGCGCGCGCATGGCGCATCACCTCGTGCCCGCTGCCGGTCGCGAGGATCCGGCCGTCCTTCACCGCGAGCGCGGTCACGAACGACTGCCGGTCGTCCTGCGTCGCGATCTTGCCGTTGCATACGATGAGGTCCGCCGTTTCGGCGGATTCCGTCGCCTTAAGCACCGTCCGGCCTCCTGTTTGCGCCGAAAGCCGGCACACGGCCGCACGCGGCATGCACCCGGATTGACGATACACGGACCATCCACTTCCCCTTGAACGTTGATCGATCGGACCGGCAGGCGGCGGCGCGATGGCGCGGCTGCGTCCTGCGCGGGCCGGGCGCGCCGTTACGCCACCTGCTGCATCGCATCCGCCGCCTCATGCCGCATCCGCGTACGGCCCGTCGACGGCGTCGTCTCCGGCCGGACGAAGTTCTGCACGCGCGCCAGCCGGCGCACGTCGAACGCACGCGATTGCGGATCGAAATGCCCTGACAGACCGGCCAGCAGCGACGAAGCCTGCCCGGTCCGTCCGCGCTCGATCAGGTGATCCGCGAGATCGAGCGTGCCGCGCAGCGCCCACATGGCTGCCCCTTGCCCGTTCGCGGTATGAATCCCCATCAGCAGATGACGGTGCCCGTCGGCTTCGCACGCGATCGCGAGGTCCGCATCGGCGGTGCGTGCCTGTTCGAGCATCGCCAGCCCCCTGGCGCGCAGCAGCTCGGGCACGAACAGATGCTCGCCGTGCGTGCGGCAGCGCGCGAGCGTCGCATCGAGCTTCGTGCATGCCTCGGCCGCGCGGCCCGTGCGCGTCAGCGCTTCCGCGTACGCGACGATCAGCGGCGCGAGCGCGCGCTGAAAGCCGCTCGCTTCGATGCGCCGCAGCGCGGGCTCGAGCCGCGCGAGACCGGCACCGGGGTGCCCGGTCTGCATGTCGAACTGCCCGGCAAGGCATTCCGCATGGCTGAGCCAGATGTCGAACCCGTTCGCCTCTGCGGTCGATCGCAGCGTCCCGAGATAATCGGAAATCACGTCGTGATCGCCATAGCGCAATGCAATCGGCACGGCCGCGGCGCCGAGCACCACGCACAATGCCGGCGCCGAACCGCTGCGGCGCGCGCATTCGACCGCCTGCGCCGCCAGCCGCATCGCATATTCCGGGTCGCCCTGCATCCACACGAGCCGCGTCAGCATCGTCCGGCCGAGCGTCGCGACGTCGACCCCCAGCGCCGCTTCTGCGCAGGACGGTTCGCCGACCTCGGCCAGTTCGGCCATCGCCGCCTCCAGCCGCTCGCGCGCCTGCGCATGCTCGCCGAAGTAATGCAGCGAGGTCGCGACCATCGCGTTCGCCAGCAGCCGCTGCGACCGGTCGCCCCGCCGCTCCGCGGCGCGCTCGAAGCGCGTCGCGTAGCGCAGCGATTCGTGGATGTCGGAGCGCGTCAGCATCGTGTTCCACAGCCCGACCAGCGCGCGCGCGTCGAACGCCTCGTCGCCGATCCGGCCCGCGAGACCGAGCGTCCGGTCCCACATCGCCGCGGCCGTGTGCGTATCGCCATCGGTATGCAGCAGCGCCGCCGCATAGGCCGCGCGCAAGCGCATTTCGCGCGCCGCATCGATGCCCTCGGCCGCCCCGGCCTCGATTGCGTCGAGCGCTCGCCTCGCCGGTATCGAACATTCGCGCATCCGCGCCGGCTCCCGCAACGCGAGCGTCAGCGCGTCCACTTCCAGCGCGTGCGGCTCGGCCGCCGCGGGTTCGCGCGGCGCCGGCTCGCCCGCGGCGAGACGCAGGCTCGCGAGGTCCGCGGCTTGTGCGTGCGTCAGCATCCGCGCTTCCCCCTGCTCGCGTTCGTAGCGCGCATGACGCTCGGCGACGGCTTCGAATTCGCCCTCGTTGTGCAGTTTCTCGAGCGCATACGCGCGCGTCGATTCCGTCAACCGGTAGCGCGCCTGCGCGCCGTCGAACTCGACGGTCACCAGCGACTTCGCGACCAGTTCGCCGAGCACCGCGATCATCGCGGCGGCCGACATGCCGGGATCCATCGCCACCTCGCGGGCCGCATCGAACTTAAACGGGCCGATGAAGCACGCCATGCGACGAAACAGCGACCGGGCGGCCGCATCCAGCAGCACGTAGCTCCAGTCGAACGTCGCTCGCAGCGTCTGGTGGCGCGGCAGCGCCGAGCGCAGCCCGCCCGTCAGCAGGTTCAGCCGGTCGTCGAGTCGCGACGCGACGACCTCGAGCCCGAGCGTCGCGACGCGCGCGGCGGCCAGCTCGATCGCCAGCGGCAGCCCGTCGAGACGCCGGCAGATGTCGCCGATCAGCCTGACGCCGGCCGCGTCGACCTCGCAATCGGGCGTGGCGGCGCGAATCCGCGCCAGAAACAGCTCGACGGCCGAATGGCGCACGATCTCGTCGACCGACTCACTGCCGTCCGGCACCGCCAGCGGGGCCACGCGAAACACGGCTTCGACCGAGATATGAAGCGGCTCGCGGCTCGTCACCAGCACGCGCAGCGGCGCGGCGCGCGACGTCAGCGTTTCGACGAGGTCGGCCACCAGGTCGACGACGTGCTCCGCGTTGTCGAGCACGAGCAGGCCGCGTGAAGCGGCGCATGCGTCGCCGATACGGTCGGCGGCAGGCACGCCGTCCGTCTCGAGCCCGAGTTCCGCGGCAATCGCGAGCAGCACGTCGTCGCGCGTCGCGGCACTGGCCAGTTCCACGAACAGGCCACGCTCGCCGGACCGGCCGCGCAGCTCGTGCGCGACGCGGTTGGCCAGGCTGGTCTTGCCGATGCCGCCCGCGCCGACCAGCGTGACGACCGGCGCACGTCCGATCATGTCGACGATCTGCTCGATCTCGGCCTGACGCCCGACCAGCGGAACCGGATGAAAGGCAGCGGCAACCTCGGGCGGACATTCGGCCGCGCGCGGCGCCGCCGAGTGCGCGACCGGCGGCTGCGCGATCAGCAGGTAGCCGCGGCCCGGCACCGTCTTGATCAGGTCGCGATTCGCGCCCAGTGCCTTGCGCAACGTCGCGACATGAACCTGCAGCCGGTTTTCCTCGACGATCAGGCCCGGCCAGACGGCATCCATGATGTCGTCCTTCGACACGACGGAACCGTTCGCGCGATGCAGTACTTCAAGGATGTCGAGCGCGCGTGCGCCGATACGCAGCGACGCGCCGTGATGGCGAATGTCGCGCTGCTCGAAATCCACCGACAAATTCCCGATCTGGATCATGGCCGCCTCCAGGTTCCCCACGATGACCGCCATGTGAACACGGCAGTTCACCGGGGCGGGAGCGCACACCCGGCCAGCCCTGCAGGCCGGGCGCAAAATCTCAAAAAGTGGGCCGAGTGTAAACGCCGTATAAACAAAAATCTTGAAGGAAAATGCACTGGCCCTTGCCGCGGCGACACACAATCGACCGCACGCCGCACGATTACAAATAGGGCGGCATCAATCGGAATAGCGCCTTCGCGTGCTGGCCCGGCCTGTGCGGCACGGATCGGTCCCGGCAAGCATTTCGTCAGCCAGTGGACATTTATTCAAGTTATCTTGGGGCTGCCGGGCGCGCACCGTATAAACTGCGCGTAAAAATGCTCGCGCGCCGCCCCCAACCGAAGGATTGTTCCGCCATGCCAGATCTCCACGTCGCACCACCCGCGACGCCGCCGAAAGACACGCTCGGATGCATCTCGAGCCTGCTATCCAAGGATATTGAAAGGTCGGTCGGCGGCCTGACGCTCCACCGCAAATGCATGCGCGACGAGCAATTCGAGCGCATCGAGATGGCGGCCAGCGATCGCGGCTTCCTGATCGGCGTGTCGCTGAATGGCGGGCACCGGCGCACGATCTACGGCGGGGCCGGCAAATCCGAGCGGCGGTTTCAGCACAACTCGATCTACATTCGCGACTTTTCCCGGAATTTCCGCGCCGACCTGTACGGCAAATTCGACTTCGTGCTCGTCGAGCTGTCGCGCAGCTACCTCGATCGCCTCGGCCGCGAGCACGGCGGAACGGAAATCGGCGGCCTGACCTGCGCGCCCGACGTGCAGGACGCGGTGCTGGGCCATCTCGCGCACGCCGTCGCCAACAGCCTCGACGCGCCGGGCGCGCTGAACACGCTGTTCGTCGAGCAGATGGGGCTCGCGATCGGCACGCATCTCGCATGCCGCTACGGCAATGCGCACGCGCGCGACCTGCAGCGCAAGGGCCTGCTGTCGCCGGCCAAGGCGGCGCTCGCCAAGGAACTCCTGATGGAAAAGGCGAACCTCGGCGTGTCGATCGAGGAAGTGGCCACCGAATGCGATCTGTCGCGCGGCTATTTCATCCGCGCGTTCTCGCGCACGACGGGGCGCACGCCGCATCAATGGCTGCTCGAACAGCGCGTGATCCGCGCCCGGCAACTGATCGAGACGACCGACATGACGCTCGCGGAAATCGCGGCCGCCTGCGGCTTCGCGGACCAGAGCCACCTGAACCGCGTGTTCGTGCGCATCGTCGGCCATCCGCCGGGCGCATGGCGGCGCGAACTGTCGCGCTGAAACGGCCGCCGCGCGCGCGCCATGCTCGTCATTGAAGCGGCGTCGCGTCGTAATTGACCGGCACCCAGTCGTACTGCTCCCCGTCCCTGCGCAGATGCCCGAGCCCGGGAAACGCGATGTGCGCGGCACCGACCAGATAACGCTTGTCCGCGACGCGCTTCAGCGTATCGCGCCGGGTGCGGCGCGCCGCGTCGGCATCGCTGTCGTACTGGACGGTCGCGTCCGGATCCTGCAACTGGATCGCCGCGACGTGCACGATGTCGCCCCACGCGAGCAGTCCGGCGTCGCCGCTCTCGATCAGATAGGCCGTATGGCCCGGCGTATGGCCGGGCATCGGCACCGCGCGAATGCCGGGGGCGAGCGTCGCTTCGCCGCGAAACGTCTTGAAGCGTCCGGCCGCGACGTACGGCGCGACCGACGCGGCCGCCGCATCGAAAAACGACGCCAGGAACGCCGGCGCCTGTGCCTTGTTGTCCGGATCGAGCCAGTAATTCGCTTCGATCTCGTTCACGCGAACGACCGCGTTCGGAAAGGTCATCCTGCCGTTCGACGCAATGCCGCCGACGTGATCCTTGTGCAGGTGCGTGAGCAACACTTCGTCGATCTGCTCCGGCGCATAGCCTGCCGCGCGCAGGTTCGCGAGCAGCTTGCCGCAGCAGTCGCCATACAGCACGCCGGCGCCCGTATCGACGAGAATCCGCTTCGATCCCGTATCGACCAGGAACGCGTTGATCGAACCTTGGACGGGCGGCTCCAGAAACTCGCGATCGAGATCGCGCCGGATGTCGTCCTTCGACACATCGCGGAAGACCGTATCGACCGGAAACGGATGCGTGCCGTCGGACAGCGCGACGATCCGAAGGTTGCCGAGCTTCTGCCGATAGAAGCCGGGGGCCTGGTTCCCGCCGCCCGGCTCGCCGGCCAACGCGACCGATGCGACGATGCCGGCGCACCACGCGATGAGCAGCATGCGGCCCGAGCGCGCCGCGCGCGTGCGCCAGTTCAAGTTCTTCATGTCCGCTCCCCGGTTGCGTATCGACGTGGCGCGCGCCGGCTTGCCGGTCCAGCCGGCATGGATGCGCGCGACACCGAGCTTACCGGCCGGATTCGCAATAGTCCTGAGCGGGACATGAATCGTTCTGAAGGCCGGCCCTCGGCGGCGCCGGCCCGGATTCAGGCGGCCCGGTCACGCGCGTGCTGCGCGGCAATCAACGCATCGCGAAAGACGGCGGCCGGCTGCGCGCCGCTGACGACCGACAGCCCGATGCGCGTCGACGGCACCGACGCGACGCCTTCGCGCACCGCCTGCGCCTCGAGCGCGACCACCGCATCGAGCCCTTCGCCGGACGCCAGGAACGCACGCA
Organism: Burkholderia sp. MS455; assembly: GCF_016899445.1. Lineage (NCBI taxonomy): Bacteria > Pseudomonadati > Pseudomonadota > Betaproteobacteria > Burkholderiales > Burkholderiaceae > Burkholderia > Burkholderia sp. MS455. The sequence goes on from NZ_CP041777.1 coordinate 594,209, forward strand.
CCGCGTCGCCCGGCAAACCGGCGCCGGCCGCTATCTCGACCAGCACGTCCGCGTCGCCGATATCGCGGCCGTCGCGGAAATACGCGGCAAACAGCGCGTCGACGAGCGCGACCGCACTGCCGCGTTGTTGAGCGAACCAGACGAGCCGGTGTGCAAGCCGCGTGTTCGGCGTGCGTGCGATCCGCGCATGATCGAACACGAGGCCGGCCGCCCGGCCGGCTTCGGCCACATGCGCGTCGAGTGCCTGCGAGCGCGCCCAGCTGCCGAACTTCGCGCTCCGGTACGCCTTGCGGTCCATGCCGCCGGCCGGCATCGACGGGTTCAGTTCGAACGGCACGAACCGGACGCTCACGTTGCCGGTCACGCCGGCTTCGTCAAGCGCCTCCGCGAGCCGGTGCTCCGCGATCCAGCACCACGGGCAGATGAGGTCGTAGGTCACCGTTACTTCGAGGGGTTTCATCGCAGGCTCCTTCCTGTACATTGCAGTCCGGAAGATAGCGCGTGCGGGCCGACGATAGAATGCGAACGGCACGCAATGCATCGTTGCGATACGCACAAAGGCACGAAGACACGAAGTCACAAAGGCGACGACATGGACAAATTCTCCGCGCTGCGCGCGTTCGTGGAAGTAGCGGAAGCCGGCGGCTTCTCGAGCGCGGGACGGCGTCTCGAACTCGCGGCGTCGTCGGTGGTGCGCGCGGTGGATGCGCTCGAGGCGTCGCTCGGCACCGTGCTGCTGAACCGCACGACGCGACAGGTCACGCTGTCCGATGCCGGCTCCGTGTACTACGCACGCGCGAAGCGGCTGCTCGAGGAACTCGCGGAAGCCGACGCACTGGTTTCCGATCGCGGCGACGAACCGTCCGGACCGCTGCGCGTGTCGGTGCCGGTCGCGTACGGCGTGCGCCGCATCGCGCCGCACGTCGCGGCATTTCTCGCACGCTATCCGAAGCTCGACCTCGACCTGCAGCTCACCGACGAACGCGTCGATCTCGTCGCCGGCCGGATCGACGTCGCGATCCGGCTCGGTGAAGCGGCGCCGTCCGCGGAAGTCGTCGCGCGGCAGCTCGGCACGTTCCAGCGCTATGTCGTCGCGAGCCACGACTACCTCGACGCGCACGGCACGCCATCGGTGCCGGGCGAGCTGGTCGATCACGGGTGTCTGCGCTTTCACTTCGGCGGCGACCAGCAGGCGTGGACGTTTGCCGATGCGCACGGCACGACGAAAGTGCTGGTCGCCGGGCGCCTGAAGTCGAATCACAGCGAGGTGTTGCGCGATGCCGTGCTCGACGGCGCCGGCATCGCGCTGCTGCCCGACTGGCTGGTCGACGCCGACGTCCAGTCGGGCCGCCTGCGCAGGCTCTTCGAACAGTACGACGTCACGCCCGATGCGGCGCGCTCGGTCGTCACCGCGCTCTACCTGCCGAATCAGCGCGGCTCGAAGCGCGTCACGGCGTTCATCGATTTTGTCGAGGCGCTGGCGCGCACGCAGCAGTGAGCCGGCGGCGCGCCGCGCCGCATTACCAGCCGAACTTCGCTTCCATGCCGACATAGTCGGCATTGCGCGCACCGAGCGCGCGAATCGAGTTGGCGACCTGGAAGTGCACGGCCTCGACGGCCAGCGCCACGTTCGCATTGACGAGCCAGTCCACGCGGGCCTGCGCATACATACCCGTCCACGAACCGCCCTTGCCGGCCGTGCCCGGCACCGCCGACATCCCTTGCCCGTAGATCGCGTCGGCCGTCGTCTCGCGCCACTGGAAACCGACCGCGGTCAGCACCGTCACGGTGCTGGCCGGCTTGAACGTCAGCGAAGGCTTCACGTGAATCAGGTTGCTGTAGCCGGTGTAGCCGGCGAGCGTGAAGTAATAGCCGTTCGGAAACAGCGGGTTGAAGGTGCCCATGCGCCCGTCGCCGGGATGCTTGTCGCCCGACGCGCCGTCGACCTGGATGCCGATGCGCGGCGTGCCCGCCGTCTTCGTGAACGTGTAGCCGCCCAGCGCGCCGAACGCCCACGCACCGATCGTGTCCTGTCCGATGTGCCCCGTCTGGAGCATCGCCTCGACGTCCCAGTCGAGCCGGCCGGATTTGCCCGCGTAGCGCATGTCGAACACGTCGCGCCGCTCGGTGCCGGCTCCGGCGAGATAACGCGCGTTGTCGCGCGTATAGCGCGACCAGTAGGCCGACAGGTCGCCGGGGCCCGTGCCGCTGCGCTCGACGCGCACGCCGTCGAATCTCAGGTGCCGGTTCGACACGTCGTCGAACACCGCGTCGTTGCGATATTGCACCGGGCGCGTCACATAGCCGATCAGCCGCCATTTGCCGATTTCGTAGTTTGCCCACAGCGCGTCGAACGCCTGGCGCACGTTCGGCCCGTCGCGCACCGACACGAACCGCTGCAAGTCGAACGCCATCTCCTGCCGGCCGATGCGCGCCTTGAACGTGCCGCCGCCCACCTGGTCGACATACGCAACGAACGCCTGCTCGATATCGAGCTGATCCTTGTCGACGGGGCCGACCGTATCCTTGCCGAACGGCCGCGCATCGACGAACTGGACGAACGCCTGGAAATGCCCGGCATAACGCAGATCCGCGTGCACCGTCGCGCGCTGGATCACGTAATTGTCGTCATGCGCGGCGCCGAGCCCGAACAGCGGCGCATTGTTCAGCTCGAAGCGCTCGCGCAGGTTCGCGCCGAGCGACAGGTAGGTCGACGGGTCGCCGCCCAGCGGGATGTACTTCAGCGCATCGAGCGGCTTGCGCGGCACGCACGGATCCGCGAGTACCGACCAGTCTTCCTGCCAGCGGTTGAACAACAACGTGGGACGCTTTGCGGTGCACGTCGCGCCGGCGGTCGAGGCCGGCGCCGCGGCATCGGCCGCCGCGGCTTCCTCGGCGCCGGCCGCCGTCCCGGCGTACGTCGCGACGCCGCCCGCCAGCACGGCGGCCGGCAGCACGCGCCGCCACGCCCGTCTCATCGGCCGGCGGTCCATCATTTCGACCGCGCGTGGATCTCGGCGACGTAGCCGCCCGGGAACTGCACGAGCGCCGCATCGCGCCCGTCCGACGTGAAGGTCGGCACCAGCACGGTCACGCCCGCGGCCTGCGCCTGCTTCAATGTCGCGGCCAGATCCTGCACTTCGTAGCCGGTCATCTCGCGGCCGAACGGGTAAGGCAGATGGCCGTCAGTAGCCAGCACGGTCATCTTGCCGAAGCCCGACTCGATGCGGATGCGGCGATACGTGTCGTTCGGCCGGCCGATCTCGACGCCCGGCGCCTTGCGCACGTCGGACACGACCTTGCCGCGCGAGAACGCGACGAAGTCGTGCACCAGCTTGCTCGCGCTTTCCGGCGACACGTACACGCGGTTTTCCGGCACCGTCTGCAGCGGGTCATACTTCGGCGCCTGGGTGTGCCAGTACAGCTGCATGTTCACGCCGCCCGGCCAGCGGACGATCGCGTCGCGGCCGATCGGGTCGGGGAACGTGTCGACGATCACGTCCGCGCCGTGCGCGCGCGCCGACTTCACCGCGACGTCCATGTCGGTGACGAGATAGCCGGTGCGCTCCTCGCAGAACGGATACGGGATCGGCGTCTTGAAGCCGAACACCGAGACCGTGCCGACCGGCGTCAGCACCAGCTGCGACATCGTCTGGCTCGGCGTCGGCGTGACCTGGAACACACCCTGCTGCGACTTCTTGCCGCCGAACGTCGCGACGAAGCTGTCGGTGAAGCGGTCGAAATCTTCCGGCGCGACGCACACGTGCGTCGTGTCGTATTGCGGGCCGACCGCGACGGCCGGCACACGCGCGGACGAGGACTGGAGCAGGCGCGTCTCGTCGGCATGGGCCGGCGCGGTCGCCAGCAAAGCGCCGAGCACGGCCGTCGACGCGGCCGTCATCCGCAATACCTGTCGCAACTTCAGTGCAATCATCGAATTCTCCTTGAAAGTGGCAAGCGCAGCCGTATGCTGCGCGCGCATTCAGCGTGACGTCGGCCCCGCGTCGGGCCGACCGGATTGATAGGCGAGGAAGCACAGCGCCGCGAGCGGCAGCGCCAGCGCCCAGAAGGCGGCGAACACATAAGCCGCCGCCCCCGCGCCGGCCCCGAGCGCAAAGCCCGCGACCGGCGGCAGCGTGCGCCGCAGCCGTGCCCGCGCGGCGTCCCGTTCGGCAGGAGCTGCGAGCGGCACGAGCCAGTCGAACGCATCGATCACCGCCTGCGTGACATTGCCCGTCATCACCGTGTTGGCGACGACCGAGCGGGCCGTCAGCCGGCCGTGCGCGTTCTGGACGCCCATCGCCGCGGCGCCGAGCAGGCCGCACAGGATCGTCCTCGGCGCGTCGGCGTCGGCGATCGGCGATGCCATCACGCCGGCCAGCATGAACCCGGCCAGCAGCACGGCCTGCAGCGCATACAGCGAACGTGCGCGCACGCCATGGCCCAGCGCGCGCATCCGATGGTCGAGCACGCGCGCGCCGACGATGCCGGCGATGAAGGCCGGAAACGCGAGCCACTTGATCACGAGCCCTTGCCCGACGCCGGCCAGCCCCGAACCGATCAGGATGAAGTTGCCGGTGACGTGCGCGGTGAACAGGCCGAACAGCGCGACGAAGCCGAGCGTGTCGACATAACCGGCGATCGACGCGAGAAACACGTCCTCGCCGCGCACGTGATCGGGCGCGGCGGCGGCGCCCGCGGTTACTTGCTGCGAAGGCATGAGCCGGTTTCCTGGAATGTGTCGGCTGCGCCGGCGCCCGCAATGCCGGCGCCCGACGAGATCAGATAAAGCATGTTCCGCTCCGGTTTCGCCGACCGGTCCGGCTTGCCGACTGGCATCCGGCCCGTGCGGCGGTTCGGAAGCTAGAGTAGTGAAGGCCGGCCTAAATGTCTTGGCGGCGGCCTGAAATTTTCTGAATCCGCCGGCTCGAGCGGAGGACGGGGGCGCCGGTCCGGTTCGACGCAGGGAGATCCCGCAAGGAATTCAGCGCCGCAACAAAAGCCGCGCCGCAAACCGTATTCGCGGCCCCGATCGTGCTATTTTTCGATCGATAGTTTAGGCATGCGCGCCATCAGGAGCCGAGGAATGACCGAAAGAAAACGCAGCACGCCGGCCCGCGAGCCCGGGACCGATACCGACGGCAACGCCGTCGCGCCGGGCCGCCGGCTCGCGCCGGAAGCGCGCGAGCGTCAGATCGTCGAGAAGGCGATCGAGCACTTCGCGACGCACGGCTTCTCCGGCAGCACGCGCGAGCTCGCGCGGCAGATCGGTGTCACCCAGCCGCTGCTGTACCGGTACTTTCCGAGCAAGGAAGCGCTGATCGACCGTGTCTACGACGAGATCTACACGTGGGATCCCGACTGGGAAAAGCTGATCTCCGATCGCGCGGTGCCGCTGCAGGAGCGGCTCGTCGCGTTCTACCGCGCGTACGCGCAAACCATCCTGCGGCGCGAATGGATCCGCACCTTCATCTTCGCGGGGCTCAGCCGCGAGGGGTTCAACACGCGCTACCTGTCGCGGCTGCGCGAACGCGTATTCCTGCCGGTGCTGCGCGAGCTGCGGTACGAATACGACATCGCCACGCCTGCGACGGAGGCCCAGCGCAATGCGGAAATCGAACTGGTCTGGAGCCTGCACGCGAGCATCTTCTATTTCGGCGTCCGCAAATGGGTCTACGGCCTGCCGGTGCCCGACGATCTCGACACCGAAATCGAACGGCTGATCGACGCATTCCTGCACGGCACACCCGCCGCGCTGAAGCAGCTCGCGTCGGGCGCGACCGGCCGGCGCCGCCGGCGCGCGTGACGCGGCGTCGGCCGGCGATCGCGCTCGGATCGCGTGCAATCGCGGCGCGACGCTCGACGACGGTCGAATTGGTATCCGGCATTTTTACGCGCTGGCGCCTTCGTGGGTCGTGCCGATCGTCGGACCGCCGTTTGCGGCACGATTCACGCGAGGGTCAGCGGACACCGGCCACCCGGCCAGGGCGCGATCGTGACGAAGCGGTCGATGCCGGCGGTACGCGCCACCAGACGAATTCAGAACAATTTATCCGGCGCACCGCGCGCTTCGCCTATCCTCGACAGGCATTCGCGCCCACGCCTGCCGTGCGCGGGACGAACCGAACAGGGACCGTCACATGACCATCGCCACGCCTTCGATCACCCATCACACCGTCACCGCGAACGGCATCCGCCAGCACTACATCGATGCCGGCAGCGGGCCCGTCGTCGTCCTGCTGCACGGCTTCCCGGAAACCAGCTTCGCGTGGCGCTTCCAGATCCCCGCGCTGGCGCAGCGCTACCGCGTGATCGCGCCCGACCTGCGCGGCTACGGCGAAACCGACAAGCCGGCCGCCGGTTACGACAAACGCAACATGGCGCGCGACCTCGCCGAACTGCTCGACACGCTCGGCATCGGCCGCATCGCGCTCGTCGGGCACGATCGCGGCGCGCGCGTCGCGACGCGTTTCTCGAAAGACTTCCCCGAGCGCGTCGAGCGGCTCGTCGTGATGGACAACGTGCCGACGCGCATCGTCGCGCAGAACATGACCGCGCAAACGGCGCGCGCGTACTGGTTCTTCCTGTTCCACCAGGTGCCGGATTTGCCCGAGGCGTTGATCGCCGGCAAAGAGGCCGAATGGCTGAGCTATTTCTTCTCCGACTGGTGCTACAACCCGCACGCGATCTCCGGCGACGCGTTCGACACGTACGTGCGTGCGTATCGGCGTCCGGGCGCCGTGCGCGGCGCGCTGGCCGACTATCGCGCGAACGCGGAGGACGTGAAGCAGGATCTCGTCGATGCGGACGTCCGGATCGCATGCCCGACCATGGCCATCTGGGGCGAGGATTTTTATGCGGTCGGCAAGATGTTCGACATGAAATCCGTGTGGGAGAGCATGGCGACGAACCTGCGTGCCGAGCCGATCGCGCAGTGCGGGCACTTGCCGCAGGAGGAGCAGCCGGAGCGCGTGAACGCGCTGCTGCTCGACTTCCTGAAGCACTGGGAAGGCTGAACCGCCGCGCGCGACGGATCATCGGGAGGAAGGAACCATGAGCGACGTTTCGGGCCCGCTGGCGGTCGTCATCGGCGGATCGGTGGGCGGCCTTTTCACGGCCACCGCGCTGCGCGCGGCCGGATGGCGCGTCAAGGTCTTCGAGCAATCGCCGAACGACCTCGACAGCCGCGGCGGCGGCATCGTGCTGCAAGCGCCGATCGAACGCGCATTCACGTTCGGCGGCGTGCCCGTGCCGCGCGACGCGGGCGTCGATTCGGTCGACCGGATCTATCTCGACGAGCACAACCGGATCGTGCAACGCCTGCACATGCCGCAAACGCAGACCGCGTGGAACGTGATCTACACGGCCCTGAAGCGCGCGCTGCCGGCCGGCGTCGTGCACGCCGGCGTATCGTTCGAGCGGTTCGCGCAGGAAGGCGACCGCGTGATCGCGCATTTCGCGGACGGCCGCGTCGAGCAGGCCGACCTGCTGGTCGGCGCCGACGGCGGCCGCTCGAACGTCCGCGCGCAACTGCTTCCCGAAACGCGGCCCGCGTACGCGGGTTATGTCGCGTGGCGCGGGCTCGTCGACGAGCACCTGCTTCCCGACACGGTGCTGCGGGTGCTGCGCGACCGCTTCACGTTTCAGCAAGGCGACGCGCATCTGTTCCTGACCTATCTGGTGCCCGGCCGCGACGGCGCGATCGAGCCGGGCAAGCGGCGCGTGAACTGGGTCTGGTACCGGCGGCTCGCAGCGGATCGCCTGCCGTCGCTGTTCCTCGCGCAGGACGGCACGCAGCGCGACGGGTCGCTGCCGCCCGGCGCGATGCGGGACGACAACCGGCTCGAACTCGTGGATGCCGGCCGCCGGATGCTTGCGCCGACGCTCGCCGCGCTCGTCGATGCGACGCAAGCGCCGTTCGCGCAGGCGATCCTGGATCTCGCGGTCGACCGCATGGCTTTCGGCCGCGCGGTGTTGCTCGGCGACGCGGCCTGCCTCGTCCGGCCGCACACGGCCGCCGGCGTCGCGAAAGCGGCTGAGAATGCGGTCGGTCTCGCCGATGCGCTGCGCGGCGTCGTGCACGGCCCCGCGTTCGACGCCGCGCTGTCGCGCTGGGAGGCCCGTCAGCTTGCCGCCAATGCGTCGCTGTCCGAACTCGGCATCTCGCTCGGCACCCGGATCATGGGGCGCGCGTGACCGGCCATCGGATGCGCGGTGCATCGTTCGATCATGCGATGGTCTCCGCCACGTTGCCGTCGACTGGCGAAGCGGCGGCGCAACCTTTTATTTTTCAAGTGCTTGAATCAGGCGCCCGTTTCATTCGAGCGCCGGGACCGGTCATGTACCCGCCGCAAGCAGCGAATTAAACGACGTATCCCAGAACGGCGCGACATTCGCCGGCCCGTCCAGCACGCCGATGCGAGCGAACACATCCGCGACCTGCTGATGCTGCGCCACCACGTCGGGCGTCACCGGCAGCAGCGCATAGTCGTCGCTGCGCTGCTCGAACATCGCGACGAGATCGGCAACCGGCACGCGCGTCTCGCGATTCTGCACGAGCGCATAGTCGCGGAAATGCCCGTTCGCCCACGCATACGCGTGCCGGAACCGCAGCAGCAGATCGCCCGTCGCGGCACGACGGCGCGCATCGTCGAGCGTGCGCGGGTTCGCGTAGACAGGAAAATTGCCCGACAGATAACCCTTCCCCGTCTTCAGCACGCGCGCGCCGTAGCGATTACGCGCGAGCTGGCCGTTGTAGCCGTAGATCGCCCACGCGTCGATGTCGCCGCGATCGTATGCGGACAGACCATCCGTCGGCGACAGGTTGATCGGCTGGATGTCGTCGAAGCTCAGGCCGGCCTCCGCCAGCTGTCGATACAGGAAATAGTGCGACGTCGTCGCGCGCACGTAGCCGACGCGCTTGCCCTTCAGTTCCGCGATGCTGCGGATCGGCGTGTCCTTGCGCGCGAGCGTGACCTGGTTGTTCAGGTCTTCGCGTGCGCGGGAGATGAACCGCACATTGGCCTTCTGCCGCGCGGCGAACACCGCCGGAATTTCGCTACCCGAACCGATATCGAGCGCATCCGCATTGAGCGCCTCGATGTGCAGCACGCCGTTGTTCAGCTCGCGCCATTCGATCCGGTACGGCGTGTCGCCGAGGCCGGCCGCCTGCAGCAGCGCGCGCCAGCCGCCCTTGTAGGTCGCGACGCGCAACGTCGTGCCGGCGAGATCGGCATTGACGGCCGGCGCGGCGAACACGGCCCTTGAGGAAAACGGGGCCAACGGGGCCGACACGACCGCGGCACCGGCGAGCAGCAGGCGGCGGCGCGCCGCCGAAATTGACGACATCGGATGCTCCTGTCAGTCGGATCGGAATCGGATCAGAAGTGAAAACCACCGCATCAATGAAGCACCGGAAACCCGTGGCGTTCGGCCAGCAGTTCGAGGATGCGCCGCGCGTCGGTGACGAAGCGCACGTCGCCGAGCGTCTGCGCGTCGTCGGGCGCCGGCTGGTCGCGGCCGAGCACGAGCACCGGCAGGCCCTGGTGCGCGTCGTCGAGCGCGTCGATCACCGCGTGCCGCGGCCGCTCGAAACCGATTCGCTTCACGTCGATGCGGCCGGCGCGGTCGGGCGCGCTCGCCAGCAGCCCTTCGATCGACAGTCCATGCGGACAGACGAAGCGTCGGCCCGGATGCTTCGGATCGCTAAAGCCCGGTTCCAGCAAAAACAGCACATCGCGACTCATGTCAAACGGCTCCCGTGTTCGTTGTACGACCGGGACGAACGCGCGTATCGGCGCCCTCGTGTTCCCGGAGCATGCCGGCCCGCGACCGGATGCCCGACTCTACCGTCACGCATCGCACTGCCCTACCAACGTTTTGCGAAATCGATATGCGGCCGCGCATAGCGCATCGGCCATTCGCCGCACAGGGGGCATTGCATAAAAGCATCGCGATGCCGAACCGCATGCATTGCGGACATCGAACGATTTCATCGATCGATATGACGGCAGCCGCACGTTTGCAGCGCTCGACGTTCGCCGTCGGTGCGATGCGTTCGCCGCAGCATTTGCGCCGGACGCGATCGCGACGCACGTGTCGAGCGTGCGGCAACGCACATTGCAAATCCGCCGCGCAGCGATTTACAAACCACGGATCGACCGTTCAGCGCGGCGCCCGTCGGCAATAGCATCGTGATCCTCGCAGACGTAGTCATAAAAGCAGAGGATGGTCATGATTAAAAAATCGGTAGTCCTGGGTTTGGTTTCGATCGGTTCGGTCGGCGCGCATGCGCAGAGTTCGGTGACGTTGTACGGCGTCGTCGATGCCGGTATCGCCTATACGAACAACCAGGGCGGCGCGAGCAACATCCAGCAGACGAGCGGCAAGCTGAGCGGTAGCCGCTGGGGCCTGAAAGGCGCGGAGGATCTCGGCGGCGGCCTGCAGGCGGTCTTCACGCTCGAAAGCGGGTTCCGGCCGAGCGACGGCGGGCTCGGCCAGGGCGGCCGCCTGTTCGGCCGCTCCGCATACGTGGGCCTCGCGAAGAAGGGGCTCGGCACGCTGACGTTCGGCCGCCAGTACGAGCCGATCACCGATCTCGTCGCGCAGTACTCGGGGTCCGGCTTCTGGTCGCCGGCCACGCACGTAGGCGACAACGACAACCTGAACCAGAGCTTCCGGCTCAACAACGCGGTGAAGTTCCGCAGCGAAACGATCGCCGGCTTCACGGCCGACCTGCTCTATGCGTTCAGCAACCAGGCGAACGGCGGCGCGGGCACCGGTTTCTCGAACAATAACGCGTGGGGCGTGTCGGCGAACTACGTGAACGGCCCGCTGTCGGTCGGCGGCGGCTACGTGCGGCTCAATCATCCGAACGCGACGTCGAATACGAGCGGCGCGGTGGGCGGCGCGACCTCGACCACCGGCAACGACTACAGCGGCGCGTTCTTCAACGGGCTGAACGGCGGCGTGCTCAAGCAGCAGATCGGCGCCGTGGGCGCGAACTACGCGCTCGGCCGAGCGACGCTCGGCTTCGCATGGAGCCACACGCAGCTCGACTATGTCGACGGCTCGTCGCGCAAGTTCAACAACTACGACGCGAACGCGCGTTACCAGATCACGCCGGCGGCCACGCTGATCGGCGTCTATACGTTCACCGACGGGCGAGCGAGCGGCTTGCCGGGCACCGGCGGCCAGACGCTGAAGCCGCGCTGGCACCAGTTCACGCTCGGGTTCGACTACGCGTTGTCGAAGCGCACCGATCTCTACCTGTCCGGCATCTACCAGCTCGCGGCCGGCGATCCGAGCACGGCAACGTCGGGCGGCTATCGCAAGGTCGCGGCGATCTCGAACATCGGCAGCGCGTCGTCGACGAACCGCCAGGTCGCGATCGTCAGCGGGCTGCGCGTGAAGTTCTGACGGCACGCGCATCGGGCGCGGCGCGATAAGCACGATAAGCAAAGCGGGAATCGTTGTTTGCCGCGTCGCGCCCGGTTGCCGAGAATGTCCGTTTCCCCGCGTGCGGCCGCCGCACGCGATACGCGTTCGACCATGACCGATTCCCGTTTTCCTTCCCGCCCGCCGCGCACCGGCCGGCGCGCGGCGCTGCGCCAGCTCGCCGGCGGATGGGCCGCCGCGCTGCTGCCTGCCGGCGGCGCGCTCGCAAGCCAGCCGCTCTCCCCGCTGGACGTGCCGCCGTGGACCCGTTCGCCGGGCGCGCCGCTGCTGTCGCCGCCGTACGGCGTGCCGGGCCCGCACGAACGCGACGTGATCCGCCGCAGCGCCCGCACGCCTGCGCTGCCCGGCTCCGGCTCGTCGATGACGCCGCTCGCCGACCTGTTCGGCGACCTCACGCCGAACGGCCTCGTGTACGAACGTCATCACGCCGGGGTGCCCGAGATCGATGCGCAACGCCATCGCGTCGTCGTGCACGGCCTCGTGCGCGAGCCGCGCGTGTTCACGATCGACGACCTGCTGCGCTTCCCGTCCGAATCACGAATCCACTTCCTCGAATGCTCGGGCAACACCGGCAGCGAATGGAACGGCCCGAGCGGGCTGCCCGTCCAGTTCACGCACGGGCTGCTGTCGTGCTGCGAATGGACCGGCGTCCGGCTGTCGACGCTGCTCGACGAAACCGGCGTCGACCCGTCCGCGCGCTGGCTGCTCGCCGAAGGCGCCGATGGCGCGGCGATGACGCGCAGCCTGCCGCTCGACCGGATCCTCGAACGCGCGCTCGTCGTCTATGCGCAGAACGGCGAGCGGCTGCGCCCCGAGAACGGCTACCCGGTGCGGCTGATCGTGCCGGGCTTCGAAGGCAACACGAACATCAAGTGGCTGCGGCGGCTGAAGCTGGTTCGCGCGCCGGAGATGACGCGCGAGGAAACGTCGAAATACACGAACCTGCTGCCCGGCGGCTGCGCGCGCCAGTTCGTGTTCGAGATGGACGCGAAGTCGGTGATCACGCGGCCGTCGGCCGGCCATCGTCTCGCTGCGCACGGCTATCACCCGATCGGCGGCTACGCGTGGTCGGGCCGCGGCCGGATTCGCGCGGTCGACGTATCGACCGACGGCGGCCGCACATGGCGACCCGCGCGGCTCGCCGGCGACGTGCGCGATCGCGCATTGACGCGCTTCGAGGCCGACTGGGTCTGGAACGGCGAGCCGGCCGACCTGCAAAGCCGCGCGACCGACGACACGGGCTACGTGCAGCCGACCCGCGACGCGCTCGTCGCCGCGCGCGGGCTCAATTCGCAGTATCACTACAACGGCATCCAGAACTGGCGCGTCGGCACGGACGGCGAGGTGCGCAATGCGTAAGCCGCTCGCCTGCCTGCTCGCTGCGTCCGTGGTCGTGTCGAACGCATTCGGTGCCGGCTTCGGCCTCGGGCAGCCGGTCGACCGCGCGGCGCTCGCCGCGTGGGACATCGACGTCGCGCCCGACGGCAGCGGCCTGCCGCCCGGCTCGGGCACGGTTGCGCGCGGCGGTCATGTGTTCGCGGACAAGTGCGCGATGTGCCACGGCGCCGGCGGCGAAGGCGGCGTCGGCGATCCGCTCGTCGGCGGCCTCGGCTCGCTCGCGGGCACCAAGCCGAAAAAGACCGTCGGCAGCTACTGGCCGTATGCGACGACGCTGTTCGACTACATCCGCCGTGCGATGCCGTACAACGCGCCGCAATCGCTGAGCGCGGACGACGTCTACGCGGTCACCGCATACGTGCTGCACCTGAACGGCATCGTGCCCGATGACGCGCGGCTCGATGCGCGCACGCTGCCGCGCGTGAAGATGCCGAACCGCGACGGCTTCGTGCCCGATCCGAGGCCGGGCCGGTTATGACGCGGCGCGATCCGCTCGCCGTGCAATCCGCAGTCGTTCCCGCGCGAACTGCCGCAGCGCGTGCGTATCGTCTTCGTTCGGCTTCAGCGCGCACACACCCCGCAAGGAACCCATCATGAGCGACATCTCCCTCGCCGCCCCCGCCGCATCGTCGCCGTTCGTCGACGTCCGCTCGCCGGCGGACTTCCCCGACAGCCCCGTGTCGCGCACGCTCGCGCAGCCGCTGATGCTCGGGCTGTTCCTGCCGATCCAGGCCGGCGGATGGAGCGCATCGACGCTGCCGCGCTCGACCGACTGGACCTTCGACTACAACGCCGACCTGGTCGCGCGCGCCGAAGCGCTCGGTTTCGATCTCGTGTTCGCGCTGTCGCAGTGGCTGCCGAAAGGCGGCTACGGCGGCGTGTTCGACGGCCAGGCACTCGACTCGTTCATGACGCTGGCCGCGCTGACCGCGCGCACCGAGCGGATCATCCTCGTCGCAACGAGCCATGTGCTCTACGGGCCGTGGCATCCGCTGCATTTCGCGAAATTCACCGCGACGCTCGATCACATCTCGCGCGGGCGCTGGGGCATCAACGTCGTGACCGGCCATCGCGCGGTCGAGCACGAGATGTTCGGATGGAACCGGATCGAGCACGACCGGCGCTACGAGATGGCCGCCGAATTCCTCGACGCGGTCCAGCAGTTGTGGGCGCAACCGGACAATTTCAGCTACGCGCCCGCACTGTCGAGCTGGCGCCTGGGCGGCGCATTCGTGACGCCGAAGCCGCGCTACGGCCGCCCGCTGCTGATCAACGCGACCGGCTCCGACGCCGGCATCGATTTCGCGGCGCGCTATTCGGACATCGTGTTCGTCACGAGCCCGGCCGGCCCCGACGTCGCCCTCGCGCTCGACGCGCTGCCTGCGCATACCGCACGCGTGAAGGCCGCCGCCGCGGCACGCGGCCGGACGATCCGCACGCTGCTCAATCCGCTCGTGATCTGCCGCGAGACGGCGGCCGAAGCGCGCGCGTACCGTGACGCGATCGTCGCGCATGCGGACGAAGGCAGCTTCCACCGCTTCGACAGCGACGCGCATGCGTGGCGCGGCGGCTTCGAGCAGCGCTCGCAGGCAGCGGCACGCGCGATCGGCGGCAATATCTCGATCACGGGCTCGCCCGACGAAGTCGCCGACACCATCGTGCGACTGCACCGCGCGGGCATCGACGGGATCCAGTTGAGCTTCTACGACTTCAAGCCCGATCTCGACTTCTTCGGCGAGCGCGTGCTGCCGCTGCTGCGCGACGCCGGGTTGCGGCGCTGAAGTCAGTCAGGCGCCGGACACCTCGCGCGCCGCTGCAGCGCGACGCACTGGCCGCTGCAACCCGAAGCGGTCACGCAGCGTGCGACCCGCATAGTCGCTGCGAAACAACCGGCGGCGGCGCAGTTCGGGCAGCACCAGCGCGATGAAACCGTCGAGCCCGCCGGGTAGCGTCGGCGCCATCACGTTGTAGCCGTCGGCGCCGTAGCACACGAACCGCTCCTCGAGCTGGTCGACGATCTGCTCCGCCGTGCCGACGAGCTGCCAATGGCCGCGTGCGGCAGGATCAGAACACGCGCCCTTCGGTCAGGTGCGTCGTCACGCCGTTCAGTTCGTAGTCGCCGATCACGCGCGCCTTGTGCAGCAACGGGTTGTGGCTGAAGATCGTGCGCAGGTTGCGCCAGTGCCGATCGAGGTTGTGTTCGCGCGCCGTCGCCGACGCGCCGCCGACTTCGAACAGCCGCTCGGCCGCATGCAACGCGAGCTTGCTGACGATCAACTGCGTGCGCGCGGTCGCGAGCGCGCTGTCGAGCACGAGCACATGCGCATCGGCGTCGCCGGCCTCGATCGCGTCGGCGGAGCGGTCGAGCGCCCGCGCGTTTTCGCGCACGAGCCCATCGATCGCGTGACTGTGCGCGGACAGTTCACCGACGATCTGCTGGATGAAATGATCGTCGCGCGCGGTCGGCGCCGGGCTGTGCAGCGCCGGGCGGCCGTGCGCGAGCACGTAGCGGCGCGCATCGGCGACCACGTTGCGCACGATGCCCGCACCCGTCGCGACGAGATGAAGCTGACGCAGCGCGCCGCAATGGCGGCCGACGAGCGACGCACCGTCGCGCGCGGCCACTTCGTCCGCGAACACCTGCACGTCGTCGAGCAGCAGGCTGCCGCTCGCGGTCATGCGCTGCCCCATCCCGTCCCAGTCGTCGAGCACCTGCACGCCGTCGCGCGCCACCGGAATGATCACGGCAAGCGCATCACCCCGCTCGTTCTCCACGTTGATACGCGCGAAATCGGCAAACGCGGTGCCCGTCGAATAGTATTTGCGCCCCGTCACGCGATGATGAGCGCCGTCCCGGCGCAGTACGGTCGTGTTCTCGCCGGGCCGCGACGTGCCGCGCTCGGTCGACGCGCCGCCGAAGATCGCGCCGGCCAGCGCGCGTTCGAGCTGCACGTCGTTGAACGGCGTGCGCGGCGACAGCCGCAGCGTCTCGGTCATGTCGTAGTGGATGCGCAGCGCGTGCGCGAGATTCGAATCGGCCGCGGCCAGCGTCGCGATCGTGTCGAACAGATCGACCAGCGTGCCGCCGAGGCCGCCGCGCGCCACAGGAATCCGCAGCACGCCCAGCGCCGAGCGCCGGAAGATCGCGAAGCCTTCGAACGGCAGCTCGCGACGCGCCTCGCGTTGCGCGGCATCCTGCCCGATCGCGTTCGCGAGATCGGGCAGTGCGGCAAGCGCGTCGCGCAACGCGTCGCGCGGGTCGACGGCATCACGGGCAGTCATTCGGCGGTTCCTTATGCGAGAAGATCGGGAGCGTCGCTGCGTCGCGTGGTCGAGGCATTCGCGACACGGTGCACGCGCGGCACCGCAAAGTATAGGGACGCACCCGACGCGCGCGAAAAACCGATTTCAGCTTTTGTTATGCACGCGCCGGGAATGGCGGCGCACCATCGCGTCAGTGCTGGATGCCCCAGCGCCGCACGGTCGCGCGTTCGAGCGTGTCGAACACGAGGTTCTCGACGAGCAGGCCGATCACGATGACGGCCGCGAGACCCGCGAACACTCGGTCGGTATACAACTCGTTGCGGTTCTGGAAGATGTACCAGCCGAGCCCGCCCTGCCCCGCGCTCGCGCCGAACACGAGCTCGGCCGCGATCAGCGTGCGCCACGCGAACGCCCAGCCGACGCGCAGGCCCGACAGGATCGACGGCAGCGCGGCCGGCACGAGGATCAGCGCGATCTGGCGCAGGCCCGTGAGGCCGTAGTTGCGGCCGGCCATCCTCAGCGTGGCCGGCACGCCGGCGAAGCCCGTGTACATGCTGAGCGCGAGCGGCCACAGCACCGCGTGCACGAGCACGAACAGCAGGCTGCCGGTGCCGAGCCCGAACCACAGCAGCGCGATCGGCAGCAACGCGATCGACGGCAGCGGATTGAACATCGACGTGAGCATCGTCAGCAGGTCGCGGCCGATGCGCGTCGATACCGCGAGCGACGTCAGCGCGAACGCGAAGAACACACCCAGCGCGTAGCCGCGCAGCAGCACCGACATCGAGATGCCCGTCTTCACGAGCAGTTCGCCCGACTCGATGCCCTGCACGAACGCGGCCAGCGTCGCGCCGAAGGTCGGCACGAGCAGATCGTTCGCGACGATGCGCGCGACGATCTCCCATGCGGCGATCAGCACGAGCGCGATGACGCTGCGGCGAAACCAGCCCGCGCCGGCGATGCGGCGCAACAGCGGGGCCGGCGCCGCGCGTTCGGCGTCGGGCAGCGTGTCGAGCGTGCGTTCGTATTCGGCGCGAACGGGCGGCAGCGGCGGCAGGACCGGATCGATCGTGCTCATGATGCGGCATCCTCCGTCGTCGGCGCGTTCGTTGCATCGGTATCGAACAGCAGGCGATGGATCCGCGCGACGTTGTCGCGGAAGTCGCCGGTGTCGACGCTGTCGAGCGAATGCTCGTGACTGTTGAGTTCCGCGCGCACGCGGCCCGGATGCGGCGACAGCAGCAGGATCCGGTTGCCGACGACGAGCGCTTCCTCGATCGAATGCGTGACGAACAGCAGCGTGAAGCGAAACTCGTCCCATAGCCGCAGCAGTTCCTGCTGCATCTTGCGGCGCGTGAGCGCGTCGAGCGCGGCGAACGGTTCGTCCATCAGCAGCACGCGCGGCTGCATCGCCAGTGCGCGCGCGATCGCGACACGCTGCTTCATGCCGCCCGACAGCGTGTGCGGATACGCTTCGGCGAATGCGCCCAGCCCGACCTTGTCGAGATAGTGCAGCGCGCGTTCGCGTGCTTCGGCACGCGACAGCTTCGCGGCGGCGCGCAACGGAAACGCGACGTTCTCGACGACCGTCTTCCAAGGCGGCAACTGGTCGAACTCCTGGAACACCACGATGCGGTCGGGCCCCGGCCCGCGCACGGGCCGGCCGTCGAGCGCGATCGAACCCGACACGGGCTCGATGAAGCCGGCAATCGCCTTCAGCAGCGTCGACTTCCCGCAACCCGACGGGCCGAGCAGCACGAAGCGGTCGCTGCCGTACACGTCGAAGCTCACCTGGTGCGTCGCGCGAACGATCCGCGCGCCGCTCCGGTATTCGAGATTCACGCGGTCGATGGCGAGCAGGCGTTCGCTGTGCGCGCCGGCCTGCGCGGGCCGGATCGCCGCGCGCGCGTCGGGCGCGGCCTGGGCGGCGGGCGACGCGCCGCCGCGCGCCGCATACGGCGGCAGCCAGGTTCGGGGAGAGGTGGCGTTCACGATCGAATCTCTTGCGGGTAAAGCGTCAACATACGGCCGGGCGTCGCGTGGACCAACCAACGATTGCGCATATCGAAACCGTGCCGACGCATAAGCGTCGATCGCGGCGTCGAAGCGGCGGCACCGCTCAACTGCCGCCGGCGGTTGCCCGATCGTCGAAGAAGTAGTCGCGCCACGACTTCGGCTCGTTGCGGATCGCGCCGGTGCGATGCATGAATTGCGCGAGCGGCAGCGTGTTCTGCGGCGCGGTCTTGAACTGCACCTGCGGATTGCGCAGGATCTTCAACAGCAGCGCACGATCGATCTTCGACGCGTTCACGCGGATATAGGTATCGGCCGCGCGCTCGGGGTCGGCCGCGATCTGCCGCGCGGCGTCGGCCAGCGCGGCGACGAACGCGCGGTAGGTCTTCGGGTTGTCGTCGCGGAATTTCTCGGTGGCGTACAGCACGGTCGCCGAGCTCGGGCCGCCGAGCACGTCATAGGAGTTCAGCACGATATGCGCATTCGGGTTGCCGGCAAGTTCCTGCTCCTGGAACGGCGGATTGCCGAAGTGGCCGGTAATCACGCTGCTGTTCGCGAGGATCGCGGCCGTCGCGTCGGGGTGCGGAATCGCCTGCGTGAGCGCGTCGAGCTTGTCGAACTGCTTGTCGCCCCACTGCTTCGCGGCCGCGTACTGCAGCACGCGCGACTGCACCGACACGCCGACCGCCGGCACCGCGATGCGGTCCTTCGCGCCGAGGTCGGCGATCGTCTTCACGTTCGGATTGCTGCTGACGAGGTAATACGGGAAATTGCCGAGCGACGCGACACCCTTCACGTTCTGCCGGCCGCGCGTGCGGTCCCACACGGTCAGCAGCGGCCCGACGCCCGCGCCCGCGATATCGACCGCGCCGGACAGCAGCGCGTCGTTCACGGCTGCGCCGCCCGACAGCCGCACCCAGTCGACCTTGATGTCGATGCCGGCCTTGCGCCCTTCCTTTTCGATCAGTTGCTGGTCGCGCGCGACGTTCAGCATCAGGTAGACGACGCCGAACTGCTCGGCGATGCGGATGCGGCCTTCCGCGTGCACGGCTTGCGGTGCGAGCGTGCCCGCAAACGCGAGCGCGGCGGTGAGCGTGGCCGCCAGCGCGCGGCGCGCCGGCAAAAACGAAAACGACATCGGAACTCCGGTCGGAATGGGGCGGAAGAATGACGCGGCACGCGGCTCAGAAAGGCGCGTCGCCTTCGATCGTCGTGCGGTACAGCTTGCGGCGCAGATGGTCGGGCGTGCCGGCGGCGAGATGCATCAGCGAACGGTTGTCCCAGAACACGAGATCGTGCTCGCGCCACCGGTGCCGGTACAGGTGTTCGGCGCGCACGCTGTGCTCGAACAGTTCGTCGAGCAGCGCGCGGCTTTCGTCGTCGGGCAGGCCCACGATGCGCGTCGTGAAATGCTCGCTGACGAACAGCGCGTTGCGGCCCGTTTCCGGATGCGTGCGCACGACCGGATGGACGACCGCATCGACCTGTGCGATCTGCTCGGGCGACAGGTTCGGCCGCCACGGGCTGCGCGCCTGCAGTTCCGCATAGCGCGCGAGATACGTATGCTCGGCGCGCCGCCCTTCGATCGCGCGGCGCAGATGGGCCGGCAGCGTGTCCCACGCGAGATGCATGTTCGCGAACAGCGTGTCGCCGCCCTCCGCCGGCAATTCCTGCGCGTGCAGCAGCGAACCGAGGCTCGGCTTCTCCTTGTACGACAGGTCGGAATGCCAGAAATGGCCCGCGTCGCCGAGCCCGATCGGCTTGCCGTTCTCGACGATGTTCGACACGATCAGCACCTCCGGGTGGCCGGCAAGCGCGAACTGGTGCAGCACATGGATCTGCAGCGGGCCGAAGCGGCGGCTGAATGCGATGTGCTCGTCCGGCGTGATGCGCTGGTCGCGAAACACCAGCACGTGATGGTCGAGATGCGCGCGATGGATACGCGCGAAACCGTCGGCGTCCAGCGGCCGCGACAGGTCGAGGCCGACCACTTCGGCGCCGAGCGGCGCGTCGAACGGAACGATGTCGAAGCGCTGCGCCGCACCGCCTGGCCGCGATGCGGGCGGATGCCCGGCGGAAAGCGTTGCAGCGTCGCGGATGGCGGTAGTCGTCACGGCACGGCCCCTGATTCGGTCAAAACGCGAATCTACGAGTGCGTGCCGGGATGCGTCAACGAAGCGATTCGGATACGTTTATCTGCCGCGGTCATAAAGATCGCTGCTCGGGCATACGGGCGGCAACGGGCGGTTGCGCCGCGCGCGAAACCGTCCGATCGGGACCTTCAGTCATGTCGATCGGGTGACGGGCCACGGAATGGACTGACGTGCCGCGGCCATTCCAACGATGTCGACGCGCGCTGCCGACCGCTGCACGGCGGCGTTGACGCGCGCCGTACGATCGTCGGACCGGCGTGCACGCTCATGTCGGTCCGGACGAACACAACGTCGCGTCAGCGTCGATGCACGCCGTCCCGTGCCCGGGTTGCACGCGCGGCAGGCCGGCCCCGTCGTGCGCGCCAATCACGTATCCGCCCGGATACGGAAGTGCCGCCGCCCGCGATTCCGTGCCATCCGGCTCCCGATCGGGAACGAAACAATTGTCCAGTCACCTGTGGAGCACTTTCGTTTCCGAACGGATACGAATCAATGCCCGACCCCGCAAATTGTGCAATACTGTTCCCGCTCAGATACGAAGCACGGAGAACGTCATGCCGGAGACTCGGTCCGTCAACACGATCGGCGCCCTCGCCAACCTCATTCGCGCCGTGCGGCTCCAGCAGGGGTTCACGCGCGACGAACTCGCGAACGCCACGGGGCTTTCGCCGAAATTCATCAGCCAGGTGGAAGCCGGGAAGCCGACCGCCCAGATCGGCAAGGTGCTGCTGCTGCTCGGCGAGCTCGGCGTAAGCCTGCTCGCGCAATCGTCGATCGAGATTTCGGCGGAAAACGCGCTCAAGGCCGCTCGACGCCGCAGGAGCAGCCATGGCGGCTAGAACGTTGATTGCATCCGCGAACGGATTGCGCATGGGCAGGCTGACCGACGACAAAGGCATCTGGTCGTTCACGTACGACGCGCAGTGGCTCGCCTCGCCGCACGCGTACCCGCTGTCGCCCGCGTTCGCGCTGCGCGCCGGTACCTTCACCGACAGCTCGACCGATCGCCCGGTCCAGTGGTTCTTCGACAACCTGCTGCCCGAAGAAGGCATGCGGACGTCGCTCGCGCGCGAGGCGCAGGTCGATGCCGCCGACGCGTGGGGCCTGCTCGCCTACTTCGGGCGCGAATCGGCCGGTGCGCTCACGCTGCTGGCCGAAGGCGAGCAGGAAGCGGCCGGCAGCATGCAGCCGCTTGGGCTCGACGAACTCGAGCGCCGCATCCAGGCGATGCCCGAGCACGCGCTGACGGCCACCGCGCCCAAGCGCATGTCGGCGGCCGGCGCGCAGCAGAAGCTGCTGCTGATCCTGCGCGGCGACGCGCCGGACTACGCGCTGTTCGAACCGGTCGGCAGCGAGCCGTCGATGCATCTGCTGAAGCCGGACATGCGCGCCGCCGGCTATCCGCATTCGGCGATCAACGAGTTCTTCTGCATGAAGCTCGCGAAGCGGATGGGCCTCGACGTCCCGGCCGTGCATTTTCTTCGCGCGCCGTCCGCGTGCTACGTGATCGACCGCTTCGACCGCGATACCGCGTCGGAGCCGGTCAGTCGCCTGCACACGATCGATGCGATGCAGTTGCTGAACTACGATCGCGGCTTCAAGTACCAGCGCGCGAACGCGGAGGAGCTCGGCCGCGCGATCGGGCAGACCAGCACGCGCGCACGCGCGCGCCTGTCGGTGTTCCGCTGGACGATCTTCAACGTGGTGATCGGCAATGGCGACGCGCACCTGAAAAACCTGTCGTTCTTCGTCGACGCGCGCGGCTACCGGCTTGCGCCGTTCTACGACATCGTCAGCACGGTCGTCTATCACACGCCCACGCACCGGCCCGACCATCGCGGCGATCACTGGCCGCACTGCGAACTGACGATGCCGCTCGGCACGGCGACGCGGTTCTCCGATATCGACATGGGCGCGCTGATCGCGTTCGGCAATGCGCTCGGGCTCAAGGAGAAGGCGGCCGAAAGCGAGCTCCGGCGCTTTCTCGAACCGCTCGATCGCAGCGTCGCGCAGACGCTCGACGAAGTGCGCGAGATCGCCCGCCCCGATGCCGGGGAAATCCGCCTGCTGAACTCGATTGCGTCGATGCCGATCGCTGAGATGAGCCGCGCGCTTCTTCAGGCGCGCGGATAAGCGGCTTTCTGCTCTCGCGCATCGGCCGCACGACCGAAGGTGTCGCTCAGCGTCCGGTTTCAACGCGTTGATCCGCGTGAACACTTGCGTCAGCGGCGCACCGCAAAGGCATCGACGCCCGTCAATTCCGCCGACCATGTCCACAGACGTGCCGCCTCCTCGGGATCGATCGCATGTGGCCGCACGCCCGCTTCCTCGTTTCCCCGCGTGACCACCGCGACGTCGCAATCCTCGCAGTAGACGCCGCCGATACCGGCGAGGCGCGGCGACGTTGCTGCCCATACCTGCGTCGCCGCACCCTGCGCAGGTGTCTTGAAAGTCGGATCGATGGGTGCCCCGTGCTCGTCCACCCAGCCTTGCGCCATCATCTCTTCGCGTGTCAGATGTCGCTGCAGCGGCGTCGCGATCTTGCCCGGATGCAGCGAATAGGCGCGGACGCCGAACCGGGCGCCGAGCACATCGAGTTGCACCGCAAACAGCGCGTTTGCGGTCTTCGACTGTCCGTACGCAAGCCATTTGTCGTAGCCGTGCGCGAACTGAATGTCATCCCAGCGAATCGGCGACAGCCGATGCCCGAGCGACGACACCGCGACCACGCGGGCGCCGTGGCCGTGCGCGAGCGCAGGCCACAGCCGGTTGACGAGTGCGTAATGACCGAGATGATTGACGGCCATCTGCGCTTCCCGGCCATTGCCGACCCGCGTCTCGGGACACGCCATGATGCCCGCGCTGTTGATCACGATATGCACGTCGCGCCGCGCATCGACGAACCGCGCGGCGAATGCGGCCACGCTCGCGAGATCGGCGAGGTCGAGTGCCGCAATCTCCACGCCGGGCAAGCCGCGCGTCGCTTCGCGCGCGGCAGCGGGGTTGCGTGCGCCAACGACGACGTTCGCGCCGGCCTGCGCCAGCGCGCGCGTCGTTTCCAGGCCGAGGCCCGAATGGCCGCCCGTGACGATCGCGGTTTTGCCGCTGAGGTCGAGATCGGCCAGCACGTCGCTTGCCGTCGACGCGGCGCCGAATCCGGAATGAAGGGGTTGCTGCCTGCTCGTCATTGAAGGCTCCAGGAACGATGCGTGAAGCACGCGACCGCCCGTCGGTCACGTCGCTGCACGAAGTCATTCTCCGATCACGCACCCGGACTGTGAATGCAATAGAATCCGGTTTTTCGTCGAGATCGTCCGGAGATAACGCGTGGATCCACTATCCGAGGTGCTGTCGCTGCTGGAAACGCGCGATTCGTATTTCATCGGCTTGCGAGCCGGCGGCGATTGGGCGGTCGCCATTCCGCCGCCCGACGGAATCAAGTTCAACGCGGTCGTCGAAGGGAGCTGCTGGCTGAGCGTCGACGGCGCGGGGCCACCCATCCGGCTGCGCACGGGGGACTGCTTCCTGCTGGCGGCGCCGCGGGCATTTTCGCTGGCGAGCGATCCGTCGGTCGCGCCGGTGCCGGCCGCCGACGTGTACCGGCATGTCGATCGCGGTATCGCACACTATGGCGAGCCGGCGGATTGCTTCCTGATCGGCGGCCGCTTCTCGTACGAAGAGGGCATGCCGTTGCTGCTCGGCAGCCTGCCGCCCGTGGTCGTCGTGAGCGGCGACTCCGAGCAGGCGGCCGTGCTGCGCTGGGCGCTGCAGCAACTCGCGCATGAATTCGTCGCGTCGCCGCCGGGCGGGTCGTTGATGGTTCGGCATCTCGGACACATGATGCTGGTGCAGATCCTGCGGCGCTACGTGGACGACGGCGCGAACGGCGATGTCGGATGGCTCGCCGGGTTCGCGGATTCGAGGGTGAGCGCGGCGCTTGCCGCCATTCATGCGGCCCCCGCGCGACGCTGGACCGTCGACGAACTCGCGACCTGCTGCCACATATCGCGTTCGACGTTCGCGCTGCATTTCAAGCGGCGGCTGGGATTCGGGCCGCTCGAATACGTGCTGCGCTGGCGGATACAGCTCGCGATGCGGGAGCTGAGACGCTCCAGCGCATCGATATCGGCAATCGCGCAGACGCTCGGCTACGACTCGGATAGCGCGTTCGGCCATGCGTTCAAGCGCATCGTGGGCTGCTCGCCACGCGCGTATCGCCATGACATGACCAACGAGTCGGGCAGCTAGCGCCGTTGCGCCGGTCGTTACCGCTTCTGTTGAAACCCGAAACCCGCTTCAGCCGCGCAAGCGTTGCTGCAATTCCGTCAATCGCCTTCATTCGCATCAATCGCATCGGGATAAGTATTCTTATCACAACACCTCGATTACTGAACCAAACTTGCATTTGAGAAAATGCCCCGCATGCAGCGGGGCATGCCCCGCTCAACGCCCGATCGGCAATCCGGTCGGTTCGATCCAGCCGAGCTTGTACGCGATCAGCAGCGACAGAAACAGCGTGACCGACAGCCCGACGCGTGCCGCGAGCGACCACGCCATTCGCTTGGACTTGCCGCGATCGTGATTCATGAAATACAGCGCGAAAATCAGGCTCGCGATGATCATCGCGAATGCCACGGAGACCAGCAGGGTTTTCATGGGTGTTGCCTTTGAAGATCCGAATCGGCCTGAATCAGTTCGGCCAGTTTTTGTCGTTCGTCCGCGATGCCGCCGACGCCTGATGCCGGCCAGTCCAGCGCGACGCCGTTGCCCAGCGAATCGCGCACGAGTGCCTGGTAGCGCCGGTCGTTGATCCGGCCGTGGTCCATCGCTTCCGAGATCTCGTGCCGGAACGGCAGCGGGAAACTTGCATACGCACGCGACAGCGCCGCATATTGTCTCGCATCGATCTCTTTCGACGATGGTATGACGGTCCAGATCACCACGGCCACGATGGCCGTGAAAGGGATCGCCGTGTAGCGAAGAATGAATTTGACAGGTGTCATGAAGCAGGAGTCGAAGTCATGGCGAACGAGCCGGATATCCGGCTCGCCAGCCGATAAAAGCGGGGATGAAAACAGGATTCTGCCGCGTTCCCGGCGCCCGTCGCGTCGCACGCCCTGCCGCGGCACGATGATCGCAGGATCCCCGAACGAACGCGCTGAAAATCGCCACGGCCCGCCTCATCAAGCGCCGCGCGCCCGGCAGGCCGTCAGGATCCCGCGCAGCAAGTCGCGAGGCGGCGGCGGGCAGCCGGGAATCGTCACGTCGACCGGCAGGATCGACGCAACCGGGCCGCACACCGCATAGCTGTCGGCAAAGATGCCGCCCGTGCACGCGCACTCGCCGGCCGCGACGACGAGCTTCGGCGCCGGCGTCGCGTCGTATGCGGCGAGCACGGCTGCCCGCATGTTCAGCGTCACGGGCCCGGTCACGAGCAGCAGGTCCGCATGGCGGGGACTCGCGACGAACTTGATGCCGAGCCCCTCGATGTTGTAGTAGGCGTTGTTCAGCGCATGGATCTCCAGCTCGCAGCCGTTGCAGGATCCCGCGTCGATCTGCCGGATGCAGAGCGCCCGCCCGAGCAGATCGAGAATGTCCTGCCGGATGCGCCCCTCCTCGCGACGCCACGCGTCCTCCGCGGCCGGCACGGGCTCGTCGGGAAAATCGGTGCGCGCAAATTGCCGGATAAGCTGCCACATCAGAGGTCGTGCCCCGCGTAATTCAGGTTGAACGATTTGTTGATCAACGGAAAATCGGCAACGATATTGCCGATGATCGCATGTTCGAGCGCCGGCCAGTTCTGCCACGACGGATCGTGGCAATGGCACCGCGCGATCGCGTCGTCCGCTTCCGTCTCGAGCGCGACGAAGATATCGCCGCGCCATCCCTCGACCCAGCCGATCCCGCGGGCAGGCGCCGCGGCGGGCGCCACCTCGACGACGACCGGGCCCGCCGGCAGATTCGCCAGCAGCACGCGCATCACGCGCACCGATTCGTCGATCTCGGCGAACCGCACGGCCACGCGTGCGGCGACGTCGCCGCGCGGATCGCTCGCCGCGTTGACGGCGACCTCGTCGTACGGCGCGGACCGCATCGCCGCGCGCACGTCGAACGCGTGAGCGCTGGCACGGGCGGCCAGGCCGCGCACGCCGAAGTGCGCAGCGACCTCGGCGGTCAATCTGCCGGTGCCCACGAACCGGTCCTGCAGCCCCGACTGGTCTTCGTAGATTGTCCGCATGACGCGCACGTCATGTTCGATGCGTTCGCACGCGTCCGACAGGCTCGCGACGCTGTCGTGCCCGACGTCGACCGCCACGCCGCCGGGCACGATCCGGTCCATCAGGTATCGATGCCCGAACGCGCGATCGTTCATCCGGACCCAGTCCTCCTTGAGCCGGGAAAACTGCGCGAGACCGAACCCGAACCCGGCATCGTTGCCGAGCGCGCCGAGATCGCCCAGGTGATTCGCCACGCGTTCGCGTTCGAGCAGGAGCGCGCGCAGATACAGCGCGCGCTTAGGCACTGCGGTGCGGCACGCGTGCTCGAGCGCCATGCAGTAGGCCCACGAGAACGCGACGGTCGAATCGCCGGCGATCCGGCCCGCGACCCGATGGCCGTTCGACGCGGCCGTCCGCTCGAACAGTCGCTCGACGCCGCGATGCGCGTAGCCGAGGCGTTCCTCGAGGCGCAGCACCTTCTCTCCGACGACCGAAAACCGGAAATGTCCCGGCTCGATGATGCCGGCGTGGATCGGCCCGACCGCGATCTCGTGCACGCCGTCGCCGGCCACCGGCACGAACCGGTAGTTCGCCTCGTTCGATTCGAACGCCTCGACACCGGTCGCCGATCGTTGCAGTGGAAAATAGTCGTCGGGCCAATTGCCGTGATTGAGCCACGGCCGCGCGTCCTGCGCGCCGCGCGCGCTCAGGCCGGTCAGGTCGAAGATCGCCCGCTGCATCCGGGCGGCGGACGGAAACAGCGGCGCCAGGTCGGGGAAATCCCCGCCGGCGTCGGGCTGCCGCCCGGTCGCGAGACGCACCCACAGGATGCCGTCGTCGCATTCGTACGCGGCATTCACCGCGAAACCCGCGTCGCGCGCTTCGCCGCCCCACATCGCGACGAGCCGGCTCCGCTCCGACCGTGCGACGCGCGCCGTCTCGAGCCACCCCGCCGGGTCGACTTCCATCAGCGCCGCGCGCACCTGGCCCGCCCGGCATTCGAGCGGGACCGCGGCCTCCCTGGGTATCGATTCGAGTCGCATGCGTCACCCCGCCAGCATCGTCGCGGCCTGGCGATACCAGGTCGCCAGATAAGGCGGCACGTACAGGCCGAGCATCAGGCCGAGCGCCAGATGGACGAACACCGGCAACAGCGCCGGCCGGTGTCCGAGCGGTTTCGCCGTCGTCGTGCCGCCGAATACCATCCGCTGCACGCGCGCGAAGATCGCCGCGAAGGCGACGGCGAGCCCGAGCAGCAGCAGCGGCGCGGTCCACGGCAGCGTGTTCATCGCGGTCGTCAGGATCAGGAATTCGCTCGCGAACACGCCGAACGGCGGCAGGCCGAGAATCGCGAGCGTGCCGAGCATCATCCCCCAGCCGACGGTCGGGCTGACCTGCAGCAGCCCGCGAATGCCGTCGATCGCCTGCGTGCCGGCCTTCTGCGCCGCATGGCCGACCGCGAAGAAGATCGCCGACTTGACGAGCGAGTGCACCGTCATGTGCAGCAATCCGGCGAAGGTCGCGACCGGGCCGCCGAGGCCGAAGGCGAACGTCACCAGCCCCATGTGCTCGATCGACGAATACGAGAACAGCCGCTTCACGTCCTTCTGCCGGAACAGCGAGAACGACGCGACCAGCACCGACACGAGCCCGAACCCGACCAGCAGCCGCCCCGGCAGCCCGTTGCCGAGCGCGCCGTCGGCCAGCACCTTGCAGCGCAGTACCGCATACAGCGCGACGTTCAGCAGCAAGCCGGACAGCACCGCCGAAATCGGCGTCGGGCCTTCGGCATGCGCGTCCGGCAGCCAGCTGTGCATCGGCACGAGGCCGATCTTCGTGCCGTAGCCGACGAGCAGGAACACGAAGGCAATCGACACGATGGTCGGGTCGAGGTGCGCCTTGACCGCGACGAGGCTCGTCCACAGCAGCGCATCTCCGCCGGCCAGCTGCCGGCTTGCGGCGAGGTACAGCAGGATCGTGCCGAACAGCGCCTGCGCGATGCCGACGCCGCACAGGATGAAATACTTCCACGCGGCCTCGAGGCTCGCGGCCGTCCGGTAGACGCTGACGAGCAGCACGGTCGCCAGCGTCGCCGCCTCCATCGCGACCCACAGCACGCCGAGGTTGTCGGTCAGCAGCGCGAGCAGCATCGCGAACATGAAGAGCTGATACATCGCGTGATAGAGCCGCATCCGCGCGGCCGTCATCCGGCCGCGATCCTCCTCGACCTGCATGTACGGACGCGAGAACAACGACGTCGTCCAGCCGACGAACGCGGTCAGCGCGACCAGGTAGACGTTGAGCGGATCGACGAAGAACGCGCCGTCGAACACGCTCGACGGGCCGTTTTCGACGGTGTGCGCGGCGAGCGCGAGCGTCGCCGCGAACGTCGCGAAACTGAAGCCGGCGTTCAGGTTGCGCGCGACGCGGCTGGACCGCACGCACGCGAGCGTCGCGGCGGCCGCGAGCGGCAGGCCGAGCACGGCGAGCACGACATGGGCCTCATTCATCTTTGAGCGTCTCGAGGTGATGGATGTCCAGGCTGTCGAACTGCTCGCGGATCTGGAACATGAACACGCCCAGGATCAGGATGCCGACCAGCACGTCGAGCCCGATGCCGAGCTCGACGATCATCGGCATCCCGTTGGTCGCGGCCGTCGCCGCGAAAAACAGCCCGTTCTCCATCGACAGGAAGCCGATCACCTGCGGAATCGCCTTGGCGCGCGTGATCATCGCCATGAACGACAGCAGCACGCAGGCGAGCGCGATACCGAGCGCGCCGCGCGCGACCGAGGTCGCGAGCTGGCTGATCGGCGATGCGACGTTGAACGCGACGATCACCAGCACGATGCCGATCAGCTGCGTGGTCGGGATATTGATGAGCGGTTCGACGTCGGCGCGCACGTCGAGCCGGCGCACGAGCCGATACAGGAGCCACGGGATCACGCCGACCTTCAGCACGAGCGTCAGCCCGGCGGACACGAACAGGTGCGCGTCGCCCGTCAGCACGCCGAGAATCAGGTTGGCCGACACGAGCGCGACGCCCTGCAGCGTATAGAGATGGATCAGCGACAGCGTGCGTCGCTGGCTCAGCATCGCGAACGACAGGATCAGCAGCAGCGCCGCCAGGAAGTTGATCAGTTGCGTCGCGTAGCCGTGCATTCACGCCCCCAGCAGGATGTGCACGAGCATGCCGATCACCGCGAGCAGGAACGCGGTGGCGAGAAACTCGGGCACCCTGAACAGCCGCATCTTCGCATTGACGGTCTCGACCGCGGCGAGCGCCGCACCGCCCGCCATCAGCTTGACGAACAGCACCGGCACCGCCAGCAGCAGCGCGAGCGGATTACCCGCCTCGGCAATGCCCCACGGGACGAACAGCGCGAGGCCGATGCACGAATAGGCGAACAGCTTGAGGCTCGCCGCCCATTCCATCAGCGCGAGATGACGCCCCGAGTATTCGAGCAGCAGTGCCTCGTGGATCATCGTCAGTTCGAGGTGGGTAGTCGGATTGTCGACGGGCAGCCGTGCGTTTTCGGCGAGCGACACCAGCGTGAACGCGATGCCGGCAAACGCCAGGCTCGGATAGAGCGTGAGCTCGCCGCGCCCGAGCGTGCCGACGATGCTCGTCAGCAGCGTCGACTGCGTGATCAGCGACGCGGACAGCAGGACCATCAGCAGCGCCGGCTCCGCGAGAAAGCCGATCAGCATCTCGCGCCGCGCACCGAGCGTGCCGAATGCCGTGCCGATGTCCATCGCGGCGAGCGACAGCGCGACGCGCGCGAGCGCGAACAGGCCGACGAGCGCGATCGCGTCCGCGGCGGGCGACAGCGGCAGCTCCGTCGACAGCGTCGGCACGATCGCGCACGCGAGCGTCATCGCGGCCCAGACGACGTAGGGCGCGCCGCGGAACACCGCGCTCGCGCCATGCGCGACGACCGATTCCTTGTTGAAAAGCTTGTGGAGCATCCGGTACGGCTGCCAGACCGACGGCGCGCGCCGGTTCTGCAGCCACGCGCGGCATTGGTTGATCCAGCCGGACAGCAGCGGCGCGGCGGCGAGCGCCACCACGATCTCGAGGATCTGCGATGCCACGCCGGAGACGGTCACCATCTTCTCACCAGCATCAGGAGCAGGATCAGCACCGCGAAGCTGTAGGTCAGGTAGACGGCGATCCGGCCTGTCTGCAGCCGGCCCGCCCATTCGGCCGCGCGCAGCGTGATCGCCGCGATGCGCTCGTAGAGCAGCCAGGTGCGATCGGCGACCGACACCCGGTACGCGGGCTGCGCGTCGAACGGCGACGGCACCTGCCGCTCGATGCGCAGCAGCGGCGCGAAGATCTCGCGGATCGGCTGCCCGAACCCCTCGGCCGTGTCCTGCATCCGCGTGGTCGGAAACGGGAAGCCGCAACCCCACGGCGCGGCGCGGCGCAGCCGGCCGTGGTAGAAGCGCCGCACCAGCAGCCACGCAAGCCCGCAGCACGCGACGAAAAACAGCATGAACACGGCCGGCATGTAGCTCGCGCGCGCGGTCGACACCGGCACGAGCAGCAGCCAGCCGTGATTGTCCGCGCCGACGCCGGCGCCGACGAGCCCGCGCGTGACCGGATCCAGCAGCTTGACGAACTGCGCGGGCATCAGCCCGAGCAGCACGCTGAGCGCCGCGAACCAGCAGAACGCGAGCCGCTCCCACGCATTCGCGTCGCGGGCGCGGCTCAGCTTGGCTTCCCTCGGCTGCCCGAGAAACACGATGCCGAAGAACTTGACCATCGTGTAGCCGGCGAGCGCGGCCGACATCGCCACCAGCGCGGCCGCGATCGGCACCGTCATCGCCAGCACCGAATCCGGCAGGCCGGGCGTGAACAGGAACGCCTGCAGCAACAGCCACTCCGCGACGAAACCGCTCAGCGGCGGCAGGCCCGCGCTCGCCGCGACGCCCGCGAGCACGGCCCAGGCCGTCCACGGCATGAAACGGATCAACCCGCCGAGCTTGCCGAGATTGCGCTCGCCGGTGGCGTGCAGCACGGCGCCCGTCCCCAGGAACAGCAGGCTCTTGTATGCCGCATGCGCGACGACCTGATAGAGCATCGCGGTCAGCGCGAGCGCCGCCAGGGTCGTCATGCCGAACGCGCGAAACAGCACCGCGAGCCCGAGCGACACGAACATCAGGCCGATGTTGTCGATCGACGAATAGGCGAGCAGGCGCTTCATGTCGACCTGGATCGTGCTGAAGACCACGCCGAGCAGCGCGGTGCCGCCGCCGAGCACGAGCAGCAGCACGCCCCACCACGCGATCTGCACGTGCAGCAGGTCGAACACGGTGCGCAGCAGCCCGTAGAGCCCCACCTTCAGCACGAACCCGCTCAGGAGCGCCGACACGGGGGACGGTGCGGCCGGATGCGCATCGGGCAGCCACACATGCAGCGGAAATACGCCCGCCTTCGCGCCGAAGCCGACGAGCGCGAGCAGGAACGCGAGCGACGCCCAGGTTGCATCGAGCGACTGGGTGCGCATGTTCGCGAACGTGTAATCGCCGGTGCGCGCCTGCAGGATGCCGAAGCACAGCAGCAGCGCGAGCGCGCCGACATGCGAAATCAGGAAATACAGGTAGCCCGCACGGCGGATTTCGCCGATCCGGTGGTTGGTCATCACGAGGAAGGTCGCGGACAGCGTCAGCGTTTCCCACGCGACCATGAACGCATACGCGTCGTCCGCGACGAGCACGAGCGCGATGCTCGCGACGCACACGTGATATTCGCAGCAGATGAGCCCGGGCGCGGCGCCCTCGCCCTTGCGGAAGTAGCCGGCGGAAAACGCGCCGATCCCGGCACTGACGAGGCCGAGCACAAACAGGAAATAGCCGGACAGGCGGTCGAGCCGCAGATGGAACGGCAGGTCGGGCAGCCCGATCGGCAGCACCGCGACGGACGGCTCGGCAAACACGCCCGCGAGCCCCGCGGCCGCCAGCAGCAGCCCGCCCAGCGCACCGAGCGGAAACAGCCCGTGCGCGACGACGCGCGTGCGATGCAGCGCCCCGAGCCCCAGCGCGCCGATCGCGAGCCAGGCAGCCACGACCAGCAGCACGAAATGGACGACCGGCACGGGTGCCATCCGGATTGTCTCCAGTACGCTCGGGTTGAACGGGGGCATGAAACGGCGACGGCAGGCGCGCCGGCTCCACTTGCATTATTGCATCGAAAGCCAAAGCTGGCTAACAGGATATGATAATGGCATTATCATACAAGCCACATGATTCGAGGAAGCCGGCGCCTTCGCGGGCCGCCCGTTCGGCCCGAAGGGCGCCGTCCGGCCATGTCCGCGCCCGCGATCCCGGCGATTGAGCGAAGCCCCTATGCCAGCGCAGTACTTTCGAAGCCTGACGGGTAAACACCGCAGCGCAACCGCGAACCGCCAGCTCGGCTTTTCGCTCGCGTTCGTCGCCGGCGCGACCAACGCGGGCGGCTTCCTTGCGGTCAGGCAATACACGTCGCACATGAGCGGCATCGTGTCGGCGATCGCCGACCAGGCGGCGCTCGGCGACATACCGCTCGCGCTGGCCGGCATCAGTTCGCTGGCGTCGTTTCTCGTCGGCGCCGGCTGCTCGGCGGTGCTCGTCAACTGGGGGCGCCGCCGCGGCCTGCACAGCCAGTACGTGCTGCCGCTGCTGGTCGAGGCCGTGCTGCTCCTGCTGTTCGGGCTGCTCGGCAGCCACCTCGCGCTGTGGGAGGCGTTCTTCGTGCCCGTGACCGTGATCCTGCTGTGCTTCATCATGGGGCTGCAAAACGCGATGATCACGAAGCTGTCGGGCGCGGAGATCCGCACGACGCACATGACCGGCATCGTGACCGACCTCGGCATCGAACTGGGCAAGCTGTTTTACTGGAACCGCTCGGCCATTGACGTGGACATGCATGCGGTTGTCGCCAACCGCGCGAAGCTGAGGATTCACGCCACGATGCTGGCGTCGTTCTTCGTCGGCGGCCTGGCCGGCGCGATCGGCTTCAAGTATGTCGGCTACGTGTCGACGGTACCGCTCGCCGGCATGCTCGTCATGCTCGCGATCGTGCCCGTGGCCGACGACGTGCTGACCTGGTTCTGCCGGCTCGATCGCCGGCCCTGAGCCGGCGCAAAACCCGACCCGTGCGGGCGCATCCCGGCGGGCCGTCCGGATGGATGACCGGACCGCACGGCAACCGGCCGGACAACCCGTTTCGGCCGTGACGCCGAAAGCAGATGTATTATAATTTGATTAACATATCCGCCGACCTGTCCGCGCAATGGAAACGAAAACCGCCCGCCTGACCGTCCTGATCGATCCCGCCAAGAAGGAAGCATTCGAGATGCTCTGCGCGGCGCAGGATCTCACGCCGTCGCAAGTCGTACGTCAGTTGATCCGCGAGTATCTCGAGCATCACGGCGTGACCTACAAGACCAAGAGCCCGCTCGGCAAGCGCATGAAGTAACCGCGGGTCAAGCCCCGATTTCCCAGCGCCCGGGCGCTTGCTCGCGCCAGACCAGCCGCGCCGGATCGATGCCCGCGCCGCTCTTCAGCCGCCGGGCCGTGGAAGCCAGCTTCAGTTCGCCGGCAACGGCGAACTGAAGCGCGCGCTCGAGCAGGATGCGCAACGACGGCAAGCGATCGCCGCCCTTCCATGCGAACGCGATGAAGTTGTTGTCGTCACCGCACGGGACCAGCGCATACGACGCACCGAACACGGCGCGCAGCCGCTCGAGGTACAGCGGCAGCGCCGGATCGTCGTCGGTGAAGTTGATCGCGAGCACACCCGCGTCGTTCAGCCGCTCGCGGCACGTCGCGAAGAAGGCGGCGCTCGTGCACCGGCCCGGCATGCCTTCGGCGACGAACGCGTCGTGCAGGATCACGTCCGTGCGCACGTCCGCCTCCGTCATGTAGTCCGCGCCGTCGGCACACACCACCCTGAAGCGCGCATCGTCCGCAGGAATCCTGAACACGTCGCGCAGCGCGATCACCTCGGGATTGATCTCGACCGCATCGATCGCCGTATCGGGCAGATGCCGGTGGCAGTATTTCGCCAACGAGCCGCCGCCGAGCCCGAGCATGCAGATGCGCGCGGGCGCGGGCTGCAGCAGCAGGAAGCCCATCATCACGCGCGTATAGCCGAGCGCGAGCGCGGCCGGATTCTTCAGCGACATGAAGCTCTGCGTGGCGAGATGATCGAAGTGCAGCGACACCGCATGGCGCGTCTCCAGCACGAACGGCCGGCCATCGCGCAACGGCGTCGACAGGAATCTGACGAACGCATCGTAGGAGGTTCGATCCTCTGCCATGCTTGTTATGCCCGGGTAGTCAAACAGTCGAAGCCGCCCGAAGCACGGGCGGCCGGCCGCGCGAACGAAGCGCCGCCGCGGCGGCGCACGCGCGCAATCACACCTTCTTCAGGAAACAGGCCTTCAGCATGAAGCCGCCGGCGTCCGTCTTGCAGTCGACTTCGTGATCGCCGCCGACGATCCGGATGCTCTTGACCTTGGTGCCCATCTTCAGCGTGATCGACGAGCCCTTCACGCGCAGGTCCTTGATCAGCACGACCGAATCGCCGTCCGACAGCACATTGCCGTTCGCGTCCCTGACGACGTCGCCGGCCGCTTCATCGCCGGCTTCGGCACCGGCCGTCGCCGACCATTCGTGACCGCAGTCCGGGCACACGTAGAGCGTGCCGTCCGGGTAGGTGTTTTCCATCGCGCATTGCGGGCAGGCAGGGGCGGCGTTCATTGCAGCATCCATCGGGTAAGGTTCGAGTCGAAAAAACGGGCGTGTGCAGCATTTGCTGCACACGGCATTATAATACAATACACATGTTCTTCATCGCTGTACTATAATCCTCGCTTTCCGCCGTTCATCGGACTTGCAGGCGGTTTCGCTGAGGATGTCGACATGTTCGAGCTGGATGGTGCACTGCTGCGGCCCGATCGGCGCCCCGTTACGCTTCGGGAAATCACGGAAAACCGGCCGATCGTCGTCGTGGGCGTCGGGCGCGGCGTCGAACGCGGCTTCCAGCTGATTCATCGCTTCCACGACGTCGGCGCTCAGCTCGCGGCGGCCGAGATCCACCTGGCTTTCGTGTATCCGGCGGAATCGGCCCGGCACGTGACGGACCCGATCTCGGTCGCCTGCGTGCGGTTCCGGCGCCATCCGCACCTGCTGCTCGATGCCGACGACCATTGCTTCGCGCGCGGCGTGCCGCCTCGATCGCTGCGCGCCGTGTTCGTCAACCCGGAAATGGAACGACTCGCCGGCATCGACATCGACTTGCGCGACGCCGCGTGGGAAACCGCGTTTCGCGCGTTTCTCGCGCACTGCGGGCTTGGCGCCGCGCACGGCCCCCGACGACTCAACCAGAGGCTTTCGTAAAAAAACGTGGCAACCGTCGTCTACCTTCAAATCGGCGCCGCGTGGAACCGGACCCGCGCGGGCGCGGCCAGGGACGCGGTCGTCGCGGCGGCACGCCGCTTCGAAAGCGACATCGTGCTGATCGTGAACGGGTGCCGCGGCAACGCGAAAAACGACGCCGCGATCGCGTCGCTGGAGTTGCGCGGCGGCACGTCCGCCCAGGTGCTGGCCGCCGGGCCCGATGAGGAAGCGGCGCTTCAGGCGCTGCTGCCGTTGCTGCAGGAGGGCTGACCCGCGTGCCGCCCTCCGCCCCGTCGCGCGTCGACCTGCTGCTGCCGATGCGCTCACGCCGCGAGACACGCGCCCGATGACGGAATGCCCGCCGCCGCATTCCGCAGCCGCGCTGCCGCGATCCACACCGCACACCCATTCCCGGAGGAAGTCATGAGCGACCAACACACGTCAAACGCCCCCAATCTGTCGGCGTCCGCCGTCTGGGCACTCGAACGCCTCGCCGACGTTCGCTACGGCCGGGATGCGCCGGCGCTCGGCTGGTCGATCGCGCGGGAACTCGTCGGTGCGGGCTTCGCTAGCCATCCGCCGCACGGCCGTTCCGGCATTTCGATCACGTCCGCAGGACGGTCCTTCCTGAAAAGCCTGAAGTAGCGGCCGCGCGGGCGGATTCCGCGGTATCGTACCGGCACGTTCGCGCGGCCGGCCCGCGCGCCTTCCCCCTTCGTGCCCATGGAATGCCCGATGACGTCGAACGTCCCGCCGCCCGTCGCCTCCCCGCCCGTCCTCGACACGCCGCGCCTCGTCCTCGAGGGCCATCCGCTCGGCGACTTCGACGCGCTCGCCGCGATGTGGACCGAGCCGGACGTCGTCGCGCACATCTTCAACGGCGAGCCGTCCGCGCCGCGCGACTCGTGGATGCGCCTGCTCGCGTATCGCGGACTGTGGCCGCTGCTGGGCTACGGCTACTGGGCGATTCGCGAAAAGGCGTCGGGCCGTTACGTCGGCGATCTCGGCTTCGCCGATTTCCACCGGCTCGTCGAGCCGTCGATTCGCGGTGTGCCGGAAGCCGGCTGGGCGCTGGCGACGTGGGCGCACGGCAAGGGCTACGCGACCGAGGCGCTCGCGGCCGCGCTCGCGTGGCTCGATGCGCAGCAGCGGTTCGAACGCAGCGTGTGTCTGATTGCGCCGACCAACGTCGCGTCGATCCGCGTCGCGGAGAAAGCCGGTTATGGCGATCCGGTGCGCATCAGGTTCAACGACACCGATTCGTTGCTGTTTTCACGCGCGAGCCGGTAAGCACGACGGCGCACCCGCTATCGCGGGCGTGCCGCATCCGCTTGCGGCGCGTGTGCTTCAGCCGCACTCACTCCGCAACCGGTTCGTAGAAATTCGCAAAGAGCCTGTCGTCCATCGGCCAGCAGTTGCCGCGCTCGTCGAGCAATATCCAGTCGCCAGGCTTCACCGAACGCCAACCCTCCGGCGTGGCGACCGCCCACATGCCTTCACGGTTCTCCACTCGATCATGGTCGCCATCGGCGAACCACCGTGTTGCATCGACATAATTGGTGCGTTTTCGAAATCGCATACCGCCACCGAAACGTTAACCCGTGACAGGCACTTCCAAAGATCTGTCCACGTATTGAGCATGGGCGCCCGGGTAGTGACGCTCATGCGGGAAAAGAAGGGGACCGGGATGCCATCGCATCCGCCCCGGGCGATAGCGGCTGCGCCGCCAACACCTGCGTCGCCGGCCCCGTTTCGTACAACGCAATCCAGCCCTCGGCGATGAGTGCCTCGAACGTTTCCCGGGCGACGGTGGAGATCCTGACATCGATCTCCTGCATTCTCCCGATCGCCGCGCGAACCTCGTCCGGTTGATCGGGCGCAAGCGCAATCACAAACCTTGAACGTGTTTCCGCGGCCCGGACGGCCTCGCTCCAGTCAGCCCGGGCGACCGCGACTTCGATCGCATTCGTGAGCACATCGAGATTCTGGATGACTTGCAGCGGTTCCATTTCGCACTCCTGTCAATACATCGTACGGTCCGGATGCTTGCCCCTCGAAGGCCCGTGCGACGTCAACACCTCCACATGCGTTCAATGCCCTGTGGCGCGCCGAATGCGGGCAACCGCGTGATCGGTCACCGCCTTCGTCGCTGCAAGCCCTTTGACGACAGAGCGGAAACCGCTGCAAGGCATGCACGTCCGTCAGTTGCGAGGATTGTAGGGAACCATGCGCCGCAACGTGCGTAATATTTTGTAATGATATGTCGAGCAACCTTTACGGGGCGTCGCATCGGCCGGCGCAAGCGGCGTTCGCGCAAACGGTTTTCCGCAAACGTTTTCTCCCGAACGACGCCTCGTCAGGGTTTCCCGCCGGCTACGCGCCGGATATCGCTCAGACTCTTTTCATCCGAATATCGAGCCGTTCGCCGCCGACACGATTCCACATCGTCATTCGTTCGCTTTTCCGCAAGCCGGTGATGATTTCCGTGCAGATGTGCTCAACGAACGATGCAGATTTCATCACATTCCATCGGAATGTTGCGCAGTATCATGCACCTCGCTTCGGTTACCACGCGTTCGGACTGGGCCTGACCGCCCGCCATTTTCCCGCATTGCCCCCCTCGTTTACCGATGCCCATCCGAATCCTGCTCGTCGAAGACGACGTCCATTTGTCCGCGCTGATCGCAGACTATCTGCGCAAGCATCAGTACAAGGTGGACACGCTGTTCGACGGTACCGACGCCGTATCCACGATCGTCGCGAGTTGCCCCGACCTCGTGCTTCTCGACATCAACCTGCCGGGCAAGGACGGCTTCGAGATTTGCCGCGAGGCACGCACGCAATATGACGGCATCGTCATCATGGTGACGGCACGCGACGAAAAGTTCGACGAGTTGCTCGGCCTGGAGCTCGGGGCAGACGACTTTCTCCACAAGCCGATCGAGCCACGCATCCTGCTCGCGCGGATCAAGGCCCAGTTGCGACGGCTACGCATACGTCCGGCCGGCCGCACGCCCGAATCGCCCCAGCGATTCGCGTTCGGCCAGTTTTCGATCGACCGGACGGATCGGAAGGTTCTTCTTCCGGACGGTAGCGCGCCTCGCCTTACCTCGACCGAATTCGACCTGCTGTGGGCCCTTGCCAGCCGCGCCGGCGAGGTGGTCAGCCGGGAAGACCTGACGCTGCTGCTACGCCGCATCGAGTTCGACGGCCTCGATCGCACGGTCGACTGTCACATCTCGAAGCTGCGCCGCAAACTGCGTGACGACGCGCTCGAACCGAAGCGAATCAAAACGATCCGCGGCAAGGGCTATCAGTTCAGCAAGCACGCCTGGGAATAACGCCGAATGCGTGCCGTCGCGTTGCGTCGCGTGCCACATGTGCGGCGCACCAGCGCACGCGTCGATCGGCTAACCACCGGCTAGCGCGCGCGTGTCGCCCCTTGCGCGCCGCCGGTCTGCCATCCTCCGCCCGGCGCCTTGCACGACAGGCAGAGATCGGTCGTCTGCAGCGCGCCTTTTCCCCGCACGAACACGCCGACTGCAACCGACGCGCAACCGGCATTCACCGCGCGGATGCGTTGCGATCTGCGATGCCGCAACAGAAATGACAACCGGTTGAAAAAACGTCCGCAGCTCTCGTGCCGGTCGTTCCGCAGCCGTACCGCGCCCCCATTCTCCCCGTCACGATTCGGGCGGATTGCCGGCCGGCTCGCCTTCCCGCTCGGCTGCCCGCTTCGCCATGTCGAGGTAGGTCTGCGCGAGTGCGCGCAATTCTTCCTCCGATGCGTCCTCGATCCCGATCAGCCGGTCGCTCGCCGCGTGCGTGACCGCGAGAAGCTCGTCGAGCTTCAGATGCAGCGCGACGCTGTCGCGGTTCTGGTTGCGTTGAAGCAGGAACACCATCAGGAACGTAATGATCGTCGTCCCGGTATTGATGACGAGCTGCCACGCATCCGAATAGTGAAAGAGCGGCCCGGTGAAGAGCCACATCACCGTGACGGCGACCGCGCTGCCGAACGCGACCGGCGAACCGGCCCACACGGTCACGTGCGACGCGAAGCGTTCGAAGAGGCGCGTGACGGGATGGCGCGCCGGCCGGTACGCCGCTGCGACGCCGGCTCTGAGTTCGCCGCCCGCGTCCTGCCGGACGCGGGAAGGATCGTTCGATTCTTGCATGGCGCCTCCCGGATATGAATGTCGGATCGCGACGCATGCCCGGGGTTCGGTCCCGTATGCAAGCGCTGCACACCCAGGAGCAGGTCGCATGCCCGGTCGCCTCGCCGCGCAGTGCCACGCACGGCACAGATGACATAGTGGGCGCTATCGCGGTAGCGCTGCGGCAAAGTCCTCATCCCGGCAAGGAACAAGAGCCGCGTTCCCGGCAACTCCCCGGCATATACGGCCGCTATCGAGTGGCGACCGCTTCGGATGCGCCAGGTTGCCAGCCGCCACCGAGTGCCTTGAACGCGGCAACCGCTGCTCGTGCCGATTCTGTTTGCGCCTGCACGCGCTCATCGGAGGCACGCAGCAAGCTTTCATCGGCCTGCAAGACCTCGATCAGACTGACGACGCCTTTCTGGTAGGCCGCAAACGATGCCGCCCGCGCCCTGCCGAGCGAGTTCACTCCGTCGGCCAGAACGGTAGCCTGCTCCTCGCGCTTGACGAGCGCCGAGAACGCGTTTTCGACGTCCTCGGTGGCGTGCAGCGCGGCGAGCCGGTAGGCGGCCAGCATTTCGGCCTCCTGTCCTTTTGCCTGCGCGATCTGCGCATTGATCCGGCCGAAGTCGAACAGACGCCAGCGCAAGCCGAGCACGCCGGCAGCCTGATTCGCGCCGCCGGAAAACAGGTTGCCCGCGCCGATTGTCGTTGCGCTGCCGATCAGCCCGCTCAGCGAGAACTTCGGGTAATACTCGGCAATGGCCACACCGATGCGCGCGTTCGACGCCGCGACGCGACGCTCGGCCACGAGCAGGTCGGGCCGGCGCCTGAGCAGCTCTCGCGGGGATCCCATCGTCGCGATCTGCGGAGCAACCGGGATATCACCGTCGTCCAGAAGTTCGGCCCGATGCGTGCCGGGCTGCGAACCGAGCATCACATCGAGCGCATTCATCGACGCGTCCAGCGCCGCTTCCAGCACCGGGACAGATGCGCGAACCTGGGCCAGCGCGCCTTCGGCCTGCCTGACCTGAAGCTCCGCCGCCAGACCTTTTCCATACAACAGATTGATGGTCGACAGCAGATCCTGCTGCGTCTGCACCTGGCGCCGCGCGACCTTCAGGCGGCCCTGCAACCCGCGAATGACGATGTAAATGTCCGCGGTCTGCGCCGCGACGGCCAGCCGCGTCGCCACCGCCCCCGCTTCCGAGGCCCGATAGTCGGCAAGCGCCGCTTCCCGGCCGCGGCGCAGGCCGCCGAACACGTCGAGTTCCCAGCTCGCGCTGAAATTGGCCTCATAGTCGTTGCCGTAACGGTCGAAACCGGGCGTCGAATTCAATACCCGTCCCAACGGGGTCTCGACAGACTGGTAAACGCGCGCGGCCTGGCCGCTGACATTGCCGGACGGCAACAGCGCGGCGTTCGCCGACCCTAGCGCCGCGCGGGCCTGCGCGACGCGAGCCGCGGCCTGCGCAAGATCGAGGTTCTGCGCGAGCGCGAGCGTGACGAACTGCGTCAATTGCGGATCGCCGAAACCCGTCCACCACGTCGCGAGTTCGGCTTCGGCGGCCGCGTGCCGCTGCTCCACGGCGGCCTGGCCCTGGAACCGCTCCGGCATGGCCGGATCCGGCTGCACGTAGTCGGGCCCGACGGCGCAGCCGGCCGACAGAGCAGCGGCAAGAACCGCGGCAACGATGGGTTTGGGTAGCATGAGGGTCTTCGCAAGAATCCGGTAGTGACTATAATACCAAATGGTCACTCGTTGTCCATTCCTGTCAGCCCGCAGCCCATGAAAAAAGACGCCCCTTCCCCGATCCCCGCACGCGGTCCGGCCGACCACGACGTACGGGATCAGATCGTGGCCGCCGCCACCGAGCACTTCAGCCGGTACGGCTATGAAAAAACGACCGTGTCCGATCTCGCCAAGTCCATCGGCTTTTCGAAGGCATATATCTACAAGTTCTTCGAGTCGAAGCAGGCGATCGGCGAAATGATCTGCGCGAACTGCCTGCACCAGATCGAAACCGATGTCCGGGCGGCCGTGGCCGACGCCGGCCTGCCGACCGAAAAGCTGCGGCGGATGTTCCGGGTCTTTACCGAAGCGAGCCTCCGGCTGTTTTTCCGCGATCGGAAGCTGTACGACATCGCCGCATCGGCCGCCACCGGGAACTGGCAGTCGGTGCAGGCGTACGAAGCGCGCGTGCAGACGCTGCTGCAGGACGTGCTGCAGGAAGGCCGCCAAAGCGGCGACTTCGAGCGCAAGACGCCGCTCGATGAAACCGCGATGGCGATCTACCTGGTCATGCGGCCGTATCTCAATCCGCTGCTGTTGCAGTACAACCTCGACACGACCGACGTCGCGCCCGCCCAACTGTCCAGCCTCGTGCTTCGCAGCCTGTCGCCGTGATGCGGCACCGTTTGTGACTATTGACTAATTTGGTCACTAGAACCACAATGAAAGTCCTGATCACTTCGCCAATGGGACTTTCATGCTTCGGCGTCGCCTCGCTCTCTCCGCACTCGCTTCCGCACTGCCCTTTGCGCTAGTCGCTTGCAGCGGAAAAGCGCCTTCCGATCCGCGCACGGAGGCGCCGCTCGTGCGTACCGCCATCGTGCAGGCAGCGGCTCCCGCGTCCCGCTCGTTTACCGGCACCGTCGCCGCCCGCGTGCAGAGCGACCTCGGGTTTCGCGTGTCCGGCAAGGTGCTCGAGCGGCTCGTGGACGCCGGGCAAACCGTCAGGCGCGGCCAGCCGCTGATGCGGATCGATCCCGTCGACCTGAAACTCGCGGCGCGCGCACGCGACGAGGCCGTCGCGGCCGCGCGGGCACGCGCGCGGCAGACTGCCGAGGACGAAGCCCGCTACCGCGACCTGCGCGGCACCGGCGCAATCTCGGCATCGGCGTATGACCAGGTCAAGGCGGCGGCCGATGCCGCGAAAGCGCAGCTGAGCGCTGCCGCGGCCGACGCCGACGTCGCGCGCAATGCGACCGGCTATGCGCAGCTCGTCGCGGACGGCGACGGCGTCGTCATGGAAACGCTGGCGGAGCCGGGCCAGGTCGTCAGCGCGGGCCAGCCGGTGGTACGCATCGCCCACGCCGGTAGCCGGGAAGCCGTGATCCAGCTGCCGGAAACCCTGCGCCCCGCCATCGGCTCGGCCGCGCAAGCCGAGCTGTTCGGCAAGCCGGGCGTGAGCGTTCCCGCGACGCTGCGCCAGCTCTCCGATACCGCGGATATCCGCACGCGCACCTTCGAAGCGCGCTATGTGCTGCAAGGCGCGCTGGCCGACGCCCCATTGGGCACGACCGTCACGATCGAGATCCCCGACGCGCGTGCGACGCTGGCGGGCGGCCAGCAGGTGCCGATCGGCGCGCTGCTCGACGCCGGCAAAGGGCCCGGCGTGTGG
The DNA here is from genome assembly GCF_016899445.1 of Burkholderia sp. MS455. Lineage (NCBI taxonomy): Bacteria > Pseudomonadati > Pseudomonadota > Betaproteobacteria > Burkholderiales > Burkholderiaceae > Burkholderia > Burkholderia sp. MS455. Next base: position 637,660 of record NZ_CP041777.1, read on the forward strand.
GTGGTCGCGGGAGAGCCGGCCAGGGTGGCGTGGCGGCCGGTCGCGGTCGAGCGTCTGGACGACGACAGCGCCCGCGTGTCCGGCGCATTGAAGCAAGGGGACCGGGTCGTCGCGCTCGGCGCGCAGTTGCTGCATGAAGGCGCACAGGTCCGGATGTCCGGCCAGACCGTCGCGGCGGCCAACGAGGGAGCACGGCCGTGAGCGAAGGTCGATTCAATCTGTCGGCGCTCGCCGTGCGCGAGCGCGCGATCACGCTGTTCCTGATCTGCCTGATCTCGCTGGCCGGGCTCGTTTCGTTCTTCAAGCTCGGCCGCGCGGAAGACCCGGCGTTCACGGTCAAGGTGATGACGATCGTCACCGCATGGCCGGGCGCCACCGCGCAGGAAATGCACGACCAGGTTGCCGAAAAGATCGAGAAGCGCATGCAGGAGCTGCGCTGGTACGACCGGACCGAAACCTATACGCGGCCCGGCCTCGCGTTCACGACGCTGACCTTGCTCGACAGCACGCCCCCGTCGGAAGTGCAGGAGCAGTTCTATCAGGCGCGGAAAAAGATCGGCGACGAGGCGAGCAACCTTCCGGCCGGCGTGATCGGGCCGCTGGTCAACGACGAATACGCGGACGTCACCTTTGCGCTGTTCGCGCTGAAGGCGAAGGGCGAACAGCAGCGCCTGCTGGTGCGCGATGCGGAAACGCTGCGCCAGCGGCTGCTGCATGTGCCGGGCGTGAAGAAGGTCAACATCGTCGGCGAGCAGGCCGAACGCATCTACGTGCAGTTGTCGCACGACCGGCTCGCGACGCTCGGCGTCAGCCCGCAGGACGTGTTCGCCGCGCTCAACGGCCAGAATGCGCTGACGCCCGCCGGCTCCGTCGAGACCCGCGGGCCGGAGATCTTCATTCGGCTGGACGGCGCGTTCGACAAGCTGCAGAAGATTCGCGACACGCCGATCGTCTCGCAGGGCCGCACGCTGAAACTGTCGGACATCGCCACCGTCGAGCGCGGTTATGAAGATCCGGCGACGTTCATGATCCGCAACAACGGCGAACCCGCGCTGCTGCTGGGCATCGTGATGCGCGACGGCTGGAACGGGCTCGATCTCGGCCACGCGCTGGACAGCGAAGTCGGCGCGATCAATGGCGCGCTGCCGCTCGGCATGAGCCTCACCAAGGTCACCGATCAGGCCGTGAACATCAGCTCGGCCGTCGACGAGTTCATGGTCAAGTTCTTCGCCGCGCTGCTGGTGGTCATGCTGGTGAGCTTCGTCAGCATGGGCTGGCGCGTGGGCCTCGTCGTCGCCGCGGCCGTGCCGCTGACGCTGGCCGTCGTGTTCGTCGTGATGGCCGCGACCGGCAAGAACTTCGACCGCATCACGCTCGGCTCGCTGATCCTCGCGCTGGGGCTGCTGGTGGACGACGCGATCATCGCGATCGAAATGATGGTCGTGAAGATGGAGGAAGGCTACGGCCGCGTGGCCGCGTCGGCCTATGCGTGGAGCCATACGGCCGCGCCGATGCTGGCCGGCACGCTGGTGACCGCGGTCGGCTTCATGCCGAACGGCTTCGCACGCTCCACCGCCGGCGAATACACCAGCAACATGTTCTGGATCGTGGGAATCGCGCTGATCGCATCGTGGATCGTCGCGGTGGTCTTCACGCCGTACCTCGGCGTGAAGATGCTACCGGACTTCAAGAAGGTCGACGGCGGTCACGACGCGATCTACGACACGCCCCGCTACAACCGTTTCCGCCAGGTGCTCGCACGCGTGATCGCGCGCAAATGGCTGGTCGCCGGGTCGGTCGTCGGCCTGTTCGTGCTGGCCATTCTCGGCATGGCGGTCGTCAAGAAGCAGTTCTTCCCGATCTCCGATCGACCCGAAGTGCTGGTCGAAGTGCAGATGCCGTACGGCACTTCGATCACGCAAACGAGCGCCGCGACGGCAAAGGTCGAGGCATGGCTCGCCAAGCAAAAGGAAGCGAGGATCGTTACCGCCTATGTCGGCCAGGGTGCGCCACGCTTTTTCCTGGCAATGGGACCGGAACTGCCCGATCCGTCGTTCGCGAAGATCGTGATTCGCACGGACAGTCAGGAGGAACGCGATGCGCTGAAGGCGCGACTGCGGCGGACGATCGCCGACGGTCTTGCACCCGAAGCACGGGTGCGCGTCACGCAACTCGTGTTCGGCCCGTATTCGCCGTTCCCGGTAGCCTACCGGATCACGGGCCCCGATCCGGACAAGCTGCGTGATATCGCAGTCGAGGTTCAGCACTTGATGGCAGGCAGCCCGATGATGCGCACGGTCAATGCCGACTGGGGCACGCGTGCGCCGACGCTGCACTTCACGTTGCAGCAGGATCGCTTGCAGGCGGTGGGGCTGACGTCCAGCGCCGTCGCGCAGCAACTGCAGTTCCTGCTCACCGGCGTGCCGGTCACTGCCGTGCGCGAGGATATTCGGACCGTGCAGGTCGTCGCGCGCTCGGCCGGCGATGCGCGGCTCGACCCGGCCCGCCTAGGCGACTTCACGCTCGCCGGCGCGAACGGGCAGCGCATTCCGCTGTCGCAGGTCGGCAAGGTCGACGTGCGGATGGAGGAGCCGATCATGCGCTGGCGCGATCGCGTTCCCACGATCACGGTGCGCGGCGATATCGCCGAGGGTCTGCAACCACCGGATGTCTCGACAGCGATCACCAAGCAGCTTCAGCCGATCATCGCGAAACTGCCGAGCGGTTATCGGATCGAGCAGGCCGGCTCCATCGAGGAATCGGGCAAGGCGACGACTGCGATGCTGCCGCTGTTCCCGATCATGCTCGCGGTCACGCTGATCATCATCATCTTCCAGGTGCGCTCGATCTCCGCGATGGTGATGGTGTTCCTGACGAGCCCGCTCGGGCTGATCGGCGTGGTGCCGACGCTGATCCTGTTCGGGCAGCCGTTCGGCATCAACGCGCTGGTCGGCCTCATCGCGCTGTCGGGCATCCTGATGCGCAACACGCTGATTCTGATCGGGCAGATCCATCAGAACGAACAGGCGGGCCTCGATCCGTTCCATGCGGTCGTCGAGGCCACCGTGCAGCGCGCGCGCCCGGTGATTCTCACGGCCATGGCGGCGGTGCTCGCGTTCATCCCGCTGACCCATTCGGTGTTCTGGGGAACGCTCGCGTACACGCTGATCGGTGGCACGTTCGCCGGGACGGTCCTCACGCTGGTGTTCCTGCCGGCCATGTACGCGATCTGGTTCAGGATCCGGCCCGGCCATACCGCCGGTTCGCGCGATGGCCGACATGCGCCTGCCGAGCCCGTGCTCCAGCATGCGCTCGACGCGCGCGATTGACACCCCCTCCATTCACCATATCGAAGGAAACAGCATGTCGAATTCCACCGTTGTACTCGTGACCGGGGTGTCGTCGGGTATCGGGCGCGCCGCCGCAGAGAAGTTCGCCAAACGCGGGTGCCGCGTGTTCGGCACCGTGCGCAGCATCGCGAAAACGGCACCCGTCGCCGGCGTCGAGCTGATCGAGATGGACGTTCGCGACGATGCGTCCGTTCAATCAGGTATTCGAACGATCGTCGATCGCGCCGGGCGTATCGACGTGCTCGTCAACAATGCGGGAACAAGCCTGATCGGCGCGGTGGAGGAAACCTCCGTGACGGAAGCAACGGCGTTGTTCGACACCAACGTGTTCAGCATCCTGCGTACGACCCAGGCCGTACTTCCGCACATGCGGGCACAACGGCGCGGACGGATCGTCAATGTCAGCTCGGTGCTCGGCTTTTTGCCGGCGCCATACATGGGACTCTATGCGGCGTCCAAGCACGCGGTGGAGGGGCTGACCGAAACGCTGGATCACGAAGTGCGCCAGTTCGGTATTCGCGCGACGCTGGTCGAACCGTCGTTTACGCGGACCAACCTGGACGTCAATGCGCCGCAAGCAAGCGCGCCGATCGCCGATTACGACCGCGAGCGAACGCTTGCATCGCGCGCGGTCGTCGACAGCGTGAAAACCGCGCCCGAGCCCGACGGCGTGGCCGCCACCATTGTCGAAGCGGCGCTCGGTGCATGGCGCATGCGGCGCACGCCGAACGGAGAGGCATCGCTTTTGCGCAAGTTGCGGCGCTTCATGCCGGCCGGCCCTGTCGATGCGAGCCTGAGAAAGAAATTCCGGCTCGCGTAATGCGGTTGGCAATGAAACGGCCTTGAAGGACATGCCCGACATCGCAATCGGCATCGGCGATCACCGTTGCAGCACCGCCACCGCCTTGATCTCGACGATATAACCGGGCGACCCGCCCAGCATGTGTGCGCCGACCGCCGTCCACGCCGGCTTCGGGTGCGCATCGATGTAACGGTCGCGAACCTGCATGAACAGCGGCAGGTCGCGCATGTCGGTATGGAACGTCGTCAGGTCGACCACATCGTTGAACGATGCGCCGGCCGCGTCCAGCACACGTTTCAGGTTCTCGAACGCCTGCACGATCTGCGCTTCGCGGCCGTCGACCAGTTGCATCGCCGCGTCGCGGCCGATCTGGCCGGACACGTAAAGCGTATCGCCGACCTGCAGGCCCGGCGCGTAGCCGATTTTTTCGTACACCGCTTCCATTCCCGCCGGAACGATGGCTTTGCGATCACGCATGAATGTCTCCGTGGCCGGCGTCTCGGCGCCGGCCGGTTGATTGTCGATGAATAATGGCAAGCGGCGCACCGCTCAGCCCGTATCGCCGCCCGCGACCGGCAGCACCGTGCCGGTGATGTAGCTCGCCTCGTCGGATGCCAGGAACAGGATCGGCGCGATCTGCTCGTCGAGGCTGCCGTAACGCTTGAAGAACGTCGAATCGGTCACCTGCCGCACGGCTTCGCTCATCCACGCCTGTTCCTGCTCGCTGTCGCCGGCCGCATTGCGCGGCACGCGGCGCGGCGGCGCGCTGGTGCCGCCCGGCGCGGTCGCGACGACGCGGATGTCGTGCTCCGCGTATTCCATCGCGAGCGCCTGCGTCAGCGCATTGACGCCGCCTTTCGCCGCCGAATACGGCACGCGGCGAATCCCGCGCGTCGCGTTCGACGAGATGTTGACGATCGTGCCGCCGCCGCGCGCAAGCAGGTGCGGCAGCGCCGCGTGGCACGTGTAGAGCGTCGGCATCAGCGAGCGGCGGATCTCCGCGTCGATCTGCGCCGGCTCGAATTCGGCGAACGGGCGCATCCGAATCGCGCCGCCGACGCCGTTGATCAGGATGTCGATGCCGCCGAACGTCTGCACCGCACACGCGATCGCCGCGTGCGCGCCTTCGTAGGTTTCGAGATCCGCGACGAATCCGGCCGTCTCGCCGCCCGTCGCTTCGGCCGCCACCTCGGCGACGAAATCCGCGCGATCGACGAACAGCACCTTGCCGCCTTCGGCCGCCGCGCGCAGCGCGACGCCGCGGCCGATGCCCTGCGCCGCGCCGGTAACGACGACGACCTTGCCCGAGAATCGTTGCATGATCATGCCGCCTTTGCCGTGACGTTGGGGGTGAACTTCTCGTAGTGGAAGCTGTTCGGCTTCACGCCTTCGTCGTCGAAGTACGTGCGCACCGCGTCGACCATCGGCGGCGGCCCGCACAGATAGACGTCGACGTCGCCGTCGTTCAGCGCATCGGCCGGAATGTGCTGCGTGACCCAGCCCTTGCGCGGATGGCCCGACCCGGCGTCCGCGACGACGGTCGCGAAGCTGAAGTTCGGCAGTTTCGCCGCATACGCTTCGATCGCGTCGACCAGCACGAGATCGAGATCGCGCGTCACGCCGTAGATCAGGTGCACCTTCTGCCGCGAACCGGTACGCGCCAGCACCTCGAGCATCGACAGGAACGGCGCGAGGCCCGTGCCGCCCGCGAGGAACAGCAGCGGCCGCTGCACGTCGCGCAGGTAGAAGCTGCCGAGCGGCCCGTGCAGTTCCAGCTTGTCGCCCGGCCGCGCCGATTCGAGCCACGTGCTCATCACGCCGCCGGGAATCTTCTTGATCAGGAAGCTGACCTTCGCATCGGCCGGCGCCGACGAGAACGAATAGGAACGGTGCTGGCCGCTCGCGGGCACGTCGATGTTCACGTACTGGCCCGGCAGGAACACGGGCGCGGCCGCGCCGACGTCGAGTTCGAGCACGACGGCCGCATCGTTGTGCTGCTCGACCTTGGTCACCGTCGCGGCGAACCCGCTGTGGCCGGTCTTGCACGCGACCGACGACGTCGGCACCGCGATCACGCAATCGCTTTGCGGCACCATCTGGCAGGTCAGCACGAGGCCGCCGTCCTTTTCGTCTTCAGTGAGCGCGTCGTCGATGTAGTCGTCGCCGAGGTCGTAGCTGCCGCTTTCGGCGCGGCATTTGCAGGTGCCGCACACGCCGTCGGAACAGTCCATCGGCAAGTTGATCTTCGCGCGGAAAGCCGCGTCGAGGACTTTCTCGCCGGCCTTGCAGTCGATGAAGCGGGTCACCCCGTCCTCGAAATTCAGTGCAATCTTGTAGCTGGACATGGCATCACCTCCACTTCCCTTCTTGACAAAACAACGGCGTCAGACGTGATAGACGTCGAGCACCTGCCGGATGTAGTCGTTCTTCAGCACGATCTTCTTGTACGAGATCAGCCACGCGTCGCCCGCCTTGCGCAACGTGACGAACATCGTGCCGAAGAAGTGATCGGTCACGCGGTAACGATGGTTCAGCGTGTGAAAGTTGTAGCGCACGTCGACCTCGTCGTCGCGTTCGGCCAGCACCTCGACGTTCGTCACGTTGTGGCTGGTACGCGGCTCGGGCGTCGACGCGCCGCTGCGCTCGGTCTTGATCCGGAACACGCGATCCTCGAGGCCGCCGCGATCCGGGTAGTACATCAGCGAGATCTGGCTCTGGTGGTCGTCGGTCGGCCGATCGTCGTCGTCCCACGCGGGCATCCAGTACGTGACGTCTTCCGCGTAGCAGGTCAGCCACTCGTCCCACTGGCGATCGTCGAGCAGGCGCGCTTCGCGATACAACGCGGCGCAGATAGTCCGGTAATCGAAGTTCATGCCGCCACCTCCCCGCGTTCCTTCTTCAGCGCATCGCGCATCACCTGCGCCCAGTGTTCGTGCTGGCACACGAACAGCCCTTCGTCCTCGCTGCGCTCGCCCGAAATGCGCGGGTTCAGCCCCATCTTCCTCGCGTTCTCGTCCGGGCCGTCGACCCACAGCGGCGCGCCGCGAGACAGGTCGTTCCACATCGCCGTGATGCCCGCGTAGCCTGCCTGGCATGCGCGGAACTCCTCGAGATCGTCGGCGGTACCCATGCCCGTCACGTTGAAGAAATCCTCGTACTGGCGAATGCGGAGCGTGCGGTCGGCTTCGCTCTCGCCCTTCGGCGCGAAACAGAAGATCGTGACTTCGGTCTTGTCGACGCCGAGCGGCCGCACGACGCGGATCTGCGTGCTGAACTGGTCCATCAGGAACACGTTCGGATACACGCACAGGTTGCGCGTCTGGTTGACGATGAAATCGGCCTGCACGTCGCCGACGCGCGCCTTGATCTCTTCACGGTGCTGGTACACGGGCCGCACTTCCGGGTTCATCGTTTTCGTCCACAGCAGGATGTGGCCGTTGTCGAAGCCGTACACGCCCGCGACCGACTTGCTCCAGCTGTTCGCGTCGACGGCCTTGGTGCCGTCTTCCTTGCGGCGGCCCATGGTCGCCGCGTAGTTCCAGTGCACGGTGCTGACGTGGTAGCCGTCGCAACCGTTCTCCATCTGCATCTTCCAGTTGCCTTCGTAGATGTAGGACGAGTTGCCGCGCAGCACTTCGAGCCCGTTCGGCGCCTGATCGACGATCTGGTCGATGATCACGCGCGTTTCGCCGAGGTAGTCCTCGAGCGGCAGCACGTCGGCGCTGAGGCTCCCGAACAGGAAGCCGCGATAGTTCGCGAAGCGCGCGACCTTCTTCAGGTCGTGCGACCCGTTCGTGTTGAACTGCACCGGATACTCGGTCGTCTTCTCGTCCTTCACCTTCAGCAGCTTGCCGGTGTTCGAGAACGTCCAGCCGTGGAACGGGCACGTGAAGCTGCCCTTGTTGCCGTGCTTGCGGCGGCACAGCATCGCACCCTTGTGTGCGCACGCATTGATCACCGCGTGCAGCTCGCCGGCCTTGTCGCGCGTGACGACCACCGGCTGACGTCCGATCCACGTCGTGTAGTAGTCGTTGTTGTGCGGGATCTGGCTTTCGTGCGCCAGATACACCCAGTTGCTCTCGAAGATGTGCTTCATCTCGAGCTCGTACAGCTCGGCATTGGTGAAGATGTCGCGGCGGCAGCGGAATACGCCGGCCTCCTTGTCATCCTGCACGGCGGTGGCAAGCAGGTGATCCAGTTCGTTGGATTGGTCGAGGGTGGCGGACATGTTGGCTCCTCCGATGCGCGTGCCGCGTCCTGCAACGCACGCTCGCATCGGTATCGGTTGAATCTCTGGGGGACCCGGCCGGCGGCGGCGCATGCGCGCCGCGCCGGCGGGCGGTCAGGCCGTCGCGGCTGCGCGCAGGCGGTGGACGATCTGGTTGTCCTTGCCCTGCACCAGCGGCGTCAGCACGAAGTTGAACTCGATGTCCTGGTACGCATCGGCCTTCATGCCGAGTGCCGCGCCGCCGGTCTTGTCGACCACCGGCGGGATCAGTTCCTCGCGCGTCGCATACGCGAAGTCGTCCCAGATCAGCGGATCGCCGGCGATGTTGAACTGCGTCGTCAGCTTGCGGTGGCCGTTGCTGTCGACGAAGAAGTGCACGTGCGCCGGGCGGTTGCCGTGGCGGCCGAGGCCGTTCAGCAGTTGCTGGGTCGCGCCCTGCGGCGGGCAGCCGTAGCCGACCGGCATCAGCGTGCGGAATTCGTACTTGCCGTCGGCACCCGTCCTCACCGCGCCGCGCAGGTTGAATTCGGTCTGCGCGCCGGTCGGGTCGAAGTGCGAGTAGAAGCCCTTCGAGTTCGCGTGCCAGCATTCGACCACCGCGCCCGCTACCGGCTTGCCGTCGAGGCCGGTCACCGTGCCGTGGATCACGAGCGGGCCCGCGCCTTCGTCCGCGTCGAGGTCGATCTTCGATACGCCGTCGCGCACCGGCGCGCCCGCCACATACAGCGGACCTTCGATCGTGCGCGGCGTGCCGCCGTCGAGGCCGACCGCCTTGTCCTCGGCGTCCATCCGGATGTCGAGATACTTCTCGAGGCCGAGACCGGCCGCGAGCAGCGCTGCTTCGCCATCCTGACCAAGCTTGTTCAGGTAGTTGACGCCGGCCCACACTTCGTCGGGTGTGATGTCGAGATCGTCGACCGCCTTGAACAGGTCGCCGAGCAGGCGCAGCACGATCTGCTGCGTGCGCGCGCTACCGCCGTTGCCGCCGGCGTTCGACGCGGCCTTCAGCAGATCCTGCACTTCCCGGGCATCGAAAACTTTGACGCTCATGATGGTGTCTCCACGTGTATTTGGGGGAATGACGGCTTTGCGTGACTCGGGCTACCGCGCGACTTTCGTCAGCCCGTCGCGAGTGAAACGCCTGACCTTTTCCTCGTCGAGTTCGATGCCGAGACCGGGGCCGTCCGGCACGGTCAGTTCGAAATCGCTGTAATCCAGCGGCTGCGTCAGGATCTCTTCGGTGATCAGCAGCGGCCCGAACAGTTCGGTGCCCCACTGCAGGTTCGCGAAACTCGCGAACAGGTGCGCGGAAGCGACCGTGCCGAACGCGCCTTCGAGCATCGTGCCGCCGTACAGCTCGATGCCGGCCGCGTCCGCGATCGCGGCCACGCGTTGTGCCGCGAACAGCCCACCGCTCTGTTCGATCTTGATCGCGAATACGTCCGCGCCGTGATGCTTCGCGATGTCGAATGCGCTGTCGGGGCCCTGCAGGATTTCATCGGCCATCAGCGCGACCGGGAAGCGGCGCATCAGGCGCGCGAGCGCCGCGGCCGACGCGACCGGCTGCTCGACCAGCTCGCAGCCGGCATCGGCCAGCGCCGGAATCGCGCGCGCGGCCTGCGTTTCGCTCCACGCCATGTTCACGTCGACGCGCACCGACGCGCGATCGCCGACGGCCCGCTTGATCTCGGCCACGTGCCGGATATCCGCGTCCGGCGACTTCGCGCCGATCTTCAGCTTGAACACGTTGTGGCGGCGCAGGTCGAGCATCCGTTCGGCTTCGGCGATGTCGGTGGCCGTTTCGCCCGAAGCGAGCGTCCATGCAACCGGCAGGCGGTCGCGCCGGCGCCCGCCGAGCAGTTCGCCGACCGACACGCCGAGCCGCTTGCCGTGCGCGTCGAGCAGCGCGGTTTCGAGCGCGCTCTTCGCGAAGTGGTTGACCTTCGCGAGCTTGCCGACGAACGCCATCAGCGTCTGGATGCGCGTCGCGTCCTTGCCGACGATCGCCGGTGCAAGGTACGTGTCGATCGCGAGCTTCATCGCCTCGGGGCTTTCCGGGCCGTACGCCATGCCGGCGATCGTGGTGCCTTCGCCGATGCCCGTCACGCCGTCGCTGCAGAACACCTTCACGAGCATCAGCGTCTGGCCGTGCATCGTCGCGACCGACAGCTTGTGCGGGCGGATCGTCGGCAGGTCGACGAGACGGGTTTCGATGCGTTCGATGGTGACGGTGGACATGGGGCGCGCTGCTTGTGGGGAGTTCATGGGACGGATTTATACGCGCCGGGCAAATTCACCGTCCAATACTTTTAGTTGCAGATTTCAATACCTGACAGGTATTGAAATCCGGGAATATTCACGTTTTAGTGCGATGCACCATACCTGTTTTGGCTAGTTATTGATGCGCAGAGCCTTGCTGGAGCGGGATGAGAACGGATGCGGGAGGCGGACGGTCGAGCGTTGCGCCGTGGCCGCTTGCAGGCGAGTAGCGACCGCGGAAATCAGCGGTCGTCGCGGGGAAGCAAGGGTTTTCCTGAGGGAAAAGCCGGCCGGGCGGCAGCGGCATGACAGGCCGCTGCGTCGTCCCGCAAGCGGTGAATATCCGGTCAGCGGCCAGCCGCCGCGACCGACGCCTGCCATTGCGCGGCCACGCCGGCGTAATCCTTGACCTTGAAAGCCGAGCCGTCCTGGACATGGACCCGGCCAAGCGTCCGAACGGCCAGCGGCTTGTCGTGCTCGTCCGTCGCGATCTTGACGATCGCAGGCGCACAAATATGCGCGAGACCGTTCGGATAGTCGGACGACGGGTTCGCCAGCGTCACCGTCACGAACGGGCCGAGGTCATGCAGGAGCTGGGTAGCCGGCGGATGATCGGCCATCAGCAGCGTGCCGCCCTTGACGCGGTCGTCCACGCGGATGGCCATGCTGTCCGGCCGCCGCTGCGCGGCGCTCGGCAGCGACATCCAGAGCACATGATCCGGGTTCACATAAACGACATCGGGATCGCCCATGGCGTCGCGCGTTTCAATCCGGGGTATCGGCATGCAGGGTCTCCAGTCGATCATCGGGCACCGACGCGGGTGCGTCTGCCCCATGGCGATGCCGCAATATGTCGGCTTTCCACATGCCTTCCGGCGCGTGGAGACGGACGTCGTCAGGTCCGCACCCGGAGCATGACGCGACCGCCTTTACTACCCGGTCGGTACGCCGACTCGACCCGGCGGTGCCGCCTATCCTCGCCACGTTGCCTGCGCCAGCTTCGCCACCAGTTCGTCGTACACCACCCGGATGCGACGGGGCATCGGGCCACGCCGCGGCCGATAGACGTGCAACTTCCACGGCTCGGGTTCGAGGCTCGACAGCAACCGCACCAGGCGCCCCTTCTTGATGGTCGGCCGGACGAGATATTCCGAGCACTGGCCGAATCCCAGCCCTGCGCACACGGCCTCGATCTCAGCCTCGGCGTCGTCGGTCAGGTAGGCCGGCGACGCGGGCTTGAATTGCTGCTCCCCGCGAAAAATCCACGGCCACGCCCGACCGCTCGCGCGGTCGATCAGGCACGTCACCGGCATCGATTCGAGTGCCTTGAGGTTTTTCGGCTCGCCCAGCCGTTTGATCAGCGACGGGGCGCCAACGACCCACATCGGCAACGGCCCGACCATTCGCGCGACAAAGCGGTTATCTCCGATCGCCCCGACCCGCACGCCGATGTCGATCTGTTCGTCGACCACCGGCGAAGGCACATCCGACAGCCTCAGGTCGGGCACGAGACCCGGATACCGCTGCGTGAGATCGGTCAGGATCGGCTGGACATAATGACGCCCCATGCCTGACGGGGCCGTGATCCTGACGACGCCGACCGGCTCGTCGACCTGAGCGTTCGCGGGCCCGAACAGCCCGTCGACGGCAGAAAGCGCCGCCTGCGCTTCAAGCGCAAACGACTGCCCGAAGGCGGTAATCCGGATACTGCGGGTCGTCCGATGAAACAGGGTTTCGCCCAGCATCTCTTCCAGTTCGCGCACCGCGCGCGTCACGACCTGCGGCGACACACCGAGCCGCGCGGCCGCCTCGCGGAACGTGGGCGCCGCGGCCGCCGCGGAAAAGATCTTCAGGATGTCGAGCCGGTTGAGCATGAGGAACCCTTTTGACGCTCGCGAAGAAGCGATTCTAATTCCCAAAACAGGAATTCTGAATGCGCCATTGTTCCATTTTTTTGCGACCGGCGAACGACCACAATGAGCGTCAGACGTCGTTTCGACGTGAATGGTCAACCACTCTGGGGAATCTCGTCATGAACGCAAGCACATATCCGGCTCAACTCGAGGGCCGCATCGCACTGGTGACGGGTGCGAGTTCCGGCATTGGCCGCGCATCCGCGATCGAACTCGCGCGGCGCGGCGCGAAGGTCGTCGTTTCCGCACGGCGCAAGACCGAACTGGATCGACTGGTCGAGGAAATCACGGCCGCCGGCGGCGAAGCGAAGGCCTTCGTTGCGGACGTCGCGAATGAAGACGCGCTCCGCACGCTCTTCGATTTCACGGTATCGACCTACGGACGCCTCGACATCGCGTTCAACAATGCCGGCACGGAAGGCATGTTCGCGCCGCTGCTCGAGCAGGATGCCGAACGGTTCGACATGGTGTTCGAACCGAACGTGCGCGGCGTGTTCAATTCGATGAAGTACGCGGCCGAAATCATGCTGCGTCAGGGCTCGGGCAGCATCATCAACAACGCGTCGATGGGCGGGCTCATCGGCTTCGAGAATGCGTCGGTCTATATCGCGAGCAAGCACGCGGTGATCGGGATGACGAAGACGGCTTCGATCGAGTGGTTCAAGCGAGGCGTCCGCGTCAACGCACTGTGCCCCGGGCTGATCGAAACGCCGTTCCATCATCGCGGCATCTGGCCGTCGGACGATGCACGGCAGGGCTTTGCCGCAGCGACACCGGCAGGACGGTGGGGGGCCGCCGAGGAAATGGCGACGATCGTCGCGTTCCTCGCATCGGACGATTCCAGCTATGTGTCGGGGCATGCGCTCGTGGCCGACGGCGGCTATTCGATTGCATGACACCTGAAGCGCGAACCTGAATTCCGTGGCGGCTCATCGTCGCGTAACCGGACCGACAGCGCGAAATGACCGCGCGCTGTCGGTTCGCGCATCCCGGTTCGCGCGGGAAGCAAATGCATCGGGCCGCTGCCGCCTTCACTTCACTGCACGCCGGCGGTCGGTGTCGGCTCCGCCATCGCCCGTTTCGCGTGAAGACGCAACGCGAGCCACGCGAGCCCGACCGCGAACGCGCCGACCACGCCGCCGAAGGTGCCGACCCACGGCAGCCCGAAGTCGCCCGCGATATGGTTGCCGAGCAGCGCGCCGGCACCGATGCCGACGTTGTACAGGCCCGAGAAGATCGACACGGCCAGGTCGGTCCCCTCCGGCGCCAGCTTCAGCACCCATGCCTGCATCGCGAGGCCGAAACAGACGATCGCCCCGCCCCAGACCAGCGTATGCACGGACAGCGTGACGATGTTCAGCGCACACGGGAACAGGATCAGCAGGCATCCCGACAACGCAACGATCGACGCCAGCAGGAAATCGTCCGGCCGGTGCGGATAGACGCGATTGAAGCAGATCGCGGCCGGCATGCCGGCGATGCCGAACAGGATCAGCACATACGTGATCCGGCTGCTGCTCGCGTGGTTCACGCTCTGGACGAAGGGCTCGATATACGTGTACGACGTGAAATGCGCGGACACGACGAGCACGGTGATCGCGTACAGTGCCACCAGCGCCGGCTTGCGCAGAAACACGCCGATGCTGCCGACGGATCCGGCGCCCTGGCTCGGAAGTTCCGGCAACGTCGCGCGCAGCAGCAGCAACGCAATGCCCGCCGCGCCCGCGATGATCAGGAACGTGACGCGCCAGCCGAACGCCTCGCCGATCACGCGCCCGAGCGGAATGCCGGCGACCATCGCGATCGACGTGCCCATCGCCAGCATGCTGAGCGCGCGGCTTTTCCGGTCGCTCGGCGCGAGCCGCACGGCGAGCGGGACGGAAATCGACCAGAACACCGCGTGCGCACACGCTATGCCCAGCCGGCCGGCCATCAGCACCGCGAAATTCCACGCGATACCGGTGACGATATGGCTGACGATGAACGCCACCAGCGCCCAGACCAGCAGCCTGCGGCGCTCGACATGGCGCGTGACCAGCGTCAGCGGCAGCGACACGACGGCGACGGCCCACGCATAGATCGTCAGCATCAGGCCGACGTCGGTCGGCTGCATGTGCAGGCTGTCGCCGATCGCGCCGAGCAGCGCGACGGGGACGAACTCGGTGGTATTGAAGATGAAGGCGGTGAGTGCCAGGGCCCATACGCCCCACCACGATTGACTGGAACTGACGGCGTCCGGTGTTGCCATACCTGGAATCGACGAGGGTTGGGGGCGCGTACGGCGCGGAAAAGTCCGGCCCCGCGCATCGCGCGATTGTACCAGCGCCGCCTGACTCGTCGCGGCACGGCACGGCACGGCGCGGCACGTTGGGGCCACGGGACATCGCCATGACATGGCCGCGCGCCGATAATGTGTCGGCAGGATTTTCATCGACGATTCGCTCGAACCCTATCGAGCCAGGAGATTCACATGCGCATTGAAACGTCTTTTCTGTTCGATCTCGACGGCACGCTCGTCGACAGCGTCTATCAGCACGTGCTCGCGTGGAAGGAAGCGCTCGATGCCGAGGGCATCGAGCTGTCGGTGTGGCGCATCCACCGCAAGATCGGGATGAGCGGCGGCCTGTTCCTGAACCAGCTGCTGCGCGAGACGGCGGGCGACATCGACGCCGAGCGCGTCGAACGGCTCGCCCGGCTGCATGCGGCCGCGTACCAGCGGCTGCGCGCGCAGGTTCGGCCGCTGCCGGGCGCGCGCGAGCTGCTGGCCGCGCTGTCGAGCGCGGGCATCCGCTGGGCGATCGCCACCAGCGGGCGGATGGAAACGGCCGCCATCAATCTCGAGGCGCTCGGCGTCGATCCGGCAAAGAACGTCGTCGTCACGCGCGACCAGGTGAAATATGCGAAACCGGACCCCGACCTGTTCCTGACCGCGGCCGCGCAACTGAACGTGCCGATCGAACACACGGTGGTCGTCGGCGACAGCATCTGGGACATGCTCGCCGCCAGCCGCTGCCGCGCGCTCGGCGTCGGGCTGCTGTCGGGCGGCTACGGCAGCGACGAACTGGAACGCGCGGGCGCGCTGCGCGTGTACGACGATCCGGCGGATCTGCTGTGGCATCTGGATGAAATCGCCGCGCGGCCGTAGCCCGTCCGCTTCGCCGGGGTCGCCTTCGCCGGATCGAAGCTCCCGCGCGCTTCACGCGGCCGGCACGGCGAACAGCATGCGGCCGGCCGGGTTCACGTCGATTTCGTAGCGGCTGCAGGCAAGGCCACGCGCGCGGCCGGGGTCGTACCGGCAGACGGCGCGGGTGCGCGGATCGCGCGTCGATGCATCCCGGTCAATCGTCGTCGACGCGCTTGTCGATCAGGTAACGGCCGCGCTCGACGCCCGCGCGCAATGCTTCATTCTCGGTCAGCCATTCGGGGCCGGCAGCAGCCGGCTCGACCAGCTCGATGCGCTCGCCGCCGACATACACCTGTACCTCGTCGCGCCATGCGCCGCTATCGTTGCGCCGCGCCCATACGAGGATCTCGTGACCGCGATACGGGTCGCGAACCTGTGCATCCTGTTGATGTTGCACGATGGCCTCCTGTGCTTATCTGCGATAACGATGCAAAAAATGCGCGCCGCCCGATCGCCGCGCGCGCCGGCCGCCCTGCTCGCACGCAGCGTGCGCGGCCGGCACGCGCCTTGCGCCCCCTTACGTCCCCATTTCGCGTCGAACCGCTACCGGTACGCGCCTGGGTGAAACGGAAGGAATGCACATCATGATCGGGCACCTCGAACGCGTCGGACGCCTGCTACCGGCCACGCTACCCGGCACTCGTGATGCTCACGGCTCGAATGCCGCCTCATCGCGCAGCGTCAACCGCGCACGCTGCGCTCGTCGTCGAGCATAGCGATCTCACGCTCGGCACGCTGCACGATACACCCGGCGCGGGACGCGTGCGCGTGAAGCGGTTCATCGTCCAGCAGTCGGACGACGATCCGGACACCGACAACGTCCCGGCTCCGTTCTCGTGCACAAGCGGACCGGAATTTGCGGCGCTCGGCAAGACGCTGCTGAACATCGCCGGCGTGCGGACCTGCCGCCCCGACACTTCGTCAAGGAGCTTCGTGTGACCCAGACCGACCTGCTCTCCTATCTGGTGACGAGCGAGCTGGCCGCCCGCATGCGGTTCGGCGGATGGCTCACCATCAGCCAGCGCGTCGGTGCGCTGCGCGCGTGGCTCGCGTGCCATCACGCCGAATGCGGCTGGCTCGACCGGATCAGGATCGCGAGCGCGGCCGCGACGATCGCGCAGGAGATCTACGAGATCGCGGTCGAGCACGGCCTCGAAAACGGCGAACGCGTGCGGCTCGACGCCCGTTCGCCGGAGCTGCAGGCGCTGCGCGCCCGCTGCGGCGCGCTGCTGCAGCGCATCGACGGCGACCGGGACGTCGACGCACGATGATCGCGCCGGACCGCAGGAGCGTGCGGCTCGCTGCCATCGCAACGGCAGGCCCGGACGATGCAGCGGCCGCCGCGCTGCCGCCGGGCGACGCGTCGCGACACGGCCTGCTCGAACGTGGCCGCAACTGCGACGCGATTTGCCATGCGGACCGCTTCGCGACGCTCGTCGACGGCGATGCGTATTTCGCGACGCTGCGCGCCGCGCTGCTGCGGGCACGCCATACGGTATTCATCGTCGGCTGGGACGTCGACAGCCGGATGCGGCTTGCGCCGGGCGGCGCGGGCGATGGCGACACCTTCCCCGACACGCTCGCTGCGTTCCTGCACGCGCTCGCCTCCGCGCGGCACAACCTGCGCATCTACGTGCTCGCGTGGGACTTCGCGATGATCTACGCGCTGGAGCGCGACTGGCCGCCCGTGTATCGCGCCGGCTGGCGCGTGCATCGCGGCATCCGCTTTCGGCTCGACGACACGCATCCGCGCGGCGCGTCGCATCATCAGAAACTCGTCGTGATCGACGACCGGCTCGCGTTCGTCGGCGGCCTCGACCTCACACAGCTCGCGCGCTGGGACACGCCCCGCGCAATGCGGCCGGCGACCCGCGCCGCCGCGACGAGCACGGGATGCGTACGGCGCCCGTTCCACGACGTGCAGGCGATGTTCGACGGCGAAACGCGGCCGCCGCGATCGGCGAGCAGGCGCGCACGCGCTGGCTGCACGCGTGCGGGCGGCCGATCGCGATCCGCGCGCAGCGGCATCTCGAACGGCCGGACGACGATCCGTGGCCGCCCGTGCGCGCGTCGACGTGCGCGACGTGCGGCTCGGCATCGCGTATACGGCGCCGCGCCACGGCCGGCCGCGAGCCGGTGCTTGCAGGTGCGCGCGCCCTCGTCTGGGGACGCGATCCGCGCCGCGCGGCCGGCACCTGTACGTCGAGAACCAGTATTTCACCGCGGCGGTCGTGCGGGAGACGCTGTCCGCGCGCCTCGCCGACGCGCACGGGCCGGACGTGACGGTCGTCGCACCGCGCGTGCAGAGCGGCTGGCTGCAGGAAGCGACGATGGGCGTGCTGCGCGCGCGGCTGCACGCGACGCTCGCGGCGGCCGACCGCTTCGGCCGCTACCGGCTGCTGTATCCGCACGTCGACGGGCTCGGCGACGCGTGCGTGAACGTGCACAGCAAACTCGCGATCGTCGACGACGAATGCCTGGTCATCGGCAGCGCGAACCTGAACAACCGCTCGATGCTGCTCGACACCGAATGCTGCATCGCGCTCGTCGCGGCCGGCGACGCGCGCATCCGCGCGGCGATCGCCGGCACGCGCGAGCGGCTGCTGGCCGAGCATCTCGGCACGACACCCGCCGCGGTTGCCGCCGCATTCGCCTGCGCCGACCGGCCGAACGCCGTGCTCGACCGGCTGCGCGCGAAGCATGGCCGCACGCTGCGCACGCTCGATCCGGCCGTCGCACCGCAACTCGACGCGCTCGTGCCGGTCAGCACGCGGCTCGATCCCGAGCAGCCGATCGAACCCGACCGATTCGTCCGCGAATTCGTACCGCGCGAACAGCATCGCTCGCTGAGCGCGCGGTTCTTCGTGCTCGGCGCGATCGTGCTCGCCATCACCGCGTTGGCGCTCGTGTGGCGCTTCTCGCCGCTGGGCGCGCGGCTGAATGTCGCTTCGCTGTCGCACGCGGCGGCCGGCATCGCGCAGTGGCCGGCCGCGCCCGCGCTGCTGCTCGCCGGCTATGTGGTCGCGGCGACGTTCGCGGTGCCGATCACGCTGCTGATCGCCGCGACCGGGCTCGTGTTCGGCGCGTGGCCCGGTTTCGCGTATGCGGGCCTCGGCTCGATGGCGGCTGCCGCCGCGACCTACGGGCTCGGCCGCTGGCTCGGCCGCGACGCGGTGCGCCGGCTCGCCGGCGCGCGTGCGAACCGGCTGAGCGAACGCATCGGCCGGCGCGGCGTGGTCGCGATGGCCGTGCTGCGGCTGTTGCCGATCGCGCCGTTTACCGTCGTGAACCTCGTCGCCGGCGCGTCGCACATCGGCCTGCGCGACTTCCTGGTCGGCACCGCGATCGGGATGCTGCCCGGCATCGTGTTGACGGTTACGTTCGCGCACCAGTTGACCGCCGCGCTCAGCCATCCGCGGCCGGGCGCGTTCGCATGGCTTGCGGCGATCGGCATCGCGCTGGTCGGCGTCTCGGCGATCCTCATCAGGGTGCTGCGGCGATGGCGTTGAGCCGACACGCGGCGCCGCCGCCCGAAGTCGTCATGGCCGACGGCCCGCCCGCCGCGGCGCCGGGCGGGCGCGACCTGCGGATCGCGACGTACAACATCCGCGGCGGCTACGGCGTGTGGCCGGCGCGCGCGGCCGACCGGATCGCGGCCGTGATCGACGAACTCGACGCGGACGTGATCGCGCTGCAGGAAGTGCCGCTCGGCGGCACGCGCGCGCCCGACGTGCTCGCGCACCTGCGCGACGCGACCGGCATGCATGCGGTGGCCGGCCCGACGATCGACACGCCGGAGCGCCGCTACGGCAATGCGGTGCTGTCGCGCTGCCCGATCCGCGCGGCGCGCACGCTCGACCTGTCGTTCCATCAGCGCGAGCCGCGCGGCGCGCTGGATGCCGACATCGACTGCGGCGCGGGCACGATCCGCGTGGTCGCGACCCATCTCGGCCTGTCGGCAAGCGAACGCAGCGCACAGGTGCAACGGCTGCTCGCCGCATTCGACACCGGCGCGATGCCGGTGATCCTGCTCGGCGACATCAACGAATGGTTCGTGCGCGGCCGCGCGCTGCAGGCGCTCGTCACGCGGTTCCGGCGCGCGCCCGCGCCGCGCACGTTCCCGACGCTGTATCCGGTGTTCTCGCTGGACCGGATCTGGATCCACCCGGGGGAACTGCTGATCGACGTGATCGTGCATCGCAGCATGCGCGCGCGGCACGCATCCGACCACTACCCGCTCGTCGCGCGGATGCGCGCGACGGGAACGTCGATTGCGCGTTGAAAACCTTTCCGGTCCAGCGGAGCTTGCCCATGCGAACCGACGCACTCGGCGGAAAGGATCTCGACTACTGGTGCGCACGCGCGTTGTGCGCGGATGACGAAGACACGCTGCGTTTCACGTCCGTCGCGCCGGCGGTCGTCGTGACGGCCGCCTGCGACGCATTGAGGCGCCTCGACGCGCCGTTCGCGCCGTCGGCGTCGTGGGCCGACGCGGGCGCCGTGCTCGATCGCGTCGACGACCTGCGGATCGCACACCACGGCAACAGCGTCGAATGCGACGCGACCTTCATCGACGGCCCGTCCGCCTGCGGCGCGCGTGGCGCCAACGCACGCGTGGCGCTGCTGCGCGCATTCGTGCGCGCGCGCTTCGGCGACGAGGTCGACGCACCGCCGCCGTTCGCGCACCGGATCGAACACGGCGCCATGGCGCGCTACGACCCCGGCATGCCGCTTCCCGAAACGGACGACGATCGCGCCGCGGGCGACAGCACGGATATCCGCTCCATCCCGCGCATGTAAGTGCAAGCGGCAGTACAGCGGTCATGTAAAAACGACAGCCCGCCGGCGCCGGCATCCCGCCTGACCATTGCCGCGCCGGACTCCGCGCGGCAGGCACACGCGTTGCGGCAACCCGGCGTTATCGACCGCCGCCGCCCGCACGCTCCGCGCCATGGACTCCACGCCGACCTTCGCTCCGCATATCTATTTCTGCGACGCCCGCCTCGTCGGGCCGCTCGACGCGTGGGGGCAAACCTGCGCGCATATCGCGGGAATGGGCTTCGATCACGTGCTGGTCGGGTCGTTCTGGGCCGCGAGCGTGGCCGGCTTCCCGCGCCACGTGGCCGATTTCCATCGCCCGGCCCACACGTTCGCGACGCGCGCGAGCGCGCTCGAAACGTTCTCGCGGCTCGCGCAGCTCGCGCACGGCCACGGGCTGCGCATGCTGCTCGAAGTCGTGCCGGACCGCATCGCGCGCGAGAACCCGCTGCGCGCCGCGCATCCGGACTGGTACGTCGAGCGCACGCACGACGATGCGCTGATCGACCCGCGCGGCACCGCGCACGCGCTGGATGTCGTGCACGCCAACCTCGGCGACGATGCGGCGCGCGACGCGCTGTCGGCGTGGTGGTGCGCGCACCTCGCCGCCTTTGCGGACGCGGGCGCGGCCGGCTTCCTGGTCGACGCGCCGCATCATCTGCCGGCGGACTGGTGGCCCGGCTGGCGCGCGGCGCTGCGCCGCGCGCGCCCGGACGCCGCGGTGCTCGCCGGCGTGCCCGGCCATGCACGCGACGCGCTCGCGCAGCTCGAAGCGGCCGGGTTCGATGCGGTGTTCTCGTCGGTGCGCTGGTGGGATCTCCACGCACCGTGGTTCGCCGACGAACACCGGCTGCTGCGGCGCATCGGCTCGCCGATTGCGTTTCCCGATGCGTTCGACGGCCCGCGCCTCGCCGACGACTGGCCCGACGCACCGGACGACACCGTCGCACGCGCGTATCGCCGCGCACTGTGGACGGCCGCGGCCGTCGGCACCGGCTGGCTCGCGCCGATGGGCTTCGAGCGCGGCGTCACGCTGCCGCTGATGTCGCGCGACGCGGATGCCGATCGCTACCGCACCGCGTTCGAGCGCGCGCGCTTCGACCTGTCGGGTGCGATCGCCGATGCGAACGCGTGGCGTCGCGCGACGCCCGTGGCGGCCGCGCGCGGCGAGATCGCGCAGCTGAGCGCGCCCGGCGCCACCGCGACGGTGCTGCTGCGCGGCACGGGGCCGTCGCTCGAACACGACGAAGCGGCACTGCTGATCGCGTTGAATCCCGACCTCGACACGGCGACAACCGTCGATCCCGCCGCGATCCTGCCCGGCGTGCCGGGCAGCTTCACGCGCGTCGTGACGCGGGACGGCGCGCCAACCCACCCGCCTGCCGCGCTCGAAGCCTTCACGCTCGGGCCCGGCGCGCACGCGCTGCTGAATGCCCGGCGCGCCCCGCCCGTCACGACGCGCCCCGACGCCGCACGCGAACGCACGGTGCTGTCGGCCGCGCTCGCGGCCGACCGGATCGCGATCGAGCGCGTCGAGCCGTCGGTCGACGGCGGCCGCTTCGCGGTCAAGCGCGTGATCGGCGAACCGCTCGTCGTGCATGCATCGATCTTCTCCGACGGGCACGCGCATCTCGCGGCCGCGCTCCAGTGGCACGCGGAAGGCGACGACGCCTGGCGTGAAGTGCCGTTCGAAGCCGAACCGAACGACCGCTGGCACGCGCGCATCATGCTCGACCGGGTCGGCCGCCACGCATTTCGCGTGATCGCGTGGCGCGACGACTGGGCGTCGCTCGCCGACGACGTCGCGAAGAAACACGCGGCCGGCCAGGACGTGACGCTCGAACTGCGCGAAGCCCAGCTGCTGCTCGCGACCGCGCTCAAGCTCGCCGATCCGGCCGACGCACGCGCGGTCCCGCACATGGAACGCCTCGTCGCCGAGTTCAGGGACGCGCCGCCCGCCGAACGGCTCGCGCTGCTCGGCGCGCCGTCGCTGGCCGACGCGTTCGCCGCACTGCGCTACCGCCCGTTCGTCACGCACGACGAGACCGTGTATCCGGTCGACGTCGAGCGCCGCGCGGCGCGCTTCTCGAGCTGGTACGAGATGTTCCCGCGCTCGGCGAGCGACGATCCGCATCGGCACGGCACGTTCGACGACGTGATCGCGCAATTGCCGCGCATTCGCGACCTGGGTTTCGACGTGCTGTATTTCCCGCCGATCCACCCGATCGGCACCACCGCGCGCAAGGGCCGCAACAACAGCCTGAAAGCCGGCCCCGACGATGTCGGCAGCCCGTACGCGATCGGCTCGCCCGACGGCGGCCACACGGCCGTGCACCCGCAGCTCGGCACGCTCGAATCGTTCCGCGCGCTGGTCGAGGCCGCGCGCGTTCACGGGCTCGAGATCGCGCTGGATTTCGCGATCCAGTGCTCGCCCGACCACCCGTGGCTGGCCGCGCATCCGGGCTGGTTCGCGTGGCGCCCGGACGGCTCGCTGCGCTATGCGGAAAACCCGCCGAAGCGCTACCAGGACATCGTGAACCCCGATTTCTACGCGCCGGATGCACTGCCCGGCCTGTGGCTCGCGCTGCGCGACGCGGTGCAGTTCTGGGTCGACGCGGGCGTGCGGATCTTCCGCGTCGACAATCCGCACACGAAACCGCTGCCGTTCTGGGCGTGGATGATCGACGACGTGCGCGGCCGGCATCCGGACGTCGTGTTCCTGTCCGAAGCGTTCACGCGGCCGGCGATGATGTATCGGCTCGCGAAGGTCGGCTTCTCGCAGTCGTACACGTACTTCACTTGGCGCGAGACGAAGCGCGAGTTCATCGACTACCTGACCGAGCTGACGGCCGGGCCCGCGCGCGAGTTCTTCCGGCCGAATTTCTTCGTCAACACGCCCGACATCAACCCGCGCCACCTGCAGAACGCGCCGCGCACGCAGTTCGTGATCCGCGCGGCGCTCGCGGCGACGCTGGCCGGTTCATGGGGCATGTACTCGGGTTTCGAGCTCGGCGAATCGGCGCCGCTGCCGGACAGCGAGGAATACGCGAACGCGGAGAAGTACGAGCTGCGCGCGCGCGACTGGAGCCGCGCCGCGCACATCGGCGCCGAAATCGCGCGGCTGAACCGCGCACGGCGCGATCACCCGGCGCTGCAGACGCATCTCGGCCTGACGTTCGCCGACGCGGACAACGACGCCGTGCTCGTGTTCGTCAAGGCGACGCCGGCGTTCGACAGCGTCGTCGTCGTCGCGATCAGCCTCGACCCGTGGCATCCGCAGGCCGCGAACTTCACACTCGACGCGGCGCTGTGGCGCGGCTTCGGGCTCGCCGACGGCGAACCGCTCGACGCGCTCGAACTGGATGCCGCGCACGCGCAGACATGGCGCGGCCATCGCCAGTACGTGTCGCTCGATCCGCACGTACGGCCGTATGCGATCTGGCGGCTCGCGCCGTCTCCGGGCACCGCGCGGGCGGCCGCGCCCGGACCGGACGACGCCCGACGACCTTCGGGAGCCCACGGATGATGAAACGCGAAGATTCCCTCGACGACGTGCGCCGCGCGCAGTTCCCGTCGCTCGCGCCGGCCGGCACGCCGCGCCGGCGCCGCGCGCGCCGCCGCGCGCCCGCGCTCTGTGCGGACGATCCGCTGTGGTACAAGGACGCGATCATCTACCAGGTGCACGTGAAGTCGTTCTACGACTCGAACAACGACGGCATCGGCGATTTCCCCGGCCTGATCGCGAAGCTCGACTACATCGCCGAACTCGGCGTCGACACGATCTGGCTGCTGCCGTTCTACCCGTCGCCGCGCCGCGACGACGGCTACGACATCGCCGACTACCGCGACGTGCATCCCGACTACGGCACGCTCGCCGACGTGCGGCGCTTCATCCGCGAAGCGCATACGCGCGGCATCCGCGTGATCACCGAGCTGGTGATCAACCACACGTCGGACCAGCATCCGTGGTTCCAGCGCGCGCGGCGCGCGAAGCCGGGCTCGATGCACCGCGACTATTACGTGTGGTCCGACACCGACACGAAATACGCGGGCACCCGGATCATCTTCCTCGATACCGAAACATCGAACTGGACGCACGACCCGATCGCCGGCCAGTACTACTGGCACCGCTTCTATTCGCACCAGCCGGACCTGAACTTCGACAACCCGGCCGTCGTGCGCGAGGTGATCCAGGTGATGCGCTTCTGGCTCGATCTCGGCATCGACGGGCTGCGGCTCGACGCGGTGCCCTATCTCGTCGAGCGCGAAGGCACGAACAACGAGAACCTGCCGGAAACGCACGCGATCCTGAAACGGATCCGCGCGACGATCGACGCCGAGTACCCGAACCGGATGCTGCTCGCGGAAGCGAACCAGTGGCCGGAAGACGTGCAGGAATATTTCGGCGACGAGAACGAATGCCACATGGCGTTCCACTTCCCGCTGATGCCGCGCATCTACATGTCGATCGCGAGCGAGGACCGCTTCCCGATCGTCGACATCATGCGGCAGACGCCCGCGCTCGCGCCGAGCAACCAGTGGGCCGTGTTCCTGCGCAACCACGACGAGCTGACGCTCGAGATGGTGACCGATTCGGAGCGCGACCTGCTGTGGCAGACCTATGCGAGCGACCGGCGCGCACGGCTGAACCTCGGCATCCGGCGCCGGCTCGCGCCGCTGATGGAGCGCGACCGGCGCCGCATCGAGCTGATCAACTCGCTGCTGCTGTCGATGCCCGGCACGCCCGTGATCTACTACGGCGACGAGCTCGGCATGGGCGACAACATCCACCTCGGCGACCGCGACGGCGTGCGCACGCCGATGCAGTGGTCGTCGGACCGCAACGGCGGCTTCTCGCGCGCCGACCCCGAACTGCTCGTGCTGCCGCCGGTGATGGGCTCGCTGTACGGCTATGACGCAATCAACGTCGAGGCGCAGACGCGCGACCCGCATTCGCTGCTGAACTGGACGCGCCGCATCCTGTCGACGCGCCGTGCGACGCAGGCGTTCGGGCGCGGCACGATCCGTTTCCTGCGCCCGGAGAACCGCAAGGTGCTGGCGTACCTGCGCGAGCTGGACGGCAGCGATCCGGTGCTGTGCGTCGCGAACCTGTCGCGCGCGTCGCAGGCGGTCGAGCTCGACCTGTCGGAATTCGCGGGCCGCGTGCCGATCGAGATGACGTCGGATTCGCCGTTTCCGCCGATCGGCCAGCTCCCGTATCTCCTCACCTTTCCGCCGTACGGGTTCCTGTGGTTCGAGCTGTCCGGGCACGGCCGCGAGCCGTCGTGGCGGCAGCCGCATGCGGAGCCGCTGCCCGAATACGTGACGCTCGTGATGCGGCGCGGCGACGCGCGGCCGGACGTCGGGCAGCTGCACGCGCTCGCGCACGATGCGCTCGCGTCGTGGCTCGCGCGGCGGCGCTGGTTCGCGTCGAAGGATCGCGCGATCGGCGATGCATGGCTGAACGTCGTCACGCCGGTGCCGGGCGAAGCGTTCCAGTATGCGGAGGCGTGGGTCAGCGCCAGCGACGGCGGCGTCGAGCGCTATATCGTGCCGCTCGCGACGGCCTGGGGCGGCGAGACGTCCCAGCCGCTGTTCGCGCAGCTCGCGCTCGCGCGCGTGCGGCGCGGCCATACGGTCGGCTACCTGACCGATGCGTTCGCACTGCCGTCGTTCGCGCGCGGGATGCTGCGCATGCTGCGCGACGGCGCGACG
This sequence comes from Burkholderia sp. MS455, assembly GCF_016899445.1. Classification (NCBI taxonomy): domain Bacteria; kingdom Pseudomonadati; phylum Pseudomonadota; class Betaproteobacteria; order Burkholderiales; family Burkholderiaceae; genus Burkholderia; species Burkholderia sp. MS455. Next base: position 663,929 of record NZ_CP041777.1, read on the forward strand.
GTGCCGACCTCCGACGGCGGCCGGCTCGCGTTCCTGCCGGAGAGCGCGCTCGCCGCGCTCGATCCCGGCGACGACGCCGAAGTGCGCTGGCTCGCGGCCGAGCAAAGCAACAGCTCGCTCGTGATCGGCGACGCGATCGTGCTGAAGCTGGTGCGCAAGGTCGCGCACGGCGTGCATCCGGAAGCGGAAATGAGCCGGCACCTGACGCGCATCGGCTATGCGAACACCGCGACGCTCGCGGGCGAGGTCGTGCACGTCGATCCGGACGGCACGCCGCACACGGTCGCGATCCTGCAGCGCTACGTCGACAACCAGGGCGACGCATGGACGCGTTCGTTCGACTTCCTGCGGCGCGCGGTCGACGAGCTCGCGCTGCCGGCCGCCGACGAAGACGAAGCGGCCGAACAGGACGAGGAACCCGAGGCGCTGGTCGGCTATGCGGCGTTCGCGGGCATCGTCGGCACGCGGCTCGGCCAGTTGCACGTCGCGCTCGCGCAGCCGTCCGACGATCCTGCGTTCGCGCCGGAACGCGCGACACCCGATCACGTCGACGGCTGGTGCGTGGACGCGATCGCGTCGTTCGAACGCGCGCTCGACGTGCTGCGCACGCGGCTCGATGCGCTCGATGCGCTCGATGCGCTCGATCCCGCGATGCGCGCATCGGCCGATGCGCTGCTCGCGTCGCGCGACGCCGCCGTGCGCGCGCTCGGGGAACTCGTGCCGCGCACGCTCGACGCGCAATGCACGCGGATTCACGGCGATTTCCACCTCGGACAGGTGCTCGACGTGCAGGGCGATGCGCTGCTGATCGACTTCGAAGGCGAACCGGCGCGCCCGCTCGAACGGCGCCGCGCGAAATCGCATCCGCTGCGCGACGTGGCCGGCTTCCTGCGCTCGCTGTCGTATGTGAGCGCGACCGCGCAATTCGCGATCGAAAAAGCGCCGCCGCAGGCGGCCGGCCGCAAGCGCGCGCTGTTCGACCGGTTCGGGCAGGCCGCCGCCGACCGTTTCGTCGAATGCTATCGCGCGGCCGCCGCGCTCGCGCCCGTACGCTTCGTCGACCCGCGTTATGCCGATCGCCTGCTCGCGCTGTTCCTGATCGACAAGGCGTCGTACGAGCTGTGCTACGAGGCCGCGAACCGGCCCGACTGGCTGAGCGTGCCGGTCAGCGGGCTCGCGGCGCTCGTCGAGCGCCTGCTCGACGACGGCAGCGCGCCCGAACCCGGAGGAACGCGATGACCGACACGCTGTTCGAACAGGCCGACATCGACGCGCTGCTCGCCGGCCGACATCCCGATCCGTTCGCGTGTCTCGGCCCGCACGGGCAGGCCGACCGGATCGTCGTGCGCGCGCTGCTGCCCGGCGCCGAGCGCGTGCGCGCGCTGTCGCCGGACGGCGACGAACTCGGCGCGCTCGCGTGCGTCGACCGCGCCGGCTGCTTCGCCGGCACGATCGCGCACGACGGCGGGGTTCCCCATTACCTGCTCGCGATCGACTGGCCGAACGCGCGGCAGGTGACCGACGACGCGTATGCGTTCGGCACGCTGCTCGACGACGCCGCGCTCGCGCGCTTCGCGGCCGGCGATCCGGCCGCCGTGCTCGACTGCCTGGGCGCGACGCCCGCGCGCATCGACGACACCGATGGCGTGCGCTTCGCGGTATGGGCGCCGAACGCGCAGCGCGTGTCGGTGGTCGGCGATTTCAACGGATGGGACGGCCGCCGCCATCCGATGCGGCTGCGGCGGCCGTCGGGCGTATGGGAGCTGTTCGTGCCGGGCATCGGCGCGGGCGAGCGCTACAAGTACGAGTTGCGCGCGGCCGACGGGCGCGTGCTGCCGCACAAGGCCGATCCGTGCGCGCGCGCGACGGAAGCGCCGCCGCGCACGGCGTCCGTCGTCGCCGATGTCGCGGCGCTCGACGCGTTCGCGTGGCACGACGACGGCTGGATGCACGCGCGGCCGCGCGCCGACCGCTACCGCGCGCCGTGGTCGATCTACGAGGTGCATCCGGAATCGTGGCAGCGCGTGCCCGAGGAGATGGACCGCAGCGCGACGTGGGACGAGCTTGCCGAGCGGCTGATTCCGTACGTGCACGGGATGGGCTTCACGCACGTCGAGTTCATGCCGATCGCCGAATACCCGTTCGGCGGCTCGTGGGGCTATCAGCCGCTCGCGCAGTTCGCGCCGTCCGCGCGCTTCGGGCCGGTCGACGGCTTCGCGCGGTTCATCGACCGCGCGCACGCGGCCGGCATCGGCGTGATCGTCGACTGGGTGCCCGCGCATTTCCCCGACGATCCGCACGGCCTCGCGCAGTTCGACGGCACCGCGCTGTACGAGCATGCCGACCCGCGCGAAGGGCTGCATCCCGACTGGCACACGTGCGTGTTCAACGTCGGGCGCACCGAGGTCGGCGCGTTCCTCGTCGCGTCGGCGCTCGCGTGGGCGCGCCGGTATCACGTCGACGGCATCCGCGTCGACGCGGTCGCGTCGATGCTGTACCGCGACTATTCGCGCAACGAAGGCGAATGGGTGCCGAACATGTACGGCGGGCGCGAGAACCTCGAATCGGTCGCGTTCCTGCGCATGCTGAACGACACGCTGCACGGTGCGGCCGCGCCGCCCGGCGTCGTCACCGTCGCGGAGGAATCGACCGCGTGGCCCGGCGTCACGGCGCCGACCGTCAATGGCGGGCTCGGCTTCGACTTCAAGTGGAACATGGGATGGATGCACGACACGCTCGCGTATCTGCGCGAGGACCCGATCCACCGCCGCTATCACCACGACCGGATGACGTTCGGGCTCATCTACGCGTTCTCCGAGCGCTTCGTGCTGCCGCTGTCGCACGACGAGGTCGTGCACGGCAAGGGCTCGCTCGTCGCGAAGATGCCCGGCGACGCGTGGCAGCGGCTCGCGACGCTGCGCGCGTACTTCGGCTTCATGTGGGCGCATCCCGGCAAGAAGCTGCTGTTCATGGGCAGCGAGTTCGCGCAATGGGCCGAATTCGCGCACGACTCGACGCCGCACTGGGATCTGCTCGACGCGCCCGCGCATCGCGGCGTGCAGCGGCTCGTGCGCGACCTGAACCGCGCGTATGCGGCCGAACCCGCGCTGCATGCGCTCGACTGCTACGCAGCCGGCTTCGCCTGGCTGATCGGCGACGACCGCGACAACAGCGTGTTCGCGTTCGTACGCCGCGACGATGCGGGGCACCTGGTGGTCGCGGTCTGCAACTTCACGCCGGTGCCGCGCACCGGCTACCGCGTCGGGCTGCCGGCGCCCGGCCAATGGCGCGAACGGATGAACACCGATGCCGCATCGTACGGCGGCACCAATGCCGGCAACGACGGCGCCGTATGGGCCGAGGCCGTGCCCGCGCACGGCGAGGCGTGGTCGGCGACGCTGCGCCTGCCGCCGCTCGCGACGCTGTGGCTGAGCCCAGCCTGATTCCCCACCCCTTCGACACGGAGAGTTCCGCCCCATGCCGAGTGCCCTGCCCGCTCGCCTCGAATCCGGCCGCCGCTATCCGCTCGGCGCGACCTGGGACGGCCTCGGGACCAACTTCGCGGTGTTTTCCGCGCACGCGCAGCGCATCCAGCTATGCGTGTTCGATCCGACCGGCCGCAGGGAACTCGCGCGCCTCGACCTGCCCGAATGCACCGACGAGGTGTGGCACGGCTACCTGCCCAACGCGCATCCGGGCACCGTGTACGGATTGCGCGCGGACGGCCCGTACCAGCCGCAGCACGGCCATCGCTTCAATCCGACCAAGCTGCTGCTCGATCCGTACGCGCGCAAGCTGGTCGGCCACTTCCGCTGGTCGGACGCGCTGTTCGGCTATCGCGTGCATTCGAGCCGCGCGGACCTGTCGATGGACCGGCGCGACTCGGCGCCCGCGATGCCGAAATGCGTGGTGGTCGACGAGGCGTTCGACTGGAGCAACGACCGGCGCCCGCGCGTGCCGTGGCGCAGCACGGTGATCTACGAGACGCACGTGCGCGGCGTGTCGATGCGCCGCGCCGGGCTGCGCGCGCCCGAACGCGGCACGTTCTCTGCGTTGGCGCATCCGGCGTTCATCGATCACCTGCTGTCGATCGGCGTGACGACGGTCGAGCTGCTGCCCGTCCACGCGTTCCTGCAGCAGCGCGAACTCGTGAAACGCGGGCTGCGCAACTACTGGGGCTACGACACGGCCGCGTTCTTCGCGCCGGAACCCGCGTATCTCGCGACGCGGCGGCTCGACGAGATGCGCATCGCGATCCGCCAGCTGCATGCGGCCGGCATCGAGGTCGTGCTCGACGTCGTCTACAACCATACTTGCGAAGGCAACGAGCTCGGCCCGACGCTGTCGTGGCGCGGCCTCGACAACGCGAGCTACTACCGGCTCGTGCCGGGCGACCATCGCTTTCATGTCGACGAGACGGGCTGCGGCAACACGCTGAACCTGTCGCACCCGCGCGTCGTGCAGATGGTGATGGATTCGCTGCGCTACTGGGCCACCGCGTTCAACGTCGACGGCTTTCGCTTCGATCTCGGCGTGACGCTCGGCCGCGAGGATCACGGCTTCGATCCCGGCGCGGGATTTTTCGACGCGCTGCGGCAGGACCCGGTGCTCGCGCAGCGCAAGCTGATCACCGAGCCGTGGGATCTCGGCCCCGGCGGCTACCAGCTCGGCCGCCACCCGCCGGGCTTCGCCGAATGGAACGACCGCTTTCGCGACACCGTGCGGCGCTTCTGGCGCGGCGACGCGGGCCAGCGGCCGGAACTTGCCGCGCGGCTCGCGGGATCGGCCGACCTGTTCAACCACCAGCGGCGCCATACGTGGGCATCGGTCAATTTCGTCACCGCGCATGACGGTTTCACGCTCGCCGATCTCGTGTCGTATGCGGACAAGCACAACGACGCGAACGGCGAGGACAACCGCGACGGCCGCGACGACAACTGCAGCGCGAACTGGGGCGCCGAAGGGCCGAGCGACGACGCGGCGATCCGCGACGTGCGCGCGCGCGTCGCGCGCTCGATGCTCGCGACGCTGTTCACCGCGCTCGGCACGCCGATGCTCGTCGCCGGCGACGAGTTCGGCCGCACCCAGCACGGCAACAACAACGCTTACTGCCAGGATAACGAACTGTCGTGGCTCGACTGGGATCTGGCGCGCAGCGACGAAGCCGTGAAGCTGATGCGCTTCGTGTCGCGGCTCGCCGCGCTGCGGCGCATGTACCCGCTGATGTCGGCGCCGCGCTATCCGTCGGGCGATCACGACGGCGCGCCGGGCATGGCCGAGATCGACTGGTTCGACGAACGCGGCGACGTGCTGACCGTGCCCGCGTGGCACGACCGCGAGCGCCGCGCGCTGACGATGCGGCGCGTCGGCGCGGGCCGCACCGGGCGCACCGAGTCGCTGCTCGTGATGCTGAACGCGTCGTCCGAAACGATCACGTTTGCGCCGCCCGCGCCTGTGCTCGCCTACCGCGTGCTGGTCGACACGGCCACGCCGGATGCCGGCCCGCGCGCGTGGCCGGCCGACGGCCTCGACGTCGCCGCGCATGCGGTCGCGGTCGCCGTCGCGGCCGTGCCGCCCGACCCGCCTTCGTGAGGACCGCCATGACGTCACGTTCCGCTCATCCGCCCGGCACGCATGCGTTCGCGTCGTCGTTCGGCGCGACCTGCATCGACGCGGGCCGTACGCGCTTCCGGCTGTGGGCGCCCGCGAGCCGCACCGCGGCCGTCGATCTGCACGGCGGGCCATCCGTCGCGATGACGGCCGCCGGCGACGGCTGGTTCGACGCCGTCGCGCCGTGCGGCCCCGGCGCGCTGTATCGCTACGTGCTCGACGGCGATCTCGCCGTGCCCGATCCCGCGTCGCGTTTCCAGCCGTACGACGTGCACGGCCCGAGCCAGGTCGTCGATCCGGCCGCCTATCGCTGGCGCCATGACGCATGGCGCGGCCGCCCGTGGCACGAGACGGTGCTGTACGAACTGCACGTCGGTGCATGCGGCGGCTACGCGAGCGTCGAGCGGCGCCTGCCGGCCATCGCCGCGCTCGGCGTGACGGCGATCGAGCTGATGCCCGTCAATGCGTTCCCGGGCACGCGCAACTGGGGTTACGACGGCGTGCTGCCGTTCGCGCCCGATGCGTCGTACGGGCGGCCCGACGAACTGAAGGCGCTCGTCGACGCCGCGCACGGGCTCGGGCTGCAGATGTTCCTGGACGTCGTCTACAACCACTTCGGCCCCGACGGCAACCTGCTGCCGCGCTACGCACCCGCGTTCTTCCGCGCGGACCGGCAAACGGCGTGGGGGCCCGCGATCGACTTCGCGCGTGCGCAGACGAGCGCGTTCTTCATCGACAACGCGCTCTACTGGCTCGACGAATACCGCTTCGACGGGCTGCGCATCGACGCCGCGCATGCGATCGACGACGATGCGTGGCTGCGCGAGCTCGCGCGCCGCGTGCGCGCGCATGCGGGCGACGCACGCCAGGTGCATCTGGTGCTCGAAAACGAACGCAACGCGGCGAGCCTGCTCGGGCCCGGCGGCTTCGACGCGCAGTGGAACGACGATTTCCATAACAGCGCGCACGTGCTGCTAACCGGCGAGCGCGACGGCTATTACCGCGCGTACGCCGATGCGCCGCTGCGCCATTTCGCGCGCACGCTCGGCGAAGGGTTCGCGTACCAGGGCGAGCCGTCGCCGCTGCATGGCGGCGCCGCGCGCGGCGAGCCGAGCGCGCACCTGCCGCCGACCGCGTTCGTCGCATTCCTGCAGAACCACGACCAGATCGGCAACCGCGCGTTCGGCGAACGGTTGCGCACGCTCGCGAACGACGACGCGCTGCGCGCGGCCACCGCGCTGATGCTGCTCATGCCGCAGATTCCGCTGCTGTTCATGGGCGAGGAGGAAGGCAGCACGCAGCCGTTCCAGTTCTTCACCGACTATCGCGGCGCACTCGCCGACGCCGTGCGCGAAGGCCGGCGCCGCGAATTCGCGGCGTTTCCCGCGTTCGCCGATCCCGCGCATCGCGACGCGATTCCCGATCCGAACGACATCGCGACGTTCGTGCGCTCGTTGTCGAAACACCCGGCCGACGACGCATGGCCCGACGCCGATGCATGGCGGCACTTCTACCGCAGCGCGCTGACCGTGCGCGCGGCGCTCGTGACGCCGCACTTGGCCGGCGCGCGCGCGCTCGGCGTCGACCTGCTCGCGGGCGACGGCGAACCGCAGGCGCTCGCCGCACGCTGGCGTCTCGGCAACGGCAGCACGCTGACGATCGCGCTGAACCTCGGCTCGCACGACGCGGTGCTGCCCGCGCTGCCGCTCGGCAAGATCGTGTTCGAGACGCCGCCGCGCGCGCGCGACCGGCTGCGGGACCTGCGCCTGCCGCCACGTGCGTGCATCGCGTGGCGCGACGGCGCGGTCAACCACGATGCGCTGAGTCGCCGCACGAACGGGCGAGGCCGATCATGACGACCGACGTATCGATCGCGGCACTCGCCCGTTCGGCCGGACTGGAAACCGACTGGACCGATGCGGGCGGCGTCGCGCGGCGGGTAGGCGACGATGCGCTCGCCGCGCTCGTCGACGCGCTCGGCTGGCCGTGCGGCACGGCGCTCCAGCGCGTCGACAGCGCGGCGGCGCTCGCCGATGCGAACGCGGCGCCGCCGCGCATCGTCACCGGCGATGCCTGCCTGCCGCTGACGCTCCCGCATACGATCGCACTGCCGGGCGCACACTTCCGGATCGCGCTCGAAACGGGCGGCTACGTCGACGGGCGCGTGGCCGGTGCGGGCGAGCACGGCACGCTGCCGCCGCTCGCGATGCCCGGCTATCACGCGCTCGACATCGGCGAGCAGCGCATCGGGCTCGCGATCGCGCCGCTGCGTGCGCGCCCGTTCGACGCGTTCGCGCGCGCGCCCGACGCAGGCCGCCGCTGGGGCGTCGCGGCCCAGTTGTACAGCCTGCGCCGTACCGGCGACGACGGCGCGGGCGACTACACCGCGCTCGCGCGGCTCGCCGCGCACGCGGCGCGGCACGGCGCGCAGGCGGTGGCGATCAGCCCGACGCACGCCGGCTATCCCGCACTGCCCGCGCACGACAGCCCGTATTCGCCGTCGTCGCGGCGCTGGCACAACGTCGCGTATCTCGACTGCGACGCGGTGCCGGGCGCCGGGGCTGCGCTTCACGCGCGCGACGATGCAATCGATGCGCCGCTGATCGACTGGCCGCGCGTGCTGCCGCCGAAGCTGCGCCGCCTGCGCGCATGCTTCGATGCATGGCGTGCCAACGGCGCGCCATCGCGCGACGCGTACCAGCGCTTTCGCGCGGCCGGCGGCGCGGCGCTCGACGCGCATGCGCGCTTCGACGCGCTGCAGGCGTTCTGCATCGAACACGGGATCGGCGCGGACTGGCGGCAATGGCCGGCGCCGTGGCGCATGCCGTCATCGGCCGAAGTCGATGCATTCGCGCACGCGCATGCCGACACGATCGCGTTTCACACGTTCCTGCAATGGTGCGCATCGCGCGCGCTCGGCGACGCGCAGCATGCGGCGCGCGGCGCGGGCATGGCGACCGGGCTGATCGCCGATCTCGCGGTCGGCTCCGACCGCGCGGGCAGCGACGCGTGGGCGCACGGCACGACGCTGCTGCGCGGCGTGTCGCTCGGCGCGCCGCCCGACCTGTTCAATGCGACTGGCCAGGCGTGGGGCGTCACGACGTGGACGCCCGCCGCGCTGCGCGCCGACCGTTTCGTCCCGTTCATCGAGTTGTTGCGCGCGGCGTTCGCGCATGCGGGCGGCATCCGCATCGACCACGTGCTCGGCTTCGCGCGGATGTGGATCGTGCCGGACGGCGGCACGCCGCGCGACGGCGCCTACCTGCGCTATCCGGTCGACGATCTCGTGCGGCTCGTCGCGCTCGAGGCGGCACGCCATCGCGCGATCGCAATCGGCGAGGATCTCGGCACGGTGCCGGGCGGTTTGCGCGAACGGCTCGGTGCACAGGGGATCGCGGGGATGCGCGTGCTGTGGTTCGAGCGCGATGCGAACCGCGCGTTCCGGCCGCCGTCCGCGTGGGATCGCGATGCGATCGCGACGACGTCGACGCACGACTTGCCGACCGTGGCCGGCTGGTGGCGCGGGGTCGATCTGGGGTGGCGGCGGGTGGCGGCCGACAGCGGGAAGCAGCAAGACGGCGCGGCCGAAAGCATGCCGAGCGATGCGAGTGCGCAGGACTCGAACGAAATCGTGCAAGGCGCCGACGTCGGGCATGACGGCATGCCCCGCACGGAAACAAACCGCGCCGCGCCCGCCACGCCCCCGCCCGCGTCCGATCCCGACCTGATCGCCGCCCAGGCGGAACGCGCAACCGAACGCGCGGCGCTGTGGCACGCATTGCAGCACGCGGGTTGCGCACCCGCCAACAGCGCCGTCCCGCCGGCCGGCGCGCCGCCCGTGAGCGCAATACTCGCGTATGTCGCGCTCAGCCCGTCGCCGCTCGCGATCCTGCCGCTCGAGGATCTGCTCGGGCTGGATGAGCAGCCGAACCTGCCGGGGCCGCCATGCGGCCATCCGAACTGGCTGCGGCGCCTGCCGCGCACCGTCGACACGCTGTTCGACGCCGACGCGCGCAAGCGCATCGCGGCCGTCGTGCACGCGCGCCGTTCGCGGGAGCGCGACGCATGACGCCGCGCGCGACGCTGCGGCTGCAGCTGCATGCGGGTTTCACGTTCGACGATGCGGCCACGCACGCCGACTACTTCGCGCGCGTCGGCGTGAGCCACCTGTACCTGTCGCCGGTCACGACGGCCGAGCCCGGTTCGCTGCATGGCTACGACACCGTCGACTACGGCTCGGTCAGCGCCGAACTCGGCGGCGAGGCCGGCCTGGTCCGGCTCGTCCGCGCGCTGCGCGCGCGCGGCATCGGCGTGATCGTCGACATCGTGCCGAACCACATGGGCGTCGGCGGCTCGTCGAACGGCTGGTGGAACGACGTGCTCGAATGGGGGCCGGCGAGCCCGTACGCATGCTGCTTCGACATCGACTGGCATCCGCCCGACGCGGCGCTCGACGGCAAGGTGCTGCTGCCCTGCCTCGGCACGCCGTACGGCGACGCGCTCACGGCCGGCGACATCGCGCTCGGCGCCGATCCGTCGACCGGCCGCTTCTTCGTTGCGTGCCCGGGGCGGCAGCTACCCGTGGCCGCCGCCACTTATGCGGACATCCTGCGCATCGCGAACCGCTCGGACCTGAACACGCTCGCCGAACGCTTCGGCGCCGCGCCGGCGCACGGCAGCGCCCGGCTGGCCGCCGCTCATGCGGCGTTGCGCGATTACGCGGCCGCGCACGGCCCGCATGCGTTCGACGCCGTGCTGCGCGGCGCCGATCCGCGCAGCGCACGCTCGCGCGCGTGGCTGCACCGGCTGCTCGAACGCCAGCACTACCGGCTCGCGTGGTGGCGCACGGCCGCGGACGAACTGAACTGGCGGCGCTTCTTCGACATCGCGACGCTCGCGGGCATCCGCGTCGACGACGATGCGGTGTTCGACGCCGTTCATGCGCTGCCGTTGCGCCTCTACGCGGCCGGATATATCGACGGCGTGCGCGTCGATCACGTCGACGGGCTCGCCGATCCGCGCGCGTACTGCCGGCGGCTGCATGCGCGGCTCGCGGCGCTGCGCGACGAGCGACCGTACGTCGTCGTCGAAAAAATCCTGGCGCCCGGCGAAGCGCTGCGCGACGACTGGGGCGTCGACGGCACGACCGGCTACGACTTCATGAACGACGTCGGCGCGCTGCTGCACGACCCGGCCGGCGCCGCGCCGCTGGCCGCCCACTGGGCGGCCGTGTCCGGTTCATCGCACACGTTCGCGCAGGAGGCGCTCGACGGCAAGCGGCGCGTGCTGATGCGCCAGCTCGCCGCCGAGCATGCGCGCGTCGCGCGGGCGCTGCACGGCATTGCGCGCGCGTCGCCCGCGACGCGCGACGTCAGTCTGGTCGCGATCCAGCGCGTGCTGGGCGAGCTCGCGGTGCGGCTACCCGTGTACCGAATGTATCCGGCACAGGAAGACGCGCCCGCCGACACCGACCGCCGGGTGCTCGCGCAGGCGTATCAACGGGCATGCGCGGCCGTCGATCCGGCCGACCGCTACGCGCTCGACCGGGTCGCCGCGTGGCTCGGGTTACCGGTCGTGCGCGTGCCGCGCGCAGGCGCCGCCGCGCTGCATGCGGCCCGCGTCGCGTTCGTGCAGCTCACCGCGCCGCTGGCCGCGAAGGGTGTCGAGGATACGGCCTGCTATCGCTACGGCCGGCTGCTGTCGCGCAACGAGGTCGGCGCCGACGCAGGCGACTTCAGCCTGTCGCGCGGCGCGTTCCATGCGCGCAACCGGCGCCGCGCCCGAATCGTGCCGCATACGCTCGTCGCGACGGCCACGCACGACCACAAGCGCGGCGAGGACGCGCGCGCGCGGCTCGCGGTGCTCAGCGAGATGCCCGACGCCTGGCGCGCGGTATCGCTCGACTGGTCCGCGCTCAACCTGCGCCGGCGCGGCGGCGCGCATCGCGACCTGGCGTGGGCGCCGGGGCCGGCCGCCGAGGCGATGCTGTACCAGACGCTGGTCGGCTGCTGGCCGCCGTCGCTGATGCCCGACGACGACGCGGGGCTCGCGGCGCTCGTCGAACGCGTGGTGCGCTGGCAGACGAAGGCGCTGCGCGAAGCGAAGCGGCATACGGACTGGCTCGCGCCCGAGACCGACTACGAGCGCGCTTGCGAAGCGTTCGTCCGCGCGATCCTGACGCCGCGCGGCGCAGGCGATTTCGCGCACCGGCTGCATGCGTTCGTGGCGCGGATCGCGCCGGCCGGCATCGTCAACAGCCTGACGCAGACGGCACTGCGGATCGCGTCCCCCGGCGTGCCCGATCTCTATCAAGGTACCGAGCGATGGGATCACTCGCTCGTCGATCCGGACAACCGGCGCGACGTGCCGTTCGCGGCGCTGGCGGCCGAGCGCGTCGACGGGCCGGTCGCGTCGTACCTGCCGACCTGGCCGGACGCGCGCGTGAAACGGGCGCTGATCGAACGGATGCTCGCGCTGCGCGCGCGGTGGCCGGCGACGTTCGCCGACGGTGCGTATGTGCCGCTGCGCGTGCGCGGCACGCTCGGGCGTCACGCGGTTGCGTTCGCGCGGTGCGGCAATGCGGCGACCGTGGTGATCGTTGCAACGCGGTTTGCGTGCCGGCTGCTCGGCGACATGCCCGGGTTGCCGAGCGTGGAGCCCGCGTTATGGGGCGATACGGCGGTCGTGTTGCCGCGTGGCGTCAAAGGACCCTGGACGGACTGGCTGAATGCGCGGGACGGAATCGACGCGCCGGATGGCTTGATCAGGCTCGATCGCTGTCTGGCTGCGCTGCCTGTTGCCGTACTCGTCGCGGCTCACCCAACGGATCGGAATCCCTCAATCGCCCCGTCGTAATCGAATTGATGCAAACCGGTCCGCGGATACCCGACGATCCAATCGGTGCCGCATGGCTGATCGCGAACCGTGATGTCACAGTATCCCTGGCCTTTCGCGACGGGGAAGCGAGCGATGGCGCACTAGTCGATCGTTACCGGCCAGAGCGACAGGCGGGACAGTAAACGCCCGACCTCACGACCACTCGTCCGGCGGCAGCGTCCCGCCGTCGTCCTCCCACAGCGGCACGCCCGCGTTGTCGCCATGGCCCGCGGTCACGGTTCCTTTCGCATCGCGCTCCCTCGACCGTCGCGTCTCGCCGTGCTTCGCCGCACGAACCCGCGTGCGCGTCGGCGTCACGGTGCGCTGCCCGCCGCCCCGGCGCTCGTCGGCCGATGCCGTGCCTTTCGTCTGCCGCACATTCGAACCTGCATTCATCGTTTCTCTCCTGCGTCACTGAAAAACTGAACAACCGGTGAAAAGACCGCCGCAATTTCGATGCCGCCTCCGGGCAAGCGTCTTGCTACGTGTTCATACCGAATCCAGCCGCAGGAGCCGACGATGCCGACCGAACCCCACACGCCGCCCGCCGCGCGCCGCCGGCTCGGCGAATGGCTGACCTGCGAGGAAACGCACATGGCCGCGTTCCGCGAAAAAATCGCGGCCGACGCGCGCGCGCATGCCGGCGAACGATTGCGCTCGCCGGCCGTGCAGGCGCTCGCGCGGCTGTTCGACGACTGCGCCGTGCTGCGCATGGGTCTCGTCCGCGCGATCGACGAGGCGGTCGAATCCGGCCGCCGGCTCGGCTACACGTCGATCGGCGAACTGATGACCGTGATCGACCACCTGATGACCTACACGCCGCCGTTCAGCGAATCGAGCCTGATCGTGTGCCCGCTGAACGCGTTCCTCGACTGGCCGATGTGCATGCCGTCGGGCCACGCCGTGTTTCGGGACGCAACCGTCAACGCGCACCTGAAACGGGTACTGAACGTCTGGTGCGACTTCCTCGGCGGCCCGCATTCGCGCGCGCATCTCGATACGTCGGCGCCCGACGGCTGGTTCTGCGACGAAGCGAGCAAGCGCATCGGGCTGTCGCAATTCCGCTATCGCGACGATCAACCGCACCTCGGCTTCGATTCGTGGAACGACTTCTTCACGCGACGCTTTCGGGAAGGCGCGCGGCCCGTCGACGCGCCGGACGATCCGCACGTGATCGTCAGCGCATGCGAGGCCGCGCCGTACCACATCGAAACGAACGTGAAGATGCGCGACACCTTCTGGATCAAGGCGCAGCCGTATTCGCTGCACGACATCTTCACGCGCGCGGGGCGGCCGCTCGCCGAGCGCTTCGTCGGCGGCGATCTCTACCAGGCCTATCTCAGCGCGTACAACTACCATCGCTGGCATGCGCCGGTGCGCGGCACCGTCACGCATGCATACCGGATCGACGGCACCTACTACTCGGTCGCCGAAGCCGAAGGCCCCGACCCGGCCGGGCTCAACGACTCGCAGGGCTACATGACGGCGGTCGCCACGCGCGCGATCGTCGCGATCGAGAGCGACGACCCGGGCATCGGCACCGTGGCCGCGGTATTCGTCGGGATGGGCGACGTGTCGTCGTGCGTGATCGAGGTCGTGCCGGGCCAGCGCGTCGACAAGGGCGACGAGATCGGCCGCTTCCAGTTCGGCGGATCGACGTACTGCCTGCTGTTCGAGGCCGGCGTGATCGAGCGCTTCCTGTACGCGCCGCCGTTCGACGGCGACACGCCCGTCGTGCAGGTGAACGCGTCCGTCGCGATCGCGCGGTGAGCAGCGCGCCCGCGCGTCATCGTCACCCGTCACGCATCGGTGCCGTCGGGCTCGTACCCGTCGTGCCGCTGCACGCACCGCAGCACCGACAGGCCGTCGGCCGTCAACGCGGGCCGGTGCCCGCCCGACGCGTCGTCGCCCTGCATCACGATCAGGTTCTGTTCGACCAGCGCGGCGACGTCCTCGCGATCGATCTGGATTTGTTCCGGTGCGCGATACACCAGGAACAGCGCGGCAAATTCATGGGCGGTCAGCATGCTCGTTCCCCGTTGACGGCTTCACGCGATGCGACGACGGCGTCGCATCGGCATGCGGCGCGACACGCGCGCCGGCGACCGTCGATGCGTGCACGGACCATGCCAATGCGCGCGAAGCGGTGCTCATCGGAGCCGTGGGCGCGCGGCGCGATACGGCACCGCGCGGCGTCCGGCCGCCCGTGCAAAGTTTTCAACGATGTGTAATGCCGGATGCGAGCGGGCCGAACCCGAGCGGCCGAACGCGAACGCGGGTCCAACGCGTCGGCCACGGCGCCTCGATCAGGAGCGCCGCGAACGGGACATGCCGGCCTTCACGCTGCCCGCCGCCGCACGGCCGTGCGCGCGGAAATAGCCGCTGTGCAGTACCACGCCGCCCTTGCCGTCCGCCAGCACATCCGCGCAGGCAGCCTCGATACGCGCGCGGCCGCGCTCGAACGCGTCGCGCAGGTCGGCTTCCAGCGCCGAGGGCGCGCCGAAATGATCCTCGAGTGCCTCGACCGTGATCGCGCAGTGCTCCGGCTGACCGTCGACGTCGACGGTGAAGCACAGTTGCAGCGCCGCGCCGTCGAATTCGGGCGGCGCATCGGCCAGCGTCACGCGGCGGGGGGAATCGGCCGGCATCGGATTACGCGCTCCGCGACGCGAGACTTTCGACCAGCGCGCCGCTGAATGCCGGCAGGTCGGCGGGCTTGCGGCTCGTGATCAGGTTGCCGTCGCGCACGACTTCCTCGTCGACCCACTTGCCGCCCGCATGGCGGATGTCGTCCTGCAGGCTCGGCCAGCTCGTCATCGTGCGCCCTTCCACGAGCCCGGACGACACGAGCAGCCAGCCGCCGTGGCAGATCGCGGCGATCGGCTTGCCGGCGCCGACGGCCGCCGTCACGAACTCGCGCGCGGCCGGGATCATCCGGATCGCGTCGCCGTTGACGACACCGCCGGGCAGCACGACCGCGTCGTAGTCGCCCTCGCGCGCGTCGTCGAACGTGCGGTCGACCTTCACGCGCGCGCCCTTGTCGACGTGCCTGAACCCCTGGATTTCGCCGCGTTTCTGCGAAATCACGTCGACCTGCGCGCCTTCGGCCGCCAGCGCACGTTGCGGTTCGACAAGCTCGGCCTCCTCGAAGCCGTCGACCGCGAGGATCGCTACCTTGCAATGGTCCAGTCTGCCGCTCATGGAAACCTCCGTGGATGCCGCTGCACCCTTTATGCCGTCCCGGTCACGGAGCAATTGCCGTGCCGCATGCGGCCGGACGACGGCGACAGAAGAGACCGGCCGAAACCGGCCCATGCCGCGCCGCCGCGCACGGGCTGAAAAGATTTCAACGGCGTGTAACCCGACCCGGCACGATTACTGCAGGCGGATCGCCGCATCGAGCATCGCGTCGGTCAGTTCGACCGTCAGTGTCAGATCGTCGTCGTCGTTGTCGGGGAGCCGGTCGAGCATGTCCCGCACGGCCTCGTGCAGCATTGCGTGCACGCGCATCCGGGCGCCGTCGTCGAGGCCCGCGTAGCGTTCCATCGTGTCGCAGTCGAGCACCAGCACGACCGAATGCCGCCCCGTGTCGGGTGGCGCATCGGCCTCCATCGACCACGCCGCATGAAACGTGACCGTGCCTGCCTCGACGTCGAGACGGACCGTCGTATCGAAATCGCCGGCGTCGACCGTGTCGGCGTCCGTCGCATCGTCTTCCAGACTGATCCGGGAGTTCGATCGCATGGTGTCCTCCTGCGTGGTGGCCGCGCGCGCTTGCTTCAAACGGCGCCGGCCATTCGGTTCGAATGCGGATGTAATGCGGATGTCACGAGGTGTTCGTGCTGAACGAAGAGGGCGGAATGGCACGCCTGCCCGGACCTTGCAGCAAGGGCCATGCCTCCGGCGGCAGGTCGCCGCGCGGCACGCGAATTGCGGCGCCGTTGCCCGTACGTCCCTGCGATGCCATACGGAGCCCGCGATGCCATTAGCTTCCGCTTCCCACGCGCACGGCAAACGGCTGACGAAACGCCCCGGCCGCGCACGCGGCGCCGACCCGCAACACGGCAAGCGCTGGTCCGCCGAAGTCACGCAAAAAAGCGATGTGCTCGACATCGAGCCCGACATCTTCAAGTCCGACGATCCGGGCGCGATCGCCGCTTCGCTGAAGCGCTCGGCCGAACAGAGCCGCCGCCGCAAGTCTTCGCCGTTCCAGTCGGCGATGTCGATGCTGAACTTCTACGTGAACCGCGCGGGCCGCAACCTGCCGAAAACGCGCCGCGCGACGCTCGAACGCGCGAAGCGGAAACTGCGCGAAGCCTTCGGCCGCAAGCCGTGACGGCGGCCGGCCACCGCCGCATCGCGGCGTCCGTGCTGCGCCGCCTGCCGTGCAGCACCGCGATGATCGTCACGTGCCGCTGCTCGCGGCGCTCACGATGCGCCGAGCCGCGCTCGCATCTTCGCGGTGATCCGCAGGCGCGCATCCGCATAGCCTTCCCACGGATCGCGCTTCAGCCCGTCGAGACGCGCATGCAGCGTGTCGATCGTCCACTGCGCGCCGCCCGTCGTATCGGGCACCTCGTCCCAGCCGAGCGGCACCGACACGCCCATGCCCGGCCGCGCGCGCGCCGAATACGCGGCGATCGTGCTCGCGCCGCGGCCGTTGCGCAGATAGTCGACGAAAATCTTCCCGCGCCGGTGGCGCGGCCCCATCGTCGCGGTGAAGCGCTCGGGCAGCGCGCCCGCCACGTGCTGCGCAACCGCGCGCGCGAAGTCTTTCACGTCGTCCCATCCCGCGTACCGCGCGATCGGCACGACGACATGCAGCCCCTTGCCGCCGCTCGTCTTGCAGAACGACGCGAGCCCCAGCTCGTCGAGCAGCCCGCGCACGAGTTGCGCGGCGTCGATCATTGCGCGCCACGGCAGTGCCGGATCGGGATCGAGATCGAACACGATGCGGTCCGGCCGCTCGATATTGGATGCGTGCGCATTCCACGTATGCAGCTCGACCGTGCCCATCTGCGCGGCACCGAGCAGCGCGTCGACGCTGTCGATCGACAGCAGCGGCCCGTGGCCGGGATCGAGCCCTTCGTGCTGCGTGACGAACGGAATCTCGAGGCGCTCCGCATGTTTCTGGAAGAACAGCTCGCCCGTGATGTCGCCCGGCGCGCGCACGAGCGACACGGGCCGGCCCTTCAGGTCGGGCAGCAGCCACGGCGCGACCCATTGCCAGTAATGCGCGAGGTCGATCTTGCGCGTGCCGTGCCGCGGATCGAGCACGCGATCGGGATGCGTGATGCGCACGCGGCCGACGTGGTCGGCGCCGGATTCGCCGCGCGCGTCGCCGGACGGCGTGTGCGATTTCGCGCGACGCTTGTGGCCGCTCCCGGTATCCGTGTGCCGTGCGCGTTCGTGCTTGTCGTGTTTGTCGTGCGCTGCATCGCGTTCGTCCATCGTCGTCTCCGTTTCGGTGCGGCGCGGCATCTCTCGGACGATTCGCGCCGCCGGCTTGTCTTCCCGCAGCGCGACGAACGCCGCCTGCCGCACGATGCCGTCGCCCGTCCATTCCGCGAATTCGCATTCGGCGACGAGCGTCGGATCGATCCAGTGCACGCGCGTGCGCGACCGTTCGCGCGGCGGCGGGTCGAACGGCGTCGTATCGCGTTCGTGCCTGCGCAGCATCGCGGCGATGCCGGTCGAGCATGCGCGCATCGAACCCGGTGCCGACCCGGCCGACATAGCGCAACGGCGGCGTGCCGCGCCGCCGCTTGCCGCCCGATTCGGGCTCGTACACACCGAGCAGCAACGCGCCGAAGCCGTGCCGGCTGCCCGACGGCTCCGTGTAGCCGCCGATCACGAACTCCTGCCGCCGCCGGCATTTGAGCTTGATCCACGCGGCCGAGCGGCCGGCGCGATAGCGTGAATCGGCGCGCTTGCCGATCAACCCTTCGAGGCCGGTGTCGCACGCGCTCGCGATCAGCGACGCGACGTCGCCGCCGAGATCCGGCGAATAGCGCAGCCGCGCGGCGTCGCTGCCGGCCAGCAGCGGTTCGAGCAACGCGCGGCGCGCAGCGAGCGGCGCATCGCGCAAATCCTTGCCATTCAGATAGGGCAGATCGAATACGAACAGCGTGATCGCATCGGAACGGCCCGCGCCGAGCGCGTTCTGCAGCGCCTGGAAATCGGGCAGGCCGCTGTCGCCGAGCACGACGGCCTCGCCGTCGAACCACGCGTTTTCGATATCGAGCGCCGCAAGCGCATCGCGCTGCGCACGCAGCTTCGCGGTCCAGTCGCGGCCCTCGCGCGTCATCAGCACGACATGCCGCCGCGCACCGCGGCCCGACACGCGCGCGAGAATCCGGTAGCCGTCGAACTTCACTTCGTAGCGCCAGTCGCCTTGCGCGGGCGGAGCCTCGACCAGCGTCGCGAGCTGCGGCGCGACGCGCTCGGGCAGCGGCGCGCGGACAGCGCCTTCGACGTGCGACAGGTCGGCGTCGGCTGGCGGCTTGCGATCCTTGCGGTCGCGCGGCGTGCCGCATGTACGGGGCGCATCGTCGCGGCTGCGTCGCGACGTGCGTGCAGGCGGTGATGCATCGGCGGGCGCCGCGCGTGCGGCTCGCGCACTGCGGTCATGCACGCTGCCCGGCTGCTGCGCAACGACATCGAATTCGTCCGCATCGCGTGCGTCGTCGTCGCGCTCCTTGATCAGCAGCCATTGCGGCTGACGGCCCTGCTGCCGCCCGCTGCGCACGAGCGCCCAGCCGCCGTGCAGCTTTTCGCCATCGAGCCGGAACGTCAGCTTGCCCGCGCGATAGCCGTCGCGCGCCTGCGCGACGCCGCCGTCGGGCGTCCACGTCCCTTCGTCCCACACGACGACCGTGCCCGCGCCGTAATGTCCGGCCGGAATCTCGCCTTCGAACGACGCATATTCGAGCGGATGGTCCTCGACCTGCACGGCCAGACGCTTCACCGACGGATCGACGCTCGGCCCCTTCGGCACGGCCCATGATTTGAGCGTGCCGTCGAGTTCGAGACGGAAGTCGTAATGGAGCCGCGTCGCGTGATGTTCCTGGATCACGAAACGCAACGGATGGCGCGCCCGGACAGCCGTGCGCGCCTGCTTCGACTGCTTGGTCTGCTTCGATTCGGTGCCTGGCTTTGCGCGACGCTTCCCGCGCGCGCCTTCCGGCTCCGGCGTCGCGTCGAAGCGGCGTTTTCGACGATAGGGATCGAGCTTGCCGGCCATCGCGTCACCTCGTGTCGCGCGGTGTCATGCGGCGTGCTTCCGGCGCGCGGCGGTTTTCTTTGCCGCATGCGCGCCCGTCGCGCCCTGCTTCGCGGCCGGCCGTTTCGCGGGTGCTTTCGCGGCGCTCCGCGCGGCAGCCTTCGCGGCCGGCTTGCGTCGCCCGCTCGCGGTGCGCGGCGCGGACGCGCCGGTGTCGTCGTCCTCGCGCGCAGCACGCGCGCCGCCGCCCTTCAGGCTGCGCTTCAACAGCTCGGTCAGGTCGACGACGTTGGCCGCCGTGCGCGCCGTTTGCGCCGGCCGGTCCTCGATCTCCTCGACGCTGCCCGCGCGCACCTTGCGCTCGACCAGTTCGAGGATGTCGTCGCGGAACGTGTCGCGATACTCGTCGGGCGTCCACGTGCCCGACATGTCGTCGATCAGCTTCTTCGCCATCGCGAGCTCGCGCGCGCTGACGCCCGCGCGCTTCGCGTCGCCGGCCGGCACCGGCAGCTCGTCGAGCGGGCGCAGTTCCTCCTGCCAGCGCAGCGTATCGAGCGCAAGCAGCGGCCCGACCGGGATCAGCGCGCCGAGATGCTGGCGATCGTGCATCACGACATGCGCGATGCCGATCTTGCCGCTGTCCTTCAGCGCGTCGCGCAGCAGCGCATAGACCTTCTCGCCCTTGCGGTCCGGCACCAGGTAGTACGGCGTGTCGAGATACAGGAACGACACGGCGTCCGCGTCGACGAACGTGACGATGTCGACGGTCTGCGTCGATTCGGGGTTCGCCGCGCGAATCTCGTCGTCGGTCAGCACGACATAACGCTCCTTCTCGTACTCGTAGCCGCGCACGATGTCCTCGCGCGCGACCTCCTTGCCGGTGCGCTTGTTGATCTGCCGATAGCCGACCGGGTCCATCGAACGCTTGTCGAGCAGCCGGAACGACGGCTTCACGGTGCGCGTCGCCGGGAACAGCTGCACGGGCACGTGAACGAGCCCGAAGCTGATCGCGCCTTTCCAGATCATGCGTGCCATGGGTGTCCTCCTTGCGGCGTCGTTGCGTCGGACGCCTTCGTCCGCGGCCGATGCTACGGCCGGCGGCCGCGGCTGCGCCGCACGATGCTCAGGTGTCCGTTGCGCTCCAGGATCGCCGCGTCGACGTCGGACAGGTCGGTCGCGCCGGTCGCCTGCCGGACGCTTTCGCGCACGTCGGTCGGCGTAAGCAGCGCGGCACGCATCTGTGCGTCGTCGAAGCGGCCGTTGCGATACACCTCGCGCTCGGCGCCTACCAGCAACCGCTCGAGCCGGCACGAGCGCACGCATGCCCAGCCGATCGCACGATGCAGCAGCGCGATCGCGAGCGACGCCGCGACGGTCGCGACGAACGGAGACGCGCCGACCACCGCGCGGCTCAGGATCGCGCCGAGCAGAATGCCGACCACGTAGTCGAACGGCGAACGCTGCCCGAACGCGCGCCGCCCGGCGATGCGAATCAGCACCAGCGCGACCACGAACACGACGATCGCACGCAACGCCATCTGGCCGGGGCCGAGCATCCGGCCCTGTCCGAACAGCGCGACGACGACGTCCATGATGGCGGCGCTATGCGGGCAGATCGGCCGCCTGCTGCCGGCGCGCCCGGATCCGAGGGTGGCCGATGTCGTCCGGGAACCTGTGCATTATCGCGTCGGGATCGACCGCCTGCCCGACGCCCAAGCGTTGCGCCGGGTCCGGCGGATATGCGGCGCCCGGCAATAGGCGTTCGGCACCGACGGCCGAGATCGGCTTCAGGTGCCTGAACGCCCTGCACACGTATCGCTGCGCGGCCTGCTGCGCGTTGCCGGCTGGTGGGGGATTCGTCATCAGGGCGTCCTCGTCGAATTCGATGGGCGGCCGCCACGCGCGCAGCCGCTGCGGCGCGCGCGAGCGCGCCTGCGGCGGCCGGCCTCGGCGTCAGGGCGCGCGCAATGCCGCGTCGAGTTCGGTATCCGTAATATCGAGCGCCACGTTGCACTCGATCGCGTCGTCCTCGACGCGCGGCTTGCGTTCGTCCACCGCGCGTCGCGCGCCGTCGCACAGATACGTGCGCACGCGCAGCCGGTCGTCCTCGTCGAGCCACGCATAACGCTCGACCACGTGCGCATCGAACCGCAGGTCGACCGTGCAACGCCATTCGCGCGCGCTTTCGTCGGCCGGCACGCGCACCCACGACACCTGGATCGTCAACCGCCCGGATGCGTCGTCCGCATGCACGACGACGGTCGACTCCGACGGGAAGCCGTTCGCGAGCGCGTGCTCGAGTTCCGCGACGCGCTGCGAGCGGTCGGGCGCGCTGGTCATCGTCGCACGACGCCCAACAGCAGCGTGACCAGGAAGATCACGACGAAGATGTAGAACAGGATCTTCGCGATCTCGGCCGCGCCGGCCGCAATGCCGCCGAAGCCGAGCACGGCCGCGACGAGCGCGATGATGAAGAAAATGACGGCGTATCGAAGCATGGAGCCCTCCTGGATGACAGCGGTCGCGAACACACGTCGTCGTCGATCACGCATCGTGCTTGTGCCTGGGTTTGCCGCGAACCGGCGTGGAAGCCATTCTCTCGAGTTCCTTCTCGCTCATCGACTTGGCCATCGACTTCGCCGGCGGCTTGAGGTCCTTCATCTTCGTCTCGCCGCGCTTGGCCGACAGCGCGGCCCCGGCAGCACGCTGCTGGGCCTGGGATTTTGCTGGCATGGTTGCGCTCCTCTCGTTGGCGCGCGCGATACGACGCAATGTCGGTGCAACGGACGGCACGCGCGCGGTTGGGTCGCCCGGGTCGTCATGCGGCGTCGCGGCGCCGCAGGTCGGCCGGCGGGATCTTCATCGCCTGGCGATACTTCGTCACCGTGCGGCGCGCAAGAAGGATGCCGCGCCCCGCGAGGTTCTGCGCGAGCGTGACATCGGACAGCGGATCGGTTTGACGCTCGGCCGCGATCATGTCGCGGATCAGCACCTTGGCGGCCGATGCCGAGCACACGCCCTTGCCCGCCGCCTCGAGCTTGCGCGGGAAGAAGTGCTTGAATTCGAACGTGCCGTGCGGCGTGGCCATGTACTTGTTGCCCGTCGCGCGCGACACGGTCGATTCGTGCAGCTCGAGCTCATCCGCGATATCGCGCAGCACGAGCGGCTTCATCGCGATCTCGCCGTAGCGGAAGAAATCGCGCTGCCGCGCGACGATGCATTCGCCGACGCGCTGGATCGTCTCGAAGCGCTTCTGCACGTTGCGGATCAGCCAGCGCGCTTCCTGCAACTGCTGGCCGAGCGGCGAATCGCGCTCGCCGCTCGACTGCGCGAACAGCGCCGCATAACGCTCGTGCAGGCGCGCGCGCGGCAGCACGGCCGGGTTGATCGTCACGATCCATTCGTCGCGCACCTGGCGCACGATCACGTCGGGCACCACGTAGTCGCCGCGCGTGCTGCCATAGTGATTGCCGGGGCGCGGATCGAGCCCGCGCACGAGCGCGCACGCCGCGTGCAGCGTCTGCGGGTTGCAGCCGATGCGCCGCTGGATCTCGGCCGTTTCGCGGCGCGCGAGCCGTTCGAGATGCTCGCGCGCGATCGCCTTCGCTTCCGCGAGCGCCGGCGTGCCTGCCGGGATCGCGTCGAGTTGCAGCACCAGGCATTCGGACAGCGAGCGCGCGGCGATGCCCGGGCGGTCGAGCATCTGCACGAGCCGCAGCGCGACCGCGAGATCCTGTTGCGACAGCAGCAGCGCCGGATCGGCCGCGACCAGCAAGTCGGGCAGCTCCTGGCGCAGGTAGCCGTCGTCGTCGAGCGCATCGATCACGATGCGCGCGGCTTCGCGGTCGCGTTTGTTCAGCGGGTAGAGCCGCAGCATATCGTGCAGTTGCTGATGCAGCGACGGCTCGGCGGCCATCCATTCGCCGGGCGACAGGCCGTCGGCGTCGTCGCCCTGGCGGCCCGTACCGCGCGGCGCGGGCGCGGCCGTATACGACACCTCGCCGTCCGGCGGGCGCACGTCGTCGGGTTCGGGCGACGCTTCGGGCGCGGCGGCTTCGGCCGCCTGCTCGGGCGTTCCGGCGGGGACTTCCTCTTCGCCGTCGCCCTGGCCGTCTTCGAGAAACGGATTCATGTCGAGCGCCTGCCGCAATTCCTGTTGAAACTCGAGCGAGGACAACTGCAGCAGCCGCAGCGACTGCTGAAGCCTCGGCGTAAGTGCGAGATGCTGCCGCATCTGCAGCGCAAGCGAGACGGACATCGAAAGCCTCCTGACGGTTCGGTTCGCGGTATTTCGTCGACAGGGTTTACGCAGCTTTCGTGCCAATCCGTCCATGCGCGCCGTGCCGGGGCTTTCGCGGGTTCGTGCCCCATCACGCAACCTGACGGGGCCGCTTTTTTACAAGCCGGCGGCAAGTTTGGGGCACGCATTTCGCGCGGCGCGATGCTCGGCGCGCATGCCGTGCGGCACACGCGACGCGTCAGTACTGCATCGGCGGCGGCGTGCCCGGCAGCCGCTGGTCGCCCTGCACGCCGTTCGGGCCCGGCGGCGGGACGTCGGCCGGATCGCCGCCGGTCGCGCCCTGCGGCATCGTGTTGCCCGGCGACGGGCGCGTCTCGTAGCGCGTATTGGCATCCGGCATCGTCGCGCTCGGCGGCGCCGCATGGCCGTCGGGCGGTGCGGGCGGCGCAGCGCGCGTGCCGTAGGTGGTGCCCTGCGTGCATGCGCCCAACGCGCACGCGGCGGCGAACGCGCATGCACCCGCGCGTATCGTCTGGATCGTGTTCATCGAAATCCTCCGTCGGATCGACGGCTCAGAGCCGGTTGAAATGAAAATCCCCCGCATACGAGGTGGGTGCGCGGCGCGCCATCATCACGTCGAATTCGGCCGCGACGCGCGTGAGCGTGCCGCGTTGCCGCTCGATATCCGCCTGTTCGAGCGCGGCGAACGCGTCGGCATCGAAGGTCACGGTCAGCGACGCCGGATGGCCGTCGACGCGAAAGCCGATATGCAATGCGCCGGCCGGCTGCTCCTCGACATGGAACGGCATCGCGCGCGCCTCGAAATGGCGGCCGAGCGTCTCGGCGATGTCGCGCAGCATGCCGGGTCTGATACGGATGCTCATTGCATGCCCTCCATTCGCGTTCGCGGCGCCGCGCCCGCTGGCGGTGCATGCACGGGCGGATCGCGCAAAGGCGGTTCGCGTTCCGGCGGCGCATGCCCGGGCGGATCGCCTTCGGGTTCGCGGTACGGTTCCGGCATGTCGGGCGGCACGTCGTCGGGATCGGGCGGCTCGGGGTCCGGCTCCACGTCGGGCATCGGCGGGTCAGGCCGGTGCAGCCACTGATCGCGGTCGTGATTCATCTGCACTCCATAGGGGCGCTTCGTTGCGTTGTCTGACGGATGCGGCCAGGGTCCGCAATCCGTGTGCCGTCCGTTCGCGGCACCCGCACGCCGGCGCTGCTGCGCATACGCGCGCGCCCGCGGCGCGCGCCGTGCATTCGCTACACCGTTCGCTGCAATTCTTGCAAGCGCGCTGCTACGCGTCGTACGCGGCCATCACGAGCCACAGCTCGCGGCCGTCGTCCCGCACACGCGCCGCCAGCGCATACGGGTCGGCCGGCTCGCATGCGCGCTGCAGCGCGAAGCGCGCCGGCTCGGTCGAGCCGAACGTCTCGTCGCCGAGCGGCCGCACGTCGGCCTTGCCCTCGAACATCCGGCGCTCGGGCCGGTAGATCAGCGGTTCGTGTTTCCACGTATCGAAATGGCTCTTCACCGAATCGAATCCGCCGCCGCATACGTTGATCTCGTAGCGTACGCCTGGTCGTCGTTTCGGAATCATCGTCGTGTCTCCGCTTGATGCGCGCACCGCAGGTACCGGGTGCGCCGCGCGTTGCTGCCATGGTCGTCTTCGTCTTCGCCGCCGACGTGGCAAATCGCGTGCCGCGTGCGATCCGGGAACGGCCGTTGCGGGAAATCGGCGTCATCGTCACCGATAACGGAGCTTCGCCATGAAGGATTCGACCCGGTCCGGCCACGACGCGCCGGAGCGCAAGCAGCGACCCTCCCCATCGCAGCCGCTGAAGCCTGAGGACCGCACGCACACGCGCCATTCGGAACGCCATATCGACAAGCAGCTCGAGGACACGTTTCCGGCGAGCGACCCGCCCGCGACCGGCGGCATCACGCGCATCGAGCCCGACACGCCGCCCGGCACGCACGACGAAGGGCCGTGGCAGGACAAGCGCGAACGCCGCGACAGATGACGGCGACGAACGACAGGCCGCGTGCGCCGCACGGCATGCGGTTTGCTGAATGTGCCGAAGCATTGCCCACACCCAACCCGCAAGGAGGAATTTCATGCATCGCGTCAACGAAATCATGTCGCAGGACGTCGTGTGCATCGCGCCGACCGACTCGATCCGCCATGCCGCGCAACTGATGGAGCGCTACGACATCGGCGCACTGCCCGTGTGCGACAACAACCGGCTGATCGGGATGGTGACGGACCGCGATCTCGCGGTGCGCGCGATCTCGGCCGGCAAGCCGCCGGAGACGCGGATTCACGAAGTCGCGTCGGGCCCGATCGAATGGTGCTTCGACGACGATTCGCTGGAAGAGATCCAGCACTACATGGCAGACGCGCAGTTGCGCCGCCTGCCCGTCGTCG
The DNA here is from genome assembly GCF_016899445.1 of Burkholderia sp. MS455. Lineage (NCBI taxonomy): Bacteria > Pseudomonadati > Pseudomonadota > Betaproteobacteria > Burkholderiales > Burkholderiaceae > Burkholderia > Burkholderia sp. MS455. The sequence goes on from NZ_CP041777.1 coordinate 690,306, forward strand.
ATCACGACAAGCGGCTGGTCGGCATGCTGTCGCTCGCGGACATCGCGACGCGCTCGGCCGGCCCGACGCATGACGACGTCGCGAACACGCTCGAAGGCGTGTCGCAGCCGAGGCAGACGTGACGGGTCGAGCCTTTGCTTCGCCCCGTCCCGACCACCCGCGCGACCCGCGGCCCACCCGGGTACGATCGCGCACCACGCAGCCTGGAGGAAACACCATGCAGACTTCCAATCAAGGTCAGACCCGCATCATCGGCAAGGGCGCCGCAACGGCGGCCGGCCCCGGCCCCGACGTCATGGCGGCCAACACGCTGGAAGGCGACAAGGTCTATACGACCGACGGCGACGACGTCGGCAAGATCAAGGACATCATGCTCGACGTGCGCTCGGGCCGCATCGCGTACGCGGTGCTGTCGAGCGGCGGCCTGCTCGGCATCGGCGACAAGCTGCTCGCGATCCCGTGGAGCGCGCTGACGCTCGACACCGAGCGCAAGTGCTTCCTGCTGTCGGTATCGTCGGAGCGGATCAAGAACGCTCCCGGCTTCGACAAGGACCACTGGCCGGCAATGGCCGATCCGCAATGGGCCGAGCCGCTGCATGAGTACTACGGCAGTACGCCGTACTGGAGCCCCGGCGACGAACTCGGGCTGACCGATCCGACCGAGGAACTGAACAATCCGCGCACACGCGACCCTCATTGAGCGTTCGCGACCGGCCGACACGCCCCGCGCATGCGGGGCTTTTTTTCGTCTGCCGGCCGCCCCTATTGATAACCATACGACATCAATTCATCCAAAAATCGCACTTATCGTTTCTCCGTCTCCGGGTGAACATTGCCAAAACGACAATCGATCGCCTTCCGCGCATTGTCAGGATTTTTCTGGAGACACCCCGATGCACCCCTCGCCCAGCCTTCCGACCGGACGTTCGAAGGCCGCCGCGGTATTCCGCGTCACGGCCGGCAACTTCCTCGAGCAGTTCGATTTCTTCCTGTTCGGCTTCTATGCGACGCAGATCGCCGCCGTGTTCTTTCCCGCCGCGAGCGAGTTCGCTTCGCTGATGATGACGTTCGCCGTGTTCGGCGCCGGCTTCCTGATGCGGCCGCTGGGCGCGATCGTGCTGGGCGCGTACATCGACGACGTCGGCCGCCGCAAGGGTCTCATCGTCACGCTGGCCATCATGGCAAGCGGCACCATCCTGATCGCGTTCGTACCGGGCTACGCGACGATCGGCCTGCTCGCACCCGCGCTCGTGCTGATCGGTCGACTGCTGCAGGGCTTTTCGGCGGGTGCCGAGCTGGGCGGCGTGTCGGTCTATCTTGCCGAGATGGCCACGCCCGGCCGCAAGGGCTTCTATACGAGCTGGCAGTCCGCCAGCCAGCAGGTCGCGATCGTCGTCGCGGCGGGCCTCGGCTTCGCGCTCAATCAATGGCTCAGCGCATCGGCCATCGCCGCATGGGGATGGCGCGTCCCGTTCTTCGTCGGCTGTACGATCGTGCCGTTCATTTTCATGCTGCGTCGCAATCTGGAGGAAACGCAGGAATTCAAGGCGCGCCGGCATCGTCCCGGCATGAAGGAAGTGTTCGGTACGCTGGTCCAGAACTGGGGCGTGGTACTCGCAGGCATGATGCTGGTCGCGATGACGACCACGAGCTTCTACTTGATCACGGTCTACGCGCCGACCTTCGGCAAGACGGTTCTGCACCTGAGCACCGCGGACAGCCTGCTCGTGACGCTGTGCGTCGGCGTGTCGAATTTCGTCTGGCTTCCGATCGGCGGTGCGCTGTCGGACAGGATAGGCCGCCGGCCGCTGCTCGTCGGCATGACGGTGCTCGCGATCGCGACCGCCTATCCTGCGCTGTCGCTGCTCGCTCATGCGCCGTCGTTCGTCAACATGCTGCTCGTGCTCCTGTGGCTGTCGTTCATGTACGGGATCTATAACGGCGCGATGATCGTCGCGCTGACGGAAGTGATGCCGGTGGAGGTGCGCGTGGCAGGCTTCTCGCTCGCCTACAGCCTCGCGACGGCCGTATTCGGCGGCTTCACGCCCGCCATCTCGACAGCGCTGATTCACATGACCGGCGACAAGGCTGCGCCGGGCTACTGGATGAGCCTCGCCGCGGTGTGCGCGCTGCTTGCGACGTTCGCGCTCTATCGCCGCCGGACGCCGACGCTGACACCCGCGCACTGACGCCCCATGCCGAGCAACCTGCCCCGACTCCGCACGACCACAACCATGAAAAACCTGCTCCTGAAACTGTGCGCGACCGCGCTCGTCGCCACCTCCGCAGTCGCCCCGAACGTGCAGGCCGCCGAGCTGCACGTGATGAGTTCGGGCGGCTTCACCGCGGCCTACAAGCTCCTTGGCCCGCAGTTCGCGTCCCGCACGGGCAACACGCTCGACACCGCGCTCGGCCCGTCGATGGGCAAGTCGCCCGAGGCGATTCCGAACCGGCTCGCGCGCGGCGAGCCTGCCGACGCGGTGATCATGGTCGGCTACGCGCTCGACGATCTGATCAAGCAAGGCAAGGTGATCCCCGGATCGCGCGTCGAGCTGGCCGATTCCCGCATCGGCATGGTCGTGCGCGAAGGCGCGGCGAAACCCGACATCAGCTCGACCGAAGGCCTGAAGCAGGCGCTGCTGCACGCAAAGTCGATCGCCTACTCGGATAGCGCGAGCGGCGTCTATATCGAGCGGGAGTTGTTCAGGAAGCTCGGCATCGAGGATCAGGTGAAAGCGAAGGCGAAGATGGTCCCGCGGATCCCGGTCGCGTCCGTGGTCGCGAACGGCGACTACGAAATCGGCTTCCAGCAGGTGAGCGAACTGCTGCCCGTCCATGGCGCGACCTTCGTCGGCAAGATTCCCGAATCGCTGCAGTCGGTCACACGCTTCGCCGCCGGCATCCCCGTCGGCGCGCAACATCCAACGGAAGCGAAGGCACTCCTCGACTATCTCGCGTCGCCCGACGTGCAGCCGGAAGTGAAGTCGACCGGACTGGATTCCGTCTCCGCACAGTAAGCACGAACCACGGGAAGGCGTGCGTCAGACAGCCTTCCCGTCGCGCCCGGCGTTGTCCGCGGCATCATCGGCGCAGTTCAGGTTCGCCGGCTCGGCCGCGCTCAGCATCCGCGCGAGCCGCTCACGATCGCACTCCCCTTCCCACGACGAAACGAAGATCACCGCGCACGCATTGCTGATCACGCTCGTCAGCGCGCGCGCCTCGGACATGAAGCGATCGATGCCGACCAGCAGCGCGACCCCGGCAACCGGCAGGTCGGGCATCACGGCGAGCGTCGCGACGAGCGCGACGAGCCCGCTGCCGGACACGCCGGCCGCCCCCTTCGACGTAAGCAGCATGACGGCAAGCATCGCCGCGATTTGCGGCGCGGAAAGCGGCACGTCGCACGCCTGCGCGATGAACAATGCCGCGAGCGTCAGGTAGATCGCGGTGCCGTCCAGGTTGAACGAGTAGCCGGCCGGCAGCACGAGCCCCACGACGCCCTTGTCGCACCCCAGCGACTCCAGCTTGACGATCAGCCGCGGCAACACCGGCTCGGTGGACGAGGTCGCGAGGACGATGAGCAATTCCTCGCGCAGGTAGCGCAACAGCCGCCACAGCGCGAAACCGTGCAGTCGTGCGAGCGGCGCAAGCACCAGCGCGACGAACAGCACGCAGGCCACGTAGAACGACGCCATCAGCCTCGCGAGCGAGCCAACCGAGCCGATGCCGAAGCGGCCCACCGTGAACGCCATCGCGCCGAATGCGCCGAGCGGCGCGAGCCGCATGATCATCGCGAGCACGCGAAAGACGATCTGCGCGACGCCGTCGATCAGCGCCAGCACGGGCCGACCGGCCTGCGGATACGCATTCAGCGAAAAGCCGAACAGCAGCGACAGCAGCAGCACCGGCAGCACCTCGCCCTTCTGGAACGCGCCGAGCATCGTATCGGGGATCACGCTCAACGCGAACTCGACGAGCCCGTGCGGTTGCGCATGCCGTACATATTGCGCGAGGATGCTCGAATCGAGATGGCGCACGTCGACATGCATGCCGGCGCCGGGCCGCAGCACGAACGCGGTGACGAGCCCGAATGCGAGTGCGGCGGCGGTCAGCAGATAGAACAGCACCAGCGCGCGCACGATCGTGCGCCCGATGGCCTTGCCGTTCGCCAGCGACGTGATGCCGGAGACGATCGTGCAAAACACGATCGGCGCGATCATCATCCGCACGAGGCCGACGAATGCATCGCTGAGCGGCTTGAGCAGCGAGCCCGCCGACGGCCAGAAGTGGCCGACGCTCACGCCGAGCACCATCGCCAGCAGAACCTGCACGTAGAGCGAACGGAGCGGTCTTGCCAGCCTCACGATGCGGTGTTCCCCGATGTCCTGTTTGTGTTCTTTATCTTCGTCACTTCGATGCATCGCTGCTTGCGGCGCCGCCGCGTTTCGCATCGACGATCGCCCGGTGAAACTCCTCCGCGGCCGGCGTCAGCGGGCGCCCGCGCCGTTTCACGATGCCCACCCGGCGCTTGACCACCGGTTCGACGAGGGGCACGCTCGTGAGCACGGGATGGTCGTGTCCGGGCATCGCCATCGACGGTACCGCGGCGACGCCGAGCCCGGCTTCGATCAACCCGAGCAGGGTCGTCACGTGGCGCGTCTCGCACACGCTCGGCGCCCGCGGCGCGACGGTCGTCAATGCCTGGTCGAGCAGCAGGCGGTTGCCGGAAGTCTTGTCCACCGACACATACTCGTACTCGTAAAGCTCGTTCCAGGTCACGCGCTTCTTGCGCGCGAGCGGATGGTCGCGCCGGCACGCGGCAACAAACCGTTCCTGCAGCAGCAGCTTGAACTCGATCTCCGGCTCCTGGCTGCCCATGAAACTCACGCCGAAATCGGCCTCGCCGCTGATGACCGCGCCCAGCACCTCGTTCGCGCTCGCGTCCAGCAGCTTGACCCTGATGCGCGGAAAGCGGCGATGATAGCTCGCGATCACGTTCGGCAAGAAGTAGTAGGCCACCGACGGCACGCATGCAATCGTCACATGACCGAGGCGGCTCGACGAAACGTCGCGGATGCCGAGCAGCGCGACGTCGAGATCGTCCAGCAGTTGCTCGGCGCTCGGCGCGAACACGCGCCCGACGGTGGTCAGCGTGACGCTGCGGGTGGTGCGCTCGAACAACCGCACGCCGAGCGCTTCCTCGAGTTTGTCGATCCGGCGACTCAGCGCGGGCTGCGAAATGCTGATCGCGTCGGCGGCCTTTCGGAAGCTTCCCAGCTCCACCACCGCGCGAAACGCCTGCAAGTCGGTCAAATCGAAGTTGATTCCCACGGGCCACGCCTCCGCATTTCAGATGCCGGGTATTGTGCATGATTCGGGCAAGCTCACCCAGCCCGGAGATGCCCGGCTCCTGCGCCCGCTACGCGCTGTGCCGCAGCGCATCGATCACGACGGAGAACGCGCGCAATGCCTGGCGGCGATCGCCGTCGCGCTCGTATGGTGCGGCACGTCGACGGCGGCCGGATCGTCGCCGGGGATGGGTTGCATCGCGTCTCTCCCCGTCAGCGGATGCAGGCCGGCCGTAAGCTGCGCGCCCATGTCGACTGCATGCGGCATGCCGGTTGCTCCATGTTCCGTATCGTCGATATGGGAGCCATCGATGCGCGGGATGTCGATTTTCCAGCCAGGCCACGCGAGCGCGTCGCTTGCCGCGTGCAGGCCGGCGCGTCGGTTCGCGCAGGCAGCCGCATGCGGCGCGCGAGCCCGCTCAAGAGGCGCCGCATGACGCGCCAGGCGGCCGCTCGTCCGGCCCCTGCCGCCCGCGGAGACGACGCGCCGGCGACGCTCGACGTGTGCCGACGCTGCGCGCTGTGGGAACACGCGACGCAACCGGTTCCGGGCGCCGGGCCCGTCGACGCAACGATCATGCTGGTCGGCGAGCAGCCGGGCGATCAGGAGGACCGCAAGGGTTTGCCGTTCGTCGGCGCGGCCGGCCGCATGCTCGACCGCGCGCTCGACGAGGCCGGAATCGAGCGCGCGCACGTCTACCTGACGAATGCGGTCAAGCACTTCAAATGGGAGCCGCGCGGCAAGCGGCGCCTGCACAAGACGCCCGCGCAACGCGAGGTCGCCGCGTGCCGCTACTGGCTCGAACGCGAGCTCGACGCGGTGCGCCCGCGCGTGATCGTCGCGCTCGGCGGTACCGCGCTGCGCGCGGTGCTGCAGGACAACGACGCGACGCTCGAGCGCACGCGCGCGCCGGTGCGGACCGCCGAAGGCCGGCTGGTCGTCGCAACCTGCCATCCGTCGTATGTGCTGCGTACCCGCGGCGCCGACTCTCGCGAACACGCATACCTGACGCTCGTCGATGCGTTGCGTACCGCGTCGCGCCTCGCGCGCGGCCACGGCGACGGCCAAGGCCACGGCGACCAAAATGGCAACGACGGCAGCAACGGCGGCCGGCCGGGCGCATCGGGAGACGCCGGATGAGCGGCCTGCGCCGCGGCCTGCGGCCACGAAGCCGTGGTACCGGCGGCTCGGCCCGGGCCTGCTCGCGGGCGCATCCGACGCCGACCCGAGCAACGTCGCCGTCTACGCACCGGCGGGCAGCCAGTTCGGTTCAACATGCTGTGGATGGTCGTCGGCATGCCGACGTGATCCGGCTCCGGCGAATCGTTGCGCCCACAACGTGATGGCACGTGATGGCAGCCAGGCCGCCGGCAATCTGCCGCTGCCCGGCTGCCGCTCCCGTTACATCATCTTGCCGCGCGAGCGTTCGGCACGCGCCGCATCGGCCGCCGATTCGACCTTCTTCACCTCCTCCGGCGGCGGCAGCACGGCCTTGAAGCCCATCGACTCGATCCACATCTCGCGTGCCCAGCCGCGCGTGTGGTACAGGTGGTGATCCTCGTCGGCCTCGACCTCGTCGTGCGCGCCCTTCAGCACCTTCGCGGCATCGCCCGACAACTGGTCGGCCGCATAGCCGATCAGCTCCCAGTTCAGGTGGTCCTTGGTCTCGGCGAGCACCACGCATTCGGCCGCGACGATCTGCGCGACGGCCGGATCGGCCTGCTTGCGCGCCTGCTCGATCACGTGGACGAGCGACTTCCCGGTGGCCGCCACCGCGCTGCGCCCGGGCGACTGCGCGTCGGGATCCATGCCGAGCGTATCGAACACCTTGCGCAGCACCTCCTGATGATGGAGCGTCTCGCGGTGGTACTTCTCCCATTCCTTGTGCAAATCCTCGTCGGTCGCGCACTGCAGCGCAGCCTCGTAGATATTCGCGCCGCCAAGCTCGGTTTCATACGCCTGACAAAGCAGTTCGCGGATGCCTTCGTGCTTCTGTTGCCGGTGTGCCATGAACGTCTCCAGGATACGGGCCGCACATGCGGCCCGGGGTTGAACGGGCACGCGTCATTGCGCGCCCACCTTGCGCTCGAGCGCCTGCGCCAGGCTCAGGTGATGCCTGAGCGTCGGCAGCACGGCGCTCGCGAACGCGCGCAGTTCGGCGTCCCCGCCCTCGCGCGCCTCGCGTTCGAACAGCGCGACGACCTTGCGATGCGCATCGGGGCCGGCCGCCGCGACGTACGCGACGTCGAAATCGTGGCCGCTCTTGCCGCGCAGCGCCTCGACGTCCGGGTCCACGATCTGATCGGCCTGCGGCTTCATGCCCTTGCGCGCGGCAATCTCGTTCAGCCGCGCGTTCGCCTTGCCGTGATCGGCCACCATGCGCTGCGCGAACGCGCGCACGTCCGGCGACTGCGCCTGCTTCAGCGCAAGCTGGCTCGCCTGCACCTCGGCCTTGCCGGCGATCGCGGCCTTGTCGATGAATTCCGCGTCGCCGCCCTGCGGCGCCTTCGCGATCCGCGCATCGCCCGCGCCCGACGACGGGTCGATCACGCCGCCCGGCGCGCGCGAATTCGACGCGGGCGGCCCGCCCGGCATCTGCGCATGCACGAGGCCCGGGACAGCGAGCGCGAGCGCGGCGAGTGCTGCGATCGTCCAGTTGAAGTGCTTCATCCGTCTTCTCCTTGCTTGGGGCGGCCGGGACCGACAACCGCCAGCCGCCGCCGATCGAACCGCCGTTCGGGCGCGATGTCCGGCCCGTCCCGCCCTCGCGTGCCCTCGCGTGCCCTCGCGCGACCGGACGCGAGCGGCGCGTTGCAGCCGATCAGTTCGTCCTGCTCCCCGACGCGGCGGCGTCCGGCCGGCGCACCGGATCGAAGTCGCGCCATTCGCCGTCCTGCCAGTCGCCTTCGACGCGCTCGATCGACATCGCGCCGGTCGCGCGCAGCACGTCCTCCGCCGTGTTCGCGGTGTCGGGCGTCACGCGCGCGGCCAGGATCACGCCGGTGTCGCTGTGCGCGAGCGCGCCCTTGCCTTCGACGCGCTCGCCGCGCATCCGGCCGAGCGCGCCGCCGAGCGCGCCAAGATACGCGCCGGCCAGCGCGCCGGCGGCCGGCACGAACCACTCGCGCACGCCGAGTGCGTAAGCGGCCAGCCCCGCGACGACGCCGATCAGCAACCCGCGCATCGCGCCGATCATCGCGCCGCGGCCGCCCGGCTTAGCCGCCGAGTCGGCATATACGTCGCCGCCGATCGGAAAGCGCGCATGCTGGCCGCCCGGGTTCAGGAAGAAGATCGACACGTCGTCGGGGCCGAACGCGCGTTCGTACAGGTAGCGCGCCCCGCCTTCCGCTTCGTCGAACGTCGTGAAGCGGCCTGCGACGATCATCGCCATGTTCGTGCTCCTCGTGACGGTGCGCCGCGTGGGCGGCGCGACATGGCGGCGCTTACATCAGCCGCCCGAGTTCCTTCGACACGGACGCCGGCGTGCCGTATTCGCGATCGGGAATGCGCGTGAGCAGGTCGATCACGCCGCGGTCCGCATGCGCGCGCTCCGCGCACTGGACGACGTCCGCCTTGCTCGCCGGATAGTCGAGCCCCTTCAGCGTCTTCCGGATGTCGACCGGGCCCGGCGCCTTGCCGTGCCCGGTCTGGTGGCCGCCCTTGTCGCGGTCCTGCACCGCGCGCTCGCCTTCGTGCGAACGCGAGCGGCTGAGTTCGTGGCCGGTGTGCAATCGGGATGTCATCGAAGCCTCCTTCGGAAAAATGCCGGGCTCGGCTCACGTGGAAGCGCGTCGCGAACGCGCGAGCGCGGCGACCACGAGCGCCGCGCCCAGCGCGACCGCACCCGCGACCTTCGGCCGCTGCACCACCGTGTTGTACGCGCAACCGCGCAGCACCGGCCCGTCCATGCCTTCGCGCTCGTGCAGCGCGTGACGCGACTCGTACAGCGCGTTGTCGTCGCGCGGCCGCGCGGGCCGCACCGTGCGCTGGCCGCGCGAGAACAGCGTGGCCGCGACGCGATCGAACAGGTGCGGCGCGTGGTACGCGCTCGCCGACGCGAATTTCGCGGCGCCGCCGACGAACAGCGTGCGGCGCGCGTGCGCGGCCGCGAACAGGATCGCGTCGGCGACGAGGGTGGGGTCGTAGATCGGCGGCGGCAGCTTCGCTTCGACGTTCATGTAGTTCTTCGCGTGCATCACGAACATCGTATCGATCGCGGCCGGCTTGATCAGCGTGACGGATACGGGCAGGTGGTCCGCTTCCATCTCGAGCCGCAGCGAATCGGTGAAGCCCTTCACCGCGTGCTTCGACGCGACGTAGGCGCTTTGCAGCGGCACCGGCGCGTCGGACGCCTCGCTGCCCATGTTGATGATCGCGCCGCCGTGGAAATCGCTCTTGCGCCGGAAATGGTCGGCCGCGACGAGCGACCCGTGCACGACGCCCCAGTAGTTGGTATCGAACAGCCGCCGCTGATCCTCGAGCGGCACGGCGGCCGCCGTGCCGAAGATCGACACGCCCGCGTTGTTGATCCACGTATCGAAACCACCATATGTATCGACCGCGGCCGCGGCCGCGCGCTGCAGATCCTCGATGTTGCCGACGTCGCCGGCGACCGGCACCGCGAGGCCGCCGTGCTGGCGGATTTCGTCGCACAGCGTGTTCAGCGCCTCCTGGTTGCGTGCGAACAGCACGAGCTTCGCGCCGCGCCGTGCCGCCTTGCGCGCGGTGACGAGGCCGATGCCGCTCGTCGCGCCGGTAATCACGATCGTCTGCTCGCCGACCGGTTTGAGCATGCAGTTCATGACTGGACTCCTGTTACGGCGCCGACGTCACTTGGGCCGGATGGTCAGCTGATCGCGCACGCTCCGCACGCCGTCGAGCTGCTTCACGACGCCGACGGCCTGCGTACGCTGCTGCTCGTCGGGCACGCTGCCGGTGAGCGTCACGATGCCGCGCCGCGTCTTCACATGGATGTCGCCGGCCGTCAGGCCGCTCGTGCCGATGAGTTCGGCCTTCGCCTTGGTCGTGATCGTCGCGTCGCGGATCTTCATGCCGGTCGTCGAATGCGACGACGACGACGCGGCGCTGTCGTCGCCGGCGGCGAGCACGTTCGGCGCGACCATTGCGCAGGCCGTGGCCGCGGCGATCGCGACGGCCATGCCGATGCGCTTTGCGGGATGACGACCCGATCGCGGTGACCGGGCTTGCAGCGGGAATATCTTCATCGTGACCTCCTTTCGTCGGGCCGGCATGGCCGGCGGGCACGTGTCACCCGCGCAAGGCGCGTGCCGCGGCGCCGGCGCCGCATGCACGCGCGTGGCGCCTGGTGGAGGTGCTTTCATCCAATGCGTTGTAATTTTTTCGGCGCACATCAGCCGGGCATGACGATTGCCGGGCGATGGGTAACGGGCGGGTAACAGGCACTTAACGGGTGGGTAACGGGCGGGTAACGGGCGGGTAACGGGCGCGCGTCGACGCGCCTGCCCGCATCGGGCGACATCATGAGGGAATCGCATCGATCGGCGAACGCGCACCGGCGCGGGAAAGGAGATACCCGCGGAACCCCGGCACGACGGCGCGCTACGCATGCGCGGCGTCAGCCGGTGCGCTTCGTTACCTGCGCAATCTTGCGCGCCAGTTCGCGCACGTCGACGGGCTTGCACAGATAACCTTCGAACCCGGCTTCGAGCGCGCGGCGTTCGTCGGCGAGGCCCGCGTGCGCGGTCACGGCCAGCACGCGCAGGTCGGACAGCCCGCCGCCGCCGTTCATCGCGCTGCGCCGCAACGCATCGAGCAGCCAGAAGCCGTCGCCGTCCGGCATCGCAAGATCGGACAGCACGACGGTCGGCCGCATGTCGGCGGCCACCGCGAGCGCTTCCCGGCCCGACGATGCGATCGCGACAGTCGCGCCGAACGTGGTCAGCGCGGCGGTCAGGCTCGCGCGCGTCGTTGCATCGTCGTCGACGATCAGGATGCGCTGCGCATCCAGCACGAGCGGCTCGTGACGGCCATCCGCCTGCGCGATCCCCCAGGCCATCGCGCCCATCGGCTGCCAGCCGGCCGGCAGCGTCACCGTAAACGTCGCGCCGCGATTGCGGCCCGCGCTCTCGACGGCCACGCTGCCGCCGTGCAGTTCGACGATATGCCGCACGATCGACAGGCCGAGCCCGAGGCCGCGCCGCGACGACGCGGGCGAATCGTCCGCACGGCGGAACATGTCGAACACGAACGGTGCGAACTCCGCCGCGATACCCTGCCCGGTGTCGGACACGGTCAGCACCACGCGCGTATCGACGCGCGCCAGCGCGACCGTCACGGCGCCGCCGCTCGGCGTGAACTTGAGCGCGTTCGACACGAGATTCGACAGCATCTGCCGCAGCCGCTCGGCATCGCCCGACACGATGCAGGTGGCCGCCGTGCATTCGAACTCGAGCACGATACCGGCCGACGACGCGGCCGTCTGGAACGCGCCGACCGAGTCGGAGAACAGCCGCACGACATCCACCGGCATCGCGTCGAGCTGCAGCTTGCCGGTCGCGAGCGACGATGCGTCGAGGATGTCGCCGACCATCCGCGTGAGCGAGCGAGCGCTGCGGTCGATCGCGTCGATCGCCTGCTGCTGCAGCGCGTCGTCGCCCGCGTTGCGCAGCACCTCGACCCAGCCGTAGATCACGTTCAGCGGCGTGCGCAATTCGTGCGATACCGTCGCAAGCAGCTCGTCCTTCAGGCGGTTCGACGTATCGGCCTGGTCGCGCGCATGGCGCGCGCGCTGCAGCGAGCGCAGCGTGCGCAGGTCGCGCAGGCGCTGCGCGCCGGTTTCGCGCAATGTCAGCGACAGCGCGACGCACGCCCGCGCGTCGCCGCTCACCGGGCCCGCAGCCGCCGTCGCACGAAAGCGCCGGCCATCGCGTCGCACGCACAGCAGGTCGATCGGCCCGACCGCTTCGCGCATATCGTCGAACGATTCGGCGAACGGCCTGCGTTTCAGCCAGCGCATCGCGACCAGCGATTCGAACGCGCGCCCGAGCGCGTCGCCTTCGTCATAGCCGAACAGGCGCTGCGCCGCCGGGTTCCAGCTGACGATGCGGCCGCCGGCATCAACGCCGACGATCGCGTCCGGCGATGCGTCGACCACCGCGCGCTGCAGCCGCGACGCGTCGACGCGCGAACGATCCGCGCCGGCATCGCGCAACAGCAGCACCGCGCCGTCGATGTTGCCATCGACATCGGCGATCGGCGACGCGACCTCGACGATCGGCACCGGCTCGCGGCCGTCCGCATGCAGCCAGTGCTGGTCGGACACGACGCCCGCGCCGCCGAGCGCGCGATCGAGCGGCGTCGCCGGCACGCGGCGGCCGGCGCGATCGAACACCCGCAGCACGTCGCGCGCGGCGCGGCCCGTCGCATCGGCCGGTGCGCAGCCGACGAGTGCAGCCGCGGCCGCGTTCATGTACGTGAGCCGTCCGTTCGTATCGGTTGCGATCACACCATGCGGCAGCGCCTGCAACACGGTTTCGAGCCGCCGATGCCTGGCCGCTTCGCGCCGGCGCGCGTATTCGTTCGTGAGTCGCGCGTGCCGCAGCATCGACGCAATCGCGCAGACGAGCGCACCGATCAGCACGAGCATCCCGAGCCGGACGAGCCGCTCGGGCAGCGGCTCCGTATAGGCAGCCGGATCGGACAGGAACAGCGTCCACACGAGCATGCCGCTGATCACGGTCGCCACCATCCCGAACAGGAACGAGGTGGCCCACGCGGCGCCCGCGAGCAGCGGGTAGTAGAGGACGAACGGCAGGTTCACGCCGCCGAAGCGGATCGCGAGCGCCTGCAGCACGGTCGCGATCGCGACCAGCATCACGGCCGTTGCGTAATTCCCGGCGCGCATGCGCGAGAAGTCGATCATCGGATACGCTCCTGCCGCGCGACGACGATGCGCGACGCCACGCGGGAACGGATGCACGAGCGCGATCGCGGCGGCATCAGGAATCCGGCTTGTCCGCTTCGTCTTCCAGTTGCGCGAGCCGGTTGTAGATCGTCTTCAGGCTGACGTCGAGCACTTCGGCCGCCTGCGCCTTCACGCCGCCGCATTGCGCGATCGTGCCGAGGATCAGCCGCCGGTCGACTTCCTCGAGCGGCGTGCCGAACGGCACGGTCACGCGATCCTCGTGCGAATCGACCATGTTCGACAGCTCTTCCATGATCGGCGGCGGCAGCGTCTCGATCACGTCCGCATCGCTGAAAATGCTCGCTCGCTGCACGAAGTTGCGCAGTTCGCGCACGTTGCCGGGCCATTCGTGGGTCTTCAGCGCTTCGCGCGCGGCCGGCGCGAAGCGCAGATGCCGGCCGCTCTCTTCGTTGAAATGCTGCAGGAACGCGTCGGCGAGCATCGGGATGTCGTCGCCGCGCTCGCGCAGCGGCGGCAATGGAATCGGAAACACGTTGATCCGGTGAAACAGGTCGGGCCGCAGCTTGCCGTCCGCCATCGCGGCTTCCGGATCGCGGTTCGTCGCGGCGACGATGCGCACGTCGACGTCGATCTCGCGCGTCGAGCCGAGCCGCGTAAGCCGCCCCGTCTCCAGCACGCGCAGCAGCTTGACCTGCGATTCGACCGGCATCTCGGTGATCTCGTCGAGAAACAGCGTGCCGCCGTCCGCGCGTTCGAAGAAGCCCTTGTGCTGGCGCTCGGCGCCGGTGAAGCTGCCGCGGTCGTGGCCGAACATCTCGCTCTCGACCAGGTTCGCGGCGATCGCGCCGCAGTTCACCGCGAGAAACGGGCCGCGGCGGCGCAGGCTCAGGTCGTGCACCGTCTGCGCGGCCAGCTCCTTGCCGGTGCCCGATTCGCCCGTCAGCAGCACCGAAGCCTCGGTGCGCGCGACGCGGCCGATCGCATCGTAGACGGCCTGCATCGCGGGCGAGCTGCCGAGCATGCGGCCGAAACGCCCGAGGCGCTTCAGCTCCGAGCGCAGCTCGGCAATCTCTTCGTGCAGCGCGGTCGTGCGCGGCACGCGCGCGAAGATGCTGTTCAGCCGCTGCATGTTCAGCGGCTTCACGAGATAGTCGGTCGCGCCGCGCCGCAATGCGTCGATCGCGGTTTCGAGGCTCGCGTGGCCGGTGGTCAACACCATTTCGCAGTGCGAGCGTTTCGGCAATGCGTCGAACAGATCCATGCCGTTGCCGTCCGGCAGCACGAGATCGCACAGCACGAGATCGGGGGTATGCGTCGTGACGAGCGTGCGCGCTTCTTCGAGCGTCGCGGCCGTATCGCATGCGAGCTGCTGCGTGCGTGCGAGTGTCGCGAGCATCGTGCGCGTATCGGCATCGTCTTCGACGATCAGGACATAGGGCATCGAGGCTCCTTGTGAGGCGGCCCGGCGCGGGCACTGGCCGGAACCGCGACGGATGTGCGGCGCAGCACGCGCGGCCGGCACACGGCGACACCTTCCGCACTGCATACCAATGAGCGGACCGGCCGTCCTGCAATGAAAAACGCTGCTTCGAAGTATAGAAGACCCCGGTCGCGCATTCGTCGCTCATCGAATAAATCTATCTGCCGCGGCGGCTCGCATTGCCAGATTCAATGTCGCGCCGTTTGTATAAAAGGTAAGCTCCGTACAGGAAAACGACGCATGCCACGTCGTTTTTTCATCAGACCTCGACAATATTCGGTCAAATCTTCGTGATTCGATATCGCGCCATGGCGAAAACCGGCGATGACAGCGCGCGACTCTTCGGTCGCTCGCGTACGATCCAGGCCCTTTTACTGAAGGTGTCGCGCGTCGCGACCACGCACGCCAGCGTGCTGATCGTCGGGGAAAGCGGCGCCGGCAAGGATATCGTCGCGCGTCTCCTGCACGACCTGAGCCCGCGGCGGCGCGGGCCGTTCGTCCCCGTCAACTGCGGGGCGATCGCGCCCGACATCGCGGAATCGCATCTGTTCGGTCACGAAAAAGGCAGCTTCACCGGCGCGGTCGCGCAGCATGTGGGCATGTTCGAAGCCGCGTGCGGCGGCACGCTGTTCCTCGACGAGATCGCGGAAATGCCGGGCGAGCTGCAGGTCAAGCTGCTACGCACGCTCGAATCGAACACGATCGTGCGCGTCGGCGGCCACGAATCGATTCCGCTCGACGTGCGGATCGTCGCGGCCACGCATCACGATCCCGTCGAGGCCGTGCGCAGCGGCCGGCTGCGCGAAGACCTGTTCTACCGAATCGCGATGATCGCGCTGCATGTGCCCCCGCTCAGGCAGCGCGAGGACGATGTCGGTGATATCGCTCTCCAGATCGTCGAGCGGCTGAATGCGCGGCACCGCACGAGAAAGCGCCTGTCGATGCAGGCGATGAAGGCGCTGCGCGCGTATACGTGGCCCGGCAACGTGCGCGAACTGCGCAATGCGCTCGAGCGTGCGTTCATCCTCGCGGACGAGCAGATCGACCTGCAACTGCCGCGCCGCCAACCGCCGCACGAGGAAGTGCGCCACAACGCGATGACGCTGCATATCGGCACGACGCTCGCGCACACGCAGCAGCGCTTCATCGCCGCGTCGCTGCGGCATTTCAACGGCGACAAGCCGCGCACCGCGAAAGCGCTCGGCATCAGCCTCAAGACGCTGTACAACCGTCTCGCGCTGCTGCCCGAGCACGAGCGTAGCGCGGTGAACGGCGCTGCGGCGCCGAACCCCGGTGACGCGGGCGCCGCCACCATCGCCACCACCAGCGCGAGCGCAGCCCCGCCGCCGGGCGCACCGAATCAGTGAGCGCGGCAGCGCGTCGCGCACCGGGGTCAGCGCGCCCCGCGACCGCACATGCTCATGCCATCGCGCGGCACATCGCCGCGCACGTTTCGCACGCGAGCGCGCAGTTGCGGCAATGATCGTGCGCATGCAGCAGGCATTCGGTCGCGCACAGGTCGCACGCCTGTGCACACAGTGCGCACACGCTCGGCACGAGCACACTGCGGCGCGCCATCGCGCCCGACGCGAAGCGGCACAGCTGCGCGCATTCGATATCGAGCGCGATGCAGGCCGCCAGCGCGTGCCCGTCGGGTTCCGCGAGGCACGCGGCCAAACACGCATCGCACGCGTGCGCACACGCGTCGCACGCAGCCATGCAGTTGTCGTATCGATCGTCCATCGCATCGCTCCTCGTTCCGGTTCACATACGTCGGGGTTCGAGCTGCACCTTCATCCGGCCCGGTTCGCGCGCGACCGCATCGGCCATATCGGCGATATCCGGGTCGGGCACCGTATCGATGCGAATGTCGCCGCTGCCGTGAAATATGACGGCTTTCATGTGCGGCCCTCGTTGTCGAAAGCGGGACGGCGAACGTGACCGTCGAACTGATCGAGCAAGGCGCGCGCCCGCGCAACGGCGCTAGCGTCAGGTCAAACAGCGGCGGGTTTGCGTCGAGTCGTGCGTCGCCTTCAATGCGGCAGCGCGGACGCGGCCTTCAGGCTCGCGACGATCATCTGCATCGCGATCGCCGCGAGAATCATCCCCATCAGGCGCTGCGTGACGGCCGTCACGCGCGGCGACAGGTAATGGCCGATCAGCGGCGCCGACAGCAACGCCACGGCCAGCAGTACGAGAAACGCGGCGAGCCCGAGCGCGAACGCGAGTTCCTGTCCGGTCGAGAACGCGCCGTGACCGAGCACGATCATCGTCGCGATCGTGCCGGGGCCGACCAGCAGCGGAATCGTCAGCGGATAGATCGCGACGCTGTCGGCCGCTGCCGGATCGCCGCCTTCGTCGTCGCCCGGCGAATGCTGGCGGCTCGGCGCGCCGTGCAGCATCGACAGCGCGATCAGCAGCACCAGCAGCCCGCCCGCGAGCCTGAAATCGTCGATCGTCAGGCCGAACACGTGGAGGATCGCGCCGCCCGCGACGGCCGACACGATGCAGCCGATCGTCACGCCGATCGTGGCCGTCAGCGCGACCTTGCGGCGCATGCCGTCCGCCGCGCCCTCCGTCAGCGACAGGAACACCGGGATGTTCGCGATCGGGTTCATGATCGCGAACAGCGCCGCGAACACCTTGATGGAGAAGGTCAGGTCGAAGGCCACAGGTTCGCTCCCGTATCGCTTGTCATATCGAAACCAGGTTCCGGTGCGCGGCGCGCGCCATGCTGCTACGATCGACGCACCGCGTTTGGCGGCGCGCGCGGCCGCATGCCCGCGATCGCGCGACGCAGCGCCGCTGGATCGTCGTTCACGACCGACGGAGGACCCCGACCGATGCAAGCAACCGACACCTTCATGGATCACGAGATTCGCGTCGAAGCGACGCGCAACGCAAACGGCGCATGGGTCGCGCAGGTGCGGATCTTCCGCGACGGCGCGACGGTGGACCTGCCGGCCCCCGAACTCGTCACGCCCGAATGGCTCACGTGCGACGAAGCGCTGCGCGGCGGCATCGACCAGGGGCGCGTGATGATCAGGACTCGCGACCGGTAACGGCGATCGGTTCATCGCCGGACATCGCGCCAGCAGCCAGTACGTCGGCCACCCATCATGCGCGAACGGCACGACGCGATCACGCATCGAAATCCAGATCGCCGATCAGGATCTCGCGGTCGCGCTGGGTCCGCGTGCCGAAGTCGACCGGCAACTCCATCTGCCATCGTTCGATCGTGACCGGCAGTGCCGCGAGATAACGGTCGAAGCGGCTGCGGTCGGGCTCGGCCAGCAGACCGTCGATCGCATCGTCGCGCCACGCGAGCCGCGCGTTCAGCGGGTTAGGCAAGCCGACGGTCGACGTGAGGCCGATCACGTCGACGCAGGTCGGACTGCCCTGCCCGTCGTGCGGCACGACATCGACCTTCACTTCGCCGGGCCGGTACAGGCCGAGCACACGCGCCGCGATGCGCGGCGCGAACTCGGTTTCGAAACGTGCACGGACGTCGGGATTCATTTTTCCTCCTGGTTCGAATCGTGTAGCCGGGCCGCTGTCACGCGGCTGCAATCTGCCGCTCCAATGCCGCTTCCGCCTTCAGGCTGTCGAGATCGCGGCCGATCGTCGCGACCGCGAGCCGCGTGTCGCCGCGCCAGTATGCAATCGAGCAGTCGTGCGCGCCGAGGTCGCCGTCGATCTCGACGCGATCCCATTGCTCCGCATGCCCGACATAGTTGATCGTCATGTCGTAATGCTGGCTCCAGAAGAACGGCACCGCGTCGAACGGCCGCTGCTGCCCGAGCATGTTGCGCGCCGCGACGCTGCCCTGCCGCTCGGCGACGACCCAGTGCTCGACGCGAATGCGCTCGCCCGTCAGCGGATCGGGCCAGCGCGCGATGTCGCCGGCCGCGTAGACGCCGGGCGCGCTCGTCTGCAGGAAGCGGTCGACCGTCACGCCGCGCTCGACCGCAAGCCCCGCGTCCTGCGCGAGCGCAACGTTCGGACGGACGCCGATGCCGACCACCACGACATCGGCCGGCAGCACGTCGCCGGTCGGCAGCGTCACGCTGTCCGGTGCGATTTGAGCGAGCGTCGTGCCGAGATGGAACACGACACCATGCGATTCGTGCAGCGCCTTGATCGCGTCGCCGAGCGCTTCGCCGAGCACGTGCGCCATCGGTTGCGCATCGGGCGCGACGACATGCACGTCGAGCCCGCGCGTGCGCAACGCAGCGGCCGCTTCGAGCCCGATGAAGCTCGCGCCGACCACGACGCAACGACGCGCCGTTTTCAGCTTGCCGATCAGCGCGTCGCAGTCGGCGCACGAGCGGAGCACGCACACGTGCGGCAGATCCGCACCGGGCACGGTCAGCCGGTTCGGTTCGGCGCCCGTTGCAAGCAGCAGCGCGCCGTATCCGACGCGGCTGCCGTCGGCCAGCTCGACCGCATGCTGCGCGGGATCGATCCGCGCGACGCGCGTGCCGCACCGCACGTCGATTCGATGGTCGGTATAGAACGACGGCGCGCGCAGCGGCAGCCAGTCGGCGTCGGCCGTGCCCGCGAGATAGTCCTTCGACAAATTCGGCCGGTCGTACGGCGGATCGCGGTCTGCGCTCAGCAGCGTGACGGGATGCGGATAACCTTCCTGCCGCAGCGTCACGGCGGCCGCGATCGCGGCGGCGCCGCCGCCGACGATCACCACCGATGCGGGCAACCCGGCCGCATTCAGCGCCGGCGGCGCGGCGGCCGGCCGCGCATCGAGCACGACGGCGCGACCGTCGCGGCGTTCGACGCGCCAGCACGGCAGCCCGTCGAGCGCCGGCGCGCGCAGCCGCGCGCCGGTGCGCAGGCAGAACGCCGCGTGGTGCCACGGGCAGCGGATCGTGTCGCCGACCAGCAGGCCGTCGGCCAGCGGCGCGCCGTAGTGCGTGCATTGCGCGCCCACGGCAAACAGTTCGTCGGCGCGGCGCACGAGCAGCACCGCTGCGTCGCCGACATGGCCCTCGATCATCGCGCCGTCGGCGATGTCGTCGAGCGCGATGCCCAGCGCGAGATCAGGGTGTGAAGACGAGGAATCGCTTCCGGACATGACATCGCTCCCGCAGAGTCAGGTAACGATCCCATTATCGGCGTCCTTCATGAAAAGAACAGGTACAGACGCCCCGCAGCGCACGCAAACACCGACTGTAGCTTGTACGAGATCCATGACCGGCGTAGAACGTCATCGACGTTGCGACGCAACACGCGGCGGCCGCGGCATCGTACTTCCGCGCGTACTTCCGCGCGGACCGCGCAATTCGCGTGCCGCTCCGCCTTCATTCCGTCACCAGAGGTTCTCCCGATGGCCACCGTCCTGTGCGTGCTCTACCCCGATCCCGTCGACGGCTATCCGCCGCGCTACGTACGCGACGCGATTCCGGTCATCGCGCAATACGCGGACGGACAAACCGCGCCGACGCCGGCCGGCCCCGTCGGCTTCCGGCCCGGCGAACTCGTCGGCTCGGTATCCGGCGCGCTCGGGTTGCGCGCTTATATGGAAACGCACGGTCACACGCTGATCGTGACGAGCGACAAGGACGGCCCCGACTCCGAATTCGAGCGCCGGCTGCCCGAGGCGGACGTGGTGATTTCGCAGCCGTTCTGGCCCGCGTACCTGACGGCCGAACGGATCGCCCGCGCGCCGAAGCTGAAGCTCGCACTGACGGCCGGCATCGGTTCGGATCACGTCGATCTCGACGCCGCGGCGCGCGCGCACGTCACCGTCGCCGAAGTCACGGGCTCGAACAGCATCAGCGTGGCCGAACACGTGGTGATGACGACGCTCGCGCTGGTGCGCAACTATCTGCCGTCGCATGCGATCGCTCAGCAAGGCGGCTGGAACATCGCCGATTGCGTGTCGCGCAGCTATGACGTCGAAGGCATGCATTTCGGCACGGTCGGCGCGGGGCGCATCGGTCTCGCGGTGCTGCGCCGGCTGAAGCCGTTCGGCCTGCATCTGCACTACACGCAGCGGCACCGGCTCGACGCCGCGATCGAGCAGGAACTCGCGCTCACGTATCACGCCGATGCCGCGTCGCTCGCCGGCGCCGTCGATATCGTGAACCTGCAGATCCCGCTGTACCCGTCGACCGAGCACCTGTTCGACGCGGCGATGATCGCGCGGATGAAGCGCGGCGCGTACCTGATCAACACCGCGCGCGCGAAGCTGGTCGACCGCGACGCGGTCGTGCGCGCCGTTACGTCCGGCCATCTCGCGGGCTACGGCGGCGACGTGTGGTTTCCGCAGCCGGCGCCGCCCGACCATCCGTGGCGCGCGATGCCGTTCAACGGAATGACGCCGCACATCTCGGGCACGTCGCTGTCCGCGCAGGCGCGCTATGCGGCCGGCACGCTGGAGATCCTGCAATGCTGGTTCGACGGCAAGCCGATCCGCAACGAATACCTGATCGTCGACGGCGGCACGCTCGCGGGAACGGGCGCGCAATCGTACCGGCTGACCTGACGCAACACGACGCGCGGGTTGCGTGTCGTTGCACGCGCCCGCGGCCGCGGCCGCGGTCAGCCGATACAGGACGCGGCGAGCTTGCCGACGGCGACGACCGCCTGCTCGATCTCCGGCGACCACGGGCTGCTGTAGTTCAGCCGGATGAAGTTCCGGTAGCTGTCCGCGATCGAGAACATGTAGCCGGGGCCGATCGTGATCCCCTGCTCCAGCGCGAGCTGATACAGCCGCATCGCGTCGACCTGCGCCGGCAGTTCGACCCACAGCACATACCCGCCGGCCGGGCTCGAAATGCGCGTGCCCTCCGGAAAGAACCGCGACACCATCGCGCGCATCAGGTTCGCTTGCTGCGCGTACGCCTTGCGAATCCGCCTCAGGTGATGTTCGTAACCGTCGCGCTCGAGAAACTCGGCGATCGCCAGTTGCGGCAACGACGGCGTCGCGAGCGTGTTCAGGAATTTCAGCTTCTCGACCTGTTCGCGATAGCGGCCCGGCAATGCCCAGCCGATTCGGTACGCGGCCGTCAGGCTTTTCGAGAACGACGAGCAATGCAGCACGATGTCGTTGCGGTCGTACGACTTCAGCGTGCTCGGATGCATGTTGCCGAAGTACAGTTCGTTGTACACACCGTTCTCGATGATCGGCAGGTCCGCTTTGGTTGCGAACTCAACCAGCTCGCGCTTGCGCTCGTCGGGCATCTGAAAGCCGAGCGGGTTCTGGAAGTTCGGCATCACCATGCATGCGGCGATCGGCTGCGACTTCGCAATCGCCGCCAGCGCCGCAATGTCGATCCCGTATTCCGGATGCGTCGCGACCTCGATCGCCTTCATCCCCATCCGCTCGATCGCGTGCAGCATCGCGTAGAACGTCGGCGATTCCACCGCGATCGTATCGCCCGGCTTCGCCACCGCCTGCAGACACAGGTTGATCGCCTCAGTCGCGCCGACCGTCACGATGATCTCGTTCGGATCCACCGACATCCCGTTTTCCAGGTAGCGGCGCGCGATCTGCCGGATCAGCCGCGGATGGCCGGGCGGCAGCCCGTCCGTCACGCCCCACAGCGACTTGTCGCGGCCGGCCGCATACGCGTAGCGGTTCAGCTTCTCGAACGGAAACAGGCTCGGGTCCGGATACGGCGAGCCGAGCGGCACCGCGTCGTCGGTGCCGATCGAGCGCAGCGTCGACAGCACGAGCCGGCTCACGTCCACCGACGACGAGATCGCGATCGGCTTCGACGGCCGCAGCTCGCGCACCGGCGCATGGCTGTCGTCGCGGCGCAGGTTCACGAAGTAACCCGACTGCGGGCGGCTTTCCAGCAGCCCGCGGCTTTCGAGCAGCAGGTACGCATGAAGCACGGTCGTGATGCTGATCCGGTGCTGCTGGCTCGCCTGCCGCACCGACGGCACACGATCGCCGTGTCGATACACGCGTTGCCGGATGAGTCTCTCTATGTCGTTCGCGAATTTCTCGTAGAGCTTCATCCGCCTCGCCCCGCCAGCGGTGAACCGGCCCGGGACGCGTGCGCGTCCCGGCCGCGCCGATGCACGAAGCCGGATAGCCGTGCCCGGCCGCGGGCGTCCCGGTTCGAGCCTCGTCCGTTACCGAAATTGAAGGCGGATAGCAATGCGGATCCCATCAAGACAAGGATCGGCATCCTACTGCGTCATTTCGACGAATGTAAGTGACAGTTTGGCGATCAAACGCCAAATCCGGTTGGCGTGGTGAACAGATTCAAACGCGCCGGTGCGGCGCCGCGCTGCGCCGGCACAAGTCGTTTTGTATTTCCGATCGCCGGCAGCCGGCGACGACTCGATGCGTGTCCGGCGTGGCGATGCGTGGACTCACGCGTCGTCGACGTTGTCCGCGTAGTGGTCGATCGCGACCTTGCACTCGTCGAACACCACCGTCAGCTGCGCGACGTCGTTCGACTCGACCCACTTGCGGATCTGCAGGAAGTAGCCGGTGCCGAGATCGGCGATGCGGGCCGGATCGTCGGTCGTCACGTCGACGGTCGCGATCGCGCGGTTGCCGGGCAGCGGCGACAGCGTCGCCGCGATGTCGAAGCGCCGGTACGATTGATCGATGCGCATGCGGTTCTCCCGAAACGGTTGGAAGGCGGCGCTCAGCCGAGCGCCTGGCGGAAGACCTTGCCGCCGAATCCCGTCACGACGTTGTCGACCGAGAACGGCGTGGCTTCCTTCGCCTCGAGAATGATCGCGACGCTGCCGGGCACGAGCCGCGCGGCCACCGTCTCGACGAACGTGCCGTCGAGCAGCGCGTTGCCGGCCGCGTCCGCGAGGATGCCGGCACCCGCGCCGGCCGCCATGCCGGTGACCACGCCGAGCGGCCCGGCGAGGATCCCGAGCAGGCCGCCCGCGATCGCGCCGATCACGCCGCCCTTGAACGGCCGCGATTCGGCGGCGAGCACCGCGAGCTTGCCGGCCGCGTCCTTTTCGACGACGACGCCGTTCTCGATGCGGAATCCTTCATTCTTCTCCGACAGCGCCTCGAAATCGTTCGCCGCCTGGCGGGCCGTGTCGACGCTGCCGAACACGGCGACGATCAGTTGCTTGGTCATGCGACACCTCTCTCGTGTAGATGGGCATATGCTGCCGGCGCACATCGCGCGGCGCGCCGGCAACCCGGTGTTCATTCAGATGCCTGTGGCTTCGACACGTGCGCGGGCTGCCTCGACATACGCATGCGCGGCCGCCTGCTGCATCGCGACGACGGACGGCGCACGTGCGCGCGCCGGATCGGCGTCACGCGCGTCGCGTGCCTGCCGGTACGCGTCCGACGACGCGTGCTGCAAATCGATCGCCTGCTTCGTTGCGACGGAATGCGTGCTCATCCGGCCCCTCCTGTAGAAACATGGTGCATATCGTTCGCGCGTCACCGGCCCACATGCGCGTCCTCCTCGACATCGTCGACGTCGGCCGGAAAACGATGCTGGCCGAAGCTCAGGATCAGCACGCCCACCGCGAGCAGCACGATCCCGAACGTCGTCATCAGCATCCGCTCGGGGCCGTCGGTCGCGCCGCGCAGGATCAGGTCGCGCGCGAGCGACGTCATCGCAATGAACAGCGGAAACCGCACGGGCAGCCGGCCGAGCCGCAGGTAGCGCACGTTCATCGCGAGCACTTCCAGATACAGGAACATGAGAAGCAGGTCGGTCAGCGACACCTCGCCCGCGAGCACGACCTTCCACGCTTCCTGCGTCATCGCGAACGCGGTCGCGAGACCGATCACGATCAGCCCGGCCAGTTCGGCCGCGTGAAGGAAATGGCCGAAGCGGCGACGGATGCGCTCGGACGGCGAACAGGAAACGGTGGACGTATTCAAGGTGACGGTCGGTATGAAGATCCGTGAGCGGTACCGGGCAGCGGGACCTAATCTACTGCACGCTGCACGGACGCTCAAGAGCACAGCGCCGCGCATGCCAGGAGTACAGCTGCGCGGCCGCCGCGCAAATTCCGGCCCCGTTTGACGCATTCGAATGACAGATTGACGATACGTGTTCCAAAGACCCGCCGAAGCTGCTAGATTGCATGCTCGACGACGTTGCGCGGTGCGGGCAAGTCACGCGCCGGGCGGCCGGCCGCCGCCGCTGCGGCCCGTTGCGCGATGCCTGCGCAACGTCCTTCATCCGCATGTCACAAAGAGAACAGTCGCATGACACAGTCCAACCGTTCGCCTTCGCGCGCCGCGGCAGCCGCGGCCCGTCCGCCCCGACATGACTGACCGGCAGGCCGCGATGCAGACACCTCCCCCGCTCTCCCAGGCCGTTCACAGCCCGATCACGCGCAGCGCGATCTTCCTCGTGGCAACGATCAATCCCGGTGCCGATCACGCCGACACGATCCGTTCATGGTGCGGCG
Organism: Burkholderia sp. MS455; assembly: GCF_016899445.1. NCBI lineage: Bacteria > Pseudomonadati > Pseudomonadota > Betaproteobacteria > Burkholderiales > Burkholderiaceae > Burkholderia > Burkholderia sp. MS455. The sequence goes on from NZ_CP041777.1 coordinate 715,421, forward strand.
ACATCGCCGCACTCGTGCGCTCGGTCGGCAAGCGCGTGCCCGGCGGCAACCTGACCTGCGTGTGCGGCTTCGGCGCCGACGCGTGGGATACGCTGTTCGGCGACCCGCGCCCCGCGTCGCTGCATCCGTTCCGCGAATTCGGCGCCGGGCAGCGCGTCGCGGTCGCGACGCCGGGCGACATCCTGCTGCACATCCGCGCCGAAGCGATGGACCTGTGCTTCGAACTCGCGACGCAACTGCTCGGCGCGCTCGGCAGCGCCGTCACGGTCGTCGACGAGGTGCACGGCTTCCGCAATTTCGACCAGCGCGCGATGATCGGCTTCGTCGACGGCACCGAGAACCCCGAAGGCCGCGAGGCGGTCGACTTCACGGTGATCGGCGATGAAGACGCGGCATTCGCGGGCGGCAGCTACGTGATCGTGCAGAAGTACCTGCACGACATGGCCGGCTGGAACGCGCTCGCGGTCGAGACGCAGGAGCGCATCATCGGCCGCACCAAGCTGTCCGACATCGAGCTCGCGCCGGACGTGAAGCCGTCGTCGTCGCACAGCTCGCTGACCACGCTCGACGAGAACGGCCAGGAAGTGAAGATCCTGCGCGACAACATGCCGTTCGGGCGCCCGGGCGCCGGTGAATTCGGCACCTATTTCATCGGCTATGCTCGCTCGCCGGCGCCGATCGAGCAGATGCTCGAGAACATGTTCGTCGGCCGCCCGCCCGGCAACTACGACCGCCTGCTCGACTACAGCCGCGCGGTCACCGGCTCGCTGTTCTTCGTGCCGTCGGCCGACCTGCTCGAAGCGCTCGCCGATCGCGCGGCGCCGGCCGCCGACGCCGCGCAACCGGAATCCTCGTCGTCCGCGCCGCAGCGCGACGGCTCGCTGAAAATCGGCTCGCTGAAAGGAACCCAAGCCTATGAATAACCTGCACCGCGAACTCGCCCCGATCTCGTCGTCCGCCTGGGAACAAATCGAGGAGGAAGTGGCGCGCACCTTCAAACGATCGGTGGCCGGCCGCCGCGTCGTCGACGTCGACGGCCCCGCGGGCCCCGAGCTGTCGGCCGTCGGCACCGGGCACCTGGTGGAGGTCGCCGCGCCGCGCGAGCAGGTGAACGCGCGGCTGCGCGAAGTCCGCACGATCGTCGAGCTGACGGTGCCGTTCGAACTGAGCCGCGATGCGATCGACAGCGTCGAGCGCGGCGCGCGCGACGCCGACTGGCAACCGGCGAAGGACGCCGCGCAGCGGCTCGCGTTCGCCGAGGACAACGCGATTTTCGACGGCTACCCGGCCGCCGGCATCGTCGGCATCCGCGAAGGCACGTCGAACCGCAAGCTCACGCTGCCGGCGGACGTCAGCGCGTACCCGGACGCGATCAGCGACGCGCTCGAAGCGCTGCGGCTCGCGGGCGTCGACGGCCCGTACTCGGTGGTGCTCGGCTCGGACGCGTATACCGCGCTCAGCGAGGCGCGCGACCAGGGGTATCCGGTTCTCGGCCACATCAAGCGGATCGTCAGCGGCGAGATCATCTGGGCGCCGGCGCTCAGCGGCGGCTGCGTGCTGTCGATGCGCGGCGGCGATTACGAGTTGCACCTCGGGGAAGACGTATCGATCGGCTACACGAGCCATAGCGACAAGGCCGTCCGCCTGTACCTGCGCGAAACCTTCACGTTCCTGATGCTGACGAGCGAAGCATCGGTGGCCGTGGCGCCGCAGGCCAACACGGCCACCTGATCCAAGTTGCCTGCGCGCGATGCCCGCCCGGGCGTCGCGCGCGACCGGCCGCATGTTCGTCGCCGATCGAACCCATCTTGCATGGAGAATGTCATGAGCGATACGAATGATGCATTGCAGGCACTGCAAGCGTCGGTCGACAGCCTGAAGAAAACGGTCGATGCGAACGCGGGCAGCGAGGCCAGCGACACCGCCGTGCTGTTTACCGTCGTGTCGCTGATGCTGGCCGAGTTGCCGCCCGACACGCGCAACCTGATCGAGGATTCGTTCTCCGTCTGGGCCAATGGTCTGCCGAATGCGGCACTGTCGACGGACGTGAAGCAGATCGCCCGCCAGCGGCTCGCGATGAAACTGTCCGACTGATCGTGGTTCGCCACGGTTGGCGCCATGTCCGGCCCGTACCGTGCAACTGGACCTCTCGTTCGGCCGCCACGCACGCATCGGCTGCGATGCGCGCGCGGCCGGCCCACCCGCATCACCGTCCGTTTGCCGCCGACCGGCGCCCTGCGCGCCGATGTCGCACCGCGATCCGTTCGCGTTTCCCTCCCCCGTGCCTCCAGTCACCGCACGCTGCACATGCCGCGCGCGCCCGCGTCGCCGCGTGCGCGCCCGTCTGTACTCCTTGTCCCCCGTGCGTGCGCGCATGTGAGGGTGCAATTCGCAGTCGGTCCGGCGCGAAACTGTGTCTTGGATGCCTCCCGCCGAGGCGCTATTTTGAACGCAGTCGAAGCGATGCCGTGGGCTCCTCGCAGCATGCGCGCTCCCCGCCGCGACCGTGCACCTCGCCGGCGCGCGCGGCGCGACAGCGTGGGCGCGGCCCGCGCGCCGCCGCGCCGCGCGTCGCGTGTTCGCGGTCGGCACGCGCCAGCGCTGCACCGCATCGTGACTTCACCGTTCGACCCACCTTCACAGACAGGAGCCAGACCACCATGCCCGCACTTTGCGATATCTGCCACGCCCGGCCGGCCGTTGCGCGCGCAACCGTGATGCAGGACGGCGAGCGCAAGACGATCTCGATCTGCGACTACCATTTCCGTCAGCTGATGCGGCATCAGAGCATGCTGAACCCGTTCGATTCGCTGCTGGGCGGCGGCGGCTCGTCGTCGCTGTTCGGTGAGCTCGGCGACGAATCGCCGCTCGCCGCCGAGGTGCCGCGCGAATCGGTCGACCCGACCGACGCGTTCAGCGAACAGACGCTCGAACTGCTGCAGCGCGCGGCCGAGAAGGCGCACGAACTGCGCCGCAGCGAGCTCGACTCCGAACACCTGCTCTACGCGCTCGCGGACACCGACGTCTGCGCCGCGCTGCTGAAGGAACTGAAGCTGTCGCCGCAGGACATCAAGTCGTATATCGACGAGCATGCGCACACCGGCACGGCCGCCCCCGATGCGCCGCTCGACAAGCTGTCGATCTCGCCTCGCGTGAAGAAGGCCGTGCAATACGCGTTCCAGGCGTCGCGCGATCTTGGCCACTCGTATATCGGCCCCGAGCACCTGCTGATCGGGCTTGCATCGGTGCCGGACAGCATCGCCGGCACGCTGCTGAAGAAATACGGCGTGACGCCCGAGGCGCTGCGCCAGAAAGTCGTGAAGGTGGTCGGCAAGGGCGCCGAGGACGGCCGCGTCGACGCACCGACCGGCACGCCGAACCTCGACAAGTTCGGCCGCGACCTCACCGCGATCGCGCGCCAGGGCAAGCTCGACCCCGTGCTCGGCCGCGCGCAGGAAATCGAAAGCACGATCGAAGTGCTCGCGCGCCGCAAGAAGAACAACCCGGTGCTGATCGGCGAGCCGGGCGTCGGCAAGACCGCGATCGTCGAAGGGCTCGCGCAGCGGATCGTCAACGGCGACGTGCCCGAGGTGCTGCGCAACAAGCGGCTCGTCGAGGTCAACATCAATTCGATGGTCGCCGGCGCCAAGTATCGCGGCGAGTTCGAGGAGCGCGCGAAGCAGCTGATCGACGAAGTGACTGCGAAGCAGGACGAACTGATCCTGTTCATCGACGAACTGCATACGATCGTCGGCGCGGGCCAGGGCGGCGGCGAAGGCGGCCTCGACATCGCGAACGTGCTGAAGCCCGCGCTCGCGCGCGGCGAGCTGAGCCTGATCGGCGCGACGACGCTCAACGAATACCAGAAGTACATCGAGAAGGACGCGGCGCTCGAACGGCGCTTCCAGCCGGTGTTCGTGCCGGAGCCGAGCGTCGAGCAGACGATCGTGATCCTGCGCGGGCTGCGCGACAGCCTCGAGGCGCACCACCAGGTGACGTTCGCCGACGACGCGTTCGTCTCGGCCGCCGAGTTCGCCGACCGCTATATCACGTCGCGCTTCCTGCCCGACAAGGCGATCGACCTGATCGACCAGGCCGCCGCGCGCGTGCGGATCGGCGCGACGTCGCGCCCCGTCGACATCCAGGAAGGCGAAGCGCAGATCGCGCAACTGAAGCGCGAACAGGACTACGCGACGTCGCGCAAGCGCTTCGACGAAGCGAAGCAGTTCGAAGAGCAGATCAACGCGAAGCAGAAGACGGTCGATGAAAAGATGGAGGCGTGGCAGCGCAAGACCGGCTCGGAAACGCTGGAGGTGACGGTCGAATCGGTCGCCGAGGTCGTGTCGCGGCTGACCGGCATCCCCGTGTCGGAACTCACGCAGGAAGAGCGCCAGAAGCTGCTGAAGATGGAAGAGCAGCTGCGCGAGCGCGTGGTCGGCCAGAGCGACGCGGTGGTGGCCGTCAGCGACGCCGTGCGGCTGTCGCGCGCGGGGCTCGGCCAGACGCACCGGCCGATCGCGACGTTCCTGTTCCTCGGGCCGACGGGTGTCGGCAAGACCGAGCTCGCGAAGGCGCTGGCCGAGACCGTGTTCGGCGACGAGCAGGCGATCATCCGCATCGACATGTCCGAGTACATGGAACGGCATGCGGTCGCGCGGCTGATCGGCGCGCCGCCCGGCTACGTCGGCTACGACGAAGGCGGCCAGCTCACCGAGCGCGTGCGGCGCCGCCCGTACAGCGTGATCCTGCTCGACGAGATCGAGAAGGCGCACCCGGACGTCTACAACGTTCTGCTGCAGGTGTTCGACGACGGCCGCCTGACCGACGGCAAGGGCCGCGTGGTCGACTTCAGCAACACGATCATCATCGCGACGAGCAACCTCGGCGCCGCGATCATCATGGACAACCTCACGCAGCCGGAAGCCGCGCGCAAGACCGACAAGGCGATCCGCGACGAACTGATGCAGGTGCTGAAGGGCCATTTCCGCCCCGAGTTCCTGAACCGGATCGACGAGGTGATCGTCTTCCACGCGCTGTCGAAGGAGAACATCCGCGCGATCGTGCAGATCCAGCTCGACCGCGTGGTGCGCACGGCCGCCGCGCAGGACATCACGCTCGTGATGGGCGACTCGCTCGTCGAGCACCTGACCGAAGCCGGCTACCAGCCGGAGTTCGGCGCACGCGAGCTGAAGCGCCAGATCCGCCAGACCATCGAGACCAAGCTCGCGAAGGAGATCCTCGCCGACCGGCTGAAGTCGGGCGATCGCGTCGAAGTCGACTACGACAAGGACAGCGACGAAGTGAAGTTCGACAAGCTCGCCGCGCCGGAAGCGAAGGACACGAAGGACGCGAAGAAGGACGCCGGCGGCAAGGCGAAACCGAACGGCAAGGCGGCCGCCAACGCATCCGGCGACGCGAGCGCCGGCGATGCGCGTGCCGACGTACCGCCGCCCACCGCAAAGCAGTCCGGCAAGAAGTCGTCCGGCGCGAAGAAGGACGCGCACTGAAACCCCCGCCTGCCCTGCATGCCCGGGGCACGCATGACCGACTCCGTCCGACGGACGGAGCCGCACCACGCCGCGACACGGCGCAACCCGAGCCGCCCGCACCGGGCCCGGCTCATGGAGATTCACAATGACAAATCGACGCGAAGTGCCAGGCATCAGGAAGTACGACGGGCCCGCCGGCGGTTGGGGCGCGCTTCGCGCGACAGCCGACGCCGTGCGCACGCAGATGGAAACCATCGAGGCGCCGATCGTGCTGATGCGGACCAACCAGCCCGACGGTTTCGACTGCCCCGGCTGCGCATGGCCCGACAAGGAACACAAGTCGACGTTCCAGTTCTGCGAGAACGGCGCGAAGGCCGTCACGTGGGAAGCGACGACCAAGCGCGTGACGCCCGAGTTCTTCGCGGCGAACACCGTATCGTCGCTGCTGCGCATGTCGGACTACGAACTGGAGAACATGGGCCGGCTCACGCATCCGCTCGTCTATGATCGCGCGACCGACACGTTCCGTGCGATCGAATGGGACGATGCGTTCGCGCGCATCGGCGAAGTGTTGCGCGCGCTGCCGCCCGAGCAGGTCGAGTTCTATACGTCCGGCCGCGCGTCGAACGAAGCCGCGTACCTGTACCAGCTGTTCGCGCGCGAGCTCGGCACCAACAACTTCCCCGACTGCTCGAACATGTGCCACGAGCCGACCAGCGTCGGCCTGCCGCAGTCGATCGGCATCGGCAAGGGCACCGTGTCGCTGGAGGATTTCGACCACTGCGAGCTGATCATCTCGATCGGCCACAACCCCGGCACGAACCACCCGCGGATGATGGGCACGCTGCACGAGTGCTCGCGGCGCAACGTGCCGATCATCGTGTTCAATCCGCTGCGCGAGCGCGCGCTCGAACGCTTCGCGGATCCGCAGGACATGATCGAGATGGCGTCGTTCGGCTCGACGCGCATCGCATCGACGTACTACCAGCTCGACGCGGGCGGCGACGCGGCCGCGCTGAAGGGCATCATGAAGGCGCTGCTGCAGCTCGAAGCCGAGCGCGGCGACGTGCTCGACCGCGACTTCATCGCGCAGCACACCAACGGCTTCGACGCGTTCTCGGCCGATCTGCAGGTCACGTCGTGGGACGACATCGAGCGCGCGAGCGGCCTCAGCCAGGCGCAGCTCGAACAGGTCGCACTCGCCTACGCGAAATCGAACGCGACGATCGTCACGTACGGGATGGGCGTCACGCAGCACAACAAGGGCACGGCAACCGTGCGCCTGATCGCCGACCTGCTGCTGATGCGCGGCAACATCGGCAAGCCCGGCGCCGGCATCTGCCCGCTGCGCGGCCATTCGAACGTGCAGGGCAACCGCACGGTCGGCATCACCGAGAAACCGTCGGCCGAATTCCTGAAGAAGATCGAGGACGTATGCGGCTTCACGCCGCCCGCGCATCACGGGCACGACGCCGTGCAGGCGATGCAGGCGATGGTCGACGGCAGCGCGAAGGCGCTGCTGTGCCTCGGCGGCAACTTCGCGGTCGCGCTGCCCGATCCGGAGCAGTCGTTCCCGGCGATGGCGAAGCTCGACCTGAGCGTGCATCTCGGCACCAAGCTGAACCGCTCGCACCTGCTGGTCGCGAAGGAAACCTTCATCCTGCCGGTGCTCGGCCGCACCGAGCTCGACATGCAGGCAACCGGCCGGCAGTCGATCACCGTCGAGGATTCGATGTCGATGGTTCACGCGTCGGCCGGCAAGCTCAAGCCGGCGTCCGACCAGTTGCGCTCGGAGCCCGCGATCGTCGCGGGCATCGCGCATGCGACGCTGCCGAACAGCAAGGTCGCGTGGCTCGACCTGATCGCCGACTACGACCGCATCCGCGACCTGATCGACCGCACGGTGTCCGGCTTCGAGGCATTCAACGAACGCATCCGCACGCCGGGCGGCTTCCGCCTGCCGCTGCCGCCCACCGAGCGCGTGTGGCCCACGGCGACCGGCAAGGCGATGTTCTCGGTCTACAAGGGCGTCGCGGAAGACGCGGCGGTGCTCGGCGGAGAGCAGGTGCTGCGGCTGATCACGCTGCGCAGCCACGATCAGTACAACACGACGATCTACGGGCTCGACGACCGCTATCGCGGGGTGTTCGGGCGGCGCGACGTGCTGTTCATGAACCCGGCGGATCTCGCGAAGTACGGGCTCGAACACGGCGACCTCGTCGACATCGAGACGATCACCGCGTCGGGCCGCACGCTGCGTCTCGAGAAGATCACCGCGATCGAGTACGACATCGCGCCGGGTTCGGTCGGCGCGTACTACCCGGAAGCGAACGTGCTCGTGCCGCTCGACTACATCGACAAGGAAAGCGGCACGCCGTCGTACAAGTCGGTGCCGGTACGCGTCGCGCGCTCGGCGGCCGTCTGATGCATGGGCAGGCTTGCGGCGCCTCACCCGCCGCGGGCCTGCCTTCGTCATGTCGAAACGCTTCCACGGGCCACCGCATCTCGACCGATGCGGTGGCCCCCTCTTCCTGCTCCGCTTCGAAAGGCGCCCCGCTTACTGCGCTGCAGTCGGCGGCAGATGCGCACCGCCCTGCCGGCGCCGATACGCGCTGTCGCGCGACGCGAGCCAGTAGTACAGCGGCGACGTCAGCACCAGCCCCACGAGCCACGACAGGTCCGCGCCGCCGAGATGCGCGGGAATCGGCCCCGCATACATCGGCGTGTTCATGAACGGAATCTGCACGAGGATGCCGATCGCATACGCGAGCAGCGCCTGCGGATTGAAGCGGCCGTAGATCCCGCCGTCCGCCATGAAGATCGACTGGATGTCGTACTTGCCCTTGTGGATCACGTAGAAGTCGATCAGGTTGATCGCCGTCCACGGCACCAGCACGACCAGCAGCGCGAGCACGAGATCGACGAGGTTGCCGACGAAGTTCGTCGATGCGCCGATCGCCGCATAGCAGCACGCGACGAAGATCACCACCGACACCGCCGCGCGGGTTTTTGCGGTCGGAATCCACCTGTACGCGAACGTCTGCACCGACGTGATCACCGCGAGCACCGCGCCGTACAGGTTCAGCGCGTTGTGGCTGATCACGCTCAGCAGGAACAGCACGAGCATCAGCGGCCCGAGCGGGCCGGTCGCCTGCTTGACCGCATCCATCGTGTCCGCGCCGGCCGGCACCGCGAGCACCGCGACCGCGCCGAAGATGAACGCAAGCGTCGAGCCGATCGTGCAGCCGAGATAGGTCGCCCAGAACGTCGACGCGACGCCGACATCCTCCGGCAGATAACGCGAATAGTCCGATACGTACGGCGCGAACGCGATCTGCCACAACGCCGACAGCGACACCGTCGCGAGCCAGCCCGCGAAGTCGAAGCCGCCGCGCGTCAGGAAATCGTCGGTCGTCACGTGCGTGAGGATCATCCAGAAGCCGACCAGGATCCCGATGCCGAGCACCCACGTACCGATGCGGTTCAGGATATGGATGAAGCGGTAGCCGACGATGCCGATCAGCCCCGAGCCCACCGCGCCGATCACGATGCCGACGGGCACCGGCACCGACGCCGCGATACCGTGCACCGACTTGCCGGCGAGCACGATGTTCGACGCGAAGAAGCCGACGTACATCACGGCCGCGATCACCGTGACGAGCAGCGCGCCCCACGAACCGAACTGCGCGCGGCTCTGGATCATCTGCGGGATGCCCATTTGCGGCCCCTGCGCGGAATGCAGCGCCATCAGCACGCCGCCGACCGCCTGGCCGACGACGATCGAGACGATGCCCCACATCAGGTTCAGGTGAAAGAGCTGCACGCCGAGCGCACCGGTCACGATCGGCAGCGGCGCGATGTTGCCGCCGAACCAGAGCGTGAACAGGTCGCGCACCTTGCCGTGGCGCTCCGCGGGCGGCACGTAGCCGATCGTGTGTTTCTCTATCATCGGGGACGCGTTGCGGTCCACGTTCGTCATGGTGAAGTCTCCTGTCCTGCGCGGCGATGCGCGCTTGCCGTTCAAGCCGGCGCGCGATGGGGTGCGCACCTGCAATCGGGTCCGGATACGCGAGCGACGACGCGCCGCGTGCACGCGCGGCGGTTGTCGGCCGAAGCGGACAATGCGCGGCTTGCGGGGACGGACGACATGTCCCGCCGGCACGTGTGCGGCCTCGTTGCGATCCGGATTGGAGACGATGGTGCGCCCCCGATGCCGCGACGGAGAAATACTAAAAATATTTCCGGGACATACGAAAAAGCTCTGTAGCGGAAATTTCGGCTTCGGGCTTCTTCAGGTAAGGTGCTACGCGAAACCACGGACAGAATTCGCCCTCGGCGGCACGCCGGGGCCGGGCATCAGAGGTGCATGTGGCTCACTACACTTTGCGGCAACTGAAATACTTCGTGACGACGGTGGAATCCGGCAGCGTCGCCGAGGCGTCGCGCCAGCTTTTCATCGCGCAGCCGTCGATCTCCAGCGCGATCAAGGGGCTCGAGGAAAGCTTCGGCGTGAAGCTGTTCATCCGCCATCACGCGCAGGGCGTATCGCTGACGCCGAGCGGCACGCGCTTCTACCGGAAAGCGCAGGAGCTGCTGCGCATCGCGCACGAATTCGAACAGAACGCGCTCGCCGACAACGACGTGATTACCGGGCAGATCGACATCGGCTGCTTCGAAACGGTCGCGCCGCTCTATCTTCCTCAGCTCATTGCAGGGTTCCGCGAGCGCTACCCGGGCGTCAACATCCGGCTGCGCGACGGCGACCAGCAGGAACTCGTGCAGGGCCTGACGTCCGGCACGTTCGATCTCGCGCTGATGTACGACCACGATCTCGACGGCACGATCGAAACCGAGCCGCTGATGCCGCCGCAGCAGCCGTACGTGCTGCTGCCGGAGAACCACCGGTTCGCGGGCCAGTCGCACGTGTCGCTGCGCGACCTCTGCGTCGAGCCGATGATCCTGCTCGACGTGCAGCCGAGCCGCACGTATTTCGTCAGCCTGTTTCATGAGCTCGGGCTGACGCCGAACATCGTGTTCGGCTCGCCGTCGATCGAGATGGTGCGCGGGATGGTCGGCCAGGGGTTCGGCTTCTCGCTGCTCGTCACGCGCCCGTATTCGGAATATACGTACGACGGCCGGCGCGTCGTGACGATCGGCCTCAGCGAAACGGTGAGCCCGTCCGGGCTCGTGAGCGCACGACTGAAACGCGGCCAGCTCACCAAGCAGGCACAGTCGTTCGTCGATTTCTGCCGCGAGCGGCTCGCGCGGATCGTCGCGGAATCGGCGCGATAACGAAGGAGAAAAAACGCACGCGCCGCCGGACGGGCGCGTGCGTGTCGGCTATGGGTTCAGGCGGCCGAAGCAAGATGCGCGGCCAGACGGCCCAGCATCGCGTCGCATCCATGCAGTTGTTCGAGCGTGACGAACTCGTCGGGCTTGTGCCCCTGGTCCATGCTGCCGGGCCCGCACACCACGGTCGGAATGCCCGCCTGCCCGAACAGCCCGCCCTCGGTGCCGAACGCGACCGTACCGAACGCATCGGACCCGCTCAGCATCGCGAGCAGGCGCGCGGCTTCGCTGTCGGGCGCGGTTGCGAGCCCCGGGTACGCGCCGAGCGGCTGCAGTTGAATATCGGTATCAGGCTGCACCGCGCGCATCTTCGGCAACAGTTCGGATTCCGCATAGTCCTGCAGCTTTCTCGGCACGTCGTGCGCATCGAAATCCGGCAGCGCGCGCACCTCGAAATCGAACTCGCATTCGGCCGGCACGATGTTCAGCGCGCGGCCGCCCTTGATCAACCCGGTCTGCACGGTCGAGAACGGCGGATCGAAGCGGCTGTCGTGCCGTTCGGGCCGCGCGAGCGCCGCGCCGATCTCGCCGAGCCGGCCGATCAGCTTCGCCGCATAGTCGATCGCGTTGACGCCCGACGGCGCATACGCCGAGTGGCACGCGGCGCCCTTCACGCGGCAGCGCATCGCGAGCTTGCCCTTGTGACCGAGCACCGGCTTCAGTTCGGTCGGCTCGCCGATCACGCACAGGCGCGGCCGATGCTCGCGCGCGGCCAGTGCTTCGAGCATCGGCCGCACGCCGACACAACCGACTTCCTCGTCGTACGAGAACGCGAGATGCACGGGCACGCTCAGCGGCCTCGCGACGAACGCGGGCACCGCCGCGAGCACCGAAGCGATGAAGCCCTTCATGTCGGCCGTGCCGCGACCGTACAAGCGGCCGTCGCGCTCGGTCAGCCGGAACGGCTCGACCGTCCACGCCTGCCCGTCTACCGGCACCACGTCGGTGTGGCCCGACAGCGCGATGCCGCCGCGATCGCGCGGCCCGATCGTCGCATACAGGCTCGCCTTCGTGCGCTCCGCGTTGTAGAACAGTTCGCTCGATACGCCGAAGCCCGCGAGATAGTCGCGGATGAACGCGATCATCTCGAGATTCGAATCGCGGCTGACCGTCGCGAACGCGATCAGCCGTTCGAGCAGCGCGCGGCCCGATGCGTCACTCATCGCCCGGCACTCCGTAGCTCGGCGCGGCGGTCGGGTTCAGCGCGCGGGTCTGGTAATCCTGCATCTGCGGTCGATATGCGCGCCACAGCGCGTCGAGCTGCCCGATCGGGTCGGCATCGGCCCAGTCGACGCGCAGGTCGACGATCGGCCAGGTCACGTCGCCGACCACCTTCAGCGCGGCCGAATGCACCGGCCCCGCCTCGCCGCCGGCTGCGATCGCCGCATGCATCGCGGCCAGCAGGCGATCGGCGAGCAGGCCGGGCGCCTGTTCGAATGCACGCACCATCGTATCGATCACGGCCGGCGCGGCCAGCAGGTTGCCGGCCGCCACGCATTGCTCGCCCTTCACCGCGTGATGCGTGCCGAGCGCTTCCTTGCCGGTGAAACACGCCGTCTGCCCTTGCCCGTCGATCACCGTGACCTGCCGGTACTGGCTCCAGCCGTTCGCGCTGAGCGCGCGGTCGAGCGCCGCGGCGCTCGCGAGCTGTTCGTGCTCGATCAGGTCGAGAATCTGCGGGCCGAGCGCCGGCAGCGTGATGTTCTGCGTCGCGACCGCGCCCACGCCCGCACGCACCCACGGGCAGCGCGCACCCACCGCGATGCTCGACGAGCTGATCGCGATCCCGAGCTGCCCCGTCTCCGGGCAGCGCCCGACGATGGAGAAAGTCATGTCGCCTCCTGTGCGCGGTTCGGCTGCCAGTTGTCCGGGATCACCGCGATCACGTCGATTTCCATCAGCCACTGCGGCTGGCCGAGCGCGGACACGACGAGCCCCGTCGAGATCGGATAGACGCCCTTCAGCCACTTGCCGACTTCCTGGTACACCGGCTCGCGATAACGCGGGTCGATCAGGTAGGTCGTCGTCTTCACGATATGCGTGATGTCGCTGCCAGCTTCCTCCAGCAACTGCTTGACGTTCTTCATCGCCTGCCCGGCCTGCGCGCGCGCGTCGCCGAGGCCGATCAGGTTGCCGTCGAAATCGGTGCCGACCTGGCCGCGCACGTAGACGGTATTGCCGGCCCGCACGGCCTGGCACAGGTCGTTGTCGAGCGTCTGGTTCGGATAGGTATCCTTCGTGTTGAACATGCGGATACGCATATGGGTAGGTTGGCTCATCGAGGTCCTTCGATCGTCGGTGGAACACCCGCCGCGCCGGCAGCGGACGCAGCGCGGCGGGTTCGTGTCTGCTCGTCAGTTCGTCGCTTCGGCGAGCGGGCGCGCGTCGGCCTGCGCCGCTTGCGCGGCCGCGCGATGTTGCGATGCATCGTGGTAGTCAAGGTACTTGCGCTGCGTCACGATGTGATCGGCGATGTGCTTCGCGTCGTGCCACACGCCCCAGATGAAGCTGGAACCGCGCCGCGACAGCCACGGCAGCCCGAGGAAATAGATGCCGGGCTCCGTCGACACGCCGCGCTGGTGCTGCGGCTTGCCGTTCGCCGCGAACGCGTCGACGTTCAGCCAGCCGTAGTCGACCGCATAGCCGGTCGCCCAGACGATCGACGTGACGCCGGCACCGGCGAGGTCGAGGGAAAGGATCGGATGCGCGACGCATTCGGGGTCCGGCAGGATGCGGCGCGCGTCCGGCTCTTCCGGCAGGTCGAGGCCGTTGCGCGCCGCATACGCGTCGGCCGCAGCGAGCAGCGACAGGTAGTTCTCGTCGCCGCGTGCGAGATTGATCGCGAGGTCGCGTTCGAATGTGACCACGCCGCCGTCGAACGACTTCGTCAGCCCGACCAGCGTCACGCCCTGGTTCGCAAGCGCGCGGAAATCGACCGTATGGCCGCCGCGTGCGCCGCTCACCGCGATCGTCACGTGTTCGCGGCCGGGCGTCGCGACTTCCTTGTCCCACTCGCCGAGCACGCCGAGCCACCAGCAGAAGTCGCGGCCGCGATACGCGCGCGGCGGACGATCGTGCGGCCCGACCGACAGGTAGACCTGCCGGCCCGCACGTTGCAGCTCATCGGCGATCTGCACGCCCGACGAACCCGCGCCGACCACCAGCACCGCGCCTTCCGGAAGCTGGCCCGGGTTGCGATAGTCGGCGGAGTGGATCTGCACGAGACGTGCGTCGTCCGGCGCGATCGGCGGAATCACCGGGCGCTGGAACGGCCCCGTCGCGACGACCACGCGGTTCGCCTCGATCGTGCCGTCGGACGTCACGACGACGAAGCCCGGCTTGCCTGCGTTGCGCACGACGTTCTTCACTTCGACGCCGGTGCGGATCGGCGCGTTGAACTTCCGCGCATACGCTTCGAAGTAGTCCGCGACCTGGTCTTTCGATGCGAACGCATCGGGATCGAGGCCGTCGAATTCGAGCCCCGGGAAGCGGTCGTGCCACGCGGGGCCGTTCGCGACCAGCGAATCCCAGCGCCCGGTGCGCCAGCGTTCGGCGATGCGGCTGCGCTCCAGCACGAGATGGGGCACGCCCAGCTTGCCCAGGTGCTCGCTCATGGCCACGCCGGCCTGCCCGGCGCCGACGACGAGCGTATCGATTGAGGTTGTTTCGACTGCCACGGCTGTCTCCTTCTGAAGTGCGGCTCGATGCGACGTTCCTGCTGTCGCACGAGCTGGAATGGAGACATTCTGCTGACACACCGCCGGAGGCGAAATGATGATTTTTGTTGGTGTTGACGAGCAAAAAGCTGGGTGTCGCGCGGGCGGCGAGCGGCGCAGGACGACGCGCCCGTACTGTGCCGGCTACGCGTTGGTCCATGGACCGGTGCCCTTCTGATACTGGATCACGCCGCCGTTGATCCGCACCCGCAGGTTGCCGTCCGGCACCTGCACCCAGTTTTGCATGTCGAGGCTCAGCATCAGCGCGGCGAAGAAATCCTGCAGCTGTTGCTGCTGGCTGGCCTGCCAGAGATCGATGCGCCCGAGGCAGGTACGCAGGTCGCCGCTCTGCTGCATGATCGTCTCGACCTGCCCGGCCACGTTCGCCGACGGATCGTAAACCTTCGTGCCGTCGCCGCTGACGATCGACAGATGGATTGCGCGCACCGACGTCGGCTGGCCCGGCGTCTGCTCGACGAGCGCGATGCAGCTCGTCATCGCGCCGAAATCGATTTCCGCCGCATCGCCCCAGATGCGCTCGCCAACCGCCAGCGGCGCGGGACCTTGTACGTTGTGAATGTCGTAGGGCATGGGTTCCTCATTTGACTCGATGGGACTGCCGGTGGCGGGGCCGCGACGTGTCCGGGAAAACGGACGCGCGTCGGTCCCGCCGCTCACATCCCGCATCCGGCCTGATGGCCCGGCGGGTCGTGTCGGTTGATTCCTTGCCACTGCGCGCGCGGTCGCGCTCTACGTGCCCTTCTTGTCCAGCAGCGCCTGATACTTCTGCAGGCTCTCGTCGATCTTGTCGAGCGCGACGCTCGCGGCCTCCCCTTCGATCGCCTCCGCGGCGCCCGCGACGATCGCCGCGGTCGCGACGAACAGGTCCGTCAACAGCAGGCCCATCGCATCCATCGCCATCCCGGGCACGTTCTCGTCGATGGTCTTCTGCGCCAGATCCTTCATCAGCACGCTCTTGCCCGCGATCGCCAGCGACGTCGACGCCTCGAAGTAGTTGGCCGCCGCCTGCGCGACCATGCCGCCCGCCTGCGTGATCATCATGTTCGGGCCGACGGCGATCTGCGTCGTCGCGTAGGACGCGGCTTCCGCGTTGATCGCCTGCACGGTCTGCAGCGCCGAACCGCCTGACCCGGCCGTATCGGCGATCTGGTTCGGCGCCTTCAGCGCATCGGTGAGCCTGCGCAGCCGGTTGATCGGCCACGTACGCGCGCCGGCCTTCGACGCCGCGGTGTTCGGCGCGACATCGGCCGGCGTCGTTGCTTCGGCTGCGGCGTCGCGCGGTGTCTGCGGTGTCTGCGGCGCGCCGTCGCCGCGCCCGCCCAAAATGCCTTTCATGTTCATGGTTCAGGTATCCCGAGAGTCAGCGCGTCCTAATGCGTGGAACCCGTCTGCGGCCCGGCCGTCGGGGCATGCGCCGCGCCGCCCGAGGCCCCCTTCGGCGATGCTTCGACGGACAGGATCATGGCCACCGCCTTCGACACGACGGCGTTCGAAATCTGGTTCAGCGCCGCCTGCTGCTGCGTCATGTTCTGCGCCGAGATACCGACGGCCTGGCTGAACATCTGGTAAAGCGTGCCCAGCGCCTGGGCCGGCGATCCCGCGACGACGCTGACATTGGTCTGCGTCAGCGCGTCGGTAACCTGCTCATTGACTTTGTCTGCCACGAGGCCTCCTCGGATCTCGGCTCCGGCATGCGATTGAAGGAACGGCGGGCCGGCAGGCCATCGACGCCGCGCATGCCGTTAGGAACGCTGCGTGCCCGCGTTCGTGAACGTGCTCAGGCGAGTTCCTCGCGCAACTTCTTGCGCAGCAGCTCGACACGCTTTCTGGCAAGCGGCTCGTTGATCCCGAGCGTCGCCGCGATGTGGAGATAGGGGCGGTCCTCCTCGAACTTCAGCGTGAACAGCATCTGCTGCTGCGGCGGGAGCGTGGACAGCGCCTGCTCGAGACGCAGCAGCAGCTGCCGGAGCAGCAGTTGCTGCTCCATCGACGGCGCGTGGCCAGCCAGCTCGACGGTGTGATCGTCGTCCCAGTCCGGGTCGAATTCGAGCCTGCCGCTTTCGCGGAGACGGCGGCGCGCGCCATCGAGGAACGCATGGTTCAGTGCCAGAAAGAGAAAGCCGGCCAGGTTCTGAACGCGCTCGGGCGAACGCTGCAGGTAAATGTGGACCTTGAGTGCGGTATCGGAGAGCAGTTCGTCGGCACGGTAAACATCGCCCTTGCACAGCAGGCGCGCGCGGCGCCGCAATTTCCCCTGCATTTCCCGCCACGTGCGATCGAGCTGCTGCGCCGGTGACTCAGGCGTCGGGGCAGCGTGCTGGTTCGAGGTTGTCATCCCGTGCCTTCCTTTTTCATGGAAAACACAGAATCGATTCGATGCCGCGAATGGCGCTGTTACCCGCGTAACACCGTTATCAAGATAATCGGTTTCGGTAAATTTTCTTGATTATTATGAACGGAAATTTTAATCCCCCGGCATAGCCCCATCCGTCGTTTCAGGCGCGCCGCCGGGCGTGAATAACGGCATTGCGATGAAAAAGAACGACTGCCGCCGCGACGTGTTCGCGAGCCGCGCGCTGCTATCCGCGTCGATCGACCAAGCGTCCTTGCCACCGAAGTGCCGCCATATCCGGATTGCTTGCCGATTATCTGGCTATCTTCATTGTTCATTTTTCACGCAGTGCCAAAGGCAGCGTTTTTCGCTAGGTGGCCGCATCGTCAAACAACCTCGCACGGAAAACATGCCTGCCCTTGCTAACGTTCAAACGCTGCGCAATATACCGATACTCACCGATCTACCGGAAAGCCTGCTGGCTCATATCGAGCGGCATGTCACGCCCTGGCCCGAACACGGCAATCGCCTGCTGTTCTTCAAGGGCGATCCGGGAGATTTCGTCGCCTTCGTGCACCGCGGCCGCGTCTACATGACGCTGCACGAACCCGGCGGACGCGAAATCATTCTCGGCCACTCGGTGCCGGGCGAACTCATCGGCGAAAGCACGCTGATTCGCGCACACCGGCGCAGCTTCACAGCGCAGTTGAGCCCCGACTGCCGCATTTCGCTGCTGCATCGCCAGTACTTCGCGCCGCTGCTGGCCAACGCGGATTTCATGGAGCGCATCCACGAGCAGCTGTGCCGGCACATCCATCAGCTGAGCGACTTCGTCGAGTCGGCGTGCCTGTACCGGCTCGAAGCAAGGCTCGCGCGCCATCTGCTGAACCGCATGCAAGGGAACGATCTCGAGGTGCCGCTGCCGGAGAACCAGAGCATCCTGGCTGCGATGCTCAACGTCAGCCGGCCGCGACTGAACAGCAGCCTGCAGAGGATGCAGCGCGACGGCCTGATCCGGCTTCACGAGCACGGTGTGACGATCGAAAAACCGGAGCAGCTCCGCGACATCGCCGACGCCAATTGATGCCCCGGCAAGCCCATGCGTCGTGCCGCGGCGCGGGGAGGTTGCGCGCGCCGGGTTGCACGGCGCGCGGTGAAGGTCAGCCGCGCCAGTGGCTGATGGCGTTCATCAACTGCGCGATGGCGGCCAGCTGCGACGCAAAGTTGTCGTTCGCCGAGCGCGCCGCGGCGGCGGCCGCCACCGGCGAGCCGGCATAGAGCTGCATGATGCCGACGGTCGTGGCGGCGAGGTTGGACGCCGCCTGGTTCGCCTGCATCTGCACCGCGTTGTGAAGCAGGATCGCGGACGCATGGCTGTTCGACTGCATGAGCGTGCCCAAGGCCACGGCCGGGGCTTCGCCCACCACCTTGACGTTGGCTTGCGTGACTGCATCGGTAATCGCGGCGGAAACCTGTTCCGTCATGTCGTTACTCCTGGTTTGCTCGCCGCTACGGCGCAGTCACGGCGAAAGCATGAGTGGGTTGGTCGGCGACGCCGCGCCGCACGGTGCCGTCGATGCGGCGCGCTCGCTCGCCGTCGCGGGCGTCGACACGTCGCCGGGCGCCGGGCGGCAGCCACCTGGATCGAGGCCGCCGCCCGGCGTCGACGCCGGTTACGCGTCAGACAAGCGCCTTGCCGAGCGCGAGCACGTCAGCCAGCACGGAAATCACGCCGTTCGAGCCGATTTCCGTCGCGGCGGCGCCGGCGCTCGCCGGCCCGAGCGTGTAGAGCTGCATCGTGCCCACGTTCGTCGAGGTCGGCAGCTGGACCGCGGCCTGCGACTGCTGCTGCACGGCGTTCTCGAACAGCACGCTGAGCGAATGGCTCTGGGCCTGGTACAGCGAGCCCGTCGCCATTGCGGGTGCTTCGCCCACCACCTTGACGTTGGTCTGCGTGACCGCGTCGGTGATCGCTGCATTGACCGCGCATGTCTTGCAGTTGTGGGGGTCATTCGGATCCTTCGTGTCATTCGAGACCGTCGGATCGTCGGCGTTCGCGTTTGCGTCATTTGCCATCGTATTTCTCCTGGTTTGCGAACGGGCGCCGCATCGAATTGGCTCGGCCCGTTCTGTCGGTTGCTCCGGAACACCGCGCGGCACCGCTGTTCAGGTGCCGGCGGCCGTGCTGCGGATCCGCGGCACGGCGGCGGCATGGGCGGCTCGTGCCGCTTGCGCCGCCGCTCGACTACGGCGTTGACCCCTTAGGGGGTCACCGCCTTGCCAATCGCGATCACGTCGGCCAGCAGGGAGATGATCCCGTTCGAGCCGATTTCCGTGGCGGCCGCACCCGCGCTTTCCGGCCCGATCGTGTAGAGCTGCATCGTCCCCACGTTCGTCGACGTCTGCGACTGGATCGCGGCCTGCGACTGCTGCTGCACCGCGTTCTCGAACAGGATGCTGAGCGAATGGCTCTGGGCCTGGTACAGCGAGCCCATCGCCATTGCCGGCGCCTCGGCGACCACCTTGACGTTGACCTGCGTGACGGCATCGGTAATCGCAGGATTGACCTGGCACACTTGACACTTATCACTCATTTTTTGCTCCTTGATTCACGTAGTTGAGAGATCGCACATCGGGGCCGGCCGGTTTCGCGTCCAGCCGCTCGACTTCGCCGCATGACCCGCGTGCTACTCCATGGACGCTGGGCCGGCGGTATCGTGAACGGCGGCGGTGGCGGCAGCACCCGGCGCGGTCGGTTCGGACCGTTCGGTCGGACCGGCGCCGACGCTTTGCAGCCGGCCGTCTATCGCGTCGAGCCGTACGGCGAGCCGGTCGGCGAGCGAATCGACGTATTGCCGGAAGCAGGCGTCGATTTCCTGCCGGATGAGGCCCGTCAGCTGTTCGCCGATCATCGCAAGCGCCTGGCGGGTGCTGTCCTGGATGTCCGCCGCGCCGGATGCCTGCGCATCGCCCGGCGGCTCGTGCGCGTCGAGTACGCCGGACACTTTCTGTTGCTCCGACGCCAGCATGCCGAGGGTCGTCTCGTTCTGCGCGTCGATCGTCTGCAGGATGCCGCGCATCTTCTCGTACGCTTTCTGCTGGTTGAGCTGCAGAAAATGCTTGACCTGCTCGCGCGCCTCCTGCCGGGTTTTCAACCGCGGCAATGGCGGGTTCGCGGCGCTCGCCTGCTTGGCCGTGCCGGCGGCCGGCGCCGGCTGGTTCCCGTGCCTGCCCGGCAGCCGCTCCAGCAGCGCCTGTTCTTCGCCCGGATCGAGGGGCCGTCCCAAGCGCTTCTCTGCGAACTGCCTCAGCAGGGGGTCGAGTGCTTCGCTGCTCATGGCTCACACCTCCTCGATGTCCGCCCGCGGCGCCGGTGCGTGCGGTTCGGGTTCGGATGGACGCAGCGCCGACGCGCCTTGGTCGACGTGCTGCAATGGATATCGCATGGTGTTCTCCGGGAAATGGATGCGCGACGGCCTTGCCGGAAATTTCGGCAGGACTGCTGCAGGGACGAACCGTGCGACGGGTCTGTGAAGTCAGTCGCCGGCTCGCGCCGGCTGCGTGTGTCGGTACCGGATGTCGCCGACGTTCGGGCTGCGCGTGGAAGCGTGCATCGATATGTCGACCGATCGCCCGGTCCAGCGGTTCTTCGACAATCTGCTGCCCGAGGAAGGGGGGCGCATGTCGCTCGCGCGAGAGGTGAAAGGCGACGCAGGCGACGCCTGGGGCCTGCTCGCATACTTCGGACGCGAATCGGCCGGCGCGCTCACGCTGCGCGCCGAAGGCGAGCGGGAAGCGGCGGCAGCACGCAGCCACTTTCGCTCGACGAGCTTGAACGCCGCATCCAGAAGATGCCCGAGTGTGCGCTGAAGACCGCGCCGAAGAGTGTGTCACTGGCCGACGCACGGCAGAAGCTGCTGTCGATGTTGCGCGGCGACGCCGGGCTACGCGCTTTTCGAGCAGATGGGCAGCGAGCCGACGGCCGCGCCCATCCCCGACAATTCTTGCCTGTGGCCGGACTGGCGAACTGGTAGGATGCCCGTCGCCTCGGCATGGACGGCAGCCACAGGACGTTCAACCGTCCCTTTTTTAATGCCCCGCGACCGGTCAACTCCGCAGTCGCGCCCAGGCGACTCGGTGCGCCAACCGCGCCCCAGCCCCGTTGAACCCCGCAACACCCCGGCGTCGCCCCGCTCGACCCGTTGCAGTAACCGTTGGAGTGGCGCATCGCGCGCCTGCAAGCATGAAGAAACCGAATCCGCCCATCCCCTCCCCGCGCGACAAAGACCGCACGCCGCTGGTGCGCGCGGGCGCGCTGCTGCTGATGGCCGGCCTGCTGTACCTGCTGTGGCCGTCCGCCGAAACCGCGTACCTCGCGATGGAATCGGTGTTGCGCTGACGCGCATGGCAGTCCCCGCGCTGCGTTATACTTTCGCGATGGAAACCAAACCTGCCCTGCCGAACCTGCATTGCTGGTGGCGCGCCTGACCCAGGCGGCCCGTTTCCTTTTGCATGTCCCAAACGTGATGCCGCCAGCCATGGCGGCATTTGCGTTTCAGCGCCGACATCATGGCTGGCTGCTTCGACAATCCGGAGCCAACGACCACCATGAGCCACCCGAACCGCCCGACCATCCTCACCGGCGACCGCACCACCGGCCCGCTGCATCTCGGCCACTACATCGGCTCGCTGCGCGCGCGCGTGCAGATGCAGCACGAGGCGCGGCAATTCCTGCTGCTCGCCGATACGCAGGCGCTGACCGACAACATGGGCCGCCGCCAGCGCGTCACCGAGAACGTGATCGAGGTCGCGCTCGACTATCTCGCCGTCGGCATCGATCCGGCGATCTCGACGATCGTCGTGCAGTCGCAGGTGCCCGAGCTCGCCGAGCTGTCGCAATACCTGCTCAACCTCGTCACGGTCGCGCGCCTCGAACGCAATCCGACCATCAAGGAAGAGATCCGCCTGCGCGGCTTCGAGCGCGACATCCCGGCCGGCTTCCTGACCTACCCGGTGAGCCAGGCCGCCGACATCACTGCGTTCAAGGCGACGCACGTACCTGTCGGCGACGATCAATTGCCGATGATCGAACAGACCAACGAACTCGTGCGCCGCTTCAACGCGACCGTCGAGCAGCCGGTGCTGGTCGAATGCGAGGCCGTGCTGTCGTCGGTCACACGGCTGCCGGGCATCGACGGCAAGGCGAAGATGAGCAAGTCGCTCGGCAATGCAATCACGCTCGGCGCGACGCCGGACGAGATCGCGCAGGCCGTGAAGGACATGTATACAGATCCGAACCACCTGCGCGTGAGCGACCCCGGCCAGGTCGAGGGCAACGTCGTGTTCACGTTCCTCGACGCGTTCGAGCCGGATGTGCAGACGGTCGATGAGCTGAAGGCGCACTATCGGCGCGGCGGGCTCGGCGACAGCGTCGTCAAGCGCGTGCTGAACGAGCGGCTGCAGGCACTGATCGAGCCGATCCGCACGCGCCGCCGCGAGTTCGAGGCCGACAAGGCCGAGGTAATGGCGATCCTGAAGCGCGGCACGTTGCACGCGCG
Organism: Burkholderia sp. MS455; assembly: GCF_016899445.1. Classification (NCBI taxonomy): domain Bacteria; kingdom Pseudomonadati; phylum Pseudomonadota; class Betaproteobacteria; order Burkholderiales; family Burkholderiaceae; genus Burkholderia; species Burkholderia sp. MS455. The sequence continues at coordinate 737,886 of NZ_CP041777.1, forward strand.
GGAAGTCGCGGGTGCGACGCTCGCGGAGGTGAAGGGCGCGCTGGGGCTCACGTATTTCGATTGAGCGGCGCAGGCGGCAAACGCGGTGCGAGGACGATGCGCGGCGGAAAGCCGGAGCGGCTTGTCAGGCTCCGGACGGCGCAAGGCCGCCCCGCAGGCGGTCAGCCACCGATCGGCGCCGTCATGCCCGTTCGTGCGCCGGCGGAGCGGCGTGACATACAGCCTCGATCCGGTTGCCGGCAGGGTCGACCAGGAAGGCTGCGTAGTAGTCGCCATGGTAGTGCGGCCGCAATCCCGGGTCGCCGTCGGACCGGCCGCCCGCAGACAGGCCGGCCTCGAAAAACGCATGCACGTGCTCGCGGGTAGCGGCCTTGAAGCACCAGTGTCGCTTGCTCGTCCCGACTTCGGCGGGATCCAGGTAAACCGCCAGACAGGTCGATGCGATGTCGTTGGCATTGCAACGTTCGCCATAACCGAGTGCGGTGGGCCGGTCATAGACCTTGGATGCACCGAGCGCGGCCATGACGGCATCGTAGAAGGGGCGTGCCTGCTCGATATCCGGAACGCCGATGGACACGTGATCGAGAAGTTGCATGGTGTTTGCTCCGTTGAACGAGCATGAGCTTACACAACCATGGCCGACATGTACCGACCATCGTCACCTACGATTGCCCGGCCGGTCCGCTGCATTTCGGTCACCACATCGCTTCGCTGCGCCCCCATGCAGATGCAGCACAAAGCGCGCTGCCGGATGGCCGGCGCTCGCTTTCGAGATACCTCGGCCTGGAACACTGCTAGCGACATTGGGCAACCTTTCGGTTCGAGCCACCCTTTGCTACGGGAACGGTCCATGCCTCGATCGCTCCCGTCCCGCCCGCGACACCATGAGGCCAGCGGAAACGATCGGCCGGCTGATCAGGCCCGCGCAACGCGTTACTTCATCTGCATCAGTTGAATGAGGTTCCCGCACGTATCGTCGATCACGGCGACGCGCACGGGCCCTGCGTCCATCGGCTCCAGCGTGAACCGCACGCCGTGCGCGGTAAGCCGCGCGAATTCGCCATCGAGATCGTCGACCTGGAACGACGCCGCCGGAATGCCGTCTTCATACAGCGCCTGTTTGTAAGGTCCGACCGCACGATGGTTGCTCGGCTCGAGCAACAACTCGGTGCCGTCCGGCTGGTCCTTCGACACGACGGTCAGCCAGCGGTAGTCGCCCACCGGGATGTTGTTCTTCAGCCTGAAGCCGAGCTTGTCGGTATAGAACGTCAACGCCTTGTCCTGATCGTCGACAAAAATACTCGTCACGTAGATTCGCATTTCAATCCCTCCTGAAGCGGCAATCGGCAACCGCCGTTCGTACGGTCACGCTGCATCAGCGATAACAGGCAACGCCCGTGCCGCTATTCTTCGTCGAAATCAATGACAAACGCATAACCGCCGTCGATCCGCTTGTGCAGGCAGCCGTCGAAATCGTCGCCGATCACCGCGTAGGCCAGCCGGATAACCGACGCGTTGCGCGTGCCCGCTTACGTGATCTGATACGTCGACGCCGGCACGAACTCCTCCGGCATCGGCCGATCGCCCAGCTCGAGCACCGACCGCTCGATCGTGCGCGTCATCGCATCGAGCGCGAGCGCATTCGGCGCGAGGCCGAACGGTTCGGCGACCTCGTTCGCGATCGCTTCGAGTGCGATCAGCGTGTACGAGATGAACACGCAGATCAACGGCGTGAAGAACTCCGTCGAATCGACGAGGCCGAACGGCAGCAGCACGCAGTACGCATACACCGTGCGGTGCAGCAGCACGCTGTACGAGAACGGGATCGGCGTCGACAGGATGCGCTCGCAACCACCCACCGACTTGCCCAGTTCGTCGAGCTGCGTCTCGAACATCCAGCACGTCGCGTCGCTGCCGGGCGCGCGGCCCAGCGCGCGGACAATGCCGCCGCGCAGCTCGTCGAGGATCGCGACCGGCTTGAAGCATTTGCGTGCGAGCGCGCCGGCACGCTCCGCGCCGAGGATGCGCCGCAGGTCTTCGGTCGGATCGGTATGGCGCAGCTGATGCTTCAGCGCATACGTGAACGCGATCAGCAGATCGGCGAGCCGGTTGCGCTCGGCATCGCCGACGCTGTCGAGCAGGTAGCGATTCAGTTGCGACGTCACGTTGCGCGCCGCGATCAGCAGGTTGCCCCACAGATGCCGCGCCTCCTTGAAGCGCTCGAAGCTCGCGTTGTTGCGAAACGCGAGGAAGATCGCGAGCGCGAGCCCGAACAGCGTGAACGGCGCGGTGTTGAGCGGAATCTTCTCGCCGAAGATGCGCCCGTTCGTGAAGACCGCCAGCGTGCTGACGATCGCCATGAACACCAGTTGCGGAATGATCGATTGCAGCACGGAGCCGTTCCAGACGAACAGCATCCTGAGCCAGTTTTGTCGTGGTCTGACGATCATGATTGTTTCTCGACTGACAAAGGAATACGCAACACGGAACGCCCGCACCCGATGTGCAACGGCCCGCGCGTGGCGGGCCGCTTTCGGGCAGGGGACGTGCCGGGGCCGCGCTGCGCGCGATGATACGCCCACGCCCGCCGCGCCCCGTCACATCGCGCGCCGCTCAGTGATAGCCGATGTCGCCCTCGCGCACCTTGCCGCGAAACACGCGGTACTGCATCGCGTTGTACACGAGGATGATCGGCAGCACGATCACCGTGCCGACGAGTGCGAACAGCTGGCTCGAATGGCTCGACGACGCGTCCCAGATCGTCAGCGACGGCGGCACGATGTTCGGCCAGATGCTGATCACGAGCCCCGTGTAGCCGAGGAACACGAGTGCGAGCGTCAGCAGGAACGGCGTGGCCTCGTGCTGGCGCTTCACCGTGTGGAAAATGCCCCACACGCACGCGACGACGAGGACCGGCACCGGCAGGAACCAGCCGAGGTTGCCGCTGCCGAACCAGCGGTGCGCGACGGCCGGCAGCCCGATCACGGTCCACAGGCTGACGACGGCCATCACGGCGAGCAACACGCCCGCGAGCGGCTTCATCAGCAGCCGCATCTTGCGCTGCAGTTCGCCGTCGACCTTCAGGATCAGCCAGCCGCAGCCGAGCGTCGCATACGTGACGAGCACGCCGATCCCGCAGAGCAGGCTGAACGGCGACAGCCAGTCGAACGGCCCGCCCGCGAACTGGTTGTTCTCGATCTTGATGCCCTGCAGCAGCGAACCGAGCACGATCCCCTGGCAGAACGCCGCGAGCGCGGAGCCGCCGATGAACGCGAGATCCCACATGTGTTGCGTGCGAGTCGCCTTCGCACGCAGTTCGAACGCCGCGCCGCGGAAGATCAGCCCGACCAGCATCAGCACCAGCGGCAGGTAATTCGCGGGCAGCAGCGTCGAATACACGACCGGGAACGCGCCGTAGAGACCCGCGCCGCCGAGCACCAGGAACGTCTCGTTGCCGTCCCACACCGGCGCGACGGTGTCGAGCATCACTTGCCGCTCGGCCTTCGCATCGAAGAACGGAAACAGCAGGCCGATGCCGAGATCGAAGCCGTCCAGCATCACGTAGATGAACACGCCGAGGCCGATGATCGCGGCCCAGACGACAGGAAGATCGATTTGCATGGTTACTCCGCTTCGGTGACGTTCAGCGGCGTGGACAGCGCGCTCTTGCGCAGCCCCGGATGCCGGTGCAGCTCGATGTACCCGGCCTGGGCGGCCGGCCCGCGCTTCATCAGTTTCATCATGTAATAGATACCCGTTCCGAACACCAGGAAATACACGACCACGAAGATCAGCAGCGACACGCCGACCTGCTGCGCGCTGAGCGGCGCGACCGAATCGACGGTGCGCAGCACGCCGTACACGGTCCACGGCTGCCGTCCGACCTCGGTCGTGATCCAGCCGGCCAGCAGCGCGACGATGCCCGACGGCCCCATGCCCACCACGAACCACTGGAACCAGCGCGTTTCATACAGGCGCCCGCCCTTTCTCAGCAGCAGCCCGAGCAGCGCGGTCAGCAGCATCAGCATCCCGAGGCCCGCCATGATCCGGAACGTCCAGAACACGATCGGCGAATACGGGCGGTCCTGCGGCGGGAATTCCTTCAGCCCGCGGATTTCGCCATCCCAGCTGTGCGTAAGGATCAGGCTGCCGAGGTGCGGCACCTGGATCGCATAGCGTGTGGTTTCGGCCTGCATGTCGGGCAGCCCGACGAGGTTCAGCGCGGTGCCGCCCTTCTCGGTTTCCCACAGCCCCTCGATCGCCGCGATCTTCGCCGGCTGATATTCGCGCGTGTTCAGCCCGTGCGCGTCGCCGACGACGATCTGGATCGGCGCGAGCAGCAGCAGCATCCACAGCGCCATCGAGAAGCTGCGCTTCACCGGCTCGTCGCGGCGCCCCTTCAGCAGGTGCCACGCGCCGCACGCGGCGACGATGAAGCCCGCGACGATGAACGCCGCGATCGTCATGTGCACGAGACGGTACGGGAACGACGGATTGAAGATGATCTTGAACCAGTCGACCGGCACGACGAGGCCGTTCTCGATTTTGTAGCCCTGCGGCGTCTGCATGAAACTGTTCGACGCGAGAATCCAGAACGTCGAGATCAGCGTGCCGACCGCGACCATCAGCGTCGCGAAGAAGTGCGCGCGCGGGCTCACGCGCTGCCAGCCGAACAGCATCACGCCGAGGAAGCCGGCTTCGAGGAAGAACGCCGTCAGCACTTCATACGTGAGCAGCGGCCCCGTGATGTTGCCGGCGACGCGCGAGAAGCCGGCCCAGTTCGTGCCGAACTCGTATGCCATCACGACGCCGGACACCACCCCCATCCCGAAGCCGATCGCGAAGATCTTCGACCAGAACTGGAACATGGATTTGTAGGCGGCGTCGCCGGTGACGAGATAACGCCATTCCAGCACCGCCAGGAAGCTCGCCATGCCGATGCTGATCGCGGGAAACACGATGTGGAACGACACCGTGAACGCGAATTGCAATCGTGCGAGATGGAACGCATCGAAGATTTCCATGACCGTAATTTGCTCGTGATTGTGAAAACGTCCGCCCGAAGCAGGAAATCGCGCGACGGCTTCGCGACAACACATGCGAACACAAACGATCGCTCGCATGGCATCGAAGCGTGAACGACGATATCGCGTTTGCCACGATACTCGCAATCGCGCGAACGCGTCCTGAAACTGTGCTTTCCGTCCCGGCAAAGATGTGTGTCCGGAAAAGACACAACCGGCGCCGGGCGTCGCAAGCTGTACTGCTTTCCGCGTTGCGACGCTGTGCCTGCGGCGCGCTGTTCACCGCCCTTACCATGTGATGCAACGCCTGCCCGCGGCGACGGTGCGCCCCTCGGCGCCCGCCCGGCAGCATCGATTTCCGTCGCCCGGCATACGCGCCGGGCCCGGCCGGCACGCCGGCCGATCCGCCTGGAGAAAAACGCATGGAGTCCTGCACCCGCCGCGACGATCCGACCGGCAGCACCGCGTGTCATGTGACGCGCCATCGTGCCGGCGAAACGCGCGACACCGTCGATCGCGTCGTCGACGAAACGCCGGTTGCACTCGTGTTCAACGGCATCTCGCACACGGTCATGATGGCGACGCCGATCGACCTCGACGCGTTCGGGCTCGGCTTCGCGTTGAGCGAAGGCATCGTCGAGCGCGCGTCCGACGTGTTCGACATCGAGAGCGAATGCCGGCCCGGCAGCGCCGAAGTGCGGCTCACCGTGTCGCAGCAGGCGTTCATGGCACTGAAGGCGCACCGCCGCGCGCTGGCCGGCCGCACGGGCTGCGGCGTATGCGGGATCGAAAGCATCGCGCAGCTCGATCTGCACCCGCCGCGCATCGATGCCGCCGGCGCGGCCGCAGGCATCGGCGCCGACGCGATCGCACGCGCCGCGCGCGCGTTGCCGGCCCACCAGACGCTGATGCGCGAGACGGGCGGCATCCACGCGGCCGCATGGTGCGACCGCGGCGGCGCCGTGCTCGACGTGTTCGAGGATGTCGGCCGCCACAACGCACTCGACAAGCTGATCGGCCGGCTCGCGCGGCGCCGCGCCGACTTGCGCGCAGGTTTCGTGTTCCTGTCGAGCCGCGCGAGCTACGAACTGGTGCGCAAGGCCGCTCGGGTCGGCATCCCGATGATCGCGACGATCTCGGCGCCGACGTCGCTGGCAATCGACGTCGCCCGCGAAGCCGGCGTGCGGCTGCTCGGCTTCTGCCGCAACGACGGCTTCGTCGAATACGTGTCGCCCGACGCCGCCCATCCCGACCAACCGGCGCTTTCGCAAGCGCATCCGGCTCTCTCGTCATGAAACAACTGATCGATTTCGACACCGCCCAGCAGCATTTCGCCGGCGCGTTCGCGCCGCCAGACGCGGTCGTTTCCATGCCCGTCGCGGACGCGGCCGGCCACGTGCTGGCCGCACCGTTAACCGCCGTGCTCGACCAGCCGCCGGCCGACCAGAGTGCGATGGACGGCTACGCCGTGCGTCACGCGGATCTCGCGCACGGCGAGCCGCTGCGCGTCGCGCAGCGCTGCTATGCGGGCGACACGCCCGCGTCGCTGGCCGCGCGCACGGCCGCACGCATCTTCACCGGCAGCCTGATTCCGCCCGGCGCCGACACCGTCGTGATGCAGGAGCATGCGCACGAACAGGACGGCTGGGTCGCATTCGACGCGCCGCAGCGCAGCGGCTCGCACATCCGCCGCCGGGGCGAGGAAGTGCGTGCCGGCGACCTGCTCGTGCCGGCCGGCGTGCGGATGGGCGCGATGCACGTCGGCGTGGCCGCCGCGCAAGGTTTCGCGCGCATCGGCGTGCGCCCGGCGCTGCGCGTCGGCATCCTGACGACCGGCGACGAACTCGTCGCGTGCGGCCAGCCGCGTGCGCCGCAGCAGATCTACAACAGCAATGCGCCGATGCTCGCCGCGCTGGTATCGGGAACCGGTGCCGGCGTTGCGATGAGCCTGCATGCGGCCGATACGGCGCCCGCCGTCGATCGTGCGCTGCGCGACCTGCACGCGTGTTGCGACCTGGTGATCTGCGTCGGCGGCGCGTCGGTCGGCGACAAGGACCTGCTGCGCCCCGCGCTGGCCGCGCTCGGCGCATCGTTCGTCGTCGGCGGCGTGCGCATGAAACCCGGCAAGCCGGTCGCGCTCGCGCGGCTCGACGCGCGGCCCGTCGTGCTGCTGCCCGGCAATCCGGGCGCCGCGATGACGGCATTCGCGCTGTTCGTCGCGCCGCTGATCCGCTGCCTGCAGGGGCGCGACGCGTGCGTGCCGATCGTGCCGTCGCTGCCGGTCGACATCGACTTCGAGCCGGATGCGCAGCGCGAGCGCTTCGTGCGCGTGCGCCGCACCATCGGCGCCGACGGCTCGGCCGTGCTCGACACGCTGCGGCAGCAAGGCGCCGGCACGCTGCAATCGCTCGTGCAGGCGAGCGGGCTCGCGCGGCTGCCGGCCGGGAAGCGCATCGCGCGCGGCGACGCGGTGCCGTATTACGAATTCGCGCATTGGCTCGCATGATCGCGACGCCGGATAGCCGCCCGATGCCGCGCATTCGCCGCGCACCCCGTACGGCGAACTGTATTCCTGCAATTCGGGCGCGATTGTGTCCCTGCCGCAAAAGTCCGGCGGACTATGCTCACGATGAGGCTCGCCACGACCTGTGCGCCGATACGTCGGCACGCGCGCGGCCGATCGGCGACGCCCACCCGCTTACTTCATGCAGGCCGACGACCCGATCGTGAATGCCATCGTTTCCGCCGCGCCGGCCGCCGCCGCATCCTCCGGCGGCGCATCGCCCGGCGCCTTTCCCCGCACGACCGACACGCTCGGCCGCCCGCTGCGCGACCTGCGCCTGTCCGTCATCGACCAGTGCAATTTCCGCTGCGGCTACTGCATGCCGCGCGAAAGCTTCGGCGCCGGCTATGCATTCATGCCGTCGTCCGAGCGGCTGTCGTTCGCGCAACTGGAAAAGATCGCACGCGCGTTCACGTCGCTCGGCGTCGAAAAAATCCGCATCACCGGCGGCGAGCCGCTGTTGCGCCGCAATCTCGAGGCGCTGATCGAACGGCTCGCGGCACTGACGACCGTCGACGGCAAGCCCGTCGAAATCGCGCTGACGACCAACGGTTCGCTGCTCGCCGCGAAAGCACGCGCGCTGCGCGACGCCGGGCTGTCGCGCGTGACCGTCAGCCTCGATGCGCTCGACGACGCGGTGTTCCGCCGGATGAGCGACGCCGACGTGCCCGTGTCGCGCGTGCTGGCCGGCATCGAAGCCGCGCATGCGGCCGGGCTCGCGCCGGTCAAGGTCAACGCGGTGATCGAACGCGGCGCGAACGACGACCAGATCCTGCCGCTCGTGCGTCACTTCCGGCATAGCGGCGTGGCCGTGCGCTTCATCGAATACATGGACGTCGGCGGCGCGAGCTTCTGGTCCGGCGACAAGGTCGTGCCGGCCGCGCGGATGCGCGAGCTGATCGACGAGCACTATCCGCTCGTGCTGGTCGGCGAACCTGGGCACGACGCGACCGCGATCCGTTGCGCGCACATCGACGGCGCCGGCGAGGTCGGCTTCATCGCGAGCGTGTCGCATCCGTTCTGCGGCACCTGCTCGCGCGCACGCGTGTCGGCCGACGGCAAGCTTTATACGTGCCTGTTCGCGACCCAGGGCACCGACCTGCGGCCGTGGCTCGACGACGCGGCGCCGGTCGACACGCTCGCCGCCGCCGTGCGCGATCGCTGGACGCGGCGCGACGACCGCTATTCCGAGCGCCGGGCCGCACGGCCGGCTCGTGCGCCGGGCAAGACCTATCCGACCGTGCGCATGTCGCTCGTCGGCGGCTGACGGGCCGCCGCGCGATACGGGGCGCACCGCCTACAGGAGAACCGTGATGACGAGCTTCACCGAATCCCGCGCCGGACTGCCGGACGATCCGCTGCGCGCCGCCAGCCATTCCCATTCCGCCGACGCCACCGAGCCGAACACCGAGCCGCCGCCGGCGATTGCCGCCGGCTTCGAAGTGCGCGTGCAGTACGCTGCGATCGACGCGGGTGCCGAGCTAGCACCGATCGTTCGCAATCCGAATGTCGGCGCGGTCGTGAATTTCCTCGGTGTCGTGCGTAACGAAGGCGACGTCGACGACGTCATCGCGCTCGAGGTCGAGCACTATCCGACGATGACCGAACAGGCCCTGTGGAGCATCGTCGAGGAAGCCAGCGCGCGCTGGCGGCTCGAAGCGGTCAGGATCGTGCACCGCGTCGGGCGCATTCCGCTCGGCCAGGCGGTCGTGCTGGTCGTGGTGGCTGCCGCGCATCGCGGGTCCGCGTTCGATGCATGCGAATTCCTGATGGACTTCCTGAAGACCCACGCACCGTTCTGGAAGAAGGAGATCCGGCACGACGGCGAATCCGGCTGGGTCGAGGCGAAGGCGCACGACGACCAGGCAATGCGGCGCTGGGGCTGACCGCGCCCGCTTCGCGTTTTCCGATTCCATTCAAGACATCGCGATGAAACTGACAATCAAATACTTTGCAAGCATTCGCGAGCAACTCGATACCGATGAGGAAATCGTCGAGATCGATGCGCGCGAACTTACCGTCGATGCGCTGCGCAGCACGCTGGCCGCGCGCGACGCGCGCAGCGCCGAAGCGCTGCGGATGGACCGGCCCGTGCGGGCGGCCGTCAATCTCGAGATGGTGACGGGCGGATTCGTCGTGCGGGAGGATAGCGAGGTGGCGTTTTTTTCCGCCGGTGACGGGCGGGTGACATGATGATGGGCCGCAATTCGTCACGACGTCGACGGCCCCGTGCAGCACACGCCCGCGGGTTTCGAGAATTACCGCCGGGCGGTCGGCGTCGCGGCGCGGCTGAAGGATTTCGGCGTGCCCGGCGTGTTCACCGGGATCACGGTGTTCATGCGACTGGTGGCCATGATCACGGGGCCGTTGCATCGACGGGTTGAGTCCGCACCGGTAATCGGCCATTCGACTCGGCGAAATCGCCGGAAGCCGTTGTCATCGGTCGAACTTGATCAAGTCCTTGAAGATCAGCCGACCCCAGCTTTTCCCGCGCGCATGCACAAGCAGTCCACCTTCCGAAAGCCCGCCAAGTTCGATTGGCGCGAAACCGAGATTTTCCGCAAGCTCGCCAATCTTCGCTGCGGCGCCGTCATCGTCGCTCGCGAGGAACACGACTCTCCTGCCACCGTGGACGGCCGGATCCTGACCAAGGACGGCCGCGACCAGATGGTTGAAGCCTTTCACCAGCCTGGCTCCGGTGAACACCTTCGCGACGAAAGCAGAGGACGGGAGACCGCTCAGTTCCTCAAGCGGGGCCTGCGTGTTCATCGCGTCGACGATGGTCTTCCCCGTCCAGTCGGGCAGTGCTTTTGCGACCTCCGGGTGCGACTCGAAACGAACTGCCAGAAAGATGATGTCCGCCTTGACGGCTTCAGTCAGGGTTTTGGGAACAATCGTGGGTCCGATCGCGGCTGCCTCGGCTGCAAAGCTTTTCGGGTCGCGCGTGGTTGCAACGGCTACTTCGATACCGTTACGGGCGAACGCCCTGGCCAGCGCCTGGCCGATCTTGCCGAAGCCGATGATTGCGTAGCTCATGAGTTCCTCCTTCGGTTTTTCGGTGCGATCAGAGCTTGTAGCCGCCGCTCGCTTCGATCGTCTGGCCAGTCACCCAATGGCCATCATCGGAAGCCAGGAACGCCACGACGGCGGCGATTTCCGAGGGCTCGCCGCAGCGCCCCAGCGCGATTTGGGCCTCGAGCGCCTTGACGAGTTCGGGGTTCTCCCGCAAGGCTGCGTTCGCATCCGTTCGCGTGTAGCCCGGCGCCACGGCGTTCGCGGTGATGCCACGCGGCCCCAGCTCGATTGCGAGCGTATGGGTCAGGGTGTTGATGGCCGCTTTCGCCATCGAGTAGACGGGCGCAGCCGTCACGGGCTTCGTTGCGGCAGCGGAAGAAATGTTGATGATGCGTCCACCATCGGCGAGACGATCGAGAGCGGCCTGAATGATGAAGAAGGGCGCGCGGGCGTAGACCGCCATCAGGGTGTCCCAACTCTCCGGCGTCGCGTCCTTGAAGCCAACCCAGCCGGAATTGCCAGCGTTGTTGACCAGAATGTCGAGGGCCTTGCTTCCGTTGCGCCTGGTGAACTCGTCGTCAAGTCTCTCGAACAAGGCCGGGACGGTCGCCGGGTCGACGAGATCCGCATGGATCGCGAACGCGGTGCCACCCGCTTTCTCGATGGCCGCGACCGCCTCGTCTGCGCCGGATTTGCTGGCATTGTAGGTCAGCGCGACCAACGCGCCGTCCTTTGCAAGACGTTCGGCGATGGCGCGGCCAATGCCCCGCGATGCCCCGGTAACGAGAGCTGTTTTGCCCTTTAGAGATTGTGTCATTCGTTTATTTCCTCAGAGTTGTGCGAGGCCACCGTCAACGGCGATCTCGCTGGCGGTCATGAAGCTGCTGTCCGACGACGCAAGAAAGGCGGCCACCGCCCCGATCTCCGCCGGATCGGCCATACGCTGGAGCGGATTGAGCGAAGCGAAGACCTTCATGCCTTCCTCGCCTAGCGCTTCCTTCGCGAGTTCGGTCGCGGTCGGCCCAGGGGACAGCACGTTCACCCGGATACCGGTGCCCTTCAGGTCCTCTGCCCAGGTCCGTGCGAGGTTGCGCACGGCCGCCTTGCTCGCGCTGTAGGCGCTGAATGCCGGGGCGCCCGTGGTGCCGGCGCTCGATCCGGTCAGGATGATCGAACCGCCCTGGCCCATCAGAGGCAGCGCCTTCTGGACCGTGAAGATCGAACCCTTCACGTTGGTGTCGAAGATTTCGTCGATGTGCGCGGCGGTAATCTTGCCGAGTGGCAGCTGGCTTCCCGCCCCGGCATTGGCGAAGACGACGTCAAGGGTTCCGCGCTCGGCCTTCACCGCCGCGTAGAGCCGGTCGAGGTCGGCCAGATCGGAGACCGAGCCATTCACTGCGCGGGCATTGGGCCCGAGGTCGGCCACGGCGGCATCGAGTGCTTCCTGCCGGCGGCCGAAGATGAAGACGAAGGCGCCCTCCTCTATGAAGCGCTTTGCCGCGGCGCGGCCGATGCCGGTAGCGCCACCGGTGATCACCGCGGTCTTTCCATTCAGTCTGTTCATGCCCTGCATCCTTCGAAACAAAAGCGACAAACCGATTCTGAGGCCCTTGATTCATAAAGCCAATTGACTGAATATCTATAGATACCATCTACTTTCTAGATAAATATGTTGGACAACGTCACCATCAATCAACTTCGGGCATTCGTCGCCGTGTGTGACCAGGGGAGCTTTTCCGGAGCGGCACGGCAGCTAAGGCGTGCACAGTCCGCGATCAGTCATGCGATCAGCTCACTCGAGAGCGCCTTCGATGTGGTGCTGTTCGAGCGCAACACTCGCAAAGCGACGCTGACGGCCGCGGGCCGCAGCCTCCTGCCTGACGCGCGTGGGGTGATCTCACGCACCGAGGAAATGAAGATGCGTGCGGTTGCGATTGCCGAAGCCGGGGTCCCACAGGTCTCGATTGCCGTGGACACCTATTTCCCGCGTGCGCACCTGATCGAATGCCTGCGCGCCTTGCAGGCGGACTTTCCAACGGTTGCAATCAATCTGCGCATGACAACCATGCAGGGCGGCGAGCGTTTGGTTCTCGAAGGCACGTGCGCATTGGCGGTGACGATCACGGACGTGCCGGAGCTGAGCCCCGGCACCATAGAAAGGCAGCATCTATGCGACTCGCAAATGGTGACCGTCTGTGCACCATCGCATCCGCTGGCCTCGATCGCGGGGCCAATCCCGCGGGAGGAATTTGGCCGGCACATCCAGCTTGTTGTAACGGACAATCAGCCCGATGCGGAAAAGACACAACAGGGGGTCGCCAGTGAACGCCAGTGGTGGGTGAATGACCTCGGCGCGAAGCACGATCTGCTCAGGGGAGGCTTGTGCTGGGGCCACATGCCGCGCCATATGGTCGATGAAGACCTCGCGAAGGGAACGCTGGTCGAACTCCAACGGCGCGCATGGCACATGCGTCCTCTCACCTTCATGATCTCGCTGCGGCGCGGGTACTCGATTTCCGAATGCGAGGCACGACTCGTTGAGCGTCTAGGCGATCGCCAGAGCTGCCCGAAGGATGCTACCCCGAGCCCGGTCTTGCACAAAACTAAAAAAGCCAGAAAGCCCGCCAAGCCTGAGGAGCAACCGGTACGGCCTGTCGCTCCTCGGCGGACGTCCGCAAAGTAGATGGCCGGAAGTCCGCTTTCTGGAAGCTTCGATGGCAGCAATGCTCAGAATCGAGCCAGTCGGCTCCTTGAGAATCAACCGGCGGAAACGGGTGGCGGATTCGGCCGGCTGCATCGGGCGGCGGTCGGCTCCGGATTCAACCCGTCAATTCCGCAGAGCTGTCATTCAGACGGCTGGTTCGCTCTGGAACCTGCCAGATGGGGACGCTTGAATGTCGAAAGGCGCACCGCACAGCTTGACTGTAACGGGTACGCCTTCTCAAGTTGGTCGATAGCAATCACTCAGAACGCTGAGCCAGTTGTTTTTTTGCTTCGAGCTGTTGCCTCGATAGAAGGTCAGCTTTCTGCCCCAACTGCTTCTTCGATTCCAACTGCTGTCTCGATACCAAGTCGGCTTTTTGCGCTAATTGTTTCTTTGCTTCGAGCTGTTGCTTTGATTGGAGGTCAGCTTTCTGCGCCAATTGCTTCTTTGCTTCCAATTGCAACGCAACGATATTTTGGCTCATAATGGCTCCGATTGTTTAAACGTCGGGATCTTCGAAATAACAAACGCCTTCTGCTCGTGCGTAAGGTTTTCGAGTAGTGCCTGTGGTGTCAAGGCTTTGGGGTCAAACGCACAACCTTCGGTAAGGCTTGGGTTCTCTCCTTTTTGCAAGCGCCGGACCTGTTCATCGAATCCCGCCTGACAAAGGTTGGAAAGTGGACATGAAAGGCATGGTGTGCGGTCCCTCGTTGCCGGTAGGTACTTTTGTTCGCTAATGCAATACTCTTCGAACTCGGGCCCGGCATACAGACTGGATGCAGGATAGCTGAACGTATGTTGTTCTTTCAAAATTTCCTCCAGAGTGGGGCGTCGGCATCCGTCTGCGATAGTCAAACCGATGTACCATTCCCGCAGCATAGATTTCCGTCCGGGAAAGTAATTTCGACTCGGATTACCTTTGCAACAATAGACATTTTTAGCAAGTTCGCACTAAGGAATACCCTAGCAAAATTCGTGAATTTTCCGTGTGTTATTGCACAAACGCAAAATTCACTCATTCGGTCGGATTTTGTTACTGCGATGTATAGCGAAAATTTAACGACTGATTGCGGTATGAAGACGGTCATCGCGATATCGCGAGTTCGACTGTCTGTTCAGGGTCGGTTGAGCCAGTCGCGGTTTGTCGGAGCGGGCACCGACCGGGTTGAATCCGCAGCCAACAAGAGCCGGTCGAGTTTGCATGCAAAACGGTACAAAACCGTCGATTGCGTTGCGCCGCAATCGAAGACGCCTGGATGCCCCGGATGACAGCAATACGACGACGTTGCAAATCTCACACACAAAAAAGAATACGGGGTTGACGGTTTTTTACGTCGATGATGCTTCATCATACGAATTCGCACCCCACTCAAGCCTTCAAACGCGCCAGATCGGCACAGTGGCGGCATGACGATGACGGAGCCGCGGAAATCGGCCATCGATATGTCGCCTATATCGTGGTCGCCGCGGCGGCTGTTGTCGGTCCGATCGAGGTTGCAGCCCTTCGTGCGGGATGCGTGACCGCGTACGCAACGTACCGGGCCGAGCGCATTGCACAGCCGCGACGAACGGCAAGGTTTCTCGGCAAGTCGTCCTTTCGCTCGACGTCCGTTTCATTCGCTATGCCACAGGAGGTATCACGATGAAATTGCATCCTCGCGTCGCCATTACCGCTCTCGCGCTCGCTGCTGCCCTGACCCATGCCGCGCTGGCCGCTGATGCGCTGCCGTCGTACCACGGTGACCCGTCGCAGACGTCGGTGTCCGGCCTGTCGTCGGGCGCCTTCATGGCGGTCCAGTACCAGGTCGCGTACTCCGGTTCCGTAGTCGGGGCTGGCGTGGTCGCCGGCGGTCCGTACTACTGCGCGGCAGGGAGCTTGTTTAACGCCTCGATCTGCATGGGGCAGGTACCGTTCGTTCCGCCGAACTCGACGTTGATGGTAACCGCCGCCGCAGGCTTTGCTTCGCTGAATCAGATCGACCCACTATCGAACCTTCAGAAGGCGCGGATCTACGTGTTCAGCGGAACGAAAGACACAGTTGTCTACCAACAGGCAGTCGACTCGACAGTGTCGTTCTTCAAGGAGGCCGGCGTCCCTGCGTCGAACCTGAAGTACGTGAATAACGTGCCGGCTGGTCACGCATTCATTGCACCGTCGTTCGGCAATGTGTGTGCTGACAATGCGCCTCCATACATCAGCCACTGCGAGGTCGACAAGCAGAGGTACGACCAGGCCGGCGCGTTGCTGCAGTACATCTACGGTCCATTAAAGCCGCCAGCAAAGAGCCTGACCGGGAGAATCGTGCCGTTCAGTCAGCGCGAATTCGCAGCATCTGCGACCGGCATGGCGGACACGGGGTTCGTCTACGTGCCTAAGTCGTGCGATCAGGGAGCGGCGTGCAAGGTTCACGTCGCATTCCATGGATGCAAGCAGTCGGCAGCTGTGGTTGGCGACGATTTCTATGAGAAGACCAACTACAACTACTGGGCCGACACGAACAACATCCTCGTTCTGTATCCGCAGGTGAATGCGTCCACGATCCCGTTCAATCCGCAAGGTTGCTGGGACTGGTTCGGTTATACGGGTCCCGACTACGCGGTGAAATCGGGTTCCCAGCTTACTGCGGTTAACGCCATGGTCGGCCGACTGCTCTCCAAGCCGTAACGCGCGAGCCGGTGTGTGCACGAAAGTGCTCACACGGGGAGTTCAATGCCATACAGAAGAATCCGGACACGGCGAGATTTACGATTCTCACGAATCCTTCCGCGCCGCGACGACAGCCATCTGTACGACCGCATCGGAGCGGATTGACCGTCGCTTGTGGGCCGGGTTGAGCCAGTCGCGGTTTGTCGGGGCGGGCACCGGCCGGGTTCGGCCAGGAGGCGTCATTCTCCAGCACAGTCACATGGCGCGTGGACGTCCGCTCCGCGCTAGCAAACGGCCATTGGGAGGCAACCCGATCCTCTCAGTTGCCGGGAGTCTTACGCTAGCGCGCAGCAGCCGTCCTTTCAGACGGAAAGCCGCTCGCCGGCGCTGCCAACATACCGCTCAGAACTCGCGCTAGCTTTGTCGGTCTCGAGCGCGCTCAAGCTCGCGCATCAACTTATGCATTTCATGTTGTCGCCCGAGATGCCAGTCGGTCGCAATGTTGAAGATTCCTCGCGTCCACGAAAACGGTGCCCACCGGAACGGGACGACGATGCGCGGTTGGCGGTCTCGCAGCCCTTTTATGACAGCCCTAGCGACGTCTTCGGGTTGTATCGGTCGCCGCAACGGTGCAGGAAACCCTTTTTCAATCAATTTCGTCGCCAGCGCATTTCCGCCAAAGCCGACCTTGGCAATTGCTGTAGCCACCCATCCCGGATAGAGCACGCTTGCCGTAGACCCGGTGCCGCCAAGTTCGGCGCGCAGTGAACGCGCGAGCATCTCGACTGCGGCTTTGGACGCTGCGTAAGGCGCGTTGACCATGCCGTTCACGAACGCATAGACCGAAGCGGTGACCAGGACCTGGCCTCGATTGCGCACGATCTCCGGCAATGCAGCCTTGATCGTGCGCCAGACACCGAACAGGTCGACCTCGACGATTCGCTCGAACTCCTGCTCATCGCAGCTGTACACGGTGGCGGGCACATCGTGCCATGAGATGCCGGCGTTGGCGAACGCAATGTCGAGGCGACCGAATCTATCGACGGCGCGTTGCACGACGGCCCTGGTGGCGGCAGCATCAGTGACATCGAGCGCCAAGGCGAGCGTGCGCTCGGCGTCAAACTCCGCGGCGAGGCGGTCCACTGAAGCCTGCGTCACATCTGTTAGAACGAGCCGTGCTCCACATGCATGCAACTCACGCGCGGTCGCGGCACCAATGCCGCCTGCAGCACCCGTGATAAGCACGACTTTTCCCTGAAGATCGTAAGCCACTTTGTACTGCTCCTCTGCTATTGAATTTCCATTGCCGCGCAAACGAGGGGCGATGGATGTCGGGCCATCGGCTCCGCTGATCGTGCGAAGCCGATCGGTTCCTGCGGCCACCGGATGCCATTCATTTCGCCGGAGCGTGCGCAGCCGAGTCGTTCCAGCCTGTTGCCGACGCCAGACTGATGGCACGTTCAATGTCCTCGCCGCGAAAGCCAGCGCGTTCGACGAAGCGCCTGAAGAAGCCGGGTGCCTTGGCCACTATCGTGTTCATCTTCGGTACGACGATCATGTCCGCGCGGCGCTCAATGCCTGCCACGATGTCCCGCACGACCTGCTCGCGCGGGATCATCTTCCAGAAGCCTTGATCGTTGCCTCCCCACAATGCCCGGCCGGCAGGATCGGCAACGACATCGTCCATCAGGGGCGTCGGGAAGAACGTCGGATGCGCGCTGCCGACCCCGATTCCCAGATGACGAAGCTCCAGACGGATGCTGTCGCACATCGCCCAGACGCCCGCCTTGCTGGCCGTATAGGACGCCTGTAGCGGCGAATGCACAAACGCGGCCATTGACGAAATCGCCAGCATGTACCCGCGCTGTTGCTGGACGAATGGCAAGCCGGCCCGGAAGGTACGCCACACGCCGTTGAGGTTGATGTCGATGACACGATCAAAAGCGGCCGGATCGATGGTGGCCATCGGGGCCATGGTGTCAATGCCCGCGTTTGCGATGACCACATCGATTTGACCGAAGTGATCCGCCGCATTGGCCATTGCGGCTTCGATGCTTTCGAAATCGCGGACGTCGGCGGTCCAGCCAAGAACGTCAGAAGGGCGGCCGAAGCTGCGAGTTTGCGCCGTGAGCCTGTCTGCCTTCAGGTCGAAAAGTGCGAGACGCGCGCCCCGTGCGTGCAGCGCTTCGGCCAAGGCCGATCCCAGGCCGCCGGTGGAACCGGTAATGGCCACCACCTTGTTCGCCAGCTTATAAGTCGACATGCGCGCCTCCTTGCTTCGTTGGAACGTGACGGTGGAGAAATGCCAGTTGGTCGGCGACCACCTGTTCGAAGTCCTTGCCCACATAGATGTCGAAGTGGCCTGCCCGATACGCGTGCACTTCCCCTTTGGGAGCGCGCCTGGCATACCGTTTCGTCGGCCCCGCCGGAGCGACGGAATCGGCTTCGCAAACGCAAAACAGAATCGGACAGGAAATGTCGCCTGCTTTGCGACCGGGGCGGTGCCGAACGATGTTCAGGCCGAAGCGTGCTGTGACCTGATTGCGAAATGCAGTGCCGTCAGGGACAAGCGCGAGATAGCCGTCCAGGGCATCCGGTGCAGTCATCAACGCGGCAGAACCGGGCGGACCCGCCGTCGGCACCATCACCGGTGCCCTGCCCACGAGGGATAGCAATACATCGCATAGAGCGAGCGCGGTAACCTTGAGCGCGCTACGCCAGTTCAACGCGAACAACGACGCGACCCCGTCCGTGAACGGGCATTGCGCGATGGCAGCGGCAATGGTCCGGTCGCGTGCTGCGGAGAGAATCACATGACCGCCGCCGAAGGATGTTCCCCACAGGACCACCTGATCCGGCCGGAGATTGCTGTGCCCGCGTGCAAAAGCGATCGCACCCGACCAGTCCTCCAGTTGACGATCGATATCGAGCAATTGGCGAGGGGAGCCGTCGCTCGCACCGAAATGTCGATAGTCGAACACGAGGCACGCGTAGCCCTCCGCGCAGAAGCGTTGCGCATAGGCGTCGAGCCGCATTTCCTTGATTCCGCCCAGCCCGTGTGCCATCACGATGACAGGAAACGGGGCCGTCCCCGGAGGCTCGTACAGCCAACCTCGGCAATGTTCACCGCGGCCGCCAGCCACGAACTCGACACTTCTTCGCCCGGCCATGTGTCCCTCCAAGGTGTAAAATCGTAGATTGAAATCCAATGTTGGAATGCATTCTATGTTTGTAGTTCGTTCCAATTAATGAGGGAAAACCCCGTATGGAATCCAGAACTCAGCGCCGGGCAGCCGCGACCCGCCTGGCGATCGTGCAAGCCGCCGAGACGTTGCTGACGGAGGGCGGACTAGACGCGGTCACGCCTGAAGCGGTTGCGACCCGGGCGGATGTCGCAGTGCAGACGCTCTATAACCGTGTAGGTGGCCGTTCCGCGTTGCTCATTGCCGTGGCGGAGCGCGCGTTGGAAGAAAACCGCGAGTACATGGACGCGGCCTATGCATCCGATGGCGATGTGGAGACGAAATTACGTTGTGTGGCAGCTGCTTACGCGCGGTTTGCCAAGGAGCGCCCGCACCAGTTCCGTATCCTTGTCGAGCCACCGAATGAGCCGGAGGCGCTCGCGCGCATTGCTGCCCTGATCAGACAGCAAAACGCCAAATTGGCCGCATTGATCAGCCGAGGTATCGACGAAGGGTGGGTGCATGCAGACGTCGAGCCGGAACACGCCTCGACGGCGCTGTGGGCAATGATGAATGGCGTTATCAGCCTGATGTGGCGCCCCGATAGCCTTCGACTGGATGTCGATCACATCGACGATCTACTGGGCACCGCGATCTCATTGTTGACCGGCGGTATCAAGAGGCGGGGCGATTGATGCTTTGGGCCCAGGGAACTCTGGCGATTGCAAAAGCGTCAAGCAGTTCTCAATTGGTCTGCCGTCAGGCGGCCTTCCAAGGTGCCCGCACGCCAAGGGCTTCGGCTCGGAAGTTGGGGAATTATCACGAACGCGTGAACCGCAGGTAAGGACCCAACTTCCGCCGGTGTGGACGATGGCGGAAATGGCAGTTGTACCTCGCAAGCTGCCGTTGATTCAGGCGGTGTCGAAGGGCTGCAATGGGTCGGGTTGAGCCAGTCGCAGTCCGCCGGGACTGCGGCCGGCCGAGTCCGGCCATGAACAGCCATCCCGCCATCGATTGGCTCAGACACTCAGACGGCCGCTTCACATCCGATTTCGGTCGTTTGCGAAAGCACCAAAGCTTCCTCGGAAAGAAACGGTCATTGACGCTCACTTACCGTGACCGGGACGATTTTTTCCAGCTTATCCAGCAACAGCTCCTTTTGCTGCTCCGGCAGCTTGACCAGACTGGGATACATGTTGATCAAAGCCAGCCGTTGCGAAGACGACTTGGAGGGCAGCAGCATGAGCAACCCCGCCTTCTCACGGTCGGACAGCGATGACAGATGCGGTAGCGCGCTGAGTTGCACCATCCTGGCAGAGTCTGCCGAAGGTACGGCAGGTTCGTCCGTCACGACCGACGGTACCGATTTTTCCCCTCCTGGCGACGTGCTTTGCGCGGCCAACGGGCCCGGTCCCGACGACGCTTGCTGCGGGGCTGCCATTGGTGGCGGGGCGGAATCCCCTCCGCTGCATCCGGTGAGCAGCAGACTGAACAGCAGCATCCACCGAGCGTGCAAAGAATGGCGCGGTGCATGTGAGCCATGCCACACGCGGCAACCAAGGTGAACATCTTGTTGCATGACCAAGCATCCGATGATTCAGGAAAAAGTGGGCGTGGCACCGTATGAAATGACGGTACCAGCCGCCACCGATTGCAGACGTGCCGGCGGATGCCGGCACGCCCATCCCTATCGCTTAGGGCGCTCTCGCTAATGTCGGGTTTTCCCGTTCAGTGGAATGTGCCGAAGCCTGTGCCAAGTCAATCAAGGACCCACGAGGCTGAAATAAGGCCCACTGAAGCCCGCGAAGGTGATCGTATACACGAAATTCGCAAGGGTTGGGCCCGCTATCAGCTGTTTGGTCCAGTTCCCGTTGGGGCAGCTGGCATCGGCTAGCAACTGTTGGGTGGTCGGCGCCACCACGCCGAGCGGCGGCACTACAATTTGCCCGTTCTTGGACGCTGTCAGTTTTCCCGACGAAGCAGCATCCGTGGCCTGCGTCTTCACGTCAACGACCTGACCGCCATGGTTTGTGCACTGCACGGTGCCCGAGTAAGTCGCTGACAGGTTCGCTGTCGCATTCGTGTGGCCGATCCCCCCGATGGTGGTCCCAGTACAACTGACATCCAGGGTGGCTTGATCTACTGTGCATACCGGCTCGGCAGTCGCAAAATGTGCTCCGCTGGGCCCATCGGCGGCATTGGTTTCGGCCCACGCTGCGGGAGCGACCAGCGCCGCTGCCAATGTAATCAAAGCTAGATTCTTCATGCTTTTCTCCAAGAAGCTATTGATAAATAACTGGCCTGCTATTAATTTTCTCCTTTCACCAGATCAAGGAAGCTCTAATTAATCACATTTTTTGTCGACGAGATTATCGACGCAACCCTGCAATTAAATGCAGCGATATATAAGAGTGCGCGCCGAGAGTGCTCTTGCCGAAAATTAGCCGAGTTTGGTCGCTTTCCTGAATCGCCTTACGCACTCAGGACGGACCTCCCCCATGACAGGTCAACAACCGCGCAGTGTTCATCGTCAGACCTTTGTGGCGCGCCTTGCCGCGACCTAACCGATCATTGACCACGCGAAAAGGATGCTCAACCCGCGCCTGGATTTCGTTCCTCAATAGTCAGCAGATACCTCAAGCCATGGCGGCAATCTTCCCTCTTCGTATTAATAATATTCACTTCTTAATTTAATTATCTTTGGCATGCCAATCAATTTATAGAAAGTATAGAGAATGAAAGGCAATGAACTAGAAATTTCTTTTTTGTTTGGCGGGGGTTTTTCGCTGCATCTTGGTGCGCAACTTATGCGCAGCTGAACTATATTTAAAATTTTGCGGCACTGCAGCTCGACCCTCACCTATTATTAATAGAAGAATGACAAAGCGTACGTTTTCCGACTCGTCGAAGCTGCGAATAAGTTCGCGTTTGAGTTGCACGTGATACACGCCATGCCGACGCTGCAGCCGCAGAGGTGACGCCCAACTCAACGTCCGGAGAGGATCCGGTGCTGGCCATTGTCGCCAAGACGCGTCGGAAGACGGCTTCGGGTCGTCAAGCGACATCCACGGGAATCCACGAAGAACCAAGAAAAAGCCGGCACCAGGCCGGCTTCGTCGTCGAAGCGCAGGACACCACACACGCCGCTTCACCGCATGCACGCCGCGGCCAGCTTCCCGACCGCGATCACCGCCTGCTCGATCTCCGGCGACCACGGGCTGCTGTAGTTCAGCCGGATGAAGTTCCGATAGCTGTCCGCGATCGAGAACATGTAGCCCGGCCCGATCGTGATCCCCTGCTCCAGCGCGAGCTGATACAGCCGCATCGCGTCGACCTGCGCCGGCAGTTCGACCCACAGCACATACCCGCCGGCCGGGCTCGAAATGCGCGTGCCCTCCGGAAAGAACCGCGACACCATCGCGCGCATCAGGTTCGCCTGCTGCGCGTACGCCTTGCGAATCCGCCTCAGGTGATGCTCGTAGCCGTCGCGCTCGAGAAACTCGGCGATCGCCAGTTGCGGCAACGATGGCGTCGCGAGCGTGTTCAGGAATTTCAGCTTCTCGACCTGATCGCGATAGCGGCCCGGCAACGCCCAGCCGATCCGGTACGCGGCCGTCAGGCTCTTCGAGAACGACGAGCAATGCAGCACGATCCCGCTGCGGTCGTACGACTTCAGCGAACTCGGGTGCGTATCGCCGAAATACAGTTCGTTATACACACCGTTCTCGATGATCGGCATGCCAGACTTCGTTGCGAACTCAACCAGCTCGCGCTTGCGCTCGTCGGGCATCTGAAAGCCGAGCGGGTTCTGGAAGTTCGGCATCACCATGCATGCGGCGATCGGCTGCGACTTCGCAATCGCCGCCAGCGCGGCGATGTCGATCCCGTACTCGGGATGCGTCGCGACCTCGATCGCCTTCATCCCCATCCGCTCGATCGCGTGCAGCATCGCGTAGAACGTCGGCGACTCCACCGCGATCGTGTCGCCCGGCTTCGCCACCGCTTGCAGACACAGGTTGATCGCCTCCGTCGCGCCGACCGTCACGATGATCTCGTTCGGGTCCACCGACATCCCGTT
The DNA here is from genome assembly GCF_016899445.1 of Burkholderia sp. MS455. NCBI lineage: Bacteria > Pseudomonadati > Pseudomonadota > Betaproteobacteria > Burkholderiales > Burkholderiaceae > Burkholderia > Burkholderia sp. MS455. The sequence continues at coordinate 761,099 of NZ_CP041777.1, forward strand.
TTCCAGGTAGCGGCGCGCGATCTGCCGGATCAGCCGCGGATGGCCGGGCGGCAGCCCGTCCGTCACGCCCCACAACGACTTGTCGCGGCCGGCCGCATACGCATAGCGGTTCAGCTTCTCGAACGGGAACAGGCTCGGGTCCGGATACGGCGAGCCGAGCGGCACCGCATCGTCGGTGCCGATCGAGCGCAGCGTCGACAGCACGAGCCGGCTCACGTCCACCGACGACGAGATCGCGATCGGCTTCGACGGCCGCAGCTCGCGCACCGGCGCATGACTGTCGTCGCGGCGCAGGTTCACGAAGTAACCCGACTGCGGGCGGCTTTCCAGCAGCCCACGGCTTTCGAGCAGCAGATACGCATGCAGCACGGTCGTGATGCTGATCCGGTGCTGCTGGCTCGCCTGCCGCACCGACGGAATCCGGTCGCCGTGCCGGTACACGCCCTGGCGGATCAGGCGCTCGATATCGTCCGCGAGTTTTTCATAGAGTTTCATCGCGCGCCTCCCGCCGGCATGCGCCACCGCGCCGCCTTGCCTTGCGCGTCCGACACGCGCGTGTTCCGCCCGCCGACCGGGCCGCCGTGATTCCTGATCTTTCCCTCCGGTTTTGCCTTTTCCATCACACTGGCTCTCTCTTGAAGATGCGCCGGCAGAGGTCCGGTACGACAGGATCTGCGGCACTGTGCACTTGATGATGGAATCTTAAAAGCAGAACAGTCGGCGACGAGTACACACATCGATCGCGCGAACAAGAGTACAGTTCGGCGCGAATCGCGCATGGCGGGATAACTGTACGTCTTATGAAATTCCCGGGCGGCCTGAAGCCTTGCGCGGCGCCGCCGGCGCCAGCCCGAAGCGACGGCCGCACGGCCTTTCGTCCGACTACCGCAATTGGGGTGCAATACTGTGCGATCGCACGGTTTTCACGGGTGGAGTCCGACCATGCAGCACACGATCGAACAGGCATCCGGCGTCGGCGGCGTGATCCGCGCGGCCCGGAAAGTGCAGAAATGGCGCCAGAACGACGCGCCCGGCCGGCTCGGCGTCAGCGAGTCGTTCATGGTCAAGGCCGAGCGCGGCGCAGACGCCGCCCGGCGGGGCAAGGTGTTCCGGATCCCGCAGGGGCCCGGCGTACGGATCGCCGTCAACCTCCCCGATGCGAGCGACGAACTGCCCGAACTCGAGTCGGCGTGCGCGAGCCGTTGCGCCGATGTCCGCGCATCGCGCGCCGCCGGCAAGGAGACCGCGCATGACTGACCGCGCGCTCGCCGCCCTGCTCGTCGCGCGGCTGACCGGCACCGCCGACCATCCGCGCTTCACCGGGACGCCGATCGACCTGTCGACGCTCGACGCGCACACACTCGGCGCGGCCTGGCCGGCGCTGCGTCGCACCGAGCGCGCGATCATGCAGCGCGACCTCGCATACGGCGACCCGCGCGCCGAGTTCACGCGCTGGCTGCGTGGGCAGATCGACGCGCTCGGCCTCGTGCCACTCGTCGACGCCGACGCCGCGCTCGAACTGTTCCGCGATATCCCGCCGGGCGCGTGGCAGCGCGCGCTGGAGGAACTGCCCTGCCTCGACGCGCTGCCGTCGCCCGCGCTGCAGGCCGAGCTTGCACGCATCGCGGGCGAGCCGGAGGAAGGCGGCCTGCGTGCGGCATCCGCGTATGGCGCGTATGCGCTCGACTGGTTCGCCGGCCGCCGCGACTTCTCGGCGCGACGCGACGCGTATGCGCAAGCACTGGCGGATTCGCCGTTTCGCGTGCGCGAGCTCGACGTGCTGCCCGAACTCGGGCCGGCCGCGCTGCTCGCGCTGGCCGCGACGCACGACGGCTATTTCGCGCCGAAGCGGCTGTGGATCGACTTCAGCGATCCGGCCGTCACGCTCGCGGAAGACGCCGCGTACGTCGAATTCGCGCGCGACGCGCTGACCGAGGCCGCACGACAGGTCGCGGCGATTCATGCCGGCACCGTTCCGTACGAGGCCGATCGCGCGTTCACGACCGACGACGCGCAGGTCGTCGCCCGCGCGGCGCGCGTGGCCGCCTATCGCGACGAAGCGTGGCTGCGCCCGCTGATCGGGCCGCTGCTGACAGGCGTGTGCGTCGCGCCGACCGCCGCGAAGACGGCGCCGTCGCAGTCGCTCGCGATCGCGCTCGGCCACGCGGTCGAGACGATTCCCACACCCGAGAGCGTGCGTGCGCTGCGCGACGCGCTGGCCGCCGTGCGTCATGCCGGCGTGCAGAAGAAGCTCGCGCGCAACCTGAAGCCGGCCGAACGCGCGCTCGGCGAGCGGCCGCATACCGCGCTGCGCATGACGCTCGACGCGAAGCCCGACAAGAAACAGCTCGCAATGCTCGCCGGGTGCATGGAAGCGGGCTTCTGGCAGCCGATCACGCTCGGTCACGCCGAATGGCGGAAGCGGCTCGTCGATGCGCCGGCCGGCGCCGCGTTCTCGGCGCGCATGATCTGGCAAGCGCGCGGCAGCGATGGATCGACGCAGTCGTTCATGCCTGAAATCGCGAAGGGCAAGGTCGTGCTGCGCGACGCGGCCGGGCGCGCGTGCGACCTCGCCAACGACAGCGACATCCGGTTATGGCACCCGCTGCTGGCCGATGCGGACGAGCGGCTCGCGTGGCAGCGCGCGATCGTCGGCCGCGCGCTGCGGCAGCCGGTCAGGCAGGCATTCCGCGAGTACTACGTGTCGCCCGACGGTGACGCCGCAGCCAGCGATTCCGCGATGTTCGAAGGTCACGTGCTGTCGAGCCGGCCGCTGCTCGGCGTCGCGCGCCGCGAGGGCTGGTCGATCCGCGCATACGACGACGGACTCGTCCGCGAATTCGGCGACGTGCGCGCGACCTTCGTCGTCGATGCGCGGCTCTATCCGGGCTCGGAATGCCACGGCACGTCGCGCCGGCTGCACTTCGAACGCCGGCACGAACGGCGCTGGATGCCGCTGCCGATCGGCGAAATCGATCGCGTCGTGTTCTCGGAAGTGGCGCGCGCGGTCGACCTGCTCGTCAGCGTGTCCGCATTCGCGCTCGACGACGACGCGACGCGCGCGACCACCGCCGCGCTTGCGGTCGATCCGGTTCGCCAGCTCGAAATCGAAGCCGAACGCCAGGAGCGCCTGAACCGGCTGTCGGATTTGCCGCTGGGCGTGATGGCGCGCCATCGCAAGCACGTGCTGTCGCTCGTGTTCGCCGACGCGATTGCGCAAGGAAGGATGACGATCGACGAGCGCCATGTGCGTGTCGGCGCGTGGTCGGTACATTGCGCGACCGGGCGCGTGACGCGCGACGGCGAGCCGGTCGCCCCCCCGACCGAGCCGCCGCCGTCGCCGCTGCGTGCGGTGCCGTGGCTGCCTTACGACGAAGCGTTGCTGCAACGGATCGTCGACGTCGTCGCGGGCTTGCTCGACTGAGCGCCCGCCGTCAGATCGAACCGAACAGCGCGCGCGGCCGGTCCTTCAGCGTGCCGGACAGAATCCGCAGCCCGTTGACGAGCTCGTCGCGCGTGGCCGGGCACGCGAGGTTGATGCGCACGCCGTGCTCGATTTCCGCGCGGTCGACCGCGAACGTCGACGACGGCATCACGATCACGCCGCGCGCCTTCGCGTTCGCGGCGAAGTCGTCGGCGCGCCACGGCGGCGGCAGTCTCAGCCACACGAACATGCACGCGGGGTCGGACTTCAACTGCCCGGCCGGCAGCAGTTCCCGCGCGAGATCGACGCGCGCGCGGATCTCGGCGAGTTGCGAGGCCATGATCCGCTCGGCGGTGCCGTCCTCGATCCATACCGTCGCGATCAGCATCGACGTGGGCGCGGGCATCCACGCGGTCGTGCGCACCGCTTCCGCACACAGCGCGACGCTGTCGCGCGGGCAGCTCAGGTAGCCGAGGCGCAGACCGGGCGCAAGAATCTTCGACGTCGCGCCGATATGGAACGTCAGCTCGGGGCACAGCCCCGCGATCGCCGGCAACCGGTCGCGCACGAGCGGGCCGTATACGTCGTCCTCGATGATCGTCACGTGATGGCGCCGCGCGACGTCGACGAGCGCCATCCGGCGCGCGAGGCTCATCGTCGTCACGGTCGGGTTCTGCAGGTTCGGCACGACGAAGATCGCCTTGACCGGCATGCGCTGGCAGATCCGTTCGATCTCGTCGGGCAGCAGGCCGTCGTCGTCGGCCGGCGCGCTGACGATCTCGAACTGGAACACCGGCGCGAGCGCCTTGAGCCCGTAATACGTGAGGCGATCGGCAACGATCACGCCGTCGGTGCCGATCAGGCTGTTCAGCACCGCATATAGCCCGTGCTGCGCGCCGCTCGTGACGACCACCTGGTCGCGCGATGGCGCGAAGCCGGGCGCGGCAAGCCACTGCGCGCCGGCCGCGCGTGCCCAGTCGGGCCCCTGCGGCGGCTGGTATTCCTGCAGCGCGGCGAAACGCGGGTCGTTCGGCAGCGTGCCGAACGTCTGCGCGAGGCTCGCGAGAAACTCGCCGGTCGCCGGACGGTTCACGGTCAGGTCGATCACGCCGTTGCCCGCCGCGAGCGCCGCACGGGCCGGCGCGATGCTCGGCATCGCGCCGCCGGTGACGAGCGAGCCGCGCCGCTTGCTGCCGATCACGAGGCCGCGCAGTTGCAGTTCCTTGTACGCGCGGGACACGGTCGACACGTTGATGCCGAGCTCGGTCGCGAGCTGGCGCTGCGGCGGCAGGCGGCTGCCCGGCGGATACGTGCCGTTGCGGATTTCCTCCTCGATCGAGCTCGATACCTCGACATAAGTCGGCCGCTTCGCCTGCACCGGCGCACCGCCGTCGCGCTCGCCGGAAAGTTTGTCTGATGCCATTTATCGCCTGTGACCACACAAAAAGCGTTTGTCTGCCATTTTGGCCTGCCCAGCGATTGTATATGACATCCCCTCCCGGTCAAACGTCGCCGGAAAAGTCTGTTGAATCAGCCGATTGAAATCGGGTAAACACTAGCGCCACACAATCTCATTTTGATTGCACACAAAAAATTACTGTGTGATTCTTTATCTCAACTTTGTGTGAACCATGTGTACCGGAGGGAATGCGTCATGGCGAACGTCGCCATTGTGGGTGCAGGCTTCATCGGGCTCGGCGCCGCGGCATGGCTGCAGCGCGACGGGCATCGCGTGACGCTGTTCGATCCGGCTGGCATCGGCCACGGCGCGTCGTTCGGCAACGCCGCGACGTTCGCGCCGTACGGCTGCGTGCCGGTGAACGGCCCGTCCGTGTTCCGCAACATCCCGCACTTCCTGTTCGCCGCCGACAGCCCGCTGCGTATCCGCTGGCCGTACCTGCTGCGCGGCGCGCCGTGGCTCGCGCGGTTCCTGCTCGCATCGACGCCCGCGCGCCACGCACGCAGCGCGAGCGCGCTCGCCGCATTGCTGTCGCGCGCCGCCGACGGTTATGCGCCGCTGCTCTCCACCGCGCGGCTCGCGGCGTTCGTGCGGCCGCGCGAGTGCCTGTACCTGTACGCGCGGCAGGCGTCGTTCGATGCCGCCGAGCCGTCGCTCGCGCTGCGGCGCCGGCTCGGCGTGCCGTTCGAGCTGCTCGACGCGAACGCGATCCGCCGGCTCGAGCCCGCGCTCGCGCCGATCTTCGCGCGCGGCGTGCTGTTCACCGGAAGCTGGCACTTCTCCGATCCGCACGGGTTTCTCGGCGAACTGTTCGCGCATCTCGCAACCGGCGGCGCGACGCTCGAACGCGAGCGCGTCGAGCGGATCGAGCCCGTCGGCGACGGCGTGAACGTGCAGGCGGGCGGCTCGGTGCGCGCCTTCGATCACGTGGTCATTGCCGCAGGCGCACGCTCGCGTGAACTCGCGGCTGCGTGCGGCGACGCGGTACCGCTCGATACCGAGCGCGGTTATCACGTGCAGTTCGCCGCGCATGAGCAGATCGTCACGCGGCCGGTCGGCTGGGCCGAGCGCGGTTTCTACATGACACCGCTCGACGAAGGGCTGCGCGCGGCCGGCACCGTCGAGCTCGGCGGCTTCGACGCGCCGATGAACCGCTCGCTCGTCGCACTGCTCACGCGCTCGGCACGCGAGGCGCTGCCGTCGCTCGGCGCGCCGACGCGCAGTTGGCTCGGTTTCCGGCCGACGCTGCCGGACGGTGTGCCCGTGATCGGCTGCGCGCGGCGCAGCGCGCGCGTGATCCACGCATTCGGCCATCAGCATCTCGGCGTGACGCTCGCCGGCATCACCGGGCAGATCGTCGCCGACCTCGTCGCCCAGCGCGCACCGCCGCTGGACCTCTCGCCATACCGGGCCGCGCGATTCTGACGCGCGCCGCGATTTCCACCACTGCAAGGAGGCATCCATCATGAATCGTCGTAACTGGCTGGTTTGGCTAGCCGTCTGCTCGATCGGCGCGGTCGCCGCGTCCGCGCAGGCCGCGGACCCGGAAACCATCAAGATCGGCTTCGCCGGCCCGCTGACGGGGCCCGTCGCGCGCGTCGGCAAGGACCTGCAATACGGTGCGCAGCTCGCGCTCGACGAGGAAAACGCGAAACATCCGACCATCGGCGGCAAGCCGGTGCGCTTCGTGCTCGACGTGCAGGACGACCAGGCCGATCCGCGCATCGCGATCCAGGTCGCGCAGAAACTCGTCGACGACGGCGTGGCCGGCGTGATCGGCCACTACAACTCGGGCTGCAGCATTCCCGCGTCGGCCGTCTACCGACAGGCGAACGTCGCGATGATCACGCCCGGCTCGACCAATCCGCAACTGACGATGCAGGGTTTCAAGAACGTGTTCCGCACGATGGGGCACGACGGCATCGGCGGCGTGGTGGCCGGCCGCTTCGCGGTCGAGCAGTTGAAGGCGAAGCGGATCGGCATCATCGACGATCGCACCGCGTTCGGCCAGGGGCTTGCCGACGCGTTCGAGAAAGGCGTGAAGGACGCGCACGGCAGCGTCGTCGGCCGCGAATACACGAACGACAAGGCTGTCGATTTCCGCGGCATCCTGACGACGATGAAGAGCAACAACGTCGACCTGCTGTTCTTCGGCGGGCTCGACGAACAGGGCGCGATGCTCGTCAAGCAGATGCGCTCGCTCGGCATCCGCGCGCAACTGTTCGGCGCCGGCGCGCTGAAAAGCAACGCATTCCTGAAGATCGCCGGCAGTTCGGGCGAAGGCACGCAGGATCTCGAGCCGGGCCCCGCGCTCGACAAGCTGCCGTCCGCCGTCGCATTCGCGCAGCGCTACAAGGCGCGCTTCAACCAGGACGTCGAGCTGTATGCGCCGTTCGCGTACGACGCGGCGCTCGCGATGATCGCGGCGATCCGCAAGGCCGATTCGGTCGATCGCGCCCGGATCGTCGCGAGCCTGCCGGGCGTGTCGGTCACCGGCGTGACCGGGAAGATCTCGTTCGACGAGCGCGGCGACCTGATCAAGCCGCCCTACACGCTGTTCCGCGTCGAACAGGGGCAGTGGCGCAGCATCCGCACGGTCGGCGGCGCGTCGAACTGAGCGGCAGGACAGCGGACGGCGCCGCCTACCGCGCCGCCTGCTGCCGCTGTATCTCCTGCGCTTTCATCTGCAGATACGCGCTCTTTTCCACTTCGTGCAGTTGCTGCGGATACTGCTCGGTCGCGTCGAACCAGCGCGCGAGGCGCTGGTCGAGCGGCTTGTCGAGCGTCGCGAGATACGTGTCGATCGCGAGGTAGTAGCGCATCGTGTTGCGCTCCAGCAGCCCGCGCACGCCGCCGATGTATTGCGGCCGCGCGGCCGATGCGTCGCCGACGGCCGTGAACCCGACCTTGTCGCTGCCGACCGTCGCGAGGTAGGTCTTCATCGCCATCCGGCCGACCGTGCCGAAGCCGTACGAATACGTGAGATGCAGGAACGTGCGCGACGCGCCGACCGGCACGGCCTCCAGCGCGATCCGGTAATCCTTCGTGCCCATCGGGCCGCTGTCGGCGGTCAGGTCGACCTGGAAGTAGTCGGGCGTCGCGGCCGCCACGCGATAGCGGAACTGCAGGCGATAGGTATCCGACAGCTTCTGCTGGATCTTGCGGCCGACGTTGACGTCGAGCACCGGGCCGTTGCCGTCGCTCGATGCGCGACAGTACTTCGTGTTCAGGTGCAGGATCAGCACCGCGCACCAGTTCGCCGGGCCTTGCGCGGAATCGTTGAGCTGGCCGTTCACGACCGCGAACGGATAGTCGACCACCGCGTAGATGTCGCCCTTCAGCGACGACGACGCCTCCGACGATTCGAGGGTCAGCGGCCGGTGAAACGCGTTGTCCTTCAGTTGCGCGCCGAGGCTGTGGTAACGGTCGAGCAGCGCCGCCGCGCCGCCTACGCCGTCCGCGCCGAACGCCAGCGCGCTCCAGCCGACACAAAGGGCCGCGACGAGCGCGTGCCAGGCGCGACGCGCAAGCTGCGTGCCGCTCGGATGTCCGGATGTCTCCATTCTTGTGCTCCCTCCGGGCGCGCGCTGGACGCGCGCATGTGTCACAGAATACGCCTGCGCGACGTTACGCGACGTGGCGCGTCGCGCATGGCCGCTATCGGCTTCGCTTCACCGGCACCGGCAACTGCGCGGCGGTGATCCGGATCAGCGCCGACAGCCATTCGCGGTCGTCCCAGCGATCGCCGGCGATGACGAGGTGCGGCTTCGCGGACGGATACGGCGCGCCTTCGTCGCAGGTGCCGAGAAACGCGCGGCCTTCCGGCGTCGGCTTGACGAACAGCCGGTCGTCGCAGACGAGCGCGACCATCTTGCCGTCGCAATAGATGCCGTATTCGCCGAACATCTTGCGGGCCGATACGGTGCCGGCCGCCGCCATCTGCTCGACGATGAAATCGACCGTGCCCTGGCTCGATGCCATCCGCTGCTCCTGGTGAAAGAGTTTATGACCGTCGTGTGCACCGGCCCGTTCCGTCTTGTCGGCGGATACGCTGCGGTGCGTCATTCATTCGCAGACGGGAAACGCGCCCAACCATCGACCGCTGTCGTCGCGTGCGCGTTGCCGGCCAGCAACTTCCGACTCGCCTCCTTACTTGTCTGCAGCAAACGCATTCGACATCTGCCGCGCCCGCTTCACATCGTCGCCATGCAGATAGATCGACGTTGTCGAAATCGACGCATGCCGCAAGTTGTCTCGCACGGTCGTCAACTCCGCGCCGCGCGCAAGCGCGTGCGTCGCATGCGTATGACGCATCCAGTGCGGGCTCGCCTGCCGCAGCTTCTGCGCGAGCGCGGGGTTATCGGCATCGACGACATCGGCCGTCTGCGCGAAAAAGCGCTGCATCACCTTCCACAGCCGCACGCTCGTGATCGCGGCCGCGCCGTCTTCCGCGAGGCTCGGGATCAGCGGCGTGTCGGGCCGCCAGCGCACCGGCGTGACCGGCAACCGGCGCGCGACCAGGTGACGATCGAGCGCCGTGCGCGCCAGCGGCGGCAGCGCGACGCGCGCGGCCTTGCGCCCCTTGCCGATCACCTTCAGCCATGCGTCGCCGTGCGCATCCGTCTCGATGTCGCCGAGCGTCGCGCCGACCAGCTCGCTCGCACGCAGTCCGGTCGCATAACCGAAATCGAGGATGAAGCGCAGCCGCTGCGCGGCGGCGAGCGTCCAGCCGGACGACGCGTCCTTGCGGAACTCGAGCCCGTCGGCGATCGTACGGACCAGCAGCCACTCGCCTTCGGTGAACGCATGCGACGTGTCGAGTGCGTTCGCACCGCGCGTGTCGCGCACCTTGACGCCCGCGAACGGATTCGCGAGCAAGTAGCGCTGCTCGATCAGCCAGCGGAACAGCGCGCCGAGCACCGACAGCGTGTACGCCGCCGAACGCGCGGACAGCCCGCCCGAGAACGGCCGCCAGTCGGGCGCGCCGCGCGGCTGCACGGGCCCGACCCAGCGTTCGTGCGGCGTCGGGCGCCGCACGAACGCGCGATACGCGACCGCATCCTCCGTCGTCAGCGACGACAGCGCGCGGCCGCGCTCGACGATCGCCCACAGGATCAACCGCTCGGCCTCCTTCCGGTATGCGCGCCGCGTCGCAGCCGATTCGTGCAGAGACAGCCATGCGTGCACGGCCGCGTAATCGTTGTCCGCGTCGAGCGTGCTGGTCGCGCGCGGTGCGCGGAACGTGCCGGCCGAACCGTCGACCTCGTGCGGCAGCTTCAACTGCTCCCACGGCACGATGCTGCTGCGCGGTGTCGCGGCGATCAGCGCGCGCGCCCGTTCGGTCAGGTCCGGATGCGCGGCGAAAAACGCCTCGATGCGTCGCGCACCGGCCATGCCGAGGCCAGGAATCGCACTCCACCACTGGCGCCGGCGCGGAATCCGCACGGTCAGATCCGCGAGCGTCGCGATCCCGTGCGCACGCAGCGCGGCGACCGCGCGCGCGGGCAGCCACAGGCCGACGTCGTCGCTGATCTGCGGGACCGGCGCGCGCGCATGACGCAGCAGGCCGATCGCTTCGGTCGCGGCCTTCGCCTCCCGCACACGCTCACCGTCGGGATGACCGAGCCGTTCCGCGAGATCGGGCCGGCCGGCCAGCCGTGCGACGCGCACGAGGCGGCGGCGAATGCCGCCGATCACGCCGCGCGCCGAGCGCCCTGCACCGAGACGATCGGGCAGGTAGCGTTCGACGGCCTGGCGCACGGTCATGCCCGCGTACCACGCGCGCAGCGCGGCCAGTTCGTCGGCATCGGGAAAACCTGCGGGCGCAGACGCGGAATCGGAGGAAAGCGGTGAGGTGAGGCGCGGTTTCATGGGCGCCAGTTTGACAGAAGCGCGCGCGGCCGGAAGCGTCGTGTGCGGCGTTCCCGGCACGGCGATCATGATTTGATACAAATCACGATGTCGTTCATCCGGCCGCAACGACAAAAATAGGTGGGCGCAACTGCGCCGCGCGCGCCTGTTATGCTGCGCACTGCATTCGCGCGTCACCCGTCCGCATCTTCCACGCATCACGTTGCTGCGGTCGGGATCCGCATTGAATTGCGCTGGACGATCCGGCAATCCGCATCGGAATTCGCGGGCCACAGCCCGTTGTTTATCGAAGGTTGCGCCGGACGTTCAATGCATTTCCGGCCGTCGGTCAATAAAACCGCTACATATAAGAACCACAATTCCATGACATCACGCCTTCTCGCCGCGCTCGTTGCCGCGGCCTTGAGCTGCACCGCGCTGCCCGCCGCCCATGCGCGCACCTACGTCGCATCGACGCAGTCGTTCGGAAAAGGCGCTCATGTTCACCGGTTCGTGCTGCGCGACCCCGTCACGCACCAGCCGCTGCCGAATGCGCGGTACCGGCTGTTCCTGCCCGGCCAGGTCATCGCGGGCCTGCCCGTCAAGCCGGACCAGCACGACAGCGTGATCTTCGGCACGACCGACGCTGCCGGGCGCACCGTCAGAATCCGGCTGCCGAAGGTTCATCCGCAGAAGCAGTGGGTGTTCAACGCGATCGTCGGCGAAGGCGACATGGGCGAATCGTTCCGGCTGGTCGAGCCATTCGGCAATGAGCCGCTCGGCAAATTCCCGTATGTACTGGACGTGGAAAACGAATATCTGGCGTGCGGCTACTCGGATGCGAACGGCTACACCTACTACGCGCAATCGCGCACGCCGCGGAACGTCAGTCTGTACGCCGGGACGCTGGCCGGGTCCGCCGACGCCGACTGGTGCGCGGGCCCGGGCGCGGCCATCGCGAACGGCGCGAGCGATCCCGGCGCGCCGGACCTGTACACGCAATACCTCGGCAGCCTGGTAGCCAACGGCAGCCGGATCAGCACCGAATTGCGGCAACAGATCGTCACCAAGCTGCTGTCGCTCGCGATCGCCGGGCACGACGCGGGCCGCGTCGCCGCCGTGCTCGATCTCGGCGAGATCCCCGACGACCGCCTGAACGACATCGGCTATCGGCTCGTCGACGCGGGTGTGGAAGTCGATCGCGGGCTCGCGATGATCGACGCGCATCTCGCGAAGTCACCGGACGATGCGTATGCGCTCGACAGCAAGGGCTGGGCGCTGTATCGCCTCGGCCGCAACGACGAAGCGCTCGCGTGGTTCGACCGGTCGATCGCGATCTTCGCGAAGGACGGCGACGACGGCGACGCGCACGAAGCCTATGCGACCGGCCTGACGCACAAGGGCGAAGTGCTGTGGAAGCGGGGACGCCAGGATGAGGCGCGCGCTGCGTTCGCGCGGGCGCGGAAGATTCAGCCGAAAAACGCGGAGCTGGAGGAAACGGTGAAGCGGCTGGAGATACAGATCGGGCAGGACGGCGCGAAGGCGCCGGGAACGGCAGGCGCGCACGCGGAGTAACGGCGCCGGGCAGCGGCGCGAAGCGACGGAGCCGGGGCTGGTGCGGCCGCGGCTACCGCCGGCTTTTCGAAAGACGGCCGCCGGACCTGTCGGGCCCGGTCGAGCGGGAGACGCGGGCAGAGCATGCCCCGCGTCACTCCTCGCCTTTCACGCCCGGATTGAGCATCACGACGAAGCCGGCCACGCCGACGATCAACGCGATCGCGCCGCCGCGCAGCGCCATCGCTTCATCGAACAGCAGCCCCGTCACGACGGCCATCATCCCCGCGAGCGACACGAACACGGCGATCGCCGCGACGACGATCCGGTACTGGCGGCGTATCATCTCGCACCCGCCTCATTAGGCCGCGGCGGCGGCCGATACGTCGGCGTCGTCGCCGCGAATCAGCAGCACCGGGCATTTCGAGCCGCGCACGAAGCGCTCGGCGACGCTGCCGAGCAGCACGCGCCGGATGCCGCGCCGCCCGTGCGTGCCGACCACCGCGAGATCGATCCCGCGTTCCTTCACGTAGCGCTGCAGGCGTTCCGCAACGTCCTCGCCGATGCTCTCGGTCTCGACGAGTTCGGCCTCGCCCTTCGCGCCGGCGGCCGCGACGATCTGTTCGGCTTCGCGCAGCACCTTGACCCCGTCGGCGCGGATTTCCTCGATGAGCGCATGCGGGTCGAAACGGCCCGCGTAAGTGAACAGCACCGACTTGTCGACCACATACACGACGCTGACGTGCGCGTCGCCCGCCAGTGCCATCCTCACTGCCTCGGCAAGCGCCTGTTTCGACGTCGCGCTGCCGTCGACGGCCACCATGATCTTCTCGTACATGCGAACCTCGCTGGGGTGAACTGCCGCGCACCGTATCGCGCGCGGCCATGTCGCCATCATCGGCGGCTGGCGGGTTCGGTTGTTGATGACGATCAAGCCGGGCCGGTATTCGATCCGCGAACCGGCGACGCAGGCGCCCGCCACGCGCGCGGCGTTCGGCCGCCGCGCAGGACGGAAAACCCGCGTTTCGCGTCGTTCGATTCACTCGGGAAGCCGCTTTCCCTGTTGCGTCGCACAACGTGCCGGGCTTGCTGGCGCCGGGGCGAGCCGATCGTCCAGCGGAGATCCCGAGGGTGGCGTGCGGCGGCCGCGGGCCGCCAATGCGCGACCGGATCGAGCGGCCATCGCGCCGAAAGCGCTATCATCGAATGTACGACTTTCGTCCGGCCCTTTTTTGCCGGCTCACTTTCAACCCGCTCAACCGACATGACAACGACTACCGAACGCGTGGACGGCGCCGCCCAGCATCTCGTCGCCGCCCGCCATGCCGGCTCGCCCGGCCCGCTGCTGCCCGATGCGCTGCGCCCCGAGGACGTCGACACCGCGCTGGCGATCCAGCAGCGCGTCGCCGACCTGCTCGGCGAACCCGTCGCCGGATGGAAGTGCGCGCTGCCGCCGCCCGACCGCGTGATCCTCGCGCCGATCTTCGCGTCGACGATCCGCGAAGCCGATGCGCCGTACCGCGTCGTCGGCGGGCCGATCGTGCGGATCGAACCGGAAATCGCGTTCGTGCTCGATCGCGACCTGCCCGCGCGCGGCGAGCCGTACGACGAGAACGACGTGCGCGGCGCGATCCGCGAAGTGCGCATCGTGCTCGAAGTGCTCGGCTGCCGCTACGCGGAGCCGGCGCGCGCGTCGAAGTTCGAGCTGCTGGCCGACGGGCAGTTCAACCAGGGCCTGTGCGTCGGCCCGGTCGTGCGCGACGGGCTGAACGTGCCGCTCGCGACGCTGGCGCTGTCGTTCGACGGTGCGCTGAACCGCACGATCGACGGCCGCCATCCGGACGGCGATCCGCTGAAGCCGCTCGTGTGGCTCGTCAATTTCCTCGCGTCGCGCGGCGATGCGGTGCGCGCCGGCCAGATCGTGACGACCGGTTCGTACGCGGGCGCGATCGATGTGCCGCTCGGCGACGCGCTGACGGTCCGCTTCGGCGAGCTCGGCAGTTTGTCGGTGACGTTGACGGCGTAATGTGTCACGCGCGCTGCCGCCCGACCTTGCGTGACGACAGCCTCATCGCGCCTGGCCTCAACACCGATCACACGAACCGCGTCCACCCCGATACCTGACATGTCGCTGACGCCGCTTCCCGCCCTGCTCGACGAAGTCCTGCGCACCGTCGCTCGCCGTTACCGGCTGCCGCCGCTCGACAGCGCGTCGTTGCCGGCCGACGCCGCGAACCCGGCCGCCACCCTTGCACTCGTGATCGAGGAAGCGCGCCGGATGCGAAGCGACGGACACGCTCCCGGCGTGGAACTGCAGCAGCGCTTCATCGATGCGCTCGCACGGATGATCCGCGACGCGATGGACAGGCAATCCGGCGATCCCGCCTTCCAGGCCGCGGTGCTGCGGCACGACGCGCCGAGCGTGCGCGAATACGCGTCGTTGCACGCGCATGCCGAGCAGGATCGGCGCGCGCTGCACTCGGCCGTCAACGCGATCGCGCACCCGGCCAAACTCGAGCGCAGCGCCCAGGCGTGGCAACGCGACGGGCTCGCACGGCTGCATGCGGCCGCAACGTCCGCGTCGTGGGCCGATCTCCATGCGACGCTGCAGCAACTGCTCGCGCTACCCGACATGGCGACCGACGCCGCGTTCGAGCAGGACATCCTCAAGCTGAAGGATGGCGCGCCACTCGAACGCCTGCTGCGTCTCGATGCGCTGGCGTCGGACGAGCACGTCCGCCGATACCGCGCACTGTGGGTACGCCAGGGTCCGCTCGAAGGCAGCACGATCGCGGTCGCGCAGGGCGCCGCGTCGCAGCGGCGCGGCGCGGCCGTCGAAGCGCTGGCCGCACGGGCGCTCGACGCGTTGGCCGGCAGGCTCGAAGCCGTGGACGAACGGCGCACCTACCGTGTGGTCACATCGATGCGCGTGCCGTCGTCGATCCCGGGCCGGCACGACCGCGCCAAAACCGAATGGGATGCGATCCTGCTCGAACGCCCGCGCGGCGACGAAGCGGCGCCCGCATGGAACGTCCGCTTCCTCGTCGAAGCGAAGGCGTCCGCGGATGCCGCGACGACCGATTTGCCGCGGCTGCTGCGCGGCCTGAACCTGCTCGCGCAAGCCGACCCCGACACGACCTATTCGTTCGAGACGCACCAGGGCACGGTGCGCGTGCACGGCGCGTCGCTGCGCGCGTTGACGACCGACGACGCGGCGCTGCAACGGGAAGTGCTCTATTGCTGCGATGCGTCCGCGGACGCGACGCCGCGCTTGCTGGGCGCCGCGAGCCGGATGCAGTTGCTGTCGGCGCAGGCGAGCCTCGAATACGCGAGCGCGCTCGCACGGCAGCCGGACGCCGATCCGCGCGGCCTCGGCGTCATCTGGCACGCGCTGCTGACGCTGCCGCAATGGCATGCCGTGTTGCATCAATACCCGTCGCTGCGGCAGGTCCGCGAACTGATGGTGGCGATCGACGACTTGCGGGCCGCGATCGACGATGTCGCCGACGACGGCGTCGCGAGCAGCGTGTACGCGTGATGCACGAGCCGGGCCGTCGCGCGACGACAACGCGCCGCCCGCTCAGTTGGCGAGCACGCCGAACGGCAGCGTCCACCCCGCCAGCCGGCCGCCGTCGGCCCATCGATCGTCGGCCGCAACTGCCGGCTGAATCTTGATTCAGGCGATCCGGATTCAAGGTGGCGTTACGTCTACGCCGAGTGGACTTCCATTTCGCCGGGCCGGCAATCGCCGCGTCCGGCCGACAGACTCGCGCCCGTCGCCTGATCACCGCGACCGCACTACCCGCCGGCGCTATCCGTCCCGCCCGTGAGGTACGATACGCGCCGGGGCACGACGCCCCCTGAGAGACCCGGCCATCGCGGCCCCACCCAGCACAAGAAAAATGCGAAGAAACCCGACGCTGCACCGAAACCTGCTCGCCGCGCTGGCGGCCGGCCTGCTCTGGATCCCCACGGCCCACGCCAGTTCGGACGACAGTTGCAACGTGCCGGCCACGCTCCGGCAAAACGGCTACTCGTGCGGCAACGTGCCGATGCTGAGCCCCGCCAACGACACGCGCATCAACGCGATGCTGATGATGGTCGACAGCGCCAAGGTCGCGCAGGTGTTTCCGGACCCGAAGACGATCCCGGCGAAGGACCGGATCAACCAGATCATCGTGCCGTTCCCGATGGACTTTTCCGGATGGATCTATATCGGCCAGAAGGAGCCCGACAAGACCGGCAGCGGGTCGGATGCGGATGCGCCGTCGAACCGGTACGCCGACGGCGAAGGCAGCATCTGCCGCAGCATGAACGCCGGCGCGGACGCGTTCAACGACGCACTGAGCGGTGCCGCCGGCGTCCCCGCCGACGAAGCCGCGCGCCTGCGCGCAGCGCGCGCCGACATCGCGCAGAAAACCTGTGCCGCGGGCGGCGCGAGCGCCGCATGGACGAAGCCGCCGGTCAAATCGCCGCTTGGCCAGCAGTTCGCCGCGTACCTCGACGGCACGAACGCGTTCTATCGCACCGACTTCCTCGCCGCGACCAAGGCCTTCGCGAACGCATCGCACAGCGCCAACCCGTGGCTGAAGGAAACCGGCCTCTATATGGCCGGGCGCGCGCAGTTGAACGCCGCGCAGGCCAATGTATTCGACAACGACAGCCCCACGCCGTCGCGCGCTCGCGTGACGAAGGTGTCGCTCGACGCCGCGAATACGGTGTTTCGCACCTACCTGAAGGTGTATCCGCAGGGGCGCTATGCGGTGTCCGCGACGGGGCTGCTACGGCGCGTCGCGTGGCTCGGCGGAAACGTCGCGCAGCAGGCCGACCTCTACGGCCATGCGCTCGCGCGCTGGTCGCCCGCGACGTCGAACGTTCCGCTGATGCAACTGGCGAACGAACTCGACAGCAAGCTGCTGTTCGGGTCGGACCTCGACGCGGCCCAGATCCAGTCGCCGACCGTGCTCGCGACCGTCGACCTGCTGCGCATGCGTACGTCGGACAGCAGCGATTCGAGCCGCAACAAGCCGCTGACGCTGGACGATTTGCAGGCGCAGAAGCCGCGCTTCGCGAACGCGCCCGCGCTCTACGACTACCTGCTCGCGATCTGGTATGTCCAGATCGGGCACAAGCCGGATGCCGCGCTCGAACTGCTGCCGCAGACGCCCGCCGTGCCGCTCGACTACTTCGGCCTGAGCCAGCAGGCGCTGCGCGCGTTCGCGCTGGAGGACAGCGGCCAGACCGACAAGGCCCGCCAGCTGTGGCGCGACCTGATCCCGCTCGCGAAATTCCGCTTCCAGCGCGAAGCGCTGGAACTCGCGCTCGCGATCAACCTGGAACAGGCCGGGCTCGTCAACGACGTGTTCGCCGACGATTCGCCCGTGCAGAACGCCGCGCTCCGGGCGATCCTGCTGCAGAGCACGGCCGGTGCCGACCTGCTGCGCGCGCAGGCGCAGAACCAGGCGACCGGCGGCGCGCTGCGCGACACCGCGCTGTACACGCTGCTGTACAAGGAGCTCACGCGCTCGCACTATGCCGACTTCATCGCCGACGCCGCGCTGGTGTCCGGCACGCCCGCCGATCCGTTAAAGCCGTTCATCGCGCCCGGCGCCAGGAACGAAGACGGCTACACGTGCCCGTCCGCACGCGACATCGCCGCGACGCTTCAGCAAAACCCCGGCGATTCGAAAGGGCTGAACTGCCTCGCCGATTTCGTGCGCCTTCATCCGCCCGCGTTCGGCCTCGAAAGCGATCCGGTGCCGCCGTGGATGCGCAACGCGTCGTCGACATCCTCCACGCGCGTACCGCCGACGCTCGGTGCATCGCCGTCGCAGTTCGCGGGCAAGCCGTACGCGCGGATGTCGAGCTACGCGACGGTGATGGCCGACGCGCAGGCGAACCCGAACGACCGCGCGTACGCGTTCTACCGCGCGATCAAGTGCTATGCGCCGTCGGGCAGCAACGACTGCGGCGGCAAGGACGTGCCGAAGAACACGCGCAAGCGCTGGTTCGATACGCTGAAGGCCACCTATCCGGGCAGTCCGTGGGCGCAGAAGCTCCGCTACTACTGGTGAGCGCGGCGTGAAGCGCATTGCGTGCGTCGCGCTGCTGCTGGCCGGACGCATCGTGCTGGCCGGCACCGTCGATCCCGCACAGTACGACGCGTTCTGGCTGTGGGCCGGCGTGAAACCGCAGGCGGTCGTAAGCGGCGCGCGCGCCGTCTACGTGCTGCAAGGGCAGATCGAAGCGTCGCCGCGCGACGAATCGCAGGTACGCGTCATCGCGCAGGGCGTCGCACTGCCGCCCGCGCCGAACGCGCGCGTCTGGCTCGTCTACCGTGCGCATACGCTGCGCTGGACGTCGCGCGTCACGCAGATCATGCTGGCGCAGCTCACGCGCTCGCGCGCATCGGGCCGCACGATCGCGGGCATCCAGATCGACTTCGATGCGCGTACGCGCCATCTGCAAGACTACCTGGAATTCCTGCGCACGCTGCGCGAGACCTTGCCCGCCGATTGCCGGTTGAGCATCACGGGGCTGCTCGACTGGAGCAGCCGCATCGATGCCGACCAGGTCAACCAGCTCAGGGGCATCGTCGACGAGGTGGTCGTGCAGACCTACCAGGGGCGCAGCACGATCCCCGACTATGCGGCCTACCTGCCGCGCGTCGCGCGGCTGCAACTGCCGTTCCGGATCGGCGTGATCCAGGGCGGCGAATGGGACGCGCCGCCGTACCTCGCGACGAATCCGTGGTTCCGCGGCTACGTCGTGTTCCTGCGCAACAGCTAGCGGGCGGAAACGCGGCGACGTTGATCCCGCCCGCGTGCCGGAGTATCAGATGCGATAAATCCGCTCTGCATTGCCGACAAACAACGCGAGCCTCTCCGCATCGCTCGCCCCTGCGATGATCTCCGAATACGCTCGCCAGAGCGCCGGATACCCGGCATGCAGCCGGTCGATCGGAAAATTCGACGCGAACATGCATCGCGCGGCGCCGAATGCGTCGATCCCCTCGAGCACATATGGCCGGAAGCTCTCGGTCGTCCACCGGTGATCGAACATCGCAAGCCCGCTCAGCTTGAGCATGACGTTCTCGCGCCGGGCGAGCCCGTGCAGCCCGGTGCGCCACGCGCGGTAGCCGTGCACGCTGTCGCGGTCGACGAACATGCCCGCGTGATTGACGATGAAGACCGTGTCCGGATGCGCGTCGACCAGCGTCAGCGCGGCCCCGACCTGGGACGGATAGAGCTGCAGGTCGAACGACAGCCCGAGCCGTGCGAGCCACCCGAAATGGTCGCGCCAGCCCGGATCGTCGAGATAGTCGCGATCGACGTAGTTGTACCAGGGGTTCGCGTGGCGGTTCAGTACCTGGCGGATGCCGCGCACGTTCGCGCAGGCGGCGGCCGCCTCGAGCCTCGCAGGCGCGTCGGCACGCGACAGGTCGACGCCCGCGACAATGCCCTCGGGCATGCCGCCGCTCGCCGGCGTGTCGGCCAGCGCCTGCAGCCATTCGACCTCGCTCGGCGTGGTCCACGCGTCATGGATCGCTTCGACGTGCACGACTTTCAGGATGTCGATCCCGCCCGCGTCCGCGCGCAGGTCGGCCGGACCGTATGCGCGCGGCAGCGCCGCCACCGGCCCGGAAAACGCCGGTTGCGCGCGGTCGAGCCAGCCGTAGCTCAACGCATCGGCATCCCAGAAATGCACATGTGGATCGACGACCTGCATTGCGCCTCCCTGCGATCACGCCAGATGGAACATCGGTTCCAGATGTTTTTCGAGCGGCCGCCCGTCCCCGTCCGTCGCCATCAGGTCGGCCATGTACGCCCACCACCGACGCATCACGTCGGCCTGCGCGAGTTCGCCCATCCGGTGCCCGGCCGGCCGTTTCAAGACGGCGAACAGGCAATCCGTCTCGTCGTCGAGAAAGATCCAGTAATCGGCCATGCCGGCCGCGCGCAGCGCGTCGGCCAGCTCCGGCCAGATCGCGTCGTGGCGCCGCCGGTACTCGTCCTTCTGCCCGGGATGCAGCCGCATCCGGAAAGCGATCGTTTCCATGTCCGCCCCCGTCATTGCAGGTTCACGTAGAGGCCGCCGTCGACGAGAAGTGCCGCGCCGTTGACGTAGCGCGCCAGGTCCGACGCAAGGAACACCACGCAGTCCGCGACGTCGTCGGGTTCGCCGAGGCGGCCGAGCGGAATGCGCTGCTCGAAGTACTCGGCCTTGCCGGGCGCCGCGAGATCCGCTTCGTTGATCTCGGTGCGGATCGTGCCCGGCAGCACGGAATTGCAGCGGATCCGGTGCGGGCCGAGTGCGACCGCGCACGACTGCATCAGCGCGTGCACGCCGGCCTTCGTCGGCGTGTAGTGCGTCTGCATGCCGCCGCCGACGAGCGCGCTGATCGAACTCGTCGCGACGATCGCGCCGCCGTCGCCCTGCGCGGCCATTCGGCGCGCGACCGCCTGGGTCACGTGGAACGCGCCGTGCAGGTTGACCTCCATCGTGCGTCGCAGCAGGTCGGCGGGCAAATCGAGGAACGCGTGGAACGGACAGATCCCCGCATTGCTCGCCAGCACGTCGATCCGGCCGAACGCGTCGACGGCCCGCTCGACCAGTTCGTCCGCGGTGTCCGGCCGCGCGATGTCGCCCGGCACGGCGAGCGCGCGCCGGCCGGTCGCGCCGATCTCGTCGACCAGCGCGTCGAGCGCGTGATCCGACTGCGCCGGCAGCAACGGGTTGGCCCAGTAATTGACGACCACGTCAGCGCCATGCCGCGCGCACGCGAGCGCGATCGCCCGGCCGATTCCGCGCGAGCCGCCGGTGACGATCACGACCTTGTTCTCGAGCAGTTTCATCGCGGCGGCTCAGTGCGTGTAGGGCCGTTCGGTGCGCACGGCCGGATTGAGCCGCACGCCGAAGCCGGGCGTATCCGGCACCTTCATCCGCCCGCCCGTCGGCACCGGTTCGTCGAGCAGCAGCGGATCGAACATCGGCACGACGCGATCCGCCTGCGGCGCCATCATCAGGAATTCCGCGAACGGGCTGTTGTGCCGCGTCGTCACGAAGTGATAGCTGTAGACCGACGAACCGTGCGGCACCACCAGCACGCCGTGCGCGTCGGCGAGCGCCGAAATGCGGACGAGTTCGGTCAGGCCGCCGCACCAGCCGACATCAGGCTGGATGATGTCGCAGCAGCCCATCTCGAGCAGCATCCGGAAGCCCCAGCGGGTCGCCTCGTGCTCGCCCGTCGTCACGAGCAGATCGGGCGGCGCCGCGCGGCGCAACTGCGCGTAGCCCCAGTAGTCGTCGGGCGGCAGGCACTCCTCGATCCACTTGAGCCCGTAAGCGCGCGCCTCGTGCGCGAGCCGGGTGGCGTAGCGCACGTCGAGGCTCATCCAGCAGTCGAGCATCAGCCAGAAATCCGCGCCGACGCGATCGCGCATCGTCGCCAGCGCATCGAGGTTGCGACGCAGGCCCTCGTCGCCCTCCGCCGGGCCATGATGCAGCGGCAGCTTGCCGCCGATGAACCCCATTTCCTTCGCGAGATCCGGCCGCGCCCCCGTCGCATAGAACTGCAGTTCGTCGCGCACCTTGCCGCCGAGCAACTGGTGCACCGGCTCGCCGCGCACCTTGCCGAGCAGGTCCCACAACGCGAGATCGACGCCGGAGATCGCGTTCAGCACCACGCCCTTGCGCCCGTAATAGAGCGTCGCGTAGAACATCTGATCCCACATCTTCTCGATGTCGGTCACGCGCTGCCCTTCGATGAAGCGCGCCAGATGGCGCTCGACGACGAACGCGCCGATCTCGCCGCCCGTCGTCACCGCGAAACCGACCGTGCCGTCGCTCGCCTCGATCTCGATCACGAGCGTGCCGAGCACGTTGATGCCGAACGACTGCCGGCTCTGCCGGTATTCGGGGTAACGCGCCATCGGCGTCGCGATGTGATCGTCGATCCAGTGGTCAGCGCCCTGGTCGTGGTAGTCGGCGCCGCCGCCGCGTACCGTCAGCGCGCAGATGTGTCGTATCGTGGGCATGCTCATCGGGACGTTCCTCGATCGGAAAGAAGAAAAATGCGCGCGTGTCAGCGCGCCCAGCGCAGCACGAGCGCGTCGAGCCGCCGCGCGATCTCGACGAGGCCCGAGCGCGTCTCCGGGTGCAGCGGCATCAGCGGGCGCCGTGGCGCGTCCGACGCGATCACGCCGCCCTCCTTCATCAGCGCCTTGCAGGCGAGCAGCCCGGCCTGCCGGTTTTCATAGTTGATCAGCGGCAGCCACTTCTCGTAGCCGGCCACCGCCTCGTCGCGCCGGCCCGCGCGATAAGCGGCCAGAATCGGCTGCAGCCCGTCCGGGTAGCCGCCGCCGAGGATGCTGCCCGTTGCGCCCGCGTCGAGATCGGCGAGCAGCGTGATCGCCTCCTCGCCGTCCCACGGCCCCTCGATCGCGTCGCCGCCGAGCGCGATCAGCTCGCGCAGCTTCGCCGCCGACTGCGGCACCTCGATCTTGAAATAGCGCAGGTTCGGAATCGTGCGCGCGAGCCGCGCGAGGAACGCCGCCGATACCTGCGTGCCGCTCATCGGCGCGTCCTGATACATGATCGGGATGTCGATCGCATCGGAGACCTCCGAGAAGAACGCGCCGATCGCCGCCTCGCCGCAGCGAATCGTCGCGCCGTGATACGGCGGCATGACCATCACCATCGCCGCGCCGGCCGCCTGTGCGGCCCGGCTGCGTGCCGCGCAGATCACCGGATTGAAATGGGTCGTCGTCACGATCACGGGCACCCGGCCCGCGACGTGCTCGAGAATCATCCCGGTGAGCCGCTCGCGCTCGTCGTCGGACAACGAGAACTGCTCCGAGTAGTTCGCGAGGATGCACAGCCCGTCCGCGCCCGCGTCGATGATGAAGTCGACGCAACGCATCTGCCCTTCCAGGTCCAGTTCGCCCGATTCGGTGAAAATGGTCGGCGCGACGGAAAACGCGCCCGTATAGCGGCGAGCTGCCTGCGTGTCATGGATCATCTTGTCGGCCTCACTTCATTTAGGATTGCAAAAATGATGAAACGCGATTCCGCACGTCGTCGCGAGTCGGTCAGACCCGGCCGTACCGGCCGCGCAGCCCGTCCGTCACGCCGCACAGAATCGCGTGCAGCTTGGTTCGCTTGTCGCGCGCATGCAGCAGGATGAACGCGACGTGCTTCAGCGTGATCAGGTTGATCAGCAGCATGGCCGGATAGCGGCGCCAGTAGTCGCGTGCGACCAGGATGCAGTTGCGGGCCGCGTAGTAATGGCGCAGCGCGCTCTGATCGAAGATCTCGACGCGCGGCCAGTGCTGCCGGGCCGACGGACTGCCGAGCTCGTGCGGCAGCGACACGTCCGCATTCACGCACACCGGCACGCCGTTCGCCTGCGCGCGCATGCAGTACTCGGCGTCGACATGATCGATGAAGAAATCCTCGCGAAACCGGCCGAGCGCGCGATACGCGTCGAGCGAGATCGCGGTGCCGGACGAGATGATCACCGAGCACGGCAGCAAGCCGCGCGCGCCGTCGCCGATCGGCGTGATCCGCGCAGACCAGCGGCGCACGGTGAAGAGCGGCAGGTTGCGCCGGAAGTTCCGGTTGAAGATGCGCGGCCCGACCAGGAAGCGCGTATCGCCGACCGTCGCGCACCCCGTGAGCATCCGCTCGAAGTAATCGGCGGGCACGGTCGAATCCTGATCGAAGATGAAAAACACGTCGCAGCCGCGGCGAATGAGAAACTCCACACCGGCGTTGAACGCGCCGGCGATCCCGCCGCGATTGTGGTTCGCGACCACGTCGACGCCGTGCGCGGCGAGCCGCGCGTGCAGTTCGCGATCGACGACGGGCGAGTTGTCGACCGCGACGACGGCCGGACAGTGCGCGGGCAGGCCCAGCAGATGGTCGATCTGCGCCGCGGACGGCTTGTACAGCGTGACCAGCGTGCCATGTTTCATGACGGCACCTCGTAACGAAAGCGTGGCGATGCGCCGCACCGGCAGGCGGGCGGCCCGTCCTCCTTTGCCTTGCGTCTCGTCGACGCGGTCTCGCCGGGCGCGCGTGCGCCGCGGACCGCCCGTTATTTTGCGTACAGCTTGACGACGCTCGCCGCCACGACGCGCGTGATTTCCTCCATCCGCCAGCGGATGTGCGTGTCGGTCAACGCGACGCATCGTTCGGTGTCCCGCGCGGCGAGCGCATCGAGGATCTCCAGATGCTCGGTGAAGGCCGCGTCGCGCCGCTGGTCGACGTCGACCCATCGCACGTAGTGAATCCGCGCGTTGATTCCCTGCAGTACGCGCCCGATCTCCGCATTGCCCGACAGCGCGGCAAGCTCCAGATGAAACAGTTCGTCCTTCAGGACGAGCTCCGACGACGGCATCCGCGGCGCGCTCTTCATCACCTGGCGCCAGAAGCGGCGCAGTGTCTTGATGTCGTTGTCGGACGCCCGCTCGCACGCGAGCATCACCGCGGTCGACTCGATCGAACGCCTCAGCTCAAAGAGATCGAACACGTCTTTCCCTTCCAGTTGGCGGATGAAGAATCCGCGATTCGGCACGAAGACCAGCAGGTTCTCTGCGACGAGCCGGTTCAGCGCCTCCCGGATCGGCGTGCGGCTGACGTCGAACCGTTCCGCCAGTTCGAGCTCGTTGACCCGCTCGCCCGGCCGGATCGTATACACCACGGCCATCTGCTTCAGCTGCTCGTAAATCTCGTTGACCGTGAGGCCCGCGCGCCTGGGCGCCAGCGCCTCGCGGCCGCCAAGCACGGAATTCGCTGCCATCTCGCCTCCTCCTTCGTCTGTCGGCGACCGTCATTATCGGCCATGGACCGGCCTGCGGACGCCTCTCGTGCTGCTACCGTCATTGCATCAGCAGGCGTCCGAAGCCCGGCACCGGATCGTCGACGCCGGCGAGCCGCAGCGCATGCCACGCGAGCGCGTGATTGCTCGACAACACCGGCTTGCCGGCGCGCGCCTCGATCTCCGCGAGCGCGTCGACGAGCCGAAGGCTCGTGCACGACACGAACACTGCGTCCACCGCCGGATCGGCGGCCAGCGCGAGCACCGCGCGCTCGATGGATGCGCGGTCGATTCGCGCCACCTCGTTGTCGTCGCGGTGCTCGAACGAGCCCGCACGCACGACGTCGACGCCGCGCGCGCGCAGGTAGGCCGCCATCGCTTCGTTGATCGAACGCTCGTACGGCGTGAGGAGCGCGACGCCGCGCGCACCCAGCGCGCCGAGCGCGACCCGCGCCGCGGTGATCGGCGTCGTGCACGCGACGCCCGGCCGCGCCTCGCGGATCCGCTCGAACACGCGCTCCTCGCCGAGCACCATCGACGCGGACGTGCAGCCGAACGCAACCACGTCGAGCCGCTCGCCGGGGCGAATCAGCTCGACGGCCGCCGCGATCCCGCCGTCCATCCGCGCGAGCGTCTCCGCGGTGATGTCGGCGGAGTTCGCGATCCGGCTCTCGTAGAACGCGACGCCGTCGAGCGCGAGCACGCGCCGCCATTCGTATTCGATCGTATGGTCGGTCGCGAGCACGACGAGCCCGATCGCCGCGCGGCGCGCGATGCCCGCATCGAGCGAGAAGCCGAAGCGCGCGTACGAACCGGCGCCGTGCTGCACAGGGGTCGAAAGAAGTTCGCTCACTGGAGTGTCATCCCGGTAATGTCGATGTCGGGCTGCCGGCCGTGGATCAGGTCGGCAACGATCTTCGCGGTACCGCACGACATCGTCCAGCCCATGTGGCCGTGCCCGGTGTTGAGAAACAGGTTGCGATGCCGGGTCGCGCCGATGATCGGTGTGCCTTCCGGCGTCATCGGCCGCAATCCGGCCCAGTACGACGGTTTCGTATAGTCGGCGCCGTTCGGAAACAGCGCCTTCGCGGTCGCCAGCATGTGCGCGAAGTCAGCCGGCGTGTGGGTCGTGTCGTAACCACCGAATTCGGCCGTCGCGGTCAGGCGCAGCCGCTCGCCGAACCTTGCCCACGCGACGAGCTGGTTTTCCTCGACGCCGCCGAGCGTCGGCGGCTCGTGGCGCGCGTCGATCGGCAGCGTGACCGAATAGCCTTTCACCGGATAGATCGGCAACCGGTAGCCGAGCCGGCGCGCGATGAACGGCGAGTATGCGCCGAGCGCGAGCACGTAGCGGTCGCCGCTCACGCGGCCCTGCGACGTCTGCACGTAGTCCACTGCACCGGCGTTCGCGCGCATGCCGTCGATCGTCGCGCCGAAGCGGAACTCGACACCGAGCGCGCGGCAGCGCTCGGCGAGCGCGCGGGTAAACAGATGCGCGTCGCCGCTCTCGTCGGACGGGCAGTAGATCGCGCCCGCGATCTCGCCCGCCGCGCCGGCGAGCGCGGGCTCGCGCTCGATCACCGCGCGCGGGTCGAGCGTCTCGAGCGGCAGGCCGTTGTCGGACAGGATCCGCATGTTCGCGATGCCGCGCTCGAACGACGCGGGATCCCGGTACAGGTACAGCAGCCCGCCGCTGATCCGGTCGTACGCGAGCCCCTCGTCGCGGGTCGCGGACTGGAGCTGCTGCTGCGCGTAGCGGCACAGCCGCACCTTGATCGACGTGTTCCGGCGCGACCGCTCCGCCGTGCAGTTCTGCAGGAACTGGCGGCACCACGCCCACATCCGCCAGTCCGGCGACCACTTGAGGCGCAGCGCCTGCCCGTCCGAGAACAGCGACTTGAGCAGGATCTTCGGCGCGCGCGGCGACGCCCACGTATAGGAATGCCCGGGCGCGATCAGCCCCGCGTTCGCGAAGCTCGTCTCGAGCGCGACGCCGTCGCGCCGGTCGACCACCACCACCTCGTCGCCCGCCTTCGCGAGAAAGTATGCGGTCGTCACACCGACGATGCCGCCTCCGAGCACGACCGTCCTCATCGCTCGCCTCCGCTAGAACGCGGCGATCGCCGCGATTTCAACCGTGTACTCGGGAAACGCGAGCGCCGACTCGACGCATGCGCGCGCCGGCGCGTCGCCCTGCGGCACCCATGCGTCCCAGATCCGGTTCATGTCGGCAAAGCTCCGGTGATCGGCAAGCCAGATGTTCGCGGACACGATCCGGCGCTTGTCGAGCCCCGCGCCGTCGAGCAGCCGGTCGATCTTGTCGAGGATCTGGCGGGTCTGGCCGGCGACGTCGAGCGCTGTGTCGTCGGCAACCTGTCCGGCAATGAACGCGAAGCCGCCCGCAACCACGAGCTGGCTCATCCGTTCGCCTGCGCCATATCGCTTGATCTCCATCGCACCGCCTCCGTTTCCGTGTCGAGTGGGTTGAATTCTAAGCATCCATATTCACAACTGTATACACTTTTTTCAAAAATATTCGACGCCGCGCCAGTCTGGCGCAGATGCCCGACGCTGGTGTTTACCGTCGCTTATTTTGTGCATTTAACGCTTTAAAACAAGGCATTTTCTTACGCACATCGGTGCATTTGACGGACTTCGCCACATCCGTTCAAAAAGTGTTTGCCAACGATTTTTGTTCTGTGATTCTGTCGACACTTCTGTATTTCAAACGCAATTCAACACGCATTCAGGAGAACAAAAATGAAGCTGGGTTGCTGGAGTCTCGGGATCTGCGTCGCGCTCGGCGCGTGGGCGACATTTCCTGCGCGCGCCGACGTCAGCGTCGGCGCCGTGTTGCCGCTGACTGGCGCAAGCGCGTCGATCGGCGAGGACCAGCGGCGCGGGATCGAGCTCGCGGTCGCGAAGATCAACGCGCAAGGCGGCGTGCTCGGGCAGAAGCTGCAGGTGCAGATCGAGGATTCTGGCGGCACGGCGAACACGGCGCTCGACGCCGCGCGCAAGCTGGCGACGGTCGAGCGCGTGCCGCTCGTGCTCGGCGAATTCTCTTCGTCGGTGACGATTCCGGTCGGGCAGTTCCTCGTGCGTCAGGGCGACGTGCACATCAACATCGGTTCGTCGAGCCAGCAGGTCCGCAAGATCGGCGCGGGCTCGTTCAGCGCAATCGGGCTCGACGACCTGTCCGCGCGCTTCGCCGCGCAGGATGTGTACGACCGCAAACTGCGGCGCGTCGCGCTGATCGCGCCGAACAACGGCTACGGCCAGGGCATCGCGGCCGAGTTCAGGAAGCGCTTCGAGGCGCTCGGCGGCACGATCGTGTCGACGGTGCTCTACACCGAGGGCCAGTCGACCTACCGGCGCGAGCTGGAGCAGGCATCGCGCGCGCAGCCCGACGGCTACGTGTACAGCGCGTACGGACAGGAAGCCGCGACGCTGAACCGGCAGGCGTTCGAAATGCGCCTCAACCAGCGGCCGTGGTACGGGATCTACCTGACGATGTGCACGAGCGACACGCCCGCCCAGATCGCGCAGGGGCAAATCGGCCTGGAGGTCGCGGCGCTCGGCACAAGTGCCGACGCGTACGCGGCCGACTATCGAGCCGCCTACCACGAGGCGCCGCGCTCGGCGTTCGGCAGCTACGCGTACGACGCGACGATGCTGTCCGCCGCCGCGATCAATCGCGCCCAATCGGCCGATCCGGCGAAGGTGCGCGCGGCGCTCGCGGCCAGCCGGCCGTATACGGGCGTGACCGGCACGATCGCCTTCGACGCCGACGGCCAGCGCACGGTGCAGCCGTACGAGAAGGTCGTGTACCGGCAATCCGTCGTCGCGCGCTAGCCGCCGGGAGCAACGCGATGCTGCAATTCCTGATCGATGTCCTGATGCGCACGTCCGACCTGCTGCTCGTGTCGGTCGGCCTGTCGACGCTGTATTCGCTGATTCGCTTCCCGAACATCGCGCACGTCCAGTACGCGATGATCGGTGCGTTCGCGACCCTCGGGTTCGAGCGCGCGGGCCTGCCGTTCGCGCTCGCGACCGCCGTGTCGTGCGTGCTGGTCGGCCTTGCCGCGACGCTGCTGAACCTGTTCGTGTTCACGCGGCTGCTGCGCTCGGGCAGCGCGGTCGCGATGATCGGTTCGCTCGCCGTGTCGCTGCTCGCCGTCGCGCTGATGCTCGGCGCCGCCGGCTCGAGGCCGCTGCAGTATGCGCAGGCGGTGCGTCCGCCGCTGATGGTCGGCGGCGTCGCGATGTCATCCGCGCAGGCGGGTTCGATCGCGTGCGGCGCCGTCGCGCTCGCCGTGTTCGCGCTGCTGCTGTACCGCACCCGCCTCGGCCGCGCGATGCGCGCGCTCGCGTCGAATCGCGCGCTCGCGCTCGCAACGGGCATCGACGCGCAGCGCGTGACCAACGTGATCACGTTCGCAAGCGGCGTGCTCGCGGCGCTCGGCGGCACGATGCTCGGCGCGACCGAAAGCGTGCACGTCAACCTCGGCTACGGGCTGCTGATCCCGGTGTTTTCCGCCGCCATCCTCGGCGGCCTCGGCAATCCGCTCGGCGCGGCGGCCGGCGCGCTCCTGATCGCGTTCGCCGAAACGACCGCGCTCGACGTCGACTTCGGCGGGCTGGTCGGCCGGCCGCTCGCGTTCTTTCCGGTCGAATACGTCGGCGCCGTGTCGTTCGCGATCCTGCTCGCCGTACTCGTGTTCCGGCCACACGGGATCTTCGACAGGGAGGTGCGTCGTGTCTAGTTTCATCGTCCATCTGCTGACCGTCGCGTGCCTGTACGCGACGATGGCGCTCGGCCTGAACCTGCAGGCCGGTTACGCGGGGCTCGTCAATTTCGGCTTCGTCGCGTTCGCCGGGCTCGGCGCCTACGCCGCCGGCATCGCGTCGCAGCTCGGCTGGCCGCTGCCGGCCGCGCTCGCGCTCGCGGCCGGCGCGGCGAGCGTGCTGGCCGTCGCGATCGCGCGGCTCGGCCGCCATCTGTCGGCCGACTACTGGGGCATCGCGACGCTCGCGATCGCCGAGATCCTGCGCATGTTTGCGTTGAACGAAGGCTGGCTGACGGGTGGCGCGCAAGGCATCGGCGGCATCGCGCCGCTCTTTCCCGGGCTGCGCGCGCCGTGGGCCGACCTGGCGTTCCTCGCCGTCGCGGCCGGCGGCCTCGCCGTCGCATACGCCGCATGCCGGCTGCTGACCACCGGCCGCTTCGGCCGCGCGCTGAAGGTGATGCGCGAAGAGCCCGCGCTCGCCGTCTGCTTCGGCTACGACCCGGTCGCGCTGAAGACCCGGGCGAGCGTCGCGGGGGCGCTGCCCGCGGCGTTCGCGGGCGCGCTCCTCACCTGGTACATCAGCTACGTCGGCCCGGACACGATGGTGGCATCCGAAACCTTCGCGCTGTGGACCATCGTCATGGTCGGCGGGCTCGGCAGCCACGCGGGCGTGCTGGCCGGCGCACTCATCGTGCAAGTGGTCTACGCGGTCGCGCCGTTCCTGAAGGACTGGCTCGGCGTCGGCAGCGATCTCGCGGGCGCGGTGCGCCTCGGCCTCGTCGGCCTGATGCTGCTCGCATGCGTGCTGTGGCGCCCGCGCGGCCTTGTGCCGGAACGACTGGAGGTTCACCCATGAGCGCCCTGCTCGACCTTGAAGGCGTCACGATACGCTACGGCGACAACACCGTGCTGTCCGGCCTCACGCTGTCCGTCGGCGACGGCGAGATCGTCGGGCTGCTCGGTCCGAACGGCTCGGGCAAGAGCACGGCGCTCAATGCGATCACGGGCTTCGCTCCCGTCGCGGCCGGCGCGATCCGCTTCGCCGGGCGCCGCATCGACACGCTTGCGCCGCACCGGATCGCGCGGCTCGGCATCCGCCGGACGTTCCAGTTGCCGTCGATGCCCGCGCGCATGTCGGTGCTGGAGCTGGCGATGGCCGCGTCGTCGGCCCGTCACGGGCCTGTCGCCGCGTTGCTGCGCAGTCGTGCGACGCGCGCGCTGGAAGCCGAAACCCGCGCACGCGCTACCGCGCTGCTCGAAGAGCTGAAGCTCGCGCACGTCGCGCAGCTCGGCGCCGCGGCAATTTCGGGCGGCCAGAAGAAACTGCTCGGCATCGCGTGCGCGATGATGACCGAGCCGAAGCTGCTGCTGCTCGACGAACCGACCGCGGGCGTCCACCCCAACCTGCGCGGCGAGCTGGTCGCCGAACTGCGCCGCATCTGCGGACAGGGCGTCACGCTCGTCGTGATCGAGCACGACATGCACTTCATCCGCGAGCTGTGCGACCGCTGCATCGTGCTCGATCGCGGCGCCGCGATCGCCGACTGCCGTCCCGCCGAACTCGAGAGCAACCGGCGCGTGCTCGATGCCTACCTGGGCCGCGCGCATGCGCGCCGTCCGCTGGGGGTGTCATGATCGACGTCCGCGATCTGATCGCCGGCTACACACCCGACATCGACATCCTGCACGGGGTATCGCTATCCGTCGGGCCGGTCGACATCGTCACGATCCTCGGCCCGAACGGCTGCGGCAAGTCGACGCTCCTCAAGGCCATCGCCGGCTTCGTGCTGCCGCGCGCCGGCGCGGTCACGATGCACGGCCGCGACATCGCACGCGTGCCGGTATACCGCAAGATCCGCGAGTACGACATCGGCTTCGTTCCGCAGACCGACAACGTGTTCGGCGCGCTGACGGTTCGCGAGAACCTGATGCTCGGCGGCCACGCGATGTCCGCGTTCCCGCGCGAAGCGCGGATCGAGGAGCTGTGCGAGCAATACCCGGTGCTGCGGCGCCGCTACCGGTCGCCCGCGGGCGCACTGTCGGGCGGCGAGCGGCAGATCGTGTCGCTCGCACGCGCGCTGATGCCGCGCCCCGTGCTGCTGCTGCTCGACGAGCCGTCGGCCGGCCTGTCGCCGAAGATGGTCGACGAGGTGTTCGACGCGATCGTCAGGATGCGCGACACCGAGCACATCGCAGTACTGATGGTCGAACAGAACGCGCTCGAGGCGCTGCGCATCGCCGATCGCGGCGTGGTGCTGACGATGGGCCGCGTTGCGCTGACGGGCACGTCGGCCGAACTGCTCGACAGCGACGAGATGCGGCGTCTCTATCTCGGCGGGCGCGCGGCATGAGCACGAACGCCGCCCCCGCTGCCGGCGCGAGCGGCGCGACCGCCACCCAGCCCGCGCGCGTGATGATCGCGCTCGCCTGCGGCTTCGTGATGGCGATGCTCGACGTGACCATCGTGAACGTCGCGCTGAAGGCGATGCAGGCAAGTCTCGACATGTCGCTGACGGCACTCGTCTGGGTGGTCGACGCCTATACGCTCAGCTTCGCCGCGCTGCTGCTGTTCGGCGGCGCGCTCGCGAACCGTTACGGGCCGCGTACGATCTATGTCGCCGGGCTCGCGCTGTTCGTCGCCGCGTCGGTGCTGTGCGCGGCCGCGCAGACGAGCGGCATGCTGGTCGCCGCGCGGCTGCTGCAGGGCGTCGGTGCCGCGCTCTTCATGCCGAGCTCGCTCAGCCTGCTCACGCTGGCGTTTCCGGCCGGGCCGCTGCGCACGCGGATGATCGGCATCTGGGGCGCACTGGTATCGGCGGCGATGGCGATCGGGCCGTGCGTCGGCGGCATGCTCGTCGACGCGATCGGCTGGCGCGGAATCTTCTGGGTCAACCTGCCCGTCGGTCTCGCCGGACTGTGGCTCACGCGCCGCCATGTCGGGCATTCGCCGCGCCATCCCGGCCCGCTGAACACGTTCGGCCATCTACTCGGCGTGCTCGCGCTCGCGGCGCTCAGCTATACGCTGATCGAGGGGCCGGGCGCCGGCTGGCGCTCGCCCGCCATCGTCGCCGGCGCGGCCGCGACGCTCGCTGCCGGCGCCGCATTCGTGTGGCGCGAACGTCGCGCCCGCCACCGGATCCTGTCGCCCGCGCTGCTGCGCAACCCGCGCTTCGTCGCGGGCGGCCTGCTCGGGCTCGCGATCAATTTCGGCATCCTCGCGGAAATCTTCCTGCTGAGCCTTTACCTGCAGCAGACGCGCGGCGCGAGCGCGCTGCGCGCCGGCTTCGAGCTGTTTCCGCTGATGGCGATGTTCGGCATCGGCAATCTCGCGTCCGCCCGCGTGAGCGCGCGGCTCGGCCCGCGCGGCACGCTGCTCGCGGGCCTCGCGCTCGCCACGCTCGGCAGCACCGCGCTGATCGGCATCGAGGCGATGCCCTACACGGCGCTCGCGATCGCGGTCGGCATCGCGAACTTCGGCGCGGGCCAGGCGATCCCCGCGATGAATCTCGTCGTCATGCAGTCGGCCGGCCCCGCGGACGCGAATCTCGCCGCCGCATCGCTGAACTCGAGCCGGCAGATCGGCTCGCTGGTCGGCGTCGCGATCGCGTCGGTCGTGCTGCACGCGATCGCCGACCCGGACCGCGCGACCGCCGCCGGTTTCGCGGTGATCGCGGCCGTCTACCTGGCCGGCTTCGCGATCGTGTTCCGGCGCATCGACCCGGGCTGACGCGCACGCGGGCCGCCCTTCTTCATCACAGCGAGGACATCATGCACACAGCGACTGGCCGTAAGGGACTGATTCTGGCGGGCGGATCCGGCACCCGGCTCCATCCGCTCACGCATTCGGTATCGAAGCAGCTGATGCCGGTGTACGACAAGCCGATGATCTACTACCCGCTCAGCACGATCATGCTGGCCGGCATCCGCGACGTCCTGATCATCTCGACGCCGCGCGATCTCGATGCGTTCCGGCAACTGCTCGGCGACGGCGAGCAATGGGGCATGAATTTCTCGTACGCGGTGCAGCCGAGCCCGGACGGGCTCGCGCAGGCGTTCGTGATCGGCGCGTCGTTCATCGGGCACGACGCGGCGACGCTCGTGCTCGGCGACAACATCTATCACGGTCCGGCGCTGTCGTCGCTGCTGCAGCGCGTCGCCGCGCGCACGACGGGCGCAACGGTGTTCGGCTATTACGTGCGCGACCCGGAGCGCTACGGCGTCGTATCGTTCGACGAGCACGGGCGGGCGATCGATCTCGAAGAGAAGCCTCGCGAACCGAAATCGCACTACGCGGTGACGGGTCTCTACTTCTACGACAACGACGTCGTCTCGCTCGCGAAGGAGGTGCGCCCGTCCGCGCGCGGCGAGCTGGAGATCACGGACCTGAACCGCGCCTATCTGGAGAACGGCAAGCTGAACGTCGAGATCCTCGGCCGCGGCTACGCGTGGCTCGACACCGGCACGCACGAGTCGCTGCTCGATGCGGCGAATTTCATCCAGGTGATGCAGGCACGCCAGGGGCTGCAGATCGCCTGCCCCGAGGAGATCGCGTACCGGCTCGGCTGGATCGACTCGCAACGGCTCGAAGCGCTCGCGCATGCGCTGTCGAAAAGCGGTTATGGCCGTTACCTGCTCGACGTGCTGAACAAGGAGGTCGCCGCATGACGTCCGTCATCGAGACGACGCTGCCGGGTGTGCTGCTGATCGAACCGGCGAGCTTCGGCGACGCGCGCGGCTTCTTCGTCGAAAGCTATCGCGAGTCCTGGCTGCGCGACGCGGGCGTCGACGCGGGCTTCGTGCAGGACAACCACTCGCGCTCCCGGCGCGGCGTGCTGCGCGGCCTGCACTACCAGTTCCGGCATCCGCAGGGCAAGCTCGTGCGTGTGTCGCGCGGCGCCGTGTACGACGTCGCGGTCGACATCCGGCCCGGTTCGCCGCATCTCGGGCACTGGTTCGGCACCGTGCTCGACGACGTGTCGCATCGCCAGCTGTGGATTCCGCCGGGCTTCGCGCACGGCTTCTGCGTGCTGTCCGACGAGGCCGACTTCGCGTACAAGTGCACCGCGTACTACGACCCGTCGTCGGACGCGGGCGTGCTGTGGGACGACCCCGACATCGGCATCGAATGGCCCGCGCTCGACGTGCCGTTCGAGCTGTCCGACAAGGATCGCCGACAGCCGCGCCTGCGCGACCGTGCGCAGGCGTCGCCCGACCTTCACGGAGCCCTGCGATGACGATCGTCGTGACCGGCGCGCTCGGCCAGGTCGGTCGTGAACTCCTGCTGCGCGCGGGTGCGCGAGCGGCGATCGGGCTATCCCGCGCGCAGCTCGACATCGCCGATCCGCGAGCGGTCCGCGATGCGCTCGCCACGCACCGCGCGACGCTCGTGATCAATGCGGCCGCGTGGACGGCCGTCGATCGCGCGGAAACCGAACCCGACGCCGCATGGCGCGCCAATTGCGCGGGCCCGGCGACACTCGCCGATGCGTGCGCCGCGGCCGGCATCCCGTTGCTGCACCTGTCGACCGACTACGTGTTCGACGGCCGCGCGCAAGGCGCGTACGACGAAGCGGCGGGCGTCGCGCCGCTCGGTGTCTACGGGCACACCAAATGGGCAGGCGAGGAAGCGGTCCGCCAGCGGCTGCCGGATGCGCACCTGATCCTCCGGATCGCGTGGGTGTTCGGCGCGCACGGCGGCAATTTCGTGCGCACGATGCTGCGGGTCGGCCGCGAGCGCGACGAACTCGCGGTCGTCGCCGACCAGTACGGCGGCCCGACGCACGCCGGCGCGGTCGCCGACGCGCTGCTTGCGATCGCGGATCGCCACCGCGCGGGTGCCACGACGCGCTGGGGCACCTACCACTTGTGCGGCACGCCCGTCACGACCTGGCACGGCTTCGCCGAGACGATCTTCGGGCAGGCACGGCGCGCCGGCCTCATCGATCGCATCCCGCTCGTGCGCCCGATCCGCACGGCCGCCTATCCGCTGCCGGCGCCGCGGCCGGCGAACTCCGCACTCGACTGCACCCGCATTCGCGAGCATTTCGGCATCGAGGCGCCCTGCTGGATCCCGGCGCTCGCCGACGTGCTCGATACCTGGAAACGAACCTCATGAGCCATCGACCGAAACATGTCCTCGTCACGGGCGGCGCCGGGTTTATCGGCGCCAACTTTGTCCACTACCTGCTCGCAACGGATCCGCAGGTCCGGATCATCAATCTCGACCTGCTCACCTACGCCGGCAGCCTCGACCATCTCGCGGGCTCGGAAGACACCGGCCGCCACCGGTTCGTGCTCGGCGACATCTGCGACCGGCCGCTCGTCGAGAGCCTGCTGCGCGACCATGCGATCGACACGATCGTCCACTTTGCCGCCGAGAGCCACGTCGACCGCTCGATCACCGGCCCGGGCGAATTCGTCCGCGCGAACGTCGTCGGCACCTGGACCCTCCTCGACGCGGCGCGCACGGTCTGGATGACGGGGCGGGACGCCGACGCGCACGCGCAGCGCCGCTTCCATCACATCGGCACCGACGAGGTGTACGGATCGCTCGCGCCGGACGATCCACCGTTCTCCGAAACCACGCCGTACGCGCCGAATTCGCCGTATTCCGCCAGCAAAGCCGGCTCCGACCATCTCGTGCGCGCGTACTTCCACACGTACGGGCTGCCGGTCACGACGACCAACTGCTCGAACAACTACGGCCCGCGCCAGCACGCCGAGAAGTTCATCCCGACGGTGATCCGCAGCTGCGTCAACGACGTACCCATTCCGCTCTACGGCGACGGCGCAAACGTCCGCGACTGGTTATACGTCGACGATCACTGCCGGGCGATCGATGCCGTGATCCGGCACGGCACGGTCGGCGAGACGTACAACGTCGGAGGATGCAACGAGTGGCGCAACGCCGACATCGTCGACCTGATCTGCTCGCTGCTGGACGTGCGCCGGCCGCAGGGCGCGCCGCACGCGCGCCTCAAGCACTTCGTCGCCGATCGCCCCGGTCACGATCGCCGCTATGCGATCGACGCAGGCAAGCTCGAGCGCGAACTTCGATGGAAGCCGGCGGAAACCTTCGAGACGGGCATCCTGAAGACGCTCGACTGGTATCTGTAGGCATCCTGACGTCACTCGACATTGCCCATCGCGTCCGTCATGCGGATCGGGGCCGTCGCACGGTGTGCGGCATCCGCGAACGGCGCCGGTCTCAGAAGTGATGCAGCAGCGCGACCCGCACGACATACTGGTTCGGGCCCGACGAGATATCGGCGGCGCCCGGAACGTATGCGTAGTCGAAGTCGGTTCCGGTGTGCGCGTTCATCGCGTGCTGGTAGACGCCTTCCACGAACACCGACGTCCGCTTCGACATGTCGTAATTGAACTTCGTGCTCAGTTGATGCCACTTCGGATTGAACGCGCCGACCGTCGAAGCGACACGAGCCTGCGTGTACGTGTATGCAGCACCGATATAGAACGCGGGCGTGAAGTGATAGAGCCCGTTCACCTCGAAGTTGTCGAATTTCCACGATTTCCACGCACCGCCCGCCGGCTGCGTCGTACCGGTGAAATACGCGTTCGACGTCGGATCGTAGACGTCGACGTGCGAATACGTGAACCCGACGAGGGCATTCGAGAACGCGTAATTCACACCGATACCGATGTTCTGCTGTGACGACGCGTCGAACGTGTTGTCGCCGGTAATCGCGCCGGTCGAATCGGCATTGCGGGCGTTGTTGATCTTCAAATATGACGCGCCGACCGTTAGCCCGCCCTGCTGATATTGCAGCGCGGCGCCATACAGACGGTTGTTCGCGAAGCCGCCCGCCTGGTTGCTGAGTCCATACATTGCCTCCGCGGTAATCCCGTGCCACACGGGCGACACGTACTTGACCGAGTTGTTCACGCGGAACGAGTAGTCCGTGTTGTCGTTGTCGTACGGATGCGAGAACAGATAGCCGGTCCAGTTGCCGTTTGCGGTGAGCGGCGAGAAAACGTCGACGCTCGGATCGTACTGACGGCCGAACGTCACGGTGCCGTAACGATCCGACGCGATACCGACGAAGGCCTGGCGGCCGAACTCCCGGCCACCCTGGCTCATTTTTCCGTTGTTGACGTCGAAGCCGCTCTCGAGGGTGAAAATCGCCTGGTAGCCTCCGCCGAGGTCCTCGGTGCCCTTGATACCCCAGCGACTACCGTAATCGTAGCCGCTCTGCAGTTGCACGGTTCCGTGGCCGCGTGCATTGCTCGTGTAGTTGATGCCGTCCTCGATCTTGCCATACAGTGTCACGCTGCTTTGTGCATGCGCGGCGGCAGCAAGCATGGCGGCGGGCGCGATGATCCCCCAACGCTTGTTCATGACGATTTCCCCCCAAAGTCTTTCGTTTGCCGGTCGCAACGCTTGTGCGCTGCGTATGCGTGCCGCGTCGAGATCTCTCGGCGATGCAACGGGCGCAGTGTAATGAGCCGTTTTTCTGCTGTTAGTCCCCTGCCGTGGAAAGGTGCTCTTCGGAACGGGGGCTGTTTGGAGGTACGGAAAACGGATAGCAGTTTCCCGACGCCGCGCGACACAAGTGGATCGAGGAACCAGGTGGCATGAACGTGTTCTTCGTTCCGGACGACGGCTCGCTGCGCGCGCCGCCGCTATCGGGCGCGATCCTGCCGGGCGTCACGCGCGCGTCGATTATCGAACTGGCGACGCGTGAAGGTATCGCCGTCGACGAGTTGCCGTACGCATTCGAGCTATTTGCCCAAATAATTTTGCGTAGGTAAGCTGCCTGACGGCGCGCCGCCAGGAGACATCGGCACGTACCAGGAACCCGCGGCGCGATCGACCTGGGAGGATTCGATCCGCCGTCCCGATGTGGCTGCAGACATCATGAAGCACGAATCAGGCGCCGTATCCGGCGCCATCCCGACACGCGACACAAGCGCAACGCCGCACTCCGTGCTCGAAGACATCTACGGGATGATGGTCGGCATGGCCTTTGTGGTTATCGGGCTCGTCCTGCTCAAGGCGGCCGGACTTGTCACCGGCGGGATCGCCGGCATTGCGCTGCTCGTCTCGTATCTCTGTCCGTTATCGGTGGGGACGATCTTCACGCTGGTCAACCTGCCATTCTTCATCTTCGCGCACTTCGTGATGGGGCCACGTTTCGCAATCAAATCGACGATCGCGAGCTGCGGCATCACGTTCGCCCTCGCGGCGATGCCCCGGACCCTGAAAATTGCCTTCGTGAACCCGCTGTTCGCGGCATTGGTGGGCGGCACGCTGTGCGGCATGGGCATTCTTGCGCTCGCGCGGCACGGCGCAGGCGTCGGCGGCACCGGTGTCGTCACGTTGTGGCTGCAGCGCGTGCGAGGCATCAACGCCGGTATTACGCAAGTGTGTATCGACGCGATGATCCTGCTGACGTCCACGCTGGTCATTCAGGCCGATCGCGTCGGCTGGTCGGCGATCAGCGCCGTCGCCATGAGCGCGATGGTCGTCGCATGGCATCGCCCGGGCCGCTATACCGGTACCGCGCCCTGAGCGCCCGGTCGACATACCGGCACATCTCGTCCAGCCGGTATTGGCAGCCTCATGCCGACTGAAGCAAGGGGCAGCCGTTGAACATATCAAACGCAAGTCTCCGGTGCACGGCAAGACATGAAGTCCGGTCCGGCCCGCACCGCTCCACTTGACCGTCGACATTTCCGGCGTCGATCCCGTGCGCCTCGCCTGCCCGCTCACGACACCATCAACCATCGAATCAATATTCATCGCCGATTATTCAAATTCCAACACCAATCAATAAATAAAAACAGCCTCACCGAAAATTTACGAAAACAGAGTTAATTCGAAAAATTATCGAATCAAGAAGCCGATAAATTAATTCGATTGGAATCCATCGAATCCAATCAATAGCCTGTGTTCCGCGCCGCAGCATTTTGATTCCAAATCGATGAGGCAAAGGAGGTGCGAAATATTATTTTTAAAACTAATTCTCACGAGTTTTTCTTGACCAGGCCATCGCGGACTTCTCGACATTCGAGAATCAGCGATCCGGAAAAACAGGCATTTAGTTCCGGGCATGGCCATGCGGCACCAAACCGCGTTACTCCACTCATTACTATCCTAGGAAAAAACATGAACAAGATTGCGACCGTGCTTTTCTCAGCCCTGATGTTCGCCTCCTCGTATGCTTCCGCACAGGCACTTTGCAAGGCCGGCAAGATCGACAAGATCGAAACCGACACGACCGGCAACCTGCTGGTGACCATTGGCGATGGCGCCTATTCTTTCAGCGCCAAGGAAGTTTACCCCCTGATTTACTCCGCATATTCCGAAAACAGAAATCTGTTTATCTACGGCAATAATTGTGCGAATGGCTCACCGGCCACCCGCTTTGCCATTCGATAAACTTTAAATAATCCGGAAATTACCGACATTCGGCACCGGGGGCTGGATTCCATTTTTCAATCCAGCCCCATTGTTTATTGCAGTTCCAAAAATGATGAGGCATGACACACTCACGCCCGCCACGCGGCGCTTCTTTCGATTGATAAGTTCGGCGGCAGGATGTGGCCGACGCCCGTCGGCTCAAGGACCTGGAATCGGAGAACGGACTCGGCGAGGACTATCGCAATGCAACACATGCAGGATGCGGCAGGCGATCCGGCAGCCGTTTCCAACGGCACTGCCGGATCGCCTGCCGACACCGTTACGCCTGCACGAACGCCAGCAGGTCGGCGTTGAGCACGTCCGCATTGACCGTCAGCATGCCGTGCGAATAACCCGGATACGTTTTGAGCGTGCCGTTCTGCAGCAGCTTGATCGACTTCAGCGCGGCATCGGCGATCGGCACGATCTGGTCGTCTTCGCCATGCAGCACGAGCGTCGGGACGGTGATCGACTTCAGGTCCCCGGTCTGATCCGTTTCCGAAAACGCCTTGATGCCTTCGTAGTGCGCCTTCGCGCTGCCTTCCATCCCCTGCCGCCACCAGTTCCGGATCACGCCCTGATGCACCGTCGCGCCGGCCCGGTTGAAACCGTAGAACGGGCCGCTCGGCACGTCGAGGAAGAACTGCGCGCGATTGTCGGCGAGCGCTTTCCGGAAGCCGTCGAACACGTCGATCGGCAGGCCTTCGGGGTTCGATTCTGTTTTCAGCATCAGCGGCGGCACCGCGCTGACCAGCACCGCCTTCGCGACGCGACCGGCCGGCTGGCCGTGCTTCGCAACGTAGCGCGCCACTTCGCCGCCGCCGGTCGAATGACCGATATGCACTGCATTGCGCAGGTCGAGCGCTTCGACGACCGCGAACGCGTCCGCTGCGTAGTGATCCATGTCATGGCCGTCCGACACTTGCGCCGACCGGCCGTGGCCGCGCCGGTCGTGCGCAACCACGCGATAGCCCTTCTGAACGAAGAAGAGCATCTGCGCATCCCAGTCGTCGGAAGACAGCGGCCAGCCATGATGGAAGACGATGGGCTGTGCATCCTTCGGGCCCCAGTCCTTGTAGAAGATCTCGACGTTATCCTTCGTAGTGACGTATGGCATCGCGATTGACTCCTGTGAGGTGGATAAGCTCGGCGTACCGGCCGGCAGCCATTATCTGCTTTTATTGTGAAACCGTGATGCCACGGTGCGCCGCGACTGCCGATCATCTACTGACGGGAGATAAACGCCTGGGATGCGAGCGATGCCGGTGCGCCGATCGTCAACCGTCCGTCGACACCGTCACGGCCTCCCACGCACGGATTTCCGCTTCCAGCGCCGACAATTTGGTTCGCACCAGCCGCAGCGCATCGCTGCCGAGCAACAGGTGCGCGGGCGGATGTTCCGCCGCGATGACTGCGAGCATCGCCCGCGCGGCCTTCGCGGGATCGCCCAGCTGCTTGCCGCTCTTCTCCTCGCGCGCCTTGCGGATCGGATCGAAGAGCGCGTCGTAGTCGGCGATCGAGCGCGGCGTGCGCGCCATCGAGCGGCCGGCCCAGTCGGTGCGGAACGAACCGGGCGCCACGGCCGTCACCGCAATGCCGAAAGGCTCGAGCTCCTTGCCGACGGTTTCGGAAATGCCTTCCAGCGCGAATTTGCTGCTGCAGTAATAAGCGATTCCCGGCATCGTGATGTGGCCGCCCATCGACGTGATGTTCAGGATGCGGCCGCGCCGGCGCGCGCGCATGAACGGCACGACGGCCTTCATCATCGCGACCGCACCGAATACGTTCACGTCGAACTGCCGGCGCATCTCGGCGAGCGGCGCTTCTTCCATGATGCCTTCGTGCCCGTAGCCGGCGTTGTTCACCAGCACGTCGACGGGCCCGACGTTCGCTTCGATTTCCGCGACGATGCCGTCGATGCGGTCGAAATCGGTCACGTCGAGCACGCGCGCGAAAGCCGACTGCGCGGACAGCGCCTCGAATTCCCGCGCCGCCGGCGCGCTTCTCACGGTACCGACCACCGTGTAGCCGGCCGCGAGCGCCTCCTGTGCGAGCGCGCGGCCGAAGCCGCTGCTGACGCCGGTGATGAGCATGATGTTGCCGGATGCCATGTTCGCTTCTCCCGAATGTCGATAGAAGCATGCATACTAGTCTGACGATCAACGTCGAATAAGCCCGATTCCGCTGATTTTCTTGCACAAAACTATGAGCGCCGAGCCCTCCTCCGCCCGACATTCGTCACTGTCGTCATCACCGCGAAACCGCAAACGCCTGGTCGCGCTACTGCGCGCGCTGGCGCCCGACGAAGGCTACAACCTGACGGCGCTGCCGAGCGTGCGCATCCTGCGCTCGAACCGCGCGCTGTCGCGCACGCCGGTACTGTA
Organism: Burkholderia sp. MS455; assembly: GCF_016899445.1. Taxonomy (NCBI): domain Bacteria; kingdom Pseudomonadati; phylum Pseudomonadota; class Betaproteobacteria; order Burkholderiales; family Burkholderiaceae; genus Burkholderia; species Burkholderia sp. MS455. Next base: position 803,800 of record NZ_CP041777.1, read on the forward strand.
CGACCCGGGAATCGTGATCGTCTGCCAGGGCTGCAAGCGCGGCTACTTCGGCGGCGAACGCTATCTGTACGACGAACATCACTACCTCGCCGTGTCCGTACCCGTCCCGTTCAGCATGGAAACCGACGCGACGCCCGAACGCCCGCTTCTCGCGCTGTATCTGCACCTCGATTTCACGATGGCCGCCGAACTCGCGGCGCAGATCGACCGCGAAGGCGTGGCGGAACACGTGCAGGCGCCCAGAAGCATGATGTCTACGCCGATGGATGCAGCGATGCACGCGTCGGTGCTGCGCTTCGTCGAGGCGATGCAGCAGCCGCTCGAAGCCGCGGTGCTCGGCCCGGCGCTGCTTCGCGAGCTGTATTTCCGTGTGCTGACCGGCGCGCAGGGAAGCGCGATGCGCAGCGCACTCGCGATGCGCGGGCAATTCGGCCGGATCGGCCGATCGCTGCGCGTGATCCATGCCGATTACGCGCAACCGCTCGACGTATCGCAACTGGCCGACGAGGCCGGCATGAGCGTGCCGAGCTTTCACAGCCACTTCAAGGCGATCACGCAGGTGTCGCCGATGCAGTACCTAAAGTCGACACGCCTGCATCAGGCGCGGCTGCTGATGGTGCGCCAGGACCTGACGGCCGAGGCGGCCGGCTACGCGGTCGGTTATACGAGCCCGTCGCAGTTCAGCCGGGAATTCAAGCGCCTGTTCGGCCTGACACCGGCCAAGGAAACGCGGCGCATGCGCGAGAGCTTCGCGATTCCGGAGGCGTTCGAGGATGCGGTGTTCGTGTCGTCGCATTGAGAGGCGCGTGGCCGGATGGCGGCCCGGAGCAGATCAAGCGCCATCACGAACTCCGCGGATCGGACCGGCGTCAGTTCACGAACGCTTCCGTCTTCTGGAGCCCCCCGAGGAACCGCTTCAACTCCACCGTCCCCGGTCGCGCGAAGATCTCCTCCGGCGTCCCGCTTTCCCAGACCCTGCCCTGATGCATGAACACCACCTTGTCGCTCACCGCGCGCGCGAAGTTCATCTCGTGCGTGACCATGATCAACGTCATGTCGTCGCGCGCGAGCTGCTCGACGACACCCAGCACCTCGCCGACAAGTTCCGGATCGAGCGCCGACGTGATTTCGTCGCACAGCAGCACGCTCGGCTTCATCGCGAGCGCGCGCGCAATCGCGACGCGCTGCTGCTGACCGCCCGACAACTGTTCCGGAAACGCGTCGAATTTGTCGCCGAGGCCGACACGCTCGAGCATCAGCTCCGCGATCGCGCGCGCCTGCTGGCGATGCGACTTCTTCACGACCGACTGCGCGAGCATCACGTTTTGCCCGGCGCTCAGATGCGGGAACAGGTTGTATTGCTGGAACACCATCCCGACCTTGAGCCGCAGTGCACGCAAGTCCGCGTGTCGCGCGTCGACGCGTTCTCCGTCGATCGCGATCGTGCCCGCGTCGATGCTTTCGAGCCCGTTGAGCGTGCGCAGCAGCGTGCTCTTGCCCGAGCCGCTGCGGCCGATGATCGACACGACTTGCCCGCGTTCGACGGAGAAATCGATGCCCTTGAGCACATGATGGGTGCCGAAATTCTTTTCGAGACCACGGGTTTCAACGAGCGGCATTCCATCTCCTTTGCAACGTGCGCGCGTAACGGGTAAGCGGATAACAGAGTGCGAAATAGATGAGCGCGACGAGCCCGTACACGACGAACGGACGGAACGTCGCGTTCGAGATCGCGACGCCGACCTTGGTCAGCTCGGTGAAGCCGATGATCGACACCAGTGCAGTGTCCTTCACGGCCTGCACGCCGAACCCGACCGTCGGCGCGATCGCGATGCGCGCGGCCTGCGGCAGGATCACATGACGCAACTGCTCGACGTAGCTCATCGCGAGGCTTGCCGATGCCTCCCACTGCCCTTTCGGCACCGCCTCGACGCAGCCGCGCCAGATTTCCGCGAGATACGCGCTCGTGAAGAACGTGAGGCCGGCCGTGGCCGCAACCCACGGCGACACATCGAGACCGATGAGCGGCAGGCCGAAGAACACGACGAACAGCTGCATCAGCAACGGGGTTCCCTGGAACACCTCGATATACAGCTTCGCGCAACTGCGCAGCACACGCGAGTTCGATACGCGCATCACGAGCAACCCGAGGCCGACGAGACCACCGGACAGAAACGACACGATCGACAGCACGACCGTCCAGCGTGCGGCGAGCAGCAGGTTTGCCAGAATCTGCCCGAACGTGAAATCGATCATCGCGCACCTCGCACCCGGCGGGAGAACAGGCGGCGCCCCATCGAGCCAAGCGCGGCGCGCAGCAGCAGCGCCATCGCCAGATACGCGAGCGCGATCACGAAATACGTTTCGAACGAGCGGAAATTGCGCGACTGGATGTAGCTCGCCGCATAGGTGAGATCGGCCACCGAAATCTGCGACACGACGGCCGAGCCGAGCATCGTGATGACGATCTGGCTCGCGAGCGCCGGAAACACCTTCGCGAGCGCCTGCGGCAACACGACGTGGCGCAGCATCTGCGCGCGCGACATCGCAAGCGCGGCGGCCGCCTCGAGATGCCCCTTCGGCACGGCGGCGACGCCCGCGCGCACGATCTCGACCGAGTACGCGCCGAGATTCAGCGTCATCGCGAGAATCGCGGCCGTGTATTCGTCGATATGCACGCCGAGCGCGGGCAATCCGAAGAAGATAAAGAATAGCTGGACGACGAACGGCGTATTGCGAATCGCCTCGACGTACGCGCCGACCAACGGGCGCAGCCGCACGGCCGCGCGCGCATCGGCGCTGTACGCGGCCGCGCCGAGCACGCCGATCGAAACGCCGAGCACGGTCGCGACGGCGGTCAGCGCGAACGTCGTCGCCGCGCCGCTCGCGAACATGCCGGCGTATTCGGCGAGCTCGCCGAATCGAAGCTGATAGCTCATGACAGATGGGAAGGATCGGGTTCAGACGACGATCGCCGCGCCGTCGCAGGCACGGCGGCGATCGCTCACAGGCCGGCAGGCAACGGCTGGCCGAGCCACTTCTTCGACATCGCGCTCAGCGTGCCGTCCTGCTTCGCATGTGCGATCGCGTCGTCGATCTTCGCGAGCAGGCGTGCTTCGTTCTTGTTCACGCCGACGAAGCACGGCGAATTCTTGATCACGAACTTGACCTCGGGCCGGCGCGGCGGATTCTTCGCGAGAATCGCTGCCGCGACGATGTTGCCGGCCGCGATCAGCTGCACCTGCCCGGACAGGAACGCCTGGATCGTCGCGTTGTTGTCCTCGAAGCGCTTGATTGTCGCGTTCGGTGCGAGCTGCGACAGCGCGATCTCCTCGAGTGCGCCGCGCGTAGCGCCGACCGTCTTGCCATTCAAGTCGGCGGGTGTGCTCACTTTCACGTCGGCCGGCCCGAACACGCCCTGGAAATACGGTGCGTAGGCGGTCGAGAAGTCGACGACCTTCTCGCGCTCCGGCGTCTTGCCGAGCGACGAGATCACCATGTCGACCTTGTTGGTCGTCAGATACGGAATCCGGTTCGCGCTGTTCACGGGCACCAGCTTCAGCTTCACGCCGAGCGATTTCGCAAGCAGTTCGGCCATGTCGATGTCGTAGCCCTGCGGCTGCATGTCCGTACCAACCGAGCCGAACGGCGGATAGTCCTCCGGCACCGCGACGCGCAGCGCGCCGCTTTTCGCAATGGTGTCGAGCGCATCGGCGCGCGCGGGCGCGGCGGCAAACAGCGCCATTACGGGCGCGGCAATCAGCGCAGCCAGCCATGCGCGTCGGGGGAACGGTCGGGTGATCGAATTCACGGTGAGTCTTCCTTGTCTCGTCTGTCGTCGGGCAGCGCGCAACCGTTGCGCGGCCATGCCCACTTCAGCAAAAACCGGGCCACCCCCGCTTAACGCTTCAATTGCCCGCAATTGCCTCCACATATGCCGAAACACATTCCTCATTTCGGTGCATGATTCGATGCCGAACGCCGCGGTTGCCCGTTCGCGGCGCGCGCCCATGCACCAAACCATCCGACCAGTCTGACCAGACGAATCGGCCGGCGGTCGCGGAAGGACACGCCGGCGCCCATCGGTCGATCCGGAATGCGCGAAACATCGAAATCGGAGAATCAGACGAAAGTCCAGCGCGCTCGGCATCCGCGGGCTTCGGCGGCCCCGGCTCGCCAGTCACCTTCGTTGTCCGGTAACGCACGGCGGAATCGCGGCAGACGGTCGGTCCGATTACGCTTCAGGCAAGTCCCGTTTCGAATCGCCGCCGTTCGATAGTCCTGCCAACCACCGAACGATCCGAGACACATTCCGCTTTTGCTCAGCGCAAGCATGCAGGGGCAACACATCGTTTTCGCCGATCGGCGACTCGAGCGCGGCGAACCGACTCGCGACGAGTTCGGACTGGAATGCGTGCCCGGCCCTGCCCGACACGCGCGCCAATGCAGCCGCCGATTCAACGCTCACCTGGATGGGTCGCGGCTTCGCCTGCCCGCCGCGCGCGGCTCTGCGTTAGTATGCGGAGTGTCGTTCGGGGTCGAACGCAAACCCGCCATCGACGCGTGACATCGACAGCGAAGTCTTGCTGCAAGCCTCCATGCCCAGGAAAAAGACCAGCGTCTGGCTCAGCGGTCTCCGTCTGCTCTCCAGCCTGACGGTCTCGCGGCCGAAGAAGAGGAAAACCGTCGCGCGCAAGCCGTCGACGGTCAAGCCCGCTCGCCCGGTCGCCGCGAAGCGCGTCGGCAAACCGCGCACGGGTCGCCCTCCATCGATGCGGACGGACGGTCGGTGGATACGCTCGTTTCACTCCGCGCCGCCATTGGCCGGTCGGCTCGTCAACCATCTCACGTACGCGTTGTATCTGCCGGCTACCGCGGCGTCGCCGACGGGGCTGCCCCTCGTCGTCATGCTGCATGGTTGCCGGCAGACCGTGGAGTCGTTCGCCGCCGGCACGCGCATTTGCAGGCTCGCCGATCGGGCCGGTTTTGCGGTGCTGCTTCCCGAGCAGGCGAAGACCACGCACCCTCACCGATGCTGGCATTGGCACGAGAACCTGACGCACTCCGAGGCGCCTGCCGTCGCATCGCTCGTCGCGGCGACCGTCCGGGAACACGGCTTCAACCATCAGCGCGTCTATCTCGCGGGCATCTCGGCGGGAGCCGGCCTCGCTGCGGTTCTAGGGATTCACTACCCCGCGCTCTTTGCCGCCGTCGGTCTACACTCGGGCCCGGTGTTCGGTGTCACCAGTTCCGCCATGACCGCCATGCGCGTCATGCGTAACGGCAGCCGTGAAGATCCGCTGCGCCTGATCGAGGCGTCGGTCGACGTATCCAGCTATCCGGGCATGCCTGCCATCATCGTCCACGGTGAGCTCGATGTCGTTGTCGCGAAGCGCAACGCCGCACAGCTCGGCATCGAATTTGCACGGCTCAACCGGCTGGTCGATGCGCAAGGCGAGTTACGCGTCGGCGAACAGCGAACATACACTCGCGATGCGGTCGACTACGTGGACTTTCTGAAGACCGGCCGGCTCGTCGTGAGGATCTGCATCGTTCGAGGCCTCGGTCACGCATGGAGCGGTGGCGACCCTCGCGAAGCGTTTCATTCAGACAAGGGCCCTGACGCGACGGCGATGCTGTGGGATTTTTTTCGCCGGCAGCGGCGCGGCGCGGCATGAAGCGTCCGCCGTATCATGGGATAAGCAGCGCGATATGCGTCGAGTGTCTCCAGCTTCATGCATTTCCGTAACGACCCTTCTACCTCGGCTGGCGACCGTCATCCATGGATTCGTTGCGTTCGATATCCACCCTCCACCGTGGCACTTTGCGTGCTTGCCCTAGCCGATATCGATCGTGCGACTCACAGTGTGCACCGGCTCCGATTTCGGCACGGTCAACGTGAGTACGCCGTTATCAAACTTTGCCAAGGTGTGGTCGGGGTCGGCGTTTTCCGGCATCGGGATCGTGCGCATGAAGCTTCCATGCGATCGCTCCAGCCGGTAGCAGCCGTTTTCCTCGCTGCGCACATCCTGCTTTTTCTCGCCGCGCAGCACGATTACCCCATCCTCGACGCTCACCGTCAGATCTTCGCGCTCCATTCCAGGCAGTTCGGCGGTCACGCGCAACACCTTTCCTTCATCGACGACGTCGATGCGCGGCTGGAAGCGCGATGAACTGAAATCGCCAAACCATCGTTCGAGCGCGCCACGGCCCGCAAATGGGTCGTGAAAGAACTCCTCCACTGCACGCCACGGTTCGCGTGAGAACAGTCGCGGAATGTCAGGCCACGGGGCCCGCCACTGTTCGCTTGCCGGCGGGCTTTCCGGGCCTTCTGCATCGGACTGGCGGGCAGCCCCGCGAAGGAACTTGAAGGGATTCCACTTTTTCAGATCGTTATCCATAGCGTCCTCCGATTCGGTTTCAACCTGCTTTGAGCGTGGCGCCCAGCCCATCAGGTAGCGAGCGCGCCCTGACCTCCGACTGCTCCAAGCACGTCGTGATCGATCAGTTTCAGCGCGTACCAGACCGCGTCGCGTTGCGTTTCGGCCGCGCGTGTCACGATCTTTCGCACGGGAATCGTACGGATTCGGATCGCATGTTCTTTCCAGGACTCCTGCATGACATCAGACACCGGTGCCACTGCTCCTGATTCGCAGCGGCGGCAGCGCGATCGCTCCCGCCGCTGCTTCTGACCTGCCGTTGCTGACGGTCAGGTGGACTTGACTTCGATGCGCCGCGGGCGCGCTTCGTCGCGGCGTGGGATCGTCAGCTTCAGCACCCCATCCTGGAGGCTCGCCTCGATCTTTGACGTATCGAAGTCCGGTGACAGCGTGAACGTCCGGGCGAAGTGCGGTTCGCGGACCTCGGCATGTTGCAGTCGCAGGTTTGCCGGCGTCGGCACCACCGCCTCGGCTTCGATCGAGAGGCTGCTGTCGTGAACCTTGACGTCCAGCTTGTCCTTCGTCACACCGGGCAGATCCGCCCAAAGTGTGACGCCCTGGCTGTCCTCGTATATGTCGACGGCCGGGACGAGAGTGATCCGGCGCATGGGCAGTTCAGTGTCGCGACGTGCTACGGTGGATTGGTCGCGTTCGGCCAGTTGGGTCGTGTCAGTCATGATCGTCTCCTCAGGCTACTGGACAGTGATGGCGCGCGGCTTGGACGACTCGCGCTTGCCGACACTGATCGACAGGCAGCCATTTTCGTAGCGCGCCTGGACCTTGTCGGGATCAGCGGTGTCGGGCAATTCGATGACGCGTCGGAAGGTGCCGACAAAGCGCTCCTGCGCATAGGTGCGCGTCTCGCTTCCCGTATCGGGTTGTGTCGATTTGCGTTCGCCGCTGATGGTCAGCAGGCCCTTGTCGATCGATACGTCGAGCGCGGCGGCATCGACGCCGGGCGCGAAGGCGACGATTTCGATCGACTCGTCGGTCGCACCGATGTTGATCTGAGGAAACGCGCCGAGCCGGCCGGCGCGGAGGCTGGACGGGAACCCGCCGAAGAGTTGCGCCATCTGCTGCTGCAGGCGGTCGAACTCGCTGAAGAGGTCGGTTCCGAAGTAAAGATCGCTCACGATCGTATCCTCCTTGAGTGCAGCCGGGAGGCGAACGGGCCTACGCGCTCCAGTTCGCCTGCCAGACTGCTGGCAAACAAATCGAAACACGCAGCGCGCGGAATGAAGCAACTCGCGCGTCTGCCTGAGCGAAACTTAAGATAGGAACTCTACGGAAAATTTCAAGGGGTGTCGGCGGATTTTCGCACTTGAAATTTCGGCGCTGGAACCTATCATCGCAGCGGCTTGGAACTGCATGCGGAGGACGCCATGGAATTCGACACGGACTGGCTTACGCTTGGCAGGCATCGTATCCGGCTGCGCTCGACGAAGGGCTTTCCGACCGAGACGATGCGCACTGTGACCGAGGTCGTCAGGCTCGCGATCGACAACAACATGAGCGCGCGGGCGCGACTCGTCGAGGTCGTCTGTCGGCAGGAGAAGACCTACGATGTGCTGGTCGGCACGACGATGGTGGAGGACAAGATTTGTGCACCGCAACTTGAAGCTGCGGTCGCGGTCGTGTTGGGCCTGTTACCTGGCCAGATCACCATCACGGTCTCTCACGTCACGCAGAAGGAGGTCGATCTACACTTTGGCGTGTACGAGCGAATGTTGTCAGAGAAGCTGGGCGCGGCACCGCCGATCCAGTGAGCGATCGGTCCGGCGCCTCGCCATGCGGCCGGTGCCGGCTCCCGCCTCGCGCCATGCGGACAAGGCGCGGACGTGGCGGCGCTGGTCGCGGAATGGGAGTACCACCATGAAAATAGGGTCACGCCGATTATTCGCCGCGGCTGCCCTGCCGCGGGCGCCGTCCCTGCGGCAGTGGTCGCTATTGCACCACTGCCGCGGGCATTGCCGATCCAGCAGGACATCCGGATCGGCGGGGCAACGCGCAGTTCGCGCCGGGAGACTATCCGTACGCGGCGTAAATCGCCGGGATAGTAACGCGCGGTGCACGTCACCGGACAGGTCGGTCGCGGCGCGAATCACGCGGATCGCCTCGCTCAGGAAGTACTGAACCGACACCGACTCCGAGGCCCGCGCTACGGTGTTGCGGTGAACATGCGCCTGATCGGCCAGCGTCTGCAGGTCGATGTTCAGGGCCGCCACATAGCGTCGGGCCGACAGCACGGGGGCTGCCGTGTCGGGTTCCCGCAGCGAGCTGAGAAAGGCCTCGAAGCTGGCGGGTGCGGCGCCGGCGGGCGTCGCTGCAGAGGCCGCTGGGCGGAGGGCGCGAGGGTGTTCATGGTGTCGCGCTCCTTTTATGCACTAGTTATAGACACCTATCGCGCACATTAGGCATCACCGAGGCACATTCAAGTGGCCGGTCGTTCAGGATGGCATATGTGGAAACCGAAGCTAACGACCTCGGACCGAACTCGCTGCGACTGGGTTCAGGTGCGGTGGAATCGACTCAATCGGGGAGTGAAAAATCACCCATCTGATAAGCCGAGTTATCAGATGCAGCACTTTTACGCCTCTGCCCTGCTGTGTGCTGGCGCCGGCCATGAAAAACCCGGCCGAAGCCGGGTTATGAGGGACGTGACCGTGGGTCGTCCAGGCGATTTCGCAGGACCGCTCAGCGGCGTGAGCGGCAGTGCGGTGCGGTCTGCTTCACGCCCGCAGCAAGGGCAAGCGCCAGGGGGGCCGGCAGTCAGACGGCCCGACCGCCCTTAGGCGGGCGGCCATGGCGACAGCACGCTGTCCCAGCACTCGAACGCCGTTTTGCCAACGAAGTTGTCGCCTATGCCATCTAACGAATCATTGGCGACCAAGCTGAGCACGCCTTGGTCGGTGCCGTTGTCGTCGACCACCCAGCTCCAGTTTTTATCCAGCGTATAGAGCCCTACCACGGTGCCCTGGCCGAGCGCGGACTTCGTGAACCCGAAGCGCGCGTGATTGAGGATATTGTCATCCGGCGGCTCAACGGCTGAATATGGGATCAATTTCGGCGGATCGTCCGGGCTTTGCATGATCCAGTTGTCATCCACATCGCTAAATACCCCCATCGGCGGATTCAGGGAAACATGCAGAACGCATCCGGTGTGTCTTTGCATGCGACGTAACAATCTCGGCCGAAGAAGCTAGTAACCAGCGATATCCACTTTTTGTTGTACACCGACCTGAACGCAATGCCCTGCAGAGACGATCCCATGGTTGCAACTCCTCGTAGTGATCCGTGATCGGCAGCATGCTCGGTCGTCGACATGGGCGCTTTTGCCAACGCGTGCGCGTTTTGAAGATTCGGCCCTCAACTGCCGAACGTTCAATATAGAGATTCGGCGCAAATTCGTATGATAAAACCGTGTCATGCGCTTGCTGGGTCGGGTCGCGCGAGGGGCGGTTACCGCTCGCGTCGAGCCGATTGCGAAGATCATCGCATCGCCTTACAATTACCTCAAATGTAAGGAGGAATCATGTTTGAAGCCACGCTCACCAGTAAGGGGCAACTGACGTTGCCCGCCGGGATCCGGCACGCGCTCGGCCTCGCGGCCGGCGTACGGATCGTGTTTACCCCGCTCGACGATGGGACGGTCATCCTGCGCGCCAAAACCCGCAGCCTGCTCGATCTGCAGGGCGCGCTACCGTCGAACACCAGTGTACCGACCGAGGTCATGCGGATGGGCGACGCCTGATGCCCAGTCTCGATACCAACGTCCTCGTGCGCTGGCTCACCAACGACGACGTCGATCAGGTCGCGCGCATCCGTGAGTTGTTCGCCGCGTCAGCCGGACAAGCCGAGGCGTTCTACGTTCCAGTGACCGTGACATTGGAAATCGAATGGGTCCTGCGTTCACGCTACAAGTTCAATCGGCAAGAGATCGTGACAGCACTCACGGCGCTGCTCGAGACGCGCGAACTCAGTTTTGAAGCGGAAGGCGCCGTTGAACGCGCCCTCCACTTGTACCGAGAGCACGGCGGGGATTTTGCTGACTGCCTGCACGTTGGCCAAAGCGGAGCCGCGGGTCGCGCACCGCTTCTAACTTTCGACCAGCGTGCGTCACGTTTGCCGGGTGCCCAGAATCTCGATCCACAGCTCAAGTAGTAGGCATTACAAAGCTCACCGACACGCACTGGATTCGATTTCGATCGGCCCGCCGAGGCCGTTGCCTCTCGCCCCGCTGAGTGTATGGGCGCTCGCAATTGAGCTTCAACCCCGTCTCAGGCGAAGCCACCTCACCCGCAGCCCCGCCCGAATCAAAGAACGTCCAGGCCCGCGTGTGACGCAATGTCCAATGAACCTGCCCGCCGGCACGTCGTCGCCAACGCAGGAAATACAGGGGCGCCGAAGTGGTGGCGGCGCCGTTTCTCGATCGCCGCGGTGGAGCGCTCAATTCCCTCTGGAGAACGCCGCGAGCGTAGAGCTTTCGCGCGACGTCCCGAAATGAAGGGGGAACATAGCCCTTAATATGTTTTCCTTCAGTTCTCGCGATTGAGCGCCACAACGTCGACGAGGCGTCACACGGTCCTTGCAGGTCTGTCGTCGTTCCGAACGGCGTCTATGTTGAACCACCCCGTGCGGTCGGCGTCCCGTGCATCCGTGCCACGCCCTTCGCCTTCTGTCACCCGCGAAGAGAGCGCCGACGCCAGTTATCCCACCTGCTCGCATTGAGTCGAGTCCCGCCCCAGCAACGCACGCCTCCATCCCAAATAGTGATCTTCCTAACATCACGAGATTGCTTTTTCACATTTAATGTTATTTTATTATCACTCGTAGCAGGCCGCTGCCGACCACGCATGCGGCGCACCCCATACCAAGGAAGAGACGCAGATGGAGACAATCGCCGTCATCGGCAGCAACATGGTCGACCTCGTGACCTATGTCGCGCGCATGCCCGCCCGGGGCGAAACGCTCGAAGCACCGAACTTCGAGCTCGGCTGCGGCGGCAAGGGCGCGAACCAGGCGGTCGCGGCCGCACGCCTCGGCGCGCGCGTCGTGATGGTGACGAAGGTCGGCGACGACGTGTTCGCCGACAACACGATCCGCAACTTCGAGCGCGAGGGGATCGACACCACGCATGTGCGCAAGGTCGCCGGCGTGCCGAGCGGCGTCGCGCCGATCTTCGTCGAACCCGATTCGAGCAACAGCATCCTGATCGTCAAGGGCGCGAACCGCCACCTGAAGCCGGCCGACATCGACGCGGCCGCGCCGGCGCTCGCCGAATGCGCGCTGATCGTGCTGCAGCTCGAGATCGAACTCGACACCGTCTATCACGCGATCGCGTTCGGCGCGCGCCACGGCATCCCCGTTTTGCTGAATCCCGCGCCCGCGGTGGCTGATCTCGATTTCGAGCGGATCCACTCCGTTGAATTCTTCGTGCCGAACGAAACCGAGCTCGCGATCGTGTCGGGCATGCCGGTCGATTCGCGCGACACCGCGGCGCGCGCCGCCGAAGCGCTGGTCACGCGCGGCCTGAAGCACGTGCTCGTCACGCTCGGCGACAAGGGTTCGCTGCTCGTGTCGCGCGACGGCGTGCGGCACGTGCCGGGCGTGCCGGTCGACGCGCGCGATACGACGGGCGCCGGCGACGCGTATATCGGCTGCTTCGCGCGCTGCTACGCCGCGTCGCGCGATGCGATCGACGCGATGCGCCACGCATCCGCGTACGCCGCGCATTCGGTCACCGGCCTCGGCACGCAGAAGTCGTACGCCGACACCGCAACGTTCGAACGCTTCCTCCGCGACGCCGGCCTCTGACCGGCGCCTTCATCGACGAGACAATTGGGAAGGAGACACCCGTGAGCCGAGCCAGAATCGAACACACACCCGACGGCTATTACCTGACCCGCACACCGCTTTTCGCATTCACGCTGCTGTGCTGCCTGTTCGCGCTGTGGGGCACCGCCGCGAACCTGAACGACGTGCTGATCGCGCAGTTCAAGAAATCGTTCTTCCTGTCCGACTTCGAATCGGCGTTCGTGCAGTCCGCGTTCTATCTCGGCTACTTCTTCCTCGCGATCCCCGCCGCGACCATCGTGAAGAAGTTCAGCTACAAGACGACGATCCTCGTCGGCCTGCTGCTCTACACGACCGGCTGCCTGCTGTTCTTCCCGGCTGCGTCGATGGCGAAGTACGGGATGTTCCTCGTCGCGCTGTTCGTGATCGCCGCGGGCCTGTCGTTCCTCGAGACGGCGTCGAACTCGTATTCGACACTGATGGGCCCACGCGACACCAGCACGCGGCGGCTGAACATCTCGCAGACGTTCTACCCGTTCGGCGCGATGGCCGGCGTGTACATGGGCAGCTTCCTGATCTTCAAGGAAGGCGATGCGTCGCATGCGCAGCTCGCGGCAATGTCGGCGGCCGACGCGCACGTGCACCAGCTCGCGATGATCCAGGCCACGCTCGAGCCGTATAAATGGCTGATCGTCGTGCTCGTCGCGGTGTTCATCGTGTTTGCGCTCACGCCCTACCCGGCCTGCAAGGGCAACGGGCCGAGCGCGGCCACGCACAGGATCGACGCGCGCGGCACGCTCGCGCGCCTGTTCGGCAACCGACGCTTCGTCGCGGGCATCGTCGTGCAGTTCCTGTACGTCGGCGCACAGGTCGGCGTGTGGAGCTTCACGATCCGGCTCGCGATGCAGATCGGCGGCCTGACCGAGCGCGGCGCATCGCGCTACCTGCTCGCGACGTTCTTCGCGTTCTTCGTCGGCAAGCTGGTCGCGACGCTCGTGATGAAGCGCGTCGGGCCGGCCAAGGTGCTGATCGTCTACGGCATCCTGTGCATCGCGCTGCTCGCGTACACGATCAGCGTGCATAACATCACGGCCGTCTACGCAGCAGTGTGCGTGAGCGTGTTCCTCGGCCCGTGCTGGCCGACGATCTACGGCCTCACGATCGACGGCCTCGGCAAGGACACCGAATACGGCGGCTCGATCCTCGTGATGAGCATCGTCGGCGGCGCGGTCGTGCCGCTGATCCAGGGGCTGATCTCCGACCATACCGGCGGCAACATGCAGCTCGCGTTCGCCGTGCCGCTCGCGTGCTTCGTCGTGATCGTCTACTACGGCGTCTACTGCCTGCGCCACCTGCCGGTCGCGACGCCCGACGCGGCAGCCGACGGCAACGCGCCCGCGCGCTACGCCGCGACGCGCACCACGTCGGGAGCGTAACCATGCGAGGCGAGATCGAACTGCGGCGCGACGACTTCCGCGACATGCCGCGCACGCTGTACCGCACCGACGGCATCACCGTCACCGCGTTCGCGTATCCGTCCGGCGTCGAGGCGCTGAAGCTCGAGAACCGCCGCGGCCACGTCGTCGTGTTGCCGTATCTCGGACAGATGATCTGGGCCGCCGCGTTCGACGGCCGCGACCTGACGATGAAGCACATGTTCCGGCAGCCGAAGCGCGCGGTGTCGATCATCGATACCTACGGCTGCTTCATGTTCCACAGCGGGTTGCTGCGCAATGGCTGCCCGGGCCCGGACGACACGCACGCGCTGCACGGCGAGATGCCGTGCGCGCCGATGGATCGCGCAAGCCTGATCGTCGGCACGGATGCGCAAGGCGCAACAGCCGAAGTGACCGGCGAATACGAATACGTGCAGGGTTTCGGCAGCCACTACGTCGCGCGTCCGTCGGTACGGCTCGCGGAACACGACGCGCAGATGACGATCGCGATGGACGTGACGAATCTCGGCGGCGCACCGATGGACCTGATGTACATGGCACACCTGAACTATGCATACGTGCCGGGCGGCCGTTTCGTGCAGTGGTTGCCGCGCGGCGGGTTGCGATTGCGTGAAAGCGTGCCCGCGCACGTGAAGCCTACCGCCGCGTGGCGCGACTACACGGCCACGCTCGCACGCGAACCTGAACGGCTCGCGACGCTCGATGCGCCCGCGCTGTACGACCCCGAGATCGTGTTTTTCATGAACGGTGCGGAAACGGATGCAGACGGCGTCGCGCATTTCCTGCTCGCGCATCCGGACGGCGGCGCATTCCATACCTCGTACCGCCCCGAACAGTTCCCGCATGCGACGCGCTGGATCCTGCACAACGCGGACCAGCAGGTCGCCGCGTTTGCGCTGCCGTCGACCTGCGAGCCGGAGGGGTATGAAGCCGAACGCCGCAAGGGCCATGTCGCGGCGCTCGCGCCGGGCGCGACGCGCCGCTTCGACGTGGTGACCGGCTACCTGAGCGCGGCGGAAGCACGCGATGCGTGAAGCGATGCGCGGCCGCGTTGCGTCAGGTCACGAACGCAATCCCGTGTTCGCGGATCGCCGTTTCGTAGCGGCTGCCCAGTTGCCCGTCGGAGATTACATAGTTGAAGTCGGTCAGTTCGGCGAAATAGGCCGCGCGCACTTCGTCGAACTTCGTGTGGTCGACGAGCAGGAAGCGGTTCTGCGCGCGCGCCATCACCTTCTTCTTCGCGTCGACTTCGTGGAAGTTGAAGCACGTGACGCCGCAGCGGTCGCTCACGCCGGCCGCGGAGATGAACGCCTTCGACACGCGCACCGTGTCGAGGATGCCGGTTTCGGCGACCGACTCGAACACCATGTTCTTGCGGTGATACGCGCCGCCGCACAGGATCACGCTGCAATGCGGCTTTTGCTGCAGCTTCGCGAACACGTTCAGCGAATTGCAGACGGCCGTGAATTCGAGGTCGTCCGGAATGAAGTCGACGATGAACGGCGTGGTCGAGCCGCAGTCGACGAAGATCGTGTCGCCGGTCGTCACGAACTGCGCGGCCAGCTTGCCGATGCGACGCTTTTCCTCGGTCTGACGGTTGTTCTCGGCGCTGATCAGGTACTCGCCGATGTCGCTGCGCTGCGCGGCGAAATGGCGCGTCACGTAGCCGCCGATCAGGCTCAGGCCGTGCGGGTTGTCCGCGAGATCGCGGCGGATCGTCATCTCGGACACGCCGAACAGCTCGGCGACTTCCCTCAGATGAATCGCGTTCTGCCCTTGCAGCACGTTCATCAGCGTCTTGATCCGTTCGCCCTTCTTCGTTTCCATGCCTGTATCCTGCGTGCCTGTCGCACTCGTCGCTCGTCGTGCCGGGCGCGCGGGCCCGGCCGGAATGTCGTATTTGTAACAAACCGATGTGAAAACATCAACTTTCCGTGTGCCTTTCCGGCACACGATCCGTGGAGTCCTGAAACATGCCGCTTTCCAACGCCCAACTCGCCCAAACCATCGATCACACGCTGCTCGCGCCCGACGCGAGCGACGCGCAGATCCGCGAACTCTGCCGCCAGGCGGCCGCGCATCGCTTTTACTCGGTCTGCGTGAATTCGGCGAACGTACCGCTCGCCGCACGCGAGCTGGCCGATACCGGCGTGCTCGTCTGCGCGGTGGTCGGCTTTCCGCTCGGTGCGGCGCTGTCGGCCGCGAAGGCATTCGAGGCGTCGGCTGCGATCGCGGCGGGCGCCGGCGAGATCGACATGGTGATCAACCTCGGCGCGCTGAAGAGCGGCCGCGCCGACGACGTGAAGGCCGACATCGCGGCCGTGCAGCACGCATGCGGCGCGGTGCCGCTGAAGGTGATCCTCGAGACGGGGCTGCTGAGCGACGACGAGAAGGTGCGCGTGTGCGAGATGTGCCGCGATCTCGGCGTCGCGTTCGTGAAGACGTCGACCGGGTTCGGCCACGGCGGCGCGACGCTCGCGGATGTCGCGCTGATGCGCCGCTCGGTCGGGCCGGACCTTGGCGTGAAGGCATCGGGCGGCGTGCGCGACCGCGCGGCCGCGCTCGCGATGCTCGAGGCCGGCGCGACGCGGCTCGGCACGAGCTCGGGGGTGGCGATCGTCACCGATCGGGGCGGCAGCGATTCGGCGTACTGACGCGCGAAGGGTGGGTGCCCGCACAGGACTGTCAGCGGCGGTGTCGAACTCCATTCACCGCCACGAGCCGTTCGTCCGTCACCGCGGCAAGCCACGAAGCGTGGATCCGCATTCGGCTTGCCTGCCTCGGGAGGCGAGCCAGAGCGCAGCTCCGGTCCAAAAAATCAACCGATCATCCGCAAATCACGGCCACCGTCGGCGACTTGCGCAACGTGCGTATCCGCTATCGGCCGGATCGCGAGCGGCTCAATTCCACGCATGGCGCGCCGGACGCACGCCGTTCAGGTAGTAGTTGCCGACGAGGTGATACTTCCACCGCACCGGATCGTGCAACGTATGCGTGCGCGCGTTGCGCCAATGCCGGTCGAGATTGTGCTCGGCGAGCGTCGACTGCGTGCCGGCCAGCTCGAACAGCTTCTCACCCGCGAGCAGCGCGATCTCGGTCGTCAGCACCTTCGCTTCGCCGACCGCGACCGACGCGCGCGCGACATCGTCATCGGTCACCGTGCCGCGCGCGCCGATCTCGTCGAGCGTGCGCGCCGCGCGTTCGAGCAGCGCTTCCGCCGCATGAAGCTGAATATGCAGACGGCCGATCTCGCGGAGGATCAGCGGATCGTCTGCCGCCCGTTCGACGCCGCTGTCGACCCATGGCCGCGTACGGGTGCGCACGAACACCAGCGTATCGTCGATGGCCGCTTTCGCGATGCCGGCATCGATCGCCGCCTGGATGATCTGCGACAGCGGGCCGTTGAGCGTCGGCTCGTCCGATACGCGCTGCGCGGGCAGTACATGCGACGCGGGCACGCGCACGCCGTCGAGCACCACCGTGCCGCTCGCGGTCGTGCGCTGCCCGAACCCCGACCAGTCGTCGATCACGGTCAGCCCCGGCGTCGGCTGCGGCACGTACGCAAGCCACGCGTGCTGCGCATCGTCGAGGCCGAGCACCGGCACGTAATGCGCGAACAGCGCGCCCGTCGAGTAGAACTTCGTGCCATCGACGACATAGTCGTCGCCGTCGCCGCGCACGCGCGTCTTCAGATCGAGCACGTGCTTCGTGCCCTTCTCCGAGAAGCCGTTGCCGAACCGCTTGCCGCTCAGCACTTCCGCGAAGAAATAGCGCTTCTGCGCGTCGGTGCCGACCAGTGCGATCACGTCGACCAGCCCGAAATGGTTCTGCGGCAACTGTCCGAGCGACGCATCGGCCGCCGCGACGATCTTGATCACCTCGGTGAGCGTCACATGCGATACGCCCGCGCCACCGTATGCCTTGGGCACCGTGATCGCCCATAGCCCCGACTGCGAGAACCATTCGATCTCGTCGCGCGGCAACCGGCGCTCCCGATCGCGTTCGGCGGCGCCTTCCGCAAGCCGCTGCGCCAGCACATGCGCGGCCGCGATCGCCTGCGCATCGTCGGTGATCACTCGGGCCGCTTGCGGTTTCGCTTCGGCCGGCCGCTCCTGAATCGTGGCGCTCGTATCTGACATCGGGCTCTCCTGTCGAATGGCGAAAGCGTTCAATCTAGCAGTGCGCTGCAGGTCGGCAAACCGAGCGATTCTCGTAACGATATTCCTTCGGATCACAAACGATATCGAGAATCACGTACGCGGCACCATGCTTCAGCGTCGCAATCGATGCCCGAACGGCGGAGCGTCCCCAGCCGGTCCGCGTAATGCTCATCGACGATAACGATCTGCGAATCCGTTATTGGAACGCACGCCCCGCGCTTCCTATACTGGCCTCCCGGCGCAAACGGCCCCGCCCTTCGAGGAAATCCGCATGACTTCGTCGCACGCAGACACCGACCTTTCCACCGGCACCGACTACGACGCACTCGCGAGCCGGTTCCGGCCGATATTCGACCGCATCGCTGCGGGCACCGCCGAACGCGAACGCCGCCGCGAACTGCCGCACGAAGCGATCGGCTGGCTGAAGGCGGCCGGCTTCGGCGCGGTGCGGCTGCCGATACGAGACGGCGGTGCCGGCGCATCGCTGCCGCAGTTGTTCCGGCTCTTGATCGAGCTCGCCGCCGCCGATTCCAATCTGCCGCAGGCGTTGCGTGGACACTTCGCGTTCGTCGAGGACTGGCTGAACGCGCCGCCCGGGCCGCAACGCACGACATGGTTCGACCGGTTCGCGAGCGGCCAGCTCGTCGGCAACGCGTGGTCGGAGGCCGGCGACGTGCCGCTCGGCCAGACCATCACGAAGGTGTCGGAGCAGAACGGCCGGCTCGTGCTGAACGGGCGAAAGTTCTACAGCACGGGCAGCCTGTTCGCCGACTGGATCGACGTGTTCGCGCAGCGCGCGCACGACGGCAGCGACGTGATCGTCGCCGTCGCGACCGCACAGCCCGGCGTGATCAGAGAAGACGACTGGGACGGCTTCGGCCAGACGACCACCGGCAGCGGCACGACGCACTTCGAGAATGCGACGGTCGACGCCGACAACGTGATCGACTTCGCACGCCGCTTCAAGTACCAGACCGCGTTCTACCAGCTCTTCCACGTTGCGACGCTGGCCGGCATCGGCCACGCGATCGTGCGCGATGCGGGCGCGCTCGTGCGCACTCGCACCCGCGTGTACAGCCACGGCAACGCCGCACGTGCGGGCGACGACGTGCAGCTCCAGCAGGTGATCGGCGAGATCGCGTCATGGGCCTATGCGGCCGACGCGCTCGCGCTGCGCGCCGCGCAGCCGCTTCAGCTCGCCTACGAAACCCGCTTCGGCGGCGACGAGCAGGCCGAGCACGACGCGAACGTCGCGGCCGAAATCGAATCCGCGCAGAGCCAGCTCGTCGTGTCCGAACTCGTACTGCGCGCCGCAACACGCCTGTTCGACGCGCTCGGTGCGTCCGCCACGCGCAGCACGACCGCGCTCGACCGCCACTGGCGCAACGCGCGCACGGTGTCGTCGCACAATCCGCTCGTCTACAAGGCCAGGATCGTCGGCGACTGGGTCATCAACGGCCGCACGCCGCCGTTCGTCTGGCGCGTCGGCAACGGCACGAGCGCCGGCGCGGAACCGGGAGTCGCGCGATGAGCAAGACCATTCGCTTCAACGCGTTCGAGATGAACTGTGTCGGCCATCAGTCGCCGGGGCTGTGGGCGCATCCGCGTGACCGTTCGTGGCAGTACAAGGACCTCGATTACTGGACCGACCTCGCCCGCATCCTCGAACGCGGGATCTTCGACGCGATCTTCATCGCGGACGTGATCGGCTATTACGACGTCTACAAGGGCAGCAACTACCACGCACTGCACCAGGCCGCGCAGATTCCGGTCAACGACCCGCTGCAGCTCGCGGCGCCGATCGCGATGGCGACCGAGCATCTCGGCATCGGCATCACCGCGTCGACCACGTTCGAGCACCCGTACACGTTCGCGCGCCGGCTATCGACCGCCGACCATCACACCAAGGGCCGGCTCGCGTGGAACATCGTCACGTCCTATCTGGAAAGTGGCGCGAAGAACGTCGGCGATCACGGCTTGCGCACGCACGACGACCGTTATGCGGTCGCGGCCGAATACGTCGAGGTGCTGTACAAGCTGTTCGAGGGCAGTTGGGAAGACGGCGCGGTGGTGCGCGATCGCGACGGCCGCGTGTTCACGCATCCCGAGAAGGTGCACGAGATCGGCCACAAGGGCCGCTTCTTCGACGTGCCCGGCTATCACCTGTGCGAACCGTCGCCGCAGCGCACGCCGGTGCTGTTCCAGGCCGGCGCGTCCGGCCCCGGCAAGGCGTTCGCCGCGCAGCACGCCGAATGCGTGTTCGTCGCCGCGCCGACCCGCGAGCAGCTCGCGCGCTACGTGGCCGATGTGCGCGCGCAGGCCGCCGCCGCGGGCCGCGATCCGCGCAAGGTGCTGATCTACAACCTCGCCACGGTGATCGTCGACGAAACCGACGCAAAAGCACAGGCCAAGTTCGACGAGTACCGCCGCTACGTGTCGTACGACGGCTCGCTGGTGTTCATGTCCGGCTGGACCGGCATCGACTTCGGCCAGTATGCGCCGGCCGATCCGGTCAGGCGCGTCGAAACCAATGCGATCGTGTCGGCGGTCGAGCACCTCGCCGGCGGCGACACCGCGTGGACGATCGAGGCGCTGGCGGCATGGGGCGGCATCGGCGGACTCGGCCCGGTGTTCGTCGGGTCGGCAGCGACCGTGGCGGACATCCTGCAGGAATGGGTTGCCGCAACCGACGTGGATGGCTTCAATCTCGCGTATGCGGTCGCGCATGAAACCTTCGAAGACATCGTGCGCTTTCTCGTTCCGGAGCTGCAACGGCGCGGCGTCTATCCGACGCAGTATGCGCCGGGCACGCTGCGCGAGAAACTGTTCGGCGGCACGGCGCGGCTGCCGGACGAGCATCCGGCCGCGCAGTTTCGCGATATCGAGCAGGTCAAGCGCGATGCCGGGCGGGAGACCGTCAGCGCGTGACGGCAAGGTCGAAGCCGGCTTGCCCGCATTCTGCGGCGACCGGCTTCAGCGCAAACGGCTTCGTGCGGTCCGACGAAGCCGTTGGTATTTTCCGGGGCGGTGAACGCTCCTCCGCCAGCGTTTACGCGGCGCTTTCGTCGTCGATGTCGCGCGCCGTCGGCTCGTAACGCACGATCAACAGAAACACGATCGGCGTGACCGCACTGATCGCGACGACCCAGAACATATCCGTACCGAGACGGGCCTGCAGGATCGGCAGCACGAACAGCGCAAGCGCCTGGCCGATGCCGCACAGCGAACGCCCGAAGCCGACACCGGTGCCGCGGATCGCCGCCGGGTAAGACAAGGTGGGATAGATCATCATCTGCGCACCCGGCCCGAAACCTTCGGCGAACAGCCAGGTGCCGAGCATCAGCAGCACGATGCCGACCGCGAGCGCGCCGTGCGGATGCCCGGCCAGCGCAAGCGCGACAAGCGCGACGAACTGCAGCGCGAAGCCCGTGATCGCGACATGACGCGACGGATATCGATACGCGAGGCGCATGCCCAGCAAGCCGCCGGTAAACGCGAACAGAACGTTCAACGCGAGCGACGCCGCGATCGTCTCGAACACGCCCGCACCGAGAAACTGCGACAGGATCGACGGCAGGAAGAACGCAATCGCCGTGTACTCGAACGGGATGCACAGGTTCATCACGCTGGCGACGATCGTGCGTCCGAGATACGGGCGCTGGAACAGCACGCGAATCCGCACGGGCGGCTGGCTCGGCTCGCGTCGCGCATCCTCCGCTTCGTGTGCGTGTATGCCGTACGACTCGCGAAGGATTCGCGCGGCATTGGCCAGGTCGCCCTGGTTCGCGGCCCATAGCGGCGACTCGTTCATGAAACGATTCCTGACCAGAATGATGACGAGCGCGGGCACCGCGCCGAAGATCAGCGACGCGCGCCAAAGCCAACCCGCGTGCTCGGCCGGCAACAGGAAATACAGGCCGAAGATCAGCAGGAAACAGACCGACGACGCCACGTACCACATCGGGCACCACGCGGCGAGCCGCGACGCCTTGTTGCCGCGGCCGCTGAACTTCGAGAATTCCGCGAGAAACGCCATCGCGACAGGCAGGTCGATGCCGACACCGAGCCCCATCACGAAGCGTGCGCCGATCAGCACCCAGACGTTCGGCGCCAGCCCGGCCGCGATCGCGGCGATCACGAAAAACAGCATGTCGGCCATGAACACCTGATAACGACCGATCCTGTCGGTCAACCATCCGCCGATCAGGCTGCCGAAGATCGTGCCGATCATGATCGCCGAACCGACCAGCCCGGTCAGCGCGGGCGTCAGACCGAACTCGCGCGCGACGTCGTCGATGCCGTAGGACAACGTCGTCAGGTCGTACGCATCGAGAAACACGCCGCCGAGCGCGAGCAGCACGATCATCCGCGCATGGCTGACGGAGTTGTCCGTCGTATTGATCAGGCGCGCCACGTCGCTCGCGGAGCGGATAGGCGCGGAAACCGGCGTGACCGCGTTCAGATCGATCGAACTCATCGCTTTCCTTTGTTGCGCCGAATGCTCGGCGATATCCACAGGGAGCCAGGAACGCAGCGCATACACTCGCTGTCGACGGTGCGTGGAGCAAATGCTCGATCATCAGCACGTACTGCCGACGAGTTCCGGCAGCGGAGATTCTGTTCTCGCGATCCGGTTATCCCAAGCGATATAAAGCGATAAATTATTCGGTGTGCGTCATAAAGTTGTTCGTCTCGTTCGCTTAGCAGCAGCGCGCATGTGCAATCGTGGATTTCTTCGTTATCGATTCGCCGGCGCTTCGGTACATTGGACGGTCATCCTGCCTGTTCGCGGCGCGTTGCCGCTCTTCCGGAGATTCCCCGATGAAGCTGTCCTGGTCCCGCGCATGGCAATCCGCGGCCGTCGTCGTTGCCGCATTCGCCGGTCTCGTATCGATGCACGCACGTGCGGCAACCCCCGCGGAAATCCGCGTCGACTATGCGTACTACTCGCCGGAGAGCCTGGTGATTCGCCACTTCGGCTGGCTCGACGACGAGTTCAAGGCCGACCGCACGTCGATTCGCTGGGTGCTGAGTCTCGGCAGCAATCGCGCGCTGGAATACCTGAACAGCGGCGCGGTCGATTTCGGATCGGCCGCGGGGCTCGCGTCGGTGCTCGCCCGGGCGAACGGCAACCCGATCCGCGCCGTATACGTGTTCTCGCGCCCCGAGTGGACTGCGCTCGTGGTCCGCAAGGATTCGCCGATCCGCTCGCTCGCGGACCTGAAGGGCAAGAAAATCGCGGCGACGCGCGGCACCGATCCGTTCCTGTTCACGCTGCGCGCGTTGCACACGGCTGGCCTGACGCGCGACGATGTGGAGATCGTGAACCTGCAGCATCCGGACGGGCGCTCCGCACTCGCGAACGGTCAGGTCGACGCATGGGCCGGTCTCGATCCGCACATGGCCGCCGCCCAGCTCGACGACAACGCGCGCCTGCTGTACCGCAACGTCGCATTCAATACGTATGGTTTCCTGAACGTCCGCGACGCATTCGCCAGCCAGTACCCGCAGGCGGTCACGCGCGTGCTGAAGGTATACGATCGCGCACGCCAATGGATCATCGCGCATCCGGCCGACACCGCCCAGATCGTCGCCGACGAATCGAAGGTATCGCTGCCGGTCGCGAAACTGCAGCTTCAGCGCAACGACTTCGGCGACCCGGTGCCGGGCGATACCCAGCGCGCGGCGCTGAAGGCAGCGGCACCGGTGCTGACGGCCGAACAGCTAACCAAGCCAGGCGTCGATCCCGCGAAGGTTGTCGATACGCTGATCGATCCGGCATTTGCGCGCCCGCTCGTCGCCGCATCGCACTGAGGTGCCGCCGATGACGGACACCGCTGCCCGCGACGACGCACTCGCGCCCCGCCTCGCCGAATCGCCCCGCGCGAGCCGGCGCGACCCGCTTCGCGCGTGGCGCGTCGCGGGCCTCGCGCTGCCGTTCGCCGCGCTCGCGCTGCTGGAATATGGCGTGCGGCACGGCTGGCTGCCGGACCATCTCGTCCCGGCCCCGAGCGAGATTCTTGATACGCTCGCCCGGATGGGCATCACGCGCGTCGCACGCCATATCGGCGCGAGCACGCTTCGGGTTGCGTCGGGTTTCGCGGCCGGTGCCGGACTCGCGCTCGTCGTCGGCGCGGCGATGGGCCTGAGCCGACGGATCGACGCGCTGCTGGAGCCGACGTTCCAGGCGCTGCGCGCGATCCCGTCGCTCGCGTGGGTGCCGGTGCTGCTGCTGTGGCTCGGCATCGATGAAGCGCCGAAAATCACGCTGATCGCGATCGGCGCGTTCTTTCCGGTTCATCTGGCGGTGGTCGCCGGGATTCGCGACGTCGACCGCAAGCTCGTCGAGCTCGGCGCGGTATACCGGCTTGGCCCGATCGCGCTGTTCCGTCGAATCCTGCTGCCGGCCGCGCTGCCGCAAATCGTTACCGGCCTGCGTACCGGCCTCAGCCTTGCGTGGATGTTCATGGTCGCCGCGGAGCTGATCGCGGCAACGCGCGGCCTTGGCTTCCTGTTGAGCGACGGCCGGGAAACCGGGCGCCCCGATCTCGTGTTCGGCGCGATCCTGCTGCTCGCGTTGCTCGGCAAGCTGACCGACGGCGCGATGCGGCGCATCGAGTCGCACTGGCTCTGCTGGCGCGACGCGTTCGACAACACGCCGCGCGAGGCGTCGAAATGAGCACGCTTCCTTCTGCGCACACGACGGCGGGCACCGATGCGCCGCTGCTCGACCTGCGGATCGCCAGCAAGCTTTACGGAGATCGCACGATCCTCGCCGGCATCCCGCTGCAGGTCGCCCGCGGCGAGATCGTCTGCATCGTTGGCCCAAGCGGTTGCGGAAAAAGCACGCTACTGCGAATCGTCGCCGGTCTCGACACGGACTTCCGCGGCAGCGTGAAGCTCGACGGAATGGCGCTCGACGGGCCATCCCCGCGCGTCGGCGTCATTTTTCAGGAACCGCGGCTGCTGCCGTGGCTATCGATCGCGGACAACGTCGGCTTCGCGTCCGGCCCGCGAGGCGGCCGCGAGCCGACTGTCGCACGGCTGCTCGACGAAGTCGGCCTTGCCGGCGCCGCGCGGCAGTTGCCGGCCACGTTATCGGGCGGGATGGCCCAGCGCGCCGCGATCGCGCGCGGGCTGTTCGGCGAGCCTGACCTGCTGCTGCTCGACGAACCGTTCAGCGCGGTCGACGCGATCACCCGGATGCGGTTGCAGACGCTGCTGCTCGATGTGGTTCACCGTCACCGGATGTCCGCGATCGTCGTCACGCATGATCTCGACGAGGCACTGTATCTCGGCGATCGCGTGCTGATGCTCGCGCCGAACCCGGGCCGCGTCCACGACGAGATCCACGTCGCGGTCGCGCAGCCGCGCGATCGGCGCGACCCGTCGCTGGCCGCGCAACGCGCGCGGCTAATGGACGCGTTCCAGCGTTTTCACGATCGCGCCGACGGCACGAGACCCCAGCCGCGCGGCCATCAGGCATCCGGAATCCGGGGGGCTTGAAATTCCCTGGCAAGAGCCGGCCAGTCCTGCGAGCGTGCCGCCCCGGCGCGTCATGCACGGGTGTGCCGCAGTTCGCCGTCGATGGTTTGCGGCAACCTCAGCAGGTTGAAGATCGGGCAGACCGCTTCGACCGCCTGATGCAGCGCGCGAATCGCGTCGGGCGGCTCGGGCGACACGATGTCGAGCGTATAGCGGAGGTTGTGCGGGAACACGGGCACATGCTCGAAACCCGGCTGCTGCGCGAGCGGATGCTGGTCGCCGGTCACCTCCACCTCGATCGCATCGATCTTCAGGCCGCGCTCGGCGGCCTGGATCAGCGTGATGTGCGTGAGGCAGCTGCCCAGCACGCCGAGCTGCAGCTCCGGCGACGCGGGTCCGAGGTTGTAGCCCGCGAAGTCGGGCGGACTGTCGCTGATCACCTGGAAGTCGCGAATGCGGATCTCCCGCACGCCGCTGCGGCCGAGCGCGCGCACGGTCGCCTTCAGCGGCGTCGCCTTGAAATCGGGATCGTTGCGTGCCGCTTCCTGCTTCGCATGCCAGGCGTCGCGTTTTTGGGCGAGATAGTCGTTCAGGGTCGTCATGGCCGGGTCGTCGGTGCGTCAGTCGATTGTGCTTCGCGCAGGGCGGCGTCCGCCGCCCGCTGTCGGCGGCGCTCAGTCCGCCTTCGGAATCCATGCGGCAGTCGCCGCGTCGCTCGCGCGGAACGCCGGGAACTTCGCGCCGAGTTCGGCCACGGTCCGGATGTCGTTTTTCACGAGATCGTCGCGCGTGATCAGCGTCGGCTTGACGACGATGCGCGCTCCCGGGTCCTGGCCGGCGACGAGCAGCGCGGCGGCCCGCACCGACACGGCGCCGACGATCGCCGGATTGGTCGCGGCCGTCGCGACCCACGCGCTGTTCGGTGCGCGGATGGCCTCGATGTCGGCGGTCGAGATATCCGCGCTGTAGATGCGGATCTTCGACGACAGCTTCGCTTCGTCCGCGGCGAGCTTCGCGCCGCGCGCGAACTCGTCGTAAGGCGCGAACACGACGCGGATGTCGGGATTCGCTCGATAGGCCGCTGCCGCCTGATTCGCGACCGATTGCGCAATCGGATTGTCGACGGTGCCCCAGCGCGCCTTTTCCTGCACCTTCGGGTGCGCGCGCTTGAAGTCGCGCCATGCGGCATCGCGCCGGTCGAGCGGCGCAAAGCCGGCGACATACACATAACCGGCCGCGAATGCGTCGCCGTTGTCCTTGACCGCCTGACCGAGCAGCAGGTTGGCCAGGTCGCGATCGCTCTGCTCGATTTGCGGCACCTTCGGATTGCCGAGATCGACGTCGAACGCGACGACCTTGATCCCCTTGTCCAGCGCACGCTGGACGACGTCCTTCAACGATTCGGGCAAGCCGTGGTTGACGATGATCGCGGACACGCCGATGCCGATCGCCTGCTGGATCTGCTCGCGCTGTTCGGCCGCGTCCTGCCGGCCCTCGTAGATGCGCAAATCGACGCCGAGCGCCTTCGCCTGCTTCTGCGCGCCGGCCTCGTAGGCCTGGAAGAAGTCGCCGGTCGACAGATAGTTGACGAGTGCGATCTTCACGCCGCCCTTGTCGAACGGTGCGGGCGCGCCCTTGAGCGGGCCGGCGTGCGCCGCGGATGCGAGCGCGGCCAATGCAGCTGCAAAAAACAGCGCGAGCGCGCCGACCTTCCGGTCGATGCGCGGCTTGTGGCGAAGCGACGATCGCATGGTCTGCCTGTCTCCGTGGGAACGATACCCGCACAATCTATCAGCGCGACACGCGCGCTCAAACCGAGCGATTCGGCAATGGATATTCCTTCGGACGTCAAATCGGTTGCGGCGGCAGCGCGTCGATTCGGGAACAAGCAATCGAGCGCGCTCGTGATAACCGTCTCCGGAATCGACGGTTGCGGACCGCGCCCGGGTTGACTGCAGACGCCGCGACACGGCGCAGCCGAGCCGCTTGACGGGGCGCCGCGCGCCCCGCCCCGTCACGCATGCGCGTCCGCACGGCGGCCGATGCCGAACGTGAACGCCAGCGCGAGCACCAGCAACACGCCCTTGATGAAGTCCTGCATGTAGTACGGCGCGTTCAGCATCGTCAGCCCGTTGAGCAGCACGCCGACGAATACCGCGCCCACGACCGTGCCGAACACGTTCGGTCGCTTGGCCCCCCACACGGCGTAACCCACCAGCGCGGCGGCCACCGCGTCGAGCAGCAGCGAGTGCCCGGCGCTCGCGTCGCCGCGTCCGACCCGCGCGGCGATCAGCACGCCGCCCAGCGACGCGATCACGCCCGACACGACATACGCGGCGACCCGGTAGCGCGCGGCCGGCGCGCCGGCGAGCCGCGCGGCCGTCTCGTTGCCGCCGATCGCATAGATCACGCGGCCCCAGCGCGTCGCCTCCATCGCGACGCAGGCCAGCACCGTCACCGCCGCGAGCAACAGCACCGGCAACGGCACGACGTCGAACAGGCGCAGGCGCCCGAGCGCGAGAAACGCGACGGGGAACACGCCCGTCGCGTCCGTGCCGTCGGGCAGCACCGAACCGGTCGCGAGCGACCGGCCGCCGGTCGGGATCAGCTGCAGGCCCGCCAGCAGGAACAGCGTGCCGAGCGTCGCGAGCTGGTCGGGCACGCGCAGCCGTGTAATCAGCAGGCCGTTGAACAACCCGGCGGCCACGCCGAGCGCGACGCAGGCGGCCACCGCCGCGAACGTGCCGCCGTGCCAGACGACCAGCACGTAGCTGGCGGCCATCTGCGCGGACGCGGCGACGCTGCCCACCGACAGGTCGAAGCCGCCGGCCGCGAGCGTGATCGTCACGCCAATGCCGAGCAGCGCGACGATCGACACCGCCTGAAGGATGCTGAACAGGTTGTCGAGGTTCAGGAACGCGGGCTCCCTGAGTGCGAACACGGCGACGAGGGCGGCCAGCACGAGCAGGATGCCCGTGCGTTCGAGCGCCGCGCGGATGCGGGCCGGCGCGGGACGGCGCGCCCGCTCGCCCGGCAATGCATCGGGCACGACGGAAGTGGAAACGGGTTTCATGGGAGGCGCAGTCATTCAGGAGGAAGACGAAAGCGGATGGTCGAGCGTGGCGCGATCGAACCGCACGATGCGATCGGCGATCTCGGCCGCTTCTTCGAGATCGCTGACGAACACGAGCGTCGCGCGCTCGTGCGCGTGGCGCCGCAGCGTATCGACGATATCGGCGCGCGCGCCGGCATCGATGCCCTGGAACGGTTCGTCGAGCAGCAGCAGCCGCGCGCGTTCCGCGTGCCAGCGCGCGAGCACGACTTTCTGCTGGTTGCCGCCGGACAGGCGCACGAGCCGGTCGTCCGGGCCCGTGCAGCGGATGCCGAAGGCGGCGATCGCGGCCGCGGCGGCGGCGCGTTCGCGGGCCGGCCTCAGCGCGCCGCCCGTGAACCAGCGCGACAGGAACGGAAAGCTGATCGTGCCGGCGATCGACGCGAACGGCACGCTGTCGGGAAACAGCGACGTGCGCCAGCGGTCCTCGCCGGCCAGGAACACGCCGGCTCGAATGGCATCGGCCGGCGAGCGCGGCCGCCACGGCCGGCCATCGAGCGCCATCTCGCCGGCAGCCGCGCGCACGGTGCCAAAGATCACGCTGGCGAGGCACGACTTGCCGCCGCCGACCGGGCCCGCGATCGCGACGATCTCGCCGCGCCGGACGTCGAGATCGAACGGCACGCTGGCCGGCGACAGCCGGAGGTTCCGCAGGCTGAGGCCCGCTTCGGGCGACGACGCGGCGCGGCCCGCCTCCGCCGCGCGTGCTTTCGGCAACGGCCGCCCGATCATCGTTTCCACCGCGGCATCGAAGTCGACCGGCGCGGCCAGATCGGCGACGATCCGGCCGTCGCGGACGATCGCCACGCGATCGGCGATGCGGCGCAAGTCACCGAGCCGGTGCGACACCAGCAGGATCGCGACCCCGTCGTCGCGCAACGCGTCCAGCAGCCCGAAGAGCCGCTCCGCTTCCGGCGCGGACAGGCTCGCGGTCGGCTCGTCGAGAATCAGCAGGCCGGGCTGCCCGGCGAGCGCGCGCGCCAGCGTCACGCGCTGCTGATCGGCCAGCGACAGCGATGCGAGCGGCGCCGACAGGTCGACGTCGAGCCCGACGCGCGCGGCGAGCGGTCGCGCCGCGGCGCGCCGCGCAGCCGGCGGCGCATGCCACGGCGACGCCGGATCGCACAGCCGGTCGAGCAACAGGTTGTCGGCGATCGACAGCGTCGGCACGACGGCGTCGGCGACCGACTGGTGCACCGTGGCGACGCCGAGCCGCTTCGCCGCGTGCGGCGAAGCCGGCCGATAGGAGGCGCCGCGCAGCGTCAGCGTGCCGCCGTCGGGCCTGATCACGCCGCTCAGGATCTTCACGAAAGTCGATTTGCCGGCGCCGTTCGCGCCCATCAACGCGACGACTTCACCGGCGCCGATCGACAGGTCAAGCGCCGCCAGCGCGACGGTCGCGTCGAACCGTTTCGCGATGCCGGCCGCGCTCAGGACGGGCGGCGTCGGTGCTCGGCGCGGTCGATTTGCGGCGCCTGCGCTCATGGTCGTGCCCGCCGGCGCCCGTGCCACTTCGGAAAGTCGTACCGCCGTCCGGCCAGCCGTTCGCATTCGAAGCCGCGTTCGGCATCGCTCGCGAACGGCGCTTCGATCGCGCTCCCGCAGGCGGATACGAAACGCTCGTCGTCATGCTTCGAGTCGGCACAACCTGCTTCCGGCTGAAACGGCACCTCACGGTTCATGTCAGGCAACTCCCGGGTTCGTCGTTCCGCCGGGACGGACGCATGCTGCGCCCGCTGTTCCCGATGCGGCCGGTCCGCGACCGAATAGTCGACTCTACCGCTCGTCATCGCGCGGCCCTACCAATGTTTTGGGGAATCGATATCCGTCCGACCGTCAGCGCCCGGCCGCCGCGGGCTGCCGGAACGACGCGCCATACGCACTGTCCGGCAGGCGATCGCCGCCGCCCAGGCGCGAGCGGAACGTGCCGCCCGGCGACTGCGTCCGGTACAGGCCGCGCTTCTTCAACTCCGGCACGATCAGTTCGGCGAAATCGTCGAGCGTGCCGGGGCTGATCAGCGGATTGAGCATGTAGCCGCTCGTCGTCGACTGCTGCGCGTGCTCGGCAAGCTGGTCCGCGACTTCGTCCGGCGAACCGACGAGAATCAGGTCGGTGCCGCGCGTGACGTTCGCGAACTTGCGCCGCACGTCGCCGGCCGTCAGCGGCTTGCCGCTGCCGTCCGGTCGCACCACGTAGGACGTCAGCCCTTCCGTCTGCGTCGTCAGCGGCTCGTCGTCCGCATAGCGATCGATGTCGATGCCGGTGTCGCCCGCGTAGCTGACAAGCTGCGCCTGCAGGTGATAGTGCTGCTGCAGCGCATGGTATTTCTCCTTCGCGTCGCTCGACGAGCGCGCCGTCACGATCCGCAGCACCGTCAGCGCCTTCACGTCGTCCGCCGCGCGGCCGTTTTCGACTGCAAGCCGGCGAATCTCGTCGAGGCCTGCGCGGATCTCGTGCGGATTCGACTTCGCGACGAACACCATCTCGGCGTGCTTCGCCGCGAATTCCCGTCCGCGCCCGGACCAGCCCGCCTGAATCAGCACCGGCGAGCGCTGCGGCGACGGCGCGCACACGTGCGGGCCGTGCACCCGATAGTGCGTGCCTTCGTGTGCGATCGGCCGCACGCGGTCGCCGCGCGCATAGCGCGGCGCCTGCTTGTCCGCGACGACCGCGTCGTCCGCCCAGCTGCCTTCCCACAGCTTGTACACGACGTCGAGAAACTCCTCCGCGCGTGCGTAGCGTTCGTCGTGGCCGATCATCCGGTCTAGCCCGAAATTGCGCGCCGCGCTCGTCAGGTAGGACGTCACGATGTTCCAGCCGATCCGGCCGTTGCTCAGGTGATCGAGCGTGCTGAAGCGGCGCGCGAGCGCGAACGGATGTTCGTAGGTCGTGCTCGCGGTCACGCCGAACGCCAGCCGCTCGGTTTGCGCGACGAGCGCCGGGATCAGCATCATCGGATCGTTCGCGGGCGCTTCGACCGCCCACTGCAGTGCGGCGTCGGCCGACCCGCCGTACACGTCGTACAGGCCAAGCACGTCCGCGAAGAACAGCATGTCGAGATCGGCCTGCTCGGCCTTGCGCGCCAGGTCCGACCAGTACGCGAGCGTATTGGCGCGCAGCCGTTCGTCGGCGGGATGGGTCCAGAGGCTCGGCGCGCCGCCGCAGCCGACGCTGGCTTGTTCATAGAGGGAAAACAGCAGGGGTCGAGGATCGGACATCGTCATGCTCAATGCGGAACAGGGGAATCAGTTGGGTGCCGCCCACACGCCCGACGACGCGTTACGTGCGCGCGCGGGTGCGCGGTCGTCCGACTCGCGCGTCAGGTAGCGGTTGAGGCGTCTCTCGAGACGGGCGGCAGGAATCGTCAGCAGCGCGACCAGCACGACATAGACTATCGCCGCGCCGGCCAGCGGTTCGTATACGCGCAACGTCTCGAACCGCAGCGTATTGGCCGTGCCCATCACGTCGAACACCGTGATGGTCGACGCGAGGACGGTCGACTTCAGCAGCAGGATTGCTTCGCCGGTGAGCGCGGGCAGCGCGAGCCGCCACGCGCGCGGGCCGACGATGCGGCGCAGCACACCGGCGCGCGTCATTCCGTACGCGTAGCCGGCCTCGATCTCGCCGGCCGGCACGCCGGCGATCGCGCCGCGCAGGATCGTCGCGACATACGCGCTCTCGTTCACGCTCAAGGCAACGACGGCATACCAGAACGCGTCGCGCAACAGCGGCGACGCCCAGCTGTCGCGCATCCATTCGCGCGGCACGATCTGGCCGAATCCGTAGTACAGCAGATAAAGCTGCACCAGCATCGGTGTGCCGCGAATCAGCATGATCCAGCCGCGTGCGGACCAGCGAAGGGGCGCCCGGCGTGCGCCGGCGGCCAGCGCGAGCGGCATGCCGAGCAGCACGCTGGCCACGCCGGCCAACAGCATCAGCGCGAGCGTCGTAGGCACCGCGGCGAGCAGCTTCGGCATCACCGTATCGAGCAGGAACGGCAGCGAGAAGCTCATGCGGTTGCACTCGTTGCGCCACGGCTCGCGTACCGTTCGAGCGCGGCGAACAGCCCCGTCGACGTGACGCTCAGCAGCAGGAACAGCGCCGCCGTGACCAGATAGAAGAACACGTAGTGCCGGGTCGCGCCGGCGGCGAGCTGGCTCGCCTTCAGCAGATCCGTAAACGATCCGAGCACGCTGATGAACGACGCATCCTTGGTCGCGTTCAGCCAAACGTTGCCGACACCGGGCAGCGCAAGCCGCGCCGCGGCCGGCAGCCGGATGCGTCGCAGCGTCTGCCACGGCGTCATTCCGTACGCATGCGCGGCTTCGATCTGGCCGACCGGCACGTTGACGAGCGCCGCGCGGAAGATGTCGGTCAGATAGGCGCCCTGGATGAAGCCGAGCGACAGTGCGGCGACGAGGAACGGCGGAAACGCGAAGCCGTCAGGCACCAGGCCGCCGCGGCGCAGCGCGGCCTCGACGGCGGGCGCGAGCGCATAGAACGCGAGCAGCAGGCACAACAGCTCGGGCAGCGCACGCACCAGCGTCGTGTAGAGCCGGATGAGCCAGGCGAGCGCCACGTGCCGCGACAGCTTGCCGAGCGCGCCGGCGATGCCGAACAGCGTGCCTGCGCCGAACGACGCGGCCGCGACGCCGAGCGTCAGCGCGAACGCGCTCGCGAAGATGCGGCCGTAACCGCCGTCGCCGAATGCGAGCAGCGCCAGCAGCGAATCGTCTGCGGCCATCGGTTCAACGGCCCTTCTCGATCGTGCCTTTCAGGTTCGGATAGCGCGCGGTGATCGCATCCCACGTGCCGTCCTGCTGCAATTGCGCGATCGCGCCCGACAGCCGGTCGCGCAGCGCATCGCCGCGCCGCACGCCCGCGCCGATGCCGAGACCCAGCACCGGGTTGTCCGCGCAGGTGGCCTTGACCTCGAAATCCTTGCCGTCGCGAGACGACAGGAACGCCGTGAACAGGCCCTTCGCTTCCTGCACGTAATCGACCCGGCCGGAGACCAGATCGGCGAGCGCATTGTCGAACTTGTCGAAGGCCTTGATCTGCACGTCCTGCTTGAATCGCGCATCGAGGAAGGCCGAGAAATTGGTGCCGGCCTCGACGCCGATCACTCGGCCCTTGAAGCTCGCGGGCACCGCGCAATCGACGCGGCGCCGGTCGCTTTTTGCGCCGACGAATACCGTCGGCGATTCGTAGTAGGCACGACTGAAGTCGATGGCCTTCTGCCGTTCGCCGGTAATCGTCATCGACGACCAGATCACGTCGATCTTGCGGTTCTGCAGCGCCGGAATCAGGCCGTCCCACGCGATGTCGGCGAGTTCGCAGCGCACGTTCAGCTTGCCGCATGCGGCCTCGAGCAGATCGATTTCCCACCCTTTCCATTTGCCGGTCGCGTCCTTCGAGAAGAACGGCGGATACGACTCGGCATCGATACCGACGCGCAGCGTCGGTTGAGCCGCGTGGGCGGCGCACGCCGCGCCGAGCACGAACAGCGTGGCGGCGGCGCCGCGGACCCTGGAACGCATCAAACGATTCATTTGGCAGATTTCTGAAATAGCGTCGGAATGACCGGCGTCGCGACCGGCAGCAGGAGGCGAGACTGTAATGCGTGCCGACGCGTGTACCAAATGGTTATTTTTGCGATCGATATCTGATCGGGCGATATGTGAATCGGGGGGTGAGAACAGCCGCGCGATGCGTGGATCAGTACAACCCGGCGAACTTGCGCGCCGGCAGATCGCGATCGCGGGACTCTCCATCGAACATGCCGCCGCTCGGCCGCCGGTGCATCGCGCCGACGCTCGGCATCGTCAGCGAATCAGGCACCGGTAAATCGACGATCGCACCGCCAGTGCCAATTGCGAACGCCGACAGCAGCTTGTCGAGGCTATTCCGGACTCGGCAAGCCCAGCCGCCAGCTCAAGTTTCTGCGCGCTCGCGTCTCGCAGCGCGCGTAGAAGAAATCCGTGAGATAGATGCGCGGGCGTGCGAGTAACCCGCGAAGAATCGTCCGTTCATGAAGGTCGTAAGCCCGGTCGTCAAGATCGGGGCGCTCTGCCCGGAGGCGCCGACCGTCTTCGCGAAATCGGCTGCGAGAAGCGCCAAGCACGGCCAGGTCGATGTCGCACACGAAACGGGTATCCAGTTCCGCGGCAATGCCCGAGTGGGTCGTCGCGAGAATCATCGCGCAGATTCGGTCGCACGCGCGGATTCGCTCCCCTGCCTGGCGTCTGAACCAGTCCGCACTACGCTGCTCGTTGTTTTGCGCGCCCGGAACGAAAATCACGTCATGGAACCAGAGCGCGAGCTCGACGGCGTCCGGTTCGGGAACCGAGTCGCGCGCCAGGTCGAGATGACGCAAACATCGCCGTACATGCGTGAGCGTATGGTAATGGCGCGCCGGCTCCATATAGCATCGCGCCAGCATGCGATAGACATCCTCGGCATGTGTCCCGCCGCTGCACGACCACAACGCGACGAACCGCGCCCGCGTCCGGTTCACGTTCGCTCCTTGGCCCGGGACGGCTGCGCATGATCGCCCGGTGCCGACATTACCGCGATGCGCTCAGAGAAATTCACTGCGGATGTCGATACTCGACCGCTGTCCGATGTTTCCGTAGTGATGCGCGAGCCACGTATCCGCTTCGCGTCGCCCGTAGTCATGCAGTTCGCTGAGAAATCCCCAATCCGCGTTGTACTTGCTCGATACGCTCAACGCGCACAGAGCGTCGTCGGCGCAAATGGAATGGAT
Source organism: Burkholderia sp. MS455 (assembly GCF_016899445.1). Lineage (NCBI taxonomy): Bacteria > Pseudomonadati > Pseudomonadota > Betaproteobacteria > Burkholderiales > Burkholderiaceae > Burkholderia > Burkholderia sp. MS455. Next base: position 839,014 of record NZ_CP041777.1, read on the forward strand.
CAGCATTTCCTTCATCTCGCCACGTTTTATCGTGCCTTGCCGGATCAGGTCGGTGACAAACGAGATTGCCCGCATCTCGCGCATCAGCGACGAATTGAAACTGATCTCGCTGATACGGTTGAGAATTTCCGCAGCCGTGATCGGCACACCGCGGCGCACGAGCGGATTGATGTGCACGATCACGACGTCGCGGGTCGCGCAATTGTAGATGAGAGGATAGATGGCCGGATTACCCATGTAACCGCCATCCCAGTAGTACTCGCCATCGATCGTGACCGCCTGGAACAGTGTCGGCACGCATGCCGACGCAAGTACCGCGTCTGCACTGACATCCTCTCCCGTGAAGATGCGTATTTTCCCCGTCTCGACATTGGTTGCGCACAGGTACAACCGGATCGGACAGTGCTTGCGCAGCGCGTCGAAATCGACCTGGCTTTCGAGCACTTCGCGCAGCGGGTTCAGGTTGTTCGGATTGAACTGATAGGGCGAAAAAACGCGCAGCATCATGTCGGCAAATGCATACAGCGGCGAATGATCGAGCCCGAAGCTGTGCGTGCCCTTCAGCCAGGGCACCCAACGCAGCGGGTTGTAACGCTCGGCCGATTGCGCGACTGCCCGCCAGAAGTCGTGCAGTGCCTGACGCGCCCCGTCTTCGCCACCTTTTTGCAGCCCGTATGCGAGTACAGCGGCGTTCATCGCGCCGGCGCTGGTTGCACTGACACCCTCTATTTCGAGCCTGCTGTCTTCGAGCAGACTGTCGAGCACACCCCAGGTAAAGGCGCCATGCATCCCGCCACCCTGCAAAGCCAGCGCGATCTGTTTGCGCGGTCCATCATTGCGGCGTCTTGCGTGCGTGATCGTCATGCCCGTCTCCCCAGCTCTCCGTTATGCGGAGCACCGGCAGGTAATGGACGATACGGCGTCACGCGATACGTCGTCGTGCGCCGCAGGTCCATTCATCCGGCGCGCGCGTCCAAAGCATCCAGCAGCGCTTTCGCCTCTCGCAGGTCGCTCGTGCCGAATCCTTCCGTGAAGCAGCTGTACACCTCGGACAGCGCCCGCCTTGCCTCCACGGTCTTCCCCTGCCGTTGCAACAGCCTCGCAAGGTCCGACGCTGCTCGCAATTCCAGCGCCCTGGCACCCTGCCGGCGCGCTCGCGCGATCGCTCTGTGAAAACAGTCTACGGCTTCGTTATCGCGTACGGGTGCCGTGCCGTCCTTGATCGCCTCTCCGGCCAAATAGATTCCCGTGAGCCGGCAGAGCTCGGCTTCGTAGCAATGCTCACCGGATTTCTCGACGATCGCCATCGCCTCTTCCAGCGTGTCTCGTGCTGCCCTCTTGTCGCCCGCACGCCAGTAACTGTCGGCGAGCAACGCGAGAGAATATGGCCGCAGGTCTTCGCCGCCGGCTGCCCGCTGCGCGTCGAGGCCCAGCCGCATCTGCGCGATCCCGTCCTGGATGTTTCCTTGCTCGCTCGTCGCCCAGCCTCGCAGAAGCGTCCCCCACGCGAGCCAGTAAGGCAATCCGTGCTCGGTCGATACGGCAATGACCGCATCGGCACGCTCACCGGCAAGCGCCGGCTCCCTCCGCAGTTGATGCAAGTGGCCTGCGTAGGTAAGACTGAACGCCAGAGATGGCCCATAAGCAAGGCCCTGCGCGAGCGTGAGTGCTTCGGCGCTGCGTTTGAGCGCTTGTTCCGGATAGCCCTGAAACCACAAAGTCAATACGAGGTAATTGAGCGCCCGAATACCAGGATCCACCCCGTGTGCGAAGACGTGTGCCTGATGCTGCTTCGGATCGTAGATCGCACAGGCCTGTTCCAGGTTTGCGCGAGCAGCGCCGAAATCGCCCTGCAGAAAAAAGCACACGCCCAGCGCACCATGTGCCTCCACGAGCATGCCTGGATCATTCGCATCCCTGGCAATACCGAGCATCTGGTTGCTCAGATCGGTCGCGATTGCATACTCGCCGCGCACCACATGGTGTATCCGCAAGCCCAACTGCGTCGCAAAGCGTTGCGATGCCTCACCGGTCCGCTCGCATAACTCGAGCGCGCGCCTGTATGTCACGCCCACCTCTGTCGCGCCATACCCACGGACATCCATCAAGACCGGCCCAAGGGAAAGCAGCAGCGTCAGTTCCCAATGCGCATGCATCGGTGTATCCGGCAAACGCTCGAGCAGCGCAAGCGCCGCTCCGAGGTGATTCATTGCATCGGGGTGGGCGGCATGACGTAGCGCCTGCTGCGCCGCACGATGCAGATATTCGACAGCCTTGGGAATGTTTCCGCTCTGACTGTAGTGGTGCGCAAGTTCGCTGCAGTAATCGGCGATGCGCGTCGGGAACAGCACCTCGATCGCCTGCGCAGTGCGCTCGTGCAATGTGGTACGCCGTTCCGTGAGCAACGAGCGCCCGGCCACTTCCTGAGTCAGCGCGTGTTTGAATGAATAATTGACCTCGGGAAAGGCGGGTCGCTCGTAGATGAACTCCGCGGCTTCCAGATGGGCGAGCAGACGACGCAGTTCATCGTCCCACGCCGGCGCTTCACTGCAAATTCGCCGGATCAGGCTGAACGGAAACTCGTGGCCTATCACTGCGAGCGCCTGTAGCAGTTCCTTTTCCTCGATGGGAAGCCGATCGATCCGGGCAGCCAGCACGCCCTGCACGGTGGTGGGAATGTGCAGCGTCGCCGGAGTCTCCACGATGCGGTAATGCCCGGCATCGCCGAGCAGCGATTTCTCTTCGACAAGCGTCTGAACCACTTCCTCCATGAAAAACGGGTTGCCCTCCGTCTTCTCCAGAATGAGCTGCTTTAGAGGCACGAGTGTGCGATCTTCGCCGAGCAGCGCCGTAAGCAGTCCTTGAGCATCGGACGGACCCAGCGGTTCGAGACGGATTTTGCTGCAATGAACCGCGCGGCCCCACGCGGGCCGATACTCGGGCCTGTAGTTCACCAGAAGGAGTATTCGCTCGTCCGGCACGTGGTCGACCAGGTATGCGAGGAAGGCTTCTGTCTCACGGTCCAGCCATTGCAGATCCTCGAACAGCAAATGGACCGGCTGATTCCGGCTCTCTCGCGCGAGAAGCTTCCTGATCGCGTCGAAGGTACGGTCGCGCCGGATCTGCGGATCCATCTCGACCAGTATCGTCCCGCCCTCACCGATTCCAAGCAGATAGAGGACGTATGGCACAAGGTCCTCGAAACTGCGCTCGAGCGTGAGCGCCTTGCCGATGACCTTTTCCCGGCAGCGCCGCTCGTCGTCCTGCGTCGTGATCTGGAAATAGTTCTTCAGGAGTTCGATGAGCGGCAAATTGGGAAACGCCTTGCCGTGCGAGACCGAAAACGTTTCCAGCACCAGCGCGCCACGCCGTGAACGCTCCTTGAACTCGTGAAAAAGGCGCGACTTTCCGACGCCCGCTTCCCCCACCACGCCGACCACGCGCCCATGCCCGCCCCTCATTGCCTCCAGTGCCCGGTTCAGATGGTCCATTTCCGTTTCACGGCCGACGAACCGCGCGAGACCGCGATGCGCCGCCAGCTGCAGGCGCGTGCGCAACGCCCCCAGGCCAAGCACCTCGTATACGCACAGCGGCGCCGGAATTCCCTTGAGTTGCGTTGCCCCGAGCGCCTTGAACTCGAAATAGCCTTCGGCCAGCTTATGGGTGGACTCGCTGACGAGAATCGACGTGGGCGTGGCGATTCCCTCGATCCGCGACGCGATGTGGATCGTATGCCCGAGCGGATCGTATTCGGTGTGCAAGTCGTCGGTGCGGATGGAACGGACGACGACCTCGCCCGTATGAACGCCGACGCGAATTTGCAGAGGAATGCCTTCCCGCAGACGAATGCGGTCGCCATGCTGCCGCATCGCCTGCTGCATGCGCAATGCGGCGAAAAGCGCTCGCTGCGCATGGTCTTCGTGGGCGATCGGTGCGCCGAACAGCGCGAGGATGCCATCGCCGAGCGATTTCGCTACGTACCCTTCGTAGTAGTGGACGGCTTCCATCATCAGCTCGACCACGGGCACGATCAAGCGATGCGCCACTTCGGGATCGAGATCGTGGATCAACGCGGTCGACCCGGCCATGTCGGCAAACAGCGCGGTAACGGTCTTGCGCTCGCCGGCGGGCTCGCCGCGCGCTTCCATGGCCGCGTGTTCGGCACGGATCCGCTCGGCGAGATGATCGGGCGTGTAATGAATGGGGGTTGGCGGCGGCTCCCGAACCGATGGTCGAGAAAATGACGGCGCAGCGGCGGGTGTAGCCAGCGACGCCCCGCAATTGCTGCAGAAGCGGGCTGCTGGCTCGGCCTCATGTCCGCATTGCGGACAAGTGCGGGACAGCACGGCCTGACACTCCTGGCAGACCCTCGCACCGGGAGGATTCTCGGATCCGCATATTGTGCAGCGCATAAAACCCTCTTTCTGCCAAGGGTCGATATCAAAACATTATGCGCCACTATCTGTGGGTATTCAGGCCGGCGACCGTGATCATGCATGCCGACCAGAGAAGAAACCAATGGCCCGACGGTAGCAGATGCGGTGGTCGAGCGTACCTTCGCATGGCTTCACAACTTCAGACGCCTGTGCATCCGGTTCGAATGCCTCGCGGCGATCCATGAAGCATTCGTGAGAATCGCCGCCTGCATCATTTGCCGGCGACGGCTTCAAAATTCATTTTGTTAGAGCTTCTTGGCGCGGCGTGCGACGCTCGACGATCGGCGCTGGCCGACCGCCCGCATTCGGCACCGCTGTCGATCACTGATTGAGATAGCGCTCGGACGGTGCGCCGGCCGGTGCACAATGCCAATACCGGCGGGCCTTCTCGACGCGAGAGGTGTCGCCGCGCGAGCGCTTTCCACCCGAGCGCGACACGATACGGCAGCCGTGCCGGACATGACGCGCTTGGCCTATGATTCGGACGGAGGGCAACGCCCGAGAGCGTGCAATGGCATTCACGGGAAATCGCCACGCACTCAACGCGTCGCAACGCATGCGACACGGCCGTCACCGCATTCATGGAGCACCATGTACACGCGCAACGAAAACCTCGAACATTTCATCGCCATCGCCCAGGCCCTGTTTCAGTCGACCAGGTTGCCGGATGCGGCCCGCCACGCAGCGGCGCAGGTTTTCGCTCGCCTCGAGCATCCGTCTCACGACGGCATGCGTGCCGCGAAACGATATCCGGCCTGCGACCTCCTCGATTCCGCGCTTGCGCCCCTTCTTGACGATTCGTCCGACCTGCGCGCCGCGGCACGCGCGCTCAAGACGCTCGAACCCTCGCTGGGCTGGCAACGACGAACGTCGGGGTTGAACGGGAGCGTAGATTACGTCGAGAAGCACGTAAACGGGATGATCTGCGGGCCGGGCGGAATGGAGAGCCGTTACGACGTTCAGCTCGGGTTTTCGTTGATCGCGCCCTTTACCCGCTACCCCGATCACCAGCATCTGCCGGAAGAGGCATACGTGCTGCTGTCCGCGGGTGAATTTCGCCAGCGGGACGGCGCGTGGTTCGATCCGGGCATCGGCGGCGGGCTGCACAACACGCCCAATATCGTGCATGCGATGCGCTCGGGCAGCGCGCCGTTTCTCGCGATGTGGTGCCTCTTGCCTTGAGCCCGGCGTCGGGTTCACAGCCGCTCGCGGATTGCCCGCCGCGATCGGCATGCCACGGTCCGCTCCCGATAAATGCGGGTTTTTATCGGTTGCCGACGCCACGCGCCGATATTGCGCAACAATTCGCGCCAGCCATTACAAATTCGACTTATTTAGAATACAAACCAGAATAAATTATTTACCGATGATCCCGGCTTTAAAAATCCATCACATACAATACAGCTGTCGATCCGGGGAATCCCGACTGCATACGATCGACATTCCGTTTCAATTCCCGATATTGTTTTAGAAGAATAGCGAAGGAGAAACGATCATGGCTCAAGTTACACTGTGGGGCAGCGTCCAGGGCAACGGCACGGTCGTGGATGGCTCGGGCGGATTCGCCGTGAAACGCGAAAGCACCGGCACGTACCAGCTCTCGTTCAATACCGCATTCATCAAAACGCCCGCGATTGTCGGCTCGCAATGGGGATACGGCGGCGGACAAAACACGCTGGACAACGTGATCTTTCCGGCACTTTCCGGCAGCGGAGCCACGATTCAAACCGGCGACGCAAACGGAAAATATTCCGACCGGAATTTCAGTTTCGTCGTTATCGGCTCGATCAGCTAAAAATCGACCGATCTGCATTCCTTCCGGCAACCCGGGGTCTTATTAGAATAAATTTCCGGAAAACCCGAAATAAATGCAGCTTCCATGGCACTTGTCACATTGGCGAGTCCAGGACGCCGGGATGAAGAAAACGAAATCGCTGTATCGCGGACCCCGATTCCCGGCGTCCTTCATCGGCCATGCAGGCCGCCGGTGTTTTCGCTTCCGGCACGGCTTGCGCGACATCAGGGAGCGGCCGTTCGAACCGCAATCGCGCGTTCCGGCGCGAGACGAGGCTCGGCTTCCGCCGCTGGCGCGAGCAGGCGCGGCGGCGGCTCGCGCTCAAGCGCCTCGCACATGGCGAGTGGGTGCCGACCGTCGCGATGGATCACGGTTACAGCAGCCAGAGCGCGTTTCCGCAATGTTCAAGCGGCATTTCGACACGTCGCCGTCGGCGTTTCATGCGTAGCGCGTGTCCGGCTCGACGGCAGCGCTAACGCGCCGCAATCCCCGCGATAAAAAACACACACGCGGCCGCCGACGCCACCGTGCGCACGTGATTCCACATCGTCCAGTCGTGCACGTAGCGCGTCCACAGCGCCGCGCCTTGCGCGGTCGCCGGATCGGCCGCGGCGAGCGCATCGTTGAGCGGCACGTTGACGGCCATCGTCACCGCGAACATGCCGGCCACGTAGAGCACGCCGCCCGCGAGCGCCGCCATCGCGCCCGGTTGATCGCGATCGAACAGCGCGAGCACGACCAGCGCGAGCGCCATCAGCGTCGTGCCGAGGAACAGCGGCATGAACGGCGAACGCACGATGTCGACGTTGAGCGCATTCATCGCGGCCGCGCCGGCCTGCGGCGCGATCCGTCCGAGCGACGTCATCACGAACGTCGAGAACGCGAAGTACACGCCGGCCATCAGCCCGCAGCCGATGGCCGAACCCCACAGCAATGCGGAAGTCACGAACGCGATCATGGTCACGCGCTCCACACGCCGGTTGCGGCCGTCGTACGCGCATAGTCGGCGAAATCGCGCGCCGGCCGCCCGAGCGTGTCGTCGATGCCGTGCGCCACCGCGCTGTTGCGCCCATCGAGCACCGTGCCGAACAATTCGTCGAGCAACTCGACGACCGGCTCCGGCACGCCGACCTCGCGCAGCCCCGCGACGAACGCATCGGGCGGAATCTCGCGATACGCGATCGGCTGGCCGGCGGCCCGCGCGATTTCGCCGACGGCTTCGGCGAACGTCAGCGCGCGCGGGCCCGTGACCTCGATCACGCGATCCGCGAACCGGGCATCGGTAAGCGCGACCACGGCCACGTCCGCGATGTCGTCCGCATCGACGAACGGCTCGCGCACCGCACCGACCGGCAGCGCGACCTCGCCGGCCAGCACGCCGTCGAGCAGGTAGCCCTCGGAGAAGTTCTGGTTGAACCAGCTCGCGCGCACCACGCCCCAGCCCACCCCCGACGCCTGCAGCGCGGCCTCGGCAGCCTGCGCGCGGGGCTCGCCGCGCCCGGACAGCAGCACCACGCGCTCGACGCCGCTTTCACGCGCGAGCCGTGCGAATGCGGCAATCGCTTCCACCGCGCCTTCGACGGCCAGGTCCGGCTGGTAGGTCACGTACGCGGCCGACACGCCGTCGAGTGCGGCGGGCCACGTCGCGAGCTCGGTCCAGTCGAAGCGGACGGCCGACGTGCGCGACACGGGCCGGGTAGCGATGCCGCGTGTGCGCAGCCGTGCATCGACGCGGGTGCCCGTCTTGCCCGAGCCGCCGACGATGAGGATGGGAAGTGCCGACATGTGCGTCTCCTTTTCTCTCTAAAATGCGAGAATGTCTCGCGTTTTAAAAACACGATAGACTCTCGCATTTGCAACGTCAAGTTTTTCCGGAGGCGGCATGAGCCGACAAAAATCGGGGCAGAACGACGCGCCCGAAGCGGCGGTAGCGGACGCGCCGGCGCGCGCGCGGCTCGTGCCGACGCAGCAGCGCAGCCGCGAGCGGTTCGAGCGCATCCTCGCGTGTGCGTCGGACGTGATGATCGAGAAAGGCTGCGACGCGTTCCGGATGAGCGACATCGTCGAACGCACGGGCATCTCGTTCGGTTCGCTGTACCAGTACTTTCCGGACAAGGCGGCCGTGATCGGCACGCTCGCGGAACGCTACAACGCCGTCGGGCACGACTGCGTGCGGCGCGATCTCGCCGCGATGAAGACGCTCGACGACCTGCACGGCACGCTCGCCCGCATCACGGACAGCTACTACCGGATGTTCGTCGACGAGCCGCTGATGCGCGACATCTGGCGCGCGACGCAGGCCGACCGCGCGCTGCAGGAACTCGACCGGGCGGACGGCGAGTTTCTGGCCGCGCTGTTAGCGGATGCATTGGGAGACGTGGCGCCCGACACGACACGCGCGCAGCGGCGCGCGTTCGCCGAGCTGATGATGATCCAGATCGCAGCGGCCGTGCGCCATGCGATCACGCTGCCGCCGAAGACGGCGCGGCAGATCCTCGCGATGTTCAAGCGGATGTTGCCGCGGGATCTGGGGGTGCTGGACGCGTAGTCGCACCGCTTAATGCACGCGGCCGCCCTGAGGCGGCCGCGCGACGAAGTGGCATGGTGTGCCGCTTACTTGCTGTAGTCGTACACCCCGCGCCCCACCTTCCGCCCCAACCGCCCTGCCGACACCATCTCGCGCAGCAGCGGGCACGCACGATACTTGGGATCGCCGAAGTCCTTCACGAACACGTCCATCACCGCGAGGCACACGTCGAGGCCGACGAGGTCGGCCAGCGCGAGCGGCCCGATCGGGTGGTTCGCGCCGAGCTTCATCCCCGCGTCGATCTCCTCGGCCGACGCGATGCCTTCGGCCAGCACGAAGAACGCCTCGTTGATCATCGGCACGAGGATCCGGTTCACGACGAAGCCCGGCGAATTGCGCACGCCGATCGGCGACTTGTCGAAACGTTCGGTCAATTCGCGCACGGCCGACGCGGTCGCGTCGCTCGTCTGCAGCCCGCGGATGATCTCGACGAGCGGCATCAGCGGCACCGGATTGAAGAAGTGCATGCCGACGAAGCGCGCCGGATCGGCGAGCGGCGCCGCGAGCGCGGTGATCGAGATCGACGACGTGTTGGTCGCGACGATCGCGTCGGGCCGCGCGACGGCCTCGATCTGCTTCAGGATGCGGCCCTTCAGCTCGACATTCTCGGTCGCGGCTTCGATCACGATGTCGGCCGACGCGAGCTTCGCGTAGTCGGTCGACGTCGTGATGCGCGCCAGCGCCGCATCGCGTGCGGCCGCGTCGAGCTTGTCCTTCGACACGAGCCGCTCGAGGCTGCCCTTCAGCGTCGCGATGCCCTTGTCGAGCGCAGCGTCGCTGACGTCGATCATCACGACGTTGAGTCCCGCAACGGCGGCGGTCTGCGCAATGCCGTTGCCCATGGTTCCGGCGCCCACGACGCCGACGATTTCGATGGCCATGAAGTTTCCTGTGTGTTCGGGTGCTGAGTGTCCGATTATCAGATGTTCTCGAAGATCGCAGCAATCCCCTGGCCGCCGCCGATACACATCGTCACGAGCGCGTAACGCCCGCCGATGCGCTTCAGCTCGTACAGCGCCTTGACCGTGATCAACGCACCGGTCGCGCCGATCGGGTGACCGAGCGAGATGCCCGACCCGTTCGGGTTGACCTTCGCGGGATCGAGGCCGAGTTCCTGAGTGACCGCGCAGGCCTGCGCTGCGAACGCCTCGTTCGCCTCGATCACGTCGAGATCAGTAATCTTCAAGCCCGCGCGTTCGAGCGCCTTCTGCGTGGCCGGCACCGGGCCGATGCCCATATACGCCGGATCGACGCCCGCGTGCGCATACGCGACGAGGCGTGCGAGCGGCTTCACGCCCTGCGCGCGTGCGGCGTCCGCGCTCATCATCAGCACGGCCGCGGCCGCGTCGTTGATGCCCGATGCGTTGCCGGCCGTCACGGTGCCGTTCTCCTTCGCGAACACCGGGCGCAGCTTCGTGAAATCGTCCGCGCTCGCGTCGTGACGCACGTGCTCGTCGGTGTCGAACGCCACCTCGCCCTTCTTCGTGCGGATCGAGATCGGCAGGATCTGATCCTTGAAGCGCCCTTCCGCGATCGCGCGCGCCGCGCGACGATGCGATTCGAGCGCGAGCGCATCCTGCGCGTCGCGCGAGATGTCGTACTTGCGTGCGACGTTCTCGGCCGTCACGCCCATGTGGATCGTCTGGAACGGGTCGTGCAGCGCGCCGAGCATCATGTCGACGAGCTTGCCGTCGCCCATGCGCTGGCCGAAGCGCGCGGCCGGCACCGTGTACGGCGCGCGGCTCATGTTCTCCGAGCCGCCGCCGATCGCGACGTCGGCATCGCCGAGCATGATGGTCTGCGCGGCCGACACGATCGCCTGCAGGCCCGAGCCGCACAGGCGGTTCACGTTCATCGCGGGCGTGTGCTGTGCGACGCCGCCGTCGATCGCCGCGACGCGCGACAGATACATGTCCTTCGGCTCGGTGTTCACGACGTGGCCGAACACGACATGCCCGACCGCGTCGCCCGGCACGTTCGCACGCGACAGCACTTCGCGCACGACCTTCGCACCGAGGTCGGTCGGCGAGAAATCCTTCAGGCTGCCGCCGAAATCACCGATCGCGGTACGGACACCGCTCACCACCACGACTTCTTTCGCTGCATTGCTCATCGTCTGCTCCGGTTCGTTCGCGCAAGCATGCGCGCTGATGCGTTACATGTTCGGGTAATTCGGCCCGCCGCCGCCTTCCGGCGTGACCCACACGATGTTCTGAGTCGGGTCCTTGATGTCGCAGGTCTTGCAGTGCACGCAGTTCTGCGCGTTGATCACCAGCCGATCGCTGCCGTCGTCGTTCTTCACGAACTCGTACACCGCCGCCGGGCAGAAGCGCCCCTCCGGCCCCGCGTACGTGCGCAGGTTCACGTTCACCGGCACGCTCGCATCCTTCAGCGTCAGGTGCGCCGGCTGGTTCTCCTCGTGGTTCGTGTTCGAGATGAACACCGACGACAACCGGTCGAACGTCAGCTTGCCGTCCGGCTTCGGATACTCGATCGGCTCGCACTGCGACGCCGGCTTCAGCATCTCGTGATCCGCGTGCTGGTGGTGCAGCGTCCACGGCACGTTGCCGCCCATCACCTTCTGCTCCAGCCCGACCATCAGCGTGCCGAGATACAGCCCCTTGGCCATCCACTGCTTGAAGTTGCGCGCGCGGTACAGCTCCGTGTACAGCCACGACTGCTTGAACGCGTCCGGGTACGCGTTGAGTTCGTCGCTCTGGCGGCCGGCCTGCACCGCGTCGAACGCGGCGTCCGCCGCCAGCATGCCGGTCTTGATCGCCGCGTGGCTGCCCTTGATCCGCGATGCGTTCAGGAAACCCGCGTCGTCGCCGATCAGCGCGCCGCCCGGGAACACCGTCTTCGGCAGCGACAGCAGCCCGCCCGCGGTGATCGCGCGCGCGCCGTACGACACGCGCTTGCCGCCTTCCAGGAACGCGCGGATCGACGGATGCGTCTTGTAGCGCTGGAATTCCTCGAACGGCGACAGGTACGGGTTCGTGTAGCCGAGGCCCACCACGAAGCCGACCACGACCTGATTGTTGTCCATGTGATACAGGAACGAGCCGCCGTACGTATCGGACTTCAGCGGCCAGCCGGCCGTGTGGATCACGAGGCCCGGCTTGTGCTTCGCGGGATCGATTTCCCACAGCTCCTTGATGCCGATCCCGTACGCCTGCGGATCGGCGTTCGCGTCGAGCTTGAACTTCGAGATCAGCTGGCGGCCCAGATGGCCGCGGCAGCCTTCGGCGAACAGCGTGTACTTCGCGTGCAGCTCCATGCCGAGCTGGAAGTTCTCGGTCGGCTCGCCGTCCTTGCCCACGCCCATGTTGCCGGTCGCGACGCCCTTCACGGAGCCGTCGTCGTTGTACAGGATTTCCGCGGCCGGGAATCCCGGGAATATCTCGACGCCCAGCGCCTCGGCCTGCTGGCCGAGCCAACGCGTGACGTTGCCCAGCGAAATCACGTAATTGCCGTGGTTCTTGAAGTTCTCGGGCAGCGCCCAGTTCGGCGTCGTCACCGCGCTCTTCTCGGACAGGAACAGGAAGCGGTCCTCGCTCACCTCGACGGTGAGCGGCGCGCCCTGTTCCTTCCAGTCGGGGAACAGTTCGGTGATCGCGCGCGGGTCCATCACCGCGCCCGACAGGATGTGCGCGCCGATCTCGGAACCCTTCTCGAGCACGCACACGCCGATCTCGGTGCCTTTCTCGGCGGCCAGCTGCTTGAGCCGGATCGCCGCCGACAGCCCGGCGGGGCCGCCGCCGACGATCACGACGTCGTATTCCATCGATTCGCGCGGGCCGTATTGCGCAAGCAAGTCCTGTGTGGTCAAAATCCTGTCTCCTCCTGCGTCCCGACCGTCAGCCGGTCAGAACTGGTCTTCCGTCAACGCGAGCACGCTCTCGTTGCCCTTCGCGCCAACGATCGACGCTTCGAGCGCGCCGGCCTGCACGAGAATGTGCTCCGCATAGCATTGCGCGATCGCGATCTTCGCGTCGAAGAACGCCGGGTCGCTCGCGCGGTTCGCCTGCGCGGCCACCAGCGCGCGCGCCATCTGCCACCCGCACAGCACCACGCCCGCCAGCTTCAGATACGGCACGCTGCCCGCAAACACCGCGTTCGGGTCCTGCTTCACGTTCGCCACCACGTAGTCCACCACCGACGACAGCGCGCGCGCACCCTTTTCCAGCTGCGCCTTCATCGACGCGGCCGCCGCACCGTCCAGCCTGCCCAGCGCTGCCACCGTGTCGCCGATCTCCGCGATCAGCGCCTTCGCCACCGCGCCGCCGTCGCGCATCGTCTTGCGGCCCACCAGGTCGTTCGCCTGGATCGCCGTCGTCCCTTCGTAGATCGCCAGGATCCGCGCATCGCGGTAGTACTGCGCCGCACCCGTCTCCTCGATGAAGCCCATCCCGCCGTGCACCTGCACGCCCAGGCTCGCCACGTCGTTCACCATCTCCGTGCTCCAGCCCTTCACGACCGGCACCAGATATTCGTAGATTGCCTGATGACGGCCGCGCGTCGCCTCGTCCGAATGGCGGTGGGCAATGTCGCTGTGCGCGGCTGCCACATACGCCAGCGCCCGCGCGCCTTCGGTCAGCGCACGCATCGTGCCGAGCATGCGACGCACGTCCGGGTGATGGATGATCGTCACCGACTGCTTCGCGGAGCCGTCCACCGGGCGGCTCTGCACGCGTTCCTTAGCGAACGCCGCCGCCTTCTGGTACGCACGGTCGGCCACGCCGATCCCCTGCATCCCGACCCCGAAACGCGCCGCGTTCATCATGATGAACATGTATTCGAGGCCGCGGTTCTCCTCGCCGACCAGGTAGCCGATCGCACCGCCGTGGTCGCCGTATTGCAGCACCGCCGTCGGGCTCGCCTTGATCCCGAGCTTGTGCTCGATCGACACGCAGTGCACGTCGTTGCGCGCGCCCAGCGAACCGTCGTCGTTGACCATGAACTTCGGCACGATGAACAGCGAGATGCCCTTCACGCCTTCCGGCGCGTTCGGCGTGCGCGCCAGCACCAGGTGGACGATGTTGTCCGCCATGTCGTGCTCGCCCCACGTGATGAAGATCTTCGTGCCGAACACCTTGTAGGTGCCGTCGCCCTGCGGCTCCGCGCGCGAGCGCACCAGCGCCAGATCGGAGCCCGCCTGCGGCTCGGTCAGGTTCATCGTCCCCGTCCATTCGCCCGAGATCAGCTTCGGCACGTAGCGCTGCTTCTGCTCGTCGGTGCCGGCCGTCAGCAGCGCCTCGATCGCGCCGTCGGTCAGCAGCGGGCACAGCGCGAACGACAGGTTCGACGCGTTCAGCATCTCGATGCACGGCGTCGCGATCAACTTCGGCAGCCCCTGGCCGTCGTACTCGGCCGGATGCTGCAGCCCCTGCCAGCCGCCTTCGACGAACTGGCGGAACGCGTCGCCGAAGCCCGGCGTCGCGGTCACGACGCCATCCTTCCAGCTGCTCGGGTTGCGGTCGCCTTCGACGTTCAGCGGCGCCAGCACCTCGCCGCAGAACTTCGCGGACTCGTCGAGCACGGCCTGCGCCGTGTCGTAACCGGCATCCTCGAAGCCCGGCAACTGCGCGACGGCGTCGATACCCGCGAGTTCCTTCAGCACGAACAGCATGTCCTTGACGGGGGCGTTATAGCTCATGGTCGATGTTCCAAATCAGGCGGTGAATGAGGTGCGCTACCGGGCCGGTACGGCAAAGCCGGCCGGACCCGGGCGACGACGTGACCCATCGTAATGCCGCGATGGCCGATTCCCAATGTCATATTCGGCCCACCTGGTGACAAAATCGGCCATGAGAGGCGCGGGCGTTGCCCGGAAACGGCCTGCAGCATACGGGTTTGTCCGGATCGAGTCAGCGGCCGGCCATCGGTATGCCCGGGTGATGGGGTCGAAGCGACGAGCGTGGTGACGACGCGTGCCGGCAATGGGAGCCGGTTATGGGAATCGCCGATGGGAGCCGCCCATGGGAGCGTGCGGCAGGAGTCGGCACGGGTCGCGAGGACTCTACGGCCTCGACCCAGGGAATGGTCACCAACATCAAGAATCAACGACGCGACGCCAATCCGGACGATGGCGCGATGAGTTTCCGGGAGCTGACGATACGACGCGTGGGTACGTCAGTCGAACGGGTCAACAATGCCATCGCGAGTCGGCGTGGACGCAAGGATGCGAGCGCCGCCATCGCGGAACTTCAGGAGCAGGCGCGACAAATGGACGCCGGCCTGAAACGGCTGATCACGCCGACGCCCGACGCACCCGGCGAAGCGTAGCGCGCTTGCATATCGGCAAGCCTGCGCCGTCGCCAGCGGCGTCCATGCCGCATCGCCGCTCGACGGCAATGCCGCCGCTAACTCAACGTGAAACTGGCGTGGAAATGCGCGCCGTGCAACCGAAATGCGCTGCAGACCTCGAGATCTCCTTCAACTCGCGATCGCCTGGTCGACATGCGGCAACTGACCGAGCATTTCTCCCACGCCGTTTTCGGATATCTGCTTGCCGATTGCGCCGAGGTCGGTGTCGCCGGGTCGGGCGATCAGCGCATAAGTGATCCTGGCACGCCGCCATGTCACGACGTCCATGCCGCCGACCTGTTGTCGGGCGAGCGCCGTGTCGGGCTTGTCGTCCTTCATCGCGCACAGCGCCACTGGCATGCCATTTCCCGGCAGATAGACGATCTGCACCAACGGTTTGTCGTTGAAGTGCAGGCGCTGTATGCGCTTGAACGTCAGCCCCGTCGAGCGCAGATCCGGAATCCGTATCGGCAGCCCGTCGTCACGGCGAATGTTTTCCACCGTATGCGCCGCGACAGCGAGATTCGACGAATCGAAAGCAACGGTGTCGCGCGTATAGAGTCGCAGATAATTCACAGCGGCCATAACCCAGGGGGACGCCTGCGTCTGCGCAACCACCGGTGCGCCCTTCGGTGCGAAGTCACCGTGAGCCGCGCCCGGCGCGAAGCGCAGTATGGCGCCGCAGAAGAACGCGCCCGCGATGAAGGCCATGGCGAGCCACGGCACCATCATGCGAACGCGCGAGCGTATCGGCACGGCGGGCGCTTCGCGTACATCGCGTTGCGAAACAGGCGCATCCATCGGATGACTGACGCCAACCGCGGAATTATCCGAAGGCGCGGCGTCCGCCTGCGCGATTTCGGCGACCTTGCGCACCAGGCTCTGCGGAACCGACGGCCATTCCTGCTGCTCGAATGCACGCCGATACGGCAACACCGATGCTTCGAGCCATGCAATGCGTGTGGCGATATCGGCCGACGTTCCAATCGCCCTCTCGACTTCCTCGCGCTGGTGCGACGTGAGCTCTCCATCCACGTATGCCATGAGCAGGATGTCGTTCATTTTCATGCCCCCTGATCCTCTCTATTCGCTGCGCTTTTCACACGTCGTTCTTTTCGATCGATGAACAGGGAACCGATCGCCTGGCGAGCTCGCGAAAGCCGGCTCATGATCGTACCGATGGGTACGCCGAGCACGTCGGCCGCTTCGCTATAGCTGAGCCCCTCCACGCCGACCAGCAGCATGACCACCCGCTGGGCTTCGGGCAACTGCTGCACTGCCCTGACAATCTGTCCATCCAGGGCCTGTTGCTCCAGCGTCGGTGCAGCGGGATCGGAGACGGTTTCGAGGAAGTCGTCGTCCCACTCCATGCCCGAGCGCCTGCGCACGCTGCGTGCGCGGAGTTCGTTGAGCCAGGTGGACTGGACGATCGAGAACATCCAGCTCAGCGGCGCGGTGTCCGGTCGCAATTGATGCGCGCGCTCGAGCGCGCGAAGGCACGCGCACTGCACGAGATCTTCAGCGTCGTGGCGATCACCCGAGATCCGTAGCGCGAATGCCCACAGACGCGGGAGCATCGAAGGAAGCATGGCGGACAATTCGGCTGCGGTCATCTACGTCGATCCTCCCGCGGTGCGACCAAGCCGACGTTGAGAAACTGCAGTACCTGACATGTATCCATGGGTTTTGGCGAAATTGAGCGGGCGATACCCCTCCTGGTAAACAGTTGGTCGGCGAAGATATTCCATCGCCGTCGTGTGTTGACCGAATGGCCCGATCCCGGCTCGTTGCGGCCGGGGAACGCGTTCGCTCAGACGCGAGCGATGGATGGACAGGTCGGCAACGCTGAGCTACACCAGATTGACGCCGAAGTGCGCGAGCATCGCCGCTTGCAGATTGCCGAACCGGAACACTTGAATGCCGGCTTTATTCCGACGGCGCGGTGCTGGGCTCGCGTCACCGCTGTCGCCCTCCATATATCGAATTCCGCCGAAGCCTCCGTGAAATCAAGGCGATTCGGAAACGGCAGGAATAGCCCCGTCTTTCGGCGCCGGCGTGGGACGAAGCAGCGGCACCATCAGCGTAATACCCGCGGCAACCAGAAACAGCATGAAATAGGACGCGAAATAACCCTCCGTCCGGTCGCGGAGATACCCGAAGGTGAGCGGACCCAATGCGGCAACCAGATAGCCGATGAAGAGCATGAATACGCTCCACGCGTTGGTCTCGGCGGGCGAATGGGTGTGGTCGAGCGGCAAGGTCATCGCGAGCGTGAAGCACATGCCTTGTCCGATCGCGATCAGCACGATGCACGACACCGGATAGGTGGTCGGCGCAAACGCCAGTCCGCCGATGCCCACCGCCGTGATGGCCGACGCGAGGCCGAGCCAGCCGCGCCGGTCGGTGGAGCGGCCGGCCTTCATGCCCATTCCGAAGCTGCCGAGCGCGAACACGCAGGTAAAGAGGCCCAATACAAGACCGGGCGACAGCGTCTCGATACGCAGCTCGGCACTCGACGATGCGAGCCACGCAAAGCATGCGTACACGATGAACTGGCTCGCGCCGAAGTAAGCCGCGACCCGCCACGCCTGGATGTTGCCCCACGGAAGGCCGACTGCCGCCGGCGCTTGCGCAGCCTGCCGAGGTTGCGCCTCGGCGGCCTTCGCCTCGTGAAAACGCCGGGCCAGCCCGCGCCAGCTCAGGATCGCGGTGATGCAAAGCACGCTCCACAACGCGACGGCCACGCGCCAGCCGCCAAAACTCAGCGCGATATAACCCGACGCGCTCGCCGCGACCGTCGCGCCGACGCTGAGCCCCGCGCTGTAGATACCCATGAAGAACGTCGCGTCGCGCGCAAAGTGCTTCTTCACCCAGCCGCCGATCAGCGAACCCGAAATCGCGATGCCGATCCCGGTAAAGACGGTGCACAGAAGCAGCACGCCGGCAGAGCCGGCCAACGCGCGGGCGACCATCGCGACGCACAGCAGGGCCAGCGCGGCGACGACCGCGTTGTCCGTGCCCAGTCTGCGCGCGACGCCCGGCGCGGCGAGCGCGAAGACGCCCATGCAGACGTCGGGAATCGCGGTCAGCAGGGACGCCTGCGTGTAGCTCAGGCCGAAGCTCTGCCGGATCGATTCGAGCACCGGCCCGATCGACACGATGGGCGGGCGCAACGCAATCGAGAGTATCAACAGCGCGATGGCCGCGGCTGCCTTGCGGGTATCGGTGGATTCGGACATGACTATTCCTGGCGTGACAGTGCTCGCGTTGCATCGGCATCGGAACGCGACGGCGACCGCGTCAGGCGATCGCCGTCGAAACCTGCTTGTTCAGCGCAGCGTCCGGAATGCGGCGCGTACTTCGCTTGCGAGCAGTTGCGGTTCTTCCCACGCGGCGAAATGACCGCCCTTGTCGACCTCGTTGAAGTAGATGAGGTTGTGGTAAGCCCGCTCCGTCCAGCTGCGCGGCGCCTGATAGATCTCGCCGGGGAAGATCGTCACGGCGGCCGGCATCGAAATGTCCACCGCGTTGAAATTGTTGGAATGATCTTCCCAGTAGATCTGCGCGGCGGACGTCGCGCTGTTCGTCAGCCAGTAGAGGGAGATATCGTCGAGGATTTCGTCGCGGGTGAGCGAACGTTCCGGCACGCCGCCGCTATAGGTCCATTGCGAGATCTTGTCGTACATCCACGCGGCCTGGCCGGCGGGCGAATCCGCCAACGCATAACCCACGGTTTGCGGACGCGTCACCATCATCGCGGAATAGCCGCAATTGTCCTTGTAGAAGACGTTGAGCGAATCGTATGCGGTCTTTTCCTTCGGCGACAGCCTGCCCGGTGCGGGTTCGCCGAGTGCGAGCAAGGTCGCGATGTCCGGCGGTACGGTGGCCGGCATGTTGACATGGATGCCGATCAGCCCCTTCACCTTCTGCATCGCCATGCGGTGCGAAATCACCGAACCGCAATCTCCGCCTTGCGATACGAAGCGCGAGTAGCCGAGTCGGGCCATCAGTTCACCCCATGCGCGGGCGATGTGATCCGAGCCCCAGCCGGTCGTTTTCGGCTGCCCGGAGAAGCCGAAGCCAGGCAGCGACGGAATCACGATGTCGAACGCGTCGTCCGCACTGGCGCCGTACGCGGTCGGATCGGTCAGCGGACCGATGACCTTGATCAGCTCGAAGATCGAACCTGGCCATCCGTGCGTCATGATCAACGGCAGCGCGTTCTTGTGGCGGGAACGCACGTGAATGAACTGGATGTCGAGGCCGTCAATCTCGGTCATGTACATCGGCAGCGCGTTCAGCTTTGCCTCGCCTTTGCGCCAGTCGTAGTCGGAACCCCAATACTGGACGAGCGCCTGCATTCTCGCGAGCCGCACGCCTTGCGATTCATCGTTGACGGTCTCCTTGCCGGGCCAGCGTGTCGCCGCGATGCGGCGCCGCAAATCGACGAGGGCGGCCTCGGGCACGCTGGCCTTGAACGGACGAATTGCCGTGCTGCCGGTTGCGGCGAACACCGATCCGGGAATCAGCCCCATGGCGCCGACAGCGACGGAAGCGGCAAGCACGTGACGTCGACGAGGAGAAAACGGTGTGGATGACATGATGGATATCCAGGCGCGAGAAGAAGGCCGCGAGTCGCGATCGATACGCGACACGCGGGAGTGCCTGCCGGAAGCGCGCACCACGCCGGGCGTGCCGATCACGCAAACGGCGTCGTGCGCGGGCCCGGCAGCAGGCGAGTCAAACGACGGCGACGACGACGTCGATGTTGTTGCGCGTGGCCTTCGAATACGGGCAGGTCTGGTGTGCCGCGTCGACCAGCGCATGCGCGACGGCGGCGTCGACGCCCGGCACGCTGACGTTTAGTCGCGCCTGCAGGAAGTACGCACCGTCGTTCATGGCCAGATCGATCTCCGCATCGACATGCGTGTCGCGCGGCAGCGCAATCTTCAGCCGTTGCGCGGCCAGGCCCATCGCGCCGATGAAGCATGCCGACCAGCCTGCGGCCAGCAACTGCTCGGGATTCGTGCCGGGCGCGGCCGAACCGGGGCCGGACAGCTTGACGTCCAGGCGCCCGTCCGAGCTGTGGGCGGCGCCATCGCGACCGCCGGTGGTGCGGGTCTTGCCGGTGTAAAGGACTTTCGTTTCTTGGCTCATGATCGGTATCGTATTGAACTGAGTTGGTGACAGCGGTGGGTGAATGACGATGCTTGAAATCGGCGTTGCGTCGGCAGCCGGAAATCAGCCGCCCCGATAGAGCTTGTCGAGCGCCGCGAGCTGGCCGTCTTTCTCCGCTCGCACCAGTTCCTCGCGCACTTCGGCACGCGTCCTTGCCTTCGGCGACGGGTCGACCGACGCCCACTGGCGCGCTTGCTGTGCGCCATGGTCGTTGGCGCTCGTGTCGGCGGGGCTGCTTGCGTAAGCAGAAGCAGCGGTTGCAACTGCGGCACAAGCCGCAAAAGCCAAGGCGATCGTCTTTGCTTTCATGTCGTTCTCCTGGAGCAATTCAAATGTCGCGAATCCCTCCGGGCACTCGGTGGCGGCTTCATCCTGCGATGTCTGCCCGAGTGCCGCGATCGAATCCGTTCGTTGAGGTGAATTAAATCCAGGCCACGTATCCGGCATGTGTCTCGAGATCGGGGCTATTGCAATGCCATGTATCTATTCCGGTCTCGTACACATTAAGAAACAAATCCGCCGTTCCGTTTTCGACGACTCTCCAAAATGGAGATCGCTTTTCCGACAGAATGGCGCGTCAATGAAATGACGCTGCAATGGCAAGCCCGCCCTATTGCCTCGTTGCCACGGGAAGAATCAAGGAGAGATGACCGATGATCAGATACGCAATCGGAACGCTGATGTTGGCCGGCGTCATGACCTCGGCCGCCGCGCGCGCTGAAACAATCAAGCCGATCAAGGCGTCGAAGTCCGACCTGGCCGGTGCGATATTCGCTCGCGCCGATGTCGTGAAAAAAGACGAAAGTGGCGAGCGGAGCGCCGACGTCGTGACGTTCACGTCGGCCGACACCGCTTACCAGACCGGCGTCTATCGATCCGGGCCTTCGCATGAAGAAATCAAGGGGCCGCAAGGATTGCCGTACAACGAGTTCCTGTACTTTCTGTCGGGCAGCGTGAAGCTGACCTCGTCGGACGGTTCGGTGATGGTCGTGAAGACCGGCGAAGCCGTCACGCTTCCCAAGGGATGGACGGGGCATTTCGACACGCCTGGCTATACCAAGCTCTACGTGACCTACAGCCCCGACGACGCAAAAAAGCAGCCCGATATATCGGGTAATCCGAAAATGGCGGAATAGCGATCCGTTCTCGCGTGTTCTGTGATGCAGACACCCCCTTCCGCAGGAGCGAGACGATGCAGAACCAGCAACAGGAAACCGGCAACGATCAATCGACCGCGCCGACACACGTCCGCGGACTCGGCAGTACGGAACACCTGTTCTGGTTGCTCGATCAGAATCGGCCGACGCATTTCGCCATGGTCGCGGAGATCGACCGCCGTTTTCCGCCGCCAGCATGGCATGCGGCTTTTCGCGCGCTCCAGCAGAGGCATCCGCTGTTGTCGACCTATATTGCCGCAGACGCGCAAATGAATTCCGGCTTCCATCGTGCACCCGATGCCGTGGTGCCCTTGCGCGTGATCGAGCAGAGCAAAACTTCGTGGCACGCGGAAGCGGCCTGCGAAATCGCGACGCGCTTCGACTGGTCGACAGCGCCGCTGTTGCGCGCGACCTTGCTGCAAGGCGACGGCAACTCGACGCTGATCCTGGTTGCACATCATTCCGCGGTCGACGGCATGGGCAGCGCATATCTGATCGAAGATCTGCTGCGATTGCTCTCGGGCGAGTCGCTGGCACCGTTGCCGTTGTTACCGCCGCTGGAGACCGTGCTCGACGCCGACCTGAACCGGACCGCCGTCTTGCCGCACGCCCTGCCTGCACCCGCACCCAAGCCGTTTCGCCCGGACGCCGCGGACGTGCCGCGTGTCGACGCCGTCGAGCTTTCGGCTGAATCCACGCGCCAGCTCATTGCTCGCGCGCATGTCGAGCAAACCACCGTGCACGGCGCCGTTGCCGCCGCCGTTCACGAAGCGGGCCGGCGTCTGTCGAGCGAATGGTCCGAGCGCGCGTTGCGCACCGTCACGCCGATCGACGTGCGCCATCTTGCCGATGAAGTCGGCGTCGCCAACGGCGTGTACATCACGCAGACCATCACGATTGACGACTACCCGCGCGGTACCGATTTATGGACTGTCGCTCGCAAGATCAAACAGGATCTCGCACCTTTTCAAACGCGCGCGAGCGTGGCAGCGGAACTGAAAACGCTCGATGCCGCGATGTCCGCGCGGCCGAGCGTCGAACACGCGGCCGGATTCCTGTCGGCCGTGCTGGCCTTCGACGTGCTGCTGTCGAATCTGGGTAATCAGCCCATTGCTGCCGCTTACGACGGCCTGTCGCTCAAAGCGCTATGGGGCCCCGTCGTGACTTCGGGCTTCGCCGACGACCAGGCCATCGGCGTGTGCACGATCGACGGCATTCTGCGGCTCACGCACACGAGCTATGGCGCGATACCCGGGCTGCTCGGCGAAGTCAGGGCGATTCTCGACGAAGCCGCGACGGCACCGTCACGCCGATGACGAGGTCAGGTGAGGATTTTTTCGCATGCTCGACTTCATGCATGGCTTCGATCTGGTGCGCAATGCCAGGGGATTCGTCTCGACGGACGTCAGCACGACCGAAACGTCGATATCCAACGTCTTCGCGATCGGCGAGGTCGCGCAGAGAATGCATCCGTGCTGCGTGACAGCGATGGCCGATGGCGTGGTGGCCGCGAAGGAAATCCAGACGCGCATCGAAGCGGATTCCAGGGACGACTTCATTGCGGCCGTGCGCTCCGCAGCGGTGCAATCCTCGCGTTGAAGCAATGAAAATCGCAGCGGGCCCGGAAAGGTTCCGAGCACGCGCGCCGCGACGATTTCCGTTCCGTATCACCCGGCGTGTTGCCTCGCGGGAACCCGACCCGAACCGTTTCCGTTGCCGGAATCGCCCGAACCCTTGCGCGTCCGAAACGTTCCCGTGCCTTCAGAAGGCCACGAGCGAGGCTCTCTTCCGGTGCTCGACGATCGAGAGCAGCAGCGCGGCCAGGCCGCACGCGGCGATGAGCAGCAGCAGCGTCGTCTTGCCCATGCTGACCAGCACCAGCCCGCCGACAGCGGGAAATCCGAACACGCCGACGAAATAGGACGCCACGAACCACGTCAGCACCGCGTGCCGGTGCCGCGCATCGGTACTGTTGACGGCTTGCGCCTGAACGATCGGATAGATGAGGCCATACCCGGTACCGAGCAGCACGGCGCTGACCGAATGAAGCATCGTGTTGTGCGGCACGGCAAACGTCACGGCGACGCTCAGTATCATGAAGCCGAGGAGGATCTGCGTGGTCGCGCTGACACGCATCTGAATCACGATCGCACCGAGCAGCCAGCGCGTGACGACAACCGTTGCCGAATAGAGGCCGAAGAACGTGCCCGCCTTCACGCCCGTTTCCTGTGCCATCGACATCTGGAACGTCATCAGGCCCGAGAAGACACTCGAGCCGAGCGCGATGATTGCGATCGGGTAGATCGCATGCGTGCGGGCGATCGCACGAATCTCGCGTAGCCACCGTTCCCGTATCGGCGGCACGACGGGGAGCGGCGCAGGCGAGAGGCGCCCGAAGCACTCCAGCATCAACGCCGCCATCGCGCACAAGCCGCCGACGGTGCAGAACACCGTGCCAGTCGTCCAGTGCCAGTTGCGTATCGCGAGCGCCGCGACCGCCGGACCGCCTCCGACGCCGGCCATCTGAAACGAGCCGAACCGCAGGAACCAGCGCTCGCGCTCGGCATCGGTAGTCCGCTCCGCCAGCATCATCGGCGCCGCGAGGTAGAACCCACCCCAACCGACGCCGACCAGCAATCCGGGCACGACGCTCAGCGAGCCGGTGCGCCCGATCACGGCGAAGCCGACGACGCCCGCGCCGACGATCAGCGCGGCCAGCGCCGTCGTGCGCGCGGCCCCGATCCCGTGTGCAAGCCACGCGACCAGCGGCAGGCCGATCAGCGTGCCGACCATCGCTTCGGCCAGTGCGGCCCCCGTATCGACGTCGTTGCCTCCTGCCGAACGAAAATGCATCGACAGAAGAAACGTCGCGCCGTATCCGCATGCAGTCAGCAGCGCACCGAGCAGCCCGAACGACGCGACGCGCGGGGACATCGTGCGTGGATAGGCCATCATGGCTCCCCTCTTTCAAAATTCCGGCCCATTCGAGCTGTCGGCGCCGAAGCAACGCGCCGGCGTGGCGTCACGCGTCGCCGCGCGCGCAGAGCTCGACTGGCCAACCGCATGAGCACATCCCCATCATCCCCATCGATTCAGGCCCGCCGCGAACAGGTCGGGAGCCAGTCGCATCATGATCCATGCAATCTGCCGGCAAAGGAACGAACCGTTCCGATGATGCGCCGCATACCTTCGTATGTGCGTCCCTAGCGCGCGGGGCGCAACGCAAGACCTGCCAGCGCCCCAACGATGCACAACGCGCCCACGTAAATTTCCGGCGCCTGCGGATTCGATTTCAGCATCACCGAGACGAACACCGGCGTAAGACCGCCGAACACGGCATACGCGACGTTGTACGAGAACGAGATGCCCGAAAAACGCACGACAGGCGGAAACGCGTTGACCATCGCAACCGGAATCGCCGCAACCGCACCGACGAAGAAACCGGATACCGCGTAGAGCGGCAGCAGCGACGACGGATCCACGGAGAGTCGCGTGGCCATCAGAAAATACGATGCGCCGAGCAGCATGCAGCCGAAGAAGATCGTGCGGCCGGTACCGATCCGCCCCGCCACCGAACCGGCGACGACGCATCCGATCGTCAGGCAGAGCGTCGCCGCCGAATTCGCCTGTAGCGCGAGCGCGGGCGCGATATGAAAGCGCTTTGCCACGAGCGTCGGCGTCATCAGGATCACGACGACAATCGCCGCGGTCAGCGTCCACGTCAGGATCATCGATACGAGCACTGCCCGGCCGTGATCGCGCAACACGGCTTTCAACGGCACTTCTCCGGCCAGCAACCGGCTCTGCTTCATTTCGATGAACACGGGCGTTTCATTGAGCCAGCGTCGCAGAAACGCGGACAAGATCCCGAACAGGCCACCGACGACAAACGGCATCCGCCACGCATAGGCACTGATTGCGGCAGGCGAATAGTGATGGTTGATCCCCGACGCGATCAGCGAGCCGAGCAGGATGCCCAACGTCAGGCCGCCCGTCAGCAGACCGCAGGCATAGCCGACATGACGCGGCGGAACGTGTTCGGAGACGAACACCCAGGCCCCGGGCACCTCGCCGCCCACCGCCGCACCTTGCAACACCCGGCACAGCAGGAGCAGCACGGGTGCGGCAACCCCAATGGACTCATAGGTGGGCAGCAGCCCCATCATCAGCGTGGGCAAGGCCATCAGCATCACGCTCATCGTGAACATGCGCTTGCGGCCGACGAGATCGCCGAAGTGCGCCATGATCACGCCGCCGAGCGGCCGAGCGAGATAGCCTGCGGCAAACACACCGAACGTCTGCATCTGGCGCAGCCAGTCGGGAATCGACTGCGGGAAGAACAGTTGACCGATCACGGCTGCAAAAAACACGTAAATCACAAAATCGTAAAACTCCAGTGCCCCGCCTAGCGCGGCGAGTACCAGCGTTCGGTGATCACTGCCTGCCAGCGGACGATGCGATACGACCGGAATCTGAGGAGAGTCTATGGAATTCATCTGGAAGAGGTCTGGTTCAGGGACGGCGCGTCAACCCAATGACGTGCTCCTCGCTCATAACACCTGTCCGGTTCGTGTCATTCCACGGCGCGCCGATTTATCGACGCGACCGACGTTGCGCATCGATAAAAGCAGGCCCTTTCGGCCGCCGTCGGGCCGGAAAACAGCGGCATCCTCGAAAGCGCAAGCTGATGAGCAAATTCAGTTAGTAGCGACTTTTCGAGAGCAGAGCGAGGCTGGCTCTCGCTGCAATCCCGGCGGTACGCCTCGACGATCGCTTTAGCAATGTCGTCACGCTCGCCAATGACATCGCCCCCATGCCGTCATGCGACGGCGAGCGGTAACGTCACTCTCGCTTCGAGGCCTCCGGTACTGCGATTGTTCAACTGCAATTCTCCTTGCATCGCCTGCGTCAGACGGCGCGCGATCGCCAGCCCCAACCCCGATCCCGACGCGCGCGCCGCTGTCTGCGGCGCACGATACCAGGGCGCGAACACCGCCTCCAGTTCCGCCGGCACGATACCGGGCCCCGAATCCACCACGCTGAGCATCACGCGTCTGGCATCGACCCGGACACACAGGCGGACGTCGCCGCCGTATCGCAGCGCATTGTCGATCAGATTGACGAGCACGCGGCGCAGCGCGTGCGGGCAGGTCACCAGCGGATGGCCCACCCGCCCGTCGAGGCCGACGGTCAGGCCCGCGTCGCGATAGTTGCCGACCAGCGCACCGAGTAACTCGTCCGCATCGACGCGCCGCGGCGGCTCCGCCACGCTGCACTGAAGTCGCGCGCAGGCAAGGCTCGCTTCGACCAGTTCCCCCATCTCGGCAAGATCGCGCTCCATCGCGTCACGCAACGCGCCATCTTCCAGCATCCCGCTACGCAGCATCATCCGCGTCAACGGCGTGCGCAGATCATGCGCATAGGCGGCCAGCACGTGCAGCAATTCCGTCACGCGTTCCGCGTGCTGGCGATGTGCATCGTTGATCGCGCGTGTCAGCCTTGCGATCGAGGGCGCGCCGCGTTCGACCGGTGCATCGGGCAGCGCCTCGACGCCATGATTCTCGATTGCCGCGGCGAGTTGCCGAATTCTCGCGTCCAGCTTCCGCGTACGCAGCCACAGCACCGCTGCCAGCGCAAACAGGATCCCGGCCGCGCTTGCAAGCAGCGGACCACCGCCGGCAACGGGAGGCAACGCGCTCGGCAGCATGGCACGAGCGTCATGCATGCGCTCCGCGACGAGCAGCACGCCAGCCGCGAGGACAAGACGGACGGGCCACACGATGAACTCACGCACATACGGGAACCCTGCGCGGGCGACGTTGCGTATGCGACGCGCGATGCGGAATTCGGACAAGGTTCCGCACGATAAGGTAGGGAGGTTCGCCATCTTCGTTCTCCTGTCGCCGCCACGGCGGACGGTACAGGAAGGATGAAAACACGCAGATGGGGGCTCGCACCATCAAACGAGCGGCCATCCACCCCCTACGAAGGTTTAGGTTGCCGTGGCCGCAACCCGCGGCGGGTCAGACGTAGCCGAGCGCGCGGGCGAGCCACGTCTCGAGCTCCTGCGCGTCGATCGGCTTCTCGAGCAGGCACAGCGCGGCGCTGGCCCGCACGCGCTCGCGATCGCGCGCAGTGGCGAATGCCGTGACGAACATGGTCGGAATGTTCAGGCCGCGGGCTTCCATCCGGGCCAGCACTTCAAGGCCATCCATCTCCGGCATCTGGATGTCGCAGATCAGGCAGCCTGTTCGCAACGCCACGTCCGACGCCAGGAACGCCGGCCCCGACGCAAACTCGTGCGCGTCCCCGCCGAGCGAACGCACGAAGCTTCTCGCGGCGGCGCGCACGAACGGGTCGTCGTCGACAATCGATACGAGATCGGTGGCTGAGAGTGAAAAAGGCATCCCTGCTTATGGCGAGTGAACGGACCGGACCGTCCCGACTACGGCTACCCAAGTTGCCAGCATACCGCCACGCCGCCGCACCGTCACCATATCTACGTATGGGGTAGGCTTTCCCCCAATGACGGTGCCGCTGCTAGTGTGCGGGCGGCCCGATGCCGAGCGTACTCATCTTGCGCACCAGTTCCGCGACCGAGCGGCACTTCATCTTGCGCATCGCCTGACCGCGGTGGATCTTGGCCGTGATCTCCGCAATGCCCATGTTCCCCGCGACCTGCTTGTTCATCAAGCCCGCCGCGACGTGTTGCAGCACCTCGCATTCCCGCGGCGTCAGCGATTCCCAACACGCGCGCAGATCGAGCAGCGAATGATCGGCCTCCAGCCGTTTCGCGTCGCGATCGAGCGCCGCGATCACCGCGTCGATCATTTCCTGGTCGTGGAACGGCTTCGTCAGGAAATCCATCGCACCGGCTTTCATTGCTTTCACCGTCATCGCGATATCGCCGTGCGCCGTGATGAAGATGATCGGCATCTGCGGACCGCCGTTCTCGACCAGCGACTTCTGGAACGCAATCCCGCTTTGCCCGCGCAGCCTCACGTCAAGCACGAGGCACGACGGTCCGGCGCCCTTCGGCGCCGCGAGAAATTCCTCAGTCGACGCAAATGCGCGAACGTCCAGGTCGATCGATCGCAGCAGGCTGATCAGCGCGGCACGAATGAACTCGTCGTCGTCGACGACGTAGACGACACGGCCGTTCCGATCCGCAGAGGAAGGATCCGGGTAGGGCATTCTGGTTTCGGGCATCGAAGTATTCGCTGGTGAATGTGCAGGGATGGCCGCGTGGCGGCGGACGACCCGGTCATGGATCGGCGCGCGGCAGCATGACGATCGCGCGCGTACCCGTGCCGTCGCGGGTCGACAACGTCAACGTCCCGCCGTGTGCATCGACGATGGAATGCGAGATGGCGAGGCCCATGCCCATCCCGTTCTCCTTGGTCGTAAAGAGCGGTTCGAGCAGCCGGTCCGCAACATCCGGCGCAATACCGCTGCCGAGATCCTCCACGGTCACGCGAGCGCTGTCAACGCCGTCCGCTTCGCAAGCAAGCGACAGGCAACGTACCGTCTCGAGCCCCGCCATCGCTTCGGCACCGTTCGTGAGCAGGTTGATCACGACCTGCTGGAGCTGGATCCGGTCGCCATGGACACAGACGGGGCTGTGCTGGACGTGCAGCTCCAACACGACGTCGAGCGCGTCGAGTTGCCGCGCGACAAGCGCCGCTGCCTCACGGACGGCCTCGTTGAGATCGACCGTCGCGAACTGCGGCTCGGCCTTGCGCGCCTTCGCGCGCAAGGCCTGGATGATGCTCTTGGCTCGCGCCGCCCCCCGGTTGATGTGAACGAGCATTTCCCGCGCCTCCCCGACATCCGGCGGCTCCCGGCTCAGCCAACGCAACGCCGCGCTCGCCGACGTATCGACGGCCGCAATCGGCTGTCCGACTTCATGAACGATCGACGCGACGAGTTCGCCCATCGCTTCCAGGCGGCTGGCGCGCTCGAGGCTGGCAAGGGCGGCTCGAAGCTGTTCCTCGGCATGGGCGCGCTGACGGTTCTGCTCGACCAGTTCCTCGTAGAGCCGCGCATTCTCGAGCGCGAACGCGGCCTGCGACGCGATCACTTCCACCAGGGCTGCCTTGGCCGCGGTAAACATCCGCGCCGCCAGATTGTTTTCCAGGTACAGAACGCCGACGAGCGTCGCATGACGCATCAGCGGCACGCACATCACCGAACGGGGGCGCTTGCGCCGAACGTACGCATCCTGGGCGTGGACCGGCGACTCGGACGCATCGTCGATCACCGCGCCCTCCTGCGTACGCGCAACCGCCTGCACGAGAGACATGGGCAGCACGCCCGCCGTGAAAGGCTCGGCTGCCTGAGTCACGACGATCGTACCGTCGACCGCGTCCGCGCGCGCAGGCACATGCCAGACGCGCTCGCGCAGCACCGCGAGCGCGCCGTATTCGGCCCCGGCGCTTTCGAGCGTTGTGCGCAACAGCGTCTCGACGAGGCGCGCCGGCACGATGTCGCTCGCCAGCGCGTTCGAGATGCGCAGCACCGCCCGCACGTCCAGTTCGTGCAAACGATTCCCGGCGGGATTGCCCGCTTCCGCATCGAAACCCTCGGCATGCACAGCCGGCAGTTGCCGCGCCTTGGCCAGCGCTTCCCAGCGCTGCCAGGCGCCCTGCGCATGGCGAAAATGGGCTTGCGCAGCGATCTCGCCGCGGCGACGGCATCGTTCGCACCGCCGCAGATCAGCGACGAGCGCCGCAGCGGTGCCGTAGCGTTGCTCCGGGGCCTTTTCGAGCAACTTCATGACGATCCGCGAGATCTGCTCGGGTACGTGCCGGGCACGCTCGTGAGGCGCCTGCGCCGATTGCGTGGCGTGCGCATGCACGAGTGCGGCGGCATCGGTCGCGTCAAACGGCGGCAGCCCGACCAGCCGCTCATAGAAAATGCACCCGAGCGCGTAGAGGTCGGCCCGTGCGTCGCCACATGTGTTCATGCCCGCGCAGAGTTCGGGCGCCATGTAGACGACATTCGTGTCGTCCCAATCGAGCTCGGCGTCGCGCAACGGGTCGATCACTCCTGTGCGGACGGCATGGCCGAAGCCCGTCAGGAACGCACGGCCGTCGTCGTCCACCAGGAAGCGATGCGGCGCGAGTGCGCGATGCACGACACCGGCCGCATGCATCGCACCCACCGTCGTCGCGAGCGCAATCGCGAGCCGCAGGAACGCGGCCGGCCCTTCCTGCGGTTGACCGGCACCGGACAGCGGCTCCCCACCCGGATCGGCCAGTACGAGCACGGCCCCGCCTCCATGTGACACGATCGCTTGCGGAACAGCGGACCAGCCATCGCACAGCATCGCGCGCAACGCATATTCGCGCTGCATTGCCGTGACGGCCGATGGTGCCGCACCGTGCCCGGCGATCAGGACGGACCGCGCATTGTCGTCGAACGCACGTTGCAGCCGCGGCGGGCCTGGGCAAAGCTCAATGAAGCGTCGTGTCGAAAGTTCGATCATGCGGATGCAGTAAGGAAACGGGGGCGGGCATGAACTCGGACGCCGCCGGCACGGCGGCACCTGCGCGCAGGCTCGGAGCGGGATACCCGGTCCTATCCGTTCGGTCGGACACGCAACCGCAGCGCATGCCACGGCAGCTGCCCCTCGTCGACTTCACTCGGTCGTTGCCGCCCCCCGCCGATCGCAACGACCTTCTGCCGGCACCACTGAAAACACGCGAGCCGTCAGATTATTCCAGCCCAGCCCGAAATCGCCAACGCAACAACGGGCCCCGAGTCAGCACAACCCGGCGTCGCGAGCCCCCGGCGCCCGGCCCCGACAGTCGAGCCCCCCCGTTCGAATCGGGCCGCCGGCCGTCGAAGCCGGCTCAAGCCCCGCGATGACGGGCAATTTCGTATCCGAATGTATCCCGCTAACGGATGGATACACGACATTGCAAAATGCCGCGCCCCGGACACATGCGAGATACCTGCCCGGCGCCCAATACACACACGACGGAATCTGGCGAAAAACCATCACGCGGCCGGCTCATGCGCGCGCCCGACTTCATCGGATGCCGTACGCACTTTTCGATCGATCTATTTTAAGGATTCCGACATGAACACATTGAAGATCACCTTCTCGTTCGCCGCGCTCGCGATGACCGCCTCGGTCCATGCGGCATCCCCCGCGGATTCGATCACGGGAAATCACGATGCCCAGGCCACGAACCAGTGGGCACCGGTTGCCATGGTGCCGATGGCAAGGACGCGCACGGAAGTACGCCAGGAACTCGAGCGGGCGAGGCAGAGCGGCGAGCTCGACGCACTGAGGAAGCTGTATTCCGGCCATTGAACACGGGCCTCCGCGTCAAGCCCGGTACTGACGGTGCAACGTCCGCACGCCCGCGGCACCCGGATCGCTACTGCATCTCGTCCCGGTCCCGTTCCAATGTTCAATCATTTCAATCCGCACGGCCGCCTGACGGACGAGTGATTCGATTGCAGCGCGGCCGTCCATCCGGCGAATCGTCTGGCCTGGATTCCATCCGGACGTTCGCCGTGCCGCGCAATCGTGCCCGTCGATGACGGGAACTGCTGTCGAATCACGACGCCGAGGGTGCAAACCGTCGTCCGTATAGCGCCTTCGATTGTCTCTCCATGTATCCGGACGCGCCGCAGGTACATGGCGTTGCATTCATCCCGTCTGACGAAATATGCCCGATACGTTGCGACGTTCCAATACGTCGGTACAGACGTCGCACGGCTGGCGGGATCGTAACGAACCACGCAATCGGCCCAATCGCCGCATCTGGACATTCTTTTCCCCAGGGATCCATTCCGCGCGTACTGCGCGTCGACGCGTCGCGCGATGTGCAGCCGGGATCCCGCGCCGGACTCGAGTAGCCAATGAAGCAAACCGAACTTTCAACGATGCTTCCCGACATGCTGCCACGCCTTCGGTCGTTCTCCATGCGCATAACCGGGAATCGGCATGACGCAGAAGAACTCGTTCAGCGTGCCTGCGTTCGCGCGCTCGAGCGGGCCCATCAACTGCGCGCCGATACGTCGCCCCTGAGTTGGGTTTTCTCGATCATCCATTCGATATGGCTCAATGAATTGCGCCAACGCAATCATCGCGACCGCCTGCTGCTCGACTGGAACGATGCGTTTATGGAAACGATCGCCGATCCGCGCTCCACGTCCGAAACCGGCCTCGCCGTCCGGCAGATCATCGATGCCGTGGCGCGGTTGCCGGAACCCCAGCGCATCGCGTTACTGCTCGTCAGCATCGACGGGTTCAGCTATCAGGAAGCAGCCGATACGCTCGATATACCCGTCGGCACCGTCATGAGCCGGATATCCCGTGCGCGCAAGGCGATTCGCACGGCGTTCGACGAGCCCCGCGAATCACGCATGCGGCCAGAAAATTTCGTCGATACCGAAGCCTGCGGCTGACGTTCGAATGACGCCGGAATAAACGGGATGCCTCGCGTGTTCAGTGTAGGCAATCGCGTCCGCTGCGGCGGAAGTATCCGGGCACCCGCCACGCATGCCGGCGCTCGCCGCGGACGAGTCCATTCCCACAACCAACGCGAAACACATGTCATCGCTTTCCAGAATGCTACTCGTCTATGACGGGACCGATGAAGCAAAAGCCGCACTCGCGCAGTGTGCGGCGCTATCGCGGGCATTGTCGGCCGAGGTCGACGTCGTGGCCGTTGTCGACCCCGTGACCGCGAATGCACAGGCGGCCGGACTGCTCGGCGATCTCGCCCACCACCGCATCGAGGAATTCGCGCGTCACGAACTTCAACGGGCGGTCGGCACACTGGCGGACGACGGTATCGCCGCGCGCGGTTACGTGCGGTTCGGACGCCCGGCGGACGCCATCGCGGCACATGCTGCGACAACCCGTCCGGACCTGATCGTCGTCGGACATTGCGCCCGTAGCGGGTTCGCGCGCTGGTGGCGAGAGCGCCCCGTTCACTTCGATCTGGCCGAGCGCCTGCACGGTGCGGCACTGATCGTCGTGACGGTCCCGTCGCCTTAGACCCGGCTCATGCCACGCCCGCGGATGCACGATCGATTCGCGCGTACCGCTAGATCGTATCGGGCGCGGACGCGCCGCTGCATGGTTGAACGGTCGCGGCAAGAATCATTCGCTGACGGTTCGAGGGCAGGCAGATATCGCTCGCACGCGGACGAAACACGGGATCGCCGCGCCGTATTGCGCGCCCCGTCAGCGCGCAGACCGATGGTACGCGCGCGCGGCTCCTGCACCAGATTTGCTCGGTATACCGCCCCGAACACGAGTCGCTCCACGACACGCTGATCATGGATAGCGAAATGCACTCCGTCACCGCTATGCTGGAAAGCGGTTCGGCCCGCGCAAGCACATCGGGTTCGTCGCATCGACGCAAGCCGAAGCGTCGCGCCTTGTATCGCGCGCGCTGCGCTCGCAGGCAAACATCGCGTTGTTCCAGCGAAGGATCGAGGACATTGATCAAAGTGCGAACCACGATGTCCGCTTCAGGCAGTGTCGCCATCGCCACTTCTCCCAGCCAATCGGATCGGTCATGTGAAAGCGGACGCACGCAGGTCACCGATACATGCCATCCGGCCCGGCAGTGCGCCCGCTCGTCGCTCAGGCTCCGCCTTGCGGTCGCAGCGTGATCCGGCTGTTCACCGACGTAACTCCGCGAGCCTTTCTGGCCACCTCGACCGCCAGATGATCCTGATCCTCGCTTTCCACCTGGCCTGCCAGCGTCACCCGCCCTGTCGAAGCGTTACCGAAAACCGTGATCGGCTTCCCTTCCAATCCTTTGGTGCGGGCCAGCACTTTCTGGACCGACCGCGAGAATGTGCGGTTGGCTGCACGGATGGCCTTTTTCGTCGTACCGGGCGACGTGGTCGACGTCGCCGCGACATCCGCGCCCGCCGTATCGGGCCGTTCATCGGCAAATGCCTGCAGTTGCAAGCAGGTGGTCAGGACGACGGCCAAGCCGCCGCTTGCAACGATTTGTCGGAGTTTCATGATGGGTTCCTTGGATTTCGGGTATCGAGAAGCACGCACGTTCCGGTCATCTGCATCGTCACGACGCACACGCATCGCACTTCCGCCACATCGCGAATCGAGCTCGACGAACTGTCGCTCGAGCCGTCGCCAATGCGATTCGCGTACCGGTGAGACGAGCATAAGGCGACGTGTCGACCCGATCCATTGAATCTGCAGCTAGCCGGATGACGCGTCCGGATAAGTCGCCCCATACGTTTGTATAGGCACCCGATCCTTTACCGAATGCACATGCCGTCTCTCAACCCCCACCGATCGCTCGGCGCT
This sequence comes from Burkholderia sp. MS455, assembly GCF_016899445.1. Lineage (NCBI taxonomy): Bacteria > Pseudomonadati > Pseudomonadota > Betaproteobacteria > Burkholderiales > Burkholderiaceae > Burkholderia > Burkholderia sp. MS455. The sequence continues at coordinate 873,782 of NZ_CP041777.1, forward strand.
TCACGCCGCTCGCCGTGGAACCCGTGCGCGTCACATCGAAAAAGGCGGAAGCGTCACCGTCGCCCGAGTACCGCCTTCCGAACGAGGCATCAGCACCAGCTGGCCATGGTGCGCATCCACGATGGACTTGCAGATGGACAGGCCCATGCCCATGCCATGGGGCTTGGTCGTGAACAGCGGTTCGAAGATGCGCTGCGCCAACTTCGGATCGAGGCCGTCGCCGCGATCGTCGACGCGAATGCGCAAGCGGTCGGGAGCGGATTCGCATGCCAGTACGAGCACTCGTTCGTCCTCGGGAGTGCCGAGCATGGATTCCGCGCCGTTCATCAGCAGGCTGATGATGGCCTGCTGAAATTGCACGCGCTCGCCGCGCATCAGCATCGGGGACGAGAATCCATCGAGGCGCAAGCTCACCTTCATCGCGTCCAGCGTGCTTTCCACGATTTCGGCCGCCTCGCGGAGCGCGTCGGTGAGATCGAACACTGTGAAGACGGGCGCTGCGTGCCGCGCCCTTGCGCGCAGCGCGCTGATGATGGTCCGCGCACGCATGGCGCATGCACAGATGTGGGCGAGCATCTCGCGGGCGGCGTCGATATCCGGGGCATTGCGGTTGAGCCACTTCAGCCCGGCGCGCGCGGACGTGTCTATTGCCGTGACGGGTTGGGCGACTTCATGCACGATCGACGCCGCCAGTTCCCCATAGGCTTTCAGCCGGTCGACGCGATCCATTTCGGAGAGCGTGTCGTGCATCCTTGCTTCGGTGCTGCTCAGGCGTGCGTGCAGCCCGGCAAGCTCGTCGCGAAGACGCATGTTCTCCAGTGCGAACCCGGCATGCAGTGCAATGATCTCGATCAACGCGGTGTTCGCCGATGTGAAGATGCCTGGTACGTCACCGTGTTCCAGATACAGCGCGCCGGTCAATGCGCCGTTGCACCGGATCGGCACGCAGATCACGGCGCGCGGCTTGCGACGGCGCACATAGTCGTCCATGCGCCACTGATCGGCGGCACGGGCATCGTCCAGCACCAGTCCGTTGCGCAGATGGACGGCTGTCGCCAGGATGGAGACCGGAAGCCGGTCGATCGGCAGCCGTTCCACGTCGACGTTCGGCGCCGCCGATGCCGTCGCCTCGGCGGCACCCTCCCAGCCGCCGTCGCGCATGACCGCAATCAGCCCCCAGGTCGCCGTCGCGCCCTGCATCGCGGCCTCGAGCAATTTTCCAATGCGCGCTGCGGGCGCGACCTCGTTCGCCATCGCCTGGGAAACGTGTCGCAACGCGAGCATGTCCAGATCGAGCAGCGATCGAGACGCACGCCCCTCGAAGACCGGGATCATTTCAGGATCGCTCGCGTCGGAGGGCGATTTCCAGATGCTCCGCGCAGCGAAAGCGCTGCAGGGATCGTCGAGTTCGTTGTTCATTCGTCTATCTCCTGCTTACCGGACATCGGCCCCAAACAACCTGGAATCAGCGTTTCATGTAGTGAGTACTCCACAAACGAATGGTAGCAGCACTTTTCGGAAATAAAAACTGGGAGAGGTGGAAGATTCACTCCCCAGCATGCCTGGACGGCGGATCACGTCAAAAATAACCCGTTGAATTAACGACACTTTTATGTCTTGTTGCAGTCGCGCAAAGAGTTCCGTAGAATCCGGGATTCATGTAGCGTTCCCTGTACGAAAGTCGAGGAAACCCGCTATTGGAAGTTTTTTTCAGGCGGCAATGCCCAGGTTATCGGCCGCCATAGGAGCAGTATGGCCCAGGCAGCAAAAAGCAAGGCTGTGCGCGGAACCGGTGTCCGGGAAGCAGCGGCACAGGAAACCCGCGACAAGATCCTTCGTGCGGCGACCAAGGTCTTCGCGCGCTACGGCTACGAAGGCGGCAGCGTGGAAAGGATTTCCAGGCTGGCGAAGTCCTATGACCGGATGATCTACTACTACTACGGGAGCAAGGAGGGCCTGTTCGTCGCGGTGCTCGAAGGCATCTATCGACGGATGGACGAAGCGGAAGTCAAGATGGCACCCGATCCTTCGGTTCCCGTGGAAGCGCTCAAATCGGTGATCCGCTTCAAGCTGGACTATTATTGGCGCAATCCCGATTTCATCACGCTGCTCAACACGGAGAACCTGCACAAAGGCAAGCACGTGTCCAAGCTGAAACGCTGGGGCGAATACTCGTCGCATGCGGTGCAGGTCATCGCGAAGATTCTTGAAAGCGGCGTCGAGCAAGGCCTGTTTCGCAAGGACCTGAATGCGCGCGACGTTTTCCTGCTGATCATCTCGACAGCGTATTTTTATACGTCGAACCGCCACACGTTGTCCGTGTTCCTCGGGGAGGAACTGGATGCGCCGAATGCCGTGCGCCACTGGGAGTCGTTCGTGATCGACAGCGTGCTGCGGGTTGTCCGCAAGGATGCGTCGGCCGGCGACTGAGCGCGTGCCGGTACCAATGTCCACCATCGTAACCATGAAGATGCACGCACTCTTGCGATGAACTATCTTCGCGCCAACACCATCGACGAAGTGCTCGGCAGGCTTGCGGAGCATCCGCGGCCGCGCATCGTCTGCGGAGCAACCGACGCCTTCGCGGATATCGGGCTGGTGCCCGCCAGGTCTGCATGGGTGGACATCAGCCGCATCGCCTCATTGCGCGGCATCGAGCAGCGCGACGGTGTAGCCCGTATCGGCGCTGCGAGCACCTGGGAAGCCATCGCCCGGACTGCCTGGTTGCCCGTGGCGCTCACGGGAGCGGCAGCTTCCGTCGGGCCCCGGCAAATTCGCGTCCAGGGCAGCATCGGCGGGAACGTGTGCCATGCCTCTCCGGTGGCGGACGGCATCCCGCCGCTGCTGGCACTCGACGCTTGCGTCGAGCTGGCGAGCACACGGGGCGTGCGCCGTTTGCCATTGGCCGAGTTCTTGCCGGGCAGCCGCCGGACCGCGCTGCACGCGGACGAACTGCTGGTTGCCATCCTGTTTGCGCTACCGCGCGCGCAGGATCGGACGTCGTTCGTCAAATGCACGAATCGCGACGGCGCAGCGATCGCCGTCGTTTCGGCCGCCGCGCATCTGCGCGTGTCCGTGCACGGTACGGTAGAGGCGGCCGCCGTTGCCGTCGGTGGCGCATCCGACGTTGCGCGGCGGATACCGGTGCTCGAGGCGGCGCTGTCGGGCCGGCGGCGCGAAGATCTGGCGGGCGTGATCGAAGCGGCGCCGCTCGCGGAGCTGTCCCCGCTCGACGACTGCCGGGCGACGGCATTGCATCGCATTCATCTCGCGCGGCTGGCTGTGGCGCGCGCTTTCAGAGGCTGCATCGAGGAGAACGCACGTGGCGCATCCACTGCTTGACGAGCTTGCCGACGTTCGCGAAACCACCGCCAGCGGCAGCGCTCCGGTTTCGCCGCCACTCGACTGGTTCGAACTCAACGGCACGCGGCTGCGCCTGCCGGCGGACCAGTCGCAGCGGCTGGTCGACTACCTGCGCGCGGACTTGCGGCAGTTCGGGACCAAGGAGGGTTGCCGCCAGGGCGACTGCGGAAGCTGCACCGTGATCGTCGATGGCGATGCGCGTTATGCCTGCCTGATTCCGTTGGGGCAAGTCGCGGGACGCCGCGTCGTCACCGTCGAAGGGCTGGCCGACGGCACCCGATGCGGCAGCCGCCTGCAGCAAACCTTCCTCGCGCATCAGGCGGTGCAATGCGGATTTTGCATACCGGGCATGCTGACGGCAGCGGCGGCGGCAATCGACGCCAACCGCGTGACCGACCGCGCGAGCGCGCGGACCGCCATCGATGGCGTGCTGTGCCGCTGCACGGGCTACCGGAAGATCGTCGACGCCGTGACCGAGGTCGGGTGCGGCACCGCCGCGCGGCACTGTACGGTTGCCCCGTCCGACGGGCCGTCCGTCGGCGTACCGCTGACGCGCCTCGACGGGCCCGAAAAAGTCGATGGCAGCCAGCGTTTCGGTGCTGACGACTATCCGGCCGACAGCCTGTTCCTGCGCGCGGTCCGCTGTCCGCATCACCGCGCTCGCTTCGCGTTCGGCGACCTCGACGCATTTGTCGCAGCCCATCCGGGCGTGCGTCGTGTGTTGACCCACGTCGACGTGCCCGGCATGAATCTGCACGGCGTCGCGACACCGTACGCCGACCAGCCCGTCCTTCCGGAAACGGAAACACGACACCATCTCGAGGCGGTTGCGCTGGTGGTCGGCGAGCGCGACGCAATCGCGGCGCTCGACCTGAGCCGCTTTCCCGTCACATGGGAACCGCAGACACCGGTGCTCGCGATCGCCGACGCCGTGCTGGACGACAGTCCGCAACTGCACGCCGATCGTCCCGGCAATGTGCTGATCGAGGGGCTCGTGCGCCGCGGCGACGCGGAACGCGCGATACAGGGCGCCCCTTATGTCGTGAGCGCGACGTTCGAATCCAGTTTCGTCGAGCATGCGTACCTCGAGCCCGAGGCCGGCTGGGCGCGACGCGTGGGCGACACCATCGAGATCCATTCGTCCACGCAGGCGCCCCATCCGCATCGCGGCGATCTCGCCCGCATTCTCGCCGTCGCGCCGGAGCAGGTGCGCGTCGTGGCGACCGCGGTCGGCGGCGGCTTCGGCGGCAAGCTCGACATGACGGTCCAGCCGTTGCTGGCGATCGCGGCCTGGCATCTCGACAGGCCCGTTGCGATGGTGTTGTCGCGCGAGGAATCGATGGCCACGTCGACCAAGCGCCATCCCGGCCGAATGACGTCCAGCATGGCCGCGGATGCCGATGGCCGACTGTGTGCCGTGACGTTCGACGGCGACTTCAATACCGGCGCGTTCGCTTCCTGGGGCACCGCCGTTGCCAATCGCGTACCGGTGCATGCCGGCGGCCCGTACGTCATTCCCCACTATACGGCGCACTCGCGCGCGATTCATACGCACGTCACGCCCGCGGGCGCGTTCCGCGGCTTTGGCGTACCGCAAACGACGATGTCGCAGGAACAACTCGTCGACGAGCTGGCGCTCAAGGCGGGCATCGATCCGCTCGAGTTTCGTGCAATGAACGCGCTGCGGCCGGGAGACCTGCTGCCGACGGGGCAAGTCCTGGACGATAGCGTGGGCCTCGTCGCGTGCCTCGATGCGCTGCGGCCGGCATGGCGTGAAGCGCAAGCCCGTGTCGCCGCGCTGAATGGCGCGTCGCCGGGCCACCTTCGCCATGGCGTCGGCGTGGCCGCGTTCTTCTATGGTTGCGGCAACACCGCGCTGCCGAATCCGTCGACGGTCCGCTTCGGTATTCGACCCGACGGCACGATCGTGTTGCACCAGGGCGCGGTGGATGCCGGCCAGGGCTCGAACACGGTCATTCCGCAAATCGCGGCCGATGCGCTGGGCGTACCGGTCGATTGCCTGCGGATCGTCGGTCCGGACACCGCGCTGACGCCGGATTGCGGCCGTACCTCGGCGTCACGCCAGACCATGGTCACCGGCCGGGCTGCGTTCCTCGCCGGCACGACGCTGCGCCACCGGCTGCTCGCCCTGGCAGGCGCGGCGCCCGATGCAAGGATTTCGTCCGATACGCGCGGGATCGCCATCGACGGCGCCGCACTGGATCTCCGGGCCCTGCCCGTCGATGCACACGGCTACGTCGTCGCGGCAGAAGAAAGCTTCGATCCGCCGACGACGACGCTCGATGCGACAGGGCAAGGCATCGCCTACGCCGCCTACGCGTTTGGTGCGCAAATTGCGGAAGTCGTGGTGGACTGCGAGAGCGGGCGCGTTCGGGTGCTGAAGGTCGTGGCCGCACACGACGTCGGCAGAATGGTCAATCCGACACTGCTTGAAGGGCAGATCGAGGGCGCGGTGGCACAAGGCGTCGGCATGGCGCTGATGGAGAAGTATCACCCCGGGCAATACAACAATCTGCACGACTACATGATTCCGACGGTGCATGACATGCCGGAGGTGCAGTCGATTTTCGTCGAAGCACCGACGACCGTCGGCCCCTACGGCGCAAAAGGCATCGGCGAGCCGGCGCTGGTCCCGACGGCCGCGGCCATCCTGAATGCCATTCACGATGCGATCGGCCTACGAATCCGCGAAGCCCCCGCATCACCGGATGTCGTCCGTCAGGCGCTGGCGACCCGACGCTCGCCCGCGGGGCTTTGACAGAGCCGCTTCTACTCCCGGACAGAACAATGACGTCAACGAGAAATGTCGAGCACGTGTCGCAACCCGCGGTATCCCGCCCGTCCTGGTATGCGGAACTCGGCCCTGCGGGAAGGCGCACGTTCAACGCGTCGTTCGCCGGCTGGGTGACCGATGCGTTCGATTTCATGGTGTTCAGCTTCGTTCTGGCTTCGCTGATCGACCTCTGGGGGCTCGATCGCGGCAAGGCCGGCCTGCTGGGCACGGTGACGCTGATTTTCTCGTCGATCGGCGGATGGATTGCCGGCATCCTGGCGGATCGATACGGGCGGGTCAAGGTCCTGCAAGGAACCATCCTGTGGTTCTCGGTCTGTACGCTCGCGATCGGCTTCGCGCAGAATTTCGAGCAGATCTTCGTCCTGCGCGCGTTGCAAGGGCTCGGCTTCGGCGGCGAATGGGCCGTCGGCGCCGTGCTGATCGGCGAGATCGTCTCGCCCGCACATCGCGGCAAGGTGGTCGGCCTGGTGCAAAGCGGCTGGGCCGTCGGATGGGGTATCGCGGCGATTCTCTACAGCATCGCGTTTTCCGTGCTGCCCGAGTCGCTCGCCTGGCGCAGCCTTTTCTGGGTTGGGATCCTGCCCGCGTTGCTCGTCCTGTACGTCCGCAGGCACGTGCCGGAACCCGACGTGTTCGCGCAGGCAGCCGCCACCCGGAAACAAGGCGCCGGCCGGCCCTCGGCATGGGTTATCTTCTCCCATTCGCAGGTGCGCCGCACGGTACTGGCCGCACTGCTCTGCACCGGCATCCAGGGTGGCTTCTATGCGATGTCCATCTGGCTGCCGACCTTTCTCAAGATCGAGCGACATCTCTCCGTGCTCGACACGGGCGCGTATCTGTTCGTGATCATAGTGGGGTCGTTTTGCGGCTACGTCGTCGGCGCATACCTTTCCGACTATTGGGGGCGGCGGCGCAACTTCATGCTGTTTTCGGCGCTGTCGCTCGTATCGGTGTGCCTGTACCTGACGCTTCCGCTATCCAACGCGCAGATGCTCTGGCTCGGGTTTCCGCTGGGCTTTTCCTCGTGCGGCATCTTCAGCGGGGTCGGCGCGTACCTGACGGAATTGTTTCCGTCGGGCTTCCGCGCGAATGCACAGAGCTTTACCTATAACTTCGGCCGCGGAATCGGTGCCCTGTTTCCAAGCCTGGTCGGGATGTTGAGCCACTCGATCGGGCTGGCGATGGCCATCGCGATCTTTTCGGGGGCGGCCTATGGCGTGGTGCTGCTCGCGGTTCTCCTGTTGCCGGAGACCAAGGCCCAATCGCTTTGAATGTTCATCGTCGAAAACGCGCGCCCGTCCGTCACCGACCGACGTACACTTGCCATTCCTCGCCGGCGGCAAAGCCCATCGACTCATACACGTGGCGTCCCGCCGGTGTGCAATGCAGAAACGCGGTATGCGCGCCTTTGTCGATCGCGGCGTTCAATACCGCCTGGGTCGCCGCTCGCGCGTAGCCTCGTCGCCGATACTCGGGAACGGTCGACACATTGAATACCCCCACCTGGTCGTTGCACAGGACACCGAACGATGTTGCAACCGGAATGCCGGCGCATTCCACCAGAAAGCCCATCATCCCGTCCGACTCCAGCACCGCCCGCGCGCTCAATCGTCGAAACACCTGCTCCGGCGCGCCGTAGCCTGCGGCAAGCGTGCTGTTGTACCGTTCGCTGTCCGCTGCCGCCACACGCCGCACGACCACCCGGCCATCGCCGGTTGCCGGCGCTTCGACGCGGTCCAGCCGCTTCGTCATGAATGGCAGCGCGACACATTGCGTCAGACCGTATTCACCCGCGATTTGTCGGATTGCCGCGGCTTGCGTGCCGGCAGCGCGTGTCTGGATACTCCATGGCAATTCGCAATCCCTGAACGATTCGGCAAAGACTCCGATCTCGTCGACGTCGGGCTCGCGCGTCATGCCGATGACCGCATTGAGCACGGGCACGGGCGCGCCACTGTAGATCGACTTCGTTCCGTGCGCGCCCGTTGCCACGGAACCGACGTCCTGCAAGCGGCAAAACGCGTCGATCGATTCGTGCCACGCGGCGACGGAAGCATCCAGCATATCGGTGAATAAGCGCATTTCGTTCCTGGAACAGCGTCGATGGCTGATCTATCGACAACACGCGAACGACGGATTTATTCCGCGCCCCGCGTCGCAGAGCGCGTCGCCGCATCGGAGATTCCACGATTCACTTCCACCCGCGAAGGAAGCCGGTTATGGGAACCGCCGATGGGAGCCGGCTATGGGAACCGGCTTCGAAAAGACGACAGCGGGCGTCGCGCGCTACGCGCGCCGCCGATATGTCCCCGGCGTACTCCCCGTCCAGTGCCGGAACGCGCGATGAAACGCGCTCGGATCGTCGAACCCGATATCGGCGCCGATCGCCGCGATCGTGTCGGGCGTATCGGTCAGCCGCTGGATCGCGATGTCGCGCCGCAGTTCATCCTTGAGCACCTGGAACGTCGTCCCTTCGGCCGCAAGGTGGCGGCTCAGCGTGCGCACCGAGCAATGCAGGTGCTCGGCCGCCTGGTCGATCACCGGCAGGTCGGGCAGCGCCGCCGACAGGTATTGCCGCACGCGATGGCACACGAGCTGTTCGCTGAACGATTCGAAGATCCAGTCGCCGGGCGCGCGCGCGAGAAACTTGCGCAGGTTGCGCTTGCTCTGCCGGATCGGCGCATCGAGGTAGTCCGCGCTGAAGCGCATCAGCGTGCGCTCGCAGTCGAACTGCACGGAGCCGGTGAAGAAGTACAGGTGGTCGACCGCATGGCGCGGCCGCGGGCACGCGAACTCGATCCGCAGCAGCGGGATCTTCTGCCCGATCAGCCAGGAACATACGCCGTGCACGAGCTTGAGCATCAGCTCCTGACCGAGCGCGCCGATCGGGCCGATGGCCTCGTTCGGGCGCAGCAGCACCTGTGCGACGAGACCGTCGCGCTTCGATTCGACGAAGAAGTCGTCGAGCAGGATATGGAAGAACTGGCCGAAGCGATGCAGCGCCGTTTCGAGGTTGCGCGCATCGAGCAGGCTCAGGCACAGATACTTCAGCGTGCCGCCGCGCAGCGGGCGCGAGAAGATGCCGGGCATCTCGTCGTCGAGGTCGATCGCGAGCGTGCGGTACAGCGTCGAGAACTGCTCCTCCGTCACGCGCGCATGCGGCTCGCCGAGCAGTTCGATCGGAATGCCGGCCCCGCGCAGGTAGCGTTCGACCACGTCGCGCTGCGCACCCGCGCTCGCGAGGAAACCGTTGACGAGCGAGATCGGCACCGTCGCGCTCGGCGACGGCAGCGCACGCCCGGGCCGGGCGGAAAGTGAATCTGAGCCGGTCATCGCGTCCCCGTCGATCGAACCGCTCGCATTGTACTTGAGCGGCCCGCGCGTCCGCTTCGGGGCCTTCGGCGCGCCGGGCCGCGCCGCCGCGGCCGCGCGGCGCTTCGGCGCCATCAGTCGGTGCGGCTGAGTTCCCGGCGCAGGATCTTGCCGACCGTCGACTTCGGCAGCCGGTCGACGAAGCGGACGAGCTTCGGCACCTTGTAGGCCGCGAGGCTCGCGCGGCAATGCGCGACGAGCTGCGCCTCCGTCACGTCGGCATCCGACGCCAGCACCACGAACAGCTTGACGGCCTCGCCGGTGCGCGCGTCCGGCACGCCGATGCATGCGCATTCGGCGACGCCCGGCAGCGCGGTCGCGACGGCTTCCACTTCGTTCGGGTACACGTTGAAGCCCGACACGATGATCATGTCCTTCTTGCGATCGACGATCCGCAGGAAGCCGGCTGCGTCGAACACGCCGACGTCGCCGGTGCGGAAATAGCCGTCCGCCGTGAACGCGGCCGTATTCGCTTCCGGCTTCTGCCAGTAGCCGGTCATCACCTGCGGCCCCTTCACGCAGATCTCGCCCGCTTCGCCGATCGCGACCTCGCGATCCTGGTCGTCGAGCAGCTTCACGTCCGTCGACGGCAGCGGCAGGCCCGTGGTGCCCGTGAACGTGTCGATCGATTGCGGGTTGAACGACACGACCGGCGACGTTTCCGACAGCCCGTAGCCCTCGCGGATAAAGTTGCCCGTCACCGCCTTCCAGCGCGACGAGATCACGTCGATCACCGCCGCGCCGCCGCCGGCCGACAGCTTCAGCCGCGACCAGTCGACTTCCTTCAGGCGCGGATGGCCGGCGAGCCCCGCGTACAGCGTGTTCACGCCGACGAACACGGTCGGCCGCGCGGCCTTCAGCACGTCGATGAACGCGTCCATGTCGCGCGGGTTCGCGACGAGCCAGTTCTGCGCGCCGATCGCGAAGTAGGACAGGAAGTTCACCGTCAGCGCGAAGATGTGGTACAGCGGGATCGCGGTGACGACGACTTCCTCGCCCGGCACCCGCGCGGCCGCCACGATCGCCGCGAACTGTTCGATGTTCGCGACGAGGTTGCGGTGCGACAGCGCGGCGCCCTTCGACAATCCGGTCGTGCCGCCCGTGTATTGCAGCAGCAGCAGGTCCGCGCCGCCCAGCGCGACCGGCTCGCACGCGAGCGATTCGCCTGCGGCGATCGCGTCCGCGAGCGCGATCGAACCGGGCGGCAGCGCGTCGCACGCACCGGCCGGCGCATCGACCACGCCCAGATCGCCGCGCCCCACGCTCAGCACGGTGCGCACGCGCGTGCCGCCGACCACGTCGGCGAACGTGCCCATCGACCCGCCGCACACCACGGCGACCTCGACGCCTGCGTCGTTGAGTTGATGCTCGAGCTCGTGCGCGGTGTAGTGCGGGTTCACGTTGACCTGGATCGCGCCGATCCTCGCGACGGCGACGAACACGACAGGAAACGCGAGCACGTTGGGCAGCATCACGGCCACGCGGTCGCCCTTGCGGACGCCGACGACCTGCTGCAGATAGGCGGCCAGCGCGCTCGACAGGCGATCGACATCGGCATAGGTCAGCGTGCGGCCGAACGCATGGAACGCGGGACGATCGGCGAAGCGGCGCATCGCGTCGTCCAGCAGCACGCTGACGGAAGGATGGCGATCGGCGTCGATCTCGGCGGGGATCGCGCCATATGACGCGGTCCAGTGTCTCTTGATCATGTAGGTATCCTTGTGCGGCCGGCGCGCAGGCTTCGCGCATCGCGGGAACCGCTCCCGGATCGATGCTGGCGCCGCTCGCTCGACGCCCCGTGCCGCTTGGGCGAAGGTTGTCTCACGAATGCCGACTATCGCCCGCCGGCCGTGCTTTGCAAATGATCGATGCGGTCGTAAAGATGATCGAAACGGACACGCATCGGATGTCGCCCCGCAGCCAACGCCGAAGCTCGTAAATGAACATCCTCGGACAATATCGACTCGGATGCCGCTCGCCGCTGTCGGAAGCGCATCAATAACGAAATGAAAATGGGGTGCAGCATGCTCTAATAGCTGGCTGACGTGAAAAACAACAGGGCCCACGAACAGACCATGACGGTTGAAATCTTCTGTCGATATTCCAAAGGCGCGAAGAATGCTGCCGAGAGACGCGTTCTTCAACGAGTCGTCGAGATCCTCGAAATCAATGAACATCCGGCCGTCGTTCTCTGCGACTTCTATTGTGGCGGCCAACAGATTGATTTGCTTGTCGGCACCGAAATCACGACGCTCGTGCTGCAGGTCAAAAGCTATCGCCACGCTGTCTCGGGCAGCATCACTCCTTCGGAGCGGCTTGCACGCTGTTGTCGATCAGCCGGTTCGGCCTCGCCACGACGAAGCTGGTGCTGATCAGCTGCTTTTCCGACGCCGTATTCATCACCGACTCTTTTGCGCGATTTTTCCGGATAAAAGCGTCCGTCATTCATGCAATGCGCGTACGACTCGAACAGCGACATCGGAATGCGTGGCGTTGGGACCAGATAGCGCCGGCGCGACTGATCCGTGGTTTCGATCGGCCGGTACTATTGATTCATGACGAGGACGACGACGAGGTGCCGTTCCGACAGGCGCAGGAACTCCATTCGAGCCACATCAACGCAAGGCTCTTCTCGACACGCAAGCAAGGTCATCGGAAGATCTTGCGCGACAAGACCGGTATTGCGGCCACGCTGGCCTTTCTGAACGAAGTCGCGTAGCCTCCGCGATTCTTCACTGCGAAAGCGCATCACCTCGATCCTCTTGCTCTATGTTGACGCTATATAAGTACGCGCTTGGCCCGATCCTGCTGGCTCAGGCACGTTGGTTGCGCAGAACCGCGCTGCGCCTGCCCGAGGCCAACGGTCCCCGTAAAGGGAGCGAGGGCGCGGATGATGGTTCGACGGCGCCCCTGCGCATCCTGGTGGTCGGCGATTCTTCGGCGGCGGGCGTGGGCGTGGACGAGCAGGAACATGCACTGGCGCAGCCGGTTGCACGGCTCCTGGCACGCGCCACGGGCCGACGGGTCGAATGGCAACTGATCGCGAAGTCCGGCGTCAATACGGACGAGGCGTTGAAGCTGTTGACGTGCAGCACGATCGGGCCGGCCGACTACCTCGTCACGGCGCTCGGCACGAACGACGTCACGTCCCAGCGCAAGCCGGGGCAATTCATCCGCGACTATATCGCGCTCGCGGATCATCTCGGACTGCGAACCGGCGCCGCCGGCATCGTCGTGACAGGATTGCCGCCGTTGCGCATCCTGCCGGCCGCACCGCATCCGCTGCGGTGGTACCTCGGCCGCTACGCCATTCGACTCGATCGGATCTTGCGGCGCTGGGTCGACCTCCATCCCGCGCGACGTTACGTGTCGCTCGAGTGGGCCGCGAATCCCGCCGAGATGGCAATCGACCGGTACCATCCCGGGCCGAATCAATATCGTCGATGGGCCGAACTCGTCACCGACAAAATTCTGACGTTGCTCAGCGAGACGAGCCCGCCTCTACACACGGGAAAGTAGTCGACATCGGGCAAAACGGAGCGCCGGCGCCATGCGCGGCAGACGGTCCGGCCCACGGGCGGCGGCCGGACTCAGGGTGAACCCCGTGGCGACCCGGTGCATTCGAGGGCAGAATCGCGTACCCGGAATCGCTATCGAATCGGACTCAGGACTCACCCATGCTGCGCGACGCGCCGTTGAAACCGGCCAAGACACGGCCCCCCGGCGATCGGTCGCCCGACGCCGCGCTGCCCGCCATGCTGCGCGAGAAGTGCTTCTCGCCGTCCAAGCTCGCGGTCCTGCTGCAGGTCGCGTCGGACCTGGGGCTCGACGCCGGTGCGGTGCTCGCCGGGACCGATCTCGATCCCGCCGCGGTCGCCGATCCGTTCACGCTCACGTCGTCCCAGCAGTTCCTGACAGCCGCAGGCAACGCGATCCGCGCTTACGGCAACCCGGATCTCGGCGTGCGGGTCGGGCACCGATTGCACGCGTCGAGCTACGGGATGTACGGCTACGCGATGCTGTGCTCGGAATCGATGGCCCACGCGTTCGACTCGGCCGTCAAATACCACCAGCTCGCGAACCGCATGCTCGAAATCGGCTGGGTCGTGCAGGACGACACGGTTTCGTGGCTGTTTCCCGATCGGGAAACCATGCCGCTGCCCTGTCTCGACGAGCCGCTTTACCGCTTCCTGATCGACATGCAGTTCGCGCTGCACGTGACGATCATCAAGGACGTGATGGGCACGTGGTGCGTGCCGGCGCGTGCGCAGTTCACGCAGCCGGAGCCGCCGCACGCGGCCATGCTGTCCGACGCGCTCGAATGCCCGCTCGCGTTCGACCAGCCGCGCAACGTGCTCAGCTACCCGGCCGCGTGGCTCACGCGCGCACCGCAGCTCGCGAACCCGATCACCGCCGCGCAGGTGTCGTCGCACTGCGCGCGGCTGCTCGACGAACTGCGCACCCAGTCGGGCGTCACGCGCCGCGTCTACCAGGAACTCACGCGCATGCCGGGGCAGTTCCCGGACCTCGACGCGATCGCACAGACGCTGTGCATCACCGCGCGCACGCTGCGCCGCAAGCTCGAGGCCGAAGGCACGTCGTACAGCGAACTGCTGACGAGCGTGCGCAAGGCGCTCGCGATCGACTATCTCAGCACCACCACGCTCAGCACCGAGGACATCGCGCTGACGCTCGGCTTCAGCGATGCGGTCGGATTCCGTCACGCGTTCAAGCGCTGGACCGGCACCACGCCGAGCGACGTGCGGCGCAAGCGCGGCGGCTGAACGCGGACGACGACGCGGACGCTGACAAATTTCAGCGTGCGTCGCCGGCCGTCGGCGACGCGATCGCCAGCGCAAATTCGAACACCGCGCCGCGCCCGGCCCGATCGACGAGCCGGATGCTGCTGCCGTTGAGCGCCAGCATCCGGTGCACGATCAGCAGGCCGAGCCCGCCGCTCGTCAACGCGGCGCCGCTCATCGGCCGCTGCGGCCGCTGGAACAGCCCTTCGCGGCGTGCCGCCGGAATCCCTTCGCCGGTATCCGACACGGTCACGACCACGCAGTCGCCCCGCGGCTCCAGCGCGACCTCGACCTCGCCGCGCGAAGGCGTGTGCCGCAGCGCGTTGTCGAGCAGGTTGGTCAGCACGCGCTCGATCATCCCGAGATCGGCCGACACGACCGGCACGCGCGGCGGGATCCGCGCATGCAGCGCGATGCCGCGCGCCTGCGCGGCCAGCTCGAATTTCTGGAACACGTCCTGCACGAGATCGACCAGCGAGAACGGCTCGCGCTCGGCCTGCACGCCGCCCGATTCGAGCCGCGCGAGTTCGAACAGCGCCTGCGCGAGCCGGCCGACCTTCGCGCTCTGCGCAAGCGCGATCGACAGGTAGCGCCGCCGTTCGGGTTCGGCGAGCGCGTCGGACTTCAGCGACAGGGTCTCCAGATAGCCGTGCAGCGACGTGAGCGGCGTGCGCAGGTCGTGCGAGATGTTCGTGATCAGTTCGCGCCGCTGCTGGTCCTGGTGCGTCAGCGCGCGCCACTGTTCGCCGATCCGGTCGGCCATCTGCGCGAACGCGGATTCGAGCACGACGATGTCGTCGCCGCGCCGGCCCGGCGGCGAGCGCGGCACCGGCGGCTGCGTGTCGGGCACGCCGTTCGCGTCGAAACGTCGCATCGCGTCCGTCAGCCGGCGCAGCGGGCGCGTGATGAAGCTGAACGCAGTGAGGCCCGCGAGCAGGCCGAGCAGCGCGACGACCGCCATCGACCACAACGTCGTGCGCAGCACGTTGCCGGCGTCGACGCGCGCGGCCAGCCGGTCGTGCGCCTCGCCGAGCAGCACCACGTAGATATAGCCCGACGGCGGCTGCCCGGCGCGCTGCAGCGGCGCGGCGCTGAACACCTTGCGCGCGTCGGGGCTGCGCGGATCGTCGCCGAGGATCGGCAGCGGCTGGCCCGCGATGAAACGCTGCACGGGAGCAAGATCGACGCGGTCGCGCTTTACGTGGCCGGGCGGCGCATCGTCGCCCTTGATTCGCCCCGCGTTGTCGAGCAGGTACACCTCGACGCTCGGGTTCACGCCCATCAGCTGGCCGAACAGCGTGCGCACGGCGTCGGGGCGCAGCCCGTTCGCGTCCATCAGCGGCGCGCTGTTGGCGATGTTGGCGGCCAGGTCGCGAGACAGCCCCTGCACGACTTCCTTCTCGCGCATGTCGTTCGCGCGGATCTGCAGCCACGCCGACGCGCCCGAGCACGCGAGCAGCAGGACCGAGAACACGAGCGACAGCCGCTGGGTGAGCGTGAGTTTCATGACGCGTCCCGCTGGCCCGGCGCGGCGAGCTTGTAGCCGCGTCCCCACACGGTGAGGATCCGCACGGGCTCGGCCGGATCGGCCTCGATCTTCGCGCGCAGCCGGTTGATGTGGGTGTTGACCGTGTGTTCGTAGCCTTCGTGCCGGTAGCCCCACACGGCATTGAGCAGGTCCATCCGCGAGAACACCTTGCCCGGGTGCCGCGCGAAGAAATACAGCAGGTCGAATTCGCGCGGCGTGAGGTCGATGCGCGCGCCGTCGACGCTCGCCTCGCGCGCGATCGGGTCGATCGACAGCCCGGCGACGTCGAGCGTGCCCGCGTCGATCCGCGAATCGCGCGCGAGCGCATCGACGCGCCGCAGCAGCGCCTTCACGCGCGCGACGAGCTCGAGCACCGAGAACGGCTTCGCCAGATAGTCGTCGGCGCCGAGCTCGAGGCCGAGGATCCGGTGCACCTCGCTCGAGCGCGCACTCGTGATGATGATCGGCGTGTAGCGCGTCATCGCACGCGCGCGCCGGCAGATTTCGAGGCCGTCGACGCCCGGCAGCATCAGGTCGAGGATTAGCGCGTCCCAGTTGCCCTGTTCGAGCAGGCGCAGCCCTTCGGCGCCGTCCGCGCTGTGCACGACTTCGTAGCGCTCGTCGCGCAGGTGCAGGCTCAGCACGTCGGCGATGTCGGCGTCGTCCTCGACAATCAGGATGCGTTTCGGATGGTCCATGGCGGTGGGCGGCGGCACGTCGGGCTCGGGTTCGGTAACGGTTGCGACAACGGTGGTCGGGATTGCCGGTTGCCGGGGGCGAATCGCGGCGCAACGCCGCGCTGCCGCCATTGTGCAAAATTTTGCGGTGGCGAGTGATCACAAATCATTTAACTTTGAACAACGTATGCGCGGTGAGCCAATGCCCGCAAGGCTTTTCGCTCCGGCGCCTGAAATGCAGTTTCCGTCATCCGGGTACGAACGCTAAATGAACCCCAAAAAGCGGGCGCTTCGGGAACGGCCGCCGGTGCACGCGCTCATGACGCTGCGCGGTGTCCCGCTGCCGTTGCGCCGGCAGGCGATCGAGGTGCTGCCGCAGCGGATTGCGCGGGCAACGGGGACGCTGCTGCGCCAGGCCCGGAAGGCGGCTGCGGAGCAGGCGTATGCGTCGCAGCCGGTGGCGACGAGGACGCTTGGCCGGCGCCGGCTCCCGCTGCCGAACCTGACGCGACGGAACCCGAAGCCGCAGGCGCGGCGCCGGGCGGCGGGCGCAGCCCGCCGTCGAGCGAGGTCCGGCGAGCTGCCAGGTCGGCCTGTTCGGCGCTGCGCAGAGCGGCGCGATCGGAGGACAGGCGCGCCGCTTCGGCATCCGGATTGATCGTGTTGACGCGGATGCGCTCGACGTCGCCCACGCCCGCCAGCCGGTTCAACGGCACGTAGTCCGTCCGAAACACCAGTTCGACGCCGCTGCTCAGGTTGACGTCGGCGTGCGAACTCTCGGTCGTCTGGGTCCGGTCGGTCGACACGTAGCCGATCGTGCTCTGCACATTGGCCTCCGCGCCCCAGGGCCCGAAGCGTGCGCCCCCGCTCACGCCCACCGTGTTGCGCGTGTCGAATTGCGAGCCGCGGTCGTTGGCGGCGGCGCTGCTCGCATCGATATGGAAATTCATCGCGGCGTTGAGCCGCCCGCTCTCGATGACGATGCGCTGCAGGCCCATCTGCACCATCGTCGCGAGCAACTGCTGGCGGTTGCGGGCCAGCACCTGCTGCGCGAGCGGCACCAGGCGCTCGGGATCGGAAGCCGGGACCGCGTCGCCCGGCCCCATTCCCAGTGCGCTGCGCAGCGCCGCTTCGGCCGGCGGGGACGCGCCCGGGCGCAACGTCAGCCGGGTCGCGGCATCGCGCTCGGCCTGCAGCTCCTGCTGGCGCTGGCGGCGCTCGTCCGGCGGCAGACCCGCCAATTCGTCGGCATCGTCCGCGGCCTCGTCGTCGCCGGTGACCTGGTAGGCGGCGGGGAAATGCTCGGCCAGCCACTGCCGCGCGCCGGCGATGCCGACGTTGCTGTCCGCGAAGCCTTCGGTGGTCTGCGCGACGTTGCGGATCAGGTCGACGAACGCGGTCAGCTGCTGCTGGTTCGAATCGTTCATCGCCTTGAAAACACCCGTGATCAGCTCGGTCACGAAGCGCGGGAACGACACCGCGTTGAGCACCGCCCGGGTGGTGCCGGCCATCCGGTCGATGGCGGTGCCCGAATAGTCCGAGCCGGCGTTCTGCGCGACGGCCAGCGCCGCGCCGGGACGCGCCGCGAGCGCGTCGTGGTCGAGCGCGATCGAGCCGATCCGAACCAGTCCGGACGCGAGATCGCGGCGCGTGGCCGGATCGAGGGCGCCGAAGCCCTGCTGCGCGGACAGCAGTTCGCGGACACGGTGGCGAACGTCGGGCCGCAGCACCGGCGAACGCGCAGGGCGCGCGGCCGCCGCCATCTCAACGGCTCCGCCGCGCGTCGCGCGTCCCGCGACGCGTAGCGCGCGGCCGGGGTGGCGACGGCGCGTCCACCGCCCTCGGTATCCCGGTTGTGCCGTCCGCATCGCGACGGCCTGAGCGACGAGGTTTCATGTCAGCGTCCGAGTGCCGCCCACGGGTTCTCCGGCGCGGCCGGCCCCAAAGCCGGCGGCACGCCGCGGCCGGCGTCCGGCGCGACAGGCGCCTGGCCATCGGGTTTCTCGCCGAGGCCGAGCGTTGCCTCGATCCATTCGGCGGCGGCGGCGATCACCGGATTGTCGGTGGTCACCAGCGGCGACGCGCCGCCCAGCGCATCCGCGACGTCCGCCAGCCATGCGATCACGGTCATCCCGGCCTTGCCGCGCCGGACATGGGCGGCGGGCTGGCGCGGCGGCTGGCGCGAGAGCCGGCCGATGCCGGCGACCACGCCCCAGATGTCGTGCGCACCGAAGCCTTGACGCATGTCGGCATGGCCGAGGATCGCGAACGCGTCCCTGAGCATGCCGACGATCTCGCCGGCCATGAACGCGGTCACGCCGGTACACGCGGCGCTAAGGTCTTGCGCGAGCGAGCGGGCGGCGTTGCGGACCCGCGCCTGGTGCCCGAGATCTCCGCGCGGGTCGGCGCCGGGCGTCTCGTCGAGTTTGTAGAGCGCCTCGCAAAGCGCGAGCATGCACTCCTCGAACTGGACGTTGCGCTCGGCATCCGCCGCCGCCGGGCCGTACGCGGTGCCGAACAACCGCGAATAGAACGCCGCGCGTTCGCCGGCCGCCAGCTTCTCGGCGCGGTGGCGCCACCAGTTGGCGACCAGCGGCCCCGCGCCGCCGAGATCGACGCCGACGGCGCCGCTCGCGGACAAGCCGGCGAGCGCCTCGACCGCGGGGATCACGCCCGCGGGCTCGAGATCGGCCGCCAGATAGAGCGACGCGAGCGCCCGCAGCTGCGCCTTGTCGACGCGCGCGGCGACGGGATCGGGGATCGCGATGTCGCCGAGCTCGTCGAGCGCGAAGGCCAGGCCGTGCGCGGTCGCGCGCTCGACGAGCCGCTCCCCCGACCGGATGGCGACCGCGAGCCCGGCATCCGCCAGCGGGGCGATGAGCATGCGCGCCATGATTCAGTGCTGCCCGGCCGGCAAGCCGGCGGCGGGGGCCGGCTTGTTGGGGTTGTACGGCGTCGAGTTGCCCTGGATCACCGACATCATCTCGGGCGTCGCCATCTTGTCGAGCGGCAGGTAGTCGCTCTTGAAGTTGACGCGGACCTCGCCCGAGAGCTTCGCTTTCACCTCGGCTTTGGATTCGCTGGTGTCGTCGAGCGCCGACCCGACGGTGGCCACGTGTTCCTGCTGCCCCTCGAACGCGGCGTCGGCCGAATAAGGCGTGTACCAGCTGCCGTAGTGGGCGCTGAGCGATTCCTTGTATTTCTGGCTCTCGCGGTCGTGCATCGACGCGGTATAGGTGCGTTTCGCGGTGTCGCTGGCGCGCATGTCGAACACCACCTTGGCGTTGATCGACCCGTCGGTGACGACGATGCGATTGATGCCGAGCATGACCATCGACGACAGCAGCTGCTGGCGCTGCTTCGCCATCTGCAGGCGCGCCGCGGTGACGAGGCGCAGCTCGGACTTGTCGTCGGACAGGTCGGTCACGGGCGGATCGAGGTTGTAGTTGCGGCTGATCTCGGCGAGCCGCTGCGGCGCGTTGTCGCCCTGCGCCACCAGCCGCGACGGGGCCGCGGCGGCCGCCGCGCCGGCGCTGTCGGCGTCGAACGCGTCGGCGCCGTCCTGCGCCTGCACCGACAGCACGTCCGGGAACGAATCGGCGAGATAGTCGCGGCCGGCCCCCTCGCTGATGTTGTCGCTCATGAACTGGGCGGTGGTCTTGGCGACATTGGCGATCAGCTCGCCATACGCGCGCATCTGCTCGATCGAGCTTTCGACGATCGCCTGGAACACGTTCTTGATGAGGCCGCCGACGAATTTCGGGAAATCGACCTTCTGCACCATCTGGCCGAACTGCTCGACGCCCTGCTTGACCGCGCCGGCCTGGAAGTCCTTGCCGGCGAAGCCGGGATCCTGCGACAGCTGGCGCTTGGTGGCGGTGACGGGATCGTCGGCCAGCGCGGCGGCGGCCGGCACCGGACGCGGTGCTGCGACGGGGCGCGCGAGGCCGGTAGGCGGCAGTTCGCCGTTCGCCTCGCGCTCGGCGATCTCGGCATGCACGCCGTTGGGATCGGCCAGGTACGCGAGCACCCGCACCGTATCGGCGGCGATGCGGCGGCGCTCGTCGTCGGGCAGGTCGAGGAACGACGGAATCGCGGTCAGCAGGCGGCGCACCTCGGGCCGCGTCGCGTCGAACGCGGCGGCGCTCGTGGGCGGCCGTACCGGGTGAAGCGCGTCGGGGGGAGCGGACAGGCGCATGGCTCAGTTTCCCCTGGCCGGAGCCGGCGCGGCGGCCGGTGCGGCGACCGGTGCCGCAGCGGGTGCGGCTCCGGCCGGCGGCGTTTTCGGGCTGGGCAGCACGTTGGGATCGGCCGGCGTCGCGTTGCCGGTGATGGTGGCGATCATCTGCGGCGTCGCCATCTTGTCGAGCGGCAGGTAGTCGCTCTTGAAATTGACGTCGACCCCGCCGGACAGCTGGATCTTGGTCTGCATCGCCGCGTTGCTGGTTTCGGACGCGGCGGTCGACGCGGTGATGATCGGCTTGTTCTCGTATTCGTAGTCGCCCTTCGCGTAGTAGTCGGCGCTGTACTGGCGGCCGTTGTCCTTGTCGTTGCTGGAGTCGTACTTGCCGCCGCGGTCGTAGGTGCCCTTGCCGGCATGGGTCGTCTGGACGTTGCCGTCCTTGTCGCGGGCGAGGTCGACCGCGGTGGCGCTGCGCTGCTTGGAGAGCGTGTCCTGCGCGCGCACGTCGTAGATGATCTTCGCGGAAATCTTGCCGTCGGTGACGACGATGCGGTTGATGCCCATCAGCACGATCGAGGCCAGCATCTGCTGGCGCTGCTTGGCGAGCTGCATCTTGAAGCGGTTGACGATGGCCAGTTCCGACGCCTCGTCCGACAGGTCGAAGGTGTCGCCGTCGCCCATCTGCAGGCGGGCGCGCACGGTCTTCGACGCGTCGTCGGGGTCGACCCCGTCGCGCACCTGCACGCGCGGGCTCGGCGTATCGCCGCTGTCGTCCATGCCGATCTCGAACAGGTCGGGAAACTGGCCGACCATGTGATCGCGTGCCTGGTTCTCGGTCACGTGCTCGTCGGCGAACTGGCCGAGCGATTTGGCCACCTGCGCGATCATTTCCTGATACGCCTTCATCTGCTCGATCGAGCTGTGGGTGATCGACTGGAACACGCCGCTGATCAGGCTGGCGACGAAGGTCGGAAACTTGACCTGGTTGAGCAGCTCGCCCGCCACCGCGGCGCCTTCGTGCGCGGCCGACGCGGTGAATTTGGACTTGCCGATGGCCTCGACTGCCTGGTTGTGGTCGTCGAAATTCTTCTCTTGCGCCGAATGATCCGTGTTGTCGTCGAGCGCGCGCGCAGTGGCGATGCCCAGCCCGCCCGGAATCTCGTGGCCGGAGAACCCCTCGGGCCGCGCCAGGTAATCGGCGATCAGCGCGGTGTTGCGGGCGATGTCGCGGCGATCGGCGTCGGGCATCGCGTTGAAGGCCTGCGATCGGGTCAGCATCTGCGCGACGCCGTGGCGCACTGCGTCGGCCGGCACCGGCGGCGTGTGGCGCGGGACGGCCGCGGCGGCGCGCGGGGGCGGCGCGATCGGCGTGGGACGGGCAGCTTGCGGGAACATGGCGACCTCGCGGGAAACGCGTGACGAAGCGATTCGGATTCAGCTGGCCTGGGCGAACGCGTCCACAGGCAGTTCGAACTCGATGGGGCGCAGGTAGAGGCTCACCCGCGCCGGGCAAGCCGCGTCCGTGCGCAGGCTGATGATCGAGAAGCGGCCCGGCCAATGCGCGTCCTCCGGCGTAAACGCGCCCATCCATTGCTCCAGCGCCTGCAGCCCGCGCGGACGCTCGGCGAGCCCCATCGTCAGCAGGCTGAGGAATGCGGGCGGCACGTCGGGGATCGCCGAGAGCAGCACGTAGAGCTCGAAATCCGGCCCGTCCGGTCCCAGCCCGAACGCGAGCAGCGCGCCGTGCGGCGGCAGGTCGAACCGCCCGCCGAGCACCAGCCCCAGGAGCTGCATGATGCCGGGCAGGCGATGGCCGATGCCGAGCGCGTCCATGACCGGCTGCAGATCGGCGAGCCGCAGCGCCCGGGTGCACGCGAACGTGAGCCGCTGGCCGCCGAGGTCGCGCTGCGCCGCCATCGTGGTGAACAGCGGCTTGAGCCCGGGCACCATCCGCAGCGCGGCCTGGACGATGCCGGCCAGGTCGCGCGGCAGGTTCTCGATCGTGCCGGCGTCGCCCGGCAGCTCGTAGTACACCTTGGACGCGTAGAGCCCGTCGCGGTCGTAGCTGGAGCCGAAGAACGCGCCGTAGTCGAGGTTGCCGCCCGGTCGGGCGAAGCCCCGGAACGGCTCGCTCGCCTGGTCGAACCAGTGCAGCGCTTCGCGGCCGATGAAGTCGCGGATCAGCTTGCGCATTTCGCGCGTCGACGCGTCGCGCCGGTCGATCGCGGACGCCTCCGGCGGCAGCGGCTCGATCGTGAAACGCAGCTTGCCCGGCTGGCTTTCCGAGAAGCTGGGTTCGAACGGCACCGCCATCGGCATCAGCGCGTTGTCGCGGAACCGCAGATCGTCGGCGCCGTCGCCGAACGTGCGCAGGAACAGGTCGCGCGACGGCGCGAAAGGATCGGCGGTGCCGAGGCTTCGCGCGGCGCTCTTCAGGCGGCGTTCGACCCGGGCGACGACCGGCTCGCGGATTGAGGTCAGGGGCATGGCTCGGCTCCGGCAGGGTTCGGGGATGGCGCAGCGCACGCAACGCCGGTTCAGTGCGGGCGGTTCGAGTAGTAGCTCGCGCCGTTGTGCGTGCCGACACCGTAGCCCGCCGTCACCGGCACGCCCGTGCCGAGGCCGATGCCGGCGCCGATATCGCCGACGCCGTCCAGCATCTCGCGCGCCATCGCCGGGATCGGCACCGGCTTCGACGTCATCTGCGGCGCCTCGCGCGGCTGCGAGAACTGCTCGATCTGCGTATCGGTGGTCGCGGTATCGGCCAGCCACAGCTCGCACGCGTTGACCAGGTCGTAGTCGGTGGGATCGACGGTCGACTTGTGGTTCGACGAGACGTCGGGATTGGCGATCTGGTCGATGCTGAGCAGCGGGCCGGTCGCCTTGTTGACGCGGTCGACGTTGTTGGCCAGCCACGCGGTGATGATCGTGCCGCAGGTCGCCAGCGTGCGATAGCGCGAGCTGGTGCGCGCGCCGCCCAGATCGTAGGTCGCGACCTGGTCGATCACCTGCCACATGTCCTTGGCACCGTAGCAGCCGCGGATCTCGGGGTCCTGCAGCAGGTCGATCATGAACTTGACCTGCGACTGGATCTCGCGCGCGGCGTAATGCGCCATGCCGTAGCCATGCAGCGAAAGGTTGCCGGCGAGATCCCGGGCAGCCTTGCGCACCTGCTGGTGGTTGATCGGGTTCGGCACGCTCGCGCGCAGCAACGCGTCGACCTCGGTCTGGCGCACGAACGACGACACCGACGACACGAAGCGGATCCACAGATCGTTGAATTCGCGGTTGCCCGCGGTATTCGGATCGCCGCCCGGGACGCCGAGCGTGATCGCCGCGAAGTTCTTGCGCTCCTGCTCGGAGATACGGTTCGGCGTTTCGCGCCAGTAGCGATAGAGCAGCTTGCCGGCATTGCCCGGGCCGATCGGCAGCGTGCCGTGCTGGAACTGCTCGACGATGCGGTCGACGACCTGGAACACCTTGAGTTCGTCGAACATTGCGGCGACGATCATCGGGCCCATCACGCGCACGTTGTCGGCGACGATGTTCGCGTCCTCCAGATCCTCGAGGTTCGGCAGGTCGATGCCGAGATCGGCGATCGCGTCCTGGCTGCCGATGTTCTGGACGGTGTTCAGCTCCTCGTTGATGCGGCGGCGCAACTGCGGCTCGTCGGCCTGGATCTTGCGGGCCTGCAGGCCGCGCATCACCCGCGCGAATTCGGTGGCGACCACGCCAGGCTTCTCGCCGTCGCGGCCGTCGGGATCGCCCTCGATGCACAGCAGCGCCAGCACCCGCTGCGCGAGCGCCCCGTACGAATTGGCTTCGCCCACCGCCGCGAAGAACTGGCGGGTAAAGGCGTTCATCAGCCCGCTGTCGTCGTCCGGCACGGTCCTGCCGTCCGCGACCTTCACGGGCGGCGGCGTGGCTCCGTCCACCACGAGGATGCCCAGCACCAGCGCGACCAGCGTGATCGCCGCGGGCTCGGGGTCCGCACCGTTCGCGCCGTTCGCCCCACTCGCGCCGTCCGCGCCGAAGATCAGCTGGCCTTCGTCCTCGGTAAGCAGCGGCGGGTTGACCAGCGACTTGCTGGCGAGCAGTGCGCGGGTGGCGACGAACAGCGGGTCGCAGACCTCTGCCACGTCGCCGGACGACGTCTTGCTGCGGTAGACGACGTCGAGAATGGCCTTGCACAGCGCGAGCTGCTCGCGCTCGGCAGCGACCGGGGGCCGCTTCAGCGACTCGAGCCGGTTGACGATATCGACCAGCCCGTCGCGTGCCCGGGTCTCGAGGTCGACGAAGTCGAGGAAGCGGACTTGATCATTGACATGAAACATTTAACTTCTCCTTGAAATCCGGTCGGTTCGAGGGAATGAACGGGATCCGGTGCACAAGTCAGCCGTCGTCGGCACTGCCTTCCTTGCCCGCGCAACCGTCGTCGCCCGCCGCTTCGTACGCATCGATGCGGCCGGACAGCGCCTGCAGCGCCGCCGCCGCATCGAGAATGCCGGCGCCGCAGCCGTCGGCCGCGCCGGGCGCGAACGGGCGGGCGGTGGCGACGAGCAGATCGCGCACCGTCGCGCCGTCGAGCGGATAGGCGCGGCGCTGCGCATACGCGACGAGCAGCGCCGCGGCGCCCGCGACGAACGGCGCGGCGAAGCTGGTGCCGGTTGCAAGCTGATAGGCCTCGATCGCGCTCGTCAGCACCCGTTCGCCCGGTGCGCACAGCGCGACGTGCGGGCCGCGCGTCGAGAACGGGGTGGGCCGTCCGTCGTCGCCCACCGCACCGACCGCGATCACCTGCGGGTAGGCGGCGGGCCAGTAGCGGGTGACGCTGCCGTCGTTGCCGCTCGCGGCAACGAGGATGCAGCCGCGCGCGGCGGCATACGCAATCGTGTCGGCATGCGGTTTCGGGCGGTTGGCGGCGATCGTCGCATCGTCGGTGCCGAAACTCATGTTGACGACCTTGGCGCCGAGGTCGACCGCCAGCTTGAGCGCGCGGTCGAGGTCGGCGATCGCGCCGAGCCCGACCGCGTGCGCCTTGCCCGGCAGGCGGGCGGCCGCCAGCGCGCGCATCGGCAGGATGCGGCAATCGCCGCCGAGTCCGCGCGGCATCGCCACGCCCTCGGCGGCGATGATGCCCGCGCAGCCCATGCCGTGGCCGACGAAGCGGTCCTCGGGAAAATCGCCGCGATGGCCGTGGCCGCTCAGCAGCTGCACGCCCGGCGACAGATCGCCGGGCTCCAGCCGCACCGTGTCGGCGCCCGCGCGGAACGCGTGGGCGAATTCGGGATGCCGGCGGGCGATGCCGCTGTCGATGAGGCCGACCGTGACGCCGCTGTCGCCCCGCTCGATCGCATGCGCGTCGGCCATGCGCACCAGCGCGCGGGCATCCTGCGCGAACCGCGCGGCCGGCGGCACGGGCGCCAGCCGGCCGGGCGCGTCCATCGGCACCATCGCCACGTAGTTGGGCGTCACGCTCTCCACGCTCGCGAGCTGCGCGAGCGAGTCGCACAGCGCCCCGATCGGCGTGCCGGCCGGCACGCGCAGCAGCAGCGTGCGGGCCATGCCCGTCGTCTGTTCGACCGCGTCGTAACCGTGGTGCGCCTGCCCGGGCACCCAGCGCCCGGCCAGCGCGCTGAACGGGCGCACCGCGAGGAAGCGGCCGGCGAACGCGACCACGATGCGGTCGACCGGGCCGCCGTCGATGCATTGCGCGGCGGCCAGCGCGCCGCGCGTCACGTCGCGGATCGACGGCACATGCTCGGGCGCTTCGCCGAGCGCCAGCTTCAGGAGCAGGCTGGTCGGCAGGCTGAACTGCCGCTCGCCGGGCGACGCCCACGGCGTGCCGAGTGCATGGATCGTCATGGCCGCGTCTCCTCCTGACCGGGAACGGCGGCCAGGGTCATCGGCCTCGCGGCGGGCGCCGGCGGCGGCGCGAAGGCGCTCAGGTCGAACGCCACGGCGGCGGCATGCCGGCTCGTCGGCGACACGGCGAGTTCGCCGGCCCACTGGTCGTGACCGGGCGCGAGCAGCAGCTCGTCGTCCGCCGATTGCAGCACGGCGACCGGGCGATTGCCGATCCGCACCAGCGGCGCGTGCCCGCCATTGACGAGATTGCGCCCGACCACGCGCAGCAGCGGCGACGCATCGGGCAGCGCATCGGTGGCGGGCGCCACGGGCTCGACCCGCTCGACGCTCGGCGCGGACGCCCGATCGAGCGCCCGGCGCAGCCGGTCCACGGACAGGTTGGTGACGCGGCCGATCGCATGCACCATGTCGCGCTGCTCGGCCTGCCGGAATTGCCTGACCGTGCGCACGCCGGCCCATTCCAGCCGCTTGCGGTCCTCGGCCGAGAGTTCGTCGCCCAGCGCGTCCAGCGGCTGGTCCTTGCTGTCCTCGGACAGCGCGATCGCGTTCTCCTCGATCGCCGGCCGCGTGATGGTCGTGAAGACGAGATGGAAGGTGCTGCTGTCGCTGTCGCCCGGGCCGGCGGGGCGAATCCAGACCTCGCTTTCGACGAATTCGACATGGGCGCGCAAATCGAGGTTGACGTCCTTGATCGCGAAGGTCAGCGGCAGGTTGAGGTTGCGCGCCTTGATCGCCATCGCCGCCTGCGCGTTGTCGAGCTGGCTCTGCACGGCCTGGATGAAATCCTCGAGGCGCAGGCTGGCGTTGCTGTTCATTGCCCCGCTCCGCCAGCCGGCACGGCTTCAAGGACGATCACGAGCCGCGCCGGCTCCGGATCGAAGGCCGTGCGGGTCAGGAACTGCGGCAGGTCGCCGACCAGCTCGATGCCGCCGGCGCCGCGCGCGACGCGCAGGTCGAGCGGCAGCTCCATGGCCAGCGAGCGCACCTGCAGCCCCTGCGCCGCACCCGCGGTCAGCAGTTCGGCAACGTCGGCAAACGCGCCCAGCGTCTCGCCCAGCGGCCGCTGCGAAATCATGCCGGTTCTCCTCGAGTGGATGCGGGCGCAGCCGGAGCAGCGGGCGCGGCGGGTGCGGCCGCCGCCGGCCCGGCGACCGGCGCAGGCGTCGCCGCGGGCGCGGGCGCCGCAACCGGCGCGGCAGGCTGGGCAACCGTCGCGGCCGTCGGCGCCGGCGGCGCGATCCGCGCGGCGGGCCGGCTGTGCCGCTCCAGCAGATTGCGCGACGCCTCGTCGACGAAACGGTCGAGCGGCAGTGTTTCCGACGCGAAATTGATGCTCACCTTTCCGGTCAGCGTCGCCTTGAGATCGGTATCGGTTTGCGCGTTGACCGCAACGGTCGAGACCGTGGTGACGACGTCGCCCGACGTCCCCCGTCCGCCCCAGGTCGTCTGTCCCGACGACGGGTCGTTCGACGTCGCATACTGCACGGCGGCCCGATCGCGCGCCTTGGCCTGGAAATTGAGGCTGGCGGCGATCGTCCCGTCCTTGACCACGACACGCTGCATGCCCAGCAGCACCATCGTCGACAACGTCGACAGCCGATGTTGCGCGACGCGCTCGCGGGCGCGGGGCAGCACCACCGATTCGAGCATCTGGGCGTCGAACGCGCCGTCGGCGGCGCCGAAATCGGCGAGCCACGCGGGCGCGGGCGCCGCGTCGTCGTCGCCGGGCCGGACCACCGGCGCGAGACGGTATTCGCCGCCGTCCTGCACCAGCGTCACGTCGTGCGGATACTGCTCGACCAGCCACGCGCGCGCCTGTCCGTCGGTCACGTTCTCCTGCGCGAACTGGTCAAGCGGCTTGGCCACCGCGCCGACCAGGTCGGCGAAACTCTCGACCTGCTTGATCGAGCTGTCGACGATCGCGTCGTACGTGCCATGCACGAGGCTCGCGACGAAGGTCGGAAAATCGATCGCGTCGGCCAGTGCCGCCGCACGCCGGCCGATGGCGTCGGTCGCCTTCTCCTTGGGAG
Organism: Burkholderia sp. MS455; assembly: GCF_016899445.1. Classification (NCBI taxonomy): domain Bacteria; kingdom Pseudomonadati; phylum Pseudomonadota; class Betaproteobacteria; order Burkholderiales; family Burkholderiaceae; genus Burkholderia; species Burkholderia sp. MS455. The sequence goes on from NZ_CP041777.1 coordinate 902,420, forward strand.
ACGCCGACGCGCCCGGGCCGCCGGCCGGCGTCGCTTGCGGCAACGCGCCGTCCTGCCTGCCCGGGTCGCTCGATCCGGAGCCGTCGACGATCTCGCGGCCGAACGCGTCGCGAGCGAGCGCCATCGCGGGCGTTACCGCGCCGCGTGGCGGCGGAGGGGGAATGTGGCGGGCCATCGCGCGTGTCCCTCAGGGGTCAGGCGGGCTGCAATTCGCGCGCCGCGGGTTGCGTGCCGCTTGCCGGGAGCGGCGCCGCGCCGTCGGCGCCGTGCACGGTCTGGAAGCGGCCGTCGCCGTTCAGCGCCACCTCGGTCACGCCGATCTGATCCTCCTCGCCGGCATGCCGGAACGTGGTGGTGATGCGCAGCTTGACGCTCGCCCGCTCGGGGGTGCCGGAACCGCGGCCGATATCGGCGCGCACGAGCGCGCTCCAGCCGTCGAGCATCTGCCCGTCGCCCGGCGAAATCGCGACGTCGCCGACCGCGCCGCCCTGCCACGCCCAGTCGATCGTCACCGGCGCCGACGTGCGGCCGCTCGGCCCGTCGATGTACGGCCAGTCGTCGAGGGCGATGCGCTGACCGGTCATGCGCGGCTGGCCGGCGCCGCCCGCCAGCGCATTGGCCGGCTGGACCAGCCCGGCCAGTTGCGCGAGATCGTAGCTGCGCCCGTCGCGGCTCTCGGTGCGCCGGGTCAGGCTCACGCCGAAGCCGAATTCGCCGCCCGCGGCCGGCGGCTCGACGCCGAGCGCGTAGCCGGCGCCCGCCGCGCTGCCGCGATTGATCAAGTGGCCGAACGTGCCGCCCGCATGCATGAGCTGGATCACGCCGATGCCGGCCGCGGCCTCGTATTCCGACACGAAATCCTCGTAAGTCATGATGTAGCGGCTGCCGGTCGCGTGGGTCGGCGGCAGGGTCCGCGCGCCGGGATGGCCCGGCGTGCCGACCACGCGGTCCAGCGGATCGGTGATCCGCACGAAATACGCGTCGCCGCTGCGATACATGCCCGTCACCACCACCGCATGGAAGAAGTTGACCGGCGCGCGCACGACTTCGGCGACCCAGATCGGCCCGTTGGCCTCGAGCAACCGCCGAAAGCCTTCGGGCGCGAAGCACGCATTGGGTTCGACCGTGAGGCTCGACGCCCCGGCGAAGACCGCCACCTCGGCCGGCTTCAGGCCATCCTGCATCTGGCGCTCGAGGCTGATGCAGCGCGCGAGCAGCGCCGGGTCGACGCTCTGGTTGTCGCGCCAGCCGATCACCATCGACGCGGCCGTTGCCCAGCACCCCATGTCGGTAGGCTGCGGGGTCAGCTGCACCTCGTCCCAGTTCACCGTCCAGTCGTCGGCGCCCAGCGCGCGCGCGGTGCCCGGCGCGACCGACAGCGACTGGCCGATGCCGAAGAAGCCGCGGCTCGGGATCGGCGCCTTCAGGTGACCGACATATGCGAGCGTTCCCGGGGCCATCGTGCCGGTCGACAGGCTGGCGAGATCGCCCGGCGGCACCCAGTGCGGCGGCACACTGACGATCGGCTTGCCCGCATCCTGGAAGGACTGGGCAACCAGTTGCGAGCAGAAGAAGTTGTCGGTGTCGGCGCCTTCGCCGAGCTCGATGCGGCCGACGAAACGGCGGCAGCGCTCCGCCGCGTCGCCCGACAGCAGTTCGCACGCGTGGCGATCGATCAGGTAGCCGCCGCAGCGGACCAGCCCGACATAGTTGAAGCCGCGATCGAGGTAGCGCGCGGCGGCATCGGCAACCTGCCGCTTCTGCGTATCGGTCAGGCCCGGCACCCGGAACGCGACCGCGAGGCGCGCGTCGGCCAGCGCATCCGCGAGCGGGCGCAGCTGGACCCCGCCGGGAATCGCCTCGATCACCTGCCCGCCTTGCCCGACATAGAGCATCGCATGGCTGACCTCGGCGCCGGAGCCGGCACGAATGACGCCGGAGCCGGGATTGCCGGTGGTGCTAAGAATGATGTCGCCGATCTCCAGCGCATCGGTGCCGATCGACAGGCCACCGACGCCCGGATCGAGCGGAATGTCGTCGCCGAGGCCGCGGGCGGCGAGCCCCAGCGCCTGGCCGGCCGACTGCGGCTGGCAGGTGCGGCTGTTGACCAGCCGCATGAAGTAGTCCCAGTCCCAGTTGCCGTCGGGGCACGCGGTATGGCCGGTCGACGTGTCGGCCTCGCGATGGCCCATGATCGTGGTGCGATTGATCGGCAGCTGATACTTGTCGCACAGCGACGCGACCAGCGCCGCCGAGGTTTCGTACTGGAGCGGAGTCGGCGCCAGCGCGTCGAAATGCTGGACGGTGCCGTTGCGACGCGGGTAGTCGGCGCCGCCGCGCTTCACCGCGATATGCTCGATGCCGATGCTGCGCTGGTTCGAGCCCTTGCAGTGCCACGCCGTATCGGCCTCGGAGACGAACTGGACGACTTCGCCCGCCTGCCCGACCAGGTAATGCGAACTCACCTTGGACGCGGCATTGGTGAAGGTATTCACCACGTGCTGCACGGTGGGCACGTCGGCGATGTGGATGACGATGCGGTCGATCGTCCTGCTGCCGCGCCCCTCGTCGAAATTCGGGCTGGCCGCGGTGCGCGTGACGAGACTGTTCTCGCGCGCACCCAGCGCCAGCGCACTGGCCGTTGCGGCCGGCTCGGCGGCCGCGTCGTCGTCGCTGTACGGCGGCGTATCGATGCCGTACGCCTCCGGGTCGTCGCTCAGGCTGCGCGACCACGCGAGCGACGACGAGGTGGCGATCGTGCCTGACGCGGCGCGCGAGACGCCGACGAAGATGCTCACCGGGCTGCCGACGCTGACGCCGGCCGACAGCGTGACGCCGACGAATTCGTTGCGGGCGTTGAACAGCGCCGAGATGCCGCCCGCCGGGGCTTCGCCGATCATCACGCCCACGGACGTGCCGGCGCCCGCGAAATCGTCGATATGCCCGCGCAGCAGGCTGATCTGCCCGGTGACGCTCGCCGACACGATGAAGCCGAAGTCGAGCTCGCCCGCCGCGAAGGCGCCGATGTCGTCGCCATTGGCGTCGAAGATGAGGCCGACCGAGCCAGAGCCCCCGGCTTCCCGCCCGGCGCCCGCGCCCGCGCCGATCGAGACCGACAGGCCGTTGCGCATCGCGACCGGCAGCAGCAGCAGCAGCGATGCGGTGGCCGGATTCGCGCTCAATATCGCGCGCAGCGCGGCCCGCTCGACGGTCGATAGCTTGCGCGGCCGCGGCCAGGTAAAGCCGCGGCGCTCGCCGGCAATGCGGAAGTCGGCATCGTCGCCCATCCCCTGCGAGACGGGCGCCGGCGCGGCGGCGGGCGCCGGTGCCGGCGCAGGGGGGATCGCTGCGACCGGCGCGGCGGCGTGCAGCGGCGGCAGCGGGCCGAACCCGTCGTCGTAGTGGACGTCGTGGTGTGGCGCAGCAGCCTCGACGCCCGGCTGCGGCGCGGCGGAGACGGCTGCCGGCGCGGCGGGCGCCGGCACGGCGGTGGCACCCGGCCGGGTGCCGTCGCCCGCCCAGCTCAACAGCGGGCTCCTGACGCCGGCCCCCCCGCGAGTCGGGAACATGAGGACCCTGCGCAACCCCCGGTCGCTGAGCCCCGACAGCGACACGTAGGGGCTGTCGGCATGCGGCAGGACGTCCACCGTCCACGCGTCGGCATCGGGCGACGCGGCGGTGGCGAGACCGAACCACAGCCGGCCCGCGCCCGTGAAGCGCGCCAGCACCGCCGGCGGCACCATGAACACCGCTTCGCCGCGCGGGATCGCCAGCAGGCCGTCCTCGCGGCTGGTGTAGAACGTCGACGACGTGCGGCCTTCCTTGCGCACGAACAGCTCGGGATCGGTGGCGATCACCAGTTCGGCGACGCACGGCGCGTGGCCGACGCGAATCGTGAAGCCCAGCATCGGGAAGCGGTCGGTCACGACCATGCGGTTGGGATGGAGTTGCGCTGCCATGTCGTGTCCTCAGCTCTGGTTTTGATCGGGCTCGTCGCGACGGCCGCCGAGCATCGGCTTGCTGCGCGCATCGATCGCGCGCTGTTCGAATTCCTGCGGGGGAAGAATCGCCAGATCCGGTTCCGGTTCGGCGATGTCGGCAATGTCGGGGATGTCGTGGTGCGTCGCTTCGAACTGGGCGATCGAGTGCGCGAGCAACTGTGCCAGCAGCTTGGCGTGAACCGGGCTGACCGCGATGCGGCTCATCAACTGGACGTTGCCGGACTGCGGCTCGACCTGTCCGGTATCGATCAGGAACTCGAACGCGTTATGCCCGACCTCGAAATAATTCGCATAACTGGCAAGCAGCGGCCGTGGCTGGCCGGCCGGCTGCGCCGGGTCCGGCGGGGCATCCTGGAGTGGCTCGATGACGTGCACGACGGCCTCCTTGCATGGCGACGGGCGGTCTGTCCGTCGATCTTCGCAAGGAGCGGGCCAACCCGCGCGCGCTGACGCAAACGCATGATTTGCCGTGGAATTTCCCGGCCGGACCGGAATGCGTGAAGGCTGCCGGGCTGTACCATGTGACAGCCGCGCTGTCACACTGATGCAGTGTTGCCGCCGTCCAGGTTGTACTTGGCCAGCTTGCGGTACAGCGTCATGCGCGACCAGTTCATCTGGCGCGCCGCTTCCATCTTGTTCCAGTTGGTCTGGCGCAGCACCGAGACCAGCCGCTCGCGCTCATGTTCGCCGGCGGAAAAGTCCTGCACGAACAGGCGGCGAAACGCCGGCGGCAGGTCGCCCAGCCCGAACGGGCGCCCTTCCGGCGCATCGATGAACAACGCCTCGACCAGGTTGCGCAGCTCGCGCACGTTGCCCGGCCACCGGTAGTGCCGCATGCATTCGAGCAACGCCGGATCGGGCTGTCCCACCCGCATCGCACGCCGCTGGTTGTGTTCGGCGACGAAGTGATCGACGATCGACGCGATGTCCTCCGGACGTTCCCGCAGCGGCGGTATCTCGATGCGCGCGACGTTCAGGCGATAGAACAGATCGGGGCGGAAACGGCGTTCGGCGACCAGGTCCTCCAGTCTTTCGTTGCTGGCGGCCACGATCCGGACATCGACCGCGCGTCGGCGCAGCGAGCCGACCGGCATCACCGTGCGGTCTTCGAGCAGGCGCAGCAGCTTGGCCTGGACGGCGGGCGGCATCTCGCTGATTTCGTCGAGGAACAGCGTGCCGCCGTCGGCCTCGACGAAGCGGCCGGGAAACGCGTTCTGCGCGCTGGTGAAAGCGCCGCGCTCGTGGCCGAACATCTCGGATTCGAACAGGCTGTCGGGCACGGCGGCGCAGTTGACCGCGATGAATGGCTTGCCGGTGCGGGCGCTGAGACGATGGACGGCGGCGGCGACGCGCTCCTTGCCGGTGCCGGTTTCGCCGGTCACCAGCACCGTCGTATCGGTCCGCGCGACCTTCGCCAGATAGCGGCGCAGGTCGGTCATCGCCGGGCTCGTGCCATGCAGCCCGAGTGACGTCGCCTGAATGCTTCCGGTCGTGCTCATGCGCGCGCCGTTCGGCTAGCAAACCGCTGACGGGTTATGCGCAGCCCCGATTTTCATCGCCACTTCCCCCCGCTGGATATTGAGGAACAAGGCAACCATCCTCGATGGCGATTGTCGGCACGCGTTTAATTAGTACTTGGCGATGCGTATTGAATGGATGACCGCGTGTCCCGGCGCCGGCTGATAATCAGTGTAGTGTCATTATCGATATACGTACAACCTGCCGGCTACCGGCGCTTGCGCACGAAATGCCGGCCGCCAATGCGCCGGCGCAAAAAGCGAACAGGCCATTTCACGCTTTTTTCATAACGGGATCGAATGCGACGAGCCCCGACGTTTCTTCGTGAATGGCGCAGTAGATCCGCGAAACGGCGCGCTGCATGGACGGGTGGCCGTCGCGTCGTATCCGGAAAGCAGCGCATCGCCGGCCCGATGTTCCGGAGCAATCGCGTTCGTACGTCTTCGTCCTGAAAATCCAGTGCCATCGGCCAGCCCATGACTGACGCGAAGTCGGCAGAATTATCAGGATTCCTGCACGGCAACCCCGCCTCAGAAATTGTGGGCCAATCCGATCATGAACATGTCCTGGTCCGTGTTGTTGCCGGTCGCGACACGGTTGAAGCGAAGATTCGCAGTCCAGTCCTTGGTAAATTCATAGCCGATCTGCGCGCTGAAAAGCGCGGCAAGCTTCATCCGGTCAGACGGCGCACTCTTGTCGTATGCAAGATAGGGGCCGATTCCGGCACTGAGACTCCATCTGCTCAAGATCGGCGCAATGTACCAGAATTGGGCTGCGACGCCCCTTCTGGCAGCGACGTCGTTGACGCCCTCGTAAACGAAGCTTGCCGAATATGCCCAGGCATTGCCGATCGGCCGTTTGAGTTCGACCAGGTAACCCTTCTGGATCGGAACCCTCGGCCGGTTTGTTTGCGAGGTTCCGGTCCAGACGCTCAGCTGAGTCCTGCCGTCGGAAAACGACGGATGAGGGTCGCCGCCGAATCCCGAGCCGATGCCGAACAGCACCGTATCGGATGAGTGGCCGCCCGCCATCTGAACACGGTTGTACTGCGCCTTGAGGTAGATGCCGTTAGGCGTGAGCTCGTAACGCAACGCAGCCGACGCGCGGATCCCGAGACGCTTTTCGTTGCGCGCCTCATCGCCGACGTGTGTCGTATTCATGCTGAAATACGGGCCCGCCGCAAACTCGAGCGCCGCCCTCCCGCCAAGCGGCAAGCGCGCCGCGCCGAGCAGCGCGAAACCGTCGCGATGGTTGTCCGTCGGATGGCCTTCGTTCAGGTAGGCGACGAAAACCGACGCGTAATCGTTCAGTGCCTGGCCAAAGCCGATTTCGTAAGCGCGCCAGTGCATGTTGCCGCCCTCGCTCGCACGGCCATTACCATAAACGGCGTACGCGTCGAGTGTGCGTTGCCCCGGGCCGAGCCCACTCGACGGGTTCGGCGCGCCTTCGTCGGCATTCGCAAAACCCGCAGCAGCCAAGCCAACGGCGGCGGCGGCGGCGGCGGCGAAAGCAAAACGGAAGCGAACATCAGAGTGTTTTCCCATTCCGGCACGCTCCAGCAATGACAATGGCAACAAACCAGAGAATCGGATCGCGCCGCGATTTGCGGGCGCCGGTACCCCTGGCGCCTTATCGCGCTAGCCGCGAGCGTTCACGCCTGGCCACCTCTCCAACGACCGCCAGCCATTACCGCCTGGTGGCCGGTGCTGCCGGCTCGACAGCGCGCCTGATGGATGTCGAGGTTGCTTTGGGCGACCTGGACCGCCTGTTGGCCAGTTCGTTGCAGTATTTCGCAAAGCGCGTTTGGCGGCAATCGTCGAATCCAGCGGCACGCTGGCGGCCTCGGAGCCGGCGGTCGCACTTTTCGCGACGTCCGCCACCAGCGTCCTGACTAATCGATTCGCATTTACCGGATCGTCTTTTCTAGACGCCGCGAGCGATCACGCAGCGTATGGCCGTCACGTGCCGGCGGCGAGACGCGGGCCCGCGCCAAGCGGAGTGAACTCGGCTTCAGGTTGCGGCGACGGCAGCGCGTGTACCCAAGGATCGATGCCCTGCTGCTGCACTTCTTCCAGAAACGCAACGCGCGTGCTCCAGTAGCTTGCTCGCAATTTCGCATCGATGACACGCTGCTCGGCAGCGAACAATTCCATGCGAGCAGTCACCAGCATCGACGCGGCGGTTTTTTCCGGTGTCGGGGCGTAACGCATCGCCCAACGGCTGATCCAGTTCACCATGCTGCCCCCCGTAAAAACAAACCGACCTGGATCGGGCAATCGCGAGCGGCCGCGCGCCTGTCTCGATGCATCGCGGCCGCCACCAAACGCCACCACCCAGGTTCCAGGCGCCATCGACACCCCCTATCGATGTCGATCGCCGCGGCATGCGCGCGCGGTTTACCTATCCTATGAATACTTTCCGGTTTGCGCGATACGGGTTTGCATCCTTCGACACGTTTCATTCTTGAATCCGTGCATCGCACATGCAACTGTTCATTTCTATAAGCAATCGAGTTTTTTCGCAACGGAGGAACAGGCGGCGCATCGTCGATCGTGCGCACATTGGCATTGCGGTGGCGCATTGCCGCCGCTTGGCATGCCGCAAGGGGCTGCGATGGCGACGGTGCGGGTGCCGGGAGCCAATACCGGCGCGGCTTTTCGTTCCGGCCCTTGAGATTCGATTTCCATCGTCCGGGTGCGGACACACCTGAATCGCCCCACCCCGTATCGCGCGTTATCGCACGCGCTGGCCCCACGCCGCACGAATCCCCGCGATTCCCTCACCCCGCCCGACGCGCAGTCCGCGCCGGCTCGCGCGACGGCATCTCGACCGCAGATTGCATGAACCGCTGATCGACCGTCGCGGAGATGCGCTGTGCCGTTTCGCACAGCGCGACGCCGATCTGCCTGATCGACATCTCCCCGGCTTCTCCCGATAGCGCCAGGTACGGGCAAGCGAGGATCGCGATCGCCGAGCCCGACTTGTCGACGATCGGCGTTGCGATATCCGTGATGCCGGGAATGCGCTCGTTCGGGCGGCAGATATAGCCGTCGCCCCGATGGGTCGGCAATGCGTCATCGCTGCGTTGCCGGTTCCACGACTCGACATCGTGCCCGATGTTCCGGAGCAATCGGGTTCGCACGTCTTCGTCCTGAAAAGCCAGGTACATCTCTCCCACGGCACTGCCGTGCAGCGGAACGCGCGTGCCGACCCGGACAGCGAGGTTCCATTCCGTTTCAGCGCCGGCCGTTGCGATGACAACCATCGTGTCGCCGTCGAATACCGTCAGGTAGCACGACTGGACAGTCTGCAATGCGAACTGCTGCAGGAGCGGCGTGACAAGCGCGCCGAGCGATCGTGTCGGCGCATGATGCTGTCCGAGAAAATAAAGCTTCATGGTCAGCGCGTAACGGTCGTAACGATCCACCCTGTAGATGTATCCCCGCTCCTCGAGCACCTGCATCATCCGATACAGTTCGCTCCGGCTGCGCTTCAACGCGCGGCAGATGTCCGCCTGCGCCATGCCGAACTGGCGATCGACGAGCAACTCGAGAATATCGAGGCCCTTCTCGAGCGCCGGCGCACGATAATGCGCTTTTTTCTTGAGCCCCGAACTGTCGGGATCAACCGGATCTTCGTTTGGATTGCGCATGTGAAACGATGCCTCTGGAATTCAGCTCACTTGAGTCACGCCGGCATGACCGCGCGCGTCATGCGGCGCTGCTGCGAATGCGGGAAAAATATCGCGGAAACCGCTCACGAAGGCCGGATCGCATGGATCACGCCGCGCAGGTTTCTGGATGACGCCTCCGTTACGCGCGGCAGCGCGGCGCGCACCTGGTTGCGCAGTTGCGGAAGCGCCGACACGAACCGGTCCAGTACCGCCGCCAGATGCGTGGAGCGCATCGCTTCCTCGGGCTTCAGCAAGAAGCTGTCCGACAGACCGAAATGACTGAAGAGCCCATGGAACTTGTCCTGATAGGTCAGCGCGGCGACCGGCACACCCATGCCAAGACTGGCGATCGCCAGATGCATGCGCCCCGTTACCACGCCGTCCACCTGCCCTGAAATGGCCTTCAGTTCCGCCGCCGACATCCTGGTGCGCGGGTAGCAAAGCCGCTCGCCCATCGTCGCGGCCAATGCGCGATGCAGCGGCTCGAGGCAGGTATCGTCGCCGTCCCGGCCGCGATAGTCGTGGGACAGCAGCACGATGCTGATCCGATGAAGCTTCGCGAGTTCGCGAATGGCTGCCTGTGCCGACGCGACCAGCGCCGCGATATCGTCGTCGCTGGCCCGGCGGATCAGCATCGGGTGAAGGTTGAATGCGATCACGATGTCGCCGGCCGCACGGCGCGATTCGACCCACGCGGCCGTGCCCCTGACGCAATCGGACGAATCGTCCGGCCGAAGCATGAAGGCGGAATCCGCCACGAGCTCCGCGCTCGCCGAACTGAAACGCCTGAATCGATCGAGCGAGACGCCGTCGCGAACGTTGACCAGCAGCCGGGCGTCGATCCGGTCGAAAGCATGCTTCAACTGCCGATACGGCAAGCGATTGAAGCTGAAGCCGAGAATCGTGCCGGGCACGCCGCGCCTGACCAGCAGATCCGCCGTTGCCAGCAACCTCAGCGACGTCATGGGCGAATAGTAGCCGTCCATCACGTCGGCACCGATGACGACCACCGCGCTGGGTCGCAGCGCGGCAAGCCGTTCGACCGTGTCCGTCAGGCGCCATGGCTCGTTCCATGCGTCGACCGCATGCAAACCGAGCTGCGTCGCGGCGTCCGCTGCCGCGGGCGTAGCCGTGACGACCGACACCTTCAACGCGCCGTTCGCCTGTCGCAACCGCTCGACGACCGCGCGCAGCATCGCTTCATCGCCTTTCGAGCCGACCAGCGTCCACGGATCGCCCGGCAGTATCAGCAGATGGGCGCCGCACGCGCCGTCGTTTTGCGGGGCGCCCCGGGAGGCCTCGCGACGCCATTGCATCGTCAATCGCTTGACATACAGCCACACGCGAAGCCGCTGCTTCAGACCGGCCAGTTTGGACATGTTCGATTCTCCTGGGTGATTCGATGGTTTCGACGGCTGCATTCGTCAGGCCTCCGCGGCGACGGGCGGCCGCCGCCGGAGCGTGTCGCGAAGCACGCGAAGCTGCGTTTCGTGCCAGGCTTGCGCGGACTCGCGCGCCGCCGCACCCTCGGCGATACGATGCGCGCGGTCCGTCGCGAGCCGGACGACCGCATCCGAAAAGCCCTGCGGATCGCCGTCCCGCACGACCGTCACCCCGCGCAGGTCATGCTCGCCAAGGCCGCGCGCGCCCGTTCGGGTGCTGACGATCGGCACGCCGAGCGACATGCTTTCGAGCAGCTTGATGTTGATGCCCGTGCCGAGCAGCATCGGATTGATCGAGATCGGTGCGATCGCGAATGCGTCGCCCAGCTCGGCGACGGGGCCGTGCTTGACGATGTTCGGCCCGTCAGGGACGGCCGCGGCAATCGTGCCGGCCAGATGCACGCGAAACGCCGGCAGCCGGGCCACGATATGCGGCAGGATTTCGTCGACGAAGTATTTGACGGCATCGCGATTCGGTTGGTTGTCGCTGCCGAGGAAGGTCGCGTCGGCATGCCCGGCACAGTCCACCTGCGGCGGAAACGCCAGCAGGTGACTCAGCACCGCGACCGCCGGGGTGTCGCCGCTGCCGAGGCGCGCCGCCAGCAGGTCGCCCTCCTCGGCCTGGATGGCCAGCGCGACATGCGCGCGGCGCAATCCGTCGCACTCCCGTTGCGGCGGAATCGAAAACATGTAGCGCTTCGCACCGGGGCGGCCGATGAACGGCACATGCCGGTCCGCAAAGATGTCGTGCGTATCGATGACCTTGACCACCGTATCGGGAAACGCATCCAGCGCGCGCGAATAGAACACGTATTCGACGAACACGGCATCGAATGCATGGCGGTGCTGCAGCGCGCGCAGCTGCCCGGTAAAGCGCTCGCTGAACAATTCATCGAGCCCCGTGTAGTACGCATGCCGGCTGCCGGCCGCTTTCGCGGCGAGACGACGCGCCAGCCAGGCCACCCGCTTGGCGCGATACAGCGCAAGCGAGAGGCCCGCGCGGCGCAATATCGACACGCGGTCGGCACCGAACTCCCGGCGATGCGCGTCAAGGTCCATGCCGCCCGTCTGGCGCGATTCCAGATAGACGAAATGCACGTCGCAGCCGAGCGATTTGATCGCCCGCGCGAGATTCAGCACGCGACTGCGATTGCCGGCATTGACGGGAAACAGCGGAATGGGCGAAACGATGGCAACTTTCATGAGGCGTTTCCTTTGAGCGGAACCGGCGGCAGCGTGCCGCCCGGCGCACCATGACGAATGGCGATGAAGGTGCCGACGCGCACGGACTGGCCTCGCGCGAATCCGACGCCGTGGACATAAATGCCTTTCTCGTGATCGGCGTCGTACGCGAACGGGCCGCCCGGGACAGGCAGCCATCCGAATCGCGCGTCGTCGAGCGTGCGCGCCGGCGTGTCGGTGCGCAGCGTCATCGGCGGGTAGGCGCCCACCCGCACGGCCGCAGCGCCAGCACCACCCGCACCGCCGCCTTCCGGCACACGCACCGACGCGTAGAGATCCCAGCGCCCGTCGCGCGGCAGCTTGTCGAGCTTGAGCTGGACTGCCCAGACGCCGGAATCGCCGCGTATCGCTATCGCGGCGCCGTCGAGTGCCGCGGGGTCGGCCACCACGCGCGCGCTGTCGTAGAGATTCACGAGCGAAACATCGATCGCGCGCCAGTCGCTGTCGGCGAGGCCCGCCACGAGCGGCGGCGCAACGACGGGATGGCGGTCGAGATCGAGCAATGCGCCGAGTGCCGCGAGATTGCCGCTTTGCCGATACTGACGAACGCCCGCGGCCGAGATCGCCGCATCGAAACGCGCGCGCCGCCCGCGAATATCGAGGTCCCAGCCTTCCTGCGCGGCACGCGCCGCGTAGCGGTCGCGCAGCGCCAGGATCACGAAATCGAGCGGCATGCGCGCCTGGCGAACGCGCGCGCTACGCACGGCATCGCCGTCGACGGCACGGGCGGCCGCATCGAAATCCCGCTCCGACTCGCGGACGAAGTCGTACGTGTACATCGACATGCCGACCGGCGTCTGTTCGGCCAGCACGTCGCCGCTCGCGCGTAGCGCGGCGTGCATGCGATCGATGTAGCGGACGACGGCCGGAGCCGCCGCGCCGTAATAGGCGTCGCAATATTCGCGGACGAGCGTGCGCGGGTCCGCGGTCGGCGTCCAGAGCAGCCGGGCGATCAACCACACGCGCAGGCTCGCGAATTCGCCGCCGCGCGACTGCCAGTCGCCTTCCGCGAAGTAGCCGTCGACGCTCGGCAACGTGGCGAGCCACGCGATGCTGCGGCCGATCGGATAGAGATTCGGCGTCGGCTGTATGTAGCCGCCGAAGTTCACGACGTGATCCCACACGGTAACGTGCCGCGCGATGTCGCTCCATTTGCGCAGACCGTCGCGCAGCGATGCATTGCGGCCCTCGTTCAGCGCGACGCCGTAGTCGACCTGGATCGTCATCGGATACACGCGAACGTAATCCGGAACCTGCATGCCGTCCGGCGGCGTGAAGCCCCAGTGATAGGCCGGCATCGCGAAACGCGCGCCGGGAACCTCCTGCCGGACCCGCGCCGCCACGTCCCGCACCATATCGAGAAACGCCGCCGACGGCGCACCGCCATGCGCGTCGGCAAACGCGCGGCTGGCTGCGTCCAGATCCCAGCCCCAGTCCATGTCGCGGATGCCGAACCAGATGCGGGCCGGGTCGGGCTGCCGCTTCAGGCGCTTCACGATCCCGGCCGCCATCGCGGCGCGGACGTCGGCCGACATCATCGCGAGTTGCCCGCCGGCATACCACTCGGGATGCGCGGCCGCATACCGGTCACGCGGCACGAGCGTCCAGAAATCCGCATCGCCGTCCCGCGCGAGCCAGCTGCGATCCCACATGTCGATACCGGGCGGGGAGGCGCGATACGACGTGCCGTGCGACTCGCCGTTCAGCAGGTTGTGCGCGCGGAACGGCTTGTCCTCCCCTTCCGCGCTCAACACCTCCCGATACGCGAAGCGCGGAACCTGCCGGACGGGCGCCGCGTCGACGCGCAGCTCGGCCTGTTGCGGCACCTCGGTCGCATCGGGCGCGAGCCACTTCACGCCGAGCTTGCGGTCGAGCCACCAGTACGCGCCGAACAGCGTGCCGCGCGGGGTGTCGCCGGCCACGACGAGGTCGTCGCCGCTGCGGCAGACGACGAAGCCGTCGCTGCCGAGCGGCGCCGCGTGTGCCGACCGGCATCGTTCCGCCGCATGCTCGCCGCCGACGACAATGGCCGGCGTGCGGTCTTGCCCGTCGTCCGACACGGCGAACGACGCGCCGCTGATCCGCGACAGGTAGTCGGCAATCTCGTCCGCCGCATGTCGCGTCACGGCATCCGTCGCACCGGCACGAACGAGGTAGCGCGCGACGCCATCCCGCGCGAGCAGCACGCGCGGCGCCGACACCGGGGGCTTTCCGGCGACGACGTTCGCGTCGTGCGGCGGCCGCACCGGCTGCGCGCAAGCGCCGCCGCGCGCGGCCATCGCGCACAATGCGACAGCCGCGGCACGCACGACGACACGAACCGGCGCGGCAGGCCTCATTACCGTGCGATCCGCGAGATGCCGGGCGGCAACGACAGCGGCACGTGGAACTTGCGGTAGAACCGCCACAGGCTGCGCAGATGATGCCGCCCCGCTCGCGACACGGGGCTCGCCGCCGACTGTCGTTGATGATCGTGCACGAGCGTGACGCCCGGCATGCCGAGCACCCGATAGCCGGCCAGCCAGGTCCGCGCGCACAGATCGACATCCTCCATGTACAGGAAATACGATTCGTCCATGCCGCCGAGGGACTCGAACAGGTCGCGCCGCACGACGAATCCCGTTCCCATCACCCATTCGGCATCGAACGGGTTGCCGCACGACCATGCATCGATCATCAGGTGCTGGTTCATCCGCGCACGAAAGCGGCCCGAGCGGCCAAGCGCGGTGCGTCGCGCGACGATGTCGAGCCAGCTGTAGAACCGTCGCGCCGAATACTGGCGCCGGCCGTCGGGGTACTGCAGGTCGAGCCCGACGAGCCCGGCCTCCGGCCGTGTCTCGAACAGCTCCAGCACTTTCGCCAGCCCGTTCTCGCTGAAACGCGTATCGGGATTGACCACCAGCACGTAGTCGCGCCGACAGGCGGCCATGCCGAAGTTCACGCCGGAGCCGAAGCCGCGATTGCATGCGGCGCGCAGCAGCCTGACGCCGCGCGGCAATGCGTGCCGCAACCGCGTGTACGAGTCGTCCGGCGACGCATTCTCGACGACGACGATGTCGTCGGCGAGTGCGACGCGTAACGACGTCAATGACGCCACGCATCGTATCGTCAGGTCGGGCGTGCCGTAATTGACGACGATGACGCTGATTCTTCCTTCGGTTTCCATCGTGATACCCCGCGCCGTGGTGGATTGTGTCGGCCGGTTTGCCCGGCTCTGTTCGTTGACGTGCGCGTCATGCCGACGCGCCGACCTGCTCGACGAGCCGCCAGAACGTGCGCGCCGATGTGTCCCAGTCGAACCGGCGGGTCTGCTCCCGGCCTCGCGCGACGAGCGCGTCTCGCCACACGGCCTCGGTGCCGAGCCGGCGCATGGCGACCGCGATGTCGACGACCGACAACGGGTCGACGAGCATCGCGGCGGTGCCCGCCACTTCCGGCATCGCCGACACGCTCGAGGTCAGCACGGGTACGTCGGATGCCATCGCCTCGAGGATCGGCAGGCCGAAACCTTCGTACTGCGACACGAAAGCGACGAACAGCGCGCCTCGATACAGTTTCGGCATCGCATCGTTCGGCAATACCCCCGCGAATACGAGGCCGTCCGCGCATCGGTGCCGCGAGGCGTGCGCAAGCAGCGCCGGGTCGGGGTCGCCGGTCAGCATCAGACGCACGCCGAGCGGCAACAGCCCGCTCGCGCCGAATGCCGCGATCAACCGGTGCAGGTTCTTGTAGTTGCGCCGGTTGCCCGGATAAAGCACGTACGGAAACGGATAGCCGAGCGTGTCGCGGTTGCGCCGGTATGCAGCGTCGGTCCCGTTGTGGATCACGTGAACGCGATCCGGCGGCATGCCAGACCAGCGGAGGAATTCGTCGCGCGTGAACTCGGACACGCAGACGATCGCGGTGCAACGCCGGTACAGCGGCCGGAGCACCGTGTCGTAGTAGAAGCGATGCGCGCGCGTATAGAAGTGGCGATGCGTGAGGTCGTGCACCACGACGACCGACGGGAAACCGGGCAACGCGGCCGGTACGAACCCGGGATTCCAGAACACGGCATTGCGGGCCGGCAGCCTCCTCAGCGCGCGGCTCAACGCGAGCGGCGACAGCGGGTGCGCGACACCGCCGCCGACCGCCAGCGGCTCGATGCGGACGGTCGACGGCGCGCGCTCGGCATAGGCCGCCATCACGTTGTGGATGCCGGTTCCAACCGGCCAGCGCGTGTCGGTATAGACGGTTAGACGCGCGCGCTCGGCACGCTCGGCACGGTCGGTGCATTCGGTCGAAGCGGAGAAGATCGTGCTCATCGTTCAATCCATCCAGCCAAGCAGTCGATGCGACGCGGCGATCCAGTAGTACTTCGCACGCCGGGGATTGCGGCGCACGCATGACAGCAGGCAGCCGGCGACAGGCCGCGCGATCATGTAAAGGACGTAGGCGAGCGGATAGCGATTGATGCGCAGCACATGCCCGAACCCGCGGTTGTAGCGCCGGCCGCGCGCATAGGCCTGCTCGTCGAGCACGGCGAGCGGCTCGGGATGATGGACACGCAGATGCGGGTCGTAATCGATCCGGCACCCCGCCTGCAGCGCGCGCACGAGAAAGTCGACTTCTTCCCCCGCTCCCCAGCGCGTGGTCGCGCCCACGCCGAGGTCCACGTCGAACTGTCCCGCCGCATGCACGGCAGACCGGCGCAGGAAGATCGTGTACGACGTCGCGCATACCCACACGTTGAAGCGGTTGACGGTCTGCCCCGAAGTCGCCCACCGTCCTTGCGACGGCCGGCCCGCGGCGTCGACGCTCATGCCCGTCACGCCGTCGAGCATCCGGTCGGCGGACAAGCGCGCCGCGACCGCATGGAGCGTCCCGGGCCGATACCAGCAATCGTCGTCGGGGAACCCGACCACGTCGCCCGTCACGGCCTTCAGGCCGACGTTCGTCGCCCGCGACTTGCCCTTGCCGGATCGCAGATGGACGATCGTCAGCCGGTCGCGATACCGGTCGACGATCCGCTCGACCCGGTCGTCCGGGTTCTGGTCGACGACGATCACTTCGAGGTCGGCATAGGCTTGCAGCACCAGCGAATCGAACATGCGCACGATCTCGTCGCTGCGGCCGAGCGTCGCCATGATGAGGGAGAATTTCATCGGGTAGGTCCGGACGGGAAAATGGATCGGGGCCGCAACACGCGCGGCGCGGCGCGCGCTTTCCGGCGTGCCGCCCGCGGAGCGAACGCGAACGACGCGAGATAGCCGACGAACAGGTATGACGTTTCGCTCTGGTGCATCGGGTTGATCAGCGACCATGCCGCGAGCGGCGCGAGCAACACCATCGCGCGCCGGCCCTGACCGAGGCCCGCAAAGAACACCGCCCACGCGAGCAGCCCGATCGGGCCGGCCACCAGCATCAGATCCAGCGGCGCGCAAAACACGGCGCTCGTGCCCTCGCCGAGCCCGCGGACGGCGACGGCCGAGTGCGAGAAGTAATGCTCGACGAAGCCGAAGCCGTGACCGATCCAGTCGCGGCCGACCAGCTTGATCGATTCCGTGAAGGCAAGCCCGCGCTCCTGTTGCAGCCGGACCTGAAGCTGGTCGCCGGTCAGTTCGCGCGTGAACATGTACAGATAGAAGGCCGCCCCGGCGGCCATCGTCAGCACTTTCGCGAAGAAATAGCCGCGCACCTGCAGCAGGATCACGATCGCGCATGCGATCAGCACCGTCTTCGATTCGCTCAGCAGCGTCACGACGAGTGCGAGCGCAACGAACTTCACGACGTCGGGAATGCGGCGCGGCGACTGCAGGAAACACGCGTAGGCGGTCAGGAAGAAAAACGCCGCGAACCAGTTGCGCTCCTTGAACGAACCGTGAATCGCGTTCTGCATGAAGTCGACTTTTTCGTACAGCACCGGGACGTCGAAATACTGCAGCGCGTACTGAAACGCCAGAAACCCCGCGATCGCGACATAACCGAACGGCAACGGCCGCGTGCGTGCCCGCGCGCCGTAATAGCGGCCGATCAAATAGAACGCCGGCATCACGAACCCGAATTTCACGATCTGCTCGGCCGCCTTGAAGCGCGGATAGCCGGACAGAAAGGTCGTCGACAGCGCCACGCCGACAAACAACGCAAAGGCCCAGATTTCCCATGCGCCGACGGGGATCCGGCGCCGCACCAGCAGCACCGGCAGCACGAGCACCGCGAACATCTGGCCCAGTTGCGCGCCGCCGATCTTCAGGAACTGGATCGAACTCAGCAGCAGCAATACGAGCAAGACCGCGTCCGCGAGATCGAAGCGCACATGCGGCCCGATCGTCGATACGCCGGACGACGACGCGCGTTGCCGCGGCACCTGCGGCGCGAGGCGGCTCATGTCCGGTTCCTCGCATCGCGCAATGCGCTCAGCATCGCCACGGTTTGCCGGGCGGCCTGACGACGCAATATCCAGGTCGCGCCGGCATAAGCGGCGCCGAAGCAAACGACCTGAAGCGGCAACCTGACCAGAGGCGATACGCCGCCGAGATACGCGCCAAGCCGCGATACGACCAGCGCGCAGCCGAGCGCAATCAGATACGGCGGCACCAGCCGCCCCAGCAAGCGGCGGGGATCGATCGACAGCTCGACGACGACGGCGCCGAAGCTGAGCGGCGTGATACACAGCACGGCGCCGACATACAGCCACGCCAGCCCCGCGACGTCGTGCGACGGCAGGCAGACCATCGCGCCCAGCACCAGGACGAGCTTGACGAACGTCAGCCACATCGCGACGTTCGGCCGGCCGCGCGCAGCCAGGAATGCGCCGTTGATGAACTGGACGGTCTGAATCGCGCCGAGCCCCATCAGCGGCGTCATGATCGCGGCGCTGTCGGCCCAGCGCGCACCGAACAGCACGATCGTGATGTCGCGGCTCGACACGGCCATCAGGACGAACAGCGGCGCCGCGGCCATCGCGGCCAGCCCCGTGACGTCGAGATAGGTAGCGGCCATTTTCCCGGCGTCGTGCGCGACACGCGACAGCACCGCGAGCGCGACGTCGGTCGCGGCGCGGCACAGCAGTTCCAGCGCCGTCTGATAGAGCTTCGCCCCGATCGCGTAGATGCCCAGCCCGGCCGCGCCGTACAGCGCGACGACGATCAGGTCCACCGTTCGCGTCGCGCACCAGTCGATCAGCCTCGACGCGACGACGTGCCCGCCGAAGCGCGCGATCGGCCAGAACGTCGACGCGTTGCGGCGGCCGCGCGGCCGCCAGACCGGTCTGCGCCAGAGCCAGAGCGCGGACACCGTCATGAAGGTCGCCGCCTGCGCGATCAGGCTCCACGCGCCGCCGCCCGCGATCGCCAGCGCGACCGCCACGGCGCCCGCGACGCTCACCGACACGAGTTGACGCATGGCCAGCGTCCTGAAATCCAGCCGCCGCTTGTACAGCCCCTCCTGGAACGAACTCGCCGAGCCGATCGGCACGAACGCGCACGCCACCCGCAGGTACGGCGCCAGGCCGGGTACGCCCAGCCACGTTTCGACGCGCCCGGCCAGCACGAACATCACGGCCGCGAGCACGACCGCCATGCCGATCGAACACGCGAACGGCCATTCGAGGTCGTCGTCGTGGAGCGATGCGCGCTGAACCAGCGCGTCGCTGAAGCCGCCCTCGGCGATCATCAGGACCAGCGACAGCGACAGCGTGACCGCGGCCGCGAGCCCGACGTCCGCCGGGCCGAGCCAGCGTGCGACCAGCAGATACGTGACGAGCGTGACGAGCTTGCCGCCCCACGCCTGCACCAGCGCCCACGCGAGGCTTCGCACCGTGCGCGCGCCGAGCCGCTCGCCGGCGGGCGATGCGCGGTCGCTCGCGGCGAGCAGCGCGATGTCGCGAATCGCTGGCTCAGTGCTCGGTTTCATACGCGTATTTCCCTTCGCCATACGCGCCGTAGACGGCCTGGCGCCGCGGCACGTCGTTCAGCACGACGCCGCTGATCGCGATGCCGGCATTGCGCAGGCGACGCTCCGCCTCGCGAATCTCCGGCATCGAACTACGGCCATGCCGGACGCACAGCAGCGTCGTCGCGCCGTGGCGGCCGATGGTCGCCGCATCGTGCAGCGCGAGGATCGGGGCCGTATCGACGATGACGATGTCGTAGAGACGCGATGCCGTGTCGAGCAGCATCTTGAAGCGGCCGTCGTTGAACAGCTCCGACGTGCGGGCGACGGCACCGCGCGCGAGCACGTCGACGCCGGCAACCGCCGATTTCTGGACGCCGCGCTCGAGCGTGCCGCTCGCGATCGCGTCGGGCAGGCCGGGCGCCGCCAGCAGCCCGAAGTGGCGATGCGACTGACCGCGGCGAATATCGGCATCGATCAGCAGCACGCGCTTGCCGCCCGACGCGAACAGCGAAGCCAGGTTCGCGCAGAGGAACGATTTGCCCGCACTGGGCTGCGGGCTCGTGACCATGATCACGTTGTGCCCCGACTCGGACATCGTGAACTGCAGCGTCGTGCGCAGGCTGCGGATCGCGTCGACGGTCACGTCCTCCGGAATTTCCGATGCGAGAACATGCGCGCCCTGTCCCGCATGCTGCTGGTTTCGCACGAGACGCCGCTGCTCCCGACTATGCGGCACCACCGCATAGACCGGTACGCCCAGTACCTGCTCGAGGTGCTCGGAATGTTCGACGCGGCCCCATACCGCCCGCTGTGCGAACGGGGCGGCGACGCCGAGGGCAATCCCGACACACAACGACAGCGCGACCAGCAGCAGGCGCCTGGGCTTGACCGGTTTCACCGGCAGGACCGGCAAGTCGACGGCGCGGACATTGCCGATCTCGCTTCTCCTGGCGATCTCGAGCTGTTGTCCGGTGTTCAGCAGGTTCGTATACAGCTCGGTGTTGACGCGCACGTCACGCAGCACGCCGAGGCCCTCCCGCTCCGTATCGGGCAACCTGGCTTCGAGCGCCTTCAGTTCCTTCGCCTTGCCCGCCAGTTCCGCCAGGTTGGCGTCGAGCGCCTGCACGGCCGGATGGCCGTCGGCGAACCGCGCGATCAGGTCGACACGCTTTTGCTTGAGTTCGAGCGTGCGCGTCTCGATGTCCACTTCCTGGCCGAGCAGCAGCTTGCCCTGTTCGTCGAGATCGACCGTCCCCGTGCGCGCGCGAAACGCCGCGTATTTGTCCTCCGCATCCTTCAGCGCTTTCATGACGGTCGGCATGCTGCTCTTCAGCGATGCCAGCGTCGCGGCGGCCTCCTCGCTCCGGTACTCCTTGTTCTGCTGGACGTAACCGTCGACCACGGCCCGCAGGATGTCCCGGATGCGGGTCCGGTCGTCGCCCTCGAGCGTGACGGTCAGGATGCCGGATTGCTTGGCCTTTTCCTCGACGGTCAGATCGTCCTGGAGCTGGGAGACCGCTTCGAGCTGCGGGATGCGCCTGAGCCGAAACGCCGTGCCCGGCCTGGCGTCGAGGGCGGCGACCAGCAGCGTCAGCGGCTGCGCCTTGTACTGCCCGTGCGCCGGCACGCCGACCTCGCCTTTCAGCACGACGTCGCCGTCCTCGTCCCTGACCACGTAGCGTCCGCCGCCTTCGGCGGTCACGTCGAACCAGAGCCCGTCCAGCGCGTCGATGCCGTCGTGGCTCTTCTTCCCGGCCGTCTCGAACGTGACGACGTCGAATCGCTCGCCGCCCCATGCAAACCGGGACAACCCCCAAAGCGGCCGCGCCACGCCGTCGTCCCGATAGCGACGAGCGACCCAACGGCCGATCAACGGCAAATAGCGCGGTTCGGCGATGAGGTTCAGATGCTGCTTCGTGACAACCGAGTCGATCACCATGCGCGCGCGCACGAGTTCGAGTTCGGCAGCGGTCGTGCTCCCGTTGTCGAGCAACGCCGCGATGTCGTGCAACGGCGAATTGCCCGCCGTGGTCGATTCGTTGACCTGGATCGTCGCGTCGACACGATAGACCGGCGTCGCGAATACGACATACAGCAGCCCCAGCAGGAACACGCCGGCCGCGATGCCCAGCACCATGCGCCACCGGGCCAGCACGATATCGACGTAGGACGAGAGGGGCGCGTCGTCGTACAACGCCGCGTCGTACAGCCGTGCTTCGGAAAGGTCTGTCATCGCAAATCCAGTGTCGATCGGGGTCCGGCGGTTCATTTCGCGACCAGCGCGCCGGTCATGCCGGCATTGATGGCGGGCAACAGCAGCGACAGCACGCGGCTGAGTCGGACGAGGCCGTTGCCGTCGACATAAACGACATCCTTCGGCGCCAGCCTGAAGTCGTTCGCGAGCACCATCGCAACCGGCGACTTCGCGTCGAGATGAAACACGTCGGGGGTACTCGAGCCGCGCCCGCGAATCACGTAGACCTGCGCCGTGTCGGCGGTGCCGCTGTTGAAGCTGCCGGCTTGCTGCAACGCATCGCCGAGCGTCAACGAGCCGTCGCGCAGCGGCAGCGCGAGCGTCGGCTTCGCGACCTCGCCCATCACGAACGCACCGTTGTCCTCGCGCGACTGCACGCGCAGCACGTCCCGGTTGCGCAACAGGATGCGGGCCGGATCGATGCGTCGTGCGACGAGCAGGGACAGGTTCAGCACGTAATGTTCGTCGCCGCGCAGCAGCTCGATGCGGCTTCGATCGGCCGTCGGCTGAAGCCCGCCCGCGCGATCGATCGCCTCGATCAGCGTCATCGGCACGTCGTTGATCGGCTGGACGCCCGGATTGCGCACCTCGCCTTCGACGTAGACCTGCTGGCTGCGGTACGACGTGACGCGCACGGTGACCTGCGGGTCGCGGAAGGTTTTCGTCAACGCGACGCGGAACGCATCGCGCACCTCGGTCGTCGTCCTGCCCGAGACCGCGAGCGTGCCGACATAGGGAAACTGCACGCTGCCGGTTTCATCGACGACGAAGCCGCCGACGGGGTCGCTCTGCCGTTGTGTCGACGACGACTGATTCGTCGGCGCCGCCGCGGAAAGTTCGGGGTGATCCCACACCGTGATCTGCAACACGTCGCCGGCGCCGATCCGATAGCCGCCCTTCGTGCGCTCGCGCAACAGCGCGTCGACGTGCCCGGCCGCGTCGCTGTCGTCGCGCATCGATTGCAGCAGGTTGACGTCGATTTCCCGGATCGGCACATCGAGCGACCGTGCCGGTTCGCCGTTGCGCGCGCTGGCCACCGGCAATTCCTGCGAGCCGGTCATCCGCATGCCGGGCGCAACGGCACATGCCGTCAGGAACACGGACAGCACGAGCGGGGCCAGCGCGCAGCCCCGTCTGCTTCCTGTCGATATACCGTCGAATGATTTGCCCATTGCCGCCTCGTATGTCGCGCTATCGTCAATTCCGTCCGTGGCGCCGTGCTCACGGATATGTTCATTTCTTCGCGTGAGGGTTTGGCTTGCTTCGCCCTCATGCCGCGCCGCCCGGTCGATCACCACGACGAACGGGACCAGGGCGGCTCCATGCCCGGCCAGTCGCCTGCCGCGTTGTCGGTCCCGCCGCGCGGCCGATTCGGGACGCGTGCCGCGCCGCGCGTGCGATGCGCCGCCGGCATGCCCAGCGCGTCGATCGACAACGCCCGCATCTGCCGCTCGATCGGCAGCGGCGCGTAGTTGCCGACCGCCGGCACCGCGACGCCCGACGCGACCGCCGGCTTTGCGATCGATCCGCGCCACGGATTCGAGGTCTGGGACGCGGTATCCGCGAGCCCCACGATCCACCGCGGCGCATTCGCCGAAGGGCGCGCCGCCGGTGCATTGCCGTGCGCAGCCGATGCACACGACAGGCCGATGAGCATCGCGAGTCGACCGACATGGCGTCGCATCAGCAGTGCCCCCGTGCGGCAGCTGCGGGAATCCGCGCGATCCAGTGCGCCACCGCGCGCTCGATGTGACGCGCCACGGCATCGAACACGTCCGCCGACTTGCCGACCGGATCCGCGATATCGCATTTCGCGGCATGGTCGAGCTGGAAGACGCGACCGCGCGCGAACGGGTAACGGCGCTCGATCTCGCGACACTGCACGAGCGTCATCGCGAGGATCAGTTGCGATGCACGCACGTGGCCGAGATGCACCGGTTGCGCGATATGCGACGTGATGTCGAAGCCGCGTTCGCGCATCACGTCGATCGCAGCCTGTGCGGCCGGCCGGCCCGCCAGCGCGATCAGTCCTGCGCAACGCACCTGCACGGACGGCAGCGCGCGTGCCAGCATCGCGCTCGCCATCGGGCTGCGGCATGCGTTGCCGTCGCAGACGACCAGAATGCGTTCGATCATGGCCGGGCTCAGTAGGCGTTCGGATGGACGAAGCCCTTCAGCACCGTGGCGGCGACAATTTTCATGTCGAGCCCGAAGGACCAGTTGCGCAGGTAATAGAGGTCGTGCTGGACACGGCCGACCATCTTGTCGAGGTGATCCGTCTCGCCGCGATAGCCGTTGACCTGCGCCCATCCGGTGATGCCCGGCTTGATCCGGTAACGATGGATGTATCCCTCGACGAGCGGCCGGTACAGATCGTCGTGCTCGATGGCGTGCGGTCTCGGCCCGACGACCGACATGTCGCCGCGCAGCACGTTGAAGAACTGCGGCAGCTCGTCGAGGCTGGTGCGACGCAGGAACGCGCCGACCCGCGTGATGCGCGCATCGCCCCGGGTCGCCTGGTGCACGATGCCGGCCGGTTCGGCGTGCACGCGCATCGTGCGGAACTTGTAGATCCGGAACACCCGGCCATCGGCACCTTTCCGGTACTGCGTAAACAACACCGGGCCCGGGGACGACAGCTTGACCGCCAGCGCGATCAGGCCGAGCAGCGGCGCCAGCGCGACGAGCGCTGCTGCCGCGAATACCCGGTCGAACAGCGCCTTCTGCATCAACGCGTGATGCGACATCGGCGATGCAACGAGGTTGATCGCCGGCATGCCGACGAGATCCATCATCGTTCCGCCGAGCAGCGCGATGCTGCACATGTCCGGCATGAAGCGGATATTGATCAGATCGTCGCCGAACGTCTTCAGCACGCGCCGGATCGTCCGTTCCTCGGAGATCGGCAACGCGAGCCAGATTTCCGTCGCGGCTTCGGCACGCACTGCCGCGGCGAATTCGGTGAAATCCGCGATCGCCGGGATGATGCCGTTGGACGATCCCGCGGGATCGTGGAGCACGACGGGGCGAAACCCGCTTGCCGGCGACAGCGCCAGCGTTTCGATCACACGCACGGCATGCGCGCCGTTACCGACGATCGCCACCTTGCGAAGATTCAGTCCCGCATGCCTGACGCGCGCGAGCATCGTATAGGCAGCCAGGCGGACGACGACGAATCCGCATCCCGCGATTGCCGTCCAGTAGACGAACCACAACCGCGATACCTGATCGACGCGATGCATCGCGAACAGCAGCACGAGGTTGCATGCCTGCACGGCGACCCATGCGGCGCTGATGCGGCTGATCATCGCGATCCACGACCGCCCGCGCCAGGACTGATACACCTGACATGCCGGAAAGACGGCGAGCGCCAGCATCGCGACAAACGGGACGACCATCGCGTCCGGCCGGCCGAGCGTATCGTCATCGAACCGCACGTGCGACGCTGCAGCCGCCCCCAGCACCACCACGAGCGCATCGAGCAGGCGCGCGATAATCGACTGAAATCCGAACATGGATATTCTCCAGGCGGCGCACGATGGCGCCGTATTTGCGGTCAAACGCGTCCGTTCCGATCACCACGTCGACGGACATTTCCCGAGCGACGCCGGACATGCTCCGCCCTCGGTATCCCGATGCATCGACAACATTCATCCCGGGTGTCATTGGCCCATCGATGAATTAATCAATAAATTCGTATTCCTATATGAAATTGAACGCGCCTTTATCGAATGGGCGGTTCAATTCACGCCGGGAATCCAGACCGCGGACGAACTACCGGTTACTTAGGCTCATGCCCCCGCGCCGATGCATGGCCGCCGCAAGGACGTCTCAACACGATTCGGCATGGCAACGGAAATGCCGCGCCCGAGCCATCGCGAATGGATTGGCGAATGGACGCGATTTATCGATTGAGTGTCCGGAATCGACCGCTTCGCCCCCGCGTCGCGTCCGGATATAGGAGTGTTGATCTGATTCATGATTGGTCTAGCGTTATGGTATTAACTACTTCTGCACAAGTCATTTGACGCACGATCCGTGCCACCGGGACGCGTTCTCTTGTTGCAGCGCGGAAAATCCTCGATAAACCAATGACCTATGTCCCAAATTTGAAAGGTATGAATAAATCAAAACAATCCTGTTTAACGTTTGCGCAACTGCGGCGTTCGCATACGTTACGTAACGACACGCCGTAACGCGGCCGACATGAACGGCATTCGACCGATTTCGTTGCCGACATGCGGGAGGGGATGCGGATGCTCGCGAATAAGGGCGGAATCGAGGCGAGTCATTTCTCGAAGCAAGATCGGACTTCGAGCGATCACATTCGAGTTCTGACGCAGCATGAGCGTTTTTCCCGATTTCCCCCGGGAAATGACCGATGCGGCAAGAGAGACGGATGGCGCACTTCTTTCATCGCCTCCGGGCGATTTTTTTAATGCGTGCGCCCTTTATATCGACAGGGGCATAATTTCCGGTTCACCTGCGGCCAACGCTGCGGACAGCCCGTCCCGTGCTTGCGGCTTCGGATGCCGCACGTTCATTCCCGCTCCCCGGACAGGTACGCTCGTACCGATTCGACACGACATCGACATTCAGACGATCGCGCCCGCCGCTTCGGCATCGCCTGCGAGCCAGTCGTTCATCACGCGCGCATCCGCCTGCCGGTCCAGCGACAGGCATACGTCGCTCAGTGCATCGACCTGCGCCTGGTCGAGCGCCATGCCCGCCAACACACGATATTTCGCCAGCAGCGCCGCGTCCGACAGCGGATTGCGCGGGTCGCCGAGCGCGATCGGCACGTGGCGCGATTCCCGCCGTCCATCGGGGCGATGCAGGATCACCGTCGGCTCGTCGAGATCGCCGAGCGCCGGATCGGCGTCGACCGTGATGCGCGCGAGCAGCGCGGTCACGCGCGAATCGGTGCGCCGGTCCGCGCGATACACGCCGATCCCCGTGTCGCCGAACGCCAGCGCCGCCGCCACCGCATACGGCAGGCTCATCTGCGCGGACGACAGCGTCGACAGATCGCGACCGCCGCACATGCGGGCCACGAACGCGCTCGTGCGCACGACCACCCGCTCGATCTCGCCGGCCTCGACGATGCGGCCGTCCGCGAGCTGCAGCGCCGCGTCGACAGCCGCATGCGCGCTGCGGCACGATGCATGCGGCTTGATCGAGCAGCGCATCAGCTTCCAGTGCGCGCCGAGGCCGTCGGTCAATGCGTCGGGCATATGCGATTGTGCGGCGAACGTGTTGAAAAAACCGCCCCACACGTCGTCGAATACGTGCGCGGGGCCGCTCACGCCTTCGCGCGCGAGCAGCGCCGCAAGCACGCCGCCCTCCGCCGCACGCCCGGCGTGCAGCCGCTTCGTCTGCGCTCCGTCGTGGATGAAACCCCACAGGCCGCCCGCGAAACTCGCCGCATGGCCGAGCGCGTCGCGCGTGCGCGCGGCGTCGAGCCCGAGCACGCGCGCGCTCGCGGCCGCCGCACCGAACACGCCGCAACTGAGCGTCGAGTGCCAGCCCGCCCCGTTGTGAACCGAGTAGCCGCCCGCTGCCTCGAGCACGCGCCGGCCGACGTCGTAGCCGAGCACGATCGCCGCCACGCATTCGCGGCCCGTCACCGTGCGCCCCGCGCACGACAGCGCGGCGAGCACGGCCGGCAGCACGACCGGCCCGAATGATCGCAGCCGCCGGAATCGTCGAGTTCGAGCGCGTGCGCGGCAATCCCGTTGACGAACGCCGCATCGCGCGCGCCCGCGGTCCGCCGCGTGCCCCACAGCGGCGCGCCGCCCTGCGCGACGGCGCCGGTCAGCGCACGGGCGCTGCGCGTCTCGACGGCGGACGTTCCCGCCAGCGCGGCACCGAACGTGTCGAGCACATGACGCTTGGCCTTCGCGACGACGTCGTCCGGCAACGCGTCGGCGGACGTCTGCGCGACGAACGCCGCGAGCCGCGTGGCGCGCGTATCGGTTGTCATCGTCATCGCGCCGACTCCTCCGCCACGCAGTGCGCGAACACGTCGACCGGATGTCCGGGCGCATTGACGGGCGCCTGGGCACACCACCAGCGCGCGATGTCGCGCCCCGTCGCGAACCAGACGTCACCCGCGTCACGCAGATGCGCGAGCAATGCGCGCAGCAGGTCGATCCGCGCTGCCGTGCCGATGATCTCGGGATGCAGGCGCAGCACGCAGCACAGCCCGAAGCGCCGAAACCCGTCGACGTCGCGCCGCCAGTTGTCGAGCACGTCGCGGTACGCCGCGATGCGCGGCTGACCGACCGGCACGGGCGGCGACAGGTTGAACTCGAAGTACGGCTCGTCCTCGAGTTCGTAGTGCAGCGGCAGCTCGACGAGCCGCGCGCCGTCCGCGCCGCCGTCGCCGCGCGGATGCACATACGGCAGATCGTCGCCGCGCCACGACGACGACCACGTGAAACCTTCCGCGACGAGGAAATCCGGGAAACCGTCGGCCCAGTTGCCGGTGAACGAGCGAAAGCCTTCCACGTCGCGGCCGATCGTGTCGGCGAGCGCCGCCCGTCCGGCGCGGCACGCATCGACCTGCGCGGCGAGCGGCAGCGCGTCGAAATCCTCGCAGCGATAGCCGCTCACGCCGAGCTCGTGGCCGGCTGCGGCGATCGCGCGCACCGCATCCGCATGCGTTTCGGCGACGATGCCCGGGACGAACCAGCTCGCCGGTACGCGGAACGCATCGAACGCATCGAGCAGCCGATCGACGCCGCGCGTCGCGCCGTAACGCCAGACCGACAGCGATTTCTCGCGGCCGACGATGCGCGGCTCGCGTGTCTGGATACCGTGAATGTCGTTGAAGTCGACCGTGATCGCGACCGCGCATCGCGCGCCGCCCGGCCATGAAGGGAGTGTCGTCACAGGCCGCTCCGTTGCGTGGGTTGCGCGTCTCGCGCGTGCTGCGCAAGCCACCAGTCGGCCACTTCGCGGCAGCGCGCGAACCATACGCCATCCTGTGCGCGCATGTGGCCGAGCCACGCCTCGAGCAGCGCGATGCGGCCGGGCTTGCCGCAGACCTTCGGATGCAGCAGCGTCGTCAGGCACAGCCCTTCGCGGTATACGCCGTCGAATTCGCGCGTCCAGTTGTCGAGCGTCACGCCGTAGCCGGCGATCCGGTCGAGCCCGGCCGGATAGTCGGGGTTGCGGTGATACGCAAGCGACGCGTAGTCGTCGGTCTCCCAGCGGCCGGGTATCTCGACGAGCGGCGCCTCGCCGTCGTCACCGTGCAGCAGGTACGGCCGGTCGTCGCCGCGCATCGAGCTCGAATAGCGCACGCCGGCTTCGCGCAGCACGGCCACCGTCGCCGCGCTCCAGTCGCCGGACGGCGTGCGGAACCCGACCGGCCGCACGCCGAGCGTACGCGCGAAGACGTCGGCCGACTGCGCCATGATCTCGCGCTGCCGCCCGGGCTCGAGCGTCCAGAACGCTTCGTGGCGGTAGCCGTGGTAGCCGATCTCGTGGCCGCGCTCGACGATCGCCGCGCATTGCGCGGGCCAGGTCCGCGCAACCCACGCGGGCACGAAGAACGTCGCGGGCAGGTCGAACGCCGCGAGCATGTCGAGCAAGCGGCCGAGCGCGCGCCACGGCCCGTAGCTGCCGAGCGTGAAATACGCGGGGTTGCGCCAGATCGACCCGTTCAGCATCGCGTCGCCGGTCGGGCCGTCGAGATCGAACGCGAGCGCGACGCACGCGCGCTTCGCGTCCGGCCAGCGGGGAGCGAGGGCCGTCATCGCGCGCTCAGTGCGTGCCGTTGATCATCGCCTTCGTCACAGCATGTTCCTGCAGCCCCCACTTCGCCAGGATCTTCTGGTAGGAACCGTCGGCAATCAGCTGGTTGAGCGCCGTCGTCAGCGCGCTGCTCAGCGCGGTATTGCTCTTCGCGACGCCGATGCCCGTGTACTGCGACAGGAACGGCTTGCCGACCGGCGCGTATGCATTCTGCTCGAGGCTGTTCTGGTACGGCAGCGTCTCGCCGCCCTGCACGGCCGCGTCGATGCGGTTCTGGCGCAACTGCATGCGCGCGTCCGACGAGCCGTCGGTACCGACCACGACGATCGCCGGCTTGCCGGCCTTCACGCAGTTCTCCGCGCTCCACGCGGTCGTGTTGTCCGGGAACGACGTGCGCCGGCTCGACCCGACGCGCTTGCCGCACAGCGCGCCCATCTGCGCGAACTCGCCGGCGCGCGCCTTCAGCGTATAGAACTGCGGGCCCGTCTCGATGTAGTCGACGAACGTCACCGCATCGCGGCGCGTCGGCAGGTCGGTCATGCCGGACAGGATCATGTCGACGCGCTGCGTCGCGACCGCGCTCATCATCTGGTCGAAGCTCGTTTCGACCCAGTTCAGCTTCGCGCCCATCTTCGCGGCGAGCGCTTCGCCGAGATCGACGTCGAAGCCCGCGAGCTTGTCGGTCGCCGGGTCCTTGTATTCGAACGGCGGATAGTTCGGCACGATCGCGACGTTCAGCGTGCGCTTCGCGCTCGCGGCCTGGGCGACTGCGAAGGAGGCATGCAGCGCGAGCGCGCCGAATGCGACGGCGGCCAGCGTGCGGGTCAGGACGGATGCTTTCATGGGGGGCGCCTTGTCGTGGTGGGCTTGTATCGTTGACGGTGGAATCGTTCGGGCGCTTCGGTCCGGGGCGCCCGGCCCGTTCATGCAATCACGGCCGAGATGAAATCGCGCGTACGCGCGTGCGTCGGCGCGGACAGCACCTGGTCGGGCGGCCCGCTCTCGACGATCCGGCCGCCGTCCATGAACACGACGCGGTCGGCCACCTCGCGCGCGAAGCCGAGCTCGTGCGTGACGACGATCATCGTCATCCCGCTCTTCGCGAGATCGCGCATCACGGCCAGCACTTCGCCGACGAGCTCGGGATCGAGCGCCGACGTCGGTTCGTCGAACAGGATCAGCTGCGGATGCATCGCGAGCGCCCGCGCGATCGCGACGCGCTGCTGCTGGCCGCCCGACAGCTCGACCGGAAACGCGTCGCATTTGTGCGCGAGCCCGACGCGCGCGAGCAGCGCGCGCGCTTCCTCGTCCGCTTGCGCGCGGCGGCGCTTGAGCACCTGCACGGGGCCCTCGGTCACGTTCTCGAGCGCGGTCTTGTGCGGGAACAGGTTGAAGCGCTGGAACACCATGCTCGTCGCCAGCCGCTGGCGCGCAACCTGGCGCTCCGACAGCTCGTGGAGCCGGTCGCCGGCGCGCCGGTAGCCGGCCAGTTCGCCGTTGATCCACAGCGCGCCCGCGCTGATCGTCTCGAGCTGGTTGATGCAGCGCAGGAACGTGCTCTTGCCCGAGCCCGACGGCCCGATGATGCACAGCACTTCGCCCTGCGCGACGTCGAGCGTGATGCCGTGCAGCGCCTGGAAATCGCCGTACGACTTGCGCACGTCTACCGCGCGAACGACCGCGTTCGTCATGACGTTCTCCCGATGGTTGAGGGTCGTGCCGTTCATGTGCGGCCCGCCGCGCGGCCCGCGCCGCGCGCGAAGCGCCGTTCGACGCGCGCCTGCGCGAGCGACAGCACGGTGACGACCGCGAGATACCAGATGCCCGCGACGATCAGCAGCTCGATCACGCGGGCGTTCGCGTAGTAGATGTTCTGCGCGTTGTGCAGCATCTCCGCGTACTGCACGACGCTCGCGAGCGACGTCAGCTTGACCATGCCGATCAGTTCGTTGCCGATCGGCGGCACGATCACGCGCATCGCCTGCGGCAGGATGATCCGGCGCAGCGCCTGCAGGCGCGGCATGCCGATCGATTTCGCGGCCTCGTACTGGCCGGTGTCGACCGACAGCAGCCCCGCGCGCACGACTTCCGACGTATACGCGCCCTGGTTGATGCCGAGCCCGAGCACCGCCGCGAGGAACGGCGTCATCACGTCGACGGTCCGGAATTCGGCGATGCCCGGGATGCCGAGCGTCGGGAACACCAGCGCGAGGTTGAACCACAGCAGCAGTTGCAGGATGATCGGCGTGCCGCGGAACAACCAGATGTAGCCCTGCGCGATCGCGCCGAGCACCGGGTTCGACGACAGCCGCATTACCGCGGTGACCACGCCGAGCACGACGCCGAGCGTCATCGCGAGAACGGTCATCACGATCGTGTTGCCGAGCCCCGTCAGGATCGAGCGCGCGGTCAGGAACTGGCCGACGACGTGCCACTCGATCTGTCCGCGCGCGAACGCGGCGGCCACGTAGGCGAGCGCGGCAATGATCGCGATCGACGCGACATAGCGGCCCCAGTAGCGCCGGCGCACGCGCACGAGGCCGGCGGTATCGTCTGCCGCGGCGCCGGCCGGCCCGGATGCGCCGTCGAGACGGCTCGAATCGGAGGCGCTCAGCATGACGGCCCCCGGTAGTCGGCCGCCCAGGCGGCCTGGCGTTCGATCGCGCCGCTCAGGCGGCCGATCTGCTCGCGCACGCGCGCGGGCGACGTGCCGCCCGCGCCGCCGCGCGCGGCGACGGCCGCGTCGAGCGTCAGGTGCGCGCGCACCGCCGGCGCGAGGCGCGGGTCGACGGCCTGCAATTGTTCCGCGCTTGCGTCCGCGAGCTCGATGCCGTCGCGTTCGCACGCCCGCACGAGCGCGCCGGTGATCTCGTGCGCTTCGCTGAACGGCACGCCCGTCAGCGCAAGCCAGTCCGCGACCTCGGTCGCGAGCGTGAAGCCGAGCGGCGCCTGGCGACGCATCTCGTCGACGTTCACGCGCATCGTGCGGATCATCCCCGCCATCGCCGGCAGCACGAGTTCGAGCGTGTCGATCGAATCGAACGCGGCGATCTTGTCTTCCGCGAGATCGCGGTTGTACGCGAGCGGCAGCGACTTCAGCGTCGCGAGCAGGCCCGTCAGGTTGCCGATCAGGCGCCCCGCCTTGCCGCGCGTGAGTTCCGCGATGTCCGGGTTCTTCTTCTGCGGCATGATCGAGCTGCCCGTCGCATAACCGTCGTCGAGTTCCACCCAGCGGAATTGTCGCGACGTCCACAGGATCACTTCTTCCGACAGGCGGGACAGGTTCACGGCCAGCATGCTCGCGACGAACGCGAATTCGGCGACGTGATCGCGTGCGGCCACGGCGTCGATCGAGTTCTCGCACGGTGCGTCGTAACCGAGCTCCTGCGCGGACAGCTCAGGTCGCACGCAGATCGCCGAGCCCGCCAGCGCGGCCGCGCCGAGCGGCGAGCGCGCGGTGCGGCGGTCCCAGTCGACCAGGCGGTCGGCGTCGCGATACAGCGACTGCGCATGCGCAAGCAACTGATGACCGAACACGATCGGCTGCGCGGGCTGCAGATGGGTGAAGCCGGCGGTCACCGTGTCGACGTGCCGGCTCGCCTGGCCGACCAGCGCCTGCTGCAGGTCGAGCACGCCGCGCACGAGCTGGCGCGCCTTGTCGCGCAGGTACAGGCGCAGGTCGTTCGCCGCCTGGTCGTTGCGCGAACGCCCGGCGCGCAGCTTGCCGCCGAGCGCCGGCAGCCGCTGCGTGAGCACGCGCTCGAGGAAGGTGTGCACGTCCTCGTCGGCGAGCGACGGCGCGATCGCACCGGCCGCGTAGTCGCGCGCGATGCCGTCCATCGCGGCCAGCAACTGCGCGAGGTCGTCGTCGTTCACGATGCCGGCGCGGTTCAACTCGCGCGCATGCGCACGGGAGCCCGCCAGATCGTACGGCACGAGACGGTAGAAACTCGGATCGGAGCGGGACAGGTTCTGCAGCGCGTCGGACGGCTCCGACTGGAAGCGGCCGCCCCACAGGCGTTCGATCGGTTCGGTAAGGCTCATTGCGGTCGACCTCGACTCGGTTGGATTGCCCCCACTGTAGGCATTCAATTTTTTTTGTTGTAGCGAGAAATTGGCTCCGCTTAAATGAAGTTTTTCTCAGCACCGTCGCCTTCGACGCGCCCGCCGATGCGCAACCGCCTGCCCCCGCTGAACCCGCTTCGCGCATTCGAGGCCGCCGCCCGGCGCGGCAGCGTGTCGGCCGCCGCCGACGAACTGCACGTGACCGCGAGCGCGGTCAGCCACCAGATCCGCATTCTCGAAAGCACGCTCGGCGTCGCGCTATTCGTCCGATCAAAGGCGCGCGTGAAGCTCACGCCAGAAGGCGAGGCGTTGCTGGAACCGGTCGGCACCGCATTCGACATGATCGCGAACGCCACCGTCAGGCTCGATTCGCCGGCCGCCGTCGGCGATCTCGTCGTGTCGACGCCGCTGTCGCTGACGTCGCGCTGGCTCGCCCGGCACATCGGCGATTTTCTCGAGCGCTATCCGGGCATCCACCTGAAGGTGATTCCGTCGAACGACGAACGCGAGATCTATTCGACGGACGTCGACGTCTGCATCCGCTACGGGGAAGGTACCTGGCGCAACCGGCACGTCGAGCTGCTCGATCATCCGGCGCTGTTCCCGGTCGTGAGCCCGGCGTTGATGAACGGGCCCGATGCGATCCGCAAGGTGCAGGATCTCGCGGGACGCACGCTGTTCTGCGAGCATGCGGGCTCGTGGATGCGCTGGCTGGCGGAAGCTAACGCCGACAAGCTGCCGGGCATCCGCATCCTCGAGATCGGCAACGCGCACATCGGCGTCGAAGCCGCGGTGCACGGGCAAGGCGTCGCGCTCGGCGACAGCCTGTCCGTGCGCGACGACCTGATCGACGGCACGCTCGTGCGGCCATTCAGCGCAACGGTGCCGTCGCGTCATGCGTACTATCTCGTCACGCGTCACGAGCTGACCGGGACGCCGCTCGTGACCGCGTTCACGTCGTGGCTGCGCGCCTGCCTCGCGTGATGCGCGTCGTTGCCTGCGGCAGGGTTTCGGTCAGGAAACGAGATTCAAATGAGATTCGCCAGGTCGTCCCACACCATGACGATGTTGTGCGAGCGCCAGATCGGCCCCGCATCGACGTACTCGCCGGCAAACCGCGCATTCAGCGCCTCATAAAAGGCAATCGCGGATGCGTTTCCGTTGACGACACTCAACGCGACGCCCTGATACCGCAACCCTCTCAAATGCGTCGCGAGTTGGGCAAGCAGCTTGCGGCCGATGCCGCGACGCTTGAATTCGGGATCGACATACAGGAATTTGATCTCGCCACGGCCGTCGAATATCGGTTCCGACGGCGCGCCGGCCGCGCCGATTCCGACGATCCTGTCGTCGGTCTGCGCGATGAGCACGAGCTGGTCGCCATCGTTCGACGCCAGCTTTTCCTGCCATCTTTTGCCACGATAGCGCTCGTCGAGCACGGCATGCGCTTGCGCCGGTGCGAGATCGCGATAGGTATGCCGCCAGACCTTGACGTGGAAATCGGCGATCGCCTGTGCATCGTCGATATTTGCGGACCTGATGGATATTCCGGACATTGAGGACTCCCTGTCGGGCGGCTTTGCGCCAGTGGGTGCAGTGTATGCAGCGGATTGTAACGATCCGGGCTGCGATGTCGAATAACTGTTTGTGGCTCACGGCCATCGGTCACGATCTCCGAAGGCCGGCGGCCGACACGCGCGGAACGCGAACCGCGAGTGGGCGTGTGGCGTTCACGCGTCCGTTCGCCGCTGCTCGTGGGATGGATCGTGCGAATCGCCGCTGAAGAGCCTGTTTCGCAACTGACCGCCGACGAACGCACCCGCAATCAACGACAGATACCCGGCAACGAGGAGATGTCGCCAGCCATCGAGCGCGGCGCGGTGCGCAAGCAGCGCCGCGTCGGGCGCCGGCACGGCGAGACTTCCCGGCACGATCGCACGCGTCATCTGCACGAATCCCGCCGCCGACAGCACGGGCAGCAGGACGAGCATCGCCAGCAGCACGAACTTCGCATGCCGAAAAAATGCATGGCGGCGCAAATGAAACCACAGCCCGAGACTGCCGTGCACCCATCCCGGTGCGAGCAGCGCGATCTGCAAACCCTGCGTGCCGCTCGTCAGGAGCGACGCGATGACCCGTTCGTAGTTCGGCTCGAAGCCGTAAAACGATGTCGCAACCCGTGTCCCGACGACGTGGCGTATCAACAGCATGGGCAGGCTGAGTCCCGCCCACAGACGAAGCCATTCGGCGGGCGGCAGCGCCCAGTGTCGGCGGCCGTAGATGGTGCGGACCGCCAGCGCGAAATGCAGGCCGGCCGCGCCGTACAACAGGATCGTGCCGGGCGCGCTTTGCCAGAGCCCGATTGCCAGATGCAGCCCGCGCTCGGCGATATCGATCGACCAGATGCCGAGCGCGTGATTGACCATATGGACGGAAATATAGAACCACAGCAGGATGCCGGAGCCGAGTTGCAGCCTTCGCGCGGCATTGCGCTTCCCGTCTTGCGCCGACGCCGGTTTACCGGCATCGGAGTCGATCGCGTGCTGCGCGGGACGCGGCGCGCGGTTGCGCCACGGCGGGCGCATGCCGACGCGATCCTGGAACGACGATGGCCGCCGTGCCTCGTTCACCTTCGGGGCACCCTTGCCGTCGCGCTGCGATCGGCCTGGAATGTCCCGGGTTTGCCTCCGCTTGCCGTTCATTGGCGCCTCCCCTCGATGCGTCCGCCGCTTGATCGGCATACCGCGGAGCGGGCCCGTTTATTCCGGCGACGCACGACATCCCGCGCATGAAGTGCATCGCACGGTTTCGGGAATAGGCGCGGTGCTCGCCGGGTATACGGTGTGTGAGCACGACGGATGACGATCGCGACGCGTCGGCACCCTGCACATCGAAACGAGCGCAGTCAAGGAGACCATCATGTCCAACGTTCTGTCCCACTGGATTCTGATCGGTTGCGACGCATACGACGAGTATGTGTTCGTGCCGTGGCTCGATAAATCCGTCTATCTGAGAACGGTCAAGCTGCGTCGGGTCTGCCTGTTGTGACGGCAGCAGTTCCGGCACACCTCGCCGCCCCCAACGGACAATCCGGACCAGAATCCACGCTGCTTGCCGCCTCAGCGCCCCCCCCGGCGCAACACCACGTGTCAAGTGCCGCGGAGCCGATGGCGACCGCGTCCACGACACAAAGTGGAGTTACCCCGTAGTCCCGGACACAGCCTCACGCTACGGTCGATGAATCCACCGCGCGTCGAAACTCGCGTGGTGAGCGATCCTTCAGTGCGCTACGGGGATGCTTCTCGTTGTAATGCTCGAACGCAATGGCGAGATTCCGCGCGGCCGTCGCTGCATCCGGTTTCGGCATCAGGGCCACATAGCCGCGCTTCATCGTCCTCACGAAGCGCTCAGCCATGCCGTTGCTCTGCGGGCTGCACACCGGCGGCGTCGGTGACTTCAGCTGCTACGCGAGCCACGACTTGATGTTCGCCTGCATCGCGCCGGTCGAGATCCCGTAGCGCTCGTGCAACGTCGGCAACGCGCCCGCGGCAAGGTACGCATCCGGCAGCGCGATCTGGCGGAACGGTACGGCAACGCCGGCCCCGATCAACGCAGTCGCCACCGCTTCGCCGAGCCCGCCGATCGCCGTATGGTTCTCGGCGACGATCACCATGCGTCCCTTGCGCGCCGCCTCGCGCACGATGGTTGCCGTATCGAGCGGCTTGATCGTCGGCACGTGCAGCACGGCCACATCGACGCGATCGGCTTCGAGTGCCTTCGCAACCTCGAGCGCGCGCATCGTCATGATCCCGGACGAGATCAACAGCACGTCGTTGCCGTCGCGCAGCAGCTTGGCCTTGCCGAGTTCGAAGCGGTAATCGTATTCGTCGAGCACGGCCGGCACGTTTCCACGCAGCAGGCGTGCGTATACCGGCCCCTTGTGCGCAGCAATGGCCGGCACCATCTGCTCGATATCCAGCGCGTCGCACGGGTCGATCACCGTCATGTTCGGCATCGCACGCATCAGCGCCAGATCTTCGGCGGCCTGGTGGCTCGGCCCGTAGCCGGTCGTCAGTCCCGGCAATGCGCACACCAGCTTCACATCGAGATTGTCCTCGGCAATCGCCTGATGAATGAAGTCGTATGCACGGCGCGTGGCGAATACCGCATAGGTCGTGACGAACGGCTGCGCCCCTTCGTGCGCGAATCCGGCGGCCGCGCCCATCAGCAACTGCTCGGCCATGCCCATCTGGTAGTAACGCTCCGGGAATTCCTTCGCGAAGATATGCAGGTCGGTGTACTTTCCGAGATCGGCGGTCATTCCGATCACATTGCTGCTCGTCCGCGCGAGCTTCGCGAGCGCATGGCCGAACGGCGCGGGACGCGTAGTCTGCCCTTCTGCCGCGATGGACGCGATCATCGCGGAAGTCTTCAGGCGAGGCTTGTTGTCGACGGTGCTCATGCGTGTCTCCCTGCTTCGAGTGCGTCGAGCGCGAGCTTCCACTCGTGCGCATCGACGCGGATGAAATGACTCTTCTCGCGTGCTTCGAGGAACGGCACGCCGCGCCCCATCTTCGTGTCGCAGACGATGATCCGCGGCTGCGGCTTGTCATGCCGGCGCGCGTTGTCGAACGCGCGCTTTACCGCGTCGATATCGTTGCCGTCGACACGTTGCGTATACCAGCCGAATGCCTCGAGCTTGTCGACCAGCGGCTCGAATGCCATGACTTGCGTCGACGGGCCATCGGCCTGCTGGTTGTTCACGTCGACGATCGCGATCAGGTTGTCGAGCTTCCAGTGCGCGGCCGACATGAGCCCTTCCCAGATCGCACCTTCGTCGAGCTCGCCATCCGAAAAGAGCGTATAGACGAATGCATCCGAGCCCTTGCGCTTAAGGCCCAGGCAACGACCGACCGCGATCGTCGGGCCCTGCCCGAGCGAACCGCCGGACATTTCCATCCCGGGCGTGTAGCTCGCCATCCCCGACATCGGCAGACGACTGTCGTCGCTGCCGTAGGTTTCGAGTTCCTCGGCCGGCAGGATGCCAGCTTCGAACAGCGCCGCGTACAGCGCGATCGCGTAGTGGCCGTTCGACAGCAGGAAGCGGTCGCGCCCTTCCCACTCGGGATCGTCGGGGCGATAGCGCATCGCGCCGAAATACGCGACGGCCAACACGTCGGCGATGTCGAGCGCCTGGCCGACATAGCCCTGCCCCTGGACTTCGCCCATCAGCACGGCGTTTCTTCGGATACGGTACGCGCGCTCGGCGAGCGTGACCACTTCATGGATGGTTTCGGTATCCATCGATAGCTCCAGTATTGTGTCGGAAGGAATGCAAATCGAATCAGCGGTTGACGGATCGGGGCACCAGGAACACCAGCAGAGCGCCGACCGTGATCGCGACGGAGATGAAGAGCAGTCCCGCAGTGGACTTGCCGGTCAGGTCGTTCAGCCAGCCGACGATCGCAGGCGAGAAGAAGCCCGCGAGATTGGCAAAGCAGTTGACCGCGGCGATGCCCGCCGCCGCCGACATCCCGCCCAGCAGGGCCGTCGGCAGCGACCAGAACTGCGACGACGACGCGAGGATGCCGGCGGACGCAATGCTCAGGCACACGATCGACGCGCTGACGCTGCCGAGCGTCGGCAAAGTCGCGAAGCCCGCCGCCGCGATCAGCATCGGCACCGCGAGATGGAAGCGACGCTCGCGGCGGCGATCCGCGCTCATGCCGATCAGCGGCAGCGCGATGATTGCGCACGCATACGGGATCGCGGTGAACAGTCCGACCCACAGCGGATCGGCAACCCCGGCCTTGCGAATGATCGTGGGCAGCCAGAACGTGAGGCCGTACTGACCGAGCACGACGCAGAAGTAGATCGCGGCCATCAGCCACAGGCGGCGGTCGGCGACGAACGAACGAATCGACAGGTGGGCGGTAGTGTGCTCGGCGTCGGCCGACACGTTGCGCGCCAGCAAGGCTTTTTCGGCATCGGTCAGCCATTTCGCGCCGGCAATGCCGTCATCGAGATACAGCAGGATCGCAAAGCCCAGCACGAACGAAGGCAGCGCCTCGAGCAGGAACAACCACTTCCAGCCCGCCATCGACATCGCGCCGTGCAGCGAATGCATGATCGCGCCCGACAGCGGCCCGCCGATGATCCCCGCCAGCGGAATCGCCATGAAGAACAGCGACAGTGCCTTCGCGCGGCGTGCCGACGGGAACCAGTACGTGAGGTACAGGATCACGCCCGGTGCAAAACCCGCTTCGGCGACGCCGAGCAGGAACCGCAGCACATAGAACGCGGTGGGCGACCTGACGAACACGAAGCTCGCCGAAATGACTGCCCACGTCAGCATGATGCGGGCGAGCCAGCGGCGCGCACCGACGCGATGCAGGATCAGGTTGCTCGGCACTTCGAACAGAAAGTAGCCGAGAAAGAAAATGCCTGCACCCATGCCGTACACCGTCTCGCTGAAGCGCAGGTCGTTGAGCATCTGCAGTTTCGCGAACCCGACGTTGACGCGGTCGAGATAGGCGCCCAGGTAGCACAGCATCAGGAACGGGATCAGCCGTCGCGCCACCTTCGCGTAGGCGGCCGCTTCGAACGTCTGCGCATCGTCCCGTTGCAGCATCTCGCCCGGAACCGGCGGTGCGGGGTACTTTGCTCTCATCTTTGTCTCCTGCCATGGCCCCGGGTTGTCCCGGGTGCATGATGGGCGGCGCCGCGATTTTCGCGGCACCGTTTCAGTGGATCAGCATCCCGCCATTGACGTCGAGCGTGATGCCCGTCAGGTAGCTCGACAGGTCGCTCAGCAGGAACAGGCATGCGTTGGCGACATCGGCGGCATCGCCGAGGCGGCCGAGCGGAATGCCCTTGATGATCTCCTCGCGCATGTCGGGCGTCAGCTTGTCGCCGGTGATGTCGGTCTGGATCAGGCCCGGCGTGATCGAATTGATGCGGATATGGTCGGCGCCGAATTCGCGCGCCATTGCCTTCGCGAGACCGAGCACGCCGGCCTTCGCGGCGCTGTAGTGCGGACCGCCGAAGATGCCGCCGCCGCGTTGCGCGGACACCGACGACATGCACACGATGCTGCCGCCGCGCTGCTCCTTCATCGCCGGCAGCACCGCTTGAGACATGTACAGCGTGCCGCGCAGGTTCACGTCGACGATCGTGTCGAAGTCGCGCCCGGAAATGTCCATCGTGCGCACGGGCTGCGTGACGCCGGCGTTGTTCACGAGGCCGTCGATGCGACCATGGCGCTCCAGCGTCGCGCGGGCCGCGGCCATGCACGCGTCGCGGTCGGTCACGTCGCATGCCAGGCCGAGATGGTCCGTCCCGAGTTCGGCGGCGGCTGCCTCGGCGTCTTCGCGGCGAAGGTCGAGAATCGCAACGCGTGCGCCGTGTGCAGCCAGTATGCGGGCCGTGGCCTTGCCGATACCGCGCGGCGATGCGGCGCCTGTCACGATGATGGTCTTGTTGTCGAGCAACATCGGTCGTCTCCTGTTGTTGATGTGTGTCCAGAGTGTCGGCTCACCGGACACCCGCATCAACGCGGAAACGCTCAGCCATAGTTGAGAAAATTTCAGATGACGCCGCACGGCGCGCCGCGGGTGCTGCAACGCAATATCGCGTGCGGACCGGAGGACGAGGCGCTCAGCCCGGCCGCCCGTAAGCCGCGACCTCCCGCTCGATCCACGCAAGGAAACGCTTCACGCGGGGCAGTTCCGCGTTCTGCCGCGGGTAAACGAGGTGATGCGCGCCGACTTCGACCGCATGAGTCTCGTCGAACACCGGAACCAGCAGCCCTTCGCGGATCTTCACCGACGCAAGCATCAGGCTTTCGAGCGCGATGCCCAGGCCCAGCGCAGCGGTTTCGAGCGACATGTATGACCGGTCGAATGAAAAATCGAAGGTCTTCTGAGCCGCGAGCGATACGCCGGCCCGACCGAACCACTGCTTCCACTGGACCAACGGCGTTTCGGAATAGATCAGCCGATGCGCGAGCAGTTCTTCCGGCGCCTTCACCGGATGCCGTTCAAGATATTGCGGCGAAGCGAGCGGCGCAATGAACTCGCCGCGCACCGTCCTGACCTCGAGGTTGTCCCAGTTGCCGTAGCCGTGCCGGACATCGATATCGTAGAAGCCGTTCGAGAACGACACGTTTTCGTAGGAGCACGCGAGGTTCAGCTGGATATCGCCGTTCGCCTCCTGAAACGACGACAGCCGCGGCAGCAGCCACA
The DNA here is from genome assembly GCF_016899445.1 of Burkholderia sp. MS455. Lineage (NCBI taxonomy): Bacteria > Pseudomonadati > Pseudomonadota > Betaproteobacteria > Burkholderiales > Burkholderiaceae > Burkholderia > Burkholderia sp. MS455. The sequence continues at coordinate 944,494 of NZ_CP041777.1, forward strand.
TCAACCCGAAGCTCGGGCTCGAATGCACGCGCAGGATATCGACTTCGGTGCGGCTCGACGCACGCTCGGTTGCGCGGCTCAGGTCGGCCAGCGAGCCGGTGACGTCCGCCAGGTAGCGCTCGCCGGTCGGCGTGAGGACGAGCCCGCGCCCCGATCGCTGGAACAGCGGCTGACCGATCAGCGATTCGAGGTTGCTGAGCTGGTGGCTCACGGCGGACGCGGTCAGGCCGAGCTCGTCCGCAGCGCGATTCACGCTCTTGGTCCGGGCCACGCTTTCGAACGCGATGATTGCCTTGAGTGGTGGGATGCGCATGTTGGAATCCGTTGAGGAGGTCTACTCGCCCGACTGGCCGGCGTCGACATGAACGTCGAACGGTTTGTCCGGGCAAAGGCGCTTCGGCACAGGCATCAATTCTAGAGCGCCGGTCGATCCGGGCTCCTGCCGCCCACCTCCTTGCCTACGAAACGCGCTTCCACGCCGCTTCGCATGACGAGATCAAAACGCTCAGGCAAATATGGAACACGGTGGGCTCGCATGCCCTGACGCCGTGGCCGCGAAGAGGCCGACCGTTTGGTGGAACGTCGTTTTCGGAAGGGAATCTCAGGAAGTCAGGGGCACCGCCAAGCCGGGGTAGATCCAGCCGGAACATTGCACAGGAATCAAAGGGACCCCTGCTACATACCATAGCGATACACCTTCGCCCTCTCCGGAGTAACGAACATCAGGCGCGCCCGCCGAGCTAATGTCAAATGTGGTGTACGACAGTCGAGCAGCATGATCAAGCGGCAAGCGGTTGAGCAGGAGCCGGTGTGCTCTCGGTCACCGGTGTTCCGTCCTTGAAGGGCACGCCGTTCAAGATCTGTTCGATTTTGTCGACACCGCGAATGCGGCGCCATGATTCCTCTGCTGCTTCGATGAGCTTGAAGGCCATGCCGAGGAAGGTCGCGCGCGACAGACAGTTTCGCGTGCGGGTCGTGCGGTGGCGGACCGTCGCGAAGGTCGACTCGATCGGATTCGTCGTGCGCACATGCTGCCAGTGCTCGGCCGGGAAGTCGTAAAACGCGAGCAGCTCGTCGCGATCCTTCGTGACCTTCTCGACAGCTTTCGGATATTTGGCCGTATAGGTCGCGACGAACTGATCGTAGGCGACGATCGCATCGGCGCGCGTCGCGGCGTTCCAGATCTCCGCGAGCGCGGCCTTGGCCTTGCCCTGCTGCGACTTCGGCAACGCGTTGAGCACGTTGCCGATCTTGTGAAACCAGCAGCGCTGGTGCCGCGTCTGCGGGAACACTTCCTCGAGTGCCGCCCACAAGCCCATCGCGCCGTCGCCGACGGCTAGCAGTGGGCCGGCTTGTAGACCGCGAGCCTTCAGATCGAGCAGTAGCTCGACCCACGAATCCTTCGACTCGCGGTAGCCGTCGGCGAGCGCGACGCGTTCCTTGCTGCCGTCTGGCTTCACGCCGATGATCACCAGCAGACATTGCCCGTCGGAATCCTCGCTGCGCGCCCCAGTATGAATGCCGTCGGCCCACCAGTAGACCCAGCGGGCCGCCGACAAGTCCCGATTGTTCCATTGCGCGAATTCGTCCGCCCAGATCGCTTTGAGACGAATGACGGTATTTGCCGACAGGCCTTTCGCCTGGTCGCCGAGCAATACGCTGAGCGCTTCGCTCATGTCGCCGGTCGAGACGCCGCGCAGATACAGCCACGGCAGCGCCGACGACACACGCGGCGACTTGCGCACGTAGGGCGGCACGATCTCCGAGTTGAACTTTACCCCCGAGCCCGAGCGATCGCGGACCTTCGGCACCTGGACCGTTACCGGTCCGATTGCCGTGACAACGTCTCGCTCAGGCAGATAGCCGTTGCGCACGATCGCCCGCCGGCCGTCCAGCGTCTTCACGTTCGAATATTGCTCGAGCAATGCCTTCAATTCCGCCTCGATCGCTTGCTGGATAATCTGCCGCGCGCCTTGCTGGATCAACTCGTCCAGGCCGACGGGCCCCTTGAATTCTGTTTCCGTTGCTTGACTGTCGTTCGCTTCCCGATTACGTTTCGCCATGGTGGTGGATTGGTTGCTGGGTTCGTTACCTTGGAAAGCAACATTCTCCTGCAATCGCCACCGCCTCCCGCCGATTCCGCTCCACACCGCCGTACACCACTTCCGACATTAGCTCGCGCCCGCCAACACGCACTCCGTAGAGGCAGTTGTGGTGGCCGAAGAGGTACTTGGCAGAGACGGCCACGCCCGACGCGTTATTGCAACGTGTCGCGCGCGACCTGCTGCCGGATGCCTGACCTGCGATGTACGCGGTTCATCTTTTCGCGGTTCGCGAACCCGCGGTGGAGGTATGAGTCCAGTGCCACCATTCATGGTGGTCCAGATTTCTAAGCAGTTCCGCGCGACGATGCTCGCGGCGATAGCGGTTCATTGCGGCAATTGCCGCAAACGCCAGCACGAACGCGCCGACCACGAACCCGACCCATGCTCCGCTCATAGCATCCTCCGTCATTTTCGGCCAACTCGGATCACTCAACGCATTCGCGAGACCGCTTTCAGGACGGCGCGGCCCTCTGCGGTAACCTGGACACGCCGACAACCCGATGCCGGCTGATCAACGGCGATCAGGCGATGCTCGATGAGCGTGACGAGTTCGTCGCGATCCAGTTCGATCTGATCAGGAGCATCCCAAACGATCATTAAAGTAGTAATTTCGTGCGGACTTAGCATGGTCTGCATGGAATATTCGTATCGGACAATTGGATTGTGTATGCATGCGCGAACGCATGCCTCCCGCTTTTCAACGCAACAAGGTGTGCGAGAGTTTGTAACGACCCCACCATTTCCTGCGACGATTCAATGCGCGATTTAGTGGGCACATTCTAACGCGCCCGCGTCCATTTCCGGTCCGCCACCTCGTAGGTGGATGCCCTGATTCGGAAACGTTATCATTGATCAAAATCAAGCAAGCATGCGAAATGGTATGAATATATAAATCCCAAAATATATTTCTTATAATCGCTTGAAATTGTCATTTTTTGAAGCTGTCAGATAATGCAGGTCGATATTTTTTAATAAATATTCTGCCGCATTCATTCAAAATCCTCACTTTCGCTGTATCGCCTGAGAGAAACGGCCAGCGCATCGACATCGCTTTGATAGCTTGAAATGACATCCGCCCGCTCCGGAAATCGTTCGCGTTGCAACGACAATGTCTCCACGGCTGCGGCATGACGCCTGACAAGCTGCCCGCGCGTCACCCATTCGTCATTTCCGCCGGTACAGGACTTGATGTGCTTCAGCACGCCGTCGCCGAGAACCTTGAGCGGCGCGTGCCCATTGATGAATTCCGCGTAGTGTCCCGAGAAAAACCGCTCCCACTCGTTCCCCTCCGAGTCGTGCCGAAACGCGACGATATGCCCGCCGAGATCGACCAGGTAGCGATAGGACAAATTCTCATGCGCGTCGGGTGAAGTCAGCTCGGCAAACCTGTTCGCTCGATGAAATCTGTCGGCGAGCGATCCAGCACCATCGGACAGATGCGCGGCAAGGAAAAACTGGGCCGCGCCGGATGGGCAGCCGTTCTGAGGAATAAGGAACGTTACATGGCTGCCGTGCTGCAATGCGAACGTGTAAGTCGCAAGTATGCTCATTACGATTTCCTCTTGATCCTCATGAAGACGATCGCACCTGGACGCTATTTCCCGGATCACTCGTCTGCGGGTGCAATCTTTAGTATTTAGTAGCAAGCGATATGCCATCTCGACGCACTCGATTCGCAGGACGATACGAACCGCCGGAATACACGGAAAGTCGCCGTGAGCGGATGAAAATGTTTCAGCGTTGATACGTTTCGCACGGCTCAAGCGCCTGCACATATCGCTCGCCCTTGTCGAAACCTTCGGGGTCGATGCGGAAGGTTCACTTTCCCGATCCCATCGGGCTTGCCATTTCCGGACTCGCCTGCCTGGTTGCAACGCTGAAATAGACCAGTTGGCCGGTCGAAGCGCATTCGGGAACACGAATTGCGCCATCGTTTCGGTGCAGCCCAACCCGGGAGTGAAAGATGCGCAACGGCCATACCGTCGGCAAGATGGCCGCGTGGCTCGCCGTTGTCGTTGCCCTGACGATTGCCGCGCTGTTCGTCTTCATCGTGACGTTCGACTGGAACCGCGCGCGCCCTTGGGTCGATGACAAGGTATCGGACGCGATCGGACGGCAGTTCGCCATCAACGGCGACCTGCGTGTCGGGTGGCATCGGCCCGCGAGCGAGCATGGCTGGCGCGCCTGGGTGCCGTGGCCGCGATTCAGCGCCCGCAATGTCACGATCGCCAACCCGGACTGGGCGCGCACGAAGCATTTCGCCACGCTCGACGCGATCAGCTTCGAAGTCGAGGCGCTGCCGCTGCTCGCGCGCCGCATCGTGATTCCGGCCATCGACCTCGTCAATCCATCCGTCGACCTCGAACGCCTCGCGGACGGGCGCGTCAACTGGACGTTCCAGCTCAAGAATGCCGGTCATCCGGGCAAGTGGACGCTCGACCTGCACGATATCGCGTTCGCCACCGGCAAGCTCCGCTACTACGACCAACAGAAGCAATTCGACCTGAGCGGTGTGATCGACACGCTCGGCAAGCCGATTGCGTTCGGCGATGCGTTGAAGCAGCAGGCGGCGCTGGCGCGCAGCGAATCGGCGCAGGCCGTCGGCCAGGAGGGCCAAAAGAAACTCGCGGCACAGGTACACCACGGTGCGGCACGATCCCCGGCGCCCGTGTCGGGTATCGAAGCGGCATCCCGCGCATCGGCAGCGGCGTCGCAAGCGCTGGCCGCGGCGTCGCAAGCGTCGGCCGCGATATCCACTACCGCGATCGCCCCGGCGGCATCGGCTGCGTCGAGCACGTCCGCGACAGCGGCGGCGGGCGCGACGGCCTCCGCAGCGTCCGGCGCATCGGCAGGCGCCGCGCCCGCCGCGTCCGTAAGCACGGGCGACTACACGATCGGGTGGACCGTCGACGGAACCTACAAGAAAGGGCACGTTGCCGGCACTGGCAAGCTCGGAAACGTGCTGGGACTGCAAAGCGGTCAGCGCCCGTTTCCGGTCCAGGCCAATTTGCGCTTCGGCGATACGAAGCTGGCGCTCGTCGGCACGCTGACCGATCCGGCGCACCTGGCGGCGGTCGACCTGCGACTGTGGCTCGCGGGCACCAGCATGGCGCACCTGTACGACGTCACCGGCATCACACTGCCCGAAACCCCGCCCTATGCGACCGACGGACGGCTGATCGGGCAATTCCGCGCGTCCGGAAATGTCTTCAAGTACGAGGACTTCACGGGGCGTGTCGGCGGCAGCGATCTCACCGGCACGCTGGTGTACGTTTCGCGCGAACCGAGGCCGCTCCTGTCGGGCACGCTGGTGTCGAAGGTGCTGCGGTTCGCCGACCTGGCGCCGCTCATCGGCGCCGACACGAATGCCAGCAAGGCGCGCCGCGGCGCCGCGGTCGCGCAGCCCGCGAACAAGGCACTGCCGGTCGAGGCGTTCCACACGGAGCGCTGGAAGAAGATCGACGCCGACGTCCGGTTCACCGGGCAGCGCATCATCAAGTCCCCGAGCTTGCCGATCACCGACCTGACGACCCACGTCGTCATGCAGGACGGCGTGCTGACCCTCAACCCGCTGAACTTCGGTGTCGCGGGCGGCACGCTGGCGTCGAACATCCACCTGGACGGCAGTGGCACGCCGCTCAAGGGGCGGTTCACGCTGCAGGCGCGACACCTGAAGCTGAAGCGGCTATTCCCGACGTTCGAGGTCATGCAGACGGCGCTCGGCGAAGTCAACGGCGATGCCGCGCTGTCGGCCACCGGCAACTCGCCGGCGGCGCTCGCCGCCACGTCCAACGGAGAAGTGAAGACGCTGGTCACGGACGGCACCGTGAGCCTGGTGCTGATGGAAGCGGCCGGGTTGAACGTGGCGAACGTGGTGTACGAGAAGCTGTTCCGCGATCGCGACGTGAAGATCAACTGCGCGGCGGCCGATTTCGTGGTCACCAATGGCGTGCTCGACTCGCGCGTATTCGCGCTCGACACCGAAGATGCGGTGATCGGCATGAACGGTAACGTGAACCTGCGGGACGAGACCATGAACCTGACGATTCATCCGCATACCAAGGGGTTCCGGGTGATATCGCTGCGCTCGCCGCTGTACGTCACCGGCACCTTCAAGCAGCCGCACGTGGGCGTGAAGCCGGGCGCGCTCATCGCGCGCGGCGGGGCGGCGGTGGCGCTAGGCCTGCTGAATCCGCTCGCGAGTTTGCTCGCATTGCTCCAGCCGGGCCGCGATCAGCCGCTGCCGTGCAAGCAGATGCTGACCGACATGGAGCAGCGCCCGACCGCGCCGCCACCGGGAGTACGAAAGGAGAAAAAGGCTGCACCGGTGTATATGAATGCGACGCCGCCGGCTTCACAGGCTCATGCGCCGGCGGCTGTCGAACCCGAGCAAGCGACGCGCGCGGGCCGAACCGCCGCTCCTGGCCGGTAAGGCCGCGGTATTCGAGCTCGGACGGAGACGTCGGCCCGCCGCGTCGAGCAATGGCCGCATGGGAGCGTAAGGCCCGACCGCGCCCGAACGCGTCACGCAGGTCGGCTTACAGCGCCGAGCGCGCGCCGAAATGATCGTCGAGCGCCTCGGCCGTGATCGCGCAGGGTTCGGGTTGACCGTCGACGTCAACGGTGAAGCGCAGTTGCGGCGCCGTGTAAGCTGGCGACCACCAATATCCAGCAAACCCTTGTCAGACGGGGCCTGGACGGATTTCAGCGGACCCGGCCGGATTACCCGGAAAACATCACGATTCATTTAACTTTTCGTGAGGACTTCGACACCGGCCGCTGCCTACGATAGGCGCATGTTTTCAGGACCTGCTTCCAGGAGCCCATCATGCCCACCCGCAGACATCTGCTGCTGTTCGCCGGCGCCACCGGCCTCGCCGCGCTCGCGGCGCTGTCGTCCGCCGGCCGTCGCGCGCTGGTCGGCCGCGCATTCGCCGCGCCGCCGGCCGCTCCACCGCCCGCCGCCCCACGGATGGCCGCCCCTTTCGAAATCACGCTCAGCGACGCCGAATGGCATCGCCGGCTCACGCCCGCCCAGTTCGCGATCCTGCGCGACGCCGGCACCGAACGGCCGTTCAGCAGCCCGCTGAACGACGAGCACCGGCCCGGCACGTTCGCGTGCGCCGGCTGCGACCTCGCGCTGTTCTCGTCGGCCACCAAGTTCGACAGCCATACGGGCTGGCCGAGCTTCTGGAAACCGCTCGACCACGCGGTCGGCACCCACGCCGACGCGTCGTTCGGGATGGTCCGCACCGAAGTGCACTGCCGCCGCTGCGGCGGCCATCTCGGCCACGTGTTCGACGACGGCCCGCCGCCGACCGGCCTGCGCTACTGCATGAACGGGCTCGCGCTCGCCTTCCACCCGGCCGCCGCCTGATCCGGCCCCGCTCCCGACCGACTGGAGAACGCACCATGCTGCTCATCGTCCTTGCCTATCTCGGCGGCGTGCTCACGATCCTGAGCCCGTGCATCCTGCCCGTGCTGCCGTTCGTGTTCGCGCGCGCCGACCAGCCGTTCGTGCGCACCGGCCTGCCGCTGCTGGCCGGCATGGCGCTCACGTTCGCCGTCGTCGCGACGCTCGCCGCCGTCGGCGGCGGCTGGGTCGCACAGGCCAACCAGGCCGGCCGCTGGATCGCCATCGTGCTGCTCGCGGTGTTCGGCCTGACGCTGCTGATGCCGCGCTTCGCGGAACACCTGACGCGCCCGCTCGTCGCCGCCGGCAACCGGCTCACCGGGCTCGCGCAGCGCGACGGCCGTCCGGCCGGCCCCGCGTCGTCGCTGCTGCTCGGCATCGCGACCGGCCTGCTGTGGGCGCCGTGCGCGGGCCCGATCCTCGGGCTCGTGCTGACCGGCGCCGCGCTGCGCGGCGCGAGCGTCGGCACGACGCTGCTGCTCGTCGCGTATGCGGCCGGCGCGGCGACGTCGCTCGCCGTCGCGCTCGTGATCGGCGGCAAGGTATTCGCCGCAATGAAGCGCTCGCTCGGCGCCGGCGAATGGATCCGGCGCGGGATCGGCGCGGCGCTGCTGGCCGGCGTCGGCGCGATCGCGCTCGGCCTCGATACGGGTGCGCTCGCGCAACTGTCGACCGTCACGACGGGCGGGCTCGAGACGAAGCTCGTCGACCGGCTCGGCGGGCGCTCGAACGGTGCGCCCGCAACGACGGCCGCCACGGGCAACGCTGCCGGCAACACGTCCGGCAACGCAAGCGGCGGCGCGATGATGGCCGCGACTGCCGATGGCGCGCAGGCCGGCGGCGGTGCGATGGCCGGCAGCGCGATGATGCGCGCGGCCGACGTGAAGCCGGCCGCGCTGCCCGTCGAAGGCACGCTCCCGTCGCTCGACGGCGCCGTACAGTGGCTGAACTCGCCGCCGCTGACGGCGGCCGGCCTGCGCGGCAAGGTCGTGCTCGTCGATTTCTGGACCTATTCGTGCATCAACTGCCTGCGCACGCTGCCGTACACCAACGCGTGGGCGCGCAAGTACGCGCCGTACGGGCTCGTCGTGATCGGCGTGCACGCGCCGGAGTTCGCGTTCGAGCGCGACATCGGCAACGTGAAGAAAGCCGTGCACGACCTCGGCATCGACTACCCGGTCGCGATCGACAACGGTTATTCGATCTGGCGCGCGTTCGGCAACGAATACTGGCCCGCGCACTACTTCATCGACGCGCAAGGGCGCATCCGTCATCACCACTTCGGCGAAGGCGAATACGCGCAGTCGGAACGCGCGATCCAGTCGCTGCTCGCCGAAGCCGGCCATCCGGAAGCGCTGAACGTGCCGCTCGGGCTGGCCGGTGCGCCCGCGAAGGGCGCGCTCGCGGCGGCGGACGCCGCGGACGTCCGCTCGCCCGAAACCTACGTCGGCTATGCGCGCGCGGAAGATTTCTCGTCGCCGGGCGGCGTCGTGCGCGACGCGGCCCACCGCTACGACGCGCCGGCTCGCCCCGGTCTCAACGACTGGGGCCTCGCCGGCACCTGGCAGGTCGGCACCGAGCGCGCGTCGCTCGCCGCGCCGTCCGGCCGGATCGTCTACCGCTTCCATGCACGCGACCTGCACCTCGTGCTCGGCTCGGGCGCGAACGGCCAGCCCGTGCGCTTTCGCGTGACGCTCGACGGCGCGGCGCCCGGTGCCGCGCACGGCGCCGACGTCGACGCGCAGGGCTACGGCACCGTCACCGGGCAGCGCCTGTACCAGCTCGTCCGGCAACCCGGCGCGATCGCCGACCGCACGTTCGCGATCGAGTTTCTCGATCCCGGTGTCGATGCGTACGCATTCACATTCGGTTGAACGCGGGCGCCGCATGCGGGCGCCGCACGCGGGCAACGCCGCCACCCGAGCACCGTCTTCCACAACGCATTCCGAAGGAGCAAACGATGAACCCGACACCCACCCGCGATTCCGCGCCGCGACGGCGCGCAGCGATGCTGCGCCGCATCGGCGCCATCGCCGTCGCGGCCGCCGCCGTGTTCGGCTTCCAGCGCATCGTCAATTCCGCCGAGCCGATGCGCACCGTGCCCGCGCCGACGCTCGACGAAACGCCCGGCGCGTCGCACGACGAGACGGCCGTGCTCGCCGGCGGCTGCTTCTGGGGCGTGCAGGGCGTGTTCGAGCACGTGAAGGGCGTGAAGCAGGTCACGGCCGGCTATGCAGGCGGTGCATCCGAAACCGCGCACTATGCGCTCGTCGGCTCCGGGTTGACCGGGCATGCGGAATCGGTCCGCATCGTCTACGATCCGACGCAGATCACGTACGGCCGGCTGCTGCAGGTGTTCTTCTCGGTCGCGCACGACCCGACCGAACTCAACCGGCAGGGCCCCGACGAAGGGCCGCAGTACCGGTCCGCGATCTTCCCGACCAACGCGCAGCAACGCGCGGTCGCGACCGCGTATATCGCGCAGCTCGGCAGCGCCCACGTGTTTCCGGCGCCCGTCGTCACGCGCGTCGAGGCATACAAGGGGTTTTATCCGGCCGAGGCCTATCACCAGAACTACCTCGAACTGCATCCCGACGCGCCGTATATCGCGTTCAACGACCTGCCGAAGGTCGCCGGGCTGAAGCAGCGCTTCCCGGCGCTGTACCGCACGGACGCGGTGCTGTGGCGCGATGCCGGCTCGTGACCGGTGACCGGCCGCGCGGCCGGTTTGCTGCCCGCCGCACGGCCGGGGCGGGCGCGCACCGCCTGCGGCCCGGTTTGCGCCGCATCAACGAAACCCCGGCCGTCATGCCGGGGCAAACCCGCATCGCGTCCGCCACATCGGGCAACTTCGCGTAGACTTCTTCAGATTCCCGCCGCTTCTTGCGGCGCCCGGACTTTCTGCCCAGCCAGGAGACGTCACGCATGCTCGCAGTGCCTTTGCCTGACAGCAGCACCCTCGAAGAATCGTCTTCCGGCGCGCTCGTGCGCGACCTGCGCCGCGTGCCCATTCACCCCGATCACTGGTATCCGCTCGCGTGGTCGCGCGAGCTCAAGCGCGGCAAGACGCTCGGCGTGCGCTTCGCCGGCGATCCGATCGTGCTCGTGCGCACCGAATCGGGCGCCGTGTACGCGCTCGAAGATCGTTGCGCGCACCGCCAGGTGCCGCTGCATGCGGGCGTCGTGAGCGGCGAAACGCTGCGCTGCTGCTATCACGGCTGGACCTACGCGTGCGACAGCGGCCGCTGCGTCGACGTGCCCTACCTCGGCCGCGAGCGTTTGCCGAACGGCGTGCGCGCGTATCCGTGCCGCGAAGCGCACGGGCTGATCTTCGTGTTCCCCGGCGACGCGACGCTCGCCGACACGCGGCCGTTTCCCGCGCTCGAATCGGCGGACAACCCCGCGTACAAGACCCGCCGCTTCGGCCGCGAGGTCAAGTGCCACTACTCGTTCATGCACGAGAACCTGATGGACATGAACCATCAGTTCCTGCATCGCAAGCAGATGGGGCAGATGCGCGCGCGCTCGGTGGGCCGGCGCCGCGGCGACGACTGGGTCGAGGTCGACTACACGTTCGCGCGGATGGAGGGCAAGCAGCCGGTCGGCGAGGCGCTCGTGTTCGGCGCGAGCAAGAAGCCGGCCGACCAGTCCGACAAGAGCGTGATGACGGTACGCACCGGCTACCCGTACCAGACGCTGCGGATCCGTTCGAGCGAAGGCACGCTCGTGATGGACCTGTGGATCGTCTACGTGCCGCTCGACGCCGAGCAACGCACCAACCGCACGTTCGGACTGCTGTCGATCCACAAGCCCGGCATCCCGTTCGCGCTCGATCTCGCGTGGCCGCTGCTCGTCTGGTTTACCGAGCGCATCTTCCGCGAGGACCGCTGGATCGTCGAGCGCGAACAGGAAGCACATGATCGCCAGGGCGCCGACTGGAACCACGAGGTGTTTCCGGTCATCAACGAGCTGCGCGACCTGCTGCGCCAGTGCGGCGGCCGCACCGTGATCCCGATCCGCGAAGCACGCGACGACGCGTGATACGTGCGGCGCGCCGCACGACGGCGCACGCTCGCCGCGGCGCGCTCCGCTACAACCGGAACGCGCCCGGCAGCAACGCGTGCGCCGTCGTCACCTCGACATCGCCTTTCAGGTTGCCCAGGATCACTTCGATGTCGGGCATGCCGATCTCGATGATCACCTGACGGCACGCGCCGCATGGCGCGATCGCGCCGTCCGTGTCGCCGACGACCGCGAGCCGCGCGAAGTCCCCCGGACGATAGCCGGCGGCGATGGCCGAAAACATCGCCGTGCGCTCCGCGCAATTGCACAGTCCGTAGGACGCGTTCTCGACGTTGCAGCCGTGAAAAATCGTCCCGTCGCGCGCCTGCAGCGCCGCGCCGACCTTGAAGCGCGAATACGGCGCATACGCGCGTTCGCGCGCCGCCTTTGCCTGTTCGAGCAATTCGTCTCGTTCCATCTCGATGATGCCTCCGGTGGTGTGCCGGGATGCATCGACGCAGCCGCATCCCGGCGCGCACGATACATCCCGTGATGTGAAGCGGCCGCCGATGCCCGCACGCTCCCTCCGTGCCGGCACCGGCGACCGGTCAGCCGATCCGCTCGTAAATGGTCGGCGGCGCATCGCCCGTCTCGCCCAGCACATAGCTGCGCTGGACCGCGTCCACCGCGCGCGCCGCCGCGGCGGCGTCGCCGGCGTGCACGCAACCGAGCGGTTGGCCGGCCTCGACGCGCTGCCCGATCTCCGCGAGCGCGGACAGGCCGACACGGGTGTCGATCGCATCCGCCGCGCGCGTGCGGCCACCGCCGAGCGCAACGACCGCCAGCCCGAGCGCGCGGCAATCGACCCGCTGCACGACGCCGCTCGCGCGCGCCGGAACCGGCACGATTACCGCCGCCCGCGCGAGATGTCGCCCGGGCGCATCGATCAGGTCCGCGGGGCCGCCGAGCGCCACGACCATTCTCGCGAAACGTTCCGCCGCCGCGCCCGAGTCGAGCGCCCGCTGCAGCATCGCGCGCGCCTGCGCGGCATCCTGCGCCAGCCCGCCGGTGACGAGCAACCGTGCCGAGAGCGCCATCGTCACTTCATGCAGCCGGGCCGGACGCGACTTGCCCGTCAGGTAGTCGATCGCGCACGCCACTTCGAGCGCGTTGCCGGCACACGGTGCGAGCGACTGGTTCATGTCGGTAAGGATCGCGGTCGTCTTCATGCCGGCGCCGTTGCCGACGTCGACGATGCTGCGGGCCAGTTCCGCCGATTGCTCGATGGTCGGCATGAACGCACCGGAGCCGACCTTGACGTCCATCACGAGCCCGTCGAGTCCTGCCGCGAGCTTCTTCGACAGGATCGACGCGGTGATCATCGCGACCGACTCGACGGTCGCCGTCACATCGCGAATCGCATAGATGCGCTTGTCGGCCGGTGCCAGCCGAGCGGTCTGCCCGATGATCGCGACGCCGACGTCGCGCACCGTGCGGCGAAACGCATCCGTATCGGGCGTCACGTCGTAGCCGGGGATCGCGCTGAGCTTGTCGAGCGTTCCGCCGGTGTGGCCGAGCCCGCGCCCCGAGATCATCGGCACGTATCCGCCGCACGCGGCCACCATCGGTCCGAGCATCAGCGACACGACGTCGCCGACGCCACCGGTCGAATGCTTGTCGATCACGGGTCCGCCGAGATCGAGCGCGCGCCAGTCGAGCACGTCGCCCGAGTCGCGCTGCGCAATCGTCAGCGCGACGCGTTCGTCGACGCTCAGGTCGTTGAAATACACGGCCATCGCGAATGCCGCCACCTGGCCCTCGGTCACGCTGCCGTCGGTCACGCCGCGCACGAACGCGCCAATCTCGTCGCGATCGAGCGGCTGCCGGTCGCGCTTCTTGCGGATGAATTCCTGCGGTAGAAACATCGTTGCATCTCCTCGGTCGGTCAGTGGCCGCTGCGCGGTTCAATGCAGCGAGAAGAACAAGCCGGCAATCGCGGCGCTCATCAGGTTCGACAGTGTCGCGGCCGTCAGCGCACGCAAGCCGTGCCGTGCGACTTCCGACCGACGCTCCGGCGCGACCGCGCTGAAGCCGCCCGCGAGAATGGCGATCGACGAGAAGTTCGCGAAGCCGCACAGCGCGAACGACACGATCGCGAGCGTCTTCGGGTCGAGCACTTGCAGGCCGGCCGCCGCGACGTGCTCGCTGCCCTTCAGGTACGGCGACAGGTCGCCGTATGCGACGAACTCGTTGAAGATCAGTTTCTCGCCAATGAAATTGCCGGCCAGCGCCGCGTCGTGCCACGGCACGCCGATGATCCACGCAAGCGGCGCGAACAGGTGGCCGAGGATGCCCAGCAGCGTGACCTGCGGAAAGCCCGCGAACGCGGCCACGCCGCCGACGATGAGGTTCATCAGCGCGATGAGCCCCACGAACGCGATCAGCATCGCGCCGACGTTGATCGCGATCCGCAGGCCGACCGACGCGCCGGACGCCGCCGCCTCGATCACGTTGGCGGCCCGCTTGTCGTCGAAATCGAGACCGTCGACCACGACGCGGCTCGGCTCGACGGTCGGAAACAGCAGCTTGCCGAACAGCAGCCCGCCCGGCACCGCCATGAACGACGCGGCGAGCAGATACTCCATCTTCACGCCGAGGCCGGCGTAGCCGACCAGCACCGAGCCCGCGACCGACGCCATGCCGCTCGCCATCACCGTGAAGATCTCGGCGCTCGTCATGTTCCGCACGAACGGCTTCACGAGCGCGGGCATCTCGCTTTGCCCGAGGAAGATCGTCGCGACGGCCGAGCACGCCTCGATACGGCTCACGCCGAGCACTTTCGCCAGCCCTGCACCGAGGATCGCGACGAGCCACTTCATCACGCCGACGTAGTACAGCACCGCGATCAGCGCGGTGACGAAGATGATCATCGGCAGCACGCGCAGGCCGAATACGAACCCGCCGTCGCCGAACAACTGGAACATCCGGCTGTCCACCAGCCCGCCGAACACGAACGCGATGCCGTGATTGCCCATGTCAAGCACGCGATTGACGCCGTTCGCGGCCGCTGCCAGTGCCGCGCGGCCTGACGGCACGAACAGCACCAGCGCGCCGATCGCGAACTGCGTGAACAGCGCGGCGATCATGGTCCGGCCGCTTACCGCGCGCCGGTTGTTCGACAGCAGATACGCAACCAGCAGCAGGAACAGCATACCCAGGAGACTGCGCAGAATATCCACCTTGTGCTCCTTTCTCTCGATGTTATTGATCTGTCCCGCACGCCGCCGGGAACGTTCGTGCAACGCTGTCGGTGGATATTACCCGGTCGGCACGCTCAAATGCATGCGGGGCGTGCCGTGCGAACGGACACGCCCCGCGCGACACGCACCGTTCAGCCAGCGCGCTCGACCGGATGCGGTTCGCGCAGCCGGTTCGCAATGCGTGCGGCCTCGTAGTAGCCGGCCGCAGGCGGGCGTTTCAGATAGCGGCCCGCGCCGCGCACCGCGCGCAGGTCGCCGTCGGCCCACGCGAGCGCGCCGCGCGTGAGCGTGTGCGTCGCGACGCCCTGCACCGTCATTCCCTCGAACACGTTGAAGTCGACCTGCTGGTGGTGGGTCTTCACCGAGATTGTCTTCGTCGCGGCCGGATCCCACACGACGAGGTCGGCATCGGCGCCCACCTGCACGGCGCCCTTGCGCGGATACAGGTTGAAGATCTGCGCGGCGTTCGTCGACGTGATCCGCACGAACTCGTTCGGCGTGATGCGGCCGCGATTCACGCCGTGATGCCACAGCACCGACATGCGATCCTCGACGCCGCCGCAGCCGTTCGGAATCCTCGTGAAATCGTCGCGGCCCATCGCCTTCTGCGATGCGCAGAACACGCAGTGATCGGTTGCCGTCGTATGCAGCTGCCCCGACTGCAGCCCGCGCCACAGCGCTTCGCGATGCTCGGCCGAGCGGAACGGCGGGCTCATCACGTGTGCGGCCGCACGCGTCCAGTCCGGGTCGCGATAAACGGCCTCGTCGATCACCAGGTGGCCCGGCAGCACTTCGCCGAACACGCGCAGCCCTTCGCTGCGCGCGCGCGTGATCGCGTCGACCGCATCCTTCGCCGATACGTGCACGATATACACGGGCACGCCGAGCACCTGCGCGATGCGGATCGCGCGGTTTGCGGCCTCGCCTTCGACCTCCGGCGGACGCGACAACGGATGTGCCTCAGGCCCCGTCATCCCGCGCGCGAGCAGCGCCTGCTGCAGCCGGAACACGAGCTCGCCGTTCTCCGCGTGCACGGTCGGCAGCGCGCCGAGTTCGAGCGAACGCGAGAAGCTGTTCACGAGGATCTCGTCGTCGGCCATGATCGCGTTCTTGTACGCCATGAAGTGCTTGAAGCTCGACACGCCGTGCTCGCGCACGAGCGTGCCCATGTCGCGGTGCACGCTCTCGTCCCACCACGTCACCGCCACGTGGAAGCCGTAGTCGGCCGCCGCCTTCTCGGCCCAGCCGCGCCATTCGAGGAACGCGTCCATCAGCGGCTGCTTCGGGCTCGGGATCACGAAGTCGATGATGCTCGTCGTGCCGCCCGACAGCCCGGCGGCCGTGCCCGAGTAGAAATCGTCGCTCGCGGTCGTGCCCATGAACGGCAGTTCCATGTGCGTATGCGGATCGATGCCGCCCGGCATCACGTACTGGTCGTGCGCGTCGACGACGCTCGCGCCGGCCGGCGCGTCGATCTGCTCGGCGATCTGCAGGATCGTGCCGCCGTCCTGCGGTTCCGCGCAGAGCACGTCCGCGCGATAGGAGCGGTCCGCATCGATCACGGTGCCGCCGCGAATCAGGATTGCCATTTGGTTGCCTCCTCGTTGACTGTCGGGTTCCGCATGCGGTGCCGCGCGTCATGCGCTCGCGATCTGCGCGCGCTGTCCGGCGCGCCACTTCATCCAGGTGCCGTACACGCCCGACGCCAGCACGAGGCCGACGAACCACGCGTACGTATAAAGCGTGTTGAAGAACGCCGGCACGTTCGGAAACGACGCCGGAAATGCGGTGTGCAGGAAACCTGGCAGGTTCGGCAGCACGCCGACCGCGAGCGCGGCCAGCGCGGCCGGGTTCCAGCCGCGCGCGTAGCTGAAGCCGCCGCGCTCGTCGAACAGCGCGCGCGTGTCGAGCTGCGTGCCGCGAATCAGGAAGTAGTCGACCATCATGATGCCCGCGACGGGCCCGAGCAGCGCCGAATAACCGACGAGCCAGGTGAAGATATAGCCGTCCGTCGTCGCGAGGATCTTCCACGGCATCATCACGATCGCGATCGTCGCGGTGATCATCCCGCCCGCGCGGTACGAGATGGCCTTCGGCCACAGGCTCGAGAAGTCGTACGCGGGGCCGACCAGATTCGCGGCGAGGTTGCAGCACATCGTGTCGAGCGTGAGGATCACGAGCGCGATGCCCACGCCGATGCCCGTCATCCGGCTCGTCAGGTCGATCGGGTCCCAGATCGCGTTGCCGTAGATCACGACGGTCGCCGACGTCACCACGACCGACACCACCGACAGCAGCGCCATCGGCAGCGGCAGCCCGATCGACTGCCCGATCATCTGGTCGCGCTGCGAATGCGCGAAGCGCGTGAAATCGGGAATGTTCAGCGCGAGCGTCGCCCAGAAGCCGACCATCGCGGTCAGGCCCGGCCAGAAGGTCGCCCAGAACAGCCCGGCCTTCTTGCCGCCCGCCGCGAACTGCGACGGTGCCGACAGCATCGAGCCGAAGCCGCCCGCCTTCGATGTCGCCCACCACACGAGCGCCACGCACATCACGACCTTGATCGGCGCGGACCAGCTTTCGAGCCAGCGGATCGAATCGGTGCCGTGCAGGATGAAGTAGAGCTGCAGCGCCCAGAACACGAGGAAGCACGCGAGCTGCCCGAACGAGATGCCGACGACCGGCAGCGCCGCGCCATGCAGCGCGTTGCCGGTCAGGATGTTCAGCAGCGTGTAGATCGCGCTGCCGCCGAGCCAGGTCTGGATGCCGTACCAGCCGCACGCGACGATCGCGCGCAGCAGCGCCGGCAGCTTCGCGCCCTGCGTGCCGAACGACGCGCGCACGAGTACCGCGTACGGAATCCCGTGCTTCGCGCCCGCATGGCCGATCAGCAGCATCGGCACGAGCACGATCAGGTTGCCGAGCAGCACGGTCATCACCGCCTGCCACGGCGACATGCCTTCCTGGATCAGCCCGGCCGCAAGCATGTACGACGCGATGTTCATCACCATCCCGACCCATAGCGCGGCGAAGTGATACCACTTCCACGTGCGCTGCGCCGGCGTCGTCGGCGCGAGGTCGTCGTTGTACAGGCTGCCGCCCTGCGCCGCGGCGCTGTCGGAATCGGCGGGGGTCGCTGCTGGTTTCATCGAAGGCACTCCACGTAAACGTCAGCGCCGGCATCATGCGATGCCGGCTCACGGAAACGAAAAACAGCGGCGCCGGATCTTCCGCGCCGCCGGACGCAGGTCAAGCCGCCTTCGCGTGCTTCTCGGGCGCCGCCGGGCTCGCCGCCGCATCGGTGCGCGCCGGGTTGTTCGGATGCGTGGTCCAGTTCGCGTACTCGCCCGAATCGACGCGCTCCATCGTGATGCATTGCTCGACCGGACACACGTGCATGCAAAGATTGCACCCGACGCACTCCGAATCGATCACTTCGAAGTGGCGCACGCCGTCCTTCTCGCGCGTGATCGCCTGGTGCGACGTGTCCTCGCACGCGATATGGCACAGCCCGCACTGGATGCAGCGGTCCTGATCGATGCGCGCCTTGATGTCGTATTTCAGGTTCAGGTATTTCCAGTCGGTCACGTTCGGCACCGCGCGGCCGCGCACGTCGTCGAGCGTCGCGTAGCCCTTTTCGTCCATCCAGTTCGACAGCCCGTCGGCGAGATCCGACACGATCCGGAAGCCGTAATGCATCGCCGCGGTGCACACCTGCACGCTGCCGGCGCCGAGCACGATGAATTCGGCCGCGTCACGCCATGTCGAAATGCCGCCGATACCGGAGATCGGCAGGTTCGGCGTTTCCGGATCGCGCGCGATCTCCGCGACCATGTTCAGCGCGATCGGCTTGACCGCCGGGCCGCAATAGCCGCCGTGCGTACCCTTGCCGTCGACGGTCGGCATCGGTGCCATGTGGTCGAGATCGACCGCAACGATCGAGTTGATCGTGTTGATCAGCGACACGCCGTCCGCACCGCCCTTGTACGCGGCACGCGACCCCATGCGGATGTCGCTGATGTTCGGCGTGAGCTTCACGAGGCACGGCAGCTTCGTTCCCTCCTTGACCCAGCGCGTGACCATCTCGACATATTCGGGCACCTGCCCGACGGCCGCGCCCATCCCGCGCTCGCTCATCCCGTGCGGGCAGCCGAAGTTCAGCTCGACCGCGTCGGCGCCCGTATCCTCGACGAGCGGCAGGATCCATTTCCAGTCGCGCTCGTTGCACGGCACCATCAGCGACACGATCAGCGCGCGATCCGGCCAGTCGCGCTTGACCTGCGCGATCTCTCTCAGGTTCACGTCGAGCGGACGGTCGGTGATCAGCTCGATGTTGTTCAGCCCCGCGATGCGCTGGCCGTTCCACTGCACGGCGCCGTAGCGCGAGCTGACGTTGACGACGTGCGGATCGAGCCCGAGCGTCTTCCACACGACGCCGCCCCAGCCCGCCTCGAACGCGCGGTTGACGTTGTAGGCCTTGTCGGTCGGCGGCGCGGACGCGAGCCAGAAGGGATTCGGCGAAGTGATGCCCGCGATGGTGCAGCGAAGGTCGGCCATGTTCGGCTCCGTGAAAGTGGGGTCGTTGTCGTGGAGTGGATGCGTGCGCGGGCGCCTATGCGGCCTTCGCGTCGCGCAGCGCGAGCGCCGCGTCGATCGACGCGGCCGCGCGCTTGCCGTCCTGCACGGCCTGCACCGTGAGGTCGATGCCGTCCGTCGCCGCGCAATCGCCGCCGGCCCATATGTCGGGCAGTGCCGTGCGCCCGTCCGCGTCCACCGCGATACGCGTGCCGTCCGCCGTCAGCAACGCGGCCGCGATGCCGTCGGGCACCAGCGTCTGGCCGATCGCCTTCAGCACCATGTCCGCGTCGACGGTGAAGCGCTCGCCCGATGCCGCGTCGAACTCGACGCCCGTCACCTGCCCGTTTGCGCCCGCGATGCGCACCGGCTTCGCGTGCGTGACGAGCGTGACGCCGCTCTTCTGCGCGAACTCGCGTTCGGCCCACGTCGCGCTCATCGCGTCCACACCGCGCCGGTAAACCATCGTCACGCGCTCGGCGCCGAGCTTGCGGCTCTGCACGGCCGCATCGATGGCCGTATTGCCGCCGCCGATCACGACCACGCGCCGCCCGACCGGCACGTTCTCCAGCCCGTCGGCCTGCCGCACCTGCTCGATGAAGTCGACCGCGTTCATCACGCCGGCCAGTTGCTCACCGTCGATCGCGAGCGCGCGCACGCCACCGAGGCCCATCGCGAGAAACACTGCGTCGTGCTGCTCGCGCAGCGTGTCGAGCGTCATGTCGCGTCCGAGCGCAACACCCGTTTTCAGCGTGATGCCGCCGACCGACAGCAGCCATTCGACTTCACGCTGCGCGAAATCGTCGACCGTCTTGTACGCGGCGATCCCGTATTCGTCGAGGCCACCAGCCTTCGGGCGCGCATCGAACAGCGTCACGCGGTGCCCGGCGAGCGCGAGCCGGTGCGCGCACGCGAGCCCGGCCGGCCCCGCGCCGACCACCGCGACATGGCGACCCGTATCGGGCGCACGCGTAAAACGCACCGCACCGGTTGCCATCGCCCAGTCGGTCGCGTGCCGCTGCAGCGCGCCAATCGCGACCGGCTGCGCATCCTGATGGTTGCGCACGCATGCGCCTTCGCACAGGATCTCGGTCGGGCACACGCGTGCGCACATGCCGCCGAGCGGATTCGCGGACAGGATGTCGGTCGCGGCGCCTTTCAGGTTGCCGTTGCCGATCTTGCGGATGAAGCTCGGGATGTCGATCTGCGTCGGGCACGCGTGCACGCACGGCGCGTCGTAGCAGTAATGGCAGCGGCTGGCAGCGGCCGCCGCGGCAGTCGGATCGAGCAGCGGCGCGATATCGGCGAATTCGCACGAGAGTTGCGTGGACGACAGGCGATGCGCGGCGATATCGCCGGTTGGCTTGGTGGTCATACGCGTTCCTTCGACTGGGTGGAGACAAAGCCATCCCCGCCGGCTGCGAATGCACAGTCGGGGCGGTCATGCTGAGGAATCCTGCGGTCAGGCGATGCGCAGCCTGCCGGCTGCTACGGTCGATTCGTCATGAAGCCGGCTCGCATGCGCGGGACAGCATCGCGTGCAGCAGCACGTTCGCGCCGGCCTCGATCCACGCGGGCGTCGCGTCCTCGATCTCGTTGTGGCTGATGCCGTCGACGCACGGCACGAACACCATCGACGTCGGCGCGACCTGCGCCAGATAGCATGCGTCGTGCCCCGCGCCCGACACGATGTCGCGGTGCGAGTAGCCGAAGCGATCGGCCGCGTCACGCACGGCCGCCACGCACGCCGCATCGAACGCGACGGGCTTGTAGTAGAAAATCTGCTCGAGTTCCGTTTCGAGCCCGATGCCGGCCGCGATGCGCGCGACGCCGTCGCGCAGCGCGGCGTCCATCTGCGCGAGCACGGCGTCGTCAGGATGACGAAAATCGACGGTGAAGAACACGCGGCCGGGAATCACGTTGCGCGAGTTCGGATGGATCTGCATCATGCCGACCGTCGCGCAGCCGAACGGCGCATGATCGAGGCCGATCCGGTTGACGAGATCGACCACGCGCGACGCGCCGAGCAGCGCGTCGCGGCGGCGCGGCATCGGCGTCGGCCCCGCATGCGCTTCCTGGCCGGTAAATGTGATCTCGTACCAGCGCTGCCCCTGCGCATCGGTCACGACACCGATCGTCTTGCACTCCGCTTCGAGAATCGGTCCCTGCTCGATATGCAGTTCGAACGCCGCGTGCAGCTTGCGGCCGCCGCACGGCACGTCGCCCGCGTAGCCGATGCGCGCCAGCTCCTCGCCGATCGTCTTGCCGTCGACGTCCTTGCGCGACAGCCCGTATTCGAGCGGGAACACGCCCGCGAACACACCGGACGCGACCATCGCGGGCGCGAAGCGCGAGCCCTCCTCGTTGGTCCAGATCACGACCTCGACCGGATGCTCGGTTTCGATCCCGTGATCGTTGAGACTGCGAATCACCTCGAGGCCGCCGAGCACGCCGTAGATGCCGTCGAAGCGGCCGCCCGTCGGCTGCGAATCCGCGTGCGAGCCCGTGACGACCGGCGCCGCGTCCGCCACGCGGCCCGCGCGGCGCATGAACACGTTGCCCATCGTATCGACCGTCACCGTGCAGCCGGCGGCCTTCGCCCAGCCGGCGATCAGGTCGCGGCCGGCCTTGTCGAGATCGGTCAGCGCGAGGCGACACACGCCGCCTTTCGGCGTCGCGCCGATCTTCGCGACTTCCATCAGGCTGTCCCACAACCGCTTGCCGTCGACCTTGATCGACGGGTCGAAGACCGGCCGCTTCACTGTTTCCGATACCGCGTTCATTCGCATCGCTCCTGTGGGGTCGGTGATGTCGTCAGCCCGGTCTGTGCCGGTGCGTGCAATGCCCGTTTCGGGGCATACGCGCCCATGCGCGGTGCATGTCCCGGTCGTGCGTGAAGTTCGTCCGACGAATCGTCGGAACCGCGTTGCGCCGCTCGTCGAATCCTGTCCGATTGGACAGGTTTTAGACGATCAAAATGACCAAAGCAATGTCTTTCTTTCGTGGTTCGATAGAGCGAGAAACGTGCCATCGCAACGCAGCATCGCTGCGGATGCGCAGCGTCCGCAAGCGTGTGTTCGACGCAAATCAGCGGCTAGAATGAAGCCCAACGCGGCATGCCCGCCGCGCGAGGGTAACGATGAGACATGACGAGGCGGCAGCCGAAGCGACCGACAGCGACGAAACGTCCGCGCCTTTGCGGCGACGCAAAGCGCACATCCGCGAGTCCAACGAAGCGCATCTGCTTGCCTGTGCGGAAGCCGTGTTCGCGGAGCGCGGGCTCGACGGCGCGAGCACCGCGATGATCGCGGAACGCGCCGGCCTGCCGAAGGCAAACGTGCATTACTACTTCCCGACGAAGCACGCGCTGTACCGCCGCGTGCTCGACGACCTGTTCGAGGACTGGCATCGCGCGGCCGGCTCGTTCGAGGCCGGCGACGATCCGGTGAAAGCGATCGGCGGCTACGTGCGCGCGAAGATGGATCTGTCGCGGCGGCGCCCGCTCGGCTCGAAGGTCTGGGCCAACGAGATCATCCATGGCGCGGAGCACATGCAGGACATCCTGTCGCAACGCGTGAAGCCGTGGTTCGACACGCGCGTGAACGTCATCGACGGCTGGATCGCGCGCGGGCTGCTCGCGCCGATCGACGCGCATGCGCTGATGTACCTGATCTGGGCGACCACGCAGCACTATGCGGATTTCGATGCGCAGATCCGCGCGCTGAGCGGCAAGCGCGCGTTCACGCGAAAGGCGTTCGACGAGAAGACCGAGCAGGTCGTGCAGCTCGTGATACGCGCATGCGGCGCGGTGTCGCCGAACGCGAAACCATAGTGCAACCGCGGCGAGCCGTCGAATAAAAAACGGGCGACGAGCACCACGCAGGCGTTTCCTGCGCGATACCCGTCGCCCGCGTCGCAGCATGCGTGTTATGCGTTACACGTTACGCGATGCGCTCGATCGCGATGGCCGTCGCCTCGCCGCCGCCGATGCACAGCGACGCGACGCCGCGTTTCAAGCCATACGTTTCGAGCGCTGCCAGCAGCGTCACCATCACGCGCGCGCCCGATGCGCCGATCGGATGTCCGAGCGCGCACGCGCCGCCGTGCACGTTGACCTTCTCGTGCGGCAGGCCGAGATCGCGCATCGCGGCCATCGGCACCACCGCGAACGCTTCGTTGATCTCGAACAGATCGACGTCGCGCAGGTTCCAGCCGGTTTTCTCCGACAGCTTGCGCAGCGCGCCGATCGGCGCCGTCGCGAACAGGCCCGGCTTGTCCGCGTAAGTCGAATGCCCGACGATCACGGCCTTCGGCGCGAGGCCCAGGCGTTCCGCTTCCGAGCGGCGCATCATCACCAGCGCCGCGGCACCGTCCGAAATCGACGACGCGTTCGCTGCCGTCACCGTGCCGCCTTCGCGGAATGCCGGCTTCAGCGTCGGGATCTTGTCGAGCTTCGCCTTGCCCGGCTGCTCGTCGATCGACACGACCGCTTCGGTCTTGCCGGCCTTCACGGTCACCGGCGCGATCTCCGACACGAAATGCCCTTCGGCGATCGCGCGTTGCGCGCGCGTCAGCGACGCGATCGCAAACGCATCCTGCGCTTCGCGCGTGAACTGGTACGCCTGCGCGCAATCCTCGGCGAACGTGCCCATCAGGCGGCCTTTTTCATACGCGTCCTCGAGCCCGTCGAGGAACATGTGGTCGAGCACCTGGCCGTGGCCCATCCGCATCCCCGCGCGCGCTTTCGGCAGCAGGTACGGCGCATTCGTCATGCTTTCCATCCCGCCCGCGACGGCCACGCCCGCCGAACCTGCCAGCAGCAGGTCGTGCGCGAACATCGCCGCCCTCATCCCCGAGCCGCACATCTTGTTGACCGTGGTCGCGCCCGCCCCGAGCGGCAGCCCGGCCTTCAGCGCGGCCTGCCGCGCCGGCGCCTGGCCCTGCCCGGCCGGCAGCACGCAGCCGAACACGATTTCATCGATGCGTTCGGCCGGCACGTTCGCACGCTCGAGCGCCGCGCGAATCGCTACCGCGCCGAGCTCGCTCGCGCTGGCCGCGGCAAGGTCGCCCTGGAAGCCACCCATCGGCGTACGCGCCATACCAACGATTACGATCGGATCCTGAGTCGTCATGATTCGCTTCCTCCAGTGTCAGCGCGGTGCCATGCGCAACGCGCCATCGAGACGGATGACTTCGCCGTTCAGCATCGTGTTCTCGGCGATGTGGCGCACCAGCGCCGCAAATTCCTCCGGGCGGCCGAGCCGCGGCGGGAACGGCACGCTCTTGCCGAGCGCATCCTGCACGTCCTGCGGCATGCCGGCCATCATCGGCGTCGCGAAGATGCCGGGCGCGATCGTCACGACACGAATGCCGAACCGCGCGAGTTCGCGCGCGATCGGCAGCGTCATGCCCACCACGCCGCTCTTCGACGCCGCATACGCGGCCTGCCCGATCTGCCCGTCGAACGCCGCGACCGACGCGGTGTTGACGATCACGCCGCGCTCGCCTTCCGCGTCGGCATCCTGCTTCGACATCGCTTCGGCAGCCAGCCGGATCATGTTGAACGTGCCGACGAGATTGATCGACACCGCGCGCGCGAAGCGGTCCAGCGAGTGCGGACCGTCGCGGCCGACGACCTTCTCTCCCGGCGCGACGCCCGCGCAGTTGACGAGCGCGTCGATGCGGCCAAACGAGTCACGCGCGGCGGCCACGGCTGCCTGCCCGTCGGCTTCGCTCGTCACGTCGGTCTTCACGAAGCGCGCGGCCGCGCCGAGTTCGTGCGCGAGGCTTGCGCCGGCATCGTCATTGACGTCCAGCAGCACGGCCTTGCCGCCTTGCGCGACGACCATGCGCGCCACCGCGGCGCCGAGGCCCGAACCGGCACCCGTAATCAGAAAAACGCGATCCTTGATATTCATTAGCAATCCGTATTCAGGGTTGAGCGGCCTTCTCGGCTTCCATCTTGCGCAACACGAAGCGCTGGATCTTGCCGCTCGGGGTTTTCGGCAGCGCATCGACGAAGTCGATCGCGCGAGGATAGGCGTGGGCGGACAGCCGCCGCTTCACGTGCTGGCTCAGTTCCTCCGCCAGCGCCGGCGTGCCGTCGATGCCCTTCGACAGCACGACGAATGCCTTGACGATCTCCGTACGCTCCGGATCGGGCACGCCGATCACGGCGGCTTCGCTGACGGCAGGATGCTCGATCAGCGCGCTTTCCACGTCGAACGGGCCGATCCGGTAGCCGGACGACGTGATCACGTCGTCCGCGCGGCCGATGAAGCTCACGGTGCCGTCCGGCTCGAGTTCGACGTTGTCGCCGGTCCGGTAGTAGCCGCCCGCGATCGCCGGCGTGTCCTGCTGCCAGTAGCCGTGGAACCACAGCAGCGGCGAGCGCGCGATGTCGATCGCGAGGTTGCCGGGCTCGCCGGGGCCGAGCTCGCGGCTCGCTTCGTCGAGCACCGCGACGCGATAGCCGGGCATCGCCAAGCCGGCCGAGCCGGCGTGCACGACGTGCGCGAGGCCGTGATGATTGTTCACGACCATCCCGAGTTCGGTCTGGCCGTAGTGATCGTAGATCGGCGTGCCGAGCGCCGCGTCGAACCAGCGCACGACTTCCGGGTTCAGCGGCTCGCCCGCGCTGCTGACCACGCGCAGCTTGCCCTTCACGCGCGCCGCTGCTTCCGTACCGGCCGCCATCAGCATCCGGTACGCGGTCGGCGAGCCGGCGAGGCTCGTGATGCCGAGCCGTTCGATCACGTCGTACGTGCTGTCGACCGTGAAGCCGCCCTCGTAGAGCGTCGTCGCGTGGCCGAGCAACAGCGGGCCTGTGATCGCGTAATAAAGGCCATACGCCCAGCCCGGATCGGCGATGTTCCAGAACCGGTCGCCTTCGCGCAGGTCGACCGCGTCGCGCATGTATGCGCCGAACGCGAGCAGCGCACGCAGCGGCACCGGCACGCCCTTCGGCAAGCCCGTCGTGCCCGACGTCGACATCATCATGAACAGGTCCGTGCCCTTGCGCAGCACCGGCTCGAACGTGTCGGGCTGCGTGTCGAGCGCCGCGCGGAAATCGATGTCGCATTCCGGCAGCGGCTCGCCCGGCGCGCGCACCGTCGCAACCGGCGGGCAATCGGCGATCTCGTCGAGCTTGGCGCGATTCGCGACGTTGGTCACGACCAGGCGCGCGGCGCTCATCCGCAGGCGGTGCTCGATCGCCTTCGGGCCGAACGCGGTGAACAGCGGCTGATAGACGGCGCCCGCGCGCCACGTGCCGAGGATCGTCGCGACGAGCTCGGGCGTGCGCGGCAACAGGCCTGCCACCACGTCGCCCGGCTTCACGCCTTGCGCGACCAGCAGGTTCGCCACGCGTGCCGACAGCGCCTGCATCTGCGCGAACGTGAAGCGGCGATGCTGCCCGCCCGCGGCGATCCAGTCGAGCGCGATCGCGTCCGCCGATGCGTGCCGGTCGCAGCATTCGACACATGCGTTCAGGCCGCGCTCCAGGTCGCCGTGCAGATGCGCGGCGGCGGTCTCGATACTGAACCGGGCCACGGCGTCGGCGTAAGCCGGCACCGCCCGGGCGGTTGCTCCATCAGGCATGCGTGTCTCCTGTACGTTATGACCGCCGGCGAGCCAGCGGCACGACGGGGATATATCGATAGTAGACAGCCGGCACATTGCAATCAATGACAAACAGAATCTAGAATCGTGATCGCTTTTGCCATGTCGGGAGGACGGAGGAAAATGGGGCCGCAGATGATTTCGCCGGATTTCGTCGACGACGCGCTCGCTTGCCTGCGCCGGCAGCGCATCGCGACCGAGCCCGTGCTGCGCGCCGCCGGCCTGCCGGCCATCGTGCGCGAGCCCGTCACGCCGCAACAGTACGGCCGCCTGTGGCTCGCGATCGCCGGTACGATCGACGACGAATTCTTCGGGCTCGCCGCGCGCCCGATGCGGCAAGGCAGCTTCAAGCTGCTGTGCCACGCGGTGCTGCACGCCCGCACGCTCGACCAGGCGCTGCGGCGGGCGCTGCAGTTCCTGCGCGTGGTGCTCGACGAGCCGCACGGCGAGCTCGTCGTGGCCGACGGGCAGGCGCAGATCGTGCTGACGCAGTCGGGCGCACCGTATCCGGCATTCGCATACCGGACGTTCTGGCTGATCCTGCTCGGCGTCGCGTGCTGGCTGACCGGCCGGCGCATCCCGCTGCAGCGCATCGATTTCGCGTGCCCGAGCCCCGACCAGCGCAGCGACTATCACCAGTTCTTCGGCGTGCCCGTGCATTTCGACCGCCCCGACAGCCGGCTCGCATTCAACGCCACGTATCTCGCGCTGCCGACGATCCGCTCCGCGCAGGCGCTGAAGACCTTCCTGCGCGGCGCGCCCGGCAACCTGCTGGTCCGCTACCGGCACGACACGGGCTGGGTCGCGAAGACGCGTGCGCACCTGAAGGCGCTGCCCGCCGCCGAGTGGCCCGACTTCGATTCGCTGGCTGTGCGCCTCGGCACGACGCCCGCGACGCTGCGGCGGCGTTTGCGCAGTGAAGGGCAGAGCTTCGCTGCGATCAAGGACGAGTTGCGCGGCGCGCTGGCCCAGTCGCTGCTGCGCGGGCACGCGCTCAGCGTCGCGGAGATCGCGGCCG
Organism: Burkholderia sp. MS455; assembly: GCF_016899445.1. NCBI lineage: Bacteria > Pseudomonadati > Pseudomonadota > Betaproteobacteria > Burkholderiales > Burkholderiaceae > Burkholderia > Burkholderia sp. MS455. The sequence continues at coordinate 972,484 of NZ_CP041777.1, forward strand.
AGCTCGGTTTCACCGAGCCAAGCGCATTTCATCGCGCGTTCCGCAAATGGACGGGCACGAGCCCCGGCGCGTTCCGGCGAGACGTGCATGCGGCGAATCCGGAACCTTGAATCGCGTGTCGATGATGCGGGTCGTACGCAGCGGATACAGAGCCCCCCGTCACGCGACGCTGATAACGATGTGAAGCGCCGGCGGCTGTCCGCGACCGATGCCCAACGGCAAACGACCGACAAACCACCACCGCTCCCGTACCGATGCAAGGTTATTTCTATTCATTCGGCCGTCGTGCAGCGGGTGCTCCAACTGCTTCACGGTCCCGGTGCCGCTTGTTTGGGTTCGTTTGCGTTTGACCGCATCGGTCGCCGGCATCGGCATTCCGGTGCAATGCACCGCGTAACTGCCCGCGGCGCTGCCCGGGGCGACATTGCGCCCCGACCCTTCCGGCCACATACTGGTCAGCCTGCGCGAACAAGGTTGCGTCGATGGTGAGAGTCGATCAGGATGCCGCTTCGTTCTTTGGCGTTATCGGAACTGCCGTGTCTTTGCTGGCAGCGATTCCGTACGCGCTCGCGATCTACCGGCGCACCGTTCGTCCGCATCTGTTCACGTGGCTCGTGTGGTCGATCGTCACGGCGATCGCGGCCGCCGGCCAGTTCGTCGCGGGTGCGGGGCCGTCCGCATGGTGCACGGCGGCGATTGCCGTCACGAGCTTCTTGACGTTGGTCGCCAGCATTTTTCGCGGCGAACGCGGCTGGACAGCCATCGACTGGTTTTTCCTGTGCGCAGCCCTTTCGGCCATTCCGCTCTGGATGCTGACCGACGATCCGACGGTCTCGATCTGCCTGGTCACGCTGATCGAGCTTGCCGGTCTCGGCCCGACCGTCCGCAAGACGATCCGCGACCCGTGGAGCGAGAGCCTCGCCTATTTCGCGCTGTGCGTGCTCAAGTACGCGCTGGCGTTGCTGGCACTGAGCACGTGGAGCATCGCTGTTGCGTTCTATCCGGCCGTCAACATCATCGCGTCGATCAGCATCTGCCTGGTCATGCTGGTTCGACGTCAATCGCTGTCGAACGCGCGGTAGGCTCTTTCCGTCGCCGCAGTGTTCGGGACGCGTTGCGTGCTGCAACAGGTCACCGCCGATGAGCGGAACCACAATCCTTCAAAGAGTATGAGAGGCTCCGATATGAAAGCAATCCTGACGGTCATCGAACCCTACGAAACCGCGCTTCGGGCCGCGATGCTCGCCAACGATGTCGATGTGCTCGATGCGTTGCTGGACGACGATCTGGTGTTCACCGTCCCGACCGGCCAGGTCATCTCGAAGAAGGACGATCTGTCCACGCATCGCGCGAAGCTGCTGCGTCTCGACAAACTCGATTTCCTCGAAACGCGGGCATGCGAGATCGGCGAGATGATCCTGACCACAACGAAGGCGACGCTCGTCGGCCGTTTCGATGGCGTGGCATTCGACGGCACGTTTGCCTATACGCGCCTGTGGCGTCGATCGGATACCGGCTGGCGCGTCGTCGCCGGGCATGCATCGCAGATCATGTAACCATCGCCAGATGGGTGAGGGAGAGGGAAGCGAAATAGCTCACCGTATCGCGCTCGAGAGAACCGAGGCGACCGAGACCGACGGTCGTGAGCAGGATTGCTGTTGATGCGATGACGGAGCACGCAATCCGTTGCCCGGCCGCCCGGCATTTTGGCCGCGCCAATGCAAAAACCCCCGCCTGGTCGGGCGGGGGTTTCTGGCTTGAGGGGAGCCTGACGATTACCTACTTTCACACGGGAATCCGCACTATCATCGGCGTAGAGTCGTTTCACGGTCCTGTTCGGGATGGGAAGGGGTGGGACCGACTCGCTATGGTCATCAGGCAAAGAGGGTTGTTGCGTTGCTTCGCAGCGCAACCAATCTTGGAAGAAGCAGTAATCTTGGGTTGTGTGTATCGCACACGAGAATCAACAAGTTCTGTAAGACAGACTTGTTATAGGATCAAGCCTTACGGGCAATTAGTATCAGTTAGCTGAACGCATTACTGCGCTTACACACCTGACCTATCAACGTCCTGGTCTCGAACGACCCTTCAAGGAGATCTAGCCTCCAGGGATATCTCATCTTAAGGCGAGTTTCCCGCTTAGATGCTTTCAGCGGTTATCTCTTCCGAACATAGCTACCCGGCGATGCCACTGGCGTGACAACCGGTACACCAGAGGTTCGTCCACTCCGGTCCTCTCGTACTAGGAGCAGCCCCCTTCAAATATCCAACGCCCACGGCAGATAGGGACCAAACTGTCTCACGACGTTTTAAACCCAGCTCACGTACCTCTTTAAATGGCGAACAGCCATACCCTTGGGACCGGCTACAGCCCCAGGATGAGATGAGCCGACATCGAGGTGCCAAACACCGCCGTCGATATGAACTCTTGGGCGGTATCAGCCTGTTATCCCCAGAGTACCTTTTATCCGTTGAGCGATGGCCCTTCCATACAGAACCACCGGATCACTATGACCTGCTTTCGCACCTGCTCGACTTGTCGGTCTCGCAGTTAAGCACGCTTATGCCATTGCACTATCAGCACGATTTCCGACCGTACCTAGCGTACCTTCGTACTCCTCCGTTACGCTTTGGGAGGAGACCGCCCCAGTCAAACTGCCTACCATGCACTGTCCCCGACCCGGATCACGGGCCAAGGTTAGAACCTCAAACAAACCAGGGTGGTATTTCAAGGACGGCTCCACCGAAACTAGCGTTCCGGTTTCATAGCCTCCCACCTATCCTACACAGATCGGTTCAAAGTCCAATGCAAAGCTACAGTAAAGGTTCATGGGGTCTTTCCGTCTAGCCGCGGGTAGATTGCATCATCACAAACACTTCAACTTCGCTGAGTCTCGGGAGGAGACAGTGTGGCCATCGTTACGCCATTCGTGCAGGTCGGAACTTACCCGACAAGGAATTTCGCTACCTTAGGACCGTTATAGTTACGGCCGCCGTTTACCGGGACTTCAATCAAGAGCTTGCACCCCATCATTTAATCTTCCGGCACCGGGCAGGCGTCACACCCTATACGTCCACTTTCGTGTTTGCAGAGTGCTGTGTTTTTATTAAACAGTCGCAGCCACCAGTTTATTGCAACCCCTTCACCCTCTGCGCGCAGGCGCATCAAGCTACAAGGGCGTACCTTATCCCGAAGTTACGGTACCAATTTGCCGAGTTCCTTCTCCCGAGTTCTCTCAAGCGCCTTAGAATACTCATCTCGCCCACCTGTGTCGGTTTGCGGTACGGTCATCGTTAGACTGAAGCTTAGAGGCTTTTCTTGGAACCACTTCCAATTGCTTCGCTCCCTAAGGAGCTCGCGCCACACCCTTGAATCCTGCGCCCGGATTTGCCTAAGCGCCTTCTCCAATGCAGCGACCGGGACTTCCAACACCCGGACAACCTTCCGCGATCCGTCCCCCCATCGCATCTAACAATGGTGCAGGAATATTGACCTGCTTCCCATCAGCTACGCATTTCTGCCTCGCCTTAGGGGCCGACTCACCCTACGCCGATGAACGTTGCGTAGGAAACCTTGGGCTTACGGCGAGGGGGCCTTTCACCCCCTTTATCGCTACTCATGTCAGCATTCGCACTTCCGATACCTCCAGCACGCTTTTCAACGCACCTTCGCAGGCTTACGGAACGCTCTCCTACCATGCGTGCAAAGCACGCATCCGCAGCTTCGGTATATAGCTTAGCCCCGTTACATCTTCCGCGCAGGACGACTCGATCAGTGAGCTATTACGCTTTCTTTAAAGGGTGGCTGCTTCTAAGCCAACCTCCTGACTGTTTTAGCCTTCCCACTTCGTTTCCCACTTAGCTATATTTGGGGACCTTAGCTGGCGGTCTGGGTTGTTTCCCTCTTGACACCGGACGTTAGCACCCGATGTCTGTCTCCCGTGATTGCACTCTTCGGTATTCGGAGTTTGCTATGGCGGGGTAATCTGCAATAGACCCCCCAACCATGACAGTGCTCTACCCCCGAAGGTGAGACACGAGGCACTACCTAAATAGTTTTCGGAGAGAACCAGCTATTTCCAAGTTTGTTTAGCCTTTCACCCCTATCCACAGCTCATCCCCTAACTTTTCAACGTTAGTGGGTTCGGACCTCCAGTACGTGTTACCGCACCTTCATCCTGGCCATGGATAGATCACTTGGTTTCGGGTCTACGCCCAGCAACTGAACGCCCTATTCGGACTCGCTTTCGCTACGCCTGCCCTATACGGTTAAGCTTGCTACTGAACGTAAGTCGCTGACCCATTATACAAAAGGTACGCCGTCACCCCTTACGAGGCTCCGACTGTTTGTATGCATGCGGTTTCAGGATCTATTTCACTCCCCTCCCGGGGTTCTTTTCGCCTTTCCCTCACGGTACTGGTTCACTATCGGTCGATCACGAGTATTTAGCCTTGGAGGATGGTCCCCCCATCTTCAGACAGGATTTCACGTGTCCCGCCCTACTTGTCGCACACCTAGTTCTTTCATACTGTTTTCGCCTACAGGGCTATCACCTGCTATGGCCGCACTTTCCAGAGCGTTCGGCTAACAATACAAATAAAGAGTGCAAGGCTCATCCCATTTCGCTCGCCACTACTTTGGGAATCTCGGTTGATTTCTTTTCCTGCGGTTACTTAGATGTTTCAGTTCACCGCGTTCGCTTCACATGGCCTATGTATTCAGCCATGGATACTCCAAAAGGAGTGGGTTTCCCCATTCGGACATCTACGGATCAAAGCTCGTTTGCCAGCTCCCCGTAGCTTTTCGCAGGCTACCGCGTCCTTCATCGCCTGTGATCGCCAAGGCATCCACCACATGCACTTGTTCGCTTGACCCTATAACGAGTCTGTCTCTCGACAGTCGTTACAGGTTGAGTTCTCGCGTTGTGCCGTATTCCAATTGAGCCGAACAATGAAGTTCGAATCATCTTGAGATACATCGATACAATCACAACCCGGATAGTTTTCACGTCCATCTCAAGACGCTTCCGCTATCCAAATTACTTGCTTCTTCCAGATTGTTAAAGAACGACAGCCGATATGGTGTTACTCATATCACTCTGACTGGCTCAATCGCCAATGGCAAATGCTCGTCTCACACGTCACTTTCGTGTGATCCAAACGCTTCCCATTGAAGATTGGTGGAGGCAGACGGGATCGAACCGACGACCCCCTGCTTGCAAAGCAGGTGCTCTCCCAGCTGAGCTATGCCCCCATGTATACAGAGACCTCAGGTACCCACATACCGCCAGACAATGGTGGGTCTGGTTGGATTCGAACCAACGACCCCCGCCTTATCAAGACGGTGCTCTAACCGACTGAGCTACAGACCCCTGAGTCTGTCTTTAATTTACAGCCGATAAGCGTGAGCGCTCAACTTCGCGAGATAGCTCTGGAAAGGAGGTGATCCAGCCGCACCTTCCGATACGGCTACCTTGTTACGACTTCACCCCAGTCATGAATCCTACCGTGGTGACCGTCCTCCTTGCGGTTAGACTAGCCACTTCTGGTAAAACCCACTCCCATGGTGTGACGGGCGGTGTGTACAAGACCCGGGAACGTATTCACCGCGGCATGCTGATCCGCGATTACTAGCGATTCCAGCTTCATGCACTCGAGTTGCAGAGTGCAATCCGGACTACGATCGGTTTTCTGGGATTAGCTCCCCCTCGCGGGTTGGCAACCCTCTGTTCCGACCATTGTATGACGTGTGAAGCCCTACCCATAAGGGCCATGAGGACTTGACGTCATCCCCACCTTCCTCCGGTTTGTCACCGGCAGTCTCCTTAGAGTGCTCTTGCGTAGCAACTAAGGACAAGGGTTGCGCTCGTTGCGGGACTTAACCCAACATCTCACGACACGAGCTGACGACAGCCATGCAGCACCTGTGCGCCGGTTCTCTTTCGAGCACTCCCACCTCTCAGCAGGATTCCGACCATGTCAAGGGTAGGTAAGGTTTTTCGCGTTGCATCGAATTAATCCACATCATCCACCGCTTGTGCGGGTCCCCGTCAATTCCTTTGAGTTTTAATCTTGCGACCGTACTCCCCAGGCGGTCAACTTCACGCGTTAGCTACGTTACTAAGGAAATGAATCCCCAACAACTAGTTGACATCGTTTAGGGCGTGGACTACCAGGGTATCTAATCCTGTTTGCTCCCCACGCTTTCGTGCATGAGCGTCAGTATTGGCCCAGGGGGCTGCCTTCGCCATCGGTATTCCTCCACATCTCTACGCATTTCACTGCTACACGTGGAATTCTACCCCCCTCTGCCATACTCTAGCCTGCCAGTCACCAATGCAGTTCCCAGGTTGAGCCCGGGGATTTCACATCGGTCTTAGCAAACCGCCTGCGCACGCTTTACGCCCAGTAATTCCGATTAACGCTCGCACCCTACGTATTACCGCGGCTGCTGGCACGTAGTTAGCCGGTGCTTATTCTTCCGGTACCGTCATCCCCCGGCTATATTAGAACCAAGGATTTCTTTCCGGACAAAAGTGCTTTACAACCCGAAGGCCTTCTTCACACACGCGGCATTGCTGGATCAGGCTTTCGCCCATTGTCCAAAATTCCCCACTGCTGCCTCCCGTAGGAGTCTGGGCCGTGTCTCAGTCCCAGTGTGGCTGGTCGTCCTCTCAGACCAGCTACTGATCGTCGCCTTGGTAGGCCTTTACCCCACCAACTAGCTAATCAGCCATCGGCCAACCCTATAGCGCGAGGCCCGAAGGTCCCCCGCTTTCATCCGTAGATCGTATGCGGTATTAATCCGGCTTTCGCCGGGCTATCCCCCACTACAGGACATGTTCCGATGTATTACTCACCCGTTCGCCACTCGCCACCAGGTGCAAGCACCCGTGCTGCCGTTCGACTTGCATGTGTAAGGCATGCCGCCAGCGTTCAATCTGAGCCAGGATCAAACTCTTCAGTTTAAACCTGTTACTGTTTTCGGTTCTTTCGAACCGGTCGCTCACTCAAAGCTGACAGGAATATGAATCACTTCATAAACCTGACTTACTTTAGTGTGAGACTCTTGATACTTTCGCTATCTGATCCGAAGATCAGCTCGCTTCCATCAAGCGCCCACACTTATCGGCTGTTAATTTTTAAAGAGCATTTCTGCGAGAAACTTCGTGTTTCTCAGCAGCGCCGCGTTTTCAGCAGCAGAGAAGCGAGATTATGAACCGTGTTTCGCAGCTCGTCAACAACTTTTTAACTGCTTCGTTGCGACCGCGGGGTTCATCTTCCTGCGCCAGCCGTGCGCCCAACCTGCTGCACACCACCGACTTCGCTTCCCCTCCCCCGCGCCGCGTTGCCGTTAGCGCGAAAGAGGCGTGATTCTATGCACCCCGCACCCTTCGCGCAAGCCCCTTCGTGAAATTATTTTGAAAAAGCCGCCGTGCGCTATCGCGCACGGCGGCTTGGGGCTCGACGGGCCAAGTGCATCGCAACGCGAACCACCCGCCATAGATACCGGGCAAGCCTCTCTTTCCTCATATATATACGAGGCCGACGGCATGCCGTCCCAGGCGCGCTCCGGATTCGCATCCCCGCCAATCAACGGGCCGCTGGAACGCAACGCCGCGCCGCCCAGCTGCAACGTCGCGCGTTCGTGCCTTCATGGGTTTCGCAACCCTGTCCTGAGGATCGGACAAGGGGGCTCGCGCAGTCGAGTATCATGCCCCGACCGAACCACGTACTCACATCGACGATGGATAGCACCACTCAACCCGGCGACGCCGATCTTCGCGACGAATATGCAGCGCTGCGCGAGCGCGCCATCCTGCTCGAAGAACAGGCCCCGCCGCTTCTGCAACGCATCTCGGATGTATTGCCGCGGATCAGCGGCGAATCCGAACTCGCGGACGAGCATCGCGAACGGCTCATCGGCGCACGCAATGCGGCGCTGGTTTCGATCGAAAACTATCAGCAAGCGATTCCTTTCCTGCAGACGGCCGACTCGATCATCGAGCAGATGGACAAGACACCCGAGCGCGACGAAGACATCGAGTGGCGTGAATCGCTGCTGCAACGGCTCGACGAACTGATCGACGTCGCGGTCGTGATGATCGACGATGCGGAAGGCTACTTCGAACAGGCGCAAGCCTGCGATCTGTCCAGCGTGCCGAAATCCATCCTCGAGGATTGAGCAGTGCCGCTCGGGATCGCGCGGCGCACCGGCGTCATGTCGTGTGCACCCGCAATCCCGATGCGTGCCGACAGACAATCGCTGCCTGACACCTTCGTCGTCAGGCCAGCCACACACACCCCGCAAAAGCTCACCTTTCCGCAACGACAATCCTGCGATCTGCGCCCGCCCGGGGTCGCGCGTCGCATCTACAGTGAGTCGAGCACAATCGTCTCGCTCACGATCGGCACACGGATATACCCCCCCTCTGCATCGCCATACGCATGCGCGCTTCCATCGATGACGTATTGCGCCGTCAGCGCGCACAGGGTCGCGTCCCGCGCATCGACGGATAGCAGCGTCGACACGTCGATCCCCAGACGCGCCAGCAATTGCCGGCGCTGGTTGCGCTTCTGCTTTGCCGACGCAACCGCCTTGCCCAGCATCGCGCAGGTAATCGCGTACGGATAGGTTTCGAAGCTCGCGCGCCCGCCCGCATAGTGCGCGCCGGTCAGCAACGGATACGCATCCGCGAGCGCGCGGTAGACACGCTCTCCGATGAACATCCAGTCGAAGAAGCCCGACGTGCTTGCGACCGCCTGCTCCCGCGACGGCGTCGGAAAGCACGAGATCCGTTCGCGCGCGAGCGCCTGTTCGGCCGCCCGGTGCCCGCTTCCCGCCCACCACAGGCTCGGCGCGTCGACGCCAACGGCCACGACGTCATGGGCGAGGCACAGCGCAGGCAACGCCTCGGGCGCGATCCGCCGTTCGCGGCAGACAACCGTCGACCCGCGCAGGATCACGAGATCGCACAGCTTCCTGTCGCCCCCGACGTCGACACCCGCCACGGCAGCCGGTTGCCGTGCGACGGATCCGACGGATCGGGCCGAACGCATGCGGGCGCCTCAGTCCGCGGGCCGTGCGCCGTACGCGGCGTCGAAGATCGCCTCGAGACCGGGATGCACGCCGCGCATCGGATCGACAACCGACTTCGCCCAGTCGAAGTACGCCTGCTTGCGCTCGAGCGGCCAGTCCGCAGGCGGATGCCGCGCGATGTCACGCAGGTTGCAGATCTTGTCGGCCAGCTTGACGAGCTTCGCGCGCCGGCTGATGGTCGCCGCATGCTCGACCTGCAGGCGCTTGCGCTCGTCCTTCGGCAGCGACTTGTCGTCCGTGACTTCCATCACGATGTCCGCCACGTCCTTGCCGAACAGCCGCAGCAGTTCCTGCTCGGTCGTCTCCGTATCCTCGACCGTGTCGTGCAGCACGGCCGCAACGATCACGCGTTCGTCCTCGACGCCGGCTTCGTTGGCCAGCACGTCGGCGAGCGCGATCGGATGATTGATGTACGGCGACGCTTCTTCGTCCTTGCGCCGTTGATTGCGATGCTTGTCCGCCGCGAACGCGATCGCGGCTACCAGCTTTTTCATGTTCCCCCCTCGTGTGGCCAGTCCCGCGACCGGCAGAACCGGTCGCGTGCATTTCGGAACCGCACATACTACCTGCACGCGATGACCCTTCCCGTGTGCCGGCATCCCTGCGCGCCCCGCATCACGCGCCGGCCGGCGCGCGCTGCAGCTCGACCACGTTGACCCGCGCGCCGAATACGTCCTTCACGAGCGGCAGCAGGTGATCGTGGTGCGTCAGGAACAGCACCTGGGTTCGCGTCGACAGATCGCGCAGCGCGTCGAGCCCGGCCTTCGCGCGCGCGTCGTCGAAGTTGATGAACAGGTCGTCGGCAACGAACGGCAGCGCGGTCCTGCTGCCGAGCTGCAGCTCCAGCGCCGCGATTCGCAGCGCGAGGAACAGCTGATCGCGCGTCCCTTCGCTCAACCCTGCGACCTCGACCGACGCCCCCTTTATCCGCCGTGCATACAGCGCGGGCGGCGTTCGTTCGGTATCGACGGTGAGCTTCGCGAACTCGCCCAGCGTAAGCCCGGCGAAGATTTCGCCCGCCCGCCTGAGCATTGGCCCCTGCTTCTGGTCGCGATAGCGATCCGTCGCCCACTTCAGCAAGCGGCTTGCGGTGGCCGCCTCCAGATACTGTTCGGCCGCGTCGCCCATCGCCGCGAGCGCTTCCTGCCGCTTCGATTCGGCGACGGCCGCGTTCGCCTGGCCGTCGATCGCGCCGAACGCCTGGTCGGCCACGACCTGCTGCTGCGCGAGCTCGTTCAACCGCTTGCCGACATCGCCCAGCGACTGCTTCACAGCCTCCAGACGCGCCGGCACGTCGGCGATGTCCTGTTCCGCAACCTCAGCCTCGACGGCCGAACGGGACAGCCCGTCGCCGTCGCGCACCAGCGCCTCGTGCGCGGCATCGACCGCCTGCCGAAGCTGGCGCTGTCGATCCGAGCGTTCGGCCAGCGGCAGCGCCGCGTCGATCGACGCCACGCCGGCCAATTGAAGCAGCGGCTGGATACGCGCATCGGCGCCCGCCACCGCGGCGGCCGCATCCGTGACCTTGCCGTCGGCCTGCCGCACGGCTTCGTCGGCACGCTCGATCGCGCGCGCGATTTCCTTTGCGGCCGCGAGACGCATCGCCAGCCTGCGTGCAACGTCCGGCCAGTCGCCGCTCGCCAGCCATTCCGGCGCGAGCGCTTCGGCAAGCCGCCGCGCGCCGGCCTCGAGCGCGGCCAGCTCGGCGCGGATCGCAGCGATCCGGTTGCGCGGCGCATCCGCATCGGCCAGTTCGGCCGTCACCACATTCGCGAGCCCGAGCGCGCCTTCTGCCGCTGCCAGCGTCACCGCGCTCGCGGAAAGTTTCGCGTCGGCCAGCGCGTCGCGCCATTGCGCGTGCCACGCATCGTAGGCTGCTTGCGCATGGCCGACTCGCGACTGCGCCGTTGCGCAACCGCGTTCGGCTTCCCGCGCGCGGTCGTCGAGGCCGTCCTTCTGCGCGATCGCTTTCTCGGCCGACTGCACGAACGTCTCGGCAATGGCGACGAGTGCCGCCAGTCCGTCCGTCTCGCTGCCTCGCGACACCGTATGCAGCGCCGAACGCAACGCGGCTTCGGCACCCACGCGCGCCGCGCGAATCGTATCGAATTCGCGGCGCTGACGATCGAGATCGGCCTGCGCCGCGAACACCGTATCGCGCTTTGCGAGCCAGTCGCCCATCGCCGCCAGCGGCATGCCGGGCACCGCGGCCGTCATCGCGAGCTCGGCCCATGCGTCGCGATGCGCGGCCAACTCGCGCTCGCGTTCGTCCGACGCAGCCTGCCTGCGCGCCACACCGGCACGCGCGGATTCGACCTGCTGACGCAGCGACTGCAGCGTCGCCGCCGCCTGCGTGGCGCCGAGCTGCGCATCGACGAGTTCGTCGGCCAGGCGAATCGCGTCGTCGACCGCCGGTGCGCCCGTTGCCAGATCGACGGCGCCGCTGCGGATGTCGCCCCATGCGCCGTCGCGTCGTGCGCGCGCCGCCAGCACGTCGGCGGTCGTGACGACCTTGTGGTTCTCCGCGAAATGCTTCTCCTGCAATTCGAGCCGCTCGAGCTCTTCGAGCGCGCCGTCCCGCGCGTCGCGCGCGGCAGCGGCCGCGCTGGCGCGCTCACTGTCCTCCTTGAGCAGCGCGCCGAGCCGCGCCGCCGACGGCACGTCGAGCGCGCGCAGCGTGTCGACCGGCATGCGCCACTGGCCAAGCGCATCGAGCGCGCCGGACAGCGTGCGCCCGGCGGCAGCGATTTCGTGTTCGAGCGCCTGTTCGCGCTGGCCGCTGTTGCGAAAGCCTTGCGCATCGGCGAGCGCCGCGCGCAGCGCTTCCGGCACGTCGGCGGTCGACAGGCGCGCCCGTTGCTCCTGCACCTGCGCAAGCTCGCGCGTGCGTTCGTCGAGCGATTCTCGCGCGCCGGCGAGCGCCTGGTGCAGCGCGCCGTGTTCGCGCAGCAGGTTCGCGACGGTCTTCAGCGACAGCGCCGTCGGCAGCGACGCGCGCAGCGTCGCTTCGTCCGTCGGCCAGCCGAGCTGCGCGGCGGCCGAAAACGCGGCGGACAGGTGCCGCTCGACGTCGGCGCCGAGCAGCAACAGATCCTGCGCGTGATTCATACACGCGCCGCGCAGCCGGTCGAGCGCTTCGATGTCGGCTTCGAGCGCCAGCGTATCGGCGTCGGCATCGATCGCATCGCGCGCCTGCCGTTTCGCAAGCAGGTCGGCACGCCGTTCTTCGAGCACCTTCTGTTCGGCCGCGAGATCGCCCTGCGCCTTCAGCAGGTCCGCATACGCGGTCGGCGGCAACTCGACGACCGCGCCCAGTTCTGCCAGCGCCGCATCCTTGACCGTCAGCTCCTTCAGGTACGGCGCCAACCGCCGAACGCGCTCGAGCTTCGAGCGCAGCGATTCGAGCCGGCGCTGCTCCACCCGCGCGTGCTCGATCTGCTGTTCGACCGCCTCGCGCGCGTCCTTGCGATCGACCCAGTCGCGCGTGCGCACCTGGACCGTCTTCAGTTCGGTCACGGCTTCGTTGAACGAGGTTTCTGCCAGCGCAAACGCGCTGCCGCTGCGGCGCGGTGCCCAAAGTTCGACCGAACGCGCGTCGAGTTCCTCGCGCACCGGCCCGAGACTGCCAACACCGGCGGCCGATTCGAACAGCACCTGGCCGAGCTTGTCGGACGCGTCGAGAATGCTGCGGCCGCCGTCGACCAGCCGCCCGTGATCGAGCCCGAACATCTGCTCGAAGAATTCGCGCGTCGCGCCGTCGAGGATGGCGGCCAGATAGTCGTCGGGAAGTTTGTCGTCGGCAGGCGTGCGCAACGGACTGCGTCCGCGCGCACGGTGGAACGCGAACTCGCCCGTGCCGTTCTCGAGCACGCCGCCGATCCGCAGTTCAGGCGTGCTGTGCAGGAAATCGAGCGGCGTCTGCAGCTTCATCCCGAACAGCAACTCGGACACGGCCGTGCGGATCGTCGACTTGCCGGCCTCGTTCGGCCCGACGATCACATGAAAATCCTCGCCGGCCGACGGGAACCGCAGTGTTTCGTCGGTGAATTTGCCGTACTTGATCAGATCGAGCTGGCTGATGCGCATCGCTTACTCCCCCCTTGCCAGCCGCGCGAGCAACGCGGGACCGACCTGCTCGACCAGCGCCGTGAGCTCGCCCGCGCGCGCCATCGTCAACAACGGCACTTCCTCCTTCACGTCGCTGCGGACCTTGCCGACGAACGGCTTCAGGTCGCGTTCGAGCAGCGCGAGGAAATCCGGATCGTGCGCGGCTTCGGCCAGGATCTGCTTCAAATCCTCCAGCGCTTCAAGCTGCTCGCTCTCGCCCTGCTGATGATCGGCAGCGGACGTCGCGAGCCGGACCTTCTCCAGCCACAGCCGCTCGTTGCCGATGATGCCGATCTGGTTCAGCACCTCCGCACGCAACTGCGGCGCGCGGCCGAAAAAGAGCCCATGCGCGGGCGTGCGCCCCGTGACCGTCACGCGCACCGCGCGCGGCACGTGGCCGTCGACGGTCAGCAGCGCCTCCAGCGACTGGCCGATCTTTCTCGACAGGTCGGCGACCGTGAAGCAATCGGATGCGTCGACCGACACGGCTTCCCAACGAAGCACGTCGAGATACAGGCGCTCGACCTGCGTGCGGCCTTGCTCGACCGTCACGAGCACCGCGCCGCGGCGCCCCGTCTCGCGGATATGGCGCCCCTGCAGGTTGCCCGGAAACACGACGGTGGACGGCCCCGTCCATTGCTGGAATTCGTGCACGTGGCCGAGCGCCCAGTAGTCGTAGCCCTTTGCGTGCAGTTCGGCCAGCGTGCACGGCGCATAGTTCGCGTGCGCCGCATAACCTTCGAGCGCCGTGTGCAGCACGCCGATGTTGTAGTACCCGGGCACCGGGTCCGGATAACCGATCGCGAGATTGTCGACGACGGCCTTGTCCTTGAAGCTCTGCCCGTGCAGCGCGACGTCGAATTCCGGCAGCTTGTGGGTTTCCGGCTTGCGATGGCCGAACACGGTGACGTTGTCGGGCAGCGTCAGCTTCTTCGTCATCTCGCTTTCGGCATCGTGGTTGCCGCCGAGGACGAATGCGCGAATGCCGGCCTTGCGCAGGCGCCCCATCTGCTGGCCGAAGAAGATGCCCGTGTTGTGATCCTTCCAGTCGCCGTCGTACAGATCGCCGGCGATCACGAGGAACGCCACTTCCTCTTCGATCGCGCGATCCACGAGTTGCCGCAGCGCCTCGCGCGACGCGTTGCGCAACTGCGCGGCCGGCGCGTCGGGATACGCGCTCAGGCCGTGCAACGGGCTGTCAAGGTGAATGTCTGCCGCGTGGATGAACTTCACGAAGATTCCTCTGTTTCATGACGAAGGGCGGCGCCGCTCGCGCAGGCCCGGCCGTCAATCGCAAGCCTGGTAGCCGCACGCATCGCCACAGCACACGCCCCGCGCGTCCGACCGGATCACGCTGCCGGTTGCCAGCGGGTCGGGATGGTACCTGAAAGCGGGTAACGACATGGGGTTCTCCGTCGGTCTGGATGGTGGAGAAAGCACGCGATGCGAATTCGAACAGCCATTGTGCCGTGGCGCGACTGTCTTACCGTGGAACCTCGACTTCGGCAAACGTGCCGCTCATGAAACGATAGACGCGATGCGTTGCGCCGTCGTGCGCGAGATATTTCCACCGGATATCGCTGCCGGCCGGTGCGCCGCGCCCATTCGATCGCATGGCCGTTGGCGGGACGCACCGATTCAGGCGGCGGCGTTTGGAAACCAACAGCGCCAGCGCCGCTGTCTTCAATGCAACCGATATCGTCCGGCGGTTTCGTATTCGCATGGATCGCGCGGGATCACAGCGGAGTTCGTCATATGCGCCGGCGTGCCACCCGGGCATTACCGTTTCCGGATCGCGCCGCGTGCGTCGTTCGTCGCGACGAACGCGGCGCGATCCGCTGCATGCCGTCACTCGCCGCGCGGCACCGGCGGCGGCGCAAAGCCGTTGTCGTTGCCGGGGAACGGATTCGCGTTGCGGCGCAGCGCTTCCTCGTCGTTCTCCTTCTGCGCGAACAGCGCGACGCCGATCACGCCGACGTTCGCGGCATCGCCGTACTTCGAGTTCGCGACATAGCTGTCAGGTACCGCCGCGAAGCGGAACGCGGCGACTTCGTCGCGGCTCTTGCGGAAGCCCTCGATCGTCAGCGTGCGGCCCGGATACAGCACGTAACCGCCGTTCGTATAGCTGCCCGGCCGCCCTGACAGCACGTCGAGCCCGTCGACCGTCGACACGACTTCGAACGTGCGGCGCCCCTGGTTGCGCAGCACGATCATGTAGCGCGAACCCTCGACACCCGCCATGTGCCAGCGGCCGTTGCTGCGCGCGAGGCGCAGCGGCGCGCCCTTCTCGTCCGTAAACGACAGCGCGATGTCGCCGTTCGCGAGCGCGACGCGGGTCGGCAGCCGGCGCACCTGGGATGCGGGAAGATGTCCGGGCAGCGCGTCGTTGTAGTAGACCGACGCGAGATCCGTCGGCTTCGCCGGATCCGCGCGTTCGAATTCGACATTGCGGGTTTCGGATCGCACCGACTCGCCCCACGCGGTGCCGAGCCCGCGGCGTTCGCTGGCGTCCGGAACCAGCGGTGAAGCCGCAGACGCGCCGATACTGCCTGACGGCGGAGGCGGCGCTGCGCAGGCCGCCAGCCAGAGCGCGCAGGCGAGCGCGAGAAGACGGAACAGGATGGTCATGACGTGATGCCTCGGAATGTTATCGGGCCGCGCCGGGCTGGCCGGAACGGCGTTTTGGTGTCGTCTGTCGTCACGATGTCGATCGGACATGCTTGCCCGCGTCGGCCGGCGCTGCCATCGCGGCGGCCCGGCAACCGGGAGCCCCGCTATTTAAGCATGGCGGCCGGGCAATGGGCAGGGGCCGCGCGCGTCGCCTGTCGCGGGCTCGTGCCGGGGACATCCGGTAGCGCACGTGCCCATCGCGCCGCCGGATTCGCGGCGAACGCCGATGCATCGCCGTATTGCGAGGAACGTCGAACGGCGTGCCGTGTGCGCCGATAAAAAAAACGGCCCGGCCCGCTTCGAAGCGGGCCGGGCCGTGATTGGATGCGTGTTGCTTACAGCGCGCCGCCTTGTGCCGAAGCCGAACCCTTCACGCCGACCGATGCGCCGCCCTGCACCGAATTCGTCGCGCCTTCGAGCGCTTCGCCGGCCTTCGCCTTCGCGCCGCCCGCAACATCGCCTGCCGTCGACACCGCGCCTTGCGCGTGGCTCTTTGCGGTGCCTGCGACATGCTTCACGTGCGACTTCGTCGAGTGTACGGCCGAGGCCGCGGCATCCTTCGCCGTACCCGCTGCCGAACCCACCGCCTGGGTCGCGCCGCCCACCGCATTGCCGGCTGCCGCGCCAACGCCGCCGACCGTCTTGCCGACGCCGTTCAGCGCACCGCCAACGAGGTTGCCTGCGCCCGAACCCGAGCCTGCCGCATTCGCGCCGGCGCCAGCCTGCACGCCCACGCCGCCGCCGAGCAGCGGCGTCTGAACCTGTGCGCCGACGCCTGCGGAACCCTCTGCGCCGGTCTGGGCCGTCTGTGCGAAAGCAGCCGACGTCGCCATCGCCGTCAGAGCGGCACCCAGCAGAATCGTACGAATCTTGTTCATGGTCATTCTCCCCAAAGACGTTGTTGCTGCGGGCCGCGTTCGTGCGGCTTGTCGCATGCCTCGCCGCGACGTGCGGCAGGTGGAGCTAATGTAGCGGCGCCGACGCGCAAAACGATTGATTTGCGGCGACTGTTACTTCAGTTGCAAATGCTGACGATTGACTCACACTGTTTGACAATCGGGGGCTTGAGATGGGAAAGACGGCGTACTTGCCGACGAGCAGGCGCGAACCCGACGGCATGCTGCACGGGTCGCCCCGCGATCACGCTTCACCCGATCGCCGCGCATCGGGAAACCACGAACGTGAAACGGCTAGCAGGGGAACCAGCCGTTTTTATAGGTATTCCAAAGTATGTGTGTCGACCGGACCTCGGTGCGGCGCGACAACCGGCGCCTCGCGATCGATTCGATATCGTCGGACACGCACGCCGCCGCTCCGGCGTTGTCCGATGCGCCGAAGGCGAGCTTGAATGCCTTTTCCCGCAATGCGTCTACTGCCGGCCTGTCGATCGCCGTACCCGGATCGTCGTCGATCGCATCGAATGCCGCCATCCACTGCGCATCGAACGGCTCGGCATCGCGACTGTCCAGCGCGCTGTCGCAATCGACACCGCCGAGGAAATCGAAACGCCTGGCACCGACAGGACTGCGTCCATTTCAAGCAGACGCGCGTGCGTCATCGCAGCCCCTTAAAGAAACGCGACCCCGATCGCCTGTCGGCAGATACAGGCAGATCGGGGCCGTGCGCGTTCCGCCCGGTTACGGCCGGAACGTATCGCCGAGCACGACGCCTTCGCGACGCGGATCGGTACCGCCCTGCAACGCGGGCGACTGGCCGACCGTCACGCGCATTACGGTGTTGACGCCGCTCGCCTGCGCGGACGTCGACACCTTGTGCCCGAGCGCGAGCAGCCCCGTGATCAGCGGATCGTTCGCACCGTTGTTCGCCGCGTTGACGTTCGGATGCTCGCCACCGATCGTGGTCGTCGGGCTGTTGCTCGCGCCGAAATCGACGAGGCCCGCGGACTGCTGCGCATCGAGCCCCCAGTCGAGCGCGCCGACCAGCGTCTTGACCACGTATTGCGGAATCGTGCCGCCGCCCGGCGAACCGGTCGCCATCACGAAATCGCCGCGCGAGCCGTCGGCGGCCTGACCGAACACGATCGTCGGCGCCATCGAGCTGCGCGGCCGCTTGCCCGGCTGCAGGCGGTTGGCCACCGGATTGCCGGCGCTGTCGACCGGGTTCGCGGAAAAGTCGGTCAACTGATTGTTCAGCAGGAAACCGTTGGTCATGTGGAACGAGCCCATGCTCGACTCGACCGTCGTCGTCGCGCTCAGCACGTTGCCGTCGCCGTCGACGATCGTGAACTGGTTCGTGCCGTGCTCGATCAGCGTCGTGTCGACGCCGAGCGGCACCGCGCCGAAATTGCCGGGCTGTGCGGTGCCCATGCTCTTGGTCGTGTCGATCAGCGCCGCTCGCGATTTCAGGTACGGCTTGTTCAGCAGCGTGTCCCACGTGCCGCCCGGCAGCGGCACGAAATCCGTATCGGCCACGTACTTGTCGCGGTCGGCATACGCGAGCCGTTCGGCCTCGGTGACGAGGTGCACACCCGCGACGGTCGGCTTGCCGCCCTCGAGATCGATCGCCGTCGGCTTCAGCGACTTCAGGTCGAAGTTCTCGAGAATGCCGAGCGCCGCGGCGACCGCGATGCCGCCTGACGACGGCGGCGGCATCCCGCACACCCAGTAGCTGCGATAGGTCGTGCATACGGGTTCGCGGCGCTTCGCCTGATACGCGGCCAGATCCGCGACGGTCGTCTTGCCCGGCGTGAGCGTCGAGCCGTCCGCGCCCTTCGTCGTTGCGATCTTCGCGACGATGTCCTGCGCGATCTGCCCGGTGTACAGTGCATTCGCACCCGACTGCGCCATCAGCGTCAGCGTGTGCGCGTACGCGGGGTTCTTCAGTACGGTGCCGAGCGTCTTCGGCGAGCCATCGGCATTCAGGAAATACGCGGCGGCCTCGGGGTCGCGCTTCAGGTTCGCGGCGTTTGCCGCGATCGCGTCGGCGAGCCGGCCGCCGATCGGGAAGCCGTTGGTCGCGAGCGTGATCGCATCGCCGAACAGGTTCTGCCACGGCAACCGGCCGTGATCCTGCTGCAGTGTCTCGATGAGCCGCGGCACACCGATCGTGCCGATCGAGCGGCCGCTGGCGCGCGCGTTCGGCAGCGGCGCCGAATGGTCGGTCGTGTCGTCGACGTAGCGCAGGTAGTTCTCCGTCGCGGCGGCCGGAGCGGTTTCCCGGCCGTCGTACGCCTGCAGCGTCTTGCCGCGCGCATCGTAGTAGAGCAGCACGCCGCCCGACCCGAGGCCCGTCGCCTCCGGCACCGTCAGGCCGAGCACGGCCTGCACGGCGACCGCCGCGTCGGCGGCCGTGCCGCCTTTCTTCAGCACCGCGCAGCCGGCAGCGCTCGCGTAAGCGTTCGACGTCGCCACCAGGTAGGTCTTCGCATAGACGGGCTTCATCCCGGTGCGATAACCCGACGACGCTTCCGGCAGCGACGGATCACCCGGCTGGTTCGAGCCCACCACAACCGTCGCGCCGCTGTTGTCGACCGCGAGGCAGCTCGTATCGGTCGAAGGTGCCTGCGTGCGCCCCGCTTCGTTCTCGACGTCGCCGCCGCATGCCGTCAGCAGGGCAGCCGCGAGCAACGCGGACGCATACGGGAAAATCGCTGTTCTGTTCATTGTCTGTCGATGTTCTTTTAGGTCGTTGCGATGGACATCGCGCTGCCTGCGACCCCCTCGGTGCACAGGCAATGCGTTCGATAGTCCCACGAACAAATTTTTTTCCGCAATAAGGAAATGACGCGACCGGTCGTTGTATGTGCAGCGCCACCGCGCCGGCTTGAGGGTTCGCTTGCTGCACTGCATCGGCGCGCGCAGGTCCTCGACCCGCGTCAGCGCGTTGTCGAAATCGCGCTGGCCACCCCGCTCGCGCAGGCAATTCCTGCCGCCGTGGTCAGTGGCGAATGGTTCGGAATGTGGATGTCGAAGCAATGGAACGGATGCGCGACGACGGTATCGACGAGACGCGTGCCGCGCACTGATGCGCCGGTTGCATTGCACGGGCCGACCGGATTGGAATGGACATCGGGACGATTGCCGGCGTCACCGCGTCCGGCTATAAATCGTGGATGGATACGAATCGCTGGATTCACGATCCCGTCGGCGCCTTTCGCGCATGGCAGGAAACCACCGCGACCGGCGCCGGCCGCCGGCCGTTCGCGCCGCGCTCGGTCGTGCAGCACGTCGCGATGTTCGAACGGTTCCTGCGCCATCTGATCGCGCACCGCGTGTCGCTGGCCACGTTCGGGCCCGACCACGTCGCAGCCTTCCTGACGGAGCTCGAACGCACGTGCGCGCCCGGCACCTCGACCCGCGTGCGTTACGCGAAGCTGATCGACCGGCTGGGTCGGCATCTGGTCGACACCGGCGTGCGGACGATCCATCCGGCCGGCCGGACGACGCGCCATCTCGCGTGGCCGGACGGCGAGCCCGAGCCGTGCTACCTGCCGCCCGACGCCGACGCGGCGCTGCAGCGCCATGTGCAGCCGCGACCGGACGACACGCCGGCCGACTGCCGGAATCGCGCGATCGTCGCGCTGCTGCTTGCGAGCGGCATCACGTCCGCCGAGATTCGCGCGACGACGCATGACGCGCCCGATCTCGACGCGCTGCCGCCGGCGCTGTCCGTGCCGCGCGATCGCGCGCGGCCGGCGCGCCGGATCGAACTCGCCGCGTTCGCGCTGGCGCCGCTCGCCGCATGGCGTGCGTGCTCGGCAGACGCACCGGCATCGGTACTGCTGTTTCCCGCGCCGCGCGGCGGTGGCGCGATGAACGACATGTTTCTGCTGCTCGTGGTGCGCGACGCGCTGACCTCGATCGGCTTCCACGCAGCGGACATGAGCCCGCGCGTGCTGCGCAACACGTATGCGCGCCGCCAGTTGCTCGCCGGCCACACGCACGCCGATGTCAGCGCCATGCTCGGTCTCGTCAGTACGCGAACGATCACGCGCATCCGGCAGACGCTGCCGCCCGATGCGGCCGCGGATCGCGCCGCGCACGAGCGCTGAACCAGCTCACGGCACGGGCCCTGTTCTTTTTTCTATTCGCCCGGCTTCGACTCGATCAGCCGCAGAATCCGGGTGTCGTACGGCGATTGCATGACTTCCGCGACGCGGATCTCGGGCGCGGCCGGATGCAGCGGATTCAGCAGGAAGTTGTGCGCGTGCGGCACGACGACACTCGGGACGCGCAACAGCGCGCTCGGCTGCGTATGCAGCCACTCGGTGCCGGCGCTGCGGGTCCAGTCGACGTTCGTTTGCCAGTCGTCCGGCGCGTCGCCTTCCGCGATCTCGGCGACGTCCACCGATTCCGGCACCTCGATACGAAGCAACTGGTATCCGCTCGGCAATTGCGCGACGGTGGCGATTTCGAAATGCACGAGCGTCTCGAGCAATGCGAGTGCCGGATGCTCGGCGAGATACACGACGGGCTGTCCGGCAAAATGCCAGCGCCCGCCGGCGCGCAACCCGCCGATACCTTTCAGGTCGGCGTAATTGCTGATCCGCCACAGCGTCATCAAGCGAAGTACCCCTCGTCGATCTGCGTGAGGACCTCTTCGACGAGCCGCGCGCCATGCTCGGTGCTCGCCATGTCGAGCGACGTGCGGCCGCCGAAGCGCTGAAGCCCGTTGCGCAGCCACGCCATCGCCTTGTCCTGGTCGCCGAACGTGGCCGTCGCCTGCGCGACGATGCGCGCGAGGCGAATCGCCTTGTCGGATTCCTCCGGCGACAGGCGTTCGTGCGCCTGGCGACGGTGGCTCAGCGTGCGGCGCGGGATGATGAAGGCCAGCTCGTCCGATTTCAGCCCGCGCTCCGACAGCCGGTCGATCACCGAGACGTCGACACGCGCGCTCGCCAGCTCGGCAAGATCGGCACCCGATCGGACACGGATCGCCAATAGCTGCTCGAGAATCGTGAATTCGGCCTGACGCGGATGCGCGACACCCGAAGGATGAAAAGCGATGGTGCTCATGACCTCTCTCCGGCAATTTGCCCAATCATTATAGGCGTTTTGCCGATGACTTGTGGGGGCGGGTTGGGAGAGCCGTGGTGGCCTGTCCGTCAAGCGTCGGCGAAGGAGCCAGCGGATGTGGCCGGCTGTCTGGCAGCAGATTCCGGCGATTGCGAATCGAAGATTCGCCTGGGTGAGGCGATGCAGTAATTCAGTATATAAAGTTAGAGAAACATCTGGTGATTGTTACGTAACAACTTTTTTACTGACTTAAGGCGATTCCGCCCTCGGCGGTGCTCGCGAGGCGTTCTCGATCACGCTTCGACGAAGCGTGGCCGCTAAGAGACACTTCGGCGCGTTCACGGGAATCTGATTGAAATTGACGCCGAGACGGTAACGCTGCGCATCGCCGGCGAAAAACAGGCGCGCCTGCAATACGGCGGCTCGTCATTTGCTCGAGAACACGCATGACACGCAGAAGCAGGTCGCCGCGAAATGCGGCTTCGCGAATGTCGATACGCTCAGGCGGTCATTCACCCGGCACGTCGGGGTCACGCCCGCCGAATATCGGAAGCGTCAGGCGGCCCCGGCCAAGTGACGCGGAAGTGCGTGAGCCACGCCGACCATCTCGCCCAAATACTTCGGAATGCGATTCAATTGATCGTCACGCGGCCGCTGGTCGATCGATCACATCGAGACCCGAACGGCTGCGCCTTACGCCCCGATGCAGCGCGAACCGACAGGCCCTCCGGCATGCCGCAATCACCAGACAAAAACGCCAATCCCCGCGGATCGTTTACCCAGTTGCAATAATTATTCGCTGGAACGCGTATTTCCGACCGGTAACGCGATCGCTACGATGCAATCAACCGCTGAACGCAACAAGCGAAGCGCGAAATCAACGAAACCGGAGGTCATCATGAAGTCGTTCATCTACGCTGTCGTCGCCGCAACCGCCCTGTCCGCCTCGTATGGCGCATTCGCACAATCGAACCCGTCGGGCCAGTTGACGCGTGCCCAGGTGCGCGCGGAACTCGTCCAGCTCGAACAGGCCGGCTACAAGCCCGAAGTCTCCGATCAGTACTACCCCCGCGCGCTGCAGACGGCACAGGCCCGCGTAACGAACGCGGATGAAACCGGTTACGGCGCACAAGCCGCCGCCGGCGTGCGTGCCGGCCGCACAATCGCGGTCAAGCAGGATGGCCGCGACTCCGTGTATTTCGGCCAGTAAGCCCGACGCACACGGCGCGTTCCGATCCGCGCGCGGCAAACGAAACACCCCGCTCCCGTTCATCGGGCGCGGGGTGTTCGCTTTTCGGTGATCCGCTCCGTGACCGGATCGCGACCGTCGACCGACACGCCCCCGCCGATCGCGCGCCGCGCGGCGCCGTTCACGCAGGCGGCCGGCGTTTGCGCATAGAATGGCCGCGTGGTCGGTGTCGGCCGAAACGAACGCGAGCGAAACCACGACGCCCTGCATGCCCGATCGTCGCCGCGCCCGCTGGCCGGCCCGCTGCCGTACTCATCGCATTTTTGAAAAGGAGCGGTTTCATGTCTCAAGCATCCGGTTCCATGATCACGTTTCGCCGCCCGGACGGCCAGGAACTACAGGGTTATCTCGCCAGGCCGGAAAAGACCGAAGGCGCGCCCGCGGTCGTCGTCATCCAGGAATGGTGGGGGCTGAACGACCAGATCCGCGGCGTCGCGGATCGCCTCGCGCGCTGCGGCTACTTCGCGCTCGTGCCCGACCTGTATCGCGGCAAGTCGACGGTCGAGGAAGAAGAGGCACACCACCTGATGACCGGCCTCGATTTCGGCGACGCCGCATCGCAGGACATTCCCGGCGCCGTCACATATCTGAAGACGTTGGCTCCGCGCGTCGCGGTGACGGGCTTCTGCATGGGCGGTGCGCTGACGCTGTTGTCGCTGCAGTTCGCCGACGCGGACGCGGGCGTCACGTGGTACGGCTTCCCGCCGCTCGACTACCTCGATCCGGCGAAGCTCAACGTGCCGCTGATGGGCCACTGGGCCACACAGGATGCATTCTTCGCGATCGACCAGGTCGACGCGCTGGAAAAGAAGCTGACCGATGCGAAGGTCGGTGTCGAATTCCATCGTTATCTCGCGCATCACGGATTCGCGAACGAAACGGCCGTCGGCACCGGCCGCATCGCCGGCACGCAGTTCGATCCAGTATGGTCGCAAATCGCGTGGGATCGCACGCTTACGTTCTTCGGCCGCACGCTCTGGGCGAAGCCGCAGTAATACGCGATCGACGCGCTCGCGATAAGCCGACGCAAAGAGAAACGCCACGGACTTTCATCCGTGGCGTTTTTGTTTGCCGGGTACCGTCGAGCGGCGTGGCGGCCGGCCGTACGTGTACCCGCTTCCGGACGACGTCGCGCTGCCGTTCCGCCGTTGAGCGAATACTAGGCCGGCTGCACCGCCGCGCGAACGCGATGAAGCAGGTCGAACCGATTCCAGGAAGTTTGAACCGCGCCTCGAACCAACCATGTTCGATATCGAAAGCAAGCGATTTCATAAGGACGTGCTGGTTGCCGGGGGCGTCGTTTACCGGGTCGATCGCGATCGCATCGTCGACGTCTACCTTAAATGCAGGACTACGGATTATTTCATTTTCCGGAGCAAAACGCGCATATGAACAGCGGCAGTGCCGACTCAGGATTTGCAGGACACGTTCAGCGCGGCCTCGTCGGCGGACAGCATTTCGGGCACGCATTCGCGCAGGAAATCGATGAACGTGCGGATCTTCGCGTCGAGATACTGACGCGAAGCGTACAGCGTGTAGACCGTCAGCTTCTGTAACCGGTATTCGGGCAGCACGCGCACCAGCGCACCGCTCGCGAGCGCGGGCAGTGCGGACGACATCGGCAGCGAGCCGATCCCGAGGCCGGCGCGCAGTGCGGCACCCAGCGCATCGGCGATGTTCACCTGGAAATCGGGCAACGGCAGGTCGAACGTCTCGTGACCGTCCGGGCCGTCGAGATGCCAGCGATCGCGCGGGAACACCGGCGTGACGATCTGCAGGCACGCATGCCCTTCGAGCTCGCGCACCGTGCGCGGCGTGCCGCGCTCCTTCAGATACGCGGGCGACGCGCACAGCACACTGTGCACCTCGCCGAGCCGCTGCGACACGAGCCCCGAATCGGGCAGCTCCGTCGTGCTCAACTGCAGCGACACGTCGTAACCTTCGTCGATGATGTCGGGCACGTGCTGCGACAGCGTCAGCTCGACCGCGACCGACGGATAGCGCTGCCGGTAGCGCACGACCGCGGGCACCACATAGGCCTGGCCGAAACTCGTCGTCGCGTGAACGTGCAGCCGTCCGGACGGCTTCGCCTGTGCGTCCGCCGCCTCGGCTTCCGCTTCGTCGATATAACCAAGGATGCGCTGGCAACGATCGAGATAGCGCTGCCCGGCGTCGGTCAGCGCGATGCGGCGCGTGCTGCGGTTGAGCAGACGCGTGCGCAGATGCGTTTCGAGCTGCGCGACAGAACGCGATGCGTATGCCGTCGTGATGTCCAGGCGCTGGGCCGCGCTCGTGAAGCTGCCCTCCTCCGCGACCCGGACGAAAATGCGCATCATCTGTAACGTGTCCATCGGCCTGTCCCCGGGATTGAGATCACGGCGCGCCGCCGTGCGGCCGTGGTGCCGGCGGCTCCGGCGCAGGCCGGTCTGGCGCGAATCGTGCGGAACAGTACAGCAGCGCTGCAGGCGTGTCCAGTTCGCCGTGTGCGGCGTGATCCGGACGCCGAATCGTATCGTGGAGCCGCCCTTCGCGCCGCATCCGGGCCGGGCGTGTACGCGATCGAACACGCCGGCATGCAAACTACATCGGATCGGCAAAAACTACCCGGCGACCACGACGCCGATCCGCGATTTACGCCATCGACGGCACGTTACGCGGCGGCCGCCGCATCGAACGGATTACGCAACACGATCGTGTCGTCGCGCTCCGCACCGGTCGTGATCATCGATACCGGCGCGCCCGCGACCGCTTCGATGCGCGCAATGAAATCCCGTGCGGCGCGCGGCAACGCCGCACGCTCGCGCACGCCCTTCACGGTGCCATGCCAGCCGTCGAACCGTTCGTAGATCGCCTTCGCGCGCGACTGCGCGTCGAGGCTCGCGGGCAGATGGTCGACCCGCGCGCCGTCGAGTTCGTAGCCGACGCACAGCTCGATCGACTTGAAACCGTCGAGTACATCGAGCTTGGTAAGCGTCAGCGAATCGATGCCCGAGATCCTGACCGCCTGGCGCAACTGCGCGGCATCGAGCCATCCGCAGCGTCGCGGCCGGCCGGTGTTGACGCCGAATTCCTGCCCGCGTGCGCGTAGTGTTTCGCCCGTTGCGTCGGTCAACTCGGTGAGGAACGGGCCGCCGCCGACACGCGTCGCATACGCCTTGGTCACGCCCAGCACGTGACCGAGCCTCGACGCGCCGAGGCCCGTGCCGGCCGCTGCCGCCGATGCGACAGTGCCCGACGACGTCACGAACGGATACGTGCCCCAGTCGATGTCCAGCATCACGGCCTGCGAACCCTCAAACAGGATGCGTTCGCCGCGATCGGTCGCGTCGTTGAGGTCGGCCCAGACGGGACGCACGAACGGCAGGATCTTCGGCGCGAGATCGACGAGCGTCGCCAGCATCGCGTCGCGCGAACACTCGTCGAGCCCCAGGCCACGGAACCACGCGTTGTGATGGTCGACGAGCACGTCGAGCTTGTCGGCGAGCCGGCCGGGTTCCGCGAGATCGCCGACGCGCAGCCCGCGACGCCCGACCTTGTCCTCGTAAGCCGGCCCGATCCCGCGCAGCGTGGTACCGATCGGTTCGCGGCGCAGGCGCTCCTGCGCCTGGTCGATCGCGCGGTGAATCGGCAGCACCAGCGTCGCGTTCTCGGCGATCGACAGGTTGTCCGGCGTCACCGATAGCCCGAGCTCGGCCATCCGCGCGATCTCCGCGAGCAGCGCTTCCGGATCGAGCGCCACGCCGTTGCCGATCACGCCGCGCTTGCCGCGCACGATGCCGCTCGGCAGCAGCGCAAGCTTGTACGTCTTGCCGCCAACGACCAGCGTATGGCCCGCGTTGTGGCCGCCGTTGTAGCGTGCGACGAGGTCGGCCTGAGCCGCCAGCCAGTCCACGACGCGCCCCTTGCCCTCGTCACCCCATTGGGCACCCACGACCACCACGTTCGGCATGCTCCGCACTCCATGTGAGAAATTCAGACACTCGTTCGGCCGAGCCGGCCGTTTGTGTGCCATATTGGCGGAGCTGGATCGCCCGATCAAACGATTAAACCTGAACTATCGCGTGAGTAAATTTCACGCGAAACGATGCAATGGCCCGACGTCTTCCTCCGTTGAATTCGCTACGCGCGTTCGAAGCAGCCGCCCGACTCGGCAGCTTCACGCTTGCCGCCGACGAGCTGTGCGTGACGCACGGCGCGATCAGCCGGCACGTGCAGCAACTGGAGGCGTGGCTCGGACGGCCGCTATTCGAACGCCACAACCGGCGGGTCGAACTGACCGACGCCGGCCGCGCGTATCTCGCCGAAGTCGGTGCGTCGTTCGACCGGATCGCGCTCGCCACCGCGCAGCACTTCGGCCACGCGCAGCAGCGCGTGCTGCGCGTCAGCGCGCCCGCGACGTTTTCGTTGCGCTGGCTCGTGCCGAAGCTGTCGTCGTTCCAGGTCGCCCATCCGACGATCGAGGTACGGCTGTCGACGTCGAACGAGCCGATCGAGAAACTGCGCGACAAGGTCGACCTGATCGTTCGAGGCGGCCCGCAAGCCATCGACGGTTACGTCGCGGAGGAATTCCTGTCCGAAGTCCGGCTGCCGGTGTGTGCGCCGAAGCTGCTGGAAGGCCGGCCGTTGCATACGCCCGCCGATCTCGCCGGCTTCACGCTGCTGCACGCGGCGACCTATCCCGGCATGTGGCCCGAATGGCTCGCGGCGGCCGGGCATCCGAATCTCGTGCCGCGACATTCGCTCACGCTCGAGCATTTCTACCTGACGCTGCAAGGCGCACTCGACGGACTCGGCGTCGCGATGGGGCCGATCGCGCTCGTCGCGGACGACATCGCCGAAGGCCGGCTCGTGCAGCCGTTCAGCGAACCGGCCCTGCCGCCGTGGCGCTACTTCACGTATGTGGCGTCCGCGCGCGCGGACGACGAGGCCGTGCATGCATTCAAGGACTGGCTGAAGGTGACGGGGAACGCAGCCGCATCGGGCGCGCAGCACTGACCGTATCGACCTGCCGGTCGTGCCCGCCATTCAATGCAGGATTCCGAATCAAATAGCACAAATGCGCGGATCGGGTTTGCGCTCGTTCATGAGCGGCATTCTGTTTTTGACGTGCATCGCGTAACCGCGATGCACAGGGCAAGCCGCGGATCGTACCGCGGCTTGCCGCCGAACGGCGCTTACTGGCTTGCGCCGGCGGCTTTCTTCTCCGCGTTCTGCAGGTTCTGCGGATAGTTCGGGTCGTTGGCCGCCGGCTTGTAACCGGCGTCTTCGAGTTTCTTCAGCTCGGCGGTGTTTTTCGCGCGCGCAGCCTTGCGCTCCGCTTTGCGTTGAGCCCTGGCCGCCTTGCGTGCCTGGCTCTTCGCCGCCTTGGCGTCCTGTGCAGGAGGCATGCTGGCGGCGTCGGTCTGGGCAAATGCAGGAACTGCCGAGCCGAACAGGAACGCGGCTGCGGTAGCAGCCAGCGTGAGTTTTCTGATCTGGATTCGCATCGCTGAACTCTCTTTTCTGATGATTATCACGGTTGGAAAGACCATCGAGATACCGCCCCTGTCCTGATCGGTCGTCAGGTCGCGATCGGGACCTGTGCATCATAACCGCGTCGTGAAAAATGTGGCGCCAACGTGCAAACGGAGTTGGGGATACACGTATGGGAGAACACGTGGACGTTGCTCTACCGTCGCGCGGAAGAGACAGGGACGTACATCGCGTTTCGGCGCGCGTGAAGATCGCGCGGTCGAGGCAGCGGAAACGTCGGACGTACAGCACGCTTCGGTGATGAAGATCGATCACATGGCGTGATGCGAGGCTGCGATTCCGATGACATTCGTATCGTCGTGTCTAGCTCGCATGCCGATTGCTGTTTCATAGGTGGTGTTAGCAGCACGCTCATGCTTGCCGTGATCTTCATCACACGAAGCGCAATCACCGCAATAGTTGTCGATCCGTGTGCAATGTTGCCGCTCGACGAGGCTCCAGCGACGGGTTCTCCCATAAACGACCACGATTCGGTTCGTCCGGTGATCGATGCGATCGTCTCGTGTTACCGCACCGGAAGGCGGCGTCGTCTGGTGTGTATAGCGAAATGGGTAGACGCTCGGCATAGGGTGAGGACGTTGACCGGAACCCCCTCACGAATGCGCGGGGGGAGCCGCACAAGCATTGCGATACTCCGTCCGGCACACGTTGCGCGTCGTGTTGATGCCGCGACAACGCTTGTCAGCCGGCCCGACTCTGGTCGTGAACACGTCAGGCAACGCGCGCGGGCCACAGATTTTTCATTCGACGATTTTGGCCGTCGAGTATCCCGTGCGGATGCCGCGGCTGCACGGCTTGCATATACCTGTGGGACGCGTCGCCGGTGAGCTTTTCCGGGATCAGGAAGTTTCTGACGGTGAGAATGTTCGGGATCGTTATTCGAATTCGATTGCGGCGAGCTTCTTCAGCGGCCGCATCTTCACGTTGGCTCGTAACTCTCACGAGATCGGCCCAGAAGCCGGCGACCTGTGCGGCTTGGTAAAGCGAGGCGACTCTTGCTTCCGGGAGGCTGTGTTGGCCTCTCGTTGCCATTCAAGAGCACAGCGTTACTCTTCGGTCGATCCAAAGGTAGAAAGTTGCGGGACCTCGGGGCGGAGAAGCAAGCCGCGTCTATTTCCTCTGTGCACAGTCCACAGGCTAAATGTAACGAGAAGCGTCGATAGACGACCGGCAAAAAACTTGTCCACAGAACGGGAAGCATGAGTACAAAAAACCATTCGCGTGCCGTCCAGGGTGATTTCGAACTGCTGTGGGTGAAACTGACAATGTTCGTGCGTTCGGTCGCTGGTCCGATTTGGCTGTCGATCACAGGAGCGCGGGTCGTCGCGGCCCCGGCTTTTCGGTCCCATAGATGGGAACCTGTATGCGGAAACCGGCGATCTCCGCCCGATTTCCTCCCATAGGTTTCTACTTTTAGGTGTTGTGAGTGGGCACTCACCTCCCCGGGAAACCTTGTCGGGCCTGAGGCCTTGTTCCATCAAGGCCTCAGGCTCTGTCCAGCAGGCCTGAATCGAAGCAGCGGGATGCTTGACGAACCATGGACAGATCCCATGGGTAGCGGTTTATGGGGCTTGTCTTTCTGTGACGGCACACGTGTGTTTACATCTTTGGTAAACCACGTTTACTTCTTTAACTACTTTTAGACGGCTCACAGCCTTATTCCACAAGGGTTTGACCGGTGTTCGGTACCCATTTATGGGAGCACAGGTGGAAGGGTTTGGGGTTTCAGGTCTGTGGATTTGGGGTTTTGGGTACCGGGTTGTGGGGAATGGGGGCTGTGGATATGGGGCAAGCGTACCCGGTTATGGGAAATCAGCCTGAAAACAAGATGGGTAGTCGTCTATGGGAACGCAGGCAGGTAGCCTTTTATGGGGCGTTTTTTTTGATCCGTAAGTGCTTGCGTCCACAGTGATTTTTTTCAGGTAGCCGTTTATGGTGTCTCTCGATGGTAACCGTTTATGGGTGGTCAATCGGGCCGGTCGAGCGTGTTTCACCAGGACCCCTCTGCTGGCTGCTCCCATAGACAGGATCGATGTCGCGGACAGGTAACCTTTTATGGGATAACCGAATGGTTGCCGTTTATGGGAGCGATTTCTCCCTTCGAGGTCGAAAGTAACGCAATCGCCCATGTCGAAGGCTGCCGACAGGTAGCCGTCCATGGGAGTCGATGAAGGTAGCACGTTATGGGAGAAAAACGGCCGCGTGTTGCAAGGCATCACGAATCCGGTCGTCGATCGCGATTCCGCTCGTTTGCCCCCATGGATGGGTACCTTCCCTAGGGCAAATCTCGTGCCGGGTTTCTGTAGCCGGACCCGAAAGGTAGCTTCTTGTGGGAGGTTTTTTGGCCAAAAGGTAGATGGATATGGGGCCCCGCGCAGATTGCTTCATCACGAATTTCCCTTTTGCATCTGAAGGTTAGCCGTGATATTGCAAGTGATGCTGGAGCGAGGGCGTTGCTCTGCGGCGTGAGAAGGTATAAAGTCCGCTCTCAACAAGGTCACCTTATCCGGACATCACGATGCCGCGCAAGCCCGCAAGCAAAGGCTCAGACAAACAGGTTTCACTGTTTCAGACACCCGAGCCTCCCGACTTGCTGCGCAAGGCGGTCCAGGCGATTCATATCGCGCCCAAGTCGGGAAAGATCGGTCTGCAGCAGCGCAAGATGTTCAGCTCGCTGATCAAGAACGCGCTTCGGCAGGAGGCGTTCGAGCCGGGTCGAACGAGCTTCTCGATCTCGATCGCCTCGCTTTCGCACGAGAGCGGGTTGAACAGCAACAACACGAAGTACGTGAAGGACACGGTCAACTCGCTGATCAGTACCGTCGTCAACTGGGACTACCTGGCCGCGGACCGTTCGACGGTCTGGAAAGCGTCGGGCCTGCTCGCGGGCGCGGAGCTCGAGCAATCGGTGTTGAAGTACAGCTTCTCCGACCAGATTCGCAGCGAGCTGCTCAATCCGGAAATCTACGCGCTGATCGATATGCGGATCGCCCGCGAATTCCGGCGCTCACACTCGCTCGCGCTGTGGGAAAACACGGTGCGCTACGAAGGGATCGGCATCACCGCGAAGATTCCGCTGCCGAAATTCCGTGACCTCATTCTCGGCCAGGACAAAGCGTCGCAGTCGTACAAGGAATACAAGCTGTTCAAGAGCAAGGTCCTGGTGCCGTGCATTCAGGAGGTGAACGAAGTATCGGATCACACGCTCGAGCTGATCGAACACAAGTCCGGCCGCAGCGTGGAAGCCGTTCAGTTCAAGGTGACGCGCAAGCAGAGTGCCGATACGGTCGAAGACGGCGACGTCAAGAACGAAGCGCTGGTCGAGGAGGTCGCGAAGTTCGGCATTCCGCGTTCGGAAGCCCGCCGGCTGATCACGCAATACGGCGTGCAGCGCATCAAGGCGGCGATTGCCTATACACTCAATCGGACTACGAAGAAGAACGCGGCGCCGGTCGACAACGTGGCCGCGTATTTCCGCAAGGCGCTGACGCACGGCTACACGCTGGCCGACGGGCAGGGAACCGAAGCGGCCGCACCGGCGAAGGAATCCGCGCAGAGCAAGCAGGAGCAGATTCGCGACAAATATCTGGCGGCGAAGGTCGAGGAAGCCGGTGCGTATTTCCGCGAGTTGGAGATCGACGACCAGACCAAGCTGATCGATCGCTACAACGAGACGGTGGCGGGCTCGAAGGATCTCACGCTGTCGCCGAAGAAGAAGGCGAGCAAGCTCGCGCAGACCAGCTTTTTCCGATGGCTGGCGCTGGATACCTGGGGCGAACCGACCTCGGACGACCTGCTGGAATTCCTGCTCAAAAGCAGTCTCGCAAGCAACTGAACAAGGCCTCGCAACCGGGCGGGCGTCGTGCGCCGGACTTCATCGTCCGGTTGCGCGGCGCAACGCGGATGCGAGGCCTTTTGCTTGGGCGCGTTACTTTTGCGTGGCGGCTGCCAGCTCGGCGACGTAGGCGTCGATAACGGTCTTGAGCCTGTCGGCGAGCGCTTCCTGGCGGGACGTGTCGACGCCCTTGAGCTGCAGGTCCAGACGCCCGTCCGGGTAGGTCTTCAACTGGCCGATCGCTTGCGATTCGAGCGCGAAGTCGTGACGAACGCTGTAGCGCGTGCGCCCCGCTTTCTTGTTGTCGTCACTCTGCGCACGCAGGAAATTCTCGAGATCGCGGACCGATTTCTTCCGGTCGATCACGGCCGTGAGCAGCCGGTCGGCCGTCGGTTCGCCCAGGCGCTCGAAGATCAGCTTCAGGAAGTACGCTGCCTGCAGGCCGACCACGTCGTTCGCGCTGGCCATCCGCTCCAGCAGCGTGTTGGGCAGTGCGTTGAGCGACAGCGTCTTGCTGATCGATGCCTTGTCCTTGCCGATCTTCTCCGCGAGCGTGTTCTGGTCCTGAAAGACCTTCTCGTCGAGGAGACGCTTCCATGCGACCGCATCGTCGAAGATCGTCTGGCGTTCGTGATCGTGGTTCGCCCGATACGCGATCGTATAGAGCTGCTCGGGCGTGTGGTCCGTGCGGAACGTGGCGTTGATGGTTTCGTCGCCGTTGATGCTCGTCGCGCGCAGCCGGCGTTGCCCGTCGATCACGACGAGCTTGCCGGGAAACTCCGGGAGCCGCGTGACCTTGATCGGCTCGATCTGCCCTTCCCGTTTCAACGTCAGCGCGAGCTCGTGCAGGCTCGACTCCGAATAGAACACGCGCGGGTTGAACGGGTTCGGGATGCAGTCCTTGACCAGTACCTTCTGCGGCGCGCCAAGATCCGGTGTGCCGGCGACCGCGGCCGGGGGCGCGGCGGCGGGCGTCGCGTCGACGACGTTCGGTGCAGCCGGCGGCTCGGGCAAGCGGGTTTCCAGTGCAGCGTTTTCCTGCGCGAGCCCGCGCAACAGGCCGGCCGCGAGATGCAGGTTGCCGGTCGGCTTCTTGTCTTTCGATGTGTCCTTAGCCATGGGCCGCTCCGGTAGCGCGCGTCGACGCGATGTATTGGGCCATTTCCGTGACCAGCCTTTCGATTTCCGCACGGGCTTCCTTCAGCCCCTTCAGGTATCGATTGTGATGATGGATCGTGGTGCCGAGTGCGAACGTCTGACGGTAGACCTCGCGTTGGGCGATCTGGCTGTCGAGCAAATGCTCCCCTATTTCTTCAGCCCTTAGAATTTTTAAAATTTCTTCACGCATTTTAGTTTTTCCATTAACACTATTCAGCATTAATGCGGAAGAAAGATTCGGGTTACGAACGGCTCGCATCGACTCGATCATGCGAATCATCGCGACGGTGCTGTACAGGTCCGCCGGCGACGGTGACAGCGGCACGAGGCAGAAGTCGGCGACTTCGAGCACGGATGCGATGCGCGGATCTTCGAGGTTGCCCGGACAGTCGACGACGATCACGTCGAAGTTTGCGTCCTGCTTCTTGATCTCGCCGCCGATGCCGCGACCGGCGGGGGCCAGCGAAAGGACCGTCATCGGCAAGGTGTTCTCACCGCTCGTCACCCACCGAACGGAAGTGCCTTGAGGGTCGGCATCGATCAACGCGACCTTGTTACCACCGGCCTCGAACGCAGCCGCGATGTTGACGGAGATGGTTGTCTTTCCAGTACCACCTTTTTGATTACTGACAGCGATCTTGAAAGCCATTAAATTCCTCCAAGGAGTTTTGCGTAATATATTCAGTTGTTATCGAAATGTCCAGAAAAGTGTTCGACTCGATGCATGTCTTGGAGATCGTTGTTGTTGTCACGTGACAAGTAGGTCGAACGGTTAACGAACCAATCGTGAGTGATGATCGAGTAAAAATAAAATTGTCGATTGCGGCCACGAAGAATGCATAAAGGGTTGAAGGAAATTCGACTGTCATTGGCGTCGGTGATGAAACTCGATCGCAGAGACTTATGGAAAGGCAGTGCCTTTGGTGCTAACAGAACCCCTTGCGAATCTGATTGGCCGGTTCGCGGATGTCGTCGAGGGACGTAGTTGTCACGTGACAAGTCGCCAGGAATTGGTCGCAGTTGATGCTGCGTGTCGACAGGAAGAACTTGATTCGAATGGGATGTGGATTTCGGTTATGTCAATCAACGCTCGATAGTAAGCGTAAGCCGGTGGCTGGCTCGATTGCTTGCCTGGGGAGTTGTCACGTGACAAGCAACCAGGCTGTAACGCAGCGGCGTTGCTAATTTCTCGATAACGGTTACGATCGATCAAATTTAGATACGTCAAGCGGATCAAAGCGGATCGAATTTATAGATAGTTCCGGTTGCAGCGTTCAGTTGGTATATGTTCTGTCTGAGAAGTTGTCACGTGACAACAAAGGCAGCCCGGGCATCGTAGAAAACGGCAGGACGGCCGTCGTAGTCGTCAGAGGCAAGTGTCTTTGCCGATGATTGAGGCGGCATTCGTCCCGGTCGTCAGGACCGGCGGCGTCGATGCCCGGCATTCTCGTGATGGCAGAATGCCCCGATCGCTTGGTGAGTCGCACTCAAGGGCAGACAATTATTAACGCATCATGATATGGCCCCATTTAATGATGTGGCCATCGCCGATGTGGTGCGCGCATAGTTCGGCAGGGGAGGGGTGCGAGGTTTCGCTGTATCTTCCAGCATTACAACCGGCGCAATGGCGTATCCCGCATTCCATATCTGTTAGCAGTCCGACAACGGTCGGCACAGGAATGAAGACAAATCCCCACGCCAAAGGTCGCCTACCGGTTCAACCAAGTTGAATCGTGAAACATTCAAAAAAAATGGGGCGCTGCCGGAAATCCTTATCCAGCAATGGTTTGCGCAATATTCCTCATGTTGTTTCACGCAAAACACGCCCGATCCTCCTTGGAATTGGGGGCGCATGAATTTTTCATGCGCTACTGAGTCGTCCAGGAGTTGGGCGGTGAATTGTGTTGTGATTGATATGTAATTGGTGGTTTTCGATACATCCTGCGCCGAACGCTATCGTAGACAACGTCCAGTGAGTGTTGGTCCGGTGCATGACGATCGCTCGCCGAGTCACTGATCTGATGTCCGGCGCGAGTTGTCACGTGACAACGGTTTTCACCGATCGCGCGATACAACAAAGAGTTGTGGAATTCTTGGGGGCGACCGACGGCTCATCTGCCGTTGCAAATCGGTTGAACCGCAAGGTCACATCTATTCTTCTGCGGGCTCATGGCGGTGAGCTGGTGGAAGTAATGATGGAAGATTGAGCCGACTATCTAAACTTGCGTGCGAACCCATAGACTCGTGACGACCTGTCGAGCAGAAGGCGGTTGAACTGGTCGATATAAGGTCAGCACCCTCGAACTCGCCGATTCTTGCCCAGAATGACGAGGCCGAAGCCGTGGGCAATCATGCAGCCTATCGGATGTGTAGGCGCTTTCCTTCGATGGAAACATAGATTCGAAAGGGGCAGCAGCTCGGCACTTGCCGGTTGCGTGCGAATTTGCAGATGCGATCCGCCCGCGTTTGCCGAAGCCTGCTGTCGCGGTCGGTCAACCGGTGCCTCGTATTGTTGAATGAAGCTATTGGGCGGCGCCGCGTGCATCATTTCCGATTCAGGTGATCGTATCGGCAGACAAGCCGCCAACGAACAACTGCCCCGAAAACGCGATGGCCGGAAACGCGGCACCGCCGCGCTTCCGCACGAAAGACGTAACGACAGGCGAACCTATTTCGTCGCTTGCGACGCGCAAAATTGCCACCTGCGCGATTTCGTTGCCGCTGCCGCGTTCGCGTGCTCGTCTACCGTGCGCCACCACCGCTCGCCTCGATGCGGCTCGTCGAGATCAAGGCGCTCGCCCATTCTGGGCGTGGACAACTCGATGCCGCGCACGATCGACAACGCCGTTACTCGCTCGAACGGCTCGTGCCAGCGATGCATCGCGAGATCGAATGTACCGTTGTGGATCGGGATCAGACAGCGTCCGCGCAAATCGATATGCGCCTGAACGGTTTCTTCCGGTTGCATGTGCACGTACGGCCATTGCGCATCGTATGCGCCCGTTTCGATCAGCGTCACGTCGAACGGCCCGAGGCGCTCGCCGATCGTACGGAACCCGTCGAAGTAGCCCGTGTCGCCGCTGAAAAACACACGCAAGTCGTCGTCGACGATGACCCACGACGCCCACAGCGTGCTGTTGCCGTCGAACAGGCTGCGCCCGGAGAAGTGTTGCGCGGGTGTTGCGGTCAGCGTCAGGCCGGCCACGTCGACGCTCTGCCACCAGTCGAGCTGACGGACCTTCTTCGCGTCGACGCCCCATTCGATCAGGCGGTCGCCGACGCCCAGCGTTGTCACGAACACGCCGGTGGTGGCCGCGAGCGCGAGCACCGTTTCGCGGTCGAGGTGATCGTAGTGATCGTGCGACAGGATCACACCGCGTAGCGGCGGAAGATCTTCAAGCGCTATCGGCGGCGCATGGAAGCGCTTGGGGCCAACATTCCGAAACGGCGATGCACGCTCGGCAAACACGGGATCGGTCAGCCAGAATTCGCCGCGCAGCTTGAGTAGCAGTGTCGAATGGCCGAGCCGGTACAGGCTGCGATCGGGCGCAGCGTCAAGCTGTGCGCGGGTCAGCAAATCGACGGGCAGCGCGCCAGCCGGCACGGTATTGCGCGGCTTGTTGAACAGCATCGTCCAGGCGATCCCGAGCGTCTTGCCGATACCTTCGACGGGACGCGGCGCAACATTGCTGAAGCGCTCGCCATTGTGCTGCGGCGAACCGCCGGACAGCGCGCGGCCGCGCCTGGCGGCTGCAAAACCCAGAATGCGGTGAATCAAAACGAGAGGCGATGCCATGTTGGTTCGTCCGAAGAAAAAGTGCACTGAACAGTGTAGTTTATTTCCGGGATAAGTAAACTGAGCGGTGTAAAATTTCCACATGGATACCAGCTCTCTCCCTCAACGCCTGACCGATCGAAAGCGTGCGGCCATCATCGACGCGGCGATCGAGGAATTTCTCGCTGCCGGCTACGATGCAACCAGCATGGATCGCATCGCTGCGCGCGCGGACGTGTCGAAGCGTACGGTCTACAACCACTTTCCCGGCAAGGAAACGTTGTTCGCCGCGATCCTGCACAAGCTGTGGGATGCGACCCAAACCGGTAGCTCACCGACTTATCGCACCGACGTGCCGCTGCGCGAGCAACTGCTCGCCTTGCTGGAGCGCAAATTGCGCCTGCTGAACGACGATGCGTTTCTCGTACTTGCGCGCGTCGCGATCGGCGCGGCCATCCATTCGCCGGAGCGTGCGCGCGACATGGTCGAACGCCTCGGCGAGCGCGAGGAAGACCTGACGGTCTGGGTGCGTGCGGCAGCGTTGGCCGGCCGCCTGTCGGTCACCGATCCGGTGTTTGCCGCGCATCAGTTGCATGGTGTCGTGAAGGCATTCGCATTCTGGCCGCAGGTGACGATGGGCCAGCCGCCGCTCACGGCGCCGGAGCAACAGAAAGTCGCGGAATCGGCCGCCGACATGTTTCTCGCGTACTACGCGCGTCCGGACGACGGCGACGCATTACGCGTCGCGCCGGATTGACCGCGCATCAGGAAGATCATGCGCGAATCGAGGTCGATGTCATGCACGCGAGCGATGCACGCTTGGCATCGCTGAGCCGGCAAACCGACTGATCCGCAAGAGCGAACGCACAACCGCCCCCACACACGCGACGACTGTCCATCCAGCGGAAACCGGCGATACCCCGACCCACCTGAAGCCTGACGCGAGCGACTACGAATGAAGACGCTGTTGATCGTCTATCACACGATGACCGGAGGCACGCAACAGATGGCCGAAGCGGCGGCCGACGCGGCGCGCGAGCAACCCGGCATCGACGTCAGGCTGCAGCGCGCGGACGCGACGAGCGCAGACGATGTGCTGGCCGCCGACGCATACCTGTTTGCGACGCCCGAGAATCTTGCGTCGATGTCCGGGCTGATGAAGGACTTTTTCGATCGCTGCTACTACGCGGCGCTCGATCGCGTGAACGGCCGTCCGTACGCGGCAATGATCTGCGCGGGAAGCGACGGACAGAACGCGCTGCGCCAGATAGACCGGATTGCGACCGGATGGCGATTGAAGAACGTGGCGCCAGGCCTGATCGTCTGTACGCACGCGCAGACGCCTGAGCGCATCCTCGCGCCGAAGACGATCGACGACGATGATCGTGCGCGCTGCGCCGAACTCGGCGCGGGCCTTGCCGCCGGACTCGCGCTGGGCGTCTTCTGATTTCGGACCGGCAGCA
Source organism: Burkholderia sp. MS455 (assembly GCF_016899445.1). NCBI lineage: Bacteria > Pseudomonadati > Pseudomonadota > Betaproteobacteria > Burkholderiales > Burkholderiaceae > Burkholderia > Burkholderia sp. MS455. Next base: position 1,011,348 of record NZ_CP041777.1, read on the forward strand.
TTGGCGCTGGTCCGCGCAGACAACGCACGCATCCATGTGCGTCACCGATCCTGCAGACGTCGAACCGGCCGAATGCCGGGACCTTAGCTTCCTTTTGCCGTCGGCACAGGCCGGTGGTATTCGGGCCAAAGACGTTTCACGAGATCGCGCGACGCGCCATACGCATGGCAACTGTCGATCTTGAGCGGCTTGCCTTCGCGGTCGCGGGCGTCGAGCGACGACCGCCGCACGCCGACCATCGTCTGATAGGCCGTGGTTGCGACCGGGCCGAGCAATTCCTTCAGATGCGTGCACGTATCGCAGGACGGCAGACGCTTGCGGATCTCGCTGTTCCAGCCGGAACCGATGCTCAGTCCGACAAGCGCCTGCAGCGAGTCGCCGCCGCCGGGACACTGCGCATACGGATGCGACCGGATGAACGTGGATACGGCGCGTACGACCATGTCGGCGTCGAAGACCAGCGTCACGCCGAGATCGTGGATCGGAGACAGCGCAGCGACCGTTCGCGTGCCGCCCGGTGGCGTGAAATCGCTGGTCTTGCGGTCCGCGAGGCAGGCCGTCACTTCGAACAGGCCGTCGCTGCGCCGATAACCGCGCATGTCGATCTGCCGATGGTGAATCTCCTCGCGCGTGATGCCGTCGTGCGGGATGTCGTGTGGGAGAACCATGTATCCGCTCCGCTTCGTACAACCGGTTCTTTAGCAGGCAAGAGGGATGCCGCCGGCCGACCGGGGACGCCGCAAAACGGGCCGAGGTACGCTGCCGACGACGTTGACCCGGCCATACTACGCATTTTCCGGCATCTTCGTACGCCACACGATCGATGCGGACGCAACGAGTCGTGCATGGGTCCGGTGCAATCGATGGGCGTACCGGGATGTCACGACAGGCTGCGTCGATCCATCGTCATGTGCGTCCCGTTGTCGCGATCGCCGATTCGCATGCAGCCGACGGGATGCCGTCCGCGATCCGGAATCGTCGCCGTGGCCGGCGATGCGCTCGCGCGGCACGATCTTTTTCGGCTCCGCAACGCGTAACACCACGCGTCGGGCGTCGATCAGCGGACGCCGTCGGGCCGACCGTTTCGCTCACAACTGGCCCGATTTTCGACGACGGTTGTGAACGACGTGACTTCCGGAAACGTATACATATAATGCGCAACGCGGCCGCGCGGACGCATTTTCCGCACGCTGGATCGGGCAAATGCAGACCGGCGAGTCAGCCGGCCGTCGCGCGTACCGGTATACTTCCCTCCTGCCTTGTCCGGCATCGTGGCCGGGTGCCTGAAAACAGAGTGGCGTGCGCGATGCGGCCCCGTAGTGTTCCGCATCGGCGGCAGACGGGTCGCACGCGTGGCGGCGAAGCTTTTTGCGTCGCGCGGAATGGCCGCACGAACCACACCTTATATTCCTGGTGGATTGAATTTATGGGTTTTGAACAACTTGCCGAATTACGGGCGCAGCTCGCAGCGAAGGCCAAGCAGGAGCGCAACGCGAAGCGACCTGCAGCGCCGACGGACGCCGGCGCGAAGCCGAAGTCCGGCGACCAGCCGGCCCGTGGGGCCAAACCGGGTGCCGGCGCCAAAGCGCAGCACCGCGCGAAGCCCACTTCGGCGAAGCCGTCGGCGCCGGTCGATCCGGTCATCGTTGCGATCGGCAAACTGCAGCGGAAGTTTCCGCGCGCGTTCCCGAAGAATCCGGCCCCCAAAGTACCGCTCAAGGTCGGCATCTGGGACGACCTCGCACGCGAGGCTCAGGCCGTGGGCCTCAACGAAGCCGAACTGCGTGAAGCGATGTCGACGTGGTGCCGCGGCAACCGCTACTGGTCGTGCCTTGTCGAAGACGCGGTGCGGGTCGATCTGCAGGGCAACGAAGCAGGGCGCGTGACGCATGACGACGCCGCACGGGCGCGTCGGCTGAAGGCACGCCGTCCCGGCAAGGGTGCGGCGCAATCGTCCAAGGGCGCGCAGCAGCAGCCGAAGGCCGAGCAGCAGGCCGAGGCCGCAGCAGCAGCGCCGGAACCGGCGAACGCGGAAGCTCAAACCGACGTTGCGCAGCAGATCGAGCAGCAAACGGCCGGAAACGAGTAACCCGCACCGCGTCGCCGTCGACTGTACGGCGCTCACCCGCATGCATGCCGCATGCTGTGAATCACACGACAGACTGACCTGCCTCGAAAGGGGCAGGTCAGGACTACCTCCACCGGCGGTTGACTCGCCGGCACTCCCCCTGCGACATCAGACCGGCAACGCAACCGGACGAACAGATTCCGTCAATCGGCGCCGCATCTGCGATGCTTCGACTTTGAAGTTTGCGCATGGATAGTACGCATGCCTGATTGTGATGGCACTTCAATCACATAATTCGGTTTCCTAAAATAGCGATACCGGGATTGTCGATCGGCATGTGAACGACGCGGTCCGGCCATCGTGACATGATGACGAGCGATAATCCGGCTGGATCGTGACACCACGCGCAGGTTGTTCAGCGCGATGCGGCTTGCACTTCGAAAGGTGCGGGAGGCTTGCTCCGACACGAACCGACCCGAAGCCACGGCCACCGTTTTTTTTACGTCAATTCAAATCGGATCATGAACCAGAGACATTCCGCGATTCTCGTCGCGCTCGCCGCGGCCGCGTTGTTCGGCGCCGCGACACCGCTCGCCAAGGCGCTGATCGGCGCAATGTCGCCGTTCATGGTCGCCGGCCTGTTCTATCTCGGCAGCGGCGTTGGGCTCGGCATCGGGATCCTGCTGCGCGGGTTGCGCAACCGCCGCGCATCGGCCGCGGATGCCGCGCCGCTGCAGCGCGCCGACCTGCCGTGGCTGGCCGGCGCGATCGCTGCGGGCGGCGTGGCCGGCCCGGCGTTGCTGATGCTCGGGCTGTCGAGCACGCCGGCTGCGACGAGCGCGCTGCTGCTCAATCTCGAAGGCGTGCTGACGGCCGTCATCGCGTGGGTCGTGTTTCGCGAGAACGTGGATGTGCAGGTGTTCCTCGGAATGGTCGCGATCGTCGCTGGCGGCGCGCTGCTGTCGTGGATACCGGGCCGGGCAGGCGTGCCGGTCGGCGCGCTGCTGATCGTCGGCGCATGCCTGTGCTGGGCGATCGACAACAACCTGACCCGCAAGGTCGCCGCGAACGACGCGATGGTCATCGCGTGCGCGAAAGGGCTGATCGCGGGGCCCGTGAACATCGGCATCGCGCTGGCGACCGGTGCAACGCTGCCCGCCGTACCGGTCACGGCCGCCGCGATGCTGACGGGGCTCGGCGGCTACGGGATCAGCCTCGTGCTGTTCGTCGTCGCGCTGCGTCATCTCGGCAGCGCGCGTACGGGCGCATATTTTTCAATCGCGCCGCTGTTCGGCGTGGTGCTGTCGCTGCTGATCTGGCCCGCGCTGCCGCCCGCGACGTTCTGGATCGCCGCCGCGCTGATGGCGCTCGGCATCTGGCTGCATGTGCGCGAACGGCACGAACACACGCATGCGCACGAGCGGCTCGAGCATACTCACCGGCATCGGCACGACGAACATCACCAGCATACGCACGACTTTCCGTACGATGGCAACGAGCCGCACACGCATCCGCATGTGCATCTGCCGATCACGCATAGTCACGCGCATTTCCCGGACATTCATCACCGGCATCGGCATTGACTGCGTCGTAAGCAATGAACGGCCCGACGCATGCGATGCGCATCGCAAGGTAACCGTTTATGGGGCATGCGCCGAATCGTGCGCCCGTGCATTTCCATCGCCGCTCGATCGCGGCAGCGACAGGGGGCGTGCCTAGTCTTCCGTCTGGATCAACCGGATCAGCGAACCGTCCGGATCGATCAGTGCGCCGACCGTGCCGCCCCACGCTTCGCGTGTCGGCCGGTGCGCACGCGGCCAGCCGGTCCGTTGCTCCGGAATGCCGGCTGCGAGCATGTCGTCGAAGAAGGCGCCGACATCAGCGAGCCGGAAACAGCAACTGAACCAGCTCGCGGCCGGATCGAGTTCGGGGTGCGGAAAGAATTCCAGCAACAGGTCACCGCGTTTGAGGATCATCCAGCCGTCGTCGCGCCACGTTTCGACGAACCCCAGTTTCTCGTAGAAGCGGGACGTGGTTTCGAAATCGCGCGACGGCAGGTTGGGGCTCGCATTGTCGGTCAAGGCGGTTTCTCCGGTTGGCGATGCGACGAAACGCGCGGGCAGCGCAGCCGCCACGGCGGCTATCGCGCGTGAGGAAAGCAGAAGCCGAAATCTTCGCAGCCCGGGCATCCGGGGGCGGGCCCCGGTGGTATGCCGAGCGATGCAGCCACTTCCTGTGCGAGGAATTTTTTCCAGCGCAGGTGAGCGACGTTGCGCGCGGCGAGTGCGGGGAAATAGCGATCGAGCATCGCCGATACCGCATCGCGTCCGTCGAGCCCGAGGTCGCGCCACAGATGATCGGGGCGCAGGCACGCATGCGCGATGATCGACGCGAGGCAGTCGGCGTCGTCGCGGGTCGCGGCGGGATTCGCGTCGTCCATCAGCCGCGCGTGCAGCGTCGCGACGAATGCCGCGTGGGTGGATGGCAGCAGCGCCATCGCAACCGTCGACACGAGTGCGGCGGCATCGGGGGAAGGCAGGCGCTGAAACCGGCGCGCAAGCAGGCCAGCCAACTGCGCATGAGACAGGCCGAGCAGCCCGAGTTCGTTGCGGCGCGCGCGTGCCGCAACGAGGGCGCCGAACAGGCGAGCGTCGGGCGTGTCGGCGTTGGCCGCCGCGAGCAGCAGCGACTGCAACGCCCGTTCATGCGAGGGCGGTTCGGTGCGATCGAGTGCGGCGATCACCGTGCGCACTCGCGTGACGGCCGGGCGACACGACCCGCGCGAATGCGCGGCGCACACCGGATCACGATCGCGGCGCTCGTCATGCGATCACTCGACGCCGACGATCACGCTCGATGCCTTGAAGATCGCAGCCGCGGCCGTGCCGCTCGCGAGGCCGAGACGATCGACGCTGTCGTTGGTCACGATCGCGACGATTTCGGCGCCGCCCGCGGCCTGGATCACGACTTCCGAATTGACCGCACCCTTCGCGACCGACGATACGGTGCCCGCGACGCAGTTGCGGGCCGACACCTTGCTGCTGTCGACGTCGACCATCACGATGACCGACGATGCCTTGACGAGCGCGAACGCCTGCGTGCCGGCCGCGAGGCCCAGCGAAGCCGCGCTGCCGTGAGTGATCACGGCGACGATGTCGAGGCCGTCCTGCGTGCGGAGCGTGATTTCGTCGTTGACGGCACCGGGCTTGACGGCGCTGATCTGGCCGGCGAAATGGTTGCGGGCGCTGGTTCGCATGATGACTCTCCGAGGGGATGCCGCTGCCGGAGCGGCAGCGGAAGATGAATGGAAGTGCATCGGGCAGTTTACCGTCAACGCGGGCGTCCGTCGTTCTCCGGATGCCATGGCGCGAATCAGGAAAACCCGTTTGCGCACGGCGTTTCACGAAGCCGGCGCCATATACCGAGATCTATGACGCTGGGGCCATTACTCGTTCGTCGCGGGGGGCGACGCGGCAGAGGCGGCACGCGCGGTGGCGGGCCGGGTATCCCCCGCGGTCGCCGCGTTGTCGCTGTCCCATCCGCCGCCAAGCGCGAGGAATAGCCGCACCTGATCGGCGGCGACCTGCCCTTCGGCCGCCGCGACCTGCGCCTGCACGCTCGTCAGCGTGCGCGTCGCGTCGAGGTCGGAAAGGAACGACTCGCGGCCGGCCGCATAGAGCCGGTGCGTTTCGTCGGCGGAATGGCGCGCCGATTCGTAGGCCGTGCGCAGCGCATCGGTGCGCTGCACGTCGGCGGCATAGGTCGCGAGGCTCGACTGCGTTTCGCGCAGCGCGTTCAGCACGACACCGTCGAAGTGCGCGAGCGCGCCGCCCGTCGCAGCCTCGGCTTCGCGTACACGCGCACGCTGGCCGTTGACGGGGAATGACCAGCTGATCAGTGGTCCGAACGACCAGCGATTGGTCGTGGACGAAAACAGGTCGGCGGCGAGGCCGACCGAGCCGGCCGACGCGCCGATGCTGATCGACGGGTACAGCGCGGCGGTCGCCACGCCGATTCGCGCGGTTGCCGCGGCAAGCTGCCGCTCGGCTTCGCGAACGTCGGGGCGGCGGCGCAGCAACGCGGCGCCGTCGCCGATCGGAATCGGCTGGCGCAGCTTGGGCAGGCGTTCGCATTCGGCGACGGCCTTCGGCAGGTCGGCCGGCGAGCGCGCGAGCAGCGCGGCGAGCTGGTATTGCGCGACCTTGCGGCGGCCTTCGAAGCGCGGGATATCGGCGGCGAGCGTGCGCACCTGCGTCACGCCGCGCGTCACGTCGGTCTGGTTGCCGCGCCCGGCATCGCGCAGCCGCTGCGACAGCGCGACGCGCTGCTTCTGCAGCGCGAGCGACTGTTTCGCGATCGCCAGTTCGTCGCCGGCCGAGCACGATTCGACGTACGCCCGCACGACGTCGGCGACGACCGTGATGCGCGCCAGGTCGCCGGCCGCCCTGACGGCTTCGCTGTCCGCGCGCGCGGCTTCGACGCCGCGCCGCAGCTTGCCGAACAGGTCGATCTCGTACGACACGTTGATGCCGACCGCACCTTCGTTGACGACCGGCAGCTTGTTTTCGAGCAGGTACTGTTCAGCCGATTCCTGCGCGCGTTGCACGCCCGCCTCCGCGCCGCCCGAGAACCCGCCCTGTTCGTTCGCGACTTCCAGCGCCGCGCGCGAGCGCGCGAGGTTGGCCGCGGCGACGCGCAGGTCGGTGTTCGACTTCAGCGCGCTGCGCACGAGCTCGTCGAGCACGGGATCGTCGTATAGCTGCCACCAGTTGCCGGGCACGGCGTCGCGCGACACGAGCGTGCCGTTCGCGTCGTCGAGCGCATGGTTCGCGAGCGGTGCATTCACATAGGCCTGCTGCGGCAGCTTGTAATCGGGGCCGACGGACTTGCACGCGCCGAGTGCGAGCGCGAGCGGCGCGAGTGCCGCCGCGAGGCGCAGACCGTGCCGTTTCATCGCGATGCTCCCGCCGTGCTTGCGGCCGCACCGGAAGCCGTCGATACCGGCGCGACTGCCGACGTCGCGCTGGCGGCAGCCGGCTTCGCGTTGTCGCGGCGGCGCGTGTCGGCTTCGCGCATCGAAACCGTCGCGGTGCGGCCCGCGATCATCCGGAAGTCGTCGGGCACCTCGTCGAGCACGACGCGCACCGGCACGCGCTGCGCCAGCCGCACCCAGCTGAATGCCGGGTTCACGTTCGGCAGCAGGTTCGCACCCTGCGTGCGGTCGCGGTCCTCGATCGCGGCGACGATGCTCTGCACGTGGCCGCGCAGCGCATGCGGCTCGCCCATCACGACGATGTCGACCGGCTGGCCGATATGAATGCCGCGCAGCTTGGTTTCCTCGAAGTAGCCGTCGACGCGGAACGAATTGCGGTCGACGACCGACAGCACCGCGCGGCCGGCCGGCACGTATTCGCCGACGCGCGGCGCGCGGTCGTTCAGGTAGCCGTCGACCGGGCTCACGATCGTCGTGCGCTGCAGGTTCAGTTTTGCGGTGTCGAGCGACACCTGCGCATCGGCGACGGCGGCCTCGCCCTGTTCGACGCGCGTGCGGCTTTCCTCGACCTGCTCGCTTGCGACGAGGTTGCCGAGCTGCAGGTTGCGCGCGTATTCGCGCTTCGCCTGGGCAAGCGTCGCGCGGCGCTGCGCGAGCGTCGCTTCGGCGAGCCGTTCCGCGAGCGTGTAGCGGGCCTGGTCGATCACGAACAGCACCTGGCCGCGCCTGACCTCCTGGTTGTCGGCGACCTGCACCGACGTGATGAGGCCCGACACGTCCGGCGCGACCTGGATCACGTCGGCGCGCACGTGCCCGTCGCGCGTCCACGGCGAGAACATGTAGTAGTTGATGATCCGCCACAGCACGAGGCCGGCCACGACGACGACGATCAGGGTGAGCAGGATTTGCCCTGCCGAGAGCCAGGATTTTTTCACGTTAGGTAGCCGCGAGATGGTGGGAAACGATCACGACGGCGGCAAACACGAACACGTAGATGCCGAGGTCGAAGATCGAACGGTGCCAGACGAGGCGGTAGAAGCCGACGCGCTCGAGCACCGCGCGCACGACGATGTTGATCAGGTAGGCGATCAGCATCGGCACGAGCGGAGCCGGCACGAATACGCCGAAGATGTCGATTTCGCCGATCATGGTCGCGCTCGGAAGGACAGGTTGGAAAGCCGGATCATGCGCGTGCTCCGCCCGGTGCCTGCGGCGCTTGTGCGGCCGCGGCCGGATACAGCGACAGGCGCAGGCCGACGAGCGCGTGCAGCGTGTCGCGCAGCCGGCGGTGCGTGGCGGGCGTGGCCGGCGCCGTGCCGCCGTCGGCCGGTGCGGTGCCCGGCAGGTTGCGGCCGGCCACGCGGTGCAGTGCGTCGTCGATCGACGCGAGCAGCGCCGGCGGCGCGGGCTGGCGCGCGTTCGCGGCCGCGCAGCGCGCGTAGTGGTCGGTGACGCCAGCGAGCACGCGATCGATCGCGTCGGGCACGTCGCCCGACAGCCGGCGGCGCGAGCGGCGCAGGTCGAGCGCGTTCAGCGCGATGCGCAGGTCGCGGAAGCTTTCGATCGACGGGTGGCGGTGGTCGTCGGATGCGCCGAGACGCGGCAGCAGTTGCGTGACGCGATCGAGCATCCGCGATGCGTGGTTGCGCTGGTCGTCGAGCGGCTGTGTCGATGCGGAGCGCACGACGTCCTCCCAGCCCGAGCGCAGCAGGCGCCGCACCGCGAGTTCCGCGCCGAACGGCCGCGTCGCGCGTGTCCACAGGTACGCGAACAACAGCCCGGCAACGCCGGCGAGATTGCTGTTCAGGAACACGAAGAAATCGGCTTCGTATGCGCTCTGGATGCTGATGAAGGTGGCCGTATTCACCGCGACGAGCATCGTCACCATGTTGAACTGCGGGCGCGGCAGCAGCGTGCCGATCAGGATGAACGGGCCCGCGAACATCAGCACGAGCATCGCGAAGTCGTGCACGTGCGGCAGCACGACGAACAGGTACAGGCCCGCGAACACGACGCTCGCGGCCGTCGACAGGAAGAACTTGAACACCAGCGGCGCGGGCTCGTCGAGCGCGGCGAAGAAGCTGCACGACACGGCCACGAGCGTGACGGCGGCCGCGCCGTCGTGCCAGCCGGACGAGATCCACATCCAGCACGCGAACACGATCGCGAGCACGACGGTCAGCGTGGAGAACAGCATCATCCCGCGATCGAAGAAGCGTTCGGTGCCGCCGAGCCGCCAGTGCCGGTAGCGCGGCTGCCAGACGCCTGACTCGTTCGCGATCAGCGCGCGCAGCGAGCGGCAGTCCTGCCAGATGTCGATGACCTGGCGCAGCCGCCACAGCGCATTCGATAGCAGCGCACCGTCCCAGCTCGTCAGCGCACTGTCGGCGGGCTGCAGCGCGGCGATGCGCTCGCGCAGGTTGTCCGCGACCGGATCATGCGCCATGTCGCCGTCGGCGCCGGATTTCACGGCCGGCAGCGGTGCGTCGAACCACTTCGCGGCGTCGGCCAGCAGCGCGTCGAGCGCGGGCGGGCGCACGTGCAGGTCGCGCATCAGCGCGATCAGCGGATCGGCGAGCGACGACATCAGCGGCAGGAACAACTGCATCCGGCCCGCGAGCGCCTGCGCGCGCGCGAGGATGCTCGGATGCGCATGGTCGTAACCCAACTGGCTCAGCAGGAATTCGAGGCCGGTGATCGTCGTCGCGAGGCGCTGCCGGCACGCGGACAGCGCCTTGCCGGCGATATGCCCGGACAGCGTCTCGCGACCGTAGAACGCGGCGTCCTTGAACCATGCGTCGGTGCGCTCGATCAGCGTCGGCGCGAGCCGGTTCGGGAACACGGCACTGCCGACCACGCTCGCGCACACGATGCCGAGCACGATTTCCTCGGTGCGCGCGATCGCGACGTCGAATACCGTGGACGGATCGGTCACGGTCGGCAGCGCGATCAGCGGCATCGTATAACCGGCGAGCATGAACACGTAGCTGCGCGCGGTGCGGTCGGAGATCGCGAGGTAGAGCAGCGTGCCGCACCACGTCGCGACGATGATGCTGAACAGGATCGGCGTTTCGACGAACGGCGGCACGAAGAAGATCGCGGCGGCCGCGCCGAGCGCGGTGCCGAGCGCGCGATACAGCGCCTTCGAGCGCGTCGCGCCGACGAACGGGTTCGACACGATGTAGACGCTCGCCATCGCCCAGTACGGGCGCGGCAGCTGGAAATACAGGCCGAGGTACAGCGCCAGCATCGACGCGGCGAACGTCTTGCCCGAGAACAGCCAGTCGCGAAGGCTCGGATAGGTCATGACGCGGAATCGGCGGCGTGGGGCGGGTGCGGCGCGGGCTGCGTCGCGTCGGACGCGTTGAAGGCGTTCAGCACGCGCAGCGTCGTTTCGAGGTCGGCGCGCGTGACGCCCTTGAGCACCTGTGCGCGCAGCACGCGCAGGTCTTTCTCCATCTTCGCGGTGACCGCGCGGCCGGCGGCCGTCAGCGAGATCGTTTTCGCGCGCCGGTCGTGCGGATCCTCGTCACGGCGCGCGAGGCCGGCCGCGCACAGCTGGTCGAGCAGGCGCACGAGCGACGGCCCTTCGATGCCGACGTGTTCGGCGAGCGTGCCCTGCCGTACGCCTTCGCCGAGGCGGCCGGCGATCAACAGCGGCGTCGCGCAGGCTTCGGATACGTTGTATGCGTTCAGCACGCCGTCGCTGGTACGGCGCCACTTGCGCGCGGACAGCACGAGCAGGCTGCTGACGGCGAGGCGGAGGTCGTGCAGATTGGTCATGGGCGAGATGATAGGGGCAAAAACATTCGATAGCAAACTATCGGTTTGTTGTCACCCGCGTGTCATGTCGCGCGTGGCCCCGGCCGGCCCGTTTGAAGCAATTTAGGCAGCGTGCCGGCGATGGTCAAGCTGTAAGGTCGGTGTCCGGGAGGCGCGTGCGGCAGGTGCGGCGACTATATCGAATAGTCGGACGAGATCCGTCGGGCAGGGCTGCGCGTCAGGAAAATGCGGAGCGAGGGTTCGCGAAACGGCGCGCGGCGTGCATATTAGGACCATTGCAACCGCATCGGAGACTTCACACGTGTCGACCTCATCTTCCCAGCCCGCCGACGCGGCGTCGATCGACGCGTGGCTCGGCAAGACCGAAACGCTCGACGACGACATCACCGCATTCCCGCTGAACGCGCTGGCCGCCACGCTCGACCGCCCGTCGCCCGGCGATGTCGTACCGCCGCTGTGGCACTGGCTCTACTTCCTGCCGGTCGCGCCGATGGCCGAAGTCGGCCCCGACGGCCACCCGAAGCGGGGCGGCTTCCTGCCGCCCGTGCCGCTGCCGCGCCGCATGTGGGCCGGCGGCCGCCTGACGTTTCACGCGCCGCTGCGCGCGGGGCGCAGCGCGACGCGCGAATCGACGATCGCGAACATCGAGGACAAGACGGGCCGCAGCGGCCGGCTCGTGTTCGTGACGGTGCAGCACCGGATCGAGTGCGACGGCGAGCTGTGCGTCGAGGAAGAGCACGACATCGTCTATCGCGACGCGCCGCAGCCGGGCGCGAGCGCGCCGAAGCCGATCGCGGCGCCCGAGGGCGAAACGTGGTCGCGCATCGTCGCCGCCGACGCCGTGATGCTGTTCCGCTATTCGGCACTGACCTTCAACGGTCACCGCATCCACTACGACCGCAGCTATGTGACGCAGGAGGAAGGTTATCCGGGGCTCGTCGTGCACGGCCCGCTGATCGCGACGCTGCTCGTCGATCTCGTGCATCGCGAACGGCCCGACGCGACGCTCGCGAGCTTTGCGTTCCGCGCGGTGCGCCCGGCCTTCGACGGGCAGCCGTTCACGCTGTGCGGCAAGCCGTCGGATGACGGCGGGACGATCGAGCTGTGGGCGAAGGATCAGGATGGCTGGCTGACGATGCAGGCTACGGCGACCGTTGCATAGCGCACGCTCTGGGTTCCCTCCATTCATCGGCGACGCTGTTGCCCGGGCGGACGAGATAGCGCCCGGCGCGCCCGGGCGCGTTTGCGCTTACCGCACGTGCGGCTGCAACGCGCGCACCCAGTACGACACCGCAACGGCCCCCCCATCCGGCGTGCCGATCGCGCGCTCGCCGAGATAGCTCGCACGCCCCGCGCGCGGCGTCATGCGCGCCGTTTCCTGCGCGCCGTGTTCGGCGGCCTCGACGGCCGCTGCCCAGGCGCTCGCGGGATCGCGATCGCCGTCGAGCGCTCGGTCGAATGCATCGGCGGCCGGCACCAGCGCATCGAGCATCGTCCGGTCGCCGGCGTGCGCGCCGCCGAGTTCGCTGATCGAATCCACCGCACCGCGGAACGCCGCGGCCCAGTCGCGTGCCGACGGCTCCGCGATATCGGCCAGCCGGCGCGACGCGCGCAGCAGCGCGGTCGCATAGAACGGTCCCGAACTGCCTGCAATGGCACGGCGCAACGCGGCGCCAAGCGCCGCGAGCGCACCGGCCGGCGTGCCGTACACGGCTTCGGGCAATTCGAGAATCGCCTGTGCGGCACGCAGCATGCTCGCGCCGAGATCGCCGTCGCCGGCCGCCGCATCGAGGTCGGTCAGCGTCTGCTCGTGATCGATCAGGGTCTGCGCGACCGCGTGCAGCGCCGGCTGCAGGCGCGCGGCCCATGCGCTGCCGGCCGCGTCGAGCGGCGGCAGCGGCGCGTCGTGCGAGTCGGCCGCAGCCACGCGGATGTGCGCATTCACGGCACCGCCGCCCGGCCATGCACGCGCCTGCGTCGGCGCGTCGAGCAGCGCCGCGCGTTCTTCGTTCAGCCGCAGCACCGAGATCGAGCAGCCGGGCATGTTCAGCGCCGACAGGAAGGTGCCGGCCCACGCGCGCGCGACGACGATGCCGCGCCGGCTCAGGTTGTCGTACGCGGCGCGCAGCACGATCGCGAGTTCCATGTCCGGCGTCGCGCCGAGACCGTTGACGAACAGCGCGACGCGCTCGCCGCCGTCGAGCACGAGATCGGCGACGATGCTCGACAGCAGCGTGTCGACCAGCGCGTCGGCCGGCAGCGGCGCGCGGCGTTCGACGCCTTTCTCGCCGTGGATGCCGAGGCCGAGCTCGATTTCGTGATCGGCGAGGCTGAAGCCCGACTTGTCGGCGCCCGGGATCGTGCAGCCGTCGAGCGCGACGCCCATCGTGCCGAGCTCGGCCGCCGCGTCGCGCGCGATTCCCGCGACGCGGGCGAGCGGCAGCCCGCGCGCGGCGGCCGCGCCGGCGAGCTTGTGGATCAGCACGGTGCCGGCGATCCCGCGCCGCTGGCCGCGCTCGATACGGCTGCGCAGCGACACGTCGTCGGCGACGATGACGGTCTCGACCGGAATGCCTTCCGCCCGCGCGAGTTCGGCGGCGAGCCCGAAATTGAGCCGGTCGCCCGTGTAGTTCTTCACGATCAGCAGCGCGCCGTTCGGGCCGGTGCTCGCGCGGATCGCGGCGAGCACGGCGTCGGTGGACGGCGACGTGAACACTTCGCCGCACACGGCCGCGCTCAGCATCCCTTCGCCGACGTAGCCGCCATGCGCGGGCTCGTGGCCGCTGCCGCCGCCGGAGAGGATCGCGACGGGCCGTTGCGCCGGCTCGGGCAGCGGCCGGCGGACGAGCACGAGCTCGTCGCCGAGGATCGCGAGATGCGGCGACTGCCGCGCGATGCCTTCCAGCATTTCTCGCACGACATCGGACGGGCGGTTCACAAGCTTCTTCATGGCGACGGTTCCTGACGGGTGAACGGGGCTCGGTCGGGCCGCGTGGGCGCCGGACGGCTTTCGTGCAGCGGATGTTCGTGCGGGTGCCCTGTCGCAGGCAGGGTCGGCATCGCCGCCCGGATGCGGCGACGGGCGCGCGCTTCGCGCCACGATACATCAGGTCGGGACGTCGCTGCACGGATCGCGGGCGCGATCGTGCCGTGCCGGGGCGAGCGATGGTCCGCCCAGGGGACGCCGCTACTTCGCCGCCGCGATCTCCTTCGCGCGAATCAGCCGCGCGCGCAGCACGTTGCGGCTGATGCCGAGCAGCCGCGCCGCCTGGATCTGGTTGCGGTGGCTGAACTCGAACGCGACGCGCATCACGGTGTCCTCGATGCGTTCGAACAGGTTGCCGTGCCCGTCGTCGAACAGGTCGCGCAGCGCGCGTTCGAGCGCGTCCTGCGCGGCGGCGGACAAATCCGGCGCGCGCGCGGCGGCCGCCGGCATGCGCGGCGATGCAATGTGCAGGTCGGTGTCCTGCAGCGAATCGTGGCGGCTTACGAGCAGCGCATGATGGATCACGTTCTCCAGTTCGCGGATATTGCCGGGCCAGCCGTGCGCCTCGAGCCTGCGCTCGGCGCGCGGATCGATGCTGCGCGGCCCGTAGCCGAGGCGGCTGCGGTAGTCGTCGAAGAAGTGGCGCGCGAGCGGCAGGATGTCGCCCGGCCGCTCGCGCAGCGTCGGCACCGCGAGCTGCACGACGTTGAGCCGGTAAAACAGGTCGCCGCGAAAATGCCCGGTCGCGACCGCCTGCTGCAGGTCGACGTTGGTCGCGGCGACCACGCGCACGTCGATCGGCGTGCTCGTGCGCGAACCGAGCCGCACGACCTCGCGCTCCTGCAGCACGCGCAGCAGCTTGACCTGCATCGACAGCGGCAGGTCGCCGATCTCGTCGAGAAACAGCGTGCCGCCGTTCGCGGCTTCGAACCAGCCCGGTTTCGCGCTGAATGCGCCCGTAAACGCTCCTTTCTCGTGGCCGAACAGTTCGCTCTCGACCAGCGTTTCGGAGAACGCGCCGCAGTTCACGGCGATGAACGGCCCGTTGTTGCGGCGGCTGAGGCTGTGCACGTGGCGCGCGATCAGTTCCTTGCCGGTGCCCGTCTCGCCGACGATCAGCACGTTCGCGTCGCTCGGTGCGACGAGGCGAATCCGTTCGAGCAGCGCGACCGAACGCGGATCGACGAACACCTGCGCGCGGGTGCGGATCGACGTCGCGAGCGCAGGCCGGTCGGGCAGCGTGAGGACGGGCGCGAGGCGTTCGGCTGTTTGCCGGGCGTCAGACGCGCCCGGTTCGTCGCGGGACGGCGTGACGACGCGCAGGTCGGCCGCGCGAGGCGATACGGAATGGGATGTCATGGCTGTGTAGGCATCGGGTCGCTGCACGGATCGGTCAGGCCACGATGGACATTGCTGCCCGGGTGCTGCGTATTCAGCAGAGTGTTCAACGTTTTGCGCCACGCGGGAAACATCGATTTCTGATAACCAATGCCGGATTGCTGCGCTGGACGCAGTTGCGCAATGCGATGTCGTTCGGTGAAGCGAATTGTGGCGCGCGGACGTTGATAAAGCATCGGTTTCGACACTGCTGCAGCGATGTGCCGCGTTGCGGCGGCGCGCGATCGCTGCGAACGGGTGCCGCGTGCGTTGCGGATTCCAAGCCGAAATGGAAAGACGCCCACGACATACACCGTGCTGCTGATCAGGAAGCAGCGAATCAGCACAGCTGTTTTCCGTGATTCACCTCGCTGCGGAATATGGTTGTGATGCGCCGGCTGGCACGCTTATCGACATGCGGCGATCGGCGAATATGCCGCGACGGGCCGTCGATCGCGACGCATTTCGTCATGCAGACGATCGCTTTTCATGGCGATCTCCGCATTGGCACGCTCCTTGCGGACCCATGACGTGACGGGTGCGTTGGCGCCCGACTCGACAATGGGAATGCAACCGATGAGCAATGCCATCAACGTGGTCGCGATATCGGGCGGCCTGCAACGGCCGTCGCGCACGCTGGCGCTGACCGACGCGATCGTCGCGGCGCTCGGCGTCGCGCTGCCGATCGATACGCGGCTGATCGAACTCGGCGAGATCGGCGGCCGGCTGGCCGGTGCACTGACGCGCGCGCAGGTGCCCGCTGACCTCGAAGCGCGGATTCGCGCGATCGAGACGGCCGATGCGCTCGTCGTCGCGAGCCCCGTGTATCGCGCGTCATACACGGGCCTCTTCAAGCACCTGTTCGACCTCGTGCGTCACGACGCGCTCGTCGACGTGCCCGTGCTGCTCGCCGCCACCGGCGGCAGCGAGCGTCATGCGCTCGTGATCGATCATCAATTGCGTCCGTTGTTCAGCTTCTTCCAGGCGCGCACGCTGCCGATCGGCGTGTACGCATCCGAAAGCGATTTCGACCGATACGAAATCGCGAACCCGGCGCTGCGCGCGCGCATCGCGCTCGCCGTGGAACGCGCCGTGCCGCAACTGCGTCCGCATGCGCTTTCCGCCGCGGCTGCGTAGGCCGTTTCCGTTTCCCCTTCGACCAGGACACCTTCATGAGCCTTACCGACTCTTCCGCCGATGGCGTCAAATTCGCCTACTGGGTACCGAACGTCAGCGGCGGCCTCGTCGTCAGCACGATCGAGCAGCGCACCGACTGGAGCCTCGAATACAACCAGCAGCTCGCGCGCACGGCCGAAGCGGCCGGCTTCGACTACGCGCTGAGCCAGATCCGCTTCACGGCCGGCTACGGCGCCGAATACCAGCACGAGTCGGTGTCGTTCAGCCAGGCGCTGCTGCATGCGACGACGAAGCTCAAGGTGCTCGCCGCGATCCTGCCGGGGCCGTGGCATCCGGCGGTGGTTGCGAAGCAGCTCGCGACGATCGATCACATCTCGAACGGACGCATCGCGATCAACGTCGTGAGCGGCTGGTTCAAGGGCGAATTCACCGCGATCGGCGAGTCGTGGCTCGAGCACGACGAGCGCTATCGGCGCTCGAAGGAATTCATCCAGGCGCTGAAGGGCATCTGGACGCAGGACAACTTCACGTTCAAGGGCGACTTCTATCGCTTCAACGACTACACGCTGAGCCCGAAACCCGTGCAGAAACCGCATCCGGAAATCTTCCAGGGCGGCAGCTCGCGCGCGGCGCGCGACAACGCGGCGAGCGTGTCCGACTGGTATTTCACGAACGGCAATACGCCGGAGAACCTGAAGGCGCAGATCGACGATATCCGCGCGAAGGCGGCCGCGAACAACCATCGCGTGCGCATCGGCGTCAACGCGTTCGTGATCGCACGCGATACCGAGGAAGAGGCGCGGGCCGTGCTCGACGACATCGTCCGGCACGCGCACGTCGAAGCCGTGCATGCGTTCGGCGATGCGGTGAAAGAGGCCGGCAAGGCGTCGCCGGAAGGCGAGGGCAACTGGGCGAAATCCACGTTCGAGGATCTCGTGCAGTACAACGACGGCTTCCGCACGAACCTGATCGGCACGCCGCAGCAGATCGCGGAACGGATCGTCGCGCTGAAGGCGATCGGCGTCGATCTCGTGCTGGCCGGGTTCCTGCATTTCATCGAGGAAGTCGAGTATTTCGGCCGGCGGGTGCTGCCGCTGGTGCGCGAACTCGAGGCGCAGCGGCAGGCGGTGGCCGCGTGATGGATGCGGGCCGGCGCGCGATTGCGTGAGCCCGTGCCGCACCAGCGCGATACTCACGCCATACCTGCCATCTTCGATGCATCGACAACCATCTGCACGCCGAGGCTGCCGAGGACGAGGCCCATTGCCCAGCGCTGTGCGAGCAGCAGCGTCGGGCGCCCGTGCAGGAATTTCGCGATGCTGCTCGAACAGATCGCCACCAGCCCGTTTGCCGATGCGAACGCGGCGATCAGCAGTGAACCGAGAAACAGCGACTGGCCGAACACGCTGCCTTGCCGGTAGTCGATGAACTGCGGCAGCAGCGACACGAACAGCATCGCGAGCTTCGGATTCAGCACGCTGGTCGTCGCGCCCATCGCCAGCAGCCGCAGCGGCTGCTCGTTCGGCAGCGCCCGCACCTCGAACGGCGAACGCCCGCCGGGCCTGACCGCCTGCCATGCGAGGTACAGCAGGTAGGCCGCACCGACCGCACCGAGCACGCTGCCCGCATAGGGCACGCTCATGAACAGCGTCGTGATGCCGAACGCCGCGCCGAACATGTAGAACAGGTAACCGATCATCACGCCGGCCAGCGAAATGAGCCCGGCCGCGCGCCCTTGCGCGATCGAGCGCGACATCACGTAGACCATGTTCGGCCCCGGTGTGACCGCGAGCATGCCGCCGATGACGAGAAATCCGTAGAGCGATCCGGACGTATGCATGTTTTCCGCTTCCTGCAACGAGTGCTGACGGGATTCATTGTCCGACCGTGGAGGCGAACAGTAAAACGGGATAAACTGAATCGATTGATCAGATTATCTGAATGAAATGAAGAAGCTCGACCTCGATGTGCTGGCGATGGTGGTGGCCGTCGCGGAATCCGGATCGTTCGCGCACGGCGCGCAGGCCGTGCATCGGTCGCCGTCGGCGGTGAGCATGCAGATCAAGGCGCTGGAAGACGCGCTCGGCAAGCCGCTTTTCATCCGCGACACGCGCAACGTGACGGCCACCGACGACGGCAGGACGCTCGCCGAATACGGGCGCCGGATGCTGGCGATGCGCGACGAGGCGTGGGCATCGGTCGTGCGCCCGGAGATTCGCGGCCGCGTGACGATCGGCGTGCCCGACGACTACATTTCGTCGCTGCTGCCGCAGGTGCTCGGCAAATTCGCGGCGATGCATCCGCGCGTGGAAGTGCGCGTGATCGGCCAGCCGAGCAGCGCGCTCGTGCCGATGCTGAAGGACAACACGGTCGACCTCGCGTGTCTCACGCGGATCAAGGGCGTGACCGGCGAGCTGATCCGGATGGAGCCGATCGTCTGGACCGGGTCGCCGAAGCGGAACGTATGGGAAGAGCGGCCGCTGCCGGTGGCGTTTTTCACGCACGGCGGCAGCATGGCGCGCGATCACGCGATCAAGGCGCTGAACCGGCAGCGCATCCCGTTCCGGATGTCATACGAAAGCCCGAGCTACCTCGGACTGCTCAGCATGGTCGAGGCCGGGCTCGCCGTCGCGCCGCTGGCGCGCTGCTGCATTCCCGATCACCTCGTCCAGCTTTCCGAGAGCCACGGGTTGCCGCCGCTGGGGGAGCTCGAGGTCGTACTCGCGCGCAGCGCGCAGTCCGCGCGCCCGCCGTGCGACTACCTCGCCGAGCAGATTCTCGGCGAATGGCGCGCGTGACCGGCACGTTGCCGGCGGCATTTCAGCACGATTTCAGCAACCATTCGCGGAACGCGACGAGCGACGGCAGCGTCTCGTTTCCCGGCGGGTAGACGAGGTAATAGCTGCGCTGGCTCGTAATCGCGTCGCCGATCGACACGAGCTCGTCGCGGCTCAACTCGTCTTCCACCAGCACCTTCGGCACCAGCCCGATTCCCATCCCGGCCCGCACGGCCTGGATCAGGTGCGACGTCAGCTCGAAGCTCGGGCCGATGCGCATCTGGCGATGATCGAGCCGATAGTGCGAGAACCACTCGGCCCATGCCTGCTGGTTGCTCGTCACGCCCAGCAGCGTCTGTTTCGCGGCCCAGGCCGGCGAGCGCGCGCCGGCCTTGCGGCTGCCCGCATCGGGGCTCGCGATCGCGATCAGGAACTCGTTGTACAGCCGATGCGCGTGCAGGCCGGGCCAGTCGTCCGCGCCGACGGTGATGGCCGCGTCGAGGTCGTCGTTGAGGAAATCGATCGCACCGATCCGCGAATGAAGATGCACGGTCACGCCCGGATGCGCGGCGTAGAAGTCGTGCAGGTGCGGCAGCAGCCATTTCGAGCCGAACGTCGGCAAGGTCGCGAGCCGCAGCGTGCCGGCGCCTGCCTGGTGGGACATGGCCTGCAGCGTCGCGCCGCGGATGCGCCCCAGTGCGCCGCTCAGCTCGACAAAGTAGCGGCGCCCGACTTCGGTCAACTTCACGGAGCGGCCTTCGCGCCGGAACAGCGGCACGCCGAGCTGATCCTCGAGCGTCTGGACCTGCCGGCTGATCGCGCTCTGGCTCAGCGACAGTTCCTCGGCTGCGCGCGTGTAGCTTTCGTGCCGCGCGGCTGCCTCGAACACGAGCAGCAGCGACATCGACGGGGTGAGGCGACGGTAATTCATGAGTTTTATGCAATATTCGCCGGGCGAGAATTCGTTTGTTTCTCACGGAATTTACAAAGATACTGGAATTCCCGGTTGCGTGGAAACTTGCTCAAAACTCATGTTTTGAAGCACGCGAGCACACCGGTTCCCCCACCTTGCGCCTTTACCCCATGTCGATCGCCCCGTTGCCCCGTCCCGCCAGCCCGCCCGCGAACGCGTACCGTGACTTTCTCGCCGCGCTGCAGGCCGCCGGGTTCGCCGGGGAAATCCGCGCGGACCACGCGAACCGAACGGTGCAGGCCACCGACAACTCGATCTACCAGCGC
>NZ_CP041778.1:0-3288546 GCF_016899445.1 Burkholderia sp. MS455
TTCGAATGCGACGGCCTCGCCGCGTACCGCACGGTGCCGCTCGCGGTCGTGCTGCCCGACACGGTCGAGCAGGTGCGCGCGGTGCTGCGCGTCGCAGCCGCGCACAGCGTGCCGGTGGTGGCGCGCGGCGCGGGCACGGGGCTGTCGGGCGGCGCGATGCCGCTCGAAAAAGGCATCCTGCTCGTGATGGCGAAGTTCAACCGGATTCTCGACATCGACCCCGACGCCGGCACCGCGCGCGTGCAGCCCGGCATGCGCAACCTCGCGATCTCGCAGGCGGCCGCGCCGCACGGCCTCTACTACGCGCCCGATCCGTCGTCGCAGATCGCGTGCTCGATCGGCGGCAACGTCGCCGAAAACGCGGGCGGCGTGCATTGCCTGAAATACGGGCTCACGGTGCACAACATCCTGAAGGTCGAGATCCTGACGATCGACGGCGACACGCTCACGCTCGGCGCCGATGCGCTCGATGCACCGGGCTTCGACCTGCTCGCGCTGTTCACCGGCTCCGAAGGCATGCTGGGCATCGTCACGGAAGTGACCGTGAAGCTGCGGCCGTTGCCGCCGTGCGTGAAGGTGCTGATGGCGAGCTTCGACGACGTCGCCGAGGCCGGCGCGGCGGTCGCGCGGATCATCGGCGCCGGCGTGATTCCCGGCGGCCTCGAGATGATGGACAACCTCGCGATCCGCGCGGCAGAGGATTTCATCCACGCGGGCTATCCGGTCGACGCGCAGGCGATCCTGCTGTGCGAGCTCGACGGCGCGGCGAGCGACGTCGACGAGGATGCAGGACGCGTCGCCACGCTGCTGCGCGACGCGGGCGCAACCGAGATCCGCGTCGCACGCGACGAGGCCGAGCGGCAGCGCTTCTGGGCCGGTCGCAAGAACGCGTTCCCCGCGGTCGGCCGCATGTCTCCCGACTACTACTGCATGGACGGCACGATCCCGCGCCGCGAGCTGCCGCGCGTGCTCGAAGGGATCGCCGCGCTGTCTGCCGAATACGGGCTGCCGGTCGCGAACGTGTTCCATGCGGGCGACGGCAACATGCACCCGCTGATCCTGTTCGACGCGAACCGGCCCGGCGAGCTCGACCGCGCCGAAGCGCTCGGTGGCCGGATCCTCGAGCTGTGCGTCGCGGCGGGCGGCAGCATCACCGGCGAGCACGGCGTCGGGCGCGAGAAGATCAACCAGATGTGCGTGCAGTTCAACGCCGACGAAATCACGTTCTTCCACGCAGTGAAGGCCGCATTCGATCCGCAGGGGCTGCTCAATCCCGGCAAGAACATCCCGACGCTGCACCGCTGCGCCGAATTCGGCGCGATGCACGTCCATCACGGCAAGCTGCCGTTTCCCGAACTGGAGCGCTTCTGATGCGACGCGAAATCGAATCGATCGACGACAGCGCGGCGCTCGTCGCCCAGGTTGACGCCGCGCTCCGCGACCGCCAGCCGCTGCACATCCGCGGTGCCGGCACCAAGGCTTTCCTCGGCCGTCCCGTCGAAGGCCGCACGCTCGACGTGCGCACGCATCGCGGCGTCGTCGCGTACGACCCGACCGAGCTCGTCGTCACCGCACGCGCGGGCACGCCGCTCGCCGATCTCGAAGCGATGCTCGATTCGGCCGGCCAGATGCTGCCGTGCGAGCCGCCCGCGTTCGGCGGCGCTGCAACGGTCGGCGGGATGTTCGCGGCGGCGCTGTCCGGGCCGCGCCGCCCGTGGGCCGGCGCGGTGCGCGACTTCGTGCTCGGCTGCCGCGTGATCACCGGCCACGCGAAGCACCTGCGCTTCGGCGGCGAGGTGATGAAGAACGTCGCGGGCTACGACGTGTCGCGGCTGCTCGCCGGCAGCTTCGGCTGTCTCGGCGTCGTGACCGAGGTGTCGCTGAAAGTGCTGCCGAAACCGCGCGCGACGTGCGATCTCGCGTTGCCGCTCGCTGCCGGCGAAGCCGTGCAGCGCGTCGCCGCGTGGCGGCGCGCGGGGCTGCCGCTCGCGGGCGCGTGCCACGCGGACGGCGTGCTGCGCGTGCGGATCGAAGGCGGCGAGGGCTCGGTAAAAGCCGCGAGCGACACGATCGGCGGCGACCGGATGGACGACATCGGCGACGCGTTCTGGGCACGGCTGCGCGATCTCGCGCTGCCGTTCTTCGACGATCCGCGCCCGCTGTGGCGCGTGTCGGTGCCGGCCGCCGCGCCGCTCGACACGTGGCCCGGCGCGCTGCTCGCCGACTGGGGCGGCGCGCAGCGCTGGCTGAAAAGCGATGCCGCGCCGGCCGACGTGCAGCGGCTCGCCGCGCAATGGGGCGGCCACGCGACCTGCTTCACGCCGGGCACGACGCACGAGCCGTTCCAGCCGCTGCCGAGCGCGCTGCTGCGGGTGCATCGGCAACTCAAGGCGCAACTCGACCCGCACGCGATTTTCAATCCCGGGCGCCTGTACGCCGACCTCTGACCTTCGAAGCGACCCGCCGATGCAAACCAATCTCAGCGAAGCAAGCAAGGCCCTCGCCCGGGCCGACGAAGCGGAAGCGATCCTGCGCGCGTGCGTGCACTGCGGCTTCTGCAATGCGACCTGCCCGACCTACCAGGTGCTCGGCAACGAGCTCGACGGGCCACGCGGCCGCATCTACCTGATCAAGCAACTGCTCGAAGGCGAGCCGTGCGGCGAGCGCACGCAGCAGCATCTCGACCGCTGCCTGACCTGCCGCAACTGCGAGACGACCTGCCCGTCCGGCGTGCGCTACCACACGCTGCTCGACATCGGCCGCGCGGAAGCCGAGAAGCGCGCGCAGCGTCCCGCGCGCGAGCGCCTGCTGCGCGCGGGGCTGCGTCACGTGGTGCCGCGCCCGGCGACGTTCGCCGCGTTATTGAAGGCCGGCCGCGCGCTGCGCCCGCTGCTGCCCGGCGCGCTGCAGGACAAGATCCCGGCCGCCGTGCCCGCGGCCGCGCCGCGCCCGGCCGTGCGTCACGCGCGGCGCGTGCTGATGCTCGAAGGCTGCGTGCAGCCCGCGCTGTCGCCGAACACCAATGCGGCCGCCGCGCGCGTGCTCGACCGGCTCGGCATCAGCGTGAGCCCGGCGCGCGAAGCCGGCTGCTGCGGCGCGACCGAATATCATCTGAACGCACAGGACGCCGGCCTCGCCCGCGCACGCCGCAACATCGACGCGTGGTGGCCCGCGATCGAAGCCGGCGCGGAAGCGATCGCGCTGACGGCGAGCGGCTGCGGCGCGTTCGTCAAGGAATACGGCGACCTGCTGCGCTCCGACCCCGTCTATGCGGAGAAGGCGCGCCGCGTCAGCGCGCTCGCGCGCGATCTCGCCGAGGTGATCGCGGCCGAGCCGCTCGACGCGCTGGCCGATGCGACGCCACGCCGCGTCGCGGTCCACTGCCCGTGCACACTGCAGCACGCGCAGCGCCTCGGCGGCGCGGTCGAAAGCATCCTGACGCGGCTCGGCTTCGATCTGACGAATGTCGCCGACGGCCACCTGTGCTGCGGCTCGGCCGGCACGTATTCGCTGACGCAGCCCGCACTCGCGACGCAACTGCGCGACAACCGGCTCGATGCGTTGGAAGCCGCGCGGCCGGACCTGATTGTCACGGCCAACGTCGGCTGCCAGACTCACCTGAACGGCGCGGGCCGCACGCCGGTGCGCCACTGGATCGAGCTCGTCGACAATCGGCTCGTCAACTGACCTGGTTCCGGAGGACATCCATGCAGACAAAACCTGAACTTGAACTCGCCGATGCCGACCGCATGCTCGCCGCCGCGCGCGCGGAAGCGGAGCGCCACGGCTGGGCCGTGTCGATCGCCGTCGTCGACGACGGCGGCCACCTGCTCGCGTTCGCGCGGCTGAACGGCGCATCGCCGGCCAGCTCGACTATCGCGCAGGACAAGGCGCGCGCGGCGGCGCTCGGCCGTCGCGAGACGAAGGCTTATGAGGATATGATCAACGGTGGCCGCACCGCGTTTCTCAGCGTGCCGCTGACGGGGTTGCTCGAAGGCGGCGTGCCGGTCACGGTCGGCGGCCGGATTGCGGGCGCGATCGGCGTGTCTGGCGTAAAGTCCGAGCAGGACGCGCAGATCGCCCGCGCCGGCACACAAAGCGTCGCGACATAACCAGCCAAGCCGCGCGCGCGCGCATTTTTCCCCGGGAGGATAACGATGATCGACCAAGCAGGACTGCAAGTCGCGCCAGCGCTGAGCCAGTTCATTGAAAACGAAGCACTGCCGGGCACCGGCATCGACAAGGCCGCATTCTGGAGCGGTTTCTCGGCCCTGGTGCACGATCTGGCGCCGCGCAACCGCGAACTGCTCGCGGAACGCGACCGCCTGCAGCAGGAACTCGACACCTGGCACCGCGCGCACCCCGGCCCCGTGCGCGACCACGCCGCTTATCGCGCATTCCTCGAAAAAATCGGCTACCTCGTACCGGTCCCGTCGAACGTCGCGGCAGCCACCGCGAACGTCGACAGCGAGATCGCCACGCAGGCCGGCCCGCAGCTCGTCGTGCCGCTGTCGAACGCGCGTTATGCGCTGAACGCCGCGAACGCCCGCTGGGGCAGCCTGTACGACGCGCTGTACGGCACCGACGCGCTGCCCGAGGACGGCGGCGCCGAACGCACCGCGACCTACAACCCGACGCGCGGCCAGCGCGTGATCGACTACGCGCGCAACGTGCTCGACAACGCGGCGCCGCTCGCGAGCGGCTCGCACCGCGAGGCGCTGCGCTACCGCGTGCAGGACGGCCAGCTCGCCGTCGAAACCGCGAAGGGTGTCGTGCATCTCGCACAGCCGGCGCTGTTCGTCGGCTATCAGGGCACGGCCGACGCGCCGTCCGCGATCCTGCTGAAGCACAACGGCCTGCACATCGAGATCCAGATCGACGCGTCGACGCCGATCGGCCGCGCCGATCTCGCGAACGTGAAGGACGTCGTGCTCGAAGCCGCGGTCAGCACGATCATCGACTGCGAGGATTCGGTCGCGGCGGTCGACGCCGACGACAAGGTCCAGCTCTACCGCAACTGGCTCGGCCTGATGCAGGGCACGCTGGTCGAGGAAGTCGCGAAGGGCGGCAAGAGTTTCACGCGCCGCCTGAACGCCGACCGCGACTACACGACGCCCGACGGCGGCACGCTGTCGCTGCACGGCCGCTCGCTGCTGTTCGTGCGCAACGTCGGCCACCTGATGACCAACGGCGCGGTGCTCGACCGCGACGGCAACGAGATTCCGGAAGGGATCCTCGACGGCGTCGTCACGACGCTGTGCGCGCTGCACGACCTGAAGGCGAAGCGCAACTCGCGCACGGGCTCGATCTACATCGTGAAGCCGAAGATGCACGGCCCGATCGAAGTCGCGTTCGCCGATACGCTGTTCGCGCGCATCGAGGATCTGTACGGCCTGCCGCGCAACACGCTGAAGATGGGCATCATGGACGAGGAGCGCCGCACCAGCGTGAACCTCGCCGCGTGCATCGCGGCCGCCGCCGCGCGGGTCGCGTTCATCAACACCGGCTTCCTCGACCGCACCGGCGACGAGATGCACACGGCGATGGAAGCGGGCCCGATGATCCGCAAGGGCGACATGAAGTCGTCGGCCTGGATCACGTCGTACGAGCGCAACAACGTGCTCGCGGGCCTGTCGGCCGGCCTGCGCGGCCGCGCGCAGATCGGCAAGGGCATGTGGGCGATGCCGGACCTGATGCACGCGATGCTCGAGCAGAAGATCGCGCACCCGCGCGCGGGTGCGAACACCGCGTGGGTGCCGTCGCCGACCGCCGCGACGCTGCACGCGCTGCACTACCACCTCGTCGACGTGCAGGCCGTCCAGCAGGAGCTCGAAAAGACGCCGTACGCGAGCGAACGCGACGCGCTGCTCGAAGGCCTGCTGACCGTGCCGGTCGTCGAGCGTGCCGAATGGAGCGAAGACGAGATTCTGAGCGAGGTCGAGAACAACGCGCAGGGCATCCTCGGCTACGTCGTGCGCTGGGTCGAACAGGGCGTCGGCTGCTCGAAGGTGCCGGACATCCACGACGTCGGCCTGATGGAAGACCGCGCGACGCTGCGCATTTCGAGCCAGCACATCGCGAACTGGCTGCGCCACGGCGTGATCACCGAGGCCTTCGTGCTCGACGTGTTCAAGCGGATGGCGCGCGTCGTCGACCAGCAGAACGCCGGCGACTCGAACTATCGCCCGATGGCGCCCGGCTACGACCAGTCGACCGCGTTCAAGGCCGCGTGCGCGCTCGCGCTGCAGGGCACGTCGCAGCCGAGCGGCTATACCGAGCCGCTGCTGCACCGGTTCCGGCTCGCGTACAAGGCGCAACAGCACGGCGCCTGAGCATGCGCATGCGGGCTCGTCCCGCATGCCGGCTCCGCGAAACGGGCGGCCCTCGTCGCCGCCCGTTTTTTCATTTTTACGTTCGCGCGGCCGTTGAAACCGTATGTTGAAACCGATAATCGGAACATATCGCGCGCTTTCAAGTTTCGCGTGGGCCGGCCGTTAATCCGCCTGAATCGGCGGCCGTGCGCGGCACGCTGCACCCGCCACGCGGCAAAACCTTGCGCAGTAACGCTCTGCCCGATATTTGCAAGCCCGGGATTTCACGGTAATTTGACCCCGATCAACGGGTCGCAACATTTTCCGCGCACGCGAATGCGCGCGTTATACTCCGTTGAATCCGCGCCGCCCGATTCGTCGGATCGTCGAATCGCGGCAGATGCCGCCAATGAATGCATGATTTACCGGTATATCTGGTCGCGATTACAGATAATCGGTGTCCATTTTCTCCGCCGGGCGGGAAGAAGGCGCCGGAAGAGGGCCGCGCACCGGATCGCTGCCGACACGTCATACGAACAATCGCATCGGCCCGCCGCCTGGCGACGATGCCCATCGATCCACGGACCATGGCAGAAACCGACTACGCAATGCCCAGCGAATCCGGCCGGACAAGCCGTGTCGCCGCTCATCTGCGCCGGTTCCTGCTGCCGCACCTGATCTTCTATACGGGGCTGCTGATCGCGCTGCTCCTTCTGCTCCTGTGCGGAATCGTGCTGTACGAAGGCCGCATCGACGCGCGCGACCGCTCGCGCACGATGCAGCAGAACCTCGCGCTGATGGCGTCGTGGGACATCGAGCGCAACATCGAGATCTATTCGCTGTCGCTGCAGGCCGTCGTCGAAGGCGCGAACGACCCCGCGGTCATCGCGCTGCCGATGCCGCTGCGCCGCCAGGTGCTGTTCGACCGCGCGACGACGGCCAAGTACCTCGGCGGCATCTACGTGCTCGACGCAAAGGGCGACATCGCGGTCGACGGCAAGGGCGACGTGCCGCGCAAGGCCAACTTCGGCAACGAGCCGTACTTCACCGTGCATCGCGACCGGCCCGACGTCGGCCTGTACGTCAGCCCCCCGTACCATTCGCGGCTGCGCGACGGCTCGCCGAGCATCGCGCTCAGCCGGCGGATCACGAAGCCCGACGGGTCGTTCGGCGGCGTCGCGGTGATGTCGATCCGGCTCGAATATTTCCAGAACCTGTTCTCGCGCCTGTCGCTCGGCGACCGCGGCTCGGTCGCGCTGATCAACACGCGCGGCCTGATGCTCGCGCGCGAACCGTACGACCCGAAGATCGTCGGCCGCGACATCAGCCGCGCCAGCACGTTCCGGCATTTCATGACCGCCAGCGAAGGCAGCTTCGCCGACACCGCGACGATCGACGGCGTGCGGCGCCTGTACGTGTTCCGGCACCTCGATCACCTGCCGCTCATCGTCATGGTCGCGCGCTCGGAAGCGGACACCTACGCCGCGTGGTACGAGCGTGCGATTCCGATCGGCTCCGCGATGGTCGCGCTCGCGATCGGCTTCGTCGGCCTGTCGCTGCTGCTCGACGTGCAGCTGCGCAAGCGGCATCGCGCGGAAACCGAGCTGCAGGCGCTCGCGCGGACCGACGGCCTCACGGGCCTCGACAACCGCCGGATGCTCGACGTCACGCTCGCGCGCGAATGGCGCCGCGCCGCGCGCTCGCAGCATGCGCTGTCGCTGCTGTTCATCGACGTCGATTACTTCAAGCGCTACAACGACACGCAGGGCCACCAGGCCGGCGACGACGCGCTCGCCGCAGTCGGCCATTGCATCGGCGGCTGCCTGCGCCGCCCGGCCGACTATGCGGCGCGCTACGGCGGCGAGGAGTTCGTCGTGGTGCTGCCCGACGTCGACACCGACGGCGCGGTGACGATCGCCGAGACGATCCGCACGGGCATCCTCGATCTCGGCATCCGGCACGACGCCGGCACGGCCGGCCGCCTGACGGTGAGCATCGGCGTGACGACGAGCTATCCCGAACTCGACGACAACATGCAAGCCGCGCTGAAGCTCGCCGACGATGCGCTGTATCGCGCGAAGGAAGGCGGGCGCAACCGCATCGTCGTACTGGCGGGCGCGTCCCCCGACAATCTCGAGTCGCGGCGGGCCTGAGCGCGCGTGCACCCGAGCCGCGGCGGGGTGGCCGCCTGGTCGCAGCCACCCACGTGCAAAATCGCCGACAATGTCGGCTCGATACGCCGCCCCGCGCGGCTGACGCGCCCGGCCGGTCCACGCCTGGCCGGCCGCACCTGGCCGGCCGCACCGGTTCGCGGCCGCTTCACACCACCATGAGACTCAAGGCAAAGATCTTCCTTCTGGCCATCGTGCCGTTCCTGCTCGCGATCGCCGGCATCGGCTTCGGCGTGCGCCAGCAGGCGACGTCGCTCGCGCGCACGCAGCACGCGACGATCCAGGCCGCGTACCTGTCGAGCAAGGAAGTCGAGCTGAAGCACTACGTCGAGCTCGCGACGAGCGCGATCATGCCGCTCTACGACGCGAGCGGCCGCAATGCGCGCGACGACGCGCTGCTGCGCACGCAGGCGCTCGCGATACTGCAGAAGATGGATTTCGGGCCCGACGGCTATTTCTTCGTGTACGACCTGCACGGCAATTCGCTGATGCATCCGCGCGAGCCCGAGCGTGTCGGTCACAACTTCTGGTCGATGCGCGACCCGCAGGGCGCGCTGACGATCCAGAAGCTGATCGGCGCGGCGTCGCACGGCGGCGGCTACGTGCGCTACGCATGGCAGCGGCCGTCGACGGGCCGCGTCGCGCCGAAGCTCGGCTACGTCGTCGCGCTCGAACGCTGGGGCTGGATGGTCGGCACGGGCATCTATCTCGACGACGTCGACACCGCGCTGCAGCGCATCGACGCGCGCGCGTCCGCGAACATCGAGCGCACGATGAGCTGGCTCACCGCGATCGCGCTCACCGGCGCGGCGGCGATCGCCGTGTGCGCGCTGGTGCTGAACGTCAGCGAGTCGCGCAGCGCCGACGCGAAGCTCAAGCTGCTCGCGCAGCGCGTCGTCGAATCGCAGGAGCAGGAACGCGCGCGGCTGTCGCGCGAACTGCACGACGGGATCAGCCAGATGATGGTGTCCGCGAAGCTGATGCTCGAATCCGCGCTCGCGCGCTTCGAACGCGGCACGTCGCGCGTGCCCGAGGCCGAGCAGGCGCTCGTGTCGGGCGTCGGGCGGCTCGGCGAAACGCTGCGCGAAGTGCGGCGCATCTCGCATGCGCTGCGTCCGTCGATGCTCGACGATCTCGGCCTCGCGGCCGCGCTCGAGCAGCTGGTCCGCGAACTCGGCGCCGAAAGCGGCATCGACATCGGCTATACGCAGGTCGCGCACAGCGGCACGCGGCCGCTGCCCGAGGCCGTCAACACCGCGCTGTTCCGGATCGCGCAGGAAGCGCTCAGCAACATCGTGCATCATGCGCAGGCGTCGCGCGCGGCCGTCACGCTCGACATCGGCGCCCAATCCGTCACGCTGACCATCGCCGACAACGGCTGCGGCTTCGACGCCGAACGCTCGCAGGCCGACGCGCGCCGCGGCATCGGCCTGCGCAACATGCGCGAACGCCTCGACGCGCTCGGCGGCATGCTGACGATCACGTCGCAGGTCGGCCACACGATCGTCGCCGCGCGCGTGCCGCTGCGCAGCGCCGCGTGAAGACACGCCCCATAACAGGAGACCTTTCGCATGAGCGCCCCCGACACCGCCCGGCCCGCCGCCCGATTGCTGCTCGTCGACGATCACCCGCTCGTGCGCGACGGCTTGCGGATGCGGCTCGAAGCGGCCGACCTGTCCGTGGTCGGCGAGGCCGGCAACGCCGACGAGGCGCTCGCGCTCGCCGTGTCGCTCGAACCCGATCTCGCGCTGATGGACGTCGGCATGAACGGGATGAACGGCATCACGCTCGCGGGCGTGTTCCACGAGCGCTTCCCCGGCATCCGCGTGCTGATGCTGTCGATGCACGACAACCTCGAATACGTGACGCAGGCCGTGCGTGCCGGCGCGAGCGGCTATCTGCTGAAGGATTCGCCCGCGAGCGAGATCGTCCGCGCGATCGGCGCGGTGCTGGCCGGGCAGACGTTCTTCAGCGAAGGGCTCGCCGCGCGAATGATCCACGCGAGCGCGACCGCGTCGCCGCTCGATCGCCTGACACCGCGCGAACGCGACATTCTCGATGCGCTGGCCGAGGGGTTGTCGAGCAAGCAGATCGCGCAGCAGACGGGGCTGTCGGTGCGCACGGTCGAAACGCACCGGCTCAACCTGAAGCGCAAGCTCGAGATCGAAGGGCAGGCCGAGCTGATCAAGTTCGCGGTCGAGCATCGGCGTAGGTAGGACACCATACCGGTTGCGCACGTCACGCGCAAGTCAGCTTCCAATTTCACACTTGTCCAATCGACTTCACCCCGAGGGCGATGGAATCCTTTCGCTTGCCGGAACGAGCATCGTGCTCGTGTTTCGCATGAAGTCTGCATGCACTCGTCGTGCGGCAACCGGCATCACCGGCCCATATCGGTGATCTAGACCGAGAAGCGAAATCATGATGCGCCGTATCGCCGTTGTCGGTGTATTTTCCGAACGCTCTTCGTCGAATGGCGTGATCTGACAGCCGTTCTCGCTGCAGCCGCCGTGCTTGTCGTGCCACGCATGACAAGTTGGTCGACCACAGTCATTCCGACCGTGAATACGTTGCACACGACATCACCTCAATGCCCGGCTGCCGCCTGATTTCACGCCAAACCATCAGCATCACCGCAACCGCAATACCGAGGATTCCGGAGCATAATGCCGCGATCGAAAACCCGTACGCCATCGCATCCCGATACGCGCCGAGCAACGCCGGCCGCCCCGCCGCAAACACATGCTCCATCGTCGCCTGCCGCGCCAGCGTATCCGCTTGCGTGCTGCCGGCCGCTCGCATTGTGTCCGTCATCCGGTGCAACGCACCGACGCTCATCATGCTGCCTAAGACCGCGATGTCCATGCTCACCCCCGTCTGGCGAACGCGTTCATCGTCGCCGACGCCATGCCCTCGCGTTCGGCCGGCGCCAGCTCCATCACGGTCATGCCGGTCGCGGGAACCGCGAGCCCCATACCGACCCCGAGCACCGCCGGCGATGCCGACCGGCATATACGGCGTGCCCGCACCGAAGTCGGCAGAAGTGCGCGTCGATGAACTGATGGCCGCGGCCGAGACGCTGTTCCTCGCGCAGGGCGTGGAAGCGACGACCATCAGCGAGCTCGTCGAGCACGCGCAGGTCGCGAAAGGCACGTTCTATCACTACTTCGAATCGAAGTCCGACATGCGCGCCGCGCTCGCGCAGCGCAATACGTCGTCGTTCCTCGATCGCCCCCGCAGTTCGCGATGGACGCATGCGCCACCGACGACTGGCTCGCGCGCCCGCATGCGTGAATCCGCACGAACATCGAAACCTGCGCGGCGACCTACCGCACGCACGACATCGTCTACACGAGCCACCGTCACCACGATCGCGCGAATGCCGACAAGAACGCGATCCTCGAACGGCTCGGCGCGATTCTCGACGGCGGCGCACGGACCGGCACCTGACGCACAGCAACGAACCCGGCGCCGGAGAACTAATGCCGTTCAGTCAAATTGAACAGCATTTTTTGTTGATGGTATCGCGAAGTGACAATTGTTCATCTTACGAATCGTTGACACCGGTAGGATTCGTTTCGTCCAAGTGTAACCGGGCCGAAAACACAATATTCGGTCGCGTGATGCCTTTTCGGGTTGCCGTTGGATGTCGCGTCGCGCTATCGAACGGATATCGCGTCGGCGTCGTATCTCCATTCAGATCGCTTCTTTCAGAAACCAGAAACCATGCAAACCAAACTCATTACCGCCGTGTTGTTCGTGGCTGCAGCCACTGCGTCGCAAATCGCATCCGCAGCCGACGGCACGATCACGTTCAACGGCACCGTGCTCGCGCAAACCTGCACGATCAACGGCAACGGCAGCGGCTCGAACAACTTCAATGTCCCGCTGCAATCGGTGTCGACCAGCGCGCTGGCCGCCGCAGGCCAGTACGCCAACCGCACGCCCTTCAACATCTCGCTGACGGCCTGCACGCCGGCGTCGGGCACCGTCCACGCCTACTTCGAGCCGGGTCCGACGGTCGACACCGCCACCGGCAACCTGATCCTGGCCGCGGGCGGCGCGAGCAACGTCGAGATCCAGCTGCTGAACGGCGACGGCAGCTATTCGCCTATCAAGATCGGTGCGGCTGACGCCTCGCAAAACTCGAAGGCCGTCGCAATCAGCGCGGCCGGCGCCGCCACGCTGAACTACTACGCGCAGTACCTCGCGACCGGCGCTGCAACAGCGGGCGCGGCGACGTCGAGCGTGATGTACTCGCTCGTTTATCAGTAATCAATCATTTAGTTATACGTAGCAGATGGAGTGGGGCGGCACGACGTCGCTCCACCCCTCGTGCTCGCTACCGGCATCGATCCCTATCATGAAGCTTCGAAAAACACTCCGGCGCGCGATCGCCACCGCGTGCGTCGCATGGCTCGGCTACCTGGCGACACCTGCCGTTGCATCGGTGGTGATCGGCGGCACGCGCGTGATCTATGGCGCGAGCGAGTCCGAGGTCACGCTCAAACTGTCGAACGCCGGCCAGTCGCCCGCGCTCGTGCAGTCGTGGGTCGATGCAGGTGACGTGCGCAGCGCGCCGTCCACGATCAAGGTGCCCTTCACCGTCACGCCGCCGATCGCGCGGATCGATCCGTCCAAGTCGCAGACGCTACGCATCGTCTACACCGGCGAGCCCATGCCGCAGGATCGCGAGTCGGTGTTCTGGCTCAACGTGCTCGAGGTACCCCCTAAACCGGGCGCGGCCGACGCGGACATGAACCATATCCAGCTCGCGTTCCGTTCGCGCATCAAGCTGTTCTATCGTCCGGAAAAACTCAAGGGTTCATCGGCCGATGCGCCGGCGCAGCTCACCTGGCGGCTCACGCAGGCCGACGGGAAACCGGCCATCGAGGCGCACAACCCAACGCCGTTCCATGTGTCGTTGACCATGATCAGCGTGCAGTCGGGCGGACGCAGCGCGATCTTCGACGATGGCGGCATGGTCGGGCCGGGCGAGACGCGCGCCTTCCCGCTGAAGGGCGACGTGCCCGGCGCGGCCGGCGCCAGCGTGCGTTACACGGCGCTGAACGACTACGGCGGCTCGGTCAGCGGCGAGACGCCATTGCGGTCCGGCCCCGCGGCGCCATCGCGATGATGCGCGGCTGACCCCCTTCCATTGCGCGAGGCGCGGGTAGCGCGCCACGTCCTTTCCACGGCAAGACCAAGCATGCCCGCCCGGGCAGGGCGCAGGCTTGCTCACGCTCGGGTGCCTATCGTGATCCAACGTCTTTCCAGTTTGCCGTCATTCATGCGCTGGCGCCCGCGCCCGTGCTTCCTGCTCGCGCTGTCGATGTTCGCATCGACCGACACGATGGCGGAGACCACCAGCGCCACGCAAGTGGCGGAAGTCCAGTTCGACGACCTGTTCCTGCAGCGCCCGGGCGGCGCGCGGGTGGACGTCAGTCGCTTCGCAAAGGGCAATGTTGCGGCGCCGGGTTCGTATCGCGCCGACCTGTACGTCAATACGAACTGGATCGGCCGCGCCGAGATCACGCTGCACCAAGCGGGCGGCAGCCGGAACAACGTCCAGCCCTGCTTCGATCGCGAGCTGTTGCAGCAGGTCGGGGTGGATCTCGCGAAGCTGTCGCCCGAAGCGACGCACAGGTTGACGGACTCGAACCATGCCTGCGCGACGATCGGCATGCTGGTGCCGGACGCCGTCGCCACCTTCGACAATGGCGAGCAGCGGCTCGACGTCAGCATCCCGCAGGCCTCGCTGAGCCGCGCTGCGCGCGGCTACGTGGATCCGCGCTACTGGGACGAGGGCGTGCCGGCCGCGCTGCTGTCGTACAACGGCAACATCTACCGTGCCGACAACCGAGGCGCCTCGTCGACCCAGGCCTACCTGGGCCTGACCGCCGGCCTGAACGTCGGGCCCTGGCGCTTCCGCCACAACGGCAACTACACCTACGACACGCACGGCGGCACGCACTACCAGAGCGTGCAGACCAGCCTGCAGCGCTCGATCGCTCGCCTGAAGGCGCAGCTCGTGATCGGCGACGCGTTCACCGACGGCACGATGTTCGACAGCGTGGGCTTTCGCGGCGTGCGGATCGCCAGCGACGAGCGCATGTATCCGGAATCGCAACGCGGCTATGCGCCGACCATCCACGGCATCGCCAACAGCAATGCGCTGGTGCAGGTGCGCCAGAACGGCAACATCATCTATAGCGCCAATGTCGCGACCGGCCCGTTCGAGATCGACGATCTCTATGCGACCGGTTATGGCGGCGACCTCGACGTCATCGTGACCGAAGCCGATGGCAGCATCCACACCTTCAAGGTGCCGTATGCGTCGGCCGTCAGTTCGCTGCGGCCCGGCATCACGCGTTTCAGCGTGACAGCGGGCCAGTACCGCAGTCCGCTGCTGTCGAGCAAGCCGGCGCTGTTCCAGGCGACCGTACAGCACGGTTTCACCAACCTGATCACCGGCTACGGCGGCATGGCCGCCGCGCCCGGCTACGTGGCAGGCCTGGTCGGCGCCGCACTCAACACCGGGCTGGGCTCGTTCGCGTTAGACATCACGCAGGCCAACACCGATCTGCCCGGCATGGGCACGCGCCACGGCCAGAGCGTGAAGCTCTCGTACAGCAAGCTGATCAGTCCGACCAATACCAATATCGCGGTGGCCGCCTACCGCTATTCGAGCAGCGGCTACCTGGGCCTGCAGGACGCCATGCAGTTGCGCGGCCAGCAGACGGGTGGCGTGAACGGCCTGCTGTCGGGCGGCGTACGTCGCGGTCAGTTCCAGGTCATGCTGAACCAGGGCCTGCCGGAAGGCTGGGGCTCGTTCTACCTGTCGGGCTCGACCGTCAACTACTGGAATCGCGGCGGCAACGACACGCAGTTCCAGGCCGGCTACAACAATAATTTCCGGCGCATCAACTACGGCGTGTCGGCCGCGCGCCAATTCGACGCGACGCAAAACCGCTGGGACAACCGATTCATGCTGAACGTGTCGATCCCGCTGAACCTCGGCTCGCGCACGTTGTACTCGTCGACCAGCCTGCAGCACGACAGCCGTGGCACGACCCTGGTCCAGCAGTCGCTGACGGGTTCGCTCGGCGTCGACAACGCGCTCAGCTACGGCGTGAACGTCGGCCGTACCAGCGGCGGCGGCGCCGGGGCGACCGTCAACATGGGCGGCAACGTGTCCTACATGTCGCCGTATGCGACCTTCTCGGGCAATGCTTCGAAGGGCACCGGCTTTACGCAGTACGGCGGCGGCATCTCGGGCGGCATGGTGGCCTATGCCGGCGGCGTGGCCTTTGCGCCGACCATGGGCGAGACGATGGCGATCGTCGAGGCCAAGGACGCGAACGGCGCACGCGTGACGGCCGGCAGCGGCCTGCGCATCGATTCGTTCGGTCATGCGCTGGTGCCGAGCCTGACACCGTTCTCGACCAACGAGGTGGAGATCGATCCGAAGGGCGTGCCGATGAGCGTCGAGCTGAAATCCAGCGCGCAGCATGTCGCGCCGACCGCGGGCGCGGTGGTGCGGCTGAAATACGAAACCGAGGGCGGCGGGCGCGCGGTGATCATGCGTGCGCGCATGAGCGATGGCGAACCGGTTCCGTTCGGCGCGGAGGTAAGCGATGCGACGGGGCAGAACGTCGGCACCGTGGCGCAGGATGGCCGTGTCGTGTTGCGCGGCGTGAAGAGCGATGCCGGCACGCTGAATGTGAAGTGGGGCGATACGGCCGCCGAGGGCTGTGCGCTGTCGTACACGCTGCCGACGGCAAGCAAGGCGAGCCAGCAACGCTGGACCGATGCGGAGGCGGTATGCACGAAATGAGCAAAGCGGGTGCGATGGCTCTGGGAAAGATCATGAAACGGAACGGGACACCGGCCTCGACGCGCAGGCAGAAGCAATCGGCGCGAGGCTTGGGCCGCCTGGCGTTCTGGCTGCTCACGCTGGCCGCGCTGATGCTCGGCTTGTGCTCGCGTGCGGCGTTCGCCCAAAGCGCCAGCTGCTCGGGTACCGCGCAGACGATACCGGTCTCGATGCCGCCCTCGGTGACGGTCCCGCGCGATGCCGCGAACGGCACGGTGCTGACCGCCTGGATCAGCACCCCGGCTACCAGCAACTACTACAGCTGCACGGTGTCGGGGTCGGCGTCCACGGGCATGCTCTTCGAACCGCTGTCGATGACCAAGTCCGGCATGACCGTGACCGGGCCGACCGGGGTGGCCTACACGGTCTGGAATACCAATGTGCCCGGCATCGGCATTGCGATCGGCATACGCTCCTACGTGAACGGCTGCGGATGGCAGGCGTGGCTCGATCTCGGCACACCGTTTGCGCTGTTCCCCAGTCCGTGGACAGGCTGGGTCTGCAACACAAACGGTTCGATCACCAACGGCGGCCAAGCCCAGATGGCGTTGGTCAAGACCGGTGCCATCACGGCGGGCACGGTGGCGGGCGGCGTGTTGTTCGAGGGCGGGTCGGCGCAAAGCACCACCGGCACGTATACGGTCGCGACCGCGAGCCGCAAGTCGTTCTCGCTGTCGTCGACCATCATCAACGTGGCCGCTTGCACCACGCCGAACGTGACGGTCAACATGGGTTCGCACATGCAGTCGGAATTCACGGGCATCGGTTCGACCACCAGGCAGGCCGTCGCGGTCAACGTGGCGGTCAACGCCTGCCCGATAGGCCTGAACTCGATCCAGTACCAGTTCATCCCGGTCAATGCCGTACTCGACGCCACCAACGGCGTGCTGGCGCTGTCGAGCGGTTCGACGGCCACCGGCATCGGCCTGCAACTGAAGGACAGCAGCGGAAATGCGTTGAAGTACAACACGCAGTACACGCTGACGAGCTACAGCAGTGCGACGGGCGGCTCCTACACGATCCCGCTCACGGCCCGGTACTACCAGACGGCCGCCAGCGTGACGCCCGGCAGCGCGAACGCGGTGCTGACCTTCACCATGACGTATCAATAAGCACTGCGCATCAGGTTTTGACGTATGCGGAGGCGGTACGGACGCAATGAGCAAGCGGATGTGATGGACCAGGTAAAGATCATGAAACGGAACGAGAAGCCGGCCGAGACGCGCGGGCAGACGAAATCGGTGCGAGGCCCGGGCCGCCTCGCGTTCTGGCTGCTCACGCTGGCAGTGCTGATGCTCGGTTTGGGCACACGTCCGGTGTTCGCCGCGGGAACCATCAGTTGCTCGGGAACGGCTCAGACGGTGACGCTGTCGATGCCGGCCTCGGTGACGGTCCCGCGCGACGCTGTAGTCGGCACCATGCTGACCGGCTGGGTCAGTACGCCGAACGTTCCCAATTACTACACTTGCACGGTGTCGGGTACGGCGGCCGCGGGTATGGTCTTCGAACCGCAGTCGATGACCAAGGCCGGCATGACCGTGGCCTCGCCGAATGGTGGAACCTATACGGTCTGGAATACCAATGTGCCTGGCGTCGGTGTCGCGATCGGCGTGAGTACTTACGCGAACGGTTGCGGAAGCCTGCCGTGGAAGGATCTCGGCGTGCCGTCTGCGCCGTTCCCCAGCCCGTGGACGGGGAACTCCTGCAACGCAAACGGAATTGTTACTTCGATCAGTAACGGCGGTATGGTGCAGGCGGCGCTGGTCAAGACCGGCCCGATCACGGCGGGCACGGTGACGGGCGGCGTGCTGCTCGTGGGGGCATCAGCGACGAGCACCGGCAGCAACGTGTATACGGTCGCCGCCTCGCCTCTCGTGTCGTTTTCGCTGACCTCGACCATCGTCAACGTGGCGGCGTGCACCACGCCGAACGTGACGGTCAACATGGGTTCACCCCTGCAGTCGGAATTCACGGGCATCGGCTCGACCAACAAGCAGGCCGTCTCGTTCAACGTGGCGGTCAACGCCTGCCCGACAGGCCTGAACTCGATCCAGTACCAGTTCATCCCGGTCAATGCCGTGCTCGACGCCACCAACGGCGTGCTCGCGCTGTCGAGCGGTTCGACGGCCACCGGCATCGGCCTGCAACTGAAGGACGGCAACGGCAATGCGTTGAAGTACAACACGCAGTACACGCTGACGAGCTATAGCAAATCGACGGGCGGCTCCTACACGATCCCGCTCACGGCCAGGTACTACCAGACGGCCGCCAGCGTGACGCCCGGCAGCGCGAACGCGGTGCTGACCTTCACCATGACGTATCAGTAGGCCGCGCACAGCGGGCCTTGAGGTGTGCGAAGGCGGCCTGGACTTGCGCGTGCACGCCCGGACGCGCGGTCACGTCGGCCGTTCGACTGCTCTCCGGGCACCCTGGCTAACAGACAAGGGCGCCCGAGGGCGCCCTTCGTACTTCCGGATTCGGGACCGCGCAGCGGCCGTCAGTTCGTCCGCGAATTGTGCTTCTGCAGATACGCGATCAGCCCGTCGATCCCGCCCGACGCGAGCTGGCTCTTGAACTGGCCCTGGTAGACCTGGATCAGCCACGCGCCCGACATGTCGATGTCGTAGATCTTCCAGTCGTTGCCGACCTTGCCGAGCCGATAGCCGACCGACTGGCTGTCGCCCGGCGTCGTCACCGTCGATTGCACGAGCGCGTCGGCGCCCGATGCGCCGCCGGCCTTGAACGAGAACTTCGCGTCCTGGCTGCCGAGCTGCGCGAGCGACGCGGCGTAGGTGCGCGTCATCAGCAGCCTGAACTGCTTGTACAGCTCCTGCTGCTGTTGCGGCGTCGCCTGCTTCCACGCGTCGCCGACGGCGATGCGGGTCGTGCGCTCGAAGTTGGTCGCGGGCAGGAAGCGCTGCTCGACGACCTGCGTGACCTTCGCCATGTCGCCGCCGCGTGCGGCCGGATCGGCCTTCATCGCGGTGACGGTGCCCTCGACCGCATTGCGGACGATGTCGACCGGCGCGCTCTGCGCGAAAGCGGAAACCGACACGGCGGCGGCCGCGACGAAAGCAAACAGATGACGTTTCATACGAATATTCGCGCTCAATGGGAAAAAACGACCGGCTCCTTGCATCGGCCGGTGGGGCAAAGTATACCGGGCCCGACGCCCGGTTGCCGCGCCGTGACCGACTGTTACCTTTCAGCTTCATTTGTCACAGGCGCGGGTGACGGCACGATGGCGCAGCTGAGCTCAGCTCCGATTATGTAAATATCCCCTTACAAAACAGCCGGCCACCGGTATCGATTCCGCCGCCGCGAACAAATCTCCTTCCCGCCCCGAAACCCGCAACGTCACGTCAGTCGCCACGCCGCGCCGGTATACTTGGCTACTTTGCCCTTGCCAGCCGCTCCCCACCGCCACATGGTGACATCTCTCATCGTCCGACTCGTTGCGTGGTCGGTGCGCCGTCCCGTCTGGGTCGTCGTCCTGTCGCTCGTCATCGCTGCCCTCAGCGGTGTCTACGTCGCGCAGCATTTCAAGATCAATACCGACATCAGCAAGCTCGTCGATGCGGAACCGCAATGGGCCGCACTCGGCCAGGCCGTCGATAAAGCGTTCCCGCAACGCAACGGCACGATCCTCGCGGTCGTCGAGGCGCCCGCGCCCGAATTCGCGAATGCCGCCGCGCATGCGCTGACCGAAGCGCTGCAGAAGCAGGCCGAAGCCGGCCGCATCGGCCAGGTCGCCGAGCCCGGCGGCGGGCCGTTCTTCGAGCACAACGGGCTGCTGTTCCTGTCGCCGCAGGAAGTCACCGATACGACCTCGCAGCTCGCGAGCGCGCGCCCGCTCGTCAACGAACTCGCGAAGAACCCGAGCCTGACCGGGCTCGCGACGACGCTGGCCACCACGCTCGGCCAGCCGCTCCTGACCGGCCAGGTGAAACTGCCGGCGATGGCGAAGCTGCTCGCGCGCAGCGCCGCGACGGTCGACGACGTGCTGGCCGGCAAGCCGGCCGCGTTCTCGTGGCGCGCGCTGGTCGACAGCGATGCCGCGCGGCAGCCCGCGCGCGCATTCGTCACCGTGCAGCCCGTGGTCAACTACGGCGCGCTGAAGGCCGGCGCGGAAACCAGCCAGGTGATTCGCGACGCTGCCCGTTCGCTCGACCTCGAAAAGCGCTACGGCGCGGCCGTGCACCTGACCGGCGAACAGCCGCTCGCCGACGATGAATTCGCATCGGTCGAGGACGGCGCGGCGCTCAACGGCGCGCTCACGCTGCTCGCCGTGCTCGTCATCCTGTGGCTTGCGCTGCGCTCGAA
Source organism: Burkholderia sp. MS455 (assembly GCF_016899445.1). Taxonomy (NCBI): domain Bacteria; kingdom Pseudomonadati; phylum Pseudomonadota; class Betaproteobacteria; order Burkholderiales; family Burkholderiaceae; genus Burkholderia; species Burkholderia sp. MS455. The sequence goes on from NZ_CP041778.1 coordinate 20,682, forward strand.
GCGGATGATCGGCTCGGTGCTCGTCACGCTGTTCGTCGGCCTCGTCGTGACCGCCGCGCTCGGCCTCGCGATGGTCGGCTCGCTGAACATGATCTCGGTCGCGTTCATGGTGCTGTTCGTCGGCCTCGGCGTCGATTTCTCGATCCAGTACGGCGTGAAGTACCGCGAGGAACGCTTCCGCGACCAGCGCATCGATCACGCGCTGATCGGCGCCGCGCACTCGATGGGCATGCCGCTCGCGCTGGCCACGGCGGCCGTCGCGGCGAGCTTCTTCTCGTTCATCCCCACCGCCTATCGCGGCGTGTCCGAGCTCGGCCTGATCGCGGGCGTCGGGATGTTCGTCGCACTGCTGACCACGCTCACGCTGCTGCCCGCGCTGCTGCGCCTGTTCGCGCCGCCGGGCGAATCGAAGACGCCGGGCTTCCCGTGGCTCGCGCCGGTCGACGATTTCCTCGATCGCCATCGCAAGCCGATCCTGATCGGCACGCTCGCGGTCGTGATCGGCGCGCTGCCGCTGCTCGCGTTCCTGCGCTTCGACTTCAACCCGCTGCACCTGAAGGATCCGAACAGCGAATCGATGGCGACGCTGCTCGCGCTGAAGGATTCGCCCGAAGCAGCCGTCAACGACGTCACGCTGCTCGCGCCGTCGCTCGCCGAAGCCGATGCGGCCGCGAAGCGTCTCGACGCGCTGCCCGAAGTCGGCCGCACGACCACCCTGTCGACCTTCATCCCCGCCGACCAGCCGGCCAAGCGCGCGGCGATCGCCGCGGCCGCGAGCGACCTGCTGCCCGCGCTGACGCAGCCGGCCGCGCCGCCCGCGACCGACGCGCAGCGCGTCGCGGCGCTCAAGCGCGTGTCGGATCTGCTCGGCTACGCGGCGGAAGATCACCCGGGCCCGGGCGCGGCCGCCGCGCAACACCTGTCCGCGTCGCTCGCGAAGCTCGCCGCCGCCGACAGCGCGACGCGCGACCGCGCCGAGCGCGCATTCTCCGATACGCTGCGCATCGCGCTGAACCAGCTCGCCGCGCTGCTGCAGCCGCAGGACATCACGCGCGAATCGCTGCCGCCGCCGCTCGTGCGCGACTGGGTCGCGCCGGACGGCCACGCGCTCGTGCAGATCTCGCCGAAGGTGCCGAAGGGCGTCGACCCGAACGACGACACGATGCTGCGCCGTTTCGCGCAGACCGTGAAGGCCGCGGAACCGGGCGCGACCGGCGGGCCGATCTCGATCCTGCATTCGGCCGACACGATCATCAACGCGTTCCTGCATGCGGGGGTGTGGTCGATCATGTCGATCACGATCCTGCTGTGGGTCACGCTGCGCCGCTTCGGCGACGTGCTGCGCACGCTGGTGCCGCTGCTCGTGTCGGGTGTCGTGACGCTCGAGATGTGCGTCGTGCTCGGCATGCCGCTCAACTTCGCGAACATCATCGCGCTGCCGCTGATGCTCGGCGTCGGCGTCGCATTCAAGGTGTATTTCGTGATGGCGTGGCGCGCGGGGCAGACGGGATTGCTGCATTCGAGCCTCACGCACGCGGTGCTGTTCAGCGCCGCGACGACGGCGACCGCATTCGGCAGCCTGTGGCTGTCGCACCACCCGGGCACGTCGAGCATGGGCAAGCTGCTCGCGCTGGCACTGACCTGCACGCTGATCGGCGCCGTGGTGTTCCAGCCCGTCCTGATGGGCAAACCGCGCGTCAAACGCGCCAAGAACCAATCGCAAGGAATCAATGAATAAGGTGCGAATCATCGCGGCGACCGTCGCCGCCAGCGCGATGCTGACCGGCTGCGCGACGGGACCGAACCGCAATCCCAACGACCCGCTCGAGCCGATGAACCGGACGATGTACAAGATCAACGACGCCGTCGATTCGAACATCGCCGTGCCGATCGCGAAGGGTTACCAGAAGATCACGCCGACGCCCGTGCGCACCGCGATCAGCAACTTCTTCTCGAACCTCGGCGATCTCGGCAACATGGCGAACAACCTGCTGCAGTTGCGCATCACCGATGCGACGCAGGATCTGATGCGCGTGACGATGAACTCGCTGTTCGGCGTCGCCGGCCTGATCGACATCGCGACGCCGGCCGGGCTGCCGAAGCATCACCAGGATTTCGGCCTGACGCTCGCGCGCTGGGGCGTGCCGTCCGGCCCGTATCTCGTGCTGCCCGTGTTCGGGCCGAGCACGGTCCGCGACGGCGTCGGCCGTGCGGTGGACGTGCGCTTCAACCTGCTCAACTACATCGAGCCGGCCGCGCGCAACCCGATGTACATCGCGCAATTCATCAGCGCGCGTTCGGACCTGCTCGGCGCGACCGACCTGCTGAAGCAGGCCGCGCTCGATCCGTATTCGTTCGTGCGCGACGCGTACCTGCAGCAGCGCAAGTCGCTGACGTATCGCAGCCAGTCGTCGTCGACCGCGCTGCCGAACTACAGCGAGCCGGGCGAATCGGGCGCCGTGCCGGCCGCGGCGCCGGCCGTGCCGGGGCTGCCGAACTACGAGGATCCGGGCGCATCGGATGGCGCATCGGGCGCCGCGCCGAACAACGCGCCGGCCGCGCCGGGGTTGCCGCAGTACGACGATCCGGGTGCGGACAATGCGATGCCGGCGAGTGCGCCTGCCGCGGCACCGGCAGCGGCAGCGGCATCGTCGAGTTCCGCGACGACGCCGGCACCGGCCGCCGACGTCACGCCGGCCGCGCCGGCAATGCCCGCGAGCAGTCCGGCCGCGCAGTAACGCTGCAACGGCGACCGCCGCAAAGACAAAGAGCGCTGCATCAGGCAGCGCTCTTTTTTTGTCCGCGAAAACGGAGAGAGGAGGGAAAGAGAAACGTGGCGGTGCCGCTCAGACGATCCGCATCGCACCCGCACGCTCGAACGCGTGGCGTGCCTGGATCAGTGTCGTACGCGCCGCGCGCGCATCGCTGGCGACCTGCAGCAGCGGGCCGAGCTGCGACGGCTGCTTCAGCAATTCGCGCAGGATCGGCAGGATCGCCGTGCTGCCGTCGTCGCGCAGGCCGGCCGTCGCCGCGCGCGGCAGCGTGCGCCACGCCGGATCGACGATCGCGCGGCACACCGCGAACGGCACGCCGCGCGCAGCCGCGAAGGCCGCCGCGATGTGCGACTCCATGTCGACGGCGAGCGCGCCCTTCGCGTGGTGCAGCGACGCCTTTTCCTGTTCGCTGACGACCGGCGCACCGACGGCCGCGATCGTGCCGCGCGTGACGCGCGCCCATACCGGCGTGTCGTGCAGCGCGGCGACGAGCCGCGCGCTCCAGCTCGTATCGGTCTCGACGCGGCCGAACGGCCCGTCGATCGCGTTCGCGATCACGAGCGCGCCGGGTTCCAGATCGGGCGCGAGCCCGCCCGCCGTGCCGAAGCTCACGATGCCCGCGCAACCACGCGCGGTCGCGTCGGCCAGCGCACGCTCGAGCCGGTCGGCCCGCGCGGCGAACACGGCCTCGACGCCGTCGCCGCGCGCGATGCGCGCCTCGAACGCCATCCCCGTCACCGCGATGACGGGCAATGCGCCGTTGTGCCGTGATGCGCCCACGCGTTACATCCCGACCGTGACGCGCGTCGCGTTGTCGCGCTTCAGGTTGCGGTAGCGCGCGAGCGCCCACAGCGGGAAGAACTTGCGATAGCCGTGGTAGCGCAGGTAGAACACGCGCGGGAAGCCCGTCGCCGTGAAGCGCGTCTCGTCCCACAGACCCTCTTCGTTCTGCTCGGCGATCAGGTAATCGACGCCGCGCGCAACGGCCGGGTTGTTCACCTCGCCGGCCGCCATCAGGCCGAGCAGCGCCCAGGCCGTCTGCGACGCCGTGCTCGGCGCCTGCTCGAAACCGCGGTAGTTCAGCTTGTAGCTGTCGCCGTCCTCGCCCCAGCCGCCGTCCTTGTTCTGGATCGACAGCAGCCACTGCGCGCCGCGCTTCATGCGCGGGTCTTCAGGCCCGAGGCCGGCCGCGTTCAGCGAGCACAGCGCGGTCCACGTGCCGTACACGTAGTTCATCCCCCAGCGGCCGTACCAGCTGCCGTCCGGCTCCTGCTCCTTCAGCATGTAGTCGAGCGCGCGGCGGGCCGGCTCGCTGTTCGCGGCCGTCTCGCCGAGCTGCGACAGCATCGACAGGCAGCGGCCCGACACGTCGGAGGTCGGCGGATCGAGCAGCGCGCCGTGATCGGAGAACGGGATGTTGTTCAGGTAGTACTGCGTGTTTTCCGGCTCGAACGCGCCCCAACCGCCGTCGCTGCTCTGCATGCCGACGACCCATTCGCGCGCGCGCGCCATCGATTCGCGGTACGCGTCCGACTGCCTGAGCTTCTGCGCGCGGTCCATCGCCATCACGACCACGGCCGTATCGTCGACGTCCGGGTAGTGCGCGTTCGCGTACTGGAACGCCCAGCCGCCGGGCCGCACGTTCGGGCGGCGCGAGATCCAGTCGCCGCGCACGTCGAGGATCTGCAGCGGACGCAGCCAGTCGAGGCCGCGCAGCACGGCTTCCTCGGCGCGCGCATCGCCGGTTTCGAGCAGCGCATGCGCCGCGAGCGACGTGTCCCACACCGGCGACAGGCATGGCTGGCAATACGCTTCGTCCTCCTGCACGACGAGCAGCTTGTCGAGCGCCTTGCGCGCGATCGCGCGGTTCGGATGATCCTCCGCGTAGCCGAGCACGTCGTACATCATCACCGCGTTGGCCATCGCCGGATAGATCGCGCCGAGGCCGTCCTCGCCGTTCAGGCGCTCGTCGACGAACGACACGGCCTGGCGGATCGCGCGTTCGCGCGTATAGCTCGGGAACAAGCCGTCGACCGCGCGCAGCGCATGGTCGACCACACGGAAGAACGCGAACCAGCCGGCGCTCTGGTGACCCTGGCGCGGCAGCAGCCCGGCGTTGACGGGCGGATCGACGAACAGCTCGTCGATGCGCACGCCGCGCGGGTTCTTCGCGAGCGGGCGCTTCGCGTTCAGCACGAGCAGCGGCACGATCACGGTACGCGCCCAGTACGACACCTTCGACAGGTGGAACGGGAACCATTGCGGCAGCAGCATGATCTCGACCGGCATCATCGGCACGGCGCGCCACGGAATCGCGCCGTACAGCGCGAGCTGGATGCGCGTGAACACGTTCGACATCTCGGCGCCGCCCATCGCGTGGATCGCCTTGCGCGCGCGCTGCATGTGCTCGGCGTTCTCGTCGTCGCCGATCACCTTCAGCGCGAAATATGCCTTCACGCTCGCGCTGATGTTCGGCGCGCCGTCGGTGAACAGCGGCCAGCCGCCGTCCGCCTGCTGGATGCGGCGCAGATACCGGCCGATCTTCCGTTCGAGCTCGAGGTTCGGCGTCTCGCCGAGATAGTGGACGAGCAGCACGTATTCGGCGGGAATCGTCGAATCGGCTTCGAGTTCGTAGACCCAGTGTCCGTCCGCGTTCTGCGCGGCCAGCAGCGCGTCGGTCGCACGCGCGACGGCCGCGTCGACGCCGGCCGGCGCGATGCCGGCGGACAGGGTAGCCATTTCGGTGAGATCGTTCATCGGTCCCTCTCTTATTGTGTCTGGAGCACGTCCGCGGCCAATTGGCCGGAACGGATCGCGCCCTCGATCGTGGCGGGCAAGCCGGTGGCAATCCAGTCGCCCGCCAGCACAAGATTGGTCCAGCGCGTACGCACGGCCGGACGTTTCATTTCCTGCGACGGCACCGCCGCAAAGCCCGCGCGCGGCTCGACGACGAGCTGCCACGCGGGGATGGTTTCCGGGTTCGCGCCGATCACGTGCGCGACGTCTTCCCAGATCCGCCGCGCGAGCGTGTCGTGCGGCATGTCGAGCCAGCGGCCCGCATCGCGGATCGTCGCCGCGAGCTGGCCGCCGCCGGCGCGCACCGCATCGACGACGCCGTTGACGACGGTCGTCTGCAGCGGGCTGCCGGCCGGCGGCTCGGCCGCGAAATACGCGGTCACGACCGCGCTGAATGTATCCGGCGCGGTGAGTTCGGGTACGAGCGGCAACGCGACCTCGGGCGGCACGGCCAGCACGACCGCGTCGCCCGGCGCGAGATCGACGCGCTCGCCGCCGATCGCGACCGCATCGACCGCATTGCCGTGCGCGCCGAACTCGAACGCGTCGGCCCGCGAGTTCAGCCGGATCTGCGCGCCGCCGTGCTGCAGCATCCGCAGCGCCGGTTCGACGAATGCGCTGCCGAGCCCGTGGCGCGCGACGAGCGGACGGCAGCCGGGGCCGCCCGCGGCAAACGTGCTGCACAGCACCGCGCGCGCGAGCTCGGCACTCGCGTGGCGCGGCTCGACGTTCAGTACCCCGAGCAAATACGGCCGCAGCCAACGATCCCACAGCACGCCGTCGCATCGCATCGTCTGTGCGAGCGAGCGGCCCGTGCGCGCGAACCCGAGCGGGGCGAGCGCGAGGTAGTCGAGCGGCGTCGTGCCAGGCGCACGCGACGCGGCGTCGAACAGCCATGACGGCCAGCGCCCGTTGCCGAAGCGCAGCGTCCAGCGCTGCTGCGACGCGACGTCGACGACCGGAAATTCAGGCAGCGCGGGCCCGACCAGTTGATCGGCCGCGCCGATCGCGCGCAGGTAGCGCTGCGTTGCCGCCTGCCCCGCGAATACCACGTGCAGCCCGCTGTCGAGCGTCGTGTTCAGCGTCCCGTCGAACCACGATCGGCAGCGGCCGCCCGCATGCGCGTGCGCATCGTGCAGCACGATGTGCCGCCCGCGGCGTTGCAGTTCGACCGCGGCCGACAGGCCCGCGAGTCCGGCACCGATCACGTGGACGGTTCTGGGCATCGACTCGGTCGACTCAGAACAGCGCGTAGCGCGCGGCGATCATCAGCATGCGCGCTTTCGGCTTGCGCAGCGGGGCGCGCGGGGCGGCAAAGCCGCGTGCGACCGCGGCTTCGAGAATGCAGCGATACGCGCCCGACATGATGCGCGGCGCCTTCACCTGCGCACGCGGGCAGGTATCCATCACCGCGTCGGCCTGGCGGAAATGCTCGAGTGCGCGCTCGACGAGCGTCGCGCACACGCGCGGCAGCGCCGGATCGCGCACGATCGTTGCCGGATCGGCGATCGCGATGCCTTCGCGCGCAAGCAGCTCGCGCGGCAGGTAGCAGCGGTTGATCGCCGCGTCGTCGTCGATGTCGCGCAGGATGTTCGTCAGTTGCAGCGCACGACCGAGGTGGTGCGACAGCTCGATCCCTTCGGCTTCCGGCATCCCGAATATCCTCACCGACAGCCGCCCGGCCGCGCTCGCCACGCGATCGCAAAAGAGGTCGAGCGTCGGCTCGTCGGGCGCGCAGATGTCTTCTACCGCGTCCATCGCCATTCCGTCGATCATCGCGTGGAAATCGTCGCGCTGCAGGTTGAATGCGCGGATCTCGCGATCCAGCGCGGCCAGATGGCGCGGCGGGCGGCCCGCGAAGCACGCGTCGATGTCCGCACGCCAGCGATCGAGGCCCGCGGTGCGCTCGGCGCGCGGCAGGTCGCTGTCGGCGATGTCGTCGACCGCGCGGCAGAACGCGTAGACCTGGAACATCGCATCGCGCTGCACGGCCGGCAGGATGCGCATCGCAAGATAGAAGGAACTGCCCGATGTGACGGCAGCGGCGTCGGTTTCTTGTTCGTCCACGACGGAATTGGAAACGGCCAAGACAAGCTCCACGGAGACACCCACGCGGGGCGATTGAAGAAGCCATGCCCGGCTGGGATGGTCAGGGTGTCAATGCGTGCGAGATATGCGAACGATCGACGCAGACAGGCACAAATTACCGGCCGGAAGCCGGAATTGGGCGAAAGTATAGCAATCTTTGAAGTTCGATGGCGGACACGCGCCATGTCCGGCGGGGCGCCGGGGGCCGTTGGCAGGCCGGCGCGGCCGGCCTCGGCGGGAACGGGTGCCACTCGACACCAGCGGGCGCCGGCGGCCCGTCAGCCGTAAACGATATCGCGCTGCAGGTCGAGCGCAATGAGCCCCATTTCGCGGGTGAGCTGCAGCATCGAGCGGCGTTCGAGGCGCGAGCCCATGAAGCTCGTCACGCGGCCGTCGGGCTCCACGGTGAACTGGAATACCGCGCCGCCCGTGCCGAACCACGCGCCCGGCACGTCGGGCGACTCCTGCCAGTCGATCTGCTCGAACACGCGCGCGATCCCCGCGCGCACCAGGTCGCCCGGGCCGATCGGCGGCGCAATGTCGCCCAGGTCGTCGAGCGAATAGGGGCCGGGTTTGTCCGGCTTCCGGTAGAAGAGATAGTCGACGTTCATGGGGCGCAATCGCGAGCAAAGCAACAAATTAGCGCGCTTCGGCTCAAATTCATATCGGATCCGGACGAAATGTGGCCTGCGCGAGACAAGAGGGACGGACCGCTGTCGATAACGCGATCGCAGCGTGCGTTCGCGCTTGGACGCGCACGGGTTCGTCTAAGATGACAGCTTTCCCGAAAAAACACGAACACCCCATGGAGACGAACATAACCGCCCCCCAGCAGGCCGACCATCCCGTGTTCGTGCTCGTGCATGGCGCGTGGCACGGCGCGTGGTGCTACGCGCACGTCGCTGCAGCGCTGGCCGCGCGCGGCTACCTGTCGATCGCGCGCGACCTGCCCGCGCACGGCATCAACGCCCGCTTTCCCGCGTCTTATCTCGAACGGCCGCTCGACAAGGACGCGTTCGGCGCCGAGCCGTCGCCGGTCGCGAACACGACGCTCGACGATTACGCGACGCAGGTGATGCAGGCCGTCGACGACGCGTATGCGCTCGGCCGCGGCAAGGTCGTGCTGGTCGGGCACAGCATGGGCGGCCTCGCGATCACGGCGGCCGCCGAACGCGCGCCGGAAAAGATCGCGAAGATCGTCTATCTCGCGGCGTTCATGCCTGCGTCGGGCGTGCCGGGCCTCGACTACGTGCGCGCGCCCGAGAACAAGGGCGAGATGCTCGGCGCGCTGATGCTCGCGAGCCCGCGCGTCGCCGGTGCGCTGCGCATCGATCCGCGCAGCGGCGACGCCGCGTATCGCGACACGATGAAGCGCGCGCTGTACGACGACGCACCGCAGGCCGACTTCGAGGCCGTCGCGAACCTGATGACCTGCGACGTGCCGGCCGCGCCGTTCGCGACCGCGATCCCGACGACCGCCGCGCGCTGGGGCGCGATCGACCGTCACTACATCAAGTGCCTGCAGGATCGCGTGATCCTGCCCGCGCTGCAGCAGCGCTTCATCGACGAAGCCGACGCGTTCGCGCCCGGCAACCCGACCCACGTGCACCAGCTCGACAGCAGCCATTCGCCGTTCGTGTCGGAACCGGCCGTGCTGGCCGGCGTGCTGGCCGACATCGCGAAAAGCTGAGCGCGGCACGCGCGGGGCGAAGCCGCTTCGCGCGATGCGGGGCGGGCGCGCCTACGCGTAGGCGACCGAACGATCGCGCCCGAGCCGCTTCGCGCGATAGAGCGCGGCGTCGGCCTCGTTGACGAGCACGTCGCAGGTCGGCGCGCCCGTTTTCGCGCACGCACCGCCGACGCTCGCCGTCACCGGCACGCTGACGCCCTCGGCATCGACCGGCGAGCTGCCGATCGCGTCGCGCACCTTGTCGGCCACCAGCATCGCCTCGTCGAGACTCGTGCACGGCAGCAGCAGCGCGAATTCCTCGCCGCCGAAACGGCCGAACGTATCCTGCGCACGCACGATCGACGCGACGCGGCGCGCCGTCTCGCGCAGCACGGCGTCGCCGGCCGCATGCCCGAAGCGGTCGTTGATCGTCTTGAAGTGGTCGAGGTCGAACAGCAGCACCGACATGTCGCCGCCGTAGCGCTGCCAGCGCGCGAATTCGTCGCCGAGCCGCGCCTCGAAGAAGCGCCGGTTCGCGATGCCGGTCAGGCCGTCGCGATTCGCGTGTTCGCGCAGCTTCGCGACCGCTTCCTCGCGCTCGCGCTGCATCACGCTCACATGCGTGACGTCGGAGATCGTCACGCACACGGCCTCGACCTCGCGGCCGCGCGTGAGCGGCATGAACGTGCAGTCCTGCTGCATGTAGTCGACGCCGCCGGTGATCGGCCGGTCGTGCTCGAAGCGGAACAGGTAGGGCCGCTGCTCCCACGAGCTGAACGCGAAGCTGCCGAGCTGGAACACGCTCTCGAGCTTGCGCGACAGCCATGCGCGCGGCAGGTCCGGAAAGCAGTCGAACAGGTTGCGGCCGATCACGTCGGCGGCCGGGATGCCGCTGTGGTCCTGCATGAAGCGATTCCACATCAGCACGCACATCGAACGGTCGAGCACGAACAGGCCGAAGCCCACCCGCTCGATCACGAGGTCGCTCAGCGACGGCGCGGCGGCCGTCATAGCGCGGACAGCAACGCGTCGAGCGCGTCGCCCATCAGCCGGATCGAATCCTCGGCCATCAGCATCACGAAGTGGGCACGGAACGCATGATCCTCGAGCCCGAAGTTCACCTCGAGCAGCAGCGCGACGCTCCACGCGAGCTCGGGCGGCTGGAATACGTCGTCGAACGACACGTTCGAACCGAGCAGCCCCGGCGGAAAGAACACGGGCTTGCGGCCGAGCTCGTCGAGGATCGATGCGACGCATGCGCCCATCAGCACGTTCGCGACGTCGAACATGAGCTCGTCCGGCGTCGCCATCCCACCGTACACGCCGTCGCCGAACGTGCGGTCGACGATCGTCATGAGCCGCGCGACGCCCGCGCTGCGGCACAGCACGATCGCCTCGCCCTTGATGTCGGAACGGAAGCCCTGGCGCACGGCGGTCACGTTGTCGTGAATGCCCGTCATCTCGCGCAGCGCGTCGCCCGCGTCGGCCGCTTTCACGACGCGCACGCGCGGCACCGACAGCTCGATGAAGCGCCCGAGCAGCAACGCAAGCCGCGCGGCGGCGCGGCCCATTGCAAGGTTGGCGATTTCCTGCAACGCGTCGCGTTGCTCCGCCGTGAACACCGATTCAGGCATACAACCCATACTCCTTGAGAATGGGCAGCAATGCGTCCGACGTCACGGGCTTGGCAACGAATGCGATCGCGCCCAATTCGCGCACGCGTGCTTGCGCCTGCGGCTGGATATCGGCGGATACCACGATCACGAACGTGTTCAGATCTTCGTGGCGCAGTGTTTCCAGGACCTGATATCCGCTCATGTCGGGCATCGTCAGGTCCAGAAACATCACGGAAGCTTTGCCGTCACGATAGAGCGCCAGGGCCTCGCGACCATTCGCCGCATACGCGACGTCAACGTCCCAGTCTCCCGGCAACGCCTTTGTCAGAAGTTTGCGAGCGAGCAGCGAATCGTCGGCAATTACAATCGGCAAAGGCATGGGGCGATGCGGTATACGGAGTGGTCTCTCTCGCGTTAACGGCCGCGCGGCGCACTTCTTGAGGCGCCATGCGTTCGGGCGCAGGCAACCGCCTGGCGGCCGTGCTCGGGCGCCGCGACGCAGGTGCGCGCGACGCACCGCGCGGCGAACGCCGGCGGGCGCATATATCTGTCATAGGGAAAGCAAGGCGCGATTCTCGGAGTAAACCGAAGTCGGTGCAACTCGCCATTTTCACCATTTCGAACAGAATCGATCCGATCGCGCGTCATTCCGAAAACAGCCCCGACCATTTTCGAGATAAGTACGCAAAATTTTTCCTTGTGTACGTTTGCGCTGCCGGATTCGTCGCGTTTTCAATCCGACAATTTCCCCCTGTCGGAATCGACGGGATCGTGCTCGTACGGCGCGGTGCGGCGGGCCGTCGCAACTCGTTTATGATGGCAGGCACCTCTGCCTCACCCGCTGCTTCGATGACGTCCGACCGGCCTGCCGACTCCCACGCCCCCGCCTCCGCTCCCGCCGACGACTGGCAGGACGACGGCACCTATGCGGCCGGTGCGCCCGAGCACGATTTCGCGGTCCGCCGCGTGACGCTGATCGTGCTGCTCGTCGCGGCGATCGTGCTGCCGTGCATCTACGTGGTGGTGATGGCGTACAACGACCTGAAGGCGCGCGAGGCCGCCGCGAGCGACGTGACGATGCGCACCGTACGCGTCGCCGAAGAGCACGCGCTCAAGGTGTTCGACCTGAGCGAAACCCTCGATGCGCGCATCGTCGATCTCGTGCAGGACATGGACGACGCGACCGTACGCAACAGGGAATCCGACATCCACGAAGCGCTGAACACGATCGGCGGCGGCTACCCGCAGGTGGCCGCCGTGTCGATCTTCGGCGCGAGCGGGATGCTGCTCGCCAACAGCCTCTACTATCCGGCGCCCTATGCGTCGATCGCGAACCGCGACGACTTCGCCGGCATCCGCGACGGCAAGGTCATCGAACACATCTCGCGGCTGATGATGGGGCCGCTCAAGCTCGAGAACATTCCCGTATTCAACACGGGCGTCGCGCGGCGTCATAGCGACGGTTCGTTCGCCGGGATGGTGTCGATCGCGCTGAAATCGTCGTATTTCAACGCGTTCTACCGCGACCTGCTCGGCGGCGCGAGCACGCCGATGACGATGGCGCTCGCGCGCTCGGACGGCGCGGTGATCGCATCGTATCCGCCGCCGCCGTCGCTCGCGCATACCGATCGCACGGCCACGTTCGGCGACGCGCGCAACGATCCGCGCGCGGGCGTCGTGCGCGTGCGCCACGATGGCGCAAGCAGCGAGATCGTCGCGTACCGCCAGGTCGGCAGCTATCCCGTCTATGTGTCGTGCGCGTACCGCACGTCGGCGATCTGGCATGAATGGTACGAACACCTGAGCGTGCTGTTCATCTCGATGTTCGCGCCGTCGATCGCGCTGTGGTCCGTGATCTGGCTGTCGCTCAAGCGGCTGAAGGCGGAAGAGGAGGCGTGGGACCGCTGGCAGGCGGAAGCGTCGATGCGGCGCTCGATCGAATCGGCGTACCGGCAGTCGCGCAAGATGCAGGCGCTCGGCAACCTCGTCGGCAGCGTCGCGCACGACTTCAACAACCTGCTGATGATCATCTCGAGCAACGTGCAGATCGCGCGGCGGCGCGGCGTCCAGCATCTCGACAAGGAACTCGGCGCGATCGAACGCGCGCTGAAGAACGGGCAGTCGCTCACGCGCCAGCTCCTCGGCGTCGCGCGCAAGCAGCCGCTGCACAACGAGACGATCGACATCGGGCAATGGGTCGGCACGTGCCGCGAACTGCTGAAGACATCGCTCGGTTCGAAATCGTCGCTGGTCGTCGCGATCGAGCCCGGCGTCTGGCCGATTCGCGTCGACGTTGCGGAACTCGAGCTCGCGGTGATCAACCTCGCGGTCAATGCGCGCGACGCGATGGCGACCGGCGGCCGCTTCACGGTCGGCGCGCGCAACGTGACGCTGCGCCGCGAGGACGGCTTTCCGCTGACCGGCGATTTCGTGCAGATCTCGCTCGACGATACGGGTTCAGGCATGGCGCCCGACGTGCTTGCGCGCGCGTTCGAACCGCTGTTCACGACGAAGGCGCAGGGGATGGGGACGGGGCTCGGGCTGCCGCAGGTGTTCGCGTTCTGCGAACGCTCGGGCGGCCTCGCGACGATCGACAGCGCGGTCGGCGCCGGCACGTCGGTGCGCCTCTACCTGCCGCGCGCGCGTGCCGAGGACGTCGTCGTGCGGCCGCAGGCCGTCGTGCAAGACGCAAGCGCGCTCGCCGGACTGCACGTGCTGCTCGTCGAGGACAACAGCGAAGTCGCGGCCGGCACCGAAGCGCTGCTTTCGCTGCTCGGGCACCGCGTGACCTATGCACCCACCGCCGACGACGCGTTGCGCCTGATCGAAGGCGCGGCCGCAAACGATGCGTTCGACCTCGTGATTTCGGATATCCACATGCCGGGCCGCCTGAACGGCATCGACCTCGCCGAAGCGGTCGAGAAGCGGCCGGGGAAGCTGCCCGTGATTCTCGTCACGGGTTATGCGGAGGAGCTCGATCGCACGCGCACCGTCAACGTCCGCGTGCTGTCGAAGCCGTTCGACATCGCGCTGCTCGACGAGATCCTGCTGGGCATCCGCGAAGCGCGCGACGCGCGGCACACCGGCACGTAACCCGCTGCGTGCGGGCCGGCGCCGGCGTCGGCGGCCTGAACGGCCGCCGCGATCAAGCCGGCGTCGTCAGGCCGCCTTCAGCAGGCGCACCCAGCCCGCGTAGCGATCGACGAAGCCTTGCAGGAACTTGCGGGTGTCCTCGCTGACGATCTGGCCCTGCTCGTCGATGCGCGCCGGGTCGTGCTTGATGAACATCTCGGGCTGCCCGAGCGTCTTCACGTCGAGGTACGCGAGCACGTTGCGCAGGTGCTGCTGTGCGAGCGCGGTGCCCGTCGCGCCCGGCGACGTGCCGAGCACCGCGCCCGGCTTGCCCGACCACGAGTTGGAACCCCACGGGCGCGAGCCCCAGTCGAGCGCATTCTTCAGCACGCCCGGAATCGACCGGTTGTACTCGGGCGTGACGAACAACAGCGCATCGGCGGCTTCGATCGACTGCTTGAAGCGCTTCGCGACTTCCGGGAAATCCGCGTCGTAGTCCTGGCTGTACAGCGGCAGTTCGCCGATCTCGACGAACTCGAACGAAAAATCGGCGGGGGCGAGCGAGATCAACGCGTGCGCGAGTGCGCGGTTCGACGAAGCGCGGCGCAGACTGCCGACGACGACCGCAATACGATAGGACATGACGTTCTCCTTCCGGTGAGTGAGGAATCGGATCGATTGCTTCCGAACAGGTGACAAAGGTCTGTTTATAGGCAAGCCAGCCCGCGAACCGCCCGACGGGGCCGTCCGGCCGACTTTCCACAAGGTTTTCCACAGAAATTGTGGATAACTCGACCGTTATGTTCTGATGTTACAAACTGCCCGCCGCGCGGCGCCTTCGATGCGCGATACGGGTTTCGGCAAGCATAGCGCAGCGCGCCGGCCGGTTTCGTGAATTCGTGACGGAACATACGTTGCAGGCCGGCAGCGCGCCCAGTAAGCTGCTCGCACCGCGATGCGCCCGCCCTGTGACGCAAGCGCGATCGCCTCGAGACATTGCCACCCTGACATGCCGTCCGCGTACGACGATCCCGTTTATCTCGCGCAACTGCGGCGCGACCTGCTGCGCTTCGCGCGACTCCAGCTCCGCGATGCCGACGCGGCCGAAGACGCCGTGCAGGAAGCGCTGACCGCCGCGTGGTCGCACGCGGGCGATTTCGCGGGGCTGTCGGCCCACAAGACCTGGGTGTTCGGCATCCTGCGCAACAAGCTGATCGACGTGCTGCGTGCGCGGCAGCGGACGGTGAGCCTGTCCGCGCTCGACGCCGAGCTCGACGGCGAATCCGTGCTCGATCGCGAGCTGTTCAAGGAAAACGGGCACTGGGCCGCGCATGCGAAGCCGCGGCCGTGGCCGCGCCCCGAAACGCTGTTGCAGCAGCAGCAGTTCTGGACGCTGTTCCAGGTCTGCCTCGACCATCTTCCGGAGCAGATCGGGCGCGTGTTCATGATGCGCGAATTCCTCGACGTCGAGATGACGGACATCTGCAGCGAATTGACGCTGACGACGAATCATTGCAGCGTGCTGCTGTATCGGGCGCGCACGCGCCTGCGAACCTGCCTGAGCGAAAAAGGACTGACGACCGAAGATGCTGCCGGGGAAATGTACTGACGTGACGCGACTGCTGTCGGATGCGCTGGACCGGCATCTGACCCTGCATGAGCGCCTGCAGGTGCGCGTGCACCTGCCGACCTGCAGTGGCTGCAGAGCCTATCGCGGGCAGATTGCACTGCTGCGGACGGCCGCGAAAGCGGCGGCGGGGCGGGAACCGGGCGACGACGACACGTCGTCCGGGGCGGGCTAGATCCGGCCCGCGTTGCCGCTGTCGTCCGGGCTGTGGGTGGGGTGCTGCCCGGCGATCCCACCGGCTTCGATTGCTGGCGTGCACGCCGGGCTGATGCAGTAAGAAAAATACGCCGGGCAAGAATTATTCGAACAGCGCCTGCACCGATTCGGGCGGCCGGCCGATGGCCGCCTTCCCGCGATAGACGACGATCGGACGCTGCAGCAAAACCGGATGAGCGGCAATCGCCTCGTAGGCTTGCGCATCGGTCAGATCCGCGCGTGCCAGATCCAGTGTCTTGTACGGCTCCTCTCCGTCGCGCAGCATGTCGCGAACCGGGCGGCCGAGTTGCCGATGCAGCGCTTCCAGTTCCTCGACCGTCGGCGGCGTCTTCAGGTATTCGACGACGTTCACCGGCGTGCCGGTCGTGTTCAGCGTCTCGACCAATGCAAGCGTCTCGCGTGATTTCGAGCACCGGGGGTTGTGATAGATCGTGATCATCATTCAGGTCTGGATGGGAGAGGGCTGTATTGTAGCCAGTCTGGATCGGGTGTTTCGGTGGGGGCGGCGATGGGGTAGCCGTGCGCGGATTCGATGTTTTGGGGAGGCCGGTTGACGGGAAGACTCCGCCAGCGACACGGGTCACGGGAGAGGCGATGTATCGTGGATACGCTTCAAAGGACTGATGTGTTTATGCGCATAAAGTCGTGCGGCAAGGATAAGGATTCGTGAGCCTACGCATCGTGATGCGTGCACGGGTGGCGAAATGCGCAGGCGCTAGCGTGGCACGCCGATTGGTTTATGCGCATAAAGCCAGCGATCGCTCGACAGAGTACCGGGCGATTCATCGCGCCGACGAGCGTCGACAGTCGCTGCACCGAAGCGATCATCGCATCGATGTGCTGCCGTGTCGGGGCATCCCCGTTTGCCGAATTCATGCAGGGTCGACACATGATCGCTCGGCACTCGCCATCCATAGACCGCGGTTTATGCGCATAAACGTTGCGGCTCGGTATGGCGTGATGCCGATGCCCATAGGCTCAATGGCGCGCCTACCGAGCTGCATATCTGGCCTGGGCGAATAGGATCACGCCCGCGCTCGGCAATGAGCGATTGCCCTGCCACATGGTTGGCCTCCCCGGCCGCGACAGCGTTTATGCGCACAAACTCGCCAGGCCGCAGGCGACCATCCACCACCGTCACCCGAAAGGGCAGCCCACTTCGATATCGCCGGCAACCCGCTGCGCGTACCGACGATGCACTTTGTGACGACGCAACCATCGCGCGGTTCATCGACGTCCGCGGACATCAGCCACGCCGTCCGATCATCGCCGGTTCGTTTATGCGCATAAACCGATAGCCCGAATGGCTAACGCGTAGTTGTCGAACGACAATTTCATTGAAATATAAATATCGTCCTGTAGAATTCCAACGACCAAAATAGGAGTGAAAATTGGCCGCGGAAATCATTGCAGTCACTCAACAAAAAGGTGGCGTAGGCAAAAGCACGATTGCCATGCACCTCGGCGCCGCGTTCCATGAGAAAGGGAAGCGCATCCTCGTCATCGACGCAGACCGTCAAAACACCCTGGTTCACTGGTCGAGTGCATCGGGCGACAGCGACACCGGCATTCCGTTTCCGGTCGTCAACCTTGCCGAAGCCGACGGCCAGATCCATCGCGAGATCAAGAAGTTCATCAACGACTACGACATCATCGTCGTGGACTGTCCGCCGTCGATCACCGAGAAGGTATCCGGCGTTGTCCTGCTGGCCGCATCGATTGCGGTGATCCCGACTTCGTCGTCGCCGGCCGATTACTGGTCGAGCGTCGGGCTGGTCAAGCTGATCCAGCAGGCACAGGTCATGAACGAAGACCTCCGCGCGGTATTCCTGCTGAACAAGACCGAAGAGAAGCGCATGCTGACCCGCGAGCTCAAGCGCGCGCTCGAAGAGCTCGGCTTCCCGTTGCTGAAAACGCAGATCCCGACGCGGGAAGCGTACAAGCAGGCGATGGCGCTCGGTCAGACCGTGCTGCAGATGAACGATCGCGGCGGCAAGCTCGCCGCCGCCGAAATTCGCGCATGTGCCGACGAAATCGTCGCCATGCTGCCCTGACTTTATGCGCACAAAGGAGTCACATGAAACCTTCCCAATTTGCAAAAGGATTCCAAGCGCGCCCGGATATCACGACGAGCGAGAAGCGCACGGCGCTCGATCGGCTCAATGCGATTGACGGCATCGTCAAGTCCGAGACGCCCGCCGCGGCACCGACCAAATCCGCGAAGAAAGACATCGCGCTGCCGCCCGCTTCCGAACTCACGCTCGATTCGTCGATCGACGAATCGCAGCAATATCGCGCATGGCGCCTCGAGAACCGCTATGCCCCGGGGCAGGTGATCGAGCTGTCGCTGAAGGCGATCAAGCATAGCCCGTTCAATCCGCGGCACTTCTATCTGAAGTCGTCGATTGCCGAACTCGCGGTCAACCTCGCGAAGCAGGGGCAGCAGCAGGCGATCCACGTGATTCCGGATTACGACAATCCGGGCACGTATTTCGTCAGCGACGGCGGCCGTCGCGTGCGGGCGCTGAAGGAAGCAAACAAGGAATCGGTGAAGGCGATCGTGATCGACGTGCCGATCGGTATCCAGAGCTACAAGCTCGGCTACGATCTGAACGTCCAGCGCGATTCGCAGACGGTGTTCGACAACGCCGTCGTGTGGCGCCGCTTCCTCGACGACAAGCATTTCCAGAGCCAGAAGGAACTCTCCGAGCATCTCGGCCTCGACGAGTCGACGGTGGCCGTCGCGCTGTCGATCGGCAAGTTGCCGGAAGCCATCATGCAGGAAATGGTCGCGCGTCCCGATCGCTTCGGTTCGAACATGGCGTATCAGGTCGGCCGCTATCACAATGCGCGCGGCACCGAGGCCACGCTGCGGCTGATCAACAAGATCGTGTCGGACGATCTCAGCACGCGCCAGGTGTCGGACATCGTCAAGGGCCGCGTCGCCGCGCAGGAGACGCCGAAGGCCGCGGGCCGTCAGCGCTACGCGCAGCGTCTCGAGATCAAGCTCGGCGGCAAGTCGGTCGGCGACCTGAAGTCGTATGGCGAAGACCGCATCGAATTGCGCCTGCGCGGCCTCCCGAAGGACAAGCGCGACGCGATCCTCGAGCAGCTCGAGCGGATGCTGTTGTCGGAGTGATGGAAGCGGCCGGCAAGGCCTGGTGAAGACGCCGGACCCGCCCGGCCGAGCAGCCGGCCGGCGGCAGGCCCGTCAGCGGGCCTGAGTGGGCCTCAGGCGGCCCGCGACTGGTTCAGCGTGAACGACAGCAGGTCGCCGTCCGTCGGCTCGCCCCAGGTCTTCTGGGCCAGCCAGTCGAAAAAGGCCGTCTCGGCCAGCTTGGAATCGAGGCCGCGCTTGCGCCAATCGTCGCGCAGATGCGTGCCCATCGTCGGCAGCGCCTCCGACTCGAACGACTCGCGGGCCACTTCGCGTTCGGCGTCCCCCTGCTCCTCGTACAGCACCTTCGCTTCCTTGCGACGGAACGCCGAGAATTCGCTCAGCAGGCGCGCCTTCAGATCGTCCGGCTGCGCCGCTGCAACCTTCGCGGACGGCGTGCCGGCAGGCAGCGCGTCGACCGACTCGACCGGCGGCGCATATCCCTTCTTCAGCGCGTCCTTGAACAGCGCCGGCGCGCTGCGCACCGGCGGCAGCGTCGTGCTGCGCATCCGCTGCTCGGTCATCTGCAGTGCGGCGCGAATCCGGTTCTCTTCGCTGTCCGCGTAGAGCGTCTGCGCTTCCTTCAGCGGGATCCCGAGTTTCACCATCCGGTCGACCAGCGTGCTGTCGAACACGTTCGGGTGTTCGTCGAGCGCGAGCATCGGCTGCTTGCGCTCGGTCACGCGGAACTGGATCTCCGCGACCCGGCGCCCTTCACGGTGCTCGATCAGCTCGACGAAGATGTTGGTGACCGCGTTGACTTCCGCGATCGCCGGACGCAGATAGTCGCGCTTGAAGTACTTGTACTCGCGCTTCGCCTCGTCGCCGGCTTCGGTGTCGGGCGTGCCCGACAGGATCGGCCGCCACCATTCCCACGGCTCGCGCATCGTCAGGTGGCTCGGATTCGTCAGATAGCGCACGCAGATCTCGTAGAGCGCGAGGCCGGCACTGCTGCGCAGCTGGCTCTGGAACTGCAGGCTCAGGCGCGCATACTGGACCGGGTCGAGCAGCTTTTTCTTGATCTTCGGCGCGAACGAGAATTCGACCCACACGCGGCGGGTCGCCGGATCCTCGAGAATTTCCGCGTCGGCGATCAGCGTCGAGATCCCCCACTTGCGGCCCGGCTTCTGGCTCGACGTCCCCGTACTCCATTCGACCTGCACCGACACCATGCGGCGCAGGTGTTCCTTCACCAGCGCGGTGTCGTTCGAATCGAAGGCGGAGTTTGCGACGATATCCGACAGCAGCGCGCGATACGTATCGCCCGAATCGTCGGCCTGCTGCGCGACGGCCAGCAGGACGTTGAACAGCTTGCGGGTCAGGAGTGTGATCTTGCCGCTCTTCGGCTGAATTGCGATCGCCTCGACGGCCTTGCGCAACTCGGCCGAACTGGCACTCACCACATCCACATCGGTTTTCTTGGCGCGCTTCGTCGTGGCCATACGTCGGGTCGGAGGAGAAGTTTTCCGGAAGGATAGCGCCTGCGGTGATGTGCGTCCAGAACGACATGCTCACCATAGCCGGTGAAGCGCGCGTGCTAAATGGCACTCACCCCAACCGCTCCCGAAAACGCTCACCGGTCCGGAATTGCGGCGCTCCAGACTCGTCCAGACGGGCCGCGGGATGCGCCGATTCACAGAATTTCCCCTGTGCATGACACGTGCGAAACTCGCTCCCGTATCGGCTCACCTTTCGATTTGTCGCAATTTTGCGACTGCACGTCCGTGAGTTCGCCACAGGGTCGCGATCGCACCTCACGGAACGTCCCGGATCGCGCCGCATCGGGCTGTATGCATGTACAGGCACGGCTCGTCGGGAGCCCGTGATCGCATCCGGCACCCGGAAATGCGCCGGCGAAACCGGCCCGCGCCACCCGATCGGACCTGCTTTGCCGGCCCGGGCGCGCATTGTACAGCGCCCAAATCGAGTCAGGTCCCGAAAATACTCACCTTGAGCACAGCTTGTCCTTTAGTCTCGATGCCGCCGAATGTCCGGCACACGCGGGATTGGCTACCGGGGCGTCCCGAAAACGCTCACCTCATTGAAAAAATGCGGCACGGCAACGGCCACGGGAACGACTCCCGAAAAACCTCACCGTAACTGTCGCGGTATCAAAAACTCCAATGCCTTCCGATACTTATGCACAGAAGGCATTTGGCTGTGCCCGGCAGACATCCCCCGAAAAGCCTCACCTTTCGACGGGAGTCCTTCATACGACAACCGTATGTCATCCCCCGAAAATTCTCACCTGTGCCAAAAAGGGGCACAGCAAAAACGAGATTTCCTCCAGTCCTGGCGGGCTTTTCGGCGAATCCGACCGCTCACTGGTCCCGAAAAGCCTCACCTTTGACCATTTTTCGAGCAAATACCGTTCCCGAAAATGCTCACCTGTGACCACGACCACAGCCTGTGATCCATGCCCCGAAAAAGCTCACCTTAGCGTGATCGGGGCAGGAAAACCCGGATTTCCCTCCCGAAAAGCCTCACCTTTAGTGCATCACAGGCCCCGGAGAGCACTTTTGCTGTGCAAAATGGCATTCGTTTCCCGGAAATCCTCACACCAAATTCCCGTGGAGTCCCGTGAAACCTCACCTTTTGCCAAAATTGCCTAAAAGATGGGCAGAATCGGGGCGCGAAGAGGATCCCGCAAATTCTCACCTATGTCTGCACAGGCAGAAAACTGTGCAGTCAGGCACAGCGCGGGTTCTGTGGCTGTGAGGCCCCGAAAACCCTCACCTTTGGGAAATCTCGTGTTTCACTGTGATCCCGAATCCGCTCACGACCTTTCCTGCAACGGCTCACGCAGTTCCCTGAACCCCATCACGTCAGCTCCCGCAGAAGATCACCTTGGCTCCCGTAAAACTTCACCTTGTCGGCCGGAAAGCCTTGCTACATAAGGCTGTGCCATGGCGTTAACGTTTTTAACTAAGGGTTCAAGGGTGTTTACTTCTAATACTCTCAAGACATCCGCTGACGAGTTTTCCACAGAGACCCCAAACCCTGAACACCCACAGGGAATCGGATCCGCCATCATGTGAAACAAATGCCGATTTTCGGGATCTGCTGGAAAACGCTTACATTACAAAGACTTGGCTGACTTTCTTCGCTTTGTTTCACGGAATTCTGGACCACGTTCGTCCAGATAGGCTCACAGACCCGATTTCTGTGCGAAGCGACGTAAATTCGCAACGTCGACCTAAAACAGGTATCAATAGATACGTATTTCGTTATGATTGCCACATTTCAATGTCTACGAGCTCTGCCATGACCCTGGACGAAATGCGCCAAGTCATTCGGGACGAACTGGAATCGCTGCGTGCAGGCGGTGCGCGGCGCCAGGAATTGTCATTGCATGCGTGCAAGCGCCTGTTCTTCGATCTCGGTATCCGGCCGTCCGCCGCCAACGTCCGCGATCTCACCCAAACCGGCAGCGCCAGCGACATCCCGAAAGACATCGATCATTTCTGGGAGCGTATCCGTTCTGCGTCGAAGATCAGGCTCGACGGTGCGGCAATTCCGAAGGCCGTCGAGGAAAAAGCCGGTGCGCTGCTCGGCGCGCTTTATGAAGAAGCGTTGAAAGCGGCACGCGACAGTCTCGATGGCGACCGCGAGGAGGTTCGTGCCGGCATTGCCGATGCCGAACAGCGGTTGCGCGATGCAACCGTCCGCCATGAGACGCTCGAAAGCGCGCTCGCGCGCGGCGAAGCCCGGAACGAGCAACTGCAGGCGCGCGTGACCGAACTCGAGGTTCAGCTCGCATCACAGACGACGCACGGTTCGGCAAGCGAAGCGACGTTGCTCACCACAGTCGCCCGACTGGAGAAGGAATTGGCCGTCGCCGCGGGCCGCGTCGACGCCGAACAGGCGCAAAACGCCGTGCTGCGCGACCGCATCGATGCGCTGCAAGCCGAATTGCAGCAGCGCACCGAGCACTACGCCCAGCAAATCAAGGACGCGGTGGCCGAAGCAGAACGCCGCGTCAAGCCGATGCTGGTCGAGCTGGACTCGCTGCGCAGCATGGCGTCGACCTACCAGAGCGGTTTACGCGACGTCCAGCGCAAGGAATTCGATTTCCTTCAGCAACTGAGCTCGGCCAAGGCACGCGCCGACCGGCTCGAAGAACAGTTGCGCATCCAGAGCGACGAACTGGAACGTGCGACGCGCGACGCGAGTTCGTTGCGCGCGAGCCGCGGGATGAATCCGGAAATTGCCGCGCTGATCCGGCGCCTGGCCGATGCGGGGCAACTGGATGCGGAAGCGTTTGCCGCGATCGGTACGTCGCTGGATCAAGAGATTCCGGTGCCGGCCCAGTGCCCGCGTTGCGACGGCGAACCGGAGCTGTCGCAGAGCGACGAGGGTTTTGAAGTGGCATGCCCGGAATGCGAGCACGCTTCGGGCGCATGGCCGTCCCGATTTGAAGCTATCGCGCGTTTTGCGCACACCTGACCAGAAGATCGGCGGCACCTGCACAGGTGAGACGATCCGGGGCGCTTGAGGTGAGGTTTTTCGGGAGCTGTGAAACGGTGAGGCTGCGCCGCGCAAGGCTGCTCACGGATCGTGTCGCGGAAGCAGCCGTTTCCGGATCAGTGAGTTTCGTCGCTGTCGGACGCGTCACCGTCACCGTTGCTGTCGGTCAGGCCATCGCGCCAGTTTTTCCATGCGCGATGCAGGCGGTTCGACGAGATCGGCCGCATGAAGCCCAGCCATTTGCCGACTCGTTCGGGCGGCGCGTCATTTTCGAACAGTTCGGCCGCGTAGGTATTGCGCAGCGTCTGCGGGCTCGCGCGCGCGGTGCGCGACGACGTGAGCCCGGCCGATTCGACGATCGCATCGATGGCGCGCAGCATCGTCGCCTTGTGCATCGGCCGCCCGGCATGCGACGCAGGAAACACGAGCTCGCCCGGAATTTCCTGGCGCTTGCGCTCTATGAGCCACGCTTCGAGCAGCGCGATCGCGAATGACGCCAGATGGGTTTCGCGCGCGTAAGCCGGATGCGCCGACTGGATCTGCAGCGATGTTCCGCTCGTATTGACGCAACTAATCGTAAGCGCACGCGCTTCGCCGGTTTTAATGCCGGCACCGAGAAACGCGGCCACGAGCGCGCGGTCGCGCCGCTCTTTCCAGTACGCGGAACCGGACACGCCGATCGGCGAAAACAGATACGCGAGCAACGTCGCGCGTTCGGCCGGCGTCAGGAAACCGGTCGGCTCATTGTCGCGCGCCTTGCGCCAGTTCGCTTCGCCATCCTGAGCAATGAAACGGGCCGGGTTGGTCGACGCATACTCGGTGCGCCGGATGTGGTCGAGTACACGCTCGATCAGCCGCAGATAGCGCAATCGCTGGGTTTTCCGGATCGGCAGTTCGCCGACGAAGTTCGCGATCGTTGCCGTATCGACCGTTGCCAGATTCTTCTGATGCGCGCGCATCCACGTGAGAAACGCGCCCCATTGTGCGCGATAGACATCGGCCGACGAGCGGCGATAGTCCTGCATGGCCAGCCACGCATCGAATGCGGCTTCGGGTGACACGATCCAGTCGGACGCGCCACGGTCGAACAGATCCTTCTCTTCCGGGCGGGCCGGGGTGTCGGGAGAGGTGGGAGGGGACATGTTATTTATTCCGTTAGTTGCGTATATGGTAGCCCTTTCCGCAACGTCTCGGGCAGCAAGAGGCTGGACAGGCCGCCATGCGCGGCGGCCTGGGTTGGCAGTCAGTCGCCCCACGCCTTGGACAGGCGATGAGCGCGCTCGCGGGGCGCCGTGTCATGCGACGTTGCCGCCGCTTCGTATGCGAGAACCGCGAACGAAAAGACGGCGGGCAGCGCATTCGAGCGCCCGAAGTCGATCGGATCGTCCGTTTCGGGAAACGCCATGTCCGACGGCCGTTCGAACAATTGGCGCATACCGGCCTCGTGCCGGCTGGCAAAGCCGAGATCGGCGAGTGCCTCGGCTTCGATCGCGTGCAGCAGGCGCCACGTCAGCGGGACGCGCTGACGTATATAACGCCCGGCAATATGGCGAACGATCAGCTCGAGGTCGTGTGCGGCAGCCTTGAAGCTGAGCGCGGCCAAATCTTGTTCTTCTGTCATCGCAGGCTCCTGTCGACCGGGGCGGGCGCCTCCGTGCGCCGGCTCCGGCCCATGCATGGCGGAATGTCCGTATACTGTACAAACATACAGTACTTTCCGCAACTGGCTCTGTGGCCAGCTATACGCGCCGTCAGCGATGTATCACGATCAGCAGTGCCCGCGCTTCGGCCTTGCCGGGATTGCGGATCGCGTGCGGCTCGTCGGCCGGGTAGCGCGCGGTGTCGCCGGCCTTCAGGCGTCGGCTGGCCGATGCGGCTTCGATTTCCATCGCGCCCTGCAGCACGGTGAGGTGCTCGCGCGTGCCGGGTTCGTGCGCGTTCGATACGAGTGCGCCGCCGCCCGGCAGCGTCAGCTCGTACCACTCGAACTTGCCGGCGAGATCGATCGGGCCCCACACACGCAACTGGTACCGGCCGTCGTGCCCGGCGAGCGTCGGAATGTCGTGCGGGCCGTCTACACGGATCGTCTCCGGCGCCTTCGGCTGCGAGAACAGCTCGTCGAGCGTGATGCCGAGCGCGTTGGTCAGCCGCCAGGCAACGGCGATCGTCGGGTTGGCCTTGTCGCGCTCGATCTCGGAGAGCATCGATTTCGATACGCCGGCCGCGCGCGACAGGTCGTCGAGCGTCAGCTTGCGCTCGTTGCGCAGCCGCTGGATCTGTTCGCCGACACGCGGCGGCGTGGCGGCCGGCGGCTGCGATGCGGCGCCGGCAGGCGGGCGCCGCGATCCGGGGGAACTTGCCATTTGGATTCCGTTCGCTTAGAGTTGTTCGGTATTTCGAATTCTAGTTCGGAATATCGGATAAATGCGGTCAACCGAACGACCGACTATAACAGTAGCAGGCCGTTGCGCCGCCGCCACGAACGGCGCGCCGCGGAATGCGAATCCCTGTCAGGAGCTTTGCGATGCGTGATGCCTTTCTCGCCCAGGTGCGCGGGACGCTCGACCAGATCCGCGCGGACGGTTTTTACAAGACCGAGCGCGAGATCGCGAGCCCCCAGGCGGCGGCCGTGCGGCTTGCCGGCGGTGCCGGCGTGCTCAATTTCTGCGCGAACAACTATCTGGGTCTGGCGAACGATCCGCGCCTGATCGACGCGGCGAAAGCCGGCCTCGACCAGGACGGCTTCGGCATGGCATCGGTGCGCTTCATCTGCGGCACGCAAACCGTGCACAAGCAACTGGAAAGCGCGCTGGCCGCGTTTCTCGGCACCGAGGACAGCATCCTCTATTCGAGCTGTTTCGATGCAAACGGCGGGCTGTTCGAGACGCTGCTCGACGAGAACGACGCGGTGATCAGCGACGAGCTGAACCACGCGAGCATCATCGACGGCATCCGCCTGTGCAAGGCGAAGCGCTTCCGCTACCGGAACAACGACCTGTCCGATCTCGAGGCGAAGCTCAAGGAAGCCGATGCGGCGGGCGCGCGCCACAAGCTGATCGCGACCGACGGCGTGTTCTCGATGGACGGCATCATCGCCGACCTGAAAGGCATCTGCGATCTCGCCGATCGTTACGGCGCGCTCGTGATGGTCGACGATTCCCACGCGGTCGGCTTCATCGGCGCGCACGGCCGCGGCACGCCCGAGCATTGCGGCGTCGAAGGCCGCGTCGACATCATCACGGGCACGCTCGGCAAGGCGCTCGGCGGCGCATCGGGCGGCTACGTCGCCGCGCGCCGCGAGGTCGTCGAACTGCTGCGCCAGCGCTCGCGCCCGTATCTGTTCTCGAACACGCTCACGCCGAGCATCGCCGCGGCATCGCTGAAGGTGCTGGAACTGCTCGGCAGCGACGAAGGCGCGAAGCTGCGTGAGCGCGTGCGCGAGAACGGCGCGCGTTTTCGCGAGCAGATGACCGAAGCGGGCTTCACGCTCGTGCCCGGTGCGCATCCGATCATCCCGGTGATGCTCGGCGACGCGCAGCTCGCGACGAACATGGCCGACAAGCTGCTCGGCGAAGGCGTCTACGTGATCGGCTTCTCGTTCCCCGTCGTGCCGCGCGGCCGCGCACGCATCCGCACGCAGATGAGCGCCGCGCATACGCCCGAACAGATCGACCAGGCGGTTGCCGCGTTCGTGCGCGTCGGCAAGTCGCTCGGCATCGTCTGACGGAGGCGCGACCATGAAAGCACTGGCAAAGCTCGAGCGCGGCCCCGGCCTCACGCTTACGCGCGTGAAGCGCCCCGAAGTCGGCCACAACGACGTGCTGATCAAGATCCGCCGCACGGCGATCTGCGGCACCGACATCCATATCTGGAAGTGGGACGACTGGGCGCAGAAGACGATTCCCGTGCCGATGCACGTCGGTCACGAATATGTCGGCGAGATCGTCGAGATGGGGCAGGAAGTGCGCGGCTTCGCGATCGGCGATCGCGTGTCCGGCGAAGGCCACATCACGTGCGGCTTCTGCCGCAACTGTCGCGCGGGGCGCCGGCATCTGTGCCGCAACACGGTCGGCGTCGGCGTGAACCGCGAAGGCGCGTTCGCCGAGTATCTGGCGATTCCGGCGTTCAACGCGTTCAAGATTCCGCCCGAGATCTCCGACGATCTCGCGTCGATCTTCGATCCGTTCGGCAACGCGACGCACACGGCGCTGTCGTTCAACCTCGTCGGCGAAGACGTGCTGATCACCGGCGCGGGCCCGATCGGCATCATGGCCGTCGCGATCGCGAAGCACGTCGGCGCGCGCAACGTCGTCATCACCGACATCAACGACTACCGGCTGGAACTCGCGCGCAAGATGGGCGCGACGCGCGCGGTCAACGTCGCACGCGAGTCGCTGCGCGACGTGATGGCCGACCTGCACATGACCGAAGGCTTCGACGTCGGCCTCGAGATGTCGGGCGTGCCAAGCGCGTTCACGAGCATGCTCGAGGCGATGAACCACGGCGGCAAGGTCGCGTTGCTCGGCATCCCGCCCGCGCAGACGGCGATCGACTGGAACCAGGTGATCTTCAAGGGGCTCGAGATCAAGGGCATCTATGGCCGCGAGATGTTCGAGACCTGGTACAAGATGGTCGCGATGCTGCAGAGCGGCCTCGACCTGTCGCCGATCATCACGCATCGCTTTGCGGCCGACGATTACGAGAAAGGCTTCGCCGCGATGCTGTCCGGCGAAAGCGGCAAGGTGATTCTCGACTGGACGGCCTGAGTGCCGAAGGGGCAGCGCGGCTCGTTCGCCGCCTGCCCCGCTGTCGTTTGCACGTGTGTCGTCGAGATCGGAACGCGCGAATCCGGGCTTGAGGTGAGATTATTCGGGAGCTGTGTTTGCGCGTCGAATCGCGACGCGATCGCACATCGGTGAATCTCAATCGCGCGTTCGTTTCACCTGTCAGCCCCCCGCCTCGCGTCACCCCATCACGCCATTCGGCGCCTGTTCTTCTTCCGCATGCTTCCCTGCTTCGCTTGTCGGGCGATCGCTCGCTACACACCGCGTGCGATACCGTGCCGGACCGGGACGGCAATCGTGAGTCGGTGAACCTCGTTCCGACTCACTCATCCACAACGCAATCCGCATCGAGCGGTGCGCGGATCGCTACCTGTTCTGTTCACCCTTTAACCATCGCGGCTCGAGCTGGAGATTCAACACGACGAGCCAGCGCTTCGGGCACTGCGGTGCAACGTCGATCAGATCGCCGTGCGTGCCGGAAACCGTGACGAACCCGTGCTGCGCCGCGTACCGATAGGCGTGCAACGCATCGGCTTGCAGCCAGAAGCTGACGAGCGCACAGGTCACGAAGCGGAACAGCAGCAATGTCGTAGCTTCCGGCGCGAAGCCGGCGGCGACGAGCAGGCCTTCGAACGCGAACGTCAGCGCATGCGCGGCCGCGATCGTGACGATCGTCAGCTTCATCACGCCGCGCAGTCGCAGCGCCGCACGCACGCGTGCCTGCCGGACAGCGAGCTGTGCACGATCGCCATCGCCATCATGCTTCTGCACTTCGTGTTTCATGACGCCGCACCGGCTTGCCGCGCAACGTCGATCCGCGCCGTGTCGCAGGCACGCATGCGGTCGTCCGCGACGCCGACGGATTTGCACAGGATCGCGCTGTCGTAGTTGTGTCCCGGAAAACGCATCACGTCGACCGGTTGAAATCCTTCGCGACGATAGAAATCGATGAGCCGGACCGCTGCGTACGGCGCGTCGAGCGCGAGGTGCGTCGCGCCGCGCGCGGCCGCCCGCCGTTGCGCGAACGCGAGCAGCGAGCGGCCGATGCCGCGTTGCTGCCAGACGGGATCGACGGCCAGCTGGCCGAGCGTTGCGACGTGCCGGCTGCGATACGGATCGCAGCGCGAATCGGGATCGTGCGAATGCATCGTCATCGTCGCGACCAGATGTGCGTTGCCGAGCGCGACGAAACACTCGCCGGTAAGCACACGTTCGCGTGTCGCCGATGCCGGCTGATCGGCGCACGGGCAGTTGAAGCCCAGCGCGCCGAGCGCCGCGAACGCGCGGTGCAGCAGCGCGGTCAGCGCGTCGTACGAATCGCTGCGCGGATCGAAGCGCCGCACGACGACGCGGCCGTCGAGCCGCTTGGCATAAGCCGCATAAGCGCGCGCGGGGCGCGCGGATTCCGGTCGCTGCATGATGTCCTTTCGCCCAGACAGGGTGACCGAAGTGTAGTGAGCGTCACGCATCCGCTTCAAGAAAAAATGTCGTAAACGCGGCGGGCCGCGTCGCGCGGCCAGGCCGCGATTCAGCCCTTTCGCCGATATGGCCATTTCACGCAGGAGTTGACGACGGAGAACGATCGTTCTACCGTAAACGCATGAACACACGACACGATACTTCCGGCGAACCGGGCGTTCGCGACCGACTGCTCGATGCGGCCGAAGCGCTGATCTATTCGGGCGGCATCCACGCAACGGGGGTCGACGCGATCGTGAAGCGGTCCGGAGCGGCACGAAAGAGCTTTTATTCGCAGTTCGAATCGAAAGAGGCGCTGGTGGTCGCCGCGCTCGAACGCCGCGACGAGCGCTGGATGCGCTGGTTCGTCGATGCAACCCATGCGCGCGGCAATGCGCCGCGCGCGCAGTTGCTCGGCATGTTCGACGTGCTGCGCGACTGGTTCGGGCAGCCCGACTTTCATGGCTGCGCGTTCCTGAACGCGTCGGGCGAGATTCCCGACGCCGACGATCCCGTGCGCGTCGTCGCGCGTATGCACAAGGCGCGCTTGCTGGCATTCGTGCGCGAGCGGTTCGATGCGTACGCCGACGCAACGGGAATCGAGCGCCGCGGGCTCGCGCGCCTTGCGCGTCAGTGGCTCGTGCTGATCGACGGCGCGATCGGCGTGGCGCTCGTCAGCGGCGATGCCAACGCCGCGCGCGATGCGCGCGCGACGGCCGAACTGCTGCTCGACACCGTTTCGCGGTAGTCGATGCAGCGAATCCGAACCGGCCGCGGGTGTCCGCGGCCAGAACCCTGAACAGGAGCAAATCCATGTCCGCTTCCCCCGAAGTCCGTCCGCCCGTTCCGCCCTTTACGCTCGAATCGGCACGCCAGAAGGTGCGTGCAGCCGAGGATGCGTGGAACACGCGCGATCCGCAGCGCGTATCGCTCGCCTACACGCCGCAAAGCCGATGGCGCAATCGCGCGGAATTCGTGACCGGCCGCGACGAGATCGTCGGGCTGCTGCAGCGGAAATGGACGCGCGAGCTCGACTACCGGTTGATCAAGGAGCTGTGGGCATTCGGCGGCAATCGCATCGCGGTGCGCTTTGCGTACGAATGGCATGACGATGCAGGCAACTGGTTCCGTTCGTACGGCAACGAAAACTGGGAGTTCGATGAAAACGGGCTGATGGCGCATCGTCACGCGTGCATCAACGACCTGCCGATTCGCGAGGCGGACCGTCTTTATCACTGGCCGCTCGGCCACCGTCCGGACGATCATCCAGGGTTGTCCGATCTCGGGCTGTGAAGTTCTCGAC
This sequence comes from Burkholderia sp. MS455, assembly GCF_016899445.1. Classification (NCBI taxonomy): domain Bacteria; kingdom Pseudomonadati; phylum Pseudomonadota; class Betaproteobacteria; order Burkholderiales; family Burkholderiaceae; genus Burkholderia; species Burkholderia sp. MS455. Next base: position 51,709 of record NZ_CP041778.1, read on the forward strand.
GGGCCTGTTCAGCGGATCGGCGAACGTATCATCCGAGTCCGATGGTGAGGAAATTCGGGAGCCGATGCGCTGAAGGTGAGATTTTTCGGGACCACGTGACATGTCGCGTCGAACTGTGTGTTTCGCGCAGAACGATGCGGCATCACCCCCGCGCAAAACGGACATGTCGCCTGATGCACGTATCGACGCGCAACGGTGTGCATCACGACGGGATGCATCTCACCGATCGAACTGTTTCGACAGTGGTTGGCGATCGGTGTGCGTGAACGTGATATACCACTCACCGATCGAACCGATTTCGACGACAGACACTGCAAACAGTGCGCGCTGCGGTGTGTCGTTACTCACCGCTCGAATTCACCGCGCACGCATCGGAACCTGCACGGGTGCGCAGCGGCATCATATGTTGCTCACCGCAAGTTGATTCATGCAGTCGTTTCCAGGCGCGATCGCTCGCGCCGGGCCCGACCGTCAGCCTGCGATCCGCGCGGCGATCGCCTCGCCCACTTCCTGCGTCCCCGCGTTGCCGCCGAGATCGCGCGTATGCGGCCCGGCGCGCAGTACGTCCTCGATCGCGGCGACGATCGCATCGTGCGCTTCGCGTTCGCGGCCCGCGCCGTTGCCGAGGAAGTCGAGCATCATCGCCGCGGACCAGATCATCGCGACCGGATTTGCGATGTACTGCCCCGCGATGTCGGGCGCCGAACCGTGCACGGGTTCGAACAGCGACGGAAACGTGCGGTCCGGGTTGAGGTTCGCCGACGGCGCGATGCCGATCGTGCCCGTACAGGCCGGCCCGAGATCCGACAGGATGTCGCCGAACAGGTTCGATGCGACGACGACGTCGAAGCGGTCCGGCTGCAGCACGAAGCGCGCGCACAGGATGTCGATGTGCTGCTTGTCGACGGCGATTTCGGGATAGCGTTCGGCCATTTCGGCCGCGCGCGCGTCCCACCACGGCATGCTGATCGCGATGCCGTTGCTCTTCGTCGCGACGGTGAGACGCTTCGCGCGCCGCTGCGCGAGCTCGAACGCGAATTTCAGCACGCGCTCGGTGCCGTGACGCGTGAAGATCGACTGCTGCATCACGACTTCGCGGTCGGTGCCTTCGAACATCGTGCCGCCGACCGACGAATATTCGCCCTCGGTGTTCTCGCGCACGATCATGAAATCGATGTCGCCCGGGCGGCGGCCGGCGAGCGGCGACGGTACGCCGTCGAACAGGCGCGCGGGCCGCAGGTTGATGTACTGGTCGAACTCGCGGCGGAATTTCAGCAGCGAGCCCCACAGCGAAATGTGATCGGGCACCGTTGCGGGCCAGCCGACCGCGCCGAACAGGATCGCGTCCATGCCCGACAGTTGCGCCTTCCAGTCATCCGGCATCATCTGGCCGTGCTGCGCATAGTAGTCGCAGCTCGCCCAGTCGATCTGCACGAAATCGAAGCGGATGCCGAAGCGCGCGGTCACGGCGTCGAGCGCGCGCAGGCCCTCGGGCATTACTTCACGGCCGATGCCGTCGCCGGGGATCACGGCAATTCTGTAAGTCTTGTCGGTCATGCAAAGCTCCTTGGCTGGTCGGCCTGCTGCCGGGGATGCAGTGGCACGTCACGCCATTTTATTTATTTCCATTCGGATTAAAATCACGCGAAAGGTTAATCGACTTTCCACGAATCGTGAACAAATCACCGAACCTCGACGATCTGCGCGTGTTCAGCCTGGTCGTCCGTCTGACGAGCTTCAGCGCGGCCGCCGAGCAGCTCGCGGTGTCGCCCGCCTATGTCAGCAAGCGCATCGCGCTGCTCGAGGCGCAGCTCGGCACGCGCCTGCTGCATCGGTCGACGCGCCGCGTGACGGTCACGGAGGCCGGCGAACGCGTGTTCGCGCGCGCCGAGAAGATTCTCGACGACGTCGATCATCTCGTCGAGGACGTGTCGACGACGCGCACGGTGCCACGCGGCACGCTGCGCATTTCGAGCAGCTTCGGCTTCGGCCGGCACGTCGTCGCGCCGGCGCTGCTCGACTTCTCGGCACGCTATCCGCAACTGAACGTGCGGCTCGATCTGTTCGACCGGCTCGTCGACGTCGCGGGCGAAGGCTACGACCTCGACGTGCGTATCGGCGACGAGATCTCCGATCACCTGATCGCGCGCCGCCTCGCCGCGAACTACCGCGTGCTGTGCGCGTCGCCCGACTATCTCGCACGACGCGGCACGCCGCGTTCGCTCGCGGATCTCACGTCGCACGACTGTCTCGCGATCAAGGAGCGCGATCACCCGTTCGGGGTGTGGCGGCTGAACGTGCGCGGTGAAACGGCCACGGTGAAGGTCGGCGGCGCACTGTCGACGAACCACGGCGAGGTGGCCGTGCAATGGGCGCTGGCCGGGCGCGGGATCGTGTTGCGCTCGATCTGGGAAGCCGGGCCGCTGATCGAACGCGGCGCGTTGTGCCGCGTGCTGCCGGACGCGATCCAGCCCGCGAACATCTGGGCGGTTTATCCGGAACGCGTCGCGGCATCGGCGAAAGTGCGCGTGTGCGTGGATTTTCTGGTGGAGACGCTGGCCGGCCTGAATGCCGCAGCGGGTGACGATGCGGCCTGAATTCGGCTAAAGGTGAGCTTTTACGGGGGGCGTGCGCAGGCGCCGACGCATCGCCGCACGCGACGCTGATCGGCCTGCCGCGCAGGCCTTCGACGGTGCCCGCGGGAGACTCACGCCGCGCTCGACGCACCGAGCATCAGGTCGAGATTCTGCACGGCTGCGCCGGATGCTCCTTTGCCGAGATTGTCGAACACGGCGGACAGGAGCACCTGACCGTGATCGGCATTGACGAACACGCCGAGCCGCAGGTCATTGGTGCCGTTCAGCGCTTGCGGATCGAGATGCGTGATCGCGCGCGCGTCCGCGAGCGGCGTGACGTCGACGTGACGCGCGCTGGCGTAGTGGTGAGCGAGACACGCATGCAGCTGCTCACCGGTCACGCCGGGCGGGAGCAGGCGCAGCTCGATCGGCACGGTCAGCACGATGCCTTGCCGATAGGCGCCGTAAGCCGGCACGAACAGCGGCCGGTGCGCGAGACCGGCATGCTGCTGGATTTCGGGCACGTGCTTGTGCGCGAGTGCGAGGCCATAGACCTGCAGCGGCTTCGTGTGCGCGGCGCCGTCCGATTCGAATGCGTCGATGGCGGTTCGCCCTCCGCCCGAGTAACCGGAGACGGCATGGATACTCACCGGGTAGTCGCGCGGCAGCAGGCCGGCCTGTTGCAGCGGCCGCAGCAGGCCGATCGCGCCCGTCGGGTAGCAGCCCGGATTGGTGACGCGCCGCGCATGCGCAATCTTCCGCGCATGTCCGTCGGCCATCTCGGGAAAGCCGTAGACCCATTCCGGCTGCGTGCGATGGGCCGAACTCGCATCGATCACGCGTACCTCGGGATTCCGGATGAAGCCGACCGCTTCGCGCGCGGCCGCGTCGGGCAGGCACAGAATCGCGATGTCGGCTGCGTTGATCGCTTCAGCGCGCCGCACGGGATCCTTGCGCTCGGCATCCGGCAGCGTGACGAGCCGCAAGTCGGTGCGCTCGCGCAGCCGCTCGTGAATCTGCAATCCGGTCGTGCCTTGATCGCCGTCGATATAGACAGTAGGGAAGCCCATGATGGTCGCGTTCCTTGCGCTCGGTCGTCGGGAAAACCGTATCGTCCCTCGAACGCCTAGAATAGGAAAAGTTGAATTTACTGACCATCTGATTCAGCATTTCTGAACGAGAGGTGTGTGATGCGCGAGATCAGTCTGGATCGCCTGCGCACGCTGGTCGCGATCGCGGACCAGGGATCCTTTGTGGCGGCGGCGCAATTGCTTCATCTCGCTCCGCCGACCGTCAGTCTTCATGTCGCCGAGCTGGAAAGTCGCGTCGGCGCGCCGCTGCTGTCCCGCACGCGCGGAAACGTGCGGCCGTCGGCTATCGGCGAAGTGCTGGTGGAGCGGGCGCGCAGTCTGCTGGCCGAGGTCGAATCCACGCTGGACGACGTGCAGCGACAGGTGCAGGGGTTGACCGGACGGGTGCGCCTCGGCGCATCGACCGGGGCGATCGCGCACCTGTTGCCGCAGGCAGTGGCGCGGCTGCGCGAACAGCATCCGGACATCGACGTCCAGATCGCGGTGCTCACGTCGCACGACACGCTGGCACGCGTTGCGCAGGGCACGCTCGACGTCGGGCTGGTCGCGTTGCCGCAGGCGCCGGTCGCGGGGCTGTCGATCCGCGCATGGCGGCGCGATCCGGTGATGGCCTTCCTGCCCGCGGACTGGCGGCTTCCGGCTCGCGTGACACCGGCCTATCTGGCCGCGCGTCCGCTGATTCTCAACGATGCGACCACACGCCTGTCGCGGCTCACGACGGAATGGTTTGCGCTCAGCGGCCATCGGCCCGAGCCGCGGATCGAACTCAACTACAACGATGCGATCAAGAGCCTGGTCGCCGCAGGTTATGGCGCGACGCTACTCCCGCACGAGGCCGGAGCGCCGCTGCCGGATGCGCGCATCGTCATGCGCGCGCTGCGACCGGCGTTGTGGCGGGAATTGGGGATCGCCCATCGGGCGGGACCGGTCGAGCGGGCGACGCAGCACGTGCTCGATGCGCTGTGGGCGCTCGGCGCGCGATAGCGGATCGTGGCACGGCTGCCCGTGCGGGCGGCCCGCGCGTTCAGAGCCGGTTGTCCTTCGCCAGCGTCAGCACACGCGCCCAGCGCTGGGCATCGCGCTTGTCCGTCATCGGCAGCTTCCATTCGCTGCGCACCGCGTCGCGCACGCGCACGACGAGATGCCAGCGGCCGCCGATCGGCGCGACCTGGCAGACTTCGAGCTGCGACAGCGTATAACGGCCGTCCGCACCGTCGTGCGACAGCCACAGCAGCCCTTGCGTCGCGGACAGGCGCAACTCGCCCCACGCGCGATGCACGATATGCGTCCAGCCTTCTTCCCTGGTGTTCGGAGCGATGTCGCGGCGGCGCTTGAGCCACCACGCGGCCAGCGCGATCAGGACCGCGGCGGCGAGCACGGCGGCCGCGATCGCGACCGGCTGACCGAACTGCGCGGCGATGACGTGAAACAGGCGAACCGCGCCCCATCCAATAGCGATGAGCGCGAACAGTGCGATAAAAATCGGCATGTCGAATCGGAGATCGGAGAAGAGGACGGACCGGCGCATGCATCGCACCGATCCGTCGCACACGGCGTCACCGGCGACGGTGAATGTCGTGCGTCACGAAGCCCGCGTCGTTGTTGGGCAGCGCGAGGCCGTCCTTCACCGCGAGCGTCTTGCGGATGTCGTCGAGGCCCGCGGACCAGTGGTCGCGCATCGTCGACAGACCGAACTGATAGTCCTTGTAGTGATGCTCGTACGCCTTCTGCTGATAAATCAGGTGCTGGATGTTGTACTTCTTCCCGCTCGACATCGCGTCGGCTTCGACGCACCACGGGTCGCTCTTGCGCTGCTCTTCCGGCACCTGCTCGAGCACGTGGCGCAGCACGTTGCGGTAGCGCTGTTCGCGCTGCAGCGTATCGGTGACGAAACGCGTGCGGCTCGAATACTGCACGTCCTTCGTGCGTTCTGCGACGTCGGCCATCGTGCGCGGCAGCGGCCCGCGCGCGCTCCACAGATCGACCTGGAACGCGAGCGTGTCGCGGCGCGGCCGTGCGCGGAGCACTTCCATCAGCGGCGTGTTCGACACGACACCGCCGTCCCAGTAATACTCGCCGTCGATCTCGACCGGCGGGAACGCGGGCGGCAGCGCGCCGGACGCCATGAAATGCTCGGGCGCGAGACGGATGCGCGAGTTGTCGAAGTACACGAAGTTGCCGGTGCCGACATTGACCGCGCCAACCGATATGCGCGTCTCGCCCGAATTGATCCGGTCGAAGTCGCATAGCTTCAGCAGCGTCGTGCGCAGCGCCGACGTGTCGTACCAGCTGATCTTTTCCGGATGGTCGGATACGCCCGGCAGCGGCGGCGGGAAGCGCGGCGAGAAGAAGCCCTGCTGGCCCTGCATCATCGCGCTTGCAGCCTGCGACGCGGTGAAGAACGTGCGGATCTGGTCGATGCTGTTGAACAGCGCGAATTCGAACGCGGCCGGTATCGCCGGAAAGAACGCCGGCTGGCAGATCGTTTCCCAGAACTCGCGCAGCCGCTCGACGCGATGCTCGGGCGCATTGCCGGCGATCAGCGCGGTGTTGAGCGCGCCGATCGAGATGCCCGCGATCCAGTCGAGCGGAATGCCCGCCTCGTGCAGCCCTTCGAACACGCCGGCCTGATACGCGCCGAGCGCGCCGCCGCCCTGCAGGACGAGCGCGATCGTTTCGTACGGCAATGACCGCGCAGCGGTCGGCGCGCCGGCTTCGTGCAGGTCCGTCTCATCGACGGCCTGCTTTTCTGTACGGGCATGCGGTTTCATCAGTTGCTCCGAGAAATCCCGCCATCGATGGCGGAGAGGAAAGGAGTGACGTCGACAGACGGCATTCCATCGTTAGAATGACCAGCATGATCCTTGTCTACCGCTATCGCGTGAAGTCGCTCAACGGACTCCTGAACAAGCAGAGCCGTGCGGTGAACTACGTCTGGAACTTCTGCAACGACACATGGAGGCACACGCTCAAGCGGAACAGGAAGTCCCGATGCGGACGTGCATCGCCAGGTGTGGGAATCGCCTCCCTTTAGGGAGGCGAGGACGTTACTGCATGAACCAGCCGTGGCTGACGATGAACGACTGGCCGGTGAGCGCGGCGCTCGGGAACGCCGACAGGAACAGCACCGTCTGCGCGACGTCCTGCACCGTCGTGAACACGCCGTCTACCGTGTTGCCGAGCATCACCTTCTTCACCACTTCCTCTTCGCTGATCCCGAGTTCCTTCGCCTGCTCCGGAATCTGCTTGTCGACCAGCGGCGTGCGCACGAAGCCCGGGCACACGACGTGCGAGCGCACGTTGTGCTTCGCGCCTTCCTTCGCGAGCACGCGTGCGAGGCCGAGCAGGCCGTGCTTGGCCGTCACGTATGCCGACTTCAGCGGCGACGCTTCGTGCGAGTGCACCGAACCCATGTAGATCACGACGCCGCCGCGATCGTCCTTGTACATGTGCTTGAGCGCGGCCTTCGTCGTCAGGAATGCGCCGTCGACGTGGATCGCCTGCATCTTCTTCCAGTCGGAGAACGCGTAGTTCTCGATCGGGTTGACGATCTGGATGCCCGCGTTCGACACGAGGATGTCGATCGAGCCGAACGTTTCGGCGACCTTGTCGATGCCGCTGTTCACGGCTTCCTCGTTCGTCACGTCCATCGCAACGCCGATCGCCTTGCCGCCTGCCTTGTTGATCTCGTCGGCGACCGCATTGGCGCCGTCCTGGTTCAGGTCGGCGATCGCGACAGCCGCGCCCGCTTTCGCGAGTTCCAGCGCAATTTCCTTGCCGATGCCGCTCGCGGCGCCCGTGACGACTGCGGTCTTGCCATTCAGGTTGCTCATTTCGAATTCCCGTGGTGAAAGGATTGACAGGGAGAAGGACTGCGGACGTGTTACTGAGCCAGGTAATCGTAGACGACTTCGCCGAGACCGAGTGTCAAATCTGCGACGAGATGCCGGGCTTCGACGATCTCGAGCACGGGCAGATCGGCCACCGGCGCGAGCGCGTGCGGCGCCAGCTCGAGCGATGCGGGGCCCGTCCACGCGCCCTTCATCTTGATGTCCTGCATGTAGTAGCGCACCAGTTCGCACACGCGCGCGGTGCCGTCGACGTGCGGAATGATCTTCAGCAGGAAATTGGGGCCGGCGAGACGCTTCGTCTGCTCGTCGATGTCGAGTTCCTTGTGCTTGTAGCCCATCGTGCCGGTCGCGACGCGCACCTTGCCGTAGTCGAGCGTGCCGAGGAGGTGATCGGTGTTCACGTGCAGGGTGGGCGACGCGAGCTTCTTCGGGAAGCCCCACAGCTCGCGGCCGCCGGCGATCGGCGGGTGATCGTCGAGATACATCGCGAGCGTGTAGCCGCCCGGCTGGCCGTCGTATTCGACGGGAATCACCTGGCCGCTTTCGGTGTAGTCGCCGAAACCGGTCGAATCGGCCATGCGGATGAATTCGTAATGCACGAGCGGCTCGGTGACCTGCAGCGGCTCGGGGACAATTTCGCGGAGACGGTCTGGATCGGTGCGATACGTGATGATCAGAAACTCACGGTCGACGAAACGGTACGGGCCCATCGGGAAGGCAGGGCTGGTCAACGGCATCGCAAACGCTTTCGATCGGACATCGCTGGGTTTCATGCGGACTCCTTGTTGTTGATCGCTTCGTGGATGAGTGCTCGTAATCGTATGCCTGTGCGTTGCCGTTGTGCGATGCCGCATTTGGAATTAATTGTTGCCGATTTCGACGGATTTACCGCGCAAATATTGAGACGAACGACGCAAACGGCCTGAATGGCGCCCGGCGCCCCGATGCTCGCACGCGTCGATGACGCCACGATGTGAAAAAGGTGAGTCTTTACGGGATGTCAGGTGAGCCTTTCCGGGAGACGGTCGCGCGGGAATATGACAATTTCGTGAACTTGTATTGAGCTGCAGGCTCTAAGTGCGTTCGCCGCGGCGGTCGCGCCCTGTCCCGCAGGCCTGCCGCATTAAGCATCGCTTAAGCGGGCGCGCCCTAGCATCGTTCGTGTCCGATCGGGCAACCGGTCGAATCTTTATGCCCCACGCAACCGGATTCATGCAGAACCTCAATCTCGCCCTCTTTTCCGCCATCAACGCCGGGCATGCGCCGCAGCCGGGTATGGCTCGCGTTGCGATCTTCGCCGCCGACTGGCTTGTCTATGCGCTGCCCGCGATGCTGCTGCTGACCTGGATCTTCGGCACGCGCCCGACGCGGCGCCAGGCGATCGAAGCCGGCGTCGGCGTATGCGCGGCGCTCGCGCTCGCGCAGCTGCTCGGACATTTCTGGTTCTCGCCGCGGCCGTTCATGGCCGGCGTCGGCGCGCAGCTGATTCCGCACGCGCCGGACAGCTCGTTTCCGAGCGATCACATGACGTTCGCATGGAGCATGGCGCTTGGCCTGATGCTCGGCGGCACGACCCGGCTCACCGGGTTCGTGATGGCCGCGATGGCCGCGGCGATTGCGTGGGGGCGTATCTATGCGGGCGTGCACTGGCCGTTCGACATGGCGGGCGGCGTGCTGGTCGGCACGGCCGGCGCGCTGGCTGCGCACCTCTACGGGCAACGTGTGACTGCGCTGCTCGAACGGTTCGGCGATTCGGTGCACGCGGCCGTGATGGGGCGCCGGCACGCGCCGTAAGCGGAAGGACGTCGGGCAGGAGGCCGTCAGCCGGGCGAGCCCGGCGTGTGGGCCGATTCGGCCGATGCGGACGGGCCGCCGCCCGCATCGTGCAGTTCGGGCGTATCGGCCGGATGCTGCGCGGCGTCGCGTTCAAGGGCGCTTTCCTTCAGGATTGCGCACATCGCGACGAACAGCGCGAGTACGACCGCGGCGAGGCCGCAATAGCCGGCGATCTTCAGGTTGCGAAGGAACGGCGAAGCGTGGCTTTCTTTTGTCATGACCGGGCGCTCCTGGACGGGCTGCGGCGGCTGTCGCGTGACAGCGGCGACGCAGACGTACATATATACCAGCCGCGATGCCGATGCCAAGCCCGTTGGTGCGCCGGCGCCACGGTCGCATCACCCGTTCGCCGGCCGGGTGCGCGTACGCCGGATGCCCGTATGCCGGATGCCCGTATGCCGGATGCCCGTATGCCCGTATGCCCGTGGCGTCAATCTTCCAGCGTTTCGTGCACGGCCGCCGCGCCGCGCTTCCAGTAGGCCGCCGCGCGGATGCGCGACTTGTCGACGCCGCGCTCGCCGGTCAGGTGCTGGCGCACCGCGCGCATCGACAGCGCTTCGCCGGCCGCCCACACGTAGCCGTCGCCGGACGGCGGCAGCGGCAGGTCGCGAACCGCATTCAGCAGCACGTCGCCGTCCGCCGCGTCGGCTTCCGCGCGGAAGCGCCAGATTTCATGCACGTCGGCGCGCGTATCGAACGAAATCTGCGCGGTGCGGTCCGCGACTTCCAGCACGGCCACCGCGCGCGCGCCGGCCGGCAGTTCCTCGAGACGCCGTGCGACAGCCGGCAGCGCCGTATCGTCGCCGATCAGCAGGTGCCAGTCGAAACCGGTCGGGACGACGAACGAACCGCGCGGGCCGCCGATACCCAGCCATTGGCCGACGCGCGCCTGCGCTGCCCACTGCGACGCGGGGCCAGGATGGTTCAGCACGAATTCCAGATCCAGTTCGCACGCGGCATGGTCGAAGCGGCGCGGCGTGAAGTCGCGCGCGACCGGCTTCGGTTCGCCTTCGGGAAACTCGGGGCCGTTCGCGCCGAGCGTCGGCATCGCGGGCCGTTCGGCGCCGGGCGGCGGGAAAAATACCTTCACGTGATCGTCGAACGATGCGGATTCGAAATCCGCGAGATCGGGGCCGCCGAGCGTGACGCGCAGCAGATGCGGCGTCACGGCATGCACGCGCAGTACCTGCAGCAGGCGGAACTTGAGGGTATGGCGCACGCGGGTCACGGTGCGCTCGGATGTGTTCTGCATCAATCCGTTCTCCTGATGTTTGACGGGGCGGCGCGGATTACGCGCCGGTGCCGCCTTCGATTTCGGCTGTTGCGCGGCGCATGATTGCCGCGATGCGGCGCTGTTCGTCGGGGCCGGCGGCGCTCTTGTGCAGCAGCGCCCGCTTGAGCGCGACGCGCGCCTCGACGAACTCCGGCAGCCAGCCGGCCTGCGATTCGTCCTGAGCTTCGTTGCCCGCCGATTCCCCGGCGAACGCGCGGCGCATGAATTCCATCTTGCGTGCGAGGTGCGTGAGGCGCGCGAACAGCGTGTCGACGCGTTCGCGCTGTGCGTCGAGATGCGCGCGGCCGGCGTCGGTCAGCGCATAGCGCTTGCGATTGCCTTCCGCCTGCGATGCGACGAAGCCGACTTCCTCGAGATAGGTGAGCGCCGGATACACCATGCCGGGGCTCGGGCTGTAGAAACCGTTCGAACGCGTGTCGAGCGCCTTGATCAGCTCGTAGCCGTGGCTCGGTTGCTCGGCGACCAGCGCGAGCAGCAGCAGCTGGAGATCGTCGGACGTGAACTGGCGGCCGCGCGGCATGCCGTCGTCGCCGAAATCGCCAAAGCCGCCGCGCCCGCCACGGCCGCCGAACGGGCCGCCGCCGAACGGATCGTGGCCGCGACGGTGGCGGCCGATCGCGTACCAGAGACCGGCGAACCAGTCAGGGCGGGCATGCGCACCATGACCGTCGCATCGGGCATGGCCGCGGGAGGGATTGTGTCGCATGATCGTGTCCTATATATCGTAAAACATATCTAAAGATATATATCGAAAGATAGGTCGTCAAGGGGATTTATTGGGGTGGGATGGAGGGGCGACCGTTTCCGTCTGCTTGCGATGAGGGTTCCCGTCGATGCGTTCCCTCAACCTCTTTGGCGAGTCGATCGGACGATCGCCGTAAGGTCTGATTTCGCCGTTGCTGCGAGCCGTTGATCGTGAGGCACAACCATGCCGCCCCTCATTCGCCTGCCGATGGCACAGCGAGAAACTCGCCGTTGTGCAACGGCCTCTCGGAATGAATGGAGCAATTCTAATTTCAAAAACGTTTACGGCAATTATTTTAATTGCCGAAATGGTTTAATTTATTTCCGATTCATCAAACAAAATTTCCGCGGCAGCAAAGGTGTTTGAATCCACCCCGTCATTCAATGTGATCTCATTCCGGCAACGCACGTCGGCCATGGCTTGCACGTCGATGAAGATTTTCGACCCTTTATTTGCAACCCGAAAATTCATCGAAAATGTAAAGCATTGCAATATAAAACCCGGAATTGAGTATTCCGATTGCGGCGCGTGATTTTATTTGGCAGGATTTTCAACAAGTTGCTCGATTTTAAAACAACAAAACGGTCGACCATTCAATTGACCGAAATAACAGGTGCTGGATGAGCAACGATTCGAAAGGAAGCTGACGAGAAATTTGGTAACGAGGCGGCGAACAGTCGATATTGTTCGCGATCATCGAATCAATCGCTCGCCCGGCAGCGCCGATGCGTCACTCGAGCGATCCGGGCGAATCCGACGCGGGGCGACCATGGCGATACTCAAGAACGATTCATCCGGAGCAGCGTGCCTGCTCCGCGCCTATCACGTGTTCGGCCGCGATGCCGCGCGCTGCGACACGGTCATCCGGGACGCGTCGGTGTCCCGGGTCCATGCCCATATCCGCTGGATCGGCGGGCGGTGGGAGCTCCACGATCACAGCAGCAACGGCACGTCGGTTTCGGGCGTGCCGTTGCGCCACGGCGAGCACGTGGTGCTTCAGCCAGGCGACGTAATCCGGTTCGGCAGGGCGGGTATCGCGCCATGGCGCGTCGATGCGCTCGACGATCCGGCCGATACGCTGTGGCCGATACGAGGCGCCGCGCATCCGATCGTGCTCGCGCCGCGCCAGATCCTGGCCACACGCGCCGCGCAGCCGGTCACGATCGTCCGGTCGCCGGCCGGCGAATGGCTGTGCGACGACACGTTGCCGCCGCGCGCGCTTCATGACGGCGATGAAGTATCGACCGGCGACGTCACGTGGCGCCTGGCGGTCGTGCGCAATGGCTCGACAATGATGCTCGCCGCGCCCGCGGATCCGGCCGCGCCGGCGCAATTGCTCGAATTCTTCGTCAGCCGCGACGAAGAGCACGTGCGCATGCTGTTGCATGTCCGCGGCGGCGTGGTCGACCTCGGCGAGCGCGCCCATCACTACAGTCTCGTCACGCTCGCCCGGGCGCGCGCGGCCGACATGCAGGCCGGCTACGACGCCGCCACGCAAGGCTGGATCGAACTCGACCGGCTGGCGCGCATGCTCGGCATCGACACGTCCCATGTCAACGTGCAGATTCACCGCGCCCGGAGCCAGTTTGCGGCCCTGCCGGGGCTGGACGCGAGCCAGCTCGTCGAGCGCCGGCGCGGCAGCGTCCGGTTCGGCGAATTTCCGTTCCGCGTCATGCGCGGCGAGCATCTCGAATGCCAGTCGGTGCCGGCCGCCCTGCCGCGTATCGGCGTGCATCGTCCGGCGCCCGACCCGGTCGCCCAATACTCGTGAGCACGGGAGAACCGGCCGTGTTGTCGACCGTGTCCCGCGCGCCCGTCGTGCCGGAAGCACTTGAACCCCGGCAACCCCGCCAGCCCGCCGCGCCTTTCGCGGAACTTGCCGGCAAGTGGCATTACCGGCTCGGCTCGCTGCTCGGCGAAGGCGGCAATGGCATGGTGTTTCGCGCGACCTGCGGCGAGACGGGGCAGGACGTCGCGATCAAGCTGATGCGGGACGACGCCGCGCGTACCGCGACGGAGCGCGCGCGCCAGCGTGTGCGCTTTCAGCGCGAGACGAGCCTGTGCGAAGCGCTGCGGCACCCGAACATCGTGGCGTTGCTGGACAAGGGGGTAGCGCCCGACGGCCGGCTGTTCGCCGTATTCGAGCTGGTACAGGGCCGGACCTTGCGCGATCGGCTCGCGGCTCAGGGGCCGTTGTCGGCCGCCGACACGGGCCGGCTGATGACGGAGGTGCTCGACGCGCTCGCGGCCGCGCATCGGCGGGGCATCGTGCATCGGGACCTGAAGCCGCAGAACATCGCGATCACGATGGCCGACGACGGGCCGCACGCGAAGCTTCTCGATTTCGGCATCGGCGCGTTGCTGCCCGGCATGGAAGACATCGCGCGTCAGACTTCGACACTGGCGACCGAGGTGCTCGGCTCGCCGCCCTACTGCGCGCCCGAGCAATTGCGCAACGAGCCGCCGACGCCCAGGAGCGATCTGTATGCGTGGGGCCTGATCGTGATCGAATGCCTGACGGGCGATGTCGTCATGCACGGCGCGAGCGTGGCCGACATTCTCTATCAGCAGCTCAGCCCGGTGGATGTCGCGCTCCCTCGGTCGATCGCGTCGCATCCGCTCGGCTCGGTATTGCGGCGTGCGCTGAGCAAGAATCCGGAACAGCGCGCCGCGTCGGCCGACGAACTCGCGGAGCCGTTTCGCGCGCTCAACTTCGCCGCGCTCGTCGGCCAGTTCGATGCCGGCCGCGCAAGCGGGCAGACGCGTCCGCGCCCGTTCGCGCCGCGCGGCGAGACGATCGCAACGGTGGGCGAGTACCGTCAGATCACCACGCTGTGCTGTTGCGTGACGATCACGGGAGAGGGCCGGCGGCGCCACGGCGGAACCGATCACGGCGACTTGCTCGACGGCTACGAGGAGCAATGGCTGACGAAGTGCGCCGACATCGCCGTCGGTTATGGCGCGCAGGTCGACGGACGGCTCGGCGACACGTTGCTGTTCCATTTCGGCCTGCGCGGCGACATCGACCGGCCGGCGCGCCGTGCGGCGCGCGCGGCGCTCGACATGGTGCGGGTGGCCGAGCGCGCACGGCTGCCGGCGTCGGTAGCGGCCGGCGGCGAAGGCTGGCGCGTCGAAGTGGCTGCCGCGATTCACGTCGGGCAGGTTCTCGCTCATGCGTCGCGCATGTCAGGCATCTCGACGCCCGCCGCGGCGGCGCGGCTGCTGCGGCTTGCCGGGCCCGGGCAGATCCTGATCAGCGACGATGCGCGGCTTGCGCTCGAACGGCATGCCGACTATCGGCCGACCTCGTTGCGGCTGGCGCGGGCGGGCCTCGTGCCGCAGCCGGTTCATGAATTGCTCGGCGAGCGTCGCGCCGATACGCCGTTCGATTCGCTCGATGCCGGCATGCGGGCACCGATGGTTGGCCGCGCGCGCGAACTCGACGCGCTGTTGCGCGCGTGGCGGGAGACGCTCGCACGGCATCGTCGGGTGATGCGTGGCGAGCCTGCGCCGCACGGTGTGCCGCGGCTCGTCGTCGGCGACGCGGGAATCGGCAAGTCGCGCCTCGTGCACGAGTTGTGCGAGGCTGTCCGGATTCAGGGCCACGCCTTCGCGCATTGCGGGTGCCTGCCCGAGCGGGAGAATCATGCGCTGTTTCCGATCCTGCGATTCATCGGCGCGCATTGGCATATCGACGCCGACAGCCCGGCCGGTCCCGCGCTCGCGGCGATCGACGCCATGATCGCGCCGCTCGAATGCGATCACGCGGCGGCCCGTGTCGCGCTCGCGACCTGGCTGGGGCTGCCCTGCGATGCGAAGGGGATCCTGTGGTCGAGTGCGCGCGAGCAGCACGCGCTGTTCGACGTCCTCGGGCAACTGATCGTGTCGCTCGGCAACGGCGCGCCGGTACTGCTCGTTGTCGAGGACGTCCAGTGGATCGATCGCTCGACCGAGGACTTTCTTGCGTACCTGCAGCGCTCGCCGCGCGCAGCGGCGCTCGGCATCGTGTTCACGTCGCGCCCCGACAAGCTCGGGCGCTGGCGCGGCGCGACCGAACGCGTGGTGCTGCGCCGCCTGCCGCGCGACGACGCGCAGCGCCTGATGTCGGCGTGTCTGGGCCAGGGCGTGCTCGATCCGGCCTGGCTCGACCAGCTCGCCCAGCGCACGGCGGGCATCCCGCTGTTCATCGAGGCCGTAGCGCGCGAGTTGACGATGAGCGGCACGGACGGCTCGCTCGCGGGGTTGCGGGAAACGGACGCTTATCCGCTTCCGCTCAGCCTGGGCGGCATGCTCGGTCTCGCGTTCGACCGGATCGACGACGCGCGCGATACCGCGCAGCTCGCCGCGACCATCGGGCTCGAGGTGGATGCGCAATTGCTCGCCGACGCGTCGCCGCACGATCGCGCCACGCTCGACGCGCATCTGCGGCTGCTGCTCGAAGAGCGGATCGTGTACGCGCAACATCGGCGCGATCGCGTGTTCTATTCGTTCCGCCACGCGCTGATTCGCGATGCGGCGTATGAATCGATGCCGCCCGCCGTACGGCGCGGCAACCACGCACGCGTCGGCCGCGCGCTGGTCGCGGAGGCCGACCGCGGTGCCGGTGCGCATGCGTTCGGCGTCGCCGGGCACTTCGCGCGCGCGGGTGCCTTCGCCGACGCGATCGCTCACGGCATCGACGCGGCACGCCGCGCACTCGAACGTTCCCGGTACGACGACGCGATCCGCTACGGGCAGTCCGTGTTCGACTGGCTCGGCAACGCCGACTACGCGCACCGCGAGCACGACAGCGCGCGGATCCGCGCCACGTTGACGCACGCGACGATGGCGCGGTTCGGCTGGGCGGATCCGCAGGTGCGCGAGCATGCGGAGCAACTGTTGCGGCAGATGCAGACGCTCGACGACCCGGAGCTCGAGATCAGCGCGCTATGGACGCTGTCGACCTACTACCACGTCGCCGGCGATCGTCCTACCGTACGCGGGATCGGCATGCGGCTCGACGCGCTCGCGACCGAGCGCGGCGATGCCGGCGTCCAGGTCGCGGCGGACGCGATGCGCGGCATGAGCCTGTGGGTCGACGGCGACTATGCGCGCGCCCGCGCCGCGTTCGATGCGGTGCTGGCCGGCTACGACGTGCGGCGCGACGCGGACCATCGGCGCATCCTGGGGCTCGATACGCGCGCGTGGACGATGGCGTCGCTCGCGAGCGTGCGCTGGTGCATGGACGACGATCCGCGAGCCGCGCTCGCGATGGCGCGCGACGCGGTGTATTGCGCGACCTGCCTCGATCATCTGCCGACGCTCGGCGTCACGATGATGTACCTCGCACGCACGCATCAGTTGGTGGGCGATCGCGACGCGGCCCGCACGCTGTCGGAAGCGATTCTCCGTCTGTCGGACGTGCATCGGCTGCGCGCGGTCGAGCACTACGCCGCGATCATTCATGCGTGGGCGCAAGGGAATCGTGCGGGCGTCGTCGCGCATCTCGATGCGCAGCGGCGGTCGGGCGGCCTGCTCGGCCTGACCTACTATGCGTCGCTGCTTGCCGAGCTGGACGCCGGGCGCGGCGATTACCACGCCGCGCTCGCGCAGATCGAGCAGTGTCTCGCGTGGTGCGAGTCGACCGGGGAACGGTATTACGAAGCACAGCTGCTGCTGAAGAAGTCCGAGTACTTGCGCCAGGCCGATCCGCGATGCGGCGGCGTGGCCGCGCTGGCCGCGTGCCGGCGTGCATGCGAAGTCGCGACAACGGCGGGCATGGGCCGCATTGCCAGGCTCGCCGAAGCGATGTTGCAGTCGTTGCCGTAAGTGGTCCCATTCGTCAATCAGGAGAACATACCGATGAGCAAGGATCTTCGATTACCGACGTACGAACAGTTTCTCGAATACCGGGCAACCGTCATCCGGGCGATCGCCCTCGCGTGGCATTCCCAGGCGTTTCTCGACGAACTCGAGGCCGATCCGGTCCACGCGTTGCGCGAGCATTTCGGCTATCACTTTCCGTTCAGCCTCGACCTGAAGGTGCAGACCAAATCGTCGGCCTGGACGCCGGGCGTCAACGGCGACTGGACGGGCGGCCGGAAAAACAAGCTCACCCTGTTTCTGCCGCCCGCACCGGCGGACGAGGCGCAATTCGCGCAGGCGCTGGCCGCGTACAACGCGAACCACATCACCATCATGGAATGACCTCGGGGAAACCGACATGGCAAAGGACAACGCTAATCCGACGCTCGAATCGATGCTGGAGTTTCAGAAGGTCTATCTGCGTGCGATCGCGCTTTCATGGCGGAACCCGGAGTTCAAGAGCGAGCTGCTGGAGAAGCCGCTGGAGACGCTCGCGAAATACTTCGGTTACCAGTGCCCGTGGATCATCGACATCGAGGTCGTCAAGACGGACGGCGATCATGGCTGGACGAGCCACGGAAACGGCAGCGGGAGCTGGAACCTGCCGCGCAACGTGATGACGGTCGGCATACCGGCGCAGCCGACGAACCTGGACGAAGAGGCCGTCGCGCTCGCGGCCTACTGCGACGCCGGGCCGAGCTACCTGTTCACCTGCTGCTGACCTGGCGCGGCCGAGCCGCGCACCGTCGCGTGCCCTGGGCCGGCTGCCCGGGGCACGCGATGTTTTTTACCCGCCGCACGGAACCCGACGATGCTTGATGACCTTTCGCGCGTGTTGCGCTTCAAACCGCATTTGCTCGTGCTCGATGCGGGCCCCGAGACGCTGTTCGTCGTCGACGAATTCAAACGCGCGATGCTGTCCGGTGCGATCTTCGTTCAGATCGCCGCTTGTTTGCGGGCGCGGATGACGATCGCCGAGATCGTGACGTCGCTTGCCGGCCAGTTTGGCGAATGGGATGTGCTCGCGCGGCTCGATCACCTGGTGCGTCGCGGATACGTGCGAGCCGACACGCCGCACGACGACGATGCGGCGCGCGGCTTCTTCGAGCGCGCCGGACTCGACGGCGACGCGGCCTGCGCGCGCGTCGCTCATCTGCGCGTCGCGGTCGAGGCGTTCGGCGCCGACGATGCGGCGCTCAGGCGCGCGTTCGACACGGCCGGCATCGATGTCGTGCCGGACGCCGAATTGACCGTCGCGATCGCCGATACGCACGACCGCGACGATCTCGCCGCGTGCGCCGCCCGCGTGGCAGCGCGCGGCGGCGCATTGCTCGTCGTGGCGGCCGGTGGCGTGCAGACGCTGATCGGGCCGTTGCTCGCCGGCCGCGGTGCGCTGGCCGACGCGCCATGCATCGAATGCGTGCGCTACTGGATTCGCATCAACCGGCCGGTCGAGGCGCTGCTTGCGCGCCATCACGGCAGCGACGCGACGCGTCTGCCGCCGGCCGCCTCGCGTGCCGGGGCAGCTGCAGCGGCGGCGCTCGTGGCGGCGACGGTCGAGCAGATCGCGGTCAGCCGCACGGCATCGGAACGATCGCAGACGCATATCGTGGCGCAGCGCATCGACACGTTGGCCGCCGAGCGGCACCGCGTGCTGAAGCGTCCGCAATGCCCATGCTGCGGCAATCCCGCATGGATGCGCGAGCAGGCGGCGCAGGCGCCGCGGCTCGCCGATCATGCGCCGTTGGCGCGCGCCGACGGCGGCTACCGTACCGCCGATCCGCAACAGGTGTTCGAGCGTTACGCCCATCTGATATCGCCGGTCAGCGGCGCGATCGCGTATCTGCACCCGATGCCGAAGCGGCACGCGGGCCTGCGCAAGGTCTATGCGTCGGGTTTTCTCGTGTGCCCGGCCGCCGTACCGGGCAGCAACCGGTTCGACAGGATCTGCTCGGGCAAAGGCCGTACCGACGATCAAGCCCGTGTGAGCGCGCTATGCGAGGCGCTCGAACGATTCAGCAGCGTGTATCAAGGCGACGAGGCGACGCTGACCGGAAGCATGGAAAGCTTGCTCGCCGATCCGGCATGCGACGCCCTACCGATTCACGTGAACGATCTTCAGCAGTTCAGCGAACGGCAATTCGACGCGCGCGACGCGATCAACGCATTGACCCGCGATGTTCGAAAGCAGGTACCGCCGCGTTTCACCGCGCGCGACGTCATCGACTGGACGCCGGCCTGGTCGCTCGTGACCGGCAGGCGCCATCTCGTGCCGCTGAGCTACTGCTATGCGGAAACGCCCGACAGTGCGCGGGTGCATGCCGCATGCGTGCACAATCCCAACGGCTGCGCGGCGGGATCGAACGTCGACGAGGCGATTTTGCAGGGCATGCTCGAATTGATCGAGCGCGATGCGGTCGCGATCTGGTGGTACAACCGGATCCCGCGCCCCGGCATCGATCTCGCAAGTTTCGACGATCCGTATTTCGATGCGCTCGTGCGCGAATACGCGACGTTCGGGTGGCGTTTGTGGGCGCTCGACATCACTACCGATCTCGGCGTGCCGACCGTGGCCGCGCTGGCGGAAAATCCGCAGGACGGGCGCTTCTCGATCGGCTTCGGCTGCCATCCGGACGGCCGAATCGCGGTGCAGCGGGCGCTGACTGAAGTCAACCAGTTGCTCGATGTCGCCGCCGAGGCGCCGCACCCGTGGGATCGCGACAGGCTCCCCGCAACGGAATTTCTGTACCCCGCGACGGACTTGCGCTGCACGACGCGCTCGACGTGGCGGCCGATCGACGCCGCGTCGTTGCCGGCGGCGATCGCGGATTGCGCCGGACGCATCGCGGCGGCCGGCATGGACGTGCTCGTCGTCGACAAGACGCGGCCCGACATCGGCTTGTCCGTGGTGCAGGTCATTGCGCCGGGGCTGTGCCATTTCTGGCCGCGTTTCGGCGCGCGACGGCTTTACTCGGTTCCGGTGGAACTGGGATGGCGCGCGCGGCCGTGCGGCGAACAGGAACTGAATCCGGCGCTGCTGTTTCTGTGACTTGACCGGTTGTCGTTTCATCGCGGCGGGATGGCTTCGCCGGCGGAAAGCGGCGGGCGGGCCGATTGCTCCCGCCCGGTGCTGCCGGGCGCCTCGCGCCGATCACGCCGCGGTCTTGTCGAGGCGCCGGTTCGAGATCACCCGTGGCTGATGGCGAGGTAAGCCTTCCAGGTGACGTAGCCCTTCAGGTGCGCGTGCCGGTCGTAAACGGCAGCGACAAACGCATAGGTCTCTTGGCCGGGACTGAGCACGGTGGCTTGCGCCCAGTAGTCTGCGCGCAGCTCTG
This sequence comes from Burkholderia sp. MS455, assembly GCF_016899445.1. Lineage (NCBI taxonomy): Bacteria > Pseudomonadati > Pseudomonadota > Betaproteobacteria > Burkholderiales > Burkholderiaceae > Burkholderia > Burkholderia sp. MS455. The sequence continues at coordinate 72,281 of NZ_CP041778.1, forward strand.
TTTTCACACTGTTGTTGTCGGGCCAGCCCTGTTCCGGGTAAGGCTCGGTGGTGTTCTCGGTCATGTGCGAAACATAGCCCAGAAGGTTGCCGCTGATTGCTTGGATGCCGTACAGGAAGCACTTGTAGTTTTCCGTGTCCGTCAGCGACACGGTGCGCCAGTAAATCATGTCGTTGACGTTGGCCTTGAGCATCAAGTTGCTGCCGCCCTCGCCCTGGTACATACCTTGCACCGAGCCTTGGCCAAAGCCAGACGCCGCATCCGCCAGCGGGGTGATCATGTAGACGGTATCGGGGTTGTTCCCGAGCGCGGTCGCCTTTTCCGGCGTCGCGCCGAGCGTATTGTTGTTCTGTTTCAGAATCTCCTGGACATCGAATGCAATCAGGACGTCAATGAATTTGAAGCTATCCAAGGTATGAGACATGACAGTTCCTTTCACGCTTTATCGTTGAAGAACACTCTGCTGAGTGACGACGCCCGTGGCGCCGGCATCTCTCCCATCCTGCGAAGCAGCGCCTGCGGAGAAATCGGGCGCGTGGAAGAGTACCGACAGCGTACGAAGAATTGATCCGCGAATCGATTACACGTGGTTACAGTGCACGCGTGACGAGATGTGCGGCGCGTGCATGTGAATCCTGCATCCGGTGTATGGCTGTACCAGCGTTGCCGGAACCTGCGTCCTGCAGTTGCCCGGACAGGCCGGCCGCGGATCGCCGGCAGGATTCGCCGACAGGCTGGAACCTAGAACCGCGTACTGAACCCGACCCGGGCGATCGACTGCAGCGCGCCGCTCGACGCGCCGTTCGCATCCATCACGCCGTTGATCTGCGCGTTGCTGCCGTGGCTCGCGCGCTGGTGAACGCCTGCCACGTACACCATCGTGCGCTTCGACAGCCAGTACTGGACGGCGGCGAGGAACTGGTGCGCATGCGCGTTGTCGAGCGTGTCGTTGCCCTTCATGTACGTGTAGCTCGCGCCGACCACCCACGCAGGCGACGGATGCCACGCCGCACCGGCTTCCGCCGACCACGCGCCCGCGCCGTTCTGCGCGTTGCGCACGGTCGTGAAGAGTGCCTTCCCCGTGACCGTGCCGAGCGTGTAGTGCACGCCCGCCCCCCAGTTGCGCACGCTGGTCGGCGGCAGCCCCGCCGCCGCGCCGTATTTCTGATTCGTATAGGCTGCGCCCGCGCCGAACGGACCGTTGTCGTAGCTCGCGCCGACGCTGACCGTGTTGTTCGCGCCGACCGACCCTGCAACGTTGCCGAAACCGTACAGTGCGCCGAAGGTCAGGCCCGACAGCGACGGGCTCGTGTACTTGACGGAGTTCGCGACGCGATTGCTGCCTGCAACGCGATCCCAGTCGAACGCACCGGTCGGGTTGTTCGGCAGCGCGAGCTTGTCGAACGGCCCGTTGCGGAAGCCGTACAGGCCGACGAGATCCTGCGCGATCTCGTTGCCGCTCGCGGCGAGCGCATCGACCATGAACTCGTACTGGTTGCCGAGCGTGAGCTTGCCGTAGCGGTCGTTTTCCAGCCCGACGTAGGCCTGCCGCGCGAATAACCCGCCGCCGATGATCGAGCCGTTGCCGAGCGAATACTGATTCACGAGCCGGAAGATCGCACGCGTGCCCGCGCCGAGATCCTCCTTGCCTTCGAACCCGAGCAGGTTCGGAAAGAAGATGTTGTCGTCGAATTTCGCGTTTCCGCGACCGCCTTCGTTGCTGACGTAACTGAGGCCGGCGTCCATCAATCCGAACATCGTCACGCTGCCCTGCGCGAACGCCGCCGCCGGAATCGCGCAGGCCGCGAGTGCCAGAAGGGTCTTTTTCGTCATCTCCAAATGCTCCTCACATGTTTCCGATCGGGTCGGATATTTTTTGATTGGACTACTGAATGACATGAAAAAACATGAACCTGAATGATCCGGATTCAGGTGCAACCGAAAGGGACCGGGTCGCGCACGGCGCATCGGGAGCGGCTGCCTGCCCGCCGACACGCCGCGCGCCGAGCGCTATACCGTCGAATACCCGCCGTCCACCGGCACGACCGCACCGGTCACGAACGACGCGCCGGGCGAGCACAGAAACAGGATCGCTTCCGCGACCTCGTCGGTCGTGCCCCAGCGCCCGAGCGGCGTGCGCTCGAGGATCTGCCGCGACGCGTGCCCGTCGGCCATCAGCCCGCTGCTGAGCGGCGTGTCGATCCAGCCGGGCGCGACCGCGTTCACGCGAATGCCGCGATCGGCCCACGCCTGCGCGAGCGAACGCGTGAGCTGCGCGATGCCGCCCTTGCTCGCGCTGTACGCGGGCCGGTCCTTGCTGCCGAAGTACGTGTACATCGACGCGACGTTGACGATACTGCCGCCGTGCGCGGACAACGCCGGCAACGCGGCGTCGGATGCGCGCATCACCGACGTCAGGTTTACGTTCAGCACGAGCTCGAACTGGTCCATCCGGTATTCGTCCGCGTGCCGGCTGATGCCGACGCCGTTGACGAGCACGTCGAGCCGCGGCAGCGCGGCGATCGTGCCTGTCAGCGCATCGCTGTCGATCACGTTGAGTTCGATGCACCGGATGCGCTCGTGCACGGGCGCATGCGGGCCGGCGGCGTCGAGCCCGAGCGCGACGACCGATGCGCCGGCTTGCGCGAACCGCCATGCGGTGCGCGCGCCGATGCCCGATGTGCCGCCCGTCACGACGACAGTCTTGCCTTCAAACGCCAACGGACGACTCATGCTCGATGCTCCCGACAGTGTGTGCGCGGCGGGCGTACCGCTGCGCGGGGGAAACCAGGATCTTGATCTGGGTGCGATCGGCGAGCAGCGCGTCGAAGCCGTCGGCGACGGCATCTTCGAGCGACACGGTGCGCGTGACGATCGATGTGAGGTCGAGCGCGCCCGACGCGACGATGCGCAGCAGGTCTTCGTATGCATGCCGATAGCCGACGCTTGCCGTGAAGGTCAGCTCGTCGTTGACCGCGCGGAACGCATCGAAGCCCGCACGCGGCATCAGGCCGACCATCACGACGCGGCCGCCCTTGCGCAGCGCGTGCATCGCCGCTTCGAACGTGGCCGGCAAACCGGCCGCCTCGAAGCTCGCATCGACGCCGAGCCCGCCCGACGCCTCGCGGATCGCGTCGCGCAGCACGGCCGCGTCGAGCGAGCGCGCGTTGAACGAGTGCGTTGCGCCGAGACGCGCGGCGGCCGCGAGGCGCTCGGGCGACACATCGACCGCGACGATGGTCGTCGCGCCCTGCAGCTTCGCGAGCTGGATCAGCAGCAGGCCGATCGGCCCGAGCCCGAATACCGCGCAGGTGTCGCCGAGCCGGAGTTCGGCGCGGCGCAACGCATGCAGCGCGACGGCGGCGGGTTCCATCACGGCGGCCTGTTCGAGACTGACGCCGTCGGGCAGCCGATGCAGCATGTAGGCCGGCACGACCGCGAAGTCGGCCATCCCGCCGTCGCCCATCAGCCCGGCGAAGCCCATCGACACGCACAGGTTGTACGACCCCGAGCGGCAGTATGCGCATTGGTGGCAGCGATACTCGGGCTCGACGGCGACGCAGTCGCCCGGGTTCAGCGTCGTCACGCCTGCGCCGACTTCGACGACGGTGCCGCAGAACTCGTGGCCGAGCGTCAGCGGCGCGGTGCGCCGCGACAGCGGATGCGGCGCGTCGACGGGAATCGCGTGCGGGCCGTCCGCATATTCGTGCAGGTCGCTGCCGCAAATGCCGCAATAGGCGACCGCGATGCGCACCTCGCCCGGCCCCGCGCGCGGCGTGTCGATTTCCACGAGACGGACGTCGCGCGGGCCATGCCATTGAAGTGCGCGCATGTCAGCGTCCTCCGAGGTTCTGCGTATCGAGACGGTTCGCGGCGGCGCCGGCGAGCGCGCGCTTGCGCAGCACGGCAGGCGCGGTTTCGACGAGGCCGAACGACAGCCCGCACGCGAGGATCGCGCCGGTTGCCGACGTCCACATCGCGAACTGCAGGCCGTAGCGGTCGGCCGCGAAGCCGGCGACGGTCGGCGCGACGAAGCCGCCGATCAGCTCGCCGGCGCCCATGATCAGCCCGAGCGCGCTGGCGATCGCGCGCGGCGGCACCGTTTCGGCCGGGATTGTCGCCATGAACAGCGTGAAGCAGCCAAGGCCCGTGTAGGTCGCGAGCACGAGCGCGCAGAGCGCCCACAGCGAATTCGCGTGAATCATCGCGACGGGGCACGCGGCGGCGACCAGCGCGAACACGATCATCGTCGGCTTGCGGCCGATCCGGTCGGAGATCGCCGGCACCGCGAAGCCCCAGAACACCCATGCGGCGCCGAGGCAGGTCATCACGACGCCCATGTCGGACGGCGAAAGATGGCGGCTGTCGACGAGGAAGACCGGCGCGAACGAGATGACCACGACGAACCAAGTGAGGAAGAAGCAACTGATCAACACGCAGAGCAGGATGTTGCGTTCCTTCAGCAGCGCCCAGCGGTTGATCGCGGCGCCGCCCGCCGCTGCCGCGCCGACGGTGTCGGCCTGCGCGTGCCGTGCGCCGCCGGGCGGCACTTCGCGAACCCAGCGCCAGATGCAGAAAGCGATCAGGAAGCCCGGAATGCACGATACGTAGAACGCCTCGCGCCAGCCGTATGCGGTCGCAATGCCGATCACGACCGGCGGGCCGATCATCGCGCCGAGCAGGCCGGCGGCCGAGCCTTGCAGCAGGCCCATGTTCAGCCCGCGGCGGCTCGGCGTCGAACTCTCCACCATCAGCGACTGCGACAACGGCAGCACGGGGCCTTCGGCGATGCCCATCAGCGCACGGAATGCGATCAGGCTCGCGAAGCCGCCGACGAACCCCGACAGCGCAGAGCACACGGAAAAGCCGAGCACGGCCGCGATCAGCAGCGGCTTGCGCGTGCCGCGCGCGTCGGACCACGCACCGGTCGCGGCGCCGGACAGCGCCCACGTGAGCGCGAGCGCGGACGACACCATGCCGAGCTGCGCATTCGTCAGGTGCAGTTCGGCCGACATGAACGGGAACAGGAACGACAGCGCGAGGCGGTCGAAGAACACGAAGCCGAACGTCATGAACAGGATCAGCAGCAGCCTGTTCTCGTACGTCCATGCGAGCTTGGGGGAAGGGTGGGATGTCATGGCGGGCCTCGTCGCGCGTCAGCGGAACAGCTTCTCGATCGCTTGCGCGCCGAGGCCGACCTTCTCGTAGTGGGCCTTGCACATCGCGATGTACGAATGCACGTCGAAATAGCCGTCGGGGTTGCCTTCATCGTCGAGCCAGATCAGCGGCCCCTTGACGATGAAGAACGCGCGCATCGGCTCGGGATGGTCGAACGCGACGAGCGTGTGGCCTTCGCCCGGCGTCTCGTACACGAAATCTCCCTTCGTCGCGGTCCATTCGTGTTCCAGGTAGCCCCATTTGCCGGACAGCGTGTATGCGAATACCTCGTGCGGGTGATAGTGCCGGTTCACGAGCCCTGCCTCCTTCGCCATCAGGATGTCGCACCATTTGTTCTGCGACGGCGAGATCCACAGCGGCCGCGACGAAACCGTTTCGGTGAACGGAACGTAATAGCGCTCGTCGTCGGTGGCCGCGTTCGCGATGTAGGCCTCGGGCAGCGCATCGGGCTTGAACGGATTGGCAATCGGCGGGATGTTTTGCCAGAATTCGGCTACGGCTTTGTCGACCACGGCTTGTCTCCTTGTGTATGGGTGTCGTGGGTTCGACTTTAGCCAGCCGGTGCGGGTCGCTCTTGACTGGGCTGGACGAATTGCTTGACCGCGCCGGACAATGCACTGCACGACGTTTAAACGATCCATCCCCCAATTCCGCAATGCATGCCGCTCCGTACGACGGGGCGCCAGCAGGAGGCGACGTGACGAATTCGACCGTTTTTTCACGCACGCGAGGCTCGACGGCCGACGTGCCGGCGCGCGACCGGATGGCGTACTGGGATGCGTTCAACGCGGCGACGCTGGTGGGCCTGCGCTGCTCGTCGCTGTCGCCGGCCGGGCTCGAAGTCGAGAAGACCGACATCGCGCTGCCGGGCCTCGGTATCGCCGACATCAGCGGCCAGGATCACGTGATCGAGCGCAGCCCCGCCTTGGTGCGCCAGTTGCCGAAGGAATCGCTGTTCGCGTGCCAGATCCTGAGCGGGCGAGCGTATTTCATCCAGCGCGACCGGTGCCTGCTCGCGGAAGCCGGCGATGTCGTCGTCTACGACACGCGCGTGCCTTATCTGTTCGGATTCCTGACGCCGATGCGGCAGCTGCTGATCGATATCCCGATCACGACGTTCGACGACCGGCTCGATGCGGAACTGGCGGCGCTGCCGCTGCGGATCGCGCCGAAGCCGGGCGCCGGCGCGATGCTCGGCGCGACGCTGCGCGCGAGCGTCGAGCGGTTCATGAAGGATCCGGTCGAGCGCGATGCCGCGCGCTTTGCAGAGCACACGCGCACGCTGATCGCGGAACTCATCGACGCGGAAGTGAACGGCGCGGGCGCATCGCGTGCGTCGCTGTCGTACCTGCTGACCGCGAAGCAGTACATCGCGACGCATCTCGGCGAGCCGGAGCTCGGGCCGCAGGCGGTTGCCGACGCGGTCGGGCTGTCGCTGCGCCATCTCGGCCGGCTCTTTGCGGCCGAAGGCGAGTCGATCACGCAGCACATCTGGTCGGAACGGTTGTCGCATGCGCATCGCGAGCTGACGGATGCGCGGCTGCGCAAGACGAGCATCGGCGAGATCGCGTTTCGCTGGGGGTTCTCGAGCCAGGCGCATTTCAGCCGCGCGATTCGCGAGCGCTACGGCGCGTCGCCGATGGCGCTGCGCGAGGCGGCGCGCGCGGCCGAGCGCTGACGCCGGCGGGTTGCGGCGGCGCGTATGTCGTGCGCCGTTTTTGTTTTCAGTGCGGTGCGGCGCCCGCGCGCCGCGTCACTCCGCCAGCATGAACTCCGCGCAACGCTCCGCGATCATGATCGTCGGCGCGTTCGTGTTGCCGGACACGATGCGCGGCATCACCGACGCGTCGCAGATCCGCAATCCGTCGATGCCTTGCACCGCGAGGCGCGGCGTGACGACCGCGTGCGCGTCGTTGCCCATGCGGCAGGTACCGGCCGGGTGATAGACGGTTTTCGCGCGGCGCCGCACGTAGTCGGCGAGTGTCGCCTCGGTCAGCGTCTCGGCTTCGCGAACGATGCGCGCGAGCGAGGGCGCGCCGATGATCTGCCGGGCGAGCGCGACGCCGCGCACGAGGCCGTCGACGTCGGCCGGGTCGGACAGCGCGCCGCTGTCGAACCGGATCGGTGCGGCCGGATCGTTGCCGCGCAGTTGCACGGAGCCGCGCGAGCGCGGCCTGAGCAGGCACGGGTTGATCGACAGGCCGTGGCCGGGAAGCGGCTCGCGGTCGACGTCGCCGACGAGCGTCGGCAGCACGTGGAACTGGATGTCCGGCCGGCCGCTGCCCGTCGTATCGACGAACGCGCCGGATTCGACGACGTTCGACGTCAGCAGGCCCGTGCGGCACAGCATCCACTGCAGCCCGTGCCGCAACGCCTTCAGCCCGCGATCCTCGCCCAACAGGCTGACCGGCGCGTGGCTATAGCCGTAGATCGATACTTCGAGGTGGTCCTGGTAGTGCGCGCCGACGTCGCGACTGTCGTGCAGCACGTCGATTCCGTGCGCGTGCAGGTGCGCGCCGGGCCCGATGCCCGACAGCATCAGCAGCTTCGGCGTGCTCAGCGCGCCGGCCGCGAGCACGACGTCGGCACGTGCGGCCGCCGAACCCGTCGCGCCGCTTTCGGTGCACCAATCGACGCCAGTCGCGCGCCGGCCGTCGAACCGGATGCGCGTGACGCGGCAGCCGGTCAGCACGCGCAGGTTCGGATGGCCGATCGCATCGGCGAGATAGGTGGCCGCAGTGCTGCCGCGCTGCCCGTCGAAGATCGTCGTGTGATAGAAGCCGACGCCGTGCTGCGCGGCGCCGTTGAAGTCGTCGTTGTATGCGAGGCCCGTTTCCTGCGCGGCCTTTACGAACGCGAGGCTCAGCGGATGCCGGTAGCGCGTGTCGCCGACCTTCAATGGCCCATCGGTACCGTGAAACGGTTCGGAGAGCCGCAGGTGCGATTCGGCGCGCTTGAACACGGGGAGCACGTCGTCCCAGCCCCAGCCCGTGCAGCCGAGCGCGGCCCAGTCGTCGTAGTCGTCGCGCGTGCCGCGCACGTACAGCATCGCGTTGACCGAACTGCCGCCGCCGAGCGTGCGGCCCTGCGGCACGTAGGTCTTGCGTCCCGCCGCGCCGGGCTGCGGCTCGCTTTCGAACGTGACCGTGCGCCGCGTGCCGAGCACGCGGATGAACGTCGCCGGAATCCGGATGAACAGGCTGTCGTCCTTCGGGCCGTCCTCGAGCAGCAGCACGCGCCTGCCGGCCTTCACCAGCCGATGCGCGACCGTGCAGCCGGCCGAACCGCCGCCGACGACGATATGGTCGTATGTCTCCATCCCGCTTCTTCTCCTTGCTGTCGGGCGGCGGAACGAGTGCCGCCGCGCAGGAAGCCAGCTTAGCGAGCGATATGCGGCCCATTTGACCGGGACGGACGCCGTGCTTGCCTCGCACGGACACGGCGGCGGGTAGCGGGTTTTGCGGCGTCCGGTTACCGCGCGTCGGCTGGCGCGCGCGTGTCGCTCGGCGTCTCGCCGAAGCGTGCGCGATAGCTGCGGCTGAAGTGCGCGCTGTTGTTGAAGCCCCAGCGGAACGCGATTTCGCTGACCGTCAGGTGCTTCAGCGACCGGTCGCGCAGGTCGGCGCGGCAGCGTTCGAGCCGCCGCGCGAGGATGTAGCGCGTGAGCGGCATCCCTTCGATCTCGAACACGCGCGCGAGCTGGCGCGGCGACAGGTTGATCGCGCGGCTCACGGACTGACTGTCGAGATCGTCGTCGGCGAGATGGCTGTCGATGAACGCCTTCGCGCGCGACAACGTGTGGACGGTCGACTTCGTCGGCGACGCATCGCCGTCGCGCAGCCGCAGCATCGACTGCACGAGCTCGAGTATCGCAACGGCGCGCCGCTCGCGCGTGCCGGGCGCCGGCTCCTGCGGTGCGGCGAGCAGCGCGTACACCTGCCGCACAGCCCACGATGTCACGCCGTCGTCGCGATCGATCTTGACGAGGCTGCGGTAGCGCCACGGCCCGACACGTGCTTCGAACACGTCGCGCGGCACGTCGAGCACGGTCATCGCCATGTCGGCGGGAAAGCCGTGCCCGTACGGCACCGACGTGTCGTAGAGGACGATATCGCCCGGCGCGTGCCGCATGCAGTCGACGTCCTGGAACGTATAGCCTTGCCCTTCGTGCATCAGGCAGATGAACAAGGCGTCGCGCTGGTCGGCATGGATGTTGTGCGGCGTACGCACGACCGCGTGCCGGTTCGCGACGATGTCGCATGCGCTGAACAGCCCGAGATCGCGCTTGCGCAGCGTCGCGTCGATGCCTTCGGACGATTTTCCGCTGCATTCGATCCGCACGAGCGTGCGGGCGACATGGTCGACCCAGAAGTCGACGCGCTCGGCGCCGCGTACAGTGCGCGTCGAGATCGTGACGATCCCCGTGCTGGTATCCGGCATGACGTTCTCCCAATGACCGCCCGAGCGGCGCAGTCTCGGGCACGTCGAATGTCGCGGTCAATCCGTGAAAGACCGGGGCCGGTGCGCGACACGCTTGCAGCGGGGCGTTGCGGCCGGACGTGCGATCGATGTCCGGCTGGGTCAACGGAAGCGGCCGTGTCAGTCAAAACGCGAGTGCGATTTTCGGCTACGTAGCGCGCGTATCGCCACGCGCTGCCGACAGGTACCGCCGGCCTGCGGCCCCCGACTTCAGGTTGCGCTGGCCTCGTCGATCTGGCGGATGTCGTCCTGATCGAGCCGGATGCGGATCGCTTCGCCGAGCAATTCGAGCTGCGCGAGCGACGTCGCGCTCGCGATCGGCGCGGTGATCGTCGGCCGCGCGATCTGCCACGCGAGCGCGATCGCGGCCGGCTGCGTGCCGTGCTTCGCCGACACGGCATCGAGTGCCGCGAGAATGCGCAGGCCGCGTTCGTCGAGATAGCCGGCGACGCGATCGCCGCGCACGCTCTTCTTCAGGTCGGCCTCGCTGCGGTACTTGCCCGACAGGAAGCCGCTCGCGAGCGCGTAGTAGTTGACGACGCCAAGCTTCAGGTCGCGCACGACCGGCTCGAGATCGCGTTCGTAGTCGGCGCGGTCGATCAGGTTGTACTCGGGCTGGATGACCTGGTACGCGGGCAGGCCGTCGCGCTTGCTGATGTCGGCGGCTTCGCGCAGGCGCGCGCCGCTGTAGTTCGATGCGCCGATGATGCGAACCTTGCCTGCGTCGATCAGCGTCTGGTACGCGCCGAGCGTTTCCTCGAGCGGGGCCGTATCGGCGAGGTCGCGGTGCGAGAAATACAGGTCGATGTAGTCGGTCTGCAGGCGGCGCAGCGAATCGTCGGCGGCCTGCAGGATGTTGTCTTTCGTCAGGCCCGCGCGTGTCGAAAGCAGGCCGACCTTGGTCGCGATCACGACCTGTTCGCGCTTGCCGGAACGCTTGAGCCACTTGCCGATGATGGTTTCCGATTCGCCGCCGCTGTTGCCGGGCGCCCAGGCCGAATAGACGTCGGCCGTGTCGATGAAGTTGATGCCGGTGTCGGCGAGCGCGTCGAGCAGCGAAAACGATGCGTTTTCGTCGACGGTCCAGCCGAAGACGTTGCCGCCGAACGCGAGCGGCGAAACCTGGATGTTCGACGTGCCGAGAGTGCGTAGTGCCATGTTCTGCTCCGATATCGGTGGGGTGACGGGATTGAACTGCGCGATTGGCCAGGTCGAGCGCGACGAGACGGCGGGGTGCGCGGTGCGGTTCCACCGTTGTCGCAGGACAGCGGACATTCTCGCCGATCGGTTCGATTCGTGCAGGCGGTGCGTCGTCGCGATGACGGACGGCCTGCGACAGATGACGGACGCATCGTCCGTCACGTTGGTGGTCCGTGCGACTGCGTTGGATCTGGAGCTGAATTTCGCTGCGCGATGCGCTGCGGGAAGCGGGATGCCGTGTCGGCGGAAGCAGGCGGGAAGGCGGGACGCCCCCGACGTGGCGCAGGAGCGGATCGGCGCACAGGCGGCAAGCAGCCGCCCGTGCGATGGCGAGTCGGTCAGCGCAACTGCACGGCCGCGAGAAACAGCACCATGCTGCCGATCGCGCCATCCAGCACGCGCCACGCAACGGCCTTGCGGAACCACGGCGCCAGCAATCGCGCACCGTAACCGAGCCCGAGAAACCACACGACGCTGACCGCCATCGCGCCGATTGCGAACGCGAGCCGTGCGCCTTCCGGCTCGCGCGCGCCGGCCGTGCCGATCAGCAGGAACGTGTCGAGATATACGTGCGGGTTGAGCCACGTGAACGCGAGCGTCATCAGCACGATCGCGAGCCCGCTCTGCGGCGGCGGCGCGACCGCGTCGCCGCGCACGTCGAGCGTTGCGTGGCCCGGCTTGAACGCGCGGCGCAGCGCGTTGATGCCGAACCACGCGAGATACGCGAGGCCGACATACAGCACCGCGTGGACGAACGTCGGATAACGCTCGACGAGCACCGATGCGCCGCCGACGCCGGCGCCGATCAGGATCATGTCGGACAGCGCGCACAGCAGCACGATCTTGCCGACATGCGAGCGCATGATGCCTTGGCGGAGCACGAACGCGTTCTGCGCGCCGATGGTGACGATAAGCGATGCGCACAGTGCGGCGCCGTGGGAAAAAGCGAGCCAGTTCATGGTGGTGACAGCAATAGAAGCAGTAGACGGATGAATCGGGTAGCGCTAGTCTGCGGTCAGCATGAGAATAAGAGAAGCTAATTAACCTAATGCGGATTAAGGAAATCTAATGCTCGACTACGCCCTGCTCGATGCCCTCGCGGCCGTGATCCGGTACGGCTCGTTCGAGCGTGCGGCCAAGGAGTTGAACGTCACGCCGTCGGCGGTGTCGCAGCGCGTGAAGCTGCTGGAGGAGCGCGTCGGCAGCGTGCTGGTCAAGCGCGGGCAGCCGTGTGTCGCGACGACGTCGGGCGCACTGCTGTGCCGGCATACCGAGCGCGTGCAACTGCTCGAGGCCGAGCTGGGCGGCCGGATGCCGGCACTGCCGGGCCAGATTGCGAGCGCATGGCCGATGTTGCGCGTGGCCGTCAACGACGACAGTGTCGCGACGTGGTTCATCGACGCGGTCGGGCCGTTCTGCACGGAGCGCGAAACGTTGCTCGACCTCGTGATCGACGACCAGGACTACACGGCGGCGCGCATCCGCGACGGCAGCGTGCAGGGCGCCGTGACCGCGCAGGCCGAGCCGATCCAGGGATGCCGGTCGGAGCGGCTCGGGCGTATCCGCTATCGCGCGGTGTGCTCGCCGGCGTTTTACGAACGCTATTTCGGCGCGGGCATCACGCGCGATGCGCTGCGTCGCGCGCCGTGCGTGATGTTCAATCCGAAGGACGGGCTGCAGGCGCGTTTCATGCGGCGCGTGACGCGCGCGGATCTCGATCCGCCGCAGCACTGGATACCGCACGTCGCGGGCTATCTACGCGCATGCGAAACGGGATTGGGATGGGGGATGTGCCCGGACCGGATGGTCGACCGGCAGCTGGCGGCGGGCGAACTGGTCGATATGTCGCGCGGGCGCACCGTCGACATCGATCTTTACTGGCAGAGCTGGCGTCTGTCGATCGGCTGGCTCGACGATTTCAGCGCGGCGCTGAAGGCGCGCGCCGCGCTGTTTCTCGACTGATCGGTAACGTCACGCGGGCGGCGCGCGAGATGCGCGCGCCGTGCGGGATCAGACGCGATGCAGGCCGTCGAAGTCGATGATCTGCACATGACGGCCCTGCATTTCGATCAGGCCGCGCTTCTGGAACTTGGACAACGTGCGGCTGACCGTTTCGAGCGTCATGCCGAGGTAGCTGCCGATGTCTTCGCGTGTCATCCGCAGGTTGAATTCCGACGGCGAGTAACCGCGCTTCAGGTAGCGCGACGATACGTCGAGCAGGAACGCGGCGACACGTTCTTCGGCATTCAGCGAACCGAGCAGCATCGTCTGCGACGTTTCGCGCACGATCTGTTCGCTCATCAGCTTGTGCATGCGCAACTGCATCGAGCCGGCTTCCGAGCACAGCGCCTTCAGCGCGCTGTACGGAATCACGCAGACGGAGCTGTCTTCGAGCGCGACCGCGGTGCGCGGATGCGTGTCGTCGCAGATGCCGTCGAGGCCGAGCGCTTCGCCCGCGAGATGCAGGCCCGTGACCTGTTCGCGGCCGTCGTGGCGCGTGGCGACGGTTTTCAGCGAACCCGAGCGCACCGCGTACAGGTTGTCGAATGCGTCGCCTTCGCGGAACAGCGCTTCGCCGCGCTTGACGGGGCGCGCCGCGCAGATGACCGATTCGAGGCGGCTGAGCGCTTCGGGTGCCAGGCCCTGCGGCATGCACAGGTGCCGCATTGCGCACGACGAGCAGTGCGCGGCCTGGCGAGGAGCCCAGTTGCCGGCATGAGGCGTGGCGGCGGTACGTGTGGCGACGGGCGTCAGCATGATCGTTTACTCCGGCGTTGAATCGACTGAATCATTGTCCCACCGCAAGTTGTCGCTGTCGGGTGACAAAACGTCGCGACCGGCCGCGGATGCCGAACGCCGTTCATGCGGCTTGCTCGTCCGTGTTGGCGGCGGCCGGAATCAGCAGCACGGGCAGCGTCGCGTGCCGCACGCATTGTTCGGCGATGCTGCCGAGCACGAGACGGCGGAACCCGCGGCGGCCGTGCGTGCCGACCACGAGCAGATCGGCGCCGAACGCGTTCGCGCCCTCGAGGATCAGCTGCGACACATCGTTGAGCGACGTCGCTTCGGCCAGCTTCGTATCGCCTTTCACGCCCGCTGCCTGCATCAGCTTCGCGAAATCCTTCGCGAGCTCGTTGCCTTGCGCGACGAGCTGATCGCGCAGCACGGACGGATCGTAGCCCGGCACGTTGTAGTAGATCGCGGCGTTCTCGACGACGTAGAACGGTTGCAGCTCGGCGCCGTGTGCTTTCGCGAGCGCCAGCGCGGCATCGAACGCATGGCGGGACGTGTTGCTGCCGTCGACGGCAACCAGAATACGCTTGTACATAGTGTCTCCGAGTGGCGGGTTGAAACGAAGTCGGCCGGATGGCCGATCAGTCTGAGCAATGCTGCGAGGCAGGGTAAACCAATGGCGGGGACTTCGCAGTGTGGTGCCTGTCCTGCCGTGCTACAGCAGCGCCTCCGGCACCGCGGCGCACGGCCATGCGCGCAATGCATGCCGCACTGCGCGGCGCGTATCGCATGGCTGCGTCGCATCCGTCGTTCGCGTGGCCGCCGCGCGGTTCGCGACAGCCGGCTCCGAGCGATGGTGGATGAAGACCGCATCGTCGCCGGGAACGGATGCGCGGGTATCGGAATCGCGCGTTGCACAGGTGCACGCATCGCGGCGCGTGCATGCCGCACCGACACGGTGCAACAGCCGCGCCGATGAACCACGCGCATCGTCATTCAATCGCAACCGCGCCGTTTCGACATGACTTCGATCAACGCATGTGCGTCGGCGCGATTCGCGGCATGCATGAAACCGCCGATGCCGACGCGCGGAATCGTTCGCTTGCGCACCCGTCGCGCGCGCCGATCCGCAAACGAACGATCGATTCAAACGCCGCGCCGGCTACCTCGGTACGGCCGTCAACTCGATCACGCGTTCCGGCCGCCGTCCGTGGCCGGGCCAGTACGCGCTGCCGTACATCCGGTGGACGGGGCCGAACTGCGCATCGTCCGCGGGCGACGGCGCGGCGAAGCCTTTCTCGATCATCACGTAGCCCGCGCGTAGCGCGAACGCCGGATGGTTGCCGCCGGCGCGGCTGTCGAAACCGGCGAGGCCGTCGCCGGCTTCGGGCATCGAATCGACGAGCGACGCGTTGCTGCCCGTGATCTGGTCGGGCGAGATCGGCCCGCCGCCGGCGAGAAGCCACGCCTCGCGGTTCTTGCCGTCGGTGTCGACCGTGCTGTCGTGGGTGTCGTCGTTGTCGAGCTCGACGCTGTGCGGATGCAAACGACCTGTTTGACCGGATGATTCCATCACGGCTCTCCTGGCGGCGAAGCGCTTCGGATCGAAGCAAATCCCGTTCCGGGTTCGACGGGAAAAGGCGCGCGGGCGACCGCCGCGGTCGCGCGACGCGCACTGATTTGTCATGATTTATTTCAGCTAGAAGACGCGTTTTCTACAGAGTATGATTCTTTTCCTGCGAAGCGGCGACAGGGGATGCGATCTCGCCGCCTCTGCCCGCGCCGGGGCGCCGCAGCACCCTTAAAGACGGGTAGTGAACAACAAAGCAAGGGACTAGAGGTGGCGGATTCATGCAAGCGACTACTGCCTTCACGCACCGCGGTTATCTGTTGAATTGCGCGCCCGCACGCGCCAGTGACGGTTCGTTCAAGCCCTACGTCGTGATCTCCCGATCGAGCGACGGGGAGTTGGTTGCGAACCGTTTTTTCCCGACCGAGCTCCAGTTCAACGACGAAGGCGCCGCGATCGCGCACGCGCGCGACTGGGCCGTGCGCTGGATCGACGCGAGCAGCATCGTGATCTGACGCCATCGCGTTTCCTGCATCGTCGGCCGTCCGGCCGATCCCCCGGTGTGCCGCTCCCGGACAAAAAACGCGGTAATCTTGCGGAACCCGTCACTTTATTAGCGGCCGTGCGACCGAGCGCGGCCGCCTGCATTTGCATATGTCGACATCACCCGTCCGCCAGTGGGGCCTCGAAGAAATCGTAGCCGGCTTGCGCGAGTCGCGCGAGGAACTCCATCGCACGCGCCATCCGCGCGGCATCCGCGAACTGCCGTCCCGCGATGCGATCTGCAAGATTGTGACCGGCCTGCGCGCGTCGATGTTTCCGACGCATTACGGCGCACCGGATCTCACCGACGAAAGCGTCGACTACTACGTCGGCCACACGCTCGAAAGCACGCTGCGCGTGCTGTGCGAGCAGATTCGCCGCGCGCTGCCGTTCCTGCCCGAGCATGCGGACACGCCGTTCGCGGAACTCGACGAGCGCGCGTTCGAGATCGCGCGCGAGTTCGGCCGGCAGTTGCCGGCGGTCCGCGCGCTGCTCGTCAGCGACATCCAGGCCGCGTACGCAGGCGATCCGGCCGCGCAGCACATCACCGAGATCCTGCTGTGCTATCCGGGCGTGCTGGCGATGATGCACCACCGGCTCGCGCACGCGCTGCACCAGCTCGGCGTGCCGCTGCTCGCGCGCTTCATCAATGAAATCGCCCACTCGGCCACCGGCATCGACATCCACCCCGGCGCGCAGATCGGCCCGAGTTTCTTCATCGACCACGGCACCGGTGTCGTGATCGGCGAGACGGCGATCATCGGCGAGCGCGTGCGCCTGTACCAGGCCGTCACGCTCGGCGCGAAGAGCTTCCCTGCCGATGGCGAAGGTGCGCTGGTCAAGGGCAACGCACGGCACCCGATCGTCGAGGACGACGTGGTGATCTATGCGGGTGCGACGATTCTCGGCCGTGTGACGATCGGGCGCGGCTCGGTGATCGGCGGCAACGTGTGGCTCACGCACAGCGTGCCGCCCGGCACGAGCGTCGCGCAGACCAGGGCCCGCGAAGGCGGCAGCGCCGAGAAGCCGTAACGCGGCGCGCGGCCGCCGGCCGCCGCTGCGCGTGCATCAGTGCTTGCCGGCGGGCGAGCGGTGCTTGTACAGCACGTCCTGGTCGACGCGGATCAGGTTCTGCCCCGCATCCACCACGAAATCCACGCCGTTGTAGGCGTTGCCCGTCAGCAGCAGGATCGCGCTCGCGACGTCGTCGGGGCCCGCGATGCGCGCGAGCGGCGTCGATGCGCGGCTCGCGTGTTCGAAGTCGGCCTGCGTCTGGTCGTCGCTCGGCAGCATCAGCCCCGGGAATACCGCGTTCACGCGCAGCACGGGCGCGCATGACAGCGCGAGCATCTGCGTGAGGTTGCCGAGCGCGGCCTTTGCGACCGTGTAGCTGAAATGGTCGCGGTGAAAGTTTTCCTTGATCTTCTGGTCGACCACATTCACGACGACACCCTGCGTGCCGGCGGCACGCGCCCGTTCATAGAACGCGCGCGTGAGCAGGATCGGCGCGCGGCAGTTGACGGCCCATGCCTGGTCGAACGCCGCGAGATCGAAGCTCGGGAAATGGTCCTGCCAGAACACCGACGCGTTGTTGACGAGCACGTCGAGGCGCCCGAAGCGCGCATACACCTGGTCGATCAGCGAAGTGATCTGCGCGGCATCCGACAGGTCGGCCTGCAGCGCGATCGAATCGTGCCCGCGCTCGGCGATCGCGCGGGCCGCCGCGCGTGCGGCATCGGCCGAACGGTCGTAGTGCACCGCGGTGCGATAGCCGTGCGCGGCGAAATACTCGGCGAACGCGCGCCCGGCCCGGCGCGCGGCGCCGGTCACGAGCACGACGGGCGCATGCACCGTTTGCTTCGTCGACTCCATTACGTATTCGTCAGGTTGACTGAAGAAGGATTGGCGACGATCGACAGGAATTCGCGCCGCGTCGACGGATCGGTGCGGAACGAACCGAGCATGCGCGACGTGACCATCTCGACGCCCGGCTTGTGCACGCCGCGCGTCGAGATGCACTGGTGCGCGGCTTCGAGGATCACGCCGACGCCCTTCGGCTGCAGCACGTCGAACAGCGTATCGGCGATCTGCACGGTCATCTTTTCCTGGATCTGCAGGCGCTTCGCGAACGCGTCGACGAGGCGCGCGAGCTTCGAGATGCCGACCACGCGATGGTTCGGCAGATACGCGACGTGCGCGCGGCCGATGATCGGCACCATGTGGTGCTCGCAGTAGCTCTCGAAGCGGATGTCCTTCAGCACGATCATCTCGTCGTAGCCGTCGACTTCGCTGAACGTGCGCGCGAGGATGTCGCGCGGCTCCACCGCATAGCCGGCGAAGAACTGCTCGTACGCGCGCACGACGCGCGCGGGCGTGTCGACCAGGCCTTCGCGTGCGGGATCGTCACCGGCCCAGCGCAACAGCACGCGGACGGCGGCCTCTGCTTCTTCGCGGCTCGGCCGGGATGCGGCCTGCTCGGGCCGTGCGGATTTTTTACCCATGTAGTGGCTCCATCGAAGGCCGCCTGCGGCGGCCGATATCCGGCAATTGTTTCATGCTTTCGCGGGTCGTGCGTGCTAGCTCGAACAGGCCCTGGCGCTCACTTCGGCCATTCGTCCTGCTCGTCGTTGAACAGCGACGCGACCACGCCGCGCAGCCACGCGGTGCGCGGATCGTTGTGGTACTTGCGATGCCAGTGCTGCTTCAGGTCGAAGCGCGGCAACGCGAGCGGCGGCTCGACGGGCACGATGAACGCATGCTCGGCTGCGTACGCATAGCCGATCGCATGCGGCACCGTCGCGATCAGGTCGGTGCGGCTCAGGATGAACGGCAGGCTCATGAAGTGCGGCGTCTCGAGCACTGCGCGGCGCTGCATGCGCTGCTTCGCCAGGTATTTCTCGAGCACTTCCTGGCTGCGCCCTTCGGCGCGCACCACCGCATGCCCGCACGCGAGGAACTGCTCGACCGTGAACGGCGGCGTCTGTTCGAGCGGATGGCCGCGGCGCATCAGGCAGACGAACCGGTGCGTGAACAACCGTTGCTGGAAGAAGTTGTTGCCGTCCAGATCGGGGAAGTAGCCGACCGCGAGATCGATCGACCCGGCTTCGAGGCCGCGTCCGACTTCGTCGTGCGCGAGCGAGACCGAACGCAGGTTCGCGTGCGGCGCGCGCGTCGCGAACGCCTGCAGCAGCTTCGGCAGGAACACGATCTCGCCGACGTCCGACAGCGCGATCGAGAACGTATGCGTGCTCGCGGCCGGATCGAAGTCGTGCGGCGCGACGAGGCCGCGCTCGATCTGCGCGAGCGCGTCGCGTGCGGCCGGCAGCAGCGCGAGCGCGCGCGGCGTCGGCTCCATCCCGCGCGACGTGCGCACGAACAGCGGATCGCCGAAATACTCGCGCAGCCGGCCGAGCGCCGTGCTCACGCGTGGCTGGCTCACGCCGAGCAGGTCGCCGGCGCGGCTGACGTTGCGCGTGTCGTCGAGCGCGACGAGGTAGGGAATGAGGTTCAGATCGAGCGAATCCATCATCAGGCCAATATCTTCAAAACGTATACAACATATCTCC
Source organism: Burkholderia sp. MS455 (assembly GCF_016899445.1). Lineage (NCBI taxonomy): Bacteria > Pseudomonadati > Pseudomonadota > Betaproteobacteria > Burkholderiales > Burkholderiaceae > Burkholderia > Burkholderia sp. MS455. Next base: position 91,550 of record NZ_CP041778.1, read on the forward strand.
TGAATCGCGTTGCCGCATAGTCGGGAAAGCGCTCAAATGTGTTCCATTACTCGAACCAATGTTCAGGAGACGAACAATGCGCACCCAAGTCGCGATCATCGGCGCCGGTCCGTCCGGCCTTCTGCTTTCCCATCTGCTGCGCCTGCAAGGCGTCGATTCCGTCCTCGTCGAAGCGCGTTCGCGCGAATACTGCGAGAACCGCATCCGCGCCGGCGTGCTGGAGCAGGGCACGGTCGATACGCTGAACGAAGCCGGCCTCGGCGACCGGATGCGCCGCGAAGGGCTCGAACATCACGGGATCGAGCTGCTGTTCTCCGGGCAGCGCCATCGCATCGACCTGTCCGAACTGACCGGCGGCCGCGCGATCACCGTCTACAGCCAGCATGAAGTCGTGCGCGACCTGATCGCGGCCGGCGTCGAGCACGGCCACCCGATGCACTTCGAAGTCAGCGACGTCGCGCTGCACGACGTCGAAGGCGAACACCCGTTCGTCACGTTCAAGCACGCGGACGGCCGCGCGGACCGCATCGACTGCGACTACATCGCCGGCTGCGACGGCTTCCACGGCATTGCGCGCCAGACGATTCCCGCCGAGCGGCTGAACACGTTCGAGCGCGTCTACCCGTTCGCATGGCTCGGCATCCTCGCCGACGCGGCGCCGTCGCTCGACGAACTGGTGTACGCGCATCACGACAACGGCTTCGCGCTGTTCTCGATGCGCTCGCCGACCGTCACGCGCCTGTACCTGCAATGCAAGCCCGACGAAAACCTCGCCGAATGGTCCGACGCGCGGATCTGGGACGAACTGCACACGCGCTTCTCGAACGACACGGGCTGGACGCCGACCGAGGGCCGGATCACGCAGAAAAGCGTGACGCCGATGCGCAGCTTCGTGTCGGAGACGATGCAGCACGGCCGGCTGTTCCTTGCCGGCGACGCCGCGCACATCGTGCCGCCGACCGGCGCGAAGGGGATGAACCTTGCGGTCGCCGACGTCCGCGCGCTGTCCCGCGCGCTCGGCGCGCGCTACCGGACGGGCGATGCGACGCCGCTCGACACGTATTCGGCGACCTGCCTCGAGCGCGTATGGCGCGCCGAGCACTTCTCGTACTTCATGACGAACATGCTGCATTCGTCGCCGGAGGATTCGCCGTTCGTCAATCGCCTGAAGTTTGCCGAGCTGAAATACGTGACGCGCTCGCGGGCCGCCGCGCAGTCGCTCGCCGAAAACTACGTCGGGCTGCCGTTCGACGATGCAGGGACCCCCGAGGCAACCCGCCTTGACAACGCGCTGTGCACGACTCTATGATCGGCCCATCGTTCGCTAATCGAATCTAGGTTCGATTAGCGAACAAATGCCTGGGTCGAAATCGGCCCGGCGCGGCACGCGGCACGCGCGTGTCCCCTCGACAGGCCGCGCATCGTGCCGCGGGTTCGTATCAGGAAGAGACATGGTCAACAAGATTTTCGAATCGCTTCAGTCGGCGGTTGCCGACATCCACGATGGCGCGACAATCATGATCGGCGGCTTCGGCACGGCCGGCATGCCGTCCGAGCTGATCGACGCGCTGATCGAGCAGGGCGCGCGCGACCTGACGATCGTCAACAACAACGCGGGCAACGGCGAGACGGGCCTGGCGGCGCTGCTCAAGGCGAAACAGGTGCGCAAGATCATCTGCTCGTTCCCGCGCCAGAGCGACTCGCAGGTGTTCGATGCGCTGTACCGCGCGGGCGAGATCGAGCTGGAGCTCGTGCCGCAGGGCAACCTCGCTGAGCGCATCCGCGCGGCGGGCGCCGGCATCGGCGGCTTCTTCACGCCGACGGGTTATGGCACCAAGCTCGCGGAAGGCAAGGAAACGCGCGTGATCGACGGCAAACCGTATGTGTTCGAGACGCCGATCCACGCCGATTTCGCGCTCGTGAAGGCGTACAAGGGCGATCGCTGGGGCAATCTCGTGTATCGCAAGACCGCGCGCAACTTCGGGCCGATCATGGCCAGCGCCGCGAAGGTCGCGATCGTGCAGGTGTCGGAGGTCGTGCCGCTCGGCGCGCTGAACCCGGAACACATCGTGACGCCGGGCATTTTCGTACAGCGCATCGTCGAGGTGCCGCAGGCCGCCCATGCGGCCGAGCTGGCCGCCGAACACGCTGCATCGCAAGCCGCTTGAGGGAGATATCCAGATGAAACGACTGACCCGCGATGAAATGGCCAAGCGCGTCGCGCAGGACATCCCCGAAGGCGCGTACGTGAACCTCGGCATCGGCGTTCCGACGCTGGTGGCGAACCACCTCGACCCGAGCAAGGAAATCTTCCTGCACAGCGAGAACGGCCTGCTCGGCATGGGCCCCGCGCCAGCGCCCGGCGCAGAAGACGACGAACTGATCAACGCCGGCAAGCAGCACGTGACGCTGCTCACCGGCGGCGCGTATTTTCACCACGCCGATTCGTTCGCGATGATGCGCGGCGGCCACCTCGACTACTGCGTGCTCGGCGCGTTCCAGGTGTCCGCGAACGGCGATCTCGCGAACTGGCATACGGGCGCACCCGATGCGATTCCTGCCGTCGGCGGCGCGATGGACCTCGCGATCGGTGCGAAGCAGGTGTTCGTGATGATGGAGCACCTGACGAAGCAGGGCGAGAGCAAGATCGTCGCGCAGTGCTCGTATCCGGTCACCGGCGTGCAATGCGTGAGCCGTATCTATACGGATCTCGCCGTGCTCGACGTGACGGCCGACGGCCTCGCGGTGAGCGAGATCTTCACCGACCTGTCGTTCGACGAACTGCAGAAGCTGACCGGCGTGCCGCTGATCGACGCGACGCAAAAGGCCGCTGCCTGAACCGCAGGCGTGCCGGCGCGCGCGATCGAGCGCACGCCGGCGCGCTTGGGTGGACAATAGGCGCACGCCGTTTCCCCAATCTGATGCCATGCTCGAAGACAGCGCCCGCCTGACCTCCCTCATCTGCGGCACCGAGCCGCTCAACCGGATCTGGTCGCCGCGCGCGACGATCCAGCGGATGCTCGACGTCGAGGCCGCGCTCGCGCGCGCGCTCGCCGCGCAGCAGGTGATTCCCACTGCCGCGGTCGCGCCGATCGAACGGGCGTGCGACGCAAGCCGGCTCGACGCCGACGCGCTCGCGCACGGCGCGGCGCTTGGCGGCAATCTTGCGATTCCGCTCGTCAAGCAACTCACCGCGCAAGTGAAGGCCGACGACCCCGAGGCCGCGAAGTTCGTGCACTGGGGCGCGACGAGCCAGGACATCATCGATACCGCCACCGTGCTGCAGCTGCGCGACACGCTCGACGTGCTCGAGCCGATGCTCGACCAGGTGTGCGCATCGCTCGCGGCGCTCGCGCGCGCGCATCGCGCGACGCCGATGATCGGCCGCACCTGGCTGCAGCAGGCGCTGCCGATCACGCTCGGCCTGAAATTCGCCCAATGGCTCGATGCGCTGCTGCGCCATCGCGCGCGCTTCGCCGAATTGCGCGAGCGCGTGCTGGTGCTGCAATTCGGCGGCGCGGCCGGTACGCTCGCGAGCCTGCGCGAGCACGCGCGTGGCGTCACGGCCGCACTCGCGGCCGACCTGAAGCTCGCCGTGCCGGCCGTGCCGTGGCATACGCAGCGCGACCGCATCGCGGAAGCCGCATCATGCTTCGGGATGCTGACGGGTACGCTCGGCAAGATCGCGCGCGACGTGTCGCTGCAGATGCAGACCGAAGTCGGCGAACTCGGCGAGCCGGCCGCCGCCGGCAAGGGCGGCTCGTCGACGATGCCGCACAAGCGCAACCCGGTCGGCTGCGCGGCCGTGCTGACCGCCGCCGTACGCGCGCCGAACCTCGTCGCGACCGTGTTCGCGGGGATGGTCCAGGAGCACGAGCGCGCGCTCGGCGGCTGGCAGGCCGAATGGGATGCGCTGCCCGACCTCGCGCGGCTGACGGGCGGCGCGCTCGCGCAGATCGCGCAGATCGTCGCGGGCCTCGACGTCAATACCGAACGCCTTGCCGCGAACCTCGACCTGACGCACGGGTTGATCCTCGGCGAAGCCGTGATGCTCGCGCTCGGCGACCGGATCGGCCGGCTCGATGCGCATCACGTCGTCGAGCATGCGTCGAAGGAAGCCGTGCGCACCGGCGCGACGCTGTTCGACGTGCTCGCCGCCGATGCGACCGTGTCCGTCCACCTGTCGCGCGACGCGCTCGCGCGGCTGCTCGATCCCGCACATTACGTCGGCGAGGCGCAGGCCTATGTCGACGCCGTGCTCGCGCTGCATGCGGGTACGACCCAACCAGGAGAACATTGATGCCTTTCGCCACTGTCAACGGCGTGAAACTGCATTACCGGATCGACCGTGCCGCGCGCGACGACGCGCCGTGGCTCGTCTTCTCGAACTCGCTCGGCGCCGACCTGCAGATGTGGGCGCCGCAGATCCGTCCGCTCACGCAGCATTTCAACATCCTGCGCTACGACACGCGCGGCCACGGCCATTCCGACGCGCCGGCCGGTTCGTACACGATCGACCAGCTCGCGGGCGACGTGATCGGCCTGCTCGACCACGTCGGCATCGCGCGCGCGCATTTCTGCGGGATCTCGATGGGCGGGCTGACGGGCGCCGCGCTGGCCGCGCGCTACCCGTCGCGTATCGTTCGCGCGGTGCTGTCGAACACCGCCGCGAAGATCGGTTCGCCGGAAGTGTGGGCGCCGCGTGCGCAGAAGGCGCGCGCCGAAGGCATGGCCGCGCTTGCCGACGCCGTGCTGCCGCGCTGGTTCACCGACGCGTTCGTCGAACGCGAGCCGCGCCTGTTCGACGCGATCCGCGACACCTTCGTGCATACCGACAAGGACGGCTACGCGGCGAACTGCGACGCGCTGAACGCGGCCGACCTGCGCGAAGAGGTGAAGGGCATCACGCTGCCGGTGCTCGTCGTGACCGGCGCGAAGGACATGTCGACGCCGCCCGACCAGGGCCGAGCGCTGGCTGCCGCGATTCCCGGTGCGCTTCACGTCGAATTCGACGCCGCGCACATTTCGAACATCGAGTGCACCGGCGGCTTCAACCGCGCGCTGCTCGATTTCCTGACTGCGTGAGGCACCGGCGATGGACGACCAGGAACGTTACGAAGCAGGGATGAAGGTGCGCCGCGCGGTGCTCGGCGATGCGCACGTCGACCGTTCGCTCGAGAACCGCACCGAGGTGACCGACGAATTCCAGAACCTGATCACGCGCTATGCATGGGGCGAGATCTGGACGCGCGACGGCCTGCCGCGCCATACGCGCAGCCTGCTGACCATCGCGATGATGGTGGCGCTGAACCGCGGCGAGGAACTGGCGCTGCATCTGCGCGCCGCGCGCAACAACGGCGTGACGCGCGACGAGATCAAGGAAGTGCTGCTGCAGACCGCGATCTATTGCGGCGTGCCGGCCGCGAATTCCGCGTTCCATCTCGCGGACAAGATCTTCAAGGAACAGGACGGGGCCGCCTAGGACGGCCGCGTAAGACGGCCGGTCAGGAGCGGTCGGCTGAGGGCGACCGCAACCGATCGTGTGGCCCGCTGTCGCAAGCGGGCCGTCGACGACGGGATCGATGAACGCGCCGGCAGAGTATCGGCGCGCGGCGCACCGGATGGCCGGTGGGCGAACAAAGGAAGGGCGCGGCTGCCATGCCGTATTGCTCATACATATATGGGACCGGAGTAAGCGCTGAAGCGCCAACTCCGGTCGACACAGGAGACTCGCGATGAATCGCGCAACCACGGTCGATGTCCAGACCTTCATCAACGAGCAGCCGTTCGGCGGCTTTCAGTGGCTCGTGTTCCTCATGTGTTTCGTGATCGTGCTGCTCGACGGCTTCGATACGGCCGCGATCGGCTTCATTGCGCCGTCGCTGCTCGGCGAATGGAACCTGACCAAGCCCGATCTCGCGCCCGTGCTGAGCGCCGCGCTGTTCGGCCTCGCGTGCGGCGCGCTCGTGTCGGGCCCGCTGTCCGACCGGCTCGGGCGCCGCTCGCTGCTGCTCGGCTCGGTATTCCTGTTCGGTGTCGCGTGTTTCGTGTCCGCGTTCTCGACGACCATCGGACACCTGACGATCCTGCGCTTCGTCACCGGCGTCGGGCTCGGCGCGGCGATGCCGAACGCGGTCACGATGATGGGCGAATTCTGTCCGGACAAGCGCCGCGCGACCGTGATCAACCTGATGTTCTGCGGCTTCCCGCTCGGTGCCGCGTTCGGCGGTTTCCTGGCCGCGTGGATGATTCCGCATTTCGGCTGGCGCAGCGTGCTGATGCTCGGCGGCGTGACGCCGCTGCTGCTCGGCGTGCTGTTGCTGCTGAAGATGCCGGAATCGGTGCGCTTCATGGTCGCGAGCGGCCAGGCTGTCGACAAGATCCGCGCAACGCTCGCGCGCATCTCGCGCGACGCGCTGAATGCCGGCTCGTTCGCGATGACCGAAGCCGCGCCGCAGACGGGCGGCAAGGGGCTCGGCGTCGTGCTGTCGCGTTCCTACATCGTCGGCTCCGTGATGCTGTGGATCGCGTACTTCATGGGCCTCGTGATCTTCTACGCGTCGATCAACTGGATGCCGATCCTGCTGAAGGATGCCGGCCTGACGCCGAAGAGCGCGACGCTGATCTCGGCGCTGTTCCCGCTCGGCGGCGTGGGCGCCGTGCTATGCGGCGTGCTGATGGACCGCTTCAACGCGAACCGCGTGATCGCCGTGTGCTATGCGCTGACGGCGGTGAGCGTGTATGCGATCGGGCAGGCGGCCGGCAACGTCGGGCTGCTCGTGCTGGTCGTGTTCGTGGCCGGCGTGCTGATGAACACCGCGCAATCGTCGATGCCGGCGCTTGCCGCCGCGTTCTATCCGACCGAGGGGCGCGGCACGGGTGTTGCGTGGATGCTCGGCGTCGGCCGCTTCGGCGGGATTGCCGGGTCGTTCCTCGTCGCCGAACTGACGCGCCGGCACTTCACGTTCGCGGGCGTGTTCGCGACGATCGCCGTCGCGGGCGTGCTCGCGTGCATCGCGCTGCTGATCAAGCAGATGGCGCGGCCGCATGGCGTCGTGCAGCCGGCAGGCAAGATCGAGTCGCTCGGGCATTGAGCGAAGCGCGGGCCGGTGCGATGCGCCGGCCCTCTGTGAGCGGCGCCCTTCGCGCCGCTATTCCTCCGCGTCGTGTTCCTTGACGAAGTTGCGCAGATACGCGCGCAGCGCGGCCTCCCGGCCGCGATGATCGGCGAGGTTCGCGGCGCCCATCTCTTCCTCTTCGCCGAACAGCGTGGGCGGCGCGCAGTAAGTGCCGACTTCGATATTCTCGCGCAGCACGCGGATGTCGTGCGTGAGCGGGCGATACTCGGCGATCCAGTGCATCCCCTCGATGTGCTCGCCCGTCCTCAGCATTGGCTTCATCGGCTTTCTCCCGACAGCAGCGGCGCAACCGCGAAGCGGCTGCGCGCGCCCGTACCGAAAGGGTACGCCTGCATCACATGAATCTCAACGGGCGCGCTGTGAGCGCTCACTGCGGCAGCAGGTGCGCGATGAGCGGATACAGCGACAGGATCAGCAGCACGGCCATCGTCACGTTGAAGACGCGCAACGCGCGGCGGTTCGACAGGAAGCGGCGCAGGCCGAGGCCGAACGCGGCCCACAGGCTGATGCACGGAAAGCCGATCAGGATGAACACGACGGCCATCCACGCGGCGTTCATGCCGTAGTCGGCGGACAGGCGGATCGTCGTCGCGGCGGTCAGCACCATCATCCAGGCTTTCGGGTTGACCCACTGGAACGCGGCGGCTTCGATGAACGTCATCGGGCGCGGCTTGCCGCCGTTCGCCTTCACTTCGCCCGACGTGCCGATGCGCCACGCGAGGTAGAGCAGGTACGCGACGCTCGCGGCTTCGAGGATCGTGTACAGCAGCGGCAGGCGCCTGAACGCTTCGCCGAGGCCGAAGCCGACGCAGAGCATCAGGATCGCGACGCCGATACTGATGCCGAACAGGTGCGGCATCGTGCGGCGGAAACCGAAATTCACGCCGGATGCGAGCAGCATCGTGTTGTTCGGGCCGGGCGTGATCGACGTGACGAGCGCGAACAGCATGCCGGCGGGCAGCGCGCTCAGGGTGAGGAATTCCATCGCGGATTCTCCATTCGGTTCGAGACTGGGATGGAGGTCAGTTTAGCGACGGTTTGCGGTACAGTACCGGTACAGTTGGTTTGACGATTGCCGGTACGGGGGAGGGGGGAGGGCTGGCGATGGTGGGAGGTGGTGTTGTTGTCTCGCAGAAAAGATGTCCGCAGTCTCGATAAGTTGTCTTTGAATAAAAGACGGCATTTCAAGAGTGAAGGATGTGACCTGCGTCGATCTGCGGGAAATAGTCGGAGAATATTTGGTCGCAGGATGCCAGGGGAAGTAACGCGGTGGGACGAAAAAATACCCGTCTGGTTTTCGGTTGTGAGGTCATCGGTCTGAAACTCATACTTGAACCATATCCAAGTGAGGAACATTCCATGAAATTTGCCCAACTCCATCAACAAAACGAACCGCTGCTGCTTGCCAATGTCTGGGATGCCACCAGTGCTCGTGCGGCAGAAGCCGCCGGCTACGCGGCGCTCGGAACCTCCAGTGCAGCTATTGCCGATTTGTTGGGCTATGCCGACGGAGAAGGGGGCAGTTTTCCGGAATTGAAGGCGCTGGTCGCTCGTTTGCGATCCGTATCCGATCTGCCGCTGACCGTTGATGTCGAGGCTGGCTATGGCGCCACACCTGAGGCCGTGGTAGCCAATCTCCGCGAACTGGCCGCTCTGGGCGTGGCCGGTGTCAATCTGGAGGACAGCGTGGTGCGTGAGGGGCAGCGTACCCTTGTGGACGCAGATACCTTCTCGCGGCGTCTGCAAGATATCAATACGGGCTTGCTAGCATCCGGAGTCAAGCTGTTCCTCAACGTGCGCACCGATACCTTCCTGTTGGGCGTCGCCCATGCACGTGAAGAAACCCTTGCTCGCGGTCGGCGCTATGCGGAAAACGGGGCAAATGGTCTCTTTGTGCCCTGCGTAACCGATGAAGCGGATATCGCCGCGATCGTCGACGGTATTTCACTTCCGTTGAACGTGATGTGCATGCCGAATTTGCCGTCGTTCGAGCGATTGGCTGCACTGGGTGTCAAGCGCGTCAGCATGGGCAATTTCTTGCACCAACATGCGCTCCAAGTATTACAGAAACTTTTCATCGACGTGCGAGCAAGCCAGTCTTTCAAGCCGGTATTCGATCATGCAAGTCACTGACACTCGGCAGATCGATACTTATTACCGTGCGCTGGTTGAGCGCGCGGCGGACCATGTCGGCATCTTCTACGTTGGGGTGAAGACTACTGGTGTGTTTTGTATTGCGACATGCCGGGCGCGCAAGCCAAAACGCGAGAACGTTGTGTTCTATACAGAGCTCAAGGAAACACTCAACGCCGGTTATCGACCCTGCAAGGTATGCAAGCCGACCGAGAACGCTAACACTGCGCCACCCGAGGTGGCCGAGGCCATCGACTGGGTGCGCACTCATCCTAAGGAGCGTCTGAGTGACTATCTCCTCAGGCAACGCGGTCTTAGTCCGGAGCGTATTCGTCGCTGGTTCCAGCAGCACTACGGGATGAGTTTCCAAGCGTTCCAGCGTTCGCTGCGGATCAATACGGCGCTGGAGGAACTGAAGGCCGGTCGGAGTACCACCGAGGTCGCATTAGACAGTGGTTACGACTCGCTCAGCGGATTCGGCTACACCTGCAGGAAACTGACGGGGCGCGCGCCGACCGAGGCGACGAATGTCATCCTCATCCATCGCTTCACCACGCCCTTGGGACCGATGTTCGTGTGCGCCAGTGAGCAGGGCGTATGTCTGCTTGAGTTCGTTGATCGGCGGATGCTGGAAACCGAATTCAAGGATCTCCAACGACTCTTGCGGGCACGCATCCTAGCTGGGGAAAATGCTCACACGCGCCAAGCCGAGCGCGAAATCGGCGAGTACTTTGCCGGCACGCGCAAACAGTTTGATCTGACGCTAGACACGCCCGGGAGCCCATTCCAGCAATCGGTGTGGCAAGCGTTGCAGGCCGTCCCCTATGGAAGTACGGCCAGTTACGGTGAGCAGGCGGAGAAACTCGGCAAACCCCTGGCAGTGAGGGCAGTAGCGGGTGCCAATGGGGCTAATCGAGTCTCGATTGTCATACCGTGTCACCGAGTGCTGGGGAAGGATGGGACGCTAACAGGTTATGGCGGTGGCCTAGCTCGCAAGCAATGGCTTCTGGATCACGAGAAGCGCCACGCATAAATGAATGATTTTCTGTTGGTCGACCTTGGAGCGGTCGGCCTTTTTTAATGTCGATGGCCTTGATCACGGTATCGCTAGCAAAATTTCCGTGCCCTCGTAGGACGTACCCTGCGTAGCTCTGTACAGTCGAGCCCTCCTCGCCTGCCTCAAGCGAAACGCCGTAGCGAAGTACGTCGTCAACGTATGCCGCTCACGTGCTTTGTGCCGCACCATGCGCAAGGGAATAAAAGTGGATGAAGTTTATTTAGCTTAGGGGTCTGCTAGCGATGGCTGAAATTGTCGCAGGTTGCTGGTTACTATCGCTCCAATGAGAACGTGCTGTGTCTATAAAGGCTGACGTTCTCGGCGTGGAACATCAGATGGGCGAAACGGAGCGCAGAACGAAAGCGGTGCTCCGGACAGAACCCCCGGGCTGACCCGGGCGATTTGTAAAGCAAACTTAGTGTTGTGCAGTAAACGTTAACGCTTCCGCATTTCAGTGGCAGCTGATGCGGGGCGGCGGCTTCAGAACGCTCACGTTGCCTCGTGCGAATCGCATGAAGCGATTCGAGACATCGAGGTGGGGCCGCGACATTCTCAAGGGCGACTTTTCTGAGAATTTCCGGGGCTACTGACATCTTTTCTGAGACGAGAGGGATGTAGATTTCTCAGAAAAGATGTCCAAGTTCCTGATCTGTATAGAGGACCAAAGACACCTTTCCTGAGAGCCCACAGCGATTGTTGTCTCTCAGAAAAGATGTCCGCGGTCTTAGTAAGTTGTCTTTGAATTGATGATGAAAACGCCTTGGAATAATCCGCTTTAATCCGTGCAATTTTTGGAATTTTACGTCTGCGCCTTACCCCTCGCCGTGAGGCCGCCTTCAGCGGAATCCTGCCAGACGAATGCAACCAGATCCACTTCGACCGCAGCGTATCGAGGCAGCCGGAATGCGCTGAGTGACGTTCTGGCGTGTACGCCCGCTTCGCCGAACACGGAATACACCACCTCCGATGCGCCATCGGCGACGGCACTGTGTTCTTCGAATGCGGGGTCGCTTTGCATGTAGACGCCGATGCGCGGAACTGCCCGGACCCGATCGAGGGTGCCGAGTGACCGTTGTAATAGCGCGATGCAGCGTGCGGCACAGATCATCGCGCCGCGCCGACCATTGTCCACCGACACTTCCGATCCGATCAAACCGCGAATGGTGATTTCGCCGTTAAGCTTCGGAATTTGTCCACTGACGAAGATCTGGTTGTCACAGCGCATGAGCGGAGCGTACCGCCCGGCCGCACCAAAGTCGTCGTCTACGGCGAGTCCCAGCGCATCGGCAATTCCGCGGAATATCGCGTCCCGGTTCATGTCGATCATCTCCGTTTCGTCGTCCGGCGCTGTGGTATTCATTGATACACCGGCGGGGAATCGCGGGAGGTGCCCGTCGAATGCGTGATCGCGTGGCCGCCATACGCAACAGCCGCCGCGTCCCAGCCGACGTCGATGTGCGATGCCATGACCTGCAGGTCGCGCCAGTGACGTTGTGCAGGATGGGCGTCGAATGCCGCGGCGGTGCCCATGCTGCCGATCAGTCGTCGGATCGCGTCGACGCAAAGCTGCGCGATGAATGCGCGATCACGCCTGATGCGGACCGTCTCGGCAGGCGACACCGCGCGCCGCGCGGTGCCGGCCGTGTGCAAGGTGCGGACCAGCGCGTCGTAGAGACGACCCGCGCAGGTGAGCTCCGCGTCGCTTTTCGCGATGTGCCCGCAAAGCATCGCGTCGCAGCTTCTACCGCGGCTGCGGAGCGTATTGATGCAGTGCCGGTACGCGCCCTGTGCGCAGCCTAGAATCGGTCCGATGATCCACGTCGTGCTGTACGGGATGAGCGGCACGTCGTACAGATACGCGTCGGGATGCAGGTCGGCGCCGGCGGGATGCGGGCCAAAATAGTTCGAACGAGCGAAGATCCACTCGTCCGATACGTACAGATTGTCGAATGCAATATCCCTGGAACCTGTCGCGCGCATGCCGGACACGTGCCACGTGTCGAGCGCACGGACGTCTTCACGTCGAACCACGACCTTGAAGATCTCCTGGGCCTCCGGTGCGTCCGTCCCGCTGAGTCGTGCCGAGACGATCACCCAGGTTGCGTGATCGATGCCCGAGCTGTAGCGCCAGATGCCGTTCAACCGGAATCCGCTGCCGTCCCTGGCGAACGTGCCGTTCTGAACCGTGGCCGTCGCGAACAGCTGTCGCGGCCCGTTCGCGAAGATGATGTCCTGACAGGCGGCGGGCAGGCGCGCCGCAGTCGTCACATGTCCGCCGACGACACTTAACATCCAGGCCGTGGACGCGCACGCGGTGGCTGCGAGCCGCGCAGCTTCGACAAGTGTCGGGAAGTCCTGTTGCAATCCGCCGTAGCGGCGCGGTGTCAGCAGGTGGAGGAGCCCGGCGTCGTGCAGTTCGGCCATTGTCTCGGGCGACAGGCGCGCGAACTGATCGGCCGCCTGTGCGCGAGCCTGCCAGCGCGGGAGCAGTTGTTCGATGCGTCGGCCGATCTGCGTGCGCTCGAGTTCGAGCCCGTCCACGCATGACCGGATCGTATCCATTGACATGAGGTCATCATGCAGCTGCATCACGTCGCGTCTCCTCGCGGCCCGGCCACTCTGCGCGGTACGGGGTGATCGAAGCAGAACACGGGCTCGATGCAGGGTTCGCCGAGCAGCGAGACGAATTCCTCGATCGATCGTGCGTCGTTGGAGGCGACGAACTCGTGAAAATTCGTCCCGTTCCAGAGCAGATAGACATGTTCGAACTGCTCGTGGATCGACGCGACGAGCGTATCGAACGTCACCTGTCCGTTTTGCATCTGCGAAAGCATCTGGTTGCGCTTCCAGTCGATTTCCTCGCGGCTGAAGTAATGACTCTTGTGCAGTTCGTCCTTGACGCTCTCGCGCTTGTCGTACTCGTCGAGCGAATCGCAGTTGAGCTTCTCGAGGAAGAAGATCAATCCGTTCGGCTTGAGCAGGCGCGCGACATGACGAATCTGGTCCGCGCGATCCACGCCATAGAACTGAAATGCGGCAGTTTCGTAGATGTAGTCGAAAGTGCCGGAGAAGCGGTCGAGGCGTGCATGCTCCCGGAACAGCCGAGGGGTGACGTGGGCGAATGCCTGCGGGTGGAACGTCGAGAAGTCGTGATTGGCGAACTGGTTGAACGCCGTTTCGTTGGCCGGATTGGGCGAGTTCGTGAAAGTGCGGATCAGGCCGTTCGATCGTTTTGCCAGCGTTCTGCCGTTGGTGCCGTCGAAGGCATCGACTTCGTAAAACTCGAAGTGCTGATCCGCGTGCTGCCTGCGACGTTCGGAATACCGCGTGAGCGCGACGCCGACGCGCGACATTTCCTCCAGTATGGCTGGCACGCTGGCAAGAAAATGCGTGAACAGCGGCCCGGCTTCGGCGACCATCAGGTCGTGATACGCAAGCACGTCCGGATCGCGCAGCAAATGGCGGATGCGGCTCGCGACCGATTGCTTCGGCACCTGCGTCGCGCCCGTCGCAAGGCTGTGAAAATAACTTGCCATCCGGATCATCGACGCGCTTTCCAGGTATTGCTCCGCGCCGTCCTCGATTCCGCTTGACGTCATGGTTGGCCTCTTCACATGTGGTATCAGTTCAAACCCTGGGCGGACACCTTGCCGCCGAACGTTCTTGGCAGCGCTCGCAGGAAGTCGATGCTTGCCGGAACCGCGGCGGAATCCAGATGGCGGCGACAATGATCGAGCAGCTCGATTGCGTTGGCCGCAGATATCGCAGCCGGAACGACATAGGCTTTGGGGACGCGTGCCCCGTCTGACCGAGAAACCGGTACGACGAGCGCTTCCGCAACGGATTCGTGGTCGAGCAATACCCGCTCGACGGCGCGCGGATTCACCGGCACGCCGTCTCGAGTGAACAGGTCGCCCTTCCTGCATTGAAAGAACAGGAATCCGTCCTCGTCCATCGCGAACAGATCACCGGTCATGAACACGCGCGATTCACCGAAACATCCTTTGCGAATGACGCGGGCGGTATCGCTTTCGCGCCCCCAGTATTTCTCCATCAGCAGATCGCCGGCTACCGCCAGTTCACCGACCTGCCAGGGCTGGACCACGAGCGCATTGTCGTTGCCGACGAGGTAGGTTCTGATGCCCGGAATGGCTTTGCCGACCGAGCCGATACGTCGATCGAGTTCGGCGGGCGGCAGGCAGGCGATGCGTTTGCACTCGGTCGAACCGTAGTTGCAGTAGATCAGGACAGCGGGCAGCGCACGCCTGAGCAGGCGAATGTACTTGCCGGGCAACGCCTGTCCGCTGGTCGAGACATACCGCAGCGATTGCAGTCTCGAGGCAGGCAGGTCTCCCGATTCGCACAGACGGAAAAGCGCCGGCGGAAAGACATGCAGGCCGGTTACGCCGTGTCGCTCGATGATGTCGACGATGGCGGCGGCTGAAGCTGGCAACGCCGTCTCGACCACGGCACGGCCCCCGAACAGCAGCGGCATGACCGTGTTGTAAAAGCCGTAGTCCGAGCTCAAGCCCGGGGAGAAACTGAGCACGATGTCGCGTTCGCTATTGGCGAGATAGCCGGAGACCGAGCGGAACGCGGCAATCATGTTCCGGTGTGTGACGAGCACGCCCTTCGAATCGCCGGTCGAGCCGGATGTGTAGAAGATCGTTGCTGCGTCATCCATGGAGGGATTGCCCGCTTCGGATGCGCCGTCGGCCGCGAAGCAGACGACATATTCCGACAGGTCGCCGCGGGTCGCGTCGATCGTGACCGCGCGATGACGGGACGCGATGCGGGGCGAGGTCGATCGCGATGCCACGAGCGCGCTGGCGCCGCAATCCGCGATCTGCTGCTCCAGTTCGGCGGTGTCGATCGTGTGCCTGATGCATGCCAGTACGCATCCGGCCTTCAGGATGCCGAATGCAGCCGCCACCGCATGCACGGACATCTCCGAATAGATCGCGACGCGCGCGCCGGAGGGAATGCCGAGACGGTGAAGCGTATCGGCTATCGTCAACATCACGTCCAGCAATTCGCCGTAGGTTGCCGAACGTCCGTCGACCACCAGCGCGACTTTGTCTCGCCGGCCGCTCGCGCTGCGCTCGAAGTATTGCGGGAATCGTTCAATCATGGCATCAGCCTTCATGTGAGGACACCGAGGCCGACGAGGGGCTGTGGCCTTTTCGAATGCGGGGCGCGAGCGAGACCAGCAACCCGAGGCAACCCATGCACACGGATAGCACCATGATTACCGTGTCTGGTCCGAAACGCGTCGAGAACGCGCCTACCGCGACGCCCGCGAGCGGCTGTGTCATGTTGTTGAGGAGGATGACGACTCCCGTCGTCTTGCCGTAGTCGCGCGCGGGGATGATCTTCTGCCGCGTGCTCCGGATGTACACGTTGAACATCTTGTCGAATCCGACGATCAGGAGGAAGCCGAAAACGTACCCTGCAATTCCCGGGCTGGCTGCCGCGATAACGCCGCCGATACAGATCGAACCGAAGCCGACGAGGCCGAGGACGCGCCTCGGGACATGCAACCTCGCCGTCATCAGCAGAATCGCGATCGTCACGCACGCGCCTGCCGTTTGCAGTCCTGCGTAATAGCGTCCGCTTTCGTGATGAAAGCCGGTGACCATCGCGGCGGATGTCGCGAGCGTGACGCCGATCACGAGGTTCTCCGCGGCAGCCAACATGATGACGGACTTGAGGCCAGGGAGACGGATGACGTGAGACAAGGCCGTCTTGATCGGCGTGAACCAGGTGCCGTGCGTCCCTTCCGGCATCACGAATTCGAACGCGCTGGCCTTTTGCCAATAGGCGAGCGCGACGTCGGCTGTGACAAACAGCACGGCCGCGGCCACCACGACGAATTCCCAGCGCCACCACGACAGCAGGATCGCCGCGAGCATGGGGCCGAGCACCAGACCAAGCTGGTCGGCCAATTGCGAATACGACAACACTTTTTCGAAGCGATGGCTGCTGAATATCTGCGGCAGCATCACCTCGCGCGCAACGATGCCCTGACTCGTCAGCATGCCGCACAACGCGGACAGCGCGATCAGCCATCCGATGCCGCCGACGAGGTCGTAGGCGACGACGCCCGCGACGCATACTGCCGCGCGGAGAACCTGACTGACTCGCATCAGTTTCGTGGGCGAATACCGGTCGCAAAGCGCGCCTAGAAACGGGAAGCACAGGTATCTCGGCAGTGTTTCGAGCGAAAACGCGATGCCCGACCAGGACACGCGTCCTGTCATCTGAAAGATGACCAGCGGCACGAGAAACAACAGAATCTGGTCGGCGAGGCGGGCAAGGAAAAGCGAATGGAAAAAGGCTTGATGCTGGGCGCGCACGAACAGTCACCTTTCTTTTGCGCGGAGCACGCGATGCATGCGCGCTCCTGCGGACGTTGCCGGGAGGTCTGGTACCCCGGGGCCTCTTGGAATGAGCGTATCGAGCCTCAGTAAGCGGACGCTTCTGCAGACCCCAGGTTATGCCGTTCGTGTCCCTTGAGTGGGGGATTGAAGACGCTGACAAGCACCAGATCCCCGTCTTTGCCGCCGCGCAGGTAATGCTGGTCGTGTCGATCGAGCACGTAGATGGTGCCAGGGCGGATCGGAAAGACGTTACCGTTCATGTCCTCGACCTCGCCTTCGCCTGCAATGCAATAGCAGGCTTCGAGATGGTTGCGGTATTGCAGGAGCGATTCTGTTCCCGCACGCACCACCGTATGGCACACGCCGTAGCCCATGCCGTCCTTTTCCGTCAACAAGCGATGGCTTGTGCCGGAGCCCCATTCGACAAGCAGCCCATCTTTTTCGACGTCTCTCAGGTTCCTGACGAACATATTCGCACTCCTTTCTTTTTTGTAAGAAATTATTGTCCTGCTCTCAGCGGAAGCGAAGCCACGAAAAAGCAAGCCAGTGCCCGTAACAGAATGGCCGGCTAAATCATGTAGTTTTTCAACATTAACCGCTGATGGCGTGGCTGGTCAAGAGCGGGATATGGGGGAATTTCCGGTGATTATGTAAATCTACCTTGGAGGTGTTTGGGGTGAGGCTGGGCAGGAGCAATGTAGTTTATCTACATTTTTTGTGGGTTGCCTGGCTTGCCGACATAATCCGTGGCGGTGTTCCCTGGCAGCGACACTGCCTTGCGATCGCGACGTAGCGAACAAGCAGAGCGATTTCCGGTGCGTACCAAGACGTTCTCGTGTGGGCACGGCCGGCCGAGGCCAACTCGGAGTTCCTCCAGTGATTGGCATCGAATGGCGTGGCCGGATCTGACGTGCCGCAATTCGCCGCGACGACCCAGGCGACAATCGCATTTCCTGAACGTCTTCCGTTGGCGGGGGAAACCATGGACATGCAGTTAGCGGGTGAAGAACTGATAGTCAGATTCCGGGAAACAATCGACAAGGGCGTGAGCGGAATTCTGAGGCCGTGGCAGATCAGGCGGGAGGACCGCGCGCGACTGCAGGACCACCTACGCCGAGCTTCGGTCATTAGATCTCACGGTGTGGACGTCTCTTTTGACGGCCGATGACAGTCATCAGCCGCGAGGCGGCGTGACTATGCGGGAGATTTTTCCAAAGACAACTTTTCTGGGAATTCCCGCACCCAAGGACGTCATTTCTGAGACGGGCGATATCGAGTCATCTCGGAAGAGATGTCCGAGTTATTGATTTCAATAGGGTGCCAAAGACACCTTTTCTGAGAGCCCACAGGTGGTCTTTTTGTAGACCCGCAAAGCATGTTTGCCGCGTTACCCGGTCGCCGCTGCTTCGAGCGAACAACAATAGCGAAGCAAGTTATCTACCTATCAGGACAACCCGTCACGAGCGTTGCGTATGGGCGTCCGCATGTTTCGCGTGCCCGGTGCCGCCACGTATTTCCTGTTCCAGAAGCGCTTTCGCGGCTTGCCACGCTCGCCCTGCGGACGCCGAATCGTTGAACGCTCTCGCTTCGACTGTCGCACCGTCCAGCAGCATCATATAAACGGCCGCCAGCCGTTGTGCCGTTTCGGGCGAAACGAGAGCCGCGAGCAGTTCGGCGATCCATTCGACCATCTTGCGGCGATAGCGGATCGCGACATCCGAGATGGGGGCATACGCCGTTCCGAATTCGGCCAACGCGCGCTCGAACAGGCAACCGGCGAATGCCGGCGTATTGAACCACGCTTCGTACCAGTCGAAAATCGTCTTGACCCGCTCGATCGGATCGGTAACGTGCCGCAGTTGCGCGTCGATACTGCCTACGATCAGGTCGTAACGCTGAACCAGCACTTCCCGGATCAGCTCGTCCTTGCTCGGAAAATGCCGGTATAGCGTCATTCGGGCGACGCGAGAATCGTCGATGATCCAGTCGACACCGACCGGATGAAAACCGTGCTTCGAGAACAGTTCGGTAGCTTTATCTACCACCAACTGGCGTTTGCTGGCTCGCACGAACGGCTCCCTCCTTGATCCTTCCGACTGCGTAGATTCAACATTCTAGCATTGTACCGCTCGGTCACATCCGGTCTGGCCACCGACCTCCCTGACTTGGCGGGCCTGGCCCTGATACGCGTTCGCAAGTTGTCTTGACTATGATATAGACCGATATGTATCATTTGAAACTGGAAAATGACGGTCGATGATGCGTGCTTTGAAAAAACAGGAACGCCAGCCATCGATTTACCGCTCGACGGTGCCGCAGCGGGCACCGTGGCGGAATTGAAAGAATGCCGGAGCGGTGCCCTGTGCGCCTCGCCGGCTTCTGACGATGCAGTAGTAATACAAGACGACAAGAGAACCTGAGAGAGCCTTGGGCTGCGTGTCGGCGTTGGCGGATGTATTCGCACGCGCCGTGCGCAAACCGGTGCGCGCTCGCGGGGCGGGATCGCGCGAAGCAATCGGCGCGAATAAAACTTGAGGAAAGCACAAAAATGTACCGCCGTTTACTCGCACCGGGGCTGCTGTTGCTGCTGGCCGCGTGCGCGCAGGATCCGTCCGTGACCAGCAACACGGTGCGGATCTGCGACGACACCGGCTGTTCCTATCGACCTAAAGATCAGGTCTCCTACCAAAAGAAGGACGATGCGGAAGATCGCGAAGACCCTCGCATCGTCGCGCTGAAGGAGGCCGCGAAGGCCCAGCCGAAGGCTGCCTACGATCTCGGCCTGCGTTATTTCCGCGGCGACGGCGTGCGCCAGGACAGCTACCAGGCACTCAAGTGGATGCGCGACGCCGCCGAGCGCGGCGACCTGCGTGCGCAGAAGGCGCTCGGCAGTTTCTACCTGTTCGGCCTCGAGGAAATGGGCTCGGATCCGCGCGAAGCGGACAAGTGGCTGTCGATCGCGGCCGGCCGCGGCGACAAGGAATCGAAGAAGCTGCTCGAGCTCGCGCGCAAGGCGAAGAAGGAAGACGAAGAAGACTGGAAATGGCGCACGCAATGGCGTGACGTCTATTACGGCTACTGGAACTCGGGCTATCCGTACTACGGCGTCTGGAATCAGACGTACTGGTACTACTGACCGGGCCGGAAGCAACGGGGGCGGCAGCGGGGAGACCACCATCGCGCGCCATGCCGGGGGGCTTATCGACGTTCGTACGGACACGTAAGCCGAACAACGACTCTATCGATCGATAACGACATGAAGACCATCCTTTCCCATCGCCTCACCCAAGGTGCGCTGGTTGCAGCGCTTTGCGCGTCCGTCGCGGGCTGCGGCGGCGTGGTGACGCCCGGCGGCCAGAACGCCGGCGTGACGGGCGCCGCGGCAGGCGGCACGAGCGCCGGCGCCGATTCGGGGCTGCAGCGCTGCGCGTCGCCGCTCGGCACGATCGCGGTCGACGACGGCCGCAACGCCGACTGGTGGGGCCCGTTCGGCAGCGCGACCAAGATGACGACGATCGACCCGCTGCTGCGCCTGGCGGTGCAGCAGTCGAACTGTTTCGTGATCACGTCGATCGGCAACCAGAAGAGCGACGCGCGCCTGTCGCGCATCACGCAGTTGCAGCGCAGCTCGGGCGAATACCGCGCGGGCTCGAAGCAGCAGAAGGGCCAGCGCGTCGCGGCCGACTACTACATGGAACCGCAGATCGTCATCAACGATTCACCGATCGGCGGGATCGGCAGCATGATCGGCGGGCTGATCGGCAACGGCGCGGTGGCGGCGGTGGCGGGCCACCTGCAGATGAAGGCGTCGGTCGTGACGCTGACGCTGTTCGACGTGCGCTCGGCCGTGCAGATCGCGGCGTCGGAAGGCAGCTCGACGGCGACCAACTACGGTGCGGCGCTGGGCGGTTTCGGCGGCGGCGTGGGCGGCGCGCTTGCGGGCTTCTCGTCGACGCCGGAGGGCAAGGCGACGGTCGTCGCGTTCATCGACGCGTACAACAAGATGGTCGTCGCACTGCGCAGCTACAAGGCGCAGGACGTCAAGGGCGGCCTCGGCCGCGGCGGCCAGCTTCAGGTCAATTGACGTCCACGGACCGGCGGCGCGCCGCCGGCCGATTTCCGATACGTGAATGTCCGTGCGTGCGGCGTGATCTGCACGTATCGGCTTCGTTCGTCCTTTTCGTTCCGAGGTGACTCCGATGAAAGCCGTTGCATTGATCGCATTGACCTGTCTGGCGCTGACCGCTTGCGGCGGCGACGACAATTCCTCGCCCGCATCGTCCGGCAGCGGATCGGGCACGAGCAATAACGGCGGAAGCGGCGGCACTGGCGGCACGGGTTCCGGCGGTACGGGAAGCGGTGGCAGCGGCGGTTCGAGCGGCTCGGGCGGCAGCATGCTGACGCTGCGCTACGACGCCCAGCCGACCGCGGCGGATCAGGCCGGCTTCCTGACGCTGCTCAACAGTGAAGGCGCGAAGGGCTATCGTTATCTGGGCGACTACTTCTACAACGCGTCCAACGGCGGTTCGCGCTCGATCTTCGTGAGCGACGGCACCGCACAGACGTACACGTACCAGCTGCAGTCGACGCCCGCCGACATGACGGGCTTCGTCAGCCAGGCCAACGCGCAAGGCGCGAGCGGTTACCGCTTCGAAGGGCCGCTCACGTACGGCTATCTCTATCGCAAGGACGGCGGCTCGTCGGCTACCTATACGTATGCGACAACGGGCCTGCCGGCCGACACGAACGCGTTCCTCGCGCAGGCGAACGGCCAGGGCCAGTCGGGCTACTGGTTCGTGGGCCCGATGATGGTCGGATCGGTGCAGGCGAACGTGTACATGAAGAACAACGCGTCGAATTCGACTTATACGTACGACGCGCTGGTGCCGACGTCGAACGTCGGCGACTTCATCGCGCAGGCCAACAGCGAAGGCGCGAAGGGTTATCGCGCGAAAGGCGGGATGCTGTTCGGCAGCACGATTTCGTGGGTCTACGTGAAGGACCAGACGCAGTCGCCGACCTTCACGTACCAGTCGGCCGCGATCCAGGCGACCGGCGCCGGCTTCGTCCAGCAGTCGAACGATTTCGGCGCGCAGGGTTCTGCGTATCTGGGCGATCTCGCGCTTGGCACGACGACCCCGGTGATGGCGTCGTTCTATTTCAAGCCGGCCAACTGCACGGGCTTCCTGTGCACGACGCTGAATCCGCTCACGCAGAACTGAGCGGGTGCCTCTGGCGCAGCAGCATTGCGCAGGTCATTCGCTGCTGAATGACCCGCGCCCGCTGGATCGAGTGCCTCAGGTGCGCCACGTCATCCGTGGACGCATCTTTTGCCGCCGGCTTGCCGGCGGTATTTCGTTTTCGCGTACGGCAGAAGCCGGCCAAACGCCGGCCCCTTTTTGTCCGGCGGACCAGAAAATCGGCCGGAACCGAAGCGAAGCTGCCGGCCTCCATCGACCGCCGGGCCGGGGAAACGCTGATTCGTTTTCCTGAGGGACAGAAGCCGTGCCGGACGCTGGTTTCCGCGAGTGCATCACCTACAATGTAAAGATGGTCGCGACCTGTCAAGGAGGCTACCATGACTCAGTCAATGATTAGCTTTGTAGTTGGCCTGGCGGTCGTACTCGCCATCGCGGTCATGCTGGCGCTGCGTTACCTGCGCGACCACAAGGGCGAAGGGATGGTTCAGTGGCTTGACGCACATCACATGGGCTGGATGCACCACAAGCACTGACGGCGTGGTCGATGATGCGGTTCCGATCACGCTCCACGAAGCAGTGACGACAGTTGTGCGCGACGCTGAACAAGCCGCCGCGCACGCTGCGCGTCGTTTGGGTCGTGGGGCCGGGAAAATGCTGGCCGGCGGCCGCCCAGTCCGGTTGATGACAATAGTGTGGCCTGGAGGGAATCGTGCCGTTGATGGCCCTTGACGCGAGATAGCGCTTGCATGGCCGTGATATAGGGCGCATTCTCATGAGGTTCGATGTGTGCGACCGGTGATTTTGTTTCGACTCCTTACGCTTCCCCCTGTCCGCACGGTTCCGCAGAACGCTCACCACGATGACCCCGCGTGCGAACGTCGAAGCTGCGAACGTCGTGCGTCAACCCGGCCTCCCCGCGAGGCTCGATCCGGCAGTTCAGTGCGCAACAGAGGCCGTCGGCGGCAAGCCCGCGGGTAGTCCGTTCGTGCCTCCTGTGGGCCGGACGACGACGAAATTCGGTCGCCGCGACGGTCCTGACATTTGAAATTCATTTTTCGGGAACCGGCATGCCCAAGCAAACCGAAGGAAAGTCAGCCACGTCCGTCAGGCAAAACGATTACGTCGACGCGCAAAAGTCCCGCGCCCAGGCACTGAAGCGCGCGGACATCGAGCGCGCCGAGAAGCGACGCGAAAATGATGCCCGCCTCGATGTCAACGCGAGCAAGTGGCGTTATATCTGCCAGGAGGGTTAGATGGGAAAAATCGACGCGGCACTCAACTTCCCAAATCCCAGTCGCACCTACGACATGTCCAGACACTGCGTGTGCTTCTGGGGCTACGACAATGCTCGCGAGATTACCTTTCTGGTCGACGATGCGATGCTGGCGAAACTGAACTCCGACATGGATTCGAGCGAGCCCGCGTTGCTGGCGGCCTTCGACCGCAACCGCGACCGGATCCTGGGGCTCGCCAGAGATCTTTACAAGGGCGGCCCCCAGAACAGGTACATGATCTCGTGAGACGGGGCCGGTTTGCGCACGCACCCGACCCGACGTGTGCCTTCCTTCTGACCTGCACTGGCCGTGAGTAGTCGTCTGCGGGCGTCGGGACTGCCGATCGTTCGGGCGGAGAGCACGGACGGCTCGGTCCGGCGGGCCCGCGACCATTTCCTGTCGATCGCATACTGAAGAGTTCGGGGAAAACCAGCACTCGCACCTCTGCGAATTCGACGTTGAAGGAAGGGGAAGGCGCGCGCCGGATTCCCCGACATGATGACGGCCGCGCTTCAGCGTCGAGCCATCCGGTTTTGTACAGTGCGTATGCGGTATTCCGGGTCTGAGGTGGACATGGATCGGTCAAGGCATGCGCTGCTTGATTATCACGAACGCAGCAAGCACCGTCTCGACTTGTACGCTCCCGGCCCCGGGAGGCTCGACTGGGCAACCCAGCCGGACCCGTTCCGGGTGTTTCGCGGCGCACCGCGCGTTGCTCTGCCATTAGCCGCGGACACGCTGGCCACGCGCTACAACGCGTTGCGTTGCGGCAACCTGCCGCCCGCGCACGAATTCGATCTGTCCAGTCTGGCAATCCTGTTCGAACTCTCGCTCGGCTTGTCGGGGTGGAAATCCTATGGCACCCAGCGATGGGCACTGCGCTGCAATCCTTCGAGCGGGAATCTGCATCCGACCGAGGGCTATCTTCTGTGTCCGGCCCTGCCCGGCTTGTCCGCAGGCGTCTACCATTACCTGAGCCGGGATCATGCATTCGAACATCGTGTCGCGGTGGACGAGCCGCAATGGGCCGACGCGTTTTCGGGAAGTGGCGTCCTGGTCGGCATCAGCTCGATCCATTGGCGCGAAGCGTGGAAATATGGCATGCGCGCGTGGCGCTACTGCCAACAGGATTGCGGCCATGTCGTCGCCGCGATGAGTTATGCAGCAGCTGCGCTCGGCTGGCAGACGCGATTGATGGAGGCGGCTGCGGATGATGCAGTGGCCGATTTGCTTGGCGTGGACCGCCGCGAAGATTTCAGCGAAGCCGAAGCGGAGGCGCCGGATCTTTTGCTCTGGATCGGCAACCCCGAGATGCGACCCGATCTCGACAGCATGCGGATCGCTTTGGGCAGCGCACGGTGGCACGGGCGCGCGAATCAACTGAGTTCGGGGCATGTGGCCTGGCCGGACATCGATTCGATTCATCGCGCCACGCACAAGACCCGTACTCGCGAACCACCGTCGCCGAACCCGGAGCCGTGCCCGGCGCCGGCGACGCCAGCCCTCGATCTCGGCTTCGCCCGAATCGCCAGACAGCGTCGCAGCGCCGTGAATTTCGATGGCACGACGCGCATCGGCGACGCGGCCTTCTTCAGCATGCTGACCTGCCTGCTGGCACGTCCCGGCACACCGCCGTGGAATGCGCTGACGTCTCCTGCCGCGGTGCAGGCGGCGCTGTTGGTGCATCGCGTCGACGGCCTGGAGCCGGGCCTCTATATGCTCGCAAGAAACCCTGGCGCACTGCAGGATCTCAAGCGATCCCTGCGTCCGGAATGGCTGTGGCAAAAGACCGGGCCGGACGACCTGCCGCTCTATCTTCTACTGCCTTACGATTTGCGCGCGGTGGCAAGGTTGATCTGCTGCCACCAGGATATCGCCGCCGATTCCTGCTTTGCGCTCGGGATGATCGCGAGATTCGAAATCGCGTTGAAGCAGCCATGGCGTTATCGCCATCTGTTCTGGGAATGCGGGATGCTTGGCCAGGCGCTCTATCTCGAAGCAGAAGCCGCCGGCGTGCGCGCGACGGGGATCGGCTGCTTTTTCGATGATGAAATGCACGCGTTGCTCGGCGCGAAGGATCATGTCTGGCAATCCCTGTATCACTTCACCGTCGGTGGCGCGATGGACGATCCACGTCTGTCGGAATTTCCGCCGTACGAGAGACAGCCTTGACGGACAGCCCACGCGTCGATCCTGTCCCGATTCGACCTCTCCGGTCAATTTCACCCGGAGTGCTAGGATGATTGAACACGTGCAGAAAGTCATCATGGACGATTTCACATTCAGTACCAAAACGCACTTTGCGCGCATTCGTGTGATGGAATCTGCGCATGGTGCGTACCGAGGCTATGTGTATTTGCGCCGCACCAACGAGGGGCCGAACGATGATCCCCCATATCCGACCGATTTCGATCGGGAGCGGTACGATCTCGCGCTCGAAGATGCCAAGATCCTCGCGCAGCGTCTGCTTCGCGAGTTCGAGTCTTGAGCCGATGACGCGTCGTGGCGTCGAGCCGCTCCGGGTGGAGGCCGCAATCACTGCGGGAGCGACCTATGTCGGGGCAGCCATCTCAGATTGACAATCATCTGCTCGCAGCCTTGCCGGCAGAAGCTCTGGCGCATATTTCGCCGCATCTTGTGCTGGTCGACATGCCGTTGGGAAAGGTGCTGTACGAGTCGGGTGGCGCGCTCAGCATGTCTATTTTCCGACGACATCCATCGTCTCGCTGTTGTACGTGATGGAGGACGGCTCGTCAGCCGAAATTGCCATCGTCGGCAACGATGGGTTGATCGGCATAGCGCTGTTCATGGGGGGCGAAACGACCCCGAGCCGCGCGATCGTCCAAAGCGCCCGACACGCTTACCGACTCGATGCACGCATCCTGAAAGACGAGTTCCGTCGAGGCGGGTCGATGCAGCGGCTCTTGCTGCGCTACACCCAGGCGCTCATTACCCAGATGGCGTAAACCGCCGTCTGCAATCGACACCATTCAATCGATCAGCAGCTGTGCCGCTGGCTGCTGCTCAGTCTCGACCGGTTGCCATCGAGCGAACTGAAAATGACGCAGGAGTTGATCGCCAACATGCTCGGTGTCCGACGGTCGGGCGTGACGGAAGCTGCGCTGAAACTTCAGGATGCCGGATTGATCCGCTACAACTATGGACACGTCGAGGTATTGGATCGCTCCGGGCTCGAAAAGCGTGTGTGCGAATGCTACGGCGTGGTCAGGCGAGAATTCGACCGCTTGCTTCCCGATTTGAAACGACTTTAGAACCGGCACCGAGGCCACGCGCCTGTCCGTGCCATCGGGTTCGTACGGCAGCGTACCGACTGCCGAAGTCCGCAGGCGCATGGTCTTATATGACGCACAGACTGCTGATCGGCCGCAGACGTCATGGAGAGAGGTATGCCGTGATGGAAGCGGGCCGTTGCGATCCGTATCGCCTGCGCAGCTTGATCTCGACTCGGGCGGTGCAAGCCAATCCATGACGAAACGCGGTTTCCTGAGGGAGCTTGTCGATGAACGATCATCCGAAACGAGAAAAGAATTCGCAGGACGGGCAACAGGAACAGGCGGACGCACGCGCGACCGACGACGGCATGCCCGTTGTTCATCCGGACTGGCAAAGACGCCCTACCTTTTCGTGGAAAGCCGTCACACCCAAGCAACGCATTTCCGATGCAAGGAAACGTCTGGGCATGGGTTTTATGTCGAACCATTAACCCAGGCGTAGCAAAACTCCTCGCTCTCAAACAGAACGAGGAGCCGCCCCAGCAAGGCGGAACTCGAAGCCGGCCAAGCGCCGGCTTTTTACTTTGGCACGTCGCTCGTTACGACAAACAGATGAATCCGCTGAGCCCTCGTTCGCGAGCTACGCCAGGACAAGTTCGCGGCACGAGGACCGCGATGCGGTTATGCCATTTCGTTCGTACACTCGGCCACTAACGCTTCGCGGCTTATATGGCTGGCGCGATTTCGCCACGGCATCGATTTTGTCCACGAGCTCCTTGGCGCATTGCTCATACAGTGCATCGACCCGATCGGTCGCTCCGTGGCCCTGTCCGGGTACGTCACCGTACAGATTTGCAGCGCAATCCGGCGCACGTTCTGAACGGGTACCCAAACCGCTGATGCCTGGGTGCCAGAGGGCAACCGGGCGAACGGGTGTCGTGCTTCGTGACGCTGCCGGAAGTCGGCATCATCGAATGGAGCGCCACCATGAATCCCGTCACACTATTTCTTTCCGCCGCCTTTATGCTTGCCGCGCTAGCCGTCGGCGCCTTGGTCAATCCGTATCTCGCGTTACCCTTCTTCATCGTCGCCGTCCTTGTCGCGCTCTCCGTGAAAGTGGCAAATGTCTGGGAGAAGTTCGTGATCCTGCGCGTCGGGAAACTGCAGAGCGTCAAGGGTGCCGGTTTTTTCATGATTATCCCGATACTGGACAACGTCGTCGCAGTGATCGACGAGCGTATTCAAACGACGGCGTTCAACGCACAGGAGGCGCTGACCAGGGATACCGTGCCGGTCAACGTCGACGCCATCATTTTCTGGCACGTACACGACGCTCAGAAGGCGGCACTCGCCATCACTGATTACCGGCAGGCCATCGATCGCGTCGCCCAGACCTCGCTGCGGGAGATGATCGGTTCATCGATGCTGGCCACGCTGCTCTCCGATCGAAAGGCTGCCGATGAACACCTGGCAGACGAGATCGGTAGAAAAACCGCAGACTGGGGTATCACGGTACGGTCCGTGGAAACCCGGGATGTGGCGATCCCTGTCGCGCTGCAGGATTCGATGTCACGGCAGGCGCAGGCGGAACGCGAGAAGCAGGCGCGCGTGATACTCGGTTCGGCGGAGGCCGAGGTGGCGGCGAAATTCGTCGAAGCTTCGAAAGTCTATGAAAATCACCCGTCCGCACTTCAGTTGCGGGCAATGAACATCATCTATGAAACGACGAAGGAGCGCGGGGCCACGATCCTGATTCCGAGTTCGATGGTGGACAGCTTGAACCCGGTCCTGGCGTTGGCAATTGCCGGGCATGACGCGGCGGAGTCGACATCGCCGCCGACGCTCAAGACAGCGGCCTAGCCATGCAGACAGCGCGTGTCGCTCGCGACCGCGCTGCTCCGTGGCGCGGAGCCGTACTAGGCCGAAGCGCGGAACGAGGAAACGCTACGCAGATATGGGTTGGGCACGCCGGACGACGGGCCCCGGTCGCCCGAGCGGTGTCGTTGTGCGGAGCAGCGCTGGATCAAGGCCAGCGCCGAATTCCCGACCCGCCTTGGCCAGTGTGTCTGATGCCGCAACGTCTGCGTTGCAGCCTGCGCGATGCGCGCACGACGACACGAGGCGCGAACGTCAACCGCCGCCTGCGCCGGGAGCAGTGTCGCGTCATTTACTTCACCTGATGGTCGGGACGGAAGTAGCGCCACTTGCTCGCATTGGAGTCGATGCGGGCGTCGTTTTGCGTACGCTTGTCGGTCCGTTCGATGTCGGCCCGGGCGAGGTCGTCTCGCTGTTTTTGCCGGGTTGCCTGATCGCGTCGATCGATTGCCGTGCTTTCCTGGTATTTCATGATTTCCTCGGAGCGAGGTGAGCGGGTTGTCGGCCAGCCGCGGCGAATTCGCCGCGGTTGGTGGGTCGGATCTCTGCTGGAGCGATCTCGCCATCGACGATGTCCCTGCCGAATTGCATCGCCAGTTCGACGGCGAACACCGCCGTTTCCGGCGCGCCTTCGTGGAAAACGGCCGTGTCGCGCGGCCGCGGAGGCGGTCGAGGCCGGGCAGCAGCCAGCGGCACGGTTGCCGATCGATCGAGTGATGCGGTTGCAGACGGCGGTCTGCGCCATCTGCGTGATTGGACGCATTGTCGCTCGTGCGAGTGCTGCCGCGATCAGACATGCTCCCTGAGGTAGCGGATGCACTTCATCCGTAGACTCGCCCGACCCGCGAGAGCGTCTCGAGGAGGGGGCGCCGGGTCTTTCGCCGCACCAACGAGCGGCTCCGAAAATGCAGCGTTGTCGACCGGGCGGACCGACTTCGCTATCTGAAGCGACGCATGGCCTATCCAGACACGATCGCGCCACTCGCATTTCGCGCGATGGACGATCAGCCAGCCTTGCAGCGATTCGACGAGCTGAAAGGGCGACAGCCACTCGCGAGACTGCCTTTGGGTGACGAGTTGCAGGACAACCAGGAAATAGAGCAAATCAACGTACTTGGTCGGGACGCGCATAGTCCATCTTCTGGTTGTCGATGCTCGCGAGTGTGGCGGCGTCGGCTCATCCCTGGATGCTGAGCGCCTTCTCGATCGCGGCAATCAGTTTGAACGCATCGTCCCGCCCGATCAGAAAACCGCGGCTGGTGTACTCGCATCCGAACGCATAGAAGCTCGGCAGCAGTGTCACCATGTCTTTCTGCTGATCGAAATCGACTTCGCATTTCGTCAGCGGGAAAAACGGCGGCTCTTCGTCCGGCATCTTGTACACGATGTGCTCCCTAGTACATTTTGCGGGGCGGCAACATGCGCTTCGCGCGCAGGCGCTGCCTGGAAACGGCGCTGGCCTTTTTCCGCTTGCGTTCCGTCGTGGGTTTTTCGTAGCTGGTGCGACTGCGCAACTCGCGAATCAGCCCGGTTTTCTCGATGGTGCGTCGGAATCGCCGGAGCGCGACGTCGATCGGTTCGTTGACCTTGAGTGTGACTGTTGTCATGTGGATCCTGTTTGGGAACATTTGAACGGAAAACTAGCCGAGTCGTGTCATGACGGCGCTCGCTATCTCGTCGGACTCGAATTCCGAATATCCGGCTCCCATCGATAGCGCGCGTACCGCCACGAACATTTGCAGTTCTTGCTGATGGCTTCGTGCCGAGTCGGCGATTCCGGCGGGCAGGACGGTGCCGGTCCAGGTGACCTCACGCCGTCTGATCAAGCCGAGTAGTTCGTCGATGATCATGTTGTCCTCCAAATCGCCGACCGATTGCGTTGCGTTGCCGCGGCGTGTCAGAGCCCGTTGGAAAAGAAGCCCTGTTTCTCGCGATTGTCGTCGATGATGTTCTCGGCGTAGCGCAGCGAAGCGCGACGTGCGTCACCGGCGCTGTCAAACGGGGAGTTGTCGCGCAATCTGAACGTCTGGCTCTGCGTCACCGTGTCAGGGGTGCCGCGAAGGCAAATCTTGACTGCCGCGTCGAAACCGGCATCGTAGTTATGCGGACTGCCATCCGGCGCCGGTACGTGGGGGTAAATCAGTGGATAAATCTCGAATCCACGGTAGACATGCATGCTCATGGCAATCTCCTGGCGTTCGGCCACCACGAATTGCATGGGCGAACACATCCGGCCAGTATCGCCGTTGCAGGGCGTGCCGGTGGGGTGAAAGGGACAACGTTGCAGCGCGAGGGAGGGGCGATGCAGCAAGAGGGTAGATGGAGGGGTGAGCAGTCAGACGGCAAGTGATCGCCCGAATAAACCCATCATACGCGCATCGTTTGTCGGGCGTTCAACTTATTCCGGATTGTGCGCGTCGACGCGCTTCGGCCCATCACGCCGAGATCGCGCTGCACGGCAGCGGTGACCGCCTCTTTGCCTCTTCGTCGCGCAGCGGTTGGCTCGTTCCGCTATTACGGAGCAGGCGGGCGCTTCTTCGGGCGCGATTTCTCGATAGCGGGAGCCTTGGGCGGCACCCAGTTCAATGCCGTGCCGAGCTTGGGCAGGGTCATGGCAGGCTTGGCACGCGGAGGCGCCTTGTTACTGCGAGGTTGACTTCTGGTCATGCGGGTTCTCCTGCTGCGCGGCTTGAGCGATCCGCCGAGCGGGACTCGTCCGATCACGCACGCGCGGCTGGACACGCGCGCTGCGCGGGGGCTGGGCATCTGCATACGCGCATGCTCGACGTCCGAATGCGAAACGGATGACCCGGTCGAGCTTGCATCGGGACGCGTGGCGCCCGCGATGGAGGTGCGTATGCGCAGGAAGCGGCAGTTACGTGCCGCTCCGTGAACGGGACTGACGGCTTGTGGGGACTTACAGGCCGGTAATGTTCGACGCCTGCAGGCCTTTGGGGCCGCTCTTGGTTTCGTAGCTGACTTTCTGGCCTTCGGCGAGCGTTTTGAAGCCGTCGCCGCGAATCTCCGAGAAATGCGCGAACAGATCGTCTCCGCCTGCGTCGGGCGTGATGAAGCCGAAGCCCTTGCTGTCGTTGAACCACTTGACGGTACCGGTATCCATGTTAGATCTCCTGAAAATGGACGAGCGTATGCGCCCTGAATGGACGCGGGAAAAAATAATCAAGGAGGGAGAGGACAACGAATACCGCAGGCCGCGGTTAATGATGGGCAGCAATCGCGCTTCTTGAATACTTCAGCGGCTGACAGTACGCCTCGGCAACGAAGGTGTCAAGCGCTTTCGGCCGAGGGGCAGAACAAGCGACTGCCCAGGAAAATCAGCATTCCATAAAAAATGCGCGAAAAATCCCCGCGCGCGGCCCTTCGTCGGCCCTGGCCGTACGCCGTCCCGACCGCAACGTCAGAGGGTTGCCAGCAAATGCAGCTGATGCTCGGTCTCGGTTCCGGTGATCAACGTGAAGAACCCTGTTTCCCGACGCTCGATCATCGAAAGGCCCTCTGCATCGGAGAAGATGTTCCACGCGACGTCATCGACATGTGCGTACCTTCCGCGCGTTCGCGCGAACGCTCGCAGCAGCGGGCTCGCTTCGCGGCGGAGCACCAGGCGGTCTGCATTCAACACATAGGGTGGCCAGCCGGCACGAAGGACGAGGTAGTGGGGAATGGAACTTCGGTCGATTTTCATGGGTGGCGCTGTTTGTTCCAGGGAGGGCTTACGTTAGCCGGCCCAGCTCGTGTCATTGCGGTCCTTTGAACAGAGCGTCGATGTGGACGCGAAAGACCGTTGGTGACGTGCTCGTCGCTTGTGCGTCGACGCTGCTCGATTCGCTGGACATCGTCGAATGCATCTTCAGTATCGATATTCCCGGTTCGTGCAAACCAGGCACTGCATGCTTCGAATTCATCGGTGCTTCATGATGCCGGCCATGAGCATCGGCTCCCATGCGTGACCTGCCTCCTGAATGCCGGAGCCGTTTTCTGGAACCGGAGGTGCAGCTAGCCCAACTATACGCGCTGCCGTCGTGACTCACACCTCGCTACAGTACGAAGGCACGCTCCGGCGACGGGAATTCAATCGAAATTTCGCTATACAAACGTATAGAACGGCGTAGCATCGAATCATCGGGTGACCAATGACCGATCCCAGCGCCTTGCTCAGCGTGCCCCTCTGAATGCGATTCGGCCTCTCACCGTGGTCGATCGTCCGGGCACCATTGATAGTGCTGACGTTCCCCTCTTGTCCCGTCGCTTGAGCGTGGCTTCGGAGGTATTCCGGAGCAACGGGCTTTCATTTCTGCCTACGGGCGGCACTTCATTCGCCGGTCTATCCGCGACCATCGCTGCGAGGTCGATGCGGATGCTTTCCTGATGTTCGTATCGGGTCGTGCGCCACACTGCAAAAGCGAGATGGCGAGTCGTGAATCCTGTCAGGAGGCCGATCGGACAATGGCACTTCTTGAAGTCCGACGCTTTCTCGCGCTGCTCCCGCGACAGCCTGGTTCGCGGTAACCCAACAGGGAGGAGCCCATGCTCTTCAATTCGACACGGTTCCGAATCGATCCGACACCCCGCAGGGCTGACGGAGAGTACATCGCGCATGTGAGGATCACCACGGTTCTTCTGGATGGAGGCGAGCGGGAAGTGCACGCCAGCGGCGATCTGGCTGGTTTCGATGCGCGCGATGACGCGGTTGCATACGCGACAAAATGGGCCGAAGGATGGCTGACCGCCCAATTTGGTTGAAGCGAGCGCTGCTTGGAGCAAGTCTCCGTCGCACTCGTTTGCGTCGACTGTAACTTCAGCGGCATGACCCGCATTTGTGCTCGGTGTTGAGGCCGTTTGCGGCAGCAGGATCGTGCACAAGACACTCGTTCTACTTTCGCAAGCGGCCAAGGACACAGGCGGCCGACACAACGCCGGATCTGCGGCGTGTGGCTCGCACGGCGACGGCAGGGTGTCGACGAGCGCGCTGCAGTCCTGCCGAGCGATTTCGGCCTGGATCACCGCGTTGCCCGGGAAATGGTCGATCGCCCGAGGACGTTGAAATCCTTGTGCAGACGAAGCGACAGCGTTGTCGTCTTGTTCGGCATACCCCTACCCCCTATATGGAAAATCCTTTCCGGATATACTCCCCCCCGGTATATGAAAGGATCGCCATGAGCCACACCGTCAAGGAAAAGCAGAAGCTGCTGAATCGTGTCCGCCGGATCAAGGGACAGGTCGAAGCGATCGAACGCGCGCTGGAGGAAGAGCGCGGTTGCAACGAAATCCTCCAGCTCATCACGAGCGGCCGCGGTGCGATGAACGGCCTGCTCGCGGTCGTGCTCGAGGATCACATCCGCAGCCATCTTGTCGATGCCGAAGGGCACGAGGACGAGGGCAGCGCGACCGAACAGCTGATCGAAGTCGTTCACAGCTACTTCAAATAATCGGGGCAGGGATGAGCGACTTCAGGAACGACGCCTTCGGTGCAGGGCACGACCACATTTTTCTCGGCGCCGCACACGAACAGAACGAACGCAGGACCTGGATGGTCATCGCGCTGTGTGCGGCAATGATGGTGGCCGAGATCGTCGGCGGGTCGATTTTCGGCTCGCTGGCGCTCATCGCGGACGGGCTGCACATGTCGACGCACGCGGGAGCGATGATGATCGCCGCGCTTGCGTACACCTACGCGCGCCGGCATGCGAGCGACCCGCGATTCGTGTTCGGCACGGGCAAGCTCGGCGACCTGGCCGGCTTCACGAGCGCCATCGTGCTCGCGATGATCGCGCTGCTGATCGGCTATGAAGCGGTCGCGCGTCTGCTCGCGCCCGTTCCAATCCATTTCGACGAGGCCATTCCGATCGCGGTTGCCGGCCTGCTCGTCAACATCGCGAGCGTCTGGCTGCTGAGCGGCGATCATCATGGGCACGGTCATGGACATCACCACGGGCATGGGCACGACGATCACGACTATGACCACGATGAGGCGACGCACAAGGTCTTCGACCAAGGCGGCGCGTTCTTCGTGTCGATCTTCGAAGACGGCGTGCCGCCGGTGTTCCGGATCGCACCGGCGATCTCCGGCACGAAGCTCGGCGACGTCACGGCTGCATCGATCACGACGATTCGTCCGGACGGTACGCGGCAGGCGTTCGCGATGAGCGTGCGCGGTGCGTGCCTGGAGTCGGTCGAGAACATTCCCGAGCCGCATGAATTCAGGGCGATTGTCCGGTTGAACGGGCGCGAGCACGAACTCGCATTCGAGGAGCACGACCATGGCGCGTCCGCGGCGGCGGCGCGCGATCACAACATCCGGTCGGCCTACGTCCACGTGATCGCCGACGCGGCGGTCTCCGTGCTGACGATCGTCGGGCTGCTGCTCGCGCGCGCGTTCGGCTGGCTCTGGATGGACCCGCTGGCCGGCATCATCGGTGCGCTCGTGATCGCGAACTGGTCATACGGATTGATGCGCGACACCGGCGGCATCCTGCTCGACATGAGTGCGGACCGTCGGTTGGCGGACAACGTGCGCAGCGCAATCGAAGGCGGCGGCGACGCGATCAACGACCTGCACGTCTGGCGTCTCGGGCCGGGGCACATGAGCGCGGTCGTGTCGGTGGCGACGGACGACCCGAAGCGGGATTCGCGCTTCTATCACGGCGTGCTCCAGCGGTTCAAGGATCTGTCGCATGTCACCGTCGAAGTCGTGCCGGCGACGCGGAGGCAATAAGCATGGCGGTCAAATCGCCCTGCATCGACGTGTGCTCGTTCGACGGCAGAACGGGCTATTGCGTGGCGTGCCTGCGAACGCGGGACGAAGCGCGCGCGTGGAAGAAGATGACGGATCATCGGCGTCACCAGATCGTGAACGACCGGGGCCGGCGGCAGGCAAAGCTGGCACGGGAAACATCGGACTGATCGCGCACGCGCGGCAATCGCGGTGGCGACGGCCGCGATCCGGAAAACCTGGATTCGACAAAGGCATCGATCCGTGCGCCGGCATCGGCCGGATCGAATTCGGCGCCGACGCTTTACCATTTCGCCATGTCACAAGCGCTGTTCCCGGCGTTACCCGCGCTTGCGCACCCGCCACCGCGCACACTTGAACAGCAACCGAAGCGCACCGACACCGCCCGCTACCGGAATCCGCGGCAGCAGAAACGGATCGTCGGACGCGTCGGCGCACCCGCGCCGGGTCGTCGTCGCATTGCCGTACCCGGCGGCGATGACCTGATCGCGGACGCGCGCGTCCAGATCGCCGTACGGATAGCAGAACGATTCGACGCGCCGGCCGCTCAACGCTTCGAGCCGCCGCTTCGACTCGGTTACCTGAAGATCCGACACGTGCGCCGGCACGTGTGACAGCGCGACGTGATCGAGCGTATGCGAGCCGATTTCATGGCCGTGATCGTGCCACGCGAGCATGTCCTTGCACGTCATCAGCGGCGAGCGTGCGGTATCGGCGCCCGCATCCCAGTCGTTCTCGCCGCCGAACCGGCCGGCGACGAAATAGCAGGTCGCGGTGAACCCGAGCTCGTCCAGCACCGGCATCGCGTGCGTGAGCACGTTGAGAAAGCCGTCGTCGAACGAAATGCCGAAGACCTTTCCGCTGCGCTCCCCGCGCAGATACGGCTGCAGTTCGCGCACGCTCAGGCCGCGGTAGCCGAGCCGCCTGAACAGCGTCATCTGGCGGCGGAACGCGTCGGGCGCGACGCTCAGGCCGCGCAGCCGGTCGGGCGGCGGCGGCAGCGGGCGTATCTGGTGATACATCAGGATCGGATAGCGCGTGGCGGATAGAAGCATCGGCGGATCGTGACAAGGCAAGGGTTATGCGTCCTTGCGGAAAATCCGCAGGGTCTTGAAGTCGCCGACCTCGACGAAATCGGCATTCGCCGCCCATTGCTCGATGATCGGTTCGGCCTTCCGATAGGCCGACGAGCCCTTGTAGAACAGCAGGTGACCTTCGCGTGCGGTATGGCGGGCGAACAGGTCGAGCACTTCCGCGTCGGTCTTCGCGCCATAGCGGCTGTTCGTCTCGTCGCGGAATTCGCACAGGTGGAACAGCGTGACGACGTCGAACGACGGCAGCAGGTCCGAGTTGCTTGTATAGACGTCGCCGAAATACGTGAGGTAGGTCTTGCTGACTTCCGGCTGCCGCGTGACGAGATCGACATACGACTTGTATTCCTTCGGCGACGCCGTCACGCCGAAGACCGTGTTGTTCAGGTGAGGCCGCGCGCATGCCACGCCGACATGGTGGTGGCCGCCGGTGCCGAAGTGATAGATGCGGATGCCGTTGAGGCGAACGGATTCCAGCCACTCGACGAAGTGCACGTCGCACGGGCACTCCTGCGTCCGGAGGTCCCAATACTTCTTCCAGATATTCATGGCCATTACATGGACCTCAACGATGCCACCCAGCGATACGGGTTGTGTCGAATCGATTTCTGATAGACGGACATAGTCGCGTCGACGAATGTGTCGAACGAGAACTCGCGCTTGCCTTTCAGCCGCGCGCTGCGTCCCATCGCGCGGACGCAGCCGGGCTCGCGCACGATCGCGCGCAGGATCTCCCCGATCGCTTCGGGCTCGCGCGGCGGAACGACCCATCCGTCCACGCCCGGCTCGACGTTCTCGGGCAGCCCGCCCACGCGCGTCACGATCGCGGGGCAGCCCAGCGACATCGCTTCGCGGCACGCGTACGACAGGCTCTCGTGGTACGACAGCACGAACGACACGTCGATGATCGAGAACGGCGCGCATACGTCGTCGAGCCGTCCGGTGAATGCGATGCGCGACGTCATGCCGTGCCGCGCGATCTGCTCGCGCTGGTCGCAGGACGGCTCCGCACCGACCAGCAGCACGCGAAACCGCTCGCGCTCGTGCTCGGGCAGGCGGCCCAGTGCCGCGATCAGATCCATCCAGCCTTTTTCCGGCGCGGTGCCGGCGCTGCTGCCCAGCACGATCGCGTCCGCGCCGGACGGCCCGAACAGCGCGACCTTGCGGCGGCGAATCTCGTCGCCCGCCAGTCGTTCCGCGGCCTGCCTGCGCACGCCGTGCTTGACGACCGTGACGTTCCCGTACGGCGACCGGAGCGCGAGCATGCCCGCGACATAGTCGCTGACCGCGATGGTGTGGTCGGTCGCAAGCCGTGCACGCAGCAGGTTGCCGAAGCTGTCGGCGCGATACGTGTTGTGCTTGGTGAGCACGACCGCGGGCCGGTGCCGGCACCCGAGCAGCGCCAGCATCACCTGCCGGTGGTCGGCGGATCCGTTGACGTGAACGACGTCGAAGCGCTCGGCGACGATCCGCTGGCGCAGCCGGACAAGCTCCTGGCACAGCCGGTTCCAGCGCGGTTTGAATTCCATGTCGAAGATGGCCACGTCGGGGCTGTCCTTCAACAGCCGCGACAGGCGGCTTCCCTCCGGCGACGCGACGGTCACGCGGTGATGCCGGCTCATCGCGGCGGCGAGATCGCGGACGTAGGTATCCTGGCCGCCGCCATAGTCGCCGTGGAAGTTGGTGTACAGAATGTTCATCACGATGCCGATTTTTCCCGTTCATTCATTGGGAGGACTGCTTATCAAGAGAACGAATCGCCCTGTCTGGAACAATGGCTCGAACGCGATTGCGCATTGCCGCCCGGGCGTGACGGCAACGCGAATCATTTCCAAATATTACATAGGGGTTACGCGCGGTAGTGTCGAGGTCTGCGCATCTTTGTGCGAATGTGTCGCGATCGTCTTCCCGTGTCGTCGCGGGTCGGCGCGGGCGGCCTGTCCGTCGAGGTCGCGGCGCTCGACGGCCGCTCGCGCCGTTCGGCCGGATCGCGACAAAACCCCCCTTTCCGGCGGCCGCATGGACGCAGATCAACCGCCTTTTCTTTCAGATTTGAAAGCCGGCGCGCCATTTGCGTTAGAATGCCCCCCCCTGTCCGCCCTGGCGACCGCCGGAAGCGGGCCCGTCGCGCGCATGGCGACGTGAGTTCCGATTCGCAGCCGGACGCGAATGATTTTCCAGCCGTTAGAAGCACACGCTCTGTAATTTGGATTGCTAATGAATAAGAAGCACAACATTACCAGGTACATCGTCGTCGCGATGATTCTTGGTATCGCAGTGGGTTACGCGTGCCATAGCGCGTTTCCCGACCCGAAGATGGCCAAGGAAGTCGCCGGCTACGTGTCGTTGCTGTCCGACGTGTTCCTGCGATTGATCAAGATGATCATCGCGCCGCTGGTATTCGCGACGCTGACCGTCGGCATCGCGCAGATGGGCGACGGCGGCGCGGTGGGCCGCGTGGGCGTCAAGGCGTTCGGCTGGTTCTTCATCGCGTCGTTCACGTCGTTGCTGCTCGGCCTGCTGACCGCGACGATCCTGCAGCCGGGCAGCCACCTGAGCCTGCCGTTGCCGGCGTCCGACGCGGCCCTCAACCTGAAGACGGGCGCATTCACGCTGAAGGATTTCGTGGTCCACCTGGTGCCGAAATCGATCGCCGAGGCGATGGCGAACAACGAAATCCTGCAGATCGTCGTGTTCTCGATCTTCTTCGGCACCGCGCTGTCCGCGCTCGGCGAAGCGGGCAAGCGCCTGACCGGCGTGATCGACGATCTCGCGCAGGTGATGCTGAAGGTGACGGGCGCGGTGATGTGGTTCGCGCCCGTCGCGGTGTTCGCGGCGCTGGCGTCGACGATCACGACCGAAGGGCTCGGCATCCTGCTCACGTTCGCGAAATTCATGGCGAGCTTCTATCTGGCGCTCGCGCTGCTGTGGGGCGTGCTGACGCTCGCCGGCGTGACGTTCCTCGGCAAGCGCGCGTTCACGCTGATCCGGCTGATCCGCGAGCCGTTCCTGCTGTCGTTCGCGACGGCGAGCTCCGAGGCCGCGTATCCGAAGCTGCTGGATGCGCTCGACCGCTTCGGCGTGAACCGCAGGATCTCGAGCTTCGTGCTGCCGATCGGGTACTCGTTCAACCTCGACGGCTCGATGATGTACTGCACGTTTGCCGTGCTGTTCATCGCACAGGTGTACAGCATCCATCTGCCGCTGGGCACGCAGATCACGATGCTGCTGATGCTGATGGTGACGTCGAAGGGGATGGCGGGCGTGCCGCGCGCATCGCTGGTCGTGATCGCGGCGACGCTCAACCAGTTCAACATGCCCGAAGCGGGGCTGCTGCTGATCATGGGCGTCGACATGTTCCTCGACATGGGGCGCTCGGCCACCAACGCGGTCGGCAACTCGATCGCGGCTGCCGTGGTCGCGAAGTGGGAAGGGCAGCTCGACGCGCCGCGCGACGACGATGATCCGGACGGAGGGCGCGTCATGCAGGTGAAGGTGCCGGAGACGTCGGCATCGGCATGATGCGTGGCAACGCGGCGACGACGGCGCTTTGCCTGCTCCGCGATCAATGACAATCGCCGGCCTGGATTCGAAACGGATTCAGGCCGGCGATTTGTTCTTGGTGCAATGATTCCGCATTGCATGCGGTAGCTTTTTCCCGATTCGCCGGAGACGGCATTCGTGGTTTCAATCTTTCGTCGTTGAACCAGCTGCGATATTCCCGCGGGCGAACGGCCTGATTTCTCCGGGTTCGCTCATTCCCGATCGAGCGCGCAAGTGAACATTCACTGTCGCACCGCCGCGCCCGCTGTCGGGGTGCCCGGTTGCCACGGGCGATGCGATCGAAGCCGATTCGGCGAAAAGCGCCGTGGCACGGACGGTCCGCAATTTTTTTCGATTTATATAACGCTATTCTCGCCCTGCTCATTATCGAACGCATGCCGCACGTAATACCGACTGCGCCGGATGATTCAGCGGAACAATTTACGCATCGCGGATTTCAAGCCATCCGGCCGGCCGCCCCCTCATGTGAATGTTTGCCCCATTCAGGAGAGCATCAGTCATGGTCGCTGGAAAACGTATTCAGGCTGCGCTTCTTGCCGCCGCAATCGCCGCGATCGCGCCGGCCGCTCACGCAGGCAACACCACCGACTGGCTGGCGAACACATACGGCACGCTCGCGGCTCATGTCGGCAACGTCGCGCGTTCGATGTGGGTCGCGCCCGAAGGCGTCATCTACACGGCGTCGATGTGGGACGAAGATGAAGGCGGTGTCGCGATCTACCAGAACGGCAAGAGCGTCGGTTCGATGGGCACGCATTCGGAATTCCAGGGCAGCGCGATCACGGGCAACGCGACGTCGCTGTTCGTCGCGTTGCAGCCCGGCAAAACCTACGGCAGCGGCGCGGTCGGGCGGTACAACCGCGCCACGAAGTATCGCGACCGCGTGATCCAGATCAGCGCGGCGACCAACCAGCCGCGCATCGACGTCGTCACCGGGCTCGCGACGGCCGGCTCGCTGCTCTATGCGAGCGACTTCTACGGCAATCGCGTGCGCGTGTTCACCACCGACGGCGTCTGGCAGCGGGACATCAACGTGTCGGGGCCGGGCGCGCTCGCGGTGGATGGCGCGGGCAACGTGTGGGTCGCGCAGAAGAGCGCGGGTTCGGTCGTCGGCTTCAGCCCGGCCGGCGCGCTGCTGAACACGATCCGGCTGCCGGCCGGGTCGAAGCCGTCGGCGCTGTATTTCGATGCGGCGGCCGGGCAGCTCATGGTGGGCGACGAAGGCCCCGACATGAACGTCAAGCGCTATACCGTGTCGGGCCGGCCCGCGCTGGCCGGCACGTTCGGCGTGCGCGGCGGCTATCTCGACACGACGACGGGCATCAAGGGGCAGGTCGGCGCGAAACGCTTCACGCGCATCGCCGGGATCGGCAAAGACAGTGCCGGCAATCTCTATGTGCTCAACAACCCGTGGGGCGGAAGCTGGGATCTCGGCCGCAACGGCGCCACCGACATTCATGCGTACAGCAGCGCCGGCAGCCTGCGCTGGACGCTGCAGTCGCTGAACTTCGAAGGCATCGCCGCGCCGGACCCGGTCACGGACGGCGCGCTGTTCTATGGCGGCACGCACGTATATAGCGGCAGCGCGGGCGGCACGTTCGTCGCGAACACCGT
This sequence comes from Burkholderia sp. MS455, assembly GCF_016899445.1. NCBI lineage: Bacteria > Pseudomonadati > Pseudomonadota > Betaproteobacteria > Burkholderiales > Burkholderiaceae > Burkholderia > Burkholderia sp. MS455. Next base: position 132,862 of record NZ_CP041778.1, read on the forward strand.
CGATCCGTTCACGTACCCGTCGGATCCGCGCATCAACATGAGCGACACGCAGCGCGACGAGCATTTCGGGCTGCTCGCGTCCGTCGGCGCGAACCGGATCCTCGTCGCGGCGGGGCAGAATCCGCCAGTCTTCTATTTCTTCCATTTCAATGCGGCGAACGGCTATGTCGCGATTCCGGACGGATCGATTCCGGGCCCCGCGTTCAACACGACGCAGCGCGTCACGAGCGGGTTCAGCCTCGACAGCAAGGGCGGCGTGTGGGCCGGCCTCGACAAGACCGGCGCGATCTATCACTACCCGCTGACCGGTTTCGACGCGAGCGGCAAGCCGTCGTGGGGGGCGGGCGTCGCGACCCGCGTTCCCGCCAGCATCCAGCCGCTGACGCGCATCGTCTACCTCGCGGACAGCGACACGATGGTGCTCGCGCAGGGCGCGGTCGGGACCAACGACTGGACGTCGATCGGCACGCGCATCGAGGTGTATCACGGCTGGAGCGCGGGCAACACGACGAAGCCGGATCCGGTGATCACGCTGCCGCACAGCGGCGCGAAATCGATCGACGCGGCCGGCAACCATCTGTTCGTCGGCTACTGGTTCAGCAGCAGCGGGCCGCTGTGGCCGAACGTCGACGCGTTCAACCTCACCACCGGCAACCTCGACACCACGCTGGTCAACACGAGCCCCGCGACCGTCGATACCAGCAGCGCGATCGATGCGATGTACAGCATTCGCGCGTACCGCCGGTCGAACGGCGAGTATGTGGTGATGAAGAACAACGTGAAGGGGAACAGCATCACCGTGTATCGATGGACGCCTTGACGGCGGTGCGGCCGGTGCCGGTGAAGCGTGCCGGTCGCCGCTTCGACTGGCGGCCGGGCCCGCGAAGCAACGATCGTATTCGACGTCTACGATGAACGGCGCGCGCAACGCGCGCTTCGCCGCCTTGTGCGGCCGCCCCCGACCTCCCGACGCGCAAACGCGGTTCCGTGCACAATGACAGCGGCACGGGCGGAGGCTGCCTGTGCTCGTGATGTCGAACCTGAATGAACGGTTGCGCCGATGTGCTGCTGCGTCGGCGAATCTGCGCGGCAGCCCCATGCCGCGTTCCTTGAGCACGAAGCGATCAAACGATGAAGATGAAAACGACACCGAGCCGGCTGTTGCTGATTGCCGCGCTGGCGGGCGTGCTGAGCGGTCCTGCCCTCGCCCAGACGGCGGCTGCGTCGCAGCCGTCCGGCGCGACGGCAACCGTCGCGACCGTCAACGGCACGGCGATCACGCAGGCGGACGTCGATGCGGTGCTGCGCGCGTCGGGGCAGCCCGACTCGCCGCAGATCCGCGACGCGATCAAGCAGCAACTGATCACGCGCGTGCTGGTTCAGCAGGCCGCGGAGAAAGCGAACTACGCGGACAAGCCCGAGGTCAAGGCGGCGATCCAGCAGGCGAAGACGAATGCCGAGGTGCAACTGTACGTGCGCGACAACGTGAAGCCCGAGCCGGTGACCGACGAGCAGGTCAAGGCGCGCTACGACGCGCTCGTCGCGGCGCTCGGCAAGAACGAGTACAAGCCGCGGCTGATCGTCGTCAGGGATCCGGCGACGGCCGCGACCGTGCTGAGCGAGCTGAAGTCGGGCAAGTCGTTCGACGGGCTGGCGCGCCAGTACAGCATGGCGCCGAGCCGCGATGCCGGCGGCGAGCTGCCGTGGGTGAGCTTCAATACGCCGGCGGCGGAAGGCAAGACGGGCGGATTGCCGCTGCCGATCGCGCAGGCGCTCGAGAAACTGACGGTGGGCGCAGCGACGAAGGATTCGATCCCGGTCGATGGCGTGCGGGCCATCGTGAAGCTGGATGCGAAGCGGCCGACGCAGGTGCCGGGCTTCGAGACGGCGAAGCCGGTGCTTCAGCAGCAATTGCAGGCGATTGCGGTCGAGAAGGCGAGTGCGCAGATGGTCGGCAAGTTGCTGAAGGACGCGAAGATCACGCAATAGCGCGGCGTCGATATGTGACGCGTCACGCGCGCCAGACGAGGCTCGCACTCGTTTCCGTTTCCGATGCGGGCCGGAAGCCGAGCCGTTCGTAGAGGCGCCGCGCCGGATTGCCGTGCAGCACGCTGAGCGATACGCACACGTTCTCGCGTGCCGCATCGGTCAGCAGTTCGCGCAGCACGGCTTCGCCGATGCCCCGGCCCTGGCGGGCAGGGAGGATCTGGATCTGATGGACGTGCCATTCGCCGGCGGAGCGCGTCACCTTCAGCAAGCCGATTGCATCGGCGCCTTCGCAGACGATCATCGCGTCTTCGAAGTGCGCGCGGATGCGCCGGTCGTGCGCTTCGTCGTCGGTCGGCGCGCCGACCCGTTGCAGATGCTCCGTCATCGTGAGCCGGCGGAGGGTCTGCAGGAAGGGGAGGTCGGCCAAGGAGGCAGGACGCAGATCGATCGCCGGTTTCATGAGGGATGACGGGTTGTGTTGGGAGCGTGGCCTTCGACGCGGATCAACGGCCGGGCAACTGAATCTGCAGGCCGGCCGGGCGATGTTCGAGGACATCCGTGACCTCGTATTCGGTTTTTGCGCCGTCCGAGGTTTGCCACTGCTGCATCCGCACTTGCTGGATCTCGCGCCCGCGCAGCCATTTGAGGACGGCGAAGAGCCCCTTTCTTGCCCGGGGCGCGGCGATGCCGAGCGCGGTCAGGATCGTGACCGCATTGGCGAGCGCCGTGCCTTCGTTGCCGCTCAGCATGTCGCGCATGCGGCCGAGCAGCGATGTCGCGAGCGTGAAGTCGACGCCGAAGCTGCCGGTCTTGAAGCTGCCGCGCACGTTCACCTGCGGCCGAACCTGATCGCCGCACAGCGCGCGGGTCGACGCGTCGAGCAAATCGCCGATTGCAAGCAATGCGGGTGCAAGTTCGCGCACGTCCATCTCGGACGATTCGAGCGCGGGCCCGTCGTACGTGACGCGAAATCTGCTCATTGCATCAAAGGGGCCGATATCGGCCGTGCCGGTACGGTTTCCATTGGGTGCGGTCATCCGGAATGTTGGCTGGAGACGTGGACGATACCTGAAACGAACGCTTTCGGATGCCTTTCATGTCAGTCGTGATCGACCGGCTGCGCGCGATTTTGGCCGTCCGGCCAAGACGACACGCTGACCTGTCCTGATAGCGTCCGGCAAACGACGAACTTTTCCGATACTTTGCCGGTCACAAGCGCCGACTTGCGGGGTACCGCCGGCCGATCGATGCGCTTCCGGCTCCGGTATTCCCCCGTCCGCTCCCGCCGCATATCATGCGCACATCGCGTACGCGCCGGTGGCCGGCGCGCCTGCCGTTGACAACGCGGCCGGCGCGCTCGCCCGCACGGCGCAGCACACAGGAATCCTCGATGGACACCAAACGTTCCCGCCCGGGGCTCGTCGCCGCGCTGCTCTGGGCGGTGCTGTATCTCGCGACCGGCTACATCTCGCACGAGTTCAACGGCCCCGTCCGGCTGACGGGCTATATCTGGCTGCCGGCCGGCGTGACGGTCGGCGCGTTCATGTTGCGGCCGTTGCGCGAATGGCTGACGCTGGCCGGCGCGTTCCTCGTCGCGCAGCTCGCGCTGACCGGCATCGAACACGGCAGCCTGGTCAACGCGGTGCTGTTCACGGTCGACGAAGTCGGCGCGGCCGCGCTCGCGGTGTGGCTCGTTCAGCGCGTGCGCTTCTCGCTCGAAGGGCTGTATTTCCTGCGCTCGGTGATCCTCGCCGGGCTGATCGCGGGCGTCGTCGGCGCGATCGGCGGCGCGGCGTGGTACGCGACGCTCAAGGACGCGTCGTTCTTCGACGTGTGGTTCGTGTGGGCAGCTTCCGATTTCGTCGGCGTGCTGCTGGTCACGCCGGTGCTCGCGTCGTGGTCGCGCTTCCGCGCGCACCGTTCGGGCGATCACGAGCGCTTCGACCTGATGCTCGGCGTCGTCGCGTTCGTGCTGCTCGCGATCGTCGCGCTCGTGATCTTCGACGGCGACACGTCGCAGAAATTCGGTACGGGCGCCGGCTTCGCGTTCACGTATGTCCCGCTGTTCCTGACCGTCGCGGTGACGCTGCTGCTCGGCGGCCGCGCGGGTTCGTCGTCGGTGCTGATACTTGCGTTGATCGTGATCGAGCAGACCGCGCAGGGCGACGGCCCGTTCGCATCGTTCCACGAGCACTACGGCAGTTCGCTGCTCGAGGCGCAGCTCTATCTGGCGGTCGCGTCGCTGCTGGTGCTGACGGTGAGCACGCTGAAGACGACGCGCGAACGCGTGCACGAGCATGCGGCGGTGCTGCAGAACAACATGGAGCTCGCGCTCGCGAGCGCCGGCCAGATCGCGTACGTGCTCGATCCGGAGTCGGGCCGGATCGAGTGGAGCGGCGACGTCGAGCGCGTGTTCGGCGTCGGCGTCGAACACGCGCAGATAGCGAGCGTGCCGCTCGTGCTCGAACGCGTGCAGCCGGGCGACCGCGCTGCACTGAGCGACTACTGGAATGCGGAGATCGCGGGCGAGGATCGCGCGTCGCTGTCGCTGCGTGTCGTGCAGCGCGACGGCGGCACGCAGACGATCACCGATCACGGCGCGCCGCTGCTCGATTCGAACGTCGACGTGACAGTAGTCGCAGGCGTCTGGCAGATCGAGCGTGTGTGGCCGGCGGACGAATGAGCGGACGCGCGTCATGACAGGCCGCACGGGCGTCCTGCTGATCCACGGGCTCGGCGGCACGCAATACGATCTCGGTTCGCTGCACAAGGCGATGCGGCGCGCGGGCGGCGACACGCACATGATCACGCTACCGGGGCACGGCACGCGCCCCGAGGATCTGATCGGCGTGCGCGCTGAGACGTGGCTCGACGCGGTGACCGAGCAGTATCGCGCGCTGGAACGCGAGTACGACACGCTGCATGTCGTGGGCATGTGCATGGGCGCGCTGGTCGCGCTGCTGCTGTGCCGCCGCGTGCAGCATGCGCGCGGCCGGCTCGCGTTGCTGGCCACGCCGGTGTTCATCGACGGATGGTCGACGCCGTGGTATCGGTCGCTGCGGCATGTGCTGTATCGCGTGCCGGGTGTGGCCGAGCGGATGCGCGTCGAGGAGGGCGAGCCGTTCGGCATCAAGAACGCGACGATCCGCGCGATCGTGAAGAAGAAGTTCGAGCGGCAGGACGGTTTCCACTATGCGTGGGTGCCGCTCGCGTGCGTGCGGCAGGTCGACCGGATGCGCGACTGGGCGCTCGAGGCCGCGGCCGATACGCGATGCCCGACGCTCGTGCTGCATGCGCGCGAGGACGAGCTGACGAGCCTGCGCTCGGCCGATTTCCTGCTGGAGAAGATGCCCGACGCGCGCGGGATCGTGCTGGAGAACAGCTACCACATGATCTGCGCGGACAACGATCGCGACGACGTCGCGCGGCACGTGCTCGAATTCTTCGGGTTCGATCCGGGGTGCGCGGTGAGTCCGGCGATGGCGCGCAGGATGGGGCGGCTGGAGTCGTGACGGTCGATGTGCCGGCCTGTTGCCGGCACCAGGAACCGATGACGGCTTACGCCACTTCCGGCCGACGCGCGATCCGCTCGCGGATCTCGGGCGACGCAAGGCACGTGGCAACCGCTTCGTAGCCGGGGGCACCCGGGTAAGGCGCCACGCGCGAAGGCGGGCTGTGATTGGCCGGGCACAGGATGATCGATTCGTTCGGCCCGACCGCCGACAGATCGAGGATCGCCGACGAGCGCGTCAGCAGGAACAGCGGCCGCATCCCGGCGGTTGCGCGTTCGCGCAGATGGGCGATCAACGCCTGTTGCGTGGGCCGGTAGAGATCCTGTTCGATCATGTCCACGACCAGCGCGCGCGGGCCATCCGCTTCGAGACTGACGAGCAGCGCAGTCAACGCTGCCGACGGCGTCGCGCCGTTGCGGGCAAGCGCGGCCGATGCGCGGTCGACGCGCGACTTCAGTTCCGGATCGACGCGCAACGCATCGCATGCGGCAGCGCCATCGTGTTCCAGCCGATCGAGGCCGACGAACGCGGCGCCGGGCAGCGCGTCGGCCAGCCGAAGCGCCAGCCGCGTCTTGCCGCTTCCCAGCGAGCCGATGATGTAGTTCAACGGCCGGATATCGCGACACTCGAACCACTCGCCGCCCCACGGCCACGGCAGGCTGAACGCGACGCCGGCGCCGGTATCGTCGAGCAGCCGCGCCAGTTCGCCGTCGGCCGGCATCCGGCCGCGCGCAAGGCCGGCACGGATCGCGCGCACGCTGTCGATCTTGCGCACGAGATCCTGAATGCCGTGCTCAAGCACTGCTTCGTGAGCGGCCAGCGCGCCGTCCAGGCCGCGTGCATCGCCATCGAGCACGCTCGCCACCTGTGCCAGACTGAGGCCGAGCGCTCGCAGCGCCGCGATGTCGGCCGCGCGTGCGAGGTCGTCCGGGCCGTAGGCACGGTATCCGGCAGGCGTTCGCTCCGGTGTCACGAGGCCGTGCTGTTCGTACAGCCGCAACGCCTTGACCGATACGCCGAGCTGCGCGGCTGCCGCCGATGCGCTCAAACGGGGCGTGGACGTACCCATCCGTCACCTCTCTCTGCTGTCGATTCGTTGTGGACAGCATAAAGGCGACCCCAAGGGCCGGGTCAAGCACGATTACGGGCGAAGGGGCGAATACGCGACCGGGCGGATGCCCGATCGACGAGATGGGGAAAGGCGCGGAAAGCGGCGTTATCCGCGAGCCGGCCGGGATGGCCCATCGAGCGCAATCCGGTAAACGCGCACCGCGTTGTCATGCCAGATCGCGCGGCGTGCCGCGTCGTCGAGGTTCGCCATCGCGCGGGCGAACGTGCGCAGCAGCGCGGGATAGGACACGCGCAGGCCGGCCACCGGGAAGTTGCTGGCGAACAGGCAGCGTTCCCAGCCGAAGATCGCGATCGTGTCGCGAATGATCCGCGCGTTGTCCGCGTCGTTCCACGCGGCGTCGCGCAAGCCGAGTTCGGAAATCTTCACGGCCACGCGCGGCGATGCCGCAAGCGCTTCCATGCCGCGGCGCCAGCGCGCGAGCCCTGCGTCCGAACGATCCCACGGCAGCCCGGCATGTTCGAGCACGACGTCGACAGCGGGTGCGTCGGCGAGCAGCGCGGCCGCGTCGCCGAGATGCCAGAACGGCACGCGCAGATCCCAGCACAGGCCGTGCACGGCGACGCGTTCCAGCGCGGCCGGCCAGCGCGGATCGTGCAGCGTGCCGGGCCCGTCGACGGGCGTATCCGGCGACGATGCGGTGCGCGGCTTGAAGCGTATGACGCGCACGCGCGGCCACGCGGCTTGTTCGGCGAGCCGTTCGTCCGCATCGCCGGCCAGCAGGTCGACCCACGCGACGACTGCCGACGGCAGCCCGTGCGCCGCCGCGACTTCGTGCAGCCAGCGCGTTTCCGCCAGCGCTTCGTCGCGTGCGCGTTCGGCCTCGACGTGCACGCTGGCGACGATCGGCGCGCGTTGCGCCGCGTGCCGGAAATCGTCCACGCCGAAATCGCGGCACAGCGCCGCGTAATCGCCGAACATGAAGCGCGCCGGATCGTAGTGCGTCTGCAGCCACGGATAGTGCGCGCCCGCATCGAGCTTCCACAGGTGGTGATGCGCATCGACGAGCGCATCCGGCATGCCGTCGGGCGGCGACTCTTCGGGCGCCGATCCGTCGGGCGGCGCTCCGTCGCGCATGTCAGCGCGCTCCCGCGAGCACGTACGACGCATCGGGCTCGCGCAGCGTCGCCAGCGCGCCGACGAAACGCCAGGTTTCGAGATCGAGTTCGCGCACGTAGTCGTCCTGGAACGATACGTAGGCGACGCGCCGCGACGGATGGAACGACAGTGCGGTCGGGTTCGCGGGCAGCGCGATGCGTTCGATTTCCTCGAGCTGGCGTGCATCGAACACGGAGATCGATCGTTCGCCCGAGTTGGTCAGCAGCAGCAGGTCGCGGCCGTCCGGCGCGCTGGTCCGGTAGATGCGGTTCGGATCGCTGCGCGTCTTCACGCGGCGGCCGCAGGTCATCGTCTCCGTGTCGATCTCGACGAGCGTGTCGTCGCCGCGATTCGCGACGAACAGCGTGCGCTCGTCGGCCGACAGCGCATTGCCTTCGGGGCGCGGGCCGGGCATCACCGCGCGCGGCGCGACCGTCGCGTCGCGCGGATGGAACTGCGTGACCGTGTTCGACAGCAGGTGCACGCCGTACGCGCGGCTCGCGTCGCGCGTGAGCGTCACGAGGTGCGTCTTCACGCCGCCGGACGGCACGGCCATGTTCGGCACCGGCTGCCGGGTCGGCTCGTCGAACACGAGCAGCATGTCGTGCGCCTCGCTCATCGCGTACAACCGGCCGTCGCGGTCGCTCGCCATGCCGTGTGGCCGGTAGTACGGCCACAGGTCGAGCATGCGCGTGTGCGTGCGCTCGACCAGGTCGATCTCGGCGATCCGGTGGTCGCCTTCATGGCCGCGCGACCACGCGGTCTCGATCCCGAAGATACCGACATACGCGTAGCGGTCGTTCGCGTCGACGGTGAACTCGTGCGGGAAGTTCGGCAGCACGATGTGCTTGAGCGCGGCTTTCGTGTCGAGATCGTAGAAACTGAAGGTATGGGCGCATTTCTGCACCAGCAGCAGGATGTCGTTCAAGGTGTGTCTCCGTAATTTCGTTCGCGGGCCTGCATGTCAGGTATCCCGTATCAGTCCTCGCAGCGCTTCGGCAGCGTCAGCGCGAGCAGGCCGGCCACCGCGAGCGTGACCGCCAGGCTGTACACACCGGCCGCCGAGCTCACGTGCTGGGTCAGCACGCCGACCGCGTACGGGCCGCAGAATCCGCCGAGATTGCCAAGTGCATTGATCAGGCCGCGCGCGCTGCCGGCCGTCTCGACGCTGCACAGCTTCGGCGGAATCGCCCAGAACACGCCGGCGGCCGCCTGCAGGAAGAAGCCGCAGCCGATCAGGAACGCGAACGACACGGCCATCGACGCGTGCGTGAGCACCGACAGCGCGAGGCACGCGGCGAAGCCGACGAGCGGCAGCAGCACGAACAGGCGTCGTTTGCCGGTTCGGTCAGACAAATACGACGTGACGAACATCCCGATCACCATCGCGACATACGGCAGCATCGCGAGCAGGCCGACCTTTCCCATCCCGCCGTGCGTGAGGTTCTTCAGCAGCGTCGGCAACCACATCGTATAGCCGTAGATACCGACCTGATAGCAGAAGTTGATTGCGATGAGCAGCCAGATCGTCGGGTTGCGCAGCATCTCGCCGAACGATGCAGCGGCCGGCGTGCCGGCCGCGCGCTTGCGTTCCTGCTCGTCGCGCAGCGCGTCGAGGATGTACGCCTTCTCGCGCGGCGACACCCAGCGCGCGGTTTCCGGGCCGTCGTCGGCGAGCAGCATCCACGCGACCAGGCACAGCAGCGACAGTGCGCCCGCGCTGTAGAACAGGTGACGCCAGTCGTACGCGGCGAGGATGAAGCCGGACAGCGGCGCGGTGATCATGCCGGCGAGCGGCACGAACATGATGACCATCGCATTCGCGCGGCCGCGTTCGCGGTCGGGGAACCAGTGGCTGACCATCGTGAGCACGACGGGCAGCATGCCGCCCTCGGCCACGCCGAGCAGGAAGCGCAGCGCCAGCAACTGCCAGGTGTGCGTGACGAGCCCGGTCAGCACCGACAGCACGGCCCAGCTCACGAGCGACCATGCGATGAACTTCTTGCCGCTGCCGAGCGCCGCGCGGCGGCCGCCGGGAATCTGCAGGAACAGGTAGCCGAAGAAGAAGATGCCGCCGGCGAGACCGGCCATCGTCGCGTCCATGCCGAGCTCGGCGTTCATCCCGCCGGGCATCGCGAACGCGATGTTCACGCGATCCATGTAGGAAATGATGCAGGCGAGCAGCAGCGGCGGAATCACGCGCAGCCAGCGGCGGCGCGGAATGGCTTCGCCGGCTTCGTATGCCGGGGTGGCCGGGGTCAACGAATTCATGATGTCTCCAATATTGTCGATCTGCGGCAGCGATCTTCTGATGGACCGCCGTCACGCCGTGACGAATCCGCACGGGGCTAACCGCCGATGCGCAACGCATGTACGCATTCCCCATCGGCGCGAACGTCTGTCCGGCCGCGCGGCGTGCGCCCCGCGGGCTGGAGCCGTGAAGCGCACACCGCATGCACCCGAACGTCTAATGCCCCCAGCGCAGCACGAGCGGGTCGAGCCGGCGCGCGACGTCGAGCAGCCCGGCCCGCACCTGCGGATGCAATTCCGGCCACGGCGCGCGCGGCCGGTCGCACGCGATCACACCGCCTTCCAGCATCAGCGCCTTCGCGGTCAGAAAGCCCGACTGGCGGTTCTCGTAGTTGATCAGCGGCAGCCAGCGCGCGTACTGCTCGCACGCTTCGTCGCGGCGCCCGGCGAAATACGCGTCGGTGATCCGGCGAATCCCGTCCGGATAACCGCCGCCCGTCATCGCGCCGGTCGCGCCGGCATCGAGATCGGCGAGCAGCGTGATGCCTTCCTCGCCGTCCCACGGCCCCTCGATCGCGTCGCCGCCGAGCGCGATCAGCTCGCGCAGCTTCGACGCGGCACCGGCCGTCTCGATCTTGAAGTACGACACGGCATCGATCTCGCGCGCGAGTGTCACGAGGAACGACGCGGACAGCGCAACGCCGCTTGCGGGCGCGTCCTGGATCATCAGCGGGATGTCGAGGCCGTCGCTTACCTCGTGGAAGAACGCGCGGATCGATGCCTCCGGCACGCGAAACGTCGCGCCGTGGTACGGCGGCATCACCATCACCATCGCCGCCCCCAGCGCCTGCGCGTGCCGGTTGCGCTCCGCGCAGATCCGCGCGCTGAAGTGCGACGTCGTGACGATCACCGGCACGCGGCCCGCGACGTGCTCGAGCGTGGTGCGCGTGATCAGGTCGCGTTCGTCGTCGCCGAGCGCGAACTGCTCGGAGTAGTTCGCGTGGATGCAGAGGCCCTGCGAACCGGCATCGATCATGAAGTCGAGGCAGCGGCGCTGGCCGTCGAGATCGAGCGCGCCGTGCGCGTCGAAGATCGTCGGCGCGACCGGAAAGACGCCCTGGTAGCGTGCGTTCATGGTCGGCCTCACTCGACGATGTCGAACTGGTCGAGGAATTCGGTCTTCAACGTGAGGCCGAGGCCCGGCACGTCGTCGCGCAGTTGCAGGAAACCGTTTTCGGCCACCGGCTCGCCGTCGAAGATGTAATAGAACAGCTCGTTGCCGACCTCGACGTCGAACATCGGGAAGTACTCGCTCATCGGCGACGCGAGCGTGCTCATCGTCAGGTGATAGTTGTGCATCTGGCCCGCATGCGGAATCACCGGCACGCTGTACGCCTCGCACAGCGCGTTGATCTTGTGCGCCATCGTGATCCCGCCGACGCGGTTCGTGTCGTACTGGACGACCGACACGGCCTTGCGGTCGAGCAACTGCTTGAAGCCGTACAGCGAGAACTCGTGCTCGCCGCCGGAGATCGGAATGCGCGTCAACTGGTTCAGCTCCGCGTAACCGTCGATGTCGTCGGCGATCACCGGTTCCTCGAGCCAGCGCGGCTGGTATTTCTCGAGCTTCGGCAGGATGCGCTTCGCATACTCGAGATTCCAGCCCATGTAGCACTCGAGCATCAGGTCGTTGTCGTAGCCGATCACCTCGCGGATCGCCGCGACCGACTTCAGGTTCTCGACCACCCCCTGCTGCCCGTGCGCCGGCCCGTAGCCGAAGCGCATCTTGAACGCGCGGAAACCTTCCTTCATATAGTGCTGCGCCTCGTCCTGCATCGCCTTCAGGTCAGTGCGGTAGAGCTTCGAGTAGTAGCAGGGGATCTTTTCCTTGGCGCGGCCGCCGAGCAGCTTGAACACCGGCTTGCCGACGCTCTTGCCGAGGATGTCCCAGATCGCGATGTCGACCGCCGAGATCGCCGCCATGCCGATGCCCTTGCGGCCCCACGCGTGGGTGGCGCGATACATCCGCTGGTTCAGGTATTCGTAGTCCCACGGATCCTGGCCGATCACGAGCGGCGCGAGGTACTGGTCGATGATGACCTTCGCGACGAGCGGCGCGAGCGCGACGTTGCCGAGGCCGACGATGCCGTCGTCGGTCTCGACTTCGACGACCGTCCACGAATGGAAGCGGAACGTGCTCATCGTTTCCTGCGGCGCGTACAGCAGGTCCATCGCATTCGAGCAGAAGTTGCCCTGCGGCGGGACGGTCTTGCCCTTCCACTGGAATACGCGTGCGCGCACGGACCGGATTTTCATGATGGTGTCTCCGAGAATCGATGTTGTCGTGTGTGAAAGGCGGGCGGCCGGCGCGGCCGTCACGCCGGAACAGCGGGGGTGCGGCGCGCGGCGCCCATCCGGCACGCGATCTGCAGTGCCTGCCAGGTCGCACCGACGTCGGCCGTGCCGCGGCCCGCGATGTCGTACGCGGTGCCGTGCGCGGGCGTCGTGATCGGCACGGGCAGCCCGCCCTGCACGGTCACGCCGCGCGAGAAGCCGAGCAGCTTGATCGCGATCTGCCCCTGGTCGTGGTACATCGTGACGATCGCCTGATAGTCGCCGGCCTGCGCCTTCAGGAAGATCGTGTCGGCGGGGAACGGGCCGTGGAACGGCTCGTCGGTCGGCCAGTCGCGCGACTGCAGCTTGCGCACCGCGGGCTCGATGATGTCGACTTCCTCGCGGCCGCAACTGCCGCCGTCGCCGCCGTGCGGGTTGAACGCGGCGATCGCGACCTTCGGCGCGGCGACGCCGTTCGCGAGCAGCGACCGGTAGATCAGTTCGGATGCCTGTTCGATCCGCTCGATGCTCAGGCAGCCCGCCGCGTCCTTCAGCGGGATATGCGACGAGATGCGCGCGGTCCACAGTTCGCCGAGCGTGTTGAATTCGCAGAAATAGCCGGTCACGCCGAGCGCTTCGGCGAAGTGGTGCAGTTCGTCGTCGTGCTTCAGCCCGCCGAGCTTCATCGCGTACTTGTTCAGCGGCGCGAAGCAGATCGCGTCGATGTCGCCGGCGAGTGCGGCTTCCAGGCATTGATCGAGCACGGCGAGCGTCGAACGGCCGCCGGCCGCGCCGGCGTGGCCGACGGTGACCTGTGCGGGATCGACCGTATCGACTTCGACGAACGCGGCGCGCGCGGTTGACGGCCGTCCGCGCACCGTGGCTAGCGATGCGACGGGTTCGACGTCGATCTGCACGCCGGCGACGCGCTGGCCGGCTTCCCACAGCCAGCGATCGCCGATCAGCACGAGATTCGCGTGCGCCGTCGCGTCGGGCCGCGCGAGCAGTTTCGCGATCAGTTCGGCGCCGATGCCGGCGGGGTCGCCGAGCGTCAGCGCGACGACGGGCAGGGGGGCGGCGGTCGTCATGCGGCGTCTCCTTGGCGGGCCGCGCGTCGGGCGGCGGTCGGTTTCGTGTTCATGCTGCGTCTCCGGTGGCGGCGCGTGGCCGTTCGTGTATGGGGTTCATGCTAGGTAGACGGAATGAGTCGGTAAATTGAAAACTCTTGATGAATCGATAACCTGGAGTAATCGAAATGGGCTCGATCGATCGACGAGACTCGACTCCCCAATTGCTGAACCGGCTGCGCATGCGGCAGATCGCGCTGTTGCTTGCCGTGGACGAATGCTCGACGCTGCGCGCGGCGGCCGAGCAGATGGGCCTCACGCAGCCGGCCGCGACGAAGATGCTGGCCGAACTCGAGAGCGCGCTCGGCCAGCGGCTGTTCGATCGCATCGGGCGCGGGCTGGTGCTGAATCCGGCCGGCGCGCGCGTGCTCGGCTATTTCCGTGGAATCCGCGGCAGCGTGGAGGCGTTGAATCGCGAACTCGCCGAACTGCAGCTTGGTAGCGCGGGGCGGCTGGCGATCGGCAGCATCATGGCGGCGTCGCCGGGGCGGCTCACCGAGGCGTTGGTGCAGTTGAAGGCGCGTTACCCGCTGCTCGCGATCGACATCGCGGTGGACACGAGCGACCGGCTGATGCCGCAGCTTCGCGAAGGCGTGCTCGAGGTGGTGATCGGGCGCAACGTCGGGACCGATTGCGACTTCCGGGTGGTCGACGACGAGGCGCTCGCGATCATCGCGGGCCGCGACCATCCGCTCGCGGGCGCCGGGCCGGTCGAATTCGACGCGCTGCTCGATTACACGTGGATCCTGCAGCCGGCCGGCAGTCCGGCGCGCGAGGTCGTCGAGCGCGAGTTCCGCGCGCGCCACCAGCCGATGCCGCGCGGGCTGGTCGAAACGGGCTCGATCCTGACCACGATGAACCTCGTCGACCGTTCGACGATGCTCGGCGTGATTCCGCTGACCGTCGCGCAGCGCAACGCGGAGCACGGGCTCGTCGCGATCCTCGATTACGAGCTCGATCAAAAGCTGCCGTCATACGGCAGCCTCGTGCGGCGCGACCGGCCGCTGAGCATTCCCGCGCAGCAGTTTCTCGCGCTGTTTCACCGGGAGGGCGTTCAGGACGACGACGATTGAAGAGAGGGCTCGCGGGGTATGCCCGGTTTGCCGATCACGCATCGAGGAACGGAGCGATGCGTGATGGCGACACGGGCGATACGAGCGATACCGGCAACCCGGGCGCCACGGCTGCGAACCGCTTCAGCGCGCCGACGGCGCGGCGGGCGCATCGGCGAGCGATGGCATCGATGCGGACAGCGTGCGATCCGGACGAATCCGCAGCGCGGCGACGATGCCGATCATCAGCATTGCGACCGACCCGATGAACGGCACCGTCCAGCTACCCGTGCGGTCGACCAGATAACCGAATAGGATCGGCGACAGGATCCCCGCGATCGCGGAACCCGCGTTCATCATCCCGCTGGCGATGCCGGCGTGGGTCGGCGCGATGTCGCTCGGCACGGCCCAGATCGGCCCGATCGTCAGTTCGAGGCACAGGAACGACCCTGACAGGCACAGCGCGATGCCGGCCGTGGAATGCACGAACGCGAGCGGCAGCAGGCAGACGAGCGCGCCGGCGAAGCTCGTGACGATCACGCTCTGGCGCGACAGCGCGAGGTTGCCGGTCTTACGGTAGATCCGGTCGCAGAGCCAGCCGCCGAGCGTGTCGCCGACCACGCCCGCGAAGAACACGCCGGACGCGAACAGCGCGGTCGATTTCAGGTTCAGGCCCTGGCCGTTCAGGAAGAACGTCGGGAGCCACGTGAAGAACAGCCACGCGGTCCAGCCGTAGCAGAAGTAGACGAAGATCGTCGGCGCCATCCGGCGGAACAGCGGCCCCCACGGCGTCGGGCCGGACGGCGTGACGAGGCGGGCGGCGCCGCGCGCGTTGCCATCGTCGCCGCCGAGCGGGTGCTCGCGGAAGCCGACGATCCACCACGCGAGCCACACCAGCGTCACCGCGCCGATCACGAAGAACGCGGCGCGCCACGACAGCCACGTCATCAGCGCGGCGACGATCGGCGGCGTGACCGCGTTGCCGAGCCGCGAGAACGAATGCGTGAAGCCCTGCACGACGCCGCGCCGCTCGCGCGGGAACCAGTGCGTGATCGCGCGGGCCTGGGCGGGCAGCGTCGCGCCTTCGCCGATGCCGAGCAGCAGGCGCGCGGCGAACAGCAGCGCGAGACTGTGCACGAGCCCGGTCGTGAAGGTCGAGACGACCCAGATCAGCCCGCAGCCGATCAGCGTGATGCGGGCGCCGAACCGGTCCGCGATCCAGCCGCCGCCGATCTGGCAAATTGCATACGAATATGCGAACGCGGAGAACGCGATACCGAGTTCGGTGTTCGACAACCCGAGTTCGGCCTTGATCGCGCCGGCCGCGGTCGCGAGGTTCACGCGGTCGACGTAGAGGATGAATGACAGCGCGCACAGCAGCCATAGCGTGTGGCGCCGTTGACGGTGATCGTTAGGCATGTGTCTCGCTCCGTTGTCGTGCGCGGCATGGCGTGGATGCCGCGCTGATTGGCGGGGCCAGCATCGCGCGCCGGCTCGGACGCTGTCTAATGAATCTTTTGGATCATTTGATAACCTGAAGCATGCGTTGCAGCCCGATCGTGGCTCCGACGCGGCGATCCTGTATCGGCGGGAACTCGGCGCGCACGGCAGGCAGCCGGTGGGGAAAGCGACGGCCAAGGTCGGCGCGGACGAGATCGTCATCAACGGGCAGAACTCGGCGTGGATCTCGGACGGGGCGGTCGCGCAGGTCGCACTCGCATGCATGGCGGCCGACTACGGCGATGGGTTTTACGGCGAAGGCGAGTGCAGCGCGTTCACGAACGGCATCGCGACGATCCTGCCGCTCGATCTGCCGGTCATGTCGACGGCACCACCGGCGCGCGCCCGCGTGCCATCCGCATCATCGATGCGCGGTGAACGCGAACACGATCTCGTCGATCGCCGCGCGGATGCGCGCAGTGTGGCGCAGGTCGCGGTGCGTGACGAGCCAGACCTCGTAAGGCGCCTGCCTCATGCGCTCCGGCCACAGGCGGACGAGCCCGTCGCGTTCGCCCATATAGACGGGAATCTCGCCGATGCCGAGGCCCGAGCGTACCGCGGCGCGCGCCATCAGGTTCGAGCTCATGCGCGCGACGATGCGCCCGCCGTCGATCGGCTCGCCGGCGAGGGTCGGCGTGCGGCTGGCGTCGATGTACGGCTGGTAGACGATGAGGTCGTGGCCCGCGAATGCGTGGCCGCGCTCGGGCTCGCCGTGCCGGTGCAGATAGTCGTGCGACGCGAACAGGCCCATGTCCCATTGCGCGAGGCGGCGTGCGACCAGATCGGGGTTGTCGGGCCGCACCGTACGGATGGCAATGTCGGCTTCGCGCTTCGCGAGATTCAGGATTTGCGTCGACGTGTTCAGCGCGAAGGAGACGTCGGGATGCTTCGCATGCAGCCGCGCGATCGACGGCATCACGAACTCGATCGCGAGTGCATCGGTCGTCGTGATCTTCACCTCACCGGCAAGCCGCCGGTCGACACCCTGCGTCAGCCGCACCAGCTCGTGTGCATGTTGCTCCATCGCCTCGGCGGCGCGCAACGCCAGTTCGCCGACCGGCGTGGGCAGATAGCCTTTCGACGAGCGCAGGAACAGCGTCGCGCCGAGCATGTGCTCGAGCGTCGCGAGCCGCCGCCCGACCGTCGCCTGATCGACGCCGAGCGTCTGTGCCGCGCGGCGCAGCGTGCGCTCGCGATGAATCGCGAGGAATACGCGTGCGTCGTCCCAATTCATCGTTTGTCCCGACTGATGCATTTTTGCATTCCCCGATCGGCAATTCGCTGCGTGCCCGCGAGCGGCATCGCCCATAGACTGGCCTCACACACATTGCGATGCCGCGATTCGGGGATGGCCCGCGAATCGGCCGCGCATCGACGAACGTTGAGGATCATATCGTGATTGACGATGCCCAAACCCTGCCCGCCGACATGACCGCGATCGAAATCGTGCGCCCCGGCGGCCCTGAAGTGCTCGTGCCGGCCACACGCTCCGTGCCGTCGCCGGGCCCCGGCGAAGTGCTGATCCGGATTCACGCGGCCGGCGTAAACGGCCCCGACGTATTCCAGCGCAAGGGGCTGTACGATCCGCCGCCCGGCGCGTCCGACATTCCCGGCCTCGAGATCGCCGGCGACGTCGTCGCGGTCGGGCGCGGCGTCACGCGGTTCGTCGTTGGCGACCGCGTCTGCGCGCTGATTCCCGGTGGCGGCTATGCGCAATACGCGGTGGCGAACGAGAACAACACGCTCGCGATTCCCGACGGCCTCGGCATGGCCGAAGCGGCGGCGCTGCCGGAGACCTTCATGACGGTCTGGCTGAACCTGTTCCAGCGCGGTCGGTTCGAGGCCGGCGAGAGCGTGCTGATCCACGGCGGTGCATCGGGAATCGGCACGACGGCGACGATGCTGGCGAAGGCGTTCGGCGCGTCGACGATCATCACGACCGTCGGCTCGGACGCGCAGCGCGACGCGAGCATGCGGCTTGGCGCGGATCTCGCGATCGACTACCGCAGCGAGGATTTCGTCGACGAGGTCGCGCGCTTCACGGGCGGCAAGGGCGTCGACGTGATCGTCGACATCATTGCCGGCGACTATGTCGCGCGCAATTTCGCGGCGGCCGCTGTAAATGGCCGCATCGTGCAGATCGGCGTGATTAAAGGCCCCGCGAAGGAGCTCGACCTGTTTCCGATGCTGACGAAGCGGCTCACGCACATCGGCTCGACGCTGCGCTCGCGCACCTACGCGGAGAAGGCGCAGATCATTCGCGAGCTCGAAGAGGCCGTGTGGCCTCTGATCCGGCAAGGGGCCGTCAAGCCGCAGGTTTACCGGCTATTCGATCTTCGCGATGCGCGCGCCGCGCACGAACTGATGGATTCGGGTCGTCATATCGGCAAGATCGTACTGGTGACGCCCGCGGCGGATCGATCGTTGCAGGCCGCCGTCGAGGGAAACACCACGCGTTCCACATGATCGGCAGCGGCTTCAGCCCCCGTCGGAGGGGCTGAAGCCGCAGGCAGGGAATGCCAGACAATCCGTGATACTGAATATGTCGCCGCATCCCGCCGGAACAGGCTGCCAGGCAGCACGACCGGCACCTCCGGGCCTCAGATTTGACCCAACAGCACCAGCACGACGACGATGACGACAATCAGCCCGACGGTGCTCGACGGCCAGTAGCCCCAGCTTCGGCTGTGCGGCCATGTAGGAAATGCTCCGATGAGCAACAAAATCAGTATGACGATAAGGATCGTACCGAGCATCGCATCCCTCCTGGAATATGGTCGACTTGACGGCGGTTGGCGCCGCAATTCCCGTGCCGCCGGACGGGGTCCGGTAAACGAGCCCGATGGGGGGCGACTGGATTCATGAAGTGAATACCAGTCGATTCAGAAAATAAATTTCAAAAATGCATGGCCGCCCCCTATGCTGAATCCTTCTGATCTGGCGGGCATGCGATGGCTGAACTTTTTCTGGTACGGCACGGGCAGGCGTCGTTCGGCACTGACGACTACGACCGGCTGTCCGCGGCCGGCGAGCAGCAGGGCGTGTGGCTCGGCGAATACTTCGCGCGTCAGGGCCTCGCGTTCGATCGCGTGATCTGCGGCACGCTGAACCGCCACGCGCAGACGGTCGACGCGATCCTGCGCGGGATGGGCCGCGAAGGTGTGCCGTACGACCGCCATCCGGGCCTGAACGAATACGACTTTCACGGGCTGTTCGCGGCCGCGGCCAGCGACTATCCGGAAATCGCACGCCTCGCCGCCGGTTCGATGAAGGAGCACTTCCGCGCGCTCCGGCAGGTGCTGCACCTGTGGTCGGACGACAAGCTGGGGGATTCGGCCCCCGAAACCTGGGCCCATTTCCAGCAGCGCGTCGCTGCTGCGCGCGACGCGATCCGTCACGCAGGCGGCCAGCGCGTGCTCGCCGTGAGCTCCGGCGGCCCGATCGCGGTCACCGTGCAGCAGGTGCTCGCGGCGCCGCCGTCGAGCGCGATCGCGCTGAACCTGCAGATCCGCAACAGCAGTCTTTCGCAGTTTTTCTTCAACGCCGATGCGTTCCACCTCGCGTCGTTCAACGGCATCCCGCATCTGGAGGATCCCGAACGGCACGCGCTGCGAACCTACGGCTGACCCACGAACGATCGCGACGATGACGAATCCTTCCCAGCAACTCGATGTGGCCCGCCTCACGCGCTATCTGGAAGCGCACGTGCCGGGCTTCGAAGGCCCGGTCGACACGGAGAAGTTTGCCGGCGGCCAGTCGAATCCGACTTTCCTGCTGCACGCGAAGAGCGGCCGCTACGTGCTGCGCCGCCAGCCGCCGGGCGAACTGCTGAAATCCGCGCATGCGGTCGACCGCGAATTCCGCGTGCTGACCGCGCTGTCGGGCACCGCCGTGCCGGTCGCGCGTCCGTATCACCTCTGCGTCGACCGCGACGTGATCGGCAGCATGTTCTACGTGATGAGCTTCGAGGACGGCCGGATCTTCTGGGATCCCGCGCTGCCGGAGCTGCCGAAGGCCGATCGCGCGGCCTGCTACGACGCGCTGCTGCGGACGATGGCCGCCTTGCACGACGTCGATGTCGACGCGGTGGGCCTTGCCGACTACGGCCGCCCCGGCAATTACTTCGAGCGCCAGATCGGCGTGTGGACGAAGCAGTATCGCGCGGCCGAAACCGAGCGCCTCGACGCGATGGAGACGCTGATCGACTGGCTGCCGAAGGCGTGCCCCGAGGACACGGGCCGGCCGGCGCTGGTGCACGGCGATTTCCGGATCGACAACCTGATGTTCGCGCGCGACAGCTATCGCGTGCAGGCCGTGCTCGACTGGGAACTGTCGACGCTCGGCAACCCGCTCGCCGATCTCGCGTATTTCTGCATGTGCCTGCGGCTGCCGTCCGGCGGGCAGGTGCGCGGGATCGCGGGCCTGGATCGCGCCGAGCTCGGCGTACCGGATGAGGCGGCGATCGTCGCGCGCTATTGCGAACTGCGCGGGATCGAGCCGATCCGCGACTGGCATTTCTACCTCGCGTTCAGTTTCTTCCGCCTCGCGGCGATCGCGCAGGGCGTGAAGGCACGCGCGCTGCAGGGCAACGCGTCGAGCGAGCAAGCGCTGCGCGTCGGCGCAATGGCCGGCCGGCTCGCCGAACTGGCCGTGAGCGTGATCGACGCGCATCGCTGAAATCGCCGGCATCGCCGGGATCGCAGAACGGCGACACGACAAACCATCAATGGAGGAGCACAACGACATGGCAACGAATCTGTTCGACCTGACCGGCAAGATCGCGCTGGTGACGGGCGCGAGCCGCGGCATCGGCGAGGAAATCGCGAAGCTGCTTGCAGAGCAGGGCGCACACGTGATCGTGTCGAGCCGCAAGTTCGACGATTGCCGGGCCGTGGCCGACGCGATCGTCGCGGCGGGCGGCCGCGCCGAGGCGCTGGCGTGCCACGTCGGGCGGCTGGACGATATCGCCGCGACGTTCGAGCATATTCGCGGCAGGCACGGGCGGCTCGACATCCTCGTGAACAACGCGGCCGCGAATCCGTATTTCGGGCACATCCTCGATACCGACCTCGCCGCGTACGAGAAGACGGTCGACGTGAACATCCGCGGCTACTTCTTCATGTCGGTCGAGGCCGGCAAGCTGATGAAGGAGAACGGCGGCGGCGCGATCGTCAACACGGCGTCGGTGAACGCGCTGCAGCCGGGCGACCGGCAGGGCATCTACTCGATCACGAAGGCGGCGGTCGTCAACATGACCAAAGCGTTCGCGAAGGAATGCGGGCCGCTGGGCATCCGCGTGAACGCGCTGCTGCCGGGCCTGACGAAAACGAAGTTCGCGGGCGCGCTGTTCGCCGACAAGGACATCTACGAGACCTGGAAGGCGAAGATCCCGCTGCGCCGCCACGCGGAGCCGCGCGAGATGGCCGGCACCGTGCTGTATCTCGTGTCGGACGCGGCGAGCTACACGAACGGCGAATGCATCGTCGTCGACGGCGGCCTGACGATCTGAGCGCGCGATGAAAATCGACAGCTACGCCGGACAGACCGTGATGATCACCGGCGCCGCGAGCGGCTTCGGCGCGTTGCTCGCGAGCGAGGTGGCCGCGATGGGCGCGCGACTGGCGCTCGGCGACCTGAACGGCGAAGCGCTCGAACGCGTGGCCGCGCCGCTGCGCGCGGCCGGCGCCGACGTGATCGCGCAGCGCTGCGACGTGCGTGTCGAAGCGGACGTCGCGGCGCTGGTGCATGAGGCCGCCGCGCGCTTCGGGCGGCTCGACGTCGGTATCAACAACGCGGGCATCGCACCGCCGATGAAGGCGCTGATCGACACCGACGAAGCCGATCTCGACCTGAGCTTCGCGGTGAACGCGAAGGGCGTGTTCTTCGGAATGAAGCACCAGATCCGCCAGATGCTCGCGCAGCGCGAAGGCGTGATCCTGAACGTTGCGTCGATGGCCGGGCTCGGCGGCGCGCCGAAGCTGGCCGCATACGCGGCGTCGAAGCATGCGGTGGTCGGGCTCACGAAGACGGCTGCGCTCGAATACGCGCGCCACGGCATTCGCGTGAACGCGGTGTGCCCGTTCTACA
This sequence comes from Burkholderia sp. MS455, assembly GCF_016899445.1. Classification (NCBI taxonomy): domain Bacteria; kingdom Pseudomonadati; phylum Pseudomonadota; class Betaproteobacteria; order Burkholderiales; family Burkholderiaceae; genus Burkholderia; species Burkholderia sp. MS455. Next base: position 154,940 of record NZ_CP041778.1, read on the forward strand.
GCACGACGCCGATGGTCACCGACAGCGATCTCGGCGACCGCCAGGATTTTCTCGCGCAGGGCTCGCCGATGAAGCGGCTCGGCCGGCCCGACGAAATCGTCGCGACGATGCTGATGCTGTGCGCGAAGGAAAACACTTTTCTGACCGGGCAGGCCGTCGCCGTCGACGGTGGTGTCTCGGCCTTCTGACCGAACCGAACAAGGAATCTCGAGGAGTCGATCATGGACTTTGGCTACACCCCGAAAGTGGAAGAACTGCGCGAACGCGTGCGCGCGTTCATGGATGCGCACATCGTGCCGCGCATCCGTCAGTGGAACGAGGAAGTGCATGCGGGCCAGTATCCCGTGTCGTTCATGGAGGAGCTGAAGGAACGCGCGAAGGCGGAAGGGCTGTGGAACCTGTTCCTGCCGCACCTGAAGGGCGACGAGCCCGGCACGGGCCTGACGAACCTCGAATACGCGCCTCTCGCCGAGATCATGGGGCGCGTGAGCTGGGCGTCGGAGGTGTTCAACTGCAATGCGCCGGACACGGGCAACATGGAGCTGCTGCACATGTTCGCGACGCCCGAGCAGCGCGAACAGTGGCTGCTGCCGCTGCTGCGCGGCGAGATCCGCTCGGCGTTCGCGATGACGGAGCCCGACGTGGCGTCGTCGGATGCGACGAACATCACGACGCGCATCGAGCGCGCGGGCGACGAGTACGTGATCAACGGCCGCAAGTGGTTCATCACGAACGCCGCGCATCCGAACTGCAAGATCTTCATCGTGATGGGCAAGACCGATCCCGGCGCCGAGTCGCACCAGCAGCAGAGCATGATCCTCGTGCCGCGCGACACGCCGGGCGTGACGATCGTGCGCAACATCACGGTGGTCAATCACCATGCGCCGGAAGGGCACTGCGAGATCACGTTCGACAACGTGCGCGTGCCGGCGCGCAACCTGCTCGGCGAGGAAGGCAGCGGCTTCGCGCTCGCGCAGGCCCGCCTCGGGCCGGGCCGCATCCATCACTGCATGCGTTCGATCGGCGCGGCCGAACTCGCGCTGGAACTGATGGTCGACCGCGCACAGTCGCGCGTCGCGTTCGGCAAGCCGCTGAACCGGCACGGCACCGTCGGCGAATGGATCGCGCGCTCGCGCATCGAGATCGACCAGGCGCGCCTGCTGGTGCTGAAGGCCGCGTGGATGATCGACAAGGTCGGCGCGAAGGCCGCGCGCAAGGAAATCTCGATGATCAAGGCGCTCGTGCCGACCGTGTATACGGACGTCTGCGACCGCGCGATGCAGGTGTTCGGCGCGGCGGGGTTGAGCCCCGATACGCCGCTCGCCGATCTGTGGACCTGGGGCCGCGCGCTGCGCTTCGCCGACGGCCCGGACGAGGTGCACCTGCAGGCGATCGCGCGGATGGAGATCAAGGACGGCGAGCCGGGCTCGACGGCGCCTTACCTGACGCCGCCGCCGCGCGATTGAGCGGCGCGCCGGGATGTGCAACGCACCTGGTGCCGCTCGCGGGGCCGGCGTGGACGAACGAATGGCGCACGCCTTAAGATGCCGGCAAGGAGATTCGGCGATGCGCCTTTCGAAGATTGATCTGAACCTGTTCGTCGTATTCGAGGCGATCTACAACAAGCGCAACCTGACGCGGGCGGCCGAGGTGCTGAACCTCACGCAGCCGGCCGTCAGCAACGCGCTGGCGCGGCTGCGCAAGACGCTGAACGATCCGCTGTTCGTCAGCACGCCGGCCGGGATGATGCCGACGCCGATGGCCGAGAACATCGTCGGCCGCGTGCGCGAGGCGCTGCAACTGCTCGATTCGAGTGCGCACGAAGGCGACGTGTTCGATCCCGCATCGTCGGCACGCGTGTTTCGGCTCAGCATGAGCGACCTGACCGAAGCGCTGCTGCTGCCGGCGCTCGGCGAACTGCTGCAAACGCATGCGCCCGGCATGCATGTGCGCAGCTACACGATGGACCGCCGCGAAGTGGCCACCGCGCTCGCGAACGGCTCGGTCGACATCGCGATCGACGCACCGCTGATCGGCGATCTGCATCTGCACCAGGCGCTGCTCGTGCGCGACCGCTACGCGTGCATGATCCGCGACGATCACCCGTTCAAGGGCAACACGCTGACCATGGACGACTACCTGTCGATGGGGCACATCCACGTGTCGAGCCGCCGCAAGGGCAGCGGGCACGTCGACGCGGAACTGACGCGTCTCGGGCTGCGCCGCAACATCCAGATGCGCGTGCAGCACTACATGGTCGCGCCGCTGATCGCGATGCGCGGCGATCTCGCGCTCACGGCGCCGCTGCGGCTGCTGCAGCGCTATCCGGCGCGTATCCTCGAACTGCCGTTCGAGATGCCGGGTCTCGATTACTTCTGCTACTGGCATCGCAGCGCCGATCAGGACCAGGGCAGCCGGTGGCTGCGCGAACAGTTGATGACGCTGATGGGCGGGATGGGCGAGCCGCGGTGACGCTCGACGTTCTGCGGGCAGAGCGCGTGTGCGCTTAAAACGGATCGTCGTCGACGCGGGAGGATGCTTGCCGGCGCTTCATGCCTTTCAGCCAGTCCCTGACCTTTTCCGGATCGTCGAACTCGCGCAGCGCCACGGTCAGGTCGTGGTTGCTGCGCTGCATGCCGGCAATGTCGCGCGCGAGCATGCGGACGACGGTATCGGGCGCCAGCTTGACGGACGGCGCGATTCCATACGTCCGCCGGAAACCGGTCTCGACGTGCAGGATCTCCTGATCCAGTTCGCGGATCTGTTCCTCCAGGATGCCGTTGTAGCGCGTCAGCCGATCTTCGCCGAGGCCGGCGATCGCGCGCCGGTCGATCTGCTCGATCTCCAGTTGCAGTTCCAGCAGTTGCAGGAGATTGCCTTTCGCATAAGCGCGGTTGACCCGCTGCATCAGCACGGTCTTGCGTTGCTGCTCCTGCGGATCGGTTTCGCGATCGGGATGCAGCGCGCTCGCGAGCTTGCGATAGACCTCGCGGATCGACTTGCTCGATTCGGCCTGCTCGGCTTCGCGTTTGGCTGCCGCGGCGGATTGCCGGGGTGCTTTCTTGCGCTTCGCGCGCTGTGCCTCGCGGGCCTCGTGGGCGGCCATGTCGCGCTTGAACTGTTCGTCCTGTTCGGCTTGCATGCGCTCGGCAAGTTCGTCGGGAGACAGCGTGTCGAGATCGTCTGCCGGTTCGGCGGCGGGTATCGGTTCAGGTTCCGGCTTCGTCCGCGCCGGGGCGGCCGCTGCGTGGCCGTCGTCGCGGGATGTGCCGTGCCGGTTGTAGATGACTTTCAACGCCGCGTCGTCACTGACGTCGAGCAGGTCGCGCGCCATATCGGCGATCAGCCCGGACAGCGTGCGCTGGTCGGCCTTGCTCAAACCCTTCTGCAGGAACGCGTCGTCGAGCAGATTGAGCAACCGGATCCGCAACGCCGTCGACGCCTGCTCGAGCGGCAACAGCCCGTCGACGAATTTTTTCTGGAAGATCGGCATGACGGCTTCCCACGCACCGAGACGTTCGCGCCGTTTTTCGATGTGCTCGACGAGCGTATTGAACGTCTTCTGGGCTTTCGACAGGCTGGCTGTCTCGTGGCTGGGCGCGATGACGACCGCGGCTCCGCGACGTGCGGTCATGATTGATGTCCTCCGGCCGCGGCAGGAGGCGCGGCAGGCCGGTATTTTAGCCGGACGAGCGCGCCCCCGAAACGACCGGCAGCGCGTTACCGCTTCATTGTCGCGACCGCCGGCGTGCCCGAATCCGTGCCCGGTGCGCCGTTCGCCCCGTAGGCGGCTTCCGCGCTCTTGCGTTCGGCGAGGCGCTTGGCGGCCAGGCGTTCCTGCGCGGCGACGATGTCGCCCGGATAGTTGTCGCCGTCGCCGGCAACCGGCTCGTAGCCGACCGATTCGAGGTCGAGCAGTTCCTGGCGCACTTGCGCGCGCGTGAGCGTCGAGTGCGACGACTGCGCGTACGACGCGGCCGGTGCGGCGAGAAGGGCGGTGGCGGTAGCGGCGACGGCGGCGATGGTGACGATGACGGATTTCACGGTTTCCTCAGATGATTTCGTTGCGGTTCGGCACGAATTCGCTTCGCTGAACCGACGAGACAAGTTTAGGAACCCGGACTGGCCGGATAAATGGCGATTCCTGACCAGCTGTGTTGCAGGATGAGTCAGAGTGAACGTGCGTGCGCAACACGACGAAGATCGACGTCAGGCGGAGGAGAGTTTGCGGTGGCGTGCGCAGCGCCGTTGCATCAATCGCCGAACAACTGCCCCTGCCCGGAGATGACGCGTTCGAAATCGTCGCGCAGGAACGGCAGGATCGCATCGGCGACGGGCTGCAACTGGCGGCTCAGGTAGAACGCGTAGTCGATCGGCGAGCGCATCGTTTCGAGCGGCTCGGGGCCGGCCGTCGTCATCACGTAGCTGATCCAGCCGCCGCGCTGGTACTGCAGCGGCCTGCCGTGCGCCTGGTTGAACTCGTCGGCGATCCGCGCCGCGCGCACATGCGGCGGCACGTTGCGCTCATATTCGCGCAGCGGCCGGCGCACGCGCTTGCGATAGACGAGCTGGTCGTCGAATTCGCCGGCGAGCGTGCGCCGCACGTAGTCGCGGATGAAATCCTGGTACGGCTCGCGCCGGAACACGCGCCGGTACAGCTCGCGCTGGAACTGCTGCGCGAGCGGCGTCCAGTCGGTGCGCACCGTTTCGAGCCCCTTGAAGACGAGGTCCTCGCCGCCGTCGGCCGTCGCCGCGAGGCCCGCGTAGCGTTTCTTGCTGCCTTCTTCCGCACCGCGCACGGTCGGCATCAGGAACCGGCGGTAATGCCGCTCGTACTGCAGCTCCAGCGCGCTTTCGAGCCCGAAGTGGTCGCGCAGGTGCGCGTGCCACCAGCGGTTCACGTGCTCGACGAGCCCGAGGCCCTTGTGTCCCGCTTCGTCGTCGTCGTGCGCGCGACCGAGCCAGACGAACGTCGAATCGGTATCGCCGTAAATCACTTCGTAACCCTGAGCTTCGATCAGCTCGCGCGTGCGGTGCATGATCTCGTGGCCGCGCATCGTGATCGACGACGCGAGGCGCGGGTCGAAGAAGCGGCATCCCGTCGAGCCGAGCACGCCGTAGAACGAATTCATGATGATCTTCAGCGCCTGCGACAGCGGCGCGTTGCGCTGGCGCTTCGCGTCATCGCGGCCTTCCCACACGCGCCGCACGATATCGGGCAGGCAATGTGCGGTGCGCGAGAAGCGCGCGCCGAGAAAACCGGGCACCGATGTGTCGTCGCCGGGGTTCGCGAGCCCTTCGATCAAGCCGACCGGATCGATCAGGAACGTGCGGATGATCGACGGATAGAGGCTCTTGTAGTCGAACACGAGCACCGAGTCGTACAGGCCGGGGCGCGAATCCATCACGAAGCCGCCGGGGCTGTTTTGTCCCGTCACGTCGCCGAGGTTCGGCGCGACATAGCCGAGCCGGTGCATGCGCGGCAGGTACAGGTGCGTGAACGCCGCAACCGAGCCGCCGGTGCGATCGGCGGCGAGCCCGGTGACGCTCGCGCGTTCGAGCGCGAAGGACAGCAGGTCGGCCTTGTCGAAGATGCGCGTGACGAGCTCGCAGTCCTTCAGGTTGTAGCGCGCGAGCGCCGGCTTGTCGTGGTCGAAGCGGCGCTGGATTTCGTCCATCCGCTGGTACGGATTGTCGATCGACTTGCCTTCGCCGAGCAGCGCTTGCGACACGTATTCGAGGCTGAACGACGGGAACGTCCATGTTGCGGATTTCAGCATGTCGATGCCGTCGAGGATCAGGCGGCCGGCCGCGCCCGCGAAGAAGTGGTCGGGCTGCTGGCCGTGTGCGCGCCAGTCGAGCACGCTGCCGCCGCGCCCGAGCTTCAGCGGCACGCCGTATTGCTCCGCGTGCGCATGCAGGATGCGCAGGTCGAACTGCACGAGGTTCCAGCCGATCACCGCATCGGGATCGTGTTCGTCGAACCAGTCGTTCAGCCGCGCGAGCATCGCGGGCCGGCTGTCGCAGTAGTCGAGGCGGAAGTCGACGGCGCTCGCGTCGCCGCTTTCGTCCCCGTTCGGCGGGCCGAGCATGTAGACCTGTCGTTGCCCGCAGCCTTCGAGCGCGATCGAATACAGTTCGCCGTGGACGCTGGTTTCGATGTCGAGCGACACGCAGCGCAGCGCCGGGCGGTAGCCGGTCGCGGGCTTCAGCTCGCCGCCGGTCAGCGTGTCGTCGTTGCCGGGCTGGCCGCGAAACTGCACGCATGCCGTGATGAAGCGCTCCATCGCGTAGCGGTCGGGCGGCTGCACGTCGGCTTCGTACACGTCGACGCCGGCCGCCGCGAGGCGCTTCTGGAGCCCGGACAGGTGGCGATAGCGCCGGCAATAGAGACCGACGACCGGGCGCTGGCTGAAATCGCGCAGCGCGAGCGGGCGCAGTTCCGCATCGCGTTCGCCGGCCAGTGTGCGTTCGGCGAGCGCCTGCTGTTCGGCCGGAATGAACGCGACGGCTTCCTGCGGGCGCAACCGCACGCGGCGCGGACCGTGTTCGGTTGCCAGCCAGAACTCGATCTCGATACCGGTCGCGGTGTCCCGCCAGTGGCGGGTAAGGATGAAACCCTGCTCGAACGCCGTCAAAACGCTTGCTCGTCGTGGATGCTCAGGCGGCGGATTTTAGCGCTTGGGCGCGGTCTGTGCCGATGGCGGGCGCATATGGCATCAGGTGGCAGGAAGCCGCGGTGCGACGCGCCATCCTGTGTGTGCCGCATCGGTCGGCCGCAGTAGCCAGCGGCGCGCAACGACCCTGTGCCGCTTCTGCGTGACGTATTCGTCCACGGTGAGTTCTCGCACATGCCCCTTATACTCGATTGCACCGACGTGCGTCGCAATCATCACTGGCACCCTCGCGCCCGGCGCTTTGCCTACATCGAAGTCAGAATCGGCACGAGAATCCCCACCATAGCCTCATTGACCCCGGAGTCCACATGAATTCGCCCACCCGGCCCGTCTCGTTACCCGTTGCGGCGGCTCTCGTCGCAGCGCTCATCATCACGGTGCTGTTTCTATCCGGTCTCTACGTGCAATTGACGAAGTTCTCGCCAACCTCGCAGACGGTGGCTTTGCAACTGGCCAGTTTCATCGAGAACCTGGTGTTTCGAACTGGCCTGGTTTATCTGATTGTTCGATGGCACGGGGAGCATCGCGATCAGCTTGCGTTCCGGCGCCCCGCGTGGCTGCTGACGGTCTATGCGTTATGCCTGCTGGTCTGGCAGATCGCGCAGATATTCATCATCCAGGCGGTGGTGCTAAGTCTGGCCGGCAATGGCACCCATCTGACGGCCATCGTGAAGCTCATCGCGCCGGTGAGTGCCGTCCTCTATGCGTTCGTGGCCTGGCTTGCGTGGTGGTTCGTCACGCGCATGTTTCGCGACGATGCATTGCCCGAGGCGCCTCGCGGTCACGCAGCGCGGTACATTGCAGGCCTCGCGGCCTGGCTGTTCGCAAGCGTATGGCTGCTTTTGATGACCTGGACGGTGCCGATATTGCTCGACAACTTTGACGACGACCTCGCGCGTGTGATGTTCAGCTACGTTGGCGCGGTTGCCGTTCCAGCAGCATTGGTTTTTGCGGGAGCGAGGCTCGGCCTGCCTCGTGATCTCGTTCGACTGTACGGCTGGCGTCTGCTGGGCGCATCGCTCGCGGCGATGGCATCCGTTTCGGTTTTGTTCTATTTGGCGTTGCACTCGCTGGGCAACCTGCTTGGGGTGAGTGTGTTGTCCGGAATGATGGCGATCGTTGTTCTCGGCGGAGCCTTTGTGGCTTACTGGGTGTGGTTCCGCGTGTTCTACGCTCCTGTTGGCCGCGACATTGTGGAAACGTCTCAGGGAATGCCGTCGTCGTAGAAGCCGAACGTGGATGGGGGCGATTCGCCGGCGCACGGCACGACGGCGGATCACCGGAAGATTACAGTTCCCGACGCCCCCTCACACATGCCCCTCATGCTCGACCACTCCCCCGCGCGCCGCTCGCCCGGCAACCACCACCGGCGCCCCTGATATCCGCGCCACCCGCTTCGCCCACATCGCCGTCAGAATCGGCACGAGAATCGCCGTAACGAGGCACGCAGTCGCGACGATCGCGGTCGCGGCCGGCACCATCGGTTTGAACCTCGGAATCATCTCGCCGATGATCGCCGGATTCGCGACCGCGGCGCCGGCTGTCGACGACGCGGCGAGCCCGGCCGTGCCGTTGCCGCCGCCGACGAATTTGTCGGCGAGGATCAGCGGCACACCCGTCACGACGATCACCGCGAGCCCGAGCGCGATGCCCGGCAGGCCGCTTTTCGCGATCACGTTGAGATCGATGCCGTTGCCGAGCGCGAAGCCGAAGAACGGGATCAGCGGATGCACGCAGCGCCCGAACAGCTCGCGCAGGTCCGCATCGAGGTTGCCGAGCGTGAAGCCGATCAGGAACGGCAGCACCGCGCCGACGAACAGCCGCGTCTCGAACACCGCGACGCCGGCCGCGCCGAGGATCAGCATGCTGACGAGCGGCCCCGATTCGATCGACATCAGCACGAACGCGCCGGCTTCCTCCTTGCTGCCGTACTGCTGCATCACGGCCGCATAGAGGCCGCCGTTGGTCATGTCCATCGACGTCGTGATCGCGAGCAGCGACAGGCCCGCGAACAGGCCCGTCCGGATGCCGTCGTCGGGGATGAACCGCGCGGCGATCAACGTCGCGAGCCACGCGACCACGATCTTCGTCGCGAGCAACGTGCCCGATTTGCGCAGCACGACGCCCGTCGCGCGCAGGTTGATCGTCGCGCCCATGCAGAAGAACCACACGGCGAGAATCGGCACCGTCCCCGCGATCAGGCCATTGGTGAACGAGCCGAAATACTTCCCGGCATTCGGGGCGAACGTATGCACGCACGCGCCGAGCAGCATCGGGACCAGCATGAGCCCGCCGGGAATGCGGTCGATGGCCTGTTTCAGCTTCACGTCTCCTCCGTGGACGTCGATGCGTCCCGTTGTCAAATGATGTCTGCTGACTGACTATAGGACATGATTCGGAACGCCGGTCCGTTTTTATGAATTTGTCGGCTAGTCGTATACCCGTAATACAATAAATTGCTGATAAAAAAGGGATTAATTGCGCAGTGGCGCGATGCGAAGAATTCGGTTCGTCGTTCCGAATTTGCAAAATTTGTGCTTCAATTCATCGTATGACCGTCGGCCGCACAGGCATCGGCGGCGTGTCCATCCCCCACGGAGAACCGGCATGGAAGTGCGGCAGGGCATACACAGCGAACACGCGAAAGCGCTCGATACGGCCGGCCTGCGCCGGCATTTCCTGGTGGAAAACCTGTTCGCACCGGACGCGCTGTCGCTCACCTACAGCCATATCGACCGCATCATCGTCGGCGGCGCGTGGCCGGCCACGCGGCCGGTCGAGGTGCCTGCGTCGCTCGGCGCCGCGATGGGCGTGAGCCATCTGCTGGAGCGGCGCGAACTGGGCGCGATCAACATCGGCGGGCCCGGCTGGGTCGAGGTCGACGGGCAGCGTCACGCGGTCGGCACCGAGGAGGGGATCTACATCGGGCAAGGCGGGCAGGGCGTCGTGTTCGGCAGCGACGATCGCGCGCATCCCGCGAAGTTCTACGTGAACTGCGCGCCCGCGCACACCGCGTATCCGACGCGCACCATCACGCTTTCGCAGGCGTTGCCCGAAACGCTCGGCGATGCGGCGACGAGCAATCGCCGCACGATCTACAAGTTCATCGTGCCCGACGTGCTGCCCACGTGCCAGTTGTCGATGGGGATGACGAAGCTCGAGCCGGGCAGCCTGTGGAACACGATGCCGTGCCATACGCACGAGCGCCGGATGGAGGTGTATTTCTACTTCAACCTCGCCGACGATGCGGCCGTGTTCCACATGCTCGGCGAACCGCAGGAAACGCGCCACGTGGTCGTGCACAACGAGCAGGCGGTGATCTCGCCGAGCTGGTCGATCCACTCGGGCGTCGGCACGAAGGCGTACACGTTCATCTGGGGGATGGTCGGCGAGAACCAGGTGTTCAAGGACATGGACCACATCGCCGTCGCCGACCTGCGCTGACACCATGAAACGCGACAACCCCGATCTTCCTTCCACCGATGCGTGTTCCGCGTTCGCCGGCCTGTTCGACCTGACCGGCAAGGTCGCGATCGTCACCGGTTGCAACACGGGGCTCGGCGCGGCGATGGCTGTCGCGCTCGCGTCGGCCGGCTGCGACATCGTCGGCGCGAACCGCTCGGCGCCGGATGCGACGTCGGCACGCGTCGCAGCGGCCGGGCGGCGCTTCGTCGACGTGCGCGCGGACCTGTCGACGCTGGAGCCGGTCGAGCGGATCGTCGGCGGCGCGGTCGATGCGTTCGGTCACGTCGACATCCTCGTCAACAACGCGGGCATGATCCGCCGCTGCGACGCGCTTGATTTCACCGAGGCGGACTGGGACGCCGTCGTCGACGTGAACCTGAAGAGCGTGTTCTTTCTGTCGCAGGCGGTTGCGCGGCAGATGGTGCGGCAGGGGCGCGGCGGCAAGATCGTGAACATCGCGTCGATGCTGTCGTTCCAGGGCGGCATTCGTGTACCGTCGTACACGGCGTCGAAGAGTGGCGTGCTCGGCCTTACGCGCTTGCTCGCGAACGAATGGGCGGCGCGCGGCATCAACGTGAACGCGATCGCACCCGGCTACATGGAGACCGACAACACCGCGCAGCTGCGCGAGGACACTCGGCGCAGCGACGAAATCCTCGGCCGCATCCCGGCCGGCCGCTGGGGCGTGCCCGACGATCTCGCGGGCGCGGCCGTGTTCCTCGCATCGCGCGCGTCGGACTACGTGCACGGCCACACGCTCGCCGTCGACGGCGGGTGGCTCGCGCGCTGACCGTATCGCATGGCGGACGCGTTATGCTCTCCCGTTTCGCATCTCATGGGTTCACGGACATGACAGCAACGCCCAGGCAGCGCAAGCGCGATCAGGCGAACATGGCACCGCAGGCCGACCCGTCGGCGGCCGGCGCCGCGGAGAAGGCCGATTCGGTCGCGGCCGTCGGGAAGGTCTTCACGATCCTCGCGGCGCTCGGCGATCGCCGCGAGATCGGCATCAGCGAGCTGTCGCAACAGCTCGGCATGTCGAAGACGACGGTCCATCGCTTCCTGCAAACGCTCAAGACGCTCGGCTATGTCGCGCAGGAAGGCGAGACCGACCGCTACCGGCTGACGATCCGGCTGTTTGAGCTCGGCAGCAAGGCGCTGGAGAGCGTGGACCTCGTGCGCGAGGCCGATCTCGAGATGCGCCGCATCGGGCAACTGACGCGCGAAGCCGTGCACCTCGGCGCGTTCGACGAGGACGCGATCATCTACATCCACAAGATCGACGCCGATTACGGGCTGCGCATGCAGTCGCGGATCGGCCGGCGCAATCCGCTCTACAGCACGGCGATCGGCAAGGTGCTGCTCGCGTGGATGTCGCCCGACGAGGCGCGTGCGGTGCTGGCCGGCATCGAGTTCAGGAAGTCGACCGCGAAGACGCTGTCGTCGGCGGACGCGGTGATGAGCATCCTGCCGCATGTGCGGCAGCAGGGCTACGGCGAGGACAACGAAGAACAGGAAGACGGCCTGATGTGTCTTGCCGTGCCCGTGTTCGATCGTTTCGGCCGCGTGATCGCGGGGCTGTCGATTTCGTTTCCGACGATGCGCTGCGGCGCGGATACGAAGGCACATTACATCGCATTGCTGAAGGAATCGGGGCAGGCGATTTCGGCGCGGCTCGGGCATCGCCCGGAAGCGGCCGGCATCGAGCAGGCGGCTGTCGCGCAGGATTGAGCGTTCGAGGTGCGCGCAATATGGCCGCGCACCTCGGCGGCAACGCCGCTACGCCCATGCGCAATCGCGCCTCAGGTTCTCCGCCGGCTGCGGCCACTGATACAGGTAGCCTTGCGCATACTGAATCCCGATCGCCTCCAGCGCGCAATGCTGTGCTTCGGTCTCCACGCCTTCGGCGATGATCTTCAAGCCGTAGTAATGCGCGACGGCGGCGATCCCCTCGATCAGCCCTGCGCCGCCATCGCTCAGTCGTGCGATGAACTGGCGATCGATCTTCACGTAATCGAACGGAAAGCGCGACAGCATGTCGAGATTGCTGTGATTCGTGCCGAAATCGTCGATCGCGAACTTTGCGCCCTTCGACCTGAGCGCATGGAATATCGCGGTGGTCCGTGCGTTCTTTTCGAGCAGGATGCGCTCGGTGACTTCGAGCACCAGCGTAAAGCCGGGCGGCAGCGAGCGGATTGCTTCGTCGACGACGGATACGAACCGCGCGCTTTCGAGATCCTTCGGCGAGACGTTTACGGCGATGCGCAGCGGCACGGACGGCGTCAGCGCGGTCAGTTCGGACACGGCCGTCCGCAGCACGAATTCGGTCACCTTCGGCAGGATCGTGCTCGATTCGACCTGCGGGATGAACAGGGCCGGGCTGATTGACCCCCATTTCGGATGGTGCCAGCGCAGCAGCGCCTCGACGCCGACTGTCCTGCACGTCCGGACGTCGACGATCGGCTGGTACACGACATGGAACTCGTTGCGCCTGAGCGCTTGGCGAACGGCCTTCAGCAACAGCCGCCGCGGCGCCATCGCCAGCAGGTAGGCGGCCGTCACGAGGCCATCGGCGAGCAGCGCGATCGTCATGCAGATCAACCGATAGTGGCGCTGGACCTGCGACGCGTAGTGCGTCGACGCGGCGACCGACACCATGAACGGCCATCGGTGCGACGCGATCGTGCTTCCGTCTGCGAGGCCTGCGTCCGATTCCGGCGCGTACTTTCCGTTCTGGTCGAGATGGCCCGAACCTGCGATCGACAGCGTCGCGGTTTCCGTGCCGTGATGGGCGCCGCGCGCGAGCGCGTCGGCCACGTAGTCGCCCTCGATCAGGTAGAGAACACCCGCGCCGCGCGCGGTGGCGCGAAACACGGACAGCGCCGGAATGCCGTGCTGAAACGGCGTCTGGCGCAACAGCGTGACGCTTGTCGATCCCGGTTCCGGCTCGCGCGTGTATGCGTCGAGCGGCACGTCGATCGCGCCGAGCGCCGACGAGCACGTGACGCGACCGTGGTTCACCAACCCGACGGCACGCAGGTAGCGCAGGCGAGTGCCCACTTCGGCCAGCGTCCGGAAGATCGTCGCGCATGGCCGTCCGACGAGCGCGGTCAGTTCGTCCGCATGTCGCAGACGAACGCCGTCGAGGATGCGGTCCACCGATGCCACGATGTCGTTCGCGGTGACGCGCTCGTGAGTGGCGACGGCATCGCGCGCGTAGCGATCGGCAAGCACGATCGCCAAGGTCGGCACGAGCACGCAAACGATTAGCGTAACGAAAAAGACAACCCGCGGCCACGCGCCGCTGCGCTGGAAAACTGGCTTAGAGCCTGGCGTGAGCGCCGACATTCCCGCAGTTGCCTTTGGTGTTGTTCGCATGGAGACGCAGGCCGAACCGGTCGATGCGCAAACGGCAAGCATGCGTCATGCCGGGTCCGGCAATACGGCGCGCGCCGATATCCCGATGCTGATCGATTCAACGGTCGTGAGGGCCATGGGCGGCGGCACCTCGCGATCGGCCATTCATCCGGCGGCTCGCGTCCATAACATGGGCCTGTTGCGCATGTACGTTGACGGAGCACACCGAAAAAAACCCCGGCCGCAGGATCGTGCGGCCGGGACGAAAGACACCTTCTCTTGGCACGAGGATGGTGCGCGCCAAGTATAAGGCGCGACGCGAGATTCCGAAATATTGTTATTCAACAAATGGTGTAGTTTTGTGATTACATCTCGACAGGAAATATTTCTGCGCGGCGCCGTTTTCGTCGATCCAATGCCGGTGCATGAGCGGTCGCTGCGCGAAGTCGGCCGCGCGGTACGCCGCGCGCGACACGATCAGCGGAGAGCATGGAGTGCTGTCGAAAGGTGAACGACAGGAATGGCCGGGGCTGCTCGATCGCAGTGCCGATCCCGCGATGCGGGCCGGTATCGTAGGCACGTTCATGCAGGTGCTGAAGCGGTCCGACGTCGAATGATCGATGCGGTGCCGGCGCGTCGCACCGGTCGCGATTCAGAAATCGTTGCGCATCTTGCGAAGCAGGTCGCCGGGCGACTGGTGCGTGTCGACCGCGGTGAGGACATCGGTCAGGAACCACGGCAGGTTCAGTTGCGTGTCGGAATCGCCGACGCATACGCGGATCGGCGGCGCCTTCGACGGGAAGCGGGGGGCGTGTGCGGCGTCTCGGGACGGGACGCAATTTTTTGCGTTTGCTTGAACCGGAACCGGCGCATCGACGCCGGACGATGATGCGCCGGCGGCTGCCGGCAAGCTGACGGCGGCAAGCAGGGTCAGGACAGCGACAATGGCAACGCGTTTCATGGGAATCTCCGGCGATATATGTTCGACCGCGCGGGCGGACGCGAGTTCGTCGATGCCGCGGCACCCCGCTCATCCTCTCATCCGCGTGCACCGCTCGTCACATCACTGATACCCGTAACACTGCTTCAGCCCCGCATAGTCATAGAAGTGGCTGCCCGGCGCGATCTTCGCGCCGTCGCACGCGGCCTGGAAATCCGTCTCGCGCTCGTTGTACAGCATCTTCACGATCAGCCGCGACCCGTTGCGATAGACATCCCACTGCACGTTCGCGGCCATCGGCGACACCTGGTCGCCGCGCCACGGGTTGTTCGCATAGGTATAGGTCTGCGCCTGCGGCGTCGGCACGAACACGTTCTTCAGGTTCATGATCGACGCGAACGGAATCACGATCTCCGCATGCGTGAAGCGCAGCTTCGCGGCGCGGGTCAGGTCGCCGCGCGCGATCGCGTCGACTTCGCCGAAGAAGTCGTCCTGCAGCACCTTCGCCATCCGGTACGTGACAGGGTTCGCTTCCTGGATGCCGGGCCCCTTCTGGTAGTAGTCCTCGGCATCCTGCAGATAGGCCAGATACTGCGCCTGCTCCGCGCCGATGTATTTCTCCATCGTGACGCCGCCGGTTTCCGCCTTCATCGCAGGCGCGATCTGCAACAGGTTGTACAGCACGTTCACCGCATCGACGGCCGTCGCGATCTTCGTCTTGCCGTCGCCCTTCAGCGTGTTGGTGAATTTGCCGTCCGCCGACGTGAACGCATGGGTTCCCGTGTTCGCGAACGTGTAGCCGTCGGTGCCGAGCTTCGCGATGAACGCCGGCGACACCAGCGCGGACAGCACCGTTTGCGCAACGTCGGCCGCTTGCGGTGCGGCCTTGATCGCCTTCAGCTTCGCGGCCACCGTCGCGTCGTTCGCGTAGGCCTGGTAGGCCTGGCTTGCCTGATAGGTCGCGTAGTTCGGATCGCTCGCATCGGTCACGAGATCGGTGGCCGGTTTCAGCGAATGGAAATACAGCAGGAAGCGGTTGGTGCCGGCCGGCTGCGCGGCCGGTGCGTTCGCCGGATAGCCGGACGGCGCGGCCGGCAGCGTGATCGCGGCGGACAGCGCCGGCTGCGCGGCGACGAGCGCCGCGGAGAAAAACGTCGAGCTGTCGACCGCGCGATCCTGGCCCGAGTTGACGACGACAACCTGCCGGTTGCCCGCCGAGAACAGCGTGGGCAGCCGCTGCGCGAGACGCGCGGCGAGCTGCTGGTGTTCGCGGATGCCGGTTTGCGTGAGATTGCCGTATCCGGGCGTCGAGATGCCCGGCACGTCGTAACCGAGCAGCGCATTGGCCTTCATCATCGCGTACGTATCGGCCTTGAGCTGCGCGCCGAGCGCGGTCAGCGCGCCGTCGGCCTCGGCCTTGACCAGCATCGCGTAGATCGCGCCGTCGTACTTGAAGCCCGACAGCCCGCGCGAGCCGTGGCGTGCGACGAGTTCGGCGTAGACAGGCGCGTAGCCGGCGGGCGGCGCTTCGTACGTCGCGGCGTCCTGCTGCGGGCGGTACGGCGTCTTCGTCTGGTAGTAGGTTGCGGGAACCGGCGTTGGCTGAGGTTGCGGCTGCGGTGTGGGCGTCGAGCCGCTGTTGTCGGTCGACGTGGCGGGCGGTGTCGAGGTTTCCCCGCCGCAGGCGGCAAGCAGCAGGCAGGCGATTGCGAGTGCGGCGGTGGTGTGGGTCGGGCGTGTCATCGTGGCGTGTAACGGGCGGGACGATGCGGTATCGCGTCGTTCCGTTTCCGGGAGAGATCGGTCGAGCCCGGAAGTGTTGCAAGCGACTTTGACAGCAGAATGTCAGGATCGAGTCGGGCAATCGTCGGATTGCGGCCCGATCGACGATGGCCGGCTGCCGCCGGCCCGTGTGCCCGCGTTCAGTGCAGGCCGGCCGATGCGATCGAGCGCACCGTATCGGTGATGTTCACGCAGCGCGACAGGCCGAAATGCTCGGCTTCGCGGCGTTCGGGTTCGCTGCTCGCAATCGCCACCGCACGTTCGGGCGGCACGCCGAGCGCTTGAAGCGCCACGTCGAAAGGATGCTGGTTTGATCTGGAGTCCTGCTGATTGGCGTCAGTGACGACGACCGAGAAGCGGTCGAGGTTCGCGCGGCCGAACTGGCCTTCGAACATGTCGCTGAGCCGTGCGGCCGGCAGCGTCGTGACGAGACCGAGTCGATATCCTTCTTCCGACGCACGGTCGAGCCACTGGATGATTGCGTCGCGCTGATGGCGCGATTCGCGCGAATCCGGTGTTGCTTCGATCTGTGCGAATGCAGCGTCGAGACGGGTGACGATGGCTTCGATAACCACGGTGATTCCTCTTCAGAAACGTGATGATCCGTTCGCCGACGGGAATGCCACACACCTTAGCGTCGATCCGGAATATGCAACCAATTAATATTTTTATCCGACTCATACGATTCGACTAATGAATCGGGTTGTGAGCCAACGTGGGCGCGGGATGCGTGTCGCGCAATGTTTTTTCACGCAATGCATCGTATCGACAGCTTTCAATGTGATGCACCAAACTCGCGCACGTTGCGCATGCACCGGTCATATGCATGTGAAAAAAACGGCGTATCGGGCGATGCGTGCCCGATACGCCGTCATGCGCTGTCGCGTGTCGGCAGGCGATCAGTGCAGCTTGATCGACGGCTGGTTGCGGCTTTGCAGCCAGTGGCTCAGCGACTGGAACAGCGCGCGCTTCGTGCCGTACACGCTGAACAGGTGCTTGCGGTACAGGAACTTGTACAGTCCGATCGCGGCGAGCCCGTCGACGATCAGCGAGCGCGAACGCACGCCGAGGTCGGCCTGGTACACGGCGCCGGCGTGCCCGAGCGACACGACGGTGCCCGCATCGCGGAACGTGAAGCCGGCCACCGGCTTGCCGGCGACGCGGCGTGCGAATGCATGGACCAGATACACGGCCTGCTGGTGCGCGACCTGTGCGCGCGGCGGCAGGAAGCCGCTCGCGCCGGCCGACGGGCACGCGGCGCAGTCGCCGAACGCATACACGTGCGGATCGTCGGGCGTTTGCAGCGTGTCGGTCACGATCACCTGGTTCGAGCGATTGAGCGCGATGTCGCCGATCTCCCGCAGGATCGCAGGCCCCGCGACGCCGGCCGCCCAGATCGTGATGTCGCTCTCGAGCCGTTCCCCCGTCGCGGTCGTCACGGCATCGGCGCTCACTTCCGCGACGCGCGTATCGGTCAGCACGTCGACGTTCAGCGCGCGAAGCTGCGCGTGCATCTTCGCGGACAGCCGCGCGTCGAGCGCCGGCAGGATGCGCGGGCCGCCTTCGATCAGCCGGATGTGCACGTCTCGCGCGGACACCAGCGCCTTGAAGCGGTACGTCGTCAGTTGCTGGATCGCGTGCCGCAGCGCGGCGGCCAGCTCGACGCCCGTCGCGCCCGCACCGATCACGTTGATGCAGATCGGCGCCGCGCGCTTCGCCGGATGCTGCTCGGCCTGATGATTCGCCTTCGTGCAGGCCGCGAGAAACTTGCGGCGGAAATCCTCGGCCTGGTCGAGGTTTTCGAGCGGCAGCGCATGGCGTGCGGCGCCAGGCACGTTGAAGAAGTTCGTCACGCTGCCGACCGCCAGCACGAGATCGTCATAACCGAGCTCGCGCTGCGGCAGGATTTCCGTGCCGTCCGCGTCGTGCACGGCCGCGATCGTCGCCGTGCGGGCCGCGCGGTCGACCTGCTGCAGCGCGCCCTGCACGAAGCGGAAGCCGTGGCGCTTGGCCTGCGCCACGTATTCGATCGTGTGGGATGCTGGGTCGCGATGGCCCGATGCGGCTTCGTGCAGCAGCGGCTTCCAGAAGTGCGTCGGGTAGCGGTCGACGAGCACGACTTCGGCTTGCCCGCGGCGTCCGACCGTATCGCCGAGACGCGTGGCGAGCTGCAGGCCGCCGGCGCCGCCGCCGACGATCACGATGCGCGGCATGCGCGGCGCGCGGTCCGTTGCAAGGTTGGGCGTGATGTTGTCCATGTTGGGCTCCCGCTGATGACGATTCGGATGACATTGCTCAAGAACCGACGATATAGTTTCGAACCCAGTCGAACAATTTAATGTTTATAAGCGACTCATATGTATTCACTTATAGGAAAGACCGCGACGTTCCGGCAGTTGAAGGCGCTGGACATGATTGCGCGGCTCGGCAGCGTGTCGCGCGCGGCCGAGGAGTTGAACCTGACGCAGCCGGCCGTGTCGCTGCAGGTTCGCCTGCTCGAGGAGGCCGTGGGCGCCGCGTTGCTGCAGCGGGTGGGGCGCGGCGTGCAGCTGACCGCGGCCGGCGAGATCGTGTCGCGCTATGCGCGCGAGATCCTGCATCTGTGGAGCGAGGCCGGCGACGAAGTGGCCGCGCTGACGGGCGATCTCGGCGGTACGCTGCGGATCGGCGCGATCACGACGGCCGAGTACCTGATCCCGCCGCTGCTCGTCAAATTCACCGCGACGCGCCCGCATGTGAAGACGTATTTCAAGGTCGGCAACCGCGACGACATCATCCGCATGCTCGCGACGCATGAAATCGATCTCGCGGTGATGGGCAGCGCGCCGAAGGAGCTGCGCACGCACGCGGTCGAGTTCGCGAAGCATCCGATGGTGTTCGTCGCGGCACCCGGCCATCCGCTGATGCAGCGCAAGCGCGTCGCGCTGAAGGATCTCGAATCCGCGCACCTGCTCGTGCGCGAACGCGGTGCGGGCACGCGCTCGACCGTCGAGAGCCTGTTCAAGACGGCCGGCTACCGCTTCCATGTGGGGTCCGAATTGTCGAGCAACGAGGCCATCAAGCAGATGGCCGAAGCGGGGCTCGGCATTGCGTTCCTGTCGTTGCACGCATGTGCACTCGAACTGCGCACGGGGCTGCTCGGGCAACTGCCGTTCCCCGGCAACCCGATCGAGCGCGAATGGTATGTGGTCACGCTCGCCGACCGGCGAATCTCGCAGGTGACGGGGCTGTTTCGCGACTTCCTGATCAAGCAGGGCGCGCCGGTGATCGACGGCGCGACGGTGGCGCCGCACGAGCGGCGGCGCAAGTAGGTGGATGACGTCGGCCGGGCGGCCGCTCGGTCAGACTAGCCCGAAGTCGTCGTTGCTGTCGGGAATCGACGCGAGCAGCCGTTCGAGCCGATACCAGCCGACGATACGCAGGCACCAGGCGGCGATGGCGGTGCTGGCGTTGCGGGAGCGCGGGCCGGATGAAGGGCGGGTGGCAGAGGACGGCGATGGCGCGGTGAGCGCGGCGCGTTGCGGACAGCAATGGGGCATGACGGTCTCCGTAGGTGTCGGATGGTGCGATCGTAAGCGTCGCGGCGCCTGCCGGCGCGCACGCAAGGATCGTCCTGAGCAGAAACGGATGATCTTTTTCTGTCCGTCCGGATACAGCCCCCGCAGGCCCGGCACGCCGGCCGAAAACGCGTCACAATGCGCGTTCGATACACGATCTGCTGGAGCCAAGCCATGAGCGATGCGATTCTTGCCGCGCCGCCGGACAACGGCGTGCCGGTCAGCCTGCGTTCCAGCCGCGGGCTCGGCTGGCGGGGCTTCGGCGCGGCGTTGCTCGACATTCGCGCCGGCACGTACCGGATTCCGGCGGCCGACCATCACCGCATCGGCGTGCACATCGGCGGGCCCGTTCGCGCGGACTGCGTGTGCGACGGCGAGCGTGTGTCGCGCATCCAGGCGCATGGCGACGTCGACGTGATTCCGGCCGGCCTGCCCGGCCAGTGGACCGACAGCGCCGACTGCCGGATCCTGCACATCATGCTCAGCGACACGTTCGTGCGGCGCACCATCGAACACCTCGAACTGAAGCCGTCGCAGGCGCAGATCCGCCGCCGGCTGCAGGTGCGCGACCCGCGCCTGCAGCATATCGCGTGGGCGATGGCCGCCGAGCTCGAAGCGGAAGACGCGTCGGACCCGCTCTATGCCGAAAGCCTGTGCACGGCGCTCGTCGCGAGGCTGGTCGACGGCCAGCCGGCGTTCCGCGAGCGCCGGCGCTCGCTTGCGCCGAAAGCGGCGGCGCGCGTGATCGACTATGTCGAAGCGAACCTCGACCGGCGCCTGACGCTTGCCGAACTCGCGGCACTCGTATCGATCAGCGTGCCGCATTTCAAGGTGCTGTTTCGCGAAACGCTCGGGATGCCCGTGCACCAATACGTCGTGCGGCGCCGGGTCGAGCGCGCGAAGGCGCTGCTGCTCGAAGGCCGGCTCAGCATCAGCCAGATCGCGCTCGAAGCGGGGTTCGCGCATCAGAGCCACATGGCGAACTGGATGAATCGCGTGCTGGGCGCGACGCCGATGGAGATTGTGCGGTCGGGGGCTCGGGGCGGGCTGCGGCTGGCTTATGACGGCGACGGAAGTCAGGCATAACGAAGCCGCTGGGTGTAGGCAACGCATTGTTCTGGCTGCTTCAGCGTGACCAGCAACACCAGGTTATGGCCCCAGGGCAATTGTCCAACTGCCTGTTGGACAATTGCTGCGTCCGGCCAGGCGTCGGAGAATGAGCGCATGGACATCAGATTGGCGCGGGAAGATCCTTTCACACCCCGAAGGCCTTCTTGAGCGCGTGCACCAATCTCTCGATAACCTTGCTCTGCCCGCCGCCGCAGGATGTCACGGCCGATCTGCCAGTAGAGCAGTACCAGTTCGCGATTGACGTCCAGTGCGGCACGTTGCCGGGCACTAGTTGAATCCTTCATCCGTTCCTGTCCGAATCATCCCTCCCTGCGCGCCGTCCCGGCCGCGCATGCAGACAATCACCACACCTTCATCCCCCAGGAGCGGATCGTGTTCGTGATCTTCGGTGCATCAGGCAACGTCGGTTTGTCGACCGTAACAACCTTGCGCAACGCAGGCCATCCCGTGCGCGCGGTGCTGCACGACGCGCGTCATCGTGAGCGTTTCGCGCAGCTCGGCTGCGACGTGGCGATCGCGGCGCTGACGGATGAGCGCGCGGTCGCGTCGGCGATCGACGGCGCGCGGGCCGTGCAGCTTCTGTGCCCGGTGCCCGTCGCCGACCCCGATCCTGCCGCGACGATGGAGCGGACAATCGACGTCGCGACCGCCGCGCTCGCCGCGAACCCGCCGCCGGCGTTGCTTGCGCTGTCGGACTACGGCGCGGAGCGCGACGGCAATACGGGCATCACGCGCCTCTTTCATTACTTCGAGGAACGGCTCAAGACGATCCCGACGAAACTGACGCTGCTGCGTTCGGCCGAGCATCTGCAGAACTGGACGCGGATCCTGCCGGTCGCGCTCGGTACCGGTGTGCTGCCGAGCTTTCATCATCCGGTGGCCAAGGTATTTCCGACGGTCTGGGCGCCCGATGTAGGCGTCGTCGCGGCGCGGCTGCTGCTCGATGCGCCCGAAGGCGGCAACAAGCCGCGCATCGTCAGCATCGAAGGGCCGCGGCGGGTGAGCGTGACGGCGATCGCGGATACGCTCGGCACGGCGGCCGGCCGCGCGATCGTCGCGCACGAGCTGCCGCGCGACACCTGGAACGAGACGCTGCTGCGCGCGGGCCTCAGCGAACGTCATGCACAACTGATCGTCGATCTGTACGACGTGCACAACGCCGGGCAGATCGACGTCGAGGCCGGCGTGTCGGAGCGGCTTTATGGCACGACGACGCTGGCGGATGCGCTCGCGCAACTGGTGCGCCAGCACGCGCGATGATCGCAGCGGCGCCGAGCGGCATGCACGACGGGCGCAACGTGTATCACGCGGGTCGCCGCACCTTGTTCAGTACCGCATACGAAAGCGACCCGATAACGATCCCCCAGAACGCGGCGCCGAGCCCGAGCCACGTCATCCCCGACGCGGTCGCGAGGAACGTGATCATCGACGCTTCGCGGTGGTTCTCGTCCTCGAAGATCCCGTGCACGTTCGCGCCGATCGCACCGATCAGCGCGAGCCCCGCGAGGATCGCGACGAACGCCTTCGGCAACGCGAAGAACACCGTGACGATCGTGCCCGCGAAGAGTCCGCCGATCAGGTAGAACGCGCCGTTCGCGAGCCCGGCGACGTATCGCCGGTCCGGATCCTCGTGCGCGTCCTTTCCCGTGCAGAGCGCGGCGGTGATCGCCGCGACGACGATCGTGATCCCGCCGAAGCACGCGACGACGAGCGACATCACGCTGGTCGCCGTGATGATCGGGCACGCGCTCGTGTGATAGCCGGACACGCGCAGGATCGTCATCCCCGGCAGGAACTGGCCGGTGAGGCTGACGACGACGAGCGGCAGCGCGAGGCTGAGCGTCGTGCCGAGCGTCCATTCGGGCGAGATGAAGATCGGCCGCGCGACGCTCGGCGACACGTTGCCGAGATGCGTCATGCCGAGCAGCGTCGCCAGCGCGGCGCCGGTGAGCAGCACGAGCACGATGCTGTAGCGCGGCAGCAGGCGCTTGAAGATCACGTAGGCCGCGATCATCCCGAACGCGAGCGCAGGCTGTTCCGATGCGGCGGCGAATGCATGCGTGCCGAACGGCAGCAGGATGCCGGCCATCATCCCGCACGCGATGCCGCGCGGAATGTGGCGCACGAGCCGGTCGAAATAGCCGGTCACGCCGATCAGCAGGATGATCAGCGCGGCCGTGATGTACGCGCCGACGGCCTGGTTGAGCGTCAGTTGCGGAAACAGGCCGACGAGTAGCGCGGTGCCGGGCGCCGACCACGCGGTCACGACGGGCACCTTCAGCTTCCAGCTCGCGAACAGGCCCGATACGCCCGCGCCGATCGAGATCGCCCAGACCCACGACGACACCATCGCGTTCGACTCGTGAGCCGCCTGCGAGGCCTGGAAGAAGATCGCGAGCGGGCCCGCGTAGGAAATCAGCACCGCGAGAAACCCCGCGGTGATCGCGGAAACGGACCAGTCGTTGCCGATCGCGCGGATCGCGCCGGGCGGGGTGTTCGGTTGCATCGTCGTCGGAGAGTGGGATGCCCGGCCACGGGCGGAGCCGGGGCGAATGGCTTGTTTTGCGAACCCCGGATGACCCGCCATTCTGGGCATTGCCTACGCGATTGGCAATTCGCCGACGCGCCTCTGCCTTGTCGGCATTTCGTAAGGAATCCGCGCCGGCGCGGACGGATCGGCATGCCGTACGGCCTTGCGCGTGCATCGTCGAATCGGGCGGCTTCACGAAGACGCGCGGCGCCGTCGAACGTCACGTACTGATCTGCAGCACCTTGTCGACCACCGCCACCTTCACCCCGCCACCCGTCGACAGCGATGCCGTGCCCTGATCGAACGGATGCACGGGCGCATCGGTCGGCGTCCACGCGTGGCGCGCCAGCAGCTCGCGATACCCGCCGCGGATCACGAAGCCGCCGCATTTTTCCGCATACGCGTCGCGCCGCATCCGGTACGCGCGCGGCAGGTCGTACCACGGCAGTTTCGGCAGGTCGTGATGGACGAGGTGATAGTTGTTGTTCAGGTACAGCAGCCGCATCGCGAAGCCGGCTTCGTTGATCGCGATGCGCGCCTTCGGATGCCGTGCGGCGCGGTGCTCGTACAGCGAGCGGATCATCGCGAGCGACAGCGCGGGCCACGTGACCGCCAGCAGGTAGTACCACCACGGCACGCCGATCGTCCGTTGCAGCCACGCGAGCAGCGCGACCACGCATGCAGCGTGCGCCGCCCACATCGGCAGGTAGCGGAAGTCGCCGCGCCGGAACGCGACGAACGCATCGGCGAATGTCGCGGCGATGGCGAGCGGCGGCCCGGCGACGAGCCGCCCGGCGAAGGTCGTGCGTGCGACCGTCAGCGCGCGACGCCAGCGCGGCAGCCGAGCCCAGCGTTCGCGCGATACGTAGTTCGTTTCGGGATCGACGCCGGGCACGGTCAGGTCTTCGTCGCGATGATGGTCGAGGTGCGTGTCGCGATACAGCGCGTACGGATACCAGACCGTCAGCGGCGGATAGCCAAGCAGCTTGTTCACGAAGGCGGAACGTGTCGGATGGCCGTGCAGCAGCTCATGCTGCAGCGATAGGTGCCACGCGCCGAGCAGGATCAGCGGCGGCGTCGCGGCCGCGAGCGACAGGTGCTGCGCGCGCACGAGCAGCAGCACGGCGAGCCAGCTGCCGTAGATCGCGACGATCAGCAGCCAGGTCGGCCATTCGGTGCGGGCGGTGAAGCGGGCGTCGAGCGCGGCGATCGCGCGCGCGTGGTCGACGTCGAAGTATTCGGCCATGGTGCTGAAGCGGGATGGAACGGGCGGCGCGGAGCCGGCCCGGATGCTCGGGGGTCTCGCGGATCACGGTCGGCTTGCCCGGCATGCGCGCGGCGGCGATGCGGGAGCAGGCATCGGGACGTTACCGGGATGGCGCGGCACGGCCAACCAATCGATTCGCATTTGCTTATCGTCGCGCGGCCGATAAGCTTTCAGGCCGCCGCGGCGCGTTCGGTGCCCGTTTTCGTGCGATCGAACCGGGTTCCGCGGCGCCTGCGCCGATGCGTAGAATGCGCGCATGAGCCAATGGATCGCAGAACTGCCGATGTACAACGTGACGCCGCGCCACGCCGTGCTGTGGCGCGCGCTGCTGCGCGACGCGCTCGATGCGTTCGCGAACGCGGGCGGCCCGGCGGACGTCGTGCTGCCCGACGAACCGTTCGACGACCTGCACGCGCTGTGGCGACGCGACGATCTGCTGCTGTCGCAGACCTGCGGCTATCCGTATCGGATGCTTGGCTTGCGCGACACCGTGAGATTGATCGCGACGCCGGTTTTCGACGCGGACGGCTGCCAGGGGGCACGCTACCGCAGCGTGCTGGTCGTGTCGGCCCGCGCGCACGCGGGCGGCGCGACCACGCTCGCCGCCTGTCGCGGGCTGCGGGCCGCATTCAATGGCGGGGATTCGCACAGCGGAATGAACGCGTTTCGGCACGCGGTCGCGCCGCATGCGCACGACGGAAGATTCTTCGGGTCGGTCACGCCGTTCGGCTCGCACCTGAACGTGTTGCGTGCGCTGGCGTCGGGCGAGGCCGATTGTGCGGCGATCGACTGCGTAACGTTCGCGTATGTGCGCGACGCGCTGCCCGAATTGCTGAAGGAGATCCGGATCATCGGCACGACGGCATCCGCGCCGGGGTTGCCGTTTATCGCCTCGCGGGCCCTGGAGGAAAGGCAGGTCGCCGCATTGCAGGATGCGCTCGATCGCGCGGTCGCGGCCGATGCGGAACGCTCGCGCATGCTGAGGTTGAAGGGATTCGAACGGCTGTCGCCGGACGACTACGACACGATTGCGCGGTTTGCGCGGGAGGCCGCCGCGCACGGGTATCCGGAACTGGCGTGAGGTGCGGGCAAGTGCCGGGCGGCGCGAAACGGTGCGACCGTCCGCGCCGCTTCCCGTCACTCCTCGTCCATCAACCGGACCTTGACCCGCTTGCCCTTGATCTTCCCCGCATTGAGCTTGCGCAGCGCGTCGTGCGCGACGCCGCGCTCGATCGCGACATAGGTGGAGAACTCGGTCACGTTGATCTTGCCGATCTGCTTGCCGTCGAACCCTGCATCGCCGGTCAGCGCGCCGAGCACGTCGCCCGGGCGGATCTTGTCCTTGCGTCCGCCGAGGATCTGCAGCGTTTCCATCGGCGGCAGCAGCGTATCGTCGCCGGCCGGCTTCAGCTCGGCGAGCGGATGCCATTCGACGTCGCGCTTCTGCGCCTGCTCGATCGCGCCGACGCGGCCCATCTCGTCCATGCTCGCGAGGCTCAGCGCCCAGCCGTCCTGATCGGCGCGGCCCGTGCGGCCGATGCGGTGCACGTGCACTTCCGGGTCGGGCGTCACGTCGACGTTGATCACCGCTTCGAGCTGCGCGATGTCGAGCCCGCGCGCGGCGACGTCGGTTGCTACCAGCACCGAGCAGCTGCGGTTCGCGAACTGGATCAGCACCTGGTCGCGCTCGCGCTGGTCGAGCTCGCCGTGCAGCGCGAGCGCGTGGAAGCCCTGCGCATGCAGCACGTCGAGCAGGTCGCGGCACTGCTGCTTCGTATTGCAGAAAGCGATCGTGCTCACGGGGCGGTAGTGGTTCAGCAACTGGCCGACGGCGTGCAGCCGCTCGTTCTCGGTCACTTCATAGAAGCGCTGGCGGATCTTGCTGTTGTCGTGACGCTCCTCGAGCTTCACTTCCTTCGGATTGCGCAGGAACTGCTGGCTCAGCTTCACGATGCCGTCCGGATAGGTCGCGGAGAACAGCAGCGTCTGGCGCGTCGATGGGCACATCCGCGCGACCTTCGCGATGTCGTCGAAGAAGCCCATGTCGAGCATCCGGTCGGCCTCGTCGAGCACGAGCGTGTTCAGTGCATCGAGCTTCAGGTTGCCGCGATCGAGGTGATCCATGATGCGGCCCGGCGTGCCGACGACGATGTGCGCGCCGTGCTCGAGGCTCTGCGCCTGCGGGCGCATCGGCGTGCCGCCGCACAGCGTCAGCACCTTCACGTTTTCCTCGGCGCGCGCGAGGCGGCGCACTTCCTGCGCGACTTGATCGGCGAGCTCGCGCGTCGGGCACAGGATCATTGCCTGTACGTCGAAGCGGCGCGCGTCGAGGCGCGACAGCAACGCGAGCGAGAATGCGGCGGTCTTGCCGCTGCCCGTCTTCGCCTGCGCGATCAGGTCCTGGCCGGCCAGCGCGATCGGCAGGCTCGCGGCCTGGATCGGCGTCATGTCGACATAACCGAGCTGCGCGAGGTTGGCGAGCGTGGCGGGTGTCAGCGGCAGCGCGCTGAAGGGCGCTGCGGTGGGTTGGGTCATTCCAGGTCTCCGAGGTAAGGGCGGCCTTCCATCTGTTCGTAGACGATCGTGCCGTCGTCGGCTTCGAAGCGCTCGAGATAGTTGCGCGCGCCGCACAGCGGGCAGCGGAACAGCAGCCCCTGGCCCTCGTCCTTGATGACGACGTCGGACGTTTCCCACTGCGTGCCGCAGCTCTGGTTTCTGCAGGTAAACACGGTCTTTCTCCAGCTGAATTCGGTTGGTGGCGCGCCCGGGCGGGCGCGGCAACGGTGTGCGGCGCTCGCGCGGCTCGGGCGCGGGCCGCACCGGCGGTCGCTTGGACTGCGTCGATGCGGATGATGGATCGGGCGGCGACACGGGGTCGCGCGTGCCGCAATTCTAGCGGAAGCTGGCGCCGCCGCCCGTGCGCGCCATGAAAAACGGCCGCCCCGGAGGGCGGCCGTGTCGTGCGGCGCGGCGGCGTTCGATGCTTACAGCGCCATGTCGGCCGACGCCTTCGCCGGGCGGGCCGGTGCGGTGCCCGTCGCCTGCGACGGCACGTCGACGTCGATCTTCGGCGGCGGCGCGAGCTGCAGCACGTTGCTCGTGTAGGTCCATTCCTCGACGACCTTCGCCGGGCTGTCGTTCAGCTTGGTGCCGTAGCTCGGCACGATCTGGCGGATCTTCTGCTGCCACTCGGGCGTCGCGACCTTGTCCTTGAACACCTTCTTCATCAGGTTCAGCATGATCGGCGCGGCCGTCGACGCGCCCGGCGACGCGCCGAGCAGGCCCGCGATGCTGCCGTCCTGCGAGCTGACGATCTCGGTGCCGAGCTTCAGCACGCCGCCCTTCACCGGGTCGCGCTTGATGATCTGCACGCGCTGGCCGGCCTGCCACAGGCGCCAGTCTTCCTTCTTCGCGTTCGGGAAGTATTCCTTCAGCGCGTTGAAGCGGTCGTCGTCGGTCAGCATCAGCTGGCCGGCGAGGTACTGGACCAGCGGGAATTCGTCGACGCCCACGCGCATCATCGGCGCGACGTTGTGCGTGTTGGTGCTCGTGAGCAGGTCGAAATACGAGCCGTTCTTCAGGAACTTGGTCGAGAACGTCGCGAACGGCCCGAACAGGATGATCTTCTTGCCGTCGATGATCCGCGTGTCGAGGTGCGGCACCGACATCGGCGGCGAGCCGACCGACGCCTTGCCGTACGCTTTCGCGAGGTGCTGCTTCACGACGTCGGGGTTGTCGGTCACGAGGAACGAGCCGCCGACCGGGAACGCGCCGTAGTCCTTCGCCTCGGGGATGCCCGACGCCTGCAGCAGGTGCAGCGCGCCGCCGCCCGCGCCGATGAACACGAACTTCGCGTCGACGGATTGCGGTGGTTCATCCGAATGCAGCTTGACCCACGACACGTGCCACGTGCCGTCGGCGTTGCGCGAGATCTCGCGCACTTCGCTCGACAGCGACAGCGTGAAGTTCGGCTGTGTCTTCAGGTAGCCGACGAACTGGCGCGTGATCTCGCCGAAGTTCACGTCGGTGCCGATCGGCGTCCACGTCGCGGCAACCTTCTGCTTGCGGTCGCGGCCTTCCATCATCAGCGGCACCCACTGCTTGATCTGGTCGTAGTCTTCCGAATACTGCATGCCGCGGAACAGCGGGCTCGCCTGCAGCGCTTCGTAGCGCTTCTTCAGGAAGCGGACGTTGTCGTCGCCCCACACGAAGCTCATGTGCGGCGTCGAGTTGATGAACGAATGCGGGTTCTTCAGCACGCCCTGCCTGACCTGCCATGCCCAGAACTGGCGCGAGATCTGGAACGACTCGTTGATCTCGACGGCCTTCGAGATGTCGACCTTGCCGTCCGCCTTTTCCGGCGTGTAGTTGAGTTCGGCTAGCGCCGAGTGGCCGGTGCCGGCGTTGTTCCAGCCGTTCGAACTTTCGAGCGCGACGCCGTCGAGTCGCTCGACCATCGTCATCGACCAGTCAGGCTGAAGCTCGTGCAGCCAGACGCCGAGCGTCGAGCTCATGATGCCGCCGCCCACCAGCAGGACGTCGACCTTCTTCGTATCGGCCGCGTGCGCGGACGACGCGGCGACGCACAGCGCGAGCGCCGACAGTATTACCCGTAACGTTTTGATCACAGCAGATCCCTTTTTCAACTTGGATGCATCGGTTTGCCATGCCGCCCGACGAGCGTTTCGATCGCGGCCGATACGCGCATCCGGAGATCCGGATCGCGATTCCGGAATTCCGGATCGACGCTGCTCGTCGTTGCATTTGCGCACGCGAAACCGTTGAGAAGGACACCTTCGGATCGGCTTCTTGCGGGCGGGCAATCACCTGCGTCGCGGTGGCGCGCAACGCGCCCGGGCCCCTGCGGCAAGCCTGTGCGGACGACGCTTCAGGCTGCGTGGAAAGAGGCCGCGCGCGACGCGTGTGGCGGGGGCGGGGTGGCAAGGGGCGCGTAATATAACCGAAGTCGATTGCCGTGTCGCACGCGAAAAATATCCTTGTTTTTGTGGGGTTTTTCGCGTGTCCGGGTTTCCGGAATCGGGGTGTGCCGCGCCGGAAAACCGGCGGGAATTTGACGGTGCGGCGCTCGCGATTGGCGCGCCGCGATCCGCTCATTTCGCCGAATTGTTCCTGCAGAATTGCTCGTACGACAGCGCCGAATTCGCGAAGCCCTTTTGCTTCACGAGTTCCCACGGGCGCTCGCATTGCTGCGTCTGTTCGCACCATGCGTAGCCGGCCGAGCCGATGCAGCCGTGCGCGTCGCGATCGCCGCCGACCATTGGCGGCGCGGCCGGCGCGGAAGCGTCGATCGGCGCCGACGCATTGGCAGGCGCGGTGGATTGCGCCGCACAGGCGCTCAATGCGAACGCGATCGCGGCGGCAAGCGAGGCGGCAAGCGAGGCGGAGGGGATGAAACGTTTCATGGGGGCGTGCTCCATGGGATGGGTTTAAGGGAACGGAATGACGGCCTGCATGTTCATCGCACCGTTCACGCGTCCGGCACCGGCACGCGCGACGAGAACTTCACCTCGCGCAACGCGAGGCTCGACTGGATCGACGACACACCGGCCTGCTTCCTCAGCACGCGCTCGACGAATTCCGCATACGCGTCGAGATCGGCCGCGACGACCTGCAGGATGTAATCGGCCGCGCCGGTGATCTTGTGGCACGACAGCACCTCGTCGTGCCGCCGCATCACATCCTCGAAGTGATCCGAATCCTGGCCCGAGTGCATGTTGAACGTCACCTGCACGAACGCGAACACGTTCATCCCGAGCGCTCGCCGGTCGAGGTTCGCCTGGTAGCCGGTGATCACGCGTTCGTCCTCGAGCCGCTTGCGGCGGCGCCAGCACGGCGTGACGCTCAGCGACAGCTTTTCGCCGAGCGTCGCGTTCGACAGCGCGCCGTCTTCCTGCAGCAGGCGGAGCATCGCGCGGTCGACGCCATCCAGTTCAACCGAAGCGCGATTTTTGCTCATGACCGTGGTTCCGTAGACAGTTTTCTCAAAATTGTACGAAACGGGAATGTGAAAAGCAAAGTTATTGCCGGTCGGCGGCAATAGACTGTTGCCACCCCCTCACTGCCATCACTGCAACGGTCAACCATGCTCACGGTCTACAGCAGCGATCATCACCTGCATCGCGGCGTCGAACTGAAGGACGGCGCGATCACCGAGTCGTTCGAAACCCCCCTTCGCGCCGAAACGGTGCTCGCGCAGGTCCGCGCGGCCGGCCTCGGCGACGTGATCGCGCCGCGTGCGTTCGACCGCGCCAGCTATGCCGGTGCGCACAGCGCGCGCTATGTCGATTTCCTCGCCGGCGCCTGGGACGAATGGACCGCGACCGGCCGCACCTGCCAGGCGCTGCCGCTCGTGTGGCCGGTACGTGTGATGCCGGCGGCCGCGACGCTGCCCGATTTCATCGACGGCAAGCTTGGCTTCTTCGCGATGGACGCCGGTGCGCCGATCAACGCGGGCACGTGGGACGCGGTGAGCGCGAGCGCGAATTCGGCGCTCACCGGCGCCGACCTGCTGTCGAACGGCGCCACGCGCGCGGCGTTCGCGCTGTGCCGGCCGCCCGGCCACCACGCGGGCCGCGAATACATGGGCGGCTACTGCTATCTGAACAACGCGGCGATCGCGGCGCAGCACGGCATCGCGAGCGGCGCCGCGCGCGTCGCGGTGCTCGACGTCGATTTCCATCACGGCAACGGCACGCAGGACATCTTCTACGAACGTGAGGACGTGCTGTTCGCGTCGATCCACGGCGAGCCACCCGTGTCGTACCCGTACTTCTCCGGGTACGCGGACGAGCGCGGCACGGGCGCGGGCGAAGGCTTTAACCTGAACCTGCCGCTGCCGAAGGGCACGCAGTGGGACACCTACGAAGCGGCGCTCGGCCGTGCCGCGGCCGCGATCGTTGCGCACGCACCCGACCTGCTCGTCGTGTCGCTCGGCGTCGATACGTTCGAGCACGATCCGATCAGCCACTTCCGCCTTCGCTCGCCCGACTACCTGCGCATCGGCGAGGCGCTCGCGCGCCTGAACCTGCCGACGCTGTTCGTGATGGAAGGCGGCTACATGGTCGACGAGATCGGCATCAACGCGGTGAACGTGCTGCTGGGTTTTGAAGGGCGCGCGTGAGCGCGTCGCACGCGGTTGCGCACCCCGATGTCGTTACGCGTTATGCCCGTACGCGCACGCTGTCCGCGCGACGTTCCGCGTCGTGCACGATGTGCAGTTCGCGCGTGCGGATCGGCAGCGCGCAATCCGCATCGGCGAGCGCCTTGCGCACCTGGCGCGCGAGGCGCCAGCGCATCGCCCAGAAGTTGTCGGTATGCGTCCACACGCGCATGTTCGCGACGGCCGTGCTGTCGTCGAAGCGCATCACCATCACGTCCGGCGCGGGATCCTGCAGCACGTCGGGATCGGCTTCGGCCAGTGCGCGCAGCGCGTCGAGCGCGCGATCGATATCGTCATGCACGGACACTTCGACTTCGAGATCGAGGCGGCGCGTCGGATTGCGCGTGTAGTTGCGGATCGAGCTGCCCCACAGCGCGCTGTTCGGCACGTATTCGCAGATGCCGTCCGGCTTGGTCAGCCGCGTCATGAAGAGCCCGACCTCTTCGACGGTGCCCGCGACGCCCGTGCCGCCGTCGATATAGTCGCCGACCTTGAACGGCCGCAGCAGCAGAAGCATGATGCCGGCCGCGATGTTCTGCATCGTGCCCTGCAGCGCGAGCCCGATCGCGAGGCCGGCCGCGCCGAGCACCGCGACGATGCTCGCGGTTTCGATGCCGAGCTGCGACAGCGCGCCGACGATCGCGACGATGCGGATGCCCCACACGGCGACGTCGCAGAGAATCGGCCGCAGCGTGTCGTCGACGCGCTCCTTGTTCGAGAGCAGCCGGTTCAGCCAGTTGCCGATGCGTTTCGACAGCCACCAGCCCGCGACGAGCAGCGCAAGGCCGGCGCACAGCTTGATGGAAAGGGTGGACAGCGCGTTCCACAGGAACGTCCAGCGTTCCGGATGTAGTTGATCGAGAAACATGACGGGATTCCGGTTTGAAGACACATGGCGCGACGCGCAGCGCTTCCGTCTCGGTCGGAAAGGCTTGCGCTCGCGCGGGCGGCCCTCGACTGTACACGGCACGCGATGTTTCGTGCGAATGCATGGGGTCGGACTGCCCTGTCGTCGGACGGTGAAATCGCGATTTCGTTCTAGTACTAATCGACGGTTTCATAAAATAGGATTCGTCCTATTCAGCCGTTTCAAGCACCCCGATACACTCGGTTTCAAGTTGCCGGATCGCGACGATCGTTCCTCCGCGATATCCGGTTCTTTCCCGATTTTTCATTGATAGCGAGTGACGACGCCATGCGGTTGAACCTGCGTTTCCGTCTCGCACGCGAACAAGGTCAACCCGCGCAACGCGGCGTTCGCTGTTTCCCGATTCGCCGTGCACTGCTGCGCGGTGTCGTCGTGGCGGCCTGCGTCGCTGGCGCACACGGTGCGGCAGCACAGGCGTTTCACGACGCCGCGCCGTTCACGCCCGTGACGGCGGAAACGGCAGACCTTGTCGACGTGCCTTTTTTCAGTTCTGCCCGGACGACGTGGGGCGGCTTGCATGCATCGTCGGCAGCGCCGCTCGACGTCGCGTACGCATCGCATGCGTCGAACGTGCCGACGGGTGCAGATCGCGACGATCCCGTTACTCGTTTCGGCGCATGCGTGGCCTACCGCGTGCTCTGCGACGCGGCGCGCGGTGCGATCGAACGTGGCTACGCGACGCGGTTCGCCTACGGCATTGCATCGCCGTTGCCGTCGATCGGCGCACAGCCGGCATTCGAGCGGAGCGCCGTCGATCTGGCGTCCGCCGAGCCGTTCATGCTCGCAGCGCCGGATCGCGGCACGCGCGCCGGTGCAATTACCGGCAGCCTGTGGGCGTCGCTGGCACGCGCCGAACTGCCTGCCGGCGTCGCGGCGCAGGTCGTCCGTTTGCTGGCCGGGCGCATCGACCCGAAGCAGCGCGGCTTGATCGGCGACACCTTCCGCGTGGCATTCGAACCGAACGACGGCGCGACGCTGCCGGGCGGCGTGCGCGTGACGGCGCTCGACGTGCGCTTTCGCGGCCAGCAGGTGGCGGGCGTGTGGTTTGCGCCCGACGCAGGCTCGCCGGGCGCGTATTACGACCTCGACGGCGTGCCGCTCGGCGGTGCGCATTTCGCGATGCCGGTCGCCGCGACGCGGATCAGCTCGCAGTTCGGCGCGCGCGTGCATCCGGTGACCGGCGCGCGCCACGTGCATTCCGGCGTCGATCTGGCTGCGCCGACGGGCCGTGCCGTCCATGCGTCGGAGAACGGCGTCGTGTCGTTCATCGGCACCGAGCCGCGCGGCTACGGCAAGTACGTGGTGATTCGTCACGACGGCGGCTATGCGTCGTACTACGCGCACCTGTCGGCGTTCGAGCCGACGCTGCGAACCGGCGCGCGCGTCGAGCGCGGCCAGCGTGTCGGCGCCGTCGGCAGTACCGGGACCGCGACCGGCCCGCATCTGCATTTCGAGGTCCGGCGGCAGAACCGTATCGTCGATCCGGTCGCGCTCGTGCAGGCGGCCAAAGCGGCGAAGCTGGATGACGAGCGGCGTGTCGCGTTCAACCGCGTGGCCCTCGATGCGCGCACGCGTCTGGCCTCGGCCACGTGGTCGCAGCCTGTCGCGATGTCGACGCCTGCCGCATCGAATGCCGGCTGACCGTTGACCGTTGACCGGATGTCGGCCATGCCGGTCGGCATCGTTGCAGGCGCGCATCGACGTGCGTGCCGGCGCTCAAGCGGCCGGGCCGATCAGTGCAGACAGCCAACTCACGCGGATTTTTCTACAGGCAACCAGATTTCGAGCACGCCGGTGCCCGTCACCGGGTCGTAGTCCTCGCTGTAGCGTTCGAACTCGGGCGCGTCCACCGCGTTGAACCCCGACGTCGGCAGCCAGCCGTTCCAGATGCTGTAGAAGGTCTGGTGAAGCGTGGAGATATGCCCGCTGTGTTCGAAGACCGCATAACGCTGCGGTTCGAGTTCGACGCAACGAAATGAAGCGGGTAGCCGGTCGCGACTCTTGACCTCGACACCCGCGATGTATTCGAAGCTGCCATCCGCATCCGGGTTGCAGCACACGCCATACGTTACGCCGCCGACCTGGCCGGGGATGTTGCCGATATACGGGATGAAGGCTTGCCAGAGCGCCGGAATCCCTTCATTGGTTTCAAAGGTATACCGGCTGCTCATGCCCGCGATCAACTGCCTTTCGGGGGCTTCGAAGCGCGATGGCGTAACGGCGATGATTTTCAGCTCTTTCATGCGAAGCGGCTCCACAAGAGACAACCCGTCGAGAGTGCGCCGTGCCCGCACTTCTTCCGGCGTGACGCCGAAGAGATCGCGGAAGGCGCGCGTAAACGCCTCATGGGAGCCATATCCGGCATCGAGTGCCACGTGAAGGATGTCCGGCGCGCCTTGCGCCAATGCCCGCGCCGCACGCGTCAGCCGCCTCGACCGGACATAGCGCATCACCGGCCAGCCGGTATTCATCGAGAAGAGGCGCGAAAAACCGAAGCGCGTCATGTCGCAATCGGCGGAAATCCTGTCGAGTGTCAGTTCCCTGTCCAGTTCGGTTTCGATAAACCAGAGTGCTTTTCCAACCGGGTTCATGGTGTGCCAATGAAGGTGTCGGGCGGACTATATGGTATCGGTGGCGGGAACATTTGATCGTTCTTGCGACACGCGGCTTGGCCTGGCGGGCGCGCTCAAGCAAATCGCCACGCCGGGCGGCGTGGCGATGGTCGGCGGGATTCTGCTGCTTAACCGAGCGGCCAGTTCAGGATCGCAATCCCGTCGTTATAGTCGCCGTCCGTACCGTCCTCCGATCCGACCAGCCCGAAGTAGGTCTTCTTGAAGATGTCGACCTGCCGCGAGCCGATCTTCGACGGCTTGCCGTTCGCCGTCACGACCACGCGCACCTTCCCCTTGCCCGAATTCAGCACTTGCGTGTTCAGGTTCGCGTCCTGCGTGCCGGCGCCCTGGAACGTCGCGGCCGGTTTCGGGTTGTCGTCGACGAACACCTCGATCGTCTGCTGTGCGGAAGAGTTGACGAGCGCCGTCACGCCGAACGCGATGTTCGGCGGCAGGTTGAAGATGCCGTCGCGTTCGCCGCCGGCATTCGTCGCGGGGTCGGGCTGAGCGGGTTGCGGTTGCGCGGTCGCTTTCGCGAAGTACGTGACCACGGCGCCGATGCCGAACTTCGCGGCGGCGCCCGGCAGCACGCCGGGCGCGCCGGCCCACGTCACCGTGCAGGCGACCACCTGCCCCGTTGCATCGGTCTTGACCTTGTTCTGCCAGTTGCTGATGTCGAAGCTGTACGGCACGGTGGAGAGGTCGACGAACACGTCGTATTGCGGCAGCTTTTCCACGAGCTGCGCGGTCATGAACTGACGCATCCGGTCGAGCACGGCCTGGTCGCCGCCAGCCTGCACGGCGGTCGCGTCGTTGCCGGCGAGTTGCAGGAGCGCGTACAGATCGTCATGGGTAAACGGTTGTGGCATGTCGTCCTCGTCGTAATGGAAGGTCTCGCGTCGCGCGGCCGACGCATCGGTTTCGCCGTGTCGCGCGCGGAGCAAAGCGTGGGCAGTCGAGGCTGCCCGAATGAATCGCAATGCGTGGTTGGCCCTGTCGCCCTTGCGATACCGAAAGCGGCGCGCAATCCATGCCGCGCCGTGCGTCCCTGTTATTGACGTCCGTCGATCAGCCCAGCGGCCAGTTCAGGAACACGATGCCGTCGTTGTAGTCGTCGTCCGCGCCGTCTTCCGACCCGACGATCCCGAAGAACGATTTCTTGAAGATGTCGACCTGTCGCGAGCCGAGCCGCGACGGCTTGCCGTTCACCGTCACGATCACGCGCACGCGGCCCTTGCCGGAGTCGAGCACCTTCGTGCCGAGGTTCTGGTCCTGCACGCCCGCGCCCTTGAACGTGGCGGCCGGTTTCGGGTTGTCGTCGATGTAGATGTCGATCGTCTGGTCGTTCGACGCGTTGGTGAGCGCGGTGACGCCGAACTTGATGTTGGCCGGGAGATTGAACGTGCCGTCGCGTTCGCCGCCGCCGCCGATGTTGCCGGCGCCGCCGGTGCCGCTGCCGCCGCCGGTTTCGGCGCCCTGATTCCCGCCGGATTGCGACGACGATTGCGCGGCCGTTTCACCGATCGCGGAAAGGCTCGCGAACGAATCGATATGCATTGCGCTGCCGCGCACGCTTTTCCACTGGCCTTTCACGAACGTGTGGCCGTCGGCGACGTCGATGGCGACGACGAGCGTGAACGGTATGCGGCTGGGATTCTCCGGCACTTTGGAGAAGTACGAGAAGGCGCCGTCCGCGACGATCCCCTTGTTGGTCGTAATGACGAAGTAGATGCCGGGGAAATTGTTGCCGGTGGCGTACGGCGTCGGCACGTTGAGCGTGACCAGCAGCTTGCCGTCGCGAATGTTTTCTTTCGCGAGGTCGAGATAGAGGCCGGGGATGTCGACGTAAGTCTCGGACGTGACGACGGGCGCGCTGTTGATCGATGCCGAAATGATGGGCATGGCGGTCTCCTGAAGGCGAAACGGGTTTGGATTGAGTTGCTTCGCGTTTTCGATGCACAACCGCCGGGCTGCCGGGTAGTCGGTGGCCCGGCGGTCATCGGTCGATCGGCGTTTAGCCCATCAGCCGATCGGCCACTGCAGCACGACGATGCCGTCGTTGTAGTCGCTGTCGTGGCCGTCTTCCGACACGACGATCCCGAAGTTGACCGTGAACGGCGACCCGTCCGACTTCTTGCCGTTGATCGGTGCGAGGCGTGCGTCGGTGGCCGACGGCTTGCCGTTTACCGACACCTCGAAGCGGATCTTGCCGTTGCCGGAATTCAGCGTGTTTTCGCGCGGGCCGTCGCGCGTGGTCAGCTTGTGATAAGCAGCGGGTTCCTTGCTGTCGCCGATAAACAACTTGATGTGCTGTTGTTCGGCGGCATTCGCGAAGAAAATCGCGCGGAAATCGGTATTCGGCGGAATCGAAAATTCGCCGGCGCGATTGGATGACGTTTGAGAATCGGCCATGCTTTCCTCCTGAAGAACAGTAGTAAGGCGTCTCCCCGCGTCTCGCAAACGTTTGCCGTTTGAAACGCGGTTCGACAAGCATGTCGAAAAATAAATAAAAAAATATTCAGATGAGAATGGTAATTGTTCAGTAAATCGAAAGCCAAAGTGAATCGATTTAATGAAATATGTTTAATCGAGGGTGTTTTTATATATTCCGGAAACTATATCGACGCGCGTGTCGTTTTTCTGAATAGTGCTCGGTATAGGCGGATCGGCTGCGGTGCAATCGGGCTTCGGGGCGAGCGCTCGGTGTTCGCATCTGGCAGCGTTCGTTTCAACATCAGCATCTCTGTCGTGGCCGCGCCCACCGGCCACCACCGAACGCCCACGCCGAAGCCCGATCGCAAGAGAAGGGTGCGCGGCGACCGGCGAAGAGGATGGACCGACTCACTCCGAACATGAATAGGACCTCACCGGCGCCGCACCCGTGAAGCATAGCGACGGGCGCGGCCGCCGCCTATCGGACGGGACTGATTTTGCAGGCGGCGCGGCCATGCGATGCACGCGCTCCCCGTTGACAGCCCCCTCCGCGTTGTGATCTGATTCCGGCCATGCAAGCCGCCCAGCCCCTCTTCTCGCTACGACTACTAGCCCTTTGTTCCGGGCTGGGTCTGCGGCTGCGCGCTTTCCATCTGCTTCTTTCCTGAAGCGCCAGATTTCCCCCGTATCACCGACCTGGCCCCGGTTGTCGACCGGCGCCTGAGTTCGTCTTTTCTCCGTATCGCTCCGCTCCGTCCCGGTCGCCCAACCGTCAAGGCCGTCGTTCGCCGTACCGCTTTGCCGCTTTTTTACCGCTTTGATCGCTGCGTGCGCAGCCGGCCTCCGCTGCTGAAGGCCGCCGCGCCGCGGTTTCCCGACAAACCGACCGAGGACCGAACATCATGATGCTGAAGAACCCTGCAACGAAATACCGGCCGTTCACGCCCGTCAATCTGCCGAACCGCACGTGGCCGTCGCGCACCATCACGCACGCGCCGATCTGGATGAGCACCGACCTGCGCGACGGCAACCAGGCGCTGTTCGAGCCGATGGATGCGGCGCGCAAGATGCGGATGTTCAAGACGCTCGTCGCGATCGGTTTCAAGGAGATCGAGGTGGCGTTCCCGTCGGCGTCCGAGACCGACTTCAACTTCGTGCGCGAACTGATCGAAGGCGGCCACATTCCCGACGACGTGACGATCGAGGTGCTGACGCAGGCGCGCGACGATCTGATCGAGCGCACCTTCGAATCGCTGCGCGGCGCGAAGCGCGCGATCGTGCACCTGTACAACGCGACCGCGCCGGAATTCCGCAAGATCGTGTTCGGCCTCGACCGCGACGGCGTGAAGCAGCTCGCGGTGAATGCGGCGCGCACGATCAAGCGCTGCGCCGATGCGGCGACCGACACGCAGTTCACGCTGCAGTACAGCCCGGAAACGTTTACGGCGACCGAGCTCGACTTCGCGAAGGAAGTCTGCGACGCCGTGTTCGACGTGTGGCAGCCGACGCCCGAGCACAAGGCGATCGTGAACCTGCCGGCGACTGTCGAGGTCGGCACGCCGAACTTCTATGCGGACCAGATCGAATGGATGCACCGCAACCTCGCGCGTCGCGATGCGCTGATCCTGTCCGTGCATCCGCACAACGACCGCGGCACCGCGGTCGCGGCGGCCGAGCTCGCGGTGATGGCCGGTGCCGATCGGATCGAGGGCTGCCTGTTCGGCAACGGCGAGCGTACCGGCAACGTCGATCTCGTGACGCTCGCGCTGAACCTGTACACGCAGGGCGTCGATCCGGGCCTCGATTTCTCGCAGATCAACGAAGTCGCGCGCACCGCCGAGGAATGCACGCAGTTGCCGATCCATCCGCGTCATCCGTACGTCGGCGACCTCGTGTTTACCGCGTTCTCCGGCTCGCACCAGGATGCGATCAAGAAGGGCTTCGCGGTGCAGCGCGCCGACGCCGTGTGGGAAATGCCGTATCTGCCGATCGATCCGAGCGATCTCGGCCGCACGTACGATTCGATCATTCGCGTGAACAGCCAGTCGGGCAAGGGCGGCATCGCGTACCTGCTCGAGCAGGGTTATGGCGTCGCGCTTCCGCGTCGCCTGCAGGTCGACTTCAGCGCGGCCGTGCAGCGCCTGACCGACGACAGCGGGCACGAGGTGACGAGTGCGCAGATCTGGTCGCTGTTCCAGCAGGAATACGTGGAGGGCGACGCGCCGCTGCGCTATGTCGGCCATGAACTGTCGGAGCGCGACGGCCGCGAGACGATCGTGCTGACCGCCGACGTGCACGGCGAGCGCCGCGTGCTGCGCGGTGAAGGCAACGGTCCGCTCGACGCGCTGATGCATGCGTTGCGCACGCCGTTGCGAATCCAGCACTACGAGGAACGCGCGCTGTCGCAGGGCGCCGATGCGAAGGCGATCGCGATCGCGGAACTGGCCGGTTCGGGCGTGCGCGGCAGCGCGTTCGGCGTGGGCATCGACGCGAACCTGACGACCGCGTCGATTCGCGCGGTGATCAGCGGCGTCAACCGCGCGTATGCGCGGGCGGACGAAGCGGCGCAGGCGACGTTCTTTGGCGCGCAGGCGGCGGCGAAGGCCGTCGCGTAAGCGGGATGGTGACGGCCGCGCCGGCGGCGCGGCCTGACAAACCTGACAGGAGATGACTCCACGCAACGGGCGTATCGTGCTAGCGGCGCGCGCGGGGCCATTTTCCCGCGCCCATCACCATGAGGAATGCGTCATGTCGAAGCTCGATGCCCTGCGGGGCGACATCAAGGGGCAGGCCCAGGAAGCGGATCGCCACAACCTGGTTCGGCCGGACGTAAACGGTGCGCTGTGGGCGCGCGGCCTGACGACCAAGCGGGTGGCCGACCTGTTCCGGACGCTGCCGGGCTTGCCGGGTCACTGGATGCAGTTGCAGAACGAGGTCAACGCCGGGAATCGCTACTTCTACGGCGGCATCCAGAACGGCAGCGTGACGACCGAGGAAGGGAAGGCGCTGATCCGCTGGATCGCCAAGTCGGTCGTGAGCGCGGCCGAGAAGGCGTCGTTCGACTTCCCGCTGCAGCAACTGCGCTTCACGGCCGATATGGGCTGGCTCAAGCTGCAGCGCGTGTCGGGGCGCGTGATGGTGTTCTCGCAACCGTGAGCCGTGCGTCGAAGCCGATGCTGACGGCCCGGGGAGCGCATCGGGACGTGCATCGGGAAGCGCGCGGCGCGTAGTTGAAGGCCGGGCTGTCGTCGGGTGAAGGGTTCGCCCGCTGGCGCAGTCGTTTTGTTTGTCCCCGTTCGTTGGCCACCGCTTCATCTCGAGGTGGCTTCTCGGAATTCGATATTTCGATTATTATCGAATAATGGAAACGAACCAGACCATCGCCGCGCTCTCGGCACTCGCACACGAATCCCGGCTCGCCGTCTTCCGCACGCTCGTGCAGGCGGGACCGCAAGGTCTGCCGGCCGGGCAGATCGCCACGCTGCTGAATGTACCGCCTTCATCGTTGTCCTTTCATCTGAAGGAGTTGGCCCATGCAGCGCTCGTCACGAGCCGGCAGGAAGGCCGCTTCGTCATCTATGGCGCGAACTTCGCGACGATGAACGGCTTGCTGGCCTATCTCACGGAGAACTGCTGCGGCGGCAATCCGTGCTCGCCGGTGTCCGCGTGTTCGACGTCCGGCCCGCAACCTTGCTGAAGCACCTTCGCATACGCCGCCCATGACCACGAACGTCCTGATCCTCTGTACCCACAACTCCGCGCGCAGCGTGCTCGCGGAAGGCATGCTCAATCATTGGGCCGCGAAGCTCGGCAAGGACGTGCGCGCGTACAGCGCCGGCAGTGCGCCGAGCGGCCGGCTCAATCCGTTCGCGCTGGAAGCGCTGACGAACGCCGGTGTCGACGTAAGCGGCTACCGCAGCAAGAGCTGGGACGAATTCACGGGCGACGGCGCGCCTGAAATGCGCGTCGTCATCACGGTATGCGACAGCGCGGCCGCGGAGGCGTGCCCGTACTGGCCCGGCAGCCCCATCAAAGTGCATTGGGGTTATGCCGATCCGTCGAACGCGGTGGGCGGCGACGAAGGCAAGCGGCTCGCGTTCGAACTCACGCGCCAGGCGATCGGCTATCGGATGCTGCAATTGCTGGCGCTGCCGCTCGATCGCATGAGCAACGCCGAACTCCAGGCGGCGCTGACCGAGATTTCCCGGAGCTGACCGTTCGCATGGCGGCCGGCCGAATTCACCGGACGCCAGCGACTTCGAGACCGATACCCGCCCAATGAACACGTCCAACGCCGCTCCGCCGGGGCAGGCTGTCGCCAAGCCTTCCATCAACTTCTTCGAACGCTATCTGACCGTCTGGGTCGCGCTGTGCATCGTCGCCGGCATCGCGCTCGGCCAGGCGCTGCCCGGCCTGTTCCAGCAGATCGGCCGGAT
The DNA here is from genome assembly GCF_016899445.1 of Burkholderia sp. MS455. NCBI lineage: Bacteria > Pseudomonadati > Pseudomonadota > Betaproteobacteria > Burkholderiales > Burkholderiaceae > Burkholderia > Burkholderia sp. MS455. The sequence goes on from NZ_CP041778.1 coordinate 197,235, forward strand.
GGAATACGCGCAGGTCAATCTGCCGGTCGGATTGCTGATCTGGGTGATGATCATCCCGATGCTCGTCAAGGTCGACTTCGGCGCGCTGCATGAAGTGCGTCAGCACGTGAAGGGCATCGGTGTCACGCTCGTCGTGAACTGGCTCGTCAAGCCGTTCTCGATGGCGTTCCTCGGCTGGCTGTTCATCCGGCATCTGTTCGCGCCGATGCTGCCGGCCGATCAGCTCGACAGCTACATCGCGGGCCTGATCCTGCTGGCCGCCGCGCCGTGTACGGCGATGGTCTTTGTATGGAGCCGGCTGACGGGCGGCGATCCGCTGTTCACGCTGTCGCAGGTCGCGCTGAACGACAGCATCATGGTGATCGCGTTCGCGCCGCTGGTCGGCCTGCTGCTGGGGATGTCGGCGATATCCGTGCCGTGGGCGACGCTGCTCACGTCGGTCGTGCTCTATATCGTGATCCCGGTGATCCTCGCGCAGCTTTGGCGCAAGCGGCTGCTCGCGAACGGGCAGGCGGCGTTCGATGCCGCGATGGCCAGGATCGGCCCGTGGTCGATCGCCGCATTGCTGGCCACGCTCGTGCTGCTGTTCGCGTTCCAGGGCGAAGCGATCCTGAAGCAGCCGCTGGTGATCGCGTTGCTCGCGGTGCCGATCCTGATCCAGGTGTTTTTCAACTCGGCGCTCGCTTACTGGCTCAATCGCGCCGTGGGCGAGAAGCACAACATCGCGTGTCCGTCGGCGCTGATCGGCGCGTCCAATTTCTTCGAGCTGGCAGTCGCGGCTGCGATCAGCCTGTTCGGTTTTCATTCCGGCGCGGCGCTGGCCACCGTCGTCGGCGTGCTGATCGAAGTGCCCGTCATGTTGCTGGTGGTGCGCATAGTCAACCGGTCGAAGGGCTGGTACGAACGTGCTTGAGCAAACGGGAGAATCCATCTGCATGAACTACGTCACGATTCACTGCAATTACGCGGAGGGTACGCATGTCTGACCGTCTGGATGACCTGCCGCAACTCGACGTCGAATCGTTCCGCGTGCCGGATGCCGGCCAGTTGCGGCCGGCGGTGCCGTCGACGTATCCGCCCCGGTTCCTGCTTTTGTACGGCTCGCTGCGCGAGCGTTCGTTCAGCCGCCTGCTGATCGAGGAAGCCGCGCGTTTGCTCGCGGCAATGGGCGCCGAGGTACGCGTGTTCAATCCGAGCGGCCTGCCGCTGCCCGACGATGCGCCCGAGAGTCATCCGAAGGTCGTCGAGTTGCGCGAACTGGTGCAGTGGTCGGAAGGCATGGTGTGGTGCTCGCCGGAGCGGCACGGTGCGATGACCGGCATCATGAAAGCGCAGATCGACTGGATTCCGCTGTCGATGGGTGCCGTTCGCCCGACCCAGGGCAAGACGCTCGCCGTCATGCAGGTCAGCGGCGGCTCGCAATCGTTCAATGCGGTGAACCAGATGCGCGTGCTCGGACGCTGGATGCGCATGCTGACCATCCCGAACCAGTCGTCGGTGGCGAAGGCATTCGCGGAATTCGACGAGGCAGGGCGGATGAAGCCGTCGGCTTATTTCGATCGCGTGGTGGATGTGCTGGAGGAACTGGTCAAGTTCACGCTGCTGACGCGGGATATCGGCCCGTATCTGGTCGATCGGTATAGCGAGCGGAAGGAAAGCGCGGAGGAACTGGCGAAGCGCGTCAATCAGCGCAGTATCTGACCACGCGCATGAATGGCGCGCGACCACGCGGCGTCGATGCTGAGTCGTTCGCCGCCGCGTGCGATCAGCGTCAGCGTGATGACACCAAGGTTGAAGACTGTTGCGAAAGCGCGAAGTGCAGGCCGTCTGCTCCGGTGTTACTCGGTAACCGTGACGCCTGCCGAATGCGCGAGATGCGCGGGCCGCACCACGATTTCAACATGCTGGCCCAGCGACACCAGCGCTTCCATCACCTGATCCAGCGAAATGTTCTGGAGCTTGTAGCCGCGCACCTGAGACACCTCCGGCTGCGTCATACCCGTGATCGCCGCTGTCTCGGCCTGGCTCAAGCCGCGCTTGTCGATCAGCTGGTTGAGCTTGAGCGCGAGCGAAGCCTTGGCCGGCAACGCAATTGAGTCGTCGAAACCGAGGTCCAGCAGCACGTTGTCCATGCCTTGCGGATGGTCGTTGCGGTTCATCGTTGATCTCCTGTTTGCCGATATCCGTTTCTGCTTCGTCGATTATGGCCGGTCACGAGTAGTTCGCAAGTGCCGGCATGGTCGCGATCGCGTTGCGACCATGCCGGCAGATCGAGCGGTATCAGCATTCGCCGGCGCACCGCGCTGCATCTTGCGCGGCACATCGACGATACGATTCAGCGCCCGTGATCAGCGCGAACGGACGTCGGCTTCTTCCATTCCGGCCGGATGCCGGCGGCGCCTCAAACCCGTCTCCGTATCCACAATGGGGAATTCGGGACGCCCCTTGAGATCGAGATAGGTCTCTTCCATCGGCGTGATAACCAGCCGCCGCTCCGTTACCTCGATCCGCACGCGTTGTGCGGGTTCGAACCCTGCCGTTTCGATCCAGCGGCCCGACAACTTGATCCACGGATACAGCGGCGGTGGCTTCTTCGGGCGATGCTTGTTGCGAAGAATCGACTTGATTGTCCGGTATCGGTAAGACTCCTGAATCGTCACGAAACGATCGGGGAAAAGGGCGGGTGCGCTATCATTCGCGTCAGCCATGACTAACTCCTGTGGTGAGTTGGTTGTGGTCAGCGGGCCGTGGGTGTTGCTGCACTCACGGCCCGCGCTCGCTTACGCGTCGAAATCGGACCAACATCCTTCGCATCACGAATAACCATTCACGAAGATCCATTCATCCGCACGCGCAAACGTATCTCCACTGTAGGGGAATTGGCGGCTGCACAGGGATCCGTTATGTGCGTTTCTACCAACGTTAGCCGTTCGGTCTGGTTTTGTATGCTTATCGGCCAGGGTGCCAAAGAGGTCGCCCATGCGTCGTGCACGACGAAGCCGTAAAACATCCTGTCGGGACGATCCAAAATTGTTTAGGATAACTGCTCTAATGACTCGATGTGCGCGATGCGCCGCGCCGTACAATCGGTCCCGTCCGTCTCATTAATCGGACTGGTCCGATTGGGACGGCTCCGCGATCGCGATACCCTTCGGATACCGGGTCTGAACGGCGTCCTGCCTGTCGCCACCCGTTTGCCATTCCCGTTCGCGAGACCGCACGTTGTGCGACCCATCGTGTTTCACCCGGCACCAGCCGCGTGCCGGATTTTCAATTCAATGGATTCCGACATGCCCCATACCGTCGAACTTGCCGGCGCGATCATCTTCGGTTTCGCGCTGCTGCACACCTTTCTCGCGAAGCGCTTCGAAGTGCTCGCGCATCGTCATCCGCGCCACGCGGGCCTGTTCCACCTCAGCGACCGAAGCGCGTATTCACCGTGTCCTTGAGCCTTGCGGCGGTGATCTCGCCCATGTGCGACTCGACGAGTTTGCCTTTGTCATCGAAGAACAGCGTCGTCGGCAGCCCGCGCGAACCGTAGGTCCGCATCGCGCCGAGCGAGCGGTCGAGCAGCACGTGGTCGAAGCGCAGCCCTTTGCGTTCAAGAAACGCGCTCACGGTCTGCACATCCTCGCCTTGATTGATCATCAGGAAACTGACGCCCGGGTAATCCCGCTGCGCCTGCGCGAGGATCGGCATTTCGCGCTGGCACGGCGGGCACCAGGTCGCCCACAGGTTCACGACGACGGGTTTGCCCGCGTAGCGGTTCGGTGCGACGGGCGTCGCATCGAGCGTCTCCACGCGCAGCGCGGACAGCGGCGGCGCCGTGCGGTCGAACGTCGCCAGCACACCCTGCGCCGCACCCCAAGCCAGCATGCCGGCGGCGATGCCGGCGAGCGCGGGGCGCGCCAGCCCCGGCAGGCGGCGCGACCGCCAGCCGATATAGGCGAGCGCGACCGGCAAGCCGATCCACCAGGTAAAGCCGCCGTCGCCGAGCGCGACGATGGATTTCGGTGAGGCGAAATAGTCGGGCCACCAGCGCGCGATATAGCCGACGCGAGCGGCGATCAGCCCGATCAGCAGCGCGTCGAGCAGCAGGCTCGCGGAAGTTTTGTGCTGACCATACGGTCGAGTGCGCTGCGCGAAGCGCGCGACGAGCCACGCGATCAGGGCGGCGATGGCTACGGCCACGACCCTTACGGAAAAGGGGCCGATGCTCAGCATGAGAAAGCGTTCATTGTCATTAATTGAATGAGGAATGCGTTGATGATGGGCGGTCAGGCACACGCTGCGTTGCCGTGGTGCTGGCATCGTCGCGTTGCTTCGATGCGCATGCGCCGCAATGCGGACAGACTGCCGCACCGGCATCGCCGGACGATGCTTGCTGCGCCCGTCCGCGTTCGAGCGCGGACGCGACGAGCTCCGCGCCCATGATACCGGTCGGGAACGCGATGATGCCGTAACCGAGCAGGATCGCGCACGACGTGATCAGCCGGCCGAGCGGCGTGTGCGGCGTCAGGTCGCCGTAACCGGTCGTGCTCATCGTCACGGCGGCCCAGTACACGCCGACCGGAATGCTCGTGATGCCATTCTCGGGGCCTTCGACGAGAAAAATCACCGTGCCGAGGATCACGACGATCACGAACATCCCGCCGATGAACACGAAGATCTTGCGCCGCGCACGCGAGAGCGCGCGGATCAGCATCTGGCCTTCCTCGAGATAGATCGCGAGCCCGAGTATGCGGAACACGCGCAGCAGCCGCAGCAGGCGCACGTCGATCAGCGCATGCAGGCCGGGGAAGAAAAACGCGAGATAGGTCGGCAGGATCGACACGAGATCGACGATGCCGAAGAAGCTGCGCGCATAGGCGGCGGGCTTGCGCGCGGTGAACAGCCGCACCGCGTATTCGGCGGTGAACAGCAGCGTGAACGCCCATTCAGCCGCGTACAGCGCGCTCCCGTACTGCGCGTGCAGTTCCTGCACACTGTCGATCATCACGACGAAGACGCTCGCGACGATCAGCGCGAGCACCGCGATGTCGAGGCCGCGGAGAAAGCTGGGGCGACGGATCGCGTCGCGCATCGTATGGACGAGGGGGGCGGTCGAGAGGTTCACGGGTCGGAGTTTACGTGCCGCCCGATGCCAATCCTATCGGACCTGTCTGAATTGCCGGTGGGTCTTCTTGCGCCCGAAAATCAGACCAGACTGATTCCCGGATGCGGAGCGCTCGTCAACAATGGATCTACCGGACGGCGTGGTGGCTGGCCGGTGTCTCCGTCTGAACACGGAAGACCTCTCCTTTACGGCTGCTTCAGGGCAGCCGTTTTTTTGCCGCCTTGCGTACGACGCCGATCGTCGATACAACGAAGACACGGACGAACGGATGTCCGATCGGAATGCGGCAATCGAAGCCGCGACGCGTGCCTGTTGCCAAGGGGGCATGCTCAAAGGAGACTCTGCTCGATGAAGATCGTTGCGGTCGCAACCCGCATCGTAGCCGTTGGGTGAGCGCGGCGGCTGCCGCCCGACGGGCCGCGAATCCGCGGTCCATCGGGCGTCGGACATTACAGTTTCTTCTCGTGAGCCGCGTCCGCTTGTTGCGCGCCGGCCGACGGGTCGAGCGTCGACAGCGTTTTCTCGGTGAAATTCTCGTACAGCCAGTCCATGCGTGTCCCGTCCATACCGGCGATGCCGCCGAGTGCATACGATGCCGACACCTTGAAGCGGTCGAGCTGACGATTGTCGGTGCCGACGAGCGTCACGGTGCCGTCGACATAATCGCTGCCCGCCATGAAGCCGAACATGACCGCGGAGAAACTCGAGCGCACCCGAATGCCGGTCACTTCAACGTTCAGCTGCATCGCATCGGTTGAATCGGCCTTTGCCAGAAGCTTGCGTGCGTACAGCGCGTTTTCGATTTGCTCCTGCAGTTTCTTGGGGCTGAACTTCAGATTGTCTTTCAACGCTTCCTGGGCAGCCGCGTCCAGCGTAACTTTCACGATAATCGGCTTGGTGCCGAATTTGGACGTCGACGCAGTCGCGGTGGCCTCCGCCTGATTACCTGCGTCGCGTGTCACGCTGCTTGCGCAGCCCGACAGGAAGCCGATCGTCACCAGTGCCAGAGCGGCATGACGGATAACAGATTTCATGATTTGGTCTATGGATTAAGGTTATTAGAGATGGCTCTGTGGCCGGGCGGAAATTTATCACGGGGGGATCTGATTCAAATGGTCGAATTGATTGAAAACACCCCGGCATTTATTCGCCACGGACTTTTCCGCGGATCGAGGATATGAGCACGCTGCGCGGCGATCCGGTGTCGTTCTGCCCGAATCCGAACGAAGAGAAGCGGTGATGCAGGCGCGGTAATCAGGCATCCGCTGCCGCGGCGCCGATCACTTACGTGCGGTCACTGGCCGTTGCCGGATACCGCGCCGCCGAGCCTGTAGGCCGTGAAGAATTCGTACCACGGCGAACCTTCCGCAATCGGCACTGCGAGCGCCGACGTGCGCCGCTTCAGCGCGCCGAACACGTCGTTGATGCGGGCCGTCTGCGCGGCGTCATTGAATGGATAAGGCCGGGACCTTCCCGCCGCGAACGCGCCATACGCGATCGCGAGCAGGCGTGCGCCGTCGTCGGTGCCCGCGATCGCCGCGTCGATCGTTTCGACGAAGCGCGGCCGGTCTTCGGCGCGCGACCCGGACAGGCACAGGAACACGATGGCCGACAGTTCATGCAGATCGTTCACCTGCAGCAAGGCGGGCAGCCGCGCGACGATCCGTTCCACCGGCTCTGCACGCAGCGCGTCGCCGAAGTCGAGCGCGGCGGTCATCGGATTCCTGTCTGATTTCAGGCGATCGAGCGCAGCCGGCGTGGCCGACGCGCCGTCCGGCAACGACGGCGGCGCGGATCGCAACGCATCAGCCACCTGCTGCGTCCATTCCGGAAAGATCATCCGCACGTTACCGAACTGCTCGCCGCCTTCTGCCGCCGGATTCCATCGATAAACGATCGTGCCGCCGCGAATGAACGGCGAATACAGATGCTCGGGCGTTTGCGGCAGCGGCCGCCGATTGATCGGCAGCCACGCGAGCGTCAGCCAGTCGTAGCGGCCGGTTGCGGGCACCGACGGGCTCGAACTCGCGACGACCTGCCACGTGCCGCGATTCGCATAACGGCGGCGCGCGTCGGGCACCGGGACGGTCCGGCCTTTCGCGGTGTCGAAATACGTCGCGCCGGTCACGTTCGCGCCGCTGTCCGCGGCCGGCGTGATGGTGGAGATGACCCACGATGAACCATCGGCCGAACGGTAGTCGGACGGCTTCAGCGTGGCGACGTCGTGAACCATGCGCGTTTCCGCCGCGACGGGGCTCGGGGGGAGATTGGCGGGAGCGGCGACGATACTCGGCATGGGCTTTCCTCGGAATCGGATGCGTATCGTCGAACGGGACGATGCCCGGCGGCGCGGGTTGTTTTCTGTAACTGTAGAACTTCGCCGCCGGAAACGGAAAGCGCCGGATGTGGCGCAACCCGGTCATGCGAACCGCCGCCGGACCATGGCCGATACGGATCGGTTGAAGCAGTGGGCGCACGTACCGCTGCTTCTGTGGATCAAGGCGCGGCCGGTGGGGTGAGCGGATCGATGGTCGGTCGGGGTTTCACGCAGGTATCACGGCATTCATTTATTGTAGTAACATACCTACATTGATGTGTTTGAGGAGTCCACGATGACCATCACCACGCTCTCGAGTCGCGAACTCAACCAGGACGTGACTAAAGCGAAGAAAGCGACAAAGGACGGCCCCGTGTTTATTACGGACCGCGGCAGGCCCGCTCATGTGCTGTTGAGTTTCGAGGAATACCAGCGTCTCACGCAGCAGAGGCGCAACATCGCCGATGCGCTGGCGATGCCCGGTGTCGAGGACATCGAGTTTGACCCTCCGCGCGCGGACGTCACGATCAAGCAGGTTGACTTCTGATGATGTTCGTTCTCGATACCAATGTCATTTCGGAACTGCGGAAGGTGCGAACGGGCAAGGCGGACGGGAATCTGGCGGCCTGGAGTTCGACCGTCGACGCCCCGACGCTTTTTGTTTCTGCCATCACGATCGTGGAGCTTGAGACCGGTGTCTTGCAGATTGAACGCAGAGACCCGGTCCAGGGCGCGCTCCTCAGGGCCTGGCTTGACGGACATGTCCTGCCCGAATTCGCGAGCCGTGTGCTGCCGGTTGATACCGCGGTCGCTCAACGATGTGCGCGGCTCCATGTACCGGATCGACGGTCCGAGCGGGATGCGCTCATTGCCGCTACGGCGCTCGTGCACGGCATGACTGTCGTGACGCGCAATGTGGCCGACTTTGCCGCAACCGGTGTCGCCATCGTGAATCCGTGGGATTGAACGATCAACTCATGCCGCACGCACGGGGAAAATCGGATTGCAGCCGGCGCACAACGCTCCTGCTGTAAAGGCCGGAGTGTTGTGCGGAGGCGGTGTCGGTGGATTCGTCCGGGCTGGAAGCGAATACAAATTGACGCGTCGAAGTTGTAGCCGTGGGGATACAAGAACCGATGAAAAGGAAGATTTTGTATCCCTCGGGCTACCAGAGGCTGCCGACGTCAGCCATGCTGGGCAAGACCGGTCGCCATTTTGACACCCGTTTACACCGATTAATCCGCCTCGAGAGAATTTCGCGGACTGATCTCACCCCTTACCCGCGCATCGGCGGATTGAGTCGCGCGAACGCCTGTTGCCGGCGATACGGGAAGTACGGATACGGCGCTTGCACCGCGCTCGCCGCGTCGAGCGTCGCGACCTGCGCATCGGTCAGCGACCAGCCGACCGCGCCGAGGTTCTGGCGCAGTTGTTCCTCGTTGCGCGCGCCGATGATCACCGACGATACGGTCGGCCGTTGCAGCAGCCAGTTCAGCGCGATCTGCGGCACGGTCTTGCCGGTTTCCTCCGCGATCGCGTCGAGCGCATCGACCACGTCGTACAGGCGCTCGTCGTCGACCGGCGGCCCGTAGCTGGCCGTTTCATGCAGGCGGCTGCCTTCGGGCAGCGGCGCGTTGCGGCGGATCTTGCCGGTGAGCCGGCCCCAGCCGAGCGGGCTCCACACGAGCGCGCCGAGGCCCTGGTCCGCGCCGAGCGGCATCAGGTCCCACTCGTAGTCGCGGCCGACGAGCGAGTAGTAGACCTGGTTCGCCACGTAGCGCGACCACCCGTAGCGATCGGCTGCCGCAAGCGATTTCATGATCTGCCAGCCCGCGAAATTCGATACGCCGATGTAGCGCAGCTTGCCCGCGCGTACGAGATCGTCCAGCGTCGACATCACTTCCTCGACCGGCGTGCCCGCGTCGAACGCGTGCAACTGCAGCAGATCGATGTAGTCGGTGTCGAGGCGGCCCAATGCGGCGTCGACGGCGCGCACGAGCCGTGCGCGCGACGTGCCCGCGTCGTTCGCGCCATCGCCGGTCGGCAGGCCCGTCTTCGTCGAAATCAGCACCCGGTCGCGGCGGCCCTTGAGCGCCGCGCCGAGCACGCGTTCGGATTCGCCGTCCGAATACACGTCGGCGGTGTCGAACAGGTTGACGCCGGCTTCCAGGCAGATGTCGACCAGGCGGCGCGCTTCGTCGACGCCCGTGTTGCCCCATGCGCCGAACAACGGGCCGGTGCCGCCGAACGTGCCGGCACCGAAGCTCAGGACGGGAACCTTGAGGCCGGAGCGGCCGAGCGTACGGTATTCCATGTGCGTTTCCTTTGAATGGTCGAAGCCCGGCGCGTGCCGGACGGGCGCCCGTCGGCGGAATCACACTGTATCGCTTGCGGATATTTCAGATAATTGGGCAGAATTCGAAAATATCCTTCGGATAGGGCGAATAATGCTGCTCGATAACCTCGCGCTGTTCCTGCGCATCGTGGAAAAGGGCGGGCTGGCTGCGGCGGGCCGGGAGGTCGGCCTGTCGCCGGCCACGGTGTCCGAGCGGCTGGCGGCGCTCGAGCGCCACTACGGCGCGGCGCTGCTTACGCGCACGACGCGCGCGATCAGCCTGACCGACGAGGGCCGCACGCTGGTTGCCGGCGCGCGGCGCCTGCTGGCCGAGGCCGGCGAACTCGAAAGCCGCGTGCGCTCAGGCGCACAGACGCTGTCGGGGCCCGTGCGCCTGAGCGCGCCGGCCGATCTCGGACGCGAGCGCGTCGTGCCCGTCGTCGACGCGTTCCTGGCCGAGCATCCGGGCGTCACGGTCGACCTGCATCTCGGCGACGGCTACGTCGATCTCGTCGGGCAAGGGCTCGATTTCGCGATCCGCCGCGGCACGCTGGCGGACAGTTCGCTGCACAGCCGTTCGCTCGGCCGCGCACGGCGCGCGGTGTGCGCGTCGCCCGCGTATCTCGCCGCGCACGGCACGCCACGGCATCCGGACGATCTCGCCGCGCACGATTGCATCGTGATGCGTTTCGGGCCCGACCTGTATGCCGAATGGCCGTTCAGCATCGATGGCGAACTGAAGCGTGTGATGGTGCGTGGCCGGCGCGTAGCCAATGACGGCGCGCTCGTCCGCGCGTGGTGCATCGCGGGGCACGGCGTCGCGCTGAAGTCGCTGGTCGACGTCGAACGGGATCTGGCGTCCGGCGCGCTCGTCGAGGTTCTGCGCGCGTTCTCGCCGGGCGACGTCGATTTGCAGATCGTCTATCCGGGCAGTGCCGTGCAGCCGCGGCGCGTGCGCGCGTTGATCGAGCGGCTGGCGCAGGCACTGGCGGGGGCGTAAAGGCGCGTTGCTCGCGCTGCCTGCGGGAGGGTGTGGCAGCCGTTTTGCCGCGATCGCATCGAATACCGATGTCGTGATCCCGAACGTGACGCGACAGCCTGAAATCGGACCTCGAGCAGATTGCCCACGTTTCGTCATTTAGCTAATATACGAAACGTTAAACAAAGCCTTCCAACCCCATGGACGACGTCACCCGCATCAGCGCACTGGCCAACGAAAGCCGTCTGGCCGTGATGCGCTGGCTCAAGCAGCCGCGCAAGCATTTCCCGCCGCAGCCGCACGGCGATTTCGACGAACTCGGCGTGTGCTGCACGTACATCACCGAGAAGCTCGGCATCGCGCCGGCCACGACCACGCGCCACATGCGCATCCTCGCGGATGCCGGGCTCGTGCAGGCGACCCGTGTCGGCAAGTTCACGTATTACAAGCGGATCGACGGCGCGCTGCAGCAGCTCGGCCGCGATCTCTCGCAACTCTGATTCGACCGATCCCCACCGAGGCAACCGATATGGACGAACTTGCATTGCTGGCCGACGCCGACCGGCGCGCGCACGCGTACCTGGCAGCGACGAACGACCGGCGCGCGTTTCCCGATGCGGCCGCGCTGGCCGGTCTCGCCGCGTTCGACGAGCCGCTGCCCGATACGGGCCGCCCGGCCGACGACGTGCTGCGCCTGCTCGACGAGCAGGGCTCGCCCGCGACCGTCGCGTCGAACGGCCCGAACTACTTCGGCTTCGTGATCGGCGCCGCGCTGCCGGCCGCGGCGGGGGCCGAGCGGCTGATGCTCGCGTGGGATCAGTGCGCGTCGTCGTACGCGAATTCGCCGGTGGCCGCGACGATCGAGCGTCAGGCCGCGCGCTGGGTCGTCGACGTGCTTGCGTTGCCCGAAGGCAGCGCGGTCGGTTTCGGCACGAGCGCGACGGCGTGCACGCTCGTCGCGCTGGTGGCCGCGCGGCGCACGCTGCTTGCACGCAAGGGCTGGGACGTCGACGAGGACGGCCTGATCGGCGCGCCCGAGGTGAAGGTCGTGATCTCCGAGCTTGCGCACATCACGGTGAAGAAGGCGCTGCGCGTGCTCGGCTTCGGGCTGAAGCGTCTCGTCGTCGCGCCGGTCGATGCACACGGTCGCATCGACCCGGCGCAGTTGCCGCCGCTCGACGACATGACGATCCTCTGCTTGCAGGCCGGCGAAGTGAACACCGGCGAATTCGATCCGTTCGCGGCGCTGATTCCGCCTGCGAAGGCGGTTGGCGCATGGGTGCATGTGGACGGCGCGTTCGGGCTGTGGGCACGCGCGTCGTCGAAACGCGCGCTGACGGACGGCATCGACGGCGCGGATAGCTGGACCACCGACGGCCACAAGTGGCTCAACACGCCGTACGACGGCGCGATGGTGATCTGCCGCGACGCGGACGCGCTCGCGACCGCGATGAACAGCGATGCCGTCTACCTGAGCGGCGCGCAGGACGCGCAGAAGAACCTGAACCTCGAATTCTCGCGGCGTGCGCGCGGCATTCCCGTGTGGGCCGCGCTGCGCTCGCTCGGCCGTGCCGGGCTGGCCACGATGGTCGAGCGGCATTGCGCGCAGGCATCGCGTGTCGCGGACGGCCTGCGTGCGGCCGGCTACGACGTGCTGAACCGCGTCGTGCTGAACCAGGTGCTGGTGCGCGCCGGCACGGACGAGGAAACCGTCGCGATCCGCGAGGCCGCGCAGGATTCGGGCGACGTGTGGTTCGGCGCGACCGTGTGGCAGGGGCGTCCGGCGTTCCGGATCAGCGTGTCGTCGTGGCGCACGGAAGACGCGCACATCGATCGGCTCGTGGCGCTGCTGACTGAACTGCGCGGCACGCCCGTGCGCTGACGGGTGGCGGGGGCCGGAGCGGCGGCGAACCGGCGTCGCCATGCGATGCCGTGTCTCCACGCGGCCGGAAATGTCGGACAATGCCGGGGCGCGCCCATGCGCCGCGTCGCCCGTTCGACGGCTGCCCGTTCGCCGGCCCCGGGTGGCGCGCCCAACCGATGCAGTCACGCCAACGAGAGCCCCCCCATGTCGATCACCCCTCCCCGGGAATTGCTGAAGGCCGCCGATATCGCGAAGATGGAACCGACGCGCGCCGTGCATTCGCTGAATCCCAATGCCGTTCGTTTCAAAAGACCGCTCAGCGACCTGACCGGTATCACGCAGTTCGGCTTCCATCTGCTCACGCTGATGCCTGGCCACGAATCGGCCGAATACCACCGTCACCTGTACGAGGAAGAATGCGTGTACGTGCTGTCCGGCACGGGGACGGTCACGATCGGCGAACGCCCTTACGACGTCGGGCCCGGAGATTTCCTGGGCTTCGCGCGCGGCGGTGAAGCACACACGCTGCAGAACACGGGTGACGTGCCGCTCGAACTGATCGTCGCCGGGCAGCGCCTCGAACACGACGTGTGCGAATACCCGAGAATCGGCAAGCGGCTGTACGTGGCCGGCGAGCTCGAGGATTTTGTCGACCTGCCGAAGCAGCGCTGAGCCGATCGGCGATGCCCTGATGCAGGCTGCAGGTCACCGCGCCCGGCGATCGCTGGGTCAAGCGGTTGTGACGATCGTCGCTGCCCCCGTTTTCGCTGGTATCACGGCTCGTGCGGCTGGCCTGTATCGACGCGAGAGCGATCGTGTCGGACCGGCTTCCCGATTCCCGGCAGCGACGATTGCGGCCAGCTTTCCGCGTGGTACGTGCTGCCCGTGCCCGGCATCTGTTCGCTGAACCCGGTCGGTAGCGTGTTTTGCCTCGGTACGCCGCTGTTCGAGGAAGTGACGATGGATATCCTGGTCGCGTCGTCGCGCTTATGATGCAGGAACGCCACCGACAGGGTTCCCCGATATGGACGCGCCGCTCCCGCCGATGCATGCCCCGATTTCCGAAACGGAGCCTGAAACCGAAGCCGCTGCCGAGCCGCGCGCGTCGCGCCTGCATCGGCCCGTCGCGCTCGTCACCGGCTCGACGTCGGGGATCGGCGCGGCCATCGCGCGCCGCCTGACGGCGGACGGCTATGCGGTGATCCTGCATTCCCGCAGTTCGGCCGACATCGGACGCGCGATGGCGCGCGAACTCGGCGCGGCCTACGTGCAGGCCGATCTCGCCGACGATGCCGGGCGCGTGCGGCTGATCCGCGACGCGCTCGCCGTGCACGGGCGGCTCGACGTGCTCGTCAACAATGCGGGGATCAGCCGCGTGATTCCGCATGAGGACCTCGCGGCGGCGACGCCCGACGTGTGGCGCGAGATACACGAGATCAACGTGATCGCGCCGTTCCGGCTCGTCGCCGAAGCACAGCCCGCGCTGCTCGAAGCGGCGTCGCGCGGGCGGGCCGGTTGTGTCGTGAACGTCAGCTCGCATGCGGGCGTGCGGCCGAAAGGCGCGTCGATTCCGTATGCGGCGGCGAAGGCCGCGCTCAATCACACGACGCGGCTGCTGGCGCGCACGCTCGCGCCGGCGATTCGCGTCAATGCGGTCGCGCCGGGGCTGGTCGATACGCCGCTGACCGCCGGCTGGACCGAAGCGCAGCAGCTCTGGCGAGAACGCGCGCCGATGCGTCGCGCGGCGACGCCGGACGACATCGCGCAGACGGTCGCGATGCTCGTCGCGTCCGATTACGTGACGGGCGAGATCGTGATGCTCGACGGGGGATTGAACCTGACGTGACGCTGTGCGGGCGGCCGCGTACGCGACGTTGTGCGCCGACGCGACCGGGCAACGGGGTCACCTCGCGCAGGCGTCGTGCGCAAGCGCCGAAGCGGCCGCCCGGCCAAAGCTGCCGAAGCAGCCAACCCAGCCAACCCAGCCAACCCGATCAGCCGAGATTCGACCGCAGCCGCGCGAGCGCGCCGTCGTGCGTGCGCTCGAACTTCAGCGGCGTGACGGCCACATACCCTTCGCCCAGCGCGACCGTTTCCGAATCCGCGTCGTCGTCGCGCGGCGCGCGCGCCAGCTTCAGCCAGTGATAGTCGATCTCGCGCGGGTCGCGGCCCGACACGATCTCGACGCCCTGCAGCGTGCCGGCGCCCTGGTTCGTCACCTTCAGCCCGCGCACGTCCTGCGCGGGGCGTGCCGGGAAATTCACGTTGAGGCACGCGTCGCTGTCCCAGCCGGCGGCGACGAGCCGGCGAATGACGTCCGGCGCATGCGCGAGCGCCGTGTTCCACGGCACCGCGTTGCGATCGGCGAACGCCTGGCTCAGCGCGATGGCCGGCACGCCGACCAGCATGCTCGTCATCGCGGCGCCGACCGTGCCGGAAAACACCGTTTCGGTGCCGAGATTCGCACCGCGGTTCACGCCGGACAGCACGACGTCGGGCCGCGCGTCCTTCATCAGGTGGCTGACCGCGATCGCGACGCAATCGCCGGGCGTGCCGCGCACCGCGAAGCGGCGTTCGCCCTTGCGATGCACGCGCAGCGGCTCGTGCAGGCTCAGCGAATGCGACGTGCCGCTCTGGTCTTCTGCCGGCGCGACGATCCACACTTCGCGCGCCAGTTGCGTGGCGACCTGTTCGAGCACGTCAAGGCCGGGGGCGTCGAATCCGTCGTCGTTGGTCAGCAGGACGCGGTCGAAAAGCGGGCGGGTTTCTTGCATCGGAGCGGTCCTCGCGGAGATGGGCGATGAGAGGGAAGTGCGGCGTGGCGCAAGCCACAAGGCTAGCATCCCGGCGTGAGAACCGTCGTGTCGTGTCGCCGGCGCGGACGTGAAAACGGGCGCATCGCGCGCCCGTTCGTCGGTGGAGGTGCCGCGTGCGCGGCGGGTCGGAACGGCTTATCCGAGCAGGTGCCGCAGCAGCCCCGCCGACACGACGCCGACGATGACGGTCGGCAGGATCGACAGGCGCGTCGCCGCGAGCAGCGTGATCGCGAGCGCGAGCAGGTCGGCCGGGCGCGTCGACACGAAGGCCGGCGCGATTACCGAGATCAGCACGCAACCGGGCACGTTCTCCATCACCGAAGCCATCCGCGGGCTGAGCGTGCGGTTGCGCAGCAGCACGTAGCCGAGGATGCGCGACAGGTAGGTCGTCGAGGCCATCAGCACGATCGTCGCGACGGTGCTGAAATCCGGAAGCTCAGGCATCGCGCGGCTCCCACCGCAGCGCGGCGATCAGTCCCGCGCACGCGCCGGCCGCGACGTACCACGCGCCGGGCACGGCCAGGTGCATGGCTGCCGCGACGACCAGGCTCACGAACCACGGGCGGCTCGCGCGCATCCCTTTCCACATCCCGCGCAGCAGCACCAGAAACACGGCCGTGAACGCCATGTCGAAGCCGTACTGCTCGACGTTGCCGATCGTCGGGCCGACCGCCGCGCCGAGCGTGGTCATCGAGATCCACGTGAGGTAGAGCCCCGCGCAGATGCCTGCGTAATAGGGGACGCTGATGTGCGTGGCCGAGCGCGCCTTCGCATCGGCGAGCGACATCGCCCAGCTCTCGTCGCACATGAAGAACAGCGCCGCGAACGCGCGGCGGCGCGGCAGGCGCCGGATGTACGGCGCGAACGCGGCGCCCATCAGGATGTGCCGCGAGTTCACGAGGAACGACATCGCGACGATCAGCGCGATATGCGGCGGCGACGTCCACAGATGGATCGCCGCGAATTCGGACCCGCCGCCGAAGTTCAGGCCCGTCATCATCGGTACCTCGAACAGGCTCAACCCTTTTTGCGCCGCCTGCGCGCCCAGCACCAGTGCGAACGGCACGAAACCCAGCATGACGGGCAGCGCCGCGCGCAATCCGCGCCCCATCTCGGCGACATAGGCGGGCTTGTCGCGAAGCCCGGACGACGTTGAAACGCTACTGCTCATGACTCCTCCTTCGGGGGAGGGATTGTCTGCTTTTTTGACTCGAATCGGGTTGCGTTGTCGCCATGGATTTCGGAGAATTTGGCATTGAACTTGTGATTTGAGAATTTTTTGGAATCTGATGCCAAATGAAACTTGATGCCATCGACCGGCGGATCCTCAGCGCGCTCCAGCGCGACGGCCGCATGCAGAACGTGGAACTCGCGCACGAGGTCGGGCTGTCGCCGTCGCCGTGCCTGCGGCGCGTGCGGCTTCTCGAGGAAGCGGGCGTGATCGAGAAATACGTGGCCGTGCTGAATCCCGCGAAGGTCGGCAAGGGGCTGACCATCTTCACGCGCGTATGGCTGAAGGGGCAGGACGCGGAATCCGTGAACCGTTTCGCCGATGCCGTTCAGCAGATGCCGGAAGTCGTCGAGTGCCACCTGATGGCCGGCGACTGCGATTTCCTGCTGCGCGTCGTCGCGGCCGACATCGACGACTACCGGCGTTTCCAGATGGAAACCCTGACGCGCATCCCGGGCGTGCTGAGCGTGAAGACCGATATTCCGATGCAGAAGGTCAAGCTCACGTCGGCGCTTCCGACCTAGCGCGGCGCGTGCGTGCGGAGACGAGTCGACGAACGGTCACGGCTCGGCGACAATCGCCGGATAAACTGGCGTGTCACGCCGCTTCGAGCGTATTGCTCGCACCGCCGTGCGACGTTCGATGCACAAGCAACTAACGGTCAATGTCGATGCGATCGGGCAGGCGGCGCCGCGCGCCGGGTCATGCGCCGGCGCGGATGCGTTTCTTCTTGTCGGGTCACCATGCAGCCATTCAACAATCCGTGGAATTCGCTGGAAATCGTCAAGCTCGTGCTCGGCGTGCTGACGCCGCTGTCGGTCGCGTGTCTCGGCTGGCTCGTCGCGCGCCGGCTGAAGCGGCTCGAACTCGTGCAGTGGACCAACCAGCGGCTGATCGAGAAGCGGCTCGCGCTGTACGACGCGGTCGCGCCGCAGCTCAATGCGCTGCTGTGCTTCTATACGTGGATCGGCTACTGGAAGGACATCTCGCCGGACGACGTGATCCGCGCGAAGCGTGAGCTCGACCGCACGTTCCACATCTACCGCTATCTGTTCGATGACGACGTGTACGACGCGTATCACACGTATATCCACGCGCTGTTCGACATGCACACGGGCCCGGGCCGCGACGCGCGGATCCGTTCGCTGATCCAGGCGCCCGACGGCGACCGCAGCGTGCACGGCTCGTATGAATGGAAGCCGGCGTGGTCCGATCGTTTCGCGACCGCGAATGTCGTGCCCAGGGACGACGTGCTGCGGTATTACACGCAACTGATGGAACGGTTGCGCGTGGCGCTGGGCGCGACGCGCTGACCGCTCGGCATCGCGCGCCACGCGTCTCGCCGGTATCGAATTTCGCTACCCGGCGGCGCGGATTCTCACCCTCGCGCATGCAGCGGATGCGGTGCGCGGCTGCTGCTGACATGCTCGCGCCATGCTCACTCGCGCGAGGTTCGTATGGTTGTCGATACCGGCTGCCGGCCGCTCATGATTCGCTCTCCCGGCGCGGGCCGGCGGCGTCTTTTCTCCGTCGGTTCTCCCGAACCGCATGACATGCCGTTGCCGGTCGAGCCGGAGATCGGCGACATCGTGTTCATCCGCGTGACGGTGCGGCCGTTTCTCGAAGTGGCCAGCGCAACGCGCTCGTGGACGAATCACGTCGGGATCGTCGTCGGGGAGCGCGGCGGCGAGGTACTGATTGCGGAGAGCACGTTTCCGCTGTCGCGCGTCACGACGATGTCGCGGTTTCTCGCGCGCTCCGATCGCGGCGCATGCGTGATCGCACGGCTGAAGCAGCCGATCGATGCCGCGCAGCGAAGCCGGCTCGTCGACGCGGCGATGCGCCGGGTCGGCGTGGTCTACGACACGGGCTTCAATCTCGCGTCGCGCCGGCAGTTCTGTTCGCGTTTCGTTCGAGAAGTGGTGCGCGACGCGACGCGGATCGCGCTCGGCGACGTCGAGACCTTCGACACGCTGCTGCGCCGGAATCCCGATCATCCGCTCGGTTTCTGGAAGGTCTGGTACTTCGGCCGGATTCCGTGGCAGCGCCGCACGGTGACGCCGGCGAGCTTGATGGGCAGTCGGGAACTGCGCGTGGTGGCGGATACGCGCGATTGCGCCTGCGATGTGTTCGAGGACAGAGAATAGAGCGGAAGCGCGGAGGTGAGCCGTCAGTCGTCCGGTGTGACTCAGGCAAAAGAGATCACGAGTTTCTTTCCGCACGCGGCTGCATACTTGCGCAGTGTTTCAATCGACGGAGAGTGCTGGCCTGTCGCGAGCGCGCGTTCGAGCCGCGTGACGGCAGGCGCCTTCGTGCCCATGCGCTCTGCCACATCGGCCTGCGAAAGACCGGCGGCTCGCCGGGCGGCCAGCATTGCGTCGAGCAGCGCGAATTCCTCGCGGTTCAGCCGGTCGTATTCGGCGCGTACCTTCGGATCGGACAATGCGCGCTCGCGCAGTGCCTTATAGGTTGCCATATCGAATCTCCTTCAATCGGCGGCGCGCGGTTTCCAGTTCTTTCCCCGGCGTTTTCTGCGTCTTCTTCACGAAGCAGTGAAGCATGACGATCCGCCGGTCGACGGCCGCACAGTAAAACACACGGGCGATACCTTCCAGGCCCTTCAAGCGCATTTCATACAACCCGTCGCCCATCGGCCTGGTGTGAGGTTCGCCCAGATTCGGGCCGTACTGCTCCATACGGTCGGCGAGTGCGAAGAACCTGGCGGTCAGCGTCTTCGGCAACGCAAACACGCCTGCCTCGACTTGCTCGCTGAAGAAATGGATTTCATACGCGACGGTTCGCATGGTAACAAATTTGTTATTTCCTTGCAAGAAGGAGCGCCGTCGTGTTTGTCATGAGGGCGGCTCGTCGAATGCACGGAAGCACCGGAGAAACGTCCAGACGTTTCTCCGGTGCTTCGTTGCTGATGTGCGAGCCAGATTGTTTGCCGGTGACCTGAATTCGACTAGTTATCCGAATGGATATCAGGCCTGCTCGTGTGCTTCGGGAGGCGGCGAGATCAGTTCCGTCCCGCCACCGCGAGTCGCGCGGCGAGCCCCACGAACACCGTGCCGAGCAGGTATTGCGGCAGTTTCGACGGACGGCGGCGCGCGCCGATCCGCTGGCTCAGCCGGCTCGCGGACAGAATCACCGCGCCGTTCACGACGAGCCCGATCAGGTTGAGCACCGTCGCGAGCACGAGAATCTGCACGGCGATCGAGCCGTGCCCGGGCCGCACGAACTGCGGGAACAGCGCGAGCACGAACAGCGCCATCTTCGGATTCAGCAGGTTCGTCGTCAGGCCCTGACGGAAGATCGCGGCGGTCGAGTGCCGGCGCCGCGACGCGACGGGCGATAGTGCGGTCGCGTCCGAACGAAACGTCTTCCACGCCAGATAGAGCAGATAGGCAGCGCCGGCGAAACGCACGATGTCGTATGCGATCGGTACCGCGAGAAAGAGCTGCGACAGCCCGAGCGCGGCGGCGAGCGCATGACAGTAGGTGCCGGCCTGAATGCCGGCGAGCGTCGCGAAGCCCGCGCGCCGGCCCTGGCTCACGCTGCGCGATGCGATCAGCAGCATGTCGGGGCCCGGCGTGGCCGTCAGCGCGAGACACGCGCCCGAGAACAACGCGAGCGTGGAGAAGTCGGTCATTGCAATCCTTCTTGCGTGAGCGGCGTAAAAAGGAATGTCACTTTAGGCGTGCCGCTGCAGGTGGTCAACCGTGCTCGCGCCAGAATCCGGCCGACGGCCGACTTGCTTCCATCCTTCCGATAAAGCGGAAGCCGTTTTTTTGCCATTTGGGCATGTCGCGCGGCTGCTCCGGCAATTAACAATTACGTCACGAATTTTCGTACGTGATCTAAATACATGCGGAATGTCTGTCTGTAGCATTCGGCGATTGAGTCACAGCTGGCAAGTGCCTTGTCGGCCAGGTCCGAATGTATTCCATGTGGGTAGATCATATGCAAGTCGTCGACCGCCTTCGGGCCGACATCGGTAGCGTCGAAGCGACGCGGTCGCGCGAGGCCGGTTCGCGTTCGGTGTCGCACGACGTCGGTGTGGTCCCGCGGGTTCGCCACGCATTGTGCGTGGCGCTGATCTGCGGCGGTGCCGCGAGCCTGTTCGAGCCGGCCCATGCGCAAGTGCCGGATGCGGGGCGAGCGATGCGCGATATCGAGGCACCACGGCCGGATCTGCCGCCGGAAGCTGTGCCCGAGCTGACGGTGGCGCCGTCGGAAGAGGCTGCCGAGAGCGCGCCCGAGTCGGGGCCTCGCGTGCTCGTTCGCGCGTTCGCGTTCGACGGCAATACCGTGTTCGGCAACGACGAGTTGCAGCCGCTCGTCGCCGATCTTGCCGGCAGCACGCTGGGATTCGCCGACCTGCAACGCGCCGCCGCGCGCATCACTGCCTACTATCGCCGCCATGGCTACGTGCTTGCACGCGCCTATCTGCCTCGCCAGGACATCGACGACGGCGTCGTGCGTATCGAAATCGCCGAAGGGCGCTACGGCGCAATCACGATCCAGAATCATTCGCGCGTGCTCGGTGCCGCGCTGCGCCAGCCGCTCTCGGCGCTGCATCCGGGCGATGTCGTGCGCGGGTCCGGTCTCGAGCGCAGCCTGTTGCTGCTCGACGACCTGGCCGGCGTCGCTGCGCGCGGCACATTGCGTCCGGGCGATATGCCCGGCACCACCGATCTCGTCGTCGACGCCGACAAAGGGCCGCTCGCGTCCGGATCGCTCGAATTCGACAACTTCGGCGACGCAGCGCTCGGGCGCTACCGTGTCGGCGGCAGCGTCGACGTCAATTCGCCGCTGCGGCTCGGCGATCGCCTGAGCCTGCGCGGGCTCGTCAGCAACGAGTTGCAGCGCTATTACCGCGCCGGCTACCAGATACCGGTCGGGCCCGCGTCGACGCGAGTCGGCGTTGCGTATTCGTCGCTGCGCTACCGGCTCGGCGGAGCATTCTCGGATCTCGATTCCAGCGGCCGCGCGAGCGTGCAGACCGCGTACGTGACGCAGCCGCTCGTGCGCGCGCGAAACCTGAACGTCACCGCGCAGATCCAGTACGAAAACAAGAACCTGCGCGACGACTACGGTGTATTCGACATTCGGCGCGACAAGAACGTTGGCCTGTGGACCTTCGGCGTCAGCGGCAACAGTCAGGACGGCTGGCTGGGCGGCGGCCGCAACGGGTTCTCGGTGATGTTCGGCGTCGGGCGGCTGCGCAGCAACGATCCGTTCGAAGCGGATGCGCTGAAAAAATCGATCGGCAGCTTTACGAAGCTGAATGTGAGCGCGCTGCGAGTGCAGGCGCTGGGGCGCCGGTTCGAGTTGTACACGCAATTCAGTGCGCAGCTCGCGTCGCGCAATCTCGACGAATCGGAGAAATTCAGTCTCGGCGGCCCGTACGGCGTGCGCGCCTACGCGCTCGGCGCCGGCAGCGGCGATCAGGGCTGGCAGGCCAGCGCGGAGTTGCGGTATCTCGTCGCGCCGGGATGGCAGATCAGCACGTTTGTCGACGCCGGGCGCGTGCAGGCCGACAAGTACCCGTGGTCGCAAGGGCGAAACATACAGCACATGCAGGCCGGCGGTGTCGGCGCGAGCTGGTTCGGCGCGAAGCGCCAGGTGACGCTGACGGCCGCGTGGCCGCTCGGCGCGGCGTTCGGCTCGCCGACCCGCGCGCCGAGCGTATGGGTTCAGGCCGCTCAATATTTCTGAGCGCGCGTGATCGGCCCGTCCGACAGGGTGGGTTCTATAAAGCAGATTGAAGAGGATACCAAAATGAACAAGGCCTATTCACTGGTGTGGAATGAAGCGCAGGGTGGCTGGTGCGCAGTCGGGGAAACGGCGCGCCGTCGCGGCAAGAAGAGCGGCGGCAAGCGCTTGCTTGCGGCGGGTGTGTCGCTGTTGGGGCTGGCGGCCGCGTCGGGCGCGTATGCGTTGCCGACGGGCGGCGAGATTGCGTCGGGTAAGGCGGACATCGCGACGTCGGCGGACGGCAAGACGATGTCGATCAACCAGCACACGGACAAGCTGATCACGAACTGGCAGGACTTCAGCGTGGGCGGCGGCGAGCGGGTGTCGTTCCAGCAGCCGACGAACCAGTCGATCGCGCTGAACCGGGTGATCGGGGCGAACGGCAGCCAGATTCACGGCCAGTTGGACGCGAACGGGCGCGTGTTCCTGGTGAACCCGAACGGCGTGATGTTCGGCGCGGGCGCGCAGGTGAACGTGGGCGGCCTGGTGGCGTCGACGCAAAACCTGTCGGACGCGGATTTCCTGGCCGGTCGCTACCGGTTCGCGGGCGCGTCGGGCCAGTCGGTGGAGAACGCCGGGACGATCACGGCGGCGGACGGCGGCAGCGTGGCGCTGCTGGGTGCGCGGGTGTCGAACACGGGCGTGATCCGCGCGCAGATGGGCCGCGTGGCGTTGGGCGCGGGCAACGCGTTCAACGTGAACTTCGACGGCAACGGGCTGCTGAACCTGCAGGTCGAAGGCGGGGCGGTGGACGCGCAGGCGCATAACGGCGGGCTGCTGAAGGCGGACGGCGGGGAAGTGCTGATGACGGCGCGCGCGGCCGGCGATCTGCTGGGATCGGTGGTCAGGAACAGCGGCACGATCGAGGCGAAGGGCCTGAGCAGCCGCGCCGGGAAGATCACGCTGGACGGCGGCGAGGTTCAAGTTGGCGGGAATCTGGACGCGAGCGCGCAGGACGCGTCGACGGCGGGCGGCACGGTAACGACGCGCGGCGAGCGGGTGGCGGTATCGCGCGACGTGCAGGTGGATACGCGCGCGGCGTCGGGCCAAACGGGCCAGTGGACGATCGAGGCGGCCAACGCCGGGGTCGGCGGTAACGCCGACGTCGCGATCGACGGTGAGATGCTGTCGCGCAACCTGGGCACGACGAACGTTGCGCTGACGAACACGTCGGGCGACCTCAGGGTGAGCGACGCGGTGACGTGGGCAAGCGAAAACGCACTGGCGCTGACGTCGAAAAAGGGCAACGTCGACGTGAACCAGTCGCTGACTGCGAGCGGCGCGAAGGCGGGCGTGACGATGAACGCGGCGCAACAGATCCGCGTCGGCAACAAGGTGAAGCTGACGGGCGAAAACGCGAGCCTGGCGCTGAACGCGGGTAGCGGCCATACGTTGACGAACGACGATGCGGTGGTCACGCTGTCGGGTCGCAATGCGTCGTTCTCGGCGAATGGCGAAGCGTATGACGTGATCCACGATCTCGCGGGGCTGCGCGGTGTCGACGGCAACATGAACGGCCGTTACGTGCTGGGCAATGCGATCGACGGCAAGGGTGCGCAATTCCGCAGCCTCGGCGGCGGCGGCGCATTCGGCGGTGTGTTCGACGGGTTGGGTAACACGATTTCCCGCTTGGCGGTCAATGGCAACGGTCAGTACGTCGGCCTGTTCGGGATGAATCGCGGCCGTATCGCGAATCTCGCGCTCGATTCGCTCACCGTTAGCGGGCCGTCGAACCGAACAACCGCGTCGGTCGGTGCGCTGGCCGGAGGCAATCATGACGGCACGATCTCGAACGTTCGCGCGACGAACACGACGATTTCGTCGACCGGGAATTTCGGCAGCCTCGTCGGTGGCCTCGTCGGCGACAACGTCGCCGGCGTCATCGACGGTGCCCGATTCCAGGGCACCATCGCCGGCAACGATACGGCCGATTCGATCGGCGGCATCGCGGGCAGAAACGTCTATGCACGGATCACGAACAGCCGGGCCGATGCCTCGATCACGAGCTTGCGATCGTCGAATACCGTGCGCGACATCGGTGGTCTCGTTGGCACGAATCTGTATGGGACGGTGTCGGATTCGACGAGTGCCGGCAGGATCTCGGTAGGCGATCGCGCGCACGTGGGCGGTCTCGTCGGCCGCACCTTGGGCGGTGTAATCGACAACGCGGTCTCGACGGTCGATGTGTCGGCCGGGAAGTCGAGCTTCGTCGGCGGCGCGGTCGGCCTCAGCGACCACGGCACGATTCGTGGTTCGTCTGCACACGGCATCGTGAGCGCGACGAATGGCAGCACGGTCGGCGGCTTCGTGGGGCTCAACAGAGGCGGTCAGGTTGAGCGCTCGCAAGCGTACGGCGCGGTGAACACGAAGGTCGCGGCAGCCACCGGCGGCTTCGCGGGGGAGAACATCGACGGCGGCGTGCTCGAAGACGTGGCAGCGAATGGACGCGTGAGCGACATCGCTGGCGGTGTCGTGGGAGGCCTGGTCGGCAGGAATGCCGGCATGATCCGTCGGGGCGAGGCGGCAGGCGATGCAAGTGTCGGCGACGCCGGTCGCGCGGGCGGGCTCGTCGCCGTGAACGACGGGACAATCGAACAATCCACGTCGGGCGGAACCGTGCATGCCGGCTCGGAGAGTCGGGTTGGCGGACTCGTGGGCCTGAACCGCGGAACGATTTCGGGGTCGGGCGCGACGGGATCGGTCACTGCGGCGCACGGCAGCTACGCCGGGGGACTGGTCGGCGAAAACACGGGTGCTGTCCGGGACTCGAAGGCTTCGGGCAACGTAACGGCCCTCGGCGGCCTGTTCGTCGGCGGGTTTGCCGGGTGGAATGGCCATGGCGCACTGATCGCCGACTCGGAATCTTCGGGGACGGTCACTACCGCCGCTTCGTATGCCGCCGGGTTCGCGGGCGTGAACTATGGTGCGATCCGTTCGTCGCAGACCAGTTCAATGCTCAATTATCAGGGGGCGCTCTCGGCCGCGATGAGAGGCGGATTCGTGGCATTCAACGCGGGGAACATCGATTCGAGCAAGACGACCGGCGCGGCCGCACGTGAGGCGTTCGCCGGCATCAACTTCGGCCGGATCGACGGCAGTCGGTAATTCCCTTCAGCGCAGGAAGCGAATGCCTCGGGCGGTGCCATGAATCCAACGGTGCCGCCCGCACACGGCATGCCGGTTCCGGGACAGATTGGAGCCGGCGGGCACGGCGCGGACGGATTCATCGTCTGCGGAACGAGCAACGAATATCACCGTTCGACGCTCGACAAATAGTTGTATAGGTATACGAAATAATTATTCGTATACAAACCGATCATGAGGAAACGACAAATATGAACAAGGCCTATTCACTGGTGTGGAACGAAGCACAGGGTGGCTGGTGCGCAGTCGGGGAAACGGCGCGCCGTCGCGGCAAGAAGAGCGGCGGCAAGCGCCTGCTTGCGGCGGGTGTGTCGCTTCTGGGGCTGGCGGCCGCGTCGGGCGCGTATGCGTTGCCGACGGGCGGCGAGATTGCGTCGGGTAAGGCGGACATCGCGACGTCGGCGGACGGCAAGACGATGTCGATCAACCAGCACACGGACAAGCTGATCACGAACTGGCAGGACTTCAGCGTGGGCGGCGGCGAGCGGGTGTCGTTCCAGCAGCCGACGAACCAGTCGATCGCGCTGAACCGGGTGATCGGCGCGAACGGCAGCCAGATTCACGGTCAGCTGGACGCGAACGGGCGCGTGTTCCTGGTGAACCCGAACGGGGTGATGTTCGGCGCGGGCGCGCAGGTGAACGTGGGCGGTCTGGTGGCGTCGACGCAGAACCTGTCGGACGCGGATTTCCTGGCGGGCCGCTACCGGTTCGCGGGTGCGTCGGGTCAGTCGGTGGAGAACGCCGGAACGATCACGGCGGCGGACGGCGGGAGCGTGGCGCTGCTGGGTGCGCGGGTGTCGAACACGGGCGTGATCCGCGCGCAGATGGGTCGCGTGGCATTGGGCGCGGGCAATGCGTTCAACGTGAACTTCGACGGCAACGGGCTGCTGAACCTGCAGGTCGAAGGCGGGGCGGTGGACGCGCAGGCGCATAACGGCGGGCTGCTGAAGGCGGACGGCGGGGAAGTGCTGATGACGGCGCGCGCGGCCGGCGATCTGCTGGGATCGGTGGTCAGGAACAGCGGCACGATCGAGGCGAAGGGCCTGAGCAGCCGCGCCGGGAAGATCACGCTGGACGGCGGCGAGGTTCAGGTCGGCGGGAATCTGGACGCGAGCGCGCAGGACGCGTCGACGGCGGGCGGCACGGTAACGACGCGCGGCGAGCGGGTGGCGGTGTCGCGCGACGTGCAGGTGGACACGCGCGCGGCGTCGGGCCAAACGGGCCAGTGGACGATCGAGGCGGCCAACGCGGGGGTTGGTGCGGCTGCACGGGCCGGCAAGCGCGGTCTCGTTATCGGAGGTGGGATCAACGGCAATACCGGCAACGGTGGGACAGGCGTGATAGTCGGTAGCGCCGACGGTGCGATCGACGGCGAGACGCTGTCGCGCAACCTGGGCACGACGAACGTTGCGCTGACGAACACGTCGGGCGACCTGACGGTGGGCGACGCGGTGACGTGGGCGAGCGACAACACGCTGGCGCTGACGTCGAAAAAGGGCAGCGTTGACCTGAAGCAGTCGCTGACGGCGAGCGGCGCGAACGCGGGCGTGACGATGAACGCGGCGCAACAGATTCGCGTCGGCAACAAGGTGACGCTGACGGGCGAAAACGCGAGCCTGGCGTTGAACGCGGGCAGCGGCCATACGCTGACGAACGACGATGCGGTGGTGACGCTGTCGGGTCGCAATGCGTCGTTCTCGGCGAATGGCGAAGCGTATGGCGTGATCCACGATCTCGCGGGGCTGCGCGGTGTCGACGGCAACATGAACGGCCGTTACGTGCTGGGCAATGCGATCGACGGCAAGGGTGCGCAATTCCGCAGCCTCGGCGGCAACCGTGCGAAGTTCGGCGGTGTGTTCGACGGTCTGGGCAATACCATCGGCAATCTGTCGGTCTCGAATCCCGGTAGCGCGACCGTCGGGTTGTTTGCGGTCAACGGCGGCCGTATCTCCAACCTCGTGCTGGACAAAATCACGGCGCGCGGCCTTGTCGGGCAAGTCGTCTCGCCGATCAGCGTCGGCGCATTGGCCGGCTACAACGTAGGCGACATCACGAACGTGAAGGCGAAAGACGTCGTGGTGAGCGGCGAGGGCCACGCGATCGTCGGTGGTCTCGTCGGCAGCAACCTGAGCGGACGGATCGATCGCGCATCCGTTTCGGGCCGCGTCGAAGGCGGCAAGGAGGCGATGTATGTCGGCGGTCTGGCTGGAGAAAACCGCACGTTCCTTTCGCCGAATCGTGGCGAGGCGACCATCAGCAACAGCCACGCCGACGTACAGGTCAGCAGCAGGTCGTCCGGCGTTACGGGCGGCCTGGTCGGTATCAACCGGGGCGCCATCGCGGCGTCGACGGCCGCGGGCAGCGTCAGCGCCCTGGCCCGCGGCGCGCGCGCCGGCGGCCTCGTCGGCTACCATGAAGGCGGGAGCATCAAGGCATCCTCGTCGTCCGCGAGCGTGCGGGCTGGCCATGACGCGACGGCGGGCGGCCTCGTCGGCTACAACGCCGCGTCGATCGAGGCATCCGACGCGACCGGCGGCGTGACCGTGGGCGACAACGCCAAGGCGGGCGGCCTGGTCGGGGAGAATCTCGGCAAGATCGCCGCGTCGACGGCGGGTGGCAATGTCGTTGCCGGCAAGTCGGCCATCGTCGGCGGGCTCGCCGGCGTCAACCGTGCGACGATCCTGGCGTCGACCGCAAACGGCAGCGTTCAGGCCGGTAACGCCGCGGTGGCGGGCGGGCTCGCGGGATATAACGCGGGCACGGTTCGCGCATCCACCGCGAACGGCAAGGTCTCGACAGGCGCCGACAGCGAACTGGGCGGCCTCGTCGGCCGTAACGGCGTCCTCGGCCAGGTGATCGCGTCGAGCGCGAACGGCAACGTGGACGGGCGCGACAACGTGAAGGCCGGCGGGTTGGTCGGTTTGAACGACGGCGCAATTGACGGTTCGTCGGCCACGGGGACGGTCAAGGTCGGCGCGCGGAGCGTGGCGGGCGGCCTGGTCGGCGTCAACACCGAAAGCGTGAAGTCGTCCGATGCACGCGGCCCGGTTATTGCCGGCGTATCGAGCACCGTGGGCGGCCTCGTCGGCGAGAACAGCGGCGAGGTGGTCGCTTCCTCGGCGGCAGGCAGTGTATCGACCGCTGCGAACGGCATCGCAGGCGGGCTCGTCGGCAAGAACGCGGGCAAGGTGGCGAATGCCAGTGCGCGCGGGAGCGTCAACATTGCCGGTACGGGCAGCGCCGGCGGCCTGGTCGGGCGCAACGAAGGCAGCGTGTCGTCGTCGAGCGCGTCGGGCGACGTCGTCGCGGGCGCCGATAGCTACGTCGGCGGTTTGGTCGGGCAGAGCGTCATGAGCGCATCGATCGATGCGTCCAGCGCCTCCGGTTCCGCGAAGGGCGGGGATTGGAGTAATGTCGGCGGCCTCGTCGGCGAAAACGACGGCAAGATCGCGTCGTCGTCGTCGTCAGGTACGGTGTCCGGCGGGCGCGGTTCCCGCCTGGGCGGCGTGGCAGGCTCAAACTTCGGCAACGTCGATCGTTCGAGCTCGAGCAGCCGTATTGCCTACACGGCCGGCTACGACCAGTGGTACGGCGGGCTGGTTGGCGTCAACTTCGGCTGGATGCAAGGCAATAGCGTGAGCGGAAGCGCGGCGGCGGTGCCGCTCGCGGGCCTCGATTTCGGCGAAATCGGGAACTGATCGGTCCCGTTCCGGGAGCCGGGTTTCGTTGCAGTGACGCTCGCCTCCCGGGCACATCGCGCTGTCGCGGCTTCGATGCGAGGCCCGTTCGGCATAGGTACCGGACGGGTTGGCGACTGGCGATGGCGGCTCGCGCGCCATCGCCGGCTCGGTCTTTCCCGCAACGATGTTTTTCAAGGGTTCTTCACGTCGATCCGCGAAGAACCCTTTCTTTTGGCAGCGAGCCGGGTACGGCCGGAAAATCGACGGGCAGTCGGTATTGGCCGCCGTCGTTACGCATCAGCTAGCCGCGCGGCCGGGGCTATCTCTAAAAAAACTGCAGTCCAATGTGTTGCCTGAGCGGCTAACCCGCCGAACGCTCTGTCAACGCAACGCGAAACAAACGACTCGAATTTACCGCGTCAAAGTTCGTTCAAGTCCGAAATTATGATGCCGTCAGTTTTGACGTGTACGAAATGGTTCGTACGATGAGGACACCCCCGCGGGCCTTTGGCATGATCGGAAATCCCATTATTCCAGGTGTTTCCCGAGACGATTGCGAGTGCCGGAACGACGTCGTTCCGGCAGCGCTCGCAATCGTTGCCGCGCCATGTCGCAGAGCCCGCTTCAATCCCTTCGTCGCTATCAGAGCATTTCGGTGTTCGGCGGCGGTATCGTCGTTACCATCCTTGTCCTGATCGCTTGCGGTCTCGGGATGGCGTCGATCGTCTCGGGTTATGTCGAGGGGCAGCGGCGCAACTACCTGAACGGCCTGGAACAGACGCTGAACGAAATCCAGGTAAGCGAAACCTCGTTCCGCAACGGCGTCGCGAATGCGCAACTGATCTGGCAGGAGGCCAGCGACGTGCCGGCGGCGGTCGTCGACGATTTCTTCCTCAACGACCAGCGCGTCGCGACCCGTCCGCATCCGTCGCTCGTCGTCGGCGTGCCCGCGCGTAACAGCGATCGGGCTGAAGTCGCGCGCTATCTGTCGCTGTCGGTCCTGTTGGCACGCATCTGCGCGGCCAGTTCGCTCAATCGCGGCCGCACGCTGGAGGGCTATCACTACAGCACGCGCACGGGCTTGTTCGCGCTGATACCCCATCGGGATCGCGACGATCCGGCGCTGGTTTCGCCGGAAAGCCGCGCACGCGTGCTGGATGCGCTGCGCGTCGATTTCGAGCGCCCCTATCCGGGCATCGTCGATGCGCGCCCGCACGTGCGCTGGCTGGCGCCGTTCACCGATCCCGTGTCCGGGCAGCCGCGCATCCGGCTCGCGGCCGAGGCGCGCGACAACGGCAAGCCGTTCGCGGTGCTCGTCACCGAATATCCGCCCGATTACCTGCTGTCCTGGCTCGCCGACTATCGCCCCGAAGGCATGTTCTACATCACGACGGCCGATGGCCGGCTCGTCACGATGGATCCCACGGCGGGCGAAACCGGCCGCGCGGAAAGCCTGCTGAAGCTGAACCCGTGGCGGGGCGGCGCGTCGTCGTCGAGCGCGCCCGTGTTCCGGGACGGCTTCCTGCTGTTTCACGGCAAGCTCGAATCGACGGGCTGGACGCTTGCGTATGCGCTGTCGTGGACCGACATCGCGGCCGGTGTCGCGCATTCGGCCGGTACGCTCGGCGCCGCGACACTGCTCGCGCTCATGGTCATGTGGGGGTTGCTGCTGCGCTTTCATCGGCGGGAGTTCGTGCCGCTCTACGCGCGCTCGCAGCGTGTGTTCGACAGCGAAGCGCTGTGCCGCAGCGTGATCGAGATGGCGCCGATCGGGCTCGGGCTGATCGCGCGCGACGACGGGCATTTCATGCTCGTGAGCCCCGCGCTGACGGACATGGTCGAGCGGATCGGCGGTGACTATCACGTGCTGTCGAGCCAGGTGGCCGACGCATGGCAGGCGCGCGGCGAAGCGGGCGGCGTGCCGCACGGCGACCTCGTGGTGGGAGACGTGCAAGCCGCGGACCTGCACCTCGAATTCATCGCGTGTGGCGCCCGCTATCAGGGCACGGACGTGCTGATCGCCGCTGTCGCCGACATGAGCGCGAAGCGGCAACTCGTGCAGCAGCTGGAAGAGGCCGTGCGCGCGGCCGATTCGGCCAACGCCGCGAAATCGTCGTTCCTCGCGGCGATGAGCCACGAGATCCGTACGCCGCTGAACGTGATTCTCGGCAACCTCGAACTGCTCGAGCGCTCGGCACTCGACGCGACCCAGCATGGCCGCGTTTATACGCTGCGCACGTCGGCGACGAGCCTGCTCGCGCTCGTCAGCGACATTCTCGATTTCTCGAAGATCGAGGCCGGCGCGATGTCGGTCGAATCGATCGCGTTCGACGTGACCGCGGCGGTCGAGCGCGAGCTGAACGCGTTCGCGACGATCGCGAAGGCGAAGGGGGTGCAGCTATTCTGCGAGATCCATGCGAGCAGTACGCAACAGATGCGCGGCGATCCGACCCGGTTCGCGCAAGTGCTCCGCAACCTGCTGAGCAACGCGCTCAAGTTTACCGACGTCGGTCGCGTGACCGTGCGCGTCGCGGTCGTTGCCGAAGGGTACGACGCGCCGGAACTGTCGGTCGAGGTCGAGGACACCGGCATCGGAATTGGCGCTGAACATCGACGCAAGCTGTTCAAGGCATTTTCGCAGGTCGACACGTCGATCACGCGGCGTTACGGCGGCACCGGGCTCGGGCTTGCGCTGTGTGACCGGCTTGTCGCGGCGATGGGCGGCCGCATCACGGTGGAGAGCAAGCCGGGCGTCGGCAGCCGTTTCATGGTGCATCTGCCGCTCGGCATGGACGTCGCCGCGCTCGACCGGCCGCGCGCGGCACACCCACACGTGCTGGCGCTGATCGCCGCGCATCCCGGATGGTGCGATTTTGCGTTGCCGCATCTACGGGCATGGGGATTCGACGTCAGCGTGTACGACAGCCCGTCGAGTCTGCCGGCCGGCATTGCACGACACGGCGCGGTCGTGCTGTTCGGCGATTCCGACACGTGGTCGCAAGCGGATCTGAACAGCCTGAGTGATTGCGCGCCGCTGATACTCGCGATACCCGACGGCCCGCTCGAACCGTATCGCGCGGGCGACACGGTACGCGTGTCGAGTTATTCGCTCGGCGGCTTGCGCGCCGCGTTGGCGCTTGGCGGCCCGATGGGCGATGAATGCGGGATCGATGTCGTATCGGGCGATGACCTGTGGCGTGACGACCTGCATGCTCGCGGCTCGGCGACGGCTGAAACGTCGCGCGACGCGGCCGCGCACGGCAGTCGCGCATTGCGTGTGCTCGTCGCAGACGACGAAACCATCAACGGCTCGATTTTCGGCGAGCAACTAGACGCGCTCGGCTGCATGGCAGTCGAGGTCGGATCGGGGCGCGCGGCGCTCGAATCGCTGGCCAGCGACGGCTGGGACGTGCTGCTGATCGGTGACGATCTGCCCGACATGCGCGCGCACCAGTTGGCCGAAGCGGCACGCGGCGTCGATGCCGCGTGCGACGTACTGGTCGTGACGTCACATGCGACACCCGAAGGCATGCAGCGCTGCACGGCAGCCGGCGTTCGGCGCGTATTGACGAAACCCGTGACGCTCGGGAACCTGCGCGGCGCGCTTGCGCATGCGTGGCAGCGACGTGCCGCGGCTGCGGCGAAGGAGGCATGCGTGGCCGCATGCCCATCGGGCTCAACCAATCATGAAACGGAATTGCATGACAAATAACCAACAGCAGCGATCGCATCAACAAGTATTCGAGATAACAACAGCGGCAGGGTGCCGACGCACGTCGCGCGGCAGATTTCAAATCAATACTGGAGGGGAACATCGTGCGTCATGTAGGGAAGATATTCGCACTGTTGCTCGATTTCGCCGCACTTTCTGAGAAGTCTCGCCGGGAATTCCTGACGATGATGAACGAGTTTTTGCTGATGTCACCGGTTCAGCGGCGACGTGCGCTGATCGAGTGGAAAAATAGGGTGGATGGCAACTCGCATGATCTGCCCGGCGATTCGAGCCACCGATAGCGCGCCGTGTCGCGGCACGGCCGCGCTACCAGGGAGCGCGGCAGGACGACGTCGCGGCCTTCCGTAATGCTCCGAACCGTCGCGAGCTTCGGCAAATCTGCGCGGTGTCGCCGTGCCGCCGCATCGTGCGCGCCGCGGGCGCAGATGCATCGTCCGCCGCGCGGCCATGCGTCGATTGAAAGGCAAACCGGGATTTATCTTAAAATTGAGGCACTATTTGTCCGGTGCGCCGAATACGGCCAGCCATCGCACGATGGCGCGAGCATGCTCCCCGTCGCGACGGGGACCGGATGCGTGACTGAAAGCCTCGGGGAAACAGGAACATGGACGAATTCTTTGTGCGCGTGATGGTAGCCGACGATCATCCGGCGTCCGCGCTCGGCATCTCGCAGGCGCTGCAGGGCAACAGCACGATCAAGCTCGTGGGCACCGTTTCGAACTCGACGGATCTGGTCGCGGCGCTCGACGCGCAGCAGAGCGACGTGCTCGTGCTCGACTATGTGATGCCGGGCGGCAAGTACGGCGACGGGCTCGTGCTGCTGTCGTTCCTGCAGCGCCGCTATCCCGCGCTGCATATCGTGACGATCACGATGATCGACAATCCGAGCGTGCTGCGCGCGATCCACAAGCAGGGCGTGAGTTGCATTCTCAGCAAGTCCGACGCGATCTCGCACCTGATCGGCGCCGTGCATGCCGCCTACGTCGGCGCGAACTACATGTCGCCGTACATCAAGCAGCTCCTGCAGGACGTCGAATCCGAGCCCGCCGCCCGCGCACTGACGACACGCGAGATCGAGGTTGTCCGGTTGTTCGGCGCGGGCTACACGGTGGGAGAGATTGCCGCGCAGCTCCATCGCAGCAAGCAGACCATCAGTTCGCAGAAGTCAAGCGCGATGAAGAAACTCGGGATCGTTCGCGACGCGGATCTGATCCGTTACAACGACGAGCAAAACCTCTCCGGCGCGCCTGACGGCGATGCGTCGTCGTCGGCGTGACGCGCGCGAGGGCCAGTTGCCGCTCTGGATCCGCTTCAGCACAGACGCCGCCGAAGTGAAGCAATGCGTGTGGGTGGACGCACGGCGCGCGACATGACCACCCTGTTTTCAAGGGCGCCGACGCGCCAGTATCGGCGAATGATGCGGTTTGCCCGGCCACGAGCGACGAGATCGATACGACATGCCCGCAAAGCTCAAAAGACTTGTTTCTCACGCCACCGTGGCGGTTCACAAACCATTCGAGCCGGGTCGTGTCCGGCGGCAGCAGCAGTTCCTGCTGTACGCAAGCGGCGCGGCGGTCTCGGCGTTCATTCTGGTGTGCGCGACGCTCGTCGTGCTGCTCGACGTGCAGGAATCCCTCGAGCGCTTCCGTATCGAGTTCACGGAGCGCAAGGCCGAGCTCGTTGCCGAGCTGGAGGTCATGAAGGCACTGCAGAATCGTTATGTCGAGGACATGGAGCTACATTGGGCAAGCGTCGTTGAAGATGCGTCGGGCCTGCCCGGGTTGCTCGAAGGCAAGCGCGGCAAGCAGCGGTTCGTCGGGCGGATCGGACGAGTCGCGGTTGCCGCGTACGCCGACATCCCGTCGGCGGATTCGACGAACACGCACCTGCCGTACCTTGCGCGCTTTCTCGATCGGGTCGAAGTGACAGGTGTCCTGGCGCCGCCGCAACCGGCCGATCCGGGGTTGACCGGCTATCTGATCGATCCGAACGGCGATTTCCTCGTCGAGACCGGGTATCCGCTGGTGAAGCGATCGCTCGCGTTGCCGGCCGGTTTCGACGTGAGGGCACTGATCCGGCAATTGAGTCCGATGAACGATGGTGCGTCCGTAGCGGCGACGCCGGCCGTTCCCGGCAGAAACACGATTACGCTGGACCGTCGATTCGACCCGGTGCTCGGGCGCTCCGTGCTGCGGCTGGTGCAATGGGTGCGTGGCGCGAGCGGCAGGCCGGTCGTCTGGTTGGTCATCAACAGCCGGCCGCAGACAGACGAGATTTTGCGTTCGCCGGGCGCCGGCAGGGAATATGCACTCGTTGACTCCGACGGAAATCTCCTGATCGGCAGACAGCCCGACAGCACGATGGTGGCCCGTGCGCTCGGTCATGCGCGCCGCGCGCCCGGCGAGAAAGCGGTTGCACATCGGGTCGGGATGAACTTCTTCGTCAGCGACATGCTCCCGGGGGCGGACGAAGTGGTGATGGCGACCTTCACGTGGCGCAGCGTGCTGAGCGACATCGCGCTGCGCCTGGGCATGACGGTCGGTTCCGCGCTGCTGGCGCTCGTGCTGATGTGGGTTGCAATCGTGACGTTCGACCGGCGCGCACTGCGTCCGGCGAACCGGCGAGCGATTCGCCTGATCGAAAGCGAGGCGCTCAACCGGACGCTGATCCGCACGGCGCCGGCCGGGCTCGTGCTGCTGTCGTTCATCGACGGCGAAGCGATCGTGCGCAACGACGCGATGATCGCCTACGAGCGGGACGTGTCGGGCGAGCCGCTCGGCAAGCGGCTGTGGCGCGCGTACCGGGACGGCGCGCCCACCGGCAACGCACGCAAGCGCGTGACGCGAGAGCTGGCCGTCGAGCGCGAGGGATACGGCACCGTCTATCTCGACGCGCACATCGCGCGCACCAAATACCGCGGGATCGACGTGCTGCTGTGCACGTTGCTCGACATCACGGCCCGCAAGCAGGCGGAGGAGAAGCTGCGCGAGGCGCGCGAAGCCGCAGAACTCGCGAACAAGGCGAAGTCGACGTTCCTTGCGACGATGAGCCACGAGATCCGCACGCCGCTCAACGCGATCATCGGCAACCTGGAGTTGATGGAGCGCGCGCAGATGGCGGCGCCGCTACGGCGCCGGCTGGGGACGATCATGTCGTCGTCCGACGCGCTGCTGCGCGTGATCAACGACGTGCTTGACCTGTCGAAGGCCGAGTCGAACCAGATGGCGCTGGAAAGCATTCCGTTCGACCTGCGTCGTGTCGTGGACGACGTGGCCGCGATCTTCCGCCCGCTCGCGGATGCGAAAAACCTTGCGCTGACGTGCCGAATTGCCCCGGATCTCGCCGATGGTTACTTAGGAGATTCGACCCGGCTGCGGCAACTGCTCTCGAACCTCGTCAGCAATGCGATCAAGTTTACGAAGCGCGGCGGCGTGATGATCGACGTGCGGCTTGCACAGGCGGGCCTGGCCGACCGTGGCGTCGAAATCGCCGTCCGCGATACGGGCATCGGCATTCCCGAAGACAGCATGCCGACCCTGTTCGATGTCTATATCCAGACCGATGCGTCGATCTACCGGCGCTTTGGCGGCACGGGGCTCGGCCTGCCGCTGTGCAAGCGGATCGTGACGCTGATGGATGGCGAACTGTCGGTCGAGAGCCGGCTCGGCGAAGGCTCGACGTTCGTCGCGGCGCTGCCGTTGCGCGCTGCGCCGTCCGGCTGGCGGGCCTACGACCCTGAGCATGGCGCGGGCGGCGATGTGCGGCCCGCGTTCGACGCGGATGCGACGCCGGCGTTGGACGTAGGGCATGAAGTCGATGAGACCGAAGACGACGATGACGAACCACTTCGCGTGCTCGTTGCAGAGGACCATCCCGCGAGCCGGGCGCTGCTGCGCGACCAACTCGACGCGCTGCGCTACGACGCGACGATCGTCATGAACGGCATCGAAGCGATGCGGGCCTATTTCGAGCATCCGTACGATATCGTGCTGACCGATCTCGGCATGCCGGAACTCGACGGCTTCGCGCTGGCGAATTTTCTCCGCGAACAGGGTGCGAAGGTGCCGGTGATCGCGATGACCGCGCACGCGACCGATGATGACCGCAGGCGCTGCGAACAGGTCGGCGCGGTGGAGGTCGTGCTGAAGCCGTTGACAATCAATGCGCTCGATGCGGTGCTGAAGCGGCACGCCAGGCGTGGCATGCTAAGCGACGCGAAAGCGACGCACGGCATGCGCCCGGTGATGACCGACGAGATCCGGGACAAGCTGCGCACGTCGACGCTGCGTTCGCTGGCGATGATCGACGATGCGGTATCGAACGGCAGAGCCGATTCGGTCAAAATCGAGCTTCACTCGCTGCGGGGCGGCTTCGCTCTGGCGGGCGATACGGAAGCCAGAGACGCATGCGCACATGCCGAACGGACCGTGGCCGAGGGCGGTATGGATGCGTTTGCGCAGGCGTGGCCGGCTTGCCGGGCAGCCATCGAACGTACGCTTGCCCGGCTGATCGGAATGTAATCGTGGCTCCAGAACGCCATAGGGCTGGCGTGCGACAGGATGTGGCCACGATCTTCCGCAATCACACGGTGAAACGTGTTCGGCAATGGTTTGAATGGCGAATGATTGACTGAAGCCGCGATGGCAGTTGTCATCACCGGTGAGACCGGACGATCGTCACGTGGGTTGACGCGACGTCGATCAGGGATCGATTTCCCGTCGAGCTATTGAAACACGGCACATTCAAGTGTCGAGTGCGAACGCTATGCAAAGCCGGGACGCCGCGAGGCGGGGGCTCGAGGCGCCTGTTCGGGCATCGCGTATGAGAGGCGCAAGAACGGGAATACCGGCGAAATGCGGCATTCCTGGCCTCAGTCAAAGCGTTACTGATAGCTCATTGTGAACGTGGCGATGGCATTCGCCGTACCGGCTTTGAGCGTGTCCGAGGTTCGGACATAACGTGCACTAAGCGGGATATTGATGTTTTCATTGCCCGCTTCGGTCACGAACCATTGATTCGGGTTGCCGGTCGCGCTCGAATCGGG
Organism: Burkholderia sp. MS455; assembly: GCF_016899445.1. Taxonomy (NCBI): domain Bacteria; kingdom Pseudomonadati; phylum Pseudomonadota; class Betaproteobacteria; order Burkholderiales; family Burkholderiaceae; genus Burkholderia; species Burkholderia sp. MS455. The sequence goes on from NZ_CP041778.1 coordinate 235,254, forward strand.
CCCATATTTGACCGGTGTCGTCCCGTTCATGATCCGGACACCGACGCCTTTTGCCGTTGACGTGTTCGCCAGCGTGAGCACGTCGCTCCGGTTGCCCGGATTGGTTGCGTCCGTCAACGTGATATACATCCGGGTCTTGGCGTCGCGCGTGCCGCCGGAGCACTGCAAGCCGATATTGACCGGTCGTTCGGGGGCCGTAGCGGTGCCATTTATGTTGACCTCGCCGAACTGGACGTTGATCGACTTCGTCGTCACGCTGCAGGTCGGTACGTTCGGCTTGAGTTCGATCGATCCGCTGATCCTGATGGATCGGTACTGGAAATTTTTGCCTTGGACCCAAGAGCCGGCCAATTCTCCAGTCATCCTGCCGCCGACCGTGATGCGGCCTGTCTTGACCAGTTCAACGACAAGGGGGGAAGCAGTGAAACTCATGTTTTGGGTGGTAAAATACAATATTTCCGGCCACCATGATTGCTTGGTCGCAAAGCGCATTCTCACGCCGATGCCGGCGACACCGGTTGGCCAGGTGGAATATTGATCCACTGGCCCCAGCTGCCCATGATAGACATCACCGATGTAGTTACTACAGTAGACGTTTCCTTTGCCGTTCTGTACCACGCTGACTTCTTGCGAATACAGCACAGTGCCGTTCGGCACACCGGGATCGAAGTTGGGTGCATTAAAGGCCGCCAGCGTGACGACTGAGGGGCTCCCACCGTTGTTCGGTGTTAAAACACCGCCCTCGCTAACTTGGCAAGCCGCCAGCGCGGTACCGCATACGAATGGCAACATGCTCGCCAGTCCAATTATCAAATTCTTAAGGTTCATGTTGGATCGAATATCGTTAAGTTAATCGGGCCGTGTTCGGAGCAGCGCGTGGCGTTTTCCTGGTATGCATCAGCACAAATGTTTGAAGCCGAGCCCGGCACAGCGTCAGCGATTGCCCATGCGGCAGCTCATCGCAACACGCTCGTACATGAGCGCCTTGTTCTGCTGCGGCAACACGTAGTCGCCTTCGCACGTGCCTTCGCTCCAGCGAATCGACAGGCGGCCTTGATCCTTCACGCCGAACACGAGCACGCGCGATGCGTTGTCGACCATGCCGAGTACCTTGTCGTCCTGGTCGTACGCCGTCGCGCCGAGCGGCACCTTCTTGCCGTCGGTCGTCGTCACGTCGAACTGAATGCGGCGGCCCGTTTCCGCGGCAAAGCGCGCCTTCACGATCGCGCCGCGCGTCGGCACGATCGTTTTCGCGTTCTCGGTGATCTCGGTGTCGTTGCCGAGGCTTTCCGTGTCGATGTTGAGCCAGTTGTAGCGGTACGGTTGCGCATAAGGCAGCACGGCATAGCCGCGACGGTCGGTGCTGACCGTCGACGACGAATCGAAGCGCGCGCCCTTCACGCCGGGCACCTCGACGATCGCGAACGTCTCGCCAACCGGCTGGCCGAGCGTGATGCCGCCGCGGTGCGCGACGACCGACCCGGTTGCGCCGACGTCGACGTGCTTGCCGTGGCCGGACTGGCTGTAGTTCGACGTCAGCTTCACCATCGGCGTATCCCAGCCGAGGCCCACGCCGCCGGAGCCGCCGTTGTCCTTCTGGTATTCGCCCTGTACCGAATAGTTGACCGTGTTCTGGTCGTTCAGGAAGCCCGATACGCCTGCCTGAACGCTCACGTCGCCGCGCGTTGACGCCGTGACGTTCGAATAGGCACGATGCGCGCGCGCGGTGTTGCCGAACGGAATGCTGACCGTCGCGGAGATCTGGTTGTCGGTGCGCCCGAACGGCCCCGTATCCTCGGTGCGCGCGAGCGCGACGCTGTAGCTGATGTTCTTCAGCGAGCCGCTGTAGCCGAGCTGGATGTTGCGGCTCGTGCCGCCACGGTTCCAGTAGCTCGTTTCACCGATGCTCGCGTAGACCGACCCATTGCGGCCGAGCGACTGGTTGATGTTCAGATCGACGCGGCTCTTCTGGCGCCGTACCCCGTCGCCTTGCCGGCTGCTCATGTCGTCGACGTGCTGGCTAAGCGTGCGGAAGCCGTCGGTCGAATACCGATAGCCGACCATCGTGAACGTGGTGTCGGTGGCCGCCAGCGTCTTCGAGTACAGGAACCGGAAGCTCTGCCCGTTCGCCTTGCGGCCGGGCGCGTTCGACTGGCTATGCGTCACGTCGAACGAAATGCCGCCGAGCCGCGAGTTGAAGCCGATCCCGAGCGCGATCGCGGCGTAGTTCTGCGCGCCGATCAGGCCACCGTAGCCAGTGAAGTTGTCGGACAGGCCATACACCATCGTGCCCTGCGCGAATTTCGGGCGAACCTCGCCAAATCCGCGATACTGGCCCGCGGAAAACGAATATCGAACCGAGCCGCGCCGGATCATCACGGGCAGGAACGAATAGGGTTGCGTATAGCGCCGGACGCTGCCGTCGGATTCGGTGATCGAGATTTCGAGATCGCCGTTGGAGCCGCTCGGATAGATGTCCTTCAGTTCGAATGCGCCGGGCGTGACCGTGGTCGAATAAATGACGTAGCCGTTCTGACGCACCTCGACGACCGCGTTGGTCTGCGCGATGCCGCGCACGACCGGCGCGAAGCCGATCTCGTCGTCCGGCAACATGCCGGTGTCCGAACCGACCTGCACGCCGACGAAGCGAAAGCTGTCGAAGATTTCGCCGGCCGAATACAGTTCGCCTGCCGACAGCGTGCCCTTGATGCCGCGCAGGTCGCGCTGCGCGTAGGTACGGTTCGACGTGAACTGCGACTTCGTGCCGCGGCGCCCGGTGAGCGACGATTCGTTCCTGAGCCGCCAGCCGCCGACGTTGAAGCCGTTGCGCAGGCCGAGGTAATAGTAGGAACTGTTGTATCCGGAGTCGGAGTCGTGGCTGAAATTGGCCTGATAGTTGCTGTAGGCCGCAATCACGCCGTCGTCCCACTTCGACGGATCCACATAGCCGCGCGACCGGCCCGGCACGTAGGCCTGCGGCACGCTGACATTCAGCGACAGTGCGCCGACATCGAAATCGGTCGACGCGCCGTCGATGATCTCCGCGAGATTCAGCGCGGCGTCGTCTTGCAGGTCGGCCGGAATCCGATTTTCCCGCTCGAGTCGCTTCACGTCCACGCCGAGCGCCTTGAGCAGGCCAAGCGTGATGACGGGCTTGACCTCGCCGCCGTTCGCCTGAAAGACGATCGATTCGCGCTTGCCGGGACGCTGGTTCAGCGACACGTCGACGTCGTACGTGCCGGGCGGAACCGAGCTGCCCTGTTCGAGGTACTTGAGCTCGACGGGCGCGTCCCCTTTCTTGAGGAACAGTTCGTTGAATTCTGCTGCCTGAACCGACGTGGCCGCAACGAGGCTCCCGAGCGCCACCAGGCAGGATGCGCCCTGGCACGCCGCTACCCGCAAATCGATTTTCTTTTCAGTGGTATTCATGCCTTGACCTTGATCGCGTGCCTTTCCCAACCTGCCCGGATTTCAGGAATGCGCGCCCTCCGGTAATTTAGTAATGCGAATTGCTATTGAGCGATTCGGAGCCGGAACTGACAAAATGTGCTGTCAGTTGGAGACTGTTGCGTTGTTCTCTTCGGTCGCTCCGAAATCGTTGATCGACTCGAAATCGACCTTGGCGCCCGGTGCAAGCGATTGGCCGTTGTAGTTCTTGACGCTGAGCTGACGGGTCGATTGCGGCGGAATCATTTCCGTGTCGATCGGATGCGTTTGCGCGCCACTATGGAGCGTTGCCTTGACCAGCGATACGTAATAGGGGGTGTTATTAACAACCTCCATGCCGTATTTTCCGCCCACCGCCCGCCAGTGCCATTGAAGCTGCTTGGGTGCGTCCTCCGGCTTGCCTGCGAGGTTGGTCGGTCGATAGAACAGCTTGATGCGCTGACGCACCGCGACTTGCAGCGTGTTCTCGCCATCCAATTTCTGCGGAATTTCCTGCACGCTGAGCCAGAACACGGATTCGCGGTCAATCGGCAAACCCTGGCCGGCATAGAAGATCCGCAGCGTTTGCTGCTTTTCGGCGCCGAGACGGCTCAGCGAAGGCGTGATAGCGAACGGCAGATCGCCTTTCTGGTCGTCGGATTCCAGCCATGACTGGATCATCACGTCTTGCTTAGACGGATTCCTGACGAGCACGGACGCTTCCTTGCTCTGCGCCGTGTAAATGACACGCGTGCCATTCAACGAGATGCCGGCGACAGATGCGCCGGAATAGGGTAATAGCGAGCTGGCCGCGACCAGCCCGGCAATGAGTGATCGTTTCATGATGGACTTGGAAAGTGAGAAGGGCGACGGGACCATGACCCGCCGCGTCGCCCGTAGGGGAGCTTTACTCGTAGGTCAGCGTGAACGGCAGCGTGCCGTTTGCCGTACCGGCCTTGACCGCTGCGCCGTTTGCAACATAGCCTGCACGCAGATTCAGCGCGGCGGTGTAGCTCGGCGCTTCTTCCGTGCCGCCCTTGACGAGCGGGGCATCGAACGTTTCGTTCGCGGCCAGGTTCAGCAGCTTGTTGTTGCTGTCGTACAGGCCGATGCCAACACCTTCCGCGTTGCCCGCGATCTTCAGCAACTGGTTGTTCTTGCCGTCGATACCCGAACCTGCGACTGGGTCGAACTTCATCTTGACCATGTTCAGGCCAGTGCCGGTGTTGCCGCAGTCGAGGTTCAGGTTGATCTGCGTGCCTGCTGCCACGCCACCGCCGGCGGTACCGCCGATCGAATCCGCGCTCACCGTGCCGAGGTTGACCGCAATGTTCTGGCCGCCGGTGCCGGGCGACACGTTGGCGCCTGCGCCGCCCGTGAGCGTGCACGATGCGGTCGTGATTGCGCCGGTGAAGTTGATGGTGCCGTCGGCAGCCATCGCCGAGCCTGCTGCTGCGAACGAAGCTGCTGCTGCTGCGATAGCGAGAATGCTTTTGTTGAAGGCCATGATTTTCTCCGTTTCAACGTGATTTAAAGGGGTAAATAACTCTTTGGAAGAGTTGTAAGGATGGTATCGTGCCGCCGGTGCGCCTATAAACTGGACGTGTTCGAAATGGATGGGTCTGAATATAGGACGAGTACTAATTTGTGTCTTCGGAGAAAATCTCGACACGCATTTCGTTGAAACATTAAATGGATTTGACGTTGTCGGATCGAGCTGAGGCTGATGGCAACCGCTCGGCGAGATGGACGGGGGAATGTCGTCGGTGCTTGCCGGAATACGTGGTCGGTTTGCATGCGAAATTCATTTTCGCCGGCTGCGATATCAAGTGCCGCGCGTATGATCCGGTTTCATGTCGTTATATGTTTTGCGCCGGAATTTAGAAAAGCACCATTCCGTGTATGTCGTTTCCTGTTGCGACGAAATCCCCAGCAGAAACGGGATGTTGTCGCATGACAGTTTCAATAGTCACCCTCATGATTGTCGGCGGCCCGGTATTTCATGCTGGACGAGGCGTCCGCGCAGGCCGAGGGGCATCGCGCATCGGCAGTCGGCAGGACATGCCGGTGCCACGGTATCCCGCTACGACGGCATTCCATTGGAGGCGTACGTTCACGGCAGATGTCCGGTGACGAAACGCTTCAATCATCCGAACGGCACCGGTTTCGGGCGTCCATCCTGACGTGCTTCGATCGCAGAACGGGGCGGCGCGCTGCATGCTCGCGGTCTCCGGGTCGTCCAGCGTATCGAGCCGTGCGCAACGCGTCGATCACATGTTCGCGCGCGGTGCGAAACCGGTCGAGCGCCGTCCGGTTCGATTGCCAGAACGCGGTTGCCGAGCCGTCGGCGAGGATTTTTTAGGCGACCAGGTCCGGTTCGAACGCCGCGCCGCTGACGACCCAGTCGTCGAGATGCTGGTTCGCATACGCGCCGAAGCCCTTGCGCTCGTAGCTGACGTGGTACGCAGACTGCCCCTGCAGCACGGATTCCAGCGCACCGTGCAGGCGCCCCGAGACGACCCAGATGGGCGCATCATGTGCAAGTAGCGTCTCCCGCTGCACGAGCGCGTCCTGGATGCCCACGTCGCGGTAGTACGCGTCGTCGTCGTTGCCGCGGGAGGCACTCTGCATACCGAACGAGATGCGGAGGCGCGGCGGATGCACGCGATTCCCGCAGCGGGCCGTGTGCGCTTCAAGTGCGTGTGTGCGATGCGTCGCAAGAAATTCGTCGCCGACGCATGATGGATGAGGTGATTCGCCGGCGGCAGCGCGGGCGATTTTCGCGAGGTTTTTGTCTAAATCGGGGCAGCCAATCGCGAAAATGACGACCGGCGTGCGAGGCCGTCATCGATGATATGAATGCGGGCGCATGCGTCATGGTATGCGCGGGGAGCTATGCCTTTCGCCAAGCCGGGCCGACGTGCGGCGGGCAACTGCGGGTGCTCGACGAAAGCGAAGAGTCTGTGCCGACACGTGCATGCGCTCGATGCGGCATGACTGAACTGCCGAGGTTCTGCGGGTGGGCCGATGATGCGACACGCATTGGCACTCGTTGAGGAGATGCATGAGCGTGCCGCGCATCGAGGTGCGGCATCATGGCCCTGCCCGTCGCTCAACCCTTCGCGACGACGTCGATGCGCAGCGCGTCGCCGCCGGCGACGATCGCGAGCAGGCGATCGACGTTCGGGTGCGCGCCGGGGCGGTTGCGTGCGTCGGCGGTATGCTCCGCGAACACGGCGAGGCCGTGCTCGGCAGCCTTCGCGTCGAGCGCGCCGAATGCCTGCTTCAGGTAGTGGTAGACCGCGAGCGAACCCTGTTTGCCGGGCTGGTTTTCGATGCTGGCGACCACGTCGCCGTTCGCGCCGACGAGATCGATGCGCGCGATGCCGTCGATGGCCGGCAATTGCGCGAGGTTGTCCTTGAATACTGGGGTAGCGTGAATCACTGAAAACACTCCGTCGGTTCGGTCATGGGCCAATGAGCGTGGCCGGCCGTATTTTATCCGATCGGTTTCGGTGCAACGGCCGGCGCGGTCGAGTCGGTCGCGCGCCACGCGAGCGCCGCGCCGCGAGCTGCGCGGCGCTGCCCGCCAGCATCGCGTTTCATTACCGCCCGGCGTCGGCCGGCACGCCCGCTTCCCGCGAGCGCTCGATGTCCGGGCTGCGATACGCGCGCTCGGGGATCTCGGCGAGCCGCGACGCATGCACTTGTCGAGGCCCCAGGCCATAGAATTTCTGGAAGCTCATGATCAGCGGCGACCATTTGTCCGGATCGATGCGGTCTTGATGGCCATCCATCAGCAGGTCCGGATGCACGTGCACGCGCTGGATGCGCAGCTCGAACAGTGTGATCTTCCCGCGCAGGTCGGGCGTTTCATCGGAGAGGCCATGCGTGGCCGCGACGACCGCTTCCTGATGTACCGGGCATTCGAGCGCGCGAGGCGGCGACACGGTGTGCGATGCCACCTCGATGAGCCCGGCCGCCCCGAACTTGTCGGGTTCGTACACGTAGCCTCTCACGCGCTTCGATTCGGGCACCGGATGCGTGCCCGTCATCCGTGCGATCCGGTCGACCGCGTGCGCCTGCGCGGACGACGGCAGGTTCAGCACGCATTCGCCGGTGCGCATCAGGTTGCGGGTGGTCTGCGAGCTGGCGGCGATGCCGATCACGCCGCGCCAGCCGAGCCAGAACGCGGACGAGATTGGCGCGAGATTTGCTGTGCCGTCCGGGTTCAGCGTGCTGACCAGCACGACGGGCGTGCCGAAATAGAGGATGTTCGGTTCGGTGACGCGATGCGGAGCGTTCATGGTCGGAGCCTTCGCTTCGTTGAGGGATCGGTTCGAATGCTGATCCTGTCGTGGCCGTGCGGCGCTCCGATTCTTGTCGTGTCATCCGGCGATCGGCGCGATGCGGCGACGCACGAAAATTGCTCGCGGAGCAGCGCTTGCAACGCGCGGCAACGGCGCGAGCATGCGGCGCGCAAACGGCCATCAGCGCATCGGCACCGCGCCTGCTTTTCCGCTACAGTAAGAAACGCAGGCCGCGTGCCGCCGCGCCTCGCGCGCCGCGCGGCCACAATCCGGAATTGCACATGAGGGCCCCGATGGACACGCCGCAACGCTATACCGCCAATGCACCGACGCGCGAGGAAGTCGATGCACTCGCCGGTTCGACCGTCATCGAATTCGGCACCAACTGGTGCGGCATCTGCGCGGGTGCGCAGCCCGCGATCGTCGAATCGTTCGCCGCGCATCCCGCCGTGCGCCACCTGAAGATCGAGGACGGTCCGGGCCGCCCGCTCGGCCGCTCGTTCCGCGTCAAGCTGTGGCCGACGCTGGTGTTCCTGCGCGACGGCGTCGAGGTCGCGCGCGTCGTGCGGCCCGCCGATGCGAAGCAGATCGAAGCCGACGGCTTCGCCGCGCTGGCCTGACGTCACGATCATGCAACAAGCCATCACGCATGTCGCCGTCGACGCGCGCGGCAGCGGCCTCGTCGAATTCACGCCGCAGGTGCGCGCGTTCGTCGATCAGCAGTCGATCCGCACGGGCCTGCTCACCGTGTTCTGTCGCCATACGTCGGCTTCGCTGCTGATCCAGGAGAACGCGGATTCGTCGGTGCGGCGCGATCTCGAACGCTACTTCGCGACACTCGCGCCCGAGGACGAAAGCCGCTACGAGCACGACACCGAAGGCCCCGACGACATGCCCGCTCATTTGCGCACGGCGCTCACGCAGGTGCAGTTGTCGATTCCGGTCGAGCACGGGCGCATGGTGCTCGGCACCTGGCAGGGGATCTACCTGTTCGAGCATCGTCGCGCGGCACACCGGCGCGACATCGTGCTGCATCTGATCGGCGAATAAACGGGAACGTGAGCGGGAGCGCGTGAGGCAGCGCCGGCGCGCGATGCCGTGCGTGTTTGCACGTGGCGCACCGCTTCAGGCGAGCAGCTTCTCGACCAGGGCGCCGAGTTCGCGCAGGTGGACGGGCTTCGGCAGGAATTCGTCGAACACCTGCTTGTTCTCGTGCAGCGCGGCCGATTCGTATGCGCTGACGCCGACGATCGCCGGATGCCGGCCTTCGTCGTCCGGCTGCGCGACGGCGCGAATGCGCCGAGCGACCTCGAAGCCGCTCAGGTCCGGCAGTTCGAGATCGAGCACGACGATGTCGTAGCGGCCCGCGCCGAAGCGCGCGATGCCTTCCTGGCCGGTGCCGCACAGATCGGCGTCGATGCCGAGCGCCGACAGCATCGCGCCCAGTGTTTCGCGTGCGTTGTCGTTGTCGTCGACGACCAGCGCGCGCCGGTCGCGATGCGCGGCGGCCGCCGGCCACGCGGGCGCTTCGCCGGCGGCCTCGATGAAGTCGGGCACTTCGACGGGCAGCGTCACGACGAATTCGCTGCCTTCGCCGACCACGCTGCGCACGTCCACATGCCCGCGCAGCGTCGTGACGATTTCGCGCACGACGGCGAGCCCCATGCCGATCCCGTCCACATGCAGCCCGACCGCGTCGTTCGCGCGATAGAACGGCTCGAAGATCTTCGACAGATGCTGCTTCGCGATGCCGGTGCCCGTGTCGCGCACGACGATCGTCAGTTGCTTGCCGGCCGGCGCGTCGGCGAGCGCGATCGATACGTCGATCGACCCACCTAGCGTGTACTTGACGGAATTCTCGACCAGGTTCGACAGCACCTGCCGCAACAGCTTGCGGTCCGAGCGGATCGACAGATCGTGCGGCTGGACCTGCTGCGCGACCGCGATCCGCCTGGTCGCGATCTTCTCGCGCAGCGGCTCGATGACTTCGGCGAGCAGCGATGCCATGCCGACCGTTTCCAGTTCGGCGAGGCGCTTGGTCGAGCGCAGCTTGATGTAGTCGGTCAGGTCCTTGACGAGCGCTTCGAGCGACAGCGCGGAATTCTGCAGCCGCCGGATCGTCTTCAGGTTCGCGTCGGATTGCGGGCGCGCGAGCAGGATTTCGATCGACCCGCAGATCGCCTGCAGCGGCGTGCGCAACTCGTGGCTGACCATCCCGAGGAACGCGTTCTTCGCCTCGATCATCTCGAACGCGCGATCCGACGCCTTGCGCTCCGCGTCGAGCGCCGCGTCCTGCCGTTCGAGCAGGTCGTCGCGCGTGCGCATCGTATAGAACAGCAGCAGGAACAGCGCGCACAGGATCACGCCGAGCACGATGCCGAGGATCAGGATCGCGCGCTGCTTTTCCTTCAGCTGATGGAACGTGAAATCGCGCTGCGCCATCTCGATCGCGCGGAAGTAGTTCGCGAGGCCGTTGACCTTCGGCCAGTACGCATTGACCTCGTCGATCACCTGCCGCGCGTTCTTCGGCGCACCGCGCAGCAACGGCACGTCGTGCTTCAGGCGCGTCATGAATTCGCCGAGCGCGTCGATCTCGTCGCGCGCGCGCGGGATGCGCAGCCAGTACTCGGATACTTCGGACGGCCGCTGCAGGAACCCGAACGACACCGACAGGCTGTCGAGCTGCATCTGCACGCGATCGAAATCGTCGTCCTCGTGCGTCGCGTAGAGGATCAGTTGCCGGTCGAACCGCGTATAGACGTTCCGGTATTGCGCGGCCGTCCAGAACACGCCTTCGCGCGGCCCTTCAAGCACGCCCTCGTTGACGGAGGTTGCCAGCAGGTCCCAAAGCAGGAACGCCCACGCGGCGAATCCCGCGATCCACAGCGATCCGAGGATCAGAATGATTTTTCTGTTTTTCCGTCGCGGCCGCGTCATTTCACTTCACGGTCAGGCCGATGATCTGCCACGCGAACTTGGCTTCGCCGAGCGGCGTCTTCAGCTCGTCGGGATACTGGTCGCGCGGATACATGATCCACAGCGGGCCGTAGTTGTCGTTGCCGAGCACCTTGCCGTTCATCGTTCGCGCGAGGATCACGCCGTATTTGTCCGCATCGGACACCGGAATCGTGAACGTGTATTCGTCGATGCAGTGGAATTCGATCTGCGTGCCGTGCGCGCCGACGGTTTTCAGCACGTCGGACAGGCGCGGGCCGGTGAAGGTCGCCTTCGGCGTCCAGCTCGTCGACGTGACGATCGTATGCTGCGGCAGCGCCATCAGCGCCTGCTCGGAAAACACGTAGGCCGTCTTGCCCTGCTGGTTGCTCTTGTCGATCTGGCCGTCGACGGTGAACGTAAACGACGAAGCAGCCCATGTCGCGGCGGCCATGCCGAGCAGGCAGGCCGTCAGCAGGCTCTTGGTCCAGATGGTCGAAACTCGCATGTCTTTCCCTCGGTCGTGCGGTGGTGGGTTGTCGATCCGGCCTCAGCTCGCGGCGGCCGCGGCGGGCAGCGTGATCTTCAGTTCGCGCGCCACTTCGGCGAACAGGATCGGCAGGCGAACCGGCTTTTCCTCGCAGCGCGCGTTGTAGTGCGACACGATGTGCGCGATTTCGTCCTCGCTGGCTTCCCCGGTCGAGATCTTGCCGGTCAGCAGGAAGATCGGCGCGCCGCTGTTCTCGCTCGAACGGATGCCGCGCACGAGATCGGCGGCCGTCTGGTCGCCGAGCATCCAGTCGAGGATGTAGCCGTCGAAATCCTCGACCTCCAGCGCCTTGCGGAACGTGGCGCCGTCGAAGTACGGGATCGCGTTCACGCCTTTTTCGATGAAATATTCACATACCGTTTCGGCGACGTCCCGCGAATCGTCGACCACGGCGATGCGTGCCGCGTACACGTTCGGCTGGCTCGAGCGTAGCTCGACGACATCGACCGGATACGTGCGCCCTTCGCGCGCGTGCTGGCGCTCGGTGATGATCCATTCGCCTTGCCACTGCAACGCGACGAAATCCGTTTCGATCTGGCTGCTGGCCTTCGTCGAGATTGCGGCCCGGCAGCGAAAGCGCCGCGACTCGATCACGAGCGTCGCGTCGACCATCTCGGCGGCGGCCGGCTGCGCGCCCTTGTCGTCGAGCAGGATCGCGGGCGGCACGCCGAAGTGCGTCGCGATGTCCTGCAACTGCGACAGGTTCCACGGGATCAGGCCTTTCATCTTGCGCGTGACGACCGAGAAACTGAGGCCCAGCACATTCGCGATCGTCGTGTTGTGACTTCGCGGCGGAATGCCGTTCCGGTTCAGGAGGTCGCGCACCTTGTTGGCGGTGATGAGGTCGACGTTGGCCTGCTCGCTGTTGGACATCTCGACGGGGTCTCCAGAGGGTTTGGGCGACGAAGAGCATATCAAAGGTGACGCGTCACGCAAACTTTGAAAACGCGAAGGACCTTGACATACCATTTTTCTCCATTATTATTGCTCACCACGTCACTATTGTTTGTCGCGTCATGTTTGAGGATCGATGCCGGCGACAGCCGATACAGCGAAAAGCGGCGGCATGAAGTAGTGACGGAACGATTCAAAGAGAGAACCTGAGAGAGCCTTGGGCAGCGTGTCGGCGTTGGCGGATTGTATCCGCCGCGCCGCGCGCGACCGGGTTGCGAGCCGAGCTCGCGGGGGTGAAAAGCTCGAAGAATTGCTGCGCAAATAAAACTCGAGGAAGGTACCACGGTACCGCCGTTTACTTGCACCGGGGCTGCTGTTGCTGTTGGCCGCGTGCGTACAGGATCGTCCGTGACCGGCAATACGGTGCGGATCTGCGACGACACCGGTTGTTCCGATCGTCCTGAAGATCCGGCCGGAAGCAACGGGGGCGGCAGCGGGGAGACCACCATCGCGCCACGCCGGGGGTTTATCGAAGTTCGCACGGACGCATAAGCCGAACAACGACACTATCGATCGATAACGACATGAAGCCCCACCTTTCCCGTCGTCTCACTCAAGGTGCGCTGGCCGCGGCGCTTTGCGCGTCCGTCGCGGCAGCGTCGCACGAGTCATTCACAGCCGAATGACCTGCGCTCGCTGAATCGAGTGCCTCAGGTGCGCCACGTCATCCGTGGCGCATCTTTTGCCGCCGGCTTGCCGGCGGTATTTCGTTTACGCCCGGGTCGCGCCCCTCAAGCGATCTCGCTGAAAAATTTCAATCACGTCCCAAGCGGACTTTCCTGTTCTCACACGCGAAGCGAACGCTGATGCTGCCGTGACGGCTGCGCACGAGCGGCGGCGTGACGAGCGCACGGCACACGCTCGCCTTTTTGCCGCAGTCGAGATCCTCGAATTCGCCGCCGAGCCGGCACGTCATGTCGGAACAGGCGACGCCGATGCGCGTCGATACCGAGTCGACTGTCACCTGAGACGACGCGCGTAGGTAGCGCTGGCATACGTTGCTCGCCAGGACGCGCGGCGAAAACCCGCCGCTCATGCGCAACGGCGCATTGACGCTGCCTCTTGTCGCAACGCCGGCGCACGTGGCAGTCGTCGGTCATCGTGTTCGCGGGATGGCGGCGCTTCCACACCGGCTTGCAAAGTGAACCGGCACACATCACGCGGCTTGCTTGGTCACTTGACATCAATAGACACGCCTTGTAGGCAGGGGCGTCATTGGCAAATAGTACAAGAAACATAACTATGCCAATTAGTTTAGGACATGACCGATTTAAAACGACAGATCGTAATGGCAGTATCAAGTCTTACATCGTTTCGATAAGCGATGGACTCGCGGTAAGCGGAGGGCGTCGGTCTCGTTGGAGTTGTTAGGCCACGTCAGCCAGATTCGAAATTTAACGATCCGTGACGTTTGATTGAAGGTCCATGTCAATCGATTCAGATTCGCATTGCTAAACAACACATGAAATCGATCGTCGGTCCGGGAGTCGATCCGCGTCGGCGTGGTGTGCATTGCGTGTAGATGCGCCGCCGTTCCGTCGCCAATCGATCGCGACAGATGATCGCCCAGGGTTATGCCTTCGTTCAACCAAACTAGATACACCCCCGCCGTTCGCGGAACAGCTTCACGGTCCTGGTTGCTGGATGCCGTATTGCTTGTCGTCACCGCATGGGCAGCGAGAAGCTGGCTGGGCGGCTCGTCGTCTGCCGGATCGGATGCCGTGCTGATCGCCGTTTCGATCGTATGCGCGCTGGTCCTGTTTCCGTTGGTCGGTCTGTACGGCGCTCCCGGGCGCCGCCTGTCGTGGCGTTGCGTGTGGCTCGCGCCGGCCTGTCTGGCCGTCGCGTTGTGCGTCGGCGCGATGTCCGTCATGGCGCACGACCGGCAATTCCCGGTCGCGCTCGACTGGCTGGCCGGCTGGTTCGCGCTGTCGGCGGTCGCGCTTGTCGTGTCGCAGGCCGCGCGGTGGTGTCTCGGCGTTTTCGCGGCGGCGCGGCATGCCCGGCGCAAGCCGGTTGCGCTCGTCGGGCATCGCGAACGTTGCCGCGCGCTCGTTGGGCGCGATGCGCGGGAAACCGGGCGGTCGTTCCAGATAGTCGCGATCTTCGACATGTCCGGTTCGTCGCCGATCGGGCCGGAAGAGCCGGCCGTGCATCGTGACCTGGACGAATTCGTCGAGTACGTGCGTCGCGCACACGTCGGGGAGATCTGGATCGTGCTGCCGCTGTCGGAGGCCGATCGCGTCGGCGAGATCGTCCACGCGTTCGCCGAGGATCTGGTCGACATCCGCTTCATGCCTGACCTCACCGGCATGACGCCGCTTCATCCGAACGGGGCGATTCGTGGTCATGCGCTCGATCTCGTCTCGTCGCCGCTGTCCGCGCGGGCGCTGGCGGGCAAGGCGATGTTCGACCGCGTGTTCGCGGGCCTGGCGTTGATCGGAATCGCACCGCTGATGGCCGTCGTTGCGCTGGCGGTGAAGTTGTCGTCGCCGGGGCCGGTGCTGTTCCGGCAGCAACGCAGGGGCGCTTACGGGCGCATCTTCACGATCTACAAGTTCCGGACGATGCACGTGCCCGACACGCGCGAGCCGGGCGAAGTCCGGCAGGCGACGCAAGGCGACCCGCGCGTCACGCGTGTCGGCGCGCTGCTGCGGCGCACGAGCCTCGACGAACTGCCGCAGTTCTTCAACGTGCTGAAGGGCGACATGTCGGTGGTCGGGCCGCGCCCGCATGCGGTGGAGCACGACCGCTTCTACCAGCATCTCGTCGACGGCTATATCCAGCGCTACCGGATCAAGCCGGGCATCACCGGCTGGGCCCAGGTCAACGGGCATCGCGGCGAGACGGATCGCATCGAGAAGATGCAGAAGCGGGTCGAACACGATCTTTACTACCTGAACAACTGGTCGTTTGCGATGGACATGCGGATCGTGGCCGCGACCGTCCTGTATGGATTCACGCATCGCAATGCCTATTGAATGACGCGTCGATGCACACGCTCTGGACAACGGAAATGGAAACTGGAAAACGGCCCGGGTCACGGGCGCAACGCTTGCGATTGGCAATGACGGTCTTGCCCGTCGTACTGCTGTCCGCGTGCGCGGTCGAACCGGGCATGCATATGAACCTCGCGCACGATGCGGCGCGGGATGGCGGGATCGCGACGCAGGCATACGAAGGCGGTTTGGCGGTGTCGATGCATCGCATCGTCGCAGCATCGCCCGGCCAGCCGCGAAACGTACCCGCTTCGCGTGAAGCGGCGGCGTCGGTACCGATCGGGCCGATCGACGGCGAGTTGATCGCGGCCCAGCGGCGCGAGGCGCGCACACAGGATGAACGCACGCGCGCGGCGCTCTTTGCGGTGCCGGCGCCATACGCGATCGACGCGGGCGACGTGCTGCAGATCACCGTGTGGGATCACCCCGAACTGGCCGCGGCGCAGGGCAACCCGGGCACGCAACAGGTGCGCCCTGCCGATCCGCCGGCGGGCTTCGTCGTCGATCAGGCCGGCAACCTGGCTTTTCCGTACGTGGGCGAACTGCATGTCGCTGGCATGAGCACGAGCGAGATTCAGTCCGAGCTTCGCGCGCGGCTGTCGAAATGGTTCGTCGCGCCGCAGTTGACGGTGCGCGTCGCGTCGTATCGCGCGAATCGCGTCTACATCGACGGCGAAGTTCGTGCGCCGGGCGCGCACCCGCTCAACGACACGCCGATGACGTTGCTCGAAGCCGTCACGCGCGCGGGCGGCTTCACGGCCGACGCCGATCAGAGCCGCATGACGCTCGTGCGCGACGGTACCGCCTATCCGGTCGACCTGCCGGGCCTGATTCGCGAGCGCGTCGATCCGTCGCGCATCGTGCTGCGCAACGGCGACCTGCTGCAGGTCGGCGCGCGCGACCAGTTCGGCGTGTACGTGATGGGCGAAGTCAACAAGCCGACGACGGCGCTGCCGCTGCGCAACGGCCGGCTCACGCTGGCCGACGCGCTGTCGCAGGCCGGCAGCGTGAACCAGGGTACGGCCGATCCGAAGCAGACCTACGTGATTCGCGCCGGCGCGGACCGGCAGGCGCAGGTGTTTCATCTGGATGGCAGCTCGCCGGTGTCGATGGTGCTCGCCAATGAGTTCGAGCTGCAGCCGCGCGATGTCGTGTACGTCGACAGCACGAAGCTTGCGCGCTTCGGCCGCGTGCTCGCGCAACTGCTTCCGGCCATCAACGCGGGCCTGACGGCCGCGATCGTCACGAAATGATGAAACGGATCCTGGTGGTGTGTACCGGCAACGTATGCCGCAGTCCGGCCGCGCAGGCGCTGTTGTCGCGCGCGCTGCCCGGTCGCAGGGTGGAGTCGGCCGGCGTCGCGGCGATCGGCGGGACGCCGGTCGACCCGGTGATGAATGCACTGTTGATCGAGCGCGGCTTCGACCTGTCGGCGCATCGGGCTCGACGCTTCGATGACCTGGCCTGCCGGTGGGCCGACCTGATCCTGGTGATGGAGGTCGCGCATCGCCGCCTGATCGAGCGGACTTGCCCGATGACGCGCGGCCGTGTGTATCGCCTGGCCGAGCGCTACCAGGCCGACGTTCCGGATCCGTACCGCCGAAGCCGCTATGTCTACGACTACGCGATGCAGCTGATCGAGCACGGCGTGGCCGATTGGGCCGCGCGGATCGCCACCTTCGAACCGAACCTGCAACCGCATCCGGATACCGGCGCGGATGCGCCGGAACACTTGCAGTGAGCCTCAAATGAACGCATCGAACCCACGCCAACCTCATTTACACGACGCCGACGAACTCGACGTGCGCGGCATCCTCGACGTGCTGATCCGGCACGCAGGCCGCATCGTCGCGGTCACGGCGGCGTGTGCCGCGCTTGGAGCCGGCTATGCCTTCGTCGTGAAGCCGGTCTACAAGGCAGACATTGCCGTGCAGGTGGAAAGCGGCGGCTCGGACCTGCGCAGCATGGCGGAGGGCGGGCTCGTCGGCGGCCTCGGCGCGCTGTTCGACGTGAAGTCGACCGACGACGGCGAGATGGAAATCCTGCGCTCGCGGCTCGTGACCGAACCGGTCGTCGACGGTCAGCGCCTGCACATCGAAGCGTATCCGCGCCGCGTGCCCGTGATCGGCTCCGCCGTCGCGCGCTTCAATCGCAGGCTGTCGACGCCCGGCTTGTTCGGGATCGGCGGGTTCGTCTGGGGCAACGAGCGCATCGATGTTCCGGTATTCGATGTGCCGCGCGACTTCCAGCAACATGCGTTCATCGTCACGTCGCTGGGCGACGGGCGCTATCGCCTGTCCGGCAGCGATCTCGATCGCGATGTGGAAGGCGCGATCGGCGAGCCGCTGCACGTGAAGACGGCCGCCGGAGACGTGACGCTGCAGGTGGCCGGCATCGAAGCCGAAGTGGGCGCGCAGTTCGTCGTGAAGGCGGATTCGAGGCAGGTCGTGCTCGCCGAACTGCAGAAGGAATTGACGATAGCGAACCGCGGCAAGGATCAGTCCGGCGTGATCGGCGTGTCGTACGAAAGCCATGATCCGGTGCGCGCGGCTGCCGTGCTGAACGCGATCGCCGACAACTACGTGCGGCAGAACGCAAGCCGCAAGGCGGCCACCGCCGAGAAGTCGCTGGCGTTCCTGAGCGACCAGGTCCCGACCGTGGAGCGTCAGTTGCGTGCGGCCGAAGATCGCCTCAATGAATACCAGGCCCGCCATGAAATCGTGGACCTGACCGAGCAGGCGAAGGCGATGCTGACGCAATCGACCGCCGCGCAGATGTCGCTGTTCGAGCTCGAACAGAAGCGGCGGGCGTTGGCGTCGACACTGACGCCGGCTCACCCGGAGCTCGCGGCGGTCGACCGGCAGATCGCCGCCGCCAACGCGCAGGTCGGGACGATCAACGACACGATCCGGCGCTTGCCCGATGCGCAGCAGAACGTCGTACGCCTGCGCCGCGATGTGACCGTGCAAACGGAGATCTATGTCGGCTTGCTGAACAGCGTCCAGCAGCTTCGCCTGGCGACCGCGAGCAAGATCGGCAACGTGCGCGTGATCGATCGCGCGATCGTGCCGGACAAGCCCGTGCGGCCAAGGCCGGCGCTGGTCACGGTGATGGCCGCCCTGATGGGGCTCGTGCTCGGCACGTGCGCCGTGATCGGCCGCGCGGTGCTGTTCGGCGGCGTGACCGATCCCGCGGAGATCGAGCGCGACACGAACCTGAACGTGATGGCGACGATTCCGCACAGCGTTGCGCAACACCGGATCGCGCAGCGTGACGCTGCGACGGGCGGGGCGACGGTCCTGGCGCTGGCGCGACCGAACGAACCCGCGGTCGAGGCGCTGCGAAGCCTGTGCACGGCGCTGCGATTCCAGTTGATGGACCAACCCGACGGCAACCGTGTGCTGATCACGGGACCGTCCGCGGGTGTCGGGAAATCGTTCGTGTCGGCCAACGTGGCCGCGCTGCTCGGACAGTCGAACAAGCGTGTGCTGCTGATCGACGGCGACCTGCGTCGAGGCGAGCTGGCCAAGCGCTTCGGCATGCGGCCGGAGATCGGCCTGTCGACCGTCCTTCGCGGCGGCGCGACCGCCGCCGACGCCATCGTGCGCGACGTCGCGCCGCACGTCGACCTGTTGCCGGCCGGCCCGTATGCCGATCGGCCCGTCGAACTGCTGTCTTCCGATCGTCTGTCGGCGTTGCTGATGCACGTCGCACGCGATTACGACGTCGTGCTGCTCGACGCGCCGCCGTTGTTGCCGGTGACGGACGCCGTCGTCCTGGCCGCGCAGGCGGACACGATCCTGCTCGCGGCACGTGCCGGCGTGACGACCTCGGGCGAACTGCTCGAAGCGGCGAAGCGGATCGAACGCGCCGGCGCGCGCGCGACCGCGGTCGTGTTCAACGGCTTCCGGCCGGGGCTGCGCTCCGCCCGGTACGGCAACTACGGCGCGTACGGGTATGACAACGCCGATTCGCAAACCGCTGCGGATCGCACGTGATCCGCCGACGGAGATTCCAATGACCCATCACCACGAAAACATCCTCGTCACGTTCGGCACCCGTCCGGAAGCCATCAAGATGGCGCCGCTCGTCCACGCGCTGCGGGCCCGCGAAGGCGTGCGCTGCGGCGTCTGCGTGACGGCCCAGCATCGCCAGATGCTCGACCAGGTGCTCGACCTGTTCGGCATCGTGCCGGATTTCGATCTCGACCTGATGCGCGCGGGGCAGACGCTCGGCAGCCTGACCGGGCACATCCTCAATGCGCTCGACCCGGTGCTGGAATCGTTCCGGCCCGATCTCGTGCTCGTGCACGGCGATACGACCACGACGCTCGGCGCGACGCTCGCGGCGTACTACCGACGCATTCCGGTCGGTCACGTGGAAGCCGGGTTGCGCACCGGCAACCTGTATTCACCGTGGCCGGAAGAGGCGAACCGGAAGGTGACGGGCGCGCTCGCGCTGCATCACTTCGCGCCCACCGAAACCTCGCGGGCGAACCTGCTGGCCGAAGGCGTCGAAGCCGCTCGCGTGCACGTGACCGGCAACACCGTGATCGATGCGTTGCTGACGATCACCGAGCGCCTCAAGCACGACCGGGCGCTGGTGCGGCAGATGCGCGAGCGGTTTCCGTTCGTCGACGACGAGCGGCGCATGATCCTCGTCACCGGCCATCGCCGCGAGAACTTCGGCCGCGGGTTCGAGCAGATCTGCGAAGCGATCGCGATCATCGCGAAGCGCTATCCGGAGTGCCGCATCGTCTACCCGATGCACCTGAATCCGAACGTGCGCGAACCCGTCGCGCGGCTGCTCGGCGACATCGGCAACGTCGTGCTGATCGAGCCGCAGGAGTACTTGCCGTTCGTGTACCTGATGAGCCGCGCGTGGCTGATCCTGACCGATTCCGGCGGGATCCAGGAAGAGGCGCCGTCGCTCGGCAAGCCGGTGCTCGTGATGCGCGACACCACCGAGCGGCCGGAAGCCGTCGCGGCCGGCACGGTGAGGCTGGTCGGTACCGAAGTCGAGCGGCTGG
This sequence comes from Burkholderia sp. MS455, assembly GCF_016899445.1. Lineage (NCBI taxonomy): Bacteria > Pseudomonadati > Pseudomonadota > Betaproteobacteria > Burkholderiales > Burkholderiaceae > Burkholderia > Burkholderia sp. MS455. Next base: position 255,456 of record NZ_CP041778.1, read on the forward strand.
TCGGCGCGGTGGTCGAGCTGTGGGACGACGGCGCTGCCTATCGCGCGATGAGCCGCGCGCACAACCCGTACGGCGACGGTCGTGCAAGCGAGCGGATTGCGGATCTGCTGGTCTCGCCGCCGATCCTGACGCAGGGGCCGGCATACCTGGCCGGCTCGCCCTGCTGAATCCCCCGACGTCTGGAGAACCTCATTCATGTCATTCGAAACCATTTCCGTCATCGGGCTGGGCTATATCGGCCTGCCCACCGCGGCGGCCTTTGCCGCGCGCCGTAAAAGCGTGGTCGGCGTCGACGTGTCGCAGCATGCGGTCGACACGATCAATCGCGGCGAGATCCATATCGTCGAACCCGAACTGGACATGCTCGTGCATGCCGCCGTGACGCAAGGCTACCTGCGCGCGACGGCAACGCCCGAGCCGGCCGATGCGTTCCTGATCGCGGTGCCGACACCGTTTGCCGATGGCAACAAGCCGGACCTGACCTATATCGAGGCCGCATGCCGGTCGATCGCGCCGGTGCTGAAGAAGGGCGACCTGGTGGTGCTGGAGTCGACTTCGCCGGTCGGCGCGACCGAAAAAATTGCGGCGTGGCTCGCGGCGCACCGCCCGGACCTGAGCTTTCCGCAACAGGCCGGCGAGCGCTCGGACATCCGTATCGCGCATTGCCCCGAGCGCGTGCTGCCGGGCCATGTCGTGCGCGAACTCGTGGAGAACGACCGCGTGATCGGCGGCATGACGCGCAAATGCGGCACGCGTGCGCAGGAGCTGTACGAGGTGTTCGTGCGCGGCGAGTGCATCCTGACCGATGCGCGCACTGCCGAAATGTGCAAGCTGACCGAGAACGCGTTTCGCGACGTGAACATCGCGTTCGCGAACGAGCTGTCGGTGATTTGCGACCAGTTGGACATCAACGTATGGGAACTGATCCGGCTGGCGAACCGCCATCCGCGCGTCAGCGTGCTGCAGCCTGGGCCGGGCGTGGGCGGTCATTGCATCGCGGTCGATCCGTGGTTCATCGTCGATTCCGCGCCGGAGCACGCGCGTTTGATCCGCACCGCGCGCAACGTGAACGACGACAAGCCGCATTTCGTCTACGAGCGTGTGCGGCAGGCGGCGAGCCGGTTCCGCGAGCCGGTGATCGCGTGTCTCGGGCTTGCGTTCAAGGCGGATATCGACGATCTGCGCGAGAGCCCGGCGATGGAGATCGTCGAAGCGCTGGCGGCGAACGCCGACGCGACGCTGCTGGTCGTCGAACCCAACATCGCCGCGTTGCCGGCAGCGTTGGAAGCAACGACCCGGCTGTGCGATCTGAACATAGCGCTGGCCGAAGCCGACGTGATCGTGATCCTCGTCGATCACGCCCCGTTCCGTCGCATGGACCCAGTGCGGCTGCAGACCAAGGTCGTGATCGACACGCGCGGCGTGCTGGCGCGCGGGTAACGGACGGGCGCACAAAAATCATGCTGCGGAATGCCGACGCCAAAAATCTGCTGGGCCGTGTCGAGGCGCTTGTCTGTACCGGCGCGCCCGGCCTCTATCGCGTGCTGACGTTCTGGCTCGTCCAGCGGATCTATTCGCTGGACGAGCTTGGGGCTGCGGCGTCCAACCTGTCGATCGCACAGATGATCGGTTTCTTCACGGCCATCGGCTGGGCGACGCTGATTCTGGTACGCGTACCGGCGAGCGACGGGGAGCAGGCGGCGCGCGGCGCGTTCTACTCGCTGGTGTCGATGGCGGGATGGACCGCCGTGGCCGCCACGATCGCATGCGTGCTGGTGTCCGCGTCAGGCTTCGTCGCGTTCGATCTCGGCGGCGTGGTCGCGCTGATGTGGGGCTGGACCGTGTATCAGCTCGCGCGGCATTTCTTCGTGTCGTACCGCCGCTACCGGATCACGATCGCGTTCGACTGCCTGCTGATCGCAGGCTCGTGCGCGATGCTGTGGATCGGCACGCGCCACGGCTATTCCGCGTCGCTGTGCCTCGCCGTTGCGCTGGTCGTGGTGGCCGTCGCGATGTTCGCCGCGATCGGCATGCCCGATCGTCGCGCGTTTTCGATGCGCATCGACGTGAAGGGGCTGCAGTTCGGGCTGACCAATTTCCTGTCAGGCGGCATCGCGCTGGTGACCGTACCGATGGCGAACGCGATGTGCGGTGCGTCGTTCGCGGGGATGCTGTCGTTGTTTTCCTCGGTGACCGCGATCGGCAACCTGCTGCCGCGCGCCATTTCGATCGCGCAATTGCCGGACCTCGTTAAGCGGAAGAAGGACAAGGCGCCGCTCGATGCGACGCTGGGGGCGATGCGGCGCAATATCGACCTGTCGAATCTGGTCGTACTTGTCGCAAACCTTGCGATGGTGGCGGGGCTGACCTGGCGCTACGGGCTCGATGGCAACGGCGTGTACATGGTGCTCGCGGGCGGCGTGCTGCTGGCGATCCAGTGTGCGGCCGGCGTCCTTGGCGTCGTCGGTAGCAACGTGATGATGGCGTTCGAGCAGAGCGCGGCCACCGCGCGGATCAACATCGGTACCTCGGCACTGTTCGTCGTTTTGCTCGGCGGCTGCGTCGCCATCGGCGGCGAAACCGGATTCTTCTGCATGCTGGCGTCAGCGGTGGTCGTGACGCTGATCCGGAACGCGATCGTCGTGATGCATGCACGGCGGGTATGCGCGGCCTATACGGAATCGATCAGCGCGTTGGGCGTCGCCGATATGAAAGCGATGCCGGCGTCGTCGGGAGCGCGTCCATGAACGCGGCCGCCCGATTTCCGGCGATCGTGCCGCATCGTCGATCGCGCGTGGCCGACCTGGGCGCCGGCCTGCTGGCGCTCGCTTACTTCGTCTTCTGCGTCAGCGACACGCTGCTCACGCTCGACGACGATCGTTCGCAGGTCGTGAAGATCGGCGCGTTCGGCCTCGTGTTCGCGGCGATCCTGTTGCGTCCGCGATTTCACCGGCTGGCCGTTCTCGCGCTGCCCATCGCCGTGTCGCTCTGCATCGGGATGCTGCTGTCGTTCAACGTCCATGCCGGGATCGAGGAACTCGTCCGCTTCCTCTTTCCGGTCGCGATCACGGTGGCGATCTTCCCGTACCGCGACCGGCTCGACGTGCTGGTCAAGACGTTCATCGGCGTGGTCGTGAGCAACGACCTGTTCCAGCTGTATTTCTACGTGTCGTATGCGGTTGGGCTGCCGCTGTTCATGCCGGTGCGGATCGACTCGGGATTGTTCCTGCGTGCGCAGGGGTGGATGGGATTCTTTTCGGAGTTCAGCTTCATCAACTTTTGTGCTTTTTTGCTGTGCCGCTTCCATTTTCGAAATTCGTCCAGGCTGAAATGGTCGTGGGTATTCCTGCTGTTCTCGCTGCTCGGATTTTCTTTCAAGATGTACGTCGCGATCATTCTTTACCCGGTATTTCTTGGCTGGCGGGATATTCGAGTCTGGGCGGTGTCGCTTCTCGCGATGCTGGCCGGAACTCTGTTTCTGCTGATCGGATTATTCGATTCGTTCGTTCGGGTCGCGATGGCGAAACTGTCGTTCTACATCCTCTCCGGTAACTCGGCGCGAGCGGAATCCTATCGGGTGATGTTCGAGTCTCTGCTGAACGGCAATTTGCTCGGCGAGGGCCTCGGGAGTTTCGGCGGCCCCGCGTCGGTGAAGTACAACTCGCCGCTATATCAGACCTATCACTTCAACTGGTATGGGCTCGACGGTGTGTTGAAGACCACCGATACGTTCTACCCGCATTTGTTTGTCGAAATGGGCTTGTTTGGCGCGATTCTCTGGCTCGCATTCATGCTTTTCTATGGGCAATCCAGGAGGAAAAACATGATCTGGATGTATGTCGTTCTTGCGTTTTGTTTCGACAATCTGTTCTCGATGGCATTTCTATCGCCATCCTATGTGTTTTCAGCGTTGCTGATGATGTATGTGCTATCCGCGCATGCCAGGTCATCGGGGGGGGAATCGAATGAGATATGAGGCGAATGATGCAGGGATTCCCAACGCGAACCGGATCAACGTATTGCACGTCGGTCCCGGATATGGTCAACGCGGCGGTATTGCTTCGGTACTCGGGGAACTGGCCGCCCGGCGGGCCAGCTTCGAGCGTGCCGACATCGGAACGACGATCTTCGAAACACATGGCTTCCAGAACACCGGTTCATCACTGCGATTCTTTTCGTCGGACATGCCGAAATTCATCTTTGCCGCAAGGGGGGCCGACGTTGTGCATTTCCACGTTTCGGAGCGTGGTTCCTTCTACCGAAAGTTCGCCCTCTATATGATCGCGAAAGCGATGCGACGACGGGTGGTGTTCCATTTGCATTCGGGCAATTTCGACCGCTTTGTCGCGCGTGCCGACGGCGTGACGCGTGCGGCAATACGTCAGTTCATAGGAGGCGCTGATGCGGTAATCGGCGCGTCTTCTGCGTCGGCACGGCTGTTGAATCAGTTTCGGAGAAACGCTGACGATACAAGCGTCGTTGCCAATTTCGCGACGGATGCGGAACATGATGCAATGCACGGCGGTTCGCATGATCGCCCGCAGGCCTGCGTTCAACCATATATCGCATTTGCCGGCCGCTTGTCGACCCAGAAAGGCGTCGACGTGCTGATCGAGGCTCTCGGCCTGCTCACGAGGCAGGGATTCGATATCGCGCTGAGGCTGGCCGGCGAAGGTGATACGGAGCGATGGCGTGGCGTTGCAAACGCTCATGACGTGATCGATCGAGTCCATTTCGAGGGATGGCTCGAGCGCGACGACAAGCTCTCGTTCTATCGAAACGCATTCGTGTTCTGTCTGCCTAGCCAGTTCGAGGCATTCGGTATCGCAGCACTGGAAGCCATGTTCTGCGGCGTGCCTGTCGTTGCCACACGGGTTGGCGGGCTGGAAGATCTGGTGAGCGAAGGTGTGACCGGGTATCTCGTCCCACCCAATGACGCCGAGGCACTTGCCGGCCGTGTTCGTCAACTACTCGAAAATCCGGCTCTCGCGACACGCATGAAAGCCGCCGCACTGTCCCGGGCAAAACAGAACTACGTCGCCGAGGCGATTTCGGAGCGGTATGTTCATTGCTATCGCGACATCACGAACGGAGTCGCCGTATGAAATTCGGCAAGCCCGTCACGTCCGGCATTGTGCTAATTGTGGTAGGGCTCGGATCAATACTGGTCGTGGCTTGTGCAACGACGACGGCAGTTCGCGTGGAGTCTGCCGATTACCAATCCGTTTATTCGAACTCGTGGCATAACGGTCTGAACGGCCTGACGTTCCAGCAAACCACGCCGACGAATATCACGCTGGTTGACGATCCGGTTGCCTCTGACCGTCGCGCGATTCGAGTCGAACTTCGAAAGAGTCAGGATTTTTCCCATCTGATCAATCGGTTGCCGAGGGCAGAATTTCTCTTGCCGCGCGACATCCAGCTTGCTCCCGGACATGAATATCTGATCCGGTGGCGCACCTATCTTCCGAGCGATCTCAGATTCGATAGCAGGCAATTCGCAATCCTCACTCAAATTCACCAGGGTGAGCATAGCGGCTCGCCCCCGGTCATGCTGAAACTGTTTGGATCGGAATACATCATATCCGTCCGCGGCGGCCACGATACGACGCAAGACACGCAAAGGCATCTCTGCTGCGCCGCGAATGACCGGGGAAGATGGGTTGACTGGACGATCCGCTATGCGCCCGATTCATCGGGGCGCCAGGCTATTACGCAGGTGTGGAAGGACAAGCTCGCCGTTTTCGATGCGAATGGCATACCGAACGCGTATGTCGGCGATCGGCACAGCTATCTCAAGTTCGGCATCTACAAGCCGAGTTGGCAAACCTATCCCACGGACGTCGATGCACTCGCCGTGTATTTCGGCGCTGTCTCCGTGGATGTCAAGAGAAACGATTGATGACTGAATTTCCCGATCCCGCCGCCGTCGCCGACGGCCTGCTCGCACATTGCCAGCGCCACGACTACGCCGGCCACGATCCGTTCGATGGCCTGAACAGCCACCTGTTTCGTTATTCCGGCCTGTCGTGCTTGCCGCTCGCGCGCATCGCATGGCTTCAATTTCACAAGCGCAGCCCGATCAATCTGCGCGGTCTGGCCGGCGTCCCACGCAAGCGGAATCCGAAGGGTATCGCGCTGATCATTCTCGGTTTGCTTGAACGTGAACGTCGGATCGGCGACGGAACGAGCGTTGCGGAAGCGCGCGTGCTAGGCAACTGGCTGCTGGAGCAACGCGTTGATCGGCGGCTGTGGCGCCATAGTGCATGGGGTTATCACTTCGACTGGGCGGCGCGCGCTTTCTTTGTACCGGTCGGCACACCGAACGCAATCACGACGTGCTACGCCGCGCGGGCGCTGTACGCGCTTGGCGACGCGACCGGAGATTCCCGTTTCATCGACACGGCTGTCGATGCCGGATACTTCCTGGATTCGCTTTATACGGAACACGACGGTTCCGGATACTACGCATACATCCCGGGCGAATCAGCGTTCGTCCACAACGCGAACCTGTGGGTGACCGCATTCGTTGCAGAGACGGCTCGCCGAACCGGCGATTCCGCGATGTGCGAACGCGCGCTGCGTGCGGCGATGCTCAGCGTGTCGATGCAGCGCGACGACGGCGCATGGGCTTACGGCCTGCGTAGTCATCACGCGTTCGTCGACGGCTTCCACACCGGCTACAACCTCGAGGCGCTGCACTGCCTGCGACAGGCCGCGGGCACGCGGTGCTTCGACGACGCGATCGATCGGGGCCTCAAGTACTACCGGAACACGTTCTTCACGCCCGACGGCACTGCGAAATACTACGCCGACCGGATCTGGCCTCTCGACATGCACTCGTTCGCGCAAGCGCTGATCACGCTGCTGACGGTGTCGCCGGTGGAGTCCGACCGCCCGCTGGCGCAACGTGTATTCGATCGCGCGATGCAGACGCTCTACCTGCCTGCCGAACGCCGCTTCGCCTATCAGCGCACTGCCCGTTCAGTCAATCGCGTTGACTACCTGCGATGGACGCAAGCGTGGGCGTTCTATTCGATCGGCCTTCTTGCGAACCACGTCCGGCCCGACGCTCTGTCGTCCCATTCCCTGTCCCGGAGAGAATTCGCATGAATCGCATTGAACTGTTCGGCTGTCCGATGGACGTCGGTACCATGACCCAAACCGTCGAGCTGATCCGCGATCGCATTGCGCGCTCGCAATTCACGCAGCACGTGGTCGTCAACGTCGCCAAGCTGGTCAATATGCAGGCCGATCCGGAGCTGGCCGCCTCGGTGCATGCCTGCGATATCGTCAACATCGACGGGATGGGTGTCGTGTGGGGCGCCCGCCTGCTTGGCCATGACGTTTCGGAGCGCGTCGCCGGCGTCGACCTGTTCGAGCGCCTGCTCGACATGGCCCAGCAGGACGGACTGCCGGTTTTCATGCTGGGCGGCTCCGAGGTCGTTGTGCAAAAGGCGGCCTGCGCAGTCTCGGCAAAGTACCCGATGTTGCGGATTGCCGGTATTCACCATGGCTACTTCTGGGATGACGAGCGTACCGTCGTCGACCAGATTTGTGCGTCGGGCGCGAAGCTCCTGTTCGTTGCGATTACGTCGCCGCGCAAGGAAAACTTCATCAATCGCTGGAAATCCCAATTGGGCGTCGATTTCGTAATGGGCGTAGGCGGGACGTTCGACGTGGTGGCGGGGAAGGTGAAGCGTGCGCCGCTGTGGATGCAGCGCAGTGGCCTGGAGTGGGCGTTCCGCGTCATCCAGGAACCGGGGCGGATGTGGAAGCGCTATCTGTCGACCAACAGCCGGTTCCTCGTGATGCTGACAGGTGCGTATGTGTCGCGGTTGTTTCGGCGCAAGGGAGAGGTCGATGCGCATTAGATGTGTTTTTGCCGCCCACATGCTCGTTGCAACGGTCTGTCACGCGGGTCCGCAGAGCGGTTCGTCCGACGACACGTGCTTTTAACGAGCAGATGACGCGCGAGGCATCGACGAACCGCGCCGTCTGGCACCCGTTCGGCGGAGGCTCGAAGCTGGCGCTAACAGCGCACGCCGCGCCTCCGCCCGGCCCGCATCACCCCTGTCGGAAAATCTCCGCATACGCGCTCAACGCCGGCACGCCGCCCAGGTGCGCATACAGCACCTTCGAGCCCGGCTCGAATTCCCCGCGCCGCACCTTGTCGATCATCCCGTGCATCGACTTGCCTTCATAGACGGGATCGGTCAGCACGCCTTCGAGCCGCGCGCATAGCCGGATCGCCTCGAGCGTGCCGTCGTTCGGCAGCCCGTATTCGGGGCCCGCGTAGCGCGTGTCGAGCACGACGTCCTGCTCGTCGATGCGACGCCCGAGCTCGACGATTTCAGCCGTATGCCGCGCGATGCGCGTGATCTGCGCGTGCGTTTTCTCCGGTGTCGCCGACGCGTCGATCCCGATCACGCGATCCGCGCGCCCGTCGGCCGCGAAGCCGACGACCATCCCGGCCTGCGTGCTGCCCGTCACCGAGCACACGACGATGTAGTCGAACCTGAATCCGAGTTCCGCTTCCTGCGCACGTACTTCTTCCGCGAAGCCGACGAACCCGAGCCCGCCGAGCGGATGCTCGGAACAGCCGGCCGGAACCGGATACGGCTTGCCGCCTGCCTGTCGCACGCTCTCCATCGCTTCTTCCCAGCTACGGCGGATGCCGATGTCGAAGCCGTCGGCAACGAGCCGCACGTCGGCGCCCATCATCCGCGATAGCTGGATGTTGCCGACGCGGTCGTAGACGGGATCGTCGTAGTTGACCCAGTGCTCCTGCACGAGCACGCATTTCATCCCGAGATGCGCTGCAACGGCCGCGACCTGACGCGTCTGGTTCGACTGGACGCCGCCGATCGACACGAGCGTGTCCGCGCCCTGGGCGAGTGCGTCGGGGATCAGGTATTCGAGCTTGCGGGTCTTGTTGCCGCCGAACGCGAAGCCGCTGTTGCAGTCCTCGCGCTTCGCATACAACTCGACCTTGCCGCCGAGGTGCGCGCTCAGGCGCTTGAGCGGCTGGATGGGCGTGGGGCCGAACGTCAGCGGATAACGGGGGAAGCGTTGCAGGTTCATCGATTTTTGTCTCCGGAAAGGCGGGGTTGGCGCGGGCATCGGTGTGTTCGGGAGGGGCGGCACGCCGTGTCCCGATGGAAAAATGATAGGCAAGCACGCACGAAATGAGCTTGCGAAATAAATATCGTCGGCCTACGTTGATAACGAATCGAGTGCCGATCAAGCAATTCGAGTTCGAAAAAAATGAGGAAGACGCAATGAAATTAACTGGAAGACCGGCGACGCAGGCCGATGCCGCGCCCGCGCTCGATCGCATCGATCGAGCGATCCTCAGGCAGCTTCAGCAGGACGCGTCGATCTCGAACGTGAGCCTCGCCGCGAAGGTGAAGCTGAGCGCGCCGGCGTGCCTGCGGCGCGTCGAACGGCTCAAGGAAATGGGGATGATTCGCGGGATCGTCGCGCTGCTCGATCCGAAGCCGCTAGGCGCCGGCATGCTGGTCGTGATCGGCTTCGTGCTCGACCGCTCGACTCCGGAAGCGTTCGCCGCGTTCGAGAAGGCCGCGCAGAAGGTGTCGGGATGTGTCGAATGCCACGTCGTGACGGGCGAGTTCGACTATTTCATGCTGGTGCGCACACGCGACAACGAGAGCTTCAACCGGCTGCACGCGGAACAACTGATCTACCTTCCCGGCGTGCGGCAGGTGCGCTCGTTCATGGTGCTCAAGGAGATATTGTCGACGCATGCGCTGCCGGTGTAGCGCGGAGCGTCGTCGATTCCCATTAGCCTAGACTATGCCGTTTGGCTAATTGAAAATTCCCGTTTGGGTGTATACAATGAGAATTCAAATTAACCCATTTGGGAATCGCCATGACAGCAACCACACCTGCGGCCCGTCAGCCTGCCAAGCGGGCTGCCGCATCCCGCGCCGCGACGCCGGCGGGCGGCTCGAACGGTTTGGGCGCCGGCAAGGGCGATTTCGACACTTTTGGCCGGATGGCGCCGATGTCGCAGCGGCGCGCGATCGCGGAGGGTTTCGACGCGGTCATCATCGAGCGCGTCGCGCGCGAGTTGCTCGGCGTGCCGGTTCAGTCCCTCTTGAGCGCGCTGAGCCTGCCCAGCTCGACCATTCTGCGGAAAATTGCCAAGCACGACCGGTTGTCGCAAGGCGAGTCCGATCGCGTTGCGCGCGTGCTCTACGTACTGGATCTCGCCACCGATCTGTTTGAGGACAGCGAGCGCGCGGCGGCGTGGATGAGCCGGGCGAACGCGGAGCTCGACGGTTTGAAGCCGCTCGAAGTGCTCGACGTACAGCCCGGCTACGACCGGGTGCGCGACATTCTGAACCGTGCCCAGTTCGGGGTCGGCGCGTGAGGTTGTATCGTCTCGCGAAAGAACGAAAGGGGCACTATCTGGCCGACGACCTGAGCGGGAACGGCGCGGCGATCGCCGGTGGCCGCTGGAATCCTCGCGGCATGCGCGTGCTGTACACCTGCTGCCATGCGTCGACGTCGTTGCTCGAGTCACTCGTCCATATGTCCGGCTTGCTTCCCGCTGGCGGATTTTTTTTAGTGACGCTGGAAGTGCCCGACACCGTCCATGACAATGCGTACCAGCCGGACCTGCCGGACGATTGGGCGGTACTGTCGCAGGATCCGGAGTCGACTGCCCGGATCGGGCGCGTCTGGCTTGAAGCGGGCGATCAGTTGGCGATGCGCGTACCGTCAGTCGTCTGCCCGACCGACTTCAACTTGCTGCTGAACCCGCTGCATGCGGATTTTGCTTCGAGTGTGAAAGTGATCGGCAAGGAAGCGTTCGCGCTGGATCCACGCCTCTTCGGCTAGTTGGCCGTATTGTTTTGGTCGACGAATCATCGTCGGCTGCTGCGCGGTCGCGTCGTCCGGTCAGCGCTGCCATGGCGCGACGCCTGGATATGCCGACTTGCCGAGACGCTCTCGCGCGTCGCGCACGATAGTCGCATCGAGTTCTCCATCATCCGCCAGCGCCTTCAGCGCCGCGAGCACGATGCTCGCGCGATCGACCTCGAAGAACGCGCGCAGCGCGTCGCGCGTGTCGCTGCGGCCGAAACCGTCGGTGCCGAGCGTCACGTAGCGGCGCGGCACGTACGCGCGGATCAGTTCGGGTACCGCGCGCACGTAGTCGGTTGCAGCGATCACGGGCCCGCGCGTCGCGGCGAGCGCGGCGGTGACGTACGGCGTCGAGTGCGTGTCGTCGTCGAGCCGCGCGCGACGCTCGGCTTCCATCCCGTCACGCTGCAGTTCGCTGAAGCTCGTGACGCTCCATACGGCCGCGTCGATGCCCCAGTCGTCCTTCAGCATCCGCTGTGCGGCGAGTACTTCGCCGAGGATCGCGCCCGAGCCGAGCAATTGCACGCGTGCCGTTGCGTTCGAACCGGACGGCAGCCGGTGCATGCCCTTCAGGATGCCATCGCGCCGCGCGGCCGGGTCGTCGTCGGGCATCGACGGCTGCGCGTAGTTCTCGTTCATGACGGTCACGTAATAGAACACGTCGCGCTGCTGCTCGACCATTTCGCGCATGCCCGCATCGACGATCGTCGCGACTTCGTACGCGAACGCCGGATCGTACGCGCGGCAGTTCGGGATCGTCGACGCGGCGAGGTGGCTGCTGCCGTCCTGGTGCTGCAGGCCTTCGCCGCCGAGTGTCGTGCGCCCGGACGTCGCGCCGATCAGGAAGCCGCGCGAGCGCTGGTCGGCAGCGGCCCAGATCAGGTCGCCAATGCGCTGGAAGCCGAACATCGAGTAGTAGATGTAGAACGGCAGCATCGGCAGGTCGTGCACGCTGTACGACGTCGCGGCGGCGATCCACGACGAGATCGCGCCCGCTTCCGAAATGCCTTCCTCGAGGATCTGGCCGCGCGTGTCCTCGCGGTAGTAGAGCATCGAGCCGAGATCCTCGGGCTCGTAGCGCTGGCCGAGCGGCGAATAGATGCCGACCTGCCGGAACAGGCTGGCCATGCCGAACGTGCGCGCTTCGTCGGCCACGATCGGCACGATGCGCGAACCGATGTCGCGATCCTTGATCAACGCGGCGAGCATGCGCACGAGCGCCATCGTCGTCGACATCTCGCGGCCGGCCGCATCCAGCGCGAACGCTCCCCAGGCCGGCATCGAAGGGACGGTCAGCCCCTTCGATGCCGCTGTCCGCCTTCTGGGCAGATAGCCTCCCAGGGCAGCCCGGCGGGCATGCAGGTAACGCATTTCCGGGCTGTCTTCCGCTGGCTTGTAAAACTTCAACTGTTCGACGTCGCTGTCCGACAGCGGCAACCGGAAGCGGTCGCGGAACGCCTTCAGATCGTCGACGTCGAGCTTCTTCTGCTGATGGGTCGTCATCCGGCCCTGGCCGGCCGTGCCCATCCCATAACCCTTCATCGTCTTCGCGAGGATCACGGTCGGCTGGCCGCGGTGCGCGAGCGCGCGCGCATACGCGGCGTGCAGCTTGCGCGCGTCGTGGCCGCCGCGCCGCAGGCGGTCGATCTCCGCATCGGTGAGCTGTGCGGCGAGCGCGTCGAGCGCGGGGTCCTGGCTGAAGAAGCGTGCGCGGTTGTATGCGCCGTCGTTCGCGGAGAAGGTCTGGAACTGCCCGTCGACCGTATCGGCGAACGCGCGCGCGAGCGCACCCGCGTGATCGCGCGCGAACAGCGGATCCCAGTCGGAGCCCCACAGCACCTTGATCGTGTTCCAGCCGGCGCCCGCGAACTGCGCTTCGAGTTCGTCGATCACGCGGCCGTTGCCGCGCACCGGGCCGTCGAGCCGCTGCAGGTTGCAGTTGATCACGAACACGAGATTGTCGAGCCCCTCGCGCGCGGCGAGCGACAGCGCGCCGAGCGATTCGGGTTCGTCCATCTCGCCGTCGCCGAAGAAGCCCCACACGGTGCGGCCCGCGGTGTTCGCGAGGCCGCGATGCTGCAGGTAGCGCATGAAGCGCGCCTGGTAGATCGCATTGATCGGGCCGATCCCCATCGAGCCGGTCGGGAACTGCCAGAAATCGGGCATCAGCCACGGATGCGGATACGAGCACAGGCCCGGGCCGGCGATTTCGCGGCGGTAATGCTTCAGGTGGTCCTCGGTGAGGAAGCCTTCGAGATACGCGCGCGCATAGACGCCCGGCGACGAATGCGGCTGGAAGTACACGAGATCGCCGCCGGCCGTGCCGGGTGCGTCGCCGGTCGCGGGCGACGCCGCGCGGAAGAAGTGGTTGAAGCCGGTCTCGAACAGGTCGGACGCCGACGCATAGCTCGCGATGTGGCCGCCGAGTTCGCCGTACGCGCGGTTCGCGCGCACGACCATCGCGAGCGCGTTCCAGCGCAGCGCGGCCGACAGCCGGTCCTCGAGGTCGAGGTCGCCCGGATACGGCGGCTGCTCGGCGGGCGGAATCGTGTTCAGGTAGCGCGTGACGGGCGTGCGCGGCGACGCGAGGCCGGTTGCGCGCGCATGCTCGGCGAGCCGGTCGAACAGGTATTGCGCGCGGTCGCGGCCGACGTGCGCGACCACCGCGTCGAGCGCCTCGAGCCATTCGGCGGTTTCTTCCGGGTCCGCATCGGTGCGCGCGTGGGCCGCGCGCTGCGCGTGTTCGATACCGTTCGACAGATCCGTCATATGAGTCTCCCACGCGCCGGCGGCGGCACGCATCAATGGGACTCATGTTACGCGCCGATTCACAGAATATGCGTCTGATTTCATTGGGAATTTGTTTATGGATAGTGTAAATATTCCGGAATCGTCGCGAGAGAAGGAATATTCAAACCATGAGCACCTCCCCCAAGCGGCTCGACCGCATCGACATCGGCATCCTGAACCAGCTTCAGCAGAACGCGCGGATCACGAACGCGGAACTGGCGCGCGCGGTGAACCTGTCGACCACGCCGTGCTTCAACCGCGTGCGCGCGCTGGAGAAGCTCGGGCTGTTCAGGCAGCAGGTCACGCTGCTCGATCCCGAGCCGCTCGGGCTGCGGATCAACGTGTTCATCCAGGTCAGCCTGGAGAAGCAGGTCGAGGACGCGCTGCAGCGTTTCGAGGAAGCGATCTCGCAGCGGCCCGAGGTGATGGAGTGCTATTTGATGTCGGGCGACGCCGACTACCTGCTGCGCGTCGTGATGCCCGACATGCGTACGCTCGAGCGTTTCATCATCGAGCGGCTGACGACGATTCCCGGCGTGTCGAACATCCGGTCGAGCTTCGCGCTGAAGCAGGTGCGCTACAAGACCGCGCTGCCGCTGCCGGCGGCGGGGCTCACGCTCGTCGATCCGGACGAGTCGGCGTCCGACTGGGGTTGAGCGCGGCACCAGCCAGCCTGTCCGTTCGCCTGCGCGATGGTGACGAAACGATGACGCCGGCCGCGCGGCGCGGCGACGGATCGAACCAATCGCGTGCGTGCGCCTCATACGGCAGTCGGCCCGATTGCACCGTCGCGACGCGGCGCGGGCCAGGCGCGTATGCTCGTCCGGTCGGCGAAACGTGCGAGCGCACGGCCGGTTCATGCATGTCTCGATCAATCAACGAGTGAGGGCGCGATGGCAAGACAGACGATGGCGGAATACCTGGCGAAGACGCTGGCGGCGGCAGGCGTCGAGCGCATCTGGGGCGTGACGGGCGACAGCCTGAACGGTCTGTCGTTCAGCCTGGCCCAGATCGGGGCGATCCGCTGGATGCACACGCGGCACGAGGAAAGCGCCGCGTTCGCGGCCGGCGCGGATGCCGCGTCGACCGGGCGGCTCGCGGTGTGTGCGGGCAGCTGCGGCCCCGGCAACCTGCACCTGATCAACGGGCTGTACGACTGCCACCGCAATCACCAGCCAGTGCTCGCGATCGCCGCGCACATCCCGTCGACCGAAATCGGGCTCGGCTACTTCCAGGAAACCCATCCGCAGGAACTGTTCCGCGAGTGCAGCCACTTCGCGGAGCTCGTGACCAACGCGTCGCAGTTCCCGCGTGTGCTCGCGCGCGCGATGCGCACCGCGATCGAGGAACGCGGCGTCGCGGTGATCGTGCTGCCAGGCGACATCGCGCTCGGCGACGGCCCGGAAGAGGCGCCGGCGTGGAGCGAATCGGCGCCGCCGTCGATCCTGCCGGCCGATGCCGATCTCGACAGGCTCGCGGCATTGCTGAACGGCTCCGACGCGGTCACGCTGCTGTGCGGCAGCGGCACGCAGGGCGCGCACGACGAAGTGGTCGCGCTGGCCGACACGCTCGGCGCGCCGGTCGTGCATGCGCTGCGCGGCAAGCAGTTCGTCGAGTGGGACAACCCGTTCGACGTCGGGATGACCGGGCTGATCGGCTTCAGCTCCGGTTATCACGCGATGGAATCGTGCGACACGCTGCTGATGCTCGGTACGGATTTCCCGTACCGGCCGTTCTATCCGTCGAACGCGAAGATTGCGCAGATCGACTGGAAGGGCTCGCAGCTCGGCCACCGCGCGCCGCTCGCGCTCGGCCTCGTCGGCACCGTGAAGGAAACCATCGCCGCGCTGCTGCCGCGCCTGACGCGCAAGACGCAGCGGCGCTTCCTCGAGAATGCGCTGAAGCATTACGCGGCAGCGCGCAAGGGGCTCGACGATCTCGCGGTGGCCGAGCCGCCGGGCCGCGCGATCCATCCGCAATACCTGACGAAGATCGTCGACGAAGTTGCGGCCGACGATGCGATCTTCACGGCCGACGTCGGCACGCCGACGCTGTGGGCCGCGCGCTACCTGACGATGAACGGCAAGCGGCAACTGCACGGCTCGTTCAACCACGGGTCGATGGCGAACGCGATGCCGCAGGCGCTCGGCGCGCAGGGTGCGCATCCGGGGCGGCAGGTGGTGTCGCTGTCGGGCGACGGCGGCCTGTCGATGCTGCTCGGCGATCTGCTGAGCGCGCGGCAGCTCAACCTGCCGATCAAGATCGTCGTGTACAACAACAGCCTGCTCGGCTTCGTGTCGATGGAGCTGAAGGCGGCCGGCTATCTCGATACCAACGTCGACCTGAGCCCGACCGATTTCGCGGCGATCGCGAAGGGCGCGGGTATCTTCAGCGTACGCGTCGAGCATTCGGAGAACGTCGAGCAGGCATTGCGCACGGCGTTCGCGCACGACGGGCCGGCGGTGGTCGACGTCGTCACGTCGAAATACGAGCTCGCGATGCCGCCGAAGATCGAGATCGCGCATGCGAAGGGCTTCAGCCTGTTCATGCTGCGCGCGATCCTGAGCGGGCGCGGCGACGAGATCGTCGAGCTGGCGAGAACCAACCTGAGATGAGGCGGTGCCGCGCGCGGTGCGGCGTGCCGTTCGTTCCCGATCGGTCACGCTGCGTCGCTCCTGTCGGCGGCCCACTCACGGATGCGGCGGCGCGGGCTATTAGGGACAATCTTCACGTCGCCTTAAGTTTGGGTTTCCTAGAATCGATTGGATCGTCGCTCTTCCTGCGGCGGACCGATTCGTCCAGGAGGATGCTCGTGAAAATGCCCCGTGTCGCGGTAGCCCTGTTCCACGCGATCATCGGCACGTCGAAGCCGACGGCGCAACCGCTCAAGGCCGGCCAATGATCTGGCCGAACGCGTGGCGTGTCTCGGCACTGTTCGTGCGCGAGTGGGTCGGCCGCCCGGCCGCGGTGGGCGCGTTGTGCCCGAGTTCGCGGCATCTGGCGCGCGAGATGGCTGGTGCGGTGCCGGACGGCGACGGGCTGGTCGTCGAACTCGGCGGCGGCACCGGTGCGATCACCGCGGCGTTGCTCGAACGCGGCGTCGCGCCACGGCGCCTCGTCGTCGTCGAGCGTTCACCGGCGTTCGTGCAGCACCTGCGGCGACGCTTTCCGGATGTGTCGATCGTATGGGGCGATGCGCGGCAGCTCGAGCGGCTGCTGCCGCCCGCCGCGCGGGTCGATGCGATCGTGTCGTGCCTGCCGTTGCGCACGTTGCCGCGCGAGGACGTGACGGCCATCGTCGAGCAATGCCATCGCGTGCTGTCGGCCGACGGCGTGATGATTCAATTCACGTACGACCTGCGCTCGCCCGGCCGTCATCCGCTGGGCGATTCGGCATTTGTTGCCTCCGGCAGCCGTATCGTCTGGGCAAATATTCCGCCCGCGCGCATCGTGACCGTGCGCAGCGCCGCCGCCGAACACGCCGGTTGACGCGGCCGCGCGCAAGGCGCCCGGACACGGCGCCGCGCCGGTTTCTTTCATAAGTCATACCGATCCTTCCAATTTCCATTCATCTCGCCGTCACATCAGGTTCCTACCATTGCCTTTCATTTCGAAAGCAGCAACACCGGGGGGAACCGGCAACATGAATCGAATCAAAATGGCGGCGCTGCTGTGTGCCGGCGCCTTTGCGCTTGCCGGATGCAACAGCGACGACGGCCCGACCAGCTCGACGCCCGCGCCCGTGCAGGCGGCGGCGCGCAACGTGATCTTTTTCCTCGGCGACGGCATGGGGATGACGACGCTGACGGCCGCGCGCATCTATGCGGTCGGTGAAGACGGCGCGCTCACGATCGATACGCTGCCCGAATCCGCGTTCGTGAAGACTTATTCCAACGATGCGCAGGTGACCGACAGCGCGCCGTCGATGTCGGCGTACATGACCGGCGTCAAGACCAACAACGAAGTGATTTCGATGTCGCCCGACACGAAGGCGATCGAGCCGACCGCCGGCCTCACCGGCAACTGCGGCGCGAACAACGGCAAATCGGTGTCGACGCTGCTCGAGATCGCGAAGGCGAAAGGGATGGCCACCGGTGTCGTGACGACCACGCGCGTCACGCACGCGACGCCCGCCGCGACCTATGCGCACGTGTGCCATCGCGATGCCGAGAACGACATCGCGGCCCAGCTCGTGCCGGGCGGCGCGGGCTACAACGGCGCGCTCGGCGACGGCGTCGACGTCGTGCTCGGCGGCGGCACGCAATTCTTCGTACCGAAGGACGGCGGCGGCAAGCGCACCGACGGACGCAACCTGGTCAACGAACTGAAGGCCAAGGGCTACGCGTTCGCGCGGAACCGCGACGACCTGCTGGCCGCCGATGCGACGAAGAGCGGCAAGCTGGTCGGCCTGTTTTCGTCGAGTCACATGAGCTACGACCTCGATCGCGGCGCGACCAAGGAACCGAGCCTTGCCGACATGGCGACGCGCGCGCTCGACGTGCTGCAGAACAACCCGAACGGCTATTTCCTGATGGTCGAGGGCGGCCGGATCGATCACGCGCTGCACGACACCAACGCGAAGCGCGCGCTGCAGGACACGGTCGCGTTCGACAACGCGATCAAGGCGACGCTCGACAAGGTGCGCAAGACCGATCCCGACCTGAAGAACACGCTGGTCGTCGTCACGGCCGATCACGATCACACGCTGGTGCTGAACGGCTATGCGGCACGCACCGGCAAGACCGAATCGGGCAAGCCCGGCGTGCTGGGCGTGCTGCGCAGCTACCAGACCGGCGCGGTCGCGAAGGACGCGGACGGCGCGCCGTACACGATCATCGGCTTCGGCAACGGCGAGAACCGCGTGCAGGGCAGCCGTGCGGGCACCGCGCTCACCGATGCGGTGACGGGCGCCGACGATTATCGCCAGGAGGCGGCGGTGCAGATGGACAAGGGCAGCGAGACGCACGGCGGCACGGATGTGTTCCTCGGTGCGATCGGCCGCGGCGCGGATGCGTTCCACGGCGTGATCGAGAACAACCGGGTCTTCGAGCTGGTGCGCAACGCGGTGCAGCTTTGAGCGCCGACAACACGGGTACAGGGGAATACAGGATGTCGACAATCAAGTGCATCGCGGCGGCGCTGGCCGTCGCGGGTTTCGCATGCGGCACGGCGCAGGCCGCCGGCCAGGCGAAGAACGTGATTTTCTTTCTCGGCGACGGCATGGGGCCGACAACCGTGACGGCGAGCCGGATCTACAAGGTCGGCGAGTCGGGGCAACTGACGATGGAGAAGCTGGCCCGCACCGCGCGCGTCAAGACCTTCTCGAACGACGCGCAGACGACCGACAGCGCACCGTCGATGGCCGCGTACATGACCGGCGTGAAGATGAACAACGAAGTGCTGTCGATGTCGTCCGACACGCGCGCGGTCGTGCCGGGCAGCGACGTCAACGGCAACAAGACCGTCAACAACTGCGCGCCGGGCAACGGCCAGCCGGTCGCGACGCTGCTGGAGCTGGCGAAGGCGCGCGGCAAGGCGGTCGGCGCGATCACGACGACCGAGCTCACGCATGCGACGCCCGCCGCGACCTATTCGCACATCTGCCATCGCGACGCGCAGTACGACATCGCCGCGCAGGCGGCGCCGGGCGGTGCCGGCTACAACGCGGCGCTCGGCGACGGCGTGGACGTGCTGATGGGCGGCGGCCGCAATCACTGGACGCCGTTCGATCCGGTAGCGAACAAGCGCGGGCGCGCGGACGGGCGCAACCTGCTCGACGAGATGAAGACGAAGGGCTACACGGTCGTGGCTACGAAGGACCAGCTCGCGCAGGCCGGCAACGGCAAGCTGGTCGGCCTGTTCAGTTCGACGAGCCATCTCGAGTACGAGCTGGACCGCGTCGCGGGCAAGGGTGAAGGGCCGACGCAGCCGAGCCTCGCGGAGATGACGTCGAAGGCGATCGACGTGTTGTCGAAGAACTCGAACGGCTATTTCCTGATGGTCGAAGGCGGCCGGATCGACCATGCGCTGCACGGCACCAACGCGAAGCGCGCGCTCGAGGATACGGCGGCATTCGACGAGGCGATTCGCGTTGCGCTGTCGAAGGTCGACCTGTCGAATACGCTGATCGTCGTGACGGCCGACCACGACCACACGATGACGATCAACGGCTATTCGAAGCGCGGCAATCCGATTCTCGACATCAGCCGCAACTATCGCGACGGTCAGCCGAGCAAGGATGCCGACGGCAATACCTACACGACGCTGGTGTTCGGCAATGGCGCGAACCGGCCGAACGTGCGCGCATCGGTCGATTCGGCCACGGCGATGAACGACGCGTACCTGCAGGAAGTCGGCGTGCGGATGGGCAGTGCGGGCTCGGAGACGCACGGCGGCGGCGACGTGATGCTGTTTGCCGACGGCGCGGATGCGAAGGCGTTCAAGGGCACGATCGACAACACGAAGGTGTTCGGCCTCGTGCGATCGGCGTTCGGTTTCTGAGGCCGGCTGCTTCATGATGAACGGGAACACCCGATGAAACGCCAGCTTCTCTGCGTGCTCGCTTGCGGGTTGACCGCGCTCCCGGCCTTTGCGGCGGCGGATCTCGACGCCGTGCTGCTGCACGAAAGCCGCACGGTCACGGCCGACGGCGTGACGCGCACGACGATGTATCGCGAACGGATGGTTCGGCGCGACGGGCACGTGTGGGTCGAGCGCGTGCTGCCCGTCGGGGCGGCGGGCGGTGGTCATGGCGACGATCACGACCATGACCACGACGCGGGCCGTATGCGCCAGGATCCGCCGCGCGCCGGCGTGCAGCCGGCGGCCGCTCACGCGGGCCACAAGCACTTCAACTTCCAGGCCGCGGCGCGACACGTCACCTACGACGGCAAGACGGCGCGCATCGAGTATGTGGACGCGGCGACCCGGACGGTCGTCAGCGTGCCGCCGGCCGAGTATGAGACGACGGGCTTCGACGGCTCGTGGGACAACGCGTACTACGTGACGCCGCCGTCGCAACTGAAGCGGCTCGCGGCGGCAAAGCGCGGCGATGCACCCGGCACCCGCTGGTACGAGCAGGCGGTCGAGTCGCCCGGCGCGCGCGGCGTGAACCGGATCCTGTGGAGCGAACGGCTGCAGGCGCCGCTGTCGGTCGAATACCGGAGTGCCGACGGTCGTGTCGTGCGCAAGCTGACACTGACCCAGGAGCAGGCTGCGCGACGGGCGCCGTTGCCGTGGCAGGCGCTTGGCGGTTATGCGCACAAGGAATACGCGGACTACCTGGATTGACCGACGCGCGACCGATGATCGACGCTTCGCAAGCGGGGCTTGCGGTCAGGGCGGCCGGTATCGTTGTGCGATACGGCCGGGCCCCGGCCGGTATTTTTGTCCCGCCGTTACCCGGCAGGGATCGCCGATGCCGCGCTAGAAGCGCTAGAAGCGCGCGCCGTCCGGCACGCGCGCCGCGGGCCGCGACGCGACCCGTTTGATGAAGCGGTCGAGCGGTGTCGCATAGCCGCTCGTCATCTCACTTCCCTTCGCGCGTGCCCGTCCGCCGCGCGGCCCGCCGACGGCGGGCGGCAACCCGCATGCCATTTTTTGCAGCGCCGCGCCGTTTTTTTGCACGGCGTTTATGCGCGGTCTTCTAAGCTGGGCATGTGTCGAACAGCCGAGACGGCTTCCGTCCGCTCCATGACCTTCATTCATCCCGTTCCCGCCTTCGATGTCGCCGGCCGCCAGATGCGCGCCGGCGCACGCAACAACGTCCTTCCGTTCCCGCCGCCGCGCCCGCGCCTGCAGTTGCCCGTCACGCTGACGGCCGATTCCGGCGAACACGCGCGCGCCCGCCTCGCGGCGCTGCTGCATTCGCCGCTCGGCGTGTATGTCGTCAGCGCGCGGGCCGTGCGCGACGTGATCCATGTTCACTTCGAGATCGCGCCGGAGGATCTGGATTTCACGCTGCACATGCTGATCGCGCAGCAGGCCGACGCCGTGATCGGGCCCGTCGCGCGCCGGCTGCGCGTCGGGCCGAAGTTCCGGTGAACCGGGGAACGATTATTGCGCGTTCGTTGCTTGTTGCTCGATTGATTCGCCGCCGGATCGCCGGTCGCGGTGCTGTCCGCCCGCCGGCGGCGGATGTTCGTGCGCCGCGCCGTGCGCGGCGCCGATCCTGAATACGGAGTGTCCATGTACCTCACGGAAGAAGTGCATGTCGCGCGGCCGGCAAGTCGCCGCGCGCGGACGGCGTCGCTGCCGTCGGGCCGGCAACTCGCGCGGCAGCTCGTGACGACAGTGCGCGTGGCCGAAATGTTGCTGCATCAGGCGATCGTCGTGCCCGACGGGCATCAGTGGTCGGTCGACACAGAGCGCGTCGACGCGGCCGGCGGACCGCTCGCAGCCTGGGAGACCTGCGTGACGTTGCGGATCGGCAAGGTGTTCGCGCCGGCGGTCAATCCGGCCGCACGGGTCAACGACCCCGATCAGGTCGCGATCGAGATCGGCCTTTGTCTGCCCGAGCAGGCGTATCTGGACGAGCGGCGCGTGAGCATCTTCGGCCGCCGTCACGGCAAGCGGTTCGGCGCGACGCTGTCGGTCGCGTCGGGCGCGCAGTGGGGCTGGCAACGTGCGGAGCATGTCGCGCCGGAACATGCGCACGTGCACGGCGATACGCTCGAGGCACTCGTCGATGCGGTCGCGGCGAACGTCAATGCGGCGCTGGCCGCGGCCGGGTTTCGCGCGACGCGCTGATCACGCGTCGCTGGTTTGCCCGGTCTGACGCTGAAGGTCTTCCATCAACTGCTCCGCGAGAAAGTCGCACGGCGGCCGCTTCGATTTCGTGCTGCGCGCGAGAATCAGTTCGAGCGGCGGCAGGTCGGGCAGCCCGTGCGAGCGGCCGAGCATCGACAGTTGCGCGGGAATCGCGCAGCGCGCGAGCGGCGCGACCGCGAGGCCGGCCTCGACCATGCTGAGCAGCCCGAGCAGGCTCGGGCTTTCATACGAGGTGCGATACGGCACCTTCGCGCGTTCGAGGCTGCGGATCGCGTTCTCGCGCGCGACGCTGCCCGGCATGAACACCGCGATCGGCAGCGGCCGCTCTTCCCACACGCGCGGCCCGTTCGTCATCGCGGCCCACGCCATCGGCTCGTGGCGGATGAAGTCGCCGGTCAGCCCCTTGATGCGCGTGCCGCACACGAGATCGACGGTGCCGTCCTTGATCAGCGGCGCGAGCGCGCTGCTCGGCAGCCCCATTACCTGGATCTCGACCTTCGGGTAGGTCGCCGAGAATTTCTTCAGGACCGACGGCAGCAGCGACGACGCATAGTCGTCCGGCACGCCGATCACGACCTTGCCGGTCACTTCCGGCCGGACCACGGCCGCCCACGCCTCGTCGCGCAGCGCCAGCATTCGTCTGGCGAATCCCAGCAGCACCTCGCCCTCGCGCGTCAGCACGATGCTGCGCGGCTTGCGCACGAACAGCGGCCGGCCGATCGCGTCTTCCAGGCTCTTGATCTGCATGCTCACGGCCGACTGCGAGCGGTTCACGGCTTCGGCGGCGCGGGTCATGTTGCCGGTCTCCGCGACGGCGACGACGGTGGCCAGCACGTCGTGATCGAGCATCTTCATGGGTATCAGGAAAACTGAACGTAACGATCAGCATTATGCGTTTTTATTGTTGCTGTGTGTCTGCCATAGTGCGATCACGCTGGCGCTCCGCCCGGCACGCAGGCTTGAACAGGGAAAAGTGGTGTATCGATGATGGACCATCCGTTGCGCGCCGCACTGGCCGCGGAATTGCATGCGCGGCCGTTCCTGCGGCTTGCCGAAGCCGTGTCGCTCACGCATTACGCGATCTATGCGGACGGCCAGCCCGACATCCACGAAACGCTGCTGCACGCGCTGTGCCGCGACACCGGCATTGCTGCGCCGCACGAAGGCGCGACGCACTACGCAGTGCAGTCGCCGTGCGGCTGGCACCTGAAGTGGGAACGTCACACCGAATTCTCGACCTTCACGTTCGTCGCGCCGCGTCGCGACACCGGCTATTTCGACGATCTCGCGATCGAAGGCATTCCGGCCGCGTGGTTCGCGCGACTCGCGGGAATCCGTTTCGTCGCGGTGCGGATGGAACTGCTGTCGGGTGACGCAGCGCGGCTCGTCTGCGGCGACCTGCGCCGCTGGATCGACGGGCCCGCGCTCGTCGGCAGCAACGTGCTCGGCGGCGGCAAGGTGTTCTGCGACTGGCATGTGCGTGACGACGGCTTCATGCGTTTTCTCGTCGTCGACGAGGATTTCCGCGAGGAGCAGGGCGGCCGCCTGCTGCAGCGTCTGTACGAAATCGAAACGTACCGGATGATGGCGCTGCTCGCGCTGCCCGTCGCGCGCCGGATGAGCCGCGAACTCGACGAGATCCACGCGGCACTGCATGCGCTGATGCAGCGGATGGACGCGAGCGGCGCCGACGGCGACGACGCGGGGCTGCTCGTCAAGCTTACCCATCTCGCGGTGCGGGTCGAATCGCTGTCGGGTTCGGGCGCGCGTTTCAGTGCATCGCGCGCTTACGAGAAGCTCGTGCTGGCGCGTATCCAGGAATTGCGCGAGGAGCGTATCGAAGGAATGCCGACGATCGCCGAATTCATGGAGCGGCGTTTTGCGCCGGCGATGGAGACGTGCCGCAGCGTATGGGCGCGCCACGAGCAGATCGCCGCGCGGATCGCACGTGCGGTCGATCTGTTGCGCACGCGCGTGAACCTCGCGCAGGAAAAGGACGTGACGCGCCTGCTGGCTGGAATGGAGCGCACCGCGCGCAATCAGCTTCATCTGCAGCACGCGGTCGAAGGGCTGTCGGTGGCGGCCATTTCGTACTACGTGCTGTCGCTCGCGACGGCGGCGTTCAAGGCGTTGCACGTGATGAACCTGCCGGTCGATCCGGAGCTGGCGGAAGGCCTGCTGATCGCGCCGGTCGTGTTCGCGGTGATTCACATCACGCGGCGCACGCGCGCGCAGCTTGCGCGATCGGAGGCCGCGCATGACGGCGCGCCCGCGCATGCGGCGGAGTTGAAGCAGGCCGGTTAGAACATCAACGACATATCAAAGGAGTGGAGATGACTTTTTCTCAGAAACAACCGGGGTTTGATAGCGGTTTCGACGCGTTCGACGAACCGGTAGCGGATGAAGCGGGCGTGCCGGAGGAGGCGCGCGTGACGTCGTATCAGGCCGTGCTGCAGGAGCCGATGACGTCGCTCGTCGGGAATACGCACGATCGGCCGGACGTCGCGGCGGTGGCGATTCTCGGTTACAACTGACGTGTTTTTTCGCGTCGATTCGATTCGACGCAGGCGTTCATTTGCCGGCCGCCTTGTGGCGCGCCGGACGTGAATCGCCCTCCCTCTTCGCTTTCCCCGCCCCCTGCGCAAGCGCCAACTCGACGAATGCGCGCGCGGCCGCGCTCCGGTACGCCCCCTTACGCTGCAGCAGCACGGCCGTGCGCCGCAGCACGGTCGGGTCGAGCGCGACGGCGACGAGATCGTCGTGCCCGGTCGCGATCGTCGCGGGCAGCAGCGTCGCGAGATTCGTGCGGCGCACGATCTCGATCACCGCACCGAGCGAATTCGCTTCCATCAGCACACGCGGCCGCACGTCGTGCTCGCGGAAATAACGGTCGATCTGCACACGCGTCGCGAACTCGGCCGTGAGCAGCACGAGCGGCGCGTCGTGCAGCACGCGCAGGCCGGCCTTGCGTTTCCCGGCAAGCGCGTGCCGACGGTTCACGACGAGCGCAAGCGTCTCGACCAGCAGCGTCTTAGCTTCGATATCCGCCGTCTGCACCTCCTCGAACGCGATGCCGACATCGAGCTCGTCGTCGACGAGCAGCGCCTCGATGCGCTCCTGCGACATCTCGCGCACCGACAGCGACACTTCCGGATAGCGGCCGTGAAACGCCTCGACGAGCGGCCCGACGAGATAGCTCGTGAAGGTCGGCGTGACCGCGATCCGCAGCGAGCCGCGGCTGAGATCCTGCACGTCGTGAATGGCACGCCGGCCTTCCGCGAGATCGTGCAGCGCCTGCCGCGCATAGCGGAAATACACGTCGCCGGCGTCCGTCAATCGCGTGACACGCCCGGTGCGGTCGAACAACTGCGCGCCGAGCGTCTCCTCGAGCTGGCGGATCTGCTGAGACAGCGCGGGCTGGGAAACATGCAGCGCGGCGGCCGCGCGCGTGAAGCTGCGGTGTTCGGCGACGGCCAGGAAGTAGTTGATATGGCGCAGCAGCATGGCGATTCCTATAAGTCGTGCTTATCCGGTTGATCATAAATCAGTCTTTTACGTTATTGGAAGTCCGGCGTAACCTGCCCTTCATCGATTTCACCCACACCGGAGGACACGCGATGAAGGACATCATCGAAGGCTTTCTGAAGTTCCAGCGCGACGCCTATCCGGAGCGCGCCGCGCTGTTCCGCGATCTCGCGCGCAGCCAGAACCCGCGCGCGCTGTTCATCTCGTGCTCGGACAGCCGGCTCGTGCCCGAGCTCGTCACGCAGCGCGAACCGGGCGATCTGTTCGTGATCCGAAACGCCGGAAATATCGTGCCGTCGTACGGCCCCGAGCCGGGCGGCGTGTCGGCCTCGGTCGAATACGCGGTGGCCGCGCTGCGCGTGACCGACGTCGTGATCTGCGGGCATTCCGATTGCGGTGCGATGACCGCGATCGCGACCTGCCAGTGCATGGACCACATGCCGGCCGTCGGTCACTGGCTGCGCTACGCCGATTCGGCGCGCGTCGTGAACGAGGCGCGCATGCATCGCAGCGAACGCGAGCGGATCGACTCGATGGTGCGCGAGAACGTCGTCGCGCAACTCGCGAACCTGAAGACACACCCTGCCGTGCGACTCGCGCTGGAAGAAGGGCGTCTTGCGCTGCACGGCTGGGTCTACGACATCGAATCCGGCTGCATCGACGCCCACGACGGCGCGACCGGCCGGTTCGTCTCCCTGGCGGACCATCCCGACGTCCGCGCCACACCCGCGACGCTTCCCGTCGCGGCCTGAACCGTTCCTACCCAACCACGAGGTATTGCCATGATTCAGTCACAGCACAGTCAGACCGCCCGCCACGCGCTTGCGGAGACCGTCGTTCTCGCGAAGGCGCGCAAGAACCTGTCGTTCGCGCAGCTCACCGAAGGCACGGGCCTCAGCGAAGCGTTCGTCACGGCCGCGCTGCTCGGCCAGCACGCGCTGCCGGCTGGCGCCGCGCGCGTCGTTGCCGACAAGCTCGGCCTCGACGACGACGCGGTGCTGTTGCTGCAGACGATCCCGCTGCGCGGCAGCATCGACGATCGCGTGCCGACCGACCCGACCATTTACCGCTTCTACGAAATGCTGCAGGTGTACGGCACGACGCTGAAGGCGCTCGTCCACGAGAAGTTCGGCGACGGCATCATCAGCGCGATCAATTTCCGGCTCGACGTGAAGAAGGTCGACGATCCCGAAGGCGGTTCGCGCGCGGTGATCACGCTCGACGGCAAGTACCTGCCGACCAAGCCGTTCTGACTGTTCAGACGCCGGCGCGGCGTCGCGGACCGGCGGCGCCGCGCAGGTTCGCCCGACGTGAGTTGGCCATCGGCCGGCGCACGTTCCCGCCATTCCGTTTCAATGAGGACACAGTCATGGATTTTGTGAAACGCACGATCGATCTCGCGATGAAGAACGTGGAAGAGGGCGGACGCCCGTTCGCGACGGTGATCGTCCGCGACGGCGAGATCGTCGCGGAGAGCCCGAACCTCGTCGCGCAGACCAGCGACCCGACCGCGCATGCCGAGATTCTCGCGGTGCGCGATGCGTGCCGCAAGCTCGGCACCGAACACCTGACCGACTGCGAGATCTACATCCTCGCGAGCCCGTGCCCGATGTGCCTCGGATCGCTGTACTACTGCAGCCCGAAGCGCGTGATCTACATCACGACGCGCGAGGACTACGCGCCGTTCTACCGCGACGACCGCAAGTACTTCGAGCTCGACACGTTTTATGCCGAATATGCGAAGCCGATCGGCGAGCGGCGGCTGCCGATGGTGCAGCAGAAGCACGGCGACGCGATCGGCGTCTACCGGCGCTGGCAGGAACTGAACGCGAAGTGACGTGATCCGCGCGACGCACAGGTCGCACGGCGTAGCCGCCTCGGCTGCGCGTTTTCCCCATCCTTCGGTTCGCCCGGCGGCTTTCGTGCCGCCGGGTATGTCGTGCGCGAGCGGCGCAGCGTGATCGACATGAAGGCGGCGTTCGCGGTGGCGTGCGCCGACGCAACGCGACAACGTGCAACAAAGCGGCGGGCGCGCGATGCGCCCGCCGTTTGTGCTTTTGCAGCGGCTGCGCCGGTTGCACTCGATTCGGCCGCATGCCGGCGCGCGGGCGACGCGCTATAGTCGTGCGACGCCCGCAGGGTGCTGCACGCCCGGCGGCCTTTTCACGCACGCGTTCGCCCGATGACAGCCCATTCCGACGTCACCCTTCAATTGACCGACACCGAGCAGCCGGCCGCACGAGACTTCATCAGCCGCAAGCTCGGCGAATTCAACCACGCGATGACGGGGCGCGCCGATGCGGCCGCGCTCGACGTCTACGTGACCGATCCCGCGACCGGCGAGGTATTGGGCGGCCTCACCGGCCGGACTTCGCTCGGCCTGTTCTTCATCGATCTGTTCTACCTGCCCGAATCGCTGCGCGGCGGTGGATTCGGCAGCCGGCTGCTGCGCGAGGCCGAAGCGGAAGCGAAACGGCGCGGGTGCGCACGCGCGGTGCTGTACACGATCTCGTTCCAGGCGCCGGACTTCTACCGGAAGCAGGGTTACGAGACCTTCGGCGAAGTGCCGTGCAAGCCGGAAGGGACCGCACGCGTGTTCATGGTCAAGACGCTTTGAGCGCATTGTCGCGGCCACCGGCCTGTTCCTGACATCCGCCGACATCGTGAGCGGGTGGCGGAAAGCGCAATGCCCATCCCGCTCTTTGCCAATTACTTCAGGCTGGTCATTTCTCGCTCTCACATGTGATCCAGCGGGAATCGCATTTCGAATCTCTTGGCAAGCGAGCATCTTGGCTGGCCAGTAACCGGAAACGAGGTTGAACGCTCCGGTCGATTTTCGGCGTACGGCTCAGGAGCAATCGTTTACGTGGTCGTAGGGGGCTGATCGCGTCGCCTCCCGGAGCAACCGTTCAACGAAGACGGTGGCCGACGAGGCTTGATCGACCGCTTCGGGGCGGTAAGCGACATCCACGGGAATTCGAGATGAACCAAAAAAATAGTACCGGATTGAATGGGTCTTGCGGCAGCCCCATGATAATCGTAACATGGCCGTGTGATTTATCATGTCCATGTGATTCTCGCGCCCAAGTGATTTCTC
Source organism: Burkholderia sp. MS455 (assembly GCF_016899445.1). NCBI lineage: Bacteria > Pseudomonadati > Pseudomonadota > Betaproteobacteria > Burkholderiales > Burkholderiaceae > Burkholderia > Burkholderia sp. MS455. Next base: position 284,527 of record NZ_CP041778.1, read on the forward strand.
ATGGCCACGTGAGTATGAGATGAAGCCACTTTCAAGCGAATTGCCCGAACACCTCGCGCTCAACGCCTTCCACAACCTGTTCGAGGAAGCCGATGGCTGGAGCGTAATGGAAACTACGGAGCCTGATCACGTCGGGGACATCATCGTTGCCAACGATCAAGGCCCGTCGTACCTCGCGGTTCTCAAGGCGTTCAATGAGGGGCGCGCCGATCGTGTCACGGCATTCTTTGCTCAGGCACTCCTCGAGGCACGCACGCACGCGGAGCGGCAGGGGATGCGGCCCGCCGTCCTGATCTGGGTCGGTAGCGTTTCGCCGTCTCTCATTAACCGCTTGGTGGAATTCCACACGGCGTACGGCAATCGTGAACCATTCGCCGTGCTCTCGCCGGACGGGACTCGATATGTCCAATTCCCCGGCTTGGATATTTCTGAGCGTTCGAACCAACGGAATCGCTCCTACAGCAGCGGTCATAGCACCCAGCCGCGCCTGACATTCTCGGACCTTACCCAGTGGATGCTCAAACTTCTGCTGGCGACAGATATCAAGGGCGAAGGCCTGATCGGTGCCGAGCGCAAGCATTACGCCACCGCGACCGATCTCGCGCGCACGGCCGGCACCTCGGTCATGACGGCCACGCGGCTGATCCACGCCTTGAAGCGGGAAGGGTTCATTGAAACCAAGCCGTTCCTGAAGATCGTGCAGCGGGGAAAGCTCGCGAAACGATGGAAGAGTGAATACCAGAGGCCGCCGTTGGCGCTGCCCATGAAGTTCCTTTTGCCGGGAGCGCCCGATACACAGCTGCATAAGCTGCTCAAGAATGACCGCGGTGTTCTAGGCCTTTTTGCCGCAGCCGACGCGCTTGGTTTCGGACATGTGAAAGGTGTACCGCCGACGATCTGGGTTCATGACCTGATGGAGGCGGAGCACTGGCGACCGCTGCGCCGAGCCAAGGAGGGGGAGCGCCCTGATCTTGTCTTGCAGCAGACCGGTTTTCCCCAATCGTTGGACCGTGGCGTTGTTTACCGCGACGGTCTGCGGGTCACGGACATCATTCAAACCTGGCTCGATGTTTCGGCTCATCCGGCGCGAGGTGCGGAACAGGCTGCCGAACTGGAGCATGGCGTTCTTGCCGGCGTGGTTGGAGAAAACGTGTGAGCGAACTCGTCGAATTCAGTCATCTCGCGATGACTTTGGAACCGTGGCGCTCGAAGATCGTATTCGTCGGGGGCTGGGCTTTTCGGCTCTATCGATATGAACCGCGAGCCTATGAGCCCGAACACGAGCCGGTCTTCACCCAGGACGCCGACGTGGCATACGCGGAACACGACGCGCTCGAGGGAAGTATCTTGGCGGCCCTGGAGGGCGCAGGCTTCAAGGCGGAACCGACTCGCGGAGGTGATTTCCGGCCTCCAGCGACGCGCTACACACTCGGCGGGAACGCCAACGGGTTCTACGCCGAATTCCTGACTCCGCAGACCGGCAGCCCGAGGCGGCGCATCAAGGGCACCACGGAAACCGAACCTGATGCGACCGAGGCCAAAGCAGGTGTGGTCGCACAAAAACTGCGGCATCTTGAGGTACTGCTGTACGAGCCGTGGTTAGTGACGATTCCCGCGGAGGAGTCGGGCCTCGGCGAAGCGGTGCCGGACCTGCGCATCCCGAACCCCGTGAGTTTCATGGTCCAGAAGCTTCTGATCCGTGGCGATCGAGCCGTAGAAAAGCGGCCTCAGGACGTGCTCTACATCTACGATGCCATGTACACCTTCAGTGGCGCGATTGAAGACGACTTGGTCCGAATATGGAAGAACCTCGAGGGTACTCTGTCGGATAAGCAACAAAGGTCTGTTCGTGCCGGGGTCGACGAGTTATTTGCCGACGTGAACGACACCATCCGCGCCGCGGCCGAGATCGCGAAACCTGGTCGGCACATCGAACCGCAAGATATGCTCCGGCTGTGTCAGGACGGATTCCAAGCGCTTTTCGGCGGCGCCGTCTAGGCCTACCACCGCCCTGATCGCCGTTCCCGGTTGTGCGCGGAGGACATGTTATCTACCCGACGACTTCAGCTGATGAAGGGGCAGTCGTCGCGAAGATCAAATGAGCGCATTGTCGCGGCCACCGGCCTGTTCCTGACATCCGCCGACATCGCAAGCGGGTGGCGGCAAGCGCAATGCCCATCCCGCTCGCGAATCACCGCCCAGGCGTCGCGCGTTCGACGATCATGTCGTAGAGCGCCCGCGCCGCGGGCGACAGTTGTGCGCTCTTGCGCGTCACGAGCACGAGCGTGCGCGATACCGACGGTTCGACGAGCTCGATCGTGCGGATCATCGGATACGCGTTCTTCTGGATTGCGAGCTTCGGCACCACGGCTGCACCGAGCCCTTCGGCGACGAGCCCGAGCGCGGTCGAGCTGCGCTGCACTTCGTAGAACGAATGCAGCGACACGCCGCTGGTCTTCAGCGCGCCTTCGAGCAGCCCGCGATTGCCGCTCACTTCACCGGCGAAGATCAGCGGATGCGGTTGCAGTGCCGCCCAGCGGATGCGCCGCCGCTTCGCGAGCGGATGATCGTCGCGGCAGACAAGCACATACGGGTCGTGCGTGAGCGGCACGCTGACGAGTTCGGGGTGCTGGTCGCCGGCGATGCTGATGCCGAATTCGGCTTCGCGCCGCAGCACGGCCTGCAGCACCGACGCCGATGCGTGATCGAGGATCTTCACGCGATCGTGCGGCCGGTGACCGGAGAACGCGCGCAGGATGCGCGGCAGGTATTGCACGCCGACCGTCGGCACGCACGCGATCGTGACGTCGCCGCGCTGGCTCAGGCCCGTCTCGCGGATTTCGGTCAGCGCATCGGAAAGTTCGTTCAGCAGCCGCCGCGCCTGCGGCAGGAAGCGCAGGCCGATCTCGGTCAGCGTGGTGCGGCGCGTCGTGCGTTCGACCAGCGCGACGCCGAGAAACGACTCGAGCTTGCGCAGCCGCTGCGTGATTGCCGTTTGCGTCACGTGCAGCGTGTCGGCCGCTTGCCTGAAGCTGCCGCCGTCGGCGATCGCGACGAAAGCCTGTACACCGAGCGTATCGATCTTCATCAGAAATTTGAATCAATAACGATATTAAATTCATTTTACTGAAGCGCTGCGCCAGTCGCAGAATGCGCTGCATCGGCGGCCGCATGCATCCCGCACCCGAATTCGGCGACGCCGACCATGCCGACAAGGAGAACCATCGTGACGACCCCACTCGATCAATACGCGAGCCAGTACGTGCAATTCGAGGACGAACGTACGCGGCCGGTGCGCGACCTGCTGGCCGCCGTGCCGCGCACGCCGATCCGCACGGCGATCGACATCGGCTGCGGGCCCGGCAATTCGACGGAAGCGCTGATCGCACGCGCACCCGACGCGACGATCCACGGGATCGACGCGTCGGCGGACATGATCGAAGCCGCACGCAAGCGCCTGCCGGCACTACGTTTCGATATCGCCGATGTAGCCGCGTGGGACGATCCGGGTGGCTATGACCTGATCCTGTCGAACGCGGTGCTGCAATGGGTGCCCGCGCACGACACGCTGTTTCCGATGCTCGTCCGCCGGCTCGCGCCGGGCGGCCATCTCGCGGTACAGATGCCCGACAATCTCGACGAACCCGCGCACCGACTGATGCGCGAGGTCGCCGCGGCCGGGCCGTGGGCCGACAAGCTGAAAGGCGCGGCGCGCACCGAACGGTTCGACGCGCGTTACTACTACGCGCTGCTGTCGCCGCTGTGTTCGCGCGTGGACGTGTGGCGCACGACCTACTACCACCCGCTGCGCGGGGGCGCGGACGCGGTCGTCGAATGGTTCAAGGGCAGTGCGCTGCGGCCGTTCCTCGCGGCGCTCGATGACGGCGAACAGCGGGCGTTCCTCGCGCGTTATCGCGAGGCGCTCGCCGGTCCGAGCGGCTATCCGGCACTTGCCGACGGCACGGTGCTGCTGCCGTTCCCGCGCCTGTTCATCGTGGCGACGCGCAAGTGATGCGGCAATGACGCTGGCGACGGGCCGGTGGCCGGCAAGATTCACGCGCATGTCGTCGTGGCGGCAGGATGGAGGCGTCCCGGATTGCTCATATCAAATCGGCGTCGCTCGATTGCTCGCCAACCCTAAGTGTGTCGTCCCGCGGTTCGACTATGCTGAATTGACGGCAGCCCGGGCTTTGCGCCTCGACGCTGCGAACGGCGATGACGGGAGGGCACGATGACCGAGCAAAGCAACGTTCAACTGGTGCAACAGGCGTACGCGGCGTTCGGCAGGGCCGATATCGACGGCATCCTGCAGACGCTCTCCGAAAGCGTCGACTGGTTCATACCGGGGCCGATCGGCATGATTCCGTTCGCCGGCAGAAGACATGGGCCTCAGGAGGTCGCGGCGTTCTTCGGGGTGCTTGCATCGACGCAGACCGCGGAACGGTTCGAGCCGCTCGAGTTCATCGCCAGCGGCAACCGGGTCGTCGTGCTCGGCACACAACGCTGGTATGTCCATTCGACCGGGCGCACGTACGAGGACGAGTGGGTGCATCTGTTCACGATCGAAAACGGAAAGATCACGGCGTTTGTCGAGTATCACGATACCGAGGCGGAAGCGGCGGCACATCGGCAGTGACGGCGTTGCTCGCGCGCCGGCTGCCCGGGAATCCGGTGCGAATATTCCAGCCGCCCGCGCGAAGATTTTGAAGTCGCACCGTTGACATCGACGGATCTCGATGCGAGTGGCGCCGGCACATCGACGCGGCGCAACCGAAGGCGGCCGCGCAGTCAGTGTGCGGTTGCGGGCGGCACGGCGCCGTCGTGCGATCCGGCGGAAGGGAATGCGGTGGTGGCCGAACCCCACGCGGCGAGCTCGCGTTTCGTGCGCACGCCGAGCTTCGCGAACGCGCGCTTCACGTACGACTCGGCCGACGCGACGCGCACGCCGAGAATCCCGGCGGTTTCCGGTACGGTCTTGCCGGAGATCAGGTGCTTGCAGGTTTCGTATTCGCGCTTCGACAGCTTCACGCCGTCGGCCGCGATCCGCGCATCGAACTGCGCGAGCGGATGGACTTCGGGCGTCGGATGCGCGACGCGCCGCACGGCGGTGGTCGACGCATGCAGTTCGAGCAGCGGGAACAGCACGTCGCTGATGCTGCGGAAGCGGTTCATCTCGGCGAGCGTGAACGGCGGCCGGTCGCGGCCGCGCTCCAGCGCGATCGAATGCTGCGAATAGCGCGTGCCGCGCGCAAGCACGCATTCGTGCCCGATATGCACGTCGTCGAACAGCCGCTGGCGGAATTCGCCGGGCGGGATCGCCGCGATGTCGCGCACGACGAGCATCGTGCCCGTCTTGCCGCGCAGCCCCGCGAACAGCGGGTCGCTGTCGAGAAAGCGCTCGTAGTAGAGCGTCATCACGTCCGAGATGTCCGACGTCGCGGTGCCGATGCCGCTGCTGCCGATCCATTCGCATCGGTAGCCGGTGGGCATCGTGCGGTCGACGCGCGAGCGTTCGACGTGCGCGACGTCGAGCGGCACCACGTCGTTCAGCAGTTGCGTGAGGCGCGGCACGAAATGCGGCGTGCCGACCGTCTCGATCAACTCGCCCAGCGCCTTGAACGACACGTTGAATCGGTCATTGTCGCGGTGGAAGGGGTTCACGTTCGGCAGCATGCGGTTCCCCGGTGAGAGGCGGCGGGATTGTAGCGATTGCGGTGAAAAACGTCATTAAGGGGAAACACCGGCGGGCGTCCTGTCGGCCTGCCCGTCTGCGTCAAACATCGCTTTTCCCCCTGGGGGAAGATATACCGGGGCAGTGTAAATGAGTCACTGCTGTCTCTGCTTTTTTCAATCGAGAGACGAAAGATTCAGATGGTCAACATACGAAGCCGTTCCCGTCCCGGCGCGGCCGGATCATTTCGACGTCGGTGATGCACGGGCTGCCGAACGCGGTGCGCCGACGATGCCGGCCGGCTGCTGCATGCGAATTACTTGCTCGACGTGGCCGGCAATCCGCACGACCTCGCGCTCGACGGGTTTCAGCCGTTCCGACACGCAGGGCGAATGGCGTTGTGGCGAACGTTAGAGCCGTGATGCGAAGTGCGTCGACATTCGAACAGGCATCCCTATTAATGGGACGTTGCGCGTTCAATATGTGGGAAAGCCGCGCGAGGCGGGCAGGCCGGATGCGGTGCGTGTCAGCCGCCCGCGGGCATGGCGTCCTTCGCGCTGATCCAGCCCGTCACGGCGCCTACGCGCGGATTGCGATAGACGACCTTCAGCCACTTGAAGTCGGCAGTCGCGTCGACCAGTTCGAGCGTATCGCCCGCGACGACGTAGCGCCGCGTCGGCGCATCGTTCATGGCCTCGTGCAGCGGCACGCGCGCCGCGCGCACCTTGAACGTGACCTTGCCACCGCCGTAGGCCTGCGGGCGGCGCGACACGCGCTTACCGTGCTCGTCGTAGGTCAGCAGCATCGACGACGGGCCCGAATCGCCGTCGAGCAGGTCGCGCAGGTCGTCCGGCGTCGCTTCGCTGGACTGGTACAGATACATCCTGCCGCCGGCGTCGAAGCGGTACGCGTCGGTGTACCAGTTCGGGCCGCCGCGGCACGAGCTGTAAAGCGTGCGTTCCTTCGGCTTCGCTTCGACGTTGATCAGGCCGTCGCAGTTGCCGTGAGGCATGTCGCTCGCCGGCATTTGCAGCGGCTCGAACTGCTGGCGCGCGGCGTCATACAGGTAGATGCCGTAGTTTTCGTTGACCATGCCGAGCAGCGCGTGCGCCGCGAGATCGCGGTGGCCGTCGAAGTTGTAGTCGTCCGATGCGAGGCGGTAGCGGCCTTCCTCGTCGGTGGCGGTGACGTCGAGCATCTGGGTTTTCCCGCCCGGCAGGAAGCGGACCGTGATGTGCGCGCTGTCGGCGCGCTCGACGCGCGCCGTGACGGTGTCGTCGACCTTGAACGCGAGCAGCGGTTTGGCCGCGTGTGCGGCGGCCGGCATCGTTGCGCACGCAACGAGCAGCAGAGCGGCGACGCGCGGAAACGGTCGGAATCGCAGGGATCGCGTCATGAGCGGGTGTCGGAAAGAAGGTCGAGAATGGGCGTGCATGCGACCGGTTAGCCGCCCGCGCTTTCGTCGCGATAACCGCTCTTGCCGACGAAGATCTCCTTCAGCGCCGCACGCAGCGCAACCGGATCATATTGGCCTGGCGCGAGATGGATCACGTAACGCGTTTGACCGTCGAGACGCGCGGCGATGCCCGGTTCGATCTCGACATCGACCGAGTCGTCCGTCAGGCGCACCGACAGATCCTTGACGCGCAGGTTGATCTGGTCGCGCACCATCACTTCGATCAGCGTGTCGTCCGGAAAGCGCGACAGCGCGAAGCAATAATCCTGCTCCGCGTCGTGACAGTAGATGCTGGCGAAGCTTTCGTCGTCGTCGAGGTCGGACGTTGCCGCGCCGACGGTAGCGTGAAGGTCCATGAACGTAGGTTCCTGCGTAATAGGTTATCGGGGGGAGCGGCTTGCAGTTTCGATCGCAGCCGCGGCTTCGGGCGTCGCGCCGGTATCGCACGACGCATCGGCATCGCGCGCCTTCAGCCACAGCCCGAATTCGCGCATCACTTCGACGACTGGCCGCAGCCGGTCGCCGTCCGCGGTCAGATCGTACTCGACGCGCACCGGCACTTCAGGATAGACGGTCCGCCGCACGAGGCCCGCGTCTTCGAGCGCGCGCAGGTCGAGCGTCAGCATGCGCTGCGAGATGCCAGGCATGTCGCGGCGCAGGTCGCTGAAGCGCCGCGGCCCGTCGAGCAGATACGACACCAGCAGCAGCCGCCAGCGGCCGCCGAGCAGGCGCATCGCTTCTTCAACGGAACATCCAGTCGCACTCGTTTTCATCCTGCTGAACCCTGGTCGGTAAATTTTTTGTGACTACGGCACAAACGACTGCCGTCTTCCCGGCCGTGCGTCGATGCGAGATATTAGCGTCCGCGTCGCGGCGAATCGATACACGGACAACGAAACGAAGGAAACGCATGAAGCTCTATCACGCTCCCGGAAGCTGTTCGCAGGCGATCCGCATCGTGCTGCACGAAGGCGACATCGACGCGCAGATCGTCAACGTCGACGCGCGCAAGCATGTCGTCGAAGGCGGACGCAACTACTATGACGTGACCGAACTCGGCTACGTGCCGCTGCTCGAACTCGACGACGGCACGATGCTGCGCGAAGGGCCGGTGATCGCGCAGTATCTCGCGGATCTGCGCCCGGAAGCCGCGCTCGCGCCCGCGTACGGCACGCTCGCGCGCTACCGGCTGATGGAATGGCTCAACTTCCTCGGCACCGAGATCCACAAGGGTTTCATCCCGCTGCTGTACGCGGTGCAGGCGGGGAAGTACGTAGAGCCGGCGCGGCAGAAGCTCGACAGCCGCTTTGCATGGATCGACCGTCAGCTCGACGGCAAGACGTTCGTTACGGGCGACACGTTCACCGTCGCCGATGCGTACCTGTTCGCGCTGACGGGCTGGGGCAAGGCCGACTGGATGCGTTCGGTGTACAACGCGGATATCGACCTGAGCCGGTATGCGCATCTGCGCGCGTGGTACGAGCGCGTTCGCGAGCGGCCGGCGGTGCAGGCCGTGCTGGCGGCGGACGGCCTGTCGCGGTAGCGCGCAGAGACGGTCGCGGATACGGTGCGTCATCCCGCCGCACCGCGACCGTTCCTTCATATCGACGCGCCGCCACGCAGCAAAAATGCCGCGCTATAATCGCCGCCATGAAACTGCTTCGGACCTTCATCCTGCTGCTGCTTTGCGCGGTGCTGCCCATCAGCGGGCTGGCAGCGAGCGGCCTGACCGGTGAATGTCCGATGCAGCACACGATGTCGATGGAAGCGGATACCGGCATGAAGATGTCCGCCGACATGAGCGATTGCGATTCGATGAAGTCGCCCGCCGCCGACAGCGCGAAAGCGAAGGCCAAAGCCAAGGGCATGGCCTGCAAGGTGACGGCCCAATGCCAGTTCGGCAGTCTCTATCACCCTGCCGCCCGCGTCGACGTCACCCGTCCCGCTGCATTCGCCAGCACGATCGTCTTCCACTACACGCAGTCCGTCCCGGTCCGCGACCCGAGCGGGTTGTGGCGCCCTCCACGCATTAGCTGATCCCGTCCGACCGGTTCACCGCCCAGGCGGTGAGGTTCGTCCTGTGCTCAGGACGTGGAATCCCTTTGGGTTCCGACGTTGGGGTTAGACCATGTCATTCGATTTCGGCACGCCGCGCATGCGGCGTGCGTGTCGGCGCGCGCCCGTGCTGTGGGCCGCGCTGCTGGCGGCGGGCGCCGTTCACGCGCAGCAGTCGCCTTTCACGCTGGACGCCGCGCTGCAGTCCGCCACCGATCATTCCGCTTCGATGCAGGCCGCGCAGGCCTCGGTGCACGCGAGTTCGGAAGCAGCCGCCAAGGCCGGCCAGTTGCCGGACCCGATGCTCAAGGCCGGCATCGACAACCTGCCGGTCAACGGCGGGCAACGCTTCACCGTCGGCCAGGACTTCATGACGATGCGTCGCATCGGCATCGAGCAGGAATGGGTGTCCGGCGACAAGCGGCGGCTGCGCTCGGCGCTGGCCGACGAGCAGGTCGGCCGCGAACGCGCGGGCTATCTCGTGCAGCTCGCCGCCGTGCGCCGGCAGACCGCGACGGCCTGGCTCGACGCCGTCTACGCAAAGCAGGCGCTCGCGCTTCAGCAGGCGCTGCTCGCGCACATGAACCATGAACTCGACGCGACGCAGGCGTCGTATCGTGGCGCGAAGGCGAGTGTGGGCGATGTCGTGCAGGCCCGCGCGATGCTCGCGCAAACGCAGGATCAGGTGCTCAAGGCGCAGCAGGCGTATCGCTCCGCACTCATCGCGCTTGCCCGCTGGACGGCCACGCCGGTTGCGGACGTGACGGGCACACCGCCCGCGCCCGAATCCTTCGTGTCTTCGCTGCCGCCTGACGAACTGCGTCTGTCGCAACCGGCGCTCGTCGCCGCCGCAGGCGACATCGCGGTCGCCGAAGCCGACACCGCGGTCGCGAACAGCGAGCGCAGCCCGAACTGGACGTGGGAGATCGCGTACCAGCAGCGCGGCGGCGCGTATTCGAACATGGTGTCGATCGGTGTCTCGATCCCACTGCCGCTCAACCGCAAGAACCGCCAGAACCGCGACGTCGCCGAGAAGGCCGCGCTCGCGACGAAGGCGCGGCTGATGTACGAGGACACGTTGCGTCAGGTGCAGGCCGATATCCGCACGCAGTCCGAAACGCTGGCGAGCGGCCGCGAACGCATCGCGAACCTGAGCGCGGCGCTACTGCCTGCCGCCGATCAGCGCGTGCAGCTCGCCAGCGCCGCCTACCGGGCCGGCACGGGTTCGCTTGCCGACACGTTCGCCGCGCGGCGCGCGCAACTGGAAGCGCAGTTGCAGGTGCTCGATCTCAGGCGCGACGTGTCGCAGACCTGGGCGCAGCTCGAATATCAGGTCGTGCCGGCGACGCTGGCCGCCGCGCAGTGAAGGAGAACCTCATGACGAAGCAATCACTGGCGCGCGCGGCGCTGTTGACGTTTGCCGCCGCGGCGCTGCTCGGCGCCGGCTATTTCGCGGGCGTCCGCCATGCGGCGGTCGGAACGGGGGCGGTCGCAGCGCCCGCTGTCGAACCAGCCGGCGAGACCGATCCAAAGGCGGGACGCAAGGTGCTGTACTGGCACGACCCGATGGTGCCGAACCAGCACTTCGACAAGCCGGGCAAATCGCCGTTCATGGACATGCAGTTGCAGCCCGTCTATGCGGACGAAGGCGGAGGTTCGTCGGGAATCCGGATCGATCCGGGACTGCAGCAGAACCTCGGCATTCGCTATGCGACCGTCCGACGCCAGCAGACAGCAGCCGGATTCGACGCGGTTGGCACCACGCAGTTCGACGAATCGCGCGCGGACGTTGTCCAGTCGCGCGTCACCGGCTACATCGACCGTCTCTATGCGCGCGCGCCGATGCAGCGCATCGCGAAGGGCGCGCCGGTCGCGTCGCTGTTCGTGCCGGACTGGCTCGCGCCGCAGGAGGAATATCTCGCGCTCAAGCGCGGCGGGATGGACGGCAGCCTGCTCGATGCGTCGCGTGCACGCATGCGGGCGCTGTCGATTCCCGACGGCATGATCGCGAACCTCGATCGCACCGGCCGCGCGCAGACGCACATCGTGCTGAGCGCGCCGGAAACCGGTGTCGTCAGCGAGTTGAACGTGCGGGACGGCGCGATGGTCGCGCCCGGGCAGACGCTCGCGAAGATCGCCGGGCTGTCGACGCTGTGGCTCATCGTCGAGGTGCCGGAAGCGCTCGCGCTGAACGTGCGGCCGGGGATGTCGGTCGACGCGACGTTCGCGGGCGATCCGGCGCGGCACTTCACCGGGCGCATCCGAGAAGTGCTGCCCGGCATCAGCACGGGCAGCCGCACGCTGCAGGCGCGCGTGGAGATCGACAACGCAGCGCTGAAGCTCACGCCAGGCATGCTGATGCGCGTGCGCGTCGCCGCGAAGGAGTCGGTGTCGCGCCTGCTCGTGCCGTCCGAAGCGGTGATCGCGACCGGCAAGCGTACGATCGTCATCGTGAAGAACGGCGACGGCAGGCTTCAGCCGGTGTCGGTGACGGTGGGCAACGACGCGGGCGGCGACACGGAAGTGCTCGACGGGTTGAACGAAGGCGATACGGTCGTCGCATCGGGGCAGTTCCTGATCGATTCCGAGGCCAGCCTGAAAAGCGTGCTGCCGAAGCTGGAGCGGGCCGCGGGAGCAAGCACGCCGGCATCGTCCGTAGCGGCAGCGGCGCCGATCTACGAAACCACCGGCAAGGTCGAGAAGGTCACGGCCGACGACATCACGTTCTCGCATCAGCCGGTTCCGGCGCTCGGCTGGGGCGCGATGACGATGGCGTTCGGCAAGCCGTCGGCACGGGCGTTCCCGGACGTGAAGCCGGGCCAGACCGTGCGCTTCGCGTTCACGCAGACCGACGGCGGCTACCGGCTGACGAAGGTCGAGCCGCAAGGAGGTGGGCAATGATCGCGCGCATCATTCGCTGGTCCGTCCGCAACCGATTTCTCGTGCTGCTGGCCACCATGTTGATCGCCGCATGGGGCGTTCATTCGCTGCGGCAGACGCCGCTCGATGCGTTGCCCGACCTGTCGGACACACAGGTGATCGTGAAGGCGTCGTATCCGGGCAAGGCGCCGCAGGTCGTCGAGGATCAGGTCACCTATCCGCTGACGACGACGCTGCTCGGCGTGCCCGGCGCGAAAACCGTCCGCGCGTACTCGTCGTTCGGCGACGCATTCGTCTACGTGCTGTTCGACGACCGCACCGATCCGTACTGGGCGCGTTCGCGCGTGCTCGAATACCTGAGCCAGGTGCAGAGCCGGCTGCCGGCGGGCGCGACCGTGTCGCTCGGGCCGGATGCGACCGGCGTCGGCTGGGTGTACGAGTACGCGCTCGTCGACCGCACCGGCCATCACGATCTCGGGCAACTGCGCGCGCTCAACGACTGGTTCCTGAAGTTCGAGCTGAAGGCGGTGCCGGACGTATCGGAAGTCGCGAGCATCGGCGGCATGGTGCGCCAGTATCAGGTCGTGCTCGATCCCGACAAGCTGCGCGCGTACGGGATCACGCAGGCGGCGGTGGCGGACGCGCTTCGCCAGGCCAATCAGGAGTCCGGCGGATCGGTCGTCGAGCTGGCCGAGTCGGAGTACATGGTGCGTTCGTCCGGCTACCTGCGCACGCTCGACGATTTCCGGCACGTCGTGCTGCGCACCGACGACGCGGGCACACCGGTGCTGCTCGGCGACGTCGCGCGGATCCAGGTCGGCCCGGCGATGCGGCGCGGGATCGCGGAGCTGAACGGGCAGGGCGAGGTGACGGGCGGCGTGATCGTGATGCGCTCGGGCAAGAACGCACTCACGACGATCGACGCGGTGAAGGCGAAGCTCGCCGACCTGAAGCGTTCGCTGCCGCCCGGCGTCGAGATCGTCACGACCTACGATCGCTCGCAACTGATCGAGCGTGCGGTGGGCAACCTGAAGGACAAGCTGATCGAGGAATTCGTGATCGTCGGCATCGTCTGCGCGGTGTTCCTGTTCCATCTGCGCAGCGCGTTCGTCGCGATCCTGTCGCTGCCGCTCGGCGTGCTGGCCGCGTTCATCGTGATGCGCTACCAGGGCGTGAACGCGAACCTGATGTCGCTCGGCGGGATCGCGATCGCGATCGGCGCGATGATCGATGCGGCGATCGTGATGATCGAGAACGCGCACAAGCATCTGGAAGCATACGACCACGCGCATCCCGGCGAGCCGATCACGACCGCGCGCCGTTGGGAACTCGTCGCGGCGTCGGCGGCGGAAGTCGGGCCGGCACTGTTCTTCTCGCTGCTGATCATCACGCTGTCGTTCATTCCGGTGTTTTCGCTGGAAGGGCAGGAGGGCAAGCTGTTCGCGCCGCTTGCGTTCACGAAGACCTACACGATCGCCGCGGCCGCCGGGCTGTCGGTCACGCTGGTGCCCGTGCTGATGGGCTATCTCGTGCGCGGCCGCATTCCGCACGAGCACGCGAACCCGATCAACCGCGTGCTGATCCGCCTCTACCGCCCGCTGCTCGAAGCGACGCTGCGGCGCCCGTGGTTCGCGATCGGCGTCGCCATCGTCGCGCTCGTGCTGACGGCCGTGCCGTTGTCGCGGCTCGGCGGCGAATTCATGCCGCCGCTCGACGAAGGCGACCTGCTGTACATGCCGACTGCGCTGCCGGGCATCTCGGCCGACAAGGCGAGCGAGCTGCTGCAGCAGACCGACCGGCTGATCAAGACCGTGCCCGAGGTCGACACCGTGTTCGGCAAATCGGGACGCGCGGATACCGCGACCGACCCGGCGCCGCTCGAGATGTTCGAGACGACGATCCGCTTCAAGCCGCGCAGCGCATGGCGGCCCGGCATGACGCCGGAGAAGCTCGTCGACGAACTCGATCGCACGGTGAAGGTGCCGGGCCTGTCGAACGTCTGGGTGCCGCCGATCCGCAACCGGCTCGACATGCTGTCCACCGGCATCAAGACGCCAGTCGGCGTGAAGATCTCCGGGCCGGACCTGACGGGGATCGACGCGATCGCGACGCAGGTCGAGGCAGCTGTGAAGCACGTGCCGGGCGTCACGTCCGCGCTCGCGGAGCGGCTGAACGGCGGCCGCTACATCGACGTCGACATCGACCGGCTCGCCGCCGCGCGCTACGGGCTGTCGGTCGCCGATATCCAGTCGGTCGTGTCGTCGGCGGTCGGCGGCGAGGACGTCGGCGAAGTGATCGCGGGGCGCGAGCGTTTCCCGATCAACATCCGCTATCCGCGCGAGATTCGCGATTCGCTCGAGAACCTGCGGCAACTGCCGGTCGTCACGGCACGCGGCGCGCAAATCCGCCTCGGCGACGTCGCGCGCATCGCGATCGCCGATGGTCCGCCGATGATCCGCAGCGAAAACGCGCGGCTGTCCGGCTACGTGTATGTCGACCTTCGCGGCACGGATCTGAGCACGGCGGTTCGCGCGATGCAGCAGGCCGTCGCGCAACAGGTCGCATTGCCGCCCGGCTATTCGATCGCGTGGTCCGGGCAGTTCGAGTATCTCGAACGCGCGGCGGCGACGCTGCGCACCGTCGTGCCGGTGACGCTCGTCGTGATCTTTCTGCTGCTGTTCCTCACGTTCGGCTCGGCGGCCGATGCGCTGCTGCTGATGTCGACGGTGCCGTTCGCGCTGGTCGGCGGCTTCTGGCTCGTGTGGGGGCTCGGCCATGCGGTGTCCGTTGCGACGTCGGTCGGTTTTATCGCGCTCGCGGGCGTGGCCGCCGAATTCGGCGTCGTGATGCTGCTGTACCTGAAAGGCGCGCTGACGCGCCGGCTCGACGCCGGCGAACCGCTGACCGATGCGCTGCTGCTCGATGCGATTCGCGAAGGCGCGGTGCTGCGCGTGCGGCCCAAGGCGATGACGGTTGCCGTCGTGCTCGCCGGCCTCGTGCCGATCATGGTCGGGCACGGCGCCGGCTCCGAAGTCATGCAGCGCATCGCCGCGCCGATGGTCGGCGGCATGGTCACCGCGCCGCTGCTGTCGATGTTCGTCATTCCCGCCGCGTGGCTTCTGCTTCAGCGCCGCCGTGTGCGACGCGCGAGCGATGCGCGGCATTCCGATGCAGTTCCTCACGGCATGAACGTGCCATCCACCCAAACCGGAGAATCACGATGAAGAAACTGATTGCTACCACCGCTGCCGTTCTCGCGATCGGCGCTCTTGCAACGCCGGCCTTTGCCGCCGGCGACATGTCGGGCATGGACATGTCCGGCATGAAGATGTCGTCCGATGGCTCGGCCGAGTCGAATGCCGCGCTGACCGATGCCGAAGTGAAGAAGGTCGATGCCGCGACCGGCAAGGTCACGCTGAAGCACGGCGCGCTCGACAACGTCGGGATGCCGCCGATGACGATGGCGTTCAAGGCGAAGGACGCGGCCATGCTCGCGCAGGTGCATGCGGGCGACAAGGTCAAGGTCCGGATCGAGAACGTCAACGGCACGATGACGATCGTCAAGCTGGTGAAGGCATCCTGATCGTCCGGATGCGGGTGTTGCTTTCGCCCGCATCCGTGCAACGATGCACACCGTGCCGGCGCGGCGGACGTTGCCGCGTCCGTGCGTGTGCGCGTATCGGGCAATGCGCCCGATTCCGGCGTCAGCGCGCCAGCGTCAGGAACAGATACACCACATAACCCGCGCCGTTCGCCAGCAACGCCCAGATCGCGAGCCCGCGCGGCCGGGCATTGACGCGCAGCCACGCCGCCGCCGCGAGCGTAATGATCACGCCGGTCAGCACTTCGAGGCGCGGCTCCCACGGCGTCAGCATGATGCCGATCGCCGGCAGCAACGTGCCCTGGAACACCATCGCGCCGGTGATGTTGCCGAACGCGAGCGTATCCTTCTTGCGGCGGATCCACAGCACGCTGTTGACCTTTTCCGGCAATTCCGTGGCAATCGGCACGATGATCAGCGACAGCAGCAGCGCCGATATGCCGAGCACGTGCGACACGCCCTCCACGCCGTGAATGAAGCCCTTCGCACCGCCGACCAGCAGCGCGACGCCGAGCAGCAACTGCAGCGCGATGGTCGCCAGGTTGGTCGGCAGGCCCGTGCGCGCCAGGAACATCGTGTGCGGCGCCTCGGTGCCGTGCCCGGCATCGACGAGCTGGTTCGACGCGCGGAACGTCATCACGACGTACATCGCGTAGATGCCGACCAGCATCGCGGAAAGCAGCGCGCGCACGGCCCAGTTGTGATGCGGGACGAACATCGCCGCGGTCGCCAGCGAGAACGCGGCCAGGAAGTAGTTCATGTCGCGCACGAAACCGGTGCGTTCGGGCGCGATCGTGCCGCGCAGCCCGCGCGAGCGGATCACGGCGAGCGTCATCAGGAAGGTAGTGAGCGTCGCGAGCATCAGCGGCGCGCCGAGAATCGCGCCGACGCCGATTTCCTCGTTCACCGCCTGGTTCGCCGTGCCGCCGGCCAGCGCGAGCAGCGGCACCATCGTTTCGGGCAGCGCGGTGCCGACGGCCGCGAACAGCGAACCGGTCACGCCTTCGGAAATCTTCAGGCGTTCGCCGAGATGTTCGAGCGCATTGGTGAAGAGTTCGGCGGCCACGAGGATCACGAGCAGCATGAATGCCAGTTCGACGAACATGAACGTCATGCGGCACCTCCGCAGGCTGGTGCGTAGCGGGCGATGGGGCGTGGGGGAACGGCTGGGAGGAACATGGGAACTCCGTGGTCGGACGCTGACGAACCATGGCACATCCGCCGACGTCCGACCAGGAACGACGCGATGCGCCCATGGTCTCGCCAAACCGAATCGGCTGAACGCGCCACGGCCGAAAGCCGAGTGTGTTGACGCGTTCGCTTTCCGGGGACGGAAAGCAGGCTACTCCCCAAAGACGGAGGGCAGTCTAGCGGAGCGGATTTCTTTCGACAAGCCTTCGTTTCGAAAAAATGCTTCTTCGCGGATTGCCGTGGATGTCGCTGTCCGACCTCGAGCCGCCCTTCATGCCAACTATCGTGTATGACCGTTACCTGATCGTGAACGGCCGTTGACACGCCTCCTGGTCCTTGGCGCATTGATTGGTCGCCCTGAATGTGCAGGAATCCACCAGGCGCTGATCGTCTCTTGTCCGCTCCCTCGCGCCCCCGTTCCGGCGTCCGGCGTTTTTCTTCGGTGACGCCCGCGCGTGCTTTCATCACATATCGGCAGCCAGCATTTTGGCAAGTTCTGCAAGGGACTGCTCCAGAATCGACTGCTAATCGCGATCGATCTCGGGCCGTTATCTGCAAGTATTCCGTCGAAGCTGCACTCTGCAGAGTGCAGCTTCGCACCTTCCCCTACCCGTTGGTCAATCTGCAAGGTCGGTAAGCACATGAAGCTGTCATTTGCGCAGAAACTCTGGTTGCCACTCATCCTGAGCCTGCTGTGTCTCGCCGGAATATCGATCTACAACGCTTACCAGACTCGAGAAATGCGGCTGGAGGAGCGCAAGGCAGACCTGAAACATGCAGCGGAGATCGCGCTGAGCGTGGTCAAGACCTTTGGCGATCAGGCTGCCGCCGGCGCCATGCCGGTAGCGGAAGCCCAGAAGCGGGCCTTGGACAGCGTCCGGAATATGCGGTACGGCGAAGACGGTTATTTCGTGATCCTCGATTCGCAGCCGACGGCACTGATGAACCCTGCAAAACCGGAACTGGAAGGCAAGGACGTCGGCGATTTCAAGGATCCGAACGGCGTCTACTTCTTCAGGGACACGGTCGCCGTCATCAAGCACGCCGGTCGGGGTTTTACCGCGTATTCCTTTCCGAAACTGGGGAGAACCGAAGCCTCTCCGAAAATCGTCTACAACGTGACCTATCAGCCGTGGGACTGGATTCTCATGACGGGACTTTATGTCGACGACCTCGATGCTGTGTTCCGCTCGACGCTGTACCAGAGCCTCGGGATTCTGGTGATACTGGCCGGCGCCCTGTCGGTTGTCGTGTTGCGGCTCAACCGCGGCATCTTGCGCTCACTGGGCGGTGAGCCGTCCTATGCCGCCGAGATTGCAAACCGTATCGCCGGCAACGATCTGACCGCCGTGGTGAAGACCGCGCCGGGCGACCACTCGAGCCTGCTTTTTTCGATGAAGTGCATGCAGGAGCAGCTCACGCAGACGATCGGTACGATCAAGGTTTCGGCCGACTCGATCGCTACCGCCACGCACCAGATTGCGGCGGGCAACCAGGACCTGTCGCAGCGCACCGAAGAGCAGGCCGCCTCGCTCGAGGAAACGGCGGCCAGCATGGAGCAATTGACCTCTACCGTCACCCGGAATGCCGACAATGCCAGTCAGGCCAGCCAACTCGCCGCGCAGGCTGCCCAGGTGGCGGAGCAGGGCGGCACCGTCGTGTCACGCGTGGTGGAAACCATGGATGGCATCAACGCCAGCTCGGACAAGATCGCCAACATTGTCGGTATCATCGAGAGCATCGCGTTCCAGACCAATATCCTCGCGCTGAATGCGGCTGTCGAAGCGGCGCGGGCGGGTGAGCAGGGACGGGGGTTCGCGGTGGTCGCCTCGGAAGTACGCTCGCTGGCACAACGCTCCTCGGCGGCGTCCAAGGAAATCAAGGAGCTGATCCACGATTCCGTGGAGCGCGTGCAGGCAGGTGCCGGCCATGTACGGGAAGCGGGGGCGAAGATGCGCGAGATTACGTACGAGATCAGGCGCGTGACGGACATCATGGGGGAAATCACAGCCGCATCGCAGGAACAGAGCAAGGGTATCGGCCAGGTCAACCAGGCCGTCACGCAGATGGACGAAGTCACGCAGCAGAACGCGGCGCTGGTCGAACAGGCGGCGGCCGCCGCCAGCTCGCTCGAGTCGCAGGCGGACGATCTGAAAGCGTCCGTTTCAATGTTCAGACTGAACGCCTCGCGCGACGCCGAAGTCAGCCGCCCCGTCACGCAAACGCACACGACTGCGGCTCCGACTCCGACTCCGACGCGCGCCCGGACCCCGGCAAGGTCAGCCCCGGATCGGCTCGCACCGCAGCCCGTTCTGGCAGCGCAAACCGCCGCGGCTGGAGAATGGGACAGCTTTTAGGCGGCCATCCGCGTCACGAGTGACTGACAGGCAGAGCAAACCGCGCGGGTCGGCGCCGGCTCGGACGGTTATCATGCGTCTTCGTGAGCGTTGAAGATGCCGGAGACGACGCCAGTCATCAGCGCAACGAACTCCCCGGATGCGACGGATACCCGCTTGGCATCCGCGAGACCTCAACTCAAAGGGAATCGTTCAAGATTGAATACAAGAGCACCGTTGCCCGGCCCCGCCGACGATCAACCGACGTCGGACAGCAAAGCCGCCACACCGGAATACGTCTACCTCGGGCGGCAGCCGATTCTGGACCGCAGCGGAGTATTGAACGCATTCGAACTGCTGTTCCGCTCCGGGACAGCCAATTTCGCCCGAATCACGGATGACGCTGCTGCCACTGCGCAGGTCATCGAGAGACTCATCGGCGATATCGGCCTCAACACTGCACTGGGCGATCGCACCGGCTATGTGAACGTCGACCGGACGGTGCTGATGTCCGACATCGTCCGGTTGTTGCCGCGTGAACGCTTCGTACTCGAAATCCTCGAAACCGTGACGTTCGACGAGGCGCTCTGCAGGCGCTGTAACGAACTGCGGCGCGCGGGCTACCGGCTCGCGCTGGATGACGTTTCTCGGGTTTCCCCGCGCCTGTTCGAGTTTCTGCCTTACGTCGATATCGTCAAGATCGATTTTCTCGCATGCCCGCGCGAACACCTTGCCGAGCTGATCGACGCCGTCAGGCAGCACGGGAAGGTTTCGATCGCCGAGAAAGTCGAGACACCGGAGGACCATGGTGCCGCCATGCGCGCCGGCTTCGAACTGTTTCAGGGCTACTACTTTGCGAAGCCGCAGGTGCTGACATCGCGGCGCATCAAGCCATCGCGCGACGCGCTGCTGCGGCTGCTCGTGCTTCTGGGCGGCGAACCGGAGATTGTCGAACTCGAAGCCGAACTCAAGCGGATTCCGAACCTCGTCATTCAACTTCTGATGCTGCTCAATTCGAGCGCGGTCGGGCTTAGCCAGGCAGTTTCATCGCTGCGTGAGGCGATCATGCTGGTCGGCACGCGGCAAATCGCGCGCTGGGCACAGTTGCTCCTGTTTGCGGATGAACGTCTGGACGCGCTGCGCTCCGATCCGCTGGCGCAGCTGTGCGGCACGCGTGCGCGATTCATGGAACTTGCCGCTGGCCGGCTGCGGCCCGATGACGATCGGTTTGCCGAGACCGCGTTCATTGCGGGCGTGTTCTCACTGGTTCATGTGCTGTTCGGCAGCACGATCGAGGACGTCGTGACTACGACGCCGATTCACGCCGATATCCGGCGGGCACTGCTCGAACGGCATGGCGAGCTGGGTCTGCTATTGAACGCCAGTGAGGCAGCCGAATCGGGGGAGTTCAACGCAATCCGCGCAGCGTGCAATGAATTGCCGATCTTCACCCCCAACGACCTGACCATGCTCTGGCTTGCTGCCGCTGCCTGGTACGACGATCAGGTGCGTGGGCTACCCGCACACCGCCCGTAGCGAGCCTCGCAATAAGGGGGGGCGATGGCCGCGCCGTCGATCTCACCCTGCCCGCAGCCGCTCGACTTGCCGCCGCGCAACCCGGATGTCGTCGTGGCACTCAACTCTTGTCCGAATCTGCCGTTAACTCAGGGCGGCTGCCCCTGAGAGGGCGGTGCGCCGGCATGTGGATTCGCCGGACAAGGGGGCGTCGACCGTGGTCTCGGGGCCAAAGTGCCGCGCGCGTCGCCGCGATGCCTCAAGCGATGGGTCAATTCCCCGTTTGCGAGTTCGATGAGTACGCAACCATTCGAGGCAAGTGAGATCGTATCTTGCCTGCCGCCGCGGGCGAGCCCGAAGGTTGCCGGATCGACGTGCGCCGGCGAGGATTTTTCGTCTTGGTTAGAGAATGTATCCGAACAGCTACGATGTTCCGATTGCGCGCCTCGTTGCGCGTCAGATTCTGTCCTGCGCGCCTGCCACGCCGGTGCGGGAGGTCGCGCGACGCATGTTCGCCGAACGTTGCAGCTCGATCGTCGTGATGCAGGATGAACAGGTCGTCGGGATCTGGACCGAGCATGATGCACTGTCGGCCGGCGACGATCCGCGCGAACTCGATAGGCCGGTCTGCGAGGTGATGAGTCGTCCGGTACTGACGCTCGAGGCCGATACGCCGCTGGGTGAAGCCGCGATGAAGTTCAAGCAGTCGGGCGTGCGGCACTTCGTGGTGGTCCGGGATGGCGCCGCGATCGGCGTGCTGACGCAGACCGACGTCGTCGTGAACCAGGGGCCGGAATTTTTCCTGCACCTGAAGCCGATCGAATCGATCTGCGTCCATCCGCCCGTTGTGGTGCCCGAGCAGGTCGCACTGCACGAAGTCATCGCGCGGATGCGCGCGCAACGGCTCGATGCGATCCTCGTCGGCTACGACGACGGCGAGCATGGCATCCTGACCGAACGGGACATCGTCCGGCTCCTGGCGGACGGCGGGGCCCAAGGTGTGGTCGGGGCCTATGCGAGCAAGCCGCTGCAGATGCTGACCGCCAAGCAGAGCCTGTATGCGGCGCAGCGCTTCATGACCGAGCACAATATGCGGCATGTCGGCATCCAGGACGAGGATGGCAGGCTGACCGGGCTGCTCTGTTTCGCGGACGTGCTGCAGAGCATCGAGCACGAATACGCGAACGAGCTGCGCAGCGCCTTGCGCGAGCGCGACGAAGCGCTGGGTCTCGCGCGCTTCAACCTGCGCATGGCGGACCGGGTGTTCGAATCGGCACTCGAAGGCATCATGGTGACCGACCGGCACGCGAAGATCGAGCGCGTCAACCAGGCCTTCACGCGCCTGACCGGGTACACCGAGGACGAAGTGATCGGGCGCAACCCGGGCCTGCTGAGTTCCGGGCGCCAGACGCCCGATTTCTACAAGCAGCTGTGGCATTCGCTGACGACCGATGGCCACTGGCAAGGCGAAATCTGGAATCGCCGCAAGACCGGCGAGCTGTTTCTCGAATACCTGACGATCACCAGCATTCGCGACAGCGAAGGCGAGATCTCCCACTACGCGGCGATCTTTTCCGACATCACGCAGCGGCGCCAGGCGGAGGAGCGGCTGGGCTATCTCGCCACGCACGACGTGCTCACCAATCTCGCGAACCGGATGCTGTTCGAGGAGCGGCTCGCGCACGCGATCGTCCACGCGAAGCGGCTCGGTCGCAAGGTCGCGGTGATGTACCTCGATCTCGACCGCTTCAAGCTGGTCAACGATACGCTCGGCCACAACGCCGGCGACGAGGTGCTGAAGATGGTCGCGGAGCGCATCGTCGCGAAAGTGCGCGCGAACGACACGGTGGCGCGCATGGGCGGTGACGAATTCGCGCTCGTGCTCGAGGAGGTCGACGATGTCCGCGACGTCGGGCGAGTTGCGCGCAAGCTGCTGGACGAAGTGGGGCGGGCGATCGATATCGGTGATCGCGAGATCTTCGTGACGCCGAGCATCGGCATCAGCATCTATCCGGACGACGGCACCGAGGCGGAAGACTTGATCCTGCTCGCGGACCAGGCGATGTACGGCGCGAAGAGCCGCGGCAGGAACGTGTTCCAGTTCTTCGAGAGCAAGATGACGTCGTCGGCGATCGAGCAGCTGGAGACGCTCGGCGAGTTGCACCGCGCGCTCGAGCAGAATGAATTCCGCCTGTTCTACCAGCCGCAATACGATCTGGCCAGCGGCCGGATCGTCGGCGTGGAGGCGCTGCTGCGCTGGTTGCATCCACGCAGGGGCCTGGTGCCGCCGGGCGATTTCATCGGGCTGGCGGAGCGGTCCGCGCTGATCGTCCCGATCGGCAGGTGGGTGCTGCACGAAGCCTGCCGGCAGGCGCGCCGCTGGCTCGACGAGGGCTTCGAGTTCGGGCGTGTGTCGGTGAACGTGTCGGCACGGCAGTGCTTTACCGACCACTTCCTCAGCGACCTGACGACCATTCTCAGCGAAACCGCATTGCCGGCCGAATGCCTGCAGCTCGAGTTGCTCGAAAGCATGGCGATGAACACTCGCGAGGAAATGGGCATCCTGCTGCGCGAACTGGCGACGCGGGGGATCAGCCTGGCGATCGACGATTTCGGTACGGGCTATTCGTCGCTGGTGTATCTGAAGGATCTGCCCGTCGATACGCTGAAGATCGATCAGTCGTTCCTCGCGGACTGCGGTTCGGGCAGCACGGACGACGCGATCGTGCGAGCGATCGTTGCGATGGGGCGCGCGCTGGGGCTCGATGTCGTGATGGAGGGCGTCGAGACGGCAAAGCAGCTGGCCTTCCTGCAGGAGATCGGTTGCCACCAGGGACAGGGCTTCCTGTTCGCACGGCCGCAGCCCGCCGACCAGCTGGCCGGCATCTCGTCGCGCCGCGGCGCTGAATTGCTGGCAGAGTGAGCCGGTCGCGGGGCGTGCCGCGGCGCGTAATCGATCGAAGTCGTTACCGCTCCAATGACACTTCAGCTGGTGGGTGACGGGCAAATGACGTTTTTCCGTCATTTCCGCCTGCATGGCACGATTTGAGGGATGTCCGTAAAATACGCCTTCTCAGGGTATTCGGCCAACGACTCCGTCATGCATCGAATCGGTTTTTTTGTTTGCAGTGGCTACGACGCTCTCGATCTTGGAGGGCCACTGTCGGCTTTTAATCAGGTGGCCACAGCCGCCGGCCATACTCCGTACGATCTTCATGTCATCTCGGAGTCTGGAGGCCCGGTACGTGGCAATACCGGCCTTTCGATCGAGACCAAGCCGGTCGGAAGGCGCATGTTTGACACCGTCGTTTTCGTGGGCGGCGATATCAGCCCGATGCAGACACCGGGGAACATCGCCGCTGCCAGGAAATTGTGCGCCAGGGCGTCGCGGGTGGCGAGCGTGTGTACGGGAGCGTTTCTGCTTGCGGAAACCGGCTTGCTGGACGGTTTGAGAGCAACCACGCACTGGCGGTACGCGGCGCTGTTGCAGTCCAGCTTCCCTCGCGCCCGGGTCGAGGGCGACAGCATCTATATCGTAGACGGCCGCATCTGGACGTCGGCAGGCATTGCCTCCGGAATTGACCTGGCGCTCGGCTTGATCGAAAGAGATATGGGTGCGGAAGTCGCGCGCGCTGTTTCCAGGCTTCTGGTTGTTCCGTACCGTCGACCGGGCGGGCAGTCCCAATTCTCCGCCATGTCGCAAATGGAGCCTGAATCGGATCGTATCCGCATCGCGCTGAACTTCGCGAGAGAGCATCTGGCCGAAGCGCTACCAGTGGAACGACTCGCCGATGCGGCAAGATTGAGTCCGAGGCAGTTCGGACGAGCGTTTCGTCGGGAAACCGGCGAAACCCCTGCCAAGGCGGTCGAACGTTTGCGCGTCGAAGCTGCGAGGCTGCGCCTGCAGGACGGTAGTGAACCCATCGAACAAATTGCTCTGGCCGTGGGATTCACTGATCCGGAACGCATGCGGAGGGCCTTTATCAAACTGTATGGCCACCCTCCGCAGGCGATCCGACGCGAGAGCAGATTGAACAGTGCGCGCTGATCGAGCGCCGGGCTATTGGCGCTCGCGGTACGTGACTGCCTGGATCGCGGGGCGCTCAATGGCCATCGGACTTCCGGGCAGCGTAATCATTCCAGATGTCGCGATGCAATTTCCAAGCGCCGCCCTCCTTCAGAAAGAGGAGGATCTGCTTACCGCGGTATTTGAGGTTTCCAACAGGGTCGCGGATTTCCGCATCCGAAACCTCCGTCACGGTCCGGTCGTTACCGTAGAACTCATAATTGCTGAACGATACGGTGTCGGGTTTTGCCCCGGCATACCCGTTGGCGAAGTGCGCGGCAATCGCGCTGCCCCCCGTCACCCTGTCGCCGCCGGGCGGCAGGAGTGCGCCGTCTTTCGTATACAGACGGCCTATCGCGTCATAGTCCCCTCGCGCAAAGGCATCCGCCCATCGCGCGTTCTCGGCTTTGATGGCCGCTTCGGTTTGAGGTTGCGGGCCGCCGGCAATGGCTGGCGCCGCAAACGCGAAAAAGGTGGAGCAGGCTGCAAGGGCTGCAGTAAAACGACGAATCTGTTGCATTTCAGGATTTCCGATCAGGGTTTGAATCGAAGGGCCTGCGCCAGCTTGGGCAGGTGAGGCAAGCGATGTCGGCCGCGGCTTCATCGAAACGCGTGCAAGTCCTCGCAGACATTGACCGCGTGCATCTCAGCGAACGCCAGGGATTCGTGCGAGCCCCCTGGATGCACCAGGCAGTTCCTTGTCGACCATCGCGATGAGTTCCGGCCGTGCGTCTCTGGGATGACCGGAATGGAACGGCGGAGCGGGATCGTATTCGATCACGAGTTGCGTGAATTCGGCGGCCTGCCGACCGCGCAGCTTCTCTGCGACGCGAAGTGCGAAATCGATGCCCGCCGTCACGCCGCCGCCGCTCATGAAGCGGCCGTTGTCGTCTTCCACGAACCGATCCGGCACGGGGATCGCGCCATATTCGGACAGCTTGTTGACGAAGGCCCAATGGCAGGCGCTTCGCTTGCCCTTGAGAATGCCCGTCGCAGCAAGCACCAGCGATCCGTTGCAAACCGACGTTACATGTTTGGCGCTTTCCGCCAGACGCCGGATCTGCGCTTGATACTCGGGCCGCATCGGCGCCGTCAAATCGGACCCGCCGGGCACCAGAATCAGGTCCGTCTTTTCGATATCGGCCAGTCGTTCGGTCTTGCCATACACGACCCCGAATTCGAGGGTCACGTTGCCCCCATTGAGGCTCGCATAGCGAACGTTCGTGTTCGGCAGCCGGTGGAAAATTTCGCTGGGGCCGGCGAAGTCGAGAAGCGTCCCGCCGTCGTAATTGACAATCAAAATGTTGAGCGGGTCATCCGGAGCAAGTTCTCCGTTGCTAGCGGCCCGCGCGAGAGCAGGCGTGGTGTGGCCAAGCAGGGCTCCGCCACCCAGCACGGCGCCCAGCGTGGCGATGCTGCCGAGCTTGAGAATATCGCGGCGCGAGCGGCCTGCTCCGGTGAGTGCCTTTCCGTAGGCATTCTTTTCGCTACTGTCGGTCAAGATCATTTCTCCTTGCGCTTCGGCCCCTCCGTGCGCAACAGGGTTGGAGCCGGATTGAAAACCACCACGACACGCATGCGGGTGGACGTGTGATCAAGGTGTGGACGAGCCGGAAGAACGTGCAGGGCTCTTGAATCGGAAAGCGCAGGCTTAAAGCTGCGAGGCGCCGCCATCGACAACCAGCTCGCTGCCGACAACGTAGGAGGATTCGTCGCTGGCGAGATAGAGCGCCGCGTAGGCAATGTCCTCTGCCTTTCCCAGATGGCCGACCGGTATGGTCTTCGCGAACTCGCTTTTGAAGTTGCGGACATCCTCGTCCGACATCCCCCACTTGCTGAGCAGGGGCGTGTCCGTGCCGCCAGGCGCGATCGCGTTGAACCGGATCTTGCGATCGAGAAACTCGTAGGACCAGCTACGGGCAAGCGATCGCACGGCGGCCTTCGCTGCCGCGGTCAACGAGATGCCATGCTTGCCGGTCTGGGCGACGAACGACGTGTTGAGGATGACTGAGGAACCCTCTCGCAAGTCCGGCAGCACCGCTTGAAGCGTGAACACCACGCCCTTGACGTTGATGTCCATGATCTCGCTGTAGAGGTGGTCGTCGATGTCGTTGACCGCGGACGGGAAAGTCCAACCAGCGTTGGCGAACACGACATCCAGCCCGCCGAACTGCTCTTTTACCTCTGCGGCAATCGCTCGCATGTCCTCGATCGAACGTACATCGCCCTTGAGAACCAACGCATTCTCGCCAAGCTCGGCCTTCACGCGCTCGAACACTGCATCGTCGCGACCGGTAACCGCAACTCGGGCGCCTTCTGCAATGAAAAGCCTGGCGGTCGCGAGACCGATGCCGCTGGTACCGCCCGTAATCAAAGCTGACTTGTCCTTGAGCCTCATCTTCGGTTCCTTTCTTTGCTCGAGATTGGTCAAACCGGACGCACAACGCGCAATCGCGCTTGTGCTCGTGTTCCGGCTTGATTCCTGTGCAAATTATGGAACCCGACTCGAATGGCTCAAAGGTCGTATAACCCTCAAAATGCGTCATTCAATTCAACCTGATGACGAACCCCCACCTTGGGGTGTTTACTGGCGGCCGTGCGCAACAATGCCGGGCCCGGCGGCTGATCCGAAAACCAAGCGAAGCCTCTGACTCTCTATTAACGTCGACGCGTCCGTGTGCCGTGCGTCACCGGCCCGCAGTAGTATCGGGGGTGTCCCGTGTCAGGATTCCCGAATCGAGAGCGACCCATGCAGACCGAATCGTCGACCGGCATTCTTCGTCAAATTCCGCGCAGCGTCTGGGTGCTGGGCTGCGTCAGCCTGTTGATGGACGTATCGTCGGAGATCATCCACAGCCTGTTGCCGATGTTCCTGATGGCGGGGCTCGGCGCGAGCGCGACCGCGATCGGTGTCATCGAGGGGATCGCCGAGGCGACGGCGCCGGTCGTCAAGGTGTTCTCCGGCACGTTGAGCGACTATCTGCGCAACCGCAAGTGGCTGGCGGTTGCCGGATACGGGCTCGGCGCGCTCAGCAAGCCGCTGTTCGCCATCGCGCCGACGATCGGCGTCGTGGTGACGGCGCGGATCGTCGACCGGATCGGCAAGGGAATCCGTGGTGCTCCGCGCGACGCGCTCGTGGCCGACGTCACGCCGGTCCACCTGCGTGGCGCCGCGTACGGACTGCGACAGGCGCTAGACACGGTGGGTGCATTTCTCGGGCCGCTGCTGGCCGTTGCCATCATGCTGATGTGGCGCGACGACTTCCGCCTAGCCTTCTGGCTGGCCGTGATCCCGGGCATGCTGGCCGTGGCGCTGCTCGCGTTCGGTATCGAGGAGCCGGCGCGCGCACCGGGCGACAAGCGCGTCAACCCGATCCGCCGCGACGTCGTGAAGCAGCTCGGCGCGCGCTACTGGTGGGTCGTCGCCGTCGGTGCCGTGTTCGCGCTGGCCCGCTTCAGCGAGGCTTTCCTGGTGCTGCGAGCGATGGGCAGCGGTGTACCCGTCGCGCTCGTTCCGCTCGTGATGGTGGCGATGAACGTCGTGTACGCGTTGTCGGCCTATCCGTTCGGCAAGCTCGCCGACACGACGAGCCACACGAAGCTGATGGTGGCCGGACTCGTCATGCTGATCGCAGCCGATCTCGTGCTCGCGCACGGCACGCACTGGGGAACCGTACTCGTCGGCGTGGCGCTGTGGGGGCTCCATATGGGGATGACGCAAGGGTTGCTCGCCACGATGGTCGCGCAAGCCGCGCCGTCCGAATTGAGAGGCACGGCGTTCGGCGTTTTCAATCTGCTCAGCGGCGTCGTGATGCTCGTATCGAGCGTCGTCGCCGGCATCCTGTGGGACAGCGTGGGCGCCGCGGCCACGTTCTACGCGGGGGCGGTGTTCAGCGCGGCGACCATCGTGCTGCTCGTGCGCCTGCGCGGATCGTTCGGCGCCGCGCAAGCGCGGTGATTGCGAGCCGGCAGCGAACGGCCAAACTAACTATCGCTGCCGCGCGGAAAGTAAAGCGCGAACGTCGTGCGTCCGTCGCTGCTTGCGACCTCGACCTTGCCGCGATGCAGTTCCATGATCGACTTGACGATCGCGAGCCCGAGCCCCGCGTTCCGCGCCGCACCGTGCCGCGACGAATCGATGCGGTAGAAGCGCTCGAAGATCCGGTCGACCTGTTCGGGCGGAATCGCGGCACCGCGATTCGTGACCTCGACGACCGCGTAACCGGCCTGCACGGAAACGGCCAGCTCGATCGTCGACGCGGCTTGCGCATGTTCGAGCGCGTTCGACGCGAGGTTGCTGACCGCACGCCGGAATAGCGTTGCGTCAGCAACGACCGGCGCATTGCCGCGCACGTCGATGCGCACGCCGGCCTCGTCGGCCAGTGCCTGGAAATACGACGCGAGCCTGCGCAGTTCGCTGCCCGCGTCGAGTTCTGCGGTTTTCAGGTGCTGCCGCGCATTGTCGGTGCGCGCGAGAAACAGCATGTTCTCGATCATCCGCTGCAGCCGTTCGCATTCCTCGATATTCGAATCGATCAGCGCTTCGTATTCTTCGGTCGTGCGTGCGCGCGACAGCGTGATCTGCGACGAGCTGATCACGTTGGCGAGCGGCGTGCGCATGTCGTGCGCGAGATCGGACGAGAACTGCGACAGCCGCACGAACGCGCGTTCGAGACGGTCGAGCATCCGGTTGACCGAGGTCGCGAGCTCGCGCAGCTCGACCGGGCCGCCGCGCGCGTCGAGGCGCGCGTTCAGGTTGTGCGCCTCGATGAGCGACGTCTGCCGGCCGAGGCTCTCGACCGGGCGCAGGCCGCGCGACGCGACCGCATAACCGAGCGCGCCGACCAGCAGCGCGCCGACGGCCGCCGCGAGCCAGATGTCGACGCGATAGCTTTCGAGCAGTGACTGGCGATCCGTCGCCGTGCGTGCGAGCGCGACCTGGATCGCCTCGCCGGACGGCAGCGTGGCGCGTGCATGGACGCAGCGCGACGCACCGATGCCGGGCGGCGAGCAGGTGAACGGGTCGCCGGGTTTACCGGTTCCGCTGGCCGCATGCGGCACCGCG
This sequence comes from Burkholderia sp. MS455, assembly GCF_016899445.1. Taxonomy (NCBI): domain Bacteria; kingdom Pseudomonadati; phylum Pseudomonadota; class Betaproteobacteria; order Burkholderiales; family Burkholderiaceae; genus Burkholderia; species Burkholderia sp. MS455. The sequence continues at coordinate 314,363 of NZ_CP041778.1, forward strand.
ATCACCGAGGCCAGCGTGTTGCCGGCTTCGTCGGTGTGCTCGACGAGCGGACGGTTCTGCCCGTCGTAGATGCCGAGATAGACGCCAGGATGCGACAGCAGCACCTCGTGGAACACGGCCGGATCGGCGCGCAGCGCGGCCGTCGAACCGCTCGCGTGCGCGAGCTGCAGGAACTGGTTGAGCTTGCCGGAGATCTCGATGTCGTCGCGCCGCGTCAGTTCGGCGGACAGCGAACGATAGAGGTACGCGCCGGTCAGCGCGAACACGAGCGCGGCGACGACGGCGAACGCGAGCGTCAGGCGCCGCAGCAGCGAATACGAAGCCGGGCTCGCGGTCACGAACGATCCTCGAGCACGTAACCCATGCCGCGGATCGTGTGGATCAGCTTCTTGTCGTAAGCATTGTCGATCTTCGCGCGCAGCCGCTTGATCGCCGCATCGACGACGTTCGTGTCGCTGTCGAAATTCATGTCCCAGATCTGCGACGTGATGAAGGTGCGTGTCAGGACTTCGCCCTCGCGTTCCGCGAGCAGTTGCAGCAGCGCGAATTCCTGCGCGGTCAGGTCGATGCGGTGGTCGGCGCGCCGCACGCGGCGCTTGATCAGGTCGACTTCGAGATCGGCCACATTCAGGATGTCGCGCACGTTGCGCGGCGCGCGGCGCAGCAGCGAGCGGATGCGTGCGAGGAACTCGGCATACGCGAACGGCTTGAGCAGGTAGTCGTCGGCGCCCAGTTCGAGGCCGGCGACCTTGTCCTCGATCGCCTCGCGGGCCGTGAGCAGCAGCACGGGCGTCTGCTTTTGCGCGCGCAGCCGCCGGAGCACTTCGAAGCCGTCCATCTCCGGCAGCATCACGTCGAGCACGACGAGATCGAAATCCTCGTGCAGCGCGAGGAACAGCCCGTCCTTGCCGTTCTCCGCGATGTCGACCGTGTAGCTCGCCTCCATCAGCCCTTTCCGGAGGTACGACGCCATCTTGGGTTCGTCTTCGACTATCAGTATCCGCATGGTGAGGCAGGCTGTCCGTGGTTCCAGCCGGTCAGTGTAACGCCTGAGCTTACGGCGCCGAGCGTGCGCGAAAGATGACCGCCGGATGACGGAAATTTCATGAAGTGCTTACTCGCCGCTTCGCCCGCGTTTCATGAAAATCCTGTCATGTTTCGACCATGTCGTCGTCACGGCGGCGGCGATAAGCTGCAGCCGTGTTGTCCCCGGAGCGCGCCGTCGCGGCGCTGCGCCGGCCGATCCGATCGTTGCCTGCCTGATTCCGTTTCCATGTCGTACTGGCGCAAATTCATCCTCGTCGTGCTGCTGGCGTTGAGCCTGCCGATCCAGTCGTTCGCGACCGTTTCGATGCAGTGCGCGGGCGCTGCGGTGCCGCATGCGGAAGAGGCGCCGCACACGATGTCGACCGAGCAGGGCGCGCGGGGGAACCACGGGGATCACGAAAGCCGCGCGGCGTCGTGTGCCGCCTGTGTGTCCTGCTGCTTCGGCACGGGCATGTCGGGTGTGCGAGCGGTGCCGGCTGCGGCGGACGCCAGCATCGCGATCGCGTCGTATCCGCCTTCGGCCGTCGTCGTGTCGTTCCTGACCGGCGGCATCGAGCGGCCGCCTCGCCGGACTCCCGTCTAGTCCCTGCCCGCGGCCGACCGGCCGCGACCCGCAATCCATTCCGCCGGCTGCACGCCAGCCGCCGGACGACTCACGACGAGACTCATTCATGCGATTGATCACTGCGGCGCTGTTGAGCGCGGCGGCCATCGTGCCGTCGCTCGCGCCTGCGCAACCCCCGCTTCCCGATCCGGCGGACGCCGCCGCGACGGTGCCGGACGTCACCGTGACGTCCGCGTTCGACGGCTACCGGCCGTATCGCGACGACGAAGGCCCGGGCTGGAAGCAGCTGAACCGGGACGTGATGGAGCGGCCCGCGAAGGGGCGCACGACCGGCGCCGCGAAGCCCGGCGACCCGGCGGGCAACGGCGGCGCCCATTCGATGCACGGAGGGGCCGCGCGATGAAGAACCTGTCGATATCGCCGCGAATCGTCGCGGCTGCGGTCGCGCTGGCATTCCTCGCGGGCTGCACGACGTTTTCGAAGGACGGCGGCTTCGGCGCCGTGTCGTCCACCGCGTCGGAACGGATCGGAAAAGACGCCGTCGTCGTCCGCACCGACGCCGACCGCGAAGCCGTCGACCAGCGGACCCGGGAATTGCTCGCGCAGCCGCTGTCGATGGACGATGCGGTGCAGGTCGCGCTGCTGAACAATCGCGGCCTGCAGGCGTCGTACGCGGAGCTCGGGTTGTCGGAGGCCGATCTCGTGCAGGCCGGCCGGCTGCCGAACCCGCGCTTCTCGTTCAGCCGCACGCGCGCCGGCGACGGCGAGCTGAGCCTCGGCCGCACGTTCTCGGCGAACGTGTTCGCGCTGCTGACGATGCCGCTCGCGACGAACATCGAGCGCCGCCGTTTCGAACAGACCAAGCTCGAAACGGCCGACGCGATGCTGAAGGCGGCGGCCGACGCGCGCCGCGCGTATGTCGAGGCCGTCGCCGCCGAGCAGGCCGCGAACTATGCGCAGCAGGTGCGCGATGCCGCGAGCGCGGCTGCCGAACTCGCACAGCGCATGCGGCAGGCCGGCAACTTCAGCCGGCTCGATTACGCGCGCGAACAGGCGTTCCATGCCGACGCGGTCGCGCAGCACGCGAAGGTGCGCCAGCAGGCCGTGGCCGCGCGTGAGAAGCTCACGCGTGCGATGGGGCTGTGGGGCGAGCGCGCGCAGTACGCGCTGCCCGACCGTTTGCCCGACCTGCCGAACGCGCGCCCGGACCTGCCAGATCTCGAACGCTTCGCGATGAGCAACCGCCTCGATATCCAGGCCGCGAAGCTGCAGACGCAGGGCGTCGCGTCGTCGCTCGGCCTCAGCAAGGCCACGCGCTTCGTCAACGCGGTCGATCTCGGCTACGTGAACAACTACGAGACTGGCAAGGGCCACGAGCACGGCTACGAGATCAGCGTCGAGATTCCGCTGTTCGACTGGGGCGGCGCGAAGGTCGCGCGGGCCGAGGCCGTCTACATGCAGTCGGCGAACCGGCTCGCGAAGACGGCCATCGACGCGCGCTCCGAAGTGCGCGAGTCGTACGCGGCATACGTGACGAGCTACGACGTCGCGAAGCACTATCGCGACGAAGTCGTGCCGCTGCGCAAGACGATCTCGGACGAGCTGCTGCTGCGCTACAACGGGATGCTCGCGAGCGTGTTCGAGCTGCTGGCCGATGCGCGCGAGCAGGTCGGCGCGGTGAACGGCTACATCGATTCGCTGAAGGACTACTGGCTTGCCGAAACCGATCTGCAGATGGCCGTCGGCGGCCGGCTGCCGACTTCGGGCCCCGCGCCGCGCGCGGCGGTTTCCGCCGAACCCGAACCCAACGCCGACGCTGCGCCGCAGCCGGCTTCCTCACCCGCGGCGCAACCGGCGCCCGCAATGCATCCTGAAGGTCATTGACATGGTGTCCCGTCGACAATTTCTCAGCGGCTCGGGCGCCGCGCTGCTGGGCGCCGCGATGGTCAGCAAGGCCGGCGCCGCGTCGCTGCCCGAAGCGCCCACGATGGCGAAAACCGCCACGCAGCCGCCGCTCGTGCCGCCCAACGGCCGCCCGTACACGCCCGTCGCGACGCTGAACGGCTGGACGCTGCCGTGGCGGATGAAGAACGGCTGGAAGGAATTCCACCTGACGGCCGAGCCCGTCGTGCGCGAGATGGCGCCCGACATGAACGCGAACCTGTGGGGCTACAACGGCCAGTCGCCGGGCCCGACGATCGAGGCCGTCGAAGGCGACAAGGTCCGCATCTTCGTGACCAACCGGCTGCCCGAGCACACGACGATCCACTGGCACGGGCTGCGGCTGCCGAACGGGATGGACGGCGTCGGCGGCCTCACGCAGCCGCATATCCCGCCAGGCAAGACCTTCGTCTACGAGTTCCAGCTCGAATCGCACGGCACGTTCATGTATCACCCGCACGCCGACGAGATGGTGCAGATGGCGATGGGGATGATGGGCATGTTCATCGTGCACCCGAAGGATCGCGGCACGATGCCGGTCGATCGCGACTTCGTGTTCCTGCTCGCCGCGTACGACATCGATCCCGGCAGCTACACGCCGCGCGTGAACGAGATGACGGATTTCAACATGTGGACCTTCAACTCGCGCGTGTTCCCGGGCATCGACCCGCTGCCGGTGCGCGCAGGCGACCGCGTGCGGATTCGTTTCGGCAACCTGACGATGACGAACCATCCGATCCACCTGCACGGCTACAGCTTCGAGGTCGCGGGCACCGACGGCGGCTGGATTCCGCAGGCGGCGCGCTGGCCGGAAGTGACGGCCGATGTCGCGGTGGGCCAGATGCGCGCGATCGAGTTCACCGCCGATCGCCCTGGCGACTGGGCGTTCCATTGCCACAAGTCGCATCACACGATGAATGCGATGGGCCACCAGGTGCCGAACCTGATCGGCGTGCCGCAGAAGGATCTCGCGAAAAAGATCGGCAAGCTCGTGCCCGACTACATGGCGATGGGCAGCACGGGCGGTGCGATGGGCAACATGGAGATGCCGCTGCCCGACAACACGCTGCCGATGATGACGGGCACGGGCCCGTTCGGGCCGCTGGAGATGGGCGGCATGTTCACGGTGCTCAAGGTGCGGCAGGGGCTCGGCCGCAATGACTATCGCGACCCGGGCTGGTTCCGGCATCCGAAGGGCACCGTCGCATACGAATACACCGGCGAATTGCCGGACGGCTGAGCAGCAGTAGCAGCACGCGGCGGCCGTGCCGATGCGGCCGCCGGTTTCGATTCACTCACTCGGGAGCAAGCATGATGAAGAAGGGACTGGTTTCGATTGCAATGGGTTGCGCGCTGGCGTTTTCCGCCGCGTCGTACGCGGCCGGCGACATGGCCGGCATGGACATGAGCGGCGGCGCGAAGCAGGGCGCCGACGCGAAGCACGGGATGTCGCACGGCGAGATCCGCAAGGTCGACACGGCCGCGGGCAGGCTGACGATCAAGCACGGCCCGCTGGACAACCTCGGGATGGACGCGATGACGATGGTGTTCAAGGTGAAGGACCCTGCAATGCTGTCGCAGGTGAAGGCGGGCGACAAGATCGACTTCGTCGCCGAGGACGTGGGCGGTGCGCTGACCGTCGTCGAGCTGAAGAAGCCGTGACGCCCGGCATGAACATGAAGATCACGACTATCACGCGGCTGGCCGCCTTCGCCGCGGCCGGCGCGATTCTCGCGGCCGCGCCGGTCGCGGCATCGGCACACGGCAAGCTCGAAAGCGCCGCGCCCGCGACGGGCAGCACGGTCGATACGGCGCCCGACGCGTTGCGGCTTACGTTCAACGAAGACCTCGAACCGACCTTCAGTTCGGTGAAGGTGTCGGACGCGAACGGCAACGCCGTTACGCAGGAAAAGGCGAAGGTCGATGCGTCGAACCCGCGCGTGATGACCGTCGCGATGCCGAAGCTCGCGCCGGGCGCGTACACGGTGCAGTGGGCGGTGATGACGGCCGACGCGCATCGCACCAAGGGCACCTATACGTTCAAGGTGAAAGGGTGAACGAGGGCTTCGTCGGCCTGCTGCGGCTCGTATCGGTGGCGATCCAGAATGCCGGGTTCGCGGTGATCGTCGGCGCGCTGCTCGGCAGTCACTGGCTCGCACGCGGCGCGTCGGCGTGGCAGCACGGCATCGGGCGGCGTCTCGTCGCGACGCTGCGCATTGCGTCGGTCGCGTCGCTGCTCGCGAGCATCACCGCATTCTGGGCGCACTGCGCGCTGATGAGCGAAGTGTCGATGCTCGACGCAGGGCCGGCCGTCCGCGCGATGCTCGTGGGCACCGGTTTCGGCCATGCGTGGCTGGCCGGCGCCGTGTTCATGGTTGTCGTCGTGCTGCTGTCGTTCATCAGACATGCGAACGACACGCGCTTTCCGTTCGCGATGTGGGCAGCGCTCGCATGCGTCGCGCTCGCGCGCAGCAACGGCGGTCATCCGGTCGACGCAGGGCTGTTCAGCGTGCCGGTGTGGGTCGACTGGCTGCATCTGCTGGCGATCAGCGCGTGGGTCGGGCTCGTGCTCGTGACGGCGTTCGGCGTGATGCCGCGGCTCGTTGGCATGCCCGCGGGCGAACGCGAGACCGGCGCGTCGTTCGTGCAGTCGCTTTCCGATGCGTCAACCTATGCGTTGATCGTGCTGTTCGCGACCGGCGCGTACAACGGATGGCGCGGCGTCGATACGCCCGCCAACCTGCTCGCATCGACATACGGGCAGATCCTGTTGCTGAAGCTCGCGCTCGTGCTGATCGCGGCGGCGCTCGGTGGACACAACCGCTTCTTCGGGATGCCGAAGCTGCTGGCCGCGCTGAAGGACCCGGCCGCCGCGATGCCGGCCGGCCCGTTGCGCCGGTTCGGCGCGGTGTTGCGGATCGAGGCGGTCGTGCTGGCCGGCGTGCTGATGGTGGCGGCCGTGCTCGTGTCGAGCGCGCTGCCGGGGACGGTCTAGCGCGACGGTGCGTTGACGAAGGTCACTCAGGGGAATCGTCGCGAGCACGGCAGATTTTTTGTCGGACGATTCCCCGCTTTTTATGCGAGATAGCGAAAATTACATCGGCCTGTCTGTCGATTACCAAAAACTGTCATTGAGCGCCGTTAAGCTTTCGCCACCCTCACAACCGGGATTCCCCGTCATGCGCTCGACAATCCGCCTGTTTGCCCCGTTATTGCTTCTGCCCACGCTCGCTGCGCCGGCGATCGCCGCCACCGCCGCGCCCGTCAGCCCGAACTGCGGCGGCAGCGCGACGCCGATTGCCGATATCCAGGGGCCGGGCGCGCCGTCGCCGCTCGCCGGCCAGAACGTGTCGATCGAAGCCGTCGTCACTGCCGATTTCGGCGGCACGGACGGCTTCGGCGGCTTCTTCGTCCAGCAGGCCGACGCGCAGCGCCGCAACCAGCCGGGCGTGTCCGAAGGCCTGTTCGTCTATGCGCCGAAAGTGCGTGCAAAGGCCGGCGATCTCGTGCACGTGACAGGCAAGGTCGAGGAGAAATACGGGCAGACGCAGCTCACGCAGTCGGGTGCGATCGCGGTGTGCGCGAACGGCCAGACTGTCACGCCCGCGACGCTCGCGCTGCCGGTCGACAGCCCGAACGCGTTCGCCGCGTATGAAGGGATGCTCGTGCGCCTGCCGCAGACGCTGAACGTCACCGACAACTACGAGCTCGGCCGCTACGGCAGCGTGTTGCTCAGCAACGGCCGCCTGCGCACGCCGACGAGCGTCGTGCCGCCGGCCCAGGCGCAGACGCAGATCGATGCGAACGCACGCAACCGGCTGGTCCTCGACGACGGTTCGAACAAGCAGAACCCCGCGACCGTGCCGTATCCGGCGCCGGGCCTGTCGGCCGCGAACACGCTGCGCGCCGGCTACACCGTGCGCGACGTCGAAGGCGTGCTCGAAGTGCGTTACGGCGCATGGCGCGTGCAGCCGCTGCCCGGCGCGGCCGTGCCGGCATTCGACGCGCGCACGAACCCTCGCACCAACGCGCCCGCGCGCGATCCGAAATCGAACCTGCGCGTCGCATCGTTCAACGTCCTCAACTACTTCAACGGCAACGGTCTCGGCGGCGGCTTCGACGATCCGAACAACCGCGGTGCGAAGAACTACCAGGAATTCCAGCGTCAGGAAGCGAAGATCGTCAGCGCGCTGAAGGCGCTCGACGCCGACGTGATCGGCCTGATGGAAATCCAGAACAACGGCTACGGCGAACTGAGCGCGGTGCGCCAGCTCGCGGCGAAGCTCGGCAACCACTGGCGCGTCGTCGATCCGGGCACGTCGCGCCTCGGCGGCGATGCGATCGCGGTCGCGATGATCTACGACAGCCGCAAGGTCGAACCGGTCGGCCGCGCGGCCACGCTCGCGATCGACGACAAGAACCGCCAGCCGCTCGCGCAGTCGTTCCGCCGCATCGGCGGCAAGCAGGCGTTGACGATCGCCGTGAACCACCTGAAGTCGAAGAATTGCCCGGACGCCGCGAACGACGATCTCGACCAGGGCGACGGCCAGGGCTGCTGGAACCCGACGCGCACGCGTGCGGCGGCGAAGGTCGCCGACTGGCTCGCCGGCACGCCGACGGGTGTCGCGGGCCAGGGCGTGCTGCTGATCGGCGACTTCAACAGCTACACGCATGAAGATCCGATCCGCACGCTCGAATCGCGCGGCTACCGCAACCTCGTCGCGCGCTGGATCGGCGCGAATGCGTACAGCTACGTGTACAACGGCGAAGCCGGCTATCTCGATCACGCGCTCGCGACGCTGCCGCTCGCGTCGCACGTGAAGGCCGTGCACGAATGGCACATCAACGCAGACGAGCCGCTCGCGCTGCAATACACGATGGCGTACAAGTCGGCCGAGCAGCAGAAGACGTACTACGCACCGGATGCATATCGTTCGTCGGATCACGATCCGGTGCTGATCGATATCGCGCTGCCGGGCGGCGGGCATTGATGGCGGGTTGATTGTTGGTGACGGGCGGCGGCGCGTGTATCGCGCGCCGCCGCCCGCGCCGCGGAAAATCCGGTCGGATATCGGGTAAATAATTCCACTGCAACCGGATTGAATTGGCTGAATCGGTATTTTATGGATGGCGAGGTGCGCATAAGCACCCGGATTGGCAAATGGATGAGGTGAATCAAATCACCGAATCGCACATGCGTGCGGCTACGCTTCTTTAATCGATTGCGGATAATAAAAATGAAAGAAAATTCCTGTCGATATGAAGGCTTTTAGGGCGCTGAATCAATACGGCAAAGGCTTTTGCGTTGTGTACGAAAAGTAAAATATTCGACGAAGCATTGCCGATAAAGCGCGCCTTGCGCGAATAATCCGTCTTGCTTTCAAATGCCAGACACTGGCCGGCCTTCGCATCATTACGGGATTTTTAATATCGGAATGATCTTTGACAACGCGGCGCAGCACCGCCTATTTTGTCGATGTCGTAAATTTCGGTAATCAGAAAAGAAGTCCAAACTGCAGGGGGCGGTTCACGCACGATTCTCGCCGGCAGTTTGCTGTGTCTGTATCACGTTCAGTCTCTTGAAGCAGTCCGATCCCAACCGCCTTTTGCGCGAGTGGCGGGTGTTGCTGCGCGTCTCGCCGGCGAAGGCGGCCTTTGTGAAGCGGTATCCGAACCAAATCAAAGGGCAGAGATGAAACCAGACAGGAGCTGTACCGGCAGCCGCCGTGGCCGCCGTGGCCGTCACGGCCGGTTGGCCGGGCTAGGTGCATTGACCGTCATGACACTGGCGCTCGCGGCGTGCGGCGGCGACGATTCGTCGTCTGTCGGCGCGTCGAGCCTCGCGCAGGCGACTGCCAGCCAGCAGGCCGGCGCGCAACAATCGGCCGGCAGCCAGACGCCTGCGGCCAACCAGCCTTACGTCGATCAGGTCGCGTATTCGATGAATGCGACCGACGGCCTCGCCGCCGCGCAGGTGTCCGAGAAAGCGGCGGTCATGCATTACCAGTGGAAGTCCGGCGGCACGACCATCAACTACACGACGACCACCGGCCACCTGACCGCGCAGGACGCGAACGGCAATGCGGAAGCGTCGATGTCGTATGTCGCGTACACCGCGCCGAGCACGAACGGCAAGCCGCGTCCCGTCACGTTCGTGTATAACGGCGGCCCCGGCTCGTCGTCGATCTGGCTGCGCCTCGGCTCGTTCGCGCCGACCCGCGTCGCCACGCCCGATCCGCTGTTCGGCAGCAACTGGCCGAACTATCCGCTCGTCGACAACGCGGAAAGCCTGATCGACACCACCGACCTCGTGTTCATCGACCCGCCGGGAACCGGGCTGTCGGAAGCCGTATTGCCGAACACCAACCAGAAGTACTGGGGTTCCGATGCGGACGTGAACATCATGCGCGACTTCATCCAGCGCTACCTGAACGTCAACAGCCGCGGCAGCTCGCCGATCTACCTGTACGGCGAATCGTACGGCACGCCGCGTACCGACATGCTGGCGCTTGCGCTCGAATCGGCCGGCGTGCACCTGACGGGCATCGTGCTGCAGTCGGCGATCCTGAACTACTTCGCGGATGCAGTGGAAGCGGTGGCGATCACGCAGTCGACGGAAGGGTTGCTGCTCGAAACCGATACGGTGGCAGGTTATCTACCCGGTTATGCGGCGGTTGCGGCGTACTTCAACCAGGTATCGCCGGCGCCGGTGAACCAGGCTTTGTACGCACTGCAGACGGAACTGTTCACGACGCTGATCTACAACCAGCTGCAGAAGTATTCGCAGTCGTGGGTGTTGAGCCAGCTCGGCATTCCGGATGCGCTTGGCACGCCGGTGTTCCCGAGCGATGCGACGCTCCAGCTGTGGTCGATCCCGTCAAGCCTGACGCAACAGGCGCTGCGCGGCTACTTCAACGCGAATCCGTTCGGCACGAGCCTGCTGCCCGGAACGACGGTCGGCCGCTACGACGGACGCGTATCGTTGCCGAACTCCGATCCGCGTCTGCAGACCGACGGCGACCCGTCCGACATCCTGATCTCGCAGCCGTTCACGAACGCGCTCGCGACGCAGATGCCGGACTACCTCGGCTACACCGCGCCGAATGCGACCTACCTGCCGCTGAACGACAACATCATCGGCGTATGGGACTTCTCGCACGACGGCCAGCCGATGCCCGACACGATCCCCGATCTGCTCGGTGCGCTGCAGCTCAACCCGAAGCTTCGCGTGCTCGCGGAGAATGGCTTCCACGATCTCGCGACGCCGTTCTTCAACACCGAGAAGCAACTCGCGCGGTTGCAGACGGTGAAGGGCCTGAATCCGAAGCTGCAGGTGAACTTCTTTCAGGGCGGTCACATGACTTATCTGGACGATGTCGCGCGTCCGCAGATGAAGCGGGACCTGAAGACGTTCTACAAGGGTGCGCGGATTCCGACGGCGCTGACGCTGCACACGCTGCCGCCGCCCTGGCCGGACGAGAACCCGCCCAGCGTGCCGACCGGCAGCGTGCCGGGCGCGACGGCCGCGACGACGCTGGCGGCGGCCCCTTGAGCGACGGACTCCTTGTCAAAGGAACCCTCTATTCATCCATTGAATGCGAGTGATCATGTCCCTAATCAAATTGATTCGGCGTATGTCTGCGTTGATCGTCCTCGGTGCCGCGATGAGCAGCGCCTACGCATTGCCGCCGCAGGCGGTGGCGCCGGTGAAGCTGCCGCATGGCGGGCGCGGTGTCGACGGTCCGTTCTTTCCTGCCACGCGTGCGGCGCCGGTGTTGCCGTCGACCGGCGCGACGCTGCAGCAGCAGGCGCAGCGGCGTGTCGACGCGAGGCTCGGCGCCAATACGGTGCTGAGCAACGGCGCGGCGGTGACGAAGGCGCAGGCGCTAAGCAGCGGGCTCGGTTTCGTGTCGAAGCACTTCGACGAGATCGATGCGAAGCACACGGGCCGCGTGACGATGAGCGATGTACGGCAGTTCATCCAGCAGCGGCAGGTGCAGGCGCAGCAGGAACAGCAGGACGAGTGATGGCGTGAGCAGGACGGCGGCCGGTGTGGGGTCCGGCATCGGCCGCCGAACCGCGAGAGGCTTTCAGATGGCCTGGCGCGCCGCGTAGCGTCTGGCCGTGGCCGACGGCAACTCGCCGAACATCGCGCGATAGTCCTGCGCGAAACTGCTCAGGTGCCAGAAGCCCCATTTGGTTGCGGCAGACGTCACGGATTCGCCGAGCCGAAGCTCGCGGCGCGCGTGATTCAGTCGAACGGCCCGCAGATACGCAATGGGGTTCAGATTGAGCGCGTCGTGGAACGCATACTGCGCGGTGCGCCGGCTGATGCCGAGTTGCACGCACAGTTCGGCGATCGACAGCGGGCAGGTCGATGCGTCCTGAAGCCGCTCCTGCACCGCGTTGACCAGCGACCAGTACTTCGTCGGGCGTGCGGCTCGCGCGCCGGCCTCCGGCGCGGCCGCCGTCAACACTTCCGAGATCGCATACAGGACGGTGCGCTCCAGCAGTTCGATCCGGTTCTGCGTCGCCACGTCTTCGACGGAGGTGCTTTTCGCCGCGGCGGCCAGCGTTCGGCGCAGCAGATCGCGAAGATTGTCCGCGACGTAGGTGGGCATCGGGATCAGCGGCGCGAGCGTGCGAGCGCGCAGCGACGCGGCGACCGTGCGCATCGCCTGCGTCGACAGCTTGTCGGGCTCGATCTCGACATTCACGAGCACGTGCCGGTCGGGCGAGTAGAACTCGAATTCCGGCAGGCTCGAGAACACGTGCAGGCTGTCGCGCCCGCTTTTCTCGCCGCACATGCGCGCATGCCCTTCCAGTTCCAGCGGCACGGCCACGGCGATCCGGTTCGACGGCACCGCGCCCCGCTGCAGGATGACCTTGTCGAGGTTCTCGACCAGCAGCTTGATGCCGCCCAGCGACACGATCGACGACGAGCCATGAAACAGGCCGCCCGAGATCTGCGTGTAATTCAGGTTCCAGTCTTCGAACGACCGCGCCTGTTCCTCCACGTCGGTGAACGCGCAGAACGCGACCGTTCGCGCGAACAACGGGGCGCCAGAGAAATCGCTCGGGTGGGCAGACGGCGTCATCGGGGGCGGGAAGGGGCGGGCCGGGTCGAATCATTGTAGTCGCTCGGCGAGCCGGTCAAAAAGCGCAGCCTCGTGGAAACCCTCGCTTGCCGAAATCCGATAGTGAAAAGCGTTTCGGCGCCCTACCTTTGGCACGAATGCGACGCAGTTCACCGAACCATGCCGACAACGCACCGTGGTGCCTATCTGGAGAGACGTTGATGGAACTTCCCCGTGGCGGATTCTGGAGAAACTGGGTGGGCAATCAGTCGTGCGTGGCCGCGCATCTGGCGTCGCCGACCAGCGAGGCCGAGATCGCGGAGCTGGTGTGCACCGCGACGCGCCAGGGCAAGCACGTCCGGTGCTCGGGGTCGGGGCACTCGTTCACGCCGATCGTGGCGACGAGCGGCCTGCTGCTGTCGCTCCGGGACTACCAGGGCATCGTCGATGTCGATGAAGCGCGCAAGCGTGTGACGGTGAAGGCCGGCACCAAGCTCAATGCGGTGACGCGTCACCTGAAGGACATCGGCCTGTCGCTCGTCAACCAGGGCGACATCGATTCGCAGGCGATCGCCGGCGCGTTCGCCACCGGCACGCACGGCACGGGGACGACGCTGAGCAACCTGTCGTCGCAGGTCGTCGGGATGCGCATCGTGCGTCCGGACGGCTCGATCATGGAAGTGAGCGACCGGAAGGACCTCGACCTGCTCCATGCGACGCAGGTGAATATCGGCATGTTCGGCGTGGTCTCGGAGATGACGCTGCAGGTGACCGACGCGTTCTGGCTGCACGACCGCGTCTGGCGCGAGGATTTCGAAGCGCTGATGGAGCAATACGACGACCTGGCGGCGAAGCATCGCCATTTCGGCTTCTTCTGGTGCCCGACGTCCGAAAGCCGCCACCTGTACTGCCTGCCCGACACCGCGAAGGTGTCGAATTCGAAGAAGGACTACGACGTGTGCGAGATCAAGGTGATGGATGTCACCGTCGAGCGCACGTTCCATGAAGGCGAGCACGAGAAGATCGCATACAGCTCCGAGGTGTATGCGATCCACTATGTACCGAACTTCCATGAACTCGAATACGCGGTGCCCGCGCAACACGGCAAGGAAGCGCTGCGCCGCGTCCGCGACCTCGTTCTCACGAAGCACCGCGACTGCATTTTCCCGGTCGAGTACCGCTTCACGAAGGGCGATCCGGCATGGATCAGCCCGTTCAACCACCAGGACAGCGTCACCATTTCATGCTCGGGCGGCCCGAACGGTGTCGACTACTGGCCGTTCCTGAAGGACGTCGACGACATCCTGCGCGACTACGACTCGCGTCCGCACTGGGGCAAGCTGCACTTCACGAACCGCGAAGACGTGGATCGCTGGTTCCCCAAGGCCGAAGCATTCCGCGCACTGCGCCGCAGCGTGGACCCCGAAGGCTACTTCCTCAACGATCATCTTCGGACGCTGTTCAGTTGAGCGCACCGATCGAACCAGACAGGAGAACGAAGAATGAGTGTCAAGATTGACGGCCGCCTGGCCGGCAAGGTCGCCATCGTGAGCGGCGGCGCCGGCGGATGCGGCGCGGCTGCGTCCGAACTGTTCGCCGCACAGGGCGCGAAGGTTGCGATCGTCGACCGGGACGGCGGCGCCGCCGAAACGCTCGCATCCCGGCTGCGCGATGCCGGCCTGCAGGCGATCGGCCTCGGCGCCGACGTGTCGAAACAGGCGGAGGTCAGGCAGGCCGTCGATGCGGCGCGGGAGCAGTACGGCAATGCGGACATCCTGTTCAATCACGCCGGGACGCTGATCGTCAAACCGTTCCTCGACATCGAAGAATCGGAATGGGACTGGCTGATGGGCGTGAACGTCAAGAGCATGTTCCTGATGACGAAGGCGGTGCTGCCGCAGATGCTCGAGAAGGGGCGGGGCAGCATCGTGTGTACGTCGTCGATTTCCGCGGTCTGCGCGACGCCGGGCGAAGTGCTTTACGACGCGACCAAGGGGGCGTGCCACATGTTCGCGCGGGCTATTGCCGTCGAGTACCGCGACCGCGGGATTCGTTGCAACGCGCTGGCACCTGGGTTCATCCGTACGCCGCATGGGATGCGCGAACTCAAGGACCTGCAGGCGATGGGGGTCGACGCGACCGAGGCGGCGATCGCGATTCAGCAGGGTCGGCTGTGCGAGCCGTCGGAGGTCGCGGCGGCCGCGCTGTTCCTCGCGTCCGACGAGTCGAGTTTCGTCAACGGCACCCATCTGTTCGTCGACAACTGCTTTTCGGCCGTCTGACTCGATGATGCCGGGCGATATCAGGGCGAGAAGGTGCCGTGCCGTCCGGTGGTGACTGCGCTTTCGATGCGACACGGCATGCGACGCTAATCGTGCCGGCCAACGCGAAAGACGCTGCGCAATTCGTCGTGGTTGTGGACGTTGAGCTTGCGATAGATCTTTCGAACATGATCGACGACGGTGCTGTCGCGCAGCGCGAGGGAGCGCGCGATTGCGGTTTGCGAGTGGCCGAGGACGAGTAGCGAACAGAGCTGCCGTTGTCGTTCCGTCAGACCGAACTCGAAGCCGAGCCGCTCGATTTCCAGTTCGTGCGGGAGGAAATGCTCGATGTAGATCACGATCGCCTGCTCGCAGTGCATCGCGCTCGCGTGCGCAAAGCGATACGCGTTGAATCGGAAGCGGCCGGCTGCATTGCGGCGTTCCATCGTGGCGGGAGCCACCGGGAGGCCGCACCAGATGCGATTGACGTTCGTCAGCAGCGGCGCAAGCCAGTTCGGAAAGCAGTCGCGACGATAGAACGCAAGCGGTTCGCCGGATGCGAGCGCCAGCATTCTTATGCTGTCCTCGCTCTGCAGCAAGACCTTCCCGGTGTTGTCGATGACCATGATCGCCGACTGGCTGCCTTCCGCTTCGCGCGACGGCGGATGTATCGGGCACGAAAGCGCATGCGCGATATGTCGCGCGAAGGGCGCGATGTCCCGATGATTCTTTTCCGAGAACGGGTGGCCGCCGGGTGCGCGGCACAGTTTCAGGCTTCCCCAGCCGCGGGTGCCATCGGTCGCCGTCAGCTCGAGACAATGCCGCATGCCAACCGGCCGCCACAGCTGCGCATACATGGCACTCTTCAGCAGCGCGGCGTCGTAACGGGCGCTGTTTTCGAATCCGCGGCCGCGGCGCATTGCATCGGAGAACGTGACGCCGAGCACTTCCTGTTTTTCGGTGTTGTGGACTTCGGCAAAGTAGGTGGGCAGGACTTGATAGACGGTGTCGTTTTCGCTGTATACGTCCGACACGGCATAGTGCTCGTCGGTATAGAAGAACATGCCCCAGTCGGCGCCCACGATGCGCCGCGTCGCTTCAACCACATGAGGAATGACGAGGCGCGGTTCGATGCCGAACGAACACAGTCGCCGGATGTGGCCCGCTAGCGCGACATACTTGTCGGACATGGTGCGCCCCTGGAGCTACGACGGGCTTGCACGCGACCGCGTCGAACGAGGGCCGCGTGCACCTTGCGCATACGGTGTCCAGTTTAGGTCGGCATGTCGACGAATTCCACAATTGCCCCCTCGTCAGGGGGCGTTAAACCGGCAGGCCGATCCCTATCATTAATCCATTCCTGCCGGTTGCCCCGCCCGGTGCGCGGTGGCTCGAAGCGCGAGATTTGCCCGATCGCGGGCGCGCGCCGCAGGAACGTTCAATTCGCGTTGCGGCACGACGCGCAGGCGAGAGCCTGCGCCAGTTGCCGTGAGGCAATGCTGCGCATTCGCATGCGAATGCGCTGGTCCGGGGGATGTCACAGGAGGACGCGAAGGTCGCTCGATGGAACCTCGAACGTGCGAAGCCGGCCGATGACCGGAGTGACGCAGCAGATTGCTCGCGATTCGCAACGAGCGGTGCATGCCGTCACGGCCGATGTTGTCGCATCGGCGACGTGTGTCGAATCGCGCGGGCGGCCGGACATCGGCTCCATCCCCGCTGTATGAGTCGCAGTGTCTTTTCAGATGAGGTGCCACGATGAAGACGATGTACAAGGCGGCACTGGCCGCCGTTTGCATGCTGGGTGCGGCCGGGCTTGCCCGGGCGGACGGCGGAGCCGACGCGAGTCCCGGCACGCCCTCGGATGCGGCGATCAGCGCCACCGCGGTGGGCTCCATGCCCAGTGCCGGGTCACAGGCGGGCGGCCCTGCGGCGATCACGCGCGCTCAGGTGAAGCAGGAACTGATTCGCGCGCAGAAGTCGGGCGAGCTCGATCGGATGAACCAGTTCTACGGCGGCGGGGAATAGTGGGGGGCGTGACGAACCGGCGCGGCCGCCCGGATCATCGGCGGCCGCGTGGTCGGTGCGCTGGTTGCACGCGAGGACTGTCGTGACTGGCAACGCGACCCTCGCGAAGATCACGGGCATGATCGTCAGTCGAGAGTTCGACGGTCTGAAGGGTTGGATTGCCGAATCAAGGTCGTTCCGCATCGATGTCGAAAAACGCCGACTCGCGGCATGACACCGGCGAGTCGGCGGTTTCAGCGTGTTTCAACGGGCTTCAGACGGACGGATCGACGTTCGCCTCGAGTTCGCGGATGCGCTCGAGGTTGCGCGTGTCCTTCAGCACCGGCGGCCCCGCGAAGGTATTGCGCACCCCGAAGCCGTACCAGATCACCATGAGCGCCGCCACGAAACCGACGAGCACGTAGAGCACCTTTTCATTCGGCGGCTGGATGCCGACATACGCAAGCACACAGGCGCCGACCAGCGCGAGCAACGCACACGGCTTCGACCAGATGCCCAGCTGGAACGGACCTTTTTCGGTCCACGTGCGGCCTTCGGCCAGCATCCCCGAGCCGAGCGGCATCGCATAGGAGATGAACAGGAACACGGCGCTTCCGGCACTCAGCACCGAGAACGCATCGCCATACAACGTGACGACGATCGCAAGCACCGCACACGTCCAGATCGCGGGCCCGGGCGTCCGGTGCGTGTGATTCACGCTGCGCAGCAGTTTCGACGCCGGCAGCCCGCCGTCGCGTGCGAACGCATAAACCATTCGCGACGTCGACATGATCGCGGCGAGCCCGCACACGTAGTTGATGAAGAACATCGCGAGTTCGAGGCAGACGCGCAAGGTCTTCGGAATCGGCGCGAGTATCGCTTCGAAAAAGCCGGTGCCCTGTTTCATGCTGGCGGTCAGGTCGGGCATCACCAGCACGAACGCACACACCATCACGTAGCCGAAGATCGCGGACCAGAACACCGACCCGATGATGCCGCGCGGCACGTTTTTGGCCGCATCGTGGGTCTCTTCCGACGTATGCGCGGAAGCGTCGAAGCCGGTGATGGTGTAGGTCACCAGCAGCAGGCCCGACAGGAACGCGAGCGGCGTGGCCTGCTTCGGCCACGCACCGCCGTCGACACCGGTGAAATTGGTGAAGGTGACCAGCCGGTGCACATCGAACGCGACGGGCGAGTAGTAGAGCAGCGAAACGACCAGCGCAATCGTCACCACGAAAATCAGATAGCCCGACAGGTCGGTGATCCTGCTTGCGATCCTGATGCCGCGTGCGTTCAGGATGGCTTGCGAGAGCGTGATGAACGTGATGAACGCCGTTTGATGCCACCAGGTCAGGCTGTCCGGACTGACGCCGAACATCGGCGCGATCAGCGTCTTGAAGAACGGATCGTAGGTGCCGAAGTTGATCGCGGCGATCACGAAGATGAGGCCGATGAGGTTGAGCCACGCCGTCATCCACCCCCATTTCTTCCCGCCGAGGATCGCCCCCCAGTGATAGAGGCCGCCCGCCGTCGGGAACGCGGATGCGATCTGCGACATCGACACGGCGACGATCAGCGCGAACAGCGATCCCAACGGCCAGCCCAGGCCGATCGATGCGCCGCCGGTGGCGGAAAACGCGAGCTGGAACGCGGTAATGCCGCCCGACAGGATGCAGATCACCGAAAACGACACGGCGAAGTTCGAGAAACCGCTCATACGTCTCGACAGTTCCTGCGCATAGCCCATCTTGTGCAGGAGGCTTACGTCACTGTCGGTGCCTGAATCAGGCGCGAGTTTTGCATCCATGTTCGCTCCGTCACGAATGTCCTGCGTGGCAGGACTGTCATCGCCACCCGGGCCATGTGTGACGGCCCGCTCCTGGAATTCGTCGGCGGCACGCGATGCCGCGGTTGAACGGCAATCGCGTTCCGGTCCGATGCGTGAACGGTATGAAACCAAAACTCCCGGCAATATCGGATTTCGGCAACGTAGTGAAAATCCGGATGCCTGCACCGTTCGGGGGCGTGGCGCGGCGTCACGCCCCCGAACGGTGCGATGCCGGATATACGCGTTATGGCGCGATCACGGTCATCCTGAACGGCCCGCCGTTCGCCGCCGCATGCGCGACCGCTTCGTTCGCATCGTCGAGCGCGAAGACCGTCACGTCGAAATGCGCGAGGTCGAGCAGCCCGCCGCGGACGAGCCCCGTCATCAGTGTCACGGCTTCCGTCGGGCACATCCACTTGCCGCGCAGCGTGATGTCGTTACGCATGAGCCACGGATACGGCAGCTCGAGCCCCGCACCGCCGAGCATGCCTACGCCGCCCATCAGCACCACGCGCCCGTACGGGCGCACCGCCATTACCGCGGCACGCACCGTCGTCGCGGGCACCGACGGCGGCATCAGGTCGATCACGCAGTCGATCGGCCCCGGCGCCGCCTGCTGCATGCGTGCGCGATCCGCGGCTTCGTCGCCGGTCAGCGCGACGGTGCGCACGCGTTCGCCGAAGCGGCGCTCGAGATCCGCGAGCGCGCGCGCATTGCGGCCGGGCGCGACCACGCACCGCGCGCCCATCGCCAGCGCCACCGCGATGCCTGCGCTGCCGAAGTTGCCGGTCGCGCCGCTGACGAGCACGATCTCGCCCGCGCGCAGATTGGACGCGAGCAGCCCGCCGTACGGCACGAGCAGCGTATTGAGCGCGCACCAGCGTGCGGCGTCGGCCGGCGGGATGTCGCCGATGCGCACTGCGTTCTCGGTCGGCACCCGCAGTCGTTCGGCGAACGGGCCGTCGTGGAAATGGCGCTGCAATTGCTTGCCGCCTTCGCCGCGCGCGCTCCAGCCCTGCAGCACGATGTCGGGCATCAGCGCATCGTCGCGCGAACGCACGGTCGGATCGCAGAACACCCAGTCGCCACGTTGCAACTTCGTCGCGTCGGGGCCGGTTTGCCGGACCCGGCCGATTGCGCCGCAGCCGGGCACCATCGGCAGTTCGATCGGGTACTGACGCTCGCCGCTGAACACTTCCCGTGCATAGGACAGCACCGGCGTCGCGACGACATCCACGATGACCTCGCCGGTGCCGAGCACGGGGTCCGGCATCGTTTCGATTGCGAGCGGCATGCCGAGCGACTTCAGAATCGCAGCTTTCATGACTGTTCCGGAGGGTGGGGGACGAGCCGATTCTGGCAGGCTTAGAATCCGCAACAAGGCCCGGCACGAGCCCAGGATTGCCCGATACCACCCTGCACGGAGCGAACCCGATGACCGCCACCACGCGAACCCCGTTCGGCGATTTTCTGCGCTCGCGGCGCAAGAAGCTGCGGCCGGATGCCGTCGGCCTGCACGACGGCCCGCGCCGGCGCACGCCCGGCCTGCGGCGCGAGGAAGTCGCGGAACTGGCGGGTATCGGCGTCGACTGGTATGTGCGGCTCGAGCAGGGGCGCGACGTCAGCCCGTCGGACGCGACGCTCGATGCGCTGGCACGCGCATTGCGACTGGACAAGGCCGAGGCCGCCCATCTGCGCGCGCTCGCGCGGCGCGACCCGTCGCGTGCGTTCGTGCCGGAGAGTGTGCCGCCCGCCATCGCGCGGCTCGTCGCGAATCTTCACCTGCCTGCGTACGTTACCGGGCGGCGCTGGGACATCCTCGCGTGGAATGCCGCGGCAGCCGAGCTGCTCGGCTTCGATCGGCTCGCGGAAGCCGATCGCAACATTCTGGTCTACATGTTCGTCGATCCGCACGCGCACCGCCTCTTCGCCGAGAGTTGGAACGACGAAGCGCACCGGATGATCGCGCTGTTTCGCACGAACCATGATCTCCATGCGAACGATCCGGCGTTCATTGCGCTGGTGGAGCGCCTGCGCGCGAGCAGCGATGAGTTTGCGCAATGGTGGGGTGCGCATGACGTGCGCAGCGGGGCGTCGGGCCAGAAGGTGCTCGTGCATGCGCAACGCGGCACGCAGCGTTATGAATACGCGACGTTCCAGGCGAACGACGATCCCGCGTTGAAGCTGGCGATTTATTCGCCGGTGAGTGGCGACGGGGGCGTCGGCGAATAGGGGCGCGCGAGCGACAGGATTGCCGGCGGGTCATGCAACGGCAGTCGTCGGCCGGGTCGCCGAGGCTTGATGGGTTGCCCGGCGCCACCACCCGGCGACGCATCAACGCATCGGCATCCTTTGCGTGCGAAGGCGGGTGGTGCGACGGCGTGTTCGGGCAGTGTTCCGCGTCAGGCCGTACGCCGGCTCGACAAACGATTCCACAGCATTCCTGACCGGCTCCCGCTTCGGCAATACGCGAGCACCGGCTTCTGCAGCGAATCGACCAACGCACCGAATGCATCGACCTCAGCGTCGCCGATGCGATCGCGCTCGACGGGCAGGTAGCGCGCTTCGAGGCCCAGTTCGCGGGCTGCGGCTGCGATCTCGTCGAACGCAGGCTGATCGTCGCCTTCGCCGTCCGGACGGTTGCAGATGACCGAGCGGAAACCTGCATTCCGGATCGCTTTCAGGTCGGCCGGCGTGATCTGCCGCGAAGCGGAAAACCCGTTCGCAGCCGTCGCGCGACATTGCTCGATCGCTTTCCGGAAACAGGCGATCGCGAAATCGACGTCCTGCTCCGTCGTAAAGCGACCGAAGCTCACGCGCACGGTGCGGCCGGCAGTTTCCGCGTCGAGGCCGATTGCGGTCAGCACGTGGGACGGTGCGCCGCTGGTCGAGTTGCATGCGGATGTAGACGACACGGCGAGCGCTTCGCCGAGCATGAACGGGAAAAAGCCCGGCGCATTCACCGTCAGGCTCAGCGTGTGCGGGATGCGGCGCGCGGCAGCGGCGTTCTGCGTGACGTCGCCGAGCGCGAGCAGCGCGTCCGTCAGGCGTGCGCCGAGCGCCGCGATCCGCGTGGCTTCGCCGCCGAGTTTTTCAGCGGCCAGTTCGCACGCGACGCCCATGCCGACGATCTGATGCGTCGCAAGCGTGCCCGAGCGCAACCCGCGCTCGTGTCCGCCGCCATGAATTTGCGGAGCGATCCGGTCCGCGATGTCGCGGCGTACGAACAGCGCGCCGATGCCCTTGGGGCCGTACACCTTGTGGGCCGACATCGACATCATGTCGATGCCGAGCGCGCGCACGTCGATCGGCGTCTTGCCGAGCGCTTGCGCGGCGTCGACGTGCAGCAGCGCGCCCGCGGCGTGCACGACGCGCGCGATCGCGGCGATGTCGGTCAGCGTGCCGATCTCGTTGTTCACGAGCATCAGCGACACGAGGCCGGTGTCGGGGCCGATCGCCGCGGCGACCGCGTCGGCGGTGATTTCGCCGTCGCGCGTGGGCGTCAGGAAGGTGACCGACATCCCGCGCTTCGACAGGTTCGCCATCGTGTCGAGAATGGCCTTGTGCTCGAGGCGGCTCGTGATCAGGTGGTGCTTGTCGGTCGCGGTGTCCGCATAACCCTTCAACGCGAGGTTGTTCGATTCGGTGGCACCCGACGTCCAGACGATCTCGTCGGCATCCGCGCCGATCAGCGCGGCGACTTGCGCGCGTGCGCGCTCGACCTGCTCACGCGCCAGCCGGCCGGCGGCATGCGAACTCGATGCGGGATTGCCGAAGATGCCGTCGAAGCCGAGGCAGGCCGTCATCGCTTCGATCACGCGGGGATCCGCGGGCGTCGTTGCCGCGTAGTCGAGGTAGTGCAGCGTGGTGGTATCGCTCATGTCCTTCTCTTGGTCTTTCTCTTTCGGAATGGGAGAAATGATACGGGGGACAGGAGGGAAAAAGAATCCAAAATTGCTTGGGAAACCCGCTCGATATGGAATAACGTTTTCCTCCGAGGTGGAATGGGGGAATTGATTTCTTGATGGCCCAGGCCAGGCCGCTCGCGGCTGTCTCGATGTCTATGAGGGATTCCCCCGTGACGCGGTCGTCAGCACTATTCCGCCGCTGCGGCGATTCGCCCGATGCTTCCCCGCAGACACTTCCCACCCCCTCGCGCCCGATTATTTGCATTTCGCGAATGGCGCGTTCGCCG
Source organism: Burkholderia sp. MS455 (assembly GCF_016899445.1). NCBI lineage: Bacteria > Pseudomonadati > Pseudomonadota > Betaproteobacteria > Burkholderiales > Burkholderiaceae > Burkholderia > Burkholderia sp. MS455. The sequence continues at coordinate 337,284 of NZ_CP041778.1, forward strand.
GTTGTTCCATACCCGATCCGCGGCCGTGCACCTATCGTGGTGGCGTCGGCTGGCTGGATTCGATGCGTCGAACCGGAAAGGCAGCCGGCACTTCGTCGCGATTCACATCGCACACCACACGAAAAACATCGGACCTGGCTCATGCGCAGGCGCTGCGGCGCGCGCAGGCGAACCAGCGTCCTCGGAGACGGAAATGAAAGCAAACGAGTGGGATACCTCCTATGAGTGGAAGGCGGTGACGCTGCTGGCGCTCGGCTTCGGGCTGGTCGGCCTCGACCGCTGGCTCATCGCGCCGCTGTTCCCTTCGATCATGAAGGACCTCAACCTGACCGCGCAGGACGTCGGCAACTGCATCGGCGTGCTCGGCCTGTCGTGGGGCGTATTCGCGGCGCTGATGGGCGGCATCTCGGACAAGATCGGCCGCAGGAAGGTGCTCATTCCGGCCATCATCGCGTTTTCGCTGCTGTCGGGTTTTTCGGGGCTCGCGGGCGGCCTGCTCGGGCTGATGGCGATTCGCGGGCTGATGGGCGTCGCGGAGGGCTCGTTCTGCCCGACGAGTTTCGCGGCGACGGCCGACGCGTCGCATCCACGGCGGCGCGGCCTGAATCTCGGCCTGCAACAAAGCGGCTTCGCGCTGTTCGGCCTGGCGCTGTCGCCGATCATCGCCACGCAGTTGCTCGGCTTCGTGTCGTGGCGCTGGGTCTTTGCGCTGGTGGCGATTCCCGGCTTGATCCTCGGCGCGATCATGTTCTTCGTCATCCGTGAGCCGAAGGTCGTGAAGGAGGTCGCGTCGGAACACGCGCCGGCTTCGCTCGGCCACGTGCTCACGAGCCGCAACATCCTCGTCGCGATGGCCGCACTGTGCTGCGCGATGACCGGCGTCTTCGTGCTCGGCGCGCTGCTGCCGCTGTACCTGACGGATTACCTGTCGCTCGGCACGCAGAAGATGGGCCTCGTGGTGTCGGCGATCGGCTTCGGCGGCTTTCTCGGGCAGTTCGGTTTGCCCGGCCTCTCCGACCTGGTCGGCCGCCGCCTCGCGAGCATCGTCGGCTTCGCGGGAACGGCCGTGATGCTCTATATCTTCCGCGGTCTCGGCCCGCAGCCGCTCGCGTTGTTCGGCGTCCTGTTCGTCGCGTCGTTCTTCACGCTCGGGCTGGTGTCGCTGCTGTCCGGCCCGGTCGCGACCGAGGCTGCGCCCGTCGGTCTCGTGTCGACGTCGATCGGCGTGGTGGTCGGCGTCGGCGAGATCTTCGGCGGCGGCATCGCGCCGGCGATGGGCGGCTACGTCGCTGCACACTTCGGCATCCAGAACATTCTGTGGTTGCCGATGTGCGCGGTCATGCTGGGCATCGTGGTCAGCATGCTGTTGAAGGAAACCGCGCCCGCCGTGCTGCAGCGTCGCGTGATCGTTCAACCGGAGCTGGCGGCCGGAAAGCAGCCGAGGTAATGCCTGAGCGGGTGCACCGACGAACGCCGGTGGCGGTGCGCTCCGCTCCGCGATTGACATCGATTCGGCGACACAGTGACGCTTTTCGCATGACACAGCCCGTTGCCCGGCGCGGGTAGACTGCCGGTTTCGCTGTCGAAAAAAGGGCGCGGTATGGACCGGTTCCTGAGCATCGAGGCATTCGTAAGAGTCGCGGAGGCGAGCAGCTTCGCCGAGGCGGCGCGGCAGCTTGGTGTGACGAGTTCGGTCGTGACGAACCGCATCCAGCAACTGGAGAAGTTCGTCAATGCGCCGCTGTTCCATCGCAGCACGCGCCACGTGCGCCTGTCCGAAGTGGGCGAGGCGTTCTATCGCGAGTGCGCGGAGGTGGTGGGGCGCGTCAACGAGTTGACGGACCAGATGCGCGAGCTTCGCGCCACGCCGACCGGGCGGCTGCGCATCCAGATGCTGCCCGGTTTCGCGCTCGATCACTTCGGCGCGCCGCTGGTCGAATTCAATCGGCGCTACCCGGGCATCCAGCTCGACGTCATCGTCAATGATCGCGTCGTCGACCCCGTCGAAGAAGGGTTCGACATCGCGTTCCAGATCTTTCCGCCGATTTCCGAATCGCTGATCGAGCGGCGGCTGTTCACGGTCAGGCGTCTCTTTTGCGCGTCGCCCGCTTACCTCGAAGCGCATGGTGCGCCACAACATCCGCGCGATTTGCTGCAGCACACCACCGCGCTGTATTCGGGTTATCCGTCGCGCAATCGCTGGACGATGACGCGCGACGACGAGGTCGTCGAAATGGAGCTGCCGGGCATGATTCGCTCGAACTCCGTTCACCTGCTGCGCGAGTGCGCGCTGACAGGCGGCGGCGTCGTTTGCCTGCCGACGCTCGTGGCAAGCGACGCGCTCGTCGCGGGGCGGCTGGTGCCGATCCTGACCGACTACCAGCTCGCGCCGCTGAGCTTTGCCGCCGTCTATCCCGCAACGCAGCGACAGGCGTTGAAGGTGAAGGCGCTGGTCGAATTCCTCGCCGAATACATCGGCGACGAGCCCCCGTGGGATCTTCCGCTTCTGGAGCGTGGCTGGGTGCGGTGACCCGCGCGATTATTCGCGAAACGCAAATGCCGTAATCGCCATCCGTTGCCTTGTTGCCGCTGTCTCTTGCCCCTAGAGTTGAATCCAACAAGCAGTTCAACTCAGGAGACAGCAATGACCGACGCGGCATTCCACACCGTCTTTGGCTCGCTCGACAGCTACAGGAAGGGCGAGATCGAAATCACCAGCGGCAGCGCCCAGCACTATGCCTTCTCGAACGTCTTCGAGGTGGCATCGAAGTCGGCCCCTTACGAAAAGGTCGTCGCCGGCAAGAATCTCGAATACGTGATCGAAGTGTTGAGGACCGAGGGCCAGTCGCCCTGGTTCGCGTGCGCCCATGACGAGTTCACGATCCAGATGGACGGCGAAGTCCGGATCGAATTCATCAAGCTCGACACGCCGCCGACTTCGGGCCGCGGCACCGTCAGCGCCGGTGCACAGCCGGCCGGCCGCAAGATGGGGTACGTCGTCCTGCGCAAGGGACATCAAGCGCTGCTGCCGGCCGGCTGTGCGTATCGCTTCGTTGCCGGCAAGCCGGGCGTCGCGCTCGTACAGACCGTGCTCGGCGAGCTGTCCGTCGAGAAGTGGGCCGATATCTGCCTGCACTGACCGTTGCGACCGCACACATTCGACTATTCCAGGAGACACGTTATGGCCACCCTCGAGATCCTCGATCCCTCCGCCGGTTTTGCCGCCGATCTGGTGCGAGCCACGGAAGCCGATGCCGTTACCGGCTACCGCTGCTTCCAGCTCGGCGAGTTCGCGTTTCAGCGCGATGAGTATTTCGTGAAGATCAGCTGGCCCGCGAAAGGCCAGACGCGCACGCATGCGATGCCGGCCGACGCGTTCCTGCGCGCGATGATGCGCGACGTGGCGTGGGGCTTCTTCTACGGCTGGGTGAATTTCGATCACGTGTTCGGCACGCGCAATCACTACGGCAAGGTGGACATGTATGCGGGCACCTTCAACGGCATCCTGAAAGACGCCGGGGTCGACTACACCGAGACCTTCGAAACGCCGACGATCATGGCGACCTTCAAGGCGATGCTGCACGACTGGACGAACGAAGGATTCGACCCGTTCGCGGCGCCCGAGGAAACGGGCACGGCATTCGGGCGCAAGCACGGCGACAACGGCTCGGCAATCGAGCGCACGCGTATCGCGACGCGCCGCATGCCGGGCCTCGAAGGCGATTCGCCGCTGCGCGACGAGCTGCCGGTCAACCGCGCGTTTCTCGACGTCGCGCAGGACGAGCCGGAAGTGCATGTCGAGCCGGGCTTCGAAGGCGAGCTGCACGCGTTCAACCTGTTCAAGTACCTGTCGCGCTCGGACGTGACGTGGAATCCGTCGGTCACGTCGGTGTGCGGGCGCAGCCTGTTTTGCCCGACCACCGAGGAATTCATCCTGCCGGTCTTCCACGGCAACGACCGCGTCGAATGGTTCCTGCAACTATCCGACGAAATCGTGTGGGACATCGGCGACAAGAACACCGGCGCACCGCGGGCACGCGTCACGATGCGCGCAGGCGACATTTGCGCGATGCCCGCCGACATCCGGCACCAGGGCTACTCGACGAAGCGTTCGATGCTGCTGGTCTGGGAAAACGCGACGCCGGACCTGCCGCAACGCTACGAGAGCGGCGAGCTCGCGCCGTATCCGATCGCGTTCTGAGCGGCGCTTCAGATTTCGCTTCAGCAATACACCGAGGACGATTCATGCAAACCCAACTCTTCATCGACGGGCGCTTCGTTGACGCCGTCGACCGCGGCACGATCGACGTGCTGAATCCTCACGACGGCTCCGTCATCACGAAGATCGCCGCGGCCACCGCGGCGGACGTGGACCTGGCCGTCGAAGCGGCGACCCGCGCGTTCCCGAAATGGTCGGCCATGCCGGCAGCCGAACGCGGCCGGCTGCTGCTGCGCCTCGCCGATGCGATCGAGGCCCATGCGGAGGAGCTGGCGCAGCTCGAATCGCTGGACACCGGCCACCCGATTCGCGATTCGCGCGCGCTCGACGTGCCGCGCACGGCGGCGTGCTTCCGCTACTTCGGCGGCATGGCCGACAAGCTGCAGGGTTCGGTGATTCCCGTCGAAACCGGCTTCCTGAACTATGTGCAGCGCGCGCCGATCGGCGTCGTCGGCCAGATCGTGCCGTGGAATTTCCCGCTGATGTTCACGAGCTGGAAGATGGGCCCGGCGCTGGCCGTCGGCAACACGGTGGTGCTCAAGCCGTCCGAAATCACGCCGCTGTCGACGTTGCGCATCGTCGAACTGATGGCCGAGGTCGGGTTCCCCGCTGGCGTCGTCAATATCGTTCCCGGCTACGGGCATACGGCCGGCCAGCGTCTTGCCGAACACCCGGGCGTCGGCAAGATCGCGTTCACGGGTTCGACGGCAACCGGCCGCCGGATCGTCGACGCGTCGCAGGGCAACCTGAAGCGCGTTCAACTGGAGCTGGGCGGCAAGGGCGCCAACATCGTCTTCGACGATGCCGACCTCGACGCGGCCATCAACGGCGCCGCCTGGGCGATCTTTCACAACCAGGGGCAAGCGTGTATCGCGGGTTCGCGTCTCGTGCTGCACGAACGCATCGCGGACGCGTTCCTCGAGCGATTCGTTGCGCTCGCATCGTCGATCCGGATCGGCAACCCGCTGGACGCCGATACCGAGATGGGCCCGCTGACGTCGAAGCAGCACCTCGAGCGCGTGCTGTCGTTCGTCGACGTCGCGCGCGAGCAAGGCGGCCGCGTGCTCGCCGGCGGCAGCGCGCCGCAAGATCCGGCGCTCGCCGGCGGCTACTATGTGCGCCCGACGGTCATCGAAGCGAAGAGCGCGACCGACCGCATCGCGCAGGAGGAAGTGTTCGGCCCGTTCGTCACCGTGCTGCGCTTCGGCAGCGACGACGAAGCGCTTGCCATCGCCAACGCGACGGAATACGGGCTGGGCAGCGGCCTCTGGACCCAGAACCTTTCGCGCGCCCACAAGATGGCGTCGCAGATCAATGCGGGCATGTGCTGGATCAACTGCTACAAGCGGGTCAACCCGGGCAGCCCGTTCGGTGGCGTGGGCAAGTCGGGCTATGGCCGCGAGATGGGCTTCGAGGCCATGCACGACTACACTGAAGCTCGGTCAGTTTGGGTCAATGTCGACGGCAACGTGCCGCCGCACTTCAAGCGCTGAGGCTTTCATGGAACGTTTCGTCTATCAAGGCACGCCTTCCCGCGTGGTGTTCGAATGGGGCGCGCTCGCCAGGCTGCCGGATGAGCTGTCGGCGCTCGGCGCGCAGCGCGCGCTCATCCTGTCCACGCCCGAGCAGCGGCCGCTCGCCGACCGCGTGAAGGCGGTACTGGGCGAGCGTGCGGCCGGCGTGTGCGCACAGGCGGTGATGCACGTTCCAGTCGAAGTCGCGCGTGCCGCGCGCGAGATGGCTGCCGAACTGGGCGCGGACTGTTGCATCGCGATCGGCGGCGGCTCGACGATCGGGCTGGGCAAGGCCATTGCGCTCGAATCGTCGCTGCCGATCCTGGCCGTGCCGACGACTTACGCCGGCTCGGAGATGACGCCGATCTACGGGCTCACCGAAGGCCGGCTGAAGCGCACCGGGCGCGACGCACGCGTGCTGCCGCGTACCGTGCTCTACGACCCGTCGTTGACGTTGTCGCTGCCGCCGGGCATTTCGGCGGCGTCGGGTATCAATGCGATGGCGCACGCCGTCGAGGCGCTCTATGCGGAAGACGCGAACCCGGTGATCAGTTTGATGGCCGAAGAATCGATTCGCGCGCTCGGCGAAGCGTTGCCTGTCGTGGTGCGTGATCCGGAAGACCGGGAGATGCGCAGCCGCGCGTTGTATGGCGCGTGGCTCGCGGGAACCTGCCTGGGCGCGGTCGGCATGGCGTTGCACCACAAGCTTTGTCATACGCTCGGCGGCACCTTCAACCTGCCGCACGCGCAGACGCATGCGGCCATGTTGCCGCATACCGCGCACTACAACCATGCCGCCGCGCCCGACGCGCTGCGCCGCGTCGCGCGAGCGCTGGGCGGGAACGATGCGGCCGAAGCCGGCCCGCTGCTGTTCGGGCTGAATGAGCAGCTCGGCATCGCGCCGGCGCTCGCCGACATCGGGATGCCGCAGGAAGGCCTCGACGAAGCGGCCGACCTCGCATGCCGGAATCCGTATGCGAATCCGCGGCCGATCGAACGCGCGGCGATTCGTGCACTGCTTCAGGACGCGTGGGAAGGGCGCGCGCCGCATTGAACGGCTGGAAGCAAAAAGGGAGGCAGACATGACGAATGACCACCATGACAGCGACACGAGGCTGACCGAGCAGGTCGTCGCCAGCTTCGACGGCACGCCGAACCCGCGCTTGCGCGTGCTGATGCAGAGCCTCGTGCGGCATCTTCATGCGTTCGTGTGCGAGACGGAACTGACGGAAGCCGAGTGGATGGCGGCGATCCGCTTCCTGACCGAGACGGGGCAGATGTGCGACGACGTGGTGCGCCAGGAGTTCATCCTGTTGTCGGACACGCTCGGCGTCTCGATGCTCGTCGATGCGATCAACCATCGCTTCGCAACCGGCGCAACGGAGACGACGGTATTCGGCCCGTTCTACATCAAGGGGATGCCCGAGCGTGCGCATGGCGAGAACATGGCGCTCACGCCGGGCGCACCGGTCGTCGTGCATGGGCGCGTGCTGACCACCGACGGTGTTCCGGTGAAGGACGCCGTGCTCGACGTGTGGCAGACCGCGGAAAACGGCATGTATTCCGGGCAGGACACGGCGCAGCCGCACGGCAACCTGCGCGGCCGCTACCGGACCGATGCCGAAGGCCGTTACGCGATCACGACGATTCTGCCGGTCAGCTATCCCATTCCGACCGACGGCCCGGTCGGGAAGATGCTCGACGCCACCGGCCGCCATCCGTGGCGACCCGCGCATCTGCACTTCATGATCGACGCGCCGGGCTTCCGTACGCTCGTCACGCATCTTTTCGACGAGGATGACCCGTACCTGAAGTCGGATGCCGTCTTCGGCGTGAAGCCGTCGCTGATGGTCGCGTATCGCCCGCGCGCCGCGGATGACGAGCTCGCCCGTCAGTTCGGACTGAACGGCCCCTACCGCGAAGCGACGTACGACTTCGTCCTTGACCGGAGCTGATCGAATGGCTCGATTTTTCGCGGTGTTTGCGACGGACCAGCCCGGTATGCGCGACGTGCGCGACCGCGTGCGGCCCAGTCATCGGAGCTACCTGCGCGCGGCTTCGCAGCACGGCGTGTATGTGCGGCTCGGCGGCCCGACGCTGGACCCGCAGGGGGACGCGATGAACGGAACGCTGCTCGTCGTGGAGGCCGACGACATCCATGCGGTGATGCAGTTCGTCGGAAACGATCCGTACGTGAAGGAGGGGTTGTTCTCGCGCGTGGAAGTGCGTCCGTGGGACTGGAGCCTCGGAAACCCCGAGCAGAGAGTGTGAGCCATGGACGCAACGCAACTGTGCCGCTTTTCCGATGTGCCTGACGGCGGCGCGCGGGTCGTCGACGAAGCTTGCATCGGACGCCCCGTGATCGTCGTGCGACGCGGCGAGCAAGTGTGGGCGTATGTGAATCGGTGCCCGCATTTCTCGGTGCCGCTCGATTTTGTGCCGGGCAATGTTTCCTGCTACCGGTCGCAGGTGTTGATGTGTGCCCATCACAGTGCGCTGTTCCGGTTCGATGACGGTGTCTGTATCGACGGACCGTGTTCTGGCTCGGCGCTGGAAGCCGTGGCTGTCGAGGTGGATTCTGCCGCATGGGTTATCTGGCGAGGCGCTTGATTCGAGTGTTCTGATCGGTGTGGGTGGGGCAATCCATTTTTCATACAGCGATCTTCGAATTTATAAATCAGTAAAGCTAATCATATTGTCGGCGTCGTTATATCTGCCGGGATCAAGGCATTGTTGTGCGAAGTATTGAGCGAGAACCCGCCACGTAGCGGGTGGCAGGCTCGCATTTCCATAAAAAGACGGAGACGTGATGAAACTCGGGTTTGGAGCAGTGGCGATTCTTGCCGTAGCGCAGGGCGCATGGGCGCAGAGCAGCGTGACGATGTTCGGTCTTATCGACAGCGGCATCACGTATGTCAGCAACGAGGGTGGCGGAAAGAACGTCAAATTCGACGACGGGATATTCGCACCCAACCTCTTCGGCCTCCGCGGCACCGAAGACCTCGGCGGCGGATATCGCGCCACGTTCGCGCTCGTGAACCAGTTCTCGATGGCGAACGGCGCGATCATCGGGTCCGGAATTTTCGGGCGTAACGCTTACGTGGGCCTCGAGAGCGACCGGTTCGGCAGCATCACGCTGGGTAATCAGTACGACTTCATGGTGGATTCCCTCTTTTCCAAGGGGAATGCGATTGCGAGGGACATCTCGGGGCTGTACGGTTTCAGGAATGGTCCGTTCCAGCGTCTTGCGCTGCCGGGTAATCCGACCGGTGCGTTCGATTGGGATCGCACGGCAGGCAGCAAGCCGATCGCGAATTCGGTCAAATACAGATCGCCGGCGGTCGCGGGTTTGTCCGGCGGCGTGATGTATGCGTTCGGCGGGATGGCCGGTTCGATCGGCGCGGACAATGCGGTCAGCGCCGGGTTGAACTATGAAGTGGGCGCGTTTGGCGTGGGCGCGGCTTATACGAACGAGAAGTACGGTCCGGCGCCGGGCGTGCCGTCGACCAGCGTGCGCAACTGGGGCATCGGGATGCACTACGACTTTGGTGTCGTTACCGCGAGTGCGCTGGTGACTACCGTGCGGAATTCGTTCAACGATGCCGGAGTGTGGATGGCCGAAGGCGGCGGGGTGTGGCACGTCAGGTCGGACGTCGTGCTGGGTGCGAAATACATGTACATGAAGGGTAATGAAGCGGTGAACAACAACCATGCTCATCAGCTCAGCGTGGCGCTTCAATACTTGTTGTCGAAACGGACGATGGTTTATGTTTCGGCCGACTACCAGCGCGCGAACAGCGGCGCGAATGCGCAGGTCAATGGCGTGCTGGATCCCAATGGGGCTTCAAGTTCGGCGAGCCAGACGGTGGCGCGGGTGGGGTTGCATACGGTGTTTTGATGGGGGGCGGCGGGCGGAACTTGCGTCAAGGTCCGCCCGGCACCGGACTGGTCGCGCGGCGACATGCCGACATGTGCGCCGCCGCTCGCTTCCGGTCGGTTGTTGTCGCCCGGGCAACACGGCAGTGTGCCCGTTGACCTGCTGCCGGGCCGACAATGAGCTTACGATGAGATGAGCCGACCATCGGTGAATTCAAGCAGTGGATGCGTTGCCGATCATTCCACTCTATAGTGCTCGTCGTTGACCGCTCTGCGAGAAAATCAGGAGTTCGCCGTGTTTCACCGGAAATCCAAGTTGGGTCGTTCGAACTTCGTGTGCGTTGTCGCGTTGACGATGATGCTGGCGCCAGTCGCGGCGCATGCAGAGGCGGAGGCTGTCGACGGCACGACGCACATCGCGCCCGCTGTCAATCACGACACGTCACCCGCACGACCGATTGTCGGCGACGACCCGGTTGCAATTCGGGATGCGCTGAAGAAGCAGCACATCAGCACCATCCCACCTTCGTTGAGCAACCGGGTTCGCGGCCTGGTCCCCGGCGCTGCCGGCCGGCATGTCCCGAATCCCGACCTGGCGGCCGTCGATCTGGATCGTGACGTGACGTTCGTGGTGCCGGTGCGGTACGGGCTGAGGTACCAGTCACAGCGGCACCTATTGACGCTGGATGTCGATCTGTTCGACGTAGAGCGAGACGACCGGACGGACATCCTGCTCAGAAAGGTCACGACGGGGCCACGAGGGCGAGGGCTGGTGATTGCACCCGAAGCGAAGGCAAAAGGGTACATCCAGCAGATCGACATCATCGAACTCGAGTCCGGGAAAGGAAAAATGACCACGGTTCGTAGCCGCATGCGGCTTTCGCCCGCCGTGTACGCCCAAACGCATGGCGACTTCGCACTCGTTTTTTCCGGGCGCCTGGTTCGGCCTTACCTGACCGAACAAATCGAGCATGTCGATCCGAGCATTGACGAGCCGACGGACATTACGACCAGAATCTCCAGGTTGCACATGGATATCCATGCCATCTGGCTGGTGAGCCCGTCGAGCGGTGTCGTGCTGTCGAAGAAGCTGCGTCTGTCGAAGTAGCGTTTTTCTTTATGCTGAGGTACATTAATTCTGGTTACGCGCCACCGCTGGTTTCGGTTACGCCCGGAACTCTCTCGGCAAATCAATGACTTGAGTGACCGCCCCGATATCGTCGAATCCGACGGATGTTTGCGTGTCCATCATCAACATCCAAACACTCGCTTTTCCAACAGTTTCGGTTACGTACGTTGCCAGTGGGACCCGCACTGGCGCTTCCCTTACTGATGTGCAGGTGGAACGCTGTGCGCGTCTGATTTCTGAGTTATTGCTTCGGTTTCCGCTTTTGCGTTATCGCAGAGTGACGACTGGGAAGTCCGCTATCACTAACCCTGAAGCAATCTTCATGCGACGCGGCGGACACTCCCGCAAACGCTCGCTTGGCGAGCGCTCAACACGAACCCAGTCGGCTGAGGACAGCAGAAGGCGGACTCCTCGCGGCAGCGTTACGCGGACGCCCGAGCCTCGAGCAACCGTGCTCTCCAAGTCGACGAGCTGCGCGCCAGGGGCACGTGCAGGCAAACATGGACCTAGCGCAGCTGCTCGAGACCGAGCGCAACCCCGAGTGCATCGACGTCTTCGCCGAAGCCCACAACCTCGGCCAACCGGGTAGCCTGCTTGAGCTGTCGAAGACGTTTCCTCAAGGCCGACGACGTGGGCCAACGGCGTCTGTTGCTTCCCTGCCGTCAAACTACTTCAGGTCGCCGCCGCGACGAAATCGACGAGCAGTCGGAAAGAATCGGAAGTCGTCGTATTTCTGACCGTAGATGTAGGGAACGTGTGCCGCGCGGTCGGAGAGAACGTCGAACCACGGAACTGTCCACGAAGACTCGCCCTGCGAATAGTAGGCCTTGCCGACCTTGACCACGGGAATCGTATGGAGGGGGCCATTTCATTCCCATTGAATTTCAGGCTGACGTTACCTTCGCGACGCACCCGATACGCTTCCCGGTTCTTCATGCAGGTGAGCACTACGTCGTCCTGCAAACCAAAGCCGCTCACGTGCAGCGTGGCCTTCAGTTCAAAGTCGAGACCTTCCATCTCAACGGGCCCAAGGTCCGGTCCAAATTCGCCGTCGACTTCGATGAGACGCACCTCATTGCGTTCGCCGTAGCCATGCATCTGATGACCGTCGACGTAGAGTTGCGCGAAACCGGTCTTCTTCGGCTCTCCCCACATCTCGCGTCCAATGGAAACAGGCATGTCGCCGCTGACCTGGATGTAAAGCATCGTCGTGCCTTCATATTGCTTATCCCACATCTACAAGCGGCTGGTGGCGGTGCCTTCGTTGCGGTAAGCTCCGACGCAGGCGTGCGCGGTGCATCCGGCTACGGAAGTTTGATTCTGAACTGCGAGGTACTGGACAGTGCTTTCGATAGAACGACCAGAACTTTATCGAGAGGTCCTTGGCTATCCCGGGGGTATCCATTGTGTACGTGCGCCGGAAGAGGGCACGTTGCGGCTCGTCTTGAAGATGCCGGTGTCTTATCTCCTCCCGGCGAAGATGAATCGAGGATTCAAGATTTACGTCGTCCCTGTTGAACTGAACGGGCAGTCAACGGTAGGGCTGATGAGCGCATTTTTTGACGACGAGGATTGTCCGCTAACGTTATGGCGTCTCTTGACGGATGACGGCCCATCCCTCGACCTTCTGTATCTGTTGAGCAGGCGTGAGATTCTGGTTCACATATTTGATGAGCAGAATCGTGAGCTGTTAGGTTATAGAGCCGAGGTCGATGTTCCTCTGATGGCGCAGATGCGCTTGGAGCACGTGAGATTTACCTCGCTAAGTGACTCAAGCTTCGGTCAGGCACATGAGCAGGCGAACATGTGGTTTGGCCTCAGAACAGTGGCCGACGACGCTGACGCGATTTCCGTGCGATTCGAGGAGCCATTGTTTTCGGAGGACTTGACGATAACCGACACACGCCCACAGATGTACCAGTTTCACGGCGGCCAGGGATACGCAATCACGTCGCTGGAGCGGGAGGAGCCAGGAGCATTTCAGGAGCTTGACATCATTTTGATGCTCCAGCGGGTCTTCAAGCCCGAGCAGATTTATCACGCGCCGAGGCGTCACTACGACAAAGAAGAAATTGCGGACGTCATCGTCATAACCGACGACCTGTGTCTGATTGTGCAGGCGAAGGACTCACCGAATACAGAGAAAACGCTACAGCGCACCTTGAAAAGGAAGAAGCTGATGTCGGTGCATCAGGTAAACGATGCCCTGAAGCAGGTAGTAGGCGCAGTGGGTTACGCGGATGCCACGCGGCCGTTTCGCATGATGGTTGGTGAACGCGAGGTCCGTGTAGACATCAGCAAGCACCATCTTCTGTCGTTGGTTATTGTTCGAGAATTATTCACCGATACCTATGCCGAATACAGCAAGTCTTTGTTTAGTGCGTTCGACGAGACGAAGCTGCCGTGTATCGCGCTCGACTATGCCGAGTTGCATAAATATACGACTTTCTGCCCAAATCAAGGCAGTTTCCTTGGAGCCTATTTTCAGGTCTTCGATGCCGCGCGCGAACTCGGCGAGTTCCCGCGACTGCGCTTCGGCGCTCGTGACGTTCGTGGGTTATGGGAGCAGGGGGAAGGGTATTGATGCGCATTCGGCATGGCAAAGCCGTAGCTGTTGCGTAAAATTATGCTCCGACCGCTAGCTATTGCAATCCGACATGTCGCAGAAATTTGCCAACGAAACATTCAGAAACGCCGAACCGTCGTGGGCGAATGCTTGCGTAGGGGACAACGGCTCGCCTGACATCGTGGATTATGCAGAAGGCTTTGCAAACGCTGCGCAGGTGCTGCTCGAGCAGGTACTGCGCCACCGAGGCCTGAAGTATCCGACAGACACCTTTGTTTACCCTATCTGCTTTAACATGCGCCACGCGATAGAACTGTACATAAAGGCGGCTATCGAATCGTTGCGCCCACTGGTTCATCATGATTATCGCCTGCCGGACATAGATGTCCAGGCATCACACGATATCGGGAAATTATGGCGTTATTTTAAGGAGCACGCAGTCACGCTCGACTCGCGCTATAAGACAGTCATAGAGCCGTTAGACACGGCTATATCGGATTTTGCAAAAGTAGATGCCACGGGGCAAGTTTTTCGCTATCCGTTTGGACGGGAGAATCAAAAACACCTGACGGAGCTTGCGATAATCAACCTTGGAGTTCTCTGGGGAAAATTTCCCGCACTGATTGAGGGATTGAAAGCGTTGAACTACCAAGGAAATTTTCTTGGTGATGAGTATCGACACAGGACTTACACTGCGCGGCTCTCGCGATTCGACCTTGTATGCATCGCCTATCAACTACCTCCGAGAGCCGTATGGGGTACACGGGAGTTCGATGTAGCAAAGGCCGAGATTCGAAAGCGCTTTAATATCAGTTCCAACGAGTTTTCTCGAGCGGTGAAAGTCATCGAGGCGAACATCGAAATGGCTGCCATTATTGAGGCTCCTCGGGCGCTCGCTCATGTGAAGACAACGCAGCTTACTCTCTATTTCGATTCATGGTGCAAATTTATTGACCTTGACGATTTGAAGAAACGACATGCTCCCGCGCCTGACGGGAATGATGCCTTACTCGATGCAGAAGTCGGCAACGACGATTCAGGTTTGCTGGAGGAAATACGTGCGCACGCCGCGTTGCGAGCCGAAATTTGGCCGAGTCTCATGGCTAATATATCTTTAGAAGCGCTCGGTGAAATCAGGGCTTTGTACTACTTCTCAAGGAACAACTCTAGATATACCGAGGAATTTGAAAGAGAGCGAGAGCTATGTACTCGCGACCTCGTGGCCGACGGTGATGCTGGAGAAGCGAGATTGCGGCAATCCGCCTTCTACCTCATGGATAAGCCACTGGCGTTGGAGCACGTACTGAACTCATTGCTATTTTTTGGACATATCGACGTGGCGAATGAGATGCTGCAACGTTATGAACTGTCATCCTACGCGAGCGAAGTGCTCGAGCGTTCTCTTCGACGGTTCAGCTACCGTTATCGTCAAGCCTCTGAGGCAATGAATCGCGACTTAAGACATCCGGCAAACGAATTGTTCGTGCGCTGAGAACAGGTAGCCCGAGTAAAGTCTCCGCCTCTCCCGACCCCGGCCCGCCAGCGACTATAGACTCCGTATCAAACCAGTCACAGACACGCTGGCGCGGGAAAGGCGGCCGGAGCGCGAAAGCGTAAGCGCCCAGAACTTGCACCCGTTTGCCTCAACGCTCGGCCATGCCCCGACGCGCGAGTTTGCCGTCTCACACGTATATCCCCTTGCAGATACTTGATTATGAGCCTTCTTGAGGGCTGCTCCCCCGTTTTCTGGAGACTAGCACACGGCGATTATCATGTCCCGTGTTCAGCACAATTTTGTGACCCAAGTGGTGAAGCGTCTGCACCGTCGTCAAAAATCACCGTTCCAGAAGCCATCGGGTTCAATTTCGGGTTGGAAGTCGGGTGTTCCGAGCGGAATAACTTCGTCTGATTCGGGAGAGCTATAAAAAAGCTGTCGCTCATGGGTGTAGGAAACCGACCGGGTTTTGTAGACGTTCACTTTCCCGTCCGTGAGGGAAACCGGAAGGGCTTGAGGTTCACCAAAATCGTCGACCAGGGTATTCGGGAACAAGACGATGTTGGTTCCGCCGCGTCGTTGTGTCGATTGGAACATGATGCCGTCGAACGGCGGCGTCGCGAGGTGCGAGAGGAACTCGGCCATCGTTTGAGTGATGAGATAGTCCGACTCGCGTCCGGGCGTGACCGGTTGAGCAATCTGCTCATGCAATATGCGTAGAAACTGACGTCGAGCACGCTGTTTGCTGAAGTCTGGCTGGAAAAAACTGAGATTCTGGCTGGAACGAGCATTTTCGAGCCGGGCAGGCAAGGTAGTTCCTCAGCGATTCGCAGTGGTACAACGGTATGTGGTCAACGTGGCATGATACGAGCAGCCAGCGGACCGTGCCCGTAACGAGTCGCTCGCTGACTGTTTTCCGCCGAGTTCGAGTATGCAGATGACTTACGCAGAAGCAATTCGTCCTGTTCGCAACCAGCTGAGGAAATATGCTTACCCCAGCGTTCTAGGCGAACTCTCCCGCTTCATCGGAACCGAATCCACAGCAAAGGATGGGAAGATGCATGCGCCGTGGCTCGCCGAGCGCCTCGCCGTTTGGGTGCTGCGCGACGATGCACGAATGTATGGTCGCATGGCAATCTCGAAGCAAGATTTGCGACGTTGCATCGACAGTTCCTGGGACGTGATGAACCACGCGTTCCCTGGGTTTGGCCCTACGCGTTCATTTCATCTCACGCTTCGCTCTTTGATAATGCCGCAGATTCCGCACCAGCGTGAGCAGGAACTTGGCCCCTTCGCTAGGCAGATTGACCTTGTCAATCAGCTTCAACCAACCTCGCATCTTTATCGCTTGTTTGAGGACACCTTGGGTATGCCGCCGATGGACTTCCTCGGGATGGCCACCCTGTTTCGTCAGCACTCTCTCGAGAACATCTCTAGGGTCGTCGCTGCGGACTATCGCGTGGGCCTGTGGAAAATATTTGGCAAGGAGCCTGTCGAACGGTTCTATCGAACTATGCTTGTCCCGCGAGAAGTAACCGCGCAACAGATGCGTGAAGTCAGTCCGGACGAGTGGTTTCAGCCGAACCTTCTCTATCGTTCGCCTTTCACGGCGTTCAATAAGATGTGGTTTTTCTGGGGACGATGCGGCCTCGACCGCAACTTGGGGTACGCGTTAAGTGACATCGTAGGCCGAAGCGAAAGCAACGGAGTTCGCCAGGCCTTCGAGAAGTTGTTCGAGGCGTATGTCGGTCGCACCTTGGCCCTGACGGGTGTCGAGGTCCTGGGCGAAAACGAGGTTCGCGCACGTTTCCTTGTCGAAGGTCAATGTTGCGACTTCGCAGTTTTGGACGGAGCCGATGTTGTGTTGCTGGAGGTCAAGAATAAAGCGCTCACCCACACGCTTCCGGCTAATGGAACCGCCCGCGACTATGCTTCGAAGCTCAGTGCGACCGTCAGAAAGGCAGATGGGCAGCTCCGAAACGTCGAGGCCTTCGTGCGAAAAGCTCGCCCCGGAGCAACTGTGCACAAAGTTGTCATCACCTACGGTGACCTCTTTGCAGCTGAGACGGACCAACTGTTTACGACGAGCGCGGACCAATTCGCATCGGATAATCCCGTGTACATCCTCAGCGTCGACCACCGAGCTATCGTTGAAAGTGGTGTATGCGGCGTAGGGTTGAGGCAGGAGAAGGCGGTGGCGATTGAAGGAGAATGTTGCTTCTCACGGTAACACTTCCTCAATCGAACTCCACCACCATGGCGAAACTTACGCAGGATACGAGCGGCAGTCAAACAACAGAAGCAGACATCAAGGGTACGCCCGGCCTGGACGATCTGATCCAGCAAGGGGCGCGGCGGATCATCCAGCAGGCAATCGAGGCGGAACTGGCGGCAATGCTCGAACAGTATTCGAATGTGAAGACGATCGATGGCCGGCGCGCTGTCGTGCGCAACGGGTACCTGCCAGAGCGCGAGATCGTCACGGCAGTCGGTCCGGTGCCCGTTCAGGTGCCGAAGGTCCGCGATCGTTCGGGCTCCGGCATCAAGTTCAATTCGACGATCGTGCCGCCCTATGTGCGCAAGTCGCCGCGCGTGTCATCGTCGCTGCCGTGGCTGTACCTGCGAGGAGTCTCAACCGGCGACATGGGCGACGCACTGTCCGAGCTGCTCGGCGAACAGGCTAAAGGGCTGTCAGCGAGCGTCGTGAGCCGCCTGAAGGCCGCCTGGTCAGAAGAGTACGAGAAGTGGAACAAGCGCGACCTGTCCACCTCGCGCTGGGTCTACTGGTGGGCCGACGGCATCCATACGCAAGCCCGCGCAGAGGATTCGGACGGGCAGTGCCTGCTGGTGATCATCGGCGTGAAACCGGACGGCAGCAAGGAGCGCGTGGCGCTCAACGACGGCTATCGCGAATCGAAGGAATCCTGGAAAGAGCTGCTGCTCGATCTGAAGAAACGAGGTCTGCAGGCGCCGCCGCTGCTTGCCGTCGGCGATGGCGCGATGGGGCTGTGGGCGGCGCTTGAAGAGGTGTTCCCGCAGACACGGCACCAGCGCTGCTGGTTTCACAAGATCGGCAACATACTCAACGTCATGCCCAAATCGCAGCACGGCAAGGCCAAGGTTGCGCTCGCCGAGATCTGGAATGCCGCGACAAGAGCCGACGCAATCGCCGCGTTCAACCAGTTCGTCGACACGTACGCGGCCAAGTACCCAAAGGCCGTCGAGAAGCTCACGAAAGACCGCGACGCACTGCTCGCGTTCTACGACTTCCCGGCCGAACACTGGCAGCACGTGCGGACCACGAATCCGATTGAATCGACGTTCGCGACGGTGCGCCACCGCACGAGCCGCACGCGCAACTGTCTGTCGCGCTCGACCTTCCTCGCGATGGCGTTCAAGCTGATCGAAGCGGCCGAGCAGACCTGGAGGAAGATCCGCGGCGTCGACAGGATCGAACCGCTTCTGAAGGGCATTCCCTTCAAGGACGGCACCCCGGTGATGGAAAGCACACCGGCTCCTCAAGCGCTAGCCGCCTGATCATGCCGCCCGACCCGCGTACACCAGTCTTGACGATTGCTCTCGACCACCTTGACCGTCTCATTGAAGCCGTGCGTAGGGGGCAGTGCCGGTTCGCATCCTTCTTCGAAGACTACTCGCGGAGGCGACGCGAGCCCGAAAGGCGCCTTTTGTTGCTTTCGGAGCTCCTGAACGAGAAGCCGTATCTGGGCCCCGAACTGCCAGCGCACCTCTTTGAAATCTACGAGCCGTTTTACGAGAAATTTGCGGAGCGGGCCCAACCGAGGCAACAGGTCGTCGCCCATTGACGGGCAGGTGGGGGGGCGTCGGGTGGCTGAAAGGTCTGGAGGGTGGGCCGCTCAGGCCGACAATGAGGACGCGAACGTCCGCTCAGTGGGGCGTCGCTCCTGTGCAATCTGTGAAATCTGCAAGGCAATCGCAAAAAAGGGCGCCGAAAATAGCTCCGGCGCCCCTTTGACAACAGTTTCAGTTACGCCTTGTCAGGAAAGGCTTAGCGGCACAAAAGGCCCTCGTAACCAAACCTAAATCAAGCGCCCGTAACCGGAATTAATGCAACTTAGCATTTACGAGGCGAGTCGAGCGTGTCATCACTCCACCGTCACCGACTTAGCCAGATTCCGAGGCTTATCAATATCCGTCCCCCGCGCTAGCGCAGCGTGATAGGCGAGAAGCTGCATCGGCACCGTATGCAGAATCGGCGAAAGCGGCCCGTAGTATTCATTGAGCCGAATCACCTCGATCCCGTCGCTCGGCACCAGCCCACAGTCCACATCCGCGAACACAAAAAGCCGCCCGTTCCGCGCACTGACCTCATGCATGTTCGACCGAAGCTTCTCGAGCAGCATGTCATTCGGCGCCACAGCAATCACCGGCATCTCGTTGCTCACCAGCGCAAGCGGCCCATGCTTCAACTCGCCGGCCGGATACGCTTCGGCGTGAATATAAGAAATCTCCTTCATCTTCAACGCGCCCTCGAGCGCGATCGGGTAATGCATCCCGCGCCCGAGAAACAGCATGTTGTCGCGTCGCGCGAGCAGTTCCGACCACGCCATGATCTGCGGCTCCAGCGCGAGCACTTTCGACATCGCGTCGGGCAGATGCCGCAGCGCACGCAGATGTTCCTTCTCTTCTTCATCACTCAACCGCCCGCGCACCTGAGCAAGCGACAACGTCAGCAAGAACAACGCAACGAGCTGCGTCGTAAAAGCCTTCGTCGAAGCCACCCCGATCTCGATCCCCGCCCGCGTCACGAACTGCAGCGCACATTCGCGCATCAACGCACTCGTCGCGACGTTGCAGATCGCGAGCGTATGCATCATCCCGCGCTGCTTCGCGACATGCACCGCGCCGAGCACGTCAGCCGTCTCGCCGCTCTGCGACACCGCGACAACCAGCGTGCGCGGATTCGGCACGCTGTCGCGATAGCGAAACTCACTGGCAATTTCAACGCTCGCCGGCAGTTTCGCGATGCTCTCGATCCAGTACTTCGCGGTCAGCGCCGCGTGATAGCTGCCGCCGCACGCAAGCAGCAGCACCGAGTCGACATCGTTGAACACCCGCCACGCACCGTCGCCGAACAGCTCGGGCATGATCGACGCGACGTCGAGCAGCGTATCAGCCACCGCCTGCGGCTGCTCGAAGATCTCCTTCTGCATGTAGTAGCGGTACGACCCGAGATCGGCCGCGCCGCTATGCGCGGCGACCCGCTGCACCGTGCGCTCGACGCGCTGGCCGGCCGCATCGACGATCCAGTAGCGATGCAGCTGGATATCGGCGACGTCGCCGTTCTCCAGATACGCGATGCGATCGGTGATGCCCGACAGCGCAATCGCGTCGGACGCCAGGAAATTCTCGCCTTCGCCTACGCCGACCACGAGCGGCATCCCGTCGCGCGCGCCGACGATCCGATGCGGCTCGTCGCGGCACATCGCCGCGATCGCGTAGCTGCCGCGCAGTCGCGCGACCGCGCGCCGCACCGCATCGAACAAGTCGCCGTCGTACAGGTGGTCGATCAGGTGCGCGATCGCCTCGCTGTCGGTCTGGCTCGCGAACACGTAGCCCTGCGCCTGCAGTTCCGCACGCAACTGGTCGCAGTTCTCGATGATCCCGTTGTGCGACAGCGCGATGCGCGCGTTGGCGTCGCTCGGCGAGAAGTGCGGATGCGCGTTGAGCGTGACGGGTGCGCCATGCGTGGCCCAGCGCGTATGCGCGATGCCGGTGTAACCCGACAGCGCATGCTCGGCGATCTCGCGCTGCAGGTTGGCCACGCGATCGACGCTGCGGGCACGTGCCAGCGCACGGTCGCGGTAGACCACGACGCCGCACGAATCGTAGCCGCGGTATTCGAGCCGCTTCAGGCCGTCGACAAGGTTCGGCAGGATGTCCCGCTGGGCGACCGCCCCGACAATTCCACACATATCGCGCTCCGTAAATGTCCTGTCTGGATCAGTGAGAGCGATGGTAGAGGCGGTTGAATGGAATTAAATTTCAAAATATCGACATAAATGAAACGACGCGTAGATCGTCTATCATGCTGAAATTAAATTTCACGCCCTGACCGGAAGGAGCCGCCGATGGCCGGCATCACCCTCGACGATCTCGACCTGCGCATCCTCGCGATCCTGCAGGACGACGCGTCGGTGTCGAACCTGCAACTGGCCGAGCGCGCGCTGTCGTCGCCGCCGACCTGCATGCGTCGCGTGCGCCGGCTGACGGAAGCCGGCGTGATCCGCCGGCAGGTCGCGGTGCTCGATCCGGTCGCGATCGGCACGGCCGTCACGGCGCTGATCGAGATCAGCCTCGACCGGCAGACGGCCGAAGACTACGACGCGTTCGAAGCGTACGTCTGCGCGGAGCCGGCCGTCACGCAGTGCTACCGCGTGTCGCCGGGCCCCGATTTCGTCGTGGTGGCCGATCTTGCCGACGTCGCCGAATACGACGAATTCGCGCGGCGGCTGTTCACCGGCGCATCGAACGTCCGCAACGTGCGGACGTTCTTCTCGACGCATCGCGCGAAATTCGAGGCGAACGCGCGGGTCGCGCATGCGATGCGCAAGCGCGCGTGATCGCGTCGTGTCAGGCGGCGGCCGCGTCCGCCAGTTGCAGCGGCTTGCCATACCCGAAGCAATGCGCCGGTTCGGGAAACACGCGCTGCCGCACGTCGTGCGCGTACTGGCGGATCGCGTCGCGCATCACCGTATTCGCATCGGCGTAACGTTTCACGAAGCGCGGCGTGTATGCATCGAACGCACCGATCATGTCCTCGGTCACGAGCACTTGTCCGTCGCACGCGGGCGATGCGCCGATGCCGATCGTCGGGATCGTCAGCGTTTCAGTCAGATGGCGCGCGAGCGCTTCGGCGGTGCCTTCGATGACGACGCTGAACGCGCCGGCCCGCTCGGCCGCGCATGCGGCGTCGAACACTTGCGCGGCCGAACGCGGGTCCATGCCCTGCGCGCGGAAGCCGCCGGTCGCGTTGGCCTGCTGCGGCATCAGGCCGACATGCGCCATCACCGGTATGCCGCGCTCGGTCAGGAAGCGGATGGTGTCGGCCATCTCGCTGCCGCCTTCGAGCTTCACGGCCTGCGCGCCGGTTTCGGCGAGCAGCCGCGCGGCGGAGCGATAGGCCTGCGCGGGCGATTCCTGGTACGTCGAGAACGGCAGGTCGACGACGACGCACGCTTGCGCGGCGCCGCGCACGACGGCCGCACCGTGTGCAATCATCATGTCGAGCGTGACGCGCAGCGTATCGTGCATCCCGTACAACACCATGCCGACGGAATCGCCGACGATGATCACGTCGGCCACGTCGTCGACGAGCTTCGCCATCGGCGCGGAATACGCGGTCAGCGACACGAGGCTGCCGATGCCTTTGGTCGAACGGATCGCGGTGACGGTCTTGCGGGTGGTGCGGGTATGAGCGCTCATGTTCGGAAGCCGTGTGAAAGAAGAGCCGCCACGGTAGCATCGCGCTCGTTCGTGCAATGACCTTCGGAGGACGTCTTATGTTGCTGGCAGGACAATCGGGTGACCCTTACGCGGCGCCGCCGATGGCGCGCCTGCCGAGGCCGCTGTACGTGCGTGCGTTCGGGATTCCCGGCAACGTGAGCGTCGACGCGCACAGTCATCCGTGGGCCCAGCTGATGTATGCGACGAGCGGCGTGCTCGAGGTGTCGACGCCGTCGGGCCGGCTGCTGCTGCCGCCGCACTACGCGATGTGGATTCCGCCGCACGTGCCGCATGCGGTGTCGACGCGCGATTGCGTCGCGTTCCACAGCCTGTATCTCGACGAAGCGATCGCGCGCAGCGATGCGAACGACGATTGCACGATCCTCTGCATGACGCCGCTGCTGCGCGAGCTGGTGATTGCCACGGCCGAATTGCCGGTGAACTACGACGAAGCGGGGCCGGACGGCGCGCTCGTCTGCCTGATCGCCGACCGGATCGCGCGGATGCGGCCGGCGCCGCTGACGGTGCCGCTGCCGCGCGATCCGCGCCTGCTGAAAATCGCGCGCGCGTTGCATGCGCATCCGGGCGATACGCGCAGTCTCGACGAATGGGGCCATCAGGTCGGCGCGACGCGGCGCACGCTGTCGCGGCTGTTCCGGCAGGACACGGGGCTGTCGTTCACCGAATGGCGGCAGGCCGTACGGCTGCTCGCGTCGCTGCCGCTGCTCGACGCCGGCGAGCCGATCGGCGCGGTGGCCGCGCAACTGGGCTACGACTCGACGTCGTCGTTCATCGCGCTGTTCCAGGCGAAATTCCGCATGACGCCCGGTGCGTATGCGAAGCGTGAAGCGCGCCGGCCTGTATTGAACGCGTGATGCGGCCACGCGTGCCGCGTGCCGTCACTCAGAACGCGAGCGCTGTCTGCACCGGATGATGTGCGCCACGCTCGAACCCGGCACCTTCTAGCGACAGCAGCGCGCGCTTGCGGTCGATGCCGCCCGCATAACCGGTCAGGCTGCCCGACGCGCCGACCACGCGATGGCACGGCACCATGATCGACACCGGGTTCCGGCCGACCGCACCGCCCACGGCGCGCGCGGCGCTCATCGGCAACCCGACGCGTTCGGTGATGTCGCCGTACGACACGAGCTCGCCGAACGGAATCGCGAGCAGTTCCTTCCATACACGCCGTTGAAACGTCGTGCCGCGCAGGTGGATCGGCACCGAGAACGTCTCGCGCATGCCGGTGAAGTATTCCGCGATTTCTTCCGCGACCTTGCGCGCGATCGGCGAAGTGACGAGCGCGTTTGCTTCCTGCGCGATCGAAAGCGACGGGAAGTATTTCTGGCCGACGAAGAACAGGCCCGTCAGCGCATCGTCCTCGATGCGCACGGCGATGTCGCCGAGCGGGCTCGGAATCAGGTGAGCGGGAGTCATCGCAATACGTCTCCTTGAAGGCGCCACACATGCAATGCGGCATACGCGCGCCACGGCGCCCAGCGCGAGGCATGCGGCGCAGATGATGGCATGCGCGAGCGTTCGATGTGTTCGATGTGTTCGATGTGTTCGCCGCGGGCGGGAAGCAACGCATCGTCGGCCGGGAATGCATTCGGCCAGGCCATCGCACGCATCGCGACGTACTGCACCGCGCGCTCGTCGAAGCCGGGCATCGCGCGCAGCGCGGCGAGCGTCGCGTCGAGCGGCGCCATCGGTTCGAGTGCGAGCATGCCGTCGGTGACAGCGCGTGCGAGCGACAGGATCGCCCGTGCCGTTTCGCGCGTAATGCCGAGTTCTTCAAGCGCCGCCGGCGGCAGGGCGGCCAGCGTAACCGCGGAAGGCGGCGCGTGCGTCAGCCCCGGCGGCGCGCCTTCTACCTTAGTGCCGAAGCGTTCGGCGATGCGCGCGAGCACCGCACCCGCATGCGCGGCCGCGAGCCGTTCGCCCGCGATCGCGCGAAGTGCGATTTCGGGGCCGTCGAACGCGCCGGGCACGCGCAAGCCGGGCGAGCCGCTCGCGAGTGCGCCGAGATGCGCGTCGATCACGTCGGGGCGGCTGTCGAGATCGAACAGCCGCCGCACGCGCGCGAGCACGGCCGGCACGACCGGCGTCAGCGCGGGCGACACGGTGACGGCCAGCGCGAAGCGCTGCGGCACGTGCGCGACGGATAACCACCCGGTTAGGCGGCCACCATCGTTGCGATTCGGCAATTCGACGACGCGCGCATAGCCTTGCGCGTCGATCCGCTCGACGCCGTCGATCTGCCGCTGCGCGAGAAAGCGCATCAGGTCGGCCCACGCGAACGGCGGCCGGTATGGCAGCGGGAACGTCATGTCGCCATCGGCGGACGCGCCGGCACCTTTGCGAAGCCGTAGCGGATTGAGGCCGTAGCGCTGCCGGAACAGGTCGTTGAAGCGCCGCACGCTGCCGAACCCGGCCGTCGATGCGACGACGGCCACCGGCAGCGCGGTGTCGGTCAGCAGCCGCTTGGCCATCAGCAGCCGGTGCGTCTGCGCGAACTCGACCGGCGATACGCCGAACTGCGCGGCGAAGATCCGGCGCAGATGGCGTTCGGTCACGCCGACGCGCCGCGCGAGCGCGTCGACGGAATGCTCGTTCAGGAAACCGTCCTCGATCAGCGTGGCGGCCGCGTCAGCGAGATTGCCTGAGAGGTCGAGCAAGCCGTGGCCGGGCGCGAGTTCGGGGCGGCAGCGCATGCACGGCCGGAAGCCGGCTTTCTCGGCGGCCGCGGCGGTCGGGTAATAGCTGCAGTTCTGCGCTTTCGGCGGCTTCACCGGGCAGACGGGGCGGCAATACACGCCCGTCGTCGCGACGCCGACGAAGAACCAGCCGTCGAAGCGGCGGTTCCGCGAAAGCAGGGCGTCGTAGCAGGTGTCGGGATCGAGGCGCATGAAACGACTGTAAACCATCCCCGTCATCGATTCTGGCCGGAATCGGACATGTGTATCGGCGTCCGTGCCCCGATTCGCGCGCTGGAAAATCCGGGAAAAACGGTTAATACCACTCTTCGAAACAGTCGTCTCTTTTACCGCGACCAATTTGAGATGACTCATCGAAATCCCCGACTGACAGCGTGCCGGCCGACGCCCTATGCTTTGAAAAACGTTTTCCAGAAGGATTGGCGATCGGCCGTGCGCGACAGCGCGCCATGGCCGTCCGCCCCGGCGCCGGTCGCCGGTCAACGAATATCGTGCGGCGCGACGGGCGCGGCCGCGCATCGGAGACATTCATGCAATCTGCCGTCGTCGGCACGGTGCGCGCCGTCGCCAGCCGCTACCGCTGGACCGTCTGTGCGCTGCTGTTTTTCGCGACCGTCATCAACTACATGGATCGGCAGATCCTCGGCCTGCTCGCGCCGATGCTCCAGCACGACATCGGCTGGAGCCAGGTGCAGTACGGCCGCATCGTGATGGCGTTTTCCGCGTTCTATGCGCTCGGGCTGCTCGGCTTCGGGCGCATCGTCGACTGGCTCGGGACGCGCGTGTCGTATGCGGTGGCGATGCTGGTATGGAGCATCGCCGCGATGCTCCATGCGGCGGTCGGCTCGGTGACGGGCTTCGCGTTCGTGCGTGCGCTGCTCGGGATCGGCGAGGGCGGCAACTTCCCGGCCGCGATCAAGACGACGGCCGAATGGTTTCCGCGCCGCGAACGCGCGCTCGCCACCGGCATCTTCAACTCGGGAGCGAACATCGGCGCGGTGTTCGCGCCGGCGATCATCCCGGCGATCGCGGTGGCCTACGGCTGGCGCGCGGCGTTCGTGATCATCGGTGCAATCGGCATCATCTGGCTCGCGGTGTGGCTCGTGCTCTATCGGCAGGCCGACACGCGCGCGCTCGCCGCGGAATACGACGAACCGCGCGACGAAGCCGAAGCGCTGGACGCGGCGAACGCGAACGCCGGTGCGCCGCGCTGGGGCGAGCTGATCCGCAAACGCGAGACGTGGGCGTTCCTGGTCGGCAAGTTCCTGACCGACCCGGTGTGGTGGTTCTACCTGTTCTGGCTGCCGAAGTGGCTCAACGAGTCGCGCGGGATGGACATGCAGCACATCGGCCTGCCGCTCGTCTGCATCTACGCACTGACGACGGTCGGCAGCATCGGCGGCGGCTGGCTGTCGTCGATGCTGCTGCGCGCGGGCTGGAGCGTGAACCGCGCGCGCAAGACGGCGATGCTGATCTGCGCGTGCTGCGTGCTGCCGATCGCGTTCGTGTCGCAGGTGCAGAGCCTGTGGATCGCGGTGCTGATCGTCGGCCTCGCCGCCGCCGCGCACCAGGGCTGGTCGGCGAACCTGTTCACGACGGCGTCCGACCTGTTCCCGCGCCGCGCGGTCGCGTCGGTGGTCGGCATCGGCGGGATGGCCGGTTCGATCGGCGGCGTGCTGTTCTCGGAAGTGATCGGCCAGGTGCTGCAACGCACGGGCCACTACTGGGTGCTGTTCGCGATCGGCGCGCTCGCGTACCTGCTCGCGCTGGCGATCATGCACGTGCTCACGCCGAAGATGAAGCCCGCGAAACTCGACGCTTGATCGTAGTTCGGAAAACGAACGCGCCGCCATGGGCGGCGCGTTTTCGTTTTGAGGCGCTCGGCAGGCGACTCAACCGGCTGCTGCCGTCGACGCACGCATGATCAGCCGCGGCTCGAACGTCGAATAACTCGCATCGGTGCGCCCCGCGAGCGCGTCGATCAGCTTCTGCATCGCGAGCTCGCCCATGTTCTCGCTCTGGATGTCGACGGTGGTCAGCGCGGGCGCCGCGTATTCGCCGTACGGCACGTTGTCGATGCCCGCGACCGACACGTCCTGCGGCAGCCGGAAGCCGAGCGACGCGGCTTCCTTCATGAAGCCGAGCGCGATCAGGTCGTTGTAGCAGATCACGGCCTGCGGGCGCTGCGGCCCGAGCATCACGCGCGAGCACGCGCGTTCGCCGGCTTCGGCCGTCGGTGCGTGCGCGTCGTGCACGTCGAGCGTGAGCCCCGCTTCGGCGAGGCAGTCGCGCGCGCCCTGGATCCGTTCGTCGTTCACGCGTGCGGTGCCGAAGCCGAGATACGCGATGCGCGTGTGCCCGAGATTGAGCAGGTGGCGCGCGAGCATGTAGGTCGACAGCCGGTTGTCGATGCCGACGCTCGGAATCGGCAGGCCGGGGCTGCGGCGCAGCAGCACGAGCGGCTTGTTGAGATCGAGCATCCAGCCGGCCTCGTCGTCGGGCATCCGCGTGCTGACGATCAGCCCGTCGACGCGCTGCGCGAGCGCCTCGATCAGCGAGCGTTCGCGTGCCTGGTTCTCCTCGGTATCGACGAGCAGCAGCGTGTAGTCGTGCTGCAGCGCGATCCGGTTCGCGCCCTTGACCACGTTCGTGAAGTGCGGATTGCTGATGTCGAGGATCACGAGGCCGATCGTGCGCGTGCGCCCGGTGATCATCGAACGCGCGAGCGGGTTCGAACGGTAGCCGAGCCGGTCGATCGCCTCCTTGAGCCGCGCTTCGACCGCCGGCGAGAAGCGCTGCGTGCCGTTCACGTATTTCGATACCGTCGCGACCGACACGCCGGCTTCCGCGGCCACGTCGCGGATCGTCGGGGAAACTTTTTTCATCGGAAGGGTAACGTTTTCGTTCGATAACGCCGGATTGTGGCAGAAAAAGCCCGCGCGCGGCCACGGGGCGATATCGGGAAAGTGCGGATGGCTGCGAGCAGGTTCGACCATTGACGTTCGGTTGCGGTCCCGCGTATAGTTGGAAAACGTTTTCCGATTCGGGGTAAAAACCGGATCGGAGTCCAGGTCAGATTCAAGGAGAAGGAGATTCGATGAACGCCTCATCCACCGGTGCGCGCAAACCGTTCGGGCGCCTGCTGCTGACGGGCGCGGCCGGCAACCTCGGCCGCCAGTTGCGCGGCGCACTCGCGCAATGGGCCGACGTCGTGCGCGTCAGCGATATCGCGGCGCTCGGCGACGCGGCCGCGCATGAAGAAACCCGTGTCGTCGATCTGGCCGACCGGCCGGCGGTGATGCAGCTCGTCGACGGCGTGGACGCGATCGTCCATCTCGGCGGCATTTCGATCGATGCGCCGTTCGACGATCTCGTCGGCGCGAACATTTCCGGCACGTACAACCTGTATGAAGCCGCGCGCAAGCACGGCGTGAAGCGCGTCGTGTTCGCGAGCTCGAACCATGCGATCGGCTTCCATCCGGTCACGGAAGTGCTCGACGCCGATTCGCCGTTGCGCCCCGACAGCCTGTACGGCGTGACGAAGTGCTTCGGCGAATCGCTGTCGCGCTACTACTTCGACCGCTTCGGGATCGAGACCGTGTGCCTGCGGATCGGCTCGTCGTTCGAGGTGCCGAAGAACCCGCGCATGCTCGTGACGTTCCTCAGCTATCGCGACTTCATCGAGCTCGTGCGCTGCTCGCTGCTGACGAACCGCGTTGGCCACGCGATCGTCTACGGCGCGTCGGACAACCCGGTGAAGTGGTGGGACAACACGAAGGCCGGTTTCCTCGGCTTCCGTCCGCGCGACAGCTCCGAGCAGTTCGCGGGATTGTTCCCGGTCACGGCGCCGACCGCCGACTACGACGATCCCGCGCAGCGGTTCCAGGGCGGCGGCTTCGTCGTCGGCGAGCCGATGGAGCGCAACGCTTCGTAGGTATCGCAGGCGTCGGGTTTCACCGCAGGATGTCGGTCGCCTTGTGCCGTTCATCGACGCCGTCGATCAGGATCAGCGGCCCGCTCGCGTGCCGTGCGCGCAGCGGCTGGATCTGCCGGTACGCCTCCGACTCGTACCATGCGCGCGCCGTGTCGAGATCCGGGAATGCGATCGCGATCAGGTCGCCGCGCCACACGCCTTCGCGTACCTCCGGCCGCGCGCCGTGAATGACGAACCGGCCGTCGAACGGCGCGAGCGTGCCGTCGATGCGTTCGAGGTATTCGACGATGTCGTCGCACATGTCGACGTCGTGCAGGTGGGCGATGGCATAGGCGGTCATGGCGGGCTTCCTGGCGTGACGCGGTTCGTCGGTCGATGGAGCCATGATCGCGGCGCGGGCGGCGCGCGTCGATTACCTGAGACGTAAGCGAATCCGCACAGCCGCGCGCAAGCGCGCCGACCTGCCCACCGCTCGCGCGGTGCAACGGCTTTCACGCGCGCGAGCCTATTACCGTCAGAGCGACGCAGGCGTGTCGCCGCACTGCGTGGCGCATGCATTGCCGATACCGGATGTCAGCAGCGCAGCGATGAGGAATCCTCTGAAATGGGGGATCGTCATGCAGATAAGGTCAGGAGGTCGCGGTGCGGAAGCCGGCGCGTACGCGTCGGCTCGTCTCGCCGCCGCGCGGGTTGATGGATCGGTGGGTGCCGCCGTGCAATCGGTCACGCGCGCTTGCGCGTCGGCCGTGCGACGGGCGCCGGCGCCAGCGGTTCGCCGGCTTGCTCGCACAGCCGGTCGAGCATGCGTTGCGCGGCACCCGCGCAATCCTCGCCCGCCGGCTTGTTCTCGATCTCGTCGATCAGCGTCTCCAGATGGCGCCGGTTCTGCGCGAGACGCTGTTCGAGCAGCGCGATCTCGTCGACCTTGTGCCGCAGCGCGACCAGCAGCTCGTCGCGCGCCCATGCGCCGAGATCGGGCGGCAGCAGCGCGCGGATTTCGTCGAGCGCGAAACCCGCGCGCTGCGCGCGGTCGATGATCGCGAGCCGCGTGAGCGCTTCCGGCCCGTATTCCCGATAGCCGTTCGCCTGCCGGCGGGCCGGTTCGAGCAGGCCGCTCGCTTCGTAGAAGCGGATGCGCGACGCCGCGAGGCCGCTGGCCCGCGCCAGTTCGCCGATTTTCATGGGGTGCTCCAAAGGGGCTTGACCTTAAAGTTGACTTTAAAGTTATCGTTGGGCATCGTCAATCGAGGATGCGCTCCATGAACCTGTTTACGCCCCTGACACTGCCCAACGGCGCGGTGATCCCGAACCGGCTGGCCAAGGCCGCGATGGAAGAGAACATGGCCGATGCGGACCACGCGCCGTCCGACGCGTTGCTGCGCCTGTACCAGGCCTGGGCCGACGGCCAGGCCGGGCTGATCCTGACCGGAAACGTGATGGTGGACGGCCGCGCGATGACCGGGCCGAACGGTGTCGTGCTCGAGAGCGACACGCATCTCGACCGCTTCCGCCGCTGGGCGCAGATCGCGCGCTCGGGCGGCGGGCACGTGTGGATGCAGATCAACCACCCGGGGCGCCAGATGCAGGCGGCGCTTGGCCAGACGACGCTCGCGCCGTCGGCCGTGCCGCTCGCGCTCGGCGCGCTGTCGAAGCAGTTCCCGGTGCCGAAGGAAATGACGGAGGCCGATATCGCCGAGGTGCAGCAGCGTTTCGTGCGCGCGGCGCAGCTTGCGGAGCAAAGCGGCTTCACCGGCGTGCAGATTCACGCGGCGCACGGCTATCTGTTGAGCCAGTTCCTGTCGCCGCTGACGAACCGCCGGCAGGACCAGTGGGGCGGCAGCATCGAAAATCGCGCGCGCCTGCTGCTCGACATCGTGCGGGCCGTGCGCGCGACGGTATCGCCCGCGTTCGTCGTCGCGGTCAAGCTGAATTCGGCCGACTTCCAGCGCGGCGGCTTCAGCGCGGACGACGCGAAGCGCGTGGTCGAGCTGCTGAACCCGCTCGACGTCGATCTCGTCGAACTGTCGGGCGGCAGCTATGAAGTGCCGGCGATGCAGGGCGAGGCCCGCGACGGGCGCACGCTTGCGCGCGAAGCGTATTTCCTCGAATTCGCGCGCGACATCACGGCCGTCGCACGGATGCCGCTGATGGTCACGGGCGGCATCCGGCGCCGCGCGGTCGCCGAGCAGGTGGTCGAAAGCGGCGTGGCGATGGTCGGCATCGCGACCGCGCTGTCGATCGATCCGAACCTGCCGCGCGACTGGCGGGCCGGCAAGGACAGCGCGCCGGTGCTGCAGCCGATCCGGTGGAAGAACAAGGCGCTGGGTGCGCTGGCCAACATGGCCGTCGTCAAGTTCCAGCTCACGCGGCTCAGCGAAGGGCGCCGCACGAACCCGCAGGTGTCGCCGCTGCGCGCGCTGGTCCGGCAGCAACTCGCCGCCCAATGCCAGACGCGGCGCTATCGGAAGTGGATGGCGGGGCGCGCGGCGGGCCCGCGCGCGTGACGTCGCTTTCCCGTGCCTGCCGGGCAGGCACGAAAGCCGTGAGAACGGCAGCGGGTAGCATTAGTCTGAACTTCATGCTTCGGAATCCTTTGAATCGGTGGAATCGCTTCGCGGTCATGCTGCCGCGCGCGCCGCACGGCCGAACAGCAGGTGGTCGATCAACCAGACCGCGACGATCGTCATCCCCATCAGCGGGAATACGATCCCGAGCAGCACGAGCCCCGCGATCCAGCCGCGCATCGGCGGCGTGCCGCGTTCGCGCGACGGCGCGCCCAGCTTCCCGGCCGGGCGGCGCTTCCACCACATCACCGCGCCCGTGACGGCCATCGCGGCGAGCCCGAGCGACAGCACCGCGCAGACGATCTGGTTCGCGAGCCCGAAGTAGCGACCCATGTGCAGCGACGTGCCGTACGACACGGCTTGCGACACCGCGCCGTAGTCGTCGTAGCGGATGTCCTTCAGCACCGCGCCGCTGTACTGATCGATGTAGATCGTCCGCTCCGCCTTCGGGTCGGCCGGGAAGTACGACGCGGTGAACACGCCGTCCGCGCCCGACGGCAGCGCGAGCGTGTAGCCGCTCGTCACGCCGAGCCCCGCGACGATCGCGATCGCGCGTGCCAGCGGCAGCGGCGCCGGCGTCGGCGCGGACGGCGAATGCGGAACGGGCACGTTGCCGACCGCCCACGGCGTTTGCGGCAGCGGCAGGTCGTCCATCACCATTCCCGGCATCGACTCGCCCGATTCGTGGTGATGGCCGGACGGCGCGGCGGCCTGCGCGCGCGCTGGCTCCGCGGCAGCGCCCGGGCGAGCCGAACGCACCGACGCGCCGCCCCATGCGCCCTCCGGCGCGCCGAGGTTCACGGTCGCGGCGAGCGCCTTGAAGTTCTTGCCCCACGAGCCCGACCACGGCAGCCCCGACAGGATGAATGCCACCGTGCCGGCCGCGAGCCAGATGCCCGCGGTCGCGTGGATGCTTTTCCACAGCGGCCGGCCGCGCAGCGACAGGTCGGGCCGCAGCGCGCGCCCGACACGCGCCGCGCCTCGCGGCCACCACAGCGCGATGCCGGTGCCGATCATCACGAACGTCCAGCACGCGGCGAGTTCCATCAGCAACTCGCCCGTCTTGCCGAGCAGCAGCTTGCGATGCAGCATCCGGTCGACCTGCATGAAGCGTCGCTCGACGCTCAGCGTGCCGAGCACGCTGCCGTCGTACGGGTTCACGTAGACGCTCTCGCGGCTGCCGTCGCGCAGCCGGAACACATATTCGGCGCTGCGGTCCGGCGCGGTGGAGACCTGGACGGAAACCGGCGTCGCACCGGTCGGCATCGCGGTACGTGCACGGGCGAGCAGCGTGTCCGGGTCGAGCTTCGGCGTGGCGCGCGACTCGACGAGCAGCCGGTGCGGATACAGCAGCGGCTCGATCTGCGGCTGGAAGCAATAAAGCGTTCCCGTGATCGCGAGGATCACCAGGAAGGGCATGACGAACAGGCCGGCATAAAAATGCCAGCGCCAGAGCGTCCGGTAACCGGCGCTTGCGGAATGGGCGGGCGAGATCGCCCGCTCGATGGTGGTCGACATGATGTCAGCTCCTCATGATCGTCGATCGGCGAGGCCGGCGCAGGCCGGCCGCCGTCAACGCGCCGCACACCGGCATGCGAGCGTCGACGTAATGGGCAACGCGGCCTGATGCGCAGGCCATGCGCAAGGCGGCGCCGCCCGCGCGACGCGGACAGTCGGGTGAACGCTTGAATCGGGTTTAGTGAAACGAACGGCATGAAGGCTCATGCACATCGACGTGCACGAGCCGCTGGGCGGAACGTTCAGCAGAACAGAGGAGGGGCGCGGGAGGGCGGGCGATCGTCGAATATCGATCGCACGACGGGAAGGAAATCGGGAGGAATCCGGAAACGCCGCGGAATCGCGGCGGGAAACAGCAGCACCAGCAGGACGAACGACGCGAGTGCCGTGAACAGTGCGGCGCCGAATGCGCAGAGGCTGTCGCTGTTTCCGGAGGGTGCCGTCTTGTCGGCGTGCGCGTCGTGTTTGAGCGCATCGACGAGCGCCAGCGCATCGTTGGCCGGCGTGATCGGCGTGCTGGCGTCGAAGCGTGCGGCCAGTGCGGCCACGTCGACGATCAGCGGGCCACGGCCCGAACACAGCACCACCGAGCCCGCATCCGGACCGTCCGGATCGAGCATCACGGCACCCGACATCAGCGCGCGGGACAGCAGCGTCACGAGGAGGAAACCCCACAGAAGCTGTCGCGCGACGCCTTGCCGGAGCAGGAAGCGGCGAAGTGCGTTCATGGCGCGCGATTGTACATCCGTTTGCGGGGAGGGGCCGGCCACAGCGCTGATGATCGGGATAAGCCGGCGAGCGAGCGGGCGTGTGCGAGGGGTTACCGCGTCATGCATCGCCCGGCTTCGTGATCGCGGCGGCGATCGATGCGCGCATTCCGTCGTATCGGGAAGTGCCCTTGACGGAATCCGCCTCGCCAGGCCGCGTCACGCCGGATACGAATCGTCGACCTTCAGGTTCGCGAGCCGGAACAGCGTGCGCAGCGTCTGCGGATGAATGTCGCGGCGCGCGGCGAGCGACGTCAGCATGAAGTCGAGCACCTTCGCGTAGCGAAGCAGCACGAGGCAGCGCGGGAGGTCGGGCGCGCGGCCGCGCATCTCTTCGGCGATGTGGACCATTTCGGTCGACAGCGTGCGTGCCATCTCGAGTTCCATCTGCTGTTTTTCGGTCCAGTCGGGCAGCGGCTGTTCGAGCACCTTCGCGAGAAAGAGCTGGAACGCCGTGTCGGACGAATTGGGCAGCGCATCCATGAGGGGCCTCGTTGCTTGCGCGGATCGTTCGGGCGTATTCGTGGATGCGCCCGAGGTTGAATTTGTGTCCGCGCGGGTCGTCGGCGCGGCTTTTACCGGAACGGAATGCAGTTTCCGTACCAGCGCCGCGATCCGATTGTCGAGCGATGTCGAGCGGCGATCCGGCGCCGGCCGGCGAGTCCCGCCGGTAGTGGGTTGCGCAGGCGGTCGAGGAGGATGTCTACAGGCGGGGCGTGGTGGACGTCAGGCTCACGGAGGGGCTCGGCGACGCGAAATGCTTCACGGATGTAACGTAACGCGGGCGGAACGCGCGGTGCGTTTCTGTCGGCGAACGGCCGAAACGTGCCGATCCACGCGTTCCGCCCGCGTCTGCCGTGCGTTCGCTGGCGGGGACGTCGAAACGGGACGAGCTCCGTTGCATGGCGGAAACGGGCGGTGAATGTGCCGGGTGTTTCATATCCGAGACGGTTTCACGAACGGCGATTCGATTGGCGTGGCCGTCGAACTGGCCCAGCGATTGGCCGCGCAATTGTCCATGGGCAGACGGCCCGCGTTTGCCAACAATCCCGGAACCAACCCTGCGAGATTCGACATGAGCGTCCACGCCTTCTTCTCGGCCAACCTGCTGCTGGCCTACACGGCCTATTTCATCGGTACGGCCAGCCCGGGGCCAAGCAATCTCGCGATCATGTCGGTCGCCGCGAACCAGGGCCGCAAGGCGGCGCTCGCGTTCGCGCTCGGCGTCATTTCGGGGTCGATGTTCTGGGCGACCGTGGCGGCGCTCGGCGTGTCGGCTGCGCTACTCGCATGGTCGAAGCTGCTGGTCGCGATCAAGATCTTCGGCGGGCTGTACCTGCTGTGGCTCGCATTCAAGTCGGGGCGCACGGCGCTGTCGGGCACGGCGGCGGCATCGCCGAACGCGGCGCGCGAGCAGCGGCTGTCGCGCTTCTACATGCGCGGCGCGATGCTGCACCTGACCAATCCGAAAGCCATTCTCGTGTGGGTGTCGATCGTCGCGCTGTCGTCGAACGGCGCGGGCGCGTCGCACGGCGCCGTCGTGCCGGGCTGTGTCGTGATCGGGTGCCTGGTGTTCGGCGGTTATGCGCTCGTGTTCTCGATGGACGGCGCGCGCCGGCTGTATGTGCGCGGCCGTCGCGCGATGGAAGCGTGCCTCGCCGTCGTGTTCGGCGTGGCGGGGATCAGGCTGCTGGCGTCGAACGCATGACAAACAGCGCGTTGCTCGCTGAGTCCCTCCGCAGCATCGACGCGCGGCGGAGGGTTCCCGCTTCACGATGGCTTCAGAAAATAAAGCCCGTATTGATGAACTTCGACGTGTGATCCGACACGATCGAGTCGAGCAACTGCTTGCTGCTGTCGGTCTGCTTCGCCGCGACCATCGAGCGGATCGAGAACGCGCGCAGCGCATCGCTCACCGACAGCGTGCCTTCTGCCGAATCCTTGCGGCCCGCGAACGGGAACACGTCGGGCCCGCGCTGGCACTGGCAGTTGATGTTCACGCGGCACACCTGGTTCACGAGCGGATCGACGAGCGCGCCGATCTGCACCGGATCGGAACCGAAGATGCTGACCTGCTGGCCATGATCCGACGTCGTCACGTAGTCGAGCGCGGTGTCGACGTCGTCGAACGGCGCGACCGGAATGATCGGCCCGAACTGTTCCTCGCGGTACAGCTTCATTCCTTCTGATACCGGATACACGACGGCCGGATAGAACAGCGTCTTGCTGAATTCGCCGCCCGAGTGGTTGATGACCTGCGCGCCCTTGGCCTTCGCGTCGTCGATCGCGTCCGTCATGTAGGCCGTGCGATGCATGCCGGGCAGCGGCGTGATGCTGACGCCTTTCTCCCACGGCATGCCGATCTTCAGCTGTTCGAGCGCGGCGGTGAAGCGCTTCAGGAATTCGTCGACGATCGAGCGGTGCACGAGCAGCATCTTCAGCGCGGTGCAGCGCTGGCCGTTGAACGACAGCGCGCCGAGCAGGCATTCCTTCAC
Source organism: Burkholderia sp. MS455 (assembly GCF_016899445.1). Taxonomy (NCBI): domain Bacteria; kingdom Pseudomonadati; phylum Pseudomonadota; class Betaproteobacteria; order Burkholderiales; family Burkholderiaceae; genus Burkholderia; species Burkholderia sp. MS455. The sequence goes on from NZ_CP041778.1 coordinate 373,563, forward strand.
GGTGAGGTCGAGATCGGCGTCGGGCAGCACGATCGCCGCGTTCTTCGCGTCGAGGCCGAGGATCGCGCGCAGCCGGTGCGACTTCGGGTGCTGCTTCTTCAGGTGATCGGCCACCTTGCTCGACCCGATCAGCGCGAGCACGTTGATCTTGCCCGACGCGAGCATGTGCGGCACGACCACCGCGCCCGGCGCGTAGATCGTGTTGATCACGCCGTGCGGGAACGCGTCGCGGAACGCTTCGAGCAGCGGCTCGAACAGCAGCGTGCCGTACTGAGGCGGCTTGAACACCACGGTGTTGCCCATCAGCAGCGCGGGGATCAGCGTCGCGAAGGTCTCGTTCAGCGGATAGTTGTACGGGCCCATGCACAGCACGACGCCGAGCGGCGTGCGGCGGATCTGGCCGATCGTGCCTTCCGCGATCACGAAGCGCGAGTTCGCGTTGTCGAGCTCCTTCAGCGCATCGATCGTCTGCGTCATGTACGTGACGGTACGGTCGAACTCCTTCTGCGAATCGGCGAGGCTCTTGCCGATCTCCCACATGATCAGGTTCACGACCAGCTCGCGCTGCGCGACCATCCGCTTGATGAAGTCCTGCATGCACGCGATGCGCTGCTCGACCTTCATCGTCGGCCACTCGCCGCGGCCCGAGTCGTACGCGCGCACCGCGGCGTCGAGCGCCGCGTCGCTTTCCGTTTCGCCCATTACCGGATAGCTGCCGATCTCGACCTGCTCGACGCTGCCGTCCGCCTGCCGCACGCACACGGGCGACAGCACGGTCTTGGTCGCACCGTTCCACGGTCGAAGTTCGCCGTCGACGAGCGACACGCGCTGGTGAATCGGCGAAGCGAGCCGGAACTCGGCGGGGATGTCTTGATACGCGGGAAACAGTTGCTGCAGGGAGGCGGAATCGGGCATGACGGTCTCGTTTGACTAGGTGTCCGGGAAGGACGGGCGATGCGAATCCTGAGCTGAATGATCCTCGATCCTGAATCGGCATGATGACGCGGGCACGACGGCACGTCACGCGGGAACATGGCCGAATCGGCGATTGGAACCAGTTCCATTAAAAAGGAACGCCGATGCGAATGCAAGAATTGCCGAATCTCGTCGCATGCATCGTAAGCATTCAGAAAGACTGTTACCGAATGGCCGGTATAACGCGTTTGTTGCAACCGCAAACGTTTCACTTCGGCTGGTTTGGGCGGATAATGGCGTAGCGCGACGAAGAAAAAAATGAAGCGAGCCTGAGAGAGCAGACGTAGTGAACAACAGAAGAAGGTCCGCCGCGCTGCCGATGCGAGGTCGGCTGCCCGGAGCGCCGGGTCGGGGTTGCCCGGTCCGGCGCGCACCGGACCGTTGAATACGTGCCGCCCGTGCTTCACCGGATCCTTCGTGATCCTCTCCAAGCTTTTCGTCGTCGTATCCCGAACCCCACCTTCTGCCTGACCGTTTCCGCGCAATCCATTCGATACGGCCGATCTATTTCTTTCGACGCGCTTACGTCGATATGCGGATCAGTGCCTCGAAATGAAAGGAATTCGTCAGGAATGCAGAACGCGATGCGCATGCACGTTGCGGGCAGGCGACACGTTAAAAATTAATCGAAAACACGAATCATTCTCGTTTATTATTCCGCACCATTACGAGCCGTGACGGGATGTCACGGCTTTTTTCGTGCCGGTCGTGCCGGCCGGCATCCACCCGCGCCGGCCGTTCGCCGCCGGCATGCGCGACGGGGCGATCCCCCGCGCGCCATCTAGTTCACGGAAAGCTTCGTCGGTCGCTGCGCGATTCGCGCGTCGACCGGACGCGTTTCCGTTCGCCGTTTTCCTTCACCCCCTACGCTTACGATGAAACTCAACACGAGCGCTTGCCATGCGCTTCTGATCGTCACGTCGCTGGCCGGCGCCCGCACTTCGTTCGCGCAGGCGAGCGACGCCGCGGCGACCTTGCCCGCGATTTCCGTCAATGCGGCCGCCGAGCATGCGTCGTACGACGCGGGCCGTTCGCGCGCGGCGACCAAGACCGACATGTCGCTGATGGACGTGCCGCAGACGGTGAACGTCGTCCCGCACGCGGTGATCGAGGACCAGAACGCGACGTCGATGCAGGACGCATTGCGCAACGTGCCGGGCGTCGGCTTCTCGGTCGGCGACGGCCAGCGCGACCAGATCACGATCCGCGGTTTCAACAGCATCACGGACCAGTACGTCGACGGCATTCGCGACGACGCGCTCTACTATCGCGACCTGTCGAACGTCGAGCGCGTCGAGGTGCTGAAGGGGCCGGCGGCCGTGCTGTATGGGCGCGGCTCGGCGGGCGGCATCGTGAATCGCGTGCTGAAGCGGCCGGACGCGAACCCGGTGCGCGACGTGGGCGTGACGCTCGGCACGCGCGGCGAGCGGCGCGGCGAATTCGATCTCGGCTGGAATGCGAACGACGCGGCGCGCTTCCGCATCACCGGCGCGGCCGAGAACTCGAACAGCTTTCGCGACCAGTTCCAGCTCAACCGCCAGGCGATCGCGCCGTCCGCGCAGTTCAAGCTGGACAGCAACACGGTGCTGAACGTCGAATTCGACTACCTGCACGATCGCCGCACGTCCGACCAGGGCCTGCCCGCGTATCGCGGCCGGCCGGTCGACGTGCCGATCAACACGTATTACGGCTCGGCCGACGCGGCGAACAGCTCGTACAACGACGTCTCAGCGAAGAGCGCGACGGTGTCGCTCGATCACCGCTTCAGCGATACGCTGTCGTTCCATGGCGCGATCCGCGCGTACGACTTCTCGCTCGAACGCAAGAACTACGTGACGTTCGAGCCGATCAAGACGGCCGCGCACCCGGTCGTGACGCTCGACCAGTCGACGCGCCAGCGCACCGACCACGGCATCGACGGCCTGTTCGAGCTCACGCAGAAGACGTCGCTGTTCGGCATGCGCCACGAGCTGCTGTACGGGCTGGAACTGTCGCAGCAGCAGAAGTTCGACACGATCTACAACGTGACGAAGGTCGCCACCTACGATCTCTTCAATCCGCAGCAGGTGATCCTGCCCGGCGTGCCGACCGGCGCGCGTGCGAAGACGAACGCGTCGACCGTCGTCGGGCTCGCGGGCGTCTATGCGCAGGACCTGATCTCGCTGACCGAGCACTGGAAGGTGCTCGCGGGCCTGCGCTTCGACTACCTGAACCAGATCCGCCACGACTACACGTCGTCGAACGTCAATCTCGACCGCACCGATCACGCGTGGAGCCCGCGCGTCGGCCTGATCTACGAACCACTCGACTGGCTGACGCTGTACGGCTCGTTCAGCCAGTCGTTCTCGCCGCTCGCCGATACGCTGATCAGTTCCGGCGCGTTCTCGAACGGCGCCGCGCTCGCGCCGCAGAAGACCACCGCGTATGAAGTCGGCTCGCGCTTCGACCTCGGCGGCAAGGCGACGGCCAGCGTCGCGCTGTTCGACATGCGCCAGACCAACCAGCAGATCGGCGACCCCGCGAATCCCGGTTATGCGCTGCCGATCGGCACGCAGCACGTGCGCGGGATGGAGCTGGGCTTCACCGGCGAGATCGCGCCGAAGTGGTCGGTGTACGCCGGTTACGCTTACATGAACGGCACCGTCGACGGTTCGCCGCAATCGACGGCGGCCGGCCTCGCGCTGTCGAGCAACACGCCGGGGCTGATGCCGCGCCACAGCGCGAACCTGTGGCTGAAGCGCGAACTGCCGTACGGCTTCTATGCGGCGGCCGGCATGCAGTTCCAGTCGGCGCGTTACACGTCGGCCAGCGATCTCGTCACGCTGCCGTCGTTCACGGTGTTCAACCTGGGCGCCGGCTATCGCAGCAAGAAGGTCGACGTGACGCTCACGCTCGACAATCTGTTCAATCGCCGTTACTTCATTGCCGCGCACGGCAACGCAGACCTGTACAACATGCCCGGCGATCCGCGTACGCTGACCGCGACGGTGAAGTGGCACATGTAACGCTCGCGCTGCGCGACAATGCGGGTCGTCGTCACGACGACCCGCACCTTGCTGCCAATGATCCGGAAAGCGTTTGATGTGTCGAACGTGAACGGCCGCGCCCGCGCGCTGTGACCTGAAGCGAGCGCGCTACTCGACGTCCTCGTCATCCTCCGCGTCGGCGCCGTCCAGATCCCCGTCCGGTGCCGCATACGCGCTCGCCTGCTCGAGCAGCCAGCCGCGAAACAGCTCCAGCGGCTTGCTGTGGCTGAATTCCGTCGGATACACGAGGTAGTACGCCGAATCGCCGACCGTCGCCGCGTCGCACGGCACGACCAGGCCGAGCTGCTGCAACTGTTCCTCGACGAAGAACTTCGGCACGAGTGCGATCCCGAGCCCGGCCGCGGCCGCGCTGATCAGCATCGTGTGCAGCTCGTAGCGCACGCCCTGCATCGTGCGGATATCTTCGACGCCATGCGTCTCGAACCACTGCGCCCACGCGCCGGGGCGCGTCGTCGAGTGCAGCAGCGGATACGCGAGCAGATCCTCGACGCGCTCGACCGGCCCGTCGAGCAGCGCGGGCGAGCAGATCGGCACGACTTCCTCGCCGAACAGGTAGTCGGACGACGTGCCGGGCCAGGTCGGCTTGCCGTAGTGGATCGCGGCCTCGAAATGGGTGTCCTCGAACGAGAACAGGTCGGTGCGGCTGCCCATGTTCACGCGCACGTCGGGCGTGCGGTCGTAGAAGCTCTTGATGCGCGGGATCAGCCAGTGCGACGCGAACGTCGGCAGCACCGCGAGCTCCAGGTAGCCGCCGCCGCTGCCGTGCGCGATGATCGACAGCGTGTCGCGGTCGAGCGCTTCCAGCGCGCGCCGCACCTGCGTGCCGTACAGCTTGCCGGCGCGCGTCAGCACGACGCGCTGCTTCACGCGCGCGAACAGCCGCACGCCGAGGCTCGCCTCGAGCGTCGCGATCTGCCGCGATACCGCGCTTTCGGTCAGGAACAGCTCCTTGGCCGCGTGCGTGAAGCTCTCGTGGCGCGCGGCGGCTTCGAAAGCCACCAGTGCGCCCATGTTGGGGATCTTGAATTTGCGCATGATGCTCGATTCGTCTGACGAACAGGGCCGCGCCACGCGGGGGCAAAGGGCGGGCGAAGGACGGCCAATAATTCCAAAAACTCATCACGTGTCAATTTAATCTCGCTTTACGCCCGGCTGCAACCCTTTGAATAATGCTCCCCACGCAAGGTCAGGCGCCCGACGGGCCGCCGGCCGACGAGTTGCCGGCACGATTGCCGGCGGTCCCCCGAGACGAGAATCCTGATGCGCAATCCGAATATCGAGAGCTTGCTGACGAAGCTGCTGGGACAGGCGAAGACCGACGCCCTGTTCTCGACCCTGAACATGCCGGCCATCCTCGAAGAATGGGAGGACGGCGTCGTGACGCGCGCGGAGATCGCGCAGGCGATGAACATGGCGCTGTTCGAAGGGCTGCTCGAGCGTTCGGCGAACGGCCGCGCGTACACGGCCGACGCGATCGAAAGCGGCGGCTCGGTCTACTTCGACCACGGCGCGCTGCGCACGGTGCGCTGGCCGCACACGGGCGCGCTGCCGCCGGGCGAGGCCGCGTTCACGCGCATCCTGCGTCCGCTCGGCTTCCGCCTGAACGGCCGTTATCCGCTCGACAAGCTCGGCATGACCGGCCGCGCGTATGCGCACGAGGATGCGCCGGACGAAATCGCGCAGTTCTTCGTCAGCGAACTGCATCCGGAACGTTTCTCGAAGGAATTCCAGCAGGCGGTGACGAACGTCGTGAGCTCGTCGCGCGATCCGCTGTCGCCGGCGGCCGTCGCGCTGCTGTGGGAAGTCGAACGCGAAGGCTGGCTGTCACTCGACGCCGCGCACGCGCTGCTGCCGGAGATCGTCGGCGCCTTCGCGCGCCAGCACGATCTGCCGAACGAACTCGACTACGAAACGCTGCTGATGGAATCGGCGGAAATGGCGTGGATCTCGACCGAAGGCAACGCGTTCAACCATGCGACCGACCGCGTCGCCGACGTGTTCAAGCTGTCCGACGACGAGAAGGCGAAAGGCCGGCCGATGAAGCCGGAAGTCGAGCGCTCGCGCTCGGGCCGCGTGTTCCAGACCGCGTATCGCGCGGATACCGTCGAGCGCGAGTTCCGCACGCGCGACGGCGGCACGGTGAAGCGCAACGTGCCGGGCTCGTTCTACGAGTTCATCACGCGCAAGCGCACGTTCGACCAGACGGCGCGCCGCTGGGTAACCGACCTGCGTTTCGATGCGGGCAACGCGCAGGGCATCTTCAAGATGACGGCGAACGCGGCGAAGTAATGGACGTAAAGCGGGGCGCTGCGCCCCGCTGCCGAAGCAACGAGCCGATCGGGCAGGGAGCGCATGCGCCCTGCCCGATTTGCGTTGGGTGGCCCGTGATACAGCGGGATGCGCGCGCACGTTCGATCGGCAGCGGCGGATTGCCGTGTCGCCGTCGATGTCCTCGCCGGGTGGGTAGCCTGAGGAGGCCGGCGGAGCATGCCGGGTGCCGCGCCGATGTCAGAGGATATGCGTGATCAGATAGAACAGCACCAGCAGCCCGACCGGTACGCCGAGCAGCCAGGCGATCAGATATTTGCCCATGTCGTTGTCCTGGTGGCCGCGACGCCGGCGGCGCCGCGGCGGGTTGAGGGTTGCGGTTTGCCGGTTGCGTTACAGCTCGCGATCGAATTCCTTCAACTGCGCTTCGGCCGCGTCGCGGGCGATCCCGTAACGTTCCTGGATCTTCCCGGCCAGATAGTCGCGATTGCCTTCCGCGACCGCGAGATCGTCGTCGGTCAGCTTGCCCCACCTGGCCTTCAGCTTGCCGGTGAGCTGCTTCCACTGGCCCTTGATCTTGTCCTCGTTCATCGTGTGCTCCTTGTCGGAATGGGATAAAAGCGCGGCAGCCGCCGCGCGGGAGGTCAGGCCTTTGCCTTCAGGCCGGATGCGTCGACGTGCTTCACGCCCTTGACCGCGCGCGACACGGCGATCGCCTTCTTCACGGCGATCTTCGAGGGCAGCACGCCCGTCAGCGTGACGACGCCGTCGACCGTCTTCACGCCGATGTCGAGACTCTTCACGCCGTCGGTGGAGGCCAGTTGGGTCTTCACCTTGGTCGTGATCCATGTGTCGGTGACGGGCTGGTTCGATTCGGCCTGCATGCCGTTACCGTTGCCGTTGTCGGCCGACGTGTCCTGCGCATAGGCGCTCGCGAGCGGCGCGGCACTCAGCAGGACGGCCGCGCCAACGGCGAGCAGGGTCGAAAAATGCCGGGTCTTGTTCATTGAAGTTCTCCGTCGATTGGCGTGTTGAATGGGTAAGCGCGAACGCCGTTGTCGATCACCGGGCGATCGGCGTGTCGTAGCCGGGCTCGCGCGGCGGGATGTCGGGGCGCGGCACGTCGGGCGGCAGCGGAACCGGCGGGTCCGTGCCGGGAGACGGTTCGGGCGGACTGTCCGGAGGCGGTTCGGGCCGCGTCGGATCGGGTGTCTGATGCAGCTTCATCGTGCTTCTCCTGTGCGGTTCGGAAGGCAGCGCATGAGCGCCGATGCAGTACCAGCGTACCGATGCGAACGGATGGGGACATCGCGCAAATTCACCTGTTCGACTAGTGCGTTTGCACGGGGGCGGTGACGGGGTTGGAGTGCGTCGGTTGCCCGAGATGCGGGGAGGGCGGGGCGGAAGCGGCGACGATCGGCGGGGTGCCGTACGGTAGCGGCGGGCCGTGCGAATGTACTATGGCGGGTAGTGCATTCGCGCCTGTCGCGCCGATGGGCGGCAAGCGATCATCGCCAAACGCGCCGGCCGGCGCGTGTCGACAGAGGCGCGGCCGGCCCGGCAGTCATGTTGATGACATGGACAACCATTCGATGAACGAACAGGTCAACGAACAGGCGCTCAAGTCGCATACCGACCGGCGCCAGCTGCACCAGATCATCGCGGGGCTCACCGAGGGCGTGATCCTGATCGAGCCCGACCAGCGGATCGTGTGGGCGAACGAGGCCGCCCTCGCGATGCACGGCGTGACCGAACTGACGGCGCTCGGCGCGACCGTCACCGAATATCGCGAGCGTTTCCGGCTGCGCTACCGGAACAACCATCCGGTGCGCGACGGCCACTATCCGATGGATCGCGTGATCGCCGGCGAGGAGTTCAGCGACGTGACGGTCGAAGTCGAATCGGCCGCCGATGAAACCGTGAGCTGGGTCCACCGGATCCGCAGCCTCGTGCTGACGAACGCGGCCGGCGAGCCCGACTGCCTCGCGCTCGTGCTGCACGACGCAACCGAATGGGCGAGCGCCGAGGAACGCTTCGAGCGCACCTTCAACGCGAACCCGGCGCCGGCCGTGATCTGCCGGCTCGACGATCTGCGCTACGTGAAGGTCAACCAGGGCTTTCTCGACCTGACGGGCCACGCGCGCGACGACGTGCTCGGCCGCTCGGTGTACGAGATCGACGTGCTCGAACAGGCTGAGCAGCGCGAGCTTGCGATCGAGCGGCTCGGCGAAGGCGCGACGATTCCGCAGATGGAAGCCGTGCTGAAAGTCGCCGACGGCGGCACGAAGGCGGTCGTCGTCGCCGGGCAGCCGATCGACATGAACGACGAAGCCTGCATGCTGTTCACGTTCATGGATCTCGAACCGCGCAAGCAGGCCGAGCGCGCGCTGCGGCAGAGCGAGGAGCGCTTCGCGACGGCATTCCGGATGGCGCCGGTCGCGACCGCGATCGTCACGGCCGACCGTTTCGAGCTGCTCGACGTCAACGATGCATTCGCCGCGATGACGGGCCATCCGCAGGACGACCTGCTCGGCAAATCCGCGGACGAGATCGGGCTGTGGGCCGAGCGCGGTGCGTGGCAGCGTATCGAGGCCCGGCTCGCGCGCGACGGCAATGTGCGCAACGCCGATGTGCAGATTTGCACGCGCGACGGCGACGTGCGCGATTGCGTCGTGTCGGCCGACCCCGTCGCGATTCACGGGCGGGATTGCCTGCTCGTCGCGCTGCTCGACATCAGCGATCGCAAGCGCACCGAGATGGAGCTCGTCTACGCGATCGAGACCGCGATGCAGGATGCGTCGTGGTTCAGCCGCACGCTGATCGAGAAGCTCGCGAACGTGCGGCGCGCGAATGCGCCGGACGCGGGCGCGCAACTGTCGGACCTGACCGCGCGCGAGCGCGACGTGTTCGATCTGCTGTGTCACGGTCTCGCCGACAAGGAGATCGCCGGCCGCCTCGGGCTCGCGCCGAACACCGTGCGCAATCACGTCGCGACGATCTACGCGAAGCTCGACGTGCACAGCCGCGGCGAGGCGATCGTGTGGGCGCGCGAGCGCGGGATCGTCGGAGCAGCCGAAGCGAACGGCGCGCGCGAGAAGGGTGGGGAGAGGGGCAAGGACTGACGCCGCCGGTGCGAATGCACCATGCGTGCTGGTGCATCCGCATCTGCCGCGCGCGGCGGATGCGTGCAAACCTGTCTACTCGGCGGTGCGGCGCAGGCCGTCACGCCGCCGGCTTTTCCCAACCGTCGCAGGAGACGACCATGGACAGGAATCGCATCGAAGGCAAGCTCAAGCAGGTCAAGGGGTCGGTCAAGGAAGCGCTCGGCAAGGTGACGGGCGACCGCAAGACGGAAGCGGAAGGCATCGCCGAACAGCAGGCCGGCAAGATCCAGGAGAAAGCCGGCGAGGCGGCCGACGCGGTGCGCAAGCATACGGGCGCGGATCGGCACTGACCGGATGACGCGACGCCGCGGGCGTCGCGATGGCGTGCCGGTGTCGCGGCGGTGATGCTTCATCGGCATGACCGCAGCCGGCCTTTCTGGACGGGCGCCGGCGCGTATCTCCACTGGCGCCTTCGGCTCACGGCCGGCCGTCGCGCGGGCCTGCCGCGCGGAACTTGATGAAAAATCCTCACAACGTAGTTCCGATAATTCGTTTGCTGCACGGGTATTGGCTACCCACAATCCGTTCACCTCTTTCGCGGTGAAAGGTTCTTCGGAGACGGAACCTCAGTGATCGGCCGACCGGTTTGACGCCTTCGTCGAATGGCGCCCTGGCGGCGGTCGACATCACCGGCACGCGAGAGGTCGCCGACGCGCGGCAGTCGCGCGTTGCATCCCGACCCACAGAAGAAGGATTGCCATGACGTTCCGCATTCGTTCGCTTTCCGGCGTTGCATTGACCGCCGCGATCCTCGCGTTCCAGACGGGCGCGGCCCATGCGCAGGAGACGGTCGTCAAGGTCGGCGTAGCTGGCCCGCTGACGGGCGGCGGCGCCGCGTACGGCAAGGACATCGAGAACGGCGTGCGCATGGCCGTCGACGAAGCGAATGCCGCGCGCACGACGGTGGGCGGCAAGCCCGTGAAGTTCGTCGTCGCGTCGCAGGACGACCAGAGCGATCCGCGCACCGGCGTGCAGGCCGCGCAGCAGCTTGCCGACGCGCAGGTGGCCGTCGTGATCGGCCATTTCAATTCGGGCACGACGCTGCCCGCGTCGAAGATCTACGCGAAGGCCGGCATTCCGATGATCACGCCGTCGGCGACCAATCCCGACATCACGCGCGCCGGGCTCGGCACCGTGTACCGCGTGATCGCGACCGACACGCAGAACGCCGGCAACGCAGGCGCGTATGCGGCGAGCGTGACCAAGGCGAAGCGCATCGCGATCATCGACGATCGCACCGCGTTCGGCCAGGGCGAAGCCGACGAATTCGAGAAGTCCGTGAAGGCGAACGGCGGCACGATCGTCGCGCGCGAATTCACGAACGACAAGGCCGTCGACTTCAGCGCGCAGCTCACGAAGATCAAGAGCACGAATGCCGATCTCGTGTTCTTCGGCGGCCTCGACGCGCAGGCCGCGATGCTCGTGAAGCGCATGCGGCAGCTCGGCATCCGCGCGCAGTTTCTCGCGGGCGGCGGCGTGATGAACGCGAACTTCATCAGGCTGGCCGGCAACGCGGCGGAAGGCGCGGCCGTGTGGGAATACGGGCAGCCGCTGTCGCGCCTCGCGAAGGGCAAGCTGTTCGAAACGAAATTCAGGCAGAAGTACGGCGTCGACATGCTCGCGTATGCGCCGTTCGCGTACGACGCGACGTGGATCGCGATCAACGCGATGCAGAAGGCCAATTCGACGAAGCCGGCCGATTTCAACGGCGCGTTGAAGGACACGCGCTACGACGGCATCACGGGCACGATCGCGTTCACGAACACGGGCGACCTGAAGAACCCGAGCTCGACGCTGTATGAAGTGAAGAACGCCGCGTGGCAGCCCGTCACGACGAAATCGGCGGATTGAACGCAAGCGCGCGGACTTTCGCGGCGATGCCGGACGTGCTGAAATACCGTGAGCGATCGGTTGCGATCGCGGCGCACGCCGAGGCGATCGCCCGGGAAGTCCGCGGACGCGACGCCGCGTGCGACGCGGCACGAACAACCAACGGGCGTGGCCGGCTGGCCGCGCCTTTCACGTGCAACTGGAGTCATTCGTGAGTTCTCAAGTCGTCATCGTCGGCGGTGGTGTGATCGGCAGCTCGATCGCCTATTTCCTGCGCGCCACCGATCCGACGGTCGCCGTGACCGTCATCGAGCGCGACCCCACCTATGCGCGATCGTCGTCGGCGCTGTCGGCCGCGTCGATTCGCCAGCAGTTCTCGACGCCGCTGTCGATCGAGATGTCGCTGTTCGGCATCGACTTCCTGCGCACGATCGGCGAACGGCTCGAAGTGGACGGCAACCGGCCGTCGATCGATTTGCACGAAGGCGGTTACCTGTTCCTCGCGACGGCGGCCGGCGATGCGACGCTGCGCGAGAACCATGCGCTGCAGACCAGCCTCGGCGCCGATATCCGGTTGATGGATTGCGATGCACTGCGCGCGAAGTTTCCGTGGCTGAACGTCGACGATCTCGTGTCGGGTGCGTACGGCGTGAGCGGCGAAGGCTGGTTCGACGGCTACGGGCTCGTGCAGGCGCTGCGCAAGAAAGCGCAGGCGCTCGGGGCGCGTTATGTGGCGGCCGACGTGAAGTCGGTCGAACGCGATGGACGGAAGATCACGCATGTCGTGACGGGCGACGGCGAGCGTTATGCGTGCGACACGCTGGTCAACGCGGCCGGTGCGTGGACGCGCACGCTGTCGTCGATGATGGGTATCGACATTCCCGTGTATGCGCGGCGCCGCAGCATCTTCAACGTGTCGTCGCCGGCGAAGCTCGCCGATTGCCCGCTGCTCATCGATCCGACGGGCGTGTATTTCCGGCCGGAAGGGCGCACGTATATTTGCGGCACGTCGCCGAGCCCGGATCGCGACCCGGACGATTTGCCGCTCGACGAAGTCGATCACGACCTGTTCGACGACGTGATCTGGCCGACGCTCGCGAATCGCGTGCCGGAGTTCGAGGCGCTGCGCGTGGAGAACTGCTGGTCCGGATACTACGAGTACAACGTGTTCGACCACAACGCGATCATCGGGTATCACCCGGAGCTTGATAACGTCGTGTTCGCGAACGGCTACAGCGGCCACGGGCTGCAGCAAGGGCCGGCGACGGGGCGCGGCGTCAGTGAACTCATTCTGGGCGGGCGTTACGAAACGCTCGACCTGTCGCCGCTCGGCTGGGCGCGAGTGCTGGAAAACCGGCCGATCGTCGAAAAGAACGTCGTGTAGCACGGCGTGACTGCCCGGTGTGGGGTGGGCGGTATTCTCCTTGTGTCTCAAACCCATTGGCCCGACTTTGTCGGGCTTTTTTTTGTTCTTCGCGGATTTGGGTGGTGGGCGCTCGGCGACCTGTTGCAGCCGGTCGACCGTTCGGACATTCGAGGGCCGCCTGGTGACCCAGTCGTCCGGACTGCCGATATGCATCGATTGCAGTGCCCGTCGGACCGGAATAACCGTGATGGTCGCTTCACTCTGTTACCCGCCCTTGGGATTATGATGACGCGATCGGCGGCCGTGGCTTCGGGCACGATTGCGCGGCCTGTTCTGTCAGTTGGCCGGCGCTCGCTTGCCGGCGCTTCCCGATGCATTTTCCGTAACACGAGGCGGCGATCTTTAAAGCCGCGAGTGGGGCGAACCATGGATCAAGGCGGTGACTTTATCGTGCGCACCATGTCGGCCGACGAGCTGGCCATGTCGGTCGAATGGGCGGCTGCTGAAGGGTGGAACCCAGGCTGGCATGATCCGCCCTGTTTCAGGGAAGCGGACCCGGCAGGGTTCTTCGTCGGTGTTTGGCGCGGCGAGCCGGTCGCGTGCCTTTCCGCCGTCGCCTATGACGAACACTTTGGTTTCATCGGCCTCTATATCGTGAAGCCCGGGTTTCGAGGCAAAGGCTTCGGTATGCGAATCTGGCAGCACGGCATGCGTTATCTTGGAGACCGCAACATCGGTCTCGATGGTGTCGTCGCCCAGCAGGCGAACTACAGGAAATCCGGGTTCCGGCTCGCGTACCGCAACATCCGCTATCAGGGGCGCGTGGACGGCATCGGGTGCGCGCATGTAGCGGGAGCGGCCGATGTGCCGTTCGAGCAGTTGCTTGCCTACGATCGCCAGTGTTTCCCTGCGGCGCGCGAGCGTTTCGTCTCCGCGTGGATCGCGCAACCGGATGCCGTTGCGCTCGCAACGGTCGACGCCGGCCGTGTCGCCGGATACGGTGTCGTGCGCCGTTGCAATGCAGGCTGCAAGATCGGCCCGCTCTTCGCCGATGATGCAGGCGTCGCTACTGGACTCTTTCGCGCGCTGGCGGCGAGCATGCCCGGCGAGGTCATCGTGCTCGACGTGCCGGAAACGAATCCTGCGGCCGTCGCGCTGGCGGAACGGCACGGCATGACGAGCGTGTTCGAAACCGCACGGATGTACACGAAAGACGCGCCCGCGATCGCGATCGATCGCGTGTTCGGGGTGACGTCGTTCGAGCTGGGGTGATGGGGCGGACGGGGCTGCCGTCGACGGCAGCATGTGGCAACATCGCGGTGATCCGCACTTCACGTCGGGGCGCGGGCGAGCCCAACTATCCGAGGGGGAACTGATGTTTGACCACGTCAAATTCGGAGTCAGCGATTTCGCAGCGAGCAAAGCGTTTTTCCTCAAGGCACTTGAACCGCTTGGTGTAGTAGTCGCGGGGGAGGGGGAGCCTTCGTACGGCGTCGAGCTTTGTCCGCCGGGGCCGTGGCAGCCTTCGTTGTGTCTGTTCCAGACGACGGAGAAGCCCGCGCATCTTCACATCGCGTTCAAGGCCGAGAATCGGCGGCAAGTCGACGAGTTCTATCGTGCGGCGCTCGAGGCGGGCGGGAAAGATAATGGCGCGCCGGGGTTGAGGCCGCGTTATAACGCGAATTACTACGCGGCGTTCGTCATCGGGCCGGATGGGCACAATATCGAAGTGGTTTGTCAGCGGGCGGAGGGGTGAATTTCTGTCGAGCCGCGTTGGGCGGCGGGACTGTCTCTCGCGTCACGCTTTTATCGATAGCGGTAGACGGATGTATTCGAACCCATGAGTGAACATTGGCGTGACTGAGAGCGTGCATGCGCGAATATGAGAAGCAGCCAGGATTGACCGCTCGCACTGCGAGTATGAATTGTTCGTAGCCGTGCGGCAGGTCCCTTGCCTGGGACAAGCCTTACCTCCGCGCTTCCCCATACGTCTCCTTACACACCTCCCGTAGCGCCTCGACGAGCAAATCCCGCGCCGGCGAGTGCGAATCAGCGGAGCGGGTAAACAGCGCAATGGGCGGAAGCGTCCACACCAGCGAGTAAGGCACGATCGCCACGCCGGCAATCCGTACCAGTTCCTCCGCGATATCGGCCGGTACGATCGAGACGGCCTCGTCGCTCGACGCGATCATTTCGCCGATCAGCTTGGACGAGTAGCTTTCGACGATCGGAACGGGCGGCGGGATGCCGGCCGACAGAAACAGGTCGGTCACCTGTTCCCGCATCGGCGTATGCGGCGCGCCGAGAATCCAGTCGAGCGCGTGCAGCTTGTTCCAGTCCAGCGTCGTGCGGGCCAGTTTCGCGGCAAGGCGCCGGCTCGCGATCATGCGCGGCTGCTGCTGGTACAGCACCTCGAACGAAACCCGGCCCAGATCGATCGCCGACGAAGCGCGCCCGATCACGATGTCGACGCTGTGATCCTTGAGCTGCAGCAGCAGCTGATCGCTGGTGCCTTCGTGAATCGTTACGGTCAGGCGCCGTTCCATGCGCGCTTGCAGCCGCTTCAGCGCCGCCGACAGCATCTGGCCGGAGATGAACGGAATCACGCCGATGTGCAGGTGGGCCGCATGCCCGGCGGCGACGGCCTCCATCTCGCGGGCGAGGTGGTCGAGATCCTTGATCATCGCTTTCGCCCGTTCGAGCACGACCGCGCCGAGCGCGGTCGGCCGCATGCCGCGCGACGAGCGCTCGAACAGCGGCGTGCCGAACATGCTCTCCAGCTCGGACAGCGCGTTCGTCACCGCGGGCTGGCTGCTGGCCATGTGCTCGGCGACGCGCGTCAGCGACCCGTGCTGCTGGATCTGCAGCAACAGCACCAGATGCCGAATCTTCAGACGTGCGCCAAGCCGCCTGACCACGTCGTTTGCGTCAAAAGTCATTGACTGGTCACGCATCCATCATGAAAAAGTGATGGGCCGATATTAAAACAGAATCATCTCCTTATGGCGGATCCCTAGAATCACCTCCATGGATCGCGCCGGGACTGGCCTGGCGCCCGTGCCCGGACCGAAAAACATGAAACAGACAGAGACACAGCAGCAGGCAGCGTTCGACTATCACGAGTTTCCGACCCCGGGGAAGATCTCGGTCGTCGCCAGCAAGCCGCTCGTGACCCAGCGCGATCTCGCGCTGGCTTACACCCCGGGCGTGGCGGGTGTGTGCGAGTCGATCGCGGCCGATCCGCTGCAGGCGCACCGCTTCACGAGCCGCGGCAACCTGGTGGGCGTGATCACCAACGGCACCGCGGTGCTCGGTCTGGGCAACATCGGCCCGCTCGCATCCAAGCCGGTGATGGAAGGCAAGGCCGTCCTGTTCAAGAAGTTCGCCGGGATCGACGTCTTCGACATCGAGATCAACGAGACCGATCCGGACAAGCTGGTCGACATCATCGCCGGCCTCGAACCCACGTTCGGCGGCATCAATCTCGAGGACATCAAGGCGCCGGAGTGCTTCACGGTCGAGCAGAAGCTGCGCGAACGCATGAAGATTCCCGTCTTCCACGACGATCAGCACGGCACCGCCATTACCGTATCGGCTGCTTTCATCAACGGGCTGAAGGTCGTCGGGAAGTCGATTTCGGAGGTGAAGGTCGTGACGTCGGGGGCCGGTGCGGCCGCGCTGGCCTGTCTGGACCTGCTGGTCGACCTCGGGCTGCCGGTCGAAAACATCTGGGTGACCGACATCGAAGGCGTCGTCTATCGCGGCCGTACCACGCTGATGGACCCGGCAAAGTCGCGCTTCGCGCAGGAAACCGATGCTCGCAAGCTGTCCGAAGTCATCGGCGGCGCGGACGTGTTCCTGGGCCTGTCGGTCGGCGGCATCCTGAGCGCGGAGATGCTGAAGGAGATGGCGGCGCGTCCGCTGATTCTCGCGCTGGCCAATCCGACGCCGGAGATCTTCCCGGAACTGGCGCATGCGACGCGCGACGATGTCGTCATCGCGACGGGCCGCTCGGACTACCCGAACCAGGTCAACAACGTTCTCTGCTTTCCGTACATTTTCCGCGGCGCACTGGACGTGGGCGCGACGACGATCACCCGCGAAATGGAAATCGCCGCCGTTCACGCGATCGCGGGGCTCGCCGAGGAAGAGCAGAACGAAGTGGTGGCGGCGGCCTATGGTGCGTACGACGTGGCCTTCGGCCCGCAATACCTGATTCCGAAGCCGTTCGATCCGCGCCTGATCGTGCGTATCGCACCGGCCGTGGCCAGGGCGGCGATGGAAGGCGGCGTGGCGACGCGCCCGCTGACGGATCTCGACGCGTATGTCGAGCAACTGCAGCAATTCGTCTACCACTCCGGCGCGTTCATGAAGCCGCTGTTCGCGACGGCGCGTCAGCTTGTGCGTGACGGCGGCAAGGCGCGGATCGTCTTCACCGAAGGCGAGGACGAGCGCGTGCTTCGCGCCGTGCAGGTGATCGTCGACGAGAAGCTGGCGCGTCCGATCCTGGTGGGGCGTCCGGAGGTGCTGCTGGCTCGGATCGAGCGGTTCGGCCTGCGTATTCGGCTCGGTCAGGATGTCGAAGTGACCAATCCCGAATATGACGAGCGGTTCCCGCAATACTGGACGACGTATTGGGAACTGCGGTGCCGGGACGGCATTTCGAAGGAGATGGCGCGCGTCGAAATGCGGCGTCGCCTGACCCTGATCGGCGCGATGATGGTGCGGCTCGGCGACGCGGACGGGATGATTTGCGGGACGGTCGGCGAGTATCACAATCACCTGCGGTTCGTCGACGAAGTGATCGGCAAGAAGCCCGGTGCGTCCACCTACGCGGCGATGAACATTCTGCTGCTCGACCAGCGGACGGTGGCGCTGGTGGATACGCACGTGAACGATAATCCCGATGCCGAGCAGATCGCGGAATTCACGATTGCTGCGGCCCGGCAGATGGAATGGCTGAACCTGACGCCGAAGGCTGCGTTGCTGTCGCGCTCGAACTTCGGTTCAGGCAGTGCGGCTTCGGGTGTGAAGATGCGCCGGGCGCTGGAGATCGTCCGGGAGCAGGCGCCTGATATCGAGGCGGATGGCGAGATGCACGGCGACTGTGCGCTCGACGAAGGGCTGCGGTCGCGGCTGCTGCCGATGTCGCCGCTCAAGGGCGCTGCCAATCTGCTCGTTTGTCCGAACGTCGATGCGGGGAACATTGCGTACAACCTGCTCAAGACCGAGGCGGGCAGCAATGTGGCGGTGGGGCCGTTCCTGCTCGGAGTCAACGCGCCGGTGAACATCCTCACGTCGAGCTCGACGGTGCGGCGGATCGTGAATATGGCGGCGTTGACGGTGATCGAGGCCAATCGGAGTGCTTCTGCCTGATCGATCGGCGCTCGAGGGGGAGGGCTACGGCCACCCCCCGCGTTTGTCGGTACTCGGCCGGTTGCTGCCGCTCGACACGCATCGACGAGCGGCCGCACCAACGCGCACATGAGACGCAATTCCACTTTGGCACGCCGATGCCGTTTCAAGCCGCCGGCAGCACGGCCGCCACGCCGTCCCCGCTACGCCTTTTTCGCATAGGCGCTGCACCAGCCTTTGGCATTGACCTGCTTGCCGCTGAAAATGGTGCACGGCGCCATCGCGACGCCGGCTTTGCCCTGGAAGAACTGGCAGCTCGCACAAGCCTGGCCCGCCTGAAAGTTCGGGAACTTCGCATGGTCGACCCGGCTTGCATCCGTCTTGTAACCGAGAGCCTGGGCATTTGCATCGGATTCCTGAACGGCGCCGGCATCTGCCGCCACCGCGCGGCGTCCAAATGCCAGCGCGGATGCCAGAACGGTGGTGGTTGCAATAAAACGTCGGCGTGAAAATTTCATGGCGTCCTCCTTCATGTGCGAAGCGCTCGTCGCGTGACGAACGGGCGGCGAAGGGATCAGTGGAAGAAGAGTTCCCGCATGCCGAAAGTGTGATGCGCTTCGGCAGCCATCAGCACCATCAGCACCAGCAGGCACAGGGGCGGGATCAGGATGGCGTATACCAGCGCCAGCCGCTCCCACATCATGTGCATGAAAATCGATACGATCAGCCCGGCCTTGGCGATCATGAGCAAGACGATCAGCACCCAGCGCAGCAGGCCCTGCACGTGGAAGTAATCCACCATGTACGACAACGTGCTCAGCACGAACAGCAGGCCCCAGATCTTCAGGTAAAGGCCGATCGGATGCTGCTGGCCGTGCGCGGCGTCGGGTTGATCGGCGGGATCGGTGTGGTCCATGGCCTGCCTCACCACAAATAGAACAGCGCGAAGATGAACACCCACACCAGGTCGACGAAGTGCCAGTACAAGCCGGCGATCTCGACGATCTGGAAGTTGCCGTGCTCGGTAAACCCCGGTTGCAGGATCTTGCGCGCGATCAGCAGCAGGTAGATCACGCCGCAGGTCACGTGAAAGCCGTGGAATCCGGTGATCATGAAGAAGCACGCGCCAAACTGCGCCGCGCCCAGCGGGTTGCTCCACGGGCGGATCCCTTCATGGACGATCAGCTTGGTCCATTCGAAGGCCTGCATCGACACGAAGGTCGCGCCCAGCAGCGCGGTGGCCAGCAACAGGGCGGCGGCGCGCCTGGCGTTGCGCCGGTAGCCGAAGTTGACGGCCATCGCCATGGTGCCGCTGCTGGTGATCAGCGTGAACGTCATGATGGCGATCAACAGCAACGGCACGTCCACGCCGCCCACCGTGAGCCCGAACACCTTGGAGGGATCGGGCCACGGCACCGTGGTCGACATGCGCACCGACATGTAGCCGATCAGGAAGCTGCTGAAGACGAAGGTGTCCGACAGCAGGAAGATCCACATCATCGCCTTGCCCCACGGCACCTTGAAGGCTTCGCGGTCGGCCGACCAGTCCGTGACGATGCCGCGCCAGCCGTCAGGCCCGGCGTCGGTGGGCGGGGTGTCGGCGGATTCGGTGGGAAGCGTGGGTGCGGTCATGGCGCGGCTCCATACAGCGGCCCGCAGATGGCCGCGACGAACGCAGGGGTGAGCCACCACATCGCCGCCAGCAGCACGAGCCAGACGGCCAGCAGGAAATGCCAGTAGAGGGCGCACAGCGCGATGGCGCGCTGGGCCCGGAACGGGTCCGTGCGCCGGAGACGCGCGATCGTCACGGCCCAGGCCGCCAGCCCGCCCAGCACATGCAATCCGTGCAGGCCGGTGAGCAGGTAGAGGAAGCTATTGGAAGGATTGACGGTGACGGTCTGCCCGGCCGCCGACAGCATGCGCCAGGCGATCAGTTGCCCGATCACGAACACGGCCGCCAGCACGCCGCCGCACGCGAGCCACGCCACGCGGTGCAAGGTCAGCTGCCGGGCACGCTGCATGGCAACGCTTGCCAGCACCAGCGCGCCGGTGTTCCACCACAGCAGCGCCGGATGCGGGATCGGCTGCCAGTCGGGCTCGCGCATGCGCATGCCATAGGCGAGCAGCAGCAGCGAAAACAAGGTCGTCGCCACCGCCATGAAGACCATCAGGCCGATGCGGCTCGCATTCGGCAGGACCGGTGGCGCGTCGGGAACGAAGGGGCGGGGCAGTGTGGTCATTCGCGAGCCTCGCCGGGTTGAAGCGTCGGGCGGGCCGCCGGCTCGGGCGCCGTCGCAGGCGGCTGGTTCTGCGGGACGAAGTCTTCCTCGTGCCCCGGCGGGCTGTATTCGTAAGCCCAGCGGTAGACGACGGGCAGCGCGGCGCCCCAGTTGCCGTGCACGGGCGGCGTTTGCGGCGTCTGCCATTCGAGCGTGGTGGCCCGCCACGGGTTGCCGTCGGCGCGCTTGCCGCGCGCGAGGCTCCACGCGAGGTTGTACAGGAACAGCAGCTGCGCCGCCGCAACGATCAGCGCAACGACGGTGATGAAGGTGTTGAGCGTCTGCGCCGAATGGGGAATGAAGCTGTAGCCCTCGTACGCGTAATACCGCCGCGGCATGCCCAGGATGCCGAGATAGTGCATCGGGAAGTAGATCGCATAGGTGCCGACGAAGGTGATCCAGAAGTGCGCGCGCCCGAGCGTATCGTTCAGCATGCGGCCCGTCACCTTCGGATACCAGTGGTAGATGCCGCCGAACACCACCAGGATCGGCGACACGGCCATCACCATATGGAAGTGCGCCACCACGAAGTACGTGTTCGACAACGGAATGTCCACGCTCACGTTGCCGAGATAGAGCCCGGTCAGCCCACCCAGCACGAAGGTGCTGATGAAGCCGATGGCAAACAGCATCGGCACGGTCAGGTGGATATCGCCGCGCCACAGCGTCAGCACCCAGTTGTAGACCTTGAGCGCGGTCGGGATGGCGATGATGAGCGTGGTCGTGGCAAAGAAGAAGCCGAAGTACGGATTCATGCCGGCGACGAACATGTGGTGCGCCCAGACCACGAAGCTCAGCGCGCCGATGACGACGATGGCCCACACCATCATCCTGTAGCCGAAGATGCTCTTGCGCGCGTGCGTGCTGATGAGGTCCGACGCGATGCCGAAGGCCGGCAGCGCGACGATGTAGACCTCCGGATGCCCGAAGAACCAGAACAGGTGCTGGAACAGCAGCGGGCTGCCGCCGGCATGCTTGAGCGTCTGCCCCATCGACACCACGGCCGGTATGAAGAAGCTGGTGCCGAGTATCCTGTCGAGCAGCATCATCACCGCCGACACGAACAGCGCCGGAAACGCCAGCAGCGCCATGATGGTCGCGATGAAGATGCCCCACACCGTGAGCGGCATGCGCATGAGCGTCATGCCGCGGGTGCGCGCCTGCAGCGTGGTGGTGACGTAATTCAGGCCGCCCATCGTTGCCGCGACGATGAAGATCGCCAGCGACACGAGCATCAGCACGATGCCCCATTCCACGCCAGGCGTGCCCGGCAGGATGGCCTGCGGCGGATACAGCGTCCAGCCCGCGCCGGTCGGCCCGCCCGGCACGAAGAAGCTCGCCACCAGCACCAGCACGGCCAGCAGGTAGACCCAGTAGCTCAGCATGTTGAGAAACGGGAACACCATGTCGCGCGCGCCCAGCATCAGCGGGATCAGGTAGTTGCCGAAGCCGCCCAGAAACAGCGCCGTCAGCAGGTAGATCACCATGATCATCCCGTGCATGGTGACGAACTGGTAGTAATGGTTGGCGTCGATGAAGCTGAACTTGCCCGGAAAGCCGAGCTGCAGCCGCATCAGGTCCGACAACACCATGCCGACCAGGCCGATGGCGATGGCCGTCAGCGCATATTGCACGGCGATGACCTTGTGGTCCTGGCTCCAGATATAGCGGGTCCAGAAGCTTTGCGGGACGTGGTCGGTGTGCGCGTAGGGCATTGCATGTGCTCCGCTGGGAATTCGCTAGGGATTCGTTGCGCTGCTGGCGGCCGGACCGCCTAGCGACTCGATGTAGGTCACCAGCGCGGTCAGTTCCTGCTCGCTCAGGTCGAAAGTCGGCATGACGGGCGAGAAGCCCTTCACGACGCGGGCCTTCGGGTCGCGGATGAAGGCGCGCAGATAGGCTTCGTCCACCTTCGCGGTGCTGCCGTCGGCCATCGTTTCGGTCTTGCCGTACAGGCCTTTCCAGGTGGGGCCCACGCGCGGACTGCCGTCCACGGTATGGCAGGCGACGCAGCCCTTGGCCGCCGCAAGCGTCTTGCCCTGGTCGGCAAGCGCCTGGGCGCTGCCGCCGGTAGCGGCTGCTGCTGCCTGCACCCTGGCCTGCTGCCGCTGCGCGAACGTGGTCTGCTGCGCGAGCCAGCGCGAGAACGATGCTTCGTCTTCCACCACCACCACGCCGCGCATGCCGGAGTGCCCGATACCGCAAAGCTGTGCGCACAGGATGTCGTAGCGCCCCGCCTTGGTCGGCGTGAACCAGAAGGTGGTCACCATGCCGGGCACCATGTTCATGCGCGCACGGAACGGCGGGACGTAGAAGTCGTGCAGCACGTCGCGCGAGCGTGCCAGGACCTGGATCGGCCGGTTGAGCGGCAGGTGTACCTCGGGCGCCTCGATCAGGTAGTTGTCACGGCCGTTGGGGTCGCCTGGGTTCAGGCCGAAGGGGTTGTCGTTGCCGATGTAGCGCACGTCCGTCGTGCCCAGCTTGCCGCCGGGGCCGGCGAAGCGGAAGCGCCATTGCCATTGCTGGCCGAGCACCTCCATCTGCAGCACGTTGCGCGGCGGCCGGATGTAGTCCGCGTAGACGAAGAGCCCCGGTGCCAGCAACGCCGCCACGCCGACAGCGGTCAGGCCGATCAGCCACCATTCCAGCCGCCTGTTGTGCGGCTCGTAGGCCGCGCGATGCCCGCTGCGGTGGCGGTAGCGCACCAGTGCGATCACGATGAACAGGTTGATCGCGATGAAGAGCGCGCCGGTAATGACGATCGTGATCGTCAGCATGTCGTCCATGCGCACCCAGTTCGACGCGATCGGCGTGATCCACCAGGGACTGGCAAAGTGAAACCCCACCGCCAATACGATGATCAGGATCAGGGCAATCGCAAGGGCCATGGGCCGCCTCGCTGCGTGTCACTCGCCGGAGCCGCCGACAAGCGCTCCTGGCGTCGTTGTGCCGCCTTGCCGTACTTCGTATCGTTGTTTTCGCCGGCAGTCTGCCAGGTCCGATTCGCCAAGCGTTGCAAGCGGCTTTAAAGCAAAGGTAGTCCTCTCCTTTGCATCGTGCAAGGCAGCGCAACGGGGCAGCGCGCGCCATAGGTGTATCGCGCGAATGGAGAAGCCGCATCGCTGCGATGCAATGCAAAATGGCCGCCTCCGGCATCGGTTGTCGAGGCGGCCGTCCCGCGAGGGCGCCGGGTCTTTAAGCACGGCAGAAAAAACGGCGCGTCAGTGCATCGCGTCCCGCTTGCGCCGTTCGAGCATGCCGTAGACGACGG
The DNA here is from genome assembly GCF_016899445.1 of Burkholderia sp. MS455. Taxonomy (NCBI): domain Bacteria; kingdom Pseudomonadati; phylum Pseudomonadota; class Betaproteobacteria; order Burkholderiales; family Burkholderiaceae; genus Burkholderia; species Burkholderia sp. MS455. Next base: position 397,118 of record NZ_CP041778.1, read on the forward strand.
CGGTGACCACGCCGAACAGCAGGTTTGCCAGCAAGGGCCCGGAACCCCGCTCGGAGACGAACCATGGGAACACGGCTGTCATCACATGGAAGTTCCACACATACGCGACGATCCCGAAGGCCAGCCCGATGACGGCCTCCATGCCCACGCTCGAATCGAAGCGGAACGGCGCAATGATCGCGGCGAGCATCATCCCCATGATGGCGCCGAGCACGTAGTGCAGTACCAGCGCCGTCCCCACGATGCTGAAGCTGAAGACCGACATCTGTTCGAGCGCGCTGCGGCCCATCACCATTGCCGCGATCTTGTGGGTCGGTTGCCACGGGCTTTCGTCGAGCACCATGGTCGACCAGAAGAATTCGAGCACGATCACCAGGGCGCCGCCCGCAAGACCGGCCACGGCAGCGGCGAGCCAGTCGGGCCTGCGCCGTTGCCAATGGTGCGATTGAATGTTCAGTTCCATACGACCTCCTTGCCGACGGTTCAGCTTCGGCACTCGGGTTCAGAAGGCGCCACTCGCGTCAAAAAGTACGCCCTTTATTCGATTCAGAATGGCAGATATGGGTGCCAACGCAAGGTACAAAAACCCTGCGCGATGGATGGCACGGCGGCGTTCCGCTCGAAGTTCGGCATCGTCGTGTCGGCAGGCAGGCAGTTGGCGCGCGGCAGCGTGCCGCCCGTGGTTGCGGTTATGCGATAGCGCGCTCGGCGATACGCATCGATGAATGCTGGCGAGGGCGCCGGCGCGTGTCGGGATATGGAGCGGAGATTGCGGCGCCGCGCGATTGCGGGCGTCTGATTTGATGCGACGCAAAGAGGCACGGGATGTCACGGAATAGCCCCTGTACCGGCGTGCCGGGGCAGCGGGAGCACCCCCGACAATTGTCCCGCGTGGACGTATGCCGATTTCACACTGGTGTGAAACCAGCATGCTCGATGCAGAGCAGGCCTCGGGTATTGCGTATGCCGGTTTTCGGGTTTCAGGGAAAGATCGGTGTCGTAGGCTCGCCGCCCTCCAGATCCGCCTTCGGAAAATGCTGGGCGACCATCTCCTCGATTTCCTGCTCTCGTAATCCCGGCACGTCGGCCATGATCAGAATCTGGCCTTCCCGTATGGCGTCGCGAAATCGCTGGAGTCGCGCGTTCGGCTCGGCGATGCCGATCATGGCGGCCGTCCACGCCCCGAAGCCCGCTCCCGCCAACGTCAATGCGACGACGGCGCCGCCCGCAATCACGAGCTCCGCAGGGGGGAACACAAGCGCGACGAGACCGATAAGCGCGCCCGTCGCGCCGCCGAATGCGACGCCGCGCTCGAGCGCGTGCACGACATCGCTGCTTTGCAGCAAAGATGCTTCGGGTAACTGATCGAGCGTGACACTGTGATTGGCGAGGACGTGGATATGGCGCCAGATGATGCGCGCGCGCAGCAAGTCGTCGACGATCGCCTTCGCCATCTGCGTATCGGGTACGAGGAAATAAAGGCGTCTCATGTTGGCACTCCTTTTTTTTGCCATCAGCTCATCTTCAACAGAGCATTTTCCATTTTATGTCAGCATCGGCCGCGCGGTAGGTGCGAGCGTAAGAGCGTCGGCGCCGCATACCCCAACTCGTTACCTGCCGCAGCGAGTGCGTTTCACGACCAGGCGACCCTGGGTCGCCCCTGCGGTGATCGTTGCTTCCATATCCGCCGTAAATCGCGGGTAGCCGGTCTCCACGCCATCGGAAAAATCACGCCGTTCTCGGGCATATGCGAGCGCAGCTTCGGCGGTCGATGTGTGTTGACCTTGCCAAGGACGAGCGCTGTCTTCGGGGCCCGGCTCGGGAACGGCTCGCGCACGGCAAAGGTCGACTGCGGGCTGTCCCGGGCTTCGCATGAACGCGACTGACCGCCGGGGCGCTGTCGCTCCGGCCCTTGCCGCGGGAGTCGCGATGTCCGTCGATACGCACATCGACAACTGTCACGCCCGCACGGATTCGTCTACGCAGTGATCGGCAAGAAGCCTGGTGTTTCCACCTACCCGGCAAGGAACACTCCGTTGCTCGATCTGCGGACGGCGGCGTTGGCGGATACGCATATCAACGATGATCCGAACGCGGAGCGGACTGAGGAATTCACGATTGCTGCGGTCGTGCTTTTTTCCGATGTCGCTGCTCGAGAGCGCTGTCAACCTGCCGGTCGGTCCGAACGTGGACGCCAGCCGCATCGCGTACAGCCGGCTCAAGACCGAAACGGGTAGTCACGCGGCGATGGGACCGTTCGTGCCGAGCGTCAGCGCATCCGTGAACACCCTCACTTCGAGTTCGCCGGTGCGGCGGATGGTGACTATGGCGGCGTTGATTGTGATTGAAGCCAACCGCATACGTTTGCGCGATCGAGCGTCGGAAGCAGGGCGGCGACGGGTTCGCAAGGCATCCATAGCCGAATCCCGCTGGTGACGGGTTTCACTATTCGGCCGCCTTGTGAACCAATGTTGTTGGGTATTCGTTTAGGGATGCTGGACATTTCTCTCGAAGGCATCGCGTCGCAACTTCTCCTGCGCGAGGCATCGCCCTGCGATGTTCCGGAGCCATTTCTGTCGATATCGTCCGATAATTAGCTTTTATTTTCGTCTAAAATCGCGCTTCTTCTTACTTTAGGACGGAAGGACGTTTTGAAAAGACTGACGAAAAACATCTCGCGCACGGCCGTTGCCGCGTGCATTGCTTATGCTGGGCTCTTGCCTTTATCCCAGTCCGCCCAAGCTCAGGTCGAACCCCTGAAGAATCCGGTCTACGGCGTCACGCTCGATGATCTGACGAAACTCGATGCGATCATCGCGTCGCTGCAGAACCTGCCGTATCGGCCGACGGTGCGTGTCGTGTTCGATCCGGGTACGCCGGCCTCGGACTACTACGCACCGCTGCTGCGCCTGCATTCGGTCGCGTATGTGATGGGCGAGATCTACGATTCTTACTATTTCCCGACGACGCTCTCGACGTATCAAGCGAGAACGCAGGAATTGGTGTCGCAACTGAAGAACACCGTCGACGTGTGGGAGATCGCCAACGAAATCAACGGCGAATGGCTGCGCAACGACCCGAGCGGTACGAACTCGGTGGTCAATTCGGAAGAGCAGCAGATCGGCCAGATGGTCGCCGCGGCCAACACGATCGTCAAATCGAACGGCGGCAAGACCGCGATCACGCTGTACTACAACGACGACAGCAAGGGTACCAACTGCTGGGAGAAACCCCAGGATTACTGGAAGACCTGGCCGACGAACTTCCTGTCCTCGACGGTTCGCCAGCAGGCCGACTACGCGTTGTTCAGCTACTACCCGTACCAGGATTGCCCGGGGCTGAGCCCGTCGTGGAAGAACGATTTCGCGGCGCTGGAAAGCATTTTCCCGAACGCGAAGGTCGGCTTCGGCGAAATCGGTACGTCGGATATCTCCGCGCCGGCGTCGGTACAGCAGAACCTGATCAAAACCTATTACCCGATGGTCAACAGCATGACCGACCCGCGTTTCATCGGCGGTTTCTTCTGGTGGAACTACGTCGAACAAATGCTCCCGTACTCGACGAGCTCCTACTTCCAGTTGCTGCGTCAAACGATCATCACGCTTAAGTCGCCCAGCTAATTGCGCCATCCGCGCGTAAGCGTCAGCGTCGCAGGTTAAAACCACAATGTTGCGCGTACCACGAGACCACGTGCGCGTACCGCTGACGTCAACGGAAACCTGTATTGCACCGTGACATCCAGATAGCTTGCCGGCGCGCTATACCTGCCTTCGCGAAACCAGTACCGGAACTGGATGCCGGGCCCTGCACCGATCGCCGTCTTGTCCGGCTGGCGGTTGTCGTGATCGCCGGCCACCGCGGCATGCGGATAGACGGTCAGCCGATCGCTGAGCGCCGTCAAACGCCAGGTGTGCCCGTAACGCAACTCCGAATAGATGATGTATCGGCCTGCCTTGATGAAGTACGCACCTTCGACATAGGCCTGCCAGCTACGCCAGCTCGGTTCGGTGACCCGCAGGTCGGTTCCCGCTTCCGACGAATAGCCCAGGCGCATCAGCCAGTCCGTCATCGACAGGCTGCCGACGTGGAAAAGCCGCTCGGCGGTCATCACCACGTTCTGGTCGGGTATCGGCTTGTAGCGAACCCCCACCGAACCCTGCACGGTCGGCATGCCGGTCACGTTGCCGCTTCCGTCGTATGCCGTGCCGTATCCGCGCACGAAGAACTGGAGAATGCGTCCGTTCTGGTAGCCGATCTTCGGTGGCTGCCAGTACGCTTCGATACCCGGCTGCAACACGCTGATGGTGCCTTGCGGGCCGAACGCGGCCGACTGGTAGGGCGCGCTCAGCACGAAGCCCCAGGTGCGCTGAAGTTGCTCGACTTCTCGCCGATAGCCGAACTTGTGCTGCGCATCGAACTTGTGTTCGTTTTCATCGGCGTCGAGACTGTGCTCGAACAGCTCGACGGACTGCTGGTTCAAGCCGATACGCTTGGCGGCATAACCTGCGTCCGCGTAGTTCATCGCGTTGCCGGCTCCGCCGTCGAAACCCTCCTGGAATGCGGCGAGCGCCTCGCGATCCTTGTGTTCGCGCAGGAGCTCATAGGCCTGCTGCAACTTCTGTGTCGCGGTATCGTCCACCGGTATCTGCGGCGCCTGCTCGGGTTGCTGGGCCTGCGTCACGATCGACGCGGCCATCTTCCGCTCGGCGTCCGTCGTCGCGTCGCGGGCGGCAAGATCCGCCACGCGGATCGCGCTTTCGCGATCGCCCGACATCAGGCTCAACTGCGCGATACGCAACTGAATCGCGGCCGATTTCTCATCTGCCAGCGGCGCCAGCGCAACGCCGGCTTCATGCGGGCGATGCGCCGCGAGCGCACTGTCCGACCATGCGAGACGCAGGTTGCGCTGCTGCTCCTTGCTCCATTTACCTGTCGCGACGGCGGCCGAGAAATCGCTGCATGCCACGTCGTAACGTTCCTGCCGCTGCGCCAGGTAGCCATGCTCGGCCCGTACCGCGGCGCTTTTCGGAAAACGAACGCTTAACGATTCCATCATGGCGTCCGCTTCGTCGATTTTTCCTTCACGTTTGAATACATCGAGGAGCAGCAACCCGAGCTGTTCGCTTCCGGGCTGAATCTTGAGGGCGCGCTGTGCATACTCTTCCGCGCGGGGCAGGTCGCCGGCACTGATTGCCTTGTATGCGCCGTCGGCGAGCCGATAAGCCTTGGGAGCGAGCGGCTGCGTGGCGTGTGCGGGGGCCTGCCAGGCCAGCGATACGGCGATCGCCAATGCACTCAATCGCGCGCAGCGCTTGAGGCCAACAGCGATCGGGAGTCTGGAGCGTTTCATGCCTGTTCTCCCGACGGCTTTTGCATTGGAGAAACCTGCGACGCTGCATCGTCGCCGTCACGCACTCGCGCGAGTTCGACGAAGCGCGAGTGTCGGGCGAGTTCGGCCGCAATCTCCGTATCGCAGGCAATGAAATACGCTATGTTCGCTTTGGCGCCGCGCCGCACGATATCCTGTTCGTCTTGCGTGAGCGGCCGCCCGACCGCCACGTTCAACGTTCCGTCGTCCGCGGTTGAAAACGGGATAGCCCGATACGTGTACTGCAGTTCGAATGCCAGCGAATCCGCGAAGTGGCCGACCGCCACATTGCCCAGGCTTACCCGCGGGAGTTCCGCTTGTTCCGCGATCGCATCCGCCAGCGATTCAGTGGAGATCGCACTACCTTCGATCAACAGTTCGCCCAGCCGCTTGCCGCATGTCAGCTGTCTCTCCAGGCCTGCCTGCAATTGTTCCAGTGAGACCACGCCCCAGCCGACGAGGATCTCGCCAACCTTGCGGCGTACTTTCCCGAGCTGTTCGTTCGACAGGTAGGTATGACTGGTCTTGTCCCATGCGATCGGCTTGCCGCTTGCGAGGTGGCCGAGATAGATGCGCCACGCCCGGCAAACCGCGTAGAAATTGATCAGGTTGTTGACGAACATCCGCGGGATCGAGAGCAGCCCCTGGACGGGACCGTTCAGCTTGCTGACAAAGTAGTAGCGCTGCCCGGCGCGGGCAAACAGCATGACGGTGTTCACCCAGAGCAGCGGAGCCATCCATTCGCTCGCCGTGACGAGAGGGGCGCTGACGGGGACGGCATGACCGAATTTCTGAAGGGCGGCAATCGCTACGAAATTGATCAGTACACCGTAAGCAATAACGGAAAAAAGAGATGTGAAGATACCCTTTCGGTCATGGAAGAACATGTAGCGGGTGAGGAAATCGCCCTTCCAGCCGAGTTGCTCCCACCCCTGAAAGGCGATGCCGAGGATCCAGCGCGCACGCTGTCGATATGCGGTGCGAAATGTCTTCGGAAAATATTCTCGGGTGGCCAGCAGGTTTCGATTGGCGGCTCCGCCCTTTGCGCGCTTGGCCCCTGCATCCTGCGGGATATCCGAAAGCGGAAAGCGGGCAAAGGTTTCCTTCATGCCCAGGTCTCTCAACCGAAAGCTGAAGTCGTAGTCCTCGGTCAGCGAGCTGGTGTTGAACGGACAGCCGCCGCTCTCCTTCATCGCCGCTTCGATGGCGCGCCTGCTGTAGCAGGATGCAACGCCCGCGCCGGGGACGACGCCGGTCAGACGGGCTCGCGCCGGTACGTCCTTCTGGTGCGTTTCGCTGAAGTCGTCCATGTAGCATCCGGCCACGAACTCGTTCCATTTCCGCGGCAATGACAGAACGGGGAGCTGGACCAGGTCGCTATCCGCAATCGCATGACTGAGGTATTTGAGTTCAATCGGGTGAATGACATCTTCGCAGTCGTGCATCACGACGCCCGCGAACTGAATATGATGCGTTTCTTCGTAGCGCAGGATCGCTTCGATGATCCAGTTCAGGCAGTCTGCCTTGCAGGTCGGCCCATCGTTCATGACCGTTGCGCGCGTCACCCTGCCCGGATAACGACGGACCATCCGTTCGACCTCCGCCGTGGTTTCGGCGTCGTTGTGATAGGTTCCAACGAAGATGACATATCGCTCGTACTCCATGGTCACCAATGTGTTTTCAATCATTTTGGCGATCACGTCATACTCTTTCCACGCCGGCACCATGAGCGCCAGATAGCGTTCTTCCTCGGCGCGCAGCATGCCGATATCGATAGTCTGTGTTTTTTCGTGACGCAGAAATCGCCCGATTTCGAATGACCAATAACAGGCGTCGAGCGTAAGGTCATCCAGTGTGCTTACCAGGATGACGATCGCGGTCAGAATGGTGATAATGTTAAGTGCATATAAATATGCAATCCATATTGTGTTATCCATCATTTCCCCGCGATTTTATCTTGTATGCAATTCTTCTCCCTTGCACCAACGAAGGACGAATATCTGCCCGTCCTCGTCGACCCCGTCACTCCCACTTCGCGGCTTGAGCCGCAAAAACTCCTGTCACTCGAAAGAGGCTCCGTCAGCCTGGAGCTTTCTCGATGCGACCACGTAATATCCTTAAAGATGAAACGTGTTCAGTGGGTGACTTTTGAAAGTTGGTATTTGCCTCGCTTACTTCCGTCTCCCGCCGGGATGGATCCTGCACCATTAATGTTTGCAGCCGCTCTCGATCCAGCTCCCCGCAGCGCTCCCTGCGCACCGTCGTTTCAGTCGTTTCAATACACAGGTCATAAAGCAAGTCGCGCGCCATTGCCGCGCCGCCCTTGACCGTCCGGGCGTCTGCGGGGCGTCGCACAAGATCGACCCACCGAATTCGAGCCAAACGTTTCAGTGCTGAAACACATGATCGATTGATCTGACGAAACATGATTTGCGGACCCGTTGCCGCGCCCCGGCTGCCGCCGTCGGGGGAATCGTCACGCGAATCCGGCGATCACCGGCCTCTCCAGTCGCCAAGACATGTTCGAGCCATACGAGTCGATTGCCGCGTCACCATGCGCAAAGCATTGAGGGAACTGGTTTTCCCTGAATCGTCCGAACAGGCTTCACTTGTTTGTCAGATGACAGCTTCGAATGCGGATACGTTGCACACCTGAAACGTTTTTTCTAAACAATTTTGGATTGCCATGGTGTGCCGATTTCGGCGCCCTGATCCCGTGCCCATTTGCGACCGATGGTACGTTTCTAGCTTGAAATAAAAACAATCCCGTCCTGTATTTTTGTCTGGCATCAAGTGCGCAGGAAAAAATAACGACATAACGCCCTGATTATTAAATGGCACCAGCCGTGCTCGTTTCGTTAACGAGATGAATTTATTTTGCATATCAAAGGATGAAAATCATGATTTCTCATCGCAATCGATATTTTCAGAACGGACTGAGCACCGTTGGATCACTCGTCACATTAATCTCCGCGCTCGCCTTCGCCGTCGCTGTTCAGGATGCGAATGCGCAGGAGAAGGGCAATTCGTCTGCGGTAAAGATCAAGCCGCCTCCGTTACCCAACGGTTCCGCCCAGGTCAAGGTGAAGCCGGGTATGTCCGACGAGGAATGGGAGAAGGCATACAAGGAGACGGGGCGCCCCAAGTTCAACTTGAAGTCCGTCAAGAAAGCCGGTGGCAACGTGCAACGCGACTAGGGAGAAACGGCCATGAAAAAGATCTTGCTTGTCATAGCCCTGCTTGCCGGACTCGCGCAAATGACGTTGCCGGGCACGGCGCACGCGCAGGTCACCACGGCACGTACGCTCGTGCTATACGATAACCCGGCCAACGACCCGTATTCGAAGCTTGGCCTGATGTACAGCATCATGTTGAGGAACCTGCTTGGCCATTTCAACGCGACGGTCGATCTGGTTCCGATACAGAACTACACGTCCGGCATGGTCACGAACCACGACGTCACGTTCTACATCGGCGATTACTACAACAACCCGATTCCGACGGCGTTCATGAGCGACGTGATGACCACCACGAAGACCGTGGTCTGGTTCAAATACAACTTGTGGCAGCTTGCATGGAACACGGCCTACACCTTCAACCAGACCTTCGGGTTCAGCTTTCTCGGCATTGCCGGGTTGAACGCGCCGCCCTCGTCGAGCAATCCGAATCCCGGCTTCTACGACACGGTCACGTACAAGAACCTGCCGATGGTCAAGTACTACGCGTATAACGCGTCAACCGGCGCCATCAGTGCGGACCCGGATATCGGGCTGACCCAGATCGTCGATGCCACCAAGGCGCAGGCACTCGTCACCATCAAGAACAGCAAGAGCGGGGCGACCACGCCATACGTCATGCGCTCGGGCAAGTTCTGGTATTTCGCGGATATGCCGTTTTCCTACATCGGCCCGACGGATCGGTACCTGGTGATATGCGACATCCTGCACGACATACTGCAGACCAATGCACCGGTGAATCACCGTGCTCTCGTACGTCTGGAGGATCTCGACGCATATACAACGACGAGTTCGATGAAAAAGCTCACGGACTACCTGTACTTCAAGAGGATTCCGTTCACGATGGCGACCATCCCCGTGTATACGGATCCGAACGGCTATTACACCGGCGGCGTCCCGGAGACGATCCATCTTGCTCAGGCAACGGGCCTCAGGAGTTCGCTGAACTACGCGGTCGCGCGCGGCGGTTCGATCGTGGTGCACGGCCTTACGCACCAGTACGATTCGACGCCGAATCTTCTCACCGCGGTCAGCGGCAGCGACTATGAGTTCTGGTATGCGGTCCAGAACCGTCCCGTCGATGAGGACTCCGTTCAATGGGCGGCAGGCAGGATGGCCGAGGGCATCCTCGAGTTCACGACCAACGGCTACAAGATCGTCGGCTGGGCTGCGCCGCAGTACCAGGTGTCGCCGTTGGCAGCGGCGGCCACCGCCCTCACGTTCCCGACGACGTTCCAGCGGGCCGTCTACTACACCGCGACCAATCCTCAAATCGGAACGGGGGCGCCCAACCAGGACTTTTCGGCCGGGCAGTTCTTCCCGTACATCATCAACGCCGATTACTACGGGGTACGGATCATCCCGGAGAACCTGGGCAGTGTCCAGTACAACATCTGCAATATCGACCCGTTCTCGTGTATCTCGTATCCATGGCAGCAACTCGTCACCAATGCTCAATATGGTTTGGCGGTGCGGGACGGTTTCGCGTCCTTCTTCTTCCATCCGTACTGGCTTGAACCCGATCTCGGATTGCCGGCGTACCAGGACTTCCAGAGCCTGATCACCGGCATTACGAATCTCGGCTACAAGTGGGTAGACGGCACGACTGCCAAGTGACGCGAGTGTGGTGGTAACCTCGTGCGACCCGCATCGGAAATGCGGGTCGCACGTTTGCGTTTGATCGGCTACGATGACGCGCGACAATGCTAGGGGAGCCAGCGATGACCACGTCCGCCATCCCGGCCGTGCGCAAAATTCAACAGCGTATGGGCCAGTTTCGACCGGCAGGCCGACCGCGTCGGCTTTCCGGCGCGCCGCGTTCGCACCGGGCGGCGACGCTCGCGGCAATCGGCGCATCGCTGGTCGTGGCCGCATGCAGCTGGACAGCGCACGACGTTCACGCCGACGGAATCGTCTGGCAGGTGGACAACACGACGACGAATCCCGTCGGAAACTGGCAGATGCTCGGCGTACACGATTTGTTGATCCAATGGACCGTCGTGGACGATACCGCGTTCGTTGCCAACACCCGCATCCATACCGCGGCACACCTTCCCGACTGGGAACGCATCGGTCGTGCGCCGTGGGCCAGAAACGTGATCCTGGGCCTGGCCGGCTACCAGGACGAAAAACGTGCGCGCACCCACCTGTCGACGCTCGCGGACCAGTCCGCGGAGGTGGCGCGCGTGCATCTGCCGCTGCATGTCACCGGCTACTACTTCCCGGTCGAAATCGATCCGACCTGGCAGGAGGCGCCCAAGCTTGCCGAGATCCTGCAGCGACTGCCTCGTCCGCTTTGGGTGAGCGTCTACGACCAGACCAACATCGGCGGAAAAGCACTGGCGGACTGGCTCGCAGCGTGGCTGCCCGCGGACGTCGGGGTGTTCTTCCAGGACGGCTGCGGCGTCTATGCCCGCGAGCCGCAGGTCGCGCGGACCTACCTCGACGAGCTGGCTTCACGCCTGGGCAAACGGCGCGTGCGGGTCATCGCCGAGGCCTTCCGGCCGGCCGAGCGTGGCGGATTCCGTTCAGCCAGCGCCGAGGAATTGAGCAAGCAGCTCGTGGTTTATCGCGGCTATCCGGTGTATCTGTTCGATGGTCCCCACTATGTGTCGGACGACCTCATGCGCGAACTCAACAACCGGGCGGCCAAGCCGCCCGCGGGCGAGCCCGCCGGGACGGGGCGCTGAGTCTGCTTCACCCCGGCAAACAGGGGCCGGCAAGGGCTGTGCGTGACGAAACAATCGGCCGGACTGGATCGCCGAGACAATCCCATTTGATGACCAAACCGCAAGACCTAGTGCATAGATATCGTTTGCCGCGGCCTTAATGACTATCGACAATCGTGGCTCGAATTCGCCGCCGTGGCGCCAGAAGCGCCCCCGGTGGCAGGCACCTGGCGGCTATCCCGGCCGTCCGCGCCATCCTGCTCACGACGACATGTACGCGTTCACGCCCTCATTCCAGAATCCCGCCGGCTCGCCGATCCGCGAGTTGTTCAAGTACCTGTCCGAACCGGGCATGATTTCGTTCGCGGGCGGTTATCCGGCCAGCGACCTGTTCGACGTCGACGGCCTGAACACGGCCGCCGAACGCGCATACGCGCAGCCCGTCCGCTGCCTGCAATACGGCCCGACCGACGGCCTCGCCGAACTGAAGCAGCAACTGATCGCCTTGATGGGGCGTCGCGGCGTCGCGTGCACGTCGGCCGAACTGCTCGTCACGACCGGCTCGCAGCAGGGTCTCGACCTGCTGCTGCGCGTGATGGTGTCGCCCGGCGACGTCGTGCTGACCGAACAGCCGGCTTACCCGGCGACGCTGCAGGCGCTGCGTCTGCAGCAGGCGCGCATCGTCACGATTCCGGTCGACGGCGACGGCCTCGATGTCGATCGTCTCGCAGCACAACTCGCGTCCGGCGCGATCGCACAGCCGAAGCTGCTCTATACCGTCCCGACCTTCGCGAACCCGACGGGCGCGACGCTCACGCGCGAACGCCGGCTGAAGCTGCTGCGTCTCGCGGCGCAATACCGTTTCCTGATCGTCGAGGACGATCCGTACGGCGACCTGCGCTTCGCGGGCGAAGCCGTGCCGTCGATGCTCGCGCTCGCCGATGAAGTGGACGGCGCACGCGACTGGATCGTGCATTTCGCGAGCCTGTCGAAGATCGTCGCACCGGGGCTGCGCGTGGGCTGGACGATCGCGCCGGCCGAAATCGCGCGACGCTGCGTGATCGCGAAGCAGACGGTCGATCTGTGCAGCTCGCCGTGGACGCAGGCGGCCGCCGCCGAATATCTGGCCGACGGCGCGCTCGAACGCCATCTGCCGCGCATCACGGCCGCGTACCAGCGCAAATGCGACGCGATGTGCGACGCGCTGCGCGACGGTTTCGGCGATGCGATCGAATTCCATCGCCCCGAAGGGGGGATGTTCGTGTGGGCGCGGATCGGCGCGGTGTCGTCGGACGTGCTGCTGCAACAGGCGATCGCAAACAAGATCGTGTTCGTACCCGGCAACGCGTTCTTCGCGGACAACGTCGACGCGGCATCGCTGCGCCTGTCGTTCGCCGCGCCGGACGTCGACGCGATCCGGGAAGGCGTCGCGCGCCTCGTGCGCGCGTATGGTGCGGCGCTGGCCGCGTGAGGAGACATGAACGTGACTATCACCGTCAACGAAACGGCATCGATGGACGCAGCGTCTGGCGCCGGCGATAGCCGGCCGGCAAAGCATCGCTCGTCGCAGATCAGCGCGGGGCCGCAGTATGTGGCCGACGTGCTCGGCCGGTTCGGCGCGGAGCCGGCGACCGATGCCGGCGATGCGGCGCCGGTCGTGCTCGGCTATAACTGAGCGGCACCAAGGCGGCGGCCGCATCGCACGCGAGCCGTGGCCGGAGCAAACGGTTAAGCTTGCGCGATCGAAACACGTCCGATCGCCGCCGCCCGTCATGTCCGACTCGACTTCCGAATCGCTCGCGCAAACGTACGACCGCCTGTGGTCCTGCCTCGAATCCGGCGTCGGCGTGCGGCGCTCGCCGTTCACGATGCTGCAGGCGGCAACGCTCGGCCTCGATGGCGCGCCGAAGGTGCGGACGATCGTGCTGCGCCAGGCGAGCCGTGCCGATCGCGTGCTGTCGTTTCATACCGATGCGCGTTCGCAGAAGGTCGCGGAGCTGCGGCGCGATCCGCGTATCGCGATTGTCGCGAGCGATCTCGATGCGCTCGTGCAGATTCGCGCGGAAGGCGTTGCGTCGATCTGCGACGACGAAGCGCAGCGGCGCGCGATCTGGCAATCGAGCCGCCCGCATACGCTGCTGTTGTATCGCGCACCGTTGCCGCCCGGCACGCCGGTCGAGTCGCCTGAAGCAGCGCATGTCTCGGCGAGGCAAGACACCGCGCCGTCCGGCGACGGCTACGAAAACTTTTGCGTGATCCACATGACGGTAACGCGGATCGATTGGCTCGAACTCGCGCGCGCGGGCCATCGCCGAGCGGTATTCGATCTGCAAGAAAGCGGCTACGAAGGCCGCTGGATCGCCCCCTGATCCGGGCGATGGCCGCTCAAGGCCACTCAAGGCCGCTCGTCCGCCACCGCCTGCCCGATCATCCAGTCGCGCATCATCGCGATCGCATCGTCGTCGCGGCGCTCGGCCGGATACACGAGATAGAACCCCACCGACAGCGGAAACGCGAAATCGAACGGCTTGCACAGCCGGCCTGCCGCGATATCGCGTTCGACCAAAGGATCGGTCGCGAGCGCGATGCCCTGGCCGGCGACGGCCGCATCGATCGCGAGCGACGTCTGGTTGAAGCGCAGCCCCTTGTGCGGATCGATATCGACCGGCTCGGGCATCGCTTCAATGAACTCGGGCCACAGGTCGTGCGCGTCGTGCAGCAGCACGTGGCCGGCGAGTGCGCGCGGCGACGCGGGCGCGGCCAGCAGCGCGGGGCTGCATACGGCGCACACATCGAGCGGGAACAGCGCATGCGCGGCGAGATGCTTGCCGAACGGCGGCTTGCCGTAGCGGATCGCGAGATCGACGCCGTCGTGGCGGAACGTCGCGAGCTGCTGGTCGGCGATCACGCGCACGTCGTAGTCGGGATGCGCGTCGGTGAACTGCGCGAGCCGCGGGATCAGCCACTTCGACGCGAACGACGGCGTCGTGCTGATCGTCAGCGCCGCGCGCCGCTTCACGAGCTTGTCGGTTGCATCGGCGATCGCGTTCAGCGCGCGCTGCACGTCGGAGAAATACGCGGCGCCGTCGTGCGTCAGCGCGAGGCCGCGCGGCAGGCGCTCGAACAGCTTCAGGCCGAGCACGTCCTCGAGGTGGCGCACCTGTTGCGCGACGGCGCCTTGCGTGACGCCGATCTCGTCGGCCGCGGCGCGGAAATTGAGGTGCCGCGCGGACACTTCGAACGCGCGAAGCGCATTCAGCGGCGGCAGGCGGGAAGGGCGGGGCAGCATTGTCAGGATGTAGAAAAACTATCGTCTGGAGGCAGAAATACTGGTTCGACAGTCGTCTGCGATGCGCCTACATTACCACCATGGCGTGCCGAATGGCGGCTGCGCGGCGGCAGGATTCAAGCGAGGGAGCAGATCGTGACTGTAGAAAAAGTGGCGTTGATCACGGCGGCGGGCAAGGGCATGGGCGCGGCGATCGCGCGTGAACTGGCAGCCACGGGTTACCGCGTCGCGCTGATGTCGCCGTCGGGCAGCGCGGTGGCGCTCGGCGAGGAACTGGGCGGGTTCGGCATCCAGGGCTCGGTGACGGAAGAAGCCGATATCGACCGGCTCGTGCAGGAGGCGGTCGCGCGCTACGGCCGGATCGACGCGGTCGTGAACAACACCGGGCATCCGCCGAAGGGCGAGCTGCTGGCGATCACCGACGACAACTGGCACGCAGGGCTCGACCTGATCCTGCTGAACGTCGTGCGCGTGATGCGCCGCGTGACGCCGATCTTCCAGAAACAGGGCGGCGGCGCGGTGGTCAACATCTCGAGCTTCGCGGCGGACGCGCCGGAGCAGCCGATGCCGGTGTCGTCGGCGCTGCGCGCGGCGCTGAGCGCATGGACGCGTCTCTACGCGGAACGCTATGCGGCCGAGAACATCCGGATGAACGCGGTGCTGCCGGGCTTCATCGACAGCTGGCCGGAAACGCCCGAGATCGTCGCGCGCATTCCGGCCGGCCGCTTCGGCAAGACCGGCGAGATCGCGAAGACGGTCGCGTTCCTGCTGTCGGACGGCGCGGGCTATATCACCGGGCAGAACATTCGCGTCGACGGCGCGATCGTCAACGCGCTCTGAGCATCGTACCGGCGAGCGGCGCGCGGGCCGCTCGCTCGGCGCGCAGCGGCTACAAACGCGTACAAATCAGACAAATCCCGGATACATCAGACCTTTCAAATGGGCGACGCCGCGTGACCAGGGCGCGCCGGATTGAAAGCCAGGGCGCGAGCGGGCGCGCGGCATGTTCACTTTCCACTTCACGAAAGGAGATGCCGAACGATGTCTTCCACACCGTTTTCCCCGATGCGTCGCCACCTGCTGGCCACTTCCGTGGCCGCCGGGGTATCGGCGATGCTACCCACCGCGCTGCATGCCGCGACCGGCGGCAGCGGCATACGCCCGTTCACCGCGCACATTCCCGATGAAGCCGTGGCCGACCTGCGCCGCCGCATTGCGGCGACGCGCTGGCCGGGCCGCGAGACCGTCGCCGACGAATCGCAGGGCGTGCGGCTCGCGCGCATGCAGGCGCTGCTGCGCTACTGGGGCAGCGACTACGACTGGCGCAAGGGCGAGGCGCGCCTGAACGGTTTCCCGATGTTCATCACGGAAATCGACGGGCTCGACATTCACTTCATCCACGTGCGCTCGCGGCACGCGAACGCGATGCCGATGATCATGACGCACGGCTGGCCCGGTTCGATCTTCGAGCTGCTGAAGGCGATCGGCCCGCTGACCGACCCGACCGCACACGGCGCGAGCGCGGACGATGCGTTTCACGTCGTCGTGCCGTCGTTGCCGGGCTTCGGGTTTTCGGGCCGGCCGACGCAGACGGGATGGGGTTCCGACCACATCGCGCGCGCGTGGGGCGAGCTGATGGCGCGGCTCGGCTATACGCGCTTCGTGTCGCAGGGCGGCGACTGCGGCTCGGTGATCTCGCACCGGATGGCGATGCAGCGCGTACAGGGCCTGGCCGGGATTCACGTGAACATGCCGGCGACGGTACCGCCGGACATCGCTGCGCTGCTCGCGACCGACTCGCCCGCGCCGGCTTCGCTGTCGCCGAAGGAGAGGGCCGCGTACGAGAAGCTCGCGACGTTCTATCGCGACAACTGCGGCTACTCGGCGATGATGGTCACGCGTCCGCAGACGGTCGGTTATGCGCTCGCCGATTCGCCGTCCGGTCAGGCCGCGTGGATGTACGACAAGATCTCGCAGTGGACGTACAGCGGCGGCGTGCCCGAACGCTCGATCCCGCGTGACGAGATTCTCGACGACATTTCGTTGTACTGGCTGACGAACACCGCGACGTCGGCCGCGCAGATCTACTGGGAGGATCATTCGAACAACTTCAATGCGGTGGATATCTCGCTGCCGGCGGCGATCACGGTGTTTCCGGGCGAGATCTACCAGGCGCCGCGCAGCTGGGCCGAGCGCAGTTATCGCAACCTGATCTACTTCAACGAAGTCGACAAGGGCGGGCATTTCGCGGCATGGGAGGAGCCGGAACTGTTTGCTCGCGAAGTGCGTGCCGGGTTCCGGCCGTTGCGGCGCGGGTAAGGGTGGGTTGAGCGGTGGGTGCGGGCTGGCTTGCTTGCGGCTCGCGCTTGTTTTCGTTCTGTCGACTGTGTCGAGCCGGGCCGATCAGCCGCGCGGCCTGCAGAAAACCGTCGTTTCCCCAACGTTTTTTGAATCGCTGTGTGTCGTGTTCGCACACAGATACGTTGCGATACAAAGCATCCCGATGGTTCGGATATAAAACCGGTGAAGCGTTTCACACGGCCGCGCGGTGCCATGCGCCGCCGCTGCGAACGGTGATACCGGAGCGCCTGCACGTGCCGCGGGCCCCTTCCTTGACGATCGACAATGGAGAACGAGTCATGCCTGATACCGTGAACACCCGCCGCCGCCTGATCCTGGGTACGGCGCTTGCGGGCCTGAGCCTCGCCGACCTCGGGTTCGGCAACCTTGCGCGCGCGCAGTCGGCGCCCGATGCATCGACGGCGAAGCGCGCGGCCGGCGTTGCGTCGCTGGGTACGATCCACCAGATCGACGCGGGCGTGCTCAACGTCGGGTATGCGGACCTCGGGCCGAAGAAGGGCCCGGTCGTGTTCCTGCTGCACGGCTGGCCGTACGACATCTACAGTTACGCGGAAGTCGCGCCGCTGCTGGTCGCGGCCGGCTATCGCGTGATCGTGCCGTACCTGCGCGGCTACGGGTCGACGACGTTCCGCTCGGCCGACACGGTGCGCAACGGCCAGCAGGCGGTGACGGCCGTCGACATCGTCGCGCTGATGGATGCGCTGAAGATCGACCGCGCGGTATTCGGCGGCTACGACTGGGGCGCGCGCACGGCCGACATCATCGCGGCGCTGTGGCCGCAGCGCGTGAAGGCGCTGGTGTCGGTGAGCGGCTACCTGATCGGCAGCCAGGAGGCGAACCGCAAGCCGCTGCCGCCGCAGGCCGAATTCCAGTGGTGGTATCAGTTCTATTTCACGACCGAGCGCGGCGAGCTCGGCTACGCGGCGAACCGCGACGCGTTCAACAAGCTGATCTGGCAGCTCGCGTCGCCGAAGTGGCAGTTCTCCGACGAAACCTATGCGCGCTCGGCCGCATCGTTCCAGAACCCCGACCACGTGGCCGTCGTGATCCACAACTATCGCTGGCGCCTCGGGCTCGCGAAGGGCGAAGCGCAATACGACGACATCGAGCGGCGTCTCGCCGCCGGGCCCGCGATTGCCGTGCCGACGATCACGATGGAAGGCGACGCGAACGGCGCGCCGCATCCGGATCCGGCCGCGTACGCGAAGAAATTCACGGGCAAGTACCAGCACCGGACGATCAACGGCGGCATCGGCCACAACCTGCCGCAGGAAGCGCCGCAGGCGTTTGCCGACGCGATCCTGCAAGTGGAGCATCTGTGATGCCGGCTCGCAGTGGCATCCGGCGTCGCGGCATGGGCCGCGCGCTCGTCGCGGGCGCGTTGCTGGCCGGCTCGCTGTCGGCGAGCGGTCCGGCCGCGTTCGCGGAACAGCCGAAACCGGCCGCGTCGCCGATCTACGGCGTGACGATCCCGCCCGGCTACCGGAAGTGGGAAATGGTCGCGCCGGCCGAAGAGGCCGCGCCGCTCGACGAGCTGCGCGTGGTGCTCGGCAACCCCGTCGCGATCCGCACGCTCGAACAGGCGACGCTGCCGTTTCCGGATGGCACGATCCTCGTGAAGCTCGCATACAAGCGCAAGCAGTCCGACGAGTTCGCGCCGGCGACGGTGCCGGGCCAGGCGACGACCGTGCAGGTGATGGTGAAGGATTCGCGTCGTTATGCGTCGACGGGCGGCTGGGGTTTCGGGCGCTTCATCAACGGTGTGCCGGCCGATATCGGCCAGCATCAGACGTGTTTCGCGTGTCACCAGGCGCTTGTGAAGAATCATGACTACGTGTTCACGCGGCTCGCGCCGTGACGTGACACGAAGCGACGGGTTTGACGGAAAGGCGTGCCGTGCGAGGCGCGCCTTTTTTTGTAGTGCGTGTGTGTCGGGGACCACTTCGGCAGGCGGGTTTGTATCGCACTGTATCTGCGAGCGTTCCGGAAAAAATGGCATGCAGAAAGCACCGGTTTCGGAAACATGCCGGATACGTGGGCGGGTTCTACTGTCGACATGCAGGAAACGTTCGATGCCCGACGTTCGCATCGGATGCCAAGTGATCGACACCCCAACTTCCGTCAAGGAGAACACTCATGAAAGCCGCCCGAATCCTCGCTGTTGTCGTCCTCGCCGCCGTCCCCGCCTTGTCGTTCGCCGATACCGGCCATGGCCTGTCGCGTGCCGACGTGCGCGCCGAACTCGTCCGGCTGGAACAGGCCGGCTACAACCCGGCACGCAGCGAACCGCATTACCCGGACGATGTCGCCGCCGCGCTGCAGGTCGCGCGTTCCGACCAGAACGGCCCGTCGAAGTCGCAGGGCGACAACGTGGCCGATGCGTCGATGCCCGCCAGCCATCGCGACGCGGCACCGGCGCGCGCCGCGCGGAACGCCGCCGACGACCTGTACGCGCATTCGTGATCCGTTGCCGCGCCTGCCGCATGCAGGCGCGGCCGCTACCGCGGCACTTCACTTCATGTAACAACACAACAGAGAAAGGAGCATGACGATGGCCGGTTCGATGAAACGGGTTCTGGTATCCGCCGCGGTGATCGGCGGACTGTTCGGTGCGGTCGCGGCGCAGGCCGCGCCGAAGGACGACCTGAAGGGCACGAATGTCGTGCTCGTGCACGGTGCGTTCGCCGACGGGTCGAGCTGGAACCGCGTGATTCCGCTGCTCGAGGCGCGCGGGCTGCACGTGGTGTCGGTGCAGAATCCGCTGAGCTCGCTCGCCGACGATGCGGCCGCAACGAAGCGTACGATCGACGAGCAGAAGGGGCCGGTCGTGCTGGTCGGTCATTCGTGGGCCGGCGTCGTGATCAGCGATGCGGGCAACGACGACAAGGTGAAGTCGCTCGTCTACGTCGCGGCATTCGCGCCCGACAACGGCCAGTCGATCGCCGACGTCACGCAAGGTCTGCCGGCACCGGCATGGGCCGGTGAACTGCGCAAGGACACGGGCGGCTTCGCGCGGCTGTCGGACAAGGCGATCGCGCAGGATTTCGCGCCGGACCTGCCGCCCGCGCAGCAGCGCATCGTTGCGGCGACGCAGGGGTCGTGGTACGGCGGTTGCATTTCGGAGAAGGTCGCGCAGGCCGCGTGGCATGCAAAGCCGTCGACGTTCGTCGTCGCGACGCAGGACCGGATGATCGATCCGAAGCTGCAGGAAGCGATGGCGAAGCGGATCGGCGCGACGGTCACGCGCGTGAACGGCAGCCATGTCGCGATGCTGAGCCAGCCGAAGGCCGTGGCCGACGCGATCATCGCGGCCGCGGAACGTGCGAAGCGGGACGCGCAGTAAGCGGATGAGGCGCCACGTTATCGTTGAAGCGTGGCGCCGCGAGTGATTGTGATGTCCTTCCACGAGGAGAAATCATGACGCAACTCTGGCAATTGTCGGCAACCGAACTCGCGAAACTTGTGCGGCAGCGCGAAGTGTCCGCGCGCGAAGTGGCGGACGCCGTGCTCGATCGTCTCGACGCGGTGAATCCGGCGATCAACGCGGTGATCGAACACCGGCCCGACGACGTGCGGCGGCAGGCCGACGAAGTCGATCGCGCGATTGCACGCGGCGACGATCCGGGCGCGCTCGCGGGCGTGCCCGTGACCGTGAAGATCAACATCGATCAGGCGGATTTCGCGACGACCAACGGCACGCGCGTGCAGGAGAACCTGATCGCGCGCATCGACAGCCCGGTGGTCGGCAACCTCAGAAAAGCCGGCGCGATCCTGCTCGGCCGCACCAATTCGCCGACGTTCGCGTTGCGCTGGTTCACGTCGAATCTTGTACACGGCCACACGCGCAATCCGCGCGATCCGGCGCTGACGCCGGGCGGGTCGAGCGGCGGCGCGGCAGCGGCCGTTGCCGCCGGGATCGGCCCGCTCGCACTCGGCACCGACATAGGCGGTTCGGTCCGTTATCCGGCCTATGCGTGCGGCGTGCACGGAATCCGGCCGTCGCTCGGGCGCGTGCCGGCGTTCAACGCATCGTCGCCCGAACGTGCGATCGGCGCGCAACTGATGTCATCGGCGGGGCCGATCGCACGCACGATCGACGATCTCGCGCTCGCGCTGCGTGCGTGCGCCGCGCCGGACCCGCGCGATCCGTGGCACGTACACGTGCCGTTCGACGGGCGCGACGTGCCGAAGCGTGCGGCGCTGTGCATGCATCCGGGCGACTTGCAGGTCGTGCCCGAAGTCGAGGCTGCGTTGCGCGATGCCGCGCGCCGGCTCGTCGATGCGGGCTGGACCGTCGACGAAATCGACGATACGCCGCCGATGCGCGAGGCCGCGCTGTTGCAGGAACAGCTTTGGCTCGGCGACGGTTTCGACGCATTGTCGAGCGCAGTCGCGAACGACGGCGATCCGGGCGCGGCGGCGGTGATCGCCGCGGTGCGCGGCAAGGTGCGCGACCTGCCGGCCGACGTGATCAGCCGCGCGCTGGTCCGGCGCACTACGCTGACGCGGCAGTGGCGGCAGTTTCTCGACGCGTATGCGGTCGTGCTGCTGCCCGTTTCGTCGGAACTGCCGTTCCCCGACGATCTCGACCGGCAGGGGCCGGACGGGTTCGAACGTGTGTGGGAGGCGCAGCTCACGCTGCGCGCGCTGCCCGCGATGGGGCTGCCGGGGCTGGCCGTGACGACGGCGCTCGTGAATGGCGTGCCGGTAGGCGTGCAGGTGGTCGCCGCGCATCATCGCGAGGATCTTTGTTTGCTCGCGGGGCGCGACATCGAAGCGCGCGGCGTACCGGTCGCGCCGGTCGATCCGGTGCAGTGATGGACTGACAGGCAAGCGAATGCATCGGCGATGCCGTTCGGCATCACGCCGATGCCTGTCGCCTGACGGTTGCATTTCTTCGAATCATCCACGCATGCGCGGCGACGCGTGCGCGCCATTTCGGATTCCATGACAACGCGCTCACGCCGCGTTGCTCGTCTCCCGCCGTTCCTTTCAAAGCCGTTCGATGCGTGACATCGAACGGTCGTCGTCCCGCATATCGTCCCGCATTTCCCGACCGCAAGCGAGCCCGAGCGCGATAGCGCGCGTCTGCTATTGCATTTCGCGCGCCGCTGATTAGGAAATGAATTTTTATTGGTTCTGCTTGCCCGGCCGCACTCGCATAGTGGCGCTGACGGCTATAGACAGCACGCAAGCTGCAACGGCCGCATTCCCGGTGTTTTTTGATCATACGAATCTGCGAAAACGAGGAAGTGTCATGACGGTTGCATTGGAAGAACGAACCGCTGCACAGCAGGCGCTCGAAGACGCACGTGCGGCGGCCGCGGCGGCCGGCACGCCCTACGCGGGCGGCGTCGCGCCGCAGGCCGCATGGGCGCTGTTCTCGGCCGGCGACGCGTTGCTGGTGGACGTGCGCACCGCCGAAGAACGGAAATTCGTCGGCCACGTGCCGGAGTCGCTGCATGTGCCGTGGGCGACCGGCACGAGCCTGACGCGCAACCCGCGCTTCGTGCGCGAACTGGAAGCGAAGACCGGCAAGGACGCGGTGGTGCTGCTCCTGTGCCGCAGCGGCAACCGGTCCGCGCAGGCGGCCGAGGCCGCGACGAAGGGCGGCTTCACGCAGGTATTCAACGTGCTCGAAGGGTTCGAAGGCGACCTCGACGAAGGGCGGCATCGCGGCGGCAGCAACGGCTGGCGCTTTCGCGGCCTGCCGTGGGCGCAGGACTGATTCACGGCCGACAAGGGGAGAAGTCAGCATGGCCGCATTCGACATCGACGATATCGTTCAATCGCTGCAGACCGTCCGCCGCGCGTGGCGCGAGAAACAGCGTCGCTCGCTCGAGCCGGGCGGGCGCGACCTGCCGGCGCGCGAGGCGCTCGCGCAGATCGTCGGCGCGCTGAAGGGCGTGCTGTTCCCTATGCGGCTCGGGCCGCCCGACCTGCGCCAGGAGAGCGAGAACTTCCATGTGGCCCATGCGCTCGACGCGGCGCTGAACGCGCTGCTCGCGCAGGTAACGCTCGAATTGCGCTACGCGGCGCGGCAGCGCAACGCCGACGGGCCGATCGACAACGTCGACGCGGTAGCGTCGACGGCCGTGCAGGCGTTCGCCGCGCGGCTGCCCGAGATTCGCCGGCTGCTCGACAGCGACGTGCTCGCTGCTTTTCACGGCGATCCGGCGGCCGGCAGCGTCGACGAAGTGCTGCTGTGCTACCCGGGCATCCTCGCGATGATTCACCACCGGCTCGCGCATGAGCTGTACGGGCTCGGCCTGCCGCTGCTCGCACGGATCATCGCCGAGCAGGCGCATGCGGAAACGGGCATCGACATTCATCCGGGCGCGCGCATCGGCGCGGGTTTCTTCATCGACCACGGCACGGGTGTCGTGATCGGCGAGACGGCAATCATCGGCGAGCGCGTACGCGTGTACCAGGCCGTCACGCTCGGTGCGAAGCGCTTTCCGCGCGATGCGGCCGGCCACCTGGAGAAAGGGCTTGCACGCCATCCGATCGTCGAGGACGACGTGGTGATCTACGCGGGCGCGACGATCCTCGGCCGCGTGACGATCGGGCGCGGCGCGGTGATCGGCGGCAACGTGTGGCTCACGCAGGACGTGCCGGCAGGCGCGAACGTCACGCAGGCCGTGCTGCGCAGCGAAGCGAACGCCGCGCCGCGCGCGGCGGCGCGTGTCGCCTAGGAGGCGCGATGAGCGACCTCATCCATCACTTCGGCGCCAACGTGCGCAGGCTGCGCGAAGCGCGCACGTGGTCGCAGGAGCAGCTTGCCGAGCATGCGGGGCTGAACCGCTCGTATGTCGGCGAGATCGAGCGCGGCGAGGCGATCGCGTCGATCGTCACGGCCGACAAGATCGCGCGCGCGTTCGACGTGTCGATCTCGATGCTGCTGCCGGGCGCGTACGTCACCTGAGGCTGCCCCGTTTCGTTTCCCTTTCGGTGCACGACATGACGGCTATAGCATGTTGAGCCGGCAGGTGCGTGCTTCCGATAATCCCCTCGCGTCATAAGCAATCCCGTTTTTCATCTTAAGAACCCGGAGCCACACATGTCGACCGTTGCAAGCGGCACGGCCGCGCTGAGCGATCACGCCGCCCGCCAACTAGCGAACGCTACCAAGACCGTCCCCCAGCTTTCCACGATCACGCCGCGCTGGCTGACCCATCTGCTGCAGTGGGTGCCGGTCGAGGCCGGCATCTACCGCTTGAACCAGGTGAAGAACCCGGAAGCCGTGCGTGCCGCATGCACGCAGCTCGAGGACGAAAGCGTGCTGCCGCAGACCTTCGTGCCGTACGAGGAACAACCGCGCGAATACTTCCTGAACGCGGTGAGCACGGTGCTCGACGTGCATACGCGGATCTCCGATCTTTACAGCAGTCCTCACGACCAGATCAAGGAACAGCTGCGCCTGACGATCGAGACGATCAAGGAGCTGCAGGAAAGCCAGCTGATCAACAACCCCGACTACGGGCTGCTGGCAAACGTGACCGACGAACAGCGGATTTTCCCGCTGACGGGCGCGCCGACGCCGGACGATCTCGACGAACTGCTGACGAAGGTGTGGAAGGAGCCCGCATTCTTCCTCACGCACCCGCTCGCGATTGCCGCGTTCGGCCGCGAATGCACGCGGCGCGGCGTGCCGCCGCCGACGGTCAGCCTGTTCGGCTCGCAGTTCCTCACGTGGCGCGGCATTCCGCTGATCCCGTCGGACAAGGTGCCGGTCGCGGACGGCAAGACCAAGATCCTGCTGCTGCGCGTCGGCGACAAGCGGCAGGGCGTCGTCGGCCTCTATCAGCCGGGCGTCGCGGGTGAGCAGGGGCCGGGCCTGTCGGTGCGCTTCATGGGGATCAACAACCAGGCGATCGCGTCGTACCTGATCTCGCTGTATTGCTCGCTCGCGGTCCATTCGCCGGATGCGCTGGCTGTCCTCGATGACGTCGAAATCGCCAAGTTCCATGACTATCCCGACACCTACCGTTAATCCCGGCCTGGCCGGCGGCGACGCGCACGCGCTGCCGCACGCGCCGCTGCCGGCCGGCTTGCCCGATCCCGCGACACTGGCGCGGCTTGCGTCCGAGTTCTTCTCGACACCGCCCGGGCAGGCCACCGCGCCCGGGCTGTCGGCGGGCAGCGGCGCGGTCGGCGGCGTGCCGTCGGCATTGCCGGCCGCCGCGCCGATCCTCGCGTCGGTGAGCAACCCGGCGCCGGCCGGCTCGCCGCTCGCGGGGCCCGGCGGCACCGGCACCGGCGTGCCGGGTTTCGCGTTGCCGCAGGGCAAGGCGCCCGGCACGAACCTCGCGCCGTCCGCGCCGACGCACGTGCTGTCGCTCGGCAACCGCGTGCCCGCGCTCGCGCCGCATGCGGCCGCGCAGAACGGGCTGCCGGACAACGTCGTGTCGATCGCGCCCGCGCTCGAGCCGCGCGTCGGCGGCGCGGCGCTCGGCGTGCCGCAGGGGAACGCAGCGGCATCGGAAGGCGCGGTGAAGGCAGCGCCGGCTGCGTCGCCGTACTACTTCACCGACGGTTCGCTGCAGGGCTGGCAGGCAACGCCGCAGGACATCGTCGTATCGTCGAGCGGCCTCGCGTCGCCGGAAGCGTTCGGGCTGCCGGGCGACGCTGCGCTGCGCGATCTGCTCGCCGTGCATCGCGACGTGCCTGTCTCGCGCGCATCGGGCACGGACGTGCCGCGCTACTTCATCGACGATACTCATGCGGTCGAGCCGCAAGGCAACCTGCATCGCGGCGCGCACCCGCCGTTCGACGTGAACGCGATTCGCCGCGATTTCCCGATCCTGCAGGAGCGCGTGAACGGCAAGCAGTTGATCTGGTTCGACAACGCGGCGACCACGCACAAGCCGCAGGCCGTGATCGACCGCCTCGCGCATTTCTACGCACACGAGAACTCGAACATCCACCGTGCCGCGCATGCGCTGGCCGGTCGCGCGACGGATGCTTACGAGCATGCGCGGGACACCGTGCGGCGCTTCATCGGTGCATCGTCGCCCGACGAGATCGTGTTCGTGCGCGGCACGACCGAGGCGATCAACCTGATCGCGAAGACGTGGGGCGTGCAGAACGTCGGCGAAGACGACGAGATCGTCGTGTCGCATCTCGAGCATCACGCGAACATCGTGCCGTGGCAGCAGCTTGCCGCGCAAAAGGGCGCGAAGCTGCGCGTGATTCCGGTCGACGATTCGGGGCAGGTGCTGCTCGACGAATACCGGAAGCTGCTCAACGACCGCACGAAGATCGTGTCCGTCACGCAGGTGTCGAACGCGCTCGGCACGGTCGTGCCGGTGAAGGAGATCGTCGAGCTCGCGCATCGCGCGGGTGCGAAGGCGCTCGTCGACGGCGCGCAGTCGATCTCGCACATGCGCGTCGACGTGCAGGCGCTCGATGCGGATTTCTTCGTGTTCTCCGGACACAAGATCTACGGGCCGACCGGGATCGGCGTCGTGTACGGCAAGCGCGCGATCCTCGACGACATGCCGCCGTGGCAGGGCGGCGGCAACATGATCGCGGACGTGACGTTCGAGCGTACGGTGTTCCAGCCGCCGCCGAACCGCTTCGAAGCCGGTACCGGCAACATCGCGGATGCGGTCGGGCTCGGCGCGGCGCTCGACTACGTGAACCGTGTCGGCATCGAGAACATCGCGCGCTATGAGCACGACCTGCTCG
This sequence comes from Burkholderia sp. MS455, assembly GCF_016899445.1. NCBI lineage: Bacteria > Pseudomonadati > Pseudomonadota > Betaproteobacteria > Burkholderiales > Burkholderiaceae > Burkholderia > Burkholderia sp. MS455. Next base: position 423,731 of record NZ_CP041778.1, read on the forward strand.
CGTATGCGACGAGCGTGCTCGCGCCGGTGCCGGGCGTGCGGCTCGTCGGCACCGCGCGCGACAAGGCGAGCGTGCTGTCGTTCGTGCTGAAGGGCTATGAGACCGAGGAAGTCGGGCAGGCGCTGAACGAAGAGGGCATCGCGGTGCGCTCGGGGCATCACTGCGCGCAGCCGATCCTGCGGCGTTTCGGGCTCGAGGCGACGGTGCGGCCGTCGCTCGCGTTCTACAACACGTGCGATGAGGTCGATGCGCTCGTCCGTGTGGTGCGGCGTCTCGCGACACGGCGCTGACCGCTGACGTCGTTCGCTTGCGGCGGCCCTCGTGGGTTGCCGCAAGCGATTTCCTGCTAGCCGATCAGAAACGCACGACCTGCTTCTGCTCGACGCTGAAGCCGTCGCGCAGCACGCACGCGGAATCGGCGAAGTAGCGGCGCGTTTCCGACAGCAGGTCGGTACTGCCGCGACGGCAGAACACCACGCCCGACCCTTCCTCGGTCAGCAGTTCGTCGATCAGCGATTCGGGTTGCCCGATATCGGCGAGATGGACGTTCTGCACGCCGTGCGCGAGCGCATCGAGTGCCTCCCGTACGCAGGGCGCCGCATCGGCTGCCGGATGCTCGGCGAGCCATTGCTCGAGTTCCGTGATGCCGTACAGCCCCGCGAGTTCGCCGAGTTCGCGCAGCAGCGCACTTTCGACCATCATCACCAGCGTGACGGCGCCCGTGCGCTGCGCGAAGAGGCTGCCGACCCGTTCCGGGCGCAGCAGGCGATCCTGGCCTGTGTCGTCCGGCGCGACGGGCATCACGACGGGCACCAGCCCGTTCCCGAGAAACGCGTTCAACGCGGTGCCGTCGAATTGCGCGACCGGGCTCGTGTTCGCGCGATCGGATTCGGCGCCGGCGACCAGCAGGCCGCCGTCGTGACCGTCGATGCCGATTGCCTTGACGCCGTGACTGCCGATCGCGCGCACCAGCTCGTGGTTGATGTCGGCCATCGCGGCGCGTGCGGCCTGGACGGACTGCGCGCCGGACGCGGCCGGCCCGCCCTGGACGACGACAGGACGAATGCCGGTGAGCGCGAGCAGCGCGACGTCCTGCGCGAACGCGTGGCGAAAGCGCGCATCGCGCGCGGCACCGCCATCGACGATGACGACGGTCTGCCCGTGCAGGGCCTGCATGAACGGCAGCGAGCGAGCCAAGCCGGCCACGCGCCGCGACGTAAGAGCGGGACTTTCAGGGTCTGGGAACATGGGAATCCGAAAGAATGAGGGAAGTGCCTGTCGCCGCACGACGCGGCGTCAGTGCGTGCGTTGCATGAGCCGGTGAATCTCGCCGGGCGTCAGCGCGTCGCGCGACGCCTGCCGGAACGGGCGTTCGCTGAAGCACCGCGCCGCGTCGGCGAGCAGTTCGAGGTGTGCGCGGTCGTCCTCTTTCGGCAGGACCAGCACGATGAATTCGCGCACGGGCTTGCGGTCCGGCGCATTGAACGTGAACGGGACCAGCGCGCGAACGAACAGCGCGACGGCCGAGCCGAGCCCGTCGACACGCGCATGCGGAATCGCGACGCCCTGGCCGAGGCCGGTCGAACCGAGCCGTTCGCGCCTCGCCAGTTCGGTCCGGATCCGTTCCGCGGAAACTCCGCTGCTGCGCGCGACGTATCGCGCGGCGAGGTCGAACAACTGGATCGCGCTTTCGACCGGCACGTCGAGCAGGATGTTGTCCGGCGGACAGGCATCCGCCAGCCGGGCCGCGAGCTGCAAGCCGCCGCGTCGATGGGGAAGGTCGGGTTGGCCGCCGACGGCGGCCTGCTGCGTTTGCATGCGGATCTCTCCGTGTCGTGATGACAGGGAAATCCTAGACACATCCGCGTAAAGACGGTGTCAGATACGCGGGGGCCCGGTATTAAAATTTCGTATCGATTGCGGCGCGGCTCTCGACGCGCGCCCGATGCGGACGTCTTCACGTGCCTGACAGGACGAACGGCAGCGTCGTCAGCAGAAAGACCGAAATACCGACGACCGGCGCGCCGAACGCGATCGCCGCGAACGCCACCGCGGCGCTGGTCAGCACGAGCGCTCTCGACCGGCGGCGGTGCCGGTCATGCGCAGTTGCCTTGTCTTCGCGGACGGCATCGGCCCGCGTGCCGATAACGTGTTTCCAGAACGTCAAGCCAAGCATGATTGCTCCTGTTTGAAAGACGACAGAGACGGGGCGCGCGATGCGCCGTAAAAACGTGTCAGCAGCGCCTGAGCTTCAGCACGCGCGAGATCTGCCCGGACGTGAAGCCGCTGTTGCGCACGTAAGGCGCGCAGTCGAGCGGCGCGGTGAGCGATTCGCTGACGACGTACTGGCCGACGAAGCGGAACGCATCCGTTTCCATCTTGATGAACACCGGAATCGCATCGCGCTGCGCGGCGAGCGTCCTGCCGGCCGCACGCGCGGACGCGCTGCCGTCGCAGAGGATCACGTCGGGTGCGTGCGGGTTGAGGTCCGTGCGCAGGCACGCGGCCACGACCTTGCCGTTCTTCGTCGGCAGGAATGCCTGTTTGCTGCCGCCGCATGCGGTGTGGATGAATTCGCGGGTGTACTGCTTGTCGATCTCGAACATGTCCGGGCTCCGGTATCGGAAATTTCCGTGAATGAACTCAGGTATGCAAAATTATTTGACCGGATCGGCATGCGGGACGCGGGCAAGCGATCGGTCATCGCTTTGGCGGCGGATCGATGGCGCGTCGTTGCAGGGGGATTCGTCGCGAGCACGCCTGAGCGTACGATGCGCGATTGCCGCATCGACGTCGTATTCAAGCGTGCGCGGATGTGACTACGGCGCGCACCGTCCGCCTGTCGGCAGGACGGTGGCTCGGGAAAGAGAGACACAGGCGCCCTGCCTGTCAGGCAGAAAAGCAACTCGGGGGACGAGGACTTCGGATGCGCATGTCGCGTGCTCGGTGGTGGATTGCCAACACATTCTAGTGAACGCAAACGCGGCCGCAAGTAAAAAGGTCGTAAAGGCGCCCTCTACGTGCAATGCCGGAGGTGCGCACGGGTGCGGCACGGCGCACCCCGGAACGTGTCGTTCGCGCCGCCGCCCCATGGCCATTCGCCGCCGTCCGCTTGCGTCAGGCTGGAATCGAGCTGCATCACGAAGCGCATCTTGCAGCCTCGATCCGGTGCGGACTCGACCGGTCGATGCAACACGATGGAAGCCGCGCGGCCGCGACCGCCATTGTTGACGACGTTGGAAAGGTCCAATCCAGAATCGGCAATAGGTTCCGGGAAAATGACCGATTATTCTCCCGATCGCAGTGCCGGGCCTCCGGGTGCGAGTGCCATCGGATTGCTTACAAAATCAATCGCTCAGGGAGACCTTTCATGAGACGCATCGTCGTTCCCGGTGGTATCGGCGTGGTGTTTGCCGTTGCAGCATCGTCCGCGTTCGCGCAGAGTTCCGTCACGTTGTATGGCCTCGTCGATACGGCGATCCGGTATCAGACCAATGCCGGCCCGGACGGCAAGGACCTGATCGGGATGACGGTCGGCCCGGAAACGCACAGCCGCTGGGGCTTGCGCGGCAGCGAGGATCTCGGCGGCGGGCTGTCGGCGATCTTCCGCCTCGAGAACGGCTTCGAGCTCGGCGACGGCAAGCTGCACGTCGCGAATACGCTGTTCAGTCGCCAGGCATACGTCGGCCTGTCGAGCGACCGCTACGGCTCGCTGACGTTCGGCAACCAGTACGCTCCGCTGTACGACACGATGGGCGATATCTTCGACCCGATGACCGTCGGCGACTACTGGCAGGACAGCTGGGCGTACAACGGCATCGGCAACTACCTGACGGTGCCGAACTCGGTGAAGTACAAGTTTTCCTACAGCGGCCTGAGCGTCGACGCGATCTACGGCTTCGGCAACCATGCCGGCGCGATGGGGCTCGACAGTACGTACGGCGTGGAACTGACCTATGCTCAGGGGCCCGCGTCGATCAACGCGGGCTATCAGCAGACTTCCGTGTCGTCCGTGAACGGCAGTTCGGTCAACGGCGCGAAGGTGAGCTTCGTGCACGTGAGCGGCGCGTATCAGGTCACGCCGTCCGTGCGGCTGCTGGCCGGCTGGCTGCACGGCCAGGACAAGACGGGCACGACGGACTTCAACATGCAGCAGGCCGGTGCGCCGGCGCTGAGCGGCGGCAGCCCGAACCGCATCGACGATACGTTCTACGTCGGCGCGAACTGGCAGGCCACCGCGCCGCTGCTGATCACGGTGGCAGGCTACTACGGCCACGCGCGCAACGCGGCGCGGCTCGACGGCACGCTCGGCTCGGGGATCAACTACTCGGCGACCGTGCTGGCCGAATATGCGCTGTCGAAGCACACCGAGGTTTACGGCACGGTGGACTTCGCGCGCGGCAACGGCGCGTTCGCCGCCGATTACCCGGGCGCCACCAACCGACTCACGGGCAAGGTCGACCAGATCGGCCGGACCAACAACGTTGGGGCGGCGATCGGTCTGCGCCAGATGTTCTGATGTTCTGAAGACGGTTCGCACGTTGCGGCGCGGCCGGAGGCGCCGTCGCGTCCGCAACTGCAGTGCGCATAAAAAACGCGTGGCGACCGAGGCCGCCACGCGTTGCATGCCCGAGCGTATCGCTGCCCGGTTCGGGCGGCACGCCGCGTCTATCGTCAGAAGTCGAACCCCGGCCCGCCCGCGCCCGGGCCGCCCGGCACCGCGGCCGGCGCCGCATCCTTCGGCGCTTCGAACACGGTCGCATCGGTCGTCAGCAGCAGCCCGGCGACCGACGCCGCGTTCTGCAACGCCGTGCGCGTGACCTTGGTCGGATCGAGCACGCCCGATTCGACGAGATCGCCGTACTCGCCCGTCTGCGCGTTGTAGCCGAAGTTGCCCGAGCCTTCCGCGACCTTCGCGACGACGACGCTCGCTTCCTCGCCCGCATTCGCGACGATCTGGCGCAGCGGTTCCTCGAGCGCGCGCAGCACGATCTTGATGCCCGCATCCTGGTCGGCGTTCACGCCCTTCAGCTCGCGGATCGCCTGACGCACGCGGATCAGCGCGACACCGCCGCCCGGCACGATGCCTTCCTCGACGGCCGCGCGCGTCGCGTGCAGCGCGTCGTCGACGCGATCCTTTTTCTCCTTCACCTCGATCTCGGTCGCACCGCCGACCTTGATCACCGCGACGCCGCCCGCGAGCTTCGCGACGCGTTCCTGCAGTTTTTCGCGGTCGTAGTCCGACGTCGCTTCGTCGATCTGCACGCGGATCTGCTTCACGCGCGCTTCGATGTTCTTTGCATCGCCCGCGCCGTCGATCACGGTCGTGTTTTCCTTGCCGACCTCGATGCGCTTCGCCTGGCCGAGTTCGGCGAGCGTCGCCTTCTCGAGCGTCAGGCCCGTTTCCTCGGCGACGACCTGCCCGCCGGTGAGGATCGCGATGTCCTCGAGCAGCGCCTTGCGGCGATCGCCGAAGCCCGGCGCCTTGACGGCAACGGTCTTCAGGATGCCGCGGATGTTGTTCACGACGAGCGTCGCGAGCGCTTCGCCTTCGACGTCCTCCGCGATGATCAGCAGCGGCCGGCCCGACTTCGCGACCTGTTCGAGCACCGGCAGCAGGTCGCGGATGTTCGAGATCTTCTTGTCGTGCAGCAGGATGTACGGGTTCTCGATCTCCGCGATCTGCTTGTCGGGATTGTTGATGAAGTACGGCGACAGGTAGCCGCGATCGAACTGCAGCCCCTCGACGACGTCGAGCTCGTCGGCGAGCGACTTGCCGTCCTCGACGGTGATCACGCCTTCCTTGCCGACGCGGTCGATCGCTTCGGCGATGCGCTGGCCGATCGATTCCTCGCCGTTCGCGGAGATCGTCGCGACCTGCGCGATTTCCTTGCTCGTGGTGGTCGGCCTGCTGATCTTCTTCAGCTCGTCGACGGCCGCTGCGACGGCCTTGTCGATACCGCGCTTCAGGTCGAGCGGGTTGAGCCCGGCCGCGACGTACTTCTGGCCTTCGCGCACGATCGCCTGCGCGAGCACGGTGGCCGTCGTCGTGCCGTCGCCGGCTGCGTCGCTGGTGCGCGACGCGACTTCCTTCACGAGCTGCGCGCCGATGTTCTGCAGCTTGTCCGCGAGTTCGATTTCCTTCGCGACCGATACGCCGTCCTTCGTGACGACCGGCGCGCCGAAGCTGCGTTCGAGCACCACGTTGCGGCCCTTCGGCCCGAGCGTGACCTTAACCGCGTTCGCGAGAATGTTCACGCCTTCGGTCAGCTTCGCACGTGCGACGTCGCTGAAAATGATTTCCTTCGCTGCCATGATTGCGCTCCGTTATTGATTGACGACCGCGACGATGTCTTCCTCGCGCAGGACGAGGAATTCATTGCCGTCCACCTTGACGGCCTGGCCCGCGTACTTGCCGAACAGCACGCGCTCGCCCACGTTCAGGTCGGGAACGATGCGCTGGCCGTCCGCGTCCTTGCGGCCCGGGCCGACGGCGATCACTTCGCCCTGGTCGGGCTTCTCTGCGGCGCTGTCGGGGATCACGATGCCCGACGCGGTGGTGGTTTCCTGGTCGAGTCGCTTCACGATGACGCGGTCGTGCAAGGGGCGTAGGCTCATCTTTTCGTCCTGTGCTGTTCTGTCGAAATTGGCTGGCACTCTTTGGAAGAGAGTGCTGACGAGTATAAAAACGCTCGGCGGCGCGATCCAATAACGGATTCGGAAAAGCATTCGCGCGGATGCGCTATGGACGGGAGACGGGCCGGGCGGCGGTCAGATCAGCAGCGATACCGTCCTGAACAGCGCGAGATCCTCCTTGCGCGCGGAGCGCGCATGCCTGCGGATCACGTGCAGCAGGCAGTCGATGAAGCAGCGAGCGGCGTCGCTCAGCGTGCTGCTGCGGCGCGTGACGATCCCGAGGTCGCGCGGCTCGAACGTCTCCTTCAGTTGCAACGGCAGCATCCGTTCGCCGAACGGCGGCACGGCCGCGAGTATCGTCGGGCACCACGTGCACATGTCGGCCTGCTCGAGCATCGTCTGCAGCATCGCGACCGACTGCGCGCGCACGATGCGCCGTTCGTCGATCCGTGCGCCGTGGCGCGTGAACAGGTAGTCGACGAGTGCGGCTTGCCCGTCGGCCGCGAAATTCAGCACCCAGTCGTTGTCGAGCAGGTCGTGGATCGATCGTGCGCGTTCGCGCGGATGGCCGGCGCGCACCATGACCGAGGTCTCGTAGCGCAGCATCGGCTCGAACGCGAATTCCTTCGTGCCGCCCGGTTGCACGTGCCCGAGCGCGAAGTCCATGCTGCCGTCGCGCAGCAGCGGCTGTGCGACGGCCATCAGCGCTTCGTAGAGTTCGAGGCGCACGTCGGGCATTCGCTCGCGAAAACGCAGCACGGCTTCCGCGAGGAACGTCATCGTGAGCCATGGCGTGACGCCGATGCTCAGCCGGCCCTCGACGCGGCCGCGCATGCGTTCGAGATCGCTCTGCGCGTGTTCGAGCTGCTTCAGCACGAGCTTCGCGTGCGTGAGCAGCGTCTTTCCGTATTCGGTGAAGCCGATGCCCTCCGGCGCACGCACGAGCAGCGGCAGGCGCTCGCTCGCCTCCAGCTCGCGCAGCGCGCGCGTGACGGCCGCCTGCGACAGCCCGAGCGTGCGTGCCGCGCCGCGGATGCTGCCGGCCTCCGCGCTCGCGACGAGCGCCTGCAACTGATGCAGCTTGATGTTGCTCATGGTGCGATACCCGACAACGAAAGGTTGTCATCATAACGAAACCGCGGCTGGTCGCCGGGATTTTCGCTGCATACGATTCGGCCACGGTCGGTCATCCGGGCGATCGACGACCGGAATGCATTCAGGAGAATCGGGGTTGGACCAGAAACATATTCATCCGGAAATAACGGCCATCGAGGCGGAGATGATCGCGCTGCGTCACCGGCTGCACGCGCATCCCGAACTTGGCTTCGAGGAGCACGCGACAAGCGATCTCGTTGCCGATTGCCTGACAACGTGGGGTTATCGGGTGACGCGCGGGCTCGGCGGCACGGGCGTGGTCGGCACGCTGACGCGCGGCGCCGGGAAACGGCTCGGATTGCGCGCGGACATGGACGCGCTGCCGATCCGCGAGACAACCGGGCTGCCGCATGCGAGCCGGCGCGACGGCGTGATGCACGCGTGCGGCCATGATGGCCACACGGCGATGCTGCTTGCGGCGGCCCGCTGTCTTGCGGGGCGCGCGCGCTTCGCGGGCACATTGAACCTGATTTTCCAGCCGGCCGAAGAAGGGCTCGGCGGCGCGAAGCGGATGATCGACGACGGACTGTTCACGCAATTTCCGTGCGATGCCGTGTTCGCGATGCATAACGTGCCGGGCCTGCCGGCCGGCGTGCTCGGCTTCTGCGACGGGGCGGCGATGGCGTCGGCCGACGAGGTGCGCGTGCGCGTGATCGGGCGCGGCGGGCATGGCGCCGCGCCGCACACGACGATCGATCCGGTGGTCGTGTGCGCGTCGATCGTGATGGCGTTGCAGACGGTCGTGTCGCGCAACGTGAATCCGCAGGAACTGGCGATCGTCACGGCCGGCTCGATCCATGCGGGCACCGCATCGAACGTGATCCCGCCGCATGCGGACCTTGAACTCAGCGTGCGTGCGCTGTCGCCGGACGTGCGCGCACTACTGGAGCGACGCATCCGCGAGATCGTGGATGGGCAGGCCGCGAGTTACGGCGCGACGGCCGAGATCGACTATCGATACGGCTATCCGGTGCTCGTCAATCACGCGGCGGAAACGGCATTCGCGCGCGATGTGGCCCGCGAATGGGGCGGCGACGCGGCGCTGATTCCGCATCTGCGGCCGATCGCGGCGAGCGAGGATTTTGCATTCATGCTCGAGAAGTGCCCGGGCAGCTACCTGTCGATCGGCAACGGCGACGGTGCGGCCGGATGCGGGTTGCACAACCCCGGCTACGACTTCAACGATGCTTGCCTCGCGACAGGTGCGAGCTACTGGACCGCGCTCGCGGAGCGATACCTCGGGTGATGCGGCCGCACGATTTCGGGTCACGATTCACGATTTACACAAGGAGACGGGCAATGAAACAGTGGATGGCGGCGCTCGCGGTGGCGCTGGCGGCAGGATCGGTGCATGCGGGCGACTGGACGGGCAAGGAGATCCGCCTCGCGGTCGATCCGACTTACCCGCCGCTCGAATACAAGCTGCCCGACGGCACGCTGACGGGCTTCGGGATCGATATCACGAATGCATTGTGCGCGGAGCTGCACGCGCGCTGCGTGTGGGTCGAGTCGAGCTTCGACGGGATGATCCCGGGGCTGCTCGCGCGCAAGTTCGACGTGATCGCGTCGTCGATGACGATCACGCCGAAGCGGATGCAGCAGATTGCGTTCACGAACCGCATCTCGAACGCACCCGCCCGGCTGATCGCGCGCAAGGGCACGCCGCTGCTGCCGACGGCCGAATCGCTGAAAGGCAAGCGCGTGGGCGTCGAGCAGGGTTCCGCGCAGGCCGACTACGCGGTCGCGAACTGGCAGCCGGCCGGCGTGCAGATCGTGTCGTACCAGAACCAGGATCAGGTGTACGCCGATCTCGTGACGGGGCGGCTCGACGCGGCGTTCCAGGCGTCGATCGCGGCCAGCGACGGTTTTCTGAAGAAGCCGCAGGGCAAGGACTTCATGTTCGCCGGCGCGCCGATCGACGACGCGAAGTACTTCGGGCAGGGCGACGGTCTTGGGTTGCGCAAGCAGGACAACGACCTGCGCGACGCGTTCAATCGCGCGCTCGCAACGATTCTCGCGAACGGCACGTACCAGCGGATCAACCGGAAGTATTTCGACTTCGATATCTACGGCACGAAGTAAGCAGCAGCGCACGAAACGTGCGCGATCGACCATAAATAAATAAGGATTACGGATGAACTGGAGATCGATTTTTGTCGCGCTTCCGGCGCTGTGCGCAGCGCCCGCGTTCGCGCAAGGCAGCGTCACGCTTTATGGCCTCGTCGATGCGGGAATCGACTATACGAACAACGTTGGCGGGCACAGTGCGTGGCAGATGGCGAGCGGCTTCGCGCAGGGCAGCCGCTGGGGGCTGAAGGGCACCGAGGACCTGGGCGGCGGCTACAGCGCGCTGTTCCAGATCGAGAATGGCTTCAACGTGAACAGCGGCACGCTTGCGCAGGGCGGCCGCATGTTCGGGCGTCAGGCCTACGTGGGGCTCGGCAGCACGCGCTTCGGCACGTTGACGCTCGGCCGGCAATACGATTCGGTCGTCGACTATCTCGCGCCGACGACCGCGAACGGGAGCTGGGGCGTCTATCCGTTCTCGCACCCGCTCGACAACGACAACACCGGCAACACGTTCCGCACGAACAATACCGTGAAGTATGCGAGTCCGGATTTCTCCGGCTTCTCGCTCGGCGGCACGTACAGCTTCAGCAACGACACGGGCTTCGCGAACAACCGGGTATGGAGCGTCGGCGCGCAGTACGAGCAGGGCGGCCTGCTCATCGGCGCCGCGTTCCTGAATTCGGACAACCCGGGCGCGACGTCGGGCGGCGCGATCGCGGGTTCCGGGTCGGTCGGCGCCGATGCGAATTTTGCGTCGGCACGGCTGCGGATCTTCGGAGCGGGCATCAACTACACCGCAGGGCCCGCGACGGTCGGGTTTGCGTACACCAACAGCAACGTCACGCGGCCGACCGCGAACGTCGGCTACCTGTTCGGCGACGAAACGATCGAACCCGTGACCGGGCCGCTTGCGGGCGGTACGGTGACGTCGATCAAGTATCAGAACTTCGAAGTGAACGGCAAGTATCAGTTCACGCCGGCGTTGTTCGTCGGCGCGCAATACGTGTACACGACGGCGCGCTACGACGCGACGACCGGCGCCGCAAAGCCGAAGATCCATTCGTTCGGCTTGATGGCCGACTACAACCTGTCGAAACGCACGGATGTGTATCTGATGGGCGCGTACCAGCGGATCGCCGGAGACGCGACCGGCTCGTCGCTCGATCAGGCATATATTCCCGGCGCGGCCGATCTGTCGTCGACGTCGAAGCAGTTGATGGTGCACGCGGGGATTCGGCACAAGTTCTGATGGAACCTGCCGGAAAGAAGGCGGCGGCCCGCCGCCTTCATCCATCACGAAGCGACGCGAATCACGACCTTGCCGAAATGCTGCCCCGACTGCAGGTACGCATACGCTTGCGGCGCTTCGTCGAAGCCGAACACGCGATCGACCACCGGCTTGATCCGCTTCGCATCGACGAACCGCACGACGTCGTCGAGCATCGCGCGGCTGCCGACCATGATCCCGTGCAATTGCCGAATGCCGCCGATCAGCGACAGCAGCCCGAGTTCGGGGCCGCCGAAGCCGCTGACGCCGCCGATCACCGACACGATGCCGCCCAGCTTCGTCGCGGCGACCGAGCGCGGCAGCGTGTCGTGTCCGCCGACTTCCAGGACGAGATCCGCGCCCGCGCCGCCGGTGAGCCGCAGCACTTCATGCTGCCACTCGGGCGTCGCCCGATAGTTGATCGTTGCGTCCGCACCGAGTGCGCGGGCGCGTTCGAGCTTCGCGTCGCTCGACGACGTGACGATCGTGCGCAACCCCGCCGCGTGCGCGAGCTGCAGCGCGACGATCGAGACGCCGCCCGTGCCGAGCAGCACGACGGTCGAGCCCGGCCCCGCGCCGCCGTCGGCGAACAGCGCGTTCCAGGCGGTGATGCCCGCGCACGACAGCGTCGCCGCTTCGTCGTAGTCGAGATGCGCGGGAATCGCGACCAGCGCCGCTTCGTCGGACACGAAGTGCTCGGCCAGCACGCCGTCGAATTGCGCGCCGGGCGAACCCGAGACCTTCTGCGGCGTGGGCGGCCCGTCGATCCAGCGCGGGAAGTACGTGTTGATCACGCGATCGCCCGGCTTGAAGCGCGTGACGTCGCGGCCGGTTTCGACGACTTCGCCGGCGCCGTCGGCAACAGGAATCAACGCGTCCTTGCCGATGCCGAGATAGTCGCCGCGCGCGAACATCAGGTCGCGGTAGTTCAGTCCTGCCGAGTGGATTTTCACGACGACGTCGGTCGGCCCGACCGGCCGGCGTGTCGCGTCGATGCGCCGGAGCCCGGCAGCGCCGTCGCCGGGTTTGATTTGCCATGCGTGCATGTCGACTCCTTTTCGAGATAGGTCGAACTATCATAGTGTTGCGCACGGGGACGCATTGGCGAGAATTCGGCCACTGACTGTCGCCGTCATGGACACAAACCTGTCATCCAACCGGAGCGGAATCGCATGGACGAGCGTTTGAGAGGCGTCGCCGAATTCGTCGACGTCGTGGAGTCGGGCAGCTTCGCGGCGGCGGCGCTGCGCATCGGCGTCACGCGTTCGGCCATCGCGAAGGTCGTCGCGCGGCTCGAACGCCGTCTCGGCGCGCGGCTGCTGCAGCGCACGACGCGCCAGCTCAGCCTGACCGACGAAGGGCTCGTCTATTACGAGCAGTGCCGGCGGCTGCTGGCCGATCTCGGCGAAACGGAGGCCGCGCTCGACGCGGGCCGGCGCGAGCCGTCGGGGCGGCTGCGCATCAGCGTGCCCGTGCTGTTCGGGCGGCAATGCGTTGCGCCCGTCATGCGGCGCCTCGTCGAGCGTCATCCGCGGCTCGAGATCGACGTGTCGTTCAGCGATCGCCTGGCCGACCTGATCAACGACGGTTTCGACGTCGCGGTGCGCATCGGCGAGCTTGCGGATACGAGCACGCTCGTCGGGCGGCGGCTTGGCGTACAGCGAATGGGCATTTGCGCATCGCCCGCGTATCTCGAACGTCACGGCCGACCGACGGGGCTCGACGAACTCGGGTCGCACGTCGGCATCGCATATTCGCGCGGCGGGCAGCCGGCACCATGGCGGATCATCGGTGCGGACGGCGCGGTGCACGACCACCGCGCGGCCGGCCGCCTGCGGTTCGACGACCTGCAGGCGATCGCCGATGCGGCCGCTGCCGGCGCGGGCCTCGCGTGGCTGCCGTGCTGGCTGATGGCGCCTTACCTGCGCGACGGCCGCCTCGTGCTCGTGATGGACAGCAACAGCGTGTCGGGCGCCGAGGTGTTCGCGGTGCGGCCGTCGTCGCGCCACGTGCCGTCGAAGGTGCGGGTCGTCATCGATGCGCTCGTCGACGAGATTCCGCGGATGCTGGCGTCGGAAGACTGAGGCGGGAAGGCGACCCGCACAAGCGCGCACCGCATCCGGGTGGAGCGGCTGAACGATGCGGGCGTGGCGACCGTACGCGTTTTTCCGATCCGATGCACAATCGTCCGGAACGCGGATGCGCCGCGTGGCTGCATACGCATCGCGACTTCTTCGATTCCTTCCACACAGGCACGAATCATGTCATCCCGCACCTACCTCGTCACAGGCGCGTCGCGCGGCATCGGCTTCGCGGTCAGCACATTTCTGGCGCAGCGCGGCCATCGCGTCATCGGCCTAGCGCGGCATGCGCAGGGCATCGATTTCCCCGGCGAATTGCTCGCGTGCGATCTTGCCGACATCGAACGGACGGCGGCAACGCTCGCGCGCATCAGCGAGCGGCACGACGTCGACGGCATCGTCAACAACGCCGGCATCGTGTTGCCGCAGCCGCTCGGGCAGATCGATTTCGGGTCGCTGCAGGCGGTGTTCGATCTGAACGTGCGGGCCGCGATCCAGGTCACTCAGCACTTTGCGGATGCGATGAAGGCGCGCGGTCACGGGCGCATCGTCAACATCTGCAGCCGCGCGATTTTCGGCAGCCTCGATCGCACCGCGTATTCGGCCGCGAAGAGCGCACTCGTCGGCTGCACGCGCACGTGGGCGCTCGAACTGGCCGAGCATGGCGTGACCGTCAACGCGGTCGCGCCGGGCCCGATCGAGACCGAACTGTTCCGACAGACGCGGCCGGTCGGCAGCGAAGCCGAACGCAAGGTGCTCGCGACGATTCCCGCGCGCCGGCTCGGCACGCCCGACGACGTGGCGGCCGCGATCGCGTTCTTCCTGTCCGACGAAGCCGGTTTCGTCACGGGGCAGGTGCTGGCCGTGGACGGCGGCGGCAGCCTCGGCGGGCGCAGCTGACGCATCGCGGCGCGGGCCGCGCCAAACGGCCTGCATCGGGCCCGCATCGCATATTCCCGTGCCCCGTTAGCATGTGACGAATCCGACTTTGGGCGCCGCGCGCGCGACGCTAAGATCGCCGATCCCGTAGATCGAGCGTTCACGATAATGAACAAGTCCGCGTCGCCGTTGCATGCTTTCCGTTTCCGTGTCGTCTGCGCCGCGATCGCCGGCGCGGTGTCGCTCGCATCGTGCGGCGGCGTCGACAGCGATTCGCCGCCTTCGCAGGTCGGCACGACACCGCCGCAGGCCGCGAAACGCCCGAACATCCTGTACATCATGGCCGACGATCTCGGCTATTCCGACATCCATGCATTCGGCGGCGAGATCAACACGCCGAACCTCGACGCGCTCGTCGCATCGGGCCGCATCCTGTCGAACCATCACACGGGCACCGTGTGCGCGATCACGCGTGCGATGCTGGTGTCCGGCACCGATCACCATCTCGTCGGCGAAGGCACGATGGGCGTGCCGACCGACGAGCGGCGCGGGCTGCCCGGCTACGAGGGCTACCTGAACGACCGCGCGCTGTCGTTCGCACAACTGCTGAAGGACGCCGGTTACCACACGTATATCGCGGGCAAGTGGCACATCGGCTCGGGGATCGTCGGCAGCGCGACGGGCAGCGGGCAGACGCCCGACCAGTGGGGCTTCGAGCGCAGCTACGTGCTGCTCGGCGGCGCGGCGACCAACCACTTCGCGCACGAGCCGGCCGGCTCGTCGAACTACACGGAGGACGGCCGGTACGTGCAACCTGGCCAGCCCGGGCAGCCGGGCGGCGCGGGCGGCAGCCCGGCCGTGTTCTATTCGACCGATTTCTATACGCAGAAGCTGATCTCGTACATCGATTCGAACCAGCGCGACGGCAAGCCGTTCTTCGCCTATGCGGCGTACACGTCGCCGCACTGGCCGCTACAGGTGCCCGAACCGTGGCTGCACAAGTACGCGGGCGTCTATGACGCCGGCTACGACGCGATCCGCAACGCGCGGATCGCGCGGCAGAAAGCGCTCGGCCTGATTCCCGCCGACTTCAAGCCGTTCGACGGCGTGCCCGAAACGACGGCGGCGTCGCCCGCGACCGCGAACAACGGCACCGCGAGCGCGAAATACATCAGCGCGGTGCATCCGGCCGCGGACGGCTACAGCGACTACGGCACCGGCAAGGTCGACAAGCTGTGGTCGAGCCTGTCGCCGGCCGAGCGCCGTGCGCAGGCGCGCTACATGGAGATCTACGCGGGGATGGTCGAGAATCTCGACTACAACATCGGCCTGCTGATCCAGCACCTGAAGGACATCGGCGAATACGACAACACGTTCATCATGTTCCAGTCGGACAACGGCGCGGAAGGCTGGCCGATCGATTCCGGCGCGGACCCGACGGCGACCGACACCGCGAATGCGCAGGAGCCGACCTATTCGGCGCTCGGCACCGACAACGGCAAGCAGAACGCGCAGCGCCTGCAGTACGGGCTGCGCTGGGCCGAAGTGAGCGCGTCGCCGTTCCGGCACACGAAGGGTTATTCGGCCGAAGGCGGCGTATCGACGCCGACGATCGTGCGCCTGCCGGGGCAGTCGCAGCAACTGCCGACGCTGCGCGCGTTCACGCACGTGACCGACAACACGGCGACCTTCCTCGCGGTCGCGGGCGTCACGCCGCCGTCGCAACCGGCGCCGCCGCTCGTCAACACGCTGACGGGCGTCGACCAGAACAAGGGCAAGGTGATCTACAACAACCGCTACGTGTACCCGGTCACGGGCCAGTCGCTGTTGCCGGTGCTCACCGGGACGGCGACGGGCGAGGTGCACACGGCGCCGTTCGGCGACGAAGCGTACGGCCGCGCGTACCTGCGCAGTGCCGACGGCCGCTGGAAGGCGCTGTGGACCGAGCCGCCGCTCGGGCCGCTCGACGGTCACTGGCAGCTTTACGACCTCGCGTCGGATCGCGGCGAGACGACCGACGTGTCGGCGCAGAACCCGTCGGTGATCGGCACGCTCGTCGACCAGTGGAAGACTTACATGAGCAACGTCGGCGGCGTCGAGCCGCTGCGTCCGCGCGGTTATTACTGAGCGCCCCCGGACCTGTCGCTTCGCTCCAGGGCC
Source organism: Burkholderia sp. MS455 (assembly GCF_016899445.1). Classification (NCBI taxonomy): domain Bacteria; kingdom Pseudomonadati; phylum Pseudomonadota; class Betaproteobacteria; order Burkholderiales; family Burkholderiaceae; genus Burkholderia; species Burkholderia sp. MS455. The sequence goes on from NZ_CP041778.1 coordinate 439,979, forward strand.
GCCCGGGGGACTTCCTTCGGGGCGGAAAACCTGGGGCGGCAAGGCGCTTTCTTGAAAGGACGACACGATGCGGTTCCGGTTCTGGACGATCGGCGCGGCGCTCGCCGCCACGCTGTTCGCCGCCGCGTTCGCGGTGGGCTATGCGAATCCGGCGGCGCCCGCGGGCGGCGCATTCGACGACGCGAATCGCGGCCGCGCGCTCGCGCCGCTCGGCTCCGAGCGGCAGTGCGAGCGCTATTCGGGGCTGCCGGCAAAGTGGCGCGACGACCCCAAGGCCGGGATGGTGCATCTGCGCGGCGGCGCGTTCGTGTTCGGCAGCACGCGCGGTTATGCGGACGAGCGTCCGGCCGGCGACGGCCGCACGCACGTCGGCGGCTTCTGGATCGACCAGACCGATGTGACGATCGCGCAGTTCGCCGCATTCGTGCAGGCGACCGGCTACGTGACCGAGGCCGAGCAGCAGGGCGGCGCGGCGGTGTTCCATGTGCCGACGCGCGACGAGATGAATGCGCGCGACCTCGCATGGTGGTCGTGGGTGAAGGGGGCATCGTGGCGTCATCCGCGCGGGCCCGGCAGCGGCGTCGACGGGCTCGGCAACCTGCCCGTCACGCTCGTCACGCAGCGCGATGCGCTCGCGTATGCGCGCTGGCTCGGCCGCGATCTGCCGACCGAGGCCGAATGGGAATACGCGGGCAAGGCCGGCCGCGACGACGCGTCGCTCGACGCGGCGCCGCGCGACGCGCAGGGCAAGCCGGCCGCGAACTACTGGCAGGGCGCGTTCCCGGTGCTCGATACGGCCGAGGACGGTCACGCGGGCCTCGCGCCCGTCGGCTGCTATGCGGCGAACGGCTTCCGCCTCTACGACATGATCGGCAATGCCTGGGAATGGACGAAGGACGCGTACACGGGCCCGCATCAGCCGCATGCCAACGGCGATACGGCGGCCGTCGCGCCGCCGACGCGCCGGCACGATACGCCGATGGTCATCAAGGGCGGCTCGTTCCTGTGCTCGCGCGACTACTGCGTGCGCTATCGCGCGTCGTCGCGCGAACAGCAGGAGGCCGATCTCGGCGCGTCGCACATCGGCTTTCGCACGATCCTGAGGGATGCATCGTGAGGAGCCGCATCGTGCGATCCGTCTCCGTATGGCTGCTGGCCGCGTGCGGTGTCGTCCATCAGGGATCGGCCGTTGCGGCCGAATCGGTTGCCCCGGCCGTGCGCGTCGGCGTGACGCGCGGCGTGCATGCGCAGATCCTGGACGAAGTGAAGCGGGTCGCTGCTGCACGCGGGTTGGGTGTCGACGTCGTCGAATTCGACGATGCGTCGCGCATCGACGCGGCGCTCGCCGACGGCCGGATCGACGCGGCCAGCTTCGAGGATGCGCAACAGCTTGCCGCGACGCGCGCGCGGAAACGTTACGCGCTGACCGAAGTCGCGCCGACCGTCACGCTGCCGATGGCGCTCTATTCGCGCAAGCTGAAAAACCTGAACGAATTGCCGCCCGGCGCGACGGTCGCGATTCCCGCCGATCGGCGCGGGATGGCGCGCGCGCTCGTGCTGCTGCAGAACGACACGCTGGTGACGCTGCGCGAGCAGGCCGGCCTGCATGCGACGCTGCGCGACGTGACCGGCAACCGGCTCGGGCTGAAGCTCGTCGCGCTGCGCCGCGATCGTCTTCACGCCGCGCTCGACACGGCTGCGTTCGTCGCGATCGACAGCGACGATGCCGCCCGCGTCGGGCTGCAGCCCGCGCGCGACAGCATCGGCATCGAGGACGCGCGTTCGCCGTACGCGAACGTGCTGACGGTGCGCAACGCCGATCGCGCGAAACCGTGGGTCGCGCAGCTCGTCGCCGCATATCACTCGGACGACGTCGCGCGCTTCATTCTCACGCGTTACCAGGATTCGGTGCGGCGGCCGTGGTAGACACGTACCTGCTCGCGTGCAATGCATGCGGACGCTGCTGCAACAGCGCGCCGACGCTGTCGCTGCGCGAACTGTTCCGGCATCGGCGCCGCTTCGTCGGCGCGCTGACGATCCGTCGCGTGCCTTACACTTGGCGCTCTTTCAATCGATTCCGACGGAGCGGGCATGTACGCGTCGACCTTCATTTTTCGTGCCGGGCAATACGATGACGAATTCCACCGGCTCGACCGGCAGATCGCCGACATGGCGCGCGCGACGCCCGGCTATCTCGGCGAGGAGACGTGGGAGAGCGCCGAAGCGGGGGGCTGATCCAGAACGTCTACTACTGGGAATCGGAGGCGGCGCTGCAGCAATTGATGCAGCATCCGGCGCATCTCGAAGCGAAGGCGAAGCAGGCGCGCTGGCTCGACGGCTATCGCGTCGTGATCTCGAAGGTGCTCCGCGAGTACGGCGACGGCAAGCTGACGCAGCCGCATGCGGGGCAATCTGCGTGACTGGCTGTCTGATTCATTCCTTTCGTATTACGGATAAATAACGGGAGACCGCGCGCGGCGGCCCGTATGCGCATGCGGGCTTCCGCGGCATCGCGTGCAATCAATTCTTCATCAAGCATGGCCGAGACGGCGGGGCTTCGCGTCGTCAGTCTGTCCGATGCTGTCCTATCCGTTCGGGATGTGGTTCGCTCGACGCGAACACGCTGTATGTCGCGGACGAAGGCGACGGCTACACGGGCGGCCCGGACCTGTACACGCATGCAGTCGCGCAGACGGGCGACGGCCTTCAGAAGCGGGTCTTTGACGCGAGCGCGAAGCAGTGGAAGCTCTCGTACACGCTGCAGAACGGGCTGAACCTCGGCCAGCCGTATTCGGTCGCCGGCTATCCGGTGGGCAACAATGCGGCGACGGCGCTACCGTGGGCGCCGGCGATTGCCGGCCTGCGCAACCTGACGGGCCGCGTCGAACGCGACGGCACGGTGACGATCTGGGCGATCACGTCGACGGTCAGCGGCAACGGCGATGTGGGCGCCGATCCGAATCGGCTGGTCGCGGTGCGCGACGTGCTCAAGAACACGAGCGTGACGACGGCCGCGCACGAGCAGTTCGCCGTGCTGCGGACGGCGAAATTTGCGGAAGTGCTGCGGGGGATCGAGTTCGCGCCGGGGACGGATACGGGGCGGTGGCATTGAGGTGACGGGCCTCGGTTGAGGCCGGGCTGAAGGCGAACGCGGCCGCCCGATGGCGGCGGCCGCGTTTAGTTGGGCTGCTGCGCCCGTTGCCCCGCGCGCTTCAGGTCAGAAAAGGGAAGGGGGCGGGGAGATTTCAATAGCTTGGGCACTTCTTCGCGCCAGTGCAACTCTCCCGTCGGCTTTTAGCGTTCCACCGGTATGGGCTCGCAAGTACGAACTCAATCGGATGCTTCTCACGATCGTTCCTGATATTCCTCGAACCACATCCACCGACCTGGCTCAAACAGGTTCGTGTACTGGTTCCGTTCCGCTTGCTCCCGAGGGGTGAGCTTGCGGACATCGGGAAATTTTTGCCCCTTCCAGATCAGATGAATATCCGAATTGGAAGTCTTGGTGTAGCCCTGCCATATCCCTGTTTCTGGGCACAGAATGCCCGTACACAGATTCATCAACTCGTATTTGTGGCGCTTGACCTGTTGCTCCTCTAAGCGGCGCTGCTTACGTTCTTCCGGTTTCAAGATTTTGTACGTGCGGCGTATATCGACTATCCACAATTGCTGCGGAAATGATCCATCTAACGGATTTATGTAACCTAGATCGACATCGATTGGAAATTTACTGCCAGGAATATCTTTCGAGCGGTAGCGAAAGGACTGCAAATTGGGAGCCTCGGGGGTACGCCCGCTCAATTCATTTCCATATTCACGGTTTCCGCGATAGTCAACCCAATAGTCCTCCAACTGGAGAAGCGATTTGATTTCCGTGTCAGGTAGGTTGGCAACCCTTGCATCAATGACAATTCTTACCCCAGCCGGAACAATTTTCACTTTGTCGCGATCATCGCTGTAGTCCTCCGGATCGTCGCCGGTGGAAAATTCAATCTTCGTTCCACGTAGCGCACGATTTTTGTATTTATAAAGAAATCCTGTTGCAGGGGGGTGTGTCCACGTTGTGTAGTTTGTCCCGAAGACAATATATTCAGGATTGTATGGTGCATCATCACGCAGGATCGCCATTGCCGTTTTTAGGATGCTTCGCAGCATGACGCGCTGCTCTTCGTCGGTCGCCTGCATTTCAAATCCCTCCCCCAATGGCTTGAAGTGAAGCATCGTATCCTCCTGTGCATGTACCGGGATTACGAACGAAAGCACGATCAGGATGGTCCCAATAGGCTTGCACCACTTCAGCGCACGCATAGGCATCTTCTTCATGTAACTGGCTCCGGTATCCTTCTTCGAAACTCACCATCTTGGCCGCTGTTTCTGGCGACACTCGCAACAGCTTGCACACTTCGGCCTGTGCAATTGGTACATCGGGCTTTACATAGGCTCCGCCCGTCTGATTTTGTATGTACGAAATCATCCAGTAATAGTGGAAAACCAAGATGCGATGAAGTCCCGTGGCAACTCGTACATCATCGGGTACTTTTACTTTCCCTGCGGCCTCGAAAATCGTTTGTGGCGAGCTGGCTTTATATACTTGCGTCGTCTGTGAGAGCATCGCATAGTCATTCGGGTGTTGCTGAAGAAAGGTCATCATCCAGAATGTCTGCTGGCAATGTCGTGCTTCGTGATAAAGCATATCCGCGAATGCCTTCAGGGTTCCGTCCAGGGTAGTCGGATTATGCGACGATGCAATGATTTTAGCGATTTCTGTCTCTTGGATGGCTATTATCCAGTACCTCCCGATAAATGACGCGCTGACATCCGAGCGCATGTTGTATTTGGTTGGGCCTTCCTTTGAATTAACAATATCTATCTTGGGAATTGCTCCATTTGACTTCATCGGGTCGCCTGGCGAACCTTTGGGTAATCCAAATGGTCCCGCAGAAAGGGCTGTGCTCAATGTTTTGTCAACTGAAAGCGCGATATTTTCCTTTAATTCTTCTGATATCGAGCCACTCAACGTATTGAACTTGCCCCACTCAATTCCATAGAGTGCTTTCTTGATCGCCGCCGTATAGGTTTTCGTAACCGGATACTCAACATCGCGGCGTACCGGCATGTCGGGAGGCGAGTCGTCCTGTTTAGTCCCGTCCACGAAGTGATGGAAACGCAGTCCGAAGTTGAGCGGGTCGCAGCTCGCGAACGCGGCCGGCTGGCTCTCGGAAGTTGCCCCCTGTTCCGGGGTGCTGACTTTCTTGCCTTTGATTGTTGCGGTACGCTTGTCGGCGTTCGGTGCCTTGGCGGTGTAGGGCGTCTTGTTATCGCGCACGACGACGGCGCGGTTGACCGCAATCACCTTGTCCGGATCGCTCGCCGCCAGAAGCTCCACCGTGGCGAACGAGATGTCGTGGCTCGTTACCACTTCCGTTTCGCCCAGCGCGTTACTCACCCCCTCAATTGTGCGACCGTTATCAAGCGTGACGCGGTACGGCTGGTTCGGTAGCGCAAACCCGCTGTCATGCTCCAGCAGCACAAAGTGCGCGGCAAACTGCCCCGGATGCTCGGGCGTGACCGGCACGCGCATCGGCCGTATCTGTGCGGCGTCTGTCTGATGACTGCCCGCGTGGATTGTGTGCTCGCCCGCCGTCTTTACGACATACCCCAGTTCGCTGATGCGAACCTCCGTACTGCCTGCATGCAGCACGATTTCCTCTGCCGCATGCAGGTGGATGCTGTCGGTCGTACTCGTGATGTTGATCGCCTTCTTCGCGGTGAGGTCAACACCATCGGTCTGCGCATCGATGCGCACTTTCCCGGCTGCGGCGACAAGCGTCATGCCAGCCTTGTGCACGAACAGCGAGAACGCGTTCGATACGCTCGCGAATAGCGACCGGCCGACCGCGAGCCCGACATGCCGGCCGCTCGTCACCGCCACATCCTCACCGCTCGCGATATGGGCGCCGCGCTCGGCCGCCAGACAGATCCCCGCCGGTCCGGCCAGCACGATATCGGCCTCCGTCAGCTCCGGGAAGTCGTCCGCCGTGCCAGACGGTATTCCCCGAATCGCATCGTTGCGCTCCTTGATCGCTCGGGTTACGTCGCTCTGATCCGCGCCACGTTGTTGTGCTTCGTGCTGTTGCGCTAAATCCGTGAGGCTTTCCTGTAGCTCGCGCGCCCGCGTCAGCCGTCCCACGGCCTCTTTGGCGTCCTTTGCATGGCCGGAGCCACCCGGTTGACCGTCCGTCAGCACGAACAAGCCCTTCAGTGCGCGCACCACACCCCAGTCGTCGGTGCGAAGATCGAAGCCCCTGCCGCGCGCATCGGCGCGCCCCTTTTTTCGGGTGATGCATCGGATATTGCCGAGACTCAGTTGCGATGTGCCCGCGTCGCTGGCAATCTGCGTCTGGATTTGCTCCCGCGTATCGTCAATCGCCACATGGCCGGATGCGGTACCGTGGAATTCCCGGCCGCGAATCACCGATACCGCGTGATTGTGAGGCTGGTCCAGTGCAGGCTGGCGGAACGCGTTGACCGCACTGCCAACGATCACGGGCAAGTCCGGGTCGCCGTAGTAGTGCGATACCGCCACTTCATGACCGATGCGCGGGATGAACGTCGCGCCCATGTCGACGCCTTGCCACGGCGACAGCACGCGCAACCAGATGCCCGCTTGCTCGTCGTGTTTGCCCTGGCGATCCCATTCGAACTGCACCTTCACGCGACCGTATTGGTCCGTCCAGACTTCCTGTCCGGCCGGCCCGACCACAATCGCCTTCTCTGGCCCGCTCAGGATAGGTTTGCGGACGCTGCGTTCCAGTCGGAACGACTCGTTCGTCGGCAGCAGCTCGAATCGCGCGTCGGCGCGATAGGTTTGTGCGCCACCGGTCCGCCCGACGAGGTCTTCGATGTCGAGCGTGCAAGACACGACGAGGTATTCACGGTTCGCCGCTAGCTGCGGATGGCCGGTGAGCGTAAAGGTGCGACCGACCGTGAGGCCGCGCAGATGCCCCTTACCGTTCGCGCGCCGCCCCGCGCAACGCTGCATCTCGAGCTGCACACGCGCGAAGTGCTGCGCCTCCCGCCCCGTATCGTTCGGTTGACCTGTCAGCCCCTGAGCGCCCGCCAGCGGTTGACTGTAGTCTCCCCAATCATAAATTTCGCCATCTGAGCTGGCCGTCGGGCGAGGATCTTCTACAGTAATGCCCAGCGTCGCACGTGGGCGTGTGTAGTCGTAGTCCGTCACGGTTACGCGTCCCGACGTCAGTCGGCTGGTCACGGACAACGTGTGAATGTGTTCCTCATCGATGCGCTGACCGCCGGGCGGCAGATAACGCAGCGTCTCATAGGCCGCGCCGTGCGGCCGGTGACCGCCCATCGCGTCGCACAAGACCAGACGATGATGGCCGCCGTCGTGCTCAATCCACCACCAGATTCCCCATTCCTCCCAGAGGCGTTGCAGAAACGTCCAATCCGATTCAAACGCCTGTCGCTGCACGTCGCGTTTGGGATAGGCGCCCCGGAATGCGCCTAGGCGTCTATCGACAGGGTAGGGATACTTCGAAAGCACCGCGTCGGTGATTTCAATGACGGTCATATCCTGAAACAGGCGGCAGTCCTGCGTCAGCGTCGCACGATGAAGCCACGGTCGGAGTTCCAGTTCGAATAGGATCGAATCGCGATCCTCACCCGCAAGCCGGGCTACTTCGACCAATCCGGTGATCTCGCGCGTGCCCGCGCCGATGTTGCCGAGCCCGGCGTTTCCCGCCAGCCCGGGAATGAATTGCCCTTTGCCCTCGAGCTGGATCGATACGGTTACTTCAGTGCCGACCAGTTTGTCCAGATCGAGATCGGCCGTGCGACTGGGCGAAACCGCATAGGCGTCGTCGGTACGCAGCATGACGAGGTAGCGGCATTCATCGAGACGGCCGATGGTCTCGGTGCCTTGCAGGCGCACTGGAACGAATACCGGTAGCCGGTCCATCCCATAGGTCGGCAACGATGCGCCCGCGATGGACAGTGTGCGAACCCGGGGGAAAATCGCCATTTACGCTGCCCCCGTTGTTCGCTGGCCAATGACGGTCGCACCGCAACCGGTCTTGTCGCCGCGATAGCCAACACGCCGGCCGCGATGCGTACGCGGGCCACTCGCCAGCAACGGAAAAATGCCACCGCATTTCGGACAACGAACGCCATGGCCGTCAAGCGCCACGCCGATCCCGAGATGTTTCAGGTCATTCGCGCATTCGATGACTTCGCCGCCGTGGTTGGTTGGGTCACCCAGGCGGACCATTTCGCGGCCTTGTGCATTTTTCATCAGCGATCTCGCATATCACGTGGATCGAGATTGATAACGTGAAAATGCGGCGTCGCCTATGGGATGAATACGATTTTTCCGACTTTGACTCTCGTTAAACAAAAGGTGGTTGTTTTTCGTGCGCTAATGTCGAATGCGGTGCGGGCACCATCTCAAAGCGCCTCGACCAACCGCCGCGTACTCTTCTCGCAATACTCGTGACACGCGGCCCGCGCGGCAATCGACGCGCCGTGCACGAACCGCGGCGCATCCGCGCGCCGCGACATCGACACGACGATCGACGGCGGCGACGGCTGCAGCGGCAGTTCGACGACTTCGCCGCTCTCGATCAGCGCATCGACGAACAGCACCGGAATCGCGGCGACGCCGAAGCCATCGCGCACGAGCTGCACGATCACCGAGATCGACGGCGATCCGGTAATGCGCGTGTCCGACAGCGGCACGCCGTGCGCGTGCGCAAGGGTACGGACGATGTCCTCGAGCGCGCGGTGGGGCGCGGTGCCGCGCCCGTAGGTCAGGATCGGCTGGCGCAGCACCTGCCGCGCAAGGCCCGTGCGCGTGTTCGGCAGCAGCCCCGCGCGCGCGATCCAGCGCACCGGATAGTTCGCGAGCGCGTCGCAGACGACCGACGCCTCGTCGCTGCCCTCGACGCGGATGATCAGGTCGAGCTCGCCGGCCATCAGCCGGCGCTGCAGCACGACGCTCACGTCGACGGTCAGGTCGATCTCGAGCTGCGGGTAGTCGGCCGCGAGGCGGCGCATATAGTGCGGCAGCCAGCTATGCACGACGGTCTCGATCACGCCGAGCCGCAGCTTGCCGCGCAGCGCGCTCTCGCCGGACGCGGCGGCCTGCAGCTCCTGCGTCGCCTCGACCACGGCTTTCGCATAGCCGAGCAGGTACTCGCCGTTCGGCGTGAGCCGGAATTCGCGGCTGTCGCGGTCGACGAGCACGGTCTGCAATTCGTCCTCGAGCGCCTTCAGGCGCTGCGAGATCGCGGCCGGCGTCGCGTGCAGCGCGGCGGCCGTCGTGCGGAAATTGCGCAGCTTCGCGAGCGTGACGAAGGTTTCGAGAAAACGCGTGTTCATGGCGGTCGGCAAGGCATTGGGCGCGCAGCTTGCCCCGCTGAAAAAATGAACGGGACCGGGGAAAACCCGAAGATACGTTAAGAAATTCTATACACGCAGCGCAAAAAAACTCGTTGGCGACAAAATTTTTTCTTTTCTATTCTTCGCCGTATCCGATGACGCGACGCCGTCATCCCGACCACATCCCGATCTGCCATTGAACCTCATGACGCCTTCCGAATTCCGCCAGTCGGTGCGCCGCGGCGCATTCCGCGGCCCGACCGCAGGCCACTGCGGCCCGTTCGCGCAAGCCAATCTCGCGATCCTGCCCGATGCGTACGCGCACGATTTCCTGCGCTTTTGTCAGGCGAATCCGAAAGCGTGCCCGCTGCTCGGCGTCGGCGAACCGGGCGCGTTCCGGATCGACGCGCTCGGCGAGGATCTCGACATCCGCACCGACGTGCCGAGCTACAACGTGTACCGCGACGGCCGCCTGACCGAGCGCGTCGAGTCGCTGGAAGCGCTGTGGCGCGACGATTTCGTCGTATTCGCGATCGGCTGCTCGTTCTCGTTCGAGGACATGCTCGCCCGCGAAGGGATCGGGCTGCGCCACGTCGAGGAGGGCCGCAACGTGCCGATGTACCGCACGTCGATTCCGAACCGGCGCGCAGGCATCTTCGGCGGCCGGCTCGTCGTGTCGATGCGGCCGATGCGCGGCGCCGATGCGATCCGCGCGGTGCAGATCACGAGCCGCTTTCCGGGCGTGCACGGCGCGCCGATCCATATCGGCCACCCGCGGGAACTGGGCATCGCGGATCTGAACGCGCCCGAATTCGGCGACGCGGTGACGATCCGCGACGGCGAGCTGCCGGTGTTCTGGGCGTGCGGCGTGACGCCGCAAACCGCGCTGATGGACGCGAAGCTGCCGATCGCGATCGCGCATACGCCAGGCCACATGCTGATGACCGACATCACGAACGCATCGCTGGCCATGTTCTGATCCGGCATCGCGGCGACGCACATACGACACACGCACACATTTGACGGCGCATAACGACAGGAGCACCACCATGGAAAGCAAGACCCTCGCGGCACCCGCCGCCGAGCCCGCGAGCCACGAGAGCCGCGGCCTGTTCTCGTGGTACGCGTACGCGCAGCCGCGCGAGCGCCGTGCTTTCTGGAGCTGCAAGGTCGGCTACATGCTCGACGGGATGGACACGCAGATGCTGTCGTTCGTGATCCCGACGCTCGTCGCGACCTGGGGCATCTCGCTCGCGGACGCCGGCTTCATCGGCACGGTCACGCTGCTCGCATCGGCGCTCGGAGGCTGGATCGCCGGCATTCTGTCCGACCGGATCGGCCGCGTACGCACGCTGCAGCTCACGGTGCTGTGGTTCGCGGTGTTCACCGCGCTGTGCGGGCTCGCGCAGAACTATCACCAGTTGCTCGCGGCACGCGCGCTGATGGGCTTCGGCTTCGGCGGCGAGTGGACGGCCGGCGCGGTGCTGATCGGCGAGGTGATCCGCGCGCGCGATCGCGGCAGGGCGGTCGGCCTCGTGCAATCGGGCTGGGCGATCGGCTGGGGGCTGTGCGCGCTGCTGTATGCGCTGCTGTTCTCGGTGCTGCCGGCCGAGCAGGCGTGGCGCGCGCTGTTCCTCGTCGGGCTGGCGCCCGCGCTGCTGGTCGTCGCGATCCGCCGCTACGTGAAGGAGCCGGACGTCTACGCAAAGGAGAAGGCCGCGCAGGCGAAGGTGGCCGACGCACCGCGCCTCACCGAGATCTTCGCGCCGAAGCTGATCACGACGACGCTGCGTGCGGCGCTGCTGACGACCGGCGCGCAGGGCGGCTACTACGCGATCACGACGTGGCTGCCGACCTTCCTGAAGACCGAGCGGCACCTGACCGTGATGGGCACCGGCGGTTATCTCGCGATGATCATCTTTGGCTCGTGGGTCGGCTACCTGACGAGCGCATACCTGACCGACCGCCTTGGCCGCAAGCCGAACTTCATCCTGTTCGCGGTCGGCTCGATGGCGATCGCGTTCGCGTACACGTCGCTGAACCTGACCAACGCGTCGATGCTGTGGCTCGGCTTTCCGCTTGGCTTCTTCGCGTCGGGCATCTTCTCGGGGATGGGCGCGTTCCTCACCGAACTGTTCCCGACCCGCGTGCGCGGCTCGGGCCAAGGCTTCTGCTACAACGTGGGCCGTGCGATCGGCGCATTGTTCCCGTTCCTGATCGGCGCGCTGTCGAAGCAATACGGGCTCGGCACGAGCATCGGGATCTTCGCCGTTGCCGCATACGGCGTGGTGATCGTCGCCGCGCTGACGCTGCCGGAGACGCGCGGCCGCGAACTCGACGCCGCGTAAGCGGCGGGGCGGCCCGCCCTTCGTTTTCTTCCCCTTTCATCGACACCGTGACACGGCGCGCGACGCGCGCCGTGCGGCGGCGCTCGTTCCGAGATTTCACGACGCATCGACCATCATGACCGACCGACACCTTTCTCCCGTTCCCTCCGACGCCGCACGCTGGCAATTCTGGATCGACCGCGGCGGCACGTTCACCGACATCGTCGCGCGCCGGCCCGACGGCACGCTCGTCACGCACAAGCTGCTGTCGGAGAACCCCGAGCAGTACCGCGACGCGGCGGTGGCCGGCATCCGCCACCTGCTCGGCCTCGCCGACGGCGAGCCGATCACGCCCGAGCGCGTCGACATGGTGAAGATGGGCACGACGGTCGCGACCAACGCGCTGCTCGAACGCAAGGGCGAACGCACCGCGCTCGCGACGACGCGCGGCTTTCGCGACGTGCTGCGCATCGCGTACCAGAACCGGCCGCGCCTGTTCGATCTCGACATCGTGCTGCCCGATGCGCTGTACGAGAGCGTCGTCGAGATCGATGAGCGCATCGGCGCGCATGGCGACGTCGTCGTGCCGCTCGATGTGCAGGATGCCGAAGCGTCGCTGCGCCGCGTGTTCGACACCGGCGTGCGTGCGCTCGCGATCGTGCTGATCCACGGCTACCGCTACACCGCGCATGAACGCGCGCTCGCGGAGCTCGCACGCCGCATCGGCTTCACGCAGGTTTCGGTGTCGCACGAAGTGTCGCCGCTGATGAAGATGGTGTCGCGCGGCGATACGACCGTCGTCGACGCGTACCTGTCGCCGATCCTGCGTCGTTATGTCGAGCAGGTCGCGCACGAGATGCCGGGCGTGAACCTGCAGTTCATGCAGAGCAGCGGCGGCCTGACGCGCGCCGATGCGTTCCAGGGCAAGGACGCGATCCTGTCGGGCCCGGCCGGCGGCATCGTCGGGATGGTGCGCGCCGCGCGCGCGGCCGGCTTCGGCCAGGTGATCGGCTTCGACATGGGCGGCACGTCGACCGACGTGTCGCACTACAACGGCGAATTCGAGCGCGTGTTCGAGACCCAGGTGGCCGGCGTGCGGATGCGTGCGCCGATGATGAGCATCCACACGGTCGCCGCGGGCGGCGGCTCGGTGCTGGGCTTCGACGGCGCGCGGCTGCGCGTCGGACCCGAATCGGCCGGCGCGAACCCGGGGCCGGCCGCGTACCGGCGCGGCGGCCCGCTGACGGTGACCGACTGCAACGTGATGCTCGGCAAGATTCAGCCCGATCATTTCCCGCGCGTGTTCGGCCCGCATGCAAACGAGCCGCTCGACCGCGACGGCGTGGCCGCGAAGTTCGCGGCGCTCGCCGATGAAATCCATGCGGCGACGGGGCGGCGCGAAACGCCCGAAGCACTCGCCGAAGGCTTCCTGGAAATCGCGATCGGCAGCATGGCGAATGCGATCAAGAAGATTTCCGTGCAGCGCGGGCACGACGTGTCGCGCTACGTGCTGACGACGTTCGGCGGCGCGGGCGGCCAGCACGCGTGCGGCGTGGCCGACGCGCTCGGGATGACGCAGGTGTTCGCGCATCCGCTCGCGGGCGTGCTGTCCGCATACGGGATGGGCCTGGCCGACCAGACCGCGATGCGCGAGCGCGCGGTCGAGGCCGTGCTGTCCGATGCATCGCTGCCGGCCTTGAACGCGGCGCTCGACCGGCTGGCCGACGAGGCCGTCGGCGCGCTGCTCGAACAGGGCGTGCCGCCGGAGCGGATCGCGACCGAGCGGCGCGTGCACCTGCGCTACCAGGGCACCGACTCGGCGCTCGACGTGCCGGCCGGCAGCGTCGACGCGATGCAGCAGGCGTTCGAGTCCGCGTACCGGCAGCGCTACGCATTCCTGATGCCCGGCACGCCGCTCGTCGCCGAGCTGGCGTCGGTCGAGGCAATCGGCCGCTCCGACGCGCCGGTGGACATCGCGCCGCTGGCCTCGCGCGGGGAATGCGCTGCGCCGCGCGCGGATTCCGCCGTGCGCTTCCATTCCGGCGGCCAGTGGCACGACGCGTCGCTCTATGTGCGCGACACGCTGCTCGCAGGCGACGCGATCGACGGCCCGGCGATCGTCGCGGAGAAGAACGGCACGACCGTCGTCGAGCCCGGCTGGCGCGCGCGGATGACCGCGCAGGGCAACCTCGTGCTGACGCGCACGACGCCGCTGCCGACGCGCCGCTCGCTCGGCACCGATGCCGATCCGGTGCGGCTCGAGATCTTCAACAACCTGTTCATGTCGATCGCCGAGCAGATGGGGCTGCGGCTGCAGAACACCGCGTACTCGGTGAACATCAAGGAGCGGCTCGACTTCTCGTGCGCGATCTTCGACGGCGACGGCAACCTGATCGCGAACGCGCCGCACATGCCCGTGCACCTCGGCTCGATGGGCGAGAGCATCCGCACGGTGATCGAGCGCAACCGCGGCCGCATGCGCGACGGCGACGTGTTCATGCTGAACGACCCGTATCACGGCGGCACGCACCTGCCGGACGTGACGGTCATCACGCCGGTGTTCGCGGACGGCTCGGACGCGCCGCTGTTCTACGTCGGCTCGCGCGGCCACCACGCCGACATCGGCGGCACGACACCGGGCTCGATGCCGCCCGATTCGACGCATATCGACGAGGAAGGCGTGCTGATCGACAACTGGCAGCTCGTGTCGGCCGGCGTGCTGCGCGACGCCGACACGCGCGCGCTGCTCGCATCGGGCCGCTACCCGGCGCGCAACGTCGAGCAGAACATGGCCGACCTGCGCGCGCAGGTCGCCGCGAACCAGAAGGGCGTCGACGAGTTGCGCCGGATGGTCGCGCAGTTCGGCCGCGACGTCGTGCTCGCGTTCATGGGGCACGTGCAGGACAACGCGGAAGAGGCGGTGCGGCGCGTGATCGGCGCGCTGCAGGACGGCGCGTACCGCTATCCGCTCGACAACGGCGCGGAGATTCGCGTCGCGATCCGCGTCGATCGCGCGGCCCGGCGCGCGGAGATCGATTTCACCGGCACGTCCGCGCAGCTCGACAACAACTTCAACGCGCCGAAGGCCGTCTGCATGGCCGCCGTGCTGTACGTGTTCCGCACGCTGGTCGGCGACGACATCCCGCTGAACGCCGGCTGCCTGAAGCCGCTCACGGTGATCGTGCCGGCGCGCTCGATGCTGAACCCCGAGTATCCGGCGGCGGTCGTGTCGGGCAACGTCGAGACGTCGTCGGCGATCACCAACGCGCTGTACGGCGCGCTCGGCTGCGTCGCGTCGAGCCAGGGGACGATGAATAACTTCACATTCGGCAACGATCGATATCAATACTACGAGACGATCGCGGGCGGCAGCGGCGCGGGCGACGGCTTCGCGGGCGTCGGCGCGGTGCAGACGCACATGACGAACTCGCGGCTCACCGATCCGGAGGTGCTCGAATGGCGCTACCCGGTGCGGCTCGATTCGCACCGGATCCGCGCCGGCTCGGGCGGCGGCGGGCGCTGGCGCGGCGGCGACGGCGCGGTGCGGCGGATCCGCTTCCTGGAGCCGATGACCGCGTCGATCCTGTCGAACAACCGGATCCATGCGCCGTTCGGCGCGGTGGGCGGCGCGGCCGGCGCGCTCGGCCGCAACACGATCGAGCGCGCGGACGGCACGGTCGAGGCGCTCGAGCATATCGGCCGCGCGCAGATGGCGCCGGGCGACGTGTTCGTCGTCGAAACGCCGGGCGGCGGCGGGTACGGCGCGGCGGGCTGAGCCGCGACCCACGCGCGGCAGCGGCGACGGCGGGCGTTCGTGCGGAACGGCGGACGCTCGCCGCGTGTCTCGCGCGCCGGTCGCGACGGCGGCCGTACCGGTTCCACCGGCGATGTCGACCCGCCGCCGGGATCCGATAAAACATGCCGCGTCGACAGTCGGCGCGATATTGCAACCGACTGTGGAATAAAGCGGCGCATTCACGCTCGAACAGAAACAAATTGGCCGGATTTCGCGTTGCCGGAACACGATCCGACCCTGCCGCCGTGGTCCTGAAGAATATCCGTCCCTACATTCTGCGATTTCCCGAAAACCCATACGGAGCAAGGCGCTCCGACTATCCGGCCAGCCCCGTTTCGCACTGCCTCGCCTGCTTTCGAGCATGCCGCCAATCATGAAAAATCCGGCTTGCCAATCGAGTCCTGATTCCTTGACACTCCGCTCTAAATGTGAGTGCCAATCCTCATCGTCATTTGATAAGATGGCTCTCATCATTCGTTAGGCAGAACCTGCGCGCTTCACGCGCGAACGCCGGGTCGCATTGGTTGGAAACAAGTACGAGACGAGGGCCGTTGTCACGGCAAGCACGGCTGCCCCTCCGGGAACGCGCGCTGCGCGGCCCGGGAAGACGGGCGGCCAACTCGCCTCCGTCTACACTGTGCGTTTTTTTTCTGGATCGGGGCGTGTCCATGGATGACGAAAACGATAGCGCGGTGCTCGAGGCGCATGTCGGTACGCGCAGCCCCTGCTGGCGTCTCGGCAGCGACAGCAATGCGCTCGAACTCGCCGCCGTCCGCGGCCTGACCAACGTCGCCGTTGCACTGACGGTCGAGCAGGCCGCGCGCATCCGTGCGCTGACGGGCGTCACGTCGCACCTCGTGCTCGACATCGCGCTGTTCGGCGAGTCGGTCAGCCTCCATCTCGTCGGCAGGAAGGTCAACACGACCGACTGGGCCGGCACGGCCTCCGCGTATTCCGATGCCGTGTCCGTCGCGGAAGATCTCTCGCACGGGCTCGCGTTCGCCGAGCAGGTCGTGTCCGAAGTGAATTCGCTGGTCGTGATCCTCGACCGCAACGGGATGGTGCAGCGTTTCAACCACCTGTGCGAGGAAGTGACGGGCAAGCGCGAGGTCGACGTGATCGGCCGCAGCGCGTTCGAACTGTTCATGAGCCCCGAGCAGGGCGCGCAGTCGCGCAGCAACATCACGGGCTTTTTCGCGAGCAACCGCTCGTTCGCGGTCGAGCGCTACATCAACACGGTCAACGGGCCGCGCCTGTTCCAGTTCCGCAACAAGTTCGTGCAGAGCGGCAGCGGCGTCGAAGAGCAGTTCCTGATCTGCTCGGGCATCGACATCACCGAGGAGCGCAACGCGCAGCAGCGGCTCACCGAACTCGCGAACACCGACGTGCTGACCGGGCTGCCGAACCGCCATGCAATCAGCGAGCGCATCCATGCGGCGATCGCCGCGGAGAGCGCCGTGTCGCGCGGCCAGGTCGGCATCCTGTTCCTCGATCTCGACAACTTCAAGCGCGTCAACGATCACTACGGCCACATCACCGGCGACCGCCTGCTGCAGGACGTGTCGAAGATCATCAGCGGCTGCTTGCCGTCCGGCGCGACGCTCGCGCGGCTCGGCGGCGACGAATTCCTCGTGCTGTTCGAGCACGGCACGCGGCCGCTGCTCGAAGCGACCGCGCAGATCATCCTCGAACGGATGCGCACGCCGATCCACCTCGGACTGATGGAGGTCTATACGAGCTGTTCGATCGGCATCGCGATGCATCCGCAGCACGGCGATTCGCTCGAGACGCTGATCCGCAGCGCGGACACCGCGATGTACGTCGCGAAGGAGGAGGGCAAGCATACGTACCGCGTGTTCTCGCTGGAGATGAACCAGAAGGTCGCGAAGTACATGTGGCTCGACACGAACCTGCGCAAGGCGCTCGAGGAAGAGCAGTTCGTGCTGCACTACCAGCCGGTCGTCGATATCGCGACCGGCGACGTGCGCGGCGTCGAGGCGCTGATCCGCTGGCAGTCGCCCGATCGCGGGCTCGTCGCGCCGATCGAGTTCATCCGCTTCGCGGAGGAGTCGGGGCTGATCGCGCCGCTCGGGCGCTGGGTGATGCGCACCGCGGCCGCGCAGGCCGCCGCGTGGAAGGCGAAGGGGCTCGGCATCCGGATCGCGGTGAACGTGTCCGCGCGGCAGTTGCAGGACACGAACATCGTGCATCAGTTCGCATCGATTCTCGACAGCGCGGGGCTCAAGCCCGGCCTGCTCGACATCGAACTGACCGAGAGCTGCTTCATCGAGGACGAGGATTCCGCCAACAGCCTGATGCGGCAGTTCCGCCAGCTCGGCGCGCAGATCCATCTCGACGATTTCGGCACCGGCTATTCGTCGCTGTCGCAGTTGTCGCGCCTGCCGCTCGACGCGATCAAGCTCGACCGCACCTTCATCACGGCCATCGACCGCAATCCGCGCTCGCAGGCGCTGGTGCGCTCGGTCGTGTCGCTCGCGAAGGCGCTGAATTTCGCGGTGGTCGCCGAAGGCGTCGAGACGCACGCGGAAGCCGATTTCCTCAAGCAGCTCGACGTCGATCACGCGCAGGGCTACTACTACGCGCGGCCGATGCCGGCGCAGGCATTCGAGGCGTGGCTCGCCGAGACGAGAAAGCTCAGGCTGATCGCCTGAGCTCCGTTCCGGAGAGCGGGGCGCCGCCGGCAACCGGCGGCGCCCCGCCGCATTACACCGTGCGCAGCTTCGACACGCGCCGGTTCTGCAGCATCACCAGGCGTTCCATGTACGCGAGGTCCTTCGGCTCGATCGTGAACGCCGCATGCACCCACGCTTCCGTGATGTCCATCAGCTCCGAGCGCGACAACTGGAACACGCGCTCGCGTGCGCGCAGCATCGCGCGCACGCCGTTCAGCTTCGGCTTCGTCACGTCGATGAAGGTGCGCGTCGCGAGATACGCGTCACCGGCGTCGAACGTCTCGTCGACCAGCCCGCGATCCTCGTACCACTCGGCCGCATGCGTTTCGCCGGTCGAGATCAGCGATTCCGCGATTCCGCGGTCCGCCTTGCGCGTAACGAGCGAATAGCCGCCCATGCCCGGGAACAGGTTGAACGCGATCTCGGGGAACCCGAGCTTCACGCCCTTCTGCGCGAGCACGTAGTGATGCGCGAGCGCCGCTTCGAAGCCGCCGCCGAGCGCGCTGCCCTCGACCATTGCGATCGAGATCGACCCGGTGCCGAAGCCCGTGTAGATCTCGTACACGCCGTCGATGCACGAGCGCGCATAGGCCATCAGCTGGTCGCGCCGGCCGCTGCGGATCGCGTCGACGAAGAAGCTCAGGTCGCCGCCGACGTTGAACAGCTCGGGGACGAGCGAGCCCGTCACCCAGAAGTCGAACGGCAGGCCCGAGTCGCGTGCGACGCGCGCGAGATGGATGATGTCGGTGACGAGTTGCTGGTTGAAGCACGGCCGCGGCTCCGATCGCAGCATCATCCACATGACGTTGCGGCCTTCTTCGTAAAAGGCAGTCAGTTGCGTGAGTTCGCCGGCTTCATAAAACGGGCGGCACGCCGGATGGGATTGGAGTTGCATGGTATGTCCTCGTGAGATGTGGTTTTCGAAGACCATCGCGCCCGGCGCCATGCGGGAATCGGGTTGCCCGCCTGGCGCCGGGCGCGAGGCATCGCCATTGTTGCGCGCGCACAAATGCCGAATTGCGGGGAACAACGCACGACTGGGACGCGGGCGCGGATCGCATGCGCGCGGACGAGACGGGGAGTGACGGGCGACGAGACGTATATCGGAGGCGGCGGACAGTGCGGCGGGCGCGGTCGATGAGGGCGGGAGAGCGGGAGAGCGGGAGAGCGGGAGAGCGGGCCGCAACGCGGCCGGGAGGCCGTTGTGCCGCGCCGGGCCAACACGTGCAGGCGGCCGCTCCTGCGCACGGGCGCCGGCGTCGGTCGCTTACGCGCTGAAAGCGGCGCCGGGCCGGCGGGCGACCCCTATGGAATATGCGGACTGGCGCCGCGAGCGTGCGTCGATTAGCTTTAAGGGATCGCGCCGCCGTGCCGGGTGTGCCGGGAGGGGACCATGACCGCATTCCGGAAGGTGTGGCAGTTGCTGGTCGGAAAACCGCTGGACCCGCTCGATCCGCGCACGCGCCATGCGATCGCCGTGACGCCGTTGTTGGCCTGGGTCGGGCTCGGCGCCGACGGGTTGTCGTCGTCGTGCTACGGCCCGGAAGAGGCGTTCCTCGCGCTGGCGCACCACACGCCGCTCGCGCTGTTTCTCGCGCTCGCGACCGCGGCGACCGTGTTCATCATCGCGCTCGGCTACAACCAGGTGATCGAGCTGTTCCCGACGGGCGGCGGCGGCTACCGCGTCGCGACCGCGCTGCTCGGGGCGAAGCCGGGGCTCGTGTCGGGTGCTGCGCTGCTGGTCGACTACGTGCTGACCGTCGCGACTTCGCTCGCGAGCGGCGTCGACGCGTTCTTCAGCCTGCTGCCGGTCGGCGCGCAGGCATTCAAGCTCACGACCGAGATCGTGCTGATCCTGCTGATGACCGGGCTCAACTTCCGCGGGATGCGCGAGTCGATCATGGTGCTGCTGCCGATCTTCATCGGCTTCGTCGTGCTGCACTTCGGGCTGATCGTGTATGGCGTCGCCGTACACGGCAGCAACCTCGCGATGATCGTGCCCGATGCCGTGCACGAGGCGCACGGGATGTCGCAGTCGCTCGGCGTGTTCGTGATGCTCGCGCTGCTGATGCGCGCGTTCTCGCTCGGCGGCGGCACCTATACGGGCCTCGAGGCGGTGTCGAACAACGTGAACATGCTCGCCGATCCGCGCGTGCCGAACGGCAAGGTGACGATGTGGTACATGTCGACGTCGCTCGCGTTCACGGCCGGCGGCATCATCCTGCTGTACATGCTGTGGCATGCGCGGCCCGTCGAAGGCGAGACGCTCAACGCGGTCGTGTTCGGCAGCGTGATCGACCATCTCGGGCTCGGCTCGGCGTTCGCGCGGCATGCGTTGCTCGCGGCCGTGCTCGCGTTCGAGGCCGGGCTGCTGATGGTCGGCGCGCAGACAGGCTTTCTCGACGGCCCGGCCGTGCTGTCGAACATGGCGTCGGATTCGTGGGTGCCGCGCCATTTCCGCGACCTGTCGACGCGCCTCGTGCGGCAGAACGGCATCATCGTCGTCGGCCTGTCGAGCCTGCTGATCCTGCTGTGGACGCACGGCAGCGTCGACGTGCTCGTCGTGCTGTACAGCATCAACGTGTTCCTTACGTTCAGCATGTCGCTGCTCGGGCTGTGCACGTACTGGTGGCGTCATCGCAGCGAGCGCGGCTGGTTCAAGCATTTCTTCCTGTCCGCGCTCGGGCTGAGCGTGACAGCGACCGTGCTCGTCATCACGCTGGTCGAGAAGTTCACGGCTGGCGGCTGGCTCACGGTGCTCGTGACGAGCGCGGTGATCGCGCTGTGCTTCATGATCAACCGCCACTACGCGTACACGCGCGCGCAGCTCGCGAAGGAAGATGCGCTGTTCTCCGGCAAGCCGCCCGAAGTCGACGAGGCGAGCGCGCCGGGCAAGCCCGATCCGTCGCAACCGACGGCCGTGCTGCTGGTCGGCAAGCATCGCGGCGCGAGCATGCATGCGCTGCTGTGGGTCAACCGGCTGTTTCCCGGGCACTTCCGCAACGTGATCTTCCTTGCGGTCGGCGAGGTCGATGCGAAGGCGTACGACGGGCACGAACATCTCGAACGGCTGCGTCACTCGATCACCGAAGCGCTCGACTACTATGTCGCGCATTGCCGCCGCAACGGCATCGCGGCCGACTACCGGATCGCGTTCGGCACGAATCCGGTCGTGGAATTCATGAACCTCGCGTCGTCGACGCTCGACGCGTATCCGAATGCCGTGTGCTTCGCGAGCAAGCTGATCTTCCGGCGCGTGAATTTCCTGACCGCGTGGCTGCACAACCAGACGCCCGTCGAGCTGCAGGCGCGCCTGCATGTCGAGGGCAAGCAGATGGTGCTGCTGCCGATGAACGTCGGCTAGCGGTGGCGCGGCAACGGCACCGTGACGGGCGCTGTCACGCCGACGAGCTACGACTCGAAGGGGCTATTGCGCGGGCAGCATGCGCAGGCCGGCGCGCACACGCGCGCGTGGACGTGGCGCGGCAAGCGCGTGGGCGACTGCCGGTAGCAGCCGTCAAGGCTGATGATGCCGATGCGGACGGTTGGGCCGCCGCAGCGGCGGATGATGGAATTTGGCCCTCAGCCGGTCGCGCCCCGGACGCTTGGCGAAGAACAGCACGGCGAGTGCGGCAAACGCCAGCAGCACGACGACTTCCACGATCCCGTTTTCCATGGTGCCTCCCGCTCGCGGACGGACGATCCTTCGCCGGCGTTCGGCGATCGAGCATATGCCGGCGGCCGCACGCGACGATGCTTCCATGCCTCATTGTAGGCCGGCGGGCACCGGCTTGACGCGTGCGTATGCGTCGCCCACACTGGCCGACACGAGCGTCGCGCGGTTGACCCTGTCCGCTGCGCGGCCGCGCTTTCCGTGAACCGCGACGAGGTGCGATGTGGTGCGCTTTTCTGTCGGCCTGGCCGGCTGGATGCTGGCATGCGCTGCCGCGTTCGTCGCATCGAACGCCGTCGGTGCGACGCCGGGCGCGGGCACGGCGGCGGACGGCGCGAACGGCGTTGCCGACGAAGCGCCCGTCACGCTCGTCAGTGATGTCCACGAATTCGTGATCCGGCACGACGGTTCGCTCGACGAGCACGACGATTCGACGCTGCGAGCGAACAACGCGAACGGCATCGACGCGGTCGCGCAGCGCTACGTGTGGTTCGACAAGAATCTCGAGCAGGTCGACCTGCTCGCGGCCGAGACGATCGACCGCGACGGCGTCGCGCATCCGGTCGGTGCGGACGGCATCCGCGACGTGCAGGAGCCGCGCTCGGCCGGCGCGCCGACGTTCCAGGACGGGCTGTTGCGCACCGTCGTGTTTCCCGGCGTCGAAGCCGGCTCGAGCACGCGCGTGGCGTTCCGCAAGACGCGCACGAAGCCCGTCAATCGCGGCTACTTCGGCTACTACGTGGAGCCGTCGCGCGAGCCCGTCGACAATCAGCGGCTGATCTTCGACGTGCCGGCCGACATGCCGCTGTACGCGGACGCGCGCGGCTATGTCGCGCTGCCGCCGGTCACGGCGAACGGCCGCACGCGCTACGAATTCGACTACCGGCACGGCCCGTACGACCGCATCGAGAACGGCGCGGTCGGCTACCCGACCTACGGCGACCGGCTCGTCGTGTCGACGCTGCCCGACTACGCGGCATTCGCCGCGCGCTACCGCAACGCGGCCGTCGACCCGAGCGTGGACGATCCGGCCGTCGTGCAGCTGGCGCGCGCGCTCACCGCGGCTGCCGCCGATCCGCGCGACAAGGCACGCATCCTGTACGACTGGGTGCAGGCGAACGTGCGCTACGTCGCGCTGTTTCTGGGCGAAACGGCCGCCGCGCCGCATCGCGCGACCGACATCCTGCGCAACCGCTACGGCGACTGCAAGGACCATGTCGCGCTGTTCGGCGCGCTGCTCGCGGCGGTCGGCATCCGCAGCGAACCGGTGCTGATCAATCTCGGTTCGGTGTACACGCTGCCGTCCGTGCCCGGTTACGGCGGCGGCGCGATCAATCACGCGATCACGTGGCTGCCCGATCTCGCGCTTTACGCCGATACGACGACGGCCGGCATCGCGTTCGGCTACCTGCCGCCGATCGTGATGGATCGCCCCGCGCTGCTGGTCGACACGGGCGTGCTGTCGCGCACGCCGGCCACGCAGCCGCGCGGCCGCATCGCCCGGCTCGCGATCGATGCCGCGCAGCCCGGCGCCGCGCGGTTTCATGCGTACATCGAGGACGACGGCTGGACCGCCGAACTCGAACGCAACCTGTTTCGCCGCGCGACGCACGACCGCATCGAGCAGCTCGCGACCGAACGCCTGCGGCAAAGCGGCTTGCGCGGCCGCGCGCAACTGTCGACCAGCGACCGGCGCGTGACCGACGGGCCGTTCGACGTGACGGTGTCGGGCACGCTCGATCATTTCGTGTGGCCCGACGGCACGACCGCGTTGCCCGCGCTGTCGAGCCTCACGGGCGGCATCGCGACGCAGGTCGAGAGCTGGCTGGCCGAACCCGTGCGCACGCAGCCGTGGGGCTGCATCGGCGGCGCGTTCGACGAAACCGGCCAGATCGCGCTGCCGGCCGACGTCGTCGTGACCGACCTGCCGGCCGACGCGGCCGTGCACGACCGCTTCGTCGATTTCACGTCGCATTACGTGTTCGACGCGGCCGCGCGTGTCGTGCAGGTCACGCGGCGGATGAAGGCTGATTTCGGCCGGCAGGTATGCACGCCCGACGAATTCACGGCGCTGCGCGCGTCGCTCGAACGCATCGAGCGCGATACGCAGGCGCAGATCGTCGTGCGTGCGAAAGGGCGTTGAACGGGCAGCGACAGTGAGCGCGTCGCCGTCATCGGTCGACGCGCAGGAGGGACATCATGACGGAACGGGACTACGAGATCGCCGATCTCTCGAAGGATTTGCTGGGCCGGATCGTGCAGGGCACCGTCGCGAACGGCGCGGCCGTGGATGCGGAGCAGTGCGCGGCGCTCGCCGTGCAATGCGCGACGGCGCTGGTCGACAAGCTCGAAGCGCTCAACGGCTGAACGCGGAAAGGCGTCACACGCGGCGGCGCCTTGCGCGACGCCGGCGAGCGTGCGACTGCGGAGCGCAGCAACGCGTGGCGGCCGGGTCGGCGTCGCACGTCAAGCGTCAGGCATTACGCTTCGACGCGCGCCTCGCCGTCCGCACGCACGGCGCCCGGCGGCTTTCCGATCACACGCTTGAACGCGCGGCTGAACGCCGCCAGCGAACCGTAGCCGAGCCGGTACGCGACGGCTTCGATCGCCTCGCGGTCGCGCGCGATCCACTGCGCGGCGAGCCGCATCCGCAGCTCGGTCAGGTAGCGCACGGGCGTCATCCCGGTCGCCGCGAGAAAGCGTTCGGCGAACACCGAGCGCGACACGCCCGCTTCGGCGGCCAGCTCCGCGACGCTCCAGTTGCGGCCCGGGTCGCGATGCAGCGCGACGATCGCGCGGCCAAGCTTCGGCTCGCGCAGCGCCTGCACCCAGCCCGACGCGTCGCCGCATCCGCACTCGACCCAGCCGCGCACGATGAATGCCGCGACCACGTCCGCGAGCCGCGCGAGGATGCCCGCGAAGCCCGCGCGCGCCGAGCAGGATTCGCGCTCCATCGCGTCGAGCATCGGACGGATTTCCGGGTAGCGCGCGAGCAGCGTGCCGACGTGCATGAACTCGGGCATCGTGCCGACCAGCGGCTGCATGCCGCCGAGATCGAGCTCCATGCATGCGCTGAAGATCAGCGCATCGCCGGCGCCCGGCTCCGTCGTCGCGCAGGCCGCGGGCGACGTGCCGGCCGACGCCACCGACGCGACCGTATCGCAGATCTTCGCGACTTCGAAGCCGTTGATCTCGCGGCACGGCGCATCCGGATCGGACACCAGCGCATGCATGCGGCCGTGCGGCAGCAGGATCGCGTCGCCGGCCTCGAGCCGCATCGTTTCGCCTGACACATCGCGCAGCAGCACGGGCCCGCGCCCGACGAAATGGAACTGCGCGCGGCCCGGCGCCTGACCGAAATTCAGCCCGAACGGCCGCGCGACCTGGATGCGGCGGTACTGGACGCCGCTCAGGCGCATCCCCAGCAGCAACTCGCTGACGAGGTCGTGCACGTCGGGGACGGGGGGAAGCAGCGGCTCGGACATGGCGAGATTCGGATGATCGATCAACAAGAGCGGATTGTATGTCATAGACCGTCCTGCTGCCGTTCCTTACGATACGTCGTCATCAGTACTTTCCCTAGACGAAAACGGAACGACGCATGAATCCCGGAATTTCCCCGGCCGCCTCGACGGCGGCCACCCGCGAACCGGCCTGGGGCGCGGTATTCGCGATGGCGCTCGGCGTCTTCGGGCTCGTCACGGCCGAATTTCTTCCCGCCAGCCTGCTCACGCCGATGGCCGACAGCCTCGGCGTGACCGAAGGCGTGGCCGGGCAGGCCGTCACGGCCACCGCGACGGTCGCGCTCGTCACGAGTCTGCTGATCTCCGCGCTGACGCGCACGATCGACCGGCGGCGCGTGCTGCTCGCGTTCTCGGTGCTGCTCGTCGCATCGAATCTGGCGGTCGCGTTCGCGCCCAACCTGACGACGCTGCTGATCGGCCGCGTCGTGCTCGGTGTCGCGCTCGGCGGCTTCTGGACGATGGCGACGGCCACCGCGATGCGGCTCGTGCCGACGGCGATGGTGCCGCGCGCGCTGTCGATCATCTTCAGCGGCGTGGCGGTCGCGACGATCGCGTCCGCGCCGATGGGCAGCTATTTCGGTCACCTGATCGGCTGGCGCAACGTGTTCCTGATCGCGGCCGGGCTCGGCGGCGTCGCGTTCGTGTCGCAGGTGATGACGCTGCCGTCGATGCCGCCGAGCGGCACGACGCGGCTGCGCACGTTGATCGACGTGCTGCGCCGGCCGACCGTCGGCCTCGGGATGTTCGCGACGATCCTCGTGTTCACCGGGCATTTCGCGTTCTTCACGTATCTGCGGCCGTTCCTCGAACAGGTCGCGGGCGTCGGCGTGAACGGGCTGTCGGCGATCCTGCTCGGCTACGGCATTGCGAACTTCGTCGGCACGTCGCTCGCGGGCCGCGTGCTCGAACACCGGCTGCGGCCGATGCTGATCGGGATGCCCGCGCTGATGGTCGTGCTCGGCATCGCGCTCGTCGCGCTCGGCCGCGCGCCGATGCTCGACGCGGTGCTCGTCGCGTTGTGGGGGATGGCGTTCGGCGGCGTGCCCGTCGCGTGGTCGACGTGGGTCACGCGCACCGTGCCCGACGAGGCCGAGAGCGCGGGCGGGCTGATCGTCGCGGCGATCCAGCTCGCGATCGCGACGGGCGCGGCGGTCGGCGGCGTCGTGTTCGATGCGAACGGCGCGGCCGGCGTGTTCGTCGGTGCGGCCGTCGTGCTGGCCGTCGCGGTCGCGACGATCGTGACCGGCGTGCCGAAGCGGGTGGGCGTGGTGGTGTCCTAGCCGGCCGGGCGGCCCGCGCTGCGCGGGGCCGCCGGCGGTCGTCCGTCCGTCAGACGGCGCCGGCGCCCGCGATGCGGTCGAGTTCCGCGAGCGCGTCCTCCGGCAGATCCAGATCGGCCGCCGCGAGATTCTCGCGCAGATGCGCGACCGACGACGTGCCCGGGATCAGCAGGATGTTCGGCGCACGGCGCAGCAGCCACGCCAGCGCGACCTGCATCGGCGTCGCGCCGACGCGGGCCGCCACGCCGGACAGCGTCGACGACTGCAGCGGCGAGAAGCCGCCGAGCGGAAAGTACGGCACGTACGCGATGCCGTCGCGTGCCAGCGCGTCGATCAGCGCGTCGTCGCCGCGATGCGCGATGTTGTAGTGGTTCTGCACGCAGACGATGTCGCAGATCCGCCGGCCTTGCGCGACCTGCGCGGGCGTCACGTTGCTCAGGCCGACGTGGCGGACGAGCCCGCGCCGCTGCAGTTCGGCGAGTACGCTCAGCGGTGCCTCGATCGATCCTTCGGCCGGCCCGTGCGTGTCGAACATGATGCGCAGGTTGACGACGTCGAGCACATCGAGCCCGAGGTTGCGCAGGTTGTCGTGCACGGCCCGTTCGAGTTCGTCGGGTGCGAACGCGGGCAGCCACGATGCGTCGTCGCCGCGTCGCGCGCCGATCTTGGTGACGATCACGAGATCGTCGCGATAAGGATGCAACGCATCGCGGATCAGCCGGTTGGTCACGTGCGGGCCGTAGAAGTCGCTGGTGTCGATATGGTCGACGCCGGACGCGACGGCCTCGCGCAAGACGTTCAATGCCGCGTCGCGGTCCTTCGGCGGGCCGAATACGCCGGGCCCCGCGAGCTGCATCGCGCCGTAGCCGATTCGTTTGACGTGGCGATCGCCGAGCCTGAAGGTGGCGGTGTGCCGAATGTCGGACATGATTGTGCTCCTGTGGATCTGTCGATGAATGCGCCCAGCATAGGCATTGGCCGTCTGCGCGATAAGCCGTCATAATCCGCACGGGTTGTACGAAAAGGCGAACAATGCAAACCGATCTGGGCGATCTGAATGCGTTCATGGCCGTGGCGCGCGCCGGCGGATTCCGCGACGCCGCACGCATGACGGGCCTCAGCGCGTCGGGGCTGAGCGAGGCCGTGCGCCGGCTGGAGGCGCAGCTTGGCGTGCGGCTGCTGCACCGCACGACGCGCAGCGTCGTGCCCACCGAAGCCGGCGAGCGCCTGCTCGCGCGTCTCGGGCCCGCGTTGACCGAAGTGGCGGCGGCGCTCGACGGTATCGGCGAATTCCGGGACAGACCGGCCGGCACGCTGAAGCTCAACGTGCCGCTCAGCGCGGCCCGGCTCGTGCTGCCCGCGATCGTGCCGCGCTTCCTCGATGCGTACCCGGAAATACGGCTGGAAGTGATCGCCGACGAAAGTTTCGTCGACGTGCTTGCGGCTGGATGCGACGCTGGCATCCGCTACGACGAACGGCTCGAACAGGACATGATCGCGGTGCCGATCGGCCCGCGCATTCAACGGTTTGCGACCGCGGCTGCCCCCGGCTATCTCGATCGTCACGGCCGGCCGCGGCATCCGCGCGAATTGCTCGACCATCGTTGCCTGCGCGGGCGCTTCGCGAGCGGCGCGATGCCGCCGTGGGAGTTCGAGCGCGACGGCGAGGTCATGCGGGTCGAGCCGGCCGCGGGGCCGCTGCTGGTGCAGATCGGCGGTGCGACGGACCTGCTGGTTGACGCGGCGATCGCCGGCACGGGCATCGTGCATCTCTTCGAAGAGTGGCTGCGCCCGCAATTCGACAGCGGCGCACTCGAACGCGTGCTCGAACCGTGGTGGCGGCCGTTTTCGGGGCCCTTCCTCTATTACCCCGGGCGCCGTCTCGTACCGCCGGCACTGCGCGCGTTCATCGATTTCATCAAGGCATCCTGAGCGTTGCGGGCGGGCGACGCGCAGGCCCGCCGCTCAACGCACCGGCGCGTGCGCGTCGAGCAACTGCCGGTGGCGCGCTTCGGTCGCGTCGTCGGCGGGAAACATGCACTCGATGCGCAGCTCCTGCGCGGCGGCGCTTTGCGGCGTGCCGACCGTCGTGATCAACGAGAAGTAACGCAGCACGACGCCTTCGTGCACGAAGCCGATCGGGATCACCGGCAGCGCGGGCGCGGCGGCCGGCACCGGCGGCGTTTTCCAGTCGTGCGGCGGATCGGGAAAGGCGAGCAGGTCGTCGAGCAATCGCTGCGTGTCGTCGTCGATCACGCGGCCGACCGATTCGCGATACACGCGCTGCAGCAGGCTGCGCGACACGCTGTCCCAGTCGGCCAGAAACGGCCGCATGCCGTGCGGATCGAACATCAGGCGCAACAGGTTGCGCGGGCCTTCGCGTGCCGCCATGTCGATGAAGCAGCCGAAAAAGCGCGGCGCCGCATCGTTGGTCATCAGCACGTTCCAGTGGCGGTCCATCACGATCGCCGGAAACGGATCGTGCTGCCGCACCACGCGTTCGAGCGCGCGGATCACGCCGTGCATCTCGTGCGCGTCCCACGGCGCTTCCGAGTACATCGGCGCATAGCCGGCCGCGAGCAGCAGCGCGTTGCGCTCGCGCAGCGGCACGTCGAGCGTCTGCGCGAGCGTCAGCAGCGTGTCGCGGCCCGGCACGCTGCGCCCGCTTTCGATGAAACTGATCTGGCGCTGCGAGATGCCCGCGTCGAGCGACAGGTCGAGCTGGCTCACGCCGCGCACGTCACGCCAGTAACGCAACAACTGCCCCAGTTCGCGTGGCGGCGCGTTCGGATCGCGGCGGCTGGCGTTCATCGGCTTTCCCTGGTCGTTCCGTGATCGACGCGCACGACTATAACGGACTCACGCGGCGCTCGCATGCCATGCGAACGCGTCGAACGGGGCTTCGAGTGTGGGATGCGTCACGCTGCCGACGTAGTTCGTGATCGTCGACGCGGCGACCACCGCGATGACTTCGAGCAACTGTTCGGCGCTGAATCCGGCATCGAGGAAGGTTTGCCGGTCGGTGTCGGCAAGGCGGCCACGCATTTCGATCAGCGTGCGCGCGATGGCCGACAGCGCAGCCAGTTTCGCGTCGCCGGGCAGGCCGCCGCGACGGATCGCGTCGACGTCGGCGCGGAGCACACCCTGTTTCAGCGCGAGCGCGGTATGGAACGCGACGGGCCATTCGCTCGCGTTCGTGACCGCGTTGGTGAGCAGCAGCGTCTGGATCTGCGGTTCCGTGAGGCTGCTGGCGTGCACGCGCTCGAACAGGCCGATGAAGCCGTTGATCAGCACCGGCGATGCGGCCATCGTCGCGGCGATGTTCGGGATCAGGCCGAAGGTTTGCTGAAGCTGCCGGAGTACGGGCTTCGATTCGGCAGGCGCCGAATCGATCGTATGAAGCGGATAGGCGGACATGATGTCTCCCGGGCGACGAGCGCCGCCGGAATGGCGGCGCGACACCCGAAGCGTAGGGACGGTCGTGTCGCGCGCCAATTACATCGCATGTAATCGTTCAGCGGGCGCCGCGATGCCCGGCCGTCCCGGGAATCCGCTAGCCGCCTTGCCTGACCATCGCCGCAAGCGCCTTCATCGCCTGCAGATACGGATACGGCCCGTGGCTGATGCGGGCCACGCCGTATTCGGCGAGGTCGGCGAGCGTCGGCGTTTCCGCGACGCGCATCACGTTCACCGGCAGCGGCGACGCGGCCGTCAGCTTGCGAATGAGCGCAGGCGACTGAAGGCCCGGCACGAAGAGACCGTCGGCACCGGCCGCCGCATATGCACGTGCGCGGGCCAGCGTTTCGTCGAGCAGGCGTTCGTCGTGCGTGTCGGCCGGCGCCTTGAAGAACACGTCGGTACGCGCATTGATGAAGTAGTCGGCGCCCGCGCGATCGGCCGCCTGCCGTGCCGCCGCGAGACGCGCTGCCGCTTCTTCGACGTCACGCAATTCGCCCGTCGCCGGAAAACTGTCTTCGAGGTTGCTGCCGACCGCGCCGGCTTCGATGCTGAGCGCGATCGTTTCGGCGACATCCTCGGGCCGCTCGCCGTACCCGCTTTCGAGATCGACGGTGACGGGCAAGTTCGTCGCACGCGTGATCCGCTCGAGCACTTCCATCAAGAGCGCGCGCGGCATCTGCTCGCCATCGACGAAACCATTGGCCGCGGCTACCGACCAGCTCCCGGTCGCCAGCGCGACCGCACCCGCGTCGGCCGCAGTGCGCGCACTGCCGGCGTCCCACACGTTGAACAGCGCCAGCGGCTGGCCTGCGCGGTGAAGCGACCGGAAATACGCGCCTTTCTCATTGCTCGTCATGCTTGTCTCTCCTTGTGAAAACCGGATCGGTGGTCGTGCCGAACGATATTGCCACCGTATCGAGCGCCGCGAGGAAATCGCGCGCGTCGAACAATTCGCCGAGGCTGCGCACGCCGCCTGAAACCGTGGCCTCGCCCGTCATCAGGCGCACGGCCGCCTCGACGATGATCGGTGCGCTGACCGCGTAGATGTCGCGTCCCGATGCCGTCACGCGATGCGTCGTGCCGCCCTGCACGACGATCGCGTCCATCGCGAACTGCTGCGCCGACCGGCCCAGCGCATCGGTCGGCTCGGGCGGCGGCGTGGCGGCATCGCGCACGTCGCGCAGCGCGAGCGTCGCGAGCCACGATTCGATCGTATCGATGCGCAGATGACGCGACAGTGTCATCACTTCCGAAAACGGCAGCAGCGTCACGTCGACGCTGCCGATCGGCGCCGGGAACGGCCACACGCGTTCGCGCGGCGTCGACGGCACCGGCGTCGGTTTGCCATCCTTATGGACGAGCCGCACCGCGCGATTGCGTTCGCCCGTCACGCGCGTGCCGCGCGTCGGGTGCCAGCTGTCGAGGCCGGTCGCGATATCGACGCGATCGATCGGCTTGCGTTGGTCGACGACGGCCGTGACGAGCAGGTCGGCCAGGCCGCCGTAGAACGCCGCGGCTGGAACGACGGTCACGCCTGTCGCGCGCGCACGGGCATCAACCTGTTCGGCCAGCGCCAGCACCGACGGCTGTTCGGCCGTCAGGTCGAGATAGGGGATGCCGGCCCGCAGCGCGGCATCGGCCAGCGGCAGCGCGGTATCGAGGTACGGGCCCGCGCAGTTGATCACCGCATCCGCGCCGCGCAACGCGGCATCGAGCGCGGCCGGATCGTCGATCGCCGCGACGCGCGAACGCGCGGCGTCGCTTGTGCCGCCTTCCGCGAGCCGCGCGGCATCGCGGCCGATGCGGATCGCGCCAACGCCGCGCCGGGCCAGTTCGGCGACGACGAACCGCCCGGTGTGACCCGTGGCGCCATAGACCGCAACCGTCTTTCGATCGTCCATGATCAACTCCGCTACAGAACGGTCTGTTTTATAGTACAGACCTGTAGCGTCGTCAACCTCACGGTGCTATGATCGGCCCACTGTTGCGGTACGGGCGGCCCTGGGCGGCCGGGCTTGGATGAAAAAGGGAACGGACACACAAGGTAGCGCGCTCGATACGCGCGAGCGCATTCTGCAAACGGCCAGCGAGCTGTTCTACCGGGAAGGCACGCGCGCGGTTGGCGTGGACCTGATCGTCGCGCAGGCGGGCGTCGCGAAGACGAGTCTCTATCGCCACTTCACGACGAAGGACGACCTGATCGAGGCGTTCCTGCTGCGCGAGGACGCGGATTTCTGGGCGCATTGGGATGCGGTGGCGCAGCAGTACAAGCGCACGCCGCGCGAGGAACTGGATGCGCAGCTTCAATGGATCGGCGAGCGCATTGCGCGGCCCGGCTATCGCGGCTGCCCGCAGATCAACATCGCCGCCGAATATGCGGACGACAACCATCCGGCCCGCAAGGTCGCCGTCGCGCACAAGCAGGAACTGCGGCGCCGGTTGATGGAGCTGGCGAGCGCGATGCGGATCGACGAACCGGAAATTTTCGCGCTGCGGCTCGCGACCGTCATCGACGGTGCGCTGAGCAGCGGGCGTGCGCTGCACGAGCGCGGCCCCGTGCATTTCCTGCAGGAATTCGCGCAACTGCTGCTGCCGAAGAAGGGCAGGAAATAGGCGGCACGCCGCGGCCGCGATCCGCGCGCCGGTTCAACCGCGCGCAGCCGGCTCCTGCGACAGTGCGTGCAACTGGCCGCGCAACAGGTCGACTTCTCCCGGCGCGAATTGCCGTTCGATGTCGGCATGCGTTTGTTGCCACAGCGGAAACGCTTCGGCCAATAGATCGTGGCCGGCCTGCGTCAGTTCGAGCAGGCGGCTGCGCCCGTCGTCCGGATCCTGCGCGATCGTGACGAGCCCGCGCCGCTCGAGCGGCTTGAGCGCGGCGGTCAGCGTGGTGCGGTCCATCGCGAGCAGTGACGCGACCGATTTCATCGGGGCCGGCTGAGGCCGGTTCAGCGACATCAGCAGCGAAAACTGGCCGTTGGTCAGATCCAGCGGACGCAGCACATCGTCGAAGATGCGCGCAAGATTGCGCGCCGCGCGCTGCATGTGCAGGCACAGGCAGCAATCGCGCACCATCAGCGTCGTTTCGAAAGGGAGCTTTTCTTTTCGTGCCATGTTGCAATTGTGTTGATATCAACCTATCGTGTCAAGGTCGAGGCGCGGCAGCCCGCCGCGCCCGTCATCGGAGGAGAAAGCATGAGTGCTCAACAGCAGTTGTATCTCGCCGTATTCCTCGGCAGCAAGGACAGCCCGCGGATGAAGGCGTGGGTCGCGCTTTCGGACCAGGAGCGGCGCGCGAAAGAGCAGGAGGGCATCGCCGCATGGAAGGCATGGGTCGACCGCCATCGCGACGCGATCGTCGAGCTGGGCGGGCCGCTCGGCAAGACCAAGACCATCGATGCGGGCGGCATCAAGGACACGGCCAACGCGCTGAGCGGCTTCACCGTCGTGCGGGCGGCTTCGCACGACGCGGCGGCCGCGATGTTCGAAGGCCATCCGCATTTCACGATTTTCCCGGGCGAGACGATCGACGTGATGCCGGTGCTGGCGATTCCCGGCGCGTGAACGATGCCGGCCGCTGCGCATCGCGTTGCGTCGATGTGCCGTGACCTGCATGCGGAGATTTCCCCGACATTCTGGATGGAGACTGGCGATGAAGCTTTACGGATTTGCCGGCACCCGCACGCAACGCGCGCTGTGGGGGCTGAAGGAACTGGATGCGGATTTCGAGTTCGTGTCGGTCAACCTGCTTACGGGCGAGCACAAGCAGCCCGAATTCGTGCGCCTCAATCCGGCCGGCAAGGTGCCGGTGCTGGTGGACGGCGATCTCGTGATTCCCGAGTCGGCCGCGATCGTGCTGTATCTCGCGGACAAGTATCCGGAGAAGGCGCTGCTGCCGGTCGATCCGGCGCTGCGTGCCCAGGCCTATCGGTGGGTCATGTTCGCGGTGACGGAGCTCGAGCAGCCGCTGTGGCGGATCGCGCGGCATTCGTTTATCTATCCGCCGGAGAAGCGTTCGCCGGCCGATATCGAGCTGGCGCGGGAGGATTTCGCGACGATGGCTTCGATCCTCGACAAGCATCTCGAAGGGCGCGAATTCATCGTCGGCGATTCGCTGACGGTGGCCGATTGCGTGACGGCCTACCTGATCGACTGGGCGAGCGAATGCAACCTGATCGAACCGTTTCCGCAACTGCGGGCGTATCTCGAACGCCTTTACTCGCGGCCGAAGGCGCCGCAGCGCATTGCGGAGGCGCGCAAGGCGGCGTGACGGGGCGGTGGTCGGTCATGCGCTGCATTGGCATGGCCGACCGCGATGTTTGCGCAACGGACAACCGACGGTCAGCCGCGTTTCACAGCGGTGCAGCACGCAGCGTGAGCGCGGCGCGCGCATGCGGTCACGACATGTTGTCGGGCCCGCCGAGCGCGCGACACAGCATCGACAGGTCGCGGAGAGTGAGGTGCGGCGTCGCGGCATGCTGCGGATCGCGTTCCACTTCCGGCTGATGGTCGCGCACCACCCATGCCGCCTGAAGCCCCGCGTTCAATGCACCGACGATATCGAGGTGGAAGTCGTCCCCGACGTGCAGCAATTCCGCCGGACGCACGTCGAGCGCCGCTGCCGCCGCATGGAATATTTCGGGTTCCGGCTTCGCGATCCCGAGCGCACGCGCGCTGAGCGTTTCCCGAAAGAATTCTCCGCCGCCGGTCAGCCGGAGGTCCGCGTTGCCGTTGGTCACCGCGATCAACGGAAACCGGGCGCTCAGCCATGCCAGCGCCGGCAACGCGTCTTCATAGAACTCGACGTTGTTGCGCGCGGCATAGAAGACTTCGTACGCACGCTCGGTCAGCGCGACATCTGCGTTCGCGCGCTCCAGCGCAAGCCTGATCGAGCCGATTCGCAACGCGCGATAGTCGCTGACGAGATCCGGACACAAACGTTCGTATTCCTCACGTAGCTCGCTCAGCGCCTGTTGCGTGGGCAGCACGCTCGCGGTATCGGGAGCGTGCTCGATCAGCCACGCGCGAAGTGCCGCTTCGGCCCGTTCGACGGCAGGTCCGAACGGCCACAGGGTGTCGTCCAGGTCGAACGAGAGGGCGGATACGTCAGGCAGGCGCATGGCGGATGACGGTGCGGGGTGGAGGGCGTTCACCACGGCCATGGTACTGAGGTTCCCGTGCCGTTTTCAAGGGCCTGCTCAAACAGGAAACGCGCAACGGTCAGATCCTGAAGCGCGAGCCCTGTCATGTCGAATACGGTGACGTCGCTCGGCGAGCGGTCGATCGACACCGTTCCGGCGAGCAGGTCACCGATTTCGGTGCGCGGCAGATCCGGCGCCCACTGGCACTCGCCGATGCTGCGCGCCTGATCGTGGTCATCGACGAAAATGCGCGCACGTTCCAGCACGCCTGCCGGAAGTTCGCGCTTGCCCGCGGTGTCGGCACCCACACAGGTCAGGTGGGTACCCGGCTGAACCGCATCCGCATCGAACAACGCACCGCCGCCCGGCGTTGCCGTGATGACCACATCGCTGTCGGCCACCGCGTCGTTCCGGTCGCGAGCGACGCGAATCTCGCATCGTTCATGGAAGGCCGATTCGAACACCGGGTCCGGCTCGTCGCTGCGGTTCACGTACCGCACCGCGCAACGTTGCGGCAGCAGCCCGAGCGCGTATTCGAGCTGGACGCGCGCCTGCACGCCCGTGCCGAACACGCAGATCCGCGTGCTGTCGCGGCGGGCCAGCAGTTGCAGCCCGAGGCCGCCGGCGGCACCGGTCCGCGCGGTGGTGATCGCGTTGCCGTCCATGATGCAGAGGGGGCGGCCCGTGGCCGGATCGAACAGCGCAACGGTTGCCTGATGCGGCTCGCCGCCGCGGGCCCGGTTGCCGGGCCAGAATCCGGCCGCCTTGAACCCGAGAAGATCCTGGCTCGCGACGTCGCCGGACTTGATGCCGAATACGCCGCCGGTGTGCAGCTTCTCGCGGACCACCGGGAACACGCGTCCGGCCCTTTGGCTGTGCAGCACGAAGGCTTCCCGCACCGCGGCAATCACTTGCTCGGCCTGAAGGGCGGGTTCGACGGCATCGCGGTCGAGAAGAAGGAGTCGGGCGTCTGTCGGCATGTCAGGTCAGGCTTTCCGGCCCAGGGGCGAATCGGGAAGGTTTAAATTGTGTCCAGATTTAGACAAATAGTCAAATCCTGGGCCGGACGGGGCGTGGAGGCCACGCTCCGCTCACCACCCGTAGAAGCGCGGCCACGTGTGTACGACCCCGTCTTCGCCGACGGCCTGATATTCGGGATGTTGCGCGCCGGTGGCGCATGCGTGATTCGGCAGGATGCGCAGGCGCGTTCCGATCGGAAACCGCTGCGCGATGCCCGTGTCGGGCGAGCCGATCCGCGACACGATGCCGTGCTCCTGGTTCGCGCCGCTCACGACGTAGTCGCCGAGCACTTCGCCGTTTTCGGTGCAGACCTGCCCGTAGCCGAAATCCCGCGCCTGCCGCTGCGTGCCGCGATCGCGGCTCATCGCCATCCAGCCCGCGTCGACGATCGCCCAGCCTTTCTCTTCCTGGTGGCCGATGACGGTGGTCAGCACCGACAGCGCGATGTCGGACAGCTCGCACACGCCGATGTTGTGCATCACGAGATCGAACAGCACATACACGCCGGCGCGGACCTCGGTGACACCGTCGAGGTTTTCCGCCGCGAGGGCGGTGGGCGTCGAACCGATACTGACGACCGGGCAGGGCAACCCGGCGGCCCTGAGGCGCTCCGCGGCCCGCACGGTGCGGCTGCGCTCCTGTTCGGCGATCGCCGCCAGCGCTTCGCGCGTGTTGTAGTCGTAGCTGGAGCCCGCGTGAGCGAGCACCCCGCCAAGCGCCATCCCGCCGTCGACCAGTGCGCGACCCACGTCGATCAGCAGGTCGCCTTCGGGCGGGACGCCCGAGCGATGGCCGTCGACGTCGACTTCGATCCAGACCTCGAAGCGTTCGCCATGCTCGCGCCCGAATGCGGCGATCGCGTGCGCGGCCTGCAGGCTGTCGGCGACGATCTTCAGGTCGCAGCCCTGCCGGCGCAGCGCAAGCGCCTGGCCCAGCTTCGCGGGCACCATGCCGACCGCATAGACGATGTCCCGGACGCCGCCCGCGAAGAACTGCTCGGCTTCCTTGAGCGTCGACACCGTGATGCCCTGCGCGCCCGCCGCGATTTGCACGTCGACGACTTGCCGGCATTTGGTGGTCTTGACGTGCGGCCGGAACCTGACGCCGAGTGCGTCCAGATGCGCCTGCATGCGGTCGATGTTGCGACGCATGCGGCCGACATCGATCAAGGCGGCCGGGGTGTTGAGGGTTTGAATGTCCACGATGCGTTGGGTTGCGATGTTGTCGACAGCGAACACTGTAGGGCGGCTGGCGGACACCGTGTTTAACGCATGGCTAATCCACCATTAAGCATGATTTAATCGACTGGATCGCGCGGGCCGCGGTGCGGCTCATGCCTTGCCGCGCCACGGCGGCGGATCGAGGAACTGCCGCGCAGCTTCGAGAAAAACGCGTTGGCGCGCGGACCGGCCCGTGCGCGACGGCAACAGCGCCGTGACAGGCGCGGGCGGCAGGCTCCAGTCGGGCAGCAGCCGGACGAGCTTGCCGCTCGCCAGCAGCGGGGCGACGTCCCATTCCGAGCGCTCCACGATCCCGAGCCCGGACAATGCCCAATCGGTGATGACGGTGCCGTCATTGGAGGACAGCGCGCCCGTGACGCGGATCACGGTTGGCCGTCCGGACTCGTGTTGACCGTCGCCACTTGGCGAGAAGCGCCATCGCGGAATGTCCTCGTCGTTCTCGCGCAGGCACAGGCAGTCGTATCGAGCGAGGTCGGACGGATGATTCAGTTCCTTGATGCGACGCGCGTAGCCGGGGCTTGCACACAGGAAACGCTCGTTGGGCGCGAGCGGATAGCCGATCCACGACGACGACTTGAGGCTGCCGACGTGCACGACCACGTCGGCCGCCGACGCGCTCGTCAACGGGCTCTCCGACAGGTGGAGCGAAATTTCCAGCTTCGGATGTGCGCGTTGCACGTCACGCACGATCCGCGCGACGTACTTGCGCCCGAAGCCGAACGGGGCGACGACGCGCAGCGTGCCTTGCACGTCGCCGTGGTCGCCCGAGATGCTGACCGGCAGCGCCTCCACACGCTCGAGAATATCGACGGCTTCCTGGTACAGCCGTTGCCCTTCGTCG
The DNA here is from genome assembly GCF_016899445.1 of Burkholderia sp. MS455. Classification (NCBI taxonomy): domain Bacteria; kingdom Pseudomonadati; phylum Pseudomonadota; class Betaproteobacteria; order Burkholderiales; family Burkholderiaceae; genus Burkholderia; species Burkholderia sp. MS455. The sequence continues at coordinate 478,370 of NZ_CP041778.1, forward strand.
GTCAACGCGATCCCTTTCGACTGCCGCACGGCGAGCCGTGCACTCAATCGCGCCTCCATCCGCTGCAGGCGAATCGTGACCGCGGGCGGCGTGAGATCGAGCAGGCGCGCGGCAGCGGCCAATGAGCGCGACGCGCCGATCGCGCGAACGAGTCGAAGGTCGTCGAGATCGAGCATTTCATGTCTCTTAATGCTGGTGTTGCCGAGCATTAAACCGCACATCACGCCGCGAATCCATCGATGCGGCTGCGGATCGCGGCAAATGCGTGCGATGACCGACCGTGTGCGAGCACGTGCCAGGCTCGACAGGTTGACCTTCGTCATGCGGCGAAAGCGACGCGCGTCGCGTCACGCCCGGCTGCACGCATTCCCGTCAAGCGTGCAGCCCGAAAATCAACGACCGGTGCGCACCGACCCCCGCCGCCACCCCCGACGCAGACGCGAACGTCGCGTTGGTCATCAGGCTCGACGCGTCGCCGGCCGCATACACGCCGGCGACGCTCGTCTGCTTCCATGTGTCGACGCGAATCGCGGAGCCAAGCGGCCCTTCGTCGAACTCACAGCCGAGCTGCTGCGCGAGATCGCTTGCCATTACCGTGCGCGCACCGACGAACAGCGCATCGATCGCGACGACCTGCCCGTCGGCGAGCCGCAGCGCTTCGATGCGCGGCGCATCGCCAAGAATTTCAACGACCGGCGACCGCTCGATGCGCACGCCGCGGGCGTCGAGCAACGCGGCTTCTTCCTTATTCGCCTCGACCACGCCCTGCGTGAACCACGTCGTCGGGCCCCAGTCCGGAATCAGGATTGCCTGGTGCACGGAAAGCGGATGCGTGGCGAGCACGCCGAGCCGTTGGCCACTCACCTCGTACCCATGGCAATACGGACAATGCAGCACGCTGATGCCCCAGCGTTCCGCAAGCCCCGGCAGCGGCGGCAGTTCATCGCGGATGCCGGTCGCGAGAATCAGCCGGTCGGCGCTCGCGCGGCGGCCGTCCGACAGCATCACGTGGAAACGGCCGTCGGCATCGCGCTCGGCCGTGCGCACTTCGCCGTCGATCCGCTGCACGGTCGGATACGCATCCAGTTGCGCGATGGCTTCGGCAACGATCTGCGCGGGCGGCTTGCCGTCCTGCCCGAAAAAGCCGTGCGCGTGCTCGGCAAAACGGTTGCGCGGCCGGCCCGCGTCGATCACGAGCACGCGGCGTCGTGCGCGCGTCAACTGCATCGCGGCCGACAGCCCCGCAAAGCTGCCGCCGACCACGATCACTTCATGATGGTTATGCATGCATCCGCTCCTTTCCTGAACCTGCATGAATGACGGACGTGTCCCGATGGCGGCCAACTCATGAAACACGTGAAGTTGCATGATAGGGCGATGGTATCATTCATGCAACTTTAGAAGTTTCGAGAGAGTGGAGCACCGCCCGTGAGAACCGACAGCCGTTTGTCGCGCATGCTGCATGCGCTGATCCACATGGACCAGGCCGACGGCCCGCTGACGTCTGAGGCGATCGCGACGATGCTGGCCACGAATCCGGTCGTCGTGCGGCGCCTGCTCGGCGGCTTGCGCGACTGCGGCTACGTGCAGTCGGAGAAAGGGCACGGCGGCGGCTGGGTGCTGAGCGTCGCGCTCGACGACATCACGCTGCTCGACGTCTATCGCGCGGTGGGCGAGCCGCCGCTGTTTTCCGATCTGGTGCCGGAGGACGAGCCCGAATGCCTGGTCGAACAGGCCGTCAACGCGCATCTGTCGGCGACGTTGAAGGACGCCGAAGCATCGTTGCTGGCGCGCTTCGGCGAAGTCACGCTCGGCATGCTGTCGCGCGATTTCGAAGCGAAGGCTGCGCTGCGCGGCTACACGCGCTGACGCGGCGCAGCATCACGATCGATCGCGCCTGACGTGCAATCCGGCGCGATCCGGCGCGGCCCAAACCGTCGCGTCGCAATGTTCTGTCCCCCAACTTCTGCCCGGTTCGCCCGCCACAGGGCAAAATACGGGTTTTCCGCACCCGCGAGGGCGCGTCCGAATCACGCGCCGGGCGGCGGCAGTGCGCATTTCGCACGCCGCCGCCGGGCGCCCAGGCAAGATTGCTCGCCGTGTCGCGAGCCCACAGGAGTCCAGACCCCATGCCCGAATCCAACCTGTCCTTCTTCGGCCGGCTGTCGCTTGCCGTCGGCACGTTCTTCTCCGTGCTCGGCAACCGTGAGTTCGCGGCCGGCGTGCTGCGCGTGCGCGACGGCGCCCCGGCACCGGTCGCACCGGCGCCCGCGGCCGCACCGACCCCGACCCCGGCCCCCGCACCTGCGCCCGTGAAGGCCGCGGCGCCCGAGTTGCGCGAAGCGAGCCCGCAGGCCGCGCTGCAACTGCTCGGCCTGCTGCAGCGCGATGCGCGCTTCATCGACTTCGTCGAGGAAGACATCGCCGGCTACGCGGACGCCGACATCGGCGCGGCTGCGCGTCTCGTGCACGACGGCTGCCGTGCCGCGCTGCGCGAACACTTCACGATCGTGCCGGTGCGCGACGAAGCCGAAGGCAGCCGCGTGACGCTGCCGGCCGGTTTCGACGCGACGGCCGTGCGCGTGACGGGCAACGTGGTCGGCTCGGCGCCGTTCACGGGCACCGTCAGCCATCGCGGCTGGCGCGTCGCCGACGTGCGCCTGCCGAAGCTGACGGGCAGCCACGACGCATCGGTGGTCGCACCGGCGGAGGTGGAACTGTGAGCGATCCGCGCTATTCGATCGGTATCGACCTCGGTACGACCCACTGCGCGCTGTCGTACGTCGACAGCGCCGCGAGCGACGGCGAAACAATCACGCAGCAGGTGCTGCCGATCGCGCAGCTCACCGCGCCCGGCGCGCTGGAGTCGCGCGACCTGCTGCCGTCGTTCCTCTATCTGCCGCATGAAAGCGAACTGACGCAGGGCGACCTGATGCTGCCGTGGACAGCCTCGCGCGGCTTCGCGGTCGGCGAGATGGCGCGCACGCGCGGCGCCGGTACGCCGATCCGCCTCGTGTCGAGCGCGAAGAGCTGGCTGTGCCACCCGGGCGTCGACCGCCGCGCGGCGATCCTGCCGAGCGATGCGCCGCCCGAAGTGTCGCGCGTGTCGCCGCTGGAAAGCTCGATCCGCTACCTGACGCACCTGCGCGAAGCGTGGGACCACACGCATCCGGATGCGCCGTTCGTCGATCAGGACGTGACGGTGACGATCCCCGCTTCGTTCGACCCGGCCGCGCGCGAACTGACGGCCGAGGCCGCGCGCGCCGCCGGCTACACGCGGATGACGCTGCTCGAGGAGCCGCAGGCCGCGCTGTACAGCTGGATCCAGAAGAGCGAAGGCGGCTGGCGCAAGCAGGTGCAGGTCGGCGACCTGATCCTGTGCGTCGACGTCGGCGGCGGCACGACCGACCTGTCGCTGATCGCGGTGGTCGAGCGCGACGGCAATCTCGAACTGCATCGCGTGGCGGTCGGCGAGCACATCCTGCTCGGCGGCGACAACATGGACCTCGCGCTCGCGCACGTGGTCGCGCGCAAGCTCGCGCAGCAGGGCACGCAGGCCGATCCGTGGCAACTGCGCGCGCTCACCTACGCATGCCGCGCCGCGAAGGAAACGCTGCTGTCCGACCCGACGACCGACGCGGTGCCGCTCGTCGTGCCGAGCCGCGGCTCGAAGCTGATCGGCGGTTCGATCCGCACGGAGCTCACGCGCGCGGAACTCACGCAGACGATTCTCGAAGGCTTCTTCCCGCAGGTCGATGCGGCCGCGCGCCCGGTGAGCCGCGCGCGCGTCGGCCTGACGCAGCTCGGCCTGCCGTATGCGCAGGACGCGGGCATCACGCGCCATCTCGCGGCGTTCCTCGGCCGCCAGGTCGCGGCGCTCGACACGCTCGAAGGCGTGCAGCGCACGCTGCCGCAGGGCGCGACGTTCCTGCATCCGACGGCCGTGCTGTTCAACGGCGGCGTGTTCAAGTCGGCGCTGCTCACGCAGCGTGTGCTCGATACGCTCAACAGCTGGCTGGCCGCCGAAGGCGCGCCGCCCGCGCGCCTGCTCGAAGGCGCCGATCTCGATCTCGCGGTCGCGCGCGGCGCGGCTTACTACGGCTACGTGAAGCGCGGCCGTGGCGTGCGCATTCGCGGCGGCACGGCGCGTGCGTACTACGTCGCGATCGAATCGGCGATGCCCGCGGTGCCGGGGCTCGAACCGCCGGTGCAGGCGCTGTGCGTCGCGCCGTTCGGGATGGAGGAAGGCTCGGACGCGGCGCTGCCGCCGCAGGAGTTCGGCCTCGTCGTCGGCGAACCGGTGCAGTTCCGCTTCTTCGGTTCGTCGGTGCGTCGCCAGGACCAGGTCGGCACGCTGCTCGACTACTGGTCGCCGGAAGAATTGCAGGAGCTCGAGGAAATCCAGGCGACGCTGCCTGCCGAAGGGCGCACGGTCGGCGAGATCGTGCCGGTGAAACTGCATGCGCGCGTGACCGAAGCCGGCACGCTCGAGCTCGAGGCGATCCCGAGCGGCACGAACGAGCGCTGGAAGGTCGAGTTCGACGTGCGCGGCGCCGCCTGAGCACGATGAAGCGCTATACGGTCGGCATCGACCTCGGCACAAGCAATACGGTCGTCGCATACGTCGAGGCCGGCTCCGACGCGATCCGCGTGTTCGACGTCGAGCAGCTGGTCGGCCCCGGCGCGGTGGCCGCGCAGCCGCTGCTGCCGTCGGTGCGCTATCACCCGGCGGCCGGCGAATTGCCGCCGGACGCGCTGCGCTTGCCGTGGGCGGCCGATGCGAAAGCGAAGGCCGCCGGTGCGACGCTGGCCGTGATCGGCCGCTATGCGCGCACGCTCGGCGCGCAGGTGCCGGGCCGGCTCGTGACGAGCGCGAAGAGCTGGCTGTCGCATGCATCGGTCGACCGGCTCGCGGCGATCCTGCCGTGGGGCGCGGCCGACGGCGTCGACAAGGTATCGCCGGTCGACGCGAGCGCGAGTTATCTCGCGCATGTGCGCAACGCGTGGGACGCACGTTTTCCCGATGCGCCGCTCGCGAAGCAGGACGTGATCCTGACGGTGCCCGCGTCGTTCGACGACGGCGCGCGCGCGTTGACGGTCGAGGCCGCGCGGCGCGCGCGGCTGCCCGCGCTGCGGCTGCTGGAAGAGCCGCAGGCCGCGTTCTACGACTGGCTGTACGGCCAGCGCGCGACGTTGCGCGACACGTTCGCCGACGCGCGGCGCGTGCTGATCTGCGACGTCGGCGGCGGCACGACCGACCTCACGCTCGTCGATGTCGCGCCGGGCGACGACGGCGAGCCGACCTTTACGCGCGTCGGCGTCGGCAACCACCTGATGCTCGGCGGCGACAACATGGACCTCGCGCTCGCGCGCCTGGTCGAGACGCGGCTGACGGAGCCCGGCACGCGGCTGTCGGCCGCGAGCCTGTCGCAGCTCGCCGAGCGCTGCCGTGCGGCGAAGGAGCGGCTGCTCGGCGACGATGCGCCGGCGTCCGTCACCGTCACGCTGCTCGGCGCGGGCAGCAAGCTCGTTGGCGGCGCGCGTTCGGCCGAGCTGACGCGGCAGGAAGTCGAACAGATCGTCGTCGACGGTTTCTTTCCGCGGGTCGAGGCCGGCGAACTGCCGCGCCGTGCGCGGGCCGCGATCGTCGAATTCGGGCTGCCGTATGCGAGCGACCCGGCCGTCACGCGGCACGTCGCCGCGTTTCTGAACCGTCATGCGGAAGGCCCGCTGCCCGACACGCTGCTGCTCAACGGCGGCGTGTTCCGCGCGAGCGCGCTCGCCGGCCGTCTCGCGCAGACGCTCGGCGCGTGGCGCGGCGCGCCGCTCGACGTGCTGCACAACGCGCATCCGGACGTGGCCGTCGCGCGCGGCGCGGTGGCCTACGGGCTCGCGCGCGCCGGGCATGCGCCGCGCATCGGCGGCGGTTCCGCGCGCAGCTATTTCCTCGTGCTCGACGATGGCGCCGGCGACGCAGCCGCGCGCGGCGTCTGCCTGCTGCCGCGCGGCGCGGAAGAGGGCCGCGAGATTCGGCTCGAGGATCGCACCTTCGCGCTGCAGCTCGGGCAGCCGGTGCGTTTTCACCTCGTGTCGACGGTGGCCGAGACTGCGTACCGCCCCGGCGATCTCGTCAAACTCGACAGCGGCGATTTCGTGCGGCTGCCGCCGATCGCGACGGTCGTCGAGCGGCAGGCGGTCAGCGATGCGCGCGAAACGCCGGTGAAGCTCACCGCATCGCTGACCGAGGTCGGCACGCTCGAAATGCATTGCACCGCGACCGACGACGCGGCACGCCGCTGGCGGCTCGAATTCCAGTTGCGCGGCGATGCGCCGGCGCACGGCGGCGACGATGCGCCGGCGCGGCATCCGCGTCTCGACCAGGCCATCGAACTGATCGAGCGCTCGTTCGGCAGCAAGGCCGCGGACGTCACGCCGAAGGATACGCGCCGGTTGCGCGCGCAGCTCGAACAGGTGCTCGGCGCGCGCGAAGAGTGGGACGTCGCGCTCGCTCGCGAACTGTTCGACGCGTTGCTTGCGCGGGCGCGGCGCCGCCGGCGCTCCGCTGATCACGAACGCGCGTGGCTGAATCTCGCCGGTTATTGCCTGCGTCCGGGCTTCGGCCATCCGCTCGATGCGTGGCGCATCGAGCAGCTGTGGCCGCTGTTCGACGACGGGATTCAATACGTGAACGACGCTCAGGTGTGGTCCGAGTGGTGGACGCTGTGGCGGCGCGTGGCCGGCGGTCTCGACGACGATGCGCAGACGCAGGTGCGCGACGCGATCGCGTTCCTCGAACCGTCCGACGACAAGCGGCGCAAGCTGCCGTTCGATCCGGGCAAGGTCGGCCCGGCCGACATGACGCGGCTGTCCGCTTCGCTCGAACGGTTGCCCGTCGAGCGCAAGATCGAGCTGGCCGAGCGCCTGATCGCGCAATTGCAGAAGCCGGCCGAGCGCGCGCTTTGCGCGTGGGCGCTCGGGCGCATCGGTGCGCGCCGGCCGTTCTACGGCAGCGCGCACAGTGTCGTGCCTGCGGAAGTCGCCAACGGCTGGCTCGATGCGCTGTTCGCGCTCGACTGGAAGCAGGTCGAGCCGGCCGCGTTCGCGGCCGCGCAGATCGCACGGATGACGGGCGACCGTTCGCGCGACCTGCCGGACGATACGCGCGACGCAGTGATCAAGCGTCTGTCGGCCGCGAATGCGTCGGCCGCATGGATCGACATGGTGCGCGAAGCGATCGCATTCGACGAAGCCGACACGGTGCGCGTGTTCGGCGAGACGCTGCCGGCCGGGTTGAAGCTGCTGGCCGGGTGAGCAGCGCGGCGGGCTCCGGTATCGTTCGGATGCCTGAGCATTCCGCGGCGTTGCCGATGCGGGCCGACGCCCGCCGATTCAATGCCCCGTCGAACAAGAAAACGGCTGCCGTTGCATCGCATCGGCAGCCGTTTGGTTTTTTGCGAGCCTGCCGCTCAGATCTGCTGCGTCGTCTTGCGTGGCGATGCGGCCGATGCCACGGCGACCGCATCCGGCGTGGTTGCCCGCCGCGCGAGATGAATCCCCGCGAGCATGCAGCGCACCGATCCGCCGGCCAGTTCGATCGTCGGCACGTCAAGCGGCAGCAGCCGCGCGGAGCGCTCGATCGTCGCGCGCTGGCCAGGTGTGAGGCAATCGAACGCACGCCGCGACAGCGTGAGCACGCGCCCGTTTCTTCCAGACAATTCCAGCGTATTGCCCGCGAAGTTCGCGATCTGCGACTGATCGAGCGCGATCACCGCGCGTCCCGTTTCGGTCAGGCGTTGCGCGATTTCGGTGCGGCGCCGGCGGTCGGCGATCAGGTCGAGGCCGACCATCGCGAACTCGGTTGCGACGCTCATCCTCACGTTCGTGTGATAGATCGGGCGCCCGCAGGCATCGGCCGTATCGAAGCAGATCGGCTCGAAATTGAAGTGCGTGCAGAAGCGTTCGAGCGCGACCGGATCCGCGCGCTGATGTCGATCGCGGTGCAGGGCAATCGCGGCGCGGAAGTGGTGAAGGTGCTGCGCGGGCATCCGAACGTCGCGTCGATCCACAGTACCAACGGGCGCTGGGATCTCGTCGCCGAATTGCATGCCGATTCGCTCGAGCATTTCGATCGCGTGCTCGGCGCGATCCGGTTGATCGACGGGATCGCGAGTACCGAGACGAGCATTTTGTTGTCGACGCACAAGGCGTGACGCGGGCAGGGCCCGCGACGGCTTGCGGGTGAGCAGGCGTGCTCGCAGGCGCGTCACGCGTTGGCTGCCGATTCCGGAAACACCGGCTCCCCCAGCGTCAGCATCAACCGGTTCGCCCACGCGAAGATCGCGACCGCGTGCGACAGGTCGAGGATTTCCTCCTGCGTCAGCCCTTCGGCTTCAAGCGCGGCGATGTCGTCCGCGTCGACCGTATCGGGTCGCTCGGTCAGCGCGATCGCATAACGCACGATCGCGCGTTCGCGTGCCGTCGTGCCGGCCGTCGCCGGATCGTCGAACACCTGCTCGATCGCATCGGTGCGTTTCGCTAGCTGCGCGAAGCGCTGCGCATGCACCGACGCGCAATACACGCACCCATTCACGCGCGACACGGCCGTGCTGGCGAGTTCGCGCTCGGCACGCGACAGCCCGCCGGGGCCGTACATGATCGCGTTGAACACGCCCGAGCGCTGCCGCAGGATGTCGGGCAGGTGGACGAGCAGCAGGTAGTAGTCGGACGTTTTCGCATGCGGGTGGCTCGCTTCGAGTACCGCAAGCTGATCGGGCGTCGCGGCATCGAGCGATACCGTGTCGAGCCAGGCGCGCCAGCCGAGCGTGTCGGACGTGAAGCCGTGGACGGACGTCGTCATGCAGCCTCCTTGGCGGCGCGTGCCTGAAGCGCTTGTGCGGCAGCCGCGACGCGCAACTGATACGCGACGAACGCAACGAGTTGCGACAGCGCGACGATCGCGGGCGTCGTGAGCCCGGCCGACTTCAGTGCATCGAGGTCGGCGGGGCGTGCATCGGCGGGCGCGTGTGTCAAAAGCCGCGCATGAGCGAGGATCGCGCCAACGCGCGGGGCCAGCGCGTCGAACGCATCGGCGTCGGCGAGCGCGATGTCCTCGGCGATGCCGCCCGCGTCGAGCAGCCGCGTGCGATACGTCGAGGCCAGTGCGTGCGCGTTCGATCGTCGCGCGACGTATCGTGCCGCATGCAGTCTTTCGATCAACGAAAGATCGGGCAACGCCGGATCGAACAGCGCGGCTTCGCTCAGCCGCGTATGGAGCAGCACCTTGTCGCGCGCGCGGCGCAGCGCAGTCACGGCATCGCCGTCGCGCAGGCCGGCCACCGCGTCGATCGTATCCGGCGCGGCGGCCGGCGTGATGGATTCAGTCATCGTTTCTGGTTCCCTTCGTCGTTCATGTGATCGATGAATGCGCGCTCATGCGTCGTCGTCGCGCCATTCGTCGCCTTGCAGTTCGGCGTTCGCATACGCGACGAGTGCATCGTAGTGCCGGTCGCGGTCGGCGTCGAACAGCCGGCTCGCGATGCCGCGCGCGAGCCGTTGGGCGCCCGCGCTGATGGCCGGGATATCGCCGGACAGCTTGCCGTGGCTCAGGCTCGCCGCATGATTGAAGCAATGAATCCGCGTGACGGCAGGGCACGCACCGCGCTCGCGTTCCTGGAACGCAAACGCGGGGCCGAGATCGGGCGATTCGGCGAGCTCGTCGAGCCATGCACCCGGTTCCGGTCGATAGCGATCCTTCCAGCGCCGCACGTGCCGCCCGAACGACGCGAATTCCGCGCGCGTCGTCCAGTCCGAATGAAAGCCCGTCGCGAAGATCAGGAAGTCGACGGTATAGCGCCCGCGCGGCGTTGTCACGTCGAGGCCGTCCGCACGTTCGGCGAGCGTCTCGATCGGGCTGCCCGCATGAAAATGCGCGTGCTCGTGGCGCGACACGCGCAGCACGCTGTCGCGCGGCGGTGGCGTCTGCGACGTCAACGCGTAGTGCATGAAGCGCCACTTCGTCTCATCGTCGAGATCGGCGTAGCCGTGCACGAGGCCCGGGCTGCCGATACCCGTCAGCTTGTTGATGCGCGGAATGTCCGCGCGGCGGAAGAACAGGTCGACGCGCGCGGCGCCGGCTTCGAGCGCGGTGCCCGCGTTGTCGAACGCGGAGGCGCCCGCGCCGACCACGCCGACACGCTTGCCCGCGAGCGCCGCGAAGTCGATCGGCTCGGACGAGTGGGCCCAGCGCGTGCGCGGTGCGCGTGGCGCGACGGGCGGCACGTACGGGCCGCCGAGACCGTCGCGGCCGGTCGCGAGCACGACGTGCCGCGCGAGCAGCGTCTGCGCTTCGCCGTTGCCGTGCACGTCGAGCGCGAGCAGCCCGTCGTCGCGCGGGCGCAGCGCGACGAGCGTCGTGTCGTTGCGCACCTGCAGGTCGAGCACGCGCCGATACCAGCGTAGGTAATCCATCCATTGCGTACGCGGAATCTTGTAGAGCGCGTCCCACGCGTCGCGGCCGTATTGCGCTTCGAACCACGCACGGAACGTCAGCGCGGGCAGGCCGAGCGCGGGGCCCGAGAGCTGCTTCGGCGAGCGCAGCGTGTCCATTCGCGCGAACGTGACCCACGGCCCTTCGTAGCCGGCCGGCGCGCGGTCGATCACGCACTGGTTGTCGATGCCGAGCAGGCGCAGTTCGGCGGAAGCTGCGAGCCCGGCCATGCCGCCGCCGACGATCGCGACGTCGAGCACGCGCGCGCCGTCGGCTTCGCGCGGCGGCACCCACGACGGCGCGGGCAGGTCGAGCCAGCGCAGGTCTTGCGCGAGCCGCGCTTCGAGCGCGTCGAGCGGCGTCGTCATGCGGCCTCCGGGCGGGTGCGGCGTGTACGTGTCGTGCGAGGCGGGCGCGGTGCGCTTTCGCTGCGCAGCCGGTCGCCGCGCAGCAGCGCGTCGTGCGCGGCGGCGTCGTGAAAAATCACGTCGTCGAGCAGCGCGCGCGTCGTGCGGTGCAGCGCGTCGAGCAGCGCATCGACGGCGGCCGTGCGCGCCTTGCCGGCCGGCGTCGCAACGCCGAACGCGAACGGAATGTCGACGTCGAGCGGGCGCGCGACGACGCCGTCCACCGGCAGCGCGACGCCCGTCGCCGGATCGACGATGCCGATCCCGATGCCCGCGCGCGCGGCCATCACCGCATTCAGCGACGCATTGGTTTCGATGAACACGCGCGCCTCGACGCGCGCGGCCGCGAATGCCGCGTCGATCCGCTGGCGCAGCCGGTGCCGGTTCGCGACCGTCACGATGCGGCGGCGCGCGAGATCGCGCAGCGCGATGCGCGGCTTCGCCGCGAGCGGATCGCCGGCGGGTAGCACGGCGACGCATGGCGTCTGCGCGATCCAGTGCACGTCGAGCCCCGCGTGCGCCATCGGCAGCGTGACGACGCCGACATCGGCCGTACCGGCCAGCACTTCGTGCACGACATGCTCGGCCGATTCGCTGCGCAACTGGTAGTGCGGGGCGTGTGCGCCGTCGGGCAGCGCGGCGAGCGCGGCCGGCACGAGCGTGGCCGCGAGCGACGGCGTCGCCGCGATGCGCACGGGTTCGGCCGTTTCGTTTCCGAGCGCGCGTGCCCGTGCCTCGATCGCGCGCAGGCCGACCAGCGAGCGCTCGACTTCCTCGTACAGCAGGAACGCGCGCCGCGTCGGCGTGACGCGCGGGCCGTGCCGGTCGAACAGCGCGTAGCCGAGATCGGCTTCGAGCTCCTGGATCTGCCGCGTGACGGCCGGCTGCGAGCGGCCGAGCAGTTCGCCCGCGCCGGTCACGCTGCCGGCCGACATGACCGCGGAAAAGGCTTCGAGTTGATGCAGCTCCATGACGCGTTCCGATGATGCGATTTGCGCATTGTAGGAGTGCGAGCATGCGTAATTCATATAATGATTTTTGCTATCGACAGCGCGAAAACTGCGAAGCGCGCGATCTTCACGATGGCCGGCGGCGCGTACGTGCGCGTCGGCTGAGAGGAGAGCCGCGCGGGAAACCGCAATCGAATCAACGCGATGCGATGCACGCAGACGCACTGCACGCATGCGCCGCATGCGGATGGCCATCCGCGCGCGTCATCCGCTTCGCGCCGCACGCGATATCGATATGCGCAAAACTTCGTTGGATCGCCCTGAACCGGATGGTTACATGCCCTCACTCTTTTCGACTGACTGAAGGTGGGGGCGGCATGAACGTTTCGGGGAACGACGCACGCGGCGCATGGCGGCGCGTGCTGGGCACGGTGGCGGCGCTCGCTGCCGCATGGGGCTTGTCGGCGGGCGGCGCGCTCGCGGCGGGCGTGTCGGGCGAGCCGGTGGTGGTCGGCGTGAGCGGGCCGCTCACGGGCCAGGACGCGCAATACGGCGAGCAATGGAAGCGCGGCTTCGATCTCGCGCTCGACGAGATCAACGGCAGCGGCGGCATTCACGGCCGGCCGCTCGCGATCGATTTCCAGGACAGCCGCAGCGACCCGCGCCAGGCGGTGGCGATCGCGCAGAAGTTCGTCGCCGATCCGCGCATCGCGATCGAGCTCGGCGATTTCTCCAGCGCGACGTCGATGGCAGCGTCGCCGATCTACCAGCGCGGGCAACTGATCCAGTTCGGCTTCACGAACTCGCACCCGGATTTCACGAAGGGCGGCGATTACCTGTGGAGCACCGCGCTGAGCCAGGCCGAGGAGCAGCCGTTGCTCGCGCGCTACGCGGTGAAGGAACTCGGCTTCAAGCGGATCGCGGTGCTGTACCTGAACACCGACTGGGGCCGCACCAGCAAGGACATTTTCGCGAAGGCGGCGGCCGGGCTCGGTGCGCAGGTCGTCGCGGCCGAAGGCTATCAGCCGGTGGAGAAGGATTTCCGCTCGACGCTCGTGCGGATCGGCGCGTCGAAGCCCGATTCGATCGTGCTGATCTCGTACTACGCGGACGGCGCGCAGATCGTGCGCCAGGCGCGCACGTCGGGCGTTGCGCTGCCGATCGCGGCGGTCGGCTCCGTGTATTCGCCGAAGTTCCTCGAACTGGGTGGCGCGGCCGTCGACGGCGTCTATACGGAATCGAACTTCTTCCCGGCCGAGCCGCGCCCCGAGGTGCAGGCGTTCGTGCAGCGCTATCGCGCGAAATTCCACGCCGATCCCGATTCGTTCGTTGCGCGCGCATACGACGCGCTGATCCTGTCGGCCGAGGTGCTGCGTCGCTACGGCACGACGCGCCAGGCCGCGCACGACGGTTTCGCGAAAGTGAGCGACGTGCCGAGCGTGATCTTCGGCAAGGTGCGCTTCGATCCGCAGACGCGCCGCGTTGCGGGCGCGCGCACCGTGTATCTGGTCGTGAAGCAGGGGCAGTGGGCGCTGTGGGACGGCGCGAAGCCGCAGCTCGCCGCGCGCTGATTCGAATCAACCGCATGCAAGTGACGGACGCATCGTGATGGCTTCCTGGCTCGACTACACGCTCAACGGCCTCATCGTCGGCAACATCTACGCGCTGCTCGCGGTCGGGCTCGCACTGATCTTCGGCGTGTCGCACCTGATCAACTTCGCGCACGGCTCGGTCTACATGGCCGGCGCGTTCATCGGCTGGCTGTGCCTGACGCGCTTCGGGCTGCCGCTGCCGGTCGCGCTCGCGGCGGTCGTCGTCGGCTGCGGCGCGCTCGGCATCGCGATCGAGCGGATCGGGCTGCGGCCCTTGCGCCATGCGGCGCGGATCGCGCCGCTGCTCGCGACGATCGGCATCAGCTTCATCCTCGACCAGCTCGCGCAGCTCGCATTCGGCGCGGACCCGCGCGCGGTGCCGACGCCGCTGCCCGACTGGCATCTGCGGATCGCCGGCGCGACGCTCGGCTCGCTCGACCTGCTGATCGCGGGCATCGGCATCGCGGCGGCCGCGCTGCTGTACGGCTTCCTGCGCTTCACGAGGCTTGGCTGGGCCGTGCGCGCGACCGCGCAGGATCGCGACGCGGCGCTGCAGATGGGCGTCGACGTCGATCGCGTGAACCAGACGGTGTTCGCGATCGCGTGCGCGCTCGGCGGCGTGAGCGGGCTGCTGGTCGGCATGTACTACAACAGCATCGATCCGGCGATGGGCTTCCAGGCGACGCTGAAGGGCGTCGTCGCGCTGCTGATCGGTGGGCTCGGCAACGTGCCGGGCGCGATCGCGGGCAGCCTGCTGCTCGGCCTCGTCGAAAGCTACGGCGTCGCGCTGTTCGGCACGAGCTATCGCGACCTGTTCGCGTTCGGGCTGCTGATCGTGTTCCTCGTCTGGCGTCCGAACGGCTTGTTCAGCGCGAACCGCGCGCTGCCGCCCGAACCGATGACGGGCACCTTCCTCGCGGCCGCGAAAGCCGTGCGCGTGCCGCGGCCGGTGCTCGTCGTATTGATAGCGCTGGCGGCCGTGCTGCCGTGGCTCGGCGCGTCGCCGTACGTGCTGCAGACGCTGACCAACGCCTGGTTGTACGGCCTGCTCGCGCTGAGCCTCACGCTCGTCGCAGGCACGGTCGGGCAGATTTCGCTTGGGGCTGCGGCGCTGCTGGTGATCGGCGCGTACGCGTCGGCGCTGCTGTCGTCGGATCTCGGCTGGTCGCCGGCCGTGACGATCCCGTGCGCGGGCGCGATCACGGCCGTGCTCGGCACGCTGCTCGTCTACCCGGCGTTCCGGCTGCGCGGGCACTACGTGTCGATCGCGACGCTCGGCATCGGCGAAGTGGTGAGCCTCGTGATCCTGAACTGGGACGGCCTCACGCGCGGCCCGCTCGGCATCACCGGCATCGCGCCGCTGCCGTGGGCGACGACCGCGCGCGCCGCGTACTGGTTTACGTTCGCGGTGCTCGTGGTGTTCGCGCTCGTGCAGGTTCGGCTGCTGCGCTCGCATCTCGGGCGCACGCTGCGCGCGGTGCGCGAGGACGACATTGCGGCACGCGCGCACGGCATCGCGCCGAATCGCTACAAGGCGATCGCGTTCGCGGTCGGCGGCGTGGCGGCCGGCGTGAGCGGCGGCATCGCCGCACACCTGTACAGCTACATCAATCACCAGACCTTCGATTCGCAGGTGTCGATCCTCGCGCTGACGATGGTGATCCTCGGCGGGCTCGGCAACGTGCTCGGCGGCATCGCCGGCGCGGTCGCGCTGATCGGGCTGCCCGAGCTGTTCCGCTGGGCGGCCGACTACCGGATGCTGATCTACGGTGTCGTGCTGCTGCTGCTCGTCCGGTTTCGGCCGCAGGGCCTGCTCGGCACGGTGTGAGGAGGAATGCGATGACCACCCCCCGACCCTTGCTCGACGTGCAGGGCCTGACGCGCCGCTTCGACGGCGTGACCGCGCTCGACGGCGCGAGCCTGACGCTCGCCGACGGCGAACTGTTGAGCGTGATCGGGCCGAACGGCGCCGGCAAGTCGACGCTGTTCAACCTGATCGCGGGCGCCGACCGGCCCGATGCCGGCCGCGTGACGTTCGACGGCTGCGACATCACGGGCACGGCGCCCGAACGGCTCGCGGCGCTCGGCATCGCGCGCACGTTCCAGCACGGCCGCGTGTTCGGCAACCTGAGCGTGCTCGACAACGTGCTGATCGGCGCGCATGCGCGGTTGCGTGCGGCACGGCCCGGCTGGCCAGCGCTCGGCGCGGCGGCCGAGGTGCTGCGCGCGCTCGTGCGGCCCGCGTCGGTGCGGCGCGAGGAAGCGGCGCTGCGCGACGAGGCGCGCGCGATCGTCGCCGGGTTCGGCGAACGGCTCACGCCGCGCATCGATCATCCGGCGCACAGCCTGTCGTACGCGAACCGGCGGCGCGTGGAGATCGGCCGCGCGCTCGCGCTGCATCCGCGCCTGCTGCTGCTCGACGAACCGACGGCCGGGATGAACGAGACGGAGACGGCCGAGATGCTGCAATTGATCCAGTCGCTGAAGGCGCGCGGCCTGACGATCCTGCTGATCGAGCACAAGCTCGAACTCGTGATGCGCGTGTCCGACCGCGTGATGGTGCTCGACAACGGCGTAAAGATCGCCGAAGGCGCGCCGCGCGACGTGCGGCACGATCCGCGCGTGATCGAGGCGTACCTCGGCCGGCGCCATGCGGGCGGTGCCGCCGCGGAGCGCACGACGCAGGCGGCCGCATGAACACGCTTTCCTCCGGACCCGACATGACCGTGACCGACGCGCTGCTGAAACTGGAACACCTCGATACGTTCTACGGGCCGGTGCAGGTGCATTTCGACGTGAACTTCGAAGTGGGCCGCGGGCAGATCGTGAGCCTGCTCGGCGGCAACGCGAGCGGCAAGTCGACGACGATGAAGCTGATTCTCGGGCTGATGCGGCCGCGCCGCGGCGTCGTGCGTTTCGACGGCGACGACGTAACGGCGCTCGCGACGCCGCAGCGCGTGCGACGCGGAATCGCGGCCGTGCCCGAGGCGCGGCGGCTGTTCGGCGACATGAGCGTGCGGGAGAACCTGCTGATGGGTGCGTATACGCGCAGCGACCGCACGGCAGTGGCGGAAGATTACGAACGCGTGCTCGACCTGTTTCCGCGCGTACGGGAGCGGCTCGCGCAGCGCGCGGGCACGCTGTCGGGCGGCGAGCAGCAGATGCTCGCGATGGCGCGCGCGCTGATGGCTCGGCCGAAGCTGATCTGCATGGACGAGCCGACGATGGGGTTGTCGCCGCTCTACGTCGACAAGGTGCTCGAACTGATCGATGCGATCAACAAGCAGGGCGTGACAGTGTTCATGGTCGAGCAGAATGCGAGCCTCGCGCTGGAGATCGCGCACTACGGGTACGTGCTGCAGACCGGGCGCGTCGTGCTCGAAGGGCCCGCGAAGGCGCTGCTCGACGATGAGCGCGTGCGCGATGCGTATCTGGGCGGGGAGGCGGTGGCGGCGTAGTTGGCGTGGCTCATCGGTGGCCGACACATGATCATCTGCGGCTCATGAGTCGAAGCAAGTACCCGATCGACCGTGAGCCGGGTTCCACCGGCCTATGCCTGCCTGGCGCCGATCCCCGCCGCCCGCGGAAACGTCATCACCACCGCGAACCCACCCGCATCCGGAAACGCAAACCCGACGCGCCCGCCGTGCGCCTTCATCACTTCCTGCACGATCGCGAGCCCGAGGCCCGACCCCGTGCGCCGTTCGCAGCCGTCCGGCGCGAGCCGCACGAACGGCTGCAATGCGGCGTCCCAGTGCTCGCGCGGAATCCCGCGGCCGTTGTCGGTGACGGTCAGCGTGACCGTGCCGTCGGCGTTGCCCGCGGTCGCGACCGAGACGACGATGTCGTCGGCATGACCGTGCAGCAGCGCGTTGTGCAGCACGTTCGACAGCGCTTCCTGCAAGCTGATCGCATCGCCGTCGATCCACGCAAGCGGCGCGTCGCTCGCGAACGCGACGGCGACGTCGCGCTCGTCCGCGAGCGGAATCGTGCGGCCGAGCACGTCCTTCGCGAGCGCGACGAGTTCGACCGGTTGCAGCGGCACGGCCTCGATGCGATGGATCACCATCGCATGATTGAGCAGCTGGCCGGTGAGGCGGCCGATGTCCGAGCAGGTCGCGCGCAGCGCGTCGAGGCGTGCCGCATGGCGCGCGGGATCGGATTCGCCGTCGAGCAGTTCGATCTGCGCGTCGAGCCGCGCGAGCGGCGTGCGCATCTGGTGCGCGGCGTCGGCGATGAAGCGTTGCATCGCGTTGATGCGTTCGGCCAGGCGGTGTATCAACCCGTTGATCGAGCCGATGATCGCGTCGATCTCGCTCGGCGTGTCGACGGCCACCGGCCGCAGGTCGGCCGGGTCGCGCGCGGCGATGATGGTGCCGATCTGCGCGAGCGGGCGCAGGCCGCGCCGGATCGCGAGGCCGCTCGCGCCGATCGCGAGCACGCTCATCAGCAGGATCAGCGTCCACACCTTGATGCTCATGTCGTTCGTGAGCTGCTGGCGCGCATTGGTTGTTTGCGCAACGGTCACGAGTGCCCAGCCCGGCGTGCTTTCCTCTGGCATGTAGCGCGCGATGGTCGCGGTGCGGATCCGGTGCCCCTGGTAGATGGCGTTCGCGAATGCAGGACCTTGTTTCGCGGCGGCGAGCGTCGCGGAGCTCGCGAGATCGTTGTAGCCGGCCACGACGATGCCGCGCGAATCGACGACCTTGTAGTAGACGAGGTCGTAGCGCGACAGCGTCGACAGCGCGGCCACCGGCGGATTCAGTGCGAGCACGCCGCCTTGCACGTAGAGGTTTTCCGCGACCTGGATCGACGCGCCGGCGAGCAGCTGGTCGTACGCGCGTTCGGCCGCGACGCCCGCGTAGTAGCGCGCGATCGCCGCGAGCGCGAGCGCGCCGGTCGCGACGACGAGCGCGATGAAGAGCAGCGTGCGTCCGAACAGCGTCTTCGGGAACCAGTCAGTGCGCGGCAATCTGATACCCCATCCCGCGCGCGGTGCGGATCTCGACCGAGCTGCCCTGCAGCTTCCTGCGCACGCGCGTCACGTACTGCTCGACCGCGTTCGCGGTCGGCTCGTTGCCGAAGCTGAACAACTGGTTCAGCAGCTCTTCCTTCGAGAAGATGCGCTGCGGTCGGCTCGCGAGGATTTCGAGCAGCGCGAATTCCTGGCGCGACAGCGACAGCGGCTGGCCGTCGAGTTCGGCGAGGCGGCTGCTGCGGTCGATCACGAGGCCGCCGAGCGTCAGCACGTCGTTCGCGTGGCCGCTGTTGCGGCGCAGGAGCGCCTGCACGCGCGCATCGAGCTCGCGGTAGTCGAACGGCTTCACCAGATAGTCGTCGGCGCCGAGGCCGAGGCCGCTCACGCGGTCGTCGATCGCCGAGCGCGCGGTGACGAGCAGCACGGGCGTCGTGCTGCCCGACACGCGCAGGTTGCGCAGCACCGCGAACCCGTCCATGCCGGGCAGGTTCGCGTCGAGCACGACGAGGTCGAAGCGCTCGACGCGCAGCAGCCCGTTCGCGGTCGCGCCGTCGGTTTCGAGATCGACCGCGTGGCCGAGCCGCGCCAGGCGGCTGCGGATCGCCGCGCCGATTTCGGCATCGTCCTCCACGACGAGAATGCGCATGGTGCCGTTTTTCAGGTGGGTGGATTAGGGGTTTTCCCGGGGCCGGGATGTCAGCATTTTCTCAGACTCGGTCGATAACCTGTGTCGAGCCGGAAGCAGCACGCAAGGACGGCATTAATACCAGAAATATTCAAGGAGACGGCAACATGCAGCAAGTCACGGGCACGACGCACGCGCGCCGCAGCGCGCCGCCGGCCTTCGCGTGGCCGTTTGCCGCCCGTCGCAAGGCGGCGCGCGCATGACGACGTCGCCGCGCCGCCGCGCATTGATCGCCGCCGGGCTCGGCGCGCTCGCCGCGCCGGCGCTGGTGCGCGCGAAGCCGCGCACGGTGCGGATCTCGAAGGGCTACGGCGTGCTGTACCTGCCGCTGCTCGTGATGGAGAAGCAGCGATTGTTCGAGCGGCACGCGGCGCGGCACGGCGTGCGCGACGTCGCGGTCGACTGGGTGCTGCTCGACGGCGGCAATTCCGTCAACGACGCGATGATGGCCGGCACGCTGGATTTCGCGGGCGCCGGCGCGCCGGGCTTCATCGAGCTGTGGGCGCGGGCGCGCGGCATTCCGAACGTCGAGGTGATCGGCATCAGCGGGCTGTCGACCACGTCGCTGTCGCTGAACGCGAACCGTCCGGGCCTCGCGTCGCTGCGCGACTTCACGCCGTCCGACCGGATCGCGGTGCCCGGCATCCGCACGTCGTTGTCGGCCGTCGTGCTGCAGATGGTCGCGAGCCGGCAGCTCGGTCCGAAGCATTTCGCGCAGCTCGATTCGATCACCGTGAACCTGCCGCATCCGCAGGCGATGCAGGCGCTGATCCGCCGCGAGAACGGCGTCACCGCGCACTTCACGTCGCCGCCGTTCTCGACGCTCGAGTTGCGGCAGCCGGGTATCCACCGCGTCGTGAGTTCGGTCGACGTGCTCGGCCCGCTGACGCTCGACGTCGTGTTCGCGCCGAAGCGGCTCGTCGATACGGAGCCCGCGCTGGCCGCCGCGTTTCTCGGCGCGCTCGACGAAGCGAACCGCCTGATCGCGCAGGATCCGCGCGCGGCGGCCGCGCTTTATGCGGCGTCGTCGGGCGTCGGCGTGTCGCACGACGACGTGATGCGGATGCTCGCCGCGCCCGACACGCGCTTTTCGGTGCGCCCGAACCAGCTGATGGACTACGTCGAATTCCTGTACCTGGCCGGCACGATCAAGGCGAAGCCGCGTGCATGGCACGAGATGTTCGCACCGATGCTCGACGACTACCGGTCGGGCTGAGCGCCGCCGGCCCGCTTGCAAACAATATTCATCGAAACATTCCGCGCCCGCGCCTTCGTCGCGCGCGGCGCCGATACAACCGACACGCAACCGATTCACGCAAGGAGCCCGTAGTGAACGCTACCGAAACCCTGGACCCCGCGTCCGCCGAAGAACAGCGCATCATGTCGAAGGTGGCGCGGCGCCTGCTGCCCATCCTCGTCGTGATGTTCCTGATCGCGTTCATCGACCGGCAGAACGTCGGCTTCGCGAAGCTGCAGATGGTGCACAGCCTCGGGATGACGGAGGCAGCGTTCGGGCTCGCGTCGTCGCTGTTCTTCATCGGCTACCTGCTGTTCGAGGTGCCGAGCACGCTCGCGCTGCATCGCTACGGCGCACGCGTATGGCTCGCGCGGATCATGCTGACGTGGGGCCTCATCACCGTGCTGATGGGCTTCACGACGTCGATGCCCGCGTTCTGCTCGCTGCGCTTCCTGCTCGGCATCGCCGAGGCCGGCTTCTATCCGGGCGTGATCTACTACCTGACGCTGTGGTTTCCGCAAAGCTACCGCGCGAAGGTGCTCGGCATCTTCACGCTCGGCAGCGCGCTCGCGAACATGCTCGGCTCGCTGGTCGGCGGCGTGCTGCTGAGCCTGAACGGCGTGTGGGGGCTGGCGGGCTGGCAGTGGGTGTTCATCGCAACCGGCATTCCGGCCGTGATCGTCGCGATCGTCGTGTTCCGCGTGCTGCCCGCGTCGTTTCGCGAGGCACCGTTCCTCGACGAGCGCGAGAAGCAGATCGTCGCGGCCGCGCTGGAGCGCGAGAAGCCCGCGCAGGCCGAGCATGGTCAGCCGTGGAAGGCGCTGCTCGATCCGCGCGTGATGCTGTTCGCGGGGACCTACATGCTGATGTCGACGTCGCTGTACGGCGTCACGTACTGGCTGCCGACGCTCGTGAAATCGTTCGGCGTGTCGAGCAGTACGAACGGTTTCCTGAGCATGCTGCCGTGGGCGCTCGCGGTGCTGCTGCTGCTGTGGCTGCCGGCGAAGCTGCGCCGCGCGAAGAGCATCCTGCGCACGATCGCGATCGTCGCGGCGCTCGGCGCGCTCGGCTTCCTGCTGAGCCTCGTGCTGCCGTCGACGCCGCTGCGCTTCGTCGCGCTCGTGCTCGGCGGCGCATGCATCCCGCTGCTGTATCCGTGCTTCTGGTCGATGCCGCCGCGCTATTTCACCGGCGCGCGCGCGGCGGCGAGCGTCGCGGCGATCAATTCGATCGGCAACCTCGGCGGTTTCTTCAGCCAGAACCTGATGCCGTTCGCGGGCAAGGTGACGGGCACCGCGTTCGGGCCGATGATCGTGCCGATCGTGTGCCTCGCGCTGCTCGGGATCGGCGCGCTGGTCGCGTGGACGCGCTCGGAGCGGGGGATGGTCGCGGCGCGGGTGTGACGCGCATGGATTCGTGGCTGCTCCAACCGGTTCACGCTCCTGGAGCGTGTCGGTGTGCTACCGTGCGATCCATTGACACACGTGGGGAATGCAATGAATTCTGCGACGAAGTCCGCGTTCCGGATCGATCCGCAATTGCTTGAAGCCGCTGAATCCGTTCTGGCGAAAAACGAGACGCTCTCCGCGTTCATCGAATCGGCGTTGCGCGCCGACGCGTGCAGCGCGAGTTTGTCGCGCGTGGTCTCGCATCACGCGACGAGGCGCGGCGGACCGGCGAATACATCGACGCTGTAAACGTCCAGGCTGAACTCGAGCGCATGCTGAAAGCGGCACGGGCGACAAGAGCGCTCGGGTAAGCCATTGGGATGGCGATCCGTGCATCGCGGACGCAAATCACGACCCTCGCCGTCCGGCATCAACGAGAAGACGATTACCGCTGACCGCGTCAGTGACGCAGCGCCACCGCGTCCGGCCGCCTACCCGTGCGAAACCCCATCCGCGCCATGCGCGATCGCCACCGGCGCGCGCGACAGCGGAATCTCCACCTCGACCGTCGTACCTTCGCCGAGCGTCGTCGTGATCCGCAGCGTGCCGCCGACGAGGTAGGCGCGCTCACGCAAACCGACCAGCCCGAACGAGTTCGACTTGCGTGGCACGCCGGGATCGAATCCCGCGCCGTCGTCGCGAATCGTCAGCGCGATCGCATCGTCGCCGTGCACGAGCTCGACATCCGCATGCGACGCGGCCGCGTGCCGCGCGACGTTCGCGAGCGCTTCCTGCGCGATGCGGAACACGGCCGTCGCATACGGCTCGTCGAGCTGCAACTCGGGCGGATCGACATGCAGCGCGCACGCGATCCCGTGACGGTGCCGAAAATCCTCCACGAGCCATTGCATCGCCGCCGCGAAGCCGAGATCGTCGAGCATCAGCGGGCGCAGGTCCGACGCGATGCGCCGCGTCGCAGCCACTGCGCCGCGTGCCATCGTGTGCATCGCCGCGATCTTGCGCGCCAGCGGCGCGTCGTCCTGCGGCACGCGGTCGATCAGCCATTCGAGATCGTTCTTCAGCGCCGCGAGCGTCTGCGCGAGTTCGTCATGCAGCTCGCGGGCGATGCGGCGCTGCTCGGCCTCGCGCGCGGTCGCGCTGATCGCGGCGATCTCGCGCAGTTCCTCGCGTGACGCCTGCAGCGCCCGCTCCGCGCGCACGCGCTCCTCGACTTCGCGCCGCAGGTCGCGGTTCGACGCGCTCAGTTGCGCGGTGCGCGCGGCGACGCGCTGTTCGAGCCGTTCGTTCGCCTCGTTCAGCTGCGCGCTCTTCTGCACGACGAGCAGATGCTGGTAGCGCGCGCCGGCCAGTGCGCGCACCGTCTGCGCATGCAGCCGGCCGTTCTCGAACAGCATCGCGAACAGTACGACGCCGGACGCGACGAGGCCGTACGTGCGGCCCGCGTAGAAGCCGAGATCGAAGCGCCCGTGATTGAGCATCGACGACAGCGCGATGTCGAACAGCCAGGCAACGAGCACGGTCATCACCCACAGGTCGAGCACGGAATGATGGCGACGCTGCCGCCACATCAGCACCAGCGCAACCAGGTTCAGCGCCCAGACGACCGTGATCGCGTTCGTCATCGTCGCGGCCATCCGGTTGCCGTGCATGATGCGCGGCAGCAGGTCGTGGCCGGCGGTCGCGAGCACCGCGAGCGCGGCCGTCGCGGCGGCCGCCGCGGCGATGCAGAGCACCACCGGAATCGCCGCGCGGCGCTGCGGGGCCGGGATCGGGCGCGTGCGCGACGCCGCGCGCAGCAGCGCATAGGCGGCGACCGCGAGCGGAAAGCCGCCGTGCCAGAACAGGTACAGCCAGGCCGTGGTCTGTTCGCCGGCGCCGAGCAGGCCCGTCGGCGCGAACAGCCCCGGGAAGGTCAGCATGTGCGTGCCGGCCATGAAGCCCGTGAACAGGTAGCCGCCCGCGAGCGCGAGCAGCGATTTCTCGCGCAGGATCGCGTACTGGCCGAGCAGGAGGCCGGCCGTCACCATGTCGTTGACGACGATCGCCGACTGGTACACGGGGATGAACGCCCAGCCCGGCGCGAGCGGCATGCCCGCGAACGGCGCGAGCATGGCGAAGATCGCGGCCGACACGAGCACGGTCGCGATCGCGAGCCGCCGCTCGCGCCGCCCTGGCGGCAGCGACGACATGAACAGGCGCGACGCGTCCGGATCGGCGTCGTCCGCGGGGGCAGGCGATAAGTGGAGGGTGGTCGTCATGCGTCGTCGACGCCGGGGTCGAGATCGTGGCGCATCGCGTAGCGGATCAGCGCGGCTTCGTGCGGCAGTTCCATCTTCTCGAGGATCCGTGTCTTGTATGTGCTGACCGTTTTCGCGCTCAGCGCGAGTTCGGACGCGATCTGCGTGACGGTCTGGCCCGCGACGATGCGGCGCATCACGTCGAGCTCGCGCGCGGACAGCCGTTCGTGCGGCAGCGTTTGGGCCGGCGCGCGCAGCGTGCGCGCGAGGCTTTCGGCCGCCGACGGGCTCACGTAGACGCCGCCCGCCGCGACCTTGCCCACGGCCTCGACGAGCTCGGCGGTCGCGCTGTCCTTCGTCAGGTAACCGACTGCGCCGGCCTTGAACGCGCGCGCCGCGTACTGCGCCTCGGCATGCATCGTCAGCACGAGCGTGCGCAGTGACGGCGCGTGGCTCTTGACCAGCCGGATCAGCTCGATGCCGGTCGGCGCGGGCATCGACAGGTCGAGCAGCAGCACGTCGGCGGCGCTGCGCTCGGCCAGCGCGAGCGTGGCCGGGCCGTCGCTCGCCTCGCCGACGATTTCGAAACCGCCGGCCCTCTCCAGGATATGACGCAGTCCGTCTCGCATGACTGCGTGATCGTCAGCCAGAATTACCCTGATCATCGAGCGACCCTCTTCGGGATGACGCCGCGGACCTGCCGTCCGGTTGCCGCCGCGATTGTTCTTCCGATCAATATATTCCGCCGAATCCCAAAACGGTACACATCCGGGAAATTTTCGAGATATCCGACCCCGGAATGTGTACTGAACCGAAGTAATCGACGGAAAGGAAGCGGCGTGGACCGCTTGTGGAATAGGGTATTCCCTGATGACTGATGCGCCCGGGGGGCGGACCTGCGCGGCGTCACGCGAAGCGCCCCGCGAACGGCCCCGATTCGGGACTAAACTGGTGCCCGATGCCGCCGCGCCAACCGAGGAGCCCCGCGATGATCGACCTTGCCGATATCCTTCCGTCCGCACTGCCTGCCGCCGTCGCATGGGCCGAAGCGGAGGCGGCGCGCGGGATCGCGCAGGGCGTGCCGCTGACGCCGGCGCAGGCCGACGACGCGCGCACCGTGGGCGTCGCGCAGCCGGAGCGGATCCGCGTCGTGATCGTCGACCGCATGCCGTTCCCCGACACGCCTTCGCTGGCCGCGATCGCACGCGACACGGGGCTGCTGTCGCCGGGGACGATCGGGCTCACGCTCGGCCATGCGGTGTTCGTGCTGCGCGGGCAAGACACGCGCCGCCTGCTGACCCACGAATTCCGTCACGTGCATCAATTCGAGGCCGCCGGGTCGATCGGCGCGTTTCTCGCGCGCTATCTGCACGAGATCGCGACGGTCGGATACCACGACGCGCCGCTCGAGGCCGATGCGCGGCAGTACGAGTTCGATTGACCTCCGACGCCGGCTCGACCGCGCGCACCTCGCGATGAACGTTCCCCACGCCACTGCCGGCCCGGTGTTCGCACACCGGGCCGCACCGCTTTGGAGCGCGCGATGAGCGACACGATCCACGCGTGGATCGGCGCGATCGGCGCGCATCCGCTGCTCGTGCTGGCGATCGTGTTCTTGACCGCCTGCGCCGAGGCGATCGCGCTGGTCGGCACGGTCGTGCCGGCCGGTGCCGTGATGTTCGCGGCCGGTGCGCTGATCGGCGCGGGCGCGCTCGACGGGTGGACGACGATCGGCGTCGCGGCCGTCGGCGCCGTGGTCGGCGACGGGATCAGCTACGAGCTCGGGCGGCACTATGGCGGGGTGATCCGCAACGCGTGGGCGCGCTTCGGCTACGCAGCCGCTTACGCGCGTGGTGAGGAGTTCGTGCTGCGTCACGGCATGAAGAGCATCGTGCTCGCGCGCTTCCTCGCGCCGGTGCGCGCGGTCGTGCCGGTCGTCGTCGGCTGCGCGATGCTGCCGCGCCGGTCGTTCTATCCGGTCAACGTGATATCGGCACTCGTGTGGGCGCCCGTTCATGTGGCGCCGGGCATCCTGTTCGGCGCATCGGCCGTCCTGGCCGCGGCGATCAGCGTGCGGGTCGCCGCGATCCTGGCGGTCGTCGCCGCGCTGGTCGCGCTGGTGTGGATCGGCGTGCGCGTCGCGTTGCGGCGCGGCTGGCCGCTGCTGCGTCGTGCGCTCGTCGAAGTCGCGCACGCCTGTGCACGCCGCTGGCCGCGGTTCGGCGCGCGGCTGCACGACACGATCGCGCGCGTGCGTCGCCTGCCGGGCGCGGTGCCGGTGCTCGCGCTGCTGTTCGTCGGCTGCGTGTGGCTGTTCGCGGGGCTCGTGCAGGATGTCGTCGCGAACGATCCGCTGATGCAGGCGGACATCGCGCTGTACGCGTTCCTGCAGAACCTGCGCACGCCGCCCGTCGATGCCGCGATGAGCGCGCTCGCGGTGCTGCACGGGCACGATACGGGGCTGATCGTCGCGGCCGCGTTTCTCGTCTGGCTGATGATTCATCGCTGCTGGCTGACGTCCGCGTGGTGGCTCGCGACGATCGGCATCGCCGTCGTGCTCGTGCCGGTGTTCGGCGCGGGCGTGCCCGGCGCGACGCCCGCGAGCCTGCCGCCCGGCGCACTGCACGTGCCGCTGCCCGATGCCGATGCCGCGTTCGCGATTCTCGCGAGCAGCGGCCTCGGCTGGGTGCTGGCGCACGACGGGCCCGCGCGGTGGCGCATCCCGGTCGTGACGGCGGTCGTGCTGTGGATCGTGCTCGGCGGCTTCGCGCGGTTGTATGTCGGCGATACGTGGCT
This sequence comes from Burkholderia sp. MS455, assembly GCF_016899445.1. Taxonomy (NCBI): domain Bacteria; kingdom Pseudomonadati; phylum Pseudomonadota; class Betaproteobacteria; order Burkholderiales; family Burkholderiaceae; genus Burkholderia; species Burkholderia sp. MS455. The sequence goes on from NZ_CP041778.1 coordinate 505,147, forward strand.
GTCGGGTTTGCTCGGCGGCTGGAGCCTCGGGCTGGCGTGGTTCGCGGTGCTCGCCGGCGCTTATGCGTACTGGCGCGTGCGCGAGCATGTGCAGTCGAGGGGCGCGCTCGTCGCGGTGGTCGTGGTGCTCGCGACGGCCGGCGTATGGACGGTTCCCGCGCAATGGCAGCTCGACCGCGCGGCGCGCCCGCATGTCGGCGACGTGGTTGCGATGACCGTCGATCAGTGGATGCGCGGCGGGTGGCAGCGCGTGCCGACGCGGCGCACCGAGATCGGCGGCGATCGCGAGGAATATCTGCCGCTGCAATGGAGCGCGACGTCGGACACGCTCGATCGCCATCTCGCGCAGGCCGGCTGGCAGCGCGCGACGCCGTGGTCGCCCGCCACCGCGCTGCGCTGGCTGTTGCCGCAGGCGCCGGTCGACACGCTGCCGGTGCTGCCGCGCTACACGCACGGCGAGAGCACGCGCCGCGTGTTCGTCCGCGTCGATCCGGGCCACCCGGAAAGCCGTGTCGTGCTGCGGCTGTGGCGTTATCCGTACGTGCTGCAGGATGCGCTCGGCACGCGGCCGCTGTGGTACGGCGCACTGTATCGCGAGACGCTGCACCGGCCGGCGCGACTGATGACGATCGTGCGGACGACGCCGATCGACGATGCGGCGGCGATCGCGCTGGCGCTGGCGGTCGAGCCGACGATCGAGCATCCGCCGGCGGGGATGAATGCCGCGCCGGCCGGGATGCTGCTGGTGTGGATGGTCAGGCCGTGAGCGGGCACGCGGGCCGTGCGCTGCTTACGCGTGCGCCGGCTGCGCGGGGACGACGGACAGGCGCAGGCCGACCGTCTTGAGCACCGCGAGCAGGGTTTTCAGCGTCGGGTTGCCGTTGGGGGACAGCGTGCGATACAGCGATTCGCGGCTGATGCCGGCTTCGGCCGCGACGGCGCCGAGCCCGCCGTACGCTTCCGCGACCGTGCGCAGCGCGAGCAGGGCGGCCGCGCGGTTGTCGGGATCGTCGAGCGATTCCATTGCGACGCGCAGATAGGCCACCGCGAGGTCGCGATCGGCGCCGAGTTCGGCGACTTCCGCGTCGTGGTGCGATACCGCGCCTTTGAGCTTGCTCACATTTGCCTCCGTTTCCAGTTCGACCAGTGTTCCTTTGCACGCCTGATGTCGTCGGGTTGACTGCCCTTGTCGCCGCCGGACAGCAGCAGCACCAGTGCACCGCCGTGCCGGCCGAAGTACACGCGATAGCCGGCACCGACATGGATGCGCAGTTCGATCACGCCTTCGCCGACAGGCTCGCAATCGCCGAAGTTGCCTGTCTGCACACGGCGGAGGCGTTCTCGAATCCGCGCCTGGGCGAACTTGTCGCGCACGGCGTTCAGCCATTCGGTGAAAGGCTCGCGACCGTCGTCGCGCTGATAGCGAAGCAGTTCGAACTTGGATGGCATTGTAACTTATAAGCTACAAAAATGGTGAAGGGAACGAGGCGGCCATGCGGGCTGCCACAGGTGGTGTGAACGGGGTGCGATGCACGCGTTGCCGGTCGTCGGATCGAGACGGCATGCAACGCAACGGCGCTGCGGCCGGAGCGCATGCAGCGCCTTCATGGTTCGGGGTTTCAGGCAGCGAAGCCGGCTTCCCGGACGACGATCATTCTTTCATCCGGTGTGTACAGCGGCGATTCGGCTGAATGGCCGGTGTCGATGACGCGATGACGAGGCACGCGCCGAGTGTGGGGTGTCGGGAGGGAATGACGTGAACGGCAAACCTGCCGGCGACGCGGCGGCGAGCGCCTGCCAGGTTTCTCGCCGGCGCTCGAGCGCCGGTACGGCGTGCCGCAGGGCGTGTATCGCAGCGGCGTGCCGCGGGTCGGCGGCTATCGACGAATCGCGGTACGATCGATTGCCTTCAGGCCAACATCGCCTTCACGAGAGAACCCGCATGATCACGCTTCGCCCGATGACCGAGGACGATTTTCCGCGCTTCTGGCCGACCTACCGCGCCATCGTCGCTGCTCAGGAAACCTATGCATTCGATCCCGCGCCGACGCCCGAGGCAGCGCGCGCACTATGGCTCGACGCGCCGCTCTGCACATGGATCGCCGAAGAGGACGGCGTGCTGCTCGGTTCGTACTACCTGAAGGCGAACGCGGCCGGGCCCGGCAATCACGTGTGCAACTGCGGCTACATGGTGAGCGACGCGGCGCGCGGCCGCGGCGTCGCGCGCCTGATGTGCGAGCACTCGCAGCAGGTCGCACGCGAGCGCGGCTTTCTCGCGATGCAGTTCAACTCGGTGGTCGCGACGAACGAGGTTGCAGTCGCGCTGTGGCAGAAGCTGGGATTCGAGATCGTCGGCCGCCTGCCGCGCGCGTACCGTCACGCGCGGCTCGGGTTCGTCGATTGCTTCGTGATGTTCAAATGGCTCGGCGACGCGGCGGCCGCCGAAGCCTGAACACGCAGCCGCTTCGTCAGACGGCGAATGCGCCGTCGAACACGATCCGCTCGTCGAGCGCGAGCGTGCCGCGCGCGAAGATCAGGTCGAGGTGGTGGCTGCCGTTTTCGCCGCCGCCGAGCCCGAGATGCAGGCCCGGATGGCGTTCCTCGAATCCTGCATTGCGGCCGTATAGCCCGCGGATCCCGAGGTTGGTGCCGATGCCGAATTCCTCGATCCGCCGGTGATTCGCGTGCCGGTCGAGATAGGTCGAGAAGTCGCGCCGGAAGCCCGCGTCGTCGCTGTCGAAATCGACGATCGTGCTGCCTTCGACATGCAGCGTCGCGAGCCGCTCGACCACCTTGTACTTGATCGCGAACGGCACGGTGCCGAGAAACGTGCCGCTGAACACGACCGAGCCGTTCAGGTCGGTGATGTGCGTCGCGATCTCGCCGGGCACGACGTCGAGATTGCCCATTCCGTCCACGCTCGTCCATTTCTGGTCCGGCGCGAGCGAGCCCGTCAGCGTGTTGCCGGCTTCGTCGATGAAGCGGATCCGCGATGCGCGCGCGGCCGCTTCGATCAGCCGGCCGTTGCGTGCCGCGATGTCGTCGAGCGATTCGGCGAATGCCTCGTCCAGATGCGGGCCGTAATCCTTGAACAGTACCGACTTGCCCCAGTGCTCGACGATCGCGGGGCGGATCGCCGCGAGGAACGGCGGCCCGCTCGGCGACGGCGTCGGCAGGCAAGACGAGTCGTACAGCAGCACGAACAGGTCGGCGCGATCGAGCGCGGCGGCGATGTCGGCGGGCGGGGTGGTTTCGAGGCAGAGGGTGGTCGCGTCGAGCGAATCGGGCAGGGCGGAAAACGCGCGCAACGCGATGTCGCGGTTGCGGGTGTCGTGGCCGACCAGCAGTTTTCCCGACTCACCGCGCGCAAGCTTGTCGCGCAGCGCGGGGTGAAAGCCGAGTGCGCGGTGCAGGTTCAGCATGCGTGTCTCCGGAAACGGCGGAAGGGCCGCGGCCCTTCCGCGAGAACGGGTGGCCCGCTCAGACCGGCCAGAGCGCGGTGCCGAACGGCACCACGGCGTCCTCGACCATCATGTCGACGGCCTCGGGGTGCGTGTCTTCCTGCATCCAGTCAAGCAATTCGATCTGCTGGGTTTCCTGCATGTCAATTCTCCTGTGGTGAACATGAGTGATTCAACATGAAAGCGCACGGCTAAAAGATTGCCGCTCCCCGTCCGGTATTTCGTGAATGCCGGGCGAGTGGCGTCGATATTAGTCTGACGAATTGAGGAAGGCAATGCACTGCAAGGTTTTTAGCCGAGCGGTGCTAAACATCGAGCATGCGCGATCGGGCGCGGCGCAGGAAGCAGATCATGCGAATCGCGCGGGCGCCCAGCGAGGCTGTGACCCGCATCAACCGAGCAGCGCTTTCCCGAGCGGCTTGACCGGTTCAGACCGGAGTACCAGCGAAGTCGTGACTGCGCCAAAGCGGGCAATCGCGTCGACGATGGTTTCCAGATGCTCCGGTGTCGGCACCCGTACCTTCAGCAGGAAGCAATCCTCGCCGGTCATGCGGTGGACTTCGATCACATGCGGCATGTCGGCGAACGCGCTCAGGGCGGGCTTGATGTGTTCGTGCGTCGTTCTCAGCCGGATGATGGCCATCATCCCCAGCCCCAGTGCCGCCGGATCGATCCGCGCGCCGTAGCCCGTGATGATGCCCCGCTCTTCCAGGCGTTTGACGCGCTCCGAAGTCGCGGGCTGCGACAGTCCGATCTGCCGGCCCACTTCGGAGAGCGGCATTCGCGCGTTTTCCTGCAGGGCTTCGAGGATGGCGATATCCAGGCGATCGAGTTCTCCGTTCGACATTGCCGCCCTCCTGTTCCGTTAAGTCATCGGCATTTTGTCTCAATAACCGATGACTTGCCATTCCGCGCGTGTTTCCGGCCCGTCAGACTGCGAACTCCTGTGTTCATGGAGGCGGGGATGGAACAAGCGATTGTCATCGTGCCGGGTATCGGAAACTCGGGCGCGGATCACTGGCAGAGTCATTGGGAGGCGACGCTTCCCGGCGCCACGCGCATGACTCCGGCTTCGTGGGACGCGCCCGACCTGAGCGACTGGATTGCGGCGTTGGACGAGGCCGTCGCGAAAGCCGCGGCGGCGCCGCTGGTGATTTGTCATTCGCTCGGTTGCTTGTTGTTCGCGCATTGGCATGCCGCTTCGACGCGCAGCGTGCGCGGCGCGTTTCTCGTCGCGGTGCCCGACCCGGGCGGCCCGCGCTTTCCGGTCGCCGCAAAGGTGTTCGCGAAGCTGCCGACCGGCAATTTCGGCGGCCTGCCGGTGCTGGCGATCGCCAGTTCGGACGATCCGTACGACCCGTTGGGGCGCGGGATTGCGTGGGCAAGCACATATGGCGCGACGCCGCTGCTGCTCGGCGCGCGCGGCCATCTGAACGCGGCCGCGGGGCTGGGGGAATGGCGCGAAGGCGGCGCGCTGCTCACGGCCTTTACGGCCGGATTGGGCGCATAGCGCAGGCACGCGGCTCGCGCGCTCCCGTGCTCCCGTGCTCTTCGTCGCCGGATGGACGAACCGGCGGCGGCAGAGGTCGTCGTCGGATTCCGGGCGCGGCGGCAACGTCGGCGCGAGCGCTCGAGTATGATCGCTCGACGGCGCCGTCGGCCTCGGCAATCGGGATGGACGCATGCGCTGCGGCGGATTTCGCATCGACGATGCGGCGGCCGCCGTTCGCGACGCCACGTCGGCGTCGCGGGGGGCGCGCATCCCGACCTCGAACGACAACGGAGACAACCCGATGCCCATGGCACCGCAACCGGAGCGTGCCGGCTCGTCGCGACCGGATGCCGGCGCAACCGACCCCGACCGCATGGCCGCGTGGCGGCTGGCGATCTGCCTGTCGCTCGGCAGCGCGATCGCGCTCGGCCTCGCACGCTTTTCGTATGCACTGCTGCTGCCGCCGATGAAGGCCGATCTCGGCTGGACGTTCGCGCAGGCCGGCGCGTTGAACACGGCAAATGCGGCGGGCTACCTGATCGGTGCGCTCGTGTTTCCGATACTGTCGCGGCGCCGGCACGCGGGCGCGCTGCTCGCGGCCGGCTGTGCGCTGACCGCGTTGCTGATGGCCGCATGCGGGTTTACGTCGGACATGCACACGCTGCTCGTGCAGCGGCTCGCGACCGGCGTCGGCAGCGCGCTGATCTTCATCAGCGGCGGCGTGCTGGCTGCGCGGCTCGCATCGGCGTCGCCGCGTGATGCGGGGCTGCTGCTCGGTCTCTATTACGGCGGCACGGGGTGGGGCATCGTCGCGTCGTCGCTACTCGTGCCGGCCACGCTTACGCATGGCACGCACGGCTGGCAGCCCGCATGGTTCGCGCTCGCGTTCGCGTGCGTGCTGTTCTCGGCGGTGGCCGTGTCGGCCGCGCGTCGTATCGAGCGCGAGCATGCGGTACACGCCGCGCCGCGCGACAGCGCGCTGGAGGCCGTCACCGCGAGCCCCGCCCGCTTCGCGCTCGCGCTGGCCGGCTACGGCCTGTTCGGCGTCGGCTACATCGGCTACATGACGTTCATCGTCGCGCTGCTGCGCGGCGCGGGAATGAGCGGCACGGTGGTATCGGCGTTCTACGTGATGCTCGGCGTCGCGACCGTCGTCTCGGCGCGATTGTGGTCGCGCTTGCTCGACCGAATGCGCGGCGGCCAGGCGCTGGCCGTGCTCAACGCGCTGCTCGGCATCGCGACGCTGATGCCCGCGATGTTCGTGCATCCGGCCGCCGCGTTCGCATCGGGCGTGATGTTCGGCGCGACGTTCCTGTCGGCTGTTGCATCGACCACCGCGTTCGTGCGGCACAACCTGCGGCCCGACGGCTGGGCGAAAGGGATCAGCGCGTTCACGACGGTCTTCGCGTTCGGTCAGATTGCCGGGCCTGTCGCGATCGGCTGGGTGTCGGACAGCGCGGGGCTCGCGCGCGGGCTCGTGTATTCGGCGCTGACGTTGTTCGCGGGCGCCGCGCTCGCGGCCGGGCAGCGTGCGTTGCGGGCCGCCGCGTAGTCAGGCGAAGGTCACCGCTCGATCTGCCGGTTCCAGCGCGTATCCCACTGCGCGCGGCGCGCGTTGATCGCGGCCCAGTCGACCACCGTCACCTTGCGCACCAGGTCGTCGACATTGCCGAGGCTCTGCTGCATCCCGGCGGGCATTTTGGCGAGACGGTTTGTCGGAATCTGCTTGCCGGCCTCGGCGGCCTTCGTCTGCGCGGGCGCGGACAGCAGGAACTGCGCGAGCTTCTGCGCAAGCTGCGGATCGGGATTGTTCGCCACCACGCACAGGTCGACGAGCAGCAGCACCGGGCCTTCCTTCGGGTTCGCATATGCGACCGGAATGCCCTTGTCCTGCAGGTCGCCGACACCCGTCGGCGTGAGCGGGAACAGGCCGGCCTCGCCGGTCTGCACCATCTCGGAGATCTTCGCCGAGTTCGGGATGTACTCGACGACGTTCGGCCCGACCGTGCTCGCCCACTTGCTGAAGCCGGGCTCCACGTTCTGCTCGCTGCCGCCGAGCAGCCGGTTGATCGCGAGGAAGCCGTGCAGCCCGAACGTGCTGCTCGACGCCGACTGGAACACGACTTTGCCCTTGTATTTCGGATCGGCGAAATCCATCCACGACGTCGGCGGCGCCCAGCCCTTCTCCGCGAACAGCTTCTTGTTGTACGCGATACCGGTCATCCCGAGCTGCACGCCGGCGCCGACGTCGTCCTTCATCCGCGCGAACGGGTACAGCTCCTTCAGCACCGGCGAATCGTCGAGTTTCTGGCACACGCCGAGACTGACTGCACGCGCCATCACGCCGTCGTCGAGGAACGCGACGTGGATCTGCGGCTTGTTGCGGTTCGCAAGCAGCTTCGCGAGCACGTCCGACGACGTGCCGGGCACGACGACGACCTTCACGTTGTTTGCCTTCTCGAAGTCGGGCAGCACCTGGCTCGTATAGGCCTTTTCCATCGGCCCGCCATTCATGCCGATGTAGATCGTCTTCGTTTGCGCGAACGCGGGGGCGCTGGCGCCCGCGATGCAGAGTGCGGCGGCGGCCGCGATCGTACCGAGCAGTTTCATCGAGAGGTCTCCTCTTGGGGGAAAGGGGCGGTCGGCGCGGCTTGACGGAAGAAGCGGCCGATCGAGAATGCATCGAGTGGCGTGGCGGTTTCGCCGATCGTCACGAGATCGGCGAGCACGTCGCCGACACCGGGCGCGAGCAGGAATCCGCCGCCGGAAAAACCGAATGCGTGCAGCAGGTTCGGCGTCGTGCGGCTCGCGCCGACGATCGGGTTGTGGTCGGGCGTGCAGCCTTCGACGCCGCTCCACGTGCGGATCAGCAGCGCGTCGCGCAGCGCGGGCAGCAGCGCGCACGCGTCGCGCATCACCGCGCGCGTCGTGTCGACCGAAGGCTGGCCGAATTCGCCGTCGCCGCGGCCGCGCCCGCCGCCGATCACGCAATTGCCGCGCGCGACCTGCCGTGCGTACACGCCGCCGCCGTACACGCCGAGGTTGTGCGCGATGAACGGCGGCAGCGGTTCGGTCACCCACATGTTCGGGTAGATCGGCTCCATCGGCACGGCTTCGCCGAAGCGTTCGGCGATCGTGTTCGCCCATGCGCCGGCCGAATTGATCAGCCACGTCGCGGTGCATGCGCGGTCGCCCGCGTGAATGTGGAAGCGCGTGCCGTCGTGCCGGACGTCGTCGACCGGCGTGTGCTCGAACACGTCCGCGCCCGCCGCGCGGGCCGCGCGCGCGAACGCGGGCGACACGAGGCGCGGGTTCGCGTGGCCGTCGGTCTCGCACAGCGAGCCGCCGAGCGCCGCGCGGCCGAGCCACGGATAGCGGCGGTGGAAGGCGTCGCCGCGCATCACGTGCAGCGGCAGGCCGTGCTCGCCGGCGAGCGTCGCGTACGCGTCGAGCGCATCGAGATCGGCGTCGCTGCGCGCGAGCCGCAAGTGCCCCGACACGACGAATTCGCCGTCGATGCCGATCAGCTCGGGCAGGCGGTCCCAGATGCGCCGCGCGCGCAGCGCGAGCGGCAATTGCTCGGCGGGGCGGCCCTGGCAGCGCACGCCGCCGTAGTTCACGCCGCTCGCCTGCGCGCCGCAGTCGCGCCGCTCGAACAGCCCGACGCGCAGGCCGCGCCGCGTCAGTGCAAGCGCTGCCGATGCGCCGACGAGGCCGCCGCCGACGATCGCGACGTCGTAATGACGGGCATCACTCATCGCGCGCCTCGTCGGGAATCGCCGCGACGTCGTCACCGGCGAGCGCGGCCGAGATCGGGAACGGCTTCACCGGTGGTTGCGCGCGCAACCGGCCGACCTCGGCGAGCGGCCGGCCGGTTTCGGCGGCCAGCACGAGCGCGGCCGCGTCGCCGCACATGCGGCCCTGGCAGCGGCCCATCCCGACGCGCGTCAACGCTTTCAGCCGGTTGAGTTCGGTCGCCGCGCCGCCACGGATGCAGCGGCGCAGCGTGCCCGCATTGATCTCCTCGCAGCGGCACACGATCGTGTCGTCGGGGCAGCGCGCGGCCTGCTCGACGGGCGGCGCGAATGCCGCTTCGAGGCCCGCGCGGAATGTGCCAATGCGGGCGAGCGTGCGTTCGAGTGTCGCCGCGCCAGGCTTGCCGGACGGCGATGGCAACGCAATGTCGGCATCGTCGAGCAACGCAAGCGCCGCGCGCCGGCCCGACGCTTCGGCCGCGTCGGCGCCCGCGATGCCCGCACCGTCGCCCGCGACGTAAATGCCGCGCACCGACGTGCGGCCGGCCGCGTCGCGCTCGGGCAGCCATGCGCGGTTGACCGGATCGAACCCGAACCGGCAGCCGGCGAGATCGGCGAGCTGCGTTTCCGAACGCAGGCCGAAGCCGAGGCCGAGCGCGTCGCAATCGAGCACGCGCGGCTGCGCGTCGTCACCGGCCGCGCGCCGCGCGAGCCCGGTTACATGTTGTTCGCCGAGCACGCGTTCGAGCGTGATACCCGTTTCGATCGCGACGCCATGTGCGCGCAGCCAGCCGATGTAATAGAGCCCCTTCGCGAAGGTCGACGGCATGCGCAGCAGCGCGGGCGCGGCGGCGGCCTGGCGGCGCAGCGGGCTCGTGTCGAGCACGGCCGCGACCTGCGCGCCGGCCTTCGCATACTGGTACGCGACGAGATAAAGCAACGGCCCGGTGCCCGCGAACACGATGCGCCGGCCGATCGCGCAGCCCTGCGCTTTCAGCGCGACCTGCGCGCCGCCGAGCGTATAGACGCCCGCGAGCGTCCAGCCCGGCACGGGCAGCATGCGGTCGGTCGCGCCGCTCGCGACGATCAGGTGCGAGTACGGCACGGTGACTTCATGGCCGTCCTGCAGCGTATCGACGCGGCCCGCGCCGCATGCCCACGCGAGCGTGTTCGGCCGGTAGTCGACGTGCGGCAGCAGCGCGGCCATCGTCCGGTGCACGGCATCGGCTTTCCCGGCTTCGAATCCGTACAGCGCGCGCTTGCCGCGCGCGAAGCCGCCGTCGGCCGGCGGTTGACGATAGATCTGCCCGCCCCAGCGCGCGTTCTCGTCGATCACGACAGGGCGCAGCCCCGCGTCGACCAGTGCCTCGGCCGCACGCACGCCGGCCGGCCCCGCGCCGACAATGACCGGTTGCAGTGCGTCGCTCATTGCGTGTCTCCGGTCGCGGCCGATTGAACGGCGGTGAGAATTCGCATGCCTTCGGCGATCGGCGTCGAGCACGCGCGCATGCGCGCGCCGGCCTCGGTGCGCACCCAGCAGTCCTGGCATGCGCCGATCAGGCAGAAACCTGCGCGCGGCTGACCGCTGAATTCGCTGATGCGCACGCGGCGCTGCGCGACGAGGATCGCGGTGAGCACGGTGTCGCCGGCGAGCGCCTGCGCGGGGCGGCCGTCGAGCATGAACGCAACGGCGGCGCGCTCGCGTTCGGCGACGCGCACGAACTGCGCGCCGTCGGCCGGATCGTTTTTGGAGCGGGAAACGGGAGTCGACATCAGTGTTGGCCGATCAGGATGCGGTTCAGGCCGTACACGCGATCGAGCAGCAGCATCGCGCCGGCGGTGATGAAGATGACGAGCGCCGACACCGACGCCATCATCGGGTCGATCGATTCGGTCGCATACATGTACATGCGCACGGGCAGCGTGACCGTCTGCGGCGACGTGACGAAGATCGACATCGTTAGTTCGTCGAAACTGTTGATGAACGCGAGCAGCCAGCCGCCCGTGATGCCGGGCACGATCATCGGCAGCGTGATGCGGCGGAACGTCGTCCACGGGTCCGCGCCGAGCGAGCACGCGGCCTGCTCGATGCTGCGGTCGAGGCCTGCGACGGACGCGAGCACGAGCCGCATCACGAACGGCGTGATGACGATCATGTGCGCGAGCACGAGCCACGCGAACGAGCCGGTCGCACCGATCAGCGCGAAGAAGCGCAGCAGCGCGATGCCGAGCACGAGGCCGGGGATTACCAGCGGCGACAGCAGCAGCCCGTTCAGGAACGCGCGGCCGGGAAACGCCGCGCGGCCGATCGCAAGGCCCGCCGGCAAACCGATCGCGAGCGACAGCGTCGCCGACGCGAACGCGAGCTTCAGGCTGTTGAAGAACGCGGTGACGAAGTCGGGATAGTCGAGGATCGCACGGAACCAGCGCAGCGACAGCCCGTGGGTCGGCAGCGTCAGCGTCTCGTCGGGCGTGAACGCGACCAGCACGACGATCGCGAGCGGCGCGAGCACGAACAGCATCACGAGCGTGTGGAACGCGAGGGCGAAGGGGCCGTTCTTTCTCATCGGGATGCGCCTCCGAGGCTGCGCGCATAGCGGCGTTCGAGCACGCGGTAGTAGGTGAGCATCACGACGAGGTTCGCGACCAGCAGCAGCACCGCGATCGTCGCGCCGAGCGGCCAGTTCAGCGAGCCGAGGAACTCGTCGTAGACGGCCGTGGCCGCGACCTTCAGCCGGCGTCCGCCGAGCAGGCCGGGAATCGCGAATGCGCTGGCCGACAGCCCGAACACCATCAGGCTGCCCGACAGCACGCCCGGCATCAGCTGCGGCAGCACGATGCGGCGCAGCGTCGTGAACGGCGACGCGCCGAGCGACAGCGCCGCGTGCTCGGTCTGCGGATCGAGCCGCTGCAGCGCGGTCCACACCGGAATCACCATGAACGGCAGCATCACGTGCACCAGCGCGATCACGATCGCGAAGGTCGTGTATTCGAGCTTGTAAGGCCCGAGGCCGGCGAGCCCGAGCGCCTGGTTCACGAGCCCGCTCGTGTTCAGCAGCATGCTCCAGCCGAACGCGCGCACGACGACCGACACGAGCAGCGGCGCGAGGATCGCGAGCAGGAACAGCGAGCGCCACGGGTCGCGCATTTTCGACAGCACGTACGCTTCCGGCGTGCCGATCGCGACGCAGATCGCGGTCGTCAGCGCGGCGATGCCGAACGTGCGCATGAAGATCGTGTGGAAGTACGACGAGCCGAGCACTTCCGCGTAGTTGCCGAACTGGAGCGCGGCGATCGGCCCGGTGGCCGGGTCGTAGCGGTAGAACGTCAGCACGAACGTCATCGCGAGCGGCACGAGCACGAGCGCGGCGAACAGCACCAACGCGGGCGCGCACATCAGCCACAGCGGCGCATGCGCGCGCCACGTTGCGCGCACCGACGTACGCGGCGCACGGTGTGCGACCGCGAGGGCCGGCGCGGCGTCGGCGGGCAGCGGGCGGGAAGGCTGTCGCATTCAGGCCTCCCGGCGCATCACGCGCACCGCGTCGCTGTGCCAGTCGATGCCGACCGGCGCGCCTTCCGCGAGCGGCTCCGCGCCTTCGTTCTGGCAGCACACGAGCACTTCGCCGAGCGCGCTGTCGACGCGGTACAGCCACTGGCTGCCGAGGAAGAAGCGGCTCGTGACGGTCGCGGCGAAGCGGCCCGCATCGGGCGCGCACAGCCGCAGCTTCTCGGGACGGATGCAGACCGATACCGCATCGCCGACGCGCATGTCGCGCTCGCGCGGCGGCAGGTGCGCGGTGCGGCTCGTCTCGGCGAGATCGTGCCCGAGGTCGATGCGGATCGCGTCGCCGTCGTGCGCGACGACGGTGCCCGGCAGCAGGTTCGCCTTGCCGATGAACTGCGATACGAAGCGGTTCTCCGGGCGCTCGTAGGCCTGGTACGGCGTGTCGATCTGCGTGACGCGGCCGGCTTCCATCACGACCACGCGATCGCTGATCGACAGCGCTTCCGATTGATCGTGGGTGACCATGATCGTCGTCGTGCCGATCTTGCGCTGGATCGCGCGCAGTTCGAACTGCATGTCCTCGCGCAGCTTCGCGTCGAGGTTCGACATCGGTTCGTCGAGCAGCAGCACCGGCGGCTCGATCACGACCGCGCGCGCGATCGCGACGCGCTGCCGCTGGCCGCCCGACAGCTCGCGCGGAAAGCGGTGCGCGAGCGTATCGAGGCGCACGAGCGCGAGCGCCGCGCGGATGCGCTCCGCGCGCTCGGCCTTGTCGACGCCGCGCATGTCGAGGCCGAAGCCGACGTTCTCCGCGACGCTCATGTGCGGAAACAGCGCATAGCTCTGGAACACGATGCCGAGCCCGCGGCGGTTCGGCTTCAGGTGCGTGATGTCCTGCCCGTCGAGCGCGATGCGGCCGCGCGTGACGTCGACGAAGCCGGCGATCATCTGCAGCGTGGTGGTCTTGCCGCAGCCCGACGGCCCGAGCAGCGACACGAATTCGCCTTGTTCGACCGACAGGTTGACGTCGGCGACGGCGGTGAGCTCGCCGAAGGTTTTCGTCAGATCCGTAAGCGTGAGAAACGACATGGGGAGCTCCGGGTTTGCACACCGCGTAGCCAGTGCGCCGATGACGCGGACTCTAGCCAGCCATATTTCGGAGCGTCAATTTCGAATTCTGCTGAACGGGATGAATTTCGAAAAAATTCCGGTGAACGGAACGGATCGACGTATCGCGCGCAAATCGTTCCGATGGATGAAGGGTGGCCGGGCCGCGAAATGCGCGCGTCAATCCCGTGCACACCCGGATGCCCGTGGAATTTCGGCCGGACGACAATGGCGGATCCCATATTCCGTTCAATGAAATCGTCGAGGAGAGCCGGCATGCAGGAACCCCTTTCGTCCGGAATGCCCGGCACGCCCGCCGCGCGCGCGCCCGGCCCCGGCGACGAAGCCGACCCGGCCGGCGCGCCGGGCACCGGCATGCTGCAGCGCGCGTTCGCGATCCTGCGTGCGCTGGCCGGCATGCAGCAGGACGGCGTGCGCGTCACGCATCTCGCGAAGGCCGTCGGCCTTACGCAGGGCACCGCGCACCGGATCCTGCAATCGCTGATCGCCGAAGGGATGGTCGAGCAGGACGAGCAGTCGAAGCTGTACCGGCTGAGCGTCGATTTCTTCGCGCTCGCCGCGCTGGCCGGCAACCCGAGCAGCATGCGCACGCTGTGCCGTCCCGCGCTGCTGCGGCTGTGCGCGAGCCTCGGCGAGACGATCTTCCTGCTCGTGAAGAGCGGCTTCGACGCGGTGTGTCTCGACCTGTGCGAAGGGCCGTTCCCGATCCGCTCGTTTACCGGCGACATCGGCGGGCGCATCGCGCTCGGCGTCGGGCAGGGCAGCCTCGCGATCCTCGCGTTCCTGCCCGAAGCCGAGCGCGAGGAAGTGATCCGCTTCAACGTGCCGCGTATCCGCGGCTACGGCGTGCTCGACGAGGTGTACCTTCGCACCGAGATCGAACGCGTGCGGCAACTCGGCTACGCAGGCCGCAACAGCGGTGTGCTCGACGGGATGGCCGGCGTCGCGGTGCCGATCCTCGATCGCACCGGTTACCCGGTCGGCGCGCTGAGCGTCGGCACGCTCGCGTCGCGGCTCGGCGACGACCGGATGCCGATGGTCGTCGAACTGCTGCGGCGCCAGGCCGACGCGATCGGGCCGCGCACCAACCCGTTCGACGCCGCGCTGCGGCGGCCGATGCACGGGTTATCCGGGAAAACCGTATAGCCGCGTCACGTCGATCATCGGGCGCTGCCCGGTGCCCGGGCTGATCGATGCGGCGAAGGCGCTGTCGATCGATCGCGAAGTCGGTCCGCTCGAAGCCGGGAAGCGCCGGCCGACATCATCCTCGTCGACCGGTTCCGCCCGCACATGATGCCGATGAACATGCCGGCGTATCACGTGACGTGCTTCGCGAATGCGGCCGATGCGTGCATGACGATGGTCGGTGGAAGGGGCGACCTCGCGACCTTGCGCGTGAGGGTTTCGTCAGCGTCGGGCAACGCAACAATGCCGATGGTTGGCCGTCCGCGGACATGCTAGGATTTCTCTCAAACAACTCCGGAGACTGCTATGCCGTTCATCTGCGAAAACGTTGAATGTCGTGCCGTACTGGCTCGCGGGCAGGTCAGGTCCAAACACGAGGACGAAGGGTGGTGCTTCTACTGCCCGGACTGCAACGCCAGGAACGAGTTGAAGGATATTGGCGTGGCTGGCGGTCCTGTCGAGTTGGTACAACCTGAAAGATCCGATCTTCCGCACAAGGTCATTGCGACGGCCCGACCACTGGAGGACGGCAGATACGCCGCGCAATTGCGCGTTCAGCGGGCACTCGGCGTGAAAGGAACGTACGCGGCCGAAGAGCACTGGGAGCAGCTCGGTGTGTTCCCGGACCCGCAAGAGGCCGTAGCGCACGCGAAGTCTTTCGCAACGGATCTGCTGGAACGAACGGCCTAGTGGCGAGCGGCACGCTCGATTGCGCGATACCTGGCCATGCGCGGATCGGTACGGGAGGCCCACGACCGTGGGTCCGCGCGACAACCTGGTGCCGGGCGGCGTGCGCAACCGGGTAGCGAGTCACGCTGAATAACCCGCGAACCCCCAACGAGAGGTAACCCACCTCGTTTCACGCAGCGGCACTGACAGCGAGCTTGACGAATAGCCTGGCTGCTTCGTTGCCATGGGACAACGCACGCAGTGCGAGGGCGAGCGCCAGCTGTGCGTCGTGGGTGGCCGCGCTCCGATCCTGCTCGAAGAGTTTGACGGCGTGGCGCATGTGTTGCGCCGCTTGCGTGTGAAGCTCGACGGCCGCGGCATGAAGTTTTGCCACGTCCGCGGCACTTGCGCCCGAGCCGATCGACGATGGCGTCGTGGGTGGTGTATTGGCGCCGTGCGCGCCGGCATCGTGCGCCTGATCGATCGCATGCAACGTGTGACCATGGGCCATCATCGCCTGATGTGCGGCATGGGCAAAGTCCTTGCCTTCCTCGAAATGCCGCGACGCCTCGCGGTGATGTCGCGCGGCCTGCTCGTGGTGTGACGCCGCGGCTTCGAGATGCCCTTTCTTGCTGTGCTTCGTATTCATGCCGGCTCCTGTGCAACTTCAGGACTGATTCGGATGGCGACCGATGCGAAGACACGGTGGCGGGTCGCAGCGACGTTCCAATCTACACGCACTTGCGTCTTGTGTGGCATTTGCTTGTCGTGGGAAAGCGTTGGGCGAATCGGCCTGAATTCGAAATGTTCCGGCGACGCTCCCTAATCTCGTTGATCCGCAAAGGCTTGTCGGATTTCTTGGTCGCAAGCACCCATACGCTGCGGAGCGCAGGGTCAGAATCCCTTGGTCAGTTCGATGCCGCCATAAAAGGAACGCGGCTGGCCGCTCGTCTTCTTCACTCCGGCATAGAATCCAATGTCGAACTTATCGCCAATCTTGATGCCCGTTAGTACAAGGCCGCCTTGCGTGGCCCGATAGTCGGGGTCGCCGTGCTTGATTACTTCGACACCGGCCCACGCATCGCCAAACGTTCGATGCAGAAAACGGGCTCGGCCCCAATATGATGCCGGCCCGATCGTGTAAGAACCAATCCCGTTAAAAGCCCAATCCTCACCGAAACGCTGCTCGCCCTGCAAACCAAGCGCGAGCCCCCACTGGCTGCCGTCGGCACGTGCGTTAGCACCGGGCGGCGTCACACGGTTATGGCGAAACCGTGGGCCGGTCGAAGCTTCGACCCATCCGCGTTGCCAGGCCGCCTGCGCGCCCAGGGCTACCTCGGCTGCCTGCCCCCTGACCTTGACGGTCGTTCCGTTCGTGCCGTACTGATAGTAATAGTCGCTGATCGCGAGCCGCTGGGTCAGGAAGCGACTGGAAAAAAATGGGGCCGTGACGCCGATGTATTCGTTGCGTTCACCTTGCTCGGCGATCGATGCGCCGGCAAATATCAACGGCTGTCCTGCGAGCGCCGACGGGCTAAATGGCAGGGCGCAAGCGACGATTGCAAGCGCCAGCCGGCGAGGCATTGCTCGATTGATCGGCGAGATCTTCGTCATTTTCGTTCCCGAGATTATGCAGCGTCAGCGCATGACGCGACGTGACGTTGTATAGATGCATTTGCCCGGTAGGCGTATCCAGGCTTCCGCTCAAACTCAATGAGAGGCGCTGCGTCGTTTCGCTGCCCGCCCGGCGCTGGTGCAAAAACACATCGAGGCTCGTGTCGAGTTCGCCGTTGCTGAGGATCCACCCCATGTCGCCCGTATCGCGTACCGCCGACACGACGGTAACGGGTACCGGATGAGTGTCGCGGGACTGGTTCAAGAATCCCGGTGCCCAATGACTACCCGCACCCAGTACGCTCGTATTGATGGGGGTGCCGCGCGCAAGACGCGTCAACAGGGTTGTCCGCTGATCGGTCACGCTGCCCTGTTCGAATTGCAAACTGCTGCCAAACAGGAACGTCTCAAGCGGGCGACTCAGGTCCGCCGAGGCCCAGCTAAAGCGCAATCCGATCGTTCGATCGGAATGGGCGATGCCGCGATCGTCTCCGACGAACGTAACACTCGCCTTGGTACGTACGACGAGGTTCGGCAGGTGGATCTCGACCTCAGGGCAGCTTTCAGGCGACAACCGGGAGGGAACTTCTCCGTGGTAAAGCGCGCCGCTTGCCGAAAGATCCTCCGACAGGCCTAGAAACGACCTGCCGTCCAGCGTCAGCATCATCGGCATATGCAATGGGAAACGATATTCGGTGCGCCGGTTCTGCGCCCGGCGATGACTGAACCATGCAATGACACTCGCGGCTGCGATCGTGGCACACGCCCATACGGTGTTCGCGATGCCGGCGCCCACCGGTAACGTGCCGTGATACATCCGGTAGAGGCCGAACGGAATGCTCGACGCGGTCAGTCCTGCGACGATCAGCGACGGCAATAGCCAGAGCCAGGCGCGGCCTGCAAGCGATAATTCCTTGCTGGTGACCGAGAAACCGATCGTCCTGCGAAACAGGCCGACGGTCGTTAACATGAATGAGAAGAAGCGGACCATGCCGTACTGCTCACTCAGAAACAGCGCGCCGTAGCCCCGTGCCAGTTCCGTGTACATCAGCGACGAAAGCGCGTAGTACATCAAGAAATAGATCAGAAATTCGCTCACCGGCGCGCTGATTGGCAGGATTCCGAAGAAGAAGACCGCGGGCGAAGTAATGAAGAAGACGAGCTTTTGCCATCCTTCGAAGTAAACGAGCATCGACGCAAAGTAGTTCAGTCGCTGCGCCAACGTCAGCCCAGGGCTGGAAAGAATGCGTTCGCGCCGTAGTACCTGCATACCGCCCATGCCCCAACGAATCCGCTGTTGCAGGTAGGTTTCAATGCTGTGCGGGGCCAGGCCGAATGCAAGCGATTCCGGCTGATACACCGACCGATATCCCTGCTTGTGCAGCTTGATCGACGTGTGGATATCTTCGGTGACCGTCTCGGTCGCAAAGCCGCCGATCGCTTCCAGCGCGCTGCGGCGTAGCAGCGCGCAGCTACCGCAGAAGAAGGTCGAATTCCACGTATCCTTGCCGCGCTGGATGACCTTGAAGAAGAGCGACTGCTCGTTCCAGACGCGACGCCCTCCCATGCGATGGTTGAATGAATCGACGTTGTAGAAGTCCTGCGGTGTCTGTACGAACGCCACCATCGGATCTGCAAAGTAGCCCAGCGTCTTGTCGAGGAAGTCCTTGCGCGCTGCATGGTCCGCGTCGAAGATCGCGATGAATTCGCCATGGCTGTGTTTGAGGGCATTGTTCAGATTGCCGGCCTTCGCGTAACTGTTTTCACTTCGCGCAAGGTAGTCGCAGCCGAGTTCGCGTGCCAGCATCAGCATTTCCTCGCGATGGCCGTCGTCAAGCAACCAGGTCCGGTGCGGATATTCGATATTGAGTGCTGCCTGCAACGTGCGGCGAACCAGTTCGATCGACTCGTTATACGTCGGTACGAACACGTCGACGGTAGCATCGCGTAGCGGGGCTGGTACCGACCGTACGGCTAACCGGTAGGTCATCAAGAGGTACAGCAAGCCCGTGACGAAACCGAATAGTTCTGCGCCGTAGAGCGGGATCGAAAAAAACGGTAGATGCCAGTTGATGGCTGTCAGGCGCCAGCTGAAGTACCACAGTCCGCAGATCACGTAAGCAATCGCTATGACGGTGATATGGAGCGGCGGTTTTTCAAGGGTCAAATTATTCATGTAATGCCCCCCATCGTGTCGGGTTCAACATCATTCCCGGCAAGAGAGAAAACCAAGCGTCATATAGTGCAACGGGGGCTCCGCTGGATGACCGGTAATACGCCACGTCACATATGCCGCGAAACGGCCTCCAGCGCGGCTGCCACGATCGCCATTCCACGAAACGCGGAACTCTCGAATCTGAGGGCGGGATCTTGAAGGAAAAACGGACCGGTGAGGACCAGCGCCAAGGCCTCGAGGAGCAAGCAGACATGAGCCGTGGTCACGAGCCCGACGGCCCGGGGGCGCTCGTCGGCGACGATAACGCGCTCATGTGCTCCTCAAAATTCTCATTGATTTCGCGAAGACCGGCGGGGGAGGGTTCCAGGACCGCAGTCAGGCGATCGGCTGCTCACGCCAGCGCGCGTAGCCGGACGCTCTGGTATCGCTGGCATTCATCTATCGATATGAAGTATAGGCCGGCGTGCCGGCGTCGGCGAACATTCGGCCGACATTTTGGTATCAAGGATTCCAAAGCGTCGCGTTGTTGCCGCGGACCTGGTAGTCGACGAAGTTAAGGGCTCGAATGCTGGCCAGCGGCTGATCCGAGTGGGCGCAACCCGTTCCGCAACCTGACCATGCCGCGTCCGACCCTCGATTCGCCGTCAAGCGCGAATGAGATTCCCGGTCACTGAAGTTTGTCAGATCGATGCGCGCGACTATACTTCGATCGTCTGACGAAATTGGGCCAATCTTTGGGGCTGAGTTTGACCCAACACATACGCGGCTCGACATACAGGGTGCCGCGGTGAGTCGACGTTGACGCATTGAACCAAAGTTGCTGCAAGCGTGGAGCGGCCGGAATCGTCCAACTATCCCAAGCAATCGTGTATCTGCGGCCCGACCCGTCACCGTGGAGGCTTCGAGCGACCCCACGCCGCCGATCGGCTCGATACGAATGCGATCGCGCTGGGCGGGATCGATGCGTCCCTATACGTGTTCGGCGCACTTTTTGTCGGCGCAACACTTGAGATCCGATTCAGCGGCAACCGTTAGCGGGATTGCGGGGAGAACCTGGCATGCGTTTTCAATCTAGGCTTCACCACGGACAGGGGGAGGCACGGTCTGCGCCTCACGCCGGGGCTTACATGGAACCGCACTGGCTGCCCAGGGGCGTGCGTTCCGGCAGACACGGTGCGACGACGCCTGCAAAGGCGGGATCGTTGCCCTGGATCCACCACTGGCACCGTCAAGGGTCCTGCGTGAGCGCGCAGACCGATCCGGTCAATCGTCGCGTCCTCGTGATCAACGACAACGTTGCGGCGCACCAGAATTTCCGCAAGATTCTCGCTCGCCCACTGGACGGCGAAACTGCGCTGGCCGCAACCCAGGCGCCGTTGTTCGGCGAGGTTCCAGCCAGTCGCGCGGCGTTTCAGATCGATTCCGCCTATCAGGGCCGGGAAGCGCTGGAGCGGGTCGTGCATGCGCTGGCGGAGAACAAACCCTATGCGATGGCCTTTGTCGACACGCACATGCTGCACGGTTGGGACTGCTTTCAGACCATCGAGCGACTCTGGCAAGTGGATCCGAAGCTGCAGGTTGCCCTATGCAGCCCGCATTCCGATCCCCCTTGGGGCACCCTGGCCAGGCGCTTGGGCGCAGACGACCGGCTGCTCATTCTCAAGAAGCCATTGAACAACATCGAGGTCCGTCAGACGGCGAGCGTGCTGACCACGAAGTGGCAGATGACGAAAGAGGCGGCCTTCAAGACGAGCGACCTGGAAGAGGTCGTCGAGGAAAGAATCGATGCGCTTGCCGAAGCCAACATCATCGTCCAG
This sequence comes from Burkholderia sp. MS455, assembly GCF_016899445.1. Taxonomy (NCBI): domain Bacteria; kingdom Pseudomonadati; phylum Pseudomonadota; class Betaproteobacteria; order Burkholderiales; family Burkholderiaceae; genus Burkholderia; species Burkholderia sp. MS455. The sequence continues at coordinate 525,952 of NZ_CP041778.1, forward strand.
AACAGTCCGGTCATCCTTTACCGTCTGCGCGGCGTGCCGTCGTTTCCGCTCATCTACATATCGCATGACATCGCCAGGTTCGGCCACGACCGCGCTGCCTTGCTCGCTTCGCCAGTCTGGGCCAACGAGCTTGTCGCGCCGGACGACCAGGCCAAAGTCGATGCGGCACTGGCGCGAGTATTGGACAAGGACACCGAAGGCGTCTCGATCGAGTTCCGCTTGCGCACTGGCGACGGCGCTTACCGTTGTGTCGAGAATCGCTATGTTCCGGTCCGCGACAAGGAGGGACGGCTGATCGAAGTCGAAGGGATCATCATCGACATTGCCGAGCGCAAGGCAGCGGAGGAAAAGATCGCGCGGCTCGCTCACACCGATGCGCTCACGGGATTGGCGAATCGGGCCGGCTTCCTCGCGCGGGTGCGCCAGGCTTTCGCTGCAGCCCGACACGGCACCATGCCGTTTGCGATCTTGTTTGTCGCTCTCGACCGCTTCAGGCTGGTCAACGACAGACTGGGTTATCCGATCGGCGACCTGTTGCTTCGGGAGGTGGCGGAGCGTCTCGGGAATTGTGCTCGGGAAAGCGACCTGGTTGCCCGGTTGGGCGGCGATGCGTTTGCCGTGCTGCAGGGCGAGATGGTCGAGCCGGCGGACGCCGGGGCACTGGCTGCGAAGCTCCAGGCGGCGCTGTCGGCTCCCTATCTGCTTGATGGCAACGATGTGCGGATTTCGGCGAGCATCGGCATCCGTGCGTACGTCCAGGGCGACAGTGGAGCGGACGCCATGCTGATGCAGGCCGATTTGGCGCTCCAGCGCGCGAAGCATCAGGGCGGCAACCGGTACCGCTTTCATTCCGACGAACTCGACCAGGAAGTACGCGAACGTGTCGCACTCGCCGACGACTTGAGAGGAGCGATGGATCGCGGCGAGCTGGAACTCCAGTACCAACCCGAGGTCGAGTTGTCCTCCGGAAACATTCTCGGAATGGAAGGGCTGGTTCGCTGGCATCACCCGACGCGGGGCCTCATTGCCCCCGGTGTGTTCATTCCGATCGCAGAGAGGGACGGCACCATGGCAGCGCTTGGTCGCTGGGTGCTGGATCAGGCGTGCCGGCAAATGAGAGCGTGGCGCGACGAGGGGGTGGCCCCGCTGATGATCGCGATCAATCTGTCTTTGTTCGAGCTCTGGAGTGCTCAAACGTTCGTGCGCGATGTCGCTGAAGCGGCCGCGAAATGGCGCCTCGCCCCCTCCGATCTGGAATTCGACGTGACCGAGGCGACTCTGGCCAGGCTGTCGTGGGCACAAAGCGACATACTCCCGCAGCTGCATGCGCTCGGCGCGAAGCTTGCCATTGATGATTTCGGTAGCAATTACGCGTCATTTGAGTATGTCAAGGCTTATCGCGTGAACCATCTCAAGATCGCGCGATCCCTCATCCACCGGTCGACCAGCGATCCCGAGAGCGCGGCGACGATACGTGCCATCGTCACCTTTGCGCACAGTATCGGGATCGGCGTCATTGCCCAAGGTGTGGAGACCGAGCAACAGCGTGCGCTGCTGGCTGCGACGAATCGGGCGACGAGTGCGCAAGGCTTCCGTTTCAGCGAAGCAGTGGGGGCCGCTCGCGCCAGCGAACTCCTGCGCCAAGGCCACATCGCGCCATGCGCGGCGCCGTGTCCGGAAGGGTAGGCGTTCGATTGTCGCGGCTGCACGTTCCGCACGGGTACCCGTTGACGAAAATCGAAAGCCGACACGCATAGCGCATCGATGGTGCCGGAGCCGACTGGCTGGTTCGGCCGATTCGGGTCGTCAAGCGACATCCGCGGCAATCCGCGAAGAATTTCTTGCATCGACGTCCCGATTGCCGGAAACGAAGCAGGGGCGTCGCGCGTTGATGCGCGACGCCCCCTCGCGTTTTCCGCCGGCCGCTACCGGCCACCGCAAGTGCGGATTGCGACGGGGCGCGGCGGGGTGGCGGGGCATCGTTACGCGGCCGATGCGTGTTCTGTGCCGGCTTGTTCGCGCGCCGCGACCAGCGTCCGGATGCGCGCGCGATCGGCGGCCGTTTCCGGCGTGAAAATCACGAGCGTCAGGTCGGGCCGGCCGTTTACCGCGAACGCCGAGTATTCGAGCGCGATCCGCCCGACGGCCGGATGGCGGATTTCCTTGGTACCTTCTTCGTGCGCGCGGATATCGTGGTCGCGCCACAGTGCATCGAACTCCGCACTCGTCGCACGCATTTCGTCGACGAAGGCCTGCACGGTTTGCGTTGCGCCGCCGCGCGCGACGTCGGCGCGAAACGCGCCCACGGCGAACCGCGCGACCTGTTTCCAGTTCGACTGCGCATCGCGCACGCGCTGATCGACGAAGATCAGCCGCAGGATGTTGCGTCGCTCCGGCGGCAGCGTCGCATAGTCGGTCAGCGTCGCTGCCGCCGCGTCGTTCCATGCGACGACGTCCCACGTCGCCGAGCGCACGATCGCCGGGCTCGCTTCGAGCGAATCGAGCACGTGCTGCAGTCGGGGTGTCACGCTGTCGGTCGCGTGGTAGCGCACTTCGGGCGGATGGCCGACGCCGATCAGGAACAGGTGCTCGCGTTCGGCGTCGTTCAGCATCAGCGCATTCGCGAGCCGGTCCAGCACGTCGGCCGACGGCGCGCCGCCGCGCCCCTGTTCGAGCCACGTGTACCACGCGGCGCTCACGTGCGCGCGCTGCGCGACTTCCTCGCGCCGCAAGCCCGGTGTGCGGCGGCGCGCGACGGGCAGGCCGAGCGCGGCCGGGTCGAGTTTCTCGCGGCGATCCCGAAGGTACGCGCCGAGCAGGTTGTCGGGTCCGTCTGCCATAGCCTGTTAGTTCGTTTACCGGTAAACCGTCACGTCTTCACCGCGAGCGGCCGTCGACAGATAGTAATCCTCCATTCCATCCGGAGGTGCTGAACATGCGTGTCTTTGTCACTGGAGCATCGGGATTCGTCGGCTCCGCCGTCGTTGCCGAACTCGTTGCCGCCGGCCATTCGGTGCTCGGGCTTGCACGGTCCGATGCGGCCGCCGCGTCGGTTGCGGCCGCAGGCGCCGACGTCCATCGCGGGTCGCTGGAGGATCTCGACAGCCTGGCGCGCGGTGCCGATGTCGCCGATGCGGTGATCCATACGGGATTCAATCACGACTTCTCGCGCTTTGCGGAGAACTGCGAACTCGACCGACGTGCGATCGAGACAATCGGTGCGGTGCTCGCGGGCTCGGCGCGGCCACTCGTCGTCACGTCGGGCCTGGCGCTCGTCGCGCCCGGCCGCGCAGCGACCGAGGACGATCCGCACGTGCCGGTTTCGGCGGCCTATCCGCGCGCATCCGAAGCCACTGCGGTCGCGCTCGAAGCGCGTGGCGTGCATGCGTCGGTCGTGCGCTTGCCGCCGTCCGTGCACGGCGACGGCGATCACGCGTTCGTGCCGCGCCTGATCGCAGTCGCGAGAGAGAAGGGTGCATCGGCCTATCTCGGCGATGGCGGCAATCGCTGGCCTGCCGTGCACCGGCTCGACGCGGCACGCGTTTATCGGCTCGCGATCGAACGCGGCGCGGCCGGCGCGCGTTATCACGCGGTCGACGATACGGGGGTGCCGTTCCGCGACATCGCGGCGGTGATCGGCCGGCGGCTGAACGTGCCGGTCGTCGCGAAATCAGCGGCGGAAGCGGGCGAGCACTTCGGCTGGTTCGCGATGTTCGCGGGAATGGATGCGCCCGCAACCAGCGAGCGCACGCGTGCATGGCTCGACTGGGCGCCGACGCAGCCGGGGCTGATTGCCGATATCGACCGGCCGCGGTATTTCGAAAGCTGAGCGGGCGGCGCGCACCGTTGTGGGCGGGCGATTCGCGGAGGCTGCCTGCCGCCTGCCGCCTGCCGCCTGCCGCCTGCCGCCTGCCGCCCGCCGCGCGTCATTCGACCGGATGCAGATCCTGCAGCAGCGTCGGCACGAGTTCCGACACGGTCGGATGGATGTGCATCGCGCGGCTGATCGTCGTGTACGGCGCGCCCGCGGCCATCACGTCGAGCATCCCGTGCACGACCTCGTCGCCCGTCACGCCGAGGATCGACGCGCCGAGGATCGCGTGGCTGTCCGCGTCGACGATCACTTTCATGAAACCCTGGCTTTCGCCTTTTTCGACCGCACGGCCGACGCGCGTCATCGGGCGCGTGCCGACGAGCAGCCTGCGGCCCGTCTGCTTCGCTTCCGCGAGCGTCATGCCGACGCGGCCGAGCGGCGGATCGATATACATCGCGTAAGCCGCGATGCGGTCGGACACCTTGCGCGGATCGCCGTCGAGCAGGTTGGCCGCGACGATCTCGTAGTCGTTGTACGCCGTGTGCGTGAACGCGCCGCGCCCGTTGCAATCGCCGAGCGCCCAGATGCCGGGCACGTTCGTGCGCAACTGCTCGTCGACGGTGATATAGCCGCGCGCGTCCGTCTCGACACCCGCACGGTCGAGCCCGAGATCGTCGGTGTTCGGCACGCGCCCGACCGCGAGCAGCAGGTGCGAGCCCTCGACCTCGCGGCCGCCGCCCGCGCAGTCGAGGCCGACCGCGATGCCGTCGCCGTCGCGCCGCGCGCTCAGGCAGTTCGCGTCGAGCTGCACGTCGATCCCTTCGTTTTCGAGGATCTCGCGCACGGCTTGCGACACGTCGTCGTCCTCGCGGCGGATCAGGCGCGAGCCCTTCTCGACGATCGTGACCTTCGACCCGAAGCGGCGGTACATCTGGCCGAATTCGAGCCCGACGTAGCTGCCGCCGACGATCACGAGATGCTCGGGCAGGAAGTCGACGTCCATCATCGTCGAGTTGGTGAGGTATGGCACCGAGTCGAGGCCCGGCATCGCCGGCACCTGCGCGCGTCCGCCGACGTTGATGAAGATGCGTTCCGCTTCGAGCAGTTCGTCGCCCACGCGCACCGCGTCGGCGCGCTCGAATCGGGCATGACCCTGACACACGGTCGTGTTCGCGAGGCCGCGCACCCATTGTTCGACGCCATGGTTCGAGCGGCCGGAGATCTGGTCCTTGCGCGCCTTCACGGCTTTCATGTCGACGGTGACGGCGCCGCCGACCGACACGCCGTATTCGGCGGCGCGCCGCGCGAGCTGCGCGGCGTATGCGCTCGCGATCAGCGTCTTGGTCGGAATGCAGCCGGTGTTCACGCAGGTGCCGCCGAAGCGGCCGCGTTCGACGATCGCGACTTTCATCCCGGCGGCGGACAGCCGCGCGGCGAGCGGCGGCCCGGCTTGCCCGGTGCCGATGACGATTGCATCGAAGTGTTGCGTCATGACGTCCTCCTGCGTGGGTGCAACGAGGGAAGGCGTGCGGGCGAGCCGCGTGCGGTGGCGGCGCACGGTCGCGCGACGGCGAGCGCCTTATGGTAGTCCTGTTGGCGTGCGCTCGCGAGCACCGGAAGGGCGGGCGACGCAGGGAGCGCGACAGACGGGCCACGCGCCGGTGCGGGTACGAGGCGGCCGGCGCGCGGCGCAACGGGTCGCAGCGCGTTGCGCCGGTCGCTTCAGTCCTTGCGTTTCCATTGACCGAACGTGATCGGCCGGTGCGAGTCGGCGCGCGTGACGGTGACGCGGTCGGGTTTGTCGTCGAGCGGAAACGATTCCGTGACGATCTGGTTCGAAAATACCCAGCCGTGCGTGCGCGGGTCGTAGCGAAACGTCACGTAGTCGCTCCAGTGCTGTCCGCACGCGACGACGTTCTGCACGGTGAAATAGCGGCCTTTTACGGAGAGGCCGTCGTCGGCGAACTCGAACGGATCGCACTGGCCGCCTTCGTTCGCGCGCAGGACGACCTGGTCGTTGCGCGTGGCGAGCCGGAACGTGTGGTCGGGCTGTTCCTCGTAGATCAGCAGCGGGCGCGGCGACGGCTGCTCGCGCGTGTCGGTCAAGCGATGCACGACGACCAGAAAGCTGTGCAGCCCGTTGCCGAGATCGGGCCCGGCTTGCGCGAGCAGCGGCTGGTAGCCGGGCGGCAGTTGCGTGGCGATCGACTTCGGCAGGTCGCCGGCCCATGCGTTGAACGAGAGTGCGGCGAGCAGCGGGACGAGGGCCCGGCGTGTTGTCGTGCCGATCGCGGATCCCGCCCGGAAAACCCGGTGTCCGGCACTGGATTGAAGGCGAACGACGACACGGGCATCGTCGGGATAACGGGCGGCGCGGATCTCGATCATGGGCGTCGGCGCGGGATGACAGGAAAGAGGGCCAGCATAGCAGCGCGCGGCCGCTTTCGGTCACGCGCGAAGCGTGCCAGAATCGGCGGCTCGACCGTCGGAAACGACATCGACCGTCGGAAACGACACGCAGGCGCCGGCGCATCGGCGTCGCTGACCAAGGAGACTTCGATGACCGCATCGGCTGCCGTACTTGCGATCCTGGCCGCGCTGTGGCTAGGCGCGATGATTCCGGGCCCGAGCTTCGTGCTGGTTGCCCGCAATTCGATCGGACTGTCGCGCCGCGACGGGCTCGCCACCGCGCTCGGCATGGGCATGGGCGGCATCGTGTTCGGCGGCGTCGCGCTGGCCGGGCTCTATACGCTGCTGCAGGCCGTCGAATGGCTGTATGTGGGCCTGAAGATCGCGGGCGGCGCGTACCTGATCTACATGGCGTCGAAGATCTGGCGCGGCGCCGACCGGCCGATCGCGATGGACGATCCGCAGGCCGTGGCCGGCGGCAGCGCGCGCAAGTCGTTCTGGACGGGCCTCACGACCCAGCTCAGCAACCCGAAGACGGCGATCTGGTACGGCAGCATCTTCGCGGCGCTGCTCCCCCAGCATCCGCCGCTGTGGTGCTACCTCGCGCTGCCGCCGCTCGTGTTCGGCGTCGAGTTCGGCTGGTACACGATCGTCGCGCTGTGCTTTTCCACGCGTCGGCCGCGCGAGCTCTACCTGCGCGCGAAGAAATGGGTCGACCGCATCGCGGCCGGCGCGATCACGCTGCTCGGGCTGCGGCTGATCCTGAATGCACCGAAAGCGGGGATCTGACTGCTTCGCCCCCCGGTCTGCATCGCATGGTGGCCGGCCATTCATTTGGTCGGCCGCCGGAGCGAACTGCTCGAACCGCGCACCACGCTTCCGGAAACGCGTTCTTCTTCCTCATGACACACCGGGCGATGCGCCCGGCGCTCCGATCCCGGCGGCTCGCCGAGCCGCCGACGACGGTGGTCCCGGCTACCCGCCACCGCCCGCGGAGCCTTGCGCGACGGGTGTTCGCGTGTGTCGCCCGGTGCGCCGGACGGCGCCGCTTCCCCGATTCTGGCGGTCGCCTCCCCGACGACGTGTAAACTGCTGCCTTTTTTGACGGTTTGCAGCATGGTGCAAGCTCCTCCGCGCCCGGCATTGAGCGGTCCGACCCTCGTCCGGCTGCTCGCGCGCCTGGCCGATGCCGACGTCGCGGAATCCCGGCAGACGCTGTCCGACCGGCTGAGCCAGTGGCTCGGCTGGACCGACGCGATCACGCTGTCGTCCGCGCTGAGCACGAGCCCGCCCGGCGTCGCGGCCGGCGTGCGCGGCTACGACGCGGAGCGCGACTGCGCGCGCGTGCGCCACGATCTCGCGCAGGCGATCACGGCCACCAACCGGCCGCGTACGCGGCGCCGGCCCGGCGACATGCCGCCGCCGGCCGCCGACACGGCCGATTTCGCGGACTTCCGCCAGCGCTATCTGTCCCTGCAGCAGGAGATGGAAACGGCGATCGGCCAGTTGCGCGGCCGCCTGCGGGTCGCGCTCGCCGCGCGTTCGTCCGGGATGGCGCGGCTCGCGACGCTCGACACGATCATGGAGCGCGTGCTCGGCGCGCGCGAGCGCAGCCTGCTGTCGGCCGTGCCCGTGCTGCTCGGCATGCGCTTCGGGCGGCTGCGCGAAGCGGAACGGCAAGCGCTGGCCGATGCCGAATCCGCTGCTGCAGCCGACCCGGCCGGTACGGCTGACGACGGCGCGGTTGCCGGCGGCACGGTTGCCGGCGGCACGGCCGTCGTGGCGATCGTGCCCGGCGCATGGCTCGACACGTTTCGAGACGAAATGCAGAGCATCCTGCTCGCCGAACTCGAAGTCCGGTTTCAAACGGTAGACGGGCTGCTCGCGGCCCTTCGCACCTGCTAATCAACACGCTCTATGTCCAGAATTCGCATTGATCTCGTTGTCTTCGTCGCCGGTCTGCTCGCAGTGGGCTGGATCGGCGCCGGCTATGTCGCGTCGAACCCGCTGGCGACGGCCGTCACGCTGCTGATCGGCGCGTGCTACGTCGCCGGCGCATGGGAACTGCTGCGCTACAAGCAGGCGACCGCCACGCTGTCGCACGCGGTCGCGGGCCTGGCCGAGCCGCCGGCGAAGCTCGACGCGTGGCTCGACACGCTGCACCCGGGCCTGCGCGGCGCCGTGCGTGCGCGTGTCGAAGGCGCGCGCGTCGCGCTGCCGGGCCCGGCGCTCACGCCGTATCTGGTCGGCCTGCTGGTGCTGCTCGGCATGCTCGGCACGCTGCTCGGGATGGTCGTGACGCTGAAGGGCACGGGCGCCGCGCTCGAAAGCGCGACCGATCTCGACGCGATCCGCGCATCGCTGATCGCGCCGGTGAAGGGGCTCGGCTTCGCGTTCGGCACGTCGATCGCCGGTGTCGCGACGTCCGCGATGCTCGGGCTGCTGTCCGCGCTCGTGCGCCGCGAGCGGATCGACGTAGCGCAGCAGCTCGACGCGAAGATCGCGACGACGCTGCGCGTGCATTCGTCCGCGCACCAGCGCGACGAATCGTTCCGGCTGCTGCAGCGCCAGGCCGACGTGATGCCGGCGCTCGTCGACCGGCTGCAGACGATGATGACGACGCTCGAGGCGCGCAGCGTCGCGCTGCACGACCGCCAGCTCGAAAGCCAGCAGGCGTTTTTCGACCGGACCGAGCGCGCGTATGCGGGCCTCGCGTCGAACGTCGGCGACGCGCTGAAGGAAAGCGCCGCCGAGAGCGCGCGCGTGGCCGGCGCCGCGCTGCAGCCGGTCGTCGCCGCGACGATGACGGGGCTCGCGCAGGAGATGGCCGCGCTGCGCGACACCGTGACGGGCGCCGTGCAGCGCCAGCTCGACGGGCTGACGGACGGCTTCGAGAAGACCACCGGCAACGTGACGGCCGTCTGGAACCGCGCGCTCGACGAACAGCGCCGCGCGGGCGATGCCGTCGCGCAGCAACTGCAGACGACGCTCGGCCAGTTCACCGACACGTTCGCGCAGCGTTCGACGGATCTGCTCGACGGCGTCGCGACGCGCCTCGAATCGACCGAAGGCCGCCTGTCGGACGTGTGGCGCGAAGCGCTGTCGCGCCAGGAGCAGGTCGGCGAGACGCTGGCCGGCCAGCACGCACGCGCGCTGGGCGAAGCGGCCGCGACGTTCGAGCGGCATTCGAGCGCGACGCTCGCCGCGATGCGCGAGTCGCACGCCGGGCTGCAGACCGAACTGGCCGCGCGTGACGAACAGCGCCTCGCCGCGTGGAAAGACTCGCTGGCCGCGATGGCCGCGAAGCTCGGCGACGAATGGCAGCGCGCGGGCGTGCATAGCGCGGGCCGTCAGCAGGAAATCTGCGACGCGCTTGCGCAGACGACGCGCGATCTCACCACGCAGGCCGCCACGTTCGAACAACGCTCGAACGAACTGCTGACGACGATCCGCGATTCGCACACGGGCCTGCAAACGCAACTCGCCGCACGCGACGAAGAACGCCTGTCTGCGTGGAACGATTCGCTGGCCGCGATGGCGACGAAGCTTGGCGACGAATGGCAGCGCGCAGGCGTGCACAGCGCAGGCCGTCAGCAGGAAATCTGCGACGCGCTTGCTCAAACGACACGCGACCTCACCACGCAGGCTTCGACCTTCGAGCAACGCTCGAACGAACTGTTGTCGACGATTCGTGATTCGCACACGGGCCTGCAATCGCAACTCGCCGCACGCGACGAAGAACGCCTGTCCGCGTGGAACGACTCGCTGGCCGCGATGGCGACGAAGCTTGGCGACGAATGGCAGCGCGCAGGCGTGCACAGCACAGGCCGTCAGCAGGAAATCTGCGACGCGCTTGCTCAAACGACACGCGACCTCACCACGCAGGCTTCGACCTTCGAGCAACGCTCGAACGAACTGTTGTCGACGATTCGCGATTCGCACACGGGCCTGCAGACGGAACTGGCTGCACGCGACGAAGAACGCCTGTCTGCGTGGAACGACTCGCTGGCCGCGATGGCCGCGAAGCTCGGCGACGAATGGCAGCGCGCAGGCGTGCACGGCGCAGGCCGTCAGCAGGAAATCTGCGATGCGCTCGCACAAACGACGCGCGATCTCACCACGCAGGCCGCCACGTTCGAACAACGCTCGAACGAACTGCTGACGACGATCCGCGATTCGCACACGGGCCTGCAAACGCAACTCGCGGCGCGCGACGAACAGCGCCTCGCCGCATGGAACGATTCGCTCGCCGCGATGGTGGCCGCGCTGCGCGACGAATGGGCGCAGACGAGCGCGCTGGCCGCGACGCGCCAGCAGGACATCTGCGACACGCTGGCCCGTACCGCGAACGACATCACCGCGCAGGCGCAGGTGCATGCGAGCGACACGATCAACGAGATCGCGCGCCTCGTGCAGGCCGCGTCGGAGGCGCCGAAGGCCGCGGCCGACGTCGTCGCCGAGCTGCGCCAGCGCCTGTCCGACAGCATGGTGCGCGATACCGCGACGCTCGAGGAACGCAGCCGCCTGCTCGCGACGCTCGAAACGCTGCTCGGCGCGGTCAACCACGCATCGACCGAACAGCGCACCGCGATCGACGCGCTCGTCAGCACGTCGGCCGACCTGCTCGACCGCGTCGGCGCTCGCTTCAACGACACCGTCGATGCCGAAACGCGCAAGCTCGATTCGGTGGCCGCGCAGGTCACTGCCGGCGCGGTTGAGGTCGCGAGCCTCGGCGATGCGTTCGGGATGGCCGTGCAGGTGTTCGGCGAATCGAACGACAAGCTGCTGTCTCATCTGCAGCGCATCGAGGCCGCGCTCGAGAAATCGCTCGCGCGTAGCGACGAGCAGCTCGAGTACTACGTCGCGCAGGCGCGCGAGGTGATCGACCTGAGCGTGATGTCGCAGAAGCAGATCGTCGAAGACTTGCAGCAGCTCGCCGGCCGGCGGGCGCCTGTCGGAGCGTAACGCATGCACGACGAAATCGACGGCGGCGCGCCATCCGCGCCGGTATGGCCCGCGTTCGCCGACCTGATGTCGGTGTTGCTCGGTGCGTTCGTGCTGATCCTCGTCGGCGTGATCGGCATGCAGCTTCAGCTCACGTCGAAGCTCGAGGAAGCCGTGCGTGCGCGCCAGCTCGAAGCGCAGCAGCGCAAGTCGCTCGAACAGGCGCTCGCCGGGCCGCTCGCGGCCGGCCGCGTGACGCTCGTGAACGGGCGCATCGGCATCAGCGGCAACGTACTGTTCGCGCTGAATTCCGACCAGTTGCAGCCCGCGGGCCGCGACCTGCTGAAGACGCTGGCCGCGCCGCTGGCCGCATATCTGAAGACGCGCGACGAGATCCTGATGATCAGCGGCTTTGCCGACGACCAGCAGGTGCATGCCGGCAACCGCCAGTTCGCGGACAACTGGGAACTGTCGGCGAAGCGCGCGCTGACGGTCACGCGTGCGCTGATCGACGCCGGCGTGCCGGCGCCATCGGTGTTCGCGGCCGCGTTCGGCTCCGAACAGCCGGTCAGCTCGAATGCGGACGATGAAGGCCGCGCGAAGAACCGCCGCGTGGAGATTGCGCCAGTGCCGCGCAAGAGCGCATCGAACGGAGGGAAGGCGAAGTGACGGACGACTCGACGCCCGCCCGCGCGACGCTCGACGCATGGCGCGAGCAGGGCGCCGACCGGCTCGATCCCGTGCGCTTTCACCGGATCGACGCGCTCGAACGGCGCGCGGCCGTGCTCGACGGCGACGCACGCGACCTGCTCGACGCGCGGCTGGCAGCCTTGATCGACGGCTTCGCGGAGGTCGTCGCGCGGGCCGATGAAGCGAAGGCCGCGCGCGACAATGCGCAAGCCACGGCCGGTGCGCCCGTACGCGGCGCGATTGCGGAACTCGTCGAACGGCTCGCGCGCGATGCGCAGGCCGACCGGCGCGGGCTCGATCCCGATCTGGTCGACTACTTCCGCACGATGTGGTCGAAAGTCCGCACGGAGCAGCAGTACCGGCAATCGCTCGACCAGGTGCCGCGCAATGCGGGGCCGCTCAATTCGAATAGCCTCGTGCACCGGTCGCTGTCGACGATGCGCGAGCTGTCGCCGGAATATCTGCAGCAGTTCCTGTCGTACGTCGATGCGCTCGCGTGGCTCGAGGATCTCGCCGGCGGCGGCGCGCAGCCCGAGAAGGAAGCGCCGCGCGCGAAGGCGGTGAAGAAGGGCACGCGGAGCAAGAGCCGGTAGCGCGCGACCGCGCGTCGTTGCAGCCGGGGCCTGTTACATCGACACCTTGCCCGACGTCGCTGCGCTTTGATACCGGGCCGCGCTCATGAATTTCGAAAAGCGTTCGCACCAGATCACGACCGACGTGTATTGCACGGGATTCACGTCGGCGGGAAGCGGCATGACGAAATTGCCGAATGTCTTCAGGTCGCCCACGCGCGCGGCACGCGCCTTGATCGCGAGGAACGACGCCTTGGTGTCGACGAATTCCGGCACGAGATAAATCTTGTAGTCGGGCCCCGGTGCGACGTCGCCTTCGAAGGCGATCGACGAATCGGTGATCGTCAGCTTGCCGTCTGCCCAGTGCAGCGGATCGCTTCCCGGCAGAGCGCGTTCGAAGCGACCGGTATGTCGCGTGTTTTCGGCGGCCACTTGCAGTTCGACGGCGCTTGCGCCCTCCGATGCCGTCAGGATCGGAAGCACGTAGATGCCCGCGGCGAATGCAACGAGACCCGTCGCGAGATGCGACGCGATCAGTATCCAGATTCTGGTTTTCATGTCGGACCCTTTGAACGAGAACAGGCGGTGGCGCATGGCCACATGCGTGTAGTCGCGCGAGCCGGCGAAATCTGACAGCCGATCGGTTTTCGTCCGATCATGCCGTTTACATCGGCCGCGACGCCGGGCCGTGGTACGGCGCGGCATGGCGACACGACGTCGAATAAATTCCGTCGGCGGGTGTCATCTTTGCGCTCGCGGATCGACTCACTCTCTGTCGACAACGTCGTCGATGCCAAGGAGAGTTCTCATGAACAAGCTTGCTCTGTATGTTCTCGCGACGGTTGCCGCGACCGCTTCCGTTTCCGCCTGGGCCGCGCCGCAGTCCACCGTGACGCGCGCGGAGGTCACGGCCGAACTGGCCGCACTGCACGCGGCCGGCTACCGTCAGACCGGCGAAGACCCGCACTATCCGGCGAAACTGGCGGAAGCGCTGACGAAGATCGGCTCGACGGGTACGTCGGTTGCCGATACGAGCGGATACGGGACGATGTCGCCAACCGCGAGCGAATCGGGCTCGATTGCCGCCGACAGGCCAATCTATCGCGGACGATGATCCGCGTAGGACATTGCGCCTGTCGACGGGCGCAATGTCCGATTCGTCTGGACTGCGATGCGTTTGCGGATGCGCAACATCAGCCCGGCGGCGCGCCTTCGGCAATTGCCGCGCCGAGCGCGTGCAACGCATCGGCCAGCGCCGACGCGAACGGCGGATGCGCGGCGATACCCGCCGCATCGAGCTGGCTCCCGAGGATCGGCAGCGCGATCGATGCGCGCTCGACGATGCGTGCGGACATCACCGACAGCGTTTCCCGCAGCGCCGCGTCCGCGTGCGTCGCGCGCGGCGACGCATTCAGCACCGCGACCGGCTTGTAGACGAGCGCTTCGCATCCGACGACCCAGTCCAGCGCGTTCTTCATCACGCTGGTCACCCCGTGCGCGTATTCCGGGCTCGCGATCAGCACGCCGTCGGCCGCGTTCAGGCGATCGATCAGGTCGCGCACGGCGGCCGGCGACGGGTATTCGGTATCGGGATTGAACAGCGGGAATTCGCCGAGGCGATCGAAGCGCGCGATGCGCATGCCGCGCGGCGCGACGTGCGCGGCTGCATCGAGCAGCGCGGCGTTGTACGACTGCGACCGGAGGCTGCCGCACAGGGCGACGATGTCGATGCGGCGGTCGGCGTCGGTTCGGGGATCGGTGGTCATCGATGAGCGTTTCGGTTGGCGTGGTGCGCTGCCGCGTCGCGCGGACCGGACGGATTATCGCATCGGCGTTCGGGCGGCGTGGTGCGCGGTGCGTGCCGCCGACGCTACGCGGTCCGCGCCGATGCGTTGAACATGGTCTCGGAATCGCAGCGAGCCGCTTCGGCGTCGCTCATCCCGGCCGCCCGCGCGAATTCCATCATCGCCCACCCGTTGCCGAGCAACAGCCGCCGCGTATGCAGCGCGCCGTGCACGTCGTCAGGAACGGTGTCGCCGAGATAACGCAGCGCGCGGCCCTCGACATCGACGAAGCCATGCCGGTAATGCTGCGCGAGCGTCGTCCACAACTGCGCGGCGCCGACCGACTGGCGCGCGCCGCTGATCAGGCACAAGCCCGCGTCGAGCCCCCACCGATACAGCGTCGTCGCGAGGCCCTTGCGTTGCGCCGAGCCGCGCAGCCGCGTATGCGGTGCGCGCAGGTAGCGGTCGGCGCGGCGCGGGATTTCGGGAAGGCGGTTGAACACCGTGTAGCCGGCGAGCTGGCGCGCGGCCGGATCTTCGACATACAGGAAGTATTCGCCGTCCGCTTCGCGGTGGCGGACGATCAGGCCCGAGCGGCCGAGCGCGACGGCCGGGAGGCCGTGCAGGCGATGGCCCGGCTGGTGGAGGCGTGCGTGGAGCGTGTCGAGTTCATCGTCGATGTCGTGCTGGGAATGCTGTACGTCGATGCGCATGGCAAAGGTCGCCCGTCCCGGGCGGTTCGAGAAAGTGGTTCATCGCAACAAGGGCAAGGGAATGGGGGCGGCCCCCGGGCTCGGCGAAGCGGGCCGGGGCCGCGAATCAGCTGGGGATGTGCTGGAAACCGGCGGCGATCGCGGCGAGGCCCGCGATGCAGAGTGCGAACAGGATCAGGACTTTGTGGATCACGCCTCTTTCCTCATCAATGCGCGGTGCCGGCGGGCGGCATCGCGGAGACGGTGAGCGGCGGGCACGGCCCGCACGGCCGTCGTGCGGGACGACGGTCGGGTGTCTGCGCGATGGTTCGAGCGCGGACGGCCAGCACCATACGCGAGGTGCCGGGGGCGGGCAATCGGACTGGCGGAGAAAAGCGACGAAAAGCGGGGAATCGCGGCGTTTCGCGACAATTGGCCGCAATGGATGCGTGAGCCGATGCCGCGCGACTCGCCGCGGATGTCCGCGATCGTGTCGCGAAATCGCATACACTTCACGGCAAACGAACCCCACAAGGATCTGACCATGGGAGCGGGCCCGTCCACGGATCGCTGAGCCGCAGCAACCTTCTTCACCCGGTTGTTGCGGCGATCTCCTCTCGTCGATGACTCAGCAGGCAGATTGCCGCCGGATTTCCTTTTCCGAGCGGAGGCTTTGTCATGCCCGATCAATCTGCGCCTGCATGGGCCTACTCGTTGCCGTCGGCATTGCTGCTGATGGTTCCTTTCGATCTTCTCGCATCGTTGGCGATGGATGTGTATCTGCCGGTGATCCCGGAGATGCCGTCGGCGTTGCATACGTCGCACGCCATGGTCCAGTTGACGCTAAGCGCCTACATGGTCTTTCTCGGCTTGGGCCAGTTGGTGTTCGGTCCGTTGTCGGATCGTTTCGGAAGGCGGCCGGTGCTGTTGGGCGGCGCGCTGCTTTTCTCGGCAGCCTCCCTGGCGCTCGCGATGGCGAGCAACGGTGTCGTGTTCGTCGTGCTGCGCATGTTGCAGGCGCTGGGCGCTTCCGCCGCCCTCGTGGCGACCTTTGCGACGGTTCGCGATGTCTATGCCGACCGTCCGGAAGGCAGCACCATCTACAGTCAGTTCGGCGCGATTCTCGCGGTCGTGCCGGCGCTCGGGCCGATGCTCGGCGTTGGCATTGCGCGCGCCGGCGGATGGCGCGCGATCTTCGTGACCCTCGGTCTGGCGGGGTGCGTGGCCTTCGGCCGCGCGTGGTCGCGATGGCACGAAACGCGGCCACCGGCGGCGGACAGGCCCCGGCGGCCCGTTGCGTCGATCGTGCGCAACTTGTCCTTCCAGGTCCATGCGTTCGGCTTCGGAGTCGCGATGGGCGCGTTTTTCGTGTTCTTCTCGATCGCGCCGCGTGTGCTCATCGGTCATGCCGGTTTTTCCCGCACCGAATTCAGTGCGGCTTTTGCCACCGTCGCGATCGTGATGATCATTGCCGCGCGCTTTGCGCGATGGTTCGTGTCGAATTGGGGCATTCGGGGCTGCTTTGTCCGGGGTGCCGGCGTCATGATGACGGGCGCAATCGTGCTGGCTGCCTGCACCATCCTGATGGCGCCTTCGTTCATCGCGTTCGTGATGCCGATGTGGATCGTCGCGGTCGGCATCGTCCTGATGTCGTCGGTGACCGCGAACGGGGCGCTGCGGGATTTCGACGATGCCGCGGGAACGGCGGTCGCGCTGTATTACTGCATTCAGAGTCTGATCGTCGGCGGTGTCGGTACGCTTGCCACTTTGGTGCTGCCGGGCGATACGCCGTGGCCGCTTGCGGCATTCTGCTTCGGCATGCCGGCGGCGTGCCTCGCGGCAATCGCCGTATTGAAGCGCAGGCGCGGATGAGCCGGGGCGGCGTGTGCATCGTCGGCCGGACCGACGCACCGCCGCCCCGACCGCCGGTCGACGCGTCACGCCGGCTGCTGCGCCTCGAACGCCTGCCTGATCCGTGCAAGCAACCCGTGCTGCGCGATCCATTCGGCGTACGCACGATAGTCCGGATCGCGCATCAGGTGGCGTTCTTCCGTTTTAGCGCGCAGGTAATAGATCAGGTTGACCGCGACGAGCGCGGCGCAGTGCATGAGCCCGACCTGCCAGCCGAGCGGCTCGACGAACGGCACCGACACCATCCAGTACGACAGGTTCTTCGTGATGTACGCCGGATGCTTCGTGAAGCGGTACGGGCCCGACGTGATGATTCCGCGGTTGGTGAGGTTCGAGAAGCGCAGCCCGAACGAGATCGTCGACAGCGCGTAGGTCATCAGCAGCAGGATGATCATGGCGCCCCAGATCACGCGCAGCGTCGGCGCGGACAGCAGCCAGTTGTCCCAGAACAGCGAGCCTTCGTAGCGGATGTAGTGGCTCGAGATCAGCGACCAGAACGGTTGATAGCAGATCAGCGCGGCGCCCCAGCCGAGCGCCGTCGGCTCGACCGTGCGCACGTGACTGTCGAGGATGCGGAACGTGCACAGGTAGCCGACGGTGCCGAACATCAGGTCCATCGTGAACGACAGGTCGTACAGGAACGAGAACGTCGCGAGCGACATCGGCGCATTCATCGCGTGCGCGAGCGACGCGGTCAGATGATCGGCGTCTTTCGACAGGTAGACGGTCATCAGCGGCAGGAAGAACGTCTTCACGCCCCAGCCGGCGAGCATCTCGCGCACCGGCTGCCAGCTTGCGGGCCGCTCGCGGCGGAACAGGAAGCGGCCCCACAGCAGGTACGCGTCATCGGTTTCGCGCTGATGGCGGTCCATCCACATGAAATAGAACGGCGCGGCGACGATCACGTACGGGGCGAGCGCGCGCAGCAGCGACCAGAACGGCCGGTAGAAATCGCCGTGATATTCGGGCAGCAGCCAGTACAGCATCCCGATGCCCGCATAGATCGACGTGAGCGCGCCGAGCCGCGTCGCGACGCGCGCGAGGCCGAGCGGCCGCACGGCCTGGCGTGACAGGCCGGCGCTCGGACGCAGGTAGACGCGCGAGATGAGGATTTCGTGCAGCGCGATCGTGCCGATGATCGCGAGGCTCGCGATGATTGCGCGCGTCGCGGCGTCGAGGGCCGGCTGGTCGCGCGTGAACCACAGCGCGAGGAGCCCGGCCGCGATGCCGAGCAGGCCGGCACGGAAGGGCGTGGCGGAACGGGGCGGGCGGTCCTGGACCGCGGCGATGCCGTCGAGCGTGGAATTCATGATCGGATCCTCGTCGGGATGACGGCCGGCGCCCCCGCTTGGCGGGTGACGCCGGCCGTCGGCCGGGCTTTGTATTGATGCGTGCCCGGCCATTGGCCTGTGGTTCTGGTCGGTAAAGCGTTACTTCTTGGTGCCGCCACCCAGCAGACCGCCGAGCAGGTTCGTCACCGGCGACAGCAGGCTGGCTGCACCGCCCGCGGTACCGCCGTTCGAGCTGCCGGTCAGGGCCGCCACAGTGCCGCTGCCGGCCGGTGTGGTCGCCGCGCCGGCTGCGACGCCGGGGCTGGCCGTGCCGATGGCACCCACCGAGCCGGCCGGCGTCGTCAGCGCGCCCGTCAGCGTGCCGACCGGGCCGCTCGTCAGCAGGCCGCCGACGGCGCCCGTCACGTTGCCTCCCGGCGTCGTGACCGTGCCGGTGAGGCTTGCGCCGAGCGGCGTCAGCGAGTTGACGAGGTTGGTGACCGGCGCCAGCAGGCCGCCGACGCCCGAGCCGCCGGTACCGCTCGTGCCGCTCGAACCGAGGCCGCCGAGCGCGCCGGTCACGGTGCCGAGCAGGCCGGTGACCGGTGCAAGCGGGCCGCCGCCGGTGCCGCTCGTGCCGCCGGTACCACCCGTACCGCTGGAGCTGCTGCCGCCGCCGAGCCCGCCCGTCAGCGTACCGAGCAGACCGGTAATCGGGGCGAGCGGGTTGGTGCCGCTGCTGGAGCTGCCGCTGGACAGCAGGCCGCCTGCCGACGCCACCGTGTTGCCGAGCTGGGACACGCCGTTGCCGGCGCTCGTGCCGACCGGGTTGCCGGTCGCGCTGCCGATCTGCGAACCGGCGAGGCCGAGGCCGCTGCCGAGCGTGCTCAGCAGTCCGCTGAGCGGGGCGCCGAGCATGGTTGCGCCGCCGAGCATCTGCGTGGCGCCAGGCGTCGTGACGCCGCCGGTCAGTGTGTTCGTGATCGGGTTGATCACGCTGCCGAGCTGCGTCTCGAGTTGCTGGACCGGCGCGCTGTTCAGCGCGGTATTCAGCGCCGATGCGGTCGAGTTGACCGCATTGCCGACCGTATTGACGAGATTGCCGACCAGGGTCGTCGCCGGCGCGAGCGGCGACAGCGGACCGGTGCCGAGGCTCGTCACTGCGTTGCCGAGGTTGTTGACCGCGCCGCCGGCGCCGGTCAGCAGGCCGGTGGTCGACGTGAGCGTCGGGCCGAGCGGGTTCGGCGACACGCCGATCGAGCCGAGGCCGGCCGCGACGCCGTTGCCGAGCGACTGCACGCCGTTGCCGAGGCTCGTGACCGCGTTGCCGACGCTGGTGGCCGTCGTCGGGTTCGTGCCGGGGATCTGCACGCCGCCGATCTGCGCGCCACCGTTCGCGACCGTCGTGCCGAGTGCCGTCACGAGGTTGCCGGATTGCTGGAGGACATTGCCGAGCGGGGTGACGCTGGTGCCGGAAGTACCCGAGGTACCGGAAGTACCCGACGTGCCCGACGTGCCGGAGGTGCCCGAAGTACCCGAGGTACCGGAAGTGCCCGACGTGCCGGAAGTACCCGAGGTACCGGAAGTACCCGACGTGCCGGAGGTGCCCGACGTGCCCGACGTGCCGGAGGTGCCCGAAGTACCCGAGGTACCGGAAGTGCCCGAGGTACCGGAAGTGCCCGAGGTACCGGAAGTGCCCGAGGTACCGGAAGTGCCCGACGTGCCGGAAGTGCCCGAGGTGCCGGAAGTACCCGACGTGCCGGAAGTACCCGACGTGCCGGAAGTACCCGACGTGCCGGAGGTGCCCGAAGTGCCGGAAGTACCCGAGGTACCGGAGGTGCCCGAAGTGCCGGAAGTACCCGAGGTGCCGGAGGTGCCCGAGGTGCCAGAAGTGCCCGAGGTGCCGGAAGTACCGGAAGTACCGGAAGTACCGGAAGTACCGGAAGTACCGGAAGTACCCGAAGTACCCGAAGTACCCGAAGTACCCGAACTCCCGCCACCCGAAGTCCCCGACGAACCGCCGCCCGACGTACCGGACGTCCCCGATGTACCGCCGCCCCCCGACGTGCTCGGCTTGATCGACGGCGGGGTCGTCGGTCCATCGACCGAGCCGCAACCGGACAGCGCGAGCAGCGACGAGACGGCCATCGTTACCGTCGTCCTTTTGAAGATACTGTGCATGTAGGCCTCGACATTGGAAGTGTGTCCAAGCCTCCTCTGCAAATTCCGCGCCATGACGGATTTATCGAAACGGCGTCGCGCTTTGTTGCAGAAATCGGGAATATCAACGCGATTTAAACGGAGGAATGGCGGTTTCGCGCGACGGGCACGCACCGTGCATGGATGCGGCGGTGGCGATGTTCCCGTAAGCCGCCGTAACGCGCGGCCGGATGTTACGTAGCGTTCGACCGCCCGACACGCGAACAGCCGCGAACGGCGGCGAACCGAGGGCCGCATCTTTGACGAAACGCGCCGGCCCCGTGAACATGGCGCGAAATCTCCCGGCCGCCGGCGACGCCGCCGCGACCACGACCACGACTTCACCCAGGACACCGACATGAGCGAACAGGACAGGGAATACGGCAAGGCGCGGCGGATCGACGTGATGGGCGAGGCGTTCGTCGAGCGCGCGATGCGCGACCTCGACGGATTTTCGCGTCCGTTGCAGGACTGGCTGAACGAACACGCGTGGGGCAGCACGTGGCACCGGGGCGGGATCGACCTGAAGACGCGCAGCCTGTGCACCTGCGCGATGCTGGCGGCGCTCGGCCGCGGCACGGAACTGAAGGGTCACATTCGCGGCGCGCTCAATAACGGCGCGAGCCTCGTCGAGATCCGCGAGGTGCTGCTGCACAGCGCGCTGTACGCGGGCGCGCCGGCCGCGGTCGAGGCATTCCGCAACGCGCGCGAGGTGATCGCGGATCTCGGGCTGTCGGTGCCCGACGACGAAGCCTGATTCCGTCGCAGCACCGGCTGCGCGGCACTGAATCAGGCCCCGTGTCGTTCCCGTTCAGGACTCGATACGCGCAGCTCGTGCGACGGCGTCGGCTGGCGCGGCGGCGACTTCGAGCAGCCAGTCGGCCGTCGCATCCGGAATCGTGACCGGCAGCATGTGCCCGCCCTCGACGACCTTCAGCCGCACGCGCGCCGATTTCTTCGCGAGCGCGTCGCCGTGCTCGCGCCAGTTCAGGATCGGATCGGCGTGGCCGTACAGCACGTCGACCGGCAGCGTGAGCTCCGCATAGCGGCGCACCATCGCGGGCAGGTCGACGGGCGCCGACAGCAGGTCGGTCGCGGTCGCGTAGAACACATGCGGCCGCATCCCGAGCAGCCCGCCGCCCTTGGTGGGGAAGTCGCGCGGCACGTCTTCCGGCGCGAACACCTGGCGCACGGCGTTGCGGCCGGTCAGGATCGTCAGCGGGATTGCGAAGGTCCACGACACGAAGCGGCGCACCAGCGGCGACGGCAGCATCAGCGGCCGGAACGGCGCCGGCGGCTCGGATTGCTCGTGCGACAGCGGCGCGATCAGCGCGAGCCGGCTCACGCGGTCCGGATGGTTGAGGCCGACCGCGAGCGCGATCGCGCCGCCGAGCGAATGGCCGACCAGCACGGGCTTGTCGAGCCGCAGCGCGTCGATGAACGCGGCGACCGTGCGCGCCTGCGCGAACACGTTCGCCTGCGAGCCCGCGCCGCGGGTCGAGCGGCCGGCGCCGGGCCGGTCGATGAGGATCACGCGATGCCGCTGCGCAAGCCGCGCGAGCGGCAGGTACGCGAAGTTGCGCAGTTGCCCCGCGAGCCCGTGAACGAACACGATCGGCGGGCCGTTGCCGTATTCGACGTAGTGGATGCGGTCGCCGCCGATGTCGACGAAGCGGCCTTCGGGCGGGAATGCGCGCGTCACGCGGCTGGCGACGTAGCCGGAAAACAGCGCGAGCGCGGCGAGCACCGCGACGACGCCGAGCAGCACGTTCTGGATCAGATGGAGCGTAGGGGTCATGTCGGCCTCAGCGGGTTTCGAGTGCGGGTTCGGCAACCGGCGCTGTCGCAGCCGGGCCGGTTTTCGCGCGGCGTTCGAAATGCATCGCCGAATCGGCGAGCGCGCTGAACTTCAGCGATGCGAGATCGAGCACGTAGTTCTGGTGGAATTTCCACGGCTTGCGATGGCCCTGCTTCGGCAGGATGCCGGCCGCGCGCTGGATGTAGCCCGAGCTCAGGTTGACGGCCGGCACGTCGCCGAGATCGCCGGCGCCGAGCCGCGGCACGCACGTGTCGTAGCCGTTCGCGCGCATGTGGTTGAGCAGCCGCCACACGTAGCGCGCGATCAGCTCGGCCTTCAGCGTCCACGATGCATTCGTGTAGCCGAACGACGACGCGAGGTTCGGCACGTCGCTGTACATCATTCCCTTGTACGACACGGTCTCCGGCAGGTCGACCGTGCGGCCGTCGACCGTGACGCGCGCGCCGCCGAGCAGCTTCACCTTCAGCCCGGTCGCGGTGACGATCACGTCCGCGTCGAGCTGCTGGCCGCTCTTCAGCGTGAGGCCGGTCGGCGTGAAGCGCTCGATCTCGTCGGTGACGATCGACGCGCGGCCCGCGCGGATCGACTTGAACAGGTCGCCGTTCGGCACGAGGCACACGCGCTGGTCCCACGGCATGTAGCGCGGCGTCAGGTGCTTCGCGACGTCGAAGCCGGGGCCGAGCTGCTTGCTGGCCGCGCGGATGATGAACTTCTTCGTCTGGTCGGGCTTGCGGCGCGACACGTTGTACAGGTACATCGTCAGCAGCACGTTCTTCACGCGCACGAGCCGGTGCGCGAGCCGCGACGGCAGCACGCGGCGCAGCGCGTTTGCGATCCTGTCGCGCGCGGGCAGCGACACGATGTAGGTCGGCGAGCGCTGCAGCATCGTCACGTGCCGCGCGTCGGCCGCCATCGACGGCACGAGCGTGACGGCCGTCGCGCCGCTGCCGATCACGACGACGCGCCGGTTCGCGTAGGTCAGATCCTTCGGCCAGTGCTGCGGATGCACGAGTTTGCCCTCGAACGTGTCCATGCCGGGCCAGTCGGGCAGGTAGCCGGCGTCGTAGTCGTAATAGCCGCTGCACATGAACAGGAAGCGGCAGGTGTAGACGAGCGTGTCGGTCGCGCCGTCGCGCGTGCGCTCGATGCGCACCGTCCAGCGCGCGCGGTTCGAGTCCCAGTCGGCTGCGACGACCTTCTGGCCGTAGCGGATCGTCTTGTCGATCCCGTACGTGCGCGCGGTGTCGCGGATGTAGTCGAGGATCGTCTGGCCGTCGGAGATCGCCTTGTCGCTGTGCCACGGGCGGAAGCTGTAGCCGAGCGTGAACATGTCGGAATCCGAACGGACGCCCGGATAGCGGAACAGATCCCAGGTGCCGCCGATCGCGTCGCGCGCCTCGACGATCGCGACGCTCGCATGCGGGCAGCGCTGCTTCAGGTGATACGCGGCGCCGATGCCGGACAGGCCGGCGCCGACGATCAGCACGTCGAGGTCGTTGCCGTCGCCACAATCATGGCGGGCGCCGGAGGCGGGCGGCGCGTCGCGCCGGTCGGTCGTCGTCGAGGTCATGCGGGGTCCTTGGTCGGCGTGGTCGGGCGTGCGGCCGGGGCGTGGGCGCGTTCTCCCACGGGGGCTTCCTTCGGGCGAAGGTTGCGTGCACGGGCGCGGCGCACATGGCGCAGCATCAGCCGCTGGTAACCGGCGCCGAGCAGGCGCGCGATCCGGTCGAGGCGACGCGCGTCGGCGCCGACGAGCACGCGGCGTGCATTGCGCTCGACGCCCGCGAGGATCTGCCGCGCGGCATCGTCGGCCGTCGTCGCGCTGATCAGGCGGTTCGCCTGCCGGCGGTGGGTCGCTTCGTCCTGGCCCGTGAGCGCGTGGATGCTGGTATCGACGCGGCCCGCATCGACGATGTTCGTCGCGACGCCGCCTGGATGCACGCAGGTCGCGCTCACCGGCGCGCCGTCGAGTTCGAGTTCCATCCGCAGCGCCTCGGTGAAGCCGCGCACCGCGAACTTGGTTGCGTTGTACGCGCTTTGCGTCGGCATCGCGACGAGCCCGAACAGGCTCGACGTGTTGACGACGTGGCCGTCGCCTGACGCACGCAGGTGCGGCAGGAACGCCTGCGTGCCGTGCACGACGCCCCAGAAATTGATGCCGACGATCCATTCGAGATCGGCGATGCGCGCGGTTTCGGCGCTGGCGGCCAGCGATACGCCAGCGTTGTTGAAGATCAGGTTGACCTTGCCGTGTTCGGCGCGGACGAAATCGGCCCACGCGAACACCGCATCGCGGTCGGCGACGTCGAGCCGCCGCGTGCTCACGCGCACGCCGCGCTGCGCGCACGCGGCCGCCGTACCGGCGAGCCCGGTTTCGCCGACGTCGGCGAGCGCGACCTCGCAGCCGCGCCGCGCGAGCTCGACCGCGAGGCTGCGACCCATGCCCGAACCGGCGCCCGTGATCGCGGCGACCTTGCCGGAAAACCCGTTCATCCGTTGCTCCTCCCGCTCCGCTTGTACTGCGCCGGCGGCGCGTCTATTGTGGTGTTGGTCGTCACCACTTTAGTTTTAGGGTGTCCTGATGTCAAATAGCGGAATGGAGAAAGCACTCGAAACGAAAAAACGGGGCCGGTCGTACGGCGGCGTAGCGCCCGAGGTGCGTGCCGCCGAGCGGCGCGACGCGCTGATCCGCGCGGCGACGCGCGTGTTCGGCACGGTCGGGTTCCGCAAGGCGACCGTGCGGTCGATCTGCCGGGAAGCGAAGCTGAACGATCGCTATTTCTATGCGGCGTTCGACAGCACCGAGGATTTGCTGCGCTGCACCTACCTGCATCACGCGGAGCAGCTGCATGACGCGGTCGCGCAGGCGGTCGCCGCGCGCGGCGGCGATCTGCGCGAGAGCGTCGACGCGGGGCTCGCCGCGTTCTTCGCATTCCTGCGCGACCCGTGCGCGGCGCGCGTGCTGCTGCTCGAGGTGATGGGCGTGAGCGCGGATACCGACATGACGTACCAGCGCATGCTGATCGACTTCGGCAAGCTGATCATGGCGATCGGCGCGCCGCGCGAGGCCGCGACGCCCGCGGAGCGCACCGAGCAGCGGCTGATCGGGCTCGCGCTCGTCGGCGCGATGACGAACGTCGGCGCGGCGTGGCTGCTCACCGACTATCGCGATCCGGAAGCGCAGATGGTCGCGAGCTGCAGGAAGGTGTTGCTGGGGACATTGCGGGAGATTGGATAACCGGATGGCATCGCATCGTTCGTGTTACCCCGGAAAATTGCAGTCTGAAAATGAAAAGAACGCAGCAATCACACGGCGCGCCGGACGTCGTGCCGATTTTTGCGTTTTAGTCGCCTTTTTAATAATTAAAAGGCGATCGGTTTTCGGGGGTTAATGATTGTCAAAAAGTCGTCATTGTTTTTGATTCCGGTTCGATGTGGCGATGAATGGATGAAAACAATGTGGAGCGAATTAAAAAGCGGCGCAATGCAAAGAGTCAGCTCGCATTGCGCCGATCGTGGCGCGAAATCCTTCGCGCCCCAGGCACGATCGATCAGGAACCCGTGTATCCGCCCCGGGTCCAGCCGTCACCATCCCAGCAATACTCGGTCGTCGTGCCGCCGCTCGTCGCGTACACGCGGATGTGAACGGCGCTCCCGACCAGCCAGCAGGTGGCGGACACGTTGTCGCCGGCCTGGTTGAACGCGCCCGTGTACCACTTCTGCCCGTCGTAGCAGCGTTCGGTGATCTTGTTGCCGTTGGCCGTGTAGACACGAATCGACGGCGTGGTTCCCCATGAAATCGCAGCGGTTTGCATTTCCAGACTCCTTGTTTGATTGAATAAAACGGGGAATTGAAAACGTTTCGGTAAACGCGAATTGGCGTATTACCGGGAATAAGGTTAGTAGAAAATTTGGAAAGCAATGCGCTATTTTTTGGGGGGGATAAAAGGGCGTATTTATTCGGGGCGGGAAAGCCGCGGGGAAAGCGGATTGGAGGCGGGGCAAAAACGCGTGGCGATCCGGATTCAGCCTGCGGCTCGTTTCGATCGTGTCGAGCGTACCGGCGCCGCCGGCGGCGTTTCGCCGATCCTTTGCTTCATCGCATCGATGAACGCCCGCACCTTCGGCGAAGGCAGCCGCGTCGACGGATACACCGCATGAATCCCGGCCGGCGCCGAGCACCACGCGGGCAGCAGCCGCACGAGCCGGCCGGCCGCGATGTCGTCGGCGGTCGAGAAATCCGTCAGCAGTCCGAAGCCGCCACCCGCGAGCACGATCGCGCGGCATGCCGTTGCGGTGTTCGACACGACCGGCGCGACGCAGCGCACCGACACGCTGCCGCCGCGCGCGTTGTCGAGTTCGAACGTGTGCGGGCGCGGCAGCGTCGACAGCATCACGAACGGCAGCGCGGCAAGCGCATCCGCATCGCGCGGCAGCCCGTAGCGCGCGACGAACGCGGGGCTCGCGACCAGCCATTTCTCGTACGTGCCGAGCTGCACCGCGCGATAGTTCGAATCGGCGAGGCGGCCGATGCGGATCGCGACGTCGAGGTTGTCCGCGATGAGATCGACGACGCGGTCGTTCGCGACCAGCTCGACGCCGAGCCCCGGATGCGCGTCGCGCAACGCGACGACGGCCGGCGCGACGACCTGCGCGCCGTAGTCGATCGGCACGCTCACGCGCAGCGTGCCGCGCAGCGGCCCCGCGTCGGACGACACCGCGTCGAGCGCGGCTTCGGTGGCGCGCACGATGGCGCGGCACGCGTCGTAGAACGTACGCCCAGCGTCGGTCACGCTCAGCCGCCGCGTCGTGCGCACCAGCAGGTTCGCGCCGACCTCGGATTCCAGGCGCTGCATGTGCGTGCTGACGACCGTCTTCGCGAGGCCGAGCCGCTCGGCCGCGGCCGTCAGCGAGCCGGCATCGACCACCGCGACGAAGATCGCCAGTCGGTTCAGGTTCACGTCGCGCAGATCGGCCATCGTCGATTGTCCTATGAAAGCGGATAATGTTTCAGTGATTATCCATCTTCTGGCCGCGAACCGCGAGCGCTACTCTGGGGCCGTTCGTCGCCGATTCCCGGCGACGCGAGATTCCGGAGTGTTTTCCATGTCCGTCGCCAGCAAGCCTGCCTCCGCAGCGCCCGTCGCCGGTAAGCCCGTCGCCCCGATTCGCGTCTATTCGTTCCCGCTGTCCGGGCACGCGCATCGCGTCCGGTTGTTCCTGTCGCTGCTCGGCCTGCCGTCCGAGACCATCGACGTCGACCTCGCGGCCGGCGCGCAACGCGAACCGGCGTTCCTCGCGCTCAATCCGCTCGGGCAGGTGCCGGTGATCGACGACGGCGGCACCGTGCTCGCCGATTCGAACGCGATCCTCGTGTATCTCGCGAAGCGCTACGGCGACGCGCACTGGCTGCCCGACGATCCGGCCGGCGCGGCGGTCGTGCAGCGCTGGCTGTCGTATGCGGCCGGGCCGATCGCGTCGGGGCCTGCCGCGGCACGGCTCGTGACCGTGTTCGGCGCGCCGCTCGACCAGGAAGCGGCCAAGCGCACGGCCGCGAAGCTGCTCGACGTGATCGACCGCGAACTGGCCGGCAAGCCGTTCGCCGCCGGCGCCGAGCCGACGATCGCGGACATCGCCGCCTACACGTACATCGCGCACGCGCCGGAAGGCGGCGTATCGCTCGAACCGTATCCGCACGTGCGCGCATGGCTGGCGCGCGTCGAGGCGCTGCCGGGTTTCGTCGGCATGCCGACGACGCGCGCGGGCCTGCTCGCCGCATAACGCCAACCGAAGCCGCGCCTGTTCAGGAGAACGCGATGAATGCTCCGACCGCCGCCGTACCGGGCTGGGAACTCGACGCCGCGCCGTTTCACGCGGGCGAACTCGCGGTGCAGCAGCGCGCGGGCGTAACGGAAGCCGCGGGTGCGGCCGGCCGGCGCGGAATCCGGCGCTTCATGCCGGACCAGCACCGGACGTTTTTCGCGCAGCTGCCGTTCTTCGTGCTCGGCGGCGTCGATGCGCACGGCCAGCCGTGGGCGACGCTGCGGGCCGGCGCGCCGGGGTTCGTCACGTCGCCGGATGCGCGCACGCTGCGCATCGCGGCGCCCGCGCTGCCTGGCGATCCGCTGGGCGGCGTGTGGCAGCCGGGCGCGCCGCTCGGCGGGCTCGGGATTGAATTCGATACGCGGCGGCGCAATCGCGTCAACGGCGTCGTGCGCGCCGTCGACGGCGATGCGCTGACGATCGCCGTCGAGCAGAGCTTCGGCAACTGCGCGAAGTACATCCAGGGTCGCACGCCGACGTTCGTCGCGCGCGACGGCGATGCACAGGTCAAGCCCGACGTGTCGGACCGGCTGAGCGATGCGGATCGCGCGCTGCTCGCGCAGGCCGATACGTTCTTCGTCGCGAGCGCGAACACGTCGGCGGACGCGGGCGCCGCGCGCGGCGCGGACGTGTCGCATCGCGGCGGGATGCCGGGCTTCGTGCGCGTCGACGATGCGCACACGCTGACGACGCCGGATTTCAGCGGCAACCGTTTCTTCAACACGCTCGGCAACCTGCAGCACGATCCGCGCGCGGGGCTGCTGTTCGTCGATTTCGACAGCGGCGACCTGCTGTACGTCGCCGCGCGCGCCGAGATCGTGTGGGACGGGCCGCTCGTCGCGTCGTTCGACGGCGCGCAGCGTGTCGTGCGGTTCCATGTGCGGGAGGTGCGGCGCATGCGCGCGGTGCTGCCGTTCCGGTGGTCGGCGGTCGAGCGCGCGCCGCAGTTCGCTGCGATGGCGGCGGCCGCGGGTGGAGCGGTGACGGCGGCGGTCGCGCCGGTGGCGTTCGCATCGGCACACCAATTAGCACCCGCATGGCGATCGCTGCGCATCGCGAAGATCGTCGACGAAGCGCGCGCGATCCGCTCGTTCCATTTCGAACCGGTGGACGGTGGCACGTTGCCCGCATATGACGCCGGGCAGCATCTGACGCTGCGTGTTGCGTTGCCGGGCAGCGATGCACCGTTGATTCGTAGCTACACGCTTTCCGAGGCACCGGGCGGCGCGCATTACCGGATCACGGTGAAGCGCGAAGGGCGTGTGTCGGCATGGCTGCACGATCACGCGCGGGCGGGCATGACGCTCGACGCGCAGATGCCGCGCGGCCGCTTCACGTTCGATCTCGCGAGCCCGCGCCCGGCCGTGCTCGTATCGGCCGGCATCGGCATCACGCCGATGATCGCGATACTGCGCCGCGCGCTGGCCGACGCCGCGCCGTCGCGCCGCGTGGTGTTCGTGCACGGCGCGCGCGAAGCGGCCGACCGGCCGTTCGCGGCGGAACTGGCGCGCATCGCGGCCGCCGATACGCGGCTGTCGCTGCACTGGTTCGACAGCCGTCCGCACGGCGACATGGCAGCGCGGGCCGGCCGCATCGACATCGCGCAACTGAAGCGGATCCTGTCGTTCGACGACTACGACTTCTACCTGTGCGGCCCGTCGGCGTTCATGCGCGATCTGTACGACGGGTTGCGCGCGCTGAACGTGCCGGACGAACGCATCCGCTTCGAGGCGTTCGGGCCGTCGAGCGTGGCGCGCAGCGTGACCCGAGCGGCAGGCACGGCAGGCTCGCCGGCGGCGAGCGTGCCGGTCGTGTTCCGGCGCACCGGGCGCGAAGCCGCATGGACGCCCGCCGACGGCACGCTGCTCGAATTCGCGGAAGGGCAGCGCGTCGCCGTGCCGTCAGAATGCCGCTCCGGTTCGTGCGGCACGTGCGCGACGCGCGTGCTGTCCGGCGCGGTCGACTACGAGCAAACGCCCGACGCGGCGGTCGAACCCGGCTGCGCGCTGCTGTGCGTCGCGCGGCCCGCGCAACGCGCCACGGAACCGCTCGTGCTCGACCGCTGATGCGCCTGCGACATGCGGCCGCAGACGGCCTGCTGCGCGAAAAGCGCGCGCAACTGCTTCTTTTTTCGGATGCCGGTTGGATCGACGATAGCGTCAACCGATTCGATGAAAGGAGCGCATCATGAAACTGCTCGGCATGATCAAGCTGGTCCTGTGGAGTTTCTTCGGCGTACGCAACAGCAAGGCGCACGCAGCCGATCTCGCGAACGTCAACTTCACGCTGCTGCCGTTCGTGGCGATCCTGCTCGCGCTGCTCGTCGGCGCGGTCATCTACGGCGTCGTGCATCTGGTCGTCGATCCGACCGTGACGATGCAGGGGTTCTGAGCGGCGCGTGAATTGCGAGCGGGAGATCATTCCCGCTTCGGTTTCCGCCCGCATGACCGGCGCATGATTGCGCCGGTCTTCGAGGTTGCCCT
This sequence comes from Burkholderia sp. MS455, assembly GCF_016899445.1. Lineage (NCBI taxonomy): Bacteria > Pseudomonadati > Pseudomonadota > Betaproteobacteria > Burkholderiales > Burkholderiaceae > Burkholderia > Burkholderia sp. MS455. The sequence continues at coordinate 556,363 of NZ_CP041778.1, forward strand.
GCGCGCCGAGCATCGCTGCCACATTGCCGCCGTTGCCATGTGGCACGAATTGCGTTTCCCCATTCCCGTTCTTTCCCGCCTCCCGTTCCGCCAGATTCCACGGTCTTGATGCCCGCCCGGGGTAAAATGCGCGCCACGCCGCGATGTCGCGTGCGACGGGTTGGCCGCCGTTCCGACGAACGGCGCGCACAACTGCCCGACGCCCGCACCGCGGCGTTCGAAGCGTCCCCCGCATGACATGACCGCGCGAGGCCGCCGGCCGCCCGACAGGCACCCGACGAACCCGTCGACGGCTGCGTCGGCTCCCGGTGCGTCACCCGAATCCGATGTCCCATCCTGCGTCTTCCCGATCGATCGACCGGCACGCATGCGTGCCGTCTCGTCCGATTCGTCCGATGAATGTCGTGCCGGCCGGATGCGCCGCGGGTGAAGATTCGTCCGCGAGCGTGCGCTTCGCAGCTTCGTAACGTGTTTCGACAGGGTCGAGTGGCGAGTTTTCCATCCAGAACAATGACGGTGAATAAAACAACAGCGTCGCCCGTACGGCGGCGGCGCGCGAAGGTCGGGCTCGGAGTCGGTCTCGGCATCACGCTTTTCGCGGCGCAGGCTGCGGCAGCCCAGGGCGACGCGCCGGCACCGGACGCCGATGCGGCCGGCAGCGCGACGCTGCCGACGATTACGGTGAGCGGCGAGCGCGGCAATGCGTTTCGCGTGCGCAACGCGTCGGTCGCGGGGCTCGACGACACGCCGCTGCGCGATACGCCGGCGTCGGTGAGCGTCGTGACGCGCGCGCAGCTCGACGATCAGCAGGCGAAGCGGCTGAGCGACGTCGTGCGCAACGACGCGTCGGTCGTCAACGACTACGCGCCGGTCGGCTATTTCGAAGGCTTCGCGATCCGCGGCTTTCCGGTCGATCTCGCGAGCGCGATCCGGATCGACGGGCTGACGGTGTCCGGCGAGCAGAACGTGCCGCTCGAGAACAAGGAGCGCGTCGAGATCCTGAAGGGGCTTGCCGGCATCGACAGCGGTGTCGTCGCGCCCGGCGGCGTGATCAACTTCGTGACGAAGCGCTCCGCGAACGTCGCGAGCGTGACGGCCGGTGTCGATAGCCGTGGCTCGACGTCGGCGGCCGTCGATCTCGGCCGCCGCTTCGGCCCCGACCATCAGTTCGGCTTCCGGATCAATGCCGCGAAGGAGAACATGCACTCGTATATCGACGGCACGAACGGGCGGCGCACGTTCGGCTCGATCGCCGCCGACTGGGACATCAGCCCGCGTGCGAGCCTGCAGCTCAACGCTGAATTCCAGCAGTGGATCCAGCGTTCCGCGCCCGGCTACCAGTTGCTCGGCGGCACCGTCGTGCCGTCGGTCAAGACGACGTCGAAGGCGCTCGGCACGCAGCCGTGGGCGAAACCGGTGACGACCGACGCGCTGAACCTGAACGCGCGCTTCGACTATCGGTTCAACGACGACTGGAACGCGTACATCGCCGCGGGCCGCAGCCGCACGATGATCGACGACAACAGCGCGTTCGCGTACGGCTGTTCATACGCGGCAAGCTGCGCGGCCGGCGCGACGTCGCCGTTCTTCTTCGGCGCGAACGGCGACTACGACGTATACGATTTCCGCAGCCCCGGCGAATACCGGCGCAACGACGACCTGCGCGCGGTCACGACGGGCAAGTTCGCGACGGGGCCGCTGCGGCACGAGCTGACGCTCGGCGTGAGCGTGCAGCGCCGCGTTGTGCACATGGCCGACGCCGTGTACGACTACGTGGGCAGCGAGAACATCTACGGGCCCGACGTGGCGTTCGCGCCGTCGCCGAATTCGCCCGGGCCGTCGTATCCGCGCCTCGACGCGTGGCAGTACGGCGTGTTCGGGCTCGACCGCATCAGCATCGGCGAACACTGGCAGGTGCTCGCGGGCGGCAAGGAAGTGCTGCTGCGCCAGCGCAGCTGGAGCAGCCTTGACGGCGCGGATACGCGCACCGACCGCTCCGTGTTCCTGCCGCAGGTCGCGCTCGTCTACAAGCCGGTGAACGTGCTGTCGCTGTACGCGTCGTACAGCAAGGCGCTGTCGCTAGGCGATCAGGCGCCGGTGCGCGCGACCAACGCGTATGCGTTCCTGCCGCCCGTCGAATCGCACCAGATCGAGGTCGGCGCGAAATACGACTGGCTCGACCGGCTGAGCCTCACGGCCACCGTGTTCTCGATCAGCAAGCCGTTCCAGTTCGCCGACCCGGACGCATCGGGTGCGACCTACACGTTCGTGCAGCGCGGCACGCAGCGGCACCAGGGGATCGAGCTCGGCGCGGCCGGGCGCATGACCGAGCGCCTCGCGCTGACGGCCAGCGTCGCGGCGATCCGCGCCCGCGCGGTCGATTCGGGTTCGCCGGCGTACGAAGGACACCAGATCATCAACGTGCCCGCGCTGCGCGCGTCGCTGTATGCGGACTATGCGGTGCCGGGCGTCGCGGGCCTGAACGTGCTCGGCGGCGTCGAGTACAGTGCGGCTCGCAACGCGAACGAGGAAGGCACCGCGCGCGTGCCGTCGTGGTTCGTGTTCAATCTCGGCGCACGCTATACGACGAAGATCGGCGGCCATCGCACGGTGCTGCGCGTATCGGTGGACAATCTGTTCAACAAGTTCTACTGGCGCGACGCGGGCGAGCAGCAGGGCGATGCGTACCTGTTCCCGGGTGCGCCGCGCACCGCGCGCGTATCGTTGACCTATGATTTCTGATCGTCCGGAACCGGCCGTATGACGCGCGGCCCCGGCAGCTACCCAGGAGAGCACAGACGATGTCCCCACTCGAAATCGCCGGCGTGATCGTCAGCGCGCTCGCGATCTGGCTGACCGCGAAGCGGCGCATGCTGTGCTGGCCGGTCGGGCTCGCGTCGGTCGCGCTGTACGGCTGGATCTTCTTCGACGCGAAGCTGTACTCGGACATGCTGCTGCAGGGCGCGTTCGCGGTGCTGCAGGTGTACGGCTGGCAGCGCTGGCTCGCGCAGCGCGCGAGCGAAGCCGACGGCGGCGCGGCGCCGGCCGGCGACGTGGCGCCCGTCACGGGCGTGCGGCCGCGGCAGATGCTGCCCGACCTGATCGCGGCCGTCGTCGGCAGCGCGCTGCTCGGCGGCATGATGGCGCGCTGGACCGATGCGGCGCTGCCGTTCGTCGATGCGTCGCTGACCGCGTTCAGCCTCGTCGCGCAATACTGGACCGCGCGGCGCTACATCGCGTCGTGGGGGCTGTGGATCGTCGTGAACGTCGTGTACGTCGGGATGTTCGTGTTCAAGGAGCTGTATCTGACGGCCGGACTCTATGCGCTGTTCATCGGGCTCGCCGTCGTCGGCTGGCGCGACTGGAGCCGGACGGCCGCGGCGCTGCGCGCGGCGGCCGGCGGCGCGCTCGCGTCGGGCGGCGGCGCGCGCTGATTCACGCATCGATTCAACTACGGAGCAACGTCGTTCATGTCATTCCCACTCGAGCCGGACGGGCCAGTATCGCGTGACGTCGCGCCGCCGCAATTCGGCGTCGACGGCGAGCAGGCCGAACGCGACTGGCCGCTGATGACGCACGACGAGGTGGCGGCGGTGCTCGCGCGGATCGACGGTGCCGGCGAGCCGGCCCGGCTGACGTGGCACAGCCCGCGGCAGTTCGCGGCGGCCGTGCTCGTGCGGATGGCGGATGGGCGCGGGCTGTTCGTCAAGCGTCATCACGCGAGCCTGCGCGATGTCGCGGGGCTCGAGGAAGAGCATCGCTTCATCGCGCATCTGCGCGAACGCGGCATGCCCGTGGTCGACGTGCTCGCCGGTCGCGACGGCGCGACCGCGTTCGCATCCGGCGAATGGACGTACGAGGTGCATGTGCTCGCGCCCGGCGTCGACCCGTATCGCGGCGTGATGTCGTGGCAGCCGTTCACGCATCCGTCGCATGCGTACGCGGCCGGCCGCGCGTTGGCCGAGCTGCATCGTGCGTCGGCCGGCTACGACGCGCCCGCGCGGCCTGTCCGCACGCTGCTGTCGAGTTTCCGTGTGCTGTCGTCGGCCGATCTGGCGGGCGCGCTCGAACGCTGGGTCGATGCGCAGCCGCTGCTCGTGCGCGCGCTCGGCGCGCGCGACTGGCGCGGCGACGTCGCCGACGCGATCGGCCCGTATCACGCGCGCCTCGTGCCGCTGCTGCCCGCGTTGCCGCCGCTGTGGACGCATGGCGACTGGCATGCGTCGAACCTGCTGTGGACCGATGCGGGGCCCGGCGCGCAGGTGCGGACGGTGCTCGATTTCGGGTTGTCGGATCGCACCTGCGCGGTGATGGACCTCGCGCTCGCGATCGAGCGCAATACGGTCGACTGGATGGCGCCGGCCGACGCGCGACGCATCGAATACGAGCAGATCGACGCGCTGCTCGACGGCTACGAATCGCTCGAACCGCTGAGCGACGATGCCTATGCGGCACTGGTCGCACTGCTGCCGATCGTGCATACGGAGTTCGCGCTGTCGGAAGTCGCGTATTTCGGCTGCATCATCGATGCGCCGGCCATCGTCGACATCGCGTACGACGGTTACCTGATCGGGCACGCGCGGTGGTTCGGTGAACGCGATGGGCGGCAATTGCTCGACTGGCTCGAACGGCGCCGGCGCGCGAAGTCGAGCAACGTCTGAGCGTCGTGCCGCGCGCTTCCGTTCGTCCAGACGAAAACGCAGGCCTTCTGACCGGGCGCGGCGGTTCTCGCTGCGCTTCAGGTGTTTTCGCGGGCGCAGCGCATCATCCCCGCGCGCCACGGTTCCGCCGGATCGCTTCAACGAAGATGACGGAAATATCATCTTCGCCTCATGTTTGCACTGCGGTTGCTCCGTAGCATCGGTCGCGAAACCGTAACCGCAGGCTCGCACATGTTCACGCACATCCTGGTTGCGCTCGCCGTCCTTGCGACGGCGGCGACAGCCCATGCCCAATCGTCCCCGCCACCCGCCGCGCCAGGCGAGCCGGCCTCAACCGTTTCGCCTCAGCCCGATGCGGCCGGTGCCGCGCCGCTGACGCTCGCCGGCGCGCTCGACGCGGCCGCGCGCAACAACCCGGCTCTGCGCGGCGCGCGCGCCGACGTCGATGCATCCTCGGGCGCGCTGATGCAGGCCGGCACGCGCCCGAACCCGGAACTCTCGTTCCTGCAGGAAGGCTTTCGCCGCGCGGAGCGCACGTCGACCGTGCTGCTCAACCAGACGATCGAACTCGGCGGCAAGCGCAGCGCGCGGCTCGACGTCGCGTCGTACGGACGGCAGTCCGCCGATGCGTCGCTCGACGAGCAGGGCGCCGTCGTGCGCGCCGACGTGATCGCCGCGTTCTACGGTTTGCTCGCCGCGCAGCGGCAGCTTCAGGTCACCGAGGAATCGGCGGCGCTCGCCGCGCGCTCGGCGGATCTCGCCGGGCGGCGCGCACAGGCCGGCAAGGTGTCGCCGGTCGAGGCGACCAAGGCACAGGTGGCCGCGGCCGGCGTGCAGATCGAAGTCGTGACCGCGCGCGGCCGTGTCGTGGTCGCGCGCGAGAAGCTGAACTCAGTGATGGGCGAAGCGCGCGACGGCCGGCTTGCGGTGCTCGGCGATCTCGAAACCGTGCCGCCGGTCGACCCGCTGCCCGCGCTCGTCGAGCAGCTCGACGACGCGCCGCTCGCGCGCATCTCGCGCGCCGAGATGCTCCGCTCGAACGCGGCCGTGTCGCTCGAACGCGCGCGGCGCATTCCGGACGTAACGGTCAGCGCGGGCGTGAAACGCGTGACCACGGGCGGCGTGCCGGACAACCAGGCCGTCGTCGGCGTGTCGATCCCGATTCCGCTGTTCAACACGAACAAGGGCGCGCTGCTCGAAGCGACGCACAAGGCCGAGCGCGCGAATGCCGATCTCGATCGCGAACGCGCGCGGCTGCGGCTGGAGTTGACGCAGGCCTATGCGAACTTCGAGGCCGCCGCACAGGAGGCGCGGCGCCTGAAGACCGACATCCTGCCCGGCGCGCGCACCGCGCTCGACGCGATGTCGCGCGGCTACCAGCTCGGGAAGTTCGGCTTCCTCGACGTGCTCGATGCGCAGCGCACGCTGTTCCAGGGGCAATCGCAATACGTGCGCGCGCTCGCCGACGCCCATACAGCCCGCGCCGACATCGGCCGGCTCGTCGGTACGCCGCTCGCGGCCATCGCGCAATAAGCGCCCCTCTTACCTGAAGGATCGTCATGTCACGCAGCAGAATCTTCATCATTGCGGCGGCCGTGCTCGGCGGCGCCGGAATCGTGCTCGGCGCGCTCGCCGTCACGCGGGGCGGCGGCGCGCCAGCGCCATCGGCCGCCGAAGCCGCACCGCCGGCCGATGGCGCCGGCGCGCGGGGCGGTGTCGTGCTGAAGCGCGGCAGGCTGTCCGTCGAGATCGTCATGACGGAAAAGCCCGGCGACGCGCGGCTCGTCGTCTATCCGTTCGTCGACGGCAAGCCGGCCGACAAGGGCGTGACCGTGTCCGGCACGCTGGTCCGCTACGACCGCACGCATGAACCGTTGCGTTTCGACGCGGCCGGCCAGAAGTTCGTGTCCGCGCTGTCGATCGCCGAGCCGCACGTGTTCGATGCGACGATCGACGTCAAGGCGGGCGGCGACGCGGCGTCGTTCCCGTTCGCGCGCGCCGACGGCGCGATCGCGCTGACCGACGCGCAGTTGGCGACCTCGAAGATCGGGCTTGCGAAGGCCGGCCCCGCGCAGATCGCGACGCCGTTCCAGTTGCCGGGCGAGATCAAGTTCAACGAGGATCGCACCGCGCACGTCGTGCCGCGCGTGGCCGGCATCGTCGAGCAGGTATCGGTGTCGCTCGGGCAGAACGTTGCGAAGGGGCAGGTGCTGGCCGTGATCGCGAGCACCGATCTCGCGGACCGGCGCAGCGAACTGCTGACGGCCGAGCGCCGGCTGTCGGGTGCGCGCGCAACCTACGAGCGCGAACGCACGCTGTGGCAGGAGCGCATCTCGGCGGAACAGGACTACCAGCAGGCACAGGTGCAGTTGCGCGAGGCCGAGATCGCCGTGCAGAACGCGCGGCAGAAACTCGCCGCGCTGAACGCGCCGGCGGGCGCGGGCGCGCTGAACCGCTACGAGCTGCGCGCGCCGTTCGCGGGCACGATCGTCGAGAAGCATGCGACGCCCGGCGAGGCGATCGCCGCCGATGCAAGCATGTTCGTGATCTCCGACCTGTCGACCGTGTGGGCCGAGATGGCCGTGCCGGCGCAGCGGCTGAACGATGTGCGCGTGGGCCGCGACGCGACCGTCAGCGCGACCGCGTTCGAATCGCGTTCGAGCGGCCCGATCGCGTATGTGGGCTCGCTGCTCGGCGAACAGACGCGCACCGCGCCTGCGCGCGTCGTGTTGCCGAACCCGGACGGCGTGTGGCGGCCGGGCATGTTCGTGAACGTGTCGGTCGACGCAGGCAGGCAGGACGTGCCGCTCGCGGTCGCGAGCGACGCGCTGCAGGACGTTGACGGCGCGCCGTCGGTGTTCGTCCGCTCGCCGAAGGGGTTCGTCGCACAGGCGGTCGAGACGGGGCGGCGCGACGAGCGCGCGACCGAAGTGCTGAAGGGGCTCAAGCCCGGCCAGGAATATGCGGCGTCGAACAGCTTCGTGCTGAAGGCCGAACTCGGCAAGGGGAGCGCGGAACATGAATGAGCGTCACGCGCGTGCCGTTGCACGGTTTTCGACCCGATATGCGGCTCGATTTGCGACCCGTCGAGTGACCGGTCGCGCGGCCCGTCCGATGAGGGTGACCGTTCCCCGTTTCAAGGAATCCCGCCATGTTTGAGCGCCTGATCCGCTTTGTGATTGCGCACCGCTGGCTCGTGATGCTGGCGATCGCGGCCGTGGCCGCGCTGGGCGTCTTCAGCTACCAGAAGCTGCCGATCGACGCGGTGCCCGACATCACCAACGTGCAGGTTCAGATCAACACGGCCGTGCCCGGTTATTCGCCGCTCGAGGCCGAACAGCGGATCACCTACCCGATCGAGACCGTGATGGCCGGGCTGCCGGGCCTCGAGCAGACGCGCTCGATCTCGCGCTACGGGCTGTCGCAGGTCACCGTGATCTTCAAGGACGGCACCGACATCTACTTCGCGCGGCAACTCGTCAACGAGCGCATCCAGGAAGCGAAGGACAAGCTGCCGGCCGGCATCGCACCCGCGATGGGTCCGACGTCGACGGGCCTCGGCGAAATCTACCTGTGGACCGTCGAAGCCGACGCGGCCGCGCGCAAGCCCGACGGCACGCGCTATACGGCGGCCGACCTGCGCGAGCTGCAGGACTGGGTCGTGCGGCCGCAGCTCAGGAACGTGCGCGGCGTGACCGAGGTCAACTCGATCGGCGGCTACGTGAAGGAATACCGTGTCGCACCGAACCCGGCGAAGCTGATGTCGTACGGGCTGACGCTCGCCGACGTCGTGCGCGCGCTAGAACGCAACAACGACAACGTCGGCGCCGGCTACATCGAAAAGCGCGGCGAACAGTATCTCGTGCGCGTGCCGGGCCAGGCGCGCACCGTCGACGACATCGCGAACATCGTGCTGACCAACGTCGGCGGCGTGCCGGTGCGGATGAAGGACGTCGGGCTGGTCGACATCGGTCGCGAGCTGCGCACCGGCGCCGCGACGTCGGACGGCGAGGAGGTCGTGCTCGGCACGGTCTTCATGCTGATGGGCGAGAACAGCCGGACGGTTTCGAAGGCCGTCGCGGCAAAGATGGAGGACGTGAACCGCACGCTGCCTGCCGGCGTGAAGGCGATTCCCGTGTACGACCGCACCGTGCTCGTCGAGAAGGCCGTCGCGACGGTGAAGAAGAACCTGCTCGAAGGCGCGATCCTCGTGATCGCCGTGCTGTTCCTGTTCCTCGGCAACATCCGCGCGGCGCTGATCACCGCGCTCGTGATTCCGCTGTCGATGCTGATGACCTTCACCGGCATGGTCAACGCGAAGGTGAGCGCGAACCTGATGAGCCTCGGCGCGCTCGACTTCGGGATCATCGTCGACGGCGCGGTGGTGATCGTCGAGAACTGCGTGCGGCGGCTCGCGCATGCGCAGGCGGCGGCCGGGCGGCCGCTCACGCGCGACGAGCGCTTCGCCGAAGTGTTCGGCGCGTCGCAGGAAGCGCGCCGCGCGCTGATCTTCGGGCAACTGATCATCATGGTCGTGTACCTGCCGATCTTTGCGCTGACCGGCGTCGAAGGCAAGATGTTCCACCCGATGGCCATTACCGTCGTGATGGCGCTCGCGGCCGCGATGGTGTTGACCGTCACGTTCATTCCGGCGGCCGTCGCGCTGTTCATCGGCGAGCGGGTCGAGGAGAAGGAGAACCGGCTGATGGGCTGGGCGCGGCGCGCGTACGAACCGGTACTCGCCGCGTTCATGACGCGCCCGGTGCGCGTGATGCTCGGCGCGGGTGCGATCGTGCTCGTCACGCTCGGGCTCGCCACGCGACTCGGCAGCGAGTTCATCCCGAGCCTCGACGAAGGCGATCTGGCGGTCGCCGCGCTGCGGATTCCCGGCACGAGCCTGTCGCAGTCGGTCGAGATGCAGAAGTCGATCGAGAAGACGCTGAAGGCGCGTTTCCCCGAGATCGAGCGCGTGTTCGCGCGCACCGGCACGGCCGAGATCGCTGCCGACCCGATGCCGCCGAACCTGTCGGACGGCTACATCATGCTGAAGCCGGCCGACCAGTGGCCGAACCCGAAGAAGCCGCGCGACACGCTCGTGCGCGAGATCGAGGAAGCGCTCGCCGAGCTGCCGGGCAATGCGTACGAGTTCTCGCAGCCGATCCAGCTGCGCTTCAACGAGCTGATCTCGGGCGTGCGCAGCGACGTGGCCGTGAAGATCTTCGGCGACGACATGGTCATGCTGAACCAGACCGGCGAGCAGATCGCGGCGGCTTTGCAGAAGGTGCCGGGCGCGTCGGAAGTGAAGGTCGAGCAGACGACCGGACTGCCGGTGCTCACCGTCAACCTCGACCGCGACAAGCTCGCACGCTACGGCGTGAGCGTCGCCGACCTGCAGGACACGGTGGCCGCGGCCGTCGGCGGGCAGAAGGCCGGCACGCTGTTCCAGGGCGACCGCCGCTTCGATATCGTCGTGCGGCTGCCCGACGAGCTGCGCTCGGATATCGAGGCGATCAAGCGGCTGCCGATCGCGCTGCCCGCGCCGGCGGCCGGTGCCAGCGCGCCGCTGGCGGCAGCGCCGTACGTGCCGCTCGCTGAACTCGCGACGATCGACGTCGCGCCGGGCCCGAACCAGATCAGCCGCGAGGACGGCAAGCGGCGCGTGGTCGTCAGCGCGAACGTGCGCGGCCGCGACGTCGGCTCGTTCGTCGCCGATGCGCGCGAGCAGTTGCAGCAGGACGTGCGCGTGCCGGCCGGCTACTGGGTGTCGTGGGGCGGCCAGTTCGAGCAGCTGCAAAGCGCGAGCGAGCGCCTGAAGCTCGTCGTGCCGCTCGCGCTGTTCATGGTGTTCGTGCTGCTGTTCGTGATGTTCAACAACGTGAAGGACGGCTTGCTCGTATTCACCGGCATTCCGTTCGCGCTGAGCGGCGGCGTCGTGTCGCTGTGGCTGCGCGGGATCCCGCTGTCGATCACGGCGGCGGTCGGCTTCATCGCGCTGTCCGGCGTCGCCGTGCTCAACGGTCTCGTGATGATCTCGTTCATCCGCAACCTGCGCGACGAAGGGACGCCGCTCGACGCCGCCGTGCGCGAAGGCGCGCTCACGCGGCTGCGGCCCGTGCTGATGACCGCGCTGGTCGCGTCGCTCGGTTTCCTGCCGATGGCGTTCGCGACCGGCACCGGCGCCGAGGTGCAGCGCCCGCTTGCGACGGTCGTGATCGGCGGTATCCTGTCGTCCACGGCGCTGACGCTGCTGGTGCTGCCTGTGCTGTACCGCGTCAGCCATGCGGTGTCGTGGCGCGCCGCGCTTTTGGACAGCTTCGGCGGCGGGGTCGGCGCCGGTTTGCTGCGCCGGCTGGGTTTCTTCAAGGGTAATGCGTAATGCGAATTCTGATTGTCGAGGATGAACCGAAGACGGGTGCCTATCTGTGCAAGGGCCTGACGGAGGCCGGTTATGTCGTCGACTGGGTCGAGGACGGCATCACGGGCCAGCACCAGGCCGAGACCGAGGAATACGACCTGCTCGTGCTCGACGTGATGCTGCCGGGGCAGGACGGCTGGACGCTGCTGCAGAACCTGCGGCGCAGCAAGTCGACGCCCGTGCTGTTCCTCACCGCGCGCGACGACGTCGGCGATCGCGTGAAGGGGCTCGAACTCGGCGCCGACGACTATCTCGCGAAGCCGTTCGACTTTGTCGAGCTGACCGCGCGCATCAAGTCGATCCTGCGGCGCGGCCAGCCGCGCGATTCGAACACGCTGCGCGTGGCCGACCTCGAACTCGACCTGACGCGCCGCAAGGCCACGCGGCAGGGCGACACGATCCTGCTGACCGCGAAGGAATTCGCGCTGCTGTGGCTGCTGATGCGCCGCGAGGGCGAGATCCTGCCGCGCGCGACGATCGCTTCGCAGGTGTGGGACATGAACTTCAACAGCGACACGAACGTCGTCGATTCGGCGATCCGGCGGCTGCGCTCGAAGATCGACGACGCGTACGAGCCGAAGCTGATCCATACCGTGCGAGGGATGGGCTACGTGCTCGAGGCGCGCGGCGGCGCGACCGCATGATCGCGCGCCTGCTGCCGCGCACGCTGCGCGGACGCCTGACCGCGCTGATCATCCTGTCGACGTCGGTGATCCTCGCGTCGAGCGGCGTCGCGCTTTATGAAGCGCTGAGCAACCGCGTCGAAACGACGGCGGCCGAGCAGATGGCCGGCATTTCCGCCGCATTGGGCACGCATCTGGCCGAAGCGCGCACGACGGCCGACGTCGCGCGCAACACCGACATCTGGATCGACCAGCTGCACGGCCATCCGAACATGGATCTCGCGATCTACGATGCGACGGGCACGCGCCTCGTCGGCACGCCCGGTTTTCGCCCATACGCGCCGCTGCTGTCGCTGGACGCGGGGCGCGTGCCGGTCGGCGTCGCGCCGCCCGGCGCGCGGCACCAGTACCTGGTGACGACCGTGCCGCTCGCCGGCGCGGGCGCTCCGGTGGTACGCGTCGCGGTGCAGTACGATCGCAGCGCCGACGTGCTGCTGTTGCGTACGCATGCTTATACGATCGTCGTGATCGAGGTGTTCGGCGTGGTGCTCGCGGCCGCGATCGCGTATGGCATCGCGGCGCTCGGGCTGAGTCCGCTGCGGCGTTTCGCGGCGCGCGCCGAGCAGATGTCGTCGAGCCGGCTTGCGCATCCGCTGCCGGAGCTCGATACGTCAGGCGAGCTGAAGGAGCTCGAGCACGCATTCAACGGGATGCTCGCACGGCTGAACGAATCGTTCACGCGGCTGAGCCAGTTCTCGTCGAATCTCGCGCACGACATGCGCACGCCGCTCACGAACCTGCAGGCGGCCGCGCAGGTCGTGCTGTCGCAGCCGCGCAGTGCGGATGAATATCGCAACGTGATCGAGTCGAGCATCGACGAGTATCAGCGGCTGTCGCGAATGATCGAGGACATGCTGTTTCTCGCGCGTTCGGAACAGGCCGGCACGTCGATCGACGTGCGGCGCCTGAATGCGGCGGAAGAGGCCGGGCGTGTCGCCGGCTACTACGAGCCGCTCGCGGAGGATGCGGGCGTGTCGGTGAAGGTCGACGGCCATGCGTGGGTCGATGCGGATCTCACGCTGTACCAGCGCGCGTTGAGCAACCTGCTGTCGAATGCGCTGGCTTACGCGCCGCGCGGCAGCGTCGTGACGATCGACTGCGTGGAGCAGGGCGGCGCGACGACGATCGCCGTGTCGGATACGGGGCCGGGCATCGCGGCGGAACATGTCGGGCTGATCTTCGAACGCTTCTATCGCGTCGATCCGTCGCGGCACAATTCGGCGTCGGGGACGGGGCTCGGCCTCGCGATCGTCCGGTCGATCATGGACAACCACGGCGGCGAATGCGGCGTCGACAGCGATCCCGGCCAGCGCACGACGTTCTGGCTGCGCTTTCCGCGACGGCCGGCCGAGCCGACGCGGCCGGCCGTCATCCGCACCTGACATCGCGGGCGGGCACGCCCGCACGTTCGCCACAAGGCGTTTGCGAGCGGCACGTTGCCCGCGATCGTACGACCGAGGGGCATCAGCGTGTCGCCAGGTTGTCGTGGTTGTCGGCCTGCGGCGCCTTCTCGCCGCCATGCACCGAGATCCCGTGCAGTTCCTTGTTGCGCGCGACGAGCTCGCCGCTCGGCGGGTACTGCGTCTTGCCCGTCGGCACGACGCCGTCGTGCTGCGCCTGCTTCAGTTCGTTGACGACCTGCGTGCGCGTCTTGCCCTGCGTTTGCGTTTGCGCGAATGCAGCCTGCGTGGCCATGCCGAGCGATAGCGTGACGGTGACGAACAGTGCTGCGAGTTTTGCCGTTTTCATTGAGCTCTCTCCTTGATCAGGGTCGCCGGGTGGCGAACCATGGACCCAGTATGCGAAAGCAGCCATGCGCCACCGTGATCGGCAGATGAAAAAAAAGTCAGATTTGCGCGAGGCGGCGGCGCGCCGTACGCGCTCGATCGATGTGACGAAATCGTCATGTTCGCGTCATGAGCGCGATGAGCGGGAAGCGGAACATGAAGCCTGCCGATGGCCCGCGCGGCCGGCGGCGTTCGCGCCGTTCGCGACAGCAGAATCGAAAGCGGGCGGTCATGTTCAGGCTTTCATTTCGGACCGGAAATTGCATCGTCCCGCCATTCTCCTATCGTTGATCGCAGTCCTGATCGTCACGTTTCTCGCGGGCTGCGCATCGCCACGTTCCGACACCGGCACGACCGCGTCGTCCGCCGCGCGCAAGCCGGTGCCGGCCGACCTCATGCCCGGCGAGCAGATCGACTATGCGGGGCATCGTTGCGGCAATCCGAACCTGTACGTGAAGACGCATCCGTGTCTGTTCCCGCAACGCAATCCAGCACCCTGATCGTCTGCCTTGCGATCAAAAAAAGGCCCGGTACTCGATGAGCCCGGGCCTAACGCGTGATCGTGCCGTGCGACAGCGACCCGCTGCGTGGATGGGAACAGGCATGGCCCGTTACCGTTCCGATGGTAGCGAAACGACGCATCGTGAACCTGATCGGAACATGAATTTTTTGTCACGCAGGCGCGAGCGTGCCGTCGCCGCGATCAGAATCGATGGCGAAACCCGAGATTGACGATGCCTTGCGTGCGCGTTCCGCCGTAGCCATAGGAGCCGATCGATGCCTGCGCCGTTGTTCGAGACGAGTTTACTTCGTACTGCGACGCGGTGAATGCGCGAACCATGACGAATCCGTCATGCCGGGATCACGATGCCGCACCGCCGCCGGATCAAAGTGACGGCTCCTGTCACGGATTCCAGGCAAGGAGCGAACGACATGAACATTCCGCGACCGATGATCGCCATGACCGTTGCCGCTCTGTCGATCGCGGCCTTCTCGCAGACCGTGGCCGCGCGGGCGAAGACCCGGCAGGAAGTGCGTCGGGAACTGATGCGCGCGCGGCACGACGGCGTGATCCCGAGCCCGAATCACGACTACCCGGCGAGCCCGGCCGCCGTTGCGCGCAATCAGGAAATCCATCGATCGACGGTTCACGGCGGCGAGAACGCACCGACGGTCGATGCGCACGACAACCGCTTCGCGGTGCGTTGATCGTTCATTCGCGGCCGGCTGCGACGCCGCTGCTCGGCCGGTTTTCCATATGGAAAGGAGCGTGCCATGCGCACTATCGCAACAGGAATCATGCTGGCTGTCTGTTTGATGTCGACGGCCGCGATGGCGGCCGGCTGGCCGGAACGGGCGCTGTCGCATGCGTCGGCGCACGACGCCGGCCGCCGCGCGAACGAGCGGATGCGCTGCGAGTTCGCGGCCGTTCCGTCGGGCGAGTGGAGCGCGACGTTCACGCGCGGGCAATGCGAGCTCGACAACGGCCGGCTGACGTTCGTGCCGGCCGACACGGGCGGCGAGCCGAATGTCGCGGAGAAGCGGATCGTGCTGGGCGATGTCCGTACCGCGTCGTATCAGTCGCGCAAGTTGAAGGAACAACTGCAACTGACGACACGCGACGAAGTGATCGCACTGAACGTGCTGACCGACGACGGCAGCCGCAAGTCGCGCGAGCATGCGATCGACTTGTGGACCGCGTTGCGCAACGCGGGCGTCACGCCCGCCAACGGCTCACGCATCGTCGACACGTATCCGGCGGGCGCGACGACGTGGTAGCCGGCGCGCCTGTTCCGGTCAAAGCTGCGCGAGCGCCTGGTCGAGATCGGCGAGCAGGTCGTCGATATGCTCGATGCCGATCGACAGCCGCAC
This sequence comes from Burkholderia sp. MS455, assembly GCF_016899445.1. NCBI lineage: Bacteria > Pseudomonadati > Pseudomonadota > Betaproteobacteria > Burkholderiales > Burkholderiaceae > Burkholderia > Burkholderia sp. MS455. The sequence goes on from NZ_CP041778.1 coordinate 571,781, forward strand.
CGTTTCCTCCTTCACGCCGGCCTTCGCGAGTTCGGCCGGCGACAGTTGCCGGTGCGTCGTCGATGCCGGGTGCGTCGCGAGCGACTTCGTATCGCCGATGTTGACGAGCCGCGTGAACAGCTTCAGCGCGTCCTGGAACTTCGCGCCGCCGTCGCGGCCGCCCTTCACGCCGAACGTCAGGATGCCCGGCGCGCGGCCCGACAGGTAGCGTGCGACGAGCGGATGGTCCGGGTGATCGGGCAGCCCCGCATAGTTCACCCATTCGACGTGCTCGTGGCGCGCGAGATGCTGCGCGATCTTCAGTGCGTTGTCGCTGATCCGTTCGACGCGCAACGCGAGCGTTTCGATGCCCTGCAGGATCTGGAACGCGTTGAACGGCGAGATTGCCGCGCCCATGTTGCGCAGCGGCACCACGCGCGCGCGGCCGATATAGGCGGCCGGCCCGAACGCCTCCGTATAGACGACGCCGTGATAGCTGACGTCCGGCTCGTTCAGCCGCTTGAAGCGGTCCGCGTGCTCGACCCACGGGAATTTGCCCGAATCGACGATCGCGCCGCCGAGGCTCGTGCCGTGCCCGCCGAGATACTTCGTCAGCGAGTGCACGACGATGTCCGCACCGTGCTCGAACGGGCGCAGCAGATACGGCGACGGCACGGTGTTGTCGACGATCAGCGGGATCCCGTGGCGATGCGCGATTTCCGCGAGCGCGGCGATATCGGTGATGTTGCCGAGCGGGTTGCCAACCGATTCCGCGAAGATCGCCTTCGTGCGCGCGTCGATCAGCGGCTCGAACGACGCGGGGGTCGCGTGGATCGGCGAAGCGCGTCGTGATCCCGTATTGCGGCAGCGTATGCGCGAACAGGTTGTAGGTGCCGCCGTACAGCGAACTCGCGGACACGATGTTGTCGCCGGCTTCGGCGATCGTCTGGATCGCATACGTGACCGCGGATTGTCCCGACGCGAGCGCAAGCGCGCCGATGCCGCCCTCTAGCGCGGCGATCCGCTTCTCGAGCACATCCGTCGTCGGGTTCATGATCCGCGTGTAGATGTTGCCCTGGACCTTCAGGTCGAACAGGTCGGCGCCGTGCTGCGTGTCGTCGAATGCGTACGCAACGGTCTGGTAGATCGGTACGGCGACCGCGCGCGTGGTCGGGTCGGGACGATAACCGCCGTGCACGGCGATGGTTTCGAGGCGCCAGTTCGAAGAGGCCTGATCGGTCATGGGTGCTCCGTCTGTTGTTGTGATGTCGAGCGATTATAGGAGCACGTGTGCTGCTGTCCTTAGAACGAATGGTGTGTTGCTTATGGGGATGCCGCGCATAGAATGCGGTTTTCCGCAGACAGGAGGCGTGCGATGGATCAGGACCAGTGGAACCAGGTGGATGCGTATTTTTCCGCAACGCTCGTGCCGTCCGACGATGCGCTCGACGCCGCGCTGGCGGCCAGCCACGCGGCCGGGCTGCCCGCGATCAACGTCGCGCCGAACCAGGGCAAGCTGCTGCAACTGCTCGCGACGATACGCGGCGCGCGGCGCATCCTCGAGGTCGGCACGCTCGGCGGCTACAGCACGATCTGGCTCGCGCGCGCGTTGCCGCCGGGCGGCACGCTCGTGACGCTCGAACTGCGCCCCGAGCACGCAAAGGTCGCGACGCAGAATATCGCGCGAGCCGGGTTCGCAGAGGTCGTGTCGGTGATCGTCGGCAGCGCGAAGGACAGTCTCGCGCGGCTCGTCGATGCGGGTGGCGCGCCGTTCGATTTCATCTTCATCGATGCGGACAAGGACAACAACCCGGTCTATCTCGACGCGGCGCTGAAGCTGTCGCGGCCCGGCACGGTGATCGTGGTCGACAACGTCGTGCGCGGCGGGCGCGTGGCCGATCCGGGCAATCGCGAGTCCGATGTGGTCGGCGTGCGGGAAGGCTTCGCGCGCCTCGCTGCCGAGCCGAAGCTCACGACGACGGCCGTGCAGACGGTCGGGCAGAAGGGCTGGGACGGATTCTCGATCTCGATCGTCGGCGAGTGACGTGACGGTGGCACGCCACGCGCGTCAGCGCTTTCCCGTCGCATCGGCCCGGCGATACAGGCGTGGCCATTGATCCTGGAACAGGCCGTTGCAGGTGCCGTGCGTCGCGATGTCGGCGAGCAGGAAGCGCCGGCCGTCGAAGACCCACGATGCGGTCGAGCCGCAATCGCCGGCACTGCGCAAGCGGACCTTGCTTGACAGCATCGCGCTGGCGGGATCGTAGCCGGCGTCGGTCAGTTCGTTCGCGAACGACGCCGAGTCGAGGCCGGCGTTCGCGTTCTCGCCGAAGTTCATCGCCGTCGGCGCATACGGCGCCGACCGCCGCACGCGGTACCACAGGTCGGTGTGGTTATACAGGCTGCTGGTCTGGCACGGGATCGCGACGAGCGCCTCGTCGGCCGAGATCGCCACGGCGCGCGACGCCTTCCTGCGATCGCCGGCCGACATTTCGTCTTCGACATCGGCCGCGCATTGCTTCACGTCGATGCCGAACTTCGCGAGCACGGCATCGACGAGCGGGCGCTGTTCGGCGGCCGACAGGCCGGCGACGAGCGGCGCCGGAACGACGGCGGGCGGCAGTGCCGGTGCGGCCGGCACCGACGAAGCGGGCCGGTTGCCGGGGCGCAGCAGCGCCGTGACCGTGCCGACGCGGCCCTGCGTGTCGTCGATCAGCAGCAGAGCGGCATTCAATCCCGACAGCGGCGTGCGCGGCGTTTGCGCCGACGCCGGATCGCCGAAGCTCAGCAGTTGCGCATTGCGCGACGCGGCGAGCCATGCGGCAACCGTTGCCGGATCGCTCGTCCGGATCCGGAACGGGTGCGCGTCGTCATTGTCCGGCTTGTCGCCGAACGCATGCCATTGGGCCGGCATCGCATCGAACGGGCGGCCATCGGTGCGTGCCGTGCGCAGATCCAGTGGCGCCGACGCGAAGATGTCGAGCGACGGTTGCGCGTCGGGGCCGGCATCGCGCGTCACGCGCAGGATGAGGTTGGTGCGCGCGTCGTCGATATCGTCGGCGTGGCTTTCGGCAATGCAGCGGTTGCCGTTATCGCAGACGACCGACCAGCTCTTGAAGTCGCGCTCGACCGGCGGCCGCGCGAGCGGGCGTGCCTGTGCGGCGAGCTGAGAAGCGGCGAGGAGGGCGGCGAGGGCAAGCGAAAGGCGGTGCGACATGACGGTTCGTATCGGCTGTGAACGGGCGGGCGGAAGACGTCGGCGCTGCAGGCGCATCGTCGGCAAGCGGTGCACGTGGAGTGCAGTGGCGTATGACGCGGTGGGCTTTGCAGAACGGGATCAAGTATACAGCCGCAACGGGCAGCGTTCGGCGCGACGACGCGTAGTGTGCGGGCACGCACGTTGCTCACCGGCAGCGTCCGGGCGCATGCAGATGCGGAAACGGCGCGATGCCCACAGGCATCGCGCCGTTCGTCTTTCATCGACCGTCGACCACGTCGCGCAGGAACGTATCGAGCATCGCCACATCGCCCCACGGCCGCTTGTATTCGCGATCGTGTTCGGCATCGGCGAGCATCGTCTCGACGAGCGAGTGGATCGCGGGCCGGCGCGGCCCGTATTCGCTTTCGTTCGCGCTCATCTTCAACGCGAGCAACGCATCGAGTTCCGCGCGCACCGCCGGCTCGCGCACGGTGCCTTCGACGAGATCCGCGAAGCGCATCGGCGGCATGCCGAGCCCCATGTCGATCCAGCGCACCGCGAGCAGCGGCCGCAGCACGTACAGGTACTTCTTGTAACGCACCGTGTCGCCTTGCAGGTAGCCGCGAAAGTTCTTCTTTGCCATCGCGAGGTAGTGATGGCGCCCGCGCACCGGCGAGAAGAACGCCGACGCCAGCGACCTGAGCCGCGGCGCCCAGCGCGTGTCTTCGCGATACACGACAGGCGAGTCGAGCCATTCGAGCAGCGTCGGGTTCGACCGGCGCAGCAGTTGCAGCGCCTTGCGCAGCTCCCAGCCGCTTACGTCGAGCTCGTCGTCGAGCGGCCGCTCGATCACGTCGCGTTGCGGTTCGACACGCAGGTACCAGTCGCGCCGGTGCACGTACACGAAACGCACGTCGTAGTCGCTGTCAGGCGATGCGAAGCCCCAGCCGCGGCTGCCCGATTCGCAGGCGAACAGCACGCTCACGTCGTGGCGGCGCTCGACTTCCGCGAGTTCCGTCATCACGCGCGCCCGCACGGCCGGATCGACCGGATGCGCGCTGCGCACGGTTGTCATTGCCTTTTCCGTTTTCATTTTTGTTGTTTCCCTTTCGTTGCGCGCGGCCGCCGGCCATCGGCCGCGCGCCGCGCTATCCTTTCACGCACACCACCTGGCGCAGCGTATGCACCACTTCCACGAGGCTGCGCTGGGCTGCCATCACCGCGTCGATGTCCTTATAGGCCATCGGAATCTCGTCGACGACACCGGCGTCCTTCCGGCATTCGACGCCTTGCGTCGCCTTCGCCTGGTCGTCGGCCGTGAAGCGGCGCTTCGCTTCGGTGCGGCTCATCGTCCGGCCCGCGCCGTGGCTGCACGAGCAGAAGCTTTCCGGGTTGCCGAGCCCTCGCACGATGAAGCTCTTCGCGCCCATCGAACCCGGAATGATCCCGAGCTGCCCCTTCTGAGCGGACACCGCGCCCTTGCGCGTCACGAGCACGTCTTCGCCGAAGTGGCGTTCGCGCTGCACGTAGTTGTGGTGGCAGTTCACCGCGTGCTCGTCGACCGCGAACGGCTTGCCGATCACGCCGCGCGCCGCGCCGATCACCGCTTCCATCATCGCCTGCCGGTTACGCCGCGCGTAGTCCTGCGCCCAGCCGACCGCTTCGACGTAATCGTCGAAGTGCCGGCTACCCTCGGTGAAATACGCGAGGTTGCGGTCCGGCAGGTTCGCGATGTGCTGGCGCATGTCGGCCTGCGCGAGTTCGATGAACAGGCTGCCGATCGCGTTGCCGACGCCGCGCGAGCCGCTGTGCAGCATGAACCACACGTGGTCCGCTTCATCGACGCACACCTCGATGAAGTGATTGCCGGTGCCGAGCGTGCCGAGATGCGCGTAGTGGTTCGTCTTTTCCAGCTTCGGATACTTGTCGACGATTCGCTGGAAACCCGGCAGCAGCGATTTCCACGATTCGGTCACGGCGGCCGGCGTGCGATCGCCCCACGCGCCCGGATCGCGGCGGCCCGGCGCACGGCCGTGCGGCACCGCGCGTTCGATCGCGCTGCGCAGCCCGCCAAGCGAGTCCGGCAGGTCGGACGCCGTCAGCGTCGTGCGCGCGGCCATCATCCCGCAGCCGATGTCGACGCCGACCGCGGCCGGAATGATCGCGCCCTTCGTCGGAATCACGCTGCCGATCGTCGAGCCCTTGCCGAGGTGCACGTCCGGCATCACCGCGACGTGGCGGAAGATGAACGGCATCTGCGCGGTGTTGCGCAGTTGCGCGCGCGCTTCGTCCTCGACGGCGACGCCTTGCGTCCACATCTTCACCGGCTTGCCGTTCGCCAGTTCCATCACCTGATAATCCATGTCAGTCATTTGCTTCACCATTCATTCATTTGCCCGGCGCGGTACACATGCACACATGCACACATGCGCCGCGCCGTTTCATACCCTAAGCGCCCTTGATGCTGACGAGTCCGTTCAGCACCTGGTCGAGGCCGCCGAACACCGAGATGCGGTCGATCCGTTCCGCGACGCGCTCGAGCGTTTCCAGCTCCTTGAGCCGCAGCGCGGTCGGGTTTTCTTCCATCACCTTCGCGGTGTTCAGCAGCGAACGCGTCGCCGCCGTTTCCTCGCGGCGGCGAATCACGTTCGCCTGCGCGGCTTTTTCGGCTTCGACCACCTGCGCGAGGATCGTCTTCATGTCGCCCGGCAGCACGATATCCTTCACGCCGACGCTGCGCACGTCCACGCCCGAGTTTTCGAGGCGCGCACGCACCTGTGCGATCACGACGTCGTCGATCGACTGCTTGTCTTCCAGCAGTTCGTCGAGCGAGCGCGTACCGACAGCCGCACGCAGTGCGAACTGCAACTCGCGATACAAGTGCTCGACCGGCTTCTGCAACTGGCCGAACGCATGCAGCACGTCCGCATAGCACCACGTCGCCGACAGGTTCAGCCGCAGCGCGACCTTGTCGCGCGTCAGGATTTCCTGTCCGCCGACTTCGAGCGCCTGCACGCGCAGGTCGACGAGTTCGACCGCGACGTCGCGGTTGAAGCGCCAGAACGCCGATACACCTGCTTCCAGCAGCCGCTCGATCTTGCCGTCGATCTTCAGCACGCCGACGTGATACGCCGGCACCTGCGCCAACAGCACGCCCGTCAGGCCCGCCACGCCGCGCGCACGCAGCGCCGGTTGCGCGATGCGCTTCACGAGCGCGGCCGGCAGCATGCTGTGCTGCGCGAGATCGACGCGTTCGAGACGATGCACGATCGGGCCGCGCCAGTACAGCCGGCGCGTGCCTGGCGCCAGGATCTCGACGAGCACGTCGTCTTCATAGCGCAGGCCCGCTTCGTCGTCGGCCAGATCCATCGCGACGAAATATTGCGCGAGCACGTCCTGCGCGTCGTGACGCAAGTAGTCGGCCAGCGCCTGGTCGGCGAGCGGCGTGTCGAGACGCGCGGTCTGCACCGACAGGCGATTGAACGGATCGAAGGCCTTGAACACGCCCGGTTCCAGCACCTTCACGAAATCGCCCTCGCTCATCAGCAGCGCGCGTTCGTTCTTTTTCACTACATGACGCTTCCACATATTCTTGTCCTTTTCTTTAACGACCGCCGGGTGACGCGCATCGTGCGGATCGCGGTGCGACGCAATCGGGCGGGCGGCGCGGGGGCCGGCGCGGGCGCGGCACGGCGACGCATCCTGCATCGCGTCGTCGTGCGCGTTCGCGCCGGCCGTCCGGCCGCCTGGCCGATCGCGCGGAACCATGACCGGTCCGACGCGCGGCGGGCCTCGCGGCCCGCACCGGCGGGTACTGCTTCCATCAAGAGACTGTCGTTGCGGACAGTGTTCGAGCGGGATTCGAACCCGCTACACACCGGCTTTCGCCGGCTGCTCTACCCGAATGAGCTACCGAACGGTGGGCGCCCCGGGATTCGAACCCGGACGTGGCATGCCTGAGCGCGCCCCTTTGCCTTCGTCTGTCCATGGCGGCATGCGCTGCCGCGACGAACGAGGTTCGGCGGCGGCGCACCAGCAGGGCTTTGTGAACCCTGGCTCGCGGGCCAGCGGGACATCCGGCGCCTTCTATTTAGCGAGGAGCGTGCCAGCGGGGAGTTCAGTGCTCGAAGAAATTTCCAGTTCGTTGAAATTAAAGGGGAATTGTCTGAGTCGAGTTGATTTGCGTCGGCCTTGCCTGCCAGGGTGAATCGAGAAAATCCGATACAATCGGATCGCTTCTTATCCGATGAGATAAACATGCGAAAGACAGTCGCAATCGGCTTTCTCGGCACGGTGCTCGACCAGGGCGGTCGCGCGCCGCGCCGCTACCGCAAATGGCGGCCGACGATCTCGTTGTGCGAGCAGCCCGACCTGCCGATCGACAGGCTCGAGTTGCTGCATCCGCTGAGCTACACACGCCTCGCCAACCAGGTGCGGGACGATCTCGCGCACCTGTCGCCGCGCACCGACGTGCGGCTCACGCCGCTAACGATCCACGACCCGTGGGATTTCGAGGAGGTCTATGCGACGCTGCACGACTACGCGCGCGCCTATCCGTTCGACCTCGAACACGAGGATTACCTGATCCACATCACGACCGGCACGCACGTCGCGCAGATCTGCTGGTTCCTGCTCGCGGAAGCACGCTACCTGCCCGCGCGCCTCGTGCAGACGGGGCCGCCGCAGCGGACCGACGAAGGGCCGAGCGGGCCGGGCACGGTGTCGGTGATCGATCTCGACCTGTCGCGCTACAACCGGATCGCGCAGCGCTTCACGCGCGAACGCGACGAAACGGTGTCGTTCCTGAAGGCCGGCATCGCGACGCGCAACGCGCGCTTCAATGCGCTGATCGAGCAACTGGAGCGCGTGGCCGTGCGTTCGCGCGCGCCGATGCTGCTCGTCGGGCCGACGGGCGCCGGCAAGTCGTTCCTTGCCAAGCGCGTGTACGAGCTGAAGCGCAGCCGCCATCGGCTCGCGGGGCCGTTCATCGAGATCAACTGCGCGACGCTGCGCGGCGACGCGGCGATGTCGACGCTGTTCGGTCATGTTAAGGGCGCGTTCACCGGCGCGCAGTCGGCACGCGCGGGGTTGCTGCGCGCGGCGGACGGCGGCCTGCTGTTTCTCGACGAGATCGGCGAACTCGGGCTCGACGAACAGGCGATGCTGCTGAAGGCGATCGAGGAAAAGCGCTTCCTGCCGGTTGGCGCGGACGTCGAGGTGGCCAGCGATTTCGAGCTGATCGCGGGCACGCACCGCGACCTGCGGCTGATGGTGGCGGCCGGCACGTTCCGTGAGGATCTCTATGCGCGGATCAATCTGTGGACGTACGAACTGCCGGGGCTCGCCGAGCGTCGCGAGGACATCGAGCCGAACCTCGAATTCGAGCTCGACCGTTTCGGCCGAGAGCAGGGCGAGCAGGTGCGGTTCAACGTCGAGGCGAAGCGGCGTTATCTCGCGTTTGCCGCGTCGCCGCGCGCGGCGTGGGCCGGTAACTTCCGCGAGTTGTCGGCGTCGGTCACGCGGATGGCGACGCTGGCCGATGCGGGACGGATTACCGAGGATCTGGCCGAACAGGAAGTCGAGCGGCTGACACGCACGTGGTCGCCGCCGGGCGGCGCGGGCGCGTCCGACACGTGGGTCGATGCGGTGTTCGGGGCGCGCGCGGAGGAACTCGACCTGTTCGACCGCGCGCAGCTCGAACGCGTGCTCGACGTGTGCCGCGTGTCGGCGAGCCTGTCGGAAGCCGGACGCACGCTGTTCGCGGTGTCGCGGCAGAGCAAGAAGCAGCCGAACGATGCGGATCGGCTGCGCAAGTATCTTGCGCGCTTCGGGCTGGATTGGGAGGGGGTGCGGCAGGCGCTCGAAGCGGCGCGGTGAGCGCGGCGGCGGCGCGGATGCCGCGCGGAGCCGAATGGCCCCGCGCGCACGCGGGCGGGTTCGGTCACGCCGCTGCCGCCGCCTCCCGGAACGGCGCGATGAACGCCCAATCCGGCTGTGCCGCCGCCACATCCGCCAACCCGCGCGCGAACGCCTGCACCGGCAGCCACGGATAGCCGAATGCCGTGTGCAGCGCATCGAGTTTCACCGACTGCGGGTCGTCGATCGTATCCATCCGCGCGATATGAATGTGCAGCGCGGCAACCCGCGCAACGCCTTCGCCATCGCACGCGAACTGCCAGCGATACGTGCCGTGCCCGATCCGCAGCGCGCCGTTGTCCTTCTGCCGCATCACGACGAGCCACGGCATTCCGCTAACGCCGTGTTCGTCGACTGCGGGTTCCGCGCAGACGTAATAGGTCCGGCACCGCTCGAACCGCTCGCCGAATTCCTCGACCAGCGTGCGCGCAATGGCCGCCGCGCCCGTCACGCGCGGCGGAAAATCGATGTCGTCGTTCGCGAGCGAAAAGCTCAGCTCGGCATCGGCCGCGAAGCAGTCGGCGATCAGTGCGGGCCGGGTCAAGTCCTTCGCGCGCAGATAGCATTCGAGCAGTGCGCGAACCTGCGCGGGATGAAGCGGGAAGGGCATGGTCGAGTCTCCAGTAGCGGGTTATCGGGCGGCACGCTCCGGCATGCGTATGCGGTGGCCGCGCTGCCGGTTGCGGGCTGACGTATTCGAACGCGCACTCACGCGCGGCAGATCGCGACGATCTCCGCGCTGGTTACGTCGTCGAACGGTGCGTGTTGCCAGTCGCCACACCAGTCGGCCGATGCGAATCCGGCCGCGGCTACGCGCGCCTGCAATTCGGGTTGCGCGATGAAGCGCAGCCGGCTCGTGTTCTTCAGCAACATGTCGTCGCGGCGGAAACGGTAGTACGTGTCGAACGTCACGATCGCGCCGTCTACCGCGCGCACCGCATGATGGAGATCGACGCCGCCGAATTCGCGCGATTCGACGCTGCATGCCGAATGCTCCGGCGTCCACGCGCGCCACGGCGCGACGCACGGGTTGCGGGTGTCGAACAGGAAACGGCCGCCGTCGGCGAGCACGTGCCGCACGCCGTGCAACGTCGCGTCGATTTCGTCGTCGGTCAGCAGGCACTGGAATGCGTGCCCGGTCATCACGACCGCATCGAACGGCGCGCCGGGCGGCAGGCCGACCAGATCGCAGGCGATCCAGCGTACCGCGCTGGCGCTCGGCTGGCGTCGTGCGTAATCGATCATCGCCGGCGCGGGATCGATCGCGACGACGTCGTGCCCGGCCGCCGCGAGCCGGCGCGCGAACGTGCCGGTGCCGCAACCGAGGTCGAGAATGCGTTGTCGCGCGGCGCCGATCACGGATGCGTAGAACGCGAAGTCGCGATCGCCCGCGTTGAACAGGTCGTAGATCGCGACGAGGCGCGGGTCGGTGTAGAGGGCTTCGCCGGTGGGCGCTGCGCGGGACGTCATGCGGCCGCGCGCGTCAGCGCTGCTGCACGGCCACGCGCAGCCCGAGCGCGATGAAGATCGAGCCGATGATCTTCCCCTGCCAGCGCGTGAGCCACGTGAGCCGCTTCACGATGCGGCCGAGCGGGCGGATCGAGCACGCGATCAGCGTCGTATAAAGCGAGCTGAGCACGACGAAGATCAGCCCGAGCACCGCGAACTGCACGAACGTCGAGCCGCGTTCCGGATGCACGAACTGCGGCATGAACGCGAGGAAGAACAGCGCGGTCTTCGGATTCAGCACTTCGGCGGGAATCGCCTGCAGGTACGCGTTGAGCGGCGTGACGGACGACACCGTCGGCAGCGACGGATCGGACGGTTTGTCGAGCAGTGCGCGCACGCCGAGATAGATCAGGTATGCGGCGCCGACCAGCTTCACGACGTTGAACGCGAGCGCCGACGTCATCAGCAGCGCGGACAGCCCGACCGCCGCGAACAGCGTATGCACGAAGTCGCCGCTCGCGACGCCGAGGCCGGTCAGGATGCCGGTCTTGCGTCCGCCCTGCACGGTGCGGCTCAGCACGAGCAGCACGGCGGGGCCGGGGATCAGGAACAGGCCCAGAACGACGGCCGTGAAGGTGGTCAGCGTGGTCAGGTCGAACATGGCGGCTCCGGCAGGTTGGCGCAGCGGCGGGGGATCGGGGCATTGTATTCGGTTCGGAGCGCGTCTGCCGACGCATCCCGCGAACCGCCCGGCTGCGTCGGTACCTTTCTGGTATAAGCACGAAAGGAGGGGCGCTGAACGAAGGGCGGTCAATCGTTCGCGAGATGGAACGCGTCGGCCATCCGCTCCTGCTCCCGCGCAGGCAGCACGAGTCGCGTCGCTAGCGTTCTCCATTGGCTGACGACACTGCGGAAGTCGTCGATGATCTCGTCGGCGTCCTGCAGCTTGAGCCGAAAGTATTCGCATACCTCACGGGCGAGGTCGAGGTCGAGTGTATTGTCTGCTTCCGTAATGTTGAGCTTGAGACCATCGGCGACGGCGACAGGATTCATGTCGTAGGCCGCCGAAAGTCTCCACCCCGATCCCGGTACCAGAATGAATCCGTGATTGCGCAGATGATCGTCGGTGTTCGAGACCAGAAGGTTGAAGACGATTCGCGCCCATAGCTCGCGCAAGTCGGCATTCGGTTGTGCGCCGTGCCGCATGAGGACTTCGGCCAATTCCAGGTAGCTGACGCCTGTCGACGCATCGTCGCCGTCGACGTGGCCGGTCATGGTCATCGCGGACGCGAAATGCAGGCGTTGGCCGTCGGCAGTCCGATCGAAACGCCGGACCAGGAAACAGTGATGGTCGCTGGCGAACTTTCGTGCCTCGGCGTGGGCGACGTTCAGGCCGCAACCGACCGCCAGCGCATTGACGACCATTTCCCAGCCACCCACGTCGTAGTCGTCCCGTGCGCTCGGAAACTTCGCGATATAGAGACGGCCTCGATCGTCGGCGACGCTTGCCTTGGGTCTTGCGCCACCGAGCGAGCCGCCGGGGGCGATGAGCATCGACAGCCAGTCGCGGCCATTCGGGGCGGTATTGTCGACGTCTTCCTCCAGCGCGCGACTTGCGTGTTCCAGTTCACGAATCTCTGCAAACGGCGGCGCAGCGAGATCATGGCGATCGTCGAGAAATTCTCCGGCGTCGTCGAGCCGGTAGCGCAGCGCGCCAACGCGGTAAAGGTCGTGAACGCCAAGCAGGTAGTCCGATTCGTGGAGTCGGGTGCCTTTCGGTCGCAGGCCGGCACGAATGTCTCGCTCCAGCCTGCGATCCATCAGCATGCGGCCCCACCGATCGGGGCTGGAATCGGCGAAGGCGCCGAACGCGTCCCGCGGCGGGGCCGGATATTGGGGGCCTTCAAAGAGACCGATTGCCGGATCGATCTGCACGCTTGCGAACTCGGGAGCCGCCAGTGCGGCAGAGGCGTACTGGAACTCGAACCGCTCGCTCGCCCGCGTCTTGCGGCTGTGCAGGAGTCCGAGCTTTCGCGGTTCAGGCAAGCCGTCCCAATCTGCGTAGACACCGATCGTCGTCATTTCCCGCGATGCTCCCCATGCCGTTTTCGTGCCGGCTTCAGCAATGCGACAAGATCGGCTGCCGTCGTGCCGCGGGTATCGCCGGGTTCGGTTGTTTCGGATGCCGCCGTGCCTGCTTCGGCCGCTTTCGTGGCGGAGGGAGCGCTTGCGCGCATGCGCCGATCGGGCGTGGGCGACGTGGCGGAGGAAAGAGACGGCGCGGTTCGTCGGGCGGATCGTGGTTTGACGAGGCGGGCGTCCTGAAGCTGGCGGCCGAATTCGTCCGTGGCGGCCAGCTTTTCCAGATCGTGCTGGAGCCCCAGCACCTGCATGACGGACAGATAGGCGCCGATGGTGACGCCCGACCCGCCGGCTTCCAGCGAACGAAGCGTCATCGGCGACATGCCGGCGCGTTCCGCAACCTGCTTGGCCGTCAGCTTCCGGCGCAGGCGCGCAAGCTTCAGCCGCTCGCCGAATTCGGCAAGCAGTTGGTTCGATACTGGCAGGAGCGGAGCCGTCTTTTGTGCCATAAGGCTAGTATTTCAATGTTTTGCTAACGAAGATGCCAAAATATTAGCACAATCGATGCAGCTCGCGATTGGCTTTGATGCTTGGTCGATATGCGGGAATGTAAATATTTTGGCGATTGACAGATGAATTCGCCAAAATAATTGGTTTTCGGGCATCCACTTCATGCGCGCGGAGCAGTCGTGCGCCCCATTCCGATTCCTACACCGCCCTCAACCGCCCCAACTCGTCCGCCAGAAAATCGACGAACGCGCGAATCCGCGCGGACATCTGGTGACGTTGCGCGTACACCGCATAGATATCGGCGCCCGGTGTTTCGTGGTCGGGCAGCACGACCACGAGGCGACCGTCGGCGAGATAGTCGCGGAGGTCCCATTCGGCGCGCATCAGGATTCCGTGCCCGTCGAGCGCCCACTTCACGGCGATCTCGCCGTCGTTCGTCGTCAGGTTGCCGTTGATCCGCACGGCTTCCGTGTTGCGTGCCGCGCCGCGCCCGCTGGTCAGGCGCCAGATCCCGTAACCTTCGTCGCCCTGCCGGATGCCGATGCAGTTGTGCCGCATCAGGTCGTGCGGCGTGCCGGGCGTCCCGTGCCGCGCGAGATACGCGGGCGCCGCGCACAGCAGCCGGCGGTTCGGCGCGAGCCGCCGCGCGACGACGCGCGTGTCGGGCGGCTCGCCGAAGCGGATGCACACGTCGAACGCGTCGTCGGTGAGCGGCGGCGGCATCACCGACAGCTGCAGCTGCACCGACACTTCCGGATAGCGCGCGACGAAGCGCGAGATCGCGGGGCCGACGTGGCTGCGCCCGAAACCGAGCGTCGCGTTCACGCGCAGCAGCCCCTTCGGGCGCTGCTTCGCGCTGCCGAGCAGCTCGCCGAGTTCGTCCATCTGGTCGAGGATCCGGCGCGCGTAGTCGAGATACACGTCGCCTTCGGGCGTCAGCATCATCCGCCGCGTCGTGCGGTTGACGAGCGTCACGCCCGCGCGCCGCTCCATCTGCGTGAGCCGCTTGCTGACGGCGGCCGCGGTCAGCCCGAGTTCGCGCGCGGCCGCGCTCAGGCTGCCCGACGCGGCCAGTGTCGAGAAGAAGCCGAGATCGGCCGGCTGGACAGTATCCGCCATGACGGGATTCGTGAATTCAAGTTAAAGATGCTTTGATTCTAGCGCCGGTTCCTGCACTTCTGGTTCGGTAAAGTGCGTTCACGCTCACGATCAATCGAGGATGTCCGCATGAAGACCTACCGTATCGCAACGATTCCCGGCGACGGCATCGGCAAGGAAGTGGTGCCGGCCGGCAAGCAGGTGCTGGAAGCGCTGGCCCGCGGCTGCGATCGTTTCGCGTTCGAGTTCGAGGATTTCGACTGGGGTGCCGATTACTACCGCCAGCACGGCGCGATGATGCCGGCCGACGGCCTCGACGCGTTGCGCGGCAAGGACGCGATCCTGTTCGGCTCGGCGGGCGACCCCGACGTGCCCGATCACGTGACGCTGTGGGGGCTGCGCCTGAAGATCTGCCAGGGCTTCGACCAGTACGCGAACGTGCGCCCGACGCGCATCCTGCCCGGCATCGACGCACCGCTGAAGCGCTGCGGGCCACACGACCTGAACTGGGTCATCGTCCGCGAGAACTCCGAAGGCGAATACGCGGGCGTCGGCGGCCGCGTGCATCAGGGGCATCCGATCGAGGCCGCGACCGACGTGTCGATCCTCACGCGCGCCGGCGTCGAACGCATCATGCGCTTCGCGTTCCGGCTCGCGCAGTCGCGTCCGCGCAAGCTGCTGACCGTGATCACGAAGAGCAACGCGCAGCGGCACGCGATGGTGATGTGGGACGAGATCGCGAAGCAAATCGCGCAGGAATTCCCCGACGTCACGTGGGACAAGGAACTCGTCGATGCGGCGACCGCGCGCATGGTCAACCGGCCGGCGTCGCTCGACACGATCGTCGCGACCAACCTGCACGCGGACATCCTCAGCGATCTCGCCGCCGCGCTCGCCGGCAGCCTCGGCATCGCGCCGACCGGCAACATCGATCCCGAGCGCCGTTATCCGTCGATGTTCGAGCCGATCCACGGCTCCGCGTTCGACATCATGGGCCAGGGGCTCGCGAATCCGGTCGGCACGTTCTGGTCGGTCGTGATGCTGCTCGAGCATCTCGGCGAAACGGAAGCCGCCGCGCGCGTGATGCAGGCGATCGAGGCCGTGACGGCCGACCCGTCGCTGCATACGCGCGACCTCGGCGGCAGCGCGACGACCGCGCAGGTGACCGCGGCCGTGTGCGAGCGCGTCGCGAACGCGGCGGTCGCGGCCTGACGATCGACGCGGCGCTGCACATGCGTGCTGCGATGTAGCCGCGGCGCGAGTGCGCAACCGGTAGCGGGCCGCTGCCCGTTCGTCATCCTACCGGTTTTTTATGCCCGCGACTCGCGCATCCGACGCGAGCCGGGCGCCGGCCCGCGCGCTTCGTCGCGGCGCCGGCGAGTATTCACAGACAGAGCACGGCTCGACCTCGAAGGAGGAGACACATGCAAGCGGATCTGGAAACCCGCGTCGCGCGGAAACTGATGTGGCGCATCATTCCGTTCGTGATGCTGCTTTATTTCGTCAGCTTTCTCGATCGCGTCAACGTCGGCTTTGCCGCGATGACGATGAACAAGGCGATCGGCCTGTCGCCGACCGCGTTCGGGTTCGGCGGCGGCCTGTTCTTCATCGGCTACTTCCTGTTCGAAGTGCCGTCCAACCTGATCCTCCATCGCGTCGGCGCGCGCATCTGGATCGCGCGCGTGATGATCACGTGGGGCCTCGTGTCGGCCGTGTCCGCGTTCGCGGCCGGGCCGACGAGCTTCTACGTGCTGCGCTTCCTGCTCGGCGTGGCCGAAGCCGGGTTCTTCCCCGGCATCATCCTGTATCTCAGCCTGTGGTTCCCCGCGAAGCAGCGCGCGGTGGCCGCCGCGTGGTTCATGGCGGCCGCGCCGATCTCGACCGCGATCGGCTCGCCGCTGTCGGGTGCGATCATGCAGATGCCGCCGATGTTCGGGCTCGCCGACTGGCAGATGCTGTACATCGTCGAAGCGCTGCCGGCGATCGCGCTCGGCTTCGTCGTGCTGAAGTGCCTGACCGATTCGCCGTCGAAGGCCGCGTGGCTGCGGCCGGACGAGCGCGACTGGCTGATCGCGAAGCTGAAGGCCGAAGCGGACGTGCGCCACACGCATGCCGGGCATATGGCCGGCGCGTGGCAGGCGCTGCGCGATCCGCGCGTGCTGGCGCTCGCGCTGATCTACTTCGGCACGTCGGCCGGGCTCTATACGCTCGGGCTGTGGGCGCCGCTGATGGTCAAGCAGTTCGGCTTCACCGCGCTGCAGACGGGCCTGCTGACCGGCATCCCCAGCATCGCCGCCGTCGTCGCGATGATCGTCTGGGCGCGGCATTCGGATCGCACCGGCGAGCGCATGTGGCACGTCGTGATTCCGTGCGTGCTGGCCTGCATCGGTTTCGTATTCGCGGGGCAGGCGAGCACGGCGCTCCTGACCGTGCTCGCGCTGGTCGTCGTCAACATCGGGATCAGTGCAGCGAAGGCGCCGCTGTGGGCGATGCCGAGCGCGTTCCTGTCGGGCGCGGGCGCGGCTGCGGGGATCGCGATGATCAACTCGATCGGCAACCTCGGCGGGTTCGTCGGGCCGTTCGCGATCGGCTGGCTCAAGCATGTGACGGGCGGGTATGCGGCGGGGCTTTATGTGGTGGCGGGCACGCTCGCGGTGTCGGCGGTGGTTACGCTGATGTTGAGCCGGAAGGGGGCGACGACGCAGGTCGTGACGGGGGCGCAGCAGCATCATTGAAGGCGGTCGCGATCATGCATCCGGACGCGCACGCTGCGCGGTCACGACGGTGAGCGCGTGCGGATTCCCCGGCCGGGTATTGCTTACGCATGGAACCAGAACCACAGGCCCGGGATGCAGAGCAGAAGGTGCAGCGGGAGCGCGACACGGAACGAGGTTCGCGGAGGCTGGGCCGGTTTCGACGCGTCGGACGCGAGACAGCCGATGCCGACGGCAAGCGCCAGGATGGAGACGGCGGCCATGCTCCGCAGACCGAAGCCGAGAACGCCGACGCCTGCATAGGGATCGGCCATCGAGCTGGCATAGCCGTAGCACATCACCATCGCAATGATTTCAATGACCGCGAGCCACGCGAGGAGAGAGCCGCATCGTGTCGTCATGTTGTCTCGGGTGTCGTTCCCGGTTGGCGAAAAGTCCAGAGGATACACGGGACTGCGGTGAGGTTCTTCGCGACGGTGCGTGTCCGAAGCGGCCGCGTCAATGTACGGGAAGCGCCGCACGGCGAGCAATCTCCGTCGCACACGCATCGGCCGATGCCTTCGACGTATCGATCACGCAATCGCTGAACGCGCGCGCCGCATACCCTTCCCGATACATCTCGGCGATACGCTGCCGCTCCCAATCCGTCAGTGCGCGCGTGCCGCGATTCGAAGCCGCGACCGCTTCGGGCGGCGCGAGCGTCACGACGAACAACCTTGCATCGCGCGCATCGCAAGCCGCGCGCAGCCGTTCGAATTCCGCGTCGCCGATCGGATAGGCGATCACCAGATGGCGCTCGCGCGCCTGCGTGATTTGCGTGACGAGACGCTCCAGCGCGATCGCCCACTGCACGTCGAACGGTGCGTCGTCGGGCGCATCGTGATCGTCGCCGTCGATGAAGCGCGCATCGGGCAGCATGCGTGCGAGTGCGAGGCCGATCGTCGTCTTGCCGCTGTTGATCGGGCCGTTCAGGTGGATGACGGTGAGAGGGCTCATGGGGACAGGCACGAATCGGACGACTCGCAGCTTGCCATGACTGGCGCGACGTTGCAGTGCCGTTGGTGCGTGGCGCGGCGTGGTGCGATTGCGGAGGGGAAAGCGGAAAGGCGGGGAGAGGCGGAAGGAACGGCAGGCTGCGTGCGTGATGATCGGCCCACGCGGCCTGCCCGGCCGTGCCGCATTCAGCGATGCGGCACGGCGTCGAACGACGCGACTTACTTGTCGTCGCCCTTGATCTGCGGCAACGCCGACGCCTCGCCCGGCGTCAGCAGCCCGACCTGCGCATACACGCGCAGCTTGTCGCGCGTATCGGTGATGTCGAGGTTGCGCATCGTCAGCTGGCCGATCCGGTCGCGCGGCGAGAACGTCGATGCCACCTTCTCCATCGACAGGCGTTCCGGCTGGTACGTGAGGTTCGGCGACTTCGTGCTCAGGATCGAGTAGTCGTTGCCGCGGCGCAGTTCGATCTTCACTTCGCCGGTGATCGCGCGTGCGACCCAGCGCTGCGCCGTTTCGCGCAGCATGATCGCCTGCGGGTCGAACCAGCGGCCCTGGTACAGCAGGCGGCCGAGACGGCGGCCGTTCTCGCGGTACTGCTCGATCGTGTCTTCGTTGTGGATGCCGGTGACGAGACGCTCGTACGCGATGTACAGCAGCGCGAGGCCCGGGGCTTCATAGATGCCGCGGCTCTTCGCCTCGATGATGCGGTTCTCGATCTGGTCGCTCATGCCGAGGCCGTGGCGGCCGCCGATGCGGTTCGCTTCGAGCAGCAGCTCGACCGGATCCTTGAACTCGACGCCGTTCAGCGCGACCGGCTGGCCGGCTTCGAAGCGCACCGTCACTTCTTCCGCGGCGATCTTCACGTCGTCGCGCCAGAACGCGACGCCCATGATCGGGTTCACGATCTTGATGCCGCTTTCGAGGCTTTCGAGATCCTTCGCCTCGTGCGTCGCGCCGAGCAGGTTCGAATCGGTCGAATAGGCCTTCTCGGCCGACATCTTGTACGCGAAACCGGCCTGGTTCATGAATTCGGACATTTCGGCGCGGCCGCCGAGCTCGTCGATGAACGTCTGGTCGAGCCACGGCTTGTAGATCTTCAGGTCCGGGTTCACGAGCAGGCCGTAGCGGTAGAAGCGCTCGATGTCGTTGCCCTTGTACGTGCTGCCGTCGCCCCAGATGTTGACGCCGTCTTCCTTCATCGCGGCGACGAGCATCGTGCCCGTCACGGCGCGGCCGATCGGCGTCGTGTTGAAGTACGTGACGCCGGCCGTCGTGATGTGGAACGCGCCGCTTTGCAGCGCCGCGATGCCTTCGGCGACGAGCTGCGCGCGGCAGTCGATCAGGCGGGCGCCGGCTGCGCCGTATTCGATCGCACGCTTCGGGATCGCGTCGTAATCGTCTTCGTCGGGCTGGCCGAGGTTCGCCGTGTATGCGTACGGGACGGCGCCCTTCAGTTTCATCCAGTGCAGCGCGGC
This sequence comes from Burkholderia sp. MS455, assembly GCF_016899445.1. NCBI lineage: Bacteria > Pseudomonadati > Pseudomonadota > Betaproteobacteria > Burkholderiales > Burkholderiaceae > Burkholderia > Burkholderia sp. MS455. The sequence goes on from NZ_CP041778.1 coordinate 591,202, forward strand.
GCTGGTGTCCAGGCCGCCGGAGAAGGCGATACCGACCTTCTGGCCGGTCGGGAGGCTTTCGAGAATCGTGCTCATAGGAATTACCGTGGATTGGGTCCGGTGGGATCGTATTTCGCGGAATATGCGAGTATCGGCTGTCCGGGAAGTTGGGGCAAGGGCTGATTTTCGCGCGGATACGTCGTCCGGCCTGTCGCGGCGGGCCCGGCGGGCGGTTAACCAGGCGGAGAACGCCGCGCGAATCGGCGCCGCTCGGCGGCGGAAACGGGCTCGGACGCGCGCCGTCGCGGGCCGTGCTTCCGGGGCCGGATCGGCCGAACGGCGTACCCGCCGCCGTCAGGATAGCGGTCCGCCAACCCGAAAGGAATATGAAAGTAAGGCGGGTGAAGCACGGAATCCCGCGAACCTCAGATATTCCACGACTGCGCGGTATCGAGCAGCTTCTCGCGCAACTGATCGACTTCGCCGGCCAGCTTCGCCGTGATCGACACATAGCCGGACAGTTGCGGCGGCGGTGCGTCGTGCGGCGGGTCGGCCGGCCGGCGGCGCGGCGCGAGCCGGCTCGGCTTGCCGAACTTGAGCGCGCGGCTCGCGCCGACCAGCGTGTCGCGGATGCGCCGGTTCACGGCCTTCATCTCGACGCGCATGTATTCGCGGGCCGCCACGTCGTCGCGGGCCGGCACCGCGCTCGACAGGATCTCCAGATAACCGATGCACAGGCGCAGGCTGCGCTGGATCGCCTCGAGCTGCGTCATCGACGTCTCGCATTCCTTCGACACCGACGGCATCAGCGAACGCAGCTGCACGAGCAGCGCGCTCAGCGCGGCCATTTCCTTCAGGTGGGCGTCGTCGCTCACGTGGCGGTCGCCGGCGAGCCGCGCGTGCACGGCCGCGCACGCGCGCAGCGCGTCGGCGAGCTTGTAGCGCCACGAGTAGGTTGCATAGAGCGGCAGCGCGAACGAAAACGCCAGCGCGATCGCGATGCCGATCAGCACGTTCACCGCGCGCCACAGGCCGTCGACGATCTCGTTGTCGCCGTGCCCGGCGACGATCACCATCGTGATCGCCGACAGCAGCGCGATATAGCCGGCCTTGCCGATCGCGTGATACGCGCAGATGCCGCACGCGAGCGCCATCAGCAGGTAGATCGCGATCGGTGCGTGAGCGGCGGAATACAGCAGGATCAGCCCGAGCCCCGCGAGCGCGCCGATCGACGTGCCGAGCGCGCGCTCGGCCGCCTTCTTGCGGATGTTGCCGTGATGCTGCAGCCCGCCGACGACGATCAGCACGGTGATCGTCGACCACTCGCCGTGCGGCACGCGCAGGCCGGTGGACAGGCCGATCGACACGAGAATCGCGAGCGCGACGCGCGCCGCATGGATCAGCTTCGCGTGCCGGTAGCGGCGGTACGGATCGAGCAGCGGACGGAGCGCGTGGCGCAGGAGTGGCGGCAGCCGGGTAGGGAGCGAGGCGGTCATGACGGAGCTGAGGTGGCCGGAACGCGCACGGCGGCTTGCGCGGGCCGGCGCCGCGCCGCATGCGCAGCAGACGTAACGCTAGCCGAACGCGCGCGGGCTGTCCACGGCGCGGCTGTCCGGCGTGGCCGGCTGCCGCATCGTGTCGCGACGACACGTCACGCCATGTCACGCCATGCGTCGGCCGCGCTCGGCTGCGCGTCCGACACGCGGTTGCGTCCGCCGGACTTCGCGCGGTACAGCGCCTCGTCGGCGCGCCGCAGCAGCGTTGCGGCGTTCGCGCGGCCGTCGGCGGCGGTCGCCGTGCCGATGCTCGCGGTGACGCGCCCGTACGGGCTCTTCACGTGCTCGATGCCGAGCTCCGCGATCGCGCGCCGGATGCCTTCGGCGACGGTTGCCGCGCCATGCGCGTCGGTGTCGGGCAGCGTGACGACGAATTCCTCGCCGCCGTAGCGCGCGACGTGGTCGCCGTCGCGGCGCAGGCAGCGCGACGCGGATTGCGCGACGCGGCGCAGCACGTCGTCGCCGGCCGGGTGGCCGTAGTAGTCGTTGAACGCCTTGAAGTGATCGACGTCGACGAACAGCACGGACAGCGGGCGGCCGCTGCGCGACGCACGCTGCGCCTCCTTCGCGAGCACCGTGTCGAACGTGCCGCGGTTGTCGAGGCCCGTCAGCGAATCGGTGTGCGCGAGCCGGTACAGCTTCGATTCGGCGATCTGCCGGCGTTTCAGTTCGCGCGACAGCGCCAGCGAGCCCCACGCGATGAACCCGGTGAACAGGAACATCAGTACGACGGTCCAGATCGCGCGGTGGTGCCACGGCGCGTAGACGTCGAGCTCGGCCGGCGCAACGTCGACGATCAGCGGCAGGCCGGGCAGATGCTTGTAAACATAGATGCGCCGCACGCCGTCGATGCTGCCCATGCCCGACAGCACGCCTTCGCGGCGGCGCAGCGCCTCGATGAACAGCGGCGAATCGTGCAGGTCGAGGCCGACCACGCGCGCGTCGTAAGGCAGGCGGCTCACGAGCATGCCGTTGAGCTCGGCGATTGCCGCGCTGCCGTGCTTGCCGACCGCGAGGCCGTCGAGCAGCGCGCGGAAGTAGTCGATGCTGAGCGTGCCGACGACCACGCCGCCGAACGTGCCGTCGGACAGCGTGATCCGGCGGCTGAGCGCGATCGTCAGTGCGCCGCCGCGCAGCCGGGACGCGTAGGGCCGGCTGATGTAGAGGCCCTGCGCGAGCCCGTTGCGGTGCACGGTGAAATAGTCGCGGTCCGCATAGTTGCCTTGCCGCGCGGGCGACACGCTCGAATCGATCACGATATTGCCGTGCGTATCCATCACGAAAAGCGACCCGAGATACGCGCCGGTAGCGGCGCGGTCGAACAGCAGCCGGTGGCGCTGGCGCGGTGGCAATGTCATCAGTTCCGGATCGGCCAAGCCGTCGACGACGTTTTGCAGCGACAAATCGTAGAGTTCGATATTGCGCGCGATATCGCGTTCGATCAGCAGCATCAGGTTGCGCGCATTTTCGACCGCGTGCTCATACGCGTCGCGTCGCGCCTCGATTAAAAGCGACGTCGAAAGTCCCCAACTGAACATCAGCAGGACGATGCCAGCGACGAGCACGCCGCGGGGCGACAGAATGCGTGCCACGATCGACGCGGTATGGCGGCGCAGCGTGGCGGGCAGCGGGAGTGACTTCATCCTCGGGGGGGCGGGGGCGGTGGATACTCGCGTTGTCGACGGTTCCGCGCGCTGATTATTTCGAATTAACCCGCATTATCTCGCGAATTCCTGCAACTCGTGTGCGCATGCAAAACATGCATGCGGAAACAGCGATTCGAAACGATTACGCATCATTACTGCATGGCGCGCGGGCGATTTGATTTGAATCAATTATCAGTATCGGTCGTTTTGTCTGATTAATGGTGCGACGCCCGGTCGATTTTTCGTATCGGCGCGGTATTTGGCGGATCAAGACAGGATTACCCGCTTATCGGGCGGAATGAAAAGCCGAATAACCCCGGGATACCCATGGTTTTCGCGACGGCAGGCGGCTGCGGTTGCGCCGGTGCAGCCAACTCCTTGATTCTGCGAAATCTCTGCGGCCGCGGCGGGCGTGTGCGCCTGAGCTCCCTCCATGGCGAATCAGGTAGAATCCGCGCTTCGCCGCAGGCGCCCGCCGCGCAACGCGTATCGGGGCCGCATCGAATGCATCGCAGGACGCGTACCGCGCTCCGATTCCGCATGCGCCGGCTACGGATGCCGGCCCGCTCAACGTTCGTCTCGTTTATGTCCGCAATTCCGAAATCCGACCAACCCGGTTCGTCCGCGAACCCACCCAAGCTTCATCGCGCCCTGAAGGCGCGCCACCTGACGATGATCGCCATCGGCGGCTCGATCGGCACGGGCCTGTTCGTCGCGTCCGGCGCGTCGATCTCGCAGGCCGGCCCCGGCGGCGCGATGGTCGCGTACATGCTGATCGGCCTGATGGTCTATTTCCTGATGACGAGCCTCGGCGAGATGGCCGCGTTCATGCCCGTGTCGGGTTCGTTCGCGACCTACGGCGCGAAATACGTGGACGAAGGCTTCGGCTTCGCGCTCGGCTGGAACTACTGGTACAACTGGGCCGTGACGATCGCGGTGGAGCTCGTCGCCGCGCAGCTCGTGATGCACTACTGGTTTCCGGACGTGCCGGGCGTGTGGTGGAGCGCGGCCTTCCTCGCCGTGATGTTCCTGCTCAACGCGCTCACCGTGCGCGGTTTCGGTGAGGCCGAATACTGGTTCGCGCTGATCAAGGTCGTCACCGTGGTCGCGTTCATCGGCGTCGGCCTGCTGATGATCTTCGGCATTCTGAAAGGCGCGCCGAGTAACGGTTGGGGCAACCTGACGATCGGCGACGCGCCGTTCGCGGGCGGCCTGCCGGCGCTGATGGGCGTCGCGATGATCGCGGGCTTCTCGTTCCAGGGCACCGAGCTGATCGGCGTCGCGGCCGGCGAATCGGAGCACCCGCGCACGACGATCCCGCGCGCGGTGAAGCAGATCTTCTGGCGGATCCTGCTGTTCTACGTGTTCGCGATCTTCGTGATCGGCGTGCTGATTCCGTACACCGACCCGAACCTGCTGAAGACGGACGTGACCGACATCGGCGTGAGCCCGTTTACGCTCGTGTTCCGCCACGCGGGCCTCGCGTTCGCGGCCGGCGTGATGAACGCGGTGATCCTGACGGCCGTGCTGTCGGCCGGCAACTCGGGCATGTACGCGTCGACGCGGATGCTCTACAACCTCGCGACCGAAGGCCGCGCGCCGAAGGTGTTCGCGAAGCTGTCGCCGGGCGGCGTGCCGCGCAATGCGCTGTATGCGACGACGGCCGTCGGCGCGCTGTGCTTCTTTACGTCGCTGTACGGCGACAAGACGGTGTACCTGTGGCTGCTGAACACGTCGGGGATGACGGGCTTCATCGCCTGGCTCGGCATCGCGGTCAGCCACTACCGGTTCCGCAAGGGCTACGTGAAGCAGGGTTATGCGCTCGACCAGCTGCCGTACCAGTCGAAGTGGTTCCCGTTCGGCCCGCTGTTCGCGTTCGTGCTGTGCCTCGTGATCGCGCTCGGGCAGGACTATCAGGCGTTCCTCGCGAACAAGATCGACTGGGCCGGCGTGATCGCAACCTATGTCGGCATTCCGCTGTTCGTCGTCGTGTGGCTCGGTTTCCGGCTCCTGAACAAGAGCCGCTTCGTGCGCTACGAAGACATGGAGATCGCGCCGTGGATCGCCGCGAGCCGCGGCGCGCAGCCGGTGGCGAATCGCGAAACCGCGGGCTGACGCGGGCGCGGCAGGCGGCCGCGCGACATGCGATGAAACGGGAAGCCTCGCGCTTCCCGTTTTTTTTGCCCGGCTTTTGCCTGCACGGGGTCAAAGCCGGTTATATTGCCCGACCCTACCGGGCCACGGCCTGGCCGGCGCGACACGCGCAGCGCGGATCGGCATCCGGCGCGCATGGCGCGCGGCGGCCGGCGGCGCCCGGCGTTTTCATCGTTCCATCCGGGCCGGCACGGCCCGCGGAGCGCGCAACCCAGAGGAATCCATGAGCGCATCACCCGCCGAGCGGAAGGCCGGACCCGTTTCCATCGTGCGAATCGAAGCCGCGATCAACGCGTGGCGCGAAGTGTACCCGCCGGCACCGGACGGCGAGGACGGCTACGCGCTCGACGCCGGCAGCAATTGTCTCGCCGAGCTGTACGGCACGATGATCTGCTATCGGCTGCCGGACGTGCCGCTCGACTCGCTGAGCAACGAGCAGCGCGACGCGCTCTACGCGACCGAGGTGTGACGGGCGGTCGCGACGCTGCCGCGACACGGCCGGCGTCGATCGGGAAACGGGAAGCCTGAAGGCTTCCCGTTTTGCTTTGGGCGGCGCGTGGCCGTGTGCGTGGAGGTTTGCGCCGCCTGCGGTATCGTGACGACATCGTCCGGCCATAGTTTGACGTCGGGGCGCTGTCCGGGAGGCATCGAAAATGGAGTTGAGACACCTCCGCTACTTCGTCGCGGTTGCCGAGGAGCGGAATTTCACGCGTGCGGCGGAACGGCTGCATATCGCGCAGCCGCCGCTGAGCCGGCAGATCCAGCAGCTCGAGGAGGCGCTCGGCGTGCCGCTGTTCGAGCGCAATGCACGGCCGCTGAAACTGACCGACGCGGGGCGCTTCTTCTATTCGCACGCGGTGCAGCTGCTCGCGCAGACGGCCGAGCTCGAATCGATGACGAAGCGGGTCGGCAAGATCGAGCGCAGCATGTCGGTCGGGTTCGTCGGCTCGACGCTGTACGGGATGCTGCCGAAGATCATCCGGCGCTTTCGCAGCGAGTATCCGGCCGTCGAGCTGAGCCTGCACGAGATGTCGACGATGGACCAGATCAAGGCGCTGAAGGAAGGGCGCATCGACGTCGGGTTCGGGCGCATCCGCCATGAAGATCCGAGCGTGCGGCGCGTCGTGCTGCGCGAGGAGCGGATGATCGTCGCGCTGCCGGTCGGCCACCCGCTCGACAGCGCGAAGCCCGTGCTGTCGCTGCACGATCTCGTGAACGACACGCTGATCATCTTCCCGAAGGCGCCGCGCCCGAGCTATGCGGACCAGGTGCTCGCGGCCTTTCACGATCGAGCGCTGCAGCCGCGGCGGATCTACGAGACGCGCGAACTGCAGATCGCGCTCGGCCTCGTCGCGATGGGCGAGGGCGTGTCGGTCGTGCCGCACAGCGTGTACGGGCTGAAGCGCGACGACATCAGCTACAAGCCGCTCGACGATCCGAACCTCGTGTCGCCGATCATCATGAGCATGCGGATGCTCGACGAATCGGAGGACATCCGCGCGATGCAGGCGCTGATCTACCGGCTGTACGACGAAGCGCAGATGGAGTATCTGCCGCCGCAGCCCGAATGAGCGCGCGGGCGGTGGGGGCTTGCTTGACGCTGCGCGCGCGGGCAGGCCAACATGCGGGGATCCGATGGGGCCGCCGACGTGCGGCCGTTTTTCTGCAGACGACCGACACATGACCGATAGCCTGATCGAGGAGACAATCGTCGAGACGCCGCAAGGGCGTCTTTTCGCGAAACGCTGGCGCGCTCGTCCGGTGCAAGATGAGACGGGCACGTCCGGGGCGGCCGCGCCTAAGCCGGCCGCACCTAAGCCGGCCGCGCCCATCGTGCTGCTGCACGATTCGCTCGGCTGTGTCGACCTGTGGCGCGACTTTCCCGCGCACCTCGCGAACGCCACGCAACGCGACGTGATCGCATACGACCGCCTCGGCTTCGGCCGTTCGGATCGTCATCCGGGGAAGCTCGGCACGACGTTCGTGCGCGACGAGGCCGATCGATCGTTCGATGCCGTGCTCGAGCAACTGCGTGTCGATGCGTTCGTCGCGTTCGGGCACAGCGTCGGCGGCGGGATGGCGGTCGGCTGCGCGGCCGCGCATCCGGATCGTTGCCGCGCGCTCGTGACGGTTGCCGCGCAGGCGTTCGTCGAGGATCGCACGCTGGCCGGCATTCGCGACGCGGCGCTGCAGTTCGACGAACCGGGCCAGCTCGACCGGCTCGCGCGCTATCACGGCGACAAGGCCGAGTGGGTGCTGCGCGCGTGGGTCGATACGTGGCTGTCGCCGGCGTTTCGCGACTGGAATCTCGACGACGACTTGCCGCGCGTGCAATGCGCGACGCTCGCGATTCACGGCGAAGACGACGAATACGGCTCCGACGTGCATCCGAAGCGGATCGCCGCGCGCGTCGCGGGGCCGTCGTCGTTCCTGTTGCTCGCCAAATGCGGGCACATGCCGCACCGCGAGCGCACGGACGACGTGCTGGCCGCGGTGGCGACGTTCCTGCGCGACGCGGGCGCTTGAGCGACCGGGCAACCGGCGGGCGTGTGCCCGCCGGCCGTCAGAACGCCAGCTGGATCGCGAGGTCGATCGCGAGCAGCGCGATCGAGCAGCCGATGCCGAGGATCACGTTCGGCAGCCGGTGCTCGAAGTCGCGATCGCGGCGCATCGCGGCGCCGAGCAGGAAGATCGCCTCGACGACGATCTGCAGCCCGACGAACAGCAGCATCAGCAGATACTCGTAACCCATCTGCTTGAACGCGGCGAATTGCATCCCGTGATCGCGGATCCACTGGCCGACGCGCAGCAGTTCGTAAATGAACAGCAAGGCGGGAAACAGGTAGCTGATGAAATAGGTCGGCGCGGTGGCGTGCCGTAGTTCGAGGTGGAAGTGCTGATGCGTGGTAGCCATCACGAATCCCTCCTTGCAACGCATGGTTGCGGTCGCGACGGCGGCGCGACAACGTGCGAACCACGGGATTACCCGATGCACCGTGCGCAGCCGTACGACATCAGCATACTGCTGCGCGGCAGATTTGGCATGTGGTGCGTGCATTCGTCGTGAAAAACCGTATGCGCCGCGCGACGCATTCAACGTGCGGCACTCGCCGGATGCGGCATGTCGACGGGTTGCGTGGCGCCCGATGCATTCGGCGGAAACCACTCCTGATGCTGTTCCGGATCGCGGGCCAATGCGCTCAGCTTTTCGCTTGCGCGCCTTCAATAAACAACTTCGCGACGGACTGAAACTCCCGTTTCAGCGACAGCCCCGGCACCGTCAGCCAGCGCAGCATCGCCGCGAGATACAGGTGATGGAACCACGTCGCGAGCTGGTCGGCCCGAAGCGTTGCGTTCAGTTCGCCGGATTGCTGCCCCGCGGCGATCAGTTGCCGCCACACCAGCGCGATATCGCCGTCGTTCTCCCCGCCGTTTTCCGGATCGACCGTACCGATGCTCAGGAAGCGGTGCCGCAGATACGCGAGCAGGTACACCGGATGCTGCTCGCACCACGCGGCCGATGCGTCGAGCACGCAGCCGATGCGCGACGCAAAGGTCTTGCGCCGCGCGACGTCGCGTTGCAGATGCGCGAGGTCACGCGCGAGCTCGCCTTCGAGCCAGTGCGCGAGCACGGCTTCCTTCGTCGGAAAGTGGTTGTACAGCGTGCGCTTCGCGACATCAGCCTGCGCGGCGATCTGTTCCATCGTGACGGCTTCGTAGCCGTGCGCATCGAACAGGCGCGCGCCGGTGGCGGCGAGATGCGCGAGCATCTGGATGCGCTTGCGCGCGCGGCGGCCCGGATCTTCGGTCGGAATCGGCATGATGGGGGATCTGTTGAAAGTGCACGAATTACATTAGTATACGACGTGCATTTTTTGAGATCCACCGGTTCCATTCGATGGAACGAGGAGTCACGCATGAAGCTTGTCATCGCCACCTACGGCACCGAAGGCGATACGCGCCCGCTCGCGGCGCTCGGCCGCGCGCTGATGGATGCCGGCCACGATGTCCGGCTGCTGGCCGATGCCGCGACGCTCGGTTCGGCCGACGCGCTCGGCGTGCCGTCGGCGCCGTTGTCCGGCGATATCCGCCGCGCGATTGCGCCGGACGGCGCGTTGTCGGACGCGGTGCGCGGGCGCGGCGGGTTCAACGACACGTCGAAGGCGCTCGCGGCGATCGCGAATGCGAACACGGCCGCATGGATGTGCGAAGTCGCGGACGCGTCGGCCGGTTGCGACGCGATCCTCGTGTCGGGGCTCGCTTCGTTCGTCGGGTTGTCGGTCGCCGAATATCGCCGCGTGCCGGCGATCGGCACCGGCATGATCCCGATCACGCCGACCGCCGAATTCGCGTCGCCGTTCCTGCCGTCGGGCAAGCTGCCGAGCTGGCTGAACCGCGCGAGCCACCGGTTCGTCAATGCGTTGCTTTGGCAGGCGTTCCGGAAGGCAACGAATGCGGCGCGCGCAAGCGTGTGCAGGCTGCCGCCGCGCAAGCAGGTATGGACCGATCATCCGATGCTGTACGGCGTATCGCCGGCGCTGCTGTCGGGCCCGGCGGATTGGCCGTCGAATGTGCGGGCATGCGGCCAGTGGCGGATCGACGCGCGCGCATGGGCGCCGCCGTCTGAACTATCGGCATTTCTCGAAGAGGGCGATCCGCCGGTGTACATCGGCTTCGGCAGCATGGCCGGTTTCGACCGGGCCGCGATGGCCGACGCGCTGGCGCGTGCGCTCGACGGCCGCCACGCGCTGTTCTATCCGGGCTGGAGCGGCATCGATGCGTCGCTGCTGCCGGCGCATGTACGCGTGATCGGCGATACGCCGCATGACTGGCTGCTCCCGCGCGTGTCGATGGCGATTCATCACGGCGGATCGGGCATCACGCATTCGGCCGCGCGGGCCGGCATTCCGTCGGTCGTCGTGCCGTTCGCGGGCGATCAGTTCTTTTGGGCGAACCGGTTGCAGCGGCTCGGCGTAGCGGCTGCACCGGTCGCGGGGCGGCGCTTGAGCGCGGCCGCGCTTGCGCGGGCGATCGCGTTTGCCGAACGCGGCGACACGAAGGCGCGAGCAACGGCACTCGGTGTGCGTATCGCTCAGGAGGGCGGCTTGAAGCTGGCGGTCGGCGCGATCGAGCGATGGGCGCACCCCGGCGCGCGGTGAGGCCGCGCGTCAGAAATGCCCGGTGAACCGGTAACGGCTGCCCGGGTGCCACAGATTGGCGACCGACGCGACCAACCCTTGCGACCACGTGCGCCGATGCAGCAGCAGGCACGGTTCGCGGTCGTCCATCGTCAGATGGCGGCGCGTTTCGGCGTCGGGCATCGCGGCCTCGATCCGGTATTCCACACGCTGCAACGGCGCGACGCGTGTCAGGTACTGGTTCGGCGTTGTCGTCGTGAAGTCCTGCAATGCGTATTCGGGCGCGCAGGCCGGATTGACCCAGCGCTCCTCGAGCTGCACGGGCGTGTCGTTCTCGAAGTGCAGCACGCGCGAATGGAAGATCGGGCTGCCGGTGTCGAGCTGGAGTTCGTCGGCGAGCTTCGCATCGGCGACGGCCGCGCCGACCTGCAGCACCTGCGCGCGATAGCCGTGGCCGCGCGCGGCGACTTCGTCCGAGATGCTGCGGATCGCGACGAGCGTCGATTCGTACTTCGGCGATGCGACATACGTGCCCGAGCCGCGCGTGCGCGTGAGCACCTGTTCGGCCGTCAGCTCGCGCAGCGCGCGGTTGACGGTCATCCGCGCGACGTTGAATTCGCGCGCGAGCTCGTTCTCCGACGGCACCTGGTCGCCTTCCGCCCATTCGCCGGCGTGAATGCGCGCGAGGATGAAGTCCTTGATTTCCTGATAGATCGGTGTGGTCATGGGATCGCGATTCGAGAGTCGGCAGCGGCCCGCCGCCGAATGCCGATCCGGCGCGCGCCCGCGCCGAGTGTACCGGTTTCGCGGGCGCGCGGGCCCGGATTCCCCGAATGATCCCTGTTCGGCCGGCGCGCGTCCATGCGGGATTGCACAGGGCGACCGGCCTTCGATGGCCTGCGCGCGGTCAGAACCGATGCCGGATGCCGACCGTCGCGACCACCTGCGTGTTCGTCGACGAAGCCGCGAGCCCGGTGACGTTCGCGAACCCGAGCGGCGCGCCCGACGGCACGCCGAACTGGTGCTGGTACACGGTTTCCGCATACACGTCGGTGCGCTTGCTCAGCGCGTAGTCGGCCATCAGCGTCACCTGGTGCCATTTCGGCCGGTGGCTGCCGGCCGCGTCGTCGTAGCGGCCTTCGGTGAACGTATAGGCCCCCGCGAACGAGACCGCCGGCGTCAGCGCATAGCGCGCATTGATCTCGTAGTTGTCGAAGCGCAGCGCGTTCAGCGCGCCGGGCAGCGACGACGCGGCCGTTTCGTCGAACATCGAATGCGTCCACAGCGCGCCGACCGTCAGCCGGTCGAACGCATAGCTGCCGCCGGCGCCCATCACGCGCTGGCGCACGGCGGGGAAGTTCGGGCCATCGTTCGTCGACAGCGCACCGCCGGCCGTCAGCCCGCCGCGGTTGAGCTGCAGGTACGCGGCGCCGAGACTGACCGGCCCGTTCGCATACGACACGCCCGCGCTGTACGCGCGATTGTTCGCGAAGCCGCCGGCCGCGTTGCTGAACCCGTACAGGCCGCCGAACTGAAAGCCGGCGAGCGTCGGGCTCGTGTATTTCACCGCGTTGTCGATGTAGAACGAATCGTCGATGTTGTCGTTGTCGAACGGATGCGACGCGAGGTTGTTGCCGTCGCCGTTGTTCGCCATTGCCAGCGGGCCCAGATAGTCGACCACGGAGTCGTATTGCCGGCCGAGCGTCAGCGCGCCGTATTGGTCGCTTTGCAGGCCGACGTATGCGCGGCGGCCGAACATCGTGTTCCGGTAGGACTGCGTGCCGTTGTTCAGGTTGAAGCCGCTCTCGAGGCGGAACAGCGCGTGCAGGCCGCCGCCGAGATCCTCGTTGCCGTTCAGCCCGAAGACCGTATTCGACAGCAGGCCGCTGCCTTGCTGCCACACGCTTTTGCCCGACTGGTTGTTCGTATAGGCGATACCGGCATCCAGCATCCCGTAAAGCGTGACGCTGCTTTGCGCATGCGCGGCGGCGCCGAATAACGCGAGGGAGAGGGTACCGACGACTGCTTTCTTCATTATTTTTGCTTCCTGGGAAAGGCCCGTAACGACGGGAACGGCGATTCGTCGCGCGCGCCGGCGCGAGCGCGTTCGGTTCGTGTAGAACCGCGCCCGTTCGTGCCGGATGCGTGCGTTCGAATCGATTAAAGGGAGGCGTCGCGCGGCCGAAACGGCTGCCGGCTAGTGCTGCAACAGGCGGATCGTGCCGAACTCGGCGGCCGGCAGCAGGCGGAGGATCGCCATGATCGCCGGCGATGCCTGCGACCGCGCGACTTCGAGCTCGATGCACGCGCGCCCGGTGCGCTTGTCGATCGCGGCTGTATAGAAATTGAGCGCGGCGCCGACAGCCTGATGCAGCAGGCGCCGTACGACGGCGAGATTGTCCGATTCGACGTGGATCGACAGCAGCACGAGTTCGTCCGCGGGGCACCGGCGCCGCGAACGAACGGGCGGCAGCTCGCGTGAAGCGGCGGATTCGGTTCTGGTCGGTTTCATGCGTTCATCCCCGGGTCGCATCGTTCTCCGCACCGCGGAGATCTCGTGTGGACATGGCTCTCATTCTAGGAATCGCCGTGACGATACGGTGTATAGACTCGCACCGGCGCTGAAAAGAACATATAAAAAAACATCGCGACCGGCGGCTTTCGTCTTTACAGCTTTTTTATTCCCCGTAAGGAAATTGAACACCGCTTTGATACGCGGATTTCTACACTGTCGCATCCCGTTCTCCAGATGAGCATGGGGGTGTCATCCGGGCCCGTGCCGACGCGGCAAGGCCCGATACGCCGACGATCGCGTGGATATTCCGCGCATACGAACAAAAGGGGAAAGCCATGTTGTGGATCACCGGCGCGTTATCGATCGCGCTCTTTATCTATCTGTTTCATGCATTGATCAAGCCCGAGCGGTATTGATCGGCGCGATTCAACAGGAATTCGAAAATATCGGTGAATGTCATGAGCGATCTGCTTTTCGTACTGTTCACGCTTGCGTTTTTTGCACTGACGGCCGGTTTCATCACCGGTCTCGACCGGATCTGAGCGAGCGTCGACATGTTCAACAATCTGATTCAATTCGCGATCGTTCTCGCGATCATGCTGGCGCTGGTGCCCGTCGTCGGGAAATGGCTTGCGCACGCTTTTACGAGCCCGCGTCACGCGTGGGTCGAACGCCGCACCTATGCGCTGCTCGGCGTGAATCCCGACGAAGCGATGTCGTGGCAGCGCTACGGGATGGTGCTGCTGCTCGGCAATGCGGGGATGATGCTGCTCGGCTATCTGCTGCTGCGCATCCAGGACGCGCTGCCGTTCGATGCGCTGCAGCGCGCCGCGCAAAGCCCCGACCTCGCGTTCAACACGGCCGCGTCGTTCATCACGAACACCAACTGGCAGGCGTATGCGGGCGAGAGCAGCCTGTCGAACTTCTCGCAGATGGCCGTCATCACGTTCCTGATGATGGTCAGCGCCGCGACCGGCATCGCGGCCGCGGGCGGCTTCATCCGCGGGCTGAGCCGCAAGAGCGCGGCCGACATCGGCAACTACTGGGTCGATTTCACGCGCGTGACCTACCGCGTGCTGCTGCCGCTCAGCTTCGCGATGGCGCTCGTGTACGTATGGCAGGGCATGCCGCAGACGCTCGCGTCCGACGCATGGGCGACCACGCTCGAAGGCACGCGCCAGCAGATCGTGATGGGGCCCGTTGCGAGCCTCGAATCGATCAAGCACATCGGCACGAACGGCGGCGGCTTCTTCAGCATGAACGCCGCGCATCCGTTCGAGAACCCGACGCCGCTCACCAACACGCTGCACATGTTGTCGATGCTGCTGATTCCGTCCGCGCTGACCTATACGCTCGGCGCGATGATCGGCCGGCGCCGCCAGGGCTGGGTGATCCTCGGTGCGTTCGTCGTGATGTTCGTCGGTTTCCTCGCCGTGATCTACCAGGCCGAGCAGCACGGCAATCCGCTGCTGACCGGGCTCGGCGTCGACCAGCAGATGAGCGCCGTGCAGCCGGGCGGCAACATGGAAGGCAAGGAGATGCGCTTCGGCATCGCGCAGACGAGCCTGTTCGCGACCGTCACGACGGCCGCGACCACCGGCTCGGTCGACGCGATGCATGACTCGCTGACGCCGCTCGGCGGGCTCGTGCCGATCGCGCAGATGATGCTGAACAACGTGTTCGGCGGCGACGGCGTCGGGCTGATCAACCTGTTCACGTTCGCGATCCTCACGGTGTTCCTCGTCGGGATGATGATCGGGCGCACGCCGGAGTTTCTCGGCAAGAAGATCGAGGCGCGCGAGATGAAGCTCGTGATGCTCGCGGTGCTCGCGCATCCGTTCAGCATCCTCGGCTTCACCGCGCTGGCCGCGATGCTGCATTCGACGCTGGACAGCCTCGCGAACCTCGGCCCGCACGGTTTCAGCGAGGTGCTGTACGCGTACACGTCGGGCACGGCGAACAACGGCTCCGCGTTCGCGGGCCTGAACGCGAACACGCCGTTCTTCAACACGACGATCGGCTTCGCGATGTTGATCGGCCGCTACCTGACGCTGCTGCCGATGCTTGCGGTCGCGGGCAGCCTCGCCGCGAAGAAAAGCGTGCCCGAAAGCGCCGGCACGCTGTCGACGTCGACGGGCCTGTTCGCCGGCCTGCTGATCTTCGTGATCCTCGTCGTCGGCGGTCTCACGTTCCTGCCCGCGCTCGCGCTCGGCCCGGTCGTCGAGCACCTGCTGATGTCGGGCGGCCAACTGTTCTGAAGGAAACATCATGATGCAACGCAATCGCCAGGCAGCGGCCGTCGCCGCACCGGCACCCGGTTCTTCGTTCGGCGCGGCGACGCGCGGCCTCGTGCGGCCCGTGATCGCATCGTCGGTGCTGTTCATGCTCGTCACGGGCATCGCGTATCCGCTGCTGACCACGGGCGTCGCGAACGCGCTGTTCCCGGCGCAGGCACGCGGCAGTCTCGTCCAGCGTGACGGCACGACGATCGGTTCGGCGGTGATCGGGCAACACTTCACGCGCGCCGGCTACTTCCATTCGCGGCCGAGCGCGACGGTCGGCACCGATCCGGCCGATCCGTCGAAGACGGTCGACCAGCCGTACAACGCGGCCGGCAGCGGCGCGAGCAACCAGGGCGCGACCAGCAAGAAGCTGCTCGCGGATATCGCGCAGCGCGTGCGTGCGTACCGGCAGCAGAACGCTCTCGCCGACGGCACGCTGGTGCCGGCGGACGCCGTCACCGCGTCCGCGTCGGGGCTCGATCCGGAGATCTCGGTCGCGAACGCGCGGCTGCAGGCGGTGCGGGTCGCCCATGCGCGCGGCATCGATGCCGCGAAGGTCACGGCGCTGGTCGATCGCATCGCCGCACCGCGCCAGCTCGGTGTGCTCGGCGAATCGCGCGTGCGCGTGCTCGACCTGAATCTCGCGCTCGACCGCGCATTCGGCCACGCAGCCGGCGCGCAGAAAGAGCAGGAATAACGGAGTCACTCATGTCCCATATCGAAACCCCGATCAACCCCGCGGCCATGCCGATCGGCGGCGTGCCGCCGATGCGCTGGACCGCCGTGCTGCGCGAGGCGTTCCGCAAGCTCGCGCCGCAGGTGCAGTTGAAGAACCCGGTGATGTTCGTCGTCTATCTCGGCAGCATCGTCACGACCGCGCTGTGGCTGCAGGCGCTGACCGGCACCGGCGATGCGCCGGCCGGCTTCATCTTCGCGGTCGCGTGCTGGCTGTGGTTCACCGTGCTGTTCGCGAACGCGGCCGAGGCGCTGGCCGAAGGGCGCGGCAAGGCACAGGCCGACGCGCTGCGCGCGGCGCGCAAGCGCGTGTACGCGAAGGTGCTCGACGAACCGAAGCAATACGGCAGTACCAGCCATCGCGTGCCGAGCGACGAGCTTGCCGCCGGCAGCATCGTGCTCGTCGAGGCCGGCGACACGATTCCGGCCGACGGCGAAGTGATCGACGGCGTCGCGTCGGTCGACGAATCGGCAATTACCGGCGAATCGGCGCCGGTGATCCGCGAGTCGGGCGGCGATTTCTCGTCGGTGACGGGCGGCACGCGCGTGCTGTCCGACTGGATCGTTGTGAAGATCACCGCGCAACCCGGCGAAGCGTTTCTCGACCGGATGATCGCGATGGTCGAAGGCGCGAAACGCGGCAAGACGCCGAACGAGATCGCGCTGACGATCCTGCTCGTCGCGCTGACGATCATCTTCCTGCTCGTGTGCGTGACGCTGCTGCCGTTCTCGCAATTCAGCGTGCTGCTGAACGCATCGGGCGCGGCCGTGAGCCTGACGGTGCTGATCGCGCTGCTGGTCTGCCTGATCCCGACGACGATCGGCGCGCTGCTGTCGGCGATCGGCATCGCCGGGATGAGCCGCATGATGCGCGCGAACGTGCTCGCGACGTCGGGCCGCGCGATCGAGGCGGCCGGCGACGTCGACGTGCTGCTGCTCGACAAGACCGGCACGATCACGCTCGGCAACCGCGAGGCCGTGCAGTTCCGGCCGGCGCCCGGCGTGGACGAGCGCGCGCTGGCCGAGGCCGCGCAACTGTCGTCGCTCGCCGACGAGACGCCCGAAGGGCGCTCGATCGTCGCGCTCGCGAAGCGGCGCTTCTCGCTGGAGGTGGCCGCGAGCGACGGCAGCATCGCGGTGCCGTTCAGCGCACGCACGCGGATGAGCGGCCTCGATATCGGCGAGCGGCAGGTGCGCAAGGGCGCGGCGTCCGCGATCCGCGCGCACGTCGATGCGCTCGGCGGCGCGTTTCCGCACGCGGTCGAGGCGGCCGTCAACGACATCGCGCGGCGCGGCGGCACGCCGCTCGTCGTCGCCGACGGCTTGCGCGTGCTCGGCACGATCGAGCTGAAGGACATCGTCAAGCACGGGATCGCCGCGCGCTTCGCCGAGCTGCGCAAGGTCGGCGTGAAGACCGTGATGATCACCGGCGACAACCGGCTGACCGCGGCCGCGATCGCGGCGGAGGCCGGCGTCGACGATTACCTTGCCGAAGCGACGCCCGAAGACAAGCTTCGGCTGATCCGCGAGCACCAGGCGAAGGGCCACCTCGTCGCGATGACGGGCGACGGCACCAACGACGCACCCGCGCTGGCGCAGGCCGACGTGGCCGTCGCGATGCACAGCGGCACGCAGGCGGCGAAGGAGGCGGCCAACATGGTCGACCTCGACAGCAACCCGACGAAGCTGATGCAGGTCGTCGAGGTCGGCAAGCAGATGATCATGACGCGCGGCGCGCTGACCACGTTCAGCGTCGCGAACGATCTCGCGAAGTATTTCGCGATCATCCCGGCCGCGTTCGTCGCGACGTATCCGGCGCTCGGCGCGCTGAACGTGATGGGGCTGCACAGCCCGACGTCGGCGATCCTGTCGGCGGTGATCTTCAATGCACTGATCATCGTCGCGCTGATTCCGCTCGCGCTGAGGGGCGTGAAGTATCGCGCGGAGCCGGCCGGGACGCTGCTGGGGCGCAACCTGCTGATCTACGGCGTGGGCGGCATCATCGCGCCGTTCATCGGCATCAAGCTGATCGACATGCTGCTGACGCCGTTTATCTGACCGAACGCGCCGTCGAGGCCCCGCTCACGCTGTCGCGGCGTGCGCGGGGCCGTTCGGCGTTTCAATTGCCGGAAGCGATCATGGATGTGAACGTGAACGAAGCGAATCGGCGGGAGAGGGTACTGCCGGAACCCGCGTCAGGCCGCGACCGCTGGCGGGTCGTGCTGCGTGCGTGCGCGGGCATCGCCGAGCGCATCGCGGGCGCCGGGCCCGACACGCGGCCGGGGCTCGCTGTGCGGGAAGCGCACCCGCGCACGCGCATCTGGGTGTCGCAGTACGCGGCGCCGCTGCTGTGGGCCACGCTCGTCTGCGCGCTGGCGACGCTCGCGGCGAGCGCGCTGCTGCGCGTGTTCGACCTGTCGAACGTCGTGATGCTGTTCCTGATGACCGTCGTGCTGATCGCGCTGCGGCTCGGCCGGCTGGCCGGCGCGTGGGCCGCGTTCGTCTGCGTCGGCTGCTTCGACTTCTTCTTCGTCGAGCCGCGGCTGTCGTTCGCGGTGTCCGATACGCAATACGTGTTCACGTTCGCGTTGATGCTGGCCGTCGCGCTCGCGATCGGCCAGCTCGCGGCGCGCCTGCGCGCGGAGGCCCGCGCCGCGCGCGCGAACGAGAAACGCTCGGCGGCGCTCGCGCGCGTCGCGCACGATTTGTCGGCCGCGATCGGGACCGAGCAGATCGCGTCGATCTGCACCGGCACGATCGCGTCGCTGCTCGGCGTGCGCGTCGCGCTCGTGCTGCCCGACGAGAATGACCGGCTGATGCCGACGCAACACGCAGGGTTCGTCGAAACGCCGATCGCGCGCTGGGCATACCAGCAGGCGCGCGGTGCCGGGTGCGGGATGGCGCTGTTCGAGCGCGCGGCCGCGCAGTACCTGCCACTGAAGGCGCCGATGCGCGTGCGCGGCGTGCTCGTGCTGTTCGGCGACGCGCAGCCGGTGCCGACGGACCCCGACGATTGCCGCCTGATCGACGCGTTGTGCTCGTCGATCGCGATGGCGCTCGAACGCGTGCACTACGTCGACGTCGCGCAGCACACGCTCGTCCGGATCGAAGGCGAGCGGTTGCGCAACGCGTTGCTGGCCGCCGTGTCGCACGACCTGAAGACGCCGCTCACCGCAATCCGCGGACTCGCCGAGACGCTGGAGCGGCCGGAACGTCTGGCGGACGGGCAGCCGGCCGCGCTCGCGCACGGCATCCGCAACCAGGCCGAGGCGCTGCACGGGCTCGTCGTGAACCTGCTCGATCTCGCGCGCATGCAGAGCGAAGGCGTGCGGCTCAATCGCGAGTGGCACATGCTCGACGAGATCGTCGGCAGCGCGCTCGCGCATTCGGCCGGCGTGCTGGCCGGCCGCGACGTGAGCGCAGACTTGCCCGTCGACCTGCCGCTGATCGACGTCGACGCGCTGCTGATCGAGCGCGTGCTGATGAACCTGCTCGACAACGCCGCGAAGTACGCGGGCGCGGATGCGGTCGTGTCGGTGCGCGCACGCGTGTTCGGCGAAACGCTGTACGTGTTCGTCGAGGACGACGGGCCCGGTTTCGTCGCACGCAACACCGAGCCGCTGTTCGAACCGTTCGAGCGCGAACGCAAGGAGTCGTCGATCAGCGGCGTGGGGCTCGGGCTCGCACTGTGCCGCAGCATCGTCAACGCGCACGGCGGTTCGATCCGCGCGGTGCCGCTCGATCCGCACGGCGCGCGGTTCGAGATTCGCCTGCCGTTGGGCGCGCCGCCCGACATCGAACACGAGAGCCGGACATGATCAGATCGCGCGTACTTATCGTCGAAGACGAATCCGATATCCGCCGCTTCGTCAGGATGGCGCTGGAACAGGAAGGGCTCGACGCCTGCGAGGCGTCGACGGCCCGTGAGGCGCGGATGTATGCGTCGAGCAGCAAGCCCGATCTCGTGATCGTCGATCTCGGGCTGCCGGACGGCGACGGCAAGGCGTTCATCCGCGAGCTGCGCGAGTGGTCGACGGTGCCCGTGATCGTGTTGTCGGCGCGGCAGCAGGAAGTGGAGAAGGTCGCGGCGCTCGACGCGGGCGCGGACGACTACCTCGCGAAGCCGTTCGGCGTGCCGGAACTGCTTGCGCGTGCGCGTGCGCTGTTGCGGCGCGCGGCGTTCGTGTCGGCGGACGGGCAAGCGTCGTCGATCGTGCGGTTCGGCGACGTGACCGTCGATCTCGGCCGGCATGAAGTCGTGCGCGGCGGCGAGCCCGTCCATCTGACGCGCCTCGAATTCCGGCTGCTCGCCGCGCTGATCCGCGCGCGCGGCGGCGTGATCGCCGCGCGGCAACTGCTGGCCGAGGTGTGGGGCATTCACGACGCGGACCGCGCGCACTACGTGCGCGTGTACATGACGAACCTGCGGCAGAAACTCGAACCGGTGCCGGCGAGGCCGCGGCACCTGCTGACGGAACTGCAGTTCGGCTACCGGCTGGTCGGACTGGAAACGGTCGGAGCGACCCGCGAGGTCTAGACAGGTGTTGCGTGCCTTCCAGCCGCTCCCTTACGCATCGAGAAAGCCGGAATTCAGCATCGCGCAATCCGTAATTAATTGAAATTTAAGGGAGTTATCGGTCGTCAATCTTAATGATCCGACAATTAGAGATAAACACGGATTGCTGGCGATGCCCTCGAAAAGGCAAAGTTGTATGTACAACTTGGAGCGTCGCTAGACATGGCGATTTCCGGGTTGGAAGGGGTTGCGGCGAAGCCGCCGTGCCGGCAGCGCCGGTGCGGGCTGTCCGCCGGGACCCCTGCCCAGTTCGCCTCTGACAGGAACGCCATGAAGAAACTCGCGCTCAGTATTGCCCTTGCCTGCATCGCGGTCGGTGCCCACGCCAAGGATTGGTCGACGATCCGGTTCGGCGTCGACGCCAGCTATCCGCCGTTCGAATCGAAGGACGCAAGCGGCAAGGTGGTCGGCTTCGACGTCGATCTCGGCAACGAGATTTGCGCCCGCCTGAAGGCGAAATGCGTGTGGATCGAGAACGACTTCGACGGGATGATTCCGGCGCTGAAGGCGAAGAAGTTCGACGGCGTGCTGTCGTCGATGTCGATGACGCCGGCGCGTGCCGAGCAGATCGCGTTCTCCGACAAGCTGTTCAACACGCCGACGCGCCTCGTCGCGAAGAAGGGCGCGAACCTGCAGCCGACGGCCGAATCGCTGAAGGGCAAGTCGGTCGGCGTCGAGCAGGGCACCATTCAGGAAACCTACGCAAAGGCCTACTGGGCACCGAAGGGCGTGCAGGTCGTGCCTTACCAGAACCAGGACGGCGTGTACCAGGATCTGATGTCCGGCCGCCTCGACGCGGCACTGCAGGACGCGGTGCAGGCCGAGATCGGCTTCCTGAAGACGCCGCGCGGCGCGAACTTCGATTTCGCCGGCAAGGATATCGACGATCCGAAGACGCTCGGCAACGGCGCGGGCATCGGCCTGCGCAAGGACGACGCCGACCTGAAGGCGAAGATCGACCACGCGATCGCCGACATCATCAAGGACGGCACGTACAAGAAGCTAGAGAAGAAGTACTTCGCGTTCGACGTCTACGGCGGCTGACCGTCCATGCGGCGCGCATCGGTTACGGTGCGCGCCGCCCGCGTTACGGGATGCGTCAGGCTTGATGAGCAGGTGGCATCAGGTAGTGCGTAGATATCGTTTGATGCGCGGTTAATGGCTATTGACAATCCAGCCACATCGTTCTGGACCCCTTATATGATCTTCCAAGGATTTGGCCCGCTGCTGTGGGCCGGCACGGTCGAGACCGTGAAGCTCGCGGTGCTGTCGCTCGCCGCGTCGCTCGTGCTGGGGCTCGCCGGCGCGGGCGCGAAACTGTCGACCAACCGCGTGCTCAAGTCGATCGGCACTTTCTATACGACGCTGATCCGCGCGGTGCCGGACCTCGTGCTGATGCTGCTGCTGTTCTACGGGATCCAGATCCTGCTGAACAACGCGACCGACCTGATCGGCTGGGACCAGATCGACATCGATCCGTTCGTGGCCGGTGTCGTGACGCTCGGCTTCATCTACGGCGCGTACTTCACCGAGACGTTCCGCGGCGCGTTCCTCGCGGTGCCGCGCGGCCAGCTCGAAGCCGGCTTCGCGTACGGAATGGGCGGCTGGCGCGTGTTTCGCCGCATCCTGTTCCCGCAGATGATGCGCTTCGCACTGCCCGGCATCGGCAACAACTGGCAGGTGCTCGTGAAAGCCACCGCGCTCGTGTCGATCATCGGCCTCGCCGACGTGGTCAAGGCGTCGCAGGACGCAGGCAAGAGCACGCTCGATTTCTTCTTCTTCACGCTGGCCGCGGGCGCGATCTACCTCGCGATCACGACGGTGTCCAACGTCGTGCTGCATCACCTCGAGAAGCGTTATTCCGTCGGCGTCCGGAGGCTCGCACTGTGATCGAACTCGTCAGCCAGTACTGGCAAAGCTATCTGTACACCGACGGCTACCGCTTCAGCGGCCTCGCGATCACGCTGTGGCTGCTGGTCGTGTCGATCGCGCTCGGTTTCGCGCTGGCCGTGCCGCTCGCGATCGCGCGCGCATCGTCGAACCGCTGGATCTCGGGCCCCGTGTGGCTCTATACGTACGTGTTCCGCGGCACGCCGCTCTACGTGCAGCTGCTGATGTGCTACACGGGCATCTATAGCCTGCAGGTCGTGCACGATCACGTGCTGCTCGACACGTTCTTCCGCAACGCGATGAACTGCACGCTGCTCGCGTTCGTGCTGAACGAATGCGCGTATGCGACGGAGATTTTCGCGGGCGCGATCAAGGCGACGTCGGCCGGCGAGATCGAGGCCGGGCTCGCGTACGGGATGTCGCGCTTCAAGCTCTATACGCGGATCATCCTGCCGTCCGCGCTGCGCCGCTCGCTGCCGAGCTACAGCAACGAGGTGATCCTGATGCTGCACGCGACCACGCTCGCGTTCACCGCGACCGTGCCCGACATCCTGAAGGTCACGCGCGACGTCAATTCGGCGACATACATGTCGTTCCAGGCCTACGGCATCGCAGCCGTGCTGTATGCCGCCGTCGTGTTCGCGCTCATCTGGGCGTTCCGCAAGCTCGAGACGCGCTGGCTCGCGTACCTCTCGCCGCGCGGCCATTAATGCATTCGCAACGAAGGACCAAGCATGTACAAGCTCACAGTCGATAACCTGCACAAGAAATTCGGCGACAACGAGGTGTTGAAGGGCGTGTCGATGAAGGCAAAGGCCGGCGACGTGATCAGCATCATCGGTTCGAGCGGCTCCGGCAAGAGCACGTTCCTGCGCTGCATCAACTTCCTCGAGCAGCCATGCTCGGGGCAGATCACGATCGGCAGCGAGCCGATCCAGACCACGCGCGACCGCAACGGGGCGCTGCGCGTGGCCGACCAGAAGCAACTGCAGCGGATGCGCACGAAGCTGGCGATGGTGTTCCAGCACTTCAACCTGTGGGCACACATGACGGTGCTGGAGAACGTGATCGAGGCGCCGATGGCGGTGCTCGGGATCGGCAAGGATGAAGCGATCGCGCGGGCGCGCAAGTATCTGGAGAAGGTCGGCCTCGCACCGCGCGTCGAGGGCATGTATCCGTCGCACCTGTCGGGCGGCCAGCAGCAGCGAGTTGCAATTGCACGCGCGCTGGCGATGGAGCCGGAAGTGATGCTGTTCGACGAGCCGACGTCGGCGCTCGATCCGGAACTGGTGGGCGAAGTGCTGAAGGTGATGCAGAAGCTCGCCGAGGAGGGCCGCACGATGGTCGTCGTCACGCACGAGATGGGCTTCGCGCGCAACGTGTCGAATCACGTGATCTTCCTGCACCAGGGGAAGATCGAGGAGGAAGGGAATCCGCAGGAGATTCTCGTGAATCCGAAGAGCGAACGGCTCGGGCAGTTTTTGTCGGGGCGGTTGAAGTAAGCAAGCAGGCAGCGTTGTGCATCGCCCGTGAAGCCGCAATGGCGTCCCGGG
This sequence comes from Burkholderia sp. MS455, assembly GCF_016899445.1. Taxonomy (NCBI): domain Bacteria; kingdom Pseudomonadati; phylum Pseudomonadota; class Betaproteobacteria; order Burkholderiales; family Burkholderiaceae; genus Burkholderia; species Burkholderia sp. MS455. The sequence goes on from NZ_CP041778.1 coordinate 615,226, forward strand.
CGATGCGGAGATTGAAGTACGCTTGCAGTTGCGCGAGCGCGTCCGTCAAAGGCCGCCGCGCGGCCCGCACTCGGGCTCGACCCCGTCGATCCGCACACGCTGGAACGCTAAATGCTTGTCACGTGTGATCCTTTCGATGAGGGAGCGACGCGATGAGCACACCGACAACAACCCATTTTTCCCATGTGAAGCCGCAGGACACCGCGTATCAAGGAGAAGGCCTGCGCGACTTCTTCCTGTATCGCGATCTCGGCATCGCGGCCGCGACGAACGGCAAGGTCGTCGCGCAACTCGTCAGGGCGAATCATGCACCGACGGCGGGCACCGGCTGGCACCGTCACGAGGCCGAGTTCCATATCGTGTTCATGCTGAAGGGTTGGGCGCGCTTCATGTACGGCGAGCAGGAAACGCTGGTGTCCGCCGGCGACTGCGTGCACCAGGCACCGGGGATCGTCCACTACCTGTTCGATTACTCGCCGGACATGGAGTATCTGGAGATCGTCGGGCCCGCCGATTTCAAGTCGATCGACGTCGAAGGGCCGTGCGCCGTGCCTCCGCCGACGCCGTGGGGCGAGACGGGCGCGTAGTTGCCCGGTTTTCCGGCGCGCGCATGCGCCGACCGACGCGCATCGTGTGCACGTTTGCGACGGACCGCCTTCGGGCGGTTTTTTGTTGATCCTTCCCGGAAGCCGCCGCGTGCCTCGCTGACACCAACGACCTTCATCCCCCTTCGATCCGTTCATTCGAATTCCGAAGGGTCGGGAAGCTGAAGGTCCGGAAAGAAAGGAAAGAGATTCGTCAGCTTCGCGTGACGGATTGTTACGCGGTGTCAAAGATCGTCAATTGCGGGCTGCGCGGTGCACGGCCTGTCGGCGGCCGGCGTTAAGGAGGTACCGGCCGGATGACCGGCTGACTACCCGGGAGAGTTCCATGAAGCGCATCGCAAAGATCCTGACGGCCACCGCAGTGGCATGCGCCGTTCTCGCTCCGGCGCTTGCCGAAGCCCATTCGCACCGTGTGTGCCATTTCGATCATCACCACCATCGCATGTGCCGCTGGGTGCGGTAACCGTGGCTTTCACCGGGGATGCCCGGGACGCTTTCACCATTCAGGCAAATCAGGAGAGGACTATGAAAAAGACGATGTTGATCGCCGCGCTCGTCGCCGGCATGGGGGTGTCGATCGGTGCGTTCGCGCAGGTTCCGGCCAGCGCGCCGGCCGGAACGACCGGTTTGTGCAAGGACGGCTCGTTCTACTCGGGTGCATCGAAGAAGGGCGCATGTGCCGGCCACAAGGGTGTGAAGACCTGGTACGGCGCATCGTCGGCGGCAGCAGCCAGCGCGCCGGCCGCGATGGCGCCTGCGACGGCGGCTTCCGCTGCCGCCGCGTCCGGTGCCGCGCCCGCGAAGAGCGCCCCCGCGACGACCGCCGCTGCGGCGCCGGGCGGCGGCGCGGGCAAGGTGTGGGCCAACGACAGCACGAAGGTCTATCACTGCTCGACCGACAAGTACTACGGCAAGACGAAGCACGGCAGCTACATGTCGGAAACGGATGCGAAGGCGAAGGGCTTCCACGCGTCGCACGGCAAGGCCTGTTCGTAACGCGGGCAGGGCGCGCGAGTTCGTTCGCTTGCGCGTCGTCTGAACGCTGCAGGAAATCACGCCCCGCCACCCCGGCGGGGCGATTCATTTGCAACGCCGGCGGTTGCGTCGCAGCACCGGTTCAGTGCGCACGATGCGATTATGTTTCGGTTGCCGTATCGTGCTCGGTTGTGCGCGCATCGAGCAGCGCACGCAACGTGACGTAGTGCGCGCCGTTTGCGTTGCCTTCCACATCCGCGGTGCGATCGTACGGCTCGTTGTCATGGATCGTCGCGCGCACGATCGGATAGATCTGCGTTTCCCAGCGACTGCCGTTGAACACGCCGTAGTGGCCCGCACCCGTCTGCACGTGGTGCGTCTTCAGATACGACGGCAACCCCGAACACAGCTCCTGCGCGGCGACCGTCTGGCCCACCGCGCAGATGTCGTCCTTCTCGCCCTCAATCGTCAATAGCGCGGTGCGGTGAATCGCCGCCGGTTCGACGAGCCTGTCGCCCACCGTCAGTTCGCCGCGCGCGAGCGCGTATTGCTGGAATACCTTCTCGACCGTTTCCAGATAGAACTCCGCGGTGAGGTCGGCCGTCGCGAAGTATTCGTCGTAGAAATGCCGCAGCGTGTCGGCTTTCGCGGGGTCGCCTTTCGCGCGCTCGTAATACAGGTCGGCAAACGATGCCGCATGCCGGTCGGGGTTCATCGACATGAACGCGCCGACCTGCACGAAGCCCGGATACACGCGCCGCTGCGCACCGACGAAGCCGGTCGGCACGACGCTGATCAGGTTCTTCGCGAACCATTCGATCGGCTGGCTCGTGGCGAGCGCGTTGACCTTCGTCGGATTCACGCGGCAGTCGATCGGGCCGGCCATCAGCGTCAGGCTCGCGGGCTGCGCCGGATCGCCGCCGGCGGCCATCAGCGCGACCGCCGCGAGCGCGGCGACGGTCGGCTGGCAGATCGCGAGCACATGCGTGTCCGGGCCGACCTGGCGGATGAAGTCGATCACGTGCGTGACGTATTCGTCGAAACCGAAGCGCCCAGCCGTCAACGGGATGTCGCGCGGGTTGTGCCAGTCGGTGATGTACACGTCGTGGTCGGCCAGCATCGTGTGCACCGTGCCGCGCAATAGCGTCGCGAAATGCCCTGACATCGGCGCGACGATCAGCACGCGCGGCTGGCGCGCGACCGGCAGTGCCTTGCGGAAATGCAGCAGCGTGCCGAACGGCGTGGCCGCGGCCGCCTCCTCGACGATCGGCACCGTTTCTCCGTCGACGACGATCGACGCGATTCCGAACGGCGGACGCCGGTGCGAGAACGCGCAGCATTCGAGCAGCTCGCACAGCGCGTCGAGCATGCGGCCCGTCGGTATTGACGTAGTTGGGGGCCACAGCGACATCGTCGCGCGCGTGGTCGCAGCCCATGCGCGCGCCGGGCGCAGGCATTCGGCAGACCATTGGTATAACGGATAGGCAAACAGGTTCATGACCGTCGCTCGTTGCGCTGCGTTGTATTGAACGAGGCAAGCCGTGTGCCAGCGTGCGGCTGGCACGCGCGTTGCGAGTGGTTCGGGAACGCGGTGGCGCAGGTGGCACGCGACGACGGACGGCCGAAGGCGATGCATTGCCGGGCCGGTCCGGCGCGCGGCCCGTGCTGCAATACCGTGCGGCGTCGCGCCGGTTCGGCGAATATGCCGCACAGGCGTGGTGCGGGTGACGGGTGCGGCGTCCGCTTTCGGTGCAGGGGCACGAACGGCTTTCAGCAGGGGAGCGACATGGAATCAACCGGACAGACGACGCTGACCATCAGCAGCCGCAATTACTCGTCGTGGTCGATGCGCGGCTGGCTGCTCGCGAAGCTGAGCGGCCTGGCGTTCGACACCGTCAGCGTACCGATCGATGCCGCGTCGCGCGCGGAGCTGCTGCTGCTGTCGCCGTCGATTCTCGTGCCATGCCTGACGCACGACGGCAACAAGGTGTGGGATACGCTCGCGATCGCCGAATACCTGAACGAAATCCGGCCGCAGGCGCGGCTGCTGCCTGAAGACCGGCATGCGCGTGCGCATTGCCGGTCGATCTGCGGCGAGATGCATTCCGGGTTCAGCGCGTTGCGCTCCGCGCTGCCGATGAACCTGCGCGCGCATTTCCCCGGCTTCCGGATCTGGTCGCGCGCGCAGCACGACATCCAGCGGATCGTGACGATCTGGCGCGAGTGTCTGGCCGCGTATGGCGGCCCCTGGCTGTTCGGCGCGGAGATCGGTATCGCCGACGCGATGTATGCGCCGGTCGTCACGCGCTTCCTGACCTACGACGTGAAGCTGGAGCCGGATATCGCCGAGTACTGCATGCGCGTGCTCGCGCATCCGTTCGTCGCGGAGTGGATCGACGCGGCGAAAGCGGAGCAGGAAGACATCGACGAACTCGACATGGAGTTTTGATGCGCGCGATCGCGGCGCGCTTTCAATTGCACTACACGCGCAAGCAGCGAAATTGGATTCTCGATGCAGCTGCGCAATGCGCAAACGTTTTGCCTTGATTCCGGGTTAAACCGAGTGCGAATTCCCTAAAGGATGTTGAGCTCGATGACGTAAACGAGTCACGGGGACGACTCGCGACACGCATGCTTTCGATGTGCGGCGCGCAGTCTGCAACATTCAGCGCAGCAGGGGAATCGACGTGAATCGTCAGCAATCGTGGACGCGTACAGCGGCGCCCGGAGAAATCATTTACTCGGAGGGCTTCGCGGGCGAGCCCGTGATCTTTCTGATCACCGACGGCAAGGTCGAGCTGTCCACGCGGTGCGACGACAAGCGCGTCATCGTCGCGACGCTCGGCCGCGGCGAGTTCTTCGGCGAATCGGCGCTGCTCGCCGCCGAGCCGCGCGCCCATACCGCGAAGGCGCTTTCGTTCTGTCAGCTCACGGTCGTGCCGGCCGGCATGCTCGATGAAGAAATCGAGCGCGTGTCGGCGCTGCTGCGCCATATCGTGCGAACGATGATCCGGCGCGTGAAGCGCAAGGACGATCAGCTCGCGACCTACACGCATGCGGACTTCATGCCCGGCGTGCTGTCGTATGCGCATGTGCTGTCGCTGATGGCCGGCGCCGATGCGCGCGAATCCGGCGACGGGTGGGCGCGCCGGCCGATGCAGGCCCATGCGACCGAAACCTCGGTGCCGCTCGCCGAAGTGATCCGCAAATGCCGCGCGATTGCGGGCCACTCGCGACCGCACGTGCTCGCGATGCTGCGACGCATGGAGAAGCTCAATCTCGTCACGATCGAAGCCGCGCAGGCCGACCATGTCGGCGGTGCAGCCGACTATGCGGCTTCGTCGGATGCGCGCCAGGTCGTCACGTTCGATGCCGCGCGCGTGATCGATCGCGCGCAGCAGGTCGCGGACCACGATCTCGACTTGTCGATCAACAGCGAACTCGAGCTTATCGAACTGGCCGATCTCGAATCGTTGATCGGCGTCGAGAAGACGCTGTTGCTCAACAAGCTGTCGAACGGCGAGATCGCCGACGAAGTGTTCGCGTTCCGCAAATCGAAGGTGCTCAGTTACGTCGAGCAGAAGGGCGTTGCGTACTTCTCGCGGCGCAACGCGCGTCGCGGCGGCGACGTGCGCGCGCTGGAGGATCTCGTGTGGGTCGACCAGCGCACGCTGTTCGACGTGATCAGCACGTTCGATACGTACGATCTCGCGAAGCTGATCGCGAACCTCGACGATCGCGCGGTGGCCGACAAGCTGTTTTCCGTGATGACCGAGGCGCGGCGCAACGAGGTGTCGTGGGTGATGCGCCGCGAGCTCAAGCTCGATCCGATCGAGATCGAGGATATCGAGCAGCGCGTGCTGGATGCCGTGCGCGCGGCCAAGGCGCCGGCGACGGGCGCGGCGTCCGTGGCGTCGGATGCGTGACACGGGGAGGCGTATGGATCTGTTGACCTTGGCCGGTGTGGTGCTGGGCGGCGCGGCGATCGTGTTCGGTTTCGCGCTGGAAGGCGGGCATTTTTCGATGCTGTTCCAGTTCGAGGCGCTCGTCATCGTGCTCGGCGGCACGCTCGGCGCGGTGATGATCCAGAACACCTGGGCACGTTTTTTCGACGCGGTGAGGCAGTTGCGGCTCGCGTTCGTGCGTGCGAGAGAGGTCGATCGCAAGCACCTGTCCGACCTGCTCGAATGGGGCGATCGCGCGAAGCTCGACGGGCTGCTCGCGTTCGAATCGATGGACGTGAGCGGCATTCATCCGTTCGCGCGCCGCGGGCTCGAACTGCTGGCGAACGGCGTGTCGACCGCCGTGCTCGAGGATGCATTGCAGCGCGAACTCGATGCATACGAGCGCAGCCGCCTGGCCGCCGCGCGCGTGTGGCAGCAGGCTGGCGGTTATGCGCCGACGTTCGGCATTCTCGGATCGGTGCTCGGGCTCGTGCAGGTGACGAGCCATATTCTCGAACCCGCGCAACTCGGGCCGGGTATCGCGGTTGCGTTCATTGCGACGCTGTACGGGCTGGCGTTTGCGAACCTCGTGTTTCTGCCGCTTTACGGCAAGCTGCGCGCGCAGATCGATAGCGAGCTGCGGTTTCGCAAGCTGTATCTCGACGGATTGCTGGCGATCTCGCGCAAGGAGTCGCCGCATACGATCGAAACGCGGTTGACCGGCGATGTGCGCGGGCGTGCGGCCGAGTCGCTCGCGTGATGTGCTGCGTATGCGGTACGACGAACAGGGATCTTCGGCATGACAGCCCGAACTGATGGCACGACCGCCACCGATCGCGACCACGACGATCTCGAAGGCACGCAGTCCGGACGCTGGCTGATTTCGTACGCGGATCTCATCACGACGCTGATGGTGCTGTTTCTCGCGCTGTATGTGCTCCAACTCGCGAAATACAACGCACTCGATGCGCGATACCAGACGCTCGCTCGACATGTCGGTGGCGCTGCGAGTACCGCTGTGCCCGAACGTGCGCCGGCCTGGCTTGCATTGCTCGATAAGTTGAAGACGAACGGGCGGATTTCGCTGGTGAAGGCACCGCACAGCGTCGAGATCGGCATCGACGCGAAGATCCTGTTCAACGTCGGAGATGCACGCTTGCTGCCCGATTCGTCGCAGGTGCTGAACCAGATCGCGCAGGCACTGAGCGAGCATGCGACCGGCGACATTCTCGTCGAAGGGCATACGGACAACGTTCCGATCGCGAACGCCAAATACGAATCGAACTGGGAGCTTTCGTCGGCGCGCGCGGGAAGCGTCGTGCGCTACCTGACCGTGCGCGGCGTGGCGCCGCACCGGCTCGCGGCGATCGGGCGGGCCGATACGCAGCCGCTCGTGACGGGCGACGATACCGCTGCGCGGGCGCGGAATCGGCGCGTGACGATCTTCGTTGCGTATTGAGCGGATTGCTCACGCTCACCCAAGATTTGAACTTGAGGGAATTTGTAGATGTCGACCGAGAATAGTGCCGGGGCCGTTGCAGAGCGCACCGGGGAACGACGTGTTCGCGCTTTCGCCGCACTGTTGATGCGTGTGTCGACGGCCGATTTGTCGCTTAGAAATCTGGTCATTCAGACGATTGTCTTTACCTTGGCGATTACCTGGGCTTGGCATTTTTGGCCGGGGCAATGGATCGCAAGACATATCACTTTCACGTCGCTGAGCCAGTGGCGATGGATACCGCTTCCGTTGGCGTTGGGTTACTTAGCGTTGATCGGAGTCATGCGGCATCGGTCGCTGATGGCGGCGCAGTTGGAAGTCCGTGAACTGCCGGAGGAAGCACGAGACGAGCAGAAGAACCAGCTCAAGAACCGAGTCGAAAGAAAACGCAGCCTGTACAAGATGATCGGCGAAGTATTCGCAGCGATGTCGGTGCTGGGCGCCGTGCTTTCGCTGGTGGTTTCGTATACATCGTTCGACGCGCGATTCTTGCGGCCGACTCAAAGAGAGATCACAGCGAACTTGACGCGGATCCAAGAGTTGACCGAACGGACGTGCGTCATGGGGGTGCCAGCGGACATTTGCATGACTCCGCCGACGGTGAGCCAGATGATCGAAAAAATCGAGAAGGCAACCGATGCGATTGAGAAACGAACTGCGGTAACCGACATGTTGGTTCGCATGCGTCCGTTACTTGCCAAGATTCAAGACGGCGGGTACGACGAACTGGCGCGGTTGCTCGATAATATCGACGTTGCATACCCGGATGAAGCACAGTTCTCGTTGTTGCAGATGGCCATTGCCTCGTTTCTGATTCTGACTGTTACCATCGCGGTCGGCTTCAAGCTTGCCGTTGCCGTGTATGAATACCGGGTCACGCTCTTGCCCACTGGCGACGGTGCCAAGCCTGCCGATACGCCTGACGTCCAACATTGCGCGAACGCACCATGCGTGACCGGACAGCAGCGATCACCCGAATAAGCGGCGAGATTCCCATCGATACGGAGATATATCGAACTTAATATGATGGGCATCTGAAATCAGCGATGCGCTTCTGCGCGTGCATGCCGATAACTCAAACTGGCTCAGACCGAGCGGTTATCGAGGGTTCCCCATGCATTTCTGGCGCAAGCTTTCCATTCAGAACAAGCTGATTCTCAGCATGACGAGTTGCCTGCTCGTGTTCGTCGCGATTTCGAGCGGACTGAGCATCCGCCTGATCGGCAACGCGGTGCGTGACCGCGTCGTCCGCGAAGAGTTGCCGACGGCAGTGAGCGGCATTCGCGCCGACGTGCAGCGGCAGATGGCCGGGCCGATCGCCGCGTCGCGTATTCTCGCGCGCGATGCGTTCCTGCTGCAATGGGAAGCGGACGGCGAACCCAACGCCGGCACGCGCAACTGGATCCAGCTTGCGAAGAACGTGAAGGACGAGCAGAAGGCGGCGTCCGTGCAGTGGGTGTCGGTGAAGAGCGGCAACTACTACAACGAAGCCGGCCTGCAGCGGAAGGTTACCGACAAGGATCAGTGGCTGACCAGTTTCCTGTCGTCCGGCAAGGCGTTCGACGTGAACATGGATCACGAGGTGACCGTCGGCGGCTACATGATGTTCATCAACAGCCGCGTCGAACTCGACGGCGTGCCGGTCGGCGCGGCGAGCATGAGCCTGTCCGTCGATGCGCTCGCGAAGGGCATTGCCGCTTACCGGATCGGCGAGACTGGATTCGCGTATCTCGTGCGTCCCGACGGCGCGATCATGATGCATCGCGATACGTCGCTGATCGACGGCAAGCATTTCATGAAGGATCAGCCGGGGCTGCCTGACGATGCGTCGTCGACGCTGCTGGCCGGCAAGCCGTATGCGTACCTGAGCTACAACGGCGACGGCGGCGCGCGCTTCATCGCGACGTCATTCATTCCGGAGCTGAATGCGTATGTCGTCGTCGAGGTGCCGCAGGCGGAACTGCTCGGGCCGGTGACGCGTGCGATCCGCAGCGCGGCGCTGGTTGCGGCCGTGGTTGGGCTTGGTGTCGCGCTGCTCGTGATCTGGCTGGTCGGGCGCGCGATTGCCGCGCCGATCCGGCGTGCGGCGACGTTGCTGTCGGAGATTGCGAGCGGCCAGGGTGACCTGACGCGCCGGATGACGGTCGAGAGCCAGGACGAGATCGGGCAGTTGTCGGATGCGTTCAACCGGTTCGTGTCGTCGCTGTCGACGCTGGTTCACCGGATTCGGGCGGCTTCCGCGTCGATTGCGACCGGGTCGGCGCAGATTGCTTCGGGGAATGCGGATCTGAGCGAACGCACCGAAGGGCAGTCGAGCAACCTGGAGCGGACGGCTTCGTCGATGGAAGAGATCACGGCCGTGGTGCGGAACAACACGGAGACGGCGACGACGGCCGCGAAGATGATTAACGGCGCGTCGGATGCGGCGGCGCGCGGCGGGCAGGTGGTGGGTGAGGTGGTGAGCACGATGGAGCAGATCAGCGACGCGTCGCAGCGGATCTCCGAGATCATCGTGATGATCGACAGTATTTCGTTTCAGACGAATATTCTTGCGTTGAATGCGGCTGTGGAGGCGGCGCGAGCTGGGGAGCAGGGGCGCGGGTTTGCTGTCGTTGCTTCGGAGGTGCGGAATCTGGCGCAGCGTAGCGCGCAGGCGGCGAAGGAGATCAAGGCGCTGATCGAACATAGCGCGGGGACGGTGAATACCGGGTCGCGGTTGGTTAGTGAGGCGGGGAAGGTGATGAGGGATGTTGTGTCGCAGGTTCAAGGCGTGAGCGCGATGATGAGCGAGATTGCTGAGGCCAGCCTGGAGCAGAGTGCTGGGATCGATCAGATTGGGGATGCGGTGCAGTCGCTCGATCAGATGACGCAGCAGAATGCGGCTTTGGTAGAGGAGAGCGCGGTGGCGGCCGAGAGCTTGAAGCAGCAGGCGGCGGAATTGACTAAGCTTGTATCGGCTTTCAAGGTGGATGAATAAAGTCTGCTTCGCGTTTTAGAATGAGACGTTTCTGAGGGACGGCTGCCGTGGGTTCACGGCAGCCGTTTTACGTTCGGGCTTGGTTTCGGGACATCATAGAAGAATGAAAAGAATTTCCAAACTGAAAGTCGCGGTGGGGGCGGTTGTGCTTCTGGCTCTGGTCGCTGTTGTCGGGGCGAAGGCGGTTACGTCGCCGACCGATTCTTATCTCGCGGATCGGAAGAAGGCTGCCGAGGCAGTTAATGCCGCTCGGATCGAAGATCGGGCGGATCTGGACAGGAAATACACCGCCGAGTTGAATGCGAAGCTGGTAAAGCTTGTCGGGACGGTCAAGGCGAAAGGGTTTTCCGGGAAAGCGGGGAGTACCGTGCAAAGCGTTGTCGCCGATGACTGGATAACGCCTGGGCCGGATGGGCTGTTCTTCAAATCGGATTACGGGAAGGCGAGTCTTCTTGTGACGATTGTTTAACTTTTGAAGGCTTGGGTGGCGATGGCGGATGTGGGGCTCAAGTCGACGGATGATGTTGCCGTTATCTTCGATAACGAGACGCTTTATTCGGACGTGTTTGGTGATGACGCTGCGGCGTTCCGGTTTGCCGAGTTGCCGGTGAAGCAGAAGCCGGCTGAGCGATTTCATCAATTCGTTGCATCGACGGGTTGAATCCGCAGCCAAGAGCGGTCATAAAAGATAAAATCTGCGCGGCCGATATAGGCTGGGATGCAGTCGCTCGATTTTTGGCTTCGAATTTCCGCTGCGTTCAATAAAAGACGTTGAACTGTGGCGAGAGCCGCAACTGGTTCCGAGGTCTTGCTCCAGCTATCCGTATATCCATGGCTTCATGCTTCGGTTATCGTTACAAAAATTACATGCAAAGGGGGCGTGCGAAATGCACATCGAATTCGTCGAGATCGCGAATTTCAGGAAGCTCTTGTCGGCCCGCGTGGATCTGTCGCTCAAGACGACGCTGTTTGTCGGTGCGAACAACAGCGGCAAGACGTCAGCTATGTTGGCCCTACGGCGCTTCCTAACGCCTCGCCGCTGTCCGTTTGACATCCACGACTTCACGTTGTGCCACTTGCCGGTGCTTGTGGACATCGGCGAAGCGTGGCTTCAGGCGAACCAGGAGGGTGTCGTGGCTGACCTCACCCTGGATCCCTGGGTGCAAGCGCTGCCGGCCTTGGATCTGTGGCTGCAGGTCAAGGAGGACGAGGTCCACCGGGTCCGAGATTTGGTCCCGCTCATGGACTGGACCGGCGGGCGGCTGGGAGTGCGACTGCGCTACGAGCCCAAAGACCTCAATGCACTGTTCAAGGAGTTCATCACCGCGATCACCGAGGCCAACGCCATGCGTGCAGCAGCGGCGGCTGCCGTAGCCGCCAAGGCTGCCGGCGCGGCGCCCACACCCAAGTTGACGGTCTGGCCCGAAACCTTGGTCGACTTCCTCACCAAGCGGTTGACCTCGATGTTCATGATCCGGGCCTATCCGTTGGATCCAGCGCTACTTGCCAACCCTGAAAAGCTTCGGGCCTTGCCGCAGTCGCTTCCGGCATCGGCATTGCCGATCGAGGGCGATCCTCTCAGTGGCCTGATCAAGGTGCATGACATCCCGGCGCAACGCGGCTTTGGCGAGATTCCTAATGGGGGCGAAGATGAAGGCGAGCTTCAAACCTCGGCGGGCGGTACGCGGCTATCTGAACAACTCAGAAGCTACTACGCCAAGCATCTGGATCCAGCAAAGGGGCCGGAACCCACGGACCTGGAGGCTCTGCAAGCCATGGAGGCGGCTGAGGATGCATTTGACCTGAAGCTGATGGAAAGCTTCAATGAATGCTTTACCGAGGTGGCGGGCTTGGGCTATCCGGGTGTCAGCGACCCGCGTCCGCGCGTATCGACACGCTTGCGTGCGATCGATGGATTGAACCACAGCGCGGCGGTCAATTTCGAGGTCGACGTGGTTTCGGATGCGGGCGCGGTTACGCCCATCCTGCTGCTGCCGGAGGGCAGCAATGGGCTGGGTTACCAGAACCTCATTTCGATGATCTTCCGGCTGATGAGCTTTCGCGATGCCTGGATGCGCGTCGGCAAAGCGTCCAAGAGTTCCGAGGCTGCGAGCATTGAACCACTTCACCTGGTTCTCGTGGAGGAGCCTGAAGCTCACTTGCACGCGCAGGTTCAGCAAGTCTTTATCAAGAAGGCGTACGAGGTGCTGCGTAGGCGCCCAGAGCTGGGGGAAAGCGATGCACTGCGTACGCAACTGATCGTCAGTACGCATTCGAGTCACGTTGCGCATGAGACGCCCTTCGCGAGCCTGCGGTATTTCCGGAGACTGCCAGCTGGCATGGTGGCCAAGGTGCCGGTGTCGACGGTGGTCAACCTGTCGCAGGTCTTCGGGGAGGGCACGGAGACCGAGCGCTTCGTCACCCGGTATTTGCGTGCACAGCACGCCGACCTGTTCTTCGCCGACGCATCGATCCTCGTCGAGGGACCGGCTGAGCGCATGCTCATCCCCAACTTCATTCGGGCCCACTACAAGGTGCTGCATCAGAGCTACGTCACCTTGCTGGAGATTGGCGGTAGCCATGCCCATCGTCTGCGCCCGTTGATCGATCATCTAGGCTTGCTGACGCTGATCGTCACCGACCTGGACAGCCTGACAGCGACGGGGGGCTCATCAGTTCAACCCGCTTTGGGCGCAGGCCAGAAAACCAACAACGCCACCCTAAAGACCTGGGTGCCAGCCCTGGACGAGGTCGACGCCCTTATCGGCGCGACGCCGGCGGCCAAGACGATCACGGATGCCGGCGACACGCTGTTCGCAGTGCGCGCGGCGTACCAAACGCCCGTTGAGGTCACGATGCCGGGCTCCACCGCCAAGGAGACCGCCTACCCCTACACCTTTGAGGACGCTCTCGTGTTCGAGAACGTGGCCTTCTTCGCTGCGTTTGCCGGCCCGGGATTGAACGCCAAGTTCCGAGCAGCCATCGCTAAGGGTGGCGGTGCAACTGTGGTTGGTACCAGCATGTACACCGCGCTCAAAGACGGCAAGAAGGCCGAATTCGCTCTCGACGTCTTGATGGCGGACGACTTCAACAAACTGAAGGTGCCGCAGTACATCGCCGAGGGTCTGGAGTGGCTGCTGGAACAGATGAAGAAGAAGCAGGTGGAAATCTTAACGACGGCGCCGGCCACGGCCGTTTCAGTCCCCACCGCCGCGAGTCCGGGGCCGGGAGCGAAGCCATGACGGCCGCCGACGATCAATTCGATGCCGAGGCCGACGCAACGATCATCGCGTGTCTTGACCTGGGCAAGCCCAGAAGCTTTTTCCTGTACGCAGGTGCTGGATCAGGGAAGACGCGATCATTGGTCAGCGCTGTCAGAAAGACGATCGATGGCGAGCACGGCCGGCAACTTACCTTGACCGGCAAGAAGGTTGGCGTCATCACCTACACCAACGCCGCTTGCGACGAAATCAAGCAACGCCTTGAATTCGATCCTCGCGTCGAGGTCATGACGATCCATGCCTTCTCATGGTCGCTGATCGAGGGCTTCAACGCCGACATCCGTCAGTGGGTCGCCAAGAACCTTGAAGAGGAGATTGCAGAGCTCGAGGAGCAGCACAAGAAGGGTCGCCCCAACACGAAAGCGGGTGTTGAACGGCTTCGATCCATGGAGAGCAAACGTCGCCGCCTGGCGCGTCTGGATTCCATCGTTAAGTTTATCTACAGTCCGACCAGCGACAACCGAACACGCGACTCTCTGAACCACTCGGAGGTCATCGCCATGACGGCGGCCTTCCTGACCAGCAAACCTGGACTGCGGCGGATGTTGGTCAGCAGGTGTCCGGTGTTGCTCATTGATGAGAGCCAGGACACGAACAAGGCGCTCATGGACGCCTTCTTGCATCTGGAGGAAGAGTTCCATGGCCGGTTCAGCCTGGGACTTTTCGGCGACATGATGCAGCGCATCTACTCGGACGGAAAAGAGCGGTTGGACAAGGCCATCCCGGCCAGGTGGGCCATACCTCGCAAGCGGATGAACCACCGGTGCCCGTCCCGCGTCGTCGAGGTTATCAACAGCATCCGCCACGATGTCGATGGCGAGGAACAGGTCCCTCGCAGCGACGCTGAAATGGGTGTGGTCCGGGTCTTCATCGCGCCCCAAGCGGGCGCCGACCCCTTCGCCATTGAAGCGGCAGTACGCCAGCGTATGGCGACGATTGCTGGTGACCTGGACTGGCAGAACTCTGACACGGTGAAGACGCTCGCCCTTGAGCATCTGATGTCTGCCAGGCGATTCGGTTTCGCGGAATTCTTCGAGCCGCTTTGGGCGGTCGACAACCTCAGGACGAGCCTGCTTCAAGGCGCCGGAGCAGGTCTTGGATTCTTCATCAGGGACGTGTTGCCGCTGGCCAAGGCGCTTCGTGCCAACGACCGCTTCGGGGCTACTGCGATCATCAAGGCGTCGTCGCCCCTTCTGGATCGCGCAGCGCTTCAAGAGGCTGGATCGAATCAGGTCGCGCAGCTCGGCAAGGCTAAGGCGGCGTGCGACGGGCTTCTGGCTCTGATCACGGAACAGCCTGAGATCAATGCTCAGGTTGTACTCGAGTTTGTTGCGCAGACGGGTCTGTTTTCCATCCCGGATACGCTGGCTCCCTTCGTTTCCGGTGACGCCAAGGCTGTGGAAACCGAGGACAACGTAGGGCAGGGCGATCAGGTGGATCGCACCGAGGACGGAGAAGCCGAAGACACCAGTCCTGAGCTGAGCGCATGGAGCAAAGCGCTTGAGGCACCACTGAGCCAGATTGAGCGCTACGACTTGTACGCGCGAGGACAGTCGCAATTCGGAACGCATCAGGGCGTCAAGGGGCTTGAGTTCCCACGCGTACTGGTCGTGATCAATGACGACGAGGCGCGAGGTTTCCTTTTTGCCTACGACAAATTCTTCGGTACCAAGGAGAAGTCAAAGGCGGACCTTGAAAATGAAGCCGCCGGCCGAGAGACCGGTTCGGACCGCACCCGCCGCTTGTTCTACGTGACCTGCAGCCGGGCCGAGAAGAGCTTGGCCATCGTCTACTACTCGCCGGATCCAGCACTGGCTCGCAGTGCCATCCTCCAGTACGGATGGTTCGAACAAGACGAGGTCGAACTGATCAACTGAATCGACGCAGCCCATCCCGTGGCTACAGGTCTGCAAGTCGCTCGCACAAATTTGGCACTTGCTCGGCGAAAGGCAGCAATGCGTTTGGCAGCAGCCGGTGACGAGGCAGCCGAGAAGTTCCGCACTGCAAAGCAGACATTGCCCAACGAAACCCGAATGGCTGTAATGGGTTGCGCCAGTCGCGCGTCGCAGGGCATTGGCCGGCCGAGTTCGGCCACGAGCGGACCTTCGATCTTAAAGAGTTGCCGACATACCATGCGACAGATTTGGACAACCAGGATGACTTGAGATGACCCAATACAGTACCCACGAAGAATTCGCTCAGTCAGTACGTCGACAGGTCGTCTCAACAGCGCAGGCGATGCTCGACGGACAGTTGAGCTTTCTGATCGGTTCGCGACGACTGGCTGGCCTGCGCCATGAGGCTAATGCGGCTGCCGACGACACGGACTTCTTGGTTTTCGTTGCTATCGATTCAGAAACCGATGCGTTGCCACTTGGTGCGGTCCGAGAGCATTGGGAGCAAAATGCCCTTGCCAAACTTGAGCCGGAAATCAAAGAAGCTGAACTGTGGGCGTCTACTGTAGGAACCGATGCATGCAAGTCGTTGATTGCACGATTTGGTCAGTAGAGACCAACGTGAAGGTTCGCAACGTGTCGGCATTGACCGCTGCCGGCCAGGAAGAGACACCCCACCTCTCGCCTCGACAGTCTGGTTTGGTAGTGCTTCCTGCCGCTCCACCGTGACAGCCGCCTGCATGGGCATGCTTACCCAGGCCGATACACGTCGCATTCAAGAGTGCTCCGGGCATATAGGGCCTGGGCCAGCGATCGCTGCATGAATATTATTGATTCGAAACATTTGATCTTGAAATTGGAAAATAAGCCCTCACGTTTTGAGCATGGAAAAACGAGACATGAGATCGCTTCCACGCGAAGCGCGCGAAGAACGGCGTCGACAGGTGATCGCCCTCCGGGAAGGCGGGATGACCTACGACGAGATCGCCCAACTTACCGATCTGTCGCGAACGGGTGTGTTCGATATATGCAAGCGTTACGTGCAGGAAGGCACGGCAGCCTTGCGTGACAAGCCGAGCGGGCGTGCCGTCACCCAGAAGCGCGCCCTGACGGAGCAACAGGAGATCGAGGTGCGTGTGTTGATGCGCGATCAAATGCCGGATCAGTTGAAGATGCCGTTTGCGCTGTGGACCCGCCACGCCGTGCGGGAGTTGATTCGACAACGTACGGGTCGCACGCTCACGCTGCAGGGCGTCGGTCTGTACTTGGCACGCTGGGGCTTTACGCCGCAAAAGCCGCTGAAGCGGGCGTACGAACAAAAGCCGCAGGCGGTTCAGACGTGGTTGAACGAGACGTATCCGGAGATTGCGCGCCGTGCGCAGACCGAAGGTGCGGAAATCCAGTGGGGCGACGAGACGGGCTTGCGTTCCGACGATGTGCGCGGGCGCTCCTACGCGCCGATCGGCAAGACACCCGAGCGGCGTGTCATGAGCAAACGCGAAGGGCTGTCGATCATGTCGACCGTGACGAACCGCGGCCAGGTGCGCTGGAAAGTGTTCGAAGGCGCGATGAACGCCGACATCCTGATCGACTTCTTGAAGCGACTGATCAAAGACATGCGGAGCAAAAAGGTGTTTCTGATCCTCGACAACCTGAAGGTTCATCACGCCAAGCTGGTCAAGGCGTGGCTGGCTGAACATGCCGACAAGATCGAAGTGTTCTACCTGCCCTCGTACAGCCCGGAGCTCAATCCCGACGAGATGCTCAACGCCGATTTGAAGGCCAGCATCACACGCCAGGCTCCCGCTCGGACCAAGGGGCATCTGAAGAAAGCCGCTATCAGCCATTTGCGACGGCTTCAGAAGTCGCCGCAACGGGTTACTCGTTATTTCATGCATAAACCCATCCGCTATGCAGCTTGATTCAAGATCAAATATTTCTGATCAATAACGCTTATAAGAGAAACTAGACGATGGCTTCAATTGACGGTATTTCCCTAAATGGGCTTGGCTCCGAGAATAGGTACGAATCGGCTATTGCCCTCCATCTGGCAAAAGAAAGCACGGTTAGCAAGGTTGAACATCTAGACGATTGGGAACTCGAGCTGCGTCGAGGAAGCGGGTTCCTCGTCGCGCGAAAAAAGAAGTCGCTAGGCAGGGAGGACACACTCCGCGACGGATACGAACAGGCAGAACGCTTTCTTGATATTCTCTCATTCGAAAGCGCATCAACCATAGAGATCGGGGCACCGGGACGCTCTCACATTCTTTTGTTTGAGCGGGATGGTAAATCAGTGATTGAACGGATGGCTACGTCGGACAATCCGATGTCAATCCAACTAACGATTACCCACCGCGGCCGCGACGGTCAGACAATCCCCCAGCCCCCGTCTCCTCCAGCAAAGTGGATTTCAGCACTTCGGTTCTATCGTCTATCGCAGACGAGTCGAAGCCCACACGAAGCCTACCGCAACCTGTGGCTTGGGCTGGAGGTTTTGCTTTCGACGCAGGTGCCGAAAGGCCCGAAGGAAAAGGAAGGTATTTGGCTCCGCCGGGCGCTAAGTCAAATCACCAGTACTCTGGATCTATCCCACGAGGCCCCGAATGGCGTGAACATAGTGGATTACGTGATGGAGCGTCACTACACCGCAATGAGGTGCAATCTTTTTCACGCAAAGATCGGTACAACTTCGGCGGCGCCATCAATGCCAACGGTGGAGGAAGCGCTTGATGCTTACGCGGAGCTAGTACGAATTTGGAGAGCCATTGCTGTGCGGACAGGCAACCTTCGCTTTGTTGGAAGCGGGTTAATCACGTATGTAGGGTACGCAATGCAAATGGCGAGAATTTTTTCGCAAGTGATCTTCTGCGCAACGGAAGACAATGCTCTGCCTGCCGCAACCGATACAGCCGTGAGTCCGAACAATTGTCCGATCGTCGATTTCGACTCATCACGTCATATCGGAGTCGTTGCACCGGGTAAAGTGGAAAACCTAGGTATCATCGACCTTTCCGCTAGGGAAATGCTTTCCCCGTTTCGCAGAATCACAACGAGCGTTGCAGCTACCCTTTTCAGTGTGGACTACTTGACAGGTGGTCTTGACGTAAATGGCGTGGACTTCTTCGAGTACCGCCAAAGATGGCGATTGCTCAATACCGGTATGCCCCGAACATACTTCGACTAATTGAATTATGCGCTTGCGGTTGCAAGCGCGGAGATGATTTTGGGCGAGAAGCGACGGTCGGGTCCTGTTGCCGTCGGCGTTTCGGTTGAGTCCGCTTTGGGGAAGGCTCATCTATCGCGCTATAAACTACAGGAAAGTTCCTTTACCCGAAAACTTGCGGATCAAATCGGCGTCGCGAGCGTCCAACGCACTTTGGAAGCGGCCACTGCGATGCGAAAAGCCGAAGGGCGGTTGCGGGTCGACTACCGACGTTTGCACTTGAAGCAGCAGCACCCGACCGGCACTCGCGCGTCGTACTTCCTGGTTCGATCGCTATCGCTCGATCGACATCAACGCGTAGAGCGTTAGCGGTCGCGTACTATAGGGCTTGAGAGGGGCGGTGATCGAAGCCGTTTCCCACGATTGAAATGGCTCCGAGCCGGTCAGCCTTAGCGATTCAAAGGGCACAGAGGATGCCTCAATCCCGCATCCCGCCCATCCCTATACCTAACGGCCAATCCCCCCCAACTCCCCATTTCTGAGATGCCAGCGCGACTACACTGGTCATGAAGCCTTGCTTCTCGCCCATCGGAGTTGGTCGCAACACCCTTCGCACCGATGGTCGAAAAATCCGTCTTGCCCAACAAGACGCAGCGAAGGGGGAGAGAGAAGTAGAAATTCCACGGCAACAAAAAGCGCGGGCCGCATGGGCGGCAACCCATACGACCCGCTGACCACCACCAACTCGCTCTAGGAGTCGGAAATGGCTGACGCCAATAGTAAGACACGTCGCAGGAAGAACAAACCGGTCAACATGCAAAAAACGTTTGAGCTGGTCCTCCGCAACTACCCGGACCTTCCCAAGCGCGGCTGGCCGTACCTGCCGTGGATGAAGGCAATCGATCTGGATTTCAAGATCTTTGGATTCAAACCGGGCGATCGCGTCTACCTCGACGTCAACTACGTCACCCGGAAAATCACGATCTCGCCGGACTACAGCCAGCTAGCGCTGCGAGAGCAGCCTTACCACGACCCAGAACCGGAAGACTCGCCGGCATAACGAGCAAGGGCCGCTTGATGCGGCTCTTGCGAGTGGAATTGCAGGCTTTGCACGAACGCGACTGACCGCCGGGGCGATACTGCCCTGGCCATCGCTTCGGATATCGTGATTCGCGCCCGCAGCCACCTTCAACAACTGTCACGACCGCACTGCCGTGAGGCCGCTCCGTGCGTGCCGAAACAAGCGAATGGATTCGATTGACTCGGAGGTATCCGGATTCAAGCGACGGCCCGAATATTCCCGTGCATCCGTGAACGACGCATCAACGCCCGCCATCCCGCGCCTTCACGATCCGCCCGCGCTGCATCACATAGGCGACGTGCTCGCCTTCACCGGCCACGACACCGATATCGTCGAGCGGGTTTCCGTCGAGCACGACCATGTCGGCGATCGCACCGGCGGCTACGACGCCCAGTTGTCCCGTCATGTTGACAATCTCCGCCGCCACCGTCGTCGCCGACCTGAGCGCTTCCAGATTCCCCAGCACCTCGGCCCGAATCCGAAACTCGCCCGACTGAAACGCGTGCATCTCCCCAAGCAGATCCGACCCGAACCCCATCTTCACGCCGGCCTTTGCATAGATCTCCAGCGACTCGCGTCCTTTCTGCTGCACGGAAGCCACCTTTGCCACCGAGTCCGCCGGCATCCCGAACTCCGCCCCATGTTTGGCAAGCGCGTCATAGGTAACCAGCGTCGGCACCACAAACGCCCCATGCTCATGCATGAGTTTCGCGGCCGCTTCATCCACGAGGTTCCCGTGCTCGATCGTCCTCACGCCGCATCGCACAGCCCGCGCAATCGCCCGCCCCGTATACGCATGCGCCATCACATAAGTATTCGCCGCCTCGGCTTCATCGACGATCGCCCGAATCTCGTCCTCCGAATACTGCGTGTTGGCAATCGGATCAGTCGGCGACGCAACCCCACCGGAAGCCATGATCTTGATCTGCGTCGCGCCTTTCTGAATCTCTTCGCGCACGGCGAGCCGCACACCTTCGACGCCATCCACGACCCGCGCAATCGCCCCCGTCCGAAAACAGCACGAACAGGGCTCCAGCAAATCCCCCCGAGGCCGAAAATCCCCATGCCCTCCGGTCTGCGACAACGCTTTCCCCGACGGAAAAATCCGCGGCCCCGAAACCAACCCCGTCTCGACCGCTTGCATCAACCCCCAATCCGCCCCCCCGGCATCCCGCACACTGGTAAACCCACGCGACAACATCGCATCGAGAATCGGCAATGACCGGATCGCCGCGAGAATATTCGGCTGCACCGCATTGGCGCCGAGATTCGCATTCGAAGCCAGCACATGCACGTGGCAATCGATGAACCCCGGCATCACGGTTTTACCGCGCACATCGACCACCTGCGCATTCGGCAAATCCACTGGTCGATCGGTGACTTCGACAATCCGTTCGCCGTCGATCACGACATGATGATGTTCGAGCAACACGCCTCGTTCGAGGTCCAGAACGTTGCCGCCTTGAAGCACGGTAATGGTCATGAGGAAATATCCTTATCGAGTCGTGGAGACAGTCCGCTTCGCATCTTTCACGAAGCGCGTCCCGACGAAACTGACTGCCGCCGCGAGGATCACGTAGCAGGCGGGCGCCATGTTGCTGCCCGTGCGGGCGATGAGCCATGTGATCAGGAACGGCGCGAACCCGCCGAAGATCGTCACCGCGAAGTTGTACGCAACGGAAAGCCCCGTCGACAGCACCTTGGTCGGAAACAGTTCCGCAAACGCCGCGAGGATCGGCCCGGTATAAGTCGCGATCAGCACGCCGAACACGGCCTGGAACACGATCAGCGACGTGAACCCGGGCGCATGGTTGATCCACGCGAACATCGGCCACGCAAGCACGAGGATCGCGAGCGCCGAGCCGGACAGGAACACGCGTCGTCCCCACACGTCGGCGAGCCTGCCGACGATCGGCGAGCAGCACATGATCATCAGCCCGCCGACCATGCCGGCCGCGAAGCCGGTCGACTGCGGCAGATGCAGCGTGCGCACGGAATACGTCGGCATGTAGAAGAGCAGCACGTAGGTGCAGACGGTCCACAGGATGACCATCGAAAAGCTCGCGAACGTCTCGCGCGGGTAGGTGGACAGCACTTCCTTCAGCGGGGAGCTTTCCTTCGCCTGCGCTTCGACGGCACTGAACGCGGGCGTCTCGTCGATATGGCTGCGGATGAAGTAACCGACCGGCCCGACGATGATCCCGAGCAGGAACGGCAGACGCCAGCCCCAGCTATGCAGCGCCTGCGCGTCGAGCGACGTCGTGACGAACGTGCCGGTCGCCGCGCCGAGCAGCACCGCGAAGCCGATGCTCGACTGGATCCAGCTCGAGTAATACGCGCGTTTCTCCGGCGGCGCGTATTCGGTGAGGAACGCGGTGGCGCCGCCCATCTCGCCGCCGGCCGAGAAGCCTTGCAGCAGCCGCGCGACGACGATCAACAGCGGCGCGGCGATGCCGGCCTGTTCGTAGGTCGGTGCGATCCCGATGAGCGCGGTGCCGGCTGCCATCAGCAGGATGGTGAGCGACAGCGCTGCCTTGCGTCCGACCTTGTCCGCATAGACGCCGAGCACGATGCCGCCCACCGGCCGCATGAAGAAGCCGACGCCGAACGTCGCGACGGTCAGCAGCACGGACGTCAGTTCGTTGCCGGTCGGAAAGAACAGCTTCGCGATGATCACCGCGAAGAAGCTGTAGACGGTGAAGTCGAACCATTCGAGGCCGTTGCCGATCACGGTCGCGACGATGGCGCGGCGGCGCTGCTGCACCGCCGCATCGACGGAAGGTGCGGCGCGCGGGGAAAGCGTTCCTTGCATGGTCTCTTCCTTTGTCAGAAGACGGGACGGCTGCCCCGCGTGAATCCCATGCTAAGGACAGCCGGATTTTTTTCTGAAACGAAAGATTCGCATGCACGCATGCGCTGTACGCATGCATCGCGCTCAGGGCGCGGTTTGCCTCTCCGCCTGTTCGAACAGCCAGCGCGTGAACAGGCGGGCGGCCTGGTTCTGCGCGCGGTCGTTGGGCGAGATCACGTAATAGCCGCCGCCGTGGCTCGCGGACGCGTCCGTCACGCGCACGAGCAGGCCGGCCTCGATGCATGCGTCGATCATGTAGCGCCAGCCGAGCGACACGCCCTGGCCGAGAATGGTCATCTGCACGATCTGCGGATAGGAGTTGATCATGATGTCCTGCGGCTGCGCCTTCTGCCGGTCGACGTCGTTCATGTCGAACCATTCGGACCAGGACATCCATTGGCGCTGCCCGTCCTCGAGGCGCAACAGCGTCTCGTTTGCGAGATCGGCCGCGTCGAGCGTGCGGCCGGCCAGATAGCCCGGCGAACAGACGGGGAACACTTCCTCGTCGAACAGCCGGCGCGCGGTGTATTCGGCCGGCGCTTGCTGGCGCACGTAGTAGACGCCGACATCGAATTCGGCCGGTGACATCGACGCAAGGCCGTCGCGCACGATCAGGCGTAGCTTGATATTCGGATACGCGGCGCGAAAGTCCGGCAGCCGGGGCGTGAGCCACAGGAGCGCGACGCCGGACGAGCACGCGATCGTCAGTTCGAGGTCGCCGTACGGCTTCATCACGTCTTGCGTGGCTTCCGCGCATTGGGTGAGCAGGTGGTGGACCTGCGTCGCATATTGCTCGCCGGCGATCGTCAGCCGCAACGAACGATGTTCGCGGACAAATAGCGAGCGGCCGAGGAATTCCTCGAGCTGCTGGATCTGGCGGCTGATCGCGCTTTGGGTCAGGTGCAGTTCGGCGGCGGCTTTCGTGAAGCTCGCGTGCCGCACGGCGGCTTCGAACGCGACGAGGCACTGAAGGGGCGGCAGGGGCGTGATGCGCATGGCGGGCAGGGGAGTCGATGGCGCTGCCGACATGATACGGGTGGATTGAAAGGAAATCACAAGGCGGGAAGGGCATAGCCAGCCGACGCATTCATGAGAAGATTGAACGCAACGCGCGCTCGAAATGCGTCTGGACGTGAGACTGCTTTACGCATGACGGCGACAGTTCGGTGAGTTCAGATTATCCAAACAAGGCCGAAGAGCATCCATTTTATGCAGAGAGGTTCGAGGGGATTGCCAGGGAGGGAAAATGATTGCTAAGTTTGTTTTTGGGATGTTTCTTGTATTGTCATTGATGGAAAATTCAATGGCGGGTGATTACGCGGCTCCTGGTTTGGTAGTGTGTGATGGTAGCGTAAAAACAATTAATTGCCCGATCCGATTGGATGGAGATGGATTTTTCGTCGATAGTGTTAGTGGTGCGCGATTGTCTTCTGAGCCGAATTTGCGGCGGACTTTGAGTGATACGACGCTTTATGGAAGCATGACAAGTCTGATTCTGGAGTACGGCAACGTATCGTCGTCAAAGAATTGGACGATTTTGATTTTCTCTTACATTAATGGTGTAATGCGTGCAAGAAATTACATCTCACTGTCGAGAGCGACTCTGTCGAATGGCGAGCGTTGGGTCGGGCAAAGTTGTCGTGGCAATGTTGTGTTGAGCGAAGAGCGGGAAATTCTGGAGAATGCTTTCGAAGCCTTGTGTGCTGGGAAGATAAATAATAAGTCTCCAGCTTCGCCCGACACGGTGGCAACCAGAGTTGCAAATCAGGCTGGTCTTGTTGTAACGGTGCCGGCATACGACGCAGGAACTAAAAATTGGTCGGAAGCAACCTATGCATTTCCTTCCAGTAGCAGGCCTGATGCAAGGACGCTACTTTGTCTTGCTGGATGCAAGATCAATGTGGCATATCAGTTTTTGGGTGGGTGGATCGGTAATAATTTCTGGATTAGCGCGTCCTTTCCAGAAGATCGGGATGGAAGGGTCGATGGTAGTTATATGTATCTCAAGAATGAGACGCTGATCGCTGTTAAGGGTTCGATAAAAAATGGGAGAATGAATTTAACGGAGTATTTGGGGGCGGGGGATCAACCGGTTGCGACGTTCAAGGGCAAGAAAATTGACGATTCGTATATTGGTACATGGACGTCAAAGAATAGAAAATATAACTTCTTCTTGGCAATGAAGTTCTATTGATTGGAGCCTATCCGGAACTTTGTGTGTGAGGCATAAACTGATGGCCAAGGAGCCACTTTATGCCACGCAAACGCAAGGAAGAAGTGACGATTGAGCCGGGCAAGGGCTTGAACCTGGACCCGGAACTGATCAAGCAACTGGTGCCCGGGACGCTGGACCGCGCAACGATCAACGAGCAGCTCGCTGCGCTCAAGAAGGCGATCTTCGAGCGCGCGCTGGGCGGCGAGTTGACGCACCACCTGGGCTACGAGAAGGGCGAAGCCAAGCCGGTAGGCCGCACGAACCATCGCAATGGCACCAGCCGCAAGCGCATCGCGACCGACGACGACCTGCTCGACGTCGAGATTCCGCGCGACCGCGAAGGCACCTTCGATCCGGTGCTGATCGCCAAGGGCGAGCGACGCTTCACCGGCTTCGACGACAAGATCATCGCGATGTACGCACGCGGCATGAGCGTGCGGGAGATTCAGGGTTTCCTGCTGGAGATGTACGGCATCGAGGTGTCGCCGGACTTCATCAGCACGGTGACCGATGCCGTGATCGACGAAGTGCGCGAATGGCAGCAGCGGCCGCTCGAGCCGATGTACCCGGTCGTGTTCTTCGACGCCTTGCGAGTCAAGATCCGCGACGAAGGCGTCGTGCGCAACAAAGCGATCTACCTGGCACTGGGCGTGCGCCGCGACGGCACACGTGACGTGCTGGGCCTCTGGATCGAGCAGACCGAGGGGGCTAAGTTCTGGCTGCGGGTGGTGA
This sequence comes from Burkholderia sp. MS455, assembly GCF_016899445.1. Lineage (NCBI taxonomy): Bacteria > Pseudomonadati > Pseudomonadota > Betaproteobacteria > Burkholderiales > Burkholderiaceae > Burkholderia > Burkholderia sp. MS455. Next base: position 640,443 of record NZ_CP041778.1, read on the forward strand.
ACGACCTGAAGCTGCGCGGCGTGCAGGACATCCTGATCGCCGTGGTCGATGGCCTGAAGGGCTTCCCGGAAGCGATCAACACGGTGTTCCCGGAAACGACGGTCCAGACCTGCATCGTGCATCTGATCCGGAACTCGCTGGACTTCGCCAGCTGGAAAGACAGGAAATCGGTCGCAGCGGCGCTCAAGGAGGTCTACCGGGCACCGTCGGCCGAAGCAGCCGCCGTGGCGCTGGATGCGTTCGATACGAGCCCGTGGGGTACGAAATACCCCCCGATTGCCGCACTCTGGCGCCGGGCCTGGGATCAGGTGATTCCGTTCTATGCCTTCGCGCCCGACATCCGGAAAATTGTATATACGACCAACGCGATCGAGTCGCTGCACATGCAGCTTCGGAAGATCATCAAGGCGCGCGGCCACTTCCCGTCGGACGAGGCCGCGCTCAAACTGATCTGGCTGGCCCTGCGCAACGTCGTTGCCAAGTGGACCGGCTCCCGGCACGATTGGAAGAGCGCCATGACCCAGTTTGCGCTGCTTTACCCGGAACGATTCAACATTGGAGTCTGAATCTCAACCCGCCTCACACACGAAATTCCGGATACCTCCATTGATTGCCCTGTCATGATTGATCTCATTCGAGTCGGCGAGGGCACCGGCAACACTCGCCGCTATGTCGTATTCATGCGAAGATTGACCACAAATCACACTCGCCCAAGAACGACGTGACCCTATCCAACCCTGAGAGCAAACTCAAAGCCGGCCATCCGCCCTGGATGTCCGTCGCCTTGGCCGAACTCGGCATTCGCCGCCACCCACCCGGCAGCATCAACCCGCGCATCGTCGAATACAACAACCAGACGAACCTGGTCGGCTACGACGACAAGATTTCCTGGTGCTCGTCGTTCGTCAATTGGTGCATGACGCACGCCGGCATTCGCGGCACGGGCTCGGCACTCGCGCGCTCGTGGCTCGAATGGGGCCGCCCGCTGGAGCGCCCGGTCTACGGCTGCATTGCGATCCTTACGCGCGACGATCCCGCGAGCTGGAAAGGGCACGTCGGTTTCTACCTGCGTCACGACGACGAATACGTGCATCTGTTCGGCGGCAACCAACTGGAAGAAGTGCGCGAACTCGCGTACCCGTTGAACGAAGTGATCGGCTACCGCTGGCCCTACGCCGGATGACCACGCCGCCGCAACGCCAACAAAACTTAAAACACTGCCTTTCCCGTCGCTGCTAATCTGTCGCACACACCGCATTGACCCACGCGGAGTTCGTCGGCACGCAAGCCCACGGAACCTCCCCCCACAAGGAGCCAGCAGTGCAAACCGGTAATCTCCGTCTCTACGCGGATGCGCAATACACGAGCCCTTACGCGATGTCGGTTTTCGTCGCCCTTGAGGAAAAATCGCTGCCGTACGAACTGGTGACCGTCGATCTCGGTAACCGCGCGCATTTCGCGCCCGACTATGCGGCGACGTCGCTGACGCAACGCGTGCCGACGCTCGTGCACGACGATTTCGCGCTGTCGGAATCGTCGGCGATTACCGAGTATCTCGACGAGATATTCCCCGGCACGCGGCTCTATCCGGTCGAGCCGCGCCAGCGCGCGCGGGCGCGGCAGGTGCAGGCGTGGTTGCGCAGCGACCTGATGCCGATCCGCACGGAACGGTCGACCGAAGTGCTGTTCTATGGCCCGACGAGCGAGCCGCTGTCGAATCTGGCGCAGGCTGCCGCGCAGAAGCTGTTCGCGGCCGCCGACAAGCTGCTGGCGCCGGGCGCGGCAAACCTGTTCGGCGAATGGAGCATTGCTGATGTCGATCTGGCGGTGATGCTGAACCGTCTGGTGCTGAATGACGATCCGGTGCCGCAGCGCCTCGCCGACTATGCGCGTGCGCAGTGGGAGCGGGCGTCGGTGCAGCGCTGGGTGAAGCTGAAGCGGCCGCCGCTGTAATCGTGGCTGCGAGGGGCTTGTCAGCGGCTCGAAAGGTTATGCGATACGCCCGCATGTTGTACATCCTGCCGTCCCGCACCGACGGAAAATCGGCATGTTAGATTGGATCGCCTGTCGTCCTTCACCTTGAATCCATCCGAATCGCCATGAGCTATCTTCCCCAACTCGCCGCAGTCGGCGGCGTGATGTTGCTGGCGTGCGTCAGCCCCGGCCCCGACCTGATCGCTGTTTCGTCCCATGCGCTCGGCAATCGCCGTGCGGGCCTGCTGGCTGCATTGGGTATCGCGTCGTCGCATGCGGTCTGGGCCGCGATGGCGATTTTCGGGCTCGGGCTGATCGTCGCGAAGGTCGCGTGGCTGTATGAGGCGATTCGCATCGCCGGTGCTGCATATCTGATCTATCTCGGCATCAAGACGCTGTCGGGCCTGCGCCAGTCTGCACAACAGGCCGAATCCGCGAGCCAGCCGGTTATTCGTGGTGGCGTACACGCATATCGAAAAGGGCTGCTGGTCGGCCTGACCAATCCGAAAGCCGCTGCGTTTTTCGGCAGCTTGTTCGTCACGCTGCTGCCCGCGCATGCGCCGGCATGGGTGCATGGCGCGACGCTTGCGGTAGTCGTCGCCGTATCGCTGACGTGGTTCTGCACGGTCGCCGTGCTGTTCTCGACGAACCGGGTGCAGACGGGTTACGCGAAACTGCGCAAGCCGATCGATGCGGTGATGGGGACGATCCTGTTGGGGCTCGGCGCGAAGCTGGCGCTGGATCGATAAGCGGTCAGTCGTTGTTGACTATCACTGGGCTCATCTTCAACGATTCAGCACCGCTAACACACGTCCGGTGTCCGCGCATGTCGACTGCCGGCCCTCAGCGTAGAAACGGAATCGCAGCGGGTCGGATTGCGGGATTGGAAACGACTGCGGAATATCTTCACCGTCATTTCCCGAATATCCGGGCGTACGGAGATGCGGCATCGGGGTGCCGGCGTGCCCCCTGGATGCATCCTGGTAGCACGACCACATCAGATACCGGCGACGGTTCCGCACGAAGAAGTATGGCATTTGCGTCATCTGGATTCTGTATAGCGTTGTGCCGAGCAAGCCGCCTGCACCACCCATATCCCCCATCCCGGTTTCACTTCTTTTACTTGCGCCGTTGAACACGGCTATTGACCAAACGCCGTCCAGTCCGACTCGGGCAGTCGGTATACGCATGGGCGATGTCCAGATGGAATCGGCGATAGCGCCGATTTGCGCGAGGTCGTCAGCACCGAGTACGATGTCGCCGCGATCGATGACGGTTGTCCTCCGCTCGCCGTTCATTAAATCAACGTCAAACTCCACGAAAGACAGCGTGCCGGCATCCAGATCAACGAGCGAGATGGCCTCGGGGCCGAAGAGACCGCCAGTGAAGATTCCGATGCCGTGGCGAACCTGTTTGAGCGGGAACAATTCCGGATCCGGGCGCGCGGAACAGCGCGTGGCGCATGGTTGGTCGGTCATGCGGAATCGGGTGTCACCGACAGATACGCCGTTCCAGGCTGTTACAGGTGCGCAGGCGGCTGTGACGAATGCAGTGACTATTAGACTGATGGGCGCAAGGATGAGTCGAATAGTCATGGTTGAATTCTGGATTCCGGTAATGCCGAAGGGCGCTGCACATTATGCCGTATTGGCTTGCATCCCAAGGACGTCGGCTATTACCGCGTGATCTGTCTCCGAAGAAGATCTGTATCGAATGCATACTTAAGGGGGGCCAGGGGCGGAGCAGCCCTGGTGCCCCGTTAATCCGTAGACCTACTCATGATGACAGACCGACTTTCCCGTTACGGGCGACGTACGATCCAGACCATCGCCCTTGTTGCCGTGTTTGGCCTCGGCGCATGTGATAAGCATCCCGGCCCAGTGGCGCAACAACTCGACTTGTCGAACCTGCCGAAGCACTACGACACGCTCGGCGCGAGTTCCTTGACGCTGAACTACACCCCTTGGTACATCCATCAGTGGGGAGTCGAGGGACCCGATGGGTCAGGGGTGGCAGGTGGTGGCCCCAATGTGTCACCAGCGACGGCTGACGATAAGCCGTCTGGCGGCGGTGGTGAAATGTGCTGTAGCGACATTCCCTCTGTCTGGCAGCCGGATCTGAGATTGACGGTGCGTTGGCTGGTTGACAAGAAGCAGGACGGCAAGACGCGAGGCGACTGGTACAAGGCCGAAAATGTTCGGATACCGAAATATGGGAGAGTCATGGGCGGTTTGTGGGCCGTGTTCCTGCCGGGTGACCGCGTCCGCATCATGGTGGCCGATGGCCAGAGAGGCGACGCTAACGACCCAGGTATACGCCCCCCAGACAATGATCCGTACATCGCTCAAGGGGTGGTGGATCAGGAATGGAACCGGTTATACCGTGACGGAGGAAGCACACAATGAGTCTCAAATGGGTCGACCCGATGCCCCAGGGTGCGCGTGTGGCGGGCAGTGTCACGGCGTTGAGGAAGGGGCGCGCGCTGGTGTGCGATGCGTTGATGTCCTGCCCCCAGGCCTCACATGGCGGACGATTGATCTCGGATGCAACCGACACGGCATCGATGGCTTCGGTGGTCAAGGGACCGCTTCCGAATTGCTCAAGGAGGTCGGGTGGGATGGCCGGCAGGTCCGGCGGTGGTGACTTCGGTGCGTAAGTCAAGACCTGATCTCTCAGTCAGCGTCAGATCAGGTCTGAGACTGCTTCGCCGTCACTTCATCTGTATTAGCCGGGACTTGATCTGACAGGTAGTCGGGCCGACAAAGAACGAGTCATCAATGGGGGATGAGTTTCTCCTTGGCGAGATCGAGCGAATCGAGGAAAGTGCGCATCGGCGTCTTGCCGTAACACCAGCGCCCCTGATGCTCTCGTTCATTGTTGTACTGGTCGAGCCACGCATCAAGGTCCGTCTGCAAGGTGGTGATCGAGTCGTAGATCTTCTTGCGGAAGACGATGCGATAGAACTCGTTGAGCATGGTCTTGTGCAGCCGTTCGACGATCCCGTTGGTTTGCGGCGACTTGGCCTTTGTTCGGGTGTGGTCGATGTCCTCCAAGGCCAGATACAGCTCGTATTCGTGATGCTCGGGGTTGCCGCAGTATTCGGTGCCGCGGTCTGTCAGCACGCGTAGCAGCGGAATGCCGAAGCCGTCGAAGAACGGGACAACGCGATCGTTGAGCAGGTCCGCCGCCGGCAAGGGTGTCTTGCGATCGTAGAGCTTGGCGAACGCAACCTTCGAGTAGGTATCGACGAAAGTTTGCTGGTAGACACGGCCGACGCCCTTGAGGCTGCCGACATAGAACGTATCCTGCGCGCCGCAGTAGCCCGGACATTCGGACTCGAATTCGCCGTGCACTTCCTTCTCGTGCTTGGCTCGTTCGAGCGCGACGAGCTGCGCCTCGGTCAGCACCAACCCCTCCTGGGCGGACTTGGCTTCCAAGGCCTTCAGGCGCTTCGGCATGGTCTCCAGATCGTGGCGCAACCAGATGCTACGGACGCCTTGGGGCGAGACGGACAGCGCATGCCGTTTGAGGACCTCGTTGGCGATACGCACCTGACCGTAGGCTGGCAATTCGAGGGCCAGTTCGACAACGGCGGCCTCGACCTGCGGATCCACGCGGTTCTTGAGCAGTGGCCGGTGGTGGGAAATCTCCTGCAGCGCAGCTTCACCGCCTCGATCGTACAGTTCCTTAAATCGGTAGAAGCTGTCGCGCGAGTAACCCATCACGCGACAGGCCTGGCTGACGTTGCCGAGCTGTCGGGCCAACTCGAGTATGCCGACCTTGGCACGAATTACCTTCTGCTCCTGAGTCATGGTGGACTCCTTGCTGTTCGCGGCGCGCATTGCCGCTACGGGCTACGCCCTTCGCGCCAATGCGCGCCAGCATGAAAAACCAACCACTGTCAGATTTAGTCTAGTCCACCGCACTTCATCAAGGGCCGTGATCGACCCGAAGCGGGCATCCAGCTCTCTCCAAAGCAGTCGTTGAGTCACTGCAAACAGTGCGCGAGTGATATCAATATCGATGACCCGTGCAGTGCTACTTAGGCAGACGGCCGTAGACACGGCCTCCATTCCGGGCTCGTCTGCGGATGAAGTGCCGCATTCTGCTCGACGGGGCAAACGACGCCGAGCTCGTGCAGATCCTCAAGAATGTCAGCGATGTATTGCTTCGCGCTGCGGCCACCGACGATCAACCAGTCGTCGTAGTAGAAATCTTCTGATTTGGCGAGCCAATCAGCGATCGCATCAAGCGTCGTCCGGTGATTCTCAGCGTTCAGAATGTGAAGCGCCTTCATTACGCCGATTGCCACACTTCCTGAACGCGATTTACCTTCAATCATTGCTCACCTTCATTCAAAGAGTGCATGCGCGGTCGGGAGCATCAGACACAGCGACAGTTTCGTTGTGGCTCGGCCAGCGGTAGCCACTAGTCGGTTGGAGAGGTCCATATCCCGCTGCAGTCGACAAACTCCGCTCATCGTCACGAGATCAAGGTGAGCGGTATAGGGCTAGCGATGTGCGGTAGTTCCAGCCTCGTGCTTCTGTTAGTCGTTGGTCGTACATCCTCTGTCGATCAACCAATCCCATACTCAACGCGGCCATGGCCATATACTCTAGTACGCGCCAGTTCGCGCTGTCCCCCTTGCTGAAAGCAGCCTCGATGGCGTCCAGTGCTAATTCGAGTTCGTTGTGCTTCAGGAAATCTTCAAACTCGTAGATCTCATCCGCGCCCACACCTTCGGCAGTTTCCGAGATATGGGCTCGGGCCTCACGAAGATACTCCGAGGTCCTGATCCAGCTTGGGTGAAGCTCGGAATCAGCAGGCATATGATTTTCCCGTAGTTCTGACGTGCCCAATTGTCCACAATCTGGACTCAGCGGTCGAATGCCCGTTCGTGGTCGCCTAGCGACCGACGCCGGCCGCCCTGTATCTGTGGCCCCGCTTCCCGACGTAGCGTCTACGCCGGTGACTTCCACTCCCCCGCCCAGAGGTCGAAATAGTTAAAGGCAGAGATGCGGCCGAGCACAACTTGCTCCCCGATGTCATCGACGACCTTGAATGGGACGGATATCCCGAAATATCCTTCCGGCAGGGGAAAGATCTCGGCGAATGGAGCCGCACTGCCCAATTTCTCGACCACTTCCGCGTGGCTCGCAGCCACAACCACTACTTGAATGCCCATCAGCGCTTGAACTCCACCGTGGCCACATCACAGAGTTGCGTTCGGACTTGATCAATTGTCGGCTCGCTCACCGATTGCCCACGGACATCATAGACAAGTCTACATTTCCAAGACTCTGAAGGCAGGTGCGGCCGACCATTCAGAATTCGCGCACGGTTGTACTCGACGCTGAGCCGCGCGGCTTCAGTTGATTCCAAGCTGTGGTTGGCTACCAAAACGAACTCGCCCAGCTCTGGGCTTACCATTTCCGGTGTGAACATTTAAGTCCTCTCCGCCATAAAAATGCGATTCTACTGGGGCCATCCGTGCATGACGCGCGGGCGAGAAGCCGGGACTGTGATACGTGGCGTACCGGCCTGCTGAGGATGCGGCGGATTGCCAAGGGCGATTGTCGGCAATCTAGCCACACAAGTTGAGCGACCGCAAATGGCCGAACTGAGTTAGTCGATCTGACGCTGTTTGTTTGGTCTAGTCCAGACTCATACACGATATCCTATCGGCCCTCAATTCTTCGCCACAGCCTCTGTCTCGGCTTCCGCTCCGCCCGCCGCCTCATTCCTGCTCCACCCACCCCCAAGCGACCGATAAAGCGCGACCGCTGCCAGCGTATGTTCGCGCTTGACCTGATTAAGTGAATCCGAGTCCCTTAGATAAACCTCCTGCGCCGACAGCACATCCAGAAAATCCGTCGCGCCCCCCTTATAGAGCTGATTCGCCAACCCAAGCGCCTTGTCCGACGCAGAAAGCGCGCTATCGAGCCGCCGCGTAGCCTCATCGGAACTGACGAGATTCGCACGCGCATCCTCGACTTCCCTCAACGCTTGCAGCATCGTCTGCCTCAACCCGAGTTCCGACTCGCGCATCCGGCTTTCGCTCTGCGTGATATCGGCGGTAATACGCCCCGCATTGAAGATCGGGCTCGTCGCACTCAACGCAGCACTGAACAGGTTGTCGGTCAACGTAGGCAACCCGAGATACGATGCCGCCAGAATCCCGTCCGCCAAATTCAGCGAGAACTTCGGATACCGCTCGGCCTTGGCAACACCCACTTGCGCCGCACGCCGCTCCACCTGCGCATAAGCAGTCAACACATCGGGCCGCCGCAACAAAGCCTGCGAAGGCAACGTCCCCGGCGCGCCAACAGGCGGCGCGGGAATCTCGCCGGCCTGCGCCAACACGAGCCGATCGACCGATTCCGGCGTCCGCCCCGAATACACGGCAATCAGATTGAGCTGATGCGAGATCTGCGCCTGCGTCGGCGGAATCCGCGCTTCGAGCGCATCGAGCTGGTTCTGTGCGCGCGTGACGTCGAGTTCCGTCGACAGCCCGAACGCCTGCCGCTTGCGCGTGAGTTCGAGCGCGTGCTGCCGGATCTTCGCGTTGTCCTGCAGGATCTTCAGTTCCTGCTGCGCCCAGCGCAGATCGACATACGCGGATGCCGCATCGGCAGCGAGCGCGAGCCGCATCGCATCTTCCGCGTGCTTCTGCCCGACAAGTTCGGCCTGCGCGGCGAGCAGATCGAGCCGTTCGCCGCCGAACACATCGGGCGACCAGCTCAGCGCGAGCCCCGCGCCGGCCTGCCGCACATAGCCGAGCGGCGGCGGCGTGTTCTGCCGCGCGTCGGCCGCATGCGCGGTCGCGTCGAGTTCGGGCAGCAGCACCGCGCGCTTTTGAACGGTCAGCGCCTGCGCCTGCTTCACGCGTTCGGCGGCGGCCTGCAGATCGAGGTTGCCGTCGAGCACGGTCGCGATTAGCCGGTCGAGCACGGGATCGTGGAATTGCGCCCACCATGCGGCGGCGTCGATGTCCGCGCGCGGCACGTCGGTATCCCATGCGGTGGGCGCGAGCGTCTGCACGGATTCGGGCAGCGCGGGGTGCTGCGCAGGCTGCACCGCACACCCCGCGGCGAATGCGCTGACAGCCAGCGCGACGAGTAGCTTTTTCATGATGATGGCCTCAGCCTTAGTGCGCGTCCGGCGGCGGCGCGTTCAACGTAATGGGTTTGGAAAACACGACGGCAAGCAGCGCGACGACGAAACACAGCGACAGCGCGTAGTACGCATCCGCATAGGTGAGCGTCAGCGCTTCGCGATAAATCAGCCGATGCAGGTTCGCAAGCCCCGCCTGCGCGGTATTCAGCGTATCGCCGGCAACAGCCGTCCAGTACGCGGCCTGACGATCGAGCAGCGACGCGATCTGCGGCTCGCCGGCGCTCACGTGCTCGTTCAGGCGCAGGTAGTGGAAGTTCAGCCGGTCGTTGAGCATCGTCGCGCTCACCGCGATACCGATCGCACCGCCGAGATTGCGCATCAGGTTGAACAGCCCGCTCGCCGATTTAAGCCGCGACTGCGGCAGCGAACCGAGCGCCATCGTCACGATCGGCGGCACGCTGAACTGCTGGCCGATGCCGCGCAGCGCCTGCGGCAGCAGCAGTTCCCGCCAGCCCCAGTCGTGCGTGATCGGCGTGTACAGGTAGCAGCCGAGGCCGAAGCAGATCAGCCCGAACACGAGCAGCGCGCGCATGCTGAAGTAGCGCGCCGCGAACGCATACACGCAAAGCGCGACCAACTGGAACGCGCCGACCGACAGCAGCGCCAGGCCGATCTGCAGCGAGCTGAACGCGCGCACCTGCGCAAGAAACAGCGGCGTCAGGAACACGGTCACGAAGATCCCGATGCCGGTGACGAACGACAGCAGGCTGCCGATCCCGAAGTTGCGCACGGCGAGCGCGCGCAGGTCGACGATCGGATCTTCCGCGGTCAGCGCATGCACGATGAACAGGAAGCCGCAGATGCCGGAGATCCATGCGCAGATGACGATCGCATCGTCGCCGAACCAGTTCTTGCGCGGGCCTTCTTCCAGCACGTATTCGAGACAGCCGAGAAAGCCCGACATCAGCGCGATGCCGAGATAGTCGCCGCGCTTGATGAGGCTCAGGTCGGGTTCGTCGATATGCACGTAGCGCGGCACGAGTGCGGCCACGGCGATACCCGGCACGAGGTTCAGGTAGAACAGCCAGTGCCACGACCATTGGTCGGTGATCCAGCCGCCGATCACGGGGCCGATCGCCGGCGCGAGCGACGCGAGTGCGCCGATGGTCGTCGATGCGATCAGCCGCTGCTTGCCGGGGAACAGCACGAACGCGGTGGTGAACACGGTCGGGATCATCGCGGCGCCGAGCGCGCCCTGCAACCCGCGAAACAGGATCATCGAGTTGATGTCCCACGCGAGCCCGCACAGCATGCTGGTGATCGTGAAGCCGACGGCCGACGCGACGAACAGCCAGCGCGTCGACATCACCTTCGACAGCCAGCCCGACATCGGGATCACGATGATCTCGGCGATCAGGTAGGCCGTCTGCACCCACGACAGCTCGTCCTGGCTCGCGGATAATCCGCCGCCGATGTCGCGCAGCGACGACGCGACGATCTGGATGTCGAGCGTCGCCATGAAGAAGCCGACGCACATCAGCGCGAACGCGAATACGCGCTGCCTGGTCGGTTGCGACGCGGGGTCGCCGGAAAACGCGGTGGTCATGGTCGGCTCCCGCTCAGTTCGCGTGGTCGGTATGCACGGTCACGACCGCGGACAGGCCGGGGCGCAGCACGTGCTCGAGGCCCGGCTGCGGATCGAGATGCACGCGCACGGGCACGCGCTGGACGATCTTCGTGAAGTTGCCGGTCGCGTTCTCGGGCGGCAGCACGCTGAAGGTCGCGCCGGTCGCGGGCGCGACGCTGTCGACACGGCCGTGCAGGCGCGTGCTCGACGCATCGAGCGACACGTCGACGCGATCGCCCGCGCGCATCTTGCGAAGCTGGTCTTCCTTGAAGTTCGCGTCGATCCACAGCCCGGAAGCCGGCACGACCGTCAGCAGCGGCACGCCGACGTTCGCGAGCATGCCGACGCGGCCCGTGCGGTTGCCGACGTAACCGTCGACCGGCGAGCGGATCGTCGTGTATTCGACGTTGAGCGCCGCGACGCGTTGCGCGGCGAGCGCGGTGTTCACGCGGGCGCGCGCATCGGCGAGCTGCGCGCCGAGCACGTCGAGCTGCCGCTTCGAGGCGAGCAGCGCGGCGTCGCTGCGGTCGACGGCCGCGCCTGCCTTCGAATAGTCGGCGTCCGCGCGCTCGACGATCTGGTTCGACACGGCGTCGGATTTCACGAGCTCGCGGTAGCGCACGCGGTCCGATGCGGCGCGCGTCAATTCGGCCGACGATGCGTTCTTGTCTGCCGCGTGCTGGCCGATCACCGCGAATTGCAGTTGCTGCTTTGCTTCGAGTTCGGTCACGGCGGAGCGCGCGCTGTCGACTTCGGCGCTGGCCTGCGCGAGCTTCGCATCGTAGTCGCGCGCATCGAGCTGCACGAGCACGTCGCCGGCCTTCACGCGCTGGTTGTCGGTCACGAGAATCCGGTCGACGAAGCCGTTGACCTTCGGCGCGAGCACCGTTACGTCGCCGCCGACATACGCATCGTCGGTGCTTTCCTGGAAGCGCAGCACGAACAGCCAGTCGAGCGCGGCCGCGGCCACCACGACGACGACGGCGATCACCGCGATGCGCATCCACGGCACGCGGCGTCGCTGCTTCGCGGGCGGGTCGATTGTGGCTGCCTCGCGGGAGGCAGCGGCTTCTTGGGTCGTTTCCATCGATTCACCTATGTATATGCACTTATTGAAACGATCGACGACAAACGCGTCGATCGGGGAAGGGGGGTTAGCGCTCCGGCAGGTTGTGCGTGATCCGGAACAATTCGTCTCTCAGCCGGGCTGCCTGCGCCGGCCCGAATCGCCGTTCGAACGCTTCCTGTGCGGCGAGCCAGTGCACGTGTGCATCGGCGATCTTCGTTTCGCCGTGCGCGGTCAGCGCGAACGTCTGGCGGCGGTGCGGCGGCTCGATCCGGCCCGTCACCAGCGCCGCGCCGACGAGCGGCTTGAGCGCGCGCAGCAGCGCGGTGCGCTCGATCACCAATACGGACGACAGCGCAGCCATCGTCTGATGCGGCCGGTCGCGCAGCAACGCGAGAATGCTGTACTGCGACGGCGTGACGCCCGCCTGCGACAGGTAACGCTCGTAGAACTGCGAGATCCGGCGGGCGGCTTGCCGGACCGCGAAGCAATCGTCATCGATAAGCGTGGTCTTGTGCATGTGCACATGTTAGGGCGCGGGGCGCCACGAAGCGATGGGTGGAGCAGGATCAGATTGGTGTCGTGGCTGTACCAATCGGCGTCACGCCGGCGCGTTCGCGCGCCGGATCAGGCCGCCGCCGGAACAATCCCGCCTACGCGGTCGCAATAGGCGGCCGTGTAGTCGATGAATGCCTTCACCTTCGCGGGCAGCAGCGCGCGGTTCGCGTACGCGAGCTTGATCTCGACGAACGCGTCGACGAGATCGGCGCCCTCCAGCAACTGCACGAGCGCACCCGACGCGAGTTCGGCTTCGACGAGCGTTCTCGGCACGACGCCGATGCCGAAGTCGTGCATCACCATTTCGCGGTTGAAGACGGGGCTGTTCGACGAGATGTCGAAGCGGTACGGCACGGTCAGCGTGTCGCCGTCGACGCGGAACGACAGCGCGGGCCGGCGCAGCGACGGCGATATCGGCACGAACGGATGATCGGCCAGGTCCGCCGGCGTTTCGGGGCGCGAATGCGCGCCCAGATACGCGGGCGTCGCGACGATCACGACCGGAATGCGCTCGACCAGCCGTACGACGGTCGTCTCGCTCGTCAGCATGTAAGGCACGACGATGCCGATGTCGTAGCCTTCGCCGACGAGATCGACGGGGCGCTCGGTCAGCGTGACATCGAGGCGCACCTTCGGATGCGCGCGCTTGAAGCCGGCGATCAGCGGCACGAGCCGGTTCAGCGCGGCCGTCGTATGCGCGACGAGACGCAGCAGGCCCTCGGGCTCGCGCGTCTGCGTCTGCGCTTCCGCTTCGAGCGCGTCGAGTTCGTCGAGCACGGCCGCGCAGCGCTCGTAGATGCGTTCGGCGGTTTCGGTCAGTGACACCTGGCGCGTGGTCCGGTGCAACAGCCGGCTGCCGAAGCGCGCTTCCAGATCCGCGACCGCACGCGACACGACCGGCCGCGCGAGACCGTGGATGTCGGCGGCGCGCGTGAAGCTGCGCATCTCGACCACCGACCGGAAGATCCGCAGCTTGTCGATGTAGTCCATGTCCGTCTCCTTGACGCGATGGCGGGGCGCCGGACGCGTCCGGCCGGCCTCGTTACGGCGGAGTGTACATTGACTTTATGCATATGCACATATAAATTGCGGAGCATGAACGACAACCAGATTGCCCAAGCGTGCAACTGCCTCGCGCTGCGTCAGGCGGCGCGCTTCGTCACGCAACTGTACGAACGCCATCTGGCCCCGGTCGGCGTCACGCCCGCGCAGTTTTCGATCATGGCGAACCTGACGCGGCGGCCCGGCCTGCTGATGAGCGAACTCGCCGATACGCTCGTGATGGATCGCACGACGCTGCTGCGCGCGCTGAAGCCGCTGCAGCGCGACGGTTTGGTCGCGACGGCCGCGTCCGAGCACGATGCGCGCGCGCATGCGCTGAGCCTCACGAAGCTCGGCGAGCGCACGTTCGCGCGGGCGTTGGTCGCATGGCAGGCCGCGCAGGACGAATTCGAGACGCAGTTCGGCCAGGGGCGCGCGAAGGCGCTGCGCGATGAGCTGTTCAGCCTGACCGCGGAACGCTAGGTGGGCGGCAGGTGGCTCGCGCGTTGCGACGAACTGGAGCGGAATTCGAGCCATCGGTCGCTTCAGCGGAGTTCGAAGCGCGAAGTCATGGCATCCATGACCGAAAATTGGTTTTTAAATTATCCGGATTGGTGATGATCTGGACAGTTTTTATTTCCAGTTGTAGAGTCCTCTGACGGATTTCACGGGCCGGCGCCGCCGGCACGAGTCACGAGGAGCAACCGATGCTGCAGTTGAGCGACCGCGACGACGCGATGTTGCGCGGGGATTTCGGCGACGGCGTCGCGCGCGCGATGCGGATCGTCGCACGCACGGCGGAAGTGATGTCCGCGCCGCACCTGATCGACATCACGTCCGCGCATATCGACGGCTGTCTTTATCACGGCCAGACCAGTCTCGATTTCGTCGAGTATTTCGTCGATACGGGCGCGAAGGTCGCGGTGCCGACCACCTTGAACGTCGGGTCGCTCGACCTGATTCATCCCGAGCTGTATCACGGCGACCGCACGATCCAGCGCGATGCGCAGCGCCTGATGGACGCGCATCTGCAGCTCGGCTGCGAATCGAGCTTCACGTGTGCGCCGTATCAGTTGAAGAACCGTCCCGCGAAAGGCGAGCAGATCGCGTGGGCCGAATCGAATGCGATCGTGTTCGCGAACTCGGTGCTCGGCGCGCGCACGAGCCGGTACGGCGATTTTCTCGATCTGGCCGCCGCGATTACCGGGCGCGCGCCGTATGCGGGTTTGCATGTCGAAGCGAACCGGGCCGCGCGGATCGTGTTCAACGCGCCGGACTTCAGCCGCCTGCCATCGCGCGATATCTATTTCGCCGCGCTCGGCTTGGCTGTCGGCAAAATCGCGGGCGCGATCGTGCCGGCGATCGTCGGGCTGCCGGCGGACACTACCGAAGACGAACTCAAGGCGCTCGGCGCGGCTGCCGCATCGAGCGGGGCCGTCGCGCTGTTCCATGCGGTGGGCGTGACGCCCGAGGCGCCGACGCTCGATGCCGCCTTGCACGGCCGCGCGGCGCAACGCACGATCGACGTCGCGATGGCCGATCTCGACGAGATTCGCCGCACGCTGAACCACGGCGCGGCCGGCGACGCGCTCGTCGCGGTGGCGCTCGGCACGCCGCATTTTTCGCTGGCCGAATTCCGCACGCTCGATGCGTTGCTCGACGCGTTCGACGGCAAGCCGGCCTGCGATTTCTACGTGAACACGAGCCGCTTCATTTTGTGGGAGCTGGGCGAAGCCGGCCTCGCGGACAAGTTCGCCGCGCGCGGCATCCAGATCGTCGTCGATACCTGCACGTACATCACGCCGGTGATGAAGCAACTGTCGGGGTTGGTAATGACCAACTCGGGGAAATGGGCGTCGTATGCGCCCGCGAACATCGGCGTGACGGTCGCATACGGCAGCATGCGCGAATGCGTGCGTTCGGCGTACGAAGGAAAGGTGCGATTCGATGATTGAAGCGACGGGCAAAGGTCTGACGGGCGACACGCTCGTGCCGGGCAGCGCATGCGCGAGCGCGTTCGTGCTCGACAAGCCGCTCAGCTTCTGGGGCGGCTACGATTCGGGCGCCGGCAAGATCGTCGATCTCGGGCATCCGCAGGCTGGCGCGAGTCTCGCCGGCAAGGTGATGGTGATGCCGCACGCGAAGGGTTCGAGCTCGAGCAGCAGCGTGCTCGCGGAAGCCGTGCGCAACGGCACGGGGCCCGTCGCGATCGTGCTGAAGGAGCGCGACCTGATCATCTCGATCGGCGCGATCGTAGCCGCCGAGCTGTATGCGATCGCGGTGCCGGTGGTGTGCGTGACCGATGACGTGTATGACGCGATCGTCGCCGCAACGGGCGAGGTGCGGATCGACGCGGGCGACGGGGACGGCGGCGCGCGGATTTACGTCGGAGGTTGATGCGTCGCGTGTCAGCCAGCCGATTTACTCGTGTGACGGTCTGCCGGCCGCTTCCCGATACGCACTCGGCGTTTGCCCGGCCCAGCGCCGGAACGCGCGCGTGAAATTCGCCGGATCGGTAAACTGCAGCCGCTCGGCGATCGTCTTCAGGTCGAGATCCGATGCGGCGAGCAACTGCTTCGCGTCGCGAAACCGCGCTTCATCTAGCAATTGCCGATAGCTCGAACCGGCTTCCTCCAGGCGGCGCCGCAGCGTGCGCGTCGACACGAGCAGCGCGTCGGCGAGTGTTTCAGGCCCCGGATAAACGCCGGTTACTTTCGCCAGCTCGGCCCGCACGCGCTCGACCAGGTCGCCTTCCTCCTGCCGAACCTGCGCATACTCGCGCTCGACTTGCACGAGCGCCTGCCGGTGCGCGACTTCGTCGGCGAGCGGCAGCGGCCAGTCGAGCACGTCGCGTGCAATCCACAGCGCGTTTGCCGCACAGCCGAATTCGACCGGCGGCAACTGGTCGCGATAGCGCGCGAAATACGCGGGCTCCGGCCACATGAATTGCAGCGCGATCGGCGGCGACGCGCGCCCGGCCCATTGCGAGATGTTCTGCGCGAGTCCGGTCAGCACGAATTCGAACATCACGTGATGCTGCAGCACCGGGCTGGCCTGCACGCCGTGCAGTTCGAGCGTCGCGCCGCGTTCGTCTTCCGCATAGGTCAGCCGGTATTGGCGGTTGCGCATCCGGAAGTAGCGTTGCGTGACGGACAGCGCTTCGCGGATGTCCCGCGCGGTCAGCGTCGCATAGCCGAGAAAGCCGTGCACGGTCGGCTTCAGCAGCAGCCCGAACGCGAGCCCGATGCCCGGATCGCCGCCGATCTCGATCGCATTGAGCACGAGCCGCCCCCATTGCGACGGCGCGACGCGCGCGTCCGGTTCGGCCAGCACCGCGTCACGCAGGCCCGTGCCGGCACGCACGGCGGCCAGGTCGACGCCGCGCGCGGCCAGCGCCTGCAGTAGCAGGCGCGTATAGGCGACCGGAATCGTCGGCCGGCGCAGCCCGAGGCGGTCCTTGGCGAGTGGGGAGGTCATGTCATTTTGGCCGGAAATGACAAGCATTATGGCTGTTTGCCCCCTCACGTTCAAGGCGGCGCGCGCCTACGATGCAGGCATCGCTTACCGGCAGGATCACCATGACGACCACCTTTCCCCATCTGCTCGCGCCGCTCGATCTCGGCTTCACGACGCTGAAGAACCGCGTGCTGATGGGTTCGATGCACACGGGCCTCGAGGACAGCCGCAAGACGCTGCCGCGGCTCGCCGAATATTTCGCCGAACGCGCACGCGGCGGCGTCGGCCTGATCGTGACGGGCGGCTTCGCGCCGAACGTGGCCGGCTGGACCAAGCCGTTCGGCGGCACGCTGATGACGTCGGCCGCCGCGCGGCGGCATCGCGAGATCACCGGCGCCGTGCATGCGGAGGACGGCAAGATCGCACTGCAGATCCTGCATACAGGCCGCTACGGTTACCACCCGTTCGCGGTCGCGCCGTCGAAGATCAAGTCGCCGATTTCACCGTTCGCGCCGCACGAACTGAGCGCGGGCGGCGTCGAGCGGCAGATTCGCGCATTCGTCCGCTGTGCGAAGCTCGCGCGCGAAGCCGGCTACGACGGCGTCGAGATCATGGGCTCCGAGGGTTACCTGATCAACCAGTTCATCTCGATGCATACGAACAAGCGCACCGACCAGTGGGGCGGGTCGTACGAGAACCGCATCCGCTTGCCGATCGAGATCATCGAGCGCACGCGCGAAGCGGTCGGCCGCGATTTCATCCTGATCTACCGGCTGTCGATGCTCGACCTGATTCCGGACGGCAGCGACTGGAGCGAAACCGTGCAGCTCGCGAAGGCCGTCGAGCGCGCGGGTGCGACGATCATCAACACGGGGATCGGCTGGCACGAGGCGCGCGTGCCGACCATCGCGACGTCGGTGCCGCGCGGCGCGTTCGCGTGGGTGACGAAGAAAATGAAGGGCGAGGTCGGCATTCCGCTCGTGACGACCAACCGGATCAACCGGCCGGAAGTGGCCGAGCAGATCCTGGCAGATGGCTGCGCGGACATGGTGTCGATGGCGCGCCCGCTGCTCGCGGATGCCGAGTTCGTCGTCAAGGCCGCGCAGGGCCGCGCCGACGAGATCAACACCTGCATCGGCTGCAACCAGGCGTGCCTCGACCACGCGTTCAAGAACAAGATCGCGTCGTGCCTGCTGAATCCGCGTGCGTGCCACGAGACGGAGCTGAAATACACGCCCGCGCAGCAGCCGAAGCGCATCGCGGTGGTCGGCGCGGGGCCGGCCGGGCTCGCGTGCTCGACCGTGCTCGCACAGCGCGGCCATCAGGTCGACCTGTTCGACGGCGCGGCCGAGATCGGCGGCCAGTTCAACATGGCGAAGCAGGTTCCGGGCAAGGAGGAGTTTCATGAAGCGTTGCGCTACTTCGGCCGCCAGGTCGAGCTGACCGGCGTGAATTTGCACCTGAACCGCCGCGTCGATGCGAGCGACCTGATCGCGGGCGGTTACGACGAGATCGTGCTCGCGACCGGCGTCGCGCCGCGCGACCCGAAGATTCCCGGGCAGGACGGGCCGAACGTGCTCAGCTATATCGACGTGCTTGCCGGCAAGCAGCCGGTCGGCCGGCGCGTCGCGGTGGTCGGCGCGGGCGGGATCGGCTTCGATGTCGCCGAGTATCTGGTGCAGGCGGGCGAGTCGCCGGCGCTCGATCTGGGAGAGTGGAAGGCCGAGTGGGGCGTGACCGACCCGGCCGCGACGCGCGGCGGTGTGACCCGGGCGCAGGTCGCGGCGCCCGCGCGTGAAGTGACGCTGCTGCAGCGCAAGGCCGCGCCGCTCGGCAAGGGGCTCGGCAAGACGACCGGCTGGATTCACCGCGCGACGCTGAAGATGAAGCAGGTGAAGATGATCGGTGGTGTGAACTACGAGCTGATCGATGCGCGCGGGCTGCACGTGTCGTACGGCGAGCAGCGCACCGATCACGAAGTAATCGAAGCCGACACGATCGTGCTCTGCACGGGGCAGGAGCCGCAGCGCGCGTTGCTCGCGCCGCTGCAGGCGGCCGGGCGCTCGGTGCACCTGATCGGCGGCGCGGAACTGGCCGCCGAACTCGATGCGAAGCGCGCGATCGATCAGGGCGCGCGGCTCGCGGCGCGGCTCTGATTGCTCGGCGGCGCGTGGCCGCGATGGCGTGCGCTGCCCCGGGATTCGTCGCTTGCGCCGGCGTCAGTCCATCTCGACGCGCTGCGTCTCTGCCTCTTCCGCTTCGAGCATCGCCTTGACGATCAGATAGACGGCGGGTAGATCGTCGTCGTCGCGCTTCCAGTCGACGGCTTCCTCGATGTCCGCCGCGATCATTCGGCTGTCGCGCAGCCGGATGAACGCATCGATGACGGTCGGATCGTGGCGGTTCAGGAAGCCTGCGTTCGAGAACGCAAGCTCCTCGACATTCAACAGCGCCTGCCAGCTCATCGTGCGAACCGCTGCCGGATGGCTGCGCCGCCGCAGGCCGAGCGCCCGCTGCGCGGGGGCGCCGACGACGCGTTGAAGATCGACGACCGCCTGCCGCGCGGCGCGCTCGAAGTGGATCGGGTTGAAACCGGGTTGCTCGGGATCGAATGCGGATGACTGGAACATGGTCGCCTCACAAAAGTCCGTCCGTCTGTGGATGACGGAATTCGGGTCAAATGGTGCAAAAGCACTGTAAATATATACAGTGTTCGAGGCGGTTTCAAGTCCCGGATGAAGAATCTTGCCGGCGCGGGCAGGGGGCGGATGACGGGAAGCCGATAGAGGCCGGTGTGCGAGCGCTGCCCGCTCGTTGTCGCGCCGATTCCGTGGGCCGCATTCGGCTTATACCGATTCCGCGATGGTCTCCCGCAGCCACCGATGCGCGGGATCGCGATGCACGCGCTCGTGCCACAGCATCGACATTTCATAGCCGGGCACCTCGACCGGCGCTTCCACGACGCGCAGCGCGGGCACGTCGCGCACCAGCCGCTCGGGCAGCATCGCGACGAGATCGGTGCTGGCGACGGCCGACATCACGAACAGGAAATGCGGCACGGACAGCACGACGCGCCGCGTGGCACCGAGCTTCGCGAGCGCTTCGTCCGTCACGCCGAAGAAGCCGCCGCCGTCGGGCGACACGATCACGTGTTCGAGCGTGCCGAACTGCGCGAGCGTGGGGCGCCGCTTCAGCTTCGGATGCCCGGCTCGGCCGATGAGCACGTAACGCTCGACGAACAGCGGCAGGCGCCGCATGCCTGGCGGCGACCCCTCGGTCGTATGAAAGGCCAGGTCGATGCCGTTTCGCTCGGCATCCTGCTCGATGCGCGGCGGCACGAGCTCGACGACGGCGAGCCGCGTACCGGGCGCGGCCGCCCGCAGCGTGTTCAGCGCGGGCAGCACGATCGTCGATTCGCCGTAGTCGGTCGCGGCCACGCGCCACGTGTTCGTCGCGGTCGCGGGATCGAATGGCGTGGCCGGAACCACCGCGCGTTCGACGGCTTCGAGCGCATCCCGCAGCGGCTCGCGCAGCGCTTCCGCGCGCGCGGTCGGCCGCATTCCGCGCGGCCCCGGCAGCAGCAGCGGATCGCCGAACAGGTCGCGCAGTTTCTGCAACTGCACGCTCACTGACGGTTGCGACATGTTCAGCCTTTCGGCCGCGCGCGTGACGTTGTGCTCGGCGAGCAGCACGTCCAGCGTGACCAGCAGGTTCAGATCGAGTCGCCTGAGATTATTCATGGCTATACCTGGAATATCAGGAATTCATTTCAAATATACCTTCGGCGGGGGCATTCTGCAGTCATTCAATCAACGGAGTGACGAACATGAATGTGCTGATCGTTTATGCCCATCCCGAACCGCGTTCGCTGAACGGCGCGCTGCGCGACTTTGCCGTCGAGCATCTCGAAGCGGCCGGCCACACCGTGCAGGTGACCGACCTGTATGCGATGAACTGGAAGGCGGCGTTCGATGCGAGCGACGTGACCGATCGCGCGCCCGATGCGCGCTTCGATCCTGCGCTCGACTCGAAGCATGCATTCGAGACGGGCACGCAACGCGACGATATCGCGCGCGAACAGGACAAGCTGAAGTGGGCCGATGCGGTGATCCTGCAGTTTCCGCTGTGGTGGTTCTCGATGCCGGCGATCATGAAGGGCTGGGTCGAGCGCGTGTATGCGTACGGTTTCGCATACGGCGTCGGCGAGCATTCCGACAAGCACTGGGGCGACCGTTACGGCGAGGGCTCGCTGGCGGGCAAGCGGGCGATGGTGATCGTGACGACCGGCGGCTGGGAATCGCACTACAGCCCGCGCGGCATCAACGGGCCGATCGACGACGTGCTGTTCCCGATTCATCACGGGATTCTGTATTACCCGGGTTTCGATGTGCTGCCGCCGTTCGTGATCTACCGGACGGGAAAGATGAACGACGCGCGTTTCGAGGAAACGCGCGCGGCGCTCGGCAGGCGTCTCGACGATCTGTGGACTGCGCAGCCGATTCCGTTCCGGCGGCAGAATGCAGGCGATTATGAGATTCCGGCGTTGACGCTGAAGGAGGAGATCGCGCCGGGGAAGGCGGGGTTTGCGGCGCATCTCGCGCACGGGCATTGATTGGGCGTGGTCATGACCGATCGATGCGTCGTTCGACGCGCAGGCGGCCCGGCGGCTCGAAGTAGGTGCCGAAGCGCACGAGCCCGGCGCTCTTCACAACGAGCTGAATCCGCGCGGCAAGCAAGGAGCGGAACGAATTAGTGAAGGATGCCGTCGCCGACATCCTTCACGCTCGTTTACCGATCGTCTTCCCGCACCGAAGACGGATGTCGGCACAGCGCCCGCACTTCCATCTCCATATACGGAAACAGCGGCAACTGGCTGAGCAAATCATGCAGTTGCTGCACGCTCTCGACATCGAAAATACTGACGTTCGCGTACCGCCCCGCGATCCGCCACAGATGCCGCCAGATCCCTTCGTTCATCAGCCGCTGGCACATCGCCTTCTCTTCCGCCTTCAGCGTCGCCGCCTTGACCGGATCCATGTCCGCCGGCAGACGGACCGTCATTTCCACATGAAACAGCATCCTGCACTCCTTGCGTTATCGATTCGTCGAACGGGAAGGCCGCTCAGGCCTGCGCGCGGGCACGCTCGACTTCGCTCGCCGGCACGTCCTGCTTTTCCTTGAGCAGCGAGAAATCGAAGTCGATCAGCGCGAACTGCCCGTCGACACCGTACGGCTTGCCTTCCGCGCCTTCGGCCTGCTTGATCTTCGGGATCAGCCCTTCGCGGGTCGCGAATGCGAAGTCGTCCCAGATGTGCGGATCGCCTTCGATGTTGATCTGCGTCGTCAGCTTACGATAACCGTCCGCCGAAACGAAGAAGTGAATGTGCGCCGGGCGATGGCCGTGGCGACCGAGCTGGTCAAGCAGCTGCTCGGTCTTGCTGCCCGGCGGCACGCTGTAGCCGACCGGCAGCACGCTGCGGAAGCTGTAGCGGCCTTCGGCATCGGTGCGGATCGAGCGGCGCAGGTTGAATGCGGGCTGCGATTGATCGAAGTACGAATAGTTGCCGAGATGGTTCGCGTGCCATACCTCGACCAGTGCGTTCGCGATCGGCGCGCCATCGTTGCCGAGCACCTGGCCGCGCATGATGAGCGTCTGGCCCGGGTCGGTGCCGTCGTCGAGGCGCGCATGGCCGACCGATTCCGGCGCACCGGCGACATACAGCGGCCCTTCGATCGTGCGTGGCGTGCCGCCCTGGATGCCGGCCTTTTCCTCGGCCTCGTCCATCCGCACGTCGAGGAAGCGCTCGAGGCCGAGGCCCGCGGCGATCAGCCCGAATTCGCGGCCGGCTTCGTTCAGGTAGTTGAGGGCTGTCCAGAACTCGCTCGGCTGCACGTCGAAGTCCTCGATCGTGTAGCAGATGTCCTTCACGATCCGGTTGACGATCGCGCGCACGCGCGGGTTGCCGGGCTTCTCGGCGGCGTCGTCGAAGGTCTTCAGCAGGGCGTCGATGGCTTGCTTGTTCATCTGTGTCTCCGGTTTCGGTTGTCGTGTGGGGATCAGCGGGCGTCGCGTCGCATCCGTTCGATGCGGGCCCAGTCGAAGGTGATGCCGAGGCCGGGCGTCGCCGGCAGGTGCAGCTTGAAATCCTGGTAGCGCAGCGGCTCGACGAGGATTTCCTCGGTGAGCAGCAGCGGGCCGAACAGCTCGGTGCCCCATTTCAGCGAGTCGAACGTGCTGAACAACTGCGCGGACGCCATCGTGCCGGCCGCGCCCTCGAGCATCGTGCCGCCATACAGTTCGATGCCGGCGGCCGCCGCGATCGACGCGACGCTCGCCGCGCCCTGCAGGCCACCCGATTGCGCGATCTTCACCGCGAACACGTCGGCCGCGCGATCCTGCGCGAGCGCGAACGCATCGACGGGGCCATGCAGCGCCTCGTCGGCCATGATCGGAACCTGCGCGAGCTGCGTGAGGCGTTTCAGCCCCGCGCGGTTGGTCGCGGCGATCGGCTGCTCGACCAGGCTCACGCCGGCTTCCGCGAACCGTGCGCCGGCCCGGATCGCGTCGGTTTCGCTCCACGCCTGGTTCACGTCGACCCGCACGTCGCCGCGCTCGCCGAGCGCGCGTTTGATCGCGACCACGTGCGCGACGTCGTCATCGACCGCGTTCGAGCCGATCTTCAGCTTGAATGCACGATGGCGGCGCGCTTCGAGCATTGCTTCGGCTTCCGCGATGTCGCGCTGCGTGTCGCCGCTCGCGAGCGTCCATGCGACGTCCACCGCATCGGTCCTGCGGCCGCCGAACAGTTCGGACAGCGGCACGCCGAGACGCCGCGCCTGCGCGTCGAACAGCGCGGTTTCGATCGCGCACTTCGCGAAGCGGTTGCCCTGGAACAGCTTGCGCGCCCGTGCCATCGCGGCGCCCGGGCGCGTCGCGTCCATGCCCTGCAGCAGCGGCGCGAAGTAGGTGTCGATGTTGACCTTGATGCTTTCGGGGCTCTCCTCGCCGTACGCGAGGCCGCCGATGGTCGTCGCCTCGCCGACGCCTTCGATACCGTCCGTGCATCGAACTCGGACCAATACGAGGGTCTGGCAATTCATCGTGGCGACCGACAATTTGTGGGGCCTGATCGTCGGCACGTCGACGAGCAGCGTCTCGATGCGTTCGATGGTGGCGGCAGTTGCTATCATGCGATTCCTCTTGTTGGTGCACATGGTAGGAATTCCCGCCCCGCGTCGTCCAACACTCTTTCCGACTACTTCCATACCTTTGAGGCATGAAATGGAATTGCGCCAGCTCCGCTACTTCATCGCCGTCGCCGAGGAAATGAACATCACGCGGGCTGCCGAGCGGCTGCACATGACGCAGCCGCCGCTGAGCCGCCAGCTTCAGGCGATCGAGGACGAGATCGGATTACCGTTGTTCGAACGCGGCGCGCGGCCGCTGAAGCTGACGGACGCCGGGCGCGTGTTCTATACGCAGGCGAAGCGCCTCGTCGATCAGGCCGACGAGCTCGGCCCGCTGACGCGGCGGCTCGCGCAACTGTCGGAGCGGATCGTGATCGGCTTCGTGCCGTCGACGCTGTACGGCGCGCTGCCGGACGTGATCCGCGCGTTTCGCGAGGCGCAACCGGACGTCGAACTGTCGCTGATCGAAATGTTCACGCTGGAGCAGCTCGGCGCGCTGAAGGGCGGGCGGATCGACGTGGGGTTCGGCCGACTGCGTTTCGACGACGACCAACTCGTGCGCGAGGCGCTGATCGAGGAAAAGCTGATCGCGGCGCTGCCGGCCGGGCATCCGCTTGCCGACCCCGACCGGCCGCTCGCGCTCGCTGATATCGCGAACGAGACGCTGATCGTCTATCCGAGCACGCCGCGCCCGAGCTTCGCCGATCAGCAGTTGTCCGCATTGCGCGACGGCGGGCTGGTGCCGGCGGCCGTCCATGAGGTGCGCGAATTGCAGACGGCGCTCGGGCTCGTCGCCGCGCAGGTCGGCGTGTCGCTGGTGCCGGAGAGCGTGGAAGGTGTGCGCGTGAGAGGTGTCGTCTACCGGCGGCTGCCGGAGCCGGCGGCGACGTCGCCGATCATCATGAGCCGCCGGCTGCACGGCGAAAGCGCGGCGACGGCCGCGTTCTGCGCGATCGCGCGGGAGATGTTCGCGCCGGCGGGGTAACGGTCGTCGCTGGTTTTATAAACCGCAACTAACGGTCTGTTTCGACGTGCGCAGGCAAATGCGGAGAGGGCATCGCGGTGCCGCGCCGTCCCGCGTGAAGCCGTTGCCGGTTGCAAGCTGCCGGGTGCGGCGGCGGATACGTCGTCACCGTTTCCCGTCGAGCGTCTCCGACGGCGATTCTCCGAACTTCTCCCGGTACGCGATCGCGAACCGCCCGAGGTGGGTAAACCCGCAATCGAGCGCGACATCGGCAATCCGCCGGCCGGACGCCGCACCGCGCAGCAGCTCGCGCGCATGGCCGAGCCGCGTCGCGCGCAGGTATTGCATCGGGCTCATCCCGCGGAACTGCAGGAACGCGTCGCGCAGCGTCCGTTCCGGCACGTTGGCGGCGCGGACGATATCGGCGAGCTGCAGCGGCTGCGCGTAATGCGCGTTCACGAAGTCCTGCGCGCGCCGCACGAAGCCCGGCGCCGGATCGCGGTGCGACGCGTGCAGCACGGACGGCGGGTGGCCTTCGATCAGCAGGTCGATCAGCAGGTGCTCGAGCTGCGACGCGACGCGCGGGCTCGCGTTCGCGCGTTCGAGCAGTTCGGGCGAACGCGCGACGAGCATCAGTTGCTGGCGCCACGCGGCGAGCGCGGCGTCGCTGATGTGCAGCACGGGGTCGAGCGTTGCGCGCGGGTTGCCGGTCAGCGAGCCGACGGTCGCCGCGTCGATGCGCAGCACGAACTGCTCGCAATCGGCGGACAGCACCGCGTCGAAGCGTTCGCCGGGCGCGCACAGTACGCCGGTCTGGCCGTCGACGCCGAGCTGCCGCCCCATCGCGCGCACCTCGGCCTGGCCGGACAGGCAGAACATCAGCAGGTAATAGCCGTCGACCGCGTCCACCTGCACGCGCATCGCGTCGCCGAACGCGATCGTGCCGATCCCGAGCCCGCCGAGCTTGACGAAATCCATGTGCGACGCGCCGTGCACGCGGCCGTTCGGCAGCAGCGCGTGCGGCTGCATCACGCGCGAGATCCGCTCGCGCGTCTCGTCGAGATCGCGGGATTCGAACAGCCGGTGCGCGCGCAGCGCGAGCGGCTCGAACGACGTTGGGGACATGGGCATCAGCCTGATTGTGGACGGCGCGCTTCGATCCGACGAATGGGTCTCGATCAAGTGCCGCATCGTGTGTGCCGCCATGCTAGCTCAGAAATCCGCCGAAAGTGGATATTGCATCGCCGCAATCGCACTTTCCGGATAGACGGCGAATATTAGCTTTTCAAAAATGGACTCCATCTTATTAATGAAACGGAACGACCAGGAGTCCGACATGGAGCAGACAGAATCGCCCGTCGTGTTCGCCGCGCGCGACGACGCATCCGACGTGAGCTTTCCGCACGACGACGGCTCGCGCGTGCCGTACAAGGTGTTCAGCTCGCGTGCCGTCTACGACCGCGAGCAGGAACGCATCTTCCGCGGGCCGACGTGGAACTTCGTCGCGCTGGAAGCGGAAATCCCGAACGCCGGCGACTTCAAGAGCACGTTCGTCGGCGACACGCCGGTGGTCGTCACACGCGCCGAGGACGGCACGCTCGCCGCATGGGTGAACCGCTGCGCGCACCGCGGCGCGCAGGTGTGCCGCAAGTCGCGCGGCAACGCGACCTCGCACACGTGCGTGTATCACCAGTGGAGCTTCGACAACACGGGCAACCTGCTCGGCGTGCCGTTCCGGCGCGGCCAGAAGGGGATGACCGGGATGCCGGCGGATTTCGATCCGAAGCAGCACGGGCTGCGCAAGCTGCGCGTCGACAGCTATCGCGGGCTGGTGTTCGCGACCTTCAGCGATGACGTGATGCCGCTGCCCGACTACCTCGGCGAGCAGATGCGCCCGTGGATCGACCGGATCTTCCACAAGCCGATCGAGTATCTCGGCTGCACGCGCCAGTATTCGAAGTCGAACTGGAAGCTGTACATGGAGAACGTGAAGGACCCGTATCACGCGAGCATGCTGCACCTGTTCCATACGACCTTCAACATCTTCCGCGTCGGGATGAAGGCGCGTTCGATTCCGGACGCGAACCACGGGCTGCACAGCATCATCACGGTGACGAAGACGAACGACGACACGTCGGCCGCGTACAAGCAGCAGAACATCCGTTCGTTCGACGAGGGCTTCCACCTCGAAGACGAATCGATCCTCGATCTCGTATCGGAATTCGACGAGGACTGCACGAACCATATCCAGCCGATCTTCCCGCAGCTCGTGATCCAGCAGATCCACAACACGCTGGTCGCGCGACAGATCCTGCCGAAGGGCCCCGACAACTTCGAGCTGATCTTCCATTTCTTCGGCTATGCGGACGACACGCCCGAGCTGCGCGCGCTGCGCATCAAGCAGGCGAACCTCGTCGGGCCGGCCGGCTATATCTCGATGGAGGATACGGAGGCGACCGAGCTCGTGCAGCGCGGCACGGTGCGCGATGGCGATGCGACGTCGGTGATCGAGATGTCGCGCGGCAATCCGGACCAGCAGGACACGGTGATCACCGAAAGCCTGATCCGCAAGTTCTGGGTCGGCTACCAGAAGCTGATGGGCTATTGAAGCGGGAGCGAGAAATGACGGAAGACATGAAGACGTGGTTCGAGATTTACATGCTCCAGAACCGCTACATCGGGCACCTCGACAACGACCGGCTCGAACACTGGCCGGAAATGTTCACCGAGGACTGCACATACGAAATCGTGCCGAAGGAGAACGCGGATCTCGGGCTGCCGGTCGGGATCGTCCACTGCACGAACCAGCGGATGCTGCGCGACCGCGTGGTGTCGCTGCGGCACGCGAACATCTTTGAAGAGCACACGTACCGGCACATGACGTCGGGCCTGACGATCGTCGCCGAACGCGACGGCGAGATCGACACCGAGAGCAACTACGTCGTCGTGCAGACGCGCAGCAACGGCGAGTCGAACGTGTACCAGGCCGGCAAGTACTACGACACGGTCGTGCGCACGCCCGACGGGCTGCGCTACAAGACCAAGCGCGTGATCTACGACACGTCGCGCGTGCAGACGCTGCTCGCAACCCCGATCTGACGAAGCAAGGAACCGACATGACCGAAGCAACGCTCGCCGAGTGGCATCCGCTCGGCGCTTTCGACGAATTCTCCGAAGACGAACCGGCAGCACGTGTCGCCGGCCAGAAGCCGATCGCCGTGTTCCGGATCGGCGACGAACTGTTCGCGATGCACGACCTCTGCACGCACGGCCATGCGCGGCTGTCCGAAGGTTATGTGGAGGACGGTTGCGTCGAATGCCCGCTGCACCAGGGGCTGATCGACATCCGCACCGGTGCGCCGAAATGCGCGCCGATCACGGAGCCGGTGCGGACCTATCCGCTCCGGATCGTCGACGGGCAGGTGGAAGTCAATGTCGGCTGATCCGTTCGTGATCGTCGGCGCGGGCCACGCGGCCCGGCGCACGGCCGAAGCGCTGCGCGAACGCGATGCCGCCGCGCGCATCGTGATGATCGGCGCGGAGCGCGAGCTGCCGTACGACCGGCCCGCGCTGTCGAAGGATGCGCTGATGAGCGACGGCGGCGAGCAGCGCGCGTTCGTGCGCGATGCTGCGTGGTACGACACGCAGCGTATCGAGCTGCGGCTCGGCACGCGCGTCGATGCGATCGAGCGCGACGCGCAGCGCGTGCGGCTCGATGACGGCACGACGCTGCCGTACGCGCGGCTCGTGCTCGCGACGGGTTCGCGGGTGCGCACGTTCGGCGGCGCGATCGACGCAGGCGTCGCGCCGCATTACGTCCGCACCGTTGACGATGCGCGTGCGTTGCGCGCGAAGCTTGCGCCGGGCTGCCGCGTCGCGGTGCTCGGCGGCGGGTTCATCGGCCTTGAGGTCGCGGCCGCGGCGCGCCAGCTCGGGTGCGACGTGACGGTGATCGATCCGGCTCCCCGATTGCTGCAGCGTGCGTTGCCGGAAGTCGTCGGTGCGTATGCGCGTCAGTTGCACGACGCGCGCGGCGTGGTGTTTCAGATGGCGACGCTGCCGCGTGCGATTCGTCGTGCGCCGTCCGGCGGTGCGATCGTCGAGACCGATCGCGGCGACGTGCAGGCCGATATCGTCGTGGTCGGCATCGGCGTGGTGCCCAATGTCGAGCTCGCACAGGCGGCCGGGCTCGACGTCGACAACGGGATACGCGTCGACGCGGGCTGCCGCACCGCCGATCCCGCGATTTTCGCGACGGGCGAGGTGACGATGCACTTCAATCCGCTGCTCGGGCGTCACGTGCGGATCGAATCGTGGCAGGTCGCCGAAAACCAGCCGGCCGTCGCGGCCGCGAACCTGCTCGGTGCCGACGAGACCTATGCCGAGCTGCCGTGGTTATGGTCCGATCAGTACGACTGCAATCTGCAGATGCTCGGGCTGTTCGGCAGCGAACGCACGACCGTCATGCGCGGCGATCCGGCGAGCGGGCCGTTCACGGTGTTCGGGCTGGGCGACGATGGCAGGATCGTCGCGGTGGCCGCGGCGAACCTGGGGCGCGACATCGGCGCATCGCGCCGGCTGATCGCGGCGGGGGCGGTGCCCGATCCGGTGAAACTCGCCGATCCGGCGGTGAACCTGAAGACGTTCCTGTAACGGCTGGGCGCGCGGGCCGGCTCGGCCCGCGCGTTTGTCGGTTGACGCGAAATCGGGGATATTAGCGGCATCGCCGATCCGCCCGTCCTCCATGCCGCCAGACAAAGCCCTCGAACTGAAACGAAGCAAGCGCCGCGCGCTGTGGCTGCTGCTGGCCGCGGTTGCGGTGTTCGTCACGACGATCCTGCTGCCGCGCGGCCCGTGGGTGGACGGCGTCAAGGCCGTGGCCGAGGCTGCGATGGTCGGCGCGCTCGCCGACTGGTTTGCGGTCGTCGCGCTGTTCCGCCGCGTGCCGATCCCGTTCGTGTCGCGCCACACCGAGATCATCCCGAAGAACAAGGACAAGATCGCCGACAACCTCGCGGTGTTCGTGCGCGAGAAGTTCCTCGGCCCCGATGCGCTTGCCGCGCAGATCCGCCAGCACGATCCCGCGCAGAAACTCGGCGCGTGGCTCGGCGAGCCCGCGAACACCGACGCGCTCGGCGGTTATGTGACGAAACTGATGAGCTTCGCACTCGACATGACCGACGACGCGCGGATCCAGTCGTTCGTCCACGACGCGTTTCGCGCGGTGATCGACCGGGTCGACCTGTCGCAATCGGCCGGCGTGATCCTCGATACGCTGACGAAGGACGGCCGCCACCAGGCGCTGCTCGACGATGCGATCGAACAGGTCGTCGACGTGCTCGACAAGGAGGAGAACCGCGAGGTGATCGCGGGCTTCATCGTCGAATGGCTGAAGACGCAGTACCCGAAGGTCGAGAAGATCATGCCGACGCAGTGGTTCGGCGAAAACGGCGCGCGGATGCTCGCGAGCGCGGTGAGCCGCGTGCTCGAAGGCGTGGCGGCGGACCCCGAGCACGAGTTGCGGCAGCGCTTCGACCGGACGGTCGCGCGGCTGACCGAGCGGCTGAAGCACGATCCCGCGTTCATCGAAAAGGGCGAGGAGATCAAGCGCTATATCCGCGACGGCGATGCGTTCAACGAGTATGCGCGCGACTTGTGGGACCAGTTGCGCGCATGGCTGAAGGCCGATCTCGCACACCCCGATTCGACGCTGCACCGGCAGGCCGCGACGCTCGGCGGCTGGCTCGGCGCACGGCTCGCCGAGAGCCCGGCACTGCGCGCGTCGCTGAACGAGCATATCGAGAAGGCCGTGCACGAGATGGCGCCGGATTTCGCCGATTTCCTGATGCGTCACATTCGCGACACGGTGCGCAACTGGGATGCGCGCGAGATGTCTCGGCAGATCGAGCTGAACATCGGCAAGGATCTGCAGTACATTCGCATCAACGGCACGCTGGTCGGCGGGTTGATCGGGCTCGGGTTGTATCTGGTGTCGCTGGTGCCGCGCTGGGCGGCCGGGTGGCTGCACTGACGCGGCGACGGGCATCGCGGACAGGGCGCGATGGCGCGCGCCCGCGCGTCACGCGTGCGCTTTCGAGCCGTGCAGTTGCAGGCCGAGTGCCTTGATGACCTTCAGGATCGTGCCGAAGCTCGGATTGCCGTCGTGCGACAGCGCCTTGTACAGCCCTTCGCGCGACAGGCCCGCATCGCGCGCGACCTGCGACATGCCGCGTGCGCGTGCGATCACGCCGAGCGCGTGCGCGATGAAGGCCGGATCGTCGCCGGCCTCTTGCAGGCAGGCTTCGAAGTAGTCGGCCATGTCGTCTTCGGTTTGCAGATGGTCGGCCGAATCCCACGGGCGGGTGCTGATCTTGTTCATCGATCACTCCATGTCGAGATGCGCGAGCATCGCGTGCGCGGCGCGTATGTCGGCCTGTTGCGTCGATTTATCGCCGCCGCAGAGCAGGATGACCCAGATCGTTCCGCGCCGGACGTAGTAGACGCGATAGCCGGGGCCATGGTCGATACGCATTTCGACGACCGGCGAGCCGGCGGATTTCCAGTCGCCCGGATTGCCCATCGACAGGCGGTCGATGCGTGCCTGGATGCGGCGCTTCGCGACGCGATCCTGCAGGCCGGCAAACCATGCGTCGAAGACGTCGGTGGTCCGGATGCTGAACGTAGGCGCACTGTAGGGCATTGATTGCAGTATGTCAACCATGGTTCACAGGTGTATCGGGCTATTCCGTAGTCGCTACATTAGGGCCCCCTGCTCCGTTTGCGCGCCGAATGGCCATTCGGCCGAAGTCGAAATCTTCCGAATCCGTCTACAATCAAAAACGTCTTTTCCGCCCGTGCGCGCCCGCCGCGCGCGGGCGGGTCCGTTCGTCCTCCGGTATCCGGAGGCGCCGCCGCGCATCGCTCGTTGCGCGGCGGGCAGTGCCGTGGCTTGTGTCCAGTAGGTAAAGCGTCCGCGTGCCGTAGGCCGGCGCGCGTCATGTACGCCGCGTGTCCGTAGGCCGGGCAGGCGGCATCAACCGAGAGTCCCCATGAAAGCATCGGATCTGTTCGTGAAGGCGCTGGAAGCCGAAGGCGTCGAGTACGTATTCGGCATTCCCGGCGAGGAAAACCTCGATCTGCTCGAATCGCTGCGGCGGTCGAAAATCAAGCTCGTGTTGACCCGGCACGAACAGGCGGCCGGGTTCATGGCCGCCACCTACGGCCGCCTGACGGGCCGCACCGGCGTGTGTCTCGCGACGCTCGGGCCCGGCGCCACGAACTTCGTGACGGCCGCCGCGTATGCGCAGCTCGGCGGGATGCCGATGCTGATGATCACCGGGCAGAAGCCGATCAAATCCAGCAAGCAGGGCCACTTCCAGATCGTCGACGTGGTCGACATGATGCAGCCGCTCACGAAGCTCACGCGGCAGATCGTGTCGATCGGCCACATCCCGTCGGCCGTGCGCGAGGCGTTCCGGCGCGCGGAGGAAGAGCGGCCCGGCGCGACCCACCTCGAATTGCCGGAGGACATCGCGCACGAAGAAGGGGACGGCAAGCCGATTCCCGCGAGCTACAGCCGGCGGCCCGTGGCCGAGGAGAAAGCGGTCGCGCACGCGGTCGACGCGATCCAGTCCGCGCGCCATCCGCTGCTGATGATCGGCGCGGGCGGCAACCGCAAGACCAGCTGCAAGATGCTGCTCGAATTCGTCGACAAGACGGGCATCCCGTTCTTCACGACGCAGATGGGCAAGGGCGTGATCGACGAGACGCATCCGCTGTGGCTCGGCAACGCGACGCTGTCCGACGGCGACTTCGTGCACCGCGCGATCGAGCATGCGGACTGCATCATCAACGTCGGCCACGACGTGATCGAGAAGCCGCCGTTCTTCATGCACGCGGACGACAAGACGGTCATCCACGTGAACTTCCTCGGCGCGCAGGTCGATCCGGTCTATTTTCCGCAGATCGAGGTGGTGGGCGACATCGCGAACGCGGTATGGCAGATGAAGGAGGCGCTCACGCCGCAGCCGCACTGGGATTTCGTGCGCTTCGCGATGATCAAGGAGCATTTCGACGCGCACCTGCAGAAGGGCCAGCACGACCCGCGCTTCCCGATGTACCCGGTGCGCATCGTCAACGACCTGTACAGCGCGCTGCCGGCCGACGGGATCGTCTGTCTCGACAACGGGATGTACAAGATCTGGTTCGCGCGCTACTGGCGTGCGCACGAACCGAACTCGCTGTTGCTCGACAACGCGCTCGCATCGATGGGCGCGGGCCTGCCGTCGGCGATTGCGACGAAGATCGTGCATCCGCAGCGCAAGGTGATCGCCGTGTGCGGCGACGGCGGCTTCATGATGAATTCGCAGGAGCTCGAAACGGCCGTGCGGCTGAAGCTCGACATCGTCGTGATGATCCTGCGCGACGACGCATTCGGGATGATCCGCTGGAAGCAGGAGAACATGAATTTCCCCGATTTCGCGATGACACTGCAGAACCCCGATTTCGTATCGTATGCGCAAAGCTACGGCGCGCACGGGCATCGCGTCGAATCGGCCGACGATCTCGAACCGCTGCTGCGCGAGTGCTTTTCGTCGCCGGGCGTGCACGTGATCGACGTGCCGATCGACTACTCGGACAACGAGCGCGTGCTGAACCGCGAGATCAAGCGGCTGTCGGCGCAACTCTGAATTCCCCGTTCACAGGAAGGAGTCGTTCCATGTTGAAGGAAACCTATCCGTACTACCTCGCCAACGAGGCTGTCTACGCGAACACCGATCTGGAAGTGACGGACAAGTTCAGCGGCGAGGTCGCGACGCGCGTCGCGCTGGCCGACGCGAAGGCGATCGATGCGGCGATCGGCGCGGCGGTCGACGCCGCGAAGCCGATGCGCGAGCTGCCGGCCTTCAAGCGGCAGGCCGTGCTTGACCATTGCGTCGCGCGCTTTCGCGAGCGCTTCGACGAGCTGGCCGAAGCGCTGTGCATCGAGGCCGGCAAGCCGATCAACGATTCGAAGGGCGAGGTGACGCGGCTGATCGACACGTTCCGCGTCGCGTCCGAGGAATCGGTGCGTATCGACGGCGAGATCATCAACCTCGAGATCTCCGCGCGTGCGCAGGGCTATACGGGCTACACGAAGCGCGTGCCGGTCGGCCCGTGCTCGTTCATCTCGCCGTTCAACTTCCCGCTGAACCTCGCCGCGCACAAGGTCGCGCCCGCGCTCGCGGCCGGCTGTCCGTTCGTGCTGAAGCCCGCGAGCCGCACGCCGATCGGCGCGCTGATCATCGGCGAGGTGCTCGCGGAAACCGACCTGCCGAAGGGCGCGTTCTCGGTGCTGCCCGCGCATCGCGACGGCGCCGATCTGTTCACGACCGACGAGCGCTTCAAGCTGCTGTCGTTCACGGGCTCGCCGGCCGTCGGCTGGGCGCTGAAGGAGAAAGCCGGCAAGAAGAAAGTCGTGCTGGAACTCGGCGGCAACGCGGCCGCGATCGTCGATGCGGACCAGCGCGACCGGCTCGACTACGTGGTCGAGCGTCTCGCGTTCGGCGCGTACTACCAGTCGGGCCAGAGCTGCATCGGCGTGCAGCGGATCCTCGTGCATGCCGATCTTTACGATGCGCTGCGCGAGAAGCTGATCGCGAAGACGCGTTCGCTGAAGATGGGCGATCCGAAGGATCCGTCGACGTTCGTCGGCCCGATGATTTCCGAATCCGAATCGCGCCGGCTGTCGGGCTGGATGGACGCGGCCGTCGCGGCGGGCGCGAAGATCGTCGCGGGCGGCAAGGTCGACGGCGCGATGTTCGAGGCGACGCTGCTGGAAAACGTCGGGCACGAGCAGGACCTGTACCGCAAGGAGGCGTTCGGCCCCGTCGCGATCCTCGAGAAATTCGACCGGTTCGACGACGCGCTCGCGCGCGTGAACGACAGCGATTTCGGGCTGCAGGCCGGCGTGTTCACCGATTCGCTCACGCATGCGCAGCGCGCGTGGGACGAGCTGGAGGTCGGCGGTGTCGTGATCAACGACGTGCCGTCGTTCCGCGTCGACAACATGCCGTACGGCGGCGTGAAGGATTCGGGCCTTGGCCGCGAAGGGATCCGCTACGCGATCGAAGACATGACCGAGCCGCGGCTGATGGTCGTGCGGCGCCGGTAACGCGGGGCGGGCAGCGCGGTGCCGCGACGGCACGCGGGCGGGCGATCGTGCCGGCCCGCGTGCCGTTTTTCATCGCGGCACGCGTACCGGGCCGCGTCGGGCCCGTGCCGCGTGGCGGGCCTCCCGAACACGCTCGACTGCGGGCATCGCATCGTGATGTAATCGCGCCAAACTGCCGACCGGGGTACGACGCCGGAAAGCGCGAATTCATTCTTCACGAGGTCGATTCATGTCTCCCGTCTCGGCATTCAAGCTGGTTCTGTTGTCATTCCTGGCGATCGTCGCGCTCGAATGCATCGCCAAGCGGCTGCGGCTGCCGCCCGCGGCCGCGCTGCTGATCGGCGGCATCGGCATCGCGTTCATCCCCGGCCTGCCGCCGATCAACCTCGATCCCGAACTGGTGCTGCTGGTGTTCCTGCCGCCGCTGCTGATGGACGGCGCGTACTTCTCCGTGTGGGAGGAGTTCAAGCGCAACGTCGGCGGCATCCTGCTGCTCGCGATCGGCGCGGTCGTGTTCACGACGTTCGCGGTCGGCTTTGCCGTGCACTGGGTCGCGCCGGCGCTGCCGTGGGCTGCCTGCTTCGCGCTCGGCGCGATCGTGTCGCCGCCCGACGCGGTCGCCGCGAAGGCCGTGCTCGAACGTGTCGCGCTGCCGCGCCGGCTGATGGTGCTGCTCGAAGGCGAGAGCCTGCTGAACGACGCGGCCGGCCTCGTGCTGTTCCGCTTTGCGGTCGCTGCCGCGCTGACCGGCGCGTTCAGCCTCGAGCACGCGGTCGTGCGCTTCGCGGAGCTCGGGCTCGGCGGCGTGGTGGTCGGCTTCGTGGTCGGCAGGCTCGTCGTGTGGTTCCTGAAGCTGCTCGACGACGACTATCTCGCGATCACCGTCGCGGTGATCGCCGGCTGGATCGCGTACATCGCGGGCGAAATGGTCGAGGTATCGGGCGTGATCGCGACCGTCACGGCCGGCATGATCATCGGCTGGCATCAGCACGAGGTGTTCTCGGCGGCGGTGCGCACGCGCGGCACCGCGTTCTGGCAGGTCATCGTGTTCCTGCTCGAGGCGATGGTGTTCGTGCTGATCGGGCTGTCGCTGCGCGGCGCGATGCACCGGCTCGGCGGCTTCGAGCAGGTGCTCGCCACGATGGTGCCGCCCGTGCTCGCGGTACTGGCGGTGGTGATCGTGTCGCGCTTCGTGTGGATCTACGCGGTCGAGGCGCTGAAGTGGCCGGTGCGCGGCATCGCGCGGCGCGGCGACGCGCCCGACTGGAAGGCCGCGACGATCATGAGCTGGGCCGGGATGCGCGGTGTCGTCACGCTGGCGATCGCGCTGTCGCTGCCCGAGGCGATGCCCGGCCGCGACGTGATCCTGGTCGCGTCGTTCGCGGTGATCCTCGTCACCGTGCTGCTGCAGGGTACGACGATCGGGCCGCTGATCCGGCTGCTGCGCCTGCCGCAACGCGAAGAGCGCGCCGCGCATCACCTGACCGAGCCGCAGACGTGGGCGTACGTCGAGGCCGCGCAACTCGCGGCGATCCAGCCGCTCGTACGCGACGAGAACGGCGCGGTGATCCATCCGCGCCTGCTCGAGCAATACACGTATCGCGCGGAACTGACCGAGCGGACGAAGAACGAACCCGCGTATCCGGCGGAAGTGCGCACCGCGCACTACGACGTGGTGCTGGCCGCGATCAAGGCCGGGCGCGCGGAACTGTTGCGCCTGCATCGTTCGGGCCGCATCCACGACGAGATGCTGCACATGCTCGAACGCGATCTCGACCTGCAGGAAGTGTCCGCGCAGCACGCGCGCGGGTAGGCGGGCCGCACCGCCATCACGCGGGCCGGCTCCCTGCCGGCCCGATGCG
Source organism: Burkholderia sp. MS455 (assembly GCF_016899445.1). Lineage (NCBI taxonomy): Bacteria > Pseudomonadati > Pseudomonadota > Betaproteobacteria > Burkholderiales > Burkholderiaceae > Burkholderia > Burkholderia sp. MS455. The sequence continues at coordinate 677,448 of NZ_CP041778.1, forward strand.
CGTACGGGATGATCCCCGCCCGGCGCGCCGCTTTTTTTCTCCCTTCCTCAAGCCAATTCGATGCATTTGCATCAGGCCCCAATACGTGCCGCGATCGAGCCTTGCAGCGCATGCAAACCTCGCTTCTCCGGGCTCGCAAACGTTATCGTCTTTCGAATCCGGAAATGATCAGATTTATCTGATTGCGGCTCTTTCCGCATATTTGGCAAAACTAAACCGGAAGGAGATAGATGCTGTGTTCTAATTTCATTTAGAATCAGCCGGTTATGTTTATTGAGAGAAAGAATGCGGAGGTAATGCGGTCGTCGACGGGGAAAAATCGATGCCCGAAGCCCCGCAAGGCAGTGCCGACAGGCCAAATCGGCAGAATCAGGCGGGTTTATCAACCGCCAATATAAGATAGTGTCCAAGTCGGATAAACAACTCCTATGAATGAATCGATTGGAGATTCGGCGTTTGAAACTGTATTTATGAAAGAATCGAGCAGTGATAATGCCCCGGATTGTCTTGAATCGGGGCTTTCGGTCCTTCTGGTCGACGATCAACCGTTCGTCGGCGAGGTGATCCGCCGCGCGCTGCGCAGCGAACACGACATCGACCTGCACGTGTGCACTGACGCGCACCGGGCGCTGTCGGTCGCGCGAGACGTGAAGCCGACCGTCATCCTGCAGGATCTCGTGATGCCGGAGATCGACGGCCTCGATCTCGTTCGCGCGTGGCGCGCGGACGCCGGCACCGCACGGGTGCCGATCATCGTGCTGTCCGCGAAGGAGGAGCCGATCGTCAAGCGCGAGGCGTTCATCGCCGGCGCGAACGACTATCTGGTGAAGCTCCCCGACGCGATGGAACTGACCGCGCGCATCCGCTATCACTCGAATTCGTATCTGATGTCGCGGCAGCGCGACGAGGCGCTCGATTTCCTGTCGCACGACATGCGTTCGCCGCAGACGTCGATCCTCGCGCTGCTCGACGTCTACCGGACCGAACACGGCGACATGCCGGCGATCATGGAGCGCATCGCCGGCCATGCGCGGCGCGCGCTCGCGCTCGCCGACGGTTTCATCCACCTGACCCGCGCACAGTCCGAGCGCCGCGCGCACGAGGTCGTGAGTCTCAACGAGATCGTGCTCGATGCCGTCGACCAGCTTTGGGAGAAGGCGGCCGGGTGCGGCAGCCGGGTCGTCGCGCACGTGCCCGATACCGAGTGCGTGACGATGGGCGACCGCATGATGCTCACGCGCGCCGTCGCGAACCTGATCGACAACGGGCTGAAGTACGGCCCGGCCGGCACGGACGTGCACTGCACGCTGAGCGGCGAGGACGGCGCCTGGCTGATCGGCGTCGAGGATACCGGCGCCGGCATCGCACCGGGGCAGCGCACGGCCGCGACCGAGTCGTTCGTGCAGCTCGAATCCGCGCATGGCGCGGCGCGCAGCGGCTTCGGCCTCGGGCTCGCGTTCGTCCGTGCGACGGCGGCGCGGCATCGCGGCCAGATTTTGATGCGCAATACGGCGCGCGGCTTCATGGTCGCGCTTCGACTGCCGGCGCAAGCGGAGCGGTGATTTCGCGGCGCGGCCCGCCGGTGCCGCGTCGTCCGCCTCCGACCACGAGGCGCTCGTGGCGCGCCGTCCGGCGCGCAGGCGGGCGTGGATTTTTTCAACGCTGATTTTAGAAAGCCCATAACGAACATGGCCACCGTGACGCCCCGCGCGACCAATGAAAGCCTGCATCCGACGATCGGCGCTGCCCGGCTGACGCTCGGCAATCGCATCCTGCTCAGCTTCGGCGTGCTGTTCGTGCTGATGCTGGTGACAGCCGGCGTGTCGTACGAGCGCCTGCGCGCGATCAACAGCGAAGCCGTCAGCATCGAGCGCGACTCGCTGCCCGGCGTCTACCTCGCGTCGTCGCTGCGCGGCGCGGTGAACGAATCGTTCATGCTGCTGCAGCAGGCAACGTTCGTCGACACCGATCCCGAAGCCGTGCAGCGCGATCTCGCGAAAATTTCCGACGCGCAGAAGGAAGTCGAGTCGCTGTCGGTCGAATACCAGAACACGACGTTCCGCGACGACGACCGTCAGCGCTTCGCGACGTTTCGCGGCTCCTACGACCGCTACCTGCCGCTGCTGAACGAAGCCGTGCAGAAACACCGCATGTCGCGCGACGAGGCCGTTGCCGCGTACGCGAAGTTGCAGCCCGTGTGGGGCGAGGTCGTGCGCAATGCGAATACGCTGGTACAGGAGAACCGCAAGTTCGCCGACCAGTCCGCGAAGCTGATCCGCGAATCCGTGCAGGATACCGAGGTCGTGCTCGCGACCGCGCTGGCGATCATGCTGCTGTCCGCGCTCGGGCTCGGCTACGTGCTGTACCGTTCGGTCACCGTGCCGATGGCGCGGCTCGTCGAGGTGCACGACGTGATGCGCACCGGCAACCTGACGCGCCGCCTCGACCTGCGCCGCCGCGACGAATTCGGCACGCTCGAGACGGGCTTCAACCGGATGGCCGACGAGCTGACCGAGCTCGTCTCGCGCGCGCAGCAGTCGTCGCTGCAGGTGACGACGTCGGTTGCCGAGATCGCGGCGACGTCGCGCGAGCAGCAGGCGACCGCGAACGAAACCGCGGCGACGACGACCGAGATCGGCGCGACCTCGCGCGAAATCTTCGCGACGTCGCGCGACCTGCTGCGCACGATGAACGAGGTGGCCGGCGTGGCCGAGCAGTCGGCGACGCTCGCGGGCGTGAGCCAGAGCGGGCTCACGCGGATGGGCGAGACGATGCGCAGCGTGATGGACGCGGCCGGTTCGGTGAACGCGAAGCTCGCGATCCTCAACGAGAAGGCGCTGAACATCAACCAGGTGGTCGCGACGATCACCAAGGTGGCCGACCAGACCAACCTGCTGTCGCTGAACGCGGCGATCGAGGCCGAGAAGGCCGGCGAATACGGCCGCGGCTTCGCGGTCGTCGCGACCGAGATCCGCCGCCTCGCCGACCAGACGGCCGTCGCGACCTACGACATCGAGCAGACGGTGAAGGAAATCCAGTCGGCCGTGTCGGCGGGCGTGATGGGGATGGACAAGTTCTCCGAGGAAGTGCGTCGCGGGATGCTCGACGTGCAGCAGGTCGGCGGGCAGCTGTCGCAGATCATTGCCGAGGTGCAGACGCTCGCGCCGCGCTTCCAGATGGTCAACGAAGGGATGCAGACGCAGGCGAACGGCGCCGAGCAGATCACGCAGGCGCTGTCGCAGCTGTCGGAAGCCGCGCAGCAGACCGCCGAGTCGCTGCGCCAGTCGTCGCAGGCGATCGACGACCTGACGCTCGTCGCGAACCAGTTGCGCACCAGCGTGTCGCGCTTCAAGGTCGACGCGTGACGCGCGCCGACCTGCAGAGCGGCGCACACGCGCTGTTCCTGATGTTCGAGCTCGATGGCGAGCGCTATGCGCTCGACGCGGCCGGCATCGAAGAGGTGCTGCCGCTCGCGATCACGAATGCCGTGCCCGGCGCACCGGAATGGATCGCCGGGCTGCTGATGCGCGGCGGCCAGCCGGTGCCGGTGATCGACGTGCCGATGCTCGCGCTCGGGCGGCGTGCGCATGCGCTGCGCTCGACGCGGCTCGTGATGGTGCGCTATCGCGCGGGCCACGCGGACGGCGAGCGCGTGATCGGCCTGATCGTCGAGCGCGCGACGCAGACGATGCGGATCGATCGCGCGGCGTTCCGCGCGAGCGGCATCTCGACCGCGCGTACGCGCTGGCTCGGGCTCGTCGCGAACACACCCGACGGCGTCGTGCAGCAGGTGTCGGTAGCCGACCTGATCGACGACGTTGCGCGCCTGTATCTGTTCGACGGCCTGCCGGGCCACGGGAAGGAGTCCGCATGAAAGAGTCCGAATCGCGATTTCGCGGCTGGCTGCTGCGCGAGACCGGCATCGACCCCGATTCGCTCGGCAACGATTTTCTGATCCGTGCGCTGACGGAGCGCGTGCACGCGTTGCAGGCGGACGGCGAGCGCCTGCCGTCGGCGGCGCGGCCGCCCGTGACGCAGGACGCGCTCGATGCGTACTGGCAGCAGCTCAACGCGTCGGCCGACGAGCGGCGTGCGCTGATCGAGCTGTTCGTCGTGCCCGAGACGTGGTTCTTCCGCGACCGCGAGGCCTTCGCGACGCTTGCGCGGCTCGCGGCCGAACGGCGCGCCGCGACGCCCGGGCGCGTGATCCGCGTGCTGAGCGCGCCGTGCTCGACGGGCGAGGAGCCGTATTCGGCGGCGATGGCGCTGCTCGACGCGGGGCTCGGACCGGCCAGCTTCACGATCGACGCGATCGACCTCAGCGCGCGCGCGATCGAGCAGGCGCGGCTCGGCTGTTACGGGCGCAACGCGTTTCGCGGCACCGCGACGGAATTTCGCGCGCGCTACTTCACGCCGGCCGCCGACGGCTGGTTGCTCGACGAGCGCGTGCGCGCGTGTGTGCAGTTCCGTCACGCGAACCTCGTGGAACCGATCGCCGATACGGGCTTTCGCTACGATTTCGTGTTCTGCCGCAACGTGCTGATCTACTTCGACCGCGACGCGCAGGATCGCGTGATCCGTTCGCTCGACGCGTGTCTCGCCGACGACGGCATGCTGTTCGTCGGGCCGGCCGAAACGGGCGTCGCGATGCGGCACGGGATGCGCTCGGCGCGCGTGCCGCTGGCGTTCGCATTTCATCGCGAGTCTGCCGGTGCGGCGCCGCTGTCCGCGGTGGCGGCGGTCCGGCGCACGGAGCGCTTTACCGTTGCGCCGCTCGTGGCGACGCGCCCGGTGCTGGCCGTCGCGCCGCCGGCCTGGCTCGGCGGCAGGCTGCAGCCGTTCGCGGCGCCGGCGCCCGCCGTGCGCACGGTCGCGCTCGATGCACGGGCCGACCGGCGGGTGGCGACGGTCGAAGCGGCCGCGCCGGTCGCCGACGGCGTCGCGCCGACGCTCGAGGAGGCGCAGGCGCTCGCGAACGCCGGCGCGTTCGACGAGGCCGAACGCGTGCTCGCGCAGTTCTCGGCGCGCGTCGGGCCGCATGCCGACGCGTTCTACCTGAACGGGCTGATCGCGGATGCGCGCGGGCGCGCGGCGGAAGCCGGCGACTTCTACCGGAAGGCGCTGTACCTGCGGCCCACGCACCACGAGGCGCTGACCCATCTCGCGACGCTGCTCGACGTCGGCGGCGATCGCGCGGGCGCGCAATGGCTGCTCGAGCGCGCACGGCGCTCGGCCGGCTGACACGAATACGCGATCGGGACCGACACCGCGATGACCAGAGGAATCCATGAACCGCGACGCCGCTGCCACTGACGACACGACGATCGACGTCGACGATTGCTGGAACCGGATCGGCACGCACGGCGACCGCTCGTGCGAGCGGCTGGCCGACTGCCAGCGCTGCCTGAACTGCCCGGTCTACGCGTATCACGCGGCGAAGCTGCTCGAGCGTCCGCTCGGCGACGCCGAGATGGCCGACGCGACACGCCGGATGAGCGCGTTCCGCGCGACGAGCGTGCGAGACGACGACGGCGATACGCGCCACGCGGCGCTGGCGTTTCGCGTGGCCGACGAATGGCTCGCGCTGCCGATCGGCGTGCTGCGCGAGATCGCCGGCACGCGCCCGATCCATTCGCTGCCGCATCGCCGCAATTCGGCCGTGCGCGGCGTGGTCAACATCCGCGGCACGCTGCGCATCGCGATCTCGATCGGCGCGCTGCTCGGCCTCGACGCAGGCAAGGGCGGCAACGGCGGTGGCGACGGCCGTTTCACGCGGCTGCTGGTGGCCGCGCACCAGGGCGAACCGGTCGTGTTTCCGGTGGACGAAGTCGAAGGCGTGCTGCGCTTCGGCGCATCCGACTGGGTGCCCGTGCCGGCAACGGTCGGGCGCGCGAGCGCCGGCCTGTCGCGCGGCGTGCTGTCGTGGCGCGGCAAGTCGGTGGGCCTGCTCGACGACGATCGCCTGTTCGACGCCGTGACACGGAGCATGCGATGAGCGGCGACGACGACCTGAGCCACCTGTCGCTCCTCGAGCTGTATCGCGAGGAGACGCGTACGCAGACCCAGGCGCTGTCCGAGCGGCTGCTCGCGCTCGAATCGGGCGAACCCGATTCCGTCGCGCTCGAGGCGTGCATGCGTGCCGCGCATTCGCTGAAGGGCGCCGCGCGCATCGTCGGCGTGCCGCTCGGCGTCGACATCGCGGGGCGGATGGAAGAATGCTTCGTCGCCGCGCAGGCCGGCACGATCGCGCTGACGGCCACGCACGTCGACGTGCTGCTCGCCGGCGTCGACCTGCTGGTGCGCGTCGGCGATCCGCAGGGGCCGCCCGTGTCGCCGACCGAGATCGACGTGTTCGCGGCGGCGCTGACGGGCGTCGATGCCGCGCAGACGATACAGGCGGCCGTCGTGCCGCCGTCGGCCGTGCCGTATCGCGAGCACGACGGCGCCGCGAACGAGTCCGTCGGGGCCGGCGCCACGGTGCCGCCGCTCGCGGTGTCGGGCACGGTGCCCGATCCGGTCCAGGCCGGCCGCGTGGCCGGCGCCGGCGCGATGCGCCGCGTGCGCGCCGATACGCTGAACCGGCTGCTGAGCCTGTCCGGCGAATCGCTGGTCGAATCGCGCTGGCTCAAGCCGTTCGCCGAATCGATGCTGCGCGTGAAGCGTGCGCAGCGCGACGCCGCCCGTTCGCTCGATCTGATGTACGAACAGTTCGCCGACGATCTCGACTCGGGCATGCTCGCGTCGATGAACGAAGTGCGGCACATGCTCAATGACCTGCAGCGTTCGCTCGCCGAGCGCATGGACGAATTCGACCGCTTCGAGCGGCGCAGCACGCATATCGCCGAGCAGCTCTACGACGAGGCGCTGCAATGCCGGATGCGGCCGTTCGGCGATGCGACGCGCGCGTATCCGCGCATCGTCCGCGATCTCGCGCGCTCGCTCGGCAAGCAGGTGCGCTTCTCGATCGTCGGCGAGGGCACGCAGGTCGACCGCGACATCCTCGACCTGCTCGACGCGCCGCTCGGCCACCTGCTGCGCAACGCGATCGACCATGGCGTCGAGTCGCCCGACGCGCGGCTCGCGCGCGGCAAGCCGGCCGAGGCGAGCGTGACGCTGGAGGCGCGCCACAGCGCCGGCTCGCTGCTCGTCAGCGTGATCGACGACGGGCCGGGCGTCGACATGGACGCGCTGCGCGCGGCCGTCGTGCGCCAGCGCCTGACCGACGACGAGACGGCCGCGCGGCTGTCCGATCCCGAACTGCTCGAATTCCTGCTGCTGCCGGGCTTCTCGATGCGCGATGCGGTGACCGACGTATCGGGTCGCGGCGTCGGCCTCGACGCGGTGCAGGAGATGGTGCGCGGCGTGCGCGGCGCGGTGCGGATCTTCAACGAGCCGGGCGCGGGCATGCGCTTCGTGCTGCAGTTGCCGCTCACGCTGTCGGTGATCCGCAGCCTGCTCGTCGAAGTCGGCGGCGAACCGTATGCATTCCCGCTTGCGCACGTGCGCCGCACGCTCGAACTCGCGCACGACGACATCGACGTGCTCGAAGGGCAGCCGCATTTCCCGTTCGACGGCCGGCGCGCGGGCCTCGTCGCCGCGCACCAGTTGCTCGATGCGGGCGAACCCGACGGGGCGCGCGGGAGCACGGCGGTCGTGGTCGTCGGTGGCGAGCCCGAGCTGTACGGCGTCGCCGTCGACCGTTTCCTCGGCGAACGGATGCTCGTCGTGCAGCCGCTCGACAGCCGCCTGCACAAGATCCAGAACATCGCGGCCGGCGCGCTGCTCGAGAACGGCGACCCCGTGCTGATCGTCGACGTCGAGGACCTGATCCGCTCGGTCGACAAGCTCGTGCGCGGCGGGCAGCTCGCGCGGCTCAAGCGCGGCCCGCAGTTCGCGCTCGTCGACCGGCGCCGCCGCGTGCTCGTCGTCGACGATTCGCTGACGGTGCGCGAGCTCGAACGCAAGCTGCTGGAAAAGCGCGGCTACGACGTGACCGTTGCGGTCGACGGGATGGACGGCTGGAACGCGGTGCGCAGCGATGCATTCGATCTCGTCGTCACGGATGTCGACATGCCGCGCATGGACGGCATCGAGCTCGTCACGCTGATCAAGGGCGATCCGATGCTCAAGCGCGTGCCGGTGATGATCGTGTCGTACAAGGATCGCGACGAGGATCGCCGCCGCGGGCTCGATGCCGGCGCCGACTACTACCTCGCGAAGAGCAGCTTCCACGACGAGGCGCTGCTCGATGCCGTGCACGACCTGATCGGGGGCGCGCGCGGATGAACATCGGCATCGTCAACGACCTTCCGCTGGCCGTGGAGGCGCTGCGCCGCGTGCTCGCGCTGCGGCCGGACCACCGCGTGCTGTGGGTGGCGACCGACGGCGACGAGGCCGTGGATTTCTGCATCGCCCATCCGCCCGATCTCGTGCTGATGGATCTCGTGATGCCGAAGGTCGACGGCGTGGCGGCGACGCGGCAGATCATGGCGCGCGCGCCGTGCGCGATCCTGATCGTGACGGTCAGCGTCAGCGCGAACACGTCGTCGGTCTACGAGGCGATGGGCGCGGGCGCGCTCGACGCGGTCGACACGCCGACGCTTGCGCTGGGGCTGTCGACCGACGCATCGCCGCAGGCGCTGCTCGGGAAGATCGACCAGATCGGCCGGCTGCTCGAAAGCCGCACCGCGGCGCTCGTGCCGCCGGGGCCGACGCCCGCGCGCGGCCAGCCGACGCTCGTCGCGATCGGCGCGTCGGCGGGCGGGCCGACCGCGCTCACCGCGCTGCTGCGCGCGCTGCCGGCCGATTTCCCGGCTGCGATCGTGATCGTCCAGCACGTCGACCAGGCGTTCGCGCTCGGGATGGCGGAATGGCTCGACGGCTATACGCGGCTGCCCGTGCGCGTCGCGCGGCAGGGCAGCGTGCCGCAGGCGGGCGAGGTGCTGCTCGCGGCGACCGACGATCACCTGACCCTGTCGCCGCGCGGGGTGCTCGGCTATACGCGGCATCCGGTGGAGACGCCGTACCGGCCGTCGATCGACGTGTTCTTCAACAGCGTTGCCGACGGCTGGCAGGGAGAGGCGCTCGGCGTGCTGCTGACGGGCATGGGGCGCGATGGCGCGCTCGGCCTGAAGGCGATGCGCGCGAAAGGCTGCTACACGATCGCGCAGGACGAGGCGACCAGCGCCGTCTACGGAATGCCGAAGGCGGCCGCGGCGATCGGCGCGGCATCGGCGATCCTGCCGCTCGAGCGGATCGCGCCGCAACTGATCTCGCGCATCGCGCGCGCGCCGCGCGACTGACGGCGCGCCGGGGGGCGCGACACCGTTTTGGCCCGGTGCGCTGGCGCTGCATTGCGTGCGATGCGCGGCGTCGCGTACAATTGCGGCCTGCGGAGATGGCATGCCTCCCTGCGGTCGTTGCGGCGCGTTGCGCGCGGCGCGGCCCTCAACCGCCGGTTTGCCCGGCTGATGATGCCTGCGTGTTCCTGGGTTGTCAGGAGGTCGCAGGCCGTCCATGCGGTATTCTGCCGCCCAGGTTTTGATGTTCTGTCGAATCTGGAAATCATGTTTTTCACGACTTCTGCCGATCTTTTCGCGACCGTGCGCTACGTGTGCCGCTGGCTTGCGCTTTCGGCCCTGCTCGGCGCGCTGGCCGGCACGGCTTCCGCGCTGTTCCTGATCGCGCTCGATTGGGCGACCGGCACGCGCGTCGCGCATCCGTGGCTGCTGTGGGGGCTGCCGGCCGCCGGTTTCGCGACCGGGTGGATCTATCATCGTTTCGGCCAGTCCGTCGCGCGCGGCAACAACCTGCTGATCGACGAGATTCACGACCCGAAGGCGCTCGTGCCGAAGCGGATGGCGCCGCTGGTGCTCGTCGCGACCGTCGTTACTCACCTGTTCGGCGGCTCGGCCGGCCGCGAGGGCACGGCCGTGCAGATGGGCGGCGCGCTCGCCGATCGCGTCACGCACATGTTCCGCCTCGACCGCGAGCATCGCCGCGTGCTGCTGATGGGCGGCATCGCGGCCGGTTTCGCGTCGGTGTTCGGCACGCCGCTCGCGGGCGCCGTGTTCGGGCTCGAGGTGCTCGCGATCGGGCGCGTGCGGTACGACGCGCTGCTGACCTGCGTCGCGTCGGCGATCGTCGCGGACGTCGTGTGCCGTGCGTGGGGCGTGCATCACACGGCCTATGCGATTCCGTTCGTGCCGGCCGTGTCGGCGACGGGGCTGGCCGTGACGGTCGTCGCGGGCATCGCGTTCGGCGTCGTCGGGCGGCTGTTCGCGTTTGCGACGCATGCGCTGACCGCGTGGTTCCGGCGCGTTGTCCGCTATGCGCCGCTGCAGCCGGTGCTCGGCGGCTTGCTGGTCGCGGCGGCGGCCACCGTGCTGAACGTGCCGCAGTATCTCGGCCTCGGCATTCCGACGATCGAGGCCGCGTTTCACGGGCCGCTGCCGCTCTACGATTTCGCGGGCAAGTTCGCGTTTACCGTCGCCACGCTGGCGTCGGGGTTCAAGGGCGGCGAGGTGACGCCGCTGTTCTACATCGGCGCGACGCTCGGCAACGCGCTCGGCCAGGTGCTGGCGCTGCCGGTGCCCGTGCTCGCGGGGCTCGGCTTCGTCGCGGTGTTCGCGGGTGCGGCCAACACGCCGATCGCGTCGACGATCATGGCGATCGAACTGTTCGGCGCGGATATCGGCGTGTATGCGATCGTCGCGTGCGTCGTCGCGTATCTGTTTTCGGGGCACGCGGGGATTTATCGCGCGCAGCGCGTGGCGGTGGGGAAGGGGGCGCAGGCCGAGGCGGAGTGAGGCGGAACCGTGGATCGAGGTGTTCACCGACGAAAGCCGGTACTCGGTGATCCTGCGGATCACCTGGCACGCTGGATTACGTTACTTCTTCGGCAGCTTCGCGACATTGCGGGCCAGCAACTCCTCGATATCGACGCCTTTTTCCGCCAGCAGCGTCGTGACGATGCCGGTCAATTCGCCGAGCGTTTCCTTGACCGATTCGCGGATCGTATCGACGACGACCTGGGTGCTGCGCTCGATCTCGATGTTGACCTTGTCGTTGACGCCCTTCGCATCGAAGGTCGTCGCGCGTCGCGTTTCCGGAATCAGCCAGATTTCAAACCAGCCTTCGTCTCGATTGACGTCCGAAACCGTGAGGCTGCAGCCGTTGATCGCGATATAGCCCTTCGCGAAAACATATCGTTTGAATTCGGCAGGCACGCCGATGCGAATCATCCGGTTGTGCTCGGACGACGCGATGTGCAGGATGGTCCCCGGGAAATCGACATGGCCGGACAGCGGATGCCCGCCGATTTCCGCGCCGTCCTTCGCGGCCCGCTCCACGTTGATCCGCGCGCCGGTCGCCAGGTCGGCCAGCGTGGTGATCTTCAGGCTCGGCAACATCACGTCGAAGTCGATCAGCTCCGGCGAATGGATGGTCGTCACCGTCAGGCACACGCCGTCGACGGAGACGCTGGCGCCGATCTCGATGTCGTCGGTAAACCGCTCGGGGAATTCGATGCTGAAGGTTCTCAGCTCTCCGTGATCCTTGATGGCCTTGATGACGCCAACGCCCTGGACAATTCCTGTAAACATGATCGATCCCTCGTCGCAAATTTCCTGGTCAACATGATAAGTGATCCCGGAAAAAGCGACGCGGCGGCGCGCGGCTCAGGGCCGGCCGGCGATATTCGCGGACGCGATGCAAAAAAGGCCGTGCACGTGGCACGGCCTCGATCCGCTTCCGGTCGGGTCAACACGGGCCGGCGGTGATCATCCCGCCGCCGGGCCGTATCGCGACACGCTTGCGTCAAGCCTCCGCCGGCTCGCCCAGCGGGCCGGCATTATCGTCCGCCATGCGCCGCGGCGAATCGGCAAGCCCCTTCGCGAGCTCCAGCGCCTGCCGCTCGAACAGCCGGCGGTAGATGCCGCCGTCGATGCGGATCAGCGCGTCGTGGCTGCCTTCCTCGATCACCTTGCCGCGATCGAGCACGAGCAGCCGGTCGAGCGCGCGCACGGTCGACAGCCGGTGCGCGACGACGAGCGTCGTGCGGCCGACCATCAGCCGCTCCATCGCCTGCTGGATCAGCAGCTCGCTTTCGCTGTCGAGGCTCGACGTCGCTTCGTCGAGGATCAGGATCGGCGCATCGGCGAGGAACGCGCGCGCGATCGCGACGCGCTGGCGCTCGCCGCCCGACAGCTTGATCCCGCGTTCGCCGACGAGCGTGTCATAGCCGTCCGGCAGCGCGACGATGAAGTCGTGCGCACTGGCGAGACGCGCGGCGCGTTCGATGTCCGCGCGGCTCGCGTCGGGGCGCGCATACGCGATGTTCTCCGCGAGCGTGCGGTGGAACAGCACGGGCTCCTGCTGGACGATCGCGATCTGGCTGCGCAGCGAATCCTGCCGCACGCGCGCGATATCCTGCCCGTCGATCGTGATGCGGCCGCCCGACACGTCGTACAGGCGCTGGATCAGCTTGATGAACGTCGTCTTGCCCGACCCCGAGTGGCCGACGAGGCCCACGCGCTCGCCGGGCGCGATCCGCATCGAGAAATCGTCGTACAGCGGCACCGGATGGTTGCCGTAGCGGAACGTCACGTGCTCGAAGCGGATCTCGCCCTGCCCGATCCGGATGGCAGGCGCGCCGGGGCGATCGTCGATGCCGAGCGGCTGGCGTTCGAGCGCGACGAGTTCTTCCATGTCGTTCACCGAGCGCTGCAGGTTGCGGATGTGCATGCCGACGTCGCGCAGGTAACCCTGCAGCATGAAGAACATCGTCAGCGCGAACGCGATGTCGCCGACGCTCGCCTCGTCGTTCGCCCACAGCCGCAGCGCGACGCCGATCATCGCGGCCTGCATCGCGACGAGCATCGCGCCCTGCAGCCCGCCGTTGAACGTGCCGCGCACCCACGTGCGGCGCGTGCGCTGCCGCCACTTGCCGATCACGCGCGCGAGCCGCGCTTCCTCGCGCGTTTCCGCGCCGAACGCCTTGACGACCGCGTTGCAGCTCACCGCGTCGGCGAGCGCGCCGCCCATGCGCGTATCCCACAGGTTGCCGAGCCGCGCGGCCGGCGCGACGATGCCGAGCGACACGGCGACCGTCACCGCGATGTACAGCAGCGAGCCCGCGCCGACGACGAGCCCCATCACGGGCCAGTGCGTGCCGAGCAGCACGGTTGCGCCGACTAGCATCGCGACCGACGGAAGCAGCGCGATCAGCACGGTGTCGTTCAGCAGGTCGAGCGCCCAGATGCCGCGCGTGATCTTGCGCACGGTCGAACCCGCGAAGCTGTTCGCGTGCCAGTCGGTCGAGAAGCGCTGCACGCGGTGGAACGATGCGGCGGCGATCTCGCTCATCATCTTCAGCGTGAGCGTGATGATGTACAGGTAGACGCCTTGCCGCAGCACCGTCGCGCCGATGCCGAGCGCGGCGAGCGTGCCGAACGCGACGACGGCGGAATGCCACGCGGCGGCGCGGTCGGTCAGGCCGGTCGACAGCGCGTCGACGAGACGGCCGGCGAACAGCGGCGTGAGCACGTCGGCGAGCGCGGCGAGCAGTGCGAAGGTCGCGACCGTGGCGATGTGTGCCGGCTGCTTGCGCCAGTAGCGGATGGTGAAGCCGAAGACGGCCTTGAATGCGTGGCCGCCCAGATGGGAGGTTTTTCTGGTCATTTATCATTGCCCGGCGCATCGCGCGACGGGACTTTCCGGTTCGGAGAACGTCGAAAACGCAACAGCCGGAGCCGCGTGGAAAACGCGGGCGGAACGAAACGGGCTGTCGGGAAAAGCGCGGCTGACGGGTTAGCGAAAAACTCGGGAGCCGGCGCGGACGGCGGGCTGGATCAGCTGCGCCGTGGGACCACGTTCGGGAAGGTTGCTGGCATTCGGAACATCTGCACCTCCCCTGAAGTGAACGGTTGAAAGGACGCCGAAAAGACGTTTAAAGATTCTATCAGCAGTGTTCTGCACGCTGCAACGTCTGACGAATGCGGCGTTGCGGCGTCGATACGGTTAGTATTCAGGGTTCCGGCCCTTTCTTTTTAGGGCTTTCCGCGAAGCGGTGGTGCAGGGTGGCCGTCGGGCGCATCGATTACACTTCGGCGTTCGCGGCACGCCACGGTGCGTGCGTCCCGGCGCGGCCCGGCACGACGAGCGGCCGCCCGTTGCGGCCCTCGCAGAATCACCCCCGATACACTCCTGAGGAAACGATGAGCGACGTTCAGCAAGGCATCCTGGCTCCGATCGACACGGCGGCCCGATACCTCACTTTCACGATTTCGAATGACGGCAATGTAGCGGCGGCGCTGGCCGCGCTGCGCGAGATCGTCGATGGACGCGACACGGTCGTCGGTTTCGGACAGGCGCTGGCGGCGCACCTCGGGCGCCCGGTTCCGGGCCTGACCGACTACCCGGCGTTCGCGGTGAAGGACCGCACGCTGCCGGCGACGCCGGCCGACGTGTGGGTCTGGCTGCGCGCCGGCGATCGTGGCGAGATCGTGCTGCGCGCGCGGGCGATCGAACGCGTGCTGGCGCCGGCGTTCGCGCTGCAGGACGCCGTCGACGGCTTCCGCTATTCGAACGATCGCGACCTGTCCGGCTACGAGGACGGCACCGAGAACCCGACCGGCGACGACGCGCTCGACGCGGCGATCGTGGCGGGGCAGGGCGCGGGGCTCGACGGTTCGAGCTTCGTCGCGGTCCAGCAGTGGCTGCACGACTTCGACCAGATGGAGCGCATTCCGTCGGGCGACATGGACAACATCATCGGGCGCCGCCGCTCGGACAACGAGGAACTCGACGACGCGCCCGAGTTCGCGCACGTGAAGCGCACCGCGCAGGAAAGCTTCGAGCCGGAGGCGTTCATGCTGCGCCGTTCGTCGCCGTGGTCGGACGCGCGCCGCGCGGGCCTCTACTTCGTTGCGTTCGGCTGCTCGTTCCGCGCGTTCGACGTGCAGATGCGCCGCATGAGCGGCGCGGACGACGGGATCGTCGACGGCCTGTTCCGCTTCACGCGGCCGCTGACAGGCGCGTATTTCTGGTGCCCGCCGATGAAGGACGGCAAGCTGGACCTGTCCGCGCTCGGACTGTAAGCGCCTGGTTGTATCGATGGACGGGCGGGCCGCGCATCGTGCGCGGCCCGCCCGTTTTGTTTTTCAGGCGTTGATGGTGTGCCGCGCGCCGCTCGCCGCGCACGTCACTTCAACGTCGTCTCGATCCGCGTGCCGCGCTTGATGAACTGCGTCACCGGCGTCTTCTCGCAGATCTCGGCGAGGCGCTGGCGTTGCGCGTCGTCGAGCGGGCCGTCGAGCGTCACGACGCGGCGCACGTATTGCACGCCTTCTCGATCGGCATGCAACTCGGTGCGCACGTCGATGCGTGCGGCCGGCCACGACTTGCGCTGCATGACCATGCGCAGCGTCGCGGCCGTGCATTGTGCGAGACCGGCAAGCACGAACTCGTACGGTGCCGGCCCGCGATCCTGGCCGCCTTCGCGCGGCGCCTCGTCGCCGGTCAGCGCGTGCGTGCCGGCCTGCAGCTGGACGACGTAGTCGGGCGCGTCGGCATCGAGGACGGCGGCGGCATGGATGAGCGACATGGCAAGTCTCCGGTAAGCGGGAAAAAGGAAGCGGGCGCCGCATGTCGGCGCGAATCCGTCAGCATACCGTTTCGATCGTAACGGCGTACGCAGCGTGGTTACGCGCCGGCGCTGCCCGCGCTGCTGCGCACGAGCGCGGCGATGCGCTCGCGCACCCACTGGTGCGCGCGATCGGTGTCGCGCGATTCGTGCCAGTACGCGAGCAGCGGGAACGGCTTGAGCCGCAGCGGCAGCGGCCGCACGACGATCGGCAGCAGTGCGGCCATCCGCAGCGCATAGGTGTGCGGCAGCGTGACCAGCAGGTCGCCGGTCGCGGCGATCTGGCATGCGGCGAAATAGTGCTGGCAGGTGAGCCGGATATCGCGGAAGCGCCCGTCGCTGCCGAGCAATACGTCGAGCGATTGCGGTTCGCCGAACGACGACACCGCGATATGCCGCGCCGCGAAATAGTCGCCGCGCCGCAGCGGATCGCGCGCGAGCGGATGATCGCGGCGCAGCGCGACGACGAGCGAATCGTCGAGCAGGTGTTCGGTGGCGATGCGCGGGCCCGTCTGCACGCGACGCTCGACCGCGAGATCGAGATTGCCCGATGCGAGTTCGCGCTCGATGTCGGGCACCGCGATGCGACGGCTCACGAGCCGCAGGCCCGGCGCTTCGTCGGCGAACGCGGCGACGATCCGCGGCAGCGCGATCGATTCGAGCACGTCGCGAATGCCGACCGCGATGCTCAGGTCGAGCGTTGCGGGATCGAATGCCGATGGATCGCGCACGGTGCCTTGCAGGCCCTTCAAGTGCAACTGCACGTCCGCGATGATCGACCGCGTGCGCTCGGTCGGCACGACGCGGTTACCCTGGCGCGCGAACAGCGGATCGTCGAAATGCGCGCGCAGCCGGTTGAGCGCATGCGTGACCGCGGGCTGCGTGAGATGCAGCGCGCGGGCGGCCGCGCCGATGCCGCCGTGCACGTAGACGGCGTCGAGCACGCGAAACAGGTTCAGGTCGAGACGGTGATCGGCGGGCACGGGGCGCAGGCGGCGTGGTGAACGGTGGATCGATTCTAAAGGATGCGCAGGCAACGGATGCGCGGGCTTTCGTGTGCGGCGATCGATGACGTTCGATGCATGTCGGGGCCGTTCGGACCGGTACGCGACCGCAGCCGTCCGATGCGCAACGCAACGCAACACAACGAAACGAAATGCGCACATCGTGACGCATGACGACCGCACCGATCGGCTGTATCGACAGGTGCGATTCCGTGCGGGCATACCATCGACTCGCGACAGCCTGTAGTAATCCGCCATCATGCTGTCCACGTCGGCCATTTCGCGCCAAAGGCGCTACCCGTTCGGCTAAGATGCCGTCGCTTCATATTTCGGGATAGCCGTCCTGTCGCACGCATTCAAACCAAATATAAGCCTGACAGTTCGACGGTATTAGAAGAAGTCGAAACAAGTCGGGGGCTTGGCCAGTGAATGCAGCAGATCAGAGGTGGGTCGTTATCTATTTGAGTACGGGGTTTTCGTTGGCCCAGGCCGCGCGTCTCGCCGAGGCTTTCAACCTGGCGAATCGCCTGCATGCGTTCAGTGCGGATTACCAGTTGAAGTACGTATCCGAAAGCGGGGGACTGTTGCAGTCGTCGTCCGGCGTGAGCATCGCGGCCGATCCGCTCGGCGACGAGCACGGCCGCCGTGCGCTCGCGTTCTTTCATCTTCACGGCGACCGCGCGGCCGTCAACTGGAACGCTGCGTTGCAGCGGCGTCTGACCGACATTCGCCGGCACGCGCGCTGGATCGTCGATGCGATGGACCTGCCCGCGCTTGCGGCCACGCAGCAGCCGTCGGCGGCGATCCACGTGTCGCCCGGCAAAGCCGGGCGCCGTGCCGACGCGACGGTGGAACTGCAGGCCGGCGAGACCGACGTGTTCGCGGCAGCGCTCGACATGTTTCGCGCCGATCTCGGCGACAGCGCCGCGCAGGAGATCGCCAGCAACATGCTGCGGCCGGTCGAGCAGCGCTATGCACAGTCGATGTGGGCGTTTCGCGAACTGAGCGCGAGCCCGTCGATCCGGATGTCGGCGCAGCGGCTGCGCGCGCTGAGCGTGAACCGCATCTCGATCGCGAACGCCGCACAGGCCGCCGCGATGAGCGAGCGCAATTTCCTGCGGCGCTTCAAGAAGGAGATCGGCGTGACGCCGACCGCGTTCGTCCAGCAGGTGCGGCTCGAGCGCGCGTGCCACATGCTGATCCATACGACGCTGCCGGCCGACAAGGTCGCGCGCCGGACGGGGTTCGGCAGTGGCGAGCGGCTCGCGAAGCTGTTTCGCCAGCGCCTGCTGATGTCGCCGACCGAATTTCGCGTCGCCGAGCGGGAAAAGATTCTCAGCCGTGGCGCTGGGTCGCCCGATGCGAACGACGGGTCCGCAGCCGCGTTGGGCGACGGCGGCGGCGCGAGTTGCGCCGCGTATGCCGGCGTGCAGGAGAAAACGGGGCGGATACCCGTAGAATCGTCCTGTCGCGATCTCGATTCCCGGTTTACATGCCCTTCCTCCCCACTACCGCCACTGCCCCTTTCTGCCCGTCGGAAGTAAAGGGCAGCATCACGATCGACGCCGGCGCGCCGCGCTGGCAGAAGCTCAAGCGCTTTTTCGGCCCCGGCCTGCTCGTCGCGATCGGCTACATGGATCCCGGCAACTGGGCGACCGACATCCAGGCCGGCTCGCAGTTCGGCTATTCGCTGCTGTGGGTCGTCGCGTTCTCGAGCCTCGCGGCGATCTTCCTGCAGATGCTCGCGGCGCGGCTCGGCCTCGTCGCGGGCAGGGATCTCGCGCAGGCCAGCTACGAACGCTACGGCCGGTTCGGCCGCATCGTGCAGTGGGTCACCGCCGAGGTGTCGATCATCGCGTGCGACATCGCGGAAGTCCTCGGCTGCGCGCTTGCGTTCAAGCTGCTGCTCGGCGTGCCGCTCGCGTGGGGGATCGTGCTGACCGCGCTCGACACGATGATCGTGCTCGGCCTGCAGGGCAAGGGGTTCCGGCAGATCGAGGCGATCGTGCTCGGGCTGATCGCGACGATGGCGTTCTGCTTCGTCGCGCAGGTCGCGATCACGCCGCCCGACTGGCACGCGGTGGTCGGTGGGCTCGTGCCCGGCGATCCGGGCCACGACCGCAAGGACGCGATCGTGCTCGCGCTCGGCATCGTCGGCGCGACGATCATGCCGCACAACCTGTATCTGCATTCGTCGGTCGTGCAGACGCGGCATGTCGTCGGCGGCGCGCGCGGCGTGGTCCGCGACACGCTCGCGCTGGTGCGCATCGATACCTGCGTGTCGCTGTTCGTCGCGATGCTCGTCAATGCGGCGATCCTGATCGTCGCGGGCGCGGCATTCCATGCGACGGGCCAGCACAACGTGACCGACATCGAGCAGGCCTACAAGCTGATTACGCCGATCGCGGGCGGCGCTGCCGCACTGCTGTTCGGCATCGCGCTGCTCGCGTCGGGGCAAAGCTCGACGCTGACCGGCACGATCGCCGGCCAGGTGATCATGGACGGCTTCCTGCATACGAAGATCCCGTGCTACCAGCGCAGGCTGATCACGCGCGGGCTCGCGCTCGTGCCGGCGCTGATCGGCGTGCTGTGGCTCGGCGACGGGTCGGTCGGGCAACTGCTCGTCTGGAGCCAGGTGCTGCTGAGCTTGCAACTGCCGTTCGCGATGTGGCCGCTGATCCGGTCGGTCAGCGATCGCAACGTGATGGGCGAGCACACGATCGGCCGCGGGATGCAGGTCGCCGCGTGGGCGCTGTTCGTCGTCATCACCGGCACGAACCTGCTGCTGATCACCGGTGTCGCGGGCTGATACAGCCTGTCACAGGCTGACACAGACGCGCTGCGCGCATGCGGTAAACTGCGGCCTTTCGATCGTGGTCCGAAGTCCGTTATGTGGAGTGAAATCAGCAACATCGGCGATGCCGCGCTGACCTTGCCGATCGCGCTGGCCTGCGCGGCGTGGCTGGCGCTGACCGACCGGCGCGTCGCCGTGCGCTGGGTCGTACTGCTGGCCGCCGGCATGGGCCTCGTCGGCGCAACCAAGATCCTGTATGCCGGGTGCGGCATCGAGATTCCCCAATTCGATTTCCGCGTGATCAGCGGCCATACGATGCTGTCGACGTCGGTATGGACGGTCGCGCTGTCGATGCTGTGGCAGGCGTTCCGGCCGGGCAAGGCGCCCGGCATCGCGGCCGGGCTGGCCGTCGGCGCGGTTACGGCCGTCGCGCGCGTGTTCGATCACTCGCACACGATTCCGGAAGTCGTCGTCGGCTGGATGCTCGGCGCGCTGGTCGCGCTGATGTTCCTGCGCGGCTACGACGGCGCGCGGCAGCGCGCGTTCTCGCCGCGCATCGCGGCCGTCTGCCTGCTGCTCGTGTCGGGCATCGCTTACGGGAACCGTGCGCCGTTCCAGCAGATGATCGATACGCATTCGCCGCAACTCTGCGCGTTCGTGCGCGCGCCGTCGGGCGACGGATTCTGACGGTTGCCGGTTGCGGCGGCCCGGTGTTTCGGTGTTCCGGTGCCCCGAGGTTGCCGCCGGCGATCGCCCGGTGATTGCGCGATTCCTCTTCCCGATCGTTCCCTGTCTGTCGCGGTACGCATCGTCCGTCATTCCCGGAATCAACGAACCGGCTGGTCCACGGGATCGGCCGTGCCGCTTTGCGCATTGGCCCAGCCGCACGACGGTCATGAACGGAATCTATGACCGGGCATAACGATTATTCATTTCATCGATTGGCGTCATTCGCGTACGCTGGCTGTCGTTCGACCGCGGCCGGCTGCCCGGCGCGCGTCACGCTCGTCTCGATATACTCGCGGAAACCGTGCGGCACCTTATGAAGCCGACGCGCCGTCGACCGGCATGCGTCGGCCGCGACACGCACGGAAAACCCGTCGCGGCAGCATGCCGCGACGACGATTCACGACAGGAGCAGCTCACATGACAGTCGTTTCTTCGCGCCTCGCCGGCAAGTGCGCATACATCACGGGCGCCGCGGGCGGCCTCGGCCGCGCGATCGCGCGCCGGATGGTCGAGCAGGGCGCGCGCGTGTTCTTGACCGACATCGCCGAAGCGGCGGTGCTCGACGCGTTCGCGCAGGAACTCAACGCGGGCCACGCGACGCCGGTCGCGTTCGCCGCGACGCAGGACGTGCGCGACGAAGCGCGCTGGCAGGCGCTGCTCGCGCAGGCGAACGATGCGATGGGCGGGCTGTCGGTGCTCGTCAACAATGCGGGCGTCGGCTCGATCGGCTCGCCCGCGCAAATCGAACTGGACGAATGGCGGCGCGTGATGGCGATCAACGTCGAGAGCATCGTGCTCGGCTGCAAGCATGCGCTGTCGTACCTGGGCGCGAGCCATCCCGCATCGATCATCAACATCTCGTCGGTCGCCGCGTTCAAGGTCGAGCCGGATTTCACCGCGTACAACGCGTCGAAGGCGGCGGTCGCGTCGCTGACGAAATCGGTCGCGATCGATTGCGCACGCCGCGAGCTCGACGTGCGCTGCAACTCGATTCACCCGGCGTTCATCCGCACGGGGATCGTCGAACCGCTGTTCCAGACACTCGGCGAACGCGATGCGACGCGCAAGCTCGCGCGCGGCATTCCGCTGCGCCGGCTCGGCGAGCCGGACGACGTCGCGCATGCGGCCGTGTATCTCGCATCCGACGAAAGCCGCTTCGTGACGGCCGCCGAACTCGTGATCGACGGCGGCGTGTGCGCGGTCTGACGCGCATCCCGCATCCCGTACCGCAATTACCGGAGGAGAACATCGTGTCGACACCCGTGAATCGCCAACTGCTGTTGAAGACGCGCCCGGAAGGGCGGGTCGGCCGCGAACACTTCTCGCTCGTCGAGACGCCGGTGCCGGCGCTCGCGGACGGCGAGGTGCTCGTGCGCGTGCTGTACCTGTCGATGGACCCGACCAACCGCGTGTGGATGAGCGACGTACCGCAGTACCTGCCGCCCGTCGCGATCGGCGAGGTGATGCGCGCGCTCGGCATCGGGCGCGTGGTCGCGTCGCGCCATGCCGGTTTCGCGGAAGGCGATCTCGTGCAGGGGCTCGTCGGCTGGCAGGACTATGCGGTCGTGCCGGCCGACCAGGCCGCGCAGCTCGTGAAGCTGCCCGCGCAGTCGGGCCTGCCGCTGCCGACGCTGCTCGGCGCGTGCGGGATGAGCGGGCTGACCGCGTATTACGGGCTGACCGACATCGCGCCGGTGCAGCCCGGCGAGACGCTCGTCGTGTCGGCGGCGGCGGGGTCGGTCGGCTCGATCGCCGGGCAGATCGGCAAGATCCACGGCGCGCGCGTGGTCGGCATTGCGGGCGGCGCGGACAAGTGCCGCTACCTGACCGAGACGCTCGGCTTCGACGCGGCCGTCGACTACAAGGCCGACGATTTCCGTCAGCAACTGAAGGCGGCGACGCCGGACGGCGTGCACGTGAACTTCGAGAACGTCGGCGGCGAGGTGATGCGCGCGGTGTTGTCGCGGATGGTGATCGGCGGGCGCGTCGCGCTGTGCGGCGTGATCTCGAACTACAACAGCGGCCGCGCGGCCGACGACGTCGGCGTGCTGATCTCGAAGCGGCTGACGATGCGCGGCTTCCTGATCCTCGACTACCGCAAGAGCCGCGAAGCCGTGCAGACGCTCGCGGGCTGGTTGCGCGACGGTCGGCTCAAGGCCGAGGAAACTGTTGCCGACGGTCTCGAAAACGCGCCCGACGTGCTGAATCGCCTGTTCGACGGCGATCATCGAGGCAAGCTCGTGCTGCGTGTCGATCCGGACGCGTGACCGGCTTGCGGCGCGGCGCGCGATATCGGTCGCGCGTTGCCGTCAGGTGTTGTCGAGCGCGATGAGTTCGATCAAACGGCTCTCAGTTTCGGACTTGTCCCATATATTGTCCCGGCCTCTCTCCCTAAAGTGATCGCCAGTGAACAGGCGGCGTGACCGACGCGTCACGCCGCCTTTTTTCTGGTCACGCGGCAGAGGAGAGGGAACATGCGGAACAACGCGAAGCGGGCGGCATCGGCAGCGATGCGCAATCGAACGGTGCGGTGCGTCGGCGCCGTGCGGATGATGGCGATCGGGCTGGGCGTCGTGCTGGCGATGTCGAATGCGGCGGCGGCGGGGCAGGCCACGTCGGACGGCACCGTACGGTTTACCGGCGCGCTCGTCGATCTCTACGACGTGACGTTCGACGCGCCGTCGGGCGCGGTTGTCGAAGGACGGGAAGCGGCGGGCGGCGGGGCCGCGGCGACGCTCCGGTTCGATGCGCATGGCCGGCGTTTGCCGGGTGCTCATGTGGCACTGGTCGGGCCCGACGGTGCGCCGTTCGCGCTGGACGCCGATTCCGGCGTGCGCGCAACGTGGCGCGATGCGCGCGACGATCGAAGCGTGCCGCTGGTGTCGGGCCGCGTTCATCGCGTGGGCCCGTATGGCGGCGTGATGACCGTCGCGGCGGATGAAGCGACGGGCGCCGTGGCGCCCGTCGTGATCAGGATTCGCCATCCGTGACGGAGGGCTTGTGCGTGCGGATGGAGCGGTGGCGGCCGGGCGTATGGCACGCGGCCACGCGCCGCGTCATTCGCCCTGTTCGGCGCGCGCGTAGATGTCCCAGCTCGCCATGAACAGCGCGGCGACGAGCGGCCCGATCACGAAGCCGTTGATGCCGAACAGCGCCATCCCGCCGAGCGTCGAGATCAGCACGACCCAGTCGGGCATCTTCGTGTCCTTGCCGACGAGGATCGGGCGCAGCAGGTTGTCGACGAGACCGATCACGCCGACGCAGAACGCGACGAGGATCACGCATTTCCAGATCTCGCCGATCGCCAGGAAATAGAGCGCGGCCGGTATCCACACGAGGCTCGCGCCGATCGCGGGCAGCAGCGACAGGAACGCCATCAGCGCGCCCCACAGCACGACGCCCTGGATGCCGAGGATCCAGAAGATCAGCCCGCCGAGCGCGCCCTGCACGAGCGCGACCGCGACGTTGCCTTTCACGGTCGCGCGCACGACCGTCGTGAACTTCGCGAGCAGCAGATTCTTGTGCTCCTCGTCGAGCGGCAGCGCGCGGCGTACGCGGCGGCCGATCTCGCCGCCGTCGCGCAGCAGGAAGAACACCATGTACAGCATCACGCCGAAGCTGACGATGAACTGGAACGTGTTCTGGCCGATGCTGAACGCCTGGGCCGCGGCGAACTGGCTGATCTGCGCGGCGCCGTCGGTCAGTTTCTTCTGGATGCCGGGGATGTTGGTCAGCCCGTATTTCGCGAGCACGCGCTGGATCGAGGTCGGCAGCGCGTGGATGATGTCCTGGAAGTACTGCGAATAGTTCGGCTGCGCGGTCTTGATTTCCTGGTACACGTATGCGATTTCCTGCACGAGCGTCGCGGTGACGAACACGAGCGGCAGGATCACGATCAGGATGATCAGCGTCATCGTCACGAGCGCGGCCAGGTTGCGCCGCTTGCCGAAGCGCGCCGCGAGCCAGCGCTGCACCGGCTGGAACAGGATCGCGAGAATGGCGCCCCAGAACACGGCCCCGGAGAACGGCGCGAGAATCCCGCACATGCCGACGGTGACCGCGAACAGCAGGAAATAGAAGAATTTTTGGTGATCGTGTCCGCTATCCATGGGTGGCATTCGCGCAGATTGATGCTTGGTTTGATTGAATCTCGTTGCCCCGGGCGCGATCGGCTCGCGAACGTCACGGGTTCGCTGCGGAACACGCGGCGGGGCGGCCCATCGGGAGTATGCCCGCAAAGGTGCCGCCATCATAACCGCTGCGCGCGACCCATGCGAAAACGCCGCGGCCGGGGCCGCGGCGCTGCCGGGAAGCGAACGCGGCGCAAGGCCGCGTGCGGTACCGTCAGATATTGAGCTTCGTGACCTTGGTGCCGTTCACCGACAGGTCGCCCATCAGGCCTGCGTTGGTCAGGACCAGCACCTCGACAGGCGCGGTGGCCGTGGTGGTGTCGACCGCGCCGTTCGCGCCGACCTTCACGACCGCGACCGATGCGTCGGCGCCGGCAGCCCAGCCGTCCGACTTGCGGAACGAGTCGAGCGCATCCTGCGTCATGAACAGGAACACGATCGCCTTCGACTGCGCGCCGGCCTGCAGGCCGACCGACAGCGACGACGTGTTGTAGTAGCCGACGGTGCTGCCGCCGACGCGCAGCGCGCCGTTGCCGGACTGGCCGCCGATGATGAGACCGGCCTGCAGCACGTTCGGGAACACGAGTACGCCGCGCGATTTCGCGACGAGTTCACGCGAACCCGGCACCGTCGAATAGAGGCGCGACAGCGTCGCGTTCACGCTCGCGTCGATCGACTGGCGCTTCGACGCGCTGGCCGATGCGGTTTCGGGTTTGTCGGGCGTGGTCGTGCAGCCGGCGAGTGCAAGGCTGCCGAGCATCACGGCGGCGGCGGCTTTCATGGCGAGGGACTTCTGCATGGCGGTTCTCCTTCGTTGTCTGATTGAGGACGAGCGGTGCGGGCAGCCCCGTTCAACGGCGGGCAAGGAGCAGGCCCGCAACGAACGCGAGGCCAGCGACGACGCCGGCGGTCTGCCACGGGTTGTCGTGCACGACCTGCGACACGCGTTCGGCCGAATCGCGCAGCCGGGCGGCTGCGCTGCCCGACGCGTAGTCGAGCGCGCTGCGCGCTTCGTCGAGCCTCGACTGCACGCGCTTGCGCAGCGCGGCGATATCGCCGTCGCCATCGTTTTTCAACAGGTCTTCCAGTTCGTCGACCAGCCCGCGCAGATCGTCGGTCACGTCGGCATGCAGATCACGGGCGGCGGAGCGCGTCGTGCGTCCCACGCGCCGGCCGGTGCGACGGATGTCGGCCAGGCCGCGGTCCAGTTTGTGTTCGATCGAGTCGGTGAGCGCCATGGTGTTTATCCTCCTTCGATTCCAGGCCAATTTGAAGATAAGACGAATCCCAGCAATTGATGTGATTCACTTGCCCCAATTGAGTTTCGAGACAAATTTTCAATTCGTTGGCAGGATCGCCGCGAAGCCCCGTCGCGCGGGGCGGGGCGACGGTTGAAAAAATTTCGCAATCGGGCGAATCGGCGTGTGGAGCAGCGGTACGAAGCGAATGTCAGGTAAATATGGCATCGCCAGGGTCGTCAGGTAAATAGTGCCGTTGCAGGCCTTGTGTTGATGCAAATGCACTAGTCCACGCTGTGTCGGTGAGCACGGTTCGTGCCCGAGGCCGGCACGGCGCCGCTGTCGCCAAGCGCGACATCGATGATGACGGGATCGTGGTCCGACGAGCGGTATGCGTCGGATGCGTAATAAGACGACCGGTGCACACGCGTTTTGTAATCGGGCACGGGTTGCAGGGCGACCGGTTCGTCGGCGTTGATGTGCCATATGTGCACGGCCTTCACGCGTGCGGCGAGTGTCGATGTGGCCAGCGCGTGGTCGAGGTAACCGGCTTCGCCGCGAAATACGTAGCTGTACGCAGCATCGCCGACGAAGCGGGCAACCAGGTTCGCATAGCCGCGCGATTCGAGCGCACGGACCGGATCTTCCTTCGCATAGCTGTTCAGGTCGCCGATCAGCAGCATGCCGTCGGCCGCGGCGCCCGTCGGCGAAGCGGCGAGCCAGTCGGCGATGCGCGTGGCCGCTCGCGTGCGCGCCGCATTCCAGCAGCCCTGGCCGTCGGACTGGTCGAGGTCGGAGCCGGTCGCGTTCGGGCAGTTCTTCGACTTCAGGTGATTGACCGCGACAGTGAACGCGCGCGTGCCGCCGATGCGCCGGAAGGTCTGCGCAAGCGGCGGGCGGTGCCGGCCGCCGAGCGCGACGGTCGCGGCGTGCCCGACCGGCTCGACCGTGCGACTGTCGTACAGCAGCGCGACCGCGATCACGTCGCGGCCGAGCCGCGCCGTGCCGGGGTCGACAGCGCGCCAGCCGTCGCCAAGTTGCGCAGCGAGACGCCGCACCGCGCTCGCGTCGCCGTGGCCGTTGTTCGCGATTTCCATCAGCCCGATCACGTCGGCGCGCAGCGCGCGCAACGCCGTGACGATCTTCGCTTCCTGCCTCGCGAAGACGGCGTGCGTTTTTGCGCCACGGTTGGCCGGCGCGTCGAATCCGCCGCCATGGCCGTCGCCGTTGAAATAGTTGAAAACGTTGAACGACGCGATGCGCACGTCTGCAGCGGAGTGCCGGTCCGGCGCATCGGTACGCGGATTCGCGGCGGCGTCGAACACGGGCGCCGTGCCGGTTGTCGGTTGCAGCCGCCACGTGCCGTAGCGCAGTTCGAGCACGCCTTCGACGCCGCGCACCGTGTAGCCCGCGCGCAGCGTATTGGCGGCGCTCAGCGCGGGCGGCGGATAGCGGACGGTCGCGGGATCGCGGCGGCTCGAGCCGTCGTCGAGCACGATGCGGTTGCGCGCGTTGGCCGCCGCGAGCGCGGCGGCTTCGGCTGGCGGCGCGACGTGGGTCGGGATGCGCAGCCGGCCGTTGCTGAGAACGAGGCTGCCGTAGCGGCCGAGTTCGTGCGTATCGCTGACCGTCAGCGTTTGCGGCAGGCGCACCCGCATGCCTTCGTGCGCGGCCAGCACGGCCGGCGCGGCGACCGGCAGCGCGAGCGTCGCCGGCGTGACCGTCTGCCCGCGTGCGCAGACGGCGATGCCGCCCGACAGCACGAACTGTGTGCGGCCGTATTTATCGTCGACCCGGCCCGTGAGATGCACGAGATCGCCGGGGCTCGCGCGTGCGTTCGGTGCGTACACGAACAGGCCTTCCGGGACGCCCGGCCGCCGCCGCCGCTGCGCGTCGGCCTGCTGGACGAAGAAGCCGCCGAAGCCGTCGGCGCCGTCGAACGCCGCGGTGACGACGGCTTCGATCGAGGTCGTTTGCCCGGCCAGCGGCGACGGGCCGCCAGCGCTGCGGAGGTCGGCAATCGCCGAGGTCGCGCCGCCGCAGCCGGCGCTGACCGGTAGCGCGGCGGGGGCCGGCCGGACGGAGAGGGCGAGCGATAGCGCAACGGCAAGCGGCGGAAGCAAGCGTGACATGGGACGGTCCACTGGAAGAAAATCCGACAGTTCGGGAGCGCATCTTGACGGCAAAATGCCAGGAAGCGGCCGAATTGGCCGTCCGGCCAGTGCCGGATGGCTAACGATGCAGGCAGACCCTGCCGCGGCTGTTACGCTTTCGCATCGGGTGTCGCACGCCGATCGCGCAGCGAACGCCGCCGCACCCCGTCCCTACAGGAGAAGTCCATGTCTTACATGCTGTTGATCGTCGAACCGACCGACCAGCGCGCGGAACGCACGCTCGACGAAGGCCAGGCGCTTTACGCGCGGATGGTCGATTTCGCCGAGACGCTGAAGGCGCGCGGCGTGCTGCGCGGCGTCGAGTCGCTGGAGCGCTCCGAGCGCGGCACGCGCGTGCAGGTGCGCGACGGCGAGACGCGTCTGCTCGACGGTCCGTTCGCGGAGGCGAAGGAGATGGTCGGCGGCTTTTTCCTCGTCGATGTCGACACGCGCGAGGAAGCGATCGAGATCGCACGCCAGTGCCCGGCCGCGCAATGGTGCACGGTCGAGGTACGCGCGGTCGGCCCGTGCTTCCTGTGAAGGCCGGAGATAGGTATTTACCCTGGTTCAGCGTGGCGCACGTCGATCCGGCTGTATCCCGCCCGTCGTCCGGATAAGGCGCCGATGAACGGGCGTCTCCTTTCACCGACGACAAGGAGTGAACGATGCGATTCATGATCATGATCCGGGCGAACGCCGTCAGCGAATCCGACGCGTTGCCGGACAACCGGCTGGTCGAGGCCATGACCGTCTATCACGAGGAACTGGCCAACGCAGGCGTGCTGCTCGACGCGAATGGCCTGCGGCCGAGCGCGCTCGGCTGGCGCGTGCGCTATACGGGCGGCAAGGGCACGGTGGTCGACGGCCCGTTTGCCGAAACGAAGGAACTGATCGCCGGCTATACGCTGATCCAGGTGCGTTCGCGCGACGAGGCGCTCGAATGGACACGCCGATTCCCCGCGCCGTTCGGCGCCGAGATGGATTGCGAGATCGAGGTGCGGCCGCTGTTCGAACTCGACGACCTCACGCCGAGCGACGCGGTCGAGCGGTTTCGCGAACTCCACGTCGGCCGTACCAGCGCCTGATTGACTGCCCACCTGAATCCAACCTCACCGGGAGCACCCGACATGCACAAGATGGTCTTCATCAACCTGCCCGTGGCCGACCTGCCGCGCTCGAAGGCGTTCTACCAGGCGCTCGGCTTCGAAGTCGTGCCGGCCTATACCAACGACCAGGCCGCCTGCATCAAGATCAGCGACACGATCTTCGCGATGCTGCTCGTGCGTCCGTTTTTCCAGACGTTCACCGGCAAAACCATCATCGATCCGGCAACGCAGGTGCAGGTCCTGTCGTGCCTGTCGTGCGAAAGCCGCGCCGAAGTCGACGCGATCGTCGCAAAGGCGCTGGCGGCCGGCGGGTCCGCGCCGCAAGCGCCGCGCGAGTACCCGAACATGTACGGCCACGGGTTCGACGATCCGGACGGCCATGCATGGGAACTGATGGCCATGCCGCTGGACGCGTCCGCCGAGGGGCAGGCGTCGTGACGCATGAGGCGACGCATCGTGCGATCGAAGCGGTCTGGCGGATCGAGGCGCCGAAGATCATCGCACGCGCCGCGCGCGTGGTGCGCGACGTCGGCGTGGCCGAGGAACTGGCGCAGGACACGCTCGTCGCGGCGCTCGAGCACTGGCCCGTCGACGGCGTGCCCGACAATCCGGCCGCCTGGCTGATGACGGCCGTGAAGCGTCGCGCGCTCGACCGCGTCCGGCAGGAGTCGCTTCATGCGGCGAAGCGCGACCAGCTCGGCCACGAGATGGACGCGCTCGAAGCGCATGTCGTCCCCGACATCGCCGATGCGCTCGCCGACGCGAGCGACGACGACATCGGCGACGACCTGCTGCGGCTGATCTTCACGTCGTGCCACCCGGTGCTGTCGACCGACGCGCGCGTCGCGCTGACGCTGCGGCTGCTCGGCGGGCTGACGACGGGCGAGATCGCACGTGCGTTCCTGACGCCCGAGCCGACGATCGCGCAGCGGATCGTACGCGCGAAGCGCACGCTCGCGGCGGCGCACGTGCCGTTCGAGGTGCCGGCCGCCGATGCGCGGCCCGCGCGGCTCGCGTCGGTGCTCGAGGTGATCTACCTGGTGTTCAACGAAGGCCATGCGGCGACCGCGGGCGACGACTGGATGCGCCCCGCGTTGTGCGACGAAGCGCTACGGCTCGGCCGCGTGCTCGCGGGGCTGGCGCCGGACGAGAGCGAAGTGCTCGGCCTCGTCGCGCTGATGGAGTTGCAGGCATCGCGCATGCATGCGCGCACCGATGCGCAGGGCCGGCCGGTGCTGCTGCTGGATCAGGATCGCAGCCGCTGGGATCAACTGCTGATCCGGCGCGGTCTCGCGGCGCTCGAACGGGCGACGAAGCTCGGCGGCGTGCGCGGGCCGTATGCGCTGCAGGCCGCGCTGGCCGCCTGCCACGCACGTGCGCGGCACGCGTCGGAAACGGACTGGGCGCAGATCGTCGCGCTGTACGACGCGCTCGCCGAAGTCGCACCGTCGCCGGTCGTCGAACTGAACCGCGCAGTGGCGGTGGGGATGGCGTTCGGGCCGGCGGCGGCGCTCGAACTCGTCGACGTGCTGCGCGACGATCCCGCGCTCGCGCGCTATCACTGGCTGCCGAGCGTGCGCGGCGATCTGCTGGCGAAGCTCGGGCGTGCCGACGAGGCGAAGCTCGAGTTCCGCCGCGCGGCGGAACTGACGCGCAACGAGCGCGAGCGCGAATTGCTGCTCAAGCGTGCGATGGATGCGTGACGCATGAAGCGTGCGTCGTAAGCGCGGCATACGCGCACTGACCCCTCCCTCCCGACGATCCCCGGATGTACGCCCGGCACTATCACCCGGATTGAAAAAGCCTATTGGGGGATGCGAACGCCAGCGCCTAGATTAAAAGGCACGATGCGTACGCCCCAGGCAAACGCATCGTTCCCCACATATCTGATCGGCCCGGCTTCGCATGCGGCCGCGCCGACTCGAACGGAGGCGCACATGGCTCACCTCAAGGGCAGCAAAACCGAAGAGAACCTGAAGGCCGCATTCGCGGGCGAATCGCAGGCGAATCGACGCTATCTGTATTTCGCTTCGAAGGCTGACGTCGAAGGCCAGAACGACCTCGCCGCGCTGTTCCGCTCGACCGCCGAAGGCGAAACCGGCCATGCGCACGGCCACCTCGAATACCTGGAAGCCGTCGGCGATCCGGCAACGGGCTTGCCGTTCGGCTCGTCGCGGCTGAATCTCGAATCGGCGATCGCCGGCGAAACGCACGAATACACCGACATGTATCCGGGCATGGCGAAGACGGCGCGCGACGAAGGCTTCGACGAAATCGCGAACTGGTTCGAGACGCTCGCGAAGGCCGAACGCAGCCACGCGAACCGCTATACGAAGGCGCTGGACAGTCTCGTCGACTGACGGGCCGCCGCAGGCCGCACGGCACGACCGTGTAACCGGCAAGCGGCCGGCCGTTCGTTCATCGCTGCCCGCAGCGCGCGGGCGGCGCGCTCGCGCGCATGCGCGCCACGCTGGAGCGCCTCATGCCCCACAAGGAAGGCAGTCTCGAAGCCCCGACCCGGCATCCGCTCGACTGGCAGTCCGATGCGTTCTACGACCAGGCCGCGATCGATGCGGAAATGACGCGCGTGTTCGACATCTGCGCCGGGTGCCGGCGCTGCGTGTCGCTGTGCGGTGCGTTTCCCGCGCTGTTCGATCTGGTCGACGACACGCCGATGGGCGATATCGACGAAGTGCCGAAGGCAGCGTTCGGCAAGGTGGTCGACCAGTGCTATCTGTGCGACCTCTGCTACATGACGAAATGCCCGTACGTGCCGCCGCATGCATGGAACGTCGACTTCCCGCACCTGATGCTGCGCGGCAAGGCGGCGCGCTACAAGCGCGGCGAAGCGACGCTGCGCGACAAGGTGCTGTCGAACACCGATGCGCTCGGCCATTTCGCGGGCATCCCGATCGTCACGCAGACGGTGAACGCGGTGAACCGCACGCCGCCCGCGCGCCATGCGCTCGAAGCGGCGCTCGGCGTCGATCGCAACGCGTGGCTGCCGGAGTTCGCGCCGCGCAAGTTCCGGCGCGCCGCGAAGCGCTCCGGCAACCCGCCCGCGCGCGACGGCGAACGCACGCCCGGCAAGGTCGCGATCTACGCGACGTGCTACGTGAATTTCAACGAGCCGGGCATCGGCCACGACCTGCTCGCGATCCTCGCGCACAACGACATTCCGTACGAGCTCGTCACGCGCGAAGCATGCTGCGGAATGCCGCTGCTGGAGCAGGGCAACCTTGCCGGTGTCGCCGCGAAGAAGGCGGTGAACCTGCCCGTGCTCGAACGCTATGCGCGCGAAGGCTATGCGCTGATCGGCGCGATCCCGAGCTGCGTGCTGATGTACAAGAGCGAGCTGCCGCTGATGTTCCCCGGCGACGAAGCGGTGCGCGCGGTGGCCGACGCATTCTGGGATCCGTTCGAATACGTGATCGCGCGGCATCGCGACGGGCTGCTGAAAACCGATTTCACGACCGGTCTCGGCACCGTGTCGTATCACGTGCCGTGCCATGCGCGCGTGCAGAACATCGGCCGCAAGACGGCCGACGTGCTGTCGCTCGTGCCCGATACGCGCGTGAACGTCGTCGAGCGCTGCTCGGGCCATGCGGGCACGTTCGGCGTGAAGAAGGAATTCCATGCGGACGCGATGCGGATCGGCGCGCCCGTGTTCAAGGCGATGGCCGAGCCGCAGCCGGATTTCGTGTCGTCGGATTGCGCGCTGGCCGGCCATCACATCGTGCAGGGCATCGACGAGAAGGGGCTGCCGTCCGCGCCGCTCGCGCATCCGCTCACGCTGCTGCGCCGCGCATATGGCATCTGAGCCGCTGCCGGCCGACTCACGAGGACATCCCATGACGCTGACCCGCGACTCCCTGCTGACGCTCGAAGCGTACGCGAAGATCCGCAGGACCGAACACGCGCGGCTCGTCGCGTACAAGCGCCGCCGGGCGGTCGCACTCGGCAACCACCTGCGCTTTTTGTTCGAGGACGAGACGACGATCCGCTATCAGATCCAGGAGATGCTGCACATCGAGAAGATCTTCGACGAGGCGGGCATCGACGGCGAACTGGACGCGTATCTGCCGCTCGTGCCCGACGGCACCAACCTGAAGGCGACGATGCAGATCGAATACGAACACGAGATCGAGCGGCGCGCGGCGCTCGCGCGGCTGATCGGTATCGAGGATCGCGTGTACCTGCAGGTCGACGGGCACGCGCGCGTCTACGCGATCGCTGACGAGGATCTCGAGCGCGACAACGACGAGAAGACGTCGGCCGTGCATTTCGTGCGTTTCGAACTCGACGTGCCGATGCGCGCGGCGCTCAAGGACGGGGCGGCGCTGTCGATCGGCTGCGATCACCCGGCTTACACGATGCCGCCGCAGCGCGTGGATCCGGACGTGACCGCGTCGCTGGCCGGCGACCTGCGCTGACATGACCGCCGCGCGTCCTGCGCGGCGTATTCCGCTTTTCCGTTCGACCCGAGACAGGCTTTCCGCGAGTAGCGCGGCGAGCGCTCGCCTGTTGCCGCGAAAATGTAACAGGCGTCCCGCGCTTGCGTGCGGAGAAACAATGTGCATTCCGCGTCACCGTGCTTTCATCACTCGCAGAGAAACAATAAAGAGATTGTGCACGGAGAAAATTCAATTGAACGGGAATTGAATGATTTACCGATTCGTGAATATCTTGTTACGAAATTTTCCCTGATTTACCGATTTTAGTCGGCAATTCCGGGGATTGTTGCAGGCAAGGGTCGGAACAGCCCGGAAAGGCCCATTGGCGGCCATTCTTCATACCCTGAAGCGCCCCGCCAGACGGGCCTTTGCAGCGCCGGGCATAAAGATCGCGCAAAAAAATTCAAGCATAAATGGATTGCGTACCCGTGGCAGGTTGTTTCAGTGCGTAACATTAAGTCATTGTCATATTGAGATAAACCCTGAGGATGGTATGCTTCGTGCACAAAAATTCCCACATTGGAGTGAGACCGTGATTTGTGCGCTGTTGCCGGGAATTCCGGCACCGTGAAAGTGCGGTGTCGGCCGGCATGCACAACATCGGATAAACATAATGTGCAAACCTGGCCGCCCCGCGACGCGATGTGTCGCGACGGCGCCGCCAATCGCAGCCCGGCCTGGCTGCGTGGAGAGATCTACTATGTTCTTCGATGAGCTTAACG
Source organism: Burkholderia sp. MS455 (assembly GCF_016899445.1). Classification (NCBI taxonomy): domain Bacteria; kingdom Pseudomonadati; phylum Pseudomonadota; class Betaproteobacteria; order Burkholderiales; family Burkholderiaceae; genus Burkholderia; species Burkholderia sp. MS455. The sequence continues at coordinate 711,421 of NZ_CP041778.1, forward strand.
ATGAAGAGTGGTTTCGTCTTTCAACGCTGATCGCCGATGAACCCATCCGGCTGAATCGTCGTGGGCGTCCACGAGCCGAACCGCGCGTCGTTGCCAACGCGGTGCTCTGGATCCTGACGACCGGTGAAGCCTGGTCCAAGCTGCCCGGTCGTTATCCGTCCGGGCCGACGTGCCGTCGTCGCTACGAGGAGTGGCTCGCGAGCGGCACGCTGCTGCAGATGATCGACGTGCTGACCCAGTTCAGCGGGCGCACGTTCGCGTATATTCCGCCGCCGCCGGTGCCGGTCGTGCCTGCGCGTCGCGCGGAGCCCGCACCCGACAACGATCGCTTGCGCGGCGTGTTCTGGCAAAACCCCGAGTCGTGGCAATTGCCGGTCGCGCAGGCAAACGTTTGGGAGGGCGAAGGCGCGTCGCTGAGCGCGATGCCGGACGACGCAGTGGCCGATCCGGCCCGCACGTCGTTCGTGGTGCCCGGTACGCCGGCGGCGGAACTGCGCCATGCGCGTGCGTCGTCGGCGAGCTTCGCCGCGGCCGAACCGCAAGTCGACGAGTATCGCGGCTATATGATCTGCGGCATCGCGCAGCCCGTGCAGAACCTGATGTATCGCGCGTGGGCCGAGATCTCGCAGGACGACCGGCGCGTCGAGCGCTCGGGCCTCATCGGTCCGCGTTTCACCGATGCCGAGGAAGCCGAGCAGTTCGCGCTCGACTGGGCGCGCCAGTGGATCGATCGCCACGGTGCGAGCCACGAGCCGGCGCGCGCGCCGCAAAGCGAGGTGCTGGCCGGTTTGTCCGCGCTGGCGCGCGCGGAGTCGGACATCAAGCGCTTCATCGCCGAGCGTCACGCGGGTGCGTTGTCGGAAAGCCGCAACGATCCCGTGCAGTCGGAGCGCCGCGAATACGCGTACCGCGTAGGTTGAGCGCCGTTCCAATGCAACGCGCGGGCCGTCGTGTGCCACGACGCCCGCGCGGAAGCCTCGTCTTTCCATGCTTGCCACGCCGGGGCTCCGCTGTCGAAGCGGAGCCCCGGCGCTTGCTGCGTCACTGCCGGCCGTAGGTATCGTCGAAGCGGACGATGTCGTCCTCGCCGAGATACGCGCCCGACTGCACTTCGATCAGTTCGAGCGGCATCTTGCCCGGGTTCTCCAGGCGGTGCGAGACGCCGAGCGGGATGTACGTCGATTCGTTTTCGGACAGCAGGAACGTTTCGTCGCCGCGCGTGATGCGCGCGGTGCCGCGCACGACGATCCAGTGTTCGGCGCGATGGTGGTGCATCTGCAGCGACAGTCGCGCACCCGGTTTCACGACGATGCGTTTTACCTGGAAGCGCTCGCCCATGTCGACCGAGTCGTAGTGGCCCCACGGGCGATGCACCTTGCGGTGATCGGTGGCTTCCGCGCCCTGTTGCGCCTTGATGCGGCCGACGATCTTCTTCACGTCCTGCACGCGCGACTTGTCCGCGACGAGCACGGCGTCGGGCGTTTCGACGACGACGAGGTTCTGCGTGCCGACGCACGCGACGAGCCGGCTTTCCGAATGCGCGAAGGTCGATTCGGCGCCTTCGAACAGCACGTGGCCGCGGCCGACGTTCCTGGCCTCGTCCTTCTGCGAGATCTGCCAGATCGCGTCCCACGAGCCGACGTCCGACCAGCCCGCGTCGAGCGGCACGACGACGCTCTCGCACAGCTGCGGCAGGCTCGCGAGCGGCTCCATCACCGCGTAGTCGATCGAGTTCGACGGCGATGCGGCGAACGCGTCGCGATCGACGCGGAAGAAGTCGCCATCGGCCTTGCCCAGTGCGACGGCCTGTTCGCAGGCCTCGTAGATCGCCGGTTCGAGCTGGCGGATCGCCTTCAGCCACACCGACGCGCGAACGATGAAGATCCCGCTGTTCCACCAGTACTCGCCGGATGCGACGTACTGCTGCGCGAGTTCGAGGTGCGGCTTCTCGACGAAACGGTCGAGGCGGCGCACGTCGAGGTTGCCCGTCGCGGCGTCGCCGAGCGGCGCGCCGACGCGGATATAGCCGTAGCCGGTTTCCGCGTGCGTGGGCACGATGCCCATCGTCGCGATCCTGCCTTGCGCCGCGCAGTGCACGCCGGCCGCGACGGCGGCGTGAAAGCGCGGCAGGTCGGCGACCGCATGGTCGGCCGGCATCACGGTCATCACCGCATCGTTGCCGTCGGCGACGAGCCGCAGCGCGGCGAGCGTCAGCGCGGGCGCGGTGTCGCGGCCGAGCGGCTCGAGCATGATCGTCGCGGGCTTGGCCGTCAGGCGCAATTGTTCGGCGGTCGTGAAGCGGTGATCCTCGCCGCACACGATCAGCACGTCGTCGTTCAGCGGGTGGTCGGCCGCGAGGCCGTCGAGGCGCAGCGCGGTCGACTGCAGCAGCGAATGATCGCCGAGCAGGCCGATCAGCTGTTTGGGAAAGCGTTCGCGCGACATCGGCCACAGGCGCGTGCCGGAACCGCCCGCAAGAATCACCGGCTGCACGGCGAGGCGCGTGCCGGCGGCGGGAGCGGCGGAAGAAGATTGGCGCGTTTCGGCTGCCACTGCCGGAGCATTCATGGTGACACTCTCCACGGTTGAAGTCAGTGCCTGTCGTTGTAGCATGAAGTAAATCGACAATAAAACCGGGACCATTGACTGATATTCGCCATGCATGCATCTGGAAAAATTTTCCGCGATCGCATCGGACGTAAATAAAAAAATAAAAAATAATTCCGGGCATTGTTGGTCATCCCGTGCCTGCAAAGGGCTCGCGGCGAAGGGAAAATTTCCGAAAATTTCTCGATTCCCGATCGATTCGGGAAAACCTGCCGAATTAAATCAAAAACTTCGCGGCAATAATTTCCGATTATTTTTCGAAATACTTGTGCGCTTGAGGGGCGATTTTCTTGTCGCTTCAATAGCGTCATGCAACGTTTGAATCGAATGTGCGGCACGGGCTGCACGAGGAGCTGTTCGGCAAACGCCTGTTCAAAGAGGAAGCAGACATGTTGAGCGTGCTGGCGAGAGTCATCGATATCGCGATGGTCGTGGCAGGGGCGCTGATCGCCGCTGCGCTGCACGACGGCAGCATCTGGCTCAACGACCTGCAGCGCACGACGGTGCTGTTCGACTGCCTGCTGGTCGTGGTGTTCTTTCCGGCCATCGGCATCTACCAGTCGTGGCGAGGCAAGCGTCTCGTCGGGCTGATGGGCCGCGTCGCGTTCGCGTGGCTCGTGGTCGAGCTCGCGGGCATCCTGATGAGCTTCAGTTTTCACCAGTCGGGCGACCTGTCGCGGCTGTGGCTCGGTTACTGGGCGCTCGTGACGATGGCGCTGCTCGCCGGCTCGAAGGCCTGCGTGCACGTCGTGCTGCGGCAACTGCGCCGCGGCGGCTACAACCTGAAGGCGGTCGCGATCGTCGGCGGTACGCCGGCGGCGCGGCGGCTGATCGCGCAGATGCGGGCGCGGCCGGAAGCGGGTTTCAATCCGGTGTGCGTGTACGACGAAAGCGAAGTGCCGGGCGATGTCGCGCTCGACGACGTGCGCATCGAGCGGCAGTTCGAATCGCTGGTGTGGCTCGTGCGCAGCCGCGCGATCCGCGAGCTGTGGCTCACGCTGCCGATCTCGGAGGAACCGAGGATTCACCAGATCGTGACGGTGTTCCGCCATGATTTCGTGAACATCCGTTTCATTCCGGACGTGCGCACGTTGTCGTTCTTCAACCAGGAAGTGGTCGAGGTGCTCGGCGTGCCGGCGATCAACCTCGCGGCGTCGCCGATCACCGACGTGCGGATCCTGCCGAAGTTCGTGTTCGACCGGCTGTTCGCGCTGGCGGCGCTCACGGCACTCGCGCCGGTGATGCTGCTGATCGCGGGCCTGATCAAGCTGACGTCGCGCGGGCCGGTGTTCTTCCGCCAGAAACGCAAGGGCATCGACGGGCACGAGTTCGAGATCTACAAGTTCCGCTCGATGAAGGTGCACCAGGAAGCGGCGGGCACGGTGACGCAGGCGACCAAGAACGACACGCGCGTGACGCCGGTCGGCCGGTTCCTGCGCCGCACCAGCCTCGACGAGCTGCCGCAGTTCATCAACGTGCTGAAGGGCGAGATGTCGGTCGTCGGCCCGCGCCCGCATGCGCTCGCGCACGACGACATCTACAAGGATCTGGTCAAGGGCTACATGTTCCGCTACCGGATCAAGCCCGGCATCACCGGGTGGGCGCAGATCAACGGCTTTCGCGGCGAGACCGACCAGATCGAGAAGATGATGGGACGCGTGAAGCTCGATCTGTACTACATGCAGAACTGGTCGTTCTGGCTCGACATCAAGATCGTCGCGCTGACGCTGTGGAAAGGCTTCACCGGCAGCAACGCGTACTGACACAGTGCCCTGCGGGCATTCCGGTTTTACGAATTTCGAATCATTGGTCAAGAGGTCGACACATCATGAATCTGACTATCATCGGCAGCGGTTACGTAGGTCTTGTCACCGGCGCATGCCTCGCCGACATCGGGCACGACGTGTTCTGTCTCGACGTCGACCAGGCGAAGATCGACATCCTGAACAACGGCGGCGTGCCGATCCACGAGCCGGGCCTCAAGGAAGTCATCGCGCGCAACCGCTCGGCCGGCCGCCTGCGTTTCTCGACCGACATCGAGGCCGCGGTCGCGCACGGCGACGTGCAGTTCATCGCGGTCGGCACGCCGCCCGACGAGGACGGCTCGGCCGACCTGCAATACGTGCTCGCGGCGGCGCGCAACATCGGCCGCTACATGACGGGCTTCAAGGTGATCGTCGACAAGTCGACGGTGCCGGTCGGCACGGCCGAGCGCGTGCGCGCGGCGGTCGCCGAGGAGCTCGCGAAGCGCGGCGGCGACCAGATGTTCTCGGTCGTGTCGAATCCGGAATTCCTGAAGGAGGGCGCGGCGGTCGACGATTTCACGCGGCCGGACCGCATCGTGATCGGCTGCGACGACGACGTGCCGGGCGAGCGCGCCCGCGAGCTGATGAAGAAGCTGTACGCGCCGTTCAACCGCAACCACGAACGCACGCTGTACATGGACGTGCGCTCGGCCGAGTTCACGAAATACGCGGCGAACGCGATGCTCGCGACGCGCATCTCGTTCATGAACGAGCTGGCGAACCTCGCCGACCGCTTCGGCGCGGACATCGAAGCCGTGCGCCGCGGGATCGGCTCCGATCCGCGCATCGGCTATCACTTCCTGTATGCCGGCTGCGGCTACGGCGGCTCGTGCTTCCCGAAGGACGTCGAGGCGCTGATCCGCACGGCCGACGAGCACGGGCAATCGCTGCAGATCCTGAAGGCCGTGTCGTCGGTCAACGCGACGCAAAAGCGCGTGCTCGCCGACAAGATCGTCGCGCGCTTCGGCGAGGACCTGACGGGCCGTACGTTCGCGATCTGGGGCCTGGCATTCAAGCCGAACACCGACGACATGCGCGAGGCGCCGAGCCGCGAGTTGATCGCCGAGCTGCTGTCGCGCGGCGCGCGCATCGCCGCGTACGACCCGGTCGCGCAGCAGGAGGCGCGCCGCGTGATCGCGCTCGATCTCGCCGATCACCCGAGCTGGCTCGAGCGCCTGAGCTTCGTCGACGACGAAGCTCAGGCCGCGCGCGACGCCGATGCGCTCGTGATCGTCACCGAATGGAAGGCGTTCAAGAGCCCCGATTTCGTCGCGCTCGGCCGCCTGTGGAAGACGCCGGTGATCTTCGACGGCCGCAACCTGTACGAGCCGGAGACGATGAGCGAGCAGGGCATCGAATACCACCCGATCGGCCGGCCGGGCTCGCGCCAGGCCGTCGCCGCCCGCGTGCCGGGCGCCGCGCGAGCGAGCGCGTAACCCTGTTTCCCGTCACCCGCTACGAGACGCCATGTTCCGGAACATCCTGATCGTCTGCCACGCGAACGTCTGCCGCAGCCCGGCGGCGGAAATGCTGTTCAAGTCGCACGCCGCGTCGCGCGGCGGCCCGCGCGCGACGTTTCATTCGGCCGGCGTTCATGCGAACGACGGCGACGGCATCGATCCGGTGATGCGGCAGTTGCTCGCGGAGCGCGGCGTCGATGCGACAACCCACCGCTCGCGGCGGCTGTCGCGCCGGATCGTGCGCGACGCCGACCTGATTCTCGTCAGCGAGCGCGGACAGATCGCGGCCGTCGAATCGGTCGATCCGTTCGCGCGCGGCAAGGTCCACCTGCTCGGCAAGTGGGAAGGGGCCGAGATTGCCGATCCGCACGGCGGCCCCGAGGCCGAATACCGCGAGAGCTACTCACAGATCGAACGTCTGGTTCAAGGATGGCTACAGAAACTATGCTGAAACGCCCGATGCGCCCGGTGGCGCTTGCCGTCGCGCTGACGACTTTCCTGTCAGCCTGTGCAACCGCGCCCGGCAACTACCTCGACTCGTCGAACCTGAAGGACGAAGGCCGCCAGCAAGCGGCCGAGACCTATCCGGTTCATTACATCGACGCCAAAGTGGTGATGGACCAGTTGCAGAAGCAGCAGGTCGACCATCCGCTGCCGCCGGGACGTTATACCGATGCATCGCAGTACGTGTACCGCATCGGCGCGCAGGACATCCTCGGCGTCACCGTCTGGGACCACCCCGAGCTGACGACGCCGCAGGGCCAGTCGTTCTCCAGCGGCGGCAACACGACGCAGACGATCGCGGGCGCGCTGCAGCAGCCCTATTCGTCGTCGCTGCCGGGCCAGGCCGATCCTTACGGCCAGACGGTGGCCGCCGACGGTACGATCTTCTTCCCGTTCGTCGGCCGCATCCACGTGGCGGGCAAGACGATCGCGCAGACCCGCGACGAGCTGGCCACGCGTCTCGCGCGCTATGTGAAGAACCCGCAGCTCGACGTGCGCGTGCTGTCGTACCGCAGCCAGAAGGTGCAGGTGACGGGCGAGGTGAAGACGCCGGGCCCGCTCGCGATGAGCGACGTGCCGCTGACGCTGGTCGATGCGATCTCGCGCTCGGGCGGCTCGACCAACGAGGCCGACCTGCAGCGCGTGCGCCTGACGCGCGACGGCAAGCTGTACACGCTCGACGCGAACGGCGTGCTCGATCGCGGCGAAGTGCGGCAGAACGTGATGCTGCAGCAGGGCGACATCGTCAACGTGCCGGATCGCAGCGACAGCCGCGTGTTCATCATGGGCGAGGTCAAGACGCCGGTCACGGTGCCGATGCTCAAGGGCAGGCTGACCATCGCCGACGCGCTGACGGCGGGCGGCGGCATCCTCGACACCGATGCGAACCCGCGCAAGATCTACGTGATGCGCGGCATGCGCGACAACCCGACGAAGCCTGAAGTGTTCCGCCTCGACATGACGCAGCCCGATGCGTTGATGCTGTCGAGCCGCTTCCCGCTTCAGCCGCTCGACGTGGTCTACGTCAGCACGGCCAGCTCGGTGCAGTTCAACCGGGTGCTGCAGCAGGTGCTGCCGACGATCCAGACGATCTTCTACATGCGGCAAATCACGCGCTGATAGCCCGCCGGGGCGGCGCCTGCCCCCCGGCACCACTCAAGCGGGAACGAATGGTGAACACGCAAGCGAAACACTCCTACGCGGATCTGTCCGTGAAAACCGAGGAAGAGGACGTCGTCCTCGGCCAGTTGCTCCAGGTGATCATGGACGACATCTGGCTGCTGCTCGGCATCGCGGCGACGGTCATCGCGCTCGCCGGCCTTTACTGCTACATCGCGAAGCCGGTGTATCAGGCCGACGTGCACGTGCGGGTCGAGAGCAACGACAACACGTCGCAGGCGCTCACGCAGACGCAGACCGGCGCGACCATCAACACCGGTCCGCAGCAGGCGCAGACCGATGCGGAAATCGAGATCATCAAGAGCCGCGGCGTCGTCGCGCCGGTCGTCGAGCAGTTCAAGCTGAACTTCTCGGTCGTGCCGAAGACGCTGCCCGTGATCGGCAGCCTCGCCGCGCGCGTCGCGACGCCGGGCACGCCGGCGCGGCCGTGGCTCGGCCTGAAGTCGTACGCGTGGGGCGGTGAAGTCGCCGACGTCGATTCGATCAGCGTCGTGCCCGCGCTCGAAGGCAAGAAGCTGACGCTGACGGCCGGTCCGAACGACACGTATTCGCTCGTCGACCAGAACGGCACCCGGCTGCTGTCGGGCCAGGTCGGCGAATCGGCGCAAGGCGGCGGCGTGACGCTGCTCGTGAAGAAGCTCGTCGCGCGCCCCGGCACGCAGTTCACGGTGGTCCGCTACAACGATCTCGACGCGATCGGCGGCTTCCAGGCCGGCATCCAGGTGAGCGAGCAGGGCAAGCAGACGGGCGTCGTGCAGATCTCGCTCGAAGGCAAGGACCCGGATCAGACCGCCGCGATCGCGAACGCGCTCGCGCAGTCGTACCTGAACCAGCACGTGGTCGCGAAGCAGGCAGAAGCGACCAAGATGCTCGACTTCCTGAAGGGCGAGGAACCGCGCCTGAAGGCCGACCTCGAACGCGCGGAAGCCGCGCTGACGCAATACCAGCGCACGTCGGGCTCGATCAACGCGAGCGAAGAGGCGAAGGTCTACCTCGAGGGCAGCGTGCAGTACGAGCAGCAGATCGCCGCGCAGCGCCTGCAGCTCGCGTCGCTCGCGCAGCGCTTCACCGATTCGCACCCGATGGTGATCGCCGCGAAGCAGCAGCTCTCGGAGCTTCAGGGCGAGAAGGACAAGTTCAGCAACCGCTTCCGCAGCCTGCCGGCGACCGAAGTGAAGGCCGTCCAGCTCCAGCGCGACGCCAAGGTCGCCGAGGACATCTACGTGCTGCTGCTGAACCGCGTGCAGGAGCTGTCGGTGCAGAAGGCCGGCACGGGCGGCAACATCCACCTCGTCGATTCGGCGCTGCGCCCGGGCGATCCGGTGAAGCCGAAGAAGGTGCTGATCCTGTCGGCCGCCGTGTTCCTGGGGCTGATCCTCGGCACGGGCATCGTGTTCCTGCGCCGCAACCTGTTCCAGGGCATCGAGGATCCCGATCGCATCGAGCGCGCGTTCAACCTGCCGCTGTACGGGCTGGTGCCGCAAAGCGCCGAGCAGGTGAAGCTCGACGCCGCGGCCGAGAAGGGCGGCGGCCGCGCGCGGCCGATCCTCGCGAGCCTGCGTCCGAAGGATCTCAGCGTCGAGAGCCTGCGCAGCCTGCGCACCGCGATGCAGTTCGCGATGATGGACGCGAAGAACCGCGTGATCGTGCTGACGGGCCCGACGCCCGGCATCGGCAAGAGTTTCCTGACGGTCAACCTCGCGGTGCTGCTCGCGCATTCGGGCAAGCGCGTGCTGCTGATCGACGCCGACATGCGTCGCGGCCTGCTCGATCGCTACTTCGGCCTCACCGCGCAGCCGGGCTTGTCGGAACTGCTGAGCGACCAGTCGCCGCTCGAGGATGCCGTGCGCGAAACGCCGGTGCAGGGCCTGTCGTTCATCGCGGCCGGCACGCGTCCGCCGAACCCGTCGGAACTGCTGATGTCGACGCGCCTGCCGCAATACCTCGAAGGGCTCAGCAAGCGCTACGACGTCGTGCTGATCGATTCGCCGCCGGTGCTGGCGGTGACCGACGCGACCATCATCGGCCGCATGGCCGGCTCGACGTTCCTCGTGCTGCGCTCGGGCATGCACACCGAAGGCGAGATCGCCGACGCGATCAAGCGCCTGCGCACCGCGGGCGTCGATCTGGAAGGCGGGATCTTCAACGGCGTGCCGCCGAAGGCGCGCGGCTACGGCCGCGGCTACGCGGCCGTGCACGAATACCTGAGCGCCTGAGTGCAGTGTGCGAAACCGGGCCGGCGCGCAGCGCGCCAGCCCGGCCGACTGGAGAACCATCGATGAAAATTTCCGTGCTCGTCCCGACCTACCGGCGCCCGGCCGACCTCGCGCGCTGCCTGCTGGCGCTGCAGCGGCAGCAGCGGCTGCCCGACGAGGTGATCGTCGTCGCGCGCCCGGAGGACGACGCCACGCACGAACGGCTCGCCGATCCGGCGGTCGGCGGCGCGCTGCCGCTGCGCATCGTGCCGGTCGACGTGCCGGGGCAGGTCGCCGCGCTGAACAAGGGGCTCGACTCGGCGAACGGCGACATCGTCGCGATCACCGACGACGATGCGGCGCCGCACCCCGACTGGCTGGCGCGCGTCGAGTCGGCATTCCAGGCCGATCCGCGCGTGGGCGCGGTCGGCGGGCGCGACTGGGTGCACGAGAAAGGCCGCGTGCTCGACGAATCGCGCGAACGCGTCGGCCTGCTCACGCTGTCCGGCAAGATCGTCGGCAATCATCACCTCGGCGTCGGCGGCGCGCGCGAAGTCGCCATGCTGAAGGGCGCCAACATGAGCTACCGCCGCACCGCGATCGAACGGCTGCGTTTCGATACGCGGCTGCGCGGCGCCGGTGCGCAGGTGCACAACGACATGGCGTTCAGCATGCGCGTGCAGCGCGACGGCTGGAAGCTCGTCTACGACCCGGCGATCGCGGTCGATCATTTCCCGGCCGAGCGCTTCGACGACGACCGGCGCGACGCCGCTTCGCTGAATGCGATCAGCAACGGCGCGTACAACCTGCATCTGATCCTGCGCGAGCATCTGCCGCCGGTCCGGCGCGAGATCGCGTGGTGGTGGTGGACGCTGGTCGGTACGCGCGTCTATCCGGGTTTCGCGCACGTGCTGCTGTCGCTGCATACGGCGCAGCGCAGCCGGATCCGCGAGCACTGGCGCGCGGTGCGCCGCGGCGCGCGCGACGCACGCCGCGCGAACCTTGCCCCCCACCGTGCGGCGATGCCGCCGGTGACGTCTTGAACGGGCTGCGCGCATCGCGCGCGGCCACTCCCGGAGGGCTCGAAATGAAACAACCCCCACGCGCGCTTTGCGCGCTGCCCCCCGAGGGGGCGGTCAGCCTCATTGGGGCGGCCCGGCGGAGGCTGACATGACCACAACGAAAGTCCACGTCCACCTGTTTTACGGCGCCGATCCGCGTACCTATCGGAAAGGCGAGAACATCGGCTGCCTGTACGGCTATCACCATGCCGAATCCGACGAATTCCGGCTGACGTATTCGCAGGACGGCGGCGAGAGCCGGGTCGCCAGCCTCGCGCGCCGCGCGCTGAAGGCGGCGCTCGGCTTCGACGTCGTGCATGCATGGCGCAACCGCGCCGCGCTGCTGAACACCGACGTGATCTGGACGCACACCGAGCAGGAGCATCTCGCCGCTTCGCTGATCCTGAAACTCGCCGGCGCGCAGGGCAAGCGCCCGCTGCTGCTCGCGCAGAGCGTGTGGCTGTTCGACAAGTGGGGCAGCTTCGGCGGCGCGCGCCGCTGGCTGTACCGCAAGCTGCTCGCGCGCGCCGACGCACTGACCACGCTCGCCCGCGACAACGCCGAGCTGTGCCGCCGCTACCTCGGGCGCGATGCCGAGTTCGTCTATTACGGGCTGAACACGCAGGATTTCCCGCTCACCGAGCCGCAGCAATGGCAACCGAACCGGCCGCTGCGGATCGCGGCGATCGGCAACGACCGCGACCGCGACTGGCGCACGTTCCTCGCCGCGTTCGGCGGCGACGAGCGCTACGACGTACGGCTCGCGACGCGGCGCCGCGTGCCGCGCGAGTGGCATGCGCCGAACGTGAAGATCGGCTCGGCGTCGGGGCTCGCGAAGCAGCACGAGCTGTACGCGTGGGCCGACGTGATCGTCGTGCCGCTGCGGCCGAACTTCCACGCGTCGGGCATCACCGTGATGCTCGAGGCGGCGGCCGTCGGCAAGCCGATGATCGTGTCCGACGTCGGCGGCCTCAGCGACTACTTCCCGCACGATACGGCCGCCTATGTGCCGGCGTTCGACGCGCAGGCGATGCGCCAGGCCGCCGATCGCTTCGTCGCCGATCCGGTCGCGGCGCTCGGCTGCGCGCGGGCCGCCGCCGCGTGCCTGCGCGAGCGCGACCTGACCACGCAGGCGTTCGCCGAGCAGCACGTGCGGATCACGCGCGACCTGCTGCGACGGCGCCGCACGCCGGCCGCCGCGGGCCTGGCGATGCCGCTTGCGGATTCGCGTCCGTCGTCGCGGTGAGAGCGGATCGATGAGTACGATTGCCGCCGAACGCGCACCGTCGCGCAACCGCAGCTGGTTTGCCGAACCGAAGCACTGGGCCGGGCAGGCCGGGCTGTGGTCGTTCACCGCCGTGCTGATCGCCGCGCACCAGGGCAAGGTACTGACGCTCGCGTTTCCGGTGCTGGCGATCGCGGTGGGCATCTGGCTGTATTTCAAGAGCCCGGCGCGCTATGTCGGCTTCATGTGGTGGGTGTGGTTCCTGAGCCCGGAAGTGCGGCGTCTCGCCGACTGGTCGAAGGGCGCGTTCACGCCGACCAGCCTGATCCAGGTCGCGCCGCTCGCGGTGACGATGATCGCCGGCTTCGGGCTGATCCGGCATTACCGCGTGCTCGCGCAGCGGCGCGGGATTCCGGTGCTGCTGATGCTGTTCGGGCTCGCGTACGCCTATCTCGTCGGGATCGTGTCGAGCGGCGTGATGGCCGCGACCTACGACCTCGCGAACTGGGTGTACCCGGTGCTGATCGGCTTTCACATCATGGTCAACGCGCGCGACTATCCCGAGTACCGCGACGTGCTGTTGTCCACGTTCATGTGGGGCATGCTCGTGATGGGCGTGTACGGCGTCGTGCAGTACTTCGTGATGCCGCAGTGGGACGTGTTGTGGATGATCGGTTCGGACATGGGTTCGCAGGGCGAGCCGGTGCCGTACGGCGTGCGGGTATTCAGCACGATGAACTCGTCGGGGCCGTTCGCGTTCGCGATGATGGGCGCGCTGGTGTTCGTGCTCGCGGCGCCGCAGAAGATCCGCTGGTTCGCGGGGGCGGCCGGGTTCGTGTCGTTCGCGCTGTGTCTCGTGCGTTCGACGTGGGGCGGCTGGGTGATCGCGCTCGCGATCCAGCTCGCGCAGTCGAACAACCGCGTGCGGATGCGGATCCTCATCAGCGGCGTCGTGCTGGTCGGGTTATGCGTGCCGCTGCTGACCGTCGGGCCGGTGGCCGATCGTCTCGGCCAGCGTCTGCAGTCGATCGTGAACCTGAAGGACGACCGCAGCTACGACGACCGCAACAAGTTCTACGCAACCTTCGCGCAGACGGCGTTTACCGACGTCGCCGGTGAGGGGATGGGCGCGACGGGCGCATCGACGAAGCTGTCGAGCGACAGCGGCGAGCTCGGCAAGTACGGCAGCTTCGACAGCGGCGTGATGAACGTGCCGTTCGTGCTCGGCTGGCCCGGCACGCTGCTGTATCTCGCCGGCGTCGTGATGCTGTTCGGCCGCACGCTGCGCGCGGCGTTCAAGCTGCGCAAGGACAAGTTCGTCGGCGCGTGCCTGAGCCTGTGCCTGTCGACGTTCGCGATGCTCGTGTTCACGAACTCGCTGATCGGTACGGGCGGCCTGCTGATGTTTACAGCCATTTTTTCGATACTTTCCGCGGCGCACTGGCAGAAGGCGCAACGCCTGCTGGCCGCCGCGCGTTCACGGGGAGGCGACCTTTGAGAATCGCGATCGTCACGCATGTCGTGCGACATAACGACGGGCAGGGCCGCGTCAATTACGAAATCGCGCGCGCGGCGCTGGCCGAGAACTACGAAGTCACGCTGGTCGCATCGCACGTCGCGCCCGAGCTACTGGCCGACCCGCGCGTGCGCTGGGTGCCGGTGAAGGTCGGGCGCTTCTGGCCGTCGAATCTCGTCAAGCAGCAGGTGTTCGCGCTGAAGAGCGCGTGGTGGCTGCGCGCGCATCGCGGCGAGTACGACGTGCTGCACGTGAACGGCTTCATCTCGTGGATCAAGGCCGACGTGAACACCGCGCACTTCGTGCACGGCGGCTGGTTCAGGAGCCCGTACTATCCGTTCGGGCTCACGAAGGGGATGTGGTCGGCTTACCAGTACGTCTATACGCGCGTGAACACCGCGCTCGAGCGCTGGGCATACCGGCGTTCGCGTGCGATCACCGCGGTGTCGCAGAAGGTGGCCGACGAGATCGCCGCGCTCGGCATCGACAGCCGCAAGATCAGCGTGATCTACAACGGCGTCGACGGCAGTGCGTTCGCGGGTGCGCAGGCCGACCGCGCGGCGTTCAAGCTGCCGGACGACGCGTTCCTGCTGCTGTTCGTCGGCGACCTGCGCACGCCGCGCAAGAACCTCGGCACCGTGCTGAAGGCGCTGACGAAGCTGCCGGCGAACGTCCATCTGGCGGTGGCCGGCTATCTGCCCGGCAGCCCGTATCCGGACGAGGCGCGCGCGCTCGGCATCGATTCGCGCGTGCATTTCCTCGGCCTCGTGAAAAACATGCCGACGCTGATGCGCTCGGTCGATGCGTATGTATTCCCGTCGCGCTACGAAGCGATGAGCCTGTCGCTGCTCGAGGCGATGGCGGCCGGACTGCCGGTCGTCACCGCGCGCACCGCGGGCGGCGCGGAAATCATCACGCGCGAATGCGGGATCGTGCTGGAGGATCCGGACGATCCCGCCGCGCTCGCGCAGGCGATCGGTTCGCTCGCGGCGTCGCGCGACACCTGCCGCGCGATGGGCGGCGCGGCTCGCGAACTGATGACCCGTTTCGGCTGGGCGCACATGGGTGCCCAGTACGTCGCGCTCTACCGGCGCATCGGCCAACCCACGCAGCCGTCCGCGTTCGAGCGGGTCGAGCATGCAGTCACGCAGGAGCAATCGTGATGTCCCAATCTTCCCGGCCGATCAAATCGTTGCAGATCGGCATGCACTGGTTCCCCGAACGTGCGGGCGGCCTCGACCGGATGTACTACTCGCTCGTCGGCGCGCTGCCGGGCGCGGGCGTGGAGGTGCGCGGGCTCGTCGCGGGCTCGCCGAAGGTCGCCGACGACACGGGCGGCGCGATCCAGGGCTTCGGTCCCGCGTCGCAGACGCTCGCGCGCCGGATGCTCGCCGCGCGGCGCGCGCTGCGCGAGGAGATCCGCAGCGAGCGGCCGGACGTGATTTCTTCGCACTTCGCGCTGTACACGTTCCCGGGCCTCGACGTGACGCGCGGGATTCCGCAGGTGTCGCACTTCCAGGGGCCGTGGGCCGACGAAAGCCAGGTCGAGGGCGCCGCGTCGCTCGGGCAGCGCGCGAAGCGCTATCTCGAGCAGGCCGTCTATACGCGCTCGTCGCGGCTGATCGTGCTGTCGCAGGCATTCGGCCAGATCCTGACGAACCGCTACGGGATCGAGCCGTCGCGCGTGCGCGTGATTCCCGGCTGCGTCGATACCGCGCAGTTCGACACGCCGCTCACGCCCGCCGAGGCGCGGCACAAGCTGCAACTGCCGCAGGATCGGCCGATCGTGCTGGCCGTGCGCCGGCTCGTGCGGCGCATGGGGCTGGAGGACCTGATCGACGCGATCGGCCTCGTCAAGCACCGTCACCCGGACGTGTTGCTGCTGATCGCCGGCAAGGGCAAGATCGGCGAGGAATTGCAGCAGCGTATCGACGCGGCGGGGCTGCAGGACAACGTGAAGCTGCTCGGCTTCGTGCCCGACCATCATCTCGCGGCGCTGTACCGCGCGGCGACGGTCAGTGTCGTGCCGACGGTCGCGCTCGAAGGCTTCGGGCTGATCACCGTCGAATCGCTCGCGTCCGGCACGCCCGTGCTGGTCACGCCGGTCGGCGGGCTGCCGGAGGCGGTGGCCGGGCTGTCCAACGATCTCGTGCTGCCGTCGACCGGCGCGGACGCGATCGCGGAAGGGCTCGGCGGCGCGCTGTCTGGTGCGATCGCGCTGCCCGACGAGGCCGCGTGCAAGCGTTATGCGCGCGATCATTTCGACAACGCGGTGATCGCGCGGCGCGTCGCCGGCGTGTACGAAGAGGCGATCCAGGCGGCAGGTTGAGCGCCCGCGGCGCGCACCGTGCGTGCCGTACCGAAGGTCGAACCGGTGCGCGTGCGCGGCCGGTTCGCGCACCGGCCGCCCGCGACGGGCGCGCCGACTTTCCCCTCCCGATCCGCGTCTCCGGCACGCGTCACGCGCGCCTGAGCGTCGCGGCCCACACGCCGAGCGCGGCCACGCTGACGACCGCGCCGAGCGCGCAGACGCCCGGCCATCCGGCGCGCGCATACATCATCGTCGACGCAATCGCGCCGAGCCCGCTGCCGGCCGAGTAGAACAGCATGTAGCAGCCGACGAGTCGTGCATGCGCGTCGGGCCGCGTGCCGAGAATCATGCTCTGGTTGACGACGTGGACGGCCTGTCCGCCGACGTCGAGCAGCACGATGCCGACGATCAGCAGCGCAATCGACGTATTGCCGAACGCGAGCGGCAGCCATGAGCACGCGAGCAGCGCGAGCGCGGCGCCGGTCGTCGCTTCGCCGCGCCCGCGATCGGCAAGCCGGCCCGCGCGCGTGGCCGCCGCCGCGCCCAGTGCGCCGACGAGGCCGAACGCGCCGATCTGCGTATGCGACATCGAATGCGGCGGTGCGCTCAGCGGCAGCACCAGCGCGCTCCAGAAGATGCTGAACGCCGCGAACATCAGCAACGCGATCGCGCCGCGCACGCGCAGCACGCGGTCGTCACGCAGCAGCGACACCATCGATCGCAGCAGCGCCGCGTAACCGATGCGTTCGCGCGGCCCGTTCGTGTCGGGCAACAGCCGCGACAGCACGGCGAGCATCGCGATCGCGAGCGCACCCGAGACGAGATAGACCGCGCGCCAGCCGGCAATATCGGTGACGACGCCGGCCACCGAGCGCGCGGCCAGCAGCCCGATCACGACGCCGCCCTGCGCGGCGCCCACCACGCGCCCGCGTTCGCCGGCGCCCGCGAGCGCGGCCGAGCACGCGATCAGCCCTTGTGTCATCGCGGTGCCGAGCAGCCCGACCGCGACCATCCCCGCCAGCAGCGCGATGCGCGTCGATGCCGCCGCCACGCCGATGCAGGCCGCCGTCAGCAGCAGAAGCTGCGCGGCGATCAGGCGTTTGCGGTTCAGCAGATCGCCGAGCGGCACGACGAACAGCAGCGCGAGCGCGCAGCCGAGCTGCGTGGCGGTGATGACGCCGCCGACCGCGGCTTGCGACACGCCGAAATCCCGCGCGATCGAATCGAGCAGCGGCTGCGCGTAGTAGACGTTCGCGACGCTCGCCGCGCAGCAGACGGCCAGCAGCGAGACGCGGGCCGCGGACAGGCGGCCGTCGCCGGCCGGATGCGCCGTGTTCGATGCATTCGCTGCATTCGACGCGACGGTGCTTGAATGACAGGAAGGCGCCATCGGTTTCCTTACGCAAAGTAGTTGCAATTTGAAACTGGTGTGAGTGTAGGTAAAGTAGTTTTAAAATGCAACCTGTTGTGCGGCGGGCGAGGGGCCCGCGCACGGACGGCCGGCACTGCCGTGAGGGCGGCCGGCTAGACTGCGGAGAGGAACATGGCCAGGCAGAAAAGTCTTGCGGATTCGCCGTGCCCGGTGGCGCGGGCGACCGATATCGTCGGTGATCGCTGGGCGCTGCTGATCGTGCGCGATGCGTTCGACGGCGTGCGCCGCTTCGGCGATTTCCGCGCGAGCCTCGGCGTCGCGAGCAACATCCTGTCCGACCGGCTCAGGATGCTGGTGGACGCCGGCGTGTTCGACGTCGTGCCGGCGTCGGACGGTACCGCGTATCAGGAGTACGCGCTGACCAAAAAGGGCGAGGGGCTGTTTCCGGTCATCGTGATGCTGCGGCAGTGGGGCGAGGCGAACCTGTTCGCGCGTGGCGAGCCGCATTCGGTGCTGGTCGACCGCAATACGGGGCGCGCGATCCGCAAGCTCGCGCTGCGGCACGACGATGGCCGGCCCGTGAAGGCGGCCGAGACGGTCGTGAGGAAGGTCGGCGACGAAGCGGGCGCGACGCGGCGGTGAGCACCACGCGCTATGGCGCGGATTGCGAGCGGAAACGAAGCGGGGGCGACGAAGGTTGCGGCCGGACCGGCTCGAACGCGGTTTGCCGAACCGTGCGGCTACGTGGGTTGACGCGTGTTCAGGGCGACGGATTCGCGCTCAATGCCGCTCGCCGCGCCAGCGTCCCGGCGCAACGCCGAAGCGCTTCGTGAACGCATGCGTGAACGTGCTTTGATCCGCAAAGCCGACCATGCCCGCGATGTCGACGAGCGGATGCCGGCCATCTGCGAGCAGTACGACCGCCGCGTCGAGCCGCAGCCGCTGCAAATAGCGATGCGGCGTTTCGCCGAATGCGTCGACGAACAGTTGATGAAACCGGCGCATCCCGTAGCCGCAGTGCGCGGCGAGATCGGCGATGCGCAGCGGCTCGGCGAGCCGCGCGCGCAGCCAGCGGTCGATGCGCGCGAAATCGAGGCCCGACGCGGGCGCGGCGATGCCGGCATCGTCGATGAGCGCGCCGCACAGGCGTGCCGCGGCCTGCCACTGGAAACGGTGCGCGGCTGCCTGCCGTGCGTCGCCGGCCGGCGCATCGAGTTGCGCGGCGGCCGCTGCGACCTGCGCGACGAGCGACGTCAGGGTCGGATCGATCGACACGGCGCGTGCGCGGTCGAACAACCGCTGCGGCACCGCGAGCGATGCCGCGGGCAGGTCGATCACGAGCTGGCGATTGTCGCCGAGGCCCGCATAGTCATGGCGCGCGCCGGCCGGAATCAGCCACGCCGCGTGCCGGTCGATGCGCCGGCCGATCCCGTCCACCGCCATCACCATCGCGCCATCGACGCCGAGCACGACCTGGTGGAAGTCGTGCACGTCCGACGCTTCGCACGTGTCGTAGCGGCGCAGCGCGATGGCGGGGGAGGCGATGCGTTCCATCGGAAGGAAACGGCCGGGTGCGTCGTCAGACGTCGAGCAGTTCGACTTCGAACACGAGCGTCGCATTCGGCGGAATCACGCCGCCTGCGCCGCGCGGGCCGTAGCCGAGTTGCGGCGGGATCGTCAGGCGGCGCACGCCGCCGACCTTCATGCCCTGCACGCCTTCGTCCCAGCCCTTGATGACCATGCCGCCGCCGAGCACGAACGCGAACGGGTCGTTGCGGTCCTTGCTCGAATCGAATTTCTGACCGTCGGTCAGCCAGCCCGTGTAGTGAACGCTGACGGTCTTGCCGGCTTGCGCTTCCGCGCCGGTGCCTTCGGTCAGGTCTTCGTATTTGAGGCCCGATTCGGTCGTGATGACAGACATGACTACTCCTGAAAGAGGGTTGCGTAAGACCGCTATTGTAGGCGAGCCCGCAGCGGGCCGTCGCACGTGGCTTTCACCCGCCGGTACGCGTGTCGCGGACGGCTGCGAGGCGCCGCGCCCGCGGTCGCCGAAAATGCAAATGGAACGCGCGTTTGAATTTTTCTCGGGCCGCGCGACCGAGGTTGCATCGTGCGAGTGGGCCGCGCGTATGAATCGGTGCTACCGGGGCGGTATGCCATATGCCGCGCGCCGCCGCCGGATTCGTCGAAACGCCCGTCGCGCGGGGCGTTCGGGCAGATGGCGAGTCGCGGCGCCGAGCGCCTCGCGTCGCTTGCAGGCCGTTCGAATCGCGGCCCGCCCGGGCGCTGTTCGAACGTCGTTTTTCCCGCCTTTCCGACCGTGCCCTGTTTGGAAGCGGGCATCTACCGCGTGGCTTGCGCGCGTCGGCGCGGGCGGCCTATCTTTACATCTGTCGATGTCAAGATTTTGGCGGTGCGCGATGCGCCGCCGGGGCCTGCGCCGGCCGCGTCGGACGACGCGCCGGGCCGCTCCGGAACAGGAGAACGATGAACATGAAGTCAGCCGCTTCCGCTACCGCAGCCGGAATCATGCCGGTGCGCCGCGACCTGCGCTTCGATCTGCCGGTCGAGCGCGCGAAGGACTGGCATGGCCTCGGGTCGCACGTGACCCATTTCTTCAACGCGCTGTCGCTGCTGTTCCCGGCCGGCGAGCGCTTTTTCATGGACTCGGTGCGCAATTACCGCGACCGGATCGACGATCCCGTGCTGAAGCAGCAGGTGCTCGGCTTCATCGGCCAGGAGGCGATGCATACGCGCGAGCACGTCGAATACAACGAGCTGATGCAGGCGAACCGTTTGCCCGCGCGCAAGCTCGACAAGCGCGTGTGGGCGGTGCTCGGCTACATGAAGCGCAAGCTGCCGCATTCGGTGCAGCTCGCGCATACGGTCGCGGCGGAGCACTATACGGCGATGCTCGCCGAATGGCTGCTGCGCGACCCGACGCGCCTCGAAGGCTCGGTCGAAGGCTACCGGCAGATGTGGATATGGCACGCGCTCGAGGAAACCGAGCACAAGGCCGTGTCGTTCGACGTGTGGAATGCCGTGATGAAGCCGGGGCTGCGGCGTTACCTGATCCGCATCGGCGTGTATCTGCTGACGACGCTGACGTTCTGGCCGGCCGTGTTCCTGATGCACGCGACGCTGCTGTGGCGCGATCGCGGCGCCGGACATCACGTGCGCGGGATGCTGCGGACGATCGCGTTCCTGTACGGGCCGCGCCGCGGGCTGTTCCCGCGCATCGCGGGCGAATGGCTGAGCTTTTTCCGGCCGGGCTTCCATCCGTGGGATCACGACAACCATCACCATCTCGCGCGGGTCGACGCGCTCGTCGCCACCTACGGCGAACACGGCGGCACGCCGGTCGGCCGCGGCAGCGCGAACGCGCTGGCGCCGGTCGCATCGGGCCGCTGACACAATCCGTTTCTGACACAAGCCGTCTCGCTGCCATGGACGGCGTCGGGCCGCGCATGTTGCGTTCCTGCATCATGCCGGCTTCCTCCGACGATTAACCGAAATCAACCGGAACCGGTTGCGCGGGCATCCGGCTGTCCGGTCGACCGGCCGCGCACCTCCTCGCCGGCGTGCCGATTCTGCGTGCGCCGCATCGCACCCTAACGCCGCGCGCCAGCACCGGCGCGGCTTTGCGCACAGCGCGCCCGCCCGCTCCGGGTTCGCGCCGCGCCCGCCACCGGGATAACACCCATCTAGCCGCAGGCCGGCCGCGTCGATATACCGTTCATGACAACCTCAAGCTCATGCACGATTCATGCGCAGGGGGATTTTATTCGGACGGAAATGCGGCCAATATGTCAGTTCGATCGTGGTCCGTCGTATGCGTCGGCGAGCCGGCGCACGATACCAACGCCAAGCGGGGAACAACGATGGTTGCAAGGTCACCCGACGCAAACGGGAATGCGGCGCCCGAGACGACGCCCGTGTCCGTCACCGCTCCAGAGGCCGGCCGCAAGCTGTTCGTGATCATGCGTACGCCCGACGAGCCGCTGCTTGCGCAACTGCGGGGGCTCGGCTGGGAGATCACGGTCGCGAAGACAGCCGGCGCCGCGCAGAACATGACATCCGGCGTAATCGTCGCCGCCGGGCTGGTCGATTTCACGGGGTTCACGTCGCGCGACTATCCGGCGCTGAAAGCGTGCCTGAGCCAGCCCGCTATCGGCTGGATTTCGATCGCGCAGGCCGGCATCACGATCGGTCCCGCCGTGCGCGAACTGATTCGCAGCTATTGTTTCGATTACGTGACGCTGCCGCTGCCCTACGAATGGATTTCGCATGTGCTCGGCCATGCGCGCGGGATGGCCGCGCTCGACCGCGTCGACGGCGCAGCCTATGCGGCGTCGATCGGCGAGCACGGCATGATCGGCAACTGCGAGGCGATGCAGCAGCTGTTCAGCACGATCCGCAAGGTCGCGAAGACCGACGCGAGCGTATTCATCTCCGGCGAGTCGGGCACCGGCAAGGAACTGACGGCGCTCGCGATTCACGAGCGTTCCGGCCGCGGCAAGGGGCCGTTCGTCGCGATCAACTGCGGGGCGATTCCGCATCACCTGCTGCAGTCGGAGCTGTTCGGCTATGAGCGCGGCGCGTTCACCGGCGCGAACCAGCGGCGCGTGGGCCGGATCGAATCGGCGAACGGCGGCACGCTGTTTCTCGACGAGATCGGCGACATGCCGGTCGAGAGCCAGGCGAGCCTGCTGCGCTTCCTGCAGGGAGGGAAGATCGAGCGGCTCGGCGGACAGGAATCGATCGCGGTCGACGTGCGGATCATCTCGGCGACGCACGTGGATCTCGACGGCGCGGTCGAGACCGGGCGCTTCCGCGCGGATCTCTATCACCGCCTGTGTGTGCTGCGCATTCACGAGCCGCCGCTGCGTGCGCGCGGCAAGGACATCGACATCCTCGCGCATTACGTGCTGCAGAAGTTCAAGGCCGACAGCGGCCGCAAGATCAGCGGCTTCACGTCGGCCGCGCTCGACGCGATGCGCCGCTACGAGTGGCCCGGCAATGTGCGCGAGCTGATCAACCGCGTGCGGCGCGCGATCGTGATGGCCGAGAGCCGTTTGCTGACGCCGCACGATCTCGGGCTCGAGACGCCGGGCGAAACCGAACCCGTGACGCTCGAACAGGCGAGGGCGCTCGCCGAGCGCACCGCGATCGAGAATGCGCTGCTGCGCAACGATCACCGGATCAACAAGGCTGCCGCCGAACTCGGCATCTCGCGCGTGACGCTCTACCGGATGATGATCGAGCACGGGCTGAACGATCACGACAACAACGGCGGGCACGACGGCGCGCCGTCCGGGGACGCGGGGCATCAGCGCGTCGGCTGAGCGGCGCGTCAAGCGCGTGAACGGTTCGGTGTCGGGGTTCAGCGATACGTCCAGAGCCGATGCCGCACGAACGTGACGGCCGGCACGCACAGCACGACCGCGACGACGCTCCATGCGCGCGCAAGCCCGAGCATCGCGGTGCCGTGCGCGAGCAGCATCGTGACGACAAGGCCGGCCGCGCACGACCGGCGGCTCCGATGCCGCCGACGGCATGTAAAGCGCATGAAACATTTCGCGTCGGCAACCGGGCGAATTTCCGCGGCGAATCGGGCCGATCGGAACGGTGCCGGCCGGTAAAAATTCCATGTCGATTGTTCAGCCTTATCCCGCAAGGCTCGGCCGCCACGCGCCGGCGCATGCCGCGCGCCGCATGTTTCAGATTCGCAACTTCCGGCATTGCGCACCCGTTCCGGCCGTCGTCCCGCGCGCCGAACCCCTTGTGCGGATGGGCTCGCGCGAAGCTGGCCCGCTCCTTGCGGATATGAACGTACGAAAGTCGACGACGCGAGGTCCGGCCGGTTCTGCAGCAAACCCTGTCAATACCGGCCAGGACGCAGTCCGCGGGGATGCGGCGGCGGAGCGCGGCGCAGCAGCCGCGTTCCGGCGAGCATGGAACGTTGTCGCCTGATCGTCGGGGCACCGGCATCGTCCGGTTGCCGGAACAAGCATCAGACTGAAAACGGGGTAGAAAAATGATCGATCGCCACACGCCGCGGCTCGCAGGCCGCGATCGCAGTGATGCGGGGCATCGCCGGTCGAGCGTCGTTCTCGCAGCCGGCCGGCATGCATCGACAGGCCATCTCTCCGCGCCCGGTGCGAGGCGGATCCGGCTGATTGCCGGTCATCCGCGCCGGGTCGGCACTTTCCTGCACCCAGACCCGATTCGAAAGGGCATGTGCACACGGGCGCCGGTATCGCGACGCCCGATCTTCGGCTACTGAATTCGCACGATATCCGGTCGCGTTACCCATCGTTCGCGTGAACCGGTGCAATTGATCTGCAATCCGAATCAGGTTCGACACGTTGCGCAGTGCACGCGACGGAGGATGAATTCGATGCGGCGGCGAACGGCGCAATGCCGTCGCCGCCCGGTGGTGAGGGGAGGGCGGTCGGACGCGCGCGACGGGAGAGTCGCCCGTACGCGCGCGACGCCGTTTCAGCCGCCGTAGATGTCGAAGTCGAAGTACTTCGACGCGAGCCGCTTGTAGGTGCCGTCCTTGACCATGTCGACGATCGCGCGGTCGATCTTCGCCTTCAGGTCGGTGTCTTCCTTGCGCAGCCCGATGCCGGCGCCGATGCCGAGCACCTTCTCGTCGACGAGTTCGGGCCCGACGAACTGGTAGTTCGCACCGCGCGGCGATTTCAGGAACCCGATCGCGGCCTGCACTTCATCCTGGAGTGCCCCGTCGAGGCGGCCCGAGGTCAGGTCCGCATACACGCCGTCCTGGTTCTGGTACGACACGACGTTCGCGCCTTGCTTGCCCCAGTACGCTTTCGCATAGGTTTCCTGCGTCGTGCCCTGCTCGACGCCGATCGACTTGCCCTTCAGCGATTCGGCCGTCGGCAGCAGCGGCGAGCCCTTCTTCACGACGAGCCGCGTCGGCTGGTTGTAGATCTTCGTCGTGAAGCCGATCTGCTCCGCGCGCTGCGGCGTGATCGACATCGACGACAGCACCGCGTCGAACTTCTTCGCCTTCAGCGCCGGAATCATCCCGTCGAAATCGTTCTCGAGCCACACGCACTTCGCCTTCAGGCGCGCGCAGATCTCGTTGCCGAGGTCGATGTCGAAGCCGACGAGCTTGCCGTCGGGCGCCTTCGACTCGAACGGCGCGTAGCTGGCGTCGGTGCCGAAGCGGATCGTGGTCCAGTCCTTCGCGGCGGCGGGGCCTGCGGATACCGCGAGCAGGGCGATCGAAACAGCGGCAATCAGTCTCTTCATGGTGCGTTCCTTGGCGGGGTGCTTCCGGTTCTGTGCGACACGGTTCCGCGGACACGAACCGCGTCTGCACGCGGTGTCCGCATGGCCATTAACGCAGAAAATAAAATTTGAGTCCAGAATGGACAAAAAATATCGTTTTGCCGGAAGAAATGGCCGATCGCCGGGTGTCGACCCTTGCAAAAATACGAAAATGGACTAGTCTTGTTAGTGAATTCATTTCGAGACTAACGATCATGTCACAGCCTGCCTACGATTCGCATTCCGCCCCGCCGCAGGCTTCGTTTGCGCAGATGTCGGCGGCCGGCCTGCGTGCGTTTTTCAACATCGCGCGCGACTGGGAACTGACGATCGACGAGCAGATCGTGCTGCTCGGGTCGCCCGGCCGTTCGACGTTCTTCAAGTGGAAGGCGGCGCCGGAGTCGGCGCGGCTGCCGCGCGACACGCTCGAGCGGCTATCGCTGCTGCTCGGCATCTACAAGGCGCTGCAGATCCTGCTGCCGCAACCGGCCGCGGCCGATGCATGGGTCAAGCGGCCCAACGATGCGGCGCCGTTCGGCGGCAAGCGTGCGCTCGACCGGATGCTGGCCGGCAACGTCGGCGATCTGGTCGCCGTCCGGCAATATCTCGACGCGATGCGAGGTGGCTGGGCGTGACGATGCCGATCGAAGCAAAACAATGGCCCACGACCGCCGTCGACTGGGCGCCTGCCTATCGTGTGATCCCCACCCGTTTTCCTGCGATCAACCTGTTCGACCGCGTCGCGTCGGCGGACGATTTCGACGCGCTGTACGCGCTCGAATCGCTGACCAACGACCGCGTCCGCAACGAAGTCGGCACGCTCGACCTCGTGCCGCCCGCCGAACGCCGCTACGGGCTGGGCTGGGGGCCGATCATGGCCGCGTTCACGCACCTGAATCCGCAGGGCAGCCGTTTTTCCGACGGCAGCTACGGCGTGTTCTACTGCGCCCGCTCGCGCGACACGGCGATCGCTGAAACGCGCTATCACGGCGCGCTGTTCCTGGCCGCGACGAAGGAGCCGCCGATGCGCCAGCAGATGCGGCTCTATACGGTGTTCGCGCAGGGCGACGTGGTCGACGTGCGCACGTGGCCGCAGCGCGATCCCGCGTTGCTGCATCCGCTCGATTACAGCGCGGGGAAGGCGCTCGGCCGCGCGGTGCGCAACGCGGGCGGCGCGGGGATCGTCTATCCGTCGGTGCGCGACCCGGGCGGCGAGTGTCTGGCGGCATTCCGCACCACGCTGCTGCGCGACTGCCGTCACGCGGCCTACCTCGAATACAACTGGAACGGCTCGGCCGTCGACGCGGTGTTCGAACTGAACCAGGTTGGCTAGGGCTCGCTCGCGGGCCGATGCGGGCGCGAGGGCATCACGGCAGCGGCCAGTCGCCCGCGTGGCGTTCGCGCGCCTCGGCCTGCGTCATCGACCACGTGCTGCCGGTGCGCGGCTCGGCGAGCGTGAGCCGCCCGGACGGCGCGAACGCGCCGGTGTCGATGAACCACTGCGCGCCGATCCGCTGCGGTGCGCGCACGGGCGTGTGCCCGGTGCAGGTCAGCGACAGTCCGGCCTGCCGCGCCGGATCGGCGAGCCCCTGGACCAGATCGCGGCCCCAGATCAGTCGCTCGCGCACGTCGTGCGAATAGCTGCCCGTATCGAGGTCGGCGTCCGACCCGAAAAATTCCGCATGCAGCACGTTGAAGCGCTCGGGGCCGTCGCCGATCACGCGCACCAGCGGCAGCGCGTCGACGCGTGCCGCATGCGCGTGCAGCCGCTCCGGCGGCAGGTCGGCGCCCCAGTCGCCGCCGATCCCGCGCCACGCGTCGGGCGACAGCTTGCCGCGCGACACGAGGCTCAGCACTTCCTCGTGATTGCCGCGCACGACGTGGCACCACGGGCGGTCGAGCAGGTCGAGCGCGGTTTCGGACGCGGGGCCGCGGTCGACGAGGTCGCCGACCGAGAACAGGCGGTCGCGGGCCGGATCGAAGCGGATGTCGTGCAGCAGCGCGCGCAGCACGTCCACGCAGCCGTGCAGGTCGCCGACGACGAAGTCGCGGCCGGCCGTGTTCGCGGGGTGGCGGCAGAGGGAGGCGGTGGCAGTCATCCCAGTATCTTAGGCGCTCGTGCCCATCGCCACGTCGCGATGGAATGGCGATAATCGGGGCGCGGTACCCGCCGGCGCGGCGCAGCGGGCCGCCCCGCGTACCGTTCGAACCCTTTCCATCCGCTTTCGGAATCACACGATGACGTTTTATCCGCAGGTATTACGCAACCGGCCGCGCATGGTCGCGGCGTTCGTCGCGGGCTTGCTGTGCGCGGTGCTGCTGCCGTTTCAGCTGCGTCTGACCGCGCGTACGCTGATCGGCTGGGATTGCGCGGTCTGGCTGTATCTCGTGCTGATGTGGGTGCGCATGGTCACCGCGCATCATCACAAGGTGCGCGAAGTCGCGATCCGCGAGGACGAAAGCGCGACGACCGTGCTGACCGTCATATGCCTCGCGACCGTCGCGAGCGTGGCCGCGATCGCGATCGAGCTCGCGACCGCCAAGAGCGTCGGCTTCCGTGCGGGGCTCAGCCATTACGCGATCACGGGCGCGACGCTGTTCGGCGCGTGGTTCCTGATTCCGACGATCTTCACGCTGCACTATGCGCGGCTCTATTACGGCTCGCCGAGCAGCGACCGCGCGCTGCGTTTCCCGGACCGGAACCCCGAACCCGATTACTGGGATTTCCTGTATTTCGCGTTCACGCTCGCGGTCGCATCGCAGACCGCCGACATATCGCTGGCGAACCGCTCCGCGCGGCGCGCGGTGCTCGCGCAGTCGATCCTGTCGTTCTACTTCAACATGGCCGTGCTCGGGCTGTCGATCAACGTCGCGGCGGGGTTGCTGAGTTGACGCCGGCTACTTGAGCAGGTCGTACGGACCGCCGCGTTCCAGTGCCCGCCGGTACGCCGGCCGCGCGTGGATCGTGTCGAGAAAGCGCGCGATCGCGGAATACTGGCTGCCGCCGCCGCGCGCGGTCGCGGCTTCGAGCGGAAAGCTCATCTGGATGTCGGCCGCGCTGAAGCCGTCGCCGACGAACCAGCCGGTGCGATTCAGCGCGCCGTCGATATGGCCGAGATGCAGCGCGATCTGCGGATCGACGAAGCCCGACTGCAGCGTGTCGGCGATCTTGCGCGCGATCGGCCGCGCGAAGAACGGCATCGGCGCATGCGCGATCCGCAGCGCGACGAGCTTGAGCAGCAGCGGCGGCATCGCCGACCCTTCCGCGTAGTGGAGCCAGTACGTGAAGTCGTGCCGCTCGGGCGTGCCGGGCGGCGGCGCGAGACGCCCGTTGCCGTAGCGTTCGACCAGGTACTCGATGATCGCGCCCGATTCGGCGAACGTGCGGCCGTCATCGGTGACGACGGGCGACTTGCCGAGCGGATGGATCGCGCGCAGCGCGGGCGGCGCGAGCATCGTTTTCGGATCGCGCTCGTAGCGCACGATCTCGTACGGCACATCCAGTTCTTCGAGCAGCCAGAGCACGCGCTGCGAGCGCGAGTTGTTCAGGTGATGGACGGTGAGCATATCGAGGCCGGAAGGGAGCGGGAGCGACATCATACCCAGCGCGCGCGGCGTGTACGCGAATCGCGCCGCCCGCCGTTTCGAACCGCTTCGATCCGTTATGCGCGCCGCACCGCGATCCACGCACCCCAGAACAGGCTCGCGAAAAAGCGCAGCGGCGCATCGAAGCCCGCATCGCGCAGCAGGCTGAACACGGCTTCCTCGGATGCGGGCGGATCGGCGCCTTGCAGGATCTTCGCGAGTTGCGCGCGCACGGCATCGGGCGTGGCGCCCTTCATGCGCCAGCGCTGCTGCCACGCGTCGAGCAGGCGAGGGTGGTCCGCGTAGCGGCGATGATTGCCGGCGAGCACGAGCGGCGCGCCGGGCTTGAGGCGGCGCGCGATCGCGTGCAGCAGCGCCGCCTTCGCATCGTCGCCCGGGACGTGATGCAGCACGCCGATCAGCGTTGCGCCGTCGAACTCGGGGGCGTCGGGCAGCGCATCGACGTCGTTCTCGACGAACGCCGTGCGCGCACCGAAGCCGGCGGTTTCGACGTTCGTGCGCGCGAGCGCGAGCATCGGCGCGGACGGGTCGACGGCCGTGAATTGCCAGCCCGGCTCGAGCGCGGCCGCCACGCAGATTTCCTGCCCCGTGCCGCCCGCGCCCGCGACGAGTATCCGCGCATCGGGCACGCCGATCGCCGACGCGAGCATGCACGCGGCGAGTTCGTGGCAGGCATCGTAGCCGGCGAGCGCGATGCGCGATTGCTCGGCGTATTCGTGTGCGCGTGCCGGATCGAATTTCGCGGCGCTGGCGGGAAGCGACATGGCGGGTTCCTCGGGTCGGGCGCGGACGACGTGTCCGCGAGCATGGCGCAGAGCGTAAGCGTGCGTGGTCGACGCAACAAGGCGAGCGGTCATTCCGGTATGCCGACTACCCGATTCGGCAAGCGTCGGGCTGCCGATTTTCCGGGGGTCGATTCGCATTTAAAAATGTCTGAACATGATGCATCGCGGTGGCGAATCCGGCGCATACTCGATTCTCTCCCCCCCGCCTGGCCGTCGCATGCCGGGCCCCGATGCGCCGCGCCAGTGGCGCGGCCATGCCGCTCGGCACGCACGAGGAGCGCATGATGTCCGATTGTCCGCACGATCCGTACGCGCAGCACTACATTCATTGTTTGCCGTTTGGCGCGCAGCCCTGTGGCGCGCTCGGCACGACACCGCGCACGCATTTTCGTGTGTGGGCGCCGGGCAGCACGCAGGTCCAGCTCGAACTCGATACCGGCTACGGCCCGACGCTCGTCCCGATGAAGGCCGCCGGCCCGAACTGGTTCGAAGTGTTCGCCGATTGCGGCGCGGGTGCGCGTTACCGCTATCGCCTCGACGATGCCGTGTCGATTCCCGATCCCGCGTCGCGCTCGCAACCCGAAGGGCTCAACGGCCCGAGCGAGGTCGTCGATCCGCGCGCGTTCACGTGGCGCAACACGTTCTGGCGCGGGCGCGCGTGGGAAGACATGGCGCTCTACGCGATTCGCCCGCACGCGGTGGGCGGCTTCGCCGGCGTGCGTCGCCGCCTGCCGCAGCTCGCGCGCCTCGGCGTGACCGCGCTGGAACTGCTCGCATCGCCGCACGACAGCCTGCCGTTCGCGCCGCTTGCGGCCGAAGGCGGCCCCGATGCGCTGAAGGCGCTGATCGACGACGCGCATGGCTACGGCTTCGCGGTGCTGCTGGAACTCGACTACGCGCGCTTCGGCAGCGGCACCGACGCGCTGCGCCACTTCGCGGAGCCGTTCTTCCATATGCGCGACGATCCGCTGCAGGCGCCGCCGCTGGCGCTCGATCATCCGGACGTCTGCGATTTCTTCTGCGACAACGCGCTGTACTGGATCGACGAATACCGTTGCGACGGGCTGCGCCTGCGCGAGGCCGACCGGATCGACGTGTCGTGGCTGCGCGAGATCGCGGATCGCGTGCGCGCGGCCGTGCCGGCCGACCGGTTCATCCATCTCGTGCTCGGCAGCGAGCGGCATCCGGCGCATCTCGCCGATACTCATTTCGATGCGCAATGGAACGGTTGCGGCGAACGCGCGCTGCACCGGCTGACGGGGCGCGACACATCGGGCCATGAAGGCATTTCCACGCACCAGTCGATCCATACGCTCGCCCGTGCGCTGACCGCGGCCGGCGCGGCGTTTCAGCCGGCCGCGCCGGCAGAAGGCATGGCCGCCGAAACCGGGCTGTCGTTGACGTCGCTGGTGCTGTCCGATGGCGCGTGGCGCGACTGCGGTCAGGGCGAGCGAGGGCAAGCGGCCGGCCTGGCCGGGCTCGCGCTGTCGCTGCTCACGCCGCAGATTCCGCTGATCTTCGACGAAACCGCGCGCGACGCCGATCGCGCGCATTTCGTGCAGTCGGCGCTCGCCGTGCGCGCGAAGCTGATCGCGCCGCGGCTGTCCGATTGCCGGCCGCAGGACGCGCATGCGCTGAAGGCGGACGGCGACGGGGATGCCGACGCGCTGCTCGCGTCATGGCGTCTTGCCGACGACGAGACGCTGACGATCGCATTGAACCTGTCGCCCGATGCGGTGCCGTTCGATGCGCCGCGAGGGCAGGTCGTGTTCGAGACGCCGGCGCGCGCGCGCGACCGGGTCGATGAAGGGGAATTGCCGCCGTATTCGCTCGTTGCGTGGCTGACGGGCGACGTCAACCGGTACGCGCTCACGCACGACGTGCGTCGCATCGATGACGGCTCGTGGCGTGGAGCGCGACCGAACCTGAACGCCTGAAGCGCGCCTGCGTGCGCGAGCAGGTGACTGTCCGAACGGCCGGGCGCAACCGCGCCCGGCGGCTGCACCGCCGGCCCCCCCCCCCCCCGAGTTACCAGAACCCGCGAATACCCGCGATGCCGTACGCGCCATGACGGCGCGCGTTGTCGAGATGCGCGCGCGTCATCCCGCCGAGCGCGTAGACGGGCATCGCGGCCTGCGCGGCCAGCGCGTCGAATCGGTTCCAGCCGAGCGCCGGCGCACCGGGGTGGCTGAGCGTCGGCAACACGGGCGACAGCGTGACGAAATCCGCGCCGGTGCGCGCGGCCAGCAGCAGGTCGTCTTGCGTGTGGCAGGCTGCGGACACCCATCGTCCGGCCGGCAATGGCCGCTGCGCGGCGGCGCGCAACGCGGTGCCGTCGAGATGCCAGCCGGCGCCGTCGAGCCGCATCACGCCGGCCGCGTCGATCGGGCCGTTCAGCATCAGGTGCGCGCCGGCCGCATTGCAGCGCGCGAGCGCCGCGGCGGCGAGCCGCGCGAACGCGGCCGTATCGAGCGATTTCACGCGCAGTTGCACGAGCGTCTCGCCGCGCGCGAGCACGGCCGACAGCCGGTCGAGGAACGCATCGCAATCGGCCGCCGACGCGGACGCCGGTTCCGGCGTGATCACGCAGCAGCGCGGCAGCGTTGCGTTCATCGCACGCGGCGACAACAACGAGAGGCCGTCATTCGTCGGCCTCCTTCGCGATCTTCGGATAGACGCGCACGAGCACGATGCGCGGCCCGTTCATCTTCTTCACGACGACGTCGAAGCGGTCGAACGACACGCGCTGCCCTTCGCTCGGCAGGTCGCTGAGCGCCTGGATCACGAGGCCGCCGACCGATTCCGCACGGC
Organism: Burkholderia sp. MS455; assembly: GCF_016899445.1. Classification (NCBI taxonomy): domain Bacteria; kingdom Pseudomonadati; phylum Pseudomonadota; class Betaproteobacteria; order Burkholderiales; family Burkholderiaceae; genus Burkholderia; species Burkholderia sp. MS455. The sequence continues at coordinate 743,160 of NZ_CP041778.1, forward strand.
CTTCGTCGATGTCGATGCCGAGCGCCTGCTCGAGCGACACGACGGGCAGGCTGCCCTTGCCCATCAGCGTGCCGTCGTCGAGGCGGCTCCAGTCGGCATCGCCCTGGCGGAACTCGTCGTGGATCTGGCCGACCAGCGCGCCGAGCAGGTTGTCGAGCGTCAGGAAGCCGATCGGCTTCTCGCCCTTGTTGCCGACCAGCGCGAAGTGCGGCGCGCCCTTGCGGAAGCGGCGGAACAGTTCGAGCGCCGGGGTGTCGGGCTTCACGTACTGCACGGGGCGCACGTAGTCGGACAGGTCTTCGAGCGCCGCGCCCGCGTGACGCGCGAGCAGCAGGTCCTTCAGGTGGATCAGCCCGCTCACCTGTTCGCGCGACGCATCCTCGAACAGCGGATAGCGGCTGAAGCGGTGCCGCGCGACGATCTCCATGTTGTCGGGCAGCGGCAGGTCGCGCCGCAGGCCGATCATTTCATGGGCCGGCCGCATCAGGTCCGACACGGTCATCGATGAAAAATCGAGCGAATGAGCGAGCGTGTTCCACTCGTCGTTGCTGTACGTGCCGCGCGCCGGCTGTGCCGCGTTGCCGGCCGTGCTGCGGCGGCTGCGCAGGATCAGCTTCAGCTCGTCGGTCGAGTAGTGCGCGTCGCCGCCGTGGTCGGTCGACAGCCCCGCGAGCCGCAGCACCGCGTTGGCGCTGTTGTTGAGCACCCAGATCGCCGGATACATCGCCCAGTAGAACGCATAGAGCGGTAGCGCGACCCACAGGCCGATCTTCTCGGGCTGGCGGATCGCCATCGATTTCGGCGCAAGCTCGCCGACGACGATGTGCAGGAACGAGATCAGCGAGAACGCGAACACGAGCGAGATCAGGTGCACGACGCGTTCGGACTGCACGCCGATCAGGTCGAGCAGCGGGCCGATCAGTTCCGCGAAGGCCGGCTCGCCGACCCAGCCGAGGCCGAGCGACGCGAGCGTGATGCCGAGCTGGCACGCGGAAAGATACGCGTCGAGCCTGCCGTGCACGATGCCGAGGATGCGCCCGCGCAGGCCGTGCTTGCGGGCAAGGGTCTTGACGCGCGTCGCGCGCAGTTTGACGAGGCCGAATTCGGCCGCCACGAAGAACCCGTTCAGGGCCACCAGGAACAACGCGCCGATGAGCGCGAAGATCTGTAACAAAGAATCGCTCCGGTTATGACAGGCCCATCAGTATAGAGCCGGAAAGGAATTTGTAATGTTCTGGACGACCGATTGCTTACACCGGCGCCTCGCGGGGGATGGCGAGCGTCATGGTGGCGGTCGCGCCGTCGGCGAACGCGGTATGAGAGAACGTGCCGCCGTGCGCGAGCGCGACGCGCTGGCACAGCGCGAGCGCCCATGCGATTCGCTTCGCGTCGCGCTCGCGCAGCATTTCGCGTCGCGCGAACGATTCGAACGCATGCGGCTGTGCAGGGTCGGCGAGTGCGTCGGCGCTTACGGTGCAAGTGGTGCACGCGACGAACTGCGCGCCGTCGCGCGTGCATGCGAACGTCACGCGGCTGCCGGCAGCGCTGGCCTCGATGGCCGCCGTCAGCATCGTCCAGAGCGCCTGCGCGATGCGTTCGCGGTCGGCCGACAGCAACGGTTCGTCGTCCGGCAGCGTCGCGTCGAGCGCGACCTGGCGTGCGTCGGCCAGCGCAAAACGGACGAGCGCGAGCGTGTCGTCGAGCAGCGCGCGCAGCGCGAACGGCCGCGTCGCGATCGCAAGCGTGCGCGTTTCCGCGCGCGGCGCATCGAGCACGTCGTCGATCAGCGTCACCTGCTGGTCGATGCCCGTGCGGATGCCCGCGAGCGCGCGCTGCAGGTTCGGATCGGCATTGGCGAGCTGGCGCTCGAGCACGTACGCCCAGCTATGCATCGCGTTCAGCGGGCTGCGCAGATCGTGCGACGCGGTGGAGAGCGCCTGGTCGCGCAGGAACAGCGCCGCCTGGGCGGCGTAGTGCGCTGCGCGTTCGCGCAGCAGGTCGGCGGCGGGATCGACGGAAGTGGACGTCACGGAGCAGGCCTGTCGGAAGCGGTTGGCGTGGAAGTCACGCGAACCGTCATTATAGGGACGGTGCGTGTCACGCCGGCAGCGCGTCCTCGTCCTTTTTCCGCGCGTCGCCGTTCGGCAGCAACTGGCACGCGAGCAGGCCGGCCAGCATCAGCGCGCAGCCGACGAGCGCGCGCAGCGTCAGCGTTTCGTTGAGCGCGGCCCAGCCGGCGACCGCCGCGAACACGCCTTCCATGCTGAAGATCACGGCCGCGTGCGCGGGCGCAGCGTCGCGCTGCGCGACGACCTGCAGCGTATAGCCGACGCCGACCGACAGCAGCCCGCCGTACAGCAGCGTCGGCAGCGCGCCGCGCAGCATCGCGACGCTGACCGGCTCGACGGCCAGGCCGACCGCGAGGCACGCCACGCCGCAGACGACGAACTGCAGGAACGCGAGCACGAGCGGATCGTGACGCTTCGCGAGATGGCCGACCGCCATCACGTGCGCGGCGATGATGACGGCGCCCGCGAGCTGGAACCAGTCGCCGTAGAGCACCGAGAAGTGCTCGTCGATGCTGAGGAAATACAGGCCGATCGCCGCGAGCAGCGCGCCGAACCACGTGCCTGCGCCGATCCTGTGGCGTGCGAACATACCCATCAGCGGCACGATCACGACGTACAGCGAGCTGATGAAACCCGCGTTCGCGACCCGCGTGTACTGCAGGCCGAACTGCTGCAGCGAGATCGACACCGCGAGCAGCCCGCCGAGCGCGAGGCCGGGCAGCAGCAGTGCCGGCTCGCGGCGGATCGCCGCGAGCTGCGCGCGCGACGTCGCGTTGAGCATCAGCAGAGGAACCAGCACGAGCGCGCCGAGCAGGAAGCGCAGCCCCGTGAACAGGAACGGCCCGATCACGTCGAGGCTCAGTCGCTGCGCGACAAACGCAGAGCCCCAGATCGCGGCGGCGGCGAGCATCAGCAGGTTGGCGCGGAGGTGCTTGCGGGCTTCGGGCTTCATCGGATTCTTCTGAAGATTGCGGGCGGCGAAACCCCACAGCTTACGCCGAGATTGCAAGGCTGTCGGCAAACCTGCGCAGCGCGGCGGCCGCACGTGCGTCGCGCACGCGCGAATACAGCACGACCTGCGACTGCGGCAGCGGCGGCAGCCCGAATTTCGCGCCGACGTCGACCAGTGTGCGCGGCGCGACCCGCCGCGCGAGCGGGCAGACGGCGAGCCCCGCCGCGGCGGCGGCCGTGACCGCCGCGACACCGCCGCCCGTGAAGCGTTCGCGCCACGGCCGCCCCGCATGGTCGAGCGCGCGCAGCGCGGCGGCCCGCACGCCGCATGGGCCGGCCAGCACCGCGAGCGGCAGCGGCTCGCCCGCGCGCGGCGCCCAGTCCGGCGCGGCGAGCCAGGCCAGCGGTTCGGCAAACAGCAGCGTGCCGTCGTCGCGCGGCGGGTCTTCGCCGGGCTCGTGCCGCACGATCGCCGCGTCGAGCCGGCGTTCGTCGTATTGCGCGAGCAGGCCCGCCGACATCCCGAGATGCATTTCCAGCGACAGCCCCGGATCCTGCCGATGCAGGCTCGTGAGCACGGCCGGCAGGTCGGGTACCGCGACGTGCTCGCTGACGCCGAGCGACAGGCGGTGCGTGCCGGCCGAGATCGCGCCGAGCGCGTGGTCGTGCGCGTCGAGCAGCGCACGGGCGGCCGGCAGGAAGTTTTCGCCGTCGGCGGCCAGCTTGACCACGCGCGGCGTGCGCGCGAGCAGCGGCTTGCCGAGGTGTGCCTCCAGCCGCTTCAGTTTCAGGCTGACGGCCGATTGCGTGGTGCCGAGCGCGTCGGCGGCGCGCGTGAAGCTGGCGAGATCGGCGACCAGCACGAACGCGCGCACGGCATCGAGGTCGAGTACTTTCATTTCAAATGAAAATGAATGAAATATTCATTGATGACTGTTTATTATAGTTCGGCGGGGCTAACCTGATGCCGTGTTTCCGTTCTTCAACGTCACCGACAGGAGCAGGACCATGCCATTCACCCGTATCGCAGTGCGCGAAGGCAAACCGGCCGCATACCGTGCGGCGCTCGTCGACGGCGTGCATCGCGCGCTGATGCACACGTTCAACGTGCCCGAGGACGACATCTTCATGGTCGTCACCGAGCATGCGGCCGAGAACTTCGTGTACGGCCGCCATTACCTCGACATCGAACGCAGCGACGATCTCGTGATGATCCAGATCACCGCGAACAACACGCGCACGCTCGAGCAGAAGCGGGCGCTGTACCGGACGATCGCGGAGAACCTCGCGCAGCAGCCCGGCGTGCGGCAGCAGGACGTATTCATCAGTCTTGTCGAGGTGCTGAAGGAGGACTGGTCGTTCGGCAACGGCATCGCGCAATACGCCGTTTGATGTGCGACAGCGCGACAGGGCCGGATCGTCGCCCGCGCGTTTTGACGGCGTGTACTATGGAAGTTGCTTCACGGACGACGCCGGCGCGGACGATGCGCCGGCGATTCTTCATGTGCAGGAGCTTCCATGTCGCGCGTGCTGGAAATCGTGTTGTCGTTGTCGCTGGAAGGCTGGCCGGTCAAGGCTGGGAGTCGCGCTCGCGGCACGCAGCGCGATTTCGGCGCCGAGCTCGTGCGCGCATGGCGGATCTGCCCGCAGGTCCGGATGCGGCGCGGCCATGAGCGCGTGACGATCGAGCCGTGCCAGGTCGAGGAGGCCGAGCCGAGCCCCGGCGCGAGCTGGTGGACCTGGGTCGAGTCGAACGCGCATGGCAGGCGGGTCGTCGCGTCCCGCACGAAAGCGTTCGCGCCCGGCGTCACGCAGCGCGAACTGTTCGACGCGGATCATGCGGGCATCGTCGTCGCGATGCCGCTGCCCGTGCCCGCAACAGGCGCCGCGGTTGATGCCGATGCGCCGACGGGCGACGTCGACGAAGTCGACGGTGTCGCGCCGGACGCCACCGAGCGCTCCGCCGCCGGCGCGCCGCCGGAATCGACGGCGATGCGCCTCGTCAGCGAACGGCGGCGCGGGCGGTGGGCCGACGACAGCGGCGTCGTGGTCGAGATGACGCTCGACGACGTCACGCTGCACGGCGGTGGCGAGCCGCCGCGCCGCTACGTCGAACTGCGTCTCGCCGCGCCCGACTGGGAAACCTCTGCCGCGCGCGCGGCCGCGCTGCACGCGCTGTTTGCCGCGGCGCGCGAACTGAGCGGCGCGTGGCCCGCATTCGTGCAACTGACGAGCGTGATCGACCGCGCCTGTGCGGGCGAGCCGGCCGCCGCCGGGCCGGTCAAGGCGCGGCTCGTCGACCTGACCGGCATCCGCACGCAGCGCGCCGCGCTGTTCGCGCTGTCCGGCGACATCGCCGCACAATGGCTCGGCAACGAGGGCGGCGTGCTCGATCGCGACGATCCCGAATTCGTGCATCAGATGCGCGTCGCGCTGCGCCGCCTGCGCACGCTGATGCGCTTCTTTCCGAGCTTTGCCGACCGCCAATGGAAGGACGCGTTCGGCGCCGACCTGCACTGGCTCGCCGCACTGCTCGGCACGGTACGCGACTGGGACGTGTTCTCGACCGAAACCCTGCCCGCGCTGATCGCGGCCGACGGCGGCGGCGCCGACTGGGACGGCACGCTCGACGCCGCGCGTGCGCAGTCCATGGCCGCGCGCGTCGAACTGCGGCAGGCGCTGCATTCGGCCCGCTATGCGCGGCTGACGCTCGGCTGGCTCGAATGGCTGAGCACGCTCGCGCTGCCGCCTGCCGAAGGCGACGACGCGCCGTCGCTGCGGCGTCACGCGACGAAGCGCGTGCGGCGGCTGTTCGGCCATCTTTACGCATCGCCGTCGCTCACGTCGCTCGATACGGCTGCGCGCCACCGGTTGCGGATCGACGCGAAGCGGCTGCGCTATGCGCTCGAATTCTTCGCGTCGCTGGCGTCGCGCCGCACGCGCAACGAGACGGTCAAGACGCTCGCGCGCGTGCAGACCGTGCTCGGCGAATCGAACGACACGATGGTCGCGCTGCAACATCTCGAGCAACTGACGGCGCCGCCGTACCAGCTCGGTTTCGTGCGCGGCTACGGCGCGGCGCTCGAGCAGCGCGCGGCGCGCGACGCCGAGACGCTGCTGGCCAGCCTGCGCCCGCCGAAGCTCGACGGCAAGCCGGGCTGAGCGGCGCGCGCTGAATATAATGGCCGCCCGTTTCCCGCACCCATGCCGATGACCGACGCACCGCATTCTTCCCTGTCTTCCGAGCCGCTCGAACTGGGCGGCGAGCTGTGGCTGCGCGCGGGCGAGCAGACGCTCGGCGGCGCCACGCGCATCGCGCTGCTCGCGGCGATCGGCGACACCGGTTCGATCACGCGCGCGGCGAAGGCCGTCGGCCTCAGCTACAAGGCTGCATGGGATGCGGTCGACACGATGAACAATCTCGCCGGCGAACCGCTCGTCGCGCGGTCGACGGGCGGCAAGGGCGGCGGCGGCACGACGCTGACGCCGCGCGCGATGTCGCTGATCGCCGCGTTCCGCACGATCGAGCGCGAGCATCGCCGTTTCATCGACGCGGCGAGCGCGGCCGTTGCCGGGTTCGACGTCGACTGGGCGCTGATCGGCCGGATCGGCATGAAGACCAGCGCGCGCAACCAGTTGTTCGGCAAGATCGCATCGATCGTGCGCGGCACGGTCAACGACGAAGTGACGCTCACGCTGCCGGGCGGGCAGCCGATCGTCGCTGTGCTGACGCACGAAAGCGTCGACGCGCTCGGCCTGCGGGAGGGTGCGGACGCCTGCGCGCTGGTGAAGGCGTCGTGGGTCGTGCTGGCGGTCGACGATGGCGGGCCCGAGCTGAAGGTGTCCGCGCGGAACCGGCTGCGCGGCAGCGTCGAATCCGTCGCGGCGGGCGCGGTGAACAGCGAAGTGACGCTGGCGCTCCACGGCGGCGGGACGCTGACGGCCGTCGTCACCAACGAAAGCGTCGATGCGCTGCAGCTCGACGCCGGCCGGCCGGCGATCGCGCTGTTCAAGGCATCGAGCGTGATTCTCGCGGTGACGGGCTGACGGCGCAGGCACGGCAGCGCGTGCGTGCTGCGGCGATCGTGTGACGGACGGGGGCGAAGCCGGCGCCGGACGTCGTCCGCATGGCGCCGGCTTCGTTTCCGTTTCCAGCTTATGCCGCAGCGTGCGGCTTCTCTCAGGCTCCAGCGTGGCTGCCAGCGCCACGGCCCCGGCCTCGCGCGCTCACGCGACGCGCGTCGGCCACTCGGCGTGCGGCGGTGCCGCCTGCACGCGTCCTTCGCTCAATTGCACGACCTGGTCTCCGAACGCGGCGACGTCGTCGGGGTCGTGCGAGATCAGCACCATCGGGATGTCGAGCCGCGCCTGCAGTTCGGCGAGCTCGTGGCGCATGCGCTGGCGCATCGCGGCGTCCAGTGCCGCGAACGGTTCGTCGAGCAGCAGGATCCGCGGTTGCGCGACCAGTGCGCGCGCAAGCGCGACGCGCTGCTTCTGCCCGCCCGACAGTTGCGACGGATACTGCCCCGCGAGCGCTTCGAGGTCGAACGCGTGCAGCCAATACGCGACTTCGGGCGGCACCATCTTCGCGCGCGGGTTGCGCAGGCCCGACGTGAGCCCGAACGCGATGTTCTGGCGCACGTTCAGATGCGGAAACAGCGCGTAGTCCTGGAACAGGTACGCGACGCGCCGTTCCCGGGTCGGCACGTCGATGCGGCGCGCGGCGTCGAACAGCGGCTCGCCGTTCAGCGTGATCGTGCCTGCGTCGGGCGACAGCAGGCCGGCGATTGCCTGCAGCGTCATGCTCTTGCCCGCGCCGGACGGCCCGAACAGCACGACGCGCTGCGTCGCCGCCGTGAACGACACGTCGAGCGTGAAACGGCGCTCGGCGTTCGCGTAGGTCTTGCGGATATCGACGACGAGGCTCATGCGGGCCTCCGCCGAAGCAAGCCGGCCGCCGCACGAGACAGGCGATACGGACGAGGCAGGCGCTTCATGTCAACTGGCTCCGCCGGGCGCGCGACGGCACGAGCCAGCCGGTCGCGAGCAGCACGAGCACGCAGGTGATCGACGTCACCAGCACGAGGAAGTTGGCCGTGTTGTCGTCGCCGGCCTGCACGGCCGCATAGATCGCAACCGACAGCGTCTGCGTACGGCCGGGCAGGTTGCCCGCGATCATCAGCGTCGCGCCGAACTCGCCGAGCGCGCGCGCGAACGCGAGCAGCGCACCCGCGAGGATCCCGCGCGTGGCGAGCGGCAGCGTCACGCGGAAGAACACCGCGGCTTCGCCGAGCCCGAGCGTGCGCGCGGCGCGCTCGAGATGCGGATCGACGCCCTCGAACGCGGCACGCGCCGACTTCAGGATCAGCGGAAACGCGACGACCATCGATGCGATCACCGCGCCTTGCCACGTGAAGACGAGCTCGATGCCGAGCTTGTCGAGCCACGCGCCGAACACGCCGCGCCGGCCGAGCAGCACGAGCAGGTAATAGCCGAGCACCGTCGGCGGCAGCACGAGCGGCAGCGTCAGCAGCGAATCGACGACGTCGCGCAGCGGCGAGCGCCAGCGCGCGAGCACGAACGCGGCCGCGACGCCGAGCACGATGTCGAGCGCGGTCGCCCAGCCGGCGACCTTCAGCGACAGCAGCAGCGGTACCCAGGCGTCTTGCATCGCGATACGCTCACTTGCCCGCGGGCTTGAAGCCGAACGTCGACAGCACGGCCTGGCCCTGCGGCGACGAGACGAAGTCGACGAACGACTGCGCCTGCGCGGTGTGGCGGCTGTCCTTGACCACGGCGATCGGATAGGTGATGGCCGTCTTCGTCGGCACCGTCAGCGCGACCTTCACGCGGCCGGGCATGATCGCGGCGTCGGTGCCGAACACGAAGCCCGCGTCGACCTCGCCGCGCGCGACGTAGTCGAGGCTCTGGCGCACGTTGGCGGCCAGCACGCCCTTCGCGCTGACGGCATCCCACACGCCGGCCGCGCGCAGCGCGCCTTCGGTGTAGCGGCCGACCGGCACCGATGCCGGGTCGCCGTACGCGATGCGCTTCACGCCGGGCGCCGTCAGGTCGTTCAGCGACGTCGGCGCGGCCGCGTGGCTGTCCGCCGGCACGATCAGCACGAGCGAGTTCGCCGCGAAATCGCGGCGCGTGCCGGGCACGATCACCTTTTCGTCGGCCGCGCGATCCATCGCCTTCTGGTCGGCCGACGCGAACACGTCGGCCGGCGCGCCCTTGGCGATCTGCTGCATCAGTACGTCCGACGCGCCGAAGTTGAACAGCACCTTGGTATCGGGATGCTGTTTCTGGTACGCGTCACCGACGGCCTTGAACGCGTTCGTCAGGCTGGCGGCCGCCGACACGACCAGTTCGTCGGCGGAAGCGGGCGCGCTGAACGCGACACCGGCGGCGGCAAGCGCGGCGATCGGCAACAGGCGGAGCAGGGTGCGGCGAAGCGGACGGACGATTGAGCGCATGACGGATTCGTTGGAATGGGTGGAAACCGTAATCGTAATATAGGGCGGGTTATAACGCTTGGCATACCGCTCATGCGAGGGGGCGCATGAAATGGTCAGACCTGAAGAACGGCGGGCGTGACGGCAGGACGCCCCGTCACGCGTGCAGCGTGTGCGTCGACGATTCGGTGCGCTGCAGCGACGACGGCTGCGACGCGGGGCGGTAGTTCGGGTTGGCCTTCCAGCGCGCGCGGACGAACGGGCGCTCGTGGCCCGACAGTTGCAGCGCAACCTTCGTGACCCAGCGATGCGACGGCACCGTGATGCCGTGTAGCGCGACGGTGACGAGTGCGAGGCTCACGATGACCGCGGGTGCCGACCAGCGGTGCGGCACCGCGCGCCATGAGCCGGCGATGAACGCGAGCGCAGCGATCGCGCCGACGATGCAGCCGGTGATCGATTCGGACGGCGAATGCGCATCGAGCGCGACGCGCGACACGCCGACCGCGATGCCGGCCGCGAGCCCGAGCGCGATGCCGGCGATCCGCGCCGGCGTGCGCATGTGGATCAACATCAGGAAGATCGCGACCGGATAGACCGACGTCGACAGCATCGCGTGGCCGCTGAAGCCCGTGAAATCCCACGCACGGATGCCGATGCCCCAGCCGAGGAACGCGATCTTCGTGAGCGCGACCACGCCGATCGCGGCTGCGAGCACGCCGAGCCACGCGGCCGCACGCTGCCACGAGTAGCCGAGCGCGAGCCAGACGGCGATCGTGATCGCGAGCGGCAAGGTCAGGCCGGCGCCGCCGAACGCGGTGATCATGATCCACAGGTGAGACGGCAGGTCGAACATCGGGAGGGGACGAACGGAGGCGGGAAGGATGCTTAAATCAACGCGCGAGCCGGGAAGAACGACTACAACGGATACAAGCGGCGAAACCCCAGTATAGCGCCGCGTGCGCACGAGCCCCGTTTTTTGCGCCGTCGGGAACTTACCGCGCGCAGGAAAAATCCCAGAAACAATGTTATGGTGCATTGCACAAAGTCGAACGATGCATCCGTTGCGGCGCCCTTGTTGCGCCCCTATTTTTCCTGACTGCGAGCCCGATCGATGACCAAAAGTCTGACCAAGGTGTGGCTGGGCGGCATGAAACGCATGCTGTCTCCGGCCGCCAAACGCGCGGCGCGCGATGCGCAGCGCATCACACGCGACGCACTCGAGGCCGCCGCCTCTCCCGCCGTATCCGATCTGTCCCCGCCGCGCGAATCGCGGGTGCGGCCGCGCGCGGCCGCGTGGGCGGCGGGCGAGTGGACGCGCGGCGAACATCCGATGGCGCCCGCGCTCGGGCGTCTCGTCCAGAATCTCGCATACGGCCTCTACGTGCCGCCCGGCCGCCGGCGCGGCGCGATGCCGCTCGTCGTGATGCTGCACGGCTGCCAGCAGTCCGTCGACGAATTCGTGCAGGGCACGCGGATGAACCTGCTGGCCGACAAGCACGGTTTCGCGGTGCTGTATCCGGAACAGTCGCTGCGCGCGCACGCGCACGGCTGCTGGCACTGGTATGAAGACACCGACCGCGCGGGCCGCGGCGAGGCGAACGCGGTTGCGTCGCTGGTCGACGCGCTTGTCGACGAACGCGGCTTCGACGCGTCGCGCGTCTATGTCGCGGGGCTGTCGGCCGGTGCGGGCCTCGCGTCGCTTCTTGCACTGCACCATCCGGACCGCTTCGCCGCGGTCGCGCTGCACTCGGGCCCCGCGCTCGGCGAGGCGAACTCCGGCATCACCGCGATGGACGTGATGCGGCGCGGCGTGCGGCAGAACCCGGCCGCAGCCGTCGATGCGCTGGTCGACGCCAGCGGGTATCCAGGCATGCCGGCGCTGATCGTCCAGGGCGACGGCGACCACGTCGTCGCGCCGAAGAACGCCGACCAGCTGACGGTGCAGTTCATGCGGCTGAACGGGCTCGCCGACAGCCGCGGCGCGCTGCGCGGCGGCGAACGTGTCGAGACGCGCGGCGCGGGCGCACAGATCACCGATGTCTGCCGCGACGGCGAACCGGTCGTGCGGCTCTGCCATGTGAAAGGGCTCGATCACGCGTGGGCCGGCGGCGACGAAGCCGTGCCGTTTCATGCGGCCGTCGGCCCCGATGCGAGCGCGATGATCTGGGCCTTTTTCGAAGCATATCGGCGCACTGTGGCGACCGAACGACGCATCGTCTGATCGACGCTGGCCAAAGACTAGGGTTTTCCCTATAATTCGGGAAAACCCTAGTCAAAGACCCTTTGGATTGCGAGATCGAACATGTACCTGCTGAGCCACCTCTTCCTGATGCTGACCAAGAACGCTGAAACGGCCCGTAAAGAGCGCGCCGAGGCGTACCTGTCCGAAGCGACCGACATCTACGATCTCGAATTCCGTATGCGCAAGATCGATCGCGAAGCGTCGATGAACCGCCCGTATTCGTTCGGCGCGCGTTAAGCAGCGCAAGGCGGGTCGGCCGGCCCGCCGTTTCGGCGAGTCACGCAAAAGGGCGCGTGCGGCTTGATGCCGCACGCGCCCTTTTTGCATTCGTCGTCCTGCGTCGCGTCAGACGACCGTCAGGCGCACCGGCACGTTGTTGCGCGTTGCATTCGAATACGGGCATACGTGGTGCGCCTTTTCGACCAGCGCCTGCGCGTCGGCCTTGTCGAGCCCCGGCAGCGACACGCGCAGCTCGATGTCGAGCCCGAAGCCGCCTGCGTCGTTCGGGCCGATGCCCACTTCCGCAGTAACCTGCGTATCGGCCGGCAGCGCCTGCTTGTTCTGGCCGGCGACGAATTTCATCGCGCTCAGGAAGCACGCCGAGTAACCTGCGGCAAACAGCTGCTCCGGATTCGTGCCTTCCGCGCCCGTGCCGCCGAGTTCGCGCGGCGCGGCCAGCTTCACTTCCAGCTTGTTGTCGGCGGATACCGCGCGGCCGTCGCGGCCGCCCGTGCTCGTGGCGCTCGTCTTGTACAGAATGTTCATCGTGCAGCTCCTGTCGGGAAAAGGGGAGAAAGGCGGCCCGGTCGAATGGAATGTCGCCGGCCACGAAGAAAATATAGAACACAAATCATTAGTGTGCAAATGAAATTTTGAAGAAAAACCCGGCGGTGCCGGGCCGGTCGGCCGACGCTCGGTTCGTCAGCGTTCGTTGGCGGCCGACAGCGCGTCGCGCAACTGCTGGAGATCGGCGCGCAGCCTGATCAGGAACTCGGGCGTTTGCTGCATCGCGCAGAAGAGATCGGCGGGCACGGAGCGCGCGCGGTTCTTCAGCGCCCGGCCTTCCGGCGTCACGCGCACGTTCACGACGCGTTCGTCGGCCGCGCTGCGCACGCGCTCGACGTAGCCGAGCGCTTCCAGCCGCTTGAGCAGCGGCGTGACCGTGGCCGGGTCGAGGTCGAGCCGCGCAGCGATGTCCTTTACCGCGATGTCGTCGCGCTCCCACAGCACGAGCATCGCGAGATATTGGGGATAGGTCAGCGACAGCTTGTCGAGCAGCGGCTTGTACGCTTTCGTCATCGCGTGCGAAGTCGAGTAGAGCGCGAAGCACAGTTGCTCGTCGAGCGTCTGGGGGAGCGGGGGTGGGCGGTCCATGATTCGGGAGGCGCGGTGGACGCGCGAACAATTTGTACGCAAATTATTTTGCGCGCAAAAGATCGGGTTGAACAGGGGCGCCCGGCTAGGGGCGCCCGGCCAGGGGCGGCGGGCGAAGGATGCGCGGAGCGGCGCAAGACAGGGAGGGGCGCCGGGACGCAACCCGGCGCGGAGAATAGCGTGACGGCCGGCGACGCGCGCCGGCCGGGGGGCTTCAGCGGCCCGACGTGGTCGTCGGCGCGCCCGGCTCCTGCACGCCGAAGCAGCCGCGATAGGTCGCGTAGAACGAGCAGTACAGCATCGTGACGATGATGATCGTCACCGGCATCATGATCGTCAGCGCATAGGCGCCGGCGCCGAGCGCCTGCAGCAGCAGCGACAGCGCGAGCGACGTGCCGAGTGCGACGCCGAACCACAGCACGCCGTACACGGCGAATGCGCCGCGATTGCGCCAGCAGCTGACGATGCTGAAGAACAGCGCCTTCGCCGGCGGGACGTCATGCCATGCGACGAGCACCGGCGCGAACCAGAACAGCATCGCGATCGGCAGATACAGCAGTGTCGCGAACATCAGCGCGCCGAACGTGCCTTGCGCGGCGAGCGTTTCCGGCGTCGTGCTCGCTTCGTCGGCCGCGCCCATCATCACGTGGAACAGCGCGCCGCCGTCCACGAACGACGAAGCGGCGAACACGAGCACCATCGACGCGACGTAGATCACGCCGAGCACGAGCAGCCGCTGGGTCGTGACGGTGCCGTACGAGCGGAAGCCGTCGATCAGGATCGTCGGCATCACCGGCTTGCCGGCCACCGTGTCGCGGCACGCGGCCATGAAGCCGACCGCGATGCCGGGAATGAGCACCAGCGGCAGCGCCGAGCCGATCACGGGCACCATCGACACCAGCGTGATCGCCAGCAGGTACGTGAAGAACAGCGTGATGAACGCGAGCGGGTTCCGGCGGAACAGCCAGACGCCTTGACGGAACCAGACATAGCCCGTTTTCGCGGGCACTTCGATCAGTTGCATGCGGTTTGGATCTCGGGAAGCGCGGGTGTATGCGCGATACGCTCACGCAGGATGCGTTCGAAATGACCGGGGTCGTGCGGCTTGAGCATCTCGGCCGCGCGCGGCAGGTAGAAGTCGTACAGGCGCGACACCCAGAAGCGGTACGCGCCCGCGCGCAGCATGTCGCTCCAGTGGCGGCGTTCCTCGGCCGTGAACGGCCGCACGGTCTGGTACGCGCGCAGCAGCGCATCGGCGCGCGCGACGTCGAGCACGCCGGTCGCGAGGTCGACGCACCAGTCGTTGACGGTCACCGCGACGTCGAACAGCCACTTGTCGCAGCCGGCGAAATAGAAGTCGAAGAAGCCGCCGAGCCGCACGTCGTGGCCGGTGCCGGGCGCCGCGTGCGCGAACAGCACGTTGTCGCGGAACAGGTCGCAATGGCACGGCCCGGCCGGCAGCGCCGCGTAGTCGTCCGACGCGAAGAACGCGGCCTGGTGCGCGAGCTCGCCTTCGAGGAGCGCGCGTTGCGCGTCCGTGATGAACGGCACGATTGCCGGTACGTTCTCTTGCCACCACGGCAGGCTGCGCAGGTTCGGCTGGTTGCGCGGATAGTCGCGCCCCGCGAGGTGCAGGCGCGCGAGCATCTGCCCGACCTCGATGCAGTGTTCGACCCCCGGCGCGAGTTCGGCCGCGCCGTCGAGCTTCGTGACGATCGCGGCCGGCTTGCCGTGCAGCTCGCCGAACAGCGCGCCGTCGTCGCGCGGAATTGGATCCGGCACCGGCACGCCGTGGCCGGCCAGGTGGCGCATCAGGTCGAGGTAGAACGGCAGCTGTTGCGCGGTCAGCTTTTCGAAGATCGTGAGGACGTATTCGCCGCGCGTCGTCGTCAGGAAGAAATTGCTGTTTTCGATACCGGACGGAATGCCGCGAAACGCAAGCACGTCGCCCAGTTCGTAGTGGCGCATCCATTGCGCGAGATCGGAGTCGGAAACAGCAGTGAAAACGGCCATGCGGGATGCGTCAGGTCAGGGTGTCGGCACGCGGGCGGCATGCGTCGCGACAGCAGGTGAAGGGAGGCGGCGCGCCGCAATCGATGCGGCGCGCGACGGAATCAGTAGCGCAGGTTCAGCGACGGCAGGCGCGTGATCGGGATGCCCGCGTCGTGCGGCTTCGGCGACGTGTCGGGCGTCGAGCTCATCTGGTAGCGCGTGCCGAAGTTCGACTTCACGTCGATCTCGACCGGCTTGCCGCGGTCGCGGTACTCGGTGACCTCGGTGCCGTTCTTGCTCTTTTCATGGAAGCTCGGCGTGCGTCGAATGTCGGCGAAGTCGACTTTCGACGTGACTTCGGCGCCGGGCCGGTTGATCTTGCGGAGATCGGGCAGGCCGGCGGCTTCGTTGGCCTCGGCCCGCGCCTGCGCGTCGGCGTCAGGCGAGGCGCCGGCGGCGTAAGCGACGCTGGCGGCGGCAAACGCGGCGGCAGCGGCGACGAGAATGAGCGGCTTCATGATGAGTCTCCAGTGAACCTACTGATTTTAGCAAATACTGCGCGTCATCCGGCCCTGGCGTGCGTATGGGCGGCCACGAGGGTGACCGGGTTCCGTGGTAATGTCGTCGGATCAGACGAGGTGATACAAATGAAGAACGACCTGAGCCGCCGGCACCGTGTGCTGACGCCCGAAAGCCCGCCGGTCGAGGCTTTCGACGATCCGATCGCCGCCGTCGCGCGGCTGTCCGCCATTTACGACACGAATACGGGCTTCCTGCGCGACGCATTCGCGCGCTATCGCCGCCACGAACCGATTATCGAGCACGTGCGCGCGTGCTACCCGTTCGTGCGGATCCGCACCGACGTCAACACGCACGTCGATTCGCGCCGCTCGTACGGTTTCGTCGCCGGCCCCGGCGTGTTCGAGACGACGGTCACGCGCCCCGATCTCTTCGCGAACTACTATCGCGAGCAATTGCGCCTGCTGGCGAAGAACCACCATGTCAAGATCGAGATCGGCGTGTCGTCGCAGCCGATTCCGGTCCATTTCGCGTTTCCGGAAGGCATCCATCTCGAAGGCGAGCTCGACCGCGACCGCCTGCTCGCGATGCGCGACATCTTCGATACGCCCGACCTGTCGTATCTCGACGACCGCATCGTCAACGGCACGTTCGAGCCGGCGCCGGGCGAACCGCATCCGCTCGCGCTGTTCACGGCCGCGCGCGTCGACTTCTCGCTGCACCGGCTGCGTCACTACACGGCGACGTCGCCCACGCATTTCCAGAACTACGTGCTCTACACGAACTACCAGTTCTACATCGACGAGTTCGTGAAGCTCGGCCGCGAACTGATGACGGAGAGCGACGATCCCGAGGTGCGTGCGTACCGCAGCCAGTACAGTTCGTTCGTCGAGCCGGGCGATGTCGTCACGTACAACGCGAACCTCGGCAGCGAGCCGGCCGAGGGCGCCGCGCCGCCGCGCCTGCCGCAGATGCCCGCGTATCACCTGAAGCGCGCGGACGGCAGCGGGATCACGATGGTCAACATCGGCGTCGGTCCGTCGAACGCGAAGACGATCACCGATCACATCGCGGTGCTGCGTCCGCACGCATGGGTGATGCTCGGTCACTGCGCGGGGCTGCGCAACACGCAGCGTCTCGGCGACTACGTGCTCGCGCACGGTTACGTGCGCGAGGATCACGTGCTCGACGCCGACCTGCCGCTGTGGGTGCCGATCCCGGCGCTCGCCGAAGTGCAACTCGCGCTCGAGCGTGCGGTGGCCGACGTCACGCGGCTCGAGGGCGTCGAACTGAAGCGCGTGATGCGCACGGGCACCGTCGCGAGCGTCGACAACCGCAACTGGGAACTGCGCGATCATCGCGAGCCCGTGCAGCGGCTGTCGCAGAGCCGCGCGATCGCGCTGGACATGGAAAGCGCGACGATCGCCGCGAACGGCTTCCGCTTCCGCGTGCCGTACGGCACGCTGCTGTGCGTATCGGACAAGCCGCTGCACGGCGAGCTGAAGTTGCCGGGCATGGCCGACACGTTCTATCGCGGGCAGGTCGATCAGCATTTGCAGATCGGCGTGAGGGCGATGGAGATCCTGCGCACGAACGGGCTCGACAAGCTGCATAGCCGCAAGCTGCGGAGCTTTGCGGAAGTGGCGTTTCAGTAACAAGCCCTTGTGGTGTAAGGCTCCCCGGCTGGTCCGGGAAGCCTTCGTGTCTAATATGAGCGTCAGTGTCTAACTTGCACGCGTCAATGGAACTGGTTGGACGCGTTCTACTTCGCGTGATTTCGTGTAGTGCGCCGTCATGCTTTCGGTCGTGTGGCCGGCCTGTGATTGCGCTGCCGCTTCAGATCGGTCAGCGCCTTCACCCGCAGATCGCGGAAATGCATGCCGATCAGGTATTTCGGGGGCGGGCTGATTCCCTCCTTTTTGCCGTCTTTCTCGTACGCCGATCGTGCGCGTTCGCAAGCACGTTTCCATCCCGAGTACGCACCGATATAGGTGAAGCGGCCGCCGGCACCATGGTGGTATTCGGCAGACATGCAATCTCCCGGAAATGAGCGTCCTGAAAAGTTGCCTTTCGCGCGTGCGGAGATTGCGCGCGGGAGGTTGTGCGGCGGCTTGCTACAACCCATTCCGCAGCTGGTGTACCGCGGCACCGGGCGACTGTGGCGGATATGCGCCCAGCAGAACATGGGAGATGGGCGTTTGCCGAAGTAGAGCAACCGGCGAGGATGACGAATCCGGGAGATTACACGGAAATCGTGCAATCCCTGCTCGCCTGCGTTGAATATTCGATCTGTCTCGATTTTTTGGGGATGTGTAATCGAGTGTAATTGAGTATGAGAGGTCGTCCTTGTAATTTTATTTTCAAGTGAGTGCCGATACAGGTAACTCACCAATACCTTTGGGTTGCAGGTCGATATGGGCTTGCAATTTAAGGGGGTGTTTCAGGTGGGGTGATTATTTCGCAACTATCTTGAAGGAAATATCATGAGCGACGTGGTAATTGAATTCACTGCGGACTCGAGCCGCTGTATCGGTGTTCCGACCGACAGTACGCCGACCGGCTTGGTAGGCGAAAACGCACCGGCACAGCTGCGCTATCTGACCGACCCGTTGGTGCAAATCGTGTGGGATTTCAAGTCTGGTCTAGGGTGCTTTGTCCTGGACTTCAGTGAACTTCCAGGCGAGTCGAAGCTGGCGCTCGATTTTAAGGACGGAAGGGTCGCAGCCGAGACGCCTCTCGTCTTGAGAAAATATACCGGTGCGGCTTCGCAGCGGTGGAGTCTTACTATCCGCCCGGGATATATCACATCGATGGCAAACCCGAATCTCGTGATTGACGACCATTACGACAGCACGCAAGCCAACAACGTTATTTGGGCGTATCCCTTTAACGGGACACAGGCGCAGCGATGGACGCTGCGTCGGGTATTGGAATCGGTAGCCGCCAAAGTGCCGCGATACGCGTAATTGTTTCTTTTGGCCGCGGTCGCTGCCGCTCCGGCCAGAATCGCCGTTGCGTCACATCAAGGGGACCCTCGGGTCCCTTTGTATATGAGCGAATTACTCGGCATTGCGCTGTCATTCAAGCGCGGCTTTACACCGCCATCAACACGCAGCACCCGGCAGTGCGTCGAACTCGATCAGGCGTGCGCTCGCGTGTCGGCAATGGTCGACGCGCAATCGAAACCCCGGTTCGATCCGATTGCTGCGGCCTCGGTCACCATTGCAACTGGTTCGACCGTTCGGTCGAATGCGGTCTCGAGCAGCTCGGTTTCGCGATCGTCGAGCGTCAGGTCGAGTGCCGCGAGCGCATCGATCAGGTGATGCGGCTTCGACAACCCGACGATCGGCGCGGTAATGCTTGGTCGGCGCAGCACCCATGCGAGGGCGATCCGCGCGGGCGACAGCCCGCGCGCCTGCGCCATCTGCCGGACGGCATCGACGGTCGCCGCGATCGCGTCGCGCCCGTCGTACCAGGACACCATTTGCTGGTCGGTTGCAGATACCGGCATTACCTGAAGCCGGGTTCGGGCGTTGGGAGGCGGCATGCGCTCGCCGAGCATCAGTCCGCGGGCTCGGCGTCGCGAACGTGCGACAGTCCTTGATGCGTCTCGCGCATCGCGACGAGTACGGCTTCGAGCACTGCGATCGCATCCGTGCGCCGCTTGATCGCCGACCGCTGTTCCCCGAGCGCCCGCAGCGTCGCGCCACCGAAATATTCCATGATGTACGGCAGGCGCCGCGCCACACCGCGGCTACCCCATCAGCCGTCGTCGATTTCCGTTGGAAAGACCCATACGCGCGTCGCGACGGCGTCGACCGGCACACCTTCCGCGCGAGCCACAGCGGCGGTCACGTCCGCGATCAGCCCGGCGCGGGCGGCGTCCGTGTACTGACCTTCCGGCACGGTCGGCACGATCCGGTAGATCGGCGCAGGGGCGACAACCCCGGCGCGATACACGGCAGCCGGCCGATGGACGAAGATCCAGGTCACGTCCCGCACGAGCGGATTGTCGGGGTCGAGTCCTTCGTGACGGATCAGTGTTCCGGTCAGTTCTTCCATCAGTTGTGCTTCGGCCTGCGGTGCGAGCGCACCTTCGGGGATGGTGACGTCGATCATCGGCATGACAGTGTCCTGGTTCGGCGGAGAGGGCGTCGCTCCGAGGCGGGACGACGTGAACCCAGTGTATGAACCTCATGCTGATACGCGCAGAGGCGAAACTGCCATTCGACGATGCCAATACCGACACCGTGCCCAACGCCAGTTGCGCGCGACTATTGCGTGAAGCGACGGCGATACTCGCCGGGGGAGATCCCGGTCTCGCGCTTGAACAGTTGCCGAAAGCCGCTGATGTCCGCGTAGCCGACGCGTTCGCAGACGGTGTCGATCGCGAGCTTCGTTTCTGCGAGCAGCCGCTTCGCGACTTCGATCCTGAGCGTCTGCAGATACCTGAGCGGCGGCGCGCCCACCGCGTCCCTGAAGCGGCGATGGAGCGTGCGTTCGCTCATTGCGACATGATCGCTCAGCCGGGCGAGGCTGAAGGGTTCGCGCAGGTGCTTTTCCATCCAGCGTTGGGCGCGCGCAATCGCGGCATCGTCGTGCCCGCGATGGTCCATCCGGTCGAGGTCGATGAACGAATCCTGCGAGACGCGGTTCATGTCGATCAGCATGAGCCTGGCGACCGACGCGGCAAGGCGCGCATTCGCCAGTTTGTCGACAACTCGCAGCGCGAGATTCTGGTACGAGGTGATGGCGCCGCCGCACAGTATGCCGTCCTGCTCGGTCAGGATGTCCGACGCACGCAGCGCCACGTCCGGGTAGCGCGCGGAAGCTCGACGCCTTCGACCAGTGCGTCGTGGCAACGCGACCGTCGAGAAAAAGCTGGCCTCCGCGAGCAGGAATGCGCCGGTACAGTACGTCGCGATCAGCGTGCCGCGCGCGTGTTGCCGGCGCAGCGCGTTGGACAGCGGCGCGAGCGCTGCGGGCCGGTCGAGCAGCCGCTCGAAATCCGCGACGAACGGGCTTGTCAGCCAGATCGCGTCAGCGGGACTGCTGCCGTCGATCGCACCATCGACCGGGATGACCTGGCCGGAGGCCGCGCGCACCGGCCGCCCGCCGATCGATTCGACGCGCCAGCGAAACGATGCGCTCGCGCGGCCGTGCGATGTCGTCGCAGCTAGATGGTTGGCCGCCGTGAGGATGTCGGTCGGCGCGGCGACGCCGGATGCAATGGCATGTTCGACAGCCCAGATTCGGATGAGCGGCATGAGTGGCCTCGGGCAAGGGCAATGCTACCACCGGGTGCCGAGCGATTTTGTCAGCCGCGAACGCCGCCGATTCATGTCGGCAGCGGTCGAAAATCAAAAGGCCGCCCGGCGCAGAAGCGCGCGGGCGGCCTTGCGTACGTCGAGCGGCCGCGCGGTGTCGCTTAGCACTCACCCTTCTTCGCGTGTCCCGGCGGGCAGTGGTAGCCGCGACGATCGTCGTAACCATGATGACGTTCCCACTCGCGGCGTTCCCAATAACGGCGGCCGTCCCAGTAGCGGTCGCCATGCCAGCCGATGATGACCGCGGGCGCCGGAGCGACCACGACGGGCGCGGGCGCGACGACGACCGGCGCGGGCGTGCCGATGTTGACGTCGACGTTGACGGCATGAGCGAGGCCGGACAGCGAAAGGCCGAGGCCGGCGAAGGCGAGGGCGAGGGCGATCAGCGAACGTTGCATGTTCTTTTCCGTGAGGTCGTTATGAATAGGCCGGCGCGACGCGATGGAAGCGAGGGGGGATCGTTCCACCGGGGGAATGCCGCGCCGACACAAAGCAGTGTGCTGGCACGCGACGGAAAAGGCGAGGCCTGTTTATTACCGCGGGTTGGCGGCTCGCAGGCGCGGGATGCGGGCATTGGGCCGCACATTTGACAATGGCGGGCCGCGGGTGCGGGCGATCATGCCGCATCGCGCAGCGCCGGCCGCGCGAATTTGACATTCGACGACGCGCGGCCGTGAAGCGGGATTAACAGCGCGTTACAAAGTAGCGCGCGGCAGGTGGCCTGATCGCCATGCCTGCCGCGCGGGAAGCGGTACGCCGGCCGTCGGGCCGGCGGTCGTCACGGACGGGTTACAGATAGAACATGCGGTCTTCTTCCGGCCGCGGCGGTTGCCCTTCCGAACCTTCGCCTTCTTCCTCGCCGCTGTCCTCGTAGAACGCGAGCACTGCGTCGAGCACCTGGTCGGGATCGTCGATCACCTGCATCAGATCCATGTCTTCCGGATTGATGAGGCCCATCGGAATCAGCTGGTCGCGGAACCACTGCAGCAAGCCTTGCCAGAACGTGCTGCCGACGAGGATGATCGGCACGAGGCGCGACTTCTTCGTCTGGATCAGCGTGAGCACTTCGGACAGTTCGTCGAGCGTGCCGAAACCGCCCGGCATCACGATCACCGCATCCGAATTCTTCACGAACGTGACCTTGCGCGTGAAGAAGTGGCGGAAGCGCAGCGAGATGTCCTGGTAGTGGTTGCCGGCCTGCTCGTGCGGCAGCTCGATGTTCAGGCCGACCGACGGCGCCTTGCCGGCGTGCGCGCCCTTGTTCGCGGCTTCCATGATGCCGGGGCCGCCGCCGGAGATCACGGCGAAGCCGGCGTCGGACAGCTTGCGCGCGATCTGCGCGGCCAGCTTGTAGTGCGGCGTGTCGGGTTTGAGGCGGGCAGAACCGTAGATGCTGACAGCCGGGCGGATCTCCGACAGGTACTCGGTCGCCTCGATAAACTCTGCCATAATCGTGAACATCTGCCACGATGCGCGGGCCTTCTTGGCCGTCGCGCGTTCTTGATCTGCGAGCGAACGCAGACTCGGAATCACTTTTCTCTTGTTCATAATGCCTGAAGAACGAAATCTGGAAGGTAAGACCCTGCTATTGGTTGACGGTTCGAGCTATCTGTATCGGGCTTACCATGCGATGCCTGATTTGCGTGGCCCTGGCGGGGAGCCGACCGGAGCGCTCTACGGAATCATCAACATGCTGCGCCGTATGCGCAAGGAAGTCAGTGCAGAGTATAGCGCTTGCGTGTTCGATGCAAAGGGCAAGACGTTCCGCGACGACCTTTATGCCGACTATAAGGCAAACCGCCCGTCGATGCCGCCCGACCTCGCATTGCAGGTCGAGCCGATCCACGGCGCGGTGCGTGCACTCGGCTGGCCGCTGCTGATGGTCGAAGGCGTCGAGGCCGACGACGTGATCGGTACGCTCGCGCGCGAAGCCGAACGGCACGGGATGAACGTGATCGTGTCGACGGGCGACAAGGATCTCGCGCAGCTCGTGACCGGCCACGTCACGCTCGTCAACACGATGACCAACGAGACGCTCGACCGCGACGGCGTGATCGCGAAGTTCGGCGTGCCGCCCGAGCGGATCATCGACTACCTGGCATTGATCGGCGACACCGTCGACAACGTGCCGGGCGTCGAGAAGTGCGGGCCGAAGACGGCCGTGAAATGGCTGTCGCAATACGACAGCCTCGACGGCGTCATCGCGCACGCGGGCGACATCAAGGGCGTGGTCGGCGACAACCTGCGCCGCGCGCTCGATTTCCTGCCGCTCGGCCGCACGCTCGTGACGGTCGACACGGCCTGCGATCTCGCGCCGCATCTCGAATCGATCGAGGCATCGCTGAAGACCGACGGCGAGGCGCGCGATTTGCTGCGCGACATCTTCGCGCGCTACGGCTTCAAGACGTGGCTGCGCGAAGTCGACAGCGCACCGGCGGAAGGCGGCGACGCCGATGCGCCGGATGGCGAGCCGGCACCGGTGGTGGCGGCCGACATCGTTCGCGAATACGACACGATCCAGACCTGGGAGCAGTTCGACGCGTGGTTCGCGAAGATCGACGCGGCCGCGCTGACCGCGTTCGACACCGAGACGACCGCACTCGACCCGATGCTCGCGCGGCTCGTCGGCCTGTCGTTCTCGGTCGAGCCGGGCAAGGCCGCGTACCTGCCTGTCGCGCACCGCGGCCCCGACATGCCCGAACAGCTTCCGATCGACGAAGTGCTCGCACGCTTGAAGCCGTGGCTCGAATCGGCCGATCGCAAGAAGGTCGGCCAGCACCTGAAGTACGACGCGCAGGTGCTCGCGAACTACGACATCGCGCTGAACGGCATCGAGCACGACACGCTGCTCGAATCGTACGTGCTCGAATCGCACCGCACGCACGACATGGACAGCCTCGCGCTACGTCATCTGGGCGTCAAGACGATCAAGTACGAAGACGTGGCCGGCAAGGGCGCGAAGCAGATCGGCTTCGACGAAGTGGCGCTCGCGCAGGCCGCCGAATACGCGGCCGAGGATGCCGACATCACGCTGCAGCTTCATCACGCGCTGTATCCGCAGGTCGCGCGCGAACCGGGCCTCGAGCGCGTGTACCGCGAGATCGAGATGCCCGTATCGCTCGTGCTGCGCAAGATGGAACGCACGGGCGTGCTGATCGACGACGCGCTCCTGCACGCGCAGAGCACCGAAATCGCAACGCGTCTGATCGAGCTCGAGGCGCAGGCGTACGAACTGGCGGGCGGCGAATTCAATCTTGGCTCACCTAAGCAGATCGGGCAGATCTTCTTCGAGAAGCTGCAGTTGCCGGTCGTGAAGAAGACGCCGAGCGGCGCGCCGTCGACCGACGAAGAAGTGCTGCAGAAGCTGGCCGAGGATTACCCGCTACCGAAGCTGCTGCTCGAGCATCGCGGGCTGTCGAAGCTGAAGTCGACCTATACCGACAAGCTGCCGCGCATGGTGAACCCCGCCACGGGCCGCGTGCACACGAACTATGCGCAGGCCGTCGCGGTGACGGGCCGCCTCGCGTCGAATGACCCGAATCTTCAGAACATTCCGGTGCGCACGGCCGAAGGCCGGCGGATCCGCGAGGCGTTCATCGCGTCGCCGGGCCACCGGATCGTGTCGGCCGACTATTCGCAGATCGAACTGCGGATCATGGCGCACATCTCGGGCGACGCGTCGCTGCTGCGCGCGTTCTCGCAGGGCGAGGACATCCACCGCGCGACGGCCGCCGAGGTGTTCGGCGTGACGCCGCTGGAGGTCAATTCCGACCAGCGCCGGATCGCGAAGGTGATCAACTTCGGGCTGATCTACGGGATGAGCGCGTTCGGGCTCGCGTCGAACCTCGGCATCACGCGCGACGCGGCGAAGCTCTATATCGACCGCTATTTCGCCCGCTATCCGGGCGTCGCGCAGTACATGGAAGACACGCGCGCGGCCGCGAAGGAGAAGGGCTACGTCGAAACCGTTTTCGGCCGCCGCCTGTGGCTGCCGGAGATCAACGGCGGCAACGGCCCGCGCCGCCAGGCGGCCGAGCGCGCGGCCATCAATGCGCCGATGCAGGGCACCGCGGCCGATCTGATCAAGCTGTCGATGATCGCGGTGGACGATTGGCTCACGCGCGACAGGCTTGCATCGCGGATGATCATGCAGGTGCACGATGAACTGGTGCTCGAGGTGCCCGACGGCGAACTGTCGCTCGTGCGCGAGAAACTGCCGGAAATGATGTGCGGCGTCGCGAAGCTGAAGGTGCCCCTCGTCGCCGAAGTGGGCGCCGGCGCGAACTGGGAAGAGGCACACTGACGCACCGCTGCGCGGTTCCCGATTCCTGCGGCATATTGTTGCAGGGATGCTGAATATCGAGATGGTTTGCTTGTGGTCAACGCGCAAGCTCCCGGACAATGCATGTCAGTCATGTCATTGACGCGGGGCGGCGCGCCCCGCGTTCCGGGGCCGGCGCATCGAAGTGCTTCGAACTGCACATCGATGATGTCCGAACCGGTTAATCCACCGGGCGGCGCGAATGCATCGTGCTCGCTTCGCCCGGCGGCAGCAGTTTCGAATCGCAAAGGGGGAATCGGATGCATCGGATCATCATCGTAGGCGGAGGCGCGGGCGGCCTGGAACTGGCGACGCGGCTCGGCGACCGTTACGGCGCGCGCGGCAATCGTCCCGCGCGTGCGCTCGTCACGCTCGTCGACCGCAATCCGACGCACATATGGAAACCGCTGCTGCACGAGGTTGCGGCTGGCAGCATGGACCCGTTCACGCAGGAGCTCGAATATGCAGCGCAGGCGCGCTGGCACGGCTTCGAGTTCCAGCAGGGCGGACTGACCGGCCTCGACCGCGCGGCGAAGCGCATCACGCTGTCACCCATCAACGACAGCGACGGCGCGGAACTGCTGCCGGAGCGCGAACTGGAATACGACACGCTCGTGATCGCGATCGGCAGCACGACCCACTTCTTCGGCGTGCAGGGCGCGCCGGAAAACGCGATCGCGCTCGATACGGTCGGCGAGGCCGAGCGCTTCCGCAAGCGGCTGATCGCCGCGTGCATGCGTGCCGAGCACCAGGCACCGGCGCCGACCGCGCCCGGCGATGCGGCCGAACCGCGCATCCAGGTCGTGATCGTCGGCGGCGGCGCGACGGGCGTCGAGTTGTCCGCGGAGCTGCGCAACACGGCGCAGGTGCTGTCCGCGTATGGGCTGCACAAGCTCGACCCGCGCCACGACGTCGGCATCGTGCTGATCGAATCGGGGCCGCGGATTCTGCCGGCGCTGCAGGAGCGCGTGTCGACGGCGACGGCCGAACTGCTCGAAAAGCTCGGCGTGCGGTTGATGCTCAGCGAGCGCGTGACCGAGGTCGCGCCGGGGCTCGTGCATACCGCGAGCGGGAAGACGGTGCGCGCGGACCTGACGGTCTGGGCGGCCGGCATCAAGGCGCCGTCCGTGCTCTCGCATCTCGACGGCCTCCAGGTCAACAAGCTTGGCCAGCTCGACGTGCGTCGCACGCTGCAGACCTTCACCGACGACAACGTGTTCGCGCTCGGCGATTGTGCGGCATGCGCGTGGCCCGGCAACGAACGCAACGTGCCGCCGCGCGCGCAGGCTGCGCACCAGCAGGCGAGCTTCCTGCTGAAGGCGATCGGCTGCCGGCTCGAAGGGCGTCCGCTGCCCGAATTCACGTATCGCGATTTCGGTTCGCTCGTGTCGCTCGGCCATTTCAGCGCGGTCGGCAACCTGATGGGCGGGCTGATCGGCGGCAACATGCTGATCGAAGGGCTGTTTGCGCGCTTCATGTACATGTCGCTGTACCGGCTGCACATCGCGGCGCTGCACGGCTATCCGCGGATGATGCTCGACACGGTCGCGCACTGGCTGCGGCGCACGACGTTGCCGCGCGTCAAGCTGCACTGACAGCTCGCGTTCGCGCGGGGAGCGGGCGGGGAGTGCGTACGTCGTGCGTGTTCTCCGCCCGTTGTGTTTGCGGGCAGCGAGGCGGCTGCGCGTGTTCTGGCCGGGCGATGTCGCACACGCGTTTTTTTCAATCCGCAAGCATCCGGTCGTGCAACGGCGATCGATACACGCAGGCCGCGCCGCGATTCGGCGGGGCCGTCAGCGGGCTTCGACGCCACAATCGATGCGCTTTGGATCGATGAGTCGTAATCGAGTCTTACACATCTGACAGTTGACGCGACAACGGATTATTGGGCATCTTGTCCGGGTTTCCGTTTGCGGCGGGGTGCCAACCGCCGCGACATCCGCGCCATGCGCCGGCGCGATGCCCCGTCATGCCGCATCCACGATCGTGACGGCGGCGCCCTATCGAGGAGTGCATTCATGTTGAAACCCGAAGTAGACAGCCTGGTCCCCCACGTCCCGTTCTCGCGCCGCAAGTTCATGCAGGCCGCGCTGGGCGGCACCTTCGCTGCGGCCGTGCTGCCCGTTTCGGCGCAGACGGTCACGACCGACAGCGCCGGGCTGGACGTCGACACCGTCGAGATCCGCTCCGGCGACGCGAGCGTGCCGGCCTATCGCGCGCAGCCGGCCGGCAAGACGAACCTGCCGGTCATCATCGTGATCCACGAGATCTTCGGCGTGCACGCGCATATCGCCGACGTCTGCCGCCGCTTCGCGAAGCTCGGCTACCTCGCGATCGCGCCCGACCTGTTCGCGCGGCAGGGCAACGCGGCGAAGTATCCGACGATGAAGGATCTTTTCGACAACATCATCAGCAAGGTGCCGGACCGGCAGGTCACCGAGGATCTCGATGCGACGGTCGCATGGGCCGGCAAGAACGGCGGCGACCCGGCGCGTCTCGGCGTGACGGGGTTCTGCTGGGGCGGCCGCCAGGCGTGGTTGTATGCGGAGCACAACCCGCACGTGCGTGCGGCCGTTGCGTGGTACGGGTTCGTCGAAGGCAAGACCGACGAGATGACGCCGTTCAATCCGGTCGATCATGCGGCGTCGCTGAAGGTGCCCGTGCTCGGGCTGTATGGCGAGAAGGATGCGAACATCACGCAGGCCTCGCTCGCGGACATGCGCAAGGCGATCCAGACGAGCGACTCGAAGCTCGCGCGCGAATCGGAGATCGTCGTGTATCCGGATGCCGGCCACGCGTTCTTCGCTGACTACCGGCCGAGCTATGTAAAGGCTGATGCCGAAGACGGCTGGAAGCGCGCGATCGCGTGGTTCCACAAGTACGGCGTGATGTAAACGAAACGCGGCGGCCGAATGGCCGCCGCTTCGTTTCACCGGTGCGCCGCGCACTGGATTACGGGTTCGGGCCGGTCGCGATCGGCCGCGACGGATCGGCGCTCCATTCGCTCCACGAGCCCGGATACAGCGATGCGCCGTGCAGCCCTGCGATCTCCAGCGCAAGCGCGTTGTGGCAGGCGGTGACGCCGGAGCCGCACTGCAGGATCGCGAGATTCGGTTCGGTGCCCGCCAGCAGCGTGGAAAACGTCTCGCGCAGTTCGTGACCAGTCTTGAAGCGGCCGTCGGCGTTGAGGTTGTCCTTGAAGAACCGGTTGCGCGCGCCGGGGATGTGGCCGCCCACGCGATCGATCGTTTCGTTTTCGCCGCGATAGCGGTCCGGTGCGCGTGCGTCGATCACGACGCGCGTGTGCGACGTCACGTTCGCAAGCACGGCTGCTGCGTCGACCGTCGATTCAAGAGGCGCTCCCGCGCGGAAATCGCCGGCGGCCGGTTGCGGCACATCGGCCGTCAGCGGCTGGCCGGCCGCTTCCCATGCCTGCAGGCCGCCGTCGAGCACGGCGACCGAATCGTGGCCGAGCCAGCGCAGCAGCCACCACAGGCGCGCCGCATAGGCGCCGCCTTGCGCGTCGTATGCGACGACCTGCTGGCCCTGCTTGAGACCGCGGCTCGCGAGCAGCGTGGCGAATGCATCGCGGGTCGGCAGCGGATGGCGGCCGTTGGTGCCCGTCTTGCGGCCCGACAGGTCGCGGTCGAGATGAAGATACTGTGCGCCGGGGATGTGGCCGGCTGCATACGCGGCTTCGCCCGCGCCCGGATCGGCGAGGTCGAAGCGGCAGTCGAACAGCGCGACGCTGCCGGGCGCCGCGGCCAGGCGCTCGGCGAGATTGGCGGCGGAGATGAGCGTGGTGTAATGAGTGTGCGGCATGACGGCTCCCTGGAGTGCGAATGGCCTGATATTCCAAGTCTAAACAAAAAAAGACGGGCCGAAGCCCGTCTTTTCGTCTGCCGGATGCGGTGCGGCGTCAAGGCGCCGCACCGGCCATCAGATGTCGCCGAGGTGGCGGCGCAGGAACTCGTGGAAGTGCTGCATGCCGTCTTCCATCGGGCTCTGGTACGGGCCGACCTGCGACTCGCCGCGTGCCATCAGCGCATGGCGGCCTGCGTCCATCCGCATCGCGATTTCGTCGTCCTCGACGGCCGTTTCCATATAGGCGGCGCGCTCGGCCTCGACGAATTCGCGTTCGAACAGCGCGATTTCCTCGGGGTAATAGAACTCGACGATGTTGGTCGTCTTCTGCGGGCCGCGCGGGATCAGCCACGACACGACGAGCACGTGCGGATACCACTCGATCATCAGGCCCGGGTAGTAGACCATCCAGATCGCGCCGAACTCCGGCGGCACGCCGTTGCGGAACTTCAGCACCTGCTCGTGCCATTTCTGGTAAGTCGCGCTGCCCGGTTTCGCGAGTGCGTTGTGCACGCCGACCGTCTGCACGCTGTACCAGTCGCCGAATTCCCACTTGAGGTCGTCGCACGACACGAAGCTGCCGAGGCCCGGGTGGAACGGGACGACGTGGTAATCCTCGAGGTAGACCTCGATGAAGGTCTTCCAGTTGTAATCGCACTCGTGCACTTCGACATGATCGAAGTGGTACTCGGAGAAGTCGAAGTGATGTTTCGTGCCGAGATTGGCGAGGTCGCGCGCGACATTCCGGCCTTCGGCCTCGAACAGCAGCCCCTGCCAGTTCTGCAGCGGGCTCTTGCCGAGGTTCAGGCACGGCTTGTCGGGGAAGTGCGGCGCGCCGAGCAGCTCGCCTTCCAGGTCGTACGTCCAGCGGTGCAGCGGGCACACGATGTTCTGCGCGTGGCCGCGCCCGTTGAGCATGATCGCCTGCCGGTGGCGGCAGACGTTCGACAGCAGTTCGATCCGGTTCGTCTGGTTGCGGACCAGCACGCGGCCTTCCTTCTCGGACGGCAGCGCAAAATAATCCCCCGCCTCGGGCACCATCAACTCATGCCCGACGTAACGAGGTCCTTTCTTGAAGAGGGTTTCGATCTCGCGCTCGAGTAGCGCCTCATCGAAATATGCAGTGACTGGAAGCTGGCTGTGAGCCGACTTCAACTGAAGCGCATCGCTCAGATTGGACATTCCCACTCCCGGTGTTAGCGTGAAAGCAGTGAACAACCCAACCATCGAAAAATCGATTTAGGGAAACGGGGAATTATACCCGGTTCGCCTCGCAAGGCCAGGATTAAGTGCCTGATTTGTGTCAATTTTTTGTCGGGAGACAATCGCCAGGCGCACACTGTGTGCCGGAGATGGGGCCGGAATATGTGCCAGGTGCCCAAGTCGGCAGATCGGAGAATTCTCTTTTGCCGTAGAATGTCCGACTTGTTTTGAAATTTGACACCCTCGTCCATGGCGAAAACCGCATCCCCAGGCGCCACGCCGCCCGGCAATGGCACCGAACCGTTGCCGGACAATTATGAGATGGCGCTCGCGGAACTCGAGACGCTGGTTGCCCGGATGGAAGGCGGCGCGTTGAGCCTCGAGGATTCACTGGCGGCGTACCGCCGCGGTGCGACCCTCGTTGCATTTTGCCAACAGCAGCTCGAGAAAGTGGAGCAGCAGGTTCGCGTGCTCGACGGCGCGACGCTGAAGCCGCTTTCGTCCGGAACGGCCGCCACGGACGGCGAAGACGACGATCTATGACATTCGAACAATGGATGCGGTCCGTGCTTGACCGTGTCGAGGACGCACTCGGTCACTATCTGCCCGCTGAAACCGCGATGCCCGCGCAACTCCACGAGGCGATGCGCTATGCGGTCCTCGGCGGCGGCAAGCGCGTTCGCCCGCTGCTGTGCCATGCAGCAGGCGAGCTGACCGGCGCGACGGAAGCGGCGCGCAATGCGGCGGCGGCGGCGCTGGAGATGATCCACGTCTACTCGCTCGTGCACGACGATATGCCGTGCATGGACGACGACGCGCTGCGACGCGGCAAGCCGACCGTGCACGTGCAGTACGACGAGCCGACGGCACTGCTCGTCGGCGATGCGCTGCAGTCGCAGGCGTTTGTCGCGCTGACCGACGCCGCTGCGCTGTCGCCGGTGCAGCAGGCCGCGCTCGTGCGCGAGCTTGCGCTTGCGAGCGGCTCGCTCGGCATGGCGGGCGGGCAGGCGATCGACCTGGCGAGCGTCGGCCTCAAGCTGACGCGCGAGCAGCTCGAGACGATGCACCGGATGAAGACTGGCGCACTGCTGCGCGCGGCCGTGCGGATGGGCGCACTGGCCGGCGAGACGCCGTCGGCGGAAACGATGGCCGCGCTCGACGTCTATGCGGGAGCCGTGGGCCTGGCTTTCCAGGTCGTCGACGATATTCTCGACGTCACGACCGATTCGGCGACGCTTGGCAAGACGGCTGGCAAGGACGCGGCGAACGACAAGCCGACCTACGTTTCGATCCTCGGCCTCGAGGCGTCGCGTGAGCTCGCAGCGCAACTGCGCGCCGAAGCGCACGACGCGCTGAAACCGTTCGGCGCACGCGCACAGCGTCTCGCCGAACTTGCCGACCTGGTAGTGAACCGGGTCAGCTGACGCGAAAGCCCGCCGCCGCGCACACGCTACGGTGCGTGCAATAGAATGCGGGCGCGTTTGATTTCCTACAATGGAACGACGATGTACGACTTGCTGAAAACCATCGACGACCCGGCGGATCTGCGCCGCCTCGATCGTCGCCAACTGCAACCGCTCGCGGATGAACTGCGCGCGTTCGTGCTCGACAGCGTGTCGAAGACGGGCGGCCATTTGTCGTCCAACCTCGGGACGGTCGAGCTGACGATCGCGTTGCACTACGTGTTCAACACGCCGAACGATCGCATCGTCTGGGACGTGGGCCACCAGACCTACCCGCACAAGATCCTCACGGGCCGCCGCGACCAGATGCATTCGCTGCGCCAGTACGACGGCATCTCGGGCTTCCCGCGCCGCAGCGAATCCGAATACGACACGTTCGGCACCGCGCACTCGAGCACGTCGATCTCGGCCGCGCTCGGCATGGCGATCGGCAGCCAGCTGAACGGCGACGACCGCTTCTCGATCGCCGTGATCGGCGACGGCGCGATGACGGCCGGCATGGCGTTCGAGGCGATGAACAACGCGGGCGTGTCGGAAGATGCGAAGCTGCTCGTGATCCTGAACGACAACGACATGTCGATCTCGCCGCCGGTCGGCGCGCTGAATCGCCATCTCGCCCGGCTGATGTCGGGCCGCTTCTACGCGGCTGCGCGCGCGGGCGTCGAGCGCGTGCTGAGCGTTGCGCCGCCGGTGCTCGAGCTCGCACGCAAGCTCGAGGAGCATGCGAAGGGCATGGTCGTGCCGGCCACGCTGTTCGAGGAGTTCGGCTTCAACTACATCGGCCCGATCGACGGTCACGATCTCGATTCGCTGATCCCGACGCTGCAGAACATCCGCGAACTGCGCGGCCCGCAGTTCCTGCACGTGGTGACGAAGAAAGGCCAGGGCTACAAGCTCGCCGAAGCCGATCCCGTGCTCTATCACGGCCCCGGCAAGTTCAACCCGGCCGAAGGCATCAAGCCGTCGACCACGCCCGCGAAGAAGACGTACACGCAGGTGTTCGGCGAGTGGCTGTGTGATGAAGCCGAGCGCGATACGCGCGTCGTCGGCATCACGCCCGCGATGCGCGAAGGCTCGGGCATGGTCGAGTTCGAGAAGCGTTTCAAGGATCGCTACTACGACGTCGGCATCGCCGAGCAGCACGCGGTGACGTTCGCGGGCGGCCTCGCGACCGAAGGGCTGAAGCCGGTCGTCGCGATCTACTCGACGTTCCTGCAGCGTGCTTACGATCAGCTGATCCACGACGTCGCGCTGCAGAACCTGCCGGTCGTGTTCGCGATCGACCGCGCGGGCCTCGTCGGCGCGGACGGCGCGACGCACGCGGGCGCGTACGATCTCGCGTTCATGCGCTGCATCCCGAACATGACGATCATGGCCGCATCCGACGAGAACGAATGCCGCCAGATGCTGCACACCGCGCTGCAGCAGCCGAACCCGACCGCTGTGCGCTATCCGCGCGGCGCGGGCACGGGCGTGCCGACGGTGAAGGAATTCACCGAGATCCCGCTCGGCAAGGGTGAAGTGCGTCGTCGCACGGCGCAGCCGGAAGGCAAGCGTGTCGCGATCCTCGCATTCGGCACGATGGTCGCACCGTCGCTCGCCGCGGCCGAGGAGCTCGACGCAACCGTCGCGAACATGCGCTTCGTGAAGCCGGTCGACGCCGCGCTCGTGCGCGAACTCGCCGAGACGCACGACTACCTCGTTACGATCGAGGAAGGCTGCGTGATGGGCGGCGCGGGCTCGGCCTGCGTGGAAGCCCTGATGGAGAGTGGGGTTATCCGACCCGTACTACAATTGGGCCTCCCTGACCAGTTCGTCGATCACGGCGACCACGCAAAGCTGCTGTCGCTATGCGGCCTCGACGGCGCGGGCATCGCGAAATCGATTCGCGAACGCTTCCTGAACCCGGCGGCCGATGTCGCCGGTCAGGCGAAGCGCGTCGCATAAGCTGGCGCCGCCCGCGGGCGGCGCTGGTGCGACTGGCGCAACCGGCCTTCATTGATGCGGAAAACATGGGCCTGCGGGCCCATGTTGCTTTTCCGGCTGCCGCATGATGCGGCGTGCGCGTCGTCGAACGCGCGGCTTACAAGGATTGAACAAGATGAACCAGATGAATCCCGCCTTCGTGATGCCCGACGTGCAGAGCACGGTGGATACCCGTCAGATCCCGATTCAGCGCGTGGGCGTGAAGGCGGTCCGGCATCCGTTGACGGTGCGTACCGAAAGCGGCGACGTGCAGCCGAGCGTCGGTGTCTGGAATCTCGACGTGCGCCTGCCGGCCGACCAGAAGGGCACGCATATGTCGCGCTTCGTCGCGCTGCTCGAAGAGAACCGCGCGCCGCTGACGGTCGAGCGTTTCCGCGCGATGCTCGCGTCGATGCTCGAGAAGCTCGAAGCCGAGGCCGGCCGCATCGAGGTCACGTTCCCGTACTTCGTGAACAAGACGGCGCCGGTGTCCGGCGTGCAGAGCCTGCTCGACTACGAAGTGACGCTTGCAGGCGAAAGCCGCAACGGCGACACGCGCCTGTTCCTGAAGGTGCTCGTGCCCGTGACGAGCCTGTGCCCGTGCTCGAAGAAGATCTCGCAGTACGGCGCGCACAACCAGCGCTCGCACGTGACGATCGATGCCGAACTCGCGGCCGACCTGCCGGTCGAGGCGCTGATCCGCATCGCCGAGGAAGAGGCGTCGTGCGAACTGTGGGGTCTGCTGAAGCGCCCGGACGAGAAGTTCGTCACCGAGCGCGCGTACGAGAACCCGAAGTTCGTCGAGGATCTCGTGCGCGACGTCGCGCAGCGTCTCGATGCGGACGAGCGTGTGATCGCGTATGTGCTCGAAGCCGAGAACTTCGAGTCGATCCACAATCACAGCGCGTATGCGCTGATCGAGCGCGACAAGCGGCAGGCGGCATAACACTGCGTCGTTTTGCCGCGTCGATGAAAAAGGCCGCTCGTTTTTGAGCGGCCTTTTCGTTTTCTTGTCCGGGACGTCGTGGTTCAGCGTGCGAGCGACGCGAGATCCCAGCGCGGCTTCACCGTGAAAGCGTAGTCGGCGTTCGCCTGCTCGGGCCAGCGGCCGAGCCGCAGCGCGCCCGCGAGCGCGATCATCGCGCCGTTGTCGGTGCAGAGCGCGAGATCGGGGTAGTGCACGTCGAAGCCGCGCTTGGCCGCGGCGGCCGACAGCGCCTCGCGCAACTGGCGGTTCGCGCCGACGCCGCCCGCGACCACGAGGCGCTTGAGCTTCGTCTTCTTCAGCGCGGCGAGCGACTTCGCGACGAGCACGTCGACGGCTGCATCGACGAAACCGCGCGCGAGGTCGGCTTTCGCGCGTTCGAGCGCGTCGCCCGTCAGCTTCGCCGCCTCGAACTTCTTCATCTGCGTGAGCACGGCCGTCTTCAGGCCGCTGAAGCTGAAATCGAGGTCGCCCGAATGCAGCATCGGGCGCGGCAGCACGACCGCGCCCGGCGTGCCCGTTTCGGCGAGCTTCGACACTTCCGGGCCGCCCGGGTAGCCGAGGCCGATCAGTTTTGCCGTCTTGTCGAACGCTTCGCCGGCCGCGTCGTCGAGCGTTTCGCCGAGCGTCTCGTACACGCCGACGTCGGTCACGCGCATCAGTTGCGTGTGGCCGCCGGAAACCAGCAGCGCGACGAAGGGGAACGGCGGCGGCTCGGCGACGAGCAGCGGCGACAGCAGGTGGCCTTCGAGGTGATGGATGCCGACGGTCGGCTTGTTCCATGCAAGTGCGAGCGCATTCGCGATGCTCGCACCGACCAGCAGCGCGCCGGCGAGGCCGGGGCCTTGCGTGAACGCAATCGCGTCGATGTCGTCGCGGCGCGTGCCGCTTTGCGCCATCACTTCCTCGAGCAGCGGCAGCGCGCGGCGGATATGGTCGCGCGACGCGAGCTCGGGCACGACGCCGCCGTATTCGCGGTGCATCGCGATCTGCGAATGGAGCGCGTGCGCGAGCAGGCCGCGCTGCGTGTCGTAGAGCGCGAGGCCGGTTTCGTCACAGGAGCTTTCGATGCCGAGAACGAGCATGGGTGCGGGCGGGGCGCGCCGTATCGGGCGCGCCGAAGGAAGGTAAACGTAACCCGAAAGTATAGCAGGCGAGGGCCGGCCGCCGCTGGCGGCGGCCCGGGCCCGATGCCGGGCAGGTACAATCCGCGCCATGGAAACTTTTGACATCGCCGACACCATTGATTTTAAAGGGTATTTTTTGGTGTTATGAGTGCGCGTGTACTAGCAATGTGTCCCAATACGGAGACTAGCGAACCGTCCCCGTTTTCCACGCTCGGAGCGCGGCCTTATCTCGCCAATCGCAAGCCTCCAACACCGCCCGTTCGTCAATTAGGGCCTGAGCCAAGTCCGCTACCGTCTTACCGGCCGGTCTCGGCGCATGGGCGCAGTCCTCTAAGTACGCGTCCGGAATCCCTCCCGAACTCCTCGCAGCACACCCCGCCAATAGGGCCGCGATCAACACGGCCGCTCCCGCCTTAATTCCCCTCATTCGAATCCCCGTAGATTGCGTCCCAAATCGCATCAGGAACGGCCGTATCCGCCGCTGCCGGGTTGCCCTTGATAGCTGCTGCCAGCCGGTCAGAGGCCGCCGTATGGCGTTCCTGCGCCTTCTTTTCGGCGACCTTCTGGGCGTCGAGCGCGCGGATATACCCATCTCGTTCCCGCTCGACTTTCTGCACCTTGTCTTGTAGCTCGCCTGCCCGCGCGTGTTCGTGCTTCGCGTAGAGTCCGGCCCCGGCCGCCGATATAGCCGCGACCAGGAACAGAGCCGCGAGAACCTGATCAATCCCTCGCATTAGTCGTCTTTCTTCGGTGTTGGTTGGTCGCCCAGCTTTCGCCACAGGGACCAGTCCTTGTCGATCAAACCGCGCTTGAGAGCTACGGCAGTACGCGCCACGCGGGGCAGAGCGCCCCAGATATAGCAGACCGACAACACAATCGAGAGTGCCGCCGCGTAGCTGCTGAGGGGTAGGGTTGTGATGCCGTATAGGGCAGTACCGGTTGTCACTGTGACCTTACCGGCCGATGCGGCGGCGCTGTCGGCCGCCTCTTGAAAAATTCCCATCTTCTCCTTGTGCGAACTTGCTACAGAACGCCTGTCATATCGAGCACCATGAATCGGTAGTGCATGCACTCGCGGTAGCACGTAATGTTTGGAGGATTTCCCCCGTTATAGCGGTGCAGTTCCCAGGTGACGAC
The DNA here is from genome assembly GCF_016899445.1 of Burkholderia sp. MS455. Taxonomy (NCBI): domain Bacteria; kingdom Pseudomonadati; phylum Pseudomonadota; class Betaproteobacteria; order Burkholderiales; family Burkholderiaceae; genus Burkholderia; species Burkholderia sp. MS455. The sequence continues at coordinate 780,160 of NZ_CP041778.1, forward strand.
ATCGCCGGACACGCCAACGGCACTCATCTCCGCAATGTCCCAAATCCGCTGGTTGCTGTTGGTTGACCCGCTGATGTAGTGAGCCGGCCACATACATGCGATAGCTACGGGTCGGCCATAGCTTCGCGACTGCGTACCGACTCCAGGGAAGCCCGTTACAGTCCAACCGTAGCCGTCGAGGTATTGCCCGGCCACCACGTCCAGCACCTTGCAAAATGGTTGCGCAACGTCTGCGATGAGGGTTCCGCCGGCATCGAACACTTGGAACCCGAAGTTTGATGAGGCAGGGGATACGCGCGAGTACACAAACAGCCTCACGGTCGTTTGCGACGTTGTAATCACTCTAACCGTGTAGATGCTGCCGTTTCTTGTGAAATCCCACGGCGTAACCATTACTCCGCCGTCTGCGACAAACGCCCAAAGCGGCGGCTGGTCGGATCGGAATGTAAAGCTACACAGCCAGAATGTTCCGGTGAATTGAATGCTCGCGTTGTTGTAGACGGTGCTGATAGTTGTCTGCTGCGATACCGCTGCGAGGCTGGCGGTTAGCTGGTAATTCGGTGTTGATCCGTCGATCTGGAAAAGGCCAGAATCTGTAAACGCTTGGAACCCTACGGACATTAGTACACGCCGTAAACTAGCCAGCCTTGAACCGGAGTCCGGTAGCCGTCGCTAGTAGTGCTATAACGCCAGCGGACGCCGTTTGCATCAATGTCAATGATCGGGACGGGGGCGTTCATGCTGATGTGCTTAAACAAGAACTCCGGCATGAACGACCACCACGGGGTACCGTCCGACAGATTCGCACCTACTGCTCCATCGTTCCCGTTCACATACACCATGTCTTTGATGCGCCCGCATCGAGTGGTGCCGTCGAGTACGAGACGCCCAGAGGCGTCCCAAAGTTGAAGCCCTACGCCAGACATTAATAGAACCCCAAGCGATACCGGAGGGTTCCGTTAGCGTCGTATCCTCGTACACCGTTGCTGTCAATGTTCAATCGGTTTCCTTGTCCGTCAGTGTTGTTGATTTCGAACCAGCCGCTCTTATCAAGCCGCCATCCTTGCCGTCCGGCCACGAAGTTATCGGACTGGATGTAACTGCCGATCATGGCGTTCTTGATGAAGCCGTTCCCGATGAATGCCTCGTTGAGGAACACTTGGCCGCCCTGAATAACGAACGGCGACGTTACGACAGAGCCGTTAGGATCGAGGACAGCGAATCGAGAAGCCGCGACTAGAACTTGGGACTCTACGTCGCCACCACTGCCATTGACGCCCATAGAGATACCAGCCATGTACGTGCGGCCATCCTTCGTGATTTGCGTCTTGACCGTGTACGAGGCCGACAGTTGGCCGTTGAGGTCCGCGTAGGATTTCGCGACTGTCTGCACTGCGGCCGTATTGTCGTTGGCTTTGGCTTCAACGGTTGTGATCCGCTGTGCCTGCGCGCTAATCGCATCTGCACGTGCCTGCGACTCATCGCGCACAGCAGCGATAAGCGAAGCGTTTGCAGACGTGAACTGCGCCGTAGTTGTGTCGATTCGTTGCGACAGCGCAAGGTCTGCCTCTGCACGCGCGGACTGTTCCGACCACACCCCGGCGTAGACCTCTGTGCTACCAGCGTAGTCGCCAGTGCTGCCCGCCATCTCAGGAATTACTACCTGGGCTTCGACCTTATCGATACGCCCAGCAAGTGCATTGTCTCCATCCAAGCGGGCCTGTTGCTCGCTTGTGATCCGTGCGTCGTTTTCCTCTACCTTCTGCTTGAGGTCGGGAATCTCTTGGATCGGACCAAGGAGTTCCTTCGATAGCTCCGTGGATGTGATCTTTCCTACGAGGTAGCCGAGAATTAGATCGGTGTCGGCTGTGGCCGCGCCGCGAACACCCGGTGACGCAATATCCGGATACCACGGACCGATATTCCCGGAAGTATCTACGAGCCGCGCCCAGAAGTAGAGCGCGTGGCCGGCAGCGAGATTAAGCAGGTTCGCAGAGCTTGTCGGATACCCGTATCGGGATAGCTGGGATGCTCTCTCGAAACTGGGCGTGTCGCTGTAGTAGACCTCTGTATAAGCGGTGTCCGACGCATCGGCAGAGAACGCCCACGTAAGGCGGATCGACATGACCTGTTCCGTGGATGCGCTGAACGCGAGCGGCTTAGGAGGACTGCCGGTCTTACCTTGAAGAACAGTCTCGGCCGAGTACGCAAAGGGCGATACGATGTCCACAGCGTTGACCGCGCGAACACGCGCCGCATATCGACCGGTGTAGATGTTCGAAACATCGATAGACAGGCCGCCAGTCCGACCGGCAGTGATCCAATCCCCGTTGTCCTTCCGGAACTCTGCGATGTATGCGATTGCATTGGGTGCGGAATCCCAAGCAATCGTCATGTTGGTTCGCGTGATGCCTTGATCGACTACGACGAACTGCGAAACGCGGACATTTCCCGGTGCTTGTTGAGTATTGATCGGTAGGCCGATGATCGGGGCGGGGTCGACTGCCGCGCCGCTATCCACAGCCGCGTACTTGCCCGATTCGTGTTGGGTTGCCGAGATTTCGAAGGTGATGCCTTCTTTCTCGGAGACACTGGTAACTCGGAAAAGCTGCGCCTGTATTTTGCTGCTCTCAACCATCCACACCGCGCCAGCCAGGGGTACGGTAGAGAACGGTTCAGCAGTTTGGACGATGCCGTTTGATACAGCGGTGATTGCACGTTTCTGCGCAATGCCGGTTGGCATGATGACCGTGAGCGAGTCGCCGGCCGTAATGTCGGGCGGGGCCTGATCCAGCGCTACGTGCGATGCGTCCTGCACGCTGAGGAGACGGCCGCCGATTCGCCGCCGAGCGCGCGCCGGGTCTGCTACCGCGATGACCTGTCCGGGTTGCGCAAGCGTCCCGTCCATGCCTACGCTAAACGTCACTGCATTGGTCTCATACCGCGATGTCAGGAGTGACCATTGACCGACACGTTGAGCCTGGGAGCGGCTTGTGCATCCAAACGCAGTTATCTCAGCCTTGTTGATCCCGTAGCGGTTGATCCCGTCCGCGTCCTCAACATACTCCACGGTTTGCTTGTAGGCATTACCCGGATCGTTGTACGTGACAAGGGCGGTCGTGTACCGGGTTCGGAGCGAACTGCCGACGTACTTGAACTCGCCTTTGATGACGTTCGCGGCCGTGTAGACGTAGACCGGATCGGATGGCATATCCGCAGAGGCGATGACGCTACCAGCCGACCAATACGCGATCCCACGGAAAACGCTGGCGAGGTCTTGGATAACCTTGATAGCGTCTGCACGGGATGCGATGTAGCAATTACAAGTGAAGCGAGGTTCTTGACCGCCTTTCCCATCTGACACCGAGACATCGCAGTACCGGCCGATTTGGTACAGCGCATAACGGTCGAGCATGGTTGCATCGACGTATCGGCCAAGCCCGTAGCGTTTGTTGAGAACTAGGTCATAGAAAATCCACGCCGGGTTATCAGTCCAACCGAACGAGAACGTGCCGTCCCATGTCCCTGTATATACGCGGGTCTTTGGGTTGTAGTTCGACGGGTACTTAACGAGGAGGCCAAGCACGTCATAGGCCCGCGTCGGCATGCTGGAGAACTGCTCCGCGTCGATCTGGATAGCAACAAGCGCACTGTACGGGTACGACAGCTTCGCGTCGATGACCTCTGCGTAGCTAACAACGCTTGTCTTGTCTTGGATGTACTGTGTAGTGCCATCCGGCGTAAGTCGAACGACGCGGACGGTGTATTGCGATTTCGCGCCCGACAGGTCGATACGGTGCGAACGTGTGTAGGTCGAGCTAGCTTTCCCGTCGAACGCGGTATCGATGACCGTCGAGAACGAGCCGCCATCCTTGGAAACTTGAATCTGATACGCGATTCGGTATCCGTAAATGTTCCCGGTGTTCGTGTCGGTCTTTGACAGGCCGCTAACGCTCAGGGTGATCCGAGCGGCACTTAGGTCCACGTTCGTGAACGTGTGCGACCACGGCTGCTGAGTCGTAAGCGCGACGCCTACTTGCGTTTCCGCTACTGAACTTTCGAAGCCTGCGATATGCGTCTGGTCTACATAGCCGAGGCGGTAATCGAGTTGCTTGACGTTGAAGTTATACGAACCGTCCGCGTTCTGTAGCGGGGTGTCATTGAAGTAGACACACTGGGCGGGCGTGAGGTTATCCGGAAACCCTGCAATCGGGCCTTCGCCTAGGAGGTCGAGAATCTGCGCGTATGCGGTACTGCTTAGGGTGTCGTCGGCTTCCACGGGCGAAGAACCGCCGCCACCTCCTTTACTACCGTGAATCAAGGTCATTTATCGGTCGCTGTGATTCCTTGGCTAATAACAGTGGTACCGATGCGCAACCGCCCGTAAGCCAGACCAACAGGTCCGCCTTGCTCGGTCACGTTCTCCGCACCGTTGAAGTAGTACGATTGCTTTCGATTGCTGCTGCCGTTCGCTGCTGTAGCGTGCGGCGAGAGCATTTGAGCGACGCCGCCCAGTGCCATAGATGCACCGAGCAACATCATTTGTGTTCCGAACGGGTTCCCGAAGTACGACGTAACGGCCCCAACTACGGCTAGCGCGACGCCTGCAATCGTTTGGAAAAGGCCGCCTCGTTTGCTGCCGCGAATGATTGGCGCGATGCGTACTGAGTTATCGCCCACGGGCGCGGGAATGTCGTCCTCACCGATGTTGCGACGCCCGACGAACACGGCGTACTCAATGCCGCGATCCCTGCTTGTCATGAGTTCCCGCTCAAACCCCGGAACCATCGCGCATAGCGCTTTCAGTGCGTCTCGCGTGCTGCGAATTACAAAGCGATGCTCACGGCCGAACATCGCCCCTAGTCGCCCATACAGGCGAACAATCCGGGGTCTATCCAATAAGTCAGTCCTTGTAGCGGAGTACGTCGGTTAAGAACGGGAGATAGCGGGGGAGGGTGTCGTGTCGCGACGCCTCGCCCCAAAGGTGATGGAGGATTTCGTCGTCCCCGGTGTAGACAGCCGCATGATTCGGCACGTCGTTGGGGCTGCGGATTTTCATCAGAAGCACGTCGCCTACCTGCAAATTTTCGGCGCGGCCTACCGAATAGAATCCGGCATCTTTGTAGTGCTGCGTGTACAGGTCAGACACTCCATCTTTCCACCACTCGCCAGAGCGGGGGAAGTCCGGCAGAGTCACGCCGCGAACCTGTTTGTAGTAACGGCGAATGAGGCCGTAGCAATCGTTCGTACCGTGAGAAAACTCACAGCCGACTAGCGGAGCTTCGTAGCCGCTCGGGGAGAACTCGCACCAATCATCTACTGCGATTCGGCCATCGGCCTGTACGCCAAGGCTCACGATGATCCATTGCGGAACGCAGCCATCTTCACAGGCGGTTAGGTCTGCTTGGCTTGGTCGAGCGCTTGCGCCAGGATGGGAATGTACGATCGCCTGTATCGGGCCGATGTCCTCCGCCGACGCGTAGTCGTCGGGAGCAATCTCGAACGCATCACGGGGCGTAGGCGATGTGTTGCGGCATGGAATGTATTGTCCGGAAACGATAAGGCCGCAGCACTCGTCCGGATATTGCGCTAGGGCATGTTTGGCGATGTCCTCACGCAACCCTGATTCAATCATAGTCCTCCGTTTCTTCCTGCCGATGGGTAGCCGCCCCAAGGCAATACGGCGTTCTGCCCGAATCGGCATTTACAGCTTGTGAGGCGTTTCCCGCACACGTCAAGCGATGGGTCTGATACCGAATTGTTGTTCTTGTCGAAGAACGTGATTCCGGCCCAACTACATCCGGAAACGGGGTCTCTGTAGTTGAACGTGCATAGCGTTGCGGTAACTTGGCGGCCGGGTAGCTGCACGCCGGAGAAGTCGAGAGCGGACGCCAGCCGGAACGAGACACTTACGGGTGTTTCTTCCGTACGCTGCTCAATGCGCCACACTTCGACGGCGCTGTATTCGGAAGCGTTGGCGGATACCGCGCCGTCGAGATACTGCTCCAGTGTCCAAAGCCTCCGGACCACCGCGCCGACCATATCGGAAAATGCGATACAGAGCGCGGAGATTGATCCGTCAACGTTGGACACCGTTAGAGTGGGCGACGGCTGGCTCTGGGAACCGGTGCGGGCGAAGCCGGACGCAGTGATAGGCCACGGCGTGTAGTCGTGACCTCCCCACTTGATCGGTCCGGATTGTAGGTGTGCGTGGAACCGCATCACGTCGCCGCCGAGCGGGGTTAGGTCAACCTCATAGAGTTCGACGCGCGCGCCGGGGCTGTTCGATTGTACCTCCGCGTTAATGCTCACGCTGAGGTCTGCTCCAATGCAGATACGCGCGAAGCCAACTCTTTCACCGCTTCGATAATTGGCCCAATCAATGACGTGTAGTTGACGCCCAGGTATCCAGATTTGTCGAAAGAGTCTGGTAGTTCGGTGACAGCGTAAGGGAAAGCTTGCTGTACCTCTTGGGCAATAACACCGTATTGCCTCTGATCGGTGTCCCTATACCTGTACTCTACCCCTCGCACTTCGCACAGCCGATGCAATGCGTTATTGATGGTCTCCACATCGGCCTTGAATCGCGCGTCTGAGCCTTGAGTTAAAGTCCCGCCGATTGTGACGTTCCCGTTGTCGTCGCAAGAGAACAACTCGCGGTTATACGCACGGTTAACGATACGCATGTGCGTGCCGAAGGGGTTATACAGCGTAGGGAAGTTGTCGGGGCTGATTGATATGAGCGGCTGCGCTACGCCGTTGCTGTCCTTTGCATAGTACGGAATTCCGTTATTGACGATGACCGCTGGACAATAGAGGTTGCCGTTTAGCGCCCCGCCACTCAGGGGCAGGTAGCCAGCCGGGTTAAAGTTTCCCGAATCCCACGCAACATAACCACTGAACGTCGGGCGCTTCGAAAATGCGGCTGCGCCGGTTGCTCGCGATATTTGAAGGGGGGCATCGATCCACGTCCCGTTATCCGAATAACGGCTAATGAAAAAGTCCGACCCGGCGTTAGACCCGTTTTCGCTGGCGCTTGTGACGCCGTTGGCCCATCGCAGCGACGTTCCGGAGTTGTAAAGTACTTGTCGATAATTTCCCGCCGCTGCACCAATCGATAAATTTACACCGCCTGTCGCAGCCGATACGGACGCCGCCGAACATGATACGGAACCGCTTACTGCAAGGTTGCCAGAGACCTGCTCATTAGGGCCGGCAGAGCGACCCCGCATAAGGACCGACCATGAATTGGCCCCGTCAGTGGCGGCGAGCAACGTTTCATATGCGCCCAGAGCAACCGGGTTCGCGAACGAATCGCCGGGCGATGGAGAATGCGTGATTGCGAAGCCGCTTGCGTTAATGACGAGAAGCACGCCGTCCGCTACACACGTACTAGCTTTCGGCCATGTGAGAGTCGCAGCGGCCGAAGGGCGAAGTACTACGCGTTTGCCTACGTAGGTACTATCCAAGACGACGGTATTGTTAGTTACCGGCGCAGATGAAACAAGCGCCGCTTGCGTAGTCAGTATATCGACGTTCGCATTTACCTTGACGTTGCCTGATCGGACAGTATCTCCGTCCTTTCCTTCCGGGGCTGTGCCGAGGTTGATCTTCTGTAATACAGGCAAGTGTTAGAAAACCTCCTGAAATGTCGCGGTTAGAGTCCATACGTTCCCGCCTTCGGGATGCCGCGAGATGCCTTGCGGATCACAGACAAATACGCCTTTCGTACGGCGAGGCGGGGTCCATTCGAAGCGCTGCGCACCGCGAGTTGCTTTGAGGAACGTATAGATTGCATCGATGGTCACTGCATCGTTCCGGAAAGTGACGGGCCACACATCGGCGGCGTTGTTGATACCGTTCGGCGCGCGCTGGCTGTAGCCGTCCCCGAACTGGGCGACAAGCACGTCGAATTTCGTTGTGCCTGTTACATCCAGCAACGGTGACCATGTGAATACCGGATAAGCCAACGTCAGATTTGCCCGTACTTCATTTGATAGGCGAAGCCCCCTTGTTCTCGCATGCGTTGTTCCATTCGAATATCAATCCAAGACTGGACGTACTGCTGTAGGTCTTTCGCGTCCTGCTCGGACAAACCTCCGCCGCCGTGGTTGTTCACTTGGACAGAGACCGGAGAGGAACCGCTAGAAGCGGCAGGCGAGGGCGCGAGTGTTGCGGCGATACCGCCTGTCGCGAAGTGCGCCATGTGGCCGGAGTTGATCGACTCAAGCAGGCTGCGGTACTTCTTTGTCGACGCCGCGTTGACTACGAATTCACCGTTCGACAACATCGCGGGGATACTGTCGCTAGTCCCCGTGCCGGGGCCGCTGATAGCGCCGCCAGACGCAAAGTGACCAACGGGGCCGCCATCGCTGAAAAAGCCGAATGAGCTAGCCATCGCCTTGAATACCCCAATCTCGGCTTGCCGCAACGCGATCTTTGCTAAGTCAGCAAGAACGGACGTAGCGAAGGAACTAAAACTAGCCTTGCCCGTTGTGATGAACGTATCCAGAGCGTTACTGACCGAATCGAATGCGCCCCGGAATCCGCTTGCGACCGCCTCTGCGGTTGTCTGCGAGGAACCTACGAGGTCCGCGTAACCTTTCTTGAATTGTTCCCCGAACGATTCCCGGATTGCTTTCTGACGCTGTAGGTTCTCCTCGAACGCTTCCGTTTGCTTTCGGTAGCTGTCGCCCGCGAGGAGTAACTTTTCCTGGTACTCTTTCTGGTCAGCGTTCGGGCTGCTGTATTGCTCGTTGAGCGATGTAACTTTGCGTTCGAACTGATCGCGCAGAGCGGCGCGAGCGTCGTACACGGCCTTCTCATCCGCCAGCATGTTCCGCGTGTTGAACGTGTCCGCATACTGGTTGAGTTGCGCGCCAAGTGCCGTAGCCTCCTGCATCGAGAACTTAGCGACGTTCGCTGCACGCTGCGCCTGATACTTCGCTAGCGCGTCCGTCAGGTCCGCATCGATCTTCTGCCGCTCCTCTGCGAGTCGGAGGTATTCGGCGTTGGCCGTCTCGTAGGTGGACTTCTCTTTCTTTGCTGACGCGATGTCCGCTCGCTGCTTGGCGTTTGCGATCTGCTGATCGAGTGCCTTTGCCTGGATGTCGTGCAGGCGTTGAAAGTACGTTTCCGAGTCAATCAGCCCCGCGTCGCGTTGAGCTTTGAGGGATGCCTCCGAGCGCTTCGCCTCCGCCTCAATCAGCCGGTTCATGCCGGCGAGGCGAGCAAGTTCCGCATTGAGTCCGCCCTCACTGGCGTGCTTGCGGTTCTTGTTCGCGTATGACTCGTTGATTTGCGCGACGTTATCCTGATGTCGCTTGAGTGCTTCCTCGTACTTCGCGGAGTTTTTGTCCAGGTCACGCGTTGCATTCGCGAACGCCTCGTTTTCCTGCTGTAGTTCGAGGCTATGCTTCTGCTTGGGCGTCGCGTACTTGTCCGAGCGGAGGTATTCACCGACCCGTACAGCAGCGTCTCCGCCTTTCGCTGCACCCTCGCGCGATTGCCGCATCTTTTCTTCGGCGTCTAACTGACCCCGGAGTGCGTTGAGCTTCGCCAGTTCAACCGCGAGTTCACGCTTATTCGCGTCGATGACGGAAGCCGACACGGCAGCTTTATTTCCATGCGTTGTCGCTTGGTCCTGAATGGTCTTTTGCAGGTTGGCGACTACTTCCGTCTGCGCGCGGAGTTTCTCCATAGTGCCGGCCGGCGTGCCGACGTTCATAACAGCAGCGGAGTAGTGCTTGACGGTCGCAATTAGCGAGTTCCACCAACGCTGCACGACGCCGATGTTCTGCGTTGCGTTCGATGCGAAAGCGTCGTGCGACCCTGCTAGGTCACGAAGGATTGCCTTGTACGCCGCCGCCTTGTCGCCAGCCTTGACATAGTTCTCAATTTCTTCGATCTGGGCGGCGTTGAACGTGTGGTGCGCCTTCTGATACTCGGACACCCACTTAAGCACGTCGTCCTGAATCTTGGCGATCGACTCTGCGGCTTTGTCGAAACCGATACCGATATCCGACGACATCGCAAGCGCCGCTTTCGTCGCGAGCGCGAGACTATCGCCCGTAACTGCGCCAGTAGACGCGACAGCAGCCATTGCTTCCCGCACGTCACTTAGGGATGTGTGCGTGTCGCGGAGGCGGTTCGACATGAGCACCATTTGCTCCGTCGTCATGCCGAGGTATCCGCCCGTGGCCGTGATCGCCTTGTTGAACTGTTGTGCCGATTCGTAGCCCGCGTAGACCTGCTTGGCAAACAGGAAAGCCGCGCCGGCTGCCGCAGTAAGCCCCATGCCGAGCGGCGACATAATCAGGCTCAGTGCGTCGGATGCCTCCGCCATCACCAGCATGGACCCGGCAAATCGTTTCCACTGACCTTGAGACGCTTCGTGCGCGAGAACGAGCATTTCGCGGCGCGCTGCGGAGTTGTTGATACTGAATGAGTGCGCCGCATGCGCAGCTTGTTGGATCGCGGCGGCCTGGGCGGAGAAAGCTTGCGTAACGCCTCGCGCTGCGGCTTGCTGATTGAGCATTTCCAAGCGGGTCTTACCGGCTGTCGCTTGGAGGCGGTCGTACTGGTCTACGAGTTTCTTTGCTTCGCGTGCGGTGAGGTTGTAGCCGTTGCTGGCGGCTTCCTGCATCGCGCGTTGTACGGCTTCTTGTTTGCGCCGTACTTCTTCCTGTGACGCGTTTAACTGCGCATTTGCCGCACGGAGTTGGCCGATACCCGCCTGTGCGCCGGATGCATCAACGGAATAGCGTACGGTTACGTTATTGTTGCTACCGCTCACGGACCTCCTTTCTTGTTCAGTGCCGCAAGGATCGTGTCGCGTGTCCGATCTACGGCACGCTGCTTAACAGCTTCGAAGGCGGGCCGTACGAACGGATGTGCTGGCATGCGCGAGTTGCCACCCTCCAGCATTGCCGCGAGGGTTTTACGTGCCAACTTGCCGCCAGTTTTCCAGCGTGATTTCGTGTCGCCTACGAACAGCGCAAGGTAGGTAGCGTTCATACCTGCCGTGCTGTTCTCGCGGTCGTAGGTAACTGTCAACCCGGACGCTAAGTCACCTGACTCGCGCGGAACGCGAACCGCGATTTCGTTCTTGATTTCCGTGACGCCTGCCGCTGCGGCTTGGCGTAGAACAGATTCCGAAACGGTCGCATCAAGCGCGGCGATTTCGTTAGCCAGTGCGTCTGGGTTGTCTACGGAGTACGATTTTCCGCGTGCCATTCTTCTTTAGCTCCGCAAGGTTGACCCCGAAAACGGATGCCGCGATGTCCTCTGCGCTGCGAATCGGCTCCGCCGCCTTCGGCGTGCTGATCCACGGCATGAATTGACTAGGCAAGAGCGGGGGTGTGTTAGCTGTTCTGTTGACGTTGGCGATAACGCTAGCGATGGTTCCCGCGCGAAGGTCTGCGATGCGGTCTCCGAATGGTTCAATGGAGAAGTACGCTATCCATTCACCAAACTCCGCGCTGGATACTTCCGCCTGAGCGCGCTTCACAGACATCCCGAGTTCTTTTGCCAGCCGGAACCACATCAAGCGTTCCGGGCTGGCCCTTAGTTTTTTGCGGCTTCTGCCTCTGCTGCTGCACCGATGTTGTTGATTCGCATGGACACGGCGGCAATTTCTGCAACAGCCGTTGCGCGCGATTCCTTGAGGGCCGCAACGTCATCGAGGGAGAACATCGGAGAATCTTGGTCGTCAACAACCGTCGAGACCACGATAAGCGCCTCAAAGCGTGCGTTGCTAAAGTCATCGCCCATGTTCCGGGTCAGCGATTCGCGGGCGTCGCCCGAGAGTTCCTTGAAACGCAGTTTTGCGCCGCTGAGGGCTTTGATCGGCTCCTCATGGATGGCGGGGGCGATTGCTGCGAAGATTTGTTCTTTGTTCATGCGTTATTGGCAGCTTTCGCAGCCATCATCAAAATTGCAGACAATAGGGACAGGCGCGGATTGCGCCTCGCGAATAAGTCGGTTGATTACCGGCACTGCATTCGCTTGGACTTCCGCCATAGCGAGCCGCACTAGTTCGTCTACGCGATCACGCACCGACAGTGACCGTGATGTCGCCGGTAATTTCCAAGTTGACCGCGCCGGTAACAACCTGATCGACCTTGGCCGAGATGGGGAAATCCTTCACGAATGCGCTGAATTCCAGAGTGGAACCGTCCGAGAGAGTCGCGCGGAAGTCGATGGACGTACCGGCTTTCTTCGCGGCCAGAAGTGCGGAGTGCGAAGGTTCTTTAAGGTTTGTGTTGATGGTGAGCGTTACTTGGCCCCAGTCTTGGAGGCCGAGCCGCTTCTCTTTCGCTTTGCTGTCCAGGTCGGTAACGTCGATGACGTTTGCCGCGCCGTTGAAGCCGGAAAGATCGGTAAGGTTTTTGACTTTCGCCCAAGTGGGCGCACCGGTCGTTGCGGTGTTGTATTCGAGCTTAGTACCTTGGGCGTTGACTGCCGTAGATACGGTGTTTTCTGCCATTAAACCTCAGTGTTGTAGGTGATGGAGAAGTCCAGAGACGACCCATAAAGGAGCGTGTCGGATTCGAAGTTGCTGATAGGCCCGCCGATGGGGACGCCCTTGATTCGCGGATTCACCAGCGCTTGCTTTACCTGCCGCATTAGCTGCGCGGCCTCTTTGCGAGTCTTGGCCCAAACGCTGATTTGAACGCGGGCGTTCTCGATGTCCGGTAGCTCGTTGTCTAGACCCGTGAAGTCCTGCCCGCCGACCACTTGATATGTGATCCACGGAGCCGGAGTTTTTGCGGGGGCAACGTCGGGATAGACTTGACCGGAGGCGAGAGCGGCGAGCGCCTTGTAGACGATCGACTCAACCATCGTTCGCGTTCTCTGTGCAAACGAGGTCCGTGTACTCGCGAGATGCCACGTTAGGCAGGACGGAGGCGATATTGAAGATGACGCCCTGAGCGATGGCGCGGTCGCCGTTTGTCACGTCGTCTCGATAGCGAATGCGGATACTGGCGGAGCCAATGTCTACCGATGTGCCGCCCGTGATGCGCTCTTTCCCGTTCAGTTGGAGGATTGCGCCCCATACAGACGCGTATTCCGTCCAGGCGTTAATCTCTTGCCCGGTATCAGGATCGCGACCGGACGTGCGACGCTGTAGGGACACCTTGTTACGGAGCGTCCCGGCGCGGACGCCGGTTACGATGCGCCGTGTTGGTCTGGTGGGGATGTTCCTCATGCCAAGGTCGGGTCGCGGTCGCGCATGAGGAGCGATTGGACTGCGGGGCCAATCGGATCGTTTGCCCCTTCGCGATCCTCGTAGAGGGCGGCGAGGACCAAGAGGACTGCGGTGCGCACGCGAGGCGGTACGGTGTCGGCTGTGTACGCTGCTGCCTCAACCGTTTTGAGGTAGCCCACGACGATATCGCTTGCCGCTGAGACGAGACCTGTAAGTTCCTCGTCGCTGTCAGTGTCGGTGATCCGCAGTTGTGCTTTTGCTTGCGCGAGTGTGATTAGGTCACTCATCGGCCGTAGCGGCTTCCTCCTCCTCTGGCGGTTGTTCTTCGGGATCGGCGGGTTTCTCGTTCCCCGGAGTTGCAGACCCGTCAGGCGGCTTGCGGCCGGCGAGAGCGGAGAGAGCGTAGTTCTGCTGCTGCATGTACGGCGTATCGCCGCCTTCCTTCGGTGCGAGACCCTGCCGCGCGCGTGCCTCGTTCGGAGCCATGATCCCGGCACCGACCGATTGCGCGTTGGCCGACAGCATTGCGGCTTCGTCCATTCGCATAAGACCGGACGTATCGAACTTGAATCCGACTGTATCGGGGACGCCGAATGCGTCGTCTAGCAGTAGCTCGATAGCCTCAAGATAGGCTTGCAGACAGTCGGAGTAGTACATTGCCTCGTAGATGGCGGAACTATTCGCTGTGCGTGAGCCGGTATCCAAGCCGATCTTATGGCCGGGTACGTGGAAGCACCGGGCGACGTCCTGTGCAGTCCATTGGAGGTGTTCGACGGTTTGCGCGTCGGAGCCGGTCATCGTCATGGGGTTGTACACAAGGCCGTCACCGGCAACCAGCGTGCCGCCTGCGCCCATACCGCTATACTCGTCCATCTGCTTCTTAAGCCGCTGGGCGGTCGGTTCCGAGATTGCGCCCGGAGCGGACAGCACGCCGGAAGGACGAGCCGCATTCGAGAAGAACGCGGCGGAGTTGTTCGTGATGCTGCTAGCAAGAACGGCCGACCCGGCGCACGCCGCAATCGGCGTCATACCTACGAGCGGATGCCACGACGTGATACCCCGATCATGGATGATGTCGCGCGCAGGAACCACGAAGGTCTCCAACGGAGTGACCATAAGCGGGGACATCGTGACCTGATAGAAAATCGAACCATCAGGCGCAACGAGAGGAACAACGTACTTGGGGTTTAGCACGTCCATTGAGACGATGCCGCCCATGTTGTTCCGGTTGAGAAGAACGTAGGTATTGCCGTGCGTCAGCTTGCTTGCGAGCCACGACTTAACGAACTGCTGTCGCGTTTGATAGTGGTTCGGCTTGCGTAGTACAGTCGTGAAGCGCGGCGCGCTGGATTCTAGCCATACGCCGTCCGTCAACTTTACGTACTTGATACGCAACTTCGAAACGTCCGACGAGATGAGGTCCACGCAGGCGAACACGGCTGAGCTAGCCAGCATCCCGTCGCGAGTGCTTAGAGCTTGGTTCTTTTGCCATGCGCCAGGATACGGCTCGCGGATGTACCCATTAGAACCGGGCGCACCGATTGCCGATGCACCAACAGACGCGGCGGGACGCTTCTTGAACTTGAGCGCCTTGGTTACGTCCCAGCCGAACACTCTCATTCAGCGTCCTTGGACTTGGGGCGGCCGGGTTTAGGTGCGAGCTTCACCCAACCGAGCGCAATCAGAAAATCTGCCTCCGGTTTCGGGAGTGATCGCTTTTCGCCTTCTTTGATGGAAGGGTGCAACGGCGCATCCCGGAGGGCCTGCACCGTGACGAATTGGGCCATAGCCCTCCGAGTTGGTAAGCGTTGAACAGGAGGCCCCGAAGACGGCGGGGCATGTTGGATTACGGCGTGACGGTCGAGCCGTAGGTAGCGCCCGTGATGACGTTTGCCGCGAGGTTGCGGCGCTTCTGCCAGTTGATGAATTGGCCGATGCGGACGGCGACCATGTTGTTCTGGAACATCGAGACCGGGGCCGTCGTGGCGTTTTCCGGATCGCTGTCCATGATGATCGACGCCTCACGCGTGATGTCGATCTGCGGGCCTGCATCTTCCGAGAGGTACACCTCGTCCGGAATCAGGAACACGATTTGATCGCCGGGGCAGTTGTTCGACGTGATGACCGGATAGTTTTCCAGCGTGCCGCCGTCCTTGCTGATGTCCGGGAAGTACTTCGCGCCCAGGGCGTTACGCATCGCGCCGATTGCTTGTGCACGTGCCGGCGACATGACCAGAAGCGCGCGCGAGAGGTCGAGGTTCGCTGCGATTGCCGGGGCGGTGAGGGTCTGGATGTCCGCGATAAGGTGCAGCGCCTCGTTGCCGCTCGCCTTCACGCCGGTTACACCGTTGAGCATGCCGGCCGGCGAGACGTTCGCGACGGCTGCGCCGTTACCGATGAACGTACGGTCCAGACCTTGCGCGGTTGCCTTGAGGAGGTCCGCTTGCACCAGCGCTTCGGCGGCCGGATTCGAAAAGCGGATAAGTTCATCGGAGAACGCGGCAATCGCGTAGACCTTGGCCCACGTCAGAAAGATCGCGTTGAACTTTGCCGACGTGACCGGGACCGGCTTGGCTTCGCCCACCCAGCCGACCGTCGTACCGCCGTTCTGTCCAGCGATACGGACATTAAACGGAACCTTGCGGAGATTCAGCCGACCGAGGATCGTTTGCGGATACAGAAGTTCGATGAAGTCGCCCGCGTACGTTTCCGGATAAATCAGGTTGCCGGCCCATTCAGCTACCTGCGTCGAGCCTGCGGATACCGCCGCCTTGACGATGCCGTTAACCACGGCGTCATCCTTGTAATGCTCCTCTGCGAGCATCTTTGCAACTGCGAGGTTGCCATTAGCCTTTGCGAGAACCATCGCCGTACGCGTGAATGCCGAACCCTTCGGCGCGTTGGTCTCGACCGACACCGCAGACTTTGCAGTGACCTTGATTTCGTTCTCTTGCTTCGGAACGGCGACCGCACGCGCGGCGAGCGACTTCTCCGTTTCCTTGAGCGCGTCCAGTTGCTTCTGGTCGGCCTTGAGAGCTTCGTTGATGCCGTCGATTTCTGCGAACTGTTCCGCAGTGAGTGCGACGCCTTCCGTTGCCGACTTAACGACCGTGGTGTCGCGCTTCTCGACCGCTGCCGCCATCTTCTCTTGAAGTGCTTTGATTTGTTGTGCCAGAGTCATACGTAATCCTTAGTAAATGGGGTAATAGAAGGGCTTGAGCGCGGCCCGTGGCGCGGTTTCGATTGCTTGGGTTGTTGCCGCGCTCGTCGGCGGGTCTGCTTGATTGCCTTTGGCGTTACCCTCTGGCGTGATCGGAGCGGTGTCCGGAATTTCTGAAAGGCTCTTGAACGCGGTAATGAGCGCTTCGGGATTGCACGGAATGGCAGTGAGCGATAGCTCGGAGATATCCGCCTTCTTGTAGTGCATGCCCCCGTCGTCCTTGTAGGCGTATTCGGTCGGGCGGAAGCGAATAGAGACGCCCTTGATAAGGCCGCTCTTGACGCTGTGCCATGCCTCATCAGTACGGCGCTTTACCTCACCTTCCTCGTCTACCTTGGGAATCTGCGCGCGGAACGGGAGACCCTTTGCGGTCGGCGTGCCGAATTGAACGGTTCCTACCGGCTGATCAATCTTGTGATTGAGGAGGAGGGGTGTTTCTTTCTGGAACGTGAGGCCCAGAGGCTCTACCACGTCGTTTACTCTGTCCGCTGTCGGCGTTGAGGCAATCCCTTCAAACACACGGGAGTCCTCATTAACTGACTTGATTACGACAGCGGAGAACAGCTTGTTGTCTATTCAGACCTCACAAAACGAAGAATTGATAGGTGCGCTCCGGCTCAACGTCACTTGCTGCGAGAACCGTTGCCCCGAATGCCATACCCATAGCGACGAGGCCGTCGATACGGCCGGTTGCCTTCTGCTTGTCCAACTTCCGGTTTCCCGACGGGTCTCTGTTGACGATTGCGTTGGCTGCACACATCGTGAGAACCGGCGATAAGCCGTGCGCAATGCGACCGTTGACGAGTTCCACCTCAAGCGCGTCGAGCGCCGGAGAAAAGTCCTTGAAACCTTGCCCGTGTGGGACAAGGGGCAACCGGCCGCCTTCCTTAGCGGATGTGTCCGCGTCTATGCCGATGTCGGAGAACTCCTTTTTGAGGAGGTCAATACGCCATCGGTCGTAGGCGATGGAATGCAGGTTCAAGCCGGCGCAGATGTCCGCAATGTCTTGGGCGACGTACTCGTAATCGACGGAGCGGCCGGGCGTGGTGCGAATGAATCCCTCACGCGCCCATACGTCGTACGGTGCGCGGTCTCGCTTGGCTCGGTCCTTGATGCCCTCGGCAGGCGTCCAGAAATACGCGTGCGTCTGCCATATGCCGTCCATGCGGCCGATTAGGACGAGGGAGGTAAGGTCAGTGCGCGCCGAAAGGTCCAAGCCGCCGAATACCTGCGTGTCGGGTTCGAATTCCAACGGCTGCATGCCACACGACTTCCACACATCCCGAGAGATGAACGGGGCGACCGTGGACACGCGCTGGTTGAGAATCAGGTTGCGGAACGTGTTTTCCACGGACGGCATGCGGACGGCCTGCTTTGCCTGTTCCTCTACGTCCTTCTCAGAACGGAACACGCCGAGCGCTGGATTCGCTGCCGCCCATGCCGCGCGGTCCATCAGTTCCGCGTCTTGGTCCGCCGCATAGAGCCGACATACGATGTGCGGGTCGTTGCTCTTTAGCGCGTCATCGATCCAGACCGAGAGCAAATCCGCATCGTTCGCGGCTTGCGTGCTGATCGCGACTAGGAGCGGTTCCGCGTGTGCACCTTGGGAGGTCGTTACCGCGTCGATAAAGTCGTCTTGCGGGCCGCGTATCTGGCCGATCTCATCCAGGATTGCGAGAACTGGGGATAGGCCGTGTGTCGTTTTGGCTTCTGCGGACAGCGCCTTGTATTCGACGTTGAGCGGTAGGCCGACGAGCTTCTTAGCGGACGGGTTGATGCGGACGAGAGGTGCAATCTCCGGCGAAAGCTGGACCATCTTGGCCGCGAGGTTGAACACAAGGGCGGCTTGGTCACGGGACATTGCCCCGGAGACAATTTGACTGTTGAGTTTTGCCTCTGGCCCAATCAGGTGCGCGAGGAGGATACAGGCGATAACCGCGCTCTTGCCGTTCTTCCGGGCAATGCTCAGGTAGGCGCGGCGTGTGCCGTGCGGGTTATCGTAGATCGAGAGAATGAACTCTCGCTGGAACTCCTCAAATCGGATCGGCTGGCCGACGAGTGCGCCCTCCGGAACACGGAGGTAACGCTCGCAGAACGCAATTACGCGCTCGCCGCGTGTCTGGGGGATTGTCTGTTTGAGTGGGCCAGGGCTTACAGGGTCTCGAATCCTCAATGCGTCAGACCGGGGATTAGCCCGTCGTCTGCTTGAGATGCGTTGTGGATGGCTCCGCGTGCTGCTTGCTCTGCGCCGAGCTTCTTTCCGGCGTCTTGGCTGCGGCCTACTGTAGCCTCTGCATGGACGTGCAGGGCGCGGGAAAGGGCGACTGCGCGGCGGGTAAGTGTCTCCAGCAGGTTGTGCTTCGGGTTCACTACCGGTGTACCGCGCGCGTTCTCCAGAACGTCCCCCTCGTCCTCAAGTTCGAGACTGAGGCGGGAGATATCGGCTTGGGTGCGGGCCAGATTTGCCGCAAGGGCTAAGTCGGCGTTGTTCCAGGTCGTAGCCGCTCGGGCTTGCACGATTGCATCCCAGTAAGGCCAATCGCCTTCACGCAAGTGGATGTGGTCCGGGGGCTTGGTTGGGCCGGATGCTACGGCCTGGGTAGCAGCTACAGCGGTTGCAGTGCTATCGGAGCGAGTTCTCAATTTGTTGTGGATGGTGCCTGTAGAATTGCCAGAAGTACTGGGAGACGACAATGAAAATTGCGCGGCCACTGCAAGACCTAGAAGATGCGCGGGCACATCTGGACGATATGCGCGGAGCAAAAACGTTCGCTGCGTTTAAGAGGGCATGGGGCGGTGTTTTATCGGACCTTTCCCGTGCATGGCATTGCACGCAGAGTTGTGTGAAGCCGTACCCAACAGTCAAAGAACATCCAACGTTCTGTGATGCCTTCAAGAAGATTGGAGATGGCGGCGATCCGTTGCTTGAGTACCTGCGCATGGCGCGAAATGCGCGAGAACATGCGGTAGTGGAAATCACGCGGGACGAGCCGGGCCACCTTGCGATCAATCCGCCTAAAGGGGCACAGGGGCTGTATATCCGGCACATGGAGCTAAAGGCAGGCCGAATGGTGTTGGACGCACCGAGAGGGGCAGAGGTGGTATTTCGCGCCGGTCGAGTAATACCCGCAACGTTCACAGCGTTCGGAAAAGAGTATTTCCCGCCTCTGTATCATCTAGGCAAGCCTGTAGACGGGTTTGACGCGATTGCGTTAGCGGAAGCCGGGATAGCCTACTACGATACTGTGATCCGTCAGATTGGGGATTTGCTGGCTGCAGTAGAGGCTGCCTAATATTGGGCTGCGCGTGTACGCGTGCGCGCACAACGGAGAAATCCAGCCCGCACCCGGATATCTGGCGCAATGCTCGCATCTCTGCTGAGAATACGGACCGGATTAGAGCGACTCCGCGTTATCGGCGGAAATTTTTGCAGTTAGCGATATTTCGACACTGACCCGCCGGTGTCGGCGGAAAAGGCTTCCGCAAATCGCCATACCCCCGCCTCCAATGAGAATTACTCTCATCTATCGAGGGTGCTTAAAAATTAGGCAATCTACAGCCCATCTGTTGCTTTGGCTCTTAGGAAAATAAGAGTTTATACGCTATAAGAATCACTGTAGTTATCACTGAGGTAACCACTGTAGCTACACTGAGTAGCCACTGAGGAATCTAGCTGTTCCAATGATGGAAGCTATCCGTAGGCAACCCGTCTACTGAGCTACCGGACTTCAAGACATAACGTCTATCTGTAGCTGTTTTCTTCTTATGGCAGTCTATGCAGAGCAATTGCATATTCGCATCATCATTAGTTCCACCATCTTCTAGAGAGACGATGTGGTCTACTTCTCCAATGCGTACAGCTATACCGCATTCTGGATTCTGACAAGTGTACTTATCTCTAAGTCTAATGCGTCTGCGTTGCTTAACGCCTGCTTCGCCTCTGAGGCGAGAATTATTTGTGATCTTCTGGATAGCTCAATCTCCTCGCTCGCTTCGCTCGCTCGGATAGAACTGCCGTGCGTATTCTATGGATGAACAGGGTTCGCCTTGCACGTACCTGGGGCATCATCGGGCATGCCTACCCATCGGGTGAGGTTCGTCCTCTCCTAAGCTGTGGGGTATTTTATATCGTGAAATGCGGCGTGTAACTCATTGATTCTACTGTGGGTTGCTCAGGTCATGAATTTGCCCGTCGCATCGGCCTTGTTCATGCACAGGCTACCCAAGGCCCATAGCCCGTTAATCGTTGCAATAATTAGGAAGAACTTTGAATAGAACCCTGTTGTAGCGTCAAGAAGAAACGCGACAATAAATAATCCGAGCTTCACTGCGCCTTTAACGTTAAATCCAGCGTAGAAGTCATGGAAGCCAAGTGAGCCAAATAGCAGGCCAAGAATGATATATGTTCCGCGAGATTTGGCTACGGAAACAACTGGAGGCGGAGCGCTCGCACTTTCAGTGTAATTGTTCGAGGCTGCAATAGGATAGCCGCAGGACGGGCATGCACGTGCTTGATCTGATACGGAGGTCTTACACTCCGGGCAATTGATTAGCGCCATGTTAATTCCCCGTTAGTTATGTCAAGGGACGGTACATGGCGCACACCGCATTGTCAAATCGTCCGGCTGTACCAGACAGGCACACCGGCAATCTCTACGCCGGAACCTTCCTCGAGCGACGTCTCAAACGACGGGTAGCGAGGATTGTCCGGCATGACCCGTATGACGTTGTTCGGAAGCACCTGGACGCGCCGGACGACTATCACTTCATTGATGTATAGCGCATACAGACCATCCTTGACGGGACCAAGAGGGTTCAGGTTTACGAGGATGTTGTCGGCCCGATTGAACGTACCCTCCATCACGTCGTCATCCACGCGCAGCACGATCAACTCATCTGGGTTCGCCTGGAGGTACTTCTCCACCCAGTAGCGACGAAATGCCATTGTCACTTGCTCGTTGGTCCCGTTGCGGGGATAGCGCGGGATGTACACGAACTCGTCAGACTCTTTACCGTCGACTTGACCTGCACCACTTTCGGTAGGGGCACCCGGATGAAGTACGTCCTCGCCAAGCAGCCAGCCAATAGGCTTACCGGTTTCATCACGGAACTTGCGCAGCGTCTCAAGGCCCGGAATCTTCTGGCCGCTCACCATGTTGTAAAGCGTCTGTCGCGGAAAGCCGCGTGATTTGCCCCATCCGTACAGGTCGTCCGTGCCGATCGCCTGCCGGAGTCGAGCAAAGAACACTTCGAACTCGGCTACGGAATCTACCGAATTTGGAGCATTCTCCTTAACTTGGTTGGACTCTGCTGATTCGTTGTACATGGTCTGACCCTTGCAAGCTGTTGATTCTACTAAATTATAGTCAAAATCTACTGACAAATAGCTGACGATGCAAAATTACAAGTAGATTGCATGTACAGAAGTCGGTAAAGTTCGTTCCGTGGTCAGCGATGACCTACCGAAATTGGAATAAATTTTAGCAGATTTAGTTGCGTCTGTACAATTTTAGGTAGATTTGTAAGTGCCTGTTTACGACAGGTGCGGCGACACGGTTACGGCCTACCAGCCCGGCGCGTAAGTCCTCTACGGAGGCGAGAACGGGATAAAGAGTCGGAGTCGCGGAGGGAATCCAAGGCACAGCGGTACGCCACGGAACAATGCGACGCCGGGATACAGACAACACACCCGGCACGAACTTCGGTTCGTAGAGCAGGTTCCGGCGAGCCTGTTCCATCAACCGAACAAAACGAGAGCGTATGACCGAACACATTCCGAAGTACGTAGGCCGGGATAACCACACGACGGCGGAGACCAGCCGCGAACCTTACGAGGAGAACCGTAACGAGGGCCGGCCGCATCAGGCGAACCGGTTGAGCAGTATCGAAGAACTGCGTAAAGCAGGGGCAGCATGGAGGAAGAAACTCCTCAACTGATCTACGCAGAGCAGCACACGGAGAGGCCCGCGAGTAGTTAGCGCGGGCTTTTCATTTGCAGACGCACGACTTTCACGAATCAACTTAGGACTACAAGATGACGCAAATCCGCAAACCGCTGGACATGAACCGCACGCACACCGTTGGCCGCTTCCTCAACGAAAATCCGGAAGCAAAGAAGGTGGTTGTTGGCAACCGCCGCAACACGCAGCGGGCGTTCTTCCACATCGGCCCGGACAATCGTATGCCGTTCAACGGCGGTGTTCGTCGCGGTTCGACGCTGGGTCGCGGTGCAGGTTTCGATATCTCCTGCAAGGCACGCGCCGCATGAACCAACGCGCCGCACTCAAGGAAGCACACGTAGCAGGCGCTACGGTCTCGTTTCACGAAGCTTCGGAAACGATCCAGATTGACGGACATCGTTGGGACCGCTGGGCCGCACTGCGGAACTGCCGCGAACCCAAGCCGTTCGTCTCGTATCGAACAAAGTCGTTGCGCGGCACCGTCGCGGGGCGCATTCAAGCGGGCTACTCCGTGGTACATGCGGGGCACTGATGGACGACCTTAAGTTTTTCGGAAGCCTGATTCTAGGCATTGCCGCGATTATGGTCTGCATCGCGGCAGGCATTCAATACAACGCGTATAGCGCGTGCAAGACATACCGGAGCCTTTCCGGCTTGCCTACATCATTCGATTGGTCTACAGGCTGCTTGGTCAAGACGAACGATGGGCGTTGGATTCAGTTGGAAGCGATCACCAGTAACTCAGCCGACGTGACGGTACGAGGACAGTAAGGCACGCGTTTCATTTCACTGTACAGGTTAGGACTACTTTTAACTCAGGGAACGATCCGAATATGAGCAAGCAATTTACGGCAGGTCAGACGGTGGAATGTGTCAGCACGGCAACCTACGGCGGTGTTGTTCAGGGCGAGAAATACACCATTGAAAGCGCGGACGGTGGATGGGTTGTGTTGAAGGAGGTGAAGCATCCGAACACAGTCGGCGGGCGGTTCCTGTCGAGTCGCTTCAAGCCTGTTCAGGAGAAGAAAATCAACGTTGGGGATACGGTCCGCATCAAGGACACCCACCTACTGCGGGACTTCTATGTCCGGAAGGGGATGAATCCCGACTGCCTCGTTGTCGAGCGCTTTGATTACAAGGGAGACCCGATCATGCAAGGCGAAACGGAGACCGAAAACTACGGGTTCCGCATGTTCCACTTCGAGCTGGTCGAGAAGGCCGTCGCAATCAAAGCGGGTGACAAGCTTCGTATTGTCTATGACGGCTTCCATCCGGCCGAGAATTGGGGCAAAGGCGTTGTGGTCGAGTTTGTCGAATCGCTCGGTGGTTCGCCGGCGGCGTATCGCGTAAAGACTCACGACGGCATCGTCGGCATTATCGACGCAGACCGCCTCGAAACGAACGCAGCAGAGCAGCAACAACCCGAACCCGCTCCCGAATTCCGCATCCGTAAGCACGGGACCGCACTCCGTGAAGTTCGCGGCATTCCGTTCGCTTCGCAAGAGGCAGCAGAGCAAGCAGTCTCGCGCTACACGCCGGGTAGCGTCTACGAGATTGTCGAGGTCAAGGTGGTTCGCACCGTGAAGGTGGAGCAAGAAGTGCGCGTGATCGACTACAAGGAGGCCGCGTGATGTTTAAGGTTGGCGACAAAGTACGAAACGTAAGCGAGACCCGCGAGACGTGGAGCGGCGGGGACGGTCCCATCATCGGCGCAACCTACACGGTTGATCGTGTGTCCGGATGCGGCAGCTACATCGGTTTTGCGGAGTTTCGAAGCCGATACCCGAGTCATGCGCGCATGACCACTCGTTACGAGTTGATCGAGCAGGGGGAGAAACCTGGTTTCGACCTCCTCGCCGCGATGACCGGAAAGCCGCTCAAGTTCCGCTCCGGCTGCGATGTCAAGTTCATCGCGTATTCGCCGGAAGCAAAGCCGCATTGCCAACTCGTTCTGTTGAACCCGTCCACGGGGAATGTCGTGACGCGGTACGCGAACGGGAAGGCGAGCGATGAGCCGCACAACGATCCGGGCGATATCCTCGTAAAGGAGGCTGCGTGAAGTCGGCCGAAATTGACGGCGTGGAGTATGTGGCCGAGCCTGAGACGAGCGGGTGCGATGGCTGCGTGGGCGATCGTGACGGGGGCTTGTGTATGGAGCTTCCCTTGGGTTGCGCGGATGAACGCGTAATCTGGGTCCGCAAGGATTGAAATTCGTTTTCTACGCCGTGTGCTTTGCGGCGTTCATGGGCGGGGCAATTACCGGATGTGCGTATGACCTGAGCCGTACTTGGTCGGCGTGCATCGTGACGACTCCCGGTAAGGCTACCTGTCGCTAACCTCAAACTAATAAGGACTACATGGCAAAGACCATTGCGGAACGTATCGCGGAATACCGCAGCAAGGCCGCAGACTACACGGCGAAAGCCGATGCACTGGAAGCACAAGAGAAGGCCGCCGCTCGTCTCGAATCGCTCAAGCAAGGCGACGTGATCAACTTCAACTACGGTCGCGGCGAGTCGCGCGGCGTCTATCACGGTGAAGTGCGCTCCGTGTTCGATACGGACAAGGGGAAGGGAATCAAGGTCATCAAGGGCAGCGGCGCGGATGAGGAAATCGTAACGATCCGTCCGGGCGATATCGTCGGCATCGGTGAGGAAGTTCGGGAGACTCCCGCGCCGGAAGCTGAGGTGAAGCAGGGCACGGGCGAACACGCACCGGTTGATCCGCTGGCAGGTATCGAGTGAACGTCCGCGTACACAAACGAGACTTCACGACAGAGGACTTTACGGGCGTGGAGCGCGTCGCCGAAAGCTGGCGAAGTGACGTTGTATTAGAGGATGCCGCTTACGTCGAGATAGCCCGATTCGACAAAGATGAAATCACCTCAGTAGAAATTCGCGCTTAAGGAGACCACATGCACAAACTTACGGCCGCCCTGTTGGCGGCATTCGAAGCAACTAAGGGCGTCAGCGTCCGAATCGCCACCCGCATCCATGCGGCCCTGATCGCAATTCACGTCGCGAACCTCCGCAAGTTGATCGAACGAGCGGATAAGCGAGTATGGCAATACGAGGACCTCACCCGCTACCACAAGGCGGCGGGCATCGAGGCGGAATCGCGGGCGGACGAAGCGGCACGGGCGGCGGATGCTGTGAAGCGAACGGCGCTCATCGAGGCAATTTCGCACGGAGCAACGCTTTGAAGCTGTTGCCGTGCATTTTCCTCATTCTCCTCGCGTTGAAGCTGGCGGGGATTGGTGTCGTCGCTGCGTGGTCGTGGTGGTGGGTCACGATGCCGCTTTGGATCGGATTCGCGGTTCTCGCTATCGCGATTGTGGCCGGACTCTTCGTCTTGGGCGCCGGAGGCACGTTGAACGCAATTCGGGACGGGCTGAAGAAGAAATAACGTAGGAGGTTGCGTGCTGGAATCGAAAGAATGGTTGCAGCACGCCCAATCCCTTCCCGAGGGAGGCAGTAGAAAGATTCCGCACGATTGCGGCCCCGGCGATTGCCTGCACATCAACCATAAGCGGGACGGCTGGGCCGCCTACTGTCATAGGTGTGCATACAAGGGCTGGGTTCCACGTCCGGCCGAAAGCCTCACGGAAAGGCTTGCCCGCCTGCGTCGAATACAGGCCGCAGAGGAGGCCGTAGCCGCTAGTCCAGCCTTGCCCCTTCCCGCAGAAAAGAACCCGTCAGCGTGGCCGCTAGAGGCCCGTGTGTGGCTCTACAAAGCGGGCATTGCGAACCAGGAAATTGAAGCGCTCGGCTTCTACTGGAATCCACGCATGCAGCGTGTCGTTTTGCCAGTCCGCGACGAGCTGGGTGAGGTCATGTACTGGCAGGCCCGGACGCTCGATAAGACGAATCCCCGAAAGTACCTCAACCCGCACGTTGATAAACGGCGACTCGTCGCACGGTACGGCGACGGGCCGTTGATCGTGCTTACGGAGGATTTGCTTTCCGCGTACAAGGTCGCGACGCGCGGCGGCGTAGTGGGATGGTGTCTGCTGGGGACGAAGATATCCGACTGGATTGCAGCGGAGTTGATCCGTTCGGGTAAGCCGGTCGCGGTATGGCTGGACCCGGATAAGGCAGGGCAGACGAACGCGGCAAAGATTATCAAGCAGCTACGAGCATACGGCATTGCCGCGCGCAACGTAGTTTCGAGTAAAGACCCCAAGCTGTTACAACGGGAGGAAATCGCATGTCTAATAGCGCGGCGCGCTACCAAGTAGTTCCCGAATCCCAGTCCGGACATTGTTGCTTTGTGGCTACCGTTGTCGATACGGCAAAGCCTCTTGATTGGCCCAAAGGAGAGTTCGAGATTGTTTGTGAATGCTTCACAACAGGGCAGGCAGAGAGCATCGCCCAAGCATTGAATGGTATCGCTAACGCTTGAGCATCGAGGTAACACTCCTCCAGCTTCTCAAGTACCGCGAGCGTTACGAGAGGCTGGCGAAAGCAGTACCAACAGCAGCACTGGAAGCAAAGTCTGTCGTCATCCTTGGCGATTACCGGAAGTTCTTCACCGAGTTTCCCGAGCAGCAGCGGATCGAGCTTGAACCGTTCATGTTGTGGTTCGGGACGTTCGCGCACCCGACGCTCACACCGGAGCAACTTGGGCTGTACCGTGCGTTGCTGGGGCGTGTCCTCAACGAGGACTGCGATCCGTCGCTAGAGGCGGGAATCATGGAGCGCTTAGTAGCGGCGGAGACCGCGAACCGCGTTACGTCGCTGATCGAGAAATACAACAACGGCGATGAGCTTGACCTCTATGTGTCGCTCCGTGACGAGATAGAGCGGTTCGAGCAGAACACGAATCGCAAGGTGCGTGTTCCGTGGGTGTCCGATGACATCGATTCGATCCTACTGGATGACAAGGACGATAGAGGGCTGCACTGGCGGCTTGACTGTCTCAATACGGTGATGCGTCCGCTTCGCCCTGGCGACTTCGTAATTCTCGCTGGCCGACCCGATAAGGGTAAGACGACATTCGTGTCGTC
Organism: Burkholderia sp. MS455; assembly: GCF_016899445.1. Lineage (NCBI taxonomy): Bacteria > Pseudomonadati > Pseudomonadota > Betaproteobacteria > Burkholderiales > Burkholderiaceae > Burkholderia > Burkholderia sp. MS455. The sequence continues at coordinate 807,555 of NZ_CP041778.1, forward strand.
AGAGATTACTTACATGGCAAGCCAGTTCGATGACTACTACGGCCCGAATCACGGGCGTTGCGTGCTGTGGCTGAACAACGAGGGACCAGGAAAGCGCATCGTCCAACGTGTCTATCAGAGCGCTTTGAATGCGACGGTCGGCGATCTCATCCGTATGTCGAATAACGGCACGCTCAAGGACAAATACGCGGAGGCGGTGGGAGGGACGGACGTTATTCGTGTCATGGATGTTCACGACTTCTGGAGCTACGAAGTCGAGGACATTTTCCGTCGTTGCCGTCCCGGTTTGATCGTCGGGGACATGCTCGATAACGTCAAGTTTGGAGGGCAGGTATTGAACGGCGGGCAGCGAACGGACCAGCTACTTGAGGCCCAGTACCAGTGGGGGCGGCTGATGGGAGTGAAGTACGACGCGCCATTTATCGCCACGTCTCAAATTTCAGCAGACGGTGATGGCTTGCAGTTTCCGACGCTTCCCATGCTCAAGGACAGCAAGACTGGCAAGCAGGGCGCAGGTGACGCAATTATCACGCTCGGCGCGTCGAACGATCCTTTCTACGCATCGTCGCGCTGGATCGGCATGACGAAAAACAAACTGCGCCGACAAGGCGCTCCCCAATCACCCCAAGCAGAAGTCATGTTCGACGGCGAACGTGGCCGCCTGCTTATGCCTGTGGAGACTGCATGAAGGAAACGAAAATCTACGTGACGATTCAGCATGACGACCATAACGACTACGCGGAGGAGCAAGAAATCATCCGTATCGGGGTAGACAACATCGCGCAGTCGCTAGGCGGCGAAGTGATCGACCTGGAGATTAAGTGAAGTACGGGGTCGTCAAAACGCAGAAGAACGACCACGACGTAAAAGGCGGGCCTGTTCATTGGCTGCGGCGAGGTACGTTTGTACGCGTCACTTCGGAGGGGAAATTCGGTGCGCACTCGGAAACAATGTATCCGGTGTTCGCTGTGCCTGTTACTTCCGACTCCGAGAAACGATACGCGGTTCGATGGCAGTACCTAAACCGCACGGACTTCTATGAGCTTCCGCACTGGCTTGGCCCGTTCCTCGAATGGTTCGCGCCGAAGTTCCAGCGCGTTCGGGAATGGCTCTGTCTCGCTTAGTCGAACTCATCGGCTGTATCTGCCTAGTGATTCAACTGCCTTGGATGGTGGGAGGCACTGGGTTCCTCGTCTGGGAAATGATCCAACAACTAACGGAGTTCGATGACGATTCCAACCGGGTTTAAGCCGAATCTGGCTGCGGCCCTGACGAAGCCGGAACTTATCAAGTTCCCGGTATGGGCCTCGCCCAAGATTGACGGTATCCGCTGCGTGTTCTTCGGCGGTGTGGCATACAGCCGCTCACTCAAGCCGATCCCGAATCCGGTAGTGCAGGAGTATGCGGCAGCATACGCGGACTTTCTGGAGGGACTGGACGGTGAGCTTGTTGTAGGCAATCCGAATGACCCTAACGTGATGCAGCAGACCACTAGCGGCGTCATGAGCAAGAGCGCGGAACCGGACTTTACGTTTTGGGTGTTCGACTGGGTGCCGGTAAACGCGTCGAACGTAGACGGCGGCCCTTGTGAGTACTGGTCGCGCAGCGACGTAGTAGAGGCGCGGCTTATGAAGTGTGCAGTAGCCGGCGCTACGCGTATCCGTGCTGTTCCGCAACACCTCTGCGTTAGCCATGAGGACTTGAACAAATTGGAGGCGCGATTCCTCGCAGACGGCTACGAAGGAATGATGATCCGCGCCCATGACAGTACGTACAAGTGCGGACGCAGCACGGAGCGCGAGGGTGGTCTCGTCAAGGTTAAGCGGTTCGTAGACGGCGAGGCAGTAATCGTCGGCTTCGAGGAGGAAATGCACAATGCAAACGAGGCGACACGCAACGCGGCAGGCCGAACGGAGCGCAGCACGGCACAAGCCGGTTTGGTCGGTAAGGGCACTTTGGGCGCGCTACGCGTCGCTATGCCGGTGGATTCACGCGTCCCCGACTCCCCATCCGTCGTGTTCAGTATTGGGACAGGCTTCACCGCTGCACAGCGGCGGGATTACTGGCAAGACCGGGAGAGTCTTATTGGTCGGCTAGTTAAGTTCAAACACTTCGACCACGGCACGGTAGACGCCCCACGTCATCCCGTTTTCATCGGCTTCCGCCATCCGGAGGACATGGGTTGACACCCGCAATCCTCACGGTGAGCGGGCGCTACTTCGACTTTCTGTCGCCTGATCCGGACAGCATCGTAATTGAGGACATCGCTACGGCGCTGTCACGTATCTGCCGATTCACCGGACATACGAAGCAGTTCTACAGCGTCGCACAGCATAGCGTGCTTGTGTCCTATCTCGTTCCCCAAGAGTTCGCCTTGCAAGGGCTACTGCATGACGCGTCGGAGGCGTACTTGGGCGATGTGTCGAGTCCGCTTAAGCAGCTTCTTCCGGACTACAAGGCGATTGAGCAGCGGGTAGAGCGCGCGATTCTGGAGCGTTTCGGATTGCCGTTTCCGCTGCATCCGTCAATCAAAGAGGCGGACTTGCGCGTGTTGGTCACTGAGCGTCGCGACTTCATGCCGGAGCCTATCGACTGCTACCGCGTGACAGATTCGGTTGCATGGTCGTGGACCAAAGGTATTGCGGCGACGGGTGCGGTACCGCTTCCAACATTCAATCGAGCAATCGTCAAGACTGGTGTACGCGGGTCGGGCGGCATGATCAGGCGGCTAGCGCTTGAGGAGCCGGTGTGCTTTCCATCACCGGGGTGCCGTCCTTGAAGGGAATGCCCTTCAGAAGCGGTTCGATCCTGTCGACGCCGCGGATCTTCCTCCAGGTCTGCTCGGCCGCTTCGATCAGCTTGAACGCCATCGCGAGGAAGGTCGAGCGCGACAGACAGTTGCGCGTGCGGCTCGTGCGGTGGCGCACCGTCGCGAACGTCGATTCAATCGGATTCGTGGTCCGCACGTGCTGCCAGTGTTCGGCCGGGAAGTCGTAGAACGCGAGCAGTGCGTCGCGGTCTTTCGTGAGCTTCTCGACGGCCTTTGGGTACTTGGCCGCGTACGTGTCGACGAACTGGTTGAACGCGGCGATTGCGTCGGCTCTTGTCGCGGCATTCCAGATCTCGGCGAGCGCAACCTTGGCCTTGCCGTGCTGCGATTTGGGCATGACGTTGAGTATGTTGCCGATCTTGTGAAACCAGCAGCGCTGGTGCCGTGTCTGCGGGAACACCTCTTCAAGCGCCGCCCACAGCCCCATCGCGCCATCGCCGACGGCAAGCAGCGGCGGCGCCTGCAGACCTCGTTTCTTCAGATCGAGCAGCAGCTCTTTCCAGGATTCCTTCGATTCGCGATAGCCGTCGTTGAGCGCCACGCGCTCCTTGCTGCCGTCCGGTTTCACGCCGATGATCACCAGCAGGCACTGCCCGTCCGAATCCTCTGCGCGGGCTTGCGTATGGATGCCGTCGGCCCACCAGTAGACCCAGCGCGAGGTGGACAGGTCGCGCTTGTTCCACTTCTCGTACTCTTCTGACCAGGCGGCCTTCAGGCGGCTCACGACGCTCGCTGACAGCCCTTTAGCCTGTTCGCCGAGCAGCTCGGACAGTGCGTCGCCCATGTCGCCGGTTGAGACTCCTCGCAGGTACAGCCACGGCAGCGACGATGACACGCGCGGCGACTTGCGCACATAGGGCGGCACGATCGTCGAATTGAACTTGATGCCGGAGCCCGAACGATCGCGGACCTTCGGCACCTGAACGGGCACCGGACCGACTGCCGTGACGATCTCGCGCTCTGGCAGGTACCCGTTGCGCACGACAGCGCGCCGGCCATCGATCGTCTTCACATTCGAATACTGTTCGAGCATTGCCGCCAGTTCCGCCTCGATTGCCTGCTGGATGATCCGCCGCGCCCCTTGCTGGATCAGATCGTCCAGGCCGGGCGTACCCTTGATGTCTGCTTCTGTTGTTTGACTGCCGCTCGTATCCTGCGTAAGTTTCGCCATGGTGGTGGAGTTCGATTGAGGAAGTGTTACCGTGAGAAGCAACATTCTCCTTCAATCGCCACCGCCTTCTCCTGCCTCAACCCTACGCCGCATACACCACTTTCAACGATAGCTCCATTCAATCCGGCCGTAGCGCGGACAGTATTCCTCGCCCGCTACGAAGAACTAACCAAGGAGGGCTGACATAACGTATTGCGTGTGGGACACGGAGACCACGATTAAAGCCTACATGAAGCGTAAGGCGTCTCCGTTTCACCCTGAAAATTTCGTTGTGGTCTCCGGCTGGAAGCGCAAGGGCGGGGACACCACGGCAGATTACTTCGGGCGGGGAAAGCGCCCGTTCGACTGGTTCACGAAACTCCTCAAGGACACGACGCTACTTGTCGGTCAAAACATCAAGTTCGACTTGCTGCATGCGTTGCGCGAGCCGCAGAACTTGGATGCGTGGATGGAGTTCGTAGCGCGCGGCGGGAACGTCTGGGACTGCCAGCTTGCCGAGTACCTGCTACGCGGCATGGAGCCGACCTCGCACATGCTGTCTATGGACGAGATGGTCGTGTCCTACGGCGGTAACGTCAAGATCGATGAGGTTAAAGCGCTCTGGGAGGCTGGCGTAGATACGCCGGACATCGATAAGGATTTGCTCCTTCGATACCTCTGCGGCGATGAGTCGGGCTTGGGCGATATCGGCAACACGGAAAAGATTTTCCTTGGGCAGCTTGCCAAGGCTCGCAAGACCGGACAAGTTAAGTCGATCCTCCTCAACATGGGGAGCCTGTTGTGTACCGTCGAGATGGAACGCAACGGGATGTACGTAGACAAGGCGCTTGGCCTACGGCTCGCGGCAGAGCTTGAGGAGCGCTTGGCCGCAATCACTGCGGAACTGCGTGCATACCTTCCGGACGATTGCCCTTTTGCATTCAACTGGAGCAACCGTTATCACCTCTCGCCGCTGATCTTCGGCGGTACGGTCAAGTACCAGAAACGCACGGAGACGCTGGACGATGCGGGGAACCTCCAGTATTTCCAGAAGGACGTGGAGTATCTGTATCTAAAGCACAAGTCCCGCGTAGTAGACGGGAAGTCCGAACCGGAAATGATGCCTGTTTCCGACTGGTACGCGTTGGATCATCCGCCCGAACCCATCCGCTTTGCGAGTGGGAAGAACGCCGGGGAGATTAGAACAAAAAAGGTCAAGGTTCCGGACCTGGATCGCGGGCCGAAAACGGCTATACGGGACTTCTTCTACAAGTTCCCAGGGTACACGTCGCCGGATGAGATTTGGGCTAGCAGTACGCCGGGGCTGTACAGCGTGTCGAGCGACGTTATCGAAGCACTGGGGAACCGGGATATCCCTTTCCTCAAGACGCTTGCGAACGTAGCGAAGCTGGGTAAAGACCTTTGCACGTACTACGTGACCACTGACGAAAAGACGGGCGAGCAGAAGGGGATGCTTACTCTCGTCGGCGGTGACAGCATCATCCACCACAAGATCAATCACACCAACACGGTTACGGGGCGGTTCTCCTCGTCTGACCCGAACTTGCAGAACGTGTCCGGCGCAGGAAAGTCGCAAGTTAAGAGTGTGTTTGTATCGCGTTGGCGTGAGGACGGGCAAGTAGTTCAATCCGACTTCACATCGTTGGAAATTTTCATTCAAGCGATCCTCACCGGCTGCAAACAGCTTATCGAGGATTTGCGTGCAGGACTGGACATGCACTGTGTCCGTGTCGCACAGAAGGAAGGCATCGAGTACGAGGACGCGGTACTTAAATGCAAGGGTGATTCATCCCGAGGTATTGCTCCGCTTCCTGAATGGGAGAAGAAGCGAAAGGGGGCTAAGGAATTCAGTTTCCAGCGTGCCTACGGCGCGGGCGCTGCGGGTATCTCGTCGTCTACTGGCCTGCCGCTTGAGGATGTGCAAGCGCTTATCAAGGCGGAGGAGGAGCGCTATCCGGAACTGTCTGCGTACAACGCGGCTAAGACGGAACGTATCAAGCAATCGCGCCGGCCGACCAACAACATCCAGCCGCATCCGGACGTAAAGGGCTTGATGTGCCAGCTTGGCAAGGGCTACAGCGTTACGCCGGACAACAAGGTGTACAGCTACCGCGAGACCCCGGCGCCGGCATGGCTGATCCGTCAAGGTGGGATGCCGCAGTCATTCAGCCCGACTGAGATTGCGAACTACGAGATGCAGGGCGAGGGCGGTGAGTGGGCCAAGGCCGCAATGTGGCTTGCGATCCGTGCGTTCTATGCGCGGAAGAACTTCGACGGCCACGCGCTCCTCGTCAACCAAGTTCACGACGCGCTCTATAAGGACGCGCACAAGTCCGTCTTGTTCGAATCGAGTGCGCTCCTTCATGCCTGCATGCTCGCCGCGTCCGACTTCATCGAGTGGTATTTCGGCTGGACTATCCCGGTCCCCGTTCCGAGTGTCACGGTGCACGGCGACAACATGATGGAGGAGAACGCCTTTGCAGGCGACTTCGAAGAACGCGCGGAGCAATTCCGCGTTGAACTCCGACAGCAGTACATGGGCGGCTACACGCCGTCCTTTATTCACTAACTAGAAAGGACTCTATACATTTGACTTACGACCTCAAAGCGAAAATTGCACAAGCGAAGAAAACCGGCCCGAACATGAACGAGGCACAGGCAGGCGGCGAGTACACGCCTCCGGCTGCGGGTATTGCCCGTGCACGTTTGGTCGGCTATTTCGAGCTTGGCACGCATGAGGAAGAATTCGAAGGCAAGAAGCGCGACCGCGAAAAGGTCGATCTTGTCTTTGAACTGAGCGGCCCGAATCACGAACCGATCAAGGCCGCAGACGGGACGCTGATCCCGATTCGCATCACGGCTCAAGAGACCCTGAGCTTTAGCGAGAAAGCGCATTTCTTCAAGCTGTTTGCGTCGATGAACGCAGCGCACGGCGGCACGGCTACGCACATGGCTGAACTGCTGGGTAAGCCGTTCATCGTGGAGATTTTCCACCGCAAGAGCAAGGACGGGAAGCGCACGTATGCAAATCTGCGCGGGCCGAACGGCTACAACGTCAAGGGCACGACTGTGCAAGACCCGCTGTCGGGTAAGCCGGTCCTGGTCGAAGTCGCAGCAGCGCTCACGGACGTAAAGGCGTTCATCTGGGACGTTGCCGACTTGGAAATGTGGAACTCGATCCACATCGAGGGCAAGTATCCGGAGCGCAAGGACGAAAAGACGGGAGAGGTGGTCAGCCCGGAGCGCTCGAAGAACGTGATCCAAGAAAAGATCATGTCCGCGAAGAACTGGAAGGCGCACCCGCTTGCGGCGGTAGTTGCCGCTGGCGGCCAAGAGCCGGACCTCCCGGATGCGGAAACTCCGGAGCGCGACACGCCGGAGAACGAAGCAGCAGCCGACCCGCTGGCCGCTATCGGTTGAGCCTCCACGCGTATCCCGACCGTGGCACTGGGCGCACCACCCGCATGTTAATGCGGGTGGTGTGCCAGCTTGCAAACGGTAAGCGTGTGTTTGTCGTATGCGGACATCGCGCAGAGCGCGACTACATGTGTCACATCCTCAAAGGGCATGGGTTGCAGGGCGACCGTGTACGGTTCGTCACATTCTGGGAAATCCGGCGCCTGTGCGGACTCCGAGAGAATGCCGCAGTGTTCGTAGACCACCATGCACGAGAGGTCGCGACCATCGAACAGTGGCACGAGTTCTGTGCTGTGGTTCGACCCAGCGTAGTGTATGAATGAGGCTCTACGCGCAAAGATAGCGCGTGCGGCGGCGGAATGTCCTCAATCCGGGGCGGGGATGTTCCCGCCCGTCGAGCTGGGGCGTGTCCTCCACCTGGACGGCGACTATCTAGCCTACTTTGCGGCAGGCGGTGAGGACACACAGCCGGGGATGGCTCGGCGCAACGCGTTCGATCGCATCGAGACAACGCGCCTCCGCACCGGATCGGAATCAGTCGTTGTCCACCTATCCGCGAGCGGCTGCACGAAAGCGCACCGGTTTCTCATCGCGACCGTGAAGCCGTATCAAGGGCAACGCCACAAGCGCAAGCCGCGCAATTGGCAATTCCTCCGGGAAGTCCTTGAGCATTACGAGGGGCCGAACTTCCGCCCGAAAGTCTGGGTAACGCGGGAGGCTGATGACGGAATGGCCCATTGCTCACGCATTGCGGACATTGCTATATCGACGCGAGACAAGGACATGCGAATGCTTCCGGGTCTGCACATCAATTGGATGACCTGGGAGCTAACGAAGGTTCCGCGCGGCGAGTTCGACGTGATCGGCACGGATGGATTGCAGTACGGCCTTAAGTGGTTCTACCTGCAAATGCTCCAGGGCGACACAGCCGACAACATTCCAGGCTTGCCCTTGCTGTTCGGCCAGCAGTGCGGCGAAGCCCGAGCCATTAAGTACCTCGCTGGGGTATCGAGCAAAGAGGACGCCTACGACCGCGTACAGACCGCCTACGCCGACCATTACGGTTCGACATGGGCTGATGCCCTCGTAGAGCAAGCGGGCCTGCTATGGCTGCGTACGGACGCCCAAGCGAGTATCGCGAACGTCGCGGAAGCATTTCCCGACTGCCCCCACATCGAGCGTGCTTTGGAGCGCCTGGAAGCGCGCGTAACACAGGAGTTGAATGACCTTCAGAAAATTGTCCAAGGGTGACTTGGCAGACTACCGCGAGAAGTTGCGGAAAGAACAGGGCAACCGATGCCCGATCACTGGTTGGCATCTTACCGACGACATCGTAGCCGACCACTGCCACAAATCCGGGATGATGCGGGCGGCGCTTCCTCGTTGGGTTAATGCGGTGCTGGGCCGTGTAGAGAACTGGGCGGGCCGCGTTGGCGGCGGCGTTCCGGTTCCGACGTTCCTCCGCAAGTGTGCCGACTACATCGAGCATTACCAGCTTTTCCCGTCGTTCGTGTTCCATCCGTTGCACAAGACGCCGGAGGAGAAGAAGGAAGCCGCAAAGAAGAAAGCAGCGAAGCGGCGCGCGGCGAAGACGGCGGAGGCCCGCAAGTGAGAAAGAAGCCCCGCATCCTGTCATTGGACATTGAAACGTCCCCGATCCTTGGTTACGTGTGGTCCCTGTGGAAACAGAACGTCGGGCTGAACCAGATTCACAGCGAATGGTGCATCTTGTCTTTTTGCGCGAAGTGGCTGGACGATCCGCGAGTGATCTACCACGACACCAGCCGGCAGCGGAACAAGGAGGACGACCGGCGAATTGTCCGCAAGCTGTGGAAACTGCTGGATCAAGCCGATATTGTCGTCGCACAGAACGGCGTGCGATTCGACGTACGCAAGATCAACGCACGGTTCATCTTACTCGGCATGCAGCCTCCGTCGCCGTTCCGCGTTGTCGATACGATGCTGGAGGCCCGGAAGCATTTCGGGTTCACGTCAAATAAGCTGGAATGGCTCACAGCGAAGCTGTGCAAGACACATAAAAAGCAGAAGCACACACAGTTCCCTGGCTTCGAACTTTGGCGCGAATACCTTGCAGGCAACCCAGCAGCCGCCGCCGAAATGCGGGCCTACAACACGGATGACGTGTTGAGTCTTGAGGAGTTGTACCTCGTCCTCCGGCCGTGGATTACAGGACATCCGAACGTAGGCAACTACGACAGCACAGTAGGACGACGGGCCGAAGTGTGATCGGTGCGGGAGTACGAAACGTCCGTCGGAAGGGTCTCCGCTATACCCAAAGTCGGACAGTATCCGCGCTATCACTGCCAAGCATGCGGCGCGTGGAGCCGTGGCCGGCTCACGGTCAATTCGAAGCAGCACAAGGCAAACCTATTGGTTAGCTGATGACCTCACACGTTCCAACGTTCTACCACTGCGGGCGTATTGCAGCGTCGGAGGGATTCGACGTTGGGACGTTCCTTTTTGATCGCGGCACGCTCGCCCGTAGCGAGTGGCTGCGTGGATTCTATGCCTACACCGATGAAGCCCTTACTTATTCACGCAGTCAGAGGAAGCGGCAGAGTTCACGCAAGCCGCGATGAAGAAACGCCCGGAGTGATTGGGGTAGACGGAAATTGACAGACGAGGCCGCCGACTTGGCGGCTTTTCTTTTGGTGATGCAAGAGCGCGGCGCGATTGACCGGGAGCGATTCGGGAAGCGTCTCGCGAAGAAGCTGAGAAAGATGAGGAGGAAGTATCTCAATCGTTGATGGTTTGGCATGGGAGCGGGAGAACCCGCCTGACATTACCCCGAAGAATCCCAACCCTAAGGATTCCATCGGTAGTAGCAAGGTTCCTATGCACCTCTGGCCGGAGACAGCGACTGTGGAGCTAATGTCGGAAGTGGTGTACGGCGGTGTGGAGCGGAATCGGCGGGAGGCGGTGGCGATTGCAGGAGAATGTTGCTTTCCAAGGTAACGAACCCAGCAACCAATCCACCACCATGGCGAAACGTAATCGGGAAGCGAACGACAGTCAAGCAACGGAAACAGAATTCAAGGGGCCCGTCGGCCTGGACGAGTTGATCCAGCAAGGCGCGCGGCAGATTATCCAGCAAGCGATCGAGGCGGAATTGAAGGCATTGCTCGAGCAATATTCGAACGTGAAGACGCTGGACGGCCGGCGGGCGATCGTGCGCAACGGGTACCTGCCAGAGCGCGAGATCGTCACGGCAGTCGGTCCGGTGCACGTTCAGGTGCCGAAGGTCCGCGATCGTTCGGGCTCCGGCATCAAGTTCAATTCGACGATCGTGCCGCCCTATGTGCGCAAGTCGCCGCGCGTGTCATCGTCGCTGCCGTGGCTGTACCTGCGAGGAGTCTCAACCGGCGACATGGGCGACGCACTGTCCGAGCTGCTCGGCGAACAGGCTAAAGGGCTGTCAGCGAGCGTCGTGAGCCGCCTGAAGGCCGCCTGGTCAGAAGAGTACGAGAAGTGGAACAAGCGCGACCTGTCCACCTCGCGCTGGGTCTACTGGTGGGCCGACGGCATCCATACGCAAGCCCGCGCAGAGGATTCGGACGGGCAGTGCCTGCTGGTGATCATCGGCGTGAAACCGGACGGCAGCAAGGAGCGCGTGGCGCTCAACGACGGCTATCGCGAATCGAAGGAATCCTGGAAAGAGCTGCTGCTCGATCTGAAGAAACGAGGTCTGCAGGCGCCGCCGCTGCTTGCCGTCGGCGATGGCGCGATGGGGCTGTGGGCGGCGCTTGAAGAGGTGTTCCCGCAGACACGGCACCAGCGCTGCTGGTTTCACAAGATCGGCAACATACTCAACGTCATGCCCAAATCGCAGCACGGCAAGGCCAAGGTTGCGCTCGCCGAGATCTGGAATGCCGCGACAAGAGCCGACGCAATCGCCGCGTTCAACCAGTTCGTCGACACGTACGCGGCCAAGTACCCAAAGGCCGTCGAGAAGCTCACGAAAGACCGCGACGCACTGCTCGCGTTCTACGACTTCCCGGCCGAACACTGGCAGCACGTGCGGACCACGAATCCGATTGAATCGACGTTCGCGACGGTGCGCCACCGCACGAGCCGCACGCGCAACTGTCTGTCGCGCTCGACCTTCCTCGCGATGGCGTTCAAGCTGATCGAAGCGGCCGAGCAGACCTGGAGGAAGATCCGCGGCGTCGACAGGATCGAACCGCTTCTGAAGGGCATTCCCTTCAAGGACGGCACCCCGGTGATGGAAAGCACACCGGCTCCTCAAGCGCTAGCCGCCTGATCATGCCGCCCGACCCGCGTACACCAGTCTTGACGATTGCTCGATTGAATGTTGGAAGCGGTACCGCACCCGTCGCCGCAATACCTTTGGTCCACGACCATGCAACCGAATCTGTCACGCGGTAGCAGTCGATAGGCTCCGGCATGAAGTCGCGACGCTCAGTGACCAACACGCGCAAGTCCGCCTCTTTGATTGACGGATGCAGCGGAAACGGCAATCCGAAACGCTCCAGAATCGCGCGCTCTACCCGCTGCTCAATCGCCTTGTAGTCCGGAAGAAGCTGCTTAAGCGGACTCGACACATCGCCCAAGTACGCCTCCGACGCGTCATGCAGTAGCCCTTGCAAGGCGAACTCTTGGGGAACGAGATAGGACACAAGCACGCTATGCTGTGCGACGCTGTAGAACTGCTTCGTATGTCCGGTGAATCGGCAGATACGTGACAGCGCCGTAGCGATGTCCTCAATTACGATGCTGTCCGGATCAGGCGACAGAAAGTCGAAGTAGCGCCCGCTCACCGTGAGGATTGCGGGTGTCAACCCATGTCCTCCGGATGGCGGAAGCCGATGAAAACGGGATGACGTGGGGCGTCTACCGTGCCGTGGTCGAAGTGTTTGAACTTAACTAGCCGACCAATAAGACTCTCCCGGTCTTGCCAGTAATCCCGCCGCTGTGCAGCGGTGAAGCCTGTCCCAATACTGAACACGACGGATGGGGAGTCGGGGACGCGTGAATCCACCGGCATAGCGACGCGTAGCGCGCCCAAAGTGCCCTTACCGACCAAACCGGCTTGTGCCGTGCTGCGCTCCGTTCGGCCTGCCGCGTTGCGTGTCGCCTCGTTTGCATTGTGCATTTCCTCCTCGAAGCCGACGATTACTGCCTCGCCGTCTACGAACCGCTTAACCTTGACGAGACCACCCTCGCGCTCCGTGCTGCGTCCGCACTTGTACGTACTGTCATGGGCGCGGATCATCATTCCTTCGTAGCCGTCTGCGAGGAATCGCGCCTCCAATTTGTTCAAGTCCTCATGGCTAACGCAGAGGTGTTGCGGAACAGCACGGATACGCGTAGCGCCGGCTACTGCACACTTCATAAGCCGCGCCTCTACTACGTCGCTGCGCGACCAGTACTCACAAGGGCCGCCGTCTACGTTCGACGCGTTTACCGGCACCCAGTCGAACACCCAAAACGTAAAGTCCGGTTCCGCGCTCTTGCTCATGACGCCGCTAGTGGTCTGCTGCATCACGTTAGGGTCATTCGGATTGCCTACAACAAGCTCACCGTCCAGTCCCTCCAGAAAGTCCGCGTATGCTGCCGCATACTCCTGCACTACCGGATTCGGGATCGGCTTGAGTGAGCGGCTGTATGCCACACCGCCGAAGAACACGCAGCGGATACCGTCAATCTTGGGCGAGGCCCATACCGGGAACTTGATAAGTTCCGGCTTCGTCAGGGCCGCAGCCAGATTCGGCTTAAACCCGGTTGGAATCGTCATCGAACTCCGTTAGTTGTTGGATCATTTCCCAGACGAGGAACCCAGTGCCTCCCACCATCCAAGGCAGTTGAATCACTAGGCAGATACAGCCGATGAGTTCGACTAAGCGAGACAGAGCCATTCCCGAACGCGCTGGAACTTCGGCGCGAACCATTCGAGGAACGGGCCAAGCCAGTGCGGAAGCTCATAGAAGTCCGTGCGGTTTAGGTACTGCCATCGAACCGCGTATCGTTTCTCGGAGTCGGAAGTAACAGGCACAGCGAACACCGGATACATTGTTTCCGAGTGCGCACCGAATTTCCCCTCCGAAGTGACGCGTACAAACGTACCTCGCCGCAGCCAATGAACAGGCCCGCCTTTTACGTCGTGGTCGTTCTTCTGCGTTTTGACGACCCCGTACTTCACTTAATCTCCAGGTCGATCACTTCGCCGCCTAGCGACTGCGCGATGTTGTCTACCCCGATACGGATGATTTCTTGCTCCTCCGCGTAGTCGTTATGGTCGTCATGCTGAATCGTCACGTAGATTTTCGTTTCCTTCATGCAGTCTCCACAGGCATAAGCAGGCGGCCACGTTCGCCGTCGAACATGACTTCTGCTTGGGGTGATTGGGGAGCGCCTTGTCGGCGCAGTTTGTTTTTCGTCATGCCGATCCAGCGCGACGATGCGTAGAAAGGATCGTTCGACGCGCCGAGCGTGATAATTGCGTCACCTGCGCCCTGCTTGCCAGTCTTGCTGTCCTTGAGCATGGGAAGCGTCGGAAACTGCAAGCCATCACCGTCTGCTGAAATTTGAGACGTGGCGATAAATGGCGCGTCGTACTTCACTCCCATCAGCCGCCCCCACTGGTACTGGGCCTCAAGTAGCTGGTCCGTTCGCTGCCCGCCGTTCAATACCTGCCCTCCAAACTTGACGTTATCGAGCATGTCCCCGACGATCAAACCGGGACGGCAACGACGGAAAATGTCCTCGACTTCGTAGCTCCAGAAGTCGTGAACATCCATGACACGAATAACGTCCGTCCCTCCCACCGCCTCCGCGTATTTGTCCTTGAGCGTGCCGTTATTCGACATACGGATGAGATCGCCGACCGTCGCATTCAAAGCGCTCTGATAGACACGTTGGACGATGCGCTTTCCTGGTCCCTCGTTGTTCAGCCACAGCACGCAACGCCCGTGATTCGGGCCGTAGTAGTCATCGAACTGGCTTGCCATGTAAGTAATCTCTGACGACACGAATGTCGTCTTACCCTTATCGGGTCGGCCAGCGAGAATTACGAAGTCGCCAGGGCGAAGCGGACGCATCACCGTATTGAGACAGTCAAGCCGCCAGTGCAGCCCTCTATCGTCCTTGTCATCCAGTAGGATCGAATCGATGTCATCGGACACCCACGGAACACGCACCTTGCGATTCGTGTTCTGCTCGAACCGCTCTATCTCGTCACGGAGCGACACATAGAGGTCAAGCTCATCGCCGTTGTTGTATTTCTCGATCAGCGACGTAACGCGGTTCGCGGTCTCCGCCGCTACTAAGCGCTCCATGATTCCCGCCTCTAGCGACGGATCGCAGTCCTCGTTGAGGACACGCCCCAGCAACGCACGGTACAGCCCAAGTTGCTCCGGTGTGAGCGTCGGGTGCGCGAACGTCCCGAACCACAACATGAACGGTTCAAGCTCGATCCGCTGCTGCTCGGGAAACTCGGTGAAGAACTTCCGGTAATCGCCAAGGATGACGACAGACTTTGCTTCCAGTGCTGCTGTTGGTACTGCTTTCGCCAGCCTCTCGTAACGCTCGCGGTACTTGAGAAGCTGGAGGAGTGTTACCTCGATGCTCAAGCGTTAGCGATACCATTCAATGCTTGGGCGATGCTCTCTGCCTGCCCTGTTGTGAAGCATTCACAAACAATCTCGAACTCTCCTTTGGGCCAATCAAGAGGCTTTGCCGTATCGACAACGGTAGCCACAAAGCAACAATGTCCGGACTGGGATTCGGGAACTACTTGGTAGCGCGCCGCGCTATTAGACATGCGATTTCCTCCCGTTGTAACAGCTTGGGGTCTTTACTCGAAACTACGTTGCGCGCGGCAATGCCGTATGCTCGTAGCTGCTTGATAATCTTTGCCGCGTTCGTCTGCCCTGCCTTATCCGGGTCCAGCCATACCGCGACCGGCTTACCCGAACGGATCAACTCCGCTGCAATCCAGTCGGATATCTTCGTCCCCAGCAGACACCATCCCACTACGCCGCCGCGCGTCGCGACCTTGTACGCGGAAAGCAAATCCTCCGTAAGCACGATCAACGGCCCGTCGCCGTACCGTGCGACGAGTCGCCGTTTATCAACGTGCGGGTTGAGGTACTTTCGGGGATTCGTCTTATCGAGCGTCCGGGCCTGCCAGTACATGACCTCACCCAGCTCGTCGCGGACTGGCAAAACGACACGCTGCATGCGTGGATTCCAGTAGAAGCCGAGCGCTTCAATTTCCTGGTTCGCAATGCCCGCTTTGTAGAGCCACACACGGGCCTCTAGCGGCCACGCTGACGGGTTCTTTTCTGCGGGAAGGGGCAAGGCTGGACTAGCGGCTACGGCCTCCTCTGCGGCCTGTATTCGACGCAGGCGGGCAAGCCTTTCCGTGAGGCTTTCGGCCGGACGTGGAACCCAGCCCTTGTATGCACACCTATGACAGTAGGCGGCCCAGCCGTCCCGCTTATGGTTGATGTGCAGGCAATCGCCGGGGCCGCAATCGTGCGGAATCTTTCTACTGCCTCCCTCGGGAAGGGATTGGGCGTGCTGCAACCATTCTTTCGATTCCAGCACGCAACCTCCTACGTTATTTCTTCTTCAGCCCGTCCCGAATTGCGTTCAACGTGCCTCCGGCGCCCAAGACGAAGAGTCCGGCCACAATCGCGATAGCGAGAACCGCGAATCCGATCCAAAGCGGCATCGTGACCCACCACCACGACCACGCAGCGACGACACCAATCCCCGCCAGCTTCAACGCGAGGAGAATGAGGAAAATGCACGGCAACAGCTTCAAAGCGTTGCTCCGTGCGAAATTGCCTCGATGAGCGCCGTTCGCTTCACAGCATCCGCCGCCCGTGCCGCTTCGTCCGCCCGCGATTCCGCCTCGATGCCCGCCGCCTTGTGGTAGCGGGTGAGGTCCTCGTATTGCCATACTCGCTTATCCGCTCGTTCGATCAACTTGCGGAGGTTCGCGACGTGAATTGCGATCAGGGCCGCATGGATGCGGGTGGCGATTCGGACGCTGACGCCCTTAGTTGCTTCGAATGCCGCCAACAGGGCGGCCGTAAGTTTGTGCATGTGGTCTCCTTAAGCGCGAATTTCTACTGAGGTGATTTCATCTTTGTCGAATCGGGCTATCTCGACGTAAGCGGCATCCTCTAATACAACGTCACTTCGCCAGCTTTCGGCGACGCGCTCCACGCCCGTAAAGTCCTCTGTCGTGAAGTCTCGTTTGTGTACGCGGACGTTCACTCGATACCTGCCAGCGGATCAACCGGTGCGTGTTCGCCCGTGCCCTGCTTCACCTCAGCTTCCGGCGCGGGAGTCTCCCGAACTTCCTCACCGATGCCGACGATATCGCCCGGACGGATCGTTACGATTTCCTCATCCGCGCCGCTGCCCTTGATGACCTTGATTCCCTTCCCCTTGTCCGTATCGAACACGGAGCGCACTTCACCGTGATAGACGCCGCGCGACTCGCCGCGACCGTAGTTGAAGTTGATCACGTCGCCTTGCTTGAGCGATTCGAGACGAGCGGCGGCCTTCTCTTGTGCTTCCAGTGCATCGGCTTTCGCCGTGTAGTCTGCGGCCTTGCTGCGGTATTCCGCGATACGTTCCGCAATGGTCTTTGCCATGTAGTCCTTATTAGTTTGAGGTTAGCGACAGGTAGCCTTACCGGGAGTCGTCACGATGCACGCCGACCAAGTACGGCTCAGGTCATACGCACATCCGGTAATTGCCCCGCCCATGAACGCCGCAAAGCACACGGCGTAGAAAACGAATTTCAATCCTTGCGGACCCAGATTACGCGTTCATCCGCGCAACCCAAGGGAAGCTCCATACACAAGCCCCCGTCACGATCGCCCACGCAGCCATCGCACCCGCTCGTCTCAGGCTCGGCCACATACTCCACGCCGTCAATTTCGGCCGACTTCACGCAGCCTCCTTTACGAGGATATCGCCCGGATCGTTGTGCGGCTCATCGCTCGCCTTCCCGTTCGCGTACCGCGTCACGACATTCCCCGTGGACGGGTTCAACAGAACGAGTTGGCAATGCGGCTTTGCTTCCGGCGAATACGCGATGAACTTGACATCGCAGCCGGAGCGGAACTTGAGCGGCTTTCCGGTCATCGCGGCGAGGAGGTCGAAACCAGGTTTCTCCCCCTGCTCGATCAACTCGTAACGAGTGGTCATGCGCGCATGACTCGGGTATCGGCTTCGAAACTCCGCAAAACCGATGTAGCTGCCGCATCCGGACACACGATCAACCGTGTAGGTTGCGCCGATGATGGGACCGTCCCCGCCGCTCCACGTCTCGCGGGTCTCGCTTACGTTTCGTACTTTGTCGCCAACCTTAAACATCACGCGGCCTCCTTGTAGTCGATCACGCGCACTTCTTGCTCCACCTTCACGGTGCGAACCACCTTGACCTCGACAATCTCGTAGACGCTACCCGGCGTGTAGCGCGAGACTGCTTGCTCTGCTGCCTCTTGCGAAGCGAACGGAATGCCGCGAACTTCACGGAGTGCGGTCCCGTGCTTACGGATGCGGAATTCGGGAGCGGGTTCGGGTTGTTGCTGCTCTGCTGCGTTCGTTTCGAGGCGGTCTGCGTCGATAATGCCGACGATGCCGTCGTGAGTCTTTACGCGATACGCCGCCGGCGAACCACCGAGCGATTCGACAAACTCGACCACAACGCCTTTGCCCCAATTCTCGGCCGGATGGAAGCCGTCATAGACAATACGAAGCTTGTCACCCGCTTTGATTGCGACGGCCTTCTCGACCAGCTCGAAGTGGAACATGCGGAACCCGTAGTTTTCGGTCTCCGTTTCGCCTTGCATGATCGGGTCTCCCTTGTAATCAAAGCGCTCGACAACGAGGCAGTCGGGATTCATCCCCTTCCGGACATAGAAGTCCCGCAGTAGGTGGGTGTCCTTGATGCGGACCGTATCCCCAACGTTGATTTTCTTCTCCTGAACAGGCTTGAAGCGACTCGACAGGAACCGCCCGCCGACTGTGTTCGGATGCTTCACCTCCTTCAACACAACCCATCCACCGTCCGCGCTTTCAATGGTGTATTTCTCGCCCTGAACAACACCGCCGTAGGTTGCCGTGCTGACACATTCCACCGTCTGACCTGCCGTAAATTGCTTGCTCATATTCGGATCGTTCCCTGAGTTAAAAGTAGTCCTAACCTGTACAGTGAAATGAAACGCGTGCCTTACTGTCCTCGTACCGTCACGTCGGCTGAGTTACTGGTGATCGCTTCCAACTGAATCCAACGCCCATCGTTCGTCTTGACCAAGCAGCCTGTAGACCAATCGAATGATGTAGGCAAGCCGGAAAGGCTCCGGTATGTCTTGCACGCGCTATACGCGTTGTATTGAATGCCTGCCGCGATGCAGACCATAATCGCGGCAATGCCTAGAATCAGGCTTCCGAAAAACTTAAGGTCGTCCATCAGTGCCCCGCATGTACCACGGAGTAGCCCGCTTGAATGCGCCCCGCGACGGTGCCGCGCAACGACTTTGTTCGATACGAGACGAACGGCTTGGGTTCGCGGCAGTTCCGCAGTGCGGCCCAGCGGTCCCAACGATGTCCGTCAATCTGGATCGTTTCCGAAGCTTCGTGAAACGAGACCGTAGCGCCTGCTACGTGTGCTTCCTTGAGTGCGGCGCGTTGGTTCATGCGGCGCGTGCCTTGCAGGAGATATCGAAACCTGCACCGCGACCCAGCGTCGAACCGCGACGAACACCGCCGTTGAACGGCATACGATTGTCCGGGCCGATGTGGAAGAACGCCCGCTGCGTGTTGCGGCGGTTGCCAACAACCACCTTCTTTGCTTCCGGATTTTCGTTGAGGAAGCGGCCAACGGTGTGCGTGCGGTTCATGTCCAGCGGTTTGCGGATTTGCGTCATCTTGTAGTCCTAAGTTGATTCGTGAAAGTCGTGCGTCTGCAAATGAAAAGCCCGCGCTAACTACTCGCGGGCCTCTCCGTGTGCTGCTCTGCGTAGATCAGTTGAGGAGTTTCTTCCTCCATGCTGCCCCTGCTTTACGCAGTTCTTCGATACTGCTCAACCGGTTCGCCTGATGCGGCCGGCCCTCGTTACGGTTCTCCTCGTAAGGTTCGCGGCTGGTCTCCGCCGTCGTGTGGTTATCCCGGCCTACGTACTTCGGAATGTGTTCGGTCATACGCTCTCGTTTTGTTCGGTTGATGGAACAGGCTCGCCGGAACCTGCTCTACGAACCGAAGTTCGTGCCGGGTGTGTTGTCTGTATCCCGGCGTCGCATTGTTCCGTGGCGTACCGCTGTGCCTTGGATTCCCTCCGCGACTCCGACTCTTTATCCCGTTCTCGCCTCCGTAGAGGACTTACGCGCCGGGCTGGTAGGCCGTAACCGTGTCGCCGCACCTGTCGTAAACAGGCACTTACAAATCTACCTAAAATTGTACAGACGCAACTAAATCTGCTAAAATTTATTCCAATTTCGGTAGGTCATCGCTGACCACGGAACGAACTTTACCGACTTCTGTACATGCAATCTACTTGTAATTTTGCATCGTCAGCTATTTGTCAGTAGATTTTGACTATAATTTAGTAGAATCAACAGCTTGCAAGGGTCAGACCATGTACAACGAATCAGCAGAGTCCAACCAAGTTAAGGAGAATGCTCCAAATTCGGTAGATTCCGTAGCCGAGTTCGAAGTGTTCTTTGCTCGACTCCGGCAGGCGATCGGCACGGACGACCTGTACGGATGGGGCAAATCACGCGGCTTTCCGCGACAGACGCTTTACAACATGGTGAGCGGCCAGAAGATTCCGGGCCTTGAGACGCTGCGCAAGTTCCGTGATGAAACCGGTAAGCCTATTGGCTGGCTGCTTGGCGAGGACGTACTTCATCCGGGTGCCCCTACCGAAAGTGGTGCAGGTCAAGTCGACGGTAAAGAGTCTGACGAGTTCGTGTACATCCCGCGCTATCCCCCGCAACGGGACCAACGAGCAAGTGACAATGGCATTTCGTCGCTACTGGGTGGAGAAGTACCTCCAGGCGAACCCAGATGAGTTGATCGTGCTGCGCGTGGATGACGACGTGATGGAGGGTACGTTCAATCGGGCCGACAACATCCTCGTAAACCTGAACCCTCTTGGTCCCGTCAAGGATGGTCTGTATGCGCTATACATCAATGAAGTGATAGTCGTCCGGCGCGTCCAGGTGCTTCCGAACAACGTCATACGGGTCATGCCGGACAATCCTCGCTACCCGTCGTTTGAGACGTCGCTCGAGGAAGGTTCCGGCGTAGAGATTGCCGGTGTGCCTGTCTGGTACAGCCGGACGATTTGACAATGCGGTGTGCGCCATGTACCGTCCCTTGACATAACTAAGGGGAATTAACATGGCGCTAATCAATTGCCCGGAGTGTAAGACCTCCGTATCAGATCAAGCACGTGCATGCCCGTCCTGCGGCTTATCCTATTGCAGCCTCGAACAATTACACTGAAAGTGCGAGCGCTCCGCCTCAGTTGTTTCCGTAGCCAAATCTCGCGGAACATATATCATTCTTGGCCTGCTATTTGGCTCACTTGGCTTCCATGACTTCTACGCTGGATTTAACGTTAAAGGCGCAGTGAAGCTCGGATTATTTATTGTCGCGTTTCTTCTTGACGCTACAACAGGGTTCTATTCAAAGTTCTTCCTAATATTGCAACGATTAACGGGCTATGGGCCTTGGGTAGCCTGTGCATGAACAAGGCCGATGCGACGGGCAAATTCATGACCTGAGCAACCCACAGTAGAATCAATGAGTTACACGCCGCATTTCACGATATAAAATACCCCACAGCTTAGGAGAGGACGAACCTCACCCGATGGGTAGGCATGCCCGATGATGCCCAGGTACGTGCAAGGCGAACCCTGTTCATCCATAGAATACGCACGGCAGTTCTATCCGAGCGAGCGAGCGAGCGAGGAGATGAGCTATCCAGAAGATCACAAATAATTCTCGCCTCAGAGGCGAAGCAGGCGTTAAGCAACGCAGACGCATTAGACTTAGAGATAAGTACACTTGTCAGAATCCAGAATGCGGTATAGCTGTACGCATTGGAGAAGTAGACCACATCGTCTCTCTAGAAGATGGTGGAAATGATGATGCGAATATGCAATTTGCATATTCGCATCATCATTAGTTCCACCATCTTCTAGAGAGACGATGTGGTCTACTTCTCCAATGCGTACAGCTATACCGCATTCTGGATTCTGACAAGTGTACTTATCTCTAAGTCTAATGCGTCTGCGTTGCTTAACGCCTGCTTCGCCTCTGAGGCGAGAATTATTTGTGATCTTCTGGATAGCTCAATCTCCTCGCTCGCTTCGCTCGCTCGGATAGAACTGCCGTGCGTATTCTATGGATGAACAGGGTTCGCCTTGCACGTACCTGGGGCATCATCGGGCATGCCTACCCATCGGGTGAGGTTCGTCCTCTCCTAAGCTGTGGGGTATTTTATATCGTGAAATGCGGCGTGTAACTCATTGATTCTACTGTGGGTTGCTCAGGTCATGAATTTGCCCGTCGCATCGGCCTTGTTCATGCACAGGCTACCCAAGGCCCATAGCCCGTTAATCGTTGCAATAATTAGGAAGAACTTTGAATAGAACCCTGTTGTAGCGTCAAGAAGAAACGCGACAATAAATAATCCGAGCTTCACTGCGCCTTTAACGTTAAATCCAGCGTAGAAGTCATGGAAGCCAAGTGAGCCAAATAGCAGGCCAAGAATGATATATGTTCCGCGAGATTTGGCTACGGAAACAACTGGAGGCGGAGCGCTCGCACTTTCAGTGTAATTGTTCGAGGCTGCAATAGGATAGCCGCAGGACGGGCATGCACGTGCTTGATCTGATACGGAGGTCTTACACTCCGGGCAATTGATTAGCGCCATGTTAATTCCCCGTTAGTTATGTCAAGGGACGGTACATGGCGCACACCGCATTGTCAAATCGTCCGGCTGTACCAGACAGGCACACCGGCAATCTCTACGCCGGAACCTTCCTCGAGCGACGTCTCAAACGACGGGTAGCGAGGATTGTCCGGCATGACCCGTATGACGTTGTTCGGAAGCACCTGGACGCGCCGGACGACTATCACTTCATTGATGTATAGCGCATACAGACCATCCTTGACGGGACCAAGAGGGTTCAGGTTTACGAGGATGTTGTCGGCCCGATTGAACGTACCCTCCATCACGTCGTCATCCACGCGCAGCACGATCAACTCATCTGGGTTCGCCTGGAGGTACTTCTCCACCCAGTAGCGACGAAATGCCATTGTCACTTGCTCGTTGGTCCCGTTGCGGGGATAGCGCGGGATGTACACGAACTCGTCAGACTCTTTACCGTCGACTTGACCTGCACCACTTTCGGTAGGGGCACCCGGATGAAGTACGTCCTCGCCAAGCAGCCAGCCAATAGGCTTACCGGTTTCATCACGGAACTTGCGCAGCGTCTCAAGGCCCGGAATCTTCTGGCCGCTCACCATGTTGTAAAGCGTCTGTCGCGGAAAGCCGCGTGATTTGCCCCATCCGTACAGGTCGTCCGTGCCGATCGCCTGCCGGAGTCGAGCAAAGAACACTTCGAACTCGGCTACGGAATCTACCGAATTTGGAGCATTCTCCTTAACTTGGTTGGACTCTGCTGATTCGTTGTACATGGTCTGACCCTTGCAAGCTGTTGATTCTACTAAATTATAGTCAAAATCTACTGACAAATAGCTGACGATGCAAAATTACAAGTAGATTGCATGTACAGAAGTCGGTAAAGTTCGTTCCGTGGTCAGCGATGACCTACCGAAATTGGAATAAATTTTAGCAGATTTAGTTGCGTCTGTACAATTTTAGGTAGATTTGTAAGTGCCTGTTTACGACAGGTGCGGCGACACGGTTACGGCCTACCAGCCCGGCGCGTAAGTCCTCTACGGAGGCGAGAACGGGATAAAGAGTCGGAGTCGCGGAGGGAATCCAAGGCACAGCGGTACGCCACGGAACAATGCGACGCCGGGATACAGACAACACACCCGGCACGAACTTCGGTTCGTAGAGCAGGTTCCGGCGAGCCTGTTCCATCAACCGAACAAAACGAGAGCGTATGACCGAACACATTCCGAAGTACGTAGGCCGGGATAACCACACGACGGCGGAGACCAGCCGCGAACCTTACGAGGAGAACCGTAACGAGGGCCGGCCGCATCAGGCGAACCGGTTGAGCAGTATCGAAGAACTGCGTAAAGCAGGGGCAGCATGGAGGAAGAAACTCCTCAACTGATCTACGCAGAGCAGCACACGGAGAGGCCCGCGAGTAGTTAGCGCGGGCTTTTCATTTGCAGACGCACGACTTTCACGAATCAACTTAGGACTACAAGATGACGCAAATCCGCAAACCGCTGGACATGAACCGCACGCACACCGTTGGCCGCTTCCTCAACGAAAATCCGGAAGCAAAGAAGGTGGTTGTTGGCAACCGCCGCAACACGCAGCGGGCGTTCTTCCACATCGGCCCGGACAATCGTATGCCGTTCAACGGCGGTGTTCGTCGCGGTTCGACGCTGGGTCGCGGTGCAGGTTTCGATATCTCCTGCAAGGCACGCGCCGCATGAACCAACGCGCCGCACTCAAGGAAGCACACGTAGCAGGCGCTACGGTCTCGTTTCACGAAGCTTCGGAAACGATCCAGATTGACGGACATCGTTGGGACCGCTGGGCCGCACTGCGGAACTGCCGCGAACCCAAGCCGTTCGTCTCGTATCGAACAAAGTCGTTGCGCGGCACCGTCGCGGGGCGCATTCAAGCGGGCTACTCCGTGGTACATGCGGGGCACTGATGGACGACCTTAAGTTTTTCGGAAGCCTGATTCTAGGCATTGCCGCGATTATGGTCTGCATCGCGGCAGGCATTCAATACAACGCGTATAGCGCGTGCAAGACATACCGGAGCCTTTCCGGCTTGCCTACATCATTCGATTGGTCTACAGGCTGCTTGGTCAAGACGAACGATGGGCGTTGGATTCAGTTGGAAGCGATCACCAGTAACTCAGCCGACGTGACGGTACGAGGACAGTAAGGCACGCGTTTCATTTCACTGTACAGGTTAGGACTACTTTTAACTCAGGGAACGATCCGAATATGAGCAAGCAATTTACGGCAGGTCAGACGGTGGAATGTGTCAGCACGGCAACCTACGGCGGTGTTGTTCAGGGCGAGAAATACACCATTGAAAGCGCGGACGGTGGATGGGTTGTGTTGAAGGAGGTGAAGCATCCGAACACAGTCGGCGGGCGGTTCCTGTCGAGTCGCTTCAAGCCTGTTCAGGAGAAGAAAATCAACGTTGGGGATACGGTCCGCATCAAGGACACCCACCTACTGCGGGACTTCTATGTCCGGAAGGGGATGAATCCCGACTGCCTCGTTGTCGAGCGCTTTGATTACAAGGGAGACCCGATCATGCAAGGCGAAACGGAGACCGAAAACTACGGGTTCCGCATGTTCCACTTCGAGCTGGTCGAGAAGGCCGTCGCAATCAAAGCGGGTGACAAGCTTCGTATTGTCTATGACGGCTTCCATCCGGCCGAGAATTGGGGCAAAGGCGTTGTGGTCGAGTTTGTCGAATCGCTCGGTGGTTCGCCGGCGGCGTATCGCGTAAAGACTCACGACGGCATCGTCGGCATTATCGACGCAGACCGCCTCGAAACGAACGCAGCAGAGCAGCAACAACCCGAACCCGCTCCCGAATTCCGCATCCGTAAGCACGGGACCGCACTCCGTGAAGTTCGCGGCATTCCGTTCGCTTCGCAAGAGGCAGCAGAGCAAGCAGTCTCGCGCTACACGCCGGGTAGCGTCTACGAGATTGTCGAGGTCAAGGTGGTTCGCACCGTGAAGGTGGAGCAAGAAGTGCGCGTGATCGACTACAAGGAGGCCGCGTGATGTTTAAGGTTGGCGACAAAGTACGAAACGTAAGCGAGACCCGCGAGACGTGGAGCGGCGGGGACGGTCCCATCATCGGCGCAACCTACACGGTTGATCGTGTGTCCGGATGCGGCAGCTACATCGGTTTTGCGGAGTTTCGAAGCCGATACCCGAGTCATGCGCGCATGACCACTCGTTACGAGTTGATCGAGCAGGGGGAGAAACCTGGTTTCGACCTCCTCGCCGCGATGACCGGAAAGCCGCTCAAGTTCCGCTCCGGCTGCGATGTCAAGTTCATCGCGTATTCGCCGGAAGCAAAGCCGCATTGCCAACTCGTTCTGTTGAACCCGTCCACGGGGAATGTCGTGACGCGGTACGCGAACGGGAAGGCGAGCGATGAGCCGCACAACGATCCGGGCGATATCCTCGTAAAGGAGGCTGCGTGAAGTCGGCCGAAATTGACGGCGTGGAGTATGTGGCCGAGCCTGAGACGAGCGGGTGCGATGGCTGCGTGGGCGATCGTGACGGGGGCTTGTGTATGGAGCTTCCCTTGGGTTGCGCGGATGAACGCGTAATCTGGGTCCGCAAGGATTGAAATTCGTTTTCTACGCCGTGTGCTTTGCGGCGTTCATGGGCGGGGCAATTACCGGATGTGCGTATGACCTGAGCCGTACTTGGTCGGCGTGCATCGTGACGACTCCCGGTAAGGCTACCTGTCGCTAACCTCAAACTAATAAGGACTACATGGCAAAGACCATTGCGGAACGTATCGCGGAATACCGCAGCAAGGCCGCAGACTACACGGCGAAAGCCGATGCACTGGAAGCACAAGAGAAGGCCGCCGCTCGTCTCGAATCGCTCAAGCAAGGCGACGTGATCAACTTCAACTACGGTCGCGGCGAGTCGCGCGGCGTCTATCACGGTGAAGTGCGCTCCGTGTTCGATACGGACAAGGGGAAGGGAATCAAGGTCATCAAGGGCAGCGGCGCGGATGAGGAAATCGTAACGATCCGTCCGGGCGATATCGTCGGCATCGGTGAGGAAGTTCGGGAGACTCCCGCGCCGGAAGCTGAGGTGAAGCAGGGCACGGGCGAACACGCACCGGTTGATCCGCTGGCAGGTATCGAGTGAACGTCCGCGTACACAAACGAGACTTCACGACAGAGGACTTTACGGGCGTGGAGCGCGTCGCCGAAAGCTGGCGAAGTGACGTTGTATTAGAGGATGCCGCTTACGTCGAGATAGCCCGATTCGACAAAGATGAAATCACCTCAGTAGAAATTCGCGCTTAAGGAGACCACATGCACAAACTTACGGCCGCCCTGTTGGCGGCATTCGAAGCAACTAAGGGCGTCAGCGTCCGAATCGCCACCCGCATCCATGCGGCCCTGATCGCAATTCACGTCGCGAACCTCCGCAAGTTGATCGAACGAGCGGATAAGCGAGTATGGCAATACGAGGACCTCACCCGCTACCACAAGGCGGCGGGCATCGAGGCGGAATCGCGGGCGGACGAAGCGGCACGGGCGGCGGATGCTGTGAAGCGAACGGCGCTCATCGAGGCAATTTCGCACGGAGCAACGCTTTGAAGCTGTTGCCGTGCATTTTCCTCATTCTCCTCGCGTTGAAGCTGGCGGGGATTGGTGTCGTCGCTGCGTGGTCGTGGTGGTGGGTCACGATGCCGCTTTGGATCGGATTCGCGGTTCTCGCTATCGCGATTGTGGCCGGACTCTTCGTCTTGGGCGCCGGAGGCACGTTGAACGCAATTCGGGACGGGCTGAAGAAGAAATAACGTAGGAGGTTGCGTGCTGGAATCGAAAGAATGGTTGCAGCACGCCCAATCCCTTCCCGAGGGAGGCAGTAGAAAGATTCCGCACGATTGCGGCCCCGGCGATTGCCTGCACATCAACCATAAGCGGGACGGCTGGGCCGCCTACTGTCATAGGTGTGCATACAAGGGCTGGGTTCCACGTCCGGCCGAAAGCCTCACGGAAAGGCTTGCCCGCCTGCGTCGAATACAGGCCGCAGAGGAGGCCGTAGCCGCTAGTCCAGCCTTGCCCCTTCCCGCAGAAAAGAACCCGTCAGCGTGGCCGCTAGAGGCCCGTGTGTGGCTCTACAAAGCGGGCATTGCGAACCAGGAAATTGAAGCGCTCGGCTTCTACTGGAATCCACGCATGCAGCGTGTCGTTTTGCCAGTCCGCGACGAGCTGGGTGAGGTCATGTACTGGCAGGCCCGGACGCTCGATAAGACGAATCCCCGAAAGTACCTCAACCCGCACGTTGATAAACGGCGACTCGTCGCACGGTACGGCGACGGGCCGTTGATCGTGCTTACGGAGGATTTGCTTTCCGCGTACAAGGTCGCGACGCGCGGCGGCGTAGTGGGATGGTGTCTGCTGGGGACGAAGATATCCGACTGGATTGCAGCGGAGTTGATCCGTTCGGGTAAGCCGGTCGCGGTATGGCTGGACCCGGATAAGGCAGGGCAGACGAACGCGGCAAAGATTATCAAGCAGCTACGAGCATACGGCATTGCCGCGCGCAACGTAGTTTCGAGTAAAGACCCCAAGCTGTTACAACGGGAGGAAATCGCATGTCTAATAGCGCGGCGCGCTACCAAGTAGTTCCCGAATCCCAGTCCGGACATTGTTGCTTTGTGGCTACCGTTGTCGATACGGCAAAGCCTCTTGATTGGCCCAAAGGAGAGTTCGAGATTGTTTGTGAATGCTTCACAACAGGGCAGGCAGAGAGCATCGCCCAAGCATTGAATGGTATCGCTAACGCTTGAGCATCGAGGTAACACTCCTCCAGCTTCTCAAGTACCGCGAGCGTTACGAGAGGCTGGCGAAAGCAGTACCAACAGCAGCACTGGAAGCAAAGTCTGTCGTCATCCTTGGCGATTACCGGAAGTTCTTCACCGAGTTTCCCGAGCAGCAGCGGATCGAGCTTGAACCGTTCATGTTGTGGTTCGGGACGTTCGCGCACCCGACGCTCACACCGGAGCAACTTGGGCTGTACCGTGCGTTGCTGGGGCGTGTCCTCAACGAGGACTGCGATCCGTCGCTAGAGGCGGGAATCATGGAGCGCTTAGTAGCGGCGGAGACCGCGAACCGCGTTACGTCGCTGATCGAGAAATACAACAACGGCGATGAGCTTGACCTCTATGTGTCGCTCCGTGACGAGATAGAGCGGTTCGAGCAGAACACGAATCGCAAGGTGCGTGTTCCGTGGGTGTCCGATGACATCGATTCGATCCTACTGGATGACAAGGACGATAGAGGGCTGCACTGGCGGCTTGACTGTCTCAATACGGTGATGCGTCCGCTTCGCCCTGGCGACTTCGTAATTCTCGCTGGCCGACCCGATAAGGGTAAGACGACATTCGTGTCGTCAGAGATTACTTACATGGCAAGCCAGTTCGATGACTACTACGGCCCGAATCACGGGCGTTGCGTGCTGTGGCTGAACAACGAGGGACCAGGAAAGCGCATCGTCCAACGTGTCTATCAGAGCGCTTTGAATGCGACGGTCGGCGATCTCATCCGTATGTCGAATAACGGCACGCTCAAGGACAAATACGCGGAGGCGGTGGGAGGGACGGACGTTATTCGTGTCATGGATGTTCACGACTTCTGGAGCTACGAAGTCGAGGACATTTTCCGTCGTTGCCGTCCCGGTTTGATCGTCGGGGACATGCTCGATAACGTCAAGTTTGGAGGGCAGGTATTGAACGGCGGGCAGCGAACGGACCAGCTACTTGAGGCCCAGTACCAGTGGGGGCGGCTGATGGGAGTGAAGTACGACGCGCCATTTATCGCCACGTCTCAAATTTCAGCAGACGGTGATGGCTTGCAGTTTCCGACGCTTCCCATGCTCAAGGACAGCAAGACTGGCAAGCAGGGCGCAGGTGACGCAATTATCACGCTCGGCGCGTCGAACGATCCTTTCTACGCATCGTCGCGCTGGATCGGCATGACGAAAAACAAACTGCGCCGACAAGGCGCTCCCCAATCACCCCAAGCAGAAGTCATGTTCGACGGCGAACGTGGCCGCCTGCTTATGCCTGTGGAGACTGCATGAAGGAAACGAAAATCTACGTGACGATTCAGCATGACGACCATAACGACTACGCGGAGGAGCAAGAAATCATCCGTATCGGGGTAGACAACATCGCGCAGTCGCTAGGCGGCGAAGTGATCGACCTGGAGATTAAGTGAAGTACGGGGTCGTCAAAACGCAGAAGAACGACCACGACGTAAAAGGCGGGCCTGTTCATTGGCTGCGGCGAGGTACGTTTGTACGCGTCACTTCGGAGGGGAAATTCGGTGCGCACTCGGAAACAATGTATCCGGTGTTCGCTGTGCCTGTTACTTCCGACTCCGAGAAACGATACGCGGTTCGATGGCAGTACCTAAACCGCACGGACTTCTATGAGCTTCCGCACTGGCTTGGCCCGTTCCTCGAATGGTTCGCGCCGAAGTTCCAGCGCGTTCGGGAATGGCTCTGTCTCGCTTAGTCGAACTCATCGGCTGTATCTGCCTAGTGATTCAACTGCCTTGGATGGTGGGAGGCACTGGGTTCCTCGTCTGGGAAATGATCCAACAACTAACGGAGTTCGATGACGATTCCAACCGGGTTTAAGCCGAATCTGGCTGCGGCCCTGACGAAGCCGGAACTTATCAAGTTCCCGGTATGGGCCTCGCCCAAGATTGACGGTATCCGCTGCGTGTTCTTCGGCGGTGTGGCATACAGCCGCTCACTCAAGCCGATCCCGAATCCGGTAGTGCAGGAGTATGCGGCAGCATACGCGGACTTTCTGGAGGGACTGGACGGTGAGCTTGTTGTAGGCAATCCGAATGACCCTAACGTGATGCAGCAGACCACTAGCGGCGTCATGAGCAAGAGCGCGGAACCGGACTTTACGTTTTGGGTGTTCGACTGGGTGCCGGTAAACGCGTCGAACGTAGACGGCGGCCCTTGTGAGTACTGGTCGCGCAGCGACGTAGTAGAGGCGCGGCTTATGAAGTGTGCAGTAGCCGGCGCTACGCGTATCCGTGCTGTTCCGCAACACCTCTGCGTTAGCCATGAGGACTTGAACAAATTGGAGGCGCGATTCCTCGCAGACGGCTACGAAGGAATGATGATCCGCGCCCATGACAGTACGTACAAGTGCGGACGCAGCACGGAGCGCGAGGGTGGTCTCGTCAAGGTTAAGCGGTTCGTAGACGGCGAGGCAGTAATCGTCGGCTTCGAGGAGGAAATGCACAATGCAAACGAGGCGACACGCAACGCGGCAGGCCGAACGGAGCGCAGCACGGCACAAGCCGGTTTGGTCGGTAAGGGCACTTTGGGCGCGCTACGCGTCGCTATGCCGGTGGATTCACGCGTCCCCGACTCCCCATCCGTCGTGTTCAGTATTGGGACAGGCTTCACCGCTGCACAGCGGCGGGATTACTGGCAAGACCGGGAGAGTCTTATTGGTCGGCTAGTTAAGTTCAAACACTTCGACCACGGCACGGTAGACGCCCCACGTCATCCCGTTTTCATCGGCTTCCGCCATCCGGAGGACATGGGTTGACACCCGCAATCCTCACGGTGAGCGGGCGCTACTTCGACTTTCTGTCGCCTGATCCGGACAGCATCGTAATTGAGGACATCGCTACGGCGCTGTCACGTATCTGCCGATTCACCGGACATACGAAGCAGTTCTACAGCGTCGCACAGCATAGCGTGCTTGTGTCCTATCTCGTTCCCCAAGAGTTCGCCTTGCAAGGGCTACTGCATGACGCGTCGGAGGCGTACTTGGGCGATGTGTCGAGTCCGCTTAAGCAGCTTCTTCCGGACTACAAGGCGATTGAGCAGCGGGTAGAGCGCGCGATTCTGGAGCGTTTCGGATTGCCGTTTCCGCTGCATCCGTCAATCAAAGAGGCGGACTTGCGCGTGTTGGTCACTGAGCGTCGCGACTTCATGCCGGAGCCTATCGACTGCTACCGCGTGACAGATTCGGTTGCATGGTCGTGGACCAAAGGTATTGCGGCGACGGGTGCGGTACCGCTTCCAACATTCAATCGAGCAATCGTCAAGACTGGTGTACGCGGGTCGGGCGGCATGATCAGGCGGCTAGCGCTTGAGGAGCCGGTGTGCTTTCCATCACCGGGGTGCCGTCCTTGAAGGGAATGCCCTTCAGAAGCGGTTCGATCCTGTCGACGCCGCGGATCTTCCTCCAGGTCTGCTCGGCCGCTTCGATCAGCTTGAACGCCATCGCGAGGAAGGTCGAGCGCGACAGACAGTTGCGCGTGCGGCTCGTGCGGTGGCGCACCGTCGCGAACGTCGATTCAATCGGATTCGTGGTCCGCACGTGCTGCCAGTGTTCGGCCGGGAAGTCGTAGAACGCGAGCAGTGCGTCGCGGTCTTTCGTGAGCTTCTCGACGGCCTTTGGGTACTTGGCCGCGTACGTGTCGACGAACTGGTTGAACGCGGCGATTGCGTCGGCTCTTGTCGCGGCATTCCAGATCTCGGCGAGCGCAACCTTGGCCTTGCCGTGCTGCGATTTGGGCATGACGTTGAGTATGTTGCCGATCTTGTGAAACCAGCAGCGCTGGTGCCGTGTCTGCGGGAACACCTCTTCAAGCGCCGCCCACAGCCCCATCGCGCCATCGCCGACGGCAAGCAGCGGCGGCGCCTGCAGACCTCGTTTCTTCAGATCGAGCAGCAGCTCTTTCCAGGATTCCTTCGATTCGCGATAGCCGTCGTTGAGCGCCACGCGCTCCTTGCTGCCGTCCGGTTTCACGCCGATGATCACCAGCAGGCACTGCCCGTCCGAATCCTCTGCGCGGGCTTGCGTATGGATGCCGTCGGCCCACCAGTAGACCCAGCGCGAGGTGGACAGGTCGCGCTTGTTCCACTTCTCGTACTCTTCTGACCAGGCGGCCTTCAGGCGGCTCACGACGCTCGCTGACAGCCCTTTAGCCTGTTCGCCGAGCAGCTCGGACAGTGCGTCGCCCATGTCGCCGGTTGAGACTCCTCGCAGGTACAGCCACGGCAGCGACGATGACACGCGCGGCGACTTGCGCACATAGGGCGGCACGATCGTCGAATTGAACTTGATGCCGGAGCCCGAACGATCGCGGACCTTCGGCACCTGAACGGGCACCGGACCGACTGCCGTGACGATCTCGCGCTCTGGCAGGTACCCGTTGCGCACGACAGCGCGCCGGCCATCGATCGTCTTCACATTCGAATACTGTTCGAGCATTGCCGCCAGTTCCGCCTCGATTGCCTGCTGGATGATCCGCCGCGCCCCTTGCTGGATCAGATCGTCCAGGCCGGGCGTACCCTTGATGTCTGCTTCTGTTGTTTGACTGCCGCTCGTATCCTGCGTAAGTTTCGCCATGGTGGTGGAGTTCGATTGAGGAAGTGTTACCGTGAGAAGCAACATTCTCCTTCAATCGCCACCGCCTTCTCCTGCCTCAACCCTACGCCGCATACACCACTTTCAACGATAGCTCCATTCAATCCGGCCGTAGCGCGGACAGTATTCCTCGCCCGCTACGAAGAACTAACCAAGGAGGGCTGACATAACGTATTGCGTGTGGGACACGGAGACCACGATTAAAGCCTACATGAAGCGTAAGGCGTCTCCGTTTCACCCTGAAAATTTCGTTGTGGTCTCCGGCTGGAAGCGCAAGGGCGGGGACACCACGGCAGATTACTTCGGGCGGGGAAAGCGCCCGTTCGACTGGTTCACGAAACTCCTCAAGGACACGACGCTACTTGTCGGTCAAAACATCAAGTTCGACTTGCTGCATGCGTTGCGCGAGCCGCAGAACTTGGATGCGTGGATGGAGTTCGTAGCGCGCGGCGGGAACGTCTGGGACTGCCAGCTTGCCGAGTACCTGCTACGCGGCATGGAGCCGACCTCGCACATGCTGTCTATGGACGAGATGGTCGTGTCCTACGGCGGTAACGTCAAGATCGATGAGGTTAAAGCGCTCTGGGAGGCTGGCGTAGATACGCCGGACATCGATAAGGATTTGCTCCTTCGATACCTCTGCGGCGATGAGTCGGGCTTGGGCGATATCGGCAACACGGAAAAGATTTTCCTTGGGCAGCTTGCCAAGGCTCGCAAGACCGGACAAGTTAAGTCGATCCTCCTCAACATGGGGAGCCTGTTGTGTACCGTCGAGATGGAACGCAACGGGATGTACGTAGACAAGGCGCTTGGCCTACGGCTCGCGGCAGAGCTTGAGGAGCGCTTGGCCGCAATCACTGCGGAACTGCGTGCATACCTTCCGGACGATTGCCCTTTTGCATTCAACTGGAGCAACCGTTATCACCTCTCGCCGCTGATCTTCGGCGGTACGGTCAAGTACCAGAAACGCACGGAGACGCTGGACGATGCGGGGAACCTCCAGTATTTCCAGAAGGACGTGGAGTATCTGTATCTAAAGCACAAGTCCCGCGTAGTAGACGGGAAGTCCGAACCGGAAATGATGCCTGTTTCCGACTGGTACGCGTTGGATCATCCGCCCGAACCCATCCGCTTTGCGAGTGGGAAGAACGCCGGGGAGATTAGAACAAAAAAGGTCAAGGTTCCGGACCTGGATCGCGGGCCGAAAACGGCTATACGGGACTTCTTCTACAAGTTCCCAGGGTACACGTCGCCGGATGAGATTTGGGCTAGCAGTACGCCGGGGCTGTACAGCGTGTCGAGCGACGTTATCGAAGCACTGGGGAACCGGGATATCCCTTTCCTCAAGACGCTTGCGAACGTAGCGAAGCTGGGTAAAGACCTTTGCACGTACTACGTGACCACTGACGAAAAGACGGGCGAGCAGAAGGGGATGCTTACTCTCGTCGGCGGTGACAGCATCATCCACCACAAGATCAATCACACCAACACGGTTACGGGGCGGTTCTCCTCGTCTGACCCGAACTTGCAGAACGTGTCCGGCGCAGGAAAGTCGCAAGTTAAGAGTGTGTTTGTATCGCGTTGGCGTGAGGACGGGCAAGTAGTTCAATCCGACTTCACATCGTTGGAAATTTTCATTCAAGCGATCCTCACCGGCTGCAAACAGCTTATCGAGGATTTGCGTGCAGGACTGGACATGCACTGTGTCCGTGTCGCACAGAAGGAAGGCATCGAGTACGAGGACGCGGTACTTAAATGCAAGGGTGATTCATCCCGAGGTATTGCTCCGCTTCCTGAATGGGAGAAGAAGCGAAAGGGGGCTAAGGAATTCAGTTTCCAGCGTGCCTACGGCGCGGGCGCTGCGGGTATCTCGTCGTCTACTGGCCTGCCGCTTGAGGATGTGCAAGCGCTTATCAAGGCGGAGGAGGAGCGCTATCCGGAACTGTCTGCGTACAACGCGGCTAAGACGGAACGTATCAAGCAATCGCGCCGGCCGACCAACAACATCCAGCCGCATCCGGACGTAAAGGGCTTGATGTGCCAGCTTGGCAAGGGCTACAGCGTTACGCCGGACAACAAGGTGTACAGCTACCGCGAGACCCCGGCGCCGGCATGGCTGATCCGTCAAGGTGGGATGCCGCAGTCATTCAGCCCGACTGAGATTGCGAACTACGAGATGCAGGGCGAGGGCGGTGAGTGGGCCAAGGCCGCAATGTGGCTTGCGATCCGTGCGTTCTATGCGCGGAAGAACTTCGACGGCCACGCGCTCCTCGTCAACCAAGTTCACGACGCGCTCTATAAGGACGCGCACAAGTCCGTCTTGTTCGAATCGAGTGCGCTCCTTCATGCCTGCATGCTCGCCGCGTCCGACTTCATCGAGTGGTATTTCGGCTGGACTATCCCGGTCCCCGTTCCGAGTGTCACGGTGCACGGCGACAACATGATGGAGGAGAACGCCTTTGCAGGCGACTTCGAAGAACGCGCGGAGCAATTCCGCGTTGAACTCCGACAGCAGTACATGGGCGGCTACACGCCGTCCTTTATTCACTAACTAGAAAGGACTCTATACATTTGACTTACGACCTCAAAGCGAAAATTGCACAAGCGAAGAAAACCGGCCCGAACATGAACGAGGCACAGGCAGGCGGCGAGTACACGCCTCCGGCTGCGGGTATTGCCCGTGCACGTTTGGTCGGCTATTTCGAGCTTGGCACGCATGAGGAAGAATTCGAAGGCAAGAAGCGCGACCGCGAAAAGGTCGATCTTGTCTTTGAACTGAGCGGCCCGAATCACGAACCGATCAAGGCCGCAGACGGGACGCTGATCCCGATTCGCATCACGGCTCAAGAGACCCTGAGCTTTAGCGAGAAAGCGCATTTCTTCAAGCTGTTTGCGTCGATGAACGCAGCGCACGGCGGCACGGCTACGCACATGGCTGAACTGCTGGGTAAGCCGTTCATCGTGGAGATTTTCCACCGCAAGAGCAAGGACGGGAAGCGCACGTATGCAAATCTGCGCGGGCCGAACGGCTACAACGTCAAGGGCACGACTGTGCAAGACCCGCTGTCGGGTAAGCCGGTCCTGGTCGAAGTCGCAGCAGCGCTCACGGACGTAAAGGCGTTCATCTGGGACGTTGCCGACTTGGAAATGTGGAACTCGATCCACATCGAGGGCAAGTATCCGGAGCGCAAGGACGAAAAGACGGGAGAGGTGGTCAGCCCGGAGCGCTCGAAGAACGTGATCCAAGAAAAGATCATGTCCGCGAAGAACTGGAAGGCGCACCCGCTTGCGGCGGTAGTTGCCGCTGGCGGCCAAGAGCCGGACCTCCCGGATGCGGAAACTCCGGAGCGCGACACGCCGGAGAACGAAGCAGCAGCCGACCCGCTGGCCGCTATCGGTTGAGCCTCCACGCGTATCCCGACCGTGGCACTGGGCGCACCACCCGCATGTTAATGCGGGTGGTGTGCCAGCTTGCAAACGGTAAGCGTGTGTTTGTCGTATGCGGACATCGCGCAGAGCGCGACTACATGTGTCACATCCTCAAAGGGCATGGGTTGCAGGGCGACCGTGTACGGTTCGTCACATTCTGGGAAATCCGGCGCCTGTGCGGACTCCGAGAGAATGCCGCAGTGTTCGTAGACCACCATGCACGAGAGGTCGCGACCATCGAACAGTGGCACGAGTTCTGTGCTGTGGTTCGACCCAGCGTAGTGTATGAATGAGGCTCTACGCGCAAAGATAGCGCGTGCGGCGGCGGAATGTCCTCAATCCGGGGCGGGGATGTTCCCGCCCGTCGAGCTGGGGCGTGTCCTCCACCTGGACGGCGACTATCTAGCCTACTTTGCGGCAGGCGGTGAGGACACACAGCCGGGGATGGCTCGGCGCAACGCGTTCGATCGCATCGAGACAACGCGCCTCCGCACCGGATCGGAATCAGTCGTTGTCCACCTATCCGCGAGCGGCTGCACGAAAGCGCACCGGTTTCTCATCGCGACCGTGAAGCCGTATCAAGGGCAACGCCACAAGCGCAAGCCGCGCAATTGGCAATTCCTCCGGGAAGTCCTTGAGCATTACGAGGGGCCGAACTTCCGCCCGAAAGTCTGGGTAACGCGGGAGGCTGATGACGGAATGGCCCATTGCTCACGCATTGCGGACATTGCTATATCGACGCGAGACAAGGACATGCGAATGCTTCCGGGTCTGCACATCAATTGGATGACCTGGGAGCTAACGAAGGTTCCGCGCGGCGAGTTCGACGTGATCGGCACGGATGGATTGCAGTACGGCCTTAAGTGGTTCTACCTGCAAATGCTCCAGGGCGACACAGCCGACAACATTCCAGGCTTGCCCTTGCTGTTCGGCCAGCAGTGCGGCGAAGCCCGAGCCATTAAGTACCTCGCTGGGGTATCGAGCAAAGAGGACGCCTACGACCGCGTACAGACCGCCTACGCCGACCATTACGGTTCGACATGGGCTGATGCCCTCGTAGAGCAAGCGGGCCTGCTATGGCTGCGTACGGACGCCCAAGCGAGTATCGCGAACGTCGCGGAAGCATTTCCCGACTGCCCCCACATCGAGCGTGCTTTGGAGCGCCTGGAAGCGCGCGTAACACAGGAGTTGAATGACCTTCAGAAAATTGTCCAAGGGTGACTTGGCAGACTACCGCGAGAAGTTGCGGAAAGAACAGGGCAACCGATGCCCGATCACTGGTTGGCATCTTACCGACGACATCGTAGCCGACCACTGCCACAAATCCGGGATGATGCGGGCGGCGCTTCCTCGTTGGGTTAATGCGGTGCTGGGCCGTGTAGAGAACTGGGCGGGCCGCGTTGGCGGCGGCGTTCCGGTTCCGACGTTCCTCCGCAAGTGTGCCGACTACATCGAGCATTACCAGCTTTTCCCGTCGTTCGTGTTCCATCCGTTGCACAAGACGCCGGAGGAGAAGAAGGAAGCCGCAAAGAAGAAAGCAGCGAAGCGGCGCGCGGCGAAGACGGCGGAGGCCCGCAAGTGAGAAAGAAGCCCCGCATCCTGTCATTGGACATTGAAACGTCCCCGATCCTTGGTTACGTGTGGTCCCTGTGGAAACAGAACGTCGGGCTGAACCAGATTCACAGCGAATGGTGCATCTTGTCTTTTTGCGCGAAGTGGCTGGACGATCCGCGAGTGATCTACCACGACACCAGCCGGCAGCGGAACAAGGAGGACGACCGGCGAATTGTCCGCAAGCTGTGGAAACTGCTGGATCAAGCCGATATTGTCGTCGCACAGAACGGCGTGCGATTCGACGTACGCAAGATCAACGCACGGTTCATCTTACTCGGCATGCAGCCTCCGTCGCCGTTCCGCGTTGTCGATACGATGCTGGAGGCCCGGAAGCATTTCGGGTTCACGTCAAATAAGCTGGAATGGCTCACAGCGAAGCTGTGCAAGACACATAAAAAGCAGAAGCACACACAGTTCCCTGGCTTCGAACTTTGGCGCGAATACCTTGCAGGCAACCCAGCAGCCGCCGCCGAAATGCGGGCCTACAACACGGATGACGTGTTGAGTCTTGAGGAGTTGTACCTCGTCCTCCGGCCGTGGATTACAGGACATCCGAACGTAGGCAACTACGACAGCACAGTAGGCGACGGGCCGAAGTGTGATCGGTGCGGGAGTACGAACGTCCGTCGGAAGGGTCTCCGCTATACCCAAGTCGGACAGTATCCGCGCTATCACTGCCAAGCATGCGGCGCGTGGAGCCGTGGCCGGCTCACGGTCAATTCGAAGCAGCACAAGGCAAACCTATTGGTTAGCTGATGACCTCACACGTTCCAACGTTCTACCACTGCGGGCGTATTGCAGCGTCGGAGGGATTCGACGTTGGGGACGTTCCTTTTGATCGCGGCACGCTCGCCCGTAGCGAGTGGCTGCGTGGATTCTATGCCTACACCGATGAAGCCCTTACTTATTCACGCAGCAGAGGAAGCGGCAGAGTTCACGCAAGCCGCGATGAAGAACGCCCGGAGTGATTGGGGTAGACGGAAATTGACAGACGAGGCCGCCGACTTGGCGGCTTTTCTTTTGGTGATGCAAGAGCGCGGCGCGATTGACCGGGAGCGATTCGGGAAGCGTCTCGCGAAGAAGCTGAGAAAGATGAGGAGGAAGTATCTCAATCGTTGATGGTTTGGCATGGGAGCGGGAGAACCCGCCTGACATTACCCCGAAGAATCCCAACCCTAAGGATTCCATCGGTAGTAGCAAGGTTCCTATGCACCTCTGGCCGGAGACAGCGACTGTGGAGCTAATGTCGGAAGTGGTGTACGGCGGTGTGGAGCGGAATCGGCGGGAGGCGGTGGCGATTGCAGGAGAATGTTGCTTTCCAAGGTAACGAACCCAGCAACCAATCCACCACCATGGCGAAACGTAATCGGGAAGCGAACGACAGTCAAGCAACGGAAACAGAATTCAAGGGGCCCGTCGGCCTGGACGAGTTGATCCAGCAAGGCGCGCGGCAGATTATCCAGCAAGCGATCGAGGCGGAATTGAAGGCATTGCTCGAGCAATATTCGAACGTGAAGACGCTGGACGGCCGGCGGGCGATCGTGCGCAACGGCTATCTGCCTGAGCGAGACGTTGTCACGGCAATCGGACCGGTAACGGTCCAGGTGCCGAAGGTCCGCGATCGCTCGGGCTCGGGGGTAAAGTTCAACTCGGAGATCGTGCCGCCCTACGTGCGCAAGTCGCCGCGTGTGTCGTCGGCGCTGCCGTGGCTGTATCTGCGCGGCGTCTCGACCGGCGACATGAGCGAAGCGCTCAGCGTATTGCTCGGCGACCAGGCGAAAGGCCTGTCGGCAAATACCGTCATTCGTCTCAAAGCGATCTGGGCGGACGAATTCGCGCAATGGAACAATCGGGACTTGTCGGCGGCCCGCTGGGTCTACTGGTGGGCCGACGGCATTCATACTGGGGCGCGCAGCGAGGATTCCGACGGGCAATGTCTGCTGGTGATCATCGGCGTGAAGCCAGACGGCAGCAAGGAACGCGTCGCGCTCGCCGACGGCTACCGCGAGTCGAAGGATTCGTGGGTCGAGCTACTGCTCGATCTGAAGGCTCGCGGTCTACAAGCCGGCCCACTGCTAGCCGTCGGCGACGGCGCGATGGGCTTGTGGGCGGCACTCGAGGAAGTGTTCCCGCAGACGCGGCACCAGCGCTGCTGGTTTCACAAGATCGGCAACGTGCTCAACGCGTTGCCGAAGTCGCAGCAGGGCAAGGCCAAGGCCGCGCTCGCGGAGATCTGGAACGCCGCGACGCGCGCCGATGCGATCGTCGCCTACGATCAGTTCGTCGCGACCTATACGGCCAAATATCCGAAAGCTGTCGAGAAGGTCACGAAGGATCGCGACGAGCTGCTCGCGTTTTACGACTTCCCGGCCGAGCACTGGCAGCATGTGCGCACGACGAATCCGATCGAGTCGACCTTCGCGACGGTCCGCCACCGCACGACCCGCACGCGAAACTGTCTGTCGCGCGCGACCTTCCTCGGCATGGCCTTCAAGCTCATCGAAGCAGCAGAGGAATCATGGCGCCGCATTCGCGGTGTCGACAAAATCGAACAGATCTTGAACGGCGTGCCCTTCAAGGACGGAACACCGGTGACCGAGAGCACACCGGCTCCTGCTCAACCGCTTGCCGCTTGATCATGCTGCTCGACTGTCGTACACCACATTTGACATTAGCTCGCGACTGTGTTAGGTGCGCTGGGTCTGCTTGACGGCGCATTGAAGTACGGGCGCGGCAATTACCGAGCGTCCGAAGTTAGAGCATCGATCTACTACGACGCACTTAAGCGGCACGTTAATGGTTGGTTCTCAGGTCGCCCGTGCGATCCGGATTCCGGTCTACCTGACCTCGCGCATGCACTGGCATGCCTCGCGATCATTGTGGACGCGGAGGCGGCCGGGACGCTCGTTGATGACCGGGACTACAACAGCGGTTATGCGCGGCTCGTCGTAGAGATGACTCCACACGTCAAGCGCCTCCAGGCGCTCCACGCCGACAAAACACCGCGCCACTACACGATTGCGGATGCAGCGTAAGCCCGTCTACTACAAGGACACGCGGGTAGCGCCTAACAGTGACCTATATGCAGCGTTGCAGGAGGCGAAGAACCCGAACGCATCCGCATCGGATCGCAAGGAGGCAGCAGCACGCGCCGAACGTATCTACCAAGACTGCGAGCGCGAGTATCAACGAACGTATAAGGGGAAGGTTTGAGCAAGTACACACGCAATGAACTGCGCTGCATGGCGCGGACGGTGCTGAATGCGAAAGAGAAGGGCGACCGGCGAGCCGACTTGCTGCTTACCGAACTCGCAAACCGTGGTTACAGTCCCGCGAACTCTTTGACCGTTTTTCAGGCTCTGGCGGCTTGAGCGTTCAAGCCTGCATCAACCAAGCGGCCTACAACGCGTTTTACGATCTGGCCGCGTGTGCCCTTGAAACGCACAACCCTGAACGTGCTGCACAGCGAGTCATTGAGGCGCGGGACTATCTCCCACAGGCTGATGTGAATCGGCTTGTGCGGGAGCTTGAAGCGGACTATTACGAGTTCACCTGATTGCGGGTACTCGTAGCCTGTGAATACAGCGGGCGAGTGCGGGAAGCATTCAAGGCTCGCGGGCATTACGCCTTAAGTTGCGATCTTCTGCCGACCGAGACCCCCCCGGAAATCACTACCAAGGTGATGTACGGGATGTTCTCTCTTGCGGATGGGACTTACTGATTGCACATCCGCCGTGCACGTTTCTAACTGTGGCGGGTGTGCGCTGGTTGTATCACCCAGAAGACAAGCATTTGCCGACGGGCGAACGGCGGCCCCATCCGAATTATCCGAATAGACGGCAGGACCAGACGGAAGCTTTGGCGTTTGTCCGACTTCTGATGGATGCCCCGGTTGACAGGATTGCGATTGAGAACCCTGTGAGCGTGATTAGCAGCCACATCAGGAAGCCGGATCAAGTGATCCAGCCGTGGCAATTCGGCCATGGAGAAACCAAGGCGACGTGTCTGTGGTTGAAGAATTTGCCGGTACTGGTCCCGACCAACATTGTCGAGGGTAGGGAGGCGCGTGTGCATTTGATGCCGCCTAGTCCTGATCGTTGGAAAGAGAGAAGCCG
This sequence comes from Burkholderia sp. MS455, assembly GCF_016899445.1. Lineage (NCBI taxonomy): Bacteria > Pseudomonadati > Pseudomonadota > Betaproteobacteria > Burkholderiales > Burkholderiaceae > Burkholderia > Burkholderia sp. MS455. The sequence continues at coordinate 849,504 of NZ_CP041778.1, forward strand.
GACCTATGAAGGTATTGCAGATGCAATGGCTGCCCAGTGGGGGTAGGTGGTTGCGCTACAAGGACAACGTCAAGGTTACAGGCGACTATCGGGGCATCCTAAGAGAACGAGTGATAGTTGTCCGGATTGCTCAAAATCATGCAGTTGGGCGCAAATCGCCGCGAACAATGTGACGAGGGAACGAATGGGGTGTAGGCACGCAAAGCCTTGTGCAGCAAGACTCGCAAACGTTCACACGGCACCGCTGTTCGTTTTATTCCTTGGGTTCCCGCGACACACCAATAAAAAAATTTCGCCAGCGCTGGCGGGGTTTCGGGCGGTGTCACGGTGAAATTGAACAACTTTCTTGTTGGACGCCGCTTTGAGGCGCGTTACGATTATGTTCAGCAAGGTAATTTGGCCTTGCTAAACAAACGGGGCGAGCTACCGTCGGCCTTGGAACCTGTGTAGCCCGCCCCGCCACTTCAAAGGACCTCTTATGAGACCCGATCCGGCAACGCTGTACGTTGTTCTCGCTGTGACTTATGCGTTGATGGCACTGATTCACAGCCATCCGTAGAGCGCTTTTGTATCCTACATATGTGTTTGTAGGATAACCGCAGTCTAGCACTGTGGTCTAAGGCGTCAATAAAATCTCGCGGTTCTTTCGGGTGCTGAACCCGAGGGTAGCGCTTTGCCTCCGCCTGAAGTTGGGCGGAGGCTTTGTCACGCCTATAAGGAGTTGATGCACTCGATTGCTGAGTACCAGAGCCTTCGCGAAAAGGCCGTAGCAGTATCCCTCACTGAGATTCCCGAGGTTCGCCCGTATGCGCGTCGTCATGCCGAGCGACTACAAGAGCAAGGGCACGCCGGGGAAGTAATCAAACAGCTTTGCCGAGAAGCGCAAAGTAGCCGTCGCACGACGGATGACGCGGGGCTGACGAACCGGGAAGCGCTCTACGCGGGCCTGAATGCCTTCCGTTCCGCGCTGGAGACCGCCAAGCAGACCAAGCGGAAGGTCTCCAAGATCGAACACAAGGGCGGCAAGTACAACCCCCTCAACGCCGTCGATGTGGCCGTCCAGGCGGACGCAACATGGGGCGCGATTTGCGGCATGCTGGGCCGAATGGCAGACCCCGATAGACCACTCAGTGCGCAGACTCTAGCGGGAGCCTTGGCGGGCCGCCTCCGCAATCTGACGGGCGGTGCGCCGGAATATGGCGAACTTGGGTACGAGCGGGCTGCGTTGCTTCTCCTGGATCATTTCTGTGCGGCTACTGGTTGGCTGGAGGAGCGCACCGGCGAAACAAAGATGATGAGCCGCACGCGCAAGCCGAACACGTTCCACCTCACAGCGCGATTCATGGACGAGGTGGCAGGCGATGGCCTCGCGGTGGACTTCGCGGAGCGTCGGCCGATGCTTGTCCCGCCTGTGCCGTGGACGACGTTTGCGACGCATGGTGGATACCTTCACGACCAGATTCCCGCAGTTCGCGGTACGCGCCGCCCGATTGAGTCGGAGGTGATCGTGTCCGCGTTGAACGCATTGCAGGCTACGCGATTCCGGGTGAATCGTCGTGTGCTTGAGGTTGCTGCGACATTCAAGACGAATGCGGAGGACATGCGCGGGGCTGTCATACATGGCCGCTACATCGAGGCGCGGCACGACATTCCGGAATCACTCCGCCGCGCCAAGACAATCCGTAGTGCGCTCACGCTGGCCGCCATGCAGGAGCTAGCCGACGAGGAGGCGTTTTACTTCCCGTGGAATCTCGATTGGCGCGGCCGTATGTATCCCGCAACGAGCATCATTAGCCCGCAAGGTGCGGACCTGTGTAAGGGCTGTTTGGAGTTCGCGGACGGTACGCCCCTTGGCCGCGATGGTGGGAAGTGGCTCGCAATCCACCTGTGCAATCTCGCGGGAGAGGACAAGGTAACGGTAGGCGGGAAGAAGGTCCACAGGACGCCAGAGGAACGTGAGAAATGGACCCGCGACAACACACAGGCGATTCTCTCGTATGCAGGGAACCCGCGAGTCAACACCGGTTGGCATCGCGCGGATAAGCCATGGCAATTCCTCGCGGCGTGCTTCGAGTGGGCGGGATATCAGGAGGAGGGTGACGCGTTTCGCAGTCGCCTTGCGGGCGCGCTTGACGGAAGCTGTAGCGGGGTGCAAATGCTCGCGGGGATGACTCGCGATGTGTCTGCCGGCGCAATGGTGAATCTCGTTCCCGCTCCGCGCGGTGACGACTACTACGGTCGGATGGCGGACGCCTTATCTAAGCGCCTGTGCGGCCTTGTGGATCATGCTGACGCCGCAACGATGGCGCGGCTGCAATTCTGGGCTGAGAAGCCGATCGATCGAGACCTGTTGAAAGCCCCCAGTATGACGAAGGTGTACAGCGCGGGAACGTACACGTTCGGGGAGCAAGTGCAGAACAAGACGGGCGCGCCCGATGCGGAATCGATGTGGTTGGCCGCGCAAATCAACGCATGCTTTTCCGATGTTGCGCCGGGGATGCTCAATGCGATGGCCTACCTTCAATCGGTTTCCGACGTGATGACAGCGGCGGCCCTTCCGTTGGTATGGCGTACGCCTGCGGGACTGCGGGTCGAGCAAGCGCGGCTTGTGCGCAAATCAGTGCGCCTGGAGACACAAATCAGCGGCCCGGAATCGCGCCGTTCGCGCACGTTTTCCGTGGACACGGACGACCTTAGTAAGAACGATCAACGCGCAGGCGTAGCACCCAACTTCGTGCATGGCGTCGATGCCTCGCACATGGCGTTCGTTGTGAATGATCTGTACGGGAAAGGCGTCCGCAATTTCTGGATGATTCACGACTCATTCGGCGCACCGTTCGCCCAATGCGGAGAAGTGTTCCGAAGCACGCGCGCGCAGTTCATCGAGCTTATGTCCCCTGACTTGCTCCGGCGCTGGACAGAGGATGTCACGGCGGCCCTCACAGACGAACAGCGCGAGACGCTTCCGGAGCTTCCGGGTTACGGGGCGCTTAATCTTAACGTGGTCCGAGAATCAATTTACGCGTGGTTCTAGCTTTCATTATGAAAGGCCGTGTAAACTTCTCGCCGGGGCTAACAAACACAAATCAAACAAAGACAATGATTAAACGACTCACTGCTGTAGCTGTTCTTTCCGCATTTCTGGCCGCGTGTGGCGGGGGCGACGACAATGCATCCGCACCGGCAAACACTGGACCTGCAATCAAGCTGACGTACTCTGGATCGCCTCTCGTCGTGTCCGCCAACAAGGCGCGGGCGATGGCTGCTGCGGATACGTCCGCATCGTCTCCTGTAGTGCCGGAGTCGCAAGACACGATTAACCGCCTGCAAGACGCGTTCAAGGCGCGTGGGGCAGACATCGGCGTGTATCCCGGCATCGTCAACGGTTCGAAGTTGCACGATATCGTTGCGAGCGTGAACAATGGGATAGGTCCGACCTCTACCGAACTCGCAGCCGCGAACGTCAACATTTCGACATGGACCCTGGTGAATTTCCAATACGACGACATGGCGGGCTACGTGGACACGCCGGAAAAGCATGCCGCCGCAGAGCAGTTCTACAAGGACATTCGTGTATTCGCTGCGCGTGAGTACATCAAAGGCAATGTGGTGTATTTCGCCCGCCCGATCCTGTCGTGTTTGCCGGACAAGCTGGACGCACAGGGGAACGTCCTCCAGACATCCGCCGCGTCGTTGTGGTCCGCATTGGGGAGCGGCGGCGATAACGTCGGGCATGCAATCGGCGGTATCCGTCCTACGCCGGACCAGATGGGGAGCGACTGCCAAACGCCCGACACGACGGCCCAAGCCTCCTACGTCGATAGCATTGTCGATCCGCTTGTGACCGACTACAAGAATGCTCTGGACACCATCAACAAGTGCAAGCACAACCCCGAGGCGATTCCGGAGAATGAACGCGCGGGGCAGTGCTGGGGCATTACACCCGACAAGAAGTAACTAAACCTCGCGTGATTCGGAGGCTACCTTGACGCTCGCGTTTAGGAGTCTCCGAAGCGCGATGACCTCCAAGACCATCCGCCGCACGTCGGCACCGTCAACCCGCTCAGGGTGCTTCCACCAGCCGCGCAACGTACCTGTGTCCGGAGATACGAACTCCGGTAACGGGTCTGTTCCTACGGGGGCCGACGCGTAGGAGAGCGCTTGCTCGGTAGATTTCGGCTGCAAATGCCTATCCCTCCGCGTCTCATCTAGACGCCGTGTCCCTTCCTTCCCGAACGCGTGCCAGCGTTCAGCCTCCCCATCTGTCATCCAGAATTTGCAGTCGATCACGCCGTAGTACGAGTCAACGTACTCCCAACGGTACTCCCATAGCGGTTCCACGATTCACCTCGAAATACTGTACATACATCCAGTATATTCCGCGATACTATGGTCTGGTCAAGTCCTGGAAACGGGGCGCGATGTAGGCCGAGTGACTGAGGAGGTGGATATGCCGCGACCAATGACAGCCGTGCAAAGGGCGTTCATCGAGATGTGCATTGCGACTGCCAAGTACGAGATCGTCAATCTCATGTCGATCAGCGTCCTATCCTACGACGCCCGTTGCTACAACGACTTGAACAAGGATGTCGTCATGGGGAAATACGGCTTCTGTGAGGATCAGGTCGAGATAGGCCGAAGCTTGTTTCCCGACGCACCGGGCCAGCCCGAAGGCTCCGGATTTGACGAGATTTACCATGACGTTGTGTGTACCGCGCTGGACGAGTGGCTGCGGGGGCCGGTCATCCCGATGGAACAGATTGCATTTCCTCCGGACCCTGATTTCGACGAGGCGGACTCTGGCATCTCGAACGAGTAGAGGACGTGGACAGTGTGTACGAACTACAAGGCACCGGGCGAAGACCCCGGTATCAGCGAGCTTAAGATTGGCATTGGCGACCTGTACCGCCGCGACCCTTGGGACTTGGACGTGTACCCGGACTACGCCGCGCCGATTGCCTGCGCCACCAGAGACGGTATTGAAGTCGTCAAGAGCGTGTTTGGCTTCTGGCCGAAGTTTTTGCAGCCGGATCGCTTGGACGACGCGGGGAAGAAGAAAAAGAAGTTCGACACGGTAAACGCCCGCTCCGAGACGGTTGGGGAATCCCGCTTATATGCGCGGGCGTGGCGGGAGGGACAGCGCTGTTTGATTCCGGCCCAGTGGATTTACGAGCCGTGCTACGAGACCGGCAAGAACGTGTGGCAGCGGATCGGCCTTGCAGGCTGGCAGCCGTATTGTGTCGCGGGTATCTGGAAGCGGTACGAGGACCAGGACGGGCGGTCCCTGATTGGCATGTCCATGTTGACCGTCAATGCGGACGGGCATCCCCTCATGTCCCGCATGCACAAGCCGAACGACGAGAAGCGCTCAGTTGTGATCCTGCGGCCGAACGACTATGACGAGTGGCTACACACGAGGAACATAGAGGCGGCTCGCTCAATGCTACAGTTGTATCCAGCAGATGAGATGGACGCAGCGCCGAAAGGCGAAAAGTGATTGCAGGGTGATCCAAAAGGGGCTAGTATTATGGACATGGGCGACGCACTCGCGTAACCCGACAACCCCTAGAGGACGACTGAATTGGATAAGACCGTGGACATTCTCAAAGTTGAGGCAGAGATTGCCAAACTAATGACGGAATCAGCAAAGCTGACCGCTGAGGCTACTAAGTTGAACGCGGAAACCGTCAAGATGAATGCGGAAGCAGCCAAGCTGCAACGCGAGACGCGGTGGTACCCGGTGATCTGGGCTACGGCCTTCGTCGGAACGGCCCTCGCTCTCGCTAGAATCCTGCCTCACTAACCGACCGGCCCGCGCAAGCGGGCCTTTCTCTATGCGCTATTCCCCACCATCCGCCGCTGACCTCAGAAAACTCAAAGACTCGCTAGACAAGACAAGTGAGGAAATGGCCGAACTGTTCGCGCTTGCTGGCGGGCAACAGTGGCGTAAGTATACGGGCGGAGAGTCCCCGCGAGTGATGGGCGAGGATCGTTTGTTCTACGCGGCAGCCCGCCTTGCGCTTACTGATGAAGAACTACAACGCGTGTACGACAAGATGCGCGCCATCGGCGCGACCTTGGACTAGCCAAGACACGCGCGCATCGCTGCTTCGCGCCGCTTAACGAGTCCGGGGAGTTGCTTCTTTGAGCGATCCCTCGTCGCACACATCCCCGTAACATTCCCTTTGCCTTTCTCGACTGTCGCGCAGGTCCATCGCGGCAGTTCGTGGCATGCCCCCGCACGATCCCCAGCGTTGACTTTCTTGAGGAGCGTACTAGCCGCAAGGTTGGCTGCTCCTGCATTGAATGCGAAGTCCGTATAGGCGATCCGTTCCCCTTCCGACAGAGGCACCTTAACAAGCCTCTGTACGGCTCTATCAGCCTCGCTGATGTCCTTCCCCAGCAAATAGCTACACACGTCGTCCGAGTACGCCTGACCGAGCCTGAGCGGCTTTCCGTCCGGGCCAGTGCGTGCGTGACCATCGCACACTGTCGGAATGCCTACCGGGTCAAGGTAGACTTTGTTCGAATGCCCTTCGAACTGGGCGGTAAAAAGCGCGGCGGCCACAGCGGCGGCACCTGCTACACGGGCAACGACGGCCCTGTTGATTTGTGGCATAGGATTCCTTAGTAAAAAGACAAAAGAAAAACCCGCGCTAACTGCTCGCGGGCCGGAGTGCTTAGGCTGCTACCGCTATTTCGTGATCGGTGGCAGCGTCACGCCGTGAACCTCATACTTCTCCATCGCCTCCACAAGTGGCCGCAGCGGGTAGAACTCGCCGCCGTAGTTGCTAGACGCATCGCCGTCGCTGTGGCCTTGCAGCGCGTCTGCAATCTCCTTCGTGATCCCGTGGTCCCGGCACACATCCTTAAATGTGTGGCGGAAGCTGTGGAACACCATTTTCGGGTCGCTCGGGCTGCAATACTTGCGCAGGTACTCCCGAATCCACCACAGCGACCACACGCCAGATTCCACGCCAAACTTGTCCGCCTTCATCTCGTAGAACACGCGCGGCTTGTCTCTGCGGGAGGCTACGAACTCAATGAATCCCCGCGTTACCATTTCGCGGTGCAGGGGAATTCTGCGAACTGACCCAGCAGTCTTTACGCCTTGTTGACGTTCTTCGTTGTGAGTCAGCCTTAAGACCCAGCAAGATCGCCGCTTCCCATCACCGCCAATGTACGTTTCCTCGTAGACATCTTCGGGGTGAAGTTGGCTGAGTTCTTCGACGCGCGCGCCCGTGTACAGCCCTAGAAGGGGTAGCCAGTACGTAGCAGGGGACGCGCCAACCCCTGACCATGCGGGACGTTCTCCCACATATGCAGGCCCGGAGAAAATCCGGTTCAGCGTTGGAACGTCGAAGGACGGGCGGGCCGACTTACGCGCGCGGCGTATCTTTACGTCTACGCGGACCCCTGCACACGGGTTATCCTCTCGCCACGCGCGGCTAACTGCTACAGAGAACATGGAGCCAAGTTGCGTGATGCACGTTTGCACAACGTTCGTAGAAAAGCCTGCGTCGGTGAGTTTGTCTTTAAACTGGACGATGTGCGCTTTAGTGACTAACGCTGCATCCAGATTACCGACGTACTTGGTAAATCGACCAATCACGCGCAGGTGTGATGCGATAGTTTTGGGGGCTGGGGAGCGCGCTTTCTCCCACTCCGCAAACAGCGCGTCCATGTCGTGACCGGCTTCGCGGGGCTGGGTAGCTGCAACAGCCACGGCGGAGGATGCCCGAGCCTTGCCGATAGCGTTCGACGCTTGGTGTGTAGCGCGGTCGGCTTCTGCTTCGTACTTGGCAAGTTCGGAGTTGCTCAACAGGTGGGTATGTGCGCAGTGTTCGACCACACGCGCGGAGCGGTACATAACCATCCGCTCAAACATGGCTTCCTCATGTTCGAAAAACCACGCGTCGCGGTCCTCCTCTTCCTGTGCCTCAAGCTGTTCTATCGGTAGCCCATCCCAGTATTTCGGGTATGTCCTGTTCTCGATTGCGCGGCGATGGTCAGCAAACATGACTGCGTACGCAAGGTCATGCACGTTGCACAGTTCTGTTGCCTTTGCTCTGCTATCCACGCCTAACGCAAACTTGATTACCTTTTTCCCCATATGTTCGACAAGATCGAGGGGAACCCGACGACGGTAGTAATATCGCGTCCCAACCTTGTGCAAATGTGCGCTCATACGCAACCCCGTGTGTACCGTGCATGTGTACTAGTTATCCCCGCCAGAGCCTTATGTGGCGGGGCTCCATTGTACAACGGGCGTTTTAATTGTGTCCCAAGAAACTTTTGACATCGCCGTGATCGGCGCGGGCGCCGCCGGGATGATGAGCGCCGCGGTCGCCGGGCAGCTCGGCCGCCGCGTCGTGCTGATCGATCACGCACCGCGGCTCGCCGAGAAAATCCGCATCTCGGGCGGCGGCCGCTGCAACTTCACGAACCTGTACGCAGGCCCCGACAACTACCTGTCGGCGAATCCGCATTTCGCGCGTTCGGCGCTGGCGCGCTATACGCCGCGCGACTTCCTCGGGCTGCTCAGGCGCCATCATGTGACCTGGCACGAAAAGCACAAGGGCCAGCTCTTTTGCGACCACGGCAGCGACACGATCATCGACGTGCTGAAGCACGAATGCGACGCAGGCGGCATCGCGTGGCGCCGGCCCGTCATCGTCGACGCGGTGCGCCACGCGCCGGCCGACGGCTTCACGCTCGACACGCAGCAGGCCGGGCCGATCGGTGCGCGCGCACTGATTGTCGCGACGGGCGGCCTGTCGATCCCGAAGATCGGCGCGACCGACTTCGGCTACCGGCTCGCGAAGCAGTTCGGCCACAAGCTCATCGATACGCGGCCCGCGCTCGTGCCGCTCACGTTCGCGCAGCACGACTGGGAGCCGTTCGCGGCGCTCTCCGGCGTGTCGCTCGAAGTGCGCGTATCGACCGGCGACAAGAAGCGCGGCGGCGAATTCGTCGAGGACCTGCTGCTGACCCATCGCGGCCTGTCGGGGCCCGGCATCCTGCAGATCTCGAGCTATTGGCAACCCGGCGACCCGATTCGCGTCGACCTGCTGCCGCAGCGCGACACGGTGGCCGACCTGCTCGACGCGAAGCGCACGTCGAAGCGCCAGATCGGTTCGCTGCTGGCGGACTGGGTGCCGTCGCGCCTCGCGCACGCATGGCTCGACACGCATCGCGTCGCGGCCGACGCACGGCTTGCGGACCTGCCCGACAAGACGCTGCGCCAGATCGGCGACGCGCTCGCCGGCTGGACGCTGACGCCGAACGGCACCGAAGGCTACAAGAAGGCCGAGGTGACGAAGGGCGGGATCGATACGCGGGAGCTGTCGTCGGCGACGATGATGAGCGCGCGCGTGCCGGGGCTGTTCTTCGTCGGCGAGGCCGTGGACGTGACGGGCTGGCTCGGCGGCTACAACTTCCAGTGGGCGTGGGCGTCCGGCACGGCGGCCGGGCAGGCCGCGGCGGAGTATGCGCGCGGCGCCTGACGGGCCGGGCAAGCCCCGTTTTAGCGGGACCAGGCCCCGTGCCTTTGAACAATCGCTCTGCTATACTCGGTAGTCTTTCCCTGCAAACCTTTATTCGTGTCGGATCATGACGATCATTCGCGTTAAAGAGAACGAGCCGTTCGAAGTTGCAATGCGTCGCTTCAAGCGCACGATCGAGAAGAACGGTCTGTTGACCGAACTTCGTGCGCGCGAGTTTTACGAGAAGCCGACCGCGGAGCGCAAGCGCAAGAAGGCTGCTGCGGTGAAGCGTCATTACAAGCGTATCCGCAGCCAGACGCTGCCGAAGAAGCTGTACTGAACGATTGGGCGCCGCGCGGTTCGCTGAGCGGCGCACCGGCGACTCCGTGCGATCGGGTGATCGCGCAGCCGATCAGGCGGCGAGTCGCCGATGCCGGATTCGAGCAACCCGCTTGAGACACTGTCCCAAGCGGGTTTTTGTGTTGACGCCCGTTCGCGGGCGTCGGATTCACGTTTCCATCCCGGGTGAAAGATGAGTTTGAAAGAGCAGATCAGCGAAGACATGAAGGCCGCGATGCGCGCGAAGGAAAGCGAGCGCCTGGCGACGATTCGCCTGCTGATGGCCGCGATCAAGCAGCGCGAGGTCGATGATCGGGTCACGCTCGACGACGCGGGCATCACGGCCGTGATCGACAAGATGATCAAGCAGCGCAAGGATTCGATCAGCCAGTTCCAGGCCGCCGGCCGCGACGACCTCGTCGCGAAGGAGCAGGCCGAGTTGACCGTGCTGGGCGGCTACATGCCCGCGCAACTGTCGGATGCCGAAGTGGCGGCCGAAGTCCAGGCGGCGGTCGCGCAAACCGGCGCAGCCGGCCCGCAGGACATGGGCAAGGTGATGGGCGTGCTGAAGGGCAAGCTCGCCGGCCGTGCCGACATGACGGCCGTTTCCGCGCAGGTCAAGGCCGCGCTCACGAAGTAAAACCCGTTCCCGGCGCGCGCGGCGTTGCGTGCGCCGGGCGTCTCGTATGGTCTTTTTTCGCTCGATCCCACGGTGATTCCGCATTCGTTCCTGCAGGACTTGCTGAACCGCGTCGATATCGTCGACGTGGTGGGGCGGTACGTGCAGCTCAAGAAGGGCGGCGCCAACTTCATGGGGCTGTGCCCGTTCCATAACGAGAAGAGCCCGTCGTTTACCGTCAGCCCGACCAAGCAGTTCTATCACTGCTTCGGCTGCGGCGCGCACGGTACGGCGATCGGCTTTCTGATGGAGCATGCGGGGCTCACGTTCCCGGAAGCCGTGCAGGAGCTCGCGCAGTCCGTCGGGCTGACCGTGCCGCACGAGCCGTCGATGCGCGGCGGCGGAGGAGGCGGAGGAGGCGGGGGCGGCGATTATCCGGCGCCGGTGTCGAAATCCGTCGCGACCGCGCTGTCCGATGCGATGACTGCCGCGTGCGATTACTACCGCAAGCAGTTGCGCGGCGCGACCGTCGCGATCCAGTACCTGAAGAACCGGGGCCTGACCGGCGAGATCGCCGCGCGCTTCGGTCTCGGTTATGCGCCGGACGGCTGGCAGAACCTCGAAACCGCGTTCCCCGACTATCGCGACGAGTCGCTCGTCGAGTCGGGGCTCGTGATCGTCAGCGAGAAAACCGATGCGCAGGGCGTCGCGCGCCGCTACGACCGGTTCCGTGAGCGGATCATGTTCCCGATCCGCAACGTGAAGGGGCAGGTCATCGGCTTCGGCGGCCGCGTGCTCGGCAGCGGCGAGCCGAAATACCTGAACTCGCCCGAAACGCCGCTGTTCAACAAGGGCAGCGAGCTGTACGGGCTGTTCGAGGCGCGGCTCGCGATTCGCGAGCGCAAGTACGTGCTGGTCGTCGAAGGCTACATGGACGTCGTCGCGCTCGCGCAACTGGGTTTTCCGAACGCGGTCGCGACGCTCGGCACCGCGTGCACGCCGATTCACGTGCAGAAGTTGCTGCGTCAGACCGACACGGTCATTTTCAGTTTCGACGGCGACTCGGCCGGGCGGCGTGCGGCCCGGCGCGCGCTCGAGGCGTGCCTGCCGCATGCGGCGGACAACCGCACGATCCGGTTCCTTTTTCTGCCGGCCGAGCATGATCCGGACAGCTATGTGCGCGAGTTCGGCGCGGATGCGTTTTCCGAACAGGTCGAGCGCGCGATGCCGCTGTCGCAATTTCTGCTCAACGAAGCAATTGCCGGCAAGGCGCTCGATCAGCCGGAAGGCCGCGCGAAGGCGCTGTTCGACGCGAAGCCGCTGCTGCAGGCACTGCCCGCGAACGCGTTGCGCGCGCAGATCATGCACATGTTCGCGGACCGCCTCGATATCCCGTTCGAAGAGGTCGCGGGTTTGTCCGACGTCGACGCGCGGATCGCAGCGCCGCCGCGCCAGGCGCCCGCGCGCAGCGAGCGGCGCCGCGTGACGGACAGCGAAAAGCGTGCGTTGCGCACGCTGGTGATGCATCCGCGTATCGCATCGCAGCTCGACGACGAACAGATTGCGACCCTGCGCGCGTTGCCGCGCATCGGCGAGCTGTTCGCCGAAGTCGTCGATCATGCGCGTGCGCTGGGCGACGGCGCGGAGTTCCGGCTGCTGTCGGATGTCCTGAGGACGTCCTCGAACGGGGCGACTTACGAGGAAATCTTCCGCGAAATTCTGGACTATGATGAAAACGTCCGCGATTTGCTGTTACAGAATCCGGAAGACGAGACGGTGCCTGAGCGGCAGCGCGAACAGGAACGGATCGCGGGGGAGGAGTTGCAGGCGGCGGTGCTCAAGATGCGCTATGACGCCTGCTGCGACCGGCTCGATCGGCTGGCGCGGCAATCCACCTTCACACCCGAGGAATTGGCCGAATTGACGGAATTGAACCAGCAGCGAACCGACATGAAGCGTCGGCTCGGGCTGTAGGCGGCCGGGGCGCTTAGAGAGGGTTCCCCAGCGTGCTATAATATAAGGTTTCCAGCGGTTTGTTTTCCAAGCAGAGGCGAGAATCGCGATGGCAAAGACGACAGGCGGAAAGAAAGCAACAGGCAAGGGCTCGACGGAGCCGACCAAGAAGGTCACAGCGGCCAAGTCTGCTTCTTCCACCAGGACAACGTCTTCAGCATCGTCAGCCCCTGCGGGAAAGAAAACCGCGGCCGGCACCGCTCAGGCTGCGCCGGCACCGGCAGCCAGAACACGGGCTGCCGCCAGACCCGACTCCGGGCCGGCCAAGCCGGCAGCGAAGCGGGCAAGTGCGAAAAGCGCAAGGGACACGACTGCCGCCGCGGACGAAACGGCAGTACGTACTACTCATGCACCCACGGTTCAACCGGCTGTCGTCCAGCAGCCGCGAGTCGATATAGCCGGTACGGCGAACTCCATGACCAAAAAGCTGAACGAAGTATCCGTCGATGACGACGCAAATCAGAGCGACGAGCAGCCCGCAGCCGCGGCTGCACCGGGCAAATCCAAGGTGCGCGATCGTCGTGCCAAGGAAAAGGCGCTGCTGAAGGAAGCGTTCGCGACGAGCACGCCGGGCACGGCCGAGGAGCTCGAAGAGCGCCGCGTGAAGCTGCGCGCGCTGATCAAGCTCGGCAAGGAGCGCGGCTTCCTTACGTACGCCGAAATCAACGATCACCTGCCGGACAACTTCACCGAGACCGAAGCCCTCGAAGGCATCATCGGCACGTTCAACGACATGGGCGTGGCGGTCTACGAGCAGGCGCCGGACGCGGAAACGCTGCTCCTGAACGACAACGCGCCGGCCGCGTCGTCGGACGATGAAGTCGAAGAGGAGGCGGAAGTCGCGCTGTCCACCGTCGATTCGGAATTCGGCCGCACGACCGATCCGGTCCGGATGTACATGCGCGAAATGGGCACGGTCGAGCTGCTCACGCGCGAAGGCGAAATCGAGATCGCGAAGCGGATCGAGGACGGCCTGCGCCACATGGTGATGGCGATTTCCGCGTGCCCGACGACGATCGCCGACATCCTCGCGATGGCCGAGCGCGTCGCGAACGAAGAGATCCGCGTCGACGAGCTCGTCGACGGCCTGCTCGATCCGAATGCTTCGGACTCCGCCGATACGGACGGCTTCTCCGCGAAGGAAGCGGAAGCCATCGAGAACGAGGACGAGGAAGCCGAAGAGGAAGAGGAAGAAGAGGAAGAGGAGGAGGATGACGGTGCCGCACAGGCATCGGCCAACGCCGCCCAGCTCGAAGCCCTCAAGCGTGCCTCGCTCGAGAAGTTCTCGCAGATCAGCGAGTGGTTCGACAAGATGCGCCGCGCGTTCGAGAAGGAAGGCTACAAGTCGAAGGCCTACCTGAAGGCGCAGGAAACGATCCAGACCGAACTGATGACGATCCGCTTCACCGCGCGTACCGTCGAACGCCTGTGCGACACGCTGCGTGCTCAGGTGGACGAAGTGCGTCAGGTCGAGCGCCAGATCTTGCACATCGTCGTCGACAAGTGCGGCATGCCGCGTTCGGAATTCATCGCGCGCTTCCCGGGCAACGAAACCGACCTCGACTGGGCCGAGAAGATCATGGCCGAAGGCCATTCGTACAGCGCGGTACTGTCGCGTAACGTTCCGGCGATCCGCGAACAGCAGCAGCGCCTGCTCGACCTGCAGGCGCGCGTCGTGCTGCCGCTGAAGGACCTGAAGGAAACCAACCGCCAGATGGCGGCCGGCGAACTGAAGGCACGCCAGGCGAAGCGCGAAATGACCGAGGCCAACCTGCGTCTCGTGATCTCGATCGCGAAGAAGTACACGAACCGCGGCCTGCAGTTCCTCGACCTGATCCAGGAAGGCAACATCGGCCTGATGAAGGCGGTGGACAAGTTCGAATACCGCCGCGGCTACAAGTTCTCGACCTATGCGACGTGGTGGATCCGTCAGGCCATCACGCGTTCGATCGCGGACCAGGCGCGCACGATCCGTATTCCGGTTCACATGATCGAGACGATCAACAAGATGAACCGCATCTCGCGGCAGATCCTGCAGGAAACCGGTCTCGAGCCGGATCCGGCAACGCTCGCCGAGAAGATGGAAATGCCGGAAGACAAGATCCGCAAGATCATGAAGATCGCGAAGGAGCCGATCTCGATGGAAACGCCGATCGGTGACGACGACGATTCCCATCTCGGCGACTTCATCGAGGACACCAACACGGTCGCGCCGGCGGATGCCGCGCTGCATGCAAGCATGCGGGACGTCGTGAAGGACGTGCTCGATTCGCTGACGCCGCGCGAGGCGAAGGTGCTGCGGATGCGCTTCGGCATCGAGATGAGCACGGACCACACGCTCGAGGAAGTCGGCAAGCAGTTCGACGTCACGCGCGAGCGGATCCGTCAGATCGAGGCCAAGGCGCTGCGCAAGCTGCGTCACCCGAGCCGTTCCGACAAGCTGAAGTCGTTCCTCGAAGGGAACTGATTTCCAGCGTTTCTCCTGCGAACGCCGCCGGCATCTGCGTGATGCCGGTGGCGTTCGTCTCCTTTGTTGTTACAATGCCGGCCCGGCTTCCTTGCCGGGGCTGCGTGTAGCACGCGTCGTATCTCATCAGGGCTTGTAGCTCAGCGGTTAGAGCAGTCGACTCATAATCGATTGGTCGCGGGTTCGAACCCCGCCGGGCCCACCAGATTCGCTTCCACGGTGTTCCATGGATTGCCGCAAACCCGCGATAGCCGCAAGGCTTCGCGGGTTTTTTATTGGTTCAACGCGAAATTCCGGGGAAGGCGACGCGGCTCTTTAGGAAGAAGTACTCATCGTCGCGGTAGTCGAACTCGGTCGCATCGGCGTCGGCGGATGCCGGCCTCACGAGAAACACGCGCATCCCGGCCTTGAACACGTGATGCGAGGGCAGACGCTGATTGACCAGTTCGATGAATTGCGTGGCTGAGATCACGGGCATGAAAGCAGACATGGATCTTCTCCGGTACGAACTGATAAAGCGTTCAGAACGGACAAGCGTGAGCGTCTCAGGGTTTCACGCAGTCAGAGGCCGCGGCATCAAAGCGTACCGCGGGCCGTGGACGATTCGGCATTCAACCAGTAGCCGTGCTTGCCGTAGAACTGATGCAGCACAATCTCGTCGCTTCGATAGACGGGCTGCGAATCGTCGTATTCGGGGCACTGGCGAATCGAGTCGCGGTTGAGCGCGGTTGATACCGTTTCCCTGGCCCAGTCCACCCGGTCGAGCCAGTGCGTCGCGATCAGGACTGCCTTGTTGGTCAACCACCAGTTCCGCGTACTGATTGCGAGATAGCGGATCACCCAGGCTTCATCGTCATAGATGAAGTCGGACACGCGGCCGATGCGTCCGGCCGTGGTTTCGAGCCGATAATCCTTGACCCGGCCGGTGCCGCGCAGATGCGTATCCGTCGGTGTGTCTGCGGGCGCGTCGGCCCCCGCGTCGGCCGGCGTTGCGCGAGTGGGCAGCGGACTTCCAGCCTCGAAATCTTGCGACAGGGCGGCAGAATGGAACGCAGGGTATGCGCCCATGCCCCACAGGTTCGGGCCACCCCAGTAGGGCGGGTAATGGTAGTACCGCAGGTATTCGACCTCGTGTTGACGGGATAGCGGCTTGCGTGTGTCCAGATTCGGGCTGTCTCCTACTTGATGGCGCGTCAGGTCGACATGCAGCGTGCTGGATCGGGAGTCGGTGTGCTTGACGGAGTAGGGCGAGATGAGCACCCGCCTCTCCTGCAGCCAGTCGCCCGTCTTGACGACGAGGTAGCGGATGCACCAGTTGTCGTCGTCGAAGTAGGCTTGAATGACGTGTCCGATGTCGCCGTCCTTCGCGCGGACCGCGCTTCCGTGCAATTCCTTGATGCTTCGTAGCATGATGTTCTCGTCAGATCGATGCGCGGCATGTCGATGATCCGGCTGAACCGCGTGCCGTGCGGTGGCGTCCAGTCGCTCGCCCGTGGATGCCGAGCGATTCGTACCGATCCCGTTCATGCTCGTGGTGCCACAGTCTGATATTTCGTCGTGACGGATTCCGGCATGCTTTCACGATACTGGCAACGGACTGCCGACGCGGTACGAAAGCGTACAAAGCGTGTGCCGGATCGGACATGGGGCTGTCGGATCGACGCGGATCAGGCGGCTATTCGCGCCGCATGTCTGTGCGGTGCCGGACGCTTGGTCTTCATCCGATTACGCGCCGTCCGGGGCGTCGTCCGCACAGGCTTCGGCAACTTGAGCATCGCGCTGCCTGCGGGCGTGGCGCTACCGCGAACACTGCGTCGGCGGCATGTCGCGCATCTTCGGAACACCACCACCGGGAAAACATGGGAGTGTGCCGTCCCGATGGCAATCGAAGTATGCTGTGGCGCGGCACGGTCCGCGCGCGATGCCTGTCGGGCGCCCGGGCAGCCGTCGAGCCCCGAGATCCATCCGGCGGCCGGAATAAACATGCTTCGCCCGGGAGTGGCGACGGTAATCATGATCATGCTGCGTTCGTGGGGTGCGATTCTTTCGTTGCTGGCGCTCGTCGCGTGCGCCAGCCTGCCGCCGCAGGCCGACCGCGCGCCGACGCATGCGTTCGCCGACACGGAAAACACGCGGCTGGGCGTTGCGTTCCGCCAGCAGGCCGGTATGCATCCGGGGCAGGACGCGTTTCATCTGCTGACGGATCCGGTCGATGCGCTGGATGCGCGCGTGCTGCTTGCGGACCGCGCGGACCGGTCGCTGGACCTTCAGTACTACATCTGGCACGACGACCTGACCGGGCACGAACTGGCCGACGCGATCATTCGCGCGGCCGATCGCGGCGTGCGCGTCCGCGCGCTGCTCGACGATCTCGGCACGAACGCGGACGACCGCAAGCTGCTCGAGATCAGCTCGCACCCGAACATCGAGATCCGGCTGTTCAACCCGGTTGCCACGCGTACGTTCAAGAAGATCGGCACGGTGTTCGAGTTCTCGCGCGTCAACCGGCGCATGCACAACAAGGCGATGATCGCGGACAACCAGGCGGCGATCGTCGGCGGCCGCAATATCGGAGACGAATACTTCGGCGCATCGTCGATGCTGGAGTTCGGCGATCTCGATGTCGTCGTCCATGGTCCGGTCGTGAAGGACATCTCGACGGAATTCGATACGTTCTGGAATTCCCCGTATGCGTATCCGATCGACGCGCTGGTCGGGCACGACGCGGTGCCGGGCGGGCTGGACCGCGAGCGCGAACGGTTGCGCGACTACCTGAGGGCGATGGAGGACAATCCTTACGTGCTCGAAGCGAGGCAACGGCTCGACCGGATCGTTCATGGGCAGGGCACGGAACTGTCGTGGGGGCGCGCGACGGTGCTGTACGACGATCCGTCGAAGATCGCGCATTCGCCGAAGGACAGCGACGGGCATCTGATGCCGCAGCTGCGCGCGCTCGCATTGCAGCCCGAACATGACCTGCTGATCGTGTCGCCGTATTTCGTGCCGGGCGAGGCCGTCGTCGATCGGCTGCGCGCGCTCTCGGCGCGCGGCGTGCGCGTGACGGTGCTGACCAATTCGCTCGCGTCGACCGACGTGGCGGCCGTGCATGCCGGCTACCGTCGCTACCGAAGCGATCTCGTGGCGGCCGGCGTGCGGCTTTACGAGCGGAGGCCGTCGGGCGACAAGAGCATTTCGAAGCAGGTCATCATCGGGTCGTCGCGTGCGTCGCTGCATGCGAAGACCTATGTGTTCGACCACAAGAGCATTTTCATCGGGTCGATGAATCTCGATCCGCGCTCGCTGAACCTCAATACGGAGATCGGCGTTTACTGCGAGAGTCCGGCGATTGCGTCGCAGGTCGCAAACGACCTGGAATCTCGACTCGACCGGATCGCGTGGCGCGTCGAGCCGAGGACCGATCCGGCGGGGAAGGGGCAGCTCAAGTGGGTTCAGACCGATTCGGACGGGACGGTCGTCGAACTCGGTCAAGAACCGGAAGTGTCGGCCGCGCGTCGGATGGAAGTCTGGTTTCTCGGGCTGTTTCCGATCGAGTCGCAACTGTGAGCGACGATGCGGCGTGCTGCGCTCAGCACAGCGAGCGGTTGAGTTTTTCGATGACGTCCGCGAACTGCCTCGTCGCTGTTTCGATCGTCGCGTCGCTTAGCCCGGAATATCCGAGCACGAAGCCGTTGTACCGGCGGCCGTCGCCGACACCGTAGCTGCTCAGCGGCTGAAGCAGCAAGCCATGCGCGTCCGCCGCGCGCGCGACTTCGGTATCGTGCAGCGGCAGCGAGAGATCCGCCGACAGATGCATGCCGCCCGGGCTTTCCCGAACGCGCAACGAAGTGCCTAGATGGCGGGCGAGTGCTGCTTCGAGGCTGCTGCGCCGCGCGGCATACAGCGCCCGCATGCGGCGCAGGTGCCGCGCAAAGAGGCCGGTGTCGATGAATTCGGCCATCGCCAGTTGATCGGCCGAATGGCCGCGATGGACGAGTTCGCGCAGCGTCCTGGCGAAGCGGTCGACCAGCACGGGCGGCACCACCATGAAGCCGAGCCGGAGCGCGGGAAACATCGTCTTGCTGAATGTGCCGAGATAGCAGACGGGCGCGTCGGCATCGAGGCCCTGGATCGCCGGGAGCGGCTGGCCGCCATGGCGGAACTCGCTGTCGTAGTCGTCCTCGATGATCCACGCGCCGCATGCGCGCGCATGCTCGACGAGCGCCGCGCGTCGCCGCGGGCTCATCAGCGCGCCGAGCGGGTATTGGTGCGACGGCGTCGTATAGATCAGTCGGGGCGGGTGGGCGCGCCACTGTTCGTCGGTCGGCGCCATGCCTTCGTGGTCGACCTCGATCGGCACGATATTCAGGCCGGTCGAGCGGAATGCCGTCCTGGCGCCGTTATAGCAAGGGTTTTCGAGCCAGCCGAATTCGCCGGGATCGGCCAGCATGCGCGCGCACAACTCGAGGCTGCCCTGCGTGCCGTCGGTGATGAATACCTGGCCAGCTTCGCAGCGCACGCCTCGCGAAACCTGGATGTAGGCGGCTACGGCGCGCCGCAATTCGGGCAGCCCTTCGACCGGGCCATACGCGAGCTGGGCGGGCTTGACGGCTTTCCATGCGCGCTCGATGCAACGGCGCCACTGGGCGACCGGGAATTCGTCGAGCGAAGGAAGGCCGGGGACGAACGGCAGCATGCATTCGGGCTCGGGATGGGCGTTCTCCAGGCCGTACACGCGCTCGGCCAGGCGAACCGGGGCCGGGCTGTCGTCATTCCCGGCGCTCGAACGGCCGCATCCGTCCCACAGCGTGATCGTGCCGTTGCGCGTGGCCGCCACGAAGCCTTCTTCGGCAAGGCGCTCGTACGCATAGACCGCGGAGTTGCGCGCGATTCCCAGCTCCGTCGCGAGCACGCGCGTCGATGCGAGCCGCGTGCCGGGCGGAATGTGCCCGTCCAGCAGCATGTCGCGCAGGCTCCGGTACAGGGCTTCCTGCTGGCTGTGTCTTGTCGTGCCGTCCTGTCTGGAAAGCGACGAGATGAGCAGCGCGAGATCCATAGGCTGGTTCCAGAATTTTTCCTTGGGCTGGTTCTTTTTAAGAATCAATGCACATCGTATTGTTCGCATTCTCGCGGCGCAGCCCCGTGCCGGGCGATTCGCAGCGGATTGCCGGTACGTCGGACGATCGTTGCAACGGCGTATTTTGATCGATTCGGCGCGCGACTGTCGATAAGTCGATCGACCCGTCGTTCGGGCGTGGATGCTGCACGATTCCGATTCGATTCATTTCGCAGTGCATAGATGTTTTCGATCGAATTCCGCGTGTTGCCGAAACGCGGACCGCTCGATGCGCGCCAGGTGGCGCACGAACAGGAAAACCAGACATGAAAGACCATACCCTCATCTCTCCCGCATCCCGTACCACCATACGCCGCCTGCCCGAACTGGCGAATCACGATCGCACGATGCTCCACCGCATCGTGGACGATGCGTACGTCTGTCACATTGCATTCGGCGACGGACACGACACGCACTGCATCCCGACCGCGCACTGGAGAAGGGGCGATGACCTCTATATTCATGGATCCAACGGGAGCCGGATGATCAAGGCGTTGTCTGCGGGCACGCAGGCGTCCGTGGCGATTACGCTGCTGGATGGGCTCGTGCTGGCCAAGTCTGCCTTCAGTCATTCGATGAATTATCGATCGGCGGTGATCTACGGGCAGTTCGGCATGGTGGAGGGTATGGCGGGAAAACTCGCGGCGCTGGATGCCTTCATGGACAAGATCGCCGCGGGCCGCAAGCATGAAGCGCGACCGGGCAATTCGAAGGAACTCAACGCAACCAGCGTGCTGCGGATTTCCCTTGCGGAAGCGGCCGTGAAGGTCAGCGATTCGCTGCCGTCCGACAAGGAGGAAGATCTCGCGCTCGCCGTGTGGGCGGGAATTCTGCCGCTGAAGACGACGCGCGGTACGCCGGTTCATGCCGACGGGAGCGGCAGCGTGCCCGTGCCGGACTACGTCCGGAACTGGGCCGATTGAGTATCGCGGCAAGATCGGGATGTTTCGCAGAAAACCCGCGAGGCTTCGCGGGTTTTTTACGCAGTTGCATGCGCTTCCGGGTGCGCGAAACGGCGCGCACCCGGAACGGCGTCGGTCATCGATCCATCAGCGCGCGAAATCCGACGTGCTCTGGATGAACGCGTTCAGCTTCGAGATGTTCACGCTGCCGAAGCCCGTCGTCGCGTCCCAGCCGGCCTTCGCCTTGTAGCCGTAGGTGCCGCTGCCGTTGTTGCCGGACGTGACGTCGTGCAGCAGCGCTGCGTTGGTCGGGAAGTACTTGTAGATGCTCGACGCGGGGAACCCGAGCGCATTGTTGTTCGCCGACTGCAGCCGCGCCCAGATGCCCGTGAAGATCGGCGCGGCGAGGCTCGTGCCGCCTTCGTTGTTCAGGTAACCCGAGCCCCACAGCGTGTCGGACGTCTGGCCGTTCACCACCAGAATCGCGCCAGTGCGCAGGTCGGCGTCGAAGCCGACGTCCGGCAGCGCGCGCTTGGTCGACCCGGTGAGGCTCGACGATTGCCACGACGGCGCGGCCTCGTACTTGCTGTATCCGCCGCCCGTCGACCACACGGTGCCCGGCTGCCAGCTCGGATCGTTCCAGACGATCTCGCTGTTATACGCATTGGTCGACGTGTTGGTGAACAGCGTCGTGCCGCCCACGGCGATCACATATGGCGACGTCGCCGGTTCGCTCACCGTGTAGGTCGAGCGCGACGGCGTGCCGCTCGCGCATTCGTACGCGCCATGGTCGCCCGCGGATACGGAGAAGGTTTGCCCTTGAGCGACCGCCTGCTTGAAGATGGTGTCGTCGGTCGCCTGCGAGCCGGTGCTGTTTGCGGACGATTCGCACACGCCGAGCGACACGTTGATCACCTTCGCGACGTTGTCCGTCACCACCTTGTTGTACGCGGCCGTGATCGCGGTGAGCGTCATCGACGGCGCCGCGTAGAACACGACCTGCTTCACGCTGCCGCCGGCGGAGCCGACGATCGACTGGCTGTCGAGGTTCCACTCGACGGTGCCGGACGTATCGGTGTACGAACTGCCGGCCGGGCCGGTCTGCACGATGCTGCTGCTGATCGTGCCCAGGCCGTTGTTCGCGGCGAACGTATTGAGGTCGCTCACCGTTTGCGACAGGTCGCCTTCGGAGATGATGCCGACCGTGGTTTGCGAGGCCGTCGGCGTGCCGTCGCCGCCGTAGAGCGACGAGAATTCGGTCGGGTTGTGCGGCACCGCCGACGCGCCGGCCGGGATCGTCAGGTTGCTGGTGTTGCCTTGCGGCTTGCTGCCCGCGCCGGTATGCATCAGCTCGACGTTCTGCAGGCCGAGCACCGCGCCCACGATGCCGCCGATCGCGTTCGGCACTTGTGCGGCGTCGGTATTCGCATAGACGCTGCGGCCGTTGCGCGTGAAGCGCTTGAGCGTCGTGCGGAACGCCGACTTGATGGTCGCCGCGGTGCCGGATGCGGACACCAGCAGCCGGTTCGGTGCGACCACGATGTTCACGAAACCTTCCTTGCGCAGGTGCGCGACGACGGACGCGACCTGCTGGTCGGTCGGCGCATATTGCGCGGCGAACTGCGCGGGCGTGAGGAACTGCCGGTAGTGCGGCGAGCCGGGCGTATGCAGGTCGCGCAGGTACTTGTCGAGTTGCGCCTCGTTGCGCAGGTTCAGCCCGAGCACGATGTCCACCGATTCGCCGGGCGCCATGTCGATGGCCGCGGCTGCTGCTGCGGCCGTGCTCGCGGCAGGCGCGCCGGCCACGCCGGCTTCGCTCTGCTGCACGAGCGGCAGGAACCCTTTGGTGCGCGTTTCCGTCCAGCCGGCTGCCGGCGCGGCGTGGGCGGTCACCATGCCGAACGAAGCGGCCGCGGCGGCGCATGCGAGCTTGACGATGCGAATGTGCTTTTGTTTCTTGTCTGCAACCTGATTCATTTGAATTACCCCTCCGGTTGAACATCGAACGGCACGAACAACAACGGTCGACGGCGATGCGGGTCGTGCATCGCCGCATTCTGTCGCGCTCGCACGGTTGGCGCGGACGCGACAGGGCCTTTCGCCCGATCCGGAAAGGTGGTTTCTCTCCGGGGGCGAAATACGGAAAACGCGGTAGCGGAAGGGCTGCACCGCGATGCGGGGCAGCCGCGCGGACATGGCGCGGGCGGGATTGCTAGAGCAACAGCTTCGGTATCCTGCTCATTTCATTCGATCCTTCGGCCCGCTGCCGGATGGCAGTCGTCCAATGAGATGCATCGGGATATTGCATTGCATGCGCCGGTGCGCGAACGACACGGCCGGCGGCGAGCACTTCGGTGCGGCGGAAGCGAAAAAAACGTAGAGCGGAATCGATTGCGTGGTGAACAATTCGTCCAATTGCTTGAATCGGACGGTATCAAGAACGAAAGCGGAGTGTCAAACTTTTTTTGATTATATGAAACAAAATTAAATCGAATAACGTGCAATGTTTTTGAAAAGATCGGCAGTATTTTGTAATTTTCGAGGTCGCCTTCGCAGGTAATGCCGGAGGCGATTCGCCAATCATTTCCGATTCGTTCTGTAATGGGCCGAGCGTTATCGAGGAAGTGCTCGACATCGTCGCCGGCACGGTCACTGCGCGCCCACGCTGATTTCGTAGTAGTGCGTATGGCGACGCTATCGTGCATGTATCGCTCAGGCGATGCTGCAGACGATCGAACGCGCGATGCCTTCATGTGCTTGACGAACTGCATTTCAAGCATCGATACCGGTCGGCATGGTTACCGGTCATCGCGCGAGACGGCCGCCCGCCGAAGCAGCCGCGCGACAACGATCAACCAGCCGTCAACCCGCGTCCGCCTGCCATCCGAGCCCGAGGCTCTTCTGCAGCGACACGTAATCCTTGATCAGTTCGGCTTGCCCGGCAATCACGTTCTGCTGCGCGGACAGCGCTTCGCGTTGCGTGTCGAGCAGGTCGATCATCGACGCGACGCCCGCGCGATAGCGTTCGTCCATCAGCGATCGGGAATGCACGGCCGACGTTTGCACCTTGGTGAGCGCAACGACGTGTTCGCGCTGGTGCCCATAGCGCTGCAGTGCGGTGTTCGCATCCTGCAACGCGCCGAGCACTGCCTTCTGGTAATTCGCTTCCGCTTCGTCGCGCGACGCTTCGGCCGCGCGCACCGCGCCGCGTGTGCGTCCGAAGTCGAGAATGTTCCATTGCAGGTACGGCGCACCGACCCACGTGAAGTTCTGCTTGCGCAACAGATGGCCGGGGTCCGTCGCACTGAAGCCGAGATCGCCGAGCAGCGTCACCTTCGGGAAATAGTCGGCGACATGCTCGCCGATCTGCGCATGGCTCGACGCGAGCCGACGCTCGGCCGCGCGAATGTCGGGGCGCTGCTTCAGCAGTGCGGCCGGATCGCCGATTGCGACGCTGCCGGGCAGCGTCGGCAGCGGGGTGTCCGGTGTCGACAGCGCGGCGTCGAGCGCGCCCGGCGCGCGGCCCGTCAGGATCGCGAGCCGGTCGAGCGATTCCGTTACCTGCGCGTCGAGCGGGATCAGCGATGCACGCGTGTTCTCGACCAGCGTCGTCAGGCGTTCGATGTCCACATCGGCCGCGACGCCGCGCGCGCGGCGCTGCTGCGTGAGTTCGAGCATCTGCTGCTGCAGTTCGGCCGTGCGCTGCGACAGCGTGAGACGCTGCTGCCGGTCGCGCAGGTCGACGTAGGCGGTCGCGACTTCGGCGGCGATCGACACCTGGGTGTCAGAGAGGTCGGCGTCGACGGCCTCTGCCTGCGCGGATGCGGCTTCGACCGCACGGCGCGTGCCGCCGAACAGGTCGATTTCCCAGGTCGCGTCGAAGCCGGACGAATAGAGCTGCAACGGCCCGGAGCCGCCAAGCGACGGCGATGCGCCGCTTGACTGGTTCGAGCCGTTCGACGGCAGCAGCGAGCCGAGCGCGCTGACGTCCGGTTCGCGCATGCGGATGGCAGCAACGGTGGCCGACGATTTCGGCAATTGGGCCGCGCGCTGTTGCGAGAGCTGCGCACGCGCTGCGCGCAAGCGCGCCTGCGCGGCGTGCAGATCGGGGTTGTACACGAGCGCGGCGGTGATCAGGTCGTCGAGCTGGCGATCGTTCAGCGCGTGCCACCACGCGCTCGGTGCGGGTGCTGAGGTGTCGACGCCGGATGCCGGCGCGCGCACGAAGGTCGGCGCATCCGGCGCGGCGGGCGCGCCGCGGTAGTCGGGGCCGACCGTGCAGCCGGCGAGCAGGCACGCGGCCGCGCACAGCGTGAGTGCAGGGCGGCGGGGCGGGGAGAAGGATTTCATCGCGTAAGACGGTTCAATGGCCGGACGACATCGGCTGCGGGCCGCGTGGCGTTCTCAGCAGCAGCGCGAGCGGCACGCACGCGAGCAGCGCGAGGCCCAGCAGATAAAAGGTTTCGGAATAGGTCATCACGACCGCCTGGATCTGGATCTGCTGCGCAAGCTGTCCGAGCGCACGCATGTTCGAATACGCGAGATCGCCGGTATGAGCGAACCAGTTGGCCGCGTAGGCCGACAACCGGTCCTGCCCGATCAGCGAGTTCGCGCTCACCGATTCGCGGAGCGCGGCCGTATGGAAGGTCGTGCGCCGGTCGATCACGGTGCCGATGATCGCGAGCCCGATCGAGCCGCCGAGATTGCGCGCCATGTTGTAGAGCCCGGCCGCGTCGCCCGAGTCCTCGCGCGCGACGGCCGCCATCGACGCCTGGTTGAGCGGCATCATCGCGAGCATCTGCGCGACGCCGCGGATCAGCTGCGACCATACGAAGTCGTGGCCGACGCTCTGCGCGGTCAGGCCGATGTCGAGCATGCAGCTCAGGCAGAACAGCAGCAGCCCCGAGATCACGAGAACGCGGAAGTCGACCTTGCCGAGCAGGCGCGGCAGGATCGGCATCACGAGAAAGGCCGGCAGCCCCGACAGCAGCATGATCGCGCCGGCCTGCTCCGCGTTGTAGCCGGCGACGATCGCGAGGAACTGCGGCAGCAGGTAGGACACGCCGTACAGTCCGGCGCCGACCGCGGACACGATCACGATCACGCTCGCGTAGCGCGGGTTGCGCATCAGCGACAGCCGCATGATCGGCCGCTTCGCGAAGCGCTGCGACAGCGCGATCAGGATCATTCCGGCGAGCGACACGGCGCTCAGCGTGACGATCATCTGCGATTCGAACCAGCGTTCGCGCTGGCCCTCCTCGAGCACGACGGTGAGCGAGCTCAGCCCGATCGCGAGGCCGGCGATCCCGAGCCAGTCCGCGTTGAAGAACGTAGTCCATTGCGGGCGGTCCGACGGCAGCCCGAACCACAGCAGCGCCATCAGCAGCAGGCACACGGGCAGGTTCAGGAAGAAGCACCAGCTCCAGTTCACGTTCTCCGCGAGCCAGCCGCCGAGCACGGGGCCGAACAGCGGCCCGAGCAGCACGATCAGGCCGAACAACGTCATCCCGACCGGTAGCTGCGACAGCGGCAGCCGCGTGCGGATGATGGTCTGCGCGGTCGGGATCAGCGCGCCGCCGGTGAAGCCCTGGCCGATCCGGCCCGCGATCATCATCGGCAGCGAATGCGACCAGCCGCACATCATCGAGAACGCGATGAAGAGCGCGGAGTTCGTCAGCAGGAAATTGCGCAGCCCGAACACGCGCGTGAGCCACGCGGCAAGCGGGATCATCACGATTTCCGACATCAGGTAGCCGGTCGAGATCCACGTGCCTTCGGTGCCGGTCGCGCCGATTTCGCCCTGGATCTGCGGCAGCGCGGAGTTCGTGATCGAGATGTCGAGCGTCGCCATCAGTGCGCCGAGCGCGCCGGCCGCGACCGCGATCCAGTCGGTCACGCTCGCGCGGCCTTCGTGCGGCGGCGCGGGTGTCGTCGCGGGCATGTCAGCCATGGCGCTTCTCGTCGCGGGCCGAGCGCGTATCGACGTCGACCGTCACCGACAGTCCCGGCAGCAGCATGCGCTGCGCGCGGGCATCCGCGGCGAGGCGGATGCGCACCGGCACGCGCTGGACGATCTTCGTGAAGTTGCCGGTCGCGTTCTCGGGCGGCAGCAGCGCGAACTGCGCGCCGGTGCCGGGCGCGAAGCTGTCGACGACGCCGGACAGCGCGCCGTCCGGCAGCGCGTCGACGTGCAGTGCGACGGGCTGGCCGATGCGCATCCGGCCGATCTGCGTTTCCTTGAAGTTCGCGACGAGATAGATCGCGTCGACCGGCACGACGGTCAGCAGGCGCGTGCCGGGTTGCACATATTGACCGACGCGCACCGTGCGATCGCCGACGCGGCCGTCGAGCGTGCTGCGCACGACCGTGTTGTCGAGGTCGAGCTGCGCCTGCGCGGCGCTGGCCTGCGCGGCCTCGAGCTGCGCGCGTGCCTGCTGGAGTTGCGCGGTGAACGACGCGATCTGCGTGCGTGCGGCTGCGATCGACGCATTGTTCGCGGCGAGCGTCGCGGCTGCCTGGTCGCGCGTGCTCTTCAGGTCGGCGACGCGTTCGTGCGTTTCGGCACCGGTCGCCGCGAGCGGCGCATAGCGCGCGTATTCGTCGCTTGCGTGACGTGCATTGATCTGCGACACCTTCGCCTGCGCATCGGCCTGGTCGAGATTCGCGTGCTGCTGGTTGATGTCGGCTTCGGCGCGCGCGATATCGGCGCGGCGCGCGTCGACGGTCGCGAGCGATTGCGCGAGCGCAACCTGGTACTGGCGGACGTCGAGCCGCACGAGTGGATCGCCGACCTTCACGGCCTGGTTGTCGCGGACGTAGACGTCGGTGACGTAACCGGCGACCTTCGGCGCGGCAGTCATGCTGTCCGCCTGCAAATAAGCGTCGTTGGTGCTTTCGATGAAGCGGCCGACCGTCCACCAGCGGCCGAGCCAGACGGCGGCGCCGAAGGCAGCGAGCACGGCGACGACGAGCAGGATGCGTCGCTTCGATCCGCTGGTTCCGTTGCGCGGCGTTGTTCCGGTTTCCTGACGATTTACTTTCTGTGGCGGATCTTGCAACGTCGACATGCGGGCATCCAATTTATTCCATGTGGAAGAATTATTCCAGTTGCTAAAATTGTGTCAAGTAGAATGTCGGTCGATCGAGTGACGAGGAAGGCATGAACGAAGCGAAGAAGCTGCGCCGCACGTCGGCGGGCGGCTACGCGCGCGGCGACGAGACGCGCCAGCGGATCATCGAGGCGGCGATCGAGCTGTTCGGCGAACGCGGGTTCGCGGGAGCGTCGACGCGCGAGATCGCCGCGATGGCCGGCGTGAACGCGCCGGCGCTCCAGTACTACTTCGAGAACAAGGAAGGCGTTTACCGCGCGTGCGTGGAGACGATCGCCGAGCACGGCTGGGAGGTGTTCGCGCCGGCGGTCGGCCATGCGTGGGCGATGCTCGATGCGAACGCTGACGTCGACGTGCTGATCGACGCGTTCGTCGCGCTGCTGCGCGCGCTGTCGGACCGGATGTTCACGGCGCCGAAGACGATGAACCAGCGGATGTTCTTCGCACGCGAGCAGGGTGGCCAGGAGCCGGCGAGTGCGAGCGAAATCCTGATGAAGCGCATGCGCAAGCCGCTCAACGACGTGAGCGCCGAACTGATCGGCCGCATCTCGGGGCGGCCGGCCGACGATCCCGTCACGCGGTTGCGCGCGCTGAGCCTGTTCGGGCAGATCACGGTATTCCACATCGCGCAGCGTTCGGCGCTTCAACTGCTCGAATGGGAAGCGTTCGACGGCGAGCGTGCGGTGCTGCTG
This sequence comes from Burkholderia sp. MS455, assembly GCF_016899445.1. NCBI lineage: Bacteria > Pseudomonadati > Pseudomonadota > Betaproteobacteria > Burkholderiales > Burkholderiaceae > Burkholderia > Burkholderia sp. MS455. The sequence goes on from NZ_CP041778.1 coordinate 878,243, forward strand.
ATCGAGACGATCGCCGACCAGACGCGCGTGCTGCTCGAACAATGGCATGCGCAGCGCGACGCGTGTGCCGCTGCTGAAGCCGGTGCGAAGCGCGGGCAGCGTGCTGCGGCGAAACGCACGGCGAAGCCGGGTGCGTCGACGCCCGCGGCGGCAAGCACGCGCGCGTGAAGAAGCCCGCCGCGCGTTGAGCGCGGCGCGCCGTTAGCCGTTGCCGGTCAGCTCGGCTTGCGCTCCGGTTCGCCGGCCGACGGCGGCCGGGCCGCCGTTGCGGCGGCATTGCCGTTGCGGGTGTTGCTGCCGCTTTCGCCTTCGTCCTCGCTTTCGCCGTTGCCTTCCCGCCGCGATCCATCCGCGTACGCGACGAGGCTGCGTTGCGGATTGGCGATCCGGATGCCGCGTTCGCGGAACGTCTCCGCGATCCGCCGGTTGAATTCACGCTGCACGCTCCAGCGCGTCGAGTCCGTGCACTGCATCTGCCCCGCGAGCGCAACGGCCGCGCCGTCGACCTGGTCGATGCCCCAGTAGCTGAAGTCGGACAGGATGCCGTCGTGGTACTGCGGATCGTCGCGCAATGCGGTGCCGATCTCCTTGAGCGTCGCGATCGCGCGATCGATGTCCTCGCCGTACGCGATGCTGACCTTGACGGCCGCGTTGCCGAGCCCGCGATTCGTATTGTTGACGGTCGTCACCGAGCTGAACGGAATCGTGTACAGCGATCCGTCGCCTGCACGCAGCCGCACGGTGCGGATCGACAGGTATTCGACCGTGCCCGACACGCCGGCGAGCGTGACCCAGTCGCCGACCTGCATCGCGTTTTCCATCAGCAGGAAGATCCCGGTGATGAAATCCTGCACGAGCTTCTGCGAGCCGAAGCCGAGCGCGACGCCGAAGATGCTGGCGCCGGCCAGCAGCGGACCGACGTTTACGCCGAGTTCGCTGAGCCCCGTCAGCACGACGACCAGCGCGATCATCACGAACAGCAGCGAGCGCAGCATCGGCAGCAGCGTGCGCAACCGCGCCGCGCGCACGAGATTGCCTTCGCGGGTCCAGCGCTGCAGGCGGCGCTCGATCGCGATGTTCGCGGCTTCCCATACGACGAGCGCGACGATGGCCGCGATCGCGATCGTCACCAGCGCCGACGCGAGCCGGTGGCCGATCGTGCCGGTCTCGAACGCGCTGAAGATCGGCACGCCCCAGATCTGCAGCAACAGCACGACGGTCACGATGCCGAGCGCGCCCGATACGATCCGGCGCAGCAGCGGGTAGTAGCGGTACGCATGCAGATGGACGAGCGTGCGGTCTTCGTCGCGGCGCTGGAACAGCCGCGCGAGCGCGCCGAACACGACGATCGACACGATCCGCATGCCGATCATCGCGGCGATCGAACGGCCGCCGAGCGTGATCAGCACGCGGTAGCCGTTGTGGACGTCGAGCGCCCACACGAACCACAGCGCCATCACGATGAATACCGACACGGGCGCCCAGGCGTCCGCGAGCGCGTTGCCGATTACCGCAAAGGTCGGCCGGTCCGCGCCGGCTGCGCGGATCCGCACGGCGACCGGCCGGCGGCACTGCAGGATCAGCGCCGCGATCATCACGTGCCCGACGAGCGCGACCGCTTTCAGCAGCGCGACGTGACCGGCCTCGCTGAGGCCGATGTTCGCGGCGATCTCGACCGCGGCCGTGCACACGCCGACCACGATCACGATCCGCGCGATCGAGCGTTGCGCGAAGTCGGCCCATGCATCGCTGATGTGCAGCAGCCGCAATTGCCGCGCATCGGGCTGGAAGAACAGCCGGCTGACGATCGTGACGAGCCGGCCGATCACGTAGATGTCGATCAGCGATTCGAGCGCGGATTCGATCGGCGTGCCGGCGTCGCCGGTCATCGACATCGTCAGGCTCGCGACGCCGACGAACACGAGCAGCGGCACCGCGCGCAGCGCGAGGCTGACGAGCGCGCGCGGCATCCGGTGCAGCAGCGTGGTATGGCGCTGCGCGTCGCCGCGGCCTTGCGATGATGTGGGTGCGGTGTCGGGAGCGTGGGCGGCGTCGGGTGGAGCAGATGATTCCGGCGGCGGCGCGTTGTCGTCGTCGGACGTGACGGCATCGGGCGCGGTGCTGCGCGACGAGTCGGCTCGCCGTGCGGCCAGCGCGGCCAGCGCGCGCCGCAGCAGCCGCTTCGCGAACCATTCGAACAGGAACGCGGGCACGAGCACGGCGACGATGAGCCAGATCGCGTGCGCGAGATCGGCGCGCTCGTCGGCGCGCACCAGCTTGTCATGCCACCAGCTTCCGACCGAACCGACATCGAGCAGCGAGCGCAGCGATTCCTTCAGCGCGCTGCCGATTTCGGTGGTCCAGCGCGCCCCCTGGCGGACGAGCATCGACGCGAGCCCGTTCGACGTGAGCGCGGCAGGCGCGGAGGCAGCCGACGCGCCGCTGGCCGCAGCCGCTTCGCTTGCCGTGACCGCGGGCGCGCTCAATGCGCCGACGGCCGCGATCGCACGCAGCGTCGTTTCGACCTGAGCGCGATCGCGCGGGTTTTCGAGCACGTCGAGTGCCTGCCGGGCCTGTTGCGGCGTCAGCGCGGGCGCGGTGCCGGAAGCGGCCGATGCGGCGGCCGGTGCGGGAGCGGCCGCATGCGCGGCCGAGACGGCGGCGGCGAGTAGCCAGCCGAGGAGGAAATGTCGCATGGGTAGGCATGCGGGCGCGCATCGGCGCGCGGCCCGCGGAGCTGAACGATGGACGGAAGTTAACATGATCGCGATCGGAACCGAATAGTTCCATCGACGAATATTTGAATCGCGCATACGCGAGGCGGCGCGGGCGTTTGCGGCTTGTTCGTGCCGGTAGACAGTCCGATATGCGGACACGTCTTTTTTATCGAATCGTAAGCGTCCTGTAACGCGTGCTTGTTGGTGCCCCGGCGTGCAGATGTGAACCGGGAACGGTTTTTGAACGCGAATGGCGCGTCGTTACGCGAGCGTTCGCCCGATCGTGAACAAACGACGATCATCGCGACACGCATGTCGTATGTGATGGCTTCGCATTCCTGACGAATCACGCCGGCCCGTCGTGGAAAACCGGCAGCACATGCTCGGCGAGTTCTTCGATGACCTCGCGCACGGGCCGGTCCGCTCCCGGATTCAGCGTGACGTGATGCGTGCCCGCCGCGCGCATGTCCCGCAGGACGTCGACCAATACGCGGCGCCCGGTGGTATAACCGAGCGACAACGCGGTAGCCGGCGCATCGGGATGCGCGGCGAGGTCGAGCCGCATCGACACGCCGAACGCGCGAAAGGCCGGCGATGCGAGCCGGTCGACCGCCGCGCGCCACATCGAATAACGGGCGCGCTGCGTGTCCGGATCGCGGTGGTACGTCATCCAGCCGATCGAGTGCCGCGCGATCCAGTCGACGCTTTGTCCGCCCGAGCCGACCGCGAGCATCGGCACCGCGTCGTCGCCGCGCGGCAGCAGCGTGAATTCAGGCGCGTCGGGCGGCGCTTCGTCGGGCAGCACGCGCGACGGCAGACCGAGCGCGGCCGCGACGACGTCCCAGTGTGCGCGATAGCGGTCGCGCCGCGTTTCCGCATCGACGCCGAACGCCGCGTATTCAGGCGGCCGGTCGCCGGAGCCGAGCCCGAGAATGAAGCGTCCGCCCGACAGCGTCGCGACCGACAGCGCGCCTTTCGCGATATGCAGCGGATGACGCAGCGGCAGCACGATCGCGCCGCTGGCGAGCGCGATCCGGCGCGTGCGCGACGCCAGTGCACCGAGCAGCACCCACGGGTCGAGGTGGCCGACCGGGTCGGGATAGTCGGCGCTGTTCAGCGGCACGTCGCGAATCCACAGCGCGCGAAAGCCGAGCGTATCGGCAAGCGCCGCGAGTTCGAGCTGTTCGTTGAAGTCGGCGACGATATTGCCGCTGCGAAGCAGCGGCAGCGTGAGGCCGATCGACAATTGCCCGGCCGAAAAGACGCGGCGTGCGACGTCGGCGCGGGCGAGGGCGTGCGTGGTCATGTCGAATCCCTGGAGGCGGTGCAAGGCGAACGCGCGGCGTTCCGTGTCCGAATGCTAGCGTGTTTGCGCCAGGCAGGAGCGGGGCGGCCCGGGCCGAGCACGGCGCTACGCGATCCGCAGCGTCATGCCGCGCGGCGCGAGGCCCAGGCGTGACGCCACGCGTTGCGATGCGCGGTTGTCGCTGTCGGTGCTGTAGAACAGCGTGCGGTAGTCGATATCCAGCCAGTCTTTTGCGTCAGGCATGCGTCGAGGATGGGTTTCCGGTCAGGCGGTGGAGAGCCGTCCGAAGGGCGCGCGTCCTGTCATGCGTGCACCGCCACTGTCGGGCGATTGTAAGGCGACTGCTGGCGGCGCGCAGGAACAACGCCGCGATGCCAGCCCGGGGCCGGTGTGGCAAGCCGGCAGGCAAGGCCGCCCGTCGTCGATCCGGAGGGCGTTTCAGTTTCGAAACGTTCGCGTTCCTCGCCGGTGCACGATCCCCGTCGAAGGCCTCGCATCGGCCCGCGCGGCCTTGCGGCATGAAGCATGGTGCGCTCCTTGCATATCTGTGCGTGCCGTGAGCGCGATCGCAGACGCAGTCGGCCCGGCGATCGCTTCAGTGGGTCGGACGTATCGAATACGGGGACAAGAGAATGAAAAGAGACCGAACCGCAACGTGTCATGTTGCAAATATGAATCGCCGACCTGCCAGGGTATTCGCTTCGCCGTTGATCGCGGCGACGTGAGCGCGCGGCTTTCCGTTCCATCCGGGCAATCGGGTTCGTTCCGAACGACGGCGTGCATGCGTGACGCACGAGGCCGACCGGTGCCGGTCGGCCGTCGGGGATGAACCGCGAATGCATGCGGATGGCCCCGGCCTGGATCCAGGATCGTCATTTCGCGGCGCAACGCGAGTCGTCGTGCGGCGGATGCGTTCGCACGCCGCGCATTGCATCGGCGTGACGGGCCCGGAGAACCGGATTGCACGGGAAAGCCGGTGGCGCAACGATGCGTGCGGCATCGCGGAACACGCGTAGTCCAGGGGAAGCGTTCGCCATTCTCGGCGCGGCGGACGCCACAATATTGTGCTGTCAGTTGATCCACTACCCCGATGGATCAATTGTTGAAGCGCCCATCGCCGAGCGGCTGATGGGCGTCTTTTTTTGTGCGCGGGTTTGTCGTGCGGGCCGCCGGCCGGATCGCGCGACGTTCTGTATCATGTGCTGGCGCGCGGGCCGCTCGTGCGGTTGCACGGCTGGCCGGCGCGCCCGCTCACGCGTTGCCAACATGAACGATCAAGCCTTGCACGACCCCTCATCCGCTTGTGTCGAGCCGACTGCGCTCGACGCGCTGCACACGTTTGTCGAGCGTCATCCGCGCCTGCTCGTGCTGACCGGCGCGGGCATCAGCACCGATTCCGGCATTCCCGGCTATCGCGACCGCAATGGCCAATGGATGCGCTCGCCGCCGATCCAGCTCCACGAATTCCTCGGCTCCGACGCGGCGCGGCGACGCTACTGGGCGCGCAGCATGATCGGCTGGCCCGTCGTCGGCCGTGCGCAGCCGAACCGGTCGCACGACGCGCTGGCGCGGCTCGGCCGCGCAGGCCGGATCGAGCGCCTCGTCACGCAGAATGTCGACGGCCTGCATCAGCGTGCGGGCAGCGACGACGTGATCGAGCTGCACGGCGGGATCAACGGCGTGACGTGCCTCGAATGCGGCGCGCATCATGCGCGCGCGACGATCCAGAACGTGCTCGAAGCCGACAATCCCGACCTGCTGGGCGCGCAGGCCGAGCCGGCCGCCGACGGCGACGCGCACCTCGAATGGGCCGCGCTCGACACGTTCCGCATCCCGGCGTGTCCCGCGTGCGGCGGCCTGCTGAAGCCGGCGGTCGTGTTCTTCGGCGAGAACGTGCCGCGCGAGCGCGTGACGCTGGCCGCGCAGGCGCTCGATGCGGCCGATGCCTTGCTCGTCGTCGGGTCGTCGCTGATGGTGTATTCCGGGTACCGCTTCTGCGTATGGGCGCAGGCACAGCACAAGCCGGTGGCCGCGCTCAATCTCGGCCATACGCGCGCCGATCCGATGCTGACGCTGAAGGTCGAGGCGCAGTGCGCACCGGCGCTCGACGCACTCACCGCGCGGCTGGGCTTCGCGCGCAACGCACCGGAGCACGCATCGTGAGCGGCCCGACATCTACGCCCGATCCGTCCGCGCGGCTGTCGGCGCCGGCGGCCGAACGCAATCGCGGGCCGATCCTCGACGTGTTGCGCCGCGTGCTGCCGGCGGCCGGCAGCGTGCTCGAAATCGCGAGCGGCACGGGGCAGCACGTCGTCCATTTCGCACAGGTACTGCCGGGCCTGCGCTGGCAGCCGAGCGATCCCGACGCGCAGGCGCGGCGCTCGATCGCCGCGTGGATCGCGCATGCGGGCCTCGCGAACGTTGCCGGGCCGCTGGCGTTCGACGTGCGCGATGTGTCGTGGCCGGTCGACGCGCTCGACGCGATCGTCTGCATCAACATGATTCACATCTCGCCGTGGGCCTGTACCGACGCGCTGTTCGCGGGCGCGTCGCGCCTGCTGCGGCCGGGCGGCGTGCTGTTCCTGTACGGCCCGTATCGTCGCGAGGGCCGGCATACGGCGCCGTCGAACGAAGCGTTCGACCTGCAGTTGCGCAGCCGCGACCCGTCGTGGGGCGTGCGCGATCTCGAAACCGTCGTCGCGCTCGGCCTCGATCGCGGGCTCGACTGCATCGAGGTCGTCGAGATGCCGGCGAACAACCTGAGCGTCGTGTTCCGGCGGCTTCCGCACGCGGAACAATGACACGCAAGCGCGCATCGCCGCCGGGTTTCCACTATCCTTTCGCCTGTGCGCGCGGCCCGGGTCGGGTCGCGCCCTGTTTTTTCCGGAGAATTGACTAATGGGCAAACAAGCAATCGGTGTGATCGGGCTCGCGGTGATGGGCCGCAATCTCGCACTCAATATCGAGAGCCGCGGTTACGCGGTGTCGGTGTACAACCGCAGCCGCGAGAAAACCGACGAACTGATCGCCGAATTCCCCGGCCGCAACCTGGTGCCGACCCATACGCTCGAGGAGTTCGTCGCGTCGCTCGAAACGCCGCGCCGGATCCTGATGATGGTGAAGGCGGGTGAGGCGACCGATGCGACGATCGCGTCGCTCAAGCCGCTGCTCGAGAAGGGTGACGTGCTGATCGACGGCGGCAATACGCACTTCACCGACACGATTCGCCGCAACCAGGAACTCGCGCAATCGGGCCTGCATTTCATCGGCACCGGCGTGTCGGGCGGCGAAGAGGGCGCGCTGCGCGGCCCGTCGATCATGCCCGGCGGCCAGCGCGACGCGTACGACCTCGTCGAGCCGATCCTCAAGCAGATCGCCGCGAAGGCGCCGTCGGACGGCGAGCCGTGCGTCGCGTACATGGGCCCGGATGGTGCAGGCCACTACGTGAAGATGGTCCACAACGGCATCGAATACGGCGACATGCAATTGATCGCCGAAAGCTACTCGGTGCTGAAGAACGTCGCGGGCCTGACCAACGACGAGCTCGGCGCGGTGTACACCGAATGGAACCAGGGCGAGCTCGACAGCTACCTGATCGAGATCACGTCGAAGATCTTCGGCAAGAAGGACGAAGAGACCGGCAAGCACCTCGTCGACGTGATCCTCGATCGCGCCGCGCAGAAGGGCACCGGCAAGTGGACGAGCCAGAACGCGCTGGATCTCGGCGTGCCGCTGCCGCTCATCACGGAATCGGTGTTCGCGCGCGTGCTGTCGTCGCTGAAGACCGAGCGCGTCGCGGCCAGCAAGATCCTGTCGGGCCCGGCTGCCGCGCCGTTCGACGGCGATCGCGCCGCGTTCGTCGAAGCGGTGCGCCGTGCGCTGTACCTGAGCAAGGTGATCTCGTACGCGCAGGGCTTCGCGCAGCTGCGCACGGCGTCCGAAGAGTACGGCTGGAACCTTGACCTCGGGACGATCGCGAAGATCTTCCGCGCGGGCTGTATCATCCGCGCGCGCTTCCTGCAGAAGATCACGGATGCTTACGCGAAGGATCCGGCGCTCGCGAACCTGTTGCTCGATCCGTACTTCCAGGACATCGCCGCGAACTACCAGGCATCGCTGCGCGACGTCGTGGTCGCCGCGGTGAAGGCCGGCGTGCCGGTGCCGGCGTTCGCGTCGGCGGTCGCGTACTTCGACAGCTACCGTTCCGAGCGACTGCCGGCGAACCTCGTGCAGGCGCAGCGCGACTTCTTCGGCGCGCACACGTTCGAGCGCACCGACAAGCCGGGCAGCTTCCACGCGAACTGGTCGTAACCGGCCCGCGGACGCATTGTTGCGAAAATCTATTCTTTGAATAGGGTTTTTCTATCCCGGATGCCGACATTGTTGGCTCCGGGGAAACAGTGTTTTCGCTCTTTCATGGTTTTCCCTAGGGGACGTCGGGACTAAACTTTGTTCCATCGCTGCAGACATGGTGTGTGCGGCGGAGCAAAAAAATCCCGGAGGTAATCATGAAATCGCTGATCGCAACGTTCGCTGCAGCTGCTGTCCTCGCCGTTCCCGCCGTCTCGTTCGCCCAACAGAACGCGCCCGTTACCCGTGCGCAGGTGAAGGCCGAACTGGTCCAACTGCAACAGGCCGGCTATAAGCTGGGCAGCGACCGCACGGACTACCCGGCAGGCATCCAGGCAGCTGAAGCTCGTGTGAACCCGCAACAGAACGTCGCCGCCGCCGACACGACCGGCTATGGCGCGCAACCGGCCGCCGCGCAGGAATCCGGCGCTCCGGCCGCAGCAAAGACCGGCTGGCAAGTCAAGCGTATCGCTGACGGCGCACCGGTCTACAAGGGTCGTTAATGGCTCGGCCGCCCCGGCGGCCGGACCTGACCCCATGTAGTACAAACAGCCCGTCGTTCCGCAAAGCGGAACGACGGGCTGTTTTCATTGGTGGCGCGTGCCGCGCCGACGGTCAATGCAGCGGGCGTGTGCCGCGCCCGATCTCCCGAAATAGCGCTTCGGCCGGCTCCAGCACCTGCAGCCACGTTTCGTCGTAGCCGCTCAGCGTGTCGAGCGCATCGCGCAGCCGCTCGATCGCGAGGACCGGCAGCTCGACGCTGTGGCGCGTGGCGCCCGTCAGGTGCGCGACGCTCGCCAGCTGGACGAGCGCATCGGCCGCCTCGGCGACGTCGGTCGCGAACAGCAGGTGCCGGTTGAGCAATTCGACCAGGCCGCTGGAACCGGCGAAATCGTCCGCATTGAGCTGCACGGAAAGAAACGTCGCATTGTTCATTGTCATGCTCCTCGTTGTCGTTGGATTACGCTGCGCATCACCGAGTATAGGCGGCGATCGAAGGGGAGAATGTGACGGAGCCGAGACGGCAGACGGCTGCGACGCGGGCGGAAGGCCGGCGGCTGGGCCGCCGGACGGCCCGCGCGGTGCGGTTCGCGGGCCGCCGGCCCGCATCGGCGAGGCCGCAAGATTGTTGCCGGAACCTGCGCCTGTCGCGGTCCTGACCGCGACAAATGGTATCTTTGCCGGTCGGAGCGACGCGAAAAAGGGGCCGGTGAGCCCGTTCGCGCCGACGTTCCGCTGTGGAAACTGACGGCCGCGAGAGCGGTCGGATACTGGTTGGTCCGGCCGTCCGGCCGGACATCGTGCGTCGCGCGCCGGAGGGCGGTGGGCGGCGCAACGACGCAAATCCGGGAGGACCCTTGAGAAAAACTATTCCCATCCACGATTCGCTGGCGCACTGGCTGCCGCAGGCAGCGCTCGTCGCCGCGGCCGTCGCGCTGTCGGGCTGTACGCTGACGCCGTGGACCGACAACTGGCAGCCGGCGCGTTCGTCGGCGCCGACGTCGGCCGCGACGCCCGGCGTGATCGCAGGCTATTACCGCGTGAACCCGGGCGACACGCTCGCGGGCATCGCGAACGCCTACGGGCAGCGCGTGCAGGACGTGGCGAGCTGGAACCACATGGCGCCTACCGACGCGGTGTCGCCCGGCCAGGTGCTGCGCGTCGCGCCGCCTGCCGCGACGTCATTCGGGCAGCCGCCCGCGGCGGCCGCGCAGCCGGGCTCGCTCGCATGGCCGGCCACGGGTGTCGTCACGGCGCCGTTTGCGACCGGCAAGACGCGCGGCGTCGTGATCGCCGCGTCCGGGCCCGACCGTTCGGTGCGGGCCGCGGCGAACGGGCGGGTGGTCTATGCCGGGTCCGGCGTCAAGGCGTACGGCCCGCTCGTGATCCTGAAGCACGACAACGGGCTCATCACGGCCTACGGTCACAACGGCAAGCTGCTCGTCAACGAAGGCGACGCGGTGCGCCAGGGCCAGCCGGTCGCCGAGATGGGCACCGACGCGAGCGGCCGTTCGACGTTCGAGTTCGAAGTTCGCCAGAACGGCAAGGTCGTCGATCCGATGAACTTCCTGCCGCGCAACGGCGGCTGACGAGCCGCATCGCCGCGTGTGCGCCGGGCGGCGCACACGCTCCCGCCTTCTTTCACCTTCATCCTTCCTTCAGCGTCGCGGTGTCGGACTGTCTCGCGTGATTGCCGAGCCAGCGGATGCCCAATGCGAGCGCCGCTGCGCCGAGCGCGATCAGCGAGCACTGGATCGCGACCGGCAGGTAGCCGTGCGGCCGCGGATCGACGAACGGGTAGGGATACCAGTTCTCCAGCGCGCCGCGCACGAGCGTATAGCCGAGATAGACGACCGGAAAACCGAGCCATGCGAACGCGCTGCGCCGCGCGATCGGCGAGCGCGGCTCCACGTACAGCCAGTCGCACAGCATGACGAGCGGCACGATCCGGTGCAGCACCCAGTTGTTGAACGCCGGCGTGACATGACGCAGCGCATCGAGCCGCGCGAGCAGCAGTTCGTAGACGATCGCGGTGATCAGCACGTACAAAACCGCCGCGCCGCGCATCGATTCGTAGCGGGCCGAGCCGGGGCGCGCGATCCGCCAGAGCCCGGCGGTCAGTATCGCCGACGCATAGAGGCTGCTCAGTTGCGTGAAGTAGCTGAGGAAGTTGCCGAGATGGACCGCGGGCATGCCCCAGTAGCCGGCGATGCTGTGCAACGTCGTGGACACCGCGAGCAACGCGGCAATCAGCCGGTAGGCCGCAACGAAGAACGCCTTGCTCATGATGCGCGCGCAACGTCGACACCAAAGCTTCATCGTGCCACAGCCGTTCCCGCGCGCGATGCGGATTTTCCATATGGCAGCCGCGCGCGGCGCGTGTTGACGATTCGTCGGATATTTGACCGCGCCGCGGGAAATCGGACGCCCGTGCGGCTACAATCGTGGCAGCTCTGCCGGGCGCGGAGCCCGTTGCGGCATGCGCCCCTCCCCGCATACAACACGAGACGACGCATGAAAAACATCCTCGCGAAACAGACGCGCTACAGCTCGCCCGCGATCTTCTTCCACTGGGCCATCTTCCTGCTGGTGGCGCTGGCGTACCTGGCCATCGAGATCCGCGGGCCGAAAGGCAGCGACAGCCGGGTGTTCTGGATGAACGTGCACCTCACCGCAGGCACGTTCGTGCTCGTGCTGTCGGTGCTGCGTGTGCTGTGGCGGGTCGTCAGCCGCGTGCCGGAAGCCATTCCGCAGGCCGCGCTGCTGCGCTGGCTCTCGAAGCTCGCGCATTTTGCGCTCTACGTGTTCATCGTCGCGCAGCCGCTGCTCGGCATCATGATGATCAACCTGGGCGGCAAGCCGGTGTCGCTCGACTGGCTCGGCGTGTCGTTCACGCTGTTCGGCCCCGACAAGGCGTTGCGGCCGACGATCAAGGAAGCGCACGAACTGATCGGCAACGCGTTCTACTTCGTGATCGGCCTGCATGCGCTGGCCACGTTGTACCACCATTTCATCCGGCGCGATAACGTGCTGCGGCGCATGGTGCCCTGAGCGCCGCGCTCCGGACGCGCGCGGCAGGCGGGGGCGCATGGTTGTGTTGACAACCATGCGCCCCCGCTTCGTTTACCGTCGTCCGCGGCTGGCCATCGAGGCGAACATTCTGTAACATCTCGGCTGTTTTTACATTCCGCTTACTCGCCGCCGCGCATGCTGCACCGACATCGTCACCTGACCGCCTGGCTTGGCGTGCTCGCGATCTGGTTCGCGATCGCGGCGCCGCTGGTGTCGCAGTGGCGCATCGCGCAGGCGGCCGCGCCCGACGCAATCGTCTGCAGTGCAGAGCATGGCGCGCATCGGTCGCCCGATGCGGGTCGCATGCACGATCATGCGCTGCATCTCGATGCGTGCGGCTATTGCGGATTCTTCGCGCACAGCCCTGCGATCGGCGCGCCTGCCGCCGCGTCGTTCGCTTCCGTTTCCGTCGTTTCCGTTTCCGCCGCCGCGCCGCCAGCCGTCGCGGCGCGCACCGATCGCTATCCGCGCGCGTATCCACGCGCACCGCCCGAGCGCGCCTGACGCGCTGTCTTCCGTTCTTTCCACCGCCGATATCCGTGCGGCCCGTCGAGGTCGCGTGGAGGGCGTCACTCGGGCTTTCGATCATGACCATTTTCCAGTTGCGTGCGCCGCGGGCGTCACGCAATGCCTGTGCGCGGCGCGTGCCGCGCATGTTGAAACTCACCGTTCCCGTGCTCGCCGTCGGCGCGCTGGCCGCGACCGCCGCCGCGGCCGAAACGGCGCGCGCGGCCGGCGCGCCTGCGGACGATTCGGCAGCGCTGCTGCCGCCCGTCGAGGTCGTCGCGTCGCCGCAGACGACGCCGCTCGTCGTCGTCACGGATCCGAAGGCGCCGCGCCAGCCGCTGCCCGCCAGCGACGGCGCGGATTACCTGAAGACGATCCCCGGCTTCACGTCGATCCGCAGCGGCGGTACGAACGGCGACCCCGTGCTGCGCGGGATGTTCGGTTCGCGGCTGAATATCCTGGCGAACGGGATGCCGACGCTCGGCGCCTGCCCGAACCGGATGGATGCGCCGACGTCGTACATCGCGCCGGAAAGCTATGACAAGGTCACCGTCGTGAAGGGGCCGCAGACCGTGCTGTACGGTCCCGGCGCGTCGGCCGGCACCGTGCTGTTCGAGCGTGTGACGCCGCGTTTCGACAAGCCGGGCATGCGTTTCGAGGGCAGCCTCGTCGGCGGGTCGTTCGGCCGCAACGACCAGAACATCGACCTGACGGCCGGCACGCCGGACGTCTATGGCCGCGTGACCGCGAACCACGCGCATTCGCAGGACTACAAGGACGGCAACGGCAACACGGTGCCGTCGCAGTGGGACAAGTGGAACGCCGATGCGGCGCTCGGCTGGACGCCCGACGACCATACGCGGGTCGAACTGACGGCCGGCACGGGCGACGGCTACGCGAAGTATGCGGGCCGCGGGATGGACGGCGCGCATTTCCGCCGCGAGACGTTCGGCCTGTCGTTCGACAAGCGGCATCTCGGCGACGTGCTCGACCGGATCGAGGCACGCGTGTACTACAACGAAGCCGACCACGTGATGGACAACTACACGTTGCGGCAGCCCGATCCGACCAGCAGCATGCCGATGCGGATGGCGTCGGAGGTGCGGCGCCGCACGGTCGGCGCGCGCGCTGCCGCGACGTTCCGTTTCGGCGACGACTTCAAGCTCGTGACGGGCGTCGACGCGCAATCGAACCGGCTCGATTCGCGCTCGGCGATGGGGCGGCAGAACTACGGCGATCAGCCGTGGGATGCGCAGGCGACGATGTGGAACGCGGGTGCGTTCGGCGAGCTGACGTGGTACGCGAGCGACGTGTCGCGCGTGATCGGCGGCGCGCGCGTCGACTACGCGAGCGCACGCGACAAGCGCGCGACGACGAGCGGGATGATGGCGAGCAAACCCAACCCGACCTTCGACGACGATCGCGCGCGCGTGCTGCCGAGCGGCTTCGTGCGCTACGAGCGCGATCTCGCATCGCTGCCCGTCACGTGGTACGCGGGGATCGGTCATGCGGAGCGCTATCCCGACTACTGGGAGCTGTTCTCCGCGAAGCGCGGGCCGGCCGGTTCGGTCAACGCATTCTCGGCGGTGCAGCCGGAGAAGACCACGCAGCTCGACATCGGCGCGCAATACAAGAGCGACCGGTTCGATGCGTGGGTGTCGGCCTACGCAGGCTACGTGCAGGACTTCATCCTGTTCAACTACGCGGCCGGCATGATGGGCCCGACCACGCGGGCGATCAACGTCAACGCGCAGATCATGGGCGGCGAAGCAGGCGTGTCGTGGCGGCCGGTTGCGCCGCTGCGCGTCGAGACGTCGCTCGCGTATGCGTGGGGGCGCAACGTGGCGAGCGGCGATCCGCTGCCGCAGATGCCGCCGCTCGAGGCGCGCATCGGGCTCGAATACACGCGTGGCGCGTGGTCGGCCGGCGGCCTGTGGCGGATCGTTGCGCCGCAGCATCGTTATGCGCTGAACGAGGGCAACGTGGTCGGCAAGGACTTCGGCCCGAGCGCCGGATTCGGCGTGCTGTCGCTGCATACGCAATACAACGTCAGCAAGACCGTGCAGGTCTCGGTCGGCGTCGACAACGTGCTGAACAAGGCCTACACCGAGCATCTGAACCTCGCCGGCAATGCCGGCTTCGGCTATCCGGCGAACGCGCCGGTGATGGAGCCGGGCCGTACCGCATGGGTACGCGTAAGCGCAAAGCTGTAGCGCATTGCGCGTGTGCGTTGCAGCATGCGCGCGCATGAACGCGGCCCCGCCCGAACAGGTGGGGCGCGTCAACCGATTAGAGAACCGTGTCTAGTCGGGGCGCAAACGTTGGCCAGTCGTGCTTCACTCCGGCATTCGACGATCACGGCGCACGCGAGGGCGCCGCGTGCGTCGATCCGATCTCATTCGTACCGGCAGCACAATAATCAGGAGAACATGCATGGCCAGATCGATGCGTTCCAGGGTGGTGGCAGGGGCAGTGGCATGCGCGATGAGCGTCGCGCCGTTCGCGGGGACGACCGCGGTGATGACGCTCGCGACGACGCACGCGACGATGGCGGCGACCGCGCCCGCCGACGACTACGCGACGACGCGTTATCCGATCATCCTCGTGCACGGGCTCACGGGCACCGACAAGTACGCGGGCGTGCTCGAGTACTGGTACGGCATCCAGGAAGACCTGCAGCAGCATGGCGCGACCGTCTACGTCGCGAACCTGTCGGGCTTCCAGAGCGACGACGGGCCGAACGGGCGCGGCGAACAGTTGCTCGCTTACGTGAAGACGGTGCTCGCCGCGACGGGCGCGACCAAGGTCAATCTCGTCGGTCACAGCCAGGGCGGGCTCACGTCGCGTTATGTCGCGGCCGTCGCGCCCGATCTCGTCGCGTCGGTGACGACGATCGGCACGCCGCATCGCGGCTCCGAGTTCGCCGACTTCGTGCAGAGCGTGCTCGCATACGATCCGACCGGGCTTTCGTCATCGGTGATCGCCGCGTTCGTCAATGTGTTCGGAATCCTGACGAGCAGCAGCCACAACACGAACCAGGACGCGCTCGGGTCGCTGAAGACGCTGACGACCGCACAGGCCGCCACGTACAACCAGAACTATCCGAGCGCGGGCCTTGGCGCACCGGGCAGTTGCCAGACCGGGGCGCCGACGGAAACCGTCGGCGGTAACACGCATCTGCTGTATTCGTGGGCCGGCACGGCGATCCAGCCAACGCTCTCCGTGTTCGGTGTCACGGGCGCGACGGACACGAGCACCGTTCCACTCGTCGACCCGGCGAACGCGCTCGACTTGTCGACGCTCGCGCTGTTCGGCACGGGCACGGTGATGATCAACCGCGGCTCGGGCCAGAACGACGGGCTCGTGTCGAAATGCAGCGCGCTGTACGGCCAGGTGCTGAGCACGAGCTACAAGTGGAACCATATCGACGAGATCAACCAGTTGCTCGGCGTGCGGGGCGCGTATGCGGAAGATCCGGTCGCGGTGATCCGCACGCATGCGAACCGGCTGAAGCTGGCGGGCGTGTAATCGATGACGGCACGCGAAGGGCGCGCGCCGCTGGCGCGGCGCGCCGCGGTCTACGGTGTCGTGGGGCTGGCGGCGATCGCCGGCGTCGCGATGTGGAGCGGGGCGGGATGGCATCGCGGTACGGGTAGCGCCGGCGAGTCGCCCGATGCGGCGGCGGTGGGCGGCGTGGCTGCGGCACCGCCGCAGGCCGCCGTGCCGGCGCGCGCGGGCCTGCCGTCGTCGCTGGCCGGTTCCAGTGCGCCGCGGCTGCTGCTCGATGCGGGCGGCCATCTCGCGAAGGTGCGCGCGGTGCGCGATTTCTTCGACTACTGTCTGACCGCGCAGAGCGACCTCAGCGCAGCCGCGCTCGATGCGTTCGTCGCGCGCGAGATTGCCGCGCAGCTCGACGGCACGGCGGCGCAAGCCGACGCGCTCGACGTGTGGCGCCGGTATCGCGCGTATCTCGACGCGCTCGCGAAACTGCGCGATGCCGGCGCGGTCGACAAGTCCGACCTGGGCGCGCTGCAGCTCGCGCTCGACCAGCGCGCGTCGATCGCGTATCGCACGCTCGGCGACTGGAGCCAGCCGTTCTTCGGCACGGAGCAGTGGCGGCAGCGCTACGATCTCGCACGGCTGAAGATCGCGCAGGATCGCACGCTAACCGATGCACAGAAGGCCGAGCGGCTCGCGGCGCTCGAGCAGCAGATGCCGGCCGACGAACGCATGGCGCAGCAGCGGGTCGACCGGCAGCGGGCCGCGATCGACGAGATCGCGCAGTTGCAGAAGAGCGGGGCGACGCCCGATGCGATGCGCGCGCAACTGACGCAGACGCTAGGGCCCGAGGCCGCCGCGCGGGTCGCGCAGATGCAGCAGGACGACGCATCGTGGCAGAGCCGCTACGCGGACTATGCGGCGCAGCGTGCGCAGATCGAGTCGGCCGGCCTGTCGCCGCCGGATCGCGACGCGCAGATCGCCGCACTGCGGCAGCGCGTGTTCACGAAGCCCGGCGAAGCCGTGCGCGCGGCGTCGCTCGATCGCGGCGCGGGCAGCGCGCAGTAACGCTGGCGCCGTCGCATGTGACCGCCCCTATGCCGCGCGCGTGATGTGCCGCGGCAGATGCTGCTCGATGGTATCCGCGAGCGTGTCGAACGCGGGCCCGATGCTGTCGTGCGGGACGCACGCATAGCCGAGCAGCAGGCCGCGCCGAGCGGTGTCGAGGTTGCTGTAGTAGCTGGTGAGCGGGCGCACGATTACGCCCGCGTCGAACGCGCTCTGCGTGACCGCGCGATCGTCGCACGCGTCGGGCAGGCCGAGCACCAGGTGCAGGCCGGCCTCGTCGCCCATCACGGGCAGCGCGTCGCCGAAGCGCGCGCGGATCGCGTCGATCATCAGTTGCCGGCGCTCGCCGTACAGCGTGCGCATGCGCCTGACGTGCGAAGTCAGGTGACCGTCCATGATGAATTCGGCGAGCACGGCCTGCTGCATCAGCTGGCCCTCGCGGTACAGCTCCGACAGCCCGGTGCGGAAGGTGTCGACCAGATGCTCGGGCACGACCATGTAGCCCATCCGCAGGCCCGGGAACAGCATCTTGCCGAGGCTGCCGACGTAGATCACGCGGCCGCCGTCGTCGAGCCCCTGCAGCGACGCGAGCGGGCGGCTGCCGTAGCGGAATTCGCTGTCGTAGTCGTCCTCGATGATCCAGCAGCGGTGCTGGCGCGCGTATTCGAGCAGCATCCGGCGCCGCGCGAGGCTCATCACCATCCCGAGCGGGTACTGATGCGACGGCGTGACGAGCACGAGCCGCGGCGGATGCTGCATGTCGCCGGCACGCGGCGCGAGCCCTTCCTGGTCGACCGGCACCGGCGCGAGCGTGAGGCCGGCCGCCTGCAATACGCTGCGCACGCCCCAGTAGCACGGTTCCTCGACCCACGCGCGATCGCCGATGTCGGACAGCAGCCGCACCGCGAGATCGATCGACTGATGAATGCCGGTCGTGATGATCACCTGGTCCGGCGAGCATTTGACCGAACGCGCGACGCGCAGGTAATCGGCGAGCGCGCGCCGTAACGGCCGGTAGCCGCCGCCCGGTGCATAGGTCAGCAGTTCGGGGTTCGCCTCCTTCCACAGCCGCGCCTGCAGGCGGCTCCACGTGCGGCTCGGAAACTCCGACACGTCCGGTACGCCCGGCATGAACGCGCCCCACTGGCGCCGCGACACGCCCGCGTGCTCGATCAGTTGCCGGCCGCGCATCGACAGGCTGCCCTGCGCGTCCGGCGGCGGCAGCGTACCGGCCTCGGGCGGTGCGGCGCCCGGCGCGCGAATCGCGGCGGCGTCCGGCCGCGTGTCGGCCACATAGGTGCCGCTGCCGGTCGTCGTCAGCACATAGCCTTCGGCCGTCAGCTGGTCGTACACGTGCAGCACGGTATTGCGCGCGATCGACAGGTCCGCCGCGAGCGTCCGGGAGCTGGGCAGTTTTGTTCCTGGCCCCAATTCCCCGGTCAGGATGGCCTGCTGCATCTGTTGCAGCAACTGCCGGTACATCGGCTCGGACGAGCCGCGGTCGAGGCGGGCGGAGAGCCAGTCGGCAAGGATCACGGTATCCAAAGTGGTCCTACTTGGAATATTGAAATGGTTCCCTAGTATAGAACCGTGCGCACCGTATAGTGGATCGCGTCTCGCAAGAAAACGCCGGGCCGCCCCAAGTTTTCTTGACCCCCTCGGGGGGCCTGCCGCGAAGCGGCAGGTTAGGGGGCATTCATAAACGATTGTCGCGACGCAAGGGGACAGCATGATGAAGTCCGATGATGTGATCGTCAGCTTTCGCGGCGTGCGGAAGACCTATGACGGTGAAACGCTGGTCGTCAAATCGCTCGACCTCGATATCCACCGAGGGGAATTCCTGACGCTGCTCGGGCCGTCGGGCTCGGGCAAGACGACCTGCCTGATGATGCTCGCCGGTTTCGAGTTTCCGACCGGCGGCGAGATCCGCCTCGACGGCGAACTCCTGAACAACGTGCCGCCGCACAAGCGCAACATCGGCATGGTGTTCCAGAACTACGCGCTGTTCCCGCACCTGACGGTCGAGCAGAACGTCGCGTATCCGCTGACCGTGCGCAAGCTGCCGGCCGCCGAGCGCACGGAGCGTGTCGCGCATGCGCTGAAGATGGTGCAGATGGAGCGCTTCGCGAAACGCTACCCGGCGCAGCTGTCGGGCGGCCAGCAGCAGCGTATCGCGCTGGCGCGTGCGCTCGTGTTCGAGCCGAAGCTCGTGCTGATGGACGAGCCGCTCGGCGCGCTCGACAAGCAGCTGCGCGAACACATGCAGTACGAACTGAAGGCGCTGCACGAGAAGCTCGGCGTGACCTTCGTGTACGTGACGCACGACCAGGGCGAGGCGCTGACGATGTCCGATCGTGTGGCCGTGTTCGACAAGGGCATCGTGCAGCAGCTCGACACCGTCGACCGCCTGTACGAATCGCCGTGCAACGAATTCGTCGCGAACTTCATCGGCGACAGCAACCGGCTGCGCGGCACCATTGCGAGCGTCGACGGCGAATTCTGCGAGTTCCGGCTCGACGACGGCACGAAGCTCGTCGGCCGCCATATCGGCGAAGCCGCCGAGGGCGCGTCGGCCGTCGCGTGCATCCGCCCCGAACGCATGAGCCTCGCCGCGCACGGCGCGAACGGGCACGCGAGCGGCGCAGCCGCGAACCGGCTGATCGGCGAGGCGCGCAGCCTCATCTATTTCGGCGATCACGTGCGCATGCGCTGCGCGCTGCCGGGCCAGGACGAATGCTTCGTGAAGGTGCCGCTCGGCACCGGCGCGATCGATGCGTTCTCTCCCGGCGCGCCGGTCTCGCTTGCATTCGCGCCCGAGCACCTGCGCGTGTTCGCATGAACAGGGTTTCCCCGATTTACCGCAGCACGTCGTCAACAACAACTGCCCACTTCCACCACGAGAGGAGAGGAACCATCATGAAACGAGCAAGCTTCACGGCGCGCCGCACCGCGCTGGCACTGGCGCTCGCCGTAGTCGGCGCATCGGCAACGGCCGCCGAACTCACGGTCGTCAACTTCGGCGGCGCGAACGGCGACGCGCAGAAGGTCGCGTTCAACCAGCCGTTCGAGAAGGCAACCGGCAACAAGGTCACCGCCGTCGAATACAACGGCGAGCAGGCGAAGGTGAAGGCGATGGTCGAGGCGAAGCACGTCAACTGGGACGTGGTCGAAGTCGAATCGGGCGACCTGAACCGCGGTTGCGACGAAGGGCTGTACGAGAAGCTCGACTGGTCGAAGATCGCCAAGAAGTCCGACCTGATTCCGGAATCGCCGCAAGCGTGCGGCGTCGGCTTCTTCGTGTGGTCGACGGCGCTGTCGTACAACGCGGACAAGCTGAAGTCGGCACCGACCGGCTGGGCCGATTTCTGGAACGTGAAAAAATTCCCCGGCAAGCGCGGAATGCGCAAGGGCGCGCGCTATAACCTCGAATTCGCGCTGATGGCCGACGGCGTCGCGACGAAGGACGTGTACAAGGTGCTCGGCACGAAGGCCGGCCAGGACCGCGCGTTCAAGAAGCTCGACGAGCTGAAGCCGTATATCCAGTGGTGGGAAGCGGGCGCGCAGCCGCCGCAGTTCCTCGTCGCCGGCGACGTCGTGATGTCGACCGCGTACAACGGCCGCATCGATGCCGCGCAGAAGGAAGGCAAGAACCTGAAGGTTGTGTGGAACGGCAGCATCTACGACCTCGACTACTGGGCGATTCCGAAGGGCTCGCCGAACAAGGCGCTGGCCGAGCAGTACATCGCGTATTCGCTGACGCCGAAGCCGCAGCAGGCGTATGCGCAGCACATCGCGTACGGCCCCGCGAACATCGCCGCGATCAAGTCGCTCGACGCGAAGACGCTCGCGAACCTGCCGAACTCGCCGGCCAACGGCAAGAACGCGGTGCTGGAAGATATCGGCTTCTGGACCGATCACAGCGACGAGCTCGAGCAGCGCTTCGCCGCATGGGCGACGAAGTAACCGTTCAGGCATCCTGATGCAACCAGCCGCGCGGCGCGTCGATCGCGTCGCGCGGCATTCCGCCGGAGCGTGCCCGGCCGGAGAGACCCGTTGAATACGATGACGATCGCGCCTACCTCGTCGGGCGCCGCGCTCAAGCGCGAGCTGAAGGCGGCCGAGGCCCGCAAGCGCACGATGGCGCTGCTGCTGGTCGCGCCGCTCGCGATTTTCCTGCTGCTGATCTTCGTCGTACCGATCGGCACGCTGCTCACGCGCGCGGTGCAGAACCCCGAGATCGCGACCGCGCTGCCGAACACGGTCACCGCGCTGTCGGGCTGGGACCGCAAGGCGCCGCCGGCCGACGCCGCGTATGTCGCGCTCGCGGCCGACATGACGAAGGTGGCCGACAGCGAGGCGATGGGCGCGCTCGCGCGGCGCCTGAACACCGAGATTCCCGGTTATCGCTCGCTCGTCGCGAAGACGGCGCGCGCGATGCCGCTGAAGGGCGACAATGAATCGACGCTCACGCCTGCGCAGACGCGCACGAAACTCGTCGAACTCGATTCGCGCTGGGGCGACACGGCGTACTGGCAGGCCATCGCGAAGAACGGCAGCACGGTTTCGCCGTTCTACCTGCTCGCCGCGCTCGACCACAAACAGGACGGCTTCGGCCACATCGTGCAGGCCGATCCCGACCAGTCGATCTATCTCGCGATCTTCGGCCGCACGTTCGTGATCGGCGTCGCGGTCACGCTGTTCGCGCTGCTGCTCGGCTACCCGCTCGCATACTGGATCTCGACGCTGTCGGAGCGGCGTGCGAACCTCGTGATGATTCTCGTGCTGATTCCGTTCTGGACGTCGGTGCTCGTGCGCGTCGCCGCGTGGATCGTGCTGCTGCAGAGCGAAGGGCTCATCAACACGGCGCTGATCGGCAGCGGGCTGATCTCGCATCCGCTGACGCTGCTGTTCAACCGCGTCGGCGTGTATATCTCGATGACGCACATCCTGCTGCCGTTCATGATCCTGCCGCTGTACAGCGTGATGAAGTCGATCCCGCCGACCTACCAGCGCGCGGCCGTATCGCTCGGCAGCCATCCGTTCGCCGCATTCTGGCGCGTGTACGTGCCGCAGACCTATCCGGGCGTCGGCGCGGGCGCGCTGCTGGTGTTCATCCTCGCGATCGGCTACTACATCACGCCTGCGCTGCTCGGCGGGCCGAACGACCAGATGGTCAGCTACTACGTCGCGTACTTCACGAACGTGACGATCAACTGGGGCATGGCGTGCGCACTTGGCGGGCTGCTGCTCGCGGCGACGCTCGTGCTGTACGCGATCTACGGCCGCTTCACCCGCTCGAACGTGAGCCTCGGCTAAGCGCGCAACAACGGAACGGAAAGGGATTCGACCATGAAACTGCTCGCCAGGCCGCTGTTCGCGCCGCACATGTCGTTCGTCGAGCGCGCGTGGTACGTCGCATTGCGCGTGCTCGTCGTGCTGACGCTGCTGTACCTGATCCTGCCGGTGCTCGCGATCGTGCCGCTGTCGTTTTCGTCGAGCACGTTCCTCGTCTATCCGATCCCGGGCTTCTCGATGCGCTGGTACGAGAACCTGATCGCGTCGGACGAGTGGCGGATGGCCGCGAAGAACAGCTTCATCGTCGCGCCGTCGGCGACCGTCGTCGCGACCGTGCTCGGCACGCTCGCCGCGATCGGTCTCACGAAGGCCGACTTCCGCGGCAAGGCGCTGCTGATGGCCGTGCTGCTGTCGCCGATGATCGTGCCGGTCGTCGTGGTCGGCGTCGGCATGTACCTGTTCTTCGCGCCGCTCGGGCTCGCGAATACCTATACGGGGCTGATCGCCGCGCACGCGGCGCTCGGCGTGCCGTTCGTCGTGACGACGGTCGCCGCGACGCTGCAGGGGTTCAACCACAATCTCGTGCGCGCGAGCCTGTCGCTCGGCGCGAATCCGGTGTCGACGTTTTTCCGCGTGACGCTGCCGGTGATCGCGCCGGGCGTGATGTCGGGTGCGCTGTTCGCGTTCGCGACGTCGTTCGATGAAGTGGTCGTCACGCTGTTCCTCGCGGGCGCGGACCAGACGACGCTGCCGCGCCAGATGTTCACGGGTATCCGCGAGAACATCAGCCCGACGATCGCCGCGCTCGCGACGATCCTGATCATCTTCTCGACGAGCCTGCTGCTCGCGCTCGAATGGTTGCGCGGACGCAATGCGCGGCGCGCGGTGACCTGATCCGATTTGGCGCGACGGCGGCGCACGCACGCCGCGCATCGGCGCATCGGTTTCCGATGCGCGGTGCCGCCGGCACGACGAGGACGGGCACGCGCCCGGAAGGCCAGCCGGCGCGCCGGATCGTCGATCGTTGTGCGCTCAACGATGCCGCGCGTCAAGCACGGCAACGCGCAAGCTTTCGTTTCGCTGACTGACGAGGCGGCCGCCTGCACGTTCGATGCGGCTCTGCAACAATACGGATCGCGGCTGCGCGCGCGCCGGTCTTGCCGTCCGGAACGCACGCCGCCGCGCCGCTCAATCCGCGACGCCGCGCGTCGCCCGTCAGCCGAGCCTCATCTTGTCCGAATTCGCATCCTCCGCCGGCGCCCGGGAGCCGGCCGTCAACTGGCGCGCGATGTCCGCCGTGCTGCTGGCCGTCGCGCTCGCGACGCTCGACACCGCGATCGCGAACACCGCGCTGCCGGCGATCGCCGCCGACCTGCATGCATCGCCGGCCGCGTCCGTGTGGATCATCAATGCGTACCAGCTCGCGATGGTCGCGACGCTGCTGCCGTTCGCGTCGCTCGGCGACATCGTCGGCCACAAGCGCGTGTATATCGCCGGGCTCGCGGTATTCACGCTCGCATCGCTCGGCTGTTCGCTCGCATCGACGCTACCGATGCTGACGGCCGCGCGGATCGTGCAGGGCTTCGGCGCAAGCGCGATCATGAGCGTCAACGTCGCGCTGATCCGCGGCCTGTTTCCCGCGCACCGGCTCGGGCGCGGCGTCGGCTTCAACGCGCTCGTCGTCGGCGTGTCGTTCGCGGTGGGGCCGACGATCGCGTCGCTGATCCTGTCGGTCGCCGCATGGCCGTGGCTGTTCGCGGTGAACGTGCCGCTCGGCGTGTTCGCGCTCGCAGTGGCGATTCCGTCGCTGCCGCAGACGGCGCGCGGCAAGCATGCGTTCGATCCGGTTGCCGCACTGTTCAACGTGATCACGTTCGCGTCGCTGATCTTCGCGCTCGGCGAATTCGCGCAGCGCGGGCCGCTTTCCGTGGTGTTCGCGGCGGCGGCGGTTGCGCTCGCGTTCGGCTGGCTGCTGATCCGCCGCCAGGCAGGGCACCCGGCGCCGATGCTGCCGGTCGACCTGTTTCGCCGACCCGTGTTCACGCTGTCCGCGCTGACCGCCGTGTGCGCGTTCGCCGCGCAGGGGCTCGCGTTCGTGTCGCTGCCGTTCTATTTCGAAACCGTCCTGCATCGCGACGCGGTCGAGACGGGGTTCCTGATGACGCCGTGGTCGGCGATCGTCGCGCTTGCCGCGCCGATCGCGGGCCGCTTGTCGGATCGATACCCGCCCGGCCTGCTCGGTGCGATCGGGCTCGCGCTGCTGAGCGCGGGCATGGTGTCGCTCGCCGCACTGCCGGCGGCGCCGAACGTATTCGACATCGGCTGGCGGATGATGCTGTGCGGCGCGGGCTTCGGCTTCTTCCAGTCGCCGAACCTGAAGGCGCTGATGTCGAGCGCGCCGCCCGAGCGCAGCGGCGGCGCGAGCGGAATCATCGCGACCGCGCGGCTGATCGGGCAGGCGACGGGGGCGGCGCTCGTCGCGCTGTCGTTCGGGATCGCGGGGCGTCACGGGCCGACGCTCGCGCTGATGCTCGGCGCGGGTTTCGCAGGTGCTGCGAGCGTCGCGAGCGGATTGCGGCTGTTTGCACCGTCGCATCGGAGCGGTGTGCCGGCCGCGCCGGAGCCTGTGAACGAGCGTGCGACGGAGTAGGGTGATGCGCGAATTCCGCGCGACCTGAAGGCGACAAGGCCGGCGCGCGGCAAATCACTGCCGCACGCCGGCCTTCACATATCGCTCAGAACCCGCCCGACTTGATCAGCTGGTTGAGGTTCGCGATGTTCAGGCTGCCGAAGCCGGTCGTCAGATCCCAGCCGGTGCCGGCGGTGTAGCCATACCCCTGATAGCCGTTGTTACCCGACACGACGTCATAGCGCACGAGCGACCGGTTCGACGGAATCGCGCGATACAGGTTGCCGGCCGGGAAACCGAGGCCCGTGCCGTTCGCCGCGAGCAGGCGCGCCCAGAAGCCCGTGAAGATCGGCGCGGCGAGACTCGTGCCGCCGATCTGCTGCAACTGGCCGTAGTTGTAGATGTACGCGCCGGTGCTTTGCGCGGCGTCGAACGACACATCCGGCAACTGACGGCTGCTGCCCGACTGCCACGACGGCGCGGGCAGGATCGTGCTGACGCCGCCGCCCGTCGCCCACAGCTTGCCGTTGCCGTCGAGCCCTTCGTTCCACACCGTTTCGTTCGAGAATGCGCCCGCCGACGTCGTGTAGAGCGTCGTGCCGCCGATCGCGAGCACGTGCGGCGACGAAGCCGGCCACGACACCGTGTAGTTCGAGCCGTCCGGATAGCCGCGGTTGTTGCACTCGTACACGCCTTCGTCGCCCGACGACACCGAGAACGTCTGGCCTTGCGCCGCGGCCGTCGTGAAGATCTGCTCTTCGGCGTCGAGCGTGCCGTCCGCGTTCGCGTCGGTTTCGCACCAGCCGAGCGACACGTTGATCACTTTCGCGGTGTTGTCCGACACTGCGCGGTTGAACGCCTGCGTGAGCCCCGTGTTGCCGGCGGCGTTGAGGTCCGCCATGTAGAACACGAGCTTGCCGACCTGGCCGCCGGCCGAGCCGACGATCGACTGGCTGTCGAGATCCCATTCGCCCTGGCCGTCCTGGTCGTCGCTGTAGCTGCCGCTCGTGCCGTTGGTCTTGACGGTCTGCGTCGAGACCGTGCCGTAACCGTTGCTCGACGTGAACTGCTTCAGGTCCTGCAGCGTCTGCGACACGCCGCCGATCGTGATGATGCCGACGGTCACGCCGGCCGCGGTCGGCACGCCGGTCGCGTTGTAGAGGCCCGGGAATTCCTTCGGATAGTGGCCGGTTGCCGTGCCGGCCGCGAGTGCCTGCGGCTTCGCCACGTTGCCGATGCGCAGCATCGGCCGTGCGCGCGCGACGTTCTGCAGCCCGAGCACCGAGCCGACGACGTCGCCGAGCGCGCTCGGTACCTGTGCGGTCGATGCATTCGCGAAGCCCGAGCGGCCCGCGTATTCGAAGTGCACGAGCGACGTGTTGAACGCGGTCTTCACCGTGCCGGCCGTGCCGCGCGCGGACACCAGCAGCCGGTTCGGCGCGACCTCGATGTTCACGAAGCCGCTCTTGCGCAGATAGTCGACGACCGACTTAACCTGCGCGTCGGTTGGCGCGTAGCTGGCGAGGAACTGCTCGTGCGTCAGGTACTGGCGGTAATGCGCGCTGCCGGGCCGGTTCACGTCGCGCGCCAGTTGCTTGAGCTGCGCGGCGTTGCGCAGCTTCAGGCTGACGACGACGTCCGTCGTCTCGCCGGCCGCGAGTTCGAGCGACGGCGCCGCGCTGCGCGCCATCAACTGCGGGCCGGTCAGAAAGGCCTTCGTGTGGGTATCGACCCAGTCCGTCGTCGCATGCGCCGCGCCGGCGGCGAGTACGAGCGGCCACGCGCATGCAAGGCGGCGGGGCGACGGAAGGGGCAGGGCAAACCGGGCGTTCCTTTTCATCGGGAGTCCTTTTTAGGAGAGACGACGTTGCTGGAGCTCACGGCCCTTGTGGGGCCGCGAGCGGTGACGAGCGTAGGGCGTCGGTGCCGTTCAGGTAGCTGCCAGTTTCCATAGCTGTCAGTTCTGACATCGGCGTGCGGAATCGCGCGTAGAGCACGGTGAACGCGACGAGCGGCGGGCGCCGACGAGGGAACCGGTTCGCGACACGACGGCACGACGATGCGCGGCGTTCGCGCGCACGAGTCGTTCGCCGCAGCGCCGGAACGTGCGCGACGACGTCGCGGACCGGCATGCGCATGCGTGCTTCGCGACCGCGTGTGGGCGCATGCCGAGTCGCACTATGTGGTCAAACGATGCGATGCGGGCCGAGCCGCTTCGCGCATGCACAAAAACAGGGCCGGCCGATCCCGAACGTTTCCCGAACTGTGGAACAGCATGTGGCCCAGTCTTGCAGGCGGCTTTCGGATGCGAGGCCGCCGTCGTGAATTAGAGCGAACATTCGAATTCGGACGGGCGAGGCAGGCGTGGTCCGGTGGCACGCGAAGTCTTCGGCAAGCCTGCTTCCCGCGCGATTGCGCCCGACGCGAAGCGCGTCGCATGCGTCAGCTGCGCGCCTCGGCATCCACGAAATTCCTCCTTGACTCTCGCCGTTCAGCAGATATCCTTCAACCCATAACCAACGGGTTATGAATCAGGACATGCAGAACGCTCACGACATGCTTTTCCGTACGCTTGCCGATCCGACGCGCCGCGCGCTGTTCGAGCGGCTGTGCGAGGAGGGCGAGCTGACGGTTGCCGCGCTGACGGCCCATGCGGGCGTCTCGCAGCCGGCCGTGTCGAAGCATCTCGGCGTACTGAAGCAGGCCGGGCTCGTGAATGACCGTCACGAAGGCCGGCAGACGCACTACAGCGCACAGCCGCAAGCGCTGGCCCCGCTGATCGACTGGACGAGCCAGATGGCAGGCTTCTGGCAGAGCCGGTTCGATGCCCTCGAAGATCTGCTCAAGAGGATGGATCAATGAACCAAGCCACTACCGAAACGCGCTCCGTCGTCGTCGAACGGGAGCTGTCCCATCCGCCGGAGAAGATCTGGCGCGCGCTCACGCAACCGCACCTGATCGAGGCGTGGCTGATGCAGAGCGACTTCGAGCCCGTCGCGGGCCGCGCCTTCAGCTTTCGCGCGGACTGGGGCTCGGTCGACTGCACGGTGCTGACGATCGAGCCGCAGCGCGCGCTGTCCTACACGTGGGCCGCTTACGGCCTCGAAAGCGTCGTCACGTGGACGCTCACGCCGACGCCGGCCGGCACGCACCTGCGCATGGAACAGGTCGGCTTCCGCGCGGATCAGGAGCAGGCGTACCGCGGCGCGCAGCACGGCTGGGTGCGGTTCTTCGAGTCGCTGGAACAGGTGCTGGCGCGCCCCGACGAAGGCACGGAGGCTCGCGCATGACTACAACGAACCTTCAACCGTCGGAGCGCATCGACGCGCTGATCGCCGGCATCGCCGACTGGCGCGGCCCGCTCTTCGCCGACCTCCGCCAGACGATCCTCGCGGCCGACGACGGCATCGTCGAGGAATGGAAATGGATGGGCAGCCCCGTGTGGTCGTGCGACGGGATGATCGCGGTCGCGAATGCGCACAAGGGCAAGGTGAAGCTGACGTTCATGCACGGCGCGCATCTGCCCGATCCTGGCGGGCTGTTCAATGATGGCCTCGAAGGCAATGCGCGGCGCGCGATCGATTTCTTCGAAGGCGACCGGATCGACAAGCGGGCGCTGAAGACCCTCGTGCGCGCGGCGATCGAATACAACCGCACGCATCTGAAGAAGAACGCGCGAGGAGCGGGCGCGAAGGCGCGCGGCGACAAGGCGGCGTGACGCGCCGGACGACCGGCAACATCGCGTAACGCGCGATGAACCAAAAAAAGCCCGACACGAGGTCGGGCATCCAAATCGGCCACAACCGCCGCGAGCGGCTGCGGCACCTGCAAAAGCAGGGCGCTTACGCTGCGAGCAGCGAGCGCAGCACGAACGGCAGGATACCGCCGTGCTTGTAGTAGTCGACTTCGATCGGCGTATCGATGCGCAGCAGCACCTGCACGCGCTGCGTTTCGCCGTTCTTGCGGTTGATCACGAGCGTAACGTCCTGCTGCGGCTTGAAGTCGTCGCCGAGGCCTTCGATGTCGTACGTCTCGTCGCCGGTGATGCCGAGCGACTGGACGCTGTCCGAGCCCTTGAACTGCAGCGGCAGCACGCCCATGCCGACCAGGTTCGAGCGGTGGATCCGCTCGAAGCTGCGTGCGATCACGGCCTTCACGCCGAGCAGTTGCGTGCCCTTCGCGGCCCAGTCGCGCGACGAGCCCGTGCCGTACTCTTCGCCCGCGAACACGACGGTCGGCGTATCGGCGGCGATGTACTGCATCGCTGCATCATAGATCGACTGCTGTTCGCCGCTCGGCTGGTGGATCGTCAGGCCGCCTTCGACGCGCGTGCCGTCCGCCTTCACCGGGATCATCAGGTTCTTGATCCGGACGTTCGCGAACGTGCCGCGCATCATCACGTCGTGGTTGCCGCGGCGCGAGCCGTAGCTGTTGAAGTCGGCCTTCTGCACGCCGTTTTCCTTCAGCCACTTGCCTGCCGGCGAGTCTTCCTTGATCGAGCCTGCCGGGCTGATGTGGTCGGTCGTGACCGAGTCGCCGAAGATGCCCAGTGCGCGCGCGCCCTTGACCGACGGGATCGAAGCGGCCGGTTCCATCGAGAAGTCGTTGCCGAAGAACGGCGGCTCGGCGATGTACGTCGACTTCGGCCAGTCGTAGACCTGGCCCGATTCGCCCTCGATCTTGCTCCAGAGGTCGCCCTTCTTGGTCAGCTTCGAGTAGTTGTCCTCGAACTTCTTCGGATCGAGCGCGAACTTGAGCAGCGCGTTGATTTCGTCGCTCGTCGGCCAGATGTCGCCGAGGTAGATGTCGCGGCCGCCCTTGCCCTTGCCGACCGGCTCGGTCATCAGGTCGCGCGTGATGTTGCCGGCGATCGCGTACGCGACGACGAGCGGCGGCGACGCGAGGAAGTTCGCGCGGATGTTCGGATGGATACGCGCTTCGAAGTTACGGTTGCCCGACAGCACGGCTGCCGCGACGATGTCGTTCTTCGTGATCGCTTCGTTCAGTTCCGGCGTCAGGTCGCCCGCGTTGCCGATACAGGTCGTGCAGCCGTAGGCGGCGACTTCGAAGCCGAGCTTCGACAGGTAGGGCAGCAGGCCCGTCTTCGTCAGGTACTCGGTGACGATGCGCGATCCCGGCGCGAGCGACGTCTTGATGTGCGGCGCGACGGTCAGGCCGGCTTCGACGGCCTTCTTCGCGAGCAGGCCGGCGGCCAGCAGCACGCTCGGGTTCGACGTGTTCGTGCACGACGTGATCGCGGCGATCAGCACGTCGCCGTTCTTCACGTCGACGCCGTTGCTCGTCGTGTACTGCGTGTTCAGGTCGTCCGCCTTCTTCGCGAAGCCGTTCTCCGCGACCGGCTTCGAGAACAGGTCGGTGAACGTCGACTTGACGTTGCCGATCTCGATGCGGTCCTGCGGGCGCTTCGGGCCGGCCAGCGACGGTGCGACCGTCGCGAGGTCGAGCGTGACCGTCTTCGTGTAGTCGATGTCGCCGGCCTTCGGGATGCCGAACAGCTTCTGCGCCTTGAAGTAGTTTTCGAACGCGGCGATTTCCGCCTTCGTGCGGCCCGTGCCTTCGAAGTAGTCGATCGTCTTTTCGTCGACCGGGAAGAAGCCCATCGTCGCACCGTATTCCGGCGCCATGTTGCCGATCGTTGCGCGGTCCGGCAGCGACAGCGACTTCGTGCCTTCGCCGAAGAATTCGACGAACTTGCCGACGACCTTCTCCTTGCGCAGCATTTCGGTGATCGTCAGCACGAGGTCGGTGGCCGTCACGCCTTCGCGCAGCTTGCCCTTCAGCTCGACGCCGACGACGTCCGGCGTCAGGAAGTACACCGGCTGGCCGAGCATGCCGGCTTCGGCTTCGATGCCGCCCACGCCCCAGCCGACCACGCCGATGCCATTGATCATCGTCGTGTGGCTGTCCGTGCCGACGAGGGTATCCGGGTAGTACACGGTGTCGCCGCCGTCCGCCTTCTTGTGGACGCCGCGCGCGAGATATTCGAGGTTCACCTGGTGGACGATGCCGACGCCCGGCGGCACGACCTTGAACGTGTCGAAGGCCTGCATGCCCCACTTCATGAACTGGTAGCGCTCGTTGTTGCGCTGGAATTCCAGTTTCATGTTCAGGTCGAGCGCGTCCTTCTGGCGGAAGTAGTCGATCTGGACCGAGTGGTCGACGACGAGATCGACCGGGACCAGCGGCTCGATCTTCTTCGGGTTCTTGCCGGTGCGCTCGGCGACGCCGCGCATGGCCGCGATGTCGGCGAGCAGCGGCACGCCCGTGAAGTCCTGCAGCACGACGCGCGACACCACGAACGGAATCTCGTCGACGCGCTTCGCGGTCGGCTTCCAGTTCGCGAGCTGCTCGATGTGCTCTTCGGTGATTTTCTTGCCGTCGTAGTTACGCAGCACGGACTCGAGCACGATACGGATCGACACCGGCAGGCGCTCGATCTTCGTCTTCAGCTCCTTGCCGAGTTGCGGCAGCGAGTAGAACTTGCCTTTGCCGGAACCGCTGTCGAATTCCTTGAGGGTCTTGTGGAGATTGTGGGCCATGGTGATTTTCCTGGGTTTAAGGCTAGGAAACAACGTGTCCTGTAGATGACGGCTATATCACATACAAGTCGACGTACTCATCGACCGGCATCGCTTCGAGCTTTGCCTGGTCCAGCGACACGTCGAGAATCGCTTGTTGCTGCTTTGCCGGGAAGCGGCGGGCGAGGTTGGTCCGGAACTTCTCGACCAGCAGCGGGATGCCGTCCGCGCGGCGTCGCTTGTGGCCGAGCGGGTATTCGACCGCCACCTCGGCAAGCTTCGATCCGTCCGTGAATTCGATCGTCAGCGCATTCGCGATCGATCGCTTGTCCGGATCGTGGTAATCCTTCGTGAACTGCGGATCCTCGACGCACACGGTTTTCGCGCGCAGCGCGTCGATGCGCGGGTCCGCCGCGGCCGCATCCTCGTAGTCGGCCGCGGTCAGCCGGCCGAACAGCAGCGGCACGGCGACCATGTACTGGATGCAGTGGTCGCGGTCGGCCGGATTGGCGAGCGGGCCCTGCTTGTCGATGATGCGGATCGCGGCCGCATGCGTGCGGATCGTGATCCGGCCGATGTCGTCGATCGTGCGGCCTGCCGCCGCGAGCTGCGCGTGCAGCTGCAGCGCGGCCTCGGCGGCCGTCTGCGCATGGAATTCGGCGGGGAACGCGATCTTGAACAGCACGTTTTCCATCACGTACGTGCCGTACGGGCGCTGGAAGCGAAACGGCTGCCCGTCGAACAGCACGTCGTAGAAGCCCCAGGTCTTTGCGGTGAGCGCCGACGGGTAGCCCATTTCGCCGGTTTTCGCGATCAGCGCGAGGCGCACCGCGCGGGACGTGGCATCGCCGGCCGCCCACGACTTGCGCGAACCCGTGTTCGGTGCGTGGCGGTAGGTACGCAGCGCGTGGCCGTCGACGAACGCGTTGGATACCGCGTTGATCAGCTCGTCGCGCGTGAGCCCGAGCAGCCGGCCGACGACGGCCGTCGACGCGACCTTCACGAGCAGCACGTGGTCGAGCCCGACCGCATTGAACGAATTCTCGAGTGCCAGGCAGCCCTGGATCTCGTGGGCCTGGATCATCGCGACCAGCACGTCGCGCATGAGCAGAGGCTTTCGGCCGGCCGCGACGGCCGTGCGGGAGAGCCAGTCGGCCGTCGCCAGGATCCCGCCGAGATTGTCGGACGGATGACCCCATTCGGCGGCGAGCCAGGTGTCGTTGAAGTCCAGCCAGCGGATCATCGCGCCGATGTCGAACGCGGCCTGGACGGGATCGAGCTGGAAGGACGTGCCGGGCACCTTCGCGCCGTTCGGCACGATCGTGCCGGGCACGACGGGGCCGAGCAGCTTGGTGCAGGCAGGGTAGGACAGCGCCTCGAGTCCGCATCCGAGCGTGTCGATCAGGCAATGACGCGCCGTCTCCAGCGCTAGCGCGCTGTCGATGCCGGTGTCCAGCACGTAGTCGACGATATCGACGAGTACCGTATCCGGAGCAGGGCGGACGTTGGAGACCGGGGCGGACATCGAGGGGCCGAGGAGGAACGCGCTTAGTTCGTTGCCGGCTTCAGCTCGTTCGACTGCGTCGGTGCCGGCGTGCCTTGCGCCATTTCCGGCGTCACGCACTCGTCCGCGAGGCGCTCGCCGCCGTTCGCGTCGGAGAACAGCATCGCCTTGGACGGGATCACGACCAGCTTGAAGCCTGCTGCCGGATCGTAGAACGTGTCGGCGCCCGTCGTCGTGGCTTGACGCGGCAGCTTGTAGTTCTTCTTCGCCCAGTGAACCGTGACGACCTGGTCGCGCTTCATGTCGCCGGCGAGGTCGAACGACAGGCCATCCTTACAGGCCCACTTGACCGCGCCGTCCGGTACCGGATCGACCTTGGCAGCGGCGCGCGCCTGCGCCTTCTTGCTGCGCGGGATGATGCGCTTGGCCGGCGCCGGGCGCTTGGCCGCGGCCTTCTTCGCGGTCGTGGTGGCCGTACCCTGGGCAAACGCGCTCGGAGCCGAGACCAGCATCGTGGCGGACAAGGCGCCGATGGCGGTAGCGATCAGGAGTTTCTTCATGGAGTCAGAACCTTTCGATAATCAGTTGACAAGGGCCGGCAATCGAAGCTGCCGGCCGGTTTGAAACTGCACGCGCCCCGAAAGCGCGCAGCGGCCGCTATTTTCACCTATTTGGCCGCGCATATTTCAGGTTTTCGGGCTCCGTTACGTTTTTTGTCGTTTCGCAAACCTCTGTCCGGTTCGCGCCTCGGCGAATGCATGAAATTCGTGTATCGGCCGGCGGCGCGCGCTCACTGCGCGTCGCCCGCGGCGGCCGGGCCGAACAGCGGCGCGGCCTCGGCCGGTACGGGCTGGCCGGTGGCCCGCGCGCGGCGCAGCACCGACCAGTAATAGCGATAGCTCGCGCGATCGTGCAGCGTATCACCGTGGCGCGTCGGGCCCCAGTCGGCGGCCTGCGCGGCGAGCAGGATCTCGGCGGCCAGCACGACCTCGTCGGTGCGCGGCGCGAATGCGTCGACGATCGGGCGGATCTGCGCGGGGTGGATGCTCCACATCCGCGTGAACGCGAATTCGTCGCGCGCGCGGCGCGCATCGGCGGCGACGACGCTCATGTCGCGCACCTCGGTCGTCACGTTGTGCGACGGCGTCTTGCCGTGCGCGTGGCAGGCCGCGGCGATTTCCAGCTTCGCGCGGCGCACGAGCGGGTGTTCGAACTGGCCGGGCGAGCGCATCGCGGCATCGGGAATCGCGCCGTGGTGCGCGGAGACGAAATCCATCAGCCCGAAGCTCAGCGTGCCGACCATCGGCAGCGCGGCGAGGGCGGCCGCCTGTGCGAGCGCGCCGTGCGTCTCGACCAGCACGTCGACCGGGATCGGCTGCGCGATGCCGAGCTCGCGGCGCGCGCCTTCGATGAACGCGGCCATTTCGGCCGCGTCGGCGGCGTTCGCGATCTTCGGCAGCGTGATGTAGGCGGGTGCGCGGGCGGCGCGCAGCACGATGCGGACATCGTCGCGCCAGTGCGGGTGGGAAAAGTCGTGGATCCGTACGCCGACGCGCCCGAAGCGGTTCTCGGCGCTGCCGAGCAGCTCGGCGACGAGTTCCGCGTGTGCGGCTTCCTGGCCGACGGCCGCGCCGTCCTCGCAGTCGAGCGTGATGTCGAATACGGGGCCCGTTTCGGCCTGCAGCGCGAGCGACTTGCGCATCAGCTTCTCGCTGCCCGCGTAGTGATCGCAGCATGGCAGGATCGCGGGCGGGGACGCCCCGTCGTACAGCACTTGTGCAGGAGTGAGCGCGGCCATCTCTTCTACGTCAGGGAAGCGGGTCAACGTGGAGAAAATCGGATTCGGGCGCGTTCTGGGCCGATGCGCGGGGCGCACGAGGCGGCAAAACGTGCCCGGATCGGATCGGGCGGCAGGGCCGGCGGCTTGCCGGCCCTGCGGTGACGAGCGCCCGGAGGCTGCCCGTCACGGTACTGAAATTAGTTCTTCAGCAGGTGGGCGACGCCATCGCGCTCTTCGAGCAGCTCGGCCAGCGTGCCGTCCATCTTCTCGCGCGAGAACGCGTCGATTTCCAGGCCTTCGACGCGCTTGTACTCGCCGTTTTCGCAAACGACCGGCACGCCGTAGATGATGTCTTCGGGGATGCCGTACGAGCCGTCCGACGGGATGCCCATCGTGACCCACTTGCCGTTCGTGCCGAGCACCCAGTCACGGACGTGGTCGATCGCCGCGTTGGCTGCCGATGCGGCCGACGACAGGCCGCGCGCTTCGATGATCGCCGCGCCGCGCTTGCCGACGGTCGGGATGAACGTGTCGCGGTTCCACACGTCGTCGTTGATCAGCTTCAGCATCGATTCGCCTTCGGCGGTCGCGAAGCGGAAGTCCGGGTACATCGTCGGCGAGTGGTTGCCCCACACGGCGAGCTTCTCGATCGATGCGACCGGCTTGCCCGACTTGGCGGCGAGCTGCGACAGCGCGCGGTTGTGGTCGAGGCGCAGCATGGCCGTGAAGTTCTTCTTCGGCAGGTCCGGTGCCGACTTCATCGCGATGTACGCGTTCGTGTTCGCCGGGTTGCCGACGACCAGCACCTTCACGTCGCGGCTCGCGACTTCGTTCAGCGCGGCGCCCTGAACCGTGAAGATCTCGGCGTTCGCCGACAGCAGGTCCTTGCGCTCCATGCCCTTCGAGCGCGGACGCGCACCGACCAGCAGCGCGACGTCGGCGTCCTTGAATGCAACCTTCGGATCGTCGGTGATCACGACGCCCGCGAGCAGCGGGAACGCGCAATCGTCGAGTTCCATCACGACGCCTTTGACGGCGGCTTGGGCTTGCGGGAGGTCGAGCAGTTGCAGGATGACCGGCTGGTCCTTGCCGAGCAGGTCGCCGTTCGCGATGCGGAACAGCAGGGAGTAAGCGATTTGACCTGCGGCGCCGGTGACGGCAACGCGCTTTGCGGGCTTAGCCATTGAAAATCTCCAGGACGGGTGAAGCGTTGGACGCTAGCGAAAACGCCATTCTATGCGCGTTGTGCGTAACGTTGCATTGAAGCAGGGCGGAGGACTCGCGATGGCAGACGCGGTGAACCTGGAGACGGCCGTGGCACGTAGCCTGGGACGCGCTTTTGCACCCGCGAACCCTTGCTCGACCGGGAGTGTAGGAGCCGTCACGCGCAAAGTCAAACGGTATCATATGTCTTATATAAGACAGATGTTTTGCCGAAATTGAGTGGACGAAAAAGTGCGGTTTGTGATGAAATGCGCGCCATGACATCGAACCAGGCGAATACCGCGAATCAGACCGGCGCAGGCGGCCCAGGGCAGCCGGGCGCGGGCGATTCCGCGCCTTCGCCCGCGGTATCCGCGTCGCCGACGTTCAGCCCTTTATACCAGCAGATCAAGTCATTGATCACGCAAAGTCTCGAAACCGGCGAATGGAAGCCGGGCGAGATCATTCCGAGCGAAGTGGAGCTCGCCGCCCGTTACAAGGTCAGCCAGGGCACCGTTCGCAAGGCGATCGACGAACTGGCCGCCGAAAACCTCGTGGTCCGGCGGCAGGGCAAGGGTACTTTTGTTGCAACGCACAACGAGGATCGCGCGCAATTCCGCTTCCTGCGTCTGCTTGCCGACGACGGTGCCGAGCACCCGCACGTGAGCCGTCTGCTCGAATGCCGGCGCCTGCGTGCGCCGGCCGAGATCGCGCGGCAGCTCGACCTGAAGCCGGCCGATCCCGTCGTGCAGGTGCGCCGCCTGCTGGAGTTCGACGGCGAGGTGACGGTGCTCGACGAGATCTGGCTGCCGGGCGCGATGTTTCGCGGGCTCACGTTCGAGCGGCTGAGCGAGTACAAGGGGCCGCTCTACGCGATGTTCGAGACGGAGTTCGGCACGCGGATGATCCGCGCGACGGAGAAGATCCGCGCGGTCGCGGCGGATCCGGCGGTGGCCGACCTGCTGCATGTGCCCGCGGGTTTTCCGTTGCTGTCGGTCGAGCGCGTGTCCTATACGTACGGGGATCGGCCGGTGGAAGTGCGGCGCGGCTGGTATGTCACAACCGGGTACTACTATCAGAATGACTTGAGCTGACGACGGTTCGGCTCAAGCCGAGTGCATTCGCGATTCCCACGCTCGCGAAGCACGTTTCGGGCCGCCTTTGTTCTCGTTCGCGCAACTATCCAGAGCAGACTTTCGCTGCAGCGCGATATAAAAAGGCGCTAAAATCGCGGATTAGTGTGACAACATAGTAGGGGTCTAGCATGACTGACGCAGTAAGAAAACCGAGGCCGGAATACCGGAACATCGGATTCGGCGATATCACGATGAAATATCGCATGCCGCTGGCAGCGACTTTGTCGATCCTCCATCGAGTCAGCGGTGCGCTGCTGTTCTTGTTCCTGCCGTTCCTGCTGTTCCTCTTCGACCAGAGCCTGACGTCCGAGCTCAGCTTCGAAGTCTTCAAGGCCTTCCTCTCCAACATCGTCGTCAAGCTGATCGTCCTCGCGTTGTCCTGGGCCTTCTTCCACCATTTCTGCGCCGGCATTCGCCACCTGCTGATGGACGTCAACCACGACGCCGTCACGAAGGAAAGCGGCAAGCGGACGGCAGTCGTCGTCTTTGTCGTCTCGATCGCGCTGACGATCGCCATGGCACTCAAACTGTTCGGAGCATTCTAAGAAAATGGCAGCCAATAACCGAATCGGCTCGAAGCGCCTCGTCGTCGGCGCGCACTACGGCCTGCGCGACTGGCTCGCGCAGCGTATCACCGCCACGATCATGGCGGTCTACACGGTCATCCTGCTCGTCCTGTTCTTCGGCGCGCACGATTTCTCGTACGAAGGCTGGGCGTCGATCTTCTCCGCGCAATGGATGAAGCTCGCGACCTTCGTGATGCTGCTTTCCCTCTTCTACCACGCATGGGTCGGCGTGCGCGACATCTGGATGGATTACGTGAAGCCCGTCGGTGTGCGCCTGCTGCTGCAATCGCTGACCATCGTCTGGCTGCTCGCATGTGCGGGCTACGCCGCGCAGATTCTCTGGAGAGTGTAAAGAATGGCTGCAATCAAAACTTCCCTCCCGCGTCGCAAGTTCGACGTAGTGATCGTCGGCGCGGGCGGCTCCGGCTTGCGCGCGGCGCTGCAACTGTCGCGCGCGGGCCTGTCGGTCGGCGTGCTGTCGAAGGTGTTCCCGACGCGTTCGCACACGGTGGCCGCGCAGGGCGGCATCGGCGCATCGCTCGGCAACATGAGCGAAGACAACTGGCACTTCCACTTCTACGACACGATCAAGGGCTCCGACTGGCTCGGCGACCAGGACGCGATCGAATTCATGTGCCGTGAAGCGCCGAACGTCGTGTACGAACTCGAGCACTTCGGCATGCCGTTCGACCGCAACGCGGACGGCACGATCTATCAGCGCCCGTTCGGCGGCCACACCGCGAACTACGGCGAGAAGCCGGTCCAGCGCGCATGCGCGGCCGCCGACCGTACCGGTCACGCGCTGCTGCACACGCTGTACCAGCAGAACGTCGAGGCGAAGACGCAGTTCTTCGTCGAATGGATGGCGCTCGACCTGATCCGGGACGCGGACGGCGACGTGCTCGGCGTGACGGCCCTCGAGATGGAGACGGGCGACGTCTACATCATGGAAGGCAAGACGACGCTGTTCGCGACGGGCGGCGCAGGCCGGATCTTCGCGGCATCGACCAACGCGTTCATCAACACCGGCGACGGCCTCGGCATGGCCGCGCGTTCGGGCATCGCGCTGCAGGACATGGAGTTCTGGCAGTTCCACCCGACCGGCGTGGCCGGCGCGGGCGTGCTGATCACCGAAGGCGTGCGCGGCGAAGGCGGCATCCTGCGCAACGCGAACGGCGAGCGCTTCATGGAGCGCTATGCGCCGACGCTGAAGGATCTGGCGCCGCGTGACTTCGTGTCGCGCTCGATGGACCAGGAAATCAAGGAAGGCCGCGGCGTGGGTCCGAACAAGGATCACGTGCTGCTCGACCTGTCGCACATCGGCGCCGAGACGATCATGAAGCGTCTGCCGTCGATCCGCGAAATCGCGCTGAAGTTCGCGAACGTCGATGCGATCAAGGAACCGATCCCGGTCGTCCCGACGATCCACTATCAGATGGGCGGCATCCCGACCAACATCCACGGTCAGGTCGTCGGCACGTCGCGCGATCACAAGGAACCGGTCAACGGCTTCTACGCAGTGGGCGAGTGCTCGTGCGTGTCCGTGCACGGCGCGAACCGCCTCGGCACGAACTCGCTGCTGGACCTCGTGGTGTTCGGCCGTGCGGCCGGCAACCACATCGTCGAGCACGTGAAGAACCAGAAGGAACACAAGCCGCTGCCGGCCGATGCAGGCGAATTCTCGCTGGCGCGCCTGAACAAGCTCGACAAGTCGACGTCGGGCGAATACACGCAGGACGTCGCGAACGACATCCGCGCGACGATGCAGAAGCATGCAGGCGTGTTCCGCACGTCGGCGTTGCTGAAGGAAGGCGTCGACCAGATGGCCGGCCTGGCGGCGCGCGTGGAAAGCATCCACCTGAAGGACAAGTCGAAGGTATTCAACACCGCGCGCGTCGAAGCGCTCGAGCTGGAGAACCTGATCGAAGTCGCCCGCGCGACGATGGTGTCGGCGGAAGCGCGCAAGGAAAGCCGTGGCGCGCACGCCCACAGCGACTACGAACACCGCGACGACGAGAACTGGCTGCGCCACACGCTGTGGTACAGCGAAGGCGATCGCCTCGACTACAAGCCGGTTCAAATGAAGCCGCTGACGGTCGAATCCGTGCCGCCGAAGCCGCGCACGTTCTAAGCCGAGTCAAAGGAATCCGAAATGGCAAAACGCATTTTTGAAGTCTACCGCTACGATCCGGACAAGGACGCAGCGCCGCGCATGCAGACGTACGAGCTCGAGATCCAGCACGAGCGCATGCTGCTCGACGCACTGGTCAAGCTGAAGGCCGTCGACGAGACGCTGTCGTTCCGCCGTTCGTGCCGCGAAGGCGTGTGCGGTTCGGACGCGATGAACATCAACGGCAAGAACGGTCTCGCGTGCCTGACGAACCTGAACGACCTGCCGCAGAAGATCGTGCTGCGTCCGCTGCCGGGCCTGCCCGTCGTGCGCGACCTGATCGTCGACATGACGCACTTCTTCAACCAGTATCACTCGATCAAGCCGTACCTGATCAACGACGCGCCGCCGCCGGAGAAGGAACGCCTCCAGTCGCCGGAAGAGCGCGACGAGCTCGACGGCGTGTACGAGTGCATTCTGTGCGCGAGCTGCTCGACGTCGTGCCCGAGCTTCTGGTGGAACCCGGACAAGTTCGTCGGCCCGGCCGGCCTGCTGCAGGCTTACCGCTTCATCGCGGACAGCCGCGACACGGCCACCGGAGAGCGTCTCGACAACCTGGAAGACCCGTACCGTCTGTTCCGTTGCCACACGATCATGAACTGCGTCGACGTTTGCCCGAAGGGCCTGAACCCGACGAAGGCGATCGGCAAGATCAAGGAACTGATGGTTCGCCGCGCGGTTTAAGGCCGGAGCAATGAGCGACGATTCGCATCAATCCGACCCGCACCGTCGCGCGCGCCTTCGCTGGCGCGCGCGGCGGGGTCTGCTGGAAAACGACATCATCTTCGAGCGTTTCTTCGGCAGATACGAGCATGACCTCACCGATGCAGACGTAGGCGCGTTGTCGCGCCTGCTCGATCTGAGCGACAACGACCTGATGGACTTGCTCCTCGCGCGCAAGGAACCAGAGGGCGACCTAGACAGCCCGGATATTCACCGGCTGTTGGAGATGCTGCGCAACGTGTAACGCGTTACGCCCGTTATCGAATCCCGTTTCTTTATTTCGATTGAGGATGTGCCATGACTCCGTCTGATGTTAAAGCCACGCTATCGTTCAGCGACAACTCGCCGAGCGTCGAACTGCCGATCTACAAGGGCACGATGGGCCCGGACGTAATCGACATCCGCAAGCTGTACGGCCAGACCGGCAAGTTCACGTACGACCCGGGCTTCATGTCGACGGCAGCTTGTAATTCGGCGATCACGTACATCGACGGCGACAAGGGCGAACTGCTGTACCGCGGCTACCCGATCGACAACCTCGCGCAAAACGCGGACTTCCTCGAAAGCTGCTACCTGCTGCTGAAGGGCGAACTGCCGAACGCAGCGCAGAAGAAGGAATTCGTCGACACCGTCACGAAGCACACGATGGTGCACGAGCAGATGCACTTCTTCTTCCGTGGCTTCCGCCGCGACGCGCACCCGATGGCGATCCTGGTCGCCGCGGTCGGCGCGCTGTCCGCGTTCTACCACGACTCGCTCGACATCAACGACCCGCGTCACCGTGAAGTGTCGGCGATCCGCATGATCGCGAAGCTGCCGACGCTCGTCGCGATGGCGTACAAGTACAGCATCGGCCAGCCGTTCGTGTATCCGAAGAACTCGCTGTCGTACAGCGCGAACTTCATGCACATGATGTTCTCGAACCCGTGCGAAGAGTACAAGGTCAACGACGTGCTCGTCCGCGCACTCGACCGCATCCTGATCCTGCACGCCGACCACGAGCAGAACGCATCGACGTCGACGGTCCGCCTGGCCGGTTCGTCGGGCGCGAACCCGTTCGCATGTATCGCGGCCGGTATCGCCTGTCTGTGGGGCCCGGCGCACGGCGGCGCGAACGAAGCCGCGCTGAACATGCTCGAGCAGATCGGTTCGCCGGACAACATCCCCGAATTCATCAAGCAGGTGAAGGACAAGAATTCGGGCGTGAAGCTGATGGGCTTCGGCCACCGCGTGTACAAGAACTACGACCCGCGCGCGAAGCTGATGCGCGAGACGTGCTACGAAGTGCTGAACGAACTGGGCCTGCACGACGACCCGCTGTTC
Organism: Burkholderia sp. MS455; assembly: GCF_016899445.1. Taxonomy (NCBI): domain Bacteria; kingdom Pseudomonadati; phylum Pseudomonadota; class Betaproteobacteria; order Burkholderiales; family Burkholderiaceae; genus Burkholderia; species Burkholderia sp. MS455. The sequence continues at coordinate 920,130 of NZ_CP041778.1, forward strand.
AAGCTCGCGATGCAGCTCGAGAAGATCGCGCTGGAAGACGAATACTTCGTGTCGCGCAAGCTGTACCCGAACGTCGACTTCTACTCGGGCATCGTCCAGCGCGCGCTGGGCATCCCGACGTCGATGTTCACGTGTATCTTCGCGATGGCACGTACGGTCGGCTGGATCGCGCAGTGGAACGAAATGATTGCGGATCCGGAGCAGAAGATCGGCCGTCCGCGCCAGCTGTTCATCGGCGATACGCCGCGCGAAGCGAAGCCGATCAACGCACGTTAAGTCGTGTGCGGCGCGACGGCCGGCAGGCCGCTCGCGTCGGGCAATCGCAACGCCACGACACCCCGACGGGTCAGCCCGTCGGGGTGTTTTCATTTGCGCGCCGGATCGGCGCGGCGCTCCAGCGACGGCGGCCGCGTATCGAGCGCCGGCGCGTCTTCGTCGGGCGCGTGGCCGTGCTGCAGGAAGAACTGCCGGTACGCGCCAGGCGTCATCCCGCGCGCGGCGAGGAACTGGCGGTTGAAGTTCGCGGCATTCGGAATGCCGCAGCGCGCGGCGACCGTCGCGATCGGCCAGTCGGTGCCGACGAGATGGCGGCATGCGTGCGCGAGCCGCAGCCGCTGCACGTAGCGACCGACGCTTTCGCCGAGATGCCGGACAAACAGGCGCTGCAGCGTGCGCTCGGACATGTGCGCGGCAGCCGCGAGTGCGTCGATACGCAGCGGTTCGTGGAAGTGCCGGTCGATCGCGTCGAGCACGCGATCGAGGCGCTCGGCTTCGGGCGCGGCCGCATCGGCGCGCGGTGTCGTGCCGTCGGGCCCGCCGTACGCATGCGCGGTGGCGAGCGGCTCGCCGCCGGCTTCCGCGAGATCGGCGAGCGTGTCGAGCGCGGCCGCGAGTCTTACGCGCGGAGCAGGATCGAGCAGCTGCGGCAGCCGGGCGCGCATCGCGCAGGCCGTGTCGGTGTCGAAGCGCAGGCCCGGCGCCGCGCGCCGCAACAGCGAGCGCAGTGGTGCGTATTCGGGGCAGCAGTCGGCAAGCCGCCGCACCCAGTCGCCGTCGAACCAGACGACGAGCGCGACTTCGGGCGCATCGCGATCGATGCGCGCGTTCGACGACCAGGTGTGCGGCAGGTTGGGCGGCACGAGCACCAGATCGTCGTCCGTGTAGCGCGCGACGTGATCGCCGATGAAGCGCTGGCCGCGGCTGTTGAGCGTCAGCGTCAGCTCGTATTCGGGATGGCGGTGCCATTCGAACGGAATGCGCGCGAGCTGGCGGTGGTATACGCGGATCGAACAGCCGGGAGCGAACGTCACGTGCTCGTACTGCGGTTTCATCGCGGCCTCCGGGTGGCGCGGGCTGCGCGCCGTGGCATGATCGTGAGCGATCGTCACCACGGAGCGATGCCATGTTTTCACATGTTTGCGTGGGCGTCGGCGATACGACGCGCGCCTACGATTTCTATGCGCCGCTGTTCGCGGAACTCGGGTTGCGCCTGAAGTTCCGCGAGCCGGACGGCTGGTCGGGCTGGATGCCGGCCGACGCCGACCGGCCGCTGTTTTTCTTCGGCCATCCGCTCGACGGCCGCGCACCCGAGCCGGGCAATGGCCACACGATCGCGTTCGACGCGCCGACGCGCGCGCACGTCGATCGCTGCCACGCGCTCGCGCTGCGGCGCGGCGGCACCTGCGAAGGGCCGCCGGGCCTGCGGCCGCATTACCACCGCGACTACTACGGCGCATATTTCCGCGACCCGGACGGCAACAAGCTCTGCGTGGTCTGCCATCGTCCCGAGTAATGCACGGTTGTCAGGATTGTATCGATAGTTGGCCGGATAGCGGTGATGGCGGTCGTACGCCGGCCGTACGCTGGCAGGACATCACGACACGCTTCAGCGAGGAGACACGATGCAACTGACGATTGACGATCTGCCCGCCGCGATCCGCGCGGCGAAACAGGCGCTGCGCGCCGACCTGCCCGGTTACGCGGCCACGTTCCGCGAGCTGGAAGGCGACATCGCGCGGCAGGTCGACGCGATCCGCCGCGCGCATGCGCATGGCCGCGACGTGATTCCGGTGGTGCCGTTCGCGGATATCGCGAGCGGCACCGTCGATCCGCACGCGATTGCCGCGATCCGCACGCATGGCGCGGTCGTGATTCGCGGCGTGTTCGACGCACGGCAGGCGCGCGACTGGAACGACGAGATCGGCGCGTATCTGGATTCGAACCGCTTCACCGACCGGCTGAATGCGCGTGCGGAGGATCGCTATTTCGGCAACCTCGCGTCGGGCAAGCCGCAGATCTACGGCGTCTACTGGTCGAAGCCGCAGGTGGTCGCGCGCCAGTCGCCGGCGCTCACGCAGGCGCGCGTGTTCCTGAACCGCCTGTGGCGGCATGCGGACGGCGCGCGCACGCATTTCGATCCCGACCAGGTACCCGCCTATGCGGACCGGATTCGCCGCCGGCCGCCGGGTTCGACGTCGCTCGGGCTGTCGCCGCATGTCGACGGCGGTTCCGTCGAACGCTGGCTCGGCGCGAACTTCCGCCAGGTCTATCGCCACGTGCTGGCCGGCCGCTGGCGCGATTACGACCCGTTCGATGCCGCATTCCGTCCCGATGTCGAGGAGATTCCGTCGCCGGCCGTGTGTTCGATGTTCCGCACGTTCCAGGGCTGGACCGCGTTGACGCCGCAGGGGCCCGGCGACGGCACGCTGCAACTGATCCCGGTCGCGAATGCGATGGCCTATGTCGTGCTGCGCGCGTTGCAGGACGATGTCGCCGACGACGACCTGTGCGGCGCGCGTCCCGGCCGCGCGCTGTCGATCCGGCCCGAATGGCACGCGCTGCTGCTCGACGGGCTGGTGCCGATCCCGCACATGGAGCCGGGCGACGCGGTGTTCTGGCACGGCGACGTCGTGCATGCGGTCGAGGATGCGCACCGCGGCAGCGGCGACAGCAACGTGATGTACATCGCGGCCGCGCCCGGCTGCGCGAAGAACGACGCGTACCTGCGGCGCCAGTTGCCCGCGTTCGTGCGCGGCGAGAGCCCGCCCGATTTCCCGGCCGATCATTTCGAGGTCGAATTCGACGGGCGCGGCGGGGAGGGCGATCTCACGACGCTCGGTCGCTCGCAGATGGGGTTCGTGCCCGGCGTGTAACGGGCGCGCCCGCCGTATGCGAAAGCGGCCGTTCGCGACACGGCGAACGGCCGTCTGCCGAATCCGCTGCGTGCCGTGCGCAATTCGACGTAATCGGCTGTCGATGCAGCCGAAATCGACGCGAATTGCGCAATTTGGCTTCCGATAATGGTCCGGACACAACGCCGCTACCCCGTGCGCCGCACGGGTGTGGCGATGACCAAGGAGGAGTCGATGCAATTCACGCAAGCGATCGTTCGCCGTCCCGCGCCGTCCTGTGGCGCGGGCCTGACCACCGCCGAACTCGGCGCACCCGACTACGACAAGACGCTCACGCAGTTCCACGCGTATTGCGACGCGCTGCGCACGCTTGGCGCCGAGCTGATCGAGCTGCCGCCGCTGGACGCATTCCCCGATTCGCATTTCGTCGAAGACGTCGCCGTCGTGACGCCGGAGTTCGCGGTGATCACGCGCCCCGGCGCGCCTGCTCGGCGCGGCGAGACGGCGCACATCGAAGCGGCGCTCGCCGCGCATCGCGACCTGCTGCCGATGCAGGACGGCCGTCTCGACGGCGGCGACGTGATGCTGGTGGGCAAGCGCTTCTACATCGGCATGACCGGCCGCACCGACGCCGAAGGCATTGCCGCGTTCGAATCGCTCGTGTCGCGCTACGGTTATTCGGTCGTCGCGGTGCCGGTCGGCGCCGGCCTGCATCTGAAATCGGTCGTCAACGCGCTCGGCGACGACACGCTGCTCGTGACCGAAGCGCTGGCCGCGCACCCGGCGTTCGCCGACTACCGCAGGATCGCGATCTCGGCCGCCGACGAATACGCGGGCAACACGCTGCGCGTGAACGGTACGCTGATCACGCCGGCCGGCTATCCGCGCGTGCACGACGCGATCGCGTCGCTCGGGCTGCCGCTGCACGTGATCGACACGAGCGAGTTCCGCAAGATGGACGGCGGCCTGACCTGCCTGTCGCTGCGGTTCTAGCCGATTGGCGCGCGGCCGCTTCGGCCGGATAATGTGGCCCCCGCGCGGACAAGGAGATGTATCGCGCACCAGCCACGACCCGAACGGAGCGAACGCGGATGACCGACAAGAAGATGCAGCTCGACAAGATCGATCTCCGGATCCTCGACATCCTGCGCACCGACGGGCGGATTTCCTACCGGAAGCTGTCGGAGCTCGTGAACCTCACGCCGCGGCCCTGCCAGGCGCGCGTGGAGCGGCTCGAGGCGCTCGGCGTGATCGAAGGCTACCGCGCGGTGATCAACGCGCCGCGCGCGACCAAGCCGATCGTCGTGATCGCGCAGATCGTGCTGGCCGATCACGGGCGTTCGCAGGCGCCGTTCGAGGATGAAATGCGGGCCAATCCGGCCGTGCTCGATTGCTGGCTCGTCAGCGGCACATTCGATTTTCTCGTGCGGCTCGCATGCGAGGATCTCGACGAGTACCGGCGGATCGCGAACGCGTGGCTGGAAAGCCCGCGGTACCGGATCGAGAAGATCGTGACGACGGCCGAACTGCAGGCGATCAAGCGCAGCGTCGTGTGACGCGCCGGGAAGGTCCGGTTTCGATGCGAAAGACCAGGCCAATCGATTTGTATTCCGAATCAAATCGGTCGACCCGAATCCAATCAGGGTGAACACTATGGATGCTTTGCAAGCGGCAGCGCAGACGGCCGCGCCGTCCGGGACGACGCTGAAGCGCCGTCTGCAGGGCCGCCACATCGCGATGATCGCGATCGGCGGCTCGATCGGCACGGGGCTGTTCGTCGCGTCGGGCGCGTCGGTCGCGCAGGCGGGGCCGGGCGGTGCGATCGCCGCGTATCTCGCGATCGGGATCATGGTCTACTTCGTCGTCACGGGGCTCGGCGAGATGGCGGCGCTGATGCCCGTGTCGGGCTCGTTCGCGATCTACGGCGAGAAGTACGTCGACGAAGGCTTCGGCGTCGCGCTCGGCTGGACCTACTGGTACAGCTGGGCCGTGACGATCGCGATCGAGCTGGTCGCCGCGCAGATCGTGATGCGCTACTGGTTTCCGGCCGTACCGGGCGTGTGGTGGGGCGCGGCCTTCCTCGTGCTGATCTTCCTGCTGAATACGCTGTCGGTGCGCGGCTTCGGCGAATCGGAATACTGGTTCTCGCTGATCAAGGTCGTCACCGTGATCGCGTTCATCGTGGCGGGGCTGTTGATCGCGGCCGGCGTGCTCGGCAGCGGGCATACCGGCAGCGGGCATACCGGCACCGGGTATCCGGTCGGCTGGCGCAACTTCACGACGGGCGACGCGCCGTTCGTCGGCGGCGTGCACGCGATGATGAGCGTCGCGCTGATCGCGGGCTTCTCGTTTCTCGGCACCGAACTGGTCGGGATCACGGCCGGCGAATCGGAAAACCCGCGCAAGACGATCCCGCGCGCGGTGAAGCAGATCTTCTGGCGGATCATGCTGTTCTACGTGCTCGCGATCTTCGTGATCGGCCTGCTCGTGCCGTACACGGATCCGAACCTGCTGAAGAGCGACGTGACCGACATCGGCGTGAGCCCGTTCACGCTGGTGTTCAGCCATGCGGGCTTCCCGCTCGCTGCCGGCGCGATGAATCTCGTGATCCTGACGGCCGTGCTGTCGGCCGGCAATTCCGGCACCTACGCGGCGACGCGGATGCTGTACAACCTCGCATCGGAAGGGCGGGCGCCGGCGATGTTCGCGACGCTGTCGCCGGGCGGCGTGCCGCGCAACGCGCTGTACGCGACGATGGCCGTCGGCGGGCTGTGTTTCCTCACGTCGCTGACCAACAACCAGCGCATCTATCTGTGGCTGCTGAATACGGTGGGCATCACGGGTTTCATCGCGTGGCTCGGTATCGCGGTCTGCCATTACCGGTTCCGCAAGGGCTTCCTGAAGCAGGGCTACCGGCTCGATCAGTTGCCGTATCGCGCGAAATGGTTTCCGTTCGGGCCGCTGTTCGCGATCGCGATCTGCATCGTGATCTCGCTCGGGCAGGATTACCAGGCGTTCTTCGCGGCCCGCATCGACTGGATGGAAGTGTTGTCGATCTATGTGTGGATTCCGCTGTTCGTCGCGATCTGGTTCGCGTATCGCCGTGCACGCAAGAGCCGGCTCGTGCGCTATGAGGAGATGGACATCGGGCCGTGGCTGACGCGCTCGGTCGAGGCCGTCGACGCGGCGGCGGACCCGCGCGAGCGAGCGCGCGACGCGTAGTGAGCGACGTGCGGCCAGCCGTACGCCGGGATACCATCGCGGTTCGCGCGGCGTGTCGCTCAGGGCCTGCGGCACGCCGCGCATTTCCCGATCGATTTCGCGTCCAGCACACAACATGACAACACAGCCGAACCGCGTTTCTTCCCAGTCACTTGCTTCCGGCGCCAGCGTGCGCGAGATAGCCGATGCGGTGCGCACGGCCGGACGGCGTGCCGCCGATGTCGCCGGCGACGCGCTCGCGCGTCTCGCGGCGATCGCGCCGCTCAATGCGATGGTGCACGTCGATGCCGATCTCGCGTGCCGCACGGCCGAGCGTGTCGATGCGCGCGTTGCGCAAGGCGACGCGCTGCCGCTTGCCGGTGTGCCGTTCGTGATCAAGGACAACCTCGATACCGTCGCGATGCCGACGCTCGGCGCGAGCCCGGCGGTGAGCGGCTATCGTGCGGCGGAAGACGCGCTCACGGTGCGGCGCCTGCTCGACGCCGGCGCGGTGCCGCTGGGCAAGGCGAACATGCACGAACTCGCATTCGGCATCACGAGCGGCAACCGGCATTTCGGCGCGGTCGGCAATCCGCATGATTCGCGGCGCATCGCCGGCGGGTCGAGCGGCGGCACGGCGGCGGCCGTCGCGGCCGGCATTCCGTTCGGTCTCGGTACCGACACAGGCGGCTCGGTGCGGATTCCGGCGGCATTCTGCGGCGTGTACGGGCTGCGGCCGTCCGCGCAGCGCTATTCGCCGCACGGCGTGCTGTCGCTGTCGCCCACGCGCGATACGGTCGGACCGATCGGCCAGGGCATCGACGACCTGCTGCTGCTCGACGCCGTGCTGACGCGCGACGACAGCACGGCCGTCGCGCCGGAATGGCGCCGCCTGCGCATCGGCGTGCCCGGTGCGCCTTACTTCGACGCGCTCGACCCGGGCGTCGCGGCCTGCATCGAGCATGCGCTCGCGTCGTTCGCGGCGGCCGGTGCGACGCTCGTGCCGCTGCCGGCGATGCCGCTGCACGAGGCGAGCGACGCATGCGGCTTTCCGATCGCGGCGTTCGAGGCGAACCGGTACTGGCGCCGTTTCGCGGCGGAACGGCTCGGCATCCCGTTCGAGATGTTCGTCGAGCGGATCGCGAGCGACGACGTGCGCGACATCTTCCGGTCGTTCGTGTCCGCGCCGATCGATGCCGTCGCCTATGCGGAAGCGATCGCGTGCCGTCGGCATCTCGTGCACTGGTACGACGACGCATTCGGCATGCCGGTCGACTGCATCGCGATGCCGACGGTGCCGGGCGAGCCGCCGTCGCTCGACGACGTGGCCGCGATGACGGCCGGGCAGGGCGCGGCGCTGTTCGCGCGCGTCGTGCGCCAGACGTCGCCGGCGACGCTCGCCGGCGTGCCGTCCGTGTCGATCCCGGCCGGGCGTTCCGCGCAAACGGGCCTGCCGGTCGGACTGATGCTCGAAGGGCCGTGGGGCGGCGATCGCCGCCTGCTGGCGATCGCGCGCCGGATCGACGAGCGGCTGCGGGAGGACGCGACGGCCGCCTGAGCCGCCGCGTTCAGGCCAGATAGGCCTTCATGAAGTCGACCCACGCGCGCACCTTCTGCGGCACGTGCGGGGTCGACGGGTACAGCGCGTAGACGGCCTGCGGCGGAAACCGGTAGTCGGGGAGCGCGTCGACCAGTGCACCGCTCGCGAGGTCGTCGCGCACGAGCCATTCGGGCAGCAGCGCGACGCCGCTGCCTTGTCGCGCGAGCACGCGCAGCACCGACGCGTTGTCGACGACCACGCGCGGCTTGGCGCCCGGTTGAAAGGCGTGCGGGTTGCCGTCGCGATCCGCGAGCGTCCAGGTGGCGATCCGCTCGAGCCGCGTGTGGCCGAGTTGCGGCAGGCGCGCCAGTACGTCGGGCGAATCGATGCGCGACAGGCCGGCAGCGGCGAGCAGCGACGGGGCGATCACGGGCCGCACTTCATAGGTCGCAAGGCACGCGCCACGGTACGGCAGGTCCTGGAACTGTTCGAGGCGCCCGAGCCGGATCGCGACGTCGACGCGCTCGCGCACCAGATCGACCTGCGACGCATGCGTCTCGAGCCGCACGCGCAGCGCGGGATGGCGCTGCATGAATTCGTGCAGCGCCGGCGCGACGACCATCGTCCCGTACTCGACGGTCGACGTCACGCGCAGCACGCCGTGCATCCCGCCATGCTCGCTGCGTGCATCGTCGATCGCGCTCTCGGCTTCCTCCAGCACGCGCAGGCAGCGCGCATAAAAGCGCTCGCCCGCGTCGGTCAGCTCGACGCGCCGCGTCGTGCGCGTGAGCAGCGTGACGCCGAGCTCGGTTTCCAGCTGCTTGATGTTGAAGCTGACCGCGGCCCGGGCCTGATTCAACTGGGCGGCGGCGGCCGTAAACGACCCCGATTCCACGACGGCGCGGAAGACGGCGAAACGATCGAGACTCACCATGGCATGTCGACTGCTCTGCGGAAAACCGACATGTTGCCCTGATTGTCAAAATTTTTCGACCAGTCTTGCCGGCCGGGCGGTCTTATCGACGCGTGCCGCGAACCTTACACTGCGGCGTTTCGTTCGTCTCCCGCCGTCATGACCGATCGCTCGAAAATTGCCGCTGTCTACCTGCTCGGGTTCGCGATCGATCTCGCCAACATGTTCGTCATCAACGCCGCGTATCCGACGATCCAGCGCGAGCTGCACGCATCGGTCGCCCAACTGGCGTGGATCGGCAACATGTACGTGCTCGGGCTGACCGTCGTGATCCCGCTCGGCACGTGGCTCGCGCGGCGTTTCGGCGAGCGCCGGCTGCTGATCGCGTCGCTGCTGCTGTTCGCGCTCGGCAGCCTCGGGGTCGGGCTGTCGGCGTCGATCGGCGCGCTGCTGGCGTGGCGGCTGATCCAGGGGCTCGGCGGCGGGCTGCTGATTCCGGTCGGGCAGACGATGGCTTATCGTGCGTATCCGCCCGATGCGCGCGCGCACCTGACGTCGATCGTGATGATGGTTGCGCTGCTCGTGCCGGCGCTGTCGCCGGCGCTCGGCGGCGTGATCGTCGATCGCGCGTCGTGGCGCGCGATCTTCTTCGGCATGCTGCCGCTGGCCGCGGCCACCAGCGTGCTCGCGGTCGCGTGGCTGCCGCCCGACGACGCGAGCGAACGCCCGGCGGCGCTCGATGTGCGCGGCCTCGCGTTGAGCGCCGTGGCGCTCGTCGCGCTGCTGCTCGGCCTGACGTTCGCGGGGCAACCGGGGGCGGCACGCCAAGCGATCGCGCCGCTTGCGATCGCGCTCGTCGCCGGCGGCGCATACGTCGCGCATGCGCGACGCGCGGCCGCGCCGCTGCTCGACCTGCGCCTGGTCGCGCAGCCGCAGCTGCGGATCGGCCTGATCGTCTATCTGTGCGTGCCGGGCGTGTTCACCGGTGTGAACCTGGTCGCGGCGCTGTATCTGCAGAACACGCTGGGGCTCAGCGCGACGCATACGGGCGCGCTGATGGTGCCGTGGGCGATCGCGTCGTTCGTCGCGATCGCGACGACGCGCCGCTGTTTCCCGAAGTGGGGCGCGAGGCCGCTGTTCATGTGCGGGATCGTGATCGACGGGATCGGCATCGCGCTGCTCGCGACTCCGCTCGCCGGTTTCGAGGCCGGGCGCGTGCTGGCTTTCGTCGCGATGGGGCTCGGCGCCAGCATGTGCACGAGCACGTCTCAAAGCGCGGCGTTCCTCGACGTGCCTGCCGCGCGGATGGGCGACGCGAGCGCGCTCTGGAACATCAACCGGCAGTTGAGCTTCTGCCTCGGCGTCGCGGTGCTGGGCAGCGCGCTGAATTTCCTGCTGTCGATGCACGGCGACGACGCGCGGCTGCCGTACCAGCAGTGCTTCGGCCTGGCCGCGTTGCTGACGCTGCTGCCGCTGCCGTTCGTCGCGCGCCTCGCGGGGCGCCGCGCGCCTGCCGGGCAGCCGGTTTCCCAACGTTCGTGAGTGTCGAGATGAATTCGTCAAACCCGTTTTTCCAGGAAGTCGTCGACGCGCATGTCGACATCGAGCAATGGCTGTCCGGCCGCGCCGCCCGCGAGGGCCTCGCGCCGCTGCTCGCGCGTTTTTCGCGGCGTTTCTCGATGATTTCGCTGCAGGGGCATGCGCTGGACTTCGCGGATATCGACGTCCTGTTCTCGCGCGGCTTCGGCGCGCGTCCCGGCCTGCGGATCGCGATCGACGAACTGCACGACGTGAGCGCCTGGCAGGGCGGCGCGGTGATCGCCTATCGCGAGACGCAAGTCGACGGAGAGGGGCGGCGCAGCGTCCGCCGTTCGACCGTCGTGTTCGAGCGTGACGCGAGCGGGCGCATCGGCTGGCTGCGCCTGCACGAGACACCCGTGACGGGCTGACCGTCACCCGCCACGCCTGCCGCCGGGTGCCCGGCGGCAGGCAGCACGCTGCCCGAGCGGCCCCCAAGACTGGAAACCTGAGAGATGACCATAAAAGCAATCGAATCCGCGCGCCGCGAGAGCGCGCGGCGGCAGCGCGTCCGCGGCCGGAGGTGTGCATGACGGCGCAACCGTTCACCGATGCGGTGGCGGCGCTAGTGCGCGAGACCGAGGTGCACAAGGATCTCTACCTGTCGCCGCGGATCTTCGAGCTGGAGATGCGTCACCTGTTCGCGAACACGTGGGTCTATGTCGGCCACGTCAGCCAGATTCCGGATACCGGCGACTACGATCGGCGCCGAGCCGGTCGTGATGGTGCGCCACGTCGACGGATCGGTGCGCGTGCTGCACAACCGCTGTTCGCACAAGGGCACGCAGCTCGTGACCGATGCATGCGGCAACACGGGCAGGTTCTTCCGTTGTCCGTACCACGCATGGTCGTACCGGACCGACGGCAGCCTCTATGCGATTCCGCTGCGGCGCGGCTACGAGAACACCGGCTTCGAATCGTGCGAGGCGAGCAAGGGCATGCAGGCGGTCGGCGCGACCCATGACCATCGCGGCTTCGTGTTCTGCCGCCTGAATCCGTCGGGTGTCGATTTCCACGACTATTTCGGCGATGCGCTGTCGTCGCTCGACAACCTGGTCGACCGCTCGCCGGAAGGGCGTGTCGAGGTCGCGGGCGGCGTGTTTCGGTACGTGCACGCGTGCAACTGGAAGATGCTGGTCGAGAACCAGACCGACACCTGCCATCCGATGGTCGCGCACGAGTCGTCGGCCGGCACGGCCGTGCGCGTATGGGAGCGCGACGGCGCGGAAGGTGCGAAGCCGATGGCGGTCGAGCTGCTGGAGCCGTTCATCCAGCCGCATGCGTTCTTCGAGCAGATGGGGCTGCGCGTGTGGCCCAACGGGCACGGTCACACCGGCACGGCCGATTCGATCCATGCGCGCTATACGCCGATCCCCGGGTATCACGAGAAGATGGTGGCGGCCTACGGCGAAGCGCGTGCGGCGCGTATTCTCGGCGAGGTCCGTCACAACACGGTGCTGTTTCCGAACGCGATGGTGAAGGGGCCGATCCAGATCCTGCGCGTGTTCAAGCCGCTTGCGGCCGACCGCACGCTGGTGGAGTCATGGTCGTTCCGTCTCGTCGGCGCGCCCGATTCGCTGTTCGAGCGCACGCTTGCGTACAACCGGCTGATCAACGCGCCGACGTCGATCGTCGCGCACGACGATCTCGAAATGTACGAACGCGCGCAACGCGGCCTCGCGACGCAGTCGCGCGACTGGGTGCACGTGGGGCGGTTGTTCGATCCGCGGGAGTTCGCGCAGCCGACGTCGGAAACGAACGGTACCAGCGAGCAGCAGATCCGCAACCAGTTCCGCGCGTGGCTGCGCTACATCGCGCCCGCATCGACGAAGGAGGCGGCCGATGCGCACCTTTGCACACGATGAACTCGCCGCGTTCGTGTACCACGAGGCGCGCCTGCTCGACGAGCGGTGCTACGACGACTGGCTCGCGCTCTACGCGGACGACGCGCGCTACTGGATGCCGCTGTCGCCGGACCAGCCCGACACGGGGCTGCACGGCGCGCTGATGGACGAGGACCGGCTGCTGCTGCGCATCCGCATCGAACGCCTGGCCGGCCGCCGCACGTTTTCGCAGCAGCCGGCGAGCCACGGCCACCATCTGCTCCAGCAGCCGCATGTCGAGCGTGCCGACCGCACGCGCGGCGTGTACGTACTGCGCACGCCGTTCCATTACGTCGAAGTGCGGCGCGACGAGCAGACCCTGTTCGCCGGCTGGTACACGCATGAACTCGCGGTGCGCGACGACGCGTTGCGCATCCGCGTGAAGCGCGTCGACCTCGTCAACGCCGACGCACCGCTCGGCAGCATTCACCTGCCCGTATGAGCGCGGGCTCGCGCATCCGGCTTCCACCTTTGATCCCGACTCCATGAACGCCCCTGAACGCCTGCCGCACACGCTACCGTACATCGACACGCTGTACGACTATGGCGCTTTCCTGTCCCGTACCGGCGGCCGTCTCGGCACGCTGCCGGCCGAAGGCGCGCACGATGCGAGGATCGCGATCGTCGGCGCGGGCGTCGCAGGTCTCGTCGCGGCGTGCGAACTGCTGCGCGCGGGTGCCCGGCAGGTCGTCGTGTTCGAGGCGAACCGGGCGCGCGTCGGCGGCCGCCTGCTGACCCAGTCGATCAATCCCGATCATCCGCATCTGCTTGCCGAAATGGGTGCGATGCGCTTTCCGCCGTCGCAGGCCGCGCTCTATCACTACCTCGACCGGTTCGGTGTCGACAGCGCATCGGCGTTTCCCGACCCGGGCATCGTCGATACCGAGATCCACTACCAGGGCCACGCGTACCGCTGGCCGGCCGGCGATGCGCCGCCCGCACTATTCGAGCGCGTCGACCGCGGCTGGCGCGCGTTCATCCGCGACGGCGTGCGGCTCGACGACGGCACGCTGCTGCCCGCGCCGGCCGAACTGACGGCACTGCTGCGCGCGCATCGCTACGACGACGCGCGGCGCGGCTGGCAGCAGTACATCGACCGGTTTGGCGACGAGTCGTTCTATTCGGCGATCGTGAAGATCTTCACGGGCGCAACGCCGCCCGGCGGCGTGCGCTGGCGCAAGGGCGAGGACCTGCGCCTGTTCGGCACGCTCGGCATCGGATCGGGCGGCTTCCAGCCGGTCTATCGCGCGTCGTTCCTCGAAATCCTGCGGATCGTCGTCAACGAGCTCGAGGTCGACCAGCGGCTGATCCCGGCCGGCATCTTCGCGCTCGCGCAGGGGCTGCTGGACGACGGCGCCGACGGTGCGCACGTGCGCGACTGCATCGTTTACGCGGCCGTGCGCGGCGTGACGACGCAGCCCGACGGCACGTTTGCGCTCGCGCTCGACGACGGATCGACGCGCGTGTTCGACCGCGTGATCGTCGCGACGACGACGCGCGCGATGCAGGTCGGCATGGGCATGACGGGCATCGCGAACCTGTTCGCGCCGGACGTCGTCCGTGCGATCAACGAGACGCACATGGTCAGTTCGTCTAAGCTCTTCGTGCTGACCCGAGACAAGTTCTGGCTCAAGCACGGGCTGCCGCACAACATCCAGACCGATACGCTCGCGCGTGGCATCTACTGCCTCGACTACGCGCCCGACGATCCCGACGCGCATGGCGTCGTGCTGATCAGCTACACGTGGGAGGACGATTCGCACAAGATCCTGTCGCTCACCGACAAGATCGAGCGGTTCAAGCGGCTCGTTGCCGAGATCGGCGTCGTGTCACCGGCGTTCGCCGCGCACCTGCGCCCGCTCGACGACGACTACGCGCGCAACGTCACGAGCCACGACTGGCTGTCGGACCGCTACGCGCTGGGCGCGTTCAAGCTGAACTATCCGGGCGAGGACATCCACTCGCAGGCGCTGTTCTACCAGTTCCAGACGGCGGCCGAGCCGTCGACCGATCGCGGGATCTATCTGGCCGGCTGCTGCTGTTCGTTCACGGGCGGCTGGATCGAGGGCGCGGTGCAGACCGCGATCAACGCGGCGAGCGCGGTGATCCGCAGCCTCGGCGGCACGCTCGCCGACGGCAATCCGCTCGATGCGATGCGCAGCCGCTATCGGTACGGCGACTGATGCGGCACGCCGCTATTGGTCCAGCTCCGGATAGTGCCGGAAGATCCCCATGTCGTTGAACGGGATGCGGCGCTCCGAGTCGAGATAACGCGCGACGGGCGGATGTTGCGCGACGCGGTCGTGCAGGCCGACGAGCCCCGCGACTTTCCGCTCCGCGCGTTTCATCGCCTTCGGGAACGCATAGCGCAAGCCCTCGATGAGCTGGAACATCGAAAGGTCCGCATAACTGAGCGCGCTGCCCGCGATATGGCCGCTCTTGTGCGGATTCTGTTCGAGCACGCGATCGAAATAGCCGAGGAATTTAGGCAGCCGATTCTCGAGGAAATCGGCCGCGCGCTCGGCCGCTTCCGCTTTCTGGTCCTCGTAGTACAGGCCGCTTGCGATCGGATGGTGCGTGTCGTGGATCTCGGTGACGAAATCGGCGACGGTCAGCTGGATCTGGTGCACCCATAGTCGGCCGGCTTCGTCGTCAGGCGCGAGCCCGAGCCGCACCCCGAGGAACAGCAGGATATTTGCGGTCTGCCCGACGACCACGTCGCCGGCCTTCAGGAACGGCGGCGCGAACGGCACGCATTCCGCGTTCGCGCTGTCCATCATGCGCATCATCGCCGGCACGCCCATGCCGCGCCCCGATTCGCGCGCGACGTCGACATAGTCGGCTTCGGCCGCCTCGAGCGCGAGCCGTACGTATTCGCCGCGGCCCTGGATCTCGGGCCAGTAATAGAGTTCGTATCGCATGCTGTTCTCCTGTCCAGTTGAACCGGATGCTTGAGCTATCGTGATGACCGAGCGGCCGTGCGCGGTCCGCCGCGAATAGACAGTCTAGGCAATCGCAAGAAAAGTGCTGTGCGCATCGCGTCATGCGCCGCGTTCGCCGCCTTCGGGGCCGTAGAAGAACACCCAGGTCGAGAAGTCGCCGGAGAAACCGACGAAGCGATGCTCCGCGTGAGCGGGGACGAACAGCACGTCGCCGGCCGAGACGTCGGATTCGCGCCCGTCGACGATGAAGCGCGACGTGCCGGTGGCGATCACGTAAACCTCGTCGCGCGCATGCGGCTTCTGCTTGTCCTCGATGTGCGGCCGGTACAGCTCGACGTCGAGCGTGCCGTGCCGAAACAGCGTCGTGAACAGCGTGCCTTCTTCGTCGAGGCGAGCTAGCGATTCGTTCAGGCCGAGCTTCATCGTGGTGGGCTCCGGATCCGATCGTGGGAACGTGCGTTGTGCCATCGTAACGCGAAATCCGGAGATGGCCGTGCAGTACGCGACGATGCACGCGAATCGCATCCTCGCCACCGGTGAAACGGTGGCCGTGGTCGCTCGCCACGGATGAAACGCATTCGTCCATCGATGAAACGGCATGACGATCGCCTGCATTCGATCGACAGGTTCACCGCAATTTAATAAACGCCCGCTACGATCCTGCATCGTTGATCGACTGGGTGCAGCGATCCGATCCGCGCGTCGATCCTGTCGCCCGTCTCCCAACCGCGTGACATACCCGGTTGTCACTTTCCCTGAACCCGCTATTGCAACGCCGCGACCTGCTGCCGGCGTTGTTTGCATCGCTTCGTATCTCTCATGAATCTGAATCCGTCGGCTTCTTCACGCAGAAAATTTCTTGCTGCCGCCCCCGCCGTTGCGGCAGCACCGCTGCTGAGCGCATGCGGCGGCGACGACGTCACATCGGCGCCCGTCACCGACAGCGCACTTGCCGCGCAGATGTCCGCGAAGCTGAACGCGCAGCTCGGCGATGCGGCGACGGTCAATGCGATCGTGCCGGCGCTGACCGATGTCGGCTTCACCTGGGGCCTGCCGACGGTGCCGGCCGCGCAGGTCGGCGCGATCGTCGCATACAGCTTCGGCAACCGTCCGAACGCGGCGAGCGGCAACACGTCGAGCACGGGCGGCAACCAGTCCGCGCTGCCCGATCCGGGGCCGGTCAACGAAGCGCTCGCGGACGCCGTGTACCGCATCCGCCAGTTGAAGCCCGTCAAGGTCTACGCGCAGTGGGAAATCGCGCGCTTTCTCGTGTCGAAATACGGAATGGGCGCCGACGTGCTGTCGTCGATCGAACCGGTGATCGCGAGCGACGGCTCGATCGTGTACCTGAGCACGGCAGGCGTCGCCGCCGTGGCCGTGTCGCGCGCGGGCGGCGCGGCCGCGATGGGCACCGTCGCGGTGGTCGGCCATCGCGATCACGCGAAGCGCTGCATCCAGACCTCGCAGCAGGCGGGCATGAAGGCGGCTGCAGTCGCAGAGGTGCCGCTGCCGACGGTGTACGACCCGCAATCGGGCCAGCCGTGGACGCGCAACCGCAGCCTGTATCTCGTGCACGACATGTATGCGCAAATGCTCGGCCGCGCGATGGCCGCCACGACGCAGGCCTTCCCGAAAGGCTGACGATTCCCGCTTTCCACACGATCCCGATGACCATGAAGACCCGCCGCCATTTCCTGGCTTCCACTTCCGCACTCGCCGCATCGTGCGCGGCCGCCGCGCCCGTGTTCGCAAGCGACGCACCGGCGTCCGATGCCGAACTGCAGCGCCAGATGCTCGGCAAGCTGACGAACGAACTGAACGATCGCGCGACCGCCGCCGACGAGACGGGTTACCTGTTCGACACGTTTTTCTCGTGGGCGCCACCCACCGTCGCGGCGGCCGGCATCAATACGATCGTCGCGTTCAGCTTTGGCAGTCGCGCCGCGGCATCCGGTGCCGTGCCGGTGCCGGGCCCGGTGAACGAGGCGATTGCCGACGCCGTGTTCGCGCTCCGGCAGAAGGTCGCCGTGCCGGTCTGCGCGCAGCAGGAAGTCGCGAGCGTGCTCGCGTCGAAATACGGGCTGACAGCGGGCGTGACGACGATCGCGACGCCGGCCCTGAGCGCCGGCAGCCCGATACCGACGCCCGACGGCGTCGCCGCCGCGATCGTCAAACAGGCCGGCTCGGCCGCGGCGCTCGGCAAGGTCGCGATCGTCACGCACGCGGATCAGGCGTCGATCGCCGTGCGCGTGTCGAATGCGGCGGGGATGCAGGCGGCGGTGCCGGCCGGGCTGGTGCTGCCGGTCGCCTACGACACGTCCGCGCAGCAGCCGGCGATGCGCCGCCGCGATCTCTACCTGATGAGCAACGCCGGCATGCAGCTGGCGATGCTGCGGCTCGACCTGATCAAGCGCGAATATCCGAACGGCTGAGGCCGCCGGTTCCGGCCCGTCGCGCCGGGTCCGGGCGACGCGATCCGCGATCGAGGTCATCCGGACCCGGCGTGCCCCATTTGCCGGGTAATGCCGATACAGGTATTGGCACTACCAGCCAAACCACTGTTTTTAATGGGTTTTTTCGCGCCCGGCCTGCGCCGCGACGCGTTCTGCGTGGCATAATCGACCGCATCCGCAAGGCTTGTAGTCACAACGACCCCGCATACCCATGGCACAGACTCTCTACGACAAACTGTGGAATACCCACGTCGTCCACACCGAGGATGACGGCACGGCATTGCTGTACATCGACCGTCAGCTGCTGCATGAAGTCACGAGCCCGCAGGCGTTCGAAGGGCTGAAGATCGCGCAGCGTCCGGTGTGGCGCATCAGCGCGAACCTGGCCGTGTCGGATCACAACGTGCCGACGACGGACCGCAGCCACGGCATCGCCGATCCCGTCTCGAAGCTGCAGGTCGACACGCTCGACGCGAACTGCGATGCGTTCGGCATCACGCAGTTCAAGATGAACGACATGCGCCAGGGCATCGTCCACATCATCGGGCCGGAGCAGGGCGCGACGCTGCCGGGCATGACGATCGTGTGCGGCGATTCGCATACGTCGACGCACGGCGCGTTCGGCGCGCTCGCGCACGGCATCGGCACGTCGGAAGTCGAGCACGTGCTGGCGACGCAGACGCTGCTGCAGAAGAAGAGCAAGAACATGCTCGTGAAGGTCGAGGGCGCACTGCCGCGCGGCTGTACCGCGAAGGACATCGTGCTCGCGATCATCGGCAAGATCGGTACGGCCGGCGGCACGGGCTACGCGATCGAATTCGGCGGCTCGACCATTCGCGCGCTGACGATGGAAGGCCGCATGACGGTCTGCAACATGGCGATCGAGGCCGGCGCGCGCGCGGGCATGGTCGCCGTCGACGATACGACGATCGATTACTTGAAGGGCCGTCCGTTCGTGCCGACCGGCGCGGAATGGGATCAGGCCGTCGAATACTGGCGCCAGTTCAAGTCGGACGAAGGCGCGCAGTTCGACCGCGTCGTCGAGTTGAACGCGGCCGAGATCGTCCCCCAGGTCACGTGGGGCACGTCGCCGGAAATGGTCACGTCGATCGACGGCCGCGTGCCCGATCCCGAGCGCGAGAAGGATCCGGTCAAGCGCGACGCGATGGAGCGCGCGCTGGCCTACATGGCGCTCGAGCCGAACACGCCGATCGAATCGATCAAGGTCGACAAGATTTTCATCGGCTCGTGCACGAACGCGCGGATCGAGGACATCCGTGCGGCCGCGTATGTCGTGAAGAAGCTGAACCGTCGCATCGCGTCGAACGTGCGGCTCGCGATGGTCGTGCCGGGCTCGGGCCTCGTGAAGGCGCAGGCCGAACGCGAAGGGCTCGACAAGGTGTTCACCGACGCCGGTTTCGAATGGCGCGAGCCGGGCTGCTCGATGTGCCTCGCGATGAACGCCGACCGGCTCGATCCGGGCGAGCGCTGCGCGTCGACGTCGAACCGCAACTTCGAAGGCCGGCAGGGCGCGGGCGGTCGCACGCACCTCGTGAGCCCCGCGATGGCCGCGGCCGCGGCCATCGAAGGCCACTTCGTCGACATTCGCAAGCTGGGGTGACGCGTGACGGCATCGAAGATCATTGCGCGGCTGGTTGCCGCGCTGGCGCTGGCGGGGTTGGGCTTCGGCCTCGCGGGCTGCAATACCGTCCAGGGCTTCGGGCAGGACGTCAACGCCGCCGGCAACGCGCTGAAGCGCGCCGCGGAGTGACGACTCCCGCCGAGAATTTGTCGATGTGCGCCGGCTGAAGGCCGGCCCTCCAACCGGATAGACGGATCATGGAAAAATTCACAGTACATACCGGCGTCGTGGCGCCGCTCGATCGCGAGAACGTCGACACCGACGCGATCATCCCGAAGCAGTTCCTGAAGTCGATCAAGCGCACGGGCTTCGGTCCGAACGCGTTCGACGAATGGCGCTACCTCGATCACGGCGAGCCGGGCCAGGACAACTCGAAGCGTCCGCTGAATCCCGACTTCGTGCTGAATCAGCCGCGCTACCAGGGCGCATCGGTGCTGGTCGCGCGCAAGAACTTCGGCTGCGGCAGCTCGCGCGAGCACGCGCCGTGGGCGCTGCAGCAGTACGGCTTCCGCGCGATCATCGCGCCGAGCTTCGCGGACATCTTCTTCAACAACTGCTACAAGAACGGTCTGCTGCCGATCGTGCTGACCGAGCAGCAGGTCGATCACGTGTTCAACGACACGTACGCGTTCAACGGCTACCAGCTGACGATCGACCTCGACGCGCAGGTCGTGCGCACGGGCGACGGCCGCGAGTATCCGTTCGAGATCGCCGCGTTCCGCAAGTACTGCCTGCTGAACGGCTTCGACGACATCGGCCTCACGCTGCGCCATGCGGACAAGATTCGCCAGTTCGAAGCCGAGCGGCTCGTGAAGCAGCCGTGGCTCAACACCAAGCTGGTCGGCTGATATATCGCCTTCGAGGCGGGCGCGCTATCCGCGCGTTCGCCGGCCTGCTCCATAACCTACCCAGTCAGGAATAACGCATGAAGATTGCAGTGCTGCCCGGCGACGGCATCGGTCCGGAAATCGTCAGCGAAGCGGTGAAGGTGCTGAACGCACTCGACGAGAAGTTCGAACTCGAACAGGCGCCGGTCGGCGGCGCGGGCTACGAGGCAAGCGGCCATCCGCTGCCCGACGCGACGCTGAAGCTCGCGAAGGAAGCCGACGCGATCCTGTTCGGCGCGGTCGGCGACTGGAAGTACGATTCGCTCGAGCGCGCGCTGCGCCCCGAGCAGGCGATCCTCGGGCTGCGCAAGCATCTCGAGCTGTTCGCGAACTTCCGCCCGGCGATCTGCTATCCGCAGCTCGTCGACGCTTCGCCGCTGAAGCCCGAGCTCGTCGCGGGCCTCGACATCCTGATCGTGCGCGAACTGAACGGCGACATCTACTTCGGCCAGCCGCGCGGCGTGCGCGCCGCACCGGACGGCCCGTTTGCCGGCGAGCGCGAAGGCTTCGACACGATGCGCTACTCGGAACCGGAAGTGCGTCGCATCGCGCACGTCGCGTTCCAGGCGGCACGCAAGCGCGCGAAGAAGCTGCTGTCGGTCGACAAGTCGAACGTGCTCGAAACGTCGCAGTTCTGGCGCGACATCATGATCGACGTGTCGAAGGAATACGCGGACGTCGAGCTGTCGCACATGTACGTCGACAACGCGGCGATGCAGCTCGCGAAGGCGCCGAAGCAGTTCGACGTGATCGTCACGGGCAACATGTTCGGCGACATCCTGTCGGATGAAGCGTCGATGCTGACGGGCTCGATCGGCATGCTGCCGTCGGCGTCGCTCGACAAGAACAACAAGGGTCTGTACGAACCGTCGCACGGTTCGGCACCGGACATCGCGGGCAAGGGCATCGCGAACCCGCTCGCGACGATCCTGTCGGCCGCGATGCTGCTGCGCTACTCGCTGAATCGCGCGGAGCAGGCCGATCGCATCGAGCGCGCGGTGAAAACGGTGCTCGAACAGGGCTACCGCACGGGCGACATTGCGACGCCGGGCTGCCAGCAGGTCGGTACGGCGGCAATGGGCGACGCGGTGGTCGCGGCGCTGTAAGCAGGCAGTAAAGGGTGCGAACGCGGCCGGTAAAAACGGCGCGTTCGCACCGGGTTGGCCGTTGTGCGGCCGAATAGGTTTGTGTAGACTCGAACGATGGCGCTGATTTCCCTGATCTCCCCGGTCCTGAAACTCCACGGCAACACTGCCCGTGCGGGTGCGCGCGCCATCGTCATCACGAAAACCATTACCACGAAAACGATCATTAAACGCTGATCGTCCGTCGTGCCCGCCTGTTTCCCCGCGCGGTCACGCCGGGGACGGAAATGGCGGGGAAGCTCCATTCAAAGGGTTAGTCATGAACGTAGGTCTCGTAGGTTGGCGCGGCATGGTCGGCAGCGTCCTGATGCAGCGCATGCAGGAAGAGGGCGATTTCGACCTGATCGAACCGGTGTTTTTCAGCACCAGCAACACGGGCGGCAAGGCGCCGTCGTTCGCGAAAAACGAGACTACGCTCAAGGACGCGACCAACGTCGACGAGCTGAAGAAGTGCGACGTGATCATCACGTGCCAGGGCGGCGACTACACGAACGACGTGTTCCCGAAGCTGCGCGCGGCCGGCTGGAACGGCTACTGGATCGATGCGGCATCGTCGCTGCGGATGAACGACGACGCCGTCATCATCCTCGATCCGGTCAACCTCGACGTGATCAAGGACGCGCTCGTCAAGGGCACGAAGAACTTCGTCGGCGGCAACTGCACGGTCAGCCTGATGCTGATGGCGCTCGGCGGCCTGTTCCGCGAGAACCTCGTCGACTGGATGACGGCGATGACCTACCAGGCCGCATCGGGCGCGGGCGCGCAGAACATGCGCGAGCTGCTGTCGCAGATGGGCACGCTGAACGGCGCGGTGCAGGAACAGCTCGCCGATCCGGCTTCCGCGATTCTCGACATCGACCGCCGCGTGCTGGCCGCGATGAACAGCGACGCGATGCCGACCAGCAACTTCGGCGTGCCGCTCGCCGGCTCGCTGATCCCGTGGATCGACAAGGATCTCGGCAACGGGATGTCGAAGGAAGAGTGGAAGGGCGGCGCGGAAACCAACAAGATTCTCGGCAAGCCGGCGATGGGCGAGCCGGGTTCGATCCCGGTCGACGGCCTGTGCGTGCGGATCGGCGCAATGCGCTGCCACTCGCAGGCGCTGACGATCAAGCTGAACAAGGATGTGCCGCTCGACGAGATCAACGGCATCCTCGCCTCGGCGAACGACTGGGTGAAGGTCGTGCCGAACGAGCGTGAAGCGTCGATGCGCGACCTGTCGCCGGCAAAGATCACCGGCACGCTGACGGTGCCGGTCGGCCGCCTGCGCAAGCTCGCGATGGGCGGCGAATACCTGTCGGCATTCACGGTCGGCGATCAGCTGCTGTGGGGCGCGGCCGAGCCGCTGCGCCGCATGCTGCGCATCCTGCTCGACAAGTAAGCCCGCTTGCCGGTCCGGCCTGCGGGCCGGGCTGCACAAGATGACGCGCCGCGTCGGCCTTGATGATGTCAAGGCTGGCGCGGCGCGTTTTTCATGCGTGGATCAGCGCAGGTTCAGCAGCGTCTGGTCGACCGTCTGCTGGGTCTTGATCGTCTGCGCGTTGGCCTGGTAGTTGCGCTGCGCGGTGATCAGGTTCACGAGCTCGGTCGTCAGGTTGACGTTCGAGTTTTCCAGCGCGCTGCCCTGCAGCGTGCCGTGGTTCGTGCTGCCCGGCGCGGAGATCTGCGGCACGCCCGACGCGGCGGTCTCCGCATACTGGTTGCCGCCGATGTTCACGAGCCCGTTCGGGTTGTTGAAGTTCGCGAGCGCGATCAGGCCGAGCACCGCGCTCTGGCCGTTCGAGTAGTTGCCGGTCAGCTTGCCGTCGGTGCCGATCGAGAACGTCGTCAGCGTGCCGCTCGCGAAGCCGTCCTGCGCGAGATTGTTTACGCCGTTCTTCCCGCCGTACTGCGTCGTGCCGCTCAGGTCGAGCGTCAGGTTCTGCGGGTTGGCGCCGCCCGTCGTGTTGGGGATCGAGAACGCGAACTGACCGAGGCTCGGCGTCGGCTGGCCGGTGGCGGCCGATGTCGTCGAGCTGATCCGGCCCGATGCATCGAACGTGACGGTGCCGAGATTCGTCGGCGTCTGGCCCTGTACGCCCGCATAGGCCTGCCAGGTGCCGGCCGCGCTTTTCGCGAAATACATCGTGACCTGCTGCGAGCCGCCGAGCGTGTCGTAGACCTGGATCGACGAATTGTAGTTGTACGTCGTGTTGTCGCTCGCGTTGAACGGCGTCTTGGCCGGCACCTTGTCCTGCGAGTTCAGGTTGAACTGGCCGGCGATCTTGCTCGTCGCCTGCGGCGCGATGTTGTTGGTCGGCGCCTGCAGCGGCACGGTCTGCGCGGTGTTGATCACGCCGTCCGCACCTGCCGCATAACCCATCAGGTTGCGGCCTTGCGAGTCGACGATGGCGCCGCTCTTGTCGCGGTGAAACGTGCCGTCGCGCGAGTACGTCGTCGCGCCGTTGCTCGACATCTGGAAGAAGCCGTTGCCGTTGATCGCGATGTCCAGCGACGAGTGGGTCGAATTGATCGTGCCCTGGCCGAATTGCTGCTGCACCGACGCGAGCCTCGTGCCGATGCCGATCTGCGTATTGACCGACGTCGCGACCGAATTCGCGTACATGTCGGAGAAGTTCGCGCGGCCCTGCTTGAAGCCGGTCGTGTTTGCGTTCGCGATGTTGTTGCCGATCACGTCGAGATTGCTCGACGCGCCGGCCAACCCGCTCAAACCCTGCTGATAGCCCATGTTCGATCCCCGTAACGAGCTGGTGAGTGAATGCAGTCTTGCAACTGCGCGATGACCCTCTGGCGTCTCACGGCGTCAACCCGGCCGATCGCAGTCCCGCCTTTCCGGCATGTGCGAACGCAATGGCCGGATTGCGCCGATTCCTGTTTGAAGTCGATCGTAGCGACAGCGATTATTTGATCTGTGTAATTTTGTGTAATGTGATTGAATTACTGTCGAAATGATCGCTTTTGTATGGGTAATTGGCCGTGCTGTCAGGTCTGAAAGCCTTGCGGGGCGGGGATTTGGCGGGATGAATTTTCAATTAGACGATAAGAGGTGAGAATTGACTTCTTATCGTTCAATTGAAATTGATTTGAATGAGGTCGGCGGGGCGGCGGGAGTATTTGAAAATGGCGGCTGTTAATCAATTAACGGCAGGTGACGCGAATTGTTGAGCGAATGCGCTCGATTACCCCGGCCGTGGTTCGGCGCCGGAACCGGCCGGCGGAAACGTGGAAGCGCCGAACCGCTTGCGCGGCCGTTCCTGCATCGCATCGTTTGGCGCGAGGAAGCGCGGCGGCGCGGCGTAAAGCCTTGCCATTCGTTCCGGACGAGATGTTGCCGCAAGGATTTTGATCCATTGATGCCTATCCTTTCGGTCGATCCGGCGCGCCGGCTGCAGTGCGCGACCCGTGCGGCAGCCCGACGCGATCGCTGCGTGCGCCGCGACGTGCGAGCGCGGCCGGTTGCACCCGCAGCCGATGAATTCGGCCCGAACGCGAGCACGTGAAGTAAACTACGCGGTTACGACGCACAGACCAGCCGAAAGCGTCGCGTTCCGCGCGACGCTTTTGCATTTCTGCGGCAACTTTATTGACGCTTCCAACCGCGAATCCGAGCCGCGCCCGCGCGCGGAGATAGAGCCTACGATGTCCCGAATTTCCTTGTTTCCGCGTCAGTCCCGTCTGTCGCGCGCCGTGCGTGGCGCGCTGGCGATTCTGGCGCTCGGCGCAGCCGCGTCGGCCTGGGCGACCAGCACAGGCGAACTGCCGGCGTCTGCTGCCGGCGCCGCCGCGCCGCTTACCGTGACGGTCCAGCCGGGCCAGTCGTTGAACGACATCGCGAAAGCGGCGACGCAATCGCATGATCCGGGCGTGCTCGCGCGCGCCGGCCGCGCGCTGTTCGACGCCAATCCGCAGGCGTTCATGAAGCGCGACGCGAGCCGCCTGAAAGTCGGCGCGACGCTGACCGTGCCCGCGCTCGACGCAACGGGCGCGGCGCTTGCGCCAGCCAGTGCGCTTGGCGCATCCGGTGCGGCGGCTGCCTCCGCGCCCGTCGCTGCGTCGGGCGGTGCGGCGCTCGCGCAGCCCGGTGCGTCCGCGCCGCATCCGGGGTCGGCCGTGCAATCCGCGCCGGTGGCGCCGGCCGTGCATGCGGCACCGGTGAGCGGTGCTAGCGTCGCGACGGCAGCGGGGGCGTCTGCTTCGGCAGGCGCTTCGGCTGCACACGGCGCGTCGGCTGTCGAAAACACGCAGCCGGCGGCGCCTGCTGCCGGCGCCAGCGGCCCGCATGTGTGGAGCGGCGCGATCCAGTCGGCGCCGTCGTCCGCGAGCGAGCCCGCTGCCCAGCCTGCGCCGGGCAGCCAGGTTTCGGGCGCGAACGAACCGGCCGGTGCGGCACCCGCCACGGGTGCATCGCAGCCGCGGCCGTCGAGCCTGCAGCAACTGCTGGCATTGAAGAATCGCGTGCTGATGGAGTTGCAGAAGCACGGCATCGGCAAGCCGGCCGCGACGAACAACGTCGCGCCGGCACCTGCCGCACCGCGTCCGGCCGCGAACGATGCGGGCGCACCGTCTGCCGCATCGCCGGCAGCCGAAGCGGCGTCCGGCGTGGCCGGCAGCGCTGCGCAGCCGGCATCGGCGCCCGCGCAGCCGGTCGCACCCGTGACGGCGCCTGCGCGCGCTGCGGATCAGATCGACTGGCGTCCGGTCGCAGCGGCCGGCGCGGCCGTGATCGTCCTCGCGGCGGGGTTCGCGTGGCGCAAGCGCCGGAAGGGCCGGCACACGGACGATGTGGGCACGACGGCTGCAGCTGCTGCCGAAGCAGAAGCAGCGCCGTCCATTGAACGCGAACTGCCGATCCGGCCAGAGATGCCGGTCGCCCGCGACGCGGCCGCCGACATGAACCTCGCCGCGGCGACTGCCGCAGCGGCGGAGACGGTCGAGCCGCCTGAGGCGGATGCATCGCCGACGCTCGAAGTAACGAAGCCGCATGACGACCAGCCTGAATTGCCGCCTGCGCCTGCCCACGCCGCAGTACCGCCGGAGAACGACGTGGCTTCGGCTCCGGCCACGGCCCCGCACGATGCAGAACCGGTAGAACAGGCGGCCGCCGACAAGCCCGCCGAAACGCCCGCCGAAACACCCGCCGAGCTTTCGGCGACCGAAACGCAGCACGCGGCGCTGATGCAGAACGCGATCAGTGCGCTCGGCAGCCTCGACATGCCGCTGCCGCCGCGCACGCAGGACGATCCGTCGCTGGCGGCGGGCGAGCCGGCTGCACGGGCAGGGCAGTCCGACGCCGACAAAATCGCAACTAACGGTCAATCCGCGTCGCGCCCGCCAATTGGCTCGAACGATCCGGCCCCGGAACATCCGGCCGACCAGGACGACGAGTTCGAATGGGATCCGGACGCGACGACACCGGCTGCCCACGTGGGCAGCCCGTCCTCTACGTCGTTGCTGCCACCGCTCGGCGGCGCGCAGTTCGGCGCGCTGAAGCTCGATTTCGACCTCGACCTGCCGTCCGCGCCGGGCGCCGCGCTGCCCGCGCTCACGCCGGACGAACTCGCGCGTATCGCGCGCAACAAACTCGACCTGGCGGCCGAGTACGTCGAACTGGGCGACCTGACCGGCGCGCGGACGCTGCTGCAGGAAGTGGTCGACGCGAACGACGCGGCGACGCGCGACGATGCGCGCGCGCTGCTCGTGAAACTCGCGGACGAGGCGTGATGCGGATCGCGCTGGGCATTCAGTACGACGGCGCGGCATTCTGCGGCTGGCAGGCGCAGCCGCACGGCAAGACCGTGCAGAACGCACTCGAGCATGCGCTGGCCGAGTTCGCGCGGGTGCCGCTGCATACGACGGTGGCCGGGCGGACCGACACCGGCGTGCACGGGCTCGGGCAGGTCGTGCACTTCGACACGGATCTCGACCGCGAGGCATTCTCGTGGGTGCGCGGCACCAACGCGTTCCTGCCGTCGACCGTATCGGTGCAATGGGCGAAGCCGATGCCGGAGACGTTCCACGCGCGATTCTCGGCGTTCGAGCGCACCTATTACTACGTGCTGTACGTGCACCCCGTGCGCTCGCCGATGCTGGCCGGGCGCGCGGGCTGGATCCATACGCCGCTCGACGACGACGCGATGCGCGCCGCCGCCGCGCACCTGATCGGCGAGCACGATTTCTCGTCGTTCCGGTCGTCGGAATGCCAGTCGAAGACGCCGGTCAAACACCTGTACCGGATCGACGTGCGGCGCGCGGGCCATTTCATCCATTTCCGCTTCCGCGCCAACGCGTTCCTGCACCACATGGTGCGCAACCTGATGGGCTGCCTCGTCGCGGTCGGCCGCGGCCGCTATCCGGCCGACTGGGTCGCCGACGTGCTGGCAGGGCGCGACCGCAACCTCGCGGCGCCCACGTTCATGGCCGACGGGCTGTATCTCGCCCACGTCGGCTACCCGGCGGAATTCGCCGTCCCGCCCGCGCAGCTCGGCAGCGTGCCGTGGAGCAGCGTCTGGGCCGATCTGGACCCGCAATCATGACGGATCACGCCGTGTCTCCCTCGACTTCCTCCGCGGCCGGCCTGCCGCCGCGCACGCGCATCAAGCTGTGCGGGCTGTCGCGTCCCGAGGACGTGCTGCACGCGGCGGCGCTCGGCGCCGATGCGATCGGCCTCGTGTTCTACCCGAAGAGCCCGCGCGCGGTGACGATCGCGCAGGCGGCCGAGCTCGCGCGCCTCGCGCCGCCGTTCGTGTCGGTGGTCGGGCTGTTCGTGAATGCGACCGCAGCCGAGATCGAAGCCGTCGTGCGCGACGTGCCGCTCACGCTGCTGCAGTTCCATGGCGACGAGACGCCGGAGCAATGCGACGCGCTCGGCCGCGCGGCACACCTGCCGTGGTTGCGCGCGGTGCGCGTCGGCCCCTCGACGCAGCCGTCCGATTTGGTAGAATCGGCTCTTCATTATTCGAAAGCGCGCGGCCTCCTGTTCGACACCCTGGTGCCGGACTACGGCGGTAGCGGCAAGGTCTTCGATTGGTCTCTTATTCCCGCAGAGCTCGCGCATCGGGCCGTTTTGAGTGGTGGCTTGAGCGCGCAAAACGTCGGTGATGCGATCCGCCAGTTGCGCCCGTTTGCTGTCGATGTCTCGAGTGGCATCGAAGTGGAGGGCGCGAAGGGCGTGAAGGATCACGCCCGGATGGCGGCGTTCGTACGCGCGGTGCGCGCAGCGGACGCCGGGTGATGCAAGCCGGTGCGGCCCCGAAAGCGGGCGCATCGACCGATCGAGAGAGACACCATGTACAACCTTCCTGATGCTCGCGGCCACTTCGGCCCGTATGGCGGCACGTTCGTCGCCGAGACGCTGATTCACGCGCTGGACGAACTGCGCGCGGCGTATGAAAAATTCCAGCACGATCCCGACTTCGTCGCCGAATTCGAGCGCGAGCTGAAGCATTTCGTCGGCCGTCCGTCGCCGATCTACCACGCGCAGCGCTGGAGCGAGACGCTCGGCGGCGCGCAGATCTACCTGAAGCGCGAGGACCTGAACCATACGGGCGCGCACAAGATCAACAACGTGATCGGCCAGGCGCTGCTCGCGAAGCGCATGGGCAAGAAGCGCGTGATCGCCGAGACGGGCGCCGGCCAGCACGGCGTCGCGACTGCGACGATCTGCGCGCGCTTCGGGATGGAGTGCGTCGTCTACATGGGTTCCGAGGACGTGCGCCGGCAGGCCGCCAACGTCTACCGGATGAAGCTGCTCGGTGCGACGGTCGTGCCGGTCGAGTCGGGTTCGCGCACGCTGAAGGACGCGCTGAACGAAGCGATGCGCGACTGGGTCACGAACATCGAGAGCACGTTCTACATCATCGGCACGGTCGCGGGCCCGCACCCGTACCCGATGATGGTGCGCGACTTCCAGCGCGTGATCGGCGACGAGTGCAAGGTGCAGATGCCCGAGCTCGCGGGTCGGCAGCCGGACGCGGTGATCGCCTGCGTCGGCGGCGGCTCGAACGCGATGGGCATCTTCTATCCGTATATCGACGATGCGTCGGTGCAGCTGATCGGCGTCGAAGCGGCCGGCGACGGGCTCGACACCGGCCATCACGCGGCATCGCTGATCGCCGGCAGCCCGGGCGTGCTGCACGGCAACCGCACGTACCTGCTGCAGGACGACAACGGCCAGATCATCGAGACGCACTCGGTGTCGGCGGGCCTCGATTATCCGGGTGTCGGCCCCGAGCACGCATGGTTGAAGGACAGCGGCCGCGCGCAGTACGTCGGGATCACCGACGAGGAAGCGCTGAAGGCGTTCCACGACTGCTGCCGGATCGAGGGGATCATTCCCGCGCTCGAGTCGAGCCACGCGATCGCGTATGGCGTGAAGCTCGCGCCGACGTTGCCGAAGGACAAGATCCTGCTCGTCAACCTGTCGGGCCGCGGCGACAAGGACATGCACACGGTCGCCGAGCGATCGGGCATCGAGCTCTGACCCCGACCGATGCGTGACCTGATCGAAGAGCCGGGCGGCGGTGCCGCGAGCGAGGCGGAGGCGGTTCAGCCTGCCGTCGTCGTGCCGCGCGCGCTGCCGTCCGGTATCGAACTGCATAACCGCGATTTCCTGACCGATGCCGCGAACCTGCCGGATGCGTCGATCGACCTGATCGTCGCCGATCCGCCGTACGGGCTCGGCAAGGACTACGGCAACGACTCGGACAAGCGTTCGGGCGACGTGTTTCTCGCGTGGACGCGCGAGTGGCTCGAGCTCGCGATTCCGAAGCTCAAACCGAGCGGGTCGATGTACATCTTCTGCACATGGCAGTACGCGCCGGAAATCTTCAGTTTCCTGAAGACGAAGCTCACGATGGTCAACGAGATCATCTGGGACCGGCGCGTGCCGAGCATGGGCGGCACGACGCGCCGTTTCACGTCGGTGCACGACAATATCGGCTTTTTCGCGGTTTCCAAGGCGTATTACTTCGATCTCGATCCGGTCCGCATCCCGTACGACGCCGACACGAAGAAGGCCCGCTCGCGCAAGCTGTTCGAAGGCAGCAAGTGGCTGGAGGTGGGCTACAACCCGAAGGACGTCTGGTCGGTTTCGCGCCTGCACCGGCAGCACGCGGAGCGCGTCGATCATCCGACCCAGAAGCCGCTGGAAATCGTCGAGCGGATGGTGCTCGCGAGCTGCCCGCCGGGCGGCCGCGTGCTCGATCCGTTCATGGGCAGCGGCACGACCGCGGTGGCCTGCGCACGGCAGGGGCGCGACTTCGTCGGCTACGAGATCAACGAAAGTTATTGTGCGATCGCGCACGAGCGCGTGAGCGCGCTCGCCGCACCGGCATGCGCGTGAATCGCGCCGCCGCATCGCCGAACGAATCCTAGGAAAATTGCCATGTCCCGTATTCAGCAGACCTTTGCCGCGCTCGCCGAACAAGGCCGAAAGGGCCTGATCCCGTTCATCACGGCCGGCGACCCAGATCCCGCGAAGACCGTCGAATTCATGCACGCGCTCGCCGAAGGCGGCGCGGACGTGATCGAACTCGGCGTGCCGTTCTCGGACCCGATGGCCGACGGCCCCGTGATCCAGCGCTCGTCGGAACGCGCGCTCGCGCGCGGCGTCACGCTGAAGAGCGTGCTCGCCGACGTGAAGCGCTTCCGCGAAACCGATGCGAAAACCCCCGTCGTGCTGATGGGCTATGCGAACCCGATCGAGCGGATGGGCGTCGACGCGTTCGCGGCCGAAGCGCAGGCGGCCGGCGTCGACGGCGTGCTCGTCGTCGACTATCCGCCGGAAGAGGCGGGCGTATTCGCCGAAAAGATGCGCGCCGCGCAGATCGATCCGATCTTCCTGCTCGCGCCTACGTCGACCGACGAACGCATCGCCGACGTCGGCAAGATCGCGAGCGGCTACGTGTATTACGTGTCGCTCAAGGGCGTGACCGGCGCGGGAAATCTGGATGTTTCGAGCATTGCGGGTAAAATCCCGGCCATCAAGTCGCGCGTGCCGGTTCCGGTGGGCGTCGGCTTCGGCATCCGCGACGCCGAAACGGCGCGCGCGGTGGCCGAGGTGTCGGACGCCGTCGTGATCGGCAGCCGCCTCGTGCAGCTGCTCGAAAGCGCTGCGCCGGAAGGCGCCGCCGCCGCGCTGAAGGTGTTCATCGCCGAGCTGCGTGCCGCGCTGGACGGCGCGGGCAAGGCGGCGCGATAAACACAACACAGGGAGCGGGCGGGCCATGCGGCCCGGCCTGCCACGGAACAGGAAACCATACGATGAGCTGGCTCGACAAACTGTTGCCGCCGAAGATCAAGCAGACCGACCCGAAAAGCCGCAAGGGCATTCCGGAAGGCCTGTGGGTCAAGTGCCCGTCCTGCGAGGCCGTGCTGTACCGCAACGACGTGGACGCGAACCTGCACGTGTGCCCGAAGTGCGATCACCACATGCGCATCGGTGCGCGCGAGCGCCTCGACGGGCTGCTCGATCCGGAAGGCCGCTACGAGATCGGCCAGGAAATCGTGCCGGTCGACTCGCTGAAGTTCAAGGACAGCCGCAAGTACCCCGATCGTCTGAAGGAAGCGATGGACGAGACGGGCGAGACCGACGCAATGGTCGTGATGGGCGGTGCGATCCACACGCTGCCCGTCGTTGCGGCCTGCTTCGAGTTCTCGTTCATGGGCGGCTCGATGGGCTCGGTCGTCGGCGAGCGCTTCGCGCGCGGCGCGCAGAACGCGCTGGAACAGCACGTGCCGTTCATCTGCTTCACGGCGTCGGGTGGCGCACGGATGCAGGAAAGCCTGCTGTCGCTGATGCAGATGGCGAAAACCACCGCGATGCTGACCAAGCTGGCCGAAGCGAAGCTGCCGTTCATCTCGGTGCTGACCGATCCGACGATGGGCGGCGTGTCGGCGAGCTTCGCGTTCCTCGGCGACGTCGTGATTGCCGAGCCGAAGGCGCTGATCGGCTTTGCCGGCCCGCGCGTGATCGAGCAGACGGTCCGCGAGAAGCTGCCGGAAGGCTTCCAGCGCGCCGAATTCCTGCTGAAGACGGGCGCGATCGACATGATCGTCGACCGCCGCAAGATGCGCGACGAGATCGCGCAGCTGCTCGCGCTGCTGCAGCGACAGCCGGCCGACGCGCTGGCCTGACCGGCGCGAGGTGGTGAACCCTGCGCGTCGCCTGGCTTCAGCGTCAGGCGGCGCGCTTCGTTTTTTTGCGTAGTGGCGATACCGATCCAGATTTGATCCGATGAGCACTTTTCCCACTCTCGACGCGTGGCTTTCGCACCTCGAACGCGCGCACCCGGTCGGCATCGACATGGGCCTGACCCGCATCGGGCAGGTCAAGGCGGCGCTGCAGCTCGAATTCGCGTGCCCCGTCATCACCGTCGGCGGCACGAACGGCAAGGGCTCGACCTGCGCGTTCCTCGAGACGATCCTGCTGCGCGCGGGCTACAAGATCGGCTGCCACACGTCGCCGCACCTGCTCGAATTCAACGAGCGCGCGCGCGTGAACGGGCAGAACGTCACCGACGACGAACTGCTGCCGCACTTCGAGGCCGTCGAAGCCGCACGCACGTCGCTGCCGGAACCGGTGTCGCTCACGTACTTCGAATTCACGACGCTCGCGATCCTGCATCTGTTCGCATCGCGTGGGCTCGACGCGGTAATCCTCGAAGTCGGCCTCGGCGGCCGGCTCGATGCGGTCAACATCATCGATGCCGATTGCGCGATCGTCACGAGCATCGACATCGACCACACCGAATACCTCGGCGACACGCGCGAGAAGATCGCGTTCGAGAAGGCCGGGATCTTCCGCGCGGGCAAGCCGGCGATCTGCGGCGATCCGGCCGCGCCGCAGACGCTTGTCGACCACGCCGAAGCGATCGGCGCCGACCTGTGGCTCGTCGGCCGCGATTTCCGCTACGAGGCGCAGGCGGGCGCGGAGCGCCAGCAGTGGAGC
Organism: Burkholderia sp. MS455; assembly: GCF_016899445.1. NCBI lineage: Bacteria > Pseudomonadati > Pseudomonadota > Betaproteobacteria > Burkholderiales > Burkholderiaceae > Burkholderia > Burkholderia sp. MS455. The sequence goes on from NZ_CP041778.1 coordinate 953,392, forward strand.
TACCTCGGCCGCGAGAAGCGCTATCCGGCGCTCGCGTATCCGGCGCTGCGCGGCGCGAATCAACTGATCAATGCATCGGCCGCGCTCGCCGCGCTCGAGGCGCTGCGCCCGGTGCTGCCGGTATCCGCGCAGGACATCCGGCTCGGGCTCGCGAACGTCGAGCTGCCGGGGCGCTTCCAGGTGCTGCCCGGCAAGCCGGCGATCGTGCTCGACGTCGCGCACAACCCGCACGCGGCGGCTGTGCTCGAGCAGAATCTCGGCAACATGGGCTTTTTCCCGTACACGTACGCGGTGTTCGGCGCGATGCACGACAAGGACATCGACGGCGTGCTGAAGCACCTGAAAGGCGAGATCGACCACTGGTGCGTGACCGACCTGCCGCTGCCGCGCGCGGCCTCCTCGGAGCAGCTCGAAGCCGCGCTGCGCAAGGCTGGCGTGGAGGAGGGGCCCGATTCGAGCGTGACGCGTTACGCGTCGCCCGCCGAAGCGTTTCGCGATGCGCTAAAAAGAGCATCCGAGAATGATAGAATCGTGGTTTTCGGCAGTTTCCATACGGTTGCCGGCGTGCTGGCCTACCGTAAATCGCAGCAACACTGACTGACGGGCAGTTTCGGACTCAGCCATTCATGGGAATTTTCTCGTTCGGCAAAAAAGACGACGACGCGCCCACGCGGCGCGGCGGTCGCACCGGGACCTCCCGGAACGTGCGCACGGAGCGCACTGAACGCGTCGAGCGGCGCCCGCGCCGCACCGAGCGTCCGGAGTCGGACGCGCTGCTCCTCGATCCGACCCTTCCAGAAAAGCAACGCGCGCGCCGTCGCCTCGTCGGCGCGATCGCGCTCGTCGTGGCCGCCGTGATCGTGCTGCCGATGGTGCTCGATTCGCACCCGAAGCCGGTGACGGACGACATCGCGATCGACATCCCGAACCGGCCCGCGCACCAGGCGGTCGCGCCGCGTGACGACGACGCGTCCGACGTGCAGGCAGGCGTCGCGCACGACGAGCCGCCGGCATCCGATGCCTCCGACACGGCCGTCGCGGCAGCGCCCGCCAAGCCGGCCGCGAAGCCCGATACGACGACCACGGCGAGCGTGACGCCGCCGAAGCCCGCGCCGAAGCCGGCCGCCCCCGCGGCGAAACCGGCGGCGCCGAAGCCGCCTCCGGCGACCGTCGCGAATGCCGACACCGCGAGCCCGGACAGCGGCGATGCGTCGTCGCCGTCATCGCCGGCCGGTGCGCGCTTTGCGGTGCAGCTCGGTTCGTTCAAGGATGACGCGACGGCCCGTTCGTGGGCCACCAAGTTGAAATCTGCGGGTGTGCCCGCATATGTCGAGCATCGCAAGCAGGCAGACGGTGGCACGGCTACACTGTTGCGTGCCGGCCCGTTCGCGGATCGAGCGGCGGCGTCCGCCGCGATCGCGAAGGTGCGCGAAGCTGGCCTGACGCAGTAACGCACGATGCTGACCGCTTTCGACTACGCTGTATTGGCGGTGATCGTGTTGTCGGCGCTGCGCGGTGCGTGGCGCGGCTTCGTGTCGGAGATTTTCGGGCTGATCGGCTGGATCGCGGCGATCGTGATCGCCGGTCGCTACGTGGGGCTGGTCGTGCCGTACATTCCGGCGAACTGGCCGGGCGGCGCGCTGACGCAGTGGGTGATCGCCTTCGCGTTGGTCGTGATCGGCGTGGTACTGGTCGCCGGCGTCGCGAACGCGCTGCTGTCGCGGATCGCGCAGGCGAGCGGCCTGGGCGGCGTCGACCGCTCGCTGGGCATGATGTTCGGGCTCGTCCGCGGCTGTGTGCTGGTGGTGCTGCTGGTCGCGGCGGCCGGGCTGACCGAACTGCCCAAACAGGATTTCTGGCGCAATGCGCTATTGCGTCCTTTCGCCGAACAGGGCGTGCACGAGCTGAAGCAGCTCCTGCCCGACGGCATGGCCCAGTACGTACGCGTGTGACGACGCGGCCGGGCAGGACGTAACCGATTTTGTCATTCTGAAGGACATGCCATGTGCGGCATCGTAGGCGTTATCTCCCAATCTCCGGTCAACCAGCTGATCTATGACAGCTTGCTGCTGCTGCAGCATCGCGGTCAGGACGCAGCGGGCATCGCGACGGCGGACGGCAGCAATTTCCACATGTACAAGGCGAACGGCATGGTGCGCGACGTGTTCCGCACGCGCAACATGCGCAGCCTGCCCGGCACCTACGGCATCGGCCAGGTGCGCTACCCGACGGCCGGTTCGGCGTCGAGCGAGGCCGAGGCGCAGCCGTTCTACGTGAACGCGCCGTTCGGGATCATCCTCGCGCACAACGGCAACCTGACGAACTGGCAGCAACTGAAGGACGAGATGTTCCGGATCGACCGCCGGCACATCAACACCAATTCCGACAGCGAAGTGCTGCTCAACGTGTTCGCGCACGAACTGCAACTGTCGACCACGGGCCTCGAGCTCGATCCGGCCTCGGTGTTCAAGGCGGTCTCGGGCGTCCATCGCCGCCTGCAGGGCTCGTATGCGATCGTGTCGCTGATCGCCGGCTACGGCCTGCTCGCGTTCCGCGATCCGTTCGGCATCCGCCCGCTCTGCATCGGCAAGCTCGAAACCGAGCACGGCACCGAGTGGATGGTCGCGTCGGAGTCGGTCGCGGTCGAAGGCATCGGTTTCGAATTCGTGCGCGACGTGCAGCCGGGCGAGGCGATCTTCATCGACCCGGCCGGCAACTTCCACAGCCAGCAATGCGCGGAGCAGCCGACGCTGAATCCGTGCATGTTCGAATACGTGTACCTCGCGCGTCCGGATTCGTGCCTCGACGGTGTGCCCGTCTACAACGTGCGCCTGCGCATGGGCGACTATCTCGCGGAGAAGATCAAGCGCGAGCTGCCGAACGTGCCGATCGACGTCGTGATGCCGATTCCCGATTCGTCGCGCCCGGCCGCGATGCAGGTCGCCGCGAAGCTTGGCGTCGAATATCGTGAAGGCTTTTTCAAGAACCGCTACGTCGGCCGTACGTTCATCATGCCGGGGCAGGCCGTGCGCAAGAAGTCGGTGCGCCAGAAGCTCAACGCGATGAGCATCGAGTTCAAGGACAAGCACGTGCTGATCGTCGACGATTCGATCGTGCGCGGCACGACCTCGCATGAGATCGTGCAGATGGCGCGCGATGCGGGCGCGAAGTCGGTGATCTTCGCGTCAGCGGCGCCGCCCGTGAAGTTCCCGAACGTGTACGGCATCGACATGCCGACGCGCGGCGAGCTCGTCGCGCACGGCCGTACCGACGACGAAGTCGCGAAGATCATCGGCGCCGACCACCTGATCTACCAGGACGTCGACGACCTGCGCCGCGCGGTGCGCGACATCAACCCGAAGCTAGAAGGCTTCGAGGCGTCGTGCTTCGACGGCAACTACATCACCGGCGACGTGACGCCCGAGTATCTCGACGCGATCGAGCGCGCGCGCCTCACGCCGGCGTCGCAGGCCGATCGCGACACGGCCGGCGACACCGGGCGCTCGCAGATGAACCTGCAGCTGTCGGTCGAGTGACACCGGCGTACGCTTTTGCCGAAGCGTGATAGGATGTGGCCTTGCGTCGATTTGATATCAGCTTGCGGACGCGGGGCGACTTCCCAAAACAGCTAAAGCGAAGGCCGGCGGCAGTCGTCGGCCCGAGTCGATCGCTGTCGTACCGCCCGAAGCCCGCTGATGCCGATGCATAGCGGGCTTTTTGTTTTGGCCTGGTTTTGACTTGGCCGGCGCGACACGCGCGGCCATCGAATACGGAAAACGGAACATGGACGACTCCCTCAACTTCGACACGCTTGCCGTGCGCGCGGGCACGCTGCGCAGCGACTTCAACGAGCACTCGGAAGCGCTGTTCCTCACGTCGAGCTTCTGCTTCCAGAGCGCGGCCGACGCGGCCGAGCGCTTCGCGAATTCGGAAGACTACTTCACCTATTCGCGCTTCACGAACCCGACCGTCACCATGTTCCAGGAGCGTCTCGCGGCGCTCGAGGGCGGCGAGGCGTGCATCGCCACCGCGTCGGGGATGGCCGCGATCATGTCGGTCGTGATGTCCGCGCTGCAGGCGGGCGATCACCTCGTCAGCTCGCGCAGCCTGTTCGGCTCGACGCTCGGGATGTTCTCGCAGATCTTCAGCAAGTTCGGGATCACGACGACCTTCGTCGATCCGACCGACCTGAACGCATGGCGGGAAGCCGTGCGGCCCGAAACGAAGATGTTCTTCCTCGAGACGCCGTCGAACCCGCTGACCGAACTCGCCGACATCGAGGCGATCGGCAAGATCGCGAAGCAGGCCAACGCGCTGTTCGTCGTCGACAACTGTTTCTGCAGCCCGGTGCTGCAGCAGCCGCTGAAGCTTGGCGCGGACGTCGTGATGCACTCGGCGACGAAATTCCTCGACGGGCAGGGCCGCGTGCTCGGCGGCGCGCTGGTCGGCTCGAAGGAATTCATCATGGGCAAGGTGTTCCCGTTCGTGCGCAGCGCGGGCCCGACGCTGTCGGCCTTCAACGCGTGGGTGCTGCTGAAGGGGATGGAGACGCTGTCGCTGCGTGTCGAGAAGCAATCGGCGAACGCGCTGGAAATCGCGCGCTGGCTCGATTCGCATCCGGCGGTGGCACGCGTGTTTCATCCGGGCCTCGAGTCGCACCCGCAGTACGAACTCGCGAAGCGCCAGCAGAAGGCGGGCGGCGCGATCCTGTCGTTCGAGCTGAAGGGCGACACGCCCGAGCAGCAGCGCACGAACGCATGGCGCGTGATCGACAACACGAAGCTGATCTCGATCACCGGCAACCTCGGCGATACGCGCACGACGATCACGCATCCGGCGACCACGACGCACGGCCGCATCACGCCGGAAGCGCGCGCGGCGGCGGGGATCACCGAAGGTTTGATCCGCTTGTCGGTCGGCCTCGAGAACGCGGGCGACCTGCGTAACGATCTCGCGCGCGGCCTGGAGGGCTGAGCGACGCGGTGCTTTCGCCGCATCGACGCATCAACGACGACGGGCCGCCTGCAAAACAGGCGGCCCGTTGTTTTTCCCGCATGAAGGCATTGCGTCCGGCGCATCGCGCTCGCGCATGCGCCGCGTGATTCAGCCGGCGTGCCCGTGCGGCGCGGCACGCATCGCATCCACCATCCACCGCAGCGTTTCGTCGAGCGGCGTGACGGGCAGCTCGCCCACCGCGCGCCGCAGCTTGTCGCGCGACCCGCTCAGGCTTTTCACCTCGTTGTGCCGCACGAAACGCGGATCGACCGTCACGTCGATCACGTAACCGGCGATGCGCGACAGCATCGCCAGCACTTCCTTCAGCGAATACGCGCGTTCCGAGCAGACGTTGAACGTCTCGCCGGCCGGCGCCGCTTCGAGCAGCTTCAGATAGGCGGCCGTCACGTCGCGCACGTCGGAGAAATCGCGGCTCACGTCGAGATTGCCGAGCGAGATGCGCGGTTCGTTGCGCGCGTAGTGCGCGGCGAGCTTTGGCAGCAGATACGCTTCGCCCTGGCCGACGCCCGTGTAGTTGAACGGCCGCGCGATCACGATCGGCAGCCGGTCGGCCCACAGCTTCGCCGCGTATTCCATCGCGAGCTTGCTGACCGCGTAGTCGTTCGCTGGGGCGGGCGCGACGGTCTCGTCGAGCACGCCGGCCGTCGAATTGCCGTAGATGTTCGCGCTGCTCGCGAGCAGCACGGCCGACGGGCGGCGGTCGAGGCCCGCGAGCGCGGCCAGCAGGTTGCGTGTGCCGACGATATTGACCGCGTAGGTCTGCGACGGCTCGTCCTGCGCGACATGCGCGCGCGCGGCGAGATGCACGACCGCATCGGGCCGTGCATCGGCGGCCGCCGCACGCATCGCGTCCGCGTCGAGCAGGTCGACGGGCAGCAGCGTGCAGTGCGCGAAGGCCGGATCGTCGGGCCGCGGCGCGCCGGGCGCGACCGTGCCCCAGACGTCATAGCCGGCCGCCTGCAGGCGTTCGAGCATGTAGCGGCCCGTGAAGCCCGTCAGGCCGGTGACGAACGCGCGGCGCGACGGGCGTCCGGCTTCAGAACGTGTCATGGTGCTGGTTCCGCATCAAATCCGCTTCGACCATCATCTGGCAAAGTTGTTCGAGCGTCGTCTTCGGTACCCAGCCGAGCTTGGCTTTGGCCTTGTCCGCACAGCCGATCAGCAGGTCGACCTCGGCGGGGCGGTAGAACTTCGGGTTCACTTCGACGAGCACGTTGCCGTTCGATGCGTCGAGGCCGCGTTCCTGCTCGCCCTTGCCGGTCCATTCGATCTGGTAGCCGGCAGCCGCGAATGCCATCTGCACGAAGTCGCGCACGGTCTCGGTACGATTGGTCGCGAGCACATAGGTGTCGGGCTCGTCGGCCTGCAGCATGCGCCACATCCCTTCGACGTATTCGAGCGCGAAGCCCCAGTCGCGCTTCGCGTCGAGGTTGCCGAGCTCGAGGCGGGTCGCCTTGCCGAGCTTGATCTTCGCGACGGTGTCGGTGATCTTGCGCGTGACGAACTCGCGGCCGCGCAGCGGTGATTCGTGGTTGAACAGGATGCCGCTGCTGCCGAACAGGCCGTACGACTCGCGGTAGTTCACGGTCATCCAGTGCGCGTACAGCTTCGCGACGCCATACGGGCTGCGCGGATAGAACGCGGTAGTTTCGGTCTGCGGAATCGCCTGCACCTTGCCGAACATCTCGGACGTCGACGCCTGGTAGAAGCGCGTCTTCGGGCTCACGACGCGGATCGCCTCGAGCAGGTTCAACGGGCCGAGGCCCGTCACCTCCGCGGTCGTCGTCGGCTGGTCGAACGACACGCCGACGAAGCTCTGCGCGGCCAGGTTGTACAGCTCGTCGGGCTGCGTGCGTTCGAGCAGGCGCAGGCTCGAGCCGGCATCGGTCAGGTCGTGTTCTACGAGCGTGAGGTTCGGGTGCGTGTCGACGCCGAGCTCGGCGATGCGCCAGAAATTCACCGAACTGGTGCGGCGATAGGTGCCCGTGACCTCGTAGCCCTTGTCGAGCAGCAGTTTGGTCAGGTAGGCGCCGTCTTGCCCCGAGATTCCGGTAATGATGGCCTTTTTACGAGTTTGGCTCATGGCGTTGTCCTGGTAGAAGCGAAAGAGAAAATCAGGCGGTCGTGCTTGCGGCAGCCGGCATCGTGCGGCGTGCGGGGCCGCGCGTCAGGCGCCGTTCGAAGCCGTACCAGCTCAGGGTCGCGTAGGCGAGCGTGATCGCGAGCGCGAGCGCGGCCGTGACGAAGCGGTTCAGGTGCAGCGGCCAGAGCGCGTACAGCACGCTCAGGTGGATCAGGTACACGGTGTAGCTGACGGTGCCCACGTAGACGAGCATCGGGTTCGTCAGCACGCGTTGCACGATGCCGCGGCCGCGCAGCGCGATCACGACGATCGACGTGCACAGCAGCAGCGAGATGCTGTAGAGCGCCGCATTGGACAGCGGCGTGTTCGCGGCGCGAAAGCGCGGGAACGACAGGTGCAGCCAGCCGAGGATCGCGAGCGACACGAGCGCGCCGACGATCGCGAGCGGGTAGAACGGCTCCAGCGCGCGCCGGTCGCGGCGCAGCACGATCGCGAGCAGCGCGCCCGCGGCGAGCAGGTCCATCCGGAACGGCGTCAGGTAGTAGATCGGCCAGAACGAGTCGAACCATGGCGTCGCGATCGCGCGCAGCACCGGAGCAGCGACGATCAGCGCGGCGGCGACCCACAGCAGCGCGCGCTCCGAGCACCACAGCACGACGAACGGCCAGAAGATATAGAACTGCTCCTCGACCGCGAGCGACCACAGCACGTTCAGGCTGTCGTGGCCGATGCTGCCGAGCGACAGCCCGATATTGGTCGAGAAGAACGCGAACCACGGCCAGTGCGGCAGCCAGCTCGCGCCGAACAGGAGCGTCGACACCGCCAGCAGCAGCACGTACGGCGGCAGGATGCGGCGCACGCGGCGCGCGTAGAAGTGGCTGAAGTACGACTGCCCGCGCGCCTTGCGTTCGAGCAGGATGCCGGTGATCAGCAGGCCGCTCAGCACGAAGAACAGGTCGACACCCATCCAGAGCGGCGCCTTCAGCGCGTGCTGCAGGAACACGGCGCCGACCGCGATCGCGCGCAGCCCGTCGAGCTGCACGATGCGGCCGTGTTGCGGCGGGGCCAGGTCGGCGGGTCGCGAAATGCCTGTCATCGCGCCGCTCCTTCGCGACGCGCGGCGGGGGCCGCGGCGCGTCGCACATCCGATGCGTGAACGTAATGCATGCCTTTAAATGAAATATCGAATCGAAAACGATTCTAGGGAAAAGAAATCGGCAAAAAAACGCACGCCATTTATCTGACGACAAACATCCAAATGCCGATTATTCCGGTCGTGAGATGAAAGGTTGATGCCCAGGCAGCCGCGACGGGCGGTGCGGAGCGGCATTTTCTACAGCGCGACGCGTGAAAAGCGGTCGTTATTGCCGTTTCCGGACGCCATTTTCCGCCTGTTCCGGTTCGATATTTCAGGCGGAAACATCCCCAAATATTTCCAAATTTCTTGTGATTATTTTTGCTTGTAACCTGCATCGCGACGTTTGAAACCCATTTAGCGACAGGGTGCGCCGGCGGCAGTTCGGGGCGGCGCCGGTCGCTGTTGCATCGAGTCTGGAGAAGCGCATTGCGACGTCTGATTCTGGTAGGCATGACGGTATGCGCGACGCTGCTGACGAGCGCCGCACCGGCCGAAACGGTGTTGCCCGCGACGACGTCGTGGATCGGCAACACGTTCGGCTATGGCGACGGCAGCTGGACGCAGATCGACATCCGCGCGATCGCGGTGACGCCTGAAGGCAAGGTGTATACGAATGCGCCGTGGGACGAAAGCGGCGCCGAGGCGAGCGTCTACCAGGACGGGAAGATGCTCGGCTTCGCCGGCGGCACGCACGGCTGGGGCAATCTCGGCGGCAATGCGATCGCCGTGAACAGCAAGTACGCGTATGTCGCGATCGGCGTCGGCAACGAACGCGGCCACCTGCAGTCGCCCGGCATCTGGCCGGACAAGGGCAAGCAGTGGTTCGGCATCTCGCGGCGCACGATCGGCGACATGAAACAGCCCGCGCCGTTTCGCGCGGCACCGCAGGTCGCGCCGGGCGGACGCGCCGATGCCGGCCGCGCGCGCATGGCCGCGAGCTTCATGATGATGAACGAGGTGCCGGCTCCCGCGCGCTCGGAAGTGGGCGAGGTGAAGGCGGAAGTGGGCGGCCTCGCGGCCGACGACAAGATGCTGTTCGCGACGAATCCGTCGCACGACGTGGTGGACGTGTACGACGCGGAGACGATGCAGCAGAAGGGCACGTGGAGCGCGCATGAACCGGGCCGCATCGCGCTCGCGGGCGACGGCACGCTGTGGCTGCTCACGGATACGCTCAGCGGCCCCGCGCACCTCGTGCACGTGCGCGCGGACGGCCGCAAGCTCGACGACGCGCCCGCGCTGCCGGAAGGCACCGACGCGGTGGACGTGGCGGTCGACGCGAAAGGGCGCGTGCTCGTCGCGGACAACGGGCCGCGCCAGCAGATCCTGATCTTCTCGAAAGGCGGCAGGGGTTATGCGCAGTCCGGCACGCTCGGCGAGCGCGGCGGCATCTTCGCCGGCCCGGTGCCGGGGCGGCCGGGGCCGCAGCGCTTCAACGGGCTGACGGGCGTCGGCGTCGACCGCGCGGGCAACGTGTATGTGTCGATGAACGGCATCGGGCCGCGCCACGACACGATCGGCGCCGGGCTCGGCGCGGTGCTCGAAAGCTACACGCCGGACGGCAAGCCGCGCTGGCAGGTGCAGGGGCTGCTGTTCGTCGATGGCGCGTGGCTCGACCCGGCGCGGCCGAACAGCGTGTACACGGGCAACAAGCGCTTCGAGCTCGACCTGTCGAAGCCGCCGGGCCAGGACTGGAAATACGTCGGCTTCCTGTCGAACCGCTTCAAGTATCCGGACGACCCCGTGTTCCACACGGACCAGTGGCCGGGCATGCCGATCGCGCGTCGCGTCGACGGCCGCACGTTCCTTTACCTGACCGACATGTACGCCGATCACCTGAAGATCTACCGCTTCGATGCGAAGCGCGACGGCGAGGTGGCGATTCCGTCGGGCCTGATCGCGGGCCGCGCGCGGCCGGTCGACAAGGTGCCGAACAAGCCGCCCGGCGGCGACTGGCTGTGGCGCGATGCGAACGGCAACGGCCGGCTCGACGCCGACGAGTTCGAGATCAACACGACCGGCAAGGCGAAGGCGGGCGGCTGGGGCTGGTGGGTCGACACGAAGGGCGACATCTGGCGCACGAGCGACGTGCGCGGCATCCACCGCTTCCAGTACGGCGGTGTCGACAAGGCCGGCAACCCGGTCTACTCGTACGACAAGGTCACGACCTACCCGATGCCGCAGCCATTCACGCAGTTGCGCCGCTCGATCTACGACGCGCAAGCCGACACGCTGTACGTGACCGGCTACACGGCCGACGCGCCGCCGCAGCCGGGCATCAACAAGGAAGTCGGCCGCGTGCTGGTGCGTTTCGACAAGTGGTCGACCGGCTCGCCCGTCGTGCGCTATACGGTCGCGCTGCCGTGGCAGCTCGACGCGAAGCCGATCCTGGACCTGATCGGGATCACGGTCGAGGGCCGCTACATCTTCACCGTGGAGCCGGTCGGCAAGATCCACGTGTACGACAAGGACACCGGCAAGGAAGTGGGCGTGATGAGCCCGGGCACCGAGGTCGGCAAGGCATCCGGCTGGGTCGACGTGCCGTTCGGCATCAGTGCGTTCCGGCGCGAGAACGGCGAATACCTCGTGTTCGTCGAGGAAGACGCGCGCGGCAAGGTGCTGATGTATCGCTGGAAACCGTGACGGGCGGCGCGCCGTCGTCATCGACGTCGACGTCAACGTCACACAAGGCACAAGCATGGACAAAGGCATACTCAAGAACGTTTCGATCAATTTCATCGGGCTGATCCTGCCGACCTTCGTGTCGCTGGTGACGGTGCCCGCGTATATCCACGCGCTCGGCGTCGAACGCTATGGCGTCGTCAGCCTCGTGTGGACGCTGATCGGCTATTTCGGGATCCTCGATCTCGGGATGAGCATGGCCGCGCAGAACCACATCTCGAAGGCGCTCGCGAGCGGCAACGACGACGAAAGCGCACGCGTGTTTTGGAGCGCGTTCTGGCTTAATCTCGGCACCGGCGTCGTGGGCGGGCTGCTGATCTATTTCGGCGCGTTCGTTTACACCGCGTATTTCACGAAGGTGTCGGCCGCGATGCAGCACGAGGTGTATCTCGCGCTGCCGTGGCTCGCGCTCGCGATTCCGCTCGCGAACGTGTCGTGGGTGTTCGCCGGCGCGATCAACGGCGCCGAACGCTTCGGCGTGTTCAACACGAACCAGACGATCGGCACGTTCCTGTTCCAGTTGCTGCCGCTCGGCGCCGCATGGTGGATCGCGCCGAACCTGCAGACCGTGCTCGCCGCGGCAGTCGTCGCGCGCCTGATCGCGGCGGCGATGCTCGGCCACGCCAGCATCAAGGTGCTCGGGATCCGGCGCATCGATCCGCCGCAGTGGGGCACCGCGAAGGGGCTGTTCAACTTCGGCGGCTGGATGCTGATCGCGAGCACGACGAGCATGATCGCGGACACGCTCGATCGCGTGATGCTCGGCGCCGGCATGGGCGCGAAGTTCGTCACCTACTACACGGTGCCGCAGAACCTCGTCACGCGCCTGAACATGCTGCCGAACGCGCTCGTGCGCACGCTGTTCCCGCGCCTGTCGGCGGTCGGCCGCGATCACGCGGACACGCTCGCGCGCCAGTCGCTCGAATTCCTGAACGGCGTGTTCACGCCGGTCGGCATCGTCGCGATCTTCGCGCTCGCGCCGTTCCTCACGCTGTGGGTCGGCGCCGATCTCGCCGCGCATTCGGCGCCGGTCGGCCGCGTGCTGGTGATCAGCGTGTGGCTCGTCGGTCAGGCGAGCGTGACGCGGATCCTGATCCAGTCGCAGGTCAACCCGGCCCGCGCGGCGTTCGCCGGGCTCGTCGAGATGCCGTTCTTCGTCGGCGGCCTGTGGTTCGGCATTCATCACTTCGGGCTGATCGGCGCGGCGGTGGTCGTCGCGGCACGCGCGTTCGTCGACTACGGCGTGCTGCTGTACCTGTCGGCGATCCGGATGCGCGCGATCGTGCTCGACATGCTGGCGCACCTGGCCTTCCTGCTCGCGAGCCTGTTTCTCGCGCAGGCGTGGCCGGGGCTCGGCGAATCGATCGGCATGTGCGCGATCGTGCTGGTGCTGAACGTCGCGTGGTCGCTCACGATGACGCCGGGGCTGCGCGCGCTCGTGCGCGACCTGTTTGTCCGTCTCAATGCGAGGAAAACCGTATGAATCGCGATCTGGCGGAACACGCCGTTTTGAATCTCGCCACCGCCGATGCGGCCGTGGCCGAAGCGGGCGACGCCGCCGCGCTGCGCCGGTCCATGCCGGCCGAGCGGGCCAGCGCGCGCCAGCCGGCGCGCGCGCTGCGCGTGGCGATCGTCCACGACTGGCTCGTCACCTATGCGGGCGCCGAGCGCGTGCTCGAACAGATCGTCGCGTGCTTTCCCGACGCGGACCTGTTCAGCCTCGTCGATTTCCTCGACGACCGCGCGTTCGTGCGCGGCAAGCCGGTGACGACGTCGTTCATCCAGAAACTGCCGTTCGCGCGCACCAAGTACCGCAGCTACCTGCCGCTGATGCCGCTCGCGATCGAGCAGCTCGACGTGTCCGAGTACGACCTCGTGATCTCGAGCAGCCATGCGGTCGCGAAGGGCGTGCTGACGGGGCCGGACCAGGTGCACATCAGCTACGTGCATTCGCCGATCCGCTATGCGTGGGACCTGCAGCACCAGTACCTGGAGCAGTCGAACCTCACGCATGGGCCGAAATCGCTGCTCGCGCGGATGATTCTTCACTACATCCGCAACTGGGACACGCGCACCGCCAACGCGGTGGACGGCTTCGTCGCGAACTCCGCGTTCATCGCGCGGCGCATCAAGAAGGTCTACCACCGCGACGCGGCGGTGATCTTCCCGCCGGTCGACGTCGACGGTTTCTCGCTGAACGCCGTCAAGGACGATTTCTACCTGACCGCGTCGCGGATGGTGCCGTACAAGAAGATCGACCTGATCGTCGAGGCGTTCTCGAAGACGCCCGAGCGCAAGCTGGTCGTGATCGGCGACGGCCCCGAGATGCAGAAGATCCGCGCAAAGGCCGGCCCGAACGTCGAGATCATGGGCTACCAGCCGTTCGCGGTGCTGCATGACCGGATGCGGCGCGCGAAGGCGTTCGTGTTCGCGGCCGAGGAGGATTTCGGGATCTCGGTCGTCGAGGCGCAGGCCTGCGGCACGCCGGTGATCGCGTACGGCAAGGGCGGAGCGCTCGAAACCGTGCTCGACCCGCAATCGGGCGCTAATCCGACCGGGCTGTTCTTCGACGAGCAGACGCCGCACGCGATCGTCGCGGCCGTCGACGATTTCGAGCGCGCGCCGCAGCGCTTCACGCCGAACGCATGCCGCGCCAACGCGGAGCGGTTTTCCGCCGATACGTTCCGGCGGCGCTTTCTCGACTATGTGGAAACCGCGCTGCCCGGCTCGACCGCGCAGCGCGGCACGGCCGTCGCGCCGATGCCGGCCGCGCGCGGCCCGGCGACGCTCGTGCTCGACCAGAGCGGCGTGCTTGGCGGTGCCGAGCTGTCGCTGCTCGAGATCATGAAGCACATGCGCGCGAACGCCGACGTGCTGCTGTTCGACGACGGCCCGTTCCGCGCGGCGCTCGACGAGATCGGCGCGCGCGTCGACGTGGTCGCCCAGGGCGCGCTCGCGGGCGTGCGCAAGCAGGGCGGCGTGTCGGCCGGCGCATTGAAGCAGCTCGTGCGGCTCGTGCGCGACGTCGCGCGGCGCGCGCGCCGCGCCGAGGTGATCTACGCGAACACGCAGCGCGCGATGGTGGTCGCTGCGCTCGCCGGGCGGCTCGCGCGCAAGCCGGTGGTCTGGCATCTGCGCGATATCGTCAGCACCGACCATTTCGGCAGCAAGCAGCTGCTGGCGATCAAGTACTGCGCGCGGCTCGGCGTCACGCGCGTGATCGCGAACTCCGACGCGTCCGCGCAGGCGTTCCGCACGCTGACGGGCTTCACGCCGCAGCACGTCGACGTCGTGTTCAACGGTATTTCGGCCGAGCCGTTCGATGCGCTGGAAGGCGTCAGCCAGGCTGCGCTGCGCGCGCGCCTCGGGTTGCCGCAGGATGCGTGGCTCGTCGGCTCGTTCAGCCGTCTCGCGCGCTGGAAGGGGCAGCACGTGCTGCTGGAGGCCGCCGCGCGGCATCCCGACATGCATGTGGTGCTGGTCGGCGCGCCGCTGTTCGGCGAGGACGAATACGCGGCGCAACTGCACGAATACGTCGCGCGGCACGGGATGGACACGCGCGTGCATTTCCTCGGGTTCCAGCGCGACGTGGCTGCGTGCATGACGGCGGTCGACGTCGTCGCGCACACGTCGATCACGCCGGAGCCGTTCGGGCGCGTGATCGTCGAAGGGATGCTTGCGCGCCGGCCGGTCGTCGCGGCCCGCGCGGGCGGCGTCGTCGAGATCATCGAGGACGGCGACAACGGGCTGCTCTGCGAGCCGGGCGATGCGACCGCGCTGGCCAACGCACTGGACACGCTGAAGCGCGACGGCGCGCTGCGCGAACGGCTCGTCGCGAGCGGGCGTGCGACGGCGGTGCGCCGGTTCGGCACCGAGACCTACGTGGAGCGGGTCGAGAAGATCCTCGCGGATACGGCGAAGGCCGCGAAGGCGAAGAAGCGGACGTAGCAGACGGCGCCAGTCGGCGGGAAACGAGCCCTCATGCGGTGTTGTGCTGCGTGGGGGCTTCGTTTTTCAGGGGGGGCGTGTTGGGTAGGGCTGGTGAGGGGGGCGTGCCGGGCGCGGGATCGGCCGGTTGCCGGTTCGATCGGGATCATGCGGGAGACGGGGCGGCAAGGCAGCGCCGAGAAAAATTCGATAGGGCGCCCCAGGACGGTGGCATTGCAGCCGGACAGGCGGCCGTCAGGCGCCGGCATACAGGGTTGGTTGCATACCCGCCCGACCTGCCATGCAGCCTCGCTTCGGCCATGAAAAACCCCCCGTGCAGCGAGATGCCGCACGGGGGCTCCGGAACCGGTCCGGCCGAATCAGACGGCCCGCTCGGGCGCCTGCGCGACGACGCGGGCGGCGCGTGTCGGCTTGAAACTGGCCGACCACGTCATCGCCGGCCGTTCGAACATCCGGTAGAACAGGTACGCGACCGGAATCGCGGTGGCCATGAACGCGATCGACGGCCAGATCGACAGTTGCAGTTCGGAGTGGAACAGCACCGAGCCGAGGCAGACGAACAGCGGCAGGTGGATCAGGTACAGCGAATAGCTGAAGTCGCCGAACCAGCCGAGCACGCGCAGCGGCGGCGTCGGGCGCGGCGGGCGCGCGAGCGCGCGGTACAGGAAGCACGCGAAGCCGGCCGACCACAGCTGGAACGCGCCGTACTGGCCGAAATGGAACGCGCCGCAGCCGGCGGCCAGCAGCACGGCGGCCGCGACGTACCACGCGCGCGACGGCACGGCGGCCGCGCCGCGCGCCTGCTGAGCCCGCACGTCGGCGATCCACGCGCCGATCGTCCAGGACAGCCAGTACGACGTGAAGAACTGCAGGTCGTGCCGTTCGAGCAGCCACGCCGATGCGACGTTGACGAGCGCGACCGCGGCCACGACGGCCGGCATGCCGATGCGTCGGCGCAGCGCGAACAGCAGCGGGTAGATCGCGTAGAACTGCACTTCGAGCGACAGCGTCCACAGCGCGCCGTTCGATCCGTACGTGTAGCCGGCGACACCCTGCAGCGAGAACAGGTTCACGAGGAATGCGGTGATGCCGATATCGCGGATCTTGTGGCTGACGGGCTCGATCTGCAGGCTGACCAGGTCGAGTGCGAGCGTGAACAGCAGCGCGGCGAGCAGCACCGGGTAGATGCGCGCGAACCGGCGTGCCCAGAAGTTGGGCGCGTCGAGCCGGTACGCGGGATCGGCCGCGAGCTTGAGCGCCGCGTTGCGGTGGATGCAGTAGCCGCTGATCACGAAGAAGATCGGCACGCCGGCGGAGCCCCACGCGAACGGGAAGGTCAGGTAGCCGACGATCACGCTCGGGTCGAGTGCGCGACCGTAAGCATGATGGAAGGTCTGCATCCCGACCCAGACGACCTGGCGGCAGTGGAAATAGGCGACAAGCAGCGCCGCGAAGCCGCGCATCGCGTCGATGACGTGTTCCTTGTGATCGGCGACGGGCGGCGCGGTCAGAGACGATCCGCTGAAAGCTTGCATGCGATTCGATTCCTTGCGACGGATGGTGTGGAAGACGGACGAACGGGAAGTCTCATCGTAATGCGCAAGAATTCGATCAATGAATAAAAAAATCTCGCCCGGAAATAACGGAATTCCGCATGATGGTTTTATCGGGGTTCTGAAAGCGGTTCCGCGGGCGCGTCAATTATTTACCGATTTTTTTCTGATAGTTTGAAGCTCCAGTTGATTGATGCAAGGAGCGGCAAGATGGACATGCATTGGATCGCGAGCGCTGCAGTACTGCTGGTCATGGCCGTGCTGTCGGCGTACCGCGAAGCGCTGAAGAACGAGCCGATTCGCCCGGGCCTCGAACGGGGCGGCGTGCCCTATATCGAGGAATTCGAATCGTAAGAATTTGTATCTGGAAAATCGGTAATTTGTTTCTGCTTCGGCACTCGGCCCGGCAATATCGACCGGATTGAAAGGATTATATTTTTTTCGGAAACATTGGGCGATCAGTCCATATCGAAAATGAGCGGAGTGGAATTGGCAGTGCCGTCGATTCTCGATATGCCGTTCGGAACACAATCGCGCCGGGTCGCAGGTCGACGCGGCGCAGTCAACGCAATCAGGATGCGAACATGTTGAAAGTCACCAAGGCCGTGTTCCCCGTTGCCGGTCTCGGCACGCGGTTCCTCCCGGCAACGAAGGCGAGCCCGAAGGAAATGTTGCCCGTCGTCGACAAGCCGCTGATTCAGTACGCGGTCGAGGAAGCGATCAACGCCGGTATCACCGAGATGATCTTCGTCACCGGGCGCAGCAAGCGCGCGATCGAGGATCACTTCGACAAGTCGTACGAGATCGAGGCCGAACTCGAGGCGCGCGGCAAGGAAAAGCTGCTCGAACTCGTGCGCGGCATCAAGCCGAGCCACGTCAACTGCTTCTACGTGCGCCAGCCGGAAGCACTCGGCCTCGGCCATGCGGTGCTGTGCGCGGAGAAGCTCGTGCATGGCGAGCCGTTCGCGGTGATTCTCGCCGACGACCTGCTGCACGGCGAGCAGCCGGTGCTCAAGCAGCTCGTCGACGTGTTCGACCATTATCACAGCTCGGTGATCGGGGTCGAGACGATCCCGCGCGAGGACAGCCGCTCGTACGGCGTCGTCGAAGGCCGCGAATGGGAAGAGGACATCATCAAGCTGTCGGGCATCATCGAGAAGCCCGCGCCCGAGGATGCGCCGTCGAATCTCGGCGTGGTCGGTCGTTACGTATTCATGCCGACGATCTTCGATCACCTGCGCAAGCTCAAGCCGGGCGCGGGCGGCGAACTGCAGCTGACCGACGCGGTCCAGACGCTGCTCGCGAACGAGCAGGTGCTCGCGTACCGCTACTACGGCACGCGTTTCGACTGCGGCAGCAAGATCGGTTATCTCAAGGCAACCGTCGAGCTCGCGCTCCAGCATCCGGAAGTGAGCCGCGAATTCGAGGCGTACCTGCGTACCTGCTTGCCTGCGCTGGCTGCCGTCGCGTAGGCAGCCGCGCGCTCCGTTGTTTCAGGTGGTGGTTGTTCCGTTGGCCCCGGCCGCTCAGGCGCCGGGGCTTTTTTGCATTTGCCGGTGCGCGATCGTGGTGCGAGCGGCCGGTTTGTCGCGTGGTCGGGTTCGCGCGGAGCGTGGTGCCGTGTGTGGAGCGGGGCGCTCCGGCGCGGTCCGGCGTCACGCCTGAAACCGGTGCCGAAGCGCTTGCCGGGGCGAGCGGCGCGGCGTTGTTGTTGTCGTTGCGCGATGCATTGTCGACGTTCGCGCCGGCGCCGGTTCCGTCCGCGCCGGTTCGTGACGTAGCGGCGCAGCGCGTCAGCTTCCCGGCGCTACCTGCCTCGCGATCTTCCCGTGCATCTCCCGCCCGGTGTTTTCCGCTTCCGCGTGGCGCTCAACGTGCCGACGTGCTCGGCCGCGCGACGAAATGCCGGGCGAGCATCGCGGCGATCGGCTTCTTGAAGTCGAGCAGTCTTTTTTCGAGATAGCGCCAGGACAGGTGCGCGAGCAGCACGGCGAGCGCGAATTGCAGCATCTCGGGCAGCGCTTCGCGGACGATTTCCGGCATCGGCACGTGCGCGAAGAGCGCGGGCATCACGCCGAAGCGCGTCGGAATCAGGTTGTGGAACAGGTAGAAGCCGTAGCTGATCGTGCCGAGATAGACGAGCGGCGCCCAGTCGAGCAGCGTCACGACGGGATGCTCGGGTTCGCTGACGATCCACAGCATCAGCGCGCCGAGCGACGCTGACAGGCCGAGATCCGCGAGCCCCGCGAGCGCGTCGGGCAGCGCCGTGCACGCGGGCAGCGCGAGGAAAAACACGACGCCTGCCGCGCCGAGCCAGCCGGGCGGGATGCGGCGCACGGCGGCCGGTCCGTGATCGGCGAGCGCGATCGCGCCGACGCCGCCGAGCGCGATCAGCGCGAAATTCCACGGGGAAAACGCGTAGATCAGCACCGGCGACGCGTCGGACAGGTAGAGCGCGAGATGCGCGGCCGCGCACAGTGCGACGGCCGCGACGCCGAGTGCGACGTGTCGCGCGGCGGGCACCGCGAGCAGCGCGAGCGGTGCGATCAGATAGAACTGCTGTTCAACCGCGAGGCTCCAGAAGTGCGACGTGGAGCCCGGCCAGCCGTCCTTGACGACGCCGATCCAGTAATTCGACAGGAACGCCGCGTGCCACGCGAGCCCGAGGTTGACGCCGCGCTGGTAGAAGAGCGCGTGCGCGATCGCGAGCGCGGCGAGCAGCAGGTAGTACACGGGGAAGATCCGCAGCGCGCGCTTCGCGAGGAACAGCGCGAGCGCGTGGCGGCGCGTCATGGTGCCGCACTCGACCGCCCGGCGGTTGCGATGCAGTTCGCCGACGATCAGGAATCCGCTGATGAGGAAAAACGTCCACACGCCAAGCTTGCCGACGTCGACGGCAAGGACGTGGCCCTTGTGGGACAGGAAAACGAGAATGACGGCGATGGCTCGCAGGCCGTCGAGTCCTTTGACGTATCTGACTTCGCGCATGGAGGCATCCGGGCATTGAGCGAGGCCAGTATAGGTGCGCAAATATCGAACGTAATTCACGTTCGGGCGCATACGTGAAGGCGTTTTTTGATGCTCGAGCGTCGTTGAAGTCGGTCGCGCGCAACAAAACCTGCGGGAAACCCCGCGAAAACGCATAAAAGTACTGCACGAAGCGTCAAGGCGCTTGTAGAATCCGGCGTTGAAGCGTGCGCAGTGCACGCTTCATGTATCCAACGACCACACCTGGTAGGAGAAACATGGCGACTTCCGCAAAAAAGGTGGCCAAGAAGGCTGCCGCCGCACCGGCCAAGAAAGTGGCTGCTAAGAAAGTAGCGCCCGCGAAGAAAGTAGTGGCCAAGAAGGCCGCCGTCGCGAAGGCGCCCGCTGCTCCGACGCCGCTGAAGGACAAGTTCACGAAGGCATCGCTCGCAACGCACATCGCCGAGCGCGCAGCCGTGGAAGTGAAGGCGGTCAAGGCAGTGCTCGCCGCACTCGAGAACGTCGTGCTGGGCTCGGTCCACAAGAAGGGCGCAGGCGAGTTCACGCTGCCGGGTCTGCTGAAGATCACGGCACAAGTCGTGCCGGCGAAGAAGAAGCGCTTCGGCAAGGATCCGTTCACGGGCGAAGAGCGTTGGTTCCCGGCGAAGCCGGCCAGCGTGCGCGTGAAGGCTCGTGCGCTGAAGAAGCTGAAGGACGCGGCAGCGTAATGCCGCGCAACGGCTGCCGAATGCATGTCGGCAGCCGTTGCGATGTCCTGCGGTCCCCGTACGCGAAAGCGTGCGGGGATTTTTATTGCGCCGCGCAAATTGCGCGGCAGCGAAAACGCGAAGCGGCGGCGATGTGCGGTTCGATGCGTGGCGGATGGCGAATGGCGTGCCGTGCTTGCGCAATGCCGGACGGCAATCGTCATCCGCGCGTGCCGTCGTATCGCCGCAGCCCGTCGCTCTCGTCGCCTCGTAGCTCGTTACGTCGTTACCTCGTCGCTTCCCGCTACGCCTGTTGCGTGCGTATCGTGAGGCCCGCGCATCGTGACTGAATGCGTCCCGTCTGAAATCGCCGGGCAGGTCGCTACCGCGCGCGCCGCGATCGAGCGACATCTCGGTGCGACGCTGGATGCGATCCACCTGTTCGGCTCGGCGCTCGACGGCGGCTTGACGCCGCGCAGCGACATCGACCTGCTGGTGACGGTGGCCGTGCGGCCCGACGAAACGGCGCGGCGTGCGCTGATGTTCGACCTGCTCGCTGCGTCGGCGCCGCCCGGTCACGCAGGCGGCATGCGCCCGCTCGAGGTCACCGTCGTCGCGCACGGCGACGTGGTGCCGTGGCGTCATCCGGCGCGACGCGAACTGCAGTTCGGCGAGTGGCTGCGTCGCGATCTCGAAGCAGCCATCGTCGAACCGGCGCTCGCCGATCACGATCTGGCGATCCTGTTGACGAAGGCGCGGCAGCACAGTGTCGCGCTGGCCGGTCCGCCGGCGGCCGCGCTGTTCGAGCCGGTGCCCGCGCGCGACTTCGCCGCCGCGCTTCTCGCTACCGTTGCGCAGTGGAATGCCGAACCGGACTGGCGCGGCGACGAGTGCAACGTGGTGCTCGCGCTCGCGCGCATCTGGTACAGCGCGGAAACCGGCAGGATCGCACCCAAGGACGTCGCCGCGGCATGGGTGCTGGCGCGCCTGCCTGCCGCTTACCGGCCGGTTGTAGCGGCTGCGCGTGCCGCCTATCTCGGTGGCGAAGCGGGCGCGGCGATCCTGTCGGGTGAACCGCTCGCCGCGTTCATCGGCTACGCGCGGCGGACCGTCGAATCGATGCTGTCGGCGTAGCGGCGGACGCCACGGTGCGCGCGATCGGCTTGCGGGCCGGCACCTCGCGGATCATGAGCGCTTTCGCCGCCGCCGTACGCGAAAGCCGCCGATCCGGGCGCCCGCCGGCGACTCGCGACTCGCGCGCGCTTGACCGGCACGCCGTCACGCATCCGCGGCACGACGCGCTTCGTCAACCCGCCGTGCCCACATAGGCAGCCTTCAGCGCGGCATCGTCGAACTTTGTCATCTGCATCATTGCCGCGGCCACGCGTGCCGCCTTGACCGCGTCGCGATCGGCCATCATCGGGATGAGCGCTTCCGGAACGATCTGCCACGACACGCCGTAGCGGTCCCTGAGCCAGCCGCAGCCGTCGGCCGTGCCACCGTTGTCGAGCAAGGCGCTCCAGTAGCGGTCGAGTTCCGCCTGGTCGGCGCAACTGACCAGCAGCGAAATCGCGTGATTGAACGTCTCCGTGCGCTTGTGGCTCATCGCGATGAACGGCTGGCCGAACAGCTCGAACTCGACCATCCGCGTACCGTCGGTGCCGGACACCGACGTGACGCGCACGATGCGCGAATCCGGAAAGATGCCTGCATAGAAGGCCGCTGCTTCCTCAGCTTCCGTCGAGTACCAGAGAAAAGGCGTGATCTTCTGAATCGTCATGGCGAGTCTCCTGTCTGTAGTGGCCGGGCCGCAAACCGCGTGCCGCCATCGACACGACGGGCGACGGCCGCCGAATTCGACACGCGGGGGCGAATCCGTCGCGCCGGACGAGCGGCGCCGACAGTGCGGATGGTAGTCGCCTGGAGGAAAGACCGCGATCTGCCTGGACATCCGGAAGTAGTGATTGCAGCACTTTGCAGCCGCCAGGCGCCGTTGCCGGCCCGCCGACGTGCGTCGGCATCGGCTTCGTTCGCCGGCCCGCACAGGCGCTGAGGGCACGCGTGAGACGGACGAAAAAAAAGCCAGCCGCGGCCGAAACCGGGGCTGGCTTTCCAGTTCGGCGGCAAGGCGTCGGAGACGCCATGCACGCCGGATACATCGTTTTTAGAACTTGTGGCGAATGCCGAGTGCGACCATTTCGGCCGAGCTCTTGCCGGCGAAGCCGTACGAAGCGATCGACGCTTGCGCGCTTTGCTGCACGCCGTCGACGAGCTGCGTGCCGCTCGCGTGCTGGTATGCGCCAACCAGGTAGATGTCCGTGCGCTTCGACAGCGAGTAGTCCGCGCCGACGCCGACCTGATGGTACTTCGCGGACGTGTCGCCGCTTGCCTTCGTGTACGAGTAGCCGAGGCCCAGCAGCAGCGGCGGCGTGACCTGGTACGTCGCGAAGCCGCGGATCGTGTTGTACTTCTCGGTCGAGCCGAAGCCCGAGAACGCGTCCGGCTTGTACTGTGCGTTGCTGTAGCCGACGCCGAACGTCACCGGGCCGATCGCGTACTGACCTGCAACTTGCGCGATGGCGATCGACTTCGCCGTGGCGTAACCCGAGTTGATCGGGCCGTCGAAGATCGCGTCGGACGTCGTCGAGCCCCAGCCGCTGCGCAGGGCCGTGGCCGTCGGCGACGGGTTGTTCGCGTAGAAGTAGCCTGCGGCAACGCCGACCGGGCCGTTGTTGTAGGCGGCTGCGACCGACCAGGTCTGGCCCGCGCCCGTCTTGCCCGCCACACCGCCGAGGCCATACATGCCTTCGACCTGGAAGCCTGCGAAGACCGGCGACGTGTACTTGATCGCGTTGCTGACGCGCAGGCTGTTGTCGTTGTTGTCGACGTCGCCCGGCGTGGCCATCACGCTGCCGAAGTAGTTGTCGGCCGTGACTGCCTGGACCAGGTCGACCAGCGGGTCGTACTGGCGGCCGAGCGTCAGCGTACCGTACTGGCTGCTTTCCAGACCGACGAATGCCTGACGACCGAACATGCGACCGCCCTGGTTCAGCTTGCCGGTGCCCGGATCAAAGCCGTTTTCCAACTGGAAGATCGCCTTCAGGCCACCGCCGAGGTCTTCTGCGCCCTTCAGCCCGAAGCGGCTGCCTTGCAGGTTGCCCGACAGCATTTGCCACGAGTTGTTGGCTTGACCGTCATTGCCGTGTACCCATGCGATCGACGTATCGATCACGCCGTACAGCGTCACGCTCGACTGAGCGTGAGCGGCGCCGGCGGCGCCCAGCAGGGCGAGCGAGAGGGTCGAGAGAGCGAGTTTCTTCATCGTTGAGTTTCTCCACGCAAGTGATTCATCGTTATTTGTTGCGGATTGGAGAATAGCTCAGTGCCATCCACGCAAGAAAGCTTAAAAAATAAAGTGTCTCGAAAAGGTAACAGCATCAAAAAGTCTATATATATCAAGCACATCAACGACCGTTCCTGTTTTTGAAATAGTTGACAGTTGCTGCGGTGCGATTGTTTCAATGTCTGATGTACATTGCGGCGGACACCCCGTTTCGGCCGGTTGGAGCAGCGAAATGAGCACTTGCAAACGTTTGCCGTTGCAGCGACGAACGCGTCGACGTGCAAGGAACGCGTCAACGCCGTGCGAACGCGCGGCGGACAGCGTGGTTGACGGGTGTCTGACGGGTATGGGAGAGGCAATTTCGCGGCGCGCGCGATGGCTGTGCGCGGCCGCTTTGCGACGGAGGTTGATGAATCAGTCGCCGCGCATGCGATCGGTTTGGGTGGGTGTGGCCGCTGCGGAATTCGCGGCGGGCCGATGTGCGTTGCCGCGGGCCGCCGCGAATTCCGCGCCGAGCAGCAGCACGATTGCAGAGAAGTACAGCCACATCAGCAGGACCGCGAACGATCCGGCCGCGCCGAACGCACTTGCGGTGCCCGCATGCGCGAGGTACAGCGCGAACAGCTTCTTGCCGCCCGAGAACAGGATCGCGGACACCACTCCGCCGACCGCGGCGTCGCGCCACGCGACGCGTGCGTCGGGCAGGAACTTCATCAACGCGGCGAACGCCGCCGCGAGCACCGCGATGCCGACGAAAAACTGCACGAGGTTCGTGACGACGACATACGGCGAATTGCCCAGCAGCCAGGTGCCGACGAATGTGATCGCGGTGTCGAGCACGAGCGACACGATCAGCAGGAACGCGACGCCGAGCACGAGCCCGAACGAGATCAGCCGCACGCGCACGAGCCCGAGCATGCTCGACCAGCGGTTTTCGGTCGCCGGCCAGATCACGCTGAGCGCGGTGTTGAGCGACGCAAACGTGGCCGACGCGCCGATCGCGAGCGCGGCGAACGAGATCAGCGTCGCGAGGCCGCCGCGTTGGCCCGCGCGGTGCGCGTTCTGCACGATCGTCTGGATGCTGGCCGCCGCGTCGTCTCCGATCAACTGGTGCGCCTGCTCGAATACCTGGCCGCGTGCGGCGTCGTCGCCGTAGAACCAGCCGGCTACCGCGATCACCATCACGAGCATCGGCGCAAGCGAGAACGCGGAGAAAAACGCGATGCCCGCGGCCATCGCGGAGCAGCGGTCGGACGAGAAGCGTTTGAACGCGGTGAGGGCCCAGTTGGCCTGTTGCTGGGCAAGACGGGTTGCTTCGGAAGTGATCTGTCGTTTCATGACGGTTCGGTTGCGCGCGGAACGCGGATCATCGTTGGTAATCAGACAATTCAGTATTGATCCGAGGATTCGATCATAGTTGCTCGAACTGTCTATAATTCCTTTCAGTTTCCTCCACCCCACAATAACGCCGAGACCACCATGCTACAAATGTCCCGGCGCCAGTTCCTGAAGGTGACGGCCACGTCGCTTGCCGGATCGAGTCTTGCCCTGATGGGCTTTTCTCCATCCGAAGCGCTTGCCGAAGTCCGACAGTACAAGCTGGCGCGCACCGTCGAAACGCGCAACACCTGTCCTTACTGCTCAGTGGGTTGCGGCATCCTCATGTACAGCCTCGGAGACGGCGCGAAGAATGCGCAGCCGAGCATCATCCATATCGAGGGAGATCCCGACCATCCCGTCAATCGCGGCACGCTGTGCCCGAAGGGCGCGAGCCTGATCGACTTCATCCACAGCCCGAACCGCCTGACGCACCCCGAATACCGGGCGCCCGGCTCGGACAAGTGGGAACCCATCTCGTGGAACGACGCGCTCGACCGGATCGCGAAGCTGATGAAGGCCGACCGCGACGCGAACTTCGTCGAGACGACGGAAGACGGCGCGAAGGTCAACCGCTGGCTCACGACCGGCATGCTGGCCGCATCGGCGGGCAGCAACGAGGTCGGCTACCTGACGCACAAGACTATCCGTAGTCTGGGAATGCTCGCATTCGACAATCAGGCGCGTGTCTGACATGGCCCGACGGTGGCAGGTCTTGCCCCGACGTTTGGCCGTGGAGCGATGACGAACCATTGGGTCGACATCAAGAACGCGGACGTGATTCTCGTGATGGGCGGCAATGCAGCCGAGGCCCATCCGTGCGGTTTCAAGTGGGTAACGGAGGCGAAGGCGCACCGCAAGGCGCGGCTGATCGTCGTCGACCCGCGCTTTACGCGTACGGCCTCGGTGGCCGACTACTACGCGCCGATTCGCACCGGCACCGACATCGTCTTCCTGGGCGGCGTCATCAACTATCTGCTGACGAACGACAAGATCCAGCATGAGTATGTGAAGAACTACACGGACTTCACGTTCATCGTGCGCGAGGATTTCGCGTTCAACGACGGCATCTATTCCGGCTATGACGCGGAGAAGCACGCGTACCCGGACAAATCGAGCTGGGACTACGAGCGCGGCGACGACGGTTTCGTGAAGGTCGACCCGACGCTGCAGCATCCGCGCTGCGTGTACAACATGCTGAAGCAGCACTACGCGCGCTATACGGCGGACATGGTCCAGCAGACCTGCGGCACGCCGAAGGAGAAGTTCCTGAAGGTCTGCGAGATGCTCGCGACGACGGCCGTGCCCGGCCGCGCCGGCACGATCCTGTACGCGCTCGGCTGGACCCACCATTCGATCGGCGCGCAGATGATCCGCACCGGCGCGATGGTGCAGCTGCTGCTCGGCAACATCGGCATCGCCGGCGGCGGGATGAACGCGCTGCGCGGCCACTCGAACATCCAGGGATTGACCGACCTCGGGCTGATGTCGAACCTGCTGCCGGGCTACATGACGCTGCCGATGCAGGCCGAGCAGGATTTCGACGGCTACATCAACAAGCGCGTGCAGCAGCCGCTGCGGCCGAACCAGTTGAGCTACTGGAAGAACTACAAGGCGTTCCACGTCAGCTTCATGAAGTCGTGGTGGGGCGATGCGGCGACCGCAGAGAACAACTGGGGCTACGACTACCTGCCGAAGCTGGACAAGCAGTACGACCTGCTGCAGGTGATCGAGCTGATGAGTGCCGGCAAGATGAACGGCTACATCTGCCAGGGCTTCAACCCGCTCGCGGCGGCGCCGTCGAAGGTGAAGACGGCCGCGGGGCTCGCGAAGCTGAAGTGGCTCGTGATCATGGATCCGCTTGCGACCGAGACGTCCGAGTTCTGGAAGCATCACGGCGACTACAACGACGTCGATGCGTCGAAGATCCAGACCGAGGTGTTCCGTCTGCCGACCACGTGCTTTGCGGAGGAAAACGGCTCGCTCGTGAGTTCGAGCCGCGTGCTGCAATGGCACTGGAAGGGCGCGGAGCCGCCGGGCGACGCGAAGAGCGATCTCGAGATCATGTCGGGGCTGTTCCTGCGCATGCGCAAGATGTACCAGACGGATGGCGGCAAGTATCCGGACCCGATCGTGAACCTGACCTGGCCGTACGCGAACCCGGAAAGCCCGACGCCCGAAGAGCTCGCGATGGAGTTCAACGGAAAGGCGCTCGCCGATCTGCCCGACCCGAAGGATCCGGCCAAGACGCTCGTGAAGAAGGGCGAGCAGCTCGCCGGGTTCGCGCAACTGAAGGACGACGGCACGACCGCGAGCGGCTGCTGGATCTTCTGCGGCGCCTGGACGCAGGCCGGCAACCAGATGGGGCGGCGCGACAACTCGGATCCGACCGGCATCGGCCAGACGCTGAACTGGGCGTGGGCGTGGCCGGCGAACCGGCGGATCCTGTACAACCGCGCATC
Organism: Burkholderia sp. MS455; assembly: GCF_016899445.1. Taxonomy (NCBI): domain Bacteria; kingdom Pseudomonadati; phylum Pseudomonadota; class Betaproteobacteria; order Burkholderiales; family Burkholderiaceae; genus Burkholderia; species Burkholderia sp. MS455. The sequence goes on from NZ_CP041778.1 coordinate 980,668, forward strand.
GTGCGACGTGAACGGCAAGCCGTTCGATCCGACCCGCAAGCTGATCGGCTGGAACGGCAAGGCGTGGGCGGGCCCCGACGTACCTGACTTCAAGGCGGACGAACCGCCCGAGAACGGGATGGGGCCGTTCATCATGAATCCGGAGGGCGTCGCGCGCTTCTTCGCGCGCGCGGGGATGAACGAAGGTCCGTTCCCCGAGCACTACGAGCCGTTCGAGACGCCGCTCGCCGCGAACCCGCTGCACCCGAACAACCCGCAGGCGCTGAACAACCCGGCCGCCCGCGTGTTCCCGGACGACCGCGCGTCGTTCGGCAAGGTGTCGGAGTTCCCGCACGTCGCGACGACTTACCGGCTGACCGAGCATTTCCACTACTGGACCAAGCATGCGCGGCTGAACTCGATCATCCAGCCCGAGCAATTCGTCGAGATCGGCGAAGACCTCGCGAAGGAGGTCGGCGTCGCGCATGGCGAACGCGTGAAGGTGTCGTCCAAGCGCGGCTACATCATCGCGGTCGCACTCGTCACGAAGCGGATCAAGCCGCTGACGGTCGACGGCAAGAAGGTCCAGACGGTCGGCGTCCCGTTGCACTGGGGCTTCAAAGGTCTGACGAAGCCCGGCTATCTCGCCAATACCCTGACTCCGTCCGTGGGTGACGGCAACTCGTACACACCGGAATTCAAGTCGTTCCTGGTGAAGGTCGAAAAGGCGTAAGGGGAAAGAGATGGCATTGCAATCGCTGGATATCAAGCGCGTCTCGGCCACCACGACGCCACCGCCCACGGTGCGCGAACCGGTGACCGGGAGCGTCGCGAAGCTGATCGACGTATCGAAGTGCATCGGCTGCAAGGCATGCCAGACGGCGTGCATGGAGTGGAACGACCTGCGCGACGAAGTCGGCACCAACGTCGGCGTGTACGACAACCCGGCCGACCTGACCGAGCACTCGTGGACGGTCATGCGGTTCTCCGAATACGAGAACCCGGCAGGCGACCTCGAATGGCTGATCCGCAAGGACGGCTGCATGCACTGCGAGGATCCGGGCTGCCTGAAGGCGTGTCCTTCGCCGGGCGCGATCGTGCAGTACAACAACGGGATCGTCGATTTCCACGAGGAGAACTGCATCGGTTGCGGCTATTGCGTGACCGGCTGCCCGTTCAACGTTCCGCGGATCTCGAAGAAGGATCATCGCGCGTACAAGTGCACGCTCTGTTCCGACCGCGTCGCGGTCGGCCAGGAACCGGCCTGCGTGAAGACCTGCCCGACTGGCGCGATCGTGTTCGGCACCAAGGAGGACATGAAGCAGCACGCGGCCGAGCGCATCGAGGACCTGAAGGAGCGCGGCTTCGAGCATGCGGGGCTGTACGATCCGCAGGGCGTCGGCGGCACGCACGTGATGTACGTGCTGCACCACGCCGATAAGCCGTCGCTGTACCACGGGCTGCCCGACAACCCGTCGATCAGCCCGATGGTGAAGCTGTGGAAGGGCATCGCGAAGCCGCTCGCGGTCGCCGGCATCGCGCTGACGGCGCTTGCCGGGTTCTTCCACTATGTCCGGGTCGGTCCGAACGAGGTGAGCGACGACGAGGAATCGGCCGCGCGCGACGAGGCGCGACGCATCAAGGAGGACGCGAAATGAAGCACGACGACCCCAACCTGATCGTCCGCTACTCGGCGAACGAGCGTACGAACCACTGGATCACCGCGATCACGTTCGTGCTGCTCGCGTTGTCCGGGCTCGCGCTGTTCCATCCGTCGATGTTCTGGCTGACCGCGCTGTTCGGCGGCGGCCAGTGGACGCGGATCCTGCATCCGTTCGTCGGCCTCGTGATGTTCGTGTCGTTCGCGATCCTGGTGGTGCGCTTCTGGCACCACAACGCGCTCGACGCGGACGACCGGCAGTGGCTGAAGCAGATCGGCGACGTGCTGACCAACCAGGAAGACAAGCTGCCGCCCGTCGGGCGCTATAACGCCGGGCAGAAGCTGCTATTCTTTACGTTGGTGGCATGCCTGCTGTTGCTCCTGCTGTCGGGGATCGTGATCTGGCGGCGCTACTTCTCGTTCTACTTCCCGATCGGGGTGATCCGCGCGGCCGCTGTCGTGCATGCCGTGGCGGCCTTCGTGCTGATCGCGAGCATCATCGTGCACATTTACGCGGCGTTGTGGGTGAAGGGCTCGATCGGCGCGATGGTGCGTGGCACCGTCACGCTGGGCTGGGCCCGCAAGCATCACCCGAAGTGGTTCCGTGAAAGCGTGAAATAACGCACCGGAGCGGGCGGCTCGCCGATCGCGGCGGGCCGCTCCGTCAGCCGTCGGAACCGCCCGAAGCGCCGATCCGTCGGCGCTTGTTTATTTGGAATACATTTCTGTGACACAACGCATTCTCGAACCGACCGAGATCTCGGCACTCGATCATTCGGCCATTCCGCGCTTTCGCCTGCCGGAGCGCGCCACCGCGTTTTCGGCGCGCGCCGCGCGGCTGCGCAAGCTTGCCGACTTGAACCCGATCAGCGGCTACCTGCGGCTGATGGCCACCGTCGCCGAGGCGCAGCACGCGACATTGCAGACGCTGGAGCTGCCGCTGCCGTCGAAGGAAGCGATCGCGCGTGCGCAGCAGCATTCGATGCCGCTAGTGCCGGCGCTCGACGGCGAGCGCGATCCGCGCTGGCGCGCCGTGCTGTACGAACTGCTCGATCGCGTCGAAGGCGCCGGGCTCGTCAATCCGTCGCTCGCGAAGCTGCTCGACCGGCTGCGCCTGACGGCGCCCGCCGAACTCGACGCGCAGGCCGACGCGATCCTCGCGCTGCGCTTCGCCGAGGTCGACCCGGCCACCGCGCCGTTCCTGATGGCCGCGCTGCAGGTCGTGTGGACCGATCTCGCCAGCCGCGTGACGCCGGCCGACGTTCCGTATCTCGACCAACCGGGGCTGTGCCCGGTGTGCGGCTCGCATCCGGTCGCGAGCGTCGTGCGGGTGGGTGGCCAGTTCCAGGGCTACCGTTTCCTGCAATGCGGGCTGTGCACGACCGAGTGGCACATGGTGCGCACCAAGTGCTCGCACTGCGATTCGACGAAGGGCATCGCATACCACGGGATCGAGGGCGGCAGCGAAGCCGTCAAGGCCGAATCGTGCGACGAGTGCAAGACCTATCGCAAGATCGGCTACCAGGAGAAGGACTACGAGTTCGAGCCGCTGGCGGACGATCTCGCGAGTCTCACGCTCGACCTGCTGATGAACGAGGCCGGATACCAGCGCAGTTCGCCGAACCCGCTGCTGTGGCCGGATGTGTCGCGGGAAGCGGATTGACGGCACGGGGCCGGGGCGGTGCGCGAGCGCCGGCCTCGGCCGACTGCGAAGCTGAGACTGGAGCCACTACTACGTGACCGAACCGGGTGTGAATGAATTGAATGCGGTGCTGGCGCGCGTGCCGTCGGTCGAGCGCGTGCTGTCGTCGGCACCGCTGCAACCGCTGCTTGCCGACCATGGCCGCACGCGCGTGCTGAATGCCGTGCGCGCCGAACTCGAACGCTGGCGTACCGCCGCCCAGCACGATCCGATGGCGGCCGAGCCGCTCGACGAGCCGCGCATCGCTGCGGCCGTCGCGCGCACGCTGGCCGCGCAGAGCGCCGGCGCCGTGCGCGCGGTGTTCAACCTGACCGGCACCGTGCTGCATACGAATCTCGGGCGCGCGCTGTTGCCCGACGAAGCGGTGCGCGCGGTGATCGACGTGCTTACGCGGCCCGTCAACCTCGAATTCGATCTCGCCACGGGCCGTCGCGGCGATCGCGACGACCTGATCGACGATCTGTTGTGCGAACTGACGGGCGCGGAAGCGGCGACCGTCGTCAACAACAATGCGGCGGCCGTGCTGCTGACGCTGTCGGCGCTCGCGGCGAAGCGCGAAGTCGTCGTCTCTCGCGGCGAGCTGGTCGAGATCGGTGGCGCCTTCCGGATTCCCGACATCATGAGTCGCGCCGGCGCCAGGTTGCGCGAGGTCGGCACGACCAACCGTACCCATCTGCGCGACTACGCGGACGCGATCGGCCCGCGCACCGCGCTGCTGATGAAGGTGCACTGCAGCAACTATGCGATCAGCGGCTTCACGAAGGAGGCGACGCTCGCCGAACTCGCGCCGCTCGCGCGCGAGCACGGGCTGCCGGTCGCCGTCGATCTCGGCAGCGGCACGCTCGCCGACCTGTCGTTATGGGGGCTGCCGCACGAGACGACCGTGCAGGAAACCATCGCCGCCGGCGCAAACGTTGTCACCTTCAGCGGCGACAAGCTGCTCGGCGGGCCGCAGGCCGGCCTGATCGTCGGCGATCGCGCACTGGTCGCGAAGATCAAGAAACATCCGCTCAAGCGCGCGCTGCGCGTCGGCAAGCTGACGCTCGCGGCGCTCGAGCCCGTGCTGCGGCTCTACCAGGCGCCCGAATTCCTGCGCGACCGGCTCACGACTTTGCGCCTGCTGACGCGTTCTCAGCGCGAGATCGCCGAGGCCGCCGAGCGCGTGCGCCCGGCGCTGCAGGCGGCGCTCGGCAACGGTTTCGACGTGACGGTCGAACCGATGTTCAGCCAGATCGGCAGCGGCGCGCTGCCGGTCGACCAGCTACCGAGCGCCGGGCTCGTCGTGCGCACGCCGGACGGCAAGCGCGGCGGCCGCGCGCTTGCGCAGCTCGAGAAGCGGCTGCGCGAATGGCCGCGCCCGGTGATCGGCCGCATCGCCGACAACGCGCTGCGGCTCGACCTGCGCTGCCTCGAAGCCGCCGACGAAGCGGCATTCGTCGCGCAATGCGTGCCGCCCGCGGAGCCCGCTGCATGATCGTCGGTACCGCGGGGCACATCGATCACGGCAAGACGACGCTTGTACGCGCGCTGACGGGCGTCGATACCGACCGGCTGAAGGAAGAGAAGGCGCGCGGCATCTCGATCGAACTCGGCTACGCGTATACGCCGCTCGAGAACGGCGATGTGCTCGGCCTGATCGACGTGCCGGGCCACGAGAAGCTGATCCATACGATGGCGGCCGGCGCGTGCGGGATCGACTTCGCGCTGCTCGTGATCGCCGCCGACGACGGCGTGATGCCGCAGACGCGCGAGCATCTCGCGATCCTGCAGCTGCTGGGCGTCACGCATGGCGCGGTCGCGCTGACGAAGTGCGATCGTGTCGACGCCGCGCGCGTCGCCCAGGCGCGCGACGAGATCGCCGCATGGCTGCACGACTCGACGCTGGCCGGCGCGCCGATCTTCGAAACCCGTGCGACAGCCGTGGACGATCCGGGCGTCGCCGCGTTGAAGCGTCACCTGGCCGACGCGGCGATCGCATGGCGCGCGCGCCGCGACGATGGCTTGTTCCGGCTCGCGGTCGATCGCGTGTTTACGCTCGCGGGGCAGGGGACCGTCGTGACGGGTACCGCGTTCGCGGGCCGCGTCGCGACTGGCGACACGCTCGCGATCGTGCGCACGGGCGGCGCGGCGCGCGTGCGCAGCATCCATGCGCAGAACCGGCCGGTCCAGGCCGGCCGCGCGGGCGAGCGTTGCGCACTGAACCTGGCCGGCGTCGACAAGGCCGACGTCGAGCGCGGCGATACCGTCGCCGATGCGCGGCTCGCCGCGACGTCGCCGCGCGTGGACGTCGAGCTGACGCTGCTCGCGGACGCGGGGCTGACGTTGACGCACTGGGCGCCGCTGCACGTGCATCTCGGCACGCTGCATCGAGTCGCGCATGTCGCGCTGCTCGACGGCGACACGCTCGCGGCCGGCCAGCGGATGCGCGTGCAACTGGTATTCGACGAACCGGTGTTCGTGCTGCCGGGCGACCGGTTCATCGTCCGCAATCCGCAGGCGACGCGCACCGTCGGCGGCGGTCGCGTGCTCGATCCGTTCGGGCCGGCGCGCAAGCGCCGCACGCCCGCGCGTCGCGCGTGGCTCGATGCGCTTGCCGAGTGGCTCGACGCGGAGCGCCTCGATGCGCTGCTCGCGCAGGCGCCGCTCGGCATCCCGCGCACGATGCTCACGCATCTCACCGGTTTCGCGCCGGACGCGCTCGCGTTGCCGGACGACGCGCTGGCGATCGGGCAACGCGATGCCGCGTCGAACGACGGCGCGGTGATTTCGCATGCGCACTGGCGCACGCTGCAGACGCGGGCGATCGAGACGCTGCGCGCGTATCACGAGCGCATGCCCGACGAACAGGGGCTCGACGCCGCGCGCCTGCGGCGGATGGCGGCACCGCTTGCCGGCGATGCGTTGTGGCGCGCGCTCGTCGATGCGCTGGTGTCCGGCGGCGAAGTCGCGCGAAGCGGGCCGTGGCTGCATCTGCCGTCGCATTCGGTGAGCCTCGATTCGCGCGAGGAGGCGCTGGCGCGGCAACTGCTGCCGCTGATTCATGCGGGACGCTTCGATCCGCCGTGGGTGCGCGACCTGGCCCGCGACACGGGCGCGGCCGAGGACGCGGTGCGCACGCTGCTGCGCAAGCTCGCGCGGCGCGGCGACGTGCACCAGGTCGTGCGCGACCTGTTCTATCACGCGGATGTCGTACGCGAGCTGACGGAACTGGTCGCGCACCTCGCGCCTTCGCGTGGCGGCGGGCTCGATGCCGCGACGTTTCGCGACGCGACGGGGCTGGGCCGCAAGCGCGCGATCCAGATTCTCGAGTTCTTCGATCGGGTTGGGTATACTCGCTTCCACCGCGATCTTCACTTCCTGCGGCCTGACAGCGGTTGGGTAGGTATTCAGGCGTAGGCGCCCGTTGTTCTCTTCTGGTTGTTTTCCCCGAGGAAGGCATTCGTATCCGGTGGTACGGCTGGACTTCAAATCCAGTTGGGGGTGTCAGACACTCCCGGGTAGGTTCGACTCCTGCTGCCTTCCGCCATCCCGTTTTCCTGCGAATCGGCGTGCTTGACGGCGCGCACTTGCGCCGCGGGCCGGCACTGCACAGCGGCCGTAACCGAGCAAACTTGATCGGGAAAAGCACTGAAAGTTTGCGAATTATTTCCCGGCTATAGTGGAACCACTGGAGGTAGGCGCGGCGCCTTTTGCCGATACCGGCCAGGTAATGACTGTAGACGGGTGCTGCATGAAAAATAAAATCGAAAAGACCGCCGGACCGATCTGGGGTGTGGCTGCAGGATTGCTTCTTGCCGCCGCAGGACTGAGTCTCGGCATCTTCCCGACGTCCCTGCACAGCTCGGGAACCGCAAACGACTTCATGGCGTCCGGTGCCGCGATGCTGGGCATCTTCCTCGTCGTTTATTCCACGCACGAGTTACGAAGAAAGCGCGCGCATTGAGCGGTCGCGCGGCCGCTGTGATTCGCGAAAAACGACTCGGGCCGGCGACGGCTCGGGAATGCGCTTGTCCTCTATGCGCACGAGCCGCACGGGATTCGTGCGGGCTACGACTTGCGGATTTCGTGGTTATAGACGAGTTCGACGATTCGCTTCGTCGGGATGCTCGCGCGTAGGTCGTCGACGCCGTCGACGGGAAACCACCTGCATTTCTCGATCTCGTTGTTCGCTTGCGGCGTCTGGTTCGGGCCGACTTCGGTGAAGAACACGTGATGTGCCTTCGCGAGTCCGGTGAACTGCATCGAGTAAACGAGATGCTGGCCGGTTATGCCGGTTTCTTCGCATAACTCGCGATGCGCGGCTTCGAGCGGCGTTTCCCCACGCTTGATCGTGCCGCCCGGAAGGGCCCAGCGCGACGACGCGCGCGCGACGAGCAAGACTTGGCCGTCGCGGTAGCAGACGATCGTCGCCCGTTCTTTAACGGGTACTTCGGTCGGTTGGGGAGAACTCATGGGCTCGGGTGCATGGACACTGGCGAGATTCTAGCCAGCGTTGATCACGGTGCCAAGGCGGCATCTGCCGGAACCGCTCGATCATACGGAAACCGGTTATGTCCAGAGTGACTTGTGCGAGCACCGGGAACCGACGGGTTGAATCCGAGATGCAAAACAAACCCGAGCGATCGGCACCGAAATTGCACCGATAAGTCGAAGCTGCTCGCAGCGAGCGAATAACCCGTGAATCGGCTGGAAATGGAGCGCTTACAGGAGGATTCGCCCGGGTATAGGGGCGCATACTTGAGCCCCCAATAACCAGACCGGACACGGCGATGACTACCCTAAGCATGCAAACGATCGTTTTCGGCAAGACCATTCAGGTAGCCCTGATGACCGACACCGCGACGGCCAGTATTTTCGTGATGGACAACGATGACGGTTCTCATCAGCCGCAGATCATGAAGGTCCGCCAGTACCTTGATGCGGGTATGACGGATGAGGACGTCGTCCGTCATGTATTGAATATCGTTGTGGCCTCGATCGAGCGGCGTGGCCAGCTATGGGCGCACTGAACTTCTTCTGAACGGTCGTCTGCACAGGTCGTGCACTGCCGTGGTTTGCTCGGAAGGGATTCGGTCAGGATGGCGAAACGCACTCGATGCAGGTGTCATGCCTGCGATCGGATCGGAGGCAATCCGCGATTGCATCCGCCGTCAGGGACAAGCGCACGCCAGCGGCGATCTGGCCGGCTTCGAGGCGCGTGACGATGCGGTTGCATACGCGACAAAGCGGGTGGAAGGATGGCCGGCCGGTCCAGGTTGAAGGCAAAGCTTGCCTGGGGCGAGTCCACGGAGTTCGCTCGCTTCGACCGGGCTTTGTGCGACATCGCCCGTCTTCGGGCCCGGTGTCGATGCAGCTTGCGGCGTCAGGATCGTGCCCGACGCATTCGTTCCAGCTTTTGCAAGCGGCAACGATACGGAAGGGCGACACAAAGGCGATGAAGATCAGGACGACGGCGCAGCTTCGGTTCGAGTTTCGGATCTGGAGGCGCGCTACCGCCTGGGGTGTTTCATCTCCTCGGCTTCCATTGCCGCGTTTCGTTCCTCACTCGCGGAAACAGGTTCCATGGCCTCGTCGATCGAGGCCAATGCATACTCGCAGGCCAGCTTCGTTTCCTCGACGTCGGCGTCGGGCTCCTCGTCGTCATTGACGGGAGGATCGAGCATGTCCTTGAGCATCGTCGCCAGTTCCGGGGTGTCCCATGGTTCGCCCCGTTGTTCTTTCTTCCTGATGTAGTGCCGGATTTCCGCATCCTGTTCGGGTGTCAGTGGAAGGTGCCGGAAGGTGCTGTTTGGGTTGGCGTCAGTCATGATGTTGCTCCGAAGTCCGGCATGAGCCCGGTTTGGCTGCTTCCCGGGATGCATGCCGGAAAAACGATATGGATGACGAACCGACTCGCGAGTGAGGCCGGGTCAAGGCGACTCGCGCGACGACCGCCGCCGCGGATACTGCGTTCGCCGAGCTGTTCTGCAGCCTGCAATCCGGTATTCAAGATGTGTTGGGTCCCGAATTGATGTGCAACCGAATTCTCGGACGTGCGTGGCAAATTCTTATTTGCGGAAGTTCGGATCCCGGATTCGATCGAGGCGAGCGGAAAGCTCGGTGATCTGGTATTCAAGTACCTTATTGCGCTCAAATCGTGTCCGGAGTGTGTCGAGCTTGACTCGCCAATACGCCGGATCGCTCACTGGCGATCGGTTGGTGAAGGCGTCGTGTGTTTGCTCGAGCAGTCCGATCGCTCCCCTGATATGAGCCAGTTCGCGCTCCACATCGCAGTACCAGCTCATGTTTTTTCGACTCCCGGTTATGGTTCACTTCTTGGCTTGCTGCACGGCGAGCGCGTTTGATTTCACTCGAAAAGCCGCCGTGCGGGCCAGTTTCGAGCGATGTTGTCGTCAGTGCCCGCACGTAAAATCTCGACCACTGTGACGAAGCCGGCGTCGTCATCATGCGGGCGGCCGTTCTGCGCCGGCACATGGGGACAAATGAGCGGGCAAAATTCGAACCCACGATAAAGACGCACGCTCATGACGAGCTTCTGAACGTTCGGTCGCGACGAATCGCGGGGACGAACGCGTCCGGCCAGTATCGCCAGTGTGGCGCGACGGGGTGGGGCGAAAGGCGTAACGCTGCGTGCGAACGTGAGCGCGATGCAGCAAGAGGGGAGATGGAGGGCGAGCAGTCGAACGGCTCAAGAATGCCCGGATGAGTTCATCATACGCGCGTCGCCCTTCGGGTGGCCATCTTATTTCGGGCGACGCGGATTGCCTCTGGTGCGAGGCCGCGGCTGTCTGGCGCGGTCGGGTTGAACCGGCGTGCGGGCCGGCCGACGCGGTGCCTGAAACACCGCGCGGTTGCCGCGCATTCCGTCCTTACTTCTTTTCCGGCAGGAACCAGTTCATCACGAGCGCGCAGATGCCGCCCGTTGCGACGCCCGATTCCAGCACGTTCTTCAGCGCGTGCGGCAGGCTGTTCAGAATGTCCGGCACCTGCGACACGCCGAGGCCGAGCGCCAGCGACACCGCGATGATCAACAGCGCGCGGCGGTCGAGCTGGACGCCCGCGAGAATGTTGATGCCCGATGCGGCCACCGCGCCGAACATCACCATCGCCGCGCCGCCGAGCACGGGCTCCGGCACGGCCTGCAGCACGCCGGCGACGACCGGGAACAGGCCGAGCACCACCAGCATGCCCGCGATCCAGATGCCGACATGGCGGCTCGCGACGCCGGTGATCTGGATCACGCCGTTGTTCTGCGCGAACACGGAGCTCGGGAACGTATTGAACACGCCGGCCAGCAGCGAGTTCGCGCCGTTGACGAGCACGCCGCCCTTGATTCGTTGCATCCACACCGGCCCCTCGACCGGCTCGTTCGAGATCTTGCTGGTGGCCGTGACGTCGCCGATCGCTTCGAGCGACGTGACGAGGTAGATGATCAGCATCGGCACGAACAGCGACCACGAGAAGCCGATGCCGAAGTGCAGCGGCGTCGGGACCTGGAACAGCGCGGCCTGCTGCATGCCGGTGAAGTCGAGGCGGCCGAGGAACGCAGCCGCGAGGTAGCCGATCGCGAGCGCGATGACGAGCGCGGTGCTGCGCACCCAGACGATCGGCACGCGGTTCAGCAGGATGATCGTGCCGAGCACGAGGCCGGACAGCGTAAGGTTCTCCGCGCTCGCGAACGTGCCCTTTGCCATCGCGCCAAAGCCGCCGCCCATGCTGACGAGGCCGACCTTGATCAGCGTGAGGCCGATCAGCAGCACGACGATGCCGGTGACGAGCGGCGTGATCAGGCGCTTCACGAACGGCAGGATGCGCGACACGCTCATCTCGACGAACGAACCGGCAATCACGACGCCGAAGATCGCGGCCATCACGGTCTCGACCGGCGTGCCCTGCTTGACCATCAGGCTGCCGCCCGCGATCAGCGGGCCGACGAAGTTGAAGCTGGTGCCCTGGACGATCAGCAGGCCGGCGCCCAGCGGGCCGAAGCGCTTGCACTGGACGAAGGTGGCGATGCCGGAAATCACCAGCGACATCGATACGATCAGGGTCGTATCGCGGCTGGGCACGCCGAGCGCCTGGCAGATCAGCAGGCCGGGCGTGACGATCGGCACGATGATCGCCAGCAGGTGCTGCAGCGCGGCGACGAAGGCGACCATCGGCGCCGGCCGGTCGTTCGGGCCGTAGACGAGGTCGCGGGCCGATTCTGCGGCGTCTGCGCCGTGGGAGGCGGGTTGGGCGTGGGAGGCGGGTTGCATGGCGAGCGGGCCGGACAGGGTGGAAAGTGCGGCATTTTAGCCGAAGGGCCCGCCGGCGCCGCCGGGGCGCGCTGCAATGGCGGGGATTCGACGGCGCGGGGAAACGGCGACGGATCGGCGCCCGGGCGCCCGGGCGGCCGTGACCGTGGCAGCCGTCGGTCAGCGGGCCTGCCGCGACACGATTGCAGCTGACGTCATGGTCGCCGTTGTCGTCGCGCTGAACCCGGGCAGTTCCGGAATCCGCTGCTCCATGAACTGGAGGAACGTGCGGGTCCTGAGCGGCAGATACCGGCGCGACGCATACACGAGGTGCAGCGCATGCGGCGGAATCATGTCCCACTTCGGCAGCAGCCGGACGAGCCGCCCGGTGTCGATCAGGTCCTGAACGAGCCACGCCGGCGCGCTGCCCACTGCGTTCCCGGCCAGGAAGCATTCCCGCAGCGCGATCGAGCTGTTCACGCGATACCGCCCGTGTACCGGAACGGCGATTTTCTCGTCGCCCCGCACAAATTCCAGTTCGCTGCCGATGATGTCCGCGCGCGCGTATCCGACATACTCATGCTTCGCCAGGTCTTCCGGCCGGCGGATCCTCGGCGCCTGCGACACATACGCCGGCGCGGCCACCAGCAGACGCGGCGACGACGCGATGTTGCGCGCGATTACATCCGGCGGCAGCACGTGGCCGAGGCGAATGGCGACGTCGACGCCTTCCTCGACCAGATCGATCACGCGATCGGTCAAATGAAGCTCGACGTCGATTTCAGGCCACGCTGCGAGGAATTCGAGCATGAGCGCGTTCAGCCTCAGCTCGCCCAGCCCCAGCGGCGCGTTGACGACCAGCTTGCCGACCGGCCGCAGCGCTTGCCCGCGCACCTCGGCCACCGCGCTTTCGTATTCGTCGAGCACGCGCTTGCAGCGGTCGTAGAACCGCCGGCCTTCGTCGGTCGGCGCGAGGCTCGTCGTCGAGCGTTCGAGCAGGCGAACGCCCAGTTCCCGTTCGAACGCGGCGACGATCTTGCTGATCGTCGGCTGGCCGGTACCTTCCTCGCGAGCGACCGCCGAAAAATTGCCCAGCTCGATGGCGCGGACGAACACGCGCATGGATCGCAGCGAATCCATCTTATTCCTTTATGGAATGAACCCTATTCAAGTCTCCCACGTTCCGGCGTAATAGAGAATGACCTAACGTTCGCGAACCTTCAATCCCTGATGAGGAATCGACATGAACGAGGCACTGCAATCTTCGACACTGGACGGCGCGCACGTCGTGATATTCGGCGCGAGCTCCGGAATCGGCCTCGCGGCCGCAGCGGCCGCGAAGGCGAGGGGCGCCGCTGTCACGCTGGTCGGCCGGACCCGCGCGAAGCTCGAGGCCGCCGCGCTGGCGATCGGCGGCGCGCGCGTCGCGGTGGCCGATATCGCTGACAGGCACGCGGTGCAGGCCATATTCGATGCGATGACGCGCGTCGATCACCTCGTCGTCACGGCCGGCCGGTTCATCGCCGGCAAGCTGGGCGAGACCGATCCCGATCATCTGCTCGCCTCGATACAGGAGCGCATTGCCGGGCCGGTCTATGCGATCCGGGCCGCGTTGCCGCTGATGCCCGCGACCGGCTCGATCGTGCTGACCGGCGGGCAACTGTCGGATCGTCCGTCCGCGCAAGGTACGTCCGTGATTGCCGCCGCCGTGCGTGGCGTCGAAGCGCTGGCGCAGTCGCTCGCGCTGGAACTGAAGCCGATTCGCGTCAACGTCGTCGCGCCCGGTTTCGTCGAGACGCCGCTTTACGACGCGTTCGGCCCGGAAGCGCGCGATGCGATCCTCGCGGGAGCCGCATCGGCGCTGCCGGGCGGCCGCGTCGGTCGCGCCGACGAAATCGGGGAGGCGATCGCATTCCTGCTGGGCAACGGCTTCATGAATGCCGAAATCCTGCACATCGACGGCGGCGGCCGGCTGGTCTGACCCGTGCGCGTCGCGCGGGCCGGCTTCGGGTACATGCGCGGCGTCAGCCGGCCGTGCGTGTTTTCGTGCTGCGCGTCGGTATGCGTGGCGCGCGGGAATCCGGATACGCGCGCTGGCAGACCGCAATCACCGCGTCGCGCAGGCGGCGATGGACGGGATCGCCGTGATTGCGCGGATGCCATAGCGCGGCGACGAGGATCGCGGGCAGGCGGACCGGGATCTCGAAGCTGCGTAGCCCGAGGGCTTCCGTGAGCCCCGGTGTGAACGCGTTGCCGAGGCTCGAGCGCGGCACCAGCGCGATCAGGTCGGTGCTGGCCGCAACACGCATTGCATCGGGGTAGCCGGGGACGACGACGTGCACGGTCTGGCCCGGGCCGGACCGGCCGGTCGGATCGTCGGTCGGCCCGCTGAAATCGCCGAGCTGCGATGCGATCACGTGACGGCAGGCAGCATAGCGCGCGGGCGTGATCCTGGCCGACGCGAACAGCGGATGTCCGGCGCGCGCCACCGCGACGTGCCAGTCGTGACCGAGCATGCGTGTGTGCAGCTCGGGCGCGTCGTCGCCGCGCTTGCCGATTTCCAGATCGACGGTGCCGTCGCGCAGCGCTTGCGGATCGCGGTCGGGCTTGGGCACGAAGCGGATGCGCACGTGCGGCGCGACTTCGCCGATCGCGGCGACCACCGGGCCGGACAGCATTTCCATGAACGACGCTGACGCGCGAATGGTGAACGTGGATGCGAGCGTCGCCATGTCCACGTCGGCCGTCGCCGGCCGCAGCACGGCGCGCGCGTCGCTCGCAATCGCATGCACGCGGTCGCGCAATGCGGCCGCGTGCGGCGTCGGCACGAGCTTGCGCCCGGCGCGCACGAGCAACGGGTCGCCGGTGGAGAGCCGCAGCCGTGTGAGCGTGCGGCTCATGGCGGACGTGCTCAGGCCAAGCCGGCGCGCCGCGCCCGTCACGCTGCTTTCCGACAGCAGCGCGTCGAGCGCCGTAACGAGATTCAGGTCGATGTCTTCCATGCGGACAGGATACGCCACTGCGTGGTCTGGCATGGCGTTCGATGCAACTATCGATTGCATTTGGTGCGTCTGGTGCATGGTCCGGTGCGCGCCTATAGTAGGCGCATCGTGAAACCCGGCAAAGGCGGCAACCATGCAATCGACCATATCGAACCCGAACGCACCCTCGATCCTGCTCGTCGCGGCTTCGCGCGGCCTCGGGTTTGCGATGGCGGAGCAATTCCTGAACAAGGGCTGGAATGTAACGGGCACCGTGCGTGAAGGATCGGGACGCACGAAGCTGCACGACCTGGCGGACCGCTTCGACGGCCGGCTCGGGATCGATACGCTCGACATCTGCGAGCCGGCGCAACTGGCGGCGCTGCGCGAGCGCCTGTCGGGCAGGCGCTTCGACGTGCTGTTCGTGAATGCGGGGACGACCAACGACCCGAACGAAACGATCGGCGAAGTGACGACCGACGAATTCGTGCGCGTGATGATTACGAATGCGCTTGCACCGATGCGAGTGATCGAGGCGTTGCAGGATCTCGTGACCGCCGACGGATTGATCGGCGCGATGTCGTCGGGGCAGGGCAGCGTCGCGAACAACGTCAACGGGATGCGCGAAGTCTATCGCGGTAGCAAGGCCGCGCTGAACCAGTTCATGCGCAGCTTCGCGGCGCGCCAGGCCGACACGCCGCGCGCGCTGGCGCTGATGGCGCCCGGCTGGGTCCGTACGGAGCTGGGCGGGCCCGATGCACGCCTGACCATCGACGAGAGCGTGCCGAGCCTCGTCGACGTGCTGATCGCGAAGCGGGGGCGCCCCGGGCTCGAATACCTCGACTATCTGGGGCGGACGGTGCCGTGGTAGTCGCCGGCGTGTCGGTGGGCGGATGGTTACGAACCGACGCTTCGTGAATATGCAGCGAGATTCGACATGTTTTTCGCAGTTCGGTCGCGGTACTGCGAAGGTATTGCCGATTCAATACAATGCAGCGACGAGTCAGTGACACGGCGTCGCGCCATCGCGTTTGAATCGATCCGGTTCGCAGCGGATTGCGTGCGCCCCCGTCGTGACCGGCGCTTATCGAACACGGGAGCACCGCATGAACGAACCTTACCTGCAGGTCATTGCGCATTTCTTCGCGAAGCCGGGCAACGGCGACCGCGTGATCGAGCTGCTCGCGGAGCTCGCGCCCGCGACGCGCGCCGAGCCGAAGAATCTCGACTATGCGTATTTCCGGTCGCCGGAGGATCCCGACCACATCGTGATCCTCGAGCGCTACCGCGACGCGGACGGCCTCGACGTGCATCGGGAAACGCCGCATTTCCAGCGGATCGGCGTCGGAGCGATCATTCCGTTGCTCGATCGCCGCGAAGTGTCCCGCTACATGGTGCAGCCGGACACCGGCGCGGCGACGCCTCCGGGAGTCACCTGATGAACCCATTTCAATTCCGAACCGTTCAGACGCAGATCGTCGAATTCGGCGCCGCGCGCCGGCTCGGCGCGTTGTTGCGCGAACGCTTTCCGGCGCTCGTGCGGTTGTGCGTCGTCACCGACGCGTTCCTGCATCGCAGCGGGGTGCTCGCACCCGCGCTGGAGAGTCTCGCCGCGCATGGCTGGCAGGTCACCGTGATCGACGACGTGATCGCCGATCCGCCCGAGCACGTGGTGCTCGAAGCGACCGAGCGGGCCGTCGAGGCCGATGCCGAGATCGTGCTCGGCCTGGGCGGCGGATCGTCGATGGACGTCGCGAAGCTGATCGCGGTGCTCGCGCCGGGGCAGCAGGCGCTGGCCGACATGTACGGCGTCGACAAGGTCGCGAGCACGCGGCTGCCGCTCGTGCAGATGCCGACGACGGCCGGCACCGGCTCCGAAGTGACGGCCGTGTCGATCGTCACGGTCGGCGAGGCGCGCAAGATGGGCGTCGTGTCGCCGCACCTGTTCGCGGACGTCGCGATCCTCGATGCCGAGCTGACGCTCGGCCTGCCGCGTGCGGCGACGGCCGCGACGGGCATCGACGCGATGGTGCATGCGATCGAAGCCTATACGTCCGCGCGGCTGAAGAATCCGGTGTCCGACATGCTGGCCGTGCACGCGCTGACGCTGCTGTCGCGCAACCTGCTCGCGGCCTGCGACGACGGCCGCAACCGGCACGCGCGCGAGTCGATGCTGGTCGGCGCGATGTTCGCCGGGCAGGCATTCGCGAATGCGCCGGTCGCGGCCGTGCATGCGCTGGCCTATCCGGTCGGCGGGATCTTCCACGTGCCGCACGGGCTGTCGAATGCGCTCGTGCTGCCGCACGTGCTGCGCTTCAACGCGCCGGCTGCCGCGCCGCTGTATGCGGAACTCGCGGCGATCGTCGCGCCGTCGGCGACGGGCAGCGACGAAGCGAGAACGCATACGCTGATCGCGGAGATCGACCGGCTGATCGTCGCGACGGGCATCCCGCGCACGCTGCGCGAAGTCGGCATCGGCGAGGGCGACCTGCCGAGGATGGCGTCGGACGCGATGCTGCAGGCGCGCCTGCTCGTGAACAATCCGCGCGAGGTGACCGAGGCCGACGCGCTGGCGATCTATCGGCAGGCGTGGTGACGCGGCAGGCGGGCTGCGCGGTCAGGCCAGCGACGCGCGCGGGTGGTCGGCCACCACGTACGCCGATGCCTGCTTCGTGCCGTCCGGTTTCGTCTGCAGGTAGACGCCCTGAATCTCCGGCTCGAACCCCGGCAGCGCATTGATCCCGGCTTCGAGCGCGCGGAAGTAGTCGAGCGCCGGGCCGCCCCACGCTTCGCCGGGCACCACGCAGAAGATGCCGGGCGGATAGGGCAGCGCACCTTCGGTCGCGATCCGGCCTTCGATGCGATCGAGCGTGACGAGCTCGACGTTGTTGCGGATCAGCTCGGCATTCGCGGCCTGCGGCAGCATCGCCTGCTTCGGGAACTGCGCGCGCCGGAACATCTGCTTCTGCAGATGCTTCATGTCGTGGCTGCGGTAGAAATCGTGCATGCGCTGGCACAACTGCCGCAGGCGCATGCTGCCGTACAGCTCCGGATACGCTTCGCACAACGACGGGATCGCTTCGCGCAGCGGCGTGTCCTGGTCGAGATGGCGTTCGAACTGCGCGAGGTGCGCGACCAGATGCTGCAGCTTGCCGAAGCTTTCCGATGGCGTGAGCAGGAACAGGATCGTGTACAGGTCGGCCTTCTCGGGCACGACGCCGTGCTCGCGCAGGTAGCGCGCGAGGATCGGCGCCGGCGCGCCGAACGGCGCGTACTCGTGCGTGTCGCGATCGATGCCGGGCGTCGTCAGCAGCAGCTTGCACGGATCGACGAAGTACTGGTCGTTCGCATAGCCTTCGAAGCCGTGCCACGTGTCGGCCGGATGGAAGCGGAAGAAGCGCAGGTCGTCGACGATCTGCTCGGTCGGGTAGTCGGCCCACGGGCGGCCGTCGACCTGCTGCGGAACGAACGGGCGGATCTGGCGGCAGGTCTTCAGCAGCAGCTTGCGTGCATCGACGCCGTGCGCGACGCAGTCGCGCCACAGTCGCTTGCCGGCCGGGCCCGCATGCATCTGCGCGTTGACGTCGAGTGCCGCGAACATCGGGTAGAACGGGCTCGTCGACGCATGGATCATGTACGCGTTGTTGAAGCGCCGATGATCGCAGAAACGCTTCTGGCCTTCGATGTGGCTGTCCTTCTTGTGGATCTGCGACGTCTGCGAGAAGCCGGCCTGCTGCTTGTGCACCGATTGCGTGACGAAGATGCCGGGATCGTCGGGGCCGAGCGTCAGCATCAGCGGCGAGCAGTCCTGCATCATCGGGATGAACTGCTCGTAGCCGACCCACGCCGAGTCGAACAGGATGTAGTCGCACAGATGCCCGATCCGGTCGACGATTTCCCGCGCGTTGTAGATCGTGCCGTCGTAGGTGCCGAGCTGGATCACCGCGAGCCGGAACGGGCGCGGCAGGTCGGCGCGCTCGGGTGCGACGTCGCGGATCGCGTCGCGAATGCGCGCTTCGCCGAGCGCCGCGCTGTCGACGCCGCCGATGAGGCCCCAAGCGTTGCGCGCGGTTTCGAGGTAGACGGGCCGCGCGCCGGACACCACGAGCGCGCCGAGGTGCACCGACTTGTGGTTGTTGCGATCGAACAGCACGAGATCGTCGGGCGCGAGCAGCGCGCTCGTGACGACCTTGTTCGACGTCGACGTGCCGTTCAGCACGAACCAGGTCTTGTCGGCGTTGTAGATTCGCGCGGCATTGCGCTGCGCTTCCAGCGCGGGGCCTTCGTGGATCAGCAGATCGCCGAGCCGGACGTCCGCGTTGCAGAGGTCGGCGCGAAACAGCGTCTCGCCGAAGAAGTCGACGAACATCCGGCCGAGCGGATGATTCGAGAAGAACTGGCCGCCCTGGTGGCCAGGGCAGTCGAACTCGACGTAGCCGCGCTGCACGTATTCGCGCATGACCTTGAAGAACGGCGGCAGCAGGTTCTCGCTGTAGATATCGGAGGCGGCTGAAATCTGCCGGCCGTAATAGTGGCGGCTGCCGCGCCCGAGCTGGATCACGCCGCTCGCGCTCGGCAGGACCGACGGCGGCACTTCCTGGTCGGGCTCGACCGCGACGAAGAACGGGATCGCGAAGCCGGTTCTTTCGACCGTTTTCAGGATTTTTTGCGCCGCATCGATTCCGACGACGATTGCCGCGATATTCGTGAAATCGGTCTGAAATACGTCGACCTGTTCGTGCGTGGTGAGAAAGGCGCCAATCAGCGCCGGCTCGACTGCGATTTTCAACAGGCTCACGCGAACTCTCCGGTAAATGTGCGGAAACGGGAGCCGAATTCGTGCCGATACGTAATTCGACACGCGCTGCAGCCGATTGAAACGCTTCCGCGAATGCTGAATGCCGATGCGCGCCGAGGAAGCAGCTTTGCGCAGCGAGGCACGGCTGCCGCCGGTCAGTGCGCGACGCAGCCGATCGTAGCAACAAAATCCGGCGAATTCAATCGACCGGAAACGGCAATTTCATTGAAAGATGAGAAGGATCAAACAAGCGGGAATTGGCGTGCTGCAGCGCACATAAAAATGATCAAATTATGAAATCCGATTTGAAAGGGATCGACGGTTTCGCCGAATCGTCGGCTTTTCATCGAAAGGCATCCATGGCATAGTCGGCATCCGAATCGGATGGCGAATCAAACCGGAATGACGAGCGTCTCATGTCGCCAACCGTGGCCTGCTGTCCGCGTGCTCGTGAGACGAACAACACCAACGAAGCATCGGAACAGCGAGGGCAACATCATGAATACATCCGCCGGCGGCATTCGTCGTCTCGGCATGCGTGCGCTGCTGGTCGACGACGAAATCACGCAGGAAACGGCGACCGGACGCGCGGTCCGCACACTGAGCGCGGAACTCGCGCAACGCGACATCGACGTGCTCACGGCGACATCCGCCGACGATGCGATCATGCTGATCCGTTCCGATCCGTCGATCCAGTGCGTGCTGCTCGACTGGGATCTCGGCGTGGACGGCCACGGGCCGTCCGAGGCGGTGGTCGAAGCGATCCGGCATCGCAACGCCAACGTGCCGATCTTCCTGCTGGCCGACCGCAGCGTCGCGTCGTCGGTGCCGTCCGCGGTCATGGGCCAGGTCGACGATTTCGTGTGGCTGCTCGAGGATACGGCCGATTTCATCGGCGGGCGCATCCACGCGGCGATCGAACGCTATCGCTCGACCGTGCTGCCGCCGATGTTCGGCGCGCTCGCGAAGTTCTCTCGCGTCTACGAATACTCGTGGCATACGCCCGGCCACACGGGCGGCACGGGCTTCCTGAAGTCGCCGGTCGGCCGCGCGTTCTTCGAATACTTCGGCGAATCGCTGTTCCGCTCCGACCTGTCGATCTCGGTCGGCGAACTCGGCTCGCTGCTCGACCACTCGGGCCCGATCGGCGAAAGCGAGCGCTACGCGGCACGCGTGTTCGGCGCGCATCGCACGTATCACGTGACGAACGGTTCGTCGACGTCGAACCGCATTATCCTGATGGCGAGCGTGAGCCGCGACCAGATCGCGCTGTGCGACCGCAACTGCCACAAGTCGGCCGAGCATGCGATGACGATGTCGGGCGCGATTCCGACTTACCTGGTACCGACGCGCAACCGCTACGGGATCATCGGGCCGATCGCGTCCGAGCGTCTCACGCAGGCGGCGATCCGCGAGGCGATCGCATCGAACCCGCTCGCGGCCGGGCTCGCCGATCGCCAGCCGAAGCACGCGATCGTCACGAACTCGACTTACGACGGCCTCTGCTACAACGTCACGCGCGTCGAAGAACTGCTCGGCGCGAGCGTCGACCGCCTGCACTTCGACGAAGCGTGGTACGGCTACGCGCGCTTCAATCCGATCTACCGCGACCGCCATGCGATGCACGGCGATCCGCGCGACCATCGTGCGGACCGGCCCACGGTGTTCGCGACGCAGTCGACGCACAAGCTGCTGACCGCGCTGTCGCAAGCGTCGTACATCCACGTGCGCGACGGTCGCAGCCCGATTCCACATGGTCAGTTTAACGAAACGTTCATGATGCACGCGTCGACGTCGCCGAACTACGCGATCATCGCGTCGAACGACGTCGCGGCCGCGATGATGGACGGCCCCGGCGGCGAAGCGCTGACGCACGAGTCGATCGAGGAGGCCGTCGCATTCCGGCAGATGATCGCGCGGATGAACAACGAGTTCGACGCGAAGGGCGACTGGTTCTTCGAATGCTGGCAGCCCGACACCGTGCTCGAGGCACGCACGGGCCGCACGCTGCCGTTCCACGAAGCGCCGCCCGAGCTGCTCGCGAGCGATCCGTCGTGCTGGGTGCTGCGCCCCGGCGCGCAATGGCACGGCTTCGGCAATATCGAGGACGGCTACTGCATGCTCGATCCGATCAAGGTGTCGATCGTCACGCCGGGCGTCGCGCCGGCCGGCGGCCTGATGCCGGTCGGCATTCCGGCGAGCGTCGTCACCGCCTATCTCGATGCGCGCGGGATCGTCGTCGAGAAGACGACCGACTTCACGATCCTGTTCCTGTTCTCGATCGGCATCACGAAGGGCAAGTGGGGCTCGCTCGTCAGCGCGCTGTGCGACTTCAAGCGCGACTACGACGCGAACCTGCCGCTCGACATGGCGATTCCGTCGCTCGCGAAGGAACACGGCGCGCGCTATGCGGGCATGGGGCTGAAGGACCTGGCCGACACGATGTTCGCGGCGATGGAGCAGCTCGGCACGACGCGGCTGATGTCGGAGGCGTTTTCGATCCTGCCGAAGCCGGAGATGAGCCCGGTGCGCGCGTACGAGCATCTCGTGCAGGGCCGCGTCGAGCAGGTCGCGCTCGACGAGCTGGCCGGGCGCACGGTCGCCACCGGCGTCGTGCCGTATCCGCCGGGCATTCCGCTGCTGATGCCGGGCGAGAACGCGGGGCCGGCCGGCGGCCCGGTGCTCGGTTACCTGAAGGCGCTCGAAGCGTACGACCGTCGCTTTCCGGGCTTCGCGCACGATACGCACGGCGTGGAAGTCGAGGACGGCACGTACCGCGTGTACTGCCTGACGGCCTGAACGAGAGGCCGGACGCACGAGCGACCGGCCGCGCGGCGGCATCACATCGAAGGATCGAGATCATGGAAAACGCAGCACGCATGTCCGCCGCGGCCCCGGCGGCCGCGGCGAAGAACCGGATGAACGTCTGGCAGCTCACCATCCTCACGGCGGTCAACATGATGGGCTCCGGCATCATCCTGCTGCCGTCGAAGCTCGCGCAGGTCGGCACGATCTCGCTGCTGTCGTGGATCGTCACGGCCGGCGGCTCGCTCGCGCTGGCCTATGCGTTCGCGCGCTGCGGGATGTTGAGCCGCAAGCCGGGCGGGATGGGCGGCTACGCGGAATACGCGTTCGGCAAGGCCGGCAACTACATGGCGAACTACACGTACGGGCTGTCGCTCGTGATCGCCAACGTCGCGATCGGCGTCACGGCGGTCGGCTACGGCACCGTGCTGTTCGGCGCGACGCTGTCGCCGCTGCAGACGGGCCTGTGGACGATCTTCCTGCTCGTGTTCACGACGGTCGCGAACTTCGGCGGCTCGCGCATCACCGGCCGGATCGGTGCGGTGACCGTGTGGGGCGTGATCATTCCGGTCGTCATCGTGTCGCTGATCGGCTGGTTCTGGTTCAGCGGCGCGACCTGGGGCGCTGCGTGGAATCCGCACGACATGCCGTTCGGGCCGGCCGTCGGCAGTTCGATCGCGGTGACGCTGTGGGCGTTCCTCGGGCTCGAATCGGCGTGCGCGAACTCGGACGCGGTCGAGAACCCGGAGCGCAACGTGCCGATCGCCGTGCTCGGCGGCACGATCGCATCGGCGATCTTCTACATCGTGTCGACCAACGTGATCGCGGGGATCGTGCCGAATGCGATCCTCGCGAAGTCGAACGCGCCGTTCGGCATCGCGTTCGCGACGATGTTCACGCCGACGGTCGGCACGATCGTCACCGCGCTGATGGTGATCGCGTGCATCGGCTCGCTGCTCGGCTGGCAGTTCACGGTCGCGCAGGTGTTCAAGAGCTCGGCGGACGTCGGCTACTTCCTGCCGGTGTTCGCGCGTGCGACGCGCACCGGCACGCCGATCGTCGGCATGGTGATCCTGCTCGTCGCGCAGGTCGCGCTGGCGCTGATGACGATCAGCCCTGAGCTGAGCAGCCAGTTCCAGAAGATCGTCGATCTCGCGGTCGTCACGAACCTCGTGCCGTACGTGATGTCGATGGCCGCGCTGATCACGATCCAGAAGGTCGCGAACGTGCCGCCGGCCAAGGCGCTGGTGACGAACGTGATCGCGATGGTCGCGACCGCGTATAGCTTCTATGCGCTGTTCAGCTCGGGCGAGCAGGCGCTGATGCTCGGCGGCCTGTGCGTGTTCCTGGGCTGGACGCTGTTCGGCTTCGTCAGCGCGCGCTTCTACCAGATGGAAGTCGACGCGCACGTGAAGGAGCCGGGGAAGTCGTTGCAGGCGTGAGGGCCGGCGCAATCCGTATCGCCGGAGGTCGGTTGCCGAAGCCGCGTGTGCTCATCGACGCGATGAGCGAAAATCGGCTTTCGCGCGACCGACAGGAGACGGCGACATGACGCAACAGGATGAAGCGGTGCGCACGCGATGCGTCGCATGGCAGATCGTGCAGACGTGGCAGGCGGCCGAATGGTGCCGGCTCGCGGAGACGCGAACGGGAATCGATCTGTCGGGTTCGGTATCGGGCGCGATCGACGGCACGCCGTTTCGCATCGACTATGCGATCGCATGCGGTGCCGACTGGCTCACGCGCTCGGCGCGCGTGACACGCTGGCTCGGCACGTCGCCGCCGCAACGGCTGGACCTCGGATGCGACGGCGGGCGCTGGACGATCGACGGCGTCGACGTGCCGCTGCTCGCGGGCGCGACCGACATCGACCTCGGTTTCAGCCCGTCGACCAATACGCTGCCGATCCGGCGGTTGGCGCTGGCCGTCGGCGACGCCGCGACGATCCATACCGCATGGCTGCGCTTTCCGGATTTCGCCATCGTGCGCGGCGAGCAGCGTTATACGCATACGGCGCCACACGTGTATCGCTACGAGAGCGGCACCTATGCGGCCGATATCGCGAGCGACGAAGCCGGCCTCGTCATCGACTACGACGAATGGCGGCGCATCGGCGCAGCGCTTGCCCCATAACGAGTCGCGTCGCGTCGTGTCGTGCTTCGGCAGCGCATCAGCGCGCGTTGGCGACCGTCAGCTTGCCCGGAATCAGCTTCAGCGTGCTGAACGTGTCGGCGATGTTCTGCTGATACGCGACCGTCGCGTCGGTGACGGGCTGCACGCCGTAGCCGGCGCGCTTGAGCGCGACTTCGAGCGTCGGCGCGTCGAGGCCGACGAGCGGTGACAGTTGCGCGGCGACGTCGGGCGTGTGGTCGCGCGCCCAGCGATCGACCGCGTCGACTTCGTCGAGCAGCGCGCGCAGCACCTGCGGGTGAGCGGCCGCGTACTTGCGCGCGGCGAGGTAGTACTGCGTGTTGCGCACGAGCCCTTCGCCGTTCGCGATCACGCGCGCGCCGAGCTGCCGTTCGGCGGCCGCCAGATACGGATCCCAGATCACCCACGCATCGACGCTGCGCTGCACGAACGCGGCGCGCGCGTCGGCGGGCGTCAGGTAGATCGGCTGGATGTCCGCATACGCGAGGCCCGCGTGCTCGAGCGCCTTCACGAGCAGGTAGTGGACGTTCGAGCCCTTGTTGAACGCGACCTTCTTGCCGCGCAACTGCGCGACGCTGCGGATCGGCGAATCGGGCAGCACGACGATCGCTTCGCCCTGCGGCGCGGGCGGCTCGTTGCCGATATAGACGAAATCGACGCCGGCCGCCTGCGCGAAGATCGGCGGCGTTTCGCCGACCGTGCCGACGTCGATCGCGCCGGCGTTCAGCCCTTCGAGCAGTTGCGGGCCGGCCGGGAATTCGAGCCATTGCACCGCGACGCCCTGGCTCGCGAGGCGCTTCTCGAGCGTGCCGCGGGCCTTCAGCACGACGAAGTTGCCGTATTTCTGGAACCCGATGCGCAGCCGCGTGCCGTTGTCCTGGGCCCGTGCGGGCAGGGTCGCGAGCGGCCCGAGCGCGAGTCCGGCAAGCCCGGCGGCCGCGCCGTGCAACCATTGGCGGCGGCGCGGGTTCGCCGGGGTCGTTTCAACGTCTGTGTGCGGTGTGTCGCTCATCGGGGTGTCCTGCGTGCGGGTTCACGGGGCGCGCGCAAAGGCGGCGCGGCCGGCGCAGGACGGGGTCGGATGCGGGCGCTGCTCGCAACGGGCCGGCCCGCGCCGGATTCAGGACGATACGGCCGCGCGGGCCGGCGGCCAACCAATGAATGCGCATATGCAAATCAGCCGCCCTCAGGCTGCGTCGGCGGCGCTTTCCTCGATCGAATCGACGCGGTCCGGATAGAACGCGAGGTGCCCGCGAATCGCTTCGACGGCCGGATACGGATGCTCGTAGGTCCACACCGCGTTGGTCGCGCGTGCGCCGCCGGCCGGGATCGAGTAGTACGCGCAGTCGCCCTTGTACGGGCAGTATGTCGCGTGGTCGGTGCGTCGCAGCAGCGACATGTCGGCGTCTTCGCGCGGGATGTAGAGCACGGCCGGATAGCTGGCCTCGCGCAGCGCCAGCGCGCGGCGCGTATCGGCGACGACCTTGCCGGCCACCGAGACCACCACGCGCCACGGATGCGGCTCGATCGCGATCGGATGATCGGGGCCCGGCGACTTCACGGGACGAGAGGGCGTATCGGAGCTGATCGACATCGTGGGTCCTCCAGGAACTGGCGGCGTGGCGTCGCCGGGCGGATCCCGGCGCGCCTCTGCCGGCGTTTGCCAGCCGATACGATGCGCCAATTCCGGAGAATCTGCAGGGGGCCGGAAGGCGGTGGCGAGGCAAGGCTGCCGGGCGATGTCCCGGCGCTGGCGCGGACATATTCATGCACTGGCAGCGGGATGCACCCGCGGCGATAAGCAACGCCGAATTAATTGGTAAGCGATCGGCGGGAGGCGCGCGAAGATCGGCCGTCGTCATTCGCATGACTCATTCCTTCTTTCCACCACCATGAAGCATTCTTTCGTTTCGTCAGCCGCGCGCCGCGCACGTCGCGCACCGCATGCCGTTGTCGCACTCCGTTGCATGGCCGCGTCGCTGCTGCTCGCCGGCGCGGCCACGCAGGCGCTCGCCGCGCCGGCCGGCAAGACGCTCGTATACTGCAGCGAAGGCAGCCCGGCCGGCTTCGATCCGGGCCAGCACACGACGAGCACCGATTTCGACGCGAGCACGTACACGATCTATAACGGGCTCGTGCAGTTCAGGCGCGGCACGCTCGATCTCGAACCGTCGCTCGCGACGAGCTGGGACGTGTCGCCCGATCAGCGCGCGATCACGTTCCACCTGCGGCATGGCGTGAAATTCCAGACGACTGCATGGTTCAAGCCGACGCGGCCGTTCCAGGCCGACGACGTCGTGTTTACGTTCCGCCGGATGCTCGATCCCGACGATCCATTCCGCAAGGCCTACCCGGTCAGCTTCCCGTACTTCAGCGATCTCGGCTTCGACCGCAACGTCGAGCGCATCGAGAAGGTCGACGACTACACGGTGCGCTTCGAGCTGAAGACGCCCGACGTCGTGTTCGTGCGCAACCTCGCGATGGCGTTCGCGTCGGTGCTGTCGGCCGAATATGCGTCGCAGCTCGCGGCGCGCCATCGCGAGGCCGACATCAACCAGTTCCCGGTCGGCACCGGGCCGTTCCTGCTGCGCACGTATCAGAAGGATGCGCTGATCCGCTACGAAGCGAACCCCGACTACTGGAAGCCGGGCGACGTGAAGCTCGCGCGGCTCGTGTTCGCGATCACGCCCGATCCGGCCGCGCGCCTGCAAAAGCTGGTGGCCGGCGAATGCCAGGTATCGGCGTTCCCGCGGCCGGCCGATCTCGACACGGTGCGGCGCGACCCGAAGCTGGAGCTGTTCTCGGGAACGGGCTTCAACGTCGGTTTCGTCGCGTACAACACGCAGCATGCGCCGCTCGATCGCGTCGACGTGCGGCGCGCGCTCGACATCGCGATCGACAAGACGGCGATCGTGAAGACCGTCTTCAACGGCGACGCGAAGATCGCGACGAACCCGATGCCGCCCGCACAATGGTCGTACAACCCGCGTCTGAAGGATGCGCCGCGCGATCCGGCCGCCGCGAAGGCGCTGCTCGCGCAGGCCGGTTTCCCGAACGGCTTCGACCTGACGCTGTGGGCGATGCCGGTGCAGCGCCCGTACAACCCGAATGCGCAGCTGATGGCGCAACTGATCCAGCAGGACTGGGCGAAGATCGGCGTGCGCGCGAAGATCGTCAGCTACGAATGGGGCGAATACAACCGCCGCGCGAAGCACGACGGGCAGCACGACGCGATCCTGTACGGCTGGTCGGGCGACAACGGCGACCCCGACAACTGGCTCGGCACGTTGCTCGGCTGCGACGCGGTGCACGGCAGCAACCTCGCGAAGTGGTGCAATCAGGATTTCGAAAAGCTGGTGAGCGCGGCGCGCTCGAATGCGGACGTCGCGAAGCGCACGGCGCTGTACGAACAGGCGCAGGTGGTGTTCAAGGACCAGGTGCCGTTCACGCCGATCGCGACGTCGATCGTGTCGCTGCCGGTGTCGAAACGTGTGCACGGGCTGACGTTCTCGCCGCTCGGCGGGCACCGCTTCGACGGCGTGTGGCTGGATTGACGGAGATCGATGGTCGAAGGGCCGGCGCGCTTGCGCGCGCCGGTGTCGGTTGCGATCAGTTGAGCGCGACGGCCGCCGCCGTTTCGACCGGCGAGCCTTCGAGTGCGACCGATGGCCGGCCGTCGGGGCCGACCGGAACGTCGCCGGTGAGCGTCGTACGATAGAGCTGGCGGTCGAAGTCGAGATCGAAGATGTCGACCGGCGCGAGGTGCGCGGTCGCGCGGTTGTCCCAGAACGCGATGCTGCGCGGTTCCCATTTGAAGCGGATCGTGAATTCCGGCCGCGTCACATGTTCCCACAGCAGTTCGAGCAGCGCCTGGCTCTCGCGCGGCGTCAGCCCGACGATCGATTTCAGGAAGCTCGGGCTCACGTACAGCGCACGTTCGCCGGTCTCCGGATGCACGCGCACGAGCGGATGTTCGGTCACGAGCGGGCGGCGTTCGATCGCGTCGTCGAACGCGCCGGTGGCGCGCGCACCGGCCGGCGGCGTGAAGCGGTGGATGCCGCGCAAGCCGTCGACGAAACCGCGCAGCGGCTCGGACAGCGTTTCATACGCGCGTACGAGATTGGTCCAGTGCGTGTCGCCGCCGTACGGCGGGATCGTCACGCCGCGCAGGATCGACGCCCACGGCGGGTTCACGGCGGCCGTCACGTCGGTGTGCCAGCCCGTCCACGGCCGGCGCACCGGTTCGCCTTCGAAGCGCGTCGCCTTGCGGTGCTTCGCGATCGAATAGACGGCCGGGTGACCATCGACGTACCCGAACACCGGATGGCCGACCGTCGGCTCGCCGAACTGCGCGGAGAACACGACGTGCTGGTCGTGCGTGAGGAATTGTTCGCGGAAGAAAATGACGCGCCATTTCAGCAGCGCGGTGCGGATGGCCGCGATCTGCGGTGTGGTCAACGGTTGCGTGAGGTCGACGCCGCGTATTTCCGCGCCGATATGGGCGGACAGCGGGATCACGTCGACCGGCTGGGCGGCGGGTTCGGGTAGGGCGCTCATGCGACGCTCCTGGCGGAATTGAACGGGGCGGATGACCGACATCGTTGCGGGTGCAAGCGTCGGTCCGGCGGCGGGAGGTTCATGGTGGTGTGTTCGGTGGCGAATGGCGGGGAACGCGCGGCGGCGCGCACGGAACGGCGCCGCCGCGGTACGCGGACGTTATTGCAGCGTCGCGCCCGGCCCCTTCAGCACGACGCTCCGGCGGCCGTCGATGCCGACCGGCACGTCGCCGTGAACGGTTGCTCGGCGCACGACGCGGCGCGCAGCGCCGTAGTCGTTGATCGCGTAGTGCTGCGTCGCGCGGTTGTCCCAGATCGCGACGTCGCCTTCCTGCCAGTTCCAGCGCACGGTGTTCTCGAGGCGCGTCACGTGCTCGTGGAAGACCTGCAGCAGGTGCGCGGAGTCCTGCGCCGACAGCCCCTTGAGCCGCTGCACGAAGTGCCCTAGCACGAGCGTGCGTTCGCCGGTTTCCGGATGCACGCGCACGACCGGATGCTCGGTTTCGTAGACGGTCGACGTGAACACTTCGCGGTAGCGCTTCAGTTGCGTGTCGTCGGCATGCACGTGCGTCGACGCGTAGTCGTATGCGTTCGTATGGATCGCCCACAGCGTGTCGGCGAGCGCGCGCAGCGGGTCGGGAAGATGCGCGTACGCGGCAGCCGTGTTGGCCCATACCGTATCGCCGCCGAACGGCGGAATCACGACCGCGCGCAGGATCGAGATCTTCGGGTATGCGTCGACGAACGTGACGTCGGTGTGCCACGAATTCGCCCGGGCGCCGTGCGCGGAATCGAGTTCGAGCAGATGCGCGCTGCCGTCGACGGACGGCACGGTCGGGTGCGCGACCGTGTCGCCGAAGCGGCGCGCGAACGCTTCCTGCGCGGTGTCGTCGAGATGGTGCTGGCCACGGAAGAACAGCACCTTGTGGCGCAGCAGCGCGGCCTGGATCGCGTCGAACGTCGCGTCGTCGAGCGTGGCCGACAGCCGGACGCCGGCGATCTCGGCGCCGATCCGGCCGGCAACCTGGCGAAGCTGGAGCGGGGCGGCGGCCGTGCGCGGCGCGGCGTGCGAAGCATGCGAAGACGGGTGGGCGGCGTGCTGGACTTCGGACATCGGGAGTCTCCTGGAGTCGGGTCGGTCGAGTCTCCATTCAAGCAGGGAGCGCGCGGAACCGGAACCGATGAATCGTCACAACCTTAGCGTGCGTGCTGCGATGATCGATATGTGTCGTCATGCTGAGCAATGCGGTCGCGACACGTCTCTACCACGCAAGCCGGAATTCACCGATCCGGTGCGCGTGCGGCGTGTCGATGCGCTTGCCGCCCGCGCCGTCGTCGCGCGGCGGGTCGCTATCGTCGAAATCGGCGAGCACCGTATCGCGCAACCGCACGAATTCCGGCGAATCGCGCCGGCGCGGCCGCGGCAGCGCGACATCGACGATGCGTTCGATGCGGCCCGGGCGCGGCGCCATCGTGACGACGCGGTCGCCGAGATAGACGGCTTCGTCGACGTCGTGCGTGACGAGCATCATCGTGATGCGCTCCTGTTCCCAGATGCGCAGCAATTCGTTCTGCATCCGCGCGCGCGTCTGCGCGTCGAGCGCGCCGAACGGCTCGTCGAGCAGCAGCACGCGCGGTCGGTTCACGAGGCCGCGCGCGATCGCGACGCGCTGCGCCATCCCGCCCGACAACTGGTTCGGAAACGCGTGCTCGAAGCCGTTCAGCCCGACGAGCGCGATGTGGTCGGCTACCGCTCGCCGCTTCGCGGCCGCGTCGAGCGGCGCGTTGCGCAGCGCGGCGCCGATGTTCTGCTCGACGGTGAGCCATGGGAACAGCCGGTGATCCTGGAACACGATCCCGCGCTGCAGCGACGTGTCGCGCACGCGTTCGTCGCCGGCGCGGATCTCGCCCGAGTAGTCGGTATCGAGCCCCGCGACCAGCCGCAGCAGCGTGGACTTGCCGCAGCCGCTCGCGCCGACGATCGTGACGAATTCGCCGGCGCGCACGTGCAGCGACACGTCGTCGAGCACGGCGAGCGCCGCGCCGCGTTGTGCGTAGTGCTTGCTTACATGGAGGATGTCGAGCGAGTCGGAGGCGAGGGTCGTCATGGCGGAGCGAAGAAGGATGCGACAGGGGAGGAGCGTCAGATCAGCGCGGCAGGTCGCCGCGCCGGGCCAGCACCTTGCGTTCGATCGCACGCGCGATCGCGTTCAGCGCCCAGCCGGTCACGCCGACCACGATGATCCCGAACAGCACGAGATCCATCCGGAACTGCTCGCTGCCGTCGATCAGCGTGTTGCCGATCCCGCTGCCGGCAACGAGCAGGTATTCGGCGCCGAGCGTCGCGAGCCACGAATAGATCAGGCCGAGATACAGCCCGGTGAAGATCGACGGCAGTGCGGCCGGCAGGATCACGTAGCGGACGAGCTGGAGCCGCGAATAGCGCAGCGCGCGGGCGACGTCGACATACGCGCGCGGCACCGCGTGAATGCCGTCGCACGTATGCGCGGCGACGGGCAGCAGCGCGGCGAGCGACAGGAACACGACCTTGGCGACGTCGCCGAGGCCGAACCACACGGAGATCAGCGGAATCCACGCGAACAGCGAGATCTGCTTGAACGTGTCGAAGCTCGGGCCGACGATGCGCGCGGCGATGCGCGACAGCCCGAGCGCGGTGCCGAGCAGCAGCCCGCCCGTCGCACCGATCGCGAAACCGCAGGCTTCGCGCGCGAGCGACGCGGACAGTGCGCGGCCGAGCGCGCCGCTCGTGACCTGCGACCACGCGGTGTGCAGGACGTCGGCCGGGCCGACGAGCAGCCCGCTTTTCACGACGTGCGCGGAAGCGATCGCCCACCAGAGCGCGAACGCGACGAGCGGCAGCACGAAGCCGCGCCAGTCGGGCGCATGCAGGCGGCGGGCGGCTGTGACGGGCGACGGCGTGGCAGCCGGCGCGAGCGTCGACGTGGCGGAGTGCGGCATCGGGTGGTTTCCTTCGGTTGGTGCGGGCAGGCCGGTTCAGCCGCGGAACGCGGACGGCAAGCCGCGGCGCAGGCGCGCTTCGAGTGCATCGAGCAGCCGGTTGATCAGCAGGCCGACCGCGCCGACCACGACCACGGCCGCCATCACGAGATCGAGCTGGAACAGTTGCCGGCCGTACACGATCAGGTAGCCGAGCCCTTCGGAGGACGCGACGAGCTCGACGACGACGAGCGCGAGCCACGACTTCGTGAACGCGAGCCGCACGCCGGTCGCGAGCGTCGGGATCGCGGCCGGCAGCACGACGTGGACGATGCGTTGCCGGCGCGTGTAGCCGAACCCGCGCGCGACTTCGTCGAGTGCAGGCGGCGTCTGGCGAAACCCCTGCAGCGTGCTCATCGTGACGGGGACGAGCGCCGCATGCGCGATCAGCAGGTACTTGAGCGGTTCGCCGACGCCGACGAGCAGCAGCAGGAACGGCAGCCAGCCGAGCACCGGAATCTGTACGAGCGCGTTGAAGCTCGGCAGCACATAGGCTTCCAGCGTGCGCGACAGGCCGAGCGCGACGCCGATCGCGAAACCGAGCAGCGAGCCGGCCGCGAAGCCGACCAGCACGCGCTGCAGGCTGACCAGCGTGTGGCGCGCGAGATCGCCGCTCGTCGCGAGATCGGCGAGCGCGTCGTACACGCGTTCGGGCGGCGGCAGGATCTGCGGTGCGATCCAGCCGCGCGCGCTGCCGACGCTCCACAGCGCGAACAGCAGCGCGGGCAGTACCCACGGCGCGAGCTGCCACGCGAGCCGCTTCACGCCCGCCGCACGGCGCGGCGGCGCGGCGAGTGCATGCGGCTCGGACGACGGAATCGGGATCGCGGTGTCGCTCATCGGGGCGGGTCCGGGTCAGGAAAGGGGCTTGCCGGCCGCGTCGTAGCGCGGCCAGTAGTTTTCGAGCTTCAGCGTGCGCAGCGCGTTGTCGAGATACTTCGGCTCGAACCAGCCGTCGACGTCGACCGGCTGGCGGATCAGCTTCAGCTTCAGTGCATCCTGCGCGACGGCCTTGTAGCGCGCGACGAGGAACGGATCGATCAGCGGCGACAGGCGATCCTTCAGGCGCTGGTTCGCATAGTCCGCCTGCCACGACGAATACGGGACGCCGCTCTTCGCCCACAGCTTGAACAGCGCATCGCGGTTCGCCTCGTCGGACGACCATTGCGCGCCCTTGACCAGCGCGTTGACGACGCGCTGCACGATGTCCGGATGCGCGCGTTCGAAATCGTCCAGCACGAGCAGGTGGGTCTGGCGCGTGTACTGCGGGCCATCGTTCTGCGATTCGTAGATGATCTTCGCGAGCCCCGCGTCGCGCAGCTTGTATAGCTGGTAGTCGCCCACCGACGCGTCGATGCCTTTCGACGCGAGCGCGGCGAGCGAGCTCGCGGCGTCGAGGTTGATCACACGCAGGTCGCGTTCGCCGAGGCTGTTTTTCGCGAGCGCGTTGTCGGCGACGAGCTGCAGGTTCGTGCCGCGGAAGATCGACACGCGGCGGTCCTTCAGGTCGGTGATCGAACGGATGCCGGAGTCGGGCGGGACTGCGATCTTCACGCCCGAGCGCACGCTCGCGGCAAGCAGCAGGTGCGTCTTGATCCCGTTCGAGCGTGCGAGCACGGCCGGCAGGTCGCCCTGGTACGCGAAGTCGAGTGCCTTGTTGGCGATCGCCTCGTTGACGGCCGGCCCCGCGCCCTTGAAGAACAGCCACTGCACGTTGATGCCGTCGGCCGCGAATTCCTTTTCGACCAGTTGCTGCAATTGCGCGGTGGCGGCGCTCGAGCCGCCGAAGGTCGGCGGATCGCCGGCGCCCTGCTGGGCGACGCCGATGCGGATGGTGGCGGGCTTGTCGGCGTGCGCGGCGGCGGCCGCCAGCGTCATCAGCGTGGCCGCCAGCAGCGATCGCAGCAGGCGCAGCGGAAACGGGAATCGATCGGTCATGGTGCGTCGGGTAGCGTGAAAATGAAATCGGACAGGGAGGCGTCGAGCCATTCTGGTGGACGCTTCCGGCGCGGGACAAACAACGATTTGAACTATGCTTATCGCCGCCTGGCGGGTTGCGGGGCCGGGCGTGCCGTTTCCGCGAACGAAAAGCGGATTCGCATGTATCGCGGAATCGTTCAGGATTCCGATCATGTTGATTGGCGTCGCCTGATGATCAGGCAAGCGCCGGTTGGAAAATTCCTGAAATGGCTAAATCGCGGATTTGCGGATTCGCCGGCCGATCGGCATGCGAATCAGGGCGGTGAAATCGGCATCAGTCGGTTAAAAAAACCGATCCGGACCAGTCATATTTGCCGAATTGGCCGGGCGGAGCGTGAACGGATTTCCGGCCGGCATATGCGAACCACCGCGCGTGAAACGGTGCGCACGGCCCATTCGGCATCCCGAAAAATCGAATGGAAACGGGTTATTCCGCCAGACGGGAAATGATGCATCGCGGCAGTTAACATGCTTACATCGACGTCTGAACCAATCTGAACCATACGGAATGCCGCGACAAAGAATTTCGATAGACCCCCTGCATGAATTTCATCATTGCAGGGTGCTATCCATAAATACATTCCGACGCCAAATTATTTGAAATCGTCTCAAAAATTGTCTATACCCTAGACGAATCAGTGCGGTCGGCGTCGTGCCGGCGAGGCTGCACAACAGATGTGCGAATGAAACGATCGATGCCGTCGTTGCATGCCGCGCGTCGCAGTGATCGAGTGGACTTCGGGGAATGCGAACGGCCTCATGCGTGGGCCGGCCGCATGAGTCGCGAATGGGCGAACGCCATATGCAGCCGCCGGACCCATGCAGCGTCTTTACGTTCAACGGTCGATCATCGACCCCGTCACACGGAGGTTGCCATGCTGCAATACGTCAAGTCCCTGCTGCGTGATGAACGTGGCGTCAGCTCGCTCGAATATGCGGTGCTGGCAGGCATCGTCGTGGTCGCGCTGGCAGCGGTCGGCGTGATCCTCAGCAGCACTTCCGGCGGCTTGCCGAGCGTGTTCACGGCGCTGATCACGAAGGTGACGGGCCTGATCTGATCCCCTGAACCCGCGCGCCGCCGACGAATACACGGATCCGCAGCGGTAAAACGTATCCAGCCGGGGGTGCGCCGATGGACGGCTCTCCCATGCTCACTCTCGTGCAGTCGGTGGCCACGGTCGTGCTGGCGTCGCTCGCGGCGCAGGACCTGCGCGACCGGCGCTTGTCCAATCGCGCGGTGCTGGCGTTCGCGATGCTGTATTTCGTCGCGGCGGCGCTCGTGCGCGAAGGGTTCGCGCCGCTGGCCGGCCACCTCGCGACCGCCGCCGCGATGCTGCTGCTGTTCGGCGGCTTGCGCCACGCGGGCTGGATCGGCGGCGGCGACGTCAAGCTGGCGGCGGCGGTATTCCTGTGGGCCGGCCCGGCGCTGGCGTTCCCCGTGTTGACGATCGTCGGCGCGGGTGGCGCGTTATGCGGTCTCGCCGCGCTCGCGGCCGTCGCCTGGCAGCGGCGCGCCACGCCTGCCCGCGCGGTCGCCGCGCGCGGCGTGCCGTACGGGCTCGCGCTCGCGCTCGGCGGTGCGCTGGCCGTCTGGGCGCCGTTTCCGCACGCGGTTTCGCTTACCTAGCCGGGGGACGCGCGCCGCCATGCCCAAACCTCTGAGAATGGCCGTGCTGATCATCGCTGCCGGCATCGGCGCATTCATCCTGCGCGAACTGTACGTTGCCGCGTCGACGCCGTCGGCACCCGGCGCACCGGATCAGGCGCGCGTGCGTGTCGCGGCCGCCGATCTGCCGGAAGGACTGCTGCTGCGCGACAACGATCTCGCATGGAAGCGCATGCCGCGCGCACAGGTGCCGCCGGGCGCATTCGTCGAGTCGCAGCCGGGCGCCGACCTGAAGGGCGCGCTGCTGCGCAACCGCGTCGGCGCCGGCACGCCGATTCGCACGGACAACGTGATTCCGGCCGACGCGCCGGATTTTCTCGCGGCCGCGCTGCAGCCCGGCATGCGCGCGATCTCGGTGCCGGTCGACGACGTGTCGGGCAACGCGGGGCTGATCCAGCCGGGCGACTTTGTCGACGTGGTGCTCACGCAGCAGATCGGCGGCTCGGCGACGTCGCCCGGCACCTTCGAAGCGGAGACGGTCGTGCGGCGCGCGCGCGTGCTTGCGGTCGGCTCGGAATTCCAGCGGGCGAAGACGCCCGCGAGTGCGCCGGACGCGACGGCGCGAGCGCGTACGGTCACGCTCGAGGTCGCGCCGCGCACCGCGCAGGTCGTGCTGGTCGCGACGCGCCTCGGCTCGCTGTCGCTCGCGCTGCGCAGCTTCGCGACCAGCGACCGGCGGCAAGCGGCGGGCGGCGACGAGCAGGAGCCGGATACGCAGCCGGTGTGGGCGGGCGACGTGTCGCGTGCGGCCCGCGAGGCCGCGCGCGCGCCGTCCGCCGGGCCGGCGGCCGGCGGCGCACGGCCGACGGGACAGAACAACACGGTCGTGATCTATCGCGGTTCCTCGATCGACGACGGGTCGCGCGGCGGCGGCACCGGCACGCCGGGCCTGCCGCCGCTGCCGTCCGGCCTGCAGGGAATGCCGGCGCTGCCGGGCGGCGGCAATGTCGCGGCGGCGGACGGGACGGCGCAGCCGCCGCGGGCGGCGGTGCCGCAATGACGGATCGACGGAGCGGGCCGGCCGCGCGGCGGCCGGCATTTGACGGGATGACGGGAACACGCATGGTGCGCATCGTTCGTTGGATCGCTCTCTGGTGCCTGGCCGGCCTCGTCGCGCCCGGCGTCGCGTTCGCGCAGGGCGTGCGCGCGCCGGACGCCGGCGCGCCGCTGTCGATCGCGACCGGCAAGGGCGAGCTGTTGTCGCTGCCCGAGCCGGCGGTCGCGATGTTCGTTGCCGATCCGACCGTCGCCGACATTCAGGTGCCGTCGCCGCGCACCGTGTTCGTGTTCGGCAAGAAGGCCGGCACGACCACGCTGATCGCGCTCGGCGCGAACCATCGGCCGATCCTGCGCAGGACGGTGATCGTGCAGGTCGACACGGCGTCGCTGCAGACGGTGCTCGACAGCCGCTTTCCGCAGCTGAAGCTGTCGGTGTCCGGCGCGCCGGGCTCGCTGATGGTGTCGGGCAAGGTGCCGGGCGCGGCCGACGCGGACGCCGTGATGCAGTCGCTCGCGCCGTACCTGCACGACAAGGAAAAGATCGTCAACCGGCTGACGCTGTCGCGCCCGATCCAGGTGAACCTGCGCGTGCGGGTGACCGAGGTGAGCCGCAACGTCACGCAGCAGCTCGGCATCAACTGGAGCTCGCTCGGCGCCGCCGGCAACTTCGTCGGCGGGCTGTTCAACGGGCGCACGCTGTTCGACCCGACGAACGGCCTGTTCAACCTGTCGCCGACCGGCGCATTCTCGGTGCTCGGCGGCTTCCGCGCGGGGCGCTGGTCGATCGACGTCGTGCTCGACGCGCTCGATCAGGAAGGGCTGATCACGATGCTCGCGGAGCCGAATCTGACCGCGATGTCGGGCGAGACGGCGAGCTTCCTCGCGGGCGGCGAGATTCCGATCCCGGTTGCGCAGAGCGGCAACACGGGTGTGATCACGGTCGAGTACAAGCCGTTCGGCGTATCGCTCGACTTCACGCCGACCGTGCTCTCCGACAACCGCATCAGCCTGAAGGTGCGGCCGGAAGTGAGCGAGGTCGACGCGAGCAACAGCGTGACGACGGGCAGCATCAGGGTGCCGGCGCTCACCGTGCGACGCGTCGAGACGACGGTCGAGCTGTCGAGCGGGCAGAGCTTCGCGATCGGCGGGCTGCTGCAGAGCCAGACGGCCGACACCGTGTCGCAGATCCCGGGGCTCGGCCGGCTGCCGATCATCGGCCGGCTGTTTTCGTCGAAGAATTTCCAGGACAACAAGACCGAGGTGGTCGTGATCGTCACGCCGTACATCGTGCAGCCGACCGGGCCCGGCCAGCTCGAGCAGGCGATCGACACCGTCGCGCGGCCGAGCAGCGATCTGGAGTTCGCGGTGCAGCGCAACCTCGGGCTCGACCTGCTGTCGGGCGACACGCCGCGCCTCGTCGGCGCCGCGGGCTTCGTGTACTGAACCGGAGGAGCGCCCATGCGAGCTCGAACCACCGTCTCCGCACTGCTGCCGCTGGCGCTGGCGGGCTGCATGTCGGCGCCGCCGCCGCTGAACCTGCCCGACGCGCGATCGATCGGCTTCGACGGCGTGCAGGCGGTGGCGCCCGACTGCGCGAAGCTGATGCAGCCGTCGCATCTCGTCGATGCGGGCTTCGGGCGGCCGGGCGTGCCGTTCGGCTGCGCGACCTACACGAACCTCGCGGCCATGCTCGCGCGACCGCAGGATCTCGTCGCGCCCGTGCCGTACGGCGGCGCCGACGCGGAAGTCGCGGCCGGTGCGGTGCGCCGCTACGTCGAGGATCGCGTGAAGCAGCCGACGCCCGGCAGGACGCAGACGACGACCGGCTCGCCCGGCCATTGAACCGATTCCCGAGGCCATCGCGATGTCGCCCATGAACGTCCTCGATCGCCAGAACGCCAAGCGCGCCGCGTCAGCCGGAGCGACGGATCTCGTCGCGGTCGTGTCCGATCCGGGCAGCGAGGACGTGATCCGGCGCGTCGCGCACGATTTGTCGATCACGCGTGCACACCTGCAGACGGGCACCTGCGACGACGCGATCCGGCTGCTGCAGCAGCACGAGCGTTCGCCGCGCCAGCTGGTCATCGACGTGTCGGATTCGGTGCTGCCGGTGTCGGACCTGATGCGGCTCGCCGACGTGTGCGATCCGTCGGTGCGGGTCGTCGCGATCGGCACGCAGAACGACGTCGGGCTGTTTCGCAACCTGCTCGGCATCGGCGTGCAGGACTACATCGTCAAGCCGCTGACCGTCGAGTTGATGCGGCGCGCGCTGACGGCGACGGAATCGGTCGTGCAGGTGCGCACCGGCAAGATCGTCAGCTTCGTCGGCGCACGCGGCGGCGTCGGCACGACGACCATCGCGGTGAGCCTCGCGCGCTGCCTGGCGGGAGAGAAGCGCCGCCGCGTCGCGTATATCGACCTGAACCTGCATGGCGGCGGCGCGAACTCGATGCTCGGGCTGTCCAGCAACAACGGGCTGGTCGAATTGCTGAACATGGAGCAGCGTCCCGACGACGCGCTGTTCGACCGCATGTTCGTCACGAAGGGCGATCGCCTTCACGTGCTGTCGGCCGAGCTTGCGTACGGCGCCGACGTGCCGCTGAGCGACGGGGTGGTCGCGCGCCTGGTCGACATGCTGAAGGACCGCTTCCACTACGTGCTGTTCGACGTCGGCAGCGGCGCCGGCAAGCTGTTCGAGGATGCGCTCGAGGCGTCCGATCTCGTCTACATCGTCGCCGACCGCTCGGTGCATGCCGCGTACGAATCCGCGCGGCTCGCACGCTTCGTGCAGGAGCTGCCGGGCGAGCGGCTGCTGTCGATGGCGCTGAACAACCCGCTCGCGCCGGTCGCGGGCCGCGTCGAGCCGGCCGATTTCGCGGAGGCATTCGGCGGCGCGTCGCTGCGCGAACTGCCGCACGAGCCGCAGACGCTGGCGGTCGCCGAGAACCTCGGCGAGCCGATCGAAGATGCGAAGCGCCACGGCTTCCTGGACGGGATCCGGCAGCTTGCGAACGGCATCACCGGCGAACCGATGGCCGTCGCCGAGCCGTGGTACGCGCGCTTCGTCAAATGGAGGAAAGGATCGTGACGTTCGGTAACCGCAACCGGCCGCCGCCGGACTCCGCACCGGACCCCGCACCGGCCTCGCCCGCGGCGCCGCGCGCGCCGGCGCCGGCGGTCGCGTCCGCACCCGCGCCCGCGCCGCCGTCGGCTCGCACGCCCGCGGCCGCCGACACCCACGAGGCGCTGATCCGCTCCGGCAAGTTCGACGCGATCCGCACCGCGGTGTTTGCGTCGATGAACATGTCGGCGGCGCTGATGAAGACGCGCGACGAAGTGCGCGCGGGCATCGAGCAGGTGGCGGCGCACACGGTCGAGCGCGAGCGACTGAAGATCACGGCCGGCGAGCAGGTGCTGATCGTCGACGCGATCCTGAACGACATGTTCGGCGTCGGCCCGATCGAGCCGCTGCTCGCCGACGAGACGGTCACCGACATCCTCGTCAACGGGCCCGACCAGGTCTACGTCGAGCGCGCGGGCCGGCTCGAGCTCACGTCGCTGAAATTCCGCGACGACGCGCACGTGACGAGCGTCGCGCAGCGGATCGCGGCGGCGGTGGGCCGGCGCGTCGACGAGAGCAGCCCGATGGTCGACGCGCGTCTCGCCGACGGCAGCCGCGTGAACGTCGTGCTGCCGCCGATCGCGATGCGCGGCCCGTCGATCTCGATCCGCAAGTTCGCGAAGCGCGACATCACGCTCGCGCGGATGGCGCATCAGGGCAACATCTCGCATCCGATGCTGCAGGTGCTGAAGGTGGCGTGTTTGTGCCGGCTGAACATCGTGATCTCGGGCGGTACCGGCTCGGGCAAGACGACGATGCTCAACGCGTTGTCGCAGCACATCGAGCAGCACGAACGAATCGTGACGATCGAGGACGCCGCCGAGCTGCAACTGCAGCAGCCGCACGTCGTCAGCCTCGAGACGCGGCCGGAGAATACCGAGGGGCTCGGCGGAATCTCGCAGCGCGACCTCGTGCGCAACGCGCTGCGGATGCGGCCCGATCGCATCATCCTCGGCGAGATTCGCGGCCCGGAGGCGTTCGACGTGCTGCAGGCGATGAACACCGGCCACGACGGCTCGATGACGACGATCCATGCGAACTCGCCGCGCGACGCCATCAGCCGGCTCGAGAGCATGGTCATGATGGCGAACGCGAACCTGCAACTGCTGTCGATCCGGCGCCAGATCGCGAGCGCCGTGCACCTGTTCGTGCAGGTCGAGCGGATGCGCGACGGCGTGCGGCGCGTCACGCGGATTACCGAGATCGTCGGGATGGAGGGCGAGGTGGTCATCACGCAGGACCTGTTCGCGTTCCGCCAGGAAGGCGACACGACGCGCGACGCGGTCAAGGGCGTGTTCGACGCGTCGTCGCTGCGGCCGGCATTCGCGCCGCGCGCCGCGTATTACGGCGTCGAGGACGCGCTTGCCGAGGTATTCCGCCAATGAGGGCCGCCGACCTGTTCGCGGCAGGCGCGTTCGCCGTGATCCTCGGGATCGGGCTCGCGCTGTCGTCGCTGCTCGATCGCGCACGCCGCACGCCGGCGCAGCGCATTCGCGAGCGGATGCGGCACCTGTCGCCGTTGCTCGCGGGCCGCGATGCGGGCGCGTCCGCCGGCTCCGGCGTCGCGCTGTTCAACCTCGAACGCCGGCAGGGCCGCGCGCGCACGTGGCTGCGGCGCCACCTGACGCGCGTGCGCGCGGTGGGCGGCGAAGCCGGCATGCGGATCGTCGTCGCCAGCACGATCGGCGGCGCGATCGCGGCGATCGTCGCGGTGAAGCTGATCGGGCCGCCGGACTTCCTGCGTCCGCTGATCTGCATCGGGCTGCCGCTGCTCGCGATGCGCGCCAGCTACCGCTCGCTGGTCGAGCGCTTCCGGATCCGTTTTCTCGAAGCGTTCCCGGACGCGATCGACCTGATCGTGCGGGCCGTGCGCGCGGGCATTCCGGTCACGCAGGCGATCAGCACGGTCGGCGACGGCGCGGCCGAGCCGGTGCGATCCACGTTCCGCACGATGGGCGACAGCCTGCGGGTCGGCGCGGATCTCAAGGACGTGCTCACGCAGGCGGCGGACCGGCTGATGATCGCGGACTTCTCGTTCTTCACCGTCTACCTGCTGCTGCAGCGCGAAACCGGCGGCAGCCTCGGCGAGACGCTCGACGAATTGTCGAGCATCATCCGCACGCGCCGCGACATCCGCCTGAAGACCCGCGCGCTGACTGCCGAAGGGCGGATCACGACGAAGATCATTTCGGCGGTGCCGTTCGTGATGATCGGCGCGCTGTTCCTCGTGAACCGCCCATATGTGATGCTGCTGTTCACGACGCACGCCGGCAACACGATGCTGACGATCGCCGCCGGGCTGCTGACGGTCGGGCTGCTGGCGATCCGCAAGATCTCGAGACTGGATACCGCGCGATGACGATGTCGATGCTGGCCGCCCGCGGCCTCGAACTGCTGCTGTTGCTCGCCTGCGTCGGTGTGGCGCTCGTCACGCCCGGCGGCGGCACGCGCCGGCGCATCGCCATGCGCGTACAGCAGGCGGCCGGGCAGCGCGCGCCGTCGCTCGCGGCGGGGCGGCTGCAGCCGGGCGAGGTCCGCCAGGGCCTGACGCGCCGGCTCGCGCAGCTCGGCGAGCGGCTGCCGGTGCTCGACCCGATGCAGCGCGTGAAGCTCGGCCTGCAATTGGCGCGCGCGGGCTTTCGCGACCGCCGCGCGGTGTCGTCGATGATCGGCATCAAGCTGAGCTGCGGCGTGCTGTTCGCGGGCGTGGCGATCGTGTTCAGCCCGTACATTCCACGGCTCGGCGAATACTTCGTGATCCGCGCGCTGGCGATGATCGCCGCGTTCGTGATCGGCGTGATCGTGCCCGAGTACGTGCTCGGCGCGATGATCCGGCGGCGGCGGCGGATCATCGCCGCGTGCTTTCCGGACGCGCTCGACCTGCTCGTGATCTGCACGATGGCCGGCAACAGCCTCGCTTCGGGCATCCGGCGCGTCGCGCACGAACTGGCGCGCATCTGCCCGCCGCTCGCCGACGAGTTGACGGTGTGCGCGGACGAACTCACGCTGAGCGGCAACGTATCCGCGACGCTCACGCATTTCGCGACGCGCGTCGATTTCTCGTCGGCGCGCTCGCTCGCGACGACGCTCACGCAGTCGCAGCGGTTCGGCACGCCGATCACGCAGGCGCTGCGAACCCTGTCGCGCAGCGAGCGCACCGAGCAGATCGTCGCGCTCGAGGAAAAGGCCGCGAAGCTCGCGCCGAAGATCACGCTGCCGATGATGCTGTTCATCCTGCCGACGGTCGGCCTGATCGCGGCGGGGCC
Organism: Burkholderia sp. MS455; assembly: GCF_016899445.1. Taxonomy (NCBI): domain Bacteria; kingdom Pseudomonadati; phylum Pseudomonadota; class Betaproteobacteria; order Burkholderiales; family Burkholderiaceae; genus Burkholderia; species Burkholderia sp. MS455. The sequence goes on from NZ_CP041778.1 coordinate 1,023,587, forward strand.
GGCGGCGATCCGCCTGCTCGAGGTATTCAAATGACACGATCCGTCGTACGCATGTTCGCGCTCGCGGCCGTGCTGCCGGTGCTGGCCGGCGGCTGCGGCGCGCCGAGCGTCCAGACGCGGCCGGTGCTGTCGCACAAGAGCGACGACCCGCAGGCCGAACTGCGCATCGCGGACAGCGCGCTCGCGGGCGGCAACGTCGATCTCGCGTCGACGCTGTACGAGAAGGTGCTCGCGAAGCATCCCGAGTCGCTCGCGGCGCGGCTTGGGCTCGGCGACGTCAACTATCGCGCCGGCGACCTGGAGCGCGCGCGGATCCTCTACGACGAAGCGCAGCGGCAGTCGCCCGCGGAGCTCGGCCCGCGGCTCGGGCTCGCGCGCGTCGCGTTGCGGCAGCGCCGGCTCGACGAAGCCGCGCAGCGCTATCGCGACCTGCTGGCCGCGCAGCCGAACCATCCGCTCGCGGCGCAAGGGCTCGGCACCGTGCTCGATCTGCAGGGGCGCCATGCGGATGCGCAGGCCGTGTATCGCGACGCGCTGCGCGCGCACCCGGACGCGCAGGGGCTGCGCATCGACCTCGGGCTGTCGCTCGTGCTGAGCAACCGGCCGCGCGAGGGCGTGAACGTGCTGCTCGACGTCGCGGGGCTGCCCGATGCGCCGTGGCAGGCGCGCCAGAACCTCGCGTTCGCGTATGGCGTGCTCGGCAACACCGATTCGGCGAAGAAGCTGCTGTCCGCGGACCTGCCCGCGTCGGCGGTGGCCGACAACCTGCGTTTCTACCAGGCGGTGCGCGCGCGGCTCGCGTCGCGCGGGGCTGCCGGCGGCGCGCCGCCGCTGTCGGGTGCGGCGCTGGAGTCGGGCGTCGCGCCGCCGGGAGCGGGGGCCGCAAAATGACACGCGGGGCGACGCTCGCCCGCCGCGCGCGCGGCGTCGTGTCCCTCGAGTTCGTGCTGATGCTGCCGTTCCTGCTGATGGTGCTGATCGGCATCATCGACACGAGCCTGATCCTGTGCGACAAGGCCGTCATCACGAACGCGAGCCGCGAGGCCGCGCGCGCCGGCGTCATGCTGCGCGTGCCGATGCTGACCACGACGCAGATCGCCAACGTCGCGCAGACCTACATGCAGAACAGCCTGATCACCGGCGGCACGCCGACGACACCGGCCGTGACCGTGACCCAGGCGAACGGCACGACGTCGGGCACCGCGCTGACGGTGACGGTGACCTACACGTATTCGGGGATGGTGCTCGGTTCCGCGTTCAGCGCGCTGACCGGCCCGGTGACGGTCTCGGCCACCTCGGTGATGCTTTATGAATGACGCGGGCGACACGCGCGCTCCCGGCCCCGCGCGGCAGCGCGGCTCGGTCGCGCTGTTCTTCCTGCTGTTCCTGATTCCGCTGCTGTCGTTCGGCGCGCTGGCGATCGACGTCGCGTGGGTGGCCACGGTGCGCAACCAGTTGCAGAACGCCGCCGACGCGGCCGCGCTCGCGGGGGCCGACGCGATGATGTCGCCGAGCGGCGGCGCGCTGAACTGGTCGCAGGCCGCGCCGGCGGCAAACGGCGTGATCGCGCAGAACTCGGCGGCCGGCGCCGCGCTGTCGACCGGCACGGTGACCACCGGCTACTGGAACGTGACGCGCAGCCCCGCATCCATGCAGGCGACGACCATCACGCCCGGCTCGTACGACGTGCCGGCCGTGCAGGTCACCGTGACGCGCGCGCCGGGCGTGAACGGCGGCTCGATTCCGCTGCTGCTCGGCGGGCTGCTGGGGATTCCCGGCGCGTCCGGCAGCGCGACCGCGGTGGCGGTGCTGGCCGCGCCGGGCGGGGTGGCGGCCGGCGGACTGTTTCCGATCGCGATCGACCAGTGCGTGTACAACCAGTACTGGAACGCGGCGACCAACCAGCCGCTGATCAATCCGCTGACGGGCCAGCCGTACGAGTTCTCGATCACGAACGGCCAGACCTACGGCACGCTGTGCATGGGCGGGCAGTGGACGTCGTTCCAGTCGACGGCGACCGACACGACGACGATGGGCGGGCTGATGGTGACCGGCAACCCGACGACGCTCAATATCGGCGACAGCATCTACCTCGCGACCGGCGTGAAGGCGACGCTCTACACGTCGGTGCCGGTCGGCACGACGGTGGTGCTGCCGGTCGTCACGCAGACGTCGACCAGCACCTACGTGCCGATCGTCGCGTTCGCGGCGTTCCACATCGACGTATCGCTCGGGGGCACGTACAAGTACATCCAGGGCCACTTCGTCGCCGGCGTGAAGATGACCGGCGTCGCGACCGGCGTCGGGCCTTACTACGGCGTGTACGTGCCGCCGCGGCTCGCGCTGTGAGCGCCGGAGCGCGCGCGGCGCAGCAGCGCGAGGAGAGCGGCGAGCGTCACGGCCGGGCCGATCTGCGGCAGCTGCAGCCACGGATTCAGGTATTCGTAGAGCGGCAGCGCCCACATCAGCGCGATCGTGGCCTGCTCGCCGCGCAGCCAGCCGTCGCGCCAGCCGGTCGCCAGCATGCAGGCGATCGCGATGCCGAGCCATGCGAGCTCGTAATGCCACACGTACGGGTTCGCCGCGAGCGTCGCAACCGCCAGCACCGCGGCGCGCACGCGGGTGTCGCGCGAGCGCGCCCACACGATGCATGCGGCCGCGATCGCGATCGCCGCGACGCAGGCGTGCGCGGCATACGCGGCGCCGAGCGGCAGGCCGGCGAGGCGAAATGCCGCGAACGGCGTCGGCGACGCGAACCAGAACATCACGCCATGCTCGAGAATGAGCGACCGCGCGAGCCCCGTACTGGCGACGAACAGGGGCAGCGACTCGACGCCGCACACCAGCACGCTCAATGCGCCTAACGCGGCGGTGGCGAGCGCGGCCCATGCGATCGTGCGCCACGCGCGCGCGGCGACCAGCACGAACGGGAACAGCAGCGCCATCTGCGGCTTGACCGACAGCAGGCCGATGCAGAGGCCGGCCCACATCGGCCGCCTGTCGGCCCAGTAGACGGCCAGCGCCGCGCACGATGCGGTCAGGAACGCGTTCTGCCCGAGCATCGCGGTGACGAACACGCACGGGGCGCCGACCAGCGCGAACGCGCCGACGCGCCGCACGCCGGGCGTCGCGCCGAGGCCCGACACGCGCCACGCGGCGAACCCGAACACGACGATGCCGAACGCGACGAACAGCGGATAACCGATCGCAAAGGGCAGCAGCGCGAACGGCGTCACGAGCAGCAGGTAGGTGGGCGGGTACAGCCAGGCGACGAAGCCTTCGCCGCGGAAATACGGGAACAACGCGGCCGATAGCCGCGAGAAGGTCGGCAAATCGTACGCCTGCCATGGCGCGCCGTGCAGCATTACGTACGACGCCGACCAGAAGACCGAGTAGTCGGCACCCGGGCTCGCGATGGTGGTGCCCGGCGTGTAGCGGATCACGTACGCCCAGATCGCCAGGAACAGCACGTGGAACACGAGCACGAACGCGCTGTACGCGACGACGCGCCGGGGCGTCAGCCATGCGCGGACGGGGCGCTCCGCCGAGCGCGTCGATTGCCGGGGAATGTCCATGCGACGCGTGCCGGTTACTTGACGGAGATTTTCCTGGCGGCGTGGCCAGCGCCCGCGACCGCGGGCGTCGCCGGCCGGCGGCGCGCCGCGTGCGCGCGCTTGAGCGGGAACTGCAGCAGTTTCGACGCCGGATGCGCGGCGGCATCCCGCTCGGCGCGGTAGCGCCCCCGCACCAGATAGACCGGGCGTTGCTTAGACTCGTGATAGATGCGGCCGAGATATTCGCCGATCACGCCGATGCCGACCAGCTGGATGCCGCCGATGAACAGCACGACGGAAATCAGCGACGCGTAGCCATGCACCGGGTTGCCGAGCAGCAGCGTGCGCACGACGATGAACGCGCCGTAGACGAGCGCGAGCATCGCGAACGTGAGGCCGACGTAGGTCCACACGCGCAGCGGCACCGTGCTGAAGCTCGTGATGCCTTCGAGCGCGAAGTTCCAGCGCTTCCATCCGGAGAATTTCGACCGGCCGCCGCTGCGCGGCGCGCGCGTGTATTCGACGATCGCGGTGCGAAAGCCGACCCACGCGAACAGGCCTTTCATGAAGCGTCTCCGCTCGGGCAGCGCGCGCAGCGCGTCGACGACCTGACGGTCCATCAGCCGGAAATCGCCGACGTTCTCCGGCATCTCGACTTCGGAGAGCCGGTTGTGCACGCGGTAGTAGAGCGCGGCGGCCAAGCGCTGCATCAACGGATCGCACATGCGGTCGGTGCGCTTCGCGGCAACGACCTCGGCGCCCGCGAGCCAGCGCTCGATCATCGCGGGGATCAACGCGGGCGGGTCCTGCAGGTCGGCATCGATCAGGATCACCGCGGCGCCGGCCGCTTCGTCGAGGCCGGCGGTGAGCGCGGCCTCCTTGCCGAAGCGGCGCGTGAGATCGACGACGCGCACGCGCGGGTCGCCGGCCATGACCTCGAGCAGCCGGTCGAGCGTGCGATCGCGACTGCCGTCGTTGATGCAGACGATCTCGAAGCGGACCGTGTCGAGCGACTCGAGGACGGGCAGCGTTTCGGCAAAGAATGCGTCGATCGTTTCGTCTTCGTCGTGAAACGGCACGACGAGCGAGACCAGCGGCTTTCTGGCGTGCGTGGGCATGCGTCCCCCGAGAGATCCGGCCTGCGCTGCACCGTATTGATCCGGTTATCGTCCGCCGCAGGCCGGACGACAGGCGTTACGATCATTGTAGGCAGAAATCGACGATTCGTAATACCGATGCGCGGGTTGCGCGGCGGGCTGTTGCGCTGTCGACGCACGGCTCGCCGACGGCCGGCGGGGCGCGCGGGCGCCGGGACGAGGATATTCGATGTCGAAGGAGGGCGCGATGCAAGTTCAGGACCTGAACGGCGCAGCGCTGGACTACTGGGTGGCGCTGGCCGAAGGCCTCGGCGCGCCGTGCGTCGCCGGCGGTGCATGCCGGGCGATCCGCGAGACGGGCGGCGCGAGCGTGTCGTTCGCGCCGTCGTCTTCGTGGACGGACGGCGGCCCGATCGTCGAGCGGCTGCCGTTCGCCGCGTTCGAGCGCGACGGCGGGCACGGCGCGTGGCGGGCCGTGCTGCATCGCGCGGTGCCGGCCGCCGGCGAGCGCTGCACGCTCAACCAGTCGGGGCCGACGCTGCTGATTGCCGCGATGCGCACGCTCGTCGCGTCGACGTTCGGCGACGACGTGCCGGATCTCGACATGTCGAAACCGCGCCGAGCGTAGCCCGTCGCGTTGCAGCGCCCGGCGCTCGTTGCGTCCGGCGCCTCCCGCCTTCTATCCGGCGGACAGATTCCGGATCGCGATCGACGCGACATCGACGCGCCGCGGCAGGATCGCATCCGCCGCCGCGCGATCGGCCACGCGCTGCAGCACGTCGATGTCGGCGCCGCTGAGGCTGCGCTGCGCGAGCGCCGCCCGGCGCGCGATGTCGATGGCCGCGTCGGGCGGCAGGCGCGTCAGCGACGCATAGACGGTCGCGTAGTCGGCCGGGTGCGCGAGCGCCCATTGGCCCGCGCGGGTCAGCCGTGCGAGCACGTCCGCGAGCGCCGCGCGCTTCGCGCGGTCGTCGAGGGTATCGACCGGCGACGTGAGGAACGCGAGCCCCGAATTGATGCCGCTGCCGTCGCGGACGATGCGCGCGCCGCGTCGTACCGCATGTCCGTAGTACGGGTCGAAGGTCGCCCAGATGCCGATCCGCCTGGCCTCGAACGCGGCGAACGCATCGACGGGCAGTACGAAACGCACGTCGACGTCGCGCGGCGCGAGGCCGTGCTCGCGCAGCGCGCCGTACAGCTGATATTGCGAGATGCTGCCGCGCGCGGACGACACGACGACGGTTTGCCCTTTCAGGTCGGCGACGGTGCGGACCGGCGAGTCGGGCTGCACGACGATGCCGAGCGACGCCGGCGAGCCGACGCGCGTCGCGACGATCCGCAGCGAAGGATCGCCGAGCGCGGCAGTCAGCACGGGCAGGTCGCCGGCCGGCGCGAGATCGATCGCGCCCGCGCGCTGTGCCTCGAACAGCGGCGCGGCGCCCTGGAAATTGGCCCAGCGGAACCGGTACGGCGTGCCGTCGAGCACGTGCGCGGCTTCGGCCAGCGCGCGCAGGCCGCCGGCCTGGTCGCCGAGCACGAGCGTGACGCCCGACAGGTCGGCGCCGGCCGCGCGGGCGGGCAGTGCGATGCCGCCGGCGAGCGGCGCGGCGGCGAAGGCGGCAAGACGCTGCAGCACGCGGCGGCGTGCCGTGGCGGAAGAGGGGTTCATCGGCGGCATGTCCTCGGTGATCCGCGCGCGAGCGGCGCGGCTGCCGGGCAGGTTACGGAATCGGTTTCCGGCCGACAAACATCGAATCGTGAAATGCATATTCGCGCGGCGGCGGCCGGGGTGGCCGATCGCGACGCCCGACGCGCGCGGGCGGCTTATGCGGCTGGCGAAACCGTGCGCAGGAATGCCCGCACCGCCGGCGCCTTTTCGAACCGCCGATGTGCGAGCGCGAGCTCCGACATGATCGGCTTGCCGGCGATCGGCCGGTACACGACGCCCGGCAGCGACACGCAACCGGCCAGCGCATCGGGAATCACGGCGACCCAGCCGTTCACGGACACGCACGCGAGCACTGCGAGCAAGCCGCCCGGCCGCGCGGCGATCACCGGCGCGAAGCGGCCGCGGCGTGCGACTTCGAGCGTGCCGAGCTCCTGTTCCGGTACCGCGAAGCGCGCGTCGGCGAGGTCGGCCGCGCGCACGGCCGCCATCGATGCGTAGCGCGAATCGGCCGGCACGGCCGCGACGAACACGTCGCGCTGCAGCGTGACGATCCGCAGGCCGCCGGGCAGCGGCAGCGGCGGGCGCACGTACGCGAGGTCGAGCCGGCCCGCGTCGAGCTGGTTCGCGACATCGTCCATCGGCACTTCGCGCAGGTTCAGCTCGATGCGCGGGTGTGCGGCGCGGAACGCACCGACCGTGCGCTGCAGCGTGCCCGAATAGACGGCGGACGATACGTAGCCGATCTCGATCCGGCCGAGTTCGCCGCGCTCGGCCAGCGCGGCGAGTTCGCGGCCGCGCTGCAGGTGCTCGAATGCGGCGCTTGCCTCGGCGAGATAGGCTTCGCCGGCCGCGCTCAGCGTGACCGCGCGGCGCGACCGGTGAAAGAGCCGCACGCCGAGCACGCGTTCGGCTTCCTGGATCTGCCGCGTGAGCGCGGGCGGCGCCATGTCCAGTGCTTCGGCCGCGCGGGCGAAATGCAGGTGCTGCGCGACGCTCAGGAATGCGCGCACGTGACGGAATTCGAGCCGGTCCATGATTGCAATTTTCGTCAATAAAACAGCATTGGAGTGTCAATGACAGGCAATACCGGGCAAGCCTAGCATACGGCTCGTTCATCCTGCTCAGGAGTTGCCGATGTCCCAGTCCTCACCGGCGTCGCGCGCGACCGCCGCCCCGCACGCGGGCGCCCGCATGCCGGCCGCCGCGACGCTTGCCGTTGCGTCGGCGACCTGTTCGCTGATCGTGCTCGATACGAACGTCGTCGCCGTGTCGCTGCCGAGCATCGCGCGCGGTTTTCACGCGAGCTTCGCCGATATCGAATGGGTCGTCAGCGCGTACATGACCGCGTTCGCCGCTTGCCTGCTGCCGGCCGGCGGCCTCGCCGACCGCTTCGGGCGCAAGCGGATGCTGGGCGCGGGGCTCGCGCTGTTTTCTCTCGCGTCGCTCGGCTGTGGCGTCGCGCCGTCGGCCGGCTGGCTGATCGCCGCGCGCGCGCTTAAGGGCGGCGGCGCCGCGCTGCTGCTGACGGCCGCGCTCGCGGTGATCGCGAACCGCTTTCCGGATGGCCGCGAACGGGCGCGCGCGTGGGCGATCTGGGGGATGTGCATGGGGATCGCGACGGCGATCGCGCCGCTCGTCGGCGGCGCGATCACGCAATGGATCGGCTGGCGCTGGGTGTTCCTGCTGAACCTGCCGGTGTGTGCGCTGCTGGCGATCGGCGCGCGCGCCGCGATCGACGAATCGCGCGATCCGCACGCGAAACGCGTGGACGCCGCCGGCAGCCTGCTGTTCGGCGCGGCGCTCGCGTGCGCGATCGCGGCGTTGATCGGCGCGCCGTCGCACGGCTGGCTGTCGGCCGCGACGCTCGGCCGGCTCGCGCTCGCCGCCGCGCTGTTTGCCGCTTTCATCGGCGCCGAGCGCTGGCAGGCGCGGCCGATGATCGATCTCGCGCTGTTCCGCCAGCCGCGCTTCGTCGGCGCCGTGCTCGCGATGTTCGGCTATGCGGCGTGCGCGCAGGTGATGATGACGTTCCTGCCGCTCTACCTGCAGAACGCGTTCGGGATGTCGGCGATCGACGCGGGCCTCGGGATGCTGCCGTTCGCGTTCGCGATGATCGCCGGGCCGTCGCTCGGCGCGGCGCTTGCCGCGCGCACATCGTCCGGCGGCGTGCTGGCGGGCGGGCTCGCGCTGATCGGCGCGGGCAACCTCGCGACCGCGGCGCTGACCGCCAGCGGCGACTACCGGCTCGTCGCGATCGGCATGTTCGTGACGGGATGCGGCGCAGGGATCATGAACGGCGATACGCAGAAGGCGATCATGGCGTGCGTGCCGCCGCACCGCACGGGCATGGCGTCGGGCATCAGCACGACGACGCGCTTCTCGGCGATCGTGACGGCCGTCGGCGTGCTCGGCGCGGTGCTGGCGGCGAGCACGCACGCGCGGCTCGACCGGCTGCTGTCCGCCGCGCCCGGCCTGCGCGCGTTCGCCGATGCGCCGTTCATGTCGAGCCTGCTGGCAGGCGATCTGGCGCAGGCGCTCGATCGCGTGCCGCCGTCGGCGGCCGGCGCGCTCGCACAGGCGGCGCCCGTCGCGTTCGCGAGCGGGTTTGCCGATGCGCTGACGGTGAGCGGCGTGCTCGCGCTCGTTACGTCAGTCGCTGCATACAAGTTGCTTGCGCAACCGATGCGCGACGCGTAGCGAAGCGCTTTGGGCATGCTTCGCGGTCGCCGCGCAGGGTGGCGCGCCGACCGAGCCGTCAGGCTCGCGCGTTCCGTCAACCCTTCAACGCATTGCGATCGGCTTCGGCATCGTGCAGGTCGCGCGTCGCTTCGCGCAGCTTGTCCTGCTTGTCCGCGAGCTTGCGCCGGGCCTTCTCGACCTTGCGCGCGTCGCCGTGCGCCTCGGCTTCGCGCACGCGCGCCCGCGCGTCCCGCACGTCGCCACGAGCCTGTTCGACGTCGCGCTGCTTGTCCTGCACGTTGCGTTCGGCACGCGAAAGCTGGCCGGCGTCCGTGCAGTTTTCCTCGACCTGCGCGAGTGCGATCTGCTGGCGCATCAGTTGTTGCGTATTGCCGAACCGCTTCGCATGGTCGATCTGCGTCTGCAGCGCGCGGATGCGCGTCGCGCAATCCTGCGTGTCGGCGAACGCGGGAGAGTAGGCCAGCAGCACGACCGGTGCGGCCACGGCAATCAGGTAGGTTTTCATCGGCATGCCCTCGAATTCCGGATGACGCATTTCGAATGCCGTCATTGTGCATAGCGCGTTCGCCGCGAGTAAATAGGACGGGGCTTACAGCGGGCGCCGCCGCGCTGCATTCAGTTCGGCTTCGTTGTCGAGCGATGCGAACGCGTCGCGCGTGCGATGGGCGCCCCGCGCGTGCTGCCGCAGTGCGTGGCGCGACGCCGCACGGGCGAGCGCGACGTATCGGACGCAGGGGCGGCGGGCGCGTCGGCCGCCTGGATGGCCGCAACTGCTGCAACCGCCGGCAGCGCGGCCTCGGTGTCGAGCCAGCCGCGCGTCGCTTCGGCGATCAGCGCGCGCAGCCAGCGCACGCCTTCGACGCACGATCCCGATTCGTTCCACGTCATCCGGTACACGATATCGGGCGGTTCGACCGGCAGCGCGATGGCGGCGAGCGGCAGCAGCTTCGCGTAGTGCCGTGCGAGCCGGTACGTGGTGGTCAGGATCATGTCGGAGCGCACGAGCGCATGCGCGGCGAGTTCGAAGTGCGGCAGCGTGACGACGATTCGCCGCTGCAGGCCCACGCGTTGGAGCTGCCGATCGATCGCGCCGGACGCTTCGAGCCACGACGGCGTCGGGCACAGCTGCGGCGCTGCCGCGAAATCGGCGGTTGTCGTCGCGCCGCGCCGCGCGAGCGGGTGCGTCGCGCGCATCAGGCATACGACGCGGTCGTCGAACAGGTCGTCCTGCCGGAACCGCGACGAGCGGGCCGGGCGATTGTCGATCACGACGTCGAGTTCGCCGTCGGCGAGTGCGCGCTCGTCGTCGAAGCCGTCGCCGAGCGGATGGAACACGAGCTGCGCGTTCGGCGCGCGCTCGCGGAACAGCGCGACGAGCTTCGGCACGAACAGCACGTTCAGATAGTCGGGGCAGCCGATCCGGTAGGTGCGCACCGACGTGCGCGCGTCGAATGTCGGTTGCTGGATGCGGATGAAGTCGATCACGCGCAGCGCGTTGCGCAGCGGTTCGATCAGCCGCGCGCCGAACTCGGTCGGCACCATCCCGTAGCGGCTGCGCACGAGCAGCGGGTCGCCGAGCAGCGTGCGCAGGCGCTTGAGCGCGGCGCTCGTCGCCGGCTGCGACATGTTCAGGCGCACGGCCGCACGCGACACGGTGCGCTCGGTCAGCAGCACGAGCAGGATGCGCATCAGCCGTGCATCCAGTACGTCGAGCACGTCCGTGGTGGCGGACGCGTCGCGGGGCGGGGCGTTCGGGGCTAGCGGGTCCCGCATGCCGATACGCCTCCCGGCGACGCAGAGCCCGAGCGCGAGCGCGAGCGCGACGCGGCAGCCGGCCGGCAGCCCGTCATTTTGCGAAGGTTCCCGGCCAGCCGACGATCCGCTTCGGGCTCGGCGCGTGGTCGCGCGTGGCCGTGTCGATTCGATGCGAGGCGTCGTCCGCGCCGGGCACGAGGCCCGGGCGGTGAGTGGCTTCCAGTCGCACGCCGTTGTCTCCTTCCATGTGCGGGGCGCGAAACCGGCAGCGTGTACACGCTGCGCCGGCCGGCCGCCGTGGACCTTATGTCCCGGATTTGTTCGCGAGTATGGGTGGCCGGCGCGATGATGGGAAATTAAATATTCGGCTGGGCGTCATTTGAAAAATGAATGGAATGGCGTCGGCAGTGGTGGCCGGGCGCGGCATGCGAATTGCTCGTCAGCGGGCTCCATCCACATCGACATCAGCGGAGGTGTCATGCAGCGATATTCATTTCGTCATGTATCGCGAGCCGTCTTCGCCGGCATCCTGATCGCGGGCCTTGCGGCAGGCGCGGGTTGCCAGAAGAAGAGCGACAGCGGCGGGGCGAGTTCCGAGTCGGGCGCAACGAGCGGCATGTCGGCCGCGCCGTCCACCGCACCGTCCGGCATGCCAGGCAGCGGAGCGGCCGGAAGCGCCGCGAGCATGCCGGGCGCGGCTTCCGCGCCGGGCGGCGCGAGCGGCGGCTGACGGGCGGCTGAACGACTGGGAGGACGGCGCGCAAGCCGCGCGCAAGTGCGCCGTTCGCGGATCGAGTGCCGTGCGGGCTTCGCACGTGCGCCGGGTGGCGCGCGTGTGTGCGGCCGTGCGCATGAAAGATTTGCAAGGACCGTTGTAGCGATTCCAGGACCGGCGGCGCCGGCTCGAGCCGCCGCACGCCGGCCGGACAGGAGGTGCGATGCAGAATGCGGAATCGAACGCTGACCCGCAAAAGCAGCGGGAACAGATCGAGAAGAGCCCGGTAAAGACGCCGGCGGCCGGCGACATGCCCGACGCGGCGACCCAGGCCGCCGAGGTGGCGCGGCGCCCGCTGACGCCGGAGGCGGTCGCGGGGAAAATGCCGACCGGCCTGCCGCCGATCGACGTCGGCGCGCACGCGGTCGACAGCGGAGACCCCGTGCGGCGCGCGGCCGGCCGGATCGTCACGCTCGACAACGCGAACATGGCGACGACCGACAACACGGTCGACGTCGACGGCAAGGGCAAGGAAGCGGCCGCGGGCGCATCGGAGTGGCACGACAACGTGATCTATTCGAATGCGTCGCTCGCCGACGCGGTCGATACGCCCGACGAAGGGCTCGGCGGGATCGAGAGCCGCCCGTCCGGCAACCTGCCGCAGATCGCGACGCGGCCGGGCTGGCGCGTGCGCCATGTCGGCGATGTCGATATTGCTGTCGAGCACGGCACCGGCACGCGCGCCGAGCATGTGATCCGTTTCGAGCGGGGCGACTGACGCCGAGGCTGGAGATCATCCGGCGGCCGGCGCAACCGCACCGGCCGCCGCGACCGTTTGGAGCCCTTACTGCGGGCCCAGTTCCAGTGCCGACGTATCGGCGTCGTTGCCTTGTGCAACGAGCACGTGAATGTCGTTCGGCGTCACGTCGCCGATTCCGCCCGACGGAATCGTCAAGAGCAGCCAGTCGGCGTTGTTGTTGATGGTGACCGGCGCGGTCTTGAGGATCGGTGCTTTGCTGCCGGCCACCGTGACGATCACCTGATAACTGCCGCCATTGAGGTAGATCGAATCCTGCGTCGATGCCGGTACCGCGTTCTGGTAGGCCGCGCCCGCCAGCGTCGGGCTTTGCGTCGAGATGTCGGTGCCGGGCGGAACGACATAGACGTCGACGTTCTGCGCGTTCGGCGACGCATTGAAGCTGCGCACGCGCGCCTTGTCCGACAGCAGGCCCTTGTTGTACGGATCGTCGATGACGGAAATCGCCGACGATTTGCTCGGCAGCGCGATCGTCGTGTAGTGATGGCCGTTCGCCGCGCTGAACGATTGCGCGGCGATGGTCGTCGTCGTGCCAGAGATGTCGTAGCTCGCGTTCTGCGTGCCCGAGTCGATGTCGTGATAGCGCGTCACGCCCTTGTACGCGACGCCCGACTGGTCGATCTTCGCGTTCAGGTAGTAGTCGAGGTTCGGCCCGGCCGGTACCGCGTTGATGAAGCGCGCCTGCGGCTTCGAGATGCCGAGTTCGGTGCCGACGTCGTTGCCGTCGCCGCCGCACGCCGCGAGCAAGGAAATGACTGAGCACAGGGCCACCAGTGTTCGTATTGATTTCATGTCGTCCTCTCGTTCAGGGAACCTGCTGGCGATGCGGGAACGCCGCGCTGGTTCGCGCGGTGCGCAGCGCAGGTTGGGTGAAGGATGCTGTCCGCCGGGGAGACGGGCGCGTGGATGGCGCAAGCGGTGTGCCTGCGCGGCGGACGACGAATCGAGGCAGGAAGCGCGCACGGACAGGCGTACGGGCGTGAGCGCCCGAAACGACGCACCGGCAGGGCAAAACTACTCACGGGATGAAAACGGGCGCGGTGCCGGGCTGTAAATCTTGCCTGCACTTGCGATCGTTTAACCATTCGAAACAATGTGTTCACTGAAAAGGGCATGATCTCCGGCGATCGGACGGGCATACTGTCGCCTATGTCGTTCAATGCACGTCGGGCCGACGTGTGCCTGCCCTCATGTCCATGTCAGTTTCTTTTCGAACCCTGCGATGGTTGACCGTCGCGGCTGCCGCATGCTTGCTTGCCGCGTGTTCAACCGCTTCCGACGTGACCGCGACGTCGAACCCGAACGTATTCACCGTGACGACGCGCACGGTCGGCGTGTCGACGACGTGGGCCGACGCCCATGAGAAGGCCGTCAACGAAGCCACCAACTACTGCACGCAGCGCGGGATGCGCGCGAGCATGAAGCAGGAATCGCTGACCGGTGGCCGCCGCGTCGATGCACGCTCCGAACTCGCGTTCGAGTGCCATCCGACCTTCGAGACGGCATCGAACCCGCGCGGTTGAGCGACGCGCGGCGTTGCCGCGCGACCGCCGCCGGAAGCGGCACCTGCGTTTTCCTTCCCCGCATGCAATCTGACCCGCGATACGCGCAAGCGCATCGCGGGTCGGCGCACGTCCGGCGTAACCTGCGCAGGCTACGCCGGCTGCGCCTCGTACAGCTTCACGCACGCGGAGAAGTCGAGCGTGCCGAGCCCTTGCTGGCTCATCGACTGATAAAGCTGCTGCGCGAGCGCGCCCATCCATACCGGCTGGTGCGCGCTTCGTGCGGCTTCGGTCGCGAGCCCGAGATCCTTCAGCATCAGGTTCGCCGCGAAACCGCCCGCATAACCGCGCGCGGCCGGCGCCGTGTCGTTCACGCCCGGATACGGGTTGTATGTGTCCGAGCTCCAGCAGCGGCCTGTCGACGTGTTGATGATGCCGGCCAGCACGGCCGGCTCGATGCCGAGCGCGGCACCGAGCGCCATCGCTTCCGACACGCCCATCATCGAGATCCCGAGCAGCAGGTTGTTGCAGATCTTTGCGATCTGCCCGGTGCCCGTGCCGCCGCAATGCACGACGTTCCTGCCCATGTCGAGCAGCACGGGGCGGATGCGCTCGAACAGCGCGGCGTCCGCGCCGACCATGAAGGTCAGCGTGCCGGCCTGCGCGCCGCCGGTGCCGCCCGACACGGGCGCGTCGGCGAGCGGGAAGTCGCGCTGCGCGGCGGCTTCCGCCACCGCGCGCACGGTGGCGGGGTCGATCGTGCTGCAGTCGACCAGCGTCGTGCCCGCGCGCGCGCCGGCCAGCACGCCGTCGTCGCCGAGGTAGACGGCGCGCACGTGCTGCGCGGCCGGCAGCATCGTGATCACGACCGCCCCGCGCGCGGCCGCGTCGCGCGGCGAGCCGGCCGCCGTTGCGCCCGCGCGCACCGCGGCGTCGACCGCGTTCGCGTCGAGGTCGAACACCGTCAGCGCGTGGCCGGCCTTGAGCAGGTTGGCGGCCATGGGGCCGCCCATGTTGCCGAGCCCGATGAATGCGATTTCCATGTGCGAGTCCCTCAATCAACGCAGCGCGATCGTCGTGTTCACGCCGCCGGCCGTCGCATCGTCGTCGAACCAGCGCGCGGTGACCGTCTTCGTCTGCGTGTAGAACTGCACGACCTGCTTGCCGTACGGGCCGAGATCGCCGAGCTTCGAGCCGCGCGAGCCCGTGAAGCTGAAGTAGGGCACCGGCACCGGAATCGGGATGTTGATGCCGACCTGGCCGATGTCGATCTCGCTCTGGAACTTGCGCGCGGCCGCGCCGCTCTGCGTGAACAGCCCGACGCCGTTGCCCATCGGGTTGCGGTTGACGAGCGCGATCGCTTCGTCGAGCGTGTCGGCTTCGAGCACGACCACCACCGGCCCGAAGATTTCTTCCGTATAGATCGACATGTCGGTCGTCACGCCCGAGAAGATCGTCGGGCCGACGAAGTTGCCGCGCTCGTAGCCGGGCACCTTCACGTTGCGGCCGTCGAGTTCGAGCTTCGCGCCCGCCTTCACGCCTTCGTCGATCAGCGACAGGATGCGTTCCTTCGCGGCCTTCGACACAACCGGGCCGACGTCGGTGCCGGCTTCCGCGCCCGCATTCACCTTCAGAAGCTTCGCCTTCTCGACGAGCTCGGGCAGCCAGTCGCGCGCCTGGCCGACGAGCACGACGACCGACGTCGCCATGCAGCGCTGGCCGGCCGCGCCGAAGCCCGCGCCGACGAGCGCGTTGATCGTCTGCTCGCGGTGCGCGTCGGGCAGCACGACCGCGTGGTTCTTCGCGCCCATCATCGACTGCACGCGCTTGCCGTGCTGGCTGCCGAGGTTGTACACGTGCGTGCCGACGCGCGTCGAGCCGACGAACGAGATCGCCTTGATGTCCGGATGCGTGCACAGGCGGTCGACCGCGGTCTTGCCGCCGTGCACGACGTTCAGTACACCTTTGGGCATGCCGGCCTCGATCGCGAGTTCGACGAGCTGCATCGTCGACAGCGGGTCCTGCTCCGACGGCTTCAGCACGAACGTGTTGCCGCACACGATCGCCATCGGGAACATCCACAGCGGGATCATCCCGGGAAAGTTGAACGGCGTGATGCCCGCACACACGCCGATCGGCTGGCGCAGCGTGTAGGTATCGACGCCGCCCGCGACGTTCTCCGCGAATTCGCCTTGCTGCAGCGTGCCGATCGAGCACGCGTGCTCGACCACTTCGAGGCCGCGGAAGATGTCGCCCTGCGCGTCGGGCAGCGTCTTGCCTTGCTCGGCCGTCAGCGTGTGCGCGATCCGTTCGAGATTGCGGCGCACGAGATCCTGGAACTTCAGCATGATGCGCAGCCGGGCGCCGATCGGCGTCGTCTTCCACGTCTGGAATGCGCGCTGCGCGGACGCGATCGCGGCGTCGACCTCGTCGAGCGTCGCATACGGCACGCGGCCGATCGTTTCCTGCGTCGCGGGGTTGACGATGTCGCCCCATTCGGCGCTTTGCGATTCGACGAACGCGCCGTCGATCAGCAGCTTGGCGGTGGGCAGGGCGAGGGTGGTCTGGGGAACTGCGGCGTTCATGGAACTCTCCGGGAAGGAAGCGGTGTTGCGATGAGAAAGGGGGGCTGTATCCGCCGCACGTGCAGGCGCGGCGGACAGCAGGGCGAACTGGGTTCGGACGGATGCCGGCCGGCGTGCTCAGGCGCGCGGCGGCCGCATCAGTGCGGTACACACGAGCGCGAACATGCCGAAGCCGACGAGGTACGCGATCACGTAATGCGGCTGGCCGCCGCCGGCCTTCAGCAGCGACGTCGCGATCATCGGCGCGAAGCCGCCGCCGATCACGCCGGCGAGCTGCACCGACAGCGAGATGCCGCTGTAGCGGATTTCCGCCGGGAACTGCTGCGCGAACAGCAGCGATTCCGGCGCATAGAGGATCGGGAACACGACGCCGAGGCCGAGCACGATCGCCCACCATGCGTACGACGTCTGCTGCGTGCCGAGCATCATGAAGAACGGCGCGGCGAACGCGCACATCAGCACGAGGCCGATCGCGAACATCCGGCGCTGGCCGATGCGGTCGCTCAGGTGGCCGCACAGCGGCATCGTGACGAGCGACAGCACGGCGCCGGCCGTGATCGCGTGCAGCATCTCGGCCTTCGGCAGGTGAAGCTGCTGCGTCGCGTATGCGAGCGCGAACGTGACGACCATGTAGAACCACGTGTTCTCGGCGGCGCGCGCGCCGACGATCGTCAGCACCTCGCGCGGATGGCGGCGCAGCGCGGCCGTCACCGGCGACTTCTCGGCCTTGCCCTGGCGCTGCATCTTCTCGAAGTCGGGCGACTCGGGCACCTTCGCGCGGATGAACCAGCCGAGGCCGACGAGCGCGATGCTCGCGAGGAACGGCACGCGCCAGCCCCACGACAGCATGTCGGCTTCCGGCAGCGCGGCCACCGCGGCCATCGCGAGCGACGACAGGATCAGGCCGAGCCCGACACCCGTCTGCGGCAGGCTGCCGAATAGCCCCTTGCGGCCCTTCGGCGCGTGTTCGACGGCCATCAGCACCGCGCCGCCCCATTCGCCGCCGACGGCCATCCCCTGCAGGAAGCGCATCGCGATCAGCAGCGCGGCCGCCCAGTAGCCGATGCTGTCGTATGACGGGATCAGCCCGATGATCATGCTCGGCACGCCCATCAGCAGCAGCGTGATCATCAGCATCGACTTGCGGCCGACCCGGTCGCCGAAGTGGCCGAACACGATGCCGCCCATCGGCCGGCCGATGAAGCCGACCGCGAACGTACCG
This sequence comes from Burkholderia sp. MS455, assembly GCF_016899445.1. Classification (NCBI taxonomy): domain Bacteria; kingdom Pseudomonadati; phylum Pseudomonadota; class Betaproteobacteria; order Burkholderiales; family Burkholderiaceae; genus Burkholderia; species Burkholderia sp. MS455. The sequence goes on from NZ_CP041778.1 coordinate 1,041,203, forward strand.
AACGCGGCGAGCGTGCCGACGACGGGGTCCAGCGACGGGAAGAAGATGCGGTTGAACACGAGCGCGGCGGCCGTGCCGTAGAGGAAGAAGTCGTACCACTCGATCGTCGTGCCGGCCATGCTGGCCCAGCCGGCCAGCAGGTAGTGCTTCGCGGTGCGGGCGGGAGCCGGCGTCGCGACTGTCGCATGCTCATCGAGGGTGGATCGGGTCTGCATGGTGTCTCCGTGGTGGTTGCCGCGGCTCATGGTCCGCAGGTCACGGTCGAGTATAGTTATGCGCAGATTCATGATGTACCGATAAAGAAACCGGTTGGATATGCATTTCTGCATATCGACGGCCGGCCCGGAGACTCCAGCCCTTTTTTCCACGCCGATGCGACATGCCACCGAGCCGGTTTCCGGCAACCTGAACTGGGACGACCTGCGCTTCTTCCTCGAAGTCGCGCGCACGCAGCGCGCGAGCGGCGCCGCGAAGCGGCTCGGGGTCGACTACACGACCGTCGCGCGGCGCGTTCGCGCGCTCGAGGCCGCGATGGGCACGCTGCTGTTCGACAAGTCGCGCTCCGGCGGCTTCACGCTGACGGCCGAAGGGCAGCGGCTCGTCGCGTATGCGGACGCGATGGAGACGACCGTGCAGTCCGCGTGCGACCAGGTCGCGAATACCGGCGAGGCGCTGTCGGGCCACGTGCGGATCGGGTCGACCGAGGGGTTCGGCTGTTTTTTCCTGGCGCCGCAGCTCGCGCAGTTTCGCGCCGCGCATCCGCACGTGACGGTCGATCTGCTGCCGGTCCCGCATTTCGTCAACCTGCCGAAGCGCGAGGCCGACCTGGCGATCACGCTCGAGCGGCCCGAGCGCGGGCCTTACGTGTTCACGAAGCTGTGCGACTACCAGTTGCGGCTCTACGCGACGCGCGACTATCTCGCGAACCATGCGCCGATCACGTGCACGGACGATCTCGCGCGGCACGCGTTCATCAGCTATGTCGACGATCTCGCGTTCAGCAGCGAGCTGCTGTACCTGGACCGCGCCGTGCCGGGCGCGACGGCCGGGCTGCGCACGACGAGCGTGATCGCGCAATATTTCGCGGCGCAGCAGGGCGGCGGGCTCGCGATCCTGCCGTGCTTCATGGCGGCCACGCAGCCGGCGCTGGTGCCGGTGCTGCCGGACGACGTGGTCGTCACGCGGTGCTTCTGGCTGACCTGCCGCGAGGACTTGCGCAAGCTGCGGCGCGTGACCGCGCTGTGGGATTACCTGCGTGCGGCGGCGGAGGCGAACCGGGAATTGCTGATGGGGGCGTCAGGGACGTTGAAATTCGTCGGCGAGCCGGAATAGCGGGTGACCGAAGCGACGGCGATTCGCCTGGTGCTGGCGGCGAAGGGGCGAACCGCGCAGCCGGCATTCAACCCGGGCAGCCGAGCCGGTCAGCGAGTTCGTTCAGGTCCCTGACGTCGAAGTCCCATGCTTCGTCGGCTTCCAGGTCGGTCGTCTGGCCGGGCCCGTGTTCGGTCGGGCGCAGCACGAACGCGGTCGACAGCCCCTGCCGGCGCGCGGCGGCGAGATCGCCGTTGTGCGCCGCGACCAGGCACAGCTCGGCCGGCGCGACGCCGAGAATCTCGACCGTGTCGCTGTACACCTGCGGCGACGGCTTGTACGCGCGGACGACCTCCGCGCCGAGGATCGCGTCCCACGGCAGCCCCGCGCGTTTCGCGACGTCGACCATCAGCCGGATGTTGCCGTTCGACAGCGGCGCGATGATGAAGCGCCGCTTCAGCCGGTGCAGCGCGGCGACGGCGTCGGGCCACGGGTCGAGGCTGTGCCACGCGAGGTTGAGCGCGTCGATGTCCGCGTCGGGCACGTCGACGATCCCGTAGCGGTCGAGCGTGCGCACGAGGTTCTCGCGATGCAGCACGTCGAGCCGCACGTAGCGGCGGCGCCCGCTGCGGATTTCTTCCATCGACGGCGAATATTCGGCGCGCCACGCATCGGCGAACGCGAACGGGTCGAGCGCCGGCGCGTGGCGTTCCAGAAAGGCGGCGGCGCCGCGTGCGACGCCGCTTCTCCAGTCGACGATCGTTCCGAAGACATCGAAAACGAGCGCCTTGATTTCGGCAGGGTTCGTCATGGTGATCCAGTGAAGGTCGTTCGATGAGGACACACATCGCCGTGCCGCCGGAATGCGCGACGCCGGTTCGATCGACATTGAATCACGGATACGAAAACGCGGCTTGGCCGGGCCGCGATGGCTTCCGGGGGCTGCCGGAACGGGGGCAAGGGCGCGGCCGCCGGCCGGAAAACACCGGTGGTCGCGCGTATGCCTGCTGATCGACTTCCTGGCCGAACGCATCCGGAAGGATTGACGGGCGGCGCGGCAACCGCGCGTAAGCCCTGATGCGCTCGGACGCGCGGGGTGTCACGGATTGGTGTTAAATACATTTCGGCGCGCGCTGGCTCGACGCGCAAACGGGGCGCACCGGGCTCGGCGTAAACCCGGAGCGAAAAACGGCACGAAGGATCGATAACGAATCGGGCGCATCTGCCCCGGTCGGACAGACGGCAGGATTCGACTTGAATACCGAACCGCAAAGTTCTCGTTACAGCCTCGGCCTCGCGGCGGAAGTGCTCGCGTCCGAGCAAAGCGTGCTGAGGCTGATCACGCGCAACACACCGCTGCCGGAACTGTTGATCGAAGTCTGCCGGCGCGCCGAGACTTTGCTCGGCGACGGCGCATCGTGCACGATCCTGCTGCTCGATACGGACGGCGTGCACGTGCGTGTCGGCGCGGCGCCGTCGTTGCCCGCGCAGTACAGCGCCGCGATCGACGGCGCGTCGATCGGGCCCGCCGCGGGCTCATGCGGCACGGCGATGTACGAACGCCGGATGATCGCCGTCGAGGACATCGAAACCGATCCGCTGTGGGCCGACTACCGTTCCGTCGCGTTGCCGCTGGGCCTGCGCGCGTGCTGGTCGGTGCCGTTCCTCGACGAGGCCGGCGCGGTGCTCGGCGCGTTCGCCGTCTATCACCGCACGCCGCGCCGGCCGAGCGACGAGGAAGCCGCACTGTTGCGCGATATCGGCAACAGCGTCGGCCTCGCGGTTCACCAGGACCGGATGGTGCGGCAGCTCGCGCGCAGCGAGGAACATCACCGGCTCGTCGTCAACAGCCTGAACGAAGGAATCCTCGTCGTGTCGCGCGACGGCGTCGTGGTCGCGAGCAACCCGAGCGCGAACCGGATGATGCGCGTGAAGGGCGACCTCGTCGGCCGCCGGTTGTCGACGGTGATCCTGCGCAAGCTGCGCGAGGACGGCACGTTGATCGCGCCGGACGACTGGCCGAGCCGGCTCGCGCTCGTGACGGCCACGCCGCTGCTCGGCTACACGGTCGGCTTCGGCCTCGCGGACGGCGACGTCATCTGGGTGCGCGGCAACGCGGTGCCGATCGTGAAGCCGGGCGAGACGCAGGCCGACTCGGTGCTCGTGTCGTTCAACGACATCGGCCCGGTGCGCGAAGCGCAGCAGCAGTTGCGCTACATGGCGACGCGCGATGCGCTGACGGGCCTCTACAACCGCCGCTGGCTCGGCGACCGCATGCGCGAACTGTTCGGCGAGCGCGATGCGGCGGCCGGGCCCGCGCGCGTCGCGATCCTGTTCATCGATCTCGTCGGCTTCAAGAAGGTCAACGACACGGCCGGTCACGACGCGGGCGACGCGCTGCTGCGCAGCGTCGCGGCGCGGCTCGAGGCCTGCGCGGGCGGCCGGCACGCGCTCACGCGCGTCGGCGGCGACGAGTTCGTGATCCTCGTCGAGGACTGCGACGATCCTGACCGTCTCGCGGTGCTCGCGCGCGAGGTGATCGACGCGATCGCGAAGCCGTTCGCGATCGCGAACAACGAGTACTGGCTCGGCGTGTCGATCGGGATCAGCGTCGCGCCGCGCGACGGCGACGACGCCGTCACGCTGATGCGCAATGCCGATTCGGCGATGTACGACGCGAAGCAGCACGGCCGCAACCACTTCACGTTCTTCACCGCGCAGCTCAACCTGCGGCTGCAGCGCCGCTTCGCGATCGAGCAGTCGCTGCGGCGCGCGCTCGCGTCGGACATGCTGCGGCTCGCGTATCAGCCCGTCGTCGATGCGCGCAGCGGCCGCACGGTCGGCGCCGAGGCGCTGCTGCGCTGGACGAGCCCGGAACTCGGGCCGATGTCGCCGGCGGAATTCATCCCGGTCGCCGAAGATACGGGGCTGATCGTCGCGATCGGCCAGTGGGTGCTCGAAACCGCGTGCCGGCAGATGGCCGAATGGCGCCGTACGATCGCGCCGGACCTGATGCTGGCCGTGAACCTGTCGCCGCGGCAGTTCCACGAAGGGCTCGTCGAATCGGTCGGCCGCTGTCTCGCGCAAACGCGGCTCGATCCGTCCGCGCTCGAGCTCGAGATCACGGAAGGACTGCTGATGAACGACACGGACACCGTGCTGCCGATGCTCGAGGCGCTCACGGACATGAACGTGCGAATCTCGGTCGACGATTTCGGCACAGGTTATTCGTCGCTCGCGTACCTGAAGCGCTTTCCGCTGCACAACCTGAAGGTCGACCGTTCGTTCGTGTCGGGCGTGCCCGATCATCACGACTCGGTCGCGATCACGCAGGCGGTGGTCGCGATGGCGCATTCGCTCGGGATGAAGGTCACGGCCGAAGGCGTCGAGACGCAGGCGCAATCGAGGTTCCTGCAGCAGATCGGCTGCGACATGCAGCAGGGCTACCTGTTCAGCCGGCCGCTCGACGCGAACGACTACGCGCGCCGGCTCGGCGCCGCGTGAGCGCGGAGTGCGGGGTGCGGGCTCAGTCGTCGCGCGGCGCGCCGAAACCGCCGGCGCCTGGCGGCGGTGCCGACACATCGATCTCGACGCGGTTCTTGCCTTCGTGCTTCGCACGGTACAGCGCGCGGTCGGCGGCCTCGATCAGCACGGTCGTCGGCAGGCCGGGCGCCGGCACGATGCTCGCGCCGCCGATGCTGATCGTCACGGTGTTGCCCGTCGACGAATGCGCGTGCCGCAGCCGCAGCGCCTCGACCGCCAGACGGATCTTCTCGCCGAGCAGCCGTGCGGCGCCCGGCGACGTGGCCGGCATCACGACCGCGAATTCCTCGCCGCCGAAGCGCGCGGCGAGATCGCCCGACTGCCCGAGACAGCGCTCGATGGTCGACGCGATCTGCTTGAGCACGCTGTCGCCCGACACGTGCCCGTACGTGTCGTTGTACAGCTTGAAATTGTCGACGTCGATCATCAGCAGCGACAGCTCGCTGCGCTCGCGCGTGCCGCGCCGCCATTCGGCGGCCAGGTATTCGTCGAGATAGCGGCGGTTGGACAGCCCGGTCAGCCCGTCCGAGTGCGTGAGGCGCCGCAGTTCGAGATTGGCCTCGAGCAGCTGCTGCTGCGATTGCCGCAGCGCGCGATAGGCTTCGTCGCGCTGCAGCAGGTTCATGTACGAGCGCGAGTGGTAGCGGATGCGCGCGACGAGCTCGATGCGATCGGGCAGCTTCACGAGGTAGTCGTTCGCGCCGGCCGCGAACGCGGCGCTCTTGATCACCGGCTCTTCCTGCGTCGACAGCACGATGATCGGCACGTCGCGCGTCGCCGGATTCGCGCGGTACGTCTTCACGAGGCTCAGCCCGTCGGTGCCGGGCATCACGAGGTCCTGCAGGATCACGGTCGGCCGCGTCTCGATTGCGGTGGTCATCGCGTCGTCCGAGCGCGGGCAGTAGTGGAAGTCGATGCCTTCCTCGTCGACGAGCGCGCGTCGCACGGCTTCCGCGACGATCGTTTGATCGTCGACCAGCAGCACCATCGCCGGCACGTCGACGGGCGGCGTATGCGGGCCGCCCGGCGGGCGAGTCAGGTCGCTAGTCATGATCGATGCGGGTTGTTGCAAGGGCAGGCATGGGTGTTGCGCGTGTTCATCGTCGGGATCAGATTCGCGCGAGCGCCGCCAGCTCGCCCGCGATGCGGCCGAGCGGCAGGATCGCGCGCGCCGCGCCGAGCGCCGCGGCCGCCTTCGGCATGCCGTACACGGCGCTCGTCGCCTCGTCCTGCGCGATCGTATGGTAGCCCTTCATCCGCAGCGCCTTCAGGCCGATCGCGCCGTCGCGCCCCATCCCGGTGAGCAGCACGCCGATCACGCGGCCGGGCCAGTGCTCGGTCAGGCTGTTGAAGAACACGTCGACCGACGGCCGATACGGCGTGGCGGCCGGCTCGCGCGTGTATTCGAGCGTGCCGGCGCGCGTGATCCGCAGGTGATCGTCGGTCGCGGCGAGCAGCGCGACGCCAGGCTGCGGGCGGTCGCCTTCGCGCGCGACGCGCACGGCGAGCGGCGTCTGGCCGTCGAGCCATTGCGCCATGCCTTCGGCGAATGCGCGGTCGACGTGCTGCACGATCACGATCGGCGCGCTGAAATCGGCCGGCAGGGCGCCGAGGATCGACGCGAGCGCGCCGGGGCCGCCGGCCGATGCGCCGATCGCGACCAGCGGGCCGCCGCCGGCGCGGGTGGCCGTGCCGGCAATGCGCGTGCCGCCGGGCGCATCGAGCAGGCGGCCGATCTGGTCGATCTTCGCAAGCAGTAACCTGGTCGTATCGCCGGCCGCGCCATCGCCGAGCCGCGGCGTGTCGACCGCGTCGAGCGCACCGGCGCCCATCGCTTCGTACACGCGCCACGCGTTCGCGCCGATGCAGCTCGTCACGATCAGGATTGCGCACGGTCGTTCGGATCGCATGATCCGCCGTGTCGCTTCGATCCCGTCGAATTTCGGCATGATCAGGTCCATCAGCACGACGTCGGGCGGCTGCGCGGCGCACAGTTCGACGGCCTGCGCGCCGTCGGTCGCGACCCACAGCACGCGGTGCTCGGGCCGACGCGCGATCGCGCGGCGCATCGCCTCGACGGCAAGCGGGAGGTCGTTGACGATGCCGATGTTCACAAGCGGAATTCTCCGGTCGGTTCGTAATGTTGGATATGGGCCGGGTTCATGGAAGGGGCTGCCTGTTCGGCGCCGCCGGGCGGCATCGGTGGCCGGCGGCGCGGCATTCTTTTTCGGTTGGCGACGCCCCGAATGCTGTCATGCGGCGCGGGCGGCGGCAATCGAAAAATTTGCGCATGGCGCTGTTCCAGTACGTTTCCTCTATGACGATGACGGTGCGGCGCTTCCGGCCGGTAACGGAACCGGGCCGGCGCAGTCGTGCATGCCGGGGCCATGCGATCTCGGCACGGCAGGCCGCCGAAGGACGCATGTTACCGTGCCGGCTTCGACACGAAGAACGAGGAGAACCGGATGGCTGCGCCCGACACCACGCTCGTCAGCCGCGACCCATACGCGCCGGTCGTGATCGAACGCGACGGCCGGTTGCTGTACCGGATCGACATCGAGAGCGGGCACGCGTCGTTCTACCGCGAGTTTCCGGTCGGGCCCGACGCGGTTCGCGTGCTGCGCGACGACGCCGAGCGCTACTACTTCCTGTTCGCGGCGCTTCATCATCCGTACCAGTTGCGCGCGACTAACCTGTCCGACGCCGAGCGCGAACGCTACTTCAGCACGATCCTGTTTGCCGGCCGCGACGAGGTCGAAGCGTTCCTGACACAGCTCGACCGCGGCAGCAACGGCGCCGTATCGAACCTGCTGAGGATCTTCACGCGGGCCGACCACGGGCAACTGCGCGCGGGCCGGTGGTTCGGCGCGGGCGCCGGCACGCCGGCCGCATAGCCGGTCGCATAGCCGGTCGCAACCGGGCACCCGGCCGCGTACCGGATGCGCGGCCGCGCCGTCAATGGCTGCGCGCGTACCCCTGGATCAGCGCGCGCATCATCCCTTCGACCGTCGCGTCGAGCAGGTCGGATTCCTGCTCGGCCTCCTCGACGAGCGCGGCATAGGCGGTCGCGAGCGTCACGCGGTCGACTTCATTGCGCTGTTCCATCAGCGTGACCATCCCGTCCTTCGCCAGATGAGCGGAGAACGCGCGGCTGCCGATGGTCTGGAATACGTCAATCATGGCGGCTCTCCCGTACGTTGCAGATGCTTTCCAGTTTAGTCGGCGCACCGGGGCTCCGCCACGCGCGGCGGCCCGTGCCGGCCGCCGCCGGCCGCGCGAATGCGGGGAAGCGCATGCCGCAACGCGTGCGGCCGCGCCGCCCGACCGACGATCGATTCCTCCGATGAAACACCGCCGACACATGGCCCGTGCACGGTGTCCGCATGCTTCAACGTTTACCCGAACCGGCAAATCGTCGACTTTTTATCGATAAAGTCTCGTGTTAGATTTCGCGGTCAGAGCCCGGTCCAAACCGTGCAGGCGGCCGCTGCAAAGGCGCCGCGCGTCCAACACAAGGCAAGGAGGAGCAATGCTGGTGCTGATTGGGGTGCCGATCGTCGTGATCGGTTTCGCGCTGCGCTTCAATGCGCTGCTGGTGGTCACGATCGCGGGGCTCGCGACGGGGCTGGCGGGCGGGCTGAATCTCGTCGACATCGTCAGCGCGTTCGGCAAGGCGTTCACCGAAAACCGCTACATGGGCCTCATCTGGCTGACGCTGCCGGTGATCGCGCTGCTCGAGCGCAACGGGCTCAAGGAGCAGGCGAAGCGGATGATCTCGCGCGTGCAAGCGGCCACCACGGGTCGCGTGCTGATGCTGTACTTCGTGCTGCGCCAGGCGACGGCCGCGCTCGGCCTCACGTCGCTCGGCGGCCATGCGCAGATGGTGCGGCCGCTGATCGCGCCGATGGCCGAGGCCGCCGCCGTCGACCGGCACGGCGAACTGCCCGAGTCGGTGCGCCAGCAGATCCGCGCGCATGCGTCGGGCGTCGACAACATCGCCGTGTTCTTCGGCGAGGACATCTTCATCGCGATCCAGTCGATCCTGCTGATCAAGGGCTTTCTCGAACAGAACGGGATCGTCGTCGAGCCGCTGCATCTGTCGGTATGGGCGATCCCGACCGCGATCGCCGCGCTGCTGATCCACTGTACGCGCCTCGCGCTGCTCGACCGCCGGCTCGCGCGCGGCTGCGGCTTGCTGGCGCAGGAGGGCGCGCGATGATCGGCCTCGAATCGCTGTACACGCTCGCGGGGCTGATGTTCGCCGCGTTCGCGTGCTTCAACCTGACGGACCGCACGAACCCGCGGCGCGTCGTCAATTTCGCGTTCTGGGCGATCTACGCGGTCACGTTCCTGTTCGGCGCGCTGCTGCCGCATTTCGTGACGGGCTGCCTCGCGATCGGGCTCGCGGTGATCGCCGGCTCGGGCAAGCTCGGGCGCGGCAAGTCGGACGAAGCCGGCGAAGCGGCGGCCGTGCGGCGCGAGTCGCTCGCGCAGCGCTTCGGCAACCGGCTGTTCCTGCCCGCGCTGCTGATTCCGGTGGTCACGCTGATCGGCACGTTCGCGCTGAAGCGCGTGCCGTTCGTCGACCCGAAGAGCGTGACGCTGATCTCGCTCGTGCTCGGCACGATCGTCGCGTTCGTCGTCGCGCTCGCGATGCTGCGCGATTCGCCCGTCCATGCGCTGAAGGAAGCGCGCCACACGATGGACGCGGTCGGCTGGGCCGCGATCCTGCCGCAGATGCTCGCGGCGCTCGGCGCGCTGTTCGCGCTCGCCGGTGTCGGCGGCGTGGTGTCGGGGCTCGTGAAGGACTGGGTGCCGATCGATTCGCCGTTCGCGGTGGTCGCGGCCTACACGGTCGGCATGGCGCTGTTCACGATGATCATGGGCAACGGCTTCGCCGCGTTCCCGGTGATGACGGCCGGCATCGGCCTGCCGCTGATCGTCCACCAGTTCCACGGCAACCCGGCGATCGTCGGCGCGATCGGGATGCTGAGCGGCTTCTGCGGTACGCTGATGACGCCGATGGCCGCGAACTTCAACGTCGTGCCGGCGGCGCTGCTCGAACTGAAGGACAAGAACGGCGTGATCAAGGCGCAATGGCCGACGGCCGTGCTGCTGCTGGCCGTGAACACGCTGCTGATGTATGCATTCGTATTCCGCTTCTGACTCGATGGACGAGATTCTCATGACCGATCGACTCACGCCCGAACTCGCGTCGAAATTCGCGTCGCTCGCGCTCGCGCACCTGACCCGCGAATATCCGAACAAGCTCACGCATTCGCTCGAAGGTCCGCACGACGTGCAGGGGCCGCGCGCGCTGCATCCGATCTTCTACGGCAGCTACGACTGGCACTCGTGCGTGCACGGCTACTGGCTCGTGCTGCGCGTGCTCGAACGCTATCCGGCGCTGCCGGAGGCCGAGCGCATCGTCGCGATCGTCGACGCGCACTTCACCGACGCGAATGTCGCCGGCGAGCGCGCGTATCTCGCGCTGCCGCACAACAGCGGTTTCGAACGGCCGTACGGTTGGGCGTGGCTGCTCGCGCTGTCCGCGCAACTCGAGCGGCTCGCGCTGAAGGGCGTGCTGCCGCAGGCCGCGCGCTGGGCGAAGACGATGGCGCCGCTCACCGACCTGTTCGTGTCGCGCTTCGAGACCTTCCTGCCGAAAGCGACCTATCCGCTGCGCGTCGGCACGCACTTCAACACCGCATTCGCGCTGGCGCTCACGCTCGACTTCGCGCGCGATACGCAGCGCGACGGGCTCGCGGCGCTGATCGTCGGCACCGCGAAGCGCTGGCACCTGAACGACGTCGCGTGCCAGGCGTGGGAGCCGTCGGGCGACGAATTCCTGTCGCCCGCGCTGATGGAAGCCGAGCTGATGCGGCGCGTGCTGCCGGCAGCCGAATTCGACGGCTGGTTCGCGCGCTTTTTGCCGGATCTCGCGCGCGGCGAGCCGGCGACGCTGTTCGAGCCGGCGACGGTCAGCGACCGCAGCGACGGCAAGATCGCGCACCTCGACGGGCTGAACCTGAGCCGCGCGTGGTGCCAGCGGGCGCTCGCCGGCGCGCTGCCGGAAGGCGACGAACGGCGCGCGAAGCTGCTCGACGCGGCCGGCCGGCATCTCGCGAGCGCGCTCGCGCACGTGGCCGGCGATTACATGGGCGAGCACTGGCTCGCGACGTTCGCGTTGCTCGCGCTGGAAGCGTAGCGCGCGAGAGCGAAACCCCGCCGGCGGCAAGGTCATCGGCGCGCGGCTATACTCGCCGCTCGGTCCGCTTCGCGCCGCATTCATCGCGCGAAGCGGCTATCCGCCAGTTCGCCTCTTCGCCATGCACAAGCTCATTTCCTACATCGCCGCGATTCACGGGCTCGCCGGCCCCGTGTCGATCGTGTCGCATGCGACGTCGCACGACCGCTGGACCGACGACGATGTCGAGGTCGTGCGCGACGAAACCGAATACCGTTTCGACAACGGCGCGATCGTGCGCCGCTCGGTCGAGCAGGACCGCGCGCCGTCCGACCTGCTGTGCGCCGAATGCTGGATCGACTACGACGTGCTCCGCCATCCCGATGCGCAGCCGATCAGCCCGTCGCGGCTGACGTTCGACAACGCATGTCGCGAGACCTTCTGGCTGCGCTACCACCTCGCGTGAACGTGCGGACGTGTGTGGCCGCATCATCCTGGCGGCGCGCGGGCAGGTGCGCGCGTATGTCTGCGCCGTCAGGATCGGCGTGCGTCCCGGAATGGTGTGCGCAACAGAAATGAATTTGAATGATTTTGTGCTGAATCGGTCAGGTTTTGTCACAACGAGGTTGCCTTTGCGTGGCATGCAACACCGCTTTCCATTGCCCGGCGGGCGCGCGGCGGCGACGACTCGATACACTTCCGTACCGGTTGGACGGGCCCCGGCAGCCAGGCCCGAGCAAGGAGGAGGCAGGACACGATGGACATCCAACGCGCAGCGGTCGTCACGTACCGCGGCAATGCGATCGAGAACACGCACGTCGCCCATGTGGCGGTGGTGGATGCAAGCGGCAGGTTGCTGGCCCGGTTCGGCGATCCGTGCCGGATGACGCTGGCGCGCTCGGCGGCCAAGCCGGCCCAGGCGCTGTCGGTGATCGAGACGGGCGCGCCCGAGCGGTTCGGCTTCGACGACGCGGACATCGCGCTGATGTGCGCGTCGCACAGCAGCGAGGACCGGCACATCGAACGCACGCGGGCGATGCTCGCCAAGGTCGCCGCGCACGAATCGGATTTGCGGTGTGGTGGCCATCCGCCGTTGTCCGATGCGGTGTACCGGTCGTGGATCAAGCGCGACTACACGCCAACCGGCGTGTGCAGCAACTGTTCCGGCAAGCACGTCGGGATGCTGGCCGGCGCGCAGGCGATCGGCGCCGCGATGGCCGATTACCATCTGCCCGACCATCCGATGCAGGTGCGCGTGAAGCACGTCGTGGCCGATGCGTGCGGCTTGCGCGACGACGAAGTCGACTGGGCGATCGACGGGTGCAACCTGCCGACGCCGGCGTTTTCGCTGGATCGGCTGGCTCGTCTTTACGCGTCGCTGGCCGACGGCGCGGACACGGTGGAAGCGGGCGGCGGCGAGATCAGCGATCGCGTTCGGGCGCTGGCGCGCATTCATCGTGCGATGACGGCGCATCCCGAGCTGGTCGCCGGCGACGGGCGCTATTGCACGGTGCTGATGAATGCATTCGGCGGGCAGGTGGTCGGCAAGCTCGGCGCCGATGCGTGCTACGGGCTCGGCGTGCGTGCATCGGAGAACACGCGGCGGCTCGGCGCCGACGGTGCGCTCGGCATCTCGGTGAAGATCGAGGACGGCAATCTCGACGTGCTCTACATGGTCGTCAGCGAGATTCTCGAGCGGCTGCAGATCGGTACGTCCGCGCAGCGCGCGCAACTGGCCGGCTTCCACCGGCCGCGGATGCTCAATACGCAGGGCGTCGAGATCGGGCACGCCACGTTTCCGTTCGAATTGTAGCCTGCCTGAGCGTCGTCCCTGCACCGATCACCGATGCCGCCGGCCCGCGAACCGGGCCGTGCGCATCGGCGCCCGCCCGCTAGCTGATCGACGCGAACGCGAACGCCAACGCGGGCGCTACGCGCGCGCGCCGCGAATCTTCGCCAGCTCGACGTCCGACAGTTCGCCGATCTGCGCGAGATGTTCCGCGAGAAAATCCTTCAGCACGCGCAGCTTCGCCGAGCTGCGCCGGTTCGCCAGATACGCGATGTAGATGAATTCGCCCGTCAGCCGGTTCTGCAGCCGGTAGCGCGGCAGCACGGCTTCGAGTTGCCCGCTCGCGAGCAGGTCGCGCACCAGCCAGATCTCGAACTCCGCGATGCCGAGCCCCGCGCAGGTCGCTTCGAGCAGCAGTTCCGAATGGTCGGTGACGAGATTGCCGGCCGGCAGCACGCTGTGTCGCGCATCGCCGTGCACGAAATCCCAGCGCGGATCGCCTTCCGGGTGCACGTAGCGCAGGCAGTTGTGGTGCTTCAGGTCGTCCGGCGCCGACGGGCGCCCGTAGCGATCGAGATAGCCGGGCGCTGCGCACAGGATGCTGTCGTTGCGCGACAGCCGGTGGACGACCAGGTTGTCCAGGTAGTTCTCGCCCTCGTGAATGTCGAGATCGAAGCCGCCGGCCACGAGGTCGTTGTGGTTGTCGGTGAGCCGCACGTCGAGCTGGATCGTCGGGTAGCGCGCGAGAAACGGCGCGATCAGCGGCGCGAGGTGACGGCGCCCGAACGCGACCGGCGCGGTGAGCTTCAGCGGGCCGCTCGGCTGTGCATTCAGCTCGGCGACCACACGCAGCGTGTCGTCGAGATCGGCGATCAGCGTGATGGCGCGCTCCAGGTAGATGTGGCCGGCCTCGGTCAGCGTCACGCTGTGCGTCGAACGGTGCAGCAGCGCGACGCCGAGCGTTTCCTCGATCGCCGTCACCTTGCGCGCGACGGTCGACGTCGACACGTGCATCTCCTTCGCGACCGCCGAAAAACTCCCCGTTTCGACCACTCTCACGAACGCGCGCATCGCGCCGAGGTGATCGATGCCTGTCTCTCTCATGCCTTTTTTCATCCGATTCTCGCTGTTGCGTCCCACGCAAAACCGCTTTCGATAATACAGAGGCGAGCATGTTTTTGCAAAGGCATAGAATGCGAACCCGTCGCGTCGGGAAGCGGCGCACGACGAGCGACACGAGACACCCAGGAGGGGCACGATGGCAGAAAGCGGCTTCCGCGTCGAAGCGGATCTTTTAGGTAAGCGAAGCATTCCGGATGCGGCCTACTACGGCGTACACACGCTGCGCGCCAAAGAGAATTTCGACATTTCCGGCCGCAGTATCGCGACGCTGCCGTACCTCGTGATGGCGCTCGCGGCCGTGAAGGAAGCCGCGGCCGACGCCAACTGCGAGCTCGGGTTGCTGCCGAAGCCGTATCGCGATGCGATCTCCGCCGCGTGCGTCGAGATCCGCGAAGGGCGCCTGCACGACCAGTTCGTCGTCGACGTCATCCAGGGCGGGGCCGGCACGTCGACCAACATGAACGCGAACGAGGTGATCTGCAACCGCGCGCTCGAAATCATGGGGCACGCGCGCGGGCAGTACGAATATCTGCATCCGAACGAGCACGTCAATCTCGCGCAGAGCACGAACGACGTCTATCCGACCGCGATCCGGGTCGCCACGTGCTTCGCGGTCGAGCACCTGCTCGACGCGATGGCGCGCCTGCGCGATGCATTCGCGGAGCGGGCCGACGCGTTCGCGGGCCTGCTGAAGCTCGGCCGCACGCAGTTGCAGGACGCGGTGCCGATGACGCTCGGCCAGGAATTCTCGACGTACGCGGTGATGCTGACGGAAGACATTGCGCGCTTGCAGGAAGCCGGCTGGCTGATCCGCGAGATCAATCTCGGCGCGACCGCGATCGGCACGGGGATCACCGCGCATCCGCAGTATGCGGAGAAGGCGCTGGCGGCGCTGCGGCGCATCACCGGGCTCGACCTGAGCACCGCGCCGAACCTGATCGAGGCGACGCAGGATTGCGGCGCGTTCGTGCAGGTCTCGGGCGTGCTCAAGCGGATCGCCGTCAAGCTGTCGAAGATCTGCAACGACCTGCGGCTGCTGTCGAGCGGCCCGCGCGCGGGGTTCGGCGAGATCAACCTGCCGCCCGTGCAGGCCGGCTCGTCGATCATGCCCGGCAAGGTGAATCCGGTGATCCCGGAAGTCGTCAACCAGGTCGCGTTCGAGGTGTTCGGCAACGACCTGACCGTGACCTTCGCCGCCGAGGCCGGACAGCTTCAGCTCAACGCATTCGAGCCCGTGATCGCCAGCGCGCTGTTCCGCAGCTTCAGCCACCTGACGGCCGCATGCACGACGCTCGCGCAACGGTGCGTGAGCGGGATCACCGCGAATCCCGAGCGGCTGCGCGAAACGATGGAGCGCTCCGTCGCGCTTGCAACCGCGCTGAACCCGTACATCGGCTACAAGCGCGCGACCGCCGTGGCCGCCGAGGCGCACGAGAGCGGCAAGTCGATCCGCGAGGTCGTGCTGGATCACCAGTTGATGACCGAAGCGCAACTGGACGACGCGCTGCAACCCGAAGCGCTGATCCGGCCGCGCGTGCTTTGACACCGGCCGCGCGGCACCGGCGCCTGCCGCCGGCGGCCTGCGCGCGACCGTTCAAAAAGCGCCCCGGAGCGGGGCGCGACACATCAATAAACGGAGACTCAACATGAAACACACCAGCGAGCGGCCGGCCGATACGGCCGGCGGCGCGGATTCCCGTCATGCCGATCCCGACGCGATGTTCGCGTCGCACGAAGCCGGTTATGCGAAGCATTTGAAGCCGCGGCACGTGCAGATGATCGCGATGGGCGGTGCGATCGGCACCGGCCTCTTTCTCGGCGCGGGCGGGCGCCTGCAAAGCGCGGGGCCCGCACTGGCGCTCGTGTATCTGGTCTGCGGCGTGTTCGCGTTCCTGATCATGCGCGCGCTCGGCGAGCTCGTGATGCACCGGCCGACCAGCGGCAGCTTCGTGTCGTATGCGCGGGAGTTCATGGGCGAGCGCGCGTCGTTCGTCGCGGGCTGGATGTACTACCTGAACTGGGCGACGACCGGCATCGTCGACATCACCGCGGTCGCGATCTACATGAAGTACTGGGCCGTGTTCACGGACGTGCCGCAGTGGGTGTTCGCGCTCGGCGCGCTCGGGATCGTGTCGGTGATGAACATGATCGGCGTGAAGGTGTTCGGCGAGATGGAGTTCTGGTTCTCGCTCGTCAAGGTGGGCACGCTCGCGGTGTTCCTCGCGGTCGGCGCCGTGTTCCTCGCGAGCGGCCATCCGGTCGCCGGCCAGATGCCGGGGCTTCATCTCGTCGCGGATCACGGCGGGATCTTTCCGCACGGCATCCTGCCGGCCGTGCTG
The DNA here is from genome assembly GCF_016899445.1 of Burkholderia sp. MS455. Taxonomy (NCBI): domain Bacteria; kingdom Pseudomonadati; phylum Pseudomonadota; class Betaproteobacteria; order Burkholderiales; family Burkholderiaceae; genus Burkholderia; species Burkholderia sp. MS455. The sequence continues at coordinate 1,057,494 of NZ_CP041778.1, forward strand.
ATCGTGCAGGGCGTCGTGTTCGCGTATGCGAGCATCGAGCTCGTCGGCGTCGCGGCGGGCGAGACGGCCGATGCGCGCAAGGTGCTGCCGAAGGCCATCAACGGCGTGATGTGGCGCATTGCGCTGTTCTACGTCGGTTCGGTCGTGCTGTTGACGCTGCTGCTGCCGTGGACCGCATACAGCGCGCACGAAAGCCCGTTCGTGACGTTCTTCGGCAAGCTCGGCGTGCCGTACGTCGGCACGGTAATGAACGTCGTGGTGCTGACCGCCGCGCTGTCGAGCCTGAATTCGGGTCTCTATTCGACCGGGCGCGTGCTGCGCTCGCTCGCGATGGGCGGGTCGGCGCCGCGCTTCGTGTCGAGGATGAACGCGCGCGGCGTGCCGTACGGCGGGATCCTGATCACGGTCGCGATCAATGCGATCGGCGTGCCGCTGAACTACATCGTGCCGGCCCAGGCGTTCGAGATCGTGCTGAACATGGCGTCGCTCGGGATCATCACGACGTGGGGTTTCATCGTGATGAGCCAGATCCTGTTCCGCCGCGCGGTCGATCGCGGCGAGCTGAAGGCCGTGTCGTTCCGGATGCCCGGCGCGCCGTTCACTTCGTGGCTCACGCTCGCATTCCTCGTCGGCGTGCTGGTGCTGATGGCGTTCGACTACCCGGGCGGTACGTGGACCGTCGCGACGATTCCGGTTGTCGTGCTCGCGTTGGTGATCGGCTGGAAGCTCGCGAAGCGCGGTGCCGAGCGTGAGCGGGCGGTTGCCGCACCCGCGGCCGTGCGCGTCGTCGCAGATCCTGCGCAGAACGCGTGACGGTGCGCGCCGGGGGCCGGTCCGTTCGCGGGCCGGCTTTACCGGTGGGGTCAGTTCAATCCGGTGCGTTCGCCGACCCATCGGCCGAAATCGGCGGCCATTTCCTGAGTCAGTTCGTGCCCGGCCGCATACAACCGCGTGTCGTGTGCGACATCGAGCGCCGTGAGTCTTGCATCGGCGGTGTCGGCCCATGCGACGGGCAGCTTGTCGTCGAAGCGGCCGTGCACGATCAGCGCGTGCAACGGGCGAAGCGCATCGCGCGGCGCGATCAGCGGATCGATTTCCGGCAGGATGCGGCCGCACAGCACGGCGAACGCGGCGACGTCGGCCGGCGACGTGAGGCCGACGCTCGCGCTCATGATGCCGCCCTGGCTGAAGCCGGCGATCACGGCCGGCAACGCGGAGCCCGCGCCGTCCCGCGCGCGGAAGGCGCGCAGCAGCGCAATCAGCTGGAGGCGGCTGGCGTCCGCGCGGGCCGCGTCGATTTCGGGGCCGTTCGGGCCGAAGCGCACCGGAAACCACGCGTGCTGGTCGGGCCCGAAGGTCAGCGGGCCGCGCACGAACGCGATCTCGATGCGCGGATCGATCACATCGGCCACGTTCAGCAGGTTGGTTTCGTTGCCGCCGACGCCATGCAGCAGCAACAGGCGGGCGGCGGGGCGGCCGGCAGCCGGGCGCAGCCGGTACTGGAGGCCCGAATCGGGATTGGTGGTCAGCGGCAGGGCGTCGGTCATTGCGTGGGTCCGGAAAGGGAACGATGCGACAGTCTAGAGCGTGCGGACTGGGAGGTGAATCGCCGGGTGGCGATTGATTGTTTCCTGGCGGGAACGAATCCGGCCGCGGCTCATGTCGGGGACGGATTGCCGATATCGCGACGCGCGGCGCGGGGCGATGGCCGAAATACCCACCGACAACAGGCCGATCGGACGACTCGTCATCCTCACGCTTAGTTGATAAAATAGATACATTTTGTAGATACGTGGGGGCGTGAAGATGGATATTGCCAAGATCTTCAAGCATGGCGGATCGCAGGCCGTCCGGCTGCCGAAGGATTTCCGCTTCGAGACGACCGAGGTTCGGATTCGCCGCCACGGGGCGTCCGTCATTCTCGAGCCGGTGCCGCAAGACTGGGCATGGCTGACACCGCTGATCGGCCCGGTCGACGCCGACTTCGAGGCCGCTGCAACAACCCAGCCGGACGTTCAAGAGCGCCCGGGACTGGACGTGTTTGAATGAAGTTTCTGCTGGATACCAACGCGGTAATCGCCATTCTCAAAGGCGAGCTGGCCATGCTGGCCAAGCTGCGTGCGCATCGACCGGCAGACTTCGGAATTCCGGCGATCGTCGCGCATGAGCTCTATTACGGAGCTTACAAAAGTCAGCGAGTGGCAGCCAATCTGGCGCGCGTGGAGGGGCTTCAGTTCGAGGTCGTGTCGTTCGACGCGGAAGATGCTCAGCATGCTGGCGAAATTCGTGCGCATTTGACCGCGGCAGGAACACCGATCGGCCCATATGATGCATTGATCGCAGGGCAGGCGCGTGCGCGGCGGCTGGTGCTTGTCACGCATAACATGCGCGAGTTTGAGCGAGTCCCGGAGCTGCAGATCGAGGATTGGCTCGCAGGCGCGCATGAAAACTGACCGCATTGCAGTCATGCAGCGACCGGCACGGATTCCTCCGCGCTGAATCAGGCTCGCTACCCGCATGCGATCCTGCCTGCGAGCGCGGCGCGTTCGTCTTACGGTGTCGCGCCGCGTTGCGTTGCGTCATGCGCCGTGCTCGAACGCCCGCGAACACGTGAAGGAATCGGGGCAGGCGGTCGGTTCCGAGCGCGTGATCGTGACGGCCGGCGCGGGCCCGCACATCGCATCCGGTATTTTCCGCATGACGGGGCGGCAATGAATCGACTCGCACGATAATGCGCAAACGTTTTACCGTTATTCAATAAAATCGATTGGGCGGAACACGAATAAAACAATGAATATCCGTTACTCCGCCGATTCGGCAAACTCCGCAGCGTTGGTGGTCGGGTGTTAACGGCAAACCCGCAAAGAACTTTAGGTTTTTCCCGCCGCAATTAATCATTCCAATTTTCTCAATGATCGATTGATTAACGGTCATCGGACAGTCATACACCATCCCCGATAATTCGGCGCTCATATTCTTTCATTAGATCAATGGGCGGTCGAAGCCGGATCGCTGCGGGGAGCTGTACTCATGACCATCCGTCATCGCATTACGCTGCTAGTCGTCCTGACGTTCTTCGCGCTTTCCGCGATCGGCATCTATGCCGTGTACCAGACGCGCAAGAGCGCGTCCGAGGTGCGCCAGGTTACCCAGGGCATCGTGCCGAGCGCGCTCGCGTCGGCCGATCTCGTCGCCGATGTGAAGAACATCCAGATCGCGACGATGACGCTCGTCTATGCGCCCGACGCGAATACCGCCGCGCAGGCGCGCGACGAGCTGAAGGCGAAGCAGGCCGCGCTGCGCGCCGCACTCGACGCGCAGGCGCGATCGGCGGTCGGCCGCGCGCAGGAAGGCCTCGTCGCGCAGGCGAAGGACAGCGCCGCGAACTATTTCGCGGCGATCGACGACACGGTGAAGATGAAGGCCGACGGCAAGGCCGAGATGGCGCAGGCCTACCTGTTCGCGAACGTCGCACAGTATCGCGACGAACTCGAAAGCATCGTCGACACGCTGCGCGTCGAGAAGAACCGCCAGAAGGACGACGCGATCAGCGCGCTGAACGGGATGCTCGCGACGACGGCAACCGCGATCGCGGGCGTCGCGGGCACGGTGATCGTGCTGCTGACCGCGCTCGGTTTCGTGCTGTATCGCCAGATCACGCGTCCGCTGATCGGGATGCAGACGATGATGAGCGAGATCGCGACGAGCCAGGATTTCACGCGCCGCGTGCCGGTGGGCCGGATGGACGAGATCGGCCATTCGATCGTCGCGTTCAACGGAATGATCGAGAAGATCCAGGAGAACGCCGCGCAGCTCAAGCAGAAGACGGCGGACATCCAGGCGATGCTGCAGAACATGCAGCAAGGGATCCTGACCGTCGTCGAAGGCGGCGTCGTGCATGCGGAGTATTCGGCGTACCTCGAAACCATCTTCGAGACGAACGACATCGCCGGCCGCGACCTGATGGCGCTCGTGTTCGACGATTCGGCGATCGGCGCCGACGCGCGCTCGCAGGTCGATGCGGCCGTGCACGCGTGCCTCGGCGAAGACAGCATGAACTTCGAATTCAACGCGCACCTGCTCGTCAACGAAGTCGCGAAGCGGATGCCGGACGGCCGCGAGAAATGGCTTGACCTGAGCTGGTCGGCGATCACCGACGAGACCGATACGGTCGTGCGCCTGATGCTGTGCGTGCGCGACGTGACCGAGATTCGCGAGCTGACCGCGCAGGCCGGCGAGCAGCATCGCCGCCTCGAGATGATCGGCGAGATCCTGTCGATCAGCCAGGACAAGTTCCATGACTTCGTGCACAGCGCGAAGGGCTTCCTCAGCGAGAACGAACGGATGATCCGCCAGCACGAGCGCGCCGATCACTCGATCGTCGCGGCGCTGTTCCGCAACATGCATACGATCAAGGGCAATGCGCGCACGTACAGCCTGCAGCACCTGACGAACATCGTCCACGAAGCGGAACAGGCGTACGAATCGCTGCGCCGCGCGGACGGCGGCCCCGAGTGGAACCGCGACGCGCTGATGGACGACCTGGCCCGCGTGCGCGAGGCCGTCGAACGCTACGCGACGATCAACGCGGTCACGCTCGGCCGCAGCGGCGAACCGGCGCACGGCGGTGCCGATTACCTGATGGTCGAACGCGCGCACATCAGCGAGAGCCTGCGCGTGCTCGACGGTGCCGATCCGGCGAACGCGAACGACTGGCAGGCGGCACGCGATGCCGTGCGCCGCATGCTGAGCCAGCTCGGCACGCAGGGCATCGGCGACGCGCTCGGCGGCGTGATCGAGTCGCTGCCGTCGCTCGCGGCCGAACTCGGCAAGCCGGCGCCCGTCGTGCATATCGACAGCCACGGCCATCGCGTGCGCAGCGAGATCGGCGCGACGCTGAAGAACGTGTTCATGCACCTGCTGCGCAATTCGATCGACCACGGGATCGAATCGTCCGAAGAGCGCCGCGCGGCCGGCAAGGCGGCGTCCGGCACGATCGACATCGCGGTCGGCGTCGGCGGCGGCGAGTTGTGGTTCGTGTTGAGCGACGACGGCCGCGGCCTCGCGCTCGACAGGATTCGCGGCATCGCGCGCGAGCGCGGGTGGATCGATGGCGGCAACGAAGCGGGGCTCACCGACGAAGCGGTGGCCGAGCTGATCTTCCGGCCGGGCTTCTCGACCGCGCACGCGGTAACCGAGGTGTCGGGGCGCGGCGTCGGCATGGACGCGGTGCGCAGCTTCCTGAAGCGCGACGGCGGCGACATCGCGCTGCGCTTCACCGACGATCGCGTCGGCGCGCCGTATCGCGCGTTCGAGACGATCGTGTCGCTGCCGGCGCGCTTCGCGGCGGACGGTGCCGGTCACGGCGCCGCGCACGAGCGCATTGCAGACGTCGGCGCAGCGGAGTGATGGCGTGATCGTGCAGGCGTGGATGATCCCGATTGCCGCCGCGCTGGCGGGCGGCTTCGTCGTCGCGGTGGCGGCGGCGGTCGTGTTTCGCGTGATGCGCAAACGGCTTGTCGCAGCGATGGCACGTGACGCGCATACGTTGCGCGGCGCGCTCGATGCGGCCGACGCGAAGGCGGCAGAAGCGGCGTCGGCAAATGCCGAAGCCGCCGACGCATGGGCGCAACGCGAGGCGCAGCTCGAGGATGCGCTGGCGCGCGAGGCGTCCGCGGCCGGCACGCAGCGCGACGCGCTGCAGGCGCTGTCGGCCGACCGCGCCGCGCTTGCGCAGCATGCGATGAAGATCGCCGACGAAGCCGGGCGCCTGCGCGGGCTCGCCGGCACGTTCGAGCGCTGGCACGAGCAGATGATCTCGCTGACCACGCAGAACCAGGACATGCGCACGAAGAACCAGGAACTGTCGGCGATCGTCGCGCACGTGTCGATCGTGTCGCTGAACGCGTCGATCGAGGCCGCGCGCGCGGGCACGGCCGGGCGCGGCTTCTCGATCGTCGCGAGCGAGGTGCGCGGGCTGGCCGCGCGCTCGCAGCAGCTGTCGGACAGCTATCGCGACAGCCTGAACCGCAACGATCTCGTGACGGCCGCGACGTTCCAGGACATCCAGGCCGGCGGCAAGATGATCACGGCCGCGCTCGCGACCGTCGAGACGCTGGCCGGGCAACTGCACGCGCGGATCGAAGGAGAGGCGGCGTGATCGGCGCGCAGGCGAAAGCCGGCTTCGAGCGGATCTTCCTTGATGCGGCGCGCACGCGGCTCGCGTCCGGCGGCGCGTGCGACATCCGGCCGTCGGCCGGCGATGCGCACGATCCCGCGTGCATGAAGTCGCGATCGAAACCGAAGGTGCCCGAGTACGTCGTGGTGCTGACGATCTCGGCGCTGCATTTCCGCCTGCTGCTCGCGCTGCGCTTCAGCGACGACGATGCGACGCGCCGCCATTTCGCCGGCGCGACGGCGGGCACGAGCGGCCAGCGGCCGCTGCCCGAAGCGTTCATGGAAGTCGCGAACCTGTGCTGCGGCGCGATCAACCAGGCGCTGACCGTGCCGTTTCCCGATCTCGGGATGTCGACGCCTTCCCTGCTGAGCGGCGCGAGCATCGACTGGCTGCCCGCGCTCGCACCCGACTACGTGGCCGCCTACGACCTGACGCTCGACGGCGACGTGCGCATCGGCGCGACGCTGTGCGTATGCGCGAACGCGCCGGTCGATTTCCATGTGCCGGAAGCGGCCGCGGCGGATACCGGCGGCGAACTCGAACTGTTCTGATCGACCATGAGGAACCCTTGAGATGACCGAAGACCAACCTGTCAGCAAGGTGCTCGTGCTCGACGACAGCCGCACGCATGCCGATGCGATCAAGCGTTTCTGCGACGAGCACAACCTGGTCGGCCTGACCGTGCGGCGCAGCCGGCTGCTGAAGGTGCTGCGCTCGAATATCGATCTCGGTGCGATCCTGCTGGCCGAGGATTACGGCGGCTCGCCGGTCGAGAGCGCGATCATCGCGACGCAGATCGACGCGCTGCGGCCCGAGCTGCCGATCATCTTGCGCCGCGAATCGCTCGCATCGCGCGACGGGCTGCCCGACGCGCTTGCGCGGGTGGCATGCGCGGCCTACGTCGCGGACGACATGACGCCGCTCAAGCGCGCGATCGACGAATACCTGTTCGGCCGCGACTATCCGAACGCGCTCGTGCGCGGCATCTCGGAGATCACCGAGGCGCGCATCGACAGCCTGTTTCCGGGCATGACGATCGAGCACGAAACGCCGTGCATCGTCCGCGACCAGATCATCTTCGGCGAAGTGTTCAGCCTGATCGCGCTCGAAAGCGCATGGTGCCGCGGCTACATGCTGCTGCAGACGAGCGAGCAGCCGCTGCTGGACATGATCGGCGGCACGCGCGACGACGGCCGCGCGCCGGATTTTCGCGACGTGAACAGCGTGCTCGGCGAGCTGACCAACCTCGTGTGGGGGGCGTTCAAGAACCGCTATCTCGGCGATGCGGAGGCGCTCGCGCGCCATCCGGTGCAGGTGCCGCTCGTCGTCAATCACAAGCAGAAGTTCATCTCGTTCGGCGGCGACTGTCCGCAGCTCTGCTTCAAGTACCGGATGACCGACCCGGCATCGGGGCGCTCCGTGTGTCTCGACCAGCGTTTCGTGTTCAGCCTGAGCTGGTCGCCGGAGGATTTCCGCGAATCGGTGCCGGACGTGGGGCCGATGGTCGAATCGGGCGAACTCGAACTGTTTTGAATGTTGAAGTCCGAAATAAAGGAAGGGGAATACGACATGGCAAAGATTCTGGTGGTCGACGATTCGGGCACGGTGCGCGACGAGGTCGCGGGGTTCCTGCGCAATCACGGGCTCGACGTCGAGACGGCCGTCGACGGCAAGGACGGGCTCGCGAAGCTCAAGGCGACGCCCGGCGTGCGCCTCGTGATCAGCGACGTGAACATGCCGAACATGGACGGCCTGACGATGGTCGAGAAGATCCGCGGCGAACTGGCGAACACGGCGGTCAACGTCGTGATGCTGACGACCGAAAGCAGCCCGGCGATGAAGGAGCGCGGCAAGGCGGCCGGCGTGAAGGGCTGGATCGTGAAGCCGTTCAAGGGCGACGCGGTGCTCGACGCGCTGAAGAAGCTCGCGGGCTGACGCTCGACTGGGCCGCCGTGTCTCGGCCGATTTTTACCGAATACCGGATGGGCATCGCTGCATTCAGCATGACGACGCGGGTGGGCGTGATATAGCGCGCGCTGCGCGCGGGAGATTTACTGTGGCTTGGAATGTTCGTATCCTTGCTTGCAGTCGAGGGACGGCACGCGTTCGCCAGGAACGCGCACAGTCCGTCCTCACCCATATCGAGAACGAGAGTGGTGCGCCGACCGATTTCTGTCATGCGCGAGCCGGCGTCGTCGCTGTGCTGATGTCCGCTTGTCCGGAGCATGGCCGCACGTCGCGACTTGCGGCTGCGCATTGGCAACGTCGTCGTGCATTGCCTCATCATTTCGCTGGAATGCCCCGCATGACGACACGCTTTGCAACATTGCTGATCGCAATCGGCACAACCTTCGTCGGCCCTGCGGCACACGCGGCAGGCACTGCGCACTCACTTGACCAGGCGCCCGCTCAATTCGATTCGCGCGACGCACGCGCAGCCTTCGCGCGTGACATGAGTGGCGAGCCCGAGGTGGACGGTTTTGGAACGCGTTTGCCGCCCGGTTTCACAAGGCAGGCGCTGATCGCGCAGCTCGCGCCGGGTCAGGATGCGGCGAGCGTCGTGCTGGTCGGGGCGAAGTCGTGGCCGCAACGTCCGGGTTCATTTGTCGCAATCGTCTGCGCAGCGCCGAGCGCCGAGCTTGCGAAACGGGTGTTGCAATTCCGTGCGCCGAGCGATTGCGAGGGCTACCGCGACGATACCGCGAAGGGTTTGGTCTGGCTTGGCGTGTTCGAGCGCGGGCCCGACGGTGTGCCGCGCCTCGTCGCACGGACCGAGCAGCCGCTCGACGAAGCGACCGACTGGAGCAACACGAATCTGGACCATCCGGACACCCTTGACGAGGTGGCGCGACCTGACGAGCGCAGGTTGCGTCCTGAGCAATGGCTGCGCTTCGATTTCGCGCCGTATCTGCTTCGAGCGGGCGATGCCGCGTTCGGCGTCCGCGCGGGCTGGTCGATCCCTTATGCGGGCGGTGGTGCGTCATACGAGGCGCTGTACCTGCTCCGGGTCGACGGCAACGTGCTGCGCGTCGTGTTCGCACAGCCGATGATGTTCTATCGGAACATTGCCGGCGACTGGCATCCCGATGGCACGCGGGATCACGAGATCACGGAAGGCAGCAACGCGCTGAATGTGCTCCCGACGTCGACGGACAGTTTCCGCGACTTGCAATTGCGGCAGCGCGGCGGAAAGTGGCGCCAGACGTTTCACTGGTCGACGAGCGACGGCGAATATCAGCCCCGCTGAAACAGCGTTCGCTATGCGCGTAGTCGGGCGAACAACTCGTGTTGTGCGATATCGCCGGCTTAGCCGCGCCGATCCGCACAGCCGTCGCATTGGATCATTGGTGAGCCGATACTCCACATGCTGGTGGCCGGCGGTGGCATTGGCGTGGGATAGTGGACGCTGCCGCAGCGAATCCGAACGATCGTCGAAACCTCCAAGCGCGATATTCCGCTGCTGCTCGGGCGCGCTGGCTGAGCACCGCGTCGCGTAATCCCCATGGTGTTAGCGGGCGGCTGGCGCGACGCTCGCGAATTCGTCGACGACGGCTTCGATCACCGCCTGCACGCGTGCGGTCTTGTAGAGATCGGCATGCGCGACGAGCCACACGTCGAAATGATTGCATCGTCGAGGCATGAGGCGCACCAGTTCAGGCTCGGTTTCGGCGCGAAAGCACGGCAGCTCCGCGATGCCGAGCCCGGCAAGCGCGGCTTCGACCAGCATCATCGTCGACGATGTCTGGAACATCACGCGGCCGCGCGACGTCGATTCGCCGCACAGGGCGTCCCACATCGTCGGCACCACCGGCTGCTGGTACATCACCAGATCGTGTCCTTCGAACGCGCTGCCCGCGGCCGGTTCGCCACGCTCGGCCAGGTAGCGGCGCGATGCGTAGATGCCCGTTTCGAGATGCCCGAGCCGCCTGACGATCAGGTCCGGCGATTCCGGGCGCAACGTACGAATCGCGAGATCCGCTTCGCGGCGCGTGAGATTGGCGATTTCGGCCGACGTCACGCACACGACGTCGATGCCGGCATGCCTGCGCCGCAAGTTGGCGATGGCGGGAATCACGAAGCGCTTGCCGAGCGTGTCGGTCGTGGCGATGCGCACGGACCCGGCGAGCTGCTCGTCGAGGCCCATCACGCGCCGCTCGATCGTGAGCGACGCCCGTTCCATCGCTTCGGCGGGTTCGAGCAACGCTTCGCCGGCGGTCGTCAGCACATAGAGGGCCGGCGTTCGGAGAAACAGGCGGGCCGAGAGTTCGTCTTCGAGCGCGGCGATCCGACGCCCCACCGTCGCCTGATCGACGTTCAGTTGCGCCGCGGCGCCGCGCAGCGTGCCGGTGCGCGCGAGGGCCAGGAAAAAGCGGGCGTTGTCCCAGTTCATGCGGGTCGGCAGTGTCATCGGGCAGGGCGGCGGCGGGTTGGGGATGCATATCTGCATCAGGCAAATGCGAAATTATCACTTTTCTGCATCGCGTGCCGTTTCTAGACTCCCGGCATCTGCCTGGAGGTTTCATGCCCGATTGCAATCCTGTTTCCCTTCCCGTATCCATCACGGCAGCGTGCGGCCCGACGGCCCGAGAACGCCGCTTCACGCTTGCGCTCGTCGCGATCGGAATGTTCATGGCGGTACTCGATACGACGATCGTCAACGTTGCGCTGCCCGCGATGCGAGCGAGTCTCGGTGCGACGGTCGCGGAGCTCGCTTGGATCGTCGACGCGTACACGCTCAGCTTCGCCGCGCTGATTCTCGCGGGCGGCGCGCTGTCCGACCGGTTCGGCGCCAAGCACGTCTACCTCGCGGGGCTGGCGCTGTTCGTCGCCGCATCGGCGGGATGTGGCTTCGCATCGTCCGTGGCCATTCTCGTGGCCGCACGATTCGTGCAGGGCATGGGTGCCGCGCTCTTTTTGCCCGCGTCTCTCGCGGTCGTGCGCAGCACCTTCGACGTGCCTGCCGAGCGCGCGCGGGCGATTGCGGTATGGGCGGGCATCGCGTCGGTTGCGGTGGCCGTAGGGCCGGTGCTGGGCGGCATCCTTGTCGACGATTTCGGCTGGCGCAGCGCGTTCCTGATCAATGTGCCGACCGGCGCGGTCGCGTTTGCCGGGGCGGCCGTGCTCGTCCGGGCGTCGGTCGCGCGGCAAACGCGCCACTTCGATTGGGCCGGCCAGTGTGTCGGTGCGATGGCGCTCGGCGCGCTGTGTTTCGCCGTGATCGAACTGCCGACACGCGGCCTGGGTGCGGCGGAAGTCCGGTGCGCGCTACTGGTCGCCGGACTCGCCGCAGGCGCGCTGATCGTCATCGAGCGGCGTGCTCGCGATCCGATGGTTCCGCTGGCGTGGTTTCGCAATCGCACCTTCGTCGCGATGAACCTGATGGGCAGCCTCGTGTATGTCGGCTACTTCGGCTTGCTGTTCGTGCTGAGCCTGTACCTGCACGGGCACTTCGGCATGAGCGCGCGGCAGACGGGGCTGACGCTGTTGCCGTTCGCGCTGAGCCTGTCGCTCGGCAATCTGTTGTCCGGAAAATTGCAGGGCCGGGTGCACCCGGTCCGGCTGATGGCGAACGGTCTCGGGATGGCGGCGCTGGCCATTCCGGCACTCGCGGCCGCGCTGACGCTGCGCGCGCCGTGGCCGGTGGCCTGGACGGCGATGGGCGCATTCGGCACGGGGACAGCGCTGTCCGTGGCGCCGATGATCGCGACCGTGCTCGAACAGGTGCCCGCGGACGCGGCGGGTGTGGCGTCAGGATTCCTCAATGCGGCGAGACAGGCAGGAAGCCTGTTCGGTGTGGCCATCGCCAGCGCCGCGACGATGCTGTTGCCGAATCCGACCGCCGCGCTGTGGGCGATCGCGGTGGTCGGTGGTGTTGCCTATGCGACGGCCGCCCTTGCCGCGCGGACGGCAGGCACGGCGAAAACCGCGCAGCGAAGCCGCTGACGCGCGAATCGCGTGGTCCGCACGGTGGTACGGCGGCACGCAGGCCACCGCGCAGGCACGTGCGGCCGCGCGACTGGACGCCGCGCGGAATGTGGAGGACCATTTCATCGACATGCCGCGAACGCGCGTGCGTCATCGCCGCCCGTTCGTGCCGCACCGAATCCTGCCGAACCCCGTCGAGCGAAACGTCATGGAACCCGATCAAGAGACTGCCGAGCCGATCCTGTTGCGCGAGGTGCGCGACGGTGTCGTCACGCTGCGGCTGAACCGGCCGCAGCAGTTCAACGCGCTGTCCGAAGCGATGCTCGCGAGCCTGTACGACGCGTTCGGTGCGCTGGCGGCCGATCCGCACGTGCGCTGCGTCGTGCTGGCCGCGCAAGGCAAGGCGTTCTGCGCCGGCCACGACCTGCGGCAGATGCGCGGCAAGCCGGAACTCGACTACTACCGCTCGCTGTTCGCGCAGTGCAGCCGCGTGATGCTCGCGATGCGCGCATTGCCGGTGCCGGTGATCGCGCGTGTGCAGGGCATCGCGACGGCCGCCGGCTGCCAGCTCGTCGCCGCGTGCGACCTGGCCATCGCGGCCGACACCGCGCGCTTCGCGGTATCGGGCATCAACGTCGGGCTGTTCTGTTCGACGCCGGCCGTCGCGTTGAGCCGCAACGTCACGGCGAAGCGCGCGTTCGACATGCTCGTGACCGGGCGCTTCGTCGATGCGGCGACGGCCGCCGCGTGGGGGCTCGTCAACGAGGCCGTGCCCGAGGACGCGCTCGACGCGGCCGTCGCGCGCAAGGTCGCGGAGATCGTCGCGAAGAGCCCGGCCGCGGTGCGCTACGGCAAGCAGATGTTCTATCGCCAGCGCGAATTGCCGCTCGACGAAGCGTATGCGTATGCGGGCGACGTGATGGCGCGCAACATGATGGAAGAGGATGCCGGCGAAGGGATCGACGCGTTCCTCGAGAAGCGGAAGCCGACGTGGCGCTCGTAGTACACCGCCGGATAGGCCGGTCGAACGGAGCGGAAGGGCTGTAACAAACGCGTATTCTCCGGCTCCGGGTTCCCGTCCGCCGGAACGTAAACGGACCGCCCGAGGCGGCCCGCAAGTGAAGCGGCACGCGCGGCGGCGCGGTAGTGCGCCGCAGCATCGACCGCGGTCAGCGCCCGTAGCTCCCGGTCCGCAGCGCCGGCTGCGCGGTCGACGCGCCGGGCGGCACGATCACGACCGGCACGCGGCGCGCGAGCGCGCACATCAGCTCGTAGCCGATCGTGCCGCTGGCTTGCGCGACATCATCCACCTTCACCTGGTCGCCCCACAGCTCGACGCTCGACCCGATGCCCGCGTTCGGGCACGGCGTCAGGTCGACGGTCAGCATGTCCATCGACACGCGGCCGACGACGCGCGTCATCACGCCGTCCACCGCGATCGGCGTGCCGGTCGGCGCATGGCGCGGATAGCCGTCCGCGTAGCCGCACGCGACGACGCCGATCCGCATCGGCCGGTCGGCCGTGAAGCGGCGGCCGTAGCCGACGGTTTCGTCCGGCGACAGCGTCTGCACGCCGATGATCCTGCTCGTCAGTGTCATCGCGGCCATCAGCGGCGTGTCGGCGATATGCCGCGCCGCACCGGTCGGCGACGCGCCGTACAGGATCGTGCCGGGCCGCACCCAGTCGCGGTGCGCGCGCGGATGCCACAGCACGGCCGCCGAATTCGATACCGAGCGCTCGCCCGGAATCCCGGCCGTGGTCGCGTCGAATAAATCGAGCTGCCAGTCGACCTCGCCTTCGTCCGCGTTCGCGAAATGCATCATCAACGTGATCCTGCCGATCGACGGCGCGCTCGCCGCGCGTTCCCACGCGGCGCGGAACGCGGCGGGCCGGTAGCCGAGCCGGTTCATCCCGGAATTCATCTTGAGCTGGATGTCGATCGGCTGCCGCGGCTTCGCGGCGATCAGCAGGTCGAGCTGCTCGTCGCAGTGCACGGCCACCGTCAGCCGGTGGCGATCGGCCAGTTCGACGTCGTCCGGCTCGAAGATCCCTTCGAGCAGCAGCACGGGCTTGTCCCAGCCGAGCTCGCGCACGCGCACGGCTTCGTCGAGGTCGAGTAGCGCGATGCCGTCGGCGGCCGCGAGGCTCGGGTAGATCCGCTCGATGCCGTGGCCGTATGCGTTGGCCTTGATCACGGCCCACACGCGCGATTGCGCGGCGGTGCGGCGGATGAAGTCGAGGTTGTGACGGACGGCGTCGGGGCGGATATGGGCGACGATGGGACGGGGCATGGCGATGGCTCGGGTCGGATGTCGTTCGGCACGCGGCGGCGCGCCCGGGTCGGCAGGCTGGCGCGGTTACGCGTCAAGCCAGTGTCGAGCGCTATCTTATTGGTGTTCGACCAGTTTTAATTAACGTATTTGTCGACGATTTGGTGGAAATTTTGGTGGTGGACCACGCCGGCCGCGGCCGGCGGCGGCACGTGCAGCCGAGTCTCCCGTCTAGAAAACCGGTGCGCGAACAGCACGGCGCAATGCTAAGCTCCCGGCGATCTTGTCATTGAACAATGTAATCATAAAGGAGGAGACTTTGATGACGACGTCCCAGCTGTGCCTGTTCATCGTGGCGCTGTTACCGTTCCCGCTGACGTTCCTGGCCAAGGCTCGCAAGGGCTACGACAACCGCACGCCGCGCGATTACCTCGCGAAACTCGAAGGCTGGCGCGCGCGGGCGCAGGCCGCACACCAGAACGCGTGGGAAGCGCTTGCGCTGTTCACGGCCGCGCTGGTGGTCGCGTGGCACAACGGCGCGAACGCGCATCACGTCGACCAACTCGCGATGGGTTTCGTCGCGATCCGCGTCGTCTATACGCTGATGTACCTGCTGAACTGGGCGTCGCTGCGTTCGCTCGTGTGGTTCGCCGGGATGGCGTGCGTCGTCGCGCTGTTCTTTGCCACGCCGTAACGGGCCGTTGAGACGCGGTGCCGGCTTCGCGTGCCGGCGCCGCTAGGCGCCGCCTGCACCGCGTGCGTGACTGTCGTTGGATGCGGGCGCAACGATCTTCGCGACGAACGGCGGCGCATCCGCTTCGCGGCGCAGGAACGCGATCAGCGGATCGAGCAGCCGGTGCCGCGTCGACGGATGGCGGCGCAGCACGAAGCGCCATGACGCATCGCGCTCGTTGCGCAGGATACCTATCTGTTCAACGACACGCTCGAAGCGAACATCCGGCTCGGCGTGATCGACGCGGCATTGGTGTGCCGCTGGTCGGTGTTTGCGCGCAAATCCCGCACCGTTCGTTGAGCCGCGCCGGCGTATGCCGGCTTCGCGCGCACGGCCGCCCCGGCACGCCGCCGCGTTGAAACGCCGCTGACACGCGGCACGAACGAGCGTGCGGACCGTGGCGAATGCGTTCGCGGTTGCGCTGCCGTCATCCCGCCGCACCCGTTGCTCGGGATGGCAAACCTGGCGGCCCGCACCGAGCATCGCCATCCTCTTTTCACGTCCAGCTGTCCGCCCGCGCGGCGCGATCCGGCCCGGGAGCCTCGCCCCGGCCATCTCCCCATTCCTCCGATCTATCCGGCCCGCGTGGCCCGGGTTTGTCTCGATGCAATTCCCCGTTGCGCACTTTTTTGTTGTCGTAGTATCGCCGTTGACAACACATGTTGCACTACGGTCTAATTCGACATCGCATGTTGCGGTGCGGCTTGATGTCGTCGTTCCCGCCGGCCGGCTGGCCGGCTACATCGCTCAATCATGCGGAGAGAAACCATGAGTCGCCGTTCCTTCCTGAAAGCCGTCGCGGTCGTTGCCGCGCTCGGCGCGAGCCTCGCGCACGCGGATACCAAGACGCTCGTCGTCGGCACCGATACGTCGTTCATGCCGTTCGAGTTCAAGCAGGGCGACAAGTACGTCGGCTTCGATCTCGACCTGTGGGCGGAGATCGCGAAGGACCAGGGCTGGAAATACACGATCCAGCCGATGGATTTCGCGGGCCTGATCCCGGCGCTGCAGACGCAGAACATCGACGTCGCGCTGTCGGGGATGACGATCAAGGAGGAGCGCAAGAAGGCGATCGACTTCTCCGCGCCTTACTACGACAGCGGCCTCGCGGCGATGGTGCAGGTCGGCAACACGACGATCAAGTCGATCGACGACCTGAACGGCAAGGTGATCGCCGCGAAGACGGGCACCGCGACGATCGACTGGATCAAGGCGCACCTGAAGCCGAAGGAGATCCGCCAGTTCCCGAACATCGACCAGGCCTACCTCGCGCTTGAAGCCGGCCGTGTCGACGCGGCGATGCACGACACGCCGAACGTGCTGTTCTTCGTGAACAACGAAGGCAAGGGCAAGGTGCAGGTCGCGGGCCAGCCGGTCAGCGGCGACAAGTACGGGATGGGTTTTCCGAAGGGCAGCGCGCTCGTGCCGAAGGTCAACGCGTCGCTCGTGAAGATCAGGGCCGACGGCCGCTACGCGCAGATCTACAAGAAGTGGTTCGGCGCCGAGCCGCCGAAGATGTGAGCGTGACGCTGCAACGGCGCGCGGCCATGCGGCCGCGCCGGTCTTGAATCGAACGGGGAGCGACAAGTGAACTTCGATTGGTCGGCGATCTGGGCGGCGTTGCCGGACCTGATGGACGGGGTCCGGTTGACGGTGTTCATCGCACTTTTCGGGCTGGTGGGCGGCTTCATCGTCGGGATGATCGCGGGCATGTTCCGCGCATACGGACCGAAGGCGATGAACGTGCTCGCACAGGTCTACATTGAACTGATTCGCGGCACGCCGATCGTCGTGCAGGTGATGTTCCTGTATTTCGCGCTGCCGTTGCTCGCGCACATCCGCATCGACGGCCTGACGGCCGCGATCATCGCGATCACGGTGAATTCCGGCGCGTATCTCGCGGAAGTGGTGCGCGGCGCGCTGCTGTCGATCCCGAAGGGGCTGACGGAAGCGGGGCTCGCGATGGGCTTGTCGATGCCGCGCGTGCTGCTGAAGGTGGTCGGGCCGCTGGCGTTCCGGCGGCTGATCCCGCCGCTCGGCAACCAGTGCATCGTGAGCTTGAAGGACACGTCGCTGTTCATCGTGATCGGCGTCGGCGAACTGACGCGCAAGGGTCAGGAAATCATCGCGGGCAATTTCCAGGCGGTCGAGATCTGGAGCGCCGTCGCTGTCATCTACCTGCTGCTGACCGGCGCGATGACGCTGACGCTGCGGCTCGTCGAAAGGAGGATGAGAATTCTATGAGCATGATCGAATTCCAGAACGTGTCGAAGAGCTTCGGCCACGTGCCGGTGCTGAAGCATATCGACCTGAAGATCGACGCGGGCGAGGTGGTCGTCGTGATCGGCCCGTCGGGGTCGGGCAAATCGACGATGTTGCGCTGTATCAACGCGCTCGAGAAAATCACCGGCGGTGAACTGCTCGTCGACGGCCAGAGCGTGCGCGGCAACGCGACGACGATCCGCAACATCCGGCTCGAAGCCGGCATGGTGTTCCAGCAGTTCAACCTGTTCCCGCAAATGACCGCGCTCGAGAACGTGATGTTCGGGCCGATCCAGGTGCGCGGCGCATCGCGTGCCGAAGCGCGCGACCAGGCGATGGCGCTGCTCGACAAGGTCGGCCTCGAATCGCGCGCGAATCATTACCCGTCCGAGCTGTCGGGCGGCCAGCAGCAGCGCGTCGCGATCGCGCGCGCGCTCGCGATCCGGCCGCGGCTGATGCTGTTCGACGAGCCGACGTCGGCGCTCGATCCGGAATTGCGCCACGAAGTGCTGAAAGTGATGCAGGATCTTGCAACCGAAGGGATGACGATGATCGTCGTCACGCACGAGATCGGCTTCGCGAAGCGGGTCGGCACGCGCCTGCTGTTCATGGATCAGGGCGGGATTGCCGAGGACGGCCATCCGGTCGACCTGATCGACCGGCCGCCGACGCCGCGCCTGAAGGAGTTCCTGAAACACGTGTCCTGAACGAAACCGATACATTCGACATGCCGCTTTCCCTTTCCCCCGTCATCGCCGGCACGCCGTTCGATATCGGCGTGCGCCTCGGCGAACTCGCCCGTCCCGTGTTAGATGCGTACATGCAGCAGAGCAGCGCATGGCAGGCCGTGCGCCGCTGGCGCGGCCATCCGTTCGTCGGCGCGCTGCGGCAGGCCGCGCTGGCCGCATACCCCGATCTCGTCGCGGAACTGGACGGGATCGCGGCGGGCATCGGCTGGCCGGCCGAGGACATCTTCCTGTGGAACTGCCGCGGCGAGCTGATCCACAACGCGCCGGACGGCTGCACGACGCTCGCCGGGCGCGACGCGGACGGCACGCGCTGGATCGCGCACAACGAGGACGGCGATCCGTTCCTGCGCGAGCGCTGCCTGCTCGTCGACGTGCAGCCTGCAGGCAAGCCGGGCTTCATCAGTTTCTACTACCCCGGTTCGCTGCCGGGCCATACGTTTGCCGCGAACCGTGCGGGCATCGCGCAGGCGATCAACAACCTGCGGATTCGCACGCCGGCACCGGGCGTGCCGCGGATGATCCTCGCGCGTGCCGTGCTCGACGCGACGTCGCTCGACGCGGCGGCCGACGTGCTGCGCCTGCATGCCCGCGCGAGCGGTTTTCATCACACGCTCGGCGCGACCGGCGATGCGCGGCTGCTGAGCATCGAAGCGAGCGCCGCGCGTTGTTCGGTGATCGACGTGACGACGCTTGCCGGCCATGCGAACCATCTCGTGCATCCCGGTTGCGAAGCAGAAGCGCAGATCGTCACGCAATCGTCGGCCGACCGCCAGCGTCGCGTCGATGCGCTGACGCCCGGCATCGACGCGATCGACGAAGCCGCGCTGCTGCGCGTGCTCGGCGATCGCGCGCCGGAAGGACTGCCGATCTACCGCGACGACCCGGCCGACCCCGACGACGAGAACACGCTCGCGACCGCGGTGTTCGCGATCGGCGCGGCGGCGATCGATTTCACCATTCACCAGCACGGCACGCAGCGCTTCGCGACGCGCATCGTGCCGTCCGGGCGCGCGCACGGCGCGTCCTGATTCATGAGGCAACGCATGACGACCGTTTTTCATCGCGCCCCGCGCGCGACCTTGCCCGTCGCCGTCGCAGGCGACGGCATCGAGATCATCGACTCGACCGGCAAACGCTATATCGACGCATGCGGCGGCGCGGCCGTCTCGTGTCTCGGCCACAGCAACCAGCGCGTGATCGACGCGATCAAGCGCCAGGCGCAGCAACTGCCGTACGCGCATACGTCGTTCTTCACGACCGACGTGGCCGAGGAACTGGCCGACCGGCTCGTCGACGCCGCACCGGCCGGCCTCGAACACGTGTATTTCGTATCGGGCGGCTCCGAGGCGATCGAGGCCGCGCTGAAGCTCGCGCGCCAGTATTTCGTCGAGAAGGGCGAGCCGCAGCGCCGCCATTTCATCGCACGGCGCCAGAGCTATCACGGCAACACGCTCGGCGCGCTCGCGATCGGCGGCAACGCGTGGCGACGCGAGCCGTTCCTGCCGCTGCTGATCGAAGCGCATCACGTGAGCCCGTGTTATGCGTATCGCGACCAGCAGGCGGGAGAAACCGACGAAGCGTATGCGCAGCGCCTGGCGGACGAGCTCGAGCAGAAGATCGTCGAACTCGGCGCGGAAAACGTCGCGGCATTCGTCGCGGAAACGGTGGTGGGCGCAACGGCCGGCGCGGTGCCGCCGGTGCGCACGTACCTGAAGAAGATTCGCGCGGTGTGCGACAAGTACGGTGTACTGTTGATTCTCGACGAGATCATGTCGGGGATGGGGCGCACGGGCTACCTGTACGCATGCGATGAAGACGGCGTCGCGCCCGATCTGCTGACGATCGCGAAAGGGCTCGGCGCGGGCTACCAGCCGATCGGCGCAACGCTCGTCAGCGACCGCATCTACCGGACGATCGTCGACGGGTCGGGTTTCTTCCAGCACGGCCACACGTACCTCGGCCACGCGACCGCATGCGCGGCCGCGCTCGAAGTGCAGCGCGTGATCGCCGAAGAGAAGCTGCTCGACAACGTGAAGGCGCGCGGCGAGCAGTTGCGCGCATCTTTGCGCAAGCATTACGGCGCACATCCGAATATCGGCGACGTGCGCGGCCGCGGGCTGTTCGTCGGCGTCGAGCTCGTGCGCGACCGCGACAGCAAGGCGACGTTCGATCCCGCGCTGAAGCTGCACGCGGTAGTCAAGCGCGAAGCGATGCAGCGCGGCTTGATGGTGTATCCGATGGGCGGGACGATCGACGGCGTCCACGGCGATCACATCTTGATCGCGCCGCCGTTCATCTGCACCGCGCAGCAGATCGATACGATCGTCGAGCGGCTGTCGGGCGCGATTGCCGCGGCGCTTGCTGCGGCCGGCGCGTGACGGCATCGATGCACTGAACCCTTACCGGAATCACCATGACAGACAGACTGCCACCCTTCGACCCTGCGTCGGCCACCGACGCACAGAAAGCCGTGCTGGCCGACATTCTCAGCGGCCCGCGCGGCAACCTGAACGGGCCGTTTCTCGGCTGGATCGCGAGCCCCGAGCTGGCCCAGCACGCGCAGAAGCTCGGCGCGTTCTGCCGCTATCGCACGGGCCTGCCGCTGCGGCTGTCGGAACTCGCGATTCTCGTGACGGCCGCGCGCTGGCGCTCGCAGGCCGAGTGGCACATCCACTATCCGATCGCGCTCGACGCGGGTGTACCGGCCGCGACGGCCGATGCGATCCGGCGCGGCGTCGAACCTGCATTCGAGTCGGACGACGACGCGCTGATCCATGCGTTCGCGAGCGAGCTGTACGATACGCGGCGCGTCAGCGACGCGACGTTCGCGCGTGCGGAAGCGCGCTTCGGCCACGAAACCGTCGTGAATCTCGTTGCGCTGCTCGGCTACTACGCGCTCGTCGCGATGACGCTGAACACGTTCGGCATGCGTGCGGACGGGCAAACCGATTTGCCGTTTCCGGAGTAATGGCCGCGCATTGATCGTGCCGGAACAGCGGATCCGAAACGTCTGACGATCGCGCCGCCGGCATCAATGCAACCAAATGTATTCATGCGGGATCAACGGCCGAGGGCCGCGTATCATGACTTGTTCACGTCGATATGATCGGTGAGCAAGCATGACGAGTACCCGCAAGACCTTGATGATTGCCGGAGGGCTCCTGGTAGCCGCTGCCGGCACTGGATACGTGATGCTCCTGCGTGCGGACCACCGTGCGATCGAAGACGCCGGCATCGGCGATTCGGCCGCGCCGGTTGCCGCGGCGCCCGCGAACAACGATCACGCGGTGCAGGGCGCCATCGCGCCGCCGGCACCAGCGCCGGCTGCCGCAACGGCGGCCCACGCCGGTCCGGCGCAGAAACAGGCGGCTGTTCCGCCGCCGCCATCCGCACCAGTGACCGCGCCGGCGCCTGCACCGGCAGCACCCGCGCGCGTCAGCGCCGCGCCTGCATCTGTCCCCGCCGTTCCGGTTGTCAGCGAGAAAGCGCAGCCGGTGACGAAACCGAGCGCGCCGCCGCCGAAGGTCAACGTCGTGACGGTCGATGCGCAGGATTCGACCCCGCCGGCCGCGCAACCGGCTCAGCCGGCCGCGCCGGCGCAGGTCACGCAACGCGCACCGCGCAAGCGCGACGGCCTCGAACGCCACGCGGCCGCAGCGCCTGCCGCAACGAAATCCGCAACCAAATCCGAAACGCCGGAGACGGCCGCACTTGTCAGGGAATCGGCGAAGCTCGACCCGTCGTTGCCGCCACCACCGGTGTCGTCAATGTCGGCGAGTTCCGGTTCGACTCGGCAGGGCGGTTCGTCGTCGGGCGCGAACCCGGTGGCCGCCGCGATGACCGAGCAACTGGTCAGGCAGTCGAGCAGTCTCAATTCGCCGACCGGCAACCCGACCGCCAACGCGAAGTGATGTCGGCGGCGGTGTGGAAAGGGGGCGGGACGGTGGGACGGCGGGCCGTCGCGCGAGCGGTCCCGCGCGGCTGCCATGGATCGTTCATGCGACGGGTAGATATCGTTCCACCAGTCTGGCCCAGAAAGCGGAACCGACGACCAGGTTTTCGTCATTGAAGTCGTAGGTCGCGCTATGCAGCGTGTTCCCGCCGTCGGTCGGTCCGTTGCCGATCCGCAGGAATGCGCCGGGGCAGGCCTGTAACATGTAGGCAAAGTCCTCGCTGCCCATCAACGGAGCCATCTGTTCCGTCACGCGCGCCTCGCCAACCAGCTCTTTTGCGACTTCGATCGCAAGCTCGGTTTCGGCTTCGGCGTTCGTCACTACCGGGTAGCCTTCCACATAATCGACGACGGCACGGAGGCCGTAACTGTCGGCCTGCGCGTGCACGAGCGCGGTGATTCTTTCCTTCAGCATCCGGCGGACATCCGCGTCGAACGACCGGACGCTGATGCTCAACTCGACTTCGCCCGGAATCACGTTCGGGGCCGATCCTCCGGCGATCTTGCCGATCGTCACGACCGCGGACTGCGTCGGATCGACGTTGCGCGAAACGACGGTCTGCAATGCCATCACGATACTGCCAGCCGCGACGATCGGATCGTTGGCCAGGTGAGGGCGGGCAGCGTGCCCGCCCTTGCCGATGACCTTCACGAAGACGCGGTCGCCCGCGGCCATGAAATGCCCCTTGCGGAACATGAACGTGCCCGCCGGCGCGCCCGGATGGTTGTGCATGGCGAACACCGCGTCGCAGGGAAAGCGCGTGAAGAGCCCTTGCTCGACCATGCGCTTGGCCCCGCTGTCGAATCCGCGTTCCTCGGCCGGCTGGAAGATCAGATGCACGGTGCCGTCGAATCGTCCGCGTTGTGCGAGGTGTCGGGCCGCGCCGAGCAACATCGCGGTATGGCCGTCATGGCCGCATGCGTGCATTCGTCCCGGGTGGCGGCTCTTGTGACCGAACGCATTGCGTTCGTCGATCGGTAGCGCGTCCATGTCGGCGCGGATCCCGATACGACGTTCGCTCGAACCCCGCCGCAGCGTGCCGACCACGCCGGTGCCGGCAATCCCTGTCGCGACCGAATAGCCATATTCCTTCAAGCGACTTGCGACGATTTCTGCTGTCTGCACTTCCTCGAATGCCAGTTCGGGGCAGCAATGCAGCGTATAGCGCAGCCTGCGCATGTCGTCGGCAAGCGGCTGCAGATCGTGGATGGAACTGAGGTCGGGTAATAGCATGTGCGGTCCAGGAAAAATGCGGCTGACTAGAAGGGGCCCCAATGCATCGCGACGCCGGTCGCGATGGCGACGATGCAGATGGCGAACCAGGCAATCAGCAGCGGCATGACGAAACGTACCCACTTGAAGTACGGGATGCCGGACGTTGCGAGGACAGCCATCAGGACACCGGAAGTCGGGTTGAAGCAGTTGATGAAGCCTTCGCCGAGCAGCACCGCCTGCACCGTGACCTGTCGGGTCAGGTGCAACGTGTCGCCAAGCGGCGCGAAGATCGGGACGAGCACCGCCGATTCGCCGGACCCGGACGAGATGCCGACATGTATCAGCGCGGCGCTCAGGAACATGCAGATCGCGGCCAGTGTGGAATCGAGGGGTGCGAGCATGCCGGCGAGCGTGTTGACGATCGGGTCCATGATTCTGCCGTCGCCGAGCACGATCGAGATGGCCCGCGCCATGCCGACCACGAGCGCGCCCTTGACGAGCCCGCCGCAGCCGTGGAGGAACGTGTCCGCGATCGAGCCCGGGCGCATGCCGCTCACGATCCCGGCGGCGATCGCCATGACGAGAAACATCGCGATCATTTCGATCTCTGCCCAGTTGCGCGTGGACGAACCGTAGACGAAAACTGCCAGGCAGACGAGCACGATGCCGACGACGGCGAGTTGCCGGGCGTCGAATCGTCGCGTGGACAGGGGCGACGGGGCACCGGCCGCCCGGATCGCCGGGTCGGGAACCGTCGCGTCGTTCATTCGACAGGCACGGATGCGTGCGACGAGGAAAATGACGGTGGCCGCCAGAAACGCGACATAGATGCACACCCGGAACGTCATGCCGGAAAACATCGGCAGGCCGGCCAGGCGCTGCGACAATCCGGTCGTTACCGGGTTGAGGATGCCCGTGTTGAAGCCGGCATACGTGCCGAGATAGATCATGCCGGCGCCGGTTTCTTTCGGCAATTGCATCGACTCCGCGAGCAGGAGTCCGAGCGGGACGAACGCGACGACCGAATTCGTCACCACGCCGAGTGTGCCGAGCAGCGAGAAAATGCAGCAAACGACGACGACGGCGACGTACGATCGTGTGCGCTCCCCCGGTGCGACCAGCGCGAGTGCGCTGCGGACGGCGCCCGTCGATTCGAGTACGGCCAGTGCGCCGCCGGTGAACAGGATGAGGAAGATGATGGGCGCGGAAGTCGTCATCCCCTTGGCCAGCGCGACGAACATCTCGCCCGGCATCACGCCGTGCCGGGCAACCGGTTTCAGGCTGTTCGGAACGACGAAGCTGATACCGTTGCTGACCGTTCGCGCAAACTCGCCTGACGGCACGACCCAGGTCGCGATGGCGGCCGCCACCAGCATGACGAACAGCAGCACATAGGGGCTGATCGGCTTCTTGCCCTCGCGCGCGCGGGTGGGCTGGCGCGGTTGCCGCGTGCCGTCGATCGGCCGGCTGGCGTCGTTCATGTTGCTCCTCCGTTGATGTGCTCGAGTGGTAAGCCACCCTGTTTTCGGTCCGGCGCGGCTGTCTGCTTGCCCGGGCCGGCTCCGGGGCGGAGTATCGGCGAAATTCCGTCTGGAAAGTTGCTTCCATCGCTGCGAAAATGTTGCATTGAAGGCAACACTGGAGCCAGCATTGGATACGGTCGAACGGAGTCTTTCGGAGCGCACGCTGCAATATCTGGTCGCGATCGCAACGTACGGCGGAATGCGTCAGGCAGCGCTCGGTCTGGATGTGAACGTGTCGACGATCAGTCGGCAGGTTGCCCTTGCCGAGCGCGAGCTCAGGCTGTCGCTGGTGACCCGTCGCGGGCGAAAAATGGAGTTGACGGAAGCGGGGCAGATGGCGGTCGATTATTTCCGCGACTGCGAACGCAGCGCCCGCCGGTTTCGTGCGCAGCTCGACGAATATCGCGGCCTCAAACGGGGGCAGGTCACGATCGCCGCCGGCGAAGGGGCGGTTGCGAGCCTGGTCTCGATGGTCCTCAAGCCTTTCCTGGAAAAATATCCGGGTATCACCGTGGCGTTGCGCACCGGTTCGCTTCCGCAGCTCTTGTCGATGACCCGGGAGGATCAGGTCGATATCTGCGTATCGATCGGTGCCACGACGGATCCGACATTGAACGCGCGCCTGTTCCAGAGCGAGCCCATCTGCGCGATCTTCTCGGTAGATCATCCGATGGCGTCGCGCAAATCGGTGAAGATGGAAGCGCTCGCCAACGAGCGCCTGGTCTTCATGCCCGCCGAGTTCGGGCTGCAGGCCCATGTCGATGCGATCCTCGCCGATATCGGGCGCACGTATGTGCCTGCATTCCGCTGCGACCGGTTTTCGACGGCAGTCGCGATTGCGGCGCAGAATCTCGCCGTTGCGTTCATGACACGCGGGGCGGCCCAGGAGAGGATCGCGGCGGGCCAGGTCGCCGCGGTGCCGCTCGATCATCCGATCGCGCGCTCGTTCGATCGCTATGTGGTCACGCGTGCGGGGCGGCGACTCGGTCCGGCCGCGAACTATCTGCGGCGGGAAATCGTGAGGTTGATGTCGACCGTGTAGCGACGAAAGGGGGCTTTGACCTGCGTTCCACCGCCACTCGACGAAGATGCAAAAAAAGGACCCCGCATGCCGACCAAGGCATGCGGGGCCAAGAGAGACAAACCGTTGCGACGATGCGCTGACGTGCGTTACGCGGCGACCGCTTCTTCGGCCTGCGGCTGAGCGGCTGCCGCAGGCGTCACGTCCTGCCGGATCAGGTGGTCGAACGCGCCGAGCGATGCTTTCGCGCCTTCGCCGACCGCGATCACGATCTGCTTGAACGGCACCGTCGTCACGTCGCCGGCCGCGAACACGCCCGGCACCGACGTCGCGCCGCGCGCATCGACGACGATCTCGCCGTGCTTCGACAGTTCGACCGTGCCCTTCAGCCATTCGGTGTTCGGCACGAGACCGATCTGCACGAACACGCCTTCGAGATCGATGCGCTGCGTTTCGCCCGAGCGCAGATCCTTGTAGACGAGCCCGTTCAGCTTGCTGCCGTCGCCGGTCAGCTCGGTCGTCTGCGCCTGCGTGACGATCGTCACGTTCGGCAGGCTGCGCAGCTTGCGCTGCAGCACTTCGTCCGCGCGCAGTTGCGCGCCGTATTCGATCAGCGTGACTTCCTTCACGATGCCGGCGAGGTCGATCGCGGCCTCGACGCCCGAGTTGCCGCCGCCGACCACCGCGACGCGCTTGCCCTTGAACAGCGGGCCGTCGCAGTGCGGGCAGTACGCGACACCGCGATTGCGGTATTCGCGCTCGCCCGGCACGTTGATTTCGCGCCAGCGCGCGCCGGTGGCGAGCACGATCGTCTTCGCCTTCAGCACCGCGCCGTTCGCGAGGCGGATCTGGTGCACGTCGCCGGGGATCAGCGCGTCGGCGCGCTGCACGTCCATGATGTCGACGTCGTATTGCTTCACGTGCTGCTCGAGCGCGGTCGCGAATTTCGGCCCTTCGGTTTCCTGCACCGACACGAAGTTCTCGATCGCCATCGTGTCGAGCACCTGGCCGCCGAAACGCTCGGCGACGACGCCCGTCTCGATGCCCTTGCGCGCCGAGTAGATGGCCGCGGCCGCGCCTGCCGGGCCGCCGCCGACGATCAGCGTATCGAACACCGGCTTGTTCTCGAGCGACTTCGCGGCACGCTCGCTCGCACCCGTATCGAGTTTCGCGAGGATTTCCTTCACGCTGCTGCGGCCCTGACCGAAAGAGGCGCCGTTCAGGAACATCGTCGGTACGGCCATGATCTGGCGCGACTCGACTTCATTCTGGAACAGCGCGCCGTCGATCGCGACGTGGCGGATGCGCGGGTTGATCAGCGACATCACGTTCAGCGCCTGCACGACTTCCGGGCAGTTCTGGCACGACAGCGAGAAATACGTCTCGAACGCGTAGTCGCCGTCGAGCGCGCGGATCTGTTCGATCACGTCGTCGTCGAGCTTGATCGGGTGGCCGCCGGTCTGCAGCAGCGCAAGCACGAGCGACGTGAATTCATGGCCCATCGGGATGCCGGCGAAGCGGATGCCGGCCGGCTTGCCGGGCTCGCCGATCGAGAACGACGGCTTGCGCTCGGCGTCGTCGCGGCGTTCGGTCACGGTCACGCGATCCGTCAGCGACGCAATCTCGTTCAGCAGCGCCAGCAGTTCCTGCGATTTCGCGCTGTCATCGAGCGAGGCGACGAGTTCGATCGGGCGCGTGATCTTTTCGAGGTACGCTTTCAGTTGGTTCTTGAGATTGGCGTCGAGCATGGCGTTTCGGATTCCGTATTAATGATTATGGTCGGGCACGTCGTGCCGGAGGAGGGCGCGGGCCGCGCGATGCGGCGGCCCGCCGTCGCGCGCCTCGTGCGAGGCGCGCGGCGCGATCGTCAGATCTTGCCGATCAGGTCGAGCGACGGGGTCAGCGTTTCCGCACCCGGCGTCCACTTGGCGGGGCACACTTCACCCGGGTGCGCCGCGATGTATTGCGCGGCCTGCACCTTGCGCAGCAGCTCGCCCGCGTCGCGGCCGATGCCGTTGTCGTGGATCTCGCACAGCTTGATCTCGCCTTCCGGGTTGATCACGAACGTGCCGCGCAGCGCCATCCCTTCTTCCTCGATCAGCACGTCGAAGTTGCGCGACAGCGTGAGCGTCGGGTCGCCGATCATCGGGTACTTGATCTTGCCGATCGTGTCCGACGTGTCGTGCCATGCCTTGTGCGTGAAGTGCGTGTCGGTCGACACGCCGTAGATTTCGACACCCAGTTTCTGGAATTCCGCGTAGCGGTCGGCGAGGTCGCCCAGCTCGGTCGGGCAGACGAACGTGAAGTCGGCCGGGTAGAACACGACGACGGACCACTTGCCCTTGAAGTTCTCTTCGGAGACGGGCACGAACTCGCCGTTGTGGTATGCGGTTGCCTTGAACGGCTTGATTTGGGTGTTGATGATCGGCATGTGGTGGTTTCCTTTGCGTCAGTGGTGAGTGGAGTGTTGCCAGTATCCGGGTTCACCCTGACTTTGTGAAATTGCTTGTTTCAATCCGGGGCATCGGGAATTTCTATCTGCTTCCGGCCCTTGATTGGGTGGGGTGGGCGCGGGTCGGGTGCCCGCTCGGTGAGAACGTGGGGGAATGTGTCCTTCGGGTTGAATCGGCATGTTTGCCGCGGCGGTGCGGGCGGGAAGGCATCAAACGACGCATGCGATGGCGGATCGAGTCCGGGCCCGCAGATCGCCGATCGGACAGTCGGCGCCTCTTTACCACTCGGCGCGCAAGCTCTCTTGACTGGCGACCGGACGGCCTTTCCATAGACCGAACACGTCGTCGACAGACGTCCTCGCGTGTTGCGCGATATAGGCATCGATTGCGTCGCGAATGATCTCGGCTTGGGAACTGCCTTTGATCGCCGCGATGGTGGTCAACGCGGCATGCTGGTCATCCGACAGATCGACCGGAATT
The DNA here is from genome assembly GCF_016899445.1 of Burkholderia sp. MS455. Taxonomy (NCBI): domain Bacteria; kingdom Pseudomonadati; phylum Pseudomonadota; class Betaproteobacteria; order Burkholderiales; family Burkholderiaceae; genus Burkholderia; species Burkholderia sp. MS455. The sequence continues at coordinate 1,086,256 of NZ_CP041778.1, forward strand.
CTGCTCATTGCAACCTCCGTTACGTGGCTCGCGCATCATGACTATCCGGTCGGGCAAGCGCAAGGTTGCGGCATAGCCGATGCGCGTGCAGCCTCCCTGATCAGTCGACCGACGGCGCAGCGGCGGCCGGGCCCGCTCAAATCCCCGCCATCTTCCTCAACCACTCCGCCAGCCGCCGTGCCCCGTCCGGCATGTCCGCGTCCTCACGCGTGCACAGGTAGTAGTCGCGCCCGTCGTCGAGCGCGTGATCGAACAGCTTCACGAGTTCGCCGTTCGCCAGTTCGCGCTCGACCAGCGGCGCGCGCAGCAGCGCGGCGCCGAGATCCGCCCGCGCGGCGCTCAGCGTCAATTGGCCATCTTCGAACATCGGCCCCACCGCATGCGACACATGCCGCACGCCGGCGCCCTGCAGCCAGTTGACCCACGTGCTGCGGTCCTCGTCGTGCACGAGCGGCGCATGCGCGAGATCGGCCGGCGTGCGGAACGGCCCGTGGCGCTTCAGGAACGACGGGCTGCACATCGGCACCATCGCGCCCGGCAGCAGCCGCTCGCAGCGGTAGCCGGGCCAGTCGCCGGTGCCGAAGCGGATCGACAGGTCCGACGCATCGCTTCGGTAATTGCGGTGATGCGCGTACAGCACGGTCACGTCGACATCCGTGTTGTCGGCCAGGAACGAATGCAAGCGCGGAATGAACCAGCCGATGCCGAGCAGCGGAATCAGGCTGACGGTGATCTGCCGCAGCGACGAGCGGTCGCGCACGAAGCGCGTCGCGCTGCGCAGCACCGAGAACGCGGCGCTGATCGAGCGGTAGTAGTCGCGCCCTTCGTCGGTGAGTGCGAGCAGCCGGCCCTCGCGCACCGTCAGCGGCGTCTGGATGAACGCTTCGAGCAATTGCAGTTGATGGCTGACCGCCGACGGCGTGATGTCGAGTTCGCCCGCCGCCGCGGTGACCGACCCGAGGCGCGCAAACGCTTCGAACGCACGCACCGCGCGCAACGGCGGATCGTGCGGCAATTGTTCGATATTTTTCATGTATCGAATTTTATCGAAAAATCAGGGTAAGCGACAACAATAAAATGTCTTGTATTTACAATGTGTTGAGTTAATGTGTCGAGAACGGCATAAGCATCCAACAATTGGGTATTTGGGGTTTGGGTGCTGAATATTTAATATTTTTCATGTTTTGACCCGAGTCACCGATCCCCCGCACATGAAAATCGCCTTCCTTCACGCCAGCCTCGTTTTCTCGGTGGCCGCCCTGGTCGCTTCCGTTCCCGCGTTCGCGCAGTCCGCGCCGCAGACGGTCCTGATCGGTCTCGCCGCGCCGCTCACCGGCCCGTCCGCACGTATCGGCAAGGACTTGCAGAACGGCGCGCAACTCGCGATCGACGACGCGAATGCCAAGCATCCGACCATCGGCGGCAAGCCGGTGGTCTACAAGCTCGTCGCGGCCGACGACCAGTCCGATCCGCGCACGGCCGTCGCGGTCGCGCAGCAGCTCGTCGACCAGCACGTGATCGGCGTCGTCGGTCACTGGAACACCGGCTGCAGCGTGCCGGCGTCGCGCGTCTACCGCGACGCGGGCATTCCGCAGATCGCGCCGGCTTCCACCGGCCATCAATACACGCAGCAGGGCTACGCGACGGCCTTCCGCATCATGGGTCACGACGATGCGGGCGGCAACTTCACCGGCGCGTATGCGGTGAAAACGCTGAAGGCGAAGCGCATCGCGGTGATCGACGATCGCACGTCGTTCGGCGCGGGGCTGGCCGACCAGTTCATCAAGGGCGTGCAGGCAAACGGCGGCGCGATCGTCGATCGCCAGTACGTGAACGACAAGACGACCGACTTCAGCGGCGTGCTGACCGCGATCAAGGGCAAGCGCGCGGATCTCGTGTTCTTCGGCGGCCTCGATGCGCAGGCCGCGCCGATCGCGCGCCGGATGCGCCAGCTCGGCGTGAACGCGCCGCTGCTCGGCGCGGGCGGCTTCGTGAGCCAGACCTTCCTGTCGCTCGCGGGCAAGGACGGCGACGGCGTGACCGCGCTCGAACCGGGCCTGCCGCTCGACCGGATGCCGGGCGGCAACGCGTTCGACACGCAGTACCAGGCGCGCTTCCGCGCACCGATCGAACTGCATGCACCGTTCGCGTACGACGCGGCGGCCACGCTGATCGCGGCCGCGCAGAAGGCCGGCACGACGCAGCCGGCGAAGCTGGTCGCGGCGGTCCGCGCGATCGACCGGCCCGGCGTGACGGGCCGGATCGCGTTCGACGGCGAAGGCAACCTGAAGGACCCGGCCTTCACGATCTACCAGGTGCGTGGCGGCAAGTGGAGCGTCGTGGACGTGCTCGGCGGCTCGCGTACCGCAACGAAATAAACGACGCAAGGAGACGACCCCATGACCGACCCGACCCAGGCATCCGCCGCCGCACCCGAGGACACGCGCCTCGGAATCCTCGCGCGGCGCCGCATCGAAGCGGAAATCATCAAGCCGATCTACGAGATCATGAAGCGCGAGTTCGGCGCCGAGCGCGCGCAGGCCGTGATCGCGGAAGCCGTGCGCGGCGCGGCCGTCGACGCGGGCCGCACGTTCGCCGCGCAGGAGCCTGGCGGCACGAGCGTGAAGTCGTTCATCGCGCTGCAGGTGCTGTGGGAGAAGGACGATGCGCTCGATGTCGAGGTGCGGCGCGCGGACGACGCGCACTACGACTACGACGTGCATCGCTGCAGCTACGCGGAGATGTATCACGCGATGGGGCTCGGCGAAATCGGCCACCTGCTGAGCTGCGCGCGTGACAGCTATTTCATCCAGGGCTATGCGCCGAACATCGCGCTGACGCGCACGAGCACGATCATGCAGGGCGGCAAGCGCTGCGATTTCCGCTACGCACTGCAGAGCGCGCCGGAGAACGGCGATGCGTGACGACAACGTGAATGCGCCGCGCGTCGACAGCGATCGCCTGTGGGCGTCGCTCGAGCGGATGGCGCAGATCGGCGCGACGCCGAAGGGCGGCGTCTGCCGTCTCGCGCTGACCGATCTCGATCGCGAGTCGCGCGACCTGTTCGTGCAGTGGGCGCGCGACGCCGGCTGCACGGTGCGCGTGGACCGGATGGGCAATGTATTTGCGCGCCGCGCGGGCCGCAATCCCGATGCCGCGCCGGTGCTGACGGGCTCGCATGCCGATTCGCAGCCGACGGGCGGCCGCTACGACGGCATTTACGGCGTGCTCGGCGGGCTCGAGGTCGTGCGCGCGCTGAACGACGCGGGCATCGAAACCGAGCGCCCGATCGACATCGTGATCTGGACCAACGAGGAAGGTTCGCGCTTCGCGCCGGCGATGATCTCGGCCGGCGTGTTCGCGGGCGTCTATACGCTCGACTACGGGCTGTCGCGCACCGACAGCGCGGGCAGGACGATCGGCGAGGAACTGGAGCGGATCGGCTACGCGGGCGCCGAGCCCGTCGGCGGCTATCCGGTGCACGCCGCGTACGAGCTGCATATCGAACAGGGCGCGATTCTCGAACGGGCCGGCAAGTCGATCGGCGTCGTGACGGCCGGGCAGGGGCAGCGCTGGTACGAGGTGACGCTCACCGGTGTCGATGCGCACGCGGGCACGACGCCGATGGAATTCCGTCGCGATGCGCTGGTCGGCGCCGCGCGGATGATCTCGTTCATCGACGTGCTCGGCCGCCGTTACGCGCCGTACGCGCGCGCGACGGTCGGGATGATCGAAGCGCGGCCGAATTCGCGCAACACGGTGCCGGGCGGCTGCTTCTTCACGGTCGAGTTTCGGCACCCCGACGATGCGGTGCTCGACGAGCTGGACGCGGCGCTGCGCGCGGAACTCGCCCGCGTGGCGGACGAGACCGGCCTCGGCGCGCAGATCGAGCAGATCTTCAAGTACCCGCCGATCCCGTTCGCGCCGCGCTGCATCGACGCGGTGCGCGACGCAGCGGTAGCGCTCGGGCTGTCGCACATGGATATCGTGTCCGGTGCGGGGCATGACGCGTGCTACGTCGCGCGCGTCGCGCCGACCGGGATGATCTTCGTGCCGTGCGTGGACGGGCTGAGCCACAACGAGGCCGAAGCGATTACGCCCGAATGGGCGGCGGCGGGTGCCGACGTGTTGTTGCGCGCGGTGCTGCGGAGCGCGCAGGAAGCGTGAGCCTGACGAAGGCGGTTCGGCGGGCGGGTGTTCGCCGGGCCGCGCCGATTCTCGCCTGATGATGGAAGCGCGCGGTCCGCTTCAGGCAGGCGGCGAGTGCCGATCGATGTATCGCCGCATTACATGGAACGCGGTATCGGTGCGCCCCGGCATCGTCACCGGCGCACCGTCGGCCGCAAAGCCGAGCTTCTCGTAGAACCGGTACGCCGTTTCGCGTGCCGTACACCACACGAGTGCGGCACCACGTTCGTCCGCGTGCCGCACACAGACCTGTACCAGCACGCGCCCGAAACCCATGCCGCGAACGGCAGGGTGGACAGCCATCCCGCGAAGTCGCCACGCTGGCCGCGCATGATCGTCGTCGCGCGGTTCCTCGCAAAGCGACGCGACGGCGACGACGCCCGTGCGGTCGAGTACGCCGACGTGCAGTGTCGTCGGCGCATGATCGCCGGGCAGTTCGCACGCGTTCAGATCGCCGTTCAGCAGGACCATTGCCCTGAGCGGATGCGTCTGCGCGGCCCCGATCGATGCGATGGTGAACAGCGTGTCGCCTGACGTCATCAACGTTCCTTTGGTTGCCTGTTACTTGCCCGCCTTGCGCCGCGCCATATACGCGAGATACGCGACGATCTGGTCGAGTTCCCGATCGCTCAACTGATCGGGCGGAAACGCCGGCATGCTCCGGCCCGGCCAGTCGCGCACCGACGCCGGGTTGCGGATGTAGCGGCGCAGCGCGGCGGGCTGGAAGTAGTCGACCGGATTCATCGGTGCGTTCAGGTCGGGGCCGGCATGGCTGCTGCCCGCACCGTCGACGCGGTGGCACGCGAGGCATTGCGTGACGAACAGGTGTTGGCCCGCGCGGGCCGGATCGCTTGCTGGCAACGCAGGATCGACGGCGAGCGACGGCCAGCGCGCAACCGGCGACGATTCGATCGTGACGCGCACGATCTGGTAAGGCCACTGCTCGCCGCGCACCGACGACGCGTCCGGCCCGAGCCACACGAGATAGAACGGCCCCGCGCTGACCTGCTTGCCGGGCAGCTTCGGCCACGGATGGGCCGAATCCTCGATCGCGAGCCATGCGACGGCGCCGGCCGGCGCGCGGCGGCGCACGAGATCGAGCGGCAGTTGCGCGGCGAAGCCGTCGGCCGCGCGCGTTTCGAGCACGCCGTCGGCCGGCAGCGGCGTGTCGCCGAGCAGCGCGGCGAACGGCACGGCGCGGAACGTCATCGGCCGGCCGTACGCGATGTCGCGCGGCACATGGATCTCCGTCGCATCGGGGCGCGCGAGCAGCGTCTGCCGCGTCAGGGCGCGGGCCGTGCCGTCGGTGTCGAGTTCGAGCGTGGACTGGGCCCACGCGCGTTGTCCGATCAGGCAAACCGTCAGCAGCACAAGCGAAAACCACTGGCGCTTCAGCATTCGTTCTCCGGGAAGGGGCGTTCCGGCGGCGGCAGGACGCGCAAGCCGCGGCCGATGGAAGGAATCGGGCGACAGTCTATCCGGTACGCGCGGCGCTGGCGACTTCGGCGCGGGAAAGGTTGGGCGGCCACGGTCGGGCAGGCCCGCGACAGCGTGTCCGGCTACCAGGCGGCCTGGCGTTGTCGCAGCGCGGTTCGGGCAGGGGGAAACGAAGGGCAGGGTGGCGGACATGCGCACTGCCCGCGTTCACGACATTGCCGTTACCGGACCGCCGTCAATGATTCGCGCACGGCACCTCGTTCTTCGACAACGGCGTGTCCCGCTGCGGTTCGAAATCGGTTTCGCGCGCGCCCGACGGCGTCAGCGACACGAAATGCATCGCCGCGCCTTGCGCCGGGAAACCGGCAATGCCCGTCGTGCCCCACGGAATCGGCGAGCGCTGCGCGCCGCTCACCGAAATGTCCGCCGGCGCAAGTGCCAGCGTCAGCAGCCGCCCGTCGCGGGTCGGCACGTACGCACGCGTGCCGGAGACACCGATGCCGGATTCGCGCACCGACGCCGGCAGGCAGTCGAGCGTCGCCGTGCGGCGGCCGTTCGGGTCGATCAGCATCGCGACGCCGCGATCGTCCGCCGTCGTCGTGACGACGATGAAGCGGTCGATCGCCGGCACGTAGGCCGACGAGTACACGTAGTACCGGATCGCACCGTTCAGCGCCCCGAGCTTGTCGAGCTTCGCCGTGACCGGATCGAACATTGCGTATTCGAGCGTCGCGTCCGTGCTGCCTTCGATGAATTTCTGCCAGACGAGCAGCGCGTTGCGCGGCGAACCGGCGACCACGGGCCACCACTCGCGGCGGTGCGGCGCGACCGCGACATGGTTCAATACGCGCCCGGCCGCGTCGTAGGTTTTCAGGTAGACGCCGTTGCCGGTGCCGAGGTTGTCGACGCCGCCGCCATCGATCCAGTCGGCGGAATAGAACACGACGAAGCGATCGCCGACCGTCGCGACATGCCCCGAGTGGCCGCCCGACTCGACGTCGTTCGGGTAGGGCTTGATCGGCTTCAGGTCGCGGCGGTAGATGCCGTAGCGCTGGCTGACTTCCTGCGGCGCGTTCCAGCCGTCCTCGAACGTGACGAAGATGTCGCCGCGCGCGTTCTGCGCGATCGACACGGGCTCCTGCGCCTCGGGGCGGCTGATGAACGGTCGGACGTGCAGCAGGTGCGGCTTGCCGGGCAGCCACTCGCCGACGTATACGTCGTGCGGCCAGTTGCCGTTGCGCATCGCGCCGCGCGGCACGATGCCCGAACTGCTGAAGAACACCCAGCGTTTGCCGTTGCCCGCATCGGCCACGCCGATGCCGTGCATGAAGCGCCGCGAGTCGCCGGTCTCCTGCGGCGCTGCCGGGCCCTGCACGGTGACCGTATGCACGACGGGCGCGGCGGCCAGAGCCGACGGCAGTGTCGCGACGACGCAGCACGCGCCGCAGAGCGCAGCCGCGACGCGGCGAGCCGCGCTCGGCCGCGTGCCCGCCTGCGCCGCGCGCGTTCGCCCCGTCATTCGACGGTCACCGATTTCGCGAGATTGCGCGGCTTGTCGACGTCGGCGCCGCGCGCGCAGCCGACGTGATACGCGAGCAGCTGCAGCGGGATCACGTTGACGATCGGCGACAGCAGGTCGCCCGAATCGCGCACGCGGATCAGGTGCGTATCGCGATCCGCGTCGATCGCGAGCTGGTTGCCGGCGAGCACGTAGAGCCGCCCGCCGCGCGCGCGCACCTCGGCCATGTTGGACTTCAGCTTCTGGAACAGGCGGTCGTCCGGCGCGATCGTGACGACCGGCATCGCGCTCGTGACGAGCGCGAGCGGGCCGTGCTTCAGTTCGCCGGCCGGATAGCCTTCCGCGTGGATGTATGACACCTCCTTGAGCTTCAGCGCGCCTTCCATCGCGATCGGAAAATGGATGCCGCGCCCGAGGAACAGCGCGTTCTCGGTGCGCGCGAACTTCGCGGCCCAGCCCATGATCTGCGTTTCCAGCGCGAGCGCGTGGCCGATGCGCTCGGGCAGCGCGTGCAACTGCTTCAGGTGCATCGCGACCTGCGCGTCGTCGAGCCGGCCGCGCAATTGCGCGAGCGTCAGCGTCAGCACGAACAGCGCGACGAGCTGCGTCGTGAACGCCTTGGTCGACGCGACGCCCAGCTCGATGCCGGCCCGCGTCAGGAACCGCAGCGGCGCGTTGCGCGCGATCGTGCTGGTCGCCACGTTGCAGATCGCCATCGACAGATCCTGGCCCATCCCGCGCGCACGCTCGATCGCGCCGATCGTGTCGGCTGTCTCGCCCGACTGCGAAATGCCGACGACGAGCGTGCGCGGATCGGCCACGGTGTCGCGGTAGCGGAATTCGCTGGCGATCTCGACCTGCGCGGGCACGCCCGCGATGCTTTCGAGCCAGTACTTCGCGGTCAGGCCCGCATAGTAGCTGGTGCCGCAGCCGAGCAGCAGCACGCTCCGAACGCGCGACAGCAGCGCGCGCGTGCTTGCGCTCTCGTCGAACAGCGCCGGCGAGATCGTGTCGATGCCGTCGAGCGTGCTGGCGATCGCCTTCGGCTGCTCGAAGATCTCCTTCTGCATGAAGTGCTGGTACGGGCCGAGCGCGGCGTCGCCGTCGCGCGCCTTCACCTGGCACAGCGGGCGCTGCGCTTCGTGCCCGCCCGAGTCGACCACGGCGATGCGCTCCGGCGTGATCAGCGCGACGTCGCCGTCTTCCAGGTAGACGAAGCGGTCGGTCAGGTCGCCGAGCGCCGCGCAGTCCGACGCGAGGTAGTTCTGTTCGGCGCCGATGCCGATCACGAGCGGCGAGCCGGCGCGCGCGGCGACGAGGCGCTGCGGCTCGCGCGCGCTCAGCACCGCGATCGCGTACGCGCCGTGCAGCCGCTTGACGGCGCGCATGACGGCGTCGAACAGGTCGTCGCGATAGAGGCTGTGGATCAGGTGTGCGATCACCTCGGTGTCGGTTTCGCCGCGAAACGCGTAGCCGCGCTGCCGCAACTCGGCGCGCAGCGCGTCGTGGTTCTCGATGATGCCGTTGTGCACGACCGCGATCGTGTCGCCCGACATGATCGGATGCGCGTTCATTTCCGACGGCGCGCCGTGCGTCGCCCAGCGCGTATGCGCGATGCAGGTCTGCGCTTCGAGACCGAGCGTCAGCACGCGATCCTGCAGGTCCGTCACGCGCCGCAGCGTGCGTTCGCTGAGCAGGCGTCCGTTGCCTTGCACGGCGATGCCGCACGAATCGTAGCCGCGATACTCGAGCCGGCTCAGCGCATTGACCAGTTGCGGCACCTGATTGCCGATGCCGCTTGCTCCGACGATTCCGCACATGATTCACCTCGTCCACAAGAAGTTGCCGGCCTGCCGGCGATGCACGGCAGCGCGGCGTCAGGAGCGGCGCCGCGCTGCACGGATGCCGTCCCGTGCGTGGCGGCGCGTCTCCGCTGACCTACTCGCGGGGCGGCGGCCCCGCATGGGCTACCCATTCGATGCCGGAAATCGACCCGTTCGCGTCGTGCGACGCGACGAGAATGCGCGTCGTGCGTCGCGCGCCGCGCCGGCGGGCGCCGGCCAGCGCGGTCGGCGGCACCGCGCGCACCTTCGCGCTGGCCGAGCGCCGCAGCATCTTCGACACGCGCAGCCGGTACGCGAGCGGATGCACGACGCGCCCCGCGATCAGCCACGTGACGGTCGTGCCCGCGATGATCGCGATGCAGGTCGCGTAGAACACGATCTGTTCGATCGGCATCTCGGCCTCGTTGAACGGCAGCAGGTAGCGGTACGTGTAGATGCAGATCGATGCCCACACGGCGCCCACCAGCGCGGGTCGCACGAGGCGGAACCAGCCGACCAGCACGAGCCCGGTGATGCGGCCGCGCTCGGCGATCATTTCGCGCGGCGTGCGCAGGGAAAGGTCAATAATCGGTGCGTTCTTCATGTTGAATGCCTCGGTCGGGGCTGACCCATACGGCCCGCTTGCCGCGGCCCCGCAATAGGACGGCGGGCAGGGCGACGACGGTGGTGATCATGCTGATCAGCCAGAAGGCCACGGGATACCAGACGGTGTCCAGGAAATACATCAGGAGTTTTTCGTCGTAACGACGGTCGATCATGCTGCCGATGATCAGCTGCAGGATGCAGGTGGCGACCAGCAGCATCCCGTGCCAGTGCGGCACGACCGATACGTGCCAGTCCAGCGGCAACGGATGGAAGACATCGACGAGCGCGAGCAGCAGGATGAACGACATCGAGTAGGCCCACGCGATGCCGATCAGGTATTCGACGAACAGCGGCCACATCATCATCTGCGTCGGCCGTGCGAGCGTGCCCGCATACTTCATCAGCACCTGGATGCCGCCTTTCGCCCAGCGCAGCCGCTGCCGGTACAGCCCCTTCACCGTTTCGGGCATCAGGATCCAGCTCAGCGCGTGCGGTTCGTATACAACGCGCCAGTCGCGGCACTGCAGCTTCCAGCTGATGTCGATGTCCTCGGTCAGCATGTCCGAGCTCCAGTAGCCGACGTCGGCGAGCGCGGTCTTGCGGAACATCGTGATGACGCCCGACACCGTGAAGATGCGGCCGTACACCTGCTGCGTGCGCTTGATCAGCCCGACGATCGACGAGAATTCGCCGACCTGCATGCGGCCGAGCAGCGACGTGCGCGTGCGGATGCGCGGGTTGCCGGTCACGGCGCCGACGCCGGGGTCGGTCAGGAAGTGCTCGAGCATCCAGCCGATCGCGTCGTGCGCGAGCAGCGAATCGCCGTCGATGCACAGCAGGTATTCCGCGTTCGATACGGCCGCGGCGGTCGTGAGCCCGACCGCCTTGCCTTCGTTGCGCGCGTGATGGATCACGAGCAGCCGCGGAATCTCCACGGCAAGTTCGTTGAGGATCTCGCCGGTGCGATCCTTGCTGCCGTCGTTGACCGCGATGATGTCGTAGTTCGGGTACTGCATCGCGTTCAGGTGGCCGATCACGGCGCGCGCGTTCGCGGCTTCGTTGAAGCAGGGCACGACGATCGAGATCTTCGGGATGCCGCTCGACGCGATCGTCCGCGTCGACAGCACGCGCCCCTCTTCGAGCAGGAAGTAGTGCACGACGCCGCCGATCATCCACAGATACGACATGAAGAACGGGTAGTAGAAGACGAAATCCTGCAGGTGCTGGATGATGCCGTGGGTCGTCATGGTGTCTTCGTTCCTTGCGGACGCTGCATCTGCATCAGCGCGTTGATCGACGTCGGATCGAGACGCGACTTCAGCGACATCACGTCGCGCATCGTGTCGAGATCCGGCTGGTTGTTCAGGAACTTGTCCGGGTAGTAGCCGAAGTTCACCGCGCCCTTGCTGCGCAGCCGCCGCATCTGCGCGATCAGCGCGCTGCCGGAAATGTCCTTGCGCTCGCGCCAGTCGTACGACTGCAGTTCGAACACGGTGCGCGCGAGGCCGCGCTGTTTCGCGCGGACGGCGCCGACGAGCTGGTCCATCCAGCGCTGGGGGTCCGGTGCCTGTTCCATGTACGGCATCGCCATCAGCGCGACGAAGTCGTAGGTGGCGAGGAAATCGTCGTAGTTCTGCGCGTACCATGCTTCGGACTCGGGCTTCAGCACCGGCAGCGCGAAGATGTTGCGCGCGGTCAGCACGTCGCCCGCGTTCTGGTTCGCGAGCACGATCTGCTCGAGCTGGCGCGTCAGCTCGATCAGGTAGCGCGTCTTCTGCCGCGTCCAGCGGCTCATCAGGTCCGGCGTCGCGCGGATCTTGCCGATGTCGGCCGGCAGCCCCCACTGCGAATACGTGCTCAGCGCGTGCCGGCCCGCATCCTCGTAATCGTCGAGCACGGCGTCGTCGCTGAACAGGATGCCGTTGAACGACGCGTACTTGCCGAGATCCTCGTAGATCTGCTCGATCATCAGCCGCGCTTGCGGATCGAACGGGCTCAGCCGGTACACGCGCGAGCCGTTTTCGCGCGTAGGCGCGCCGCCGTACGCGCTGACGGCCTCGAGCCCGCGATGCTTGTCGGGCGGCGGGCGGAACGCCAGCACCGGCATCCATGCGTACACCTGCACGTTGGCGCGCGTGTTGAGCTGCCACGCGGCGCGCGAGAACAGGTCGCCACGCATCGGCAGGTGCCGGTTCGGGAAGTACAGCGATTCCGCGACGCCCGTGCCCTTCGGATCGGCGAACGCCTGCAGGTACACCGATTTCGGCTGCATCCGGTAGATGCGCTCGATGAGCTTGCCGAGATTCGTTTCCTGCCGCCCCGGATCCGGATCGTAGACCTGGTCGAGATCGACCTGCACGACGCGCTCGGGGATATCGACGTCGCCGCGGTTGGTCGCCGGCTCGCGCATCGACCGCTCGAACCCGCCGATGTCGACGTCGTACATCATCAGGATCCGCCGCAGCCGGTCGAGCGGCACGTCCGGCGTATTCGGGCCGGCGTCGAGGCTGAACTGGATGTCCATGCCGAGCGACGTCGAAATCTTGCGCACGGGCTGGTTTTCCGCGCCGTATGGCCAGACCATCGAGCGTGCGACGATGCCGGTGCGTTCGCGAATCTGCCGCACGCATGTCTGAAGGTCGTCATGCACGCGGGCTTCGAACTCCGCATCGGTTTCATAGCGCTTCTCGTTCTGGAGGTACAGGTGCGACGTGGTGGCCGGCAACTCGTTGCCCTGCGGATTCGCGACCGCGCCGTGATGGAGGTTGTGCGTGTGGCACGCGAGCTCGACGAGATTCGACTTGCCGACCTTCTGCACCTCGTCCCACGACATGAAGTAGTCGCGCGGCATCTGGATCCGGTCGCTGATGCGGATCGGCGTATCCGGCGGCGCGTCGATCCACGCGGTGACGATGCCCATCACGGCCGGATACTTGAAGCGCTCGAGCAGCGGCAGGACTTTCGTGTAGTGGCTGCGGTAGCCGTCGTCGAACGTGAGCAGCACCGCGCGCGGCGGCAGCGGCTTGCCGCCGTGCCGCGACGCCTCGATCTGCTTGACCGTGACGGTGTGATAGTTGTTGGTCTGCAGCCACGAGAAGATGGCGGTGAGCGTACCGGTATCGACCGCGTACGGATCGACCATCGTCGACGTGGCGAACGTCGACAGCAGGTTGTCGCGCACGTCGTGCAGGCAGATCACGCGGAACGTCTTGCCGTCGACGGGATCGGACGGCGGCAGCAGGTCGATCATCCGCGCATTCGTCACGCCCGGGAACAACGAACAGGCTGCAAACGTGCCGAGGCATCCGCACATGAAGAACCGTCTGGATTGCATCGTTCGAGCTCCTTTCTAAAACGGCAGGTTGAGCGACAGGAAGCCGGTTTCGGAACGCTCGCGCTGGCCGTCGTATGCGTGGCTGCTGACCTCGACGCCGTAGGTCAGCGTGATGTCGTGCTTGAACGTCCACGTGTGCGCGAGGCGGGCGCTCCACAGCGGACTGGTGCCGAAGCCGCGCTCGTTGTACACGCCGCCGGACGCCGACAGACGCTGCTGCAACGACATGTCGCCCTTCTTCCACAGCGTCAGCTGATGCATGACGGTCGCCGCGGCCGCGTAGTCGCGGCCCGGGCTGAAGTAGGGCGCGTCCCGCCGCGTGTTGCTGTCGGTGCCGAGATTCAGCGATACGTTGACGAGCTGGTTCGCGGACGTGTACACGCGCTGCGTACCCGTCGCTGAAATCTCCTGGTGCAGGTTCGAATCGCTGTAGCGGCTCACGCCGTAGCTCAGCTGGACTTCGCGGCGGTCGTTCTGGCGATACACGACCTCGATGTTCGCCGAGCGGCCCCAGATGTGCGCGAGATACGCCTTCCACGGCAGCGAGTTGTCGTTGGAATCGAGCGCGCCGCTGACCGTCCAGTAATCGTTGAGGTTGTACGTGATGGAGCCGCGGCCGCCCGTGCGCCCGTCGCTGCCGAACGAGCGCGTGACTTCGCCCAGGATCGTGAGCGGCCCGTGCCGGTAGTCGCCGCCGACACCCGTGCGCGTGCGGCTGACGCTGCCGGCGTCGGTTTGCGCATGGCCGAAGAACGTGTGGGAAAACACGCGCCAGTTGTCGCCGAACGGTTGCGAATACACATAGCTGTCCGACGAGAAGCTGTTGTCGGCCAGTGCGCTGTTGCCGTGCTCGAAGCTCAGGTCGGTCGTGAACAAGGGGCTGCGGTACGCGTTGTAGTCGCGCTTGAACGCGCGCACGGAGCCGCTGTCCGGGAACGTGTTGCCGAAGGTCTGGTCGACGCTCTTCGCGGTCGCGTAATCGTCGGCCGTCAGCGATGCGCGGCCGAGCCCAGCGAGCATTTCCACGTTGTCCGGGTGGTCGGTCAGCGACGCGCGATACATCGCGATCGCCTGGCGCGGATGCGACTGGCCCGATACGGCGTCGGCGTGCGCGGCGCGGACCTCGGCATTGAACGGCACTTCCTTCTCGAGCTTTTCCAGCGCGGCGATCCCTTCTTCAACCCGGCCCGTGTAGATCAGGTATTGCGCCTGCAGCCGGTAGTAGCGCAGGTAGTCGTCGTTTTCCGGCCCCCAGGTCCGCACCTGGTTGGCCGGCGGCAGCGATTTGCCCATGTCGTCGAGCACCCGGCTCGCGTCCGCCGCGCGTGCCTGGTCGACGTACGACCAGAACAGTCCCTCGCGCAATTCGATCGGACGCGTGCGCGCGCCGTACAGGAAGCCGCGCGTCGCACGGTCCGTCGGCGATGCGGTCGCCTGCGACAGCGCGCGCTGGTACACGGCGTTGGCCTTGCCCGGTTCGCTCAGGTACAGGTACGCGTCGCCGACGGCCGCCAGCGCGTCGATCGAGATTTCCGCATCCGGCGGAATCGTCTCGAACGTCGCGACGGCCGTCTTCATTTCGCCGCGCGCGGCGTAGGCGATCGTCCGGTCGCCGGCGAGCGCCGTCCTGACCTGCGAATACTCGGGCGTGGCCGGCATCCGCTTGTCGAGGTCGTCCGCGGCGCGCAATGCGCTGTCGAGCCCGTCGAAGCGGTCGGCGCTCGTCATCGAGCGCGACTTGTCGCGTCCGCCGCGCACCTGCTGGCGAATCGACAGTTCCTCGAGCTGCGCGAGATCGACGGCGGAGAAGACGTCGGGGCGGGCTTTCGCTTCCTCCAGCGCCATGACCGCGCCGCCGCTCGACGCGAGCCCGAACACGTCGTTGCGGACGGTGGCCGGATCGGCGGTGCGGAGGTCGGGCATCTGCGCGTTCGGGGTTTCCGCGTCGGGGATCTGGGGGCCTGGCGGTTGGGTACCCGATGGTTGGGCACCCGGCGGCTGCGCATTCGGCATCGGCGCGCCGGGTGTCTGCGGTGTCGGCGTCTGGGCAGTGGGCGTCTGGGCATTCGGCATCTGGGCACTCGCGGCCTGCGCGATCGGGGTCGGCGCATTCGGCGGTGGCGCGTCCGGCGCGAGCGCGCCCGGTGTCGGCGCGCCCGGCGGCTTCGGATCCGGCGCACCGCTGGTCCCGGCGATTTCGCCGACGCTGCCCGGTTCCGTGTCGCCTTCGGCGGAGAAGCAGGGGCCGGACGCGACGAGCAGCAACACGAGCGGCGCATGCAGGAGGATCCGCCGGCTGGACGGGGCGACGGTGGTGCATTGTTGTTTACGATTGTTGGCCACGGTATGTCCTCACTTCGAAACGATCACATCGGTTGCCCCCGACGATGCACGCCGCCGCTCGCCGTGCGGCCGGGCAGCGAGGGCCCGGCCATGCGGAACCGGCTCACAGACGGTTGCGGATCGCCTGCCCGAGCAGCGAGCGCGATTCGCTGTTGGTCGGGTCGATCGCGAGCGCCCGGCTCGCGTTTTGTTCCACACAGTTCCATTCGTCGATCTGCGCGCACCAGCGCGCCTTTGCCAGCGCGCGGGCGCCTTCCAGTTCCGCGTGCGTGACGCTTGCCGGCTGCATCCGTGCCGTGTCGGTGCTGTACGACTGCGGTTTCGGCGCGAAGTCCATGCGCTTTCTCGTGCCCGCCAGCGTCTCGGTTCGCGGTGCGCGATGCGCATCGCCGAGCCGTGCGTTGGCGCGGTCGTGGGCCGGCGCGGCATGCGTATTCGCCGCGAGTTTCACGGGCGGCGCGTGCGACGGTTGGCGGTGTTTCGCGGCGGTGCGGGACGCTGCCCGCGGCGCGGCTTCCGGTTCGGCCGCGAGCTTGACGGGCGGCGCTGCAGCAGCGGACGGCGCCGGTGGCGCGGGCGGAGTGGCCGGTGCGATCGTCGGCGCCGGCCCGGGGGCGGCCGATGTTCCGGACACGCCTGACGCACCGGTTGCGCGGGACGTCGCGGCCACGATCGCGTTGCGGTATTTCCCGACGGCGGTTGCGATCACGCCGGAGAGGTCGTGCGTCACGCTCGCATGGCCGAGCGCCGTGTCCCGCTCGGCATACGCGAAGATGCCGAAGATCGTGGCAAACGCGACGAAGCTGAGTGCGGCGTTCTTGCCGGGACCCCAGGATGGTTTCGACTGGCGGGCCGGCGGGTCGTCCGGTCGTTCTGCGCGAGCCATTCAATGCTCCTAGATTCGATACGCTGCGGTGAATGACATTGTCGGAGCGGGTTCAGGCGGCGTTCACCATCGCAATTGCGTGGTGAGTACGCCCGTTTCGACGATCGCGAACTGCGTGGCGCCCTGATAGGTCCCTTCGACCCGGTAGCTCGCCTCGGGCACGCTGAACAGGCAGCGCGATCCCGATGCGTTGAATTCGACGAGCACGCGGCCGTGTCGCCTCAGGCGCACCTGTACGTTGGCAAGCGGTTGCCCGGTCCGGGCTGACGCGAACGACACGCCGAGGTTGTACGGACGGCCGTCGGGGGGGAGCGGCGCCGTACCGTCGATTTGTGCATCGCCGCAGATATACGAAATCACATAGCGGCCTGAGCCGGAACCGGACGCGGGTGTCTGGGCCGTGGCATTCAGGCAGAGCGCGGATACGACGACGCTCAGGAAAGGGCGAGCATGTTGTCGAAACGAGGAAGACATTGCAACCTCCCGTCCGGAATCAATGGCAGCGCATTCATTCCGAGTCTCCGAGTCAAATTTGCCAGCGTTCTTTTTGCGACATGCTATTGATACACGATGGATTTTGAATCAACAACCGCGTGTGGCTTGAATGGAACGGCGCTGAAAGATATTATCTAAACAGGATTTCGACAGATTTGTATGACCTGCTTGCCACTGAAGAAAGTCGATATTGCCAGATATGAATATTGCTTTCGGTACGGATGATCGAGCACACATTGAATCAAGTCGGAGGTATCGAAATTCGTACCGAAAAATAACGACTGATAAAAGAAAGTTTTGCGCCTGTGTTCGAGGCGAATCAGTGAATTTCAGACACAGGTTACGCGATTTTAAATGGGGCGAGACGTCTTTTTTGATATTCGTTTCGTTACATGCAAATAGAAACTTTTTATTTGTTCTGTAACAGGGTATTTCTGATATTAAAATAAGAGGAGATATTCGGGATCGGTGCGATGGGCTTAAAAAATACTATTTTGAATCGCAAACGTTTGCATTTTCTTTGATATCGATTCCGGGCCTGAAAAAATGATTTCGCGAGTTGCGGCGGGATTGCCGATTGCTGCAGGAAAGGAGGCGCGTTCGATATGAAGCGGCGCGACCCACAGGCACGCGGACACCGCATTGCCCGGGATCGCACCCGCGCTCGCGCCGTTGACGCGCACGGCGCGGACGCGAATGTCAGCGGCTGCCGCCCGCGCTTCGCCGCGCGATGCGCATCGCCGGCGCGGCCGCTTGCTCGGCACCGCTCGCGCCTTCGGCCGCCGTGCGCGGCCGGTTCATGATGTAGGTCCACAGCTGCTCGGCCGCGAGCCCGCGCTTGCGCGCGGATCGATACAGGCGGATTTCGAGTTCGGTGATCCAGTCCCCGGAGCCCGCGCACACGAGCGTGCCCTCCGCGAGTTCCTTCTCGACGCAGCTTTCGGGCAGCCAGCCGATCCCGTGCCCGGCCACGACCATGCCCTTCAATGCCTCGGACATATGCGTCTCGAAGCACCGGTGCAGCACATACGGCTCGGTCGCATTCAGCAGCAGCATCTCGACGATGTTCCCGAGAAACGCACCCGACGAATACGCGAGCAGCGGCAGCGGGGCATCGGGCGTGCCCGGCAGCTGGAACACGGGCTTGCCGCGCGCGTCGGGCGTCGACACCGGCAGGATCCGCTCGACGCCGAGGCTGACGAACGGGAAGTGGTTCGGGTCGAGCACGATCGGCAACTGCGGATGGTGATAGCCGAGCAGCAGGTCGCATTCGCCTTCGACGAGCTGCTGCACGCCTTCCGGCACGTTCACCGCATTCACGCGCGCGGTCACGTGGCCGACCTCGCCGTTGAGCTGCTTGAGCCATTCGGGAAACAGCGTGAAGACCAGCGTATGCGCGACGGCAAAACGCACGACCTGGTCGCTGGCCGCGAACTGGTCGTAGCCGTTCACGAGATTGCGCGCCGCATACATGCTGCGCAGGATGTCCGCGGCGAGCCCGCGGAACATCTGTCCGGCCGGCGTCAGCGTGATCGGGTTGATGCTCCGGTCGACCAGCTTCGCGTCCATCCAGGTTTCGAGTGCGGCGATTCGTCTGCTGAATGCAGACTGCGTCAGGTGCCGGTTACGCGCGGCACGGGAAAAGCTCTTGGTATCCGCAAGGCTCAGGAAATCTTCCAGCCACTTTGCTTCCATTTCGATCTTCGCTTTTTATAGTCGGGCGCCGGGAGGGCGGCGGCGGCGCCGCTTCGCTGCAACAATTTTCTAGCGTACCGCGCCTCGCGCCGGTCGTCCCGATGTTTTTTTTCGATGGGTGTCAGTCGAAATATGCATGGGCGTTGTCGGCGGGATTACGGCTGCATAGCGTTGAGGTGCCGGACCCGGCTAACCGGTTAGTTCATCGCGTCGAACTGCCGGTGCGGCCGCAGACGGTACTTCCCCGGGGCCGGCCGCGCGGTGCGCGTGCCGGCCCGCCTTCCCGCCCCTCGGTTCAGGCGGCCGGCGATCCGGCGGCCGGCGCTTCGGCGCTCCGGGTGGCCGTCTTTTTGTGCAGTGCAGATTGCACATTCGTGACACGCGGGAGAACTATGTTCAGCAGACGCGGCGCAGCATCGGCCGTGCGCGATCGCGGCGCATCGATGCCGCCATCGGCGTCGCGCGCTGCACCGTAATGGTGCAGCAGGCCGCGCGGGCATGCCCGGCTCGGCGCAAAAGGGGGGATATCGCAAGGCACGGTCCTTGCAGAGTAGTCATTACGCCGGTCCGGCATGCGCAATGCCGGGGAAAACGATCGATGGAGAAAAGATCGATGAAGCCATTCGATGAAATGCTGCAATCCGGCGACATGGTAAGGGCGCCTTACGCGCGCCTGAAGCAATGGCTCGACACGCAGAATCCCGCGAGCCTCGCCCAGAAAGCCCACGACGCGGAGGGCGTGTTCCGCAGGACGGGCATCACGTTCGCCGTCTACGGCGACGCGGAGGCCGCCGAGCGGCTGATTCCGTTCGATATCGTCCCGCGCATCATCTCGGGTTCGGAATGGAGCCGGCTGTCGCTCGGCATCGAGCAGCGCGTGATGGCGCTCAACGCATTCCTCGACGACATCTACCACCGCCAGGAGATCGTGCGCGCGGGCATCGTGCCGAAGCACCTGATCGCGCACAACGAAGCGTTCATTCCGGAGATGATCGACTTCCGGCCGCCCGGCAACGTTTACACGCACATCATCGGCGTCGACATCGTGCGCACCGGCGAGAACGAGTTCTATGTGCTCGAGGACAACGCGCGCACGCCGTCCGGCGTGTCGTACATGCTGGAAAACCGCGAGACGATGATGCAGCTCTTCCCGGAGCTTTTCCAGCAGGTGAAGGTGCGCCCGGTCGAGACCTATCCGCAGATGCTGCGCCAGTCGCTCGCGGCCGTGTGCCCGCCGGGCGGCAACGCCGACAACCCGACCATCGCCGTGCTGACGCCCGGCATCCACAATTCCGCGTACTACGAACATTCGTTCCTCGCCGACCAGATGGGCGTGCACCTCGTCGAGGGCAGTGACCTGCAGGTGATCGACGGCCGCGTCGCGATGCGCACGACCGAAGGCTTCCAGCCGATCGACGTGCTGTACCGGCGCGTCGACGACGCGTTCCTCGATCCGCTCACGTTCCGCCCCGATTCGGTGCTCGGCGTCGCGGGGATCATGGACGTGTACCGCGCGGGCAACATCACGATCGCGAACGCGCCCGGCACCGGCATCGCCGACGACAAGGCGATCTACTCGTACATGCCGGAGATCGTCGAGTTCTACACGGGCCGCAAGGCGCTGCTGGAGAACGTGCCGACCTGGCGCTGCGGCGATGCGGACAGCCTGAAATACGTGCTCGAGCATCTGGACGAACTGGTCGTGAAGGAAGTGCACGGCTCGGGCGGCTACGGGATGCTCGTCGGGCCGTGCGCGTCGAAGGCCGAGATCGAGGCGTTTTCCGCGAAGCTGCGCGCGCGGCCCGCGAACTACATCGCGCAACCGACGCTGGCGTTGTCCACGACGCCGATCCTGACCGAAGCCGGCCTCGCGCCGCGCCACGTCGACCTGCGGCCGTTCGTGCTGGTGTCGGACCGGATCCGCATCACGCCGGGCGGGCTCACGCGCGTCGCGCTGAAGGAGGGCTCGCTCGTCGTCAACTCGAGCCAGGGCGGCGGCACCAAGGACACCTGGGTGCTGGCCGACTGAGCCGGACACGACCGCGCGCGCCGGAGCCGGCGCGCCAACCGAACGAAGACGGAGTGGACACGAGATGCTTCTGGGACGTACTGCAAGCGGTCTCTACTGGATGTACCGCTATATCGAGCGCGCGGAGAACATCGCGCGCATCGTCGATGCCGGGCTGCGGATGGCGCTCACGCGCACGTCCGACGCGCCGGCCGAATGGTCGTCGGTGCTCGTCAGCTCGGGCGCCGACAACGGCTACCGGCAGAAATACGATGCGTATGCGGCCGATACCGTGACCGACTACCTGCTGCGCGACCGCGACAACCCGTCGAGCGTGCTGTCGTGCATCGAGGCCGCGCGCTCGAACGCGCGGATGGTGCGCACGGCGCTCACGCGCGAGGCGTGGGAGAGCGTGAACGGCGCGTGGCTCGCGCTGCGCCGCGCATTCGAGCGGCCGGTGCCGGAAAGCGAGCTGCCGGCGGTGCTCGACGCGGTGAAGCGCGAAACCGCGCTGATCCTCGGCAGCTTCTACAGCACGATGCTGCGCAACGAGATCTTCGATTTCGCGCAGATCGGCGCGTTCGTCGAGCGCGCGGACAACACCGCGCGGATCATCGACGTGAAGTACCACCTGCTGCTGCCGTCGGTGTCGCATGTGGGCACGATCCTCGACAACTACCAGTGGGAAACGATCCTGCGCTGCGTGGCCGCGCACCGTTCGTACCGCTGGGTGTACGACGTGCAGTACAAGCCGATGAACATCGCCGACTACCTGATCCTGAACGGCCGCATGCCGCGTTCGCTGCGTTATTGCTACGGGCGCGTCGTGTCGAGCCTGAACCTGCTCGCGAAGGATTACGGCGTGACACATCCGTGTCACGACACGGCCGCGAAGATCCTGCAGATGCTGTCCGATACCTCGGTCGAGCGGATCTTCAAGAGCGGCCTGCACGAGTTCCTGACCGACTTCATCGGCCGCAACAACAGCCTCGGGCTCGAAATCGCCCAGGCCTACAACTTCGACTGAGGCTTGCCATGCGACTCGCCATCCGACACATTTCGCGTTATCAGTTCGACGATCAAGCCACCCATGCGCTGCAACGGCTGAGGCTGCGCCCGCAGTCCGGGCCCGGGCAGACGGTGCGCGCGTGGCAGGTCACAATCGACGGCGTCGAGCCGACGCTGTCGTACGCCGACGGGCTCGGCAACCGGATCGACCTCGTGCGTCACGACCGCGGCGCGAAGGCCGAGATCGTCGTCGTCGCGGCAGGCGTCGTCGAGACGCAGGACCGCGCGGGCATTCTCGGCAATCCAGAAGGTTATGCGCCGCCGTGGATCTTCGAGCGCGAGACCGCGCTCACGAAGGCGGGCGACACCGTGCGCGCGCTCGCGCAGGCGCTGCCGATCGAGCCGTACGGCCTCGACGCATTGCACTGGCTGATGACGGAAGTGCACGGCCGCATCGCGTACGCGCCGAACCTGGCCGCCGACGCGCCCGTCGATGCGGAAACCGCGCTGCAAAGCGGCGAGGGCACGAGCCGCGACCATGCGCACGCGTTCATCGCGGCCGCGCGCGCGCTGAAGATTCCCGCCCGCTATATCTCGGGCTACGTGCTCGCCGACAGCGCGATGCAGCGCATCGCCGACGCGAAGCAGAACGCGGGCGACGACGAAGACGAGGAAGCGCTCGCGTTGCAGAGCGGCGAGGGCATGCAGCAGGCGCTCGGCGCGTCGCATGCCGCGCAGTCGCAGTCGCAATCGCAGGGCCAGTCGCAGGCGGCGCTCGGCGCGCAGCCGCAAGCCGCCGCGCTGATGCAGCAGCCGGCCGGCCATGCATGGGCCGAGGCCTATGTCGAAGGGCTCGGCTGGGTCGGGTTCGATCCGTTCATGAACCGCTGCCCGGACGAGCGCTACGTGCGCATCGCGGTCGGCCTCGACTATCGCGACGCGCAGCCGGTGACGGGGCTCGGCGCGACGGCCGTCGGCGTCGAGATCAGCGTCGTGCAGACGCCCGAACTCGTCTGACCGGACGCGCGCTTTCGCCGCATCCGCCATGCCGGGCCGCCGCGTCGACAGCGACGCGGCGCGCGCGGCCGATCCAACCCGAATCGAGCTCCCATGTCCATCCACGTCGCGCTGCATCACACCACCCGCTACCGTTACGACCGGCTCGTCAACCTCGGCCCGCAGGTCGTGCGGCTGCGGCCCGCGCCGCACTGCCGGACGCCGATCCTCGCGTATTCGATGACGGTCGAGCCCGCGCAGCACTTCATCAACTGGCAGCAGGACCCGTTCTCGAACTATCTCGCGCGGCTCGTGTTTCCTGAGCGCACCGAGTCCTTCGAGATCACGATCGATCTCGTCGCCGAGATGTCGGTGTACAACCCGTTCGACTTCTTCCTGGAAGCGAGCGCGGAGCAATATCCGTTCAACTATGACGACGCGCTGAAGACCGAGCTCGCGCCGTATCTCGCATGCGATCCGCAAACGAGTGCGTCGCCGCTGTTCCGCGCGTATGTCGACGGCGTCGACCGCACGCCGGCCGGCACCGTGAACTTCCTCGTCGCGCTGAACCAGCAGCTTCAGCACGACATCGGCTACCTCGTGCGGATGGAGCCGGGCGTACAGACGCCCGAACAGACGCTGAAACTCGCATCCGGCTCGTGCCGCGACAGCGCGTGGCTGCTCGTGCAGCTTTGCCGGCATCTCGGCATCGCCGCGCGCTTCGTGTCGGGCTACCTGATCCAGCTCACGCCCGACGTGAAATCGCTCGACGGCCCGAGCGGCACGTCGGTCGACTTCACCGACCTGCACGCGTGGTGCGAGGTCTACCTGCCCGGTGCCGGCTGGATCGGCTTCGATCCGACGTCGGGCCTGCTTGCCGGCGAAGGGCATATCCCGCTCGCGTGCACGCCGCAGCCGACCAGCGCGGCGCCGGTCGAAGGGCTGATCGACGAATGCGAGGTGTCGTTCGAGCACGAGATGGCCGTGACGCGCGTGTACGAATCGCCGCGCGTGACGAAGCCGTATACGGAGTCGCAGTGGGATGCCGTGCGCACGCTCGGCACGCAGGTCGACGGCGCGCTGGCGGCCGGCGACGTGCGGCTCACGCAGGGCGGCGAGCCGACCTTCGTGTCGATCGACGATCGCGACGGCGCCGAATGGAACACCGATGCGCTCGGCCCGACCAAGCGCGGCTACGCGACCGAGCTCGTGCAGCGGCTGCGCGCCGAATACGGCGACGGCGGCTTCCTGCATTTCGGGCAGGGCAAGTGGTATCCGGGCGAGCAACTGCCGCGCTGGGCGCTGTCGATCTTCTGGCGCGCGGACGGCCAGCCGGTATGGCACGATCCGTCGCTGTTCGCCGACGAGCGCGAGCCGTCCGCGTATACGACCGACGACGCGAAGCGCTTCATCGACGCGCTGGCCGCGCGGCTGAACCTGACCGACGAATTCATCCGCCCCGGCTACGAGGACGTCTGGTATTACCTGTGGCGCGAACGCCGGCTGCCCGTCAACGTCGATCCGTTCGACTCGCGCCTCGACGACGAGCTCGAACGCGCGCGGCTGCGCAAGGTGTTCGAGCAGCAGCTCGACAGCGTGGTCGGCTACGTGCTGCCGGTCAAGCGTACGGACGACGAGCGGGGCCGCCATCGGCCGGGCCTCGACGGGCCGCGCTGGCAGACGGGCCCGTGGTTCTTCCGCGACGAGCGGATGTACCTCGTGCCCGGCGATTCGCCGATGGGCTATCGGCTGCCGCTCGATTCGCTGCCGTGGGCCGCCCGCGCCGACCATCCGTACCTGGTCGAGCGCGATCCGTTCGCGCCGCGCGCCGCGCTGCCGGAAGCCGCCGCCATCCGCGCGCGCTACGCGGGCCCGGCCGACGCGCCGCGCTACCTGTCCGGCGTGCATCGTGAAGCGTCCGCGCAGACCGTGATGCAATGGCGCGGCGACGACACGGCCAGCGGGCGGCATGCCGCGCATGCGCACGACCCGCAGCGCCGGCCCGAGCGCTTCGAATCGGCCGCGTGGATCACGCGCACCGCGCTGTGCGTCGAAGTGCGCAAAGGCATCCTGTACCTGTTCATGCCGCCGCTCGCCGCGCTCGAGGATTATCTCGAACTGCTCGGCGCGATCGAGCTGACCGCGCATGCGCTCGGCGTGAAGCTCGTGCTCGAAGGTTATCCGCCGCCGCGCGACGCACGGCTGAAGCTGCTGCAGGTGACGCCCGATCCCGGCGTGATCGAGGTGAACATCCATCCGGCCGCGAGCTTCGACGAGCTCGTCGATCACACCGAATTCCTGTACGACGCCGCATGGCAGTCGCGGCTCAGCAGCGAGAAGTTCATGGTCGACGGCCGTCACGTCGGCACGGGCGGCGGCAACCACTTCGTGCTCGGCGGTGCGACGCCGGCCGACAGCCCGTTCCTGCGCCGCCCGGACCTGCTTGCGAGCCTGATCTCGTACTGGCACAACCATCCGTCGCTGTCGTACCTGTTCTCCGGGCTTTTCATCGGGCCGACGAGCCAGGCGCCGCGCGTCGACGAGGCCCGCAACGACCAGCTCTACGAACTGGACATCGCGTTCGCCGAGATCCAGCGCAACAAGCTGCTTTACGGGCAGGACATGCCGCCGTGGCTCGTCGACCGCGTGCTGCGCAACCTGCTGATCGACGTCACGGGCAACACGCACCGCAGCGAGTTCTGCATCGACAAGCTGTATTCGCCCGATTCGTCGACCGGCCGCCTCGGCCTGCTCGAACTGCGTGCGTTCGAGATGCCGCCGCATGCGCGGATGAGCATCGTGCAGCAATTGCTGCTGCGCGCGCTGGTCGCGCGCTTCTGGGCCGCGCCGTACACGACGCCGCTTACGCGCTGGGGCACCGCGCTGCACGATCGCTTCATGCTGCCCGCATTCCTTCAGATGGATTTCGACGACGTGCTGGCCGAACTGCGCGACGCCGGTTTCGCGTTCGATCCGGCGTGGTTCGCGCCGCACTTCGAATTCCGCTTCCCGCTGTTCGGCCGGATCGCGGTGAACGGGATGCAGCTGTCGCTGCGCGGCGCGCTGGAGCCGTGGCACGTGATGGGCGAGGAGGGCGCGCCCGGCGGCACGGTGCGCTACGTCGATTCGTCGGTCGAACGGCTCGAAGTGCGCGTGACGGGGCTGAACGACAACCGGCACGTCGTGACGGTCAACGGCCGCGCGCTGCCGCTGCAGCCGACCGGCACCGTCGGCGAATACGTCGCGGGCGTGCGCTACAAGGCGTGGTCGCCGCCGTCGGCGCTGCACCCGACCATCGGCGTGCACGCGCCGCTCACGTTCGACATCGTCGATACGTGGCTGCAGCGCTCGCTCGGCGGCTGTCGTTATCACGTCGCGCATCCGGGCGGGCGCAACTACGCGACGTTCCCCGTCAATGCGTACGAGGCCGAGAGCCGCCGGCTCGCGCGCTTCGTCGAGATGGGGCACACGCCGGGGCGGATGAGTGTGTCGGCTGCAGCGCCGAGCCGCGAATTCCCGTTCACGCTCGACCTGCGGCGGCCGTGACCGGCCGATGACGGGGCGGACGACGATGCGCGGTTCGCGATTTTCCGGCGCGCCGGCCGATCGCGGCCGCGCCGGAATGCTAGGATGCGGGCAGATTGCGGCCGCGCGCCGCGGCCCGCCGCCCGTGCGGCGGCGTGCATGCGCGGCCGCGCCCTGACGACGAAACGACACCGTGCAGCCCATTCACTCCGACCATCTCGCCGACCCCGACGCGATGCCCACGCTATTCGATACCGGCGCGCAGCCGGACGCCGCCGAACTGGCCGCCGCGCTCGCGGCGCCGGCGGCCGCCGGCCGTTACGACGAACTGCGCGGCAGCGCGGCCGGCCTGAACGCGCCTGCGCTCGCGCCCGCATGGCGCAGTTTCTTCACATCGATCGGCAGCGACGGCGTGGCCGACCTCGATCGCCGTGCCGACGCGCTGCACCGGCGCATGCGCGAGAACGGCCTGTTCTACCAGCTGCACGAGCAGCGCGCCGGCGACGGCGCGGCCGGCCCGTGGTCGCTCGACCTGCTGCCGCTGATCGTCACGCCCGAGGACTGGGTCGCGATCGAGCGCGGCGTGCTGCAGCGCGTGCGGCTGCTCAACGCGACGATGGCCGACCTGTACGGGCCGCAGACGATCCTGCAGCGCGGGCTGCTGCCGCCCGCGCTCGTGACCGGCCATCCGGGCTACCTGCGCGCGATGCGCGGTGCGCGCGTGCCGGGCGATACATGGCTGCACGTCGTCGCGTTCGATCTTGCACGCGGCCCGGACGGGCAGTGGCGGATCGTCGCGCAGCACACGCAGGGCGCGGCCGGGCTCGGCTATCTGCTCGAAAACCGGCTGATCGTGTCGCGGCTCTTTCCGCGCGGGTTTCGCGGGCTGCGCGTGCAGCGGCTCGCGTCCGCGTACCGCGCGCTGCTGCAGAGCATGCAGGCGCTCAGCCCGGCCGCCAGGAATTCGCGGATCGTGCTGCTGACGCCGGGGCCGCACAGCGCGACGTATTTCGAGCATGCGTATCTCGCGCGCTACCTCGGCCTCACGCTCGTCGAGGGCGGCGACCTGACCGCGCGCGACAACCGCGTATTCCTGAAGACGCTGCGCGGGCTCGAACCCGTGCACGGCATCCTGCGGCGCGTCGACGACGCGTGGCTCGATCCGCTCGAACTGCGGCCCGATTCGATGCTCGGCGTGCCGGGGCTGCTGCAGGCCGTGCGCGCGGGCAACGTGCTGCTCGCGAACGCGCCGGGCTCGGGTTTCCTCGAATCGCCGGCCATGCTCGGCTTCATGCCGCGACTCGCGGAAGGCCTGCTCGGCGAAACGCTGACGCTGCCGGCCGTGCATTCGTGGTGGTGCGGCGAGGCGGCCGCGTGCGACGACGCGCTGCCGCAGCTCGCGCGCTGCATCGTGAGGGCGTCGTATCCGGCCGACGTGCAGGCGGGCGGCCCGTTCGACCCGGTGATCGGCGCGCGGCTCACGCAGGCGCAGCTTGCCGACTGGCGCGCGCGGATACTCGCGCGGCCCGAACACTACACGGTGCAGGCCGACCTGCCGCTGTCGCAGGCGCCGACCTGGCCGGGGCACGGCACGCCCGACGGCAACGGCGGCGCGCGCATCGTGCCGAAGCCGCTGCTGCTGCGCGTGTTCGCGCTCGCCGACGGCGCGCAGCGCTGGCGGCTCCTGCCGGGCGGGCTGTCGCGGGTCGGCACGCGCGACACGCTGTTCAACGCGCCGATGCCGCACGGCGGCAGCACCGTCGATACGTGGGTGATGACCGAGGGCATCGTCGATTCGACGACGCTGCTGCAAACGCATCTCGGCCCGGACGACCTCGTCGAGCGGCCGCGCGCGATCGCGAGCCGCGCGGCCGAGAACCTGTTCTGGCTCGGCCGCTACACCGAGCGCGCGACCAACCTGATGCGCCTCGCGCGCGCCGCGCTCGAACGGCTGCGCGGCGAGGACGACGTCGACAGCCCCGCGCACCTGGAACTGCTTGACACGCTGTGCCGCGACACGGGCCTGATCGCGGCCGACGCGCCGAACGCCGTCGATGCGCCGCGTGCGTTCCTGCACGCGCTCGCGACGTCGCTGACGCGCGGCGCGGATCGCACCTCGGGAATCGCATCATGCCTGTTCGGGATGCGCGGCGCCGCCGCCGCGATTCGCGAACGGCTGTCGAGCGATCAGTGGCGGTTGATCGACGACGCGACGCAACTGTTCGCGGACAGTGCCGACCATCCGGAAGCCGACGAGCAGATCGGCAACGAGGCACTGCAGCTGCTGGAGCGCCTCGGCCTGCTGCTCGGCGCGATCACGGGCGCGCAGACCGACCACATGACGCGCGACGACGGCTGGCGGCTGCTGTCGATCGGCCGGCAGATCGACCGGCTGGACTTTCTGTGCAGCGTGCTGAAGTTCGCGTTCGACGAAGGCGCCGTGTACCGGCAGGACGGCTTCGAGCTCGTGCTGGAGCTGTTCGACAGCACGATCACGTTCCGCTCGCGGTTCCAGCGCGGCTTCGACGTCGCGCCGCTGCTGTCGCTCGTCGTGCTCGATACCGACAACCCGCGCTCGCTCGGCTGGGTCGTGCAGGCGCTGCGCGGCCGGCTGGCGAAGGTCGAGCGCAGCGAAGGCTATGCGCTGTCCGAGCTGGCCGAGACGATTCCGGACGTGCCCGCATGGTCGCTGCACGAGCTGTGCGAAACCGCCGACGGCGGCCGGCACGACAAGCTGCTCGGCATGCTCGACGCGACGGCGAAGGCGGTCTGGGAGCTGTCGAACCGGATCGGCGAGCGTTATTTCAGCCACGTGCGCGAGGCGGGCAGGACGCTATGGTGACGACGAAAGGCACGACGAAAACGCCGCCGGGTTCCGTAAACGGACGACAGGCAGCGGCGCCGGCCGCGCCTGCTGCACCGGCCGCACCGGCCGCCGTTGCACCCGGCCGGTTGCTGCGCGTCACGCACGATACCGAATACCGGTACGCGGCGCGCGTCGAATCGGCGCAGCACCAGGCGCGCCTGCAACCGCTCGCGACGCCGCGCCAGCAGGTGCTGTCGTTCTCGCTCGACATCAACCCCGCGCCGGAATCGATCTGCACGGAGATCGACGCATTCGGCAACGCGCGCGCATCGTTCGCGCTGAACCAGCCGCACGACGCGCTGCTCGTGCGCAGCCGCAGCACGGTGCGCGTGACGCCGCCCGTGTGGTCGCTCGGTGCGCGCGGCGAGCCGCCGCCCGCGATCGCTCGTCCCGACGGAAAACACGCGACTGCATGGGAAGCCGTGCGCGACCGCTTGCGGTTCCGCGCGGGGCAGCCTTACGACGCGGCGAGCGAATTCGTGTTTGCTTCGCCGCACGTCGCGTGCGACGCCGAACTCGCCGCGTATGCGGCCGCGAGCTTCACGCCGCAGCGGCCGCTCGTGCAGGCCGCATGGGACCTGATGCGGCGCGTGCACGCCGACTTTGCGTACACGCCGAACAGCACCGACATCACGACGTCGGCACTCGATGCGCTGCGATTGCGCAAGGGGGTCTGCCAGGACTTCGCGCACGTGATGATCGGCGCACTGCGCTCGCTCGGGCTGGCCGCGCGTTACGTGAGCGGCTATCTGCTCACGCAGCCGCCGCCCGGGCAGCCGCGGCTGATCGGCGCCGACGCGTCGCATGCGTGGGTCGAGGTGTACGACCCGGCGTGGCCCGAGGACAACGGCTGGCTGCAGCTCGATCCGACCAACGACCGCGCGCCGGGCGACGACTACGTGATGCTGTCGATCGGCCGCGACTATGCGGACGTGACGCCGCTGCGCGGCGTGATTCGCGGCGGCGGCGCGGATCAGGAGCTGAAGGTCGGCGTGACGGTCGAGCCGCTCGACGCGCCGTGATGTCGCGCGATGCCGCCCGCCCGGGCGATTCGCCGTTTAAGTCTTCGTTAATTCTGCACGCCTAGCATGATCCTGCCGGCGAACGGATCGAGCCTCGGTCCGGCACCGGCGGTACGCGCGGGTGCGTCGACGTCACGGCGCCGCGCCGTCGCGCCTCGCCATTCCCCAGCAACGGCGGCAGATCATGATCAAGAACTTCGACTACACGCTCGGCAGCGAGACGATTGCGCTCTGCGCGAGCTTCGGCGCGGGGCCGGCGTTGCGCCGCGTGCTCGTGAGCCGCGCGGATTCGATGGAGACGCTGGTGGTGCTCGACGCGCGGGGCCTGTCGGGCCTGTTGAAGGTGGCGACCGAAGAACCGGAAGGGCTGCTCGACGACGCGATCCGCAAGGTCGGCGACGAACAGCTCGTCGAGCGGCGATCAGCGGCAGGACCATCGTCGAAACCATACTTTGATCGGGCGGCGCGGCGCGTGCCGGCAGGCATGGCCGCACGCGCCGCGTTGCGTGTGTCGTGTTGATTAATCGGCGAACCGGTCCGTTGCCGCGAGCAGCGCCTGCAGGATCCCCGGCTCGTTGTACGCGTGCCCGGCGCCGGGCACGATCTCGAACGTCGCGTCCGGCCACGCCTTCGACAGGTCCCATGCGGTGCGTGCGGGCGTCGCGATGTCGTAGCGGCCTTGTACGATCACGCCCGGGATGCCGGCGAGGCGATGCGCGTCGCGCAGCAACTGGCCTTCTTCGACGAAGCCCTTGTTGACGAAGTAGTGGTTTTCGATCCGCGCGAACGCGAGCGCGTAGTGGCCGTCCGCGAAGTGCGCGGCGAGCGCGGGATCGGGCAGCAGCGTGATCGTGCGGCCTTCCCAGCTGCTCCATGCGCGCGCGGCTTCGAGTTTCGCGGCTTCGTCGCCGCCGGTCAGCCGGCGATGGTAGGCGGCCATCAGGTCGCCGCGCTCGGTTTCCGGAATCGGTGCAAGGAACGCTTCCCACAGGTCGGGGAACAGCCACGACGCGCCTTCCTGGTAGTACCACAGCAATTCCGCGCGACGCATCGTGAAGATGCCGCGCACGATCAGCGCGCTCACGCGTTCGGGATGCGTTTCCGCGTACGCGAGCGACAGCGCGCTGCCCCACGAGCCGCCGAATACGAGCCATTGCTCGGCGCCGACCATCTCGCGCAGGCGTTCGATGTCGGCGACCAGATGCCACGTCGTGTTGTTCTCGAGGCTCGCATGCGGCGTCGAGCGCCCGCAGCCGCGCTGGTCGAACAGCAGGATGTCGTAGCGCTCCGGGTCGAACAGGCGGCGATGGTCAGGGCTGCAGCCCGCGCCGGGGCCGCCGTGCAGGAACACGGCGGGCTTGCCGGCTGGGTTGCCGCAGCGCTCCCAGTAGATGCGATGGCCGTCGCCGGTGTCGAGGTGGCCGTGGGCGTAGGGTTCGATCGGTGGGTACACAGGCAGGCTCCGGGTGAGGGTCGACAGGAGGCGGACGAGGCGCGGGCCGGTGTGCGGGCGGGGCACGGCACGGTGGATATTGCGGCGCCGCAAAAAACTCGTTGCGTGGGCATCGGACCGGCCGCCGCCGGACAAGGCTTGTCATTATGCCCATTCGCCGCCGCGGACGTCGGCTCGCCGGGGTGCGCGCCGTCGCCGGTGTCCGCCCCGGGATTTTTGAAGCAATTTCATTCCGATATTTTTCATACAAAATCCCGGCGGCATATCGGTGCCGCCGAATCGGGGCACCGGCCTATCTCCTGCTCCTTTACCGTGCCAACGGGAACCAGCCGATGAACCATCGCGTCACGCAGTTGACCGGGTTGCGCGCCGTCGCGGTGACGATGGTTGTCGTCGGCCATGCCGAGCACATGCTGCCGGGCGGCTACACGGGCTGGTACGTGCCGTTGCGGCTGATCGCCGACGGCCGGCTCGGCGTGCTGATCTTCTTCGTCCTCAGCGGCTTCCTGATCACCAACGTGCTGCGCGCCGAGTTCGCGCGCACGGGCGGCATCGCGCTGACGTCGTTCTACGTGCGCCGCGCGCTGCGGATCTGGCCGGCCTGCTATGTCTATCTCGCGGCGGTCGCGATCGTGGCCTTCGCCGGCTGGTTCGACGTCGATCGCCGGCAGTGGCTGTATGCCGCGCTGCACCTGTGGAATTACTCGGCGTGGTTCGGGCTGACCGGCGACAACGCGCTGCATCCGGACGGCGCGTGGTATCTCGGCCATTTCTGGTCGCTCGCACTCGAGGAGCAGTTCTACTGGTTCTGGCCGCTGCTGTTCGTGTACGGCGCCCGCCGCGGCGGCACGCGCTGGCTGGCCGCGCTGATCCTGATCGTGCCGCTGGTGCGCACCGTCACGTATTTCGCTGCACCGGCGCTGCGCGGGCAACTCGCGATGATGCTCCACACGGGCGTCGATTCGATCCTGATCGGCTGCTATGCGGCGCTCAACCGCGAACGGCTCGAAGCGTGGATCCGCACGTGGCGCGGCGAGACTCGGATCGTGACGGCGATTGTCTTCATCGTGCTGCTCGGCATGCCGCTCGCCGAACATCGGCTCGGCGGCTTCTGGAACGCGACGTACGGCGTGACGCTCGAAGCCGCGCTGATCGCGATCGTGATCGTCGTGCTGAATTTCCGCAGCGAGTTCTGGTGCGCGCGCTGGCTGCGCGCGAGGCCGGTCGTGTTCGTCGGCACGATCTCGTTCAGCCTTTATCTGTGGCAGCAGCCGTTCGCGAACCCGGCCCTGCCGGTCGCGCATGCGTTTCCGCTTGGCATCGTGTGGGCGCTGCTGGCCGCGACGGCCAGTCATTTTCTCGTCGAAAGGCCGTTCCTGTGGCTGAAGGATCGGTATACGGCGCGCGAGGCGCGGCGCGTGCGCGACGACGCGTTGCTCGGGCCGGTGGCGACGGACACGATCGGGCCGAAGGTGGTGGAGTAGGTCGACGGCGAGCAAGCGTGCAGGGCAGTGCGACTCGGCCGCCGCGTCACTTCATCGCCGAAGGCGGATACCAGAAGGTTCGGAACATGTCGATGCCATACGACTTGCCGTCGTAACGCACGACCGTGCGCGCCGTTCGCTTGCCCGTGTCCGAATATTCGCCGTCCTTGCGCTGCGTCTTCGTGATGCGGGCCGTGATCGACAAGTCCGCGAAGCCGTGGCTTGACGTTTTCTCGACGGCGATCGTCATGCGTGCGTCCTCGCTGCGCGCATCGCCGACGCCGGCGCCGCAGGCCGTGCCTTCGCTGCTGACCCAGCCGTAGAGGTTGGTGCCGAACACCGGGCGGATGCGGGTGCCTTCACGTACCCACAGCGTCAGTTCCTCGCTCGCGCTGGCATCGGGGCAACTCGCCCCGCGCGCGCTGCTCGTGAACACGACACCGAACGCGCGCACGTCGGGCGATAGCCGGTAGGGCGCGGTGTCGATGCGATAGCTGTTCTCGTCGATCTCCGTTGCCGCATCTTCCTGGACCACTGCCCGCTCGGCCGCCACGACCTTGCCGCCCTCGACCAGCGCGACGACCTGCAGCTTGGCGCTGTCGTCCGGGTTCTTGCTTTTCGGAAGCGAATCGAACGCGACGGCCGCGATCGTCGTGCCCGGCGCGTTCGGCATGGCCTTGCACGCCGACGCGACGACGAGCCGGTTCGTGTCGCGCGTGGCGATGCGTGCGCTGGCGATGCCGGCCCAGCGGGCGATGGCCGTGACGGTATCGTCGCCGCAAGGCTGGCTGTCGATGGCGTGAGCGGTGGGAGCGGCGGCGAGCGCCAGCAAAGGAACGAAGCGACGGATTTTCATGGTCTCGATGGGAAAACGGGTTCTTCGCAGATTTCCTGGGAGCGCGGGGTGGGGAGTCGGTTTTCGGCCAACTCCGGTCATCCGCCTGAAATCAACCGTAGACAATCGAACGGCCGCTCCGAAAGCGACCGTTCGAGCCTACCGCCGCCGTATTTATACCTCTGAGTCGAGAAAGGCAGGCCGATTCGTGGCAGGCCAGGACGCAGTCAAACAAAAGAGCGCTGGAGAAAGCCGCACCAACGCCATTTCATGCTGATCCCGACTCTGGTTCGGAGCCAGATTGCCGATTGCTTCACTTGTGTTTGCTCTGAGCAACTGCGGCTCGCAAGGCGAGCAGATAGCTCTCGACCCCAAAGCCGCAGATTTGCCCATCGACGATCTCGGCGAATACCGAGTGATGTCGGAACGGTTCCCGGGCGTGAATGTTGGACATGTGTAATTCCACAACCGGGCAGACGAGAATAGCCAGCGCATCGCGTATGCCGTAGCTGTAGTGTGTCCACGCCCCGGCGTTGATCAGCACGGCGTCACAGCGCTCCTCGAAGGCTCGGTGAATGCGCTCGCACATTGCCCCTTCACTGTTCGTCTGGAATGATTCCACCTGCACGCCAAGCTCGGCGCCGAGAGCCTGCAGCCGGGCATCGATTTCGGCCAGAGTGATCGTTCCGTACTGCACCGGGTCGCGCTTGCCAAACATATTGTGGTTGATACCGTGAAGCATCAGGACCTTTTTCATTCGCCACTCCGTTGCACGTTCAATCCAGCGGCACCGTGAGCCGGTCGATCACGGCACGGGTCTGGGGCCGCACGCCTCGCCACCAGTCGAATGCTTCCGCCGCCTGCTCCACCAGCATGCCGACACCGTCCGCGACACCCAGCACGCCCGCATTGCGCGCGAGTCTCAGGAAGGGCGTCAATCGCTTGCCATAGGCGAGTTCGTAAGCCGCGCCTGAAGGACTGAAAACGCTCGGTGGGACAGGAGGCAGATCGCCGGTAAGGCTGGCCGACGTCGCGTTGACCACCAGGTCGAACTGTCCCATCGCCTCGAGGTCGCCGTAACCGCAAGCGGCCAGCGGACCGCTCGTGGCGACTTGTTCGACCAGCGCCCGAACCTTGGCAATGTCCCGGTTGGCGACGACCAGTTCAGCCGGTCGCGCGGCAAGGAATGGCAGCAATGCACCGCGCACCGCCCCACCGGCGCCGAGGATCAGCACGCGCCTGCCGGCCATCGGCAGGTTCAGGTTGACCTCGATGTCGCGCACCAGTCCAACACCGTCAAAATTCTCGGCGACGATCCGGCCGTCGCTGAAGCTCAGCGCATTGGCGGCACCGGCCAGTGCCGCGCGTTCGCTGCGTTCGTCGGCCATCGCGAACGCATTCAGCTTGAACGGCGCGGTCACGTTCATGCCTTTGCCGCCCGCTGCGATGAACGCGCGCACGGTCGCGGCGAACGCGTCCTGCGGCTCCAACGGTCCTTCAATTGCCGTATAAGACATGTCCTGCCGTGTCTCCTGCGCGAAGAGACCGTGGATCAGCGGGGATTTCGTATGGCCGATCGGGTTGCCGATCACCGCGTACTGGTCAGTCATCATGGCCTCGCTTTTGAATACAGCACACCTTCAGTCTGCATCGCGTCGATCTCGGCAGCGCCGAAACCCAGCGATTGCGCCACTTCGACGTTGTGCTGACCGAGATCGGGAGCGACCTCGCGGATCGTCGTGTCGCAGTCGGAGAAACGGAACGGCAGGTTCGGCAGGCGCAACTTGCCGTAGCGCGGGTGCTCCTGCTCGACCACCATGCCGCGCGCCACGATCTGCGGATCGACGAGCACTTCGTCGATGCGCTGCACCTTCGCACAAGGCACATCGATGCCATCCAACAGCTCGAGCACCTGCGCGACCGGTCGGCTTGCCACCCAGGGCTTCACGACGGACAGAATGTCCAACCGGTTCGCGTTGCGTCCCGCGAGGGTGTGATAGCGCGTGTCAGTGCCGAAACCGGCCGGTCCTTCATGCGACTCGATCAGGGCGGCGAAGCGCTTCCACGCGTCGTCCACCTGGGCCGCGATTACGAGGTCGCCGTCGGCGGCACGAAACACGCCATAGAGTGTCGACGTGGGCATGTCGTGACCGGTCTGCTCGGGCACGGTGCCTTGCATCGTGTAGCACTGCACGGCGTACTCGTGCATCGACACCAGCGTGTCGTACAGCGCCATGTCGATGTGCTGGCCGCGGCCGCTCTTTACGCGACCGAGCAGCGCGGCATTGATCGCCGCCACCGCGTGAATACCGGTGTACATGTCGCCGAGCGAAATGCGCATCAGCGGGGGCGGCTCGCCGGGAGTGCCGATCATCTGCATGATGCCGCTCTTCGCTTCGGCAATCAGACCGAAACCGGCGCGATGCGCGTCAGGTCCCGTATGGCCGTAGGCCGAAATTGAGCAGTAGACCAGTTTCGGATTGCGCGCGGACAGTTCGTCATAACCAAGCCCGAGTTTGTTCAGCGCACCCGGCCGATAGTTCTCGATGAACACATCCGCCGAATCGCACAGCCGCTGCATGAACTCCTTCCCACGCGGGTCGCGCATGTTGACGCTGACACCACGCTTGCCCATGTTGAGCTGCAGAAAATAGCCGCTCTGTTCGTCGTCGAGCACCGTGGCGTGCTGACGACCCGCATCGCCGCTACCGGGACGCTCGACCTTGATGACTTCGGCGCCGAGCGCCGCGAGACAACGCCCGACATACGGACCGGCCAGAAAATGGCTGTAGTCGACGACGCGAATACCTTCGAGAGGACGTGCTTGCATCAGAATGCTCCCGGTCGGCGCGGCACCATCAGACGATGCTCGCCATGCTGGACGACGTGGCCGTCCTGATTGATCAGCTCCGACGGCAGCACGACGATGCCCCAGTCGGGACGGCTCTTGCTCGCACGCATCGTGCCGACGCGGAACCTGACGTGCAGCACGTCGTTGACCTTGATGGGCAAGTTGAAGTCCCACGTCCAGCCGAGCGACATACCCGGCAGGAAGCGATAGTCGCTCTGGGTCTTGAGCCCATCGGCGATAGACAGGCCAAACAGACCGTGTGCAACGATCGAACCGAAGTGGCTCGCGTTCGCGTATTCCTCGTCCACATGAACCGGTGTGTGATCGCCTGTCAGGTCTGCATAGGCCAGAATGCGTTCCTTCGTTACCGTGTAGTTCGGGCTCACGCACTCGTCGCCCTCGCGGGCATCGTCCCAATATTTGTCGACGATCGTCATCTCAAACCTCCGAGCGTGGATTGATGTCCAGTGCCCGCGCCACGCACGATGCGGGCTTTGCCTGGATCAGTTCGACGGCGAGGCCGTCCGGGAGGCGCAACCAGTTGCGTCCCTGCGGCATTTCGCTGACGTCATACTTTTGCGCGGCAGCCAGCGCGGCCTCCAGGTCTTCACACATCACGCCCAGGTGCCCGAGGCGACCTTCAGGCGCGTCATGCTGGGGGTTATGGATGAACTGCAAACCGCCGAGCGTCCAGTACTGTCGCGGTT
The DNA here is from genome assembly GCF_016899445.1 of Burkholderia sp. MS455. Taxonomy (NCBI): domain Bacteria; kingdom Pseudomonadati; phylum Pseudomonadota; class Betaproteobacteria; order Burkholderiales; family Burkholderiaceae; genus Burkholderia; species Burkholderia sp. MS455. The sequence continues at coordinate 1,123,337 of NZ_CP041778.1, forward strand.
CATCGACGGTGCCGTCGACCTCGCGCATCGTCATGCCGAGAACGTCTTCGAAAAAGCGGATGTGCCAGTGGATGTCCTTCACCCAGATGGCGACATGCTCCAGATAAGCCTTGCTGCCGTTCATGCGGTTGTCTCCCTGTGTTGTCGGTCGGCCATGGCGCGCTCGATGCCCTTGATGCACGCGACCAGTGTCGCGTTGACGGGCGTCGGCACGCCGTGCCGTTGTCCCCAGCGCACGATCGCGCCGTTGATAAAGTCGATTTCGGTGATGGAGCCTTTTTCGAGGCTTTGCAGCATCGAGGTCTTGAAGGCTGACGAAAGTCCTTCGCCTGCCAGGTTCCACGGGCGTTCAGGATCGGTTGTCGAGAGCGTTACACCAGCGGCGTGGGCGACCGCGATCGCTTCGGCGACCGCCGCGAGCGCGGCCGCTTTCAGAAGCGGTTCGTCGTAAAGCTGGCCGTAGGTCAGGCCCGTGGTGCCCGTCAGCGCGCCGGTTGCGACATTGACCAGCAGCTTGTCCCACATCGTGCCGACGATGTTGTCGCTGACGGTGGTGGCCAGTCCGGCGGCATTGAAGGTTTCAGCGATCGCCGTCACGCGGGAGGTTATCCGGCCATCGAGTTCGCCGATATAGGTCGTCTTGCCAGCGACGCCTGACTCGATGTGCCCGGGATTGCGCATCACGCCGCCGACGTACGTCTTGCCGGCCAGTACGCGCTCGCGCCCGACGATGTCGGCGAGCACATCTTCGTGCCCAAGGCCATTCTGCAGCGACAGGACCAGCGTGTCGGGTCCGATCAGGTCCAGCGCGCCGCGCATCGCTGCGTCGGTATGAAATGACTTGACCAGCACGACCACCAGATCGGCGGCGCCGGCTTCGTCGGCACGCGTCGTCGCGTTTACCTTCACACGACGCGAGCCATTCGCGTCGTCCACGCACAGACCATCGCGCCGCATGGCCTCCACATGTGCCACCGAGCGGTTCAGCAACCAGACTTCGTTACCGCTTTCGGTCAGCGCCGCGCCGATGGCACAGCCCAGAGCACCCGCACCTAAAATCGCAATCTTCACTGCCGTCTCCTTGATCTGGAGACCAAGATACGATTCGGCAATCATGTCCGCAATGCAATGGATACAATGACGTCATTGCACCAGGCAATATTGCTATGAACCCGGCAGAACTCCCCGATCTGAAGCTGCTGCAGCTCTTCGATCTTCTCTACGATGTCCGCAGCGTCACGCGCGTCGCGGAGCAGCTCGGACAGAGTCAGCCGACGGTCAGCATCTGGCTCGGGCGTTTGCGGGAGCATCTGCAAGACCCGCTGTTCATACGTACGCCTGGCGGCATGGCGCCGACGCCGCAAGCCGATGCGCTGATCGGTCCGTGCCGGGAGATTCTCGAATCACTGCGGCGCTTCGCTGCGTGGGAGATCGCATTCGATCCCACCACCGCAAAGCGGCGGTTCCGCATCTGCATGACCGACGCGAGCCACATCACGCTTCTTCCGCGCATGCTGGCGCACGTGCGCGCGCAGGCGCCGGGGATCCGTCTCGAAGTGGCCGGAATCGACGGCAATACCGAGCGCGCGCTGGAATCGGGTGAGGCAGACCTTGCGATCGGTCACGTGCCCTGGCTCGGCGGCGGCATTTACCAGCAGCAGTTGTACACCCAGGACTGGGTATGTCTGATGAATAAGCATCATCCGCGCGGGCACGGAAAGCTCGGGCTCAAGCAGTACCGCGCGGAAGGCCACGTCGCCATCTCGGCAGGGACCGGGGCGCAACTGCTGGAGCAGGCGCTTGTGCGCGAACACGTTGAGCGGGACGTCGTACTCGAGCTACCGGGTTTTCTCGGGCTCGGGGCCATCATCAAGAGCACCGACCTGATTGCCACGCTGCCGCGGCATATCGGCGAGACGCTGGCGAAGGTGAATGACCTGTCGGTGCATCCGTGTCCGATACCGGTGGCGGGATTTGCGGTGCGGCAGCACTGGCACGCCCGCTATCACCACGAAGCGGGAAATCGCTGGCTGCGCGATCTGGTCGCTCAGCTTTTCAGCAGTCTGCGCTGACGTTTCACGCGACGTCGACCATCGGATCGTCAGTTCTATCCCCGGGAACAGCCGTTCAGTTGACGCAGCATCGAATGGCCGCGGAGGGTGGCTCAGCGACATCCACGGAAATCCGCGAACAAAAAAAGGCCCTCACGGGCCTCTCGTCGACGAAGCGGCAGCCGCTTACCGCGTCAACTCGGTAAAACCATCCAGCAACCGGTCGACATCGGCCGCTTCGATCGCGCCCATCGTCGAGATGCGGAACAGCTCCTTCGACAGCCCGCCTTGCCCCGCATAAATCACGAAGCCGCGAGCCTTCAGGCCGTCGTGCAGCGTCTCGTACGTGACGCCCTGCGGCAGCCGGTACGCGCGCAACACGACCGACGACGCACCTTCCGGCAGCACCAGCGGCATCCCGCGCGCGGCGAGGCCGGCCTGTGCCCGGTCGGCGAGCGCCTTGTAACGCGCATGGCGCGCGCGCCAGCCGCCGGCTTCGTCGAACTCGCGCAGCGCCTCGACGAGCGCGTAATACGCGTGCACGGACGGCGTGAACGGCGTGTTGCGCTGGTCCTGCAGCTTCGCGAGACGGCCGAGGTCGAGGTAGTACGTGCGGCTCGCCGCCTTCGCGAGCGCGCTGCGGCGCACGATCACGAACGCCGCGCCCGGCACGCCGTGCAGGCACTTGTTCGCGGTCGCGGCAACCGCGTCGATGTCGCCGCCGGCGAAGTCGATCGCTTCCGCGCCGAAGCTGCTGACGCCGTCGACGAGCAGCCTCACGCCGCGCGAACGGCAGACTTCGGCGATCGCGCCGAGGTCGTTCAGGCGGCCCGTCGTCGTTTCGTGATGGATCACCGCGACGTGCGAGTAGCCGCCCGCGTCGAGGCGCGCGGCGATCTGCGCGAGATCGGGCGCCTGCATCCATTCATGCTTCAGCACGTCGTGCGCGATCCCATACTGCGTCGCGATCTGCGCGATCCGCTCGCCGTACACGCCGTTCTCGATCACGAGCAGCTTGCCGTCCTGCGGCACGAGCGCCGCGATCATGCTCTCGACGGCGGCGGTGCCCGAGCCCGTCATCAGCACGGCCGCCCATTCGGCCGGATCGAGTTCGTAGGCGGCGACGAGGCGCGCGCGCGCTTCGTCCTGCAGATCGAAGAATTCGCTTTCGCGGTGGCACAGGTCGGGTTGCAGCAGGCTGCGGCGCACGCGATCGGTCAGCGTTACCGGGCCGGGGTTCAGCAGCAGCATCAAAGGGCTCCTTCAGCGTGGGCTTCGGTCTGCGCGGCGCCGATGTGCCGCATCAGACGGGTCTTGACCTCGACCGGCGTGACGGTCGGGCGGGGCAGGCCGTCGGGCACGCCGGTGCGGATCGCAACGCGCACGAACTGTGCTCCGTCGCCCGGCGCAGCCAGCGTCGCATCGAGCACGTCGAGCGTGTCGCCTTCGACCGCCGACGCATAGCCGCATGCGGCCGCGACGCCCGCGAACGATACATGCCGCGACACGGTCGCCTGGCCGCCCGTCGATTCGTGCGCGCCGTTGTCGAGCAGCACGTGCGTGAGGTTGGACGGGCCGTAGGTGCCGAGCGTCGCGAACACGCCCATCCTCATCAGCGCGGCGCCGTCGCCGTCGACGGCCACCACGCGCAGGTCGGGGCGCGCGAGCGCGAGGCCGAGCGCGAGCGGCGTCACGCAGCCCATCGAGCCGACCATGTACAGCTGGTTCGGGCGATCGTCGATCGCGTAGAGTTCGCGGCCGCAGAAACCGGTCGACGCGAGCACGACGGTCGAATCGACCGGCGTGTGCGCGATCACGCGCTGCAGCGCGTCGTGACGGGTCGGCCATGCATCGGCCGACGCGGCGCGCGATGACGACTGCGCGGCGACATTCGCGCGCGGCTTCGCCGCCGGGTTCGCCTTCAGTTCATACGGCGCGACGCTGCCTTTCTGCATCACGAGCGCGTACGGGCGGCCGGTCGCGTCCATGTGCGCGATCGCGCGGTCGAGCGCCGGGCCGACCTGTTCGGGGTCGGTCGGGAACGTCTCCCACGGGATCTCCATCGTGTCGAGCATCGCGGGCGTGATCGGGCCCATCAGCGCGTGCTGCGGCTCGTCGGCGACGCCCGGCTGGCCGCGCCACGTGACGATCAGCAGTTGCGGCAGGCGGAACGTCCAGGTCAGCGACGTCAGCGGGCTCACCGCGTTGCCGAGCCCCGAGTTCTGCATCATCGAGATTCCGCGCTTGCCGCCGAGCGTCGCGCCCGCGATCAGCGCGACCGCGTCGCCTTCGTTCGCGGCCGACACGTAGTGCAGCGTCGGGTCCTGCAGCACGTAGTTGATGAACGGCGTCAGGTACGAGCAGGGCACGCCCGCGTACCAGTCGAAGCCGCGTTCGCGCGCGGCCTCGACGAACTGGGCCGCTTCGATCATTGCGCGCCCCCGTTGCCGGCGCCCGGTTCGGACAGCGGCGTCTGGCCGTGCGCGAAGTCGCCCGCGCGGCGGAAGTCTTCGAGATCGTTGACGCCGCGCCAGTGGCCGTGCACGTACTGCACCTCGATCTTCTCGCCGGCGGCGATCAGTTCGTTGAGCAGCATCGGGATGTCGAGCGTGTCGAAATCGTCGCGCGCCTGCAGCGTCGCGAGCATCGCCTTCAGGCGATCGACGCCGGCGCCGCGCACGTTCAGCAGGCCGATCCAGCGGCCGTGCGGCGTGCCTGCGGCGACGTCGCTCGATACACGTTGCAGATACGTCTTCTGGCCGAACAGGCCGCGATCGTCCGCAGCCGAGCAGAGCGCGAAGTCGCGCACGCTCTGGTTGGTCGGCTCCGTCAGCGACGAATCGACGACGACGCTGAATTCGGCCTCGCTCTCCGCGAGGTCGCGCAGGATGTAGCTGCGGAACAGCAGGTCGCCGTACGAGATCACGGTGTCGCCCGTCAGGCGTTCCGCCGCGCATGCGAGCGACGCGAGTTCGCCCGTCTGCGCATGGCGCTCGTTGACGACGAGCTTGATGCCCGACGTGTCGATCGCGTCGGCGCGATAGCCGCCGACCACGGTGATGTCGTTCACGCCTTGCTTCTTGAAGCCGTCGACGAGCCAGCGCAGCAGCGGCTTGCCGGCGACCGGCAGCATGACCTTGGGTTTGTCTTCGGTGACGGCTTCGAGCCCCTTGCCGCGGCTCGCGGCGAGCACGACCGCCGCATTCGACGCGCGCGACGACGACGACAGGTAGATGCGCTCGGCCGCCGAATATTCGTCGGCGTCCTGCAGGCGGAAGATCTCGTTGACCGACGCGACGCGATCCTCGACGTTGATCAGCGTTTCGTTCTCATGGATCTCGCGCGCGACGGCCTGCATCGCGGAAGCCGATGCGCGGATCAGGTGGTTCGCCCAGATCACGGTGCTGATGCCGGCCTGGCGGAACACGTCGGTCGGCGTGCTGTAGTACTTGGTCGGCACGATCACGAGCGGCGCCTTGCCGCTCCATTCGCGTGCGAACTGCAGGATCTCGTCCGGGCGCGACAGCTTGCTGTGGATCAGGATCGCGTCGGCGCCGGCTTCCGCATACGCGTTCGCGCGGCGCAGTGCCTCGTCCATCCCCCAGCCCGCGATCAGCGCCTCGACGCGCGCGACGATCGAGAAGTCCGGATCGGTCTGCGAATCCTTGCCGGCCTTGATCTTGCCGCAGAACTCATCGATCTCGGCGAGCGGCTGGCGCTCGCCGTCGATGAAGCTGTTCGTTTTCGGGAACTGCTTGTCCTCGATGCAGACGCCGGCGATGCCGCGCTGTTCGAGCTTTCTCACGAGGCGGCGCACGTTGTTGAAGTTGCCGTAGCCGGTATCGCCGTCGAGCAGGATCGGCAGGTCGCTCGCGTCGGCCATGAATTCGAGCACGTCGACGACCTGCGTCCAGCTGGCCTCGTTGTTGTCGCGCACGCCGAACTGCGCGGAGATCGCGAGGCCCGATGCCCAGATCCCCTTGAAGCCGGCCTCGCGGACGATCCGCGCGGACAGGCCGTTGTGCGCTTCCATCAGGAATTCGAGGTCGCTGCTGACGAGCATGCGGCGCAGGCGCGCGCTGCGCGATTCGGTGAAGTTGGGTTCGCGTGCGTTCATCGTGCGGCTCCTGCGGTGGTGCGTTGAATCAGGGGAAGGATTTCTTGGGTGGCGCGTGCGACGTCGTTCGGGAAGTCGATCTCGATCCACGGCGAGCCGGTGACGTCGGCGACGTCGAACGAATGGCCGCCTTCGAGCAGCAGGTCGCGCACGGCTTCCTCGTGCGGCATGTTCGAGCGGCCGCTGTCGACGTAACCCGCGACGATCGTCGCGAGGCGGCGCGCGGTGCCTTCGGTGAAGCGGAAGAAGCCGACCGATTCGCCGATCGTGTCGTAGTCGAGGTCGACCGCGAGCTGCTTGCGCAGCTCGACCGGCACGCCGTTCTTCACGCACAGCTTGACGGGTTCGTCGCCGGCCTCGAAGTCGCGATCGATCAGCAGGCGATCGACCGCCTTGTCGGGATCGGCCACCAGCGCGTGCAGGATGTTCTCGTCATACAGCACGTCGGCGTCCATCAGCAGCACGTCGCCGCCGCGCGTCATCGCATCGGCGACGGTATGCACGGTCAGCACGCTGCCGAGGTCGTAGCGCTCGTTCAGCACGATCTCGGCCTGGCGGCCGAGGCGCTTCAATTCCTGCTCGACCTTCCCGGCCTGGAAGCCGAGCCCGAGCACGATCTCGTCGATGCCCGCGGCATCGAGCACGCGCAGATGGCGCTCGAGCAGCGAAACGTCGTCGAAGCGCAGCAGGCACTTCGGGAACTGCGCCTCGGGCGGTTGTTGCAGGCGCAAGCCGAGGCCTGCCGCAAGAATGATGGCTCGCATGGGTTCTCCAACCAAAAAGCCGGCGGATCTGAACGATCAGTCGGCGAGCGGCTGCGGCGCACGGCGCCGCTGCCAGTTTCTTTCACTGAAATGCAGATAGAGCAGGCCGGGTAGGCCGAGCGCGAGTTCGCGCGCGCGCTTCGCGAGCGACAGCGCGAGCGCCGCGTCGGGCGGCAGTCCGACCAGCGGCGCGAGCAGCAGGTAACCGCCTTCCTGCGCGCCGAGCGAGCCCGGGATCGCGAAGGCCGCGCCGCGGATCGCCTGGCCGACGCTTTCGAGCAGCAGCGCGTCGAGCCAGCTCACCGGGTGCCCGAGGAAGTGCAGCGCGAGCCACACTTCCGCGGTGCCGGCGATCCAGCCGACGAGGCTCAATGCGAAGGTTTTCGCGACCCTCGCACGATCGCGGTACAGCGCACCGACCGCGTCGTCGATCGCGTCGGCGCGGGTCGCGAGCGACGACCAGTCGCGCGGGCCCAGCAGCTTCGACGCGAGGCGCAGGCCGCGGCCGAACAGCCCGCGCCGCTGCGCCACGTAGAACAGCGCGGCGAGCGCGCCGAGCACGCCGGTGGCGATCAGCGCGGGCGTGCGCAGGTGCGCGACCGACTCGTGCGTCGCATACAGGCTGAACGCGGCGATGCCGATCAGCGCGAACGCCATCTGCGCGAGCGCCTGCATCGTCGTGCCGACGGTGACGGCGGCCGCCGCGTCGGCCATCCGCGTGCCGCGCTGCGCGAGGTGGCGCACCATCAGCACGGGGCCGCCGATCTGCCCGGCGGGCAGCAGGCTGTTGACCGATTCGCCGACCCAGCGCGCGCGCAGCGCGTTGCCGAGCTCGGCGCCCGGCTGGCCGCGGCGGAACATCACGGAGATCGCGATCGCGTCGATCACGAGCGGCACGACGTGGAACGCCGCGACGAGCGCGAGGCCCCAGCCGGCCGCGAGGAACGTCGACGCGACCGCGCCGACGCCCTGCCATGCAAGGAGTGCGACGAAGAGTGCGGTCCCGAGGGACAGCAGGATCAGGCCGGCGCGTGTCATGACCCGGCCGTGCGCCGCGTGGCCAGTTGCTTGAACACCTGGCGGAAACCGAAATACGCGATCGCGTCCTTCATGTTCGAGATGAAGCGCTTCCACGGCCGCATGCCGGGGTTCGTCACGTATTCGAAAGTCAGCGACACGCGCATCTCGTTCTGGCCGAGCGGCGTGATGCGGTGGCGCAGCTTGTCGCCGTCGAACAGCACGATGCCGCCGTCGGCGATCTGCACGGAGCCCGGTTCGTCGGGCACGTCCGGGTTGCGCGTGTGCAGTTCGTAGTCGAGCCGGCACGACGATTCGTCGATCACGCCGATCAGCAGCGTGTAGCGGCGGCCGTCGTAATACGACGTGTCGTAGTGCCAGCCGATGTGGTCGCCGGGCTTCGTGTAGTAATACAGCGCGTATGCGTGCGGATCGTCGTCCGGCGACAGCATCAGCTTGTCGCCCGTGAGCTTCTCGAGGAAGCCGATCAGCGCCTTCGAACGATATAGCTCGGCGATGTACGGCGCCTGCTCGTCGATCGTGTGGCGGCTCACGCTGCCGCCCTGCTTGTGGCCGGGCAGGTAATTGCGGTTCAGGCCGGCCTGCATCGCGCGGGCGGCGGCCGCGAGCTTCGCGTGCGCGTCGGCCGGCAGGAAGGCGTCGAGGTACAGGAACGAACCCTGGCGCGTGTAGTCGCCGCGCAGGCGGTCGAGGTCGAGACGGCCGACGCAGTCGGCCACGGTGCGATCGGGGTCGGACGCGGCCGCGCGCGCAGGCGCGGGGCGTGCCGGGCTCAGCACGGAGTCGTCGCGCGTGCTCGGAGTCATTTGGAAGCCTGGATTTCGGTTGAATTCTGCGGGAGGTTGCCGCGCCGGACGATGCGCCACCAGTCGATCACGACCCATGCGGCAAACAGCGGGGCGCCGATCGACGCCGCGAGCAGGAACGGCTCGACGCCGTCGACGAGCGTCACGATCGGCAGCAGGTACAGCACGTCTTCGGTTTCGAAGCCGCCGGCGAATGCCTGTTTGGTGCCGGCCTTGCCGGCGATCGATTCGATCCGCATGCGCAGGAAGAAGATCAGCGCGACGGCCGCGCCGGCCACCGCGCCGAGCAGCACCGGCGGCGCGGCCATCTGGCCGCCCTGGGCGACGATGCCGAGGCCCATGCTGACGAACAGCGCGATCGTCACGAGCGCATCGGCCGCGAGGTCGTAAAAGTGACCGATCTTGCTGGACTTGCCGCTGATGCGCGCGAGCTCGCCGTCGGTGTGGTCGACGAAGTTCGACAGCACGATCAGGAACGCGCCTGCGTTGCTCCAGCCGAAGCCGCCGTGCGCGAGGCACCAGGCGCCGGCGAGGCCGATCAGCAGACGAAGGGTGGTGAGGTGATTCGGGGTGACCGGCGTATCGACAAGCGGTCGGACGAGCGAGCGCGCGAGCCGCGCATCCCAGGTGCGTGGCAGGGGGGGCTCGGATCGTGTGGCGGTTTTTCTTTGGTCCATCGGCGAAATATATACGGAATTGTAATTTGTTGCTTTTTATTCGATCAATGTCCTGACATACGCGAGTGTTACCGCGTCTTGCGGGGCGCGGTCGGTCGAAAACCGGGCGTGCGAAAGGGGTGTGCAAACGGCGCGCAAACACGGCGGCCGGGCCCGTATTCCAGTGTGGTTCGCATCGCGCGGCTGTCAAGGACGGACGGGCCTCGAAGGCCGTTGCGGCGGCGCTTTTCGCGCATGCCGGCGGACGGCGCGCGGAGCGTGCGACCTTGACATGCGTCAGGCTCGGAAAAGGTGCATCGGGCGACAATTGGCCGCGCCGCCGCATACGTATCGACAATTGCCGATCGACGGGCGGCAAATTGCAATGGAAATCCGCCGATTGATTCGCAAAGGTTGGGCGATCGGCGACCGGTCATTCGTCCCGATGCTTTCGTGCACCTTTCGCGTGCATCCGGTTCATTGGGGGCGCCTGTCACAGAACGGTCGTTCGATACCCGGCAAATCCGGCAAGGATCTTTTGCATCCGGCGGACATTTCGCGGCGGTCGCCTCTGCGATACTCCGACCGTGCCTGTGGTGCCGGCCGCTCCTTGCGGCCCCAAGGGCTTCATGTCGCTCAGGAGACACCCCCCGCGACGTCAACGACAGACCAAAGCGTCAGAAACCAGCCATGTCTTCATCACGCATCCTCGCTCCCGCCCTGCGTTCGCTCGTCCGCACCGCCGACGAAGCCGCCGCGCTGATCCGTCCCGGCATGACCGTCGCCATGAGCGGCTTCACCGGGTCGGGCTATCCGAAGGCCGTGCCGGCCGCGCTTGCCGCCCACATCGACGCGGCGCACGCGCGCGGCGAGGACTTCCGGATCAATGTGCTGACGGGCGCATCCACCGCGCCGGAACTCGACGGCGCGCTCGCCCGCACCAACGGCATCTCGATGCGGCTGCCGTACCAGTCCGACCCGACGCTGCGCGACAAGATCAACAGCGGCGAAGTCGACTACCAGGACGTCCACCTGAGTCACGTCGCGCAATACGCATGGTTCGGGCTGTACGGCGATCTCGACGTCGCGATCGTCGAAGTCGCGGGCATCCGCGAGGATGGGCTGCTGATTCCGTCCGCATCGATCGGCAACAACAAGACGTGGCTCGAACGCGCGAAGCACGTGATCCTCGAGGTCAACTCGCGCCAGCCGCTCGGCCTCGACGGGATGCACGACATCTATTACGGCACTGCGCTGCCGCCGCATCGCAAGCCGATTCCGCTGACGAAGAGCGACGACCGGATCGGCGAGCCGTACCTGCGCTGCCCGGCCGACAAGATCGTCGCGATCGTCGAGACCGACGCGCCCGATCGCAGCAACGCGTTCTCCGCGCCGGACGAGACGTCGAAGCAGATCGCGCTGCAGCTGATCGACTTCCTGCGCCACGAAGTCAAGCGCGGCCGCCTGCCGGAGAACCTGCTGCCGCTGCAGTCGGGCGTCGGCAACATCACGAACGCGGTGCTCGCGGAACTCAGCTCGGCCGGCTTCTCGAACCTGACCGCGTACACCGAAGTGATTCAGGACGCCATGCTCGACCTGCTCGACGACGGCACGCTGGGCTTCGCGTCGGCTACCGCGCTGTCGCTGAGCCCGGCCGCCGTGCAGCGCTTCGCAGACGAGATCGCGACGTTCCGCGAGAAGATCGTGCTGCGCCCGCAGGAGATCAGCAACCATCCGGAACTCGTGCGCCGCCTCGGCTGCATCGCGATGAACGGGATGATCGAGGCCGACATCTACGGCAACGTGAACTCGACGCACGTGATGGGCACGAAGATCCAGAACGGCATCGGCGGCTCGGGCGACTTCGCGCGCAACGGCTACCTGTCGTGCTTCATGTCGGCGAGTACCGCGAAGGGCGGCGCGATCTCGCGGATCGTGCCGATGGCGAGCCACGTCGACCATACCGAGCACGACGTCGCGGTGGTCGTCACCGAGCAGGGCCTCGCGGACCTGCGCGGCCTGTCGCCGAAGCAGCGCGCGCGCAAGATCATCGCGACCTGCGCCCACCCCGATTACCGGCCGATGCTCGAGGACTACTTCGAGCGTGCGTCGCGCGAAAGCTTCGGCAAGCACACGCCGCACCTGCTCGCCGAAGCGCTGTCGTGGCACGAGCGCTACGTGCGGACCGGGACGATGAAGGCCTGACGCGGCGCGAAGCCGAGCGCCGCGACGAGCGCCTCGATGCGGATTTCAAGGCGGTCCGCGCTTGTCTTTACGGAGTCGGACGACTATCTTGCAGCTTCAAGTTCACTTGAGGTCAGGCATGAGCCGTCTGGACATTGCGGACGTCGCGCGGCGCACGGGGTTGCCCGCGTCGACGCTGCGCTACTACGAGGAAAAGGGGCTGATCGTCCCGACCGGCCGGCACGGGCTGCGGCGGCAATACGACGAGTCGGTGCTGGAGCGCCTGGCGCTGATCGCGCTCGGCCGCGAGGCCGGTTTTTCGCTCGACGACATCCTCGCGATGGTTGGCGCGGACGGCCGGCCCGCGATCGATCGCGCGAAGCTCGACGGCAAGGCCGACGAACTCGATCGCACGATTCGCCGTCTCGGCGCCGTGCGCGATGCGTTGCGGCATGCGGCCGTGTGTCCGGCGCAGAACCATCTCGAATGCCCGTCGTTCCGGAAGCTGCTGCGCATCGCCGCGCATCGTCATCCGGCGCGCCGCACGAAGGCGGAACGCGCGTAAGCGGTCGGCCTGCGCGATGCGGCATTCGACGTCAGCGAAGCTGCCGACGCATGACTCATCCCGCGTAATACACGCGGCACTCCATCTCGCGCCCGCGCACGATGCGCTTGCCGACGAGCGAGCCGAACGTTTCGGTGAAGACGGTGCGCTGGTGTTCGCGCTGCACGGCATCGTAGAAGTAGAGCGAAACCCAGTCCATCGTGTGGCCGGATTCCGGCGTGCGCGCGGCGGCGTGCTGGCACAGCGCCGTGAAATGCCAACCGCCTTTCGTCATGTGCATCACGGGCGGCGGCACATAGTCGTCCGCGTTCAGGCGTCGGTGCACGAGCATCGGCAACACGCCGGCGGCGGCTTTGTGGCGGTACTGGCGATCGATGTAGAGCAGCAGCTCGACGGGCGGCTCCGTGCCGGGGCCGGCGTCCTGGACGTGCCCCTGCCAGCGCCGGCGGCGGCTCAGCACGTCGTCGAGCGCGGTGCGGATGCCGACCGCGCGCCGTGGGCCGACGCCCGCGATCGTTTCGAGCTGGCCGTTGCGGGCCGCGCGTTCGAGCTCCTCTAGCGTGTCGATGTGCAGCGCGTCGTGAATGCGCAGCGCGAGCGCGTGGCCGATGCCCGGCACGGCCTCGAATGCGGATATCCGCTCGGTATCGCCGCGCAGCCGGTCGAGCTGGCGCCAGTGTCCCGTCACCAGCAGTTCGGCGATCGCCTGCGCGACGCCCGTGCCGATGTCGGGCAGCGCGCCCAGCGCGTCGACGCCACCGGCTTCGAACAAGGTGCGGATGTCGCGGTCGAGCGCATCGATCGTAGCGGCCGACGCGCGGTACGCAGCGACCCGGTACGGGTTCGCGCCCTGATCGGCGAGCCACTGCGCGGCCTCGCGCAGGCATGCCGCGATGTGCCGGTTTTCCTCGTACGTTTGGCTGGCGGTCGACTGCATGGCGAGGGACCCGGGGAAGCGCAAACGGAATGGACGCGGCGAGCGATGCGCCGGTCGGCTCTTGACCATTGTCGCGACGCGCGACGAACAACACTTGACGCACGTCAATGGCAAACGTAGCACAGGCGCGAAGCGCACGGTCGTGCCGCATGTGGGCACGACCGTGCGTCGCGCTTACGCGTCGAGAAACGACTGCGCGTTCTCGGCCTCGGCGGCCGTGCGCAGCGCGGCGAGCGCACGTTTCTCGATCTGCCGCACGCGTTCGCGCGACATGCCGGCGTCCTGCGCGATCGCGTCGTACGTATCGGGCTCGGTGCCGCCGAGGCCGAACCGCCGGCGCAGCACGTCGGCCTCGGCCGGCGTGACCGACCGCAGCAGCGCCGTCACGCATTCGCGCATGCGCGTGTCGGCCAGTTGCTCGAACGGGCTGGCCGACGCCTGGTCCTCGATCAGGTCCACGAGGCCGGTGTCCGCGTCGGGCAGCGGCGTGTCGAGCGAGACGGGCTCGGCGGGCAGCGCGAGCACCGCGCGCACCTTGTCCTCGTCGAACCCGGTTTCGGCCGCGAGCTCGGCAGGCGTTGCCTGGCGGCCCGTGCGCTGGCGAAAGCGCAGCGCATGCCGTCGTACACGCTGGTACTGGTCGCCGACGTGCACCGGCACGCGGATCGTACGCGAGCGATCCGCGACCGCGCGCGCGATCGCCTGACGGATCCACCAGGTCGCATACGTCGAGAACTTGAACCCGCGCCGGTATTCGAATTTCTCGATCGCGCGCATCAGGCCGAGGCAGCCGTCCTGCACGAGATCGGACAGGTCAATGCCGCGGTTCATATATTTGCGCGCGATCGACAGCACGAGCCGCAGGTTCGCCTCGAGCATCGCGCGGGTCGCGTCGTGCACTTTCTGCTGGCCGTCGGTCAGCGCCGCCGCGAGGGCACGCCGGGCGACCGCGTCGAAGCGGGCGGCTTCGCCCGCTGCGGCGTCGTGCGGGGCTGACGCGAGCGCGCGCACGACGCGGCTTGCGTCGTCGACGGCCGGCGCGACCCACGCGATCGTGCCGAGCAGCGCGGCCACGCGGTTGCGCGCGTCGCGGTATTCGGCCGAACGGCAGCCATGCGCAAGCAATGCGCCGCGCAGCGCCGACACGGCTTCCTGCAGCGCGTCGTAGCTGGCGGGCATGGGCGTGTCGCCGTCGTCGTCATCGGGCGATCCGGCCGCGCCGGCGGCACCCGATGCACGGTGACGCGCAAGCAGTGCGTCGACCGCCGCCGGACAGCCGGCGAGCGCGTGCAGCACCTGGTGGCGGCCCGTCTCGATTTCGCGGGCGAGCACGATTTCGCCTTCGCGCGTCAGCAGCGGTACCGCCTGCATGCGCCGCATGTAGAGCGCGAGCGGATCGGTCGATGCGCTCGTGCCGCGTGCGAGGTCGCCGAGCACGGCCCGGCCTTCGTCGAGCGTGTCGCGATCGACTTCGACAGGCGCCGTGCCGGCGAACGGCGCAGGCGCGGCCGGTTCGTCGAGCACGGCGATGCCGATGTCGGCGAGCGCGGCGCGCACGACGTCCAGCGCGTCGGGGCTGTCGCTTTCGGGCGGCAGCGCGTCGACGAGGTCGGCGTGCGTCAGATAACCCTGTTCGCCGGCGAGCGCCAGCAACTGGATGATCGGATCGAGCGGCGTGTCCGCCCGGGGAGTGGGGCGTGGCGTAGTCATGTCGATGGCGGCGTGAGCCGTGCTCCTGTCGGGGCGGGCCGAAGTCCGCCGGTTCTCGGCTGCCGGATGTCCGCGAACGCCCGTCCGCGCCGGTCAGCCTGACATCGTTCAAGTTGAGGGCATTTGCGCCAACTTCAACGCGGGCGCGGCAGACGGGCAGCATGCGGCATGCCCGCACGACCGGCCGGCGCAGGAAACAAAAAGTAACCGATCATACCCGCGGAAATCTGCAGGGGACGTAAGCTAGAGTCAGGCGCGCGCCCGGCGGCGGCGCGCGGATTATGCCGGAGCACGAGATGAACCCGATTCCCGCCGCGAGGCCCGCCGTCATCGCGCTGGCCGCGCTGACGCTCGGCGGCTGCTACTACACGAGCCCGTACGGGTATGCGCCTTATTACGCGCCGGCGCCCGCCACGGTAACACAGCGCGAGATCCCGGTTGCACCTGCCGCGCCCGGCGCGGCCCTTTCGCCGGCCCCCGACACGCCGGCCGACGTCGTTGCGCCGGTGCCGGTGTATGTCGCGCCGGCCTATGTGCCGCCGCCGTATCCGTACTACTACCCCGCGTACTATCCGGGCTGGTACGGGCCGCCCGTCACGATCGGCTTCTGGGGCCGTTGGGGCGGCGGATACTGGGGCGGGCGCGGCGGGTACTGGCATCGTCCGTGGGGCGGCGGGCATTGGGGCGGCGGCCACTGGGGCGGCGGCCATCGGCACTGACGGGCGCGCGGCGGGGCCGCGCGGGAGAGCATCATGAGCAACACGATTGTCCGAAGTCTGTGCGTCGTCCTGCTTGGCCTCGCGGCCGCGCCGGGCGTCGCCGATGCGCAGAGCAGCGCCTACACGAACTCGCCGGCCGAGCTGTACGCCGGGCCGGCGCCCGATTATCCGGTGGTCGCGCAGATCCCGCCCGACACGGCGCTGGACGTATTCGGCTGCCTGAGCGACTACTCGTGGTGCGACGTCGCGCTGCCGGGCGTGCGCGGCTGGATCGATGCGCAGTTGCTCGAGTATCCGTACCAGGGCAACTACGTGCCGTTGCTCGAATACGGCGCGATCATCGGGGTCCCGGTGACCGGATTCGCGATCGGCGCGTACTGGGATCGTTACTATCGGCACCGCCCGTGGTACCACGACCGCGATCGCTGGGCGCATCGCGCGGAACCGCGGCTCGGCCCCGGCGGATTCCCGCCGGGGCAGGGCCGTCCGCGGCCGGGTGGGCCGATACAGGCCGAGCCGGGCGGCCCGCCGCCGGGGCCGCATGATGCGCGGCCGTCGGCCACGCGCGGCGGCTGGAATGGAGCGAACCGCATGCCGGCGCCGGCGGCACCTGCACCTGCGCCGATGCAGGCCGCGCCGGGCGGCCCGGCGCCGGGGCTGCATGATGCGCAGCCGTCGGCCACGCGCGGCGGCTGGAACGGAGCGAACCGCACGCCGGCGCCGGCGGCACCTGCGCCTGCGCCGATGCAGGCCGCGCCGGGCAATGCCCGGCCGGCGGGCCCGCCGCCGGCCGTATTGCGCCCGCCTCCCGCGCCGGGCGGTGAAGCCCGTCCGATGCCGCCCGTGCATCAGGGAGGCGGCGGCGGTGGCGGTGGTTACGCGCGGCCGCAAGGCGGCGGAAACGGCGGCGGTAACCGCGGTGGTGGCGGAGGCGGCGGTACCGACGAATACCGTCATTGACCGCACCGGCCCCGCGATTTCTCCGTGCGCAGGACGAAAAAAAGCCGCTCCGGAGAGCGGCTTCTGGATCAGGCGAGCGGGCGCCGGGCGGTTGTGTGGCGCCGCAGCCCGAGCGGACTGTCCGTCGCCGGTTACCCGTCGTCGGTAGGCCGCCCCGTCAGTCGTCGAGCAGCGACACGTCGCGCACCGCGCCCTTGTCGGCCGACATGACCAGCTTCGCGTACGCCTTCAGCGCCGCGGACACCTTGCGCGGACGCGGCTGCGCCGGCTTCCAGCCCTTCGCGTTCTGCTCTTCGCGGCGGCGCGCCAGTTCCTCGTCCGACACCAGTACGTCGATCGTGCGGTTCGGGATGTCGATGCGGATCCTGTCGCCGTCGCGCACGAGGCCGATCGCGCCGCCCGCTGCCGCTTCCGGCGAGCAGTGACCGATCGACAGGCCCGACGTGCCGCCCGAGAAGCGGCCGTCCGTCAGCAGCGCGCATGCCTTGCCGAGCCCCTTCGACTTGATGTAGCTGGTCGGGTAGAGCATTTCCTGCATGCCGGGGCCGCCCTTCGGGCCTTCGTAGCGCACGATCACCACGTCGCCCGCCTTGACCTTGTCGTTCAGGATGTTCTCGACCGCTTCGTCCTGCGATTCGGTGACGTGAGCCGAGCCTTCGAACACGAGGATGCTTTCGTCGACGCCGGCCGTCTTCACCACGCAGCCGTCGAGCGCGATGTTGCCCGTCAGCACGGCGAGGCCGCCTTCCTTCGAGAACGCATGCTCGTACGAGCGGATGCAGCCTTCGGCGCGGTCGAGGTCGAGGCTCGGCCAGCGCGTGTCCTGGCTGAAAGCGACCTGCGTCGGGATGCCGGCCGGACCGGCCAGGTAGAACGTGCGGACCGCGTCGTCCTGCGTGCGCACGATGTCCCACTGGTCCAGCGCATCCTTCAGCGTCGGTGCGTGGATGGTCGGCACGTCGGTGTGCAGCTTGCCGGCGCGCTCGAGCTCGCCGAGGATCGCCATGATGCCGCCCGCGCGGTGCACGTCCTCGATGTGGTACTTGTTCGTGTTCGGCGCGACCTTGCACAGCTGCGGCACGGTGCGCGACAGGCGGTCGATGTCCTTCATCGTGAAGTCGATGCCGGCTTCCTGCGCGATCGCCAGCAGGTGCAGGATCGTGTTGGTCGAGCCGCCCATCGCGATGTCGAGCGTCATCGCGTTCTCGAACGCCTTGAAGCCGACCGAGCGCGGCAGCACGCGTTCGTCGTCCTGCTCGTAGTGCTGGCGCGTCAGTTCGACGATGCGGCGGCCGGCGCGCTTGAACAGCTGCTCGCGATCGGCGTGCGTGGCGACCACCGTGCCGTTGCCGGGCAGCGACAGGCCGAGCGCTTCGGTCAGGCAGTTCATCGAGTTCGCGGTGAACATGCCCGAGCACGAGCCGCAGGTCGGGCAGGCCGAGCGTTCGACTTCGGCGACGTCGGCGTCCGAATACGACTGGTCGGCCGCGATCACCATCGCGTCGACGAGGTCGAGCTTCTTCAGTTCGACGGTCTTGGTGATCGGGTTCGCGAGGCGCGTCTTGCCGGCTTCCATCGGGCCGCCCGACACGAAGATCACCGGAATGTTGAGGCGCATCGCGGCCATCAGCATCCCCGGCGTGATCTTGTCGCAGTTCGAGATGCACACCATCGCGTCCGCGCAGTGCGCGTTCACCATGTATTCGACCGAGTCGGCGATGATGTCGCGGCTCGGCAGCGAATAGAGCATGCCGTCGTGGCCCATCGCGATGCCGTCGTCGACCGCGATCGTGTTGAATTCCTTCGCGACGCCGCCGGCAGCCTCGATCTCGCGCGCGACGAGCTGGCCGAGATCCTTCAGGTGCACGTGCCCGGGCACGAACTGGGTGAACGAATTGACCACCGCGATGATCGGCTTCGAGAAATCGTCGTCTTTCATGCCGGTGGCGCGCCACAGCGAGCGCGCACCTGCCATGTTGCGGCCGGCGGTGGAGGTTTTGGAACGGTAAGTGGGCATTGTGGTTGCTGAAGAAATATCGCGGAAAAGGGTGGAGGCACGGGAATAAAGGCCTCTCTCGCGCCCGTGCGAACAACCTCTTGAGCTGCGCCCTGGGCAAACCGGGCGATTATCCCACAGCCGCCGGGGGCGTGGCGCCCGCGGGCCGGCGGCCGGCGCGTCCGGCGGGCGCAGCGCGGCGCGGAACGCGCGGGCGGTTGCGGGACGCCCGCGCGGCGGGTCCGGGAGGCGGCCGGATCGCACATTTATCGACGACGCATGTGCACCGCCTCCGCACGCCGGCGTCAGTCAGTCGAGCAGCGTCAGGATCTCGTCGTAAAGCGCCTGCGGAATCCGCACGCCGTTCGCGATGCTGCGCGCGCGGGCGTCGAAGCGCCGTTGCGACGGCAGCCGCGCGCCCTGCGCGACGATCGACCCGAACATCCGCTCGCCGCGCGCGAGCCCCGCGTCGAGATCGTCGCCGAGGAACACCTTCGGATCGAACGCGATCACGAGCTCGCCGTGGCACGGCGTCGCGCCGACGCCTTCGTCGAAGTCCATCGATTCCCGGCTCGTCATGTCGCCGATCAGCGCGCCGCCGAGCAATTCGACCATCGCTGCGAGCGCCGAGCCCTTGTGGCCGCCGAACGTGCGCATCGCACCCTGCAGCGCGGCCTTCGGATCGGTGGTCGGCTGGCCGTCGGCGTCGATCGCCCAGTGCGGCGGAATCGCCTTGCCTTGCTTCGCGTGCAGTTCGATGTCGCCGCGCGCGATCGCGCTCGTCGCGAAATCGAACACGAACGGCTCGCCGCCCGGGCGCGGCCATGCGAACGCGATCGGGTTCGTGCCGAACACCGGTTCGCGGCCGCCTTCCGGCGCGACCCAGCTGTGGCTCGGATTCATCGCGATGCCGACCAGCCCCTCGGCCGCGATCGCCTCGACCTCGGGCCACAGCGCGGAGAAGTGGTAGCAGTGGTTGATCGCCATCGCGGCGATCCCGTGCTGCTTCGCCATCTCGACGAGCACGGGCAGCCCGGTTTCGAAGCTCAGCAGCGAGAAGCCGCGATGCGCGTCGACCGCGACGATCGACGACGACAGCCGGCGCAGCGTCGGCACGGCTTGCGGATCGACCTTGCCCTTCTTCAGCGAACGCACGCAGACGAGCAGCCGGTACACGCCGTGCGAATGGCATTCGTCGCGCTGGCCCTGCGTGATGACCTTGGCGATCGCCCGCGCATGCGCATCGGACATCCCGTTGTGCGTCAGCACGCGCAGCGCGAGCGCATGGACTTCGTCGAGCGACAGGACGACTTCGGCGGTTTGCTCAGACATGGTTCACCTCGCGCGGCGCGGGCACGCCGTCGATACGCTGCGGCACGTTCAGCGGATTGCCGTTGCGGATCGCTTCCGGCAACAGCGCGTCCGGCAGGTCCTGGTACGACACGGGGCGCAGGAAGCGCTCGATCGCGCGTGCGCCGACCGACGTCGTGCGCGTGTCGGACGTCGCCGGGAACGGGCCGCCGTGCACCATCGCGTGGCCGACCTCGACGCCGGTGCCGAAGCCGTTGACGAGAATGCGGCCGGCCTTGCGCTCGAGCGTCGGGCGCAGCGCGGCGAACAGCGCTGCGTCGCCGTCGGCGAGATGCGCGGCGATCGTCAACTGGCCTTCGAGCGACTTCAGCACGCGATGCAGGGTGTCGGCGTCCGGGCAGCGCACGATCAGCGAAGCGGGGCCGAACACTTCCTCGCGCAGTTCGGGGCGCGCGATGAACGCGTCGGCCGACGTTGCGAACAGCGCCGCGCGGGCCTGATGGCGGCCGCCTTCGGCGCCTTCCGCCAGCAGCTCGACCGCATCGTGCCCGCGCAGCGCCGCGACGCCTTGCGCGTAGCTTGCGTGGATGTGCGGCGTCAGCATCGTCTGCGCGGCCGCCGCCCGCACGGCATCGGCCGCCGCGGCTTCGAACGCGCGCAGCGCGGGGCCGTCGACGGCGAGCACGAGGCCCGGGTTCGTGCAGAACTGGCCGGCGCCGAGCGTGAGCGACGCGACGAACTGCGGCGCGATGGTGTCGTGACACGCGTCGAGCGCGGCGGGAAGCAGCAGCACCGGATTGATCGAGCTCATTTCCGCATAGACGGGAATCGGTTCGGGGCGCGCGGCCGCGATATGCATCAGCGCGACGCCGCCGCGGCGCGAGCCGGTGAAGCCGACGGCCTTGATGCGCGGATCGGCGACGAGCGCCTGGCCGATCTCGCGCGACGCGTCGAACAGCAGCGAGAACACGCCGGCCGGCATTCCGCATTCGCGCGCGGCCTGCCGGATCGCGCGGCCGACGAGTTCCGACGTGCCCGGATGCGCGGAATGCGCCTTGACGATCACCGGGCAGCCGGCCGCGAGTGCCGACGCCGTATCGCCGCCGGCGACCGAGAACGCGAGCGGGAAATTCGACGCGCCGAACACGGCGACGGGCCCGACCGCGACGTTGCGCAGGCGCAGGTCGACGCGCGGCAGCGGCTTGCGCTCGGGGCGCGCCGGATCGATCCGCGCATCCAGAAAACCGCCGTCGCGCACGAGCGACGCGAACAGCGCGAGCTGGCCGACCGTGCGGCCGCGTTCGCCTTCGACGCGTGCGCGCGGCAGGCCCGTTTCGGCGACGCAGCGCTCGATCAGGTCGTCGCCGAGCGCCATGATGTGGCGGCCGATCGCGTCGAGAAACGCGGCGCGCGCGTCGAGCGTCGTTTCGCGATACGTGTCGAACGCGTCGTCGGCGAGCGCGCAGGCCGTCTCCAGGTCGTGCAGGCTCGCGCCGCCGAAAGCGGGTTCGAGTGGCTCGCCGGTCGCGGCGGCGATCGCGTGGAGGGTGCCGTTCTTTCCGGCGACGGCGGACTGGCCGATCAGGAGCTGACCTGTGAGTTGCATGGTTTTCCTCGGAAAAGACAGGAGCCGGGCATAGCGCGCCCGGCCGGAGTGATGGGGCGAAGAGGGAACGGGTGCGTCAATCCTCGTCGTCGTCGAGCTGCAGCTTGTCGGAACGGACGCCGGAATTCGCGCCCCAGTAGTAGATGACGAGCGCGACAGCCGCGACGACGACCGTGTCGTACGGATGCGCGAGCCGGCCCGTGCCGCCGAAACCGCCGAGATACGACAGCACGATCATCGCCGCATAAAATGCGATCAGCCACGCGGACGAGCGCACCTGTTCGGCGAGGCTCAGGTGCGCGGTCGGCACCCAGCGGCGGCACGCGAGATAGATGACGAACATCGCGATCTGCAGGCCGAGCAGCCAGGACACCGTGCTCCAGCCCGACCAGTAGACGATCAGCGCGGCGATCACGAACGACGCGGGGCCGGTGATGCCGAACGCGCTCGCGCGGAACGGCCGCGGCAGGTCGGGCGCGGTGCGGCGCAGCGCGGCGACCGATACCGGCGCGACCGCATAGCTCAGCACCAGCGCGGCCGACACGATGTTGATCAGCGCTTCCCACGACGGGAACGGCATCGTCCAGAAGATCGCGAGGCCGAACGTGAGCCACAGGCCCGCGCGCGGGATGCCCGACGCTTCGTCGACGCGCGTGAACACCTTGAAGAAGGTGCCCGTCTTCGCCCAGCCGTAGACCACGCGCGGCGTCGCGTTCATGTAGATGTTGCCGCAGCCGCTCGGCGAGATCATCGCGTCGGCGACGACCATCACCGCGAGCCAGCCGACGCCGAGCGCGAGCGCGATGTCGCGGTACGGCAGCGTGAACGCCTTGCTGATGTCGTGCCAGCCGCCGGCGAGCATGGCAGTCGGGATGCTGCCGATGAACGCGAGCTGCAGCAGCACGTAGATCAGCGTCGACAGCAGGATCGACAGGATCAGCGCGATCGGGATCGTGCGCTGCGGATTGCGTACCTCGCTCGCGACCGACACGATCGGCGTGAGCCCGAGGTACGCGAAGATGATGCCGCCCGCGGACACGGCCATTTCGATGCCCGGCATGCCGAACGGCGCGAAGCCGTGCACGGTCAGGTTCGCGGGCTTGAAGAACGTGAACAGCACGCCGATCACCGCGAGCGGCACGATGAACTTGAAGATGCTGATGATGTTGTTCGCCTTCGCGAACGTCTTCACGCTCGAATAGTTCAGGTAAAAGAAGAAGCAGAGCAGCGCGGCCTGCACGAGCCAGCCGATCGTCGTCGGGTCGCTCGATCCTTCTACGGTCAGGCCAGGAAACCACGCGGCCGCGTACTGGCGCGCGGCGACGACTTCGATCGCGATCAGGCTCGAGAACGCGATCAGCGTGATGAAGCCCATCAGGTAGCCGAGCAGCGGGCCGTGCGAGAACACCGGGTAGCGGACCACGCCGCCCGCGCGCGGCAGCGCGGCGCCGAGTTCGCAGTAGACGATGCCGAGCAGCAGCACCGCGAAGCCGCCGAGCAGCCACGAGAAGATGCCGGCCGGGCCCGCGATCGTCGACACGTGACTCGCGGCGAACAGCCACCCCGAACCGAAAATGGCGCCGAGACCGATGAACGTGAGATCGGTCAGCGACAACTGTTTCTTGAACTTGCCGTGACCCGCGTCGGGGTGCACGGCACGGGAAAGCGGGACGGACGGGTGAGCGTTGCCTTGGCCTGGCATGGGCTTGTCTCCTGGGGGAATGGCGGTGCAGGCGTCGAGTGCGCCGCGCTCCGACGGAGCCGCGCGCACGCCTGCCGGCCGGCGTCGCCCGGTTCGAACGACCGGGGCGGGCCGCGGGCCGTTCACGAGCGGCGCACGCTGGCGCCGGGGCGAACGGGCCCGCAGGCCACGCCGGACCGGAGACGGCGGCGCGCAGGGCGGAAGGCCCGCGCGCCGCCGCAGGGGAAGTCGATCAGAGACCGACGTCGGGCAGCGCCGGGCGCGTTTCGAGCGCCTTCGCGACGATTGCCTTCACTTCCGCGAGCGTGTCGCCCTGCAGCGCGAGGCGCGGCGGACGCGTGATCGCGCTGCCGCGGCCGACCAGCTCTTCGCACAGCTTGATGCACTGCACGAGGTCGGGGCGCGCGTCGAGGTGCAGCAGCGGCATGAACCAGCGGTACAGCGCGAGGGCTTCGTCGAAGCGTTTCTGCTTCGCGAGGCGGAACAGCGTCTCGCCTTCCTTCGGGAACGCATTCGACATGCCCGACACCCAGCCTTCGGCGCCGACCGCGATGCTCTCGACCACGACGTCGTCGAGGCCCGCGAACAGCACGAAGCGATCGCCGACCGCGTTGCGCAGGTCGATGAAGCGGCGCGTGTCGCCCGACGAATCCTTGAAGCAGACGATGTTCTCGCAGTCCTGCAGCGCGATCAGCACGTCGGGCGTCACGTCGTTCTTGTAGATCGGCGGGTTGTTGTAGACCATCACCGGCAGGTCGGTGCTCGTCGCGACCGCGCGGAAGTGCGCGGCGGTTTCATGCGGCTTCGCCGAGTAGACCAGCGCGGGCATCACCATCACGCCGTCGACGCCGACGCGCTGCGCTTCGCGCACCGTGTTGCGCGCGAATTCGGTCGTGAATTCGGCGATGCCGGCGATCACCGGAATCTTGCCGCCGGCTGCGTCACGCGCGGCCTCGATCACCTGCAGCTTCTCGCTCGTCGACAGCGACGTGTTTTCGCCGACCGTGCCGCAGACCACGAGGCCCGACACGCCGTCGTTCACCAGGTTCTTCACCACGCGGTGCGTGGCGTCGATGTCGAGGGAAAAGTCCGGCTTGAACTGGGTGCTGACGGCCGGGAAAACCCCGGTCCACTGAATGGCTTTGCGGCTCACTGAAATCTCCTACGTTCGTATCGGTCGGCCGACAGGTGTGTCGGTGTGGCAACCAGTATCGCCGCGCAAATGCCCATCACGCTTGAGTCGTATCGCGGAGCAAAATGACGAAATCGGCACAGCGGCCGGCAGGGGCGCGAAGGGCGCCTCGCACTATGCCGATTTCGTCGTCGTCCTCATCGAAAAGCCACAAGCGGACGGACGCGCGACAGAGGAAGCTATGCTCCTTTCCCCACTTCGGACGGCTCATGATGAAGCGCATCCAGATCATCGATTCGCACACGGGCGGCGAACCCACTCGGCTCGTCGTGTCCGGTTTTCCGTCGCTCGGCAACGGCACGATGGCCGAGCGACGCGACGTGCTCGCGCGCGAGCACGACCGTTACCGCACCGCGTGCATCCTCGAGCCGCGCGGCAGCGACGTGCTGGTCGGCGCGCTGCTGTGCGAACCCGTATCGCCCGACGCGGCGGCCGGCGTGATCTTCTTCAACAATAGCGGCTATCTCGGGATGTGCGGGCACGGCACGATCGGCGTCGTGCGCACGCTGCATCACATGGGGCGCATCCGGCCCGGCGTGCATCGGATCGAAACGCCTGTCGGCACCGTCGAGGCGACGCTGCACGACGACCTGTCGGTCAGCGTGCGCAACGTGCCCGCGTATCGCCACGCGAAGGGCGTCGCGGTCGATGTGCCGGGTTACGGCCTCGTGAACGGCGACATCGCGTGGGGCGGCAACTGGTTCTTCCTGATCAGCGACCACGGGCAGCGCGTCGCCGGCGACAACGTCGCGGCGCTCACCGCGTATGCGTCGGCGGTGCGCGAAGGGCTCGAACGCGCGGGCATCGCCGGTGCGAACGGCGGCGAGATCGACCATATCGAGCTGTTCGCCGACGATTCCGAGCACGACAGCCGCAGCTTCGTGCTGTGCCCGGGCCTCGCATACGATCGTTCGCCGTGCGGCACCGGCACGAGCGCGAAGCTCGCGTGCCTCGCGGCCGACGGCAAGCTCGCGCCGGGCGCCGTGTGGCGGCAGGCGAGCGTGATCGGCAGCGTGTTCCAGGCCAGCTACGAGCAGGCCGACGGCGGCATCGTGCCGACGATTCGCGGCAGCGCGCACCTGAGCGCGGAAGCGACGCTGCTGATCGAGGAAGACGATCCGTTCGGCTGGGGCATCGTGTCGTGAGCAACGCAAGTACCGACGTCGTCGTGATCGGCGCCGGCATCGTCGGCGCGGCGTGCGCGCACGAACTCGCGCAGCGCGGGCTGCGCGTGCTCGTCGTCGACGACGCGAGCGGCGGCGCGACCGGTGCGGGGATGGGCCACCTCGTCGCGATGGACGACAACGCGGCCGAGCTCGCGCTGAGCCATTACTCGATCGAACTGTGGCGCGCGTTGAGCGGCGAGATGCCGGAAGGCTGCGCGTACCGCAACTGCGGCACGCTGTGGCTCGCGGCCGACGCGCACGAAATGGATCTCGCGCGCGCGAAGCAGGCGACGCTTGCCGCGCACGGCGTGGCCGGCGAACTGATCGACGCGGCGACGCTCGCGCAACTGGAGCCGATGCTGCGCGCGGGCCTGGGCGGCGCGCTTAAGATTCCCGGCGACGCGATCCTCTACGCGCCCGTCACCGCGAACTGGCTGCTGCAGCGTGCCCCGCGCATCACGTTGCGCCGCGACCGGGCCGTTGCGGTCGACGGCGCGAGCGTGACGCTCGCGAGCGGCGACACATTGCGCGTGGAACGCGTGGTCGTCGCGAACGGTGTCGCGGCCCGCACGCTGCTGCCCGAGCTGCCGCTGCGCCCGAAAAAGGGCCATCTGCTGATCACCGACCGCTATCCGGGCCGCGTGTCGCACCAGCTCGTCGAGCTTGGTTATGCGGCGAGCGCACATGCGAGCGACGGCACGTCGGTCGCGTTCAACGTGCAGCCGCGGCCGACCGGCCAGCTGCTGATCGGCTCGTCGCGCCAGTTCGACACCGAGGACGCGCGCGTCGAGCCGCCGGTGCTCGCGCGGATGCTGCGCCGCGCGGTCGGCTACCTGCCGGATCTGGCCGACCTGAACGGGATCCGCTCATGGACAGGGTTCCGTTCCGCGAGCCCCGACGGCCTGCCGCTGCTCGGCGAGCACCCGGCGCGGCCGGGCGTGTGGCTCGCGGTCGGGCATGAAGGGCTCGGCGTGACGACCGCGCCGGGCAGCGCGCGGCTCGTCGCCGCGCAGATGGCCGGCGAGCGGCCGCCCATCGATATCGAACCGTATTTGCCGGGACGCTTCCTGACCGCGTCCCCCGTAGCCGGAGCGCTGACATGATCATTCATCTGGACGGCCGCGCGCTGATGGTGGCCGACGGCGCGACCGTCGCGGCCGCCGTCGCGGCGAGCGGCGACGACACGACGCGCGTGTCGTGTACGGGTGCGGCGCGTGCGCCGTTTTGCGGAATGGGCATTTGCCAGGAGTGCCGGATGACGATCGACGGCCGCCGCCGGCTGGCTTGCCAGACGTTGTGCCGCGACGGGATGCAGGTGGAGCGCGTCAGATGAAACAGGAACGACTGAGTGTCGACGTCGCGATCGTCGGGGCGGGCCCGGCCGGGCTGTCGGCCGCGCGGGCCGCCGCGCAAAGCGGTGCAACGGTTGCGATCGTCGACGACAACCCACGCGCGGGCGGGCAGATCTGGCGGCAAGGCGCAGCGGCCACGCCGGTTTCGGCCGCCGCCGAACGCCTCGCCGCACTGCGGCAGCCGAACGTCACGCACCTCGCAGCGACGCGCATCGTCGCCGAAACGCAGCCGGGCACGCTGCTGCTCGAGGACGACGAGCGCGGGCTGCTGCTCGATTTCCGGACGCTGATTCTGTGCTGCGGCGCACGCGAGCTGCTGCTGCCGTTCCCGGGCTGGACGCTGCCGGGCGTAACGGGTGCGGGCGGCTTGCAGGCGCTGATCAAGTACGGCCTCGACGTGCGCGGGCAGCGCACGGTGATCGCGGGCAGCGGGCCGCTGCTGCTGGCGAGCGCGGCGACGGCACGTCAGGCCGGCGCGCGGGTGTCGCACGTGCTGGAACAGGCCGCGTGGGGCGACGTGGCAGGCTTCGGTGCGGGACTGTGGCGCTGGCCGTCGAAGCTTGCGCAGGCCGCGAAGCTCGTCACGGCCGCCTATCGGCCGGACGCGCACGTTGTCGAAGCGTTCGGCGACAAGCGACTCGAACGCGTGCGGATTCGCCACGGCGATCGCGAGTTCGACGTCGACTGCGACCGGCTCGCGTGCGGCTTCGGCCTCGTGCCGAACACCGTGCTGCCGAGCCATCTCGGCTGCCGGATAGAGAACGGCGCGGTGGCGGTCGACACGCACCAGCGTACGAGCCGCGACGGGTACTTCGCGGCCGGCGAGTGTACGGGCGTCGGCGGCAGCGAGCTGGCGATGGTCGAAGGCGAAATCGCCGGTTATGCGGCGACCGGGCAGACGGCGCCATTGGCCGCGCTCGTCGCGCGGCGCGCGCACTGGCAGGCTTTCGCAGATGCCGTACGCGAGCGTTTCGCGATCCGCGAGCCGATCCGCCGGCTTGCGCGGCCCGATACGCTGCTGTGCCGCTGCGAGGATGTGCGCTTCGATGCGGTTGCGCAGGAGCCGGGCTGGACGGCTGCGAAGCTGCAGTCGCGTTGCGGGATGGGCGCATGCCAGGGCCGTGTTTGCGGCGCGGCCGCACAGGTGCTGTTCGGCTGGACGCCGCCGGTGCCGCGCACACCGCTCGTGCCCGCGCGGGTCGGCACGCTGATGCTCGACGGCACGGCGTCCTGCGACGGCGCGTGACGCGCTACGGCGAAGCGGCCCGGTTGGCGCCGGGCCGCGTCATTCACTCCACCTTCACTTTCTCCCATCCCTCCACCTGAGGCGCCGCACAGGCACTCGATCGTCGCGGCCACGGCCGCGTGATTCGCGTTGTCGAGGTGCCAGTACATCGAAACCGCGCTCTGGCTCTCGAGTTCCATCGGCACGAGGCCGGCGCGCGGCATGGTTCGCGCCGATGTGATGCGTGCGTCGGCCGTGAGTGTGATCGCGGGCGAGCAAGCCTGAGCGAAGGGCGCAAGGTCGCCGATGGGTAAATAGCAGAAAGCGACATTATATGAATTGATATACTATTTATTCTTTAATTGTCTTCCCGCCTCGATGAACAACGATCTTCCCGCCGGGCTGCCCGAGCCCGACCAGATGCGTGCAGCCGCCGAATCGGCCTGCGCGCTCCTCAAGGTGCTGTCGAATCCCGACCGGCTGCTGCTGCTATGCGAACTGTCGCAGGGCGAGCGCTGCGTGAGCGATCTCGAGACGACGCTGGACATCCGCCAGCCGACGCTGTCGCAGCAACTCGGCGTATTGCGGGACAACGCGCTGGTCCGCACGCGCCGCGAAGGCAAGAACATCCACTATTCGCTCGACAGTCCGGCCGCGATCGCGGTAATGGGCGTGCTGTACGAACAGTTCTGCGGTCCGGCCGCGAAGGGGACACGCGATGCAGCTTGATGCGCTTCATTTCACGCCGTGGCTGTCACTGGCCGGCGGCGTGCTGATCGGGCTCGCGGCCGCATGGCTCGTCGCGTTCAACGGCCGGATTGCCGGCATCAGCGGCATCGTCGGCGGCCTGTTCACGGCGGGTTCCGGAGAGCGCGACTGGCGCGTCGCATTCGTCGCCGGGCTGATCGCCGCACCGCTCGCGACGCGCGTTGCCGGAGCCGGCCTGACGCCGCAGATCGACGCAAGCTGGCCCGAGTTGGTGGCGGCCGGCCTGCTGGTCGGGATCGGCACGCGATATGCGGGCGGCTGCACGAGCGGCCACGGCGTGTGCGGGATGTCGCGCGGCGCGCTGCGTTCGGTGGTCGCGACCGCGACCTTCATGATCGCGGGCTTCGTGACCGTATTCGTGCGGCGGCACGTGCTGGGAGGCTGACATGCAGGCAGGATTCGCGTTTCTGGCGGGGCTGCTGTTCGGCGTCGGCCTCATCGTGTCGGGCATGGCCAATCCGCAGAAAGTGCTCGGCTTTCTTGATCTGGCGGGCCGCTGGGATCCGTCGCTCGCGTTCGTGATGGCCGGTGCGACGGGCGTTGCCGTGTTCGCGTTCGCATGGGCGAAGCGCCGGACGCGGTCGTGGCTCGGCTTGCCGATGCAGTTGCCGGCCTTGCGGGCGATCACCGTGCGCCTGGTCGCCGGAAGCGCCGTGTTCGGCATCGGCTGGGGGATAGCCGGGTTCTGCCCGGGGCCCGCGATCGTGTCGATCGGCTTCGGGTCGGCCAAGGGGATCGGGTTCGTCGTCGCGATGCTGGCCGGGATGGCGATATTCGAGTGGGTCGAGCGTCGCAGGAACTTGCGGTGATTCGATGGCCGTCGCGTGCCGGGCAGGCTGCGGCGGACGACGCGGTTTCTTCGGATGAGGATGGCTGGAGCGCAGTGCGTTCGCTCGTTGCCGCGATGATGCGGTGGCTGCGTGGCCGTCTCCGCGAGTGGGTGAATCGGCAAGTCGGCAAGTTGCGACGTCAGGAATGCTCTCGCACATGATGGCCGCCGCGCACCCGCCCGGACAGCCGGCGCAGGATCGCGCGCCACGCCGCGAGCATGCCTCGGCGGCCGGCAGGCTCCACGACCGCCGTGCTGACCGTACCGGCTCCGCCGGCCGACAACGCCACGTGACCGGCCGTCTCGAGCATCAGGCATTCGCCTTCGTCGAGCACGCGGCGAATGTACTGCAGCGCGTCGGGCAGCCAGTCGAGCCCGCCGTGACGCAGCGTGACCGCGAGCGCACCATCCAGCACGATCACCTGGCTGCCCTTGTCGAACCACGCAAAGTGGCTTTGCCCGGCGTCGAGCCGGATATGTTGCGTCCGCATGGCGATCCCTTTTCCCGGTTGCGCGGCCTCGCGATGGCGAGGCGACAGTGTGCAGTCAGGTTAGGGAAACAGGCGTGGGCACGACAGATTCAGGGGACGGGAATCTGTTGCGGTGCAGGCGCCGATTTTGCGTCGCTGTATCGGTGGTTTTTCCCGGAATCTGTATCTGGCGTGCACCCGGACGCGCGGGCACGATGGCCCGCATGACGCCTTTCGCCGACGCATCCCGCACGCCTTTGCCGATGGACGGCGAGCCACTTTACGAACGGCTCGCCGAACATTACCGCCGCATCATCGCGGCCGGCACGCTGTCGCCCGGCGACCGGATGCCGTCGGTGCGCGCATTCATGGCGCAGCACGGCGTCAGCCTGTCGACCGCGATCCAGGCATTCCGGCGGCTCGAGGATACGGGCTGGTGCGAGGCGAAGCCGCGCTCGGGCTACTTCGTGCGGCGCCGCGCGTCGGCCGTGCTCGAAACGCTGCCGGAAAGCGACGGGCCGCCGCTAAGCGTCGAGCCGCCGTTCGCGGGCCTGCACGAACGTGTGTCGCGCGTGATCGACCGCGCGAATACGGCAACCGATGCGTTGAATCTCGGCGGCGCGTCCGCGCTGGCCGCGCTGTATCCGACCGAGCGCCTGCAGGCGCTTGCGATCCGGCTGCTGCGGCGCAAGCCGACGCTGCTGACCGACGCGGGGCCCGTCGGCGGTTCGCCCGAATTCCGGCAGACGATGGCCAAACGCGCGCTGTCGTACGGCGTGACCGTGTCGCCGGACGACGTGATGTCGACCAGCGGCGGCGTCGATGCGGTGAATCTCGCGCTGCGTGCGGTGGCGCGCCCAGGCGACACGATCGCGATCGAATCGCCGGCCTTCTTCGGCTTGATCCAGTTGCTCGAAAGTCTCGGTTTGCGCGCGCTCGAAATCCCGGCCAGCCCGACGACCGGCCTGTCGATCGAGGCGCTCGAAGTGGCGCTGACCGCGTATCCGGACATTCGGGCCGTGGTCGTCGTACCGAACCTGCAGAACCCGCTCGGCTGCGTGATGCCCGACGAACGCAAGGCCGCGCTCGTCGCGCTGTGCTCGCGCCACGGCGTGGCCGTGATCGAGGACGAGCCGTATCGCGAGCTCGTCGAGGCGCCGCAGGCGGTCAAGCCGGCCAAGGCATGGGACCGCGACGGCACGGTGATCTACTGCCCGTCGTTCAACAAGGTGCTGGCCCCCGGGATGCGGCTCGGCTGGATGAGTGCGGGGCGCTGGCATGCGCGCGTGAAGATGCTGAAGTTCGCGCACAGCCGGCACAATGCCGCGTTGCTGCAGGCCGTTGCCGCCGAATTCGTCGGCTCGGGTGCGTTCGATCGCCATCTGCGCCGGTTTCGCGAACAGTTGCGCGTGCAGCGCGATGCGACGATCGACGCGATTGCACGGCATTTTCCGGCCGGAACCCGGATGAACCAGCCGCCGGGCGGGATGCTGCTGTGGATCGCGTTGCCGGAAGGCGTGCGTTCCGACGCGCTGTTCGATGCCGCGCTGGCGCATGGAGTAAAGATCGCGCCCGGTTCGATCTTCTCGAATTCCGACCGCTTCGACGCTTATATCCGGCTTGCGTGCACGCGCGTGTTCGATGCGGCGCACGAGGCGGCTTTTGAAACGCTCGGCCGCCTGATACGCGATGCCGCGGCGGCCGCATAAGCACGGCGGCTGCCGGCCGTGCTCGCGCACGCGGGATCGCTCCGGCAGGCCGCTGCCGTGTCAGCGGCCTGCCGAATGCGAAGCGAGGTGCTGGCGGATCAACGACAGGTAACGATCGCCGACCGAGAAATCGCGTGCGACGCGCGGCCGTTCGGCCTGGCGCAGCGTGGCCGGCGCGCTCATGCCCAGATACCGGCAGACGGCCGACGGAAACGGCTTGCGCGTATGCCCGAGCTGGCGCGCCGCGCGCTCGACGCGGGCGTCGCCGACCTGGGCACGAAGCCACGCCAGCACTTGGCGATCGGTGTCGTTGACGATACGGACCAGATGTTCCATCGCGCACCTCACTGTTCATAAATACAGTACTGTAAATATAACCAGTGTTTGCGGCGGCCGCAAGCGGGCGCGCTTGCGGCTGGCCGTTCGGCCAGGGTCAGCGCGCCGGCGGGGTGGTTCGGCGGTCCGGCGATCCGGCAATCCGGGCGGCAGGGGGAGCAGCCGCGGCGATGCCCGTATAGCGCGCGTCGGTCAGCGTGCCGAGGAACGCGACGATGTCGTCGATTTCCGCGTCGGTCAGCGCGGGCGGCGTGCCGGGCCGGCGGTTCATCGGCGTCGAGTTGACGTTGATGTTGCCGCGATAGGCGGCCGGCACGTCGTCGAACGTCCCGGCGCCGTGATACCAGAAGCCGGGGTCGGTCGAGCGCGTGTTGTAGAACGCGACCGCGTCGCGCAGCGTCGTGAACACGCCGTTGTGCATGAAGGTCTGCTTGACCGCGACGTTGCGCAGCCCCGGCGTGCGCAGGTAGCCGCACCATTGCGTCGGCTCGGGCCAGCGCAGCCGCCGTGCGGTGTCGCACAGCCCGTTGTCGAAATGGCGCGGATCGCGGTTCGCAGGCAGCGCGCGGTTGCGCGGCACGGCGATCGCGTCATAACCGAAATCGGTGAACAGCGAGCGCTCCGGGCGGCTCGACGTGTCCGACAGCGTATGGCAGGTCATGCAGTTGCCCTTGTCCGGATTCCGGAACAGCGCGAGGCCGCGCATCTCGGCCGGTGCGAGCGGTTTGCGGGTGCGCAGGAACGCGTCGAAGCGCGACGTGAACGGCGCCATCTCGTCGCTCTGCAGATAGGCTTCGACGGCCGAACCCAGCGCGCGCACGAGTTGCTCGGGATCGCGTCGCACCGGCGCGCCGAAGCGCGCGGCGAGATCGGGCGCGAGTTCGGTCGCATTGACCTTGCGCAGCAGCGCGGCCGGCGATCGGTTGTTCATCTCGTTCGGATCGAACAGCGGCCCGCGGATCTGCTCGGCGAGCGTATCCGCGCGGCCATCGCTGAACAGTCCGCCGAACGGCGACGGCGCGGGCGCATCGTCGTCCTGGTAGAAGTGGCGGCGCGGCACGTAGCGAACATAAAGCAGCGACGGCGCATTGCGCCGGCTGAAGCGCCCGGGCCGGCTGCCTTCCGGCACGCCGGGCCCCGCGAGCGAAGCCGCCGACAGCGTCGGTGCGAACGCACGGCCCGGATCGTGGCAGCCCGCGCACGACATGCCGCGCGGCTCGGACAGCCGCGGGTCGAAGAAGATCCGGCGGCCGAGCGCGACGAGCGACGGATCGGGCGCGAAGCGTGCGGTGGCCGCGTCGATCTTGCCCGTCACCTGCGGCGTGCCGTTGCCGATCGTGTCGACGACGCGCGACGGCGGCGCGCCGGGGAGCAGGACCGTTTCGGACGGAGCGGCGTGCGCCGCCAGCGCCAGGCCGGCGAGCACGGCCGCGGCAAGCGTGTGCAGCGTTTGCCGGCCGCGCGCAACGCGGCCGGCATCTCGAACCTCTTCACTCACGGCGCAATGAACCCCGTCTTGTCGCAGGCGAGCGTCGTGCCCGACTGGTTGCACGACGCGAGCAGCTTGCCTGCCGCCGAATACGCACGGAACACCCAGCCCGTCGCGGGTGCCGCACGGCGTTCCATGATCAGGAAGCCGAAGCTGTTGTTGTGCGACAGCCGCTCGATCACGGCGCCCGGTGCCGGCGTCAGGCCGGCCGGGAACGGGTCGGGCAGTGCGACGTCGAGATTGTCGCCGCCGTTGCCGGACACGATCGTCGCCGGGTGCCCGGACGAAAAGTTGATCGCCTGGAAGTCGTGCACGTGACCGTGCAGCGCGACGTGTACGCCCGGCGGGTAGTACGCCTGCGCGTTGAGACTCGCCATCACCGACTGCAGCGCGAGGTTGCCCGGCGCGGGCGTGCTGCCGGCGATCGGCGCGAATGCGAGGATCGGATGATGGTTCGTGAAGATCGTCGTCGTCATGCCGGCCTTCGACGCGAGCGCGGCCACCGTCTGGAACTGCTTCTGGTAGATGCCGAATTGCGCGTCGGTCGTCTTGAGCGGCGTGCGGCCGACCTTCGCGGTGTCGAACACGATCACCTGCGAGCCACCGCCGAGCGACACCGCATAGGGTTCCGAATAGTTCGCGTTGGTGTCGTTGGCCGGATCGTCGCACGAACGGGCGGCCGAATACGGGCGCGGATCGAGGAAGCGGTACCAGCCCTGGCCTGCGCGCGCGCATTCCTCGTGGTTGCCGCGCACGACGACCCACGGCGCCTTCGCGAGCAGCGGCGCGGCCGGGCGGAACAGGTCGGCCTGCCACGTATCCCAGCCATAGCCCCACGGGCTGTCCTTGCAGCCGGCGATGTCCGGCGGGCATGCGTTCTCGCGATAGTGGTAGTCGCCGACGTGCAGCACCAGGTCGGGCGACAGCTTCGCGACGCTGGCCGCGATTGTGTCGAACGGCCAGACCGTCGCGTCGTTGCACGCCTGCCATGCGTTGTCGGCCTTCTTCATTCGGCAGCCGGTGTCGGCGATGATCGCGATGCGCTGCGGCTGTGCCTTCGGCAGCGGCAGCGTGCGGCCCGCGACGCTCGCCGCCTGTGCATCGGCCGGCAACGTCGTTTCGCAGACGGAGACAGGGAAGCTCGACGGCTTCGAATCGGCCGGGTCGCTGGCGGTCGGCCGCTGGGCCGGGGTCGCGGCGCCGGCGCGCAGCGTCATGCGCGACAGCTTGCCGTCGACGGTCAGTTGCGGACACAGCGGATCGCCGGCCGACGCGGGGGTGTAGTTCGTGATGACGCGCGCGATTGCCTGATTCGCGTCGCCGATCTCGACCCATGCGGCCTGGACGTTGACCGACGCACTGGCCGGATCGGCCGGCGAATCGATGTGATTCGAGCACGCGGACAGCGCGGCGAGGGCAACAAGGGGGGCGCAGCGCGCGAGCAGTGCGCGCGGGAGGAGTCGTCGCATGGGAGGCACCGTAGGAAAGTCGTCAACGATACGCAGCACGAATGTAAGAAATGTGAAAAACGGGGCGCGGCGGGGTGCTCGTCTACGCGCCGGGTTTCGCGGCCGGGGCCTTGACCTCAAGCCGGCTTGAAGCAGCACAGTGTGCTTTATGACCAATGAACCAGAAAGGGAATCGACGATGGAAACCAACCGGCCCAACGACGAGCAATCCGCGCTGTGGAATGGCCCGTCGGGGCGTGCATGGGTCGATGCGCAGGCGCCGATCGACCGGATGTTCGAGCCGTTCGAGGCGCTGCTTGCCGATGCGGCGGCCGCGTCGTCGGCGCGCAGCGTGCTCGACGTCGGCTGCGGCACGGGCGCGGTCACGCTTGCGATCGCGCGCCGGCTCGGCACGGACGCGCAATGCATGGGTATCGACATCTCGGCCCGGATGATCGATGCCGCGCAGGCGCGCGCCGAACGCAGCGGCATTCATGCCCGCTTCGTGTGCGCGGACGTGCAGACGCATGCGTTCGAGCCCGCGAGCGTCGACCTGATCGTGTCGCGCCTGGGTGTGATGTTCTTCGACGATCCGGTGCGGGCCTTCGCGAATCTGCGGCTCGCGGCGCGGCCGGATGCACAAATGCGGTTCGTCGCATGGCGCAGCGCGGCCGACAACCCGTTCATGACGACGGCCGAGCAGGCCGCCGCGCCGTTGCTGCCGAACCTGCCCGCGCGCCGGCCCGGCGCGCCGGGGCAGTTCGCGTTCGGCGACCGGCAGCGGATCGCGTCGGTGCTGTCGGACAGCGGCTGGGCCGACATTGCGATCGAGCCGGTCGACAGGGCGTGCGTGCTGCCCGAGCCCGCGCTGGACGACTACATCGCGCGGCTGGGCCCGGTCGGGCTCGCGCTGCTGGAGACGGACGACGCGACGCGGCGGCGCGTGGTCGAGAAGGTGCGTGTCGCGTTCGAGCGTTACGTGCACGGCACGGAGGTGCGTTTCGACGCGGCCTGCTGGCTCGTGACGGCGCGCGCGCTGTCCGCGTAACGCGTTGCGATAAAGCGGATCAGGGCAGGCACGTCGCCGCCTGCTGGCCCCGCGTGTCGCCGTTCGCGCCTGACTGACGAAGCCGCGCCGCGCGACATGCACGCGTCAGCGTTTCCGCGCGCGCAGCATCAGCCACGCGCAACCTCCGGCAACCAGCGCGAGGCCGAGCAGGACGGCTTCGACGCCGAGCGCGAAGCCGGGCGGCATTTCACCGCTGTTCGGCACGGGCGACAGGTTACCGCCCATCGCGATGGCGCCGCCGGCCAGCAGCGCCATGCAGACGATCCAGTAGGCCTTGCCGCGCGGCGCCGCGGCCCGGATCCGCCACAGCGCGATGCCGGCTCCGCCGAGATAAAGCACGGCGAGCGTGCCGAGCGCGACGAGGTCGGCGGCGCGGCTTTGCAGGAGCCCGCTCATCGTGCGGCTCCGCCGCACGCGCCCGGCCGGCGGGGCGCAGCGAGGGCTGCGGCGTACGTGCTCATTCGGCCTCCGTCGCGTGTCCCGGCGCGCGGCTCAGCAGATGCGTACGCTTGTCGGCCGCGAGCGACACGTAGCGTTCGTACTGGCGCAGCACGTCGGCGATCACTTCGTCGCCGCGCAGGTATTCGACGTCGTAGCCGAGCCGCCCGTCCTCGAAGAACGTGACGATCCCGTACACGTGCGCACGGGCCGCTTCCGGCTCGGCCGCCTCGCGCACCAGGTACGCGGCCGCGGATTTCACCGTCACGCGCACGCCGTACACGAAATCGCGGTGCTCGGCGGTCGGCACGGTGAGCCGCACGGCGTCGTCGCTGTCGCGCTGCACGTGCGCATCGACGCCGCTCGCGCGCAGTTCGTCGGCGACCTTGCGCAGCGCGGGCTCGACCATCTCGGCGACGAACTGGCGCGCCTCGGCCTCGGTCGTCTGCCGCAGGATGTGCGTCAGGCGGTGGCGCCAGTGCTGGCCGGTCCAGTAGCTCGCCGCGGGTGCGATGTCCTGCGAATAGTGCGCGCGGTCGGCCGCGAGCCCGCGCCACAGCCCGTAGCAGAGCGCGAGCATGATGATGGCGACCGGCAGCGCGGCGATCAGCGTCATTGCCTGCAATGCGCCGAGCCCGCCGGCGACCAGCAGCACCGCGGCCGTCACGCCGAGCAGCGCGGCCCAGAACAGCCGTTGCCAGACGGGCGAATGCGCGGCGCCCCGCGTCGCGATCTGGTCGATCACGAACGCGCCGGAATCGGCGGACGTGACGAAGAACACCGCGATCAGCACGATCGCGGCGATCGACAGCAATTGCGACAGCGGTAGGAAATCGAAGAAGCGGAACAGCAGCGCATCGACGTTGGTGGCCGTCTGCGCGAGTGCGCCGGCCGCGCCGTGCGTGTCGAGCCAGATCGCGCTGTTGCCGAACACGGTCATCCACACGAGGTTGAACGCGGTCGGCACGAGCAGCACGCCGATCACGAACTGGCGGATCGTGCGGCCGCGCGAGATGCGCGCGATGAACATGCCGACGAACGGCGACCACGAGATCCACCACGCCCAGTAGAGGATCGTCCAGCCGCCGAACCAGCCTTCCTCGCGCGGCGACGCATACGCATAGGTGCGAAACGACAGGTCGACGAGATTCGACAGGTACTGGCCGATGTTGTCGCCGAGCGCGCGGAACAGGAATGCCGTCGGGCCCGCGACGACCACGAACGCGAGCAGCAGGAACGCGAGCAGCAGGTTCAGCTCGGACAGCCGGCGCACGCCCTTGTCGAGACCGCTGGCGGCCGACAGGCCCGCGAGCAGCACCACGATCGCGACGAGCCCGATGCGAAACAGATTGCTGCCGGTGTCCCAGCCGACGACCGTATGCAGGCCCGCGCTCATCTGCATCACGCCATAGCCGAGCGTGGTCGCGATGCCGGCGACCGTGCCGACCAGCGCGAATGCATCCACGGTATGGCCGATCCAGCCGTTCACGCGTTCGCGCAGCACCGGATACAGGCCCGAGCGCAGCGTCAGCGGCAAGTTGTAGCGGAACCCGAAATATGCGAGCACGAGCCCCATCAGCCCGTAGATCGCCCACGCATGGAAGCCCCAGTGGAAGAAGGTCATCAGCATCGCCTCGCGCGCGGCGGCGGGCGTGCCGGGGTCGACGGTCGGCGGCTTCAGGAAGTGCTGCATCGGCTCGCCGACGCCGAAATACATGAGGCCGATGCCCATGCCGGCCGCGAACAGCATGGCCGTCCACGACACGAAGCTGAACTCGGGTTCGGCGTCGTCGGGGCCGAGCCGGATGTTGCCGAAATCGCTCGCGGCGATCAGCACGAGAAACACGAGGAACGTGGTGACGGCCAGGACGTAGAACCAGTCGAAGCGCATGACGACCCATTGCTGGCCGGCGGAGAACAGCATGCCGGCTTCGCTCGGGAGCAGCGCACAGACGGCCAGCAGTGCACCGATGACCGCGAGCGCGGGCAGGACGACCTGCGGCTTGAATGTCGTGCGCGGGGAGGGACGGGAATCTGGCATGTCGGGCATCCAGTTGTGGGCGCAACGAGGCGCGACGCCGTCCGGCGCGCACGTTGCGCGGCGGACCCTGTTACGGCGTGCGTCGAGTGTACCGTGGTGTCAGGACTGCAAGAAGGGGTATGCAGAAGGGAAAAGACTGACGAATTGTAAGGTATTGCGGCGATCGAGAACATCCGCGCGATTTGCGCGCCGGTCGAACGGGACGTGGAAAGCCGGTGGGCGCCGGGCCTCGGGCGCCCGGACGGCGCGTGCAATGTGCATCGTCCGGGGTGCGGGCAGCGCGCTGAAGGCGCTGCGGTGCGGGTTCAGAACGTGACGGCGATCCCGGCCATGCCGACGAACTGGCCGTGCGTCGTCGACGGCGTGAGCTGCTGCGAATCGCCGACGATCGGCGCCGCATCGATGACGTGGCCGGCACCTTGCGCGCCGAGCGTTTGCCCGCTCGAATGCGTGTACGCCTGCAGCGCATAGAGTGTCGTGCGCTTCGACAGGCTGTACGACTCTTTCAGCGAATACTGCTGGTAGCGGGCCGCGCTCGCGACGCCGTTCGCCTTCGATGCCAACGTGTACGCGAACGCTCCGGCCACCGAGAACGCCGGCGTGAAGCGGTACGCGGCAAGCGCGCCGTAGGTGTTGAACACGGCCGTGTCGGTGAACGCGGAACCGTTGCCGGGCAGGTACTTCACGTTCGAATAGTTGATGCCCATCGTCAGGTCGCCGAGCGTGTAGTTGCCTGCCGCCGCGACCTGCTCGACGGCCTTCGCGGTCAGGTAGCCCTGGTTCAGCACGGACACGGCGAAGCTGCCCGACGACGCGGTGGCCGGGTTCAGGAAGCCCGCCGACGAGCCCGAACTGTTGATGCGCAGGTAGCCGGCCGCGATCCCGATCGGCCCGTTCGCATAGCGCAGCGCGGCACTGAACGTGTTGCCCTTGCCGGTCGCACCGGCAATGCCGCCGAATGCGTACATCGCGCTCGCGCTCAGCCCGGCGAAGGTCGGCGACGTATAGGTAACCGAATTGTTCACGCGGATCGTCGTATCGAGGCCGTCGATGTCACCCGGATGCGCACCCGTCGCGCCGGTCAGCCAACTGCTCGACGCGTACGGGCCGACGAACAGGAAGTAGGGCGTGTACTGGCGGCCGGCCGTCAGCGTGCCGTAGCGAGCGTTGCGCAGGCCGACGAACGCCTGGCGATTGAATATCGTGCCGGCGGCGGCCTGCGCGCCGTTGTTCAGGTTGAAGCCGGACTGCAGGTCGAAGATCGCGTGCGTGCCGCCGCCGAGATCCTCGTCGCCGCGCAGCCCGAACTTCGACGCATAAAGGTTGCCGTCGCGCATGTAGATGTTCGAGTGGCCCTGCTGGTTGTTCACGTACGCGATCGAATCGTCGACGACGCCGTACAGCGTCACGCTGCTCTGCGCGCGGGCGGCGGTCGTGCCGAGCGATGCGGCCGATAAAATAAGGATTGCATATCGATTGGCGGGTGCTTTCATCGTTGATCTCCAGACTCTTTCTTCAAAGGGGGCGGGAGGTTCGGAGACCTCCTCTGTGGCGGGGGGGCGGGCCGCGCGAACGGCCCGCCCGATCGGTGCGGCGTGCGCGGTCAGTGATCGAACGCGACGACGATGCGGCGCCATGCGCCGTCCTGCGCGTCCCGCTCGACGCGCGCGCCGCGGACGGCGAGCGGGCCTTGCAGCGATGCAGGCAGCAGGATCTCGACGCGGTCGGCCGGGCGGGCCGGGCGGCCGTCCCAGCGGACCGATACGCCGAGCGAGCCCGACGCCTCGCGGCCGGTCTCGATTTGCCACAGTCCGTATTCGCCGTCGCGCCACGCTTCCGTCTCGCCGTCGTCCTCGACGCATTCGCCGTACGCGACGCCGTCCTCGATGCGCGGCGCGACGAGGAAGCCGCGCGTGTCGGCGCGCGCGCCGAAATGCTGGTCCGCGACGTTCAGCGGCAGCACGCGGCCTTCACGCAGCAGCATCACCGGCGTATCGAGCGGCGCGGGCAGCGTCACGTTCGCGCCGCCGTCGAACGACTGCGCGCTCGCGCAGCACATCCAGCGCGCACCCGACGGCAGGTAGACCGTGCGTTCCGTGCGGCCGGGATCGACGACCGGCGCGACCAGCAGCCCATCGCCGAGCATCATGTCGTCGCACTCGTCGTAGCAGCGCGCATCGCCGGGGAAATCGGCGAAGGTCGGCCGCAGCACGGGCTCATAGCGCGTCGTCGACAGCCACAGCAGGTGATAGAGGTACGGCAGCAGCCGGTAGCGCTGCTTGATCAGCGACGCGACCTGCGCGGCGATCTCCGGATACATCCACGGTTCGTTGACGGTGCCGTCGTCGTTCCACGAATGGATGCTGAAGCGCGGCATGAAGATGCCGAACTGCACCCAGCGCAGCAGGAGTTCGGGCGACGGCGCCGGCCCGGAGAAGCCGCCGATATCGTGACCGATGTTCGACACGCCCGACAGCGCGAGCCCGAGGCCCATCTTCAGGTTGTAGCGCAGCGTTTCCCACGATGTGGTGTTGTCGCCGGACCAGGTCTGCACATAGCGCTGCATGCCGGCGCCGCCGGAGCGCGACACGAGGAACGGCCGCTGCGCCGGCGCATGCGCGCGCTGCGCGTCGCGCGA
Source organism: Burkholderia sp. MS455 (assembly GCF_016899445.1). Classification (NCBI taxonomy): domain Bacteria; kingdom Pseudomonadati; phylum Pseudomonadota; class Betaproteobacteria; order Burkholderiales; family Burkholderiaceae; genus Burkholderia; species Burkholderia sp. MS455. Next base: position 1,164,629 of record NZ_CP041778.1, read on the forward strand.
CGCGCGCATCATCAGCATCGTCTGCAGCACCTTCGCCTCGCGCGCGGGGAACGGCTGGCCGAAGCCGTGCGCGATCGCATCGGGCGACCAGATCTCGTATTCGTTGTTGTCGTTCCAGGTCGACTCGATCCCGTATTCGAGCAGCGCCGACGTGACCTGCTCGCGCCACCAGCGGTACGCGTCCGGCTGCGTGAAGTCGAGATACGCGCCGACCTCGTCCCAGAACTGCACCCACGCAGGCTCGCCGGACGCCGAGCGGATCAGCAGCCCGCGTTTTGCGGCTTCGTCGAACGCCGGATGGTCGCGCAGCAGGCACGGCTTGATGTTCGCGCACAGGCGGATGCCGTGGTCGCGGTAGTGCTTCACGAAACCCTTCGCGTCGGGAAACTTGTCGCGGTTCCAGTTGAACACGTAACGCTTCGCGCCGATCGACGTATAGCCCGACGACAGGTGGAAGGAATCGCACAGGATGTCGTGCGCGTCGCACTGCTCGACGAACTGGTTCATTTGCTGCTGTGCGTCCGGCGCATCGGTGTAGCTCATCGTCGAGCCCGAATAGCCGAGGCCCCATTTCGGCGTGCGCGCGGGGCGCCCGGTGAGCCACGTGAAGCGCCGCGCGGCCGCGAGCGGCGTATCGGGCGATGCGATGAAGTAGTAGTCGAGGTCGCCGTGCTCGGCGACGAAATAGCGGTACGGGCCGTGATAATTGTCGAGCTCGCGGCCCATGTCGAACGAGCAATCCGACAGCGTGTCGTAGAACAGCCCGAACCCCTGGCATGCAGCGGGCGACCACGTGATGTAGAACGGGATGTGCTTGTACAGCGGGTCGGTATGCTTCGCGCTGTAGCCCATCGCGTCGATGTTGCGCATCTCGAAGCGCGTGCCCGTGCGGTCGAGGTCGCCCGCGCGTTCGCCGAGGCCGAACACCTTGTCGCCGCGCTCGCGGGCGACGTAGTGATACGCGCGCTCGTCCCACCAGCCGAAGTTGTACGCCTGCGTCGCGCGGTCGGCGAGCGCGACGCGCCATGCGCCGTCCGCGCCGCGCATCGACCACGTGCAATGGCCGCCTTGCCAGCGCACCGCGAGCCGGATCTGCGCGGTTTCGATGCGCAGGCCGTCGTCGTCTTCGGCGAGGCTCCAGGCAGGCAGCGCGAAGCCGTCAAGGTCAAGGCGGTCGCGCCCGTCGAGCGGTACGTCGTCGAGGCCCGGCGCGATCGACCAGGTGCGCGGCGTGCGTGCCGTTGCGTCGGGCAGCACGCGCACGCGCACGATGTCGTCCTCGAGCACGAAGATCTCGAGGGTCGCGCCCGCGTCGGACGCGAGCAGCAGGCGGTTCGCGTGCCGGGCGGCGATCCGGAACACGGGCGGATGAAGAAGCGAAGTCATGAATGCGATTCCTGGTGAGAGCGAATGTCAGGCGTGCCGTGCGAGCAGGCGTTCCTGCTTCGACTGCCCGCGGATCAGCACCGCGAGCAGCGTGACGCCGATGAGGTCGAACAGGCCGAGGCACGCGAACAGCGGCGCATAGCCGATCTTGTCGGCGAGCGCGCCGACCAGCAGCGAGAAGCCGAGCCCGCCGATCCACGCGGCCATCCCGGCGAAGCCGCTCGCGGTGCCGACTTCCTCGGAATCGAACACGTCGGCCGACAGCGTGTTGACGAGCGCGGAGATCATCTGGTGCGCGAAGCCGCCGACGCAGAACAGCGCGATGGCCGTATACGGCGACGATACAAGACCGATCATCGCGGGCCCGAGCATCAGCACCGCGCCGAGCGCGACGCCGGCGACGCGCGACCACACGAGCGGCAGCTTGAAGCGGTTGGCGAGATACGGCGACAGATAGCCGCCCGCGATGCCGCCGGCGTCGGCCGCGAGAAACGGCATCCACGCGAAGATCGCGATCTGCGTGAGCGGCATGTGGCGCTCGGTCGCGAGGTACAGCGGAATCCAGAAGCTGAAGGTCTGCCACGCGGGTTCGGCGAAGAAGCGCGGCAGCGCGATGGCCCAGAAGCGCCGCGCGGTGACGACGTCGCGGATGCGGCGCTTCGACACCGGCGGCATCGTGGCCTGGCCGTCGCGGATCAGCGCGCGCTCCTGCGGCGTGATGCGCGGATGATCGGCGGGCGACCGGTACTGCGTGTACCAGAGCGCGGCCCACACGAAGCCGAGCGCGCCGGTGACCATGAACGCCGATTGCCAGCCGAACCGCATCGAGATGAACACGACGAGCGGCGGCGCGATCGCGGCGCCGAGCGACGTGCCCGCATTGAAGTAGCCGACCGCGACGGATTTCTCGCGATCGGGAAACCATTCGGCGACGGCCTTCATCCCCGACGGAATCGCGGCGGCCTCGAACAGCCCGAGAAAGCCGCGCAGGATGCCGAGCGACAGCCAGCCCGACGCGAAGCCGTGCGCGACGCCGACCACCGACCACAGCATCGCGAACAGCGCGAACCCGAGCCGCAGCCCGATCAGGTCGACGATGAACCCGCACACGGGCTGCATGATCGTGTAGCCGATCTGGAACGCGCCGACGATGTACGAATACTGCTGCGTCGAGATCGCGAATACCTGCTTCAGCTCGGGGGCGAGCACCGCGAGGGAGTTCCGTGCGAGGTAGTTGAGGATCGTGCCGAGACACACGAGCACGATGATCCACCAGCGCAACGCCTTGACTGTTTTCACTGCTGTCTCCTGTTGGGCAGGGCGGGCATGCGGCACCTGCCTGATCCATGCAAGCCGTCCGGTCGGGAAGGCTTTTTCAGCTTATTTGTACGATGTCCGATCTTGATGGGCGCCGATTTTGCCGGTTTTCATCGAAATGGCGCTGTTCGAGCGAACATTTTGTCGTCGCTGGACACGGATGTTATCTGACGACTGATCATTTTCGAACATCCTATGTTCGAATGCGAATCCGGTCAACGTGAATTTGCATTCGAATGAACTTGCTCGGGGTTTTCCCGATGAGAGGGGGTGCGGCGTGAGAGGGAGCACATGGCGGTTGCGTGCCAAAGCCCGTGCGGCGGGGCTGTGCGATGGTCTGGCGATCGGCGGGCGCAGGACGGGGCGTGACAACCCTGATGAAAATTTATTTTTTTCTCGGCTGCGGATTGTGTAAATTGATTTTCACCTTCCTTGCAACAACCATTCGCATGACGCCTCTCGTTTCGCACGACGCCAGTCACGACGAACCCGCGATCGCCGAGCGGATCGCGTCGGCGATGCCGTTGATGACACCGATCCACCGGCGCATGGGCGAATTCGTGCTCGCGAATCCGTTTCGCGCGGCGACGATGCGGATCGACGAACTCGCACAGGCCGTGAATGCGTCGATCGCGACCGCGAACCGCTTCGCGAAGGCGCTCGGCTTCGACGGCTATCCGGCGATGCGCGCGGCCCTCGTGCGCGGCTTCGAAGCGACGCTCGGGCCGGTCGAGCGGTTGCGCTCGGCGCAGGAGCAGGAATCCGGCGTGCGCGGCGCGGCATGGATTGACGCGGTGTTCGACCAGGCCGTCGCGAACATCGAGAACACGCGCGCGCAACTGGACGCGGCCGATGTCGAGGCTGCGGTCGAGGCGATCGTCGGCGCGCGGCGCGTGCTGATCCTCGGCGCGGGGTCGAGCGCGTTTCTCACCGGGCTGATGGAGCACGGGCTGTCCGTGTGTCACGACAGCGTGCAGTCGCTCGCGCTGCTTGGCGGCCCGTCGCACGCGGCGCGGCGACTGTATACGGTCGACTCGCGCGATCTCGTGATCGCGCTCGCGTTTCCGCGCTACGTGAAGGACACGATCGAGCTGGCGCGCCGCGCGGCGGCACGCGGCGCGCGCGTGCTCGGCATCTCCGACGGCCCGCAATCGCCGCTCGCGCCGATCGCGTCGCTGAACCTGTACGTCAAGGCCGAACGGCGCTTCGCGGCCACGTCGGAAGCGGCCGTGCTCACGATGATCGAGGCGCTGATCGACGCGGTCGCGCTGCGCACGCACCGGTCCGCGAAGTCCGCGGCCGAGATGACCGAATTCCTGCTGCCGTGGCTCGTGCAGCCGCAAGCGGCGCTGTCGGCCGCCAACCCTTCTTCCCCCCGTCCGAAAAAATCATGACTTCTCCCGCGATCGTCGCGATTCACGGTGGCGCAGGCACGATCCTGCGCGATGCGATGGATACCGAAACCGAACGCCGGTACCGTGCCGAACTGACCGCGATCCTGCAGGCCGCGCAGCAGGTGCTGGCCGACGGCGGCAGCGCGCTCGACGCCGTCACCGTCGCGGTGCGGATGCTCGAGGACTGCCCGCTGTTCAACGCCGGGCGCGGCGCCGTGTATACGGCCGAAGGCAAGCACGAGCTCGACGCGGCGGTCATGGACGGCGCGACGCTCGGCGCCGGCGCGATCTGCTGCGCGACGCGCGTGCGCAATCCCGTGCTGGCCGCGCGGCGCGTGATGGAGGCGAGCGAGCACGTGCTGTTCGCCGGCGCGGGCGCCGATGCGTTCGCGGCCGCGCAGGGGCTCGAACTCGCGGAACCCGGCTATTTCGACACCGAAGCGCGGCACGCGCAGTGGCTCAAGGCGCGCGCGGCGGCCGGCATGATGCTCGATCACGACGCGGCGACGTTCGCGTTCGGCAAATCGCAATCGCAGCCGCAGCCGGCCGAACCGCTCGATCCGGACCGCAAGCACGGCACGGTCGGCGCGGTCGCGTGCGACCTGCACGGCCACATCGCGGCGGCGACGTCGACGGGCGGCATCACGAACAAGCAGCCGGGGCGTGTCGGCGATTCGCCGATCATCGGCGCGGGCTGTTATGCGGACGATGCAACCTGCGCGGTGTCGTCGACGGGCACCGGCGAGACGTTCATCCGGCTCGCGACCGCGCACGACGTTGCCGCGCAGATCGCGTATCGCGGCGCGTCGCTGGCCGACGCCGCGCACGACGTCGTGATGAACAAGCTGCCGCGCCTGGCGGGCCGCGGCGGGATCATCGCGGTCGACGCGCACGGCAACGTCGCGATGCCGTTCAACACCGAAGGGATGTATCGCGGCTACGCGCGCGTCGGCGAAGCGCCTGTCGTCGGCATCTACCGCGACGACGCAGCCTGATTCCGGATCGCACGAGGAGAGACGCATGACTTCGAGCCGTAACCCGTCCGGCCTGGTGCTGCCCGAGCAGCGCGTGGTTGCCGTGGACGACCTGTCGGTCACGTTCCGCCGCGAAAGCGCGACGTTCGACGCGGTGCGCAACGTGTCGTTTCACGTCGATCGCGGCGAGACGCTCGCGATCGTCGGCGAATCGGGTTCCGGCAAGTCGGTCACGTCGCTCGCGCTGATGCGGCTTGTCGAGCACGGCGGCGGCGAGATCACGAGCGGGTGCATCGCGTTCCGGCGCCGCGGCGGCGCGCTGGTCGATCTGGCGCAGGCGAGCGCCGCGACGATGCGCGGCATCCGCGGCTCGGACATCGCGATGATCTTCCAGGAGCCGATGACGTCGCTGAACCCGGTGTTTACGGTCGGCGACCAGATCAGCGAGGCGATCGCGCTGCACCAGTCGAAAAGCGCGGCCGAAGCGCGCGCGGAAGCGCTGCGGCTGCTCGATCTCGTGCGCATCCCGGAAGCGCGCCGGGTGTTCGTGCGTTATCCGCACCAGTTGTCGGGCGGGATGCGGCAGCGCGTGATGATCGCGATGGCGCTGTCGTGCCGGCCGGCGCTGTTGATCGCCGACGAGCCGACGACCGCGCTCGACGTGACGATCCAGGCGCAGATCCTGCAATTGATCCGCGGGCTGCAGGACGAGATGAACATGGGCGTGATCTTCATCACGCACGACATGGGCGTGGTGGCCGAAGTGGCCGACCGCGTGCTCGTGATGTATCGCGGCGAGAAGGTCGAGGAGGGCGAATCGGAGCGCATCTTCGCGACGCCCGCGCATCGCTACACGCGTGCGCTGCTCGCGGCCGTGCCGCGGCTCGGCTCGATGCAGGGCACCGACATACCCGAGAAATTCCCGCTGCTGAAGGTGGACGGCACAAGCGCCGCGCCTGCGGCGAACGACGATGTGCAGCCGCCCGTCGACCCGGCTTCGACGCCGATCCTGCGCGTACGCGATCTCGTCACGCGCTTTCCGGTGAAGAGCGGCGTGTTCGGCCGCGTGTCGCAGTACGTGCATGCGGTCGAGCGCGTGAGCTTCGAGCTGCGCGCGGGCGAGACGCTCGCGCTGGTCGGCGAGTCGGGCTGCGGCAAGTCGACCACCGGCCGCTCGCTGCTGCGCCTCGTCGAATCGCAAAGCGGCTCGATCGAATTCGACGGCCGCGACATCAGCGCGCTGAAGGGCCCGGACCTGCAGGCGCTGCGCCGGAACATCCAGTTCATCTTCCAGGATCCGTTCGCGTCGCTGAATCCGCGCCTCACGGTCGGTTTCTCGATCATGGAGCCGCTGCTCGTGCACGGCGTCGCGAGCGGCCGCGAAGCGCAGGCGCGCGTCGACTGGCTGCTCGACAAGGTCGGCCTGCCGCCCGAGGCCGCACGCCGTTATCCGCACGAGTTCTCGGGCGGCCAGCGCCAGCGGATCGCGATCGCGCGTGCGCTCGCGCTGAACCCGAAGGTCGTGATCGCCGACGAATCGGTGTCGGCGCTCGACGTGTCGGTGCAGGCGCAGATCGTCAACCTGATGCTCGACCTGCAGCGCGAGCTCGGCGTCGCATACCTGTTCATCTCGCACGACATGGCTGTCGTCGAGCGCGTCAGCCATCGCGTCGCGGTGATGTATCTCGGCCAGATCGTCGAGATCGGCCCGCGCCGCGCGGTGTTCGAAGCGCCGCAGCATCCGTACACGAAGAAGCTGATGAGTGCGGTGCCCGTGGCCGACCCCGCGCGCCGGCATGCGCCGCGCCAGCTCGCGGCGGACGAAATTCCGAGCCCGATCCGCGCGGCCGGCGACGAGCCGGTGGTTGCGCCGCTCGTCGCGGTCGGTCCCGATCATTACGTCGCGACGCATCGCGTCGGCGGCGCGTACTGAACGCGCGGCAGGCTGCATATGGACCGCAGCTGCGCACGAGCAAGGCAACGGCGTCTTTTTCCCGAGCGGGTGCAGTCACGCCGCGATTTCCACCACGCGTTACCGAATCATCCACAGGAGCCAAACAAGATGAACAAGCCGCATTCGTTCCCGATGTTCCGTCCGCGCGCGCTGATCGTCGCGGGCGCCAGCGCGTTCGCGCTGTCGGCCGCGCTGCCCGCATTCGCGCAGCAAACCGCGGTGATCGCGGTCGGCGAGACGTTCACGACGATGGATCCGTACGATTCGAACGACACGGTGTCGCAGGCCGCCGCGAAGTCGTTCTACGAGGGATTGTTCGGCTTCGACAAGGACATGAAGCTCGTCAACGTGCTCGCGACGAGTTATACGGCGTCGCCGGACGCGAAGGTCTATACCGTCAAGCTGCGCCAGGGCGTGAAGTTCCAGGACGGCACCGATTTCAACGCGGAGGCCGTGAAGGTGGTGTTCGACCGCGTGACCGATCCGGCGAACAAGCTCAAGCGCTACAACCTGTTCCGCGTGATCGAGAAGACCGAGGTCGTCGGTCCCTATACGGTGCGGTTCACGCTGCGCGAGCCGTTCTCGGCGTTCGTCAACACGCTCGCGCATCCGTCCGCGGTGATGATCTCGCCGACGGCGCTGAAGAAATGGGGCCGCGAGATCGGCCTGCATCCGGTCGGCACCGGGCCCTTCGAGTTCGTCGAGTGGAAGCAGACCGACGACATGAAAGTGAAGAAATACGCCGGCTACTGGAAGAAGGGCTATCCGAAGATCGACATGATCGACTGGAAGCCCGTGATCGACAACAACACGCGCGCGGCGCTGATGAAGGCCGGCCAGGCGGACCTCGCGTTCCGGATTCCGTATGAGCAGGTCGCGGACCTGAGGACCAATCCGAAGCTCGACGTGGTCGAGCGGCCGTCGATCGTCGTGCGCTACATCTCGCTGAACACGCTGCAGAAGCCGTTCGACAATCCGAAGGTGCGCCAGGCGCTCAACTACGCGATCAACAAGGATGCGCTCGCGAAGGTCGCGTTCTCGGGCTTCGCGACGCCGTCGCCCGGCGTCGTGCCGCCGGGCGTCGAGTATGCGACGAAGACCGGCCCCTGGCCGTACGACCCGGCGAAGGCGCGCACGCTGCTGAAGGAGGCCGGCTATCCGAACGGCTTCGAATCGACGCTCTGGTCCGGCTACAACAACACGACGTCGCAGAAGGTGATCCAGTTCGTCCAGCAGCAGCTCGCGCAGGTCGGCGTGAAGGTGCAGGTGCAGGCGCTCGAATCGGGCGAGCGCGTCGCGAAGGTCGAGAGCGCGCAGGACCCGGCGAGCGCACCGGTGCGGATGTTCTACATCGGCTGGTCGTCGTCGACCGGCGAGGCGAACTGGGCGCTGACGCCGCTGCTCGCGTCGGCGTCGAAGCCGCCGAAGCTGTTCAATACCGCGTACTACCAGAACGGCATCTTCGACGACGCGCTGGAGAAGGCGCTGGCAACCACCGACCGCGCGAAGAAGGCCGAGTACTACGCCACCGCGCAGAAGCAGATCTGGGCCGATGCGCCGTGGATCTTCCTCGTGCAGGAGAAGATCGTCTACGCGCGCAGCAAGCGCCTGCAGGGCATGTACGTGATGCCGGACGGTTCGTTCAACTTCGACGAAATCTCGCTGAAATGAGCGCGTTCGCGCGCGTCACGGCGCGCCGGCTCCGCGATGCCGGCGCGCCGCACTGGTTCGGTGCCCTATGCTGAATTTCATCATCAAACGCCTGTTCGGCCTGCTGCCCACGCTCGCGATCGTCGCGGTGCTGGTGTTCCTGTTCGTGCACCTGCTGCCGGGCGATCCCGCGCGGCTCGCGGCCGGCGCCGAAGCCGACGACGCGACGGTCGCGCTCGTGCGCGCCGATCTCGGGCTCGACAAGCCGATGCCCACCCAGTTCGCGAACTTCTTCGTGAAGATCGCGCACGGCGACTTCGGTGTGTCGACGCGCAGCAAGCGGCCGGTATCGACCGAGATCGGCGAGCGCTTCATGCCGACGCTGCTGCTGACGCTCGTCAGCATGGCGTGGGCGACGCTGTTCGGCATGGCGATCGGGATCGCGTCGGCGGTGTGGCGTAATCGCTGGCCCGACCGCATCGGCATGACGATCGCGGTGTCGGGCATCTCGTTTCCCGCGTTCGCGCTCGGCATGCTGCTGATGGAGATCTTCTCGGTGAAGCTCGGCTGGCTGCCGGTCGTGCCGGACGGCACGTGGAAGAGCTACGTGCTGCCGTCGCTGACGCTCGGCGCCGCGGTCGCGGCCGTGATGGCGCGCTTCACGCGCGCGTCGTTCGTCGAGGTGCTCAACGAGGATTTCGTGCGCACCGCGCGCGCGAAGGGCGTGCACGAGCCGATGGTCGTGCTCAAGCACTGCCTGCGCAACGCGATGATCCCGGTCGTCACGATGATGGGGCTGCAGTTCGGCTTCCTGCTCGGCGGCTCGATCGTCGTCGAGGCCGTGTTCAACTGGCCGGGGCTCGGGCGCCTGCTCGTCGATTCGGTGACGATGCGCGACTACCCGGTGATCCAGGCGATCGTGCTGCTGTTCTCGCTCGAATTCATCCTGATCAACCTGACCGTCGACGTGCTGTACGCGGTCATCAACCCGACCATCCGGTTCAAGTGAGGCGCACATGAACGCGACTGTCCAGACCGCGGCGCCGGCCGCATCGACCGCGATTCGCACGCCGTGGCGCGAATTCTGGCGCAAGTTCCGCAAGCAGACCGTCGCGCTCGTCGCGGGCGGCTTCGTGCTGGCGCTCGTCGTGCTGGCATTCGTCGGCCCGCATATCGTGCCGTTCGATCCGGAGAACTATTTCGACTACGATGCGCTGAACGCGGGGCCGTCGGCCGTGCACTGGTTCGGCGTCGATTCGCTCGGCCGCGACATCTTCAGCCGGATCGTCACCGGCACGCGCATCTCGCTCGCGGCCGGCTTCTTCTCGGTCGCGCTCGGCGCGCTGATCGGCACGGTCTTCGGGCTGCTCGCCGGTTACTACGAAGGCTGGTGGGATCGCATCACGATGCGCATCGCCGACGTGCTGTTCGCGTTCCCGGGCATCCTGCTCGCGATCGGCGTGGTCGCGATCCTCGGCAACGGGATGATCAACGTGATCTGCGCGGTCGCGATCTTCAGCATTCCGGCGTTCGCGCGGCTCGTGCGCGGCAACACGCTGATGCTCAAGCACATGACCTACGTCGAAGCCGCGCGCAGCATCGGCGCGTCGGACTGGACGATCATCATGCGGCACATCCTGCCGGGCACCGTGTCGTCGGTCGTTGTCTACTTCACGATGCGGATCGGCACGTCGATCATCACGGCCGCGAGCCTGTCGTTCCTCGGGCTCGGCGCGCAGCCGCCGACGCCGGAGTGGGGCGCGATGCTCAACGAGGCGCGCGCGGACATGGTGACGGCGCCGCACGTCGCGATCTTCCCCAGCCTCGCGATCTTCCTGACCGTGCTCGCGTTCAACCTGCTCGGCGACGGGCTGCGCGACGCGCTCGATCCGAAGCTGGAGCGCCGCTGATGCGTGCTGCACCGATGTGGGCCGCGACGCTGCCGGCCGGGCCGCGCGGCACGATCGCCGACGTGCCGGGCGTGACGGTCGGCCATTGCACGCTCGATGCCGGCAACGTGCAGACCGGCGTGACCGTCGTGAAGCCGCATCCGGGCGACGTGTACCGCAGCAAGGTGCCGGCCGGCGCGGCCATGATCAACGGTTTCGGCAAGAGCGTCGGGCTCGTGCAGGTCGACGAGCTCGGCACGCTCGATACGCCGATCGCGTTGACCAACACGTTCGGCGTCGGCGCGGTCGCGCAGGCGCAGATCCGCGCGGCGATCGCCGCGAATCCGCAGATCGGCCGCGACTGGCCGACCGTCAATCCGCTCGTGTTCGAGTGCAATGACGGTTATCTGAACGATATCCAGGCGTTCGCGGTCACGGCCGCGCATTACGACGACGCATGCCGCGCCGCGTCGCGCGACGTCGCACGCGGCGCGGTGGGCGCCGGGCGCGGGATGTCGTGTTTCGACCTGAAGGGCGGGATCGGTTCGGCGTCGCGCGTCGCCGTCGCGGCCGGCCGGCCCTATACGGTCGGCGCGCTCGTGCTCGCGAATTTTGGCAGGCTGCCGATGCTGACGCTCGGCGGCGTGCCGCTCGGGCGCATCGTCGCGCAACGGCGTGCGGCCGGGGCCGCGCACGCGGCGCCGCCCGAACAGGGCTCGATCATCCTGTTGCTCGCGACCGATGCGCCGCTCGACGCGCGGCAACTGTCGCGGCTTGCACGCCGCGCGGCCGCGGGGCTGGCCCGCACGGGTTCCGTCTACGGGCATGGCAGCGGCGACATCGCGCTCGCATTCTCGACCGCGTACACGATCGCGCACGACGCGTCGACCATCGCACTGCCGGCCCTCGTGGCCGATGCGGCGCTCGACCCGCTGTTCATGGCCGCGGCCGAAAGCGTCGAGCATGCGATCGCCGATGCATTGCTGCAGGCCGTGACGGTCGCCGGGCGCGACGGCCACGTGCGGCAATCGCTGCGCGATGCGGTGCCCGATCTCGATCATCTGTTCAACGAACGCAACGAAGGGCGTCTTACCCAGTCATGAAGATCCTGATCTCGACCGACATCGAGGGCGTCGCCGGCGTATTCGCCACCGAGCAGACGCGCGCCGGCAATCCGGAATACGAACGCGCGCGCCGCTGGATGACCGCCGAGGCGAACGCCGCGATCGAAGGCGCGTTCGCGGGCGGCGCGCAGGCCGTCTGGGTCAACGATTCGCATGGCGGCTTTCGCAACCTGCTGCCCGACGGGCTCGATGCGCGCTCACGCGTCGTGCTCGGCAAGCCGCGCACGCTCGGGATGATGGCGGGCCTCGAACAGCGGCCGGACCTCGTATTCATGATCGGCTATCACGCGAAATCGCAGACGCGCGGCGTGCTCGCGCACACGATCAACGGTTTCGCGTTCACTCAGGTGTGGCTGAACGGCGTCGAGCTCGGCGAAGCCGGGCTGTACGGCGCGCTGGCGCGCGAATATGGCGCGCACGTCGCACTGGCAACCGGCGACGACGTGTTCGCAGAGGAAACGCAGCCGCTGTTTCCGGACGCACGTTTCGAGACGGTCAAGACGGCCGGCGGCGCATCGAGCGGCGACACGCTCACGCCTGCCGCGTCGTGTGCGCGAATCGCGACCGCCGCGCGCGAAACGGTCGCGCACGCGCTGTCGGCGGGCTTGCGCGCCGGCGCCCATCGGCCCGCACCGGCCGCTTGCACGCTGCGCGTGCAGACGGCCGCGCTTGCCGACCTGTTCTGCGTGCTGCCGTCGCTCGAGCGCGTCGATGCGGTGACGCTGCGCTTCGACGGGCCGTCGGTCGAGCACGTGGTGCGCACGCTGAACAGCCTGTCGGCGATGTCGTTCATGCTGCGGTGATGCGCGCCGCAACGATGCCGCTTGCGTGCGGCGGGTCAGTCGATGGCGGCGGGGCGTGCCGTCGCGGCCAGCAGGAACGCTTCCATCGCCGCGACCAGTGCGAGCGGCGTCTCGTTCATCGGATAGTGGCCCGCGTTGCGCAGCACGTCGACGGTGGCGCGCGGATAGCGCCGCAGGTAGGTGCGCGCCATCAGCGCCGCGTCGAACGCCGGATCGTGCTCGCCGATCAGCACTTTCACCGGATGCACGCCCGCGATCCCGTCGCTGAAATCCGTATCGGCCCACGCACGGAAGTACGCGCCGAACGCGTGCGGCGACGAACAGGCTGCCGAATACGCGGCTTTCCACTCGACCCAGGCGGCGGGTAGCCGGCCGCCGGTGCTGCGATCGATGATGGTCCTGCGATCGGCAAGATTGTCGGCGGCGCGCTCGAATAGCGCGCGCCGCTCGGCGTCGAACGGCAGGCCGCCGCACGGCACGGGCGCGATCGGCACCAGCGCGCGCACGCGGTCGGGCGCGACGGCGGCGATCTTCTCGATCGCCATGCCGCCCATCGAATGGCCGACGAGGCTGAAGGTCGGGAAGCCGAGCGCGTCGGCGAGCGCGAGGGCATCGGCGGCAATCTCGTCGATCGTGTAGTCGCCGCGTGCGGCGCGCATGCGGCCGTAGCCGCGGTAGTCCATGAACACATAGCTGAAGTGCTCGCGCGACAGCCACGCTTCGACGGGTTCGAACGCGCGGGCGTCGCCGAACCAGCCGTGCAGCACGAGAACAGGGTGGGGGCCGTCCCCCACGCGATGAAACGTATTCGGCATGTCCGCTCCGATGAGGTTGCAATCCGGCCGATCAGGCCGACGGGTCTTGCGGCCGTCAGGTCGCGCAAGCGTGGAGCGGATCGTAGATGGATCGAAGGAGACCCGCCTTCGATATCGGGTCATTGATGATGGAATTCGGGCCGTGAGAAATACGCTGCTAGATCCCTACGAACACATTCCCCGGAGCGTGGTCGTGACCGCCAACGACTATGCGGCGGGCACGACGTTTCCGGAACACGCGCACGGGCGCGGGCAATTCGCGTTCGCGTCGCGCGGCACGATCAGCGTGTCGACACCGCACGGCCGCTGGCTGGTGCCGCCGCAGCGCGCGTGCTGGGTGCCGGCCGGCGTGCGGCACGAAATGACGATGACCGGGCCGGTCACGATGCTCAACACGTTCGTGTCCGGCGACGCCGCGCAGGAGGCGGGCCTGCCCGGGCAGTGCGGCGTGTATGGCGTGTCCGCGCTGCTGCGGCAGCTGATCGACGATGCGATCGACCTGCCGGCCATGTACGACGTAGATGGCCGTGCGGGCAAGCTGATGGCGCTGCTGATCGCGGAAATCGCGACGATGCCGCGCCTGTCGCTGCATGCGCCGCTGCCGGCCGACGCACGGCTCGCGAAGGTGTGCCGGCACCTGTTCGCGTCGCCGTCGATCGCGGCCGATCTCGACCGGGTGGCCGCCGACGCGGGCGTGAGCCGGCGCACGTTCACGCGGCAGTTCCGCGCGCAGACGGGCGTGAGTTTTGCGGCATGGCGTCAGCAGGTGTGCATGCTCGCGGCGATTTCCCGCCTGAGCGATGGGCAGCCGGTGACGCGCGTCGCGCTCGATCTCGGGTATGCGAGCGCGAGCGCGTTCACGTCGGCGTTTCGCCGCATTCTGGGCGACACGCCGAGCCGGTATCTGGAGATTCGGCGCTAGGGGAAAGGAAGCGGCGACCGACGCGCGCCACGCCCCTACGCGGGTCGCAGCCGCAAAAAAATACGCGCCTGCCCGATTCGGTCAGACGCGTTTAAAGGCACTCGGTCAGAAAAAAACGCGCACGGCCAGCAGGGCGGTGTCGCGCATTGCTTGCGGGATTATTTCCATTTTGGATTTAATCCTGCTGGCTAGTTGTGGATACCAAAGAATACGCCGCATAACGCGCAAACGATATCCTGTTGGCCCGACGATTCATGTGCTGTCGCAGCATGCGTTTCAATCGCGCGTTTGATGTGGGGGCAGAAGCCTCGACCAATGGACATCGGGAACCGCGGCCCGGCGCGTTGCGGCGCAGCATCGAAAGATTGCGACGAAACACGAAAATCGCCGCGTGGCGCGATCCCTGTCGGTATCGTGCCACGCGGCGATGCGTCTGCATCCGAAAACCGGCCGGCGCCGGCGCGTGCGTCAAACGTCGAAAAACACCGTCTCGTCCGGCCCCTGCATGCGGATATCGAAGCGGTAGACGATCGGGCGGCCCGGCTGCGCGTCGCGTTTCGCGACGAGCGTTGCGCGGCGTTCGGCCGGCACCGCGTTCAGCACGGGGTCGGCCGCGTTCGCCGCGGCTTCGTCGTCGAAGTACATGCGCGTGAACGCATGGCTGAGGATCCCGCGCATCATCACGGTCACGTTGATGTGCGGCGCGTCATCGGCGGCGGTGCGGCCCGGCTTCACCGTCTCGACGACGAAGCGGTGCTGCGCATCGGTGCCCGTGCCGACTCGCGCGAAACCGGTGAAGCCGGATTTCGCGATGTCGTCGCGCGATGCGGGGTAGCGGCCCGCGCTGTCCACTTGCGTGAATTCGAGCACCGCGTCGCTGACGACGTTGCCGTCGCCGTCGAACACCTGGCCGACCAGCAGCACGTGCTCGCCGTCGGCGTGCGTCGCGGCGATCGTCGGCGTGAACAGGCTCTTCAGGTCGTAGTCGTATTGCTGCGGGCACAGGCCGTACGCGAAGTACGGGCCGACCGTCTGCGAAGGGGTTTGCTTCAGCGTCGTCATGGTTCAGCGCTCCATCGGGGTAGCGTCGCGGCCGCGCAGCACGATGTCGAATTCGTAGCCGAGCGCGTAGCCTTCTTCGGTGATGTCCATCGAGAAGCGCGAGATCAGGCGATCGCGCGCGGCCTCGGGTGTGCCCTGGAAGATCGGGTCGTACGCGAGCAGCGGGTCGCCGGGGAAGTACATCTGCGTGACGAGACGCGAGCCGAAGTAATCGCCGAACAGCGAGAAGTGGATGTGATTCGGGCGCCATGCGTTCGGATGGTTGCCCCACGGATACGCGCCGGGCTTGATCGTCAGGAAGCGGTAGCGGCCTTCGTTGTCGGTCAGGCAGCGGCCCGCGCCGAGAAAGTTCGGGTCGAGCGGCGCGTCGTGCTGGTCGACCTTGTGCACGTAGCGGCCGGCCGCGTTTGCCTGCCACACCTCGACGAGCGTGTTGCGCACGGGCTTGCCGCCTTCGTCGAGCACGCGGCCCGTGACGACCATGCGCTCGCCGAGCGGCTCGCCGTTCTTCACGGCGTTCTTCGTCAGGTCGTGGTCGAGTGCACCGAGATCTTCGGCGCCGTAGACGGGCGCGTACTGGTCGCGCAGCTTGTCCTTCAGCGGGATCAGCGGGCGGGTCGGGCCGCGCTTCACCGACGAGCGGTATTCGGGGTGGACATAGGCCGGATGCGACGGCCAGTCGCGCGGCGTGAGGATCGTGGGGGAATCCATCGGGCGTCTCCTGATAGGTATTTCGCGAAGTGGATGGCAGGACTTTAGCCAATCCGGGAAGTTATGCAAAATGACCTTTTTTCGCGAGAAGCATAACCGTTCGTTATGTTCGATGCGCCAATGAAAAATCCGCCGGACAGGACGCCTGTCCGGCGGATGAAAGCGATCGGGCTTCGCGTCGTCGGTGACGACCCCGTGCACGGCCCTCCAGCCAGCCCGTCGCTATTTTTTGTCTTTTGTTCTTGTTGTTATCCGGCCTCCCCGAGCCTGCCCGTCGTTATTGGCGGCCGGGATCGAACACGATCCCGTCGAATTCGAGCGACAGCGTGCCGCTGCGCAGCAGTGCGGCCGGCGTTGCGGTCCGGTCGGCGCCGAGCACATCGCTCACGTACTGCGCGCAGAACCCGCGCCGCACCCGCAGGTTGAAGCGGTTGCCGAGCAATGCGTCGATCCGCTGTTCGGCCGTCGCGTGCAACCGGCGCTGCTCGTCGGCGGTCGATGCCGCGACGCGGCGCGCCAGCGCGATGCGTCCGCCGTCGGCATGGGCGACGAAGCGCGACAGCGGTGTGAGCTTCGTCCACGCAAACGCGGGCTCGGCGATCACGGGTTCGTCGCCCGACGTATCGACGACGATGCCGAAACGATTGGCCCATGCGCCCGTCGTGCCTGCCGCGTTGCGCGGCGAGCCGGCCGGCACACGGATGAACACGAGATCGCCGACATGCGCGCCGGCGGCCAGCGTGCGGACGGTGGCGAGCGGCATCGTGCGATCCGTGTCGCGTGCATCGCGCGGTGCGGTGTGCTGCGGTTCGTAAGCGGCGGTTTCGGTTCGGGTGGCCATTTCGGCTCCGTCGTTGAGTGACAGGACGGAGCGGATTATGCAGACAAGTATCCAAAAGTGTTCGTCTGCATGCGCAGGTAGCCTAATATCCGACCTTGAGCATCGTTTTTCGATACCAAAATGACCGAAACCGCCCAACTTATCGAAACGCTGAAGCGCCAGTTGAAGGCGCAGGGAATGACCTATCGCGACGTCGCGCGTGCGCTCGACGTTTCCGAGACGAGCGTGAAGCGGCTGTTCGCGAGCGGCCGCTTCACGCTGGAGCGCGTCGCGGAGATCGCGCAGTTGCTCGGCTATACGCTGGCCGAGCTCGTGCAGGAGGCCTCGGCGTCGGCGCCGAGGCTGCACGTGCTGACCGAACAGCAGGAGGCGCTGCTCGTGTCGGACGAGAAGCTGCTGCTCGTCGCCGTCTGCGCGATCAACTACTGGACCGTGCAGGACATCGTGACGGCCTATCGCGTGACGAAGGCCGAGTGCGTGAAATACCTGTTGATGCTCGACCGGATGAACGTCGTCGCGCTGCTGCCGGGCGACCGGATTCGCGTGCGCGTCGCGCGCGATTTCGACTGGCTGGCGGGCGGGCCGATCCGCCGGTATTTCCATGCGCACGCGCTCGGCGATTTCCTCGACAGCCGTTTCGACGGCGCGGGCGAGACAATGACGTTCTCGCAAGGGATGCTGACGGAAGCGGCCGCCGCGGAACTCGAACTGGAGTTGCGCCGGCTGCGCAGCAAGGCGGCCGCGCTGCATGCGGAATCGTCGTCCGCACCGCTCGGGCAGAAGCACGGGACGGGCTTGCTGATCGCGAAGCGGGTCTGGGAGCCGACCGGTTTCCACGCACTGCGGCGTAGCGCGTGACGTTTCACCGAATGCTTGGGCTTATCCGGAAAGTTATGCAAAATGGCATTTCATCGTCATTCGCATAACCACTCGTTATGAATAACCGTATCGCCGACGGCCGCGTCAAGTTTCGGCACCTGCAGTGCTTTCTCGCGGTCGCGCAACTGGGCGGCGTGCAGAAGGCGGCCGAAAGCCTGTCGATCACGCAGCCGGCAGTGTCGAAGACGATTGCCGAACTTGAGGCGATCCTCGGCGTGAAGCTGTTCGAGCGCGGCCGGCAGGGCGCGCAGCCGACCCGCGAAGCGCAGTTGTTCATGCCGCACGCGAACGCGTGCATGCTGGCGCTGCGGCAGGGCGTCGGGCTGCTCGCGCGCGAGGGCGGGGCCGCCGCCGCGACGCTGGAAATCGGCATGCTGCCGACTGTCGCGGCATCGCTCGCGCCTGCGTTGATGAAGGCGCTGGCCGAGCGCTGGCCGCGCGTCGTCGTGCGGATCGCGACGGCCGCGAACGCCGATCTGCTCGAGCGCCTGAAGTCCGGTGCGATCGAATGCGCGATCGGGCGACTGTCGGAGCCGGAGCGGATGATCGGGCTCGCGTTCGAGCAGTTGTACAACGAGCCGCTCGTCGCGGTCGTGCGCGCAGGGCACCCGCTGCTGTCGAGCACGGCGCCTGCCACCGAGCTCGCGCGCTATCCGGTCGTGCTGCCGCCGTACGGCACGCTGATCCGGCAGTCTGCCGAGCAACTGCTCGGCGCATGCGGCGCGCCGCCGCTGGATTCGTTCATCGAGGTGCTGTCGGTATCGGTCGCGCGCGCGCTGGCGCTCGAGAACGACGCGGTGTGGTTCGTGCCGCTCTATGCGGCCGAATACGATCTGTCGGCCGGTGCGCTGGCGCGCCTGCCGCTGCCGTCCGCGGGTACCGACGAGCCGGTCGGGCTCATTCTGCGCACCGATGCGCAGCCGTCGCCGGTCGCACGGACGCTGATCGATGCCGTGCGCGACATCGCGCGGTCGCGGTTCGGCGACAAGCGCCCGCACCGGACGCCGCGCGCCGCACGCAAGCCGGTTCGCGGCGATCGCTGATCCTTCGGGCCGCGCGACAAGCCCGGCTCAATCCCTTTCCCCGCTTCCGGATCGGCCATCCGGCCAGTAGCCGCCCTCGTGGTGCTTGGCATATCGTATCGTTTTTGGTACGATCGGTGACAAGACGATGGCGAGACAGCAAATCCAGGTCACGCTCGGCGTGCGGTTCTTTCGCACGGCCCGGGGCAACGAGCCGGTGCGCGAATGGCTCAAGGCGCTCGGGCAAGTGGAGCGAAGGGTGATCGGCGAAGAGATCAAAACCGTTCAATTCGGCTGGCCGCTCGGCATGCCGCTGGTTCGGAAGATGGCAAAGGATCTCTGGGAGATCAGGATCGTGCTGCCCACGCGCAGCGCTCGCATCCTGTTCACGGTCGTCGGCGACACGATGGTCCTGCTGCACGGGTTCATCAAGAAGTCGCCGGCTACGCCGCCCGACGATCTCGACGTTACCGTCGCGCGCCTGAAAGCGCTGACGCACGCCATCTGAATTTCCCGGTTGCGCCGGAACGCACCGTCGTCGACGGTCGGGCAGCCGGCAACGCCATGCACTGGAGTACGACATGACGACCACGAACAACCCGCATATCGGCAGCGACTTCGATACCTTCCTCGAAGAGGACGGCCATCTCGAAGCGGCCACCGCCACCGCGATCAAGCGCGTGATCGCGTGGCAGATCGGGCAGGAAATGAAGGCGCAGCACATCACGAAAACCGCGATGGCCGCGCGGATGAAAACCAGCCGTGCCGCGCTCAACCGGCTGCTCGACGAAACCGACACGAGCCTCACGCTGGCGACGCTCGCGAGCGCGGCCGCCGCACTCGGCAAACGGCTCAGTTTCGAGCTGGTGCCGGCCTGACCGGCGTGACGAAACGGCGCGCGGTCGGTTTGCGGCGGCTGTTCGCGTGATGTGCGCAGCGAATTGGCCGGTGATCCGGCCTGCGATTCACCGGCGCGTCGCTGTGAGCGGGCAGGCGTCAGCCCATGCGCATACGGCGGGTCATTTGCGCGGCCCGGTCACCTGCAGATAAAGCAGCGCGCCGCCCGCGAGCAGCAGCGGGCACAGCAAATACCAGCCCGTCGTCAGGAACAGCCCGGCGACCGCAACCAGCGAAATCCACGCACAGCGGTAAGCGATGCCGCCGCGCGGCAGCAACTTCAGCGCGGCGGCCGCACCGAGCCCATACACCATCACGAAACACCCGGACGTCACGAGCACGAGCGGTTTCGGCCCGACGTCCGAGATCGTCGTCGCGGCCAGCGCGACGGCCGCGAGCACGGCGATCACGCCGAGGCTGCGGCGCGGCACGCCGCCGACCTGGCTGCCTTGCGCGAGCCACGCGGGCAATGCGCCGTCGCGCCCGAGCGCCGCGCCGAGCTTGGCCGCGCCCGCGAAATACGCGTTCATCGTGCCGAGCGTGAGCAGCAGCGCGGCCGCGGCCGCGAGCACCTGTGCGTGACCGCCGATGCCGCCCGCGATCAGTTCGGCGAGCGGTGCACCCGATGCGCCTGCAGACGGCCCGAGCACCGTCACGCTCGCGGCGGCGACCGACAGATACAGGAACCCGACGACCACGACCGCGATGCCGGCCGAGCGCGGCATGTCGTGCGCGGGCCGGCGGAATTCGGCCGCGAGATGCGTGATCGCTTCCCAGCCGGCGAAGCTCCACACGAGCAGCGCGGCAGCCTGGCCGACCGCGAGCCAGCCGTGCGGCGCGAACGGCTGCAGGTTCGCGGTACGCGCATGCGGCGCGGACGCCAGCACCGCGGCGAGCAGCAGCGCGACGAGCAGCGCCGACAGCACGAGCTGCATGCGGCCCGATACGGTGACGCCGAATGCATTCGCGGCCGACACGGCTGCGATCAGCGCGGCAGCCGTGACGATGACCGTCGTGTGCCCGCCGCCCGTGACGGCCGCGACGTACGCGCCGCCGAACATCGCGGCGGCCGGTGCGCCGGCCGGCACCGCAAAGTAGAAGCACCAGCCGACGATCGCCGCCGCCTTCGGCCCGAATGCGCGCCGTGCGTAGGTCGACACGCCTCCTGCGTCGGGATAGCGTGCGCCGAGTGCGGCGAAGGTGGCCGCGAGCGGCCCGGAGAGCACGACGAGCGCAGCCCACGCAAGCAGCGACGCCGGGCCGGCGACCTCGGCGGCCAGCGCAGGCAACGCGATCACGCCGGTGCCGAGCACCGCGCCGATATACAGCGCGGCACCCTGGAAAATGGTCAGCGAGCCCGCGTGATGAGCGGCGGGCGAGTCGGCATGCGCAGGCATGAGCGGCAGTCTCCTGAAGTCTTGTTGTGTGGGCGCGGGAGCCCGCGCGGTCAATCGCACGATGCTACTCGAACGATGGCGGTAGCGCGGCCCGGCGATCAGTAGTTGGTGCTGCGCCGTCTGTCAGCCGATGTCAGCAGTGGTGCGCGAGCCGCAGGCGCGCATCCTCGCGCGCAGCGGGCGACAGTTCGGGCGCGTAGTGGAATGAACCCGACACGAGCGATGCGACGGGCACGCCGTCGCGGAACAGCACGCGATTGCCGGCCAGCGCCGGCACCTTGTCGCCGGGCAGCAGCGTGCCTGCGAGATTCAACGGGTCAGCGCCCGTCACGCATATGTACTGCCCGTCACCGGGTTGCCGCCGCAGTTCGCGCAGAATCGGAATCGCCTCGGGCAGCGCGAACTGCTCGCCCGCGAGCCCGGCGACGAAACGTCCGCCGCGAACCTCGCCGCGTGCTTCGAGGCGCTGCAGCACGCGCACGAGTTCGCGCCAGCTCGGCAGCCAATCGGCCTCGCGTTCGAGCAGCCGCCAGAACACGACGCCGTAGCGGCGCAGCAGCGTCCACGCGATGTGTTCGAGCGCGTCGGGATCGGTCGCGGTCGGGCCGCGTTTCGGCGCCGGTGTATCGTCCGGTGGCGCGTGACGCTGCACGAGCGCCCAGCGGCCCGCATCGTCCATCCCGCCTATCAGCGCACCGCCGCGCCGCGTGCGCGGCGCATAGGTCGCGCTGCGCTTGACGGCCGGCTTCAGCAGCGCGCGCAGGCCCGCGTAGCTGTCCGCATTCACGAGGCCGGCCGACACGAGCTCGCCGAGTGCCTGTTCGAGTTCGACGGGCAGCATGTGCAGGTCGTCGAGCAGCGCGTCGAAGAACATCGCGCCGTGTGCGGCGAGCGCGTCGCGTACGTGCGTGGCCCGCGCGGACAGCGCCGGTTGCGCGTCGGGGTCGCGCAGTGCCTGCCATGCGGCGAGGTGGCGGCGCGGCAGCAGCACGATCGGCGTCGTCTTCACGGGCGTGCCGGCCGTGCGCGCCGGTGCGCCGATGCGGGTCCACACGAGCTTGCCCGAGCGGCACAGCTCGTCGAGGCCACCCGCCATGTAGTCGGTGAGCCGCGCGGGCAGCAGTGCGTCTTCCCACGCGCTTGCCGCGGCTTCGTAGCCTTCGAGTTGTTCGACCACGGCCGCGAGTGCGTCGCGGCCAGTGCCGCGCGTGTCCGGCGTCAGGTGTTGCCAATGGAACAGGAAGCGCATGAAGTCGGCGCGCTCGACCGGTTCGATCTCGCGGCGCAGCCGCTTCACCGTATAGCGATGAATGCGCGCGAGCAGGTGGCGTTCGCACCATTCGTCCGTCGTCGCGCCCGGCGTGAACCGGCCGCGCATCACATAGCCTTCGCGCTCCAGCGCCGCGAGCGCCGTCGCGATCGACGCCGGCGGCAGGCCGAGCGGTGTCGCGATCGCGTCGAGCGCAAGCGGCCCGAAGCCGGTGAGCCGTGCACGGATCACGTCGACGAGTGCGGCATCGGCTTCCCACGGTTGCGCGCAGGCGGCCGGCACCTTGAGCGCCGGTGTCATGCGTGCATCGGGATGCAGTGCGCGCAGGCATATGAGCCGTTCGACCGGCACCCACAGCGCGGCACCGCCCGGCGCGACGAGTTTGGTTGCACGGCGGCGCTCCGCGAGTTCCGCGAGCCGGTCGGCCCAGCCTTCGTGTGCCTGTGCTTCGCTGTCGGCGATGCATGCGAGCGTGAGCAGCGCATCGTGCATTTCGTCGGCGTCGCGCACGAGCGGCCATGCTTCGTCGCGTACCGCATCGATCGCGTCGGCGTCGAGTGCGCCGAGATCGTCGGCCGATTCGGGATCGCTCCAGCGGCGCGACTGCACGGCCTGCGTGCGGCGCTCCTCGAGCGGCGCATCGTCGAGGAACGCGTAGGGTTTCGCGTTCAGGATCTCGGCCGCGAGCGGCGACGGCGCGGGCAGGTCGCGCGCGACGAGCTCGATCGCGCCGCTTTCGATCCGGCGCAGCAGCGCGAGCCAGCCGTCGGTGTCCATCGCGTCGTGCAGGCAATCGTCGAGCGTCTGGTCGACGAGCGGGTGATGCGGTATCTCGCGTTCGCCGACGATGTTCTCGAGGCACGCGACCTGATCCGGGAACACGGTCGCGAGCAGATCCTCGCTCTTCATCCGCTGCAGTTGCGGCGCGGTGCGCCGGCCGCCCGTGAAGCGCGGCAGCGCGAGCGCGGTCGTCGCGTTCCAGCGCCAGCGCACGCCGAACATCGGCGCGTCGAGCAGCGCCTGGACCAGCACGTGCTCGGCGCTGGCCGAACGCAGGTAGCGCCACACCTCGTCGAGCGCGAAGCTGTGCGCGAGCGACAGCGACAGGATGATCGCGTCGTCGGTCGCGGCGGCCTGCAGCTCGAAGTTGAAACTGCGGCAGAAGCGCTTGCGCAGCGCGAGCCCCCACGCGCGGTTGATGCGGCTGCCGAACGGCGAATGGATCACGAGCTGCGTGCCGCCCGATTCGTCGAAGAAACGCTCCATCACGAGCGTGTCCTGCGTCGGCAGCGCGCCGAGCGCGGCGCGCGTGCGGGCGAGGTAGTCGGCGATCTGGTGCGCGGCGTCGGGCGACAGGTGGAGGTCGTCGACGAGCCAGCGCAACGCCGGCGCGAGGCGGCTTTCGGCGGGGGCGATCACGGTGCCTGTTGCGGTTTCCGAGTTGGCTTTCGCGTCGCTCGCGGCTTTACCACCCGCGCGTTTGCGCTCGCCGGCGTCCGCTTGCCGGTCGCCGTCGGCGAACAGCCCGTCGAGCCGCGCGCGCAGCCGGCCGACCGCCGCCGACAGCTCGTCGCTGCGCCCCGGCGCCTCGCCGAGCCAGAACGGAATGTTCGGCGACTGGCCCTGTGCGTCCTCGACGCGCACGCGGCCCGTTTCCACGCGAATGATCCGGTACGACTGGTTGCCCAGCTGGAACACGTCGCCGGCCAGGCTCTCGATCGCGAAATCCTCGTTGACGGTGCCGACCTGGATGCCCTGCGGTTCGAGCAGCACCGCGTAGTCGGCCATGTCGGGGATCGTGCCGCCCGACGTGGTCGCGGTCATCATCGCGTTGCGGCGCCCGCGCACCGTGCCGCCGACCACGTCGCGATGCAGGTATGCGCCGCGCACGCCGCGGCGGCTCGTGAAGCCTTCGGCGAGCATCTTCATCACTTCGTCGAAGCGTTCGCGCGTCAGCCGCGCATACGGCGCCGCGCGCGTGAAGCTCGCATACAGCGCGTCCTCCTGCCATTCCGCGCACGCGACTTCGGCGACGATCTGCTGCGCGAGCACGTCGAGCGGCGCTTCGGGAATTCGCAATGCGTCGAGTTCGCCGCGCTGCACGCAATCGAGCAGCGCCGCGCATTCGACGAGTTCGTCGCGCGACAGCGGGAACAGCCGGCCCTTCGGCACGCCGCCGACGTGGTGCCCCGAGCGGCCGACGCGCTGCAGGAACGGCGCGATGCCGCGCGGCGAGCCGACCTGGCAGACGAGATCGACATCGCCGATGTCGATGCCGAGTTCGAGCGATGCGGTGGCGACGAGCAGTTTCAGTTCGCCGCGCTTCAGGCGCTGCTCGGCATCGAAGCGGTGCTCCTTCGCGAGACTGCCGTGATGCGCGGCGATCGCTTCCTTGCCGAGCCGGTCGGCGAGATGGCGCGCCATGCGCTCGGCGGTGCGCCGCGTGTTGACGAACACCAGCGTCGTGCGATGCGCGGCCGCGAGCCCCGCGATCCGGTCGTATACCTGTTCCCACACGTCGGTCGCCATCACGGGTTCGAGCGGCACGTTCGGCAGTTCGAGCGCGAGGTCGCGCTCGCGCGTGTGGCCCGTGTCGACGATCGTGCAGTCGCGCGGCGCATCGGCCGGGCCGCCGACCAGGAAGCGCGCGACCGCGTCGATCGGCTTTTGCGTCGCCGACAGCCCGATGCGCGGCAGCGCATGGCCGGCCAGCGCATCGAGACGTTCGAGCGACAGCGCGAGATGGCTGCCGCGCTTGGACGATGCGAGCGCATGGATTTCGTCGACGATGACCGAGCGCACGTTCGACAGCATCTGCCGCCCCGACGTGGACGACAGCAGTACGTACAGCGACTCGGGCGTCGTGACGAGAATGTGCGGCGCGCGCTTGCGCAGCGCGGCGCGTTCGGCCTGCGTCGTGTCGCCGGTGCGCACGGCGGTGCGGATCGCCGGCACCGGCAGGCCGAGTTGCGCGAGCGATTCCGCGATGCCGGCGAGCGGCGCGTCGAGGTTCACGTGGATGTCGTTCGACAGCGCCTTCAGCGGCGACACGTAGACGACGAGTGTCGCATCGGGAAGCGTGCCGTCGTGCGACAGCGCATCGCGCACCAGATCGTCGAGCGCGCACAGGAACGCGGTGAGCGTCTTGCCGGAGCCGGTCGGCGCGGCGACGAGCGTCGAGCGGCCGGCCTTGATGTGCGGCCATGCGAGCGCCTGCGCGCCGGTCGGCGCGGCGAACGTGCGCCGGAACCACGCGGCGACGGCCGGGTGGAACACGTCGAGCGCACTGGCGGCAGGGCGGGTAGCGGTGACGTCCATCGGAGCGTTGAAATGGGGTGCGAGCGCGCGGACGGATCGCGCGCGAATCGAATCGTCAGTGTGCCAGACGTCGCGCGTGCGTGCCGGGCCTCGCGTGCCGTTCGGGCTAGCGTGCCGACGATTCAGATCGAGATGGGGGCCTGCGCCGCACTTTCAATGGGCGTAAAGTTGCGTGTGTGCCGGCACGCCGATATCGCGCCGAAGCGACACTTCAAGCGACTACACGCGATGCAGCCAGCCGAGCCAGTGTTCGAGCAGCGGTGCGCGCGTCCACAGCGATTGCGCGAGCCACAGCGTGCCGCCCCATGCGGCGGCCACCACGATCAGGTCGCAATGTCCGCTGTTCCACAGGTTGAGCGAATGGCGCCGCCAGATCCACGGCACGCCGAGCGGGTTCGGCCAGTCGGCGAGCAGGTGCATCACGCCGCCGCACGCGAAGCCGAACAGCGGCGCGGCCCACAGCGGATGCGGATGATGGGTGAGCCCGTGCCACCCGAGCGCGAGCAGCGCGATCCAGCCGATGCCCCAGTGCGTGACGGTGCGGTGCGTGATCCACAGCCGCCGCTTGCGGGTCCACCATGCAACTTCGAGCCAGTCAGGCGCGGTGCCGCCCGCGACGCCCATGGCGAACGCGGCGAGCATGCCCGCGTGCCACGGGCCCGTTG
Organism: Burkholderia sp. MS455; assembly: GCF_016899445.1. Classification (NCBI taxonomy): domain Bacteria; kingdom Pseudomonadati; phylum Pseudomonadota; class Betaproteobacteria; order Burkholderiales; family Burkholderiaceae; genus Burkholderia; species Burkholderia sp. MS455. Next base: position 1,190,919 of record NZ_CP041778.1, read on the forward strand.
TGCCGGTCTGCGCGACGAGGACGGCGGCGGCGACGCCGGCCGCGAAGCCGGATGCATGATGCGCATTGTGTGATGCCATAGGGAATGAGACGAAGAAACGTGAAGCGGCGCGTGAACGAAAGAAAATGATGCGACGAAAGCGGGGCGCTATCTTCTCAGATCGGGCTGGGCAACGGGCGGCTCGTCCGCGGATTTTTTTGTATGCATGTGTTGCATGCAGCGCAGTTCGCAACTTTCCGTTTTGTGCATTGCGTGATGACGCGTGCCGCATGCAATTCCGACCGGTGCGTATGCATGCTGCTGCTCTGCTGCGTGACAGGACGCACCCGATCGATGGGCTTTCGCGCCGCGTCGCGCGTTCGACCCTTTTTGTCCCCCTATACTACGAAACCGGCATATGGCCGTCGGCGCGCCAGCGGCTATAAACGGACAGGTGCTTTTCCTGCCTGAAGGAGATCCACATGGGGGACATGCAATGACTACGCTGAATCGCTTCAAATCATCCGCGGTCGTGCTCGCGACGGTGGCCGGCATCGGTTTCCTGCCGAACGCGCCCGTCTATGCGAAAGGTCCGCAACCGGCGGTGCTGACGAGCTCGGCGGTCGCGGTGGCCGACAAGTACAGCGCGGATGCCGCGGAGCGGATCTTCAAGGAAGGCGGCAACGCGATCGACGCGGCCGTCGCGATCGCATTCACGCTCGCCGTCACGTACCCCGAGGCCGGCAACATCGGCGGCGGCGGCTTCATGACGATCTACAAGGACGGCAAGCCGTACTTCATCGACTACCGCGAGCGCGCGCCGCTCGCCGCGACGAAGGACATGTACCTCGACAAGGACGGCAACGTCGTCAAGGGCATGAGCCTGTACGGCCCGCGCGCGGTCGGCGTGCCGGGCACGGTCGCGGGCATGTGGGAAGCGCAGAAGCGCTTCGGCAAGCTGAAGTGGAAGCAGGTGCTCGCGCCGGCGATCCACTATGCGCGCGACGGCTTCGTCGTCGACGAGCAGCTCGCGCAGCGCGGCGTCGACGCGTCGAAGGAGTTCGGCGGCAAGACCAACTTCGACAAGTACTTCTCCGGGTTGAAGGCCGGCGTGAACTTCAAGCAGCCCGACCTCGCCGACGTGCTTACGCGAATCTCGAACGACGGCGCGGAAGGTTTCTACAAGGGCAAGACGGCCGAGCTGATCGCGGCTTCGATGAAGACCGGCGACGGCAACGGGCTGATCACCACCGAGGATCTCGCGCAATACCGCGCGGTGTGGCGCCAGCCGGTGCAGGCGAAGTGGAACGGCTATGACGTGATCACCGCGCCGCCCCCGAGTTCGGGCGGCATCGGCCTCGTGCAGTTGCTGAAGATGAAGGCCGACCGCAAGCAGGATTTCGAGGGCGTGAAGCTCAACTCGCCGCAGTACATCCACCTCGTCGCGGAAATCGAGAAGCGCGTGTTCGCCGATCGCGCGCAGTATCTCGGCGATCCCGACTTCTACAAGGTACCGATCGCGCAACTGACCGACGACGCGTACATCGCGAAGCGCGCGGGCGAGGTCAACCCGAAGGAGCCGTCGGACACGAAGAGCGTGCAGCCGGGCCTCGGCACGACGATGCCGGAGAAGGCCGAAACGACGCACTTCTCGGTCGTCGACAAGTGGGGCAACGCGGTGTCGAACACGTATACGATCAACGGCTATTTCGGCTCGGGCGTGATCGCCGACGGCACGGGCATCGTGCTGAACGACGAGATGGACGACTTCTCCGCGAAGCCGGGCGTCGCGAACATGTTCGGCGTGGTCGGCAGCGACGCGAACGCGATCGAACCGAAGAAGCGCCCGCTGTCGTCGATGTCGCCGACGATCATGACCAGGAACGGCAAGGTGTCGCTCGTGATCGGCACGCCGGGTGGCTCGCGTATCTTCACGTCGATCTTCCAGGTGATCAACAACATCTACGACTTCAAGATGCCGTTGAAGGAAGCCGTCGGCGCGATGCGCTTCCATCACCAATTGCTGCCGCCGAACACGATCTTCTGGGAGCCGTACCACCCGATCGAAGGCGAACTCGCGAAGCAGATCGAGGCGCGCGGCTACACGCTGAAGGGGCAGGACTTCAGCGGCGACATCCAGGTGATCAAGATCGACGGCAAGACGCCGGAGGCGATGGCCGACCCGCGCGGGCGTGGGGTGACGCGGGTGATTCACTGACGTGATGCGATGCGTGCGCGTTCGCGACAGCGGGTGCGCACGCCGTTGCGCGGCCGGGTGTCGGGCCCGGTCGCGCAACGCACTCAGCCGGTGGTCCGGATGAATCCGGAGATTTGCGCCGCGATGGCTGCGGGCGCATCCTCGAAACAGGATCCGGTCGGGGGATACGGTCGTGCCGCCGTCGCCCGGCTGACGCGCGGTGATCGCGCCTGCGTTACCGCATCGCGCCAGATCCGACGGGCACGGCCGGCGTTTTTTCATCAAATTGACGCGCGACACTGAGATAATGGCCGAGTTAGGCTGCGTCAATGATGGAAGGAGGCCCCATGGGCGATAACGATACCCGCACCGAGACCGACAACCTCACCGATATGGAATCGATCGAGACGCGTCGGCGCCGCTTCGAGGAAGACCTCGTCGATGCTTACGACGAAGAGCTCGAGATGGAGCTCGACGACCGCCGCTTCGACAACGGCGAGGACCTGCTGTTCTCGCTGGAGCGTCGCGAGGCGCGCAAGGAGTATTTCCGCGAGCTGTTCCGGCTGCAGGGCGAACTCGTGAAGCTGCAGGACTGGGTCATGACCACCGGGCACCGGCTCATCGTCATTTTCGAAGGGCGCGATGCGGCGGGCAAGGGCGGCGTGATCAAGCGCATCACGCAGCGCCTGAACCCGCGCGTCTGCCGGGTCGCCGCGTTGCCCGCGCCGAACAACCGCGAGCGCACGCAATGGTACTTCCAGCGCTACGTCGCGCATCTGCCGGCCGGCGGCGAGATCGTGCTGTTCGACCGCAGCTGGTACAACCGGGCGGGCGTCGAACGCGTGATGAATTTCTGTACCGACGACGAGTATGAGGAGTTTTTCCGGTCGGTGCCCGAGTTCGAGAAGATGCTCGTGCGCAGCGGGATCCAGATCGTCAAGTACTGGTTCTCGATCACGGATCACGAGCAGGAGGTGCGCTTCCAGGCCCGGATCCAGGATCCGCTGAAGCAGTGGAAGCTGAGCCCGATGGACCTCGAAAGCCGCCGCCGCTGGGAGGCCTATACGGCTGCGAAGGAAGAGATGCTGCAGCGCACGCATATTCCCGAGGCGCCGTGGTGGGTCGTGCAGGCCGTCGACAAGAAGCGCGCGCGGCTGAACTGCATCCACCACCTGCTGGGCCAGGTGCCGTATCACGACGTGCCGCGCCCGACGATCGACCTGCCGCAGCGCGAGCATCACGAGGATTACATCCGCCGGCCGGTGCCGGACAACATGATCGTGCCGGATATTTACTGAGCGGCTGGGCGGGTTTGGGCGGCGGCGAGGGGCGAGCCGCGCAAGGCGGCGCGCGTTACTCCCGGATCAGGAAGGCGGCCCGGTCGCGCCCGGCAATCCATGCGGGTGCGCGGCCGCGCCCGCTCCACGTTGCGCCCGTCACCGGGTCGCGATACTTCATGCCGACGGTGAACAGCTTCGCACGGCCGCTGTAACCGTGACCGAAGATTTCACGTGCGGTCAGCGCGTAGCTCGTGACGAGTTCGCGCACCTGCTCCAGCACCGCATTGCGTTCGCGGCACCGTGCCGCCTTGATGCGCTGATCGAGTTCCGCAAGCTGGGCTTGCAGTTTTTGGATTTGCTGCATGCGTCCGTTATCCCGTGGCTGATTTGATTATTGGCGACGCGTGATGAACTGCATGGCAGCACGCCCGGCCATGGCGTGCTGCCTTGGCCGGAGGCGCATCTCACGCAGCGTGCTCCGGCCTGCCGGCAGCGCATTTGCGGAGCGTGTCGCCGGGAACCCGGTGAGATTAGGACTCGGCGCGCCGTTTTTCTATCGGACGTATCTGAATTTTCGGCTGAATTTGCATGAGGCCGTGATGGCGAGGCGGGAGGAGGCGCGTCAGTTCGTTACAGATCCGGAAACCCCGACCGCCCCTGCGTCAGGTCGAACAACTCGGTTCTCGCATCGGCCTCGGCGGTCTCCGGCAGCTTGATCACGAGCTTCACCGTCATCCCGTACGCGCTGTCCACCAGTTCATACCCGGCCTGTTCGATCCAGCGGCGCACACGCGCTTCCTCGGGATAGCCGATCTCGATCGCGAGTCGCGTCTGGCGGATGCGTTCGACGCGCTCGGCATCGAGCAGCGCCGATGCGATCGCATCCGTGTACGCGCGCACCAGACCGCCCGCGCCGAGCTTCACGCCGCCGTAGTAGCGCACGACCGCGCCGAGCACGCCGTCGAGATCGTGATGGCGAAGGACTTCGAGGATCGGCCGGCCCGCGGTGCCCGACGGCTCGCCGTCATCCGACATGCCCGACTGGCCACCCGCCAGCAACGCCCAGCAAACGTGGGTGGCGGTCGGATGCTCGTTGCGCAGGCGCTGCAGCACCTGCATCGCGGCGTCGCGGTCGTCGACGGGAATCGCGTGCGCGATGAAGCGGCTCTTGCGGATCTCGAGTTCCCGGGTAGTGGCAGTGGCGAGCGTATAACTCATCGAAGGGAGGGCGTGCGATTCTGCATCGGGTTCACAGCAGTCAATTTTGATGTGCGGCTGAAATGGCGGGCGTCGGCGGACCGTCAAACGGCCGGCGGATATTCGGTGTGCCCCGCATTTTATCTCACCGTGCAATTTGCTTTCCGGCCTATGCCCGGCCCAACCGGCGCGTGGTGCGCGTTGCGGATCACGAACAATATTGGGTGAGGCGAAATTTTGGCCGATTGACAAATCATTTTAAATGTCCCGGACTCGCTGCCGTCCGATGTTGATTTTTTGTAACCCGTCTGTTACAGTTCGCCCCCACCGGAATGCCGGTGATTAAGTAATGCTGATTGATAATCCGGCTGCTGCGTCGTCCGGCGATTTTCCTTTGTTTTCCCGATGGGCATGCTGCGCTGTCTGCGCGTTTCGGCGAAAATAGCAATCGGCCGTCGGACACCCGATGACGCGGAATACGAAAAAACCCCAAAGAAAACAAGTCTAATCGAGAATAATAATGGCTGATTTGCATTGGACCATGCCGATCGCCAGATGGACGTCGATTTCGACCGCGGGGGTGCCGGGCGTCGAAGCCCTCGATCCGATGGTGCGTCGTCGATTGAGCCGATTGTCGCGGCTCGCGCTGCAGGCCGCTTGCGACTGTGCGGACGTGACGGGTGCATTGCGCGTGGTATTTGCGTCACGCCACGGCGAACTGGCGCGCACGACAACCATTCTCGATGCTATTCAGGCCGGCGAGCCCGTTTCCCCGACGGCCTTCAGCCTGTCGGTACTCAACGCGGTCACGGGCATCTTCGGTATCGCCCGTCGCGACCGATCGCCTGCGACGGCAGTCGCCGCCGGGCACGAAACCCTCGGCTATGCGCTGCTCGAGGCATTTTGCCAATACGAAACCTCTTCCGTGTCGCCGGTGCTGCTCGTTCATGCGCATGAGCCGGCCGACACTGTCTACGGCGATGTCGGGGACGATCCGCAAAGCGGGGGAATCGCGATCCTGGTCGACGCGACTGCGCCGGCCGGCTACTTGACCTGCGACGTCGCGATCGACTGCGCAAACGATTCGCCGGCGGCTGGCAGTGTGGAGGCCGATACGCAGAGCGCGGCGGTCCGGCATTGCCTGGCCGAACGTGTCGCCACGACATGGCGCGGCGGCGACGCGTACTGGCGCTGGAGCTGGCATGATCGCGCGGCTTGATTTCGGCTGGCGGCTCTTCGCGACCGGCGCCAGCCTGGCCTTCTTCGTGCTGTGCGGATCGGTTTTCTCGCTGCTCGCCGCCGCTGCCGGGGCGCTGTGGCCGCATCGACGCTCGCGTCAGCGAGTCGTAACGCTTGTCATCCACTACTTCTTTCGCCTGCTGGTCGCATTGCTGCAACGCATCGGCGTGATGCGGCTGGAGGTGTCCGGCGTATCGCGCCTTGGCGAAGGTGGTCCGGCAATCGTCGTCGCCAATCATCCGACCTGGCTCGACGTGATGGTGCTGTTGTCGTTGACGCCGAAAGCATGCTGCGTGGTCAAGCGCGGGCACTGGGGCAATCCATGCTTCTGGGGTATCGTCCGGGCGGCCGAATACGTGAGCAACGCCGATGCCGTCGAATTGGTCGAGTCCGGCGCGCGGCAACTGGCGGCCGGCTACACGATGATCATCTTTCCCGAGGGCACGCGCAGCCCCGGCGGCGACCGTCTGCACGCGTTTTCGCGTGGCTTCGCGCACATGGCGCTGCAGTCGCGCGCCCGGATCCTGCCGGTCCTGATCGATTGCGATCCACCGGTATTCACCAAGACGCTGCGCTGGTATCACGTGCCGTCGCGCGCGTTCCGCATGCGGATCGACGTGCTCGATCCGATGGATACGGATGGGTTGACTGGCGGCGCAGTGTCGCCGTCGATCGCAGCCCGCACTATCGCGCACGAAGTGGAAACGCACATTACCCAACACCTGTTTCGGCATGGATACTTTAAAACTGCAAATTAAGCAGCTTCTGATCGAGATGCTCGATCTCAACGACATGACCATCGACGATATCGGCGACGACGTGCCGCTTTTCTCGACCGACGGAATCGGACTGGATTCGGTCGACGCGCTGGAAGTCGGGATCATGCTGCGCAAAAAATTTCAACTGTCGATCGCGGCGAACGATGAGCACGCGAAGGCGCATTTTCGTTCGATCAATACGCTGGCCGCGTTCATCGTGAGTCAGCAGGCGCATCACGCGCCGCAGGAAGCCGTGCCGGCAAAAGGGGTGTGACACGTGACCGACGCAGAAATCCTTGAGCGCATCCGCGCCATCTTTCATGAGAACTTCGCGATCGAACCGGAGCGCGTGACTGCCGATACGCATCTGTTCGACGAACTCGATCTCGACAGCATCGATGCAGTCGATCTCGCCATCAAGCTTCAGGAAATGACGGGCCAGCGCATCAAGCCGGAAGAGTTCAAGTCGGTGCGAACCGTCGGCGACGTGATTGCCGCGGTTCACGCGTTGCTTGCACGCGCCGGATGACATCGGTTGCGCATATGCGAGTGACCGGCACTGTCCGGCCGCGTTGGGTCGGTGTTGCAGCGCGAGCGGCACTGGCGCTCGCGTATCCGCTCGTCATCCTGTTCGCATGGCAGATGCTGACGCCGCGCTATGTCGGCTGCCTGCTGTTCGTGCTGCTGTGGGTGCAGCGCACGATCGGGAAAGGGGCGTTCGCGATGGCGCTCAAACGGCTCACTGCGCACGACTGGTGCGTGGCAGGTGCATTGACCGTCCTGTCGCTCGCGATCGCCGTGACGGACAGCGAGCGCCTTCTCCGTTTCTATCCGGCGTGCGTGAGCGCCGGCCTGCTGGTTGCATTCGGCGCGACGCTGCAGCGCGGCCCGACGATGATCGAGAAATTCGCGCGGCTGAGGTATCTCGAGCCGAGCCAGACGATCGTTTGCTATACGCGGCGTGTCACGCAGATCTGGTGTGCGTTCTTCATCGTGAATGGCGGGTTTTCCATCTATACGGCGCTGTACTGGAGTCGGTCTGCGTGGGCGCTCTATAACGGCGCGATCGTCTACGTGCTGATCGGTGCGTTGCTCGCCGGCGAATGGCTCTGGCGCCGCGTGTTCATAACGGCGCGCTCCGGCGGGGGGGACGTCGCATGATGGCGTTGCCCGACCTTCTGCGCGCCGACGCGGACGCGGCCACGATCGTCTGCCGCGACGGTGACGCATATTTCACGCTGGCCGACTTGCGCGCCCGTACGGAAGCGATCGCGCGAACGATCGAAGCCGCCGGTGCGCGTCGCGTCGCGGTCTGTGTCGACGATCCATACGATTTCGCGTGCGCGTTCTTCGCCACGATGGCGGCGGCGAACGAAACGGTGATTCCGGCCAGTGCGGCTCCCGGTTACTTGCACGAACTCGCGCACGCGTACGATCTGCTGCTCGACGCGGCAGCGCTGGCGGAATGCGCGCGCGAGTGCGTGGGGGGCATCGAGGCCGCTGGGCGCGCGATCGCACCGGATGCGGCGATCACGCTCTACACATCGGGCAGCAGCGGCGCCGCGAAACCGGTGCGCAAGTCGCTGGCCCAGTTCGATGCCGAGGTGCGGACGCTGCAACGCGAATGGGGCGGGCAGGTCGGCGCGGCGGTCGCGCTGTCGAGCGTTCCGCATCACCATATCTACGGACTGCTTTTCAGAATCCTGTGGCCGTTGGCGGTCGGACGCGCGTTCGACCGCGCGTCGGTGCTCGAACCGCAGCAACTGCAGCAGCGGCTTGCGGCATACGGCGACGCCATCGTCATATCGACCCCGTCGCAATTGATGCGCTGGCCGGCATTGCCGGGTTTTCCGATGCAGGATCCCGCGCCGCGCCTGTTCTTCTCGTCGGGCGGCCCGTTGCCTGAGGAAACGGCGTTGGTGTATTCGGCGGCCTTCGGCGCCGCGCCGTTCGAGATATTCGGCAGCACCGAGACGGGCGGCATCGCGTGGCGCCGTCAGGATCTGACGAGCGCGTGGCAGCCGATGGCGGGAATCGATGTGCGTCGCGACGACGACGGCGCGCTGATCGTGCGCTCCGCGCATCTCGGTCACGACGACTGGCATCGCACCGACGATACCGCACGCTTCGATCGGCAGGGACGTTTCGAATTGACGGGGCGTCGCGATCGCGTGGTGAAGCTCGATGGCAAGCGCGTGTCGCTGCCCGAACTCGAAACGCGGATTCTCCAGCATCCGTATATCGGACAGGCCGCGGCGACGGTCGTCGAAGGCACATCGCGCGCGCACATCGGCGTGGTCGCGGTATTGACCGACACCGGCCGCCAGATATTGAAGACCGACGGCCGCGTGGCACTCGCCGCGGCGTTGCGGCACGACCTCGGCGAGTATTTCGACGCAGCCGCGTTGCCGCGCTACTGGCGGTTCCGCCGCACGATGCCGTTCGATGCGCGCGGCAAGCTGCCGGCGTCGGCGCTCGCGGCCGCGTTCGCACCGACGGCGGAGGGTTTTGAACTGCTGGCCGAGTGGCGCGACGCCGACAGCCTGCATTACGAACTGCGCGTGCCGGCCGCGCTCGCGCATTTCGACGGGCATTTCCCCGGCATGCCGATTCTCCCCGGCGTCGTGCAGATCGACTGGGCCGCCCGGCTTGCCGGCCGCGCGTTCGATACGGCGCTCGCGGTCCGCTCGATCGATCATCTGAAGTTCAAGGCGCCGGTTCCGCCGGGCGCCGTGCTCGCATTGCGCCTCGCGCACGATCCGGCGCGCGGATGCGTGCGCTTTGCGTTCCGGCGCGGCGCGCGCGAATGCACGTCGGGTACGCTCGTTTATGGCGAGGCGATGCAATGACCGGCGTCTGTATCGTCATCCCGATCTACAACCATCGCGACGCGATCGGCGATACGCTCGCGCGGCTTGCCGTGCACGGGCTGCCGATCATCGTGGTCGACGATGGCAGCGACGGGCCGACGCAGCAGACACTGGCCGGGCTGGCCGTGCGGTATGCGGACTGCATGACCTTGCTGCGGCTGTCGGTGAATGGCGGCAAGGGGGCGGCGGTGATGGCCGGATTGCGCGCGGCGCGCGAGCGCGGTTACCGGCATGCGATCCAGATCGACGCCGACGGGCAGCATGACGCGGCCGATGTGCCGAAGTTCGTCGCGGCCGCGCAAGCGGAACCGGACGCGGTCGTGCTCGGCCGTCCATGTTTCGATGCAAGCGTGCCGAAAGCGCGCCTGTACGGCCGCTATCTGACGCACGTGTGGGTCTGGATCGAGACGCTGTCGCTGGATATTCCCGACGCGATGTGCGGATTCCGCCTCTATCCGGTCGATGCGGTCTGCACATTGATCGACGCGGTGCCGATGCCGAAGCGGATGGCGTTCGACAGCGAGGTGCTGGTACGGCTTCACTGGCGCGGCATGACGTTCCGGACGATTCCGACGCGTGTCGTTTATCCGGAAGACGGCGTGTCGCATTTCGATGTTTTGCGCGACAACGTGCGCATCAGCGCGAGCCATACACGACTGGCGCTGGGCATGCTGGCACGCGCACCATGGTTGATCGCGCGTCGGCTGTGCCGGCGACGCGGCGCGCCGGGCGCGGGCCGGGCGCAGTCGTGGTGGCGCATGCCGGAACGCGGCAGCCGCGTCGGGATGGCGCTGCTGGCGTTGAGCTGCCGCTGGGTCGGCGCGCGCATCACGTCGATGTGGCTGTATCCGATCGTCGGCTACTTCGTGCTGACCAACCGCGCCGCGCGCGTCGCTTCGAACGCCTATTTCACGCGCCTGCGCGGGGCGGGCGGCGTGGGCGCGGCACCGCGTCCGGGCTGGCGCACCGCGTATCGGCACATGCTCGCGTTCGCGCAATCGGGCTTCGACAAGTTCGTCGCGTGGTCCGGCCGGCTCGATGAATTCGACGTGTGCTTCGACGACGCGTCGGCGTTCGATGCACTGGCCGCCAGCGGGCGCGGCGCGCTCGTGATCGGCGCGCATCTCGGCAATCTGGAGATGACGCGGGCACTTGCATTGCGCGACGCGCATACGAAAGTGACAGCGGTGGTCTATACGGAGCACGCGCAGCGCTTCAACGAGATATTGGCGAAGACGAGCCGGGATTTCGGCAAGCAACTCGTCCAGGTGACGGATTTCGGGCCGGACACGGCGCTCATGATGCAGTCGCGCATCGATGCGGGCGAACTGCTCGTGATCGTCGGCGATCGCGTGCCGCCGCACGATGCGGGCAAGACGGTCGATGCGTGCTTTCTCGACGCCGCCGCGCCGTTTGCACAGGGGCCGTACATCCTGGCGCACGCGCTCGAATGCCCGGTTTACCTGTTCTTCTGTCTGAAAGAGGGGCGAGGTTACCGGCTCTACTTCGAACCGTTCGCCGATCGCATCGAGCTGCCGCGCCGCGACCGCTCGGGACATGTGGCCGCATGGGCGCAGCGCTATGCCGAACGGCTCGAGCATTACTGCCGCAAGGCTCCCTACCAATGGTTCAATTTCTTCGATTTCTGGGCGCGGCCCGATGGAGGTCCGCGTGGCCGAACATAACGTGACCGACGAATTGCACGCACCCGCCGCGGCGCGGTCCGAAACGGCCCATGCGCCGGTCGTGATCGGCGCACGGCATCTGACCATCGAGGATGTCGTCGCGATCGCCCGCGGCGGCGCACCGGTGAAGCTGAACGCGGATATCGGCTGGCGCGAGCGCATCGAGCGCGGCGCGGCGCGGCTGCGCGATTACCTCGCCGGCGGCGGGATCCTGTATGGCGTGACCACCGGATACGGCGACGCGTGTGTTGTCGACGTGCCGCCGGCGCTCGTCGAGGCGCTGCCGCTGCAGTTGACGCGTTATCACGGATGCGGGATGGGCGACTGGTTCGATGCGCAGCAGACGCTGGCGATCGTCGCCGCGCGGCTCAATTCGCTCGCGTTCGGCTATTCGGGAGTGCGATTCATGCTGCTCGAACGGCTGGCCGACCTCGTGAATCATCGGATCCTGCCGCGGATTCCGTCCGAAGGTTCCGTCGGCGCGAGCGGCGACCTGACGCCGTTGTCCTATGTCGCGGCCGCGCTGGCCGGCGAGCGCACCGTCCTGTTCGACGGCGCCGAATGCGAGGCGCGCGATGTCTGGAGCACGATCGGCCACGCGCCGCTGCAACTGGCGCCGAAGGAGGGCCTCGCGCTGATGAACGGCACGGCGGTGATGACGGGGCTCGCTTGCCTCGCGTTCGCGCGCGCCGACCACCTGACGCGCATCGCCGCACGTCTGACCGCGCTGACGACCATCGCGCTAGACGGCCGCGCCGCGCACTTCGACGCGCGGCTGTTCGACGCGAAGCCGCATGCCGGGCAGGCCGACGCGGCGGCCTGGATACGCGCGGACCTGGCCGGTCGCGACGACACGCCGGGGCACCGTCTGCAGGATCGCTATTCGGTGCGCTGCGCGCCGCATGTGATTGGCGTGACGCGCGACGCGCTGACGTGGGTGCGTCGCGATGTCGAGAACGAGTTGAACAGCGCCAACGACAATCCGTTGATCGATCCTGACGACGGCAGCGTGTTGCACGGGGGAAATTTCTACGGCGGTCACATCGCGTTCGCGATGGACGCGCTGAAAACGGCGGTGGCCAATCTCGCGGACCTGATGGACCGCCAGCTCGCGCTGCTCGTCGACGACAAGTTCAGCAACGGCTTGCCGCGCAACCTGACGGGCGCGACGGGCGATCGCGCGGCCATCAATCATGGCTTCAAGGCGGTGCAGATCTCCGCATCGGCATGGACGGCGGAAGCGCTGAAGCACACGATGCCGGCGAGCGTGTTCTCGCGCTCCACGGAGTCGCACAACCAGGACAAGGTGAGCATGGGCACGATCGCGGCGCGCGATTGCCTGCGCGTGCTCGCGCTGACGGAGCAGGTTGCAGCGGCGCATGTGCTCGCGACCGTGCAGGCCGTGCGGCTGCGCCAGCGGGATGCCGCCGGCACGCACCTGTCGCCCGCGCTGCGCGCGTTCGTCGACGACGTGGGCAGCCGTTCGCCGCTGGTGGTGGAGGACCGGCCGCTGGAAGCCGAGCTGCGCGCGTTGACTGCCCGGCTCGCCGCCTGCGACCCGATCGGTGCATCGTCTTGCAGGGAGGCCGCATGAATGCGCCGGGAGCGCCGCTGACGGCGACGGCCCGTGTCGAAGTCCCGTTTCACGACGTCGACGCGATGAACGTCTGCTGGCACGGCCACTATCTGAAGTATTTCGAAAGCGGGCGCGCGGCGTTGCTGCGGATGATCGACTACGACTATCCGGCAATGCTGGCGTCGGGTTACATGTGGCCGGTTGTCGAAGCGCACCTGAAGTACGTGCGGCCGGCGACCTACGGCCAGCAGCTCGATGTGCGCACAACGCTGCTCGAATTCGAGAACCGGCTGAGGATCGGCTACGAAATCGTCGATGCCGGGTCGGGCGAGCGCCTGACGAAAGGGTACACGGTCCAGCTGGCCATCGACGCCGCGACGCGGGAGTTGCAGTTCGTTTCGCCGGCAGCGTTGATCGAACGGGTGCAGGCGCGATGACGACGAACAGTGGCTACCGGGGATTTCTCGCGGCGCTCGGCGTATGCGCGACGTTCGTTGCGGGTATTGCGCACGCGGCTCCGGCCGCGTCGACAGCGCCGGCTGCGGCGCGGCCCGAGAACACCGCGCTCGTGTCCGACATCGCGGCGAGGCTGGCGCGAGTCGGCGCAATCCGCGCCGATTTTCGGCAGACCCAGACGCTCGCGGCGATGAAGCAGCCGCTCGTCAGCACGGGCTCGATGCTGTTCGATCGAGCGTCGGGTGTCGTGTGGCGGATCCAGACGCCGTACCAGGCGACCTACGTGATTACCGATGGCGGCGTGCGCGAAGTCGGGGCCGATGGCCGGCTTGTCGCGCCGAGCGGCAACGGCCGCGGCGTCGCGCAGGTGTCGCGGATGATGCGAGACATGCTCGGCGGCGATCTGTCGGCGCTGTACGCGCAATTCGACGTCGAAGCGAGCGGCACGCGCGAACGCTGGCGGATGCTCCTTCGACCTAACCAGCCGCAGCTCGCGCAGGCAGTCCGCACGATCGAGATGGGCGGCGGCACGTATCTCGGCCGGCTCGACATGACGTTCGCGAACGGTAACGTAACCACGCTCGAATTCACGCGGGCGACGCCGGTGGACGGTCCCGCGCCGGCCGAGCGCGCGTGGCTGGGGACGCGCTGATGAGCGAAACGCGCGACGCGATCGACGTCCCGGCCAGGCTTGCCCGGCGCCGGCTGCGCTGCGCCGCGTGGGCCCTGGTCGCACTCGTCGTCGTGCTTTACTGCATCTGGCGTTTCATGGGGCCGTCGCCGTTGCAGACGAACCTGCTGGCGCTGCTGCCCGCGACCGAAGCGAATCCGGTGGCCGAGAAGGCGGTCGAGACGATCGGCAACATGCTCGGCGGCCGCACCGTCTATCTGGTGACCGACCGCGACGCTGCGCGCGCGAAAGCCGCCGCAAAGCAGTTCGGTGCCCGGCTCGCGCACAGCGGCGCGTTTCGCTCGGTGACGGTCGAGGTGCCCCCGTTCGACGTGTCGCAGATCGCGGCGACCTATCTGCCGGCCCGCTTCGGATTGCTGACCGAGGCCGATCGCGCGTCGCTCGAACGAGGCGACGCAGCGCTTGCCGACCGGCTGGCCCGGCGACTTTACGGGCCGCCGGCCGACGGCCTGCCGACCGCCGTCGCGGACGATCCGTTCGGCTGGCTCCAGCACTGGCTCGCGGGCCTGCCGCTGGCAACGTCGAATCTCGCGCTCGAGGACGGGATGCTCGTGTCGCACCGCGACGGTGTCACGGGGGTGCTCGTGATGACGTCGCTTGCCGGTTCGGCATACGAATCGAAAGTCCAGCGGGCGGTGCGTGACGCGACCGCCGATGCGGAGCGCTCGGTCGGCACGGATTATCCGGGCGCGCGAATCGATCGTGCCGGCGCGGTGTTTTACGCGGAAGCCGCGCGCGCGAGCGCGGAGCGCGACGTGCACGTGATCGGCGCAGTGTCGCTCATCGGAATCGCATTGCTGCTGACGAGCGTGTTCCGCACGCCGCGCCTGCTGGTGCTGGCGTTTGCATCCACGGCGTTCGGCATCGCCTGCGCACTCGCGGCGACGCTGCTCGTGTTCGGCAAGCTGCATCTCCTGACACTCGTGTTCGGCGTGAGCCTGATCGGCGAAGCGGTCGATTATTCGATCCAGTATTTCGTCGTTCATCTATCCGCCGGAAAGCAGTGGGACGCGCGACGGGGTGCGGCTGCCGTGCGACCTGCGCTCGCGGTCGCGCTCGCGACGAGCCTGCTCGGCTACGCGATCCTGATGTGGGTGCCGTTTCCGGCACTGAAGCAGATCGCCTGCTTCGCGATGGTCGGCATTGCGGCCGCGTTCGCGGCCGTAACGGGGTTTCTGCCGCTGATGCTCACCCAGGCGCCGAAGCGAACGCCTGCACGCGTGTTTGCGTGTGCCGCGCGCGTGCTGGCAGGTTGGCGATCCGTGCTGGGCGGGCGGCGTGCGATCGCGGCCGCGGCGCTGCTCGCTCTCGTCGCGGTGCCGGGCTGGATCGCGCTGCGTAGCGACGACGACATCCAGTTGCTGATCCAGCGCGATCCGGACCTGGTGCGCCAGGAGGGCGAAATTCGCGCGGCGGTCGGCCTCGAGAACACGGCCAGATTCTTCGTGGTCCAAGGCGCGACACCCGACGACGTGCTTGAACGATCGGCATCGCTCGTCGCATCGCTGGCGCCGCTGCATGTCGGCCGGGTCCAGTCGATCGCGGCATTCGTGCCGTCGGCGCGGCAGCAGGCGCGCAATCGCGCGGTGTTGGCCGAACGCGTGTTCGCGGATCCGGCTGCGTTGCGCGCGACGCTCGAACAGGCGGGATTCCGCGACGATGTCGCGCATGCGTGGATTGACGCGTTCGCTCGCGACGCGCGGGCATCGCTGTCCGTCGATACGTGGCTGGCCGCGCAATGGTCGGCGCCGTTCCGCCATCTGTGGCTCGGCAAGGTTGGCGAGCGCGATCCCGTGTACGCGGCGATTGCGATTCCCGAACGGGCCGACGCGACGGACGTCGCGTCGTTCGAAGCGATCGCGCGCGGCCTGCCGGGCGTGACGTGGGTCGACAAGGCCGCGAGCGTGTCGAGGCTGTTCGGTGCGTACCGCGTCGACAGCGGCTTGTGGCTCGCCGGCGCGCTCGTCGTGGTCGCCGGTCTGCTGGCGTGGCGTCATGGCGTGCGCGGCGGTCTTGCGACGACGCTGCCGGTCGTGCTGGCGATCGGCCTGACGCTGGCTGTGTTCGGCTATGCGAACGTGCCGCTTACGCTGTTCAACTGGCTTGCGCTGATGCTGGTGCTTGGCGTGGGCGCGAATTATGCAGTATTCCTGCGCGAAGGGTGTATGCGGGACGCGGCCGATCTCGGCGCCGTCTGGACCGGCGTGCTGCTGTCCGCCGCGACGACGCTGCTGTCGTTCGGCATGCTGGGCGTGAGTGCGATGCCGGCATTGCGCAGCTTCGGTACGACGCTCGCGTTGGGCATCGTGTTTTCGGTACTGTTCGCGCCGCTCGCGACACCGTCCCATACGGAGAATCGCGCATGAACCTGACACAGGCGCCCGTCTATCTGTCGGCACTCGGCATGGTCAATGCGCTCGGCGGGTCCGTCGACGAGATCGCCGATGCACTTCGCACCGGCATGTCGCCAGGCATGGGCCCGCACGCGGCAGAACCCTCCCGTGGCTGGGTCGGGCAGGTGTGCTCGCCGCTCGATATCGCGCCGCCCGCACAGCTGGCGCATTTCGACTGCCGCAACAATCGCCTGCTGCTGGCAGCGCTCGCGCAGATCGCTCCTGCCGTCGATGCGGTGGTGGCGCGTCACGGGCCGCGCCGGATCGGCGTCGTGATCGGCACCAGCACGTCCGGCATTCGCGCGGCCGAGGACGCGTTCGCGCAGCGAGCGGCGACCGGCGCGATGCCGCCCGGATTCGATTACCGGCAGATGGAAATCGGGACCGCCGCACCGTTCGTACGGGCGGCGCTGGGCCTGGCGGGGCCGGCCTATACGGTGTCGACTGCCTGCACGTCGAGCGCGAAGGCGTTCGCGGCGGCGCGTCGCCTGCTGCGCCTGAACCTGTGCGATGCGGTGATCGTCGGCGGCGCGGATACGCTGTGCGAGATGACGTTGCAGGGCTTTGCGTCGCTCGAATCGGTCAGCCCGACGCGGACCAATCCGATGAGCTGTAACCGATGCGGGATCAATATCGGCGAAGGCGCGGCCGTGTTCGTGATGAGCCGCGACGAAGCCGCGGTGCGGCTTGCCGGTGTCGGTGAATCGAGCGACGCGCATCACATCTCGGCACCGGACCCGGCCGGACTCGGCGCCGAGGACGCGCTGCGCGCGGCGCTCGCCGACGCGGGCGTGACACCGTCTGCGATCGGCTACGTGAACCTGCATGCGACGGCAACGCGCCTGAACGACGAGATGGAAGCGCGCGTGACCGCGCGGGTGTTTCCCGCCGGCGTACCCGCGAGCGGAACGAAGCCGCTCACGGGGCATCTGCTCGGCGCGGCGGGCGCGACCGAACTCGCATTCGGCTGGTTGACGCTCGCCCGCGGGTTGTCGCTGCCGGTGCACGTTTGGGATGGCGAGGCCGATCCGGCGTTGCCGGCGCTGGATTTCGTACAAACGGAACGCCGGCTGGCCGGCGATGCATCGGGACAGTATGTGATGAGCAATTCGTTCGCTTTCGGCGGCAGCAATGCCAGCCTGATCCTGGGGAACTGACATGCAGACCGGTTCGCTGACCGAAACGTTGCACGACGGTGCGGAGATCGCCGTTTGCGACGTGCTCGACGTGCTGCCGCATCGCGGCACGATGTTGCTGCTCGACGCGATCGAACGCTGTTCGGAAACGGCGATCGAGGTGGCCGCGAGCGTGCGCGACGATGCCTGGTATGCCGGCGACGACGGTGCGATGCCGGCGTGGATCGGTATCGAGCTGATGGCGCAGGCGATTGCCGCGCACGTCGGGTTGCTCGCACGGCATGCGGGCGGGCGAGCGAAACCGGGCGTGCTGCTCGGTGCGAACCGTTACACCGCTCACCGGGCCGCGTTCGACGCCGGCACGGCATTGCGGATCACCGCGCGCGAATTGCTGCGTGGCGACGAAGGGCACGGCGCCTACGAATGCGAGATCCATGCAGGCGATCGGTGCTGCGCGGAGGCGATCGTCAAGGTGTACCAGCCGGACGATTTTCAGTCTTTTATCGAAGGGAGTTTCAATTCATGACTCGGCGAGTACTCGTGACCGGCGCGAGCCGCGGTATCGGCCGGGCCGTTGCCATGCGCCTCGCGTCGGACGGCTTCTCCGTGACGGTTCACTGCCGCAGCGGTCGCGACCAGGCGGAAGCCGTCGCGGCCGCGATCCGCGAGCAGGGCGGCACGGCGGGCGTGCTGCAGTTCGACGTGCGCGACCGCACGGCCTGTCGGCAGCAGCTCGAGACTGACGTGGAAGCGAACGGCGCGTACTACGGCATCGTGTGCAGCGCCGGCGTCACGCGCGATGGCGCGTTTCCCGCGCTGACGGACGAGGACTGGGACGTCGTGATCGAGACCGGGCTGGACGGGTTCTACAACGTCGTCCATCCACTGACGATGCCGATGGTGCGGTTGCGCGCCGGGGGACGCATCGTGACGATCGCGTCGGTATCGGGCGTCATCGGCAATCGCGGACAAGTCAACTACAGCGCGGCGAAGGCCGGGTTGATCGGCGCGACCAAGGCGCTCGCGGTCGAACTGGCGTCGCGACGCATCACGGTCAATTGCGTTGCCCCCGGCCTCGTCGACACCGGCATGCTCGATGACGTACCGCTCGAGCACGCGCTGCAGACCGTGCCGATGGGACGTGTCGGACAGCCCGACGAAGTGGCGGCGGTGGTTGGATTCCTGATGTCCGATGCGGCGACCTATGTGACGCGGCAAGTGATCGGCGTCAACGGCGGGATGGTGTGATGAAGCGAGTCGTCGTGACGGGAATGGGCGGCGTGACCGCTTTCGGCGAAACGTGGCCGGAAATCGAGGCGCGCCTGCGCGGCGCGCGCAACGCGGTGCGGCGCATGCAGGAGTGGGACTGCTACGAGTCGCTGCATACGCGGCTCGCGTGTCCGCTGCCGGGCTTCGCGGCGCCGGCATGGTACCCGCGCAAGAAGACCCGGTCGATGGGGCCGGTGTCGCTGTATGCGGTGCGGGCGAGCGAACTCGCGCTTGCCGATGCCGGGCTCGCTGACGATCCGTCGATCAAGGACGGCCGGATGGGCGTCGCTT
This sequence comes from Burkholderia sp. MS455, assembly GCF_016899445.1. Lineage (NCBI taxonomy): Bacteria > Pseudomonadati > Pseudomonadota > Betaproteobacteria > Burkholderiales > Burkholderiaceae > Burkholderia > Burkholderia sp. MS455. The sequence goes on from NZ_CP041778.1 coordinate 1,209,936, forward strand.
ACGGCTCGTCGTCGGGTTCGGTCGAGCCGATCCGCGCGTTCGGCACGATGCTCGAGACCGGCTCGATGCGCGACGTGACGTCGAACAGCTACGTGCAGATGATGCCGCATACGACGGCCGTCAACGTCAGCCTGTTCTGGGATATGAAGGGCCGCATCGTGCCGGCGTCGTCGGCGTGCGCGTCCGGCAGCCAGGCGATCGGTTACGCATACGAGGCGATCGCGGCCGGCAAGCAGGCATTGATGCTCGCCGGCGGGGCCGAAGAGTTGTCGGGGCCGGCCGTCGCGGTGTTCGACACGCTGTATGCCACCAGTACGCGCAACGATGCCGCCGCACTGACGCCGCGGCCGTTCGACGTCGGCCGCGACGGTCTGGTCGTCGGGGAAGGGGCCGCGACGCTGGTGCTCGAGGAATACGAACATGCGCTCGCGCGTGGCGCGACGATCCATGCCGAGATCGTCGGCTTCGGCTGCAATTCGGACGGCGGACACATTACGCAGCCGACCGCCGAAACGATGGCGATCGCGATGCGGCTGGCGCTGCGCGACGCGTCGCTCGATCCGGCGGCGATTGCGTACGTGAATGCACACGGCACGTCGACCGATCGCGGCGATGTCGCCGAGAGTCATGCGACGGCATCGGTGTTCGGCGAAAACATGCCGATCAGTTCGCTGAAGAGCTATGTCGGTCATACGCTCGGCGCGTGCGGCGCGCTCGAGGCGTGGTGGACGATCGAGATGATGAAGCGCAACTGGTACGTGCCGACGCTCAACCTCGATAACGTCGATCCGGCTTGTGCTTCGCTCGACTACATCGTCGACGGCGCGCGCGCGATCGACGCGGAGTTCGCGATGAGCAACAACTTCGCCTTCGGTGGGATCAACACGTCGTTGATCTTCCGCAGGGGCGTCGCGTGAGCGCAACCGGTTACGCGCCGGCGCGCGTCGTCGTCACGGGGCTCGGCATCGTGTCGTGTCTGGGCAATTCGCTCGACGACGTGTCGGCCGCGCTGCGTGCCGGCCGCTCCGCTATTCGTCGCATCGACGGCTGGCGCACGCGTGGTTTCCGCAGCCAGGTCGCGGGCGTCGCCAGTGTCGATGCGGCTGCGCCGTTCGCGCGCAAGCACGAGCGCTTCATGGGCGATACCGCTCGCTTCGGCGCGCATGCCGCCGCCGCGGCACTCCGCGATGCCGGACTCGATCCCGCGACGCTGCGCTCGCCGCGCGCCGGCGCGATCATCGGCTCGGGCATCGGCTCGATGGCCGACTATGACGACGCGATGGCGATCGCGGTGCAGCGCGGGATCGACAAGACGCCGCCCTATATCGTCCCGCGTGCGATGAGCAGCACGGCGTCGGCGTGCGTCGCGCAGTTGTTCGGCATCGAGGGCGTGTCCTATTCGCCGTCTTCCGCGTGCACGAGCGGTGCGCTGGCGATCGGGCATGCGATGCAGTTGATCCGTTCGGGCTGCCAGGACATCGTGCTCGCGGGCGGCAGCGAGGCGCTCCACGACAACATGACGCTGATGTTCGACGCGATGGGCGCGTTGTCGGCCGGTTATAACGACACGCCGACGCAGGCGTCCCGTCCGTACGCGTGCGGCCGTGACGGCTTCGTGATCGCTTCGGGGGCGGGCATCCTCGTGCTCGAGTCGCTCGACCATGCACGCTCGCGCGGCGCGCGAATCTACGCGGAACTGACCGGGTTCGGCCAGGGCACGGATGGCGCGGGCATGGCAACGCCGCACGCAGCGGGGATCGCGCGTGCGATCCGCATGGCGATCGAAGGCGGCGGACGACTGCCCGATTACGTGAACACGCATGCGCCGTCGACAGCGCTTGGCGATGTCGAGGAGTTGAAGGCGCTTGCCGACGTGTTCGGCGGCAACGTGCCGCCGTTTTCGTCGACGAAAGGAATGACCGGCCATCCGCTCGGCGCGAGCGGGGCGCACGAGGCGATCTACACGATTTTGATGATGCGTGACGGTTTCGTTGCCGGCACGGCGGTCGAGGGCGAGCCCGATCCTGCGCTCGGCCGGATGCCGCTGGTGCGCGAAGCGAGGGCCGAGCGGATCGGGCGGGCGCTATCGATCTCGTTCGGGTTCGGCGGGAGCTGCGCAAGTGTGTTGTTGGATGCCTGGAAAGGCGATTGAAGTGAACCTACTGAGCTGAGAGGACAAGAACAATGAAGCAGAAAGCACATCTGGCCGGCATGCTGATCGCGGCGACGTTGTTGACGGGCTGCGGCACCGTGGTTCGTTCGCTGCCGCTGCCCGCGTCGGCGACGGCGCAGGATGCGTCGGGTGTCAGCCTGTATTTCGGGACGCAAGCTCATCCGGCAGTGAAGACGAACATCGGCCCGCGTTCGGAGTCGGTGCGCGTGCGGCGTGCGACCGACGCGGAACAGCCGACGTGCGAACAGGCGTTGAGCACGGCGCTGGAACGTCTGCGCGAATATGCGAAGAATCATGGCGGGAACGCGGTCATCAACGTGACGACGCGCTTTCACGACAAGCGTTCCGATTCGACGACCGAGTACACCTGCGGCGTGAGTGGCAGCGCCGGCGCGATCGCTGTGTCCGGCGACGTCGTGTTGCTCGACAAGCAATGACACGGAGGACGGCATGAAATACCGGATTGTATTCTCGCTGCTCGTCGCCACGTTGGCGATGTCGCAGGCTCATGCGCGCGATTCTGTCGGCAACTATCCGATCGAGAGCGCGATGACGAGCGAGGGCGACACGCTCGGCGACGATGTCGCGCTCTATTTCGGCGATCAGTCGCACCCGAAGATCGTCAAGTCGTACGGCACCTTCGCGACCAACAAGAAAACCAACGCGTTCGGCAAGAGCGACGAGGCCGCGTGCCAGCACGTGTTCCTGTCGGCGGCGCTCGAGCTTCAGGCGCGAGCGCGGAAGGAGGGCGGCAACGCTGTCGTCGGGATCAAGAGCAACTACCGGAACGTGTTGCGCAGCAGTACGACCGACTTTACCTGCGGTGCGGGCGCATTCGTGGCTGGCGTGGCGCTGACGGGCGAGGTCGTGACGCTGAAGCACTGACGCGCGGCGGGCGAGCCTGAACGAGGGCCGCCCGATGGCGGGCCCCGTTCAGGCTGGCTTGCGTGCGGCGACGTTGACGAGCGTCTCGCGACGCTTGCCGGGCTTCGGGCTGTGCAGGCCGATGCGTTCGAGCAGGCCGAAGTCATTCGCGCGGCTCCACCACAGATACGGAAACGACACGTTTCGGGCGTCGAACGCGAAGCCGGTTTCACGCAGCATCGCGAGATAGCCGTCCGCGCTTTTCTGGACCTGCATAGGATGTCGAAACAACAGCCGGATGACCCACGACTTGATATAGGCGTCGGTCGACTCGGCGAACAGCAGTACGCCGCCCGGCTTCAGCACCCGATGGAACTCGGCCAGCGCACGTTCCTGTTCGACGAGATGGTGGAAGGTCTGGTGGCAGAAAACGACGTCGACGCTTGCGTCGGCGAGCGGAATGCTTGCGCAATCGGCATGCCGCAATTCGACGAGGGTGCCGCAGTGCCGGGCTGCTTCCGACGCATGCGCAAGCGATTCGTCGTGGCAGTCGATCCCGACGATCTTGCCGGGAGCGAACGCGTCGTTCAGCAAGCGAAACGACTTGCCTTGTCCGCAGCCGGCATCGAGGATGACGGGCGACTTCGGCAACGGCGCCGCGACGAGCCGCTTCAGATCGTTGATGGCCACGCGAAGCACATGATGTTCCCAGGTGTGCGTGCGAAGAAACCAGATGCCGAATGCGGTTTCGGGAACGTAAGTGGACGTGCGCGTGCGATAAGCTGTCATGTGCTTCTCGTTGGTATCTTTTGTTGAACGGTTATTGTAGTTTGCATCGCCGAATTGCGGCGCAAAGAATCAACCTGCCCGATGAACCGGGATGGAAGGCGAGCATGAATGAAATGAAATCGGAATCGGTCGACGTAGCGATCATCGGCGCAGGACCTGCCGGCGCGGTTGCAGCGGGGCTGTTGCGCAAGGCCGGACGGTCGGTGCTGGTGCTCGAGCGCCAGCATTTTCCGCGCTTCTCGATCGGCGAAAGCCTGCTGCCGCAGAGCATGGATTATCTCGACGAGGCCGGCATGCTGCAGGCGGTCGTCGAGGCAGGGTTCCAGTTCAAGAACGGCGCGTACTTCGTGCATCGCGACCGGATGTCGTCGTTCGATTTTCGCGAGAAGTTTACGGAAGGATGGGGGACGGCGTATCAGGTCGAGCGCGCCACGTTCGACGACGTGCTGATTCGCTGCGCGGCTCGGCAAGGTGCCGACGTCCGATTCGGTCACACGGTGCGCGCGTTTGTGCCGGGCGATCGCCCGACGCTCGATGTCGTGGACGAAGCCGGGAGCGATTACCGCGTGCACGCGTCGTTCGTGCTCGATGCAAGCGGATTCGGCAGGGTGCTGCCGCGCCTGCTCGACCTCGAGGCGCCGACGCGGCTGCCAATGCGCGCGGCGATCTTCTCGCACGTCGAGGATCGCTTGCCCGCGGGATCGACCGATCGCGACAAGATCTGCATCGCGGTGCACCCCGAGCGGCGCGACGTGTGGTTCTGGATGATTCCGCTAACGAACGGACGCTCGTCGGTCGGGTGCGTGGCGGAGGCCGCTTTCCTCGACGTGCCGGACACGCGCCGCGAAGAACTGCTGCGCGAGTTGCTGCAGACCGAACCCACGCTGGCGCGCCTCGTCGGCAGCAAGCCGTTCGTGATGCCGGTGCGGCACATTGGCGGCTACGCGTCGAACGTCGAGCGCCTTCACGGCCCCGGTTACGCGTTGCTCGGCAATGCGGGCGAGTTTCTGGACCCGATCTTCTCGTCGGGCGTGACGATCGCGCTGCGGTCGTCCCATCTGGCGGTCGCAACGCTCGAGCGCCACCTGTGCGGCGAGACGGTCGACTGGCAGCGCGACTACGGCATGCCGCTGCGCAAGGGAATCGATACGTTCCGCGCATTCGTCGAACGCTGGTATTCCGGCGATCTGCAGGACATCGTCTTCCATGACGACAAGGCTCCGGAAGTCAAGCGGATGATCTGCTCGATCCTGGCCGGCTATGCATGGGACGAGTCGAATCCGTTCGTGCGCGAGCCGGCGCGTGGTCTCGATGTGCTTGCCGAAATCTGTCGCTCGGCCCGGCCGGAGCAGAGCGCCGGTTGAGTGGTTCTGGTGAAGATCATCAGCAGATGAGCAAATGCGGGGGCGCCGCGCACGTCATGTGCGGCGCCCCCGTCGATTCATCGCCGCTCAGTTGCCCTGCAGCCGGATATCGCGCGACGACGCGCCGACATACACCGTCCCGCCCGGCACGACGCGCCAGCCGTTGCGCGACGTATCCCACACGCTCTGCATCCGCGGCGACACGGTGACGCGAACATGCCGCGCCTCGCCCGGATTCAGCCGGATCTTCTCCCAGCCGACCAGCCGCTTCGGCGGTTCGTCCTTGTACGGCACGCCGAGATAGACCTGCGGCGTTTCCGCACCGGCGACGCGCCCGTCGTTGCGCACGGTGAACGCGACGCTCAGCGAGCCGTCCCATTGCCGCGACACCGACAGCCCCGAATACGCGAAGTGCGTATACGACAGCCCGTAGCCGAACTCGAACATCGGCTTGATGTTGCGCGCGTCATACCAGCGATAGCCCATGTTCAGCTTCTCCGCGTAGACGGGATCGTTCTCGAACGCGCCGTTTTGCCCCCACGTCGGCGAATCCTGGTCGCGCGCCGGGAATGTGACGGGCAGCTTGCCGGACGGATTGACGGCGCCGAACAGCACGTTCGCGATCGCCTTGCCGCCGGCTTCGCCCGGATACCACGCCTCGACGATCGCGGACACCCGGTCCTTCCACGGCATCAGCACCGGGTTGCCGCTCTGGACGACGACGATCGTATGCGGATTCGCGCGCGCGACGGCTTCGACGAGCGCATCCTGGTTCGACGGGTTCGCGAGACTCAGACTTTGCAGTTCGCCGAAATCCTCGCCGGCCGGCTGCGCGACCACGACGATCGCGACGTCCGAGCGGCCGGCGAGCGCGGCGGCCTGGTCGATCTCCTGCTGCGTGTACGCGCGGAACGGCGACTGCTGGTCGCTGTTGCCCGCATACGTGACCTGCGCGGCCGGCGCGAGCGCGCGGATCGCCGCGACGATCGGTACGTCGACCTTCAGCCACGGATTGCGCCACCAGCTGCATCCCGTCGACGATCCGAACGTCAGGCCGCCGCAACCCGCGAACGAACCCGTCACCGGGTCGCGCGTGTTGCCCGAGCCGCCGCCCGACAGCACGGCCGCATCGGCATGGCCGCCGATCACGGCGATATGCGACAGCGCAGACGCGGCAAGCGGCAACTGGTTGCCGTCGTTCTTCAGCAGTACGATCGACTGCTCGGAGGCGGCTTGCGCGAACCGGTTCGCGGCCGCGAAATCGATCGTGCCGCCGCCCTTGGCCGGATCGTCCATCACGCCGACGCGGATCATCACGGCGAGCTTGCGGCGCACCATGTCGTCGAGGCGCGCGGTCGACACCGAGCCGTTCGCAATCGCCTGCTTGACTGCCGCCGGTGTCAGGAACACGCTCGGCCCGACGTCTTCTTCCTCGTCGAGCCCGGCGTTGATCGCGGCGGCGGTGCTGTGCGTCGCGCCCCAGTCGGACTGCACCTGGCCCTGGAAGCCCCATTCGTTCTTCAGCACGTCGTTCAGCAGGTGATTGTTCTCGCACGCATACGTGCCGTTCAGGCGGTTGTAGCTGCACATCACGCTGCCTGGCCGCCCGCGCTTCGCGGCGATCTCGAACGGCAGCAGGTACAGCTCGCGCAGCGTGCGCTCGTCGATCTGCGTGTTGCCGCCCATCCGGCCGTGCTCCTGTTCGTTGCCGGCGTAGTGCTTGATGGTCGCGATGACTTTCTGCCGCTGCGTCGCGAGCGTGCGTTCGGCGAGCAGGTCGCCGGCGAGCAGCGGATCCTCGCCGAGATACTCGAACAGGCGGCCGCCGCGCGGTTCGCGCGCGAGATTGGTGCCGCCGGCGAGGCCCATGCCGAACCCTTGCGCGCGCAACTGGATCGCGACCTGCTTGCCGAAGTCGTACGACAGGCGGCGATCCCAGCTCGCGGCGACGGCGATCGTCGCGGGGAACGTCGTGCTGGCCTGCGACGTGCTGCCGGAACCGGTCGCCGAGTCGACCATGTTGAGATCGGGAATGCCGAGCCGCGGCACGCCCTGGATGTAGCCGGCGCCGCCGCCCGGCACCTTGGACATTTCGTATTGCGAATGAATGAACTGAATTTTTTCGTCGAGCGTCATCTTGCGCACGAGCAGGTCGGCGCGCCGTTGCGCGGCGGACGACGCGAACGCGTCGGTGGCGTCGCCCTGCGAGTTGAAATCGGCGTTGCCCGCGTAGGCGGTGGTGCAGAGGGTCGCTGCCAGCACGACGGCCGGCCAGAGTTTGTCCCGCATGTTGCTCTCCATGATCGAATTGCCGGTTGTTCGAATGATGTCTGGAGCTGCGCACATCCGGTGGGTTCGCACCGGACGCATTCGGCTGGCGATGCAGTGTGGTTGTGCGTCGGCATGCCAGGCCAGGCGGGGAATCGTTACGGCCGGTTGGGCTCGACCGGTCAACGCGGGCGGCGACGCACAGGCCGCTCGACGTTGTCGAATCGGATGTAGCGACTCTCAGCAGCGACTAATGGTATGAATGTAGTCCGACTACAGCATCGGTGTTTCTACCGATACGTACGATCTTTATTTGGCACGGTCGCGCGACGTGGCAAAAAGACGGTCATCGTTCCCGATTGCGGCTGTGCGGCGGGGTAAGAAGTACTCGTCCGAGGAAAAATCGTCGTCCATCGTGATGTCGTTGAACTGCCGTTCCTTCGTGTCGGATCGATACGCAGCCAGTGCGTGGAGCAGCGCCGGAATCCCTGTCGCGTTTCTGCCGTATCGGGAGCGCGAGGATTTTTCGGAACCGCCTGCCTACTTCGGTTATTCCGCGCACCTTTCGTTGAGAAATCTGCCCCTATTCTGAGACTGTTCGTGCGTTCAGATGCGAGTACGCGCGCATCGAGGTGGTCGACAAGGTCGCGAAACGATGTATGCGAAATTGGGTGATCGCCGAGAATCCCGCAATTTAACGTCAATTTTTTGCGTCGCAATGGATTGCGATCGCAGGAGTGCTCAAATGACAGCAGAGTTTCCGGCTACATATATCGTTGGTACGGCGACGGGCCTGACCGCAAGAACGCTTCTCCAGGAATTGGTCGATTTGCCGATGAGTGTGAGGCGGTTCGGAGTGGTGGGTGACGGCGTGACCGATGATACGGCGGCACTCCAGGTAGCGCTCAATGCCGGGATCCCGTTGTATTTTCCGCCGGGAACTTACCTGTACAGCAATACGCTGACTGCAACGGCCTCGATCATCGGGGCCGGGTGGGACTCGATCCTGCAGTGCACGACGCCGCAAGGCCAGAATTCGGTGATTTACTGGAGGAATGTCAGCAATTTCAAGGTGCGGAATCTGCAATTCTTTTCGAAGAATTCGACTGCGTATTATCCGGACGAGAACGCTGGTTCACTCAACATGCTGGGCTGCAGCCAGTTTGAAATTTCGGGGTGCAAGTTCAATAACTCGGCCGGTGGCGGCGCGATAATGCGCAGTTGCGTCAACGGCAAGGTGTTCGGCAATACCCTGCTCAATATCTGGCATGACGGCATTCACGTCACCAAGGCAAGCTCGGACATCACCGTCACGAACAATGAAGTGATCAACGGCGGCGATGACGCGTTTGCCGTGGTTGGCTATTTCAACGAGGGCGTCCGTCCCCAACGCATTACGATTGCAAATAACCGGGTTGTCGGAACCAAATATGCACGCGGCATAGCGATTGTAGGTGCTCAAGACATCACGGTGACCGACAACCAGATCTACAATCCGATGGGTGCCGGTGTTTATGTCGCGTCAGAGTTGACGAGCGTTTACCAGTCGTACGGTAACGATAATGTGACGGTCGCCAATAATGTTCTGGATACGTGCGGGGTTCAATCCAACATCGGTGCAATAGTCAATTCGCCAAATGGCCCGATCGGCTATGCGGCATTGGCCGTGACCGCGACGGCCGGATTCAATAATTCGAATATCACGATCGTCAACAACACGATCAAGAACGCGGCGGGAACGCCGATCGGACTGTGGCAGCCGGCCGGAAGCAACATCCACGTCAATATTTCGCAGAACACGATCAGCAATGCATGGGATCCGAACAACAAGAACGGATTCCCGTTGACGACGATCAGTGCGACGTCGGCGTCTCGGACGCTGAACTTTGCCAATACCCCTGGCGTTGCCGTCGGCATGACGGCCTGGTATTTCAACGGGTCGACAAGCGTATCGATCGGCACGGTCGTATCGGCCGGTGTATCGACGGTAACGCTGAACCAGAATGCGACCGTACCGAGTGGCGGGACCGTGATTTTTTCCGGCGTTGGCCTGTTCGGGGCGACGATTGCGACGGCGGCTTCGGCCGCGAGCGGCGCCACGTCGCTGACGTTCGCCACGACGACAGGCGTGACCTACACCGATACCTACGGCTTCGGCTCGCCGGGTAACGAAACGACAGGCGTGTCGATCGGGCAGAGCGTCAGCGGTACCAACATCGCGGCCGGAACCTTCGTGACCGGCCTGACGGCGAATTCGGTGACGCTCAGCAAGGCGACGACCGGCACCGTGGCGAGCGGTGCTTCCATCGTCTTTACCCCGATGGTCTGCATGACGTCTCAAACGATCGCGACCTCGGCCGCATCGGCGGCGGGAACCAACACGCTGACGTTTACGCCGTATCCGTCGGCACGCGGCTGTGCGGTGGGGCAAGGCGTATCCGGAACGAACATTCCGGTCGGCACTTATGTGACGTCGGTTTCCGGTAACGGAAAGGGCCCGACCGTCACGCTGTCCAATAATTTCACGGGCAGCGGAATTGCCAGTGGCGCGTCGATTACGTTCACCGGGACCGGCGGACTGAGCGCCGTTTCCGGAATCGCCCTGTACAACACCCGAGGGTGCATCGTCTCGAAGAATCAGTTGTCCGGCATCTCGAAGGACGGGATCTACGTGGACGGATCGTGCGCGTCGTTCACGGAGATCAGCGGCAATGCCGGGGAAAATATCGGCTGCTGCAACGGGTTCGCTCGCTTCATCACGGTCGGGACGCTCACGGCCGGGGCATCGCTCAAACTGCGGGGAAACTATCTGGCCCAGCCGGCCAACTATCCTCGCGCAATCGACTCGCTGATCTCATCGAACTCATGGGCCTACACGTCGTGGAGCGAAGACAATATCGCTCAAAACGGCTTTGTCGGCTTCGGTGTGCAACTGACGCCGGTTGCACAAACGGTGAGTGCTTCGCCGTGGACGTTCGCGAACAGCTATCCGAGTGCGGTCAGCATGTCGATCGCCGGCGGTACGGTGTCGTCAATCAGCGTGTCGAGAAACGGGCAGCAGGCGTATGCAACCGGGTTGACGAACGGGATGGTCGATCTCAAGCCGGGCGACGCGATGACCGTCACCTATAGTGCCGCGCCCACCGTCACGATGATTCCGAGACTGGGACAGTAGTGCGGGAATCGAACGCGGCGTGCAGGGCGGGTCGGCGCGACCACATGTTTGTGTGAAGATAGGTTTTTGGTGGGGTTGCTCACATACACGCCGCCCCGGAGGGTGTCCAATCAGGTATTCCCGCATGAGCGGCTTCGTCGGAGCATGATCGGCGCGGTGATGCTGGTGCGGGCTGTCCAGTGTTGTAACGGGTGTCGTTCGAGACGACGATGCAAAGTGTTCGTGCTCGACGAGGTGTCACGCCCGGCGACGCTGACGTTGACCGACGGGCGCATGAACCGGTGCGAAGCGCTCGCCGAGCAGATCGTGCTCGATCGTCACGACGTCGTATTCGTCGATGCGTCATCGCTTGTGCGCTGGAGCCGCGTCGTGAACCTGCCGATTCCGTCTGCGGCGCTGGGTACGCTGACTGCCCGTGCCGTTACTCCGTGAAACCCGCCTTCGAATGTCGTATTCGCGGCTCTTTCCGCGCTTGTCGAACCAGGGCAGCACGAATTCATCATCCCTGCCTGACCGGTGCGATGCAAGATGTGCTGCATTGGAAATGTAATGTGACGTACGGATTACGTCAGCATTGAATGGTCTACTTTCTGTATGCATCGGGGGCGGGGGCGTCTGCCCGGTGCATCGAGGTCATCCGATGTGCAAGACCGTGAGATTGGGAATGCGAACAAGAGCATTCTCGAAACCGCTCTCCATCTCGAAGGACCCGCGGATCGGGGTGGTCTGCGGCGGATGCTCGCGTGTCGTACGTCCACCTCACTTTATTCATCTGGGCAATGATCGACCGCTTGTCCCTTGGACCGAGGCAAGCATGCATGGAAATCCGGCCCGTCAGACACTTAAAACAAGGACCAAACCATGACACCCATCCAGTTCGATGGATGCGTTGGGTGGCTTCACGAGGGGAATCGACCACATGGCGTTGTCATCTGCGAACCGCTCGGCCATGAGGCGCTTTGGCTTCACAAACTTGTGCGTTCAATTGCCGAGCATCTTGCCGACCGCGGCTTCCCGGTGCTGCGCTTTCACTATCCGGCGAGCGGCGATTCGCTTGGAGACGAACGGGATTCCGAACGGTTCGACCACATGCTCGAGAGCGTCCGGCATGCTGTTCGGACGCTGTACGAAAACGCCGAGGTGGACAGCCTGACACTCGTCGGCGTGCGCGCTGGTGCGGCATTGGCATTTCTCGCCACCGATGGCATACCCGGACTCACAAGTTTCATCGCACTTGCACCCGTTGTGCGTGGTCGCAGTTATGTGCGAGAGCTTTCGCTCGTGGCGCAACGCTGGCTCGACAACGCGCCACCGACTGTGCGGGATGCGGTTCGCAACGATAGGTCGTTCAACGTACTTGGCCATGCGTATCCCGACGATCTCGTCGGCGCGCTCCGGCGCATCGACCTGTGCGAAGCTGCCGGCCACATGCGTACGTTGCCTGCGCGCGCGTTGCTCGTCGATGTATCGTATGGCGACAGTCCTGCGTTATTGGACGCACTGCAGGTGCGCGGTGTCGCGGCGAGCATCCAGGCGTGTTCGGACTGGGCGGCCGCCATGCGCGAACCGCACTGGTCGAGGCTGCCCGATGCGCTGCTCGATACGATCGCGAACTGGCTCGACGACCGTTCTGAAGCAACCGTTTGCGCCTCGGCACGGCGCCCCGTGTCCGGCTTCGAGTTGGCTGGAAACGGCAGCGTCGAACGGATGATTTGCGTGGGACCGCAGCAACTGGTTGGCGTGCTGTGCGAACCGGCCGGCGACTCGATCCGCGCCGCGGCACCCACGCTGCTGATGGCCAATACTGCCGCTAATCCGCGTACCGCCGACGGACGCCTTGCAGTTCGCCTGGCCCGATCGCTTGCGGCGGTCGGTATCCGCAGCCTGCGCATTGATTCGAGCGGCATTGGAGACAGCAGCCGTCGCGCACGCGACGACCAGTCCGACATTCCGTATTCGGACCAGACGATTGCCGATTTGGTATCGGCCGCGCATTGGCTGAAAGAGGCCGGTCACCACAAGGTCGTTACATTCGGGATCTGTTCCGGGGCATACGCATCGCTGCATGCGGCCGCACGTGGATCGCTCGCCGGTGTGATTACGGTCAATCTCCCGGTTTTTATCTGGCCGCGTGGCGAGACGCTCTCGAATGTAGTCAATAACCAGACCAATTCGATGCGCGGCTATATCGCATCGTTGCGCAGCGTCGACAAGTGGTGCCGTCTGCTGCTCGAAGGTCGCGATCTGCGTCCGGTAGTGCGCGCATTTGCCCGCTTCGTCACGGATTGCATGACCGTGCCGGTCATGCGCCTCATGGAGCGTGTCGGCCAGGTGGCGGGCAAGGACACACCACGGGGGTTACTGCGCGACATGTCCGCGCGCGGCATTCAGGCTCACTTCATTTACGGTACGTTCGATCCCGGCATCGATGTCGTAGTCCGGCATTTCGGCCCCGTGTCAGGTGCGTTCTCACATTTGCAGAATGTATCGATCGACACGCAGGACGCACTCGATCATTCACTGCACGGCAATGTCGCCGCGCAATACGTCATCGACCGCTGCGTTGAGTTGCTTTCCGGCTGGCATGCGCCGGCCGAGCCTGCCGCGACCCGGAAAGCGAACGCAGGAGCGAAACGTGTGACCCCGTAGCCTTCCCGCAAGCGCAGAACCGGAACGAACGCGGCGTGGGCCGACGTGTCGGGGACGGCTGAATGACGGGCAGGTTGCCGGAAAGCGGGGCGCAACAAGCCCCGGTTTGCCGGGCGGCCTGTCATCGACCGTCCAAAAGTAATCGTGCGAACAGAACCTCGATTCGCGACACGATATCGTGGCGGCATCCAATTCTCGCGTCGCCCGTTTTCGATGGTGTCGGCGCCATGAGGCCGTTCAGGAATGTTGATGCTACGAAATTGCCATGGATGTCGAAGAATGAGCAAACACTATGCGCTGCAGGCAACGCGCCATAACGGTTCATTGTGATGCGTGTGCTCGTCATCAACGACTTCGTTCGCAAGGGTGGTGCCGAGGAGGTGTACCGGGTATCCGTCGACGTGCTTCGCGCCCGCAACGACGTTGTAGTCGAAACTTTCGATGAGCACACACTGCCCGATTCCGAAGGCGGTCGGCGCGCACGAGCGTGGTCACCTGCCGCTGCACGTGCGCTCGTCACACTGCTCGATCGGTTTCGTCCGGAACGGATCCTCGTACACAATTACCACAACCTGCTGTCGAGTGCGATTCTGCCCGTGCTCGTCCGCTACAAGCGGCACTCGGGATGTGGTTTATACATGACCGCGCACGATTACCATCTGTTGTTTTACAACCCGAGCCTGCTGGTCTATTCCCGCGGGCGCGCGCAACCGTTGTCACTCGACCAACTGCATCGCGGAACGCGTTTCGCTCTCAACGCCAGCCCGCGCGGCTTTCTTCACGACGTCGCGAAAAAGTTGCATTGGCATGCTGTCAATGCGATTTTCGACCCGCTTGGCTTGTTTGACGAGATTCTCTGTCCGAGTCCGTTCATGCGTGACCTCATTGCACGGTGTGGTCGAACGCCCGCCACACTTCTGCCGAACCCGATTGACTCGACGCTGGTTCCCTGTCCGCCCAAACCTGCCCGAGGCGATCGACTCGATCTCGCTTTCGTCGGTCGTGTGGAAGCGGACAAGGGCCTCGCTCAGTTTCTCGCGCTCATGAACGAATCTGCCGGCGATGCGATTGCGTCGCTTACGGTCTACGGCGACGGATCGGAGCGGAGCGACCTGGAGAAACATTACACGACGCTCGTCGAGTCGGGGAGGCTGCGTTTCGCCGGGCGCCTCGATCATGCAACGTTATTCGCCGCGCTTCCAACGCACGATGCCCTCGTGTTGCCGTCGATCTGGGTGGAAAATGCCCCTCTCGTGATCGTCGAGGCGGCGATGCTCGGCCTGCCGGCGCTTGTGCACGACATCGGAAGCCTTTCGACCTTTGGCGACGAGATCGGCAACAAGATTCGCTACCGGAGTACGTCCGAAGGCTTCGCGCGCGCACTTACCGAACTGCGCGCGCACCTCGACAGCGAAAATCGTCACTACGACTGGTCGCGTTACTCGGTCGAATGCTACGCGTCGTCGCTGTATGCCGTACTCGGCATTGGCACGGATGTACCGCGCACGTGGGCACATTGACAGTCGGCACACTGTTCACACTCAGCCCAGAAGGCATGATGACCGCCGTTCGAAAAAACCTGGTCTTGTTGTTTGCACTGCAAATCTCGACGTACGTCGTGCCGCTCGTTACGTTGCCTCTCCTGACGCGCGTGCTCGGCCCCCAACAGTACGGACGGTTGTCGTTCGTGCTTGCGGTTACAACGTATTTCATCAATCTGGCGAATTACAGCTTTGACCTGACTGCAACACCGCGTGTCGCACTCGCGAACGGCAGGGAGGAGCGATCCCGCATTTTCTGGGCAACGGTTTGCGCCCAATGGGCGATCACTGTCGCCGGCTTTGCCGTACTTGTCGCTCTGACCATGCTCATCCCGCATTTCACGGCGGAACGCGCGGCCCTGCTGATCGGGTTCGGGATGGCGATCGGTGCCGCGCTTACGCCGGGCTGGTACTTTCAGGGGATCCAGAAGTTGAGCGTCTACAGTGTCACGGTGGTTGTGTACCGTGCACTCAGTGTCGTCGCCTTCTTCATGTGGGTGCGCACGCCGGACGATCTCCTGAACGCGGTTGCCATCAACGCGGCGGTTCCATTGCTTTGCGGGGTGACGTTGCTTGCGTACCTGATCTTTCGTCGTGAGATCGAAAGCGTCCGCATACGGTTTGCCGACATCGCCGCCGCCCTGAAAGGCGGCTCGCAGGTATTCCTCGCATCGACGTCAATCTCGTTCTACGCATCGACCAATACCGTCCTGCTGAGTATCGTCTCGGGCAGTGTCGCCGCCGGCTATTTTGCCGCGGGTGACAAGTTGATCCGGGCCGCAGTCGGTCTGCTGCAACCGCTGAGGGCTGCAACCTATCCGCACGTCACCTATCTGATGCATCACGCGCGTGACGACGCGTTTGCGTTCTTGAGAAAGCTGATCGTGGTGCAGGGCGCGTTGGTGCTGGCAATGTCGGCAACGATCTACGCATGCGCGCCGATGGTCGTTCGGATCCTGTACGGCAGCTCGTTTGCGCCGACGATCGGCGTGCTGCGTTGCCTGGCGCTGGTGCCGTTCATGGCATGTATGACGGATCTGTTCGGTGTTCAAACTATGCTGGTGATTGGCATGAAGCGCGCCTTCAGCATCATCCTGATCTCATCCGGTGTGTTGAACGTGACATTGCTGCCGCCGCTTGCCATGCTGTTCGCGGAGCGCGGCGCGGCTGTCGCGGTGTTGATCGCCGAAACGGCAGTAGCTGTCGCGCTCGCCTATGTACTCTGTCGTGAACGTGTCGGTCTGATCAAGCTGTCGGCGCGTTCGGGTTGATGCGATTCGCACGCTGTCTGCGCGAGGCCGAGAACCGGGACGAACCGGTGAGGGATCTCCGAAAGCGCCACAACATCGCAAAACAGACGTTCTATCGCTGGCGCAACAAGTTCGACGGCATGGATGTGGCCGACGCTCGCCGGCTCAAGAATCTCGAGTCGGAGAACGAGCGGCTCGAGCGCCTGATTGCCGAGCAGATGCTGGCTGCGAGACACCGCAATTGGTCCGGTCTTCATCGCGCCTGGCAGTCCGTGGCAAAACGGGTTCGTCGAGAGCCCTACTGGCAAGCTGCGTGACGAATTGCTGAACCTGGAATGGTTCCGAAGCCGTGCTGAGGCCAAGGTGCTCATCGAACGTTGGCGGCGGTTCCACAGCGAGCGCCGCCCCCAATGGCGCACATCGTTATCGACCTCCCGCCGTGGTCCGTCCCATATGCCGATTACTTGGTGACGAGCGCGCCGGTCAACCCCGCGCTGATCGCCGGCAGCAGCAGGTTCAGCACGCGGCTCGCGCGGACCAGCCCGGTGTTATCGACATAGACGATGTCCTTCGACGCGAGCGGGAACTGATTCGCGAGCAGCATCGAAACAGGCGACTCCAAATCGAGGTGATAGATGACGGGTTCGCTGTCGGCGGCCTTGCGCAGCACGAACACCTGTTTGGCATTCGACGTCTGCTGGTTGAGCTGGCCGGCCTCCGAAAGCGCTTCACTCAGCGTGAGCGAGCCGTCGCGGAGCGGTGGCACGGCCTGCGGCTTGTTTACTTCGCCCATTACGTAGACGGGATTTTCGTCGCGAGCGCCTACGTGCAGCAGGTCGCCCGACTGCAGCATGATAGCGGCGGGGCTCTTGCCCGTTTTCATCATCTGCGCGACATTCACCGGATAGATCGTTCCATTGCGCGTGATGGTCACGCGGCTCTGATCCGCGGTCGGTGCAAAGCCACCGGCGCGATTGACCGCTTCGACCAGTGTCATCGGAATGTCGTTGACCGCCTGCGAACCGGGCGCGCGCACTTCGCCGTCTATATATACCTGCCCGGCGCGGAAAGATGCCACGCGAACGGTCACTTGCGGTTTGACAAACACCTTTTTGAGTTCGGCATCGAGTTCCCGCTGGACTTGTGCCGCAGTCTTCCCGGCGGCGTGGATCGGTCGAGTCACGTATGGAAACTGCACGTTACCGTCGCTATCGATAACGAAGCCAGGCGCCGCGTCGGACGACTTCGTGTTCTGCGTGGGCTGGCCGACAGCGGCAGCGAACTCCGGGTGATCCCATACCGTGATTTGCAATACGTCGCCCGGACCAAGCTTGTAGCCATTCGGTTTGCCGAGCAGATTGCTCGGGATCGGCAACGCGGTTCGGCCTTTCTGCTCCGCGCGAATCTGGTTGATCAGAGTCAGATCGATCTGCTTGAGCGGAACCTTCATGTCACTGGTCACGTCGCCGTTGTCGGCGGTCGTGACCGGTAATGCAGCGGGTTCTGCCATGTGCTGGCCGGGCGCAAATGCGCACGCGGAAAGCAAAGTGGAAATCGCCAGGGAGACCGCAGCGCATACTCGACGCACTGCATGTTTGTTCTTGCTCGGCACCAACGTGTCGAATAGCTGGTGGTTGTTCATGTCGTCATTCAGCATAGTTAAACAGGAAATATTTACGCGAAGTACCTTGACGTTCGCCATTGACCGGACCACCGCGGAGCGACATCACAAACGTTCGTTCGTGTTCGTGACATGATTGATTCCCTCCCGACGATCTTGCCGATTGCTCTCGTGCAACATCGGAATGCACTCCAGAATCAACGAAAACAACGATGCCGCGTGGAATGCTCGCCTGCGATCCATGTCTGGCTGTCATCGGTTCGGCTTGCCGTTTCGATCACCCGACCATCAAACGTCTTGACGTCATCGGATGCTGCCTGGAATTCCGGCCGACCCATGATCCGGGGGGAGGCGGAAAACCGGACAACCGTCGTGTGAAGCAACCCGATCGCATGCGAGACGTGTGCAAGGCCGAGACTCGTTCCTGCATGGCTCACGTTGTACGACCCAGGGAAGGGGCGTGCGCGTTAATGGACGGTTTCATAAAGACCGGAAGGGACTGTTAGCCTTGTCGGCGAGCTGTTAACGTTGATGTTCCGAGCGATGCGAGTCGAGGGGACGGGTCAAACAGTCATCGACGACGAATTGTGGACACGGATCGAACCGTTACTGCCGATGCGGTGTCCTTTGGACTGCGGCATGAACATACCGATCCATATCCAATGCAGGATCGGTGGCCGATCTGTCACAAGGCTGTCCTGTTCTATCTGCCGGCCTGCAGCCCGAAGCTCAACAAGATCGAGATAGCGTCGAGGCGATTCCAATATCGATGGCGAGGTTTCATCACCTGGACCACGGAAACCACCGATGTGGGTCCCGCCGACGCGCCGACCTGCCGACCAGGCCGGCATCGAATTTAAAACCAATTTCTTGTGAATATTTGCCGTGCCTTTGCGTACCGGAGCGTTTCATCTTTATATCCTCGCATCAATGATCCCGTGCCGTCTTGCTTGAAAAGAATTGTCAAAACGGCGGCGCAACACTGGATGAGCGATATGACATGGCGCGTCCACGTCATGTGTCTGACTTCGTCATCACGCCGCCGTATTGCCATAATCCACTCGCTAGCGAAACGGCACTCTTAACATAGCACGAGACGGGTTGGCAACCCAGTGATTCGATCCACCAGTGGCTCTTAATGTAAGCCATCGCACGTAGCACGCCGTGCGTTTATCGCATAGTGGTTCCGGTAACCAGAATCATTTGTTCGCAGGCTCACAGGGCAAGGGTTCGGTGGTGCGTTTTTGGGCGTGCCGCGGTTGTATACAGAGCAGGTGCCAGGGTGATGTGTCCCGGCACGAATAGTGCGGCATGCGTGACCAAAGTGACCAAACGCACGCACTGCGACAAGAAGCCTGTCAGGGCGGAAATTTTGGAGCTTGTGCATGGCATTGGATAGGCCTTCATCGAATGGGTATCGCGACGGAGCAGGAAGTGCTTCTCGCGATACATTTAGGCTTACGCTGGCCGAATTTCTGGAAAATGTGTTTGATCATCGATACGTCTTTCTTGCTGTTTTCCTGGGGTGTCTGCTGTTGGCGTTTATATATGCCATCGCAGCAACGCCGATGTATTCCGTTGACACGTTGATACGGGTTCAGGAAAACAAGCATAGTGCGCTGGGTTCGCTTTCGGAGATTTCAAATGCACTGGACATCGAAAACTCGGCGGTAGTCGGCGAAATCGATATCGCTCGCTCGCGCACGGTTGTCACCCAGGCGATCGAGGCGACCGTCGCGCAGGCTGATATTTCGGTCAGCAACCGGATTCCGCTTGTCGGCGCCTTGCTTGCTTCGATTTTGTCAAGAGACGCGGATGGTCTCGTCGTCCCGTTGTTCGATACGCCGTTCTGGGCATGGGGCGGTGAAAGAATCGAATTCAGGAAATTCGACGTTCCGGATGCTCAGATCGGCAAGAAGCTGGAGTTTGATTATCTCGAAGGCAACCGGTTCGTGTTGAAGGACAGTAACGGCCAGGAGGTGTTGACGGGGGTAATCGGCAAACCAAGCGCGGGTAACGGCTATCTGGTGGATGTATCGAGGATCGTGGCGCGCGTCGGTACGGAGTTTCGCGTGCGGCGTGTCCCCACGCCCGTGCGGCTTGACGCGATCCTGGAGAAATTGAGCGGGGCGGAAACGAAACGCCAGTCGGGCATCATGCAGTTGAGTCTCGAGGACCCCGATCCCGTGTTTGCCGCACGACTACTCAACGCCATCGCTGCGGCCTATCTGGACGCCAATGCAAGACGACGCTCCGAGGACGCCGAGCACAGTCTGGCGTTTCTCGAGACGCAATTACCGGCGGTGAAGGCGCGGCTGGAGCAGGCGGAGCAAGCGCTGAACGCGTTTCGTAACGCGCAAGGATCGATCGATTCGCAAGGCGATGTGAAACTGCTGATCGATCAGCTGGCGCTTGTCGAAAAGTCGCGGCTCGAAGCCAAGCTCGAATATCAGGACTTGTCGTCCAAGTATGTTGCCGGACAACCTCAGATCGCCGCCGTAGCCAACAAGCTGAAGACGCTCGATCAGCAGTCGGCCGAATTGAAAAGCAAAGTTGCGCACTTGCCGTCGCAGCAGCAGACCTATTTGCGCTTGGCGCGCGAAGTCGAGGTCAACAATCAGCTATATGTCGGTTTGCTGAACAACACGCAGCAGTTGCAGATTGCGAAAGCGGGCACGGTTGGCAATGCGTCCATCATCGACAAGGCTGACGTCAGCAACAAGCCGATTCGGCCGAAGCGTATGCTCGTGATCGTGCTCGGTGCGGCGATCGGACTGATACTGGGCGTTGCTGCGGCACAAGGCAGGGCGTTGCTTTTTCAGTACATTCGCGATCCGAAGCATCTGGAAGCGATGGCCGGCGTTCCGCTGCTTTGCGTTGTTCCGGCCTCGCCGCATCAGATCGAGGCTGACATGAGCAACAGGTCAGCGTTCGTCGCCGTGAGGGAGCACCCTGATACGCCGCTGGCCGAAGCGCTGGAAAATCTGACCTTGTTGTTGCGTTACAGGATGACCGCGGAGCGCGGCAAATCAAGGACCGTTCTGGTCACGTCTCCCGAGCCGGGGCAGGGCAAGTCGATGGTCTCCGCCAATCTTGCTCACCTGTTCTCGGAAAGTGGCTTCAAGACCTTGCTTGTGCGTGCCGATGTGAGCGAATCGAGCATTGAGCGATGCTTGTCGGTGAAATACGAGAAGGGTTTGTCGGATGTGTTGAACGGCTCACTCGATCTCAAGAGGGCGATTTGTCGCATCCGTGAAAATTTTGACGTACTGCCTGCCGGAAAACATGTCAAGCCGGCGCGGAATCTGTACGGAACCGAAAGACTGGAGGCGCTGATCACCTCACTGCGAGGCGAATACGACATGATTGTCGTGGATGCGCCATTGGCACGTCCGGTAGCAAGCGTCGCTATGTTGTCGAGGTTCGCTGACGTCACGTTGATGGTGGCCCGGCAAGGTTCGGTCAGCTACGCCGGCGTGGTGGAAGCGATCGAGAACTTGAACAAGGTTGGAGTGGATGTGGATGGCCTTGTTTTCAATGGATTTAAGCCTTCACCGTTTCGTTACGGCTATTACTCGAACGCGAGTCGACATGCGAAAGAAACCCGGAAGCAGGCAGATCCGGACGATGTTGTATCCGATACGTTTTTGTTTAGGGCATGGGAGCGAGTAAGAAAGGAGCTGCTCAGAAACGTCGTGTGATATTGATTGGCGCGGAGCGTTACGGATGAGAAATTTGGCTGTAGTGGAAAGCAAACGTCAAGTCGATAGCGCGACGAATCTTATCGCGCGCGGTCAGCTCGCAGGTGCATGGTGCAGGTGCATGACGGATGGAACGAATTTCGGGTTGCGGCATGATCGATAGGACGACGCGAGTGATCGGGTCCAACGGAGGTTCCATATCAGCAACCGGCGTGATGGTATCGACGCTATTCACACTTGCGTTGCTGTTCAATGCGGTGATGCCGGCGCTCGGAATGAAGGAATCGAGCGCCTTGTGCACATTGCTATTGGCGACCTTGGGACTCGTCGGTCTGGTCAAATCTCGTCCCGTGTTTGCAGTGTCGATGCTCTACGTGCTGGCGATCGGAATGACCGCATTCCTTGCAGGTGTGGGGTTGGAGGCCGGCGGGTATCTTACGGAAGTCGACGTATCCGGTGAAGCGACCGGCGCGTTTAGCCGGCTCCTTTCGTTCTATCTGATCTTTGTCGTCTGTGCGCTCGTTGCCTTTGGGAGGTTTTTGGACGAACGCCCGGCGCATGAGTCGATCAGGGCGCGGATAACGTTGCAACCGATAAGCATCGTGACGGGGTTCGGGCTCGCAGCAACGATTATCGCTATTGGGGTGATCGCGGGTCTGACGTCAGGATTCTCGTTATTTTCCGGCATCAATAGGTACGCGCTGCGTAATGATGCCTCGAACGGGATGATGTTCAACCTGTTCCTGAACAACCAGGCCTTCATGGGTTTTTTGCTGGGCACCATCGCCACCAGTTCCGATAAACGCATCCGGGGAGCAGCGATCTTAACGATGGCTGTCGACCTGGCGCTTAATGTGATGCATGGCGAACAGTTCATGGCGGTGCTACACATCGGACTGTGCTCGCTGGCTCCGTTTATTGCGATTCATGCGATAAACGGCAAGCCGGTTGTTCGTTATCTGGGTATCGGTGCGGGATTGGCGCTATTGCTTGGTGCCGTTTCCATTGTCTACTCCTACAGGGGGCAGGGGCTTGAAGTAGCCGATATGCTCTCTTCGCGCTTCCTGCTACAGGCTCAACCGTGGTACGTGGTGGACAGCGATGCACATCTGTTCACGGCGCCGGCGCTGGGTGGCGAGGGCGCATTTTGGCGTTTCGTGAACTCTCTCGGTTCCTGGACAATGCCAACCTTTTTCGACGGTACCGAACCGAGTGGCTTGCGCGACTTGATGAAGTCGTATACCGAGCCCAACGTGCTCAGGGCCTACATGTTCGACGACGTAACCTTCACGATGGGAAACATGGCAGTGCCCGTGTATTGGTTTGGTTATGCCGGGGGGGCGCTCTTTGTTGCGATGACCGGCGTGGTGTACGGTGCGCTGGGTGCGCTGCAGATTCTGGTTGCGATGCGTGGCGGGGTCGTGATGCTATGGCTGATGGCGAAGGTGTTTTCATATGCAACCTTCGCCGTTCAGCAAGGTGAGTATTGGATGATGTTCGGTTCGCGGACAGAATTTTATGCATTGCTCGCGCTCGCTTGGTGGTATTGGGTCGATGCGAAAAACTCAAACCTGAATTGAAGCCGGTGAGGCAATATTGAATTATCTCGTCGAGCTTGTGTTTTCGTCGTTGGCAGGTGTGGGCTATGAAATAAATTATCGAAACACGCACGATCATCGCGAGCGATCACTTGTTTGAGAACGCGAGAAGCGCTCCTCTGTTCCGTAAATTTGCGCTTGCGGGGTGATGTGGTTTGGTTGGTTTTATTGAAATCGCGATGTGATTGTGAGAAGGGTGATTGTCATGGTTGCATTTTTGATCGAATATTTTTGATTGGCCTTGGGTTTCAAACATTTCAGTCATGTCGAAGGCAAAGAGTTCGGAGCGGTTTCACCATATCGATGCCATGCGCGCCGTTGCGGTGATACTCGTCATATGGACGCACTATGCTGAACGGTTCGTTCCCCTTGCAGGCTCCCAGTATGTGCTTGACACACTGCAACGCTCCGTGAATT
The DNA here is from genome assembly GCF_016899445.1 of Burkholderia sp. MS455. NCBI lineage: Bacteria > Pseudomonadati > Pseudomonadota > Betaproteobacteria > Burkholderiales > Burkholderiaceae > Burkholderia > Burkholderia sp. MS455. The sequence continues at coordinate 1,233,346 of NZ_CP041778.1, forward strand.
TCGGGAGAATCGGTGTGGTAATTTTCTTCGCAATTAGCGGCATGCTGATTCCTACCAGTCTGCACGGTGAGATTGGTGCGGGGACAAAGCGGTTCCTCATTCGGAGATTCCTTCGACTATATCCTGCATATTGGTTGGCTCTTCCTGCTGGATATTTTGTTCATTGGTACTTGTTCGATAAAAAAATGGACATTCATGGCTTTCTGGCAAATGTGACCATGATTCCGGTTGCATTTGGTGAAAGCCTGATCTTGCCGCATGGCTGGACGCTGGAGACGGAGCTGTACTTTTACGGATTGTGTCTGATTTTGTTCTGGTGCGGTGCACTTCATCGGATGTTACATTTGTGTCTTGTCACTATCGGGTTATGCGGACTGTTTGTGATAACTCTCGAATTGAAACTCTTTCCGGCCGATCTTCTTAGCCAGTACAAGACCATGCCGTATCATCTTGGAATCATGTTCTGGGGTGCATGCTTTCGCCAGGCGTACGAGACTCCTTCTCAATTGCTACGTATTGGATGGGCAAGAAGTGGTGCACTGTCCAATATATCTATAACTTACAGATCTGCGCTAGCCTATGTGACGATACCGGTTGTCGGTGTTGCGCTTGTTGGGGCCGTCAGTGATTGGCGACATCACAACACGTTTCACCTGCCGATTTCGCTCGCTTACATGATTGGTATTGCGACATTCGCGATACTGGCAACCTTGCTGAAGCTTCGTATCCGCATGCTTTCATGGCTTGGCAAGATCAGTTACTCGGTCTACCTGTTGCACAGTCTTCCGCTTTTCGTGGCATTCTGGTTGTGTCGGCGCTTCCATATCGTTGGATGGCCTCTCGGTCTTTACATGATCGTACCTATCGTGCCTTTGATTCCATTGTCATGGGCCGGCTATCGATTGTGTGAAGCTCCATTTGTGAAGCTTGCGCGTACGCTCACTTCGCGTCGGGCGAGTGGTGTGTTGGCGTCTGGTGATGCGAATGGTTGATCCGTTTGCCGGAGTTCCCGGGATTTCGTGGAGAGGGGCAATGTCGCTCCCCGAGCATGCGGCGGTTCGAGCGCGTGTATTGCGCGTGCGCCGGGTTGTTCCAGGGAAATGATTCGATATGCTGAGATCACGGTATCCGTCTCGCGTATGCACCGTGATCGCCGGCATGATCATGGCTGTCGGGTTATCGTGGCCGGGGTTCGCCGTGGCTGTTGCCGGGGCACCCGCACCGGGTGCGCTTCATGCGTACGTACCGGATGCGTTCGTTCATCCCGCCTCGGACGCAGCCGATCAGGCGGATGAGCTGCAACGCGCGCTGGACGCGCTGCAGTCGGGCCAGCGACTGGTGTTCGCGCCAGGGCGGTATGTCGTCGGCCGTTCGCTGGTCGTGCGGCGGCCGCATGTCGTGCTGTCGGGTTTCGGCGCGACGCTGATTGCGACCGTCCCCGACGACCAGACGATCGAGATGCGGGGCGACGGTACGGCGCTCGTTGGATTTCAGATCATGGGGACCGGCACGACGCGTCTCGCGACACCGGAGTCGACCAAGGTCGAGGTGACGGGGCACGACGTGCAAGTGCTCGACAACGTCATCGACGGCGGCGCCAGCGCGGGCATTTTCGTGTTCGGCGGAGCGGATGTCGCGATTGTCGGCAACAAGGTGCTGTCGACCCTCGCGGACGGCATCCACATCACGCACGGCGCGCGCAACGTGCTCGTGCAGGGTAACGTCGTGCGCGGCACTGGCGACGACATGATTGCGGTGGTGAGCTACCAGGGCGACGGCATGCTCAGCCGCAACGTGCTGATTACCGGCAACTCGCTCGAGGGCAATGCGTGGGGGCGCGGCATCACGGTGGTCGGCGGCGCGGACGTGACGATCGCGAACAACATCGTGCGCAACGTGCAGGTGAGCGCGGGCATTCTCGTCGCGCAGGAGGACAGCTTCCGGACCTACGGCGCGTCCGGCGTGCTGGTCGAGAACAACGAGATCTCGGATATCCAGACCGCGACCGCGCGCACCGATCCGCGCCCGCTGACGCAGCAGGCCGCGATCGACGTCAGTACGTGGTCGGGCTCGGTGACGCGCGTGGTCGTGGTCGGCAACCGCGTGTCGCGCGCGCGGTTCGCCGGCATTCGCGTATGGGGAAACGTGTCGCAATACCGGATCGCGGATAACCGGTTGTCCGCGATCGGCGGGATGCCGGTACAGGTGGGCGGTGACGGAGGACGCTGCCACGCGGGCCACCCGGATGCAGGAGGATCGAAGGTGGGGCAGTGCGGGGCGGCGGTCGTACAGCCGCTCGCGACAGGCGTGACGGTGGGCGCGGACACGTCGCAGTTGCCGCGCGTGCGCGAATCGCTGAGGCAGGCACGCTGGTCGCAGCGCGGCATCGATTGACGACACGATGCGCGCGCCGGCGTGCACGGCCTGCGCTTACCGCGCTTACCGCACGACGTCTCCTTCGACGGCCCGCTCATGCGGTTCCCGCGAAGCGGGCGGCACCGCACGCGTTTCCGGCAACGCGTCGACGACCGCGCGTCCGTACTGGTCGTCGAAGCGCACGATATCGTCTTCGCCGAGATAGTTTCCCGATTGCACCTCGATGATCTCGAGCGGAATCCGGCCGGGATTCTCGAGGCGATGCACCTCGCCGACGGCGATGTACGTCGATTCGTTCTCGCTGAGCAGGAACGTCTCGGTGCCGCGTGTCACCTTCGCGGTGCCGCGTACGACGATCCAGTGTTCGGCGCGGTGATAGTGCATCTGCAGCGACAGCCGCTTACCCGGTTCGACGACGATCCGCTTCACCTGGAACCGTTCGCCGAGATCGATCGAATCGTAATGCCCCCACGGACGCTGCACCTTGCGGTGCTCGCTCGCCTGCGGGCGCCGGTCGCTCTTCAGGCGCGCGACGATGTTCTTCACGCGCTGCACGTCGTGCTTGTTCGCGACCAGCACCGCATCGGGCGTTTCGATCACGACGACGTCCTTCATCCCGACGCATGCGATGAGCCGCCCCTCCGAACGCACGAAGCTGTCCTGCGTGTCCTCGAACACGATCGGGCCGCGCGCGACGTTGCCGTGATCGTCCTTCGGCATGATTTCCCAGATCGCATCCCATGTGCCGACGTCCGACCAGCCGGCCGCGAGCGGCACCACGATCCCTTCGATGCCGAGCTCGCTGCTTTCGGCGAGGCGCTCCATGACCGCGTAGTCGATCGAGTCGGACGGGCAGGCGTCGAACGCCGCCGCGTCGATCCTGAAGAACGGATCCTCGGCGACGCCCGCGCGCCACGCCGCTTCGCAGGCTGCATGAATCGCGGGCGCCAGTGTGCGGATCGCCTTTAGCCAGACCGACGCGCGCGTGACGAAAATCCCGCTGTTCCACCAGTAGTCGCCCGACTGCAGGTAGCGTTCGGCGAGCGTCGCGTCGGGTTTCTCGACGAAGCGCCCGATGGAATAGCCGCCTTGTCCGCCGTGGCGGCCGGTGCGCGGCTCGCCGACCTGGATATAGCCGTAGCCCGTTTCCGCGCGGCGCGGCAGCACGCCGAGCGTGACGATCGCGCCTTCCTGCGCGTAACGCGCCGCGCGCGCGATGGTGTCCTGGAATGCGCCGACATCGGCGATCACGTGATCGGCCGGCATCACCGCGAGCACGGGATCGTCCGCGAGCGCGCTCGCGTCGAGCGCGGCGAGCGTGAGCGCCGGTGCCGTGTTGCGAGCGGCCGGCTCGAGCAGGATGCGCGCCGGCGCCGCACGGTCGACCACTTGCGCGGCACTCATGATGCGGTGCTGTTCGCCGCACACCAGCAGCAGCGTGTCGCCGAGCGACGCGTTCGCGATGCCGTTCAGGCGGCGCGCCGTCGCCGACAGCGGCGATTCGTTCGAGGTCAGCTCGATCAGTTGCTTCGGATACTGCTCGCGCGACAGCGGCCAGAGGCGCGTGCCCGAGCCGCCGGCAAGGATGACCGGCAGGATGCGCGGAAGGTCGGGTTCGGGAACCGGGTGAAGGGTGCGGGTCATCGATTGGCTCCGGTATCGGCGGGCAGCCGGTTGCGCGCGCGACCGTCGACGAGCACGTCTTCGTTTCGGGGCCGGGGCGTCGAAACGGCCCGGGACAGCAGTTGACGCAGCGCACCGGCGGCGCGATCGGCCGGCCGGATCATGCCGACGAACGGCGCGCCCTGTTCGAGATACGGGCCGTACGCCTTGCGGAATCCGAAGCGTTTGTAGAAGGCCTGGCGCGGCGCGGGAACGTGCGTGCGGAGCGCGGCGTCCGGCCACGCGGCCAGCGCGGCGGTCAGCGCGCGTTCGATCAGGCGTTCGAGCGTATCGCCGTCGCGACACGCCTCGCTTGTCAGTACCTTGTCGATCACGACATCCGGATCGATGTCGTCGCCGGGCAGGATGCGCGCGTAGGCCGCGACTTCCGCCGTGTCGCCGTTGCGCACGCTTGCATACACGTGCAGCGCGCCGGCGTCCTTGCCGTCGATGTCGAGATGCGTGTGTGCGTCCTCGACCACCAGCACGGCGTTGCGCGCGCGCAGGATTGCATAGAGATCGACGGCGCTCAGATGTTCGAATTCACAACAATGCCATTCCATGATGCGGTCCTCGCGTGAAGCCTTCAGCACGCTGTACCCCACGGACGCGTTCGTTCCGTGCGGTGCGGCAATGGTCATGATGCGGATGCCGCGCGCGCCGGTCTGTTCGAAAGCGCACTCACGCCGCGGTTTCGCGCGGCCGGCGTGCTGCACGGCAATGCGCGCGCCGACAGCGGCGCAATGTGCGGTAGCACACATCGGCCGTGCCGGGGCTTTCCGATAATTGGCACGTCACGGCGGCCGCACTGCGCGGTCTGCCGACATCGAACGTGAATGAAGAACCGGGGGCAGTACTTGAAGATTGCGATCGTTCACGACTGGCTGGTCGTGCCTGGCGGCGCCGAACGCGTGCTGGCGCACATGATCGACTGCTTTCCGCAGGCCGATATCTACAGCCTCGTCGATTTCCTCGAGGATCGGGACTGCCTGCGCGGCCGCGCGGTGCGGACGTCCTTCATCCAGAAGCTGCCGTTCGCGCGCAAGCGCTACCGTAGTTATCTGCCGTTGTTTCCGCTCGCGATCGAGCAGTTCGACCTGTCGGAATACGACATCGTGCTGTCGAGTTCGTACGCGGTCGCGAAGGGCGTGCTGAGCGGCCCGGACCAGTTCCACGCCAGCTACGTGCATTCGCCGGTGCGCTACGCGTGGGATCTGCAGCACCAGTACCTGAACGAGGCGGGGCTCGCGCGCGGGCCGAAATCGGCGATCGCACGGGCGCTGCTGCATTACATCCGCAACTGGGATGCGCGCTCGGCGAACGGCGTCGATCGCGTGGCCGCGAATTCGCACTTCATCGCGCGCCGCATCCGCAAGACCTACCGGCGCGAGGCGACGGTGATCTATCCGCCGGTCGACGTCGACCATCTGTCGATGCGCACGGACAAGGACGCGTTCTACCTGACCGCGTCGCGGCTCGTGCCGTACAAGCGGATCGACCTGATCGTCGACGCGTTTTCGCGTACGCCGGAGCGCCGTCTCGTCGTGATCGGCGACGGGCCTGAAATGGCGAAGATCCGCGCGCTTGCCGGGCCGAACGTCACGCTGCTCGGCTACCAGCCGTTCGATGTGCTGCACGACCACCTGCAGCGCGCACGCGCGTTCGTGTTCGCGGCGGAAGAGGATTTCGGCATTTCGCCGGTCGAGGCGCAGGCGTGCGGCACGCCCGTGATCGCTTACGGGAAGGGCGGCGTGCGCGAGTCGGTGCGCGCGTGGCCGTGCGCCGGTGCAACGGGCCTGTTCTACCGCGCGCAGACGGTCGACGCGCTGGTCGACGCGCTAGCCCGCTTCGAAGCACTGCCGCGCGGTTCGTTCGATCCGCACGCGTGCCGTGCAAATGCCGAATGCTTCGGCTCGGCGCGTTTCCGGGGCGAGCTCACGCGCTTCGTGATGGATGGTTATGCTGCATTGCAGGAGGAGATGGCCGGCACCGCCGGTTTCACGCCGGGCGACGGCGTTTCGGCCCGTGGCAACCTGCACGATCGGCAGGCCCGGCAACGCGAGGCGGCACTGCGGACCTGACCGGCGGCGCTGGCGTTTGGTTACGACGCTGTAACGAACGACCCGGGCGCGTGCGTTCTCCGCGCGGTGCCGGCGGGGCATGCGCGCGGCGATTATCGACTCGCAGAGCGGGACGTCCGGATTTATTCCGGGATTTCGGAGAAAATCGCGGGCAATGGACGCAGCGATCTTGCCGAAAAGTGGGATTTGCCACTGATTGACGGGAATAGTCATAGATAATCAAATTTCAGTGGTCAAAGGTGTGTTGTGCGGGCCGACCGGTGGCGTAATGGGCTGAATCATGTTTATCTTTTGGTAACACGGCCATCTCGAAACGGGGTGTAGATTCACGAACGGATGAAATGCGGCGGTCATTCCGGGAGCGGGTTGGCGGCCATCCGGTTCGGCATCGGGCGCGACTGTCGTGTACGACGCAACGCACCTGCGGACGGATTTCCCGTTTGCCGACGTGCTCCGCCTGACGGCGCGTCGCATCAAAGCCGGAACGTCGTGGCTCCCGCGGCCGCGCGTTCCCTTCGAGTTCGATGACAACGAGGCCGGATGACATCCGGCTCGACCTCCGGGGGCTCTCGCCGTGTGCAGTTTCGATCTTCGCCAAAGCTGCGGAAACGCAGCGCGGACAGGCAGCCATGTGCCGCCGGCCGCAGCGCACGCGAACGGTTCGCGGAGTGGAGAAAGTGATGGTTCGTTATGAATATGCCAATAACGCGCGATAAGAGCGCCGGCGGGGGAAGCGGTAACGGGCAGCGTCCGCTGATTTACTGGACGCAGTCGCCGTCCGTCATGCTGCGAAAGGAACTGGCCCGACGCGACTGGAAGGTGTCGATCGTCGAGCATGCGAACGAGCTGCGCAATACGCCCGGCGAAATCACCTGCGGCATTCTCGACCTGAGCGGCGGCCATGCCGATGCGATCGGCAGCATCGCGTCGACCTGTGCGTCGATGCGCGACGTCGTGTGGGTCGCGCTCGTCGACGTCGGCCAGACCGCTTCCCCGAACGTGCGCGCGCTGTTGCGCGACTATTGCTTCGACTACGTCACGTTGCCCGCGTCGCACCAGCGGATCGCCGATACGGTCGGCCATGCATACGGCATGGAATGCCTGTTCGCGCGCGACCGCGAACAGCTCGAATCGGACGAGAAAGGCATCGTCGGCACCTGCAGCGCGATGCTGCGGCTGTTCGACACGGTGCGGCGCTTCGCACGCACCGACGCACCGGTGTTCGTGTTCGGCGAAACGGGTACCGGCAAGGAGCTGACGGCCGTCGCGATCCATCGTCATTCGGAGCGGCGCAACGGCCCGTTCGTCGCGGTCAACTGCGGCGCGATTCCGCCGCATCTGCTGCAATCGGAGCTGTTCGGTTATGAGCGCGGCGCGTTTACCGGCGCGAACGCGCGCAAGATCGGCTATGTCGAGGCCGCGAACGGCGGCACGCTGCTGCTCGACGAGATCGGCGACCTGCCGCACGAGAGCCAGGCGAGCCTGCTGCGTTTTCTGCAGGAGCGCTCGATCCATCGCCTCGGCGGCAGCGATCCGGTGCCGGTCGATGTCAGGATCGTATCGGCGACGCACGTCGACCTGCGCGGCGCGATGGAGGAAGGGCGTTTTCGCGCGGACCTGTTCCACCGACTGTGCGTGATGCGCATCGACCAGCCGCCGCTGCGCGCGCGCGGCAAGGACATCGAACTGCTCGCGCACCACATGCTCGAACGCTTCCGCGGCGATGCGCGTCATCGCGTGCGCGGCTTCTCGACGGACGCAATCACCGCACTCTACAAGCACGACTGGCCCGGCAATGTCCGCGAACTGATCAACCGGGTGCGCCGCGCGGTCGTGATGACCGAAGGGCGCCTGATCACCGCGCGGGATCTCGAGCTCGAATACTGTCTCGATGCGGCGTCGCCGTCCGTTGCCGACATCCGCAAGTCGATCGAGCGCGAGGCGATCGAAACCGCGTTGCTGCGCACGCGCGGGCGCGTCGCGGCTTCGGCGCGCGAGCTTGGCGTGTCGCGCGCGACGCTGTATCGCTGGATGGAAGCGTACGGGATCGAGCGGCCGCGCGGCACGGGTTCGTCCGACTGACGTTCGAATTGCGACGCTCGCGGCGCATGGCGCCTGCGAGCGTCGCGTCAACCGGCCTGCGTGGCGCGTACCGTTCGCGCGGCGTTTACCGCGCGAATTTCCACGGCAGGCGGCCCGCCGTCCGCGTCCCGAATCTTCCCGGCGGTTTCCAGCGGAACGAGCGCGACGCGCGCCGGCGTGCCGGGCGCGAGATGAAACCAGTCGTCGCGCGGCATGAAACCCGGCGCGTCGATCTGCACGTGGCGCGCGACGTGCCGCGTGTCGATGTCGACGTGCCACGTATCGCCGGTGCGCGACACGCACGCTTCGATCCCGAGTTCGCGGCGCGCCAGCACGGCCGGATGCGTGCGGGACGGGAAATGGAACGCCTGCGACAGCAGCGTGCCGTCGTCGGTGCGTAGCGTCGCGACGACGGTGTCGTGTTCGCAGGGCCCGAAACGGTACGCATAGGTCCAGTCGAAGAACCGGCCGAGCAGCTCGGCCGATCCGATCCGTATCGTGTCGTGCGCGGCGATCCGTACCGGGCAGCCGGCCCGCGCGACCGGCGTGCGGCCGTCGCGCAGCGCGACCAGTTCGACGGCCGCCGACAGCGGCGCCGGGCGCTCGTTGACCACATGCACGTCGAGCCCGTTCAAGCCTTCGTCGACGAGCAGCACCTGCACGGGCTGCAGCACCTGGCGCAGCGCATACCACGCCGATTTCGGCCGGTGCGTGGCGTCGATCACACCCCATCCGGCACCCGGCATCACGTCCTGGAACTGCCATACGAGCGCGCCGGCGCAGCGCGAACCGGTGCGCCGCCATTCGGAGAACGTCTCGCGCATCACGTCCGCGATCGCGGCCCTCGACAGTTCGAAGTAGCGTGCCGGATCCTCGCGGCGCAGCCGGTCGGGCGCGACGTCGTACAGCGTCTGCAGATAGTGGTCGCGAATGTCCTCGAAATCCCACGACGTGCCGGGGTCGCGCGGCACGGCCGCCTTCCAGCGCGGCTCGTGCACGCCGGGCCAGCCGAGGCTGACGAGCGTCGCATCGCACGGCACGTTCGCGAACGCGAGGCATTCGCTCGCGAAGCGCACGTCCGCGCGGCGCGCATCGTCGAGCGGGCGCAGGTACGCGCCGACGCCGTAGTAGTGCGATACGCGCTCGCGCGGCGCGAACGGCAGCACGCCGCCGTCGGGCGAATCGGGCACATACGGGACGTCGGGCCGGCGCGCGGCTGCATGGCCGGCCAGGCGCTCGGCGGTCAGCTCGAGGAAGCGCTGCTTCGGCCCGAGCCCCGACATCGCCGCCTGTTGCGCGATCTCGCTGCCGCCGCACAGCACCGCGAGCGACGGCGACGCGCCGTGGCGCGCGAGGAATTGATCGGCTTCACGGTCGACGTTGTCCGCGAACGCGGGATCGTCGAGCGCATGATCGAAGTTCGCGAACATGAAGTCCTGCCAGACCAGCAGCCCGAGCCGGTCGCACCACGCGTGGAATGCGTCGGCCTCGTAGGTCATCGTGCCGCCGACGCGGATCATGTTGAAGCCGGCGTCGCGTGCGAGCCCGAGCAGGCGGCCGTAGGTGGCGTCGTCCGCGTGCAGCGCAAGCGGTGCGGCGCTGCTCCAGCATGCGCCGCGCGCGAACACGGGCACGCCGTTGATGCGCAGCCCGAATCCCTTGCAGTCGGCGCCGGCATCGATCTCGATCGTGCGGAAGCCGGTCGAGCCGAGCGGCCGCCGTTCGTCGCCGATATGCAGCGCGATTTCGTAGAGTGTCGGCTCGCCATGCGTATGCGGCCACCAGCGGCGCACGTTGGGCACCGCGACGCTCGCGCGTAGCCGGTCGGTGCCGGCGCGTTCGAGCGTGCCATGATGTTCGCCGCACGACAGTCTTGCCGCGAGCGCGTCGGGCAACGGCGCGGCAAATGTCAGTTCGGCATCGAGCCAGCCCGTGTCGCCTTCGACGCGCGCACGCAGGTCGCAGTCGACCGGAACGAAGCCGTCGGCCGGATCGAGTACGTCGACGGGGCGCCACGGGCCGGTCGGCACGTATGGCGGAAACCAGCCGGGCATGTGTCCGAACAGCGACGTGCGGACCGTGCGCAGCGCCGCCGGCTCGGCGAGCCGTGTGCGCCAGCGCGCACGGCGCGGCGCGCGCGCGTTGCGCAGGTGCGGCGCGAGCGCGCCGAAGCAGAGCGTCAGCCGGTGCGTGCCGTCGAGCGATACGGGAACGTCGTGCGTGACGAACATGCTGTCGGAGCGGAGGATCGGCGTGTCGTCGAGCCACGCCTGCGTGAGCGTCGCGAGGCCGTGAAAGCGCAGCACGCGCGGCCCGCGCCCGCGCAGTTCGATCCGGTACCAGTGATCGCGTTCGTCGAGCGACGCCGCTTCGTCGAGCCGGCCGGCCAGCGCGAGCGCCTGCGCGACCGTGCCGGGCACCGGCGCCGCGATCCAGCCGTCGCCGTCGGCCGGAAGATCGCGCGGTTCCCGCGCGGCGCCTGCGGCCGTCGCCAGCATCGACCACGCGGGCAGGGCACGCGCGCGCGTCACCGCATGGCCGGCATGGGCGCCGCGTCGCTGCGCGCAGGCGTCGCGGGCGCCACATGCCGCGACGGCGAGCCGATCTGCCGCGCGCAGGCGACGAGATCGACGTAGGCGGCCTCGATCGCCTCGAGCGTCGAATCGCCGCGTTCTTCCTTGCCGCGTGCGCAGGCGCGCGCGAGCCGGAACTCCAGCACCATCGCTTCGGACGCGATGCGGTCGCATGCGGCGCGGATCTCGGCGAACGGCCCGACGCAGCCGCTGGCCTGCAGCCAGCGCGCGTAATGGCCGAACAGTTCGAAATTCGCGCCGAGCTGCCGCACCGAATTGAACGAGTACGCATGGAAGTGTTCGAGCGGCGCATCGGCGAGCGTCTTCGCATCGGTTTGCAACTGTCGCCGGAATGCCGCGATCGGATCGACGACCGGCAGGCGCCGCAGGTGGCGCTGCAGCGCGGCGAGCGACGCTTCGCATAGCGCGCGCTCGTCGAGCGGCGCAAAGCGCCGCTTCGCGATTTCGACGTACGGCGGCAGCGTCATCGGCGAACTGCCGCCGACGAGCCCGTTGTAGTCGAAATCCTCGGCCACGTAATAGCCGCTGTTGTGGAAATAGCCGATCTGGCGCTTCGCGCGGTCGATCGCGTCGATGCCGATCGTCGTCTTCGTGTGCTGCGTGCGATAGCTGCTGCCGCGCGTGTCGGGCAGGAACCACGCGTCGACCTCGACGATCATCAGGTGCCCGCGCGCGACCTGCGTTTCGATGTGCCGGTCGAGCGGCTCGTAGATCGAGTGCTCCTGCACGACGATGCCGTAGAGCCGCTCCAGTTCGTCGTGCGGAAACTTGAAGAACGTGAACTGGTCGCCCTCGAAATCGAGCGCGATCGTAAACGGCAGCGCCGCGTACGGATTGAAGCCCCACCACCGGAGCACTTCGAGCCACATGTCGACGTAGCAGTTGGTCTGCTTCCAGACCATCTCCTGACTGTGCAGCGGGTGCGGCCGGTAGTGGCGCGCACGGTGGCGCACGTCGTCGAACGACGCGTCTTCGCCGTCGCGGGAAACGAACCTCATCGCGTGCCCCACAGTACGTCGCGGACCTCGCGCGGCCACGCGTCGATGTCGAAGCCGTGGTGGCGGAACAGCGCGAGCGTGAGCCGTTCGAGGCCGAAGCCGACGCAGCCCGTATGCGCGACGTCGCCCGTCTCGGTGCGGATGTCCCACAGCAGCCCGAAATGGTCCATGTGGTAGTTGAAGCTCAGGCATGCGGTCTGGCGGTCGTCGTGCTCGATCGGGATCAGCAGCTCGAACTTCAGGTTCTGCTCGCGCTGGCTGTTCGCGACGATCTTGCCGCCGCGCCCGAAGAACGGGTCGTTCGCGAGATCGATCGCGTTCGGCAGGCGCAGCGCGTCGATCATCCGCGTGCCGCGCTCGATCCACGTCTCGCGGAACGCGACGATCTGTTCGGGCGTGCCGATCCGCACGTATTCGCGCATCCGGAACAACTGCATGCGGGTCGGATCGAGCGATGGCTCGTGGCGGAAGCAGTACGAGAACACGTCGACGATCCGGCCGTCGCCGGGCAACGCGCCCGCGCGTGCGACGACCGGATAGACCGGGTAGCATGCGGCCGGCGTCATCACGACGTAGGTCGGCTTCTGATTCTCCGTCCAGTCGTCGCCGCGATCGAGGCACTGCAACAGGCGCTGGTGCTGCTGCTCGTCGCCGCAGAACGCATGCACGCTGCCCGCGAGCTGCGGGAAGCTCTTCATGTATTCGCTGCGCTCGAATTCGGTGCGGCTCATCGCCGGCGGGAAGCGCAGCACCTCGGCCTGTTGATCCGCGCCGAGGCGCGTGACGAACGCGTCGAGCGCTTCGACGACGCGCTCGAACCGCTCGCTGCGGCCGAACAGGCCCTGGATGCCGGTCGAGACCAGCAGGCCCGCGTCGATCAGCGCATCGCGCAGCGGGTTGACGCCCGCGCGGTCGAGCGGCGCGTCGGCGGGAGAGGAGGGGGCGGAGGGCACGGCGAGGCGATCGTTCACGAATGTTTCTCCAGCGTCGCGGGACGCAGCGCGAGCAGCAGGCTCGAGGTATTGGCGGCAATGCGGTCGTTGCTGATCATCAGCGGCGCCGCGTGCAGGTCGCGAATGTGGCGGCCGATGCTGAACGGCGCGCCTTGCTTGTAGCCGGCCATCCCGCAGATCATCATCGCCTGTTGCGCAACTTCCAGCGCGCTCGACGACACGTAGGTCTTCAGCGTGTTGATCTCGGCGGCCCAGGCCATGCCGGCCGACCACGAGCGGGCCGACGTATCCGCATGGAGCCGCAGCACGTTGTCGACGCGGGCCTGCATCGCCTGCATCAGCTCGAGCGATTCGGCGATGCGTCGCGACGCGGGCGACGGCGCGCCGTCGGTCTGGCGTGCCTGCGCGCGGAAGAACTGGTGTGCGCGCTGGAACGCATCGCCGGCCACGCCGATCCAGACCGCGGCCCACAGAATGTGCGAGACCGGCACCATCGTTTCCTCGGCGATCTTCGCGAACGGCACCGGCAGGCATTGAACGGCGGCGCCCCGTGCGTCGAGCACGAAGCCGTTGCTGCAGGTGCCGCGCATCCCGAGCGTGTCCCATTCGCCGCGGTGCGTGAGCGTATAGCCGTCGCGCAGCAGCGTGACGAGCACCTGTTCGGAAGCCGGCGCGTCCGCGTCGCGTCGCGCGGTCGCGAGGATACCGTCCGCATAGTCGCCGTACGAGATCGTCGGCGCGGATTTGCGCAGCCGGAATTCGCTGCCGTCGGTTTCGAGCGCGCACTGGCTCGCGCGCAGGTTGCCGCCGACGCCGTCTTCCGACGTGGCGGACGCGAGCAGCCACTGGTGGCGCACGAGCTGCTGCAGGAACAGCTTGTGCCAGCCCTGGTCGAGGGCGTGGTCGACGATGCAGGCAACCTGGATCTGGTGCATCGCGAACACCATCGCCGACGATGCGCAGGCCTGGCCGAGGATCGAGCAGGCCGAAGCGATGTCTTGCAGCGACGCGCCAGCGCCGCCGAGATGGGTCGGTACCATCGCGCCCAGCAGCCGGCGCGCGCGCATCGCCTCGATCGCCTCGACGGGGCAGCGCGCGTCCCGGTCGACGGCATCCGCGTGCTGCGCGGCGATCTGCGCGACGGCGTGCGCGGCCTCGTCGAGCCGATGCGATTCGCTGTCGGCCGCGAGTTCGGGAAGCAGCGCGCTCATGCGGAATGCTCGGCGCGTTGCAGCGTGGCGATCGTGTCCGCGAGCGCGTCGATGCTGCGGAACAGGTTGCGGCTCAGCATCTCGTCGGGAATCTCGATGTTGAACTGCTTCTCGATCGCAAGCATCAACTGGATCGTGTCGAGCGAGGAGAGGCCCGCTTCGTAGAGGTCGTCCCCGTCGCCGATCGAATCGATCGCGGCTTCGAGGTGGGCGACGTGCTTGAGGATGGTTCTGATTTCGTTTTTCACGTGCTGCTCCGGCGTGCGTGGTGTCGTCCGCTCGGGCAGACGCGCGCATCGCGCTGACATCCCCCGGCAGTCCGGCATCAGTAGACCATTCGCACGCACGGCGTTCTGTTCGCCACCCTACAAACCGCTAACCCCGCATGCTGGCGCCGCACGAATCGGCGCGGCAATCAGGCACGCGATGCGGCCGGCACGCCCGAATCGGCCGACAGGATGCGTTTCATCTCGTCGCGCACGATCGCGCGGCAGCCGCACGACATCTTCTCGAGGCCGTCGAGGTCGGCCAGCTCGATCGAGCTCCGGTATTGCCGGATCAGGCCGAGCTTCTGGATTTCGCCGGCGGCATCGGTGACCGTTTCCCGCCGCACGCCGAGCATCTGCGCCAGCATGCTGTGCGTCACCTGGATCTCGATGCTGCGCGTACGGTCGTACGCCAGCAGGAACCATCTGCATAACTGATGTTTGAGCACATGATGACGGCTGCAGAACGTGATCTGCGATACCTGCGCCATCAAGAGCCGCACGCAGACGAACACGAGATGGCGGATCACCGGCGATGCGTCGAACGCGGCCGCGAACACGCGGCGGTCGAGCCGGTAGACGAAGCCGTCGCGGCAGGCGACGGCGCGGCACGGCATCCGGCCGCTGCCGCCGATCACGTCGTCGCAGACCACGCTTTCGCTGCCGATTTCCGCGACTTCCAGCGTCATGCCGCCGGACGACACGTACTGCAGCGAAATCGCCGTCGTGACGGGCAGGTAGACCGCGGCGAGCATTGCGCCGGGTTCGCACAGCACCTGCCCCGATTCCAGGTGAACGAGTTGAAGGTGGGGGACCAGCGTGGCGAGCTCGTCGCGGTCGATGGCCGCGAGAAACCGGTTCGCATCGAAACTGTGGGAAAACTCGATCATGCCGTTCGCGTGCGCGACGACGTCGGGGGCCTGGTGAGTCACGGCGCATCCTCGTAGGGTGGCGGTCGCGCGCTGTCGCGGCGAGACTCCCGAAAAGGGAATTTCGCACGCTCGTGCGGACTTGTGTTCATCTAAATTCGAATGACGATGCTGCGGAAAGGCTAGCATGCAATTGAATTCAACCAATCGCACATTACGTCATTTCACAAAGTTTGACGATTTTGATTGGGCGCAAACGTTATCCGGATTTAATGATTCGTTTGTCATGAAATTAATCATCCGAGAATGGAATGACAGACCGGTCGA
Source organism: Burkholderia sp. MS455 (assembly GCF_016899445.1). Classification (NCBI taxonomy): domain Bacteria; kingdom Pseudomonadati; phylum Pseudomonadota; class Betaproteobacteria; order Burkholderiales; family Burkholderiaceae; genus Burkholderia; species Burkholderia sp. MS455. Next base: position 1,248,765 of record NZ_CP041778.1, read on the forward strand.
CCATTCAATATCGATCGTGAAGCAATCGGCCGACGCCGCGCATCGTACGGGGAAATTGCCGAGCGAGCATTGAACATTATTTGGGCGTTGTTGCATAAATCGAGCGTGATGACGAGGTAAGGCCTATGTTCATGTTTCAGGCAATGCGAACGGATTGCGGGCGTGCGAGGTCCGCCATGCGATTCAGCACGCCCACGCGGATAGCGACCTCGGTGGCCTGCGTATCGGTGCGTCGTGCCCACAAGTGGTTACCCGTGAGCATCTTGAAGCGATACATCGCGTTCTCCACGAGCGAGCGCCGATGGTAGCCGCTGCCCTTCTTCCATTCGTCGCGGCCGAGGCGGGCGGTCGTATCGACGGCGTCATTGCGCCACTTCGCGCCGGACGTGTTCGCGGGCCAATGAGCGGCGCCTTCGCGCGGCGGAATCGAGGGCGTTGCGCCGCGTGCGGCGATCGCGGCATGACAGGGTTTGGTGTCGTAGGCCCCGTCACCGCCGATGACATCGAGCAACTCGTCGTCCGGGATCTGGTTGAGCAGTTCGGCCAGGACGTCACCGTCGGCGACGTCCTGATGCGTCATCAGCGCGGCACGTACCTGACCGGTGTTCGCGTCGAGCCCGAGATGCACTTTGCGCCATGTGCGACGCTTCGAATAGCCATGCTGGCGCACCTTCCATTCGCCTTCGCCGTAGACCTTCATGCCGGTGCTGTCGACCACCAGATGGATCGGCTCGCCGTCGCCAATGACCGGCAGTTGGACCTCATGCGTCTGCGCTCGGCGACTCAGTGTCGTGTAGTTCGGCACGGGTAAGGTGGCGAAAGCCAGCTCGCGCAGGCTTTGCGCGAAGCCTTGCAGCGCGCGCAGCGGCAGACGGAACACGGTCTTGATGCCCAGCAGCGCCTGGATCAGCGCGTCGCTGTACAAACGCGGACGGCCGCGCGTCGGCCCGGCCTCCAGCGTGCTCGCCAGGGCGGCTTCATCGATCCACATCGTGACGTTACCTCGGTTGATCAGGCCGGCGTTGTAGGCTGGCCAGTTCTTGACTCGGTAGCGCGCCTTCCGCTCGCTCGTCTTGCCCTTGTCCCTGCGCATCTTCTCGAAGCCAAAAATCGAGAATCTACGCAGGAACCCGAATCGTTAACAGGGGTGCCGGACCGGCCGTTGTGTGTAAACGTCAGTCGACCGCGGGCGTGCCAGATTTATGCAACAACGCCCATTATTTGACAATTAAACTTGGGTTGCGCGACTTTCTCTAAGAATCAATGGCTTGCATGCGATGTGTGCGATACCGGACATAGTCTGGAATTAGTGTGCAGATTCAAATTTGAGACAGTTTAAAACGACCGTGTGAAGCGTGGTGGCGCTGGCGCGTGCTGTCCGGCACATCACGGAAACAATTGAAAATCGGCTGTAAGTATATGACCGGTAAGCCTCGCGGCACCGCTGCGGCGGCTCCGATCCGGTGCGCAAATTGATCAGTCGAATGCGGAACGGTGTCCGTCGCGCGGAAGAGTGTCCGGAAATGAGACGCTTTTTTTGGTTTTAGATGGGTTATTCGGTCGATCTAAATCGGATGTGATTCATATATTAAGGACGGACGGGTATTGGCACGTAAATCGCTTATTCGGGCTGGCGTGTCGAAAACGGAACGATCGACTCAATCCGGAAGTGACAAGCCGATGGGCAGCCGGATTCAGGGTTGTGGCCGCAACCGCTGTGAACGTCCGGGCACGCATCGCGATAACGAGTTCCGTGCATGCGGCTGCACGCGGCGCGGACATAAAAGGGATACATACATGCTTCATCTTCACTCGAGCTACTCGGCGAATGCCATCCTCGATGCCCTCCCGGAGGACAGCATCCGCAACATCGCACCGCACCTCGAACTGGTCCGGATCAAGGCCGGCATGCTCGACCGGGTTGGCGAGCCGATGCGCCATCTGCATTTCCCGGCGACCGCAATGATGTCGGTGCAGCACCTGATGGAGGACGGTGCGATGGTCGAGGTGGCGGTGGTCGGCCGCGAGGGCGTGGTCGGGCTTGGCACGCTGGTCGGGGGTGTCGCCGCGTCGAACCGGGTCGAGGTGCGCATCGGCGGCATGGCCTATCGCGTACCGACCTGCGTGATGCGCGCCGAATTCGAGCGGTCGCCCGAGACTTACCGGCTGCTGCTCAACTACTGCCAGGCGACGATGGCGCAGATCTCGCGCAGCGCGCTGTGCAACCGGCATCACTCGGTCAGCGAGCAGCTCAGCCGCTGGCTGCTGCTGGCGCACGACCGGATCGACGGCGACGAACTGGCCGTCACGCAGCAAACGATCGCGAACATGCTCGGCGTGCGGCGCGAAGGCGTGACGGAAGCGGCCGGCAACCTGCAGGAAGCCGGGCTGATCCGGCAGCGCCGCGGCCGCATCACGGTGCTCGACCGCGACGGCCTCGAACATCACGCGTGCGAATGCTACGACCTGATTCGTGCCGACTATCGCCGCTTGCTCGGCACGCGCGGAAATGCGCGGTCGACGCCGGTGCGTCCCCGCATCCAGGAGGTCCGTTGCGGATTCCCGGCACACGGTGCGTGACGATGCAGTCGAGGTCCGGTGGAACGAATACGATGCGGCGTGCCGCGATCGCGGCGGCCGATGTCGTGCTCCTGCTGGCGGGGGCGCTCGCTGCGCAGGCGGCGTCGGGCCTTGCGTGGCGCGAGCTGTCCGATGCGCAGCGCGGTGCGATCGCGCTGCTGTGCGTGTTGACCGTGGCGCTGCTGCCGCGCCACCTGCGCGGCGGCGTGGCGCCGCATGGCGGCACACACGTGCCGACGCAGACGATGGTGGCCGTCGTTTGCGCGAGCGTGCTGACGGTGGCGGCCACGATGTGGATCATGAACCGCGGCGGCACGGTCACGACACGCTGGATCGTGCGCACGGTGCTGTCCGGCGACACGGCGCTGCTGCTCGGCCGCGCCGCGCTGCTGGCGCTCGCGCTGACTCGTGACGACCGGCGCGCGCGGCAGCGCCGCGTCGCCGTCGTCGGCGCAACCGCATACGGGCGCGTCGCGATCGAGCGGATGCAGCTTGCATCGAATGGCCCGTTCGTCGCGGCCTGCGTATTCGACGACGATGCGCCGGCCGCCGCGGGCGGCATCGGCGGCGTGCCGGTGATCGACGACTGGAATGCGTTGCGCGACATGATTCGCGGCGGCGCGATCGACGAGGTGTGGCTCACGCTGCCGATGTCGCACGAGTGGCGGATCCAGCGCATCGTGCGCGAGCTGCGCGACGAATTCGTCGAGCTGCGGCTGTTGCCCGACGTGCGGCAGATGGCCGTCGTCGATCGCTCGGCGACCGACGTGCTCGGCATGCCGGCGATCAATCTCGCGACCACGCCGCGCTCCGCGCCGGAGCTGTGGGCGAAGTTCGCGTTCGATCGGCTGTTCGCGTTCGGCGTGCTGATTCCGTTGCTGCCGCTGCTGTCGATGCTGGCGATCGCGGTCAAGCTGTCTTCGCCGGGGCCCGTGCTGTTCAGGCAGCGCCGCAAGGGTGTCGACGGTCGCGAGTTCGACATCCTGAAGTTCAGGACGATGCGCGTGCATCGCGTACAGCCGGGCGTACTGCGGCAGGCGTCGCGTAACGATTCGCGCATCACGCGCGTCGGCGCATTCCTGCGACGCACGTCGCTCGACGAGCTGCCGCAGTTCTTCAACGTGCTGTTCGGGCAGATGTCGGTCGTCGGGCCGCGTCCGCATGCGATCGAGCACGACGACTTCTATCGGCAGCTGATCGACTGCTACATGTACCGCTACCGCGTGCGGCCCGGCATCACCGGATGGGCACAGGTGAACGGCTATCGCGGCGAGACGCGCAAGGTCGAGGCGATGGCCGCGCGCGTGAAGTTCGATCTGTTCTACATGCAGAACTGGAGCTTCTGGTTCGACATGAAGATCATCCTGTTGACGGTCGTGCGCGGCTTCATCGGGCGCAACGCTTTCTGAGTATTGCGAATCGTCCGGAAAGCGGGGCGTTGTGCGGTCGAACGTACCGACCGGATCGCAGGCAGCGGACACACTGACGGCACAGCAGCATCCCGCGCAACGGGGTGTCCGGCGGCGCGCAATCGCGCCGCAGCCATCGGAACAGTCACGATCATGTCAACGTCGATTCGGGAGCGAGGCGCACCTGTATTGCAGGAAGCGCGCGTGAAACGGGGCGTCGGCGCAGCCGCGCACACCGCGCGGTTGCGCGGCCTCGCAATCAACGGAAAATTCACTGCGCAGCGCATGACGGGCGTTCAGCGGGTGGCATACGAACTGACGGCCGAACTCGCGCGCATCGCGAACGCCGACGATGCGCCGGCGCTGGTCGTGCCGTCCGATCACGATCCGGCGGCATTGCCGGCCGGTGCGCGGTCGCAGACCTCCGGTCGCCGCCACGGCGCGCTCTGGGAACAATGGACGCTGCCGCGCACGACGCGCGGCCGGACCTTGCTGAGCCTGTGCAACATCGGGCCGCTGGCGAAGCGCGATCAACTGCTGATGATTCACGATGCGGCGATTTTCGATCTGCCGGCCGGTTATTCGCTCGCGTTCCGTCTGTGGTATCGCTTTGCGTTCTCGATCCTGAAGCGGCGCGCGCGCCATATCGTGACGGTCTCGCATTTTTCGCGGGCGCGGCTGGCCGCGCGGCTTGGCGTGCCGCCCGCACGCCTGTCGGTCGTGCCGGGCGCAGTCGATCATATCGACCGGATCGACGCCGACCCCGGCGTGCTGTCGCGGCTGAATCTGCAGACGGACCGCTATGTGCTGTTCGTCGGGTCGCTCGCGCCCGGCAAGAATCTCGGGCGCGCGCTTGCCGCGATCGCGCTGATGCGCGAGTCGCATCCGACGCTGCGCTTCGTGATCGCGGGCGGCGCCAATGCGAAGATCTTCGGCGCACGGGCAGCCGGCTTGCGCGAAGACGATCCGTACATCACGTGGGCCGGCTACGTGACCGACGGCGAACTGAAGGCGCTGTACGAGCATGCCGGCTGCTTCGTCTTTCCATCGTTGTACGAAGGGTTCGGGCTGCCGCCGCTCGAGGCGATGCGGTGTGGCTGCCCCGTCGTCGTGTCGCACGAGGGCGCACTCCCGGAAGTCTGCAGCGGAGCGGCATTGTTCTGCGATGCGTATTCGCCGCCGGATATCGCGGCGTCGATCGCGCGCGTGATGGACGATCCCGAACTGCGTGCGCGGCTGCGCACGATGGGCCGCGAGCATGCGCAGCGTTACAGCTGGCAGCGCTCGGCGCGCGCATTGCTCGACATCGTTCGTGCCGATGCCTGACGCGCGATGACGTCATGTTGCGCTGCGGATCGAGCGATCCTTCGCGGCGTTTGCATCAGACGAATCCGGCGATGGCGCGTTTTTGCGTCCGTCCCCAGTTTCCGCGAGCATGCGGCGAGCGCCGCGCTGATTCCGGTCAACACACGCGTGTTCAATGGGTTTATCCTGCGTCGAATGCATCCGGCGCTGCATGCGTCCGGGCGCATATCCGGGCGCGGCGGCGCCGGTCGTGTCTATCCGCCGCGCACCGGCGCGACACCGCGCGCCACACTTTCCGCGCGGAACCCGGAACAGGAGAGACGGCCATGGCGCTCGACCAACAACAACGGCAGATGCTGCAACAGCGGCTGAAGGAGAGCGAGCAGACGCTGCGTGCGGAGATCCGCACGAGCGAAGACCAGCGCGCGTCGGAATCCTATGCAGATCTTGCCGGTGCGTCGCCGGACGAGGGCGACGAGGCGAACGCGGATCTGTTCGTCGACGTCGATCATGCGTTGATCGGCATGAAGCTGACCGAACTGCGTGCGATCGGACGCGCACAACTGCGAATGCGCGACGGCAGCTACGGCGAATGCATCGATTGCGATGCGCCGGTCGACTATGAGCGCCTGCTCGCGCGCCCGACCGCCGAGCGCTGCACGCATTGCCAGTCGGTCTACGAGCGACGCTACGCGACGACACCGCGCGCATCGCTCTGACTGACGTCGCGCTCGCGATCCCGCTTTCGCGCTGCACGCGATGCGCGGTCGGCGTAGGATGACGAACGGGCGCCCGGCGGCGTCGACATGCGGCGCCGGGCGGGCAGACGCCGTCGCGCACGCGTGCGGCGCCATCCACGTGGAAGGGAGCCACGCCGATCATGCCGATCCACAATGCCGAGTGCGCGGCCGTGTTCGCCGAGATCGCGGACATGCTCGAAATCCAGGGCGCCAATCCGTTCCGCGTGCGTGCCTACCGCAACGCCGCGCGTACGATCGCCGACTACGGGCGCGACATCCCGACGATGATCGCGAGCGGCGACGATCTCGGAAAGATTCCGTCGATCGGGGCCGATCTCGCGTCGAAGCTGCGCGAGATCGCCGCGACCGGCACCTGCGAACTGCAGCAATCGCTGCGCCACGCGCTGCCGGGCGCGATCGTCGAGCTGCTCGACGTGCCGGGGCTCGGCGCGAAACGCGTGAAGGCGCTGCATGACGCACTGCACGTCGATTCGCTCGAACAGCTTCGCGTCGAAGCGAAGAGCGGGCACGTGCGCGAGTTGCCGGGCTTCGGCGCGAAAACCGAAGCGCATCTGCTCGAAGCGATCGACGATCGCCTGCAGCGCGAACCGCAGCGTTTCCTGCTGCCGGCTGCCGAGCAAGCGCTGACGCCGTTGCTCGAATGCCTGCGCGCGGTGGCCGGCGTCGGCAAGGTCGTGCCGGCCGGCAGTTTTCGCCGCCGCCGCGAGACGGTCGGCGATCTCGACATTCTGGCCACTGCACGCGATCCGGTGGCCGTCGCCGACGCGTTCGTCGGTTACGACAAGGTGGCGCGCGTGCTCGCGCACGGCAAGACGAAGTCGAGCGTCGTGCTCGACGGCGGGTTGCAGGTCGACCTGCGCGTCGTCGACGCCGATGCGTTCGGCGCGGCGCTCGTCTACTTCACCGGATCGAAGGCGCACAACATCGCGCTGCGCAGGATCGCGCAGGCCGGCGGGCTGAAGATCAACGAATATGGCGTGTTTCGCGGCGACGAGCGGATTGCCGGCACGACGGAGGCGTCGGTCTACGATGCAATCGGGCTGCACGTCGTGCCGCCCGAACTGCGCGAGAATCGCGGCGAGATCGACGCGTCGCGCGCGGGCACGCTGCCGGCGCTGGTCGAGCGCAAGCATATCCACGGCGACCTGCATGCGCATACGAACGCATCGGCCGGCCGCGACGGCCTGCGTGTGATGGCCGACGCGGCGCGCGCACGCGGGCTCGCGTACCTGGCCGTCACCGACCGGGCACCGCCTGCCGACGGCGGCCGCAACAGCTTCGAATGGCTCGCGCGGCAGCTCGACGAGATCGATCGCGTCAATGCGTCGTTCGACGATTTCGTGCTGCTCAAGGGCGTGGAAGCCGGCATTCTCGAAGACGGCAGTCTCGACATACCCGACGCGATGCTCGGCCGGCTCGATCTCGTCGTCGGCGCGGTACGCGACGGCTTCGACCTGTCGCGCGCCGCGCAGACCGACCGCATGCTGCGCGCGATGGACCATCCGTATTTCACGATACTCGCGCACCCGACCGGCCGCATGCTCGGCGAGCGCGACGCAGGCGAGCTCGACGTGCCGCGCGTGATCGCGCAGGCCGCGGCGCGCGGCTGCTTCGTCGAACTCGATGCGCAGCCGCGGCGGTTCGACCTGCCGGACATCTGGTGCCGCGAGGCCGCGAAGGCTGGCGTGCCGGTCGCGATCGGCTCGGATGCGTGCAGTGCGGACGAACTCGACAACCTCGCGTACGGCGTCGATCAGGCGCGACGCGGCTGGCTCACGCGGCCGGACGTGCTCAACACGCGCACGCTCGCGCAACTGCGGCCGCTGCTCGCGCGCACGATGGGTGGGGGCGGCGGGTCGAAGCGGAGCCGGTCGAAGGGGGCGTGAAGACGGCCGGCAACGCGTGCTGCCAGCCGTGCGTTCATGTCATGCCAGCACGCCGGCGGCCGGCACATAAGGCAGGCCGAGCGCCAGCGCGACCGCTTCGTACGTGATGTGCCCGTCGCAGACGTTCAGGCCTGCGCGCAGGTGCGGATCGTCGGTCATCGCCTGCTTCCAGCCCTTGTCGGCGAGCGCGAGCGCATGCCCGAGCGTCGCGTTGTTCAGCGCGAAGGTCGACGTGCGCGCGACCGCGCCGGGCATGTTCGCGACGCAGTAGTGCACGACGCCGTCGACGACGAAGGTCGGGTCCGCATGCGTTGTCGCACGCGAGGTCTCGAAGCATCCGCCCTGGTCGATCGCGACATCGACGACGACCGCACCCGTGCGCATCGTCGCGATCATGTCGCGCGTGACGAGCCGCGGCGCCGATGCGCCGGGCACGAGCACCGCGCCGATCACGACGTCGGCTTCGCGCACGGCTTCGTCGATCGTATGCGCATTCGAGCAGACGGTCGTGATCCGGTTGGCGAAGACGAGGTCGAGCTGACGCAAGCGGTTCACGTTGTTGTCGAGCACGGTGACGCGCGCGCCGAGGCCGACCGCCATCTGCAGCGCGCCGGTACCCACCACACCCGCGCCGAGCACAACCACGTGCGCGGCCGGCACGCCGGGCACGCCGGCCATCAGCACGCCGCGGCCGCCGCGCGGGCTTTCGAGGTGGGTCGCCGCGACCTGGATCGACATGCGTCCCGCCACCTCGCTCATCGGCGCGAGCAGCGGCAGGCCGCCGCCGGGCGCCGTCACGGTTTCATACGCGATGCAGACGGCGCCGGACTTCACGAGCGCGGCCGCCTGTTCGGGATCGGGCGCGAGATGCAGGTAGGTATAGAGAATCTGGCCGCGCCGCAGCATCGCGCATTCGGCCGGCTGCGGCTCCTTGACCTTGATGATCATGTCGGCGCGCGCGAAGATTTCGTCGGCGCCGTCGCACAGCGATGCGCCCGCGGCCGTGTAGTCGTTGTCGAGCAGGCCGATCGCCGTGCCCGCGCCGCGCTGGACGAGCACGGTATGGCCGTGCCGCGTGAGTTCGCGCGCGCCGGCCGGCGTGAGGCCGACGCGGTATTCGTGGTTCTTGATCTCCTTCGGCACACCGATCAGCATGAGTCGCCTCCATGGCCTTCGTTATCGTTGTCGTGCATGTGCGCCGCGCGGCGAACGATGCGCGTGCGGCCGGTTGCGCAGGGGCATGCCGACCGCAGTACTGGAATACCAGCGTAGTAGTGCGTTGAGGGAAGTCAAGCGGACGGCCGGCACGACGATGTCTGCGCATTGCACCGCAGCACGCACTGCGGCGGGTTGCGACCGGACGCCGCAATGCACGCGATGCCGGGTTTCGGTATCGTCTTGCGTGTCGCGGGCCGGGGCCGCGTGCCGGAATCTTCCGGCAAAACGACGAGACAACGAGACGAGGACATTTACCGACATGACCGGCGCGTATTTCAGCGTGCCGACGCTTTGCGCGATCGCGCTCGTTCACGTCTACTGGGCGTTTGGCGGGCGGCTCGGCAAGCGTGCGGCCATTCCGGAACAGGACGGCATGCCGCTGCTGCGGCCGACCGCCGTCGGCACGTTTGCCGTCGCGGCGGCGCTGCTGGCCGGCGCATGCGTGGTCGCCGCGCGTGCCGGCTGGTTGGGGCGGAACGCGTATCCCGGCACGATCGCATTCGCGGTCGTTGCGCTCGCATTGATCTTCGCGGTGCGGGCCGTCGGCGATTTCCGCTATGTCGGCTTCTTCAAGCGGGTTCGCGGGTCGCGTTTCGCGCGGATGGACACGCTGTATTACTCCCCGCTTTGCGCGGCGCTTGCGCTGTCGCTTGCGTCGATGTTCTGGCCGCGGTGAGCGGCGTGCGGCTCACCGCGCCGGCGTGTCGATCTGCGTGAGGTATTCGGCCGGCACGGCGTCGGTCAGCCATACGCCGTTTTCGGCGACGAAGAACGTGCGGCCTTGCCGGTGCATGCGCTGCGCATCGACTTCGAGAATCGCGGGCACGCCGTAGCGTGTGCCGACGGCCAATGCAGTCCGGATGTCCGGCGACAGATGCACCGGCGGTTTGTTCTTCCGTATATTCATGAGGCGCGGAGGCTACCAGAGCACCGTGCAAACCGGCACCGACGCGTTGCGCCGCGTGGCTGGAAAGAGACAGCCGTCGGTTCCGCCCGACGCAGGCCGATCGCCTGCCCGGCGCGCGGCTCGGCCGGCGAGCGCGCCATCCTTGCGCATTCCCGCTACCGGATTTTTCAATTGTTGCAATTTTCGATGCATTGAATTGCATCGAACCGTCTAGCAATGGAACCGGTTCCATATATAATTCGCGGCACTCGTCGCCGGACCCGAAAAAGGGCCGTGCGCGTCGCGCCTGCTGTGGCAAACGCGGCGTCCAGGTTGAACACGGTCATGGCGGTGGCGGGCAGATCCAGGCCGACAGGCCGGTATTTGTCCGACGATAAGACCCGCGAAGAGGTCGATCCGCGCCGCCGGAACCGGCACGCACGCGGCTGCATGACGGCGCCGCCGCGCATCGCGCGGCCGGTGTCTGCATCGAGGTTGTTCGCAACACACGAATGAACAGGACGGCCAGCCGCATGCGGCATGGCTGCCGTGCCGGACCCGCTGCATACGGAATGCGCGCGTCCGGCCCCCGATCCCCAACGATCAACATCCGACAATGTCCACGCCACCTGACAAACCCAACTCGCGCCGCCGTTTTCTGCGCACGTCGGTCGCGCTCGTGCCGATCGCGTCGATCGCCGGCTGCGACCTGCGCGCGTCGTCGCCATCCGCGACGACGGCCGGCAACGCGCCCGCCGCCTCGGCCAGCGCCGAACGCGCCCCGTACAAGCCGACCTTCTTCGATGCGAAGGAGTGGGCGTTCGTCCAGGCTGCCGTCGACCGGCTGATTCCGGCCGACGCCGAAGGCCCTGGCGCGCTCGAATCGGGCGTGCCCGAATTCATCGACCGCCAGATGGAGACGCCGTACGCGCACGGCGCGACGTGGTACATGCAGGGGCCGTTCCAGCAGGGCGTGCCCGAGCTCGGTTACCAGTTGAAGCTCGTACCGCGCGACATCTACCGGCTCGGCATCGCGGCCGTCAACCGCTATTGCGAAAAGGCCCACGGCAACGCGTTCGCGGATCTCGACGCGCCGACGCGCGACACCGTGCTCGGCGCGCTGGAGAAGGGCGGCGCGCAGATCGACGACGTGCCGCCCGGCGTGTTCTTCGGCCAGTTGTTGCAGAACACGCGCGAAGGCTACTTCTGCGATCCGGTGCACGGCGGCAATCACGACATGGCCGCGTGGAAGATGATCGGCTTTCCGGGCGCGCGCGCGGATTTCATGGATTTCGTCAACCAGAACGGCAAGCCCTATCCGTACGGCCCCGTCTCGATCAACGGGGAGCGCACCTGATGGCCGCAGAGAAAAAGCCGCATGTCGATGCGGTCATCGTCGGCTTCGGCTGGACCGGCGCGATTCTCGCCAAGGAACTGACCGAAGCGGGCTTGAAGGTCGTCGCGCTCGAGCGCGGCGAGTATCGCGACACCTATCCGGACGGCGCGTATCCGAACACGATCGACGAGCTGACCTACAACGTCCGCAAGAAGCTGTTCGTCGACCTGTCGAAGACGACCGTCTCGATCCGCCACGGCGTGCAGGACACCGCGCTGCCGTACCGGCAGCTCGCCGCGTTCCTGCCGGGCGAGGGCGTCGGCGGCGCGGGGCTGCACTGGTCGGGCGTGCACTTCCGGATCACGCCGGAAGAGCTGCGCCTGCGCAGCCACTATGAAGAGCGGTACGGCAAGAAGTTCATCCCCGCCGGGATGACGATTCAGGACACCGGCGTCAGCTACGACGAGCTCGAGCCGCATTTCGATTTCGCCGAGAAGGTGTTCGGCACGTCGGGGCAGGCGTACAAGGTCGGCGGCAAGGTGGTCGGCGACGGCAACGTGTTCGAAGCGAACCGCAGCAACGACTTCCCGTTGCCCGCGCAGCTCAATACCTATTCGGCGCAGCGCTTCTTCGATGCGGCGCAGTCGCTCGGCCTGCATCCGTACCGGCTGCCGTCGGCGAACACGTCGGGCCCGTACACGAACCCGTACGGCGTGCAGATGGGCCCGTGCAACTTCTGCGGCTACTGCAGCGGCTACGCGTGCTACATGTACTCGAAGGCGTCGCCGAACCTGAACATCCTGCCCGCGCTGAAGCAGGCGCCGAACTTCGAGCTGCGCTCGAAGTGCCACGTGCTGCGTGTCGACCTCGACGACACGAAGAAACGCGCGACGGGCGTCACCTACGTCGACCCGGCCGGGCGCGAAGTGCACCAGCCGGCCGATCTCGTGATCGTCGCCGCGTTCCAGTACCACAACGTGCACCTGCTGCTGCTGTCGGGCATCGGCAAGCCGTACGACCCGATCTCGGGCGAAGGCGTCGTGGGCCGCAATTTCGCGTACCAGAACCTGTCGACGATCAAGGCGTTCTTCGACAAGGACACCTACACGAACCCGTTCATCGGCGCGGGCGGCAACGGCGTCGCGGTGGACGACTTCAATGCGGACAACTTCGACCACGGCCCGCTCGGCTTCGTCGGCGGCTCGCCGCTGTGGGTGAACCAGGCCGGCGCGAAGCCGATCAGCGGCATCGCGACGCCGCCCGGCACGCCGCAGTGGGGCTCGGCGTGGAAGAAGTCCGTGAAGGACTACTACGCGCACACGATCTCGATGGACGCGCATGGCACGAACATGTCGTACCGCGACGTGTATCTCGACCTCGATCCGACCTATCGCGATTCGTACGGCCAGCCGCTCTTGCGGATGACCTTCGACTGGAAGGACAACGACATCAGGATGGCGCAGTACGTGACCGGGCAGATGAAGAAGATCGCGGAGGCGATGGGGCCGAAGGCGATCGGCGTGTCGACGCGCGAGTTCGGCAAGCACTTCGATTCGCGCGCGTACCAGACGACCCACCTCGTCGGCGGCGCGATCATGGGCACCGACCCGAAGACGAGCGTGCTGAATCGCTACCTGCAGTGCTGGGACGTGCACAACGTGTTCGTGATGGGCGCGTCGGCGCTGCCGCAGGGCATCGGCTACAACCCGACCGGGATCATCGCGGCGCTGGCCTACTGGTCGGCACGCGCGATCCGCGAGCAATACCTGAAGAATCCCGCCCCGCTGGTGACCGCATGAAGAGGACGATGAACCACAACGCCGCGCGCCGCCTTTCCCCGGTGCGGCGCGCGCTGGCGGCCGGCGCGGCCTGGGCCGCGTTCGGCCTCGCGGGCACCGCGGCTTTCGCGCAACCGGCGGTTGCGCCCGCGGCGGCTTCGGGCCCCGCGGCCGCGCCCGCGGCTCGCTCCGCCGACGCGAACCTCGTCAAGCGCGGCGAATACCTGGCCCGCGCGGGCGACTGCATCGCATGCCACACGGCGAGCGGCGGCAAGCCGTTCGCGGGCGGGCTGAAGTTCGACACGCCGATCGGCGGAATCTATTCGACGAACATCACGCCGGACCCGAAAACGGGCCTGGGCGGCTGGACGTTCGACGACTTCACCCGCGCGGTGCGCGAGGGCGTGCGCAAGAACGGCGACACGATGTATCCGGCCATGCCGTTCCCGTCCTATGCGCGCCTCACCGACGACGACATGAAGGCGCTGTACGCGTACTTCATGCACGGCGTCGCGCCCGTCGAGCACGAGAACCGCGCGGTCGACATCGTGTGGCCGCTGTCGATGCGCTGGCCGCTCGGGATCTGGCGCAAGATGTTCGCGCCGTCGCCGAAGCCGTTCGACGCGGCGCCGTACACCGACCCGGCGGTCGCGCGCGGCGCGTATCTCGTGCAGGGTCTCGGCCACTGCGGCGCGTGCCACACACCGCGCGCGCCGACGATGCAGGAGCGCGGGCTGACCGACGCGGACGGCCCGGACTTCCTGGCCGGCGGCGCGGCGATCGACGGCTGGGTGCCGACCAGCCTGCGCGGCGAGCCGCGCACCGGGCTCGGCACGTGGACGGAAACCGAGATCGTGCAGTTCCTGAAGACCGGCCGCACGCTGCGCACGGCCGCGTTCGGCGGGATGACGGACGTGGTCGGCCACAGCATGCAGCACATGACCGACGACGACCTGAATGCGATCGCGCGCTACCTGAAGACGTTGTCGCCGCGCGTGCAGGGCGAGCAGCCGCACGTGTACGACGCGGCCGCCGCGAAGGCCTTGCAGACCGGCGACGCGAGCAAGCCGGGCGCGGCCGTCTATCGCGACAACTGCATGGCGTGCCACCGCAGCGACGGCCACGGCTACGCGCGCGTGTTCCCGGCGCTCGCCGGCAACCCGGTCGTGCAGGGCGGCGATCCGACGTCGCTGATCCACGTCGTGCTGGAGGGCAGCGCGCTGCAGGGCACGCACACCGCGCCGTCGACCTTCACGATGCCGCCGTTCGGCTGGCGCCTGTCGGACCAGGAAGTCGCGGACGTGTCGAACTTCGTGCGCACGAGCTGGGGCAACACGGGCGCGCCGGTGACGGCCGCGCAGGTCGCGAAGGTGCGCAAGAGCGTGCCGTCGACCCGACCGGAACCGCCGCCGGGCGCGCGGTTCCCGCAAGCGTCGCGCTGACGGGGCGGCGGGGCGCCAGCCCCGTCTGTCCGAGCCGCTTCAAGGCGCCGCCGAGCCCGCGCGGCGCCTGCCGTTCCACCGGGGTTGCACCCCGCAAAGGCGCGCCACCGCGTGAAATTTTCACGGCGGCGCGCCATTGTTCCGCCTCATCCCTTATCCTTCCACTCTTGAACCTTACTAAATAGTTACAAGAACTCGGGAGGGGGGATGCCCCATGACGTCAGCCTGATTGCGTTGCTCGCGGCCGGTTTCGGTCTCGCGATGATCTTCGGTTACCTCGCGTCGCTGCTGAAAATGCCGCCGCTCGTCGGCTATCTGCTCGCCGGGATCGTGATCGGCCCCGGCACGCCCGGTTTCGTCGGCGACCTGTCGCTCGCGCAGCAGCTCGCCGAAGTGGGCGTGATGCTGCTGATGTTCGGCGTCGGCCTGCATTTCTCGCTCGGCGACCTGCTCGCGGTGCGCAAGATCGCGCTGCCGGGCGCCGTCGTGCAGATTACCGTCGCGACGCTGCTCGGCGGCGGGCTCGCGCTCACGTGGGGCTGGAGCCTCGGCGCGGCGCTCGTGTTCGGGCTTGCGCTGTCGGTCGCGAGTACCGTCGTGCTGCTGCGCGCGCTCGAGGGGCGCGGGCTCGTCGAGACGGTCAACGGGCGCATCGCGGTCGGCTGGCTCGTCGTCGAGGATCTCGTGATGGTGCTGGTGCTCGTGCTGCTGCCGCCCGTCGCGGGGCTGCTCGGCGGCACGCCGCCCGGCGATGTGCAGGCGGCCGGCGGCAGCGTGTGGGGCACGCTCGGCGTGACGATGCTGAAGGTCGCGGCGTTCATCGCGCTGATGCTCGTGGTCGGCAAGCGCGTATTCCCGCGCATTTTGTGGCTCGTCGCGCGCACGGGCTCGCGCGAGCTGTTCACGCTGTGCATGATCGCGGCCGCGGTCGGCATCGCGTTCGGCGCGGCGAAGCTGTTCGACGTGTCGTTCGCGCTCGGCGCGTTCTTCGCCGGGATGATGATGCGCGAGTCGGAATTCAGCCGGCGCGCGGCCGACGAGACGTTGCCGCTGCGCGACGCGTTCTCGGTGCTGTTCTTCATCTCGGTCGGGATGCTGTTCGACCCGAAGGTGCTGATCGAAGAGCCGCTGCACGTGATCGAGGTCGCGGCGATCGTGCTGGTCGGCAAGACGCTCGCGGCGGTCGCGCTCGTGATCGCGTTCCGCTATCCGTTGAATACCGCGCTGACGGTCGGCGCGGGCCTCGCGCAGATCGGCGAATTCTCGTTCATCCTCGCGGGGCTCGGCCGTGCGCTCGGGCTGCTGTCGGCCGAGGGGCAGAGCCTGATTCTGGCGGTCGCGCTGATCTCGATCGCGATGAACACGCTGCTGTTCGCGATGATCGATCCGGCGCTCGCGTGGATCCGCAAGCATTCGGCGTTCGCGCGCAAGCTCGAGGCGCGCGACGATCCGCTCGCCGCGCTGCCGATGTCGACGCCGCAGACGCACCTGACCGGGCAGGTCGTGATCGTCGGCTACGGCAAGGTCGGCACGCGGATCGCGCATGCGCTGGACGAGCGCGGGATCGCGTATGTCGTCGTCGAGCAGAATCGCGAGCTCGTCGAGAAGCTGCGTGCGGACGGCATCGCGGCCGTGTCCGGCGACGCGATCGAGCCGATCGTGCTCGTGCAGGCGCATATCGCGCGTGCGGGGATGCTGGTCGTCACGCTGCCCGATGTGTTCGACGTGCGGCAGATCGTCGAGATCTCGCGCACGCTCAACCCGACGCTCGAGGTCGTGCTGTGCACGAACAGCGGCGACGAGGCCGCGCTGCTGTCGAGCGAAGGCATCGGCACCGTGTTCATGGGCGAGACCGAACTCGCGCGCGGGATGACCGAGCACGTGCTCGGCAGGATGGTGAAGCCGGTCGCAGCGGCGGCGCATTGACGGCGCGCGGCATCGCGCCGCGTACCGGGCAGGGTGCGGCGGCCCGGGCGGCCGCCGGCCCCGCGTTCTTCAGTAGAACGTCTCGAGCGTCAGTTCCTGCGCCATCACGCGGTTGCCGGCCAGCAGGCCGCCATCGACCGGCAACGCGACGCCGGTGATGATCCGCGCGGCCGGCGAGCACAGGAACAGCGCGGCCTGCGCGACGTCGTCGGGCGTCGCGAAATCGTCGAGCGGATACCACTTCCTCAATTGCTCGAACACGTGTGGGTTGCGCTGCACGCGCGCTTCCCATGCGGGTGTCTTCACCGTGCCAGGCAGCACGATGTTCGCGCGCACGCCATCGCGGCCGTATTCGATCGCGAGCGATTTCGTGTAGCTGATCAGGCCGGCCTTCGCCGCGCTGTACACCGGATGCCCGAGCGCGTGCACGCCGTTTACCGAACCGACGATCGCGATCGCGCCGCGCCCGCGTGCGCGCATGCCGGGCAGCACGGCTTCGACACTCACGTAGGTGGCCGTCAGGTTCGAATCGAGATCGGTGCGCCAGCTGGCCGGCGTCGTGTCGCGCAACGTGGTCGACGCGGCCGTGCCCGCGTTCGCGACGAGCACGTCGACTTGCGGATGCGGTTCGAGCACCGCGCGCAGCCGCTCCGCGTCGGTGAGATCGTCGACGACCGGTGCCGCGCGTGCGTCGGCGAGCGTATCGATGAAGCGGTCGAGAGCCGCGCGGTCGCGATCGAGCGCGAGCACGCGGTCGCCGGCCGCGAGGAAGGTACGGCACAGCGCCTGGCCGATGCCGCCGGCCGCGCCCGTCACGAGGGTGGTGCGTGTCATGTCGGCTCCTTGCGCATGCTCACAGACCGAGCGCGGCGCGCGCCTGCTTCTCGTTGTCGCGCGTGATCAGCGTGCCGGACGTCAGCACGAGCGGCGGCGGCGCCTGATTTTTCGTGATCCAGTCGACCATGTTGATGCTCGTCTGGTAGCCGTGCTGGCGCGGATTCAGCAGGATCGATCCGTAGAAACCCGTCGGCTTCGGCTTCGCGAACTCGTTGAGCGCAATCTGGCTGCCGTTGATGCCGACCGCGACCATCGCGTCCGCGCCGATGCCGCGGCCCTCGGCGGCACGCACCGCGCCCACCGTCGTGTCGTCGTTCGAGCCGAACGCGACCCAGCGCTTGAAGTTCGCATGCTTGGTGAGCGCGATGTTCGCCGCGTTGAACGCGCCTTCGGTATCGGCCGTCATCTCGGGCGCGTCGATCACGTTCGCGGCCGGGAAGCCGGCTGCCTTGAGCGCATCGACGGCGCCGGTCGTGCGCTCGCGCGCGGTCGGCAACTGGTCGTACGCGAGCCGGATGATGCCGACCTCGGCCGGATTCCAGCCGCGCCGCTTCGTCTCGTCGGCGATGGCCTGGCCGACCTGCTGGCCGATCTTGTACGCGGAGATGCCCATGTGCGGCACGCCCTGGAGCGGTGCGCCGTGGCCGTCGACGAGTTGGTCGTCCACCGACATCAGCTTGATCCCCGCGCGCTTCGCCTTCGCGGCGATGCCGGGGCCGAGCTTCACGTCGGGCGCGCAGATGATCACGCCCTGCGCCTTCTGCGCGGCGAGACTGTCGAGCGCGGTCGACACCTTTTCGCCGCTCGGGGCCGCGATCTTGATCAGCGTGAAATGCCTTTCCTTCGCCGCCTGGTCGGCGAAGCGCCATTCGTCCTGGAACCACGGATCGTCCGGCTGTTTGACGAGGAAGCCGATCTTCACGTCGGTGACATCGGCAGCCCGGGCCGGGGCGCCGCCCAGCAGCGTGACGCTCGCGGTGGTCAGCACGAGCGTTTTCCAGTGGAATCGCATGCGTCTCTCTCCATTGTTGTAGTCGGGCGCCACGGGCAAGGCCGCCCGCCGCGCGAAAAAATTGTAGGCGGACGCAGTGGGAACGCTCAAATAATGCAGAGCGTTCCTGAAAAGTGGGATGAAAGCGAGGGGACGGAGATGGCGGGCGGTGCGGTACGCCGCATCGGCCGCCCGGCGGCTTCAGCTTGCCGCTGCCTTCGCCGGCACGCTCGTGCCGGATTGCGCGGCCGTCTTCGTCGGAGTGGGGGCCTTCTGCGCCGCAGCCGTTTTCGGTTGAGCCGCCGCCTTCGGCGCCTCGACCGTCTTCTGCGGTGCAACCGCCTTGGCCGGCTGCGGCTTCTCCGGTTCGACCGGCGCATCGGGCGGCATGCCGAGCAACTGCAGCGAGCCGCTCGTGACCGACGCGAACACCGGGCCGGCCACCGTGCCGCCGTAGTAGCCCTTGCCGCGCGGCTCGTCGATCATCACCGCGACGATCAGGCGCGGGTTGCTCATCGGCGCCATCCCCGCGAACAGCGCGCGGTACTTGCCCTTCGCATAGGTCGCGCCGACCTGCTTGCGTGCGGTACCCGTCTTGCCGCCGATCCGGTAGCCGTCGACGCGCGCGCGGCGCCCCGTGCCGCCTTCGCCGACCGCCATCTCGAGCATCGAGCGGATCGACGCGGCCGTTTGCGGCGACGTCACGCGGTGGCCGCGATGCGCGTCGATCGTCTGCTGGTCGGTGCCGTTCTTCAGCAGCGACACCGGGTGCAGCGTGCCGTCGCCCGCATAGGCCGTATACGTCTGCGCGATCTGCAGCAGCGACATCGACAGCCCGTAGCCGTATGCCATCGTCGCCTGCTCGATCGGCCGCCAGCGCTTGTAGCCGCGCAGCCGGCCCGACGCGACGCCCGGGAACGTCAGCTCCGGCGCGCGGCCGATCCCGTATTCCTGATACTTGTTCCAGATCGTTTCGGCGGGCAGGTTCAGCGCGAGCTTCGCGAGCGCGACGTTGCTCGATTTCTGCAGTGCCTGCGAGACCGTCAGCGACCCGTGGTTCGACGTGTCGTGGATCACGGCCGGGCCGATCTTGTAGGTGCCCGGCGATGTGTTGATGATCGTGTTCGGCGTGACCTTGCGCTCGTCGATCGATAGCGCGACGACGAGCGGCTTGATCGTCGAGCCGGGTTCGAACGTGTCGATCACCGCGCGATTGCGCAACTGCTGGCCCGTGAGGCGCGCGCGGTCGTTCGGGTCGAAGGTCGGGTAGTTCGCGAGCGCGAGGATTTCGCCGTTCTGTGCATCGAGCACGACGACGCTGCCGGCGATCGCGTTGTTCTCGATCACGGCCGCCTTGAGCTGGCTGAACGCGAGCTGCTGGATCCGGCGGTCGATCGTCAGCTCGATCGTCGCGCCGTGCTGCGCGGGAACGAGCGGGCGCGTGTCCGACACGATGCGGCCGAGCCGGTCGCGGATCACCTCGCGCTGCCCGGACGTGCCCGACAGGCGCGCATTCGCCGCGAGTTCGACGCCTTCCTGGCCCTTGTCTTCGACGTTCGTGAAGCCGACCACGTGCGCGGCGGATTCGCCTTCCGGGTAGAAGCGCTTCGAATCGGCGATCTGCGTGATGCCGTCGATCGCGAGCTTGTCGAGCCGGCCCGCGGTGTCCGCGTCGACCTGCCGCTTGAGCAGCACGAACGTCTTGTCGTTGCCGAGGCGCCGCTTGACCTCGCCGAGCGGCAGGTCGAGCAGCTTCGCGATCTGCGGATAGTCGGTATCGGCGACCTGTTTCGGGTTCGCCCAGATTTCATAGGTCGACAGGCTGACCGCGAGCATCGCGCCGTTGCGATCGACGATGCGCCCGCGCATCGCGTCGAGCTCGATCGTGCGCTGGTAGCGCTTCTGGCCCTGGCCGACGTAGAAATCCTGGTTCGCGACCTGCACCCAGAAGGCGCGCGCGAGCAGCGCGGCGAACGCGAGGAACACGACGATCACGACCAGCTTCGAGCGCCACATCGGCAGGCGCGACACGAGCATCGGATTCTTCGTCGCGGCCGAGTACGGATCGGCGGGGTGGGTCTTCTTTTTCACGCTCATGCAATGGCCGGGTCGGGCCGCCGGACGGCGGCAGGTCAGTCTGAATAATGCGATTGTAATAAATGAGTAAACGCCGTGTGGGGAAAGTATGTTCCGGCCCCGTGAAAAGGCGGGCGGTGTCATCCGGCAAGCGCTGAAAGGTGATGCCGGAAAGGTGGGGCGCGAGCGGATTTCCGCCGCCGCAGCAGACGATGATCGACGGGCGCTCGGCGGTGTCTCGATCCGGGCGTGCGGTGTCCGCTGGCGGTCGATCGCGGCCGTCGCCGGTATGCGATCAATTGCCCGGCCCTCGGTTATTTCTTTAATAGCGGAAAATAAAAAACGCCCCAGAATGAGGCGCTGTTAATACTGAATATCGAAATGACTATCTCTGAAAACTGGAATAAACCCGAAAACCGCAGACGTTTTCCGTAAAAAATTTTCTATCGGGCGACGGAAATGAATTCCCGGTATTCCGGCTGGGTCGTGCAGCGATCGACGGCCTGCAGCCGCCACGCGCCGGGGTGATTGCCGGCGAGCACGGCGGGGCCCTGTTCGCGCTGCGTCGCACCGAACGACAGCCCCTTCAACTGGCATACGGCTTTTCCGCCGTCGGCCGCGCAGAGCGCCATTGCGCCCTCGACGTCGCGGACCTTGCCCCAGGTCGGAAGATCGATGCCCTGATGTGCCTCACGCGACCACAGTCCCTCGTCGGTATCCACCCACAGTACCGCGAAGGATTGCCTGGTTGCCGATTCGCTGCCATTAATTCGAATGGTGAGGCGCATTGGATCGTCTCCTGAAAGAAAGGACGAATTTGACCGTTTGGACTTGAACAGTCTAGATAGACTGGTGTGAAACGCAAGTGATAATCCGCAATAAACCCATATCGAGTCCATTGCGGTTTCAGATGAAACGACGTCTGACGATTCACGGACATTTCGGCTGCGCGAGCAAACGTACGCGGCATCGGCGATTGCGGTGTCGACGCGCGCATCGGTGACGTTCGAGACATGGGATGACATGGCCGGGGGGCGCGTCGATCTGTCGCGCGCGGACCGCCGCCGAAACCGGGCCGATCGACGCAATCCGGCACTGCCGGAATGCGGTCCGCCCCGATGTTTCAGCGTTTTGACGGCACGGCCGGAACGACACACTCCAACAATCGCGCACAAATCGGCACACTTTCACGAAACTTTCGGGACAGACTTGCACGCGATCGGGCCCCACACTGGGAGCTTCCCGATCCTGTGCCGCGGACGCCCGTCCTCGGCGGCTGCCGCCGCCTCGTGCCAGAGGTGCGATCGACGCGATCGCGGGCCGCACGCCCGATCGGGACTGCCGGGGCGCGCGTCGGCCCCGGCCCGGCCGGTGAGCCGTGCGCAGCCCGCAACCGCAGGCGCTGCGCCGCCCGGCCGACTCTTCGAAGGAGACTATCGTGCTGATCTGGAAAACCGCGTTGTCGCTGAACTGGCGGACGAGCCTCGTGTCGCCGGCCAGCGCACCGGTCGCGGCGGCGAACGTCGGGCGGCTGGTGTTGACCGGCGCGACCGGCTTCATCGGCAGTACCGTGCTGACGGCGCTCGTCAACGCAGGGCTGCTCGAACGCATCGTGTGCGTCGTGCGCGCGCAGGACCGCGGCCACGCCGTCGCGCGGCTGCGCGAAGCGGCGCTGCGCGCGGGGCTCGCGCCGTACTGGGCATCGCGCCTGACCGACGCGAACGTAATCGTCGGCGCGCTCGGCAACGTGTGGCAGGGCGCCGACGCGCCTCGCCTCGCCGGCGCGACGCACGTGATCCACTGCGCCGGCCATGCGTCGCCGGCCGACGGCGCGCACCTGCAGGCGGACATCGCCGATTCGGTGCGCTTCGCCGAACGCTTCGCACGGGCGCCGCGTCTGCAGCGCTTCGTCTACGTCGGCACGGCCTATGCGCATGCGGGGCGCGGCGGCATCGTGCACGAAGCAGTCGTGGCGGACGACGCGGCGAACGATGTCGCGCAACACGGCGAAGGCCTGCCGGGCGCGGTGCTCGCGGCGGACTACCTGCATGCGAAGGCGGAAACGGAGCAGCGCCTGCGCGCGCTCGGGCTGCCGCTCGTCGTCGTGCGGCCGTCGCACGTCGTCGGCCATACGGTGCTCGGCACGCGGCCCGCGCCGAATTCGTTCTGGATGTTCCGGCTTGCGCATGCCGCGCGCCGCTTCACCGCGCGGCCGATGACGCGCATCGACATCGTGTCGGTGGACGACGTGGCGCGCGCGACGATGCTGCTGGCCGTCAAGCCGACGCTCGCGCACGATCTCTATCACGTGTCGGCCGGCGACGAGGCGCCGCAGGTCGCGCAGATCGTGCGCGCGATGGACGAGGCGGCGGGGATGACGGGGGCGCCGCGCTACGCGGCGTGCGCGCCGGCCGAGCTGCCGCTGGTGGTGCGTGAGGTGCTCGGGCGGCCCGATCCGGCACTCGAGCGCGTGATCGGCCGGGCGCTGCAGCGCTGCGCGGAATTCGCGACGGTCGATCGCGTGTTCGACAACAGCCGCGTGCGCGACGAAATCGATTTCGAGCCGTTGCCGTTCATCGATTACGTCGAGGAATGCATGCGCACGTCGCGCGGCGTCGCCGTGACCGAGCTGATGCGCGGCGCGCTGCACTGACCGCCCGCGCTGCACCGGCGCCCGTTCCCGCGGCTGGCGGGAGCGGGCACCATCATCACGCGTTGCCGCCGAGTTCGATGAGCCGGTCGAGCGCGCGGTAGATGTCTTCCAGGCCGTCCTGGCCGAAGCGCGACTCGAGCTGCCGGTATTGCTCGTCGATGCGCGGACCGATTTCCGTGACGAGTTTCCTGCTTTGCGGTGTCAAGCTGACCAGCAGCCGGCGCTGATCCTCCTGCGCGCGCGTGCGCGTGATCAGCCCGTCGCGCTCCATCCGTTCCAGCACGCCCGTGAGGCTCGGGCTCAGGATGCAGCAGCGCCGCGCGATCTGTCCCGCTTCGAGTGCATGCGCCGGTTCGCCGTCGAGCACGCGGATGATCCGCCATTGCTGTTCGGTCAGCGCGAATTCCTTGAGAATGGGGCGGAACAGGCCCATCAGCGTTTCGCGGGCTTCGAGCAGCAGCATGGCCAGGTTGCGATGGTCGAGCGTACGGTTCATCGGGGTGGACAGTGGACGGGGACGCATCAATCTTAACAGCCGAAGGTGGTGAATTTCGCGTATCAGGGTAATCGAGGTTGCCAGCACCCGATTGTTTACTTAAGATGTTAAGTATTGACGATGCGCCGCGACGCGCGGCAGGGGAATGACGCATGGAGCTGTCTTGCACGACCGCCGCGGCGCCGCCGTTGCCGGTCGCCATCGGTACCGTCTACGGTGCGCTGCTGAATGAGCGCACGGCGCTCGACGCGCTCGGCGACGCGGTGAACGCACCGCCTTACGGTCGCCCTCCGCAGGCGCCGATCCTTTACATCAAGCCGGCCAACACGCATGCGGCCGACGGCGCGGCCGTCGTCGTGCCGGCCGGTGTCGACATGCTGGAGATCGGCGCGTCGGTGGCCGTCGTGTTCGCCCGGCGCGCCACGCGTGTGCCGGCCGCACAGGCGCTCGACTACGTGCACGGCTTCACGCTCGCGAGCGACGTGTCGGTGCCGCATCCCGATTACTACCGTCCGGCCGTGCGCTTCAAGTGTCGCGACGGTTTCTGCCCGCTGGGCCCGGCGATCGTGCCGGCCGCCGCGCTGGCCGAGGTCGACGCGCTCGCACTGACCGTGCGGATCGACGGCGAGGTGGCCGCATCGGCGTCGACCGCGACGCTGATTCGCCCGGTGCGCGAACTGATCGCCGACGTGACGGCGTTCATGTCGTTCGACGCCGGCGATGTGCTGCTGCTCGGCGTCGCCGGCGGCGCGCCGCGCGCCCGCGCGGGCAGCACGATCGAGATCGCCGCGGCCGGCATCGGCACGCTGCGGCATACGCTGATTGCGGAGGAGACACGATGAAGACGGCGCGCGTGATCTACAACGGCGCATTGCATGCGGCCGAACCGGCCGGCGACGGCGCGATCCGCCTCGACACGGGGCGCGTGGTTGCCGAGGAGACGGTCGCATGGTTGCCGCCCGTCGCGCCGCGCACGACGTTCGCGCTCGGCCTCAACTACGCCGACCACGCGAAGGAACTCGCGTTCAACGCGCCGAGCGAGCCGCTGATCTTCCTGAAGGGGCCGAACACGTTCATCGGCCACCGGTCGCGCACCGTGCGCCCGGCGGATGCCACCCACATGCACTACGAGTGCGAGCTGGCCGTCGTGATCGGCCGGCCCGCGCGCAACGTGAGCCGCGCGCAGGCGATCGACTATGTGGCCGGCTATACGGTCGCGAACGACTACGCGATCCGCGATTATCTCGAGAACTACTACCGCCCGAACCTGCGCGTGAAGAACCGCGACACCTGCACGCCGCTCGGGCCGTGGTTCGTCAGCCGCGACGAGATCGGCGACGCGGGCGACCTGAACCTGCGCACGACCGTGAACGGCCGGGAGACGCAGCGCGGCAGCACGCGCGACATGATCTTCGACGTGCCGGCGCTGATCGAGCACATCAGCAGCTTCATGACGCTCTCGCCGGGCGACCTGATCCTGACCGGCACGCCCGAGGGGTTGGCGGACACGCGGCCGGGCGACGAGGTCGTGACCGAAATCGAAGGGATCGGCAGGCTCGTGAACACGATCGTCGCCGAAGCGGACTACTATCGCGCCGGCTGAGCCCGTCGCCCAAGGAGAACCCATGACCATCAAGCACTGGATCGACGGCCGCGAAGTCGAGAGCCGCGAGACCTTCACGACGCTGAACCCCGCGACTGGCGACGTGATCACCGACGTCGCGTCGGCCGGCGAGGCCGAAGTCGACGCGGCCGTGCGCGCGGCGAAGGAAGCATTCCCGAAATGGGCGAACACGCCCGCGAAGGAGCGCGCGAAGCTGATGCGCAAGCTCGGCGAGCTGATCGAGAAGAACGTGCCGATGCTCGCGGCGCTCGAGACGCAGGACACCGGCCTGCCGATCGCGCAGACGAGCAAGCAGCTGATTCCGCGCGCGTCCGAGAACTTCAATTTCTTCGCGGAAGTCTGCGTGCAGATGAACGGCCGCACCTATCCGGTCGACGACCAGATGCTGAACTACACGCTGTACCAGCCGGTCGGCGTGTGCGCGCTGGTGTCGCCGTGGAACGTGCCGTTCATGACGGCCACGTGGAAGACGGCGCCGTGCCTCGCGCTCGGCAACACGGCCGTGCTGAAGATGTCGGAGCTGTCGCCGCTGACGGCCGACCAGCTCGGCCGGCTCGCGCTCGAAGCCGGTATTCCGCCCGGCGTGCTGAACGTCGTGCAGGGCTATGGCGCGACCGCCGGCGACGCGCTCGTGCGGCATCCGGACGTGCGTGCGGTGTCGTTTACCGGCGGCACGGTCACGGGCAAGCGGATCATGGAGCGCGCGGGCCTCAAGAAGTATTCGATGGAGCTCGGCGGCAAGTCGCCGGTGCTGATTTTCGACGACGCGGATTTCGATCGTGCACTCGATGCGTCGCTGTTCACGATCTTCTCGATCAACGGCGAACGCTGCACCGCGGGCTCGCGGATCTTCGTGCAGCGCACGATCTACGACCGCTTCGTGCAGGAATTTTCGCGCCGCGCGAACAACCTGGTGGTCGGCGATCCGTCCGATCCGGCCACGCAGCTCGGCGCGATGATCACGCGCCAGCACTGGGAGAAGGTGACGGGCTACATCCGCATCGGCGAGCAGGAAGGCGCGCGCGTGGTCGCGGGCGGCGCGGACAAGCCGGCGGGCCTGCCCGAGCATCTGCGCAACGGCAACTTCGTGCGGCCGACCGTGTTTGCCGACGTCGACAACCGGATGCGTATCGCGCAGGAAGAGATCTTCGGGCCGGTCGCGTGCCTGATTCCGTTCGAGGACGAGGAAGAAGGGCTGCGGCTCGCGAACGACACGTCGTACGGCCTCGCGTCGTACATCTGGACGCAGGACGTCGGCAAGGTGCATCGCCTCGCGCGCGGCATCGAGGCCGGGATGGTGTTCGTGAACAGCCAGAACGTGCGCGACCTGCGCCAGCCGTTCGGCGGCGTGAAGGAGTCGGGCACCGGGCGCGAGGGCGGCGAGTACAGCTTCGAGGTGTTCGCGGAGATCAAGAACGTGTGCATCTCGATGGGTTCGCATCACATTCCGCGCTGGGGCGTGTGACGGGCGCGGGTCGTTTCGCCGGAAGCACGAACGATATGGAGACTTGAACGATGGGCAAATTGTCCCTCGCCGCGAAGATCACGCATGTGCCGTCGATGTACCTGTCGGAAATGCCCGGCAGGCATCACGGCTGCCGCGAAGCGGCGATCCGCGGCCATCAGCTGATCGGCGAGCGCTGCCGCGCGCTCGGCGTCGACACGATCGTCGTGTCGGACGTGCACTGGCTCGTCAACGCGGGTTATCACGTGAACTGCAATGCGCGGTTCGCCGGCACGTACACGAGCAACGAGCTGCCGCATTTCATCCGCGACATGCAGTACGCGTATCCGGGCAATCCGGCGCTCGGCCGGCTGATCGCCGAGACGGCCAGCGCAGCCGGGATCGCGACGCGCGCACACGAGATCGACAGCCTCGAACTCGAATACGGCACGCTCGTGCCGATGCGCTACATGAACGGCGACCAGCACTTCAAGGTCGTGTCGATCGCCGGCTGGTGCATGTGGCACACGCTCGACGAAAGCCGGCGCTTCGGCGAGGCGTTGCTCGAAGCGATCGGGAAAAGCGATTCGAACGTCGCGTTCCTCGCGAGCGGTTCGCTGTCGCATCGCTTCAACGATAACGGCAGCCCCGAGGAATCGATCCACCAGATCAGCCGCGAATTCTTCCGGCAGGTCGACCTGCGCGTGGTCGAGCTGTGGAAGCAGGGCGATTTCAAGACGTTCTGCGCGATGCTGCCCGAGTACAACACGCATTGCCACGGCGAAGGCGGCATGCACGACACGGCGATGCTGCTCGGCCTGCTCGGCTGGGATCGTTACGACAAGCCGGTCGAGATCGTCACCGACTATTTCGCGAGTTCGGGCACCGGGCAGATCAACGCGATCTTCCCGCTGCCCTGAACGCCGCGGCCCCGCATCGAACATCCGACCGGAGACTTGCCATGCCTCACATCGTCGTCGAATACACCTCGAACATCCGTGACGACGCGCGCATTCCCGCGCTGCTGCGCACGATCAATGCAACACTGATCGCGCAGGGCGGCGTGTTCCCGACCGGCGGCATCCGGTCGCGCGCGATCGAGCTGCAGGACTATTGCGTCGCCGACGGCACGGAGGACGACGCGTTCGTCCACGTGACGATGAAGATCGGCTCGGGCCGCAGCGACGACACGAAGAAAGCCGCGTGCGATGCGCTGTTCGACGCGATCAAGGCCCATTTCGCCGAGCTGTACGCGAAACGCTATCTCGCGCTGTCGATGGAACTGACCGAGTTCAGCGAAAGCGGCTCGTACAAGCACAACAACATCCACGCCCGCTACAAGCGAGCCGGCTGACCCCATTCCCGATCCGACCATGCTCGAACCCGCCATCATCGACCAGCTCGCGCAACGTCTGCACGACGCCGAGCGCGAGCGCAAGCAGATCCGCCAGATCTCGCTCGACCATCCCGACATCACGATCGACGACGCATACGCGATCCAGCGCGCGTGGGTGACCCTCAAGCTCGCGGAAGGCCGCATGCTGAAGGGGCACAAGATCGGCCTCACGTCGAAGGCGATGCAGAACACGTCGCAGATCGACGAACCCGACTACGGCGCGCTGCTCGACGACATGTTCTTCGCGGACGGCGGCACGATCCCGACCGGTCGTTTCATCGTGCCGCGCGTCGAGGTCGAACTCGCGTTCGTGCTCGGCAAGCGGCTCACGGGCCCGAACTGCACGATCTTCGACGTGTACGACGCGGTCGATTACGTCGTGCCCGCGCTCGAGATCATCGACGCGCGCAGCCAGTCGATCGACCCCGATACGAAACGGCCGCGCAAGGTGTTCGACACGATCGCCGACAACGCGGCGAACGCGGGCGTCGTGATCGGCGGGCGGCCGGTGCGGCCGCAGGACGTCGACCTGCGCTGGGTCGCGGCGATCATGTCGCGCAACGGCGTGGTCGAGGAAACGGGCGTCGCGGCCGGCGTGCTGAACCATCCGGCGAACGGCGTCGCGTGGCTCGCGAATCGTCTGTCGCGCTTCGACGTCGCGCTGGAACCCGGGCAGATCGTGCTCGGCGGCTCGTTCACGCGGCCGTGCGCGGCGCGGCCGGGCGACACGTTCAGCGTCGACTACGGCCCGCTCGGGACGATCCAGTGCTACTTCGAGTGAGCGAGCGATGCGGATTCCTTCGAATATCTTCAAGGCCGCGCTCGCGCGCGGCGACGCGCAGGTCGGGCTGTGGCTCGGCCTCGCGAACCCGTACAGCGCCGAAGTTGTCGCGGGCGCCGGTTTCGACTGGCTGCTGATCGACGGCGAGCATGCGCCGAACACGGTGCCGACGATCCTCGCGCAACTGCAGGCGATCGCACCGTATCCGTCGCATCCGGTCGTGCGCGTGCCGTGGAACGATCCGGTGATCGTCAAGCAGGTGCTCGACCTCGGCGCGCAGACGCTGCTGGTGCCGATGGTGCAGAGCGCCGACGAAGCGCGCGCGGCCGTTGCCGCGACGCGTTATCCGCCGCACGGGATGCGCGGGGTCGGCAGCGCGCTGGCGCGTGCGTCGCGGTGGAATCGCGTCGGTGACTACCTGCACCGCGCGAACGACGAGATGGCCGTGCTCGTGCAGGTCGAGACGCGTGCGGGGCTCGATGCGATCGACGCGATTGCGCGGGTCGAAGGTGTCGACGGCGTGTTCATCGGTCCGGCCGATCTTGCGGCCGATCTCGGGCATCTCGGCAATCCGAGGCACCCGGACGTGCAGGCCGCGATCGACGGCGCGATCCGGACGATCAAGGCGACGGGCAAGGCGCCCGGTATTCTGAGTGCGGATGAAGCGGCGGCACGACGGTATCTCGAAGCGGGTGCGCTGTTCGTCGCGGTCGGGGTCGATACGACGCTGCTGGCGAGGAGTGCGGAGCGGCTCGCGGCGCAGTTCAGGGGTGAATCTCGACCGACGGAAAAGAACGGTGACACGACGTATTGAGCGAGAGGCAGTGGCAGATATGCCAAGCAACGCAGACGCACTCCCTGACGAATCGGGGAATTGGCACAAGGTTTCGCAAAGGGACCGGATGACATCGCTTGAATCGAATGCGATCCCATATCGCGGTGCGGCGGCTCGTCGATGTGTCCGCGCCGTCGCCCTGACGCGTTGCGGGGCAGAATGCGATCAAGCGATCGTGGATGCGATGGCGGAATTGAGCGCGCAGGCGCAAGCCCTGGGGATGGGTTACGACTGACTTCCCATTGTTCCGACTGCTGATCTTGCTACGTCCATATACCGCCCCGGCGTCGTCCCCAGTGCCCGCCGGAACATGTCGATGAACGCGCTCACATTGTCGTACCCGAGATCGAGCGCGATCGTCGTCACCGGCACGCCGTCGGCGATTCTCTCCAGCGCCCGCAGCAGCCTTGCCTGCTGACGCCACTGCGCGAACGTCAGCCCCGTCTCGGCGACGAAGCGGCGGCTCATCGTTCGTGCGCTGATGCCTGCCCAATCGGCCCATTCCTCCAGCCGCCGGTTGTCCGCGAGGTTCGTGGCGAGCGCGTCGGTGATGCGCACGAGCCGCGCGTCGCGCGGCCGCGCGAGGCTTAGCGACTCGACTTCCGAAGCAGCGATTTCATCGAGGATCACGTCTGCGATACGCGTTTGCGCGTCATTCAGTTCCGAACCATCCCAGCTCGCGGCGCGCTGTACCGCTTCGCGCAGCAGCGGCGACGCACGGATCGCGCGCGGCGTATCAGGCAGTGCCGCGCAGCGCGCTTCGGCGATGAACGCCGACCAGCCGGAAATCGGTCCGAACGAACGCAGCGAATGCCGGCAATGCGGCGGAATCCAGATCGCATGGACCGCCGGCACAACCCAGTCGCGGTCGTCGAGGCCGATCGACACCAGCCCGCTCAGCGCGCCGACGAGCTGGCCGCGCGCATGCGCGTGAGGCGCGGTCACGCGCGGGTCGCGCTGCGACAGGACGGCGGCGACGACGAACGGGCCGTCGTCGGACGTGATGAATCGGGCGGGCAGGAGCGGATCGGACATGGCCGGATAGCGGTATCGAATGACTGTTATACCGGAGATCGGCCGGCTTCGCACGCCTACACTGCGTTCTTCGATGACAACCGGAGTACGACGCGATGCGAGCCGAACAGATGCTTCCCGACCATGCCGACCGGATTGATGCCGGCGGAACGACGATCCGCAAGGGCACCGTCGGCGCGTTCCTGGTCAACGCGCGCGTGCTGACCGATCCCGGCGCCACGCCCGCCGACCGGGCACGCGCGGAAGCCGACGCGATCGATGCGTTGCCCGCGCTGCGCGCGCTCGGCCTGTTCGACGTGATGGAAGTGCGCGATCCGGCGCTGCGCGCGTGGCTCGACGCACGCTGACGTCCGCCGCAACCGTCGATCGAGATCCCCCGAATCAAGGAGCCACCATGAAAGCCGCAGTCGTTAAGGGCGCCGGCGAGCGTCCCGTCCATATGGAATTCGAACCGCCGCGCGCGATGCCGGGCCACCGTCTGATCGACGTGGCGGCGTCCGCGCTGAGCCGGATCGCGCAGGGGCGCGCGTCCGGCGCGCATTACTCGTCGGATGGACGTTATCCGTTCGTCGTCGGCGTCGACGGCGTGGGCCGTCGCGACGACGGGCAGCGCGTCTATTTCTTCGGTGCCCCCACGCCGTTCGGCGCGATGGCTGAACGCACGATCGTGCCGGACACGCAGTGCGTGCCGCTGCCGGACGGGCTCGACGACGTCACGGCCGCGGCGATCGCGATTCCCGGGATGTCGTCGTGGGCCGCGCTGACCGAACGCGCGCGGCTGGTGGCAGGCGAGACGGTGCTCGTCAACGGCGCGACGGGCGCGTCGGGCCGGCTGGCGGTGCGGATCGCGAAGCATCTCGGCGCCGCGAAGGTGATCGCGACAGGCCGCAACGCGGCCGCGCTGGACGCTTTGCTGAACGCCGGCGCGGACGCCGTCGTGTCGCTGCAGCAGGACGATACGCATCTGGCGCGCGCGCTCGAACCGCATTTCCGCGAGGGCGTGGATGTCGTGCTCGACTATCTGTGGGGTGCCAGCGCGCAGACGCTGCTGGTTGCCGCGGCGAAGGCGGCGCCCGATGGCCGCCGGCTGCGTTTCGTGCAGATCGGCTCGATGGGCGGCGCGGACGTGCTGCTGCCGGGCGCGGTGCTGCGCGCAACCGCAATCGAACTGATGGGCAGCGGCCTCGGCAGCGTGCCGCTGCCGCGTTTGCTGGACTCCGTGCGCGGCGTGTTCGACGCGGCCGGCCCGGCGCGGCTGACGATCGAGACGCGTATCGTGCCGCTGTCGGCTGTCGGCGAACACTGGGGCGATGCAAACAGTCTCGTGCGTCCGGTGTTCATGATGCACGGCGCGTGAGCGGCGACCGAACCGCAGCGGGCCGGACGCAGCGCGATGAACGAGCCGCGCGGCGACGACCGGCTATCCGTCGTGATGCCGCCGCGCGTGGGGGGAAAGCAGGGTGGCCGCGTCGGGCTCAGAACCGCTGCTGAATCCCCGCCGTCACGCCGACCTGCGTCGTGCCGTATCCCGCGAAATCGCGCGACACGCCGACCTTCTGGTCGTGCTTCGCAATCGCGAACGCGCCGGCCGCGTACAGCACCGTGCGCTTCGACAGCGCGTAGTTCGCGCGCAGCGACACGAGCGTCGGATCGGCGTCGGTGCCGCCCTTGATGTTCTGGTGATAGACGGCCGCGATCAGCGAGAACGTCGGCGTGAACTGGTACGACCCGCCGACCCAGACCATGTCGCTCAACTGGTTCGCCGCCGTCGTGCGGAACGTGCGTTTGTAATTGCGATAACCGGCCATCGTCTTCAGGTTGCCGAAGTCGTAGCTCAGGCCCGCGTGGATGCCCTGGATGTAGTTGACCGTATCGGCCGGCGTGACGCTGTCGGCCGCGCCGTTCTGCCGGTCGAACGTGACCACCGCCGCGAACGGACCGGTCTCGTAGCCGAGCGCGAAATCGTATTTCGAGCTGGTCTTCACGCTGCCCGGCACGTTGCCGAAGCCGTACAGCGCGCCGAACTTGAAGCCGCTGAATTCGCCGTCGTAGCGCACCGCATTCGACGAGCGCGTGAACAGGCCGTCCTTGCGGCCGCCCGTCGCCATCGACGAGGTCGCCCACGAGTAGTTCTGCGCGTAACCCATCGGGTCGAACGGCAGCATGTAGTCGTATGTGACGGTGAAGTTGCGGCCGAGCGACAGTTCGCCCCATTTGCCTTTCAGGCCGACCGTCGCGCGGCGCGCGAAGATCGAGTCGGGGCCGTCGTCGAAGGCGCCGTTCGCGAGATCGATCCCGCTTTCGAGGCGGAAGATCGCCTTCAGCCCGCCGCCGAGATCCTCGACGCCGCGCAGGCCCCAGCGCGACGTGTTCTTGTTGCCGGACTTCAGCTTGAACGAGTTGCCGCCCTGCGGCGCCGCGTGGTTCGTGTATTCGATGCCGGCATCCATGATCCCGTACATCGTGACGGACGACTGCGCGTGCGCGGCGGGCGCGGCGATGCAGGCCGCGGCGGCCGAGCTCGTGAGGACTACTGTGCGAATCGAACGTTCTGCGCGTGACTTCATTGACGGTGTCTCCTTGGTTCTTGTGGGTTGGGTGAAACGGGCGCGGCGGCGCGCGGGCCGCCGCGATCGGGTCAGCCCGCTTTCGCGAACGCCCAGCAGTCGTTGGTCGGGAATTCGAGCCAGTGCTTGCCGGCCGCGCGCGGCACGTGGCCGAACGCGCGCAGGCGCATGTCGCCGCAATGGAACAGGTATTCCCAGCGGTCGCCGAGATACATCGACGTGACGAGGTCGGCCTGCAGCCGGTTCGCGCCCGGACCGTCGGCGACCTGCACGCGCTCGAGGCGGATCACGGCCTGCGCGTCCTGGCCCGGCGCGAACGTGTCGCGCGCCATCGCGCGGATTTCCCAGCCGTCGCCGGCAAGCGTCACGCATTCGCCGTCGATCGCGGCGACACGCGCGTCGATCCGGTTGTTGCTGCCCATGAACTCGGCCGTGTACAGCGAGCGCGGCGCGCCGTACAGCTCGGCCGGCGTGCCTTCCTGCTCGATGCGGCCGTTGCGCAGCAGCAGGATGCGGTCGGACATCGCCATCGCCTCGGTCTGGTCGTGCGTCACGCACAGTGCCGACAGCCCGAGCGACACGATCAGCTCACGCAGCCACGCACGCGCTTCCTCGCGCAGCTTCGCGTCGAGGTTCGACAGCGGCTCGTCGAGCAGGATCACCGGCGGGTTGTAGACGAGCGCGCGCGCGATCGCGACGCGCTGCTGCTGGCCGCCCGACAACTGATGCGGAAAGCGTTCCGCGAGATGGCCGAGGCCGAGCTGGTCGAGCGCGCTCTGCACGCGGCGCTTCTGTTCGGCGGGTGCGACGCGGCGCAGCTTCAGCCCGTAGCCGACGTTCTCGGCGACGGTGCGGTGCGGCCACAGCGCGTACGACTGGAACACGAGGCCGAGCGAGCGCTGCTCGACGGGCAGGTCGACGCGCTTCGCGCCGTCGAAGAACACGCGGTCGTCGAGCTGGATGCGGCCGTCGGACGGCTGTTCGAGGCCGGCCACCGCACGCAGCAGCGTGGTCTTGCCGCTGCCCGATGCGCCGAGCAGGCACACGACTTCGCCGGCCTTCAGTTCGAACGACACACCCTTGAGGATCGGATTGGCGCCGTAGCTGAGATGCAGATCGTCGACGATGAGCTTATCCATGAAGTTTCACTCCGAAACGCAGGGCCACGCCGAGACCGGCGCCGACCATCGCGATGTTGATGACAGAAAGCGCGGCGACCTGATCGACGGCGCCGGTCGCCCACAGCGACACGAGCAGCGCGCCGATCACTTCGGTGCCGGGCGACAGCAGGTAGACGGCCGTCGAGTATTCGCGCTCGAAGATCATGAAGATCAGCAGCCACGCGGCGAGCAGGCCGAAGCGCACGAGCGGCAGCGTCACGTCGAGCGACACGCGGCTGCGCGTCGCGCCGACGCTGCGGCCGGCTTCCTCGAGCTCGGGGCCGACCTGCAGCAGCGCGCTCTGGATGAGCCGCATCCCGTATGCGAGCCACACGACCGTGTACGCGATCCAGATGCTCCACATCGAGTTCTTCAGCTCGCGCAGGCCGGGGACGAACAGGAAGATCCACAGGAACGCGAGACCGGCGAGCAGGCCGGGCACCGCGCGCGGCAGCAGCACCAGATAGTCGAGCAGCTTGGTCGCCCAGTCGGGGCGGCGATGGCCGGCGAACGCGACGAGCGAGTAGAAGCCGACCGCGAGCGCGCCGCCGATCACGCCGATGCCGAGCGTGTTGACGATCGCGCGCACCAGGTTGTCCTGCTCGAACAGCTCGATGAAGTTCGACAGCGTCAGCACTTCGGCGAGCGCGACGCCTTCGCCCCAGTTGGTCACGAACGCGCGCAGCACGATGCCCGAGAGCGGCACGATCACGGTCAGCATCAGCCACAGCGCGACGATCGCGAGCGCGACCCAGCGCCACACGCCGAGCGGCAGCACTGTCGCGCGGCCGGCCTTGCCCTTCACCGTGACGAAGCGGTTCGCCGTTTTCAGCAGGCGGCGCTGCAGCAGCACGAGCGGGAACGTGATCGCGACGATGCACACCGCGACCGCGGCCATCAGGTGATACGACGGCACGCCGAGCTTGTTGGTCAGCTTGTACAGGTAGGTCGCGAGCACGAGGTGGCCTTCCGGATCGCCGAGCACGAGCGGCAGCCCGAACACCTCGAAGCCGAGGAAGAACACCAGCACGCCGGCGAACAGCAGCGCGGGCATCGTCATCGGCAGGCTCACGTCGAGCGCGACGCGGAACGGACGGGCGCCCGTCACGCGCGCGGCTTCCTCGACGTCCGAGCCGAGGTTGCGCAGCGCGGCCGACGAATACAGATACACGTGCGGCACGTGCGTGAGGCCGACGATCACGGTGATCGCGAATATCGAATAGACGTTCCAGGGCACGCTTTGCACCCCGAACAATTCCTTGAACCACACCGAGTAGAAACCGACCGGGCCGGCCGCGACCACGTAGCCGAACGCGAGCACCATCGGCGACACGAACACGGGCGTGAGCAGCAGCGGTTCGAGCCAGCGGCGGCCGGGCAGGTCGGTGCGCACCATCAGGAACGCGAGGATGCCGCCGAGCGGGATCGAGATGAACAGCATCCCGCCGGCGATGATGAACGAGTTCTTCACGGCCGACCAGAAATCGGGATCGCTGAAGATGAAGCGGAAACCTTCGATGCCGAGCGTCTTGTTCGCGTCGAAGAACGGCGCGGACAACAGGCTCTGGAACAGGATGAAGCCGAGCGGCAGCGCGACGGCGACGGTCAGTACCGCGACGACGATCCAGCGCAGCATGCCGGCGAGCGGCTGCAGGCGGTTGACCGGCAGCGGGGGAATCGCGCCGCGCTGGCCGGTGGTGGGCGCAACGGCCGGCGCCGTTGAGCGTGTGCTGGTTGAAAGCATGAGTTCGCCCCTGCGGCCATTCGGATGGCCGCCTCTAGGAAGTCGGTAAGGGGAAGGGGCCGCCCGCGCGATGCGCGGCGGGCGGCCGGCAGTCAGCGGATCAGCGCTTGATCGCCTGCTGCCATTGCTTCAGGAAGGCAAGGCGCTTCGACTGGTCGAGATAGACGAGCAGGCCGGTGCCGATCTGGATCGGCTTCAGCGAATCGCCGAGCTCCTTCGTCAGGCTCGCGGCCGACGTTTCGCCCGTGACGTCCGTGCGGATCGCATACAGGTTCGCCTGGTCCGCGATCAACGTCTGGCCGCGCTTCGACAGCAGGTAGTCGACCCACAGCTTCGCGGCGTTCGGGTTCTTGGACTTCTTCGAGATCGTCGCGAGGCGGCTTACGATCTGCGTGTAGTCCTTCGGAAACACGTAGCCGATCGACTTGTCCTTCTTCGCTTTCGCGTACGCGTACGAACCGATGATGTTGTAGCCGACCAGGTTTTCGCCCGACGAGATCCGCTCCATCATCGCGCCCGTGCTCGACTGCAGCTTCGGGCCGGTCGCGCCGATCGCCTTCACGAGCTCCCACGTGACCTTCTCGTTCAGGTGCGCGTCCTGCGTCAGCGCGTTGAAGCCGACGCCCGATTTCTCGACGTCGTAGGTCGTGACCTTGCCCTTGAACTTGTCGGGTTGCGACGTGAGCAGCTTGATCAGGTCGGCGCGCGTTTTCGGCACTTCGTTTTCGGGAATCAGGCGCTTGTTGTAGACGATCGCGAGCGGCTCGAACGTCGTGCCGTAAGCCTGTTTCTGGTATTGCGCCCACTGCGGCACGTTCGCGCTTTCGGGCGAATCGTAGGACGCCATCAGGCCGTCGTTGACGAGCTTGACCTGCAGGTCCATCGCCGAACTCCAGAGCACGTCGGCGCTGGTACTGCTCGCCGCGTTCTCGCTGATGTAGCGGTTGTACAGCTCGGTGCTGTTCATGTCGTTGTACTCGACCTTCACGCCGTACAGGCTTTCGAAGTCCTTGATCAGCGGACGCACGAGGCCCGTGTCGGTCGTCGAGTAGACGATCAGCTTGCCTTCCTTCTTCGCGGCGTCGATCACGCCCTGGTAGTTACCCTGATACCCGGCCGGAACCTGCGCGACGGCGCTGCCGGCGGCAGTGCCCAGGACGATCGCCAGCGCGGCGGCGAGGTGCTTCGGTGCAAACGGCATGTCTTCCTCCAGTTACCCATAGATGTTGTTCGAGTGACGCGGATGTTAATTGCGGGGCACTTTCAGCCTGCTTTCATTCCGGTTCACAATCGCGTCGTTTGTGTCATGGATTTCCCGAGGTCGAAACGACGGAGGCCGCGGTTTTCGCGGCGCGCGGGGTGGTTTGAAAAGGGAAGGCAGCGGGGTGCCGCCGGACGCGGCAACGATGGCAAAGGCGGCTATGCGGGTTGCGCCAGCAGCTTTGCGAGGATCCGGCCGCCATGCCGCGCGTGCGCGGCCGTCAGTGCCGAATACCCGACGACGACGCCCGCTTCGCACTCGGCGCTTCGGCAGAAACCGCGGATCGTCTGCAACGCGATGCCGGCCGCGTGGGCCTGCGCGACGTACGATGCGTGGTCCATCCCAGGCGCTGCGGGTTCGCAGGGGCGGCGCAACAGGTGTTTCCGCGAGGCGTCGACATGGAAAGGATCATGTAATGTAGCGGCCTGTCGCTGACCTTACCGGAATCCCCATGCGTGTGCTGCTCGTCGAAGACAATCCGAACCTGGCCCAGTCGCTGAACGACGCGCTGAGCGCCGCGCGCTTCGCGGTCGATCACATGGCGGATGGGGAGGCTGCGGACCACGTGCTGCGCACGCAGGATTACGCGCTGGTGATCCTCGATCTGGGGCTGCCGAAGCTCGACGGGCTGGAGGTGCTGCGGCGGTTGCGTGCGCGGCGCAATCCGGTGCCGGTGCTGATTCTCACCGCGCACGGATCGGTCGAGGACCGCGTGAAGGGGCTCGATCTCGGCGCCGACGACTATCTCGCGAAGCCGTTCGAGCTGACCGAACTGGAGGCGCGCGCCCGCGCGCTGATCCGGCGCAGCCTCGGCCACGAGCACTCGCGCGTCGAATGCGGGCCGCTTTCGTATGACAGTATCGACCGCAGCTTCCACCTCGCGGGCGAACCGCTGTCGCTCACGCCGCGCGAGCGCTCGGTGCTCGAGGTGCTGATCCTGCGCAACGGCCGCGCGATCAACAAGGAAACGCTGTCGGAGAAGATCTTCGGGCTCGACGAGTCGGTCAACGCCGACGCGATCGAGATCTACGTGTACCGGCTGCGGAAGAAGCTCGAGAACACGGGCGTCGCGATCGTCACGCTGCGCGGATTGGGTTACCTGCTCGAAGCGAAGGCCGTATGAGCGACTGCCCCCACGCTCACGTTTGTTCGCCGCCCTCCAAGGGGGTGCACGGCTTCCTTGGGGCGGCCCGGCGGGAGCCATGGTGACCCGCCCGAACCTGCGCACGCAGGTTGCGCTGTGGCTGCTGCTGCCGCTGCTCGGCCTGCTCGCGCTCGACTCGTGGCTCACGTACCAGCGCGCGATGAGCGCCGCGCACGTCGCGTTCGACCGCACGCTGTCGTCGTCGCTGAAGTCGATCCGCGAAGGCGTGCGGCTCAACGACGGCGAGATCGAGGTCGACCTGCCGTATCTCGCGCTCGAAATGCTCGAATCGAGCGACGGCGGCAAGATCTACTACCTGATCCGCGAGGACAACGGCCGCACGATCACCGGCTACCCGGACCTGCCGCTGCCGCAGGGGCGCGACGCGGGCGACGGCGCGCTGTTCGTCACGCGCTACTACGACGTCGTCTATCGCGGCGAGCAGTTGCGGATGGCGGCGCTGCGCATACCGGTGCACGACGTGCCGACCGCGCAGTCGCGCATCGTGTGGGTGATGGTCGGCGAAACGATCGAGGCGCGCCAGGCGCTCGCCCGCGAGATCCTGGTGGGCTCGCTGCTGCAGGAAGGGCTGCTCGTCGTGCTCGCGCTCGGGATCGTGTGGCTCGGCGTCGGGCGCGGGCTGCGGCCGCTGAACCGGCTGTCGGCGACGGTCGCCGCGCGCAGCGAGGACGACCCGACGCCGCTCGACACCGGCGCGATGCCGAGCGAGCTTGCGCCGCTCGTCGAGTCGATCAACCAGTACATCGGCCGCACGCAGCGGATGCAAGTCGCGCGGCGCCGCTTCTTCGCGGACGCGGCCCATCAACTGAAGACACCGCTCGCGGCCGTGCAGGCTGGCGTCGAGCTCGCGCTGCGGCCCGACGAGCAGCCGCGTGTGACCGGGCACCTGCGGCGCGCGAACGGCGCGGTGCGGCAGGCCGCGAAGATCGTGCAGCAACTGCTGTCGCTGTCGCGGCTCGATTCGGACAGCGGCCATGCGGTCGCGCACAAGCCGGTCGCGCTGCACCGGCTCGCCCGCAGCGTGACGCTCGACTGGTCGCCCGTCGCACGCTCGCGTGACATCGATCTCGGCTTCGAGCACGAGGCCGATATCGACGTGCACGGGCAGTTCGACCTGCTTGGCGAGATGATCGGCAACCTGATCGACAACGCGATCCGTTACGCGGGCGACCGCGCGGTGATTACGGTGCGCGTATCGCGCGATGACGAGCACGCGCGGCTCGACGTCATCGACAACGGGCCGGGTATTCCGGCGGACGAGCGCGACGCGGTATTCGAGCGCTTCCATCGCGGCAGCAAGACGCAGACGGTCGAAGGGACGGGGCTCGGGCTGTCGATCGTGCGCGAGATCGCGCGTGTGCATCAGGGCAGGGTGGCGCTGGGCGATGCGCCCGGGGGCGGGTTGGTCGTGACGGTGTGGCTGCCGGTGGCGCTCGATGCAGAGCTGCAGAAATAGGAATAATTAAATCGACAATTCCGATTATTTTAATGTCGTCGTAACACGCTGCTATTTTTGACAGCTACAAAAGCGGAATCTTTATACCTACGATAAATTGGCCGTCTAATGCGCGGCCTCGTCTTGATGATTTAGGGGTGAATCGAAATTTCAGATTATTGAAAGGGAGCCACATCATGGCTACAGCACTCGATGAAGATGTCCTGCCGGAAATTGTTGTCGTGAAATTCAAGGTAAGCGGAGGGCAGGTCACGTCCGGGAACGGAAAGGCACCGCTCATCACCTTCGCCGCTGCTTTCAATACAGAAGGCGTGCAAGCCTCACTGCCGGAGGGCAGCGGCTCCGTGCAAGGTCCGGGTTTGGTGGTCTGGAGCCAACGGCCAGCACCGACAAAAATCGCGATTCGCGGGAATTACTGGAATTTTCCGTCAAAGGAAGGCGGGGGGCACAGCAATCTGGTGCGGACCTTCTGGATGCACTTGCACGGTTACATTGGATTGGTTTCCGTCGCCAACTGGCATGGCATTCCGCCGGCGCCATTCCCGTTGCTGGATTTGAGCTCGGTTACACCGCGGAATTCGAAAACCGGAACGGCGAACTATACGATCTATCTCGATCCGAAAATTCCGGATGAAACGATCACGGTGAGCGATGCAGTACTCACCGAATTGGAGATTCAAAAATAAATGATCGATATTATTTATGAATAAAGCATCAACTGAATTTCAGGGTTGAATCATTTCGTCCCGGTGACGCATTGCGGAAAATTACCGCGTGCGTCACATTTTAAATCGATGGCTGGCCCCGCCATACTGCGGCACAGGGGGCAGCACACCGATGCCGCGGGCCCGTCGACGACGATCGCGCCCCGGCCCGCCACGCACCGGAACGTACCGGCAGAGGGTTCCCGACGGGCGCGGCACGTCGAGCGATCCCCAAAAGGTCTTTGGCCCCGAGCCGTCGTAGACGACGTGCACGCTTTCGCCCTTGGTCAGGCACTTTGTCGATGGCGAGCGGTAGGCTCGATCTGCCGGCGCGTGTGCACGCAGGCCCGGTAGTCTGCATGGCAGGTCTATCAGTCGCCGAAGCCGATTTCCGCGTCGAGTGCCTGCCCGATTTCCAGGAAACTGCCCGCGCCGCGCACGACGATCGCATTGATGCCGAACGTCAACTCGCCGTTGAAGTTCGGGTTCGCGCGATAGGTCTGCATCGTGTCGGTCGGTTCGTGCGGCCATGCGGGATCGGGCGCGCCGGTGACCTGGTCGATCGTCGGCATCGGGCAGCGCGTGCACGGCTTCACGAGGCGCAGCCGCACCGGCGTCGCGCCGTCGGTGTCGAGGTGTTCGACGAAATCCTCTTCGTATGCATCGAGATCCGACACGACGATGTTCGGGCGGAAGCGGTTCATCGGGATCGCCGGCGCGCCTTTCGCGGCGAGCCGCGCGTTCAGGTCGTCGAGCGACGACTGGCCGATCACGAGCAGCGGATAACCGTCCGCGAACTGCGTGTGCGTATCGATCTCGCCGGTCCATTTGCGGTTGCAGCCGCGGCGTGCGTCAGGCCCGAAGCGCGCGAGCTTCGTGGGCGTGCCGAGGAATTCGGTGAGCCATGCGGCCGTTTCGGCGCCCGTGTCGATCGCATCGACCGTGTCGCGCCAGACGGTCGCGGCCATTTTCGGCGTGGCGGGCGTCACGTCGCCGTCGAGCGGCGTGCGGATCTCGCGCATGCCCGGTGCGTTCAGCACGAGTGCATCGCTGTCGAGTGCGGTGCGGATCAGCGCGAGGCGCGGGTGCGTGCGCTGCGTGATCATCTGCCCGTCGGGATCGGTGATCAGCCAGTGGCGATCGTATGCGAGGCCCGTTTCGAGCAGTTGCGCACGCGGCAGCGCGATGCCGGCGCAGGATTTGATCGGGTAGACGAAAAGTTCGCTGATGGCTGGCATGGCGCTGGCTTCGAATGACGTGGAGGATCAAAGCGCGATTGTGCCAGATCGTGCCGACGCCGTTCGGGCGGTTGCGTACCGCCGGGCGGCCGGTCATGCGAGCGGGAAACCCGCGTCGAAGGTCGTGCGCACGTCGAGCGGCTGGCGCAGCAGCCCGGCCTTCAGATAGAAGTCGGCCGTGCGCTGCTGTTCGGCGATCACCGTCGCATCGATCGGCAGCCAGCGCGTGTTGCGGCGCTCGAACTGCAGCTTCGCGGCTGCCGGTGGAATGCCGATGATGCGTGCGAGCGCCGCGGAATACGCGTCGACATGCCGGTACGACCATGCCTGGGCGCGCACGACACGCCGCAGGAAATCGTGCAGCACGTCGCGCTTCGACGCGATCGCGGCGTCGGTCGCCGCAAGATAGCTGAGGCCCGACCACAGCCCGCGGCCGTTGACGAGCACGCGCGCTCGGCCGCTCGTTTCGGCGAGCGCCGTGTAAGGTTCCCACGTCGCCCATGCGTCGATCGATCCGGTTGCGAGCGCAAGCATCGTGTCGGCCGGCGGCAGGAAGCGGAACGACACGGCATCGGGCGGCAGGCCGGCCGCGTCGAGCGCCTTCAACGTGACGAAATGGCCGATCGAGCCGCGTGTGGTGCCGATGCGCTTGCCCTTCAGGTCGGCCGCGCCTTTCAGCGCCACGTCGGGCCGCACGAGCACGGCCGTGCCGTATGGATCGGAGCGGTTCGCGCCGATCACCTTGATGCGTGCGCCCGACGCGAGCGCGAAGATCACCGGCGCATCGCCGATCGGCCCGCAATCGACGGCGGCCGCGTTCAGTGCTTCGGCGAGCGGCGCGGCGGCCGGGAACTCGGTCCATGCGATGTCGTACGCGAGGCCGTTCAGTTCGCCGGCCGCTTCGAGCAGCGCGCGCAGCCCGCCTTTCTGGTCGCCGGCGCGCAGCAGCGGCCGTGCGCCCGATTGCGCGCGCAGCGCGGCTGGGGCCGCGGCGATCGTGGCGAGGGCGCTCGTCTGGGCGAGGAAATGGCGTCGGGTCGGATTCATCGTGAAGTTCGGTCGATCGAAAGAGAGGTTCGGGAAATCAGTGCGGGAGCCCGGCCTGCACGTCGCGTACGGGTTCCGCGTCGACGCGCAGCAGCAGCGCGGTCAGCGGGTCGCCGTTCGCGGCGGCCGCGGCCGGCCGCGCAGCGGCATCGGAACGACACAGCAGGTCGGCATCCGACCAGCCGGCGCTGCCCGGCAGCGCGCGTGCCCGCAGCCAGCCGCGCCGGTCGGCAAGCAGTTGCGTGCCGCCGAGCGCGTCGGGTGCGACGCCGGCAATCGTCGCGAACGCGAGCCATGCATCGGGCGTCGCCGCAACGCAGTTCGCACGTGTGCCAGATGCCGGCGGCACGGCCGCGCCGAGTGCGGTGACGAGCAAGGTTTGCCAGCGCGCGTCTTCCGGCGGCGGCACGACGCCCGGCGCGAGCGCGACGATCCGCACGCGCTGGCCGTCGCGCCAGCGATCGAGCGATTGGGGCGCGGCGCTGCCGCAACGCACGTCGAGCGCCGGCAGCGGGACGGGCACGGGCCACGCGCCTTCGGCCTGCGCGCCGCTGCCTGCAGAGAGCGCTTTCAGGTAGTCGAGCACGGCCCACGTGTCCTGCGGGCCGAGCGTCGCGGCGAAGCCGGGCATCGTCGGTGCGCCGTGTTCGTCGTGCGTGCCGTGGCGCACGCGCCAGAACAGTTCGCCGTCGAGGCGACGGGCGAGCAGCGAGCCGGCAAAGGTCGGCGGCCAGTGCGCGAGCGTGGCCGCGAGCGGGCCTTCGCCACGGCCGTCCGCGCCGTGGCAGGCCGCGCAGTGTTGCGCATACAGATGCGCGCCGCGCATCACGTTCGTCACCGAAAACGGCGCGGGATCGCGCTGGAAACTCGTCGGCACGGCGGGCGCGAGCCACAGCGACGACGGCGGCCACGGTGCGAACCATGCAACGGCGAGCGCGGCGATCGCGGATGCGAAGCGCCGTTTGCGCGAAGCGAGCGCGACGCAGGCGAGCACGACGGCCAGCGCCGTCGCCGTACAGGCGAACGCGAGTTGTCGCGTGAGTCCCGCGTCGATGCGCAGCGTCTCGAGCGCGATCCGGTGTGTCCACGGCCATGCGGCCTGACCGTCGGCGTCGCCGGTCAGGCCGAGTGCGTGCAGCACGCGCGCCAACGCGACTTGCGCGCGATACAGCAGTTGCAGGAATGCGAGCGCCCAGTCGGAGAACGGCGGCGTGTTCATCCGCCGCGTTCCCGCCGCGCGGCGGCCAAGCGTCGAACGGCACCCTGCATCTACCAGCTCGCATCCAGCCCGAGATGCCGCAGCGCATCGTGGCGCAGTTCGGCGAGGCGCGGGTCGCCGCGATGGCGCGGGTAGGGCAGGTCGACGTGTAATTCGGCGACGATCCGTGCCGGACGCGGCCCGAACACGATCACGCGCTGCGCGAGAAACAGCGCTTCCTCGACATCGTGCGTGACGAGCAGCGCGGAGAACCCGTCACGTTGCCACAGCGCGGTCAGCTCGGCCTGCATCGTGAGCCGCGTCAGCGAATCGAGCTTGCCGAGCGGCTCGTCGAGAATCAGCAGGCGCGGATCGTTGACGAGCGCACGGGCGAGCGCGACGCGTTGCGCC
Source organism: Burkholderia sp. MS455 (assembly GCF_016899445.1). NCBI lineage: Bacteria > Pseudomonadati > Pseudomonadota > Betaproteobacteria > Burkholderiales > Burkholderiaceae > Burkholderia > Burkholderia sp. MS455. The sequence continues at coordinate 1,293,411 of NZ_CP041778.1, forward strand.
ATCCCGCCGGACAGTTGATGCGGAAATACGTTCGAGAATTCCTGCAGCTCGACGCGTGCGAGCGCATCGTCGACGCGATGCTGCGCGACACGCGCCACGCCGCGCGCTTCGAGGCCGAGCGCGACGTTCGCACGCACGCGTCGCCACGGGTACAGCGTCGGGTCCTGGAACACGACGATGCGTGACGGATCGGGGCGCTCGATCGGTACGCCGTCCTGCGCGATCGTGCCTTGCCGTGCGGCGTCGAGGCCCGCGACGAGGCGCAGCAGCGTCGATTTCCCGCAGCCGCTCGGGCCGAGCAGCGCGACGAATTCGCCGGCCGCGACCGACAGCGTGACGTCGTCGAGCACCGGCAGCGGGCCGCCGGGGCCGTCGAACGCATGGCTCACGCGGCGGATGTCGATGCGCGCGCCGCGCGGCGCCGTGATGGTCGACGAAGCGGCGGGAGAAGCGGAAACGGACGGTTCGAGTACGGCGGCGCTTACCATTTGACGGTTCCTTTCTGCCACGCGAGCATGCGGTCGCGCACCGCGAACAGCAGCGCGATCAGCCCGGAAAACAGCAGCGCCATCACGATCAGCGCCGCATACATGTTCACGTACGATGCCCAGCCCTGTGCCCAGCTCAGGTACCAGCCGAGCCCCGACTTGACGCCCATCATCTCGGCGACGACCAGCACCGTGAACGACGCGCTCAGCCCCATGAAGATGCCGACGAACACGTGCGGCAGCGCGGCCGGAATCGCGACGCGCAGCACCAGGAAGCGCGCGTTCGCGCCGAGCGTGCGCGCGACGTCGTAATACTGCTTGTTGACGCTCGCGACGCCCGACCACGTCAGCACGGCGACCGGGAAGCCGGTCGACAGCGCGATCAGGAACGCGGCGGCCGAATAGCTCGACGGGAAGAAGTAGAACGTGAGCGGCAGCAGCGCGGTGGCCGGCACGGGGCCGAGCACGCGCAGCACCGGATGCACCCAGTAGCCGATCCGGCGCGACCAGCCGATCGATACGCCGACGGCAAAGCCGACCGCGACGCCGTACGCAAACCCGAGCGCGAGCAGCTTCAGCGTGTTGCCGGCGCTGCCGAGCAGGCGCGGCCAGTCGTCGACATACACCTCGATCAGCGCCTGCGGCGGCGCGAAGAACGGTGTCGGCAGCCAGCCGGTTTTCGCGGTGACGATTTCCCATGCGGCGAGCACGAGCGGCAGCGCGACGAGCCATGGTCCGGCCGGACGCACGCGCGCGAGCCGCGTGCGCGTCGCGGGAACGAAATGGCCGAGCGTCGCGACGACGAGCAGCAACGCGGCGATCGTCCATGCCGCCGTGCCGAACGTGTCCGTGTATGCCCAGTCGGTGAAGCCGACGACGCGGTTCGGCCACAGTTGCGTGAGCGCGCCGAGCGCGGCCCACGCGAACGCGGCGACGATGCCGGTCGGCCAGGTGCGTGCGCGGCGGGCGGCGGCCGCCAGCGTGGCTTCGCAGGCCGGGCAGGCGATGCGGGCGGACGCAGTGGAGGCAGCGGCGCCGCCGGCCGGTACCGATGCAGCGCGCGCGGCGGAAGCGGGTTCGATCGTCGACATCGCGTCACCCCAGCACGTTCGCATAGACCTGCTGCGCGAAGCGCTGCGGGTCCGTGCTTTTCTTCAGCACGCTGATGCGGCGGAAATCGTCCGCATAGAACGCGATTTCCTGCTGCAGGTCGACGTTGGTCGGGTGATGCGTGTAGGTGAGCGTCGCGTACAGCTTGCGCAGGTCGTCGGGGCTGATCTTCGGCGAATACTTCGCGAACACCTTCGCCGCTTCGTTCGGGTTGTCGTGCGTGTATTCGGTCGCCTGCACGATCGAACGCGCGAGCGCGGCCGCGGCCGGCCGGTCGTTGCGCACGAGATCGCCGCGCGCGCCGATCACGCAGCACACCTTGCGCGCGTATTCGCCGGACAGGTTGGTCGCGAGTTCCGTATACGCGCCGTTGCTGCGCTTCTCGAGCAGGAAGAGATTCGGGTCGCCGTCGGCGATCGCGTGGATCTCGCCCTTGTCGACCGCGACGCCGAGCAGGTCGGCCGGATACTGCCGCCACGTGATGTCGCGTTCGGGATCGATGCCGTTCTTCGCGAGCAGGATCGAGAAGAAATGCTTGCCGGGCGCGGCGAGATCGCTGACGCCGACCGTCTTGCCCTTCAGCGCCTGCAGCGTCGTGACGCCGGCCGCCTTCGCGCCGACCAGCCGCACGCAGCCGCCGTGCGAGCTGCCGATGATCTTCACGTCGAAGCCGGCTTCGAGCGGTTTAAGCCAGCGATGGATCATCCCGACCGCCGCGTCGGCCTTGCCGGTCGCGATCGATTCGAGCAACTGGTCGGTCGACCCGCTGTAGTTGATCAGGTCGACCTTCAGGCCGTTCTTCTCGAAGAAACCGCGCTCCTGCGCGACGACGATCGGCGTCAGGCAGAACGCGTTCTGGTTCCACGCGAACGTGAGCTTCTTCAGCGGCGGCGCGGACCAGGCCTTGCGGCCGAGCGTGATCGCCGGCGCGGCGAGCGCGGCGGCGCCGGCCGCGCGCAGCAGCCGGCGGCGTTTGTCGTCGTGCGCGATGGCCGGCGCGGGTGCGGTGGATCGGGTCATGGTGGTCTGGTCTCCGGTCTTGCGGAAAGGCGCTCAGTCGAGCAGGTCGGGTTCGTCGGCGACGACGCGCGCGAACAGGCTGTCGAACGCATGCAGTGCGCCTTCGGGGCCGCCGATCTGGCTATGCGTGTGGCGCGCGGTCGCGTGATCGATCGGCTGCGGCGTGCCGGCCGCTTCGGCCAGCAACTGCGTGTGCGCGGCGTTGTCGAGCGCGATGTACCACCACGCGGCGGCCTCGACCGTTGGGCCGGCCGTCAGTATTCCGTGGTTCTTCAGGATCACGCCCTTGTGCGTGCTGCCGTCCGGTTTTGAAAGCGCGTGCGCGATCCGCGCGCCTTCGCTCGTGTCGACGACCATCCCCGTGAAGTCGTCGAACAGCGCGTGATCCTCGTAGAACACGCACGCGTCCTGCGTCAGCGGATCGAGCGGGCGGCCGAGCGTCGACCACGCCTTGCCGTAGGTCGAATGCGTGTGCGCGGCGGCGACGACGTGCGGATGGGCTTCGTGGATCGCCGCATGGATCGCGAACGCGGCCTTGTTCAGCGGCCGCGTGCCGATCGCGGTTTCGCCCTGCGCGTTGACGAGCAGCAGGTCGGACACCTTGATCTGCGAGAAATGCACGCCGAGCGGATTCACCCAGAAATGGTCGGGCAACTCCGGATCGCGCGCGGTGATGTGGCCGGCGAGCCCCGACGCGAAACCGTAGCGCGCAAACAGGCGGAATGCGGCCGCGAGCCGTTCCTGCCGGTGGCGGCGTTCGGCGGCGACGTCGATGCGCGGTGCGGGCGGGTCGAACCAGAAATGCTGGCGCGGCGCTTCGGCGAGCACGAGTCCCGAGGCGGTACGGACGGGCGTGGCGAGGACGGCTGACATGGCGTGCGGCTCCGTTGGCGTCATGCGGCGCGGCGCGCCGCGTCGCGTTCCGCGACAGCGCTGCGCACGCGCGGAATCAGTTCGCGGCCGTAGTCGATCGCGTCTTCGAGCGGATCGAAGCCGCGGATCAGGAACGTCGTCACGCCGAGGTCGTAGTAGTCGAGCAGTGCATCGGCGACCTGTTCGGGCGTGCCGACGAGCGCCGTCGAATTCGAGCGCGCGCCGGTGAGCTTCGCGATCTCGGTCCACAGCCGCTTGTCGACGCGCGAGCCGCGTTCGGCCGCGGCGAGCAGGCGGCGCGCGCCTTCGCTCTGCTGCGGGCCGCCGGCGCCGAGGCCGGCCGCTTCGCGTAGCCGCCGCGTTTCGTCGAGGATGCGATGCGCGCGCGCCCACGCTTCGTCCTCGGTCGCGGCGAGGATCGGGCGGAACGATACGGAGAAACGTACCTGCCGGCCGTGCCGAGCGGCTTCGGCGCGCACGCGCGCTGTCAGGTCGCGCACCTGGTCGAGCGATTCGCCCCACAGCGCGTAGACGTCCGCGTGCTTGCCGGCCACCGCGAGCGCGGCTTCCGATGCGCCGCCGAAGTAGATCGGTACGTGCGGCTGCTGGAACGGCTTCACTTCCGAAAAACCCTGCTTGAACCGATAGTGCGCGCCGTCGTGATCGAACGGCTGTGCCTCGGTCCAGATCCGCCGCAGGATGCCGAGGTATTCGTCGGTACGCGCATAACGCGCGTCGTGGTCGAGGAAATCGCCGTCGCGCTGCTGCTCGCTGTCCGAGCCGCCGGAGATGAAGTGCACGGCGAGCCGGCCGCGGCTGAACTGGTCGAGCGTCGCGATCTGCCGCGCGGCAAGCGTCGGCGCGGTGAAGCCCGGGCGATGCGCGAGCATGAAGTGGATGCGCTCGGTCGCGGCTGCCGCGAACGCGATCGTCAGCGTCGCCGACGGGCCGGTCGAGTGATGCGGCACGAGGATCCGGTCGAAGCCGGCCGTTTCATGGGCGCGCGCAAAGTCGCGCACATAGTCGGGATCGACCACGGGGCCGGACGGCGGGTGGATTTCCGACTGCTTCTGGCTCTGGATCATGCCGATGAATTCGACGCTCATCTGGGTCTCCGGTGCAGGGATGGCCCGGCGCACGGCCGGGCAGGAATGGAGCGCAGGTTAACGCCGCGATCATGCGGAATGGAAATAATCAATCCCGATTTGAATATCAGATTTGCATGGTTTGGGTGGCTGAGCGTTGCGCATACGCTGTGGGCTCACGAACGATCGGGCGGGTGCGCGTTCAACACCGTTCAACGTCGCCGACTTCACGCGGAACCGAGCCGCGTGACGATCGATCACCGCTATTGCGGCTTTTGTCGCGGTGGCCGCCTTTGTGTCGCCTCTGCGTCGCCTTTGCGTATTACCCAGGGAATCTGTCTCGATGTCCGCCAGCCTTGCCGCTTCCTCACCGACGCCGCAGCCGCCTTCGCTGCGCCTTCTGCCGGCCGACGACGCCGACGATGCAGATGACGCGCGCGTCGCCGCGCTGCTCGACCGCCTCGCCCCCGAACTCGCCGCCGACGCCACGCGCAACGACGTCGACGGCCGCTTTCCGCACGAGAACTTCGCACGGCTGCATCGCGCGGGGCTGATCGCGCAGGTCGTGCCGCGCGAACACGGCGGCGCGGGCGCGACGCTCGCGCAGGCGAGCCGGATCGTGGCCGCCATCGCGCGCGCCGATCCGGCGACCGCGCTGGTGCTGACGATGACGTATCTGCAGCATCGCGCGCTCGGCCGTGCCGACAGCCGCTGGCCTGCCCAGGTGCGGCGCGCGGTGTTCGACAGTGCGGTCGCGCAAGGCGCGCTGATCAACGCGCTGCGCGTCGAGCCGGCGCTCGGTTCGCCGTCGCGCGGCGGCCTGCCGGAGACGGTCGCGCGCCGCGACGGCGACGGCTGGCGGTTGTCCGGCCACAAGCTGTACAGCACCGGGATTCCCGCGCTGCGCTGGCTGGCCGTGTGGGCGCGCACCGACGAACCGGAGCCGCGGGTCGGCGTGTTTCTCGTGCCGCGCGACCGTGATGCCGACGGCGACCGCATCCGCGTGATCGAAAGCTGGAATCACCTCGGCCTGCGCGCATCGGGCAGTCACGAGGTGGTATTCGACGATGTGCGGCTGCCGGCCGACCACGCGGTCGACGTGCGCGCGCCGCACGCGTGGGCCGTATCGGCCGGGACTCATGCGGATGCCGACGCGCACGCCGACCAGCACGCGTGGATGGTCGCGCTGCTCGGCAGTCTGTACGACGCGGTGGCGCGCGCGTCGCGCGACTGGCTGCTCGGATTCGCGACGACGCGTGCACCGAGCGGGCTCGGTGCGCCGCTCGCGACGCTGCCGCGCGTGCAGGAAGCGGTCGGCGAAATCGAGGGCTGGCTGTACACGAACCGCGTGCTGCTCGACGATCACATCTCACGCGCCGACGCCGGCAACGCGCCGTCGGTCACGACGAGCGGCCTCGTCAAGCGGACCGTGACCGAGCACGCGATCCGCGCGGTCGAGCAGGCGCTGAAGCTGTCGGGCAATCACGGGCTGAGCCGCGGCAATCCGCTCGAACGCCACTATCGCGACGTGCTGTGCAGTCGCGTGCATACGCCGCAGGACGACGCGATCGCGGTGACGGCGGGGCGTGAGGTGCTCGAGGCGGCGAGTCGGGGTGACACGAAAGCGGACGCGCGCGGGGCGTCGCGCAACGAGGTCGAACGCAGCCGAAACGATGCGTGAGCGGTGCAGCGCTGCGGGGGAAACGAACAGGGCGGCGCGAAGCAGACGCCGCCCCGTCTGGTCACGCAGCCTTGCCGTGCGTCTGCTCGGGCAACGCGAACGCCGCGCGCGCATGCGCGGCGACGGCCGCGAGCGGTGCGTCGAAGCGCGCGGCATCGTGCCGGCGCAGCAGCCACAGATCGATCTGCGGCTTGAAATCGGCGAGCGGCACGATCTCGAGCGCGTCGCGCAGCGGGCTGCCTTCGACGAGCGGCTGCGGCATCAGCCCGATGCCGAAGCCGTTCGCGACGCTCTGCAGTTGCAGGTCGCGGCCGTAGGCGTCGAGCGTGACCGGCATCGGCAGGCCCTGCGCGTCGAGCGCGCGCCGCAGGCCCGCGCGAAAGCCGCAACCGTCGGGATTGAGCACCCAGCCGCGCGCGTGGCAATCGGCGAGCCGGTAGCTGCGGCGCGGCCAGTCGCCCTTGCGGCCGACCGCGACGAGCCGCGTGGCCAGCAGCCGTTCGCCTTCGACGTACGGCGGCAGCACCATCTCGCGCGCAAGGAATACGAGCGCCGCATCGAGCTCGCGGCGTGCGACGCGCTCGACGAGCATGCCGCCCCACGCGGTCGTGACCTGCGTCGCGAGCGCGGGCCACTGCGCGGCGAGTTCGGCGATGAGCGCGGGCAGCATCAGTTCGCCGAGCCCCTGCGTGAGCCCGATCCGGAATTCGCCGGCGGGCGGCTGCTGGCCGGCCGTCAGTTCGCGCAGCGCATCGACTTCGCGCAGGATCGCGCGACACTGCTCGAATACCTGCCGGCCGATGTCGGTCGGGCGCGGCGGCTTCGTGTTGCGATCGAGCAGGATCACGCCGAGCGCTTCCTCGAGATTCTGGACGCGCCGCGTGATCGCGGGCTGCGTCATCCCGAGCTCGGTAGCGGCCTGGCTCAGGGTCTGGCAGCGGACGACCGCTGCAAAAGCGTCGATATCGCTAATTTTCATGTTTGTTCTGCATGGTCTTTCGGGTGCATCATGACGATCCATCATATTCGGCATCATATTCGAGGAGGCAGCCGATGAGTACGCTTTCGTTGCATCGGACGCGGCTGCGTCCGTTCGTCGACGGTCTGGGCGCGCTGCTCGCGTCCGGCGCGAACGAGGCGCGCATCCTCGACGAGGGCGGTGCGCTGCTGGCCGCGCTCGTCGAACACGACGACTGGCTGCCCGACGCATTCGCGCAGCCCGATCCCGCGCGTTATCGGCAGTACCTGCTGTATCTCGACCCGGACGAGCGGTTCTCGGTCGTCAGCTTCGTGTGGGGGCCCGGCCAGACGACGCCGATCCACAACCATACGGTGTGGGGGCTGATCGGGATGCTGCGCGGCGGCGAGTTCTCGCAGCCGTACCGGTTCGACGAAGCGGGCAAACCCGTGCCGGCGGGCGAAGCCGTGCGGCTGCAGCCGGGCGAGATCGAGGCCGTGTCGCCGCGCATCGGCGACGTCCATCGCGTGACCAACGCGTTCGACGACCAGGTTTCGATCAGCATCCACGTGTACGGCGCGAACATCGGCAAGGTCGAGCGCGCGGTGTACCTGGACGACGGCACCGTGAAGCCGTTCGTGTCGGGCTATTCGAACGCCTGATGCAGCGCCCGCCGGCGCGGCCCGTTGCGAGCGTGCACCGGCGGGCCCGAGATTCATCCGTTTCGCCTTCTTCACCGACTTCAACAGAATCAGACAGAGACATCGTGACGCAATCCGCCGATTCCACCTTCCGCTTTCCCGTCGCGTCGTACCAGGACGTGCGCGCGCGCCTGCTTGCCCGCGACGAGCTCGCGCTGATCGACGTACGCGAGGAAGATCCGTACGCGCAGGGTCACCCGCTGTGGGCCGCCAACTTTCCGCTGTCGAAACTCGAACTCGACGCGTGGACGCGGATTCCGCGCCGCGACACGCCGATCGTCGTGTTCGGCGAAGCGGGCGGCGAGGATCTCGCGCCGCGCGCGGCCGCGAAGCTCGCGCAGCTCGGCTATACCGACGTGCGGCTGCTCGACGGCGGCCTCGCGGGCTGGCTGGCCGCGGGCGGCGAACTGTTCATCGACGTGAACGTGCCGAGCAAGTCGTTCGGCGAATGGGTCGAGGCCGAGCGGCATACGCCGTCGCTGTCCGCGCAGGAAGTGCAGGCGCTGATCGACGCGAAGGCCGATGTCGTGATCGTCGACGCGCGCCGTTTCGACGAATACCAGACGATGAACATCCCGACCTCGACGAGCGTGCCGGGCGCGGAACTCGTGCTGCGCGTGCGCGCGCTCGCGCCGAATCCGCACACGCAGGTGGTCGTCAACTGCGCGGGCCGCACGCGCAGCATCATCGGCACGCAGTCGCTGGTCAACGCGGGGCTGCCGAACCCGGTCGCGGCACTGCGCAACGGCACGATCGGCTGGACGCTCGCCGGCCAGACGCTCGAGCGCGGCGCGGCGCGCCGCTTTCCGGACGAGATCGACGCGACGCAGCGCGCCGACGCGCGCCAGGCCGCGCGCGCGGTGGCCGAACGCGCCGGCGTGCCGCGCATCGCGCTCGCGGACGTCGCCGCGCTCGACGAGCCGGGCCGCACGCTGTACCGCTTCGACGTGCGCACGCCGGAGGAATACGAAGCCGGCCACCTGCCGGGCTTCCTGGGCACGCCGGGCGGCCAGCTCGTGCAGGAGACCGACCATCACGCGGCCGTGCGCGGCGCGCGGATCGTGCTCGCCGACGACGACGGCGTGCGCGCGGACATGACCGCGTCGTGGCTCGCACAGATGGGCTGGGACGTGCGCGTGGTCGAACCGGCCGGCGCGGCGGCGTTCGGCGAGCGCGGCCAGCCGCCGCGCGACGTGCCGGCGCCGCCGCCCGCGACCGACGTGTCACCGGCGACGCTCGCGGGCTGGCTGAAGGAAGCGGCGCCCGGCGAACTGGCGATCGTCGACGTGACGGCCAGCGCGAACTACGTGAAGCGCCATATTCCGGGCGCCTGGTTCGTCGTGCGCGCGCAGTTGCACGACGCGCTCGCGGCGATTCCGCCCGCGAAGCGCTACGTATTCACGTGCGGATCGAGCCTGCTCGCGCGGTTCGCGGCGGACGACGCGCGCGCGCTGCTGCCGGCATCGGCCGACATCTTGGTGCTGACCGGCGGCACGGCCGCCTGGATCGATGCCGGATTGCCGCTCGAAAGCGGCGAGACGCGGCTCGCGTCGCCGCGCATCGACCGCTACCGGCGCCCGTACGAGGGCACCGACAATGCGGCTGCCGCGATGCAGGCGTATCTCGACTGGGAATACGGGCTGGTCGACCAGTTGAAGCGCGACGGCACGCACCACTTCAGCGTGATCTGACCGCTGCGGCGGAACCGGGCATTCAGCGCTTGAACGTATCGATGGCCGTGCGGCCGACCGCCGGATCGTCGGTGAAGAAGCCGTCGATGCCCGCGCGCAGGTAGGCCTGGATCTCGCGCACCGAGCCGGCCGTGTTGCGCGTGGCCGGCGTGCCGCCGTCCTTCAGCGACGCGGGCAGGAAGTTGTTTTCCGGGCGGAACGTGTACGGATGCACGACGAGGCCGGCCTCATGTGCATAGCGCACGTACGGCGTCGGCTGCTGCAGCGTGCCGTCCGCTGCGACCGCGATGATCGACGTCTTGTACGGGCCGACGCCGTTCGCATAGGTCGCGATTTCGCGCATGCCGTCGCGCGTCGACAGGTCGCCGTAGGTGCGCTTGTCGTTCGCCTTCACGAAGTCGTACGGGCGCTGGCCGGCTTCGTCCATCAACTGCACGAGCTTCCAGTTGGGCTGGCTCGACTTGATCCGGTTGCGGATCGTCTTCAGGTTCGCGACCTCGAACGACTGGATGTAGACGGTCGCCGTGCGCGACGTGTACGGATCCTTCAGCAGCGCGTCGACGAGGCGATCCTCGAGCGGCAGATTGATCGACTGGAAGTAGGTCGGATGCTTGGTTTCCGGATACAGGTGGATCGTGCGGCCGGTTTGCGCGGACATCTGCTTCGCGAGCGCGACGATCTCGTCGAAGGTCGGAATCTCGAACTGGTCGTTGTATGCGGTGTTCGAGGGGCGGATCTGCGGAATGCGCTCGCGCGCGCGCAGCGTCTTCAGCTCGGCGAGCGTGAAATCCTCGGTGAACCAGCCCGTGAGCTGAGCGCCGTCGATCGTCTTGGTCGCCTTGCGGCTCGCGAACTGCGGCAGCGCCGACACGTTCGTCGTGCCCGAGATCTCGTTCTCGTGGCGCGCGACGAGCACGCCGTCGCGCGTCGACACGAGGTCGGGCTCGATGACGTCCGCGCCGTCTTCGATCGCCTTGCGGTACGACGCGAGCGTGTGTTCGGGGCGCAGCGCGCTCGCGCCGCGATGGCCGACCACCTGGACCTTCGCGGAAATCGGCTGCGTGGGATCGGACGTCAGGTCGTCGTCGCCGCCGCACGCAGCGAGCAGGAAGGCTGCGGCACAGGCGAACGGGACGTAGCGCAGGGCGCTCGGGCGCGTGAAGAACATGTCGATGAACCTTCGAAACGGGAGTCGGAAAAATCGGGAAAATCGGGAAAGGGTGCTCGCTCCGCCGGCGCGGCTGTCGTGCCGCGTCGTATGGGATCGAACGGGACGCGATCGTCGCATCGAATAATTACATATGTATTACTTCTGCCTTTCCGTTTTGTTCGGGGCTGCGATGACGGTGGCGGGGAGCGGCGCGGCATCGATGTGCGTGCCGCATTCCGGCCGTCTCGGGCAGGCCTTGCGCCGGATGCACTAAACTTGCGGGAATTTTGCATCGCAGCGCCCGGGCCGATGCCCGCGCGGCGCGACGATGCGGCGACTCGCGGTCCGGCGCGGGCGCCCGACGCCCGTGTGCGTCAGGGGCCCGCGCCGGCCGATTTTTCCCGACCCATGACGACCCGAACCGATTCCGCCTACCTGCTCGGCGACCTGCTGAAGAACGTTTCCCGCTCCTTCTACCTGACGCTGCGCGTGCTGCCCGACGGCATGCGCGACCCGGTCGGGCTCGCATATCTGCTCGCGCGCGCGGCCGACACGATCGCCGACACCGCGCTCGTCGCGCCCGATCGCCGGGCCGCGTTGCTGACCGACCTGCGCGACGAGATCGAGCGGCTCGGCGACGGCGCGGCGCTGTCGCGTTCGCTCGACGACGTGACGCGGATGCAGACGGATTCGCACGAGCACGTGCTGCTCGGCTCGATGGAGCCGATGCTCGCGCTGCTGCGCGCGCAGCCGGACGCCGACCGGGCGTCGATCCGCAAGGTCGTCGCGACGCTGACGTCAGGCATGGAATTCGACCTGCGCACGTTCCCGGACGAACAGTCGGGGCAGGTCGCGTCGCTGCCGACGCGCGACATGCTCGATCGCTACACGTACCTCGTCGCGGGCTGCGTGGGCGAGTTCTGGACCGACATGACGGGCGCGCACACGCGTGCCGCGCGCGGCTGGGATTTGCCGGGCATGCGCGAGAAGGGCATCCGTTTCGGCAAGGCGCTGCAGATGACCAACATCCTGCGCGACTGCGCGAAGGACCTGCGCATCGGCCGCTGCTACCTGCCCGACGACGTGCTGCGCACGCACGGGCTCGGCGTCGCCGACCTGATGCAGCCCGACGCGTCGGCGCGCGCGCGCGGCGTGCTGGTCGACCTGCTGCGCATCGCGCTCGACCAGTATCGCGATGCATGCCTGTATACGCTCGCGATTCCGCGCCGCTTCGTGCGGCTGCGGCTCGCGTGCCTGTGGCCGATCATGATCGGCCTCGAAACGCTCGAACTGCTGGCCGGCCACGATGCGTGGCTCGCCCCGGCGAAGCCGGCCAAGGTGCCGAGAAAACGTATCTACCGGATCATGGCGTCGTCGCTCGCGCTGGTCGGCTCGAACACGGCGATCCGTGCGCGGATGACCGCGCTCGCCGATGCGGTGAACGCGCGGCTCGTCGCGCCGGCATCGCGTTGAATGTCGCCGGCGCGCCGCGCCGGCATCGTCCTTCGGCCCGCGTTCGCCGGGCCGCTCCCGTCCGATCTCCCGCGCGCGGACTGAAACGTTTTCATGATTTCGTTTCGCGAAATGTGGGTGTCATGAACGTCAGCGATCCTGCGCGGCGGCGTGAATCGCGGCGTCAGCTGCGATCGCGCATTTGTAAGACGATTTTTTGCCGAAGGCGTCTGACGACATGAGGCGGTCGCGTTGCACCCGTAAAAATGTAAAGCTAGGGTTTTCACCGGGAAATGCCGGAAATGCCCGCCGCGTAAGCGTTTTCAGGTGTTATGTAACTGCTTGGTGAACCCGCGCGTTGCGTCGATCATACGATGACCGACTGCGCGTGTTGGGAAATAATCGGTAATCCGTCAGAATTGCCCCGGCATGTACTCGCACATGTGTCAGTCATAAAACCACACCAGAAAAGAAATCATTCTTTGAGGACGGAGAATCAATGAAAAAGCGCGTCGCTTTCGCCATGACGGCAGCGGGCCTTGCAGCCGCTACCGCCGCCCACGCCCAGAGCAGCGTGACCCTGTACGGTATCGTCGACAACGCCATCGCTTGGCAGAACAACTCGTCGGCAACTGGCGCGACCACGGGTGGTCACTCGAAGGTGCAGATGGCCACCGGCATTTGGGCAGGCAGCCGCTTCGGCCTGAAGGGCAGCGAAGATCTCGGCGGCGGCACGAAGGCGATTTTCCAGTTGGAAGCCGGCTTCAACGCGAACAACGGCTCGTCGCAGTGGGCCAACGGCATCTTCACGCGTCAGGCGTGGGTGGGTCTGTCCAACGCAGCGTACGGTACGCTGACGGCGGGCCGCCAGTACACCGCGTACTACACGCTGCTGTCGCCGTATAGCCCGACGACCTGGCTGACCGGTTATTACGGCGCGCACCCGGGCGATATCGACTCGCTGGACACCAGCTACCGCGCGAACAACTCGCTCGTCTACATGTCGCCGAAGTTCTACGGCTTCACGGTCGGCGGTTCGTATTCGCTCGGCGGCGTGGCAGGCAGCTTCAACCGCGGCTCGACGTGGAGCGCGGCGATCCAGTACCTGAACGGCCCGGCAGGCATCGCGGTCGGCTTCCAGAAGGTCAACAACTCGACGCTCGGCGGCGGCGTGTGGGGTGACAATTCGACGGTCACGAGCGGCGGCCAGCCGGCCGTGTCGGCGATTAACAGCGGCTACCAAACGGCGCAAACGCAGCAGCGCCTCGGTGTGACGGCCGGCTACCAGTTCACGCCGGCATGGGACGTGTCCGTGTCGTACACGAACGTCCAGTACGTGCCGGGAGTCGGTTCGGCATTCCGCAACACGGCGATCTTCAACACGGCAGGCGCCGTGCTGCACTGGAAGGCAGCGCCGCAGTGGGACTTCGCGGCAGGCTACTCGTACACGGCGGCAACGCAGTCGAACGGCATCTCGAGCGCGGCCAAGTACCACCAGGTCACGCTCTCGCAGTACTACAGCCTTTCGAAGCGCACGGGCCTGTATGCAGTTGAGGCTTACCAGCACTCGACCGGCAACACGCTGAACAAGGCTGGCGGCATCCAGGCAGCAACGACGTCGATCGGCGACGGCGTGGGCGCAGGTTCGAAGCAGAACCAGATCGCTGCAGGCGTCGGCCTGATCCACCGCTTCTGATGTCGCGCGGCGCGCGAGCGCCGCTCACGGCATGCAGTATGAAAAACCGGCCTTCGGGCCGGTTTTTTTATTGGCGGTACGCGTTGTGCTTACTGCGGGTTCCGTCATAGGCGGCATCGAACGGAAGCGGGCGGCGACGGCAGCCGAGCCCGACAAGCGCGCCGCTCACGCGGCGCATGGCGTGCAGACCGGCGGTGTCCGGCCGGTGCCAACGCCATCCTGCCGGTCACTTCGCCGCATTATCCATCCAGCTCCCCGCCAGCGCCTGAAACAGCGCCGCCGTATCGGCAAGCCGATCGGCCTGCGCGCGGGTACGGTCGAGCGTCGTCTGCAACGTCTGCCGCTGCGCGTCGAGCAGGTCGAACGTGCTGATCCCGCCCGCCGCGTAACGGCCGCCGGCAATCGCGTTGCGTGCCGCCGCTTCCTGCGCGGCCGTGTCGCGCGCCTGCAGCTCGGCCGCGTCGTGCTCGACCGCGCGCATCGCGTCGGCTACCTGCTGAAGCGCCTGCAACACAGTTTCCCGATAGCTCGCGAACGCGGCATCGTACGCCGCTTCGGCCGCGCGTTTCTTCGCGCGCAGCTCGCCGCCGTGAAAGAGCGGCTGCGTCAGACCCAGGCCGACGTTCCATACATTCAACCCGCTCACGATATCCGCGATGCGCGTGCGTTCCGAGCCGATTCCCGCCGAAATCGAAAAACGCGGATACAGGTTCGCGGTAGCCACGCCGACGTTCGCGCTCGCCTGGTGCAGCACGGCTTCCGCTGCGCGGATGTCGGGCCGTTCGCGCGCGAGCGTCGACGGTAGCGTGACGGGCAGCGTGCGCGGCAGCACGAGTGCATCGAGCGTGAGATCGGGCAGCACGGCGCTGGACGGCGGCGCACCGAGCAGGATCGCGAGCCGGTGGCCGGCCTGTGCGAGGCGGGCCGCGAGCGGCGGCAGCGATGCCCGCGTCTGCGCGAGCAGCGCGCGCTGCGCATGCACGTCGGCCTGCGACACGCCGCCCACTGTGAAGCGCGCTTCGACGATGCGCAACTGCCGCGTCTGCGCGTCGACTAGTTGCTGCGTGAGCGCGACCTGCTGCGCGAGCGACGCGCGCAGGATCGCGGTGGCGACGACGTTGCCCGCGAGCGTCAGGCGCGCGGCGTCGAGCGTGTACGACTGATAGTCGACCTGCGCGCGCAGCGCTTCGAGCGCGCGCCGGTTGCCGCCGAACACGTCGAGCACGTACGACACGCTGACTGACGCGTCGTACAGCGTGAACGGCCCCGGATTCGGCACGTTGCCCGGCAGCCCGAACGCGGCGATGTCGACCTTCTCGCGCGTGGCGGACAGGTTCGCGTCGACACGCGGCAGCATCGTCGCGCCGGCTTCGGCTGCATGGTTCTGCCGCGCTTCGTCGAGCCGCGCGCGGGCCTCGGCGAGCGTCGGGCTGTTTTGCCATGCGGTGTCGACGAGCCGGTTCAGCGGTTCGGAGCCGAACTCGGTCCACCAGCGTTGCGGCGTGTGCGCGGCCGATGCGAACGTCTGCGCGTCGCCGGCCGGGCCGCCGGCGGCCGCCGTCGTGACGGGCGGCTCGTCGCGCGTGTATTGCTGCGTGGCCGGTGCGTCCGGCGTGCGGAAATCCGGCCCGACCGCGCAACCGGCGACGAGCAGCGCAGCGGCGGCCAGCGTAATGCCGCTTGCAGCGATGGAGGCGCGATGCGAAGCCGGTTTCATCGTGCGGCCCCTAATCGAGCGTGCGCCGGTAGAAGCGCAGCGCGATGCCCATCACGACGACGGTGAACAGCGCGACCGGCCACACGGACGGCCACAGGTCGGCCCAGCCGTTGCCCTTCAGCAGGATGCCGCGCACGAGGCGGTTGAAATAGGTGAGCGGCAGCAGGTTGCCGATGAACTGCGCCCACTTCGGCATTCCGGCGAACGGGAACATGAAACCGGACAGCAGGATGTTCGGCAGGAAATAGAACACCGCGAGCTGCATCGCCTGCAACTGGTTCTGCGCGAGCGATGACAGCGTGATGCCGACCGTCAGGTTCGCGGCGATGAACAGCAGCGCGGACAGGTAGATCGCGAACACGCCGCCGACGAACGGCACGACGAACACGAACCGAGCCGCGACGAGGATGATCGACACCTGGATCAGCCCGATCAGCACGTACGGGACGATCTTGCCCGTCATTACCTCGAGCGGCCGCACGGGCGTTGCGAGCAGGTTTTCCATCGTGCCGCGCTCGCGTTCGCGCGTGATCGCGAGGCCCGTCATCATCACCATCGTCATCGTCAGGATCACGCCCATCAGGCCCGGCACGACGTTGTACTGCGTGATGCCTTCCGGGTTGTACAGCCGGTGCAGCACGACGTCGAACGCGGCCGGGCGGCCGTTCTTCAGGTGCGCGAGCGGCCCCGTCAGGTCCTTGTCCGCGACGGGCTGCACGAGGCCCGGCAGCGCGCCGATCGCGGATGCGGTCGCGACGGGATCGGTGGCGTCCGCCTCGACGAGCAGCGACGGACGCTCGCCGCGCAGCAGCCGCCGCGAGAAATCGGCCGGCACGCTCAGCACGAACTGCACGTCGCCGCGGGCGAGCGCATGCCGGCCGGCCGCTTCGTCCGGCAGCGTCTCGACGATGTCGAAGTAAGCGGAATTGCGCATCGCGGCGATGAAGCTGCGCGCGAACGGGCTCGAATCGGCGACGATCACCGCGGTCGGCAGGTGCTTCGGATCGGTGTTGATCGCGAAGCCGAACAGCGCGAGCTGGATGATCGGCACGCCGACGATCATCGCGAACGTCACGCGGTCGCGGCGCAACTGCAGGAATTCCTTCAGCACGATGCTCCACCAGCGCGCGACCGAAAACGATTCGCGCAGGCCCGCCCACGCGTTCATGACGCTGCTCCGCCGGGCGGCCCGGACGCGCGGCCCATCATGTAGATGAAGACGTCCTCGAGCCCGGTGTCGATGGGCGCGACCCGCAGCGACGCATCGTCGCTCGCGACCCGCGCGAGCGTCGCGTCGAGCGCGCCGCGATCGCGGCCGCTCACGTGCAGCGCGGAACCGAACACGACGGTTTGATCGACGCCCGGCATCGCGCGCAGCCGTGCGGACAGTTCGGTCAGGTGCTCGCCGGTGATCGTGCGGGTCGACAGGTGCTGCGACGCGATGATCTCCGCCGACGTGCCTTGCGCAAGCAGTTCGCCGGACGCGATATAGGCGAGCTTGTGGCAGCGCTCGGCTTCGTCCATGTAGTGCGTGCTGACGAGCACCGAGATCCCCTGCGCGGCCAGCCGGTGCAGTTCCTCCCAGAAGTCGCGGCGCGCGGCCGGATCGACGCCGGCGGTCGGCTCGTCGAGCAGCAGCAGTTCGGGCTCGTGCAGCATGCACGCGGCCAGCGCGAGGCGTTGTTTCCAGCCGCCCGACAGCGCACCCGTGAGCTGGTCCGCGCGGCTCGCGAGGCCGAGCCCGTCGAGCGCGCGCGCGACGGCCGCCTTGCGGTCGGGCATCCCGTACACGCGCGCGACGAAATCGAGGTTCTCGCGGATCGACAGGTCTTCCCAGTACGAGAAGCGCTGCGTCATGTAGCCGACGTGCCGCTTGATCTGCGCGCTGTCGCGCACGATGTCGTAGCCGAGGCAGGTGCCGCTGCCCGAGTCGGGCGTGAGCAGGCCGCACATCATCCGGATCGAGGTCGTCTTGCCGCTGCCGTTCGGCCCGAGAAAGCCGAAGATCTCGCCGCGCGCGACGCGCAACGAGACGTCCTTCACGACGTGCTTGTCGCCGAAGCGCTTGTTCAGGCGATCGACGTCGATCGCGTACGGAGCGGCCGGCGCGTTCATTGCACCCTCACGGCGACGGGCTGGCCCGGATGCAGCTTCGGCGCGTCGGCGACGGCGGGGCGCGCCTCGATCATGAACACGAGCTTGGTCCGGCTCTCGTTGCTGTAGATCACGGGCGGCGTGTATTCGGCCTCGCTCGACACATAGGTGATGCGTGCGGGCACGTCGGCCGCGCAGCCGTCGCAGCGGATCGCGACCGCGCGCCCCGGCGCGAGCGATGCGATGACGGCTTCCGGCACGAAGAAGCGCACCTTCAGGTTCTGCGGCGGCAGCATCTGCACGACCGGATTGCCTGCCTGCACCCATTCGCCGACGCGGTACAGCGTGTCGTACACGCGCCCGGCGGCGGGTGCGGCGACGCGCTTCTGGTCGAGCTTCCATTGCGCTTGCGCGACCGCTGCCTGCGCGGCGTCGACCTGCGCGGCCTGCGCGGCGACCTGCTGCGCGCGGCCCGGCAGGCGAGCGACGTCGACCTGCTTCTGCAGTTCGCGCATCTGCGCGGCGGTGGTTTGCGCGGACGTGCGCGAATCGTCGAGCTGCTGCTTCGACAGGCCGCCGGCCGCGTATTGGCGTTCGTCGCGCGCGAGTTGCGCGGCGGCCCGTGCGGCCTGCGCGGTGGCCTGCGCGAGTTGCGCCTGCGTGACTGCCACTTCCGGCGGGCGCTTGCCGGTCTGCAGGTCGGCGAGCTGCGCGCGTGCCGCGGCGAGCTGATGCCGTGCCTGCAGCAGCGCGGCCGTTTCGTTCGCGGCTTCGAGCGAGAACGCGGGCGTGCCGGCGGCGACGGCCTGGCCGCGTGCGACCGACAACTGCGTCAGCGTGCCCGATTGCGACGACGACAGGTACACGAATTCGCCTTCGACATAACCCTGGTAGGTCGTGCCGTTGTCCGTCGATCGTCCGCAACCGGCGAGCAGCGCGAAGGCGGCGAGCGCGAGCGATAGCGCGCGGGCCGCGTTCACGACGGCCTCCGCGGCGAGCGCGTCCGCGCACGCGGCGTGGCGGCCGGCGGCCGCAGGCCGGAACCGAGCAGCGCGCGGACATGCCGGTGCAGCACGTCGCGATCGATCGGCGGCAGGCCGCGCGCGCTTTGCCACAGCTTCGCGGTCGCGAGCGGCAGCATCACGAGCGCGATGATCGAATGGAACAGGAACGCGGGTTCCAGCGCGGGGTTCAGCGTGCCGGCGTGCTGCGCGGCGCGGATGCGTTCGGCGAAACGCCCGACATGCTCGAGCGGAATGCGCCGGACCATCCGTTCGCGCAGCAGCCCGCCTTCATGGACGATCTCGCGCAGCCAGATCGACGGCAGCCACGGCATGCGATGCGTGACGTCGAAGAAGCGGTCGACGAGTTCGGCGACGAGCGCGAACGGATCGTTCTCGATCTGCGGCTCGGTCGGGCGCCACACGAACGCGATGACCTGCGCGAGCCGCTCCTCGACGATCGCGTCGAGCAGTTGCTCGCGATTCGTGAAGTAGTAGTGGACCATCGCGGACGTGACGCCGGCGGCGGCGGCGATCTGCGCGACCGTCGTCGCGGCGATGCCGTGCTCGGCGAACAATTGCATCGCGACGTCGAGCATGTGGTCGCGCAGGTCGAAATCGTCCACCGACGGGCGGCGCCCGCGCGGCCTGGCGACGGTGGATTTCGCGTTCATGCAGACGACGCTAATTGATGAGTTAGTTAATTTCAAGGAAGGGTTTTCGCCGGCGTTGATCGAGATCAGACGCGCGTCGAATGGCGGCGCGGACGCGCGGGAAAGCGGCGCGCGCGGCCGAGGGCAGTGTGCCGGCGGCGGAGTGTAGGGAGCGGCTAATGGGGAACGGCGGAGGGGGGCGGCGAAAGGCGTCGGCGAAACTGCACGGAACCGACGGGAAAACCGGTCGAGAAACGGAGGCACGGACCGCACACGGCACGCGCCCCCGAAACGTCGTCACTGATCGATCGGCGACTTCAGCGGCTCGTGTTCGCCGGTCAGCCCGAACACGACGAGCTGCGCGGGCTCGGTCGAACTCGCGTTGCGCGACACCTGGTGGCGCGAGCCGGGCGCCTCGTACCAGCCTTCGCCGGCGCGATAGCGATGCAGCGGGCCGCCGTTCACCTGCGACAGCACTTCGCCTTTCGACACGACCGCGAACACCGAGCCGAGGTGCCGGTGCGCGTCGGAAGCCTGGCCGGGCGCATAGTCGACGGTCGCGACGACGGCGAGCTTGCCCGGCGCTTCGGGCACGGCCTGCTGCATGATCGCGTGCACGTTGTCGCCGGCGTCGTGCGCATGGGCGGCGGCCGGCAGCGCGGCGCCGAGCGCGAGCCCCGCGCACAGGGCGGCTCGCTGGAGCGTGGAGCGGATCATCGTCGTCTCCTTACTCGGGCATCTTGCGGAACGCGATCGCGAAGCGGTTCCATGTGTTGATCGTCGCGATCAGCATCGACAGGTCGAACAGCTCCTCGTCGCTGA
Source organism: Burkholderia sp. MS455 (assembly GCF_016899445.1). Taxonomy (NCBI): domain Bacteria; kingdom Pseudomonadati; phylum Pseudomonadota; class Betaproteobacteria; order Burkholderiales; family Burkholderiaceae; genus Burkholderia; species Burkholderia sp. MS455. Next base: position 1,313,603 of record NZ_CP041778.1, read on the forward strand.
AGTGCGGCTTCACGGCTTCCCAGACGGCGTCGGGCACGTGATTGCCGGCCACTAGCGTCAGCGACTCGGTCCATTCCAGCGCCGCGCGTTCGCGCTCGGTGAAAAACGGCGTTTCGCGCCACGTGACGACGGTCGCGAGACGGCGGTCGGTTTCGCCGCCCTTGCGCGCGTCGGTCGTGTGCATGTCGACGCAGAACGCGCAGCCGTTGATCTGCGATGCGCGCAGGCGGACGAGTTCGGCGAGCGGCTTCTCGATCGAGCTCTTCGCGATGAAGTCCTCGGCGTTGCGCATCACCTTGATCGCATTCGGGCTGGCGGTATAGAAGTTCAGGCGCGGTTGCATGGCAGGTCCTTTTTCGGTTGGTGCGCACGGTGGCGCGACAGGACCCACTTTAAGACCCGAATTGGCCTGCTTGAATAGCCAATTTTGTGGAAATTCAGGTAACCAGTGCCGGGCGGCCGACACGGCCCGAACCCAGCAGCCCGGCCAGTTGCGCGAGCGCGGTGTCGATGCGCAGCGCGTCGATCCCGCCATAGCCGAACAGCAGCCCCGCACGGACCGGCACGCCGACATGGAACGCAGAGATCCCGTACAGGCCGATGTCCTGCTCGCGCGCCGCGCGCACCAGCGCCGCTTCATCGGGCCCCGGCTTCAGGTATGCCGCGAGGTGGATGCCGGCGGTCGGCACGATCGCGTCGAACCACGGCGCGAGCTCGCCGCGCAGATGCGCGATCAGCATCTTGCGGCGCGCGTCGTAATGTTTCTGCACGCGCTTCAGGTGCCGCGCGAAATCGCCTTCGAGCATGAAGCGCGCGAGCGCCGCCTGCGTCAGCGTGCAGGTGTGCCAGTCGACGATCTGCTTCGCCTTGGCGAGCGCGCCGCGCAGCGCGCGCGGCGGAATTGCGTAGCCGATCCGCAGTTCGGGAAAGATCGTCTTCGAGAACGTGCCGACGTACGCGACGAGGCCCGTGCGGTCGAGGCTCTTCAGCGATTCCACGGGCCGGCCTTCGAAGCGGAACTCGCCGTCGTAGTCGTCCTCGATGATCACCGCGCGGCGGCGCTGTGCCCATTCGAGCAGCGCGATGCGCCGCTCCAGCGTCATCGGCATCCCGAGCGGGAACTGGTGCGACGGCGTCACGTAGACGAGGCGCGCTTCGTCGGGCAGCCGTTCCGTGACGAGGCCCTGCGCATCGACCGGCACGCCGATCACCGTCGCGCCGAGCGACGCGAACGCGGCGCGTGCCGGCGGATAGCCGGGGTCCTCGACCGCGACCACGTCGCCGGGCCGCACGACGACGCGCGCGAGCAGGTCGAGCGCCTGCTGTGCGCCTTGCGTGACCAGCACGTCGTCCCAGCTGCACGCGACCGCGCGGCTGAACGCGACATAGCGTGCGATCGCGCCGCGCAACTGCGGATCGCCGGCCGGGTCGTGGTATTGGCCGGGGCCGCGCGCCTGCTGGCGCAACGCGTGATGCAGGCAGCGCCGCCACGCATCGAACGGGAACAGCGTCTTGTCGGTCACGCCGCCGCGGAAGTCGAAGCCGGGCGAGTCCTGCGGCGCGGGCATCGCGAGCGCGTCGGGGAGGTCGTTCCACAGCGCGCGTGCGTCGACCGCGTCGATGCGCGGCGTGTCCTCGACGAGCGACGGCGCCGGCATGGCCGCGGCGTGCGGCACGCGCGCGAGGCCGTCGGCGACGAACGTGCCGTCGCCCGCACGCGTATTCAGGTAGCCCTCGGCGACGAGACGCTCGAACGCGTCGAGCGTCGTCTTGCGCGATACGCCGAGCTGCTTCGCGAGATCGCGCGTCGACGGCAGCCGCGCGCCGCCTGCCAGGCGCCCGTCGACGATCGCGGTGCGCAGTTGCCGGAAGATTTGCCCCGTCAGGTCGTGACGGCCTTCGATGCGGATCGCGATGTCCATCGCAGTGGTTACCTCGATTGATGCTGATTTGCTGGAATCGGTGTACCGCCAGTATGCCGCCGGCGCGCGGACTCGGGTTGGCAGGATGTTGCGTACGACACCTGTCCGCCCATCCGCCGCATCGAACGCCGTCCGATTGGACCGCCGCCCGCCGCTGCCTTACGATCCACGGGAGCCACGACAATCCCAGACTCACCCCGAACCGGAGTGCCCCCATGCTGTCCGAAGACGAACTTGCGCTGCTCGACGCGATCCGCGCGACCGGCAGCCTGTCGCGCGCCGCCGCGCGGCTCGGCAAGGCGCCGTCGACCGTGTCGCACGCGGCGCGCCAGCTCGAAACGCGTTTCGACGCGCTGCTGTTCGACCGGCGCGGCTACCGGCTGCAGCTCACGCCGGCCGGACAACTGCTGGCCGACGAAGCGGCGCGGCTGGCGCTGGACGTCGCGCGGCTGACGCAGCGCGTGCGGCAGGTCGCGAGCGGCTGGGAGGACCGGCTGTGGATCGTCAGCGACGAGGTGCTGGAGTTCGACACGCTGCTGCCGGTCGTCCGCGCGTTCGACGCGCTCGATTCGGGCGTGTCGCTGCGCTTCACGCACGAAGTGCTCGGCGGCACCTGGGAAGCGCTGCGCGACGGTCGTGCGGATCTGGTCGTCGGCGCGACCAACGAGCCGCCGGCTATTCCCGGCTTCAAATGGTTCGAACTGGGCGCGATGGAGTGGGTGTTCGCGGTGTCGCCGCGCCATCCGCTTGCATCCGTGAGCGACGTGCTGACGCGCGACGCGATCGGCGCGCATCGCGCGGTCGTCGTCGCCGATTCGTCGCGGCGCGCGGCCGGCCGCGCGTATGGCCTGCTCGGCGGGCAGGCCGTGCTCGCGGTGCCGTCGATGCGCGCGAAGATCCTCGCGCAGCGCGACGCGCTCGGCGTCGGCTGGGTGCCGCGCCGGCGCGTGGCGTCGCTGCTCGAGCGCGGCGAGCTCGTCGAGAAACAGACGGCCAACCCGCGCGAACCGAACGTGCTGTATGTCGCGTGGCACGGCGATCGCGACGGCCGCGCGCTGCAATGGTGGCTGGAGCAATTGCGCGAGCCCAGACTCGCGCAACGCCTGCTCGACGGGATCGACGTGACCGGCTGAGACGGAAAACGACGACGGAGCGCCCGCTCGAACACGTTCGACGATTTCGAACATGTTCGCCGCGCGCGTCGTACGGCAACACAGGTCGCCGCGCGCATCCTGTGTTCACGGTCAACTCACCGGTTCACAGGAGAACATCATGCAACGCTTCGAAGGAAAGACGGTCCTCGTCACGGGCGGCAACAGCGGCATCGGCCTGGCGGCCGCCAAAGCATTCGCGGCCGAAGGCGCGCGGGTCATCATCACCGGGCGCGACGCGCAGACGCTGGAAGCCGCGCGGCAAACGCTCGGCGAAGGGGCGCTCGCGATCCGCAACGAGGCCGGCAGCGTCGCGTCGGCCCGCGCACTGGCGGACGCGATCGCCGCCGCGGGTGCGCGGCTCGACGCCGTGTTCATCAACGCGGGCGTCGCGAAACTCGCGCCGTTCGCCGACAGCGACGAGGCGATGTGGGACCTCGTGTTCAACACCAACGTGAAGGGCGCGTATTTCCAGATCCAGTCGCTGGTGCCGCTGCTGAACCGCGGCGCATCGATCGTGATCAACGGTTCGATCAACGCGCACATCGGGATGCCCGGCTCGTCGGTGTACGCGGCGAGCAAGGCGGCCGTCAATTCGTTCGCGAAGACGCTGTCGACGGAACTGCTGCCGCACGGCGTGCGCGTGAATGTCGTGAGCCCGGGGCCGGTTCAGACGCCGCTGTACGGCAAGCTCGGGCTCGATGCGGCGACGCTCGACGAGACGGCCGGGAAGATCAAGGGCCTCGTCCCGATCGGCCGGTTCGGCACGCCGGACGAAATCGCGTCGACGGTGCTGCACCTCAGCGCGCCGGAATCCGCGTTCATCGTCGGCGCGGAGATCATCGCGTCGGGCGGGATGGGATTGCTCTGAGCCGTAACGCCGGCGGGGACCGCACCGGCCGACGCAGCGCCGCGCGACGGTCCCCGTCGCATGCGGGAAGGGCGACGCGCTCTCTCGAACCGCACCTACCGCGCCGCGCAGGTGTTACGCGTATCGCCGCCGGCTTCGAGCTGCGTCACCGTGAGCCCCGAGAACGTCGCGCGGCCGTGCTCGGCAAACACCGCGACGCGGTCCGCATCGAGCGGCGGAAAGATCAGGTCGGTGAGCGTGACGCGGCCGCCGTTCGCAAACACTTCGACCGACCCGCGATCGACGACGATTTCGAGCCGCAGTTGCCCGTGTTCGAGCGGCAGGTCGACGATATGCTCGCGGCTGAACGTGCCGGCGAAATTCGCTTCGCCGGACTGCGAGCGGTCGAGCGTCAGCGTGCGTTTTGCCGTGTCGTACACGATCCGGGTGCCGGTCGTGCCGTCCGCCGAGCGCCGGACGATCAGGCCCGCGCGCGCCGCGCGCTGCGGCGCAATCGTCACCGTGATGCGTTGCGCGACGCCGCGCGTCGCCGCCGACAGCTCGCGCGTGGCGGACTCGACGGCGAGCTCGCCTTCGTGCACGGCGGGCCTGCCGTCCGCCCACGCGTCGAACGCGGCGGCCGGCGCGGCGACGAGCCGGGGTTCGCCGTCGATCGTCTTCAGCGCCAGCTCGCGCGGCAGGGTCGTCGCGCCGCGCCACGGCGTCGTCGGCACTTTTGCCGCGTAATCCCAGTTGCTCATCCACGCGATCGCGACCGGCCGAGTGCCGGGCGCGCCCGAGAAGGTGCCTGCGGCATAAAAGTCGGCGCCGTGATCGACCCAGCGGAACCGGGCGGGATCGGAACCGGCCGGCGCGACGCGATCGGGCGTGAACGTGCGGCCGTCGAAGTCGCCGACGAAATACATCGCGCCCGAGCCGCCCGCGATCGACCACGGATTCACATTGACGATCATTACCCACTTGATGCGTCGGGGATCGCCGTCGAGCGGCAGCGGCACGAGGTCGGGCATCTCCCACAGTGCGCCTGCATGCGGCACGTCCGGCAACGTGAAGTCGCTCAGGAACGACCAGTTGACCAGGTCGTCGGAGCGATAGAGCTTGACGACCTGCGCGTCGGCGACGACCGTCGTCATCAGCCAGTAATGCCCCGGCGCGTACCACGACACCTTGGGGTCGCGGAACTGCTTCGATTCGGGATCGAGCGTGAGCACGGGGTTGTGCGCGTAGGGCTGCCACGTCGCGCCGTGGTCGACGCTGTAGGCGAGCGACTGCGCCTGCGTGCCGGGCGCGTGGCCGGAGCCGTCCTTGTAGACACTCGTGTAAAGCGCAACCAGCGGTGTCTTGCCTGGCGACCCGAGGCCCGACGTGTTGTGCGTATCGGCGACGATCGAGCCGGAGAAGATTTCCTCGGTGGCGTTCGCGCGCATCGCGACCGGTTGCTCGCGCCAGTGGACGAGATCGGTGCTGGTCGCATGGCCCCACGACATGTTGCCCCAATCGTTGCCGAGCGGGTTGTACTGATAAAACAGGTGGTAGCGGCCATCGTCGTAGACGAGGCCGTTGGGATCGTTCATCCAGTTGCGCTGCGGCGTGTAATGCAGCGCGGGGCGCCATTGCGGCGTGCCGTTTTCGGTCGATGCGGCGCAGGGCGCGGCGGCGGCCTGCGTGCAGGCCGCGCCCGCCGCACAGGCGAGCAGCAGCCGGGCGATCCGGAAGGAAAAGCGGGAAAACGTCGATCTCATGCGGGGTTCCGTGCTCCGACGCGCGAAGCGGGAAAGGAGGGCGCGTGCCGCTTGCAAAGGCGGCACGCGCGATCTGCGGAAGAAAAAAAAGCGGCGCGCACGCGACACGCGCGATGTGCGCCGCCTCAACGCTTGCGGGCGGTAGCCCGCCGCGGCCGTTACGGGCGGGTGCCCGGGCCGTCGTTGTGGTCGGCGCCCGTCGCCGGCAGGTTCGCCGGGATATCGCCGTAACCGCCGAGCCCGCCGCGTCCGTACGCGCGGTCGACCGCCGTCGACGTGCCGTTGATGTTGACCTTCACCGTCGGCGCGAGCGTGCCGCCGCGCCGCGGGCCGATCGCGTCGATGAACGACTCGACGAGCCCGCCCGGCATCACGTAGTGCGAATACGACTGGAATTCGCGCGGGTTCTGGTTCGGATCCTGCGAATACGGCGCGCCGGCCGGTGCGGAGAAGTCGGTCGGGTTGCCGAGCACGAGGCCGCCGCCGTTCAGCGGCAGGAAGTCGCTGCGGATGCCGTTGCCGACGAAGCCGTACACGCCGTCCGGCCCGTCGACACCCGCGGCCATCGTCGTACGGTGGCTGATCGTGAACAGGTAGTACTTGCCGTCCTTCAGGTAGATCTGCGGGCGCTCGGTCTGGTCGTCGACGCAGTTCGCCGACAGGAGCGGCGGCAGGAACTTCCATTCCGTCAACTGCGGGTTCGTCGCGACCGCGAGGCCGACATTGGCCTTTTGATACACTGCGCCCGAATTCATCACCGCGTTGAGATCTTCCTTGTACGGATCGTTCGGCGCGTAGCCGAGATCGGCCTCGGTGCAGGTGCGTGCGCCGCGCTGGCCGCCCGTATTGCCTTCGAACACCATGTAGGTCTTGCCCGGGTGCGCGGGATCGGTGAACACGAACGGATCGCGGAACGAGAAGTAGGTATTCTGCTGGCCGGTCTGGTAGTAGTTGCCGTCCGGCTGCAGCAGCGCCTTGTGATCGTCGAAGCCGCTGAACCACACGTGCTTGTCGTCGGCGTGGATGTGACCGTCGGCGCGCGTGATGATCGCCTGCGGCGGCGTGATGTCGGCACCGCCGGGCGCCGAGCGGTTGAACGACGTCGCGGTGTAGTAGAGGCTGACGTTGTCGCCGTGCGTGAGGCGCGCCGAACCCGACCATTCGGCGTTGTTGGTCATCGGCGCGGTGCCGAACACCTTGGCGCTCGCGCCGTCCGGGAACAGGTGGCCGCCCCAGGTCCAGCCGCCGTTGGCGGGGCGCTGCGACGCGGGGACGCCCGCGCGGCGGTAGAAGAAGCCGATGCGCGCATGGACGTGGCGGTCATCGAACGTGTAGCCCGCATGCGGATCGGCGGTGAGCGAGAAGATCACCTCCCAGCCCTTGTAGCTGAGCTGGTTCGCGCGCAGGTCGGCCAGCGGCCAGGTGTCCCAGACCCACACGTTCGAGTTGATCAGCGGGAAATCCTGCGGGATGTCCGGCATCGTCAGCGCTTGCGGCAGCGAGTTCCTGTCGGCGCCGGCCGTATGCGACTGTGCGACGATCTGGCGGATGTCCGCGCGGGTCCAGCGCATCGTGAAGTTGCCTTCGGGATCGTAGGCCTGCTGCGTATGCGGCGTGGGCGCGGGGGCGCCGGCGCTCTGCGCGTGCGTAACGGACGAAGCGGACGCGAAGGCGGCCAGTGCCGCGCCAGCGAACAGCAAACGTTTGGCCGCAGTCGCGCGGCAAAAAGGAAAGTGTGTCATCTCGGCGTTGTTTCAGTTGACGGTGAAAGGGAACGGCTGAAGGTGGCATCGATGTCCAAACCGGTTTGGATACTATTTCAAACCGGTTTGGAACGCAAAAGATATTTATTTGGCGGTAATGCTTACCAAATGGAAATAATTACCCGATTGAGGCGTCCGGGCATCCGGCGTCCGGGTATCTGGGCATCCGGCCGGGCCGGCGAAAACGAGGAGCGACCGTGAAGGTGAATCTGAAGGCGCTGTCGGATGCGCTCGGGCTGTCGCGGACGACGGTCAGCCGTGCGTTGAACGGTTACGACGACGTCAGCGAGGCGACCCGCGAGCGCGTGGCGAAGGCCGCCCGGGAAATGGGCTATGTGGCGGACCCGACCGCGCGCCGGCTCGCGACCGGGCGGGCGGACGTGATCGGGATCGTCTATCCGTTCGGCGCGGGCGATCTCGGCGATCCGCGTTTCGGCGAGGTCGTCGCGGGCATCACCGAGCGGCTGGCCGAGCGCAATCTCGATTTCATCATCGCGTCTGCGCGACCGAATGCGGAACTGGACACCTATCGGCGGATCGTCGACGGCAAGCTCGTCGACGGGCTGATCGTCGCGCGCACGCTGGTCGACGATCCGCGCATTGCGTACCTGCAGTCGAACGCGTTTCCGTACGTCGCATACGGTCGCACGCAAACGGCCGAGCCGTATGCGTGGTTCGATTTCGACAACGAGGCGGGCGCGCGCGATGCCGTCCGCCGGCTGACCGGCTTCGGGCATCGGCGCATTGCGATGATCAGCGCGCCGCTTGCGCTGAATTTCGCCGCGCAGCGTCGCGCAGGCTATCTGTCGGCATTGCGCGAGGCCGGTATCGAGCCGGATCCGGCGTTGCTCGTCGAGTGTACGTTTACGCACGACGGCGGGCTGCAGGCCGCGCGGGCGCTGCTCGCGCGCGCCGAGCGGCCGACGGCGCTGCTGGTCGACAACAACATCGCGGGCGGCGGCGCGTTTCGGGCGCTCGTGGACAGCGGGCTGCGGCCGGGGCAGGACATGTCGTTGATCGTCTACGACGGCGTGCCGCCGGACATCGCGCATCCGCATCGCGTGACGGCCGTCATCCAGCCGACCGGGCACGCGTCGGGACGCGCGCTGGCGGAATTGATGCTGAGGCGGCTGGACGACGGTGCATGCGGGCATCGACTCGAGGCGCCGGTAATCGAGGCCGGCGATACGGACGGCCCGTTGCGCGGCTAGCCGGCGCGACGGACACGGGCGGGGCGCGATCGGTGGCGGACGTTGCCGGATCGCGCCCGGTCGAAAAGGCCATGACGACGGCAGGGGCGAATGGCCATTTACTAGACGACTGGTCTAATCCGTGGATATCATGCGTCCTCGTGAATGCGACGACGTTCGCTGGCGCGTGCAACGAAGACGCGAAATTGCCATTTCGCGCTGCGATGCCGATCGTGCAGCGTACGCCGTCGTTTTATTTGGGATTTTTCTAGACGACTGGTCTAATAGGCGCGCACGGTATTCGGATACGCGAGTCGCACGTTGACGCGCCATAGCGGACTAACCGACAGGCGTGTCGCGCCGACCGCCCCGGTTGCGCGGCAGCGTTCCCGTCCATTTTCGAAGGAGTTTCGATCATGAAGATTCTGGTTGTCCTGACCTCGCACGACACGCTCGGCGACACCGGCAAGAAGACCGGCTTCTGGCTCGAGGAACTGGCCGCGCCGTACTACGCGTTCAAGGATGCGGGCGTCGAGCTGACGCTGGTTTCGCCGAAGGGCGGCCAGCCGCCGCTCGACCCGAAAAGCAGCGATCCGTCCGCACAGACCGACGCAACGCGCCGCTTCGACGCCGATCCGGCGGCCAAGGCCGAACTCGCGTCGACGCGCAAGCTTGCCGACGTGTCGGCCGACGACTACGACGCGGTGTTCTACCCGGGCGGCCACGGCCCGCTGTGGGATCTCGCCGAGGATCTGCATTCGATCGGCCTGATCGAGCGCACGCTCGCGGCCGGCAAGCCGGTCGCGGCCGTCTGCCACGCGCCGGGCGTGCTGCGTCACGTGAAGAACCCGGCAACCGGCGAATCGGTCGTGCGCGGCAAGCGCGTGACGGGGTTCACCAACAGCGAGGAAGCGGCCGTCGAGCTGACGGAAGTCGTGCCGTTCCTCGTCGAGGACATGCTGAAGACCAACGGCGCGGAATTCGAGCGCAGCGCCGACTGGGCGCCGCATGTCGTCACCGACGGGCTGCTGATCACGGGGCAGAACCCCGCGTCGTCGGCGCCCGCGGCCGAGGCGCTGCTCGCGAAGCTCGGCCGCCGGTAAGCATCCGGCGCCGGCCCGGCCGGCGCCGTTCCGTATCCGTCGCCGGGCGCAGCCGCCCCGACGACGGCCCGAATCGTTCCGCCGTGCGCATCGCCCGGCGAGTTCCCAGTCGTTTTGCAGAACCAAGCAAAGGAGTCGTGGATGTCTGCCCTGTTCGAACCGTTCAAACTCAAGGATGTCACGCTGCGCAACCGCATCGCGGTGCCGCCGATGTGCCAGTACGTCGCCGAAGACGGCGTCGTCAACGACTGGCATCACGTGCATCTGGCCGGCATCGCGCGCGGCGGCGCGGGCCTCGTGATCGCGGAGGCGACGGCCGTGTCGCCGGAAGGGCGCATCACGCCGGGCTGCGCGGGGCTGTGGAACGATGCGCAGGCCGAAGCGTTCGCGCCGTCGGTCGCGGCGATCAAGGCAGCGGGCTCGGTGCCCGGCATCCAGATCGCGCACGCGGGCCGCAAGGCGAGCGCGAACCGTCCGTGGGAAGGCGACGACCATATCGCCGACGGCGATCCGCGCGGCTGGCAGACCATCGCGCCGTCGGCCGTGCCGTTCGGCGCGCATCTGCCGAAGGTGCCGCGCGAAATGACGCACGACGACATCGCCCGCGTGCAGGCCGACTTCGTCGCAGCGGCGAAGCGCGCGCGCGACCTGGGCTTCGAATGGCTCGAACTGCACTTCGCGCACGGTTATCTCGGCCAGAGCTTCTTCTCGGTGCATTCGAACCACCGCACCGACGAATACGGCGGTTCGGCCGAGAACCGCGGCCGTTTCGTCGTCGAGACGCTCGCGGCCGTCCGCAAGGTATGGCCCGAGCATCTGCCGCTGACCGCGCGCCTTGGCGTGATCGAATACGACGGCCGCGACGAAGAGACGCTCGCCGAGTCGATCGCGCTCACGCAGCGGATGAAGCGGGAAGGGCTCGACATGCTGAGCGTGTCGGTCGGCTTCTCGACACCCGATGCGCAGATTCCGTGGGGCCCGGCGTTCCTCGCGCCGATCGCCGAGCGCGTGCGCCGCGAGGCCGGGTTGCCGGTGTCGTCCGCGTGGGGGATCGACACGCCGCAACTGGCGAACCGCGTGGTTGCGGAAGAACAGCTCGATCTCGTGATGGTCGGCCGCGCGCATCTGGCCGATCCGCACTGGCCGTACTACGCGGCGAAGCAGCTTGGCGTCGAGCGCCCGTCGTGGACGCTGCCCGCGCCGTACGCGCACTGGCTGGAGCGTTACCGGATCGCCGACAAGGTGGCCTGAGCGGACGCGGCAACATGGCGCCGCGGCGGCCCGCGTGTGACGCGCGCCGCCGATCCGGTGCCGATGGATAGAATGGCGGTTCGTGCAGGCCGGTTGCCTGCGCGAACCGCCATTTTTCCATTTCGACAGAGGTGCCATGGACGCACATGTGCCGTCGTCTCACGAGGCCGCCGCGCAGCCGCGCGCGCAGCAGATCGCTCGCGTCGCGCTGTATGCGGCGCTGCTGGTGCTCGCGCTGTGGGTGATCCGCGACTTCATTCCCGCCATCGCGTGGGCCTGCGTGATCGCCATCGCGATGTGGCCGCTGCTGAAACGCTTCGAATCGCACCGGCTGTTCCGCAACCGGCCTACGGTCAACGCGCTCGTCATCACGGCGGCGATCTCGCTGCTCGTCGTGCTGCCGATCGCCATCGCGGCAACCCAGGCGATCGGGCAGGCGCACGACCTGCGCGAGTGGCTGCGTACGATCCAGGACAACGGCATTCCGTTGCCCGACGTCGTCGGCCGGCTGCCTTACGGTTCGGCGCAGATCACCGAGTGGTGGCAGGCCAATCTCGGTCATCCGCTGCATGCGGCCAGCGCGATGCACGGCGTCAACAGCGAGAAATTCCTCGCGTTCGGCCGGCAGTTCGGCACGAAGCTCGCGCATGCGCTGCTCGAATTCGGCTTCATGCTCGTCACGCTGTTCGTGATCCTGCGCGCGGGCCACAAGCTGTCGGGCGCATTGCTGCAGGGCGGGCAGCGCGCGTTCGGGCGCAACGGCGCGGAACTGATCGAGCGCATGGTCAAGGCCGTGTACGGCACGGTGACGGGGCTCGTGGTCGTCGGGCTCGGCGAGGGTGCGCTGCTCGGCGTCGCCTATGCGCTCGCGGGCGTGCCGCATGCGGCGCTGCTCGGACTCGTCACGGCGATTGCCGCGATGCTGCCGTTCTGCGCGCCGATCGTGTTCTGCGGCGCGGCGCTCTGGCTGTTCGTGCAGGGCGCGACCGTATGGGCCGTCGTGGTTGCGGTGCTCGGTTTCGTCGTCGTGTTCGTCGCCGAGCATTTCGTGCGGCCGGTGCTGATCGGCAGTTCGGCGCGGCTGCCGTTCCTGCTCGTGCTGTTCGGCATCCTCGGCGGCGCCGAGACGTTCGGCCTGATCGGCCTGTTCGTCGGCCCCGCGCTGATGACGGTGCTGACGATGCTGTGGGCCGAATGGATCGCGTGACGATGCCCGCCGTCGCGCCGATCCGATGGATCGGCGCGAAGGGATGGGGGCGCGTGCAAACATGCGCCGGCCGCAACGATCGGCAACGATCCGGCTTGCGCACGGGGCATGCCGGGCAGGGGTTTGCATACGGATCTCTACATTTCTTTTCGATCCGGACCCAAAGGTCTAGTAGCATGGGGCTTTCGATCACGCCGGCATGGCGCGGCAGAATTCCCCAAGCATGCGATTGATTTCGATGTCCCGTCCCGCGGCGACGCTATCCTTGGCGGCCGGCTGCCTGATGTTGCACGGCTGCGCGTGGTTCGACCCGTGGCTGCCGTTCTCGTATTCGCGTACGCCGCTCGCGCGGGCCGCGTCGCGGCATGGCGCGACGCGCGCCGATGTCGTACGCGCCGGCGGCAACCCGCGCAGCGTATGGATGGTCCGCAACGGCAGCGGCGTCTGCTACAACTACTTCATCGAGCACGGCAACGATCACCGGCCTTACTTCGTCGTATTCGACAAGGCCGGTGTCGTCACGCAGTACGGCTTCGATACCTGCATGGATGCCGATCGAAAGGGCACGCTCCAGCCGGACAAGGCCGCTTCGCGCTAGCGCGAAGCGGTGCGCCGCGCGTGAGCGGTCATGCGAGCGTGTCGACCACGCCGCCGTCGACGCGCAACGCCGCACCCGTGGTCGCCGAAGCCTGCGGCGAGCATACGTACACGACCATGTTCGCGACTTCCTCGGGCGTCGCGGGTCGCTGGATGATCGAGCTCGAGCGATGATCGCGCACGAAGTCCACGGCCACGTCTTCGACGCTGCGGCCCGTTTTGTCGGCCGTTTCCTTCAGCAGCGCGCGTACGCCTTCCGACAGCGTCGGCCCCGGCAGCACCGAGTTGACGGTCACATGGGTGCCGGCGGCGAGCTTCGCGAGGCCGCGCGAGATCGACAGTTGCGCGGTTTTCGTGAACCCGTAGTGAATCATGTCGACCGGGATGTTCAGGCCCGATTCCGACGAAATGAACACGATGCGCCCGGCATTGCGTTCGATCATCCCCTTCAAGTAATGCCGCGCGAGCCGCACGCCGGACATCACGTTCATCTGGAAGTAATGTTCCCATTCGGCGTCGTCGATGTCGAAGAACGCCTTCAGGCCGTAGATGCCCGCGTTGTTGACGAGGATGTCCGCATCGGGCGTGTGCTGCGTGACGCGCGCGACGCCGGCCGCGTCGGACAGGTCGGCGGCGACGCCCTCGAAGCTCGCGCCGGGCACGGCGGTGCGCAGTTGCGCGAGCGCGGACAGTACCGATGCGTCGCTGCGGCCGTTGACGACGACGCGCGCACCGGCGCGCGCGAGCCCTTCGGCGATCGCGAGCCCGATGCCGGCGGTGGAGGCGGTGACGACCGCGGTCTTGCCTTTCAGATCGATGTGCATGAGCGTGACGGGAGAGGAGTGAACGGGAACCGCCGCGCGTGTCGCGGCGGCCGGATTTCAAAGCTTAGGCGAAACGGCGCGATTCGGCTTCGAAGCTGCAAAGCGCGGGTTGCATCGGCCCGCGCAGTCTTGTACGGTGAGCGTTCGCTGCCCGAACCAGGAGTCCGCCGCGTGAGCCGTATCTCCAACCGATCCGCCGTACCGTCGCCGTTCTGGCGCGATGCCGCGCTGCCGTTCATCGAGGCGCGCACCGTCGACGACGGGCGCGCGATCTGCTACGCGAAGCACACGCACGACACGTTTTCGGTGGGCGCGATCGTCGGCGGTACGAGCACCTACGTGAACGGCGCGACGAACGCGCATGTCGGGCGCGGCGTGCTCGTGATCATCGATCCGGAGCAGGTGCACGCGTGCAATCCGTACGGCCCCGACGCATGGGCGTACCGGATGGTCTACGTCGACGTTCCATGGCTCGCGCGGCTGCAGCATTCGCTGGGTCGCGATCCGAACGGCGATTTTCACGGGTTTTCGCCGAAGTTGACGGAGCGGCGCGACCTGTTCGCGCAATTTGGCGTCTTCTACCGCGCGCTCGTGTCGCCCGGCATCGATCCTCTAGGCAAGGAGAGCGCGGCGGTCGAATTCTTCACGCAACTGCACGGCGCGCTCGATCGCGAGCTGCCCGATCCGCGGCCGGGCGACGACAACGCAAAGCTCGCGCGCGCGGCCGACTACATCGCCGCGCATTGCCGCGAGGGCGTGACGCTCGATGCGATCTGCGCGGCCGCCGACCTGTCGCCGTCGTACCTGATCCGTGCGTTCAACGCGCGCTACGGGATGACGCCGCATGCGTTCCTGATCGATCGCCGCGTGCAGTACGGCCGCACCGAGCTGCGCCGCGGCCGGCCGATCGCCGACGTCGCGCTCGACGCAGGATTCGCGGACCAGGCGCACTTCCAGCGTGCGTTCCGGCGGATCGCGGCCGCGACGCCCGGGCAGTACCGTAGCGCCATGAGCTGAGCGCCAGGGCGGCGGAGTGTGGAGTGCGCTTGCGCCGTCGCTGCGCCAAGGCGCCCGATCTGCGGGCCGGCCGGCTAGACGTCGAGCAGGAACAGCGCGCTGCCCGCGAGCAGCAGCGCCATCAGCCGGTTGAACATGCGCATGCGCCGCGCGTTCGCGAGCCGGTGCCGCAGCGACGCGCCCGCATAGCCCCAGCACGCGATCGACGCGAAACAGATCACCAGATACAGCGCGGCGAATTGCCAGACCTGCGCGCGGTCGCCATCGGCCGCATACGCGCCCATCGCGGCCACGCACGCGAGCCACGCCTTCGGATTCAGCCACTGCATCGCCGCGCCGGCCGCCGCCGACGGGCCGGCTACGTTCGGATCGGCCGACAGTCGGCCGTCGTCGAGCGCGAGACGCAGCGCCATGTACAGCAGGAACGCGATCCCCGACCACTGCGTGGCGGTCGTCAGCACGGGCCAGCGCACGAGCGCCGCGTGCAGGCCGAGGCCGATCAGCAGGAACAGCGCGACGAAGCCGAGCGTCGCGCCGGCCGCATAGCGCAGGCTCGCGCCGAGGCCGTGGCGGGCGCCCGCACTGAGCGCGACGATGTTGACGGGACCGGGCGTGATCGACGACGCCAGCGCGAACGCGGCCATCGAAACCAGCATGCTCATTGGGTGTCTCCATGCGAAATGTCGAAAGTCGCATCGAGACTATGGGAGCCGCACCGGTACGTATTGAAGAAAACAACCCTCGGCGGTGGGCCGCCGTCAGTGCAATGCGCGCGGCGCGTGCGCCGGCCGCGTGTCGTGTGGATCGGCCGAACCGAGGGCATCGGCCGCGCGTAGCGGACCGCCCGCGCGGGGTTCCGTCGACACCGAGAAGCCGAACGTATTGATGCCGCCCGAGCACGCGACGAACACGCCGCCGCCGTGCATCTCGGCCACGGCCTTGACGATCGACAGCCCGAGCCCGTGGTTCTCCTTGCTGTTCGCGCGCGCTTCCTCGAGCCGGTAGAAGCGCTCGAACACGTGCGAGCGCTGTACCGGATCGATCGGCTCGCCGGGGTTCGACACGGCCATCTCGACGAGCGTGTCGCGGCGCGCGATCGTCACGTGCAGCGTCGCGCCGGGCGCCGAATGCTGGATCGCGTTGATCAGCAGGTTCGTCATCGCGCGGCGGAACAGCGACGGATCGACGGCAGCGCGCGCATCGCCGTGCAGTTCGGCGCGCAATTGCGCCTCGTCGAGCGGGATCTCGAGGAAATCGAGCATGCGCCGCACCTCGTCGGCGAGCGACACGTCCTTCAGGTCGGTCGCGCGTTCGCCGCGATCGCTGCGCGACAGAAACAGCATGTCGTTGATGATCACGCGCAGCCGCTCGAATTCCTCGAGGTTCGACTGCAGCGTTTGGCGCATCCGGTCGACCGAGCGATCGCGGCTCGTCAGCGCGACCTGGGTCTGGCCGATCAGGATGCTGACCGGCGTGCGCAGCTCGTGCGCGACGTCCGCGTTGAAGGCCTCGAGCCGCGCGTAGGTTTGCTGGATGCGTTCGAGCGCGCCGTTGAACGAGGTGGCGAGGTCGCGCAGCTCGGCCGGCAGCGCGTCGGTGTGCAGCCGCTGGCGGCGGTTCGTGGCGCTGACCGTCGCCGCATCCTGCGACAGCCGGTCGAGCGGCGCGAGCCCGAAGCGCGCGACCGCGCGGCTCAGCAGCAGCGTGATGACGGTGGCGGTGGCGATCAGCGCCGCGAGCGTCAAGCCGAAGCGGCGCAGCATCCGCTGCGTGCGCTCGCACGAACTGGCGACGATCAGCTTCAGCGTCGGACGCTCGCCGTTGCCGGCGACCGTGACGGTCTTCGTCATCACGTCGTAGCTGCTGTCGTTGAGCGCGTAGCGCTGGAACGCGCCGAACGGCGGATCGACGGGCACGCCGTTCACCGGCGTACCGAAGCGAAATGCCGGGTTCGTGCTGTCGACCTGGTAGCGCGTCGAGCCGTCGGGCGGTTCCAGGTCGGCCAGCTTTTCCTGCATGAGCCGCCCGCGTGTGGCCGTCGTCGCATGCGACACGATCATCTCGGCGACCTTGGTGCGCGTGTCGAGCGTCGCGCGCAGCTCGGCGAACAGCTGGCGCTCCATCATCACGAACAGCCCGCAGCCGACCAGCGTGAACACGAGCAGCGACACGATGCCGAACATCGCAGACAGCCGCAGGACGATCGAGCGTTTCATGCCTGCCTCTCGGTGTCGCCGTCCTCGCGCGCCTCGAGCACGTAGCCCATCCCGCGGATCGTGTGCAGCAGCTTGTCCGCGAACGGGCCGTCGAGTTTCGCGCGCAGGCGCTTGATCGCCGTCTCGACGACGTTCGCGTTGCTGTCGAAGTTTACGTCCCACACGAGTTCGGCGATCGTCGTCTTCGACAACACCTCGCCGCTGCGCCGCGCGAGCACGCCGAGCAGCTGGAATTCCTGCGCGGTCAGGTCGAGCCGCGTGCCGTCGCGGGTCGCGCGGCGGCCGATCAGGTCCACGCGCAGGTCGCCGATCGAGATCAGCGTCGATTCCTGCACGCGCGCGCGGCGCGTCAGCGCGCGCAGCCGTTCGATCAGCTCGAGGAACGAGAAGGGCTTGGTCAGGTAGTCGTCGGCGCCGCCGCGCAGCCCGCGCACGCGGTCGTCGACGCGGTCGCGCGCGGTCAGCATGATGACGGGCGTCTGCTTCTGCGCGCGCAATGCACGCAGCACGCCGAAGCCGTCGAGCTTCGGCAGCATCACGTCGAGCACGACCACGTCGTAGTCGAATTCGACGGCCTTCCATGCGCCATCCTCGCCGTCGAGCGCGGTGTCGACGACCCAGCCTTCCTCGGTCAGGCCGCTCTTCAGATATTCGACGACTTTCGGTTCGTCTTCGACGATCAGGACTTTCATGTTGTTGTTCCGCGTAACCGGGTTAAGGGCCGACGCCCGCGGTGCGCTGCGGGCCGGACGGCGCGGGGCCGCTCGTCGCATCGCCGTCCCAGCCGCCGCCGAGCGCCTTCGCGAGAAAGACGACGAGCGCCGCGCGCTGGCCCTGGATCTGCACGGCCTGGCGCTCGCTCGTCAGCAGTTGCTGCTGCGCCGTCAGCACGTCGATGAACGGCGTCAGGCCGCCCGCGTAGCGGTCCTGCGCGAGCGACACGAGCTTGCGCGCGTCGTCGACGGCCGCCGCTGCCTGCTGGGCGGCGTCGGCCAGCACCGACAGGCCCGTCACCGCATTTTGCACCTCCTGGAACGCGGTGAGCACGGTCTGCCGGTAGCCGGCCTGCGCGGCGGCATAACCGGCCTGCGCGAAATCGACGCCGGCCTTCAGCTTGCCGCCTTCGAACAGCGGCTGGCTGATCGACGCGCCGACCGACCACAGCAGCGCCGGCACGGTGAACAGGCTCGCGAAGCGCGTCGCATCCCAGCCGATGTCCGGCGACAGCGCGATGCGCGGGAAATACGCGGCGCGCGCAACGCCGATCTGCGCGTTCGCGGCCGCCATCGCGCGCTCGGCCGACGCGACATCGGGGCGCCGCTGCAGCAGGTCGCTCGGCATGCCGGTCGGCAGCGCGGGCGCGTTGATCGGCACCACGCGCGGCGGCAGCGAGAATTCGGGGGCCGGCGTGCCGACCAGCGTCGCGATCGCGGTTTCGACCTGCGCGCGCTGCTGGATCAGCAACTGTGCCTGCGTGCGCGTCGCGTCGAGCTGCGAGCGCTGCTGCAGCAGGTCGAGGCCCGACACGGCACCGAGTTCGTGGCGCGCACTCACGTAGTCGAGCGCCTTTTGCTGCAGGTCGATCGAGCGCTTGACGACGTCGATCTCGCTGTCGAACTCGCGCAGCGCGAAATAGCTCGACGCGAGATCGGCGGTCAGCACGAGGCGCGCGTTCGCGAAATCGTCGTGCGCCTGCTCGGTGCTCGCCTGCGCGGATTCGACGCTGCGCCGCACGCGCCCGAACAAGTCGAGCTCGTAGCTGACGCTCGCGCCGACCTGAATCTCGTTCTGCACGGTCGACATGCTGCGCGTCGCGTAGTTGGTCTGCGGCCGGTCGGCGGAGATCTTGAAGCGCTGGCCGCTCGCGTTCAGGCCGACCACCGGATACTGCGCGGACGCGACCGATGCGAGCGTCGCCTTCGCCTGGTCGTAGCGCGCGGCGACGGCCTTCAGGTTCTGGTTGTTGCGCAGCGCGTCGGCTTCGAGCGCGTCGAGCTGCGGATCGCCGAACGCGGTCCACCACGCGGGATCGAGCGGCGCCCGGGCCGGTGCGGCCGGATGCCAGTACGCGTCGGCCGGGTCGAGCCGCCACGCGGCCGGCGTATCGACGGCCGGGCGCCGGTAGTCGGGGCCGACCGTGCAGCCGGCGACGGCGGCTGCCGCCATGACGGCGGCGAGCGCCGCGGGCCGCACGCGGGTGCGCATCGCGATCACGACTTCGCTCCCGCGACGGCCGATGCGGGTTTGGCCGCCGGCGCCGACACGACGACCGGATCGCCGTTCGCGAGCGCGTCGCTCGGGTTCGCGACCAGGCGGTCGTTCGGCGTGATCGGCCCGTCGACTTCGAGCGTCTGCCCGATCGTGCGCACGACTGTCACCGGTTTCAGGCGGACCTGGCCGTTCGCGTCGACGGTCGCGACCGTCGGGCCTTCGGCGCGGAACAGCAGCGTATTGGCCGGAATCTGCAGGCGGCCGACCGGCGTCATCGGCAGCGTCGCCTGCACGTATGCGCCGGGCAGCAGCCGTGCATCCGGGTTCGGCAGCGTTATCTCGATCTGCAGCGAACGCGTCGCGACATCGATCGACCCGGACGTGCGCGTGATCGTGCCGTCGAAGGTCCGGCCCGGCAGCTCGGCCTGCGCGACGCTCACGTGCTGGCCGACCTTCACCTGCTGCGCGTACGCCTGCGGCACCTGAACGTAGAGGCGCAACCGGTCGGCCTGCACGACCGTGAACAGCGAGCGGCCCGCGTTGCCGGAGCTGACGAGATCGCCGACGTCGACGTTGCGCTGCGTGACGATCCCGTCGATCGGCGCGACGATCCGCTGGAAACCCTTCAGTTCGGTGAGCCGGCGCATGTTCGCATCGGCCGCGGCGAGGTTCGCGGTGCCCTGGTTGAATGCGCCCTGGCGGTCGTCGAGTTCCTGCTGCGACACCGCATCGCGCTGGCGCAACTGCTGCGCGCGGTCGAACGACGTCTTCGCGAGCGCGAGTGCTGCCTGCGCCTGCTGGCGCTGCGCGGTGGCCTGCGCGAGCTCCTGGTTCAGTTCGGGCGTGTCGAGTTCGGCGAGCACTTGCCCCTGCTTCACGTGCGCGCCGATATCGGCCTGCCAGCGCAGCACATAGCCGCTCGCGCGCGCGTAGATCGGCGCCTCGACGAAGCCGCGCAGCGTGCCCGGCAGCGTCAGCTTGCCGCCGGTGGCCGCGTCGGCCGGGCGCACGACGTTCACGTACTGGCGCGTGTTCTGCTCGGCGATCGCGTCGAGCCGGTTGCGGTTCAGCACGTTGACGACGATCGTGCGCGCGGCGCCGGCGGCCAGCAGCACGCCGATCACGATCAGCACGATTCGCCCGCGCCGCGACACCGACGTGCGCGTCGGCAGGTGCATGCCGTGTTCGTCCACCTGGATGCCGACGGAGCTGTGATGTTTCTCTTCCATGAGTTGACCGGGTCTATAGGCGAAAGTCAGTGTCCGGCCTGGCGCGCGCGCCGGCGGGCCAGCCGCGAATGCACGCCGCCGAACACGAGCGGCACGAACAGCAAGGTCGAAACGGTTGCGAACAGCAGCCCGCCGATCACCGCGCGGCCGAGCGGCGCGTTCTGCTCGGCGCCTTCGCCGAGACCGAGCGCCATCGGCACCATGCCGATGATCATCGCGAGCGCGGTCATCAGCACCGGCCGGATCCGCGTCGCGCCGGCCTCCAGCGCGGCCGTGAGCGGCGGCGCACCGGCCTCGAGACGCTGGCGCGCGAACGACACCACGAGAATGCTGTTCGCGGTCGCGACGCCCACCGTCATGATCGCGCCCGTCAGCGCGGGCACGCTCAGGTGCGTGCCGGTGACGAACAGCATCCACGCGATGCCGGCGAGCGCGGCGGGCATCGCGCTGATGATGATCAGCGGGTCGAGCAACGACTGGAAATTGACGACGATCAGCAGGTAGACGAGCACGATCGCCATCGCGACACCCGCGCCGAGGCCGATATACGACGTGCGCATCGTCTCGATCTGGCCGCGCATCGTCAGGTCGGTGCCGCGCGGCAGGCTCGCGCGCATGTCGGACACGATGCGGTCGATCTCGCCCGCGACCGAGCCGAGATCGCGGCCCTCGACGCTCACGTACAGGTCGATCGCCGGACGGATGTTGTAGTGCGTGATCACGGCCGGGTTCGCGGCGGTGCGCACCTGCACGAGGTTGCCGAGCAGTTGCAGCGGCATGCCCGTGCGGCCGCTGGCCGAGATCGGCGTGCCGAGCAGGTCGTCGACCGACGAGACGTCGTATTGCGGGGTCTGGATCTGCAGCGGGTACTGGACGCCCGTTTTCGGGTTGATCCAGAACGACGGCGTCGTCTGCGAACTGCCGGACAGCGAGATCAGCATGTTCTGCGCGACGTTCTGCGCGGAGAGGTTGAGCTGCTGCATGCGCGTACGATCCATGTCGGCCAGCAGGGTCGGCTCGTCGTTGCGTTGCAGCACGTGCACGTCGACGGCGCCGGGGATTTGCCTGACCTTTTTCATCAGGTTGCTCGCGATAGTCATGTTACTCGCGAGATCGTTGCCGAGCACCTGCACGTCGATTGCGGCCGGCTGACCGAAGTTGAGGATCTGCGTGATGATGTCCGACGGCTGGAAGAAGAATTCGACGCCGGGGAAGCGCTCGGGCAGCAGCTTGCGCAGCGTCTGCACGTAATCCCGGGTCGCGTGGTGGCCGGGCTTCAGCGCGATCAGCAGCTCGCCGTCGAGCGTGCCGATGGTGCCGGCATTGCTGTACGACAGGTTGATGCCGCTGACGGGCAGGCCGAGGTTGTCGACGATCGCGCCGAGTTCGTCGGGCGGCACGACTTCGCGGATCACGCGCTCGACCCGGTCGGCGAGGCGCGCGGTTTCCTCGATCCGGTAGCCGGTCGGCGCGCGCATATGCAGGCGGATGTTGCCGGAATCGGCGTTCGGGAAGAAGTCACGGCCGAGCGCGAACACGAGGCCCGTCGACAGCACGCAGAAGCCGAGGAAGCACATCGCGTAGAAGCGGCGGCGCACGAGCAGCATGCTCAGCAGCACGACGTACCACGCGCGCAGCCGCTCGAACGCGTTGTTGAATGCATGATGAAGGCGCGCGAAACGCGACGTCGCGTGGTCGGGGCCGGTGCTCGCCTGCTGCGGGCGGAACAGCAGCATCGCGAGCGTCGGCACGAGCGTGCGCGACAGCACGTACGACGCGAGCATCGCGAACACGACCGCTTCCGCGAGCGGCACGAACAGGTAGCGCGCGACGCCCGTCAGGAAGAACATCGGCACGAACACGATGCAGATGCACAGCGTCGACACGAACGCGGGTACCGCGATCTCGCCGGCGCCTTCGAGGATCGCCTCGTGCAGGTTCGTGCCGAACGACGACCCCCGCGCTCCCTCCGGTCGCTGCTCCCCGACGGGGTCGCTCGGCATGCTTGGGGCGGCCCGGCGCGTGCCGAGATGCAGGTGCCGCTCGATGTTCTCGATCGTGACGGTCGCATCGTCCACCAGGATCCCGACCGCGAGCGCGAGCCCGCCGAGCGTCATGATGTTGATGGTCTCGCCGAGCGCCGACAGCGCGATCAGCGACGTGAAGATCGACAGCGGAATCGAGATCGCGATGATCAGCGTGCTGCGCCAGTTGCCGAGGAACAGCAGGATCATCATCGCGGTCAGCACGGCCGCGATCAGCGCCTCGTGGACCACGCCCTGCACGGCCGCGTTGACGAACACCGACTGGTCGAACAGCGGCGTGATCGTGAGCCCTTCGGGGAGCGTCGGGATCACCTTCGGCAGCAGCGCCTTCAGGTCCGACACGACCTTGAGCGTCGACGCGTCGCCGCTTTTCAGGATCGACACGAGCACGCCGCGCTGGCCGTTCTGGCGCACGACGTTGGTTTGCGGCGCGAAGCCGTCACGCACGGCCGCGACCTCGCGCAGGTAGGTCGTCGCGCCGTTGACGGTCTGGATCGGCAGGTTGTTGATGTCGGCGACCGTATCGGCCGACGCGTTCGTGTCGATCCGGTATTCGGTCTGGCCCATCTTCGCGGTGCCGGTCGGCAGCACGAGATTCTGCGCGTTGACCGCGTTGACGATGTCGGCCGGCGTGAGGCCCTTCGCGAGCAGCGCCTGCGGATCGAGATCGATCGCGACCACGCGCGTGCGGCCGCCGTACGGGAACGGCACCTGGGCACCGGGAATCGTGATCAGTTGCGGGCGCAGGAAGTTCAGCGCGATGTCGGCGAGCGACTGTTCGCTGAGCGTCGTGCTCGACAGCCCGAGCTGGATCACCGGGATGCTCGACGCGGAATAGGTGATCACGAGCGGCGGCGTCGCGCCCTGCGGCATCTGCCGCACGATCGCCTGCGCGGACGAGACCGTCTGCGCGATCGCCGTCTGCACGTTCGCGCCCGGCTGCAGGAACACCTTCACGACCGCGATGCCGGGCAGCGACGTCGACTCGACATGCTGGATGTTGTTGACGGTCGTCGTCAGGATCCGTTCATGCACGGCCGTGATGCGGTTCGTCATCTCCGTCGCGGAGAAGCCGCTGTAATTCCAGATCACGCTGATCACGGGGATGTTGATCGCGGGCAGCACGTCGACCGGCGTGCGCATCAGCGCAAGCGGCGTGGCCAGCACGATCATGATGGCCATCACGATGAACGTGTAGGGGCGCCTGAGCGCGAGATTGACGATCCACATGGAGGCAGCGGGACAGGCGGTGATCAGGCGTCGGTGAGGGGAACCCGAATGATAGGCGTCGGCGTGGAACGGGTTACTGTCGCGAAACTGGCGGGATTGTCAGGTTGGGCGCGCGGTCGCCGCCGGCCGATTCCGCAGATGAAATGCGCGCGCATGCCGCGACCGGCGAACCGCCGCGGCACCGGATGCGCGCGTCGTGCCGGCGACGGTTTCGCTCATCGCGCCGCGCTCAGATCTGCTCCATCCCGAAGCGCGCGAGCGCGCCCAGATCGACGACCTCGATCTGGTTGTACGCGAGCCGCAGCGCGCCGAGCTTCTCGAGCTGCTGCAGCGCCTGATTGATCCGCTGCCGCGACACGCCGACGAGCATCCCCAGTTCTTCCTGCGAGATCGACAGCGACGGGCCGGTGTCCGGGTACAGGTCCGGGTTGAAGAGTTGCGCGAGCGCCTGCGCGACGCGCGCATCGACGTCGAGCAGCCGGCTGTTCTGGATCGACGCGATGAATTCGCCCATCCGGTTGTTCAACTGGTGGATCACGAAGCGCGTGAACGGCAGGCTCGTGTCGAGCAGCGCATGGAACGTGTCGACCGGCACGAACAGCACGGTCGAGCGCTGGATC
Source organism: Burkholderia sp. MS455 (assembly GCF_016899445.1). Lineage (NCBI taxonomy): Bacteria > Pseudomonadati > Pseudomonadota > Betaproteobacteria > Burkholderiales > Burkholderiaceae > Burkholderia > Burkholderia sp. MS455. The sequence continues at coordinate 1,337,792 of NZ_CP041778.1, forward strand.
GCGACGACCTCGTACTTGCGCAGTTCGCGCTTGATCACGCTGCCTTCGCCGAACCAGCCGCCCGACGGCACACCCGAAAACGTGCAGCCGCGCCCCGACGCGTTGAAGATCGCAAGCTTCAGCAGCCCGCGATGCACGCCGATCCAGTATTCGGACGGCGCGAGCCGGTGCGCGATCACGTCGCCGGCCTCGCACTGTTCGACATGCGACTGCGCGAGCACCAGCGCCTGGTGTTCGGGCGCGAGCGTGCGGAACCACGCGCACTGGCCGAACAACGTCGACAGCGCCGGCAGCGGGCCCGGTTCGGGAAGCGCGTCGGCCGGGTGGGCGGCCGCGTCGGGCGGCGCAACGTGATGATCGTGCATGGGTGCGGGTTTGCGAGGTTAGGGATAACGCGCGGTGCTCGAAAGGCACTCTGTCGTTTCGATGACAGACGGCTCACAATAACGCCCGTTAGGCTGTCGGCAATTGAACCACATCAAAGCGATCCGGGGTGCATGCACGCCGGTCGACAGAACACGGGAGACAGGACCATGACGCAGATGTTCGAGGCCGGGCTCGGCCGCCGCGATGCCAATTACGTACCGCTCACCCCGATCGACTTCCTGGTCCGGACGGCGGAAGTCTATGGCGAGCGCCTCGCGATCGTGCACGGCGACGTGCGGCGCACGTGGGGCGAGACCTACACGCGCGCGAAGCAGTTGGCGAGCGCGCTCGCGCAGGCCGGCGTCGGGCGCGGCGACACCGTCGCGGCGCTGCTGCCGAACATCCCGGCGATGGTCGAGGCGCACTTCGGCGTGCCGATGGCCGGCGCGGTGCTGAACACGATCAACACGCGGCTCGACGTGCCGTCGGTGATCTTCATGCTGCGTCACGGCGAGGCGAAGGTGCTGATCGTCGACACCGAATACGCGGAGCTCGCGCATCGCGCGGCGTTCGAGGTGCCGGGCCTGAAGATCGTCAGCGTCGCCGATGCGATGCCGGCCGATCCCGAGCGCTTCGCGGGCGCGATCGACTATGAAGCATTTGTCGCGAGCGGCGACGCCGGCTACGCATGGACGCCGCCCGCCGACGAATGGGACGCGATCGCGCTGAACTACACGTCCGGCACGACCGGCGACCCGAAGGGCGTGGTTTACCACCATCGCGGCGCGTATCTGGCGGCGATCAGCAACATCCTCGAATGGGACATGCCGAAGCACGCGGTGTATCTGTGGACGCTGCCGATGTTCCACTGCAACGGCTGGTGCTTCCCGTGGGCCGTCGCGGCGCGTGCGGGCGTGAACGTCTGCCTGCGCAAGTTCGACGCGAAGACCGTGTTCGACCTGATTCGCCGCGAACGCATCACGCACTATTGCGGCGCGCCGATCGTGCAGAGCGCGATCGCGAACGCGCCGGCCGAATTCCGCGAAGGGATCGACCATACGGTGCACGCGATGGTCGCGGGCGCGGCACCCGCGCCGGCGGTGATCGCGAAGATGAAGGAGATCGGCTTCGACCTGCTGCACGTGTACGGGCTGACCGAGGTCTACGGCCCCGCGACCGTGTGCGCGAAGCAGGCGCACTGGGAAGCGCTGCCGGATGAAGAGCGCGCGCGGCTCAATGCGCGCCAGGGCGTGCGCTACCACCTCGAAGCGGGCGCGACGGTGCTCGATCCCGACACGATGGCGCCGGTGCCGGCCGACGGCGAGACGCTCGGCGAGATCATGTTCCGCGGCAACATCTGCATGAAGGGCTACCTGAAGAACCCGCACGCGACCGACGAGGCGTTCCACGGCGGCTGGTTCCATACCGGCGATCTCGGCGTGCTGACGCCGGACGGCTATATCCGCATCAAGGATCGCCGCAAGGACATCATCATCTCGGGCGGCGAGAACATCTCGAGCATCGAGGTCGAGGACGCGCTGTACCGGCATCCGGCCGTCGCCGTTGCGGCCGTCGTCGCGATGCCCGATCCGAAATGGGGCGAGGTGCCGTGCGCGTTCGTCGAGCTGCGCGAAGGCGCACGCGCGACCGAGGAGGAGATCGTCGCGCACTGCCGGCAACTGCTCGCGGGCTTCAAGGTGCCTAAGGCCGTGCGCTTCGGCGAGCTGCCGAAAACGTCGACCGGCAAGATCCAGAAGTTCCAGCTGCGCAATGCGGTCGGCTCGGACAAGGCGATCGACCTGGCGGGCGACAAGAAGTAGGCGGCGAGCGGCCGCCGGCCGCCGGCCGCCGCCGGTCGACGCTCATGCGTCGCGTTCGAGCCGGAACACGCTGACGGCTTCCGACAGTTGCGCGGCCTGGTCGCGCAGTGCGACGGCCGCGCGTTCGGCGTCCGAGATCAGCGTCGCGTTCTGCTGCGTGGTCTCCCCGATCTGCGTGACGGCCTGGTTCACCTGCTCGATACCGGTCGATTGCTCTCGCGACGCGGCGCTGATCTCGCCGATCAGCGTGCTGACCTGATCGACGCGCGCGACGATGTCGCGCATCGTGCCGCGCGCCGCGTCCGCGATTCGGTACCCCTGTTCGACGGTCGTCGACGATTCGGCGCTCAGCGCGTCGATTTCCTTGACCGCGGCCGCGCTGCGCTGGGCGAGCGCGCGCACTTCGGCCGCGACCACCGCGAAGCCCTTGCCGTGCTCGCCCGCGCGCGCGGCCTCGACGGCTGCGTTCAGCGCCAGGATGTTGGTCTGGAACGCGATGCCTTCGATCGCGCCCGTGATTTCGGCGATCCGGCGCGTTGCGCGGCCGATTTCGTCCATCGTCGCGACCACGCGCTGCACGGCCTCGTCGCCGTCGGTCGCGGCCGCCGATGCGTTCGCGACCAGCGCGTTCGCTTGCGCCGCGTGCTCGGCGTTCTGCTGCACGGCGGCCGTGATCTGCTCCATGCTGGCCGCCGTCTGTTCGACGCTGCTCGCCTGTGTCGCGATCCGCGCGGCGATGTCGCCGCTGCCGGCCGCGATGCCGACCATGCCGCGCGCGATGTCGGCCGAGCCGCTGCGCACCTGCGCGACGATCCGCGCCAGGCCGTCGCCGATCCCGTCGACCGCCTGCACGAGCCGGCCGATCTCGTCGTTGCGCGTGGCGCCGCGTGCCGTCTCGCCGTTGCGGATCCGCACGCTGAGGTCGCCCGCCGCGTAGCGTTCGGACGCGCGTGCCGCCGCATCGAGCGGCCGGCTCACGACGCGCCTCACGACGACGACGAACAGCGCCGCGAACGCCGCGACGAGCACGGCTGCGATCATCAGGAAGCGATCGCGGAGGGTGCGCATGCCGGCCAGCAGTTCGTCGTCGATCGCGATGCCGCCGACCAGCCACTGCCATTGCGGAACCGTCGTGAACGACACGAATTTCGCGGTTGGCCGGCTGTCGTGCGCGGCCGGGTCGGCCGACGTATACGCGAGCCGGCCGTGGCCGGCCGCGAGCATCTGCGTGTACGGCGCGCGCGTGTCGTCGGCGCGTTGGCCGGCTGCATCGGGATGGACGACGAAGGTGCCGCGCGATGCGCCCTGAGAGGCGTCGAGCACGAAGTAGTAGCCGTTCTCGCCGACCTTCAACGCACGGATGCCATCCTGGACGACTTGCAACTCGGCGCCGACGTCGAGCCCGACGAACAGTGCGCCGATCACGCGGCCGGTTGCGTCGGTGACCGGCTTGTACTGCGTGATGTACTGCCGGCCGAACAGTTTGGCGAGGCCCGTGTAGCTGCGTCCGGCGGCGAGCGGCGCGTACGCGGGGCTCGCGCGATCGAGGCGTGTGCCGACCGCGCGTGCCCCGTCCTGTTTCTTCAGCGACGTCGTGATGCGCACGAAATCGTCGCCGTCGCGCGCGAAGATCGTCGCGATCGCGCCGCTTTTCTTCAGGAACTGGTCGGGAATCGAGTAATCGAGGTCGAGCGGCTGGCCGCCCGCGGACAGCGTGGGCGCGGCGACGCCGCCGATGTCGACGGTGCGCGCCGGGTCGAGCGAGAAATCGGCCGGCAGGAAACTCGCGAACAGCGACATCGCGCGACTGGCTTCGGCCGACAGCGCCTTGTCGAACATCTCGACCATCGCACGGATCGACTGCTCCTTGTCGGCGATTCGCGCGTGCGCCTCGTCCGCGAGTTGCTGGCTGGCGAAATGGGCGAGCGCCCACGCGAAAACGGTGAACAGCAGTGCGACGAGCGTGCACGCCAGCGCGGCCAGGCGCGCGCCGACGCTCACCCGGCCCAATTGGGTCAATCTCATACGGCATCCTGAGTGGGGTGGGAGAGGGGCGGAACGCACGCGTCACCGCACACCGTAAGGAATACGGCAGCTTCGGCGGATTCTTTAGCGGTGCGAAGCCGGTGGCGGCGCAAGCGGGCGCCATCGACGGAGGAAAGGCTGCGTCAGTACCGTCAGTACGTCACGAGCCACGCGACGGCCAGGTAGCGGCCGACCTTCGCGAGCGTGACGATCGCGAGAAAGGTCGGCAGCGGCTCGCGCAGCACGCCGGCGATCATCGTCAGCGGATCGCCGATCACCGGCGCCCAGCTCAGCAGCAGCGACCAGCGGCCGTAGCGCGCATACCAGCGCTCGGCGCGTGCGAGCGCGGACGGCTTGACCGGAAACCAGCGGCGGTCGCGGAAGTGCTCGATGCCGCGCCCGAGCGCCCAGTTGATCACGGAGCCGGCGACATTGCCGAGGCTCGCGACGAGCACCAGCGCCCACACGGGCTCGCGCCCGGCGAGCAGCAGGCCGGCGAGCACGGCTTCGGACTGGAGCGGCAACAGGGTCGCGGCGACCATCGACACGGCGAGCAGGCCGCCGTAAGTGAGCAATTCGGACATCGCGCGATTGTACCGGTCGAGCGCCGGCCGCCCCGGGGCGCACGGTCACGGCATCATGCGGCGTCGGCGTCGGCGTCGGCGTCGGCGTCGGCGGCGTTGGCGGCGCCGGGCAGCAGGTGCGAGATCACCGACTTGTCGCCCGGTTCGTCGTTGAGCGTGCTTGCGAGCAGCTCGCCCGCGAGTTGCCGCGGCGAAAACACCGTGTGGGGTTTCGGCAGCCGCAGCCGTTCGAGGTTGCGCTTCTTGCTCAGTTCCAGCCGACCATGATCGCGCCCATCCCGACGAGCAGCCCGCCCGTCACGCGGTTCATCGCGCGCATCCGCGCCGGCCGCCGCAACGCGCGGCTCAGCCGGTGCGAGAACAGCGCCATCGACGCGACGCCGCCCGCGAACAGCAGCGCGAACGTTGCGGCGAGCAGCAGGTATTGAAGGTTCAGGCTCCAGTCGGCGTTCGGGCTGATGAACTGCGGAAAGAACGACGGAAAGAACAGCAGCGTCTTCGGATTCAGGCCCGACGTCGCGACGCCGCGCCAGAACAGCGCGCGTCCGGTGTCGGCGTCCTGCGGGACGATCGTGGCTCCGGCTCCAGCCCTGGCTGCGACTTCCGCCGATGCGGCGGGCGCGTTGACCGGCGAGCGGCCGAGCCATTGCTTGCCGCCGAGCCACACGAGATACGCGGCGCCGGCCCAGCGCAGCACGGTGAGCGCGTGTTCGTCGAGGTGGACCAGCGAATTCAGGCACAGCGCGGTCAACGCGAGTTGCAGCAGCACGGCGAGCGTGCCGCCCCACACGCACGGCAGCGCGCGGCGCCAGCCGGCGCGCAGCGCCTGGTTCATCGTGAGCAGGTTGACGGGGCCGGGCGCGTAGATGAGAACGACGGAAGCAGCGAGGAACGACAGATAAAGCCTGAACGACATGACGGGAAGTGCGAGAACGGGGATGCAGGCACCGGCTCCGCACGCGGTCGGATAGGCGTGCGGGCGGCGGGGAATCGCATGCCTGCTTGTCCGGCACCGCAACTCGTGATTGCGGCCGTGCGTCCCGGTGCGAAGGGGTTGTCGCGGGGAGCGTGCCGGGCAACAGGCATGGTGAAAATGTATCAAGCGAGCCGGTTAAAAGGCTTCCCGTTTTCCAGTAAAACGGACCCGAAACCGGAATCTTGTTCAGATAGAATGCTGATTTTCAGTAGAATATTCTTTTCATCATGGCTATCCGCGAACGCACGCCGAAAACGCTTGACAATCAGGACCGCAAGATCCTTGGTGCATTGCAGAAAAATGCGCGGCTGTCGAACGCCGAACTGGCCGAACAGATCGGCATGTCGACGACCGCGTGCTGGAACCGCACGCGGCAGCTCGAAGTCGACGGCTACATCGACGGTTACGTCGCGCTGGTCAACCAGCGCATGCTCGGCTACGCGGACATCGTGATCCTCGAAGTCACGCTCGATCGCCACGAAGACGACGCGCTCGCGCGTTTCGGCGCGGAACTGGCCGCGCTGCCGGAAGTGCTCGAGGCGTATCTGGTGTCGGGTGAATACGACTACTGGATCAAGGTCGCCGTGGACGGCACGGCCGGCTACGAGCGGTTCCTGCGCGAAAAGCTGTACAAGATCTCGAGCATCCGTCACAGCCGCTCGATGTTCGCGCTGCGCTGCATGAAGGATGTGCCTTCGATCCAGGTGTGAGGGGGCGGAGAAGGGGCGCGGCCGTCGTTGAAACGACGGCGCATGCAACTGCGCGATGGCGCGGAGAAATCCGGCGATCCGCCGCCAGGGACGGCGTTCGGCGTGGAACCGCACGCGGGTAGACAAAACGGATGAATCTTCCGTCCGCAACGATCCGGCGCAATCGCGCGCCGACCGGATAACGGTAGCCGTCCGGGCAGCCTGCGGACAAAACCGCACCGATACCGATCGGTGCCGGACCTCAAACCGACCTCAACGCTCCCGACGCGGTGAGCGCATTCAACCCCGGGGCAAGCCCGGCCAGTTTCCGCGTGGCCTGCCAGATATTCCTGTGCCGGACGCAGCGACCTCGCGGCGTGCGTCCGCACAAGCGGATCCGGCAGGTCATCGCGCCGGTTGGCGGCTGATCATTCCGTTCAGCGCGGGAGGCGCGCGTGTGCTTCGGCGATGACTTCGCAGTTCTCGAGGTGGAGCTGCCAGGCTTCTGCAAGCAGCTCGCCAACACGTGCGAGCCAGCCAGTGGATTGGGTGGAACGATCGGAGACATTAGACGTTTGCATGACGAAGCCCCATATAGGTGGCGAGTTAGGGATAACCCTAATCATAGCGAAACGTCTCCGCGTTGTGAAATGCGATTTCGTTATATGAGAATTACTGACACTTTGTGTTGCTGCTTCGCAACATGAATTGGGGCGGTCCGTCCGGTCGCGGACAGACGCGAGAAGGCCGTGGCAAGCACACGGCCTTCAAGGAGAAAGAGGGGATTAATCGAGCGACGCGGAAGAAGGCGGCGATGCGGCGATTACCGGCCGATCCACCCGAACCGCCACGACAGTCGCCGCGTCGCGGCGAGCAGCGTCTGAGCGAGGTCGCTGTCCGGCCCGCGCGGGAAGCCGCGAGACGAGCCGATGATCGCGATCACGAGCCGGATGCTGCCGGTGTGATCGAACACGGGCGCGGCGACCGTCCCGATGCCCGGCACCGGCGCGTCGAACGCGAAATCGAGCGCGTCCGCGCGGATCGCCGCGAGCCGCGCGCGGAATGCATCGTCGGCCTGGGCGGGGCCGCTGCCGGCGAGGCGCACGGGCTCGTTGGCGAGCAGGTCGGCCAGCACGTCGTCGGACATGCCGGCCGCGAAGATCCGGCCGATCGCCGTATTGACGAGCGACATCACGGTGCCGACCTGCAGGCTCACGTGCTGCGGCCGCGCCGATTCCTCGAGGCGGATCACGGTCGGGCCGAGCGGCCCGAGCGTCGCGGCGGCCACGCTCATGTCGGTCGCGGCGGCCAGCGCGACGATCTCGGCTTCCGCGTCGCGCGTCGGCGACACTCGCTGCATCGCGATCAGGCCGAGCGCCTGCCCGAGCGGGCCGCCGTCGAAGCAGCCGGCGTCGTCGCGGCTCAGCAGGCCGATCTTCTGCAGGCTGACGAGATGCGGAAACGCCTTCGCCGCCGGCATGCCGGCCGCCGCCGCGAGATCGCGCAGCGGCAGCGCACGGCCCGCCGATACCAGCGCGAGCAGCAGCTCGCCGGTGCTGTCGAGCGCGTTGATTCCGCGCTGCGCTTTCGCGTCGTCGGCCAGCGCGGGCGGCACACGCGGTGCGCCCGTCGAGGGGGCGGGCGGCGGCTCCGAAACTGCCGCGCCGAGCGACGCGGTAGCCAGCCGCGCCGCATCGCGCAAGGCCGTCGCGATCGGGCCGTCCCAGTCGACATCGATCGACCCGCTCGAACCGATCACCGTCAACGCGAGTTGCAGGCGCCCGTGCGCGTCGAATACCGGCACGCACATCGCACTGACGCCGGGGCTCGGCCGGTCGACGCTGCGTTCGATGCCGCGCGCGCGGACCGCGTCGAGTTCGGCCAGTTGCGCTTCGGCATCCGGCGCGGGCTGCGTCCCTTCGGCGCCCGCGAGCGTATCGCCTGCGCCGACCTGGCTGGCCGCCATCGCGTCGAGTTGCGCGGGATCGCCGAATGCGCGGAACACGCGGCCCGTCGCCGTCGTATCGAGCGACATCACCGAACCGACGTGCAGGTTCACGTGCAGCGGATAGCCGCCGTGCTCGATCCGTACGATCGTCGGGCCGAGCACGCCCGGCACCGACAGCGCAACGCTCAAGCCCACCGCTTCCGCGAGCCGCGCCGCGTGCGGCAGCGCCGCGCGGTAGGCCGGCTGGCGCTCGATCGACATCAGCCCCAGCCGCAGCGACAACGGGCCCGGCTCGTAGTTGCCGGTGATCGCGTCGCGCTTCACGAGCGCGAGCCGCGTCAGGCTGACGAGATAGGTATGCGCCTGCGCGGTCGACAGGTCGGCGGCCGCGGCCAGCTCCGACAGGCCGAGCGGCTTGCGCCGGCGCGCGAGCGCGTCGAGCAGCCGGCCGCCGACCTCGACACTCTGGATCCCGCGCTGCGCCTTGGGCGGCGCGCCGTCCGCGCTGACTTCGTGGTTCTGCACGCGATGATTCTTCCGTTGACGAAACCCCGCATGGTATCCGACGCCATTTGTCGCACCAGCCCACAGGTTTACCCGTATTGGACAATAGCAAGTCTATTTGTCATTGACAAATAATCGATCGGGGAAGATGATCCGTTCACACCCCTCAACACATGGCTCGCAGCCACGGAACGCAACATGGCCAAAGCATTCGCCTCCCAAGCCGATCTGGAAGAGAAGAAAGTCACGTGGACGAAGCTGTCCGAGAACGCGTACGCATACACCGCCGAGGGCGACCCGAACTCGGGCGTGATCATCGGCGACGACAGCGTGCTGATCGTCGACACGACCGCGACGCCCGCGATGGCACAGGACCTGATCGCGAAGATCCGCAGCGTGACCGACAAGCCGATCAAGCACGTGGTGCTGTCGCATTACCACGCGGTGCGCGTGCTCGGAGCGTCCGCGTATTTCGCCGAAGGCGCGCAGCACGTGATCGCGAGTCGCGGCACCTACGAGATGATCGTCGAGCGCGGCGAGGCCGACATGAAGTCGGAGATCGAGCGCTTCCCGCGCCTGTTCGCCGGCGTCGAGACGGTGCCCGGCCTGACCTGGCCGACGCTCGTGTTCGAGCGCGAGATCACGCTGTTCCTCGGCAAGCTCGAAGTGAAGATCATGCATGTCGGCTCGGGCCACACGAAGGGCGACACGATCGTCTGGCTGCCGTCGCAGAAGGTGCTGTTCTCGGGCGACCTCGTCGAATACGACGCCGCGTGCTACTGCGGCGACGCGCAGCTCGAACAGTGGCCGGCCACGCTCGAGGCGCTGCGCGCGCTCGGCGCCGAGAAGCTCGTGCCGGGCCGCGGCCCCGCGCTGCTGAATCCGGCCGACGTGAACAAGGGCCTCGACTACACGAAGGATTTCGTCACGACGCTGCTCGCGCAGGGCCGCAAGGCCGTGGAACGCAATCTCGACCTGAAGGCGTCGATGGCGCTCACGCGCGAAGCGATGGATCCGAAGTTCGGCCACGTGTTCATCTACGAGCACTGTTTGCCGTTCGACGTGTCGCGCGCGTTCGACGAGGCGAGCGGCATCGAGCATCCGCGCATCTGGACTGCGCAGCGCGACAAGGAAATGTGGGCCGCGCTGCAGGACTGAGCGGCACACGGCGGCGGGGCGTTCGCGTGAGCGCGTCGCCGTTTCACTGAGGGCGGCGGTTTCCGCCGCCATATCCGGTCTCACAAGAAAGCAGGGCGCATGCACGCCCTCGGAGACTGCTGCGCGCTCGAATCGCGCGGCCCGTTTGGAGAGAGACATGCCCCAATCGCTTCCCGCCGAAGCGACGCTCGCGCCCGCGAGCGCTTCGGTATCCTCATCGACGTCGGAATCCGGCGACGCGCTGCTGTTCCGCAAGATCGCGTGGCGGATCGTCCCGTTCCTGTTCCTCTGCTACGTCGTGTCGTTCCTCGACCGCATCAACATCGGCTTCGCGCAGTTGCAGATGAAGCACGATCTCGGCTTCAGCGATGCGATGTACGGCCTCGGCGCCGCGGTGTTCTACGTCGGCTACGCGTTCTGCGAAGTGCCGAGCAACCTGCTGCTCGCGCGTTTCGGCGCGCGCCGCACGTTCACGCGGATCATGCTGCTGTGGGGCATCGCGTCGACGGGGATGATGTTCGTGTCGCAGCCGTCGCATTTCTACGTGCTGCGCTTCCTGCTCGGCGTGTTCGAAGCCGGCTTCTTCCCCGGCATCGTGCTGTACCTGACCTGGTGGTTCCCCGCGAACCGGCGCGCGGCCGCGATCTCGGTGTTCTTCGCGGGCGTCGCGGTGGCCGGCGTGCTCGGCGGCCTGATGTCGGGCTGGATCATGCGCGACATGAGCGGCGTGCTCGGGCTGCACGGCTGGCAATGGATGTTCGCGATCGAAGGCGCGCCGGCGATCCTGCTCGCGTTCGCCGCGTTCACGTTCCTCGTCGACCGTCCGCAGGAGGCCGCATGGCTCACGACCGATGAAAAGGCGCGCGTCGCCGCGCTGTGCGCGGACGGCCGCGGGCATGGCGGCGCGCACGACGGGCGCAGCCTGGCGGCCGCGCTCGCGAACCCGCGCGTGTACCTGTTCGCGTTCATTTATTTCTCGCTGACCTGCGCGTCGCTGACGCTCAATTTCTGGATGCCGCTGATGATCCGCGACTTCGGCGTGACCGACGTCGTTGCCGTGAGCCTCTACACGGTCGTGCCGAATGCGGTCGGTGCGGTCGGGCTGATCCTGATCGCGCGCCGCTCGGACCGCACCGGCGAGCGCCGCAGGCACTTCGCGTGCTGCACGATCGGCGGCGGGCTCGCGCTCGCGGCGCTGACGCTGCACCTGCACAGCTTCGCGGCGATGCTCGCGTGCCTGTCGATCGCGGCGACGCTGATCTTCGCCGCACTGCCGATCTTCTGGGCCGTGCCGACCCGCTACCTGTCGGGCAACGCGGCCGCGGCCGGGATCGCGCTGATCAGCAGCATCGGGATCACGAGCGGCATCGTCAGCCCGTGGGTGATCGGGATCATTCGCACGCGCACGGGCAGCATGGATCTCGCCGTGTACCTGCTGGCCGCGCTGCTGGTCGCCAGCGGCGTCGCGCTGATGCTCGGCGTGAAGGGCGGCGATGCGCTCGTACGAGCGGAAGCTCAACATTGATCGTGAGCTCGGGCGACCGGGTGGCTGGTGTTGTCGCCGTCCGGTTCGGCGCGGGTGGTCCGCACCACTTCGGCTACGCCCGATACACCTCGATCCGGTTGCGGCCGCGATCCTTCGCGAGATAGAGCGCCTTGTCGGCGCGCGACAGCGACTGGTACGCGCCGAAGTCGGACTCGCGCATTGCGTCGATACCGATGCTGACGGTCAATTCGACCAGTTGGTTCTCATGCATGAGCCGCGCCAGCATCGCGCGTTGCTGCAGGCGCCGCGCAAACGCGATCGCCGTATCGAGGTCCGATCCCGGCAGCACGATTGCGAATTCCTCGCCGCCGATCCGGCCGACGATGCCGTCCGGCCCGGTTTCCGCGAGCAGCAGCCGCGCGAAATGCCGGAGCGCGCGGTCGCCGAGCGGATGGCCCCAGCGGTCGTTCAGCGCCTTGAAGTGATCGAGATCGAGCATCAGCACCGCGGCGGCCCGGCCGGTCGCACGCACGCCGCGCAGCGCGGCTTCGCTTTGCCGCATGAACGCGTGGCGGTTCGACAGTTGCGTCAGGTGGTCGGTCGTCGCCATCCGCTGCAGTTCGGCCTCGATGCGCTTGCGCTCGGTCGCATCGGTGATGAAGCCGTGCCACACGGTGCCGCCGTCGGCCATGCGTTGCGGGCGCGCATCGCCTTCGCGCCAACGCAGGCCCTGGCCGGGCAGCAGCACGCGATATTCGAGGCGCCACGGCGTCAGTCGCGCGGAAGACTCATGCAGCGATTGCCGATAAGCGATCAGGTCGGCCGGATGGATCCGCGTCTCGACCGCCTCCGCGTTGCGGGCGATCTGCTCCGGTGTCAGTTCGTAGATGTCGCGGATACCCGCACTCGCATAGGTAAAGGTGCGGCGCCCGTCGGCCGCCTGCCGTAGCTGGAACACGAGCCCGGGAACCTGATCGGTGAGATCCGTGACGAGCGCGGCCGAGTCGCGCAGCCGAGCGGCAAGCTCGCGCAGCGCCGTGATGTCGGTTGTCGTGCCGACCATGCGCAGCGCGCGGCCGTTGCCGTCGCGGCTGATCACCTTGCCGCGGCTGCGGATCCATTTGTACGTGCCGTCCTTGCAGCGGATGCGGTGCTCGACCTCGTAGCTGTCGGTCCGGCGCTCGAAGTGCGCGAGCATGGCCGCCTTCACGTCGTCGGCATCGTCCGGATGCAGCCGTTCGTACGCATCCTCGATCCGGCAGCTCAGCTCGTGCGGCGCGTAGCCGAGCATCGCCTTCCAGGTCGGCGAGTAATGGATCTCGCCGGTTTCCACGTTGCGATCCCACACGCCGGTGCCGCTTTCGGTCAGCGCGAGCGTCGTCAGCGTGCTGTGTTCCTCGACGATGCCGAGCCGTTCGCGCAATGCGGCTTCCGCGATGGCGCGGGCGAACGCGCGCTCCGCGAGCGACGCGAGGTCGTGCAGGAATGCGCGCTGGGTGGCGTCGAGTGCCAGACCGGAATGGCTGGCGAGGCACAGCGCGCCGAGCGGAGTGCCGTCGGGCGCGGCCAGTTCGCAGGCTGCGACGACCTGCGGCGTGTGAAACGGTCCGTTGCCTATGTCGGGCACGACGATTCGTCCGCCGGCAGGCGAATCTCGCTCGACGCATGACGCGAAGGTATCCGGCCGAAGCGTTTCGGGGAGCGTCCCATCGGACGCCAGCAAGCATTGCGCGCGCGCGACGAACGCGCCGGCCGTGCCGAAATGCGCGCGTGCCACGCGGCATACGGTGTCGAGTTCGGGGAGCGGCGGCAGATCCGGCGGATGGTCGGCCGATATGCGCGGGGAAACAGGCGGGGAGACGGGCATGCTGCCGGTCTCGGTGGTGAACATACGAAGCCGCATGGTCGAATTCCGCAACGGTCGATTGCCCGGATGATCGGACGGATTGCGCCCGATATGGCGCTGCTTCGGAAACTGCAGCGGTAGAGCTTACTGTTGAGCAAAATCCAAGGCAAGCGGGCGGGAATCGGCGTTCCATGTCACCTATTTGCGCCGCTGGGGAAAGAATCCCCGGCGGCATCCCGGCGCGCCTGCGCCGGGCTTTTCGTCAGACGAACGATCGTATCAACCCGTGTGCGGAAATGCGTCGCCGAACATCGGATGGCCGCCGGCCGATTCGGCGCGCGTCGCCTCGTCTTGCAGCACGTCCCAGTGCTCGACCAGCTTGCCGCCTTCGATCCGCAGGATATCGACGGCGATCAGCGCGACGGGGCTTGCCGAGTTCGTGTACCGGCTGTGCACCCACACGAAGTCGCCGTTGGCGGCGACCCTGTCGTATTCGAAACGCAGGCCGGGCATCGAATCGACGAGGCCGAACAGCCCGTCGCGGCCGGCCGGAACGAGCCGGCTGTGCTGCACGTAGTCGTCGGCCCAGAATTGCGCGGCGCGCTCGTAGTCTTTCCGGTTGAACAGCGTATCCAGCGCGTCGAGGACGAAGGCCGTGTTTTTCTCTTCCAGTGCGGTCGTCATGATGTGTGCTCCGATGACGGGTTTCCCGGGCGATGTCATTCGACCGGAATCGGGTTGTCGACGATGAATTGGTTGAATTGCTCGACGAATGCGTGCTCGTTCGGCCCGGCGTTGTCGCGCAACGGCCTGGCCGCCTCGACGACGACTTCCGTCGTCGCGGTTTCGAGCAGTGCCAGCGTTTCGGCGACGAACGCGTCGACCGGCATCGCGCGCGGGTCGCCGCTCTTGTGCACGAGATCGGTGTCGACCCACGGCGGCGCGATTTCGAGCACGCGCACGCTGGTGTCGCGCAGCGCGAAGCGCTGCGACAGCGTGTAGGAGTGAATCGCGGCCTTCGTTGCCGAATAGAGCGCCGTCGCCGCGAGCGGCACATACGCGAGCACCGAGCTGTTGTTGATGATCGTCGCATCGGGTTGCCGCTTCAGGTGCTCGACGAACGCCGCGCTGACGCGCACCGGGCCAAGCAGGTTGGTATCGACGAGGCGAACGGCCTGTGCGTCGTCGAGCGGGCCGCTCGCATCGTCGAACGGCATGATGCCCGCGTTGTTTATCACGACGTTCAGCGCCGGATAGCGGTCGATCAACCGGGCAGCGATCTCGCGAATCTGCGCGCCGTCGCCGACATCGAGTTCGACCGTGTCGATATTCGGGTGCTGCCGCGCGATCTCGTCGAGCAGCGCCTTGCGCCGGCCGGCGACGATCACCTTGTTGCCGCGCCGCTCGAGCGCGATCGCGAGCGCGCGGCCGATGCCGGAAGTGCCGCCGGTGATGAAGACGGTATTGCCGCTGAGTTTCATGATGCGTGCTCCATTTGTCTGATCGGATCGGGGAGAAGCGAAAACAGGAATCAGCGCGCCGCCGCATAGCGCGGCGCCGGCGTATCGGTCGACAGGTGCGGCGCCATCGTCTGGCGCGCGGCCTCGTACGCATTCCATTCGTCGGCCGCGTGCAGCGACGGAATCGTCACGAGTTCGCCGCGATCGAAGCCGACCAGCGCCGCGTCGACCATGTCGGACGCCGACATCACGATTTCCTTCGGCAGGTGCTCGAGCGGCAGGCCGCCCGTCTGCCAGAAATCGGTGGCCGTCGCGCCGGGCAGCACGGCCTGCACCTGCACACCCTTGCCGCCGAGCTCGTGGTGCAGCGACTGGCTGAACGCGAGCACGAACGCCTTGCTGCCGCCGTACACGCCGTTCAGCGTTTCCGGCGAGATCGCGACGATCGACGAAATGTTGATTACCGCGCCGCGGCCACGGGCGACGAAGCCGGGCACGGCTGCATAGGTGAGGCGCGTGAGCGCGGTCACGTTCAGGTCGATCATCCGCGTCATCGCGTCTACGTCGCTGTCGAGCAGCGGGGCGTGCGTGCCGACACCCGCGTTGTTCACGAGCAGCGTGATGCTCGCGTCCTGCTTCAGCTTCGTTTCGACGGCGGCGAGTGCCGCGCGGTCGTTGAGGTCCGCGTCGACGATCTCGACGCTGCGCCGCGTGTCGTTCGTGATGCGCTCGGCGAGGGCGGCCAGCCGGTCGCGGCTGCGCGCGACCAGGATCAGGTCGTAGCCGCGGCGCGCGAGCCGGTCCGCGTAGATTGCGCCGATGCCCGACGACGCGCCGGTAATGAGGGCGGTACCGCGATGTGCTTGAGTCATGATGTCGCTCCGTTTTCGATGAAGTGGCCGAATGGCGTGAATGCATTCTGGCTTCGAATCGCTGCGACACAAATGACGTAGATGGGTATGATTCAGGACGCCGGGCCGAAGACACGCCCGGGACTGGAGAACACACATGCACCGAATCGGCTTTCTGATCAGCGACGGTTTCCAGATCATGGCGCTCGCCGCGCAGTCGGTGTTCGAGTACGCGAACATGGGTGCTGGCGAGCCGTTCTACGTGATGGAAAACTATTCGGTCGATGGCGGCGACGTGCGCTCGTCGCTCGGGCTGTCGGTCGCCACGCGCGCGCTGCGCGGGCGGATCGCCGTCGATACGTGGATCGTCGCGGGCGTCAACGATCCGCTCGCTGCGCCGGCGCCGGCCGGCGTGGTCGCGTTCCTGCGCCGCACGAACGCACGCGCACGGCGGATCGCCGGCATTTGCACGGGCGCGTTCGTGCTGGCCGAGGCCGGGCTGCTTGCGCAGCGCCGCGCGACGACGCACTGGGCGTTCGGCCGCGACATGCAGCGGCACTACCCGGAGATTCGCGTCGAGGAAGACCGGATCTACATCGTCGACGGGCCGATCTGGACGTCGGCCGGGATGACGGCCGGCCTCGACCTCGCGCTCGCGATGGTGGAAAAGGATCTCGGCGCCGATGCCGCGCGCTCGGTCGCGCACAAGCTCGTGATGAACCAGCGCCGGGCCGGCGGCCAGTCGCAGCATTCCGAAATGCTCGATCTCGCGCCGAAATCAGACCGGATCCAGAACGCGTTGAACTACGCGCGGCAGAACCTCGGCCGTGCGCTGACCGTCGAGGATCTGGCCGATGCCGTCCACCTGAGCCCGCGGCAGTTCAGCCGCGTGTTTACGCTCGAAACGGGGCAGTCGCCCGCGAAGGCGATCGAGAGGCTGCGGCTCGAAGCCGCGCGGCTGATGATCGAACAGAGCCGCCATCCGCTCGACGTGATCGCGAAGGAGAACGGGTTTCGCGATCGCCGGCACATGCGCGAGGCGTTCGTGCGCGGGTTCGGCGTGCCGCCGCAGGCGATGCGGCGCGATGCGCGGGCGGACGAGCGGGAAACAGGCTGACGCGTGGGCGCGAGCCGTTCGTCGCGGGCCGGAAAAATGGCGCAGAATCTCGTCGATATTCTTCGCGAGGAGAAACGATGCACACCGCCCCGTTCAACATTGCGATTCCCGATCACGCGCTTGATGACCTGCGCCGGCGCCTGCGCGACATGCGCGCACCGATGCTGACACCCGCCGGGCCGTGGCAGCAGGGTGTCGAAGGTGCGTGGCTGCGCGAACTGACCGCGTACTGGGCCGAACGCTTCGACTGGCGTGCGGTGGAGCGTGCGCTGAACCGGCTGCCGCAGTTCGTCGCAGATGCAGGCGGGCAGCGCGTGCATTTCATCCATCGACACGGCGTCGGGCCGAGGCCTTATCCGCTCGTCGTCACGCACGGCTGGCCGGGCTCCGTATTTGAATTCGACGCGCTGATCGATCGCCTCTGCGACCCGGCGGCGTTCGGCGGCGATCCGGACGATGCGTTCGACGTCGTCGTGCCGTCACTGCCGGGCTTCCTGTTCTCGCCGGCGCCCGCGGCACCCGGCGTGTCGGCATTTCAGGTCGCCGACCGCTGGGCGGCGTTGATGTCCGGTCTCGGATATCGACGCTTCGGCGCGCAAGGCGGTGATCTCGGCGCAGGCGTGTCGATTGCGCTCGGCGCGCGACACGCCGACGTGGTGGACGGCATCCATCTGAACTACCTGCCCGGCAGCTACGAGCCTCCGACCGACGCGGCTTCGCCGCTGACCGAGGACGAACAGGCCTTCGTGACGCAGCGCGGCGAGTGGGCCGCGATGGAAGGCGGATACGCGCATATGCATATGACGAAGCCGCAGACGCTGGCCGTCGCGCTCAACGATTCGCCGGCCGGGCTGGCCGCGTGGATCACCGAGAAATTCCGCACGTGGAGCGATTGCGACGGCGACGTCGCACGGCGGTTTTCGCACGACGTGCTGCTGACCGGAATCTCGCTCTACTGGTTCACCGGCTGCATCGGCTCGTCAATGCAGATGTATTGGGAAAACCGGCTGCAGCCAATGCGCTTCGCGGCCGGGCAACGCGTGGCGGTGCCCGTTGCGTTTGCGCGTTTTCCGAAGGAAATCAGCCACCCGCCGCGCAGCTGGCTCGAACGGGTGTTCGACGTCGTGCAGTGGACCGACATGCCGCGCGGCGGCCATTTTGCTGCGATGGAAGAGCCGGATCTGCTGGCCAACGATATTCGGCGATTTTTCCGGCGTTTTCGGTAATGCGCGGGTAGGCCGGGGAAGCTGGCGAAGTTCGCAGGCGGCCATCCGCGCATTAGCGAGAGCCGGCACCATGCGGATCATGACGCGACGATGCCGCCTGCCTTACCGTGTGACAAACGGCGCAGCGTCGTCCGGCGCCGTGCGCGCATGCTTGCGCTGGCGCAGCAGCGCGACGCGGCAGTTCTCGCGCGCGGTCTCGCGGCCGTCGTCGTCGAGCAGCACGAGATCGCCGCGCATCACGTTGAGCGTGATCACGTCCTCGCCCGGCGCGCCGAGCGTTTCCGGCGTATGCACCGAGCCGGCCGGTTCGAGCACCGTCGAGCCGGCGTGCGCGACCCAGTCGTACTCCAGGTAGCGCCACGCACCCTGCAGCGTATGGACGAACACCTCGCCATCGTGGCGATGGCGCGGCAGCGTGCCGCCGGCCGGCATCTTCAGCAGCGCGGTCAGCGTGTCCTCGGCCGCATTGATGTGCAGATACTTGATCGCCAGCCCCGGCAGGTCGGCGCTCATCGGAAGCCACGGCAGCGCATCGCCGGGCAGGCACGAGATCGGCGGCAGGTCGGTGGAGAGCGGGGCGGACGGTTGCGTCATGGCGGGGCGGCGGAACGGGAATGGGGAGCCCGCATTATCGCAGAGCCGGATTGTGAGGCTGAACGGCGGCGGTTCGCGCGCGGCGCACGGCGCTGAACGCGATGCCCGCGCCGCCGTTCCCGCGCGGCGCGGCGCGGACCGTCGCGCCGGCTACGCTTTCACGTCGTGCGCGGCTTCCAGGCACGACTGGAACAGCAGCGCGGCCCGCGAAGGCCGCGGCGAGCGCCGCAGCAGGCTCACGAACCGGCACCGGTAGTTGAACCGGTGCGGCGCGATCGGCTGCATCAGCCCCTTGTTTTCGAAGCTTTCCGCGTAATGGTCCGGCAGGAAGCCGAGATAGCGGCCGGACAGGATCAGCGTCGCGATCGATTCCTGGTCCGACGCGGTCGCGCTGCGCGTGAGCTTCGCGCGATGGCTCAGTTCCATGTTCGGCGAATGGAAGCCGAGCCCCGCGAACGCGTGGTTGCGGATCGTCGTCCACGTGAGCTTGCCGTGCGGCGCATCGTAGAGCGGATGCTGGCGGCCGCAGTACAGCAGCATCCGTTCGTCGAACAGCTCCGAATACACGAGGCTGCCCGAGTTGCGGTGCGCGGGAATGATCCCGACCTGGTAGCTGTCGTCGATGATCCCGCGCTCGACCTCGTTGATCGACGCGACATGCAGGTTCAGCGCGACGTCGGGTGCCTCGTCCGCGAATCGGCGGATCGCGTCGCCGAGCCGCGCGTTCGGGTTGGTGGCCGTCTTGTCGAACACCGCGATGTGCAGTTCTCCGCCCATCCTGTCGTGAATACCGTCTATCCTGCTGCGAAAGGCCTCCATCGACGCGAGCAGTCGCAGCGTCTCCTCGTACACCGTCTGCCCCTCGGGCGTCAGCGTGAAGCCCGCGCGGCCGCGCCGGCACAGCACGAGGCCGACGCGCGTTTCCAGATCCTTCACGTGCCGGCTGATCGTCGAGATGCCGATATTCAGTTCCAGTTCGGCCGCCGCCATCCCGCCGCACTGCACGACGCCCTTGAAGACCCGCAGCAGGCGCAGATCCATGTCGCTGAGCTGCCCGAGCAGCGCGCGGCTCTTCGGTTTCTTTGCTTGCATAGTTGAGCAAGTGAACATTGATATTGCGATATTGAAGAGACTAATTGTCGTCCCGACAATGTGCAACATCATCACAAGAAGGAGGGGCGCGCCGCGCCGACCGACATGACCGACATCACCACCGCCGCGCAGCAGGACGACACGACTATCCGCACCGACGCCGCGTGGCTCGACGCGCACTGGATGCCGTTCACGGCCAACCGCCAGTTCAAGGCCGATCCGCGCATGATCGTGTCGGGCAACGGCGCGTATTACACGGACGCCGAAGGCCGCAAGATCTTCGACGGCCTGTCGGGCCTCTGGTGCACGGGCCTCGGTCACGGCCGCACGGAAATCGTCGAAGCCGTGAGCCGCCAGGTCGCGCAGCTCGACTACGCGCCGGCGTTCCAGTTCGGCCATCCGAAGTCGTTCGAGCTCGCCAACAAGATCAAGGACCTGACGCCGGCCGGCCTCGACTACGTGTTCTTCACGGGTTCGGGCTCGGAAGCGGCCGACACGTCGCTGAAGCTGGCCCGCGCGTACTGGCGCGCGAAGGGCAAGGGCACGAAGACGCGGCTGATCGGCCGCGAGAAGGGCTACCACGGCGTGAACTTCGGCGGCATCTCGGTCGGCGGGATCGGGCCGAACCGCAAGCTGTTCGGCCAGGGCCTCGACGCCGATTTCCTGCCGCACACGCAACTCGCCGAGAACAAGTTCTCGCGCGGGATGCCCGAGCACGGCGCGGAGCTGGCCGACCGCCTGCTCGACCTGATCGCGCTGCACGACGCATCGAACATCGCGGCCGTGATCGTCGAGCCGTTCTCCGGTTCGGCGGGCGTGGTCGTGCCGCCGAAGGGCTATCTGAAGCGGCTGCGCGACATCTGCACCGCGCACGACATCCTGCTGATTTTCGACGAGGTCATCACGGGCTTCGGCCGTGCCGGCGCGATGACGGGCGCCGATGCGTTCGGCGTGACGCCGGACATCCTGAACTTCGCGAAGCAGGTGACGAACGGCGTGCAGCCGCTCGGCGGCGTGATCGCGACGAAGGAAATCTACGACACGTTCATGGCGGCAGGCGGCCCCGAGTACATGCTCGAATTCCCGCACGGCTACACGTATTCGGCGCACCCGGTCGCGTGCGCGGCCGGCGTCGCGGCGCTCGACCTGCTCGTCAAGGAAGACGCGGTGGCCCGCGTGCGCGATCTCGCGCCGCATTTCGAGGCGGCCGTGCACGGGCTGAAGGGCCAGCGCCACATCGCGGACATCCGCAACTACGGCCTCGCGGCCGGCCTGACGATCGCGGCGCTGCCGGGCGAACCGGCACGGCGCCCGTACGAGATCGCGATGCGCTGCTGGGCGAAGGGCTTCTACGTGCGCTACGGCGGCGACACGATCCAGCTCGCGCCGCCGTTCATCTCCGAGAAGCGCGAGATCGACAACCTGGTCAACGCGCTGTCCGATTCGCTGAACGAAGTGGACTGAGCCGCGGCCCGCCCCCAAGCGACAACCGAATTGACGAAAGAGCCAGACAGATGAAACACGACAGCAAGGTGACTTCCACCCTCGGCCACCTGATCGACGGCAAGCGCGTCGACGGCGGCAGCCGCGTCCAGCCGGTGTTCGACCCGGCCACCGGCGAATCGGACAAGAGCGTCGCGCTCGCCGACAAGCTGACCGTCGAAGCCGCGATCGCGTCCGCGCAGGCAGCGTTCCCGGCGTGGCGCAACACGCCGCCGCTGAAGCGCGCCCGTGTGATGAGCCGCTTCAAGACGCTGCTCGAGGAGCACGCCGACGAGCTGTGCGCGCTGATCACGGCCGAGCACGGCAAGGTGCTCGCCGACGCGATGGGCGAACTGCAGCGCGGGATCGAGAACGTCGAATACGCCAGCTACGTGCCCGAGCTGCTGAAGGGCGAGCACAGCAAGAACGTCGGCCCCGCGATCGATTCGTGGAGCGAGTTCCAGGCGCTCGGCGTAGTGGCCGGCATCACGCCGTTCAACTTCCCGGTGATGGTGCCGCTGTGGATGTGGCCGATGGCCGTCGCGTGCGGCAACACGTTCGTGCTGAAGCCGTCCGAGCGCACGCCGTCGTCGACGCTGCGCATGGCCGAGCTCGCGCTCGAGGCCGGCCTGCCGCCGGGCGTGCTGAACGTCGTGAACGGCGACAAGGAAGCGGTCGACACGATCCTGACCGACCCGCGCGTGAAGGCAGTGAGCTTCGTCGGCTCGACGCCGATCGCCGAATACATCTACTCGACCGGCTGTGCGAACGGCAAGCGCGTGCAGGCGCTCGGCGGCGCGAAGAACTTCGCGGTCGTGATGCCCGACGCGGACATCGGCAACGCGGTGAACGCGCTGATGGGCGCCGCGTACGGCTCGTGCGGCGAGCGCTGCATGGCGATCCCGCTGGTCGTCGCGATCGGCGACGAGACGGGCGACCAGGTCGTCGCGGGCCTGAAGGCCGAAATCGACAAGATGAAGGTCGGCCCGGGCAACGGCGCGGGCATCGACATGGGCCCGCTCGTCACGCAGCAGCACTTCGAGAAGGTGACGGGCTTCGTCGAAGCGGGCGTGGCAGCGGGCGCGACGCTCGTCGTCGACGGCCGCGGCGTGAAGGTCGACGGCCATGACGGCGGCTACTACCTCGGCCCGTGCCTGTTCGACAACGTGAAGCCCGGCATGCCGATCTACCAGCACGAGATCTTCGGGCCGGTGCTCGGCGTGATCCGCCTGAAGTCGCTCGACGAGGCGATGGCGCTGATCGACGCGCACGAATACGGCAACGGCACGTGCCTGTTCACGCGCGACGGCGAGGCCGCACGCTACTTCAGCGACAACATCCAGATCGGCATGGTCGGTATCAACGTGCCGCTGCCGGTGCCCGTCGCGTACCACTCGTTCGGCGGCTGGAAGCGTTCGCTGTTCGGCGACCTGCACGCATACGGCCCGGACGCCGTGCGGTTCTACACGAAGCGCAAGACGATCACGCAGCGCTGGCCGTCGGCCGGCGTGCGCGAAGGGACGGTGTTCAGCTTCCCGTCGAACCGCTGACGCGCATGCCGGCTGCATGCGTCGCCGGCCTGTCGGCTGGCGATGCAAGGCGGCCAACGTGAAGATGCGAAGGCCCGCCCCGGTCGACGACGATCCGGGCGGGCTTTTTTACGTCCGCGCCGGTTGCGCGGACGGCGGCGCAATAACGCTTACGGCGCGACCACGTGCCACATGTCCTTGAAGTTGTCGCCGTTGCGGTCGCCCTGTTTCATGTCCTTCGAGAAGAAGTACAGCGGCTTGCCCTTGTACGCCCATTGCGGGCTGCCGTCGTCGCGCTTGACGATCGTGTAGGGCCCGACCGGAACGTCGGTCGCGCTGGCCTTGTACGGCGGCCAGAAGGTTTCGCACTGGCCCGTGCACGCACTGGTCCCGGCGTTGGGCTGGTCCTTGTCGAAGGTGTAGACGGTCATCCCGTTCGCGGCGACGAGCGCGCCGTTTTCGACTTTCGTGATCGAGCCTTGGGCCGAGGCCGAAGCGGATGCAATGGCGAGCAGGGCGGAGCTGACGAGCAACGCGGCTTTCATGAATGCCTCCTGTAATCCGGTGGGCGGCCGCGATCGTGCGCACGGGCGAGCGGGCGCGACGATCGCGATGAATGGTGCCGGAACGCGGTGCCGTTGCCGCCGGTGCGAGCGACTCAGGGTCGGATGGCGACGAACGGGGCGCTTCATTCACGATAGGCGGTTTTTGGCAGGGCTGCGAGAAAGTCGGGGGCGCGTGTCGGCGACGCGTAGGCGGCGCGCAACGGTGCTGCGAGTGCCGTCGCATCCGGTATTCGGGATCCGTCCCCGAGCCTGCGCGGCGTGTGCCGATGCGTCAGCGCCGTGCGCGATTGACCAGAGCGACGCCCGCGATCACGAGCGCGCGCGGCCGACGATGTCGAACCGTGCGATGACTGGCCAGCAGGCTGATTCAGTGGGTATCGGGCGGGGCGGCGCCGTCAGCGAAACGCCGGTGCCGACGCGAGCGCCGTCAGCACGACCGGCATCGCGAGCGCCGCGGCGATCGTTTGGAACGCGGTGATGCCGGCCATCAGCGCTGCATCGCCGCCGAGTTGGCGGGCCATGATGTACGACGCCGACGATGTCGGCAGCGCCTGGAACAGCAGCGCGACCGTCAGCGCCGCATCGCCGAGCCCGAACAGGCGGCCGGCCGCGAGCGTAATGAGCGGCATCGCCATGAACTTGAACGCCGACGCGACGCACACCGGCTGCAGCCATGCACGGGCCGCATCGAATTTCAGCGCCGCGCCCACGCACAGCAGGCCGAGCGGCATCGACGCGGCGCCGAGCGCGCGCACGGCCGGCTCGACGGCAGCGGGAAATGCAACACCGCCGGCCTGCATCGAGATTCCGAGCGCGCACGCAACGACGAGCGGATTCGACAGGATCTGCCGCACGAGCGCGCCCGCACCGAGCCGCGTGTCGCCATACCGCGCGAAGACCAGCACGCACATCAGGTTGACGGTCGGGACGATCGCCGCGACGCAGACGGCCGCGAGCGCGATGCCTTGTGCGCCGAACAGCCCGGCGGCGAGTGCGGTGCCGACATAGTTGTTGAAGCGCACCGCACCCTGGAACACGGACGTGAAGCCGGCGCCGTCGACCCGGACGAACCGACGGACCAGCAGAAGAAGCGCAGCGGCGACGGCGGTCGAACCGACCAGCGCGGCCGCGAGCGGTAAAACGGGCAGCGCTTGGAGTCGCGCGTTCGCGAGGCCGTCCGCGAACAGCGCCGGCAGCAGCACGTAGTAGCAAAGGCGCTCGGCCTGCGGCCAGAACGCATCGGCGATGAAACCCGTGCGACGCAGGCCATGGCCGAACGCGACCAGCAGCGCGACCGGCGCCAGCGCGAGCAGGATCGGGCCGATCATCGGCGCGCCTTCATGCAGGCTGCGTGCAGCGGCTGGCAGGCGGAGCGGCGAAACGACGCGGGAATCCATCCGGCGGGCAACATGGCGACTCGCAATCGAAAGAGTGACGATGCCGCCAAGTTAACACGCGAAATCAACAGGAATAATTGTTAATTATCGGGCGTTCAATGAGAAATTCTCATCGATGACGCGGTGACTTCAGCGGCCAGCGCACGCGCGAAACGCTCGGCCGGACGCGACTGGTGTTCGAGCAGCACGACCGCGCGCCCCATCTGCGGCTGGCCGAACGGCAAGCGCGTGACGGGCGGCAGGCGCGCGAGCGTCGCATCGGGGAGCGCGACGATCGCGGCGCCGAGCCCGCGTGCCACCATGCGTGCGATCGTTTCCGCGCTGTCCAGCACCATCTCTTCACGCACGCGCACGCCGATGCGGCGCAGCTCGGCCGCGATCATGCGGCCGGCCCAGGCCTGTGCGTCGAAGCGGATGAACGGCAGAGCTTCGAGCAGCGTGCCCGCGTCGCGTTCCGCATGGTCCGGCGGCGCGAGCAGCCAGAAGCGATCCTCGTACAGCGTCGTCCACGTCAGCTCCGCCGGATGCGGGCGCACGGGGCGCATCGTGATCGCCGCATCGAGTTCGCCGGCCGCGACGCGGTTCGCCAGCTCGGCCGACATGCCGGCCGACACGTGCACGCGCAGCGACGGATGTGAGTTGCGCAGCGCGAGCAGCGCGTCGGGCAGCGGGCCGGACAGCGCGGTCTGGATCGCGCCGATCCGCAGGCGGCCGACGAGCTTCTTCTCGTCGCTGAGCGCATCGGGAATCCGGTCGACCATCGCGAGCACCTGCTCGGCCTGCGCGAGCAGGATGTTGCCGGCTTCGGTGAGCACCGGTTGCCGGCGCGAACGGTCGAACAACTGCACGTTGTATTCGCTTTCCAGTGCCTTGATCTGCAGGCTCACCGCCGACTGCGTGAGCCCGATGGCTTCGCCGGCGCGTGCGAAGGTCCGGTATCGGGCGATGGCGACCAGCGTTCTGAATGCGCGTAGTGACATGGACGAAGTGACGTTGGCGACGGGGCCGGCATGCGGATTGCTCGCACGACGGCGGCAGCGTTCGCGTGACACGCTGCACAGGTGCAGCGAGGTCGGCGAGAACCAGCGGAACAAGCGGCCGGCGAGTTCGCGGACATCATGCCTGTGCCCGTCGAATCGGGCAACCGCGGCATTGCCGGCTTACGATGGAAAGCGCGGGCTGCCGGCCGATTCGGGTTCGCGTGGATGGCCACGGACGCGTTCCGCCGAAACATCTGCACCGGTGCGAGCGAGGCTCACGCCGATTCTTCGAGGAGGGCACGACGATGCTTCAGAACCCGGGCGACGTTGCGCGCGCGAGCTACCGCGCGTATGCCGACAAGAACCGCGACGCGATCGAAGCGCTGATCGCACCGGATTTCCATTTCACGAGCCCGCTCGACAACCGGCTCGACCGCGACACGTATTTCCGGCGTTGCTGGCCGAACAGCGTGACACTGGCGCGTTTCGATTTCGTCGAAGTCGCCGTTCACGGCGAGCACGTATTCGTCGTGTACGTGGCGGAAACGAGCAGCGGCAAGCGGTTCCGGAATGCGGAGCGGTTGCGCGTCCGCGACGGGCGGATCGTCGACGCGGAAGTGTATTTCGGCTGGAACGTGCCGCACGATGCGCCCGACGGCGGCTTCGTCGAACCGCGCGGTTGAGTGGAGGGCGCGAGCGGGCCGTGCATTGCGAAACGGCTCACCAATGCGGGATCGGCCGCCGCCGCGTCACACCCAGAGCCGATACATCCAGAACGATTCGTCGTCGATGAAGCGTTGCGTGAATTCGCTCGGCGAGAATCCCGTGATGCGCTTGACCTCGCGGCTCAGGTGCGCCTGGTCGGCGAACCCTTCGTCCAGCGCCAGCGTGGCCCAGTTGAACGCGGCGCCGGCTTCGAACCGGTCGCGCGCCGCGAAGAATGCGCTTTCCGTCCTGACGAGCGCCTGCCATTCGCGCAGCGATCGGCCGCTGTAGGTCTTGATGCGCCGTTCGACCTGACGCGGGCTGCGCGTGCCTCGCCACTCGCGCGCTTGCAGCGCGAGCCGCTCGACCCAGCTGCGCCCCGCGTTGCGCAGCGATGACAGCGGCGTCGAGGGCCGAAGCGCCTGCCAGCGGGGCGCGAGGTGGCGATCGATCACCGCCAGCGCGTCGGCGTCGCGATCCGCGCCGATCAATGCATCGAGCAGCGGGTGCCAGTCGCGGCCGAGGCACGCGTGCGCGTCGAGCACGCGGTCGTGAATGCCCGGCAGCGCGATGCCGAACAGCGTCCGCGCCGCATCGGCGGTGAAACAGATCATGCCGATCAGCCCGCCCGTCGGCGCCCATGCGACGGTGGGGGCCGAATGGCTGCCCGACAGCGTCGCGGCCGCGCCGAAGGGTCGCCATTGCGGGCCGTCGGCCGTGGGTTCGATGAAGCCGACGTCGAGATCCCGATACCACGACACGCAGACGAGCGGCGTGGCCGGAAAGTGCGAGAGTCGCTGCGCGTCGCTCAACGCGAGGCCGCGCGTGTCGTACAGGACGATCGCGACCACCGCGCCCTGCAGCGCGGCCGGCGCGGGATGCAGCCGCGCATGCGGCGACTGTCCGCCGCTTTGCACACGGGGCGCGCGCGCAAGCGGATCGGGGCATGACGGCGGGATCGATGGCGGTCCTGAGAACATGACGCCGGAGTATAGGGACCGGCCGTACGCGTGTCGATGTCGTTTGCGTTCAAGACCGCCGGCTCGCCGATGCGGACAATCCGGCGCATGAACACACGATCCTCTTCCCAATGTCCATTCCATGCGGGCACCGCTGCGCCGGCGCCCGTGCTTCACCCGCCCGGCGTATGGCCGCCGGGGCCGCGTGCCGGCCTGACGGGGTGGGCGCTGCTGCGCGCGATGTCACGCGACCTGATCGGCACGCTGGCCGGCTGGCAGCGCGATTATTGATCAGAAATATTTGATCTTGAATCAAGCTGCATAGCGGATGGGTTTATGCATGAAATAACGAGTAACCCGTTGCGGCGACTTCTGAAGCCGTCGCAAATGGCTGATAGCGGCTTTCTTCAGATGCCCCTTGGTCCGAGCGGGAGCCTGGCGTGTGATGCTGGCCTTCAAATCGGCGTTGAGCATCTCGTCGGGATTGAGCTCCGGGCTGTACGAGGGCAGGTAGAACACTTCGATCTTGTCGGCATGTTCAGCCAGCCACGCCTTGACCAGCTTGGCGTGATGAACCTTCAGGTTGTCGAGGATCAGAAACACCTTTTTGCTCCGCATGTCTTTGATCAGTCGCTTCAAGAAGTCGATCAGGATGTCGGCGTTCATCGCGCCTTCGAACACTTTCCAGCGCACCTGGCCGCGGTTCGTCACGGTCGACATGATCGACAGCCCTTCGCGTTTGCTCATGACACGCCGCTCGGGTGTCTTGCCGATCGGCGCGTAGGAGCGCCCGCGCACATCGTCGGAACGCAAGCCCGTCTCGTCGCCCCACTGGATTTCCGCACCTTCGGTCTGCGCACGGCGCGCAATCTCCGGATACGTCTCGTTCAACCACGTCTGAACCGCCTGCGGCTTTTGTTCGTACGCCCGCTTCAGCGGCTTTTGCGGCGTAAAGCCCCAGCGTGCCAAGTACAGACCGACGCCCTGCAGCGTGAGCGTGCGACCCGTACGTTGTCGAATCAACTCCCGCACGGCGTGGCGGGTCCACAGCGCAAACGGCATCTTCAACTGATCCGGCATTTGATCGCGCATCAACACACGCACCTCGATCTCCTGTTGCTCCGTCAGGGCGCGCTTCTGGGTGACGGCACGCCCGCTCGGCTTGTCACGCAAGGCTGCCGTGCCTTCCTGCACGTAACGCTTGCATATATCGAACACACCCGTTCGCGACAGATCGGTAAGTTGGGCGATCTCGTCGTAGGTCATCCCGCCTTCCCGGAGGGCGATCACCTGTCGACGCCGTTCTTCGCGCGCTTCGCGTGGAAGCGATCTCATGTCTCGTTTTTCCATGCTCAAAACGTGAGGGCTTATTTTCCAATTTCAAGATCAAATGTTTCGAATCAATACGGCGACGTCGTGCACTTGCGCGTGTGGCCCGAGCACGCGGTGGTCGTGACCGATCCGGCGCTCGCGCGCGAGCTGCTGGTCACGCATCACGATGCGTTCGGGCGCTGGGAGCGCGCGATCCGCGTCTTCGCGCAGGTCCACGGCCATAGCGTGCTGGTCGCCGAGGGCGATGCGTGGCGCGACAAGCGGCATGCGTTGCAGCCGAACTTCATGCCGAAGCCGGTTCAGGCGTTCGTTCCGGCGATCGCGGCGACGGCTGGTCATGCACTCGCGCAGTGGCCCGCGCGCGATCCGGACTGGCCGATCGAAAGCGCGCTGACGTCGTTGGCGATGGACGTGATCATGCGCACGATGTTCTCCGATACGATCGGCGACGATGCGCGTGCGGCCGAGGAGGCAGTGCGGGCGGTGAGCGCTGCGGCCGACGCAGAGTTCTATCAGCCGGCGAGCACGCCGGACTGGATGCCGTGGAAGCGCGGCAAGGCGCGGGCAAAGGCGGTGCTGAACGGGCTGATCGACCGGCAACTGCGTGCGCGCGTCGACATGCCGGAGCGTACGTGGCCCGACGATCTGCTGTCGCGCCTGTTGCGGCTGCATCGGGCGGATGGTCGGAAATGGCCGCTGCAGGCCGTGCACGACGAATGCATGACGGCGTTCCTGGCCGGTCACGAGACGACGGCCGGGGCGCTGACCTGGTGGGCATGGTGCATGGCCACGAATCCGGCCGTGCAAGCCGCCGCGCGCGACGAGGTGTCCCGCGTGCTGGGCGGTCGAGCGCCGTCCGCCGAGACGCGATCTTCGTTGCGCTATCTGGCGCAGACGCTGGACGAAACGCTGCGCCTGTATCCATCCGCGCCGATCCTGATCAGCCGCCGTGCATCGCGGCCGGTCGCGCTGGGCGCATGGCAGTTTCCCGCGCGCACGCTGTTCATGCTGCCGCTGCAGCTCATGCATCTCGACGAACGATGGTTTCCGGCGCCGCATGCGTTCCGTCCGGAGCGCTTCGCCGAAGATGCGCCGGCACCGCCGCGCGGCGCGTACATGCCGTTCGGCTCGGGCCCGCGCGTATGCCTCGGGCAGCATCTGGCGATGACGGAGATGACGGTGGTGGCCGCAATGATCCTGCAGCGTCATGTGTTGTCGGTGCCGCCCGGCATGACGCCGCCGCGCGCGGTGTTGAACGTGACGCTGAGGCCGGAGCGGGCGCTGCATCTGGCGATCGAACCGACGGGGCTGACGGCCCATACGGTCTGCGCATGATGTGGGCATAAGCGGTCGATTCGACCCGGCCTGCATCGCGCGGGCGATTGCCGTTTGTGCGACGCGGGGTCATCGAATCGTCGGAATGTGAATGCGTGCCGGCAACTGCTTGCGGCGCCACTGGCGCGGCGTCGCGTAGCACCTATGCTTGAAGGGCCCAGGCCGGGCGGAGCCCAAGGAGGATGGTCATGCGCATGCTTCTCAACATACGAATCCCTCACGAGCCGTTCAACACGCTGGTGCGCGACGGCAGCGTCGGCGACGTGATCTCGCGAATACTCGAAGCGGTCAGGCCGGAGGCCGTGTATTTCACTGAGCAGAGCGGCGGGCGCGGGGCGGTCGTGATCGTCAATCTGGATGACCCGTCGCAGGTCCCGGCGCTCGCGGAGCCGTGGTTCCTGATGTTGAATGCGGACTGCGAGTTTCGCGTGGTGATGCTGCCGGATGATCTCCGGAACGCCGGGCTCGCGCAACTCGGCGCGAAGTGGAGGTAACAGGACGCTGCGCATGACCGTGCCCCTGCCCGAAAACGGGGCGGGCGGCATGGCGCGGCGTTCGCGTGCCGGCTATTGCGCAGACTGTGACGGCTCGACGTTTGCTGCTTGCCTGTCTTTCGGCCGCCGCAGCAGCAACAGCAGGCCGCTCAGCGCAGCCGCGCCCAGGAACATGAAAAAACACCGTTCGTTCCACACGGTCAGGCTGTCGGGAGCAACGCCGCCCGCACTCCCGGCCGCGGCACCGGCTTCCAGCAGGAACGTGAAGACCGCCGGCACCGGCGCGGAACCGAGGTAGGCCAGGAACGCGAACTGCAGCCGGCCGCGCGTCAGGATCGACCAGACATCCTTCCCCATCAGGCAGGCGACCAGCAGCAGCGGCGGCACGAGCACGATCGATGCGGCGCTGATGGCACACAGAAGCAACCAGCCGAGTCCGACGAGCGGAATGAGCGACATGGATCGGGGTTCCTGTTTCCGGGCAACTTCGTTGTCGACGGAACATCCGCGTGTGCTTCACCGGATGACCACGGATTGCGGCGCTTCACGGATATTGCACGATTCCGCGCCCGTTGCCATCCGTGCTGCACGATGCGCTCATCCCGCCGCATCTTCTCCCAGCGCCTGGATGAACCGCGAAAACAGCTCGGGCTGCGACGAAATCCCGAGCTTCGCGTAAAGATGCCGCCGATGCACCTTCACCGTTTCCGGCGAGATCGCCAGCCGCTCGGCAATCGCCTTCGACGAATTGCCGCGCAGCACCATTCTCGCGATCGACATCTCGCGATCGGTCAGCACGCCCGCGCCGAAGCGCGCGAGCGCCTGCTCGACGCGCGCGCCGAGATCGGCGTCGGGCGTCGTGCGCGCGGCGTCGCCCACCAGCCGCCAGTGCTGCCGGATCGTCGCGAGCACCCACGGCATCGCGGCCGTCAGCTTGCCGAGCGGCTCGACGTCGAAGCGCGCGGCCGCGCCGAGCGACAGCGACAGCAGCGTGTCGGCGTTCGGCCGCACGAGGATCTGAATCTCGTCGTCACCGACCGCATCGCGGAAGTAGCTCAGGAAATACTCGCTTTGCCGGAACAGGTCGGGCGCGACTTCCTCGAGCCGGTAGCAGCCGTCGGCGAGCCCGTCGTGCGCGGCCTGCAGGAACGGGTCGAGCAGATATAACCCGTTCAGGTAAAGCGGCACCGGCGACGCGGCGTCGGTGCCGCCGGTGTCGTATTCGTCGAGCACGAGCGGCACGCCGTCGCGGCCGATCGCGGTCGCGAGCGCATTGTCGAACGGCGCCATTTCATTGAGCAGCAGCACCAGGAACCGCCAGAAGCGCGGCTGGCCGAGGTGATCGATTGCGCGGCCAAGCGCCTGGTGCATCGCGATTTCGGAAAAGAGACTATCCATACCACCACCGGAAGGGCGTAACACGAAGGGGGAATAGCGGTCCTGAAATTGGCTTCCTAGACTGCCACGCAATCAATCGGGCCCGAGTATGGGTGTTCAAAAAAGTGCAGCACAGGAGAACGAGATGGCGATGATGTCGGAATCGACGGGCACGCTGCAAGCGGCGCCTGCAACGGAAGACGCGCCGCGCGCGCTGTCGCAGACGCTCAGCGTGCGCGACGCGGTGATGATCACCGTATCGGGCGTGACCCCCGCAAGCTCGATCTTCGTGATCGCGCCGTTCGCGATCCAGCAGGCCGGCAGCGGCGCCGTGCTGTCGTTCCTGCTCGGCGGCGTGCTCGCGCTCGCATTCGCGCTCTGCTATGCGGAGCTCAGCGCCGCGCACCGCAGCGCGGGCGGCGAATACGTGATGGCCAAGCGCGTGTTCGGCACGCTGCCCGGCTACCTGACCTTCATCACGGTGCTGTCCGTCAGCGTGTTCATTCCGGCCGTGCTCGCGAGCGGTGCCGCGCCGTACCTGAACAACGCGCTCGGCACGCACTTCGGCAACCAGTCGGTCGCGCTGACGATCGTGCTGCTCAGCTACCTGCTCGGCATGCTGAACATCAAGACGAATGCGTGGATCACCGGCGCGTTTCTCGTCGTCGAGATCGGCGTGCTGATGCTGATCGCGGGGCTCGGTTTCGGCTCGATGCATCGCGGCGCCGACGTGCTGGTCGCGCCGGTCGTCGCGAGCGGCAACGCGCTCGTGCCGGCGACGCTCGCCGCCATCGTACCCGCGATCGGCACGGCGATCTTCTGCTACAACGGATTCGGTTCGGCCGCATACCTCGCCGAAGACTTGCGCGGCGGCAACCGCAACGTCGCGAAGGCCGTGATCTATTCGCTGCTCGTGATCCTCGTCGTCGAACTGGTGCCGCTGACCGCGATCGTGCTCGGTGCGCCGTCGCTGACGGAACTCACCAAAAGCGCCGACCCGATCGGCTATGTCGTGCGTTCGCTTAGCAACCCGGCCGTGTCGCGCGTGGTCAGCGCCGGGATCTTCCTGTCGGTGTTCAACGCGATCATCGCGATCGTGATCACGATGGGCCGCCTGTTGTACAGCAGCGGCCGGCACGCGCTCTGGTCGCGCACCTGCAACCGTGCGTTCTCGACGATCCATCCGCGCCTGGAATCGCCGTGGCTCGCGACGATCGCGCTCGCGGTGCCGTCGGCGGGGCTCGTGTTCGTGTCGAGCCTCGACGAGCTGACCGCGTTCACGGTCGACCTGCTGCTGCTGATTTACCTGGTCGTCGGGCTGGCCGCGCTCGCGAGCCGGTTCGTGCGCCGCGACGTCGAACATCACTACCGGATGCCGCTGTGGCCCGTGACGCCGCTCGTCGCGGTGGCGGGTGCCGCGTACACGCTCTACACGACGCTGGCGACGGCGACGAAGCCGACCGACCTGATCATCATCGCGGGGCTGCTGGTTGCCGCACTCGTGATGTATGTCGTCTGGGCGCGCCACAGCGAAGCATTCCGCGCGCTCTGAACGCCGGATCGTCACGTTGCAGCACCGAAACACCGAACCATTGAAAGACTGGAGGAATTGCATCATGCGCACGAGGGATCTCGGCATCCGCATCGGACTCGGCACGCCGGGCCGCTTCAACGCGATCACGGACGTTCCGGGCGTGCGGGTCGGACATTGCACGCTGAACGTCGAGAATGGCGACGCATCGATCCGGACCGGCGTCACCGTCATCGAGCCGCGCGCGGGCGCCGCGCACGATTCGCCGTGTTTCGCGGGCGTGCACGTGCTGAACGGCAACGGCGATGCGACAGGGCTCGAATGGATCCGCGAGGCCGGCCTGCTGACGACGCCGATCGCCTATACGAACACGCACAGCGTCGGTGCGGTGCGCGACGCGCTCGTCGCGAACGAGCGGGAAGCGGCGGCCGGCCGCGTGTACTGGTGCATGCCGGTCGTGATGGAAACCTACGACGGGCTGCTGAACGACATCTGGGGGCAGCACGTGAGCGCCGCGCACGTGCAGCGCGCGCTGGCCGCCGCGCAGTCGGGGCCGGTCGCCGAAGGCGGCGTGGGCGGCGGTACGGGCATGATCTGCCACGAGTTCAAGGGCGGCATCGGCACCGCGTCGCGCGTGCTCGCGGCCGATGCGGGCGGCTGGACCGTCGGCGCGCTGGTGCAGGCGAACTACGGCGTGCGCGAGATGCTGCGCGTGGCCGGTTATCCGGTCGGCGAAGTGCTGCGCCACGTGCATTCGCCGTTCCGCGCGCCCGACGCGACAGGCGAGGCCGGCATGGGCTCGATCGTCGTGACGATCGCGACCGACGCGCCGCTGCTGCCGCATCAATGCACGCGCGTCGCGCAGCGCGCGAGCGTTGGGCTCGCACGCGTCGGCGGCGGCACCGAGGATTCGAGCGGCGACATCTTCCTTGCGTTCGCAACGGGCAACGACGGGCTGCCGGCCGCGAACTACGGCAGCAAGGGCGCGCCGACCACCGGCGTGAAAATGGTCAACAACGACCATATTTCCGCGCTGTTCGTCGCGGCGGCCGAGGCGGTGGAGGAAGCGATCGTGAATGCGCTCGTCGCGGGCGGCGACGTCGAATCGCGCGGTGCGCGGGTCGAAGGGCTCGGGCAGGCGCGCCTGCTGGATGCGTTGCGCGAAGTGGGGTGGCGGCCGGGGCGCGGCACCTGAAACGGCATGCGCCGCTTCAATCGAAGCGGCGTGGAGCGGGGCAGTGCAGCGATCGGCCGGTCCGCCGCCCGCCCGCGGACTGGATGCGGGCGATGCGGGCCAGGCCGTGACGACGCGGCGTCATGCTCAGCTGCCGAAGTAGATGTTGCAGAAGCTGACGGGGCCGACACAGGCGTTCGGGTCTTCCTGCTTCGACTGCGAACGATCGACGCGGCCTGCGGCCTTGACGGCTTCGGTGCGATTCGCCTGTTGCGGTGCGGCGTCGGCCGGCGCCGGCTGTGCGTGGGCGACAGCAGCGGTCAGCGACAGGGCAACGAGGGCGAGGTGCAGCGGCTTCATTTTGTTTCTCCTGGGTGAGTGCCAGTCTCGCTGGCAGTGAGGAAACTATAGGCTCGCACTGCTTAAAGATTAATCACCGCGCCTGTAGAGCTTATTTCCATTCGGAACAAGGATCCCGTTGCACGCGCATCGATGTTCAATGGCGGCGCCGGTTGAACGGCGCGTCCTTGTCGAGCAGCGCGCTGCGCATGAAGTGCAGGCAGCCGACGATCCGCTGCATGCGGCGTCGCTCGTCGGGCACGGCGTACCACGCTTGCAGCGTGTGCTGAGCGGCGCGGATCGCGAGATTCACCGATTTCAGCGTGCGCGCATGGTGGCCGGGCGTCGGATCGTCGAAGAAGCGCGGCAGCTCGTGCAGCACCGCGTCGATCGAACCGGTCCAGCGCAGCATCTGCGGCGGTTTCGCTTCACAGAACGCGTGCAGTTCGTCGCGCAGGTCGATCACCGCATGGCCGACCTCGAGCGTCGACAGCATCCAGCGCAGCGCGTCGCGATGCTGCCGCGTGCGTCGCACGAGCATCGTGCGCAACTGCGCCATCAGGTCGTGCGTGCTCGACTGGAAGCGCTGCGCGAGGCCGTCCGGCGCGCCTTCGCACGCAAGCGTGACCTGGCGGCGCAGATCGTGCGCGATGCGGCCCGTGAGCCAGGGCATGTGGGTGGGGAACACGACCGCGAACACGAGCGAGCACGCGAGCATCGCGACGACGACGGCCAGCCCGTTGTTGATCAGCACCTCGGGCGTATACGCGATTGCGTTGTCGGGGCCCGCGAGCAGGCAGAAGAACACCGCGAAGCCGATCCCGTAGCCGGACAGGCCCGGCCGCATCGCGAGAAACGCGCCGAGGCCGAGCACCGGCGCGAGCGTTGCGCACAGCAGCGGGAAGCCGTCGATGTTCGGATACACGTAGCACAGGAACAGGTAGCCGACGGCAGTCGCGAACGCCGCGCCGACGCCCATCTGCGCGACGAACTTCGGTGCGCGCGGCGACGTCGAGCTGAGCGCGCACGCGATCGCGGTGGCGATCACCGCGAGCGAGCCGCTCGGCCACTCCGACGCGATCCAGAACGCGCTCATCGCACCGACGGCGATGACCGTGCGCAGGAACGCGAAGCCGACGAAGAACGAATTGGTCTTCACCGCGTAATGCGTGACGGAGCGCTCGAATGCGTGATCGTCCTGGTCGAGCGATGCGTAGGTATCGGCGTAGCCGAGATACTCGCCGATGAAGCGGTACAGCAGCTCGATCGCGGTATCGAAATCGAGCAGGCCGCCGGCCGCGTGTTCCTCGATGGTCCGCCGCGACGCGCGCGCGGCCTTCGGCAACGCGCCATGGAAGCGGCGCAGTTCGAGCAGCGCGCCGGTGGCCGGTGCGATGCCGTGCTGCCGCTCGTCGCGCAATGCGGCGAACCGCTGCGCGAGCGCGTCGACGTGCGGCGCGAGCGCGTCGAGCACCGCGTCGGAGCCGTTCGCGCGCAGGCGCTTGACGAGCTGGTGCAGCGCATGCAGCCGCGTGCATGCGTTCATGAACTCGCTGTTCAGCCGTGCGAGCCGCCGGCTGCGTGCGCGAATGTGCGGATCCTCGAACGACGCGAATGCGCGGTTCGCTTCGAAGCCGACGATGTCGTCGACGAAATCGGCGAAGCGCCGTTCGAAATCGCCGCGTGCGACGTCGCCCGCGAGCGCGCCGGCCGTGAACGCCGCGAACGTCGTGTGGCGCGTGTTCAGCGAGCGCATCAGCGCCTTCGCGGAACTGAGCGGCAGGATCAACGCGCTGACCGCGCCCGAGCATGCGATGCCGAGCGCGACTTCCGCGGCGCGCGTGAGCGCGGACTGGAACAGCGTCTGCGGCGTCATCACCGCCGGCAGGCCGATCAGCGCGGCCGTGTAGCCGGCGAGCACGAAGCCGTACCAGCGGAAGTGGCGGTTGCGCACCGCCAGCGCGATGCAGCCGCCGATCCACAGCGTGATGCCGGCCATGTACAGTTCGGGCTGCTGCGCGAACAGCCCGCCGAGCGCGAGCGCGGCGACGAGGCCGGCCGCCGTGCCGAGCATGCGGTAGAAACTCTTCGCGAACACCATCCCCGACAGCGGCTGCATCAGCACGAACACGGTCGTCATCGCCGTGCGCGGCTGCGACATCTCGAGACGCATCGCGATGCCCATCGCAAGGAGGGCTGCGAACACGGTCTTCGCGAGGTGCAGCCAGATCAGCCCGTCGCTGACGGCCCAGTCGCGTGCCGCGTCGCCGAGCGGATCGAGCCATGATCGCCATCGTGCCGGTTCGATGGAAGGTCGCTCGATCGCAGGTTGTGGCTTCATGAAAAGAGGGGGCCCGTGCGGGGCCCGGCGAAGTGCCGCGGCCCGTCGAAACGGGTCCGTTCGACTGGTGAGGCGCCGATTGTAGGAGTGCGGCGCCCGCGCATTAACGCAGCTATGGGGAAACGATAGTTGCAGCCGGAGTAACAATCTGTCGCATTCAGTGGAGGAAAATAGCGCCTCCGCTACAGGTTGCTCACAGGAATGGATACCCTACAAAACATGCGGGTGTTTTCGCGCGTCGTCGAGACCGGCAGCTTCACGGCCGCCGCACAATCGCTGAATTCGACGACGGGCGCGATGTCGCGCGCGGTGTCGGAGCTCGAGGCGCGCCTGCGCACCCGTCTGATGAATCGCTCGACGCGCCGCCTCGCGCTGACGTCGGCCGGCGAAAGCTATCTGCGGCGCTGCCGCCAGATCCTCGCCGACGTCGACCGCGCGGAAGAAGAGGCGAGCTGCGCGCACGAACGGCCGGCCGGCGTGCTGCGCATGCACAGCTTCGCGAGTGTCGGCCATCACTATGTATTGCCCGCGCTGACGCGCTATCACGCGCAGTTCCCGGGCGTGTCGATCGAACTGTCGCTGTCGCAGCGCATGCCCGACCTGTTCGACGGCACGAGCGACATGGCCGTCGTGACCGCGTCGTCGCTGCCCGATTCGGAACTCGTGTCGCATCTGCTCGGTTCGACGTTCAGCATTCTGTGCGCGTCGCCCGACTATGTGAAACGGCACGGCGTGCCGGCCCGTCCGCAGGATCTCGCCGCACATGCGTGCCTGACGCTGTGTACGCCCGCGTTCCCGACGCACGAATGGGTGCTCGAAGGGCCCGAAGGCGTCGAGCAGATCCACGTTGCCGGGCCGGTGCAGACCAATACGGCCGAATCGCTCGCACTCGCGATCCGCGACGGCATCGGGGTCGGCATGCTGCCGCTGTACTCGGCGATCGACGCACTGCGCGACGGCACGCTCGTGCGCGTGCTGCCCGCGCATATCCTGCAGAAGATGAACGTGTATGCGCTGTATCCGTCGCGCCGCTTCGTCGACGCGAAGGTGCGGACCTGGGTCGAGATGCTGCGCGCGCAGGTGCCGGGGATGATCGCGCGCGACGTCGAGATGCTGAATGCGATCGACCGCGAACCGCAGGCGGCCTGAGCGCCGGGCGTGCAGCGGGAGGTCGATACGTTGCGTGGGCCGGTGATCAGGCTTCTTCATGCAGACGCAACATGCGCGCCGCCCGCAGCACACGATTCATGCGGGCGGCGCGCTTCATCACATCGTCACAGCGCGGGTTTCGCCGCCGTGCCCGATTCGGTTGCCGGCTCGCCGGCCGGGCCGTATGCGGCCTGCGCAGCCTTCCGTTGCGCGAGACGCTTCGCCTGCAGTCGTTCCTGTGCCGCCATGATGTCTTCCGGATAGTTGCCGGCTTCACCGCGCGCGGGGTTGTAGCCGACCGACTCGAGATCGACCAGTTCCTGCAGCACCTGCGCGCGCGTGACGGGCGACTTCGCCGACTGGGCGAACGACAGGGCCGGCGCGGCAAGCAGGACGGCAGCGGCGGCGGTAACGACGAGCGATTTCACGAGGTTCTCCTGGGTGAGGGGTAGACGTTCGGTTCGACGCGCGATGCGCGCTCCGGACCTTCGATACGAGTCTACGCAGCGCTTGTGCGCGCAAAAACCCCGATTCCAGGCAGGCTGCCTTCCAGACGAAACAACATTGGCGCGCGTCGCCCGCAGCGAACGAACCCGCGTGCGAACGCGGGTTCGTTGCCGGCGGGCGACGTTGCGTCACACCGGTCAGAACCGCGTGCGCATGCCGATCGCGCCGACGATCTGGTTCGGCGTGCTCGACGCGCCGCCCGAACCGTTGATGAACGCCTGGTAGCCGCGTCCCGACGCATGCTGGTACATCGCTTCCGCATACAGGTCGGTGCGGCGCGACAGCTTGTACACGGCCTGCAGGTCGACCTGGTGCCACTTCGGATCGGTACCGTGCTTGCTGTCCGGGTTCGACACGCTGGCGTCCGTGTACACGTAAGCCGCACCGAGGCTGACCGCCGGCGTCACCGCATAACGCACGTTCACGTCGTAGTTGTTGAACGCGACCTGGCCGCTGGAGCCGAACGAGCCAGTGTTGTCGTACTGCGAGCGTGTATAGACGAAGCCGACGGTCGCCGGGCCGAACACGTAGCTGACGCCGCCGCCGTACGAGCGCATGCGGTCCGAGCCGATCGACCAGCCGCCCTGGTTCACGCTCTTCGCCTCGGCAGAATCGGTCGCGCCGGGGCTGGCGCTCGTCGAGCCCTTCGTGCCGTTCATCTGCAGGTACGCGCCGGCCAGCTTCAACGGGCCGTTCGTGTAGCTCGCCGCGACGCTGTACGCGCGGTTCGCGCTGAAGTTCGTCGAGTTGGAGAACGCGTACATCGCGCCGACCTTGAAGCCCGCGACCGTATCGCTCGTGTACTTGACCGCGTTGTTGATACGCAGCGAGTGGTTCAGGTTGTCGTTGTCGAACGGATGCGCGAAGCCCGCATCGCCGAAGTCGCCGGCCGTCGCGGACAGCGGCGCGACGAAGTCGACCATCGTGTCGTACTGGCGGCCGAGCGTCAGCGTGCCGTAGCCGTTACCGCTCAGGCCGACATACGCGTGGCGGCCGAACAGCTTGCCGTCCTGGCCGAGCGCGCCGTTGTTCGCGTTGAAGCCGTTCTCCAGCACGAACAGCGCCTTCACGCCGCCGCCGAGATCCTCGGTGCCGCGCAGGCCGAAGCGGCTGCCGTTGATCGTGCCGGTGGTCAGGCGCCACAGCGATGCGCCGCCGGCGTTGTTGGTATAGGCGATGCCGGCGTCGATCAGGCCGTACAGCGTGACCGAGCTTTGCGCGTGGGCGAGCGGGGCGAACAGCGCGGCCGCGCAAGCGCCGGCGATGAGGGTTTTTTTCATGGTGAAGCTCCTGCGTGTGGGACTGGAAACGAAAGTTCGGCGCAAGTATAGGAATGCACGGCGCGCGCAAGGCCGCCGGCGCGGCGAGCGCACCTTTCCGGATCCGGCAAAAGTCCTTCACAAAACTGACACGACGCGCCGAGCGCACCCGAGGCCGGCCGTTTTTGCGCGATGGCCTGCACGCGGCATTCGCCCGGCGCGACCCGGCTGTCGCGCCGTTGCAACATGCGCGGGACGCGGCACGGCGGTTGATCCGCACGGCCGACGCGCGGAGAATGAGCCGCTCGTGCCCACGACCGGAGACACACGATGCCCCAGCCCGACCGCCATCCGCCGATCAGCGCCGCCGTGTACTACCGCGATCCGGGCGTCGCGCTCGAATGGCTGCAGCACGCGTTCGGCTTCGCATGCGGCATCGTCGTCCGTACGCCCGAAGGCGAGGTCACGCATGCGGAGCTCACGCATCGCGGCG
The DNA here is from genome assembly GCF_016899445.1 of Burkholderia sp. MS455. Lineage (NCBI taxonomy): Bacteria > Pseudomonadati > Pseudomonadota > Betaproteobacteria > Burkholderiales > Burkholderiaceae > Burkholderia > Burkholderia sp. MS455. The sequence goes on from NZ_CP041778.1 coordinate 1,378,483, forward strand.
GCGTCGTGATGATCGGCGGACACTGGGCCGATTTCGTTGCGATCCCTCAAGAGATCGGCGGCAGGAACACGCAAAGCGTGCACGTGCAGCTTGCCGACGGCCTCGACGCGCATTGCGAACACGCGCGGCAGGCCGGCGCGGAAATCCTGCAGGAACCGGCCGACCAGTTCTATGGCGACCGCACCTATCGCGCGCGCGATCCGGAACAGCACGTATGGACGTTCGGCCAGCACGTGCGCGACGTGACGCCCGAGCAGGCGGCCGCCGAAACCGGCCTGACGTTCGAAGGCTGGTCCTGATGCGCGGCGCGTGCGCGCATCGATGCTTTTCATCCATAGATTCGGCGTGAACCGGAGCGCATCGCTTATCCGGATCGACCGGGTTGATGCGGAACGCGGTTGCAAGTTGCTCGCGCTATATATTCATGAAATGCATGAGTCGATTCGAAAAATACGTTTGTCGCATGAGACGCGCGAGCCTACGATGCGGTCCTGATGACGGCGCGCATGTTGCGCGCCGTCCTTTCGATCCCCGTTCGCCGACCTCATGCGCCTCGATCTCCCGTCCGCTCCCGCATCCGCTTCCCCGCCCGCCAGCCCGTTCGCGCGCGTGGCCGTCGTCACGATCCTGACCGGCGTCGGTGCGGGCTTCGGCGGCATGCTGATCGCGTTGCTGCTGCATGCGATCCAGCACGTTGCGTACGGTTACAGCATCGCGCACGTGATCGGCACCGAGAGCTTCCTCACCGGCGTGACCGGTGCCGATCCGCTGCGCCGGCTTGCGGTGCTGATCGTCTGTGGGATCGTCGCCGGCGGCGGCTGGTGGGCGCTTTACCGGTACGGCCGGCCGCTCGTCAGCATTCGCCGCGCGGTGCGTGCGGCCGATCCGCGGATGCCGTTCGTCAGCACGACGATCCACGCGCTGCTGCAGATCGTCACCGTCGCGCTCGGTTCGCCGCTCGGCCGCGAAGTCGCGCCGCGCGAGATCGGTTCGCTGCTCGCCGGGCAGCTCGCGCATCGCGCGGGGCTCACGCCCGGCGACTGCCGGCTGATGGTCGCGTGCGGCGCGGGCGCGGGCCTCGCGGCCGTCTACAACGTGCCGCTCGGCGGCGCGATCTTCGTGCTCGAAGTGCTGCTCGGCACGTTCGAACTGCGTGCGCTGATCGTCGCGGTCGTGACGTCGGCGATCGCGGCGGCCGTCGCGTGGATCGGCCTCGGCAACGAACACCAGTACACGGTGCCGCCGTTCGTACTGAGCGCGCCGCTCGTCGCATGGTCGATCGTCTGTGGACCGCTGTTCGGCTTCGCCGCGTACGGCTTCGTGCGGCTCACGACCGGAGCGCGGGCGAACGCGCCGAAAGACGGGCGGCTGCCCGTGCTTGCGCTGGTCAATTTCGCGGTGATCGGCGTGCTTGCGATGCGGTTTCCGCAACTGCTCGGCAACGGCAAGGGGCCGGCGTCGCTCGGCTTCGACGGCACGCTGACGATCGGACTCGCGGCGACGCTGCTCGTGCTGAAGGTGCTGATCGAGGCGGGCAGCCTGCGGGCCGGCGCCGAGGGTGGCCTGCTGACGCCGGGCGTCGCGAACGGCGCGCTGCTCGGCGTCGTGCTCGGCGGGCTGTGGAGTCTCGTCTGGCCGGGCGCATCGATCGGCGGGTATGCGCTGATCGGCGCGACCGCGTTTCTCGCCGCGTCGATGCAGATGCCGATCACGGCGGTCGTGCTGCTGCTCGAATTCACGCGCGCGAATCACGACAGCCTCGTGCCGATGCTGCTTGCGGTGGCCGAAGCGCTTGTTGCGTACCGGTTTGCGCAAAGGCAGGCCGAGCGGCGGGCGAACGCGATTGCGATGGTGGGCGAACACTCGGCAGCGACGCGCTAACTCAGCAACGAGGCGCGCGAGACGTTGGGCGGCCGGTCGCTGACGCTCGACGCGCTGGTGGCGAAGTATCGCGCGCGCGATTACCGGAATCCGGTCGTCGAAGTGGAAGTGAAGGGCGTGAAATTCGACTTCCTGAAGTGCGCCGACCTGTATCACGGCAAGGAACTGGACGCCGCGGCGAAGAAACACGTCTTGAGCCCGAACAGCACCTATCGGACAGGGAACCCGCGGAAACCGCAGGAGTGATCGAACGCCGCTGCGCAATGCAGCGGCGTACCGTTTCCATATCGCGCTCCCTATTCAAGCGTCCTGATCGAATTGCTGATGCCGCGCGCACAGTCGATCACGGCCGGCGCGAGCTTGCGGCGCGCGTCGTCGAACGTCCAGCGGCTCGTCGGCGCGACCACATGCACGGCCGCGACGGGCTGCCCCTGGCTGCCGAGCACGGGCGCCGCGATCGACATGTCGCCGATGAACAGTTCTTCCTGATTGGTGGCGTAGCCTTCGTGCCGCGCGCTGTCGAGCAGCGCGACGAGTGCGTCGAGCGCCGTGACCGTGCGCGGCGTATGCGGCGTGCGTGCCATGCCGTCGAGCCGCGCGCGCGCATCGTCGGGCGGCAGCGCGCTCAGGAACGCGCGGCCGCTGCCGGTGCAGTACATCGGGATGCGGCTGCCGATCGGCATGTGGATCGGCACGAACTTCGTCGACACGAAACGCGCGACGTACACCATCTCGTCCTCGTCCGGTTCGGTGAGGTTGGTGGTTTCGCCGGTCAGGTTCGTGAGCTCGGACAGGAACGGATTCGCGACGTCGATCAGCGTATCGGCCGCGAGGTAGTTGAAGCCGATCCGCATCACGTGCGGCGTGAGCTGGTAACGCCGCGTGACCGGATGCTTGCGGATATAGCCGAGCTTCTCGAGCGTATAGACCATCCGCTGCGCCGAACTCTTCGTCATCCCCGCCGCGTCGGCCACTTCCGCAAGCGTCATCGTGCGCCGCTTCGCGCTGAACGCGCGCAGCACGTTCAGCCCTTTCTCCAGCGACTGGTTGAACAGCAGGTCGTTCGACTGATCGGGCAAAGTTTCCATGAGCAGGGGCTTGATCGATTCGATATCGAATCATATCGTATCGAATATCGATACCCAAAAATCTATTTGCGATATTTTTGATTCGTTTTAAGATCGGGTCATCGTCGCAACGTCGATCGGCGACTGGCGGCGCACCGGATTATTCGAGAAGGGGACACCATGGTTTCGTTCATCAAGCAGTTCGGCGCACTGGCCGCCGGTTTCGCCACCTGTATCGCAATCTCCGCGGCATCGGCGGGCGCCGTCGCGGCCGAGCCGACGCTGAAGGTCGGCGCGACGGCCACCGGCGTTCCGTTCACGTTTCTCGACGTCAAGAGCAATTCGATCCAGGGAATGATGGTCGACGCGATCACCGCGGCCGGGAAATCGGCCGGTTTTCGCGTCGACGTGCAGCAGACCGTGTTCTCGGCGCTCATTCCGTCGCTCACCACGCAGAAGATCGACATCATCTCGGCCGCGATGCTGAAGACGCCGGCGCGCCAGCAGGTCGTCGATTTCTCCGACACGGTCTATTCGTTTGGCGAAGGCCTGATCGTGAAGGCGGACGACCCGGGCCGCTATACGTCGATGGACGATTTCAAGGGGCAGGTGGTCGGCGCGCAGGTCGGCACGGCGTTCGTCGATGCGCTCAACAAGAAGGGCATCTTCAAGGAAGTCCGGACCTACGATTCGATCGCCGACATCATGCGCGACGTCGCGCTCGGGCGCATCAAGGCCGGCTTCGCCGACCAGCCGATCGTCGCGTACCAGATCGAGCACGGCGTCAACCGCCAGGTGCGGCTCGTGCCCGAATACCAGAGCGTCGTGAAGGGGCAGGTCTGCTTCATCGTGCGCAAGGGCGATACCGCGACGCTCGAGCAGCTCAACGGCGCGATCCGCAAGATGAAGGGCGACGGCACGCTGCAGCAGATCCTGCAGAAGTGGCACATGAGCTGAGCGCCGGCCCCCGGTTCCACGCCGGTATCGCCCGCGTCTCGCGGGCACCCGCTGCGGCGGCCCGCTCGGCTGTCGCATAGGAGACCTCATGTTTTTTCAGAATGCGATCGATTTCCTGCCGATCCTGTTGAAGGGGGCGGTGGTCACGATCGAGATCACGGCATGCGCGTTCGTGCTCAGCTCGGTGCTCGGGCTGGTCCTCGCGCTGCTGAAGGTGTCGCGCAACCGCGCCGTGTCGACGGCCGGCAGCACGATCGTCAACGTGATCCGCGGGCTGCCGATCATCGTGCAGCTGTTCTACATGTACTTCGTGCTGCCCGATCTCGGCGTGCAGCTGTCGGCGTTCCAGGCCGGCGTGCTCGGCCTGGGCATCGCGTACTCGGCCTACCAGGCGGAAAACTTCCGCGCCGGCATCGAGGCGATCGACCGCGGCCAGATCGAGGCCGCACACGCGATCGGCATGCGCGGGCCGATGATCATGCGGCGCGTGGTGCTGCCGCAGGCGTTCCGCATCGCGCTGCCGCCGTACGGCAACACGCTCGTGATGCTGCTGAAGGATTCATCGGTCGCGTCGACGATCACGGTCGCGGAGATCACGCGGGCCGGCCAGTTGATCGCGTCGTCGACGTTCCAGAACATGAGCGTCTATACGCTCGTCGCGCTGCTGTATCTCGCGCTCGGCCTGCCGCTGATGTTCGGCGTGAACCGGCTCGGCAAGCGGCTCGCGCTGAGGAGAGGCGCATGATCCGGATCGATTCGATACACAAGCGCTTCCAGCAGCACGCCGTGCTGAAGGGCGTGAGTCTCGACGTGCGGCAGGGCGAAGTCGTGTGCCTGATCGGGCCGTCCGGCTCGGGCAAATCGACCGTGCTGCGCTGTATCAACGGCTTCGAGACCTACGACGAAGGCTCGATCACGATCGACGGCGTGAAGGTCGATGCGCATTCGAAGCGTATCCACGAACTGCGGATGCGGGTTGGCATGGTGTTCCAGCGCTTCAACCTGTTCTCGCACCGCACGGCGCTCGAGAACGTGATGGAAGGCCCCGTGCATGTACGGCGGGTGCCGGCCGCGCAGGCGCGCGAGCAGGCCCGCGCGCTGCTCGACAAGGTCGGGCTCGCGCATCGGATGAATGCATACCCGTCCGAGCTGTCGGGCGGCCAGCAGCAGCGCGTCGCGATCGCACGCGCGCTGGCGATGGAGCCGCAGGCGATCCTGTTCGACGAGCCGACGTCGGCGCTCGACCCCGAACTCGTCGGCGAAGTGCTCGGCGTGATGCGCGGGCTCGCGCGCGACGGAATGACCATGGTGGTCGTCACGCACGAGATGGGGTTCGCGCGAGAGGTGGCCGATCGCGTGTGCTTCCTGCACGACGGCACCATCTGCGAAAGCGGGCCCGCGCGCGACGTGCTCACGCAGCCGACGCATCCCCGCACGCAGGAATTCCTGCGTCGCCTGCTGGCGTCGGACGGCGCCGCCAACCCGGATCGACCATGAGCGAAAGGAAATCGGCACCCGCATGGCCCGACTCACAGTGGCCGGATTCGCTGTGGGCGGCGACCGCCGCGCCGGCGCCTGACACCCCCGCGCTCGATGCGTCCGCGTCGTGCGACGTGGCGATCGTCGGCGCCGGCTTCACGGGTCTGTCGACCGCGCTCCACCTGGCCGAACGCGGCGCCAACGTGCGCGTGATCGACGGCGCGCAGCCGGGCTGGGGGGCGTCGGGCCGCAACGGCGGGCAAGTGATCCCCGGGCTGAAATACGACCCCGACGAACTGATCCGCCGGTTCGGCGACGAGGCCGGCGAGCAGCTTGCCGGCGTTGTCGGCGGCGCGGCCGACACGGTGTTCGACCTGATCGCGCGGCACGCGATCGATTGCGATGCGCGTCGCCACGGCTGGATCCAGCCGGCGCCGACTGTCGCGATGCTCGATACGGTCGCGCGCCGCGCGCAGCAGTGGGCCGCGCGCGGCGCGCCGGTCGAAGTACTCGGCCGCGACGACGTCGCGCGGCGGCTCGGCACGCACGCGTACGCGGGCGGCTGGATCGATCGCCGCGCAGGCAGCGTGCAGCCGCTCAGCTATACGCGCGGCCTCGTGCGCGCTGCGCAGGCGAGCGGGGCGGTCGTGCACGGGCTGACGCGCGCCGTCGGGCTGACGCGTGCCGACGGCCGTTGGCGGATCGCGACGGCCGGCGGTGCGACGCTGTCGGCGGATCGCGTCGTGATCGCGACCAACGGCTACACGGACGGGCTGTGGCCCGGCTTGCGCCAGTCGGTGATCGCCGCGAACAGTTTCATCGTCGCGACGCAGCCGCTCGCGCCGGATCTCGGTCGCGACATTCTCGCCGGCGGCGAGGTCGCATCGGATGCGCGGCGCCTGCTGCTGTATTTCCGCCGCGACTCGGCCGGCCGCCTGCTGATGGGCGGCCGCGGCCCGTTCGCGGAGCCGCGCGCGACGAGCGACTGGCGCCATCTCGAGCGCGCGACGACGCTGCTGTATCCGCAACTGAAGGGTGTCCGGTTCGAATACCGCTGGGCGGGGCGCGTCGCGATCACCGCGGATTTCGTGCCGCACGTGCACGAGCCCGCGCCGGGCGTGACGATCGCGCTCGGCTACAACGGCCGCGGTATCGCGATGGCGACGACGCTCGGCAAGCATCTGGCCGCGCACCTGTCGGGCGATGCGCAACTGCCGCTGCCGTTCCGGGCCATGCCGATCCGGCCGATTCCGTTTCACGGGTTGCAGCGCTTCTACATCGCGGCCGGAGTGGCCTGGTATCGGCTGCTCGACAGCCTTTCCTGACGGGGCGCGGGCGCGGGTCGCCATGCGTCGTCCGATCGGGCAGAATCGACACTCCCAGTTTCCGCCGACGGATGCCGCATGACCGACTCGATCGATTCCCCCGGCCGCCGCGCGTACGCGAGCTTCGCGCAACGCTATGCGGACATCGCGCCGACCAAGGCGCACAACGCGCTCTACGAGCGTCCGGCGACGATGGCGCTGCTCGGCGACGTCGACGGCCTGACGGTGCTCGACGCCGGCTGCGGGCCCGGCATCTGCAGCGAGCACCTCGCGCGCCACGGCGCGACCGTGCACGCATTCGACGTGACGCCGGAGATGGTTGCGCTTGCCCGCACGCGTTGCGCGGGTCTTGCGGTCGAGGTGACGGAAGGCGATCTGTCGGTGCCGCTTGACTGGCTGCCCGACGGCCGTTTCGACAAGGTGCTGTGTTCGCTGGCGTTCGATTACGTGCGCGACCTCGAAGCGCCGCTACGCGAATTCTGGCGCGTCGCGCGGCCGGGAGCGACGCTCGTGTTCTCGATGGCGCATCCGATGCGCGACTGGAGGGACGAACGCACGCGCGGCGAGGGCACGTATTTCGACACGTCCCGGTTCGGCTTTCACTGGTCGGGCTTCGGCGAACCGAAGCCGTATGTCGAAGCCTGGCGGCGGCCGCTCGCCGACATCCTGAACGCGGTAGCCGACAGCGGCTGGCGGCTCGACCGGTTCGTCGAACCCAAGCCGCTGCCGGATATGAAGGCTGTGTCCGAACGACTCCATGCGGAGCTGTCGCTGGCGCCGGCCTTCCTTTGCATCCGCGCGCGCCGCTGACGCGGCGCGGCGATCAACCGGCGCTCAATGTTTCACCGGCTCGTCGTTCAGCGTGCCGAGAAACGCTTCGATATCCTGGATATCCTGCGCCGTCATCGCGGGCGTGTCGCCCGGCTTGCGATCGAACGGTGCATCGGTCACATCGACGTTCGCGCGATACTTCGGCGGGATGTCGTCGTACTGGTCGATCTTGCCGTCCGCGCCGCGCGAATAGAACTTCTGCGGCGAGATGCTGCGCTCGTTGTAGAACGCCATCACCTGGTCGAGCGTGTGGAACACGCCGTTGTGGAAGAACACATGGCGCGTCGCCGAGTTGCGCAGCGTCGGCGTGAGGAACATCCCGCAATACTGCGTCTGGTCCTTCAGGTCGTCACGGAACGGCCCGCACACGCCGAGATCGTAGAACGCCGCGTTGCGGTTCTGCGCAAGCTGCTGGTTGCGCGGCGCGCCGAGCGCCTCGTACTGGTAGTCGGTAAACATCGGCGGCAGCCCGTCCTTGCCGGGCTTCGACAGGTGGCAGCCTGCGCAATTCGCCTTGTCCGGATCGTTGAACAGGCGCAGCCCGCGCAGTTCGGCCTGCGACAGGCGCGCACGGCCCTCGAGCCAGCGGTCGTACTTGCTGTTGTACGGATGGAACGACGGATCCTCGACCTGATACCGCGCGATCGCGAACATCGCCTCCGACACCGCGAGCTGCGGGCTGTCGAACACGCGCACCCCGAACAGTTGCTCGAACTGCGCGCGGTGCGACGACTGCGCGAGCTTGTGCGCGACGTCGTCGATGCTCGCGTTCGCCATCTCGACCGGATTCAGCAGCGGGCCGAACGCCTGCTGCTGCAGCGTATCGGCGCGGCCGTCCCAGAACATCCCGCCCTGCGGCACGAGCTGCGGCGCGGCCGACGTGCCGGCCACCTTCTGCGCCTTGACGACGCCGGCCGCCGCCGCGGCCTGCTGCGCGACACTCGGCGCGGCGTCGTTTTCACCGGCATCGGGGCCGATGCTGAAGTTCGGCTGGCGGTACAGATACATCAGCGACGGCGGCGGGCGATACCCGTGCTGCGTCATCGCGAGGCCGCCCGGCTGCACGTCGAGCGCGTTCGGCGGGCCGTACGCATGATCGGGGCTGTGGCACGACGCGCACGACTGCTTGCCCGACGCGGACAGCGACGGATCGACGAACAGCGCCCGCCCGAGCTGCGCGACCGCCGACAGCGGCTGCGCGGCGGGCCGCTGCAGCGCGACCGGATGCGGATTCGCGCCCGTCCAGTCGGCGACGACGGTGCCGATCGCCGCGGGCACCCGCGCGGGGAACGCGATCGCGAACACGCCATAGCCGAGCACGGCCGCGCCGAGCACGAACGCCGCACGGCGCAGCAGGCGGGAGGGGGAACGCGGCGCGGGGGGGCCGGAGGCGTCGGGAGACGGGAACGCGGGGCGAGCTGTCATGCTGTCGGTCGGAAATCGGGCGCCGCGCGAAGCGGCGCGTTAAATGGAAACGGCCGGCGCGTGATGCGCCGGCCTGCGGTCAACGGAAGCCGATCAGATCGACGGTGCCGCGCTCAATGCCGTACCGAGCGTCGGGTCGAGGTACAGCGGCGTCGTGTTCGGCTTCGACGTGAAGTCGAACAACCCGCGCAGGTCGCCCGCCGTCGCATCGAACGAGCCGCCGCCGATGCGCTGGCCGCCGAGCCAGTTGTCCTCGATGAAGCGCACGACCGATGCCTGGTCGATCATCGTGTGGTCGACGTAGTTCTGCTTCGCGTACGGCGAGATCACGATCAGCGGAATGCGCACGCCCGGGCCGCAGCGGCCGTTCACGGTGCCGCCGTTCACGCCGGTGGTGCCGCCCGTGCCGCACTTGCCGTTGCCGTTGACCTGGTCGACGGCGTCGGACGACGAACGGGTCGGCGCCGCGTACACGTGGTCGTACCAGCCGTCCGAGTCGTCATAGGTGACGATCACGGCCGTGTTCTGCCAGTCCGGCTGCTGCTGCAGGAAGTTGACGACCTTCGTCACGAACGCCTGCTCGTCGAGCGGATCCGAGTAGCCCGCGTGCGCATCCTGCGCGGCCGGCGCCTTCAGGAAGCTGACCGACGGGAAGTTGCCGGCCTTCACCGCGGCGAAGAAATCGTCGCTGTCGTACTGGTGGTTCGCGGGTTCCGCCGTCTTGCCGTCGGTCTGGACGCTCGAACCGATCGCCGCGATCGAGCTCGGGCGCGTGTGCTGCGGATTCGACGTCGACGCGTAGTACTGGAACCAGTTGTGGTGCGGGATGTAGTCGGCCGTCGCCGCGTTCACGGCGGTGGCGACCGTGCTGCGGCTGCAGCCAGTCGTGCCGTTGCCGTTGGTCGTCGACAGGTTGAAGCCGCCCATGAAGCCGCCCCACGTGATCTTCGCGCCGTTCAGCAGATCGCCGATGTTCTTGCCCGTCATCATCGCCTGGTCGGTCGTGCTCGAGCACACGTCGAAGCCGGGGTCGACGTCGTTGATCATCGTGAAGCCGCCCTGGCCGTCGTTGATGTAGTACGAGGTGGCTGCGAGCGTCGACGGCTGCTTCGACGTCTTGACGATCTGCATCCCGTTGGTCTGCCCCGACACGACGTTCAGCGCGCCCGGTGTCGACGGGCCGTAGACCGTCGTGTATGCGTTGTCGCTCATCGCGAAGCGCTGCGCGTAGTTCCACAGCGCGGTCACGGTGTTGCCGTCGAAGTAGCCCATCACCTGGCCCTTCGTGCCGAACGCGCCGGCGCCGCCGGACGAGCCCTTGCCGGTGTATTTCGGGAACAGGTCGGCGAGGCCGTTGTCCTCGGCCAGTTGTTCGGCCGTGTACGCGTGGTTCTGGTCGGCGGTCGCGGCCTGCGTGCGGTCGAGGCGGAACGGGTTCGCCGCGTCGGTGCCGTTGGCCGTGTTCGTGAAGTTCGGGTTCGCGGTGAGCAGCGTGTCCGTCAGGCCGTTGGGCGTCGGCGTGCCGGGCTTCGCGGTGAACGCCGGTTCGCCCGACGGGTTCGCCGCGTTCGGGTAGGTGCCGAAGTAGTGGTCGAACGAGATGTTTTCACCGTAGATCACGACGACGTGCTTGATCGGCGTGGCGGTCTGCAGCGCATCTTGCGACGACACCGCGGGCGTCGACGTCGGATCGTCGCTGCCGCCGCAGGCGAACAGCGCAAGCGCCGCGGCTGCGCAGGCGGTGACGAGCAAGGCTTGACGGAACATCGGGAAACTCCAGGTAAGGCCTTCGATGGTGGAGAGCGGCCCCGTCGCCGTGTCGGTTCGGCGCGGAGCTCGCGAGAGAGCACGCGCATTGGAACAGTCGCGTATGAAGATATGGGGACGGAGCGGTTTCGCGACGGTTGCGCTGCGGTATCGATTCCATTACGGCGCAACGCGGTGCGAAAGAGAACGGAAAGGGGCAGACCGCGCGCAACCACGAAGACACATTTCGCGGCGCGCGGGGCCGTTGCCGTGAATGCCGCGCGAGGCGGGCGAGAGGGTGCCGCCGGCCGGTTCGCGCGTAATGCCGTGGTTACCGCGTTTTTGACAATCGTGTGACGTATTCATACGATGAACGCCCTGAGGCGACGATTTCATGTTGCCGACCGTTACCGAGAATTCAGCATGCCGATCCCCGTTCTGTTTGCTGTCCTGTGTGCGGCGTTCCTGCATGCGTCATGGAATGCACTCGTGCGCAGCAGCGGCGACCGGCTGCGGTCGGCCACGGTGCTGCAAATCGCGATCGGGCTGTTCGCGCTGCTGTTCCTGCCTGCCGCCGCGCCGATCACGCCCATGGGCTGGCTCTGTGTCGTCGCATCGGCCGTGATCCATGTGGTCTATACGTTGCTGCTGGTGCGCGCCTACGAGCACGGCGACCTGACCGTCGCATACCCGGTTGCGCGCGGCACCGCGCCACTGCTCGTCACGCTCGGCGCGGCGGCGTTCGCGGGCGAGCACCTGAACGCCGGCGCGCAGGGCGGGCTCGTGCTGATCTGCGCGGGCATCATGGCGATCGGGCTGGAGGGCGGGCGTGGCGCGAAGCACCGGATGACGCAGGTGCTGCCGACCGCGTTCGCGACCGGCGTGTCGATCGCGGCCTATAGCGTGGTCGACGGGATCGGCGTGCGGGAAAGCGGCAGCACGGTCGGCTATACCGCGTGGATGTTCGTATTGACGGGCATGATGATGGCCGCGTACTACCGGCTGCGCGCGGGGCCGCTGCGGCTGACGCAGGATGTCGGCGAGACGGCGAAGGCTGCGTGCGGCGGCGTATTCGCGGCGCTCGCGTACGGCATCGTGATCTGGGCGATGGAACGCGCGCCGATGGGGCCGGTGTCGGCGCTGCGCGAAACGAGCGTGGTGTTCGCGGCGCTGATCGCACGCGTGTATCTCGGCGAGCGGCTGACGCCGCGCCGTGCTGCGGGATGTGCGGTGATTGCGGCGGGGGCGCTGCTGATCAGTGCGCTCGAGGCGGTGCGGTGAAGGCGTCCCAGGATGCGCAATGCGTATATGGCCGGGTGCTGATTTTCAGAACCGAAATCCGAAAGCTGACGTGTACGCTTAATCGTTGCTGACGCAACAAATTAAACCGTATTTGGAGAGAACCGTGGAGGGGGGCGAAGCGGCGCACAAACTCCATCGGGCCGCTTCGATAGGCCGATTTAGCCGAAAAGACCTAGCGCGGGGAGCGCGTAGGTCGCAAGATGAAAGAGAACAACAAATAGCGTAGCTGCAATGAACGTGATACCCCACTTGCGCGACGACCAACGTCGGTAAGCGAAGGCATTGAGTGCGGCAAAGACGACCGAAGGCCACAAGGTCAGAGCGAACAGGCCGACGATGAATACCGCGTGTGGAGCGCAGTGTTCCATGTCGTTGCAGCCGGTCGAATGCGACGGCGGAGCAGGCCAATGAATACGGCTGAACAAAGGGACGCCCATGTGATGAGCAAACCCCATAGGAACCCCGGAACTGCAACCGACAGTCGTTTCATTTAACTTCCCAGAAAAGGATTTCTTTCGAGTCGGCCAGATCTGAATACCAATTCCCGCGTCGACCCCGAAGGTAATCAAGTGGGTTAATCATGCTCGGCACGCCTATGCGAAACCTCCAGAACGAAGCATCGAATATCGTTGACGTGACGGCAATGACGAATCCGCCGGTAGTTGTTGAGTCACTGTCTCTTGCTGCTGTTCTGCGCATCGTCGTTTCCTTTTGCGTTAAGGAATCGAAGACAGTCATTGATAAGGGGGAAATTGTCTATGGGACTAATTCGAATTTGCGTGTGATTCATTCGACGGTTTGTATGCGTTAACACATCGTCGATGTGACGTGAGGCAAGCAACAACGCGCTCGAGTTGCTGATGATCGCGAATTCCATGTCGAAATCGACCGCCACGTGGCGGCAACGCCGCCGTCGATCTCGCCGACGCCCATCTGCGAATGACCGGCAGGCGCGCCGGCTGTCACGCTTCAACCGGCATCGCGCTCGTGCACTTGATCTCGTCGAGGCACACGCTCGAATGCACGCCGCTCACGCCGGGAATCCGCATCAGCGTTTCGAGCAGGAACTGCGACAGCCCCTTCAGGTCGTGCGCGACGACCTTCAGCACATAGTCGATGTCGCCCGTGACCGAGAAACACTCCTGGATCTGCGCGAGATCGGATACCAGTTTCTGGAACTTCGACAGGTCGCGGATATGCCCGCGCTCCATCGTCACATGCACGAACGCGGTGACGCCGAAGCCGAGCGTGTCGGGGCAGAGCCGGGTTTCGTAGCGGCGGATCGCGCCGATCTCTTCCAGCCGCCGGTGGCGCCGCAATGTCTGCGCGGGTGACAGGCCGACGGCCTTCGCCAGATCGAGGTTCGACGCACGGCCGTTCTCCTGCAGGATCGAAAGCAAGTGGCGATCGATGCGGTCGAGAACCGGTTCAGGCATTTTTATTTCCTCATTTGTCTCCTGGATGCAATCTTATCTCATAATGTAGGGTTTGCATGAACGGGTTACGAAACCCGATTTCGCCGTCGCGACGCTAAACTGACGCCGGATTTTCGTGTGTGGCCGCAGCAATGCGGCGTGGGCGACAAGTCGGCGGCCGGTCTGGCGGGCACGCCGACGCGAATCGGGCGCCGCCACGCGAAGATTGCAGTCCCCAACCCGGCGGCTCCACGAACGCCGCCGGCACAGCGAAAACAGCGCCCGGCACACCGAGGCGCGCCGCACCGCTTCAGGCGGAGGCGGACAGAGTGGAGAAGACATGGTTTCTGGAAACGAGAGCGACGGCCTGAAGCGCGGGCTGAAGAACCGGCACATCCAGCTGATTGCGCTCGGCGGCGCGCTGGGCACGGGGCTGTTCCTCGGCATCGCGCAGACGATCAAGATGGCCGGCCCGTCCGTGCTGCTCGGCTATGCGGTGGCCGGCATCGTTGCGTTCTTCATCATGCGCCAGCTCGGCGAGATGGTCGTCGACGAGCCCGTCGCAGGTTCGTTCAGCTACTTCGCCAACAAGTATTTCGGCCACTTCACGGGCTTCCTGTCGGGCTGGAACTACTGGGTGCTGTACATCCTCGTCAGCATGGCCGAACTGTCGGCCGTCGGGATCTACGTGCAGTACTGGTGGCCGGGCGTGCCGACCTGGGTGTCGGCGCTCGTGTTCTTCGTCGTCATCAACCTGATCAACCTGACCAGCGTGAAGTCGTACGGCGAGACGGAATTCTGGTTCTCGATCATCAAGGTCGCGGCGATCGTCGGGATGATCGGCTTCGGCGGCTGGCTGCTCGCCAGCGGCAATGCCGGGCCGGAGGCCAGCGTCAGGAACCTGTGGCAGCACGGCGGCTTCTTCCCGAACGGCGTGTCGGGCCTCGTGATGTCGATGGCCGCGATCATGTTCTCGTTCGGCGGGCTCGAACTCGTCGGCATCACGGCGGCCGAGGCCGACGATCCGAAGCACAGCATCCCTCGCGCGACCAACCAGGTCATCTACCGCATCCTGATTTTCTACATCGGCGCGCTTGCCGTGCTGCTGTCGCTGTATCCGTGGGAGAAGGTCGTCAGCGGCGGCAGCCCGTTCGTGCTGATCTTCCACGCGCTGAGCAGCAACCTGGTCGCGAACGTGCTGAACGTCGTCGTGCTGACGGCCGCGCTGTCGGTCTACAACAGCGGCGTGTACTGCAACAGCCGGATGCTGTTCGGCCTCGCGCAGCAGGGCAATGCGCCGAAGGTGCTGTGCTCGGTGAACAAGCGCGGCATTCCGCTCGCCGCGCTCGGCGCGTCGGCGCTCGCCACCGGCGCGTGCGTGCTGGTCAACTACTTCATGCCGGGCAAGGCGTTCGAGGTGCTGATGGGCCTCGTCGTGTCGGCGCTGATCATCAACTGGGCGATGATCAGCCTGATCCACCTGAAGTTCCGCCAGGCCAAGCGCGCAGCCGGGGAGAAGACTTCCTTCCGCAGTCTGGGCTATCCTTTCACGAATTACCTGTGCCTGGCATTCATGGCCGGCATTCTCGTCGTGATGTACCTGACGCCCGATCTCCGCCTGTCGGTATACCTGATCCCGGTATGGCTCGCGGTGCTCGCGATCGGGTATCGCTTCCGTCAGAAGGATGCAGGCTATGCGGTGCGCGACGGCGCGTCCGCAGGCTGACGCAGGCCACCACCGACGATTCTTCCAAACGAGACCGACTCAAGCCATGTTCGAACACATCGACGCGTACCCGGGCGACCCGATCCTGACGCTCAACGAGAACTTCCAGAAAGATCCGCGCGACCAGAAGGTCAACCTGAGCATCGGCATCTACTTCGATGCCGAGGGCCGGATTCCGGTGATGGGTGCCGTGCGCGAAGCCGAAACCGCGCTGCAGCGCGAGAGCGGCCCGAAGCCGTACCTGCCGATGGTCGGCCTGCCTGCGTATCGCGACGCCGTGCAGGCGCTCGTGTTCGGCGCCGATCACCCGGCCCGCGCGGCCGGCCGCATCGCGACCCTGCAGACGCTCGGCGGCTCGGGCGCGCTGAAGGTGGGTGCCGATTTCCTGAAGCGCTACTTCCCGGACGCGCAGGTGTGGCTCAGCGATCCGAGCTGGGAAAACCACCGCTTCATCTTCGAGCGCGCCGGCTTCACGGTGAACACGTACCCGTACTACGACGAGGCGACCGGCGGCCTGAAGTTCGACGCGATGCTCGCGGCGATCGACGCGCTGCCGGCGCGCAGCATCGTGCTGCTGCACGCGTGCTGCCATAACCCGACCGGCGTCGACCTCGACGAAGGTCAGTGGGAAAAGCTGATCGACGTGATCGAGGCGCGCGGCCTGCTGCCGTTCGTCGACATGGCATACCAGGGCTTCGGCGCGGGCCTCGATGCGGATGCGTTCGCGGTGCGCGAGCTGGCCCGCCGCGGCGTGCCGGCGCTGGTCGCGAACTCGTTCTCGAAGAACTTCTCGCTGTACGGCGAGCGCGTGGGCGGCCTGAGCGTCGTCTGCGAGGATGCGGCCGCGGCCGAGCGCGTGCTCGGCCAGTTGGCCGGCGCCGTGCGCTCGAACTACAGCAACCCGCAAACCTACGGCGCGAAGGTCGTCGCGGCCGTGCTCGGCACGCCGGCGCTGCGCAAGCAGTGGGAAGAAGAGTTGTCCGCGATGTGCCGCCGCATCGCGCGGATGCGCCAGTCGATCCACGACGGCCTGCGCGACCACGTCAGCGGCGAAGCGCTCACGCGCTACGTGAAGCAGCGCGGGATGTTCACGTACACGGGCCTGACCGAGTCGCAGGTCGACGCGCTGCGCGAAGTGCACGGCGTGTACATCCTGCGTTCCGGCCGGATGTGCGTGGCGGGCCTGAACGACTCGAACGTCGGCATCGTTGCCGACGCAATCGGCAAGGTGCTGAAGAGCGGCGTCTGATCGTCGCGCGCCCGGCGCGCAACGCTGCCGGCCGAACCGGCTGTCTCCCGTCGCGGAGGCAGCCGGTTTTTTGTTGCGCGGCCGCGATGCGTGCTGCCCGGCTTACGCGCGCCCAGGCGCGGCGGTACGATCACGGAATCGGACACAGGACAGAGGAGCGACATGGGCATCCGGATCATCCAGCTCGGCACGCCGCGCGCGGCCGGCGAGGGCCTGCGGATCGGGACGGTGCGGCGGCCGCCGCGCGGCGTTCCGAAGGCGGAATTCGCGTCGCGCAACTACTATGATGTATGGTTGCCGACGCTGTCGCCGAGCCCCGAGCTCGTCGCGCAGGCGCAGGCGGCCGAAACGGACGCCGAATGGAACGCGTTCAAGCGCCACTTCCGCGCGGAGATGGCGCATGGCGATCCGGCAAAGGTGCTGGACCTGCTGGCGGCGCTGTCGGCGACCACCGCGTTCTCGATTGGCTGTTACTGCGACGACGAGCGCCATTGCCACCGCAGCGTGCTGCGCGAGCTGCTCGCGGAGCGCGGCGCGGCGATCGAGCCCGATGCGGGCTGAAGCGGGCTGAATCGGACTGACGCGGCGGCACGATACCGCACTGCGATCGTGCGGTGCAGCGAACCGGTTGACGTGGGTCAAGCGGGCGGCCGCGCGCGCCACTATGCTCTCGTCATGGAGTCATCACGACAATGACAGGCGGACAGATGCACATTACCTTCCCGCCCGAGCCGGCCGAATATTGCGCGCGCGACCTGGTCGTCGCGTTTTCGGCGCTGGTCGACGGACGTTGCGTGCAGTGCGCGGTCACGGCCGAGGCACTGGAAGACCATTTCGGCGCGCCGTCGCTGCTCGAACGCGACCTGCTGGCCGCGTTCGACGCGCACCGGCCGGCGATCGAAGCGATGGCACGACGGATGCTCGAGGAAATCGGCGGCCGGCCGGTGCTGCTGCACAGCGGCCACTTCCGGCTCGGCGATTGACACCGCAGGAGGGGATATGACTCTGCAGGGCAACATTCACGAACGCGACTGGTCGGTCGAAGTCGAGACGCGCCCGTGCGAATCGGGGGAATTCCGCTGCCGCGTGTCGGTCGAGCACGGCAGCGGCGCCGGGCGCTTTCATCATACGTTCGAGCACAGCCATGCGTATCCGACCGAGCGCGAGGCGATGATCGAAGGGCTGCGGGCCGGAATGACGTGGATCGAGATGAAGACGTCGCAGGTATTCAACGTATGAACGGTGCCGCGCCGACAGAGGTGCGGACAGACTTATCGGCAGGCCAGCGATCGAAGAATCCGCGCCACGCCACGGGAAATACGCACCGCCGCCTTTCGGCGCGGCCGGTGCATGCAAGGCGGTCGACGAGCGGGCGGCCCCGTCAGGAGAAACGACATGGGTGTGGGCATGCAGATCGCCTGCCTCGGATTCACGGGTTCGGCCGCGATCGAAGCCGAAGCCGGCGCGCAACTGGTGCGGCTCGAACGGTTTCGCGCGCTGATCGACGGCTGTCACCTCGCAATCGAATCGCGCGTGGCGGCCGACGGCGCGCGCACATACGACGTGCGGCTCGACCTGGTGTTTCATGACGAGGCGCTCAGGCCGCTGCCGCCGTGCAGTGGCGATGACGTGGACGATGCGCTGCACCGCGCGTTCGCCCAGGCCGAACAGGCGCTGATCGCGCGGCAGGCGGGCGGTGGCAGGGTGATGCTGCGCGACGCGGCGACCACCGATGGCACGGCTCGGTGACGCACGGCGCGCGATGCCGCGCGGACGATGCCGGCGCGTACGTCCGACCCGAGTCAGACCCGCGCGAGCGCTTGCGCGTCGATGATGCGCACGCGCTTGCCGCGTGTTTCGACCAGTGCTTCGCGATGGAAGCGCGAGAACATCCGGCTGACCGTTTCCAGCTTCATCCCGAGATAACAACCGATTTCCTCGCGCGTCATCCGCAGGTTGAATTCGGTCGCCGAATAGCCGCGCGCCTCGAAGCGCGACGACAGGTTCAGCAGGAAATGCGCGACGCGCTGTTCGGCCGACATCGTGCCGAGCAGCAGCATCTGGCTCGATTTCCGCACGATCTCGCTGCTCAGCATCTGATAGAGGAAGTGCTGCATCGGCTTGATTTCGCGGCACGCCGCTTCGAGCGCACCGAACGGGATGACGCACACGACGCTGTCTTCGAGCGCGATCGCGTCGCAGCAGTGCTGGCCGCTGCCGATGCCGTCCATCCCGAGCGTGTCGCCGGCGATCTGGAAGCCGGTCACGTGTTCGCGGCCGTCGCGATGCATCATCACCGTCTTGACCGAACCCGCGCGCACTGCATAGATGCTCTGGAACGGATCGTCGGTGCGGAACAGCGCGTCGCCCTGGCGAACCTGCCGGGTCGTGCAGATGATCGCGTCGAGCCGGCCGTATTCGGCGGCCGTCAGTTGCGGCGGCAGGCACATCGAGCGCATCGCGCAGGCCGAGCAGCGTGCGGCGGGATGTTTGGCGGCGTCGGCGCGCGTGACCGCACGAAGCGGAGTCGTCGGCCGGGGCGCGACGGGGACGTCGGCGGGGCAGGCGGTGGCTGTGGACATGAGTCGCTCCGGCACGTCAGGGGCGGTGCACGCGAGCGTGCACCAGGGATTCGATGACACGGCACGCGGCGTCGAATTCGACGGTCTTGTCGAAGAAGTAGTCGGCTCCGGCTGTCGCGCATGCCTCTCTGAATGCCGGCGCCGAATGATTCGTCAGCACGATCGTGACGATGCGCGGCGCGGCCTTCGACAGCATCCCGATCAGGTCGAGGCCGCTGCCGTCCGCGAGCCGCAGGTCGACGATCACGACATCCGCCCGGCTGCCGCGGATCTGCGTCCACGCGTGCTGGCCGTCTTCCGCTTCGCCCACGACGGCGACGCCGCGAATCGCGCCGACGAGCAGCGCGATCCGCTGCCGGACGGCGACGGCGTGATCGACGAGAAACACCCTGAGCGTGGCGGGCGACAAGCTGGCATTCATGCCGGCAGTATCGTGTTGCGCCGCCAAAAATGAAATCGGCCGAATTGGAAGTTGGTGTAGGCCGCTTCGACGCGTTGTAGGGCGTTTCCTACAACGCGTACGGGAAAGTGTCGGAGCGCTCCGGATGTTGCAACGCCGCACCGGCGCCGCGCGCGCGGCCGGTGGGCTTCGCTGCCGGGTCAGCCGGCCCGGCGCGCGTCCAGCGCATCGCGTGCGGTGCGGCACGCGGCAAGATCCCACGCAGCGCAGCCGACGCTCTTGAACAGCAGCGGTCCGCCGACGGCGAATGCGCCGCCCAGCACGTCGGCGAGCGACGCGACCTGCTGCCAGTCGACCTGCGCGACGATCAGGTCGCCGGCCTCGTGGCGCGCGCCGGCCGGATCGTCGACGACGAGCCGGCTGCCGTGCACCGTGTTCGCATCGATCTCGGCCGCATCCGCGGTGAACGCGCCGACGCCGACCACGAGCCGGCCTTCGCGCGCGGCTTCGCGGTAGACGGGCGTGCGGCTCGTCGTCAGCGTGACGACGACGTCGATCGCATCGGGAATCGCGTCGCCGTCGAGCGGTGCGAGCCGCGGCGCCTGCGCGCGGTGCGCGGCGCAGAAGGCGGCCGCGCTGTCGGCGCTGGTGCCGCGCACGTGAAGGCGCGCGTCGGGAAAGATCGCCGCGAGCGCTTCCGCGTGATTGGCCGCCTGCTTGCCGGTGCCGATCAGCAGGATGTCGCGCGGCGCGGCGCCATGCAGCGCGTCGATGCCGAGCGCGGTGACGGCCGCCGTGCGGCGGCCGGTGACCGTCGGGCCGTCGAGCGCGAAGCGCATCTCGCCGGTGGTCGCGTCGTACGCGGTCACCTGGCCGAGGATCGTCGGCAGCCCGCGCGCGCCGTTGCCGGGGCATACGTTCACGAGCTTGTGGGTGGCAAGGTCGCGCGCGCTCGACGGCATCGACAGCATCACGCCGCCGGCCTGCAGCGGCACGACCAGGCGTTCGGGGCTGACGATCTCACCCGCCGCGTACTCGGCGACGGCCTGCCTGAGCGTGGCGAGCAGCGCCGGGTAGTCGAGCAGCGCGGCCGTGTCGGCCGCATCGAAAACGGGAATCCGGGAAAGGGCGGTCATCGTGTACGTCGCAGGCGTCGGTGAACGTGGACGACGGGCGCATGACGCGCCCGCCAAGGGGGCTGCCGGATACCGTGACACGGTGGCAGTGTGGATCGAATCTATACCACTTTCCATCGCACCGGCAACCCGGAAAATAAACCGAAGCGCCGGTTTTGGTTCTAATATCTGTCCAAAAGGGTCGCCGTGGTCTCGATGCCGGCACCGCTCCGGTATAGTGCGAACCCATTCCAAGTCCACGCCCGCGACCGGGCAGGAGCCATACGATGATGTCCGCGCGTCCCGAATCACTCGAAGGCGGTTTCAGGCCGCTGCAGATCTACGAGCAGGTCGCCGAGAAGATCCGCGACGAGATTCGCGCGGGGCGCTACGCGGCCGATTCGCGGCTGCCGTCCGAGCGCGAACTCGCGGTGCTGTTCCAGGTCGGCCGGCCGGCCGTGCGCGAGGCGCTCGGCGCGCTGCAGAACGAAGGGCTGGTGTTCACGAAGCGCAATTCGGGCACCTACGTCGTCGCGTCGCCGCTCGACGTGCTCGCGGAACGCGGCGACACGCGTGCGGCGTCCGAGGCCGATTTCAGCCCGACGTCGACGCTCGACGTGCGGCTGATCCTGGAACCCGCGATCGCGCGCCTCGCTGCCTCGCACGGCCGCGCCGACCCGGGCGCCGAGCGCTATCTCGCGCAGATGGAAACCATCACCGACGTCGACGATCCGCACCAGCGCGCGCTGTGGAACGAGAGCGACCGGCTGTTCCACCGGCAGCTCGCGCTGATGACCGGCGACCCGCTGATCGTGAAGATCGCGGACGAGGTCGCGAAGACGATGGACCAGCCGCTATGGAAGCGGCTGAAGGACGACGGCATCTACGACGCGGGCCGGATCCGGCTCTACGTGTCCGAACACCGGCTGATCTACGAGGCGATCGTGTCCGGCGATGCCGATGCGGCTGCGTTCTATGTCGAGCAGCATATCCGCCGCGTGCGGCGCGACATCGCGCCGAAGTGATGCGCACGGGTTCGTTCTGGTCTGAAATATGACCAGAAACATGAAAATTATTTTGAAATTGCTTGCGATGTGACCACGCGTGTCCTACATTGGTTTCACACAAAACCAATCAGGAGACATCATGCGACATCTCGTTACCGCGCTCTCGGTGGCCGTTGCCGCCGGCGCGCTGACTTCCGCGCACGCGCAGGAAGTCGTGATGATCGGCCATTCGGCGCCGCTGACGGGCCCGCAGGCCGCGAACGGCAAGGACAACGAAAACGGCGCGCGCCTTGCCGTCGACGAACTCAACAAGGCCGGCGTGAAGGTGGCCGGCAAGACCGTCACGTTCAAGCTGATTTCAGACGACGACCAGGCCGACCCGAAGGCCGGCGTGCAGGTCGCGCAGAACCTCGTCGACAAGGGTGTCGTCGCGGTGCTCGGGCCGTACAACTCGGGCGTCGCGATCCCGGCATCGCGCGTGTATTCGAATGCAGGCGTGCCGATCCTGCCGGTCGCGTCGAATCCGGCACTCACGAAGCAGGGCTTCAAGAACATCTTCCGGATCGGCGCGAGCGACGAGCAGCTCGGCGGCACGATGGCCACGTTCGCCGCGAAGACGCTGAACGCGAAAACCGCGGCCGTCGTCGACGATCGCACCGCGTACGGGCAGGGCGTCGCCGAGCAGTTCATGAACGTCGCGAAGGCGAACGGGATCAAGATCGTCGACCAGGAATACACGAGTTCGTCGGCCACCGATTTCCTCGGCATTCTCACCAAGATCAAGGCGGGCAACCCGGACGTGATCTTCTTCGGCGGTTATGCGGCGCAGGGCGCGCCGATGGCCAAGCAGATGAAGCAGCGCGGGCTGCGCGCGAAGCTGCTCGGCGGCGACGGCATCTGCTCGGCCGACATGGGCAAGGTGGCGGGCGATGCGGCATCGATCGTCTACTGCGCGCAGGGCGGCGTCGCGCTCGAGAAGACGCCCGCCGGGCGCGAATTCCTGAAGAAGTACCACGACGCCTATCACACGGACACGCAGGTCTACGGCGTCAACTACTACGACGGCGTGAAGCTGCTCGCCGACGCGATGGTCAAGGCCGGCACGACCACCGACAAGGCGAAGCTGATCGCGCAGCTCGCGAAGTCGAACTATGCGGGCGTCGCGGGCACCTATTCGTTCGACGCGAACGGCGACCTGAAGGGCGCGCCGACGTCCGTCTACGTGATCCGCAACGGCTTGCCCGAGCCGTACGCGAAGTAACGGGGCCAGCTTGCCATCGGACGGCGGCCCGGCCGCCGTCCTTCGTTTCAACGCATTCGACCGAATATGAAAATTTCCCGATCCCTTTCCACCGTCGAAGTCCATACGGGCGGCGAAGCGTTCCGCATCGTCACGAGCGGGCTGCCGCGCCTGCCTGGCGACACGATCGTCCAGCGCCGCGCATGGCTCAAGGAGAACGCCGACGAGATCCGCCGCGCGCTGATGTTCGAACCGCGCGGCCACGCCGACATGTACGGCGGCTACCTGACCGAGCCCGTGTCGCCGAACGCCGATTTCGGGGTGATCTTCGTGCACAACGAAGGCTACAGCGACCATTGCGGGCACGGCGTGATCGCGCTGTCGACCGCCGCGGTCGAGCTCGGCTGGGTGCAGCGCACGATGCCGGAAACACGGGTCGGCATCGACGCGCCGTGCGGCTTCATCGAGGCCTTCGTCAGGTGGGACGGCGAGCATGCGGGGCCCGTGCGCTTCGTCAACGTGCCGTCGTTCATCTGGCGGCGCGACGTGTCGGTCGATACGCCGTCGTTCGGCACCGTGACCGGCGACATCGCGTATGGCGGCGCGTTCTATTTCTACGTCGACGGCGCGCCGTTCGACCTGCCGGTGCGCGAGGCGGCGGTGGAAAAGCTGATCCGCTTCGGTGCGGAAGTGAAGGCCGCCGCGAACGCGAAGTACCCGGTCGTGCATCCGGAGATTCCGGAAATCAACCATATCTACGGCACGATCATCGCGAACGCGCCGCGCCATCCGGGCTCGACGCAGGCGAACTGCTGCGTGTTCGCGGATCGCGAAGTCGACCGCTCGCCGACCGGCTCCGGCACCGGCGGGCGCGTCGCGCAGTTGTACCAGCGCGGGCTGCTCGCGGCCGGCGACACGCTCGTCAACGAATCGATCGTCGGCACGATCTTCAAGGGGCGCGTGCTGCGCGAGACGACGGTCGGCGACATTCCGGCCGTGATCCCGGAAGTGGAAGGCAGCGCGCATATCTGCGGTTTCGCGAACTGGATCGTCGACGAGCGCGATCCGCTGACCTACGGTTTTCTCGTGCGCTGAGCAGCAGCGCCGATCGGCCGCCGTCGCGCGGCCACCCGGTTGTCGTACCAGGCCTGGCGCGTCGTTCCCGTTGCGGGGGCACGCGCCTTTTTTGCGTGCGGCCGGTAGCGAAGCCGTGCGGTGTGCGCCGGCGCAAGGCCGCCACCGCCGGCGGGCCGCGCGAGTTTTGGTACGATGCACCCTTTTCAGCCGAGCTCCACCCGCGTGAATCGCCGAAACGTGTCGTCAGTGCGTGACTTATGTGCCAGCTGGGTTGCGCGCGCCCAACCCGTCGCGGCTGCCGCCGTCGCGAGGGTCAAGCCTCTCGCCGCCGCCGCGTGGCAGCATCTCCGTCGTCCCACGCGCCGCGGCGTACTGCTCACGGCGGCCGGCGTGCCGGTGCTGTTCGTGCTGTACGTGATCGCGCTGATCCCGTTCACGCCGGGCATCGGCGACATCCGCAAGGCGCGCGTCGACCAGCCCGCGCAGGTGCTGTCCGCCGACGGCAAGCTGCTGGCCGAATTCAAGCCGTCGAACCGCGAGTGGGTGCCGCTCAAGCAGATCTCGCCGCACATGGTCGACGCGCTGATCGCGACCGAGGATCATCGCTTCTACGAGCATCACGGCCTCGACTGGAAACGCACCGCGTCGGCCGCGCTCCATACGTTCTCGGGCAGCCGCCAGGGCGGCTCGACGATCACGCAGCAGCTCGCTCGCAACCTGTATCCGGACGAGATCGGCCGTGCGCCGACGCTCACGCGCAAGGTGAAGGAAGCCATCACCGCGCTGAAGATCGAGGCCGTCTACAGCAAGGACCAGATTCTCGAGACCTACCTGAACACGGTGCCGTTCCTGTACAACGCGTACGGCGTCGAGATGGCCGCGCGCACCTATTTCGACAAGTCGGCCGACGAACTCGACGTGCTCGACAGCGCGACGCTCGTCGGAATGCTGAAGGGCAACAGCTACTACAACCCGGTGCTGAACCCCGAGCGTGCGCTGCAGCGGCGCAACACGGTGCTCGGCCAGATGGTGAAGTACGGCAAGCTGTCGACGGCGCAGTTCGCGCAGTTGCAGCGCAGGCCGCTGCGCATCGACTTCGAGCGCCAGAAGGAGCCGCCGGGGCCGGCGCCGCATTTCGCGCAGCAGTTGCGCAAATGGCTGATCGCGTGGGCCGACCGCAACGACTACAACATCTACTCGGACGGGCTGATCGTGCGCACGACGATCGACTCGCGGCTGCAGCAGATGGCGACGCAGGCGCTCACGCTGCAGGGCAATCAGTTGCAGGGCATCGCGAACAACGCATGGAGCGGCCGCGACGGCTGCGGCACCGACAACGAGGTGTTCCGCACCTTCATGCGCGAGTCGCCCGAGTACAAGGCTGCGCAGGACGCCGGCAAGGACGACGCGGCCGCGATGAAGCTGCTCGCGGCCGACCGCGGCTTCATGCGCGCGCTGTGCAAGACGAAGACCGACGTACAGGCCGGCTTCCTCGCGATCGATCCGCGCGACGGGCAGATCCGCGCATGGGTCGGCAGCCGCGACTTTACCAACGAGCCGTTCGACCACGTCGCGCAGGCACGGCGCCAGCCGGGCTCGACGTTCAAGCCGTTCGTCTATGGCGCCGCGTTCGCGGGCGGGATGAAGCCGGAGGACACGTTCATCGACCAGCCGGTCGAGATCCCGCTGAAGGGCGGCGAGATCTGGCGGCCGAACGACGACGTGCCGCCGACGGGCAAGCCGATGACGCTGCGCGACGCGGTCGCGCTGTCGCGCAACCGGATTACCGCGCAGGTGATGGAGAAGGTCGGGCCGGCGGCGGTCGCACGGCTCGCGCGCGACATGGGCGTGCGCGAAAGCCCGCTCGAACGCGTGCCGTCGCTCGCGCTCGGCACGAGCCCGGTCACGCTGAAGGAGATGGTCGCGTCGTACGCGACGATCGCGAACGGCGGCCTCTACGTCGAGCCGCAAATGGTGGTGCGCATCGAGAACCGCCAGGGCGACGTGCTCGCCGAGTACGCGCCGTCGCCGCCCGAGCGCGCACTCGACGCCGAAACCGACAAGACGCTGCTCGACGTGATGCGCGATGTCGTGACGCGCGGCACCGGCGGCAGCATCCGCACGCGCTTCGGCATTCGCGGCGATGTAGCCGGCAAGACGGGCACGACGCAGGACAACGCGGACGGCTGGTTCATCCTGATGCAGCCCGGCCTCGTCGCCGGTGCGTGGGTCGGTTTCGACGACGGCCGCGTGACGCTGCGCAGCGATTACTGGGGACAGGGCGCGCACAGTGCGCTGCCGATCGTCGGCGATTTCTTCCAGCGCGCGCAGCGCGCCCGGATCGTCGACACGAAGGCGAAATTCGATACCGAGCCGTCGCCCGGCTGGTTCGCGTCGCTGCGCGAGCGTGCGACGGATCTGTTCGACACGTGGTTCAGGCCCGAGCCGACGAAGGCGCCCGCGCCGGTCAGGACGCAGCGCATGGAGCCTTCATCGGAGGCCGACGAAGGCGCCGCATCGGCCGCGTCGGCGGCATCGGCGCCCGAAGCGGCGTCCGGCGGCATCGTCGAGGAATGGATACCGGCGTCCGAAGTGGCCGCATCGGCCGCCGCATTGTCGCCAGGCGCATCGCAACCGCAGACGGCGCAGCCCCCGGCAGTGGGCGCAAGTACGACGAGCGACGGCAGTGCGGGCATCGGTGCTGCGCCGGCCGCCACGCCGGCCCAGCCGCCCGCGCCGGTCGCTCCCGACGCGACGGGCGCCTCGCAGTAACGAAGCCGTTCAGAATTCGCGCGATGCTGCCGTAATCATGTTGTCACGACAGTTCGCGCGGTCGTTCCGCGCCTCTCCGATGCGACCTCCCACCGACTACGTCGCGCTAGCGCGCGACGACCTCTGCGTTGGCGTTCCGCTCGGCTTCGATCTCTACGATGCCGACGGCGCCGCGCTGCTGCCGGCCGGCACGACGCTGAGCGATGCCGCGCAGCATGCTTTCCTGTTCGACCATTTCCGGCCCGTGCGCATGCGCGATGACGCCGATGCCGAGCCGCGCGCGCATGGCGCGGTGCCGCCCGCCCCGCGCATGGGGCTGTCGGCCGGTGCCGCGATCGGCATCCGCCGCCGGGTCGGCACGACACGCGGACTGCAGCGCTTCCGGCTAATCGGCGTCGCCGCGTCGGGCGCGCTGTTCGTCGAGCCGCAGCCGGCGGCCGTGTTCGACTTCGCGCGCGGCGACGACATCGAAGCGGTAGCGATCGGCCGGGCCGCGGTGTCCCGTTTCGGCGCGACGGTCGAGTCGGTGCAGGTGTCGGGCGCCGCGCGGTTCATGATCCTGTCGCCGCCCGGCTTCGTCGACCGGCTGCGTACGCGCGCAGAGCCGCGCGTGCCTGCGCGGATCGCGGCCTGCTGCACGGGTGGAGCCGACGGGGTGGAAGGCATCGGAATGGTGCACGACATCAGCCTGAGCGGGCTGTCGATCGCGGTCGACCGGACGATCGCCGCAAGCGGAGAGCCGTTGCGCGTGCTGCTGCCGTACGCGGCGGGCGACCGCGTCGAGCAGCTGGCGCTCGACGGCACGGTGCGGGCCGTGCATGCCGATCCGGCGGCGCCGGCACTGACGCTGCATCACGCGGCGTTCGGCGAGACCGGCGCCGACGATCTGGTCCGCCTCAAGGCCCTGCTGTTCGACAGGCTGATGGCGTCGGTGGACATCGATCAATCGCGCTGACGCGTGGGCCGCGCGCGCCAGATGCTGTATCGCAGCATTCGGCGTATGAATGTCGACAATCGTCTGATGATTGAGGCTATTCCGGCGAAATTGTACGGTTTCCGTCAACAGTGAATTTGCGATTTAAGTATTTACCCTGATAGTCACCCCTCCTAGACTTCTACTCATGCGCAACGACCCCGAGTCCGAAGCGCCTGACAAAACAATCCTGGAGGTAACGCATCATGAAATCGCTGATCAAGGCAGTTGCACTGGCCGCCCTGGTGGCCGCACCGGTCGTCTCGTTCGCCCAATCGAACCAGCAGCCGCTGACGCGCGCGCAAGTGCGCGCCGAGCTGGTCCAGCTCGAAAAGGCCGGCTACAACCCGAACGACTGGGTGAACTATCCGGAAAACATCCAGGCCGCGCAGGCAAAGATCGCCGCAGCGCAGAACACCGGCGCGCAGGCTGACGCAACGGGCTACGGCGCGAATGCCGCCGCGACGTCGCAGTCGGGCCAGCGCGTCGTCGTGCCGGCCGCCGCCGATCGCACGTCGGTGTACTTCGGCCACTAAGCGGGCCGGCGCCCGCAACGGTGCCCGGTTTGCGGTTTCCCCAAAACCCGTGCACGGTATCCGTGTACGGGTTTTTCGTTTCCGCATGACCGAATGAGCCGGGGCGAGCGCGGTGCGCCTGCCTGGCATTACGGTGCGGTGCCCGCGTGGCGGGCACGAGTCGCGAGCACGACCGCGACGCCACCGAGGATGGCGGCCGATGCGAGCGCGAGCCGCCAGGTCGGCTGTTCGGACAGGAACAGCACGGCGCCGCACGCGGCGATCGGCGGCACGGACAACTGGATTGCCGCGGCGCGCATGGCCGTGAGGTGCCGCAGCGCGGCATACCAGACGACGTAGCCGAGGCCCGAGGTGAGCGCACCGGAAAGCACGGCAAGCGCGACGCCGGCCGGCGTCACGCGCATGCGGGCGGCGAGCGCGACGCTCAACGTGAGCGCCAGCGGTGCGGCACGCAGGAAGTTGCCGGCGGTCGCCGCGACCGGATCGGCAGGCTTGCGGCCGCGTATCGAATAGATGCCCCATGCAATGCCGGCGACGGTCATCAGCGCGGCGCCTTGCGGCGTCGGCGCCGCGAGCCCCGGCGACACGAGATACAGCAGCCCGCCGAGCGCGACACCGAACCCGGCCCAGCCCGCCGGGGCGAACCGTTCGCCGGCGCGCCATCCCGCCGCGAACATCGTCAGTTGCACGGCGCCGAACAGGATCAGCGCGCCGGTTGCGGCACTGACGGTCAGGTACGCGAACGAGAAGCACGCGACATAGGCGAACAGCATCGCCGCCGCGGGCCAGTCCGCGGGCGGGGCGGGCCGTCGCGCACCCGCGCGGGCAACGATCGCGAGCATCAGCGCGCCCGACACGAGGCGCAGGCTGCCGAAGCTGGCCGCGTCGATCCGCCCGGCCTGTAGCGCGAGCCGGCACAGCAGCGAATTCGACGCGAATGCGAGCATCGCGACGGACGTCAGCGCGGCGACCCGCACGCCCGGCCGTACGTGCAGCGCGAATGCGGAGGCGGGCGGGCGCATCGCGGGCCTCACGCGTGGTTCGCGACGATCAGCATGGCCACGCCGAACAGCGCGGCGCCGAGCGGCGCCGTGAGCTGCCGCCCCCACGCCGCATTCTTTTCGATGGCCATTAGCGCGGCGAGCGACAGCATCCAGCCGAGACTGCCGGCGCCGACGACGAACATCAGCAGCATCAGCGCCCAGCAGCACCCGACGCAGAAGAGCCCGTGGCTTGCGCCCAGCGCAAATGCGTTGCGCAACGGCGTGCGGCCGCGCCAGCGGCTGATCACGAAACTGAAAGGGGTGCGGCACCGGTCCAGGCAGTGTTCCTTCAGCCAACTGAACTGAAATGCGCCGGCGAGCGCAAACACGGCCGCGCCGATCAGCCAGCCGCGCCACGCGAGCGCCGGCACATGCGCGACGCCCGTCAGCACCAGTGCATGCAGGCCGTGCGCGACGAGACCGAATCCGCTCCACACGACGACGTAGCCTACGCCGACGAGCGCGAGCAGGCGCGCCTGGTCGGGGCGGTTCGCGACGACGCGCGCGAACGCATTGAACAGCGCCAGCGTCGTCGGCAGCATCATCGCAAGGATCATCAGCGTCCAGGCGGCCGCGTCGAGCACGGCCGGCAGCCATAGCGCGCCGCCCGGCAGCGCGCGACAAAGCGCGCTGAACGGTTCGGAGGCGGCACCGTCGCCGTGCTCGAGATAACGCCCGTACGGACTGCGCGTCCACGCCCACAGCGTGATCCACGCGAATCCAACCAGGCTCGTGAGCACGAGCGGAAACAGGCGCCGATGCAGCGACGCTGCCATGGCCGTTTCCGTGCGATCGCGATTCACGCGTCGAACAGGAACGTGCTCTGCAACGCGTTGTGATTCTTCAGATCGACGTCGATGCCGATCGCCGCATTCTTCGACCGGTAGACGGGCGCCTTGCCGACGAACACGGGGGCGCCGGGCACGGTCGAGAACACGGTGTCGGTCAGCGTCGTCTGCGCGCCGCTCGGGCCCAGGTACGGCTCGAGTTCCGCGTGATAGTCGGTGCCGATCGACAGCGTGCCGCGCGCGCCTTCGACGTCGAACCGGATCGGTGCGCGCTCGATCGACACGACCTTGCCGATCAGTTTCGCGAGTTCGGCGATCGGGCCGCCGGCCTGTCCCGTATAGACCTTGAGGAGCGCCTGCTCCTGCTCGTCGGACGCCGTGTCGCTGACGTAGATCGCAGCCGTCCAGTTGCCTTCCAGGATATTGCCCGGCACGCGGCACACCGCGGCGATCGTGTTGCCGCCGACGTCGACGCCGTCGACCGTGCCCTTGTCGACATGCCATGCGACGATGGTGTCGCACACGCCGAAATCCGGATCCTCGCCGATCCAGCATGGGCACAGTACGCGACAGTTGCAGACCTCGAGCAGACGGCCTTCCAGGTGATAGCTCATGATTTCCTCCAGAGAGCGACGGCGATCGCGCGTTGCGCAAGGCAGAGGAAACCGGCTGACGAAACGTCACGCCCGCTCGGCGGCACGAACGCGAAATGCGCTGAGAAATGCGCGGAAGCGGGATGGGATGGACGCGATAGCGCTGGCCTGAAGCGGCGTATCAATTTTTCCAGTGTAGGTGCGCGTGGATGATATGCAAGCCGACGCGCGAGCATGATGCCGGCTGACAAGCGGACGCGCGTGCGCTAGCATCGCGGACGGTGTCGCCGCGCGCCGAGGCGCGGCAGGGGCGTCATGCTCCGCACCGGCTTCCACGACTTCAACGAACAACAAGGAGCATCCATGCGTGTCTTGACCGGTCTGCTGTGCTCGCTGGCACTCGCGGCGAACGTTGCCCATGCACAGGCGAATTGTGCGGACGCAACGGATCAGGCGACGATGACGGCGTGTGCCGATCGCGCGTACAAGAAATCCGACGGGGATTTGAACCGGACCTACCAGTCCGTCACCGCGCGCCTGCGCGATGCACGGCCGCTTGCCGACAAACTCGTGAATGCGCAGCGGGCGTGGATCGCGTACCGCGATGCCGAATGCAGTTTCTCCAGCGCGAATGCCGAGGGCGGCAGTGTGTATCCGATGGTCGTATCGACCTGCCTCGACGATCTGACGAAAGCGCGTACGGAAACGCTGAAGGCCTATCTGTCCTGCGAGGAAGGCGATCTCGCGTGCCCGGTGCCCGCCAGGTAGGTAAAAGTCACGAACCGTTACCGGCCGCATGCCGCGCGGCCGGTCAAGCCGCCATCCGCAGCTACACGTCGTCCGTTACACGTCGTCCGTTTCGTCGAGCAGCTTGTGCCGCATCGCGTAACGCACCAGCGCCGCTTCGTGCGGCATCTGCATCTTTTCCAGGATTCGCGTCTTGTAGGTGCTGACCGTCTTCGCGCTCACGCACAGCGCGTGCGCGATCTCGGTCAGCGTCTGGCCGGCGGCGATCCGTCGGAACACGTCGAATTCGCGATCGGACAGCCGCTGGTGCGGCAGCGTCTCGGCCGGCTCGTTCAGGCTCTGCGCGAACTGCTCGGCCATCGCGAGGCTCACGTAGACGCCGCCCGACGCCACCTTCGTGACCGCGCCGACCAATTCGGCGCTCGCGCTTTCCTTCGTCAGATAGCCTGACGCACCCGCGCGGAACGCGCGTACCGCATATTGCTGTTCCGCGTGCATCGTCAGCACGAGCACGCGCAGCGCGGGCTTCTCGTCCTTGATCTGCTTGATCAGTTCGACGCCGTTGCGGCCCGGCATCGACAGGTCGAGCACGAGCACCTGCGCGGGTGTCGAGCGCACGAGCGCGATCGTCGACGGGCCGTCGCAGGCTTCGCCGGCCACCTCGAATCCGCTGGCGTTCTGGAGGATGTGCCGCAGACCGTCGCGCACGAGCGTATGGTCGTCGGCGATGAGCACCTTGATCATGTGATGAGGGTTTCCTGTTGGACGGTACCGAGCGGTAACGCGACGGTAATCGAGAAACCGCGCGCGAGCGCGGTGTCGATCGTCACGGTACCACCGAGCATGTGCGCGCGTTCGCGAATGCCGATCAGGCCGAACGATTTGTCCTCGTGGACCGTGCCGCCGGGCGCCGCGCCGCGGCCGTTGTCCGCGACGCGCAGCACGCAGAAGCCGTCCTCGATGTCGAGCCGCAGCGCGACGCGCGTCGCATCCGCATGGCGCGCGACGTTCGTCAGCGCTTCCTGGACGATCCGGAACAGCGTGGTCGCGCCCGCGCTGGCGAACGTAAGGCCGCCCGTTTCGATGTGACGCTCGACATCGATCCCGTAGCGGTTCGTGAAATCGTTCGCGAGCCATTCGATCGCGGGCACGAGGCCGAGATCGTCGAGCATCACCGGCCGCAGGTCGGCCGCGATGCGCCGCACCGACGCGACCGTCGCGTCGATCAGCCGCCGCATGCCCTGCAGGTGCGACAGCATGCCTTCGTCCGGCTGCGCGCGGCCGGGCACGCGCAACTGCTGCTCGACCACCGACAGGTCCATCTTCAGCGCGGTGAGCTGCTGGCCGAGGTCGTCGTGCAGCTCGCGCGCGATGCGCGTCTTTTCTTCTTCACGCACGTTCTGCAGGTTCGCCGACAGTTCGCGCAATTCCTCGCGCGATTGCTTCAGCGCATTCTCGGCGCGCAGCCGCTCGGTGATGTCGCGCAGCATCACCGTATAGAGCTTGCCCGACGCGTCGCGAATCTGCGAGATCGACGCCTCGATCGGAAATTCCTCGCCGCTGGCGCGCAGCCCGAACAGCACGCGCTGGCGGCCCATCTGCCGCTCGGAAACGCCCGTCACGCCGAACTGGTCGACATGCCTCGCGTGTGCGGCGCGGAACCGCTCGGGAATGAAGCGCGACAGCGGTGCGCCGATCGCCTCCATCGCGGACACGCCGAACACCTGCTCGGCCATCGGATTGAAGATCACGACCGTCTGCTTCTCGTCGATCGTGATGATCGCTTCCATCGACGAACGGATAATGCCCATCATCCGCGCCTCGTTGAGGATGCCGCGGCTGCTCGCGCCGGAATCGGCCGTGGCGCCGGACCGGCTGCGCATCAGCGCATGGACGAGCGCCGCGAACGCGAACGACGCGATCAGTCCGGCGGCAAGCACGGTGCCGGCCGCGCGCTGCGCACCGGTCGCGCTCGGGCGGCCGTCGGCGGAATAGGCAAGCGTCAGCACGGTGCCGCCGAAATTCAGCACGTCGGTGCGCCGCAACAGGTCGGGCGAAGCCAATGCCTCGTCGGTCGTCGTTTCGACGCTGGCGATCGCGCGCGGATCGCCGCCGGCGGTCATCCACAGGTCGATTCCGCGTTCCGCGTCGAGTGCGCGCTCGACCAGGCGCCGCGGGCTCAGCGCCGCGAACAGCATCCCGTCGGCGCCGGCTTCGCGCGTGCCGGACGGCGTGGCGGCCGCATGCGGCGAGGTGCTCACGGGCAGGAACAGTGTGAGGGTGCGCGCGTCGCGGGACGTGTCGTCGTCGGCCGGGTGAACGCCGAGCGCGATGTCGCCGGTCTGCAGCGCGCGCGCCAGCGGCGCCGCGTCGGACGTGCCGAAGCGCACGACGGGCGAACTCGGCGGGGGCGCGCTGAGCGCCGCGGCCGCGAGCGCGCCGCCCGGCATCGGTTTCGAGCCGGCGAGGGCGCTGCGTGTCGCGGGCGGCAGCGGCACATAGCCGATCTGCCGGACCGGCGAGCGGCCGCTGTCGAGATCGAGCGTCTCCGCATACCGGCGCCATTGCTCGGCCGTCATTTCCGGGACGAGGCTGAATGCGCCGCGCGCGCCTTCGAGCACGGCGACGCCGGACTGCAGCTCGTGGCGCAGCATCGCGGTCACGTGCGTCGTGCGGCGCTCGAAGCGCGTACGGACGGCGCCTTGCCACTGCTCGCGCACCAGCAGCGCGACGCCGAGCGACAGCACCGCGCCGGCGCACAGCGCGACGATGCCAGCCGCAAGCGGCTGGCGTAACATGCTCTGGAGGCGCGTGGGCCCTCGGGAATCACGCGTCGGGGTTCCACTGGCGGTCATTCGATGGCCATTCTGTTGTCGGGGCGGCCCGCAGCACTCGGGCAGCGCGGCAAAACCGGGCAAAACTCGCACCGGCTGCGTACAGCGTCTATTTTGAAGATGAAATTGTGCGCGTTTTACACGTTTTATGTAATAGGGTCGGCTGAAAATGCGGCAAACGGCACGGAGCAGCGGGTGCGCCGGCCGCGCTTGACGCGCGTCAACGAGCGCGTCGGCACGTGGGGCAGACTGTTCGGCAAGCGAGCCGGCACCGGGCCGGCTTGCGGTAACGGGCCGTCGTCGTACAACGCGCGACGCATGCCCGGTCGGAGGAACGGACCATGTACAAGCGGATTTTCGTCGGGCTCGACGGCGGCCCGAGCGCGCGTCTCGCGCTGAACGAGGCGATCCGGATCGCGGCGGCGTCCGGCGGCGAGGTCACCTGCGCGTATGTCGTCGAGCATCGGCCGCAGCTCGTCGACGTCGACGCGGGCTTCGCAGCCGAGCGCGATGGCGATGCGGCGGCCACCGCCGCTGCGACGCCGGTGCTCGACGCTGCGAAAGCGGAGCTCGCTCAGCAGCACGTGCCGGGCACCGTGCGCGCGCTCGACGCGTACGGCGAGGATGTCGCCACGGTGCTGATGCGCACGGCGGCCGAAACCGATGCCGACCTGATCGTAATGGGCACGAGCGGGCGGCACGGGCTGCGCCGGCTGTTGCTCGGCAGCGTCGCGGAATCGCTGCTGCGCACGGCCGACCGGCCCGTGCTGCTGGTGCGGCACAGCGAGCCGGGCGCGCCGGCGACCGCGTGATGCATGCGGTGCGTTGCTGACGCATGAGCGGTTGCGGGCAGGAGACTGCCGCCCGCCTGTGCCGGATGTCTGCCTGATGGAACGCGCGACGCGCTGATCGGCGCAGCGCGCGTGAGTGCGCCTGTCGCGTTCGACGCATGCGTCGTCCGGACGAGAGGGCGCCCCGGATGCGCATGCATAGGCGCCATTGCACGCCCGCGGGTTGCATCCCGACCCGCAGTTCTGGCAGCATCGACCGTGTCCGCTTCCTCGCCGCGCGCATGGCCGCGGCGATCGACGCAGCGGCATCTGGCGGCACCCGGTCGTATCCGCGACGAACCGGGCCGTAGCCGGATGCCGGTTTCTCACGTTACCGACGTCATCCGCCATGCCGATTTCCGCCACCGACCTGATCCGCCAGTTCGACCTGCAGCCGCACCCCGAGGGCGGCTATTTCCGCGAAACCTACCGTGCGGCCGATTCGGTCGTGCGTCCGGCCGACGGCGCACGGCGCGCCGCATCGACCGCGATCTACTACCTGCTTTGCGACGGCGCCTATTCGTCGTGGCACCGGATCCGTTCCGACGAGGTCTGGCATTTCTACGCAGGCGATCCGCTCGAAGTGTGGGTGCTCGACGAGCGCGACGGGCTGACGATCCATCGGCTCGGCAATCCGCTCACGCATCCGGGCACGGTGTTCCAGACGGTCGTGCCGGCCGGGCGCTGGTTCGGTGCGCGCTGCGCGTCGCCGGAGCATGTCGCGCTGGTCGGCTGCACGGTTGCACCGGGGTTCGAGTTCGCGGAATTCGAGCTGGCCGACGCAGCCGCGCTGGCTGCCGCGTTTCCCGACTACGCGGAGCACGTTGGAAGGCTCGCGCAGCGCCCGGACGCGTAACTTGGTGCAGCCGTCGGTCTGAAGCCCGTGACGGTCGCGTGTGTTCCGCGCGATCCCGGTCAAACCCGTTTAGAATGCCCGTGATGCACAAGGTCTGCTGCGGACGTGCCGCGGCGGCCGTTGCGCAGCCGGTCCGACGGCCCCCGTCGCGCGGCCCGCATGTCTTCCAGGAGCGCCGCCGTGTGGCACTTTCCCATTGCAATTCCATCGTCGCTCGGCCCGTGGGCCGTGTTCGCGAGCGTGTTGATCACGCAGCTCGGCGTGCCGGTGCCGGCCGTGCCGATGCTGATTCTCGGCGGCACGATGGCGGCAATGGGGCAGGCGTCTTGGGCCAGCATGTTCGCGGCGGCGATCGGCGCGACGATGCTCGCCGATTCGCTGTGGTTCTTCATGGGCCGCACGCGCGGCCGGCGCCTGCTGAACGGCCTCGTGCGCTTTTCGCTGTCGCTCGACACGACGCTGCGCTTCGCGCGTAACGTATTCGAAAGATACGGCGCGCCGCTGCTCGTGCTGTCCAAATTCCTGCCGGGCCTCGGCCTCGTGTCGGCGCCGCTGCTCGGCACGACCGCGATCGGCGTGGGCGTATTCCTGTTCTGGGATTTGGCCGGCGCGTCGCTGTGGGCCGCGTTCTGGCTCGTCGGCGGCGCGGCCATTCACGACCAGATCGTCCAGTTCGTGCTGTGGGTGCGCGCGAGCGGCGGCACGATCCTCGACGCGTTCCTCGCGATCTTCATCACGTTCCTGCTGTACCGCTGGGTGCGCCGCGTGCAGTTCCGCCGCTATCTCGCGCAGGTACGCATCTCGCCGCCGCAGCTCGTCGAGATGATGACGTCGGACGAGCCGCCGCTGATCTTCGACGCGCGGCCGCGCGCGATCCGCGAACGCGAGCCGTACCGGATCGCCGGCGCGGTGCCGGTCGATCTCGACTCGCCGGACCTGCTCGACCCGGAAATGCTGAAACGGCCGATCGTCGTCTATTGCGTGTGCCCGAACGAGGCGACCGCGAAGCGCCTGATCGCGAAGATGCAGCGCAAGAAGATGATCCACAACATCCGGGCGCTGAAGGGCGGCCTCGATGCGTGGGAGAAGCACGGCTATCCGGTCGAGCCGCTGCCGGCCGATCTCGATTCGTCGCGCTATTTCGTGCGCCCCGAACACGGCGCGCTCGAAGGCGAATATACGGTGCGCGCGACGCTGTCCAAATAAATGCGCGCGCGGCGCCGCGCGCATTCGAATTCCGCCAGCGGTTTCACGCATCGCGATTTTGCGAAAATCGGCTGGCGTGAAACCTCCGATCATTCATATAATCCCGCCTGCATATTGCTGCGCATGATCGCGCACATTCGACGCGCGTTCGTTAGCGCCGAAAGCGATTGATCCCGTTGCCGCTCGTCACGCGCACAGCCGCGTCGCACGGGCCGCACGGGCGTATTCCGTGAAAAGCCCGATCCGTTTTCCGGATTGTTCCGGAGAATACGGATAATCCGCGGCGATTCCAGTCGGATTGACGCAGTATTCGTGTCGTTTCTCATTCGAAAAACGACAGCGGAGATTATTTCGTTTTCGGCTGCCGGGATCGGCATGAACGGTCGCGCATTGACATCGACACAATGACGGCGGCCCGCGCGCGGCTGCCAGGAGACGGACTTGAAACAACCAGAAGACCAGTTGCACCGCGGGCTGGAAGAGCGGCACATCAACCTGATGGCACTCGGCGCGACGATCGGCGTCGGCCTGTTCCTCGGCTCGGCCACCGCGATCCGCACGGCCGGCCCGGCAATCCTGCTGACCTACCTGCTGGGCGGCATCGCGATCTTCCTGATCATGCGCGCCCTCGGCGAGATGGCGATCACCAATCCGGTCGCCGGCGCGTTCAGCCGCTACGCGCGCGACTACCTCGGCCCGCTCGCGGGCTACCTGACCGGCTGGACCTACTGGTTCGTGTGGATCGTCACCTGCATGGCGGAAATCACGGCGGTCGGCGTCTACATGCACATGTGGTTCCCCGGCGTACCGAACTGGATCTGGGCGCTCGCGGCGCTCATGGCAATGGGTTCGGTGAACTTCATCGCGGTCAAGCTGTATGGCGAATTCGAGTTCTGGTTCGCGTTGATCAAGATCGTCACGATCGTGCTGATGATCGTCGGCGGCGGGTTGATGATCGCGTTCGGCATCGGCAACGGCGGTGTCGCGACCGGCATCTCGAACCTGTGGGCGCACGGCGGCTTCATGCCGAACGGCATCGGCGGCGTGATCGCCGCGCTGCCGATCGTGATGTTCGCGTATCTCGGCGTCGAAATGCTCGGCCTCACGGCCGGCGAGGCGCGCAACCCGGAGAAGTCGCTGACGAAGGCCGTGAACTCGGTGTTCTGGCGCGTGCTGATTTTCTACATCGGCGCGCTGTTCGTGATCATGTCGCTGTATCCGTGGGACCAGATCGGCACGCAGGGCAGCCCGTTCGTGATGACGTTCTCGCGGCTCGGCATTCCGGCCGCCGCCGGCATCATCA
The DNA here is from genome assembly GCF_016899445.1 of Burkholderia sp. MS455. Classification (NCBI taxonomy): domain Bacteria; kingdom Pseudomonadati; phylum Pseudomonadota; class Betaproteobacteria; order Burkholderiales; family Burkholderiaceae; genus Burkholderia; species Burkholderia sp. MS455. The sequence goes on from NZ_CP041778.1 coordinate 1,416,788, forward strand.
ACTTCGTCGTGCTGACCGCGGCGCTGTCGTCGTGCAACAGCGGCCTGTTCAGCACCGCGCGGATGCTCTACAACCTCGCGCAGCAGGGCCAGGCGCCGGCGCAGCTCGGCCGCGTGAACCGCAACGGCGTGCCGGTGTACGGCGTGATCGTGTCGGTCGCGCTGCTGCTGATCGGCGTGCTGCTCAACTATCTCGCGCCGCAGCACGTGTTCACGTGGCTCACGTCGGTGTCGACGTTCGGCGCGATCTGGACGTGGTGCGTGATCCTGATCGCGCAGATGCGCTTTCGCCGCACGCTTTCAGCCGACAAGATCGCGCGCCTGCCGATCCGCGTGCCGTTCTATCCGCTGGGTTCGTATATCGCGCTCGGATTTCTCGGGTTGGTCGTGGTGCTGATGGCGTTCACGCCCGACACGCGCGTCGCGCTCGTGATCGGGCCGGTGTGGATCGTGCTGCTCGGCATCGCGTATGCGCTGTTCTACGCGAACCGTCCGGCGGCATCGGTGCCGACGAAGTCGTAAGCAGTACGGGCAGGGGCTGCGCGATCGTTGATCACGATCATGCGCGCGTGGGCCGGACGTCCTATGCTGAACGCATTGCTTGTCCGCGCTTCGCGTGGTCACCCGGCGATCCCCGCGACCGCGCCAGCCGTTCGGCCGCCCGGCCGTCGCGCGCCGCTTCCGCGCGAAGCTCCCGTCGTCGTTCCGCGACGACGCGCACGCACGGAGGCCTTCGCCATGCAGCCTGCTCATTCCATCCCGACGCTCGCGCGAATCGCGCTGGCCGTCGATCCGACGCCCGAATCGCTGGCCGCCGCGCGCTACGCGCGCACTCTTCTGCGCCCCGGCATGCGATTGCGCATCGTCTGCACGATCGACAACCCGCGCCTCGTATTACCCGACATCCCGCGCATCGACGCGCTGCTGACGTCGGCGCGCGAGGACATGATCCGCGAGGCGCAAGCCACCAACGCGCGGATCGCGGCGCTGTTCGACGACAGCGGCATCGAGGTCGAGCAGGTCGTCGTCGATACGTCGGTCACGGGCGGCACGGTCGCCGATGCGCTGGTGAACGACACGCTGGCGTGGCGTGCAGACGTGCTCGTGGTTGGCGCGAATCCGCATCACGGGCTGCTGCGGCTCGTCGAAGGCGCGATGTCGGACACGCTGACGACACGCGCGCGCTGCGCGCTGCTGATCGTGCCGGCCGGCTATGCACGTCCGTCGGACGGCACGCTGCAGCGGCTGATGTTCGCGGTCGACGGCAGCGAGCCGTCGCTGCACGCGGTGCGTGTCGGGCTCGGCTTCGCGGCGCCGACGACGTTGCTGTATGCGGCGTACGTGATCGATCGCGCGGTTCGTCTGACGGATTTCGTGCCGGTGCGCGCGCTGGAGGATGCGTACCGTGCGGAGGGCGAGGATGCACTTGCGAAGGTCGGTCCGCTGTTCCATGCGACCGGTAACCCGACCAAGCGCGGTATCGTCGAAACGCGTCCGACCAGCGACGACGTGGCCCATGCGCTGATGCGCGACGCCGTGCACTGGCGTGCGGAACTGCTGGTGGTCGGCTCGCACGGCCGGCGCGGCATCGCCGCCTGGCTGATCGGCAGCGTCGCGCGCCGCGTTGCGCATCTCGCGCAAGTGCCTGTCTTGCTCGTGCGTGGCGCGGAGTGACTGGCGCGCTGTCACGCACGAAGCGGGTTTCGGTTGACCTGCATCAGAAACGTCGTGCGCATCGCGTGAGATATTCATGGAGCATCCGCCGACGCGGCCGGTCTGTCGTGCAAACGTAATGACAGTCGCGCATGAACGCGGGCATCGATCGACGGCGCGTTGGTCGTCGACCCATCCTTTTCAGGAGGCGCGCCTCGCAGTGCATGGCGCATCGTCCGACCCGGAACTCTCTGGCACGAGGGTAGGCAGCCGACCGCTGCCTTGGAGGACGGGCGGGGTGCGAGTCACCCCGTCCGCTTTCCGCATTGCCGGTCCCGTCAGATTTCTTTTCCCCGCAGGAACTGTCGTGAATGCTGCCGTGTGGAACGGCACGTCATGGCACGTCATGGCGCGCGGTCGATGCGGGCCGGCGGATGCTCGCGGCATGCATGGCATCGCCGTACATGCGCGCACGCGGCAGGCCCTGTAGAAGCCAGGCCATCGCACGGCCCCGCGCCGTGCCGGCTAGAGGGTGCGAAGAATGGACCGCAGAGTGTGCCGGCGGCCGGCACCGCGGCGTACATGCGGATGCGGGCGTCGGCGCACGACATGCAGCGGTGCGCACACGCCGCATGTGCGATTGCGCAGCCGGTTCGCATGCGGCCAGCCAGGGCGCGCCTTGCGGCGCGACTCCGAAACGGCCGGCGCGTCGTCCGCGGCCCGCGCGCAGAGTGCCGCGGCGAACCGTTGCAGCGCGAGTACCGACCCCGCGACGCTCTGGTATTTTTCGCGGCCGATCTGCCCGTCGAGCGTGACGAGCAACCCGGCTTCGCGTGCGAGCGCGAGCAAGGTGTCGAGATCGTCGGACGGACGGATGCCGGCTGACCCGGCCCGGGCGGGCAGGGCGCGCGCATTGCCCGACGCGTGCCGCTGGCCGTCCCGGCCTGCGAAGTTGCGATGTGTCATGGTTGGTCTCCTGCGCCGGACCCCGCATGCCGGCTCGATGGCCGGCTGGGCGATGACCCGGTATGAACGCTTTGTTCATGCCATCAGTATCGGGCGGCGACAACGCGCTGCCAAGCAGCGTGCGCTGAAGTCGCTGTCAGGCATTGCGCGGTGCGTATCGGAATCCGCTGACACGCGTGGCGGCCGATCGGCGGGTGCGGTGCTATCTGCCGTGATCCGTGCGTTCGTTCCGACGAATGAGCGGGGTGCGGCAGACGTCGCTTGACGCATGATTTCGGCCGGTCTAAGTTCCCCAACTGCATCGGCGTCGCGCGGCGTTCCATCGTCAGCCCGTCGACCGGTGCCGCGCCCGGGGTGGCGTGGCAGGGCTTCCAGTTTCGTTCGCGGGCGGTTTGCGCCGCGAACCGGGCGCGGCCGGTCCGGAGACGGATCGGCACGGCGGCACGCAACGTGCCGTTGATCGCGCGCAAATATGCTCCGGCGCATCGCACGCCGCGCAGCCGTCCAGTCTCTAAACTTCCAGTACCGTCTTCTTTTCGTTCCTCGACCGTCAGGAGTTCGTCGATGTCCAAGGACAATTTGCTCGATTCACTCAAGGAAGCCGCCCAACAGCGTGCGATCGGCGCAGACCAGTTGCGCGCGATGCTCGACGACGAAGTGCGCGCGCTGTCGTCCGGCGCGCGTGTGCACGACTACATCCACGTGTTCGCGATCCGGCACCTGCGCGAACGGATGCGCCAGCAGGACGATCTCGACAGCGACACGCGGGCCGATACGTCGCCCGCTGAATCCGATCCGCGCCCGAGCCACCGTCTATGACGGGCGCTCGCCGCGGCTGACGCGGCGGGCGTTACCCGATCCGTCGCCGGGCCGCGGTCAAATCCCGCTCGACCTTCACGCATGCGGTCGACGGCGAGCCGGCCAACCCGAAACGCCCGGCTATTTCCGCGCACGAGGCCGTCGGCACCGTCGCCGCGCCCGGCGACCTGCACGGACACCGGTCAGGCACGGCAGTCTCCTGACGATCCGCCGACAGCCGGCGGCGTTTCGTCATACATTTCGCTGAATTGTCGCAACGGCCTCAAGTAAGCGGCGCGATTGCCGTTTACCCGGTGAACTGGTCCACCGCGCGTTCGCGCTCCCTTACCGAGTCGTTGCCATGTTCTCCTCCATCCGCGCCCGCATCCTTGCCGCGTGCGTCGCCATCGTCGTATTCGCGCTCGTCGCCACCACGCTGATCAACTACTTCATCGCACGCTCGTACAACGACGACGCGATCGACCGCAACCTGACCTCCGTCGCGAGCGGCCACGTGGTCGGGATTGCCGACTGGGTCGCCACCCGGAGCCGGATGATCGCGTCGCTGCAGGATGCCGCGCTGGCGCCCGATCCGCTGCCCGTGTTCAAGCAGATGGCCGCGGCCGGCGGCTTCACGAACGTCTACGCGGGTTATGCCGACAAGGCGTTCCGCTTCTCCGACCCGACCGGCATCCCGCCCGACTACGATCCGACCGGCCGCCCGTGGTACAAGCAGGCCGCGCAGGCCGGCAAGCCGGTCGTCACGCCGCCTTACGTCGACGCCGGCACCGGCAACCTGGTCGTCACGTTCGCGGTGCCGATCCTGCGCGACGGCGCGCTGAAGGGCGTGGTCGCCGCGGACGTCGCAATGGACAGCGTGATCGCGAACGTGAAGTCGATCCATCCGACGCCCGCGAGCTTCGGGATGTTGATCGACAGCAGCGGCCATGTCGTCGCGCACCCGAACCCGAAGCTCACGCTGAAGCCGGTCGCCGACGTGTCGCCCGAGCTCGGCGCGACGAGCGCCGCGTCGATCGCGGCCGCGACCGCGCCCGTCGAGGTCAGTGTCGGCGGCGACGCGAAGCTGGTGCGCGCGCGGCCCGTGCCGGGCACCGACTGGTACGCGCTGGTGCTGCTCGACAAGACCGAGGCGACGGCCGGGATGCGCTCGCTGCTGACCGCGTCGCTGATCACGCTGATCGTGATCGTCGGCGTCGCGTCGCTGATCATCGGCGCGATCACCGCGACCGCGTTCCGCCGCCTGTCGCTGGTGCGTCAGGCGATGGCCGCGATCGGCTCGGGCGCGGGCGACCTGACGCAGCGCCTGCCGGCCGACGGCCGCGACGAAGTCGCCGACATCGCGCGCTCGTTCAACAGCTTCATCGACAAGCTGAACGACGTGATGCGCCAGATCCGCGACGCGAGCGAATCGGTGCGCACGGCTGCGAACGAAATCGCGGCGGGCAACCAGGACCTGTCGTCGCGCACCGAATCGGCGGCGGCGAGCCTCGAGGAAACGGCCGCTTCGATGGAAGAAATCACGGCCACCGTCGGCCAGTCGGCGGCAGCCGCCGGCCAGGCCGACGAACGCGCGGCAGCCGCGTCGCGGATCGCGTCGCACGGCGGCGTGGTCGTGTCGGACGTCGTCGCGACGATGGGGAAGATCGAGGAAGCGTCGGGCCGGATCGGCGACATCATCGGCGTGATCGACGGGATCGCATTCCAGACCAACATCCTGGCGCTGAACGCGGCCGTCGAAGCGGCGCGCGCGGGCGAGCAGGGCCGCGGCTTCGCGGTCGTCGCGCAGGAAGTGCGCAGCCTCGCGCAACGCAGCGCACAGGCCGCGCGCGAAGTGAAGGTGCTGGTCGAATCGACGGTCGCGAGCGTGTCGGCCGGGTCCGGGCAGGTGCGTCAGGCCGGCGACACGATGCGCGAGATCGTGTCCAACGTGTCGAACGTGACGACGATCATTTCCGAGATCACGCACGCGGCGAACGAGCAGACGCGCGGCATCCAGGAAGTGAATCGCGCGGTCACGCAGCTCGACGAAATGGTGCAGCAGAACGCGGCGCTCGTCGAACAGTCGACGGCGGCCGCAACCGCGCTGCAGTCGCAGGCGAACGCGCTGGCGACGACGGTCGGGCAGTTCAAGGTCGCATGACGCGGCACGCCGGATGCGCGGCCGTGCCGCTCAGGAGCGGCCCCGGTCGCGCATCAGCGCGAGCCGGTTGTAGAGCGTCTTCAGGCTGATCCCGAGCGCTTTCGCCGCGCGCGGCTTGTTGCCGTCGAAATGACGCAGCGTCGCCGCGATGAAGCGCTGCTGCGCATGGTGCAGCGTCGCGCCGAGCGGCAGCGCCATTGCGCTCTCCGACGTGCGGTCGGGCGGCATCGCCAGCTTCGGCAGCGCGACGTCGATGCCGTCGTCCGCCAGGATGTACGCGCGCTCGAGCGTGTTGTGCAGCTCGCGCACGTTGCCGGGCCACGAATACGCGCGCAGCGCCGCGATCGCCGCGTCGGTCAGCCGCTTGTGCGAGCGATGCCGCGCGTTCAGCGTATCGACGAATTCCAGCGCGATCGTCTCGATGTCTCCGTCGCGCTGGCGCAGCGGCGGCACGTACAGTGCGAACGCGGCGAGGCGATAGAACAGATCCTCGCGCAACCGGCCGTCGCGCACGGCGTCGGCCGGATTATGGCGGGTGGCCGACACGATCCGCACGTCGAGCGGAATCGGCTCGGTGCCGCCCACCCGCACGATCGCGTTCGACTCGATTGCCCGCAACAGCTTCACCTGCAGCGCCGCGGGCATTTCCGCGATCTCGTCGAGCAGCAGCGTGCCGCCGCGCGCGGCTTCGAAAAAACCTTCCCGCTGCGCGATCGCGCCGGTAAAACTGCCTTTCTCGTGCCCGAACAGTTGCGACTCGGCAATATCGGGCGGAATCGCGCCGCAGTTCACGGGAACGAACGGGCCGTCCCGCTGCGCGCTGAGATCGTGCAGCCAGCGCGCGACGATATCCTTGCCGACCCCGCTTTCGCCGGCAATCATCACGCTGGCGCGGGTCGGCGCGATTTTCTCGATGCGGCCGAGCAGCGTGCGCATCGCGGAGGACCGTCCGGATAGCCGGCGGCCGTCTGCGCGCTGCTTCGACCGGTTTGCGGGTTCGACCATCGGCGTTAGCGGGCCGTTTTGAAAATCGGCATCACGTGTTCCGTTCATTGCAATATTTATCATCGACAGCGAAACGGCCGCGAAGGTGCCGCTGAATAGGAATTTCCAATGTGTGCGGCGTGAGCGGAAGGAATCGCCCATCGGTCGTTCCGCGAACCCGTGGAACGATCCACCGGCGCTTTTTTACAGAAACCCGATGAAAAAGCCGGTTGCGATTGCATTCCTCCCGGGCGGACCGCGACTTCGACCGGTGCAGGACCGGCTGCGGCCGAACAGACTGCCGCCATGACGCCGGTCCGACCATTCTCGGTCCGGACACCGCCCCAGGCCCGCATCGGGCATGTTGCTTGCTGATACCACCATGCTCGCTCGGCACGCTCGACGACAATGCCGGATGGCCGACAAGCGGCACGATGCCGCGCGACGGGAGCCGGCGCGATGCAAGGATGCAATGAGGACCCTGAACCGTGAGCTGTTACGGCAGGGTGCATGGGTCGTGCTGGCCGTTGGGCTGGCGTCCGCGCTGCAGGCGTGGGCGATTCGCGTCGTCGGCGAGCACGCGCCAATTGCGCCGCTGCCTTTCTATGCGGCCGTTGCGGCTGCTGCGTGGCTGACGTCATTCGGCGGCGGCCTGGCCGCGACCGTTGCGAGCGTGGCCGTGATCGGCATGCTGTGGTGGCGCGATGCGCCGCTGGCCACATTGTTCGCGCAGGCCGGCACGTTCGTCGCGATCGGCTTCGTCGAGTGCGTGCTCGTGACGGCCGTGAAGCCATTGCTCGCGAACGATCGTCCGCGTCCGCGCGAAATCGATGACGACGGCCACGGCAATGCCCGCTCGCCGCGCCGCGAGCCCGCGCCCGCCGCGCGCGCGCCTGACGACAGCCAGCTGCGCCGTGTGGTCGACGCGTCACCCGATGCGATCGTCGGGGTCGACGCCGCGCGGCGAATCACCAGCTGGAATCCGGCCGCGTGGCGGATCTTCGGGATCGACGCGGCGCAGGCGACCGGGCGCGACATCGTTTCGATGATCGCGCCGCGCTGGTTGCGGCGGCATCCGGTGCCCGCATCGTTCGCGAACCTGCATGCGCCTGTCGGGCCGCTCGACGTGCTGTGCGTGCGCGGCGACGGCGGCCGCTTTCGTGCGACCTTTGCCGCGTCGCCGATCATCGATGCGCAGGGCAACTGCACGGGCCTGTCGATGACGCTGAGCGAAGCGCGCGAACGCCGCCGCGACGAGCGGCGCGATCTGCGTTCGCTGCGCGGCGCGCGCGACGCGCGTGCGCAGGCCGACTCGTCGAACCGGCTGAAGGACGAACTGCTGGCCACGGTTTCGCACGAGCTGCGCACGCCGGTGAACGTGATCTACGGCTGGGTCGAGGTGCTGCGCAACGTCGACGGGCAGGGTTTCGCGCAACAGGCGATCGACGCGATCGATCGCAGCGCGCGATCGCTGTCTCACATGGTCGGCGACCTGCTCGACGCATCGTCGCTCGCGACGGGCCGGCTGCGCCTTGAACACGTGCCGGTCGATCTCGTGCGCGTCGTGGGCGACGCCATGCGCGAACTCGACGCGACGGCACGGGCGAACGGGCTCGTGCTGTCGACGGAGTACTCGATGCCGACCTGCGTGATTTCGGCGGACGGCGAGCGCGTGCGCCAGATTCTGTCGAACCTGCTGTCCAACGCGATCAAGTTCACGCCGCCGGGCGGGCGCATCACCGTGTCGCTGACGCGAGCGGGCGAGCGCGTGCGGCTGTCGGTCGCCGATACGGGGCAAGGCATTGCGGCGGAATACCTGCCGCACCTGTTCGAGACGTTCAGCCGGCCCGAAGGCGCGTTCGCTTCGCCGAAACGCGGCCTCGGGCTCGGCCTGTCGATCGTGCGCAACATCGCGCAACTGCACGGCGGCGACGTCGTCGCAACGAGTGCGGGCGCCGGACGCGGGACGACCGTGACGGTCACGCTGCCGGCCGGCTGGGACGCAGACGATCCGGTCGCACAACCGGTGCGCACGGCGGGCCGGCCGGCCGCGGCCGCGCTCGACGGCCGGCGCGTGCTCGTCGTCGACGACGACGCGACGTCGCGCGCCAGCCTCGCCGCGGCACTCGAAACGATGGGCGCGCAGGTATCGACCGCGCAGTCGGGGCACGATGCGCTCGACGTGGTGGAACGGCATCCGCCGAGCGTCGTGTTGTCGGATCTCGCGATGCCCGACGGTGACGGCTTCTGGCTGCTCGACCGCATTCGGCATTTGCCGGGCGGCGGCGGACACCTGCCGGTCGTCGCGGTCACCGCGCACGCCGGCAAGGCCGACCGTCACCGCGTGCTGGCCGCCGGTTTCGACGCATATCTGTGCAAGCCGGTCGACATGCCGACGCTGGCGAGCGTGATCGTCGACGTCGCGCCGGACGATTCACGCGACGGGAAAGTGCGCGACCGGTAGCAGCGGATACAGCGGGCGCATGGAGCAACGGCGCAGGACCGATTTCCTTACGTCGGCCGAGCGTCCCGAGTGACGGAAAACGCGCGGCCGGCCCGCTCCGTCTCGCATACGGAGGTCCCCGGATGAAAACGAACCGGATGAACCGGGACGAACGCCGGCCGGCGGCAGGCGCGCTGGCCGCCGCCGGCGCACTGGCGTTCGCGCTCTCGCACGCGCAGGCGCCGCCTGCTTCGTCGGTGCAGGTCGCGCCGGGCGTCGTCAGCCCCGGCCCGACCGCCGACGAGGCCGCCATGACGCAGCGGCCGACCGGCATCGATGCCGAATTCGTCGACAAGGCCGCGATGCTCGGCAAGGTCGAGCGACAGGCCAGCCAGCTCGCGCTCGACCGCTCGTCGAACCCGGACGTAAAGGCATTCGCGCGCCGGATGATCGACGATCTCACGCGCGTCGCCGCCGAATTGCGGCAGCTTGGCGCGCAAAAGGGCGTACCGGTCCAGACGCGGATGCTTGTCGATCCGGCAGTGACGGCATTGCGAACGAAGGATGGCCGCGCGTTCGACACGGCCTATGTCGCGCTGGCGGGCCCGCGCGCGCACGAGGCGGCGATCCGGCTCTACGAAGCCGAGGCGCGCAACGGCCGCGATCCGCAGCTTCGCGCATTCGCGGCCCGCGCGCTGCCGACGCTGAACGCGCATCTGGCCGCCGCACGGCGGCTCGCGCAGACGGTGGCGGCCGCGCACTGAATCGCGTTGCAGCCGGCCGATTTCAACGCCTGCGCCGGCCGTCGTCTTCGGGGCCGCCCGGCGACGCCTCGTACGGCGGCGAGTCGAGCGCCGTTTCGCCTTCCTCGATCAGCCAGTACGGCGCACTGCCGTAGTACGCATGCAGCGCCTCGGCCCAGTCCGGATCGGCCATGGCCGGCCAGCGGTTCCTGTCGAAGCCGGGTGCTTCGCGCACCTGCTCGGCGGCAACGGGCAGCACGAAGCATTTGCGCTCGACGTCGAGTATCAGCGCGTTCCACGGCACCGCGAGCAGCTTGTCGCCGCTCCCGCCGCGCGATGCGACGACCGCATATGCGATCCGGCCGGAACGCACGTCGAGCATGATGTCGGTGACCTTGCCGATGTCGTCGCCGTCCACCGTCAGAACGCGATCGCCTTCGAGCGTGCGGGCGGCCATCACGTCGGGCCCCGGCCCACCCGCGTGCGGGCGGCGGCCGGCGCCGACGATGCGCGCGGCGTCGCGCGACGGTTTGTCCGTTGTCATCGAAAACCTCCTGGTCGAAACGGCAACCCGGCGCACGCGCGAAACGCGTGCGTGTGCGCGTCGCACCCGGGCAGCGGGCCGTCGTGCGGAACGAGGGAGCGCGCGTGTGTCAGCGCCGACGCGGCAGCGACACGTCCTCGAGCGTATTGGCGAGCTCGTCGCGCTCAGGGCCGCCCGCGCGCGTTGCGATGTCGCCGAGCGACACGATGCCGACGAGCCGCAGGCTGCGGTCGAGCACCGGCAGCCGATGCAACTGCACGTCGGCCATCCGCTGCTGGACATCACCGACGCCGTCGTCCTCGACGCACCACTGCACGGGTGCGGATGCGACCGCCAGCACGGGCGTATCGGACGAATGGCCGTGCGACAGCGCCCGCACCGCGAGGTCGCGGTCGGTCACGATCGCGACGAGTTCGGTGCCGTCGCAAACGGGCAGCACGCCGATATCGAAGCGCTGCATCAGTTCGGCCGCATGGCGAATCGTATCGGTCGGCGCGACGCACACCACGTCGCGCGACATGATCTCGTTGACGCGATACATGAAGCCTCCTTCGTGAGCGAATCGATTCGGGAGCAGATACCGTGCCGCGCGCGCTCCGCGCACGCCGGCCCTTGTCGGCCGGACGACGGAGAAATTTGCCAGCCCGCTTGTACATCTTCCACGGCGGCAGTCGCGAACGGGCGGCAAGCGATGTCAGTGGCCGATGCCGGTCATCGCGACGATCGCGAGCACCACGGCGCTTTCGATCGCCGCCAGCGTCGCGACGCCGGCGGCGCCGCTGATTTCATGCCATCGGCGTTCAAGGATCTTCATCGGATCGCTCCGGATTTCGCCGGCCCGCCGGTGCGCCGCAGCGCATCGTGAGCCGGGTGCCGCCGTCAGCCGTGATCGCGGGGCGGGGAAGGGACGTGCGGCGCACGACGTTCGTGCTTGCCGGACGGCTTGGCGGGGTCGATACGCGTCGCACCGCCGACGGCGGGCGGATCGCTGGCCGGGAACGTCTCCTCGAGCCCTTCGTCGATGCGCTCCTCCGTCTTGTCTTCGGGCGGCGGGCGGGACGTGGCGAGCCTGAGCAGGCCGGCAGCCGGTGACACGGCGTCGCGGCGGCCGGGGGCATGAACGTTCATGGTCGAACCTCCTTGTTCGTTGATGCGGGCGCAAGCGCCGTGCCTGCGCGGCATCGGCGGCACGACGCTTGCACGCCGGGGACGCCGGCCGGTGCGACGGGCATGACCCGCGCGCCGCCGGCATGGACGAGAGGACATCGTGATGAATGCAACCAAGGAAAGGATACGTTACGACGCAAACGTATGCGGCGGCGATTTCGGCCACGTACGCGAGCGGTTCGACGCGTGGAACCGCGAATCGCTGGTCTATCGGCCCGAACGACGCATGTTCGACGGCAAGGACGAGGTGCGCGAGCTGAACGACGTCGTCTACGACGGTCCCGAACGCGCGCAGCGGGCGCTCGTCGCGCAATGCTCGCCGTCCGATCCGTTCGCGCTCGCGGTGCGGCTGATCGCGGAAGGGCGCACGATGTGGCTGGTGATGGCGGCCTACGACGACTGACCGCACGGCAGCGTCAGGCCGGATCGGGCAACGGGCACGCCGCTTGCGCACGGCCGCAGCGCCATCGAGATGTGCGCCGTCGCGCAGGAGTGACATGAAGACGCCATTCACGCTGCACCGCCCCGAACCGACACCTGACGTCGACCCCGATCCGACGCAGCCCGAGCACGACGATCCCGTCGATCCGCCCGTGCCCGAGGGGTTGCCGCACGGCGATCCGCCGTCGCACCCGCCGCCGATACGGATGCCGGGCGGGCGCGGTGCGCCGCAACCGGCCGCACGACCACTGAAAGGAGGACCATCATGGACATTCACGTGCAATCGCCAGACAAGCGCGCGATCGCTCAGGTGCTGGGCCGCTATTTCGAATCGCGCTCGTTGCGTTATCACATCGAGGAATTGCCGGGCGGCGTGCTGCATATCGGCTTTCGCGCCAGCGGCCGCCCGGTCGCCGTCACCGTATCGTTCGACGATGCTGCATACGACACCTATACGCACTGGGATACCAGCCAGAAACAGCTCGCGCTCGGGCGGCTCGCGGACGGCTTCTCGCGGATGATGTCGACGCGTAGCCCGGCCGCGCTGGCCGGCGACTATCACGTCGAGCGTTTCTGATCCGGCAACGCTTCACCCATCCATTCCGGAAAGCGGCAAAGTGCCCGCGCGCAGCGGGCGCTTTGCGTCTGCGCGCGCGTCGCGTAGGATGTCCGTTAATTCAGCGCACGCTACGTTCGTGCCGCAGGCTGCGCTGCGCTTTTCCTCAGGTTCGTTTCGCGCAACCGACGGAGACCGCCTTGATGACCGTTGCCCGCCCGTTACTGTCACCCGGCGCACGCCGGTTCGTATCCGGCTTGTCGGCATGCGCGGCGCTTGCCGCGGCCGGCGCCCGCGACGCGTCGGCCCAGACACCTTCGCCGCTCGGCGAGTGGCAATACTCGGCAGGCGTGCCGCTCGAGAAACTGTTCGATCCGACCGTCTCCACCTGGCAGGTCAGCGTCGGCGCCGCGATGACGCTGCAGCCGCGCTATGCGGGCTCCGACCGCTATCGCGTGATGGGCGGCCCGAATCTCGACATTCGCTATCGCGACCTGTTCTTCCTGTCGACGGGCGAAGGGCTGGGCGCGAACGTGCTGCGCGGGCCGAACTGGCGCGTGAGCCTGTCGGTCGGTTATGACCTCGGGCGCCGCTCGGCGGACGATCTCGGCCACCTGAACGGCCTCGACAACATCAACGCGGCGCCCGTGATGAAGCTGGCGGCCGATTACGTGATCTCGAAGGAATTCCCGCTCGTGCTGCGCGCGGATGTCCGCCGCAGCATCGGCGGCTCGAACGGCTGGACCGGCGATTTCTCCGCATACATGCCGATGCCCGGCAGCAACGAAAACTTCTTCTGGTTCGCGGGGCCGACCGTATCGTTCGCCGACTCGCGCTACATGAACAGCTGGTTCGGCGTGAGCCAGGGCGCCGCCGCTCGCTCGGGGCTGCCGGCTTATTCGTCGGGCGCGGGGATCAAGTCGGCTGGCCTGGGCGTGACGATGGTCTGGTTCGTGAACAAGCACTGGTTCGTGACGATGGACGGCGCGATCGAGCAGCTCGTCGGCCGCGCGGCGCGCAGCCCGATCACGCAGCAGTCGACCAACGGCGTGTTCGACATGTCGGTGAATTACCAGTTCTGATCCAGGTGTCTGGCCGGGCGGCGGCGTGCGGCAACTCCCGTCACATTTGATATGATTCCGACCTGTACAAACGTACAGTGATCGATTCCCGTGACGCCTGCTTCGCCGACGCCCCCGGCGTTTTACTACCTGACCAATTTCGAACGCGCGCTGGCCTGGCTCGGCGAGCGTTACGACGATCTGCTCGACCATCGGGAGCAGGCGTTCGTTCGCGATTTCGCGTTGCTGCCGCAGGCGTCGCGCGCGCTGCTGGTGCGGATGCTGATGCGCAGCGGGTCCGACTTCCGCGCAAGCAAGCTCGCGTACGACGAAATCGGCTGCACGCTCGATGCGGCCGCGCCGCTCGTCGCGCTCGGCTGGGTCGATCCGGCGCCCGCGCTGACGATCGACGAGCTGTTCGCGCTGTCGACCAAGGCCGACCTGCTGCGCATCTTCCCGTCGCTGGCCGCGCATGCGGGCGAGCGCAAGCCCGAATGGCTCGAACGGCTGCGGCCCGCGCACGATGCCGCGCAGCCGCTCGACGCGTGGTGCGCGCAGGCCGGCGACCGCGTGCTGCGCGTGACGGTCGGCGCGCTGTGCGACCGGCTGCGCCTGATGTTCTTCGGCAATCTGCATCAGGACTGGAGCGAATTCGTGCTCGCCGATCTCGGCGTGTTCCAGTACGAAAGCGTGCCGATCGCGCCGTCGTCGCGTGCGTTCCAGCAGCGCGACGACGTCGACGCGTATCTCGCGCTGCAGATGTGCCGCGACGCGCTCGACGCGTGGCCCGACGATCTGCCGTTCGACGACCTGCTGCGCGCGATCGATGCGGTGGGCTGTGCGCAGCCGTGGCTCGCGACGCGTCGCGCGAAGCTGCTGTTCGCGCTCGGGCAGACCTGCGAGCGCCGCGCCGACTGGGCCGCCGCGCTCGATGCTTACACGCGCAGCGCATGGCCGGGCAGCCGCCATCGGCGCATCCGCATGCTCGAGCGCTGCGGGCGCGACGACGACGCGCTCGCACTGGCGCTCGATGCGCGTGGCGGTTTCGAGAGCGACGAGGAGCGCCAGCGCGTCGAGCGCATGCTGCCGCGCCTGCAGCGCCGCGTCGGCCAGCGCGTCGAACGCGCGGCCGCCGCGCCGGACGTGCCGCGCGAGACGCTCGTGCTGGCGCGCCCCGACGCGTTCGTCAGCGTCGAATTCGCGGTGCGCGACCATCTCGCGCAGCCGGCGTCGACGGTCCATTACGTCGAGAACACGCTGATCAATTCGCTGTTCGGGCTGTTGTGCTGGGAGCCCGTGTTCGCGGCCGTGCCCGGCGCGTTCTTCCACCCGTTCCAGCGCGGCCCGGCCGACCTGCACGCGCCCGATTTCGCTGCACGCCGCGCGGACGCGTTCGCCGCCTGTTTCGCGCAGCTCGATTCGGGCGCGTATCGCGACACGATCCGCCGGCATTACTCGACGAAGGCGGGGCTGCAGTCGCCGTTCGTGTTCTGGGGCGTGCTGACGGACGAACTGCTCGACGAGGCGCTCGCGTGCCTGCCGCCCGAGCACCTGCGGCTGTGGTTCGCACGTCTGCTCGCGGATATCCGCGGCAACCGCTCGGGGCTGCCCGATCTCGTCCGCTTCTGGCCCGGCGAGCGCCGCTATGAACTGATCGAGGTGAAGGGCCCGGGAGACCGGCTGCAGGACAACCAGACGCGCTGGCTCGCGTACTGCGTCGCGCACGGCATGCCGGTGCGCGTCGTCGATGTCGAGTGGGCCGGCGCGGGCGGCGCGCAAGCCGACGCGGCGAGGCTGTCCGCGTGAGCTACGTCGTCGCGGTGCGGGCAATGTGCGAGTTCACCGCGCGGCGCGGCGATCTCGACCTGCGCTTCACGCCTGCGCCGACCGCGCTCGAAGGCATCGCCGGCCACGGCGCGGTCACGTCGAACCGCGGCGCGCGCTACGAAACCGAGATCGCGCTGACGGGCACGTGGGGCACGCTCACCGTGCGCGGCCGCGCGGACGGCTACGATCCCGTGGCGAACCGCATCGAGGAAATCAAGACCTATCGCGGCAGCCTCGACGCGATGCCGGCGAACCACCGCGCACTGCACTGGGCGCAGGCGAAGGTCTATGCGTACCTGATGTGCGACGCGCGCGGTCTCGCGGAAATCGACGTCGCGCTCGTGTATTTCGACATCGTGTCCGAGCGCGAGACCGTGCTGACTGAAACGCTGGACGCGCACACGCTCGCAGCGTTCTTTGCCGAGCAGTGCGCATGCTTCGTCGGCTGGGCCGAGCGCGAGACGGCCCATCGCGCGGCGCGCGATGCGGCGCTGCGCGCGCTCGCGTTTCCGCATGGGCAGTTCCGCAGCGGCCAGCGCGAGCTGGCGGTCGCCGTCTATCGCGCGGCGCGCGACGAGCGCTGCCTGATGGCGCAGGCGCCGACCGGCATCGGCAAGACGCTCGGCACCGTGTTCCCGCTGCTGAAGGCGTGCGGCGAGGGCGAGCTCGACCATGTGTTCTTCCTCACCGCGAAAACGCCCGGACGCGCGCTCGCGCTCGAAGCGGCGACGACGCTCGGCGCCGGCACGCCCGCGCTGCCGCTGCGCGTGCTGGAGCTCGTTGCCCGCGACAAGGCGTGCGAGCATCCGGACAAAGCGTGCCACGGCGAATCGTGTCCGCTCGCCCAAGGCTTCTACGACCGGCTGCCGGCCGCGCGCGACGCGGCGATCGGCGCCGGGCTGCTCGATCGCGATACGGTGCGCGCGGCCGCGCTCGCGCACGACGTCTGTCCGTACTACCTCGCGCAGGAGCTCGCGCGATGGTCGGACATGATGATCGGCGACTACAACTACTACTACGACGGCAGCGCGATGCTGCACACGCTCGCGCAGCAGAACCAGTGGCGCGTCGGCGTGCTCGTCGACGAAGCGCACAACCTGTTGGACCGTGCGCGCAAGATGTACAGCGCGTCGCTCGATCCGTTCGCGTTCGCGGCCGCGCGCGAAGCCGCGCCCGCGGCGCTGCGCAAGGCGTTCGACCGGCTCGCCCGCGCATGGGGCACGGTCAATCGCGCGCAGGCCGAACGCTATGCGGCGTATCCGGACATTCCGGGCCCGATCGTGTCGGCCGTGCAGAACCTCGTCGCGGCGATCGGCGAGCACCTGACCGACGCGCCGCGCGCGAACGGCGACGCGCTGCTGCGCTTTCATTTCGAGGCGATCCAGTTCGGCGTACTCGCCGAAGCCTTCGACAGCGCGTCGATCTTCGACGCGACGCTGCACGGCGAGCCGATGCCGCGCCAGCCGGCGCTCGACGGCGTCGCGTCGGCCAGCCGGCGGCGCCGCGTCCAGTCGACGCTGTGCGTGCGCAACGTGATCCCGGCCGGATTTCTCGCGCCGCGCTACGAAGCCGCGCGCGCGACCGTGCTGTTCTCGGGCACGCTGAGCCCGTTCCATTTCTACCGCGACACGCTCGGGCTTCCCGGCGATACGGGCTGGCTCGACGTCGACGGGCCGTTCCGCGCCGAGCAACTGACGGTGCGCGTCGCGAGCCACGTGTCGACACGCTGGCGCGACCGCGACCGTTCGCTCGAACCGATCGCCGACCTGATCGCCGCGCAATACGCGACGCGGCCAGGCAACTACCTTGGTTTCCTGAGCAGCTTCGACTACCTGGGGCGCGTGGTCGCGCTGATGCAGACGCGCCATCCGGACGTGCCGGTATGGGCGCAGGCGCCCGGCATGGCCGAAAGCGAGCGCGATGCGTTTCTCGCACGCTTCGACGCGGGCGGGCGCGGCGTCGGCTTCGCGGTGCTGGGCGGCGCGTTCTCGGAAGGCGTGGACCTGGTCGGCGAACGGCTGATCGGCGCATTCATCGCGACGCTCGGGTTGCCGCAGGTCAACGATGTCAACGAGCAGATGCGGCGCGCGATGGACGCGCGCTTCGGCAACGGCTACGACTACATGTACCTGTATCCGGGCTTGCAGAAGGTCGTGCAGGCGGCCGGGCGCGTGATCCGCACCGAGCACGACGAAGGCGTCGTGCATCTGATCGACGATCGTTACCGGCGGCGGGAAGTGCGCGATCTGTTGCCGCGGTGGTGGCGGATCGGGTGAAGGGAAACAACCCGGCGGGAGGACTGCCGGATTCGGTGCCGGGGCGTGATCCGTCGCGCAGCAATGTAGCGGTGCAGCAAGCCCGTTCAGCGCGGACGAGACGCTACAGCACGTTCAGCATCGCCAGCGCGGCTTCCTGCAGGTGCGGCAGTACGCGCCGCACGGCAGCATCGGTCGTCTCCGTGCCGATCGGCATGTTCGTGCTCAGCGCGGCGACGACTTCGCCGTGACGATTCTTCAGCGGCACCGCGATCCCGCGCACGCCGACCTGCAATTGCTGTTCGATCGCCGCAAAACCGGCGTCGCGCGCGTGGTCGACCTGTTCGAGCAGGCGCGCCTTGTTGGTGATCGTGTGCGGCGTGAACGGCGGCAGTTCGGTATCGTCGAGCCACGCTCGCACGGCCTCGCGATCCGGATGATGGGCGAGCAGCACGACGCCCGGCGACGTCAGCGGCGCCGGCACGCGCGCGCCGAGCACGAAGCCGGTCGTCATCACGCGCGACACGCCGTTGCGTGCGATGAACACGAGTTCCCAGCCGTCGAGCACGCTCACGTAAGCCGATTCGTTCAACGACGCGCTCAGTTGCTGCAGATAGGGCTGGACCGTGCGCGGCAGCCGCGCCGAGTCGAAGTACGACCAGCCGACCCGCAGCACACGCGGCGTCAGGCCGTACAGCTTGCCGTCGGTGTAGACGTAGCCGAGCGATTCGAGCGTCAGCAGGTAGCGCCGCGCGGCCGTGCGCGTGAGGCCGGTGCGCGCGGCGGCCTGCGTGGGCGTCATGCGCGCGTGCTGGCTGTCGAATGCTTCCAGGATCATCAGGCCTTTTTCGAGGCCGGCAATCCAGTCGCGTCGGTCGAGTTCAGGCTTTTTCATCGTCGGGAAGCGGTGCCGTCATGCGCGATGATCGCGTGGGAGTGGGCGATTATCGCGCAATTCTAACGGTGGGGCCTGCGCTGCATGCGTTATGCCCCGACTTTGCAGACGAGATATGGGAGATATACAATCATCGATGTATATCCAAAGTCCAAGGAGGTCCGTATGCAAGTCGCAAAGTGGGGCAATAGCCTGGCCGTCCGCCTTCCCGCCAGCGTGGTCGATGCACTGGAGCTCCGCGAAGGGGACGATATCGAAATCGTCGTCGATAGCCCGCGCGTGTTTGCCGTCAGCCGCAAGCCGAGGCCCGATGAACTTCTGCAACGGTTGCGGCGTTTCAGGGGCAAGCTGCCCGCCGATTTCAAGTTCGGCCGGGACGATGCGAATGAGCGGGATTGAGTCGGCGAAGTCGTTCGTCGACAGCAATATCGTGCTTTATCTGCTGTCCGGGGACGAAACCAAAGCGAATCGGGCGGAGGCGCTGTTCCTTCGGCGGCCGACCATCAGTGTCCAGGTACTGAACGAAGTCGCCAGCGTTTGCAGTCGAAAATTGCGGATGCCGTGGAGCGACGTGGGGCAGTTTCTGGAGCCGATCAGGAGCTTGTGCCATGTCGTACCGGTCACGATCGATACGCATGACCTGGCGCGAAGGCTGGCGGAACGGCATGGCTTGTCCTTCTATGACGCGTGCATCGTCGCCGCCGCGTCGCTCGATGGCTGTGAATACCTGTACACCGAGGACATGCACGACGGCCTGCGCGTGGACGGCGGTCCGGTGCTGCGAAATCCGTTCGCCTGAACGTCGGGAATTCCGGGTTTGCTACCGGCAGGACACGATCGTCGTTTTTGGAACCCAACATGAAATTTCGTGAACTCTCGGCGGCCTTGCTCGTTGCGGCCGTGCCGGCGCTCGCTGGCGCCAGTCCTGCAGGTGACACCAGACTGGCTCGTCCGGCCGTCGACATCCGCGCATGGCCGCGCATGCCGTCGCCGGAATTCGGCTGCACCCTCGAAAAGACTTTCGACTATCGAGACAAGCGCTTCAACTGCGCGCTGAAGAAGTACCGGAACACCGGCGACGCGTGCAAGAACACGAAGTCGTACTACGAAGGCCCCGCATTCCCCGGCCGGCTCGCGGCCCGCGTGCATCCGCTCGCGACGAAAGTCGACCTGGACTGGGAGCATGGCGACCTGCAGATGGTCACCGTGACGCTGAAGGGAACCTGGAACGAAGCGGACGTGCGCAAGGCGTTCGGGTTGCCGCGCGCGGAAGGGCGCAAGCTGACCGAGGCGGAACTGCGCAAGCAGCCGGCCAACCTGATGGACACGAGCATCCAGTATCCGTCGAGCCCGGCCGACGACGGCCTCGGCAGGCGGCCGAGCGATCCCGCGCACGGGACGACCGCCGTGATGCTGTACGGCTTCGACCACATGGGAGCGGGCGACGTCGAGTGCGGGGAGGGAGAGTAACGCCTGGAAGCGAAGCGGCGATCCTTCAACGCGCGCCGCTTGCCGGGCAGTTTGCCGACGCCGGCCGGGGAAGGAGGGAAGACGGATGCGGCGCCGACTTCACGCGAGCCGCACCCGCCCGAGCGGCATTATTCGCTGCTCGTCCACTCGACGTTCGCGCCGACCGAGCGCAGGTTCTCGACGAAATGCGGATGTGCGCGGCGAATCGGCAGCGCGTTCATGATTTCCGAGCGGCCTTCGATGCTCGCGGCCACCATCAGCAGCGCGATCGCGACGCGGATGATGTACGGGCTCTCGACGCGCGCCGGCGTCAGTTGCAGCCCGCCGAACGTGATCAGCCGGTGCGGATCCGACAGCAGCACGTGCGCGCCGAACTTCGACAGTTCGCCGGACCAGCCGAGCGCACCGTCGTAGACCTTGTTCCAGAACATCGCGCTGCCTTCCGCACGCACGCCGAGCGCGATGAAGATCGGCAGCAGGTCGACCGGCAGGTACGGCCACGGCGCGGCTTCGACCTTGGTCAGGATGTTCTGCGTGAACGGCCGGCGCACGCGCAGCGGGCCATCGCGTTCCGCGCGCGACCAGCCGTCGCGGTGCGTGACGTTGACGCCGAACTTCGCGAACGTGCGGTCGATCAGCGGGAAATGCTCGGGCGACGAGTTGCGCACGGTGATGTCGCCGCCCGTGATCGCGCCGAGCGCGAGGAACGTCGCGATCTCGTGGAAATCCTCGGCGAAGCGGAATTCGCCGCCGCCGAGCTTGCCGCCGCCCGTCACGCAGAGCCGCGACGTGCCGATGCCTTCGATCGTGACGCCGATCATCGCGAGGAACTGGCAGAACTCCTGCACGTGCGGCTCGGACGCCGCGTTCATCAGCGTCGACGTGCCGTTCGCCGCCGTCGCGCACAGCGCGAAGTTCTCGGTGGTCGTCACCGACGCGTAGTCGAACCAGTGATCGTTGGCCGTCAGCGGGCCGTCGGTGCGAACGATCAGCGAATCGGGCGTGCGCTCGATGTGCGCGCCGAAGCGCTCGAATACCTCGACGTGCGGATCGATCTCGCGCACGCCGAGCGTGCAGCCTTTCACGTCGTTCTCGAGGCGCGCGACGCCGAAGCGCGCGAGCAGCGGCGGAATCAGCATGATCGACGAGCGCATCGCCTCGGGCAGCCGGTGGACGGCCGGATCGAACTTCGTGTTGCGATGGTGGAGTTCGAGCAGGCCGGTCGTGAAGTCGACCGACACGTCGCTGCCGAGCGTGCGGAAGATGTCGAGGATCTTGCGCACGTCGGTGATGTCCGGCACGCCGACAAGGCGCAGCGGCTGATCGGTCAACAGGGTGGCGCACAGGATCGGCAGGACGGCGTTCTTGTTCGCGGACGGCTTGATGTCCCCGCGCAGCGGAGTGCCGCCGTGGACGATGAGATTCGACATGATATGGGGGCGTATCGGTGACTGACGTAGGCCCATATGATGCCATTGGTCGGCGGGCGGCGTGGAATGTTCAGCGGGGAAAAGGGGAATCGCCGCGCGTGATTGACGGTGTTTGACGTTGGGCGGGGGACCGCCGTTCGGCCGGCGGCCGACGCGGAGAAATGGCCGGCCGCGGATCGGGCCGGCCACGCGCTCACTTCGTCACTGCGCCGCGCGCATCCGCGCGGCAACCACCAGCGAGATCAGGCAGCCCGCCGCGAGATAACCGGCGACGAGGTGCCACGAGCCACCGGCGAGACTGACCAAGCCGACCGCGATGAACGGCGTGAACCCGCCGCCGACGACGCTCGCGAACTGGTAGCCGACGCCCGCGCCGCTATAGCGGTATTCGGCGCCGAACAGCTCGGTGAACAGCGGCTGCTGGACGCTCACGACCATGTCGTGCGCGGCGTTCGCGAGCAGGATCGAGAAGATCACGATCCACGCGATCGACCGCGCCTCCAGCGCGATGAAGAACGGCACCGCGGATGCAAGGCCGATCAGCGCGCCGATCAGGTAGATGCGGCGCAGGCCGTAGCGGTCGGCCAGCCACGCGAAGCACGGGATCGTCACGCAGCTCACCGCACCGACCAGCAGGCCGACGTTCAGGAACAGGTCGCGCGACATGCCGAGGTTCGTCGTCGAATAGCTGAGCGCGAACGCGGTGACGATATACATCGTGAACAGTTCGGCGAGACGCAGCGCGACGATCAGCAGGAACGCCTTCGGATGGCGCGTCAGCGCTTCCAGCACCGGCAGGCGCAGCTTGCGGTTGCCGTGCTCGACCTTCTCGACGAACTCCTGCGATTCGTCCATGCTCTTGCGCACCCACAGCCCGACCAGCACGAGCACGATGCTGAACACGAACGGCAGGCGCCAGCCCCACGACTTGAACGCGGCTTCGCCGAGCGTGTGGCTCAGGATCGACACGATGCCCGTGGCCAGCACGAGCCCGACGCCGTAGCCGACCTGCACGCCGCTGCTGTAGAACGCCTTCTTTTGCTTCGGCGCGCTCTCGACGGCCATCAGCGCCGCGCCGCCCCATTCGCCGCCGACCGCGAAACCCTGGATCGCACGCATCAGCACCAGCAGCACCGGCGCCCACCAGCCGATGGTCGCGAAGGTCGGCAGCAGGCCGATCGCGACCGTCGACAGCCCCATCAGCATCACCGTCAGCACCAGCATCCGCTTGCGGCCGAGCCGGTCGCCGTAGTGGCCGAACACGACGCCGCCGAGCGGCCGGAACAGGAAGCCGACGCCGAACGTCGCGAACGCCGCGAGCGTGCCCATCGTCGGGCTGACTTTCGGGAAGAACTCGGAATTGAATACCAGCGCGGCGACGATCCCGTACAGCAGGAAGTCGTACCAGTCGACGACGGCGCCGACGAAGCTGCCGAGCGCGGCCTTGCGGGCCTGGCTGCGCGCGCGGCTGCCGGCGGCGACGTCGAGGGTGTCGAAGGTTGGGGTCATGGCGGTGTCTCCTGGTACGGCGCATCGTGGAATCGTGGCGGCGCCGCGTCCGATGCTGCATTGAAGTCGATGAGTGAACGGAGAATAGGGTGCGCGCCGCACGGCGGCAATTGGCCAATCGGGCAAAGTGCGCGATTATCGTTCAATATCGTGCGATTATCGAACGCTTTTCGGGTTTGCACTAGGCGGCGCGGCGATATCCCGTTCGGCCAGGGTGTGCCGTCGTGAACGATCTGGTTAAAATCTGCAGCATGAAAACTCGCCCGCTCGGGGCGGATGCCCGGTCGCCACATCGGCCGCGCATGCCGCCTGCGCGGGGCGCCATCCCCCTCGACCGCATGCCCCCGGAGACTGGAATGCCCGGCAATTCCCACCCCCTGTCCAGCGATACGCCGTCCGTCGTCGATCCGGCCGCCAATCCGCTCGGGATGGCCGGCCTCGAATTCGTCGAATTCGCGGCGCCCGTGCCGGAAGCGCTCGCGCAACGCTTCGAGCAGCTCGGGTTCAAGGCGATCGCGCGGCATGTCAGCAAGAACGTCACGCTGTACCGGCAAGGGCAGATGCATTTCCTGATCAACGCCGAGCCCGATTCGTTCGCCGCACGCTATGCGGAGGAATACGGGATGGGCGTCTGCGCGATCGGCTTGCGCGTGGCGAATGCCCGGCGCGCGTTCGAGCGCGCGATCCAGCTCGGCGCGTGGGCGTTCGAAGGCGAAAAGGTCGGTGTCGGCGAGTTGAAGATCCCGGCGATCCAGGGCATCGGCGATTCGCACCTGTATTTCGTCGACCGCTGGCGCGGGCGGAACGGCCAGCGCGGCGGGGTCGGCGACATCTCGATCTTCGACATCGATTTCCGGCCGATCGACATCGCGACCGCACACACCGATCTCGACTGCGCGGGCGTCGGCCTGCAGCAGGTCGACCACTTCACGCAAACCGTCGGCGCAGGCCGCATGCAGGAGTGGCTGGATTTCTACCACGACCTGCTGCATTTTCGCGAGATCCACCAGATCGACGCGCACTGGCATGTGTCGGAGGAATCGCGCGTGATGGTGTCGCCGTGCGGCGCGGTGCGAATTCCGGTCTACGAGGAAGGCACGCGGCGTACCGAACTGATGCACGCGTATCTGCCCGACCATCCGGGCGAGGGCGTCCAGCACGTCGCATTGTCGACTGACGACATCCTGTCATGCGTCGATGCGCTGCGCGCGAACGGCGTCGAATTCATCGAGCCGCCCGCACGCTATTACGACGACGTCGATGCGCGGCTGCCCGGGCACGGCGTCGATCTCGACGCGCTGCGCAGCCGCGCGGTGCTGGTCGACGGCGAGATCGGCAGCGACGGCGTGCCGCGCCTGTTCTTCCAGACCTTCGTCAAGCGCCGGCCCGGCGAGATCTTCTTCGAGATCGTGCAGCGCAAGGGGCACCACGGATTCGGGGAAGGGAACCTCGCGGCACTCGCCCGCGCGCGCGACGCGGGCTGAGCGGCTCGCGGCGCCCGTCAAACCTCACGCGGCACTTCCCGCCCCGAGCTTGCGGCTCTGGCGACGCATGCCGTTGAAGATCGCGTCCGCCACATCCGCCGGAAAATCCACCGGGATCTGCGCCGCGACTTCGGCAATCGCGGGTTCCGTGCGCGCGGCGACAGCCGCCATCGCCACGCGCACGTCATCTTCGGTCAGGCCGACGCGCCGCCCCTGCGCGATCCAGTGACGCGGCTGGATCTCGCCGATCACGTAGTGCCGGTTCTTCCCGCGCACGGCCATCGCGAGCCGTGCGCGGCGCGGCGGCAACTGGTTGCGGCGTGTACCGATGATCGGATGCGCGGACAGCACGTCGTACAGCGGCGTGCTGCGGTACGTATTGCCGGGCAGGTGCGCGATGCTGAAGTTCTTCGCGTGGCCGTCGATCGCCGCCAGTACCCAGAACACGAGCTGCGCGACGAAGAAATTCATCCTGTCGTGCGCGGCGTCGGTCGAATTCGCGAGGATGCCCATGATCGTATCGATGCCGGGGCCGCCGTCGGATTCGTATTTCGCGCCGGACGGCGTGCCGGTCGCCTGGCACATGTCCTCCTGCGGCAGTCGCAGGATCCACGTGCCGTCACGCGAAGGACGCCGGTCGAAGCGCTCGACGATCAGCGCCTTCTGGTCGTCGAACCGGCCGATCTCGCACGGCGCGACCGGCAGGCCGTATGCGGCGACGAGCTTCGAGCACAGCCATTCGTTCTCGACGGACGTCCGCATGTCGGCCTGCATGTTCCCGACGCGCCCGAGCGGCAGCTTGAAAATGTGTGTCGTCGGCGTGCTGCCCGACGGCCGCAGCCAGCGGTTTCCCTGACGCAGCAATGCGGTCTTTTCCTGCGCGCCGGCGATCGACAGGCGCAGGTCGCCGTCCGGCTCCGCGCGGCCGGGCAGCGGAGCGGCGGTCGCGTGGCGCAGCACGTCGGCGACGGCTGCGTCGTCGAGCGCCACGCCGTCGATCGTCTCGAGGTCAACGGGCATTTCGCCGGGCGGCAGCATCTGGATCGCGCCGACGCAATCCCGGCCGATCGACGCGAGCAGTTCGAACGGTGCCGTCGATCCGAGCCGGTAACGCTGCGCGATGCGGCGGCGGATCGGCTCGCTGTCCGGCAGCAGGTTGTCGAAGTAGTCGGCGACGATCGCGCCCTGGTGCGGCTGGTTGCCGGGCGTAAAGGGCAGCGAAAGCGATAGCGGCCGCCCCTGGGGATCGTCGAGCCAGCCCGGCAGGTAGACGAGGCGCTCGACGCCGCGCCGGATTTCCCAATAGCCGACCGGAATGCCGTTCATCCACAGGTCGAGCCGGTCGTGGCGGGCGCGCGATGCCATCGTCACCAGTCCTCCCGTTTCGAGACCCGTGGCTTGCCCGGCGCTGCTGTCGCCGGCCGCTTGCGCGCGGCGCCGGTCGTGGTTTTGGTTTGAGCTTTTGCGGCCGTTGCGCCGCGCGCCGGGTCCGGCATGCGCTTTTTCGCGGCCGGCTTGGGAGCCGCCGGTCGTGCATCGGTACTGGCTGGTCCCGCCGATTCGTCCTGCGCGCCCAGGTCGAGCGTCATACGAACGCCAAGCGTGTTCAGCACCTTGAAAAGCCGTTCGATGCTCACCGCCGACGGATTGGCTTCGAGCTGCGCATAGGATTGCTGCGTGACGCCCAGGCGGGCGGCCAATTGCGCCTGCGTGAGCCCCGCGGATTTCCGGAAACCGACGAGTATCGGGCGCAACTGGGTCAGGGTCTGGACAGGAAAGGCCATCGGGCGCTCCGCAGGATGACAGGCGATCGTTTGTAATCTGAAAATACAGTCTATGGCATGTATTGTAAAAATACAAACCTGGGGCTGTATTTCGTTAAAACAAACGATAGCCTGTTACGCGAAAACCGGACCAACCCTCCTGCCGGCACCGCGACCCCGCAGCCGGCCGTATCGATTCGATCGTCGGTGGGCTGGTTGGCAACCCAAGCTCGGCCCATTCATCGCCAACCGGGCGCGCAATGGAGACAAGGAGGGGCGCCAGCGCGCGCGTCGATTCCACGCGCCACACCGATCTTCGGCCATCTCGACATTATAGAAATAATGTCAAATAAATAGACTGCAAGAATTAGATATTTAACGGTTTACGTTATATTATTTACGAAATTCCCGACGAAACCACACCATGTCCGATCTCGCCGCCGACGAACCCCGCCTGACCGCCGAAATCGAGCGCCTCAAGGCCGACTTCCCGAAAACCCGCGAGCTATACCGCGAGGTCTGCGCGCTGCTGTTCTTCCGTTTCGGCATCACGCCTACCGCGAACCGCCTGTACCAGCTCGTCCGCAAGGGCAGCATGAGCACGCCGACGGCTGTCCTAGGCGAGTTCTGGGCCGAGCTGCGGGAAAAGAGTCGCGTGCGGATCGAACATCCCGGCCTGCCGGCCGATCTGCAGGCGGCAGCCGGCGAGTTGGTCGCGGCGTTGTGGAATCGTTCGAGCACCGACGCGGCCGCCGCGCTCGACGTACTGCGCGCGGAAGTCGAAGCCGAACGAACGGCGGCGAAAGCGGAAGTCGCTACGCTGCAGGCCGAGCTGGCCCGCACCGAAACCGCGCTCGAACAACGCACGGCCGCGCTGCTGGCCGCGCAGGTGCGCATCCAGGAACTGGAGCAGGCGAGGGCGGCCGACGACGCATCGAGGCGCGCGATGCAAGCGGAGATCGAACGCCTGAAAGCCGACAACGCGGAAGGCGACCGCGCACTTGCGCAGGCGCGTGCGGATTTCACGACTCAACTTGACCGGCTGCGCGACGACGCAGGCCGGGCCGAGGAACGCTTGCGCGCATCGGAGAAGCGCGCGCTTCAGGAGATCGATCGCGAACGGCTCGCCGCCGCACGGCTGCAAAAGGAACTCGACGCGACGGCATCGCGCGCCGAGCAGCGCGATGCGCAGCAGCGGAAGGATGTCGCCGCGCTGCAGGCGCAACTCGGCGATGCACTGCATCGATGCGGGGTGCTTCAGGGGCAGCTCGACGGCGCGCAGGCGACCGATGCGGCGCGCGCCAAGGAGCTCGATGCGTTGAGGCGGGAGATGACGGTGCTCGCGCGCCGGGCACCGGTGCGCGGCACGAAGACGGCTCCGGCCGCGCAGCGAAGCGAGCGGCGGGCGCGCACGAGGAAACGCGCCGACGAAGCGGCGCGCTGACGGCGGTCGATTGTCCGGTCGCGATCGGGTAAAGTGCCGCTCAACATGTCGGCCCGGCGTTGCTAGACGACCGGTCTAATCGTTGCTACCATACGCCATCATGAATGCATCTTCAGGCGCGGAAGTCCGCCAGCACATCCTGAACATCGCGAAGCCGATCATGCTCCACAAGGGGTTCTCGGCGGTCGGTCTGAACGAGATTCTCGCTGCGGCGGGCATCCCGAAGGGCTCGTTCTACCATTACTTCGGCTCGAAAGAAGCATTCGGCGAGGCACTGCTCGAAGCGTATTTCGAAGGTTATCTCGCGCATCTCGACAACCTGCTCAAGCATCAGACCGGCACGGGCGCCGAACGCCTGATGACGTACTGGGGCAACTGGCTGCACACGCAATGCGCGGACGATCCGGAGGGCAAGTGCCTCGCGGTGAAGCTCGGCGCGGAAGTGTCGGACCTGTCGGAAGCGATGCGCGCGGTGCTGCGGCGTGGCACGAGCCAGATCATCGAACGGCTCGCGGGCGGCATCGAGGCAGGGCTTGCCGATGGCTCGCTGCGTGCGGTCGACGATCCGCCGCACACGGCCGCGATCCTTTACGAGCTGTGGCTTGGCGCAACGCTGCTGGAAAAGATTCACCGCAACCGCAAACCGCTCGAAAGGGCGATGATCGAAACGCGGCGCATGCTGAACCTGCCGCCGGCCGCGCATGACGGAGCGCAGTCGTAACCCGGGCGCGCATCGGCGCGCCTTGTTTTTGCCCCGATTCTAGACGACTGGTCTACTTATCCGCGCATGACGAATACCTCGCTCCGCGTTACGCTGTCCCGATTGTTCCAACCGCACGCGTGCAATCACGCCGGCCTGACCGCCGACGCTGCCACGCGTGCGCGCCTTCTGTCGGTCCATCCCTGATCCGATCGTGCCCACGAAGCACGTTTATTCCTGTTGACGGAGACACTCTTATGCCGCAAAGCAAAACCGCAAACCGCCAGATCATCCTGACGTCGCGCCCGGTCGGCGCGCCGACGCCGGGCAACTTCCGCACCGAATCCGGCAACGTGCCGACGCCCGGCGCCGGCCAGGTGCTGCTGCGCACGGTCTGGTTGTCGCTCGACCCGTACATGCGCGGCCGGATGAGCGACGCGCCGTCCTATGCCGCGCCGGTCGAACTCGGCGACGTGATGGTCGGCGGCACGGTCAGCCGCGTCGTGTCGTCGAACCTGCCCGCGTTTCGCGAAGGCGATCTCGTCGTTGCCGGCGCCGGCTGGCAGGACTATGCGCTGTCCGACGGCCGCGACCTGATTCCGCTCGGCCGCGATTTCGCGCATCCGTCCTACGCGCTCGGCGTGCTCGGCATGCCGGGCTTCACCGCGTACACCGGGCTGCTGAAGATCGGCGAACCGAAGGCCGGCGAAACCGTGGTCGTCGCGGCAGCCAGCGGCGCGGTCGGCTCGGTCGTCGGCCAGATCGCGAAGCTGAAGGGCTGCCGCGTGATCGGCGTCGCGGGCGGCGCCGACAAGTGCGCGTACGTGACCGACACGCTCGGCTTCGACGCGTGCGTCGACCACCGCGATCCGGCGTTTGCCGCGAAGCTGAAGGACGCCTGTCCGAACGGCATCGACGTCTATTTCGAGAACGTCGGCGGGGCCGTGTTCGACGCAGTGTGGCCGCTGCTCAACGATCACGCGCGCGTGCCGGTGTGCGGCATCATTGCGCATTACAACGACGCGGCATACGACGACACCGCGGTGTCGACCGGCCGTGATCGCGTGCCGGCGCTGATGGGTGCGATCCTGCGCAAGCGCATCCGCGTGCAGGGTTTCATCATCCTCGATCACTATGCGACCGGCTATGCGCCGTTCCTGAAGGAGATGAGCGAATGGGTCGCGCAGGGCAAGGTGAAGACGCGGGAAGATGTCGTCCCCGACCTCGCCGACGCACCGGAAGCGCTGATCGGCCTGCTGGCCGGCAAGAATTTCGGCAAGGTCGTCGTGCGCGTGGGCCCGGACGAACTGGCCTGATGCTGCGGCACGGCAACACAAACACACCGAGGTTGCACGCTGGCGTCACGCGACGCCGGCTTGTGGCATGCTCGATTCCGTTTCGAAAGGAGTGACAAGATGGCGCTTCACGTGATTGCTTCGCTGTTCGTGAAACCCGAACACGCTCAGGCCGCCGAGGCCGAACTGCGCAGCCTGGTCGTCAAGACGCGCACCGAACCGGGCAACCGGCGCTACGACCTGTTCCGCGAGCAAGACGGCTCGCCGAACCTGCACCTGTACGAAATCTACGACGACCAGGCCGCATTCGACGCGCACCTCGCCAGCCCGTATTTCGGCGAATTCCGCACGAAGTCGGCCGACTGGTTCACGGCACCGCCGGTCATCAAGGTGCTGTCGGGCATCGACGTGGCCGAGTAACGACGCAGGACCACCGCCGCGGCTCGTCCCTCCCGGGCCGCGCGGCATCCGTTGCGCACCCGTGACGGCAATGACAACGACGACCCCGCGCGGCGCGCCATGCGCGCCGCTTCCCCAATACAACGGCCCCGGAGGCTGAATGGTCACCCTCAACATCAACGGCGAAACCCGCACGGTCGACGCCCCCGACGACATGCCCTTGCTCTGGGTGCTGCGCGACGTCGTGGGCCTCACCGGCACGAAGTTCGGCTGCGGGATCGCGCAATGCGGCGCGTGCACCGTGCATCTCGACGGCGTCGCCGCGCGCTCCTGCGTGCTGCCGGTCGCGGCCGTCGCGGGCCGCAGGATCACGACGATCGAAGCCGTCGGCGCCACGCCGGCCGGCCACAAGGTCCAGCAGGCATGGCGCGAGCTCGACGTCGTCCAGTGCGGCTACTGCCAGTCGGGGCAAGTGATGGCGGCCACCGCGCTGATTGCATCGAACCCGAACCCGAGCGACGCCGACATCGACGCGGCGATGGCCGGCAACATCTGCCGCTGCGGCACGTACAACCGGATTCGCGCGGCGGTCAAGCAGGCCGCGAAGGGGGCTTGACATGTCGCGAGGACTGATCGAAGCAGGCACGGCCGCCGGACAAGCGGCAGGCGCCGGCGTGTCGCGCCGCGGGTTTCTCAAACTCGGCATGTCGCTCGGCGCGGCGGCGGGCGGCGGCATGCTGCTCGGCTTCAGCCTGCCGGCGGCGGGCGACGACACGCGCCGTTCGGTGATCGGCGGCGACGGCGATGAAACCGCGCGCGCCGGCGTGTTCGCGCCGAATGCGTTCGTGCAGATCGACCGCGGCGGCAAGGTCACGCTGGTGATGCCGAAGGTCGAGATGGGACAGGGCGTCTATACGGCGCTGCCGATGCTGATCGCCGAGGAACTCGAAGTGCCGCTGTCGAGCGTGACGCTCGATCATGCGCCGCCGAACGAGAAACTGTTCCTCGATCCGCTGCTCGGCGGCCAGCTCACCGGTGGCTCGACGTCGGTGCGCTACGCATGGGAGCCGCTGCGTCGCGCGGGCGCAACGGCGCGCACGCTGCTGGTCGCGGCGGCCGCGAAGCAATGGAATGTCGATCCGGCATCGTGCCGCGCCGCGAACGGCGAAGTGCAGCATCCGCCGAGCGGCCGGCGCGCGTCGTACGGCCAGTTGGCCGACGCCGCGGCGAAGCTGCCGGTGCCGAAGGATGTCGTGCTGAAGAAGCCGGAGGATTTCAAGCTGATCGGCACGCCCGCGAAGCGGCTCGACTCGCCGGAGAAGGTCGACGGCACCGCGCAGTTCGGGCTCGACGTGCGGCTGCCGGGCATGCTGTACGCGGTGATCGTGAACAGCCCGGTGTTCGGCGGCACGGTCGCGAGCGTCGACGACACGGCCGCGAAGAAGATTCCCGGCGTGCGCCAGATCGTTCGTGCGGACAACGCGGTCGCGGTGGTCGGCGATCACACGTGGGCCGCGAAGCGCGGCGCGTCGGCGCTCGTCGTGAAGTGGAACGAAGGCGCGGACGCGAAGGTGTCGACGAAGGACATCGTCGCCGATCTCGCGCAGGCCGCCGCGAACGGCAAGGGCGCGGTCGCGCGCAAGGACGGCGACGTCGGCAAGGCGTTCGCGAACGCGAAGACGCGCATCGACGCCGTCTACGAGCAGCCGTTCCTTGCGCACGCAACGATGGAGCCCGTGAACTGTACGGTGCACGTGCGCGGAGACGGCTGCGAGATCTGGGTCGGCACGCAGGTGCCGACGCGGGCGCGCGATACGGTGCAGCAGCTCACGGGCCTGCCGCCCGACAAGATCGTCGTGCACAACCATCTGCTCGGCGGCGGCTTCGGCCGGCGGCTCGAGACGGACATGATCGGCCAGGCGGTGAAGATCGCCAAACAGGTCGGCGCGCCCGTGAAGGTGGTCTGGACGCGCGAGGAGGACATCCAGCACGACATGTACCGGCCGTACTACTACGACCGGATCTCGGCCGGCCTCGACGCGAACGGCAAGCCGGTCGCGTGGCAGCACCGGATCGTCGGCTCGTCGATCCTCGCGCGCTTCGCGCCGCCCGCGTTCAAGAATGGCGTCGATCCCGACGCGGTGGAGGTCGCAACCGACCTGCCGTACGACCTGCCGAACCAGTTGATCGACTACGTGCGGCAGGAGCCGCGCCACGTGCCGACCGCGTTCTGGCGCGGCGTCGGGCCGACGCGCAGCACCTTCGTCGTCGAGAGCTTCATCGACGAGCTGGCCGCGCAGGCCAAGACCGACCCCGTGCAATACCGCCGCTCACTGCTCGGCAAGACGCCGCGCGCGCTCAACGTGCTCGACGTCGCGACGAAGGCAGCCGGCTGGGGGCCGTCGCTGCCGAAGGGGCAAGGGCGCGGCGTGTCGGTGATGCACGCGTTCGGCAGCTTCTTCTCGATCGTCATCGACGTCGCGGTGGACGACGGCGAGGTGCAGGTCAAGCGCGTCGTGTGCGCGGTGGACTGCGGGATGTTCGTCAATCCGAACACGATCGAGGCGCAGGTGCAGGGCGGCATCATCTTCGGGATCACGGGCGCGCTGTACGGCGAGATCACGATCGAGGACGGCCGCGTCGTGCAGAGCAACTTCACCGACTACCGGATGATGCGAATCAACGAGACACCGCCGATCGAAGTCCATCTGGTGAAGAGCGGCGAAGCGCCGGGCGGGATCGGCGAACCGGGCACGGCCGCGACCGCGGCGGCGCTGTCGAACGCGATCTTCGCGGCAACCGGCAAGCGGCTGCGCAAGCTGCCGGTCGGCAATCAACTGAAGACGGCCTGAGGGGAGGAGACGAACATGCGAAACCTCATGCTGAACTCGCTCGGCGCATCGCTGCTCGCACTGTCCGCGCTGCTGGCCGGCACGGCTGCGCACGCCGCGCAAACGGCACCGGCCGACAGCGCGCTCGTCGCGCGCGGCGCATATCTCGCGAAAGCCGGCGATTGCGTCGCATGCCATACCGCGCCGCGCGGCACGCCGTTCGCGGGCGGCCTGAAGATGGTCACGCCGATGGGCGCGATCTACACGACCAACATCACGCCCGATCCGGACACGGGCATCGGCGGGTACACGGAAGCCGAATTCGCGAGCGCGCTGCGCCGGGGCGTCGCGAAGGACGGCCATCGTCTGTATCCGGCGATGCCGTATCCGTCGTACGCGAAGCTGAAGGACGACGACGTGAAGGCGCTGTACGCGTACTTCATGCACGGCGTCGAACCGGTGAAGCAGGCGAACCGGGCGGCCGACATCCCGTGGCCGCTCAACATGCGCTGGCCGCTCGCATTGTGGAACGCGGTGTTCCTCGACACGACGCCATATGCCGACAAGCCCGGAAAGGATGCGACGTGGAACCGCGGCGCGTATCTCGTGCAGGGGCTCGGGCACTGCGGGTCGTGCCACACACCGCGCGGTGTCGGCTTCCAGGAGAAGGCGCTCGACGAAGGCGGCTCGGCGTTCCTGTCGGGCGCGGCGATCGACAACTGGTTCGCGTCGAACCTGACCGGCGAGCACAACACGGGGCTTGGCCGCTGGAACGAGGCCGACGTCGCGCAGTTCCTGAAGACCGGCGCGAACCGGCACGCGACCGCGTTCGGCTCGATGGTGAGCGTGATCAACCACAGCACGCAGGCGCTGAGCGACGACGATCTGGCAGCGATTTCCCGCTACCTGAAATCGCTGCCGGCCGCGGGCGGCACGGGCGCGCCGCCGTACAACTACGATCCGAAGCCGACGCAGGTGGTGCTGGGCCGGCCGGCAGCCGACCCGGGCGCGAAGGTGTATAACGCTTACTGCCTGCATTGCCACGGCGTGGACGGGCGCGGTTACGCGCCGCTGCTCGCGCCGCTCGCCGGCAATCCGAACGTGCTCGAAACCGATGCATCGTCGCTGATCAACGTGACGCTGAACGGCAGCGACACGCTCGTGATCGAAGGCGTGCCTTCCGCGTATCCGATGCCGGCGTTCTCGAACCAGTTGAACGACCGGCAGATCGCCGACGTGCTGACGTTCATGCGCGCCGGCTGGAACAACGGCGCGCCGGCCGTGCAGGCGGCGGACGTCGCGAAACTCCGCAAGGCGACGGCGGCCGCGCACTGAGCGCGGCCCATGCGGAACGACGGCAGGCCGGTGTGCCTGCCGTCTGCACCGCTGCCGGTTGCGCGATGCTCCCGGCGGCTTTGCTCTTTCTGTCAACCGGCGCGCGGCCGTTCGCGGCAGCGCGCGTTTTATCGACGCAATGTAGGGGTGTCTGGATGGCTAACGTGACTTATACGGATACGCAACTGCTGATCGACGGCGAGTGGGTCGACGCCGCGAGCGGCAAGACGATCGACGTCGTGAACCCGGCGACCGGCAACGCAATCGGCAAGGTGGCCCACGCGGGCATCGCCGACCTCGACCGCGCGCTCGCCGCCGCGCAGCGCGGCTTCGAAACGTGGCGCAAGGTGCCCGCGCACGAACGCGCGGCGACGATGCGCAAGGCGGCCGCGCTGGTGCGCGAGCGCGCCGACACGATCGCGCAGCTGATGACGCAGGAACAGGGCAAGCCGCTCACCGAGGCACGCGTCGAAGTGCTGTCGGCGGCCGACATCATCGAATGGTTCGCGGACGAAGGCCGCCGCGTGTACGGCCGGATCGTGCCGCCGCGCAATCTCGGCGCGCAGCAGACGGTCGTGAAGGAGCCGGTCGGCCCGGTCGCCGCGTTCACGCCGTGGAATTTCCCGGTCAACCAGGTCGTGCGCAAGCTGAGCGCCGCGCTCGCGACCGGCTGCTCGTTCCTCGTGAAGGCGCCGGAGGAAACCCCCGCATCGCCGGCCGCGCTGCTGCGCGCGTTCGTCGACGCAGGCGTGCCGGCCGGCGTGATCGGCCTCGTGTACGGCGATCCGGCCGAAATCTCGTCGTACCTGATCCCGCACCCGGTGATCCGCAAGGTCACGTTCACGGGTTCGACGCCGGTCGGCAAGCAGCTCGCCGCGCTCGCGGGCCAGCATATGAAGCGCGCGACGATGGAGCTGGGCGGGCACGCGCCGGTGATCGTCGCCGAGGACGCCGACGTCGCGCTCGCGGTGAAGGCCGCCGGCGGCGCGAAGTTCCGCAACGCGGGGCAGGTCTGCATTTCGCCGACGCGCTTCCTCGTGCACAACAGCATCCGCGACGAATTCACGCGCGCGCTGGTCAAGCATGCCGAAGGGCTGAAGATCGGCAACGGCCTCGAGGAAGGCACGACGCTCGGCGCGCTCGCGAACCCGCGCCGGCTGACCGCGATGGCGTCGGTGGTCGAGAACGCGCGCAAGGTCGGCGCGAGCATCGAGACGGGCGGCGAGCGGATCGGCTCGGCAGGCAACTTCTTCGCGCCGACCGTGATCGCGAACGTGCCGCTCGAAGCCGACGTGTTCAACAACGAGCCGTTCGGCCCGGTCGCGGCGATTCGCGGCTTCGACAAGCTCGAGGATGCGATCGCGGAAGCGAACCGTCTGCCGTTCGGGCTGGCCGGCTACGCGTTCACGCGTTCGTTCGCGAACGTGCACCTGCTTACGCAGCGCCTCGAAGTGGGGATGCTGTGGATCAACCAGCCGGCAACGCCGTGGCCGGAAATGCCGTTCGGCGGCGTGAAGGATTCGGGCTACGGGTCGGAAGGCGGGCCGGAAGCACTCGAGCCGTACCTCGTGACGAAGTCGGTGACGGTGATGGCGGTTTGACAACAGGTTGAGCGTAGTGAGGCCGCCGCTTCCGCGTATGGGGCGGCGGCGTTTTCTTGGCGCGTTGCCGACGGCGAACCTCAGCGGGCCGGCAGAATGCCTTCAAAGACGCCTTTCACTGCCTTCTGCTGGTCGGGGTTCAGATTTCCGTAGGTTAGCGGAACCCTGCCGCATTCGGCGACCTTCGCGCTTGCGACCTTTCCTTTCGCGACTGCCCATTCGGCCGACAGATTGCCTTCGAATATCATGCCGAAGTCGCTATTGGCACCTGCCGCCTGGCCCCAGCCGTCCACCATCATGGTTTCCTGCGCTCCGCCCCACGCGATCGGGTGCTTGCCGTTCTGCGACTCACCGCGGTTCTGGCAGGACTCGGCATTCGGCACGCAGTGGCCCCCGATGATTTGCGCCGGCGTGGCCTTCTTCACGTCGGCCAGGTCCATCAACATGTAGTTCTCGAGGTTGACCAGATAGTCGCGATTGCTTTCGGCGATCAGGATCGCCGCCATCGCGTTGCCGAGCGCCTGATCGTTCGCGTCGGTTCCACTCAGGCCGCCCGAGTAGACCGTCTTCATCGCGTTGAGCAGGTCCGCCGGCTTCCTGTCTTTGGTGGCCTTGGCAAACATCGTCGGGTAGTCGCTGGCGAAACACGTGCTCGGGTTCCCGTTCGCGCGTCCCCAGAAGTGAATGTAGTTCGAGTATTGCCCGCCTCCACACTGGCGATAATAAATGGCCTGGTTCATCGAGAAGAACTGACTCTGGTTTCCGGCTCCCGCGCATTGATACGCCGCGAGACGCAGGAACTTCAACGGGCTCACGACATTGCCGAAGTAGTTGCGGGTGCCGGGACCGTCCGCAGGAAGGTGATCGTTCGCCCCGTCGCAACGTTTCGGGTCGGGCGGGGGCTTTACCGGCGTCAACGGCGTATTCTCGAGGGCGGTGACTCGCGCGTTCGCGACCTTGAGCGCGGCTTCGCGCAACACCCCCGACGTCACGTAGAGCTGCGATCCGCGCATGTCGACGGCATAGCAGGCGCTCGCCCCCTGCGCCTGCGTGGCGAAAGAAAGTGCGGCGGCAAACGAACATGCGGCGATCCCCAGGGTGCCGCCGATAAAGTTACGATCGATATCCATGAACGGGCTCCAGTGATTTCGTGAATGGGAGAGGGCCCACGAGCGGGCATGCGTCAGCGATAAGCAGGCGCACGTAGACGGCCTATGGGCCGAAAGCGCTGCCCGGCATCATGGGGTGAAGGACACAGGGGGAAGGGACGTTCGGGGCGAGCTGTTGTGACCTGCCCGGGAAGCGGAGAGGCGCTGTGCCGCTGTGCGTTAGTCACGCCCGAGCGGTATTACGGGCCGCCGGCCCATTGGCTATTCTCTGATCGATACGAGTATCGGGATTTCGCGGACGGCAACGCGCGCGTAATGGAGAAATGACGATTGCGCCATAGGCTCTTCAACTGCCTCGCCCACAAAAATGCGGTCAGGTTCGTTCCTTTTTTTGTCGTGACGAGCGACGTCCGCGGTAAAGCGAACCCGGACTAGTCGAGTGACTGTCATTGCGGGGGGGCGGTCCATCGCCTATTCTCTGACCAGTACGAATATCAGGATTTCACGGACGGCAAAGGCGCCTGTAATAGAAGAACGGAAAATGCGCCATACGAAACGGGGATCATGCTGACAGAACTTGCAACAATCCCCGAGCGACGCCATTTGATTGAAACAGTCTTCCTGTGATTCGGCGATCGGCTTGAATTGAGCGATCAGCAAACGATCGATACAGCTTTCCGGCACCCAGGTCAAAACCTGGCACTTTCAACAAACAACGAAAAAGAGCAGCGGGACGCAATTCAGGCATTAACCACCACTACGGAGATATCTTCATGGCCAGCTCGATAGCGAATCAATTCGTCGATTGGGGTTCGGAATTTCACAATCCGCCGTGGCAAGCGAACGACAGCATCGCGATTGCCCCCGGCGTGACGACCGTATTCGATCTGCTGACGGCCGACGGCGTGTCGCCCGCTCTCAACCCGCAATGGCAGGGTTCAGGCGCGAGCCTGTTCATTACGGCCTTGGGTGGAGTAGAGGCCAACCAGGGCGGCAACGGCTACTGGTGGGTGTATTTCGTCAACGGCCAGATGCCCGACGTCTCATGTGCGGTCTACACGCTGCAACCCGGCGACAGCGTGGCCTGGGACTACAAGCACTACTCGAGCGGCTTGAAGCAGGCGGTTCATCCGCCGCTGGTTTGACGTTCGTCACGCGATCCATGCGACGCGGCCGGCATCGGCCCCTTCAATGCCGGCCGCTCCCCCGATAGCTTTCCACTTCCGCGTCGTACGCCGCCAGAAACGCCTTGCCGAACACCGACGCGAAATCGTCCTCGATCGCGAACACCGTATCGCGATGGGTCGCCGCATAGCGATCCCACATCCGCGCCTTGTACAGCGCGGGCACGCGCTTCTCGTACCAGCGCATCGCATCGTCGCGTTCGCGCAGCCGTTGCGGCGAAAAACGCGTCAGCAGATCCATCAGCGCGGCGCGCATGCCGGCGACCATGCCGATCTGGTGCGCGTGCAGATCCTGGAACGCATCGCTGACCGCGCTCTGCGGCGACATGAAGCCCGGCAGCGGCAGCCCGAACATCTGCCGCAGCACCGCGCCGCCGTCCGGCAGCAGTTTCAGCGGATTGTTCTCGCGATCGAGCAGCATCGTCATGTGCGCCTTCACCTCGCGCTTCAGGATGCTGCGCGACGACAGCAGCTCGACCGTGCCGTTGGCGAACAGCGCCAGCAACTGGCCCGCGATGTAGAGCTGTTCGGCCGACCATTGATGCGATTCGGCGGCCGTATCGAGCCCCGCGCCTTCGAAGAACGCGTTCAGCAGTTCGTCGGGTGTCGGCGGCGCCGGCGCACGCGCGGCATGCGGCGCCGGTTCATCGGCCGGACGCACGTCGGCGCGCGCGGCTGCCGGCTGCACGCGCACGTGCTGCGTCCACTCGGGCGCGTGGTCCGCCTGCGTCGCGGACGACGCTGCGCGATCCGCATTGCCGCGCTCGGCCGGCGGCGCCGAGCCCGGCGTGCCGATATCGCCGGACGACTGCGCGAACAGGTCCAGCGGATCGGTCGATAGCTGATTCAGGTCGCGCTGCGACGGTGCGGATGGCACGGCGTGCTGCGCGGCACGGTTCGCCGACTGCGCTGCGTCGGCGCGGGCAGGACCGCCCGGCCTGGCGCCGGTATCCGCCGCCTTGCCGCGCGGGGCGAGACGGTCCTGGAGCAGCCCCCATAGCCGGTTGCCCGCGCCTTTCGTGTCGTCGCGCGAAGGCGAGGGCGAAGGCTGCGCCGATCCGGCGGCCTCCGGCGCGCCGCGCCTGTCGACGTGCACGCCGGGCGCCATGTCGATGACCGGCGCGTCGCTGCCGTCGTCGCCATCATCGCGTTCGGCCCTCAGCACGTACGGCCCGATGCGGATGATGTCGCCGGTATTGAGCGGGCGTTCCTGCGCATAGCCGACCGGCTCGCGATTCACCTCGATCGTCGACACGCTGCTCAGGTTCTTCAGCAGGCACGCGTCGTCGCCGACCTGCAGCAGCGCCTGCAGCCGCGAAATCTGCCGCGTGTCGTCGCGCAGCACCAGATGGTTGTCGCTGGCCCGGCCGATGGTGCCGCCCGGCGGGTGAAACACGACGGCGTCGTAGGAGTCGTTTTCGACCGGTTCGCCGGCATGTTCGATCACGATCAGTTGCATGTCATACGTCGCTCGGTGGATGAAGCGCTCGCGTGGAAACCAGTTCGTTCAGGATGACGACGCATGTCTGCGGCGCGCGAACTCGAACGCGGGCCCCCAGACCGGATGCCCCTTCTCGGCGGCGGACAGGTCGAAGCGCGGGTTGAGGTCGAGAATCTTCGAGAACTCGGCGCGGCACTGCATGACGCGGTTCGTCACGCAATAACTGAACGCGAGGAGCTTGTGCGCGGCAACCTGTGTGTCGGTGTCGGCGCCGTCGATCTCCTTCGCGCGGCTCAGCAGCGCGATCGTGCGCCCGTAGTCGCCGGCGGCGTACGCGGCGCGCGCGCTGTCGACCGTCGCATGCGCGGCCGACCGGGTCGGGGACGTGCTGCACCCGCCGACCCCCAGCAACAAGGCGCCGAGGAAAATAACGAGCAATGAACGGCCTTTCATTTTTGAAATGAAAATTCGGCGTAATTGGAAGGTGGCGCACAAGCGCTGTTGGATTCTAGTGCCAATCATCGGCATCGATGCCGCTGTTACGTTTTGTTTCAACTGGGCGATCCGATTCCATTTTAATCTGAAAATGGACTACGAATTTCATCACTTGTTAATCTAGGAAAACGATCTATAGTTCGTTGTGTTTTTCGGATTCGTCAGTTGTTTTGTCAGCGCTCGGCAATGCACAAAAAACCGGACCGTCCGTTCGGGCGGCACGAACAGCCTGGCACACCATCAGCGTCGCGAGCATCCCTTGCCCGGCGGCCGGCTGGCTTGCGCCCCACGCCCATCCGACAGGTGTCCATGCAATAGAACCGGGCCGCCACGGCGAACCGGTCGGGTAAGTTTTTTCGATTAATAACCAATATCGATTCAATTACCTTTCGCCTCGACAATTCAACTTTCATAAACCCAGGATGATTTGCCCCGGTTTTTACGATAAAAATTTTCCGGAAAAAATTTCAGCGGAAGGATATGCCAGCCACATAATTACCGGTCAATTAATTGTCCCTTTTTTAATCCGATCAACCGGTTTCGAACTCGAAAACCGGCGGATGGCTATTGGGTGGCGAGGGTGGAATATGCAATGGCGGTCGAGTAGTTTCATCGTATGGGGATGCGTATTGCTGTTTCCGGGGTGCGGCGCGACGGAGCACGCGGCCGCGGTGCCGTATGCGATCACGGTCGACGTTGCGCCGGACGTCAACCCTGACATGAATCGCAAGCCTTCGCCGATCGTGCTGAAGGTGTTCCAGCTTCGAGCGGCGTCGGCGTTCGACAGCGCGGATTTCTTCTCGCTGCAGGACAAGCCCGGGAACGTGCTCGGCGCGGATTTGCTCGGCACCGACCGCGTGATCTTGCGGCCGGGCGAATCGCGCACGCTGCACTATCGCGGCAACGTCGAGGCCGGCGCGATCGGCGTCGTCGCCGAATACCGGATGCTCGAAAAGAACCGCTGGCGGCTGACGGTGCCGCTGCCGCGCGCGAAGCAGCTCAACCTCTACAAGTTCTGGCAGACGTCGCCGGGCGAGCTGAAGCTGTCGATCGCGGTCCGGAACGGCGGCATCGCACTGAACGACGCGCAGGGGCGCCCATGACCGAACCGACGATGTCCGCGACGCCGGTCGCGGCCCTCCGCCAGCGCGTGGTGTGGACCGAGGGGATGTTCCTGCGGCCGCAGCATTTCCAGCAGCTCGAACGGCACTGGGAACGCTACGTCGCGCTGCGCTGCCTGCCGCTGCAGGGGTTCTACTGGGGCTTCGATGCGCTGGAAATCGATCGCGAGCAGCTCGCGCTCGGCAAGGTCGCGCTGCGAGCCGCGTCGGGCGTGATGCGCGACGGTACGCCGTTCGACCTGTCCCATCCGGACGATCTCCCCGAACCGCTCGACGTGCCGGCCGACGCGAAGGACCAGCTCGTCGTGCTCGCGCTGCCGCTGTGGCGCGGTGGCGGCGAGGAGGTGTCGTTCGGTGCAGGTGCAGTCGTAGGCGTAGGAGCAAGCGCCGGAAACGTCGCGAACAACGCGAACGGCGGCAACGGCGCAAACGGCAACGCCGACGTCGCACGCTACGTCGTGCGCGAATACGAAGTGGCCGACGCGAACGCGGTCGCGCTCGGCCCCGCGCTGCTGCAGACGGGGCGCCTGAACGTGCGGCTGATGCTCGAAGCCGAGCTGACCGGCGACTGGCATGCGCTCGGCGTCGCACGGATCGTCGAGCGGCGCACCGACGCGCGGCTGCTCGTCGACGACGGCTACATTCCGCCGCGGCTCGTCGCACAGCGCGATGCGGTGTTGCTGGCGTATGCGCGCGAACTGCACGGGCTGCTCACGCAACGCAGCGAGGCGCTCGCGGAACGGCTGTCGGAGCCGGGGCGCGGCGGCGTGTCGGAAGTCGCGGACTTTCTGCTGCTGCAGCTCGTGAATCGTTATCTCGCGCTGACCTGGCATGCGCAGCAGCACGTGTCGACGCATCCGGAAGCGCTGTTCTGCGACTGGCTGAAGCTCGCATGCGACCTGAGCACGTTCACGGCGGCCGGCCGCCGCCCGCAGTCGCTCGCGGTCTACGTGCACGACGACCTGCGCACGAGCTTCGCGGAACTGATGACCGAACTGCGCCGGTCGCTGTCGACGGTGCTCGAACAGAACGCGATCCAGATCGAGCTGCGTGACGCGGGCAACGGCATCCGCGTCGCGACGCTGGCCGATCCGGCGCTGCGCGACACGGCCGGCTTCGTGCTCGCGGTGCGCGCGGACGTGCCGGCCGACAGCCTGCGCGCGCGCTTTCCCGCGCAGGCGAAGCTCGGGCCGGTCGAGCGGATCCGCGATCTGGTGCAGTTGCAACTGCCGGGCATCACGATGCGCCAGTTGCCGGTCGCGCCGCGGCAGATCCCGTATCACGCGGGTCATACGTACTTCGAGATCGACAAGGGCAGCGACCTGTGGAAGCAACTGGCGCGCTCCGGCGGTCTCGCATTTCATTTCGCCGGCGAATTCCCTGGGCTCTCGATGGAGTTCTGGGCGATCCGCGGGTGAGGGCGGGCATCGCGATGAATAGTTCCTCCGATTCGATCGCCACCGGCGCAGGCGCGGGCGGTTTTGTGCCGCCGAATCCGGGCGGCATGCATCCGGCCGCCGCATCCGGTACTTCCGGCGCGACCGGGCCGACGGCCACGCAGCCGCGGCCCGGCCGCTGGGCCGCGAGCGGCACGAACCCGCTCGTCGCGGCCGCGAACCCGTTGCTCAACCTGGTGCCGCAGATCCGCTCGACCGTCCATCATCCGAACCCGGCGTGGCTGCGCGAGCATCTCGTCGTCGAGATCCGGCAGTTCGAGGCGCGCGCGCAGGAAGCCGGCGTGCCGTCCGAGGCGATCATCGGCGCGCGCTACTGCCTGTGCACGGCGCTCGATGAAGCGGCCGCGCTGACGCCGTGGGGCGGCAGCGTATGGTCGTCGCACAGCCTGCTCGTGTCGTTCCACAACGAGACGTGGGGCGGCGAGAAGTTCTTCCACCTGCTTGAACGACTGTCGCAGCAGCCGCGCCAGCATCTCGACCTGCTCGAGTTGCTGTATTTCTGTCTCGCGCTCGGTTTCGAGGGCCGCTATCGCGTGCTCGACAACGGCCACGCGCAACTCGATGCGCTGCGCCGCCAGCTCGCGCAGACGATCCGCTCGGTGCGCGGCGAATTCGATCCCGCGCTGTCGCCGCACTGGCGCGACGTCGTCACGCGCGACGTCGCGCGCCGCTTCACCGTGCCGCTGTGGGTGTGCGTGGCGCTCGCGCTGCTGATCGGCTTCGGCGTGTTCGTCGGGCTGCGCATCGCGCTTGCCGGGCATTCGGATCGACTGTTCGCGTCGATCGACGCGCTGCACGTGCCGAAGCTGCAGCCCGCGCAGGCGCCGCCGCGCCCGGCGCCGGCGCCGCGCATCGCGA
Source organism: Burkholderia sp. MS455 (assembly GCF_016899445.1). NCBI lineage: Bacteria > Pseudomonadati > Pseudomonadota > Betaproteobacteria > Burkholderiales > Burkholderiaceae > Burkholderia > Burkholderia sp. MS455. The sequence continues at coordinate 1,460,207 of NZ_CP041778.1, forward strand.
AGTTCCTGGCACCCGAGATCGCGGCCGGCCTCGTGTCGGTGCGCGACGACGCCGATCGCAGCGTGATCGTGTTGCGCGGCGACGGGCTGTTCAAGTCCGGTTCGACCTCGGTGATCGACCGCTACGTGCCGGTGCTCGCGCGCGTCGCCGACGCGCTGAACAAGGTGCCCGGCAACGTGCGCGCGACCGGCTATACCGACGACACGCCCGTGCATACCGCGCGCTTCGCGTCGAACTGGGACCTGTCGCGCGAACGCGCGGAAGCCGTGCGCAGCATGATCGCCGCGCGGCTCGACCATCCGGAGCGGCTCGCGGCGGAAGGGCGCGGCACGCTCGATCCGGTCGCGCCGAACGATTCGCCCGCGAACCGCGCGCTGAACCGGCGCGTCGAGATCACGCTGCTGCCGGCGCCCGGCAGCGCCGCCGTTGGCGCGACGCAGGGGGCCAACTGACATGAACCAGGCTGTCGCGCGTTTCGTCCGGCCGTTGCCGTCGCGGGAGATCTGGACCTTCGCCGGTCTCGTCGTGCTCGCGTGCTTCGTGTGGCTCGCGGGCCCGCTGTTCGCGTTCGCCGAGATCCGGCCGCTCGAAAGCGGTTGGGCGCGCGGGCTGACGATCGCGGTGCTGTTCGCCGCGTGGGGTGCGCGCGTCGCGTGGCGAAGCTGGCGCGCGGGCCGCCTCAATGCGCAGTTGCTGAACCAGTTGCGCGAGGCCGCGCCGGGGCCGGCCACCGCCGACGATCCGGCGAAGGCGCAGCTCGACGAGTTGCGCAGCCGTTTCGACGAAGCCGCAACGCTGCTGAAGAAGGTCCGCTTCGGGCAGGCCGATGCGGTGCGCAAGGGCCTGCCGCGCTGGTTCGACCGGATGTCGCGCCAGTATCTGTATCAATTGCCGTGGTACGTGTTCATCGGCGCGCCGGGCTCGGGCAAGACGACCGCGCTCGTGAATTCCGGGCTCAGCTTTCCGCTCGCCGAGCAGTTCGGCCGCGCGGCGATACGCGGCGTGGGCGGCACGCGGCACTGCGACTGGTGGTTCACGAACGACGCGGTGCTGATCGACACGGCCGGCCGCTACACGACGCACGAAGGCAACCGCGCGCTCGACGAAGCCGAATGGAAAGGCTTCGTCGACCTGCTGAAGAAATACCGCACGCGCCAGCCGCTGAACGGCGCGATGCTGACGATCAGCGTGGCCGACCTGCTCGGCGCGTCGGAGGCCGAACGCACGCAGCATGCGATGGTGCTGCGCAAGCGGCTGCTCGAACTGCGCGCGCAGCTCGGCATCCGTTTTCCCGTATACCTGCTCGTGACGAAGGCCGATCTGCTCGCGGGCTTCGCCGAATATTTCGGCAACTACGGCCGCGCGGAATGCGCGCAGGTGTGGGGCTTCACATTCCCGCTCGCGCAGAGCGAGGCACCCGGCTTCGACCTGCGCGCGGCATTCGACCGCGAATACCGGCTGCTGCACCAGCGGCTGAACGACGGGCTGCCCGAACTGCTCGCCGCGCAAACCGATGCGCGCCAGCGCGAGATGACCTACCTGCTGCCGCAGCAGATCGCCGACCTGCAGGACATGCTCGGCCAGTTCGTCGCCGAGGTGTTTTCCGTGTCGAGCTTCGAGCCGATGCCGATGCTGCGCGGCGTCTACCTGACGAGCGGCACGCAGGAGGGCACCGCGTTCGATCGCGTGATGAGCGGCATCAAGCGCTTCCTGAAGATCGAGGGCGTGCCGCCGGTCGCGCAGGTCGGCTCGACTGGGCGCAGCTTCTTCCTGAAGTCGCTGCTGCAGGAGCACATCTTCCGCGAAGCCGCGCTCGCCGGCAGCGACCTGCGCTGGCATCAGAAGCGGCGCGTGCTGCGGATCGCCGGCTACGCGCTGCTCGCGCTCGCATGCGTGGCCGTGCTGGCCGCGTGGCTGCGCAGCTATTCGAACAATCGCGCGTATCTGGACCAGATCGCCGCGCGCGTGCCGGCCGTCGATTCACGGATCGCCGGCGCGAAGTTCTCCGACGCGGCCGACATCGCGCGGCTGCTGCCCGTGCTCGATGCGCTCGGCGGGCTCGCGAATGCGGGCGGCGTCGACCTGCAGCATCCGCCGCTCGCATATCGGTGGGGGCTGTTCCAGGGCGAGAAGATCGACGAGGCCGTCGATGCCGTGTACCGGCGCGCGCTCGACGACGTGCTGCTGCCGATCGCCGCGAGCCGGATGGAGGCCGCGCTGCGCGACGCGCGGCCCGACGAAACCGACTACGCGTATGCGGCGCTGAAGGCGTACCTGATGCTGTACGACAGCGCGCACTACGATCCCGCGTTCGTGCAGGCCGTCGTCGATCTGGAGATGGAGCGCTCGCTGCCACCGGATTTCTCGCCGGCCGAACGGTCGGCGCTGCGCGCGCATCTCGCCGCGCTGTTCGGCAACCGCGTCGCGGTATCGCCGTATCCGATGAACGAGCGGCTCGTGGCCGACGTGCGCGACCGGCTGCGGCAGGTGCCGTTCTCGCAGCGGCTGTACCGGCAGCTCACGCGCACGCTGCGCCCGGCGACGTCCGCGTTCGACTTCAGCGTCGCGCGCGCGGTCGGCCCCGACGCGTCGCTGGTGTTCCGGCGCCAGGGCGGCAAGCCGCTGTCGGAAAGCGTGCCGGGCCTCTATACGCGCAACGGCTATCGCAACGTGTTCGCGCCGCGCCTGGCCGGCGAGGTCGAAGCGTACGGGCGCGAGGAAGTGTGGGTGCTGAACCTCGGATTGTCGGAGATCCCCGGGCCGAACGACGCGGCCGCGTGGGCGCGCGATATTCGCCAGCTCTACCTGAACGACTACCTGAAGATCTGGGACGACTATCTCGCGGACATCAAGCTGCAACGCACGGCGACGCTCGCGCAGAGCATCCAGGTGGCGCGCGCGCTGTCGTCGGCCGATTCGCCGCTTACGCGGCTGATGGTCGCGCTCGCGCGCGACACGGCGCTCGGCGATGCGCCGGGCGGGGCGCGCAATTTCGCGGCGCGTGCGCAGGACAAGGTCGACGAGGCGCGCAGTTCGCTGTCGCAGATCTTCGCGGGCCAGGCCAGCGACGCGAATCCGTCCGCGGCGGCGCCCGCGAGCCCCGAGCAGATCGTCGACAGCCACTTCGCCGGCTTGCGCGCGTTCGCGCCGGGCAGCGGCGACCAGGCGCAGGGATTCGACGCGGTGCTGAAGTCGATCGACGCGCTGTACACGTACCTGACGGCCACCGACGACGCGCTGCGCAGCGGCGCGCAACCGCCGCCGTCCGACGCGCCCGCGCGGCTGCGCGCGCAGGCCGGCCGCCTGCCGACGCCGTTCCGCGAAGTGCTCGACGACCTGTCGAACGTCGCGAACGGCAGCGTCGCGACCGTCGAGCAGCGCAGCGTCGCGCTGCGGGCCGGCGCGAATGTCGGCGACTTCTGCCGGCAGGTGATCGCGGGCCGCTATCCGTTCGCGCGCGGATCGTCGCGCGACGTCGCGCCGGCGGATTTCGCGCAGATGTTCGCGCCGGGCGGGCTGATGGACGATTTCTTCCAGAAGAACCTGCAGTCGATCGTCGATACGACGTCGCACCCGTGGCGCTTCGCGAACCGCAATGCGGACGCCGATCCGTCGGCGGCCGCGATGCTCGCGTCGTTCGAGAAGGCTGCGGTGATCCGCGACGCGTATTTCGGCGGCGGGGCGCGCACCGCGCAGTTGAAGGTGCAGATCCAGCCGCTCGAAATGGACCCGTCGATCACGGAGATGGTGCTCGACGTCGACGGGCAGATCGTCCGCTACGCGCACGGCCCGCTCGTGCAGAGCGCGGTGGACTGGCCGGGCCCGCGCGGCAGCAACCAGGTGCGGCTGCAGGTGTCGGCGCAGGCCGGCGCGACCGACGGTTTCACGACCGGCGGGCCGTGGGCGCTGCACCGGCTGTTCGACCGCGCGGCGGTATCGGCCGGGCACGGCTCGGACCAGATGATTGCGCGCTTCACGGTCGACGGCAAACCGATCGTGCTGCAGGTGAATGCGGGCAGCGTCCGCAACCCGTTCAGGCTGGCCCAGATGGAGTCCTTTACATGCCCTCCGAAGCAATGAGCCCCACACCGCCGCTCACGAGCACGGCCGGCGACGCGCCGGCCTGGTACGGGAAGATTCCCGGCGCCGGTGACTTCGTGAACAGCCGGCTGCCGCATGCGCTCGCGCTCTGGTGGGAACGCTGGCTCCAGCAGGGGATGGCCGCGATGCGCCAGCGCGGCGCGGACGAGATCGAACGCCATTACACGGTCGCGCCGGTCTGGAATTTCCTGATCCCGACGGGCGCCGGTGCGTCGTGCGTGCAGCCGGGCTGCCTCGCGCCGAGCTGCGACCGCGTGGGGCGCTACTACCCGGTGATCGTCACGCTGCCGATGCGTGCGGCCGATTACTGGAACGGGTTGCCGGACGCCGCCGACGCGTTCTACTGGCAGGTCGGCCATGCGCTGCTCGACGCGATCCGCCATGCGCGCGCGCCGGGCGATCTCGAACGGACGCTGGAACGCGTGCGGCTCGTGCCGGGCGGCGGCAGGTACGCGGAACGCGTCGACGGCATGCCGGCCGCGCTGCCGGAGCAGCCGGCGCCGGCCGCGTGGCCGGGGCTGTCCGGCTATTTCGATCCGCACGGCGGCACCAGCTTCTGGTGGACCAACCGCGCCGACGGATCGCCGCTGCGCACGCATGCGCATACGGGCACGCCCGACAACGCGCTGTTCCTGACGCTGTTCGGCGGCGGTCAGCAGCCCGGCTGAAGCGCGGCGGGCAGAAGACACACGGTTTCATGAGGTGGACATGAAGGACGCTGGATCGAGAGACAACGAGTACGACACGGCGACACGCGGCGACGCATCCGAATTCACGGTGCGGCCGCTGCCGCTCGGCCATCGCCTCGGTGAACTGCAGCTCGACGAGGTGCTGGGGATCGGCGGTTTCGGGATCGTCTATCGCGCGTTCGACCGCACGTTGCGGCGCGCGGTCGCGATCAAGGAGTACATGCCGTCGATGCTCGCGACGCGCGGCGGCGACTATACGGTGTCGCTGCGTTCCGAGCGGTTCGCGCAGGCGTTCGACGCGGGGCGCGGCGCGTTCCTCAACGAGGCGCGCCTGCTCGCGCAATTCGATCATCCGGGGCTCGTCAAGGTCCTGCACTTCTGGGAAAGCCACGGCACCGCGTACATGGTGATGCCGTTCTACGAAGGGCGCACGCTCAAGCAGCTGCTCGACGGCGGCATGCGGATCAGCGAGACGCAACTGCGCAACATCGTCGGCGCGCTGCTCGGCGCGCTCGACACACTGCATCGCGCGCAATGCTTCCATCGCGACGTCGCGCTCGACAACGTGCTGATCCGCCCGAACGGCAGCGCGATCCTGCTCGACTTCGGCGCGGCGCGCAAACGGATCGGCGATCTCGTCGACGACGGCGCGATGATGATCAAGCCCGGCTACGCGCCGATCGAGCAGTACACCGACGATCCGGCGTTCAGCCAGGGGCCGTGGACCGATCTCTATGCGCTCGGCGCGGTGATGCACGCGATGATTACCGGCGAATTGCCGCCCGCGGCCGTCGTGCGCAGCATCAAGGACACGTACCGGCCGCTCGCGTCGCGCGAGTTGCCGGCCGGCGAGGTATACAGCCCGGCGTTTCTCGCGGCCGTCGATCATGCGCTGCAACTGCGGATTCCGGATCGGCCGGAATCGGTCGCGGCGTTCGCGGCGGAACTCGGGTTGCGGGACTTCGACCGGACGGGCGCCGGGTATGGCGCGGCGGTCGTGCCGCCGGTCGGGGACGCGGGCAGCGGCGGGGAAGGGAAGACGGAGGCTTCGGTGGGTTCCGCTGCGGCGGGCATCGCGTCGGCTGCTGCGGCGGCGATCGGCGACGGCGGGACGGCTTCGGGCAAGACTGTGTCGGATGTGCAGTCGTCAACGCCTGAGCGTCAGGACGGTATGTCGACGCCGACGGACACCGCATCTGCTGCATCTGCCGTGTTCGGTGCCAAGCCGGAGGTGGGTGCGCCTTCAACGTCGAAGACCGCTGCGCAGGGCGCCGCGATTGCGGCAACGGGCGCGCTGGCATCGTCGGCCTCGCATGCTTCGCAGCCCGCGGCGAAGCCGGTCGAATCCGGTGCGCCGAACGGAAACGCCGAGCGTGCAACGGAGCCGGCCCCTGCCGGAACCGATACGCACCACGAAGCAGATACACGATCCACGCGTGCCGACGCAGACATCGGCAAGCGCAGCGCAGCGGATTCCGGGAACACGAACGGGAACGCGTATGCGACTGCCGGCGCCGACGATACGACCGCACCGCATCCCGCTGCATCGGCATCGAGCCGGGCATCCGCGCCGTCCGGCACCCAACGCAGCCACTTACTCGCAGGATCGCGCCGCCGCATACCGGTCTACGTCGGTGGCGCGCTCGTCGCGCTGATCGCCGTCGGCCTCGCCGCGACCTATCTGTCGCGTCCCGCGCGCGTTGCCGACGAGGCCGCACCGGGCGCGAGCCAGCCGCAGGCCGGCACGTCGTCGCCCGCCAGCACGCCGGACACCACGCTGGCCCAGCACGGACCGACGCCGATCGTCGTGCCGCCGTCGAGCCTGCCGGCCGGATCGTCGGCTCAGGTCCCGCCGCCGCCCGTTGCCGCCGCGCCGGCCAGCACACCGGCCGTAGACGCCGCCGCAACCACACCGCAGGTCGCGACCACCGTCACGAACCCGGCCCCGTCGCAATCCGGCTCCAGTTCGACCATCGCGCCCGCCGGCAGCCTCGACACGTCGGAGCGCGTCGTCAGCGTGCCGCCGTCGGCAGCGGCCGCATCACCGGCGACGACGCCGGCCCCGGCGCCGAAGCCGCCGTCGGAAGCCGATGCGGCCGTCGCCGCCGTGAACGTGCTGCCTGCCGAACAGCGTCCGCCGAAGACGCAGGAAACCGTCCAGGTGCGCTTCAACGTGCGGCCGTGGGGCGACGTGTACGTGAACGGCGCGCGGCGCGGCGCGAGCCCGCCGCTGCGCTCCGTGTCGTTGACGCCGGGCGTCTACCAGATCGAGATCCGCAACGGCTCGCTGCCGCCGTTGCACCGCACCGTTGCGGTCGATTTCGGCAGCAAACCGATCAATATCGACTATGCATTCGAATGACATCAGCCAGGCGGCGCTGGCCGCCGCCGCGCTTTCCCCGGGGCCGCCCGGCGTATCGTGGGCGACGCCGCGCGCCGACCTGATCGGCCGGCTGCTCGCGGACGTCGCGCCCGATGCGCCGTGCGGCGCGAATCTCGAATACGACGCCGAGTTCCTGCAGTTGCAGGAGCGCGCGACGCCGCGCGCCGAGCAGCAGTACGGCGACACCGTGATCCCGGCCGAGGCGCCCGACTGGGGCGCGGTCGAGCGGCTGGCGCTGGCGCTGTCCGCACGCACGAAGGACCTGCGCGTCATTGCGCACCTCGCGCGCAGCTGGATCGAGCAACACGGCCTGCCCGGCTATGCGGACGCGCTCGCGGTCGTCGCGAACTTGCTCGAGCGCCGGTGGGACGACCTGCATCCGAGGCTCGACGCCGACGACGAACCTGACCCGACGCCACGGATGAACGCGCTCGCCGACGTGGCCGGCGCGCACGACTGCGCACGTGCGGCGCGCCGCCAGCCGCTGTTCGACGGCGGCCCGAGCGTGCGCGATGCCGAACGGCTGCTCGACGGCCGCGACGAAGCCGGCGGCCGCGCAAGCCTGATTGCCGCGCTGTCGGCCGTGCGCGGCGACGGCACGACGCCGCTCGACGCTGCGCGCGCCGCGTTGCAAGCGCTGGACACGATCCGCGCGTGCGTGATCGACAAGCTCGGCCGCGAGTGGGCACCCGATGCGGGCGATGCGGAGAAGGCATTGCAGAGGATCGTGCGCGAAGTGCCGGTGCCCGAATCGCAGCCGGGCGCGTCGGACGGAGCGAACTCCACGCCGCAGGCCGCATCCGGTGACGCATCGCAGGCCGGCACCGTGCCGGCCGCGCCCGCTGCGATGCCGAACGCGCATGCATGGCGCGATGCCGAGCTAACGAGCCGCGACGACGTACGGCTCGGCCTCGACAAGATGTGCCGCTATTTCGAGCTGCACGAGCCGAGCCATCCGGCGCCGCTGCTGCTGCGGCGCGCGCAGCGGCTGCTCGCGCTCGACTTCTACGAAATCATCCGCGATCTCGCGCCGGAGAGCCTGCCGAAGCTGGACCTGCTGAGCGGCGAGCGAAGCGAATGAACCGAACGAGGGAAGCCGCCACGCGGGCGGCGGCAACGTACCGCGCAACCTGATCGACGTGAAGGAGTGGACGATGACTGACAGAACCAAGGCAGCGGGCAGCGGACAGAAGTTCATCGCGCGCAATCGGGCACCGCGCGTGCAGATCGAGTACGACGTCGAAACCTACGGCGCCGAGCGCAAGGTGCAGCTGCCGTTCGTGATGGGCGTGATTTCGGACCTGGCGGGCAAGCGCGCCGAGCCGCTGCCGGACCTGCCGGAGCGCAAGTTCCTCGAGATCGACGTCGACAACTTCGACGAGCGGATGAAGTCGGTCGCGCCGCGCGTCGCGTTCCAGGTGCCGAACACGCTGACGGGCGAAGGGATGCTCAACGTCGATATGACGTTCGAGCAGATCGACGATTTCTCGCCGGCCGCGATCGCGCGCAATGTCGACGCGCTGCGCCGGCTGCTGGAAGCGCGCACCGAGCTGTCGAACCTGCTGTCGTACATGGACGGCAAGCACGGTGCCGAACAACTGATCGAGCGCGCGATCAACGATCCCGACCTGCTGAAGACGCTCGTGCGCAATCCGCACGAATCCGCGCAGCGCGGCGATGCGACCCAACCGGAGGCCCGCGATGAATGACCCCGTCCAAACCCGCGCCGACACACGCGACGCCGCGCAGCCGGCCGTCGCGCACGACGAGTTCGCCGCGCTGCTGCAAAAGGAATTCAAGCCGAAGACGGCCGAGGCGCGCGAATCGGTGGAGCGCGCGGTGCGTACGCTCGCGCAGCAGGCGCTCGAACATACGGTCGGCATGACGACCGACGCGTACGGCAGCGTGAAGCAGATCATCGCGGAGATCGACCGGAAGCTGTCCGACCAGATCAACCAGATCCTGCATCACGAGGAGTTCCAGACGCTCGAAGGCGCGTGGCGCGGCCTGCATTACCTCGTCACGCATACCGAGACCGACGAGCTGCTGAAGATCAAGGCGCTGCCGGCGTCGCGCAACGAGGTCGCGCGGATGCTGAAGCGCTACAAGGGTGTCGCGTGGGATCAAAGCCCGCTGTTCCGCAAAATCTACGAGGAGGAATACGGGCAGTTCGGCGGCGAGCCGTTCGGCTGCCTGGTCGGCGATTTCCATTTCAACCACAGCCCGCCCGACGTCGAGATGCTCGGCGAGCTGTCGAAGATCGCGGCGGCCGCGCACGCGCCGTTCATCGCCGGGGCGTCGCCGGAGCTGATGCAGATGGATTCGTGGCAGGAGCTGTCGAACCCGCGCGACCTGACGAAGATCTTCCAGAACACCGAATACGCGGCGTGGCGCAGCCTGCGGCAGTCGGAGGATTCGCGCTACGTCGGCCTCGCGATGCCGCGGTTCCTCGCGCGGCTGCCGTACGGCGCGCGCACCAATCCGGTCGACGAATTCGACTTCGAGGAAGATACGGACGCCGCGAACCACGCCCGCTACACGTGGGCAAACTCGGCATACGCGATGGCCGCGAACATCAACCGCTCGTTCAAGCAGTACGGCTGGTGCTCGTCGATCCGCGGCGTCGAATCGGGCGGGGCGGTCGAAGGGCTGCCGAGCCATACGTTCCCGACCGACGACGGCGGCGTCGACCAGAAGTGCCCGACCGAAATCGCGATTAGCGACCGCCGCGAGGCCGAGCTCGCGAAGAACGGCTTCATGCCGTTCGTACACCGGAAGAACTCGGATTTCGCGGCATTCATCGGCGCGCAGTCGCTGTACCAGCCGGCCGAATACCACGATCCCGACGCGACCGCAAACGCACGGCTGTCCGGCCGCCTGCCGTACCTGTTCGCGTGCTGCCGCTTCGCGCACTACCTGAAGTGCATCGTGCGCGACAAGATCGGCTCGTTCCGCGAGCGCGACGACATGGAGCGCTGGCTGAACGACTGGATCATGAACTACGTCGACGGCGACCCCGTGAACTCGTCGCAGGAAACCAAGGCGCGCAAGCCGCTCGCGGCCGCGCAGGTGGTCGTCGACGAGGTCGAGGACAACCCCGGCTACTACACGTCGAAATTCTTCCTGCGGCCGCACTACCAGCTCGAAGGGCTCACCGTGTCGCTGCGGCTGATCTCGCGGCTGCCGACCGCGAAGGCGGCGAACGAATGAGCTGAAAAATGAGCGGAAAGCGGCATTCAACACGGCATTCAACCTGACCTCGAACCGAAACGGAGACGGCAATGGGCGTGGCAATGTTTATGAAGGTGGACGGCGTGACCGGCGAATCGGCGGACGCGCAGCACAAGGGCTGGACCGACATCCAGTCGTTTACGTGGGGCGCGAGCCAGCCGGGCGCGATGGCGAGCGGCAGCGGCGGCAATGCAGGCAAGGCGAGCTTCAACGATCTCGTCGTCGCCGCATACATGGACAAGGGCGCACCCGCGATCATCAAGAACTGCGCGAACGGCAAGCACCTTTCGTCGGTCGAGATTTCCGCGTGCAAGACGGGCGGCACGCAGGTCGAGTTCATGCGCGTGACGCTGCAGGAGGTGCTCGTCACGTCCGCGCAGGTGGCGGGCGTCGATCCGGGCGACGTCGCGGACCGGCTGATGATGCATTACGGCTTCCAGGCCGCGAAGGTGAAGAAGCAGTACTGGCAGCAGAACGACAACGGCGGCAAGGGCGCCGAAGTGACGGTCGGCTGGAACATCAAGGAAAACACCGAGATGTGACGGGCCGGGCAGGCACGGAGACGACGATGGACGACCCGCGAACCCGCGACGGACGCGAGGGCCCGGAAGGCAGCCTGCGCGACCGGCTGCAGCCCGCCTTGCTCGACCGCCTCACCGACGATGCGCCGCAGCGCGCGGCCGAAGCGCCCGGCACGCAATGGATCGGCACCGAGCGGCTGCGCGCGGCCGTGCTGCGCGATCTCGCGTGGCTGCTCAACACGCGCAACGCCGAGGACGGTTTCGTCGACTGGTCGGCGTTCGCGCACGCGCAGGCGTCGGTGCTCAACTACGGGATGCGGCCGCTCGTCGGCAAGCCGATGTCGGGCGTCGAGCGGATGTCGGTCGAGGCGTCGATCCGCGACGCGATCGTGCGCTTCGAGCCGCGCATCGCATCCGACAGCGTCGAGGTGCGCAGCGTGCTCGACGCGCCGGGCGGCCGGGCCGGCGAACGGCGCCACAACGTGCTGCTATTCGAGATCCGCGGCACGCTGTGGTCGATCCCGCATCCGCTCGAATTCGTGCTGCGCTCCGACCTCGATCTAGAGACGGGCGCGATGTCGCTGCAATCCGTGGCGGGGGCCTGACGCAATGGATACGCGCCTGCTCGACTACTACAACCGCGAACTCGCGTATCTGCGCGAGCTCGGCGGCGAATTCGCGCAGCAGTTCCCGAAGGTTGCCGCGCGGCTGCGGCTGCATGAATCGGGGCCGCCCGACCCGTACGTCGAACGGCTGCTCGAGGGTTTCAGCTTCCTCACCGCGCGCGTGCAGCTGAAGATGGACGCCGAATTCCCGCGCTTCACGCAGGCGCTGCTCGATGCCGTGTATCCCGGTTACATCTCGCCGTTACCGTCGATGGCGATCGTCCGGGTCGCGCCGCTGATGAACGAAGGCAGCCTTGCGCAGGGCTGGCGGCTGCCGGCCGGCACCGCGCTGCGCGCGCGACCGGCGGCGTCCGAGCAGACCGCGTGCGAATTCCGTACCGCGCACGACCTGACACTGTGGCCGCTCGAACTGACCGATGCGACCGTCACCGGCGCGCCGTCGTGGCTGCCGCGCGGCGCCGTCGCGGCGCGACAGGACGTGCGCGCCGCGCTGCGCATCCGGCTGAAGGCGCGCGGCGGCGCCAAACTATCGCAGTTGCCGCTCGACCGGCTGACGTTCCATCTCGCGGGCCCAGAGCGCGACGCGCTGCACCTGCTCGAACTGATCGCCGCGCATGCGCTCGGCGTCGTGTGTCACGACCCGGCGCAGCCGCCGCGCTGGCTGCATACGCTCGACGCCGACGCGATCGTCCACGAGGGTTTCGATCCGGCGCAGGCGATCCTGCCCGACGACGGCCGCAGCTTCCACGGCTACCGGCTGCTGCGCGAGTACTTCGCGTTTCCGGCGCGCTTCCTGTTCTTCGGCATCGGCGGGCTGCGTGCCGCGCTGGCGCGCGCGACCGGCGACGAGTGCGAGCTGACCGTGCTGTTCGATCGCCACGACGCGGCGCTCGAAGCGGCCGTCGACGTGCGCCATCTCGCGCTGAACTGCACGCCGGCCGTGAACCTGTTCGCGCGCCGCGCTGATCGGATTCCGCTGCAGCCGGGTGCGCGCGAGCATCATGTCGTCGTCGACCGCAGCCGGCCGCTCGACTACGAGGTCTATGCGGTGCAGCGGCTCGCAAGCGAGCAGCGCGACGACGGCCAGTCGCGCGAATTCCGGCCGTTTCACGCATCGTTCGCCGGCGACGACGGCAACCACGGCGCGTACTACACGGTGCGGCGCGAGCCGCGGCTGGTGTCCGCGCAGGCTCGCGCGAACGGCACGCGCACCGGCTACGTCGGCAGCGAGACCTACGTGTCGCTGGTCGACAGCCAGTGCGCGCCATACGACGAAACGATGCGCTACCTGGCGGCCGATACGCTGTGCACGAACCGCGATCTCGTGCTGCTGCAGCCGCCCGGCGACGCGAACACGTTCACGCTGCGCGTGTCGGCCCCGGTCGAGCGCATCGTCGCGATCCGCGGCCCGTCGCGGCCGCGCCCGCCGATCGCCGATGCGCAGACGGCCTGGCGGTTGATCCGCCATCTCGGGCTCGCGCGCCACACGCTGACCGATCTCGACGACGACGAAGGCGCGCATGCGCTGCGCGAACTGCTCGGCCTGCATGCCGACCCGGCCGACGCCGCGATGCGCCGGCAGATCGACGGCGTGCAGCGCGTCGCGTTCTCTCCGGTATTCCGCCGGCTGCCGGCGCTCGGGCCGCTGATGTTCGGGCGCGGCGTGCAGGTCGACGTGACCGTCGACGACCATGCGTTCTCCGGCGACAGCCCGTTCCTGCTCGGCGCGGTGCTCGAACAGTTCTTCGCGCGCCATGTGTCGATCAACGCGTTCGCCGAATGCGTGCTGACCAGCGCGCAGCGCGGCACGCTCGCACGCTGGCCCGCGCGCATCGGCAGGCGGCCTGCGATATGAAACGCGATACGTCGCCCGGCACTCGGCCGGCCGCCGAAGCCGCACGCCGCGACGCGTGGTGGGCACGGCTGCGGGCCGCGCCGCACGGCTACGACCTGTTCCAGGCGCTGCGCTGGCTCGATGCGCTGTCGCCCGGCCGCGCGCCGCTCGGCCACGCCGCGCGGCCGCGCGACGAGCCGGTGCGGCTCGGGCAGCAGCCGTCGCTCGCATTCGCGGCGTCGATGCTGGCCGGCGTGCACGAGAACGGCACCGCGCCGCCGCGTATCGCGATCCACGGTTTCGGGTTGTTCGGGCCGAACGGGCCGCTGCCGACGCACCTGACCGAATACGCGCACGAGCGCGCGGCCCAGCACGACGACCCGACGTTCGCCGCGTTCGCGGACCTGTTCCATCACCGGCTGATCCTGCTGTTCTACCGCGCGTGGGCCGACGCGCAGCCGACGGTGAGCCTCGATCGCCCGGAACGCGCACGGTTCGACGGCTATATCGCGAGCCTGATCGGGCGGTCGTCGCATGGCGACACGCCGACCACGCCGACCACGCCGACAGACACCGACACGCTCGCGCCGCATGCACGCTATTTCCATGCCGGCCATCTCGTGCGGCACACACGCAACCCGGAAGGGCTCGTGCAGATCCTGCGCCGGCATTTCGGCGTCGATGCGCGCATCGTCGAGCACGTACCGCAGTGGGTCGCGATCGAACGCTCGCAGCGCTGCACGATCCGCGCGACGCGACCGACGTTGCGTGTCGGCGCCGTCGCGCTCGGCGTCGCGGTGCGCGATGCGCAGTCGCGTTTCCGGATCGTGCTCGGCCCGCTGTCGCTCGACGCCTACCGCGGCTTCCTGCCGGGCGGGCCGCACGCGCGGCAGCTCGCGCAATGGGTGCGCGAATACGTCGGCATCGAGTTCGACTGGGACGTGCAGCTCGAACTGGCGGCCGACGCGGTGCCGGCGATCGCGCTCGGCGCGCCGCAGGAGATCGGCCGCACCGCGTGGCTTGGGCAGCGTCTCGAACCGGGCCCCGCGCGCGACCTCGTCGTCCGCTACGACGTGCGGCGTGGCCGTGCCCCCCTTCATCGCGAAACCGCCTAAACGGGAGCCGTCATGTCCGATATCGGCCGCGTCAACCTGTTCGGAAAACTGAATCCGTTCCTCTACGAGACGCTCGAGCAGGCGACCGGGTTCTGCCGGCTGCGCGGCAATCCGTACGTCGAGCTCGCGCACTGGTTCAAGCAGATGCTGCAGCGGCCCGACGGCGACCTGCAGCGCGTGCTGCGCCGCTTCGACATCGACACGGATGTGATCGACCGCGCGCTGGTCACCGCGCTCGACCGGCTGCCGCGTGGCGCGGGCTCGGTGTCGGACCTGTCCGTGCACATCGACGACGCCGTCGAACGCGCGTGGGTCTATGCGACGCTGAAGTACGACGCGACACGGATTCGCGGCGCGGTGCTGTTGCTCGCGACCCTGAAGACGCCGCAGTTGCGCAACGTGCTGATTTCGATCACGCGCGAATTCGAGCGCATCGTGCCTGACGTGCTCGCCGACGAACTCGAATCGATCGTCGCCGGCTCGCCCGAGGCGCAACCGGCCGCACAGGCATCGAAGGGCGACGCGTTGCGCGCCGCGCCCGCCGACGGCTCGGCGCTCGCGCGCTTCGCCGTCGACCTGACCGAGCGCGCGCGGGCCGGCGAGATCGATCCCGTCGTCGGGCGCGACGCCGAGATTCGCCAGATCGTCGACATCCTGCTGCGGCGCCGCCAGAACAACCCGCTGCTGGTCGGCGAGGCCGGTGTCGGCAAGACAGCCGTCGCAGAAGGCTTCGCGCTGCGGATCGCCGCCGGCGACGTACCGCCGTCGCTGCGCGACGTCGCGCTGTACCTGCTCGACATCGGGCTGCTGCAGGCCGGCGCCAGCGTGAAGGGCGAGTTCGAGAGCCGGCTGCGCGGCGTGATCGACGAAGCGATGTCGTCCGAGCGGCCGGCGATCCTGTTCATCGATGAAGTGCATACGCTCGTCGGCGCGGGCGGGGCGGCCGGCACCGGCGACGCCGCGAACCTGCTGAAGCCCGCGCTCGCGCGCGGCCTGCTGCGCACGGTCGGCGCGACCACGTGGTCCGAGTACAAGCAGTACATCGAGAAGGACCCCGCGTTGACGCGGCGCTTCCAGCTCGTGCACGTACTCGAGCCGGAAGAAGAGGCCGCGCTGACGATGCTGCGCGGCCTCGCCGCGAAGCTCGAGGCCCATCACCGCGTGCTCGTGCTCGACGACGCGCTGCAGGCCGCCGTCACGCTGTCGCACCGGTACATCCCCGCCCGGCAGTTGCCGGACAAGGCGATCAGCCTGCTCGATACGGCCTGCGCGCGCGTCGCCGTCAGCCAGCACGCGGTGCCCGCGCCGATCGAGGACGCGCGCCGCCGCATCGACAGCCTGCGTGTCGAACAGGAGCGGATCGGGCGCGAGTGCGCGCTCGGCACCGGTGATGCCGAGCGGCGCGACGCGATCGACACCGACATTGCGGCCGCGCAGGCGGAACTCGATCAGCTCGACGTGCGCTGGCAAACCGAGCGCAACGCATTGGCGGCGATCGTCGAATCACGCGCCGCGTTGCTCGACGACGATCCGTCGCGCGAACTCGATGCCGCCACGCGCGCCGAAATCCAGGCGCACCTCGCGACCGCGCAGCAGGCGCTGGCCGACCTGCAGGGCGACGCGCCGCTCGTGCTGCCCGCCGTCGACACGCATGCGGTGGCGGCCGTGGTCGCCGACTGGACCGGCATTCCGCTCGGCCGGATGGTGCGCGACGAGACGCAGGCCGTGCTGAAGCTCGCCGATACGCTCGGCGAACGCGTCGTCGGCCAGCGGCATGCGGTCGAACTGATCGCGCAGCGGATCCAGACCGCTCGCGCGAAGCTCGACGATCCGACCAAGCCGCACGGCGTGTTCCTGCTGTGCGGCCCGTCCGGCGTCGGCAAGACCGAGACCGCGCTCGCACTGGCCGACACGCTGTACGGCGGCGAGCACAACGCGATCACGATCAACATGAGCGAGTTCCAGGAAGCGCATACCGTATCGACGCTGAAGGGTGCGCCGCCCGGTTATGTCGGCTACGGGCAGGGCGGCGTACTCACCGAAGCCGTGCGCCGCCGGCCTTACAGCGTCGTGCTGCTCGACGAGATCGAGAAGGCGCACCGCGACGTGCACGAGATTTTCTTCCAGGTGTTCGACAAGGGCTGGATGGAGGACGGCGAGGGGCGCGACATCGATTTCCGGCACACCGTGATCCTGCTGACGTCGAACGTCGGCGCCGATCGCGTGATGCGGCTCTGCCGCGACTCCGAGCACCTGCCCGACACGCAGACGCTTGCCGATGCGCTGCGCGCGCCGCTGCTCGACGTGTTCCCGGCCGCGCTGCTCGGCCGGCTGACCGTCGTGCCGTATTACCCGCTCACCGATGCGACGCTCGCGCGGATCGTCGCGTTGCAGTTGCGGCGGATCGAGAAGCGGATCGACGCGCATCACGGCATCCGGCTGCGCTGCACCGACGCGGCGACCGCGCTGATCGTCGAGCGCTGCAGGACGATCGAATCCGGCGGCCGGATGGTCGACGCGATCCTCACGCACACCGTGATGCCGCGCATCAGCCGCGCGATCCTGCAGGCCACGCTCGAAGGCCGCGCGCTGTCGTCGATCGAAGTGAGCGCGGCCGATGGGGAATTCGCTTACCGGTTCGACGAGGAGGCAACGACGTGAATCGCGTATTCACCCTCGACAGCCCGCACGGCGACGACCTGAAATTCCACACGCTCGACGGCAGCGACGAACTCGGCCGGCTGTTCGAATTCCGGATCGAGGCGCTTGCGGACAGTCACAGCCTGTCGCTGAAGGACATGCTCGGCAAGCCGGTGACCGTCCGGATCGAACAGCAGGACCAGTCGACGCGCTACCTGAACGGCATCGTTGCGCGCGCATCGCTTTCCGGCAGGCGTGCCGAGCGGCACTACGGCTACGAGCTGGTCGTGCGCCCGTGGCTGTGGCTCGCGACGCGCCGCTCCGATTGCCGGATCTTCCAGAACAAGACCGTGCCCGAGATCGTGCAGGAGGTGCTGTCGACGTACGGCTTTCCGATCGAGAACCACCTCGCCGAATCGTATGTGCCGCGCGCGTATTGCGTGCAGTACAACGAGACCGACGCCGCATTCGTGTCGCGGCTGATGGAGTTCGAGGGCATCTATTACTGGTTCAGGCATGCGGAGGACACGCATACGCTGATGCTGAGCGACGCGATGTCGTCGCACACGGCGCTGCCCGGCTATGAAACGATTCCGTACATCGCGCGCGACCGCACCGCGATTGCCGACGAGGAGCACATCGACGGCTGGCTGCCCGCGCAGGAGGTGAGCGTCGGCAAGCATCAGACCAGCGACTACGACTATACGAAGCCGCGCGCCGATCTTTCGTCGCAGAAGGTCGATCCGCGCGGGCATGATCACGACGGCTTCGCGTCGTTCGAATGGCCGGGCGGCTATCGCGACGATGCGCCGGGCGCGCATTACAGCCGCGTAAGGCTCGAGGAGCAGCAGGCCGAGCACGAGCGGGCGAGTGCCGATACGGATGTGCGCGGTGCCGCGCCGGGGTATCTGTTCACGCTCGCGCATTGCCCGCGTGCCGATCAGAACCGCGAGTACCTGATCGTGCGGTGTCAGTACCGCTTTCAGGAGAACGCGTATGCGAGCGATCAGGGTGCGGAGGCTGTCGTGCATCAGACGATGATGCTCGTGCAGCCGTCGAGTTTGCCTTATCGATCGCCGCGTGAGACGCCGCGGCCGCGAACCAACGGGCCGCAGACGGCGACTGTCGTCGGGCCGCCGGGTGAGGAAATCTGGACCGATCAGTATGGGCGGGTGAAGTTGCAGTTCCGCTGGGACAGGTATGGGCAGAGCAATCAGGATTCGTCGTGCTGGGTGCGTGTGTCGAGCCCGTGGGCCGGCGGTGGGTTTGGAGGCGTGCAGATTCCGCGTGTGGGCGACGAGGTCGTGGTCGATTTCCTGAATGGCGATCCGGATGAGCCGATCGTGACCGGGCGTGTTTATAACGGCGAGAAGATGCCGCCTTGGGGGCTGCCGGGGAGTGCGACGCAGAGCGGGTTGTTGTCGAGATCGTCGCCGGGTGGAACGACCGAGCATGCGAATGCGTTCCGGTTCGAGGACAAGAAAGGCGCTGAGCAGCTTTGGATGCATGCGGAAAGGAACTTCGATGCGGAGACGGAGGCCGATCACACGCTTTCCGTCGGGAACAACCATACGCATACGGTCGGGAACGACGAGACGATGCAGGTGAAGAACAACCGGCAAAGGAGTGTCGGGCAGAACGAGACGGTGAATATCGGCAAGAACCGGGTCGCGCAGATCGGGGTGGATGAAACGCATGAGGTTGGCGGGAACCGGACGCGAACGGTCGGGAAGAAGGAAACCGTGACGATCGCGTCGGATCGTGAGGCGACGATCGGCGGCAGCCACACGGAGTCGGTCACGCATGCCAAGACCGAAACGATTGGCGAAGGCAAGACGCTGAACGTCGGACAGATGTATCAGACGACGTCGCAGGACATGAAGACGCTGGTTGCGTCGGCGCATACCGAGGAGATCGGCACGCGGACCTCGACGATCGCCAAAGCCCATACGCACACGGTCGGCGGCGAACACACCGTCAACGTCGGTGCGAACCATACGACGAACGTGCAGCATCAGGTCACCGTCAACGCCGGCGATCAGCTTTCGCTCGTCTGCGGGATGTCCAGCATCGTGATGAAAAGCGACGGCACGATCACGATCCGGGGCGTCAACGTCGCATCAAGCGGCACGGAAAGCCACAGCGTGAACAGCAAGAAGGTAACGTCGTCGGCGTCGGTCGAGCACACGGTCGAAGGGACGATCTTGAAACTGAATCCGTGACGGAGGTCCGCACGAATGCAGAACTGGCAGCCGACCAATCCGGTGGAGCGCAGGTTCATGGATGCGCATACGGACTGGATGAGTTTCGCGAAGGAACGCGACGCGCGATTGATGATATGGCAGACCGACGAGACGGATGCGGAACTCGTGCGGCTGTATTTTCAGGTCCAGGATGAAACTTCGTGTGCGGTCAGGACGATGCGGGCGTCGTTCGTCAATGAAGCGGGGTATGCGAAGGCTTTGACGGATGAGCTTATCGCGTTCTACGACAGCCGGCGCGAGGGGTCCGCAGCGCAGGGCGTGCGTGCGGATTGGCAAGCGCCGTACGACGATGGGAAGAATCCTTTGCTGTATCTGTTCACGGTTGCCGACAGCCTGATGCAGCACCATCCGGATATTTTTCCGGCGATGGTATTCGTGCTGGAACCGGCGAAAGTGCGGGATGACGCGGCATGGGTGCAGTGGATGGATGGCTTGCTGACGATCATGGCGGTCGCGCCGCAGCTTGGCGAGCGTGTGCGTTTTGTCGTGCCGCGTATCGATATCGCGCCGTTTGCAGCGTTGATGCAACGGCATCGGGCTGCGGTGCGCGTCGTGCAAGGCAAATATTCGATGGCGAGCGTGCCGCGCGAATTGCTGGCGGAGTCGGGCGAGCGCGGGCCGAGTGGTGAGTTTAGACGACATTTCGTGATGCTGACCGAGGTGATTGAAGGCGGTAATCCGGTTCGGCTCGAAGAATTGCGTGCGGCGGCGCTGAAGGTAGCTGAACGCGAGCAGTGGTTCGACCAGTGCGTTGTCGTGCATTTGATCGCAGGTGCGGCGTATCTGAAGTGGCGCGATCGCGAGCGTGCGATAGAAGCGTACCGGAGCGCCGCCAGCAGCGGCATGCTCGCGGTCGAGGCAGGGCATCCGGCAGGGCACAAGCTTGTTGCTAACGGGCTGTTCGGCGAGGCGAGCGTGCATCTGACGCACAAGGATTACGCTCACTCGGCGTATTGCTATGAACGCGCAGCGGCGTCGACCACGGCTGCAAAAGACGGGCTGATGACCGTCGAGGCGTGGCGCATGAGCGCCGTGTGCTGGGAGCGGGCAGGAGAGCGAGAGCATGCGCTCGAGGCGGGGTTCAATGCGCTCGATGCGGGATTGATGGTCGACGAACCGATGCGGGCGAAAAGTAATCTGCCGATGGTTGTCGAGTGGATGATTTCGCAGTTGGGTGTGCAAGACCGGCGGCGCAACGCGCTCAGCGAGAAGGTCGCCGCGTTGCGCGGTGGGCGCTGAGCGGGGAGGATGACGTGGGACTACTGGCCGTCAAGCATCTGGATCCCGTCGTTGGCATCGACGTTCATTCGGTGTTGGTTGCACCTAGCCCGACGCCGGTGTTTCTACCGCATCCCCACGTCGGGTTCATGCTCGACCTGCGGGAGTATGTCGAGGCGGCGAAGGGCGTCGTTGGCAGCATCGCGATGGCGATTGTTCAGGAGAAGGTGACCGAGTATCTCGAGGACCATCCGGATGTCGTGAAGAAGCTCGACGATGCGGCAGCGTTCACGTCGGGAAAACTGACGGATATCCAGGACAACTCGATCATCGAGGAGGGGCTGAAACTCGAACAGCAAGCCGCGGCACTACGGAACAGCATTGGAAGCGTGCTCGGCGCAGGCGTCGGAATGGGTGGAGCCGCCGGCAGGCCGATATTCGTGAACGGCTTGATGCGGGCCACAGTCGGGACGCATTCGTATCACGTTCCGGGGCTGCATTTTCCACTCGGGGAGTCGTTCGCACCTCCGCCGGCGCCGGATCCCATGCCGTCGGACGACGCGGAGTCGTACATGGGCAGCCGGACGGTACTGGCCAACAACGATCCGATGTCGTTCATGGCGCTGCCGGCGTTGAGTTGCTGGTCGATTGGGATGGAACCACCGGGGCATAACAGCGCGCATACGGAGCGGACTTATCCGTCGATGCCGAGTTCGGTGATGTTGCCGATTCCGGCGGGAAGGCCGGTGATGGTCGGCGGGCCGCCGGTGTTGAATATGGCTGCGGCGGCGAAGGGGCTGTTCAAGGCGTTTCAGGGGTCGAAGTGGGCGAAGAAGCTCGCGGACAAGCTGAATCTCAAGCCGGGTTTTCTGAAATGCAACATCCTGCATGCGGAACCGGTGGACGTCACGACAGGAGAAGTCATCGTTGCGCAGCACGACTTCACTGTCACCGGACATCTTCCTCTCGAATGGAACCGGCGTTATGCGAGCAGCGACCGGCGCCTCGGTACCATTGGCGTCGGATGGAGTACGCCAGCAGACATTCAATTGAATCTCGTTTCGCGCGACGACGGCATCGGGGCAGCCGTCTACTTCGTCGATCACGCCACGGCATTCGATGAAGTTCCCAGGCATGAGGGGTGGTCGACGCGGGTCTACGATTGGCAATACGGCTATGCACTGTATTCCCGCGACAATCAACTGGTACTGAGAACGGGCGAAGGCATCGAATACGGGTTCTCGTTACCGCAATCGTGGGACGCGGCTGTCGGCAGCCTAGCCAACACGCCCGCGCTAACGCTGATGCTCGACTGGATCGGCGATCTCCATGGTCACGCGTGGCTGTTCGAGCGCAAGCCTTCAGGTCATCTTTCGCGAGTACTCGAACATGACGTCGATGGTCCAAGCGGACGATGCATCGAATGCGAATCCAGTATCGTCTCGGATGTAGCGTTAACGACGTCGATGACGCTAATCGATGCCGACATGCATACATATCCGCTCGCAGGGTACGAATACGATCGCGAATTGAATCTGGTCGCAGCACTCGACGCCATTCGCAACTCGTGCCGTTTCAACTACGAGAACGGCAATCGAATGACCGGGCATACGAGCGCACGCGGCGTTTCGTTCCATTACAGCTATCTGCAAGGTAGCGACGGCATATGGCGTGTCGATCACGCATGGGGCGATGAGGGCGTGCTTGATTACCGCTTCGCCTACGATCTCGACCGATACGAAACGCGCATTACCGATTCCATCGGACACGTCGCCGTCATCCAGATGAACGGGCGTCACGTTCCGATCGCCGAGATCGACGTACTCGGAGGCATAACCAGCTACGGTTACGACGCCCATGGGCGAACCAGTACCGAGACGGACCCGATGGGCCGTACGTCTCGATGGGAATACGACGTGCACGGCAATCTGACCGCGCAATTCATGCCGGACGGTCAGGCTGTCCGAACCGAATATGATGCGAATCACAAGCCCCGGTTCGTCACCGCCCCGGGGGGGCGCCAGTGGCAATACGAATGGGATTCACGCGGACGCCTTCTCTCTTACATCACCCCATCCCGAGCGATATCCAGATACGAGTACGACAGTCATGGTCGCATCACATCCTGGACCGGGCCGAACGGCGATGCGACGACATTCGGTTACGACCGTCATGGCAATCTCACTTCAATAATCGATGCGCTTGGGAACGCCACGCAATACGAGCGTGACGCGCGTGGATACGTCGTTGGCACTGTCGATGCAGCCGGACATGAAAACCGATACGAACGCGATCCATGCGGCAGGCTCGTGCGAGCCATCGAATCCGACGGACGTGAAACCCACTGTACCTACGACGCAGATGGCAATCTGGTGCGGTATCACGATCCGGCCGGCCATGTGATACGCCTAACCTATACAACGCTTGGTGAGATCGCTAAGCGTATTCAGCCGGATGGCACCGAAGTCCAGTATCACTACGATCCTGAAGGACAACTTGTCGAGGTTGTCAACGAGCGAGGAGAGCGCTACCTGATCAAGCGCGACGCGCTAGGAAGAATAGTCGAAGAAATCGACTATTGGGGGCAGTCACGCCGCTACGAATACGGCCAGACCGGTGAACTCCTACGCTCGATCAACCCTCTCGGTCAAACAATCCACTATCGATATGACAGAGTGGGGCGAATCGTCGAGAAACGCATTCCCGATCCGGACCAGCAGAACGGATTTCGTACGGATTGCTTTCATTACGACGAACATGGGGATCTTGTCCGCGCATCAAACCCATCCGTGATCCTTCAGTTCAGATATGACTGCGACGGCCAGCTGATCGAAGAACGACAGGGTAACAACTTCAGGCTTTTCAATCGATACGACGCTGCCGGTAATCGCGTCGAACGAAAAACACATCTCGTTTCCGGTGGCAAACCCGTCGAGCAATCGATTCGTTACGGCTACAACGCATTGAATGCCGTCGTCCGAATCGAGATCGACGGACACGCGCCGATCGTTATCGAACGGGATGCGCTTGGTCAAATCCGCGACGAACGCCTGGGCGATGTTCTCCGCCGCGAGATGTCGTATGAAGCAAGAGGGCGTTTGTCTCGGCAATCGCTGCTTGCCGAGACCGGGGAAATGTTCGCAATCGAGTATGCGTATAACGCGAACGGCGATCTGATCGAGCGACGCGATTCCCGGTCGGGTATAGAGCGGTTTCAATACGACCCGGTCGGAAACGTCGTTGCGCATATCGATCCCGCGGGTACGGTACGTCGTTTTCTGTACGATCCCACCGGAAATCTGCTGCGCACCAAGAATTTTCTGACGGGCGCTATCCAGAACAGTTCGACGTCGCGCACATGGTTGCGCGAAGGGTGGCACGGCGACAGTCGCTACGTGTTCGACAGAGCGGGCAATCTCACGCACAAGCAAGATGCGGAACAGGATATTGCGCTTCGATGGGACGCCGCAGGGCAATTGACCGAGACGCTAGCGACCCGGCACTCAGGAAAAAGCAACCGCAGTCACGATTGTCGTATTCGCGTGCGGTACGAATACGACGCTTTCCAGCGACGAACCAGGAAAATCACGTCGACACTGCGGCGCGAAGTCAGCCGAACGTGTGTCCATCGATTCTTCTGGGACGGCGATATGCTCGCCAGCGAATTACGGTTCGATGCCGAAACGACGGACGAGATCACACCAGAAGCCGAGCAAGCCGCGTGTCGCCCCGGCATGGTCCAACCGGGCATGCGCGACGCGCCAACTCGTCAGGACGTACGGGACTGGATCTATTATCCGGACACATTTCGTCCGATCGCAATGGTTCATCGGAACTCCAACGTTGATATAGGGCGCACGACGCGACAAGACGAATATCCAGGCGAGACAGACGAGCCTTTACGAAAACGGTCGCGACCGCCTGCGCTGGTTCCAGACTACGCCACGCAAATCGACACAGCTGATCGGTCGCAGTCCTATCATCCGCGTGGCACAGTCTACTTCTTTCACAATGACCCGAACGGCGCACCAGTCCGCCTGGTCGATGAACATGGCGACGTCGCGTGGGAAGTGAGTTACGCCACATGGACAAGCGATGCCCCGATACAGGGGAAAGACAGAACGAATCTTGATCAGCCCATTCGTCTTCAAGGACAGTACTACGACGAAGAAACCGGTTTCTGCTACAACCGATATCGGTATTTTGACCATGAAATCGGGCAATTCATCAGTCAGGACCCGAGCCGGATCGAGGGCGGTCCAACCCTCTATCAATATGCTCCGAATCCTGCCTCCTGGGTCGACCCCTATGGTCTTGCGAACACCATTGACGGACAGGGGAATACGGTCCCGATCGTCGCCCTGGGTATCCCTGATAGGACCTTGTTCAAACCCAAGTCCGGCATCACGACGCCATACTCGCGCAATTCAAAATGCGGACCAACCCCAGCACAAACGAGGGCGGTACAAGGCAAACCATGCGCGGAGTGTGGCCAGACGAAGCCCAGGATGATTGCGGACCATATCGATGCACTTGTGGTCGAGTATTATCGAACCGGCGCCAACGACGTCAGCGTGCAATCGTCAGTTGCCGCAGTGCAACCACATTGCCCCACTTGCTCGCCATCCCAAGGGGGCAAGGCATCGGCATTTTCGAAAGCAATGAACAAGATTCTCGGTATCTGAACGCACATCCGGAAGAGGAAGATGGAATCACGACACGAAGCAGCGATTGCGGAAATGCAGCGCGAAGTATGCGAACGATATGGGTTGCGCCGCGAACCCGTGGAGGACATGGTCGCCTTCGCGACCTCGACTTTGGGTCAGATGCCTGTCTATGGCACGCGCGTTGAACGCGGTGCGGGAGACAATATCAGTTGGTACTTTCATTGTGGTGAATACTCGGACGCCGACGATTTCTATCAGCCGATACATACGGAGCATCTTCAACAAATGCTGCCGCTCGTCATCAAATATCTCGCGTTACCGCCGGGCACACATTTCATCATCGACGATCAAGGATACGAAGATGTGTGGCAGGAGCCGGCCTGAAATCGTCGCGGTAGTCGACCGCTGGGTCAATGATCGTCGCAACTCGGTTTGCGTGCAATTTTGATTTTACATAACGTGAATTATCAACGTTAAATCTTGTAGCGGCTAAGTTGTAATGTCCGCTTCTGGCTAAGTTCAAATGTCCGCTTTTCGACCCATCGTAAGCTGACCGGCCGCTGGGAATCCAGCGCTGGAGGCTTCGATGGCTGCAACGGAACGGATCACGATGACGATGTGCGAGCTGGACAGGTTCAAGGTCATTCAGGACGTGGCGGACGGCAAGCTCCAGCCGTGGCGCGCGGCCGAACGACTCGGGTTGACGACGCGGCAGATCCGGCGACTGGTCGGCCGATTGCGTGAGCACGGGCCGCAAGGTCTCGTGTCGCAACGGCGCACGAAGCCCAGCAACAACCGACTGGATAGCATGATGACTGATCGGGTGCTGTCGATCATCCGGGATCGCTACGCCGATTTCGGACCGACGTTGGCCTGCGAGAAGCTGTACGAATGCCACGACATTCGGCTGGCCAAGGAAACGGTTCGCAAGCTGATGACCGACGCTGGCCTATGGGTGCCGCGCCGGCAACGCCCGCCCAAGGTCTATCAGCCGCGAGCACGACGCGCGTGCCTGGGCGAACTGATCCAGATCGACGGCTGCGATCATCGGTGGTTCGAGGAACGGGCGCCGGCCTGCACGCTGCTGGTGTATGTGGACGACGCGACGAGCCGGCTGATGGGGCTGCACTTCACGCAGACCGAATCGACGTTCAGCTACTTCGAGGCGACGCGTGCGTACATCGAGCGCCACGGCAAGCCGAGTGCGTTCTATAGCGACAAGTACAGCGTGTTCCGCAATACAACGCCGGGCAAGACTGGTAATCGGGTGACGCATGAGCTATCGTTGAAAGTGGTGTATGCGGCGTAGGGTTGAGGCAGGAGAAGGCGGTGGCGATTGAAGGAGAATGTTGCTTCTCACGGTAACACTTCCTCAATCGAACTCCACCACCATGGCGAAACTTACGCAGGATACGAGCGGCAGTCAAACAACAGAAGCAGACATCAAGGGTACGCCCGGCCTGGACGATCTGATCCAGCAAGGGGCGCGGCGGATCATCCAGCAGGCAATCGAGGCGGAACTGGCGGCAATGCTCGAACAGTATTCGAATGTGAAGACGATCGATGGCCGGCGCGCTGTCGTGCGCAACGGGTACCTGCCAGAGCGCGAGATCGTCACGGCAGTCGGTCCGGTGCCCGTTCAGGTGCCGAAGGTCCGCGATCGTTCGGGCTCCGGCATCAAGTTCAATTCGACGATCGTGCCGCCCTATGTGCGCAAGTCGCCGCGCGTGTCATCGTCGCTGCCGTGGCTGTACCTGCGAGGAGTCTCAACCGGCGACATGGGCGACGCACTGTCCGAGCTGCTCGGCGAACAGGCTAAAGGGCTGTCAGCGAGCGTCGTGAGCCGCCTGAAGGCCGCCTGGTCAGAAGAGTACGAGAAGTGGAACAAGCGCGACCTGTCCACCTCGCGCTGGGTCTACTGGTGGGCCGACGGCATCCATACGCAAGCCCGCGCAGAGGATTCGGACGGGCAGTGCCTGCTGGTGATCATCGGCGTGAAACCGGACGGCAGCAAGGAGCGCGTGGCGCTCAACGACGGCTATCGCGAATCGAAGGAATCCTGGAAAGAGCTGCTGCTCGATCTGAAGAAACGAGGTCTGCAGGCGCCGCCGCTGCTTGCCGTCGGCGATGGCGCGATGGGGCTGTGGGCGGCGCTTGAAGAGGTGTTCCCGCAGACACGGCACCAGCGCTGCTGGTTTCACAAGATCGGCAACATACTCAACGTCATGCCCAAATCGCAGCACGGCAAGGCCAAGGTTGCGCTCGCCGAGATCTGGAATGCCGCGACAAGAGCCGACGCAATCGCCGCGTTCAACCAGTTCGTCGACACGTACGCGGCCAAGTACCCAAAGGCCGTCGAGAAGCTCACGAAAGACCGCGACGCACTGCTCGCGTTCTACGACTTCCCGGCCGAACACTGGCAGCACGTGCGGACCACGAATCCGATTGAATCGACGTTCGCGACGGTGCGCCACCGCACGAGCCGCACGCGCAACTGTCTGTCGCGCTCGACCTTCCTCGCGATGGCGTTCAAGCTGATCGAAGCGGCCGAGCAGACCTGGAGGAAGATCCGCGGCGTCGACAGGATCGAACCGCTTCTGAAGGGCATTCCCTTCAAGGACGGCACCCCGGTGATGGAAAGCACACCGGCTCCTCAAGCGCTAGCCGCCTGATCATGCCGCCCGACCCGCGTACACCAGTCTTGACGATTGCTCGTGACGCATTTCGGTCGAGCGATGTACGAGCTGAACATCGACACGTTTTGCGCAAACAGTAGTCCGGCCAAGGGGCGAGTCGAGCGAGCACATCTGACGTTACAGGATCGCTTGGTCAAGGAGATGCGACTACGCGGGATCAACACGGTGGCCGACGCTAACGCTTACGCGCCCTCCTTCATGGCTGCTTACAACGCGCGCTTCGCAAAGCCGCCGAAGAGCGACTTCAATGCACACCGGCCGCTGCGCGCCGATGAGAATCTCGACTTGGTGCTGACGTGGCGCGAGCCGCGGAAAGTCACGAAGTCGCTGACGGTGCAGTACGACCGAGTGATGTATTTGCTGGACGATACGCCGGAGAATCGGAAGCTGATCGATCGAACGATTGAGGTTTGGGAGTACCCGGACGGGCGCATCGAACTCCGAACAGAGGGTCGCGTGTTGTTCTGCAGGCAGTACGACCGGCTGGCCGAGATCGATCAAGCCGCTGTTATCGAACACAAGCGCCTGAGTCATGTGCTCCAGGTTGCTCAGGCGATCCAGGCGCAACGCGATAACAGCAGGATCGGTAAAGCTCCATCCAGAACGCATCGAGGCGACTCGACCAAGACGAACCGCAACACCTCTCAGCCGAACAAAAAGAAGCAGCGTGAGTTCACGCAGGCCGACGTCGAGAAAGTGATCGTGGATCTCGCTGAACGCAGACAGAACCAACAGCCCGCACGCAAACCTGGCCGTCGGTCTGCAAGGGACAGCGACGCAAGCGTAAGCACCCTGCCCGTTCAGGATCCACTCTTCGACACTGCGTGATCTGTAACCCAAGAGAAACACACCTCAAGCCCGCAAACCCGGACATTTCAACTTAGCTGGGAAGCGGACATTTGAATCTGGTCTAGACAAATCTGTAGTAGCTTTTTAGATGGAATGGTCGCCTCCCGCCACAACGACCGTTCCAGCGCCTGATCGTGCTTTCTCAGCTCCTGGTGTGGATGTGCGACAGTGCTTTGTCCGTTCTTCCGTTCAGGAGAGATTCCATGGAGCCCACGACGATAGCCATCGACCTGGCCAAGCGCGTTTTCCAGATTCACTTTGTCGATCCGGATGGCAGAATTCACAGCAAGGTGCTCAAGCGTGACCAGATGCTGCCATTCTTCGCCAACCGGCCTGCAGCCCGGATCGTCATGGAAGCTTGCGGCAGCGCCCATCACTGGGCCCGGCAACTGACAGCGCTCGGGCACGAAGTCAGGCTCGTAGCGGCCCAGTTCGTGCGCCCGTTCGTCAAGTCGAACAAGAATGATGCGGCAGACGCGGCAGCGATCTGGGAGGCGTCTCTGCGCCCCGGCATGCGCTTTGTTGCCGTCAAATCGGCGGACCAACAGGCAATGCTGGCGCTACACCGGATGCGCCAGCAACTGGTCCGGATCCGCGTCATGCAGGTCAACCAGCTGCGGGGATTGCTCTATGAATTCGGCGTCGTCTTGCCACAAGGCCGACGTCCATCGATCCAGGCCGCGCAAGCGGCGATCGCGACGCTAACCGATCAACTGCCGGGAATGCTGATCGATAGCCTGCGTGATCAACTGTCTCGGCTTCACCTGCTCGACGACCAGATCCAACGCATCGAGCAGCGCATTATCGGGTGGCGACGCGGTGACGAAGCCTGCCGGCGGATCTCGGAAATTCCGGGCGTGGGTCCACTGACGGCAACCGCAGCAGTGTCGGTCATCGGTCAAGCGCAAACCTTCCGTTCCGGACGGGAATTCGCGGCCTATCTCGGCCTTGTGCCAAGACAAAACGGTTCAGGCGGAAAAGTTCGGCTTGGCGGAATCAGCAAACGCGGTGACGTTTATCTACGGACCCTGCTGATTCACGGCGCACGAGCCGTGATCTCGAGTTCGAAGCATCTGCCGGCGCACATGCGGGATCTGTTGGCACGACGGCCGACGAATGTCGTCGCCGTCGCGTTGGCGAACAAGATGGCCCGCACGATCTGGGCATTGCTGGCTTACGGCCGAACTTACCAACCAGCGGCGGCGCTACCGAGCTAAAGACCCAATAAACGAACATCAAACTCATCCACGGTTGCACGGGTGATATTGAACGATGGCAAGACAGGTTGGACCGCGCAAGGGCAAGCCTGAGACATTTCTCGGACCTCGAGTCCGCTAGTTAGATTAGGACCCTTGCGGCGAAATCCATCGGGGCCGGCAGGCACGTCCTGCAATCGAGTCCGGATATAAGTCCGCAACCACCCTCCTCGCCGCGATCAAAATCGCCTTGCAAATGGGAGGCGACCATATAAGAAATGTCGCGTTTGGACCTCGGTAAGCTTGCCGGCTCCCTGTCAGATCATGGAGCCGGCGATGCACCGAACAGCACTGGTGACATTGAACATGCGAGAACTCGACCGTCTGAAGGTAATCCAGGCTGTAGTGGATTTGGGCCTGAAGCCTGGCCGCGCGGCCGAACGACTGGGCCTAACGGTCCGGCAGATCGAACGGCTAGTGATTCGGTACCGGGAATCTGGTGCGGCTGGACTGACGTCGCGCAAACGTGGTCGTCCGGGGAACCGGCGATTGGACGAGGAACTGGCTCGGCGAGCGCTGACGATCATTCGCGAGCGCTACGCGGATTTTGGCCCGACGCTGGCCTGCGAGAAGTTGTCCGAGTGCCATGGCATCCAGTTGGCCAAGGAAACGGTACGGCGGCTGATGACGGATGCCGGTTTGTGGGTGCCACGCCGGCAGCGTCCACCCAAGGTCTACCAGCCGCGAGCGCGCCGGGCGTGCCTCGGTGAACTGATCCAGATCGACGGCAGCGATCATCGATGGTTCGAGGAACGGGCGCCCGCCTGCACGCTGCTGGTGTACGTGGACGATGCAACCAGCCGACTAATGATGCTGCACTTCACGCAGACCGAATCGACCTTCAGCTACTTCGAGGCGACGCGAGCGTATCTGGAGCGCTACGGCAAGCCGGTGGCGTTCTACAGCGACAAGTACAGCGTGTTCCGCAGCCCGACCGCGGGCAAGACCGGAAGCAGCGTGACGCAGTTTGGCCGGGCCATGTATGAGCTGAACATCGATACGTTTTGCGCGAACAGCAGCTTGGCCAAGGGCCGTGTCGAGCGAGCGCATCTGACCTTGCAAGACCGGCTCGTGAAGGAACTGCGGCTGCGCGGGATCAGCACGGTAGCCGAGGCCAATGCGTATGCGCCCTCCTTCATGGCAGCCTACAACGCACGCTTCGCGAAGCCACCGCGCAGCGACTTCAATGCGCATCGGCCACTGCGAGACGACGAGGATCTGGATACGTTGTTGACGTGGCGTGAAACACGCCGGGTATCGAAATCGCTGACCGTGCTCCACGACCGAGTGCTTTACTTGCTGGACGACACGCCGGTCAACCGGAAGCTGATTCACCGCTACATCGATGTATGGGAGTACCCCGACGGGCGAATCGAAATCCGAGCCGATGGCAAGGTCCTGTCTTGCCGTCTTTACGACAAGCTGGCCGAAGTCGATCAAGGTGCAGTGATCGAGCACAAGCGATTGAGTCACGTGCTGCAAGTTTCGCCAGCGATTCAGGTTCAGCGCGACAACCGTCGAGCTTCCGAATCGCCGTCGCGAACCAATCAAGGTCAGGCCGTGCGCGGTTCAAAGCAACCCGTTGGCACGAGGAAGCAACGTGCATTTACGCAGGCCGACGTCGAGCAGGTAATCTTGGATCTCGCTGAACACCGACAGGCACAGAATCAACCTCGCAAACCTGGCCGACGGTCTGCGAAGACTAACGCAGTAAGCGTAAGCGCCCTGCCCGATCAGGACCAGCTCTTCGACACGGCGTGATCTGCAGCCCATGAGAAACAAATCCTGAACCCCTGAAAACACGACATTTCCATTTAGCTGGCGCTACGACATCTTGAAATGGCTTTGACACGCTACGCGACGAACCGGATCGCGCTGTTCTCGATGGCAGCCTGGTTGCCGTATTGCCAAGTGATGTTGCGGTGTTCATGTCCGATCGGCAGACCCGAGTAGATCGGCAGGCCGAAGCCGCCCAGCACGTCGACAAGCATCTGCTCGAGCGTGAAATCCGCGCCGTCCGGGATCGGGCAGCGCGTGAATTGCCCGAGCACGAACGCGCGGGCCCCGTCGAACGCGCCGCTCAGACGCAGTTGCGTCAGGCTGCGGTCGAGCCGGTAGCCGAATTCCGTCACGTCCTCCAGCAGTACGATCGCGTCGCGTGAGCGAAGCGACCAGCGTGTACCCGCGACGCTCGCGAGCACCGTCACGTTGCCGCCGCACAGACGTCCCCGCACCGCACCAGGGGCGCCGGACAAATGCCGCAGGCTCAGCGGGGTGCGTTTGCCACCGGTCAGCATGGCGCGCATGTCGGCACGCGTCGCGTCGTCGACCTTGGTCGCCAGGCTGTGGAATGTCGGACCATGCAACAAGCGCACGCCGGGCCGGTCTGCAAGCGCGCAGAATAGCGACGTCGCGTCGGAAAAACCGACGATCGTCTTCGGCGTCGCGATCTCGTCGGGCAGGTGCTCGAGCAGATGCGCGCAACCGAATCCCCCTCGCGCGAGCCAGACGATATCGATTGACGGATCCATCAAGGCGCGCCGCAGATCGTCCGCGCGCTCCTCGGCGGTACCGGCGAAATAGCGGTACCGGCTGCCGAGATGTGCGCTCGTCGTGACCTTGAAGCCCCAGCTTTCGACGAGCGCGATGCCGCGCTCGATTCCTTGCGGATCGGGCACACCTGCGGGCGCGACGACGCACACTGTCTTGCGTCTTGATTCCATTGAACGGATACCGTGAGGATAAGAACCCGCTGAATATACCTGATACCCCTCGCGAGCCGCTCACACCCGCGAGGCGACATTGAACGCGGGGAGATGCCATTCTCCGTCGTCCGCGAATCCGATTCGCTTCCAGCGCCGCTTGAGAATAAATCCGATAATCTGTGAGCAACCAACCTGTACTACGCCTAGAAATCTAAGAGAAGCGTAGAACCAAGCGACGCAACACGGTCCCTCAAGTACCAAGATACGATTGTTTTGTTTGTGGCAGCAAAGTTGAAATGTCGCGTTTGGACCTCGGTAAGCTTGCCGGCTCCCCGTCAGATCATGGAGCCGGCGATGCACCGAACAGCACTGGTGACATTGAACATGCGAGAACTCGACCGTCTGAAGGTAACCCAGGCTGTAGTGGATTTGGGCCTGAGGCCTGGCCGCGCGGCCGAACGACTGGGCCTGACGGTCCGGCAGATCGACCGGTGAACGCATTGCGCGCCGGCACCCCGCCCACGCGCACGCTCGCCGGCCGCCACGAAGCAGCCGGCTGCCGCCCGTTCAAGGCTCGATCACACGCGGCGTCACGAGAAAGAGCCGCTCACTATGGCCGTCCTGCCTGTCGGTCGAGCGGAACAGCGCGCCGACGAGCGGCAGCTTCGACAGCACCGGTATGCCCGATTGCGTGCTCGAGCGCGCATCCACCTTGTAGCCGGCGATCAGCAACGCCTGCCCCTGCTCGATGAACGCCTGCGTGTTGATCTCGTTCGATACGATCACCGGAATGTTGTCGACCGTTTGCTGCGACAGCTCCCCGTCGACGATCCGCACGTCGAGCTTGATCTGCGTGCGCCCGCCCTCCTCGACGACCATCGGCAGCACGCGCAGCGACACGCCCGTCGAGATGCTGTACAGGTCGGCCGACGTGTAGCCCGCGACGCGCACGAAGAACTGCTTCTTGTTGTCCATCACCGCTTCGACGTTGTCGAGCGTCGTGACTTTCGGGCTCGCGTCGGTGCGCGCCTGGTTCGACGATTCGAGCGCGTTGATCCGCGCCAGCAGATAGCGGCCCGCGTCGCCGAGCACGGCCGTCAGCGACAAACCGAGCGGGCTCGCCGGCAGGCCAACCGAATCGTTGCCAGGCAGCGTGATCGAACCGAATGTCGGATTCAGCGAACCGTTCGCATACGAGTTCTGCGACGTGAGCCCCGTGCCCGTCTGCAGGTCGAGATGGCTGTTGTGCGCGCGCCAGTCGACGCCGAGCTGCTTGAGCGCGCCTTCGTCGATCTGGATGATGCGCGCCTCGATCTCGATCAAGCGCGGCTTCACGTCGAGGAGCGCGATCAGGTCCGGATACTGCGCCATGTGTTCCGGCACGTCGCGCACGAGAATCGAGTTCGTGCGCGGATCGGCCTGGATCACCGGCAGGTCGGTCGAATCGCTCGCGCCCACCGGTACGCCGTTCGCACCGCCGCTCGCGTCGGGCCAGCCGGCGCCCGACACGCGCGCCGCGCCCGGATTGGCGATCGCGGCGGCAACCATGCCGCTCGGACGCGGATCGCCGCCCTGACCGCCCTGACCGCCGAGGCCGCCGGCCGGCATGCCCGCGCCATCGCCCGACTGCGCGCCCTGCATGTACGGCGGCAGCGGCGGCAATTGAGGCACGCCGCCGCGCCCGCCGCCGAGATCCGTCATCGGTGCGGCGCGGCTGATCGGCTTGCCGACCGTCGTCTGCGACGCGCGCTTGCCGTCGCCCGGGTGATACATCCGGTTCAGCAGCGACGCGACGCCCGGCATCGTCACCGTCGTGCCGTCGACGTTGACGTCGCGGTCGGCGGCCCACGCGTGCTTCAGCGAGAACACGCGGATCGTCGTGCCGCCCGTGCGCGCGGAATTCTCGTCGAGCCGCGCGGCGACGCTCGTCACGAGCTCAACGTAGCGCGGCGGCCCCGCGACGAGCGCGGTGCGCTGCTGCGCGTTGTAGGTGACCGGATAGCGCGGATCGGCGACCTTCATCTGCTCGAGCAGGTCCCGCAGGTCGCCCATGTTCGCGTGATCGAGCTTGACGAGCGTGCTCTTCATGTCGCTCGCGGGCGTCACGTACAGCACGGTGCCGTCGTAGTACCAGACGAAGCCGAACGACGCGGAGAGCGTGTCGAGGAAGCGCTGCGGCGGCATCTTCATCTTGCCGCTGACGGCGCCGCTCACGCCGGACGCGACGTTCGCCGCGATGTTCTGGCTCGCGGAGAGGTCGCGCAGGACGTCCTTCACGTCCTTGCCTTCCGCCGCGTACTGGATTTCGGTGCTGCGCCAGCGGATCGGCGCGGCATCGACGGAAAGGCTCGCAAGCGAGCACATCAGGGACAGCAAAATGGAAATCTTGGCCTTCATGGGTCCGTCCGGTGAGGACGCGCGGCCGTCGGTCGGACAGGCGCGCGCCGCGAATGGGAGACCCGTGCAGTTAACCGCATCCGGGCGCGGCAGCGGCCGCGCGCGGCGAAGGTCCGTTCAATAGAACGAATTGATGGTCCAGCCGGTTGCGAGCGGCGTCTGAAGGAAGGTCTGGCCGCCGCCGCAATAGGAGGACGTCCACGGCGTCTTCGCGTAGCTGTCGTACGTCGCCCATTTGCTCGAAAGCCTGACCGTGTATCCGCTGCGCGGCTCGGCGGCCACGTTCAGCGTGACGTTGATCGTCGCGGCGTCTTCGCGCAATTTCGGCGACTGCGCCTCGTTGTGCGCGATCACCTTGTCGCCCTGACGGTCGATGACTTCGACGACCAGGCGCATCTGCCCTTCCCGCCCCTTCAGGTCGCAGGTCGCATAGCTCATGTGCATGTATGCGCTCACCGCAATCAGCCCATTGTTGTCGAGCTTCACCGGCCGGTCGATCGTGTACGTGTACGTGCCGTCCCGTTCGTAGGTGATGAGCGGCGGATTCGGATACCCGCCACGGTAGGTGAACCCGCATGAAAAATCACTCGCGCCAGGCGTCTCCATCAGGATCGCGCATGCCGTGTCGGTGCCGCCGATCTTGATCCCTGACTGCGGCAGCCACTTGCCGTCCTGGCATGACAGCACTTGTCCGTCCTGGCCCATCGATATGAGGCCGGCAGTTGGACGATTTTTGTCGGACGCGCACGGCGTGTTGACGACGACACGCCCGGTGATCTCGTACTGGTTCGCGGAAACGACGCCGGGCACGATCAGGTTGTCGTTCTGATCGACCGCGAGCGCCTGCCAGGCGGCGCCCGTCCACGCATAGGCGCGGAATGTGTCGAGCGTGAGGCGCACGTCGCCGACTTCGTTCGATGCATCGGTGGGCAGATCGTTGGCCCTTTTGACAGGATCCTTCCAGTGGCCGCCCGCGCCGCGCCACACGCCACTCTTGCAGCTCAGCAGATTGCCGAGTGCGTCCGCGCCAAGCTTGCCGTTCGTGAAGTTGCCGGCCGTTCCGCAGTTCGCCGCGTCGGGGTTGCCGTCCGTGAACGTGTGCGTGAGCCAGATCGGCACCTGCATCGCGTTCGCCTCCGGATGGCCGCCGACGCCAACGCGGTACAGGTAATCGCTGTTGATCTGCTGGCCCGGGCCGTTGAAGAAGATCTCGTTCGCGAGGTGTCCCACATTCGGCGGCGTGGCGCCGTTCGGACCGCAGGTTGGCGAGCTGCCGCCGAGAAACGTGCCGAGCGGCATCCGCCACGCGTCGAATGCGCCGCGCACTTCATTCGGAAACGCCCTGCTGATCGAACCGCCGCCCGGCCCCGCACTCGCGGCGACGAGCCCGAGTTCCTTGTCGCCGATCGTCTCGCCGCCGGTCGTCACGACCAGCGCGTCGAGCCCGGTGCCGAGCGCGCTCCGCTTGACGAGTACGCACGTGTTCTGGCCGTATGCATTCGTTGGCCGAAGTGCTGCAGGCAGATCATTCGTCGCCTGCAGATCGGCAAGCTTCATCACGATGGGCGTCTGCTGGTTCGCGCGCTGCAGCCAGGTATCGTAATCGCGCTTCAACGCCCGCGTGGCGGCGGCCGTCACCTGCGCCTGGTATTGCGCGGCCTGCTCCGCACGCACGTCGTCCAGCGACGAATCCATCATCATCGCGATGCCGGCGAGCATCACTGCGGCGATCGCCAGCGCGCCGAGCACCTCGATCAGCGCGATGCCGCGCGCGCGGCGACGGGAAGACTTGAAATGCATCAGTACGCTTGCCCCATCCAGACCGGCATGCCGTTCGCAATTTTCAACCCGGCTGGCAGCGGCACGCCGCTCACCGGCGCGTTCGGATTCGCGTTGCCGGGGCGCACGACCGCATTGCGATACGCGACGCCCGCGAACAGCGAACCGTCGGCGAGCGTCGTGATTTCGCCGGTGATATTGACGGACGGCGCCGCCGACGCATACGCGACAACGGTGCCGTCCATGACGTAGTTGCGCCATAGCGGGTTCGCGCCCGGATACCATGTCGGAAACGGCAGCCGCGTATTCGGCACCGCGCCGCGCGTGCCGGGATGCACGCGCGCGTAGTCGAGCGTCGCCTGCCGGTAGATGGCGAGGTTTTCGGCGAGCGCCTGCGCGGTGCGCGCCGGTTGCAGCGCGGGAATGGCGGACGGGTCTTGCAGCGTCGCATAGACAGCGGCGATCGACGCGAAGGCCAGTGCGGCGGCGAGGGCGTACATAAGTGAAGTGGGTGATGGCGAATGAGTCTGGTGGCGTCAGTTCGACGTCCAGATAATGGTGGCGTTATCGGTGCAAGCGCCCGTCGCGTCGTTCGGCGAGACCGGATAATCGACGGATTTTTTGCCAATCTTCGCCGATTTCCAGTTTCCGCCGGCCGTCAACGTGTTGACGCAGACTTCCCTCGGCACCTGCGTGTAAGTGACTGTGAAAGTCTGGTTCGCACCGGTCACGGTCACAGTCCCTCCCCACGTATTCGAAACACCGCCGTTGCCGTCCGGTGTCAGCGTCCCCGGAAACACCTTCGCCGCACTCAAATTCGCGTTCATCGAATCCGAGCCGTAGTTGTTCACCTGCCCCATGTAAAGCTTTTTTGTGCCCGTCTGAATCGCATTCAGATCCTCAGTCAGCCGATTCGTATTCGCGCTCGAGAACGCCGACCCGAGCAGCGCGATCGCGCCGACGATCACGATCGCCGCGACGCCCAGATACGCGATGCTCTCGAGCAGCGACGCACCGCGCTCCTTGCGGTGCCTCCGGCAGAACGCCGGTGTATGTCGATAGGCGGGAGGGTTGGCGAGTGGTTTCATAGTGTGTTCTCCTGAATTGAAAATGCGCGACGTCAATGCATCGCGCGCGTCATCGCGGCGATTTCCTGCTGAATGCCGAAAAAGCCCGTCACGAGCCAGCCGATCACCATCGCGAGCGCGACGATCGCGACGCCGTTCAGCACGCGCATCTGCGCGGTAATCCGCGCGACGCCCTCTTCGAGCCATTCGTCGGCGAGCATCTTGAGTGCCGCGTCGAAGCCGCCGTATTCGGCGTAGATGCACAAATCCTCGACGATCTCGCGCGACGGAAACTGATAACCGGCGTTGAGCAGCGCCTCGCCGGCGTTGAGGCCCGACTTCACGCCGACCAGCGTGTCGTCGATCCGCTCGCGCAGCCACGGCTCCGCGACCGCGCCGATCTTGAGCAGCGCCCTCTCGACCGTGACGCCCGACGCCTGCAGCGCCGAGAACGCGATCAGGAAGCCGCTGCCCGTGACGAGCCGGTAGATCGAATAAGGCGGCACGCGATCCGCGTAGATGCGCAGCGGCCCGCGCCAGCGCGGCAGCGACCACGCGAGCGCGGCGAGCACCGCGACGAGCGCCGCGACGACGACGAGCATCCAGCCCTGCACGAACAGCGACATCAGGTACAGCGAGCGCGCGGCGCCGCGCCAGTGCGTCGGATCGGCGATCAGCGCGAACTTCGGGATCACGTGCGTGCCGAACAGGTACAGATAGCCGATCACCATCACGACGAGCCCGACCGGATACGCGACGCCGCCCGTGACCGCGCGGCGGATCTTGCGGCTCGACTGCACGATGTCGGCAACCGACACGAGCGCGTCCTCGATGCGCCCCGCCTGCTCGCCCGCCGCGACGATCATCTGCTCCGTCGCGGGCACCCATGCCTCCATCGCCTCCGACAGCATCCGGCCGTTCTGCACGGCGAGCCGCCAGTCGGTCAGCACGATCGCGAGCGGCTCGCGCGGCTTGCGCCCTTCGCGCGACGCGCGCCATTCGAGTTCCTCCAGCACCTTGAGGAGCGGCAGCCCGTTGCCGAGCATCTTCGCGATCTTCCGATAGACGCGCAGCCGCTCGTCGGCATTCAGGCAGAACTTGGCCCAGCGCCGATTCAGCTCAAGTGCCATAGCTGAATCCGACGAGCGACAGTTGCTGTCGCGCTTCGCCCGCAACCGGCGCGAGCGTGCCGACGACGCGCTCGACGCCGCGCGGATCGACGAGCCCCGCCGCGACCTTGCGCAGCGCGTGCTCGCCAAGCGTCATCCCGCCGCGCGTGCCGGTCCAGTACTCGAGCGCGCCGACCTTGTCGCCGTCGCGCAGGAATTCGAACAGCCGCGCATCGGGCAGGATCACTTCGGCGACGACGGTGCGGCCGATCGTGCCGACCGTGCGGCAGTGCTCGCAGCCGTCGCCTGCGATGCACACGTCGTGCATCCGGCTGTCGAGCGCGAGCCGCAGCCGCGCGAACAGGCCCGGCTCGATCCGGTCCGGATGATCGACGAGCCGCAGCTTGCAATGCGGACACAGCAGCTTCACGAGACGCTGGCTGATGAGCCCCGAGATCACCGTGTGATCGGTGACCATCCGCGCGTGCAGGCCGAGATCGATCAGGCGGTCGGCGATCGCGAGCGCGCTGTTCGCGTGCACCGTCGTCCACACCTGGTGGCCCGTCATCGACGCGCGCAGCGCCGTCTGCCCGGACGCGCGGTCGCGGACCTCGCCGATCATGATCGTGTCCGGATCGAGCCGCATCGCGTTCGTGATCGCCGCCGCGAACGCGAGCGCGCGCGCGTCCTCGGTCGGCGCGTTCGCGACGGGCGTCTGCACCGCGCCGTCGATCGGATATTCGATCGGGTCCTCGACCGTGATCACGTGCAGGCTGCCGCGCGACTCGTCGATCTGCGCGGCGAGCATCCGCTGCAGCGTCGTCGATTTGCCGGAACCCGTCGGGCCGCTGATGATGTTCATCCCGTGCGGCTGTGCGCGTAGCGCACGGAACGCCGCGACGTGCTCGGGCGCGAAGCCGAGCGCCGCGAGATCGGTCGCGTCGCCCGCATCGTTGTACAGGAGCCGCAGCACCATCAGGCTGCCTTCGTTGGTCGGCGTCGTCGCGATCCGCACGCCGTACAGATCGTCCGGCAGCTTGTCGCGGTCGCCAATGCTCGCGTCCTGACGTTCGCTCGGCCGGTAGCTGTTGTCCGACACGGTCGTCATCGCGCCGTACAGCGTCGCGAGCAGCCGCTCGCCGTGCTCGCGCGTGTGCTCGTTCACGCGCATGAGCTCGTTGTGGATCCGGAAGTAGACCTCGGTGCTGAAGCGGCGCACGCGGATATGGATGTCCGATGCGCGCTCGCGGCACGCGCGGCCGATCAGCTCCTTCGCGAGCACCTGCATCACCGTGTGATCGAGCCGCTCGCCGCCGCCCGCGGCGTTCTGCCGGTACGCCTCGCGCACCTGCATCAGCGTCGCGGGTGTCGGCCGGTACGGCCGGCCCATCCGGTCAAGCCGCGCGCGATACGACAGCACGAACGGATTCATCTCGTGGCCGTCTGCAATCAGGAGACGCCCGTCGTCGAACAGGCAGACGAACTTGCGTTCCTCGACGCTCGCAGCGAAGTCGCCCGCTTCGCTGACGGCGCGCGGGCCGCGCGGCGGCGCGGCATCGCCGCTGGCGGGCAGCGGCGCGCGCACGGGCGTCGCGTCGGGTGGTTGCGCGGCGTGGCTCATGATCCGCTCGCCGGCAGTGCGGGCAGCATCGGCGGCGGCGCGGCCGGGTCGGCCGGCAGCGGCGGATTGCCCGCGTACGACGGCGACGCCGTCGACAGCCTCGTGGTGCGCCCACGATTCGACACGACGACCGCACGCGGCTCGATCGCGACGACGCGTCCACCGTCCGGCAGCGCGTCGCCGCGCTGCACTTCGAATTCGGCGCCGCCGTTCATCCGCAGCGTCGCGAACGCGCGCTTGCCGACGCCTTCGATCGCCGTCACCGCGAACTGCCCGGCCGGCGCGCCGCCGCGCACGCGCGCGAGCTGCGCGGACCGCTCGGCGACCTGTTGCTCGGTCTCGAGCTTCTTCAACTGCGCCTGCAGCAGCACCGTCTCGCTTTGCAACTGCGTGAGCCGCGCGGCGGTCGCGCCGTCCTCGTCGGACGACACGGGCCCCGCCGCACGCACGGCGCCGGCGAGCACCGCCAGGCCAAGTGCGCACATCCATCGGACGCGACTATTTCGCATAGAGCACTCCTTCGAGAGTCCACTGATTGTTCTGGTAAGCAAGGCGCTGCACGCGCAGCCCCGGCACGTCGATCGCGCGCACGAACTCGGGCGGCGCGACGCCGCCGAGGCTCGCGTTCAGCCGGTACGCGCGCCACCCGACCGCGGCGGCCGCCTGCTGCGCGAGATTCGCGAGCGGGGCGCGCGCCGCCTGATCGGGAAGCAGCGGGTCCAGTTTAGCCACGGCATCGAGCCATTGGAGACGCGACAGAAGTTGCGTCCTGACAACCGAATCGTCGACGAGCGGCGTATCGCCCGCCGTCGGTGCGGCGAGCGGCACCTCGAGCGTCGCGCGTTCGCCGTCGGTGTCGACGATCGCGTCGGGCTCCGCGGCGAGCAGGTAGCGCACGTTCGAGCCATTGCGCGCCCACGTGTAATGCGCCGCGTCCGGCGTGCATTCGTAGCGATCGAGCCGCCAGCCGCCCGGCGCGAGCCGGCCGAAGCGCGTCGCGCACGCGCGCGCGAACCCGACCGCGTCGGGCAGCGCCGCCCACGGCGGAACGATGGGGCCGCTCTTCGCCTGCCGCGCGGCGAGCTCCGCGCGCACGCGTTCGAGCGCCGCCTCGCGTTGCTCGTCCTCGACCTTCGCGCGGTGATGCCAATAGGCGAACGCGCCGCCGCCCGCGACGCACACGACCGCCGCGGCGACCAGCGCGGCGCGCGGCGACAAGCGCCGCTCGATGGGCCGCAACGCCCACCAGCGCTCGGTACGCGGCCGGCCGCCACGGCGCGGCAGCAGATCGTCGAGCCGCTTCGGCTGGAAATTCTGGAAGCCCTGCTTCTCGAGCTCCAGCTCGCCGATCACGACGTTCCAGCCGCCCCAAGCGTAATCGGTATGCAGCCGTTCCAACGCTTCTTCGCGAGTGCCGACCCAGTCGCCGTTCGGCATGAACGCGTGGTCGCGCACCGCGAAGTACGCCCAGCGTCCGTCGGGCAGCGCGAACGCGCCGAGCCAGTTCGGCGCGGGCTGCCGGCGTCCGTTGTAGAACGCGCCTTCGAGCGCGATCGCGCGCGACACCATCGCGCCGAGCGACAGATGCCCGGGCGCGAAGCCGTCGCGCGTGTTCGCATAGCCCGCCGCCGCGCCGCCGCGATCGATCCGCAGCACCATCAGGTCGAACTTCAGCTTCTTCGCGAGCTCGACTGCTTCGGCGCGCAGCTCGTTGCGCCTCGACAGCGACTGCCAGAACAAGCCGCCGACGAAGCGCTGGCGGCCGATTTGAATCACCTGCGCGCTCATTGCCGGCTCCGTCAGGCGCCGCCGCGCTGCGTGACGGGCGTGATCAGGATCACGATCACCTCGCGCGAGCGTTGCGCCTCGTAGCCGCCGCCGAGCGCGATCATCTTCGGCGTGCCGATGCCGCGCTCGTCGAGCGAATCGTTCGTGCCTTCGTAGCCGCTGATGACGAGCGTCTCGCCCGACTTCATCGCGACCCGCTGCAGGAAGTTGCGCATGTCGACGTCGGGCGTCTGGATCCGCGTCGCGCCGCTGCCCGTGCTGCTCGACACTTCCTTCAGCTGGAGCAGCGACGAGATGTTCGTCGAGAACTGCAGCATCACGGTGCCATCGTCGAGCACGTGCGGCAACAGCGTCATGTTGAAGCCCGTCGTTACGGTGCCCGGCGTGAGCGCGGTCGACGAGCCGACGTTCGCGGTGTTCGTCGTCGACACCGACGCGAGATAGCCCGTCTGCGTCGCGACCTGCACGGGCACCGGCTGGTTGTTGAGCGTCGTGACCGACGCCGACGTCTTGCGCCGCACCGTCCCCTGCTGCGACAACGCGCGAATCAGCAGCTTGGTGCCGTTGAAGCGGCTCGTCGGGCTGAGCACCGTCGCGGACAGGTCGCCGGGCGTCACCGCGGCCGGCGTGAACGGGTTGGAGATCCCGAATTGCGCCGACACCGTCTTGTAGACGAGGCTCCAGTCGATCCCGTATGCGTCGCCCGCCTTCAGCGACACGCTGAGCACCGTCACGTTGAGCATCACCTGCCGCGACAGCGAGCGGTTCTGCTGCGTCATGAACGCGGCGACGCGCTCGATCACGTCGGGCGTGTCGGTCACCGAGATCGAGCCGGTCGCGGGCGATGCGACCGAGCTGCCGTAGCGCGACAGCATCGACTGGATCGCGCTCTGCAGCCCGTTGAACACGGACAGCTGCGAATTCACCGCGGTGTTCGCCGTATTGTTCGCGGTGAGGCCCGTCGTGCCGGAGCCCGAGCCGCTCGCGCCGCCGCCCGAGCCGCCGGACTGCGAGCCGCCCGACGTGCCGTCGCTCGTCGCGCCGCTCACCACCGACGCGTTCAGCGACGAGTCGCCGGGAATCGCGTTGACCTGGAACGTGCGGGTATCGGTGAAGAAGAAGCGGATCGTCCCCTGCTCGTATTTCCAGAAGACCCCGAAGCGCGCGCATGCCGCGTCGAGCAGGCCGCGCAGCGTGCCGCCCGTGTACAGGATGCGCGCCGGCGCGAACGACGTGCCGGCGCCGCCGCCGTCCGCGCCGCTGCCCGCCTTGCCGCCGCCGGACGACCCGCCACCCGGCATGCCGGGCGGCAGCGGCGGCACCGAGCGCCCGCCCGCCGCGTCGAGGAACGCGGGTGCGCCGCGCGCGACGCCGTCCGCGCCGCCGCCTTGCTGCGAACGCGCGGCCGCCTGCTGCGCGCTCGCGGCGACCTGCGTCGGTACCTGCGTGAGCCGCGTGATCTGCTCGGCGAATTCGGATAACGAAGAGACCGCGCGGTCGAACGACGCCGGCTCGTCGAATAGCGCGGGGAGCTGTTCGCGGCTCTGCAGCTTCACGGCGCCC
This sequence comes from Burkholderia sp. MS455, assembly GCF_016899445.1. NCBI lineage: Bacteria > Pseudomonadati > Pseudomonadota > Betaproteobacteria > Burkholderiales > Burkholderiaceae > Burkholderia > Burkholderia sp. MS455. The sequence continues at coordinate 1,504,326 of NZ_CP041778.1, forward strand.
GCCGACACCCACAGCCCGTTGTCGACGACGACGGGCGACAGCGCGTGCACGCTGTTGTCGCCGTCGGCGGTGCGCTTGAGGAGCGCGCCGGATTCGTCCGAATCGCGTCGCACGTCCCGCTCGATGCCGCTGCGCAGCCCGGTGCAACCGCTCAGCAGCGCGGCGGCCAGTAACGAAATGACGAAAAAGACGCGCATCAGCCCGCTCCCTGCGCGACGACGCGCAACACGTGATTACCTTGATAGAGAATCGCCTGGATCGGCGTCGCCGTGCGGCCGAGACTCGCGACGAGCACTTGCAGCGCATCCTCGAACGAGCCGCGCAACGTCGCCTGCGCGTCGATGCTGAAATCGACCGGCGCATCCCAGACGAGCTGCCAGCCCGCCGTGCGCGCCCATCGCAACAAGACGCCGCGGATCGTGCCGTCGGACGCGCGCACGTCCCAGACGGGTGCGTCCGCAACGGGCAGCGACGCGGGCCGCGCGGCCGTGGCCGGCGCGGCCCCGGCTGACGCCGATGGCGATATCGCGCGCAAGACGTCGACGCGCGTTGCCGTCAGCGGTGCGTGATCGAAGCGCTCGACAAATGGGCCGCCGATCGCCGGATCGGTGCCGGCGGGCGGGCCGCTCGCCGCGCAATCGGTTGCAAAAAGCGCGGTCGCGATGAACGCGGCCGCGGCGACCGTAGCGCCGTGCATCATGATTGTCCTCGTTACTCGACTGCTGCCGTGCGCCGCTGGCCCCCGCGCTTTGCTGCTCGATGATCCCGGATGCCGCGTTCGACGCCCCGGACCGCCTGCGCGGCCGGAAATGGCTTTCCGAACATGGGATTACCGCAGCGTTACATAATAGGTCTACGCACGCAGTCGCATTATTGAAGTGATTATTGCGCGGCAAATATACCCCGAACAGTTTGACAAAAGCTAGTTTGCATGCAAAATTAAATAGACCATTCAATTTTCTCTTTCACCGCGCGAAATCCGCCGCCCAATCCATTCATTCGAACTGCCAAGATGAACCAGCATGCCGCCGCCCCGCTGCGCGATCTCGCGGGCGAAGTGCTCGGCCTGATCGACCTGAAGCAGATGTTCACCGACATCCACATCGAGCAGGACCGTCCCGTCACGATCAAGACCCCGCGCGGCTGGGTCGAGACGAGCGACGAACCGGTGCTCCTCGACGACATGCGGCCGCTGCTCGACGCGATCGACGAGCATTGGGAAGCCGCGCTGCGTCAAGGCACGCTCGACCGCCCGTTCGTCCTCACGCGCTGCCGGCTGCGCTGCCACGTGTACCGCGCGGGCGGCGGCCGCAAGATCGTGATCTCGATGCGCCGGCTGCCGCTCAAGCCGCTGCCGCTCGAGGAACTCGGCCTGCCCGTCTACGTGCGCTCGATGCTCGACAACACGAAGGGCATCATCCTCGTCACGGGCCCGACGGGCTCGGGCAAGACAACGACGATCGCGTCGCTGCTCGAGCACGTCAACGCGACGCGCAACACGCATATCGTCACGATCGAGGAGCCGATCGAATACTATCTGGAGCGCCGCCAGTCAATCATCTCGCAGCGCGAAGTGCCGACCGATACGCCGAATTTCCCGCACGGGCTGCGCGAGGCGCTGCGGCAGAAGCCGGACGTCGTGATGGTCGGCGAGGTGCGCGACGCGCAGACGGCCGACACGCTGCTGCAAGCGGGCGAATCGGGGCACCTCGTGCTCGCGACGATGCACACGGGCAGCGCGGTCAGCGCGCTCAACAAGCTGCTGTCGTTCTTTCCGGTCGAGCAGCGCGACCGGCACGCGGTCGCGCTCGCCGAATCGCTGATCGGCATCGTCTGCCAGAGCCTCGTGCCGAGCGCGGACGGCGAAAGCCTCGTGCTCGCGAGCGAACTGCTGTTCAACAACAACAACCAGGTCGCGAAGCTGATCGCGGATCCGACGAAGCTGCACCTCGTCAACGAGTTCCTGCGGCGCCGCGAGGACAACATGTCGCGTTCCCTGAACGACGACCTCGCCGCGCTCGCGGCCCGCAACCGGATCTCGACGAAGGACGCGTTACGGGCGACTTACAATCGGATCGAGCTGAATGAAATGATGCAGTCGATTGTTAATCGTTAGGCACGCATCCGATCCGGCATTTTTCCATGCCGATCTAAAATCGGAAAAAATCGTATAAACATGCCGAATCCCGTGTTAATCGACTGGTGGAATTAATTTCAAAAGCCGATTGTCATCGCGCGTCTAAATCATGCCAGACCGTCGTTTAATAATGCGTGGAGTTTGCATCAATTGCCGAGCAGGCGCGTCTGCGTGCTGAGGCCGAGGCCGTCCGGCGGCGTCGCCGGCGGATGCGCGCGTAACGTCTCGCGCGTTTGCGTCGCGCGCTTCGCGGTTTCGGGGAAGCTGGCGATTGCGCTTGCCGCGGCCGGCGCGCGTCGCGCCTGCGCGGTCGGCGATGCCGGCAGCGGCCGGCGCACGGGATCGGCGGACGTCACGCGCGGCGTCACCAGCACGAGCTGCTGCGCCTCATGTCCGGCGGCAAGCGGCAGCGCGAGCGCCACGCATTCCCCTGCCGAGAGCGTCGCGCCGGACACGGTTTCGCGCGACGACGATGCGCCGGCCGAGCGGCTGTCGCGGTCCGCCCAGCGCTCGACGATCCGCATGTCGAGCGCATAACGGCCCGCCTGCGCGGTCTCGCGCGGCGTAACCCGCATCGCGAATCCGTTCCGCTGCGCGTCGAGCGATCGCGCATCGCCATCGCCCGACGTGACGAACACCTGCCGCAGACGGCCGAAATCCGCGCTGTCGTCGGGGAGCGTCAGCGTCGAGCCGTCGGCGTCGATCGATGCGTCGCCGTGCGCGGCAAGCTCGGCGATGCGCTCGCGCATCGGCGCGCAGCCGTCCGGCGCGGGCGCGATCGCCACGCGCGGGGCGGATGCGCCGGAGGATACGGACGCCTGCGTGTCGTCGCGCCACCGCAACCCGAGCGCGTCGATCTGCGCGCGCGCGAGCGTCGCGCCGAACGCATCGATCCGAATCGACGCGGGCAGCGTATCGAGCTGCGCGACGAGCCGTGCATCGCGCGCCAGCCGCGCGGGCACGTCGCGGATCAGCACGGTGTTCGAGCGTGCATCCGCGTCGACGATCGGCAGCGACGCCGTGAATTCGCGCACGCCGGGCACCGCGCGCGGCGCGACGCCGTCCTGCTCGAGCCGGCGGCGCAGCCGCGTCGCGAGCCCCGGCAGCGACGCATCGCCCGCGTCGCCGCGCACGGCGCGGTCAGCCGCCGCGCGCGCATGCAGCCTGAACGCGCGCGTCTCGGTCCGCACGCGCGCCTGCGCGGCTTCGTCGAGCGCACGCGCGGCGGCGAGCACGAGCGCGACATAGCGCGGCGGGCCGGCGACCCGCACGATCCGCGCCGCGTCGTCATAGCCGGGCCGCCAGCGCTCGTCGACGATCCGCTGCCGTGCGAGCGTCGCGCGCAGCTCGGCCGGCGTCGCGTAATTGAGCCGCACCGCCGCACGCTCGAACGCATCGGGCGCGACGAGCTGCAGCACCGCGCCGTCGTAGTACGCCGCAAGTCCGCACGTGCGCGCAACCCAGTCGACAAAACGCCGCGGCGGCAGCGCCTCGCGCACGTCGAGCCGGCACGCCGCGCCTGCGTCCGCGTCGATCGCGACGCCCGAGCGGCGGCTCAGTTCGCTCAACGCGGCGGCGGCACTCACCGGCCCCACGCGATAGTCGAAGCGCGCGAGCGGCCACGCGAGCGGCACCGCATGCAGCGCCGGCGCATGGCTCGCGAGCGCGATGGCGATGGCGGCAGCCGACGCGGCCGCGCGCCACGTCACGATGCGCGATCCGCCGGCTCTGCGTCCGCGCCCAGGTTCAGGCGGTAGCCTGTCGCGTACGCCGCATGCACGGTCCAGCCGAGGCCCGCCGCTTTCAGCCGGCTGCGCAGCCGGCTCACGTACATGTCGACCGTGCGGGTCTGCGCGGACGCTTCCGCGCCCCACACGAGCCGCAACAGATCCTGCCGCTGCACGACGGTGCCGGGATGCTCGGCCAGATGCCAGAGAATGTCGAACTCCTTCGCGCTGAATGCGTGCGACGCGCTGCCGTCGGACACGGTCAGCGTCGCGCGCGACAACACGCAGCCGCCGAGCTGCATGCGCCCGCTGTCGACCGACAGCGCCGCGAAGCGCCGCAACAACGCGCGCACGCGTGCGAGCAGCGTCTGCTTCTCGAGCGGCTTGATCAGGAAATCGTCCGCGCCGGCGTCGAGAATCTTCACGATGTCTTCTTCGTCCGAATGCACGGTCTGGAAGATCACCGGGACGATCGAGCGCGCGCGGCCACGCACCCACCCGAGCAGCCGCTCGCCCGTCATCCCGGGCAGGTCCCAGTCGAGCACCAGCAGATCGGCCCAGCTGTCGCCGAGGAAACGGCGCGCGTCGAGCCCGTCGTCGAACGCCTCGACGCGGTAGCCCTCGGCCTTGAGCCAGGTGACGAGCAGCGTGCGCTGCACCGGATCGTCCTCGACGACGACGATCTGCTTGGGCTGCTGCACGGTGCGCTGCATGTTCGGTTCGGACATCGCGGAAATGGGGTTCGTCAAGCGAAAAGGAAAGGATGCCGGCGCTCAGCCATCGGGCGTGACGCTCGCGCGCCAGCGCGCGATGCCGTCCGGCACGGCCGAAGCTGCCGCGCCTGCCGGCGCGGGCATCGGCAGGCGCATCACGAACGCCGTGCCGACGCCGCGATTCGATTCGGCGTACAGCGTGCCCGCATGCGCGGCGGCGACCTGCGCGGCGAGCTGCAGCCCGAGGCCGAAGCCCATCGAGCCACGCTTCGCGAGCGGCGCGAAATCGGTCATGCGCCCGTCCGTGGCGAGGCCCGGCAGGCCGCCGGCCCAATCGCGGATCGTTACTTCCGCGTGCGCGTCACGCACGTGCAGCCGGATCTCGACGCGCGCGCCCTGCCGCGACGCCTGCACCGCATTGTCGATCAGGTTCTGCAGCGCGCGGGCGACGAATACGCGCGCGCCGTGCAACCACAGCGGTACGGCGTCGTCGAGCCAGAGCTGCAACGCGACGCCGCGATAGACGGCGCCCACTTCGAGCTTCGGCACGAGCTCGCGCAGCATCGTGCGCAGGTCGAAGCGCATGAAGTGGCGCTGCCGGAGATCGTCCGCCGCCGATGCGACGAGGTAGTCCTGGCCGAGCAGCAACGCGTGCCGCGCGAGCTGCGCGATCCGTTCGAGGCCGCCGCACGCGGCGAACGCGTCGGGATCGGCGTCGTGCAACTGGGTCAGCGCGAGTATCGAATTCTGCGGCGAACGCAGGTCGTGCGCCAGAAAGCGCAGCGACGCGACGCGCTCGTCGAGCGCGCGGCGCAGCGGCGTGACGTCGGCGACCGTGACCGTCGCCGCGATCGCCGGATCGTGCTCAACCGGCTGCAGCGTCAGCCACAGGATCGCGTCGTCGGTTTCGAATTCGAATCCTTGTTCGAGCGTGTCGAACAGCGCGGCGGGATCCGCGCTCGCCGCGTCGCCGAGCAGCGCGTGCAGCGGCAGCCCGGCGACGAGCGTGCGGCCTAACAGCGCGTGCGCGCGCTCGGTGGCCGCGACGATCGCGCCGTCGCGGTCGAGCGCGAGCGTGCCCCACGCCTGCCGGGCCTGCATCACCTCGAGGATTCGGGCGTCGGCCCGTTGCGACACGATCAAGTTCGACTCCGGCGGACGTCGCGGTCCGCGAATGATTGGACGGGCCGCGACGCGGCGGCGCGAGCGCGCAGTGTGCACCGATTCGAAAGCGCGTGTCCAGTGCCGCCGCGCCGCCCGCGCGGTCAGAAGTCGTTCTTCTGGTCGACGTCGCCCGCGCTCACCGTCACTTCGTCCGGCGTGAACTCCATGTTGCCGCCGGCGCCGCGCTTGCCGACGTTCGCGTTCATGAGCGGATTGCCGCCCGTCTCGAGGCGCTCCAGCTCCTTCGTCGCACCGGAGTTCAGCTTCACGTTGCCGTCCTTGTCGACGACGCCGACCGAATTGCCGCTGCCGTTGTACAGGTTGCCCTGCGTGTCCATCTTCAGGTGCAGCGCCTCGCCGCCCGCTTTCGTGTTCAGCTTGACGTCGCGCATGTCTTCGCCGGGCTTGTCGCCCGTCGACGGCGTCACGTGGTTCGTCGGGGTGTTGTCGCCGGTCGGCGTGTTGCCGTTCGAATCGCCACCGATGTCCGTATCGTCGCCGTCTCCCGAATCGTCCTGCATCAGCAGCGCTTCGATTTCGTGGAGCAGCTTGTCGATCTTCTGATCGCGGCTGCTCGACGACGTCGACGAGGAGTTGAACTGCGACGGGTGGATAGTCGTCGATGTAATGCCGTTAACGCTCATGATCGTCTCGCTATGAATGTGAATCGACTGAAGGAAAGGGAACAGAACGCGCACGGCGCTCATGCGCCCGCGGTTCGACGACAAGCTTAGGCAGCGCGTACGCGCGCGCCGCGAACCGCGCGAAGCGACGTCGCGGCGACCGAAACGATCGGTCGCGCATCGTGCGCCGCCGCCGCAACGCGCGCATCGCTTCGCCGCGCACGATGTCGCTTCGCACGCGCCGGCCGCTCGCGCGCGTACGACGGCGATCATCGCAGGCGGATCATCTCTTCTCGACGCATCGCACCGACATGGCGATCAAATCGTGCAACAAAGCCGCATTGCGCGCGTTGCTCTCGGCCTTTTCGGTCGGGCTGCGCGCGAGCGCACACGCGGACCTCGACGAACTGCTGATCGCGCTGCGCGTTCTGCAGCCGCGCAACGCCGCGGTCGACCTGTGCGACGTGCGGCTGCGGATCAGCCGGCGCGACTGGATCGGCGCGCTGCACATTCTGCGCACGCTCGAAGACCAGGAGCGCGGCACGCCGATGTGCACGGCGCTGCAGAGCTGGTGCCTGTACGCGCTGCAAGACGACGATTGGCGGCGCTATGCGCAGACCGTGGTGCTGTCGGGGGATCGGGCGTCGACGGTGCTCGTCGGCCGGTTCCTCAAAGTGGATGAGCTCGCGGAGGGCGCCGGCGCGCACGACGGCGACGTCGCCGCACGCATCTCGCAACTGCTGCGGCTCGACCGGTATCAATGGGCGCGGCATGTGCATGCGAGCGGGATGGGGTGAAGATCGGGCGGGTTTGTGGTTTGCGGCGATCGTGGCGAGCCGCACATCGGTCGTCACCGTGTCACGCGAACCCGAATGTCGAGAGCCCGGATACGCGCGACGTTCGACCCGGCGAACCCGCATCTCCGTCGCGACTTCCGTCATGGGTCGGACGCGGCGGCGAAAGTCAGCGAGACCGCACGAAATCCGCGATGCGCGTCGCGACGAATCGGACGCAGGCAATCGACGCCCGGCGCGCGCGTAGGCGCGGATCGTCGCGGCCACCCCGCCGCCCTGGCGCTCCCGTGCAAGCTCCTCGCCGGTTCACGCAGCCTGGCGCGCCGACGCCTGCGCGTCGCGGGTCGCGACGGCCTCGCCCAACGGCCCCGGCGCCCTGGTGATCGCGAACAGATAGCTGTCGCCCGCGCTCATCCCGCGATTCGGACGCGCCTCGTAGTTGCGCACGACGCCCTCGCTGACGAAACCCAGCTTCGGCATGAACGGCGCGGCGCGGCCCGTCACCGAGCAGAACGCCTCGATCCGGTATACGCCCGGCTGCGCGATCAGCCAGTCGAGAAACCTGCGCAGCATCTCCGACCATGCGCGGGTCCGCACGCGCCCCGGCGCGAAGCTCGTCACGAGCCCGATCTCGACGCGCGGCAGGCGACCGTGCATCTCGAGGGTGCCGATCAGACGGCCGTCGCGCTTCTCGAACAGTCCCCAACTGAAAAACGCGCCGCTGCGCCAGCCCTCGGCGAGACGACCGATGCACGCGCGCGTTTCGTCGACGCTGCGATGCATCGGCCACGGCAGGTCGAGCGTCGTCGCCGGATCGCCGAACAGCGCGTCGAAGGCTTCACGTGCGTCGGCGGCGGTGAGCGGGCGCAGATAGAGGCGCTCGGTTTCGATCAGTTCGGGTGGGCGGATGGCGTTCATCGGCGGCTCCGGTTCAGGGAATGGACACGCCGATTGTCGGGCGCCGACGCGCGAGCGTGCCCCATGCGCGCGAAGCCGCGGCGGCGTATGCGAATCGCGATCGCGCGAGCCGCGTCGCTTCGGCGACGTTCGCGCGCGGGTGTATCGCTTCGCACCGCGATCGTAATGCGTCGCCGCGACATCGAAGCAACGCGGTGAGGCATTGGCGCGGCGAGCCCGCGCGCCGGCTTCGCCCGGCCAGAACGATCGCCCGGTGTGCAACAGCCGACCGGCGGCGACGCGCTGTGCGTCGCCCCCCGCGTCCTCACCGGTCGAAGGTCTGCGAAGGCGCCTCGTCGAACATCCGCCGATAGCCGTTGACCAGCGTCGACCGATGCTGGATCCCCCAGCGGTTCGCGATCTCGAGCACGCTCGCCGCGCGCGGCCCTTCCGACAGCAGCTCGCCGCGAATCCGCTCCATCCGCTGCCGTCGGATCAGCTGGCTCGGCGACAACCCGAGAAACGTCTTGAACGCCGCCTGCAATGCGCGCTCGGTCACGTCGATGTGCGCGGCGATCTCCCGCACCGACAGGTCGCGCTGGTCGAGCCGCTCCATCAAATAGCGATACGCGCGCCGGTACTTGCCGGGCAGCCGCGCGCTGACGTCGTCGCTCGGCGCCGCCGCATGCGTGCCGCACCGCGCGATCGCGAGCGAGGGCGCGAGCGCCGCGCCGTCCGAGCGCACGTGCCGCACCGAGGCGAGCGCATAGCGCGCATACAGCGACGACGATTCGCGAATCCGCCCCTGCTGCTCGCACACCTTCGCCGCGCAGTACAGATAGTCGAGAGTCCAGCGCACGTGCGAGCCGCAGCGCCCGGCCGCGTCGCGATACGGCGCGATCATCGCGTTGGCGACATTCGGCGCGTGCCCCGCGAGTGCCGCGAGCGCGACTTCAAGGCACACGCTGCGCTGGTAGTCGACGAGGCCCGTCTTCGCGCACCAGCTCACATGCGCATCGATCCGCGCGAGGGCCGCGTGGTCGCCGGCGGCGAGCGCGCATGCCTGGCGCATGTAGTCGACGCGCATCCGCAGCAGCGGCAGCGCATCGGCATCGGCCGCCGCCGCGCCCGTTTCCGCGAACGCCGACAACGGCAGATCGGCCAACGCGGAGCACCAGTAGACGTGATCGCCGAGCGCGTCGGCGCGACCGATCCGGTATTGCAGCAGCAAGTCCGCGCGCAGCGCGCCGGCGAGCTGCCGCCAGCGCGGATCGGCATCGCGAGCGGCTGCGTCGAGCCCGTCGAGCGCCACCATCGCGTCCTCGGCGCGGCCGAGATGATGCATGACGACGCACGCGCCGACGAGGCTCTCGAGCTTCTGCCCGACGCTCGCAGCGCGATCGTCGGCGATCCGTCGGAAGCCCGCCTGCGCGACGCCGAAACGGTTCTGGAAGAACGCCTGCCAGCTCGCGTTGCGGCAGGTCATCACGCGCGTCTGGTCGCGCGAATCGCGCAGCAGCTTCAGCGCGCGGCGGAACGTGTCCTCGGCCTCCTCGAAGCGGCCGAGCACGAGCTGGATGTCCGCGTACGCGCTGACGTCGCGCACGTCGTTGGCCGGGTCGCCCGGGTCGGCTTCGCAGCGCGCGGCGACGAGCGTGGCCGCTTCGGCGAAGCGGCCGTCGAACACGCGCGCTGCGTAGGCGTCGTTCGACGCCGGATTGGCAAGCGCGGCGGCGGCGGCGAAATAGAGTGTCGAAAACATGGTGGATCCTCTCGGCAAGCGGGTTCGAATACGAAGTTCGGGCTCGATCCGCGCGCCGCGCCGCCGCTCGTCGCGGGGCGCAGCGCATGGATGCGTGCCGCTATCGTCTCGTTCGCGCCGGATCCGCGCAGCAATTTGTGACGTTCCGTTACGATTGGCCCGCCGGTTGCGCGTGCCGCCGTCGGGCTCCGCTACACCCGCAGCCAGAAATATTCGCCGGACGCGATACCGCTGAACATCTCGTCGCCCGATTCGATGATGTTCTGCCGCCAGTAGCGGCCGTGCTCCGCATAGTGCGCGAACAGATCGGCGAGCGTCCCGCCCGTCACGTCCGGCGTGAGCGGCAATCGCATCAGCAGCACGATGCTGCCGGTGTCCGCGTCGATCCCGAGCTGCGCCTGGTCCTGCGCGTAGATCAGCAGGTTCGCCTCGAGCAGCAGCCGGTACACCGCGAGCGTGCGGCCCGCGCTGACGATGCCGTAATGGAAATTCACGTACATCGACTCCGGATCCTCGTCGAAGTAGTCGACGCGCACGTCGAAGCCCTCGACGTCGATCGTGCGCGTCTCGAGCACGTAATCGACGTCCGGCAAGCCGACGACCGCGCATACCTCCGCGACGACCTGTGCATAACGTTCCCAACTCATGACAGTTTCACCCCGGTATCCGGCGTCCCCCAAAAAATACAGCCGGCGCTCGCGCGCCGGCCGCCCAACACGATGCCGAATGGCAGCCGGCTTACTGCGCCGGCTTCGACGCGTCGCTGACCATCTTCGTGGCCTGCTTCTTCACGTCGTTCTCCGCCTTCGTCATCTCCTGCATCTGCTGCAGTTTCGTTGCAGCCTTCGAAAACGCGATGCCTGCCATCGTGTCCTTCGTCATTTCGCCCAGTGCACCGCCTACCAATGCCGACATGATTACTCTCCAGAAAGTGCGTGATTCGATCACGCGTTGACAAAGTTCCGGCGCCGCCGCTTCATGTCGCGGCCCGCCGCTTTTCTGCCGCGCAGCGTGCGGCATCGTCGGGAACGGCTCGCGCCGCTCCGTCCGCCGCCGCACGCTGCGCGGCGAAACCATGGCCGCTACGCGGCCGTCGCGTTCGCCTCGTGCAACGTCGCGACAATCCGCTGCGCCGCCAGCAAGCCGCGATAGACCTTCTGCATCGCGTCGCGGTCGTAGTCGCTCGCCGCCTGCGCGGTGGCCGCGCTCACCCGCTCGGCCGTCTCGCCGAGCGCCTCGCGGAGCACGCCGATCCGTACCGCCGCGTCAGGCGCCCCGAGCGCCTGCTCGAGCGGTCCGCATTCATCCGCTGCCCGTTCCAATGCTTCGTACATGCCGTTTCTCCCGTCAGTTGAGGTCCGGCGCGCCGTCCGCCGACGCGCCCGCAAACACGTGCTTCACGCCGTCCGGCGTCTCGATGTAGCGCACGTCGCCGATCTCGAGCATCCCCGAGTACGCGACGGGCACCGGTGCGTCGCCGGACTGGCGTGCATCGACGTCGATCGCGCGCACGTTCGGCCCGACGTCGGCGCGCACGCGCTCGACCGCCGCGCGTAGCTGCGCGATGTCCTGCACGATGCCCGACACCCGAAAGCGCCCCTGCCCCGCATACGCGACCGTCGCCCCCGACACGCCGAGCGATTCGCCGATGCTCTGCGCATCGTCCTGCGCGACGTCGTACCGGCGCTCGACGCGGTGCGCGGCGAGCCGGTCCAGCAGCTTGCGCGCGGCGAGGTCGTCGGCCTGCGTCGCGACCATCCCGGTGACCGCGATCATCGCGCCGCGCGGCGCCGTGTGCAGCTCCGCATAGCCCGCGCGCCGCAGCTCCGCGCCGATGCGCGTCGCGAGCGCATCGGTACGCTCGACCGGGGGCGGCACGCCCGGATGGGCGCTCGCCAGCATGGCCCCCATCGCAAGCAGGCCGGCGACCAGCGCGCCGCCTGCCGCCGCGCACGCGGCGAGCTTGCGTTGCGCGCCCCGCCGCGCCGCATCGGCGCCAGGCGGGGGCGCCCACAAGGTCGCGAGCAGCTCGAGATCGCTCGGCCACTCGCCGTTCGCGGGCCCGACGCACAGCGCGGTCTCGCCGAACGGCACCGGCACGAAGTCGAGCATCAGGAGCGGCGAACCATCCGCGTCGAACGCATCGGCGGCCGCCTCGGCCGGCACGGGCGCCGCACGTCGTGCGCGGGTTGCGCCCTGCGCATCGATCGACAGCAGCAGATCGCCGTCGCGCCAGTCGGTGATGCGAATCTCCGCGTCGTCGCCCGCGCCGATCCGGTGCTCGCCGGCATCGAGCGCGATTTCCGCACCGGCATGCAGGCCGGTCAGGATCCGCAGCAGCTTCATCGGTTGCTCCTTATCCGTGCGTCGTGTGTTTCATTTGCGTCGATCGAATCGGTCGCGATCGGTGCATCCGTTCGATCGCGCCGCATCGTTCGTCCATGCAGCCAGAATAGTTCGACGCGGCATCGGTGTTTGTCCGTCGCGCGAATTCGCCGCCGCATTTGCGAAGCGTCGCGTGCGCCGCGACGTTCACGCTCGCTGAGCGGCCAACACGCCCTTGTGCAACGTCTCGACGCTTGCATACGCGCGTGCGAGTTGCGCGTTCGTCGACGGACGCTCCGCGTTGAACACGATGAGCGGCAGCAGAATATAATGCGTGCTCGCGCGCTCGCTACGCGCGGCCGACGCGTCGCGCGGCGCACCGCCCGCGCTTCGCATCGCGTCGAGCAGCAACTGCTTCACGCCGCTCCAGCCGATCGGCGTCCACGGCCCGGTGTGCAAGCGGGCGGCGAGCAGGTCCGCGTTGTGATTCAGCAGCGCGGCCGTGATGCGCGCGCCGGGATCGGTATCGACGCGCCGGCCGAGCTGGAGCAGTATGTCGGCCCAAAGATGCCGCAACGCATGCTCGCGCTCCATCGGGTCCGCGAGCGTATGCGCGACGTCGCGCAGCGCGCGCTGCGCGGGCACGGGCGCCGGACGCGCTCGCGACGCGCGCACGCGCGGCAGCGCGGCGACGTTCGCCGAATCGCCGTCGCGTTCGTCCTGCTCGCGCTGCTCCCGGCCGCCGCCCTGCCCGCCCGAATGCCGGTCGTGCTCGTCGTGCGGCGCGACGTGCGCGTGCGGCACCGTCGATTCCTCTCCCGCATCGAACGCTTCGCCCTGGCTGTCGGCGCGCCGGCGCCGCCGCGATCCCGCGGCGCCCGCCTTCGGACGCGGCTTCAGCTTCGCGAGCATCTGGTTGCGCGCGGCGAGCGCGGCCGCCTGATTGCCGTTCGAATACGTGAAGCGCGTGCCGTATTTGCCGTAGGTCGTGGCGGTGCGCGCGCGCACCGGCCGGCGTCGTCGCGGATCGGGCTTCGCCGCGTGGATGGTCTGCGCGATCGCGCGCGTAATGCGGCTCATGACGGCACCGCCGCCGACAGCAACTGCTGCGCGAAATGCAGGATCTCGGCGGCCGCCCACGGCCCGGCGATCGCGACGGTCACCGTCACCGCAACCAGTTTCACGCCGTACGAGATGCTCTGCTCCTGCAGCGACGTGATCGCCTGCAGGAACGAGATCGCGAGCCCGGATGCGGCCGCGACCAGCACGACGGGCAGCGAGATGTAAAGACACAGCATCATGCCTTGCGAGGTGAGCCGGATCAGGTCATCGATTTCCATCGGACAAGCCTCCTCGGAATCGGAATCGGGATTGGAATTGGAATTGAGATCGGGACATCAGGAATAGGTCAGCACGAGGCCGTGCACGAGCGTCGACCAGCCGTCCATCACGACGAACAGCATCAGCTTGAACGGGATCGCGACGTTGGTCGGCTGCACCTGGTTCATCCCCATCGACATCAGCACGTTCGCGATCACGAGATCGACGATGATGAACGCGATATAGAGGATGAAGCCGATGCGGAACGCGTCGGTCATCTGCGCGAGCGTGAACGCGGGCGCGAGCACGATCAGGTCGTCCTCGCGCAGTTGCGCGGCCGCGGCCTTCGGCCAGATCACCGACGCGGAGCGCAGGAAGAAGCGCTTCTCGCGCTCGCGCGAGTGCGCGGCGAGGAACTGGCGGAACGGCTCCTTCGCCGCGCCGAACGCCTGCAGCATCGCCTGCGTCGGCTGCGGCGACAGCGCCTGCCCCTGCAGCTGCTGCTGCGCGGCGAAACCGATCGGCGCCATGATGTACAGCGACACGAGGATCGCGATGCCGTTCAGCACCATGTTCGGCGGCACCTGCTGCACGCCGAGCGCGTTGCGCAGCAGGCCGAGCACGACGACGATCTTCGCGTACGACGTAACGACCATCGCGATGAACGGCACCATGCTCATCACGAGCACGGCGATCAGCAGGCCGGTGATGTCGTTAAACTGAACCATCGTCGCCCGCCATCCGATCGATCCGCACGCCGAGATGCGCGCCCACCGCGACGAGCCTGCCGCCGCCGATCGCCTGGCCGTATGCGACGAGCCGCACCGGCACGTCGCGCGCGGCGAGCGGCAGCTCGAGCACGTAGCCCGGCCGCAGCGCGGCCAGCTCGGCGATCGACAGCGACAGCGTGTCGATCTCGACGTGCACGGGCAGGTCGACGTCGCCGAGCGCGGCCGGCTCGGGCGCCGCGAGCGGCGCGTCGTCGTCCGGCGCGGCGGCCGGCAGGTCGCCTGCGACGATCGGCTCGTCGAGATCGTCGGCGGTGTCTGGTGTTTCGGTCATCGTCATCGTGGTTCCCTCGATCAGAACGGTTGCATGCCATTGCGTCGCGCGACGCGCGCCCCACCACGCGTGCAGCGGGCCCGCCCGCGCGGTGCCGAGTGCGGCCGGCGCCATGTCCAGCAGCACGTCGCCCGGCCGCAGGCTGCGCAGCACCGACAGCGGCAGCGCGCGCGAGCCGAGCCGCACGCGGCCGGGCAGGCGAATGCATGCGAGCTGGCTCGCCGTATCGCCCGTCCGCTCGCGTCGCAGCCGGGCCGCGAGCGCGTCGAGCCATGGCGTCTGCGCGTCGAGCAGCGCGCAGCGCATCGGCGCGCCGTCGAGCGCGAACGACAGCACGCAACGCGTCGCGTCGAGCGCCGCCGGATGCACGGCGCGCAGCCCGCCGATCGTCACGTCGTCGAGCCCCGCCGCCGCGAACGCGGCGACGAGCGGCGCCAGCAGCGTCGACGCGAGCGCCGTGCGCAGCGACACGCTCGCGTCGCCGGGCGCGTCGGGCGTCGGCGCGGCGACGACGTCGAGCGCCGGAAACGCCGCGAGGTCGATCGCGACGCGCGCGGTCGCGCCGTTCAGTCGCAGGTCGAGCACGCCGGGGCGCGCGAAACGCGGCCGCTCGCCCGGCGCCGCGCGCCAGTCGGACAACGCCGGGAAGCGCGCGAGCCACGCGGCGAGCCGCGCATCGGCGACGATGCGCGCGAGCGCCGCGTCGAACGCGTTGCACGCGAGCAGCGGCAGCGCGGCGTCGATGCCGCGCGGCGCGGCGGCGGCGAGTTCCAGTTCGCTTGTCTCGGGTTCCATCGTCGCGGTCGGTCGGATTCGGTTGTACGGGCGCTCAGTCGACGTCGATCTCGATCGTGCGCGGCGCGCCGCGATGGGCGAGCAGCGTGTCGAGTCGCGCGTGCAGCGTTGCGCCATGCGTGCAGAGTAAGTGCCGCGTCGCCGCGTCCGGCGTCTCGAACCGAAGCCGCAAGTCGAAACGCGAAAGAACGAGGTGCAGCACCGTGTCCGGCAGCAGTGCGGCGTCGAGCGGCAGGCTGATCTCCCAGTGGCCCGACGCGTCGTCGCCGCACAGCGCCGCAATCTCGGCCACGAGCGCCTCGGCGACGCGCACCATCCGCTCGCGCTGCGCGAACACCTGATTGACGAACGCATCGGAGCCCGCGCACGCGCGCGCCATCGCTTCGCGCCCGGCCGCGTCCGGCAGCGCGGCCGGATCGCGTTCGAACGACGGCATCGCGCCGTCGTGCCAGGGCATCGATGCGTCATGTCGCCGCTCGTCGTCGGCCGCGGCGCGCTCGCCGGCCGGCGCGACGCGCGAGCGCCGCATCAGTTGCGCATAATCGAAGCCGCGCCGCGCCGTGCGCGACGCGCACGCGCCGTCCGGCCCGGCGGCAGGCTCGCCCGCGATGATTCGCACGGGCCTCAGATCGGCGGCGCTCACGCGTGGGCCGCCGCCGGCATCGTCACGCGGCCCACCGGCTTCAATTCGACCTGGTCGCCGAGTTCCTGATACGAGTAGACGGGCAGCCAGCCGAGCCGCGCCTCGATCATCCGTCGCGTGTAGCGGCGCACGTCCATCGACGTGACGAGCGCGACGTCGTCGCGCGGCGTCTCTCCGACGAACGACGCGACGCTGTCGACGAGATAGCGGACCTGCTCGGGCGGCAGCGCGAGGAAATTGCCCGCGGGCGTCTGCTTGATCGATTGCCGGATATGCTGCTCGACCGGCAGATCAAGCAGCACGGCCGGCAGTTGCCGCGCGCCGCGCGCGGCGCGATACGCGAGATAGCGCGACAGGTCGCCGCGCACGTATTCGGCGAGCATCAGCATGTCCTTCTCCTTCGGCCCCCACGCGACGAGGCTCTCCATGATGTCGCGCGCGTTGCGGATCGGGATGTGCTCTTCGAGCAGGCGACGCAGCACGTCGGCGATCCGCTGCGTCGGCAGCGCCTTCTGCACTTCGGCGACGAGCCCCGGATAGTCGGTTCCGAGCTGGTCGAGTATCCATTGGGTTTCCTGGATGCCGAGGAACAGATGCGCGTTGCGTCGCAACAGCACGATCGTCTCGTGCGCGATCACCTGCTCGGCACGCCACGCGCGCGCGCCGGCCGGCACCGCCTTGTCGTCGATCCAGTAGCTCTCGGCGAGCCCGCCCGCCGGGCCGCGCTTGGTGCAGCGGCCGGCGAGCGCCGGGTCCGAGGCCGCGTCGGGCAGCATCGTCTGGTCGGCCGGCAATTCGAGCCGCGTCTGCGGCACGTCGCGCATCAGGATCTCGCACGTCGCTTCGGGCAGCGCGTCGCTCGTCCACAGCGTGATGCCGGGAAACGGCAGCCCCTGCTCTTCCTGCAGCTTCGCGCGCTCCTCGTCGAACGCGCGATCGAGCGCGGCGGGCGCGAGCCGCGCGACGAGATCCGGCGACACCCGCACGCCGATCGCGCACGTGAAGAGCGGCGCGCGCGGCAGGATCGACGGCGTGCTGCTTTTCGCGCCCGCGCGCTGCAGCGCGATCACCGGCTCGCCGCGCGCGGTCGTGCGGCGCGCGCCCTTCTGCAGCCGGTAGCCGGAAAACGCGAGAATCGCCGACAGCAGCACGAACAGCGCCGCCGGGAAGCCCGGCACCGCCGCGAAGCCGATCAGCAGCACCGCCGCGAAGTACAGCGCGCGATAGCTGCCGCCGAGCTGCTTCGCGATCTCGGAGCCGAGCGACGTGCCTTCGCCTTCGTCGTGATCGTCCGCGACGCGCGTGATCATCACGCCGGCCGCGACCGAGATCAGCAGCGACGGAATCTGCGACACCATCGCGTCGCCGACCGACAGGATCGAGAAGCGGTTCGCCGCTTCGCCGGCCGTCATCCCGTGATACATCACGCCGATCGCGATGCCCGCGACGATGTTGACGAGCGTGATGATGAGCCCCGCGATCGCGTCGCCCTTGACGAACTTCATCGCCCCGTCCATCCCGCCGTGCAACTGGCTCTCCTTCGCGAGCGTCGCGCGCTTGCGGCGCGCCTCGTCGGGTGTCAGGATGTTCGCGCGCAGGTCCGCGTCGATGCTCATCTGCTTGCCGGGCATCGCGTCGAGCGTGAAGCGCGCGCCGACTTCGGCAACGCGCTCCGAGCCCTTCGCGATCACGATGAACTGCACGGTCGTGATGATCAGGAACACGACGAGGCCGACGACGAGATTGCCGCCGACGACGAGCTCGCCGAAGCTCTCGATGATGTCGCCCGCGTTCGCGTGCAGCAGGATCGACTTCGTCGACGCGATGTTCAGCGACAGCCGGTACAGCGTCGTGAACAGCAGGACCGACGGAAACACCGACAGCGACACGATGCTGCCGACGTACATCGTCACCATCAGCAGCGTGACGCTGATCGCGATGTTGATGCCGAGCAGCACGTCGATCACCTCGGGCGGCAGCGGCAGGATCATCAGCGAGACGATCGCGACGACCAGCACCGTGATGCCGACCTCGCCGCCGGCGGGGAGTTTGAGGGTTTTCAGCGTCATGACGACCTCTCGGAGGGAACGGCGGCGTCGGTGCGCGCGCCCGCGACCGACTCGACCCAGCGCAGGATCGCGGCCACCGTTTCAAACAGTTCTTCGGGAATCGCCGCGTCGCGCTCGACGCGGTACAGTGCGCGCGCGACGGGCGGATTGCCGACGATCGGCACGCCGAGCGCGTGCGCGTGGCGGCGCAGCGCGAGCGCGCCGTCGTCGACGGCTTTCTCGATCACCCGCGGCAGCGGATGCTCGTCGGGCGCATAGCGGATCGCGACCGCGTAATGCGTCGGGTTGACGACGAGCACGTTCGCCTGGCCGACCTTCTGCCGCGCCGGCGCGCTCGTCGCGATCTCGCGCGCGAGCCGGCGGCGCTCGCCCTTCGTGTGCGGATCGCCTTCGCTCTCCTTGTTCTCGCGCTTCGCCTCTTCCTTCGTCATCCGGTTGTCGCGCATGAACATCACGCGCGCGATCTTGTAGTCGGCCGCCGCGAACACCGTGACGACGAGCGCGACGACGCCGAGCAGCTTCATCAGCACGGTCCACAGCACGCGCGACAACTGCGGCGTCGCCTCGTACACGCTCGCGACGACCAGCGGAAACAGCGACATCATCATCTTCCAGATCACGCACGCGAGCACGACCGCCTTGACGATCATCTTCACGAGCTCGAGCAGCGACTTCATCGAGAAGATCTTCTTGATGCCCGCCATCGGATTGATCGCGTCGAACTTCGGCATCACGGGCTCGAGCGTGATCATGAAACCCGCCTGCGGCGCCTGCGATACGACGCCCGCGACGATCGCGGCGACGACGAACGGCAGCATCGTCAGCGCGGCGCTCGCGGCGAGGTCGTGCAGCGCGGACAGCGTCGCCTGCGGCGTGCGTTCGCCATTCACGAAATCGAGCGCGGTGCGGATCGTGCGCGACAGGCCGCCGGTGAGCATCGATTCACCCGCCGTCAGCACGCCGATCGCGGCGGCCAGCGTCACCGCGTCCGCGACGTCCTTGCTCTTTGCGACCTGGCCCTTCTCGCGGACCTTCTTCAGCTTCCGTTCGGAGGGTTCTTCGGTTTTCTCTTCGGCCATCGCCGCTGTTCCTGTCGAGAGTCGGACATGGCGCGTACGTTAGCGGCACGCGGCGGCGGCCGCGCGCGCCGACCCGAAGCGGCGCCGTCCGGCGCGAAGCGCGTGCGGCGCTTCGCCTCGCGCGCGCGCACTTCGCATCGGCGGCCGGGCGGGCGCGGCGCGCTGCTACCTTGTGCTCCATACGCCATTTCCTCAACGACATGCGCCGCTCGCGCGGCGACACGGAGCGCACACCATGGACGAATCCCGGCCGACCTATCTGCGATGCAACCAAGCGGCGCTGAACGAACTGATCGACGCCGCGAGCCTCGCGCTCGGCGGCGCGCTCGACGGCCCGGCCGCCGATCCCTACGACATCGGCCTGCTGATCGACGCGCTGCGCGTGCTCGCGCCGCAACTGCCCGCCGCCGACATGTTCGACGGCATGCTGCACGTCGCGCTCGGCAACTTCGACGACGCGGTGCGCGTGTTCGCGGAGATCGCGAACGGCACGACGAACACGATCTACGGCAAGGCGCTGCTCGCGTTCGCGCTGCAACTGAAGCGCGATCCGGAATGGCGGATCGCCGCCGACGAGGTGCTCGCGGCCGGCAGCCCCGCGCAGGCGGTCGCGCTCGTGCGCGCGCTCGAGCGACAGCACGACGTGATGCTCGCGAAGGAACACGCGGATCGCACGGGTGTCTGGGAGCTTCCCGAATCGGCCGCGGCGGCCAACGGCGACACGCCCGATGCGCCGCCCGCGAACCCGGCGGGCGGCTTCGATGCGCAGGCCGCGTTCGCGCATCAGCAATATCTGCGTCTTTGACGAGGAGGCCCGCATGAATGCCCCGCTTTCCCCGGTCGACCTGACCCGCGCGCTCGACGTCGCGTTCTCCGACGCGGCGGCGGCGCCAGCCGGCGCGACCTCCGCGCCGACGCCCGACGTCCCGGCCGACGTCGCCAGCCGTTTCCAGGCGCTGATGTCGAACGCGACGCCGACGCCGCCCGTCGCGCATTCGCGCGAAGCAAGCGCCGTGTCGAAGCTCGTCGAGACGTCGGACGCCGCGATCAAGCAGGTGCTCGACAACTCCGCCTACCTGAGCCAGCACGCGGACGAACTGTCGATGAACCAGATGTTCGCGGCGTCGATCCAGGCGTCGGCCGAGGCGACCGCGATGCAGATCGACCTGCAGGCAAAGATGGGCGTCGTCACGTCGACGAAGGACGCGATCGGCTCCCTGATGAAGAACCAGTGACCATGGAACGACTCCCTTCCCCGATCGCCGCCGGCGGCCGCCGCCGCGCGGCCCGGCTTGCCGCGCTGCTCGCGTGCGCGGCGCTCGTCGCCGGCTGCCAGCAGGAGCTGTACGGCGGCCTCGCCGAGCGCGACTGCAACGAGATGATGGCCGCGCTGCTGCAGAACGGTGTCGACGCGCAGAAGAAGACGCCCGACGGCGGCAAGACGTGGACGCTCGCCGTCGACGACAAGCAGATTGTCAAGGCGATGGAAGTGCTGCGCGCGCGCGGGCTGCCCGCGACGCGCTACGACGATCTCGGCGCGCTGTTCAAGAAGGACGGCCTCGTGTCGACGCCGACCGAGGAGCGCGTGCGGTTCATCTACGGCGTGTCGCAGGAGCTGTCGGACACGCTGTCGAAAATCGACGGGGTCGTCGTCGCGCGCGTGCACATCGTGCTGCCGAACAACGATCCGCTCGCACAGGTCGCGAAGCCGTCGTCGGCGTCGGTGTTCATCAAGTACCGGCCGAACGCGAATCTCGCGACGCTGACGCCGCAGATCAAGAACCTCGTCGTCCATAGCGTCGAAGGGCTGACGTACGACGAAGTGAGCGTCACGTCGGTCGCCGCCGATCCGGTCGATCTCGTGTCGGCCGCGCAGCCGAGCGCGCAGAAGTCCGGCGGTGCGATGCTCGTCGGCCTGCTGATCGCCCTCCTCGTGTGCGTCGTGCTCGCGGCCGCGGGCGGTGTGCTGTGGTGGCGCGCGCGCAAGCACGGCGGCGCGGGCGTGGGCGGGCTGGCCGCGCGACTGCGCGGCGGCAACGACGCGCAGGCCGCGGCCGCGCCTCAACAGGCCGGTGCGCGATGAGCGGCGGTGCGCCGATCGCGAGCGTCACGGCGCGGGCCGCGTGGCTCGCCGGCTACGACGCGAACGCGCGACGCGCGGCCGACTGGGTCCACGCGAGCTGGCACGGCACGCTCGCGCCGCTCGTCGCGACGACGCGCGAGCATGCACCCGCGCTGCGCGCCGCGTGCTCGCTGCTGCTGTTGCGCACGCTTGGGGCGACGTCGCCGTCGCTCGACGGTTTCGATGCGCGTGCTGACCGGCTCGCCGCGCTGCCGGTCGCCGACACGCTGCGGCTGCTGCGCGTGCGTGCGCTGCTGTGCCGGCGCACCGAGCTGCGCCACTGGATCGACCGTGCGAGCCGCGAGCGGCTCGCCGGCTGGGTTGGCGCCGACGGCTGCAACGCGCTCGCGGCGTTGCCCGACGCGCCGCGCGCGCGCGATCTCGATCGCCGCGAGCCGGTCGCGCCGCTCGCGCAACTGTCCGGCGACGACATCGCGTGGGAAGGCTGGTGCCTGTTCGAACGCGAACGGGCCTGGGCGCCGGCGGGGCCGATGCGCATCGTGCGCCACGCGTTGCCGCGCGACACCGCGCGCCCGCCGTGGATCGAACGCGCGGCGGCGGACGCGGACGGCGCGACGCTGCTTGCGCGCCTGCCGTCGCTATTTCCGGAGTGGTCATGGCTTTTTGGCTGAAAAACCGGCAGATTCCGCTCACCGACGATCTCTGCTTCGACGCGCCGCACGGCGTGCTGCGGCGCGACGCGTTCGAGACGGTTCAGGCGCTCGACGCCGCGCTCGACGCGCTCGCGGCCGAACGCGACGCGGTGCTGCACGCGGCCCGCGACGAAGCCGAACGGATCGGCGCCGACGCGCGTGCGCAGGCCGGCGCGCTCGTCGAAGCCGCGCGGCGCGAGCACGACGGTGCATATGCGCGCGGCTACGACGCGGGCCGCGCGCAGGCGATCGCCGACTGGCACGCGCAGGCGGCCGACTCGTTCGAGCAGGAGCGGCGCGTGCGCGACAAAATGCGCGAACGGCTCGCGGAGCTCGTCGCCGCGGCCGTCCAGCAGATGGTACGCGCGGAGGACGCGCGCGGTCTGTTCGCGCGCGCGGCGGAAACGGTCGAGCGCGTCGTCGCCGACGCAAGCTATCTGACGGTGCGCGTGTGCGACGCCGATTACGACGCCGCGCGCGAGCAGTTCGGGCTGCTTGCCGACGCGTGGCGCCGGCAAGGTCGCAACGTGCCGGTCGAGGTCGTCGTCGAGCCGCGCGTCGCGCGCGGCACCTGCGTGTGCGAATCCGACTTCGGCACCGTCGACGCGAGCCTCGACACGCAACTGAACGCGATCCGCGCGGCGCTCGGCCGCGCACTCGACGACGCGAGCCGCCCATGAACGCACTGACCGATTTGTCCCGCGTCGCCGACGCGATGGCCGCGCGGCTTGCGATCGAGCCTGCCGTCAGCATGACGGGCAAGGTGCTCGAGGTGATCGGCACGCTCGTGCGCGTCGTCGGCCTCGAAGCGACGCTCGGCGAGCTGTGCGAGCTGCGCAGCGCGTCGGGCGCGCTGCTCCAGCATGCGGAAGTCGTCGGCTTCACGCGCAACGTCGCGCTGCTGTCGCCGTTCGGCACGCTCGGCGAGATCAATCGCGGCACGCGCGTGATCGGCTTGCGGCGGCCGCTGTCGGTGAAGGTCGGCAACGGCATCCTCGGCCGCGTGATCGACAGCTTCGGCGAGCCGATCGACGGGCGCGGCCCGCTCGACTACGACGCGCTGCGCCCCGTGCTCGCGCCGCCGCCGAACCCGATGTCGCGGCGGATGGTGGACGCGTCGCTCGCGACCGGCGTGCGGATCGTCGACGGCCTGATCACGCTCGGCGAAGGCCAGCGGATGGGGATCTTCGCGCCGGCCGGCGTCGGCAAGAGCACGCTGCTCGGGATGTTCGCGCGCGGCGCGTCGTGCGACATCAACGTGATCGCGCTGATCGGCGAGCGCGGCCGCGAAGTGCGCGAGTTCGTCGAGCTGATCATGGGCGAGGACGGCATGGCACGCTCGGTGGTCGTGTGCGCGACGTCCGACCGCTCGTCGATCGAGCGCGCGAAGGCCGCGTACGCGGCGACCGCGATCGCCGAGTATTTCCGCGACCAGGGCAAGCGCGTGCTGCTGATGATGGATTCGCTGACGCGCTTCGCGCGCGCCGGGCGCGAGATCGGCCTCGCGGCCGGCGAGCCGCCCGCGCGGCGCGGCTTCCCGCCTTCCGTGTTCGCCGAGCTGCCGCGCCTGCTCGAGCGCACCGGGATGGGCGAGCAAGGCTCGATCACCGCGCTCTACACGGTGCTCGCCGAAGACGATTCCGGCAGCGACCCGATCGCCGAGGAAGTGCGCGGGATTCTCGACGGCCACATCATCCTGTCGCGCGAGATCGCCGCGCGCAACCAGTATCCGGCGATCGACGTGCTCGGCAGCCTGTCGCGGATCATGCCGCAGATCGCGACGCGCGAGCACGTCGGCGCGGCCGGCCGCCTGCGCCAGTTGCTCGCGAAGCACCGCGAGATCGAAACGCTGCTGCAACTCGGCGAATATCAGGCGGGCAGCGACGCGGCAGCCGACGAAGCGGTCGCGAAGATCGACCGGATCCGCACGTTCCTCAACCAGCGCACCGACGAGTACGCGCCGCCCGACGCGACACTCGCCGCACTGCACGCGCTCGTCCAATGAGGAACCCGAAACAGCGCGCCTTCGAGACGCTGCTTGCGCGGCGCGAACAGCGCGGCGCGAAGCTGCGTACCGAGCAGGCCGCGCAGCGCGCCGAACGCGACGCGGCGGCGGCCGAGTTCGCGCAGGGCGAAGCGCACGCGCACGCGAAGCTCGATGCGGCGAATCGCTATGCGGCGCGCGTCGACGCGATGGCGGCCGGCCATGCGGCGTTTGCGATCGGCGATTACGCGGCGTGTCGCCGCTATCGCGACGTGCTGCTCGACGAACACACGCTCGCGAGCGCGCAGTGCGCTCGCCTGCATGCGGCGCTGCAGGCCAAGATCGAGCAGCTCGCCGCGACCGCACGCCGGATCGCGCGCAACGACGCGCAGATCGACGTCGTGCGCGAGCGGATCCGGCGGCTCGCGTGCGCGGCCGAGGCAGCCGCCGAAGACGTACAGGACGAGGAGATCGAGGAAGGCGTGCTCGCACGCCGGCTCGCGGCCGTGCGGGCCTCGACCTGAATCCTGTTCCCGCCAATGACGGCCGGCCCCGCGAATGCATTCTCGACATCGCGGGAACGTGCCCTGGACATGCGCATGACGACCTACGACATCTTTCCGCTGCAGCACCTGGGCGACGAATTCATCGGCTTCATCGTGCTGCTCGCGCTGTCGAGCGAGCGGCTTCTCGTGATCATGACGATCCTGCCCGCGACCGCCGACAACGTGCTGAAAGGCCCGCTGCGCAGCGGCGCGGCCGCGATCTGGTGCCTGTTCGTCGCATGTGGACAGCAGGCGCTGATCCCGCAGCTCCGCGGCGCGTTCCTCGTGATCGCTTGCGCGAAGGAAGCCGTGATCGGGCTCGTGCTCGGCATCGCGGCCTCCACCGTGTTCTGGGCCGCCGAGGCGATCGGCACCTACGTCGACGATGTCGCCGGCTTCAACAACGTGCAGATGCAGAACCCGAGCTCGGGCACGCAGACGTCGCTGATGGCGACGCTGCTCGGGCAACTGACGATCGCGTCGTTCTGGATGCTGGGCGGCATGACGTTCCTGCTCGGCGCGCTGTACGAATCGTATGCGTGGTGGCCGCTCGGGTCGTTCAACCCGGTTCCCGCGCCACTGCTCGAAATGTTCGCGCAGGCGCGGCTCGACATGCTGATGAACATGGTCGCACGGATCGCGACACCGATGATGGCGATGCTGCTGCTCGTCGACCTGGGCCTCGCGTTCGTCTCGCGCTCGGCGCAGAAGCTCGATCTGATGTCGGTCAGCCAGCCGCTCAAGGGCGCGATCGCGGTGCTGATCGTCGCGGTGCTGGCGGGGAGTTTCGTGAGCGAGATGCGCGGGCAGATTTCGCTGGCTGGGCTCGCGCAGCAGGTGAAGCAACTGGCCGGCCGATAGGCGGGGCAACTGCTTTCGCACGGCGAGCGCCATCGGGACAGCTGACGTTCGGGGCGGTTCCACGCCGGCATTCATGCGAAGGATGCGTCGACGTCGTGGAAGAAGCGCGTGCTGCGCGACGCGATCGACCCGCGCCGACCGGATTCCGGTCCACGCACTCGACGTTTCGCTTTCGCGCCGCTCGCTTCGCGTATCCGGCCGTCACGCCCGCCGCGACGCGCATCATCCCTCCATCGATCGGCAGTTACCGTCATGCGGTTCCGACGGCGGAGCGGCCCGTCGATTTCGCCGTCGAGCGCCACGGCGCCCGACGCACTTTCCTCCTCTTGATCGAAGGTACCGACCATGACAAAAATCACCGGTGGCAGCATCGCGCCTCTCGACAATCACGCCACGACCACTTCGTCGAGCGACGATTCGCAGTCGACCCGGCGTTCGAGCGATCGACCGACGGGCGGCGCGACGCTGAGCGGACTGAACAATCTGTCGACGCCGCATACACGCCGCAACGACGTAACGAACCAGGCGGCCAGCCATATGGAGAAACCGGGCGCGACGTACTATTCGGCGGCCGTGTTTGGGGTCAGCTCGGTGCTGCAGCACGGCCAGCTCGGCATCACGGAAGGCTCGCACAACAGCGTGGTGGGCAATCTCGACGGCATCTCGCAAGGCAAGCAGACGCATACGGGCGCGCACATGAAGGAAAGCAAGTCGTTCGGCAAAGACGCGGTCGAGCATTTTCAGCGCGGAGAGTATCGCGACGCCGCGGTCACCGCGGCCGGTTCGGCGATCAACGCCGTGGCTTCGATGACCGTCGGGCCCGCGCGCGATTTCGAGACGGCCCGGCAACATCCGGATCCGAAAATCTCCGTGGCCGCGTCGGCGAGCCTGCATCAGGACTTCGCGACGCTGCCTTCTCCGACGCACGAATGACGCATTCGATGCGTCACGCGGCGCGCCGCCTCGCCCCCCGTCCCGCGGGGGCGAGGCGCTGGAACGGTCGTTGTAGCGGGAGGCGATCATTCCAATTATTGAACTGGCAAGCGGATATTTAAGAATAGTTTTGACGACAAAAATATTCGCGATATCTGAATTTGTTGTATTTATCAATTCAATTCCCGACCATGCCGAACGCGGCGTCGGCATTCATTCCGCGACTCGCACCAGTCACTCGAGCCTCGCACGAATGACGGTCATGCCAACCGTACCGGCGATCCCCGGCGCACCTGTCAACTCTCCCAGCTTGGCGTTCCGCATTCCGTTTCCTATTTGAAACAAAACATTCGTTAATACAATTGCGCAAATCTATATCGGCGCAACCTGGGACCCCGGCGCCAGGATCCCTGATTCCCCATCCAAACCGACCCAAGGCTCCGCTGCTCCCGAGAGCGCAGGCCTTTCGCGCGGGGCAATCCGCTTCGTGAAGCGACGCTCGTTTCGCCTCGGTGAACTTCGCGATGCTTTATTCACTGCTTCGGCAACCATGCTCGACCGGAGTCAACAAATCCCGAGATAATTAACCGGAGTCGATTAATTTAATCAAATTAAGATGTTTGATGGCATCGATTTCAATCAATAACTAGAGCCATTCATCAATATGAATGTTTACTTTCCAATCTTACTTCCGTTAAGCTTGCGGCAAGAATTTTTCGGCACCCATTGCAACGATCCAAGAATTAAGAATCTCGATTGATATGAATTAAATCGATTGATTATTGTTTATTTTGAAATTGAAATGAGACGGAATGAATCTATAAAAACCGGCAAGCCATCATGTGATTGACCGGGCTCTCTGTGCGTCGCTCGGCGACATGTGCCTGCCGCCTCGACCGCATCTCTTTGGCATCGCGATTCAGGCTGTGCGGGACGGGCCCGATCATATGGCCCGGCCGGCGCCGCACTGCTATTGCGGACTTCGAACTCACACTCTTGCGAGCGCTGACGATGGACGACTTTTGCCGCGCGAACTTGCCCCCTGCCGAGGATTGGCCGACGTTTGTCTTTGAGTTGCCGGGGCTGCAGTTTCCGCCGTTTCTCAATTGCGCCGCCGCGCTGCTGGATACTGCAGTCGAAGAACGGGGCTGGGGCGATCGCGTTGCGATCAGGACCGAGTCGGGCATCGCATGGTCGTATCGCGAATTGCGCGATGCCGGCAACCGGATCGCCAACATGCTGGTCCGCGATGCGGGCCTGGTGGCCGGCAATCGGGTGCTGTTGCACGGCGCCAATCACCCGATGCTTGCCGCCGCGTGGTTCGGCGTGGTCAAGGCCGGTGGCGTGGCCGTCGCGACGATGCCGAAGCTGCGCGCGGAAGAACTGTCGGCCATCATCGGGCGAGCCCGGGTCACGCACGTCATCTGCGAGGCCGGGCTGTCGACCGAGCTCGACGCGGCGATGGCGAGCATGCGGTGGCGCGGCGAAGTTCGGCGCTACGAGACGGACGACACGCATCCGCACGCGCGCTGGCTCGGCGGCTATTCAGCGGAATTCGCGGCCGCCGAAACGCGCGCGGACGATCCTTGCCTCATCGCGTTCACGTCGGGGACGACCGGGGAACCGAAGGCAACCGTCCATTTTCATCGAGACGTGATGGCAGCCTGCCACTGCTTTCCGCAGCACGTGCTCCGGCCCACGTCCGATGACGTCTTCTGCGGGTCGCCGCCGCTCGCGTTCACGTTCGGCCTCGGCGCGCTGCTGCTGTTTCCGATCAGCGTCGGCGCGAGCGTCGTGCTGTTGCCGAAAGCGAACCCGGAACGGCTGCTGGCCGCCGTCGACCGGCATCGGGTCAGCATCCTGTTTACGGCACCGGCGGCCTATCGGTCCATGCTCGACCATCTCGACAGGCATGACATGTCGTCCCTGCGCAAATGCGTGTCGGCGGGTGAGGCGCTCCCGTCGTGGACGCGCGACGCATGGCGGGAGCGCACCGGCCTGCACCTGATCGACGGAATCGGGTCGACCGAGATGCTGCATATCTTCGCGTCGACAGGCGACACCGGCGCGAAGGACGGCGCGATCGGCAAGGCGGTGCCCGGTTACCGCCTTGCCGTCGTGGACGAGCACGGCCAATGCCTGCCGCCCTACGAAATCGGCTATCTGGCCGTGCAGGGGCCGACCGGGTGCCGCTACCTGAATGACGCGCGGCAACGCGACTACGTCAAGCACGGCTGGAACCTGACGGGCGACAGCGCCTACCTGGACGAGGACGGCTATCTGTTCTATCAGGCGCGCGCGGACGACATGATCATCAGCTCCGGCTACACGGTGTCTCCCGGCGAAGTGGAGCAGGTGCTGCTGCGCCATCCCGATATCGCCGAATGCGGCGTCGTCGGACAGATCGACGAATGGGGCGGCACGCTCATCTGCGCGCATGTGGTGCTGCGGCCGGGCGTCGACGGCTCGGAGGCGTTGACGACGCAGCTGCAGCAGCACGTCAAGAGCGTGATTGCGCCGTACAAATGTCCGCATCGTATTGCCTATCACGCCGGCAGTCTGCCGCGCAACGAATCGGGCAAATTGCGTCGCGCCGTGCTCCGGCAGGCGGGTCATGGCGCGACGCGTCCCGTAAATCAAGCAGTCCAGAACGAGCATGCCCTATGAAAATTCTCGGAGCCGCGGTGGCCATTCCGGACCCAGCGACCACCGCGCAATCCTGCGCCAACGATTACGCGATCAAGGCAGCCAGGCAGGCGCTGCTGCAAGCCGGTTGCCTGCCGTCGGAACTGGATCTGATCGTCAGCCTGTCGATTTCTCCCAGCCGGATGGCGGACGCACCGACGATCGCCGGGCCGCGGCTGGCGCACCCGGTGCAGCGCGACCTGCGTGCGCGACATGCGGCCGTGTTCGATCTGCTCGACGCAGACTGGGCGCTCGCACTCGATCTCGCGCAAAGCCATTGCAAACAGCTCGGCTATCGACGCGCGCTCGTCGTTCGCGCGGAGGCGCTCGCGGATGTCGAACAGGTGACCACGAGCGGCTTCGCCGACGGCGCGGGGGCGATCGTCCTGACGCCTTCCGGCCATGACCGCGTGTATGCCGGCCGCTACGCGGACCTCGAGTCGCCCCCGTTCGCGACGCTCGACGCGCTTCCCGCCCGGCGCGTGAACGGCATCCTGTCACTGGCCCGCTTCGAGAGCCGGTTCGATCACGCAACCGGTCGATTCGACGCCGAACCGGCCAATGCTGCCACCGCGGTGCGCGCGATGGTCGACGCGGTGCAGAGCCGCATCGACCGGCGCCCCGCCGCGCTGTTTTGCGAATCGTGGTTGAGCGGATGGCCATCGATCGCCACCGGCGTGGGTCGCGATTTCCACGTCGATGTCGTCGCCGGTTCGACGGACATCCCGAACCCGTTCCAGTTGCCCGCGTGGCTCGCGTCCCGCGTCGCAAATTCGATGTCGTTGCGTGACGATGAACATACGGTGGTCGCCATGACGCTGGATCCGTTCAGGCCGCGCATCGCCTGCAGCACGATGGAGGTCTGATGGTGCACAACGTCCGAATCGCAAGTCTGGCCTGCCGCCTGCCGGCACGCCGGGTACCCAACGACGATCCCGTCTTCGCGGGCGTCGAGCCCATTCCGTCGGAATGGTGGCAATTCTGGGGCATCGAATCGCGCTACATGATCGATCCCGATGCCGGCGAATCCGAGCTTGCGCTGGCCGAGCGCACGGCCCGCGACGCACTCGCCCGTGCCGGCGTGGAGGCCGCCGAACTCGATCTGGTGCTGTTCAACATGACGTCGCCGTTCGTCTCGCTCGCCGACGGCCGGCGCCGTTTCGCGCCGCGGCTGGCGCGTGCGCTGCGCGACAGGCTCGGCGCCACGCGCGCGCTCGACGCCGATGTCGAGATGGAATGCGCGAGCTTCGTGCTGCAACTGCAGATCGCCACCAACCTCATCAAGCAGGGACGGGTGAAGCGGGCCCTGGTGTGCTCGTCGGAGCGCATGTCGGCAGTGGTCGACTACACCAGTAAATCGTCGACGAACTTCGGCGATGGCGCGGCCGCGGCCGTGCTCGTCGCCGAGCCGGCCGATCCCGACGGCGCCGATTGGCTGGATGCCGCGTATCACAGCGATGCAACCCGCTACGACCTCGTGACGATGCAGTGGCGCAACGCGCGGGCTGCGGCAGGCGACGACGCGGCAACCGGCGCCGACAACCCGTTCGGCGTGTATTTCACGCTCAAGCCCGAAGCGCAGGAGGCGATTTCGCGTTTCATGCCGGTGGCCATTCCCGATATCGTCGAGCGGCTGTTGCACCGGAGCGGAACGGGCATCGCCGACATCGATGCGATGGTGTTCCATCAGCCGTCGGCGCTGCTCGTGCGCGCATGGGCGCAGCGGCTCGGGCTCAAGCCCGACCAATACGTGATTCGCGTCGCCGATTGTGCGTGCCTCGTGTCGGCCGCCGTGCCGTTTGCGCTGGCCGAGTCGATCCGGGAAGGCGTGATCCGGCCGGGATCGTTGGTCGTGATTGCCGGCGCAGGCGCCGGCTGGGGCTTCGGCGCGCAATTGTGGCGCTGGGGCGAAACCGTCGTGACCGATGCGGACGATGCCGTCGCCGCCGTGACGGAGCAGGAGGTGCGGACATGACCGCCAGACTCGTCATCGCCGGGATGGGCCACGCACTGCCGGACCGGATCGTCGGCAACGACGAAGTCGCCGGCATGATCGACACCAGCGACGCGTTCATTCGCGAACGAACCGGCGTCGTGGCGCGACGCTATCTTGCCCCCGATCAGCATCTGGCGGATCTTGCGTGCCCCGCCGCGGAACGGGCGATGGCCGACGCCGGCGTCACGGCGCGCGACGTCGATCTGCTGATCGTCAATACGCTGTCGCCGGATCATCACGATCCGTCGCAAGCGTGCTACATCCAGCCCCGGCTCGGATTGCGGGAGATTCCGTGCTTCGATATCCGCGCGCAATGCAGCGGCGGGCTCTACGGGATCGAGATCGCGCGCCACTTCCTCGCGAGCGGCCTGTATCGCAACGTGCTGCTGATCTGCGCCGAGGCCCTGTCGCGGCGGATCGACTCCAGCAATGCCGGCCGCAATCTGTCGATCCTGCTGAGCGACGGCGCCGCCGCGCTGCTGCTGCAAGCGACAGACCACCCGGCGCACGGGCTGATCGACCTGACGCTCGGCGCCGACGGCACCCAGTTCGACCTGCTCAGCACGGAAGCGCCCGGCGCGCGACGCCCGCGCTTCATCGACGAAGACGACATCGCGGCCGGCCGGCACCATTTCCGGATGAAAGGCAGGCCGATGTTCGAAGACGCCACGCGGCGCATCGTCGACGCGTGCCGGCAGATGCTCGACAAGCACCGGCTGACGATTGGGGATATCGGCCTGGTCGTGCCGCACCAGCCTAACCTGCGCATCCTCGACGCGGTCATCGGGCAACTCGGGCTGCCCCGCGAGCGGTGCATGATTTCCGTCGATCAGCTGGGCAACATGGCGAGCGCGGCGTTTCCGGTCGCGCTCGCCATCGCACGCGAGCAAGGCCGCATGCCGGCTGGGCAGATCAACCTCCTCGTGACCTACGGCGCGGGCGCGACATGGGCCTGTGCGCTTTACCGGAGCTGAACGACATGCTGAACGCTTCCCCTGGGTGGATCGATCAGCGGCTGGCCCTCGTCGGCACGGCTGACGTGCCGCTGTACGTGATCGTCAACGACGAGGCCGCGACGCTGATCGAGGGCGGCCTGAGCGGCATGACGGAGCTCGTGTGGCAGCAGCTTCACGACCTGCTGCGGGACTTCGGCGGCATCCGGCATTTGCGCTATTGGCTGATCACCCACTCGCACTATGACCATTGCAGCCTGCTGATGACGCTCAAGTCGCGCATGCCGTGGCTCCATGTATCCGGTTCTCCTGACGCGTTCGACGCGTTCCAGAGCCCGTCGGCCTGCCGAACCATCCGTCAGCTCGACGCGCAGGCGTCACAGTCGTGGGATCCCGCCGCCGGCGTCGATTTCACCGAGTTGTCCGACCTGCCGTTCTACCCGGTCAATCCGGGCACGCAGCTCGACATCGGCGACGGGATGCAGATTCGCACGATCGCGCTGCCGGGCCACAGCCGTTGCCAGTTCGGCTACTACTGCCCGCAGCTGGACATCGGTTTCGTGTCGGATGCGCTCGGCGAGTTTCACGGCGCCACCAGCTGGCTGCCGCTGGTCTTTCAGGACCTGTTTGCCTATCGGCACTCGCTGGACGTCATCGAGCAACTGCAGGCGCCGCGGCTCGCATTGGGGCATCACGGCATCCTCACCGGCGAGCTCGCCCGATCGGCCGTGCGGCATGCACGTGCGTGCCTCGATGCGCGCGAGGCCAACGCACGCGCGGTTCGCGGCAACGCCACCGCCACGCACGAACTGGCCCACCACTGGACTGCGCGTTATGCGGCAAGGAGCGAACGGGTGGTGCCGCATTTCCTGCATCTCAAAAGCATGATGCACATGATCGATCTGTTCCATCGCGCCGAATAGCCTCCTGCGGATTCCCGCCGCAGCAACGCATGGGCGCCGGCCGGCGTCAGGCCGCTGCTCGCTGTTTTCATTCCTCTTCCGACGACATCATGACCACTGCGACCTTGCCGACCACGCTTAGCGAATTGCTTCAGAACCGGGCCGCCACACTCGGCGACAAAATCGCCTACGTGTTCCTGAGCGGCCCGCCCGAACAGGAACAGGCCGAATCGATGACCTTCGCGGAGCTCGACACGCGCGCCCGCCGGGTCGCCGCGCTGCTGCGGCAGAACGCGGTCGACATCGGCGACCGGGTCCTGCTGCTGTGCCGGCCGGGGCTCGACTATGTCAGTGCCTTCATGGGGTGCCTGTATGCGGGCGCCATCGCGGTTCCCGCCTACCCGCCGCGCAACAGGCAGCATATGGTGCGGATCGCCGGCATCGTCGAGAGCGCAGGCGCGAACACGATTCTGTGTTCGGCCGAGGACCATGCGCGCTGCACGACCTGGCTCGCCGATACCGATGCATCCGGCAGCACGCTGCTCGACGTCGGGGGCGCGCAGGCGCTGGATCCCGTGCATTCGCCCGCCAGCGTGCAGCCATCCCGGATCGCCTTTCTGCAATACACGTCGGGGACCACCGGTAGCCCCAAGGGCGTGATGGTGTCGCACGGCAACCTGATGCACAACCTGGAAATGATCGGCAAATGGCTGGCCTATGACGAGCGGAGCACGATCGTCAGCTGGCTACCTCCATATCACGACATGGGGTTGATCGGCGTGATCCTGACGTCGCTCTATGGCGGTTTCCGCAGTGTTCTGATGGCCCCGGAGCGGTTCATTCAGCATCCGTTCCTGTGGCTGCGAGCCATCAGCCAGTATCGGGCGGATCTGACGGGCGCGCCGGATTTCGCATACCGGATGTGCTGCCGGCGAATCTCCGACGAACAGCTGGCGACGCTCGACCTGTCGTGCCTGCGGGCCGCCTATAACGGCGCCGAGTCGGTGCGTGCCAGCACCTTGTCGGATTTTGCGCGGCGCTTCGCCGCCGCGGGCTTCGCCGCCGACGGTTTCCTGCCGTGCTACGGGCTGGCGGAAGGGACGCTGTACGTCGCCGGCCGCACGAAGCAGCATCCGATCCGGACGCTGTGCGTCGACCAGGCCGCCCTCCAGCGGCAATCCGTGGTGCCGCGCAGCGAGTTCCTGGGCGTGTCGCCGCAGCTGCTGGATCGTCCGGGCGAACGGGTCCTGGTCAGCGTGGGCCGCACCGACGGCGAACAACAGGTGATCGTGCGCGACCTGGAGACGAACGAGCGTTGCGCCGATCGGACCATCGGCGAAATCTGCGTGGCCGGCCCGAGCGTCGCCGCCGGCTACTGGCATCTGGACGAGCAGACGCATTCGACCTTCCAGCACAGTCTGGCGGGCCATCGGGATCAGGTGTTCATGCGCACCGGCGATCTCGGCTTCATTCTGGGCGACGAGCTTTACGTCACCGGCCGGCTCAAGGACATGGTGATCCTGGCCGGCCGCAACTACTACTCGGAAGACATCGAGTACGCGCTGATCGTCGGCGTGGCGGAACTCGTGCCGAACGGTTGTGCAGCCTTCATGGACGACCAGGTCGACGCGGAGCGCCTGATCGTCGTGGCGGAAGTCGAGCGCTCGCAGCGCA
Organism: Burkholderia sp. MS455; assembly: GCF_016899445.1. NCBI lineage: Bacteria > Pseudomonadati > Pseudomonadota > Betaproteobacteria > Burkholderiales > Burkholderiaceae > Burkholderia > Burkholderia sp. MS455. The sequence continues at coordinate 1,538,744 of NZ_CP041778.1, forward strand.
AGGGCAATCTCGACAGCTTCATCGACGCGATTCGCCAGGCGATCTGGAACCGCCTCGACATCGGCCCGAGCGCGATCGTGCTGGTGTCGCCCGGCAGCGTGCCGAAAACGTCGAGTGGCAAGGTGCGCCGCAGCACGTGCCGCACGCAGCTGCGCGACGGCGCACTGACGATCCTTGCACAGTGGGACGTCGACGCCGGCACGCAAACGCCGGCTGCCGATCGCCGGCAACCCGCGCGCCCGGCAGCCGGCATCGACATGCCGGCGGCCAACGATCGTCGGCGCGATGACAGCGCCACCGTCGACGAACTGAACGACTGGCTCAGGCACTACGCCCGCACGCGGATCGATTCGCGAACCATCGACGAGCGTCGCACCATTCCGCCGCACGTCGTGCTCGATTTCGGGAACCGGGGCCTGCTCGGCATGCCGATCGACCGTTCGTACGGCGGCCTCGGCCTCGGCCAGCGCGACATGTCGCGCGTGTTTGCGCAGTTGGCCGCGATCGATTCGACCCTTGCTTTCTTTGTCGCCTTGAACAACACGCTCGGGATCCTGCCGATCATGCAGCATGCGCAGCCGCCATTGCGCGAGGAATTGCTGCCGAGCCTCGCGAGCGGCCGGATGCTCGCCGCATTCGCGATCACGGAGCCGGCCGCGGGCTCGCATGTGCGCGCGATCGCCACCCGCGCGCAGCGCATCGAGTCCGGCGACTGGCTGGTCACGGGGAACAAGAGCTGGAGCGGCTCATCCGCATGGGCGGGGATCATCAACGTGTTCGCGAGGCAGGCCGACGGCACGGGGATGGTCGGATTGGCGGTGCGCCCCGGCACGCCAGGCGTGCGGATCGGCGCCGAAGAGCTGACGATGGGCGTGCGCGGCATGATCCAGAATGCGCTGCATCTGGATCGCGCGCGGATCAGCGACGCGTACCGGCTCGGCGACATCGGGCAAGGGATGTTCGTGGCGCAGCACGCGATGAACATTGCGCGCCTCGGCATCGCTGCCGTCTGCGTGGGCGGAATGAAACGCTGTGCGCAGCTGATGCATCGCTACGGGGCGCGGCGCCAGGTCGGGACCGGGCTCCTGCTGGACAATCCGCTGAGCCGCCTGCGCCTGGGCGAGCTGCGGCACCGCATCGATGGGCTCAACGCGCTGGTCGAGCACTTGTCCGCCGAGCTGGACCTCGGCGTCGCGCTGCCTGAAGACTGCCTGCTGATTTCGAAGATTCTCGGCTCCGAGCTGCTGTCGCAATCCGCTGACGAGATGATGCAGTTCCTGGGCGGCCGGGGTTATATCGAGACCAACCTGGCGCCGCAAATCTTCCGGGACGCGCGCCTGACCCGCATCTTCGAGGGGCCGACCGAAACGCTGCTGGTTCACCTGGGCAGCCGTCTGCTCAACGGAAGCGACGATTTGCCGCGCTATCTGGAGAGTGCGCTGAGCGCCGGCACGCTGGCCATGGAGCTGCGCCAGCTGGGCGCACAGCTGTCGCAAGACGGGCTCGCCAATGCGTCAAAACTCGACGGCGCCGCGCACGCCGCCGTCTGGGTCAATTACTGGCTCGGCACGGTCGCGCAATGGGGACTGCTGCTGGCGGTGATCGAACGCGCGGCTGCGCAGCAGCGCATCGACGACGGCGCGCTGCGCTGGGCGCAGAGCCAGTACGAACTCGCGATCGAGGCGGCGCAGCGGCAGGTCGGCCTGCGCTCTGCCCTGTCCACGTCGGCGGAATTGAACGACTGGGCAGCGCGCACCGGGTTCGAGATCGGCTCGATCGAACAAACGATCCCGGGCGCAAGCCAACTCGTCGATCCGTTGCTGGACGCCAATGCCGACGCGCATTCGGTCTCCCGCGCGCCCGACGCGCCAGCCGGCGAAGACCCCGGTTCGGCGGCGGCCCCGATCGTGAGCGAGCCGGCGAGCCTGATCGATCGCCAGCAGGTTCATGCCGTCGAACAATGGCTCATCGCGTGGCTGGGTGAGCGCCTCAAGCACCGCAAGGTTCGATTGACGCGCGAGTCGACGTTCGCCGAGATCGGCTTCGACTCGATCCTCGCCGTCGAAACGACGCTCGTATTCAGCGAGACGTTCGGCGTGACCGTCGATCCGTCCGCGGTCTGGGACTACCCGTCCATTCGCGCGCTGGCCGCCCATCTCGCGCCGCGGACTCGCGGCGCCGCGCCGGCGGTTGCCGTAGCGCACGCCGATTCGGATGCACCTTCACCCATTGCAGCTCAATCTTCGACCCTGTGAGACCGTCCAACATGCACGCCCGATTCGACCTGAGTGACTCCACCACCGCGCTGGCCCGGCAGCTCGAACACTATCTCGACGCATATCCCGACGAAACGCGCACATTGCTCGGCCTGTCGGCCGGTACCTCGATCGGCGTCGAGGTGCTCGACATGGAGCTGCCGGTCAGGCTCGAGCAACACACGCACGCGGCCACGCTGCGCATCGGCCGACACGATGCGCAGCGCGTGATGGCCTATACGCGCAGTTGCAACTGGGCAAGCGGCATCGTGCTGGTGCCGACGCTGGCGCGCCTGGTGTTTGCCGGCGCATTCCGCGGCCTGCGGGCCGGAGCGCCCCGCTCGATGCGCGCGTTCGCGAAGTCCCGCCAGCCCGACCCGACCCGTAACCTGGGGGTGCTGTGGGGCGCCCTCAACCTGTTGAGCCTGGCAGGCTGGCTGACCCTCGATCGCGGCGACGAAGACGCCGAATATGCGCTCACCCCGGCCGGTGAATATGTCGTCGCGTGCGTCGAGCGCGCCCGGCCGCTGTTCGAGCAACTGGCGGATGCCACGTCGGTGCTCCAGCATCTGCATGCACTATGTCATCGAACGCGCGTGGCGGCCAAAGACAGCGTGCTGTATGCGCAGCTCGCGCGGATCTGCGTGGCGGGTTGGCCGGAGCTTCCGCCCCCGGCCACCGATCTGGAGCGCCAGGTGAATGGACAGCTACGCACGGCGATGGACGGCCTGCTGCTCGGCCCGACCTGGGTCGCGCTCGATATGCCGGTGTTCGACAGACAGCCGGATGGCCAGTACTCGCAGTCGGCGCCCGGAATCCTCGGCAAGTTCGACGAGCAGCCCGGCGGGGTTGCGGTCGGCGCCTGGCCGCATGCTGATCCTGTCGTCCTGCGCGCGGCATGGGCGCTGATGTGCAAGTTCGGCATGGCGGAAATCGATCGGGAAAAGGTGCGCCTCACCGAGTCGGGCCGGATTCACCGGCCGATTGCCGCTCCATACGCGGGGTTGCCCGCATCCTATCTGCGTTCGTATGCGCTGCTCGACGAACTCCTGTTCGGCAACCCCGATCCGCTCGATATCGATAGCGACGGCCACATCGATCGCGTGATGAACGTGTATGCGTCGAGCGGCGCGGGGTCGGGGCCGGCGTCGCAGGAAATCACGACGAAAATCCTGCGCGAGCTGTTCGACGACACGCCGCTGGATCGCCAGCCGGCCGGCATCGCCGACATGGGCTGCGGCGACGGCAGCGCAGTGAAGCGCCTGGCGGAATACGTCATTACGTCGACGCGGCGCGGCCGACACCTCGCGACCTATCCGCTGCTCGTGATCGGCGCGGACTACAACGAATCCGCGCGCGGTCGCGCCGCCGCCACGCTGTCTGTGCTGAAGGACATCCCCGGTGTGCAGGTACGCGTGATCGCCGCCGACATTTCCCAGCCCGACCGCTACGACGAAGCCGTGGCCGAAAGCGGCCTGACCGTCAGGCAGCCGGACGGCAGCGTGCGCCCGGCGCGGCTGAGCGACCTGTTGCATACTTTCATGTTCCTGGTCCACAACCGCCGGTTGAGCATCCGGCGCAAGGACGCCGCCGAAGCGATCCTCGAGCGCCATCTCCGCACCGTCGATCGAGCCCGCCTGCGCGCGGTTATCGACCAGCACTATGCAGGCATCCTGACGGTATCGGATCAGGCCGGGTTGCCGATCGCGCTCGATCAGATCAAGCGTGCGTTCAAGGTGGCGTACAGCGATGCGGAAGGCCTTGTGCCCGGTTACGTGGCGGCTGCGGATCTCATCGATTTCCTGACCCGCTGGAAGCGCCACGCGAAGCACGGCTTTCTCATCGTGGAAGGACATAGCCCGTGGGCGGAGAATCTTTGCGCGCGTGCGCCGGGCGGGCCGGACACGTGGTTGCGCACCGAGCAGCTTCCGTCGGTGTTCAACTGGGGCATGCATTTCGTGTCGCGTCAGTTCATGGCGCCGTTCAACGAATTCACGCTCGCGTTGACCCTGGCCGGCCTGCGCCCCGACAGCCCGATTTATGGGCGGATTCATCCGGAGGGGTTCCCGGCGCCGGATCTGCTGAGCAACTATCGATTCTTCAGTATCGCGAACTATGTTGCCGATCCGGTCGTAACGCCGTGTCCGTGACTGCTGATCCCAAGTCACAGGTGGGTCGGCCGCGATTCGCGACATTTCGCCGAGTGCCCCTAAGCGATCGATTCAAAATTAAAATCGATGCTTGGCGCGAGCGGTGACACCTTCCGCCGGCGATCCGGCAGACAGGCCCCGAGCCCGGTTGATGGGCTCGGGCCGGTATGGCGAATGCACCTTGAAGACGTCGGCGTCGATCGGATGCCCGACCGCATGACATCGCTCGACTATCAGGGTTCGCAGTTGCCGGACGTCGGGGATTGCTTTGTACTGGCGATGCTTCGCGCACCGCCGTGCAGGTGCGAATGCATTCCCGGGCGCTGTCACGTTGGCGGGGTGTTCGCGTAACATGATGCGATGACGAGAACGAAATCGCTTTATCACGGCCACCGGTTCCCGTCGATGGTCACCCCGCTACCCTCCGCTTCACCCTGCGTGCCGGACGCTTTCGCGTCCGGCACCGCGTCACTTGCCGGCGACCGAAATCGCCGGCGTCGAGCGCGATTGCATGCGCAGCGTAAACCTGACGAGCGGCGCGGTCAGCGCCGTCGTCACCAGCGCGAACACGACGAGAATCGTGTAAACACGCGCCGGAAGAATCTGCATCTGCAGGCCGATCGATAGCACGATCAGCTCCATCAATCCGCGCGTATTCATCAGCGAGCCCACCAGCATCGCGTCGTGCGGCGCAAGCCCGGTGACACGCGCACCCAGATAGCTGCCGCCGAACTTGCCGACGAACCCGCCCGCGAAAAACACCCCGAACCACAGCCATGAAGTCGCGTCGTCGATCCTCCCTACCGACGCATGCAGCCCCGCATGGGCGAAGAACACCGGCATCAGCACCAGCTTGACGAAGCCCTCGACGCCATCGTGCCAATCCTTCGCGACGCCCGGCACACGCCGCACGAACAGCGCCGCGGCAAGCGCGCCGAATGCGCTGTGGAACCCGATCATCGAGGTCGCCAGCGCCGACGCCATCACGAAGCAGAACAATACTGCCAGCCGGTCGCGCGAGGCATGCGCCGTCGATGCGAGCCGCGCGAGCGCCGGGCGGATCACGAAGCGCACCAGCAACGCGCTCAGCGCCAGATACACGAGCAGGCTGACAAGCATGCGCGTGAATGCCCAGCCCGGCCCGCTCGACAACGATGCGATTGCCGCAAGCAGCATCCAGCCGAGCGCGTCGGTGAGCATCGCGGCAGACATCGCATGCCTCGCGCCCGCCATCGCGCCGAGCGTCAGGTCATCGACAATGCGCGCCATGACCGGCACCGCCGATACCGCGAGCGCGACGCCGCAAAACAGCACGTACTGCAACGCCGGTGCATCGCTGGCGAGCGCCCCCTTCGACACGACCGCCACGATCATGCCGATCGCGGCCGGCACGAACAGGCCGCCTGCCGCAATCGCAACCGGCACGCGCCACCGGCTGCCGCGCAGCGTGACGCCGAGCTCCATGTGCAGACCGACCTGAAACATCAGCAACACCAGACCGACCTCGCTGACTTGCGCCATTCCCGACGGCGCACGCGGGCCGAACAGCACATCGTAGAAATCAGGTGCGATGACGCCGAACAGCGAAGGCCCGAGCAGCAGGCCGGCCGCGATCTCGCCGACGACCGCGCACTGGCCGAGCCGTTCGGCAACGCGGCCGCAAACGTTGCAGAGTCCGATCACGACCACGAGTTGTAGCAGCCAGATAGTCATGAAATGCCTCAGGAAAGTGCGACCGACGCAAAGACGCGGAAGACGGACAAGCGGGTGACAGCCGTTCGGGCTCGACGGAGCCGGCTGCGGTATGGTTCGCGTACTCGTGCGATCGCAAAGGCATCCATCCTCAGACCCACTCGCCGGATTCGAAGGCATCCGGCAAGCCGATGCGTACGGCGGCTTCGACGAATTGTACGCAAGTGGCAAGATCCGCGAGGCTGCTTGTCGGGACCACGCGCGGAGAAAAGACTACGAGATCCACGCGAGCATACCGACGGACGAGACCCACGAACTGCTCGGGACTCGCCAGGTTCGCGAGCGCCTGACGGAACGATGCGGCCGAGACCGGCTCGGCTAGGGCTGCCGACTCACGCATTGCCGCTCACTCGCGGCGGCGCGGTCACGCGGTTGAGCGGTCGCCTCGGCGACGCGGTCGACCCAGCTCCGGTAGAACGCGCGGTACTTGAGCACGAGCTTGTCGTACCTGCTGTACGCGCCGCCGCCGTCCGGCTTCATCCCGTTCCAGATCTTGACGTCGTACCCCGCGGCCTGTTTGGTCTGCAGCCCGAACAGCACGTAGTCGGTCGCGCGACGCAGAGCGCCGCCCACCTTCTTGATCGAGATGAGCATGTGCATGACGTTCTTGCCGTCGCTCACCGGCGTCACGCACTGGAGCAGCTTGTATTTGACGTCTCCGTCCAGGGCGACGGTCATGACGCACCCGCCGGGGTATCCATCGAAGTGCAGGTTCATCTGCGACATGTCCATGCCAAGCGCGCGCGACAGCATGCCGAGGGGCCCGAAGTACCGGTCCACGGTGAAGTCGATCCCGGCACCGAACCACGCGCCCGCCCGCGCCAGCGACTCGACCTCCGGCCACTGGCGCCAGTCGTCGAAGAGCTTGAGCTCGAAGGCCGAGACCGGGAGCGCGTGCACAGGGGTCGCGTGCTGCGCGTCGTAGAAGTTCTCGACGATCCGCAAGACCGCCGTCGTCGTCTCGAACGCGAAGTGCAGGTGCATGAAGTCGCCGTTGTCGACGTCGGCCGCGGCGATTTCGGGCAGCGGGTGCAGCGGCTGCGGGGAGCCGTACCAGACCCACACGTAGCCGTACCGCTCGGCGGTGACCAACGTCGGCTGGCGCGCCCCGCGCGGGACGGGCTCCAGCCGGCGCACCTCCGGGCTGTGGCCGGGGATGTGAACGCACTGGCCCTGCTCGTCGTACCGCCAGTGGTGAAACGGGCACTGGATGCACCCGTCCTTGATCCGCCCGTCGGCCAGGTTCGCGCCAAGGTGCGAGCAGTGACGGTCCATCACCACGGCCCGGCCCGTCGCGCCGCGCCACGCCACGCACGGACGGCCGAACAGTGTCAACTCCGCCGGCTTGTCCTTGAGGTCGTCCGAGCGCATCGCGACGTACCAGCTCGCGGCCACGCGCGTGGTCGCGTCGTACGCCGCCTGGGGTTGCTCCTTGACGCTCGGTTGATCGAATTGAATGTCGTCCATCATTTTCTGTGTGGTCGTCGGTCGATTACTTCAGCGCCAGGCCGATGCGGGTCGTGATGTACGCCTTGAGCAGCGCGAACATCGGGTTGTAGTCGAAGTACTTTTTCACCTCTGCCGGCGCGCTGGTTTGCGTCCAGTACATCAGCTTCATCGCCGGCAGCAGGCTGTACTTCGAGTTGTTGAGCTGCGGCTTGTCCCCCGTGATGCAGTACCCGAAGCCGAACATCGGCCTGGCGAAGTCTCGTTCGTCGATGAGGGCGTGAATCCGCGCCGCGGCCTCCTCGGCCGGCTTGCGCCCGGCGCTCACGGCCTCGACCTCGGCCTTGGCGTCGTTGAACAACTGGTAGTACTCCTCCATGTCCGCGCACAGGTACCCGAGGTACGGCGGATCGTTGTCGAGGTGATCGAGGTCGCCCTCGTCGCGCGACGCGCGGAACCTCGCGTGGGCTTGCACGAGCCGGAACTGCCCGAGGATCGTGCCGACCGCCCACAGCCTGTGGAACGCGTCCCACAGGCGGAAGTCCGAGAACGCCGTGTAGCAGCAGCTGACGAAGTCGTCGTTGTGATCCAAAAGCTTCTGCTGCAGGCGCTCGATGTACTCGAAGCGCTCGGGGGAGAAGTCGTCGTCGCGCAGCGCCTTGATGAGGCGCGCCGCGAGCGCGTGGATGGTCACCGCGGTGTTCTCGAGCCCCCGGGAAAAGAGCGGGTCGATGAACCCGTTCGCGTGCAGCATCAGGCAGTAGCGGTCGCCGACGCAGGCGCTCGACGAGAATTGCAGGCGGTCGGTCTTGACCCAGTCGCGCACCGGCACGGCGTCCCGGAACTGCGCGCCGATGCTCGGAAACCGCGCGAGGAACTCGTCGAATTCCTGCTGCGCGGAGATGTCCGTTTTCGGGTAGACACGCGGGTCGAGCTGCAGGCCGACGCTCACCAGGTTGTTGGTCGACCGCGGGTGGTTGTTGAACGGAATCACCCAGAGCCAGCCGCCCTCGAACATGTGGTGCAAGGTCCCCTCGTGCCAGCGCCAGCGCTGCCCCTTGACCTTGAAGATGTCGTCGAACGGCTTGACCCCGAGCATGTGCGTGTAGAGGCTGCGGGAGTGCGTCTTGAAGCGACACGGCTCTTCGCGGAGCCCGAACTTGGTCGCGAGCGGCGCGCGGGGGCCTCCGCAGTCGATCATGTACCGGCCGGTGAACCGTTCGCCCTGGGCGGTGGCCACCGCGACGCCGTCCTTGTCGGCGTGGTATTCGGTCACGTTCGTCTTCTGGCGGACCGTGCAGCCGTATTTGATGGCGGCTTGCAACAGGTAGGCATCGACGTCTTGCCGGTAATAATGGCTCTCCGGCCCCCACGGCAGCTCGGGAATCACGCACTGCGTGAACTCCTTCGGGTCGTGCTCCTGGCCGGGCTTGTGGAACACGAAGCCGAAGTTGCGCTTGATGCCCGTGCTCGACGCGACGTAACGCTGCGTCGCATAGAACGACGTGATGTGGTCGAGCTCCGGAATGCCGTAGCGATCGGCGATGATGCGGTTCATAAGAGACGTCTCGGGGATCGACGATTCGCCGATCGTGAACCGCGGGTGCGACGACTCCTCGATGATCAGCACGCGAAACTGTTGTTTGGCCAGGATGGCCCCCATCTGGGTGCCGGACATGCCCGAGCCGAGGATGATCACGTCGAAGTGGTTGCTATCGCGCCCGTTCGCGGGGCTCTTCTGAGTCATGGGGGCAAACTCTCCTTGTGAGATGGAACACATGGCCGCGCGTGTCAGGATTCGTCGAGCGCGGCGCGGAGGCGGGACCGCGCGGCACGCGTGAGTTCGAGTAGATCGCCGAGCATGCTGGGCGCGTATCCCCCGCTGCCGATCGTGGGGCCGCTTCGCCCGGCTTCGTACGTCCGCTCCGCCAACTTGAGGTGAGGCGCCCGGAAGTGCAGCAGGACCTCGAAGACCCGCTCGAGGGCCGCCAGCCCGGCCCCGACGGGTTCGCCCCGCACGCGGGCCGCTTGCGCCTCGTCGAGCGCGCGGTCGACGAGCGCCGGCCCCCCGGCGAACCGGGCGTAGACCTCCCTGAACGCGGGAAGCACGTACGGCAGGTACGTCTCCTTGAATTCTCGATAAGCCGGGTGGTCCGATTGCGAGCCCCACAGGACGTGCTCCAGCACGAAGAGCGGCATCTCTACGGCGCCGGGGCCGAGGTAGCTCTGCCCCCCGACTCGAATCGGTTCGTAGTACGGGCGGAGCTCGTCGTAGAAGACTTGCGGCGAGATGAAGCGGTAGGCGTAAACGATCGATTCGACCATTTTCTGAAGATAGGCCGCCAGCTCGACGCACCCTTGCTCGAACGCAGGCGACCGCAGGGGCACGTCGGACAACTCGACGGTCAACGCGATGGCCGCCTCGAGGGACGCCATCGAGATGCGTACGCTCTCGAGCAGGTGCGCTTCGTCGCGGAGCCCGGTGTAGCTCCGCTGCGCGTCGGCTGCCGCGGGGTTCCAGACCGTCACATGCAGGAGCGTCTCGCGCGGCGGCAGGTCGGTCGCACGCGCCAGGTCGAGCAGCACCGGCTCGAGCCCGGGCACCGCGTCCACGGGCTCGTGTCCGTGCCGCTTGAGCGACCCCAGGAAGAACCCGATGTCCCGCATCGCGGCGGCGGCTTCGACGAAGCCCCAGCCGGCGGGCACGCCGTGCACCGGAAGGAACTCGCGCAACAGGCCGACGATGCCGGGCACGTCCTTCCTGCGATTCAGGCCCGGCAGTTGCAGGACGAGCGCCCTCGCCTGCAGCGGATCGCAGGCTGCCACCTCGGCGTGCGTGGCCGCGAATGTGCATACCGGGTCCAGGGCGCTTTCCACTACAGCACCTCCGGCGTCGCGAGCGTCGGCCCGGGCTGGCTGCGAGACAGCCCCGCGTCGCCCTCGCGCAGCGACCGCAGGTAGTCGTAGTTCGTCGGCAGGCTCGTCCGCAGACGCTCGGCCTCGCGCCGGATGCGGGCGAACATCGCCTCGGCCTTGTCGATCGACTCCGGCCGGTGCCGCAAGAGCGGCAGCGACCGGTCGGGCAGCAGCCCCAAGCCGGCAAAAATGCAGTAGTAGTTTCCGTTCAACCAGAAGTTCTTGAATTCGTAGTCGAAGGTCTCGTAGTACGTGGAATCGTCGAACGACGTGGTGGTCAGCGGCAGCCCCGCCTTGTAACGTTCAACCTTCTCCTTGATGGCGTCCGAGAGCCGCAGGTCGTGCCGGTTCGCGAGCCAGAACGGCGTGTCTTCGCGCGACGTGGTGAAATAGTGCGCCTGGACGAAATCTCGGCAGTCGTCGAACATGTAGACGATCTCGGCGTTGAATGCGTCGGTCAACCGCGGGTCGAACGAGGTGTCGGGGAAGTGCTTCACGAGCTGGTAAAGCGCCGCGTAGATGAAGTAGATTCCCGTCGATTCCAGGGGCTCCAAAAAGCACGACGACAGCCCGATAGAAACGCAGTTATTGACCCACGCCCGCCTGTTGCGCCCGACCCGGAACTTGATCTGGTTGAGCGGCTGCTTGTCCGAGAGGCCCCAGAGGTCGAGGAAGTCGGCGGTGGCCTGGTCGCGCGACGTGAACTTGCTCGAGAAGACGTAGCCGCTGCCGAACCGGCCAAGCATGGGAATTTTCCAGGTCCACCCCGAGTTCATGGCGATCGCGGAGGTGTACGGCTCGATCCCCACGCGCGCGTCGTCGTTGGGCACGGCGCTGGCGACCGCGCTGTCGCACAGCAGGTAGTCGGACATGTCGATGAAGGGTTCCTTCAAGGCCTGGTTGATCAGGAGCCCCCGCATGCCGGAGCAGTCGATGAACAGGTCCGCCTCCAGCGTGCGCCCCTCCTTGGTGGACAGGCTGGAGATGTAGCCGCGCTCGTTCAGGTGAACGTCCACGACCTCGTCGACCACGCGCTTCACCCCGCGTTCGACGGCCCAACGCTTCAGGAAGTCGGCCACCAGGTGCGCGTCGAAGTGCCACGCGTGGGACATCTGGCGGGTGCCGTCGGCCAGGCACGGTGCCAGATTGCCGTCGAGCGCCCCGGGCTGCGGGTAGCACGCGTACTCCATCGGCTGCTGGAAGCCCTGTTCGCGCTTGCGCAGCCAGTAGTGGGTAAGCGGCACGCCGTCGCAGTTCGGCACGCTGCCGAACAAATGGTAGAAGTAATCGTCGCGCGAGCGGTCGGGAGACTTCTTCCAGTTCACGAACTTGATGGCGGCCTTGAATGCGCCGTTCACCTGGGGCATCCACTCCCGCTCCGGTATCCCGAGGAAGTCGAAGAACACCTTCTGCAAACTCGGGATGGTCGCCTCGCCCACGCCGATCCGGGGGATCGCCGCAGACTCGATGAGCGTAATGTTCGCCTGCTGTTGGAGCGCCCGGACGAGGTACGAGGCAGCCATCCACCCCGCGGTGCCACCGCCCACGATGACGATATTCTTGATCGGATTGCTCATGACACGCTTCCCATAGGATTTAAAAACCGAATGGACTTCCGAGAGGGTGGTCAATTAATCGGCACCCAGAATAGGCTGGCGATTATTTAAATCAAACTGATATGTTTGACAGGGTTTTGATTTTTTATCCGCCACATTTAATTGCGCCATCCCAAATCGGAAAACTATACGTGCCGTAAGGAAATAATTTCATATTGGAGGTTTTTTTATTTTCGAGCAATTTTATGGTTAGCGTTTGTTTATTAAACAATCCATATTGTTGCGGTAGCTGTGGACGACTGCGTTATCTTGGACTTCGTAAAGTCCAATAAAAACGGCAATGGAAAGTCGGATTGTGCCGCCGAGCTAAACAGTTCAATTTTAGTCACATGAGAGGAATTATGCGGAATTTGGTGAAAAGCATCCTGATTGTGGGCGGGGGAAGCGCGGGATGGATGACCGTCGCCCATCTTTCCAAAGCGGATGATTACAAGGTAAAAATCTCACTGATCGAGTCACTCACCATTCCAAAAATTTGAGTGGTCGAGGCAACCATTCCGAATCTGCAAGAGGTATTAGCCATGCGTGGCATTTCGACGCTCATCTCGTCGCCAATTACCTCGGGGATCTCGCGGCAAGTTGGGGTGTCGAGCATATCGAGGGCGAAGTCGTCGAGACGCGACTGAATGAAGATGGCGAAATCAAGCTCGTTGAAGCAACTGCCAGACCCCATCGGCAGCAGTGACCGTGCGAAGACCCGGCAGGGGCCGGCAATGATGAAAGCGGAAAGCGCGTCGGAGCGCGCTACCCACGCTGCTTTTCCTCGAAATACGGCTGACGTGCCGCGACGAGACGCAACTCGTCGAGCAACGCCGCGGCAGCACGCAACAGATCGTCGAGCGTGACGATGCCCACCAGTTGGCCGTCGTCGCCGACGACCGGAAGCCGGCGTATGCCATGCTGCCGCATGCGCTTTGCGAGCAGCCAGACATCTTCGTCGCCGTTTGCAACCGCGACGGGTTCCGACATGATGTCCCCGACGAACAGCGAGCCCGCCTCCGCGCCCGGGCTCACCACGGCGAGCACGATGTCGCGGTCGGTCACCATGCCGACCGGCAGAAGGTGCCCTTCCCGTTCACGCACCACGACCAGATCGCCAGCGTGCGCATCGCGCATCCGTTCGGCTGCCTCGACGACCGTGATCGTTTCGAAACACGTGGCGACATCGCGAGTGCAGAGCATCGCAGCATTCATGTCATCTCCTGGTTGTCCCGGGCAACGCGAGTCGTCACCGCGGTTCGGACATCCTTGACCGTCGATCAACGTCTGTCCTGCTCCGAACCGATCAGGCAATCGACAGGTGATCGACGACTTCGCGCACACCCCTCACCGACCCTGCCGCGCCGCACGCGGCACGCTTTTCGGCCAGCGATGCGACCGTGCCCGTCAACGTAACGATCCCGTCGGCCGCGTCGATCGAAATCCCCGCGGATTCGCGCCGTGCGCGTCGCGCAAGCGCTTCGGCAACCCGGGCGCCGACGTCCGGCACCGTATGGTCGGTACGCACCCGGATGCGGTTCGCCACGCCGACGACGCCGATCATCCGGCTCACCATCGCTTCCGCCGCACGGCTCTGGAACGCGTGATCCACTTCGCCATCGAGCGTCACGCAGCCGTGATCGACCTCGACGCGAATCTCGTGATCGCGTAACGCGTCCTGCCAGCCGAGCGCGAACGTGATCGCGATCGCCAGTTCCTGATCGGCGCATGCGCTCTCCGGCGGCGCAACGTTCAGTTCGAGCACCAGCGCGCGCGCGTCCGCGACATGCAGCGCCGTTTTCTGCGCCTCGAGTTTCTGGGCCCAGCTGTCGACCGTGCCTCGCAACGTGACGATCCGGTCGCGGACGTCGACGTCGATCCGGCGCGCGTCGATCGCCGGATTCCAGAAAAGCGCCTGCTCGACATCCTGCTTGAGTGCTGCATCGGACTTCATGGCGGTCTCCCGTCGGCCCGTGTCGATCGCGGGTCTTGCAATCGGATGCGTGCCGCACCGCATTCAGCATCGCGCATGGCAACTCGGGCAGCTTGACGAGGATCAATCAACGGCGGGCTTGCCGCAGCGGGCGGCCGGCGGGCGACGCCTGAATGTGTCCGTTGATACGGTTCGGTGCGCCACACGATCACGACACCGGATTCCACGAAAGCCGTGGCAACCGGAACGCTTCGCGAATTCCTCTTACGGATATCGTTGTTATCCAAGATGGAACACGGCATCGCCGCAGGTATTGAGCCAGGTCAACGGGTTCACCGCCGCGCCGCTGTAGGAAACGTCCTACAGCCCTTCCGCATCACCTACCTCATCTTCAATGCCGGCTGATTTCCCTGGCGCTGCGCGGCATCCATACTTCCCATCAAGAACAACAAACACACGTGCCTCCCGGCGCAAAGGCAGCATCACCGTCGAGACCGGCGCATCGGTCTCCTGGCGCATCCGGTGGGGTTCTCCCTTCACGAAGGCGGCAGACGCCAAGGCCGCCAGCAATACAGCCAGCGCGATCCTGCCCGACAGCAATTCGCCGCTGCCCCACGAATTGGAGCCGATCATGGAGAGCCATGCCAATGTCTCGACGACCATGCCGTTGCGCCCGTTGCACCCGTTACGCCCGTTCATCCCGCTGCGTCCCGTCGAGCCGGCGGACCAGCCGAAGCGCGCCACGTCCCGATGTTCGACATGCACGTTGCGTACCGTCTGCATGCCGCCCGATCTTTCGCCTGACGATTTCGCGCGTCTCGACGCAATGATCTGCACGACGCGTCACGTCAGGCGCGGTGAAACGCTGTTTCGCGCAGGCGATGTGTTCAACAGCATCTATGCGGTGAGAACCGGTTCGTTCAAGACCACCATGATGCATCGTGACGGGAACGAGCAGATCACCGGCTTCCAGATCGTCGGCGAATCGCTCGGGCTCGACGGCGTGCACACCGGGCACCACAACGGCGACGCGATCGCGCTCGAGGACAGCACCGTCTGCATCATCCCGTTCGGCCAGCTCGAGCAGATGTGTCGCGAAGTACGGTCGATGCAACATCACGTGTACCAGATGATGAGCGGCGAAATCGTCCGCGAATCCGCGCTGATGCTGCTGCTCGGCACGATGACAGCCGAGCAGCGCGTGGCCGCATTCCTGCTGAACCTTTCCACGCGCTTCAAGGCACGCGGCTACTCCGCCGCGGAATTCGTGCTGCGGATGACGCGCGACGAGATCGGAGAATATCTCGGGATGAAGCTCGAAACGGTCAGCCGCATGCTGTCGAAGTTCCAGCACAAGGGGCTCGTCGCGGCGCACGGCAAGCAGATTCGCATCGTCGATTCGGACGGCCTCGAGCAAATCTGACCTCGCTGCGGGTGCGTCGCACGCAGGCTCCCGGGGCTCGCCGACCTCCGCACACTGGACATCCGACAGGCTCGCGCATGAGCGTTCCTGTTCAGCCGACAAGCAAGGCTTTGTCGGACCTTGCCCGGATCGCCGACCATGTAGAGCGCTTTCGAGTCGGGTCGATCGGCTGCGTCGTGCCTGTGCCGCCGACGGCCGCACGACGGCACTCGAAGCATGCCGTTACCCGTCGAATGCGGCACATCTTGCGACGACGCAGCCGCCGGAGACTCATTGGCCGTGCCCGCCCAGTTTCCGGATCACCTCGTCATACCCGATTTCCTCCGATTCGGCGTTGCATCCGTTGGCATGGGCAAAGGCGCCGGCCACGAGCGTTCCATTGACATGCGCAGCGTCATCGGAATTTTCGAAACCATCTTCCGAATCGAACGCGCGTAGCCGCAGCTGTTCATACTCATTTCGATTGCCGCAACCGAACGTCACGCGCCGGCATTGGCCGCCGTCGTTCCAGTCCACGTAATACATCGCATCGCGCCGCTTGATGCGATCACCGGGTTTCAGTGTGCGCTCGTAGACGCGCGCGGTGGAATCGCTCGCTTGTTCCTCGCGGCACGTCATGTCGAGCCGGTCGTAGAAGCCTTGCGCCTTCACGTGCGAGGTCAGCTGCATGCGAACCTTCTTGTCGTGGTTGACGCCCTCGGTCATGCGCTGCACGGCCTCGTTCAGGATCCGTATTCCGAGCCCCTTTTCTCGCGCTGCCGGCGCCACGCACAGCACATGCAGCTCGACTTGCTTGGCGATGTCGGTCGCCTTCTTCCGCGACTCGTCCGTCTTGAAGGTTTCGTAAGCGAATACGCCAACCGGCGTCGCCTTGTCATACGGCGTCGCGCCGTTCGCGCCAGTATCCTTGCAAAGGTATCTCGTCAGTTCGGGTTGATTCGGCCTCGATTTGACAAAGAGGTCGGCGCCTTCACGCTGCTGCGTATGCGGGTCGTCGTGGAGCGGGTAATAGTTGCCATACAGCCAGTAGTCGTCGGCGCGGGCCCAGTCCGGCCGGCACATCCTGTTGACGATCGTGTCGACGCCGCCGTTGCTTTCCAGACGATGCAGGTCTTTTCCCCATGTGTTGTTCAACTGTTTGCCCGTTTTCACGGTGACAGGCCGGCATTCGATTTCCGCCGATGCGTGCCGAGGCATGGCCGCGCTCGCCACCGTCACCGCCACCGCAATCAGCACGCCCTGCATCGATACGCACTTACCCCAGATTCGCGTCTTCATGATGTTGCCCTCCGTTGGTTGGTCTTTGCTCCATGCCGCACGCTCACAGGCACATCGCTTTTTTCGCGATCGCCCACCGGTGCATCCGGTCTTCGAGTCCATTGACACCGCCGTTGATGCGCCTCGTCAGCGACACGAAATCGCCCGAGTCGGCGATCAGGTTGCAACCATGCCGTTCCCACCACCAGGCCGCCGAGCGCGCGGCCAGCGGTTCCCGTTCGAGGAGTTCGGGCTGGCGCTCGAGATCGGCACCGAGTGCGTTGCCGCATTCGCGGTAATTCGCGCGCCCGGTGATCTGGATGAGCCCGCGTCCGAGGAAGCGCCTGCCATCGCCCGCCTGGACGTTGCCGAGTTCGGCGGCCTTGCGCGACGGCGGCTCATAGGCGCGCTGTGCAGTTGTCGGCCCCCACAGCTCGCGCGTGAGCGTGAAGCCGAGCGTCTCGTGGCCGGTCTGCGCGACGAAGGCCGCGATACGCCCGGGGGTCGAGATGCCGTACTCGGCCATCGCGGCGGCAAGTGCCGGATACCAGCGTTGCGCGAGCACGGCGGATACGGCGGCGGCGGACTGGAATTCATCGGGTGTCATCGCGTTCTCCTTGCGAGGCATGGCCGAGCGAGGCCGCGCCGGACGCGCTCGGCGGTGAGGAAACGGTCGAAGCAGTCAACGCGGCAGCGTCGTCCACCTCCGAACGCGTCGGGCTGCGCGGCGAAGGCGGAACGTTGCGATGCGCAGCCGGCCCGGTTCGTTGCGATTGCGCGTCGATCGCGGCGACGATCGCGCGCAGCGACTCCGGCTTGACGCTGACTTCGCCTGCGAACGGACGGTCGACGGCAAGCACGAAGAAGAACGCGAGTCCGAGCGTGAGCGCCCAGCTCGTGACGAGCGCGATGTTGAAGCGCGTGCCCGGAAGGATGTAAAGGAGCAGAAACGACACGACACTCGCGAGCAGCACCACGCCCCACAGCGTGGCCGGCATCGCGACGTCGAGCGTCAGCAGGCGCTGTTCGCGATGCTTGGCCATCTCGTTGACGCGTGCGAGCACCTCGCCGAGCAGCACGCGTTGCCGCTCGCTGCGCGGCTCGATCCGGTTGGCCATGTCGAACAGGCGATCGAAGCGGGCCGCCGCCTGCGCATCCGCACTCGCGTGCTGCTGCATCGTCGGCCACTCGTAACGGACGACACCATCGAGATAGGTGCGCAGCGCGCCCGAGGCGGCGTCGGCAACCGGATCGCCGAACGCGGCGAGATCGCGCGACAGCTCGCCGGCCGCGGTCGCTTCCGCGTCCACGGTGCGCTCCGCGCTGTTGTACGCGTCCCACACGCTGATCGCCGAAAACGCGACGAGCAGCGAGTTGATCGTCGTGATGACCGACACCATCGTGATCGCCATCGCTCGCTGCTCGGGATGCACGTCGACCGGCGCGATGCGGCGGAACAGCGCGTAGCCGGCCAGTGCGGCCGCGACGGTCGCGGTCACGATGAAGAGCCCCATCAGCCACGACGGCCAGTTGTAAAGAAAGAGCATGGTCATTCCCCGATTGCATTTGCACCGTCGTGACGGCCCGTGCGCGGCGCGTCTGCCGATAGCATTGCGCGTGTGAATTCGGCAAGCCGCTGCTTGACCGCATCGGCCGGCATCCCCGTTTCGAGCGATTGCTGAAGCCGCAGCAGATCCGCCGCGAGTTCGCTTTGCCATTGCACGCGCTCGGTTGCCGCATGGGCGCGATGCGCTTCGAAGGTCGCTTGCGCGGCGGCCGCGGTGTCGCCGCGCACGAGCGTCTCGAGCGTTTCGACGAGCCGGTGCAGCAACCGATGCACGGCGGTCGCCGAGAAACCGCCGAGCATCGCAAGCGCCGGCTTGCCGAAGCTGCGCGTGCTTGCGCCGTCGTACAGGTGCGGCGGCAGCAGCTCGACGAGAATCAGGCCCGCGATCACGCCGAGAATCAGCCGCGCGCCGTACGACGCGTCGTACTTCGGGTCGTATGTCGAATTCGCGACGTAGCGATGAGCCTGGAACAGCGTTGCGAATGACGCGCCGAGCCCGGCGCAGAACATCAGGAACAGCGCATTCCACAGCAGCCGGGTGCCGTGCGAATCGAGAAACCCCTGATCGATGTTCGCGACCGACACTTCCGGCGACAGCGACGTCGCAATCACCGCGACCAGAAACGTCGCGGCGGAGAGCGTCAGCGCGCGGATCAGCGGTACCGGGCCGAGCCACGCGAAGCGCGAGCGGACGCGCAGTTCGCCGTCGAGCAGCGTGACCGCCTGCGGCGTCGCGGGCGCGATCGCGACCGCGAGCCGACGATGAATCGCGGCAAGCGCATACGATGCGCCGTGCACGGACGACGCATCGTCCGCCGCGGATTCGGCCGCGGCGCGCGACGCCGCGACCATCAGCATCGACAACTGCGCGATCAGATCGGGCGCCACTGCGATTCCGTGCTGCAATGCGTAGCGCGCCATCGCATTGCATTCGATTTGCAGCTGCCCGATCAGATCGCGCCTCGATGCGGCCGTGTTCGTACCGTCCGCTTCGGGCGGTGCGTCCGCCGTTGTCCGGGACCATGAACGATGCGTGCGCATGACGGTTCTCCACGATGTCGGCGGGCAGCGCGCGCTACAGCCGCACTTCGTCGCCGCAATTGCCGCCCGGCGCCAGGACCAGCATGCCGCCCTTGTCGCGATACACGAATACGTCGGACCAGTCGCGCAGCCGGTAGCGCACTTCCGCGAGCCGTCCGTCGGGCGTGCACAGGAACTGGACCGCCTTGTCCGCGCCGAGGAAGAAATCGTGCAGTTGCGCGTTCTTCAGCTCGTCGAGCCGCACCACCTTGTTGTCGTGCTCGTTCAGGTAGCGGCCGAGGTTCGTGAGGCCCACTGCACGCGCCATCGCGGCAAGCTCGGCGGCGTAGCCGGCGGGCGCGTAGCCCGTGCAGCTCCCGTAGCGGTTCCAGTGCTGCTGGAATGCATCGGCGCTCGCAAGCGCGATATACGGCGCGGCATCGCCGGGCAGCGTGTCGGCCGGAACCGCCGCCGTGCCGCAATCGCGCCGAGGCGTATACAGGCCGATCGCCGTGATCCGGATCGGTGTGCCGTCGGCGTCCTGGCGCGCGGACGGCGGCTGGCCGGCCGTGCATGTCTGCGCGCCGTCGCCGCCGACGCACGAGCCTAGCTTCCAGGACAGCGACAGCGTCCAGTCCTGCGCGTGTGCGCCGGCACAGGTCAGAATCAGGCTGGCGGCGCAGGCCGCCCGGGTGATGCGCAACAGGGTCGACATGTCGAATTTCTCCTTGTGTGTGGCGACGTGCGCCGGCCGACGGAATCGGCCGGCGATCGGCGATCGGCCGGCGCGGCTCGCGCGCGCTCAGCGGGCCGCCTGCTGCAACAGCTGGCGAAGGTTCTGGATGCGTGGCAGGCCGGCGCCGAAGCGATTCGCGACGTCGTATTGCACGATCGGCGTGCAGATCATCCGGATCAGATGAAACAGCGCGGCGACGCGCTCCGGCCGGCGCGGCCCGAGATGGCTGGCGATCTGCGGATCGCTCAACAGCAGCGCCGCGAGCCCCGTGATGTGCGGCGCCGCCATCGACGTGCCGGATTCGGCATTGAACGCCGACCCGGGCACGGTCGATACGACGCCGACGCCCGGCCCGCACACGCCGATTTGCGGACCGTGGCACGAGAACGTCGGCGCGAAGAGGCCGTCGGGCGTCGCGGCCTGCGCGACGATCTGCGTTTGCTCCCACGTGTTGCCGGGCAGCTCGCGCTGCAGCCCCAGCGCCGATACCGCAAGCACGTACGGCGACGAGGCCGGGTACTGCACCGGGCCGCCCGAATTGCCGGCCGCGACGATGCATGCGACGCCGGATTGCACGGCCTCCATCAGCTTCTGCTCGACGGCGAGCGACGCCTGCGGCGCGCCAAGGCTCAGGTTCACGACGTCGATGTCGTGGTCGATGCAATAGTCGAGCGCCTGGATCAGCGTACTGAACTGGCCGCCGGGAAAGATCTTCAGCACATGGATCTCTGCGTCGGGCACGAAACCGCGCATCGCCATCTGCGCGTCGGCAGCCTGCGGACTGATTCGCGCGGCGATCACGCCCGCGCAATGCGATCCGTGGCCGATCACGTCGTCCTTCCAGGTATCCGGGTTCTGGTCGTTGGTCAGGTCGGCGCCGCGCAGGATATGGTTCAACAGCGGATGCGACGCGTCCGCCCCCGAATCCACGATCGCGACGCGAACGCCGCGCCCCGTCGCCGTGTCGGGAAGCTCGTCGAGGCCCATCAGGCGCTGCCCCCACCCGAGCAGCGCACGCGGCGGCACGTTCGGGTTCGGCTGGGACAACGGCGTGAGCCGCACCACGTTCGCCTGATCGCTCGACAGCAGCGGCGCCGGCAAATAGACATTCCAGTACGTGTGGGGCGGTCGCACCGCCAGCGACTGGAGCGGCCCGGGCGCCATCTGCGCGACGGTCAGCGTCGTTTCGCCTCGCGCGTCGGTGGTGCCGCTCACCGGGAAGCCGTCGCCCGCGAGCGTCACCGGCACGCCGGGTTCGGGCTGGTCGTTCGCTCCCAGCACGCGGATCGTCACCGGGCGCAAGATCATCGACGCGACGGCCGCCTGCGGACGAAGCTCGGCGCCGGACTCCTGTTGCGGCTTTTTCCCATAGCCGAGCGGATGATCCTCCTCGACGATCATTCCCGGCGGCGCCGTCGCCTGCAGCACTTGCGCGTTCGCGGGATCCATCTTGACGACATACGTGTCGGTCGCTTCGTCCGGCCTCGCCGACATCATCTGCGCGTTCTTGTGGCTGTTGATCACGCGCACGACCTCGACGCCGGGGAGCCGGCCGACCGCGTTGTCGAGGTCGTGAGCCGACATCGGCGTCACGGCCGCCTGACGTGCGAGCACGCCGCGCCGAGGCGCGATCAGATACTGGCGCTTGCCGCTCGTCACGTGGACCGCTTCGTTGGCCGAATCGGGCGGCGTGACGTCCGATGCGGTAGCCGCGTTGTCCGTCGGCATGGCTGCCGCCTTCGCGGCAGCGGGCTTCTTGTCCTTGTCCATCGCAATCTCCTTCGCGGCGCGGCAATTGCGACGCGTCGCGGGGTTGGTTGGTCGAAAGTAACGGGCGCGCATCCCGACGCGATCGGATCGTTGCGCGACGGGCGTCCGTCGGGTGCGCCACCGCGCGGTCACGCACGGTGGCGCAGGTCTTCAGTAGCAGCGGTCAGTGGAATGCCGGCTGGGCAGGCATGACGGAGAACGGCAGAAAGCCGCCGAGCTGTCCGGCGACGGAGCCGACGGTCGGTGCGACCGACTTCAGGATGTCGCCGAACACGCCTTGCGGTGCGAACGCAGCCTGCGGTTGAACGGCAAACGGCAGCAGGCTGCCAAGTTGGCCGAGCAGCTCGCCGATCATCGGCGCGGCGGTACCGACGATGGCCCCGCCCACGCCCTGCGGCGCGAACGCGGCCTGCGGTTGCATCGAGAACGGCAGCAGACCGCCGAGCTGACCGACAACGGTGCCGACAGTCGGCGCGACCGACTTCAGGATGTCGCCGAACACGCCTTGCGGTGCGAACGCGGCCTGCGGCTGCACGGCAAACGGCAGCAGGCCGCCGAGTCGGCCGAGCAGTTCGCCGATCATCGGCGCGGCGGTACCGACGATGGCCCCGCCCACGCCCTGCGGCGCGAACGCTGCCTGCGGCTGCACCGAGAACGGCAGCAGGCCGCCGAGCTGACCGGCGACGGAGCCGACAGTCGGCGCGACCGACTTCAGGATGTCGCCGAACACGCCTTGCGGCGCGAACGCTGCCTGCGGCTGCACCGAGAACGGCAGCAGACCGCCGAGCTGACCGGCGACGGAGCCGACGGTCGGCGCGACCGACTTCAGGATGTCGCCGAACACGCCTTGCGGTGCGAACGCTGCCTGCGGCTGCACGGCAAACGGCAGCAGGCCGCCGAGTCGGCCGAGCAGTTCGCCAATCATCGGCGCGGCGGTACCGACGATGGCCCCGCCCACGCCCTGCGGCGCGAACGCTGCCTGCGGCTGCACCGAGAACGGCAGCAGACCGCCGAGCTGTCCGGCAACGGAGCCGACGGTCGGCGCGACCGACTTGAGGATGTCGCCGAACACGCCTTGCGGTGCGAACGCTGCCTGCGGCTGCACGGCAAACGGCAGCAGGCCGCCGAGTCGGCCGAGCAGCTCGCCGAGCACCGGCGCGGCGGTGCCGACGATGGCCCCGCCCACGCCCTGCGGCACGAACGCACCTTGCGCCACGGTCGACGCGTAAGCCGGAATGTGTCCCGTGACCGTGTGCGGTACCCCCGGCAATGCATGGTGTACATGAGTCATTTTCAAGTCCTTGATCGAGAGGAAAGAGACGGCGCACAAGCCGCAGGCGGTGCGTCGTGCGCGCCGTTCACATGCCGGCCGGCGATGCTTCCATCGACTCAGGACGCGTGCGTCGAAGCAAACATCGGAGGAATCGGCAGGTCAATTCTGCGAGTCGGGTCCTGCCGGCTCCATTCGGCAAATGCGGTATGCGTCGTTGTCATTGCGAGCCGGACAACGGAATCGAAAATGGTTCGGTGAGCCAGCCGGAAAGCACGGCCGTATGGAGCAGCGCGCAGATATTGGTGGAGGCCGTCTTCCCGAGAAGATGCGAGCGATGCTTGCGGGCGGTCTGGTCACTGATGCCCAATGCACGGGCGACCTGCTTGTCGCTCATGCCGGCCGCGAGCAGTTTCAGGACCTCGCGTTCGCGCGGCGAGAACGGGTCGGCACGACGCGGGGCGCCGTTTTTTTGAGCACGTCAGGAAAGAGAATGAAATAGCGAATGGTCAGCTGCGCGGATTTCCGGACGCCGAATTTGTTGAGCAGATTTTCACGATGCTTGCGCGCGGTTGATACGGAAAAGACCAGTTCGGCCGCGATTTCACGGTCGGTCAGGCCTTTCGCGACCAGGCCCAACACGACTGTCTCGCGTGTAGTGAGTTTCAAGATGGATTCCCCGTTGACCCTTGAAAGGGCATCCCCTTTTCGTCACGGGAGCGGTGATCTCCTTTGAATTTTCATGACAACCTCACCAGCGACCGGACTCCGCCCCTTACGCACGCGACATGCAAAGGTGGATGCGCTCGAGACTGCAGTGATATTTCCGGCCAACCCTTTATGAAACGAATTTGCCGCGAGTATTCATGCCTGCTCGGCGGTCAAGGCAACACTGCTCGGATTATTTGAATTCGGGCGATCGGAACGATGCATCATACGCCCGCCATTCGGCTTTGCATGATGATTGATATTACTGATTGAATTGACTCAATCGGTGTGCATTAAATTATGAATTCACAGGTGAATTTTTATTTTTGTTTATAATTCACGGAATTCGAAACAAATGAGAAATTCTCGGTTATTTAATTACAAACCGACGAAATCGAATTAGACGATTGAAAGCTACCGGGTCGAGGATTTGCGCTGGGCGTCTTCGTCCTTCCGAGTCGATCCTTTTCGTTCGCAGATGCCCGCGCCCGCTAAAGGGGCGCCCGGACGGCCCTGTCTTGGCTTCGTCGAGTAACGCGGAGAGCGTGAAAATGTGAGTCGGTGCCTGCGAGCCACGCGGAAGCGGGCGCAACCGCGATCAACTTCCCGGCAGAGGTGAAATCATGCGGTCGGCTTGCGATTGCATGCAACGTCGACGCTGCATGGCAGCGTCTCCTGGCAAACCGGGCTGTTGCGCGCCTCGCCTGAGATGATCGCAACAGATTGAGCTGAACTGACGTGCAACAGGCGACCACCCGAGAAGCTCGCTATTCCGCGGGCGGCTCACCTGCACTACGCGTAGAAATATAAGAGAAACACCGTTTTGTCTCGCGGATTTCCCGACAGAAATCTCGATCGCCACTGCCAACACGCAGTTCCCGGCTACGTCACCACGCCGACCTGCCAGGGCACGAACTCGTTCTGCCCATAACCGTGCAACTCGCTTTTCGAATACGCGCCCGATGCGCAGTCGAGCATGCTCCTGAAAATGTCGTCGCCGAGCCGGGCGACCGTCGTCGTGCCGTCGATCACACCGCCGCAATTGATGTCGATGTCCTCTTCCTGACGCTCCCACAGCGCCGTGTTCGTCGCAAGCTTCAGCGACGGCGCCGGCGCGCAGCCGTATGCGGAACCGCGCCCCGTCGTGAAGCAGATCAGGTTCGCGCCCGACGCGACCTGCCCCGTCGCGGACATCGGGTCGTAGCCCGGTGAATCCATGAAAACCAGGCCGCGCACATCGATCCGCTGCGCGTACTCGAACACGTCGACGAGGTTCGTGGTGCCCGCTTTCGCGATCGCGCCCAGCGATTTCTCGAGGATCGTCGTGAGTCCGCCCGCCTTGTTGCCGGCCGACGGATTATTGTCCAGCGCGGCGCCGTTGCGCGCGCAATAGCCTTCCCACCAGGCGATTCGCGCGAGCAGCTTCTCGCCGACCTCGCGGCTGACGGCGCGCCGGGTAAGCAGATGCTCGGCGCCGTAGACTTCCGGCGTCTCGGAGAGTATCGCGGTGCCGCCCTGGCGTACCAGGCGGTCGACCGCCGCACCCAGCGCGGGATTCGCGGAGATGCCCGAGTATCCGTCGGAGCCGCCGCACTGCAGCCCCACCACGAGATGCGATGCCGGCACCGCGACACGCGTCGTGCAGTTCGCTTCCGCGAGCATGTTCGTGACCATCGCGATGCCGCGCTCGATCGTCTTGCGCGTGCCGCCGCTTTCCTGAATCGTGAAATGCTGCAAGCGTGCGCCATCCGCGTGCCCGCCTTCACGAAGCACATCGCCGATCTGATTGGTCTCGCACCCCAGGCCGATGAACAGTACCGAATGGAAGTTCGGATGCGCGGCATAGCCGGCCAGCGTTCTGCGAAGAATCGCGATCCCGTCGCCGCGCGAGTCGATTCCGCAGCCGAGCCCGTGCGTGAGCGCGATCACCCCGTCGATGTTCGGATAACCGGCCAGTGCCTGCGGGTGCACATCGCGCCGGAAATGGTCGGCGATCGCGCGGGCTACCGTCGCGGAACAATTCACGCTCGTCAGTATGCCGATGTAATTGCGCGTCGCGATCCGTCCGTCAGATCGGCGAATGCCCATGAAGGTCGCCGGTGTTTCGTCGAACAGCGTCGGACTCGCGGCCACGCCGAATTCATGCTCGCGCGCGAACTCGGCCATGCCGAGATTGTGACTGTGCACGTGCTGGCCGCGCGCGATCGCTTCGCGCGCGACGCCGATGATCTGGTTGTAGCGCCTGATCGGCTCGCCTTTCGCGATGTCGCGCGTCGCGATCTTGTGACCGGGCGGAATCAGGCCGGCGACGACGAGCGCCTCGGATGCGATCCGGGCGCCGGATACGAGCTGGCGCGTCGCGATCACGACATCGTCGTTCGGATGCAGCCGGATCGCGACCTGTTCGGTGGCGGAGGTAGTCATGGTGATGATCCTGGATGGGTCGTGGGATGGCGCGCTGGCGAAGGTTATCGATGCGTGCCGACCTGCGCGCCGCCGTGCGTGCCTTCGGCCGCCGCGTGCCCCATGCCGCGCAGCGAACGCAGCAGCAGCACGCTGACGAAGCACAACGCGGCGACCACCACGAAGCCGGCGCGCGAATCGTGCGACGCCGCGTCCGCGAACGCCTTGATCTGAGGCGACACGAAGCCGCCGAGATTGCCGATCGACACGATGAACGCGATGCCGCTCGCCGCGCCCGTCCCGCCGAGATAGCGTGTCGGCAGGCACCAGAACACCGGCTGGCACGCGACCAGGCCGGGAATCGCGATGCAGAATGCGAGCAGGGTCGGCACCGGCGTATTGATCACGGACAGCGACGCGAACGCGAGGATCCCGACCGTCAGCATGCCGGCCGCGACCTGCAGATGATTGTCGCGACGATCCGCGAAGCGGGTCGCGACGATCATCGCGGCGATCGTGCACAGCCAGGGAATCGTCAGCAGCAGACCGATTTTTCCATTGACCTGGGAGCCCATCGTCGCGGCGAATTTCGACGGCAGGTAGAACGCGAGCGGCGCATTGCCGATCTGGATGCAGAAGTACGCGGCAATGAACGTCAGCACGCGGCGGTCCTTCAGCACGCCGAACACGGCCGTCGACAGATGCCGGGGCTTCGCGCGCTCCTCGGCGTCGAGTGCGTGGCCCAGCGCCCGCTTCTCGTCCTCGGTCAGCCAGCGCGCGTCTTTCGGCCGGCTCGTCAGGTAGAAAAACGCGATCACGCCGACCACGGTCGCCATCAGGCCCTCGACCAGGTACATCCATTGCCAGTTCCGCAAGCCGAACATGTCATGCATCTGCAACAGGAAGCCCGACAGCGGATTGCCGATCAGCATTGCGATCGGCACGCCGAAGTAGAAGAGCCCGAGCGCACGGGCGCGCCCCTTCGCCGGAAACCAGTAGGTCAGGTACAGGATGATCCCGGGAAAGAATCCGGCCTCCGCCGCACCGAGCAGGAAACGGATCCAGTAGAACTGCGTCGGCGTGTGGGCAAACATCATCGATGCCGACACGAAGCCCCACGTCACCATGATTCGGCTCATCCATACGCGGGCGCCGATGCGGTTCATGATGAGGTTGCTGGGCACCTCGAACAACGCATAGCCGATGAAGAAGATACCGGCGCCGAATGCGAACGCCGCGTCGCTCAGGCCTGTGTCGGCCTGATAGGCGATCTTTGCGAAACCGACGTTCGCGCGATCGATAAACGCCAGCGCGTACATCAGCGTCAGGAACGGCAGGAGCCGGATCGCGGCCTTCCTGACCGCGCCGGCGAGATGCTGCGATTGTTGAGGATCATGGTTCATCGTTGTCTCCGGGATTGTTCTCGTCGTGGGGCCGATCGCTCACGCCCGCCATTCGGGCCCGATCACGAACAGCTTCGCGAGCGACTTCACCGCATCGACGCACAGTTCGTTGCCGCGGCCGATCGTGAAGGTCAGGCCGCGCCCGTCGATGCCGTTGCGCGCATCGGTAACGAGCGTCACGTAGGTCGCCGAGTAATCCGGATTACCGTTCATCGCGTCGGAGCCGTCCATGCTCTTCGACGTCGGAAAGCGAATGTCACGTACCTGCGCATCGATAATGCGTGTCGCCATCGCTGCATGTCTCCTTGTCGTTTCATCTCGTCTGATCTTGTCGCCGCGCCCGGACGCCCCTGCAACGAGCCCCTGCCACTGCGGCCGTTCAGCCAAGCGCCGCGATCAGGCGCGGCTGCCCGATCGGCAGCTTCAGCGCGCGCGCCATTTCGAGCACCGGGCGCAGGCGTCGCAGCTTCTTCATGTCGTGATTGCCGGCAATGTCGGCCAGCCGGTGCGCGAGGAATGGATTCGCGAACCTGTCGCGTACCTCGTCCAGATACGACAGCGCCGCGTCGCGCTCGCCGAGCGCAACGAACACCGGCATCACCTCGTCGTTCCACACCGCTTCGAGCGGTTCGCGATATGCGGGATCGTCCATCGCCGCACCGACCGTCATGTCCGCCGCACCGCCAAGCGTGAGCCATTGCTGCGCGAGCATCGTGTGTCCAAGATTGAGCAGCAGCAGTTTCAGGCGCTCGTAGCGTTCGAGATCGTCGGTCACGACGATGTCGGGGTGTTCGCACGGCAGCGTCATCCCGGCCGTGCGCCGAACCGCCCACAGCGCATACGGCTCGGCAATCGCGCCGACCGGATGGATCGGCTCCGACACGATGCGGTCGACGAGGGAATTGACCCACACGCAGCCGCCGATCAGGTAATCGACGAATGCCGCGTCCGCGCGCCAGCCCCGCGCGACGCCGACCACCAGGTCGCGCAGCGTGTCGCCGTTGCGCGCGACGAGTTCGCACGGCAGCAGCGTGACAGGCTCGCCGCCTGCCCGGAAACGCTCGTGCAGGAGCACCGCAAGCTTCGCCGCGAAGCCGCGCGGCGTGCGGTGCCCGTCAAGCAGGCCCCCGCCGTCGTCGTCGAACAGCGCATAACCGCTGTCACCGGTGTTCGATACGATCGCCCGGACGTCGTGCGCCACACGCTCTCGCAACAGCGCCCAGTCCTCGCTCGCATGCAGCGCTTCCGTGATCGCCACGCAGTCGACCTGCCGGTCGATCGTCTCGCCATGCCGCCTGCCGCGGATTCTCACCGGATAGCGTCCGGCCGCGCGCAGCGCATCGATGCGCGCGCGACTCTCGGCGCTCGACGTCGTCTGCACGACCGTCACCGCACCGAGCGCGCGGCCGACAGCCAGCGCTTCGGACGTGAACAGGTCGACATGCGCCTGCAGGAAGCGGCTGGTCCCGAATTGCAGGATCGGATTGGCCATCGGTTTGCCGTCCGCGCTCAGCATTCGACGAGCGCCTTGATCACGCCGGCGTCCGGTTCGAGCAGCTCCGCGAAGCGGTCGGGCAGATCGGCCAGGCTCAGCGCGTGCGTCTTCAGCGCATCGGTCGGAACCTGGCCGGCACGCATCGCGGCGAGCACCGTTTTGAAATCCACCGGCGTCGCGTTGCGGCTCGCGAGCAGCGTCGTTTCGCGTTTGTGGAATTCCGGGTCCGAGAACGAGATGCGCCCTTTTACGAGCGAGATCAGCACGTACTTGCCACCGTGCGCGACGAAGTCGAGGCCGCGCTCCATCGCCGCGAGATTGCCGGTGGCATCGAACACGACGTCGAAAAATTCATCGTCGGTGAGCGCCGCGAGACGCCGCGCGTCCGTGCCCGCCCCCGTCGTATCGAGCCGCACGGCGGCGTGCGCACCCAGCGCCGTCTCGCAAACCGCGAGCCGGTCTGCGCGAGCGTCGAGCACGCAAACCCGCGCGCCGCGCAGCGTCGCGAAAATCAGCGCGGCCATGCCGATCGGACCAGCGCCGACAACCAGCACGCGCTGCCCGGAGCGAACGTCGGCACGCGCCACGGCGTGTGCGCCGATCGCGAGGAATTCGATCATCGCGGCCTGATCGAGCGTGACGCCGTTCGCGTCGAACACGAATGCCTGCGGGACGGCGAGGTATTCGGCCATGCCGCCGTCCGCGTGCACGCCCAGCACCTGGATTCGCGTGCAGCAGTTCGTCTTGCCGGCCCGGCACGCGATACACGTGCCGCATGACAGGTACGGCATCACGTAGACCTGGTCGCCGGCCTTGACGCGCGCACCCGCCGGGGCGCTCTCGACGATGCCGGCCAGTTCGTGCCCCATCACGCGCGGATAGGCGAGATACGGCTGGTTGCCGGTGAAAATGTGCATGTCGGTACCGCATACGCCGACCCGCTTCACGCGAATCAGCACATCGTCGGGCCCCGCGGCCGGCATCGGACGCTCGGCAACAACGAGGCGGCCGGGTTCTTCGCAAATGACTGTTCTCATCGGGATCTCGATAACGTATGAAAAGAGGACGGTGTTGATGCAAATTGGCCTGACCAGACGAAGGCTATTGGCCTGACCATTCGTGGTCAAGCCAATTTCGTCAAATCCATGGAAAACACCTAGATCGCGATGCTGCCGAAAAAACCATGACAAGCCTTATTCTACCGTCCCATAAGGCTTACAACGGAATACACCAAGCAGCGAACGATGCCGTCCCGGGGCACTTCGGTAAGGCCAATTCAAAGGCCAATGCAAACTACTCTGTCACTGGTCTCCAGAACGCCCGATAAATTGGTCAGGCCACCAAACGTGCAGTAGACTCGTTGCTCCGGAGCACACGTGCGCGGTCCGCCGCGAGGGGGAGCATTGCCGGGCCAGTTCAATCAGGTGGATACCCGCCGTCTCTATCAGCGCATCGCCGACCAGATTCGCTCTCTGATCGAGGAGGGGCGCTTTGCCGACGGAGAACGCCTGCCGCCCGAGCGGGATCTCGCGCAACAGCTTGGGGTTTCGCGGCCGTCCGTTCGGGAGGCGCTCATTGCCCTGGAGATCGAAGGCGTCGTCGAGGTGCGGATGGGGGCCGGCGTGTTTGTGTGTGCCGTCGCGAAGGCCCCGGCGGCGCCGGAGGCATCGCTTGGCGAAAACCCGATCGAGCTGATGAATGCCCGTGCGGCGCTGGAAGGCAGCGTGATCGAGTTGGCCTGCGCCCGCGCGACGCCCGAACTGCTGGCACCTGTACGTCGCGCCGTGGAAGCGATGCGATCCGCGATTGCGGAAGGCCGCTCTCCGCTCCAGCACGATCGTGAACTTCACGTGGCAATTGCCGCGATGACGGGCAATTCCGTTCTGGTCCGACTGGTGGGCGAGCTCTTCGATGGGCGCCACAGTCCGATCTCTTCACGCGTCAGCGCACGGGCGGAGAGCAGGCAAACGTGGGCCAAAGCATTCGAGGAGCATGAATCGATCCTTCATGCGCTCGAGAATGGCGAAGTGCTGATGGCACAGGCAGCCATGCGGACACATCTTTACGCTTCGCAACGACGCTGGCTGGAGCAGGAGCGCAACTGAAGAGGCTGTGCGGCGCGCCAACGGCAACCTGTCGTCAGCGGCGCGCACGCTCGGCATTACCCGCGCACAACTGGCTTATCGTCTGCAGCGGCGGGCGGACGAGTCCACCAAGGGCTGACGTGCCGTCGGCGATCTGCCTGGCGATGCTCCGCCGCCATCACCCGAGCGCCACGGACTGATCCGGTGCTTGCCGACGCCCTGCGCCGGCAAGCACCGCCCGAACTCGCCGCCATCCATCACCCGACGATCACCTGCTGCCCGGGAGCGATCTCGCCCGGATTGCTCGCCAGATTCCGGTTGAGCTGCAGGATCTCGTTGAGCGCGACGTTGATCCGCTGACCGTCCGACATCCGCTGCTGTTGATCGGCCGGCACATGGGCCGCGGCAAGCAGCGATCCTTCGTGACGTTCGGCAATCGTCCACAACGAATCGCCCGCGACCACATTCACGGTCAGCGGCGTAGCACTTGGCGAACTCGACGGAGGCTGCGCCGGTTGCGACGGTGTCGCGGATGCGCTCGGTTGCGACGGCGTCGCTGACGCGTTCGGCTGAGCCGGCGCCGTCGTCGCGCCCGGCGACGGCGCAAGCGACGCGCCCGGCGTCGGCGTCCCGGCGTTCGAACCCGAATGATTCGTCGATGAACCGGGCGTCTTGTGCTTATCATCCGACGTCGCCGAGGTAATCAGATTGATCCCCTGCATGACGCCGAAGATCGCCACCGGCGCCAGCGCGATGCCGGTCGGCAAGCGCTCCAGCCACGGCGTCGCATTCGGGAAATGCGAATGCAGGCGCCCGGCACCGAGCAGCACGCCGGACATCGTCGTCAGCGTGCCGGTATACGGATCGCCCGTCATCGCGGTATGGATGCCGCTTGCGATGCTCATCGCCGAGGTCAGGTAATCGCCGGTCGCGCTCACGGTACGTGCCAGCTGGCTGCGATTCTCGGCATTCACGCCGCGCAGGCTGCCCTTGTAAACGATGCCGGTATAGGCGGCGCTGAATAGCCCGCCCACGGCCTGCCCGCCGGCCACCAAGTCTCCCTTCGCGTACGCCTTGGCCGCGTTCATCGTGATCGAGCCGGCGTAACCGCCCAGCGCAAGCACGCGGCCGATCCGGCCGATCGAGTGTCGCGGGCTGCCGTGATGCAGCAGCTTCAGCGAGGTCCCGCCCACCACGCCCTGCATCTGCGCGAGCATGTCGGCGGCGATCGCCTTCGTATGCGTCACCGTATCGTCGAACGACAGTTGCCCGTCATCGTTGAGCGCGCGCAGCTGCGCAGCCTTTGCCTTGCCCTCGTACGCAATCTGCTCCAGTTGCGCGCCGCGCCCCGCCACGTCGAAACCGTTCGCCTTCAGTTGCGTCTGCAGCCCGCGCACGAGCCGGTCGACCACCCGGTCGAACACGCGCGGATCGCCGTTCTTGAGGCTGGCGACCGCGCCGTGATGCAGCGCCTGGAACACGCGGCCGACCCGCAGCCCCGCATACAGCGAATTCGTCGCGGTGCGCACCGACTCCCGGCCCAGCCCGATGAGCAAGCCGGCCCCGGCGCCACCGGTTACGGTGGCCGCCGTGATGTCGCCGGCAATCCGCCGCGGCGACGGCGGCGGCCGGTTGTCGCCGATCGGCTCGTCGTGCACACGCAGCGCATGCAGTTCCGCCTGTGCGCGCTTCGCGTCGGGAATGGCGACCTTCGCGAGCTGGGCGGCCTCCCGGCGGCTCGCGCCGATCGGCTTCGTGCCGTCGTTGATCAGCGCGGGATCGCGCACGACCGCACGCCAGTGGTCGAGCGGGTCCGCCGCGGCCGGCCGCGCGCGCGTGGTCACGCGGTCGGGCACGCTGCTGCCGTATTGCTTCAGCCAGCGCCCGCCGAACGCGCGCGCGCCCTTGTCCGTGGGGAAGCGCGGCTTGTTGCCGTCGGCGTCCCACTTCTTCGTCGCGTGCTCGATCGTCGCCTTGCGCGCCTGATTCAGCCACACCGTCGTGTTGCCTTCGTAGATTTTCTGGCGCAACCCGGCGATTTCGGCGGGCGTCATTCCGTGCGCGGCGCCGATCCGCTCGACCTCCGCGAACAGCAACTGATGTTGATTCGCCAGCGTCGTCCGGTCGACACGTTCGAACACGCGCGTCAACGCATCCGCGCCGTGCAGGCGGTTGATCACCTCGGGCCGGTTGCGGTTTTCGACGATCAGCTTCGCGAGCGCGCCGGTGAGCTCCTGGTTGCCGATGAAGTCCGCGCCGTGCGTGCCGTACGACAGCCCCATATGCACCCATTCGAGCCCCTTGCGCTCGAGCACCGCGCGCAGCAGCTTCTCGTGCCCCGCGCCCGGCACCGATTCGGGTACCGCGTCCCAGCCGTGGAACGTGACCATCACGTTCGGCGCGACCGTGTCGGGATGCGCGTTCGACCAGCGTTCGAGCGCCGTGACGACCCGCACATAGTCGTGATACGTGTCGTTGGTGCCCGACTGGAACCGGTAGTCGACGCCGGACACGAGCGCGCGCGACGGCGCCGTCTCGAGCCGGATCGCGAAACCCGTGCGCGCCGCCTCGTCGAGCCAGCGGTGCAGATGTTCGAGATCGTCGAGCGCGAGCGCCTTCCCGTCCGAACCGGGCGCGGGATGAATCATCCCGTTCTCGCCGTCGAACTTCGCATGCTTCTGGTCGCCGAGTGCCTTCACCGCGCTCAGGAAATCCGGATCGTGTGCCTTGCCGAGCGCCGCCGCGAGCGAATGCGGGTCGATCACGAGCGTAACGACCGGCATCACGCCGCCGTACCGTTCGACCTGCGCGCCCATCAGCGCCGGATCGTCGCGCAACGAGTACGAACGCGCCATCGGCACCATCCTGTCCTGCAACTGCGGGTCCGAGCGCGTGTGGAATTGCCGGATCCGCTTGTCGGCGACGGTCGCGGCGCCGACGCGGCGCGTGTGCGGGCGCAGCTTGCCGTTGACCGGCAGGAATCGCGATGCCGACGTCGATACGTCGCGCGCGACAAACAGCTTGTTGAGCAGCGTGCGCCACATGCCCACGTCGACCATCACGGCCTGCGGTTCGCCCTTCAGCACGAGATTCACGTCGCCGGGCCGCCGAGCCTGTTTGTTGAATGCCTCGATCTGCTCGTGGGTCGGGAAATAATCCTCGGTCTTCGCCGCGCCGTTGCGCAGGCTGAACTCGACGACCGTGGCCGACGGCAACCCAGGCTGGTACGGTTCGATCGACAGCGACTCGGGCGCCTGGCCGCTGCTCCCCAGACGCCGCAGTTCGCCGAGCACGTCGTTGTAGCGGTGCTGGAGGCGGGCCGCCAGCGCGCGGAACGCCGCCGACTGCTGGCCGCGCACCTGCGCGTCGGACACTTGCTCCTTGAGCGCTTTCTCGCGCGCCTCGAGCGCCGCGACGCGCGTCGGCCGCGCACTGTTCAGGAAGTCGCGCGGCTGCAACTGCGTGAGCAGGAAATGCACGTCCGCGC
Organism: Burkholderia sp. MS455; assembly: GCF_016899445.1. NCBI lineage: Bacteria > Pseudomonadati > Pseudomonadota > Betaproteobacteria > Burkholderiales > Burkholderiaceae > Burkholderia > Burkholderia sp. MS455. The sequence goes on from NZ_CP041778.1 coordinate 1,573,414, forward strand.
CGAAGCGATCGGTACCGATCGGCATTTCGTCGAGCGGGATGCCCGGCTTGTTCTGGTTACCCGCGTGCTTGATCTCGTCGAACCAGCGCATCTCGCCGTTGCGCGCCGCGATCGCGCCGAGCGGATTGTCGAGTGCCTCGGCCACCGCCCGATCCGTCTTGAACACGTAGATCACGTGACGCCCGCCGTCCAGCGAGCCGTTGCGGATCGCGGTCAACAGGTGCGACACGCCGTTGCCGCTGAAGTCGACCGCGTTGAGTGTGGACTTGTCCGACGGCAACAGGTGCGGATCGACCGGCGGCCGCGGCGCCGCGTTCGTGCCGCCGCCCTGCTCCGCGGTTGCCAGCGGTTTGCGGACCGGCACGATCGACTGGAACATGTCGCCGGCCGAGCGCAACGGTTTCTTGTCGGTGGCAGCGGCGTCCTTCGCCGGCCGGAACCCGCCGATGCGATCGACGACCTCGGGCCTGACATCGCTGACCACGAACCGGATACCGCGGCGCGGCGAGCGGCCGACCGGAATGCCGCCCCGGCGGCGGCGCCGGAACACGGTACGCAGGTTCTGCTCGGGAATCTCGGTATCGCCGAGCGGCGCCTTCTCGACGTACTTCCATTCGTGGTTCGTGTTGCGCTGCGCGTAGCCGAGCACCTTGCCCGTCTCGTCCTCGACCACGTGAATCCAGCGGTGCTCGCCTTCGACCGCGCGCACCGCCTGGCGCGGCCGCTTGAAGCCCGGCGCGTCCTGCAGCTTCGACACGGCGGCGGCGAGCTCGGGATCGATCGGGCCCGACGCGGTCACGGGCCACGACGTCTTGCCGTCCGGCGTCTCGATCTTCGACGGGCCGCCGAGTTGCACCAGCTCGTCGTGCGTGACCGGCGATACGTAGAAATCGTACTGGCGCCGCGCGCGGCGCCCGTGGCCGGTGGCTTGCTCGAGCGCCTTTTGAAGCGTCTGCTGCACGCGTTTGCCGTTCAGCATCCGCGCCGGGCCCAGCGTGCCATGCGCATCGGTTTCGAGCACCGCGACGACCGCCGGCATCGCGTGCTCGGCGCCGTCGGCGGGCGGCACGCTATGCGTTGTGATCAGCACGTGCGCGTTGGGTCCGAACTGGCGTGCCAGCCCGTCGAGGGTCGGCGCGTGCCGGCCGTCGATGCGCGTGAGCGTGCGCCGGCCGACGCTGTCGAGCCATGCGGCGGCACGCGCCTGCGGATCGGCCGCTGTCGCCACCGCGGTGCCCTGCGGCGCGGCGGGCGCGCCCGCATGACTGGCGACGGTGGCGGGCGTCGCCGCGCCGGACGGGTCGCCGGCGGTGCCCGCGAGGCGGCCGGCGGCCGGATCCGCACCGCCGAGCATCGGCCAGACCGGGCGGCCGGCGACCGAGCCGACCGCGCGCAATCCGGACGCATGCACGGCCGCATATCCTTCCGGCAATCCGGAACGATCGACGCCGGCGAGCCGGTACGACACGTCGCCGGTAGCCGCATCACGGGTTCGCACGACATACATGTCGACGCCGGCCGGCTTGAACAGCTCGCCGCCGGGCGTGGTGATGCGCAGCGCGCGTGCCGGATCGTGGCCGAGCGCCGACAACAGCACGACGTCGGCCGGCGCGGCGGCCTCGACGGCGGCCAGGTTCGCCACCGCGTGGGCCGCGACGCGTTCCTGCGCCGTCAGGTCGCCCTGCGCGAAGGCGATTGCGTCCGGTAGCGCATCGGCCGGCACGTACGCGTGATGGCGCGGCCCGGTATGCGCCGCATCGAGCGCCGGGCCGAGATCGTCGTGCGCGACCACCCGCGTGCCCTCCGGCAGCGCGCGCTGTCCATCGGGCATCGTGTGGCCCTGCGCATGCGTTGCCGCGGCCGTGGCGTCGGGCACGGTGCCGCTGAAGCGGAACCAGCCTTCCTCGGGATCGAGCGCGCCGAAATCGGTGCCGCTGCCGAGCACGATGCTGCCGTCGCGCGTGACGAATTCGACGCGCAAGTTAGTCAGGCCGGCTTCGTCGAACGCCTGCATCACGCCGTCGATCACGCGGGTCGGCTGAGGCTCGTCGAGGAAATCGCTCGGCCAGTGCTGGCTCACGGTGCCGCCGGCACGCGTGACACGCGCGGCGTCGCCGATCACGCCCGGCCGATCGGTCAACGCGCTGCGGAACGGATGGTCGAGCGTGACGGATTCGAACGTCCCGTCCGGAATCGCGGTGAAATCGTAGCCGGGATCGGCAAACGTCGGATCGGCCACGCGCGGCACGGTCGGCCGCACCGGTGCCTCGCGCATCGGCCGGGCCGCCGTGTACGCGGTGGCCGGCGAAGGTTCGGCGCCCGACTCCACGCCCGACCCGGCGGGAAGCGCCGCGCGTCCGGCGCGCGCCGGGTCGCCGCGGAAACTCTGCATCGGCAGGCGATCCTTGTCGACCTGGCCGGTCAGTCGCGTCCCGCGCACGGCGGTCGAACCGTCGTGCTCGACGAGCAGGATGTCCGGCGGCGCCCAGACCGACGTCGGCCGCCCCGTGAACTCGGACAGGCGCTGCGCGAGCGCGGCGGCGAACGTCGTGCTCGCAGCCCGCACCTGACCGGGCGCAACGCGCAACGGATCGTGCTTGTTCGAACCGCCGAAGCACGAATACAGCGTCACGTCCTGCCCCGGTTCGAGATGCGGCGCGACGCGCTCGGCCACCTCGTCCGGCGTCAGCGGCCGGCCTTCGGGGCCCAGCATCGCATCGGCCGACATCCCGTGTCCGAACACCACGTGATGACCCGGCGGCGACATCAGCGCGCGCGCGCCGATCGCATGCAGCGGGTCGCTCGGCGGCATCAGCAGCGTGTCGGCCGGGCGCAGGAATTCCGGGTGCTGCGTCGCGTCGACGCCGGTCACGTCGTCGAATCCCGTCTGCAGGATCGACTGGCCGTGGATCGTCGTCGTGATCACGCCGCCGTCGACGATCCTGCGATCCGTATAGACGCGGCTGTTCTTCGGATAAATCTTCTGCGGGATGCCCGACAGGCCGTCGTCGGCCTCGTCCGCGACGGCCTGCTCGGTGCGCGCGGCCCATTCGTCCGCCGTGAAGATCTGCCCGGGCCCGACCTCGACGAGCGGGGTCGGCACATAGACGGGCGGCTCGCCCGCGTCCGGTTCGGGCGCGAGACGCGGATGCGCGGGCCCGCGCGGCGTCGATGCCGGCCGCCCGGCATCGCCCGGCGTGCCCGCGTTGCCGCGCCGCCCGCTGTCCTCTTCCGGATCGATCTGTGACTCGATCGGGCGCACCGGTTCGACCGGCGCGTCGCCGTGCGCGGTCGCGTTCGGCACGGGTTCGCCCCGCCGCGCGAACACCATCGGCGGATCGCTCGCATCGGGCGCCTCGGGGATATGCAGATAGAGCCGCGTCGACACGTCGGGATCGTGCGCCGGCACGACGATGTCGTCGCTGTTCGGATGCAGGAACAGCGCCCCGGTGCCGCGCACCGAGTTGGATGCGATCGACGCGATCACGGGCACCTGCAGCTCGTACGCAAGCTCCTGCGCGAACGGATAGCTGCCGGAGCCGAGATAGCAGCCCGTCAGCAGCACGCCGTTGCCCTCCGTATAGGCGGGATCCTCGAGCAGCTTGCGGGCGAATTCCCTCGGCGACATCGTGCTGCCGCCTTGCGTGACGGCGGCCGAGCTCTCCCAGCTCACGTCGCGCGGCTTCGTGCCGTGCGATTCGGCGATGTCGAAGCCCGACACCTTCAGGAATTGCCGCGCGGTCGCGTGGCCGAGCAGGTTCACGACGCTCGAACCCGGCACGGGCCGCAGTTCCAGCGGATTGACGCGAACCGGCTGTGCGCGGCCAGGCGAGAACTTCCCGTTCACGTCGGGTTCGATCTGGAAGCGCGCGAGCCGGCGGCCCGGATCGGGAATCGCGCGGCGCCACCCGGCCGCGTCGTCGTCGCCGAGCCGGCCGAATACCGGCGCCTGGATCAGGTCCGCGAATTCCTGCAGCAACTCGGGATCGGCGCCGCTGTGCGGCCCCTCCAGTGCGACCGGCACGCCCGGCGTGTAGCCCTTCCACGCCAGATCCTCCAGCGCGTACGTCATCTCGAGCGCGCTCGCCGAACGGCCGCTGCGCGGATTGACGATCGCCCCGCGATTCGTCAGCACGCGCCACACGTACACGCCGAGCGGCACGCGTGACTGCCCCGACGCGTCGCGGCCGCCCCAGCGGTTCGAAACCGGGCGCGGCGCCACGGTGCTCCAGTCGACCGCATGCGCGCCCTGATCGATGACCGCCAAGGCCGGCGAGAATCGGTAGGTACGCGGCGCATACTGCACCGAGTGGTCGGGCTTCCCCGCGTAACTGGGCGCGCCGGGTTCCAGCTCGATGCCGGCCGTGTAACCGGAGTCGGGGCCGTCGCTGCGATAGCGCGGCGAACGCCATACGACGAAGCCGCTCGAGCCGTACACGTCCACCCCCAGCACGTTCGCCAGCAGTTGCGCGAACGACGTCACGCGCGTGCCCGCGCCGCACGCATAAAGGATCACCGGCGATTTACCGTCCCAGCCGCTCTGGCGCACCATCTCGGCCACGTCGTCGGCGCTCATCGGCTTGCCGGTCGCGCTCGCGAACGCATCGGACCACGCGTGCGCGTACACCGCGAAGTAGCCGGGCGGCACCGGCATCAACGGCCGCTCGCCCGCCGGCAGCCGGTTCTCGGGCTGTGACGGGTCGTTCGAATAGATCGCGAGGTCGGCTTCGCGGCGCGGATACGCGCCCCACTGCGTTTCGTGCATGCCGACCAGCGCGTTGACCACGTCGATGCGCTTGCCGTCCTCGAAGCGGATCAGCGGCTTGGCCGGATCGAATCCGCGCGGATACACCACGCGCAGCGTGCGATCGTACGTATCGTTCATCGACAGGGTCAGCGCCTTGCCGGCATCGTCGAGCCCGACATGGCCGACCATCGCTTCGGGCGGCACCGTGCCGTCCGCGGCGAGCCTCGTGGTGTCGACCAGCGCGACCTGGTAGCGGCCCGCCACCGTCCCGCCGAGCGCGACCATCATCGCGTCGTGGTACGACGCATACCGCGTCACGCCGATCGTGCCGTCCGCGTCGGATGCCGCGGCCGCGCGTGCCGCCGCATCGTCGCCCGCGGCCGCGCGCCGTTCGTCCGCGTTCGCCGCGCGGATGTCGTCCGGCAGGTTGCCGCGGTCGGTCGCGGGCAGTCCGTCCTCCTCCGGGTTGCGCACGTTGCCTTCGGTATCCTCCAGCGCGTACACGTAGTATTCGATGTCTTCGAGACGGTTGCCGCCGGCGAGAACCGATCCGACCACGCTGCGCAGCACGTCCGGATCGGCCGCCGCGCGCGCGGGAATTTCCCACGACGCGGGACGTCCCGTCGTTGCAGGCGTGCCGGCCTCGGTCGGCGGCGCTTCGTCGGCGGCCAGCGCGTGCGCGATCGCCGGCGTGGGTTCGCCGTCGATTGCTTCGGCGTCGGGCGCCAGTCTCAACGGGATCGCGCCGCCGTCTTCCGGCATGCCCAGTGTGCGGTGCGCCCGCAGCCACGCGGAGAATCTCGCCCGCAGCCCCGTGCCGGCCGGCGACACCGGTTCGCCGTCGTCGGCCGATTCGCCGAAACTGTTCGCCTGTTCCTCCGCGTGTTGCCACGGGTTGCCGATCTCGCCCACCGCGAGACGCTGGTTCGCCAGCCCGTTGGCGAGCATCGAGTTCACGACGTCGACCGCGACCGGCCGCGGCATTGCCGGCGGCGCGGGCGTCTTCGTGATCGCGCGGATCGGCCGCTCCATCAGCGTGTGCGAACCGAGGCCCATCTGCGCGACGCCGATCCCGAGGTTCAGCAACTGCTGCGCGCGATCGGAATCGGACATCGCGTCCCAGTTCTTCACCAGCGACACGCCCTGGTCGGCCATCTGGTAACCGCCGATCACGCCGCCGGTGACGTTGAACACCCCGGCCGTGCGGCCGGTCATCTGCGCGAGCGTCTGGAACGCGTCGGCCCCCTGCGTCAGACTGCCGACCCCGGCCGCCTCGGCCGTGACGCCCTCGCCGCGCGATGCCAGCGTGAGCATGTCCGAGACCTGCCCGGTCGTGCGCAACAGCGACGACGCTTCGGCGAACGACTTCGCCGCGACGCCGAGCCCGCCGCCCGCGAAGCCGGCGCCGCTGCCGATCAGGCTGATCCAGTCGCCGCGCGCCTGCGCATTGCCGAAGCCGGTCGACTGGCCGTGATCGCTCAGGTTCTTCAGGTCGGCGATGGCGGTCGGCACGCCGACCGCCATCCCCGCACCGACGGCCGCCATCGCATAACCGATCAGCGGGCCGCCGCCGATCGCCCCGATCCCGCTCGCGACCAGCACGACACCGCCGGCCGCCGCGAGTATGCCGGTGCCGATCTCGAGAATGTGTTCGGCGTGCTGGTACCACTCCGTCTTGTGCGCGTCGATCGGTTCGTATTGCCCAAGATCGACGGGCGACCCATCGAGCTTCAGGTTCTTCGGCACGTACAACTGGCCGTCGTCGGACAGCGCATTGTTGTGCTGGTAGTCGTCGACGGTGTCGTACTTCCAGCCGCGATCGTCGATCAGCTTGTACTGGTCCGGATGCCCCTCGACCTGCACCTTGAACAGCGCGCTCGGCGCGGTGCCCGTGCTCTTCGACACGTAGTAGATCGGCACCAGCGACACGACCGCGTGATCGCCGCCGACTTTCCGGATCTGGTCGACGACGGTCTGGATCATCTGTGTTGCGGCGGAATTCTTCGCGTACAGCGACTGGCTGTTCACCGCCGTGCCGTTCAGCAACTGCCCGTTGCCGACGATCATCTGCTCGAGCAGCGCCATCGACGGCACGTCGTTCGCGTCGGTCGGCACCGCGCCCGGGTCGTCGGGCTGTATCCCGAGCCCCGCGCCGACGAAGTTCGTGAGCTGGTCGGAACCGACCGTGAACGTCCGGGACTGGCCGTCGAAGTTCTTCTGGAAGTCGTTGAAGTACGCCTTCAGCTGCTTGTCCGGATCGGACTTGAACAGGTTGTAGCTGGCCGTCGCGGCCTGCTTGTTCTGGTTGCTCTGCGCGTGCTCGGTGCCTTGCTGGTAACGCAGCTGGAAGTCGTTCGCGAAGCCCGAGCGGAACCGGTCGTCGTTCTGCATCTTCGACAGCAGCGCCTTCGACAGCGAAGGATCGACGCCGGACGAAAGCGCCTGGCGCACGCCGTCGAACCCGTATCCCGTGTCGCTGCCGCGCAGCGTGTAGATCATCGTCTTCGCGTTGCCGTTGGCGTCGAGCAGCCAGCTCGCGACGTCGTCCTCGCGATGCACGGGCTCGCCGTTCGCGGTCGGCTGCTGGTCGGCCAGCCCGACCGCCTTGCTGAGCCCCTTGTAGAACTCGGTGCCGTCCCCGTAAGGCTGCGGCGTGCCCGTGTTCGACTGCGTCCACTTGTTGCCGAAATCCTTCTTGACGGTGTCGAGCACGACGCCCGCGAATTCGGGCGGCGCATTGGCGAGGATGTCCTGCATCCATTTGCCGGCCTTGTCGGCATTCATCCTGCCGTCGTAACGCGCCTGCATGCTCGCCTGGTCCGTCGCCTTCGAATCGGGCTTCTGCATCAGCGGATCGATCTGCGAATGGATGAAGTTCGCGTCGAAATGCGGCTGGCCGGCCTGCGTCCACAGCGTCTGGCGCTCGTCCAGCGAGAACGATGCGTCCATGTTGGTCTTCAGCACCTGGAGCGCGGCGCCGGGGTTGCTGCCCGGGTTCTGCATCAGCTGCGAGACCTGCTGCTTCGTGTACTGCAGCCGCACGTCGGGCGCCGCCGCGAGCAGCAGCTGGATCTTCTGGTACCCGGGCCCGGGCGACTTCGGGTCGACCTTCCCCATTGCATACTGGAACACGCCCTGCTGGTCGATCTGATCCTTCAGCGCCTTGGCCGCGGCCGGGTCCTTCAGGTTGGCCGGATTCACTTCGACACCCGTCAGCTTGACGAACGCCTCCGCGAGCGGGTTCTGCTTGGCCAGCGCCTGTTCCTGCGTCGACAGCTTCGGGTCGTTCGGGTCGACGGTCTGGCCCGTGTCCTGCAGCAGCGCAAAGGTGACCGGATCGGACTGCGCGAGCTGCTTCATCTGCGGCGTCAGCGACGGATCGTCGGGATTGATCGTCGCGATCGTGCGCTTGAGCTGGCTTTGCTCGCCGAATACGTCGACGAGGCCGGTGTACCACATGCCGTCGTGGTTCTGCTTCACGGACGCGACGGTCTGTTTCTGCTCGTCGGGCGTCACGTAGGTCAGCGCGGTGTCGTCGCCGCCCGTCACCACCTTGTCGTACTGGCTCTGTGCCTGCGACATCTCCCGCGTGATGTCGGCCTCGTCGGCACGGCGCAATCCGCCCGGTTCCTTCTGCCACGCCGCGTAGTCTGCCTTCGCGTCGTTCAGGCGCAGCGTCGCGGCCGACACGTTGTATTCGTGGCGCAGTGCGGTCGTCAGCGCCGTGTAGGCGGTGTCGCTGTTCGCGTCGGCCGTGCTGGCCGCCTGACGCAACTGCGCACCGGTATCGGGGTCGTCGCGGCGGATCCCGCCCGGCAACGCGTTGTACCGCTGCAAGTCGGCATTCGCGGCCTGATCCTGCTGCGCGACCTGCGCAAGCTGGAATGCCTTCTCGTTGGTCGCCCGCTGGGGTGCCGATTCCGCCGAGACCGCCTTCTGCGCATCGTCGAGGACCTCGCCGAGCACGGGATCGTTCGGCGTCGCGTTGCGCAGGTCCGCCGCGACGCCCGCGATCGCCTTGTTCGTGTCGCCGCCGCCGTCCGCGGCGACGCGCATCTGGTTCTCGACGGCTGCCTGCACGGCGCCCCACGCGCTCTCGGCCTTCTTGACCTGGTTGTCGAGGTCGGCTTGCGACGCGCCCTGGTCGTTCAGGCGCTTGAGCGTCGCCATCTCCGCCTGCGCCAGCTGGAGCAGGCGCTGCGTCTCGGCCTGCGCCGCGGCAAGGGCCTTCTGTTCGGGTGTCTGGGCCGGAGGGGCGCCGGCGGCGCCGTTGGTGTTCGTCCCGTTGGTGTTCGTCCCGTTGTTGTTCGTCGGGTTGTTGTCGCTCTGCGGCTGCGGCACGTCGACCGGTCCGCCCCCGCCCCCTCCCACTGCCATCAACACCATGTCCGTTCTCCCGCGGCATGCGTGACGTACCGGGCAAGCGGCAGGCCGCCACGCGCAATGGTCCATTGTGCCGAACCGACAACGCGCAAAAAGTCGCGAATTACGTAGTCGCCGGCCCGGTTACGCCGGCACCGGGAAACGTGCGCTACGAATGTGGTGCGGGCAACGGCCGTTGCTTGCCGATACCGGTTCGGCGCAACACGAACGGTAAATTTTTCCGTTGCCTCCGTCCGTGTCGTCCATCCATACTCTGCGGTCGGGCGAAAGCCGCGGCGGTCGCGGCACTGCTTTGACGTTCATCGCCGTTTCCGGCTGACTTGAACGTCGAACGACAACACTCCCTCGAAAGCGACCTTCGCGATGCACTACCATCCCGACGACATCCGTCGGCTGTTCCTGAGCGTGCCGACGCTGCTGCTGAACCGCCCGGCTCCGGCCGAACGATTCCTCGCCGCCGCCGTCGATACGGGCGTCGAGCTCAAGCATGTGCTGTGCGACTACCCGCATGTCCGCTACCAGCCGCTCGACTTCCACTACCTTTGCCAGCAAAGCCTGTCCGTGCTGGACGACGCGCTGCTGGCCGACCTGACGCGCGACCTGAACCATGGATGGCGCGGCGCGCACTGGGCCGCGCTGCTGATTGCGTTATCGGGCAACGCACGTTACCTGCCGCACCTCGACGAGGTCAGGCGCCATCGCGATGTCGAGTGGTCGGCCGAGCTTGCCGAAGCCGCATCGGGTTCCGACGCATCGTCGGCGGCATTCCGTTGCTGCCAATCGATCGTGCGCTTGCGCAATCAGCTTGCTGCGTTGCCGCGCGTCGTCGTTCGGCTAAGACCCTGCCCGTCGCCGGAAGCGATCGAAGCCAAAGCGATCGCCGTTCGTGCCGCGTATCGAAGCGGCGGCGTCGAAACCGCGCTGCCGATTGCTCGCCGCTAATCGTTCGACCGTCGATCACGCGCAGACGACTTGAACCGCTTGGCGTCACGCTGAATCTGAAACGCGTCGCCGACGCCGCGACGCACACCCTCCTGCGCCACACGCGCCGCGCTCCCGACTGGATCCCCGGCGCCGGCGCGCCGCGATTCTGCTCGATTCCGCAGAGGACCTTTCCTGTGCAACGCCTTAATCGACCGTCGCACGATCTCCAATAATGGCCGCTCGATCCGCCGGCCAGCATGGCGGCGCGACCCGCCGGCGACCGCGCCGGGCCAACGATAAAAACTCCTATGCATTCCTACCAGATGAACAAGCATGCCGGCGCGCGCGTCGCGGGGACCCTGATCGCCGCATGCCTGACCGGCTTCGCGCCGGCCATCGCGCACGCACAGAGCAGCGTGACGCTGTACGGCCTGATCGACACGTCGATCACCTACTCGACCAACCAGCGCACGCAGGGCGCCGGCTCGCCCGGCAGCGGCAGCGTCGCGATGACAAGCGGCGCACTGAACGCGTCGCGCTGGGGGCTGCGCGGCCGCGAGGATCTCGGCGGCGGCATGGCCGCGGTCTTCACGCTCGAAAACGGCTTCTCGGGCACCACCGGCAAGCTGTCGCAGAAGGGCGTCGACATGTTTGGCCGGCAGGCATGGCTCGGCGTGAGCTCGAAGACGGCCGGCACGCTGACGTTCGGCCGCCAGTACGACCTGATCCTCGACTTCGTGACGCCGCTCGGTGCGTCCGGCCCCGGCTGGGGCGGCAACCTCGCGGTCCATCCGTACGACAACGACGATTCGAACCGCAACCTTCGCATCAACAACGCGGTGAAATACACGAGCCCGACGTATCGCGGGCTGACGTTCGGCGCGATGTTCGGTTTCTCGAACACGGCCGGCCAGTTCGCCAACAACGCGGCATGGAGCGCGGGGCTGTCGTATGCGAACGGGCCGCTGAAGCTCGGCGCCGGATACCTGAAGATCAGCCGCGACCGCAATGCGCCGAACCCGGACGGTGCGCTGAGCACGGTCGACGGGTCGGCGACGATCACGGGCGGCAACCAGCAGATCTGGGCCGCGGCCGGCCGTTATGCGTTCGGGCCGCATTCGGTCGGCGCCGCGTGGTCGCACTCGACCACCGACGGCGTGACGGGCGTGCTCCAGGGCAGCAATATCGCGCCGCTGAAAGGCGAATCGCTCGTGTTCGACAACTTCACGGTCGACGGGCGCTTCTTCGTCACGCGCGCGTTGAGCCTCGCCGCCGCGTACACGTACACGATGGGCCGCTTCGACACGCGCACGGGCCAGACGCGCCCGAAGTGGAACCAGGTCGTCGCGCAGGCCGACTATGCGCTGTCCAAGCGCACGGACGCGTATCTCGAAGGCGTGTACCAGAGCGTGAGCGGCGGCAACGGCAATCCCGCGTTCAACGCGACCGTCTGGACGCTGACGCCTTCGGCGAACAGCAACCAGGTCGTCGTCGCACTGGGGCTGCGGCACAAGTTCTGACGACGCGGCGCTTCGCCGCTTCACTGCCCGGTCGATCGCGTACGGCACGCGTTTCGAGCCCCGCTCGATCGTGGTGACCTGTGCAGAAAGGGCCGCGCCCGTGCGCGGCCCTTTCGCTGCGGCATTGCGTACCGCGCGGCGCCGGCGGGAGCAAGAATGCGTCCCCGACTGTCGCGTCCGCGCAAAAAATGCGGAGAAACTGGTCGCGTTGCGACATTTTTCCTACTCTGTTTGCAGCGACGCGGTGATTCGGTGTTCCGGTCGCAACACTCTTTCACATGGCGCACCACCGGCTTACGGACATGCATCGCGTCGACGGAGCCGAACCTTTCGCGCCGTTGCAGCCGGATATCTACGTGCCGATGACACGCACCACGCTTTCAACGCAGTCAACCGCTGGAGACGAACGATGAGCAAAACGAACCGATTTGCGATCCTGGCCGCCCTCGCGCTGCTGGCCGGTTGCCACCACGCGGCGAAAACACCCGAGAATGCCGGCATGGCGCCGACACCATCGAGCGAAGCCGTCGCAACGGTGACGGCCGACGATCTCGACAATCCGAACAGCCCGCTCGCGAAGCGCAGCATCTATTTCGATTTCGACGCGTACTCCGTGAAGCCCGAATTCCAGTCGCTGCTGCAGGCGCACGCCGACTACCTGCGCGGCCATCCGGCCCGGCGCGTGCTGATCCAGGGCAACACCGACGAACGCGGGACGTCCGAATACAACCTCGCGCTCGGCCAACGCCGTTCGCAAGCCGTGTTGAGCGCGCTGGAAACGCTCGGCGTGCCGGGCACGCAACTCGAGGCCGTCAGCCTCGGCAAGGAAAAGCCGGTCGCGCTCGGCCACGACGAGGATTCGTGGGCGCAGAACCGCCGCGCCGATCTCGTCTATCGTTGACCGGACGCCGCCGCGACGGCGGCATCCGCGTAAAGGAACGCGTGGCAGGCCGCCGGCCGCGGGCGCGGCCGAGCGGTGCCGTTCGGCTCGCCGGGTTCATGCGCGTCACCGTTCACGCACCCGATACGCGGCGCGTCGCGCTCAACGCCGGCGTTCGAGCCGCCGATGCAGCCAGTGCGACATCACGGCCGACGTGACGATCGCATCGAGCGTCGCGATCGCGTTGATGTCGCCGACCTTGTCCGCCTTGATCAGCCAGGTCTGGAGCAGCACATAACCGACCATCGTGCCGGCGCCCACGATCACGCCCAGCAACACGAACCAGCGCCGCCGGATGCGCGTGCCGAGCGCCCCCATGATGCCGCCGGTCACCATCGCGGGCAGGAAATAGCCGAACAGGAACGATGCAAAGAAGATCAGCGGCACCATGCTCGCGCTGGTTTTCAGGACGTCCCATGACGGGCCGTCGATCAACGACCACGCGATCAGCATCACGCCCGGCCAGACGAGCGCCGCGACCAGCGGGCCGCCGACGGCAAATGACAGGCAGCCGAACACTGCACGGCCGGACGCACGCAACGGTTTGCGCGAAGGGCTCTCGAGGGTTGCACTCATGGTTTTTGTATTTTGTAGTCGGAATCGGAATGGCGGCGTGCCGGAGTGTACCAAGACACCGCGCAGCGGATCCGATCCGGCACCATCGCGCGCGACGATACGCAAAAAGCATGGAATAAACGGCCCGCCCGAGACGTTTCGTCATCGCGCAGACGCGCGGTTCACGCGAACCGGCCTGTCCTGCGGCCTGCGCGCTGCAAGGAGATTGCAATGAAATCGACAACGTTGGCCGCGGCGTTGATCGCGGCGCTGATGCTTGTGCTGTCGGCGGGATGTACGCAGCCGGGCAGCGGCACTTCGCAAGGACCGGGCATGAGCCGGTACGGCGGCGGCGGCTCGGGAGGCGGCGGAGGCGGTGGCGGAGGTGGCGGCGGCTACTGAAGAACCGCCTCGAAAAGTCGGGCGACGCATCGCGCGCGAGCACCGGAAACCGGCCGCATCGCGCGCGACGCCCCGCCCTGCGGCGTGACCTGGACCTAACGCATCGCCTTCACGTCGGCCGGCGTGACGCTCGCGGGCTGGCCGCCCCACGTCGCGCGCAGGTAGTTCGCGAGCTGTGCGAGTTCGTCATCGCTCAGCGTGCGTGCGAAACCCGGCATCGGCTGCAGGTTTTCGAAGCCGGCAAATTTCTGCTCGTCGATGCCGTCGAGCATCGCGACCAGCAGGTTGCGCGGATCGCCCTGGCGCACCGTCGAGTTGCCGTTCATCGGCACCGCAACGTGCGGCTTGCCTTCGCCGTTGAAGCCGTGACAGCCCGCGCACACCGCGAGATATACCGAGCGGCCGGCCGCGAGCTGCGCGGCGTCGGCCGACACCGGCTTCACGGGCTGCGGCGCGGGCGGCGTATCGCCGAGCAGGTACACGGACAGCGCGCGCAGGTCGTCCTTCGTCAGGGTCTGCGTGCTCAGGTGCACGACCGGATACATCTCGCCGAACGCCGAGCCTTGCGGCGCGATGCCGACGCCGAAGAACGCCTGCAGGTCGGTGCCCGTCCAGCCGCGCGCGGCGAGGCCGGCCGGCGTGATGTCAGGCGCGGCCACGCGGCCGAGCGCGGCGCCGGCAAGCGGCTTCGCGCTGTCCAGTTGGCCCGTGAACGTGCGCGGCGTGTGGCATTCCGCGCAGTGACCGAGCGCGTTCGCCAGATAGCGGCCGCGCTGCCAGTCGGCGGATTGCCCGGCCGACGCGTCCGGCAGGCTGTCCTTCAGGAACAACAGATCCCACACGGCCATGCCGAAGCGCAGGTTGTACGGGAACTTCAGCGCGTGCGCGCGGTTTTCCTGCGCGACCGGCTTGACCGTCATCAGGTACGCATACATCGCGTCGGTATCGGCGCGCGTGAGCTGCCGGTACGACGTGTACGGCATCGACGGATACAGGCGCTTTCCCGGCGCCTTGCCGTCGTGCAGCGCGGCGTAGAAGTCGTCCGCGCTCCAGCTGCCGATCCCGTGATCCTTGTCGGGCGTGATGTTCGAACCATAGAACGTGCCGTACGGCGAATCGAGCTTCGCGCCGCCGGCGAACGGTGCGCCGTCCTTCGCGGTGTGGCACGCCGCGCAGTCGGCGGCCTTGACGAGATAACGGCCGCGCGCGACCTGATCGGCACCGGGTGCGCCGGATGCCGCGTTCGAGGCCGGCGCGTCATGGCCGCCGCAGGCGGCCAGCAACAGCGCGCAGGCCGCCGCGAGCGCGGGCAAGCCCGCGGCCCGCGCGACACGATGGGTGAATGTGCGTTTCATGCGGCGTCCTTCACGAGTCCCGGCGTCGTCAGTACCACGTCCTTGACGGCTTCGTAGTAGCGGACGTAGCCCGTGCAGCGGCAGATATGCGCGTCGAGCGCGTCGGTGATCGTACGTTCGACGTCGGCCTTCGCGATCGGCTCGCGCTTCAGGCGTTCGATCAGCACGGTTGCCGCATTGACGAAGCCCGGCGTGCAGTAGCCGCACTGGAAGCTGAAGTGCTCGAGGAACTTCTGCTGGATCGGCGACAGCTCGACCACTTCGCCCGCGTCGTTGCGCTTCGCGTGGCCTTCGATCGTGCGGATCGAGCGGCCGTGGAAGAAGTGCGCGCCGGTGATGCAGGTGCGCATTTCCTCGCTCGTGCCGTCCGGCTTGTCGACGATCACGACGCATGCGTGGCAGATGCCCTGCCCGCAACCGAGCCGCGAACCGGTGAGGCCTGCGTATTCGTGCAGGAACTCGATCATCATCAGCCCTTCGGGCACCTGCATCGGGCCGACGGCCTTGCCGTTGATGTTGACCGACAGCGGCTTCTGCTGGAACCGGACGAGCGGACGCTCGACGGCGACGGGCGCAGCAGCCGGAGCGGATGCCGGCGCGGCCGAAGCCGCGTTCGGCGCGGAAGCGCCGGTCGCAGCCGCGCTGGCGCTCGCGGCCGAAGCCGCGGTTTGGGCGGTCGTCATGCGAGCACCTCCTGAATCTTTTGCGGGGTCACCGGCAGGTCGGTGAAACGATGGCCGATCGCGTGCGCGATGCCGTTCACGATCGCGCCGACGACGGGGATCATCACCACTTCGGCGACGCCCTTCGGGGGATCCGTCTCGGACAGCGGCGGCAGGATGTCGCCCGTCTGCGACCATACGGCGACGTCGGATGCGCGCGGCAACGGGTAGCGGTTGAAGTTCCACGTGCCGTTGCCGGGGCCGTCCTCGTAGAGCGGCAGATATTCATGCAGCGCATGGCCGATGCCCATCGCGAGGCCGCCCTGCAACTGGCCCGACACGAGCTGCGGCGAAATCTGGTTGCCGCATTCCATGATCGAGTGGTGCGTGAGCAGTTCGACCTTGCCGGTCGCTTCGTGCACGGCCAGCTCGACGAGCGTGCCGACAGCCGTGTAGTACGTGACGGCCGCGTTGTTGCGGCTCGTCGGCGGGATGAACACGCGCTTGCGGTCCAGCACGCGGTAGCCGTTCGCGGTCGGCGGCAGCGTGCCGCGCATCGCGGTCGCGCCGGCCGGTGCGGCGGTGCCCGGCACCGGGCCGCTGCCGTCGCCCGTCTTGTCGCCCGTCTTGTCGCCCGTCTTGTCGCCCGTCTTGTCGCCCGTCTTCGGCGCGCCGACGCGCAGCGACAGCCCGTCGATCGGCAGGCGTTCGACCGTGCCGCCCACTTCGAACTCGGCCTCGGTCCATTGCCAGCGGTTGAACACGTGCACGACGGCGCCGGTCGGCAGGCCGAGCGCATGCGCCTGCTTCGCGAGCTGTTCGAACGTCAGCGGCTCGAGGCCGTCGGCGGTCAGCTTGCCGTCGACCCAGCGCGCGTCCTCGATGCGGATCGTGTATGGCGCGGCCTGGCCGCCGCCGAGGCCGCGCGTCCAGATCGACATCGCGGCCGGCCACAGCCCGTAGCGGAACACCGCGCGCGCGGCTTCGCGCGTGCTGTGCGTGAAGTAGTACGCCGAATTCGTCGCGCTCGACGGCGACGCATAGTTCGGCGACCAGCGCGGGTTCGCGCTCAGCCGATCCTGGTCGGCCTGCGACATGATGTACGGATCGCCGCTCGTCTCGACCGGCAGGTCCGGCCATTCGGTCACGGCAACCCGTACTTCGGTCGCCGGACGGCCGAGCCATTTCGCGACCGCGACGGCCTGCGACGTCGACATGCCCGTGCCGATCTCGGCGGCCGTGTGCTGCAGCGACACCTTGCCGTGCTCGTCGAACTCGACCTTCGCGAACGACGCTTCCGCGCCCGTGCCGAAATCCTTCTGCACGCAGGCGAAGCCGACGCCGTAGCGCTTGCCCGGGTTCGCGGCCTCGAATTCCGCCTTGCGCGCGGCGCGGCGCGTCCACAGCGGATGCTGCCTCGCGCGCTCCAGCACTTCGTCGACGCGCAGCGCGCCGGCCGGAATCGCACCCTGCGTGTTCCTCATCCCCGAACGCAGTGCGTTGCGCAGCCGGAAATCGATCGGGTCGAGGTTCAGTTGCGCGGCGATCTCGTCGATCGCCATCTCGGTCGCGGCCATGCTCTGCAGCGTGCCGTAGCCGCGCGCGGAACCGGCGTCGATCGCGCGCGACGCGATCGCCACCGCCGCGAGGTCGCTCTTCGGGAAGTAGTAGATCGATTGCGCGGCCGTCGCGCCGACCATCGCCACCGACGGCGAGAAGTTCGAGCGCCCGCCGCCGTTCGCCTCGAAGTCGCCCTTGAACGACTGCAGCAGGCCCGTGTTGCGGTCGACCGCGATCCGGTAGTGCATCCTGAACGCGTGACGCTTCAGCGACGTCTGGAACTGCTCGTAGCGATCGTTCGCGAAACGCACCGGGCGGCCGTCCGCGTATAGCGCGCAGACGAGCCCGTAGAACGGCACGTTGAAGTGATCCTTGGAGCCGTAGCCGACCGTGTAGCACGGATGCACGAACAGCTTCTTCACCGGGAAGCGGGTTTTCGCGACCATCGCGGCCGCGTTCTCCGCCACTTCGAGCGGCGATTGCGTCGGCACGACGAGATGCAGCGACTGCGTCGCGGCGTCGTACCAGCAGTTCGCGTTGTCGGGTTCGAGCGCGGCCGTATCGACCGACTGCGTGTTGTACTCGCGATCGAACACGAGCCAGTCGGCCGTCGGATGGTCGAGCTCGGCGGCGATCTGCCCCGCGAGGAACATGCCCTGCTCGTCGAGCTTGCCGTGCTCCTTGCCGTCCGGCCATACCGGCAGGTGCTTGCGCATCATGCTCGGGAAGATCGGCGCATCCTTCAGGCTCGAATAGACGTCGTCGTCGTAGGCCGTCTTGCCGCCCACGCGCACGTAGCGGAAGGTGCCCCACGGATCGCGCTCGAGCGGGCCCGTGACCGCGCCGTAGCGGATCACGTCGTCACGGAACTTGAGCGCGTTCTTCGCGAAGCGGAAGCGCGCGAAGTCGTGATAGATGAGGATCGCGACCGCATGGCCGAGATACGCGGGCGTCTTGCCGGCCGGCAACAGCATGTCGTCGCCGTAGAACGCCGGGAACGCGACGCCGTCGCGCGCCAGATCGTCGGCCGTGACCACGCGGTCCGGCTTCAGGTCGTCGCCGAGCAGCGACAGGTCGAAGCCTTCGTAGGTGCGGTCGGCCTGCGTGACGCGCAGGATCAGCGCATGCGACTGCTGCTGCGGCCAGTGCGGCATGTCGGCCGCGCGGACGTCGCGGGCGAACACTTTCGAGCCCGTGACCTTCGCGATGCCGTCGATGCGGAATTGGGGGATGCCGGTGACGCTATCCCATTTGACGGGGGTGAGGAGTTTTTCTTCGAAGAGCGCCGCGAATGCGCGGCTGCCCAGCGGCGCGACATATACCGCGACGCCCGCCAGCACGCTGGCTTTCAGAAAACCCCGCCGTGACAGGCCGTGGTTTTTCATTTGGGGGGAACCTCCTGATGCGGCTCGATCGGCGATCGGGTGTCGCGGCGTTCGGAGCGGCGCGCATTCTGGCATTGTTTTAGATATATCGCCTATAGTATTTCCCGCATGAAATACTTATTGAATTTCTTATAACGGGATTCAGCCGAGGTGCGGCGCGTGGTCGCGGGGTGCGCAATGCGTCGGCGCTTTGCGCGCGTTTGCCCCCGTCGCACCGGCTTCGGCCGGCATCGACATCTGCCGACGGGCAAGCGCGCCACGCATCGCGGCCAGTCTCCGATCGGCCGCCGTACATTGTTCCGTTCGCAACGATCCTGCCTGCCCCCTTCGAATGCGCAACAATTTCGCAGGCGTGGTTGACGACTTGCGGCCGGCGCGATGTTCAGTGTCGATGAACTGCGCCTGCCATGCGTCCGGGCACCCCGCGCCGCCCGTGTTTCATGGTAATGTCGCGCGTATCCGGCTTGCCGGCGCCTCCGCCACGTGCCGTGCGGGCGCCGCCAGCCATCGCGACTCGTGTCGAGGTCAAAAACCATGGCAGTCAGGGCATCAATCCTGAACTCCGTTCTCGCCACACCCTCCTCCGGCAACCACCGTGTCACGGCGGCGTTGCGCCCGTCGATGCTGGTCACGCTGTTCGAAGATATTCGCCCGATGGCGATGTCCGGGCTCGCGAGCGGCTTCGTCGCGGCCGTCGCGCTGATCCGGCTGCAGCAGCTCTGGTGTCTCGTGTGGCTGATCGTCGACGTCGGCCTGCTCGCCGCCCGGCTCGCGATCGCGCGTGCGTACACGGTGCACCGCGACGCCGGCGACGATCGCGCCGAATACTGGGCGAGGCGCTATGCGCCCGTGTCGCTCGCCGCATGCTACGTGCTCGGCCTCGGCGTGATGGGCTGCGTGGACGCCGTCGACGTCGAGCTCGGCACGCTGTCGGTGATGGTCGCGGGCGGCGTGTTCGGCGGGATCGCGTCGCGCAATTCGGCGCTGCCGCGGCTCGCGATGACGCAGGTCACGCTCGGCGTGCTGCCGATCGGCCTCGGCGCGTTGCTGGCGGACCGGCCCGGCGCGTGGCTGCTGCTGCCGCCGCTCGCGATCTATCTCGCGGCCATGCGCACGGTCGTCCAGCGCCATTACCGCGTGCTCGTCGCGCTGATCGCCGCGCGCCAGCGCAACGCCGAACTCGTCGCGCACTTCGACGCCGCACTCACCTACATGCCGCACGGTCTGTGCATGATCGACGGCGAGACCCGCGTGATCGTCGCGAACCGCCGCACCGCGCAGCTGTTCGGCTCGCCGCGCGAGATCATGCTCGAAACGCGGCTGGCCGACGTCGTCGCGGCGCTCGGCGCGAACGCCATATGCGATCCCGGCGGCGCCGGTCTCGCCGCGCAGTGCGACGTCTGGCTGACCCGCGACGAACCCGAGCCGTTCGACATCGTGCTCGCCGACGGCCGCCAGCTCGAACTGACGCGCCACCGCGTGCCGGACGGCAACGCGGTGATCATCGTCGAGGACGTCACCGCGCGCCGCCAGACCGAGCAGCACATCCGGCATCTCGCGCGGCACGACGCGCTGACGGGTTTGCCGAACCGCCACGAACTGCATGCCCGGCTCAAGCGGATGCTGTCGCACCGGCCGCGCATGCCGGGCCCGTCGCTCGCCGTCATGTATCTCGACCTCGACGGCTTCAAGGCGATCAACGACCGCTTCGGCCACCAGGCCGGCGACGAGGTGCTGACGCAGGTCGCCGAGCGGCTCGGCAAGACGCTGCCGCCCGGCGAGCTTGCGGCGCGCATCGGCGGCGACGAATTCGTGGTCGCGATCGACGACACGACGATGCACGCGTGCTCGATCCTCGCCGCGCGCATCATCCGGCAGATCTCGGCACCGTATACGTTGTCGATCGGCAAGATCGTCAGCCTCGGGATCAGCATCGGCATCGCGCTCGACGACGGGCACGGCTCCCCCGACGAACTGATCCGTCAGGCCGACAGCGCGCTGTACGACGCGAAGTCGGCCGGCAAGGGCATCTACCGCTTCTATTCGAACGGCAGCCGCCGCGTGGCACCGGTCACCGCCAGCTGATCCGACAGCACGCGCGGCCCGTTCATCGTCGTTTCCACTACCGGCCGCATCCTCCCGGCGATTCAATTTCGAAACGCGTTGCGTGTTCGCACGTCGCGCCGCGCTCGCGTGTCACGTGACGTGTTCCGTAACATCGCCGCTCGCCACCCGTTACGTTGACCGCAGATGCCTGCACGATCGATGCAGCGGCCGACATTTCGTGGTTGGCATTCTTATTGCTCCTTGATGGGGAAAGAACGTTTCAGGGAGCCCAACATGAATACCGTCGAAGTCCTCGCCAGAACCGAAACGATCGACGAACAAACCGTGATCGACGGCGCGTCCCTGATCCGGCGGCTCGTTTTCGAGCGCCGCACGCCCGCCCGTGAAGCCGCGTGCGTCGACAATCCGCCGCTGACGCTGTACGGCGCGTTTCGCCAGGGCGTCACCGATTACGGCGCGCGGCGCGCGAATCCGTATCGCGCCGGCAGCCGTTTCTGGGCATTGTGGGAAGAAGGACGTCTCGAAGCTGAAACATCGGGCCGCTGAGCCGGCCGCGCGTGCCGGCCCTGCTGCGGCAAGGGGTCGGCGCGAAATTTGACGCATGAATGCGGCCGGCCGCGCGGCGGCATGCGTTCACCGATGCAACATCGCGCGCGGTCTCGCATATCGGAAATTCGGCTCGCCATGCGCATCCGCGCGCATGCCGGTTGACGGCGGTCGGCGTTGCGCGCTCCCCGTGCGCCGCGTGGCGGTCGTTTCCCGATAAGATGGCAGATTCCGTTCATCGAACGATGCCGCCATGACCGCCCCTTCCTCACAGCGAACCCCCATCCACTGCGAAATCGATCTCGACGCGCCAGGCAAGCACGCGGGCTACCTGCGGCTGCCGCATTCCGTGCACCGCTCGGCGTATGGCTGGCTGCCGATCCCGATCGCGTCGATCCGCAACGGCGACGGCCCGGTCGCGCTCGTGATGGCCGGCAACCACGGCGACGAATACGAAGGCCAGATCATCGTGTCGCAGCTGATGCGCGAGATCGAACCCGAGATGGTCAGCGGGCAGTTGATCCTGCTGCCGATGGCGAATTTCCCCGCGGCAGACGCGGGCCTGCGCGTATCGCCGCTCGACGAAGGCAACCTGAACCGCAGTTTCCCCGGCGATCCAAC
Source organism: Burkholderia sp. MS455 (assembly GCF_016899445.1). Classification (NCBI taxonomy): domain Bacteria; kingdom Pseudomonadati; phylum Pseudomonadota; class Betaproteobacteria; order Burkholderiales; family Burkholderiaceae; genus Burkholderia; species Burkholderia sp. MS455. Next base: position 1,595,081 of record NZ_CP041778.1, read on the forward strand.
CGGCACGCCGACGCAGATGATCGCCCACTACATCGAGCACGCGCTGCTGTCGCGTGCGCAGTACCTGGTCGACCTGCATTCGGGCGGCAGCTCGCTGCTGTACCAGGGCGGCAACATGCTCGCGATCGATCCGCTCGACGCGGACGAAGCCGCGAAGCTCAACGGGCTGCTGGTCGCGTTCGGCTTGCCGAATGCGCTGCTGCACGCGCCGAACCCCGTGCATTCGGCGTCGGCCGCGCGCCGGCAGGGCGCGATCTCGATCGTGACCGAACTGGGCGGCGCGGGCATGGCCGATCCGTCGCTGATCCGGCTCGGCCGCCACGGGCTGCTGCACTACCTCGGTTATATCGGCCTGCTGCGCGGCACGCTCGTGCCCGACGCACCGCCGACCGTCACACGCTTCATGCGCGTCGACGGCGACCGCCACTTCGTCTATGCATACGAGCGCGGGCTGTACGAGCCGCTCGTCGAACTCGGCGACCAGGTGAAGGCCGGACAGCCTGCCGCGTGGGTGCATTTCCCCGATACGCCGCTGCGCGAACCGATGCTGCACCGGTTCAACGGCGACGGCGAAGTGGTGTGCAAGCGCGTGCCCGCGCAGGTGCGGCGCGGCGATTGCCTGTTTCAGCTGGCGGAGTTGTCGGCTGCGCCGAGCGTCGGCCAATGAGTCAGATCCTATCGTTCAGGAAATCACGAACATGAAATGTCCTGCCTGCGGTGGCGCGCAACTGATCCGTGACACGCGCGACATTCCGTACACCTGCCAAGGTCGCTCCACCGTCATACCGCGCATAACGGGCGACTTCTGCCCGGCATGCGAGGAATCCGTGCTGGACATCGAAAATGCAAGCCGCCTCGGCGAAGCGGTGACACGGTTCGCAACACAGATACGAGGTCAGGCGACGTAGCCGCGCGTCATCCGTCGCCCCGCATTCATCAAACGGGCGCGCCTGCACGGAGCGCCCCATTCGGCTTGCCCCTACCCCACTCCCGCTGCAAGCCTTCTGACGTCTGCCGCGAAATCCTTATCGAAATTGCTTCGTTCGCCTTTGCCGGCCGCGCCGCTAACGTGTTCAAAACGGCGGCGGCCCGCCACATGCATCGCAGGATGCGCACCGGCCGCCGTCATCACGACAACCGCGCCGCGATAACGGAACAGACCGGACGGGCCGCGTGCCCGAGCCCCGAACGGAACGTCCGCATCGCGCGCCCTTCGCGATGCCCATGGCCACGAACGACCGCCTCATCGACACGACGCCGCTCGACGTCCGCGCGCAGCCTCTGATCGACGCGCTGATCGACGAGTATTCGACCCGTTACGACGCGTACCGCCCCGACAGCCGCGCATCCGCGCGCGACGAACTCGCGCGCTACCCGGCCGAACTGTTCGCGCCGCCCGAAGGCGCCTTCGTGCTGCTGCTGCGCGACGGCGAAACGATCGGCGGCGGCGCGTTCAAGCGCTACGACGCGCAGACCGCCGAGCTCAAGCGCATCTGGACCCGCACGGACCTGCGCCGCCAGGGGCTCGCGCGACTCATCGTCGAAGCGCTCGAGCTGCGCGCCGCGCAGCAGGGCTATCGCCGCCTGTACCTGACCACCGGTTTTCGCCAGCCCGAAGCGTGGGCGCTGTACGACCGCACCGGCTATACGCGGCTGTTCGATTCGTCGATCGACCCCGAAGCGTATTTCCACCTGCGGTTCGGCAAGGATCTCGCCGACCCGTCGCGCACGGCGTCGCTCGCCGACCTGTGGGCGCCGTTGCCCGAGCCGGCGCTGCCGCGCTAAGCCCACTGACCCGACTCCGCTCCCTACGACACAACAACAGGACGTTTTCATGCAACGAGCCGTACCGCTTTCTTCCCGCGCCATCCGCACGCTGGCCGCCGCGCTGATCGGCCTGACCGCATTCGCCGCGGCCGCCGCGACGTTCGACCTGAGCCCCGAGCAGCGCGGCCGTCCGCGCGGCGCGGCCGATGCGGCGGTCGAACGCGCGGTGCCCGCGTCGTTCAAGTTCGCCGAGCCCGGCACGCTGACGATCGGCATCGCGCCGAGCCTGCCGCCGATCAGCTCGTATGCGACCGACGCGCGCACGGTGGTCGGCTTCGACGCCGACGTCGGCCAGCTCGTGTCCGACAGCCTCGGCCGCAAGCTGAAGATCGTCGCGCTCGCATGGGCCGACTGGCCGCTCGCGCTCGAATCCGGGAAAGTCGACGCGGTGATCTCGAACGTGACCGTCACCGAGGAGCGCAAGCAGAAATTCGATTTCTCGTCGTACCGCCACGATCTGGTCGGCTTCTACGTGCGCAACGACAGCAAGATCCAGGCGATCCGCGAGCCGAAGGATGTCGCGGGGCTGCGCGTCGTGACCGACGCCGGCACCAACCAGGAAAAGATCCTGCTCGCGTGGGACCGTGAGAACGTCGCGCACGGGCTGAAACCCGTGCAGATCCAGTACTACGACGACCAGGCGATGCGCATCGTCGCCGTGCAGTCGGGCCGCGCCGATGCCGTGTTCAGCGTGAACTCGGTGCTCGCGTATCAAAGCGCGCAGCAAGGCAAGACGCGGCTCGTCGGCGCGATCAGCGGCGGCTGGCCGCGCACGGCCGACATCGCGATCGCGACGCGCCGCGGCAGCGGGCTCGCCGAGCCGCTGACCGTCGCGCTGAACGGGCTGATCAAGAACGGCCGCTACCAGCAGGTGCTCGACCGCTGGAACCTCGCGTCCGAAGCAATCGACCAGTCGCGCACGAATCCGCCGGGGCTGCCGAAGAGCTGAGCGTCGCGCGCGCCCCCGTCCATCCACGCCTCACGCAGGAATGCCGCTCACCATGTCTTATTCGCTTTCGTTGCTGGACAAGAGTCCGATCGCCGACGGCGCGAGCGCCGCCGACGCACTGCGCTTCACCACGACGCTCGCGGAGCGCGCCGAACAACTCGGTTACGAGCGCTTCTGGGTCGCCGAGCATCACGGCACGCCGGGCTTCGCGAGCTCGGCGCCGGAGATCGTCGTCGCGCACCTGCTCGCGCACACGTCGCGCATCCGCGTCGGCTCGGGCGGCGTGATGCTGCAGCACTACAGCCCGTTCAAGGTCGCCGAAGCGTTCAAGCTGCTGGCCGCGCTCGCGCCGGGCCGCGTCGATCTCGGCATCGGCAAGGCACCCGGCGGGCTGCCGCTGACCACGCGCGCGCTGCAGTGGTTCCACGACAAGGCGCGCAAGCCCGACTTCGCGGGCCAGCTCGCGGAGCTCGACGCGTTTCTCGGCTGGGGTGTCGCCGAAGATCATCCGCTCGCCGGCGCGGTCGCGATGCCGGTGCCGCCGCAGCCGCCCGAACGCATCCTGCTCGGCGGCTCGCCGGACAGCGGCGCGCTCGCCGCGCGCAACGGCTGGCGCTTCTGCTACGCGGGGCATTTCAACGGCGACGACGCGAATCTCGAACGCTCGCTCGACGCGTACCGCAGCGCGGGCGGCACGCGGCCGCTCGTCGCGCTGTACGCGGTGGCAGCACCGACACGCGACGAGGCCGAACAGCTGATCGGACCGCTGAAGATCTTCAAGCTGCAGTTCGCGGGCGGGCAGAGTTTCAACCTCGCGAGCGCGCAGGCGGCCGCCGAATTCGCGCGGCAAAGCGGCGCGTCCGACTACCGGATCGACGAGCTGCGCCCGACCGTGCTGGCCGATACGCCCGAGCGCGTGCACCGCGCGCTCGATGCGCTGAGCCGGCGGCTCGACGTCGATGCATTCGTGATCGACTCGCCGGTGACCGACTACGCGGCGCGGCTCGCGTCGGCCGAATGGCTCGGCGGCGCGCTGTCGGCCACGCCGCTGCAAGCGGCCCTCGCGGCCGACCGCTCCCTTTCCCCTGACCAGAACGCGTGACGCTCCCATGACGACCCGACGATCGATCCCCTTCGGCCTGATGCTGCAAGGCGCAGGCAGCCACATGAACGCATGGCGGCACCCGAGCAACCCGCCGGACGCGAGCATCAACCTCGACTTCGCGATCGGCATCGCGCGCAAGGCGGAAGCCGCCGGCATCGCGTTCGCGTTCGTCGCCGACGGCCTCTACATCAACGAGAAGTCGATCCCGCACTTCCTGAACCGCTTCGAGCCGCTGACGGTGCTGTCGGCGCTCGCGGTCGCGACGAAGAAGATCGGGCTCGCCGGCACGATCTCGACGTCGTACAGCGAGCCGTTCACGGTCGCGCGCCAGCTCGCGTCGCTCGACGCGATCAGCGGCGGCCGCGCGGGCTGGAACGTCGTGACGACGCCGCTCGAAGGCACCGCGAAGAATTTCGGCAAGGTGCATCCGGATCACGAGTTGCGCTACGAGATCGCCGACGAATACCTCGACGTCGTGCAGGGCCTGTGGGACAGCTGGGACGACGACGCGTTCGTGCGCGACCGCGCGACCGGCCGCTTCTTCGATCGCGCCAAGCTGCATACGCTCGATCACCACGGCCGCTTCTTCCAGGTCGCGGGCCCGCTGAACATCCAGCGCTCGCCGCAGGGGCAGCCGGTGATCTTCCAGGCCGGCTCGTCCGACACCGGCATCGGGCTCGCGGGCAAGTATGCGGACGCGGTGTTCACGCATTCGCCGTCGCTCGACGAGACAGCCGCGTTCACGCGGCGCGTGAAGCAAAGCGCGGTCGAGCACGGGCGGCAAGCCGACGACGTGAAGATCTTCCCCGGCGTCGGGCCGATCGTCGGCCGCACGGCCGCCGAGGCCGAAGACAAATACCAGGCGATCCGCGACCTGCTGACGATCGACGAGGCGCTCGCGTATCTCGGCCGCTATTTCGATCACCACGATTTCACGCAATACGCGCTCGACGCGCCGTTCCCGGAACTCGGCGAGCTCGGCCGCAACAGCTTCCGCTCGACCACCGACCGGATCAAGGCCGACGCGAAGAACAAGGGCCTGTCGCTGCGCGAGACGGCGCTAGCGGTCGCGACGCCGCGCCCGAACTTCATCGGCACGGCCGAGCATGTCGCCGACGAGCTGATCCGCTGGCACGACGCGGGCGCCGGCGACGGTTTCATCCTCGGCTTTCCGGTGCAGGCGCAAGGCGTCGACGATTTCGTCGAACTCGTGATTCCGGTGCTCGAGGCGCGCGGCCGCTACAGCCGCGACCTGCCCGGCGCGACGCTGCGCGACCACCTCGGCCTGCCGCGCAAGGCGAGCCGCCACGCGGTGCCCGGCGCGTCGCAGGAAGCGGCGGCCGAAGCGCACGCCTGACCCACCGCGGCCCGGCCACGGGCCGACGTGCCGCGCCGCCCGGGTGCGGCGCTTCCGACCGATTCGAGGACTTCCAACGACATGAGCGACACGACCCACCTCGGCGGCGCGCTGCCGCCGCTCTCTTCCCCCGGCGCGCGCGAGCCCGGCACGCGGTTCCGGATCGTGCCCGCGCGCCACCGGGCGCGCACGGCCGGCACCGTGCTCGCCGTCGTGCTGATCGCGATCGCGCTGCATTCGATCCTCGGCAACCCGCAATGGGGCTGGCCGGTGTTCGCCGAATGGTTCCTGTCGCCGCCGGTGCTGTCGGGGCTCGCGCGCACGCTGGTGCTGACGCTGCTCGGCGCGGTGTTCGGCTTCGTGCTCGGCGCGTTCGTCGCGCTGGCCCGGCTGTCGCGTTCGCGCCTGCTGTCCGCGAGCGCATGGACCTTCGTGTGGCTGTTCCGCTCGATTCCGCTGATCGTGCTGCTGCTGATCCTGAACAACCTCGGCTACCTGTACGAGCATGTGCGGCTCGGCGTGCCGTTCACCGATATCGTGTGGTTCGAAGCGCCGACGACCGACCTGATCAGCCCGTTCCTCGCGGCCGTGCTCGGCCTCACGCTGAACCACGCGGCGTTTTCCGCGGAAGTGATCCGCGGCGGCATTCTCGCGGTCGACCAGGGCCAGCTCGAAGCGGCCGCCGCGCTCGGGCTGCCGCGCAGCCGCCAGACCGCGCGGATCGTGTTGCCGCAGGCGATGCGCGCGATCCTGCCGACCGCGTTCAACGACCTGATCACGCTCGCGAAAGGCACGTCGATGGTGTACGTGCTCGCGATGCCGGAGCTGTTCTACACGGTGCAGGTGATCTATCGCCGCAACCTCGAAGTGATTCCGCTGCTGATGGTCGCGACCGTCTGGTACCTGATCATCCTGACGGTGCTGTCGGCGATCCAGGTGCAGGTCGAGCGGCACTATGCGCGCGGCGCGCTGCGCAATCCGCCGCCGTCGGTGCTCACGTTCGCGCTCGCGCGCATCGGCGTGCTGTGGCGGCGTGCCGCGTCGCGCCATTCGGCGTCGATCGTGCGGGCCGCAAGCGATACCGATACCGTGGCCGCCGCCGTGCCGCACGCCGGCGGCGAAGTGGCCGTGCATGGCGTGTCGAAACAGTTCGGCATGCAGCGCGTGCTCGACAACGTGTCGTTCGTCGCGCCGCGCGGCAGCGTGACCGCGATCGTCGGGCCGTCGGGCTCGGGCAAGTCGACGCTGCTGCGCACGATCAACCATCTCGAACGCGTCGACGACGGCTTCATCGACATCGACGGCGAACTGATCGGCTATCGACGCGACGGCGACGTGCTCCACGAGCTGAAGGAGCGCGACGTGCTGAAGCGGCGCACGGCCGTCGGGATGGTGTTCCAGAATTTCAACCTGTTCCCGCACCTGACGGTGCTCGAGAACCTGATCGAGGCGCCGATCGCCGTCGCCGGCGTCACGCGCGATGCGGCCGAGCGCACCGCACGCACGCTGCTCGCGCGCGTCGGTCTCGCGGATAAAGCCGATGCGTACCCGCGCCAGTTGTCCGGCGGCCAGCAGCAGCGCGTCGCGATCGCGCGGGCGCTTGCGTTGCGTCCGAAGGTGCTGCTGTTCGACGAGCCGACGTCCGCGCTCGACCCGGAGCTCGTCAACGAGGTGCTCGACGTGATCAAGGAGCTCGCGCGCTCGGGCACGACGCTCGTGATCGTCACGCACGAGATCGGCTTCGCGCGCGAAGTCGCGGACAACGTGCTGTTCATGGAACGCGGGCGCATCGTCGAAGCCGGCCCGCCGGCCGTCGTGCTCGACGCGCCGTCGCATCCGCGCACGCGCGCGTTCCTGTCGAGGGTGCTGTGATGCGCATCCCTGCCGATGACCGGGGCGCCACGATGATCGATCGACGTCAATTCATGACCGCCGCGCTGGTCGCGGCATCCGGCAGCCTGCCGTCGCGCATCGCGCACGCGGCGGCCGCAACCGCCGACCTCGACCCGCGCCAGGCCGGCCGGATTCGCGCGTCGCGTGACGACACGGCCATCCGCGAGGCAAGCGGCTACCGCTGGGTGCGCGACGGCGCATTCACGGTTGCGATTTCACCGCACGCGCCGCCCGTATCGACCTACGCGACCGACGCGCGCACCGTGGTCGGCGCCGATCCCGACTACGCGCAGCTCGTCGCCGATGCGCTCGGCCGCACGCTCGTGCTGGTGCCGATCGCGTGGGCCGACTGGCCGCTCGGGCTGACGTCCGGCAAGTACGACGCGGTGATCTCGAACGTCGGCGTGACCGAGAAGCGCAAGGAGAAATACGATTTCACGACCTACCGGCTCGGGCTGCACGGCTTCTATGTACGCACCGGCAGCCCGATCGCGAAGATCGCCGAGCCGAAGGACATCGCGGGCCTGCGGATCATCACCGGTGCCGGCACGAGCCAGGAGCGCATCCTGCTCGAATGGAGCCGGCGCAACGTGGCTCAAGGGTTGAAGGCGACCGGGTTGCTCTATTTCGACGACGATGCGACCGCGCGCGTCGCGTTGCTGTCGGGCCGCGCCGATGCGGAGCTGAACCCGAACGCGTCGCTCGCGTACGAGGCCGCGCGCAGCGGCAAGATCCGCCGCGTCGGCGTCGTCAATGCGGGCTGGCCGAACAATGCAGATGTCGCGATCGCGACGCGTCGCGGCAGCGGCCTCGCGCCTGCGCTGACGCTCGCGACGAATGCGCTGATCGGCAGCGGCCGCTACGGGCAGGCGCTCGCGCGATGGGGATTGCAGAGCGAGGCGATCGCGCGCGCGGAAACCAATCCGCCGGGGTTGCCGTCGTTCTGAAGGCGTCGATGCCTGAGTGACATCGCCCCGGCATTCCACGATGGAAATACCGGGGCGCAGTCGAAGCAGTACCGTTCGTCGCCGAGTCGCGCCTACGCCGTCACCGCCGCTTGATACCGGTCGAGCTCCGCGACCTGCGCATGAATCGCCGGAATCAGGTCGCGCCCGTAGGCCAGCGCATCATCGAGCGGATCGAACCCGCGAATCAGGAACGTCGACACGCCGAGCCGGTAGTACGCGCCGAGCGCCCGCGCGACCTGTTCGGGCGTGCCGACCAGCGCGGTCGAATTCCAGCGCGCGCCGGTCAGGTTCGCGACACCCATCCACAAGCGCTCGTCGAGCACGTCGCCCTGCGCGGCGGCCGCCATCAGCCGCTGTGAACCGGCATTCTGCGGCGCATGGCCGGCGATCGGCTGGCCGTTCGCGACCCGCGTCGCGCGCACACGCTCGCGGATCGCCTCGGCCTTCTCCCACGCGGCGGCCTCGGTATCGGCGACGATCGGCCGGAACGACACGCTGATGCGCGGCGCGCGCCCGCACGGCGCGGCGGCGGCCCGCACGCGCGCGATCTGCTCGCGCACCGATGCGAGCGGCTCGCCCCACGTCATGTAGACATCCGCGTGCTCGCCCGCGACCGCGAGCGCGGCCGGCGACGAGCCGCCGAAATAGATCGGCACGTGCGGCCGCTGCGCGCCCTTCACGACAGGCGACGCGCCGCGCAGCCGGTAGAACTCGCCGTCGTGGTCGACCGGCGCATCGGCCAGCCAGATCCGCTTCAGCACGTCGAGATATTCGCCGGTGCGGCGGTAGCGCGCATCGTGCGGCACGAAATCGCCGTCGCGCTGCAGGTCCGTATCGTCGCCGCCCGACACGACGTTCAGCGCGAGCCGGCCGCCGCTGAACACGTCGAGCGTCGCGATCTGCCGCGCGGCGGCCGACGGCACGATCACGCCCGGCCGGTGCGCGAGCAGGAGGCGGATGCGTTCGGTCGCGGCGGCCGCGAACGAGGCGACGATGAAGCCGTCCGCGGCGTTGCTGAAATGGCCGACCAGGATCTGGTCGAAGCCCGCCGCCTCGTGCGCCTGCGCGAAACGGCGCACGTAGTCTGGCTGGACGGCCGCGCCGCCCGGTACGTCGACCTCCGCGCCGGGCGTCGCGGTGATCATGCCGATGATGTCGACTGGCATGTCGGGATGTCCTTCTGGTTCTCGATCGGGAATCGTGGATGCGGCGGCGCGATTACTGCGCGGCGGCCGTCTTTTGCGCAGGCGCCGCGAACGCGCCCGCATACGAGCGGTCGAGCAGCTTCGACGTGTCGTACGCGGCCGGAATCACGCCGGCCTTGTGCAGGAAATCGGCCGTGTTCTGCGCATCCTTCGCGGCCGTGTCGTCGACCGGGCCCACGCGCTGCTTCGCATTGCCGAGCCAGCGATACGCGACATCGGGTTCGAGCTTCGCGCGCTTCGACCACAGGTCCGCATACTCGCGCGGATGGCTATCGACCCACTGGCGCGCGGCCACGACCCGCTTCAGGAAATCGGTAATCTCCGCGCGCTTGCCCGACGCGGCCTGCTCGTTCGCCGCGACGAAGCTCAGTGCGGGCATCAGCCCCTGTGCGGTGGTGATGGACCGCGCGCCCTGCCGAAGCGCGAGCGTGCTGACGAACGGCTCCCACAGCGACACGGCATCGACCGACCCGTTCGCGAGCGCGTTGGTCGCGTCGATCGGCATCAGGTACGCGTACTTGACCGAATCCGCACGCAGGCCCGCGTGTTCGAGCGCACGCAGCACGAGCTGCTGGCTCCAGGCGCCGCGCCACACGGCGACGGTCTTACCCTGCAGGTCGGCCACGGTGCGCACCGGCGAATTCTTCGGCACGAGGATCGCGACGCCGTCGAGGCTCTGCCGCGACACCGCGACGACCTTCACCGGCGCGCCGCGCGCGGCCAGCGTGAGCAGCGCGGAATCGCCGAGAAAGCCGATGTCGATCGCGTTGCCGTTCAGGCTCTCGGCGACGGGCGCGGCGGCCTGGAAATGTTTCCACTCGATCGTGTAAGGCAGGTCCTTCAGCATGCCGGACGCCTCCATCGACGCCTGGATGTTGAAGTAGTTCTGTTCACCGACGCGCAGCGTGACGGTGTCTTTCGCGATGCCCGGCTGCGCGGCAAGCGCCAGCAAGAGCACCGTGGCGATTCGGCTCAGCAACGTAATCTCCCGGATGGTTGGCGGGCTGCCGCGAAATGGCGGCGCCTCGTTGTCCGCCGTGCGAAACGGCCGGCACAACGGATGGAACCAGTGAAGATACGGCGCTCCCCTTCATGACACAAACGCAATATTCTTCTATACAAAGATGCAAATATTTTATGGAGCGAACAGCACCACGCGATTCCTGACGCCGCCCTCCCGCACCCGTCGTTCGAATGATTCCTCGACAGATATTTCGTTAGCGAAATAAATCCCGGACTATATTTCGCATACGAAATAACCACCTGGAACGAGGACGACCATGACCTCCCAACCGATCGAGTTTTCCGCCATCGACGGCTATCCGCTGCGCGGTACGCTATGGACGCCCGACGCCGAACCGCGCGCGCTGGTGCTGATCCATCCGGCGACGGCCGTGCCGGAGCGGCTGTATGCGGGCTTCGCGCGCTTCCTGACCGGACGCGGCTTCGCGGCATTGACCTACAACTACCGCGGCATCGGCGCGTCGCGGCCCGCGCGCCTGGGCGCGCTGCGAGCCCGCATGCGCGACTGGATGGAGCTCGACGTCGGCGCCGCGACCGCATGGGCACGGCACGCGTACGAAGGGTTGCCGCTGCTGGCGGTCGGGCACAGCGTCGGCGGGCATGCGATCGGGCTGTCCGCGAGCACGACGCACCTGCGCGCGGCCGTGCTCGTCGCCGCGCATGCGGGCAGCACGCGACTGATCGCGCAGGCGGCCGAACGCCTGAAGGTGCGGCTGATCCTGCGCGTGCTGGGCCCGCTGATGTCCGCGCTGCTCGGCTACGTGCCCGGCAAGCGGCTCGGGCTCGGCGAGGACTTGCCGGCCGGCGTGTTCCGCGAATGGAGCCGCTGGACGACGCTACCGCACTATTTCTTCGACGATCCGACACTTGGCGCGGCCGATCGCTTCTCGAAACAGCGGCTGCCGATCCTCGCGCTCGGCTTCGACGACGATCCGTGGGCGAACCCGGCCGCGATCGACCTGCTGGTAAGCTATCTGACCGGCGCGGCGGTCGAGCGCCGCCAGATCGATCCGCACGCGGCGGGCAGCGGCCCGGTCGGGCACATGGGCTTCTTCCGCAGCCGGCCCGGCACCGTGCTGTGGCCCGACCTGGCCGACTGGCTCGCGCAGGCACTCGACGCGCCGCGCGCCGCGGGCCGTCCATCCCTTTCCATTGCAGCCGGGAACCCAGCTTGAGCGAAAACCGACGACTGTTTTTCCTGTTGAACATCGGCCAGCGGCGCGTGCAGCGCTGGGTCGACCGCAAGGCCGAGACCGATACGCGCGCGAGCGCCGCGCAGGCCGGCGTGCTGTTCTGTCTCGCGAAGCAGGACGGCGCGCTGATCGGCGAAGTCGGCGCCGCGCTGCAGCTCGCGCCGTCCGCGATGACGGGGCTCGCCGACCGGATGGCGAAAGCCGGCCTGCTCGCGCGCCACGCCGATTCGGACGACGGCCGCGCGACGCGCCTGTACCTGACCGACGACGGCCACACGGCGCTCAAGCACGCGCGCGTGCTGCTGCGCGAGCTGAACGGCAAGCTGTGCGACGGGTTTTCCGACGCGGAACTCGATATCGTCGCGCGCTGGCTGCACGCGTTGCAGGACCGGTTTCCGGCGGAGCGCTGAGCAGCGGCAACACGGACGCCGCATCGCCTGCCGGCAGCGAATCGATTCGACAAACCGGCTCGCGCCGGCTGCAATCGAAAGCGATTGCGATTCGCCTTTTCGATTCGATTTCCGCGCACTCGCGACGGCAAATTTTGCGTTCGCGCCGCGCCGCTCCGGCAACGCTTTCCGGCTACGCTCTGTTACAAAAAATTGCCTGCCGCGCCGCATCCGGATCATCTACATTGCAATCCACTTCTACGCATTCTTCGCCTGCCCGAACCGGCCTCCCAGCCGGGCTGGCATCAACGACACATCCGTCACAAGCAATAAAAACGAATAGGAGTCTTGACCGAAGTGCTGGCGGTATCCAGCGCACGCGGATCGCGATGGCTGAAGCGGTATCCTGAACGACACGTCCCGGCGGCACGCATCGTGCGCGTCGCCGCGGCGCCCCGATCCGGCGGCCTGTGCCGCCGCACATCGGCTCGCGCTGCCTCGTTCCGCCGCACCATCGCGGCCGCACGTCAACGAGGAGCAGTCCATGCGACGCACTATCGTGTCCCACCCGCTTTTCACCTGCCTGCCCGCCGTGATGGCGCTGGCCTGTGCCGCCGCGCACGCCGATCCCGTGCTCGTGTCCGGCCCCAGTCCATACGCCGCCTGCACCATAGGCGGCCCCGGCACCGTCTATGTGAATGCCGAGGTCGAACCCTGGCTTTCGGTCAATCCGGCAAACCCGACGAACATGATCGGCGTATGGCAGCAGGACCGCTGGTCGAACGGCGGCGCGCACGGGCTCGTCGCCGGTTATACGTTCGACGGCGGCGCGACCTGGGCGCGGACGACGCAGCCGTTCAGCGCATGCGCGCCGGGCGGGCTCAAGTACGAGCGCGCGTCCGACCCATGGGTGTCCTTCGGCCCGGACGGCACCGCGTATTCGGTATCGATCTCGTTCAACCAGTCGAACAACAGCAACGCGGTTGGTGCGTCGGTGTCGACCGACGGCGGGCAGACCTGGAGCAGCCCCGCATTGCTGATCGCGGACAACGAACCGACCACGCAGTTCTTCAACGACAAGGAATCGGTGACGGCGAACCCGGTGAAGGCCGGCACCGCATACGCGGTATGGGACCGCCTCGAACTGCCGAACGGCAACCCGTACGCGAACCTGCATACGCAGGCGTTCCGCGGGCCGACGCTGTTCTCGAAGACGACCGACGGCGGCAAGACCTGGAGCAAAGCGAAGGTCATCGTCCACGTGCCGTCGCGCCAGCAGACGATCGGCAACCAGATCGTCGTCGATCCGAGGAACGGCACGCTGTACGATTTCTTCAACCTGATCCAGCCGCCGTTCAGCAAGGCCGCGGGCAAGGTCGCGTTCATCAAGTCGACCGACGACGGCGTGACCTGGACGCAGCCGCAGGTGATCTCGGGGCTGCAGACGGTCGGCGTGACCGACCCGAACACCGGCGAACCCGTGCGCACCGGCGACATCATTCCCGAGCCCGCGATCGATCCCGCGTCGGGCCAGCTTTACGTCGTGTGGCAGGACAGCCGCTTCAACGGCGGCAAGTACGACGAGATCGCGCTATCGACGTCGAAGGACGGCGGCGCGTCCTGGAGCGCGCCGCAGCAGATCAACACGCCGACCGGCCGGCCTGCCTTCAATCCGTCGGTGCGCGTCGACAACGCGGGCGCCGTGATGGTCACCCACTACGACTTCCGCGACCTGCTGGCCGGGAACACGACGACGCTGCCGACGGGCTTCTGGCGCAAGATCTCGCACGACGGCGGCGCCACGTTCAGCGACGAGCGGCGCGTCGGCGGACCGTTCGACATGAAGCTCGCGCCGAACGCGGAAGGCTTCTTCATCGGCGACTACCAGGGCCTCGACGTCGGCCCGTCGTCGTCGTTCCATCCGTTCTTCGTCCAGACCAGCGCGGGCAACCTGACGAACCGCACGGACGTGTTCTTCGCCCCATGACGCGAACCGGCAGCACGGCCGCCGTCGCGACGTGATCCGTCGCGCGGCGGCCGCCCGCGTCACTGCATCTCGGTCAGCACGATGCGCCCGTCGACCTTGCCTTCGCGCAGCTTCGCGAACACGTCGTTGATGTTGCCGAGCCGGTCGCGATGGATATGCGCGCGCACCAGGCCGTCGGCCGCGAAGTCGAGCGATTCCTGCAGGTCGCGGCGCGTGCCGACGATCGAGCCGCGCACGGTGATGCCGTTCAGCACCGTCGAGAAGATCGGCAACGGGAAATCGCCGGGCGGCAGCCCGTTGAGCGCGACCGTGCCGCCGCGCCGCACCATCCCGAGCGCCTGCGCGAACGCGCTGCGCGACACTGCCGTGACGAGCACGCCGTGCGCGCCGCCGATCTCCTTCTGGATCACCTTCGCCGGATCGTCGACCGATGCGTCGATCGTCAGTTGCGCGCCGAGCTGCCGCGCGAGCGCGAGCTTGTCGGGCGAAATGTCGATCGCCGCGACGTGCAGGCCCATCGCGCGTGCGTATTGCACCGCCACGTGCCCGAGCCCGCCGATGCCGGAGATCGCGAGCCACTGGCCGGGGCGCGTATCGGTGACGCGAATGCCCTTGTAGACGGTCACGCCCGCGCACAGGATCGGCGCGATCTCGTCGAATTCAACCTGTGCCGGCAAATGGCCGACGTAGTCGGGATCGGCCAGCACGTATTCCGCGTAGCTGCCGTTCACCGAATAGCCGGTGTTCTGCTGGTCGTGGCACAGCGTTTCCCAGCCCGTGTAGCAGTACTCGCAATGTCCGCAGGCCTTGTAGAGCCACGGCACGCCGACGCGGTCGCCCTCGCGCACGTGCGTGACGCCCGCGCCGACCGCCGCGACGATGCCCACGCCTTCATGCCCCGGAATGAACGGCAGCGACGGCTTCACGGGCCAGTCGCCGTCGGCCGCGTGCAGGTCGGTGTGGCAGACGCCCGACGCCTTGATGTTGACGAGGATCTGGCCCGGGCCCGGCGTCGGCACGGGCACTTCCTCGATACGCAACGGTTCGCCGAATGCGTGCACCACGGCCGCTTTCATGGTTTGCGTCATGCGTCGCTCCTGTCTGGTCATTGAGCGACCCAGTATCCGGTTTCGGCATCGGAGAACGTTGATGCGTATCAACGCGATGCGCGCTATCCGGCGATCGCGGCTGCATCGTCTCATCGCACGGCGGCGCGGCGCGGTCGGGCGCACGCCGCTTCGCGGCACGCCATAC
The DNA here is from genome assembly GCF_016899445.1 of Burkholderia sp. MS455. Lineage (NCBI taxonomy): Bacteria > Pseudomonadati > Pseudomonadota > Betaproteobacteria > Burkholderiales > Burkholderiaceae > Burkholderia > Burkholderia sp. MS455. The sequence continues at coordinate 1,610,231 of NZ_CP041778.1, forward strand.
CGGTCGCACTAGCGAACGATCATCGGCCAGCGCGCCTTCCACTACAGCCGACGTTTCACCGATCCGACGGAAGCCGTACGCACCGCCGACATCCGGCTTGGAATTTGAGATGATATAACATATCATTTCGCGTGCTCGTCCGCCTGACTCCGTTCCACTGTGGGTGGCCGAGCGTCGCCGAGCCATGTTCCAACGGGTCATCGCGCGTCGTTGACGCAACAATATATCGTATCCAGCCGTGACCCGCATCGCTCGTTATCCGATCCGATTCCAACCGATTCACCGACCATGCGCGACCTCCCTCGTCTACCGCTTCGCCCGCTTTCGCCCCTTTCGCTGATGCTGCTCGCCGCCGCCGCGCACGCGCAGACCAATGCACCCGCCGTGTCGGGCACGCCTTCGGCTACCGCGCTCGCGCCGATCTTCGTGACCGCGAACCCGCTCGGCGATACCGAACTGATCTCGCCGACCGTCCAGCTTTCCGGCGACGCACTGACGCGCCGCCAGGCCGATTCGCTCGGCGAAACGCTCAACGGGCTGCCCGGCGTGTCGACCACCACCTACGGGCCGATGGTCGGCCGCCCGATCATCCGCGGGATGGACGGCGACCGGATCCGGCTGCTGCAGAACGGCGTCGCGTCCTACGACGCGTCGTCGCTGTCGTACGACCATGCGGTGCCGCAGGATCCGCTGTCGATCGAACGCGTCGAGATCGTGCGCGGCCCGGCCGCGCTGCTGTACGGCGGCAACGCGGTGGGCGGCGTCGTCAACACGATCGACAACCGGATTCCGCGCGAAGCGATCGAAGGCGTGACGGGTGCGCTCGACGCGCGCTACGGCGGCGCGAATTCCGTGCGCGCGGGCGCCGTGCAGGTCGAAGGCGGCAACGGCCGCTTCGCGTTCCACGTCGACGCGTTCGACCGCGAAACGAGCAAGCTGCGGATTCCCGGCTACGCACGCAGCAGCGCGCAACGCGCGCTCGACGGCCCCGACACGCCGCAGCCGGAAGGCAGCGTGCCGAACAGCGACGGCCGCGTGCACGGCGGCGCGGTCGGCGCGTCGTACACGTGGGCGGACGGCTTCGCGGGCCTGTCGTACAGCGGCTACGAATCGAACTACGGGTCCGTCGCGGAAAGCGACGTGCGGCTGCGGATGCGCCAGGAACGCCTCGCGCTCGCGTCCGAGGTGCGCAACCTGAGCGGGCCGTTCACGAAGCTGAAATTCGACTTCGCGTACACCGACTACCGCCACAAGGAAGTCGACAACGGCGAGACGGCAACCACCTTCCGCAACCGCGGCTACGAGGCGCGCATCGAGGCGCGGCATCGCAGGATCGGCCCGTTCGAAGGCGCGATCGGCGTGCAGTTCGGCCAGAACACGTTTTCCGCGCTCGGCGACGAGACGCTCGTGCCGTCCACCCGCACCAACAGCGTCGCGCTGTTCGGCCTCGAGGAATGGCAGGTCGTCCCGGCGCTGAAGCTGTCTCTCGGCGGCCGCTTCGAGCACGTGAAGGTCGACCCCGATCCGGCCGGCGTCGAGAAATTCGCGGGCGCGCAGCCGCGCGATTTCAACGCGGGCAGCCTGTCGGCCGGCGCGCTGTTCTCGCTGACGCCCGTGTGGTCAGTCGCGGCGAACGTCGCGTACACCGAACGCGCGCCGACCTTCTACGAGCTGTATTCGAACGGCCCGCACGATGCGACCGGCCAGTTCCTGATCGGCAACCCGAACGCGTCGAAGGAAAAGGCCGTGTCGACCGACCTGTCGCTGCGCTATGCGAACGGCCCGAACCGCGGCAGCGTCGGCGTGTTCTACAACCGCTTCTCGAACTACCTGACCGAGTACAACACCGGCCGCGTCGTGAACGACGACGGCGAGCCCGTCGCGCCCGGCGCCGACGGCTCGCTGAACGAAGCGATCTATCGCGGCGTGCGCGCCGAGTTCTACGGCATCGAGCTGGACGGAAAATGGCGCGCGTTCTCGCGGCGCGGCCATACGGTCGACCTGGAACTGACGGCCGACTACACGCACGCGCGCAACGTCGACACGGGCCAGCCGCTGCCGCGCATCGCGCCGCTGCGCGCGACGCTCGCGGCCGACTACGGCTACGGCCCGTTCGGCGCGCGTGCGCAGGTCACGCACGCGTGGTCGCAGCATCGCGTGCCCGACAACGACTTCTCGACGGACGGCTATACGTCGCTGGGCGTGATGCTGACCTACAAGTTCCGCGTCGGCGCGACGCACTGGCTCGCGTACCTGCGCGGCGACAACCTGACGAACCAGGAAATCCGCTATTCGACGTCGGTCGTGCGCGGCTTCGCGCCCGCAGGCGGCCGCAGTGTGATGGCCGGGTTGCGCACCACGTTCTGAGTCCCGTGTGGCCCGCCGCCCCTTGCGCACGCGGCGCTCGCCCGCGCAAGTTCCGGCCCCGCCCGTCGCGAGATGCGACGCACATCGTGCGCATCTCGCCGTTTTCCCATGCGCCGATGCAGACTTTTAAAACTGGCGAATGACGAGTATCCTAAAAAAAGCACTCCCCGTTCGGACGGCGAATCGCGTGCCCTGATTCCCGTCCGATCGCATTGCGGCCCCATCGCATCGCGCGCAGCGCGCCGATGGCGGCGTCCGCTTCGCGCCCCGGCCGCACGAACCTTCCCCCAACAATCGTCAGGAGAGCTGGTGAGCCGTCTCGTCGTCGTATCCAATCGCATCGCAGATCCCCGTAAAGCCGCGGCCGGCGGCCTCGCCGTCGCCGTGAAGGACAGCCTGCAGGAAACCGGCGGCGTCTGGTTCGGCTGGAGCGGCAGGCTGCGCGGCGCCGACGATCAGCCCTCGCAGGGCGAAGAGGTGCAGATCCAGAACGTCGGCGGGATCCAGCTCGCGACGATCGACCTCGACCCGCAGGACTACGACGCTTACTACCTCGGCTATTCGAACAACGTGCTGTGGCCGGTGTTCCACTACCGGCTCGATCTCGCGCAGTTCGACCGGCGCTTCGCCGACGGCTACCGGCGCGTGAACCAGCTGTTCGCGCGCAAGCTGCGCACGCTGCTGCGCCCCGACGACATCGTCTGGGTGCACGACTACCAGCTGATTCCGCTCGCCGCCGAACTGCGCGCGATGGGCTGCACGAATCCGATCGGCTTCTTCCTGCACATCCCGATGCCGCCGCCGCCGATCATGGCCGCGATCCCCGAACACGAATGGCTGATGCGCTCGCTGTTCGCGTACGACCTCGTCGGCTTCCAGACCGAATCGGATCTGCTCCACTTCGAGCATTACGTCGAAGCGGAAGCCGGCGCGGCGCGGCTGCCGGACGGTCGCCTGCGCGCGTTCGGCCGCACGCTGTCGGCCGGCGCGTTTCCGATCGGCATCAACGTCGACGAGTTCGAGTCGCTCGCCCGCGATCGCGACGGCATCGACATGTTCGACCGGATGCGCGATGAATATTCGCGCCGCCAGTTGCTGGTCGGCGTCGACCGGCTCGACTACACGAAGGGGCTGCCGCAGCGCGTGCATGCGTTCCGCCAGTTGCTCGAGCAGTATCCGGAGAACCGCAACCGCGCGACGCTGATCCAGATCGCCGCGCCGAGCCGCGAGGATCTCGGCGCGTACGACGACCTGCGGCGCGAGATGGACAGCCTGTGCGGCGCGATCAACGGCGACTACGGCGAACTCGAATGGATGCCGATGCGCTACATTCACCGCACCGTCGCGCGCAAGCGCTTGCCGGGCCTGTATCGCGCGAGCCGCGTCGCGCTCGTCACGCCGCTGCGCGACGGGATGAATCTCGTTGCGAAGGAGTTCCTCGCCGCGCAGGACGCGGCCGACCCGGGCGTGCTCGTGCTGTCGCGTTTCGCGGGTGCGGCCGAGCAATTGAAGCCGGCGCTGCTCGTCAATCCGTACGACACGCAAGGCACCGCGCAGGCGATCCAGCGCGCGCTGACGATGCCGCTCGACGAACGCCGCCAGCGCCACTCCGCGTTGATGGCGATCGTGCGCAAGACCGACGTGCACTGGTGGCGCACGCGTTTTCTCGAAGCGCTCGCGGAAGCGGCCGAAGTCGCGGCGGCCACCGAGCACTGACCGCACTCACATGTCCGTCGCCGCGTATTCGAGCGCCGCGCCGTTCACGTCGCACACATCGACCGAGATCGGGATGCCCGCACGTATGCTCTCGGTCACCACGCAATACGCATCGAACTGATCGAGCACGCGTGTCGCCGCCGCGAGATCGGCCCACGTCTTGCCGATCGACAGCCGCACGGCCATCGCGCTCACGCGCACCCTGCCCGCTTCGTTCTGCGCCATGTCGACGTCGATCCGCGCGGTGACCGGCTCCGGATCGACATGCTGCCGGTTCAGCGCGAACAGCAGGCTCGCCGCGAGACAGCTCGCGACCGACGCGGCAAGCAGCCGGATCGGGTTCGGCCCGCGCCCGTCGCCGAGCGGCGGCGGTTCATCGATGAGCACCGGCGACAGCGTCGTGCCGGCAAACCTGACTTCGAAGCCGAATCGCGCCTGCTGCGCGACTTCGACCGATACGTGCGCCTCGCTCATGGCGACTCCGTAGCTGGAAAGAGGGAAAGGAATTCCGGCGCATCGCCGCATCGACACGCGCCGGCCGCAGGATTGCGGCGCGTTCAGCGTTCGGGTTCGCGCGGCGGCCCGTACGCGACGAAATCGCGCTCGACCGCCGACGCCTGCTCCGGCGCGAGCGCGTCGCCGCGCGGACCGGCATCGCCGTCGGCTGCCGCCGCCGCGGACGACGGTTCGATGCGCCCGTCGATAAGCGCCTGCAGCGCGTCGCGTTCGAGCACTTCGCATTGCAGCAGCCGTCGCGCGATGCGTTCGAGCGCATCGCGACGTTCGCCGAGCGTCGCCGCGACCCGCGCATGCGCGTCGGCCAGCAGCGCGTGCACCTCGTCGTCGATCATCCGGGCCGTGTGCTCGCTGCAGCGTCCGGCGCCCGCATGCCATGCGCCGGGCATGCCCTGGCGCGTATCGCCGTCGTCGAACGTCGCGAGCCCGATCTTCTCGCTCATCCCGTACTGCATGACCATGTGGCGCGCCATCGCGGTCGCGCGTTCGAGATCGTTCTGCGCGCCCGTCGACACGTCGCCGAACACGAGTTCTTCGGCGACGCGCCCGCCGAGCAGCGCGTCGATCCGGTCAAGCAGCTCGCTCCTGCGCAGCACGTAGCGATCCTCGGTCGGCACCTGCTGCGTATAGCCGAGCGCGGCGACGCCGCGCGGAATGATCGACACCTTCTTCACCGGATCGCAGTGCGCGCGGCTTTCCGCGACGAGCGCATGGCCGGCCTCGTGATACGCGATGGTCAGCTTCTCCTGCGCGTTCATCACGCGGCTCTTGCGCTCGAGGCCCGTCAACGCGCGGTCGATCGCCTCGTCGAAGTCGGCCATGCCGATCGCCGGCTTGCCGAGTTCGGCCGCATGCAGCGCGGCCTCGTTGACGACGTTCGCGAGATCGGCGCCGACGAAGCCCGGCGTGCGCGACGCGAGTTCGCCGAGGTCGACCTCGGCCGCGAGCTTCACGCGCTTCACGTGCACGCCGAGGATCTGCCGGCGGCCGTTCACGTCGGGCCGGTCGATCGCGATGTGGCGATCGAAGCGGCCGGGCCGCAGCAGCGCGGGATCGAGAATCTCCGGCCGGTTCGTCGCGGCCATGATGATCACGCCGGAGCCGGCCTGGAAGCCGTCCATCTCGACGAGCAGCTGATTGAGCGTCTGCTCGCGTTCGTCGTTGCCCGACATCGGGCCGACGCCGCGCACCTTGCCGAGCGCATCGAGCTCGTCGACGAACACGATGCACGGCGCCTTCTGCTGCGCCTGCTCGAACAGGTCGCGCACACGCGCGGCGCCCACGCCGACGAACATCTCGACGAACGCCGAGCCGCTGATCGAGAAGAACGGCACGGCCGCCTCGCCGGCCACCGCGCGCGCGAGCAGCGTCTTGCCGGTGCCCGGCGCGCCGACGACGAGCACACCCTTCGGGATCTTGCCGCCGAGCCGCTGGTAGCGGTCGGGGTTGCGCAGGAACGAGACGAGCTGCTGCAGCTCGGCCTTCGCCTCGTCGATGCCCGCGATGTCGTCGAACGTGATGCCGGTTTCCTGCTGCACGTACACGCGCGCGCGGCTCTTGCCCATCCCGGTGAAATCCTGCAGCCCGCCGCGCCTGCGCAGCATCATGTTCCACACGAACACGAACAGCACGAGCGGCAGCAGCCACGACGCGAGCGACGCGATCCAGCCCGTGTCGGGCGTGCCGTGATAGCGGATGCCGGCGGCGGTCAGCGTGTCGGTCAGATGCTCGTCGGTCACGCGGTTGGTCGTGAAGCGCCACGGCGCGCCGGCCTGCTGCACGGCCGCGGCTTCGGACGCCGGCAGCATCGTGCCGGCCTGCGGCATCTTCAGCGTGCCCGTGATCGACGCGGGGCCGACCTCGAGATCGTCGACGAGCCGCGCGGCGACGAGACGGTGGAAATCGCTGTACGCGATCGACGCCGACGCCGGGTGCAGCATCAGCAACTGCGCGGCGAACAGCACGAAGAAGCCCGCCGCGATCAGCAATCCCGGGTAGTCGAATTTCCTGTCCATGGCATCGGACCAGCCGCACGCACGGTGCGGCGCGCACTCACTCCGACAACCGCACGCGACCGGCGCGCGGCATCGGCAGCCATGCGGAAGCGGCATTCATCCGCGTCATCGTCGTCTCGCTGTGTCGCCTCGGTTCGTCGCATCGATGACGCCGCGGCGGCGCCGTCGGCCGGCACCGTCGGGCGATCGTCGCCCGGGCGGCACGCCGCGACGCGCCGCCCCTGAATTCAGTCTAGCTCGCGCGCGGGCGTCGCGCATCGCCCGCCGTGCAAGTCGAATCGTCCGACAAACACCTTTCGTCGGCGGCACCCGCCGCGTTATAGTCGCGTTCATGACATTTGTGTGACAGTTGCATCGCACCTGCTTTTGCGCGACGCCGGCCGTTGCTGTCCGTTTCGCATCGCGGCAGCCCGAGCGACGCGGCCGTGTATCGATCCACACCGCCAACCTGCCCATTCGAGGAGCCCACGACGTGACCGACACCCCCGATCGCCCCGACGACCTTCCCGCCGATCCCGACCGCCGCCGCGTACTCGGCGGCCTCGCCGCGCTCGGTGCCGGTGTCGCGCTCGGCGGCTGTGAAACCACGCCGGGCAGCGCGCCGCGCTCCGCCGCCGACCAGCGCATCGACGAAGCGTTGCGCCAGCGCGTGCGCCACATCGTCGTGATCTATGCGGAAAACCGCAGCTTCGCGAACCTGTACGGCGATTTCCCGGGCGTGCGACATCCGCTGAGCGAGGTGCGGCCCGAGCACGCGCGGCAGCTCGACCGCGACGGCAAGACGCCGCTGCCCGTGCTGCCGAAGATCTGGGGCGGGCTCGTGCCGCAGGCGCAGGAAGTGGACGGCAAGCGCTACGCGATCGCCGAGCGCGACATCGACAAGCTGCCGAACGCGCCGTTCCGGATCGCCGACGCACAGGGCAAGCCGCTGCCGAACGGCGTGATCACGCGCGACCTGTGGCACCGCTTCTATCAGAACCAGATGCAGATCGCGGCCGGCCGCAACAACCAGTTCGCCGCATGGGCCGATTCGGGCGGCCTCGTGATGGGCCATTACCGCAATTCGGCCGACACGCTGCGGCTGTGGAATCTCGCGCGGCAATACACGCTGTGCGACAACTTCTTCATGGCGGCCTTCGGCGGTTCGTGGTTGAACCACATGTTCCTGATTTCCGCGCAGGCGCCGCTGTATCCGGACGCACACAAGCATCCGCATGCGGCGAAGCTGCTGTCGAAGGTCGAAGGCGACGATCCGGCCGGCACACGCCTCGCGCTCGCCGCCGATTCGCCGGCATCCGCGCTCGACGGCCCGCCGAAGTTCGCGGGCGACGGCCCGCTGACACCCGACGGCTACGGCGTGAACACGATGGCGCCGCCGTACCAGCCGAGCTACGTGCCGCCGCCCGACCCGGGCAACGCCGCGTATGCGGACCCGGACGACCATCGCGTACTGCCGCCGCAGGGCTACGCGACGATCGGCGATCGCCTGTCGGAGAAGAACATCGACTGGGCGTGGTACAGCGGCGCGTGGCAATACGCGCTCGAGCATCGCGACACGGGCACCGTGCCCGATTTCCAGTACCACCACCAGCCGTTCAACTACTTCCGCAACTTCGCGCCGGGCACCGCCGCGCGCCAACGGCACCTTCGTGATGCAGGGCTCGGCGACGAGCCGTCGACGAACCGCTTCATCGCCGACATCGATGCGGGGCGCCTGCCGGCCGTCACGTTCTACAAGCCGCAGGGCAACCTGAACATGCACGCGGGCTACGCGGACATCGAATCGGGCGACCGCCACATCGCGACCGTGATCGACCATATCCGGCGCGGGCCGCAATGGGACAACACCGTGATCGTGATGACGCACGACGAGAACGGCGGCTGGTGGGATCACGTCGCGCCGCCGGTCGGCGACCGCTGGGGGCCGGGCTCGCGGATTCCGGCGCTCGTGATCTCGCCGTTCGCGAAAAAGGGCTTCGTCGATCACACGCTGTACGACACGAACTCGATCCTGCGCTTCATCAGCCGCGTGCACGGGCTCGCTCCACTCGACGGCGTGGCCGCGCGCAACAACGCGTTCGCCGCGCGCGGCGAGACGCCGCCCGGCGATCTCACCAACGCGCTCGATCTCGGCTGACGGCCGGTTGGTCGCTTGGCCGGTTCACCGGTTCACCGCTTGAAACGACGACGCCCCGGGCAATGCGATCGATTGCCCGGGGCGTCGTGCATTTGCGGCCATGCTACGCGGCGCTGCGCAATGCGTCGCGCACCGCGTGCGCGGCGTATGTCCGTCGTGGACAGGCCCGCCGCGTCGCATTTCGCGAGATGCGGATGGAGAAACGGCATCGATGCAAAAACGTCCCGCCGCCGGCGATGGAAGCCGGCGGCGGGACGTCAGGGTCAATGCATCGTTGCGGATCGTCAGCCGCCGAGGCGCTGCTCGATCTTCTTCATCGTGTCGGTCATTTCAGCCGGCAAGCGCAGCTTCAGCATGTCGAACAGCGCCGCGTGCAGCTTCAGCTCCTCGCGCCATTCGTCGGCGTTCATCGACGTCACCGCGGCGAACTGCTCGCGCGTGAAATCGAGCCCGTCCCAGTGCAGGTCTTCATAAGCGGGGGACACGCCGAACGCATGTTCGCCGCCGCCACCGGTGCCTTCGAGACGGTCGAGCATCCACTTCAGCACGCGCATGTTCTCGCCGAAGCCAGGCCATACGAACTTGCCGTTCGCGTCCTTGCGGAACCAGTTCACGCAGTAGATCTTCGGCAACGTCGCGCCCGCGCCTTCGAGCTGCTTGCCGAGCTTCAGCCAGTGCGCGAAATAATCGCTGACGTTATAGCCGCAGAACGGCAGCATCGCGAACGGGTCGCGGCGCACGATGCCCTGCTGGCCGACTGCCGCGGCGGTCGTCTCCGAGCCCATCGTCGCGGCCATGTACACGCCTTCGACCCAGTCGCGCGCCTCGGTCACGAGCGGTACCGTCGTCGAGCGGCGGCCGCCGAAGATGAACGCATCGATCGGCACGCCGGCCGGGTTCTCCCAGTCCGCGTCGATCGACGGGCACTGCGCGGCCGGCGCCGTGAAGCGCGAATTCGGATGCGCGGCCTTGCGGCCCGTTTCCTTGCCGATTTCCGGCGTCCAAGGGTTGCCCTGCCAGTCGGTCAGCTTCGCGGGCGGCGTGTCGGTCAGCCCTTCCCACCACACGTCGCCGTCTTCCGTCAGCGCGACGTTCGTGAAGATCACGTTTTCCTTCAGCGTCGAGATCGCGTTCGGGTTGGTCTTCACGCCGGTGCCCGGCGCGACGCCGAAGAAGCCGGCTTCCGGATTGATCGCATACAGACGGCCGTCTCGGCCCGGTTTCAGCCACGCGATGTCGTCGCCGATCGTCGTGACCTTCCAGCCGTCGAAGCCCTGCGGAGGAATCAGCATCGCGAAGTTGGTCTTGCCGCACGCGGACGGGAACGCGGCCGCGACGTGATACTTCTTGCCGGCCGGCGACGTCACGCCGAGGATCAGCATGTGCTCGGCGAGCCAGCCCTGGTCGCGGCCCATCGTCGACGCGATGCGCAGCGCGAAGCACTTCTTGCCGAGCAGCGCGTTGCCGCCGTAGCCCGAACCGAAGCTCCAGATCTCGCGTGTCTCGGGGAAATGCACGATGTACTTGACCGGGTTGCACGGCCACCGCACGTCTTGCTCGCCTGCTTCGAGCGGATGGCCGACGCTGTGCACGCACGGCACGAACTCGCCGTCCTCGCCCAGCACGTCGTACACGTCGCGGCCCATGCGCGTCATGATCCGCATGTTCACCACGACGTACGGGCTGTCGGACAGTTCGACGCCGACGTGCGCGATCGGCGAGCCGAGCGGGCCCATCGAAAACGGCACCACGTACAGCGTGCGGCCGCGCATCGAGCCGCGGAACAGCTCGTTGAGCGTCTCGCGCATTTCGGCGGGCGCGACCCAGTTGTTGGTCGGGCCGACGTCGTCGCGCGATTCCGCGCAGATGAACGTGCGATCTTCGACACGTGCAACGTCGGACGGATCGGATTGCGCGAGATACGAGTTCGGGCGCTTCGCCGGGTTCAGGCGCGTAAGCGTGCCCTGGTCGACCATGGCCTGGCACAGCGCGTCGTATTCCTCCTGCGAACCGTCACACCACACGACGCGATCGGGCTCCGTGAGCGCCGCGATGCGCGACACCCAGTCGATCAGCTTGCGATGCTTGACGAAAGCCGGCGGAGCGATCAGCGGGCCGTACGTTGCTTCGGCCAGATTGTTTTGCGACATGGGGATGTCTCCAGATTATTGGACGGGAATGGGAGATGCGGGGTGAACCCGCCAGATGGGAAATGCGATCGGAATGCAGGACGCAGCAACGCGCAACGCGGGGCACGCGAGCTGTGCGCGTGTCGATGCCGCGATGCGGGCGAGAGGATGTGATGTCTCGTTAGAAGATGCGAACGCGAGTTTCGCCATGCCAGCAACCTGCCTTACAACTTCCATGCCGGCCAGCATACCATCGCCGTTATCGAGCGGGCGTTGCGTTGCAACAAGAAACAACTGTCACGACATGCAGGCACATGTGTTGCAGGAAAGTCATTTCAACTGCATCGATGCGATCGCTGTCAGGGACGAAACGCGGGGAACGTCCGTCGGACAAGCGTTTGGCGAAAGCGGCAAGTTCGGCCCGCCGGCTGCGCGCATGAAAATTGCACATGCGCGCCCGGCGAATTCTCGTTTTCGCTACTCAGGCAAACCCTGAATTAGGTTGCGTACACAAACATCGTGCTCCAACGCGTGATGTACGCCCCCGCTCAAAACGGCGCGCCCGGCAATCCGGGGTAATACGACGCTTCGTCGCTCGCGAGGAACAACGTCGCGCGTGCAATCTCGTCGGGCGGGACGACGCGCCGCAGCGGCACGTTCTCACAGTGCTTGTTGATCTCCTCGAGCGGCGCACCGGTCGGGTTCGACATCGCAGTGTTCACGTCGCCCGGATGAATCGAATCGCATGCATGCGCGGCTTTCGTCCGAACAGACGATGTGATGCAGGCGCCTTCGTTCCTGCCATCGAACGACACCACCACGAGATACGGCGATGGCCGACACGACCCGCACGCTCCATGAATACGAGCAGATCCGGTAGCTGAAGTACCGGTATTTGTGGCGCGACGCACAGGCCGCGCACGATCAGTGGAGCCGCACGGTGCACGCGCAGCTCGCGTTCCTTAACACTCAGTCATCCGTCATCCCTTTACGCGTGCTTGCCCGACGTCAACCGCTCGGCGAGATCGATGACATCAAGCCAGCACCGCCTCTACGGGACGGCGGGGTGAGAAAGGCAGCGTCGCCCCGTAGCCGAAGCGCAGGACAATATCCGGCCGCCGACCGGCCTGGCCGACAAGGGCTGCCAGTTCAGAGCGAAAGCGCGCGACTTCAACGGGTTGATTGACGAAGGCGACTTTGATCCCGAGGTTCGTCGCCGTGAGCGCGAAGCGCTGGCAAGCCTGGCCGACCTTGAACCAATGCGCCCTGTCTGCCCGATCGCCGACGAACACGGCGATGCCGGCCGACGAATCGATCTGGCGGGCGTATTTGTCGTTCTCGGTGCGGGCGGTGAAAAAACGTTCGAACGCGAAGCGGCCGAAAGCGCTCGGCAGCACGGGATTCCCGCTCGTAGCGGAGAACAGCCCATCGCCCGACATCATGGCGCTGCGCGGGTTGAAGCGGATCCACTGCTCCAGTTCGGTCAGGAAGGCCAGATCTTCCATTTGAACGCCGTTGGCGGCCACGACCAGATCCTTGACCTTGTTGACCCGCGTCCGGTCGGTGAGGACTATCAAGTGGACGCCGGGCATGGCCGCTGCCTGTTCGAGCAATGCAAGCTCGGCGACAGGAACAGGACGCCGGTCATATTCGGTGCGGGTCGATTGTCGCCTGGTAATCGCGGCATAAAGCGGACTCGTCCTCATTGATCCGCTCACGAATGCATAACGTGCCCAGTCGCCGTCCGGATTCATCTGGAGCTCGCCGGGCCGCCCTGTCGCTGCAGCCGCGATGGCGAGGTTTTCCGCTGCGCATCCCAGGCTCACGAACAAATGATGGTCATCTGGATCGACAGCCGGTGTCCTCCGCGAGAAGTCCGGCAGAACGTCGATGGTCCCTTCGCCGACGCGAAAACGCCAAGGCTGCGTATTGTGACTGTTGGCGGCGAGCGTTGCATAGCGGAGGAGGCCGCGTATGTCCGCCGGCATCGTCAGACCGGCGCGCAGGCCGTTTGCATAGGCCTCGTAGTCGACCATTGAACCCACAGTCGACATCCACGCGACGGCGCCGCCCGCCATCATCAGGGCGCCGCCGCTGGCGCCGACGATGAAACCCCGCCGGTTCACGAGAACGTAGTTGCGGCCTGCCTTGATGCAGGCAGCCCACTTCGTTGAATGCACTCGCGTAGCGCCGAAGTTACGAGAGGCAGCACCGCGAGAACTCGCGAGTCCGCAAAATCATGGCGATGAAAAGAGTTCATCGTAAGTTGTGCTTCCAACTTGCAAGTTTTCCGAAGTCAATTCACGCCTGGGGACCAATTGCGAACCGTAGGCGAAGGCACACACGGATGCGCGGCAGCAGGCCAAGTCCAATCAACCACGCATGGATTCGGGTCCACATCCTGCCATACAGTGCCGGGCGCCAACCGCGGCAAAAGTATCGTGAGCGGGAGCCGGCATGCTCTGCCGGGCCTTCCTTTCGCATCGTGCGTACTCTTTCAATCTCAGTGTTTGAAGCGGCCAGCTTTTCTCTTCACATGCATATCATGCTGCACGGCGGGCTGGCGCTCTTGACACGAGTCAAACGAGTCGAAGGAGTTTCCGATTGCCGATGCACCCGGCTAGGTCGCTGGGGAAACGAACTCCGCGTCAGCGGACGGTGATGTCGACGGTCACGATTTCGTATCCTGGGTCGGCGTTCTCGTTCGCCGCTTTTTTCGCTTCCTCATACGACAGAAAGGACATGGCGTCTTCAATCACCGGTGCCATGCCGATGTCGCCATCCTCACCGGTGCAGAGGAACTGCTCACCGGTCTTCACGACATAGATGGTCGTCATGCCTCCCTCCATGGTTTGCATGGGGAACTTCCAGTCTAGCTTCCACGATTCCGTATGCAACCCCGGCAGTCGAATTGATCTGCCGTCAAGATTCGTCGTCCTCCGTGATCGCAGTTACGCCAAAGGTCATCCGGCATGCGCCAAAGGACCAGCTCAGCGATAAACGCTTGCCATCATGACAAAACGTCTATAATTGGACAATCCATCGACCAACCCGCCCGGAACGACATGAGCGACATGAACGACTACCCCGTTTTCGACACGCTTTGCGACCTGCTGACCACGTCCGGCGCCCGTTTCCGCGTGCTGGAGCACCCGGCGGAAGGTAAATCCGACGTAATCGCCGCAATCCGCGGCACGCGCCCCGAACAGGGCGCGAAGGCGATGCTGTGCACGTTCAAGGACGGCGGCGACACGACCGCGCTCGCCGTGATCCCCGGCCACCTGAAGATCGATTTCCGCAAGGTCGCCGATGCCGTCGGCCGCCGCAAGGCGACGCTCGCGTCGCCCGATGTCGCGGCCGCCGTTACCCGCTGCGTGATGGGCGCCGTGCCGCCGTTCGTGTTCGATGGAAACGTGGCGCTCGTCGTCGATCCCGCGCTGGTCGAACGCAACGACGAGATCGCGTTCAACGCGGGCCGCCTCGACCGCTCGGTCGTGCTCGATGCGGCCGACTACGTGCGGATCGCGCGCCCGTTGCTGGCCGACATCACGCGGCCGGAAACGACAGCCGACCAGGAACACGCCGGTTGACCGTTTCCCGAAACCGTCGCATCGATCCGAAACCTGAACGCGAGCCCACCATGACCACCACCCGAAACAAAGCACAGTCGGAGCAGGCATCGCTGATCGAACAGGTGCAGCGCATCGCCGAAGGGCTCGGTGAGATGTTCGCGCCGTTCACCGAGGTCGTGGTCCACGACCTGCGCACGCCGAAGCACGCGATCCTCGCGATCCACAACAACCTGTCCGGACGCGCGGTCGGAGACCCCGCGACCGAGCTCGGCCTCGCCCGCATCGAGGACGACGATTTCCCGCAGGTGCTCGCGAACTACCCGAACCGCTTCGCCGACGGTCGCACCGCGAAAAGCACGTCGATCGGCATCAAGGATTCGACCGGGCGCTACGTGGCCGCGCTGTGCCTGAATGCCGACGTCACGCTGTTCCGCGGCTTCCAGGGCATGCTGAACCAGTTCTGCAGCACGGACGGCGAAACCGTCGCCGAAACGCTCGACCCGGCCGGCGCGGACGCGATCCGGCAACGCATCGACGCGTTCGCGACGCGCCTCGCGACGACGCCGCGCGAACTGAAGACCGACCAGCGCCGCGAGTTGATGCAGACGTTGAAGGCCGACGGCTTTCTCGAAGTGCGCCGCGCGATGGAGATCGTATCGCAGCACCTCGGCGTATCGCGCGCGACCGTGTACAACGATGCGAAATGAAACAACCGCGCTGCTTTCATGTTGACTAAACTTTCCGACCCTCGAACGACCATGAACTCTCCGACTCTCCCCACGTACGACGACGTTGCCGCCGCCGCGGCCCGGCTCGAAGGCCATGCGCACCGCACGCCGGTGATGACGTCGCGGACGATCGACGAGGCGCTCGGCGCGCAGGTGTTCTTCAAGTGCGAGAACCTGCAGCGCATGGGCGCATTCAAGTTCCGCGGCGCATTCAACGCGCTGTCGCGCTTCGACGCCGAGCAGCGCCGCAATGGCGTCGTCGCATTCTCGTCCGGCAACCATGCGCAGGCGATCGCGCTGTCGGCGCGCATCCTCGGCATCCCGGCGACGATCGTGATGCCGCAGGATGCGCCGGCCGCGAAGATGGCCGCGACGCGCGGCTATGGCGGCAACGTCGTGACCTACGACCGCTACACCGAGGATCGCGAGCAGATCGGGCGCGATCTCGCGGAGAAGCACGGGCTCACGCTGATCCCGCCCTACGACCATCCGGACGTGATCGCCGGCCAGGGCACGGCGGCGAAGGAGCTGTTCGACGAAGTCGGGCCGCTCGACGCGGTATTCACGCCGCTCGGCGGCGGCGGGCTGCTGTCGGGCACCGCGCTGGCCACGCGTGCGCTGTCGCCGCACGCGACGTTGTACGGCGTCGAGCCGGAAGCCGGCAACGACGGCCAGCAATCGTTCCGGTCGGGCGCGATCGTGCATATCGACACGCCGCGCACGATCGCCGACGGCGCGCAAACGCAGCACCTCGGCAACCTGACGTTCCCGATCATCCGCCGCGACGTCGACGACATCCTCACCGCGACGGACGCCGAACTCGTCGACTGCATGCGTTTTTTCGCGACGCGTATGAAGATTGTCGTCGAGCCGACCGGCTGCCTGTCGTTCGCCGCCGTGCGACGGATGAAGGACCAGCTGCAAGGCAAGCGTGTCGGCGTGGTGATCAGCGGCGGCAACGTCGATCTCGAGAACTTCTGCGCGCTGGTATCGACATCGGCATGAACGTCGCGGCGCGCATGAACATCCTGTCATCTGCGCGCCGCCGCTCCTTCACGTCGCGTTAAGTTTCGCGCCCTAAACTGATTACGTTGTCCTGAAGTCAGTCGTGAAGGAGCCATCATGAACACGCACGCGATCGTCGCCGCCGCCCTGGCGGCCGTTTCCCTTTCGGCGTTCGCTCAACCGGGCGTTACGTCAGCCGGTTTTCCCGCCGCATCGCCGCACGACGCAGTCGCGCAGGCGCCCCATCGTTCGCCCGGCGCGTTGCCGGCCGCCGGCTTCGTGCTCGCGAAGATCGATCAGAACAATACGCCGCCCGACCGCGGCGGCGACCCGAGCGGCCGCACGCACACCGGCACCCGCATGTAACGGCGCGTGCCGGCCGGCGCTGCCGCGCGCGGTCGTCATTGTCGGAACGACGGCAGCGACGGATCGCGCGCAGCGAGGATGTCGTCGGCGCGCCGAGCATATTCAGTTCTCCGTACAGTGATTCCGACTGTCGAAACTCGGCACGCGCAATGCGCGCCGGCCGAGCCGTTCAGCAATCGACACGAGCGTGTTGCCGCTCGGCGCCGCCGACCGCTTCGACGACACCCGCCGCATCGAAACCGATCTTTCGCCAAGTCATTAACGGTTTGATCGGAAAGAAAAAAGATCACCCAGAGTGATTTTTCCTTGAGAACGACAAACCAGACGTGGCCCGATCTGCACCCGGTGCAAGGAAGACCATCCGGCCCTCCTCACCCTTATGACGTCGAGGTCGGTTTATTTCGATTGTCTTTCGGGCGGCCGTGATGCTCGAACTGCTCACACATCTGCGGACGGCTGTCGACGATATAAGGTCGAAAGGCGATGCCCCGCTTCAGGACCAGACAAGGCCGCGCACGCCCGCGACCACCTGGATCGCGCCGAATGCCGCGACGACGACGGCTGACACGCGCGACAGCCCGTGCATGAACGCGAACGACATCTTCGTGCGCAGCGCGGCGGTCGCACCGCTCAGGCACAGCCACCAGGTTGCGGAACCGATGAACACGCTGGCGACCATCAGCGACACGGCCGGCCACATCGCGCCTTCCCTCGCGCCCGACAACGGGCCGAGTGCCGCGAAAATCCCGACGAACGACAGGATCGTCATCGGGTTCGACAGCGTCAGGCCGAACGTCGTCAGGAAATCGCGCAGGACGGTCGTGCGCGGCAGGTCGCGTTGCAGCGCCGACACAGCCGGCGCCTGGCGCGCGATGGTCCACGCGAGCCACACGAGGAACGCGCCGCCGCCGATCTTCAGGCCGACGGTCAGCATCGGGAATGCGGTGACGATGCCCGCGATGCCCAGCGCGCCGAGCAGGCCGTAGATCGCGTCGGCGCACGCGGCACCGACACCCGTCGCGAACCCTGCCTGAAAGCCGCGGCTCAGGCTGCGCTGAATGCACAGCATGCCGATCGGGCCGACGGGTACCGCGATCGACAGCCCCATTACGACGGACTTGATGAACAGCATCGCCTGCTCCTTGCGACATGCAACGGGTTGAACAGGCATCGTAGGGAAAGTCCGGTCGCCGCTGAATGCGGTTTTTAAGGAAAAATAGCCGTTCCGCCTTAAAAAACCACCGCGATGGACGATCTGGACTGGAAGATACTCGCGCTGTTGCAGGCCAACGGCCGCATCAGCTATACGGAGCTGGCCCGCCAGGTTCATCTGTCGGTGCCGGCGGTGACGGAACGCGTGAAGCGCCTTGAAACGGCCGGCATCATCGAGGGCTACACGGCCCGGATCAATCCGGCCGCGGCCGGCTATCCGGTGAGCGCGCTTATCGGCATCACGGTGCCGCAGCCGGCGAAAGCGAAATTCCTCAAGTTGCTGGAGACGATTCCCGAAGTCGTCGAATGCCATCATGTGACGGGCGCCGACTCGTATGTCATGCGGTTCGTCGCCACCAGCATGACCCACCTCGAACAGCTGATCGAACGCATCAACCTGTACGGTGAAACGCGCACATCGATCGTGATGTCGACGCCGCTACCGGTGCGCGGGCTGGCGCGGCCGCCGTCGAAGTTCGACGACGGCCGCAAGTAGCCGGCCGGGTTTTCATGGCCGACCGACAGATCCCTGCCTGAACCTTTGGCGGCCGGTGACGGCCGCCATTCGGTCATTCGGCCGTTTGCCTCTGTGACGTTCGGTGCCGATCGGCTATTTGCCGACCGCGCCGCCGAGCAGGCCGCCCACCAGCGACGTGACCGGCGCGAGCGGATTGGCGAGACTGCCCGACGGCGTGCCGCCGCCGGTGCCGGTGCCGGTAGCGGAACCGTCATGCACGATCCACGGCACGCCGCCGACCACGCTCGTCACCAGACCGGCGATCGGCACCGCGCCGTTCGCGCCGCTCGGGTTCACGAGCCCACCCACATTGCTCACCGTGTTGCCGACCGCTCGGACGAGTTCGCCGACACCGCTAACGACCGGCTGCGGCGACGCGGATGTCACCTTCCATCCGGCCGACGTGATGGCCCCGCCGACCTGCCCGAGCAGGCCGGCGACCGGCTGGCCGAGGCCGGTTGCCGTGCCGACCTGTTGCGTGAGTTGGCCTGCTGTCGTCACGAGCGGGGTGATCGCGGTGCTGAGCGCCTGCGTCGCCTGCTGGACCGGGCCCGACGACAGGGCCGAGCCGAGCATGGTGCCGCCCGACTTCAGACCGCCGGCCACCGTGTCGAGCAGGCCACCGACTGGCGTCGTGATCGGCGCCAGCGGCGACAACGGGCCGGTGCCGAGCGCCTTCACCGTTTCGCTGAGACCATTAACCGGGTTGCTGGTCGAGCCGACGATGGTGCCGAGGCCGGCGACCGTCGTGCCGACCGGGTTCGCCGTGAAGCCGATCTGGCCTATGCCGCTGCTCACGGCGTCCGCGGTATCGCGGACGAGCGTGCCGACGCCGGTGACCGTGTCGGCCGGCCCGGCAGTCACGCCCTTGCTGACGCCGCCGGGCAGGCTCGCGCCGCCTATCGTGACGCCCACGTCCGTGACGACCGAGCCGACGGAGCTGACGATACCGTTGGTGCCCGGCGTGCCGCTCGTTCCGCTGGTGCCTCCGATTCCGCTGGTGCCGCTGGTGGCGCCGCTTGTTCCGCTTGTTCCGCTTGTTCCGCTTGTTCCGCTTGTTCCGCTTGTTCCGCTTGTTCCGCTTG
This sequence comes from Burkholderia sp. MS455, assembly GCF_016899445.1. Taxonomy (NCBI): domain Bacteria; kingdom Pseudomonadati; phylum Pseudomonadota; class Betaproteobacteria; order Burkholderiales; family Burkholderiaceae; genus Burkholderia; species Burkholderia sp. MS455. The sequence goes on from NZ_CP041778.1 coordinate 1,629,596, forward strand.
TTCCGCTTGTGCCGCTTGTGCCGCTTGTGCCGCTTGTGCCGCTTGTTCCGCTTGTTCCGCTTGTTCCGCTTGTGCCGCTTGTGCCGCTTGTGCCGCTTGTTCCGCTTGTTCCGCTTGTTCCGCTTGTTCCGCTTGTTCCGCTTGTTCCGCTTGTGCCGCTTGTTCCGCTTGTTCCGCTTGTTCCGCTTGTTCCGCTTGTTCCGCTTGTTCCGCTTGTTCCGCTTGTTCCGCTTGTTCCGCTTGTTCCGCTTGTTCCGCTTGTTCCGCTTGTTCCGCTTGTTCCGCTTGTTCCGCTTGTTCCGCTTGTGCCGCTTGTTCCGCTTGTGCCGCTTGTGCCGCTTGTGCCGCTCGTGCCGCTTGTGCCGCTTGTGCCGCTCGTGCCGCTTGTGCCGCTCTCGCCACTGGTCCCGCTCGTCCCACTGCTCCCGCTAGTGCCGCTCGTACTCGTCCCGACGTTGTTACCGGCCAGTTTCGGCACCGTAACGTCGCTGCCGCCGCACGCTGCCAGCGCACACGCCGCGGCAATGGCGGCGAGCGCAACGTTCGCCTTGATGAAATGATTTTGCATGGAAGTCCCCGTCAGCTATTCAGCGCGAACATTCCGGCAAGCATCTACCATGCCATCTTCGTCGGCTTCGTTAACAATTCCTCAACCGCGCCGTGGCGGCTTTCCTGACGGCACTTTCCGGTACGACGCATCGCATGCGAGTCCAGCCCTGCGGTTCGATCCGCCCTCCCGTCCCCGCGACACCGACGTAACACCGGCACTGCGTTACGTAGCACGAGCGGTGAAAAACCGGCCGCGACCGCACCTCGCTTGCTCCCGCCCCGGCACCTCGCGCATGCCACCGCTTCATCGAAAATCTCCCGTTACCTCGAAGACGCTTCCGCTGCGTGTGGAAGTCGCGCATCGCGAATGACTTGCGAACTCGGATGCCCCGTTCAAACGATCAACGTCACGCCGGCCCAGGCGATCAGCACGACGCCCAGCACGCGCCCGACCAGATCTCCACCTGGCAGGATTTTTTCCGCGAACACGAACAGCGACAGCGCGGCAATCCAGACGACATTCATCACGCCGCCGACGAACAGCAGCGCCATCAGCAACCAGCAGCAGCCCACGCAATACATGCCGTGGCGCGCGCCGAGCAGGAAACTGCCGACGACGCCCGGACGCCAGTGCGAGACAAGAAAACCGGCCGGCGCGCGGCATTGCCGAAGGCACGCGCGCTTCAGCGGCGAGAATTGATAGAGCCCGGCCAGCGCGAGAACGACTGCGGAAAGGACAGCGCTCTTCGACCACAGCATCATTGCGGAGATCAGCCCGGCCGGCTGCAGCAGCGCCTGAAGCAACGCCGCGCCGATCGAGAACGCGAGCCATGCGGCCAGATAACCGGCCAGCAGCGACACCGACGTGAACGCGGCACCCGGGCCGTCCGCGCCGCGATGCCGCAGCACGCGCCGGTACAGCATCACGAGCGGCGCCGCGCTGGGCGTCATCATCGCGATCATCATCACCCACCACATCGCGATCACGGTCGGCAGCGACGGATCCATGCTGCCCATGCCGGCCGCCAGTCGATGCGGAAAGAGCGCGACCGTCGTCATCTCCAGCGCCGACATGCCGGTTCCCGCGCCCGTCCACAGATAGAACCAGCACGCGCCGACGAGCGCGGCCATGCCGAGCAGCGTGACGACGCGCTCGCGCCCGAGCCAGGTGTCGAACGGAGTCATGCCGCGACGCGATGCCGGATCAGCCCGTGGTTGTTCATGTGCAGCCGCGCGAACTGCGCGTAGGTTCCGTCGAGCGTCAACGCGATGTTGCCTTGCGAGCGCCCCGTGCCCGAACCGATCTCGGCAAGTTCGTATTCGAAGCCGTCCGGCAGGTCGATTCGCGCGCGATGCTCGGCGCCCGTCACCGGGTTAAGAATCGGATCGCCCGCAACGTCGAACACGCCGTCGACATGAATCCGGCCGCGCCGCGCATCGACATCGACGTCGAAATCGATCTTCGTGAAGATCGGCTCGAACGCGTGCTCGAGCGTCGACGCATACACCGAGAACATCGTCGCAAACGGATCGGTATCCTGACCGGTCATGATCTTCAGCACCGCTTCGCGCTGTGCCGGGCTGGCGCGCTCGTCGACGATCGGCTGGCACTTCCCCTTGCCTTCGTGGACCGCCCCCGGCCACTGAAACACGACGGCGATCCTGACGCCGTCGAGCACCACGTCGCCGTAGTGGCCGCTGTCGATCGAAATCGCGCCCATCGCTTCGCAATTGCCGTTGGTCGGCAACGCACTGAACTGGCAAGGACAACCGTATGAGCAATTGCAACTGATCAATTCGGTGCCCTGAATCTCCCACGGAGTCATGACTCCACCTCGCGCTCGGTGACATATGAACGCTTCGAATCTAGTGCACGGCACTGGGGAAATCAAAGCCGGAATGGAAGCCCGGTTCGACGCGTGAAACCCGTGCGTTCCGGCCTCACGCGTGACGTTCCGAACTACTCGACGAAGGCGGTTCCGGCCACCGTCGTCGCACCCCGGATCTCACACGAACAGCGACGCGACAATCGCACACCACGCGGCACTCGCGCCGCCCGGAAACACTCGCCGAGGATCGCCGAGATCTCTTCCGCCGGCAGCAGCTCGCGAGTTCATTTCCGGTTCGATTGAATCAAGAGCGGCTTCGCCGCTGGCCAGCGAATACGCGTAGTCACGAATTGACAGAGTCGATTCGATCGAGCGCCATGTTGCAGCCGATTCGTCGAACACGAACACGGGTGTCGCCCGTTAATCCGGCTTTCTCGCCGCCTCTGCGACAGCCACCCAGCCCATCACGGCGCCGGCGACCCAGCAACACGTGACCAGCAGGTCGAGATCCATCCAGCCTTCGAAATTCGCGCTGTTTTCGAAGCTGCAGCGCTGATGGCCCCTGACCCACATGCAACCGCTGATGAACTGCTGAATGTGCATGTAGACGTTGAACACCGCAAAGGCGGAGGTAATGACGGCGACCCGCAGGCGTATGCTCGTTTTCATTGGCGCTGAAGGCGTGGGATGAACTGCTGCCGATCTTAAGCCAACGGCGACGGGTGACGCAATCGATCCGGTATCGGCCCGATCATCGTGGCTTGCGCGCCGCGATGTTTGCCGGCGCAGCCGTTCAGTTGACGGGTGCGGCGGTAGCGGCAGTCAGCGTGCAGCGCGCGCGGCAGGCGGCGTGACGCATCGCGGCCTGTCTCACGCACGCACCGGCTTCACACTGCGCCAACCGTGCGCCGCCATACCCGTCAGCGATGCTTCCCGCCATGCCGGCGCCGCCGGTGTTCCGCACGCGCCTGCAGCAGCGTCGGCATCAGCTCCTCGATGTATTGCCGCGCCTGCCCACGCGTCACGATCTCGCTGAAGCGCAGATGGGCGTTGTCGTGACCGACCAGCGCCGCATGCGCTTTCTTCAGGATGTGCAGATAGGCGATCAGGCTCGTGCCGTCGCGCACGGGCAGCGCGTCACGCGGGTCCGGGGTCGTGCTCATGATCCAATCCTTTGCGGGCAGTCGGTGCGGCAGGTGGTCGTCACGAGCGCCAGCAGGTCGTTGGCGAGGCGGTCGCGATCGGTCAGCGGCGCGAGGCCGAACAGCCGCTCGAGCGTCGCGGCGACCGAAGCATGATCGTACGGCGTGTGGTCGACCTTCCCGGCCGCGACCCACGGCGAAATCACGATCGCCGGCACGCGCACGCCATACACGTCGAAGCCGAAGCCGCTCGCATTCAGCGTCGCGGCCGCGCCGTCGTTCGGCGGCGGCGCGGCGCCCGGCCTGACCGAATCGTAGAAGCCGCCGTGCTCGTCGTAGACGATCACAAACAGGCTGCTGTTCCACACCGGCGAATTGCGGATCGCGTTGTACACGCGTGCGGCGAGCTGGTCGCCGCCGGCCAGCCCGTCCATCGGGTGTTGCGAGCTGCCGTTCCGGTAGGTGCCGTGCACGATGTCGCCGTAGCCGGGCTCGATGAACGTATAGCGTGCCGTGTAGCCGGCCGCGAGATCGGCCTCGAAGTGCGCGAGATCGTCGACGTCGACGAAGCTCACGCCCTTCAGCGACGCGACCTGCGGCACGTGGCCGAGCGGATCGCCCGACTGATCCTGGTAGATGCGCCAGTTGTCGTCGCCGAGCGCGCCGAAGATCGAGCCCTTCGGATAACGGAAGCCGTCGAACGCCTCCCACCCTCCCATTTCTTCCCTGGTCGGCGAATGGTCGAGCCCGGCCGACGACGCGCCGTGCAGGAAGAAGCGGTTCGGCCAGGTCGGCCCCGGCATCGACGCATGCCACGCGTCGCACAGCACGAACGCATTCGCGAGTGCGTACAGCGACGGCGCGTGCGTCCGCACGTCGGCGCCCTGCATGATCTTGCCCGCGTCGGCCGGCTGAGGCGGCGTGCCTTCGGAATGCGACGTCGCGTAGTTCGACACGAATCCCGAATTATTGACGCCCGGATAAGCCTGCCCTTTCACGAACGGCACGCCCTCGCCGCAGAGCTGTTCGAGCACGTCGGTGAACTCGTGGCACGGGTCGGTCGGCATCCGGTCGGGCGCGCCGCCGCCGAACGGATAGACGGCGCCGCCGTACGCATTGCTGTCGCCCGGCGACGCGGCGACGATGTCGGCGATGCCCGACAGCGCGAACAGGTGATCGAACGAGCGGTTCTCGAGCATCAGCACGAACACGTGCTGGATGCGGTCCTGAACGGGTGGGGATGCGGGGGCTGCGTCTGCACTCATGGCGCCTCCTGGCGTCGCGCGACGAATATCCGGTTGGCACGGTCGCGGGAGCGCTGAAGGCGATTGAAAGCAAACGAGAGGTGATACAGCGTGCGCGGGCCGCGAATTGCCGACGAGTGTACGACCGTGCCGGCATCCGCGTAAAGCGACGCACAGTGCGTGCGCGGCGTGCGTGCTCAACCAGTTGCCGATGTGGCCGGCCGGCGCAGTGCGCAGCGTATCAACGAGTACGGGGGAGAAACGACGATCCGAACCGGGCGGTTCGATCGGGGATGCGACCTGGGCCGCCGCGGCGTGACGACGACGCCGGCGACCGACGAACGGCACGACCCGTGCCGTCCATCCGGTTCGTCCCGCCACACGGCCCGGACGGGAGTCGATCGGCGCGGTGCTGCGCGCCCGATCCTGTCCGCTTAGCGGCGCGGGCCGCTGTTGCGCTGCGGACGCGGGGAGTTCGCGTCCTTGTGACGGAAGTTGATGCGGCCCTTGGTAAGGTCGTACATCGACAGTTCCAGCGTCACGCGGTCACCCGCGAGAATGCGGATGTGGTTCTTGCGCATGCGGCCCGACGCATACGCGCCCACCACCACGCCGTTTTCCAGCGTGACACGGTATTTGCTGTCCGGCAGCACTTCGTCGACGATTCCGTCCAGTTCCAGCAGTTCTTCTTTTGCCAAACCAATTCCTCCAGACAAGGTGATTGACCGCGGCCGCGGCGATCTGCCCGGCGCCGTTTCCCGCAACGGGACGACGGCCGGCAGGCTGCCGGGTATCGGTTCGTTCAGACGGGCCACGGGCCTGTCTTGCGATCGGAGCCCGGCGCGTTGCGGCGTTCGGGCGGTCGGTGGCGGCGGCGCGATGAGCGCCGCGCAAGTAGTCGGGACCGCGCCGGCTGCTACGGCATGGCGTCGGTCTGCTCGGGTTGATGCGTTAAAGCGGTGATGCGCTGGCGAAGCGGCGCTCGCTTCGCGAGGGCGTTGTGTCGCACGCGGGTCACGCATGCGATGGGGAGGCGTCACGACCGATGCATCGTGAATGTCGCGATGCATCGGTCGTGCGCATCGGAACGCGCAGGCCACCGGAACAGCGGCGCCCCGCGCGAAACTCCATCCGGCACCCGCCGCCGATCGGCGGCCGATGCCGATGCGGCTTACTGCGGCGTGATGTTCGACGCTTGCAGACCCTTCGGGCCGCGCTTCACTTCGAAGCTGACCTTCTGGCCTTCGGCCAGGGTCTTGAAGCCCGTGCCGCGAATTTCCGAGAAATGGGCGAACAGATCGTCGCCGCCGTTGTCCGGGGAAATGAAACCAAAGCCCTTGGTTTCGTTGAACCACTTGACGGTACCGGTATCCACAAATACTTCCTTAATACGAATAATTGAACATGCGCCCGCGACGGGCACAGAAAGAATCAAAGAGGGAGAGACCAACGACTGCCGCACACGGAGTGCGGCCAATGATGAGCAATCGAACTTCTTGAAGACTTCGGTCACGGACACTACGCGGTAGCGGCCGTTCCGTCAAGCTCTTTCGGTGCGACGCGTACGCACGGGCGACGCGCGCGCCTTATGTGGCGGGTGTTGCCGGCCGACGGGACCTGTTTCGATGCACCCCCTATTTTCGGTCGGCCCGCCGGTTTTTACCGCGGCTCGAACATGTGATGCAGCGCCGGCGGCGCGTCGCCTTCGCGAATCCGCATTTCGAATGTCTCGCGCGCGACGCACGTCGCGCCGCACGTCGACCACGTCCAGATAGAACCACGAATACCCGTCGCGCATCTGGTACAGCGGGCCGTCGCCTTCGCACAGCAGCGGGTTGTCGATCCGCGTCTTGCTGCACCAGATATCGACGTCCTCGTAGAACACGCGCTGCGCTTCCTTCACGTACGCATTCGCAATCTCCAGGTTCTGTTCGTCGGTCAGCCCGGCCACCTTCTTCACGATCACGCCGTAACGCAGCTCGAAGCTGTTCATGTCGATCGGCACGTGGCAGTCCAACAGCACCGGATGGATCGGCTGCCCGTTGCTCTGCCCTGTCATCTGCGTGATGTGCATGGCCGGCCCGAAATAGGTCGACAGCGCGGTCAGGCTGTCGCCGCCGAGCTTCTCGCTGCGGCCGACCATCAGTTGCGTCGCCTTGTGATCCTCGAACAGGTTTGCCGCGACCTTCAGCCCGATCCCGAGACGCGCCATCACCGCATTGCACGGGATCGACACGAGCGTGAGCGGCACGACGATGCACAGCACCGCGCGCCACGAGCGGAACGTGACAGCGCACAGCAGCGCGATCGCGTCGAAGATCGACTGCAGCATCGCGACTTCCGCGCCGGGGGTGCCGTTACATCGTCTGTTGGGACGAGAGGCGGAGAGGAAACGGACGGGACGGGCCGTGGAGTCGGTGCGGCGGGTTGGGTCAGCCGGGGGTTCGTTCGGTAGGTTTGTGCGCCGGCACGCTGGCATCGACTGGACGCGCGACCGACGGCGGCAAAAAGGCGGCTTCGCGCCACCGTTCCGGTTGAACTCGCATGCGGTTTTCGAACCGATTCCCTTGATTGAATCTCGCGGTGTGGATTTGAAACGATGCAAGTTTTAATTCCATTAATGCCTCCATATTTACTCCCCCGACAATCACTCTTAAATCACCCGGGTTGCATTAAATTATAAAAAATAATAAAGCTTATTATGTAATGTTATATTATTGAGCCGATTTATAAGGTGTAAATTTGATTTGTTCTTTGTTTCATCCAAACAAAAATCGCATTACATCCAATGCATTTTTTATTTTTACCGACCACACTGAAGATGGCCCCGAAAAATTAAATTGGCGCACGAGTTGCATTCCGACCGGCGAAAAACATTAACCAATCAATTAAAACAAAGCCTCTTCCGCCGGATCGATTGCTCAGCAACAACAAAGAGAGTTCATTGGAAACATTTTCACGCAATGTCCTCGCAGTTTATTTAATTCGCCCGGCATAATTTTCGTGCTATCTGAGGGGCGCCTCAATGTTCGACAGATATTTCGAATCTCAGAAAAACAACTCATAAGTTCGAAAGGAGATTCAAATGAGCAAACTGATCAGTAAAATCGCTGTTGTTGCGTTCGGTTCGTTGATCGCAACCAGCGCGCTGGCCCAGCAGATCAGAACGCAGGGAGGCGTGACGCAGATCACGTTACCCGAGCGCGGTCTCCAGGTGGCCGCAGTCGATTTCAAGCACGCTCTGCCGATGCCGCTGCCAAGACCACTTGTTGCGCCGCCTACCATGCTGGATTCACTGATGTACAACGCCAGGCCGGCGCTGGGCGTGCCGGGCTATGCGCAAGGCGGCGTTGGAGACGGCAGGCAAAGGCCGGTGCAACTGGTCGCGCCAGTCGATTTGAGTCAGTCCGGGGTCCAACCGCAGGAATACGGATCGTCGAATCAGCCGTATACCACTAGCCAGGTGAATGCAAGCGGCGACAATACGCAGTATTACTATCCGTTCCGCGCAGCCGGCAAGCTGTTCTTCAACATCGGCTCGGCGACCTATCTGTGCTCTGCCTCCCTGATCAAACCGGGAGTGGTCGTCACGGCCGCGCACTGCGTCGCGAATTTCGGTCAGCGGCAGTTCTACTCGAACTGGGTATTCGTTCCGGCCTACAGTAACGGAACCGCGCCCTATGGCACGTGGAACGGAGCATCCGCGACCGTCATGACTTCCTATTACGACGGCACCGATCCATGCGCTGTCGCCGGTGTCATCTGCCAGGACGACGTGGCCGTGATCGTGCTGTCGCCGCAAGCCGGATCGTATGCGGGCAATCGCGCCGGATGGTATGGCTATGGTTGGAACGGCTATAGCTACACCCCGTCAGGACTCGCGCTGATCGACCAGCTCGGCTACCCGGTGGCTTTGGATAGCGGCGTCTACATGGAGCGTAACGAATCGCAAGGTTTCGTGTCCGCCAGCAACTCGAACAACACGATCATCGGATCGCTGATGACCGGGGGGTCGAGCGGCGGCCCGTGGCTCGTCAATCTTGGCATGCCGCCGACACTCAACGGCACGGCCTTCGGCAACGCAGCCTCGCACAATACCGTGGTCGGCGTGACGAGTTGGGGTTATACGAACTCTGCGGTGAAACAGCAAGGCGCGTCGCCGTTCACGAGCAGCAACATCGTGACGCTCGTGAATACCGTATGCGGCAGCACGCCGGCAGCGTGCTGAAGGCAGCCTGACGTAACGCGTCGCGCGTGGCATTGCGCTCGTCGTGCCGATTCGGCACCGCTGGTCGACGCCTCACGCGACGCATCCTCTGCGCTGCCCAGGGCCAACCCGCGCTCCGATCGAACGCGCGACGCTAGTCGAACGGATTCACCAGCCGGACCCCCGTCTTCGCGAAATCACCGACGTTTCGGGTGACGACCGTCAGGTCGTTGATGAGCGCCGTTGCGGCAATCAGCTTGTCCAGCGCGTGCTCCGGATGCGGGACACGCAGGTGGCCCCACAACTGGCCGACATCGATGTCGATCGGCAGGATGTTAGACGCATAGTCGGACATGAGCGCGGCCAGCCAGACATCGAGTGTCGACGCCTGCTGCGAATCGCCGCGGCGGCGGATCATCTCGACGCCGCGGCGCAGTTCGGAAACCGTCACGACGGACAGGTAGAGACTGCTGCCGTCGTTTCCGGCTTCACGGAAGAACGCGCGCACCCCGCTGTTCGCGCGCTTTCCCTTCCTGATTTCGCTGATGACGTTCGTATCAATCAAAAACACGCCTGACCTCGCCGGAATCCTGCACACGTTGGAAATCCGCGTCTTCGCCAACATCGGGCATGCTCATCAGCACTTGCGCAAATGTCCTTCGCTTCGGCCGGCCGAGCGCATCGGCCAGAATGGCTCGATGTTCGGCCTCGGCACTCCTGCCATTTGCCGCAGCCTGCTCTCGCAGGCTCTGAACGATACTGTCATCCACGTTACGCACCAGAAGATTTGCCATAGGTCACTCCATCCAGGTTGCTATCAATGATAGCGCCGTGACGGTGAATTGCAAGCATTGCTATCATCGTCATGGCTGGACGGAAGACGGTGGTTGGCGTCGGCGAACGGCCGCGGCCGGCATGAATCCAGCCAACTCCCGCCGCTCGCCCGACACGTCGAACTGCTGTCCGCAAGGTAAGGCAGATCGGAACGACGGAAAAGACGGCCGAATGGCTATTCGCCGATGGAGAACCTGCGCAGGCACGCGTAGCGCCGCACGGAGCGGCTTCATTCACCGCCTCCCCGGCACATGCGGCCGCCGTCACGATGCGCGGTACGAACCCCGGCACGGCACCGTGCAAGCAAGCTTGCTGTTCGCCGGACCGGGAACGCGTTGCCGTGCGCATGACCGATACGACATGCGCGGCGCATGCGCCGCAACACGCGGCGCCCGCGACCCGATCCGATTTCCCGTTTGTTTCGATGTCGTTGCATGCCGCCGATGCGCCCGTCGTTCTGGCGAAACTCGATTGCACCAGCGGCACCGGGTCACCCGCAAAGCGCGTGCCATGCGGCGCGAAACGAGGCGGGAGAAGCGTCACCGTCAGGCACGGGTGGTTACGCGGAGCGCAATCGGGGGGAATGTTTCAGGAACGTATCCGTATTCGGCGGACCACGCCGGAATGCACGCGGCCGCCCGACAGGATGTCGAGCAGCACGACGCGCTCGGCGACCTTGATCGGGTGATTCATCGCCGGCGGCAGGCACACGACGCCGTGGCCGAGGCCGATGCGCGTCGTGCGGCCGGCCAGGTACGCAAGGAAGGTTTCCGGCGCGCGCATGTGCGCATAGTTGGTCAGCGACGTGCCCCACGCACCAGATCGTGTCGAAGCCGACCTGCTCGGCGAGCGCGTGCCGGTGCAGGCCGGGCCGCACGAATACCGCGCGGTGCTGGAGGACAAGAACGACGCGCTGCTCGTGATTTCGCAGAAACGGGCAGCATGACGATGCGCGGTGCGCATGCGGGATGCCGGCGCATCGCGCGTGGCAGGTGCGCTACGCAGGCGGGATCGAGCATCGCGCACCGTCATTGGCTTCGCCGATGACAATCAATGTCTCCAGGCAGCTTCCCGATGGCCGCCGGAATCGGTACCATCGAGCGCTTGAAGACCGGCACGCGCCGCGCGACCGTGCAACGGCGCCGCCCGCGCCCGGCCTTCGCACCGCCATTTCGCCATGTCCCGGGAACCCACGCACTCCGTACTGCTCTGGATCGTCGCCGCTGCGTTCTTCATGCAGTCGCTCGACACGACGATCGTCAACACTGCCCTGCCTTCGATCGCGCAAAGCCTGCACGCGTCGCCGCTCGCGATGCAGCCCGTCGTGGTCGCCTACACGCTGATGATGGCGATGCTCACGCCGGCGTCCGGCTGGCTCGCCGACCGGTTCGGCACGCGCCGCGTGTTCTCGGTCGCCATTCTCGTGTTCGTGATCGCGTCGATCGGCTGCGCGGCGTCGCATACGCTCGGCCAGCTCGTCGTCGCGCGCGCCGTGCAGGGCATCGGCGGCTCGATGCTGCTGCCGATCGGGCGGCTCGCCGTGCTGCGCCGCGTGCCGGGCGAACAGTACGTCGCGGCGATCGCGTTCGTGTCGATCGCCGGCCAGCTCGGCCCGATCGTCGGGCCGACGCTCGGCGGCTGGCTCACGCAGGCGATTTCATGGCACTGGGTGTTCATCGTCAACGTGCCGGTCGGCGTGGTCGGCTTCATCGCCGTGCAGCGCTACCTGCCGCACGATCAGGCGAAACAGCCGCCGCCGTTCGACTTCATCGGCTGCGCGCTGCTGTCGATCGCGATGATTGCGCTGTCGCTCGCGATCGACCCGCCGATGCCCGCGCATCGCACCGCCTGGTCGGCCGGGCTCGCCGTGCTCGGCCTGGCGAGCGCGCTCGCGTACCTGCCGCATGCGCGGCGGCGCGCGCAGCCGTTGTTCCGGCTCGGGCTGTTCCGCGAGCCGAACTTCGGTTCGGGGCTGCTCGGCAACCTGCTGTGCCGGATCGGCACGAGCGCGGTGCCGTTCATGCTGCCGCTGCTGATGCAGGTGCAGCTCGGCTATACGCCGCTGCAGTCGGGGCTGATGATGCTGCCGGCCGCGATCGCGGGCGTCATCGCGAAACGCTGGATCGCGCCGCTCGTGAAGCGCTTCGGCTACGCGACGTTTCTGGTCGTGAATACGGGGATCGTCGGCTGCGCAATCGCGGGGTTTGCGCTGGTGTCGGCGCAGCCCGCGCCGGTGCTGGAGATCGTGCTGCTGGTCGTGTTCGGCGCCGCGAACTCGATGCAGTTCGCGGCGATGAACGGCGTGACGCTGAAGGGGCTGTCGCATGCCGACGCCGGCAGCGGCAACAGCCTGTTCACGATGATGCAGATGCTGGCGATGGGGCTCGGCGTATCGATCGGCGGGGGGCTCGTGAACCTGTTCGCTGCCTGGTGGGGCTCGATGGGGCGCGGGTTCATGCTGTCGTTCGCGTGCATGGGCACCGTCACGCTGCTGTCGTCCATCGTGTTCCGGCGGATCGATACGGCAACGCCGCCGGCCGGTGCGGCAGCGCGATCGTCCGCGTGAGCGCCGCGGACGTCAGTTCGCCTGGCGGCGCTCGACGACGCGCTTGAGCACCCAGCGGATCGACGACCCGTCGGCCGGCGGCTGCGCGACGCGGTATTCGTCGACTTCGAGCGTGTACAGGTAACCGGGCTGGTACGCGAAGCCCTCGATGCCCGCGTACCAGAGGCTCCACGGCTCGCTCGGGCTGCTGCGCACCTGCAGGCATTCCATCGGCGCGACACCCGTGCAGCGCGCGGATTGCGGCGCGACGTAGATGGTCTTCGTCACCGGCCGGCCGTCGGCCGGGCGGGCCGCGTTCTGGGCCGTGACGGCCGCGTCGGTCTGGCATCCGGCGACGAGCGTGCTGCCGGCAATGACGGCCGCGCCGAGCAGCGTTCTGGATTGGCGAAGCATCTGATGTTCCTCTGGAAGCGTTGGAGGGGGCGGTTAGACGACCGGCACGGCGGCAAAGTTCACAAATACCTTACACCCGGCGATTCGCCCCCCTCATTCGTGCGATGTCGTGCGCGCGCCGACACGTTACCGTGCTCCGGTGCAGCCGCGCGCATCGCCGCCGGCGGCCCGCACGTGCACGCCGGACGCCTACTTCGCGCGTTTCGCGTCGTTCGGCAACACGAACTCGACTCGGCGATTCAGTGCACGGCCGTCCGGATTGTCCGCGCCATTCCTGAGCGTATTGGGCGCGACCGGCCGGCTGTCCCCCAGCCCCTTGACCGACAAACGCGCCTTCTTCATCCCGTGCGACGTGAGCCAGTCGGCCACGGCATTCGCACGACGGACAGACAGCGTCTTGTTATACGAGGCGGACCCTTTCGAATCGGTATGCCCCTCGATCACGATCGCCCCGGACGGAACGGACGCGACGAGCCGCAGAATGTCGTCGAGTGTCGGTTCGGCGGACGACCGGATGCTGGCCTTGTCGAAGTCGAACAGGATGTCGCCCAGCATCGACACCCGTACCGTCGCCTTGTCCTCGCGCACGGACAGGCCGTCGTGCCGTGCCGCGAGCCCCGATGCCTTGGCCGACAGATCCGATACGGTGCTGTTCAGATCGGACGAGAATCCCTTCACGTCCAGGACGGTTGCCTTGAGATCCCGAATATCGCGATGCGCCGGCGGCGCTTGCGCGAAGGCACTGCCGACGGCGGACGCCGACAGGATCAGCGCCAGGATTGATGTGATCGCTCCGGCCATGGTCAGCGATCGGTAATCTTGATGCCGTCGAGCGCCTCCACACCCGGAATCGACAACGACACCTTGGTGACGCTCTTCGGCGGAGCGGGAAATCTCCCGTACCACGTGCCCGCGCTCGGCGAATCCTTCGATGTGCTAAGAACCACGCGAGGACTGGCCAGCGGCTGGTTGTTGCTGTCAGTCAGCAGCAAGTGCTTCTTGTTGCCTGCGAGCACGTAGATGCCGTTCTCGTAGTCGCTCTTGCTGATCGAGCTATAGAGCACTTCCACCTTGTTCGCGACGAGCGGCCTGAACCGCAGCTTGATCGTCAGGATATCGCCTTCGCGGATCGCCTCGATTGCCTGCGCTTCGGCTACGCCACTCGAAACGAGCCCGACAGCCAGCGGCGTAGCGGAGGAAGACCCAGCAGGCGCCTGCGCCGACGCGGTATCGGCAAGTGCAGCGGTCGCCAGGAGCGCACCCACGACGGTGCAGATGGTTGCTGCGTTTCTAATTGGTGTCACGGGAACCGTCCTTTTTTAAGGTTATTGGTAGCGTGCGTCAATTACGAAACGAGTTCTCTCATTGCCGTTCCGGCGCTGGAACCCTGGCTGTGCCTCGAATTTGAATTCATGAATTTGTAGGGAGAATACACGGCTTTCGTAAGGACGGGCAACCGTCGCACGCATATTCCCGTGGCGCGATCCGCGCGTAAATATTTCCGACAGACCGGCGTCACGCGGTAGGCAACACTGGTGCGGACATTGCCGGACAGCGTGCTGTCGTTGGTCTGAGGTGCGCGACGCGGGGTGGATCTGTCGGGATCGTCACTTGCCGCGTTCGTCGCGGCATGCTTGAAGTCGCGGCAAATGCAGCAATTGCGTAAGGCTTGTGCCGGTTACATTACGATATCGATACCCATAACAACAGGACCCTCGAAAATGGCCGATAAACGATCCGGGATTCCGAAACGCAAGCACCGCCTTTCCACCACGATGACAGGCCTGCTCGTCTGCGCCGCGGCGTTGACCGCAAGCTGGTGCGCGCAGGCGGAAGAACACAACGATTTCATGAAATACATCGCCGGGCCGATGTATGACGGGCCGATCGCCGAACCGAAACTGCGCACGGCGCAGGACCGCGAGTTCGCCAGGAATATCCAGGACGGCGCCGCCGTCAATGAAGTGACCTTCGCGAGCCATTACATCCTGTGGACCTTTGATTGCGGACACAACGACAATTGCATGCGGGTATTCGCGCTCGACGCGAAAACAGGCAACGTGTACTGGTTTCCGTACATCGTGCGCGAACTGGCGATCGTGGACGACAACACGCCGACGGATTTCCGCTCGGACAGCCGGCTGCTCGTCGTGAACGGCAAGCCCGACGGGCAACCGCGCGGCAGATATCGCTACCTGTTCGAGAATGGCAAGTTCCGGTTGCTGGACAAGCAGGCTGGCCGCTGAGGCAACAGCGTGCTGTCGGTGGAGCCATGCGTTCGTTACGATGGGCCGCCACCGGATCGGTCTGGTCCGCTTCAACATCGAAGCGCCGGCGCATGCCGCCCGACCTGCCGAGCTTCCCGGCGCGGCAGGCGACAAGAACGGAAAGCTTCGCGGGAAAAGTCGCTGTCGTGACCGGTGCGTCGACCGGCACCGGTCAGGCAATTGCCGTCGACAGCGGATTCACCGCGTGACGATCGTGTACCATCGGCGCCTCCCGATACGCTTTGTCGCGCTGCGTTCGTCCGCCCGGCCACGTGCGCGCCCGCCACGCCCGCGCGGCCCGCACAGCGCCCCCCGCTTCGCATGACCTCACCCGTTCCGTCCGGCGCCGCACTGCGCCCGCTGCCGATCGATACGCTGACCGTGCCGGCCGCGCTCGACGGACGCGCGGGCACCAACCGCTCGGGCAGCGCGCATCCGCAGATCGCCGCGACCAACGATCTCGACGCCGTGCGCGCATGGCTCGCGCGCTTCGTCGATACGCCGACCACGTTCCAGAACTACCGCAAGGAAGCCGAGCGCCTGCTGCTGTGGGCCGTGATCGCGTGCGGCAAGCCGCTGTCGTCGCTCACGCACGAAGATCTCGTCGTCTACCGGCAGTTCCTGCTCGCGCCCGCGCCGGCCGACGTGTGGTGCGCGAACGGCGGCCGCAAGCATCCGCGCGACGACCCGCGCTGGCGGCCGTTCTACGGGCCGCTGTCGGCGGCCAGCCAGCGGCAGGCGCTGGTGATCCTGAACGTGATGTTCTCGTGGCTCGTGCAGGCCGGCTACCTCGCAGGCAATCCGCTCGCGTTGTCGCGGCAGCGGCAGCGTCGTCCCGCACCGCGCGTCACGCGCCATCTCGGGCAACCGCTGTGGCAGTCCGTCAAGGACGCGATCGTCGCGATGCCGCGCGACGATGTGCGCGCGTGCTTTCATGCGGATCGCGCGCGCTGGCTGTTCACGCTGCTGTATCTCGGCGGGTTGCGCATCACCGAAGCGGCCGACACGACGATGGGCCAGTTCTTCTGCCGGCGCGACGCGAACGGGCACGACCGCTGGTGGCTCGACGTGACGGGCAAAGGCGGCCGGCAGCGGCTCGTGCCGGCCACCGACGAGATGATGGCCGAGCTGTCGCGCTACCGGCGCGCGCACGGGCTGCCCGCGCTGCCGTCCGACGGCGAGCCCACGCCGCTCGTGCTGCCGCTCGGCCAGGCGCGCAAGCCGCTCACGCGCGCGGCGCTGCACCGGATCGTGAAGCAGGTGTTCCGGCACGCGGCCGACCGGCTGCGCGCGAACGGCGCGGCCGGCGACGAACAGGCGCGCGTGCTCGAACAGGCGTCCGCGCACTGGCTGCGCCACAGCGCCGGCTCGCATATGGCCGACGGCCGCGTCGACCTGCGACTCGTGCGCGACAACCTCGGTCACGTGTCGCTCACGACGACGAGCCAGTACCTGCACGCGGACGACGACTGGCGGCATCGCGAGACGGAGGAGAAGCACCGGATCGGGTGGTAGGTGCTCCACGCGCTGCGCGAGATGGCGTTTCGCCGATGTCTAAATCGACGCAGGCTTGCGTTTCGCATCGACGCTCAGTGATCGAGTTCGAGCCCGCCCAGGCCACCGTTGCCGCGGCACTTCGCGCGGTCGCTTTCCGCCGGCACGTCGATCTGGCCGCACAGCACGTCGATGCGCTTGCGGTAACTGTCGATCAGGCACTGCGTCGTCGTGCAGCGGTTGCGCGCCTTGAGCCACACCTTCTGGCTCGCGACGAACCGGTGATACTCGGGTGGATCCTCGACCGGATAGTTGGCGAAGTCGTCCACGACATGCTTGTAATCCGCGTTGAGCGCATCGTCGAGACGCGACAACGCCGGATTGCCGCAGATTTCGCGCTCCACGAACGTGGACGCCTTCGCGCAGTCGAACGACGCGGCCTGCGCGCCGGTCATGCCGGCCGCGACGGCCAGTGCAACTAGCCATGCTTTCATAGGGGTGCCGTACGGAAGGAAACGGCGACCGGGCATCGGCTCGCCGTGACGAACGAACGGGGATTGTCCGCCGTCGGGATCCGGAAGCTTAGGCCAATGCGCATCGCGGTTCAATACGCGGTCCTGATTCCCGGCACCCGCGCCGCGCACCGCGCGGAACGCCCCGCCCGATCAGTACACGGCCACCCAGTGCCCGGGCACCCACGCCCAGTGATTGCCGGCCCACCGGTAATGCCCCTTCGCCCAGCGATAGCCGGGTGCCGGCGGCGGCGGCATCACTTCGACGAGCGGCGCCGGCTGAGGCGGCCGCACGGGTTCGACCACGCACGCGGACATCAGCGCGGCACTCGCGCTCACCAGCACGGCAAGCGATACGGATCGGATCTTCATCTTCGATTCTCCCTTTTTGTGTAATCGGTTGGCGGGGTCGAGCGCGTAAACGCCCCGCGTCACGCGGCGCCGCGAATCAGGCCGGTCATCGGCCGCGTCGCGCCGCTTTCCGCGAACAGCGCTGACGCGGTGCGGCGCGGATCGAGCCGCAGGCTTTCGGCGGCCGCGCCCGAGATCAGCGCGTCGAGCGACGCGGTCGGCTTCAGGTCGCGGCCTTCGTACAGGTCGCCCGGCCGCAGCCCCGGCCAGTCGGCGATCACGCGGCCGCCCGCGACCGCGCCGCCCGCCAGCATCGCGACCGACGCCTGCCCGTGATCGGTGCCGCCCGTGCCGTTCGCCGCGGCCGTGCGGCCGAACTCGGTCGCGACCAGCACCGTGGTCTGCTGCCATGCGGGCCCGAGGCCGTCGCGCAGCGCGGCGAGCATCGTGTCGAGCGCTTTCAGCTGATTCGCGAGCCGCGCGTTCTGCGCGCTGTGCGTGTCCCAACCGCCCGTTTCGATCATCGCGATCCGCGGGCCGTCGTCGCGCGCGAGGAACGTCGCGGCAAGTTTGCCGACGCCCGCGGGATCCTGCCGCGCATGCGCGTCGCCGGCGAGGCCGCGCGCTTGCATCGCCGACTGCCACAGCGGGCCGAGCTGCGCGTCGGCCTCGTAAAGCGCCGACACGCGCGCGAGCAGGTCGTCCGGCGCGGCCGGCAAACCGGACGGCGCATACGACGCGGCCTGCACGGTGCCGCGCAACGCGAGCGGCACGGTCGGTGCGAACGCGATCGCGCTTTCGCGCGTCGCCGGCAGCAGCGCGGCGAGCCGGTTCAGCCAGCCGTCCTTCACCTGATACGGCGCGCGGCCGCCTGTTTCGAGCACGTTCTGTCCGTCGAAATGCGAGCGGTCGCGATACGGCGACGCGATCGCGTGGACGAACAGCGCCTGTCCGTCGCGGTATAGCTGCGCGGTCTGCACGAGCGACGGATGCAGCGCGAACGTGCCGTCGAGCCGCATTGCGGCCGTCGTATCGATCGCGAGCGCGCCGCGCAGCGACGCATACGCGGGTTCGGCATACGGGACAACGATGTTCAGGCCGTCGGCCGCGCCGCGCTGGATCACGAACACGAAGCGCCGGTCGGTCTCGACGTTCGCGAACACGATCCGCGGCGCGACGAGGATCGCGCCTGCGCCGGCGGCGGCAACGCTCAGGAATTGTCGGCGGGACAGTGCCATGTTCACCTCCGTTGGAAATCGGGCGATACGAGCAGCAGCGCGAGCGACGTGGTCGCGCTTTCCGCGCGCGACAGCGCGGCCGCGGTCGGCGCGCTCATCGAACCGGCGAGCAGCATGTTGCCGAGCGTGCGCGGGTCGAGCCGGTCGCCGGTGCGCGCGGCCAGGCGCTGCGCGATCTCGACGCGGCGCACGAGCGCGTCGGGCGCGGCCCAGCTCGCGGCGACATCGTCGAAGCCTGCCGGCGAGCCCGGCCGCCACACCGGCTGGCCGAGCTGCGCCAGCAGCGGCGCGGCCTTCAGGTCGCCCCGATCGTCCATCTCGCGCCAGCCGAGCCCGCGCAGCGACGACACGGCCCACTCCCACGGCGTCTTGAACTTGCGGTTGACCGGCGACCACGCATCGGGTGCATCGACGAGCGCGCGATAGACGGTCGGCAGATCGCCGCCGCTCGCGTCGAACGCGCGGGCCAGCCGGTCGGTCAGCGCGGGTGGCGGATTGTCGGCGACGAAATGACGGGCAAGCTGGAACGCGATGTGCCGACCCGTTGCATCCGACCGCGCGAGGTCGTGCAGGATCGCGCGCGCCTGCGCTTCGCCCGGCTGGTCGTAGGTGCGCCCCATCACCGTGCGCATGCCCGGCTCGTGCAGCTTCGGGCGAAACACGAACGCGCCGGGCGCGGCATCGCCCGGCTGCGGCCCGCGTCCGCCCGCGATGCTCCAGCCCGTCAATGCGCGCGCGAATTCCGTCACGTCGGCTTGCGTGTAGCCGGTTCGCACGCCGAGCGTGTGCAGTTCCATGATTTCGCGTGCGAGGTTCTCGTTGAGCCCGCGCTTCGCCGACGGATTGCGCGCTTCCGCGCGCAATGCGGCCGGGCTGTCCGGGCCAACCGAGCGCGCCTGGTCGAGAAAGACCTGCATCGCGGGATGCTGTTCGACGGCGACGAGCATGTCCTCGAAGCGGCCGAGCACGTGCGGGCGGATCGCGTCGCGTTCGAACGCGCCCGCATACGCGGCCACCTGCCCCTTGTCGACCGACACCGCGAAATGGTTCGCCCAGAAATGTACGAGACGCTCGACGAATGGCGCGGGCGTGTTCAGCGCGCTGTTCAACCGTGCGGCGACGGCGCTGCGATACGCGTCGTAGCCGTCGCGCCGGATCGATTGCGCGATCGCGCGCTTCGCGGCCGCGTCGTCGCCCGTCATCGCGTTGCGTGCGTTCGCGAAGCGCGTCGCGAGCGCGACCGCGTCCGGTTCGCCGGCCCACGCGGCGGGCCGCGCGTCGTAACGGTCGAATTGCGCGACCAGCGCCGCCTTCGGGTCGGCAGGCGGCGCTTCGTCGGCCCGCGCGCCGAGACCGAAGCGGTTCAGCGCGATCGCGGCCGGCGTGGTGTCGTTCGGGTGGTCCATGACGGGCTCCCTTGCGGTGCGTACCCACGTTTAACGCGGGCATGCAGGGAAATCCGTCGCGGGGATGGCAAATATTTTTTGGATCGGAGAAACGAGGAACGGGAGAGTCGGCGGAGGTGATGCACGGCAACGGCGCAAGTCATCGACACGCAACGGCGCGTGCGATTCATCTCGTGCACGCATTGCGCATGACCGAACGCGAATATCGGCGACACGCATACCGCGTGTCGCGCTGCCTGATGCTTACTGGCTTACTGGCTTACTGGCTCGCCGGCGCGTCCGGCTTTTTCTGCAGTCTCGGCGGCAGACGCCAGTTGCCGCTGTGCTGCAACCCGTCGACGAACTTCACGCGCTCTTCCGGCGTCAGCGTCGCCGCGAAATCGACGACGCTGCGTTCGACCTGCACGCGCATCGCGGTATCGGCCGCGCGCGTGCGGTCGAGCGCGGCGTCGATCGCCGCGCGATCGAGCTGCGGCGCGGCGAGCAGATCCAGCACGGTGATCCGGCCGTCGCGCCCTTCCCGCGCGAAATCGCGGCCGTTCTTGCGCGCGGCCTTCAGCGCGGCGGCAAACTCGCGCTGCCGCGCATCGGGCAATTCGTCCGCCGCGAAACGCAACGCGGTGCGTTGCGCGGGCGCGCCTGCCGCAAGCTGGTCGCGATGCGTCGAGAACCACTGATACACGCCGCCGCCGATCGCGCCGAGCATGAACACGTTCAGCACGACCGAGCCGACGAGGATGAATTTCCAGCCACGTTCGCTCATTCACCACCCCAATCCACGCTCGGGCCGCCGAACGTCGTCGTCAGATAGTCCGGCTCGTGCGGCGACGTCGGCACGCTGCCGAGCATCAGCATCGACACGGCCACCGCGCCCGCCAGCGCGCCGGCCAGGCCGACGCCCGCGAACGCCGCGCCCGACCACCACACGGTGCCGCGCCGTCGCGCGCGTTGCGGCGCGGGTGCCGACGCGACGATGCGCTCGACGAGCGCCGGTGCAGGCGGCATGACCGTGTCGTACGAAAGCCATGCATCGAGGTCGGCGGCATCGTCCAGTGCCAGCAGCGCGTCGCGCGGGTTCGCGCGCGCCCACGCCTCGGCGGCCGCGCGCTCGCCGTCCGGCCAGCGCCGCGCGTCCGAGCCGTACGCGGCGACGATGGTGCGAAATCGTTCGGGTGTCATCGCTTGTCCTCGCTAGGTGGGTCGCCGGCCAGTTGCGCGCGCAGGTTGCGCCTCGCGCGGGCGAGCAGGCTTTCCAGCGCATCGACGGTGATGCCCATCAGGTTGGCCGCTTCCACATTCGACATTTCCTGATAGTACTGGAGCACGAGTGCTTCCCGCTGCCGCGGCGGCAACGCGGCAAGCGCCTGCCGCACGCGCGCGTCGCGCGAGCGCAGTTCCGCATGCACGGCCGGCTCCGGTTGCGGGTCCGGCACGTCGGGCAACGTATCGACAGGCTCGTCGCGTCGGCCGCGCAACCGGTCGTAGCACAGGTTCAGCACGACGCGATGCAGCCACGTGTCGAAGCGCGCCTCGCCTTCGCGCCAGCGCGGCGCCTGGTTCCAGATTCGCAAGAACGTCTCCTGCGCGACGTCCTCGGCTTCGTTCCGGTCGCCGAGCATGCGCGTCGCCAATGCGAGCAGCCGCGGCAGCTTGCGCGCGACGAGCACGCGCACCGCCGACGAATCGCGCGCGCCGACGCGCGCGACGAGTTCCGCGTCCGGATCGCGGTCGCCGCGATCGTTCAACGCCGCCTGCTCCGTCGCGCAGCGCGATTGCGCCGCCCTGCCGCCCGGCTGAAGCTCATCGTCGTGCTCTCCTTGCATGCGTCGGGCCATCGCCGCGCGGCGCCACGCCGACGGTTCGGCGGTGCCGTGCGCATCGCGCGCGGCGTCGCACACGGCATCGGCCATGTCCGTTTCATCGACATCCGTGTCGCGCAGCATATCGATCCTGTCGGCCGGTTACGCGACCGTCGGCCGGCGTGCTCAATATACGACGACCGGCGCGGGCCGGTAATACACCGGACGCGCCGGCACCACGACGCAGCCGGCCAGCACGATGGCCGCGGCCGCCAGTATCACGATGGTTCGAAAAGGCATGGCTTCGACTCATGACATTGCGTGAAGGATCCGCCGCGCCGGCACGATGTTCCGCGCGGCGGCGCGCGCATCAGGCCCAGTGGCCCGGCACCCAGCGCCACGCCGGGCCACGCGCGGCCCAGTGCCCGGGCACCCAGTGGTAACCGACGCGCACCACTTGCCAGTGGCCCGGAATCCAGACGTAGCGGCCCTGCCGCCAGTGCCAGTGACCCTGGTCCCACACGTAGCCCGCGCGCGGCGCCGGCATCACTTCGACGCGCGGCGCCGGCGGTGCGTAAGGTGCGACGATCACGGCCTGCGCGAATGCCGCCGACGCCGCCAGCGCGGCCACGCATCCGGCGGCAAACCGCAATGGAACAGAAAGTTTCATGAAAGACTCCGAAGTAACGGGCATCGACCGGAAGCGGCCGTTCATGCATTAAACGGAGCGGGCGACAGAAATCCGTCGCGGTATCGACGAATAAATTTCGGGCGGATCGAACGCGCTTTGGCGCGGGCCGGCTGCCGCGCGATGCGCGAACCAGCGTATCGGCCGCCATACACGGGCTTGCCGTGCTGTCACAACGCGGCAAAACTGCCCTTCGACAATATGTGTCACCGGGATCCCGCTCGTTTCCGGCCCACGCCCCGGCCGCGCTCGCGCATGGCCGCGCGGCTCCACCTTTCGCGTCCCCATCAACGAAAACTACGACCATGTCGAACCAGGACAATCTCCCTGATCAGCCGAACGAGCCGGCCGCGTCGGTGTCGCGTCGCGGCTTCCTGAAACTCGCCGGCGTATCCGGCCTCGCCACTGCTGCCGGCGGGCTCGCGGCCGCCCGGGCCGCCGCGTCGAATCCGGACGGCACGCCCGAACAGGTCCACCTGACGTGGGGCAACGACCCGACTTCCGAAGTCGTGATCTCGTGGGCATCGCTCGCACCGGCCGTCAATCCGCGCGCGCGCATCGTCGCCAACGGCGAGCCGCCGCGCACGGTGCACGGCGTCCAGCGCCTGTACACCGACGGCCTGAACGGCGAAACCGTGTTCGCGTACCACGCGCGCGTGCACGGGCTGAAGCCGGATACGCGCTACCGCTACGAGATCACGGCCGACAACGACAGCAACGCCGCGCAGCCGTTCGCCGCGAATTTTTCGACCGCGCCGCGCGGGCGCGCGCCGTTCCGCTTCACGAGCTACGGCGATCTCGCGACGCCGAACGGCGCATGGGTGCTGTCGTCGCCGCAGAGCCGCTTCGCGGTGCAGGCCGTCGAGCAGTTCCAGCCGCTGTTCCACCTGCTGAACGGCGACCTCTGCTACGCGAACCTGAACCCCGCGCACCAGCCCGAGGTGTGGCGCGATTTCGGCAACAACAACCAGACGTCGGCCGCGAATCGCCCGTGGATGCCCTGCCCCGGCAATCACGAGATCGAGTTCAACAACGGTCCGCAAGGGCTCGACTCGTATCTCGCGCGCTATACGCTGCCGGAGAACGGCACGCGCTTCCCGGGCCGCTGGTACAGCTTCCGCGTGAGCTCGGTGCTGTTCGTGTCGCTCGACGCCGACGACGTCGTGTACCAGGACGCCGCCGCGTTCGTCGGCGGCCCCGCGCCGCTCGTGCCGGCCGCGAGCACGGGCCGCCCGCCGATCGAGCCCGGCACGTCGTTCTACGTGCGCGGCTACAGCAACGGCGAGCAGACGCGCTGGCTCGAACACACGCTGCGCCATGCGGCGCATGACGACGACATCGACTGGATCGTCGTGCAGATGCACCAGGACGCGCTCAGTTCGTCGAAGACGGGCAACGGTTCCGACAAAGGCATTCGCGAGGCATGGCTGCCGCTGTTCGATCGTTACGGTGTCGACCTCGTGCTGTGCGGCCACGATCACGACTACGAGCGCAGCTACCCGGTGCGCGGCTGCAATCACCGCGCGGGCGTCGATGCGTCGACCGGCGAAGTGGTCGAAACGCTGCAGCCGCGTCCGGTCGGCTCGAACGACCCGGATCGCACGACGTTCGACACGAGCCACGGCACGATCCACCTGATCCTCGGCGGCGGCGGCACCAGCGCACCGCTCGACGTGTACGGCGAGAACCCGTCGACCGGCTTTGCGCGGGCGAAGGTGTTCACGAAGCCGAACCGGCCGGTGCCGGGCACCGCGCCGAACACGTTCGTGCGCCAGCCGGCCGATGCGCTCGAGGATGCGATCTGGTCCGCGCGCCGCGATACGGGCACCGGTTACGGGATCGCGGTGTTCGATCACGACCCGGGCAAGCCGGGCGGCCACACGACGATCACGATGCGCTACTACCACGCGCCGGGCG
The DNA here is from genome assembly GCF_016899445.1 of Burkholderia sp. MS455. Lineage (NCBI taxonomy): Bacteria > Pseudomonadati > Pseudomonadota > Betaproteobacteria > Burkholderiales > Burkholderiaceae > Burkholderia > Burkholderia sp. MS455. The sequence continues at coordinate 1,654,032 of NZ_CP041778.1, forward strand.
CCGATCAGCACCCGACCGCGCAGTACGAGCTGTTCGAGACGATCGAGTTGAGCAAGAAGCGGCACGAGCGGTGATCGGGCCGGCGCCCGCTGCGGCGGGCGCCGGTTGCATCGCCATCGAGGAATGGGCGTGCCATGACGCGGGTTAGACTGCCCGCTTCGCACACCGGCCCATGAAGATGAGTTTCGAATACCGCATCCACACGACCCCGTCGGCCGACGCATTCGATGCAATCGCGGATGCATTGCGGCAAACGCATGGCGACATCGACGTCGATCCCGACCGACGACGGCTTGAAATTCGCGATGAAACCGGCAACTGGCCGCTGATCGGCCTGTTGACCGACGAACACGGGTTCTTCCTCGTCACGACGCTCGGGCCGACGCGTGACGCGATGCTCGACGCGATCGGACGCGCGTTGTCGGCAATCGGTGCGACATGGCGCATCGACGACGCATGACCGGCTACCGCGTTCCGCACACGCCTGAATCGGCCGCACGCACCCGGCCGCTCCCCCGCCAACGTCCGCCGCTCGGTCGCTCCCCGGCTCCGCCCCTTTAAACTATGCGTATCCGGCGTAATAGCTGCATTGCATTGCCGGTTGCGGCTGCCGCACCGCGTGGCGGCCGCAACCGGATTTTTCCGTTCGCGATGACGGCACACGCGAGCGGAACCGAATCATCCGAAATCGAATTTGAATGTTGAAACAGGCAGGAAGCATGAAGCGCAACAACAAGAACAAGGCAACGCTCGCCGGGCTCGGCGCGGTGCTGTTGTGGGCCTCGGTGGTCGCCCTCGTCCGCGGGGTCAGCGAAAGCCTCGGTGCGACCGGCGGCGCCGCGATGATCTACACGGTGGCGTCCGTGCTTCTGCTGTTCACGATCGGCTTCCCCGACCTGAGCAAGTTCCCGAAAAACTACCTGCTGTGGGGCGGGCTGCTGTTCGTCTCGTACGAGCTGTGCCTGGCGCTGTCGATCGGGTATGCGAGCAACGGCCGGCAGGCGATCGAAGTCGCGATGGTCAACTACCTGTGGCCGAGCCTGACGCTGGTCGCGGCCATCGTGTTCAACAAGCAGCGCGCCAACCTGCTGGTCGTGCCGGGCGTCCTGCTATCGATGCTCGGCATCTGCCGGGTGCTCGGCGGCGACCAGGGCCTCGATCCGGCCGGCATGCTGCGCAACGTCGCGGACAATCCGCTGAGCTACGGCCTTGCCTTCTTCGGCGCGCTGATCTGGACCGGCTATTGCACGGTGACGGCGCGCATTGCCGACGGCAAGAACGGCGTGACGCCGTTCTTCATGCTGGTCGCCGCGGCGCTCTGGATCAAGTTCGCGATCGAGGGCGGCGGCGGCATGACGTTCAGCCTTCACGCGGTCATCTATCTCGTGCTGGCGGCGTCGGCGCTGGGGTTCGGCTACGCGGCGTGGAACACCGGCATCATGCACGGCAACGTGACGATCATCGTCGGCGCGTCGTACCTGACGCCGGTGCTCGCGGCCGCGCTCGCCGCGACGCTGCTGCATGCGCCGCTGTCGGTCGAATTCTGGCAAGGCGCAGTGATGGTTTGCGGCGGGTCGATCCTGTGCTGGCTCGCGACACGCAGCCGACGCAGTGAAAAGGCAGCGCCCGTGCGGGTCGGGAAGGATGCCGAAGGCAATTGCCCCGGGTGACGATGCGGGATGCTTCCGACGGGACGCAGGGTTGCCCGCTCTAGCTTCGCGATTCCAGCGCGATACGCACCGCCAATCCGGCCAGCACGGAGCCCATCAACCAGCGCTGGACCGACGCCCAAACCGGTCGTCCCGCCAGAAAACCCGCGATGGAACCGGCCATGCAGGCGATCAGCGCGTTGACGCTGACACTCACCGCGATCTGCACGCAGCCGAGCGCCAGCGATTGCGCGAGCACACTGCCGTGCCCCGGTGAAATGAACTGCGGCAGCAGCGACAGATACATCACCGCGATCTTCGGATTCGCGAGGTTCGTGACGAAACCCATCGTGAAGAGCCTGACGCGGCTGTCGCGCGGCAACTGCCTGACCTGGAACGCGGAGCGGCCGCCCGGCTTCAGCGCCTGCCACGCCAGATACGACAGATACAGCGCACCGGAAAAGCGCAGCGCGTCGTACGCATACGGCACGGTCATCACCAGCGCGGTGATGCCCAGCGCCGCGCAAACCATGTAAAAAACGAACCCCAGCGCGACGCCGCCGAGCGACACGAGCCCTGCGCGGCGGCCCTGGCAGATCGAGCGCGAAACCAGGTAGATCATGTTCGGCCCGGGCGTCAGCACCATGCCGAGCGACACGAGGCCGAACGCAAACAGGGTGGGAAAAGCCGGCACTGGAGGCTCCTTCGCGGCAGGGCAGTCAGGGTGACGAGGTTCGAATACTGTATTGCATCTCGATCATCCTCGGCATGAATAAACTGCAAGCCGCCCATGAGCGTCGTTCATCTCGCCGGCCGCGCTACCTGCCCTTTTTCGCACGCGCATGGATCGCTTTCGCGGCTTTGGCGCGTTGTGCGTCGACGAGCCTCACGAACTCGTCGGTGACCGCGTTGCCCGCCACGTTCCACGACAACCGCACGGAACGATGCAGCCTCGGCGACAGTTCCAGCACGCGGCCGCCGAATGGCGTGTACGTGAGCGTGATGCGCGGCACGATCGATACGCCCATGCCGGCCTCCGCCATCGAAAGAATGGTGCGCATCTCCACCACGTTGAACGCCGCCCGGAGCGGCGCGCCGCCGCGTGCGAAGTAATCCGCGATCACCGGCCCGCACCCTGCCTTCGAGAAAATGAACGGTGCCGCGGACAACTGTTTTGCAGACACGCTCTTGCGGCCGCCGAACATGCCGTCCGGCGCCACCGCGACAAAATCCTCGTCGAGCAGCGGCAGAGTGTGTGCGAACGTCTTCGTGCCGGCCACCACGCCGATGTCGGCCGTACCGTCGTCGATCCACCCTTCGACTTCGCCGTCCGTGCCTTCGAGCAGCACCGCCGACACGCCCTGGTGCATCTCCTTCAACGCCTCGAGCGCGGGAACGACGAACGCCAGCGAGACGCTCGGCAGCGACGCAACCACCAGCTTGCCTTCGAGCTTGCCGCGCGACAGGCTGAACTGCTGGCGCAGCAGCTGCGCCTCCCGCACCACGCTCTGGACGTACGGCCACAGGCGTTCGCCCGCCGCCGTCAACACCACCGGCTGCCGGTCCCGCCAGAGCAGCTTGACCTGCGTGATGTCCTCCAGCTCGGTCAATGCATGGCTGATCGCGGATTGACTGCGGCTGAGCCGGTCGGCCGCGGCCGTGAGCGAACCGAGTTCGACTACGGCGGCCAGTGCCTGCAACTGGGCAAGCGTCATCGGGTCTCCTTGTTCCGGTGTATGTAAATTTCACATGAGACAGCGAAGTATCATGAATTATATTGAACTTCCCCGACAGTATCTCAAACGGCACCGCGCCAGGCCCCGCGCTGCGCCGCGGTCGAGTCGAACGTCCACGGCAGCGCCGCAGTCAGGATGCACGTTCGATCCGCCGCGTCGATTGCATGCGCACCGGCCCGCGCTCGAGAATCCATGTTGAACCACGCCGCCGCATTGCTCATGCTTGCCGATACGACCTGCCGGCCTGAATCGGGGCCGCGCGCCCGCCGGCCGCACACGAATAGCCGGCACGCGGGCAAGAAATGGCGGCGGCCCACCGCCATCGATCGCGCATGCGTTCTGAAAGCTGCAAAGCGTAGTATTCGCGGACCCGGCGTATCGCGCCGCCCGGCGGCGCGACGATACGTGACCGGCTTTGCTGCCCGCACGCTGACGCCGACGTCAGCGCTGCCCCGTTTTCAAAGGCACGAGATGGAAACCTATGTGTTGCTGGGCTGCGGACTCGGCCTCGGCCTGTTGATCGCCGTCTGGGGAATCTGGTCTCTCCGGTAAGCCGTTCAGGCCCCGTTCTTCCGAAAGGAATCCGTATGAAGACGGATGGGGAATTGTAGTTTCAGGCAACCCATTTCACCCGATTGCTTCGCAGTCCCATTCAACTGCCCATCGTCGATACGTCCGCGACGGAAGCGCCGTGCGTGCCCCGTTCGGCCCCGCGCGCTGCCCGGTTCCCCAAGACGCGTTAGACTGTTTCGATGGAACAATGCCGTTATTGCCAGAGAATCCGCGATGAATGGGATTGCCACGGGGACGAATGCCGCCGGGCAATCGCAAAGGCGCTGCGCCGGCAGCGCGCGGGCCTGCCGATGGTGCCCGATCGCATCCGCAACGAACTGCCGTCCGGCGCGCCGACCCAGCAGGTGATCGCCGTCCTGTCGCGCCAGCGCCTGCGCGCGCGCCGCGGCAACGAGGAACGCCGGGAGCGCAAGGAAATCGACGACGACGGCGTCTGATCCGGCCGCACCGCGGCCCGCCCGCGTCATCTCCACCTCCGCCGTCCTCCCCCAGCCGCCACCGGCGCCCGCCCGTACCGCGGTGCCCTTGCAAATTCGGCAATACTGAATGGGGACAGAAGACATTTGCCCCGGGATTATTGCCTCCGCGACAACGATCTTTCGCTGAAATCCACGTTTACCCTGAATCGACCGACGCCTACGATGTAATCAACCGCTTACGACATGGTGTCGAACGCGGAAAGCCAAGACAAACATCGGAGGTCACCATGAAATCGCTCGTTTCCGCAGTCGTTGCCGCTGTCGCCCTGTCCGCTTCGTTCGGCGCATTCGCCCAAAGCACCGTGACCCGCGCCCAGTTGCGCAACGAGCTGGTCCAGCTCGAAAAAGCCGGCTACAAGCCGGGCCTGTCGAGCCCGCACTACCCGGCCGACATCCAGGCCGCGCAAGCCCGCGTGCGCGCCGCCGACAATACCGGCTACGGTGCGCAACCGGCCGCGACCGTTCAGGGCGGCGCACCGGCCGCCAAGGCGCAAAGCCCGCGCGACTCGGTCTACTTCGGCCACTAAGCCTGCCGCTGCGCGCCCCGCGCGCAGTCCTCACATGCAACGAGCCCGTCCGTGACGGGCTCGTTGCGCTTGCATCGCGTGTTTTACCGGCCGGCCGTCACCGGCCGGCACCCGATGCGACGCGGCCGGCCCCGGCTTCGTCCGGCGCAGCGCCGCCGCCGACCAGGTCCTGATAGCGCACGTACGCGCACTGCGCGGACGCCTTCGCCGCATACATCGCCGCGTCGGCCTTGACGAGCAGTTCCTCGGCCGATGCGCCGTCGGCCGGAAACTCGCTGACGCCGATGCTCGCACCGACGGCCACGCGCCGGTCGCCGAACTCCAGCTCCTCCGCCATCACGATCTGGATCCGCGACGCGACATCGCCGATCACCGCCGGTGAACGCACGTCCGCAATCAGCACGATGAATTCGTCGCCGCCGAGCCGCGCGACCATGTCGTCGTTGCGCAGCACGAGGCTCAACCGCTTCGCGACCGCGACGAGCGTACGGTCGCCGGCCGAATGCCCGTGCTGGTCGTTGATCTGCTTGAAGCGGTCGAGATCGACGAACATCACGGCCAGCCCTTCGTGCACCGCGGCCGCATGCCGGATCGCGGCATCGAGATGCTCCATGAACAGCAGGCGGTTCGGCAGCTCGGTCAACGGATCGTGGCCGGCGAGGTGCGTGAGCTCCTGCTGCTTCGCGCGCAGCATCGCGACCTGCGTGCGAATCTCGACACGCATGCTGTCGAAACAGCGCGCGAGCACGCCGATCTCGTCGGCGCGCCGGACCGGAAGCTGTTCGGCGGCCGGATCGTCGAACACGTGCGTCGCGGCGCGCGCGAGCGCCTGCAGCGGCCGCGTGATCGCGCGCGCGAACAGGATCGCGAGAATCACCGCCATCAGGCTCGACACGAGCACCATCCGGACAATCCGTTCGCCGAGCATGCCGGCCGGTGCCAGCACGTCGGCAAGCGGACGCGCCATCCCGAGCACGACGAAGCGGTTGCCCTCGTCGTGCCCGAACGGCGTGCGTGCGAACGCGAACATCTGCCCCGGCGCGTCGTCGGGCTGCTCGAGGCCGTTGAGCGTCACGCTCGTGCGCGTGCTGTCGAACAGCGCGCGCGTGACGGCAAAGCGGTCCTGCATCAGCACCCGCAGGCCGCGATCGAAGCCGAACGTCTGCGCCGGATCGGGATGCACGAGGAAATCGCCCCACTCGTTCGCGAGATACACCGCATAGTCGTCCGGCAGATCGCGTTCGAGCCGGTCGACCACGCGCGACAGCTCGACGTCGACGACCAGCGCGCCGACCGTCTGGCCCGACGTGTCGACGACCGGCGTGCCCACACGCAGGATCGGCAACCCTTCGGCCTCGTGCGAACCCGTCTCGTGGTTGATCACGATCGGCGACAGGTAGATATGGCCGGGCGCCGTCGCGAGCGTATCGAATACGTAGGAAAACTGTCCTTTCTCCTGGAACGCGCTTTCCGGCAGCACGACGACGCCGCGCGCGTCGCGAACGACGCGGATGTGTTCGAGCCCGAAATTCCCGCCCGCGATCAGGCGAATCTGCAGGTATTCCGGATGATTTCTCATGAAGCTGCAATACACCTGCTCGAGCCGCGTGCGTCGCGCGCTGTCCGGCTTGTCGCTGCCCGCGACGAGCGCGGACGACGGCAACTGCGCGAGCACGAGCGCATCGGCGGCAACGTCGGACAGCGCGGTCGTGAAGCGCTGCCCGAGCAGCTGGGTCGACATCAGCAGGCTGTGCTGCGCTTCCTGCACGAGCATCGTGCGGTTCGCGCGATACGCGTAATAGCCGGTCGTGCCGGACGCGATCACGCCGATGCACGCGAGCAGCACCGACAGCTTCGACGTGAGCCCGAGCCGGATCATTTGTCGAACCGCTCCGGCCGGTCGCCCGACACGATGCGGCTCCACAGCGATTCGCGCCGCGCGATGTCTTCGACGGGCTGGAGCCACACGAGATGCTGGTGCCCGGTGTCGAGGCCCGGTGGCGGCTCGAGCGTGTTCGCGAGCCCCTGGCGCTCGGTCAGCAGCGCGCCGATCGCCGGTTCGAGCATGTAGTTGATCCACGCGAACGCGAGCTCGGCATGTTGCGCACCGCGCGTGACGGCCCAGCAGTCGAGCCATGCAAGCGCGCCTTCGTCCGGGATCACGTAGCCGACGTCCGCGCCGGCGCGACGCAACAGCTCGACCTGCTGCGTGCCGTAGTTGCCGAACATCAGCGCCGCTCGATGCTGGACGAACAGCGCGGTCGCCTCTTCGGGAAGCGTGTAGTACGTCAGCAGGTTGCGGCGCAGGTCGATCAGCTTGCGCGCAACCGCGAGCGTCTGCGCGGGCGACAGGCGGAACGGATCGGGATAGCCGAGCGCCAGCGCCGCGAACGAGAAATTGTGCTGCGCGCTGTTGAAGTCGAGCACCTTGCCGCGGTAGCGCGGATTCCACAGCTCGCGCATCGAGCGCGGCGCGGCCGAAACCTGCGTGCGGTCGTAGATCAGCCCCATCGACGAATACGTGAACGGGATCGCGTAGGTCGCACCGTCCTGCACGAGCCCGCCGATCGTCGCGAGCTGCCGGAAGTTCGGCAACTGCCGCCGCCGGTTCGGGATGCGCGCCAGGTCGATCGGCGCGAGCAGACGTTCGTGCGCGTAGCGCTGGATTTCGGCCGTGTTCGCAGCCAGCACGTCGTATGGCGGCGGCGCCGCGCCGTGCATCCGCGCCCACAGCGCTTCGTCGGAATCGACGAACGTCACTTCGACACGCACGTGAAACTGCGCCTCGAATGCGCTGACGACGTCGCGGTCCGCATAGCCGGGCCATGCCAGCACGCGCAGCACGTTGTCGTTGACGGTTTCGGGAGAGTCGGCGAAAGCCGACGGACCAGGCGCAAGCAAGCCCAGTGTCAGGATGATGAACAGCGCGCGCACGGCACCGCGGGCGCGCGTACGCGCGCCGATTCCCCTGATCAAGCGGACCCCGTATGAATCGCTCGGCTGCATTCGACCATCCTTTTTCGAGTCGATGCGATATCCCGCAACAAGACCATAAAAAATATGGGCGCGCAATTGGAAATAGCCGCACACGGCAGGTGTTGCGCATGCAGACATGCGACATGCCCGGCGCAGTGTCGATCCCGAATCGTTGCGGGCGTACGAACGCGGCAAGCCGGGCGACGAATGATCAGAAGAAAGCGCGTTGCCGGACGCTAACCGGTTCGCATTTCGATGACGACGCATTGCATGCGTCGCATACGTGCCTGCGGCCGTCGACGCCGATTGCGTCGGTCCGCCCCATTCGCGGAAATGACCGTCAGCACGATACCGGCCTGAACTTCGCGATCTGCTTCTTCATCACATGGCTTCCGAGCTACCTGCTGCCGTCGTGCGGCTTCTCGCTCGCGTCGCTCGGCACGTGGGGCATGCCGCCCGCGCTTTTCTTTTCGTGCCGCGCATCGGACAATGACCCGCGCCCGCCGGCGCGGCGCCAATCCGGCCCGCGCGCGGCGACGGCGCCCCCCGTCCACGCCGATGAAACGCTACGAAACCCTCGCACACACGATCGCCGACGACATCCGCAACGGCAACCTCGCGGCCGGCACGCGCCTGCCGTCGCTGCGGCAGATCATCGCGCAGCACGGCGTGAGCCAGTCGACGGTGTTTCGCGCGTACTACCAGCTCGAACAGTGGGGGCTGATCCGCGCGCGCGAACGCTCGGGCTACTACGTCGCGCCGGGCGCCACGCCCGAAGCAGGCCCGGCCGCGAAGCGCCGCGCGAGTCGTGCCGGCGCATCGCGCAAGGTCGACATCAGCGACCTCGTGTTCTCCGTACTCGATGCCGCCACGCAGCCCGGCATCGTGCCGCTCGGTTCCGCGTTCCCGGCGCCGCAACTGTTTCCGCTGCCGCGCCTCGCGAAGTCGCTCGCGCAGGCCACGCGGCTCGTGAGCCCGTGGAGCACGGTCGTCGACCTGCCGCCCGGCAACGAGGCGCTGCGCCAGCAGATCGCGCGGCGCTATCTCGCGACCGGTGTGTCGCAGCCGATCGACGAGATCGTCGTCACGAACGGCGCGCTCGAAGCGCTGAACCTGTGCCTGATGGCCGTCACGCGGCCCGGCGACGTCGTCGCCGTCGAAGCGCCCGGCTTCTATGCGGCGCTGCAGGCGATCGAGCGGCTCGACCTGCGCGCGGTCGAGATTCCCGTCGATCCGCGCACGGGCCTCGATCTCGATGCGCTCGCGAACGCGCTCGAGCGGCATGACATCCGCGCGTGCTGGTTCATGACCAATTTCCAGAATCCGACCGGCGTCACGCTGTCCGTCGAAAAAAAGCGCGCGCTCGTCGACATGCTCGCGGCGCGCGAGGTGCCGCTGATCGAGGACGACGTCTACGGCGAGCTGCATTTCGGCCCCGACTATCCGCTGCCCGCGCGCGCGTACGACCAACACGGCCTCGTGATGCACTGCAGTTCGTTCTCGAAGACACTCGCACCCGGCTACCGGATCGGCTGGGCCGCCGCCGGCCGGTTCGCGGAGAAGGTGCAGCGGCTCAAGCTGATGACGACGCTGTCGGCGAGCATTCCCGCGCAGGCCGGCATCGCGAACTATCTGGAGCACGGCGGCTACGACCGCCATCTGCGCAAGCTGCGCGGCGCGCTGCACACGCAGCTCGACCGGATGGACGACGCGCTGCGGCGCTGGCTGCCGGCCGGCGTCGAGTGGGTGCGGCCCGAAGGCGGGTATTTCCTGTGGCTCGCATTCCCCGACGCGATCGACGCGATGGAACTGCATCGCCAGGCGGTCGCGCGCGGGATCAGCTTCGCGCCGGGGCCGCTGTTTTCGGCCGCGCACGGCTTCGAGCGCTGCGTGCGCGTGAACTTCGGCCATCCGTGGAGCCGCGACATCGAGCGCGCGATCCGCGTGCTCGGCGAGCTAGTCGCGCAGCCGTCGGTTCGCAAGGGCGGTTAAAGCGCGCGATGCGTATCATGCGTGCCGCCGCCGCACGGGCCGCGGCCATGCAGCCGATCCGCGCGCGGGTTACATTGCCGGTCTCGCCGCTTTTTCAAGATTTCCCATGAGCCAACTGCCCTACCTCGATCACGACGCGCTGTTGAAACTGACGGCCGAAGCGGCACACGTCACGCAGCCGTGCACGTGCACGAAAACCTCGCTCGCCGGATGGACGAGCCTGCCGCTGTCGCTGCAGGACACGCAGCTGACCGAAGTAGCCACGCTCGCGCCGCCCGGCGATGCGGAGCCGACCTATGCGGAATATCATCCGGCCGGTACGCGCTACGCGTCGGACGATGCGCCGATCGCGCTGCGCCATTTCCCGTACAACCGCTGCAACGTCAGCCGCTGCCGCTCGTGCGGCCGCCTGTTCCTGCGCTATCAGGAAGGCGGCGGCTACTTCATCGACCAGCGCATCCGTGCGCTCGATCCGGCGCTCGTCGTCGACGCCGACGCATAAGACACATCAACCGGCCACGGGTATGCACGACGCATGCCCGGCCCGCCGCGCCGGCGCCGCGCCCGCCATCTGCTGCGCCCTTTTCGTCCCGATCTGCTGCTTGTCCCGCCGCACCGCGTTCCCTACGCTGTCTTCCGTTGCCCGACATCCGTCGCAACGCCCCTCCGAGCCGTGCGCATGCCGCGCCGCGGCTCCTCTCGCGTATCACGTCATGTATCGATATACCGATTTCGACCGGGCGCTCGTGCTGAGCCGCGCCGCCCAGTTTCGCGACCAGCTCGAACGCTGGCAGCACGGCACGCTGAGCGAAGACGCGTTCCGGCCGCTGCGCCTGCAGAACGGCTGGTATGTGCAGCGCCACGCGCCGATGCTGCGCGTCGCGGTGCCGTATGGCGAACTGTCGAGCGCGCAGCTTCGCGTGCTCGCGCGGATCGCGCGCGACTACGACGTGCCCGACGACGCCACCTACCGCGCCGCATGCGACGCGCAGGCGTTGCTCGGCACGCTGCGCCTGCCGACCCGCAGCGCGCACTTCACGACGCGCACCAACGTGCAGTTCAACTGGATTCCGCTTTCGAAAGCGGCCGACGTGATGGACCTGCTCGCGACCGTCGACATGCACGGCATCCAGACGAGCGGCAACTGCATCCGCAATATTTCGTGCGACGAGCGCGCGGGCGTCGCGCCTGACGAGATCGCCGATCCGCGCCCGTTCGCCGAAGTGATGCGCCAGTGGACGACGCTGCACCCGGAATTCGCGTTCCTGCCGCGCAAGTTCAAGATCGCGATCACCGGCGCCGCCGAGGACCGCGCGGCGACCGACTGGCACGACGTCGGACTGAAGCTCGTGCGCGACGATGCGGGCGAGCTCGGCTTTCGAGTGAGCGTCGGCGGCGGGATGGGCCGCACGCCGATGATCGCGACGCTGCTGCGCGCGTTCCTGCCGTGGCGGCACGTGATGAACTACATCGAGGCGATCGTCCGCGTGTACAACCGCTACGGGCGGCGCGACAACAAGTACAAGGCGCGGATCAAGATCCTCGTCAAGACCGAGGGGCAGCGCTACATCGACGACGTCGAGGAGGAGTTCCGCCAGATCGTCGACCACGACGGCGGCCCGCACACGATTGCGCAGGCCGAATTCGATCGCGTCGCCGCGTCGTTCGTGCCGCCGCGGCTCAAGCCGCGCACGCTCGACCTGCCCGACGCGAATGCGCGCATGTCCGCACAGGCGAGCCGCCATCCGGCATTCGCGCGCTGGCTCGCGCGCAATGTCGCCGCGCACCGCGATCCGGCGCTGCGCATCGTCACGCTGTCGTTCAAGCGCCGCCTGCAGGCACCCGGCGACGCGTCGCCGGACCAGCTCGACGCGCTCGCCGATCTCGCCGACCGCTACTCGGCCGGCGAGGCACGTGTCACGCACACGCAGAACGTCGTGCTGCCGTGGGTACACGTCGACGACCTGTTCCTGCTGTGGGAGAACGCGCGCGCGATCGGGCTCGCCAGCGCGAACGTCGGGCTGCTGACCGACATGATCGCGTGCCCGGGCGGCGACTTCTGCGCGCTCGCGAACGCGCGCTCGATCCCGATCGCCGACGCGATCGCCGAGCGCTTCCAGGATCTCGACCTACTGCACGACGTCGGCGACATCGACCTGCACATCAGCGGCTGCATCAACTCGTGCGGCCACCATCACAGCGGCCACCTCGGCATCCTCGGCGTCGACAAGGACGGCGCGGAGTGGTACCAGGTGACGCTCGGCGGGTCGGACGGCTCGACCGCGAGCGGCCCCGCGCGGCCGGGCAAGGTGATCGGCCCGTCGTTCTCGGCGGACGAGATCGTCGATGTCGTCGACGCGATCGTCAACGCGTATCTCGACGCGCGGATCGATGCGAACGGCCGCAGCGAACGATTCATCGACACGGTGCGCCGCATCGGCGCGGAACCGTTCAAGGCCGCCGCGAACGACGCGCGCCACCACGCGGAGCACGCATGAAGCCAGCCAGCGACAACGCAAGCACGAACGCACGCATCCGGCTGCTGACGCCGGCCGAACACGCTGGCGATACGCAGGAACACGACGATTCGACGCTGACGATCGGCAACGACGAGGAACTGCCGCCGCTTGCCGCACGGATCGCGCAGGCCGCACGCATCGACCTGCAGTTCCCGTCGTTCACCGACGGCCGTGCGTACAGCCAGGCGTACCTGCTGCGCAAGCGCTTCGGCTTCGCCGGCGACCTGCGCGCGACCGGCGACGTGCTGGTCGACCAGCTGCTGCTGATGGAGCGCACGGGGTTTTCGAGCGCGGTGCTCGGCGACGACACGGACATCGCGGCCGCGCGCCGGCAGCTCGACCGGTTTCCGGGCTTCTATCAGCGCGATGCGAGAACGGCAACGCCGCCGCACGGCACGGCGACGCAGGCCGGAAAATGAAACGGGCGGCACGCTGGCCGCCCGTACGATGAACCGGAAGCAAACCGGCAGGCACCCGCCGTAAAGCGCGGGCGCCTGCGTTCAGCGCGCCGCCACCGGCTTGCCGAACCCGCCGAGGATCTTCTTCTCGAGCGCGATGTAGTCGCGGCCGAAGTGGTGATCGCCCTGCGTCTTGATCACGTCGGCGCCGGTGTTCGCGAGCGCCGGGCACATCGTGTCCGTCTCTTCCGCGCCGTAGAAGCACTGCACGAGCTGCGGCGGCACCTTCGCGATTTCCGGCGCGACCTTCAGCGCGTTGTCGCTCGCGGGCATGCCGAGCCAGCCTGTCACGCGGATCTGGAAATCGGCGGACGGCGCGAAGCCGAGCAGCGACATCACCGCGACCTTGTCGCGCAGGTCGGCCGGCAGCCGGTTGTACGCGAACGGCATCACGTCGGCGCCGAACGAATAGCCGACCAGCGCCACGCGGTTCGCATGCCAGCGCGTCATGTACGTGCGCATCACGCGCGCGAGATCGCGGCTCACCTGCGCGGGCGGCTTCTCGCTCCAGAAGTAGCGCAGGCTGTCGATGCCGACCACCGACACGCCGTCGCGCTGCAGCGCCTCGGCGATCGTCTTGTCGAGATCGCGCCAGCCGCCGTCGCCCGAGATCACGATCGCGAGCCGGCCGCTGCCGCCCTTGGCCGGCAGCTCGACGAGCGGCAGGTCCGACACGTCGAGTTCGTCGCCGCTGCTGCCGCTGTCACGCAGGTGCGACGTGACGAGCGACACGAGCTTCGTGGTGTCGCCCGCGGCAGCCGTTTCGACGAAACCCGGCATCGCACGGCGCACGATCGTCGGATCGGGCGGGCACGGCTTGAAGCGCGGATCGAGCTTCGGTGCCGGGTTGACCGATACGACGCCGGCGATCGTGTTCTCCGGCGCCATCGCCAGGATCTGCTTCGCGATCGCGCCGCCCCGGCCCACGCCCGCGACGATCGGCGTGAAATAGCGCGACGACTGCGCCAGACGTTCGAGCTGGTGGCTGACCGCCTCGGCGTCGCCGTCGAGGTGGTGGCAGGTCTCCTGCTTCGCGGCGAGGTTCGTCGCATAACGCTCGGAATCGACGCCGACCGTCATCGCACCGGCCTTCGCGAGCGCATCGGCGGCCTGCTGATCGGCGGCATTCCAGCCGGCCTCACGCGAGAACAGCACGACGAAACCTCGCAGCGGTCCGCTCGGCTTGGTCACGGTAACGGGCCCGTAGCGGCCGCCCGACACGGTTTCGGCCTTCAAGGCGGCCGGTTGCGCGGCGCATGCGGCGCCGGCCAGCATCATTCCCGCGCAGGCGGCTGCCGCCCGCGCGATTCCCTTCTTCGACATCATGAACGCCGACCTCCAGCCAGCAATGACAGATCCGCAAGCGTGACGAACACGCCGACCGAGCCCGAGGCCGCGAGGTAACGCGGCTCCCAGTGCGGTTCGAACTTGCTCTTGAATGCGCGCAAGCCGCGGAAGTTGTAGAAGCGGCCGCCGAAGCGCCAGACCATCAGTCCGAGCCGGTGCCACGGCGACGGCATCTTCGCCGCCCCCATCCCCGAGAACGGCGCGATGCCCAGGCTCAGCTTGCGGAAGCCCGCTTCCTTCAGATGCAGCGCGAGCTGCGTAAACAGATATTCCATCGCGTACGGCGACGCGTCCGGCAGATGGCGCATCACGCCGACCGTCGCCTCGGTGTTGAGGTCGGTCGTCATGAACGTGACGAACGCGATCGGCTTGTCGGCCTGCCGCACCAGCATCACCGACTGCGTCGCGAGATAACCGTCGTGGAACGCGGCAACCGAGAAGCTCTTCTCGCGCGCGTCGCGGCTGTCGAGCCAGCCGTCGGAGATGTCGCGCAGCGCCGGCAGCGCGACCGGCACGTCGCCCGGGCCGATCACCTCGACCGTCAGCGCGTCCTTGTCGCCGCGGCGCAGCGCGTAGCGCAGGTGCGAGCGGTTCGAGCCCTTCAGGTCGAACTGGTCGAGCGCGATATGCGCTTCCTCGCCGAGCTTCATCAGCGTGAGCCCCGCGTCGAGATACAGCGGCAGCGCGTTCGCGCGCACCTGGTAGAACGCCGCGCGGCCGCTGTGCGCGTGCGCGAGCGCGATGAACTTGCCGATCAGCGCCGGCCATTCCTCGCGCGGCCCGACCGGGTCGTGCAGCGCGGCCCACGTACGGCCGTACTTCGCGTACATCAGGAACGCCTGGCGCGATTCCGAAAACAGGAACGACTTGTCGCCCATCAGCGCGAGGCCCGCATCGCTGCATTCCTGCGCGCGGATGATCCGTTCGGCGTCGAACAGGTCCTGCGGCGCGGGCTTCACGAAACGGCCTGGCGCCGGGCGCAGCAGTTGCCACAGCGCGAACAGCGCGACGAACACGCCTGCTGCGAGCGTCGCGCGCAACGCACGCGGCGCGCGCGCGTCGAACGAGAAATGCGACCACAGCTCGCGCGTGTACGGCACGTCGCGGAACGCGAAGAACAGCACCCACACGGCCAGCATCAGCACCATCGTCACCGACACGAACCAGCTCACCGTGAAGCGCTCGGCGAGCAGCGACGAATGGCGGTTGAAGCGGCGGCGGCTGACGAGCAGCAGCACGAGCAGCGTGCCGAGCACGCCGGCCTCGACGAACGCGAGGCCCTTCGCCAACGACAGCGCGAGGCTCGCGAGCGTCAATGCGAAGGTCATCCACCATGCGCCGTCGAGGCGGCGCAGCAGCCCGCGCGCGACGAACAGCAGCGCGACGCCGAGCACGCTGCAGATCACCTGCGAGCCTTCGAGCACCCACAGCGGCACGAGGTGGCGCAGGATCGCGATCCGGTGCCAGAACGCGGGCGTCGCGCTCGAGATCACCAGCATGCTGCCGACCGCGAACGTCACGAGGCTCAGGAACAGCGGCGCGAGCTGCGACACGCGCGCGGCCTGCCGCGTCACGAGCCGGCGCCGCAGCGCGCGGCCCTCGAAACCGGCCAGCAGGCCAGCCGACAGCACGAGCGGCACGCCGAAATAGATCGCGCGATACGCGATCAGCGCGGCGACCATCGCATGCGCGGGCACTTCGCGGCCGAGCGTGAAGACCATCGCGGCTTCGAACACGCCGATCCCGCCCGGCGTATGGCCGATCATCCCGAGCAGCAGCGCGGCCGCATAGACGGTGATGAAGGTCGGGAAGCCGACCGGCGCGGCCGGCAGCAGCACCCACAGCGTCAGGCCCGCCGCGACGACGTCGAGCACCGCGTAGACGACCTGCATGACGAGATCGCGCCGCGCCGGCACGTCGAACGACAGCCATTTGAAGCGCGTGACGACCGGGCGCGCGGTGTTGCCGCACATCGCGACCATCGCGGCCAGCACCACGAGCAGCGCCGCGCCGCTCCACGTGAGCACGCCGGGCGCGACGTGCAGCATCGCGGCGAGCGCCTCCGGCACGCAGACCATGCCGACCGCCGTCATCAGCACCATCGCGAGCGCCAGCGTGCCGCTGGTAAACACCGTCATCCGGCCGATCTGCGCGGGCGTGACGCCCGACACGCCGTACACGCGCGCACGGACCGCGCCACCCGTCAGCGCGCCGAAGCCGGTCGCGTTGCCGAGCGCGGAACCGGCGATCGCGCTGATCCACAGCGCGACGCGCGGCACCTTCGCGGCGACATAACGCAGGCCGACCGCGTCGCGGGCGACCAGCGCGAGATAGCTGAGCGCCGTCGCGGCCAGCGACGCGCCCCATTCCGCGACGGACATGTGGCGCAACTGGCGGATCACCGACCGGTAGTCGACGGATTCCGACAGGTGCTGGAACACGACGATCAGCAGCAGGCCGATGCCGAACGCGATCAGCGGCGACAGCACGCGCTCGTTGCGAACCAGCGCCGAGACACGGGCGATCGCCGCCGCGGCACGGCCCGGCGACCCAGGGTGGCGGGAAGACATAGGTTATTCAGTGGTGGTGCATTGCGAGTCGCGGCGCGGGATGGCCCGGCGGCGACATATCTGGTTGTTCTGCGTGGGCGGTCGGCCGAAAGTGAAGGCAGGGAGCGCCTGAATCAGAACTTACAAGTATACGGGGCTTATATTACAAAATCTTTCAGACTCGCATTGTGCGGTTTTGTGGCACGCGGGGCGCGTTAATATCGCATCAAAATCGTGCGGCCGAAAAACACAAGGTGCGCATCATACCGGGAACCTGAACGGTTTTTTCATCGGATGAATGAACGGTGGTGGATTTGGGAGAAATTCTCCTGGCCGGGCTGTGCGGGAGAGGACGAATTCGTGGGTGGGCGCGGGATCTCGGGAATGGGGACGGGTTGATGTTCGCGGCCGGCCCCCTTTTCGCCCCGGTTCGGGAATATGCTGCTCCAATTACTTCCCCCGCTCATGCTCCGCCAACCCGATCGCCTTGTAGTCGTAAGTCGGATAGAACTCCGTTCGATACGCGCCCCACGCCGTATCCTCGAGCACGCGATTGACCTCGCGCAGCCGCGAAGCCGGCAGCCGCAGCACGACGATCTGCCCGATCCCCATCGTCACGGTCCAGCTCACCACCTCGACGCCCGGCGGCGGAAACGCCTTGTAGAAACCCTGCTTCGCGAGTTGCGCATTCAGCTCGGCGAGCGGGCGCGACTGGTCGTGCTTCAGAAAGACAGTCAGCAGCACCGCGTTGTCAGGCGTGGCAACGGCTGTGCTCGCCGGCACGGTCGACGTCTGGGCCACGGCCGGCGCGCTCCCGAGCGCGACAGCAGCAACCAGCGATCCAGCAGCACCGAGGATCGGAAGCGGAAAGCGAGCGAATACGAGCATGGCGCGACTCCGTGGCTTCGTGGACAGAACCGCCATCATGCTCCGCCCCGCGAATCGCTGCCGGCAACCGGACGACGGGACTACGCCAAGTCTGCGCCGTTGCGCTCGCGCAGCACGTCGATGAACGCGCGCA
This sequence comes from Burkholderia sp. MS455, assembly GCF_016899445.1. Lineage (NCBI taxonomy): Bacteria > Pseudomonadati > Pseudomonadota > Betaproteobacteria > Burkholderiales > Burkholderiaceae > Burkholderia > Burkholderia sp. MS455. The sequence goes on from NZ_CP041778.1 coordinate 1,671,858, forward strand.
ACTTGGCCGGCACGTGCTTGCGATTCACGTAATACAGCCACATCGGCGGCAACGTCCGGCACGCACCCGGCAGCACCTCGACGAGCGTGCCGTCGCGCAGGTCCTGCTCGATGCGCTCACGCATGAACGCAAACGCGATCCCGACACCCGCGCGCGCCGCGTCGATCACCGCGTCGGCGTCGTTCGTCACGAATACGCCGTCCGGATCGAGATCGACGTCACGGCGCCCATCGTGCAGCAACCACTTATGCAGGCGCCCGCTCTCCGAAAACCGGAAGCGAATGCACGCATGACGCTCGAGCTCCGCGATCGACGCTGGCGCGCCGTACCGTGCCAGATAACCGGGCGACGCGACCAGCGCGCACGACAACGCGGGCGCGATCCGTACGCCGATCATGCCCGGCTGCAACCGGTCGGCGAGCCGGATCCCCGCATCGAACCCTTCCTTCGCGATGTCGACCAGCTCGTTCTCGTAGCGGATCTCGAGCCTGACTTTCGGATAGCGCTCGCGGAACACGGCAAGAATCGGCGCGATCACGAGCGTGCGCGCGAGCGGCAGAGCGGTGACGCGCAACAGCCCGCCCGGCTCGCTGCGCGCATCCTTCAGCTCGCCGCGCACCTGCATGACCTGACGGTATGCGGGCTCCGTCTGCTGCCGGTAGCGCTGCCCGGCTTCCGTCAGGCTCACGCCGCGCGTGCTGCGATTGAACAGCTTCACGTTCAGCTCGCCCTCGAGCTGCCCGATCGCGAGGCTGACGGCAGCCGGCGTCAGGCCGAGCACGGCGGCCGCCCGCGTGAAATTGCCGGCCGTCGCGACGGTCATGAACACGTGCAGCCCGGCCATCGGATCGCGTCTGCCCATCATTAAAAAAACTTGAAGCTCCTTCGAGTGGAAGGCGGATTCTCCCATATACCGCAACTGCCTACACTGGCCCTGTCGTCCCACCGGAGCCTCGAATGACCCCGCTCACCCCTGCGCTGCCGCTCGCAACCGCCCGCCGCACGATCGAAGCGGCACTCGCGCACGCCGCGTCGCTGCAGGTCGCCGGTATCGCCATCGCGATCGTCGATGCCGGCGCGAACCTGCTCGCGTTCGTGCGCACCGACGACTGCTTTCTCGGCGCGATCGATCTCGCGCAGCGCAAGGCGCTGACGGCGGTCCGCTTCCGCGCATCGACCGGCTCGCTCGGCGCGATGTCGGGCGACGGCCCGCTGCGCGGCATCGAGCACAGTCACGGCGGGCTCGTCACGTTCGGCGGCGGCGAACCGCTCGTCGACGGCAACGGCCGCTGCGTCGGTGCCATCGGCGTCTCGGGCGGCAGCGTCGACAAAGACACCGCGATCGCCCGGCACTGCAGCGACCGCTTTCAGGCAACCTTTCACACCACAAGGTAGGAACATGGCACAGAAACGCATCCTCATCACCGGCGCAGGCACCGGCTTCGGCCGCGAAGTTGCGCTGCGGCTCGCCGAACGCGGTCACGACGTGACGGCCGGCGTGCGCGTCACGGCCGAGATCGACAGCCTGACGGCCGCCGCCGCGCAACGCGGCACCGCGCTGCGCGCCATCAAACTCGACGTCACGTCGGCCCACGACCGCGCCCGCGCGGCCGATCTCGACTTCGACGTGCTCGTGAACAACGCGGGCGTCGGCGAAGCCGGCGCGCTCGTCGACCTGCCTGTCGAAATCGTGCGCGAGCTGTTCGACGTCAACGTATTCGGGCCGCTCGAACTCACGCAGCAAATCGCGCGCGGCATGCTCGCGCGCCGGCACGGCAAGATCGTGTTCGTGTCGTCGATCGCGGGCCTGATCACGGGGCCGTTCACCGGCGCTTATTGCGCGTCGAAGCACGCGGTCGAATCGGTGGCCGAGGCGATGCACGCGGAACTGGCGCCGCACGGCATCCGCGTCGCGGTCGTGAACCCCGGCCCGTACAGCACCGGCTTCAACGACCGGATGATGGAAACGACACGGCGCTGGCACGATCCGGCCGTCCACACCGTGACGCCCGAGCGGTTGACGTTCCCGCTCGAACAGCACGACCCGGAGGAAATGATCGCGAAGATGGTCGACGTGATCGAAAACGACGGCGGCGCATTCCGCAACCTGCTGCCGCAGTCGTCGGAAGCGTTCGTGCGTGCCGAACAGGCGCGCGCGTGGGATCGGCAGCAGTGACGCAAGCTGTTGGCGGCCGACGAGTCACACCGCGTCCGTCATCGACCGCCATCCCGGCAGCCCGGACCGCCGCCGGCTGGCCGGCCACCGTGCCGGGACAGCCAGCCGGCACGGTCGCGTCAAGCCCCCCGCCTGGGTTCAATACACGTCCCGCATATAGCGCCGCGCCTTCGCGAGCCGCGCGACGTAGTCGTTCGCGTCGTCGTCTGACATTCCGCCGTGCTCGGCCACGACCGCCTTCAGCGCCGTATCGACATCCTTCGCCATCCGCGACGCGTCGCCGCACACGTAGAAGTGCGCGCCTTCCTCCAGCCAGGCGAACAGCTCGGCGCCCTGCTCGCGCATCCGGTCCTGCACGTAGATCTTGTCGGCCTGGTCGCGCGAGAACGCGAGATCGAGCCGCGTCAGGAAGCCGCTGTCGTGCATCGCGCCCAGCTCGTCGCCGTAGTAGAAGTCGGTCTGCGCGTGCTGCTCGCCGAAGAACAGCCAGTTGCGCCCGCGCGCGCCGCGCGCCTGCCGCTCGTGCAGGAAGCCGCGGAACGGCGCGACGCCGGTGCCCGGGCCGACCATCACGATCGGCACGTCGCCGTTCGCCGGCGGCCGGAAATGCGCGGACTTCTGCACGAACACGGGCACGCGGCCGTCGTCCGCGCGATCGGCGAGGAACGTCGACGCAACGCCTTTGCGCGCGCGCCGGCCGTTGTGATAACGCACGGCCGACACGGTCAGGTGGATCTCGCCCCGGTGCGCGCTCGGGCTCGACGCGATCGAATAAAGGCGCGGCTGCAGCCGCTTCAGCATCCCGACCAGCTCCGTGCCCGACAGCTCGACCGGAAACTCGTGCAGCACGTCCGCAAGCTGTTGCCCCCACAACCATTGCTTCAGGTCGCCCTTGCGGTCGTCGCCGAGCAACGATTTCAGCGCGCCGTTCGCGCTGCGCGACGCGATGAACGCGAGCGTGTCCGGATGCGGGCGCGTGATGTCGAAGTGGCGCGCGAGCGCATCGCCGAGCCGCACGTCGCCGACGCCCGCCACCGACACGGGCGCGTCGGCCTTCAGCGCGGTGACGGACAGCAACTCGTCGACCAGCTCCGGGCAATTGGTCGGCCACACGCCGAGCGCGTCGCCGGTTTCGTATTCGAGGTTCGCGCCTTCGGTCGACAGCGACACATAACGCGTGTCCTTAGCGGCGCCCGGACGGTTGAGCCGCAGGTTCGCGACGAGCTTCGACGGCGCCGGATGCGCCTTCGACGGCAGCAGCCCCGACGGGCTCATCCCGCCGGACGGCACCGCGTGCAACGCGGCATCGGCCTCCTTGATCCGCGCGACGACGCGTTCGAGCCACTGGTCGGCGTCGCGCTGGAATTCGACGTCGCAATCGACGCGCGCGCACAGCCGCGCCGCGCCGAGTTCCGCGAGCCGCGCGTCGAGCCGGCGGCCGTGGCCGCAGAACTGGTCGTAGTTGCGATCGCCGAACGCGAGCACCGCGAAGTGCACGCCGTCGAGGCGCGCGGCGCTGCCGGCCTGCAGCGCGTCCCAGAACTCGCTGCCGTTGTCGGGCGCATCGCCGTCGCCGAACGTGCTCGTCATCAGCAGCACGTATTGCGCGCCCGCGAGCGACGCGACCGGATAGTCGGACATGCACGCGGTGCGGATCTCGAAGCCCGCGTTCATCAGCTGCGTCGCGTAATCCTCGGTCAGCGATTCGATGTTGCCGGTCTGCGATGCCCACAGCAGCACGACCTTCGGGCGCGTGCGCACGATCCGCACGCCGCCGGTTGCAGCGGCATCGGCCGGTAGCGCAGGTGCCGCTGCAACCGGAGAACTCGCGGGCAGCGAACGGCTGAACAGGCCCGCGAGCATCCCGTCGAGCCAGAACCGCACCGGTGGCGTGAGCGGCGCGCCGGCCGGCAGCACGGGCACGCCGCCCTCGCGCCGGCCGGCGCTCGCCTTCAGCCCGCTGACGAGGCCGGCCACGTACAGCCGTTCCGTGTCGGTCAACGGCGGCGGCGCGAAGTCGGTCACGCCGAGCGCGGCCGCGAATGCATCGATGTCTGCCATGTCGGATTCCTGTGAAGCAGCGGCCTGCACCATCGCCGAAGCGGGCCGCGCGTCGTCGGCGCATGCGTCGGGCCGCACCGTCTCCTCGTCGGCGGACGCGAACGCGTCGGTCTCGACGCGCCGCAGCGCGACCGCGCAATATTTCAGTTCGGGTTGCTGCGATTCGGCATCGATCGCGTCGTTCGTCACCGCGTTGATGCACAGGTCGTCGCCGTACACGTCGTTCCAGTGCATCGGCGCGAAGCAGTTGCCGCGCCGCACGCGCTCGGTCACGACGGCCGGCAGCACCGCGCGGCCGCGCGCCGAGCGGATCTCGACGCTGTCCTTCGCGGCAATGCCGAGCGCGCTCGCATCGTCCGGGTGAAGTTCGACGAACGGGCGCGGGTTCAGCTTGTTCAGCATCGCGACCTTGCCCGTCTTCGTCATCGTGTGCCATTGATGCTGCAGCCGCCCGGTGTTCAGCACGATCGGGAACGTGTCGTCGGGCAGCTCGGCCGGATCGACGTGCGGCCGCGCGAAAAAGCATGCCTTGCCCGACGGCGTCGGGAACGCGAGATGCAGCGCAGCGCTCCCGTCGGCCGCCTTGCGCGGCGTCTGGCTCACGCCGTCGTTCAGGTAGCGGATCGGGTGCCGCTCGCGCGCGGTGCCCGGCGCGACCGGCCACTGCACCGGGCCGTCGCGCAGCGCCGCGTGGCTCGCGCCGCGCAGGTCGTAGCCCGTCGCCGGATTCGAGAAACGCACGATCTCGTCGAACACGTCGGCCGCCGACGCATAGTCGAACGCATCGCCGAAGCCCATCGCGCGCGCGACTTCCGCGACGATGCGCCAGTCGGGCAGCGCGTCGCCGGGCGGCGCGACCGCGGCACGCATCAGCGTCATGTTGCGTTCGGAGTTGATCATCACGCCGTCGCCCTCGGCCCACAGCGCGCCGGGCAGCAGGATGTCCGCGTAGCGGTTGGTCTCGGTGTCGAGGAACGCGTCCTGCGCGATCACGAGCTCCGCGGCCTGCAGCCCGGCGATCACGTTCTGCCGGTTCGGCACGGTCGCGACCGGGTTCGTGCAGACGATCCAGCACGCCTTGATGTCGCCGGCCGCCATCCGTGAGAACAGGTCGACGGTGCCCTGGCCGGTTTCCTTGCGCAGCGTGCCGGCCGGCACGCGCCACAGGTTCTCGACGAAGCGCCGGTCGTCGTCGGACAGCACCGAGCGCTGGCCCGGCAGCCCGGCGCCCATGTAGCCCATCTCGCGCCCGCCCATCGCGTTCGGCTGGCCCGTCAGCGAGAACGGCCCGCTGCCGGGGCGGCAGATGCGGCCGGTCGCGAGATGCAGGTTGCAGATCGCGTTGGTGTTCCACACGCCGTGCGTGCTCTGGTTGAGCCCCATCGTCCAGCAGCTCATCCACTCCGGCGCATCGCCGATCCATTGCGCGGCCGTGCGCAGGTCGGCTTCCGCGAGCCCGGTGATTTCCGCGACGCGCTCGGGCGTGTAGTCGGCGAGGAACGCGGGCATCGCGTCCCAGCCTTCGGTGTATGCGTCGATGAACGCGCCGTCGATGCGGCCGTTCGCGTGTAACAGGTGCAGCAGCCCGTTCGTCAGCGCGAGATCGGTGCCGGGCCGGATCTGCAGGAACAGGTCGGCCTTGTCGGCCGTGCCGGTGCGGCGCGGATCGACGACGATCAGCTTCGCGCCGGCCTTCACGCGATCCATCATCCGCAGGAACAGGATCGGATGGCAGTCGGCCATGTTCGCGCCGATCACGAAGAACAGGTTCGCGCGATCGAAGTCCTGGTACGACCCGGGCGGGCCGTCCGCGCCGAGCGACTGCTTGTAGCCGGTGCTCGCGCTCGCCATGCAGAGGCGCGAGTTCGACTCGATGTTGTTGGTGCCGACGAAGCCCTTCGCGAGCTTGTTGACGAGGTATTGCGCCTCGATCGACATCTGCCCCGACACGTAGAACGACAGCGCGTCGGGGCCGTGCGCATCGAGCACCGCGCGCAGGCGGCGCGCGGTCTCGGCGATCGCGTCGCGCGCCGGCAGCGGCACGAGGTCGTCCTCGCGCGCACGGCGCACGAACGCGCGGTCGAGCCGCCCGGAGCGGCGCAGCGCGACGTGCGCCGACGAACCCTTCGTGCACAGCCGCCCGAAGTTGGTCGGATGGTCGGCGTCGCCGGACACCTTGACGACTTCGCCATCCTCGACGTGCAGCACCATCCCGCAGCCGACGCCGCAGTACGGGCACACGCTCTTGACGGGGGTGGCGGTCATGCGCGCTCCGGGGCGGTCAGGCCGCGATCCACACGAAGCCGTCCTCGACCCGCGACGGATACGCGCTCACCGACTGCTCGGGCGCTTCGAGGCATTCGCCGGTGCGCAGGTCGAAATGCTGCTTGTACAGCGGCGACGCGACGACGACGCGTTCGCCGAGGCTGCCGATCAGCCCGCGCGACATCACGGCCGCCTGCGACAGGGGATCGACGTTGTCGATCGCGAACACGCCGCCGTCGGCATGCGCGACGCGAAACACCGCGACCTGCTCGCCGTTGACGAGCGCGCACACGCCGGTGTTCGGCACGATGTCGTCGAGCGGGCACACGCGGGTCCAGGACAGCGGAAGACGATCGTTCATGATGGGCTCCTTGGAAAAGACGCTGGTGTCGGTCAGGGTCAGACGGTTGCGGATTCGGTCACGGCCTGCGTCGCGCTTTCGGCGACGACGGGAATCGTCACGGGCTTGCCGCGCACGCGCTCGTCGGGCGTCGCGGGGCGAATCTGGCCGCGCGTCTCGACGAACGCGATGTTCGCGTCCGGCGCATCGCTGTTCACGAAGTGGCGGAAGCGCTTGCGCGTGTCGGGATCGGTGACGGCCTTCTTCCATTCGCACTCGTAGGTGTCGACCACGTGCTGCATGTCGGCTTCGAGTTCGGCCGCGATCCCGAGCTTGTCGTGCACGACCACGTCGATCAGGTAGTCGAGCCCGCCTTCGAGGTTGTCGCGCCACACGCTCGTGCGTTGCAGGCGGTCGGCCGTGCGCACGTAGAACATCAGGAAGCGGTCGATGTAGCGCATCAGCGTGGCGCGATCGAGGTCGGACGCGAGCAGCTCCGCGTGGCGCGGCTTCATCCCGCCGTTGCCGCACACGTACAGGTTCCAGCCCTTCTCGGTCGCGATGATCCCGACGTCCTTGCCCTGCGCTTCCGCGCACTCGCGCGTGCAGCCCGACACGCCGAACTTGATCTTGTGCGGCGCGCGCAGGCCCTTGTAGCGGTTCTCGAGTTCGATCGCGAGGCCGACCGAATCGTCGACGCCATAGCGGCACCACGTCGAGCCGACGCACGACTTCACGGTGCGCAGCGCCTTGCCGTACGCATGCCCCGATTCGAAGCCGGCCGCGATCAGCTCTTCCCAGATCGACGGCAACTGCTCGACGCGCGCACCGAACAGGTCGACGCGCTGGCCGCCAGTGATCTTCGTATAGAGCCCGTACTTCTGCGCGACCTGGCCGACCGCGATCAGCCCTTCCGGCGTGACCTCGCCGCCCGGCATGCGCGGCACGACCGAATACGTGCCGTCGCGCTGGATGTTCGCGAGGTAGTAGTCGTTCGAATCCTGCAGCCCCGCATGCTCCTTCTTCAGCACGAACTCGTTGAAGCACGACGCTAGGATGCCCGCGACGGCCGGCTTGCACACGTCGCAGCCGAGCCCGCGGCCGTGCTTCGCGAGCAGTTCGTCGAAGGTCTTGATGCCTGCGACGCGGACCAGGTGGAACAGCTCCTGGCGCGAATGCGGGAAGTGCTCGCAGATATGGTTGTTGACCGCGAGGCCCTGCTTCTTCATCTCGGCCTTCATGATCTGCGTGACGAGCGGCACGCAGCCGCCGCACGACGTGCCGGCGCCCGTGCACGACTTCAGCGCGCCGAGGCTGGTCGCGCCGTCGGCGACCGCCGTGCAGATCTGCGACTTCGACACGTTGTTGCACGAGCAGATCTGTGCGGCCGCAGGCAGCGCGTCGACGCCGATCGCCGGCTTCGCCGCGCCGTCCGACGACGGCAGGATCAGGAATTCGGGCGACTCGGGCAGCTCGATGCGGTTCAGCATCATCTGCAGCAGCGTGCCGTATTCCGCCGCGTCGCCGACCATCACCGCGCCGTGCAGGAACTTGCCGCAGTCGGACACCACGAGCTTCTTGTAGACCTGCCGGCGCTCGTCCGCGTACTGGTAGGTGCGGCTGCCGGCCGTCGTGCCGTGCGCGTCGCCGATGCTCGCGACGTCGACGCCCATCAGCTTCAGCTTCGTGCTCATGTCGGCGCCCGCGAACGCGGGTGCCTCGTTCGTGTCGCTGCCCAGCTGCTTCGCGACCACGCGCGCCATGTCGTAGCCGGGTGCGACGAGGCCGTACACCATGCCGTTCCACGCCGCGCATTCGCCGATCGCGTAGATGTCGGCGTCGCTCGTGCGGCAAGCGTCGTCGATCGCGACGCCGCCGCGCGGGCCGATGTCGAGCCCGCATGCGCGCGCCAGCTCGTCGCGCGCGCGGATGCCGGCCGAGAACACGATCATGTCGGCGTCGAGATGCGTGCCGTCGGCGAACGCCATCCGGTGCGTGCCTTCCTCGCCATCGACGATCTCGAGCGTGTTCTTGCCCGTATGCACGGTCACGCCGAGCGCCTCGATCTTCGCGCGCAGCATCCGGCCGCCGCCGTCGTCGACCTGCACCGCCATCAGCCGCGGCGCGAATTCGACGACGTGCGTGTCGAGCCCCATGTCACGCAGCGCCTTCGCGCATTCGAGGCCGAGCAGCCCGCCGCCGACCACGACGCCGCGCTTCGCGTGCGTGCCGCACGCCTGCATCGCTTCGAGATCCTCGATCGTCCGGTACACGAAGCAGCCCGCGCGATCATGCCCCGGCATCGGCGGCACGAACGGGCGCGAGCCCGTCGCGAGCACCAGCTTGTCGTATGCGAGCGTTTCGCCCGACGCGAGCATGACCGTATGCGCGGCGCGGTCGATCGATGCGACGCGCGCATTCAGGCGCAGGTCGAATCGAGGATGACGCTCGAAGAAGCCGGGTTCGACGAGCGACAGGTCGTCCGCCGACTTGCCCGCGAAGAATTCGGACAGGTGCACGCGATCGTAGGCCGGACGCGACTCCTCGCCGAGCACGGTGACCTGCAGCGCGTCCGTCGTGCCCGCTTCCGCCGCGACGCATTCGAGCAGCTTGTGGCCGACCATGCCGTGGCCGATGACGATGAGTTTCATGATGACGGTTCCTTCGGTCGATCAGTTCGCGGCGTTCGCGGCGGCGGCCAGCGCGCGGTCGCGCAGCTCGGCCTCGCGTGCCTTGTGTTCGTCGGTGAAGCGCACGGCCATCGCGCACAGCGCGGTCGCGGTGACGGCGAGGCCGAGCAGGCTCAGCGTGTGCTGCACGTCGCCGACGCCCTTCAGCAGGAAGGCCGCGGCGACCGCGCCGACGTTGCCGCCCGCGCCGACGATCCCCGCGACACCGCCGAGCGCCTTGCGGTCGATAAACGGCACCAGCGCGTAGGTCGCGCCGCAGGCCATATGCGTGAACAGGCCGAAGGTCAGCATCGCGACGAGTGCGATGCCGACGCTTTGCGCATGCGAGAACCAGATCAGCCCGAGCCCTTCGCCGACGATCAGCGCGCACAGCAGCGCCGCGCGCACGTCGAGGCTGCGCCGCGCGGCGATCTTGTCGGACAGCCAGCCGCCGAGCGCGCGGGCGAACAGCGCGAGCAGCCCGAACATGCCAACCGCGAAGCCCGCGTCCTTCAGCGACAGGCTGAAGTGATCGACGTAGTACAGCGCGGCGATGTTATGGATGAACACCTCGACGCCGAAGCACGCGCCGTACGTGACGAACAGCATCCACACGCGATAGTTGCCGCACGCGGCGACGAAGCTCGCCCAGCCGCCCTTCTTGCCGCTGTCGATCGTCACGCCTTCCTTGCGCAGTGCGACGAAATCGCCTTGCGGGCAATCCTGCGTGAAGCGCCAGTACGCCCAGGCCATCACGAGCATCGCGACGCCCGGCACGACCAGCGCGATGCGCCACGACGAGCTTTCGCCGAAGCCGAGCATCAGGCCGGCGGCGACCAGCAGCGGCATCAGCGCCTGCGTCGCGCCCGCACCCGCATTGCCCCAGCCGGCCGTCGTCGCGTTCGCGGTGCCGACCACGTTCGGCGCGAACATCACCGACGTGTGGTACTGCGTGATCACGAAGCCCGCGCCGATCGCGCCGATGCCGAGCCGGCAGATCAGGAACGACCAGTAGTCGTGCGTGAACGACACGGCGAACACGGGAATCGCGCCGAACAGCAGCAGGCCGGCATAGATGCGGCGCGGGCCGAAGCGGTCGCACAGCGGGCCGACGAGCAGCCGCACGGCGATCGTCGCGGCCACCGCGGCGATGTTGATGTTGGCGACCTGTGCCGCCGTCAGATGAAATTCGCGTGCGATGAGCGGCATCAGCGGCGCGCATGCGAACCACGCGAAGAAGCATACGAAAAACGCCATCCACGTCAGGTGGAACGCGCGCATCGGCGCGGTGCGGAGGCTGAAGAGATCGATACGGGTAGCTTTGTCGGTCATGTCATCCGCCAAACGAAAAACGGCGTCCTGCGCACCCGGTCTCGTCGAGACCCGATGCGTAGGACGCCGTTGCCCATGAAGCCCGTTGCCGGGCGCGTATGTATTCGGTACTGCGGACGAATCGCCATTGACCCGTCCGAACCAGCTTACGCAAACGCCATGCCATGTCGGCCCGAATCGCGCCGGCATCCCCGCTGCGCAAGGCTCGCCGGCCAGCATGCGCCGCGCTCCGGCACGCGGCGCACGATGCGCCGCGATGCAGCGAGGCACAGATGTGGTGCGCTGCAGCACTGTCGCCGTGCGACATCGCGGTGCGCGCTGACGGGGCACGATGCACGCCGGCGCGGCATCGCGTCTCTCCGCGCGCTGCGTGCGCATTCATGCACGCGGCCGTCGCGCCGCGCTCCCGCCGCGCATCGCGCCGGTTGGCCCGGATATTGCTGAAGCTCATGCATCACACCGGCAACGGCGCCGGTGGGCAGTTCCCGCAAAACCATGCCCGTCGATCACGGCGGGCCCGTCAGGACAACGGCGTCCCTCCCGTGCGCGGCACGGCCGGATGCCGGTATGTTTCTACCGCCCGCCGCCGCCGCGCAGACAACGCGCTATCGACGGCCGCACGCACGCGGCACTGGAACACGACATGACGACAGGCAAAGTCACCTTGCTGGGCGCCGGCCCCGGCGACCTCGATCTCCTCACGCTGAAGGCCGTCAAAGCACTGGCCGCCGCCGACGTGCTGCTGCTCGACGATCTCGTCGCGCCCGGCATCGCCGAACTCGCACCGCAGGCGCGCGTGATCCGCGTCGGCAAGCGCGGCGGCTGCCGCTCCACGCCGCAGGCGTTCATCGAGCGGCTGATGCGCCGCTACGCGCTGCGCGGCGCGCACGTGGTGCGCGTGAAGGGCGGCGACGCGCTGCTGTTCGGGCGGGCCGGCGAAGAGCTCGCGACGCTGCGCGCCGCCGCGATTCCCGTGGAGATCGTCAACGGCATCTCGTCGGGATTCGCGGCCGCCGCGAGCCTCGGCATCTCGCTCACGCACCGCGAGCACTGCCAGGGCGTCACGTTCGTCACCGCGCACCGCCAGGATCACGGCGAACCCGACTGGTCGCGGCTCGCGGCGACCGGCACCACGCTCACGATCTACATGGGGATGAGCCGCGTCGACAGCATTGCGGCGGGCCTGCTCGCCGCGTTGCCGGCGTCGACGCCGGCCGCGGCCGTGCAATGGGCCGGCACGCCCGACGAACGGCGCTGGACCGGCACGCTCGGCGGCCTTGCGCGCGGCATCGACGAAGCGCGGCTCGGCAGCCCGGCCGTGATCCTCGTCGGCGGCGCGATCGGCGAGGCGGCCGTGCAGCACGAGGATGCCGCGCGCGACGCGGCGCTGGCCCGGGCTGCGTAGCATGCGCTGCATCGCGCGGCGCCGGCCGCCCACCTCTTCCGAATCCATTGGCCGCGTTCGCGCCGGCCGCCGGTCGCACACGCGCGGTATCGGAACCGCGTCCCGACTCGGCCGTCACATGCCGTTAGCGCGTCGCGCCGACCTTCCGCCGCTGCCGCTCGCCTCATGAGTTCGTCCGCCCTGCCCACCCGCCTGCGCGTGCTGCTCGTCACCGACACCGACAAGCCGATCGGCGAGCTCGGCGACGCGCTCGCGCGCCTCGGCTACGAGATGCTGAACGACGTCGCGACGCCCGCGCGCCTGCCGGCGGCCGTCGAGGAACAGCGCCCCGACGTCGTGATCATCGATACCGATTCGCCGTCGCGCGACACGCTCGAGCAGCTCGCGGTGATGAACGCGACCGCGCCGCGCCCCGTGCTGATGTTCAGCCACGACGGCGACCAGGCGCTGATCCGCGCGGCGGTCGGCGCGGGCGTCAGCGCGTATCTCGTCGAAGGATTGTCGGCCGAGCGCCTCGCGCCGATTCTCGAAGTCGCGCTCGCGCGCTTCTCGCACGACGATGCGCTGCGCCGCCGGCTCGCCGACGTCGAGCGCGAACTCGCGGAGCGCAAGCTGATCGACCGCGCGAAACGCGTGCTGATGGACCAGCGCAGGCTGTCCGAGCACGATGCGTATGCGGCGCTGCGCAAGCGCGCGATGGATCAGGGCCTGCGCATCGTCGACGTCGCGCGGCAATTGCTCGACGCGTCACCCCAGCCATGACCGCCATGAATACTTCGCCTCCCGCCGCGCCGGAACGCGCGCATCTTCGCCTCGGGTTCGTCGCGCTGAGCGACGCGGCCCCGCTGATCGTCGCGCAGCGCCTGAACCTCGGTGCGCCGCACGGCCTGACGCTCGAACTGAACCGCCAGCCGTCGTGGGCCGCCGTGCGCGACAAGCTGCTGAGCGGCGAGCTCGACGCGGCACATGCGCTGTACGGGCTCGTCTGCGGGCTGCAGCTCGGCATCGGCGGCCCGCAGGCGGACATGGCCGCGCTGATGGTGCTGAACCGCAACGGCCAGGCCATTTCGTTCTCGCGCGGCCTCGCCGACGCGTACCGCGAGAGCGGCAGCGTGCGCGACGCGCTCGCGACGCTCGGCCGCAAGCCGCTGCTCGCGCAGACGTTCCCGACCGGCACGCACGCGATGTGGCTGAACCACTGGCTCGCATCGCACGGCGTCGATCCGCTGCGCGACGTGCGCAGCGTCGTGATCCCGCCGCCCGAGATGGTCGCCGCGCTCGCGAACGGCGAGCTCGACGGCTTCTGCGCGGGCGAGCCGTGGCATGCGGTCGCCGAAGCGTGCCAGGCCGGCCGCACCGTCGCCGTCACGAGCGAGATCTGGCCCGATCATCCGGAGAAGGTGCTCGCGGCCCGGCGCGACTTCGTGTCGCTGTATCCGGCCACCGCACGCGCGCTGATCCGCACGCTCGTCGATGCCTGCGCGTGGCTCGACAGCGCCGCGCACCGGGTCGAGGCGGCCGGCTGGCTCGCGTCGCCCGACGCGATCGGCGTGCCGGCCCGGCTGATCGCACCGCGCCTGCTCGGCGACTACGGCGCGGGGCCGTTCGCGGAGCCGCCGCTGCCGATCCGCTTCCACGACGGCGGCGCCGTGAACCGGCCCGATCCGCTCGACGGCCGGTGGTTCCTGGCCCAATACCGGCGCTGGGGCATGCTCGACGGTTCGCACGACGACACGGGGATCGCCGCGGCGATCGCGCAGACCGCGTTGTATGATGCTGCGGTCGCCGAAGGCGGCGCAGCGGGCCCGTCGCGCGCGTGATGCGCGCCATGTGACGCAGTTGGCGCGCGCGCCGGAGCCGTGCCACGCCGCCCCCCGGGCCACCCGGCGGCTTCCGGCATGCGCCGCACGGACGACACCGCATTGCCACTCCGTCCCCGATCCGAATCGATGCCGAAACGAACGCGCGCGCCGCTCGACGCGCTGCTCACCGAAATCCGCGCGTGCCGCGCATGCGAAGCCGAGCTCCCGCTCGGCCCGCGCCCGGTCGTGCGCGCGCATCGCGACGCACGGATCCTGATCGTCGGGCAGGCGCCGGGCGCGCGTGTCCATGCAAGCGGCATCCCGTGGGACGACGCGAGCGGCAAGCGGCTGCGCGGCTGGCTCGACGTCGATGCCGATACCTTCTACGACGAGATGCGCTTCGCGATCGTGCCGATGGGTTTCTGCTACCCGGGCCGCGGCGCGAGCGGCGACAACCCGCCGCGCCCCGAATGCGCGCAACTGTGGATCGACCGGCTGGTTGCCGAGTTGCCGTCGGTCCGGCTGACGCTGCTGATCGGCCAGTACGCGCAGCGGCATTTCCTGCGCGAGTCGCGCAAGGCAACGCTGACCGACACCGTGCACGCATGGTGCGACTACGGCCCCGGCGTGCTGCCGCTGCCGCATCCGTCGCCGCGCAACCAGGCGTGGTTCAAGCACCATCCGTGGTTCGACGCCGACGTCGTGCCCGAACTGCGCCGCCGGGTCGCGCCGCTGGTTGCGGGTTGATCGCGCGGCCCGGCACATCCCCGCCCATCCCCGCCGCGCCCGGTTCGCTGTACCATCGCGGCTCAACCGCGTCACGAACCGCAGAATCCTTCATGCCATCCACCGCCCCGCCGCGCCTGTACGGGATGCCCGAACGCAGCGACCGGCTCGATTTCTACATCCGCGACCAGGCGTCGCGCCAGGCGATCACCGAGCCGCACCGGCACGCGTATTTCCAGATCCAGTTCAACCTCGGCGGCGACACCGAGCAGCGGATCGGCGGCGTCACGCGGCCGTTTCCGCGCGGCGCGCTCGCGTTCGTGCTGCCGCACCGCGAGCACCTGATCCCGCATCCGGAAGGCGCGCACTTCATCGTCATCAACTTCAGCCAGGTGTTCCTGCGCGCCGATCTCGACGTCGATCCGCTCGATCTCGAGGACGTGCCCGCGCACCGCTTTCCCGAGCTGACGCCGTTCCGCTTCCAGGAGCATCTCGACTTCATCCTGACCGGCGACACGTACGACGAAGCGCGGCGCCTCGCGCTGTGCATGCTCGACACCGATCGCGTGCGCACCTTCGGCTCGACCACGCTGCTGCGCGGCTACCTGCTGCAACTGATCGGCCTCGTCTGCACGCAGTACGCGGGCGCGCTCGACAAGCTCGCGCAGCGCGGCGCCCAGCGCGCGGGCCGGCGCGATGCGCTCGCGCGCGTGCTGCGGCACGTGCGTGCGAACCTGACCCGCGAGGACCTGACGCTCGCCGCGACCGCCGAGGCCGCATTCCTGTCGCCGAACTACCTCGCGCACCTGGTCCGCAAGGAAACCGGCAGCACCTTCACCGATCTCGTGACCGAGCGCCGGATCGCGCTCGCGCAATCGCTGCTGGCCCACACGAGCCGGCGCATCGCGGACATCGCGCGCTCGGTCGGCTTTCGCGACGAAGGGTATTTCGCGCGGCGCTTCCGCGCGCGGGTCGGTGTGTCGCCGAAGGCGTACCGCGACGCAAACGCCGCGTTGCCGGACGGCGACGACGCACCCGCCGCCGACGACGCGTAGTTTTGTCCCGGTAAAACGCAGTTGCGTCGCATCCGGCCGCACGCGCGTCGGGTATCGTTGCACGCATGCCGGCCCGTGCGCCGCACGGGCGCCGGCATCCGTCTACCCACCGAACGAGGCCATCCGATGTCCGCCTATGTCATCGACGCTTCCGAGCGTCCTTCCGTCGAAGTCGAACAGTCCTCCGCGCGCTTTCCGGTGCGCCGCGTGTTCTGCGTCGGCCGCAACTACGCCGACCACGCACGCGAAATGGGCGCCGATCCCGACCGCGAGCCGCCGTTCTTCTTCACGAAGCCGGCCGACGCGATCGTCCCGGCAAGCGGCACCGTCCCGTATCCGCCGCTGACGAGCGACCTCCATCACGAAATCGAACTGGTCGTCGCGATCGGCAAGGACGGCCGGTCGATCGACCCGGCCGACGCGCTGTCGCACGTGTGGGGCTACGGCGTCGGCGTCGACCTCACGCGCCGCGACCTGCAGGCCGAAGCGAAGAAGCTGAGCCGTCCGTGGGACTGGGCGAAGGGCTTCGACGCGTCGGGCCCCGTGACCGCGCTGCGCGCGGCGACAGCCACCGGCCACCCGGCCGCCGGCCGCATCTGGCTCGCGGTCAACGGCGAAACGCGCCAGCAAGGCGATCTGGCCGACATGATCTGGGCCGTGCCCGACGTCATCGCATATGTGTCGCGTTCGGTCGAACTGAAGGCCGGCGACCTGATCTTCACCGGCACGCCGGCCGGCGTCGGCGCGCTGCAGCCGGGCGACCGCGTGACGGGCGGCGTCGACGGCGTCGCGGCATTCGAGTTCGTCGTCGGCGCGAAGCCGTAACGGATCAAAGAGGCACGCACGCGGGCGGATGCGGCGCCCGCCGTGCGTTGCGCGTTGCGGCTCTGGCCGGCCCGCGACGGCATTCCGGTTGCTCAGTCGTAGCGGCGCAGGAATTTGTCGGCGACGGCCGGCGGATTCAGCGCTTTCGCCGATTCGTTTTCCAGTGCCTCGGCTGCGTCGTCGTCGCTGATCGACACGAACAGCGTGATGGCTTCCCTTGCTTCGCCCGTGCCGAACAGGCCGTCGCGATCGAGCAGCCGCAACGCCTCGATCATGTCGGCGTGGAGTTGCCGGGAGAACTCCGCGAACCTCGACCGGACAAACGTCGGGCTCAGCACTTCGTCGGCCAGCTTGCCGCAGATCACGTTGAACGGCGACGCTTCCGCCGCCGCGTACGCCCATTCGGGACAGCCCCACACGTACCACGGATCCGGGTCCGCGACCGCCTGTTGCGCGCGGACCCGGCTCAGCCCTTCGACCGAATTGGCCGCCGGCACCACCGTCATCGCGCCGCTATCCGTATAAAGTGCGAACGCGTAGAAATGCTCGTCCGGGTGCAACGCCCGCAGCGCCTTGAACGTCGCCCTCGCGGCGTCGGCAATTTCCCGCTGGAAATCAGAAAAGTCGATCATCGCATCCTCGCCCAGTCGCCCAGTCGCCCTTCGCGCGTCGGGGAATACGGCTCGCGGATGGTTCGTCGTCTCCCGGCGTTCGATGAATTGTCCGCCAATCGCGCGCGGCACGGTAGCGGGCCGCACCCGCGTTCACTGCGCGGCGTCCCGCGCGTCGAACACCCGCACGCAGACGGCAGCCGCGAGCGCGAGCGCCGCCGACAGCAGCATCATCGCGAACGGCGCATAGCCCGCGTTGCCGGCGGTCAGCACCGCGCCCGTCAGCGACGACAGCGCGGCGCCGCCGGCGATCGTCATCGCACCGGCCAGCCCCGACGCACTGCCCGCCAGCTCCGGCCGCACCGACACGGCACCGGCATGCGCGCCGGGATTGGTCAGCCCGTTGCCGATGCCGACCAGCACGCACGGCCCGAACCACGCGATCGCATGCGTCGCGCCGCCGAATACCAGCGCGAGGCTGATCAACGGTCCCGCGCACGCGACGACACGACCGCACAGGATCGTCGTCGCCAGCGCGTAGTGGCGCGCGAAACGCGCGGCCAGAAAGCTGCCGCACACGAAACCGGCGGTGATCGTCCCCATGTAGAAACCGATCTCCGCCGGCGAGATGCCGAACAGCGTTTTCGCGGCGAGCGGCGCGCCGGCCAGGAACGCGTAGAACGAGCCCGTCGAAAACGCCATGCAAAGCGCATAGGCCCAGAAACGACGGGCGCGGAGCAGCGCCGGATACGCGCGAAGCTGCCGCCCGAGACTCGACGACCGGTTCGTGTGCGTTTCGACGAGATCGAATGCGCACCAGCCGAACAGCGCGATGCCGGCCGCGCCGAGCAACCAGAAGCTCGCGCGCCAGCCCACCGTCTGATCGAGTACGCCGCCGAGCGTCGGGCCGAGCATCGGCGCGAACGCGGCCGCCATCGCCGCATAGCCGATCCGGCTCGCCGCACGGCTGCCGCCGCCGGTGTCGCGGATCGTCGCCATCGACACCGGATAGACCGACGTGATCGCCGCCTGCATCAGCCGGCACGCGAGAAACACGCGGATATCGGTCGCCATCGCGCAGCCGAGCGAGCCGAGCGCGAACACGCCGACGCTTGTCAGCATGACCGGCCTTCGCCCGAACCGGTCCGACAGCGGCCCCATCACGAACTCGAGCGATGCCGCCACCGCCGCGTATCCACCGAGCGACAGCGCGACGAGCGCATAGTCGGCGCGCAGGTCGCGCGCGATCGCCGGCAGCGAAGGCAGGAACAGGCTCAACGGCAGCACCGAGAACGCGCACAGCAGGATCAGCGTCGCGTGTCGAGGCGACGCCGCAGTGGAGTCGATGGGCAGGTTCGGTTGCAAGCGAATGTCCTCCGCGCACGAGCCGCATGGGCGTGTGCAATGCAAAAAAGTTCTTAGGGGATTTCTGAGGAGCGCGAGAAAGACTGTCTGCGTTCGGCCATCTTCAGCCGCTCGCCATCGCGTTCACACAGACAGTCGAGCGACTGCTTAGCATCGGACAACAGACCTTCGAGGTCGACTGACATCGGCTGAAGCGATCATTCGGATGCGGGCGGGTATCCTCACGTCGCGCACCTCCACGTAGCGATCGCTGTCGCTACAATATCCTCCGTAGTGGTCCGTCTCATTCCGTCAATGGATGCCCGCTATCCTTCGAAGGAGCACGAAAATGGCCCATCGTAGAGGACTCCAGCTCGCAGCGTGTGTTTCTTTGGGATTGTTGTCGTTGGCCCTTGGCTGGCCGCGAATCACCTTGGCAGGCGACGAGCCAGACACGAACGCCGGCAAAAACGCTCCCGAACCACAAGCGAAAGTCACTTGGGCTGATCGAATACGCGAGGCCAAAGTGCAACAGGGTGAACCGATTGTGCTGATCGTGCATTCGGCAAAGGATTGCGTTTTTTGCCGTCGCTGGGAAGGTTCATTAGGTGGGAAAGGCGAATTTGAATCGTGGGCCAACACTCATCCAGACGTGCATCTTTTTATTGTGGAACGTGAGGCCATAGCTGCTCCCGAAACTGTCGACGACTATCCACCGGTTGTCCAGTGGCTTTTCGAGCGGCGACAACGACTGGACAAGTTATCGCCGGGAACTCCCACGTTCGAAATCTTCGTAAGACGAAAGATTGTCTGGCAGTCGTATGGGCTACGGTCGTGGGACCGAGACGTTTTTCCGGCACTGAAGGGCCTTGACAGCCGTCGCTTGCCTTCGAGAGCGGAATAGATGTCGGCACATGATGTGAACTTGTATTGCAATTAGCGAACGTGATCAATTTCTAATACCTCCCTACGCGCCGATTCGACAAGGCTCTTGCCTGTCTCGATCCCGTGAACTGGGATCGATGCCGCCGCAATGCCGGTGCGTTGGGACGGCAGGATCGTCATAGGACCGGCGAAAAGGCGCATTGCGCATCGGAGTTCATGAGCTGCCCAGACGCGAAGTTCGCCTTTCGGCGCGAACGATCCGCTTTGTGAAGCGCCCTCAATAACCCTAACCAGCAAAGTATGGAGTGCACCGTTTCGGGTGGGGCTTACCTGATCACAATCGAGTCCTGCGCGCGGCCATCATCTTTGGCTGGTATGCCAGACGTCCCGACATCATGCAAGCATGCTGTACTGGGTGACGGCGCGCGCGAACTGCCCATTAGCCTGCGCGCACCGCTCATAAACAGGTGTGATCGCGGAGGAATCGATTAAGGCCCCCCCCAGACCCACAAGTCGGGAACCGGAGTGACAGATGAAGTTCCGCTCGCCGACTTGCAATCAGCGGCGAAAGTCAGCGACTCGGTGTACGCAGGACTGCCGCAGCCGGCGGCGACCACCGAGGACAGCATATTGCCCTGCACGGAAACCGTCATCGGCTGTTCGCAGTAAATTGAACCATAGTTCCAGTAGATCGTTGCTCCGGTCAAGTCAGGGCGAATCGTGATGGAAGTGGCAGTAGTTGAAGCTAGGGACTCATTTAGCCCATACCACCAGCTCCCCACGGGACTGCAAGGTGTAAACGTCACGTTAGCCGGCGTCGAACTCTGATTGACATAGTTTGGATCTCCACTGTAGTTTGCGGAGACGGCAACCGCACTGGGCCCGACCATCGTGGCTGAACATTTGCCGATGCCTGTATTGTTAAGAGTCGCCGTGCAAATTGTCGCCCCGCCGTCCGTTACGACGTCCATTGTCCCGGTTGGTAGGCTTTGCCCCTGATCGGGGTTGGGTGAAACGATGGCCGTGAACATAACGACGGACCCCGAGGGGGCCGGGTTCGGACTTGCCGAGAGTGTGACGATAGTCATTGCCCGTTCTACCGCGATAGCTGTTGACGCGGTCGACACGTCAAAATTTGCGTCACCGCCATACGCACCGCTGACAGGTTGTGCAGTCCCCGCCGGGGAGGCGGGCAACGTACAACGGCCGCTACCGTTGACCAGGCTCGCAGAACATTTATTCGGGCCCATGGTCACCTGAACCGCACCGGTCGGCGTTTTACCGCCACTCGCGGTGGTATCGACGGCGGCTACCGTGACACTGACTGTGACCGGGTCCCCAAATCGCAGCGGGGTGGTGCTCGACGCGATCGTGATGCCGGTGGTGGTCGGGAACTTACACGATCCAATGTTTGCCTGTGTAAACCCCTGAATATCTTTGGTGAACGGCTTGGTAGTCTTGCTCACTCCGATTGTCTTGAAGAAGCCGCTGATTCCTCCATGAGCGCCCTCCGTTATCTGAGCGCAATAAGGTGGAGTATTCGCCACAACTTTCGCGGTCAATCCCACATTCGGACCTACTCTGATGTCTGCACCTAAAAGCGCCACCGTGTTCAACGCGGCGAGTGCAGGCCTGGGATTCAGATATAGACCGGCATCGGAAGTCAGTAACGCAAGCACGGGATCGCCCGCTGTCGTGATGTCAAAAGAAGACACTGAAGACGTGCCATTAATCGCCCCGGTTGAAATTGGAGCTGCGCCGGCCACATAATCAGTTGTCGCAGTTATTGAGAGATTTGCATCGACAGTCGTTTTCGACTCTAGGCTTGCTCCTCCATGAATGACAAAATTCACGGGGATGTAGATGCTAGCCAGTCTAACCCCTACTAAATTGAGAACCGAATCGTACACGGTTAGCGGAATCGGCACGCTAAATTGTTTGAGTGGGATCGTTGTATCGACCGCGACACCCTTTGAGAGTGCGAGGGTAACCGCGGCGTTCGTCGTTTCGTCCGCGGCGATGTGACCGGATTTCAGCCCCCCTGCGGCCGCATCAAACTGATAGTCGACATCGAGCCCAAGGGTGGTACTAACGCTGCCATTTCCGGAGATGCCACTTAAGGAAAAATCCACAGGAAAAGAGAGCGTTGTGCTTGTGGTGGCCGCTTTCGCCGCACGAACGCTTGTGCCTGCGCCTGCACCGGTGACTTCCTGATCGGCGCTGATTTGATATTTTCCGGTTATCTGCAGGGACGAAAAAACCGCTTCAACTGGAGGGTTCTGCACGGTGACGACCGTTTTCCCGCCAACGCTCGACGACGTCACCACTTGGTAGGCCGTATCGTTTGTGAGAAACACTGAGCCTGGCAAAAAGTTAACCAGTGCATTGAACGTGACGGACGTATCGGAAGTAGCAATGATTTGTGCGTTTTCCTGCGCTGTCAGAACGCGTACACCTGCCTCCAGAGTCCCTTTCGCCACTTGGGTATTTGCATTCGCGGGAGGCTCACTGGTGCTTACACCGCCCCCATCCCCACAGCCTGCCAGCACCGCGAAGCCGATTGCCGCTACCCACGAACGTATGTCCATAAGCCACTCCTCACGACCGAACACGATTCGGCCTACACGCTGCGACTCATCCAGCGTCAATAGCTGTATGCGCAGCGTCAGTTGCCCCAGTGTCGGCGCTCCAATATGGAGCAGATCTCAATAACGAAGTTAACGTCGAAAACGTTGCAACGCGATTGCGAGGACCCCGCGTTCCGATGTAGACGGAATTTGTGTTGAAAACGTCACCGAGCAGCGCCTCACGCGTTGTTGGTGTTGCCAAACGCTGCACAATCGGCAGAGCGAAGATCGTGCCGAGCCGCGTGGCTGCTCGCGTGGAGCGCCGGGCGCCGAACCAAAGCGAGCAAGAAGGTTACATTCCTGAAACAGCCGTGGCGCATGCGTCGCTTGGGCTGCGTCGAGCCGCATCGTCTCCGGCCCGCTTCGTCGTTGCCGACGCGCGCATGCGTCCGTTACCGCAAGTTCGGGTGGTCCATAGGGGATGATCAGCCAACTGGCTTGACCTTTGAATGTCCGCTGCACTCCGCAATACGACGCCAGATCAGTAATGCAATGACCGGCCGCTTCGGGTCGTCAAGCGACATCCACTGAACTCCACGAAGCCCCCCCGAACAAGTCGGGGGGCGCATAGGTGCCCGCGCGGTGCCGCTACCGGATCCTGCGCCTGCATACGACTACGATGAAGAATGCCGCTTTCATGCGGGACGGCTCCTGAATGCCGGGGAGCTAATGTCGGAAGTGGTGTACGGCGGTGTGGAGCGGAATCGGCGGGAGGCGGTGGCGATTGCAGGAGAATGTTGCTTTCCAAGGTAACGAACCCAGCAACCAATCCACCACCATGGCGAAACGTAATCGGGAAGCGAACGACAGTCAAGCAACGGAAACAGAATTCAAGGGGCCCGTCGGCCTGGACGAGTTGATCCAGCAAGGCGCGCGGCAGATTATCCAGCAAGCGATCGAGGCGGAATTGAAGGCATTGCTCGAGCAATATTCGAACGTGAAGACGCTGGACGGCCGGCGGGCGATCGTGCGCAACGGCTATCTGCCTGAGCGAGACGTTGTCACGGCAATCGGACCGGTAACGGTCCAGGTGCCGAAGGTCCGCGATCGCTCGGGCTCGGGGGTAAAGTTCAACTCGGAGATCGTGCCGCCCTACGTGCGCAAGTCGCCGCGTGTGTCGTCGGCGCTGCCGTGGCTGTATCTGCGCGGCGTCTCGACCGGCGACATGAGCGAAGCGCTCAGCGTATTGCTCGGCGACCAGGCGAAAGGCCTGTCGGCAAATACCGTCATTCGTCTCAAAGCGATCTGGGCGGACGAATTCGCGCAATGGAACAATCGGGACTTGTCGGCGGCCCGCTGGGTCTACTGGTGGGCCGACGGCATTCATACTGGGGCGCGCAGCGAGGATTCCGACGGGCAATGTCTGCTGGTGATCATCGGCGTGAAGCCAGACGGCAGCAAGGAACGCGTCGCGCTCGCCGACGGCTACCGCGAGTCGAAGGATTCGTGGGTCGAGCTACTGCTCGATCTGAAGGCTCGCGGTCTACAAGCCGGCCCACTGCTAGCCGTCGGCGACGGCGCGATGGGCTTGTGGGCGGCACTCGAGGAAGTGTTCCCGCAGACGCGGCACCAGCGCTGCTGGTTTCACAAGATCGGCAACGTGCTCAACGCGTTGCCGAAGTCGCAGCAGGGCAAGGCCAAGGCCGCGCTCGCGGAGATCTGGAACGCCGCGACGCGCGCCGATGCGATCGTCGCCTACGATCAGTTCGTCGCGACCTATACGGCCAAATATCCGAAAGCTGTCGAGAAGGTCACGAAGGATCGCGACGAGCTGCTCGCGTTTTACGACTTCCCGGCCGAGCACTGGCAGCATGTGCGCACGACGAATCCGATCGAGTCGACCTTCGCGACGGTCCGCCACCGCACGACCCGCACGCGAAACTGTCTGTCGCGCGCGACCTTCCTCGGCATGGCCTTCAAGCTCATCGAAGCAGCAGAGGAATCATGGCGCCGCATTCGCGGTGTCGACAAAATCGAACAGATCTTGAACGGCGTGCCCTTCAAGGACGGAACACCGGTGACCGAGAGCACACCGGCTCCTGCTCAACCGCTTGCCGCTTGATCATGCTGCTCGACTGTCGTACACCACATTTGACATTAGCTCAATGCCGGGCCGACTGCCGGCGATACCGGACGATGGCAGGCGGACGACGCCAGCCACGTCAACGTCCTAACGCACACGCACCGACACGAACTTCCGCGCGTTGTTGCGCTGGATCAGCAGCGCGATCACGCTGCCGTTCGCTTCGAGCGACTGCACGTCGTCCGGCGTCTCGAGCAGCGCGTCGTTGATCTCGAGCACGACATCGCCCGGCTGGATGCCCGCCCTCGCTGCCGGGCCGTGCACCGCGTCCACCATCATCCCGACCGCGAGCCCCGTCGAGCGGCGCTCGTCGTCGCTCAGCGCATGCATCGTCAGCCCCAGGCGATCGCCGCCTTCGCCCGCCGCCGGCCCCGGCCGTGCAGCGGCCTTCGGCGCAACCATGCCGACTGTCGTGCCCGCGCTGCCGGCCGCGTCGTCGGCGCCCGTGATCGTCAGCATCATCGGCGCGCGCTTGCGAATCACCCGCAGCGACGCCTTCTCGCCGGGTGACAGCGCGGCGGCCAGGTCGTTCAGTTCGGCCGAGCGGCCGATCGTCTTGTCGCCCAGTTTCACGATCACGTCGCCGGGCCTCACGCCGGCCGCGGCGGCCGGCGAACCGGGCGCGACGCCGTTGACGAGCGCGCCCGCCGGACGCGGCAGCCCAAACGCCGCGGCCAGCCCGATGCCGACATCCTGCACATCGACGCCGAACGCGTTGACGGACGGCGCACCCTGCGCCGGCGCCTGAGCCTGTTGCGCCTGCATCTGCGTCTGTAGCTGCGCCCGCACCTTTGCCGCGAACGCGATCGGGATCGCAAACGTCATGCTCGCGTAGCGGTCGGTGCCCGTATAGACCTGCACCGCGATGCCGATCACGTCGCCCGCGCGATTGAACACGGGGCCGCCCGAGTTGTCGGGATTCGGCGCGATATCGGTTTCGAAGAACGGAAACGCGCTGCCGTCCGGCAGCCGGTGCGACGTCGCGCTGACGATCCCGGCCGTGACCGTGTTGCCCGATCCGTCCGGCGCGCCGATCGTCATCACCGGTTCGCCCGCACGCACCTTCGCCGAATCGCCGATGCGCACGAACGGCAGCTTCGTTGCGTTGACACGCAACACGGCGACGTCGCTTTGCGGATCGACGGTCAGCACCGTCGCCTTGAATTCGCGGTGGTCGGTGAGCCGCACCGTCACGTCGGTCGCATCGTCGACAACGTGCGCGGACGTGAGGATCAGGCCGTCGGCGCTGACGATGAATCCCGAGCCGCTGCCCGATACCGCGCGCAGCGCCGTGTCGGGCGGCGGCGCCTGCGATCCTGGCGCGGGCGCCGGCGCGGCGCGCCGGAAGAACGCGGCAAGCGGATCGTCGGGATCGAGCATCGCGAAGGACGGCCCGCCGGCCTGCTGGTCGGGCGCGGCGGTCATGATCGTCACGACCGCGGGTCCGTAACGATCGACGATCGCCGGAAAATCGACCGGCATCGCGTAAGGCGCGGCGGCCGGCCTTTCCTTCATGGCAGGTTTGACGGGCGGTGCGAGCGTCCCCGCAATGGCGGCTGGCGGCGGTAGCAAGAAACCGGCAAATACGCCCCCGATCAACGCGGTGCGAAGCACGGCGCGAGCAAGCGTCTGGCGAACCACGGTGCACCTCCCCCGGCAGTCGCGGCGCCGACTTGCGCGAGACGCGCAGGCACCCGACAAGCACCGGTACACGCATCCATTTATAGTCCACGCGGCCCGATGAAACATACGAATCGAAACCCGCATGCCGGGTGATTCAGCGGCCGCGGAGCCGCGACGGCGTTCGTTTCGAACAAAGCGCGCGATTCGTCAATCCGCACAAGTCCGGCGACCGTTCAATCCCCGCCGACCCGCTCCGCGATCGCCGACAACGTCCGCAACATCGGCTCGAACGCATCGGCCGACGTATTGCCGAAGCCGAGCACGAGCCCGTTGGCCGCCGACTCCGCATGAATCGAAAAACCCGACAGCGGAAACGGGCCGATGCCATGCGCGCGCGCCGCGTCGACGATCGCGCGGTCGCGGTAGCGCGCCGGCAGCCGCAGCGCGAGATGCAATCCGCACGGCCCGCCCTCGATCTGGTGCGGCACGCTCAGGCTGCCGTCGAGCGCGGCGAGCAGCAACCGCCGCCGGTCGCGATACAACCGGCGCATCCGGCCGAGATGGCGGCCGTACTCGCCTGTCTCGATGAAATCGGCCAGCGCGAGCTGCACATGGCGCGTCCCGCCGCGCAGCATCTCCGGCAGCACCGTCCGCACGGCGGCCAGCAGCGCCTCGGGCAGCACCAGAAAGCCGATCCGCAGCGCCGGAAACATCGTCTTGCTGAACGAGCCGAGATAGACCACGGGCGAATCGGGCGCGAGCCCGTGCATCGCACCGATCGGCTCGCCGGTGTGACGGAATTCGCTGTCGTAATCGTCCTCGATGATCCACGCACGATGCCGGCGCGCGGCATCGATCAGCGCGAGCCGCCGCGAGATCGACAGCACGGCGCCGGTCGGAAACTGGTTCGACGGCGTCGTATAGACGAGACGCGGCGTCCGCTCGCGCCAGTCGTCCTCGTCCGCGCGCAGCCCTTCCGCGTCGACCGGCATCGGCACGACGTCGAGGTCGGCCGCCTGCATCGCGGTGCGCGCGCCGCGATAGCCGGGCTCCTCGACCCACACCGTCTCGCCCGGGTTCGTCAGCAACTGCGCGCACAGCGCAATCGCGCCCTGCGCGCCTTCGGTGATCACGATCTGCTCGGGATCGCAGCGCACGCCGCGCGTCACGGCCAGGTGCCGCGCGATCGATTCGCGCAGCGCGGGTTCGCCGAGCGGATCGCCATAGGCGAGCAGGTCGCGGGCGGCACGGCGCAGCGCTCGGTCGATCGCGTGCCGCCACGCATCCACCGGGAAATGCGACAGCGCGGGAACGCCCGGCCGGAAGCCCTCCGATTCGCCGCTGCCGACGAGGCTCGGGCGAATCCGGCCGAGCCGCTGCGCGACGGCCGGTGGCGCGGCACGCCGGTGCGGCGGCGCCGGCCGCGACAGCCCGACGACGCGCGTGCCGCGGCGGTCGGACTGCAGGAAGCCTTCGGCGACGAGCTGCTCGTAGACGGCGGCCGTCGTGTTGCGCGACACGCCGAGCGTGTCGGCCAGCGCGCGCGTGCCGGGCAGCCGCGTGCCGGCGGGCATCGCGCCGCCGAGAATCGCGTCGCGCACGCGGCGCAGCAACTGGCGCTGCAGCGAGGGCGCGCCCGGCGTGCGCGCCAGCGGCGCGTCGAGCGGCAGCAACGGAGAGTCGCCGGAAGGAAAGGCAGTCGTCATCGGAACATCGCAGCGTGAAAGTGTCGGAACGTGGCGCACGGACCGTGGCACCATAAATTTGCCGGCCTGTGGCGCTTTTCATGGTACCTCGCCGCGACTACGATCGTCTGCATGCCGGCATGTCGCCGGCCGCCAACCGAAGCGAGATCGACCTTGTCCACGCTCACCAACGCCTTCCAGCAACCCATCGGCCACCCCGTTCCCGACTGGTCCGCGCGCCCGCGCCCCGAGCGCATCGCGCTCGAGGGCCGCTACTGCCGGCTCGAACCGCTCGACGCCGAGCGCCACGCGGCCGATCTGTACGCCGCCTATGCGCAGGCGCCCGACGGCAGCGACTGGACCTATCTCGCGCACGGGCCGTACACCGACGAGTCGGGCTACCGCGACTACGCGCGCGGCGCGCAGGCGAGCGCCGATCCGCTGCACTACACGGTGATCGACGTTGCCACGGGCCGCGCGGTCGGCACGCTCGCGCTGATGCGCATCGATCCGGCCAACGGCGTGATCGAGGTCGGCTCCGTCACGTTCTCGCCGCGGCTCAAGCGCACGCCCGTGTCGACCGAAGCGCAGTACCTGCTGATGAAGTACGCGTTCGACACGCTCGGCTACCGGCGCTACGAATGGAAGTGCGACGACCTGAACGCGCCGTCGCGCAAGGCGGCCGCGCGGCTCGGCTTCCGCTACGAAGGCACGTTCCGGCAGGCGATCGTCTACAAGGGCCGCAGTCGCGACACCGCGTGGTATTCGATCGTCGACGGCGAATGGCCGGCCGTGCGCGCCGCGTTCGACGCGTGGCTCGCGCCGGAGAACTTCGATGCACACGGCGAGCAACGCCAGTCGCTCACCGCGATCCGCCACGCGCAGGCGAACGCGCGCGACGCAGCCGCCCGCGCGAACGACGCGACGCGCGTCACGGTGCGTCCGCTCGTCGCCGCCGACGAAGCTGCGTGGCGCCCGCTGTGGCAGGGTTATCAGAAGTTCTACGACACCGCGCTGAGCGATGCCGTGTTCGCGACGACGTGGGCGCGCCTGATGGATCCCGCCGAGCCGATGTTCGTGCTCGGCGCATTCGACGCATCGGGTGCGCTGGTCGGGATCGTGCATTCGATCTACCACCGCTCGTGCTGGACCGAAGGGCCGTACTGCTACCTGCAGGACCTGTACACGGCGCCCGACGCACGCGGGCAAGGCGCGGGCGGCGCGCTGATCGAGGCCGTGTACGAACGCGCCCGCGAAGCCGGCGCGAGCCGCGTGTACTGGCTCACGCATGAAACCAACACGACCGCGCGCGCGCTGTACCACAGGCTCGCGAACAATGCCGGGTTCATCCAGTACCGGCACGATCTGAAGAAGTAACGCGGCTCAGCGGCCGGCCGGCGTTCAGTCGAGAACGTCGGCCGGATCCCTTGAAGCGTCGTCCTCGGGCGCAACGTCCGCGCGCGCCGCGCCGGCCGCGCACGGCACCGACGCCGGGCAGATCATCTCGTCGCCGTTCGCGGGCACGGGCCGCCGCACCGGCCGGAACACCGGCTCGCCGGGCTCGATCGGCCGCCCCGAGATCGCACAGCGGCCCGGCTGCAATGCGACGCGCAGGCGCCAGCGCTGCTCGCCGTAATGGCAACGGCCGCTCTCGACCCAGCGAATCAGCAACCCGCCGTCGCGGGCCTCCAGCACCGTGACGAACAGTTGCGGGCGCAACGGCGACACCGCGGCCGACGCTTGCTCCGGAACCGGTGCGCGGCCGATCGTCACGAGCGGATGCGCGACGCCGCCGCCGTGCGGTGGCATCGCATCGTGTTCGCCAGATGACGGCGCTTCGCTCGACAGGTCTTCTTCGCAAATCCGGCTTTCCATGGTGTTCGGCATGCTTGACGGGTTGACGTGCAGGTTGAACGGCACCGGCGCCGCGCTCAGCGCCGGCCCATCGGTTCGCGCAGCAGCGACAGGCCGATCGCCGCGCCGGCGACGGCGGCCGCGAGCATCAGCGCGATACCGCCCGACCAGCCGAACGCGCCGACGATCGCACCGATCGCCAGCGGCCCGATCACCTGTCCGAGATAGTTGCCCTGCACGACCCAGCCGATGCCGAGCGGCGCGAGCGACGGCGACGGCGCGGAGCCCGGCGCGCATGCGAGGATCGTCGCGGGCAGCATCCCGGCCATTGCCGAGAAAACGAAACCCAGTGCGACCGCAAACGGCGCGGGTGTCGCCGCGCTGAAGAGCCCGGCGCCGGCCGCGCCGATCGCGACCGATGTCGCGGCCATCACGATCCCCGGCCGCGCGCCGCGCGACAGCAGCCAACCGGCCGTCAGGTTGCCGATCACGCACGAAGCGACGATCGCCGCGCTGATCAGCCCCGCCGCGCCGACCGCGACGCCGAGGCGTTGCATCAGGAAGACCGGCAGGAACGTCATCACCGCGAAGAACTGCACGTTGTAGGTCGCGAAGCCCAGCGCGAGCAGCGTCGTCGAGCGCGACGCGAGCACGGCGCGCAGCGCCGGCCCGATGCGCGTCGAAGCGGCCTGCCGCGACGGCGAGTCGGCGGACGTCGTGACGGGCACCGCGACGGCCGCGACGAGCGTCAGTGCCGCGGCCGCGAGCCAACCGTTGCGCCAACCCCCGAGCAACGGCCCGACGAGCATCGACAGCGCCATGCCGGCCGGCATGAAGGTGCTCCAGAGGCCGAACACGACGTTGCGACGCCCGGGCGGCGTCACGCGGTTCAGCACGGCCGGCGCGGCCACGACCACGATCACGAAACCGAGCCCCTCGGCGAAGCGCGTCGTCAGCAGCAACGCGAAGCTGCCCGCCCACGCGCCGGCTACACTCGACGCGCCGAGGATGACGAGGCCCGCCATCAGCAGCAGCCGGTCGCCCCAGCGGCGCACCAGCAGGCCGGCCGCGATCCCGCTGAACACGCCGACGAACGGAAACACCGACATGATCCCGCTCAGCGACGCGAGCGAGCCGCCGAACTCGTGCTGGAGCGACGGCAATGCGATCGTCGCCTTGCCGACGTGCAACGCCGATACGATGCTCGCCAGCACGACGTTCGCGACGGCGGCCCGGTAACTGCGCGCAGGCAGCGTGGCGGCGTTGGCCGCGACAGGCGATTCGGTCATCTCCACCTCCGTTGGGGCCGCCGCGCGCAACGGGATGTCCCGCGCGACCGCGATCGGACTGGCGCACATGATACAAATTGAAGTTAACTTCAAGTAAAGGGAAAGTTGCGCAACGATGCGTTTCGCCGATCGCTGTAATGGGCCGGCGCGACAGCGACGGCATCCTGATCTAAGCTGTCGGCTTCGCCCGACAATGATGCGCACATACGCATGCAGACCGCCTCGCCCGCTCCCGACGCCACGCTTCCGCTCGACTTGGTCTGGTCGACCTTCCCCCACCGCAAGGCCGCCGTGCGCACCTTCATCGCCGGGTACTGCGCCGCGCGCAACCGCCGCGACGCGCCGCTGCACGACAGCCCGGACGGCCAGGTCGTGCGGTTCGACGCCGGCATGGGCCGGCCTTTCGAGCATTTCATGATCGAGGGTGCGCCCGC
Source organism: Burkholderia sp. MS455 (assembly GCF_016899445.1). Classification (NCBI taxonomy): domain Bacteria; kingdom Pseudomonadati; phylum Pseudomonadota; class Betaproteobacteria; order Burkholderiales; family Burkholderiaceae; genus Burkholderia; species Burkholderia sp. MS455. The sequence goes on from NZ_CP041778.1 coordinate 1,702,949, forward strand.
GCGCAGCGACGGCCCGTTCGCCGTCGGCGCATGGATCACGCGCTATGGCGCCGCGCCGTTGCCGCTTGCGCTGCAAGGCAGGACGCGCCGGCTGTCGGACGAGCATTTCATGGCCGCCGATATCGGCGCGCTGTCCAGCGACGACGCACTCGCGGAAGCACTCGCCTGTCACACGCCGGACGACATCGCGGCGTTCAATGCGAGCGCGTCATTCCCGCCGTTCCAGCGGAATCCGGCCGCGTTCCTGTTCGCGCACCGGTTGGACGGGCAAATCGCGGCCACCGCGCGCTACGGCTTCGCGTCGGCGCGCGATATCGTCGTCGACCGGGTCGCGACGGCGGACGCATACCGGCGCCGTGGCCTCGCGACGCAACTGCTCGCCGCGATCGTCGCGCATGCGCGGCAGCGTGGTGCGCAGCGTGTATGGCTCGTGTCGACCGAGGCCGGTCAGCCGCTGTACCGCGCCGCCGGATTCACGCCGCTCGCACCGGTCGCGGTGGACGAAGTCGTCGCCTGAGCGCGCTTCGCCCCACGCGAGCCATCCCCGTTCGTCTCGCGATTCGTCTCATTTCGCTGAGACGAACGTCCCGGCGTCTCACCCGGCCCGCGACTGCGCAATCGCAGCAAACTTCACGCACGATTCTCGTCATATCGCTTCCAGCGAACGTGTCGCGCAATGGTGCGTCGCACACTTCCGCCCCCGTCCGACCACCCCGCACCACCCGATTCACGCTGGCCCCGTTCCTGCATACCGTTCGATCGCGCAATCGCGCGACGGGCGCACCGGCAGCGACGCCTCACGCCCGACGACAACCTGACGGAGACAGCAACGTGAGTACACCGGCACCGACTACCGCCCGCAGCATGAAAGCCGCCGTCTGGCGCGGCCGCCACGACATCCGCGTCGAAGAGGTTCCCGTTCCGGAGCGCCCGCCTGCAGGCTGGGTCACGATTCGTGTGCACTGGTGCGGCATCTGCGGCTCCGACCTGCACGAATACGTCGCGGGCCCCGTGTTCATCCCGGTCGATGCGCCGCATCCGCTGACGGGGCTGAAGGGCCAGTGCATCCTCGGCCACGAGTTCAGCGGCGAGATCGCCGAACTCGGCGCGGGCGTGACGGGCTTCGCGGTCGGCGACCGCGTGACGGCCGACGCGTGCCAGCATTGCGGCACATGCTGGTATTGCAGGCACGGGCTGTACAACATCTGCGAAAACCTTGCGTTTACCGGGCTGATGAACAACGGCGCGTTCGCCGAATACGTGAACGTGCCGGCCGAACTGCTGTACAAGCTGCCCGACAACTTCCCGACCGAAGCCGGCGCGCTGATCGAACCGCTCGCGGTCGGGCTGCACGCGGTGAAGAAGGCCGGCAGCATCGTCGGGCAGACCGTCGTCGTGGTCGGCGCGGGCACGATCGGCCTGTGCACGATCATGTGTGCGAAGGCCGCGGGCGCCGGCCGCGTGATCGCGCTCGAAATGTCGGCCGCGCGCAAGCAGAAGGCGCTGGAGGTCGGCGCGAGCGTCGTCATCGATCCGAAGACGTCCGACGCGATCGCGGAAGTCAAGGCGCTGACGGGCGGCTACGGCGCCGACGTGTCGTTCGAGTGCATCGGGCACACGGCCACCGCGAAGCTGGCGATCGACGTGATCCGCAAGGCCGGCAAGTCGGTGATGGTCGGCATCTTCGAGGAACCGACGTCGTTCAACTTCTTCGACATCGTGTCGACCGAGAAGGAAGTGATCGGCTCGCTCGCGTACAACGGCGAATTCGCGGACGTGATCCGCTTCATCGCCGACGGCCGCATCGACGTGCAGCCGCTCATCACCGGACGCATCGCGCTCGGCGACATCGTCGCGCACGGCTTCGAGGAACTGGTCAACCACAAGGACCGGAACGTGAAAATCATCGTCCAGCCCGACGTCGCCTGACGGCGCACGCGGCCGCGGCCGCGGCAACGATTCGTGCCGCGGCACGCGTGCTGTTGTTCCACCCGCAAGCATCGCCACGCGCCCGGGCGACGCATCCGATTGCCGACGATTCCCCTCCAGCGCCCTGTTCCCTGCCGTCGTAATCCGAAGCGGACCTCGTGCTGCTTTTCGTTCGGACACGAAGATTAAAAGCATTCGCAATCCGAACCATCAGCCGCAATGCGCCCCCGCCGAACAAGCGCCCCGGTACGTGGCGCGACGCGATCCTCCGCAGCCCGGCGCGATTCTTCGATATACTGGACCGAACCCTTTTCAGGGCAACCACGCCCGTCGCGCGTTCGCCCCAACCTGCGTGGAATTGCGTACCGTGAAACCGCGAGCCGGCCTGATTCTCGAACTCTTCGTCAACCTGCTGCTGCCCTGGGTCGCGTACCGGGTCGCGCATCCGTATTTCGGCGAAACCGGCGCACTGTACGCGTCGGCGGTTCCGCCGATCATCTGGTCGATCGTCGAATTCGTCCGCTCGCGCCGCGTCGATGCGGTGGCGGCCGTCGTGCTGCTCGGCATCGCGCTGTCGATCGCCGGAATGGCGTTCGGCGGCAGCCCGCGCACGCTGCTGATGCGCGAATCGCTCGCGTCGGGCACGATCGGCATCGTGTTCCTGCTGTCCCTGTTCCGCGAACGTCCGCTGATCTTCTATCTCGCCCGCGCCACCGTGGCGCGGGAAATGGCCGGCGGCGCCGCGCACTTCGAATCGGTCTGGGCCGCACAGCCGGGGCTGCGGCAGATGCTCCGCCGGATGACCTTCGTGTGGGGCGCCTTCATGACGCTGGAGATGCTGCTGCGCTGCTGGATGGTCGTGACCTGGCCCGTCGAGCGCGTGCTGGTCGTGTCGCCGATCATGGGCTACACCGTGTTCGGCTGTCTGCTGATGTGGACGTTCTGGTACCGGCGGCGGATGCGCGTACGCAACAGCGTCGACATCCCGACCCGCGACGGCGTCACCGAGGTCGCCGGCCGCTGACGGCCGACCGGCCGGCGCCGGCCCGGCGGCATGTCGCCGCGCCTGCTGTATGATGCGCGGCGTCTTGTCCGACCTATGCGTTTCCTGTCATGTCCCTTTCGCTCCTTCCGTGCGCCACGATCTGGCTCGCCCTGTTCGCGGCCGCCGCACTCGTGTGGCATCGCCCGCAGCACGGCCTGAGCCTCATCCTGGCCGCGCTCGGCTATGCCGGCGCGCTGGCGTTCGGCAAGCTCGAGCCGGTCGCGCTGGCACCGCTCGCGCTGCTGGCCGCGGCCGCATGGGGCGTGTCGCCCGCACGCCCGCTCGCGGTGCGGATCGCCGCGCACGCGGTGTTTGCCGCGCTCGCGATCGCGCTGAGCCTGCACTTGGTCCCCGGTTTCCACAATCCGCTCGTGATCGCCCCGACGCGCTTCACGCCGGACGCCGTGCCGTTCACGATGTACCTGAATCTCGACAAGCCGCTGATCGGCCTGTGGCTGCTGTGGGTGCTGCCGTGGGTCGCACCCGACGTCTCGCTGTCGCGCGCGCTGCGCACGGGCGCGGTGGCGGCTGTCGCGACGGCCGCTGCGTGCCTGGCCGGCGCGCTCGCGTTCGGGATGGTCGGCTGGGCACCCAAATGGCCGGCGTCGGGCTGGCTGTGGCTCGTGAACAACCTGCTGCTCGTGACGCTCGCCGAGGAAGCGCTGTTCCGCGGCTACGTGCAAGGCGGGCTGACGCGCGCGCTCCACGCATTCACATGGGGCCCGTGGGCCGCGCTCGCGATCGGCGCGGTGCTGTTCGGCGCCGCGCACGCGGCCGGCGGCTGGCAATGGATCGTGCTCGGCACGGTGGCCGGCATCGGCTACGGCCTCGCGTGGCGGCGCGGCGGACTGCTCGCCTCCGCGCTCGCGCATGCGGGGCTGAACGTCGTCCACTTCGGGCTGTTCACCTACCCGATGCTCGGCGCCGCCCGCTGACCCCGGCTCGCGGCACCGCCCGGCGAGATACCGCGCTCAGTTTCAGTTGAACCCGGCAACCGCGTGCGGAACGTACGGGCCTTCGAGCGTGGCGATTTCGTCGTCGGTCAGTTTCAACGCGAGCGCGCCGAGCGCATCGTCCAGTTGCTGCGGCTTCGAGATGCCGACGATCGGCGCGGTGACGCCGCGCTTTTGCGCGACCCATGCGAGCGCGACCTGCGCGCGCGGCACGTTGCGCGCGGCGGCGATCGCCGCGACGGCGTCGACGACCGCCTTGTCCGCATCGGCCGTCGCGTCGTACAGCCGCTGGCCGACGTCGTCCTTCTGCTGCCGGTCCGACGATTCGTCCCAGTTGCGCGTCAGCCGGCCGCGTGCGAGCGGGCTCCACGGAATCACCGCGATGCCCTCGGCTTCGCACAGCGGCAGCATTTCCCGCTCTTCCTCGCGATACAGCAGGTTCAGGTGGTTCTGCATGCTGACGAAGCGGGTCCAGCCGTTCTGCTTCGACGTGTACAGCGCCTTCGCGAACTGCCATGCGAACATCGACGACGCACCGATATAGCGCGCCTTGCCGGCCTTCACGACGTCGTGCAGCGCCTCGAGCGTCTCCTCGATCGGCGTGCCGTAATCCCAGCGGTGAATCTGGTACAGGTCGACATAATCGGTGCCGAGCCGCTTCAGGCTCTGGTCGATGTCGGTCATGATCGCCTTGCGCGACAGGCCCGCGCCGTTCGGCCCCGGCCGCATCCGGTAGAACACCTTGGTCGCGATCACGATGTCGTCGCGCTTCGTGAAATCGCGCAGCGCGCGGCCGACGATCTCCTCCGACGTGCCGTCCGAATACATGTTCGCGGTATCGAAGAAATTGATGCCGGCTTCGACCGCCCGCTGGATGATCGGGCGGCTCTCCGCTTCCGGCAGCGTCCACGGGTGCGTGCCGCGCGACGGCTCGCCGAACGTCATGCAGCCCAGCACCAGTTTCGATACTTCCAGCCCGGTCGACCCGAATTTCACGTATTCCATCGCACGCCTCGTCATTGAAGTTGAGCTTGCGGCCGGATGCGCGCCGCCGTTCGACGCGCAGGGCGCGAACGGTGCGCCGCGCATCCGCCAGACGTCGCATGTTATCCCGCACCGCGCAAACGCGTATGACGCACACGCCGGGCACGCCGAGCGCCTCGGGCGCCCGGTCTCAACGCGGGAAAGGACGGGCCGGTTACTTGGCCTGGTCGGCGATCGGCTGCAGGAACGCGGAGAAGCCGGTCAGCATGATCTGCACGCCGATGCACAGCAGCAGGAACGCCGACACGCGCTTCGCGACCTTGGTCCCTTCGCTGCCGAGGTAGCGCGCGAGCAGCGCGGAGCGGCTGTAGACCTGCCAGATCACGACCGCGACCAGCATGGAGACGGCGATCGACACGATGCTCGACAGCATGAACTCCGACAGCTTGTGCGTGCGGTTCGCATTCAGCGCGATCGCGGTCGCGATCGAGCCGGGGCCGACCGTCAGCGGCACCGTCAACGGAAAGAACGCGCGCGTCATGATCGCGTTCGCGTCGATCGGCTTGACCGGCGTGTCGCCGCCGCCCGGCCCGTCGGGTTCGTTCAGCATCTGCCAGCCGGCCACGGCGACCGCGAAACCGCCGCCGATCCGCAACGCTTCCATCGAGATGCCGAAGAAATGCAGCACGGGCGTGCCGGCGAAGAACGCGACCATCAGCACGACGAACGCGTTGAACGCGACCTTCCTCGCGAGCAGGTCGCGCTCGTGCTCGGTGAGCGCCTCGGTCCGTTCGAGAAACAGGAATGCGATGCCGATCGGATTGATGATGCCGATCAGGCCGGTGAAGCCGAACAGGATCTCGGAGATAAGGCGGTTGACGATCATCGGGCGAAGAATCGGTCGGGGCTGGGCCGGCAGCGTGCCGGGGGTCACGCATTGTAGAGCAAGCGCCCGCGCCCGAGACGCAAAATGCGGCCGGGCGCGCTTAGCCGACGATCGTCGCGGTTTTTCCTTACTCGGCGCCCGCTTCCCACGCCGGCGGCCGCTTTGCGAAGAACGCGGCGAAACCCTCCTTCGCCTCCGGCGTCGCCCGCATGCGGGAGATCGTCTGCGCAGTGAACGCCGCGCGCTCGTCCGACGGCGGATACTCGCCGATCGCGTCGAAGAAGCGCTTGATTTCCATCAGCGTGTTCGGGCCGTTGCGAGCGAGTTCCGCGAGCGTCCGGTCCAGCGCTTCGTCGAGCGCGTCGAGCGGCACGGCCTGGTGGATCAGGCCGATCGCGACGGCCTCGCCGGCGGCGAGCTGCGTCGCGGTCAGCGCGAGCCGGCGCGCCTGGCGCTGGCCGACCGCCTCGACCAGATACGGGCCGATCACGGCCGGCAGGATTCCGAAACGCGCCTCGCTCACCGAAAAGCGCGCATGGTCGCTCGCGATCACGATGTCGCAGGCCGCGCACAGGCCCACGCCGCCGCCGAACGCGTGCCCCTGCACGCGTGCCACCGTCGGCTTCGGGCACTGCCGGATCGCGCGCATCATCGCAGCGAACCGCTGCGCGTCGCGCAGGTTCGCCGCCGCGTCGTTCGCGCTTGCGCGCTGCATCCATTGCAGGTCGGCGCCCGCGCAGAACGCGCGGCCGTCCGAGCGCAGCACGATCGCGCGCACGTCGTCACGCCGGCCGAGCGCCGTGAATGCGTCGGTCAGCTCGGCAATCATCGTCTCGTCGAATGCGTTGAGCACGTCGCCGCGCTGCAGCGTCACGGTCGCAATGCCGCGCGCATCGACCGCGACGGCCAGGGTCTTCAATCCATCCATCGAACAGGTTTCCTCGGGTAGAACGGCAAACATCGGAATCACGCGGCCTGGCGGCGGTCGATCACGCGCCGGGCCTTGCCGGTCGCGGTCGCGGGAATGCCGCCCGCCGCAATCACCGTCACGCCGGACGACACGCCGACCATCGTCTTGATCCGGTGCTGCAGCTCGCGCGCGAGCGCCGCGCGAGCGCTTTCCGTAACGGACGCCGCAGCCTCGGAGCGCAGTTCGACCGCGAGCTCGAGCCGGTCCATGTGACCGTCGCGCGACAGCGTGATCTGAAACTGGCCCGACAGCGCCGGCAGCGCGACGACGATCTCCTCGATCTGGCTCGGGAACACGTTCACGCCGCGCACGATCAGCATGTCGTCGGAACGACCGGTGATTTTCGCGAGGCGGCGCATCGCGCGCGCGGTCGGCGGCAGCAGCGCGGTGAGATCGCGCGTGCGGTAGCGGATCACCGGCATCGCCTCCTTCGTCAGCGACGTGAACACGAGCTCGCCGTGGCTGCCGTCGGGCAGCACTTCGCCCGTGACGGGATCGATGATCTCCGGATAGAAGTGGTCTTCCCAGATCACCGGGCCGTCCTTCGTCTCGACGCATTCGCACGCGACGCCCGGGCCCATCACTTCCGACAGCCCGTAGATGTCGAGCGCGTCGATGCCCACGCGCGTCTCCACTTCCTCGCGCAACGCCTGGGTCCACGGCTCGGCGCCGAAGATGCCGATCTTCAGCGACGACTCGGCCGGGTCCATCCCCTGCCGCACCATCTCGTCGATCAGGTTCAGCATGTACGACGGCGTGACGAGGATGATCTTCGGCTCGAAATCGCGGATCAGTTGCACCTGCTTCTCGGTCTGCCCGCCCGACATCGGCACGACCATGCAGCCGAGCCGCTCCGCACCATAGTGAATCCCGAGGCCGCCCGTGAAGAGGCCATAGCCGAACGCGTTGTGCAGCGTGTCGCCCGGGCGGCCGCCGGCCGCGCGGATCGAACGCGCGGTCACGTTCGCCCACGTGTCGATGTCGCGCGCCGTGTAGCCGACCACGGTCGGCTTGCCCGTCGTGCCGCTCGACGCGTGCACGCGCACGACCTGCTCGCGCGGCACCGCGAAGAGCCCGAACGGATAGTTGTCGCGCAGGTCGTTCTTCGTCGAGAACGGGAATTTCGCGAGATCGGCGAGCGTCTTCAGGTCGTCCGGATGCACGCCCGCCGCATCGAACGTGCGCCGATAGTGCGGGACGTTGTCGTACGCGTGGCGCAGCGACCATTTGAGGCGCTCGAGCTGCAGCGCCTGCAGTTCGTCGCGGCTGGCGGTCTCGATCGGCTCGAGGGCGGCGGCGGGATGCGTCGGGTGAGTCATCGGGGTGCTCCTCCAATGGAGTGATGTCGTTATCGTGTTCGGGGTAATCGGGGTGACCGGGGCCAGCGGCTACGACCGGAACGTGCGGCCGGCCGCATGCAGCGCGGCGATGAGCGGCGACACGCGATAGCGGTCCTCGCCGTAGCTCGCCGCGAGGTTCGACAGCACGCGAAACACGCGGCCGATGCCGATCGCATCGGCCCACGCGAGCGGGCCGCACGGGTAGTTCACGCCCTTCTCCATCGCGAGATCGAGATCGGCGGGCGAACACACGCCCTGGTTCACCGTGTCGGCCGCCTCGTTCGCGAGCATCGCGACGGTACGCATCGCGACCATCCCGGGCACGTCGGCCACGCCGACGACGCGAAAACCCGCCTGCTGGAACAGGCCGACCGCGTCCGCATAGGCCGCATCGCCGCACCGGAGCGCACGCGTCAGCGCGACGAGCCCGGCCTGCGCGTAATCGCGCGCAAGGTCGACGAGCACGAGATCGGCCACGCCCGTTTGCGCGGCGCGCGCGGTGGCCGGGCGGCCGTCGGTCAGCGCGATCGATGCGCGGCCGGCCGTCGCGAGCAGGTCGTCCGGACGCGCGCCGGCCGGCCGGGCGAGCGCGATGCGTTCCGCGAAGCGTGCGTGCAGCGCGGCGGCCGGGCCGTCCTGCGCGTACAGCGTGACATCCGCCGGCGCATCGCACTGCGGTTCGAGATCGGGCGCGGGCGGCGTCGCGCCGTCCGCATATGAATAGAAGCCGCGCCCCGACTTGCGCCCGAGGAAGCCTGCGTTCACGAGTTCCTGCTGGATCAGCGACGGCGTGTAGCGCGGGTCGTTGAAATACGCGCGGAACACCGATTCGGTCACCGCGAAGTTCACGTCCTGGCCGATCAGGTCCATCAGCTCGAACGGCCCCATCCGGAAGCCGCCGGCCTCGCGCATCACCGCGTCGATCGATGCCGGCGCGCCGCCCTGCTCGTTCAGCACGCGCAACGCCTCCGCGTAATACGGCCGCGCGACGCGGTTCACGATGAAGCCCGGCGTCGATTTCGCCATCACGGGTTGTTTGCCCCACGCGACCGCGGTCGCATACAGGACCTGCGCAACGTCGGGCGCGGTGGCAAGCCCGCTGACCACCTCGACGAGCGCCATCAGCGGCGCCGGGTTGAAGAAATGCAGGCCGGCGACGCGCTGCGGCACGCGCAGCCCGGCCGCAATCGACGTGATCGAGATCGACGACGTGTTGGTCGCCAGCAGGCACGCGTCGTCGACATGGCGCTCGAGCATCGCGAAAATGTCGCGCTTCACGTCGAGCCGTTCGGCCGCCGCCTCGACGATCAGCGCGGCGCCCGCCAGATCGGCCAGCGCGCGCACCGCGCGGATCCGGTTGCCGGCCGCGTCGGCCTGCGCCGGTTCGAGCCGGCCCTTCTCCGCGAGCCGCGCGAACTGTGCGCGGATGCCGGCCAGCGCGTTGTCGCAGGCCGCTTCGTTCAGGTCGTACAGCAGCACCGGATGGCCGGCCGCCGCCGCAACCTGTGCAATGCCCGCGCCCATCGCGCCGGCGCCGATCACGCCGACGATGACCGACGGCGCCAGCGCGCCCGAGTTCACCGAATGTGCAGAGGAAACAGCCATCGCTTGCGATCCGTCATGAAGTGGAAGTGCGAGCGATTATAAACCGACCGGTCGGTAGATTTATGTCAGGGCGAGCCCGAATTTGTCGTGCAATAGACCGTTACGGAAACCGCAAAGACAAAAAATTGAAGAATTGGGGCACTTTTTGTAAACCGAAAGGTCAATGAAAGCGTTCGAATATGAGATTGCGGCCCCCAAACGCCTGATAAAATTCGACAACTCGACGGATTTCAGGGGGAAACCGCGTGTCACGCCGCCACCGATGTCCATCGTCCGGTGCCCTTCCGGGGTCGGAACCGAGCGTCCGGCCGGCGCGCCGTCACGATTATTCACCCCGCCATCGGCGGCCAGCCGCATCGAACCGTTTCACCCAGCGACGGGCTCCAGCCCGCCCGCGCCCCTCGCCGCCTCATCGCGGCGAACTCGAGGCAGCGCCATTACGCGCGGCCCCCCTTCGGTTTCATCATCGTCGTTCGGCGGATAGTACGGCCGGGCTTCGTCACCCCGTGACGGCGCGTCGCGCGCCGCCACTCGCATAAGGAAACCCTCAATGCCGCTCTCGTCCAACCAGCTCCCGCGCTGGACCCTCATGGCCCCGCTTGCCGCATGGCTGGTACTCGCGCTGTCGCGCGCCGTGCCGGCCGAAGGCCTCGTCATCGCGCTGTTCGCCGCCGCACTGGCCGGCGCCGTGTTCGCCGCCGTCCACCATGCGGAAGTCGTCGCGCACCGAGTCGGCGAACCGTTCGGCACGCTCGTGCTCGCGGTTGCCGTGACCGTCATCGAAGTCGCGCTGATCGTGTCGGTGATGCTCGGCGCGGGCCCGGAGAAATCTGGCCTCGCGCGCGACACCGTGTTCGCGGCCGTGATGATCATCTGCAACGGCATCGTCGGCATCTGCCTGCTGGTCGGTGCGTGGAAGCACGGCGAACAGGACTTCCAGGGGCGCGGCGCGAGCAAGGCGCTCGCGGTGCTGGCTTCGCTGTCGGTGCTGTCGCTCGTGATGCCGAATTACCTGAACGCGGTGCCGGGCCCGCAGTTCTCGAAATCGCAGCTGGCGTTCGCCGGCGTGTCGTCGCTCGTGCTGTACGGCGTGTTCGTGTTCGTGCAGACCGTGCGCCACCGCGACTACTTCCTCGCCGATCACGACAGCGCGAACGAAACGGTGCACGCGGCGCCGCCGAGCAACCGCACCGCGGCGATCAGCATGGTGCTGCTGTTCGCGAGCCTCGTCGCGGTCGTGCTGCTCGCGAAGCTGCTGTCGCCGGCCGTCGAGCACGCCGTGCTGAAGCTCGGCGCGCCCGAAGCCGCGGTCGGCATCGTGATCGCCGCGCTCGTGCTGCTGCCGGAAGGGCTCGCGGCCGTCACCGCCGCACGCGCGAACCGCCTGCAGACCAGCATGAACCTCGCGCTCGGCTCGGCGCTCGCGAGCATCGGGTTGACGATCCCGACCGTCGCGGCCGTGTTCATCTGGGTCGGCCAGCCGCTCACGCTCGGCATCGGCGCGATGGAAACCGTGCTGCTGGCGCTCACCTTGCTGGTCAGCACGCTGACGCTCAGCCAGGGGCGCACGACGGTGCTGCACGGCGTCGTGCACCTGTCGCTGTTCGCCGCGTACCTGTTCCTGTCGGTCACCCACTGACGCCAACCTGCGCGCGGCCCGGCGGATCGCCTCCGCCGGGCCGCGCGTTTTTTTCACGTCCCTTCACCCACCTTCATTCACGTCACGCCATCGTTACCGGACCGGAATCACGAGATGCTGGCCCGCCAGGATCAGGTTCGGATTGGCGAGGTTGTTGCGGCGCTGGATCTCGCGATAACGCTGGCCGCTGCCGAGCTTGCTCGCCGCGATCAGGTTCAGCGTGTCGCCCGCCTTTACCACATACGTGTGTTCGCCCGATGCGGCCGCGGTCGTCACCGCCTGGTCGCTGACGAAGTACTTGCGCAGCAGGTCGAGATACTGCGGCGACTGCTTGAGCTTCGCGATCGCGGCGTTCAGGTAGATCAGCAGATCCTGGTCGTCGGCGCGCACGCCGATCTTGTACGCGATGTTCGAGCCGTCGAGCTTGGTCGCCGCGAACTTCAGGTCGGTGTTCTTGATCGAACTGACCGCGAACGGATAGTCGTAGATGAACGCGTCGACCGCATGACCATCGATGCTCTTCGCGATGAACGCCGGATCGGAATCGTCGACCTCGACGAACCGGACGTTCGGATACTGGCGCGTGGCAAACGCGCGCACGTCCGGGTCGCCCTTCAGGATGCCGACCGTCTTTCCCGCGAGATCGTCGGTCGAACGGATCGCCGACCCTTGCCGCACGATCAGCGAGTAGCCGAAATCGTCGACGTACGGCACCGAATAGACGACGCCGGCCGGCGTATTGTCCGGGAACGTCAGCCCGTCCATCGCCACGTCGACGACGTGGTTCCCCTTCGCGTCCGTGTCGAGCAGTTGCTTCGGCACGCCCGGGTACGTGTCGACCTCGTGACGCGTATCGACGGCAACCGGTTTGCCGCCGTGCGAGAACGACGGATCCGCGAACAGCAGCCGCGCGAATTCGACGTTGAAGCCGTGCGGCGCGCCCTTGTCCTCGCCGAAGAACGGCTCGCTCGGGTTCTGCACCGAGATCCGCACGATGCCGTTTTCGGCAATCGATTTCAGCGTGCTGGCTTGCGGCGTGAAGCCGGCCGGCAGCACGTTGGCCGACGGCGACGGCTGCGCGGGCCGGCCAGTGTCGCCCGCCTGTGCGGACGTCGAGGCCGGGGCCGCGTCATGCGCGGGAATCAGTGTCGACAGGCCGCCCTGATGCACGATCCATACGCCGACGAGCACCACCAGAAACGCGATTGCGCCGAGAAGTTTTTTCATGGTTGCGTGCCTGCAGGAAGTTATTGTTGTTTCGACGGCAGCACAGCGGGATTCGCCGCATCGGGGCCGGGAACGGGCACGTGGCCGCCGTTCAACGCCTGCTGCTGCGCCTGCTTGACCTCGGGGTTATCCATCAGCGACGTCTCCATTTCAGAGAACGCCTTGTTGACCGAGCGCATCACCGAATCGACGGCCACGTCGGTCTTGATCTGCTCGAACGTGTCGGCCGTCTGCCGGCCCGCGAGCTTGTTCATCTGCTGCGCGGCCTGCGACATGTCCCACATCGCCTTCGCGCGGTCGATCGCCGTCGCAAAATTCTTCAGCTCGGCCTGCACCTGCTTGTAGCGGCCTTCGCGAAACGCGAGCAGCTGCTTCATCGTGTCGAGCTGCGACCGGAAGCGCGGCGCATCGTCCGGATACTGCTTCTCGAACAGTTCCGTCTTGTTCTCGAAGTTCTTCACCTCGGTGCGGAACGCGGTGATGCTGTCCGCGAATTTCTGAGCCGCCTGGCGCTTTTCCGCGAGCTGGTTGATCAGCGTCTCGATCGGATTCGACTGCGCCTCCTCGACGATCATCTTCACCTTCTGGTTCGCGAACTTCATCGCGACGACCGGCGCGAAATAGATCGCGCCGAGGCCGACGACGGCCGCCGTGATCAGCGCGACCATCCCCTTCAGTACGAATAGCGCGGCCGGTGCCGCAATCGCGACGCCGGCGATGATGATCGCCCACTTGATCAGTTTTGCCTTGCCACTCCCCGAACTGCCGTTTGCTTCATTCGAAAGCTGCGACATGAGTTCTTCTCCTTGAATCTCGAACGGAACTGCGTGCGTTTGCTTCTTCAAGCTCACTCGAAATGCTTCGGACTCCGGTGCCGCCGGACGATCGGGAAACCGGCGGCGCAATACAAGGACAGCCGCCGGCGGGCGTCACGAGACGCCGGTATAGACGCCGTTCAGGATGCGGAGATCGGGAGCGGCAGGCTGCGGCCCGATGGTGCGGGCGACACCGCTCATCGACGCGGCCGGCGCGCGGACGGGGAAGTGTACCGACGCACGGTACGAAACGGGATGACGGATACGTGACGCGACGGGCGTCGGGAGAATCGCTGTTCCGGCGGGCCGACAGAAGCGGCGCCGGGATTCCGGTACGAGTGCGTAAAGGCTCATCGTTGTTCTTTTTTGCGTATCGCGGGTGCAGGAACCGCGCGGCCGGCGCGTCCCGCTCCAAATGCACTGGCGTATCGTGCGCCGACCGGCATGCAGCGTCAAGCGGTTGTCGCGGTGCAGCAAACCGCCTGGTTCTGCCGTTGAAACGCTGGTATCGAGGCGGCTTTCGTGACGGTAAGGATTCGCACGACGCCAGCCGGCCGCGCTCGATCAGGATTGCTTGCCATCGCGGCACCGCAAGCTTCCGGATTGAAAGCTTGTGACACGGCACGAACGTGCTATGCCGCCGCGCCGCCCTGCTCCTGTGCGAGAAACCGCTCGACCATCGCGTTGAACACGGGCAACGCCGGGTTGTCGTTGTCCGCCCGCCACGCGAGATACAACTCGGCCGCCACGTCGACGCCCGCAAGCGGCCGGAACACCACGCCGTCCACATGCAGCTCGCGCGCCGACGCCGGTACGAGCGCCGCGCCGAGCCCCGCACGCACGAGGCCCAGGATCGTATGCGTCTGCCCGACGTAATGCAGGTAGTTCGGCAGCCTGCCTGCGTTCGCGAACAGGCCGGAGATCATGTCGTGGAAATACTTCCCCTCGTTCGGCGAATACGCGATGAACGGCTGCCGGTCGAGATCGTCGGGACCGATGCGCTCGAACGCGGCGAGCGGCGCGTCTTGCGCGACCGCGACCAGCATCGGTTCGCGCTGCACGAGCCGGTATTCGAGCGGCTGGCGCGCGGCGCGCTGGCGCACGAAACCCGCGTCGAGCATCCGCGACGCGAGCGCGTCGATCTGCACGGTCGACACCATCTCGCGCAATTCGACGTCGACGTCCGGCAGCGCGTGCGCGGCGTGCGCCAGCAGCATCGGGATCATCCGGTACGCGCTGACGGCCGTGAAGCCGAGCGTGATGCGGCCGGCCCCGCCGTGCGCGACGCGCTGCGCGGCCTGCTCGGCCCGCGCGGAGAATTCGAGGATGTGCCGCGCGTCGCGCAGGAAGCGTTCGCCGGCCGCGGTCAGGCTCACCTGCCGGCTGCTGCGTTCGAGCAGCGCGATGCCGAGCGCGTGCTCGAGCAACTGGATCTGCCGGCTGAGCGGCGGTTGCGTCATGAAGAGCCGTCTGGCCGCGCGGCCGAAATGAAGCTCCTCGGCCACCGCGACGAAGCAGCGAAGCTGGTGCAGTTCAATCATCCAGATTTTGTATCGATCGATGGTCTTTCGAGGTTAGACCGATATCGATACGATTTCCATGCTCGGTTGCACCTGATGCGCGGCCCGCGCCGCGCACGACGACCGAGACCTTCATGACTCGTCGGCGCATTGCGGTTCGTCGCCGTGCACGGGCTGATCGGCATCGCTGCGTATACGTGGCTCGCCGTGGCTCGCGGGCGGGTTCGAGCGGATCCGCATCACGCCTCCGGGCGCATGAGCGTCGCCACGGCGCACGCGGTTCGGTCGGCGGGCCGCGCCGTCACGCGCGCTTGCGGCCGCCCGGCATCTGCTCGACCGTCAGACGGTCGAGTTCGCGCAGGTCGTTCTCCAGCGCTGGCGTGAGCGTCGTGCGCAGGTGATCGAGGAACGTGCGGATCTTCGCGTCGAGATAACGGCGCGTCGCGTAGACGGCGTACACGCTCACCGTCTGCAGCCGGTACGCGGGCAGCACGCGGATCAGCCGCCCTGCGCGGATGTCGTCGAGCACCGTATACAGTGCGACGCACGCGATCCCGCGCCCGGCGCGCACCGCGACGCACAGCGCGTCCGGCACGTTGACCTGGAACGGCGCCGGCTGCAGCGCGTAGACAGTCTCCTCGCCATCGTTGCGCTCGAGCCGCCATTCGCCGGCCGGCGATGCCGGCGTATCGAGGCGCAGGCACACGTGGTTCGGCAAATCGTCGGGCGACTGCGGCGTGCCGTGCCGCGCCAGGTATTCGCGCGACGCGACGAGCACGCTGCAACTCGTGCCGCAGGTCTGCGCGACGTAACCCGAATCGGGCAACTGCGACGCCGTCACGATCGACACGTCGTAGCCTTCCTCGACGAGATTCGGCATCCGCTGCGCGAGCGTCAACTCGACCGACACGTCGGGGTTGTCCTCCTGGTAGCGGACGATCGACGACACGACATGACTCTGCCCGAGCCCCGTCATCGCATGGATGCGCATCTTGCCGCTCGGCCGCAGCAGTGCGTTACGCGCCTCCGCGTTCGCGTAGTCGATTTCCGCGAGGATCGATTTCGCGCGCTCGAAATAACGTTCGCCGCTTTCGGTAAGGCCGAGATGGCGCGTCGTGCGATGCAGCAGGCGCGTCTGTACGTGCGCTTCGAGGTTCGATACCGCGCGCGACACCTGCGCGGTGGTCGCGTCGATTTCTTTCGCGACCGCCGTAAAACTGCCGGCTTCGACAACGCGCACGAACAGGCGCATGTTTTCGAGCATGTCCATTGAATTGGCTTGGGGAGAGTCAGTGGGGAGGCGTCGGCGGCGCTCGCGTCAGGTGGGGAACGGAGCGCGGCCGCGAACCATGCCGAATCGATGATCACCGTGCCGGGGGAAAGGCGGGAGAGCGGGCATCGGGTACGTGGTTCTGGTATGTCGGGGATTCAGTGGCCGGAATTGTACGCCGCCGCAGACAAATTTGCGCTATTGCCAGCAGCCCAAACTTTCGTCCGATGAAAGGTTCATGCAAGGCGCATGCGTCGTACGCGTGTAACGGCTTGATGGAGCGCGACAATTTACATCACAACACGATACAATTCCACCCTTGTCGCCGCACATACCCGCGCTGTCATTTTTACCGCTTACCCGTCCATGTCGTCAGGCTCATCTTCGTCGCGCCGCACGTTGCGCCAATGGCTGCACAGTTTCATTCCCCATCCGATGTCGCTCGGCTGGCGCGAGCGACTGCGTTCGTGCGCGGGCGCGCTCGTCGGCATCGCGACGGTCGGCGTCACGATGCGGTGGCTGCCCGGCGTACCGGGCCTCGTGCCGCTGCTCGTCGCGCCGATGGGGGCATCGGCCGTGCTGCTGTTCGCGGTGCCGGCGAGTCCGCTCGCGCAACCGTGGTCGATCATCGGCGGCAATCTCGTCGCGGCGACGGTCGGGGTCGCGTGCGCGCAATGGATCGCCGATCCGATTACGGCCGCCGCGGTCGCGATCGCATGCGCGATCGGCGGCATGTTCGCGCTGCGCTGCGTGCACCCGCCGTCGGGCGCCGTCGCGCTCACGGCCGTGGTCGGCGGCCCGGCAATCCATTCGCTCGGATTCAGTTTCGTGCTGGAGCCGATCGCACTGCAATCGGCGATCCTGCTGTCGGCCGCGCTCGCGTATCACGCGCTGACCGGGCATCGCTACCCGCATGGCGGCGCGCGCGCCGAAGCGAAACCGCAGACAGGCGGCGCCGCACCGGCGCGCGGCGGCTTCACGCGCGGCGACCTCGACGCGGTGCTGAAGCGTCGCGGCGAATGGCTCGACGTCGATCCGGACGATCTTGAAACGCTGCTGCGCGAAACCGAGATGCAGGCCTATACGCGCACGTTCGGCCAGTTCAAGTGCGCCGACCTGATGACGAAGAACGCAATCGAGGTCGCGCCGTCGACGTCGGTCAAGGCCGCGCTCACGCTGCTCGACCGTCACCGCGTGAAGGCGCTGCCCGTCGTCGACGGCGGGGGCCGCCTGATTGGCATCGTCACGCGCGCCGACCTCACGCGCCAGTTGTGCCGCCCAACCCCGCTGTGGCAACGCCTGTCCGCACGGCTGCCGCAATCGTTCGGCGGCCAGCCCGCGAGCGTCGCGTCGGTGATGACGCGCGACGTTGCGTTCGTGCCGGAAACGATGCCGATCACCGTGCTCGTGCCGCTGTTCACGCATTCGGGCCATCACCATATTCCGGTCGTCGATGCGTCGCGCCGGCTCGTCGGGATCATTACGCAGACGGATCTCGTCACGGGCCTCTATCGGCAGACGCAGATGCTCGAGGCTGCTTGACGCAAGCGCAACGCACCGACGCAACGAGGAATGCATTAATTTCGCTTTAGTTCGGCCATTTATATCATGCCGTGATATATTCTCCGGTTCCGAAACCGACTGCCCGCCCTCGATGAACGATACCAGACGCGCACTGAACAAAAGCGATTTCCAGCAACTGTCCGAGTTCCGCTACCAGATGCGCCGCTTCGAGCGCTTCTCCGAACGCGCCGCGCAAAGCGAAGGCGTGACGCCGCTGCAATACCTGCTGCTGCTGCACATCAAGGGTTATCCGCATCGCGAATGGGCAACCATCGGCGAGCTCGCGGAACGACTGCAGGCGCAGCATCACGGCGTCGTCGCGCTGGTGACGCGCTGCGAAGCGCTCGGGCTCGTGAAGCGCAAGACGAGCGAAGCCGACCGCCGGCAAGTCGAGGTCCATCTCGAACAAGCCGGCGAGACGCTGCTCGCCCGCCTCGCGGCGATGCATCGCGCCGAGCTGAAGTCGCTCAAGGGCACGTTCCAGGTTCCCCAGATCGATTACTGACCCTCGCTTTTACCACTCCGATGAACGCACCGCACAAACGCGATTTCTCGACCAACGAACGCCTGCCCAGGATCGCGTTGCTTGCCGCCGGGATCGGCCTGCTCAGCACGCTCGCCGCGTTCGTGCTGTTGAGTCTGATCCGCCTGTTCACGAACCTGTTCTTCTTCCAGCAGTTCTCGTTCGCCGACCGCTCTCCGGCGAACAACGCGCTCGGCGCATGGGTGATCGTCGTGCCGGTGATCGGCGGGTTGATCGTCGGGATGATGGCGCGCTTCGGTTCGGAAAAGATTCGCGGCCACGGCATTCCGGAAGCGATCGAGGCGATCCTGTTCGGCAAGAGCCGCATGTCGCCGAAGGTCGCGATCCTCAAGCCGCTGTCGTCCGGCGTCGTGATCGGCAGCGGCGGCCCGTTCGGCGCCGAAGGCCCGATCATCATGACGGGCGGAGCGCTCGGCTCGCTGATCGCGCAGTGCGTGCACGTGACCGCGGCCGAGCGCAAGACGCTGCTCGTCGCCGGTGCGGCCGCCGGCATGACGGCCGTGTTCGGCACGCCGGTCGCCGCCGTGCTGCTCGCGGTCGAGCTGCTGCTGTTCGAATGGCGTCCGCGCAGTTTCCTGCCGGTTGCGCTCGCGTGCGCGGTGGCCGGTTTCGCACGCGCGCTGTTCTTCGGCGTCGATCCACTGTTTCCGCTCGCCACGGCCGCGCCGACGCCGGTCGCGCTGCTGTCGTGCATCGTCGCGGGCCTGCTGTCGGGCATGCTCGCCTGCGGCCTGTCGGCCGCGCTGTACCGCGTCGAGGACACCTTCGCGAAGCTGCCCGTGCACTGGATGTGGTGGCCCGCGCTCGGCGCGATCGTGATCGGCATCGGCGGCTGGCTCGAACCGCGCGCGCTCGGCGTCGGCTACGACGTGATCGGCGACCTGCTGCACCAGCACATCGCGCTGAAGATCGCGATCGCGCTGCTGATCGTGAAGGCCGTGATGTGGGTGATCGCACTCGGCTCGGGTACGTCGGGCGGTGTGCTCGCCCCGCTGCTGATGCTCGGCGCCGGCCTCGGCACCGTGCTGTCGCCGGTGCTGCCGGGCGGCGACCCGGCACTGTGGCCGCTCGTGTGCATGGCTGCGACACTCGGTGCGACGCTGGGCGCACCGCTGACCGCGATCGTGTTCGCGTTCGGCCTCACGCACGACGCCAACGCGCTGCTGCCGCTGCTCGCGGCGACGCTCGTCGCGCACGGCTTCGCGACCGTCGTGATGAAGCGCTCGATCATGACGGAAAAGATCGCGCGCCGCGGCTATCACATCTACCGCGAATACGGCGTCGATCCGCTCGAGCGGCATGATATCGGCGAAGTGATGACGTCCGCCGACCGGCTCGTCGCGATCGACGGCGCGGCGACGCTCGATGCGGTCGACACGCAGTACTTCGGTGCGAAGCAGACGCATCGCGCGTACCCGGTCGTGCAGAACGGCCGCCTGCTCGGCCTCGTCGATCGCGCGACGCTCGACGCGCAGCGCGCACACGCCGCGGTCGACACGCCGATCTCGGCCGCGTTCGCCAACCGCGTGCCCGCCGTCGCGCTTGCGCACGAAACGTGCCGCGTCGTCGCATCGCGCCTCGCGATGCTCGGCTTCGAACGCCTGCCGGTCGTAGACGACGAGCAATCGCTGCGCATCACGGGCATCGTGTCGCGCAGCGACCTGATCAAGCCCGCGCTCCAGCACTTCGACGACGAACAGAAGCGCGAGCGCTTCCGTCCGATCGTCCCGGCCAACCTGCGCGACATCGGCACGCGCAAGGCCGGCTGACGCGTCCAGCATGCGAGGGCGTGCAACGCGCCCTCGCCCAGGCTCCTGTTCCATTGGAAAGCGCTTGCTTCCCGCGTTTAAAGTTGGTTAACAATCCAACCGACGAAAGTTTGTCATCATGGTACCCATGCGACGGGGCCACCATAATCAGCCATTCCACTTCGCGATCAGATAAAGAGTCGCGGCACGGCATGCAGACACATGCCGCTCGCCGCGACCGTCACGTCACCACACGACTGGGCAGCGCGCCGACCGGGCAACGCATGACGTCGTTGCAGCATCGCCCGTCCATCGACGGGCCGCACACGATGCATGCCGCGCCGCAGCAGAGTGCAGAGCACCGTAGCTGCCGTTTGGCAAGCGCGTTAACAACTTGTTTCGGAATAGCCGGAACCGTGCTTGTCCGCTGCGATCTCATTAGTACGCAGTACTGCTGCGCATCCCACTCAATCAATCACGACTCGAGGGAGATAACGTGAACGTGAAATACTTACCGCTCATCGCATTGACCGTGGCATTTTCTGCTCATGCAGCCGATTCTGCCCTGCAGAACGTGGGACAAAGCCAGAAACCCGCTGACCAGGTGGCGCAGTGCATCGCGAAGACCTGGGCCGACAAGTCGCAGCAACAGGTGACGTCGCAGTATGAACTGGCGAACGGCCTCGCGATGGCAGTTTATGCACCGGGCCAGCAACCGCCGAATGGCGCCGCTGCCGTGGTGCGCCCGGCCAACGCCGCAAACGCGAAGACCTGGGTCGGTTTCCGCGGCGGCGATGCGTCGTCGGCCGGCGACATCAACGCCTGCCTGTAACGAGACGAGAACAGGCGCACCGGATGGCCTTGCGCCATCCGCTTGTGACAAGCCCCGCTTCGGCGGGGCTTTTCTTTTTGTGTCGCCCGCGCTTACAGGTAGCTGCAGACGTAGTCGAGCGTCTCGAGCACTTCGATGTCGAAGCGGCTCTTGCCCGGCACCGAGAACGATTCGCCGGCGCCGTAGGTCTGCCATTCGCTGCTGCCGTCGAGCTTCACGCGGCACTTGCCGGCCTGCACTTCCATCAATTCGGGCGCGTCCGTGCCGAAGTTGAGCGCGCACGGCAGGATCACGCCGAGCGTCTTGCGCGTGCCGTCCGGGAAGAGCACGGTATGCGACACGCACTTGCCGTCGAAATAGACGTTCGCGCGCTTGACGACCGATACGTTGTCGAATTGGGTTGCACTGGTCATGTGATGCCTCTGCTTGCTGGATGCCGGATGGCGATGTTGTTGGAAGCCGGCCGGAGCGGCGGGCCGGCCGCTATGATACCGGCTCGCGCGGCATGCGCCGGAACTGCGCGCCCGCCGGGCAAGCGTGGTGCCCTTCAAACGACGACAGCGCGGCGCACCGGATCGTCAGGATGACTATGCGATGACGGTCGCTGCCCGAGATACCGGCTCATCGCAGCCCCTTGCGTCGCGCCGAATCGCGCAGGCAATCGAGCAGCATCGCCGCGGCCGGCGTCAGCGGGCTGTCGCGGCGCGTGACGACCTGCACCGACACGGCCGGCAAACGCTCGCGAATCGGCAGCACCGTCAACCGATCGCGTGCCCACTCGCCCTGAAGCAGTTGCTCGGGCATCGACGCGATCAGGTCGCAACCCGTCATCAGGCTGTGCGCGAGCCCGAAGCTCGGGCATTCGACGATGCGCGCCGGCACCGGCAACCCATGCGCGACGAACGAATTGAACAGCGCCTGCGTCGAGCTTTCCGGCGACGGATTCATCAGCCAGTCGGCCTCGACGAGATCGGCGAGCGACGTGGCCGACGCAAGCGGATGCTCGTTGCGCGCGACGATCAGCGAACGGCTCGCATAAAGCTCCGCATGATCGAACTCGGCCGCCAGCAATTCGGGCACGACGACAGCCACCGCAAAATCGAGCGAGCCGTCGTGCAGGCGCGGCAACGCCACGCCCGGAAACCCTTCGATCAGGTTGACGCGCGCCACCGGAAAGCGGCGCCGGAACGCGCGAAACGCATCAGGCAGGATCGTCACCGCGGCGGCCGGCGTGATCGCCGCCGCGACGGAGCCCGTCGTCGCCCCCTGCGCCTGCTCGATGTCGTCGCGAGCGCGCTGCATTTCGGCGACGATCAGCCGCGCGCGCACCTGCAATTGCTGGCCGAATGCGGTGAGTTGCACGCCGCGCGCGGTGCGCACGACGAGCGACACGCCGAGCGCGATCTCCAATTCCTTGACCGCCTTCGTCAGCGCCGCCGGAGACACGTTCAGGCGCCGCGCGGCCGCGCGGATGCTCCCCTCTTCCGCGACGGTGACGAACGCTTTCAACTGATGGTATTTCATGGCGGCGATGCGTGATCCGTGGAAACCCGGTGCGTGGCCGTGCGTGCCGGTTCAGGGTATTCCCGAGCGGCAACCGGTGGTGAGCACCAAAGCAATTTAGCAGCTTCTGGTGCGCAAAAGAAATTTATATGCTTGCACGTCATATGCGCGTCAAACGCCCCACCGGCCCCACAGGAGACACCATGTTGCAAGCCGTGAACCCCGTCATCCCCGGCATCGCCGCGATCGCCCCCGAGCTGGTCGAGGTGCGCCGCCGCATCCACGCTCATCCCGAACTCGCGTTCGAAGAGACGCTCACGAGCGATCTCGTCGCCGAGCTGCTCACCGGCTGGGGTTACGAAGTGCATCGCGGCATCGGCAAAACGGGCGTCGTCGGCGTGCTGCGCGAAGGACAAGGCGCGCGCACGGTCGGCCTGCGCGCCGACATGGACGCGCTGCCGCTCGCGGAAGCCACGGGCCTGCCGTACGCGAGCCGCCATGCGAACAAGATGCACGCTTGCGGCCACGACGGCCACACCGCGATGCTGTTGTGCGCGGCGCGCCACCTCGCGGCGACGCGCCAGTTCTCCGGCACGCTGAACCTGATCTTCCAGCCGGCCGAGGAAAACTTCGGCGGCGCGAAGGCGATGATGGACGACGGCCTGTTCGACCGCTTCCCGTGCGACGCGATCTTCGCGATCCACAACATGCCGGGCCGCGCGGCCGGCGACATGGCCTTCCGCACCGGCGCCGCGATGGCGTCGGCCGACCGCGTGACGATCACGCTGCGCGGCGTCGGCGGCCACGGCGCGATGCCGCATTTCGCGCGCGATCCGATGTCGGCCGCGGGCAGCATCATGGTCGCGCTGCAGACGATCGTCGCGCGCGAGGTCGACGCGCAGCATGCGGCCGTGATCACGGTCGGCAGCGTGCAGGCCGGCGAGACGTTCAACATCATTCCCGAAACCGTCGTGATGAAGCTGTCGGTGCGCGCGCTGAACGCCGACGTGCGCGCGCTGCTCGCGCGCCGCATCGAAGCGCTCGTGAAAGGCCAGGCGGAAAGCTTCGGCATCACCGCGGAAGTCGACTACGACTACGGCTACCCGGTGCTCGTCAATCACGCGGAGCCGACCGCGTTCGCGGCCGACATCGCGCGCCGGATGCTCGGCGCCGAGCGGGTCGAAACCGACGCCGCGCCGCTGATGGGCAGCGAGGATTTCGCGTTCATGCTCGAGGCGCGCCCCGGCTGCTACGCGTTCATCGGCAACGGGATCGGCAGCAAGGGCGGTTGCATGGTGCACAACCCCGGCTACGACTTCAACGACGACATTCTCGCGATCGGCGCGAGCTACTGGGTTCGCATCGCCGAAGCCTGGCTCGCGGCCTGACGGCCCTTCACCACGCAGTTTCGCGCTTACCGGGGGAACCCCATGGAAACGTCTGCCCTTTCATTCGCCGGCACGCCGGCCGATGCCCGCGCCGCCGCGAAGAAACGCCGGCTGATCGCGGCCGCCGCCGTCGGCAACGCGCTCGAGTTCTATGACTTCACGGTCTACAGCTTCTTCGCCATCCTGATCGGCAAGCTGTTCTTTCCCGTGCATTCGTCGTTCGGGCAATTGATGCTCGCGGTCGCGAGCTTCGGCGTCGGCTTCGTCACGCGTCCGCTCGGCGGGCTCGTGATCGGCATGTACGCCGACCGCGCCGGCCGCAAGAAAGCGATGATCCTCACGCTGCTGCTGATGGCGCTCGGCACCGCGGCGATCGCGGTCGCGCCGACCTTCGCGCAGATCGGTCTCGCCGCGCCGCTGCTGCTGGTGCTCGCGCGCCTGCTGCAGGGGTTCGCATCGGGCGGCGAAGTCGGCGCGTCGACGACACTGCTGCTCGAACAGGCGCCGCAGCATCGTCGCGGCTTCTACGCATCGTTCCAGTTCGCGAGCCAGGGGCTCGCCGCGCTCGCGGGCGCGCTCACCGGCGTCGCGCTGACGTCGACGCTGAATGCCGCACAGCTCGAAAGCTGGGGCTGGCGCGTGCCGTTCATCATCGGCACGCTGTTCGTGCCGATCGGCTATTGGCTGCGCAAGACCGTCGAGGAGGTACCGGCTGCCGCCCCCACTGCCGCGCACGACGAACCGGCCGCGTCGCTGCCGCTCGCCGACGTGCTGCGCCATCACGGCAAGGCCGTGTTCGCGGGCCTCGGCGTGACGATCGGCGGCACGTCGATCCACTACATCATCGTGTTCTACATGGCGATCTACGGCGTGCAGGTGCTGCACCTGCCGACCTGGCTGTCGATGACGGCCGGCTGCGTCGCCGGCGCGATCCTGATGCTCGTGACGCCGATCGGCGGCCACCTGTCCGACGTCTACGGGCGCAACCGGATCGTCTGGTGGACGCGCATCGTGCTGATGGCCGCGATCTACCCGGCGTTCATCGCGCTGAACCGCTGGCCGGGCGCCGCGTCGCTGCTGTCGATCATCGCCGCGCTGTCGATCGTGCATGCGATCAACATCGGCGCGACCGGCGCGATGCTCGGCGAACTGTTCCCGCGTGCGGTGCGTGCGACCGGCGGCGCGCTCGTGTACAGCGTCGGCGTCGCGATCTTCGGCGGCTTCGCACAGTTCTTCGTTACCTGGCTGATCGCGGCGACCGGCAATCCGAACGCGCCTGCGTGGTATGCGATCGGGTGCGGCGTGCTGACGCTGCTCGCGGTGCGATGCATGGATGAGAAGGCCGGGAAGTCGCTCGATTGAGAGGCGGCCGATGCGCGGCACGCGATTGACGTGGTGCGCGCGCATCGGGCATGATCGTTCCATGCGCCACGCCACGACCACTCATTCGACCACCACGCGCACGACCGCCTTCGGCGGGCTCGTGCGGCGAGTGCGCGCAAGGTCGTAGCGCACCGATTCCTCACAGGCCCCGCCGGTTCCGGACGGGGTCTTGTCGTTTCTCCGTCCGTATCGGCCACTCAGGAGAAACGCAATGTCCGAAGCCCCTTCCCCCAAACGCGCGCTGCTCGTTGTCGACATGCAGGTCGGGCTGTTTCACGGTCCCGATCGTCCGCACGACGGCGAACGTGTGCTCGCGAACATCAACCGGTTGATCGGCCTCGCGCACGAAGGCGGTGCGCCGGTGTTCGCCGTGCGTCACACCGGAGCCGCCGGCACGCCGATCGCGCCCGATTCGCCGCTCGCCGCGCTGCTGCCGGAACTTGCGATTGATCCCGCGCGCGACACCGTGTTCGACAAGACCCGGCCGAACTGCTTCGCGGGCACGCGGCTCGCCGAATGGCTGCGCGCGGCCGGTATCGGCGAACTCGTCGTCACCGGCATGAAGACGCAGTACTGCGTCGATACGACCTGCCGCGCCGCCGCCGATCTCGGCTTTCGCGCGGTGCTCGTCGCCGATGCGCACACCTGCATGGACACGCCCGCGCTGCGGGCCGAGCAGATCGTCGCGCATCACAACACAACGCTCGACGGGCCGTTCGCGATGCTGACGACGACCGAGGCGTGCGTGTTCTGAACGACACCGATCGCGCTCCGTAAACGCGACAACGCACGGGTCACGGCCCGTGCGTTGTGTGCAAGTCCGTAGTCGCCCCGCTCAGAACGTATGCATCATCCCCACATACGCGCCCGTCTGCGACTCGCCCGTCAGCGGGCTCGTACCCGACGTCGCATCCCGCGGCGTCGCGAGCAGCGAGAAGTTCGAATTCCCGCCGTTGCGCGCATACGCGACCGTGCCGTACAGGAACGTGCGCTTCGACAGGTTGTACGTGGTGCCGAGCACATACATGATCGCGTGGCCCGACGGATCGTGCGACGCATCGCCGCCGCCGTCGCCGACCTTCACGTAATACCCGCCGCCCGTCACGGCCCATTGAGGCGTCGCGGTGTAGGTCGCGCCGAGCCAGTAGTGATCCGCGCGATCGGCGACGCCGGCCGGGCTGTCCGGCGCCTGGTAGTGCGTATACGCGCCCTGGATCTTGAACTTCGACACCTTCACGTTCGCGCCGACGAAGTACTCGCGCGACGCGGTGAAGATATTGCTGAGCTTGCCGTTGTTGTCACGCAGTTCGTCGTAGATGCCCCGCACGTCGAGCACCGGCGAATGGTACGAGATCATGATCCCGTCCGAGCGGCCGAAATCGTCGGCCGCGCCGTAGTTGAAGCCGCGCGACTGGTTGCCGAACGCATATTGCGCCTGCACGTCGAAGCCGCCGATCACCGGGCTGTGATATTCGATGTTGTTGCTGCTTTGCTGCCAGTTGCGGCCGCGCACGAGCGACGCCGACGAAAACGCCTGCTGCACGAACGGATCGAATTCCCACACGCCATCGCTGTCGATGAACAGGTTGCGGCCGGCCTGCAGCTGGCCCCACGTGTCGCTCTTCAGGCCGACATACGCGCGCCGCGACCACATGCGCCCGCCGCCCGTCTGGCCGTTCATTACCTGGAACGCGGTTTCGAGGTTGAAGACCGTCGACAGCCCGCCGCCGAGATCCTCGATGCCCTTCAGCCCGAACATGCTGGTGCCCCAGTCGCCGCTTTCCGCACTCCAGCGCGACTTGCTGCCGTTCGGCGTCGCGATGTGGTTCAGGTATTCGACGCCGCCGTCGACACGGCCGTACAGCGTCACGCTCGTTTGTGCGAATGCGGCCGCCGGCGTGGCGGCCGCGATCAGCCATGCGAAATGTTTGAGTCGCAAAATGATGCCCCCTCGGAGTCTCGACCATCCGACGCGCGCCCCATGCGCGCGCCCGGTCATCCGCGATCGATCGAAAAACGTCCGGGGCCGGCCGCGCAGAGCGCGAGCAGGCCGCCCGAGATCGCGATGTTCTTGTAGAAATGAATCATGTTGTTGATCTGCTCGCCGCCCGTCATCGTCCAGTAATGATGGCCGATGAGGCCGGTGCCGATCGTATACAGCGCAAGCAGCAGCGCGAGCGGCCGCGTCTGGAAGCCGACCAGGATCGCGACCCCGGCGAACAGCTCCATCGCGACGGAGATCGCCGCGGACACGATCGGCGCGGGCGCGCCTTCCGAACCCATGAACGCGATGGTACCGGGAAAGTCGACGATCTTCTTCCAGCCGGACATCACGAACAGGATCACGAGCAGGATCCGGGAAAGCAGCAGCAGCACATCGCGCTGGGACGCGAGAAACGGTTGATTCGGTGTCATGGTGTCGATCAACGAAAAACGATGCGCGGCTGGCGCACCGGATTGCCAATGAACCGGGACGGGCGCCGCCCGCCCCGCTCTGCAACAACCGGCATCGGGCTCGGCCCGATGTGCTGTGCTCCTCCTCTTGTTCGATGCTGCTCTCTTCTTCGATGTTGCGATGTTGCCCTGCTGCTTCGCCGCGCGCCGCGTCAACGCAGCTTCGCGACGTCCTGCTCGGTCACCTTCGCGGCCGGATTGCCGAACTGCCCGGTCAGGTAGTTCGTGAGCGCGGCGATCTGCGCATCCGACAGCTCGTGGCGGAACGCCGGCATGCCGACGTCCTCGCTGCCGGCCTTGCGCTGCACGCCGTTCAGGATCACCTGCACGAGGTTGGTCGGATTCGGTGCGCCGACCGTCGAGTTGTGGAACAACGGCGGGTAATACCCGTCCGGCGTGCCCTTGCCCTGCATCTGGTGGCAGGTCGCGCAGTTGCCGAGATACAGCCGCGCCGGATCGATGCCCGACGACGCGAGCGCGACGCCGCGCAGCTTCAGGCCGTCCTCGGCCGGCTTGCCCCACGACGAGCGCGACTGCTTCGCGTCGCCGCTGGCGACGGCCGGCACCGTGCGGATGTACGTCGAGATCGCGCCGATGTCGGATTCCGTCATCTTCGAGAAGCTGTGCTCGATCGCCTCGGCCATCGGGCCGGCCGCCTGCGCGACGCCCGGCACGCTGCCGGTGCGCAGGTACTGCACGAGCTGCTGCTGCGTCCAGCCGCCGATCCCCGCGTTCGGGTCGGACGTGATGTTGTAGCCGTCCCAGCCCGCGAGCACCGAGCCCGACAGGAAGCTGCCGCCCGTCTCGTCGAGCGACTTCTCCTGCATCGCGATGCCGCGCGGCGTGTGGCACGTGCTGCAGTGCGCGAGGCCCTGCACGAGGTACGCGCCGCGGTTCCACTCGGCGCTCTGCGCCGGCTTCGGCTGGTACACGCCATCCTTCAGGAACAGCCAGTTCCAGATCTTCAGCGGCCAGCGCATGCTCAGCAGCGCGGGGATCTCGTTCTTCGGCGGCGCCTGCTTGACCGGTTCGACGCCGTGCATGAAGTACGCGTACAGCGCCTGCACGTCGTCGTCGTTGATCTTCGCGTACGACACGTACGGCATCGCCGGGTACAGGTTGTCGCCGTTCTTCGAGACGCCGTGACGCACCGCGCGCTCGAAGTCGTCGAACGTCCAGTTGCCGATGCCCGTATCGGGATCGGGCGTGATGTTGCTCGTGTAGATCTTGCCGAGCATCGGGATCGGCATGCCGAGGCCGCCCGCGAACGGCTTGCCGCCCTTCGCGGTGTGGCACGCCATGCAGTCGCCCGCGATCGCGAGGTATTCGCCGCGCTTGACCTGCGCCGGATCGGCCGCGTCGGCCGCGCGCGCGAGGCCCGGCAGCGCGAGGCAGCCGGCGACGAGGAAGGTGAGAGTAGATTTCCGCACGGTCAGACTTCCTTCTTCAGCGTGTCCGACATCCGCAGCGCGAGCGCAGCGATCGTCAGCGTCACGTTCACCGTACCGACGGTCGGCATCGTCGAGCTGCTCGAGATGAACAGGTTCGGATGGTCGAACGTGCGGCAGTCCTTGTCGACGACCGAGTCGCGTGCATCCGCGCCCATGATCGTCGCGCCCGTGATGTGGTTGTTCGGCGCGAACTCGTCGTTGAAGACGACTTCGGTGCCGCCCAGCACCTTCGCGGCCGTCGCATAGACCTCGCGCGTGTGCACGGCGCCGCGCTTCACGTAGTCGTCGATCGCGTACGTGATTTCGGGGCGCGGGATACCGATCGCGTCGGTGGCCGTCTTGCTCGGCACGATGCGGTTCTCGGGTTGCGGCAGGATTTCGTGGAAGCAGTCGAACTGCACGTAGCGCGCGGAACGGTCGCGGATCTGCGCGTCGAGCTCCTCGGGCTTCATCAGCTTGCCGCCCTTGAAGATCTTCTGCGTCTCCTGGTTGATGCGCGACATGTTCGACAGGTGGATCTTCTTCGCGGCTTCGGTCGCACGGAACGGGCCGTCGCGGAAACCGATCAGCGACGTCATCTCCTGCGGGCCGCGGCCCGGCCACAGCTTCTCGTTCGCGTAGAACGACACGCCGGTGCCCGGGTGGTCCATCAGGTTGCGGCCGACCATGTCGGAGCTGTTCGCGACGCCGTTCGGGAAATCGCGGTTCGCCGACATCAGCAGGATCTTCGGCGTCTCGATGCCGTTCGCCGCAACCACGAAGTACTTGCCTTCGACGCGATGGTCGGCGCCGGACTTGTCCTTGTAGATCGCCGCGACGATGCGCTTGTTCGGGCCGGTTTCCAGCTTGTAGACGACCGCGTTCTCGATCAGCTTCGCGCCGGCCTGCTCGGCCTTCTCGACGTGCACGATCCCGTTGTACATCGCGCCGATCGGGCAGATCGGCATGCAGTTGTTGTTCCCGCAACAGGTTGGCCGGCCGTCGTACGGACGGCTGTTGCGCGCGACCGGCTCGGTCACCACGTGGAACTTCGGGTCATAACCGTTGAGCGCGCTCTTGATCGTCTGCTCGTTGAACGACAACGGCAGCGGCGGCATCGGGTACGGCTGCTTGCGCGGCGAGTACAGGTCTTCCTCGGGGCCCGGGCCCCACACGCCGAGCTCTTCCTCGGCGCGCTGGTAGTAATGCTCGAGGTCGTCGTACTGGATCGGCCAGTCGCGGCCGACGCCGTACACGGTCTTCATCTTGAAGTCGTTCGGGATGAAGCGCCACGCGGACGCGGCCCAGTGCCACGTCGTGCCGCCCACCGCGCGGATGTACTGCGAGTTGAACTTGTGCTCGCCCTTCAGGACCAGGTAGTCGTTCGGCGGGCCGTATTCCGGATGCGGCGCCCACGGGCTCGACGGGTACGGCGCCATGAAATCGGTCTTGTCGGTCTGATTCCGAAAGCGCTCGACGATTTCCCAGCGCGGCATGCGCGGGCCGGCTTCCAGCAGGATCACCGACTTGCCCGCCATCGCGAGCTGGTGTGCGACGATCGCGCCTGCGACACCCGAACCGACGACGACGACGTCGGCCTTTTGCGTATCGGTATCGGCCATCAGGCTTGCCTCTCGATCGGTTTTTCGGCCCAGAAGCCGGGTTTGTTGGGGCAATACGAAGGGATCACGAGCGTATCGGATACGACGCTGAACATTAATGCTTCTTCGTAGGTAATCACGACGTTGTCGACGATGCCGAGATACCACGCTTCAAGAATCTTGAGCGCGAGCGCTTCCTGATCGGGATTCAGCGAGCCGGACGCGAGTGCGCCGGCGAGTTGCGGCAGGCTGTCGGCCGTCTTGAACGAGCCCTTCTGCAATGCCTGCAGGAAGCGCTGGCCGAGCACGCGGCTCAGCCCCTTCTTGCCGGTCAATGCTTCGGAAAGCGTCATGAACGTATCGAGCGGCGCGGTGCCGGGCGCATCGGCCAGGGCCCGCAACGCCAGCGAGCCCGTGAGGCCCGCCGCCGTCAGCGCCAGTGCGCCCT
This sequence comes from Burkholderia sp. MS455, assembly GCF_016899445.1. Lineage (NCBI taxonomy): Bacteria > Pseudomonadati > Pseudomonadota > Betaproteobacteria > Burkholderiales > Burkholderiaceae > Burkholderia > Burkholderia sp. MS455. The sequence continues at coordinate 1,734,026 of NZ_CP041778.1, forward strand.
GCAGCCATTGACGCCGCGTGATGCCGGTTGCGGCTGCGTCGCCATTGCGACGCGAGTGGGGAGTGTCGTCGTTGTGCATGTTTCCTTCTCTCGAACGCCGGATTCGGGAAAACCACGCTTGATATTTCTCAAACTTCGGCGCGGACCTGAAATGTACGCGCACAAATCGGATCGAACAATCTTTTTATAGTCCATTAAATGTTCCGCAATCCGAGACAATCGACATTTCGCTGCATTTTTGTGTCGTCGACGCGACAAATCTGCGACGGACGCACCGGTGTCGCATGCCGGCGACACACTGCGGCAGCGCGCGACGATGCGTGCGCACGACGGTCGGTTAGAATCCCGTGCAATCAAACAGAAAGCTTCCCTCCGAGGGCAATCGAGCGATGAAGCAGCACGACAAACAGAACAACACGATTCGAACCAACCACACCACACGGCTGCTCTGGCGCATCGGCGCCGTCGCGGCGCTCGGCGGCGCCGCGGCCCTGTCGCTGCATGCGCTCGCGGCGCGCACGGTGAGCGTGTCGCCGCAAGGCACCGTCACCGAAGTCCGGCAGACCGTCGTCAAGTTCGACGAACCGATGGTCGCGTTCGGCTCGGCGTCCGCGCCGAATCCCGCGCGCGTGACCTGCAACGACTCGACCGCCGCGCGCGGCCAGGGTCACTGGCTCGACGACAAGACCTGGGTTTACGATTTCGAAAACGACCTGCCGCCCGGGGTGCGCTGCTCGGTCGCGCTCAACGACACGCTGCGCTCGGTCGCCGGCAATGCGGCCAGCGGCCCGCGCCGCTTCACGTTCCAGACGGGCGGCCCGTTCCCGGTGAACGTGCGTCCCGGCTCGCGCGAGATCGAGGAGCGGCAGGTCTTCGTGATGAAGCTGAACGGCCCGGCCGAACCGCGCTCGGCGCTCGCGAACATCTGGTGCGAAGCGGCCGGCATCGGCAACCGCATTCCCGTCACGGCCGCCGACGACGATACGCGCAACGCACTGCTCGACCATTTCGGGCTGAAGAAGGACGCCGCGCGCGTATTGACGCTGTCGTGCTCGCAGGCGCTGCCGGCGAGCGCGAAGATGCAGCTCGTGTACGGCAAGGGCGTCGCGAGCCCGAGCGGCATCGCGAACGAAACCGAACGACGCTTCGATTTCACCGTGCGCGCGCCGTTCGCCGCGAGCTTCTCGTGCGAACGCGAGAACGCGAAGGCGCCCTGCACGCCGCTGCGCCCGCTCACGCTGTCGTTCAACGCGCCGATCTCGCGCAAGAATGCCGAGGCGATCAAGCTGCGCGGCTCCGACGGTTCGCTGTCGCCGACCTTCGCGGCCGACGACCACAGCGAGGAAGTGACGACCGTCACGTTCAACCCGCCTTTGCCCGCGCAGGCCGCGCTGACGATCGAACTGCCGTCGGGCCTGCGCGACGTGACCGACCGCTCGCTGTCCAACGCCGACCTGTTCCCGCTGGCGACGCGCACCGCGCCGATGCCGCCGCTCGCGAAATTCTCGTCGGGCACCTTCGGGATCGTCGAGCGCTTCGCCGAACCCGATACGCCCGCGCTCGTGCCCGTCACGCTGCGCAACGTCGAGGCCGACCTGCATATCGCCGGCCTCAACGCGGGCGGCGCGCAGTTCGCGAACCTGAAGGTCGAGAACGACACCGCGATCCGTCAGTGGATGCGCACCGTCGACCGCTTCGACAACTGGTCGATGACGGCCGGCTCGATCGACAGCCAGATTCCCGGCCTGCTCCAACGCAAGGGCCAGCACCCCGTCTACGTGCCGCTCCAGGCCGGCGAAAAGCAGCCCGCGCCGAAGGACCGCCGCATCGACGTACGCTCGCTGTCGCTGCTCAAGGGCGAGCCCGGCGCGCAGGCGCTGACGCTGCCGCAGGCCGACCCGAAGACGCTGCGCCCGTTCGAGATCGTCGGCGTGCCGATCGACAAGCCCGGCTTCTACGTGCTCGAACTCGCGTCGCCCGCGCTCGGCCGCTCGCTGCTCGCGAAGCCGTCGAGCATGTACGTGCGCACCACCGTGCTCGTCACGAACCTCGGCGTGCACCTGAAACAGGGCCGCGAGAACAACCTCGTGTGGGTCACGACGCTCGACAAGGGCAAGCCCGTGCCGAACGCGCAGATTCGCGTGTCGGACTGCAACGGCGATGAAATCGCCGCGGGCAAGACCGATGCGCAGGGCCTGCTGAAGATCGACGGGCCGTTCGAACCGAAGCACGAATGCCGCTCGTCCGAGCGTTTCGACGACTACTTCGTGTCGGCGCGCGTCGACGATCCGAAGACGGGCCCCGACATGGCGTTCGTCAGCTCGGGCTGGAACCGCGGGATCGAATCCTGGCGCTTCAACGTGCCGACCGACACCGACAGCGCACCGACCATGCGCGCGCACACGGTGTTCGACCGCACGCTGCTGCGCGCAGGCGAAACCGTGTCGATGAAGCATTTCATCCGTACCGAGACGCTGCAGAGCCTCGCGTTCCCGTCGCAATACCCGACGCGCGTGACGATCCGCCATCTCGGCACGGGCCAGACGTACAAGCTGCCGCTCACGTGGGCCGCCGATCACAGCGCGGACACGCAGTTCACGCTGCCGCCGGCCGCGAAGCTCGGCGAATACAGCGTCGAACTTGCAGCCGGCCCGGAAGACGCGCCGACCGCCACCTACTACAGCGGCAGCTTCCGCGTCGAGGCGTTCCGCCTGCCGGTGCTGAAGGGATCGATCGGCGCGCGCGACGCGCAGAAGAGCCCGCTCGTCGCGGTGAAGGAAGCGCCGCTCGCGGTGCAGATCGACTACGTGTCGGGCGGCGGCGCATCGAACCTGCCGGTGCAGGTGTCGGCGCTGATGAAGTGGGCGTCGCCTCCATTCGCGGATCGCTTCGAGGACTTCAGCTTCACGCCGTATCGCCCCGACACGAGCGACGGCAACGCCGACGACGATTCGCAGGACGGCGACAACGCGTCGTCGAACCACGATCCCGACGCGACGAAGCTGATCGCCGACAAGCTGCCGCTGACGCTCGACCGCAACGGCGCGGGCTCGGTCACGCTCAAGGGCCTGCCCGACGTCGACGCGCCGAAGCGCATCGCGCTCGAAGCGACGTTCTCCGACCCGAACGGCGAAGTGCAGACGATCCGCGGCGACACGATCCTGTGGCCGGCCGCGGTGGTGGCCGGCATCAAGGCCGGCCGCTGGGTGTCGGTCGGCCAGCGCGTGCCCGTGCAGGCGCTCGCGGTCGACCTGCAGGGCAAGCCGCGCGCATCGGTGCCGATCGAGATCAAGGGCGTCGCGCACATCACGACGTCGTCGCGCAAGCGGATGGTCGGCGGCTTCTATGCGTACGACAACAAGAGCGACACGCGCGACCTCGGCGTGCTGTGCTCGGGCAAGACCGACGACAAGGGCCGCATGGCCTGCGACGCGACGCTCGAACAGGCCGGCAACGTGCAGCTGATCGCGGTCGCGAAGGACGGCGACGGCCGCACGTCGAACGCATCGACGTCGGTGTGGGTCACGCGCGAGGACGAACTCTGGTTCGGCGGCGACAACACCGACCGGATCGACGTGATCCCGGAGAAGACCTCGTACGAACCGGGCGAAACGGCCCGCTTCCAGGTGCGCATGCCGTTCCGCTACGCGACCGCGCTCGTCGCGGTCGAGCGCGGCGGCGTGATGGAAACGCACATCGTCGAGCTGAACGGCAAGAACCCGACCGTCGACCTGAAGGTCGGCGAATCGTGGGGGCCGAACGTCTACGTGTCGGTGCTCGCGCTGCGCGGCCGGATTCGCGAAGTGCCGTGGTACTCGTTCTTCACGTGGGGCTGGAAAGCACCGGTCGAATGGGCGCGCGCGTTCTGGCGCGAAGGCCGCCACCATGAAGCGCCGACCGCGTTCGTCGACCTGTCGAAGCCCGCGTTCCGCTACGGCCTCGGCGAGATCAAGGTCGGCACGGGCGTCCACCGTCTCGGCGTGGCCGTGACGACCGACGCGACGCGCTACACGGTGCGCAGCAAGGCGCAGGCGCACGTGAAGGTCACGCTGCCGAACGGCCAGCCCGCGCCGGCCGGCACGCAGATCGCGGTCGCGGCCGTCGACGAGGCGCTGCTCGAACTGATGCCGAACAACAGCTGGGACCTGCTCGACGCGATGCTGCGACGGCGCGCGTACGGCGTCGAGACGGCCACCGCGCAGATGGAGATTGTCGGCCGCCGCCACTTCGGCCGCAAGGCCGTGCCGGCCGGCGGCGGCGGCGGCAGCGCGCCGACGCGCGAGCTGTTCGACACGCTGCTGCTGTGGAATCCGCGCGTGACGCTCGACGCGAACGGCAGCGCGACCGTCGAGGTGCCGCTGAACGACGCGCTCACGCGCTTCAGGATCGTCGCGATCGCGGCGGTCGGCCCCGACCGTTTCGGCACGGGCAGCACGTCGATCCGCAGCACGCAGGATCTGCAACTGATCTCCGGCCTGCCGCCGCTCGTGCGCGAAGGCGACGCGTTCCGCGCACAGGTCACGCTGCGCAACACGACCGACCGCGCGATGCAGGTCGTCGTGACGCCGCGCGTGACGGGCCTCGACGTCGCGCCGCAAACCGTGTCGCTCGCGGCCAATACGGCAACCGAGGTCGCGTGGACGATCACCGTGCCCGAGCAGGCGCTCGACGCGGCCGGCGCGCTGAACTGGCGCATCGAAGCGGCCGAGCAAGGCGGCAAGCGCGCGTCCGACGCGCTGGCGGTCGCGCAGAAGGTCGTGCCCGCTCTTCCGGTGACCGTGCAGCAGGCAACGCTCGCGCAGGTCGACGGCACACTGACGGTGCCCGTGTCGGCACCGGCCGGTGCCGTGAGCAACGCACAGGGCGCGCCGCGCGGCGGCATCGCCGTGTCGCTGCAGTCGAAGCTTGCCGACGGCCTGCCCGGCGTGCGCCGCTGGTTCGAGCGCTATCCGTACCGCTGCCTCGAACAGCAGGCGTCGCGCGCGATCGGCCTGCGCGACCCCGCGCAATGGCAGGCGCTGGTCGCGCGCATGCCCGTCTATCTCGACAGCGACGGGCTCGCGAGCTACTTCCCGCCGTCGTCCGACGATTCTCACTACGGCAGCCCGACGCTGTCGTCGTACCTGCTCGTGCTGTCCGACGAGGCGAGCCGGGCCGACCCGCGCTTCGCGCTGCCGGAAGACCTGCGCACGCAGCTCGAAGCCGGGCTCGCGCGCTTCGTCGACGGCCGCATCGAGCGCAACGCGTGGGCGCCGCGCCAGGATCGCGACCTGCGCAAGCTCGCCGCGATCGAGGCGCTGTCGCGCCACGGTGCCGCGCAAGGCCGCATGCTCGGTTCGATCGAGATCGCGCCGAACCAGTGGCCGACGTCGGCGGTGATCGACTATCACGCGATCCTGACGCGCGTGAAGGACATCCCGCAGCGCGACGAGAAACGCGCGCAGGTCGAACAGATCCTGCGCGCGCGCCTCACGTACCAAGGCACGCAGCTCGTGTTCTCGACCGCGCGCGACGACGACCTGTGGTGGCTGATGACGAGCAACGAGACCAACGCCGCGCGGCTCGCGATGGAATTCGCGGGCGACCCGGCGTGGAAGGACGAGATGCCGCGCATCACGGCCGGCCTGCTCGCGCTGCAGCATCAGGGCGCGTGGCAGACGACGACGTCGAACGCGCTCGGGCTGCTCGCGGTCGAGCGCTTCTCGCGCACCTACGAGAGCACGCCCGTCTCCGGCGCGACGAAGGTCGCGCTCGGCGGCAACGAGCGCGCGATCTCGTGGTCGCAGGCGCCGGCCCCGGCCGACACGCCGGCGTCGGCCACCGCCGCGACCCGCGCCGCCGCCGCGCGCAGCGTGCTGATGCCGTGGCCGCGCGCGTCGCAGGCGCCGGCCACGCTGTCCGTCACGCAGGAAGGCACCGGGCGCCCGTGGGCGACGGTCGAGAGCCTCGCGGCCGTGCCGCTGCGCTCGCCGTTCGCCGCCGGCTACCGGATCACGAAAACCGTCACGCCGGTGTCGCCCGCCGTCAAGGGCGTGCTGACGCGCGGCGACGTCGTGCGCGTGCATCTCGACATCGATGCGCAGAGCGACATGACGTGGGTCGTCGTCAACGATCCGATCCCGTCCGGCGCGACGATCCTCGGTTCGGGCCTCGGCCGCGACTCCGAAGCGGCGACGCAGGGCGAGAAGACGCCCGACGGCGCGTGGCCGGCATTCATCGAGCGCGACTTCGACGGCTACCGCGCGTACTACGACTATCTGCCGAAGGGCAAATTCTCGGTCGAGTACACGGTGCGGCTGAACAACGTCGGCACATTCGGATTGCCGCCGACGCGCGTCGAGGCGCTGTACGCGCCATCCGTGTACGGCCTGTGGCCGAACCCGCCGATGACCGTGAAGCCGGCCGACGCGGCCAAGCAGTGAGCGCGTGATGATCGATCGGGTTTTGCCGCGGCCGGCGCGTTTGGCCGGCCGCATATTCGTCGCCGTCGTGCTGGCCGCGCCGCTCGTCGCGCATGCGCTGCCCGGTTACGACGACGTGCGCCGCGACTGGCGCAGTTCCGACTGGGTGCTGCTCGCGCGCGACGGCACGCCGCTGCAGCGCACGCGCGTCGACCTCACCGAACGGCGCGGCGACTGGGTGTCGCTCGCGGACGTGTCGCCCGCGTTCCGCGAGGCGATCGTCGTCTCCGAAGACAAGCGCTTCTACGAACACAGCGGCGTCGACTGGCGCGGGATCGCCGGCGCCGCGTGGGGCAACCTGTGGAACGAGCGCACGCGCGGCGCGTCGACCGTGACGATGCAGCTCGCCGGGCTGCTCAGCGATTCGCCGCGCCGCTCGGGCCAGCGCTCGCTGCCGCAGAAGGCCACGCAGGCGATGAACGCGCTGCTGCTCGAACGCGGCTGGCGCAAGGACCAGATCCTCGAGGCGTACCTGAATCTCGTGCCGTTCCGCGGCGAGACGGTCGGGCTCGGCGCACTGTCGCAGGTACTGTTCGGCAAGGCGCCGTCGGGCCTCGACGCGCGCGAAGCCGCGATCGCGGCCGCACTCGTGCGCGCGCCCAACGCGACGGCCGCGAAGGTCGCCGAGCGCGCGTGCCGGATCCTGCGCGACATGCATGCCGAGCAGGCGTGCGCGTCGCTCGACGGCTACGTGCAGTTCGTCACAGCGCGTCCAACCAACGCCATGCGCGACGACGGTGCGGCCCTCGCCCCGCACTTCGCGCGGCGCATCGCCGCCGAGGTCAGGCCGGCGGCCGGCGCGCAGGTCCGCACGACGCTCGATGCGCCGTTGCAACGCTTTGCGCGCGACACGCTGATGCGCGCGCTGACCGAACTCAACGCGCCCGCGCACCGGCGCAACGTGCAGGACGGCGCGGTCGTCGTGATCGACAACGCGACCGGCGAAATTCGCGCATGGGTCGGATCGTCGGGCGCGTTGTCGAGCGCACGCGACGTCGATGCCGTGCTCGCGCCGCGCCAGGCCGGCTCGACGCTCAAGCCGTTCCTCTATGCGCAGGCGCTCGACGAAAAGCGGCTGACGGCCGCGTCGCTGCTCGACGACGCGCCGATCAACCTCGCCGCCGGCGGCGGCCTGTACATTCCGCAGAACTACGACAAGGATTTCAAGGGCTGGGTGAGCGTGCGCAGCGCGCTCGGCGGTTCGCTGAACGTGCCGGCCGTGCGCACGCTCGTGCTCGTCACGCCGCACCGCTTCGCGCGCACGCTGACCGCGCTCGGCCTGCCGCTCGCGCAGGAAGGCGACTACTACGGCTTCAGCCTCGCGCTCGGGAGTGCCGACGTCACGCTGCTGTCGCTGACCAACGCGTATCGCGCACTCGCGAACGGCGGCGTCGCGCGCAAGGTCGTCGACCTGCCCGCGCCGGCGTCCGGCGCGCCCGCGCATGCGGACAGCGGCACGCGCGTGTTCAGCGAAGCAGCCAGCTTCGTCGTTACCGACATCCTCTCCGACAACAATGCGCGCGTACGCACGTTCGGCTTCGACAACCCGCTCGCGACGCGCTTCTTCTCGGCGGTCAAGACCGGTACGAGCAAGGACATGCGCGACAACTGGACCGTCGGCTTCACGTCGCGCTATACGGTCGGCGTGTGGGTCGGCAACGCGGACGGCTCGCCGATGTGGGACGTGTCGGGCGTCACGGGTGCGTCGCCCGTGTGGTCGGCCGTCGTCGGCTACCTGCACCGCGATCTGCCGAGCCGCGCGCCGCGCGCGCCGGCGGGCGTCGAGACGCGCCGCATCACGTTCGAGCGCGACATCGAGCCGGCGCGCAACGAGTGGTTCATCGCAGGGACGGCGGTCGACACGATCCGGCTCGCCGCGCCCGTCACGCCGGGCAAGGACGGTGCGCGCGCGCCGCTGACGATCGGCGCGCCGACCGACGGCACGATCTTCGCGATCGACCCGGACATTCCGCCGAAGAACCAGCGGATCTGGTTCGAACGCTCGGCCGGGCGCGCCGCGCGGTTCGCGTGGCGGCTCGACGACAAGGTGATCGGGCATGCCGACCGCATCGCGTGGATGCCGTGGCCGGGCCGGCACCGGCTCGAACTCGTCGACGCGCGCGGCAACGTCGCGGATGCGATCAGCTTCGAGGTGCGCGGCGCGTTCGCGAAGACGGCTGCGCGCAAGCCTTGAGCGCGTGAGCCGGCTGCCTACTGGCCGGCCGCGTTCGCCTTCTGCGGCTGCGCGGAGAAGTCGAGTGCCGGAGCTGTCGAGATCGACGCTTCGTTCGCAACGCTGAAGTTCGGGCGAGGCTGGTAGCCGAAGATCTTCGCGATCACGACGCCCGGGAACTGGCGGATCTGCACGTTGTAGTGCTGCACCGTCTTGATGTAGCGGCCGCGCGCGACCGCGATGCGGTTTTCCGTGCCTTCGAGCTGCGTCTGCAGGTCGCGGAACGCTTCGTTGGCCTTCAGCTCCGGGTAGCGTTCGGACACCACCATCAGCCGGCTCAGCGCGCCCGACAGTTCGCCCTGCCGTTGATCGAACGCCGCGAGCGCGGCCGGATCCTTCGCCATCTCCGGCGTCATCTGCACGCTGCCGACGCGCGCACGGGCCGAGGCCACCTCGGTCAGCACGCGCTCCTCGTGCGACGCATAGCCCTTCACCGACGCGGCGAGATTCGGCACGAGATCGGCGCGGCGCTGGTACTGGTTCAGCACTTCGGACCACGCCGCATTGATGTCCTCGTCGGACGACTGGATCGCGTTATAGCCGCACCCCGCGAGCGGAGCCAGTAAGCAGCACACGAGCAGGATTCGAAACCATTTCATTGTTGAAGACTTCCGGTTGAGCGCTCCGGGCGGAGCGGTAGTAAAAAGAAACGTTGTTTGCGCAGGTGCGCTGCGTATGGCGCCTGGTGGTTACCAGCGACCCGATGCGCCCCCGCCGCCGCTCGACCCACCGCCGCCGCTGAACGAATCGGAACTCGACGAATCGGAGTCCGCGCGCGAGCCTGACGACGGCCATTTGAAACCGGATGACGACGAGGACGAAGACGACGAGCTTCCGCCCGTGAGCTTGTCGATGATTCCGAGGATCAGCGTCAACACGCAAAATACCGTCACCAGGACTTCGCCGGGCGAATAGCCCATCCAGTGCCCGATCGCGATCAACGCCAGCAGCGTGCCGCCGATGATCGCCGCGTACTTGCGGATGGGTGCGGACCGGACGACACCGATGCCGAGCAGCCATGCCCCGACGCCCACGCTCGTCGGAACCAATGCCAGGGCCGCCAGGATCGCCTCGAGATTGCCGTCGAAGATCGCGCCGACCGGCAGCATCACGATCGGCACGATCGTCGTGACGAGATAGCTTGCCGGGAGCATCACCTGCCAGCGCAGCTTGCGCCACGCGGTCACGGCACCCAATGCGACGTTGGCCAGCCCGAGCAGGAGCCAGAACGTGAAACTGCCGTACTCGACCGGCGGCTTCTCGAGCAATCCGTTCGACATCCGCCGCTCATCGCCCGCCCGGCTGTCGCGGGACGCGAGGTCGGCCACCTCGTCATCCCGCCGCGCGTCGGTCGACGTAGCCATCTCCGGCGGCGTCATCTCGAGCGTGAGCGCAGCGACTGCATCGTTCACGCCGGCCTCGATCCGGTTCTCGCGAAACGCCGGCACGATCCGTTCGCGGATGATCCGGCCCGCGACAATATCCGGAATTGCGCCTTCGAGCCCATAGCCGACTTCGATCCGCACGGTATGGTCGTTGAGCGCCGCGACGAGCAGCAGGCCGTTGTCTATCTTGCTCTCGCCTAGACGCCATTGTTCGAACACCGCAGTCGCGAACTGCTCGATCGTCGCGTGGCCCGTCGAGCCGACCAGCAGCACCGCCATCTGTACGCCGAGCCGGCGCTCGAGATCAGCGAGGCGCTCGGTCAGTTCGGCCGCGCATGCGGCGCTCAGCGCGCCGGTCATGTCCGTCACTCGGCCTTTCAGCGGCGGCGCCGCTTCGGGATCAGTGGCGACAGGATAAGTAGCCGCTGCTACAGCCGCGTGCGTGCAGGCCGATGGCGCCGACGCGGACGATGCGCCGGCTGCCGACGCAATGGCGCCATCTACGCCGCCGGCCGGCGCGGCGAACGCCAAACTGTAAAGGAGTATTGCGCCCGTCAGCACGGCAGTCACCGCTTTCCCTATCCCGGTAAAGGCGATCGTGCTGCGCGTGCGCGTGGGGCGTCCGTCGTGTCGGGTCGTGCCTGCCCGCGATGCCGGATCGCCCTCGCAACCCGCCGGGCGCGGCCGCCCCGTCTGTCGTTTCAAGTTCATGTCGGAAACTGCACGCCTGCTCCCTCAGCAACGGCGCGTTCTCTCGTCGTTTTTAGTCGTCCCGCAGCATAACCAATTGCGAAGGGAACTGAAAGTTTTCCGGCTGGACAGGCAAACGGGCGAGCAGTTCGCGGATCGGGAATCTAGAATATGAACAGCGCCGCTTCTCCGGGCGCACCGGTTGCCCCCTTCTCCCGGACGCCCGCGACCATGAACATTCGCCACACGCGCTTCACCCGCCCCGCGCTGGGCGCGCTCTGCGTCGCAGCGCTCGCGACGCTCCAGGCCTGCAACGGCGACGCCTGCTTCGGCGTGGATGTCTGCTTCAACAACAACACGCAAACCGTCTCGCTGTCCGGCACTGCTGCCACGGGCAGCGCGCTCGCGAGCGCGCCGGTGGCGGTCAGTTGCGCGGCAGGCTCCGCGACGACGTTGACGGACGGCGGCGGCAACTACCGTGTGACGGTCAACGCCGCGCTGCCGTGCGTCATCACCTTGACGTCGGGCGGCACGAGCCTGCATTCGCTCGCGTACGCGGGCGGCACCTTCAACACGACGCCCGAAACCGAGTTGATGCTGGTCTATCTCGCGGCACAGCTGGGCACGAATACCGCCGGGCTGATCGGCAATTTCCAGGGCAATCTGCACTTCCAGCAGGTAATGGGCAGCCCGAACGCCGTGCAGGCCGCGCAATCCGCCGTCGTGACGAACCTGCAGCAGCGGTATGCGGTCACGCTGACGACGCCGGCGTTCCTGACGACGTCGTTCGTGGTCGGGCAACCGGGCGTCGACAGCGATCTCGGTGCGCTGGCCAAAGCGGGCGCGATCGATTCGAATGGATTGCCGGATCCGGTCGCCGTTTCGCTATTGACGCAGGCCGGCGCCGCGCATCCGCTGTAGGCGGCCTGCGGCGCGCAAGGAGCCAAACGTCAGGCGCCCGCTTCGTTCTCGTCGTCGGCCAGCAGCGCCCACCGTTCGTGGTCGCGCCATTCGCCGCCGATGCGCAGATAGCGCGGCGAAAACCCCTCTTTCCGGAAACCGAGCCGCCGGACCAGCGCGATCGACGCGTGGTTGCCGGGCTGGATGTTCGCTTCGAGCCGATGCAGCCCGAGTTCCCCGAACGCGACGCCGATCGTCGCGCGCAACGCGTCCGTCATCAGCCCCTTGCGGCTGAAATCCGCCATCCCGTAGTACCCGAGATACGCGCTCTGAAACACGCCGCCGACGATCTCGTTGAGGTTCACCACACCGACCACCGCCCCGGACGCCCGTTCCCGCGCGACGAGGCCGACATTCGGCCCCGTCAGACAGCGGACGAACCATTGGTCGAATCCCACCTGGTCGGTGAACGAGTCGACCCACGGCAGATGGTGGCTCCGGCTCGCGCGGTTGGCAGCGATCAAGTCGGCGGCGTCGGATCGGGCGACGCGATTCAGCAGGATCAGGCTCATGGTTCGGTCGGACGCGGTATGTGGCGCAAGCGGTCCGGCGAACGAGGCCGTTCGCCCGCGTCGCCGCCGCTCGCGATCGATCAACGAAACGCCTACGCGGCTTCCCCACTCCCGCACACGACGGTCGCGGCCTGCTGCTGCGTCAGATACCGCAACAGCTTCGTCACCATCCATACGACGATGAACGACAGCGCGACGAAAAACACCGCGAGCGGCGTCAGCACGTGGATCGACACGAAGCCGGCCAGCCCCATCATCGCGGACGACACGAGCAGCAGCGCACACCCGAGGATCGCGCTCGTCAGGCCGGCGATATGCGGAAACAGCGAATTGCCCTTGGCCATCAGCGTCGGATACATCGCGCCCGCGCAGAAGCCCATCACGAGCACCGGCGTCGCGAGCGTCCACACGCGCAGGCCGACGGTCAGCGCCAGCACCAGCATCGCGACCGACGCACCCGCCATCACGCGCGCGCCGATGCGCAGCCGCTGCTCGGCGCTCGGCAGCCCGCGCCCGTGAATCCGGTTCGACAGCCCACCGAGGAAATACATCAGGCCGATCCCGAGCGCGAGATAGCCGAAGAACGTCGGCGGCTTGTGCAGCGTGGTCTGCACCATGAACGGCCCGACGATGTTGAACACGAGCAGGATGCTGTAGCACAGCCCCTGCGCGAGGAAACAGCTCTGGAACACCGGACTCGCCAGCACCTTGCCCGCGTTCGCCATCAGCGTACGCGGCTCGAGATGCACCGGTTTCGGCAAGGTTTCCCGATAGCGCCACAGCAGCGCCCACATCACCAGCGAGTAGACGAGCAGGAACACGAGGCAGGCGCGCCAGCCGAACCATTCCTGCAGGTGCGCACCGATCACCGGCGCGACGATCGGTGCGAGCCCCCATGCGATCGACATGTACGTGAACGCGTGCATCAGCGCCTGGCCGGAGAACGAATCGGTGATGATCGCCTTCGCGAGCAGGTTGGTGGTAGCGATCCCGAAGCCCTGCAGGCAGCGCGCCAGCACGAACGTCTCCAGGTTCTGCGCGCCGAGCGACAGCAGGCAGCCGATCGTGTAGATCACGAGCCCGAACGCGAGCACGCGCTTGCGCCCGTACGCGTCGGCGATCGGGCCGAAGATGAGCTGGCCGAGCGCGTAGGCCGCCATGTAGCCGGACACACTCGACTGGATCGCCTGCGGCGTCGTCGCGAACGAACGCGCCATGTCGGGCAGCGCGGGCACGTAGATGTCGATCGCGAGTTGGCCCGCGGACGCGAACAGGCAGATCAGGAACAGCAGGAAGCGCGGCGAATTCGACTCGCGCGCGGAAATGAGCGTGGCGTTCATGACGACAGGGAAGGATTCGGGCGGCGACGACGCGGCGCGACCCGTGTGTTCGCATTGTGAACACGCGTGCGCAGCGTGCCGGGTCGCATATTGTGCCTGTTGTTACGGCAACCGATGCGATTCCCATGGCGCGGGCGAGGTTGAACGTCCATCGGGGCATGCCCGGACACATACGCCGAGCCGCCTGCGCATTCGTCCGCCGCCCTCGTACTTTCCACCCATTGACACGCCTCCCCGCCTTCGCCCTATACTCCCCGCAGCGCCACTAATTGTTGAACAATCCAACATGCTCGTTGACGCCTGACCGGCCACCGACAAGGATTTCGGCCGGATATCCACGTCTGCAAATTTCCCCGAGAGCACCGCGTCATGTCGAACTATCCCGCCGCCTATCAGGTCACCAAAGGCTCCGTCCTGAACGTCGACCGGTCCTTTTACTCCGCGATCGCGCAACGCAAGGACGCGCGGCAACGCATCGAATCGCACGTCGTGCCGATTCGCAGCGGCTTCGCGTGGACGGTGCCTGCCGGTCACGTATTCCGCATCGTCACGCTGGAAGGTCCGCAGGTCGCCGACTTCAACATGTGGAACCTGCACAATCCGCGCGAGCGCATGTGGGCGTCGCGCACGCGCCAGCTGCAGGCGGCGCACGTGACGACGTTCGACCGCATCTGGTCGACGCTGCCCTACCTGCGCCCGATGGTCACGATCACCGACGACACGCTTGCCGGCTATGGCGTCGACGGCGACGGCGGCCGCGTGCACGACCTGCTCGGCACGCGCTGCGATCCGTACGTCAACAAGTTGCTGACCGGCGAGGATTTCCATTTCCACTGCCACTCGAATCTCGTGCGCGCGGTCGCGCCGTACGGGCTGACGGAATTCGACGTCCACGACGTGCTGAACGTGTTCCAGTGCACGGGCCTGAACGACGACGACAAATACTTCATGAAGGCCTGCCCCGCGCAGGCGGGCGACTATCTCGAGTTCTTCGCCGAGATCGACCTGCTGTGCGCGATGTCCACGTGTCCGGGCGGAGACCTGTCGGTGCCGATGTGGGGCCCCGATGCGCGCGACCCGATCGACGTTTGCCGGCCGCTCGGCGTCGAGGTATATCGGCTCGATCCGGGCCTGCTGGAAGGATGGTCGTCGCCTCCCGTCGCGCCGTACAAGGGCCTGCACGGGATGCAGCCGCCCCAGGCAGACTGGCAGCACGGCAAGACCGTGTGACACAGCCCGTAGAATGACGCAACGCCGCCGGCCGGCGACGCCGGCGGCATACGATCAGGAGAGGAGCAAACGAACAGCATGGCAAGCGAAAAAGCGCGGGGACAATCGGTCGCCGACCGGATCAGCCATCAACTGCGCGAACACATCATCAGCGGCAAGCTGCCGCCCGGCACGGCGCTGATCGAGATGGACCTCGCGGCCGAATACGATACGTCGCGCAACTCGCTGCGCGAAGTCCTGCACCAACTCGGCCGCGAAGGGCTCGTCACGTTCGTGCGGCACAAGGGTGTCGTCGTACGCACGCTCAATCGCCAGGACGTGCGCGACCTTTATGTCGCGCGCCGCACGCTCGAACTGCATGCGCTGAACACGGCCGAACTCGCACAGCCGGCGCTGCTCGAGAAAATGCAGGCGGCCATCCGCGCCGCCGAGCGCGAACTCGACAAAGAGAACTGGCAGGCTGTCGGCACGCACAGCCTGAGGTTTCACCAGCATATCGTCGCACTGCAGAAGTCGACGCTGCTCGACGAGTTCTTCCGGACCATCTCGGCGCAGCTGCGCCTCGTATTCGCGTCCGATCCCGACGAGAAGCGCGTGCAGACGGCCGACTGGATCCAGCGCGAATACCGGATCTACGAACTGCTCACGCAGAACCGTCGCAGCGAAGCCGTCACCGCGCTCGCACGCTATCTCGACGATTCCGAGCGGATGCTGCTCGACGCGATCAGGCGCAGCCAGCGCGACGCGGCCTGAGCCGGCACCCTGCTTCCCGCATGCGTGCCGCGCAACGCGGCACGTACGAATCCGGCATCGAACGCCGTCACGCCTCCTCGCCCGCCGGCAGCGCGTAGCTGCCGTCGTCGCGATGCGTCTCGCGCCCCGTCAGCGGCGGGTTGAACACGCACACGAGATGCAGATCGCCGTGCGTCGCCCGCAAGATGTGCGGATCGTTCAGGTTCAGCGCGTAGATCGTGCCGGGCGTGATCCAGTGCACCTTGCCGGTCGCCGTTTCGACGACCTCCCCTTCGCCCGCCACGCAGTAGTTGGTTTCGAAGTGATGCTTGTAGTGCAGATGCAACTCCGCACCTTCATGCACGCGCGTCTCGTGAACGGAATAGCCGACGCCGTCCTGCTTGACGATCATGCGCTTGCTGTCCCAGCCCGGGCCGTGCGCGTGGCGTTCGGTATGGGCGATATCGGCCGATCTTACGACAATCATGAGCACCTCTGAATAATGACGATGAAAGATGGCAAGACTATGCCTGCCGACGGATATCGTTTCATTCGGAGTCGGCCATTGCCCGTTCGACCAACACCGCCACATCGAGCAGCCACGCGTCGTCGCCGCGGCGGCCTGTCAGCAACAGGCCTATCGGCTGCTTCTGTCGACGGTCGCCCGGCACACTGATGCTCGGCAGGTCTAGCCGATTCGCAAATTCGGTCAGACGGAATGCGCGTGCGTTCGCCGCGAGATATATGGCCTCGTCCGCCAGATCGACAAGGCGCGGCGGCAGCATCGGCACCGTCGGCGTCAGTACCGCATGCGCATCGCCGAGTTCCGTGTGGTACGCATCGGCCAGCGCCGCCAGGCGCAACAGCGCGGCCGCGTAGTCGTGAGCGCGCACGTACTCACCAGCCGCGATGCGCGGGCCGACGAGCGGATCGTAGCGATCCGCGGCCGTTTCCAGCAGCGTGCGATGCAGCATGAACGCTTCAGCCGCGATGACGCCTCCCGCCCGCGCGGCGGCGCCGGCCTCGACCGCACAATCGAGCCGCTTGCGCTCGATGCGCGCGCCCTGTGCGGATAGCCGCGACAGCCACGTGTCGAATGCCTGTCCGACTGCCGGGTCAACGTCGTCCGTCGCGAAGCGCTCGGGGACGATGAAATGCAGGTCCCTGATGCTCGCCGGTACGGGCCGGCCGGCGGTGCGGCCATGCAGCACCGCATCGACCCGCCGGCACATGCGAGCCGTCGCGGCCAGGATCCCCGGCACGTCGAACGTCGTCGACAGGAAACGCATGCCCGCATCGGGATAGCGGCCGCGCGACGGCTTGAAGCCAGCCACGCCGCAGAACGCGGCCGGAATGCGCGCCGAACCGCTCGTGTCCGAGCCGATCGACAGATCGGCCGCGCCGAGCGCCACCGACACCGCCGCGCCCGAACTCGATCCGCCGGCCACGCGCTCGCGTCGCACATCGAGCGGCGTCGCGGGTGTACCGTATGCGCGGTTCACGCCGAGCGCGCCGTACGCGAACTCGGTCATCGCGGTTTGCGCAATTCGCACCGCGCCGGCGCGGCGCAGCGCTGCCACGAGCGCGGCATCGGTTCGCGCAGGCGGGTCGCCGGCCAGGACAAGTGAGCCGGCGTGCGTGACCCAGCCTTCGCAATCGAAACACGCCTTGACCGTCAGCACCGCGCCGGCCAGCGGCACGGCGGACGCATCGCGGCGTGCCGATGCATCCGTTGCACGCGCGTCGTCCAGCGCCGCTTTGTCGCGCCGCGCGAGCCATGCCGTCCCGATGTCGTCAGGATGTGCATCGGCACGCGCGAGGCTGGTACGCAACCGCTCGACGCACGCCTGCCCGTTCGCGTCGGGATGCCGTAAATCAGAAGCGTCCATTGTCGTTCCTCGCCGATCGTTCGTTGCGGTTCATGCGAAATGGACGTGCCGCAGAAAGTCCTTCACGCGCGCATCGGCGCTGGCACGAATCCGCTCGGGCGGCACGTCGTACAGGATCCGGCCGTTCTCCATGAAGACGATCCGGTCGGATACCTTGAACGCAAAGTTCATCTCGTGCGTCACGATGATCATCGTCATCCCCTCCTTCGCGAGCGTCTCGACCACTTTCAATACTTCGCCGACGAGCTCCGGATCGAGCGCCGACGTCGGCTCGTCGAACAGCATGATCGACGGCCGCGTGGCGAGCGCCCGCGCGATTGCCACACGCTGCTGCTGGCCGCCCGACAGCTGATGCGGGTACTTGTTCGCATGGTCGAGCATCCCGACTTTCGACAGCAGCGACAGTGCCTGCAGCCGGATCGCCTCCGTATCCGCCTGCCGGTGATAGCACGGCGCCATCATCACGTTCTGCAACGCCGTGCGATGCGGGAACAGGTTGAAGCTCTGGAACACCATGCCGATGTCGAGGATCCGGTCGTGCGGCACGCGCGGCGGATGCGCGCCCGACGCACGAATGAATGGCTCGCCGTACAGATCGATCTCGCCCGCGTTCACCGGCGCGAGGCCGTTGACGGTGCGGATCAGCGACGTCTTGCCCGAACCCGACGGGCCGATGATCGATACGACCTGCCCCGGCGCGACATCGAGATGGATATCCTTCAGCACTTCGTGACGACCGTAGCGCTGCTGGATGCCTTTCAGCCGCAATGCGAATTCGGCACTCGCGCGCTTTCGCGGCGCGACGGCCGGCGTCGACAGCGGCAGTGCGATGGTCGCGGGGCCCGCCTGGGCCGGCGTGCGGCGGCTGACGTCGAGGTGCCGTTCGAGATAACCGAGCAGTCGGCTGAACACCGTGACGATCAGCACGTAATAGAACGCGACTGCCAGCATCGTTTCGAACACGAGGAAGTTCTGCGTGTACAGCCGCTGCCCGACGAGCAGGATCTCGGCGAGCGAGATCACCGACACGAGCGAGGTCAGCTTCACGATCGTGATGAATTCGTTCGCGAGCGCGGGCAGCGCGACGCGAATCGCCTGCGGCATCACGATCATCCGCTGGATACCCGTGAAACGGATGCCGAGCGCGCGGCCGGCTTCGAGCTGCCCGCGCGGTACGGACAGGATCCCGCCGCGATGGATCTCCGCGAAATAGGCGGTCTCGCTCAGCACCATCGCAATCAAGCCGGTCGTGAATGGATCGGACAGCACCGCGCTGGTGGCGGGAAACACCTGCGGCAGGTTGTAGATGAACACAAGCAGCACGAGCAGCGGCAGGCTGCGGAAGAACCAGATATACACGCTCGCGGCGCGCTTCAGACCAGTTCGGTGCGACTGCCTCGCGAGCGCCACCGGAAAGCCGAGCAACACACCGAGTAACCAGGCGGATACGCTGAGCTTCACGACGACGACGCAGGCGCGCCAGAAATCCCTGTCCCACAAGAGTTGTAACGCGTAGTGCCAATCGAACTGCATCGAAGACTCCTCAACCGCCGATAGGTGATGCAAGCGCCCGGCGCGGATCGCGCGTCCGGGCGGGCGAGCGCGCCGGCCCGGCGCGCGGTTGCCGCTTCGCGACTACTTCGCCGTGCCGAGCGCGTTCGCGACGTCGGCATCGGTCGGCACCTGCAACCCGTACTTCTTCACGAGACTGTCGTACTCGCCGCTGTGCTTCGCCTCGTCCAGCGCCCCCTCCAGCGCGCGCAGCAGACCCGCGTCATCCTTCGTCACGCCAAGGCCGATGACGATCGGGTACAGCAGCGTCGTCGAGCTGAGCTCGACACGGCCGTTCGTCTGCTTCGGAATGCCCTGCGCGACGGCCGCATCCTCGATCTGCACGTCGACGGCCCTCGACATCAGCGCGGACGTCGCTTCCGGCGAGGTCGGAAACTCGAGCATCGCAATCTCGCCGCGACCGGCCGCCTTGCAGGTGTCCTGCGAGACCACGCGCAGCTTCGGCGTCCACGACGCGCCCTTGATCGTGCCGACGCGCTTGCCGCACAGGTCCTGCGGCGTTTTCGGCAGGTATCCGCCGCCCTTCGCGACGAGCAGCGACGCGCCCGTCTTCAGGTACGGCACGAAATCGACCTGCTTCAGGCGATCGGGCGTCACGTAGAGTGCCGACGCGACGACGTCGAAGCGGCGCGCCTTCATCCCGAGGATCAGGTCGGGAAAGCGCGTATCGAGGAAAACAGGCTCAAGCTTCAGGTGGCGCGCGAGCAGCCGCGAAAACTCGGCGTCGAAGCCGGCCGGCTTGCCGCCGTCCAGGTACGCGTAAGGCGGATACGTCAAGTCGGAGCCGACCAGGAGCGTGCCGGGCCGCACCGTCTGCAGCGATGCCGCCGATGCGAGCGAGCACGCGAAAGCCAGCGGCACAAACGCGCCGCCGAGAAAACGTCGAAACGAGAACTGACCGGGCATGGCATGGCTCCTGAGGTTTTTCGGCTCCTGCGCATAGACGTCACAACGCCTCCCGCGCACCGCCACATGCGGCTTTGCGAGATTCTTCACCGAAAATTGTTGAACAATTTCGGCCGATTCTGACCAGTTAAAATTGATAACTGAATCCGGGTTTACGCGAGAAACGGCGTCACCGTGCGCGAATCATCCGCGCACGCATGCGCCGTCGTCCGGTGCCGGACGCGAGTTTCAGGACGGGGGAAATGAGCGGGAGAAGGCGGCGATCCCCTGGGATCACCGCCGAGGTGTGCGCGCCCATTGCGGACGCAACGATTTCTGCAACGCAGCCGAGATGAAAGCCGACTCGTCAGCCGGCATACGCGGCGCGCATCGACTGCATGGACCGGCAGAACGACGCACCGGACCATGCCACACTGCTAGATCACGATCAATACTGCGCCTGGTCAGTCGGATTCCTGAACAACTGTTTCATCTCCGCCGACAGCGGATAGTCGAGGCTCACGCCCTTCGGCGGAATCGGCTGCGTAAACCACTGGTTGTAGAGCTTCTCGGCCGCGCCCGACGTCTGCATCTTCGCGATCACGCCGTCGACCACATGCTTGAACGGCGGATCGTCCCTGCGCATCATGCATGCGTAGTTTTCGTGGACGAGCGGCGTGCCCGTCACTGCGTACGCGCCCGGGTTGCGGTCCTTCGCGATCTCGCCGTACAGCAGCGGTTCGTCCATCACGAACGCCACCGCGCGCCCGGTCGTGACGTTCATGAACGCTTCGGCGTGATCCTTCGCGCTGATGATCGTCATGTTCATCCCTTTCTCTTCGTTGAGCTTGCGCAGCAGGCGCTCGTCCGACGTGCCGGCCGTCGTCGCGACCGTCTTGCCGGCCAGGTCCGCAAAATCCTTCACGCCCGAATCCTTGCGCGTGCTGAAACGGATCCCATAGAGAAAAATGCTGTTCGAGAACGCGGCCTGCTTCTGCCGCTCGAGCGTGTTCGTCGTCGATCCGCATTCGAAATCGATCGTCCCGTTCTGCAGCAGCGGAATCCGGTTCTGCGACGTGATCGGAATCTCCTTCACCGTGAGGTTCGGCAGGTTCAGTTCCGTCTTCAACTGGTCGATGATGCGCGACGCGATGTCCCGCGAGTAGCCGATGTTCTTCTGCTGGTTGTCCGAATACGAAAACGGCACCGACGATTCGCGAATGCCCAGCGACACGATGCCCGTGTCCTTGATCTTCTTCAGCGTACCGGTGAGGGCCTGCGCATGCGCGGCGCCCGCCAGCGCACAGGACAGCGCGACAGCCAGCCAACGGAAGCGGCGATCCATGCTTTTCTCCTGACGAAACGTTGATCGAGTCGCGATCGTACGCCCGACAAAATTCGCCCCGTATCAGGGAAAGCGTCAGGCGCACTCCGCTGCGGCTAACTGCGGCTACGCCGCGGGCAGCCGTTTTCCGTGGCGCGCAAAAACGCCCGCGCCCGCGCGTTTCGCCCGACCGGCCGCTTGCGGGCTCGCCCCCATCTTCTGTGCCATCCGTTCCAAACGCGCGTTCATGCTGCAATGCCGCAACGTAATCGTTTGCGTCTTGCTCTTTTTTCACACAAAACATACTCAAGAAGCCGCCACAGCGGCCGTTACCCAGTGCATGGCGCGTCGCAGCAACCCCGCCGCGACCACCAGACAAAAAAACGACAAGGTCCGGTTTTGCCGGACCGGGCACACCGCCGGCACGACGGTTCTATACGAGGATCGACTTTCAACATGAAAGCCAAACGTTTCAATTTCGCGCTGGCGCGTTCCGCTCATGCGCGCATGCTCGCCGGCATGTTGTCTGCCGCCGCCCTCCTGCCCCTCGCCGGCTGCGGCGGCGGAGGCGGCGACGGCAGCAACCCGTCGCCGACCAACGCAGCACCGGCCCCCGCCCCGACGCCGGCCCCCGCGCCCGCCCCGACGGCCCCGCCCACCACGTCCGGCAGCAACGCCTGCACGACCCAGCAAGCCGCCGTGCAGATGGCCGCCCAGACCACGCCCGACGAGCCGCCGGTCGACCACCTGATCGTCAAGCTGAAGACGCTGACGGCCACGCGTGCGATGGCGGCCATCGACGACGGCACGCGGCTCGATGCGGTGATCCAGCGTTCGATGACGCGCTGGACGGCGCCGACGGCGACCGGCGCCGCACGTGCGTATGCGGCCTCGACGACGCAGACGCCGCTGAACGTGCAGGTCGAGCGAACGATCTCGAACGGCGCTGCCGTGCTGTCGCTCGGCCAGCGTGTCGCGGCCGCCGACGCGACGGCGCTCGCGCAGACATTCGCCGCCGACGCCGACGTCGACTACGCGGAACCGGATCACCCGATGAAGATCCGCGACACGCCGAGCGACCCCAGCTACAGCCAGCAGTGGTATATGTCCGACCCGACCGCCGGCATCGACCTGCCGCCCGCATGGACCACGACCAAGGGTTCGCCGACCGTCGTCACGGCCGTGCTCGACACCGGCTATCGGCCGCACCCCGACCTCGTCGGCAACCTGCTGCCCGGCTACAGCTTCATCACCAACGTCAACACCAGCAACAACGGCGTGTCGCGCGGCCCCGACGCGGCCGACCCGGGCGACTGGGTCACGCAGCAGGAACTCGACAACGCGAGCGGCCCGTTCTATCACTGCGAGAGCGAACCGAGCGCCAGCAGCTGGCACGGCACGCGCGTGATGGGCGTGATCGGCGCGACCGCCAACAACGGCATCGGCATCGCCGGCGTGTCGTGGCTCGGCCGGATCCTGCCGGTGCGCGTGCTCGGCAAGTGCGGCGGCGTGACGAGCGACATCGCCGACGCGATGCGCTGGGCGGCCGGCATTCCCGTCACCGGCGTACCGACGAACCCGACGCCCGCGAAAATCATCAACCTGAGCCTCGGCGGCGTCGGCGCGTGCAGCACGACGTTCCAGCAGGCGATCGACGACGTGAACGCGAAGGGCGTGACCGTCGTCGTCGCCGCCGGCAACGACGGCCTGTCGACCGGGCTCGACCAGCCCGCGAACTGCCGCGGCGTGATCAGCGTCGGCGCCACCGACGCGACCGGCCGCCGCGCATCGTTCAGCAACTTCGGCGCCAACATCACGCTGAGCGCGCCGGGCGTCAACATCCTGTCGACGGCCAACAGCGGCACGACGACGCCGGGCGGCGACACCTACGGCCCGGCGAGCGGCACCAGCCTCGCGACGCCGCAGGTGACGGGTGTCGCCGCGCTGATGCTCGCGGTAAACGGCAACCTCACGCCCGCGCAGATCCAGCAGAAGTTGCAAGGCGGCACGCGCGCGGCGAAGCTGGCGGCCGGCACGTCGTGCACCGCGATGCCGGCGGGCTCGGGCATTCTCGATGCAGGGATCGCCGTCGCGGCAGCCAACCAGTAACCGGTGCCCTGCCTCGACGCAGCCGCGCGCATGCCGACATGGCGTGCGCGCGGTTTGTTTTTTTCCGGCGGCCGGCGGCCCGGCGATCGCTCATCGACCCATTCCGTTTCTCGAAATAACACCTGACAAAAAGGTTGACGCTTCGCACGACGAGCCTTTACCATCGCCCCCGTCTAATTACATGGAGTGTTCTGTGAACACCGATGCGAGTTGTAGTTGGTGCTCGACCAACTTGACTGCTGCCTGAGGAAAACGCGCAGAGCCTCGTCTTCTGCCGCATCCCGGGAAGCAGGATGCGGCGTCCTTCCGGCCTGACCGGCCAGATTCCCCGCCGAATTTTTCGATGTTGTCGAATGCACGCGACGCGCCGTCGCGCGTGTGCGTTCGTGTTGCGCGCGGCGCCAGCCGCGTGCGTTTTCCGTTCGCGTGCCATCCGGCCGCGCGCCTTCGTGCGTGCGCGGCTACCGATCGCCCGTGCCGATTACCCGCAACCGACAGGAGTGCAGATGAACTCAGACGACAGTAGTCGATTACCGCTCGCCGGTGCGACGCTGCGCATCGTCCGTCCGACCGCACTCCGCGCGCCGGCGAGCGTTCCCGCCTTTACCGATCCACAGCCGATCGCGTTTGACGCGACGCGGCGGGGAGCGCTCGTGCGTCGATAACGTCACGGCCGCTCCCCGCCCGCCGCCTCGCGCGCCAGGAGCGACCATGACACAACGAAACCATTCCCAGAAAAAACAGCGCGGCTTCATCAAGACCGGCCCCGGTCAGCAGAACGAACCGCGCATCATGCGCGCCGCGCAGGAAGCGGCCCGCCCGCTCGAAGACACGCTGAAGTCGCTGCGCACCAGCACGCGCGGCCTCACCTACGGCCAGGCCGCCGACCGCCTGCAGCACCACGGCCCGAACGAAATCGCACACGACAAGCCGCCGCACTGGTCCCGCCAGTTGCTGATGTCATTCCACAACCCGTTCGTCTACGTGCTGCTGGTGCTGGCCGCCATCAGCTTCTTCACCGACGTCTACTTCGCGGCGCCCGCCGATCGCGACTACGTCGGCATGACGATCCTGCTGACGATGGTCACGATCAGCGCGCTGCTGCGCTTCGTGCAGGAATTCCGTTCGCTGCGCGCGGCCGAGAAGCTCAAGGCGATGGTCCGCACGACGGCCACCGTGCAGCGCGCGATCACCGATACCGCCGAGCCGGCGCGCCGCGAGGTGCCGATGCGCGAAGTCGTGCCGGGCGACATCGTGCACCTGTCGGCCGGCGACATGATCCCCGCCGACGTGCGCCTGCTCGCATCGCGCGACCTGTTCATCAGCCAGGCCGTGCTCACGGGCGAAGCGCTGCCCGTCGAGAAATACGACACGCTCGGCGCGGTCGCCGGCAAATCGGCGAGCACCGGCACGGCCGGCGCGGCGAACGATGCGTCGACGCCGCTGCTCGATCTCGAGAACGTCTGCTTCATGGGCACCAACGTCGTCAGCGGCACGGCGACGGCCGTCGTCGTCGCGACCGGCGAAGATACGTACTTCGGTTCGCTTGCGCGCAACGTCGTGAGCCACAAGCGCATCGAGACGAGCTTCGACCGCGGCGTCGCGAGCGTGAGCTGGCTGCTGATCAAGTTCATGTTCGTGATGGTGCCGATCGTGTTCATGATCAACGGCCTGACCAAGGGCGACTGGCTGAGCGCACTCACGTTCGCGCTCGCGGTGGCCGTGGGTCTCACGCCCGAGATGCTGCCGATGATCGTCAGCGCGAACCTCGCGCGCGGCGCGATCGCGATGGCGCGCCGCAAGGTCGTCGTCAAGCGGCTGAACTCGGTGCAGAACTTCGGCGCGATGGACGTGCTGTGCACCGACAAGACCGGCACGCTCACGCAGGACAAGATCATCCTCGAACACCACCTCGACCTGTCCGGTCGCAAAAATGAGGAAATCCTGCGGCTCGGCTGGCTGAACAGCTTCCACCAGAGCGGCCAGAAGAACCTGATCGACATCGCGGTCGTTGCACGCGCCGACGAGATCGGCGAACGCGCGAAGCCTCAGGGCTACAAGAAGATCGACGAGCTGCCGTTCGACTTCGTGCGCCGCCGCCTGTCGGTCGTCGTCGAGGATACGCGCGGCACGCACCTGCTGGTCTGCAAGGGCGCGGTCGAGGAAATGCTGGCCGTCTCCACGCATGTGCAGGATGAAGACGGCGTGCGCCCGCTCGACTTCGTCGCGCGCAAGCGGCTGCTCGAACAGGCCAACGCATACAACGAGGACGGCTTCCGCGTACTCGTGCTGGCAACGCGCACGATCCCGCGCGGCGACGAACGCGAGCAGTACCGCACCGCCGACGAACGCGACCTCGTCGTGCGCGGCTTCCTCACCTTCCTCGATCCGCCGAAGGAGTCGGCCGCGCCGGCACTCGCCGCGCTGCGCGAGAACGGCGTCGCGGTGAAGGTGCTGACGGGCGACAACCCGACCGTCACGATGAAGGTGTGCCGCCAGGTCGGCCTCGAACCCGGCAAGCCGATCCTCGGCGCGGAAATCGAGGCGCTCGACGACGCAACGCTCGCGCAGGTCGTCGAACGCACGACCGTGTTCGCGAAGCTGACGCCGCTGCAGAAGGCGCGCATCGTCAAGGCGCTGCAGGCGAACGGGCACACGGTCGGCTTCCTCGGCGACGGCATCAACGATGCGCCCGCGCTGCGCGACGCCGACGTCGGCATCTCGGTCGACAGCGGCGCCGACATCGCGAAGGAAACCGCCGACATCATCCTGCTCGAAAAGAGCCTGATGGTGCTCGAGGAAGGCGTGATCAAGGGCCGCGAGACGTTCGGCAACATCCTGAAGTACCTGAACATGACCGCGAGCTCGAACTTCGGCAACGTGTTCTCGGTGCTCGTCGCCAGCGCGTTCCTGCCGTGGGAGCCGATGCTCGCGACGCAGCTGCTCGTGCTGAACCTGGTCTACGACACGTCGCAGATGCTGCTGCCGTGGGACAAGATGGATCCCGAGTTCCTGAAGAAGCCGCGCAAGTGGGAAGCCGGCAACATCAGCCGCTTCATGCTGTGGGTCGGGCCGACGTCGTCCGTGTTCGACATCACGACCTACGTGCTGATGTGGACCGTGTTCGGCGCGGGCGCGATGTATCACCTGCACGGCGGCACGGGCGGCCAGATCGTGATGAACTCGGGCTGGTTCATCGAGAGCCTCGTGTCGCAAACGCTCGTGGTGCACCTGCTGCGCACGCAGAAGATCCCGTTCCTGCAAAGCACGGCCGCGCTGCCGGTACTGCTGTCGACGTTCACCGCGATCGCGATCGGCTGCTGGCTGCCGTTCTCGCCGTTCGCGGATGCGCTCGGCTTCATGCACCTGCCGGGCACCTTCTGGCTGTGGCTCGCCGCGACGATGGTCGGCTACATCCTGCTCGCGCAGATCGTCAAGACGATCTATGTGCGCCGCTACAAGCAGTGGTTCTGATTCCGTTCGGATAACGACGTGCCGGCCCGCGCGATGCGCGTGGGCCGGCCTTTCACGACGCTTCAAGGGTAATGCGATGAAAAGAATCCTTCCGCTCGCAGCCGCGAGCGCACTCCTCGCACCGCTCGACGCCTATCCGGCCCACCCGCTCGTCAGCGACGATACGGGCACGCAGGGCAATGCGAACTGGCAGTTCGAGTTCAACGCCGAGGAAACCTCGAAACAGGAAGACAGCGGCCGCCACCAGCTATGGAACGCGACGCTCACGCGCGGGTTCGGCGAACACGTCGACCTCTATGTCAACACGCCTTATACGCATCTGCAAACGCGCACCGACGAAAACGGCGCGGGAATCGGCGATGTCGAGATCGGCATGAAATTGCGCTTCGTCGAACGCGGGCCGCTGTCGCTCGCGCTGAAACCGAAGGTGACGATGCCGACCGGCAACGACAGTCGCGGGCTCGGCACGGGCCGCGTCGGCACCGGCGCGACGCTGCTCGCACAGGCCGACGTCGCGCGCTTCTCGCTGCTCGCGAATGCGGGCCTCGCGTACCAGCCGAATCGTCAGGGCGACCTGACGTCGGTCTGGGCAGTGTCGGGCGCGGCGCTCTACAAGGCGACCGACCGGCTGCAGCTCGTGGTCGACGTCGGCATGTCGCGCAACACCGAAAGCACCGCCGGCGCGAATCCGGCGTTCGTGCTCGCGGGCGCGATCTATTCGCCGACACGCTGGCTCGATCTCGACGTCGGCTACCGGCGCGGGCTGAACGACCAGACCTATCGTCATTCGGTGATGGGCGGCATGACGGCGCGGTGGTGATACACAGGCTGGCGCGGTGCACGCGTCGAGCCGCAACGCGACGGGCCGCCGTTCATTCACGGCGGCCCGTTTTTTCATTCATCCGGCGTCGTTCGCGCCGAACAGTTGCGCGCACACGGTGCGCCCTTCGTCGGTCAGCGCGGCGCTGCCGGTGCCGTCCTCGTTCAGCGTCGTCGCGCTCAGGCCCGCGGCATCGAGCTGCGTCAGCACGCGGCGCAAAGTGCTCATCGGCAGTTGCGCGCGCTTCGCGATCTTCGGCAGCGACCACGTCTTGCCGGCCGGATCGCTCGCGGCCTCGTTCAGCGTCGCGAGCGTCGCAACGAGTGCGGGATCGAGCGGGGATTCGTCGGATTCTGAAGTCATCGGTTCGGGTTCGTGAGCCGGTGCCGGACCGGCAGTCATCCAGGATGCAATCGCGGACACTATACGCCGCGTCACGCACCCTTGATCGCGGCACGCATGAACGACACGAAATGCGTCGTGACGGGATCGTCGCGGCCCGACAGCCACGCGAGCCCCACGCGCCACTTCGCATCCTTGCCGTCGAGCGGGAGCACCGTCGCGTCGCGCAGCAGGTACTGCGCGCGCGACGGGATGAACGCGACGCCGACGCCGGCCGCGACCGACGTCAGCACCGACTGCACATCTTCCGCCTGCTGCGTCACGTGCGGCACGAAACGGCGCTCGACGCACCATCGGTCGATCTGGGCGGCGAGCCCCGGGCCGCGCGCACGCTGCAGTGCGATGAAGCCGATCTCGTTGAGCACGTCGAGGTCGGCCGGCACGCGCTTGAAGCCGAGGTGCGGCGGCACCGCGAGCGCGAGCCCTTCGTCGATCACCTTGAACGACGACAGCCCGTCGTCGGACGGCAGGCGCAGGAAGCCGGCGTCGAGCTTGCCTGCGCGCAGCCGGCGCGTCTGCTCGGACGACGACAGGTCGCTCAGCGTGACGGCGATGCCCGGATTGCGGCGACGAAATTCCGCGACCAGCTTCGGCACGAGCGTCAGCACGGACAGGCAGATGCCGAGCCGCAGATGCCCGCGCTGTCCGCTGGTCGCCTCCCGCGCACGCGCGAGGATCTCGTCGGCATCGCGCACGAGCGCCTGCGCGTCGGGCAGGAAGCGTTCGCCGAACGGCGTCAGCTCCGCGCCGTGCCGCCCGCGCTCGAACAGCTTGCCGCCGAGGCTCGCCTCGAGCGCGCCGATCTGCTTGCTGAGTGCCGGCTGGCTCATGTGCAACGCATCGGCCGCGCGGCTGAAATGGCACAGCTCGGTGACCGTCAGGAACGTTCGCAGCAGTTTCAGTTCCATTCTTGAAGGGAATCGTAACGATCGAAATATTCATTTTACTGATCGAATGCAATGACGTTCAATACGGGCATGCCCTTCCCGGAATTTACTGTCATGTCACTAGATCACGTGTCCGAATGCGTGGCGGCCCCATCCTGCGATGGCGCGGTTGCAAACGAACGCACCGCCGCCGTCGATACGCGCGCACCGAAACGTCGTGCCGAACGCAGCGACGGACGCAGCCGCCGTTTTCGCTTCGGCGATGCGATCGAAGACGCGCCGCCACGCGCCGTGACGGGTTCGATCGCGATCAGTTTTGCGGTCGTGTCGCGGCGGAACTGGCCGCGCTGAACTGCGCCCACCTCCTGCGGTGCGCCTGTCCGGCACGGCACGCCTTTACGATTTTCATCACACGCACGCCGTTGACCGGCAGCAAAATAACGACACGAATCTGCCTGCATCACGCGCCATTGCGCGCGATCCAATCGTCATCGCCACGCGATCGACCGTATAATTTCCCGCACCCGCTGACCGCCCATGCATTCCGCGCAGCCGCATCGCGCGTGAAAAGGAGACTTTCGCTTGACCGGCCTCATCGCGCGCCTGCCTCGCGCCCGGACCACCCTGATCCTCGCCCTCTCGTTCCTGCTGCTCGCGTTCGCCGCGAACGCGTCCGCGCAGCGCACGCAGCCGCATCGCACCGCGCACGCCCACGCGCATACGAAGGCGGTCAAGAAGAAGCCTGCCCACCGCAAGATCAAGGCCGTCAAGCATCGCCGTCCGCACGCGAAGCATCGTGCAGTCAAGCGTCATGCGGCGCCGGCCCCGCAGCATCGCCGCGCGAAGCGCGCGACCGCCGTACGCCCGCGCCCGGCGGCCGCCAAACCGCGCCTGATGGCAAGCTGCGGCTATAGCCCGCGCGCGGTCAGGTCGCTGCATTCACGCGCGGCCTACGTGCTCGACGTCGACTCCGGCACGCCGCTGCTGGCCCGCAACGCGCGCACCGTGCGGCCGATCGCGTCGATCTCGAAGCTGATGACGGCCGTCGTCGCACGCGACGCGGATCGTCCGCTGAACGGCGTGCTGCGCGTCACCGCGCACGATCGCGACACGATCAAGTTCACCGGCTCGCGATTGCAGGTCGGCTCGGAGCTGTCGCGCCGCGACATGTTCCATATCGCGCTGATGTCGTCCGAAAACCGCGCGGCGGCCGCGCTGAGCCGCGACTATCCGGGCGGGCGCGCCGCGTTCGTCAAGGCGATGAACCGCGAAGCGCGCCGGCTCGGCATGCGCCACACGCACTTCAGGGAGCCGACCGGCCTGTCGCCTCACAACGTGTCGACGGCCGAGGATCTCGCGAAGCTCGTCGGCGCGGCGGCGCAGGATCCGCTGATCCGCTATTTCTCGACGGATACGTCGACCACCGTGCGCCCCGGCGACGGCGAGCTGCTGTACGTGAACTCCGACCCGCTCGTCCGCTACCGCCGCCTGCCGATCCGGCTGCAGAAGACGGGCTTCATCAACGAATCGGGGCACGGCGTCGTGATGCGCATGCGCGTGAAGGGCCGCCGCGAAACGGTGGTGCTGCTCGGCGCGCCGACGCGCGCCGGCGTATCGAGCGACGCACTCAAAATCCATCGCTGGCTGACCTGCTCGATCCAGTAAGCGCGCACAGGCGGCCGGCGCGTTCACCCTACGGGAGCGATGCCATGCAGCGCGAATACCGCTTCAGCGCATTCGGACGGCTGCTCGCCGTCGTGCGCGCGAACGGCCGCTGGACCGTGTTCGATCTCGGCGCCGAAGGCAAGCGGCGCCCGGCCGGCCTGCAGATTCCATCCGCGCTCGCCGCGGACGAACTCGCGCAATATCTCGACGACCTGCTGCACGAGAACGCCACGCCTGAATACAGCGAAGTCGTGCCGGTCGCCCTGCCCCGCCGCACGTAACCTCGTGCCGGGCGGTGCCGCGATCTGTCGGCCAATTCGACAGTTAAACTTGCAAGTTTAACTGTCGTGTTCTATGATCCGCCGCATGAACCCGCCACGCAAACCCGGCGTTTCCGCCGACCTCGTCGCCGCCGACCTGACCCTCGCGGTCGGCCAGTTGATCCGTCGGCTGCGCTCCGAGATCGAATCCGAAGGGCTCGGCATGTCCCAGACGAGTGCGCTCGCGCGGCTCGAACGGCACGGGCCGATGACGACCGCCGATCTCGCGCGCGCCGAGGCGATGAAACCGCAGTCGATGAAGGCGATCCTCGCGAGCCTCGAGGAAGACGGTCTCGTCGAACGCGAACCGCATCCGACCGATGGTCGCCAGATCCTGTTCATGCTGACCGCCGCTGGCCTCCACGCACGCCGCAAGCGCAATGCCGCGAAGCATAAGTGGCTTGGCGCGGCGATCGAAAGGCTCGCCCCCGAAGACATCGACACACTCGCCGCCGCGATCCCGCTGATTCGCCGCATCGGCGAGCAATGACCCCCGCCTGCGCGCCACGCGGCATTCGCGCGCCCGCCTTCCTTCGTCCATTCCACGGAGCCCCATCATGAGCGCAACCCGTCTCGACACGAACACGGCACTCGTCGTCATCGACCTGCAGAAAGGCATCGTCGCCCTCCCTACCGCGCACCCGGTCGCACCGGTGATCGCGCACACCCGTGAACTGCTCGACGCATTCCGCAGCCGCGGCCTGCCGGTCGTGCTCGTCAACGTCGCCGGCGGCGCGCCGGGCCGCACGCAGCAGCAGGTGCGCGTGGATGCCCTGCCCGCCGACTGGACCGAACTCGTGCCCGAACTGAACCGGCAGCCGGGCGACCATGCCGTGACGAAAAAGACCTGGGGCGCATTTACCGGTACGGATCTCGACGCGCACCTGAAGGCGGCCGGCGTCACGCAGATCGTGCTGACCGGCGTCGCGACGAGCATCGGCGTCGAATCGACCGCGCGACAGGCCCACGAACTCGGCTACAACGTGACGCTCGCCGTCGACGCGATGACCGACCTCAACGCGGACGCGCACGCGAACAGCGTCGAGCGCGTGTTCCCGCGCCTCGGCGAAACGGGCTCGACGCAGGACATCGTCGCGCTGCTCGACCGGCGCGGCGCGTGAGCGACCGACGCGCGCAGCCGGCGCTGGGCCGCGCGGCCGGCCGGCTCGATCCGTCGATCTGGAAGGTCAGCGCGGTCGCGACGCTCGGCTCGCTGCTGTCGCAGCTCGACGCGACGATCGTCAACGTCTCGCTGTCGAGCCTCGCGACCGACCTGCATGCGAGCCTGTCGACGATCCAGTGGGTGACGAGCGGCTACCTGCTCGCGCTGACGCTGGTGCTGCCGCTGAACGGCTGGCTCGTCGACCGCATCGGCGCGAAGGCGCTGTACCTGTGGTGCTTCTCCGCGTTCACGCTCACATCCGCGCTGTGCGGGCTCGCGTGGTCCGCGCCGTCACTGATCGCGTTTCGCGTGCTGCAAGGCGTCAGCGGCGGGCTGCTCGCACCGATGGCGCAGATGATGATCGCGCGCGTCGCCGGCCAGCAGATGGCGCGCGTGATCGGCTACGCGGCGGTGCCCGTGCTGCTCGCGCCGATCCTCGGCCCCGTGGTCGCGGGCGCGATCCTGCAGTACGCGTCGTGGCGCTGGCTGTTTCTCGTGAACCTGCCCGTCGGCGTGCTGGCGCTCGCGCTGGCCGTGCGGTTCCTGCCCGGCGACCGTGACGACACGCAACGGCGCACACTCGACTGGATCGGCCTCGCGTTGCTGTCGCCGGGTCTCGTGCTGTTCCTGTACGGCGCCGAGCGGATCGGCGCGGCGCCCGGCCTCGCCGCGATCGCATGCTCGGCGCTGCTGCTCGCCGCGTTCCTGCGCTTCGAGCAACGCAAGGGCGAGCACGCACTGATCGATCTCGCGCTGTTTCGCTCCCGCGTGTTCGGCGCGGCGGCCGGCACGCAGTTCCTGTCGAACGGCGCGATGTACGCGGGCCAGATGCTGATCCCCGTGTTCCTGATCCAGGCGTGCGGGCGCTCGCCGGGCGAGATGGGTTGGCTGCTTGCGCCGCTCGGGCTCGGCATGCTCGTCACCTATCCGTCGATGGGCGCGTTGACGAGCCGGTTCGGCGTGCGCCGGCTGGCCGCCGCCGGTGCGTTGCTCGCCTTCGTCGCGACGCTGCCGTTCGTGTCCCTCGCGCTGACCGGCTACGATCCGTACGTGCTCGTGCCCGCGCTGTTTCTGCGCGGCATGGGCCAGAGCGCGATCGGCGCGCCGTCGATCTCCGCCGCGTATGCGTCGGTCGAGCGCCGCAACCTGCCGATGGCGACGACGTCGCTCAATATCGTGCAGCGCCTCGGCGGCCCGACGTTCACGACGATATGCACACTGTTCCTCGCATGGCGGCTACAGGCCGAATCGTCGGCGGGCGGGGGCACGCAAGCCGCCGCATACGCGTGGGCGTTCGGCCTGCTTTGCGTGCTGCATGCGGCGAGCTTCGTCACGACGCTGCGGCTGCCGTTATGGTCGGCCGGTACGGGCGGACGAACTGCCGGCGCCGCGCGCGCCGGTTCGCGCTGAACGTGGACGCGCCGCCGCGATGTGCGCGCAGCGTCGCTACGGCCGCCACATCGGCACGATCGACACCACGAGCAGCACGCCCAACCCGACATTCAGGCAGCGCCACTGCCTCTCCGTGCGCAACACGCGCGCGAACAACAGCCCGGCGAAACACCACAGCGACAGCGACGCCATCGCGGCCAAGCCGAACGCCAGCCCGAGCAATACGCCGAGCCGCGCCGGCCCGGACGCGAGCGCGGCGAACGACGCGGCCGCGCCGAGCGTCATCGCCCAGCCTTTCGGGTTGTGCCAGAGCATCCAGACGCCGCTGACGAACCCTTGCGGCCGGTGCACGGCGGCATCGAGCCGCGGCTTGCCGCCGCGCCCGATGCGCACGGCCAGCCACACGAGATACAGCGAGCCGGCCGCCTTCATCGCGAGCTGCAACGCGGGCAGCGCAAGCAACACGCTGCCGAGCCCGGCCGCGGCGGCGGCCGCCATCGACGCCAGGCCGGCCGCGATGCCGGCCATCAGCGGCAGCGACCGCCGATAGCCGAAATGGGCGCCCGATGCGGTTGCGAGCGTCGTCGCGCCGCCCGGCGTCACGGTGGACACGATCACGAACAGCATCAGCGGCAGGTAGTCGCGAAGCAGCACGAAAGCTCCCGGTTGTCGTCGTCGAAGCCCCCGTTTTACCCGCGATCTTCCCATTACGAAAGCGAAAGCTTTTTATGCCTGCCATTAGCGTTCATAATCCGACGCATGGTACTCAATCTCGACATCGCGCTGCTGCGCGCCTTCGTCACGGTCGCCGATCATCGCAGCATGACGGCGGCCAGCCGCGCGCTGCACCTGACGCAAGGCGCGGTCAGCCAGCAGGTCGCGCGGCTCGAAACGCTGTCCGGCCCGCTGTTCGTCCGCGAGCATCGCAACCTGCTGCTCACCGCAGCCGGTGAGCGGCTGCTCGAACAGGCGCGCCGGCTGCTCGCCGTGCATGACGCGCTGCTGACCGACCTGACGGCCGGCGCGGTCGACGGCGCCGTTCGCCTCGGCGCACCGCAGGATCTCGTCGGCACCTGTCTCGCGCCGATCCTGAAAGGCTATGCGCAGGCGCATCCGCAGGTCGCGCTCTCGCTCGTGTGCGCGGCATCGCCGGAACTGCGCCGGGGGCTCACGCAGGGCGATCTCGACATCGCGCTGATCGAGGCGCCGGTCGGGCCGTCGCGCGGCGAATGCATCGCGGTCGACCGGCTGGTCTGGGTCGGTGCGAAAGGCGGCACCGCGCACCGGAACACGCCGCTGCCGGTGTCGATGGTCGCGCAGACCTGCGCGTTCCGCCCGACCGTGCTCGACGCGCTGCGCGGCAGCGATCGCGCGTGGCGCACCATGTTCGAGAACGGCAGCTTCGACGCGACGGCCGCGACCGTGCGCGCCGATCTCGCGGTGACCGTGTGGCTCGCGTCCACCGTGCCGGCCGACCTCGACATCCTGCCGGCCGGCAGCGGCCTGCCCGCGCTGCCGAACTTCGCGATCAACCTTCATCTGCCGCGCGGCCAGCGCACGCCGGCCGCGACGGAACTGGCCCGCCACCTGCGCAACGGCTTTGCGCGCTTGCGCGCGGCCGCGTAGCGCGCGGTTCACGCTATACGGTGCCGGGCTCCTGCGGCGCCTGATGCAGCGTCTCGAAGATGCGCGACGCGCCGACGATCTCGGTGATCCGGTGACGGATCCATGTCCGCGCGCAGATAGCGGTTGACGCGCCCGAACAGCACGCCGATCCCGCGCGCGGGCAGCATCTTGACGAGATCGGTCATGACCTGGGAACTGATCACCGAGAGCTACCAGAACTGGCGCGGAATGACCGAAGCGGGCGGCCGCCGCATCAAGCGCGCGCTGTTCGTCGACGCGACGAGCGTACGCTTTCTCGCGAACGACGAGATCGAACGGCTCGAACGCCTGACGCTGCTGAAGGACTATCTCGAGGACAAGGTCGACGCGATCGAGCAATGGAACGGCACGCTCGGCGCGGCCGCCGCCTGCCACCCGGCATTGCGCCGTTCACCTCGCCGCGCACTCCGATGCGAGCCGCCCCAGCACCTTCAGCGCTTCCTCGATCTGCCGCGACCACGGATAGCTGTAGTTGAGCCGGATGAAATGCCGGTAATCGGTGCCCGCCGAGAACATGTGCCCGGGCCCAACGGTGATCCGCTGAGCGAGCGCGAGCGTGTAAAGCCTCATCGCATCGACCTGCGGCGGCAGCTCGACCCACAGCACATACCCGCCCTGCGGCTGCGACAGCCGCGTGCCTTCCGGAAAGAACCGCCGCACCATCGCGCTCATCAGGCTCGCCTGCTGCGCGTACTGCTTGCGCATGCGCCGCAGATGGAAATCGTAGCCGTCATGTTTCAGGTACTCGGCGATCGCCAGTTGCTCGATCGCGGGCGTCGCGAGCGTGTTCAGGAATTTCAGCTTCTCGACCTGGTCGCGGTAGCGGCCGGGCATCGCCCAGCCGATCCGGTAGCGCGGCGACAGGCTCTTCGTGAACGACGCGCAATGCAGCACGAGCCCGTCGCGATCGAACGATTTCAGCGCGCTCGGCGTCGTGTCGCCGAAGTGCAGCTCGTGATAGACGTCGTTCTCGATCGCCGGCACGCCGTGCTTCGCCAGCAGCTCGACGAGCGCGCGCTTGCGCGCGTCGGGCATCTGGAAGCCGAGCGGATTCTGGAAATTCGGCATCACCATGCACGCGGCGATACGCTCGCGCTCGAGGATCCGTTCGAGCGCGTCGAGATCGATGCCGTCGACCGGATGCGTCGCGACTTCGAGCGCGCGCATGCCCATCCGCTCGATCGCGTGCAGCATCGCGTAGAACGTCGGCGACTCGACGGCGATCGTGTCACCCGGCTTCGCGACGGCCTGCAGGCACAGGTTGATCGCCTCGGTCGCGCCGATCGTCATCACGATCTCGCCCGGCTCGACCGCGATTCCGCGCTCCGCATAACGCCGCGCGATCTGGCGGATCAGTTCCTGGTTGCCGGGCGGCAGGTCGTCGATCACGCCCCAGCGCGTACGGCGGCGTCCGATCGCCTGCGCATAACGCGCGAGCCGCTGCACCGGGAACTGCGATGCATCGGGATACGGCGAACCGAGCGGCACCGCATCGTCGCGCGCGATCGAGCGCAGCGTCGACAGCACGAGCCGGCTCACGTCCACCGCCGACGGCTCGGCGGCCGGCGCCGACATGTGCAGTTCGGCCTCGGTCGGCGCCGCCGCGCGCGCCCGCACGAAATAGCCCGACTGCGGCCGGCTTTCGATCAGGCCGCGGCTTTCGAGCACGAGGTATGCGCGCAGCACCGTCGTGACGCTGAGCTGCTGCTGCCGGCTCGCCTGCCGCACCGAAGGAATCCGCTCGCCGGGCCGATACACGCCGCGCTCGATCTGCGCCTGGAGATCGTCGGCCAGTTGTTCGTAACGCTTCACGCGCCTCCCTTTCAACTTCCCTTCAACAACACAGTTGCGATCCGCACTGTATGAATGGCCGAAACTGTACTCTTTTTTGATGTGAACAGGTGTACACACAGCCGGACGGGTGCCGCGCGTACTCTGCACCCATCGACCCCGACACCTGCTGCACCATGAAAAAGAAATCCGCCACCGCGCGCATCGAACCGTACACCCACCCGGCCGCCGGCTGGGGCGCGCTGAAAGCCGTCACGATCAACCTGATCAAGGAAAAGGTCGCCGGCGGCAACTACCGTACGCTGCTGCGCCAGAACCAGCCGGACGGCTTCGACTGCCCCGGCTGCGCGTGGCCCGACCGCCAGCACGCATCGACGTTCGAATTCTGCGAGAACGGCGTGAAGGCGGTGGCCGCCGAAGCGACGAGCAAGCGCGTGACGCCCGAATTCTTCGCCGCGCATACGGTCACCGAGCTGCTCGAACAGTCGGATTTCGAACTCGAACAGCACGGCCGGCTCACCGACCCGATGGTGTACGACGCGCAGACCGACCGCTACGTGCCGATCGCGTGGGACGATGCGTTCGAACTGATCGCGCGCCACCTGCGCGCGCTGCCCGACCCGAACCAGGCCGCGTTCTACACGTCCGGCCGCGCGAGCAACGAAGCGGCGTTCCTGTACCAGCTGCTCGTGCGGCGGTACGGCACGAACAACTTCCCCGACTGCTCGAACATGTGCCACGAGGCGACGAGCCGCGGGCTGCCCGCGTCGGTCGGCGTCGGCAAGGGTACCGTCACGCTCGACGATTTCGAGCACGCGGACACGCTGCTGATCTTCGGCCAGAACCCCGCGACCAACCATCCGCGGATGATGGGCGAACTGCGCGAGTGCGCGAAGCGCGGCGCGACGATCGTGTCGATCAACCCGCTGAAGGAGCGCGGCCTCGAACGCTTCGCCGATCCGCAAAGCCCGCTCGAGATGTTGACGATGTCGGGCACAAAGATCGCATCGACGTTCATCCAGCCGACGATCGGCGGCGATTTCGCGCTGATCAAGGGGATGGCGAAGCGCGTGCTCGAACTCGACGACGCCGCGCGCGCCGCCGGTGCGCCGCGCGTGCTCGACACCGCGTTCATCGGCGAGCACACGGCCGGCTTCGACGCGTTCGCCGACGACCTGCGCAATGAAAGCTGGTCCGCGCTGACAGCCGAAAGCGGCGTGCCGTACGAGCAGATCGACGCCCTCGCGCAGCTGTATGCGCGCAGCGAGCGCGTGATCGCGACGTGGGGCATGGGCATCACGCAGCACAAGCATTCGGTCGCCACCGTGCAGATGCTGACGAACCTGATGCTGATGCGCGGCAACATCGGCCGCCCCGGCGCGGGCCTGTGCCCGGTGCGCGGCCACTCGAACGTGCAGGGCAACCGCACGGTCGGCATCGAGGAAAAGCCGTCACCGGCGTTCCTCGACCGGCTCGGCCACGTGTTCGATTTCGAACCGCCGCGCCATCACGGCTACGACGTCGTCGAGACGATCGAGGGGATGCTCGAAGGCCGCGTGAAGGTGCTGATCGGCCTCGGCGGCAACTTCGCGATGGCGACGCCCGACACGCCGCGCACGTGGGAAGGCATGCGCCGCTGCGACCTGTCGGTGCACATCACGACGAAACTGAACCGCAGCCACCTGATCCACGGCCGCGACGCGCTGATCCTGCCGACGCTCGGCCGCACCGAGATCGACCTGCAGGACAACGTCGCGCAAGGCGTGACGGTCGAGGATTCGATGAGCATGGTCCACGTGTCGTACGGGATGAACAAGCCGGCGTCGCCGAACCTGATGTCGGAGCCCGCGATCGTCGCGCATATGGGCCACGCGCTGTTCGGCAGCGGCAAGATCGACTGGCTCGCGTACAAGGACGACTACGCGAAGATCCGCGACGCGATCGAGGCGACGCTCGACGACTTCTACGACTACAACACGCGCATCGCGCGGCCGGGCGGCTTCCACCTGCGCGTCGCCTCGCGCGACCGCGAATGGCTCACGCCGACGGCCAAGGCGAACTTCATCGCACACGCGCTGCCGACCGACACGCCGATCCAGCGCGCCCGCGCGCTGCACGGCGAACGCCTGATGACGCTGATGACGACGCGCTCGCACGACCAGTACAACACGACCGTCTACGGGCTCGACGACCGCTATCGCGGCGTGTTCGGCCAGCGCCGCGTGGTGTTCGTCAACCGCGACGATCTCGCGATGCTCGGCCTGAAGGCCGGCGAATGGGTCGACATGGAAACCGTGTGGCACGACGGCATCGAGCGGCGCGCGGACGGCTTCCTGCTCGTCGAGTACGACATCCCGCGCGGCTGCATCGGCGCGTACTACCCGGAAACCAACCCGCTCGTGCCGCTCGACAGCGTCGGCGACGTGTGCAACACGCCGACGTCGAAGTCGGTGCCCGTGCTGCTGCATCGCGCGGCCGCGCCGGCATCGATCGCCGCCTGACGGAGCCCGACGATGATCGTTCGTCCGCGCGAGCACTGGCTGCGGATGCTGCTCGTCTGGAACGGCTCGGTGCTGCCGACCATCCTGCCGCAGCTCGTGCTGACGCTCGCGATCAGCCTCGTCGCGGTGTGGGGCGGCGGCCGCGTGCTCGGCGAGAAGGTGCCGCTGAACCCGACGCCGTTCACGCTGATCGGCCTTACGCTCGCCATCTTCGCCGGGTTTCGCAACAACGCGAGCTACGACCGCTACCGCGAGGCGCGGCAATTGTGGGGCGGCGTGCTGACCGCCACGCGCACGCTGGTGTCGCAGGCACTCTGCTACGGCGCGGTCGATCGCGACGGCGATGCGCGGCGCGCGTTCGTGCGGACGGTCGTCGCGTTCGTCTATGCGCTCAAGCATCAACTGCGCGGCACCGATCCGGCCGCGGACCTGCGCGCGCTGCTCGACAGCGGCACCTATGCGCACGTCGCCGCCGCGCGGTTCCGCCCGGTCGCGATCGTGCACGGGCTGCGCGAAGCATTCGCCGCGCGCGCCGATGCGGGCCGCCTCGCCGACACGCGCCTGTGGATGCTCGACGCGCGCCTCGACGAGCTCGTCGCGATGGTGAGCGGCTGCGAGCGCATCGCGTCGACGCCGATCCCGTTCTCGTACGACGTGCTGCTGCACCGGACCATTTACGCGTACTGCGTGCTGCTGCCGTTCGGCCTGGTCGACTCGATCGGCGCGGCGACGCCGTTCGTCACCGTGTTCGTCGCGTATACGCTGATCGCGCTCGACGCGATCGCGCATGCGATCGCCGAGCCGTTCGGCGACGGGCCGAACCATCTCGCACTCGATGCAATCACGCGGCAGATCGAACGCACGCTGCTCGAACTGAACCGCGAACCGCTGCCGGCGGAAGTGACGCCCGGCCGATCCTATCGGCTCACCTGACCCGCCGCGCGCGCCGCTCAGCCGCGGCGCGCGCGCAGGAAGCCGCCGTGCTCGGCAGCCGCATCGGCAATGCGCCGCAGCAGCACGATGCCGCGCAGCAACGCGTAGGTATCGTCGCCGTCGCGAGCAGCCACGCGCCGCCGCAGCACACGGGCCGCCGCGTCGCAGGTCCGGTCGAGCTGCGCGAATTCCCAGCGCGCGACCCGTCCGCGCACCACGGTCGCCGCACGGCGCACGGCCGGCTCGCGCGCCGCCAGTTCGGCGAGCGACAGCAGGCTGTCGCCGATTCCCCAGATCGCCAGCAGGTCGCGCATGTCGCGCTCGATCAGCGTCTGCGGCAGGCTGCCCGCGAAGCCGAGTTCGCGCGCGAGACGGTCGGCCGTGCGGCTCAGCCACGTGCTCGCGGACCACACACGCGGGTCACGCGCAATGCCGGCCAGATCGCGGCGCACCGCGCGATGCAGGCGCCGCCGGCTGGTGCCGGGATCGCCCGGAAACACGAGCGCGAACACCAGCGCGCCGAACGCGATCCCGAGCAGCGTCGAGACTGCATCATTCAGGAACGCGGCGTCGCCGATGCGCGCCGTGTTGTCCGGCGACGTGAAATTCCAGAAGAAGATCGAAAACGCACTGCCCATCGCGGCCGTGCGCGGATGACGCATCGCGATGCCCGTGCCGATCAGGAACACGCCGAGGATGTAGGCCAGCATCTCGAAGCCCGACACCGCGGGCAGCAGGACGAAATTGCAGACGACACCCGCGACGGCCGCGCACGCCGAGCCCTTCAGGAAGCCGACGACTGCACGCACCGAGTTCGGGCGGGTCGAGAACAGCGCGCCGACCACCGCCGTGATCGCGACGAAACCGGCGCCCGACGGCCACGCGGT
This sequence comes from Burkholderia sp. MS455, assembly GCF_016899445.1. Lineage (NCBI taxonomy): Bacteria > Pseudomonadati > Pseudomonadota > Betaproteobacteria > Burkholderiales > Burkholderiaceae > Burkholderia > Burkholderia sp. MS455. The sequence goes on from NZ_CP041778.1 coordinate 1,775,247, forward strand.
GACGATCCAGATCGCCGACCCGGCGAGCACCGCGACGAACGCGCGAATACCGTTGTGCCAGGCGAGCACCGCATCGTGATGGAACGCATAGCGCACGCGCGACGGCGGCGGCTTCGGCCGGTCGAGCAGCGCCTGGCTCGCGAACGCGTGGTCGAAGCCCGCGAGCAGCGCCGCCAGCCGGTCGAGCGTCAGCAGGCGCGACGTGTCGGGGCCGGCCGGCCCGGCGGCCTCGGCGCGCAGCGCGTCGTCCACGCGCGAGCGCAACGCCGCCATCTCGCGCCCCAAGTCGCCTGACGCGCCCGACTCGCGCGATGCGGCGACACCGTCGAGCAAGCGCGCGGCATCGTCCACCAGCGGGTCCGGCGCATCGCCGCCGCGCGCGGCATGCTCGCGAATCGCCTGCCCCGCCGCCTGCGCGCTCAGCACGCCCAGCGCCGCGGCACGCAGATGGCCGATCGCGTTGCGCACCGACGGTGCGCCCGCCGCCGCATATTCGGCCGCCGTGTCGAGTTCGAGCGCGTCCGCGAACAGCCGGTGTACTGCCGCGCCGTTCGACTCGCGGCGCAGCGCGCCCGCGCCGACGGCAACCGCGCGATCGAGATAGCGCGCGAGCCGCGTGCGGACGTCCGTCAGCGGTGCGCCCGGCGCGAAGATCGTTTCGAACGCCGCGCCGCACAGGATGCCGATCACCACATATAGGAAACGCGCGATCGCGATGTCGAACGCATGCAGCGGCGCGGACACCGCGTCCATCGCGATGATCGCGGCCGTGTAACCCGCGAGCACCGCCGCATACGCGCGGAAATTCCGCTGGAACGTCGCGACGCCCGCGCACAGGCCGATCCACGCGGCGAGCGCCGGCAGGAACAACTCGGGCGTCTGCGCGAACGCGCCGGTCAGCGCGAGCGCGACGGCCGAGCCGATCGCGGTGCCGAGAATCCGGTACTGGCTCTTCGACAGCCCCATCCCGCGGCTGCCCTGCGCGACGATCCACACGGTCGACGCAGCCCATTTCGGGTCGTCGAGGTTCATCCGGAATGCAATGTAGAGCGCGAGCAACGACGCGGCCGTATTGCGCAGCGCGAACGCGACGGCGCCGGGCGGCAGCGTCGGACGCGCGTCGCGCAGCGCGGCCCGGACGGCCGCGAGCGGCGGCAGGCTGGGGAAAGCGAATTTCATTCGGTGAGCATACGATCGCGTGCAGGCCGCCACTACGGGGCGCCGGCAGGATGCGTTATTGCACCGCGCAGGATAATCGGCGCGACACGCAGCGATCCGGCGCGCGACGGTAAGATGCACGCTGACCGAACACTAAAACGAGCCGTATGGACTTCGAGAGCATCCGGATATTCTTGCGCGTGGTGGAACGCGGCAGCTTCACCGCCGCCGCCACGCAACTCGACATGCCGCTCAGCCGCGTGAGCCGCAAGGTCAGGCAGCTCGAGGACGACCTCGGGGTCCAGCTGCTGTACCGCACCACGCGCCGCGTGTCCGTCACCGAAGCCGGGCGCGACTACTACGAGCGTTGCCTGCGCGCCGAGGACATCCTGCTCGACGCGGACCGCCAGGCCCGTGCGCTGCGCACGGAGCCCGAAGGGACGCTGCGCGTGCTGGTGCCCTACTCGATCGGCCTGTTCGAACTGGAACCGGCGCTCGCCGAGTTTCGCCGGCGCTACCCGTTGGTCCAGCTCGTACTGATCTACGACAACAGCACGCTCGACCTCGTAGAACACGGCTTCGACGTCGCGTTGCGCGCGGGCGCGCTGACCGATTCCGGCTATGTCGCGCGCTCGCTCGGCTGGTCGCATGCGAAGCTCGCCGCAAGCCCCGCCTATCTCGATCGCTCCGGGCGACCGCAGACGCCGCAGGATCTCGTCGGTCACGACATCCTGTTCGTCGGCCGCGACATGCCCGGCCTGACGCTACGGCTCACCAACGCGGCCGGCGACGTGGCCGACGTGCCGGTCCGGCCCGTGCTGATCTCGAACGAATCGGTCACGGTGCTGCGCCAGGCCGCGAGCGGTGGCGGCATCGCGCTGATCTCCACGCACTACACCGCGCGGCGGCTCGAGAAGAACGAGCTCGAAATCGTGCTGCCCGACTGGCACCGCACTGACGACATCGAGCTTCACGCGCTCTACCCGCGGCGTGCGACGCTCGACAGCAAGGTGCGCGCGTTCGTCGAGTTCCTGACGGAAGTCTTCACCGCGTGGCGGACCGTGCCTTGACCGGCAATCGATGCGTCATATTCGGATTATTGCGGCACACGAAAGGATTTAATGAGCGCGCGAGCGTTGATCGTCGTTCGACGCATCGTTAGCCTGTGCCAATGAAAAACGACCACACCCGCTACGGCAGCCACGTGCCCGCTGCCCGCCGACGCATCACGCGCGTCGCGCCCTCCTGACCGGCGATATCCCGCCTCCCGGAGCCCGCCACGGCTTCGTCGATTCGATTGAATGCTTGAACCGCAGGCTGAGTGCGGACGGCCCCGTTTGCCGGGCCGCCCGCGCGCAGTGCGTATCGGTTCCGTTCGTCCGATCCATCCATTTCGCGGTCCGCCCGCGCAGGCATCTTGCGCGCGTGCGTGACGGTCCGCGCGCGCCGCGCCAGGCGCCCCTCCATCACGCAGGAACACCATGTCATCTCCGTCTTCCCCAGGCCCGCTGTCTGGCGGCCGGCTCGCGATCGGCACGATCGCGGTATCGCTCGCCATGTTCATGAACGTGCTCGACTCGTCGATCGCGAACGTCGCGATTCCGACGATTTCCGGCGACCTCGGCGTGTCGGTCGACGAAGGCACGTGGGTGATCACGATCTTCGCGGCCGCGAACGCGGTGTCGATTCCGCTGACGGGCTGGCTCACGCAGCGCTTCGGCCAGGTGCGCCTGTTCGTCACGTCGATCCTGCTGTTCGTGTTCGCGTCGTGGCTGTGCGGGATCGCGCCGAACCTGCCGACGCTGCTCGCCGCGCGGATTTTGCAGGGCGCGGTCGCGGGGCCGCTCGCGCCGCTGTCGCAGGCGCTGCTGCTCGGCGCGTGGCCGCGGCAGAAATCGTCGAGCGCGCTCGCACTGTGGTCGATGACGGCGCTCGTCGGCCCGATCGCGGGGCCGTCGCTCGGCGGCTGGATCACGTACGACTACAACTGGTCGTGGATCTTCTACATCAACATTCCGGTCGGCTTCTTCGCCGCGGCGGTCACATGGATCGTGTTCCGTGATCGGGAATCGGCCACGCGCCGCATGCCGATCGACACGGTCGGCCTGCTGCTGCTCGTGCTGTGGGTCGCGTCGCTGCAGATCATGCTCGACAAGGGCAAGGACCTCGACTGGTTCAACTCGCCCGTCGTCGTCGCACTCGGCATCGTCGCGCTGATCGGCTTCGCGTTCTTTCTCGTGTGGGAGCTGACCGAGAAGAATCCGATCGTCGACCTGCGGCTCTTCACGCAGCGCAATTTCGCGGGTGGCACGATCGCGATCTCGGTCGCGTACGGGATGTTCTTCGGCACGCTGGTGCTGCTGCCGCAGTGGATGCAGGGCTATCTCGGCTACCGCGCAGTCGATTCGGGGCTCGCCACCGCGCCGCTCGGGATCTTCGCGATCCTGCTCACGCCGGTCATGGGACGCCTGCTGCCGCGCACCGATCCGCGCTACATCGCGACGCTCGCGTTCGTCGGCTTCGCGGTCGTCTTCATGATGCGCACCACGTTCTACACCGATGTCTCCCACTGGGATCTCGTGCTGCCGACACTGCTGCAAGGCATTCCGATGGCGATGTTCTTCGTGCCGCTGACGTCGATCATCCTGTCCGGGCTGCCGCCGGAAAAGATCCCGGCCGCGGCCGGCCTGTCGAATTTCGGCCGCACGTTCTGCGGCGCGGTGGGCACGTCGCTGATCGGCAATGCGTGGAACGATCGCACGATCCTGCATCACGTGCGGCTCACCGAACAGGCGAGCGTCACCAACCCGATCTTCGCGCAGCAGGTCGGCGCGACACGTTCGCTACTGCACCTGAGCCCCGATTCTGCACTCGCGTTCTTCAACGCATCGGTCGATTCGCAGGCAGCCGTGATGGGGTTGAACGACATCTTCTACGTGTCGGCGATCATCTTCATCGCGATCATTCCGCTCATCTGGATCACGAAACCGTCGCGCTCGGGCGGCGGCGATGCCGATGCGGCGGCGGCCGGCGCGCATTGATTCGCGGCGGCCGGGCCACGCTCCGCGCACCGGGCCCGCGCCGCAACGCGCAGACGTAATAAAGACTTGCAATCGATACAGGCGGAAACGTCAACAGCCGGTGCCCGCTCCGCGTTTTTTCATCAAGCGCCCACGATTCGGGCGCGCAACGACAGGAGAAAACACCATGCGAGCCCTTACCCGCCATCTCGCGATCGCCGCCACCCTGATGTCGGTACTGACCGGCACCGCGTTCGCCGACACGCCGTGGCAGCAGGCGCATCCGCGCCGCGAAGAGGTCAACCAGCGTCTCGCGAACCAGAATCGCCGTATCCATCACGAAGTGAAGGAAGGCGAGATGTCGCACGCACAGGCCGCGCGCCTGCACCGCGACGACCGCAAGATCCGCCGGGAAGAGCGGGACATGGCCGCGCAGGATCACGGCCACATCACCAAGAGCGAACAGCGCGTGCTGAACCAGCAGGAAAATGCGGTCGGCAACAAGATCGGCCAGTAAGCGACCACAACAAGCGCCCAATCGCCATCGCCTGAAACGCCCGCTGCCGCCGTGCGGCAGCGGGTGCTTGTTGTATCGAATCGTTTCAACGTGCCATCCGCGTCAAATGCCGCGGGTATACTCCGTCGTCAGCCGCTCGCCGGATCGACCGTCAAAAACGGCCCGATTCCGGGCGGTTTCGTCGCGAAGCTTCGCGTTTCGCCTCCCCCGCGCCCCAGCCTCGACACGAGACACTCGACGATCCGACCATGAAACGATTCCTGCTGCTCCTTCCCGCCGCCCTGCTCGCCGCCTGCGGCTCCGCTCCCTCGTCCAACTCGGCCGCATCCGGCGCAGCGCCGATGATCTACGTGTCGTCGCAACGTCCGGCCCACGCGATCGCCAACTGCCTCGACAGCCGCCTGTCCGGCACCGAGCAGTCGCAGCACAACGGCGTGACCGACATTGCCGTCGGCTCGAATGCGTACTTCGTCACGCTGACGCCGTCGGGCAACGGCTCGGTCGTCAAGGTCGTGCGCGGCTCCGGCAGCGAGCCGCCCGAGGAAGCGATGCGCTTCGCGATCGCGCGCTGCGTGATCTGATCCGCAGCCTGCCGGCGCCGGGCGCCCGCCCGGCCCGCTCCCGCGCGCCACCGCGCGCATCGAATATTTTCATCCGGGTAGCCGTCGATGAGAGAATCGCACCCACGATTCCTTTTCAACGGAGCCCGCATGAAGCACCTGCTGTCCCGGCTGTTCGTCAGCGCCGCGCTCGTCGCGCTTGTTCCGGCTCTGCCGGTGCAGGCCGCCACGCCGCCCGGCATCTTCGTCGTCGCCACGCAGCTCGGCGAATTCACGACCCTCGACCCGAGCGGGATCTACGAACTGGTGCCGTCCGAGTACGTCGCGAACACCTACGAACGCCTGGTGCGCGTCGACCTGAAGGACCCGACGCGCTTCGACGGGCAGATCGCGCAATCGTGGACGGTCGGCGCCGACGGCGTGACCTACACGTTCAAGCTGCGCCCGGGCCTCACGTTCCACTCCGGCAACCCGGTGACCGCCGACGACGTCGCGTGGTCGCTGCAGCGCACCATCCTGCTCGACAAGGGGCCGGCCGGCGTGCTCGCCGATCTCGGCCTCACGAAGGCGAACGTGATGCAGAAGGTACGCGCGATCGACCCGCAGACCGTCGTGCTCGAAACCGACCGCAAGTACGCGCCGAGCTTCGTGCTCAACGTGCTGAGCGCGTGCCCGGCATCGGTGTTCGACAAGAAGCTGCTGCTGTCGCACCAGCAGGGCAACGATTTCGGCAGCGGCTGGCTCAGGACCAACGACGCGGGCTCGGGCCCGTACCAGCTCGTCAAGTGGACGCCGAACGAAAGCATCGTGCTGCAGCGTTTCGACAAATACCGCACGCCGTACCCGATGAAGCGCGTCGTGCTGCGCCACGTGCCCGAAGCGTCCGCGCAGCGGCTGCTGCTGGAGAACGGCGACGCCGACGCCGCGCGCAACCTGAGCCCCGACAGCCTCGCCGCGCTGACGAAGGCCGGCAAGATCAAGGTCGCGTCGTGGCCGGTGTCCGCGCTGCTGTACCTGAGCCTGAACACGAAGAACCCGAACCTCGCGAAGCCCGACGTGCAGCAGGCGATGAAATGGCTCGTCGACTACGACGGCATCCAGCGCAACATCGTCAGTACCACCTACAAGGTGCACGAAACCTTCCTGCCCGAGGGCTTCCTCGGCACGCTGAACGCACGGCCGTACAAGCAGGACGTCGCGAAGGCGAAGGCGCTGCTCGCGAAGGCCGGCTTGCCGAACGGCTTCGACGTGACGATGGACATGCCGAACGACTATCCGTACCTCGAGATCGCGCAGGCGCTGCAGGCGAACTTCGCGCAGGGCGGCATCCGCGTGAAGCTGATCCCCGGCGATGCGAAGCAGGCGATCGGCAAGTACCGCGCGCGCCAGCACGACATCTTCATCGGCGAATGGTCGCCCGACTACATGGACCCGAACAGCAACGCGCGCGGCTTCGCGTGGAACCCGGACAACTCGGACCAGTCGCCGACCAAGATGCTCGCGTGGCGCAACAGCTGGGACATTCCGCAACTGACGAAGGACACCGAGGCCGCGCTCGTCGAGCCGTCGCCCGCGAAGCGCGCGCAGCGTTACGAAGCGCTGCAGAAAGCCGTGCTCGCGAACTCGCCGTTCATCATCATGTTCGAGAAGGTAGTGCAGGTCGCGACGCGCCCCGGTGCGACCGGGCCGGAAATCGGACCGATCAACGACCTCGTGTCATACCGGACGCTGGCGAAGTAATCGCGGGCAGCAGTAGGCGGCTGCCCCCCGGTAGCCGCCTACTGCTGCCGTTCAATTGAATGCAGCCCACACCAGATACGCATTCAGCCCGACGATCACGATCGTCGCCGCGCCGGCGACGATCCGCAACGGCATCCGCATTGCGTAAGCACCCATCACGTCCTCGCGCGCCGACAGCATCAGCAGCGCGATCATCGGCATCGGCAGCACGAAACTCAGCACGACCTGACTCGCCACCATTGCGCGCGTGACGTCGCAGCCGAGCGCGACCACCGCGAACGCGGGCGCGACCGTCACCGCGCGCCGCACCCATACCGACATGCGGCGGCGGATGAAACCCTGCATCACGACCTGCCCGGCCATCGTGCCGACCACCGAACTCGATACGCCCGACGTCAGCAGCGCAACGAGAAACAGCGCACCGGCCGCCGGCCCGAGCACCGGGATCAGCGTGTGATACGCGTCGCCAATGTCGGTCATGCCCGGCGCGCTCAGGTGGAACGCCGACGACGCCATCATCACCATCGCGAGATTCACGAACCCGGCCAGCCCGAGCGCGACGACGACCTCGCGGTTCGAGAAACGCACGAGCCGCCGCCGTTCCGTGTCGTCGCGCGGCGCGGTGCGATCCTGCGTCAGGCCCGAATGCAGATACAGCGTGTGCGGCATGATCGTCGCGCCGATGATCCCGACCGCGATCGTCAGCGCCGCATGATCCGGAATCTGCGGGACGACCAGGTGGAACGCGGCCGCGTGCCAGTCCTGCGGCGCGATCAGCAGCTCGCCGAGATAGCACGCGCCGATCACGCCGACCAGCGCTGCGATCGCGGCTTCCAGCGGCCGGAAGCCGCGCTTTTCGAGCGCGAGGATCGCGCAGGTCGCGCATGCCGTCGCGATCATTCCCGCGAACAGCGACAAGTGGCACAACAGCCCGAACGCGAGCGCGCCGCCAAGGAATTCGGCGAGATCGGTCGCCATCGCGGCGATCTCGGACGCGGCCCACATGCCCCACACGACCGGCGCGGGGAAACGGTCTCGGCACAGCTCCGCGAGATTGCGGCCGGTCACGATGCCCAGCTTCGCCGACATCGCCTGGAACAGCATCGCGATCGCGTTCGCGGCCAGCACGACCCACAGCAGCCGGTAGCCGTACGCGGCGCCGGCCTGGATGTTGGTCGCGAAGTTGCCGGGATCCATATAGCCGATCGACGCGATCACGGCCGGGCCGACGAACGGCAGCAGCGCGGCGACACCGGTGCGGCGCCCTTGCAGCGCGGCGCGCGCCGCGCCGTCGGCGCCCTCGGAAGACAGGGCCGGCAGCGCGAAGCCGCCGGCGGGTTTGCTCGTGACGGGAATCATGGTGTGTTGTGTTCAGTTCGGATAAGGAGGGCTTGCCCGGAAGCGAGCACCACGGCCGGCCTGCCGGCTGCCGGCCGTGGTGGCACGACGACAGCGTTACAGCGGCACGACGTCCGGACGGTTGCGCGGAAACTGCGCGATCACGTCCGGCGCGACGTTCAGGTGCGCCTCGACGAGCTTCGGCGGCGTATGCGCGAGCCAGTCGGACAGCGACACTTCGGCGTAGCGGTCGGTCTTGAAGATCTCGAGGAACACCAGGTCGGTCTTGCCGGTGTTCTGCACGTAGTGTCCGAGGCTCTTCTTCACGTAGCCGACGTCGCCCGCGCGGAAGTCGGCCGTCTGCGCCTTCGGCCCCGTGTCGAACACGGTCATCCGGGCCTCGCCCTGCAGGTAGTACTGCCATTCGTCCGCGTTCGGATGCCAGTGCAGCTCGCGCATGCCGCCCGGATGCACGGTGACGAGCGCCGCCGCGACGGTCGTCGACACGTTGAAGTTGGTGCTGTCCGCGATCCGCACTTCGCCGCCGCGCGTCTTCCTGACCGGCTTCATGTCGCCGAGCGAGAAGATGAACGGATGCGGCGGCGCACCGGCCGACGAAGCCGACGCGCGCTGGGCTTCCGCGAGCGGGCCGGGCTCGTCGCCCTGGAAGATCCACAGGTTGTCGAGCGGAACGTTCCTGAACGCATCGGCCGGCACGCCGAAGTTCAGCGCGAGCACGTCGGGCGGCGTATGCGCGACCCAGTCGGTCAGCAGCAGCGTATTGAATTCCGACGCACGGCCGTTATCGAACGCGAGCAGGAATTCGGCGCCGTCGGTGCCGAGGCCCTGCAGCGAATGCGGCAGGCCGGGCGGGAAATACCAGAGATCGCCGGTTTTCACGTCCTGCACCGACGGCCGCCCCAGTTCGTCGAGCACCGTGATCCGGCATCGGCCGTCGAGCATGATCGCCCACTCGGCCTGCTGGTGCCAGTGCATCTCGCGAATGCCGCCGCGCGTCAGGCGCATGTTGACGCCGGAAATGGTTTCAGAAATCGCAAAATCGTCCTGCGTGACTTCGCGCGCCCATCCGCCATTTTGAATTCGTTTATGGGCATTATTGAACGACGCCCAGAATAATGGCATCCCGTTGATATCCGTGGCCGGCGGATCCTGAAAAGACGGAAACTGGTTGGCGATTGCCGGATTTTTCGGACCCGGGTCAGTCAGGCTCTGACGGTTGCGCGCATTCACCGCGCCTTCCGGCGGACTGTCCGGATTGCCGAACGAGGCGGCCTTGGCCGATACCGCAATGCCCGCGGCGGCAATGGCGCCGGCCGTACCCGCCAGCATCTTGCGTCGAGAAAGATTCGTCATGATTTCCTCTTCATTCTTGCGATTAAGCGAATTCCCGTTACGGAACACTTGCCGTTTTTCGGATTATCGAAAATCAAACATCCCGTGACGCAAGTTAAATACAAATCGCCGCAAAACTTAAATGAATTATTAACCTGAACTAATGATTTAATCTGATCGACTTTAATTTTGTAATTATTGCGGTGCGGAGGGATGCAGGGCGGCGACGGATGTCGGCGAATCGGTCAGGTACGGTGAACGTGGAAATACGACCGCGTCCGGTCGCGGTGCCTCGGATGGCGACAAGAGGAAATCCAGACGTGTAACGCCAGGCATAAACGCAAAATATGCCTGACAGACATAAAACGTACCCTTGCACGCCCTCACCCGCCCCTTGAACGCGTTTTCGACCCTATCACCCATCCTCACACCATAGTTTTTATCCGCTGGCGCGAATGATTTTGGCTTTGTTAGATGGATGACATTCGATCAACAGACGACAACGATCTAACAGCCGATGACCTGCGCGTTCGCCCGTACCGTCGAATCCCGCTATGCCGAGCTGACGCCGACCGCCAAGCGCATCGCCAGCTACATGCTCGCGAACCTGGACCGCCTCGGGCTCGAGACGGCCGACCAGATCGCGCAGCAGGCCGGCACGAGCGGCATCTCGGTCGGGCGCTTCCTGCGCAGCGTCGGCTACCGCAATCTCGACGACCTGAAACGCGAACTGCGCGGCGGCGGCGATCGCCCCTGGATGATCACCGACCGGCTCGACGAATACCGCCGCGCCGCCGGCACGCAACCGGCCGAAGGCAGCGACGGCGCGCTCGCGTCGTCGCTCGAACGCGAACTCGATGCGATCCGCCACGTGTACCGGCTCGCCGAAGGCCCCGTGTTCGCGCAGGTCGCCGATCGCATCGCGCATGCCGACGCCGTATTCATCCTCGGCATCCAGTCGACGCGCGGGATCAGCAACGCGTTCAGCAGCTACCTCGAATACCTGCGCCCGCGCGTGTTCTATTCCGACGGCCAGTCGGGCTCGTATGTCGATTCGCTGAACTCCGAATTCGAGCGGCCGTACTGCATCGTCACCGACACGCGCGCGTATTCGCGCAGCGCGCGCCGCTATTGCCAGGCGGCCGCCGAGCGCGGGCAGCCGTTCGCGCTGGTCACCGATCTCTCGTGCCCGTGGGCGCGCGAATGGCCGGCCGACCTGCTGCAGGTGAAGACCGACGTCGGCCAGTTCTGGGATTCGCTCGCGCCGCTCACCTGCCTGTTCAACCTGCTGATCACCGCCGTCGTCGACCGCCTCGGCCCCGCGATCGACCGGCGCGTCGCGCGCAATCGCGAACTGCAGCACACGTTCGACCAATTCGAATCCTGAGCGAGCCTGAACCGACCTGAACCGCCGATGAACGACCACCGCCTCGTCGAAATCACGCCCGCCACGCATCGCGTCGATATCGATCTCGTCTACGCGACCGACCGCAACCTGACCGGCAAGCCGATCTACCGCCGCGCGCACTGTCTGCTGCTGGAACCGGCCGAAGCCGCATTGCGCCGCGCGGTGGACGTCGCCGCGCAGGCCGGCTTCACGCTGCGCATCTACGACGCATACCGGCCGCCGCAAGCGCAGCAGGTGCTGTGGGATTTCCTGCCCGACCCGGACTTCATCGCCGATCTCGGCCGCGGCTCGAATCACAGCCGCGGCACCGCAGTCGACCTGACGCTGGTCGGCACGAACGGCGAGCCGCTCGACATGGGCACGGGCTTCGATGAAATGGTCGCCGCGTCGGGCCACTTCCACGCGGGGCTGCCCGAAGCCGTGCAACGCAACCGCCTGCTGCTGCTCGGCGTGATGCACGCGGCCGGCTTCGCGCACATCGACAGCGAATGGTGGCACTACGAATTGCCCGGCTCGCACGCGCTACCGCAGATCGACAACGCGGCGAGCGGTGCGTGGCGCCTGATGTAATGCACGTCCCGTTGCCGTTTTACGTTCACCCATTGCACGTTCACCTCACGATGGAGCGCAAATGAAACCCCTGACATCCCGGCTCGTCGCGGCGCTGGCCGCCGCATCCGTTCTCGCCGCCGTTCCGCTGTCCGCCGCGCACGCGGAAACGCCGAAGGACCTGTTCGTGATGGCCACGCTGCTCGACGAATTCACGACGCTCGACCCGGGCGAGATCTACGAGCTGGTGCCGGAGGAATACGTCGCGAACACGTACGACCGGCTCGTGCGGGTCGACCTGCGCGATCCGTCGAAATTCAACGGCGATGTCGCGCAATCGTGGACGGTGAGCACCGACGGGCTGACCTATACGTTCAAGCTGCGCGCCGGCCTCAAGTTCCATTCGGGCAACCCGCTGACGGCCGACGACGTCGCATGGTCGATCCAGCGCGCGGTACTGCTCGACAAGGGCCCGGCCGCCGTGCTGAACGGCATCGGCCTCACGAAGGCGAACGTCGCGGCGAACGTGAAGAAGCTCGACGACCTGACTGTGTCGGTCACGACCGACCGCAAATACGCGCCGACCTTCGTGCTGAACGTGCTCGGCTCGTGGCCCGCGTCGGTGCTGGACAAGAAGCTGCTGCTGTCGCACCAGCAGGGCAACGACTTCGGCAATGCGTGGCTGAAGACCAACGAGGCCGGCTCCGGCGCGTACAAGCTGGTCAAATGGACGGCCGGCGACAGCATCGTGCTGCAGCGCTTCGACGGCTACCGGCTGCCGCTCGCGATGAAGCGCATCGTGCTGCGCCACGTGCCCGAAGCCGCGAGCCAGCGCCTGCTGCTGGAAAACGGCGACGTCGATGCCGCACGCGACCTGAGCCCCGACGATCTCGCTTCCGTCGTGAAATCCGGCAAGGCGAAGGTCGCGGCGTCACCGCAGGCGACGCTGCTGTATCTCGGCCTGAACACGAAGAACGCGACACTCGCGAAGCCCGACGTGCAGGAAGCGCTGAAGTGGCTGGTCGACTATGCCGGCATCCAGGGCAATGTCGTGAAGACGACCTACAAGGTGCACCAGACCTTCCTGCCCGAAGGCTTCCTCGGCACGCTGAATTCGAACCCGTACAAGCTCGACGTCGCGAAGGCGAAGGCGCTGCTCGCGAAGGCCGGCGTGCCGAACGGCTTCTCGGTGACGATGGACGTGCGCAACGACTATCCGTACACGGAGATCGCGCAGGCCGTGCAGGCAAACTTCGCGCAGGCCGGCATCAAGGTGCAGTTGATCCCCGGCGACAACAAGCAGACGCTCGCGAAATACCGCGCGCGCCAGCACGACATCTACATCGGCGAATGGTCGGCCGACTACATCGATCCGCACAGCAACGCGCAGGGCTTCGCGTGGAATCCGGACAATTCCGACAAGTCGAGCTATAAAATGCTGGCCTGGCGCAACAGCTGGGACATTCCGCAACTGACGAAGGAAACCGACGCCGCGCTCGCCGAGCCGACCGCCGCGCAACGCGCGCAGCGGTACCAGGCGATGCAGAAGGAGATGCTCGCGCGCTCGCCGTTCGTGATCATGTTCGAGAAAGTCGCGCAGGTCGCGACGCGGCCCGGCGTGAGCGGGCTCGAAGTCGGGCCGATCAACGATCTCGTGTCGTACCGCAACCTGAAGAAGCAATAAGATTCGCCGCATGTCGACTCCCGCCTCCTCCCTCGAAGTACTCCGCACGCTGCCCGCGCGGCGCCCGGCCGTGCGCTGGGCACTGCGCGTGCTGCGCTGGGCGCTCACGCTCGCCGTCACGTTCGCGGGGCTGCTCGCGCTGACGTTCGTGATCGGCCGCAAGGTGCCGATCGACCCCGTGCTCGCGATCCTCGGCGATCGCGCGTCGGCCGATGCGTACGCGGCCGAGCGCATCGCACTCGGCCTCGACAAGCCGCTGATCACGCAGTTCCTGATCTACGCGCGCGACGTGTTGCACGGCAATCTCGGCATGTCGCTGCTGACGTCGAACCCCGTGCTCGACGACATCAGGCGCGTGTTCCCGGCCACGCTCGAACTGGCGACGATCGCGACGTTGATCGGCATCGCGATCGGCGTGCCGCTCGGCGTCGCGGCCGCCGTGAAGCACAACCGGCCTATCGACCACATCGCGCGCTTCGTCGGGCTGATCGGCAATTCCGTGCCGGTGTTCTGGCTCGGGCTGATGGGGCTGCTGCTGTTCTACGCGCGGCTGCACTGGGTCGGCGGGCCCGGCCGGCTCGATCCCGTGTACGACGGGATGGTCGATCCGCGCACGGGCAGCCTGCTGATCGACGCGGCGCTCGCGGGCGAATGGGACGTGTTCCGCAACGCGGTGTCACACATCGCGCTGCCGGCCGCGATCCTCGGCTACTACTCGGTCGCGTACCTGAGCCGCATGACGCGCTCGTTCATGCTCGACCAGTTGAGCCAGGAATACATCGTCACCGCGCGCGCGAAGGGCTTGTCCGAGCGGCGCGTGATCTGGCGGCATGCGTTCGGCAACATCGCGGTGCCGCTGCTCACCGTGATCGCGCTCACGTACAGCAACCTGCTCGAAGGCTCGGTGCTGACCGAGATCGTGTTCGCGTGGCCCGGGCTCGGCTCGTACCTGACCGGCGCGCTGCTGAACGCCGACATGAACGCGGTGCTCGGCTCGACGCTCGTGATCGGCGCGATGTTCATCACCGTCAACCTGCTGACCGACGCGCTGTACCGCGTGTTCGATCCGCGTGCGCGCTGAGGGCCGTTTCGACATGACCGCTTCCACCCTGCTTCTTTCATCGTCCATGCCGAAGGCCATCCAATCATGAACGCCGAGCGCCTCACATTGCGCGCGTGGCTGCTTTCCGATGCGCCCGCGTCGCGCTCGCAGGCCGCGCTCGGCCTCGCGTACCGACGCTGGCGCCGTTTCGCCACGAACCCGCTCAACCTGTTCGGGCTCGCGATCCTCGTCGCGCTGATCGTCGTCGCGATCGTCGGCCCGCTGATCATGCCGCACGATCCGCTGCGCCAGGTGCTGTCCGACCGCCTGCTGCCGCCCGGCTCGCCGTCGCACTGGTTCGGCACCGACCAGCTCGGCCGCGACATCCTCTCGCGGCTGATCGCCGGCTCGCGCCTCACGCTCGGCATCGCGCTGCTCGTCGTCGTGATCGTCGTGCCGATCGGCCTGTTGATCGGCACGACGGCCGGCTATTGCGGCGGCTTCGTCGACAGCGTGCTGATGCGCATCACCGACATCGCGCTCGCGTTCCCGAAGATCGTGCTCGCGCTCGCATTCGCGGCCGCGCTCGGGCCCGGCGTGATCAACGCGGTCGTCGCGATCTCGATCACCGCGTGGCCCGCGTATGCGCGGCTCGCGCGCGCCGAAACGATCCGCATCGCGCAGGCCGACTACATCCACGCCGCGCGGCTGCAAGGCGCGTCGGGCCCGCGGATCCTGCTGCGCTACATCATGCCGCTGTGCATGTCGTCGGTGATCGTGCGCGCGACGCTCGACATGGCCGGCATCATCCTGACCGTCGCGGGCCTCGGCTTTCTCGGCCTCGGCGCGCAGCCGCCGAGCCCCGAGTGGGGCTTCATGGTCGCGTCGGGCCGCAACGTGCTGCTCGACGCATGGTGGGTCGCGACGCTGCCCGGCATCGCGATCCTGCTCGTGAGCCTCGCGTTCAACCTGCTCGGCGACGGGCTGCGCGACGTCTTCGATCCCCGTCATGGAGCGTGACATGCCGATGCATTCCACCACCGCGCCCGCGCCGCTCTGCGAGATCGACGGCCTGAAAATCGGCTTTCGCGGGCACGACGGCGTCGTCACCGACGCGGTGCGCGACCTGTCGCTGACGCTCGCCCCCGGCGAACGGCTCGGCATCGTCGGCGAATCGGGTTCCGGCAAGTCGCTGACGGGCCGCGCGCTGCTCGGCCTGCTGCCCGACGCCGCCCGCTGGTCGGCACGCACGATGCGCTTCGCGGGCCACGACCTGCTCGCGATGTCGCCGCGCGAACGCCGGCGGCTGTGCGGCAGCCAGATGGGCATGATCCTGCAGGACCCGAAGTATTCGCTGAACCCGGTGATGACGGTCGCGAAGCAGATGGGCGAAGCGTTCCGCCTGCACGAGCCCGGGCTGCGCGGCCGCGCGCTGCGCGAACGGATCGTCGACGCGCTCGCGGCCGTGCAGATCCGCGACCCGGCGCGCGTCGCCGATGCGTATCCGCACGAGTTGTCGGGCGGCATGGGCCAGCGCGTGATGATCGCGATGATGGTGTCGACCGGCCCGCGCCTGCTGATCGCCGACGAACCGACGTCCGCGCTCGACGTCGCGGTCTCGATGCAGGTGCTCGCGGTGCTCGACGCGATGATCGCGCGGCATGGTACGGGCCTGATGTTCATCAGCCACGACCTGCCGCTCGTGATGTCGTTCTGCGATCGCGTCGCGGTGATGTACGCGGGCCGCGTGGTCGAAACCTGCGCCGCGCGCGACCTGCGCGACGCATCTCATCCCTATACGCGCGGGCTGCTCGCGGCGAACCCGCCGCTCGCGAACCCGCCGGACGAACTGCCCGTGCTGCGGCGCGATCCGGCCTGGCTCGATCCCGCACCGCATGCGCCCACACCCGCCGATCGCCAGGAGGCTGCACGATGATCGACGTCGATCACGCATCGATCCGTTTCCCGACCCGCACGGGTCACGTCGACGCCGTGCGCGACGCAAGCTTCGCGGTGCGCGACGGCGAGGTGTTCGGGCTCGTCGGCGAATCGGGCTCCGGCAAGTCGACGCTGCTGCGCGCGCTGACGGGCCTCGTGCCGCTCGCGGCCGGCAGCCTGTCGATCGACGGACGGCCGGTCGGCGGCACCCCCGACCGTGCGTTCCGCCGCCACGTGCAGATGGTGTTCCAGGATCCGTATGCGTCGCTGCATCCACGCTTCACCGTCGACCAGACGCTGCGCGAGCCGCTGTCGATCCATGCGATCGGCGACGCCGATGCGCGGATCGCCCGCGCGCTGTCCGAGGTCGGCCTCGGTCCCGCGTTCCGCTTCCGCTATCCGCACCAGTTGTCGGGCGGCCAGCGGCAGCGCGTCGCGATCGCACGCGCGCTGATCGTCGAGCCGCGCGTGCTGCTGCTCGACGAACCGACGTCCGCGCTCGACGTGTCGGTGCAGGCCGAGATCCTGAACCTGCTGCGCCGCCTGCATCGCGAACGCAATCTGACGATGATCCTCGTCAGCCACAACCTCGCGGTGATCGGCTTCCTGTGCCAGCGCGTCGCCGTGATGCAGCATGG
The DNA here is from genome assembly GCF_016899445.1 of Burkholderia sp. MS455. Taxonomy (NCBI): domain Bacteria; kingdom Pseudomonadati; phylum Pseudomonadota; class Betaproteobacteria; order Burkholderiales; family Burkholderiaceae; genus Burkholderia; species Burkholderia sp. MS455. Next base: position 1,792,192 of record NZ_CP041778.1, read on the forward strand.
CGAGATCGTCGAGCAGCTTCGAGTCGAGGACGTGCGCACCGGGCAGGTCGCGCGCGACTACACGCGTACGCTGCTGCAAGCGACCGAAGGCTACCGCCGTCTCGACCCGGTCACGAGCGCGCCGGCCGCCTGACATCTGCGCGACGCGCCGGCATGCGATACTCCGCACACCACGCGCCGGCTTGCCGCCGCATGGAACCCTTGTGCGTCGCACGGGTCAATTTCCTTTCGTCAACAGCTCAACAGCAATAGGGAGGCGTTCATGCTGCAATTCATCGAAACCCTGGTCGTCGGGCTCATCGTCGGCCTCCTCGCCCGCGCACTCAAGCCCGGCGACGACAAGATGGGCATCCTGATGACGGCCGTACTCGGCGTCGTCGGCGCGCTGGTCGCCGGCTACGTCGGCCGCGCGGCCGGCTGGTATGCGCCGGGCCAGGGTGCGGGCTGGATCGCATCGATCATCGGCGCGATCGTGCTGCTGGTGATCGTCGGCGCGGTGCGCAAGCGCATGGCCTGATCGCGTCGCCACACCGCCCCACGCAAAACGGCCGCTCGGGATCACCGAGCGGCCGTTTTCTTTTGGCCAACGACGATTCGCGCTACTACCGATTCGTTGATTCCGCAACGATTCACCCGCAAAAAACGGCGTCCGCCGGCAACCGTCCCTCTGGTTTACTACACCGGCATTACCCGGGCTTGCGGCCGCTCAATTTTGAGATAAATTGATTGAAGGAATACGCCGCTGTTTGCTTATTCCCGCTATTTCCGTTTTTTCATTCAAGAGGTCCGATGGATTTGCCGTTTACGCAGTCAGCATCGCGGCGTTGACGGACTGCCACCCGAGCGGCCCCGCTGCGACGCGCTTCCTCTCTGGAGCCTGTCATGAAGCATCGCCTGCTCGCCGCCTCGTTCGCCCTGGCTGCCTCGCTTCTGGCCACGTCCTCGTCCTTTGCCGCCGGCGCGTCCGGCATCATCTACTTCTCCGGCATGATCGTCGAGCCGCCCTGCTCGTTCGCGCTCGATACGCCCAACACCGCGCCCGCTCGCGTGCGCGCCGACTGCCCGCGCCCGGCGACCGGCCAGATCGCGTTCGTCGACGCGGCGAGCATGCAGGCCGTCAAGACCACGACCTTTACTCAGGCCTCGCGCGCAATCGTTTTACCGAACCGTCCGGGCAACAATCTCGCGCCGATGATCGCCGTCGTGACCTACCAGTAACACCGGCCGCCCGCGCGGCGCGCGGCGGGTCCGACGCGGCCGCGCGTCAGTCGCGATGGCGCGCGATCCAGTCGCTGAATGCGCGGATCTTCTGCTGGTTGCCGATGTTCTCGGGATAGACGAAGAAGTAGCGTGCGCCGGTCTCGAGCACGATGTCGAACGGCCGTTCGAGCCGGCGCGCGCTGACGTCGTCGTCGACAAGCGTCACGTCGCCGATCGCGACGCCGAAGCCCTGCATCGCCGCGTTGGTCGCGAGATCGAGCGTGTCGAAGGTCGGCCCGCGCGCGGGATCGACGCCGCGCTCGCCCGCATGATCGAGCCATGCGCGCCAGTCGCGATGGTCGCGGGTCGGATGCAGCAGCGTATGGCGCGCGAGATCGCCCACCGTGTCGAGCGGCGACGCCTGCCGCAACTCCGGTGCGCATACCGGCGTCAGCCGTTCGTCGAACAGCGGCAGCGCGAATACGCCCGCGCCCGGCGACGTGCCGTAGACGATTGCCGCGTCGAACGGCTCGGTCGAGAAATCGACGTCGTGCTGCCACGCGGTCGTGATCTGCACATGGAGATCGGGATGCTCGCCCTGGAAGCGCATGATGCGCGGCAGCATCCAGCGGATCACGCAGGTCGGCACCTTCAGCGCGAGATCGGTGCGCTGACGCGTGAGCTTCATCGAGATGTCCTCGATCCGCGCGAAGCTCTCGTTGACCACCGGCAGCAGCTGCTCGCCCTCGGCCGTCAGCGTGAGGCCCTTCGCATGGCGCTTGAACAGCGGAAAGCCGTAATGCGCCTCGAGCGTCTGGATCTGCCGGCTCACCGCGCCCTGCGTGATGCATAGCTGCTCGGCCGCGCGCGTGAAGCTGCGGTGGCGAGCCACCGTCGAGAAGATCTGCAGCGCGTGCAGGGGCGGAAGTCGGCGCATGAAGAGACAGGAAACGGAAGGACCGCACGCCGACGCCGGCGCGCGCTGACCGACACGATAAGCCAAACGCCGGCTTTGCGCGAGGCGCGCGACGCTCAGGCCGTCGCGGCGAGTGCGCCCGCCGCGATGCGCGCCGCCGATGCGACGACGTCCGCGCGGGCCGCCGCGTCGGCCTGCGGCTGCGTGAACGACACGGCCATCACGAGCGGCGCGCGCGACGGCGGCCACAGCACCGCGACGTCGGTCGTCGTGCCGTAACCGCCCGTGCCGGCCTTGTCCGCGACGCGCCAGCCGGGCGGCATGCCCGCCGCGATGCCGGTCGCGCCGCGCGCGCCGCCGACCATCCATTCCGTCAGTTGCGCGCGCTGCGGTTCGCGCAGCGTGTCGCCGAGCAGCAGCCGCTGCAGCGTGTCGATCATCGCGACCGGCGTCGACGTGTCGCGTTCGTCATCCGGCACGGCCTTGTTCAGTTCGGGTTCCCAGTGATCGAGGCGAAACGTCGTGTCGCCGCTCTCGTGTGCGAACGACGTGACGGCCTGCGGGCCGCCGAGCACGCCCATCAGCAGGTTGCCCGCGCCCTTGTCGCCCGAGCGCAGCATCGCTTCGCAAAGCTGCGCGATCGTCATGCCCGTGTCGACATGGCTTTCCGTGATCGGCGAACCCGACACGACTTCGTAGCGGCGATACAGGATGCGGCGCGGCAGCAGCGACGCGTCGAGCGCGCCGCGCGCGAGTATCGCGCCGGCGGCGACGACCGCATACGTGCCGCACAGAGGAAAGCGCTCGCGCGCGTGGTGGGCGATGCGCACGCCGTTCGACGTATCGAGCGCGGCGACGCCGAGCCGGCCGTTCGACGCTTTCTCGAGTGCGGCGAGTTCGGCTTGCGCGGCATGGGCGCGCCCCTGGTCGGCGACCGGCGCTGACGTGCACGCGGCGACGAACGGCGCGGCAACGGCGGCAAGCAACAGCGAGCGGCGTGTCGGAGAGTGTTCCATGGATGAATAGTGTTCTGTCGGAAACGATGGCACGAAGCAACGCGGGCACGCATCGGCGATGCACGCCCGTTCACGCCGACGGCCGGCCCGCGACGGTATTCGCCGCGCATCCCCGAAAGACGGCCGTCGGCCCCGCGCGAAGCACGGGATTCGCAAACAGCCCCTAGCCTAGCAGCGACAGTCGTCGCGTTCCAGCAGAACAGCCCGGCTTCATCCTTGCGAAGAAGGCAGGTACGGCATCGGATTCACCGGCTTGCCGTCGCGCCGCACTTCGAACAGCAGCGCGACGCGCGAGTTGTCGAGATCGCCCATCTCGGCAATCTCGTCGCCCTGGCGCACGATGTCGCCCGTCTTCACGAGCACCTTGCGATTGTGCGCATAGGCGGTCAGGAAATCCGCGTTGTGCTGGACGATGATCAGGCTGCCGTAATCGTTCAGGCCGGTGCCCGCGTACATCACGCGGCCGTCGGCCGCCGCGCGAACCGGGTCGCCCGGCCGGCCGGCGATCTGGATGCCGCGGTTCTGCCCCGGCCGGAACCCTTCGACGATCTTGCCGTTCGCGGGCCATTTGAGCGCGACGCCGCCCGCATGCCGCTTCGTTTCCTTCACGACCTGACGGTTGCTCGCCGTCGATGCCGCGGCCTGATTGCCGGCCACCGCATCGCTCGCGGCGGCCGGCGCGGCGGCCTGCGTGCCGGCCGCGCCCGACGGCGGCAGCGGCTGCTGCCTGACGATGCGCAGCACCTGCCCCTTGCGCAGCTTGCCGTTCGCGCCCAGCTTGTTCCAGGTGCGCAGGTCGGCAACGCTGCAGTCGTTCGCGGACGCGATGCCCGTCAGCGTGTCGCCGCGTTTCACGACGTACTTTTGCGCGACGAGAATCGGCGCCGGCGGCGGCGTGGCGGCCGACGGCGCAGCTGTGGGCTGGCTCGACGGCGACGGCTGCCCCGCCAGCGTGTCGCTCGGCGGGACGGACTGCGTGTTTGCACAACCGGCCATGACGAGCACGGCGGCCAGGCCCGACAGCCACGCCGCATTGCGGCAAATCTCGCGCGTTTTCATGGACGACCCGACTCCGGTTTGACAATCTTTCAAGCATCTCAAAAACGGAACGGCCGACGTGTAACCGGATGCAAACAATGATGACAAACGATCACGAACGGGACGCCGGCCGACATTCGCTACCGGTAATACGGTCCGATCCCGAAAAACTTGATGGTCTTTTCGCGTGAAAACGGAAGAATTTTCGTTTCAAGAGACTATGGCGGATTGATTCCAATAGGATTGCGCCGCCGCGCTCAACGCAGCCATGCGACGAGTTCGGAACAGGCCCACGCGATGCCGATGCACAGGAACAACACATGCAACGCGATCTTGAACGACACGCCCCACGACGAATCGATCTGCATGACTGGCTCCCCGGTGTCGAGATGCGGCCATGATCGGGCATCGATCGTGCCCCGAAAATGCGGAACCGGCGAATCGGGTCTCAGGCTGCGCCTGAGACCGACGCTGCGGTTCCTGCTAACTTATCGGCCATTCCAACGCTATCGCTCCCCGCCCATCATGCGCTTCGACCTGACCGACCTGCGGCTCTTCCTGAACATCTGCGAGGCCGGCACGATCACGAGCGGCGCCGAACGCACGCACATCACGCTGCAGGCCGCGAGCGAGCGCATCCGCGGCATGGAGGACGAACTCGGCGTGCCGCTGCTGCACCGGACCAAGTCGGGCGCGCAGGCGACCGACGCCGGCCGCGCGCTCGAACACCACGCGCGCACGGTGCTGCAACAGATCGACCACATGCGCGGCGAACTGCAGCAATACGGTCAGGGGCTGCGCGGCCATATCCGGCTGCTGTGCAACACGGCGTCGCTGAGCGAATACCTGCCCGACGCGCTGGCCGATTACCTGCCGCATCATCCGAAGCTGTCGATCAGCGTCGAGGAGCGTTCGAGCCAGGAGATCGTGCATGCGATCCGCAACAAGACGGCCGAGGTCGGCATCGTTGCCGATTCGGTCGGGCTCGGCGGGCTCGAACAGAAACCGTTCCGCGAAGACTGGCTGATCGTCGTCGTGCCGGCCGCGCATCCGCTCGCGTCGCACGACAAGGTCGCGTTCGACGCGATCGCCGACGCCGATTTCATCGGCCTCACCGACGGCAGCGCGCTGCAGGTGCATCTGGCCGACCAGGCGCGCGCGCTCGGCAAGCGGATCCGCTATCGCGTGCAGTTGAAGAGCTTCGATGCGATCTGCCGCGTGATCGCGAGCGGCGTGGGCATCGGCATCGTGTCGCGGCACGCGGCCGAGCGCGCGATGCAGACGCTGGACGTGCGGCTCGTCGAACTGGCCGATCCATGGAGCCATCGGAAGCTGACGCTCTGCGCGCGGTCGTTCGATGCACTGCCGAAGTACACACGGGAGTTCGTGGCGTTTTTGTCCGGCGAACCAGCGCCGCGGTGACGCGCGCCCCCACCCCACCGGCATACGGAGGCACGGCCATGACCGACACCGATCTCGCCACCCGCTACCGCGCGTATATCGACTGCCTGAACCGGCAGGACTGGCCGTCACTCGGCCAGTATGTCGACGACAACGTGATCCACAACGATCGGCCGCTCGGCCTCGCCGGTTACCGCGCGATGCTGGAACAGGACTTTCGCGACATCCCCGATCTCCGTTTCGACATCCGGCTGCTCGCGTGCGAGCCGCCGCGCGTCGCGAGCCGCCTTCGCTTCGCGTGTTCGCCGAAAGGGACGTTCATGGGGCTCGCCGTCGACGGCAGGAAGGTCACGTTCGCCGAGAACGTGTTCTACGAGTTCCACGACGGCAAGATCCGACAGGTCTGGTCGGTGATCGACAAGGCAGCGATCGAGGCCCAGCTTTAGCAGCGCCGGCGCGGCCGGGCGCCGGTCGTGATCGATGCGCCGATGCCCGGTTTGATTCGTTTCGATCCTTAAGGATAACGTTTTCTCTCAAATGTGATCAAACGCGCATCACTGGAGAGCACACCCGCCTGCCGCTTCAGCGTCGGTATCCCGCACTGCGTCTAATCGACTTCGGCAAAAATTCCCCGTAATTTACGTGTAATCCCGATCTCGCCCCAGCCTCCTCTCTCTTCCCACTATTCGGGTTTCTACCGGCGCCTCCGGCGTCAAAGTTCATTGACATCACGCCGTTCGATGCCTAAATTTGGAAAACGTTTTCCAACGCATCGGCGCGACGCCGGCCTCGGCCCGCGCAGGGGGAACGCTTGCCCGCTCGGGTTGTGATTCAGGCCATCCGTCGTCAGGGATCAGGGTTGCATGGCGGAGGTCAGGTACGGGTGTCGAGCGCGGCAACGGCCATACCTGCCCGTCCTTCATCACTATTCAAACTGGAGACACCATGCATCCGCGCAGCAGATTCGCGCTAGGCGCCGCGCTCAGCGCCCTTTCCGTCCTGTTCGTCAGCGCGTGCGGCGGCAGCGACGTGACCGACACGCCGCCGCCGTCGCCGCCCCCCTCTTCGACACCCGCGCTCGCGGCGAACTCGCTGCAGGCGCTCGTCTACGGCGCGCCCGACACCAGCGTGCCGGCCGGCACGAACATTCCCGTCACGATGATGGGCCAGATGCGCGCGCTGTTCGACCTGATCCGGAAATCGCCCGACTTCACGCAGGTCGTGATGGATCTCGGCGACGGCACGCCGGTGCACGTGCTCGATACGAACACCGGCGACAAATTCCTGCCCGGCAAGCTCGCGCTCGGCCTGTCGTACATCCTGATCGACATGAAGTCGAAGGGCGACCCGCAATACGCGAGCTACCTCGCGACGTACCAGTCGATCACGACCGCGATGATGGCGCAGTCGGGCGGCAACTACGCATATGCGAATACGTCGTGGGGCGAGTACTACTACCTCGTCGCGCTGAACAACCTGAAGGCGCACGGGATGCTCAACGAAGTCTTCAGCGACGCGATGCTCGCGACGCTGCAGCAGCGGCTCACCTTCTGCGACATGTTCGGCCCCGACGCGAGCGGCAAGACCAGTACGTGCCCGGCCGCCGGCACGCCGATCGACATCGCGTCGCTCAACACCGCGCAGAACTACTATGCGGTGTCCTACGGAATCGCCGGGCTGCGGCAGAAGCTCGGCTGGAGCAGCCCGTCATTCGCGTCGGCGACCGATCCGTCCGTCGCGACGATGGGCGCGCGCGACGCGCTGCTGTACACGCTCGCGAACCACATCCGCAAGGATTCGTCGGGCGGGTTCTCGGACGAAGCGTCGAACACGCACACGACCTATTACGACCAGGCGCGCTTCGACCGCTACAGCACGCTGCTGATCGGCGAAGTGGTCGAGCGCACGCTCGAGATGGGTAACGAAGCGAATCTCACGCCCGAGCTGAAGGGTTATCTGCGCAAGTCGGTCGACCTGATCCTGCCGCAGCTGAACACCGACGGCCAGGGCTTCGACTACGGCCGCTCGATCGGCCCGTACGGCGATTCCGCGTTCATGGAAGTGCTGACGGCCGCGGCCAACGCCGGTGTGCTGTCCGACCAGGAGAAGCAGGTCGCGTATGCATTCATCTACCGGGCCGCGCATCGCTTCGACACCTACTGGTACGACCCGTCGCTGCCGACGCCGTCGGTGAACATGTGGGTCAAGGGTCGCGGCACCGACACGTATCGCGGCAAGCCGCGCGTGATGGGCGAGAACTTCAGCCTGCTGCACCAGTACCTGTACGTGAACGCGTGGTGGAACAAGCTCGGCTTCGGCGGCAAGGCGCCGATGGCGGATGCGGACTACAACGCGTGGCTCGACGCGCTGCCGCGCTACACGCTCACCCGGTACAACCAGCCCGGCGACACCGCGCATCCGTACAGCGCGGCGCTGCTCACCGTGCGCGACGGCCGGCGCGTGATCAACCTGAACCTCAGCCAGGCGCCCGACTACAACTCGTTCACGCCGTACTACCCGGTGCCGTTCTCCGACAGGCTGATCTACGGCACGACCGATCTCGGCTATGCGCTGCTGGTGCCGCAGGTGTCGTACAACGGGAAGACCTACATTCCCGTCACGTACTACAGGAACCTGAGCGTGCAGCAGGCCAACGGCCAGGTGATCGTGTCGTTCGATACCGCGAAATTCCGTCTCGCGTCGAAGAACGCGGCGTACACGACCGATCTCGACCTGCAGGTGCATTCGGTGCTGACGTTCGCGCACGGCACGGTCGCGCGCAGCGATACGCTGAGTTCGGGCACGCTCGCCGGCAACCTGTCGGTCGAGACGGACTTCACGTCGTTCGCGGATTTCGCGTCCACGCATGCCAACGGCGACGGCGTATCGGTGGCATACGCGAACAGCGCTGCGACCGGCTATGCGGCATCCGGGTTCGACAACTGTGTGCTGTCCGCCTTCGACACGGCAAACGGCACGACGAATCCGCTGTCGACGACGCCGATCGGCCAGTTGCATTCGAACTTCGCGTGCACGACGAAGCCGTTTGCGCTCGGCGCGGGCACGACCCGCACGCTCGGTTGGACACTGAAGTACGCCGATCCGGCCTGAGCGGTGCGACCGCCGTCCTGTTACAGCTCCCGAAGCCGGCAGCAGAAACCGGCTTCGGGATGTTTCGGGACGGCGGGCATCACGCTCCGCGGCGATACCCGCTTACAGCCACCCCGAGGCGGCCATGTACGCACCGAGCGCAATCAGCCCGACGAAGAAACAGCGCCTGAACGCCTTCTCGCTCATCACGCGCCGCGCGTATTGCCCGCCGGCCATTCCGGCCAGCGCCGGCACGAGCGCAAGCGCCGACACGCCGAGATCGACCGTCTGCAGCGCGCCCGTCACGCGCAACTGCAAGCCGAGCGCGATCGTCGATGCGGTAAACGACAGCCCGAGCGCCTGGATCAGGTCGTCCTTCGACAGCCGCAGCGCCTGCAGGTAAGGCACGGCCGGCACGACGAACACGCCGGTCGCGGCCGTCACGACGCCCGTCAGATAGCCGACCACGGCCGACAGCCAGGTTTCGTGACGCCCCGGCGCGGGCAGCCGCGCGGCGGCCAGCCCCCATAGACCGTAGGCGATCAGCACCACGCCCAACGCCGCATGCGTCCACGTGCTGCCGGCCGCGAGCGCGGGCAACCCGCCCGTCAGCGTGCCGATCGCGAGACCGGCGAGCAGCGGCCACAGGCGACGCAGCAACGGCCCGAACGACGGGCCGAGCCACAACTGCCACACATTGGTGATGAACGACGGCACGAGCAGCAGGCTCGCCGCAGCCGACGGCGGCATCGCGAGCGTCAGCAACCCCATCGCGATCGTCGGCAGCCCGAGCCCGATCATTCCCTTCACCGCGCCGGCCAGCAGGAAAACCAGCGCGATGATCGTCAGCGTATGAATTTGCATGGAGGGCGTTCCGTCCGGTTGGGATGATTACGGCGCCGATGGTGAACCGCCGTCAGCCCGCCCGCCATCTGGTTTTGCCTGAGGCTGGCTAGGGCCTGTCGGGCGGGCCTGTCAGGCCCTCCGTTCAGGCCCCATGGATCACCCCCGCGTCTGCTCGCTGTCGAGGTGAGCCATCTGTGGCCGGATAGCGGTCACCGGCAGCCGCCCCGGCGGGAACCGCCGTTTCGATGCGCGAGAGATCATTGACCGTTAGTTGCAATTCAGGCGCGTGCAATGCGTCCTTCAATTGCGTGCGCTTGCGCGCGCCGACCAGCGGCACGATGTCGATGCCGCGCGACAGCGCCCACGCGATCGCGCGCAGCGCATCGACCTTCGAGTGGTGAGTGGATGGACCGGATTGTCGGTGCGTCGCGGCGCGCGATAAGCGCGAAACGCGAAACGCTCCACCAAACCATTCGACGCTGATCAACAATGGAGCCTGTTCCAATCCGCCAACGCTCCGCCCCGTATGGACCACCTGCAAGCAATGCGCATCTTCGCGCGCGTCGCCCATCTCGGCAGCTTCACGAAAGCGGCCGAGCAGTTGCAACTGCCGCGCCCGACGGTGAGCAACGCCGTCCAGTATCTGGAAAAGCACCTGAATATCCGCCTGCTGCAGCGCACGACGCGGCGCGTCGCGCTGACCGCCGAGGGCGCGACCTATTACGAGCGCTGCGTGCAGTTGCTGGCCGATCTCGACGATGCGGAATCGCTGTTCGAGGACGCCCGCGCATCGCCGCGCGGCGTGATCCGCGTCGACCTGCCCGAGCGCTTCGCGCTGAACCAGGTGATTCCGGCGCTGCCGGATTTTCATGCGCGCTACCCCGACCTGCGCGTCATGATCAGCACGACCGACCGCTTCGTCGATCTCGTCTCCGACGGCATCGACTGCGCGGTGCGGGTCGGCGTGCTGTCCGACACGTCGCTCGTCGCGCGGCGGATCGGCGAGATGGCGCAGATCAACTGCGCGTCGCCCGCGTATCTCGCGCGCCACGGCACGCCGAGATCGCCGGACGAACTGCCCGACCACGTCGCGGTCGGCTATTTCTCGAGCCGCACGGGCCGCGAGCTGGACTGGGAATATGCGGACATGGATACGGGCGAGCTGCACGCGGTGAAGATGCGCAGCATCGTGTCGGTGAACAGCTCGCAGGCGTATCTCGCGTGCTGTCTCGCCGGCCTCGGGCTGATCCAGGCGCCGCGCGACGGGCTCGCGCCGCTGTTCGCCGACGGCTCGCTGGTCGAAGTGCTGCCGGAATGGCATGCCGAGCCGCTGCCCGTGTCGGTGGTGTTCACGCACGGGCGCCATCTCGCGCCGCGCGTGCGGATCTTCGTCGACTGGCTCGCGGAAACGCTCGGCGGCACGCGCCAGGCGGGCTGACAAGGGCCGGCACCGGCGCGCCCGGCACCGGCCGCCGCCCGTTCAGAACTTGTGGCGGATCGCGGCGCGCACCGCGAACTGGTTCGACGACGACGACGGCCCGTCCGTCCCGACGACGTAGCCGCCGTCGGCCGCCGTGCCGGTCTTGTCGCCGCCGACCTTCTGCCACGCGCCCTGCAGATAGACGTCGGTGCGCTTCGACAGGCTGTAGTCGGCCATCAGGCCGACCGTGTGGTACTTCGGCTTGAACGAGCCGGCCGCGGCATCGAACTTGCCGTCCGTGTATACGTACTGCGCGCCGAGATAGAAATCGGGCGTGAGCTGGTACTTGCCGTTGATCTCGAAGTTCTGGAACTTCGTCGCGGTCAGCCCGAGGCCGGCGAAGGTCGAGGCCGGCAGGTAGACGGTCGACACCGGGTTCTTCACGTCCGTCTTCGTGTAAACGAAGCCGACCGTTGCCGGGCCGAACGTGTAGTTGACGCCGCCACCGAAGATGCGCAGGCGATCGGCGACGAAGTTCGCGTCGTCGGCCGCGATCGCGCCCGCGCTGCCGACGCCCGGGTTGTTCGCCTGCAGGTACGCGCCCGCGACCTGCAGCCCGGCCAGCGAATACTGCGCACCGATGCTGTACTGGCGGTTGTTCGAGAAACCGGTGCTGTTGCTGAAGCTGTACGTGCCGCCGAACGTCAGGCCGTTCCAGTCGGGGCTCGCGTACTTGACCGTGTTGTTGACGCGGAACGAGTTGTCCGTGTTGTCGTTGTCGAACGGGTGCGAAAACAGCGTGCCGCCCCAGTTGCCGTTCGCGGTCAGCGGCGCGAGATAGTCGACGACGGAATCGTACTGGCGGCCGAAGGTCAGCGTGCCGAAGCGCGACTCGGTCAGCCCGACGAACGCCTGGCGGCCAAACATGCGGCCGCCCTGGTTGAACCGGCCGTTGTTCACGTCAAAACCGTTTTCCAGCGTGAAGATCGCCTTGAGCCCGCCGCCGAGATCCTCGCTGCCCTTCAGGCCCCAGCGGCTGCCCTGCGCGAAACCGCTCGCGAGCTGGTAATTCGTCTTTCCGACCCCATTGACGTTCACGTTGTTCGTGTAATTGAAGCCTTCGTCGATCAGGCCGTACAGCGTCACGCTGTTCTGGGCAAAGGCCGGCGCGGCGAAGGCAGCGAGCGCGGCGGCAAAAATGACGTGCTTCTTCATGACGGATCTCCGGAGCCGAGGGCCGGGCGGGCCGAGCGCCCGGCGAATGTTTGGTCTGTTTTGTGTGTGGCCCGCAGGGCGGACGACGCGGTGTGCGGCCGCGTGAGGACAAAATGGTGTCACGTCGCAAACCGTCCGTCCATCGGGGTAAGGAAACCGCGCGCAAAGCGTTGCGCTCTCCCAACTGCCCCGTTGCGCAGACAGCCTGACCGGGCTTGTCGGCAGCGGCGGTCCGGCCCGCCATCCGCGTAAACCCGATGAGCGTCGCATCGGTGGCACAATGCGCATCCGTTCGCCATTTCTTCACGAAGTCATGCTTCACCCCGATTCATGCGCGGCGTATGCCGGCCGCGCACGCGGCCCGCGCCGGGCGGCGGTCCGATGACCGCGCCTGCCCGGGCCGGCCGCTACGCCGAGCTCGATTTCTTCCGCGGCCTCGTGCTGCTCGTCATCGTCGTCGACCATATCGGCGGCAGCATCCTGTCGCGCGTGACGCTGCACGCGTACGCGCTGTGCGACGCGGCCGAGGTATTCGTGTTCCTCGGCGGCTTCGCGACCGCGATCGCGTACAACTCGCTCGCCGAGCGGCACGACGAGGCCGCCGCGCGCCAGCGCTTCATCCTGCGCGCGTTCGAGATCTACCGCGCGTTCCTCGTGACGGCCGGCCTGATGCTGCTGATCACGGCCGCGCTGAACGCGTTCGCGATCGACGGCCCGAACATGCCGACCAACGATCTCGACGGCCTGCTCCACAAACCGCTCGCCGCGCTGCGCGACATCCTGCTGTTCCGCCGCCAGCCGTACCTCGCGTCGGTGCTGCCGATGTACGCGTTCTTCGCGCTGCTCGTCCCGCTCGCACTGCCGCTCGCGCGCACGCAGCCGTGGCTGATGCTCGCGTTCAGCGGATCGCTGTGGTACGCGGCGCCGCACGTCGCGCGCTTTTTGCCGACCGTCGAAGGCGCGCCGTGGGACTTCAATCCGTTCGCGTGGCAGTTCCTGTTCGTGCTCGGCGTAATCGCGCGCTGCCAGCCCGTCTACCAGACGCTCGCGCCCAGGCCGCAGGGCTGGCTGCTGACGGCCGTGTCGCTCGCGATCGTCGCCGCCGGCGCGTACTACCGGCTGCGCATCGAGCCGTTCCCGACCGATCCGTCGATCAAGCAGAACCTCGGCGCGCTGCGGCTCGTGAACTTCCTCGCGATCGCGTGGCTCGCGGCCAAGCTCGTGCACCTCGGCTGGATGAAGAAAGTCGCGCACGCGATGCCGTGGATCGGCACGATCGGCCGGCAGGGGCTGCTGTGCTTCGTCGCGGGCACCGGCATCTCGCTCGCGGTCGATTCGCTGCTTTACCAGGCGACCGAAGGCTATCTCGACGTGCCGCTCGGCCTGACCGCCGATGCCGTCGCGATGGGCCTGCTGTATCTCGTCGCCAAACTCTATGGGCCGCTCGTCGCGCGGCTGCCGTTCCGTTCGCGGCAATGACGCGCCGCGCCGTCATGCGCCGCTGCTACGATAGCCGGCGCCTCTCCTGAAACGATTCGCCATGCGCCGACTCGCCCTACCGTTCGCCGTCGCCCTGATCGCCGGCTCCATCGCCACCGCCCGCGCCACGCCGGCCGCGCCGACGGTATCGCCCGCGCCGCCGCTGGCCGCGCAAGCCGCCCAGGAGCCGCCGGTCAATCCGGGCAGCAGCGTCGCGCTGCGCACGTTCCGGTCGGCATCGCTGAAGCGCGACTGGTCGTACACGGTCTACCTGCCGCCCGGCTATAACCCGGAAGGCGCGCGCTACCCGGTGATGTACCTGCTGCACGGCAATGCCGGCAACGCGAACGACTGGATCACGCAGGGCCGGCTGCAGGCCACCGCCGACACGCTGATCGAGCGCCGCGAGATTCCGCCCGTCGTGATCGTGATGCCGCAGGGCGGCACCGACTGGTACGTCGACCGCAAGGAGAAGATGCAGAGCGCGTTCCTCAACGACCTGCTGCCCGAAGTCGAAGCGCACTTCGCGGTGTCGAACCAGCGCGCGGGCCGCGCGATCGGCGGCGTGTCGATGGGCGGCTTCGGCGCGCTGCGCTTCTCGCTGCTCGAACCCGGCCTGTTCTGCGGCGCGATGCTGCTGAGCCCCGCGATCTATGCGAACGAGCCGCCGCTCAATTCCGCCGCGCGCTATGTCGGCGTGTTCGGCGACCGGCAGTTCGACTCGCGCGTGTGGCACGAGCTCAACTACCCGGCGCTGATGCGCGGCTATTTCGCGCGTAGCTGGCGCGTGCCGATGTTCATCGCGGCCGGCGACGACGACCTGACGATCCAGGCGGAATCGAGCGTGCTGTACACGCAGCTGCGCCGTGCGCAGAACCCGGCCGAGCTGCGCATCGTCGAAGGCGGACATACGTGGGACGTGTGGCGCGGGCTGCTCGGGCAGGGGTTGAAGTACGCGCTCGAGTGCGTGAAGTGACGGCGGGCGGGCGTGGCCCCGCCCGTTTCCGTCAAGCCGGACGATGCCCGGCCCATCGTCCGCCGACAGGCGCGATGCACTGCGCGCGCCACCCGGGCGCGCACGCCGGGCTCAAAGCCACGTGCCGCCCTGCCGCTCGCTCGGCTCCTCGGCGAGCGCGTCGAAATCGTGGATCCAGTCCAGATGGTGCAGCACGCTGTCGCGTTCGGCCAGACGCGCGTTGCGCGCCTGCGCGGCCGGCCCGTCGGGCAGGTGCAGCACGTCGGCCGCGGAAATCGACGCGTACTGCACCTTGCGCGTACGGCCGCGACGCAGGCGCTCGTACGCTTCCTGCGCTTCGCGCCAGTTGCCCGGGCCGGCCTTCGCCAGTTGCGCCGCCAATACCACCGCATCCTCGATCGACTGGTTCGCGCCCTGCCCGTGATGCGGCACCAGCGCGTGCGCGGCGTCGCCGATCAGCGTCACGCGCCCGCGGCTCCAGCGGCCGAGCGGCGGGCGATGGAACAGCCCCCAGCGCTGGCTGACCGGCACGGCGGTAATCATCTGCACCACCGCCGGATGCCAGCTCCTGAACACGCGCAGTTGCTCGCCCTCTTCCGCCGGCATGACCCAGTCGCGCGACGGCCACGGCGACGGATGACGCTCGACCAGCAGGAAATTCTGGTCGCCGTCGTCGCCGATCGGATAGTGCAGCAGATGCCCGTGTGGCCCGACCCAGAACTGGATCGTGTCGGGATCGGGCAGCAGGTCCATGCGCGCGGCCGGCACCACGCCGCGAAAGCCCGAGCAGCCCGAATACAGCGCATCGTCATAACCGAGCATCCAGCGCCGCGTGATCGAGCGCGCGCCGTCCGCGCCGATCACGAGATCGGCTTCGACGCGCTCGCCGTTGTCGAACGCGAGCGTGACGCGATCGGCGTGCTGCGCGAGATCGACGAGCCGATGGCCGAGATGGATGCAGTCGAGACCGACCGCCTTCGACAGCACGGCCTGCAGATCCGCGCGATGCACGCCCCAGTACGCGCCGCCGAATTGCCGGCGATAGTCGGGTTCGCCGCGATGATGGCCGATCACCGCGCCGCTGCGCCCGTCGCGATAGACGAGGCCCGGGATGTCCGCGCACACCGCGTCGAAGGCCGCACGCAAGCCCATGCGCTCATAGAAGCGCGTCGCATTGGCCGATAGCGCGACGGCCGCGCCGACTTCGCGCAGTTCGTCGGTCTGCTCGTAGAGCTGCGCGTCGATGCCGTGCTCGCGCAGCGCGAGCGCGAGCGTCAGGCCGCCGATGCCGGCGCCGACGATCGCGATCTTCAGGTTCGTCTGCATGATGAAGGTGTCTCCGATATTCAGATGTAGGGTCTGCGGGCTGCGCAGCGGTCATGTCGAATGCATGCGCCGTATCGGTAGTGAGCTAATGTCAAATGTGGTGTACGACAGTCGAGCAGCATGATCAAGCGGCAAGCGGTTGAGCAGGAGCCGGTGTGCTCTCGGTCACCGGTGTTCCGTCCTTGAAGGGCACGCCGTTCAAGATCTGTTCGATTTTGTCGACACCGCGAATGCGGCGCCATGATTCCTCTGCTGCTTCGATGAGCTTGAAGGCCATGCCGAGGAAGGTCGCGCGCGACAGACAGTTTCGCGTGCGGGTCGTGCGGTGGCGGACCGTCGCGAAGGTCGACTCGATCGGATTCGTCGTGCGCACATGCTGCCAGTGCTCGGCCGGGAAGTCGTAAAACGCGAGCAGCTCGTCGCGATCCTTCGTGACCTTCTCGACAGCTTTCGGATATTTGGCCGTATAGGTCGCGACGAACTGATCGTAGGCGACGATCGCATCGGCGCGCGTCGCGGCGTTCCAGATCTCCGCGAGCGCGGCCTTGGCCTTGCCCTGCTGCGACTTCGGCAACGCGTTGAGCACGTTGCCGATCTTGTGAAACCAGCAGCGCTGGTGCCGCGTCTGCGGGAACACTTCCTCGAGTGCCGCCCACAAGCCCATCGCGCCGTCGCCGACGGCTAGCAGTGGGCCGGCTTGTAGACCGCGAGCCTTCAGATCGAGCAGTAGCTCGACCCACGAATCCTTCGACTCGCGGTAGCCGTCGGCGAGCGCGACGCGTTCCTTGCTGCCGTCTGGCTTCACGCCGATGATCACCAGCAGACATTGCCCGTCGGAATCCTCGCTGCGCGCCCCAGTATGAATGCCGTCGGCCCACCAGTAGACCCAGCGGGCCGCCGACAAGTCCCGATTGTTCCATTGCGCGAATTCGTCCGCCCAGATCGCTTTGAGACGAATGACGGTATTTGCCGACAGGCCTTTCGCCTGGTCGCCGAGCAATACGCTGAGCGCTTCGCTCATGTCGCCGGTCGAGACGCCGCGCAGATACAGCCACGGCAGCGCCGACGACACACGCGGCGACTTGCGCACGTAGGGCGGCACGATCTCCGAGTTGAACTTTACCCCCGAGCCCGAGCGATCGCGGACCTTCGGCACCTGGACCGTTACCGGTCCGATTGCCGTGACAACGTCTCGCTCAGGCAGATAGCCGTTGCGCACGATCGCCCGCCGGCCGTCCAGCGTCTTCACGTTCGAATATTGCTCGAGCAATGCCTTCAATTCCGCCTCGATCGCTTGCTGGATAATCTGCCGCGCGCCTTGCTGGATCAACTCGTCCAGGCCGACGGGCCCCTTGAATTCTGTTTCCGTTGCTTGACTGTCGTTCGCTTCCCGATTACGTTTCGCCATGGTGGTGGATTGGTTGCTGGGTTCGTTACCTTGGAAAGCAACATTCTCCTGCAATCGCCACCGCCTCCCGCCGATTCCGCTCCACACCGCCGTACACCACTTCCGACATTAGCTCATCGGTAGTTTCAGGAGTGGACATTCATCCCGCAATAAAATGAAATGAATCTGCTTCATCATCGAATGCAATGAGCCGGGCAATGCGAAACCCATGGAACTGAGCGAGATCGACCTCAACCTGCTGCTGCTTTTCCAGCGGCTGATGCAGGAGCGGCGCGTGTCGAGCGTCGCCGAGCAGATGAACATGAGCCAGCCGGGCGTCAGCAACGCGCTCGCGAAGCTGCGCCTCCGGCTCGGCGATCCGCTGTTCGTGCGCGGGCCGGGCGGCGTGGTGCCGACGCCGTTCGCGCTGCGTCTGGCGGAACCCGTGTCGCACGCGCTCGCGACGCTGCACGCCGCGCTCAATCCCGAGACCGGTTTCGATCCGCTGCGCGCCACGCGCACGCTGACGATCGGCATGACCGATATCGGCGAAGTCGTGTTCCTGCCCGCGCTGATCGAACACCTGTCGCAAGCAGCGCCGGGCATCGCGCTCAATACCGTGCGCGACACGAGCGTCAACCTGAGCGACGAGATGGCCGACGGCCGCGTCGATCTCGCGATCGGCCTGCTGCCGCAACTCAAGGGCGGGTTCTATCAGCGCCGGCTGTTCGATCAGCGTTATGTGTGCCTGTTCCGGCATGGGCATCCGCTCGCGGATGTGCCGTTGACGGTCGAGGCATGGCGCGACGCCGAGCACCTGGTCGTGGTGTCGGCCGGCACCGGCCACGGGCAGGTGGACGAATGGCTGAAGCGGCGCCGCGTGAAGCGCCGGGTGCGGCTGACGGTGCCGCATTTCATGAGCGTGGGCTACATCCTGCAGCGCACCGACCTGATCGCGACCGTGCCGGAACATCTCGCGCTGCAGCTCGCCGCGCCGTTTTCGCTCGGCTGGCGCGCGTTGCCCGTCACGCTGCCCGGTGCGCCAATTCATATGCTCTGGCATACGCGGGTCAATCAGGACGAAGGGAACCGGTGGCTGCGCGGCGTGGTGGTCGATCTGTTCGCGGAGGCGGGTGCGCGGGCGCGCAAGGCGGCACCCGGGCGGATGAAATAGTCGCGGTTATCGCGCAATCGAGCGGGCGGTACGATGTCGCTTGAGCTTGCTCCGGGCGCATTTCGAATGCCTTGACCGGGTGGCGAAGACATCGACCGCTCGCCCCTCTTTCCCAATTCAACCCGCAGGAAATCAAGCCATGTCTATCACGAAGAAATTCGCAGCCGTCACGGGCGCCGGATCCGGCATCGGTCGTGCGGCGGCCGTCGCGCTCGCCCACGCGGGATTCACCGTCGCGCTGCTCGGGCGCAACGAAGCATCGTTGCGCGAAACGCAGGACGCGATCCGCGCCGCCGACGGCGACGCGCACGTGTTTCCCGCCGACGTCACCGACGAAGCGTCGGTCGACCAAGCGTTTGCGCAAATCGCGCAGCAGTTCGGCCGGCTGGACGTGCTGTTCAACAATGCCGGACGCAACGCCCCGCCCGTTTCACTCGGCGAATACGAATTCGACGTGTGGAACGGCGTCGTCGCGACGAACCTGACCGGCGTCTTTCTGTGCGCGCGGGCCGCATGGCGCCTGATGAAAGCGCAGACGCCGCAGGGCGGCCGGATCATCAACAACGGCTCGATCTCGGCGCACGCGCCGCGCCCCGACACGATCGCGTACACGGCCACCAAGCATGCGGTGACGGGCATCACCAAGTCGCTGGCGCTGGACGGCCGTGCGTACAACATCGCGTGCGGCCAGATCGACATCGGCAACGCAGCGACGTCGCTCACGGAACGGATGACGCAAGGGGTCCCGCAGGCGGACGGCAGCCTGGCGCCCGAGGCGCGCATGGACGTCACGCATGTCGCGAACGCGGTCGTCCAGATGGCGAATCTGCCGCTGGACACGAACATCCTGAACATGACGATCATGGCAACCGCGATGCCGTTCGTCGGTCGCGGATAAACACGCGCTGCGGCCTGCGCCGGAAGGTATTGCCCAGGACCTGGCTCGCTGCCTTCCGGCGGTCGACGCGCCCCGTCGCTCAGGCCGGTGCCGGAGCAAGCGCGTTGTTCTCGTCGCACCGGCCGCATGCGTAGGTGGCGCCGTCGCCGGACGGTGCAACGCTGCTCATCGTGCTGACGCCCGCGCCACACGCCGCCGAAACCTGTATCGCCCTGGTTCAGCATGGTGGCCGCCGGATCCCACGCCCTTCATGTCCCGTCAATCCGTCCTGGCTTTCTTGCCGATCGACGCACGCTTGCATATGGCGAACCGACTGCGGTCCTTGCCCCGGATCCAGAGCGGCGCGTTACCGCGCCCGCGGCGGCAACGTTAGCCACTTGAACGCACTCGGCGGCGAAAGCATCGGCGAGTTTCGACGCCGAAGGCCGACCGAATCGACGCTTCCAGTACCAAGCGGGAATGCAAGCGTGGACGGCTGCTCGTATCAAGTTTGCAGTGCAATTGATTCGATTCGATCGGGCTGTGCTGGACAGGGCGGGCGAAAAGATGCTCTTGTCTGGACGTACCTTGACCCCCGATTATTTACGTCTCGGCCTGGATCAGGAACGTCGCTCGATCGCGACCGGCAATCCAACGAGGTTCCCGCCCGCGCCCGCTCCAGACGGCGCCGGAGACGGGATCACGGTACTTTGCGGCAGCCGGGCCACGCCGCCGACGTAGCTTGTACTGAATACCGTCGAAAATGTCTTCCGGCTTCAAATCGAAGTCGGCGATCAATTTCTGAATTTCTTTTATCGCACTCTGCAATTCTGTCTTGCGTGCAAGTTCAGCTTGAGTTTGCAGTGCTTGGATCTTGGCTTTCAGGTCCAGGTAGGTTTGCATGTCGTTTCCTCGGCAATGTGAGAATCGTGAATCTGGAAAGCTTGCGCACGCATCGACCCAATCTGTTTCGCAATGCATAATATTTAGCTTTGAATGTCCGCGATGCCGCGTGGAATAAAAAGCGCGATCGAGAGGGGAAATCGCGAGCCGCCTGTGCCGGGAGGTAATGAATCGCCGAACACAGGCGGAGCCGACGACCGGGGCTAGTCGATCCTGCGCGGAAGACTCGAGCGACTGACTGCCCGACGGCCCTCGGGCGTGCCGAGAGCGCAACCGCCACGGACACGAGATTCGGATGCCGTTGTCGATATCTTCGTCCGGAACGTGAGCAAGGACACGGTCGTCGTGCGCCGGGTTTCGTTCAGACGACGATTTCGCTTCCGCGGCAGACTGTCAAACCGGCGCACTGGACTGCGAACGGCTACCGCGCCCCCCGTACATGCGCACAGTGGTGGTGCGCTTATGCAAGCTGGCTCGGGATGCCGATGCTGTCGTGATCTACGTTCAGCCATGATGGTCCCTTGGTATGTACCCCAAGGCCAGGCCGCAGGCGCCGCTCATTGATTGCCCTTCAGCTTCAGCCAGACCTTGTTGCGTAGTTGAAGTGCCGCAGGCGAGCACATCTTGTACGGCTTGAGGCGATCCTTGTATTGCTCGGGTGTCTTGGTCGCGGGGTTGTTCAGCAGCGCAGGATCGATGTAGCGCTCCGACCCGACGATCTCGTTGCTGTACCGAATCGCGTTCGTCACCAGTGCAATGTTCTCGGGCCGCATCATCCAGTCGACGAACTTGTAGGCCGATTCGACGTTCCGCGCTTTTGCCGGGATAAGCAGACTATCCATGAACAGCCGGACGCCCTCTTTCGGATACACGAACCGGATGGTCGGCAGACGATCCTGCGCGCGCGCAGCGGCACCGTTCCAGACGTGCTGAACGGTGATTTGCCTGGACGCGAGACGGTCGATCGTGCAGTCGTTGCTGTAGGTCTTCACGAAGGGCTTCTGCTTCTGCAGGACGTCAAGCACGCGCTTCGCATCCTCGGGACGTTCGGTACATTCGTCCTGCCCCAGATACCAGCTCGCGGCCATGTACAGTTCCTCCTCGACGTCCAGATCGCCGATCTGGCCGCGCAGCGCCTCGGGCGGCTCGAAAAAGGATTTCCAGCTATCGTCGAGCCGGCCACCCGGCACGCGCGCGCTGTCGTATGCAAACCCGGTCAGGACGACCGTAAAGGGCATCGCATAGTCCCGCTGAGGATCGAATGCCGGATGACGGTATTCAGGCTTGATGTTTGCGATATTCGGCAACTTGCTCTTGTCGAGCTTGAGCAACAGGCCGGATTTCGCGAGCACCGGGACGTAGTAGTCGCCGGCCACCACGACGTCGTAGCCTCCTCCCCCCGCCTGCAGTTTCTGGGTCAGTGCGGCATCGCTTGCATAGGTGTCGAGCGTCGTCTCGATACCGGTATCTGCCTGGAACTTCTTGAGCAGGTTCACGGGCAGGATGCCCGGCCAGCTTCCGATATGAAGCTCGGCGGCCTGCGTCGTCACAGCGGCGAGGAGCAACATCGCCCCGATTGTTTTTTTCATACTGTTCCTATTGCTTGGAGATTTGCATGGTGTATCTCGGACTGCTTGGGCGTGGATCTTCTTTTGCCTCGTGCACCGATGACCCAGACCGCCATCAGTTGCACCGACGAAAGGCCGATGACGACGGTCGAGACAGCGCTGACCTTTGGGGTGATCCCGATCTTCATCGCACTGAAGATGTACATCGGCAATGTGGTCATGCCGGCGCCAGCGAGAAAGTAACTGGTGACGTAATCATTCATCGACGCGACGAACGACAGCAGCGCCCCTGCGACGATGCCGGGCAGCGCCAAAGGCACGGTGATTTGCCGAAATGCGGCCCAGGGTGTGGCTGACAGGTCCGCAGCAGCCTCGAGCAGCGTGCGATCGATCGTCTTGAGTCTGGCTTTGATCGGAAGGTAAGCAAGCGGCACGCTGAAGACCACATGCGCAAACAGGACGACGCCGAATCCGAGCTCGGTCTTGAACATCGAGAACAGCATCATCGTCGCGATCGCCAGCACGATTTCAGGTATGACAAGCGGAAGCGCGACGAGAAGTCCCGCCCGGTCGAACCCGTGCCGATCATTTCTCGACCACCAGGCAACCGCCGCGCTCGTCGCAAGCACGGTGGAAAGCACCATCGACATCAACGCCAGAACGAGCGAGTTCTTCGCGGCACGGACCAGCGTCGGATCGGACCACGCCTCCTCGTAGCCGCGGATACCGAACCCGTCCCAGACGAGCGCGGACGGGCCGACGTTGAAGCTCATCCCTATCACGATCAGCATCGGCAAATAGAGGAACAACAGCACCGCGATCGCGATTGCCGCGGCCAACGGAAACCGGCGCAGTTCAGGCGAATTCATGAACGCGCTCCTGTCGTTGAAAGAGCGCGCCCAGCCGGGGCATGAGCATCGCCAGAAGCACAATCGCGAGCAACGCAAACGACATGGCGGCGCCCAAAGGCCAATCCCGGCCGCCGGCAAACTGGAAATCGATCAAGTTGCCGATCATGAACGCGTGATTGCCGCCAAGCAGCCCGGGGATCGTATAGGAACCCAGTGCAGGGACAAAGACGAGCCCTACGCCCGCCATGATGCCCGGGCGGCAGCACGGCACAACCACATGGACCAGTGCGGCCGGCTTGTTTGCCCCCAGGTCGTAGGCCGCTTCGACCAGCCGCCAGTCGAGATCATCGAGCGCGGCAAAGATCGGCAGGACCATGAACGGTGTGAACGCATAGACGAGGCCGATCAAGGTCGCGAGATCGGTGTAGAGCAAGCCGAGCGGGCCGTGAATGATGCCTGCTCCGATCAAGATCCGATTCACCAGGCCGTTGTCTGCGATGACGATGATCCACCCGTACATCTGGACGACGACGCAGGTCCAGAACGGGATCGTAATCAGGATCAGCAACGCGGCTTTCCACTTCCGAGGGCGCGTCGCCATGAAAAGCGCCGTCGGGAAGCCGATCAGCAGACATCCCGCGGTGGTCAGCAGGGCCATGGTCATCGACCGGGCGAAAATGGCGAGATAGCCCCGCTGAAGGACAAGCGAACCGTCGAAGTCCCGATCGAAGACGACCCGCTCGTACGCCCGGGCAGTGAAGTCGCCCCACGCGACGCCGCCGAAGTCGAGCGGCACGCTGAGCGAGACCACTGCCAGGATGATCATGGGAAGAACAACACCCGCGACCATGACGAGCACCGCCGGGTTATACATCTTCCGCCATGATTTCAGCTTCGGCAGGTGGACCATAGGGACTTGACGCACTACCAATTACCTCAATCAGGCCGGTTCGATTGGCAGGAAGCGTATCAAATAGATCGCTCCATTTATAGGGGTTGCCCGTGCCGTTCGCGCCAATGTGTTACCCGTCAGCGCCAATGACATTATAAGTTTGGCGAACGGCATTTTATATTGGATTATTTCTCCAACAGAAATTCTCGTACTCTTGCAATTTAGATCGATGCAGGAACATTAAAGCGTTGACCAATCGTCAGGTCACCGGGAACGGTCACCGGGTACTGCGCCGCACGCCGGCGCCCCGATGGGCGCCCCATGTGGCGCCATGCGGCTTCGCCGATGGCTCGGCCAACCCCAGTCCGCCGCGGCACACGTGGCAGCTATCCGGCTTCCGCGGCATGATCGTTGGCGGATTTGCAAAAATCGTGAGATAGTTGCCCGATTCGCACCATGCATATTTCATATAACGAGATGAGAGGCGATAACGAATATGGCCATTGCTGATAAGCTGGAATACCGCCGAATGACCGAGCGCGACATCGGCGCTTTTTACGACGTGCGATTCTCCGTGAGCGAGAATAGAATCCATCCCCACCAGGTTCACCTGCTCAACCGCAACCTCCTGATCGAGAAAATCAGGCAGGGAGGCGGCTGGATTTGTGAATGTCGTGATGAGGTGGTCGGGATCTGTCTGCCGGTCATCACCGACAAGCCGTTCATCACCGCCTTGTTTGTGAATCCGTCGTTCCATGGCGCCGGCATCGGCCGGGAGCTGCTCGACCGTGCGCTGACATGGTTGAAGGAAAAGGGAGTGGCGCAAGTCACGCTCGTGACCGATCCGGGCTCGCGAGCCGATGGCTTCTACCAGCGTCTCGGGTGGAAGCGCGGCGAACTGGACGAGTATGGATGCCAGGTCGTGTTTACGAAGTCGCTAGGAGTCGAATGAAGCCGGTAGCCGACATGAGTCACCGCACTGCCGCGCAACGGCCGGCGCCGCTTCACACCATCTTCATCACGATCGACTTCATGAAGCGTATGGGGGTTCCCGTCGACGTCTTGCTGAGAGGCGCGGGCATTTCTCCGTCGGACGTCGAGCGACCCAACGCAATGGTGACGCATGCGCAGGAAATGGTGCTGTTTGCGAATGCACTCGAGGCGACCGGCAACACCGCGATCGGGCTTCATATCGGAAACGCGATCCCGGTGACATCGTACGGCCTGCGAGCCCACGCCATGCTGGTGAGCCCGACGTTGGGCGACGCGCTGCGCCTGGGCTTCGAGCATCCGTTGCTGGGGATCAGCTATTTCAGAATGAGGATAACGACAACGGGCGATGTGGCCAGAATTACGGTTGGCGGCTATACCTATCGCACGGATCTCCTGGTTTTGAATACCGACATGGTTTTCACCGCCATTCGCCGGGAGATGCGTGATTTGATCGGGCAATATCCGGAATTCCTGAGGATAGGATTTGCCTATCCGGAACCGCCGCACGCGGAATCTTACAGGGCCTATTTCAACTGCCCAATCGAATTCAATTCTCGCGAAAGTTTTCTCGAGTTCGATCGATCGACACTTGAAATCGCGCTTCCGCTCGCACACCCGATAGAATTCGAATTGGCAAAAAAGGCGTGCGCAAAGCGCGAATTCGAACTTGCGCACTGGGTCCCGTCGGACCTCATCGGACGACTACTTGGCCTGATGTACGACAACCCCGCGTGTCAAGACATCGCCGAGTTTTCCAGAGAGCTCGGACTTTCACTGCGCAGTTTGCAGCGGAAACTCCAGGAGATGGGGACGTCGTTCAGTGCCATGCACAACCTTGTACGTCAAGATCTGACATCGCAATATCTGGCCAAAAAGGAATATTCGATCAAGGAGATCGCGGCGCGATTGGGATACAAAAGTACATCCGCATTCAGCCGAGCGATGAAGCGTTGGTCGAAAGAAGCGACCGAATGAAAAAATAGGCCAGGACTGCCCGTATGAACATGGCCAGCCTCTACTCCGCCGAACTCCAGAGGCGTCAACGCAAATTTGCCACGATCCGCGACAAGCCGGAAATTGTCGGGTACTCGAAGATGTGGAAGAGTTCGATGCGCGGCCACCGGTCGGCCAGCGACAGATGAAACGAAACCGCGTGCATCGACGTGAGGCCATGCGCGAAGAAGTTATCGTGCTCGCCGAGCCGGCTCACGTTCAGGTAGGGTGAGAGCAGGACGATCAGCACGTGTTCGGGGCTATCGGGTGCCGCGTTCCGTTTGACGGGAAGCGGCATAGGTTGCTCAGGCGGCAGGCTCGCAAGCGCTTTCCGATCGAGCTTGCCGGAGCCGTTGCGCGGGAGCGTGTCGATCACGGTCAGCTCGCGCGGCCACAGATACTTGGGCAAACATTGGCGCAGATGCGCGTGCGCCAGTTCCACCGGATCCGCGATGACATGGCGCGGATCGAGCGTGATGAATGCGGACAGGCTGTCGATCTCGCTCTGGTCGCGCGTGTGGATCGCCGCCGCCTCGCTGATGAACGGCAGCGCCTCCAGCGTGTCGCCGATCTCCTGCAGGTCGACCCGATGCCCGTTGATCTTCACGAAGTCGCCGACGCGCGAGACGAAATTCAGGCATCCCTCCCGATCGACGAAGCCGACGTCGCCGGTGTCGTAACGGATCGTGCGGCCGTCGGCGCTCGCGATGAACTTCTCCGCCGTGAGCGCGGCGTTGCCCAGATAGCCGAGCGCGACCGCGTCCCCCCCGATCAGGATGCGTCCCTCCACGCCAAGCGGCACCTCCGAGCCATGTTCGTCGACGACCAGCACATGCGTGTTCTGGATCGGCAGCCCAATGCGCCGTTCACCGGGCCGATCGATCCGTTGACAGGTCGACCACACGGTGGTTTCGGTCGGACCGTACATGTTGTACGGCCGCGCCGCACGCGCGTGGATCTCGGCCGAGAGCGCCTGGCCGAGCGGCTCGCCGCCGACCAGCAGGCGGTCGAATCGGAACGATGCGCCGAGGTACGGCAACAGGCACTTCAGCAGCGACGGTGTGGACTGGTAAATCGCCGGACGGACCTGCTCCAGCAGCCGGGCCAGCAACTGCGGCGATGCCGCCCGGCCGTCATCGGCGAGTGTCAGGGTTGCGCCATTGGCAAGCGGCAGCGCGTACTCCAGATAGAAAATGTCGAAGCCGGGCGAGGTGCTGGATAGCACGCTCGTGTCCGCATCGCATCCGAGCAGTTCGCCAAGGCAGTCGATCAGGTTCGCGCATCCCTGGGTCGTGACCCTGACCATCTTGGGTTTGCCCGTCGAGCCGGACGTGAAGATCCGGTACGCTTCGCGGCTTGCGCCTGGTGGCGGCGTGCACGTCGGCGCGGCGGAGCACGCCGCCATATCGAGTTGCGGGGTGCCGACCGGCAAATCGGCGATGAACGGATGCGGCGTGCCGGCCGTATCGTGCAGCACCGCGGTTGCCGCACTCGCGTCGAGCATCTGCCTCATGCGCGGTGCCGGCGTCCGGAAGTCGATCGGGATGTAGGGCACGCCCTGACGCTGGCACGCGGTCATCGCTACGATCAGCGGCACGCCGCGCGGCAGGCAGAGCAGCATGGCGTCGCTCGTTTGCCTCAGCGTGTCGAGCGACGCCGCGCATCCAAGCACTCGCTCGTGCAGTTGCCGGTAGGTCAATTGCTCGCGGCCGGCGATCAGCGCGATCCGGTCGGGGTCGCGTTGCGCTGCTTCCGAGAACCGCGCGATGAAATCCCGGTAATGCGTCTTTGTTTGACCGCTGAGCATCGGTCGGACTCCGTCATACCTGGCTGGTGAATTCGTAGGCAAGCGCGATGAACTCGCCCGTCAAGCGGCTGATATCCGTCTCGCTGTAAATCCCGGGATCGTAGTGCGCGACGAGCCGGATGCGCTCGTCCGCGTCCGCCTGGAATTGCAGGCACAGCTCGGTGTAGAGCGGCCGGTAGCGGTACGGCCCCTCCTCCCACACATGCCCGTTCATCTCGATCCGGTAACCGGTGTTCTGGTTCTGGAACATGAACAGCATCCGGTACGGCGCGCCAGCGCGGCCCGAGGCCTGCACGATCACGTCGAGCGGTGCGTTGGCGTGTTGCATCGATTCGGCGAGACGTTCGCGGACGGCCGCCAGGATCGCGTCGTATCCGCGCGTTTCGTCGATCTCGACACCGATCGGGAGGTTCGTGATCCGGCAATCGATCTGCCCCAGTGTGTGTGCGTCGCGATTGTTCAGCGTGGTGCCGGTCAGGACCCGGCGCATGCCGGTCCGCCGTGCCACCAGCGTGTTGAATACCGCGTAGAACAGAACGAACGGCGTGATCTTGCGCACCCGGCAAACCGCCCGTACCGCGCGCAGCAGGTTGTCGGGCAGGATTGCGCACCGCTCCGCCGCGGGATACGGCAGCGGTGCGCCGGCCTCACGCGGCGCGCGTCCCGGTGTCGAGGCGAGCGTACTGGCCGGTGTCCCCGCAAGCTGCTCGCGCCAGTACGTCGCGTCCTCGGGCCGCCAGTTCGGCGTATCCGATACCGGGACCGGCTCCGCGGTGCGCTCGCCCTTCAGCGTGCGCTCGACGCGCCGCAACAGGTTCTCCAACCCGGTGCCGTCGATCAGGAGATGCGGAAAATTGATCGCGACATGATGACGCTCGCCGTGCCGCACGTACAGCACACGCGCGGCCGGACCGCGCTCGAGATCGAAGCGCCGGCCGAAGAACGCCGTCAGGCAGCGCTCGGGATCGTCCGATTCCGCGAGCGTCACCGCCTCCGCGGTCGTCACCCGCTCGCGCCGCTCGCCCAGCACGATGCCGTCGCCCGTCCATTTCAGCGTCATCGAGAAATCGGGAAGCCCGCTCAGGATCGCGTCGAGCGCGGCGCAAAAAGCCGGCCAGTCCGGCGCGACACCCGCCGACAGGCACAGCGGCACGTTGTAATGGCTGAAGTCGCCGCGCTGCAGCTTCTCGAGCAGGTAGAAGCGTGCCTGGTAGGCGTTCAGGCGCGTGCGCGGCGGTGCATCGGGCCCGTTCGACCCGGCGCGCGCGCCGACGCGCGCATTGATGCGCGCGGTCAGTAACGCGGGCGTCGGACAATCGTAGATGTCCGTCTGCGCCAGCATCACGCCGTAACGCTCGCTGACATGTGCGATCAATTCGACGGCAGAGATCGAGTCGCCGTTCAGTTCGAAGTAGTCGCTGTCGGGGGTGACCGACGGCTCGGCGAGCACCGCCGTGTAGAGTTCGACGATCTCGTCGCACGACGCTGTTCGCGCTTCCCCCGCCCCCCGGGCGGGCGGGGCCTCGGGCCGCTCGCTCGCGCCCGCAGCCGCGTTTGCGCCGCCTGCGTCCGGCACCAGCGTGTAGCGCCGTGCCGACAGTTCGGGCAGTGCCGCGTCGAACGCGCGGCACACGTCGTCCGGCGCCTGTTCGAGTATCACGTGCGCGTTCGTGCCGCCGACGCCAAACGAGCTGACGCCGCAGCACGTGCGTTCGCGCAGGTCGAGCACGTTTGCGTCGGCCGAAATGCTGAATGGCGAGTCGACGAGGGCCAGCAACGGGTTCGGATTGACGAGCCCGGCTGTGCCGGGATAAACGCGATGCTTCAGCGCGAGTACCGACTTGATCATCGACACGATGCCGGACGACCAGAACAGATGGCCGATGTGCCCCTTGATCGAGCCCAGCAGGATCGGTTCGGGCGTCGCGGGCGGCGGATAGGATTCGACGAAACGCCGGAGCGCACGCACCTCGATCGGATCCCCGATCGCCGTGGCCGTCGCATGACATTCGACGAAGGCCAGTCGATCGGGCGCGACGCCCGCATCGGCATAGGTGCCCTTCAGGAGCGCCACCTGCCCGTCCACCGCCGGCGCGGCGAAGCTGACCTTGTGCGCGCCGTCGTTGTTGACGCCCACGCCGCGCACCAGCGCATGAATCCGGTCGCCGTCTCGCCGCGCCCGGCTCAACGTCTTCAGCACGACCGCGCCGCCGCCATCGGCCGGAACGGTGCCGTCCGCCTCGGCATCGAACGGACGGCACACGCCCAGTCGCGAATAGATCGAGCCGGGCTCGTAAGCGTAGGCCCCGTCGAGCGGATACGTGATCGTCATGCCGCCCGCCACCACCGCGTCGCAGCGGCCGGCCCACAGCAGATGGCAGGCTTCGGCCGCCGCGACCAGCGACGACGAACAGCCGCTTTGAAGGTTGAAGGACGGCCCTTGCAGGTCGAACACGTAGCTGACGCGGGTCGCGAGAAAATCGGCACCCCGGTTGACCGTCTCCAGCAGCGCAGGCGGCGGCGCCATGCGCCCCTGTGCGACCAGCGCCGCGAGATGGTCGTGATAGGTACCGTTGGCCGCCTGCGACGCAACGACGCCCACCGTGCCGGGATGCGCGCCGCGCGGGTAGCCGGCATCGGCAAACGCGGCGTCGACGAGCATCAGGAACCGGCGGCACTGCGGGTCCATCACCTGCGCTTCCTGTTCGCTGATGCCGTAACGGGCGGCGTCGAACAGCTCGGCGGATTCGAGCCGCCGCTCAGGCCGCCCGCCGCGAGGCGGCGCTGCGAGCAACGCCCATAATGCTTCGTAGTCGCCGGCGCCCGGCACGCAGCAGGCCATGCCGACGATGGCGATCGGCTCGCGGGTGCCCGGATTCATTTGGTGTCGTCCATGTCGGTGAAGTCGAGCACCGCGCTGTCGGCCAGCATCGGATCCAGCCGCGTGCGGATGAACGCGAGATGCAACGGATGATTCTGGTACGCGTAGCGGTCCGCCTTGCTGTCGAACGCCATCACGAAGCAATGGCTGAAGCGGCCGTTGTGCGGGTTGTCGGCGTCGTTACGGCCGAAGTGATACGCGCGGATCGTCGGTATCCGGGTGCGCAGCCCGCCCAGCGCGCGCAGCGCATCATCCGCCTGCGACGCGCTCACGCCTTCGGCGAACGCGAACAGGATCACGTGGAAATACATAGCGCCTCCGCGAAGCGGTTGACGTGCGC
Organism: Burkholderia sp. MS455; assembly: GCF_016899445.1. Lineage (NCBI taxonomy): Bacteria > Pseudomonadati > Pseudomonadota > Betaproteobacteria > Burkholderiales > Burkholderiaceae > Burkholderia > Burkholderia sp. MS455. The sequence continues at coordinate 1,822,781 of NZ_CP041778.1, forward strand.
GGCGACCTCCGCAAGTCGGGTGGCCTCGACGATGTCGACGTGGTGCGCGTCGATCCGCACGATCTCCGCATGCGGGCACCCGTCCCAGCCGTTGTCCGCCTTCGCCGCGTCGAATGCGCGGCGCAGCGGCCCGTCGGCGATCGGCAAGCGGCTACCGGTCGCGATGATGTTCAGGAACGGCAACGCCTGCAGCGCGGGCCTGAATGCGCGCGCCATGTCGCGCTCGACCCGGAAGACCGCGTTCAGCCGCCGCAACTGCCGTTCGTAGCGCGCCTTCCCGAAGCGCTCGACCAGCAGGCCCGCACTGTCAATGAAATACGGCAGCGCGTCATCGTCGAACAGCGCGGCGTGGCGTTCGTGAAACACGACCGAATCGATCGCGAGCAGGCCCGCGACCGGATAGCTCGCCGCGAGCCGCGCTGCAATCAGGTTCGCCAGCATGCCGCCGAGCGACCAGCCACCGATGCAAAGCGGCACGCAGACGTCCGGCACCGCCTCCGCGATCTGCGCGGCATACAGTGCGGCCAGTTCGTCGGCGTCGCGGATCAGGTCGCCTTCGTCCGAATACAGGTTGTACGAGTCGATCGCAAGCAGCTCTATGTCGTCCGACAGATGCGCGGCCAACGGCTGGTAGATCTCGGCGCCGGAAATGCTGGCATGCACGAGGACGAGCCGCAGGCGCGGCGTCGAGCGCGCCGCGCGCAGCCGCTTCACGAGCCCGCCGTCGGCGCGCGCGGGCGCCGCCAGCAATGCGGCGATGCTCCGCAGCTGCTCGCCGAAGCGATCGTGCGTGTCGATCCAGTCGAGGTCGATGCCGACGTCGAACGCGTCGTTGATATCGCTCACCATCGTCAGCGCGAGCATCGAATGCCCGCCTTCGTCGACAAACGACGTCGCGTCGCTCACTTGCCTGAGCATCAGCGCAGACTTCCAGATGTCCGCCAGCGCCGGTTCGATGCCCGGCAGTGGCGCCGTCGCCGCGGCATCCATCGCGACCGCCGGCCCCGGTGCGTCGACTCGCACGTCCGGATCGATTTCACTCACGCCGAGATCGAGGATGCGTGCATCCGGGTCCGGCACGCACGGGAGGCCATCCGGCGTCGCGTCGACACCCGCACGGCCGAAACCGTCGAACCGCTGCGCAAGCTCCGCAAGATCCATCGCCGTCACACACGCGACGCACGCGCTGCCCGCGGCGCGCCGGTTCAGCGTACGGGCGACGTCGCGGAACTCGGCACCGGATTGCCGCACGGTCTCGGCAAGGTCGCGCATCATCGCGGCGACGCGTTCCGGCGTGCTGGCGCCGACGTAGACGTGCAGCGGCCCGGGCGGCGCCGCGCCGCGAGGCTCGGCGAACGCGGGCGGCGACTCGACCAGCACCGCGCAATTGGTCCCGCCGATGCCGAGCGAATTGACGATACCCGTCAACGGCCCGGTCGCTGGCGCGCGCGATTGCGGCACATAGAGAGGCCCGTTGTCGAACGAGATGCGCGGATTCAGCGCGCGATGGTTCGCGGCGGGCGCGATGCATTGGCGCCGCGCCTGCACGGCCGCGCGCAACAGACCGGCGAGGCCCGCGACCGTGTCCAGGTGGCCGATCGACGACTTCACCGACGCGACCGCCGTGGCGTTTGCGCCGCGCCGGCTGCCGGCGAACGCCTTCTGCAGCGCCGCCGCCTCGATCACGTCGCCGATGTAGGTTCCGGAGCCATGTGCCTCGACAAAGTCGATGTCGCTCGCGTCCAACCCCGCTCCCGTCAGCAGGCCGTCGAGATTCTCGGCAACCGCCACGGAGCTGGGCGACGTATAGGTCGCCTTGTGGCTGCCGTCGTTGTTGACCCGGCTGCCGCGCAGCACGGCGAGCAGCGCGTCGCCGTCGCGCCGCGCGTCGTCGAGCCGCTTCAGCACGAACACGACGCAGCCGAAGCCCGGCACCATTCCGTCCGCATCGCGGTCGAACGAGCGCACCACGCCCGATCTCGACAGGTTCATGCCGGGATGGTACGCATAGCCGTCGTGCAGCGGAAACGGCAGGCTGGCGCCGCCCGCCAGCACGAGATCGCAATCGCCGAGCCTCAGCGCCTGCATCGCGGCGTGGATCACGAGCAGGCCGCTCGAGCACGCGGACTGCACGCCGTAGCTCGGGCCGCGCAGGTTCAGCACGTGCGACACGCGCAGCGATTGCTGCTCCTTGTTCGAGCCGATTTCGATCTCGAACGGATGGTATTTCGCCGCCACGTCGTGCTGAGCTCGGACCACGCTCGCATACTCGGTGTCGGATGCGGTGGAAATCACCGCGGTGCGCGCGGGCAGCGCTTTCGGGTAGTAGCCGGCCGATTCCGCCGCTTTCCAGCAGTGCTGGATGAACAGCCGCTGTTGCGGATCGATGATGACGCTGTCGCGCAGCGACAGCCCGTACAGGCGATAGTCGAACCGCGGCCAGTCCGTCATGTAGCCTGCCCGATCGACCCACCCCTCGCGAGGCGGTGCCGCGTCGTCGGGCGACGAAAACGCGTCCTCGCCGGCGAACACCAGCCGTTCGAAATCGCCGAGCGTGCCCGCGCCCGGCAACGCGAGTGACGCCCCGATCACCGCGACCCTGGCATCCGGTTGCGCGACGTGTGCCATGTCAGCGTGCCCAGGTGTTCCGATACTGGTCGTCGTCCACCATGAACCACAGCTCCTTCACCTTGTCGCCGACGAAGCGCTTCTCGACCATGATATTGATCCGGCGGCTGCGGCCACTCTCCTTCTCCGTGACGTCGCGAACCAGGCGCGCGAAGGTCCGATCGCCGCTCGCAAACACCGATTCGATCGTTGTCCTGATGTCCGAGTGCGCGGCGACGAAGTCGCGCATCGACGACTTCAGCGACTCGACGCTCAGATCCTTCCCGTTGAAATGGCAGACGGCGTCGTCGTGATAATGGTTATTCACCGCGGGGCAGTTGCCGGTGTCGAACACGTCCGTATACAGCGAGCGTACGACCGCGATCATGGTGTCTTCCATACTCCCTCCTTGACGAAAGTCAGGCTGTTCCCGCTGTACGGGCTCTTGCGCAGCACGCGGCGCGGCACCGCGAAAAACGGCAGCCGCCGCGCCGTGTACAGCAGTTCATCCCACGACGCGCCCGCCATCTGTTCGGCCAGCGCGTCGAACGCGAGCGGGTCCAGCGGCCGCGACGTCCAGAAGAACGTCGCGGGCGCGCCGAAATCCCATGGCATCATCTCGACCTGGTTCAGGCATGCGAGGTCGTGCAGCATCTTCTGCGCGACATGACCCATGCCCACGCGGTTGTAATTGCCGTACCGATCGAAGCGGTCTTCGCCTCGCCGGCACGCCTGCCAGACCTTCGCGACCGGCTTCGACAGATGCTCGGCCACATCGCGGAAATCGATCTCGACGTCGATCTTCCGCGCGCGCAGCACCGGCCAGTTCATCGACGCGTCGCCCCGCAGCCAGCGCCCCTGCTCGTCGAGCCAGTACTCGACGAGGGTCTGCTCGTGCGCGAGGCGCGGATAGAAATACGTGCAATACGCATAGCGGATGCGCGCGGGTATGCCCTTGTGACGCAGCATCCCGCACGCGACCTTCGAGATGTTGACGCAGTTGCCGATGGTCTTGTGCTCGAGCGGCACGTCTTCGCGCAAATCCCGGACACCGTGCGCGGCGACCTTTCCGAGCAGGTCCTCGACCCGGTACACATCCATCTCGGCCAGTCGATGCGGCCCGATTCGGGCGGCGTTCAGGCCGCCGTGATGCTCGACCACATGGCGAGCGGCCTGAAACAGCACGTCGATGTCGTCGCCGAGCGAATCGAACAGGTACCCATAGCGGCCCGGATCGGTATTCGACGTGTGCCGCAGGTAGTACGCCCGCTCAGTACGCGTATCGTTCACGAATCAGCTCCTCAAGCCCGCCCAGCGACCCCGCCTCGTAGATGTCCAGGATGTCGAGATGCACGCCGAGCTGGGTTTCGATCTCGGCCTGCAGGCGCGCGATGCCGATCGAGTCGAAGCCGATGTCGAACAGGCGAGCCTGGCGGTTCGTCGCCGGCGCGCGAGTCAGCCTCGCAATCAGACGCGCAAGCGCATCACTCCCCGCATCCCGCCCGGCCTGCTTCGCCTGTTCCGCCAGCAATGTTTCCGCGCGGCGCGCGAGCGCCCGGCCGTCGGTCTTGTCGTTGCGCGTGAGCGGCCAATCGGAGACGAACACGATCCGCCTGGGCTTCTCCCATGCGTTCAGCACGCCGTCGAGCCGCGCGTCGGCATGACGCCAGCCGTCGCGCGCCACGCCCGCCGCGTGACACACCAGCACCAGCCCCTGCATCGTCTCCGAATGGAACGCATGAACCCGTTCGGCCAGGCCGGCCTGCACGCAGCGCCGCTCGACGCCGCCGAGATCGACGCGATGGCCATTCAGCTTCACCTGCGCGTCGCATCGTCCGATGAAATGGTAAATTCCGTGCGCATCGCGCCGGACTTCGTCGCCGGTGTCGTAGAAGCGTCCGCTGACCGCACGTTCGTGCGCGGCGAACGCAGTCCCGCCCGTCTCGCCGACGTAGCCGGCGGCCAGCCCGGCGCCCGACACCAGCAGGCGCCCCTGGGCCGCCCCGTCGAGCAGTTCGCTCGTGCCGGCGCGCCGGATCTCGCACTGCACGCCTCGCACCGGACGGCCGAGCGGCACCTCGTCGACGACGCCGCGCATTACGTCGGGCGTAAGCGCGGCGATCGTCGTGAACACCGTGTTCTCGGTCGGGCCGTAGCCGTTGAACAGCGCCGTGCCGCGTGCGCCGTCGACGAAGCGGCGCGCCGCCTCGGGATCCACCTTCTCGCCACCGACCAGAAGCGTGCGCAGCGTGGCCAGTGCGGCCCAGCGATCCGCCAGCACCAGCGTGTTGAACAGGCCGGCGGTCATCCACATCACCGAGATCCGCTCGCGGCGGATCGCCGACTGCAGCACCGCGTGATCGAGCACATCGCGCTTGTCGAGCACGACGAGCGTGTTGCCGTTCAGCAGCGGTGTGAAGATCTCGAACGTCGACGCGTCGAACGACAGCGACGAATACGCGGCGAACACGTCCTGCGGGTCGAGCGGCAGGAAGTCCGGCGCATGCAGCAGGTTGCACACCGACGCGCGGCGCACCATCACGCCTTTCGGCTGCCCGGTGGAGCCCGACGTGAACATGATCGACATCACGCCGTCGAGCGCGCCGGTATGCACGGGCGCACCGGCATCGAGGCCGGTCAGCCCGAGTTCGCCGGTATCGAGATCGAGCCGCTCGACCAACGCGCAGCATCGGGCGGTGCGCAGCATGCCGGAGCGCACTGTCGCGGCCGTGCCGGCGTCGATCGGCACGAACACCTTGCCGGCGTCGAGGCAGGCCAGCATGAACACGATGGCTTCCGGGTGCGGCAGGCAGAAGCCGACGACCGGGCCCGGCGCGCGCATACGCAGCGTGGCGGCGATTCGGCGCGCGCGGTCGAGCAGCGCGCCGAAGCGCAGTCGCACCGCGCCGGAGACGATCGCCTCCTTGTGCGCGTGCACGGCGCAAACATCCGAAATAAGCTCGTACATGGCGAGTCAGTCATGTGGCGGGGCGCCGCCGGAAGTCCGGCCCCGCGCCCCTGGGTCCATTCGCGCCGTGGTTCGCCGGCGCAGGTTGCATCGCTGTTGCGGCCGGTCTCCCCGGTCAGTCGTCGCCGCCGCGACCGTCGAACACCCGCACGGCCGAATACGCGAACGCCAGCAGGAAACCGACCAGCACCAGCAAGGACAGCGGCACGGGGAATACATAGTGCCCAGACAGGCTTCCCCGCAACAGGTCCACGCCATAAGCGACCGGGTCGACGTACGCGAGCGCCCGCAGCCAGGCCGGGACGTTGTCGAGCGGATAGATGGCACCGGACAGAAAGAACATCGGCAGCAGGATCGTGTTCGTGAAGACCGGGAACGACGTGATCGCCGAGAGCCGGGCCGCGAAGCCGACGCCGAGCGCGGAAAACACGACCGCCGACAACGCCATCGCGAGCACGAACTTCACGAGGCTCGCCACCGTGAACGTCACGCCGACGAACGGCGCGAGCAGCAGCAGCAGGATCGCGATCACCATTGCCTGAAGCGCGCCCGACAGGATCTTGCCGAACGCGATCGCATTGCGCGACACCGGCGCAACGAGCAGCGCCTTCAGAAAGCCGACCTGCCTGTCGACGACGATGCCGATCGCGGCGGAGCTCGAATTGAACAGCAGCGTCAGGATCACGATACCGGGGTAGATGTACTTCTGGTACCCGCCGCTCCCGAAATGCGCGCCGGCGCTGGCACTGAGGCCCGAGCCGAGCACGAACAGATACAGGAGCGGCTGCACCAGGCTCATCAGCACCCGGTTGCGATTGATCCACAGACGCTCGATGTCCAGAAAAATGATGCCGACGATGCCGTTCATGCGACGAGGCCCTCCTTCACGTTCCTTTTGCCGACCCTCTGCCCGTTGACGAGGCTGTGCCCGGTCAGCAGCAGAAACACATCCTCGAGACTCGGCTCGCGCACCTCGACCTTCTCGACGCGCGCCGGCAAGTCCCGCACCAGATCCGGCACCATGTTCGACAGATTCCTGCCGGTGATGCACAGGCCGCTCTCGTCCGAGTCGACCGCATAGCCGCGCTCTACCAGCCAGTCATGCGCAAGCGCGTCGTTGTCGGTCGAGAGCTGGATGATGCCGCCGCCTACCTGCGCCTTGAGCGCCTGCGGCGTGTCGATCGCGACAATGCGGCCCTTGTCGATCAGCGCGATCCGGTCGGCAACGTCGGCTTCTTCCATGTAGTGCGTCGTGAAGAAAACCGTCTTCCCGACGTCGGCCAGTTCGCGCACTTTCGACCAGAACAGCCTGCGCGCGGTGAGGTCGAGGCCGAGCGTCGCCTCATCGAGGCACAGAAGCGCGGGATCCGCGATCAGCGCCCGCGCGAGTTCCAGCCTGCGTCGCTGCCCGCCCGACAATTGCCGCGCCGGGCGATCGGCGACGTCGGTGAGTTCGAGACTGGCCAGGATCTCCTCGGTCCGCTGCCGCGCGATCGCGCGAGGCAGCCCGTAGAAATGCGTCATCAGGTTCAGGTTCTTTCGAACCGACAGGATGTCGGCCAGCGCGGGCTCCTGAAAGACGATGCCGATATGGCGGCGCACCCACGCACGCTCTTTCACCACGTCGCGGCCGTAAACCTCGAGCGCGCCCGAAGTCGGCTTGCGCAGGGTCGAGAGGATCGAAAAGAAGGTGGTCTTTCCGGCTCCGTTCGGCCCCAGTAATGCGAACATTTCGCCCGGGCGGACCGTCAGCTCGACTTCGTCGAGCACCACGAGATCACCGAACTTCTTGCTCAGCCCTCGTGCGGCAATGCTGTTTTGCTGCGTAGAGACACTCATCGTGATTCTCCGGAATCCGGGAGGGTTGGATCGATGCGCGCCGCCAGCCCGATGGCCGGGCATGATTCGCACGTTATGGGGATCAATTCAACCTCGCTTCTGGTTCGTTTGACGGCATTCCGAATAGACACCGATTTTCAACGACGAAAATCCGGAATTAATTTCGACGAGCCGCACTTCTATCATGTGAGTTTCAGGCCTGTCAACAAAAGGCATACTGCAAGATTTAACAGCCACCTCGGCAGCATTGATGAAAACATCAAGCAATTCAATGGGAATCGCCTTTCTTTCGATTGCGAAAGATATTTGAAAGAAACAGGCGTCACCGTCATTTTTCGATCGAAATATATGGATCGAATAAAAATACGAAACGATCTGCGAAATGAAATTGAAAGATTATCCGGATACCGAAACGGCCTGTCTAAGATAACAGGTATACAATCCCGCACACTCCATGTATTAATCTCGTTGCAAAAGGCGGCACCCCGCAATACGAAGATGCGCCTTGATTAATTTCAATGCGACACCAAAATCCGACGAAATTCGACCCTTTGTTAAAAACAGGAACTTTTTCGCCAATTCCATTCGCAACCGGGAATAATCCCGAAAACCATACAGCCCGCTTTCACCATGAGCGTTAGTAATTCGCCACCTATTTCGAGGCGAATGGGTGTCGCGCGCCTGCAAAAATGCGAAGCGCCGTTGTAATTCCGGATTTTAATCCTGTTTGTACGGTTTAAATATCCATTTATATATCGCTCGCAATTGCGTCCCCGTTATTTTTTGAATGAGCGGACTGCGACGATTGGAATCGGATCAAGCATGCGAACCAGTTGGACAACAGGAGTTCGTTATGGATGTGCGTTGCAGTAGTCCCGCGTCGCCCGTGCACGAATCGCCCGTCGACCACGACATCTTCGGCAGCTCGATTTACTACCGGCTATTCCTCGAGGCGGAAACGGTCCGGTGGCGCATGGGCGACATACCGTGGTCGTCGATCGATATCCGCAGCACCCCGCGGGCCTGGATCGCGCTGGCCAGAGAGATCGCCTATACCGAGCTCACACCGTTCAACGCGACCGCGCAGTATCTGCAGGATTACGCGAGCGACATCGATTTTACGCAGTGGGCAACGGTCTGGCTCTACGAGGAAATGAAGCATCCGCAGGCGATGATCCGGTGGCTGCACGAATTTGGCGAGACGGTCGACAGCCGCTTCGTGACGGAGGGCCGCAAGGTCGAGATCATCCCTTCGTTGATGGCGACGCTCGTCACGAACGTCTATGCGGAAGTGCTTGCCTGGTCGTTGTACATGCTGATCTCGAAGCGCTCGCCCGAGCCGGTGCTCGCGCAGGTGACCCGCCTGCTGGCCGGCGACGAGGCGCGTCACGCGAGCGGCTTTTATTCGTATGCGAAGAAGCTGCTTGCGAACTCGGACAAACCGGATCGCGAGCGGCTGACGGCGCTGAAGGTCATGTACTTCTGGGCCGAAACCAATCACCGGGTAGAGCATCCGGTCAACCTGTTCCTGCGACGAATGGCGGACCGCCCCGAAGTGCTGGAGGCGATTCCGCTCGCCGATTTCCAGGCCTGCGCGAAGAAGATGTACGCGCGTGTCTATCCGCTGCTGGGCAACCTGCTCGGCCTGCGGATCAACAATGTCGACGACGTGTACCTGCATCTGAAAACGCTGCGATAACCCAATCCCGACGAGGAATTCCAGCAAATGACGCAAGCCGAGCATACCCACGCAAGCGAGCAGTACATCTATTCGGTCGACGACAGCCAGTGCATCGCATGCGGCGCCTGCACGTCCCTCGTCCCGTCGTGCATGCGCATGGAAGACGGTCTCGCCAGGATCTTCGCGCAGCCGGCCACCGACGAGGCACGCGCGGACATGACGGCCGCGTTCTTCAGTTGTCCCGCCGCGGCGATCCGGCGCACGCATGCCAAGCGTTGACGACGCTCGCCGAGCGGACGGCGCGCCGCCGCGATCGCGCCCGCCTGATGACCGCAAGGCCGTCGCCTTGCCTAACGATTGAAGGATTTGCCATGCGTCCAACAGCATTACCCGGTGACGAACGCCTGATGAAGCTGTTCCGCAACGCCACCGAGGAACAGTGGGTGCCCGGCCAGACGTTCGAATGGAACGTCGAATGGGACTACGCGAACCCGTTGCGCATGGCGAGCCTCGAATACGAGATCAGCGACGGTGCGTTCTGGAGCAAGGTCGGCGACAAAGGCCGCGAGTCGCTGTCACGCGACTTCCAGGTTTGGCGGCTGTCGCAGATGCTGCACGCGGAGCTGGCCGCGCTCGACGTGTGCGCGAAACTCACGCAGCTTCACACGGACGTGCCGGCCAAGCTCTGCTGCACGTTGCAGGCCGCCGACGAGGCGCGGCACGTGCAGGTGTTCACGCGGCTTCTCGACGAAATCGGCTCGGCCCCGTTCCCGATCACGCCGTCGCTCGGGACGCTGATTGACCAGGTCGGGCGTGACAACCGGATCAGCTTCCTGTCGCTCGGCATGCAGATCCTGATCGAAGGGGTCGGCATCGGCGCGTTCCGGCGCATCAGCATCGCGACCGACTCGGCGTTCGTGCGCACGCTGTTCTCCTACATCATGAAGGACGAGGCCCGCCATTTCGCGCTGGGGCGCCTGATCGTCAGCGAGCCCGAGCGACTCAACGACGAAGTCGGTCCGGCCGAACTCGACGATTTCCTCGACGAAGCGCTCGCGCTACTCGACGAGTACCTTCGCCCGACCGAGGTGCTGGCGCGATTCGGATGCTCGGCGGACCAGGCGAAGCAACTGATCGACGGATCGTCGTTCGGCAAGCAGTTCCGCCGGACGGTATTCGGGCAGATCGGCAGGCCGGTGCTCGAGCTGGATCTCGACCCGCGTGCGAAGACTCGCCAACGCCTCGAGGCGTTGGCGGGGCTGGCCAGCTGACGCCGGCCGGCCAAACGCCGTTCATCCGTCATTCGATGTCAACCGACGCCGCACGCCTCGCGTCGTCGTCCAATCTGCAAAGGGTCATCAAATGGGTCTTCTTCAGCGACTGCGGACAGCGAATGCCGAATTCGCGATGCAACTTCGCCATACCTGCCTGCCGGAGACGGTTCGCGGCGACGCCGCCGCGTTCGTCGACCTGCGGCCGGCCGACGACGACGTCGGCGGGCTGACCGGCGCGCTGTTCGGCATTCCGGACGGCGGACTGCTCGCGTGTGTCGCACCGGCGCCCGACGGCGGCCGCGTACTGTATCTCGACGCCGCCGCGTACCGGAGCGCGATCGCGCTGCGCTCATCCGGCGACGGCGACAACGCGCTCGGTCAGCTCTCCATCGCCGATGACGCGAACCTCGTGGGGCAGCCGCTGACCGACGCCGAGCTGTCGCGCATTCGCGCCGGCTACCTGCTGCGCGTGATCGCGGAACTCGTCGGCGAGGCCACCGAGGTCAAGCGGCAGACCGCGCGCTTCCTGATCGACAGGAAAAGCACGACCGGCGTCCTGATCGACCTGCCGGACGTTCGCACGCAGCTTTCGCATGTCCATGCGTGGCTCGACGTGCTCGAGGCCGCGCACGCCGAACTGACCGGGCGGCCCGCTTCGCCGCGCACGTGCGCAGAAGCCGAAGTCCTGCTGGTCGCCGCGCTCAGGAAACTGCAGATGTTCGCCAATCAGTGCGTTCAGCTGAACGGCGGCTGGGGCTACATCGAGCGCAATCCGGTCGCCGCGTTCTACCGCGACCTGAATGCGGCTCGTCCGCTGCTGCGGATCAGCGCGACCGGCCCGAGCACCCCGATCGACTGGACCCAGCCGTTCGTCGCGGCCACCGACGACGAGCACGCGTTCCGCGCGACCTTCGCCGAGTATCTGCACGAACGGGTCGCGCCCGTGTTCGACGCATGGGAGGCCGGCGGCCGCATTCCACGCGAGGGATTCGAGGAACTGGGCAAGCACGGCTACCTCGGGCAGGCGTGCCCGCGAGAATGGGGCGGTGGCGGCGCCGGCATGATTCGGCACATGCACATGACCGAGCAGATGATGCTCGAAAATCTGTTCGGACTGACGGTCAGCACGATGCTGATCGCGAATACGGTCGTGCCGATCCTGACACGCTACGGCTCGGAGGACCTGAAGGACCGCTTCCTGCCGGCGATCGCGGCCGGCCGCACGATCCCCTGCCTCGCGGTGACCGAGAGCGGTAGCGCCGGGGCGATGGTGACCACGCTCGCGACGACCGCAGACGATCGCGGCAACCATTGGGTCGTGAACGGCGACAAGCATTACATCACGAACTCGCCCGCCGCCGATGTCGCATTCGTGCTCACGCGCACGACGCGCGGCGCCGACGCGCAGGGTCTCACGCTGCTGTGTGTGTCGATGGACCTGCCGGGCGTCGAGATCGTGGAGAAATACGCGAAGCTCGGCGCACACGCGTCGGAAACCGGGCATATCCGGTTTACCGACGTGAAGGTGCCGAAGCAGAACACCGTCGGCTATGTCGGGTCCGGCCTGCTATACGTCGTCGACGTGATCGTCGAGGAGCGCGTGCTGATTGCGGCCGCCGCGGTTTCGTATGCGCTCTACTGCCTGAACCGTACGCTCGCGCAGTTGCCCGCGCGGAACGACGCGGCGGCGCTCGCTGATCTGCGCTGCGAGGCGGCGGCGCTGCGCGTGCGCTGCTGGCAAACGGCACGGCGCGCGGCGGCGCGCACGTCGATTTCCACCGACGCGGCGATGCTCAAGTACCTGTGCGGCGATTTCGTGCGCGACTGCATCGATGCGTGCGAAGACGCGCTGCTCGCGGGTCGCCGCGCGCCGGGCGACATCGCGTGGCTTCAGCGCGCGCGCCTCGACGGCCGCGTGATGAGCCTCTTCACCGGCGCGTCCGGCGTCATGAAGGACTACTACAGCCGGCGCGTGACCGCAGGCCTGCGGCTGCATGCGTCCGCGTGAGCGGGCCTGCCGCCCTTCGACGTTCGAACCGCGCTTTCAGGAGATCCAGCACCATGGCCCTTGCCAGCATGTCCCCGTCGTCCCGCGCCGAGCCCGGCAGCCGTGAGTCCGTGCTCGGCAGCGCGCGCTTCTACCATCTGTTCGACCAGGCCGAATCGGTGCGCTGGAAGATATCGGACCTGCCGTGGGAGCGGCTCGACCATTCGCTCGTTTCGGACGAGCTGCTGGACGTGGTCACCGAGATTGCGATGTCCGAGCTGACCACGTGGTCGGCCTCGCGGATGTTCCTCGAGAAATTCCACGACGACGTCGATTTCACGCAATGGGTATCCGTCTGGATGTACGAGGAGACCAAGCACCCGTACGTGCTGATGCGCTGGCTCGAGCTGGCCGGGCGTTCGTTCGACGCGGACTTCGTCGCGTCCGGGCGCGCGACCGAGCCGTTCATCCGTTCCCGCGTCGGCACCCTCGTGATGAACATCCTGTCCGAAATCGAGGCGTCGTCGATCTACATGCGGCTGTCGAAGGCCGTACGGGAACCCGTGCTGAAGACCATCACGCGATTGCTGTCGTCGGACGAGGCGCGCCACTCCGGCAGCTTCTACGTGTATGCGAGCAAGATGATCGCGTGCTCGAATCGGCCGCGCACGGAACGGATCGAGGCGCTCAAGGTCCTGTACTTCTGGCTCACCTCGCTGCGCGACGTGCAGCACCCGGTTGCAATCGTGTCGCGCCTCGTGTCGGGCCTGTCCCGGGAGTCCGGCGAACTGCCGGGCGTCGACGATCGCGGGCTGATCGATGCGCGGATGCGCTCGGTCATCGGCACGCTCGTCGGCATCTCGCTCGACAGCGCGGACGACGTGATGGAACAGATCCGCCGACTCGCGCTCGGCTGAAGCGCCAGGTTCGCCGGTTTTTACGCAATCTCATCCTCCTTCGCCACATGACACCCGAATCGATCGTAGAGGTCCTGCAACAGCACGCGGCATCCCGCCCGAATCAGCTCGCGATGCAGCACTACGACGCGCACCTCGAACCGATCGCCGGGTTGACCTACGGCGATCTCGTCGTGTCGATGCAGAAAATGGCGGCCCGGCTCGCGGACCGGGTTCGGCCCGGCGACACCGCACTCGTCGCGATGAAGTACGGCATCGACTACCTCGTCGCCCTGCTCGCGATCCTGTCGCTCGGCGGCGTGGCGATCCCGGGCATGCCGGCGAACCGCCGCTCGTCGCAGCGTCTCGAAGCCATGCTGCGGGTCGGGCAGTCGGTCGCGATGCTGCACGACGGACTGAACGATTTCACCGAAGGCATCCTCGCGCGCCACGACGTGCATGCGCTGGACCTGTCCGCGCCGGCGCAGGCTGGCGGGACCGTGCCCCCCGTGCGGCGGATCCCGGGCGAGGCCGCCGCGCTGCTGCAGTTCACTTCCGGCTCGACGGCGACGCCCAAGGGCGTGCTCATCTCGCACGCCAACATCGTCGCCAACCAGATCGCGATCGCGAAACACTTCGGCCATCGCGACGGCCTGCGTCTGCTGGGCTGGCTGCCGCTCTTTCACGACATGGGCCTGATCGGCAACGTGCTGCAGCCGCTGTTCCTCGGCGGCACCGCGCTGATGCAGTCTCCGCTCGACGTCGTGTCGAAGCCGGCGAGCTGGCTGAAGCTGATCGAGCGGACACGCGCGCACACGAGCGGCGGCCCGAATTTCATCTACGACATGTGTGTGCGGCGCGTGTCGGCGGACGAAGCGGCGAGCCTGGATCTGAGCGCATGGGAAACCGCGTACAACGGTTCGGAACCGGTGCGGCGCCACACGCTGGAGCGATTCGCGGAAAAATTCCGCGCATCCGGCTTCAGGGCCACGTCGATCTTTCCGTGCTACGGGATGGCCGAAGCGAGCCTGTTCGTCTCTGGCCACCGCTTCTTCGGGACGGATGGCGACACGGCGGCGCCGGCGACGGATTCCACGGGTACGCTTGTATCGTGCGGCCCGATCGATGCCGAGACGACGATCGTGGTCGCCGATCCCGTGTCGCTCGCGCCGCTCGACGATGGCTCGACCGGCGAGATCTTCATCTCCGGACCGTCGGTGGCGAGCGCCTACCGCGACGAATGCGGCATCCGGACCGCGCCGTTCGCATACCGCTTCGCGGCCCACGAGGGCCGGCTGTTTCACCGCACGGGGGACCTCGGCAAGATCGAACGCGGGCAACTGTTCGTGACCGGGCGCCGCAAGGACACGATCAAGATTCGCGGCGTCACGTATCACGCCGAGGACGTCGAAAGCATCATCGAGCGTGAGTGTCCGCAGATCGACGATCACACGGTCTGCATCGTCGGCCTGCCCGCCGCGAACGGCGACGAGACGGTCGCGGCCGTCGTCGAGATCTCGCGAACGACCGCCTCGTCCGCGCGAAGCACGCTGGTCTCGCAGATCCGCGAGGCCGTCTCGCTGCACGCGGGCGTCAGCGTCGCGAGGGTCTGCTTCGTCCTGCGCGGCTCGTTGAGCCGGACGTCGAGCGGAAAATTCATCAGATCGCTATGCAGGGAAAGCCTCGCCGACGGAAGTCTGGCGATCATCGATGAACTTCAGGAAGTGTAGCCACCAAGCCAAGGAGCGGGAGAATGACTGAACGTAAACAGATGACGGAAAAACTGGCGGCGGAACTCGCGCGCCTGCTTGACGTCGAGCAGCTGGACACCAATGCGACGATTGCCGGCATGGGCTGGGATTCGATGATGCTCGTCGAGCTGGCGATCGCCGCCGAGGTCGTCTATGAACGGCGCATCGACCTCGAGAAACTGCAGGTCGATTTCGACATGAAGCTCGGCGACATCTTCAATAAGGTAGACGAACTGATGCGCGAGACGGAACCGGCCGGGCCGGTCGCGGAATAGCCGCAACCCGCCCGGGCGTGGGCGGGCCCCTAGCCGCCCGCCGCGGCGTCAGGCCGGCGCGCCCACCAGGATCGCGGCGTTGCCGGGAGGCAGCCGGTTCTGCGCCATCAGTTCGTGCGCATCCGGCAGCGCATCCCATGCGAACGTGCGGGACAGGCACGGCTCGACCTTGCCGCGCTCGACCAACCGGTTCGCTTCGGCGGCCTGCTTCATGTGCGCGAAATGGGAACCCTGGATGCGCTTCTGGTGCATCCATACGTAGCGGGCGTCGAAGGTCAGCTTGTCGCAGCCGGCCTCGGACCAGCCCAACCCGGCCGGCTTCGGCAGCAGCTGGTTCCGATGCACGCGCGCGTACTGCGAGAACGAGCCGTCCGGCGTCTCGAACCCCCAGATCCGCTGGCTCGGCGACAGCATCGGATCGCCGCCGTTGCACTCCTCGTCGTCGCCGTCCACCTGATTGCAATGCACGACCACGTGGTCGCCGACCGCCCAGCGCCGGACGTTGCGTCCGACCGCCCAGACGATGCCCGACGCGTCCGAGCCGGCGACGTGGAACGGATGCCCGTGAATGCCGAGCACCGATTGCGGCATGCCGGCCGCCGCCCACACGCCGTTGTAGTTGAGCCCCGCCGCCATCACGTAGACCAGCACCTCGTCGTCGCCGATCGTCCAGACCGGCACCACTTCCCTCTGGAACGCGCGGTGCGGCGGCCCGTGGCGATCCGCGCGAATCGTCCACGCATGCATGAGACGCGGCACGCCACCGAGCGGCGGCATTTCGCCGATGTCGTACAGCGCCTTGATCGTTTCCCGGCTCATGGTGTCTCCTTCGTTGTTGTGCGTACGCGCCGTGTCACGGCTGCGTCGAGCGTTCGGCGCGCGGCGCGGCGCCCTGGACCACGACGTGCACGCGCGTCGCCGCGCGCCGGGCATGGCGGTTGGCCGCCAGCGTGACGATCAGCGCGGCCAGTTCGCACAGCCCGCCGATCGCGCCGATGTCCGCCACGGAGCTGTACGCGACGATGAACGACCCGAGCGCCGCGCCGAGCGCGAAGCCGAGATACGTGAACGACGAATTGAGCGACAGCGAGACCGGCGCGACGTCGAGGCCGGCGATGCCGATCAGCTTGGTCTGCTGGGCCGGGTTGAACGCCCAGCCGGCCGCGCCCCACGCGGCAATCGCGACCAGGATCGCGACGCGTGCATGCGCCGGCTCCAGGTGCAGCGCGCTGGCGGTCAGGCTCTCGTACGACAGCATCATCACGACCAGGCAGACGATCAGCACCTTGCCGCTGCCGAGGCGGTCGATCGCACGGCCGCTGATGAACACGCCGATGCCGGCGAACACGCCGTACAGCAGCAGCACGGCGCCGACTTCCGCGTCGCTGAAGCCGGGGCGGCCCGTCAGGAACGGCGCGAGATACGGGTAGATGGTCCAGATGCCCGCGGCCCACAGGGTCGTGATGAGCAGCGTGACCAGCACGGCGGGCTGCCGCCCGACTGCCACGCGCTGCGCGAGCGACGGCACCGACAGGTTCGCGCCGATCCCGCGCGGCAGGCCCGCCACCACCCCGAGCGTCACGATCGCGGACAACACGCCGATGCCGGCGAATGTCGCGCGCCAGCCGAAGTGGCCGCCGATCCACGCGCCGAGCGGCACGCCGAGCGCGACGGCGATCGTGATCCCGCCATGGACGGTCGCGAGCGCGCGCCCCCTGCGCTCCGGCGCGACGAGCGAGCCGGCGAGCGCATTTGCGCTCGGCATGTACAGGCCGGCCGACACGGCCAGCAGCACGCGCGCGGCCAGCAGCGACAGATAGCCGGGCGACGCGCAGGCCGCGAAGTTGGCCGCGGAGAAGCACAGCAGCGCGACGATCAGGAAGCGCCGTCGATTGACCCCCGCGCTGACCGTCGTCAGGATCGGCGAGCTGATCGCATAGGAGATCGAAAAGACGGTGACGAGCTGCCCCGCCGCCGCGAGGCTGACGGACAGATCCTTCGCGATGATCGGCAGCAGCCCGGCGAGCATGAATCCTTCGGTGCCGATCGCAAAGGCGCCCAGCGCCAGGAAATACAGCGATGCGTTCTGTTTCAGTTCGGCGGCTGACGCCATGAAATCGTCTCCCTGCTGATGAATCCGGATAGTGGGCGCGCTCGCGCGCCGCCGGTGTTCGCCCGCGCCGGCCTGACGGCGCGGCGCGGGGAAACCGGGTCTGCATGATGCCGCGCCACGGCGGCGCGCGCCCGCCTGCTGCTTGCGCGGGCGCGTTGCTTCAGCGCGCGGTCGACGAGCTGGACGGGCTGAACACGTCCTGGCCCGTCTGCACGTGGCTCCACGTGAACTGCGCGTTCGACTGCGCGAAATGCCACAGCGCGGAAATGGTCGGCACCTGGTTCTGCGTGCGGCACAGACCCGACCACGACGTCACCGTGCCGTAGTTGCCCCAGTTCACCGCGAACGACACCAGCGTGACGTTGTCCTGGCCGTTCTGCGCCGGTGCGGTGTTGGTCCAGCCGACCAGCGGGAATTGCTGGCCGCTCGTGCCCGACGGCGACCGGTAGGTGCCGGTGATCGCGCCCGTCACCGGATCGACCGACTGGATGTTCATCGTCGAGCCAAGCTGGTTGCCCCACGAGCCGACCAGGCTCGCGCACGACGGCGTGCCGGCCCAGGCCGGCGCCGGCATCATGCCCAGCATGAGAGCGGACGAGGACAGCGCACCGACGGTCGCGAACGACATGAGCATCTTTTTCACTTTTTCATCTCCTTGGTCATGAATGTGCGGATCGTTGCTCCCCGCTGCCGCTCCGCACGAACGGCAGCGTTCGCCTGCAATTCGGGTGCCCCCACCAGTCCCGGCCGGGCGCACGTCACCGACGTCAGGCCGGCTGGGCCAGCGCGAGCCGCGCCAGCACCACGTCGACCACGCTGCGGGGCGCGTCCTTCACGAAGTAATGCCCGCCGTCGATCTCGCGCACGTCGACCGCGCCCGCGAAGTGCTGCCGCCACGCGTCGATCTCGGCGGCGGTGACGACGTGGTCGTGCGTGCCGCCGAGGATCGTCGCGGGCACCGCCAGCGGCGCGCGCCCCTCGTGGGCATAGGAGTTCAGCAGCGCGATCTCGGCCCGCAGGCTGGGCAGGAACACGTTCAGCAGTTCGCTGTCCGCGAGGACCTGTTCCGGAATGCCGCGCAGGCGCTTCAGCCCCTCGATGAATTCCGCTTCCGGCAGGCCCGCGATGTCGCCGACAGGGTTGTGCAGGTGCGGCGCCGGATACGCGGCCAGGAACAGGTGCTCCGGTGCGGGCGCCCCCGCGTCGCGCAACGCATGCGCAAGCCCGAACGCCAGCAGCGCGCCGAGGCTGTGCCCGTAGATCGCGTACGGTGCGTCGAGACGCGGCAGCAGCGCATCGCGCAACGCGTCGACCAGCGCCGGATAGCGGGAATGCGCCGCTTCGGCGTGGCGCGGCGGCCGGCCCGGAAGCTGCAGCGCCTGCGCGCGACGCCACGTCGATCGCGACCGTCCGCACCTCGGCGCCCTGCCGCCGCAATTGCTCGGCCTGCGCCTGCGCCGCCGCGCCGAGGCCGAGCGCCCCATCAGGACGATCCGCCGCGCGCCGTTCGCGACCAGCCGGCGAGCGCCGCGCCGAGGCCGCCGGCGCCGCCCGTGATCAGGTGGGTGCCGCGCAGCAGCGTCGCCGGCCCGCCCGGCTCGGCGACGACGAGATCGGGATCCTGCATGGCCAGCGCCAGCTTGCCGACGTGCTGCGCCACGCCGCGCCCATGCAGAACCGCTGCACGCCGGCCGCCTTCGCGGACGCCGCGGCAGCCAGCACCGCATCGAGATCCATCAGCTTGCTGGCCGGCAGCATCGTGTCGGCATGCACCGACTGGCTGCAATAGCCGCAGTCTTCCGGACATCCGCCGGTCTTGATCGACAGCAGCTGCGAAATCTGCAGCGGACGTCCCGCATGGCAGCGGCGCTGGATCGTCTGCGCGTCGTACAGGAGATCCGTCAGCGGCGCGGCGAACAGCGCCGCGATCTGTTCGTGCGTCCAGTCGTGCCGGACGGCCGCGTCGGCGCTCCGCCCGCCTGCGGACGCGCGAACGCCGTCCGACGACGTGTCATGACTCATGTGAACGATTCCGTTGATTGAAATGAAAATCGGACGGCAGTCAGTTCCGCCCGGTGCTCAGCACCACCTTTCCGGCCACCTTGCGCTGGCGCAGCAGCTCGATTGCGTCCGCCGCCTCCGACAGTTCCATGACGCGCGATACGTGCGGTGCGAGCTTGCCGGCCTCGAACCAGCCGAACAGCGTGGCGAACGCCTTGCGCACCCAGTCCGGCCGGTTCGCCCGGTAGTGCCCCCAGTAGAAACCCATCACGTCGCAGTTCTTGACCAGCAGCAGGTTCGCCGGCACGCGCGGGATCTCGCCGCTCGCGAAACCGATGACGACGATGCGCGCCTCGGGCGCGACCACCCGCAGGCTGGTGTCGAACGCGGCCCCGCCGACCGGGTCGTACACGACGTTCACGCCCTTCCCGCCGGTCAGCGCCTTCACCTGCTCGCGGTAATCGTCCCGGCCGACCTCGATCACGTGGTGCGCGCCGTGGCGACGGGCGGCCGCCCGCTTGTCCTCCGAGCTCGCCACCGCGATCACCGTGGCACCGAGCGCCCGGCCCACTTCGACAGCGGTCAGGCCGGTGCCGCTGCCCGCGCCGTGCACCAGCAGCGTCTCGCCCGCCTGCAGCTTTGCGCGCCACGTGAGCGCGCCGTACGACGTGCCGTAGGCGATGGCGAAGCCTGCGCCGGTCGTGAAATCCATCGACGCCGGTATCCTGAACAGGTTTGCGGCAGGCAGCACGACCTCGTCCGCGAAGCCGCCCCACGCGAGGATGCCCATGACCCGCTCGCCGACCGACACCGACGTCACGCCGGGCGCCGTCTCGACGACCGTGCCCGCGATTTCGAAACCCGGCACGAACGGCAGCGCCGGCTTGGTCTGGTAGCGCCCCTCGACGATCAGCGTGTCCGCGAAATTGATGCCGCACGCATGCACGTCGACCCGCGCCTCGCCCGCCCCGAGCGGCGCCGGCGTCACGTCCCGCAGCGCGAGCGCCCCGGTGCCGTCATAGGCTTCACATACGATCGCGCGCATGATCAAGCCCCGGCCGGCACGTCGTCGGCGCGCGCGCCCCGACGGCCATCCTGCTCGATGCCGGCCGCCCCGGCCGACAGCATCTGCTCGACCCGTTCCGCAGCCTCGAGCGCGCATCCCCACGACAACGTCACACCGGCCCCACCGTGCGCGTAGTTGTGCAGGATGTGCGTGCCCGGCACGGCTTCGAGCCGCACGTTGCCGTGCCTGAACGGCCGCAGCCCGGCCCGCACCGGCTCGCCCGGATCGATCTCGACGTTCGCGAGTGCGGGCATGAACTCGATGCCACGCCGGTACATCCGCCGGATCGGCTCGTGATTGTCGAACCCGATGTCGGTACTCCATTCGTCGGCTTCCGCGATCGCGCCGAGCACGATACGGTCCTCGCCGCGCGGCACGAGGAACACGATCTCGTCGACGCCCGTCACGTGGTCATGAGACACGCAGTGCGCCTGATCAAGGCGCGGCATCTTGCTGC
The DNA here is from genome assembly GCF_016899445.1 of Burkholderia sp. MS455. Classification (NCBI taxonomy): domain Bacteria; kingdom Pseudomonadati; phylum Pseudomonadota; class Betaproteobacteria; order Burkholderiales; family Burkholderiaceae; genus Burkholderia; species Burkholderia sp. MS455. Next base: position 1,843,696 of record NZ_CP041778.1, read on the forward strand.
CGTCGTTCACGAGGCGGATCACGGCGCCGCGCAGCGGATACATCGGCTCGCCGCTCAGCTCGGCCGCCCCGAGGCCCGCGCAGTTGACGATCGCATCGACGCCGAAGTCCGCCTTCAGGCGCGCCTCGTTCGCCTGCAGGTCGCCTTCGATCCGCTGCTGGATGACCCGGATGCCCTTTGCGATCACCTGGCCCAGCAGCCAGGCCATGTAGACGTCCGTATCGACCATCGGCGCGAGATGGCAATACGCGTCGACGAGTCCGATGTCCGGATTCACGCCGTTTTCGCGGATCAGCGACGGGTCGCGCCGGAAGCCCGGCACGTGCTCGCGGATCTCGTTCATCTTCTCGAGATGGAGCGCGTGCTCCTCGATCCTGTTGCGGAAATAGAAATTGACCGGGCGGATGTAGACGCCCGTCGCCGGATCAGCCGCGAGCGTCTCGAACTTGCGGAACGACACCATGCACCAGTGCTTCGAGCGCTCCAGCGAAACCTCGTCGTCGTGATAGCCGCAGACGGCGGGCGGCCATTCCCACAGGGCGCCGGCCACCACGGACGTGATGTTCGGCGCGAATTTCTCGCCGACGACCGTCACGCGGATGCCGTGCGCGTGCAGGCACAGCGCTGTCGTCAGGCCGGCCACGCCCGCGCCTATGACGAGCGCGTGCCCCTTCTCTCCAGATACCCTCATGTCTTCTCCATGAATCGGTCGCTCCACGCGACCCCGAGGCGGCCGACAGGAAGCAGCACTGCCGGGCGCGCCGCGCCCGCCGCACGCACTACTGCGGATGATCAGCTGCCGGGCGCGCGTCCGCGCGCGCAACGCGCTGCCGGATCACCGTCGCGAGGCGCTCGATCTCGTCGTCGGGATGGCCCGCGGTGATCAGGACGCGCAGGCGGGCCGTGCCGCGCGGCACCGTGGGCGGACGGATCGCGGTCACGAAGAAGCCTTCGTCGGCAAGCATGCGCGATGCGTCCAGCGTGGCCCTCTCGTCGCCGATGATGATCGGCACGATCGGCGTCTGCGGCTCCGGAATGCCCAGCGACGCCGCGAACGCCTTCGCTTTCGCGAGCGGCCGTCCGACCAGCGCCGGATCGGTCGCGATGATCTCGAGCGACGCGATGGTCGCCGCGACCGTCGCCGGGGGTTGGCCCGTCGTCAGCCCATAGGTACGCGCGCGGTTGCGGATCAGGTCGATCACTGGGGCCGACGCCGCCAGGTAGCCGCCGTAGCTGCCCACCGCCTTGCCTAGCGTGCCCATCTTCAGGGGTACGCGCGCGTCGCGCCCGGTCGCGAAGGTCGCGCCGCGCCCTTGCCCCACCACACCGATGCCGTGCGCGTCGTCGGACATCACCCATGTGTCGAAACGATCGCCAAGCGCGACCAGCGCCTCGAGCGGCGCGATGTCGCCGTCCTGCGAGAACACGCCATCGGTCAACAGGATCGCTTTGCCATGTGCGCGCCGGTGCTCGTCCAGCAGCGCCTCGACGTGGGCGAGGTCGTTATGCCGGAACGCGACGGTCCGGCCGCGCGACAACTGCGCGCCCGCCCACAGGCAGCCGTGCGCAAGTTCGTCGATGAGGATCAGGTCCTCCTTGCCGACGAGGGCCGGAACGATGCCAGAGTTGGCGAGGTAGCCCGAGCCGAACACGCAGGCGGCCTCCGTGCGCATCAGGCCGGCGAGCCGCGCTTCGAGATCGGCGAACAACGGGTGATTGCCCGTCACGAGCCGCGACGCGCCGGCACCGGCCCCATAGCGGCGAATCGCGGCGATCGCCGCTTCCTTCACCGCCGGATGCTGGGTGAGATTGAGGTAGTCGTTGCACGAGAACGAAAGCAACCGGCGTCCGTCCCGGCGGATCCAGATCCCTTCACTTCGATCCGTTTCCGTGAGGACGCGACGCAAGTTCGCTGCGCTCAGTTCCGCGAGCTTTTGCTCTGCAAATGAATCAAGCGAATGAGTCACTGGGCCCCTCTCTTCCCGAAGTTCGGTTCAATGGACATATGCGCCGCGGTGCCCGTGCGTCCGGCCATAGGTGACGCCGTGCACGCCCCGGCAGCCTCGCTGCCACGGAAAAAACACGGGATATTTCGATGAACACGGATACGAATACACATCGGCGCAAAGCCCCTTCCATCTCTTATTCATTTGCAACTGGCGCATCGACCCCGCAAGTCAACTCATACAGAGGCGCCTTGTTTGCTTTGCGCCGGCAACTTTCGCGCAATAAAAATTTCGGATTCGATCGTTTTACGACGCATCCTGACGAAAGCGCTTTTTCAACAAAAACAAGAAACCGACAAGACATCAGGCACTCGCCAGCGCTCCGTGGAATCGTGCTTGTCGATGATGTCAGTGTCACATCACCCGGCAATTTTGCTTTTGATATCTCTCAGATTATTGTTTTTTGAATATTTTTTTATGAGTGAACCGGTACCAGCAAGCCACAAACTGCATTGCCCGGTCACCGGCCCCTGCTCTGTTTAGCGAATTGAAAAACGGGAAATGCACACCAGAACGACGCGCACCAAAACGCCGACCGATAGACTCCGGGAGTTCTTCAACGGAACATTGCAATAATGAAGCGACCCTCTGGCGATATTTTAAATCTTATTGAACCGCAAACTCATCGAGACGACAAGGTAGTACACAGCGTTTTCAAAGTCAATCTCATTATTAATCTTCATGTCGCGCGCACGAGCGCGAACATTAAACTCAATATTTAGGGGATTTGATTTGAGTTTGTTTTCAATCCTGCATGTCGAAATTACAATTCGACAAGCCCTGCGATAAATAACAGGCAATTGACTTGAAATTCGATTCAAACAGCATGATTGACACCGTCAAACGATTCACTTCTTTCCCGCATTGGCCCCGGCACTCGGCGCCAACAGGCATGTCCGTAGTTCTCGATCGTTGCCTTCGCGCAGCCCCCCGGTCACGTTCGCGCGTCGTGGGCTGCAAAAGGGCTGACTGTTCTCCGATACGGTCGCCGGCGCGAGGGCCAGTCAACCTGTACTCCCTCGTCGAGACCTGCAAAGCGAACAATGTCGAGCCGCATCGCTATCTCGCCTGGCTGTTCGCAACGTTGCCGCTTGCCACGACCGTCGACGGCTACGCATGCACTCATGCGTTGGGTAATGCCCGCCGGCCCCGAACTCCGAGGGGCGTCGTTAAAAGAAGTCTACTTCCAGACCAGGACGTCTCAAACGGCTCGCATACCTAAACATCCATGCTTTACAAAAACAAACATCCTCAAGCATCCGGATCCGGAATCCGCGCCGACTGAATCACGACCAGCGTGTCCCCCGCCTCGATCCGGCATGGCGGATCTTCATAAAACGACTGGATCTTCCCGCAGCGATCGAGCCCGACCACGATCGCGCCCGGCACGACATTCGTCATGCAGCCGATCTCGTGCGGCAGCGCCTCGCGTTCGATCAGCGTCGCGCGCCCGCGCGTCGACAGCATGTCGTTCACGAACGGCACGATATAGCGGCTGTGCACCGCATCCGCGAGCAGCAACGCGCCGATCTTCGTCGACGACACGATCACGTCCGCACCGGCCTGCCGCAGTTGCCGCTGGTACAGGTTCTCCTGGATCCGCACGACGATCTTCGTGTCGGGCGCGATGCTGCGCACCGACAGCGTCAGCAGGATCGCGGTCGGATCGTCGGTCACCGAGATGATCACGGCCTTCGCCGCGCGCACCTGGGCCTGCTGGAGCAGATCCTCGTGCGCGGGATCGCCGAGCAGCCCCGTCACGCCGAGCGACGTCGCGGCCTCGAGCGCCTGCTGCTGCGCATCGATCACGATGATCGTCGCGGCATCGACGCCGCTCTCGAGCAGCTCGCGCACGGCGATCGACCCCGACAGGCCGTAACCGCACACGACGATGTGATCGGACAATTGCTTTTGCAGGCGTTTCATGCGGAATTCCTCGATGACGCGCTGGATCACGAACTGATACGCCGTGCCCAGGAAAATGAACCATATGACGATGCGGATCGGCACGATGAAGAACGCATCGATCAGGCGGGCACGCGCGGTGACGGGCACGATGTCGCCGTAGCCGACCGTCGCGACCGTGACCATCGTGAAGTACACGAGATCGGCGACGGTCATCGGCGTGCTCTTGGTCGAGTCGCGCAGGCCGTCGCGATCGAGATACAGCACGAGGAACGCGAGCATGCACAACAGCGCGACCGCGCCGACACGAAACAGCAGCGTGCGCCGCGGCGACGTCGCGGGACGCGTGAACAGCATGCGCGCACGCGGCGCCTGCCACGGGTTGCGGGCGCGACGCAGGCGTGAGCGCAACGAACGGCGCTGGGCGGAAGGCGAGGCCAACGGGGAATCTCCTGAAGGATGCGGGCTCGATTCTACGACGGGAAGGCGGCGATCCGGCCCGACATCATTGCATCGATTCGTCCGCTACAGCATGCTGCGCGGCCGCACCATCGTCCCGTCGACGAAACGCTGCGCACGAAACGCCGACAGGTCGAGCGACGGCGCACCCGTGTCGATCCATTCGGCGAGCAGCCGGCCGACGATCGGCCCCATCGCGAAACCGTGACCGCAGAACCCCGTCGCGATCGCGAGCCCCGACGGCGCGCCCGGTGCATCGATCACCGGAATGCCGTCGGGCAGCACGTCGATCAGGCCGGCCCATGCCTCGACGATCTGCGCATCCTTCAGCGCGGGGAAGATCGCCTTGAGCTTCGCGAGCGCGCGCGGCGCATGCGCGCGATTCGGCTGCGGCTGCGGATCGCGCGGCTCGATCGGCCCGGCCGCGCCGTTGATGCGCGCAAGCACATCGCGCCACGCGGCCGAATTCACGTGCAGCCGGAATTTGTCGCGCTGCGACCAGAACTCCGGCCAGAACAGGCTCAACCCGCGCAGGTGGCCGAGCGTCAGGTCGACGTCGACCTGCATGTCGTCGGCGAGGTTGATCGCGCCGTTCTTGCGCTGCCGGATGCCGAGGCCGTGCCCCCACACCGTCGACGCCGATACCGGCGGCACCACGTTGGTGCGCATGCAGGTGCCGCGTACGGCCTGCTGCGGCAGCCGGATGCCGACGCCGTCGAGCAGCCGGAAGCTGGTCGCGCCGGCCGCGCAGATCACGCGCCGCGTGCGGATCGTGCCGCGCTCGGTCGCGACGCCAACGACCGCGCCGCCGGCCGTCTCGATCGCCGTCACGCCGCAGCCTTCGAAGAAGCGCGCGCCGGCCTCGATTGCACGCGCGGCGAACGCCGCGGCCACGCGGCGCGGCTCGGCCTGCCCGTCGGTCGCGGTATACAGCCCGCCGAGCGTGCGCGCCTGCGGCGAAAGGCCGCTGACGCGCTCGTCGATCTGCGCGCGCGTCAGCGTGCGCGTATCGAGGCCGTGCTCGCGCGCGACGGAGAGCCACGCGTTGAACGACGCCCAGTCCGTTTCGTTGTCCGCAATATAGAGACAGCCGCCCTGCCGCCATTCGAGATCGAAACCGAGGGTTTCCTCTAACCTCTCCCAGATCCGCATGCCGGCCATCATCAGCGGCACTTCGGCGGCTTCGCGCCCCTGCTGCCGCACGAAGCCCCACGCGCGTGTCGACTGCTGTCCGGCGATGCGCGACTTGTCGAGCACGACGGCCTTCAGGCCGCGCAGGCCCAGGTAATAGGCGGCCGCGCAGCCCATGATGCCGGCCCCGGCGATCACGACGTCGGCTTCGGCCGGAAGCGCCGTTTCGGCGCGGGTCAACGCATCGTGCAGCGGATAGGTTGTCGTCATTGTTTCCTGTCGGGCGTTAATACATTCGAGATACGGGCTGCCGCGGTAACGTCGTGACACACCTTTCACACAAACGCACCTTTCGCGACACTGAATGACGCCCATTTTGCGGTAAAGTTATCTTTTCCGCGCGTGGCCGGTCGGCTCGCCACTGGACGTCATGAAGACTGTCCGTCGAGACTGCCGCAAGGCGTCGTTCTGAACGTCACGATCCGTTCCCGTAGCATGACCACTGAAGCAATCACCACGGATTCCCTCGCGGTTGCCGAGCGCGTGCGCGAGCTGATGACCCGCAACGGCATCGGCAAGCGCCAGCAGACCACCGAGCTGTGCCGCATCCTCGACCTGAGTTTCTCGCAAGGCCATCGCAAACTGCGCGGCAGCAGCCCCTGGACGCTCGCGCAAATCAAGAAAGTCGCCGAAGCGTACGGCGAACCCGCCGCCCAGCTGTTCGGCGCGCAAACGCTCGACCCCGGCATGGTCGGCGCCTGTTCGCAGGAAGCCGTACTTTACGCGGGCGTCGCCGAGATTCCGTGCACCGCATGGATCGGCGCGCCGCTCGAAGCCGGCGCGCGCCCCGAGTTCGTCGCGTACGAACAGAACGGCCGCTGGCGCGTGCTGCGCCACACGGGCGTGCTGTACCAGAACGCGTACGACGTGCACAAGATCGAAATCTATCCGCGCCGCGCGGAGAGCGACAAGCTCGTCGTCGCCGTGATCGATCCCGATCGCGTCAGCGCGACCGAGCTGTGCCGCTATCTCGAACGGCAGGGTTTCGCGACGGCCGCGTTCGACGGCCTCGCGCCGTTCGTCGACGCGCTGCAGGGCCAGGCTTTCGATGCGGTGCTGACCGAATGGCTGTTCGACGACGGCACGGCCGCGACCGCGATCAAGGCGGTGCGTACGTCCGACAACCCGGGCGCGCCGATTTTCGTGCTGACGGGCGACCTGCTCACCGGCCGCGCGAGCGAAGTCGACATCAGCGAAGTGATCCGCACGTTCGACGTCGTCTGCTACGAAAAACCCGCGCGCATGGCGATCCTCAGCGCCGATCTCGCGAAACGGCTCGCGCGCGGGTAGCTTCCGTCCCTCTCCCGGACGGCCAGCGTCCGTGCGGCCGTGAACAGGTTCCTCAGTACAATAGCCGCACCTGTTCACGCCTACGCCGCCCGACTCCATGGCCCGCCTCATTCCCGACGACTGGAAAAGCCTCGCCGCGACCGGCGCGGCCGAACGCGAGCGCGAAACGCTCGCCGCGCTCGAACACGCGCTGCCCGACACCTACACCGTGTATCACGGCGTGCACTGGACGCGCGCCGACCAGGCCTTCTCGGTGTTCGGCGAAGCCGCGTTCGTCGTCGTGAGCCCGGCCGGCCGCGTGCTGCTGATCGAGCAGAAGGCCGGCTTCCTGCGCGAAACGCCGAAGGGGCTCGTGAAGGTCTACCTGCAGACCGAGCGCAACGTCGCGATCCAGCTCGCGCGCACGCAGGAAACGCTGCACCGGCGCCTGACGGCCGCGCTCGGCGCGGGCGTCTACGGCGTCGAGGCGCTGCTGTACTGCCCCGACTATTCGATCCGGCAGGCATCGATCGCCGGCGTCGCGGCCGACCGCATCGTCGACGCGTCGCGCAAGGCGCAGCTCGCGCAGGTGATCCTGCAGATCCTGCCCGAGGACGACGAACGTCTCCCGAACGCGCCGAAGCTCCACCATTTCCTCGCGGACGAGCTCGCGCTCACGCCTGACACGAGCGCGCTCGTCGGGCAGGCCGGCACGCTCGTCACGCGGCTGTCGGGCGGCCTCGCCGCGTGGGCGCGCCAGCTCGAATTCGCGCCGTTCCGGCTGCGCGTCACCGGCACGGCCGGCTCGGGCAAGACGCAGCTCGCGGTGCAGGCGATGCGCGATGCGGTCGCGGCCGGCAAGCGCGTGCTCTACGTGTGCTTCAACCGGCCGCTCGCCGACTACATCGCGCGCATCGCGCCGCCCGGCGCGAAGATCGCGAACTACCACCAGCTGTGCGACTGGGTCGCGCGCGACGGCGGCTATACGCCCGACTTCCAGGTGCCCGGCGAATTCGAGCGCCTCGAGACGCGCTTCGCACAGGCGCCGATCGCCGAACGCTGGCGCTTCGACGTGCTGGTCGTCGACGAAGGGCAGGATTTCCATGCGCCGTGGGCGGCCGCACTGGAGCGTTTGCTGGCGCCGGACGGCGCGTGGTGGTGGCTCGAAGATCCGCTGCAGAACCTGTACATGCGCGAGCCCGTCGCGCTGCCCGGCTGGGTGACGCTGAAGGCACTGACGAACTACCGCAGCCCGCGCGACCTGCTCGACTTCGTGCGCGACGTCGTCGGGCGCATCGAGCCGCTTGCCGCCGAGCTGCGCTCGGGCAGCCCGTTCGACGGGTCCGATCCGTCGGTGTCGGCATACGGGGAAGAAGGCATGTCGGGCGACGCATTGGCGCAAGCCTGCATCGACGCGACCAAGCGTGCGATCACGCACGCGCTGTCGCTCGGCTTCCGCAAGCAGGACATCGCGGTGCTGTCGTATCGCGGCCGCGAAGGCTCGGTGCTCGCGCCGCTCGACCAGCTCGGCCCGCACCGGGTCAAGAGCTTCACCGGCAAGTACGACCTGTTCGGCAACCCCGAATATCGCGAGGGCGATGTGCTGCTCGATTCGATCTACCGCTTCAAGGGCCAGTCGGCGCCGTGCGTGATCCTCACCGAAGTCGACTTCGACACGCTCGACGCGCGTGCTGCGCGCAAGCTGTTCGTCGGCGCGACGCGCGCGACGATGAAGCTGCTGATCGTCGCGTCGTCACGGGCGGCTGGGCAGCTCGCGACGGGTTGACGCAACGGGCGGGCAGCCGGCAAGCAAGCGCCCGCCGCGTCGCCGCCCGTTATCCATCAAGCCACCCGGAACGCCCCCACCGCACGACGCAACCCGTCCGCCTGCTCCTCCAGCGACGACGCCGCAGCCGCGGCCTGCTCGACGAGCGCCGCATTCTGCTGCGACACCTGGTCCATCTGCGACACCGCGCGGTTCACCTGCTCGATCCCGTCGCGCTGCTCGTTCGACGCGGCCGCGATCTCGGTCATGATCCCCGTCACGCGCCCGATCGCCTGCTGGATGTCCTGCATCGTCGTGCCGGCCACGCCGACGAGCCGCGAGCCGTTCGCGACGCGCTCGACCGATTCGCCGATCAGCGTGCGGATCTCCTTCGCGGCGGACGCCGAGCGTTGCGCGAGCGTGCGCACCTCGCCCGCGACCACCGCGAAGCCGCGGCCCTGCTCGCCCGCGCGCGCGGCTTCGACCGCCGCATTCAGCGCGAGGATGTTGGTCTGGAACGCGATCCCCTCGATCGTGCCGATGATGTCTGCGACCTTCTGCGAGCTCTGGTCGATCTCGTTCATCGTGCCGATCACCTCGCCGACCACCGTCGCGCCGCGCGTCGCAATTTCGCTCGCGCTGTCCGCGCACGCCTGCGCCTCGAGCGCATGGTCGGCGTTCTGCTTCACGGTCGCGGTCAGTTGCTCCATGCTCGCGGCCGTCTCCTGCAGCGCGGACGCCTGTTCCTCGGTGCGCTGCGAAAGATCGGTGTTGCCGGCCGCGATCTGGTGCGTCGCCGTCGAGATCGCTTCCGAACCCTGGCTGACCTGGCGCACCGTGTCCGCAAGGCTGCGCTGCATGCCGGTCACGCCATTGACCAGTTCGGCCATCTCGTCGCGCGACGACCAGCGCACTTCCGACGTCAGGTCGCCGTCCGACAGGCGGCGGAAATGCGACAGCAGCCGGTTCACCGGCTGCGTGATCGCGTAATGCAGGCCGATCGCGCAGCCGAGGCACGCGGCCAGGCCGAACGCGATGCCCGCGATCGCGCCGGTGCGCATCCAGCCGTAATAGGTCTGCGCGGTGTCGTAGACATCCTTGCCGCGCGCCGCCTGGTACGTATCGAGTGCATCGGTCGCCTGCGTCAGCGCGACCGATAGCGGCGGCGCGACCTGCATCAGCAAGCGGTCGGCCTCGTCGCGCCGGCCGTCGCGGATCGCGTCGATCAACGGCTTCAGCGCCTGCCCGATCAGCGCCTGGCGCGCGGCGTCGAGACGGCTCGCGAGCGGGCCTTCGTCGCCGTCGTGCGGCATCGCCGCGTAGCCGCGCCATGCGGTGTCGGCCTTCGCGAGATAGCCCTCGGCCTTCTTGACGAGATCGGGCACTTCCGCCGCTTCCGGATGCAGCAGCGCACGGTCGAGCGTCGTGCGCACGATCGTCAGGTTCAGGCTCGCCGCGGACAGCGCGGTCTTCGCAGCCAGTTGCTGCGTATAGGCCTCGTCGAGCGCGTGGTTCGAGCTCTGCATCCCGGCGAGGCCGATCAGCCCGGACACGACGAGCAGCGCGGCAACGAGACCGAGCGTGGAGAAGATCCGCGTACGGATCGAGAAACGGGAAAACAGGGCGTTCAGGTTCATGACGGGACGTGAGCGATGAAAAGTGCCGCGGCAATCGGTCCGCGGCACTCTGGATTACGGTTTCCCTGCAAAAAACTTGAGTCCGGCCCGCTTTCCGTCTGATCCCGGTCAATTTTTTCGCACCGGCAATCTCCTGTTACGGCTGCAACATATCGAGGCTGGGCAGAAATTGACTAGTCAATCACTGGTCGTTATATTTCGACCAATTCCCTGCCATGGCAGATATCTCGATGACAACCGACACCTTCCTTACTCCGCCGGCCGCCGAGACGGCCCGCCGCGACGCGCCGACCGGGCTGATCGTCGCCGCGCTGCTGCTCGTCATGCTGCTGTCCGCGCTCGACCAGACGATCGTGTCGACCGCGCTGCCGACGATCGTCGGCGAACTCGGCGGGCTCGACCAGTTGTCGTGGGTCGTCACCGCGTACCTGCTGTCGTCCACCGTCGTGCTGCCGCTGTACGGCAAGCTCGGCGACCTGTACGGCCGCAAGATCGTGCTGCAGGCCGCGATCGTGCTGTTCCTCGCGGGCTCGGCGCTGTGCGGCGTTGCGCAGGACATGACGCAACTGATCGTGCTACGCGCGCTGCAGGGGCTCGGCGGCGGTGGCCTGATGGTCGTCACGATGGCCGCGATCGGCGATCTGGTCCCGCCCGATCGCCGGGCGCGCTACCAGGGGATGTTCGGCGGCGTGTACGGCCTCGCGACGATCGTCGGCCCGCTGCTCGGCGGCTTCCTGGTCGAGCATCTGTCGTGGCGCTGGATCTTCACGATCAACCTGCCGCTCGGTTTTCTCGCGCTCGCGGTGATCGGCATCGCGTTCCGGCCGCACAGCGCACACGTGAAGCACCGGATCGACTACATGGGCGCCGCGTTCCTCGCGACGGCCCTCACCTGCGTGATCCTGTTCACCAGCGAAGGCGGCTCGCTGCTGCCGTGGACGTCGCCACAACTGTGGATGACGCTCGTGCTCGGCCTCGTCGCGATCGGCGGCTTCATCTACGAAGAACGGCTCGCGGCCGAGCCGATCGTCCCGCTCGAACTGTTCCGTCATCGCACGTTCGTGCTGGTCAGCCTGATCGGCTTCGTGGTCGGCACCGCGCTGTTCGGCTCGGTCACGTTCATTCCGCTCTACCTGCAGGTCGTGAAGGGCTCGACGCCGTCGCAGGCCGGGATGCAACTGTTGCCGATGATGGGTGGGATGCTCGCGATGTCGGTGATCAGCGGCCGGCTGATCTCGCGGCTCGGCTCGTACCGGATCTTTCCGATCGCCGGCACGCTGATCGGCGGGATCGCGCTGGCGCTGCTGTCGACGCTGTCGCTCGATACGCCGCTGCATACGATGTACGCGTACATGGCGCTGCTCGGGATCGGCCTCGGGATGGTGATGCCCGTGCTCACGCTCGCGGTGCAGAACACGGTCGAGTTCCGGCACATGGGCGTCGCGACATCGGGCGCGACGCTGTTCCGCTCGATCGGCAGCTCGATCGGCGTCGCGGCGTTCGGCGCGCTGTTTTCGCACGGGCTGCAGGCGCGGATGCTGCGGGCGCTGCCGGCCGGCACGGAGTTGCCGCCCGCGCTCGGCCCCGGTGCCGTGCACCAGTTGCCGGACGCGGTGCGCGACGCGTACCTGCATGCGTTCGCGGGCTCGCTGCATGTCGTGTATCTCGCGGCGGCCACCGTGGTCGCGATCGCGTTCGTACTCGCGTGGTTCGTCGAGGATGCGCCGCTGCGCACGCATAACTGATCGGCATGCGAGCCGCGCCGCGGCCGGCACCGGAAGCGCGCCACACCGCGGCCTTCAGGCCTTCGACCCGCATCGCGCCCCATCCGCAGCGGCCCGTCTTTACGGCACCAGCACGACCGCGCCCGTCGTCGCGCGCGACTCCAGCAGCCGGTGCGCATCGGCCGCCTGTTCGAGCGGCAGCCGCGCGCCGATCTCGACGTGCATTCCGCCCGCCAGCCGTTCGAGCGTCGCGCGCGCGGCTTCGCGATACCCCGCGACGTCGCGCGCGATGAAACCGAGCACGCTCGGCCGCGCGAGCGCGATCGAGCGGGCCGGCCCCAGTTCGTCGAGATCGACCGTCTGCCGCGTGCCGATCGCGGCAACCTGCCCGATGCTCGCAACCATCCCGAACGGACGGATCGCGCCGAGCGTGCGCGTCAGCACGTCGCCGCCGATCCCGTCGATCGCGTAATCGACACCCGCGCCGCCGCCGAACGCGCGTGCAGCCGCGACGAAATCCTCCTCGCGATAATCGACGACCTCGTCGGCGCCATGCGTGCGCACGAGCGCGGCTTTCGCGGCCGACCCGACCGTGCCGATCACCCGCGCGCCGAGCGCGCGCGCCCACTGCGTCGCCAGCAGCCCGACGCCGCCGGCCGCCGCATGCACGAGCACCGTGTCGCCGGCGCCGACCTGCCGGACGCGATGCAGCAGCATGTAGACGGTGATCCCTTTCAGCAGCCCGGCGGCGACCGCGTCGTCGCTCAGGCCGTCGGGTATCGGCAGCACGCGCCCGGCCGGCATCGTGCGCAGGCTCGCATAACTGCCGGTCGGCATGCCCGCATACGCGACCCGCTGGCCCGGCACGAGATCCGTCACGCCGGGCCCGACCGCGTCGATCACGCCGGCCGCCTCGACGCCGAGCGCGTCCGGCAGCGCGGGCAATGCGTGCGCCCCCGTCCTGAAATAGATGTCGACGAAATTCACGCCGACGGCGGTCTGGCGAATCCGCACCTCGTCGGCGCCGGGCGGCGCGACGGGCGCATCGACGCGGCGCAGCACACCTGCGTCGCCGTAGCGGTCGATCCCGATCCGGATGGCGGTGGCAGTTTGGGTCATGACGTTCCTCGCAATCGAATGAAGTGACACGATCATCCCATCGTGCATAATCGATCGGAATTCCCGTTTATCGCCCATCTACTGTGCAAAATTCGACCGATCCTGATTCCGTTCCCGCGTCCGCACTGCCGATGAGCTGGGACGACATCCGCACCTTCCTCGCGGTGATGCGCGGCGGCAGCCTGTCGGCCGCCGCACGCGCGCTGCAGGTCCAGCATTCGACGGTCGCACGGCGCATCGACGCGCTGGAGTCCGCGCTCGGCATCCGGCTGTTCGACCGCCTGCCGCGCGGCTGGCCGCCGACCGACGAAGGGCTGCACCTCGCCGAGCACGCCGCGCGCCTCGAAACCGATGCGCATGCGTTCGCGCGCGCCGCGCAGGGCGCGGCGGCGCTCGACGGCGTGGTGCGCGTGTCGGCGTCGCCGGTGTTCGCCAGCCATTTCCTCGCGCCGCGGCTTGCCCGCGCGCAGCGCGCATGGCCGGCGCTGCGGATCGACCTGATGGGCGAGATGCATGCGGCGAACCTGTATGCGCGCGAAGCCGATCTCGCGGTGCGGCTGTCGCGGCCGAGCGAGCCGGGGCTCGCCGCGCGCCGGCTCGGCACGATGCGCTTCGCGCTGTGCGCGTCGCCGGAATGGGCGGCCGCGCCGCCCGACACCTGGCCGTTCGTCGGCTACGACGACGCGCTCGCGCAGACGCCGCAGCAGCAATGGCTCGAACGCTTCGCGGCCGGGCGCCGTTTCGCGTTCGTCGCGAACGACCTCGCGGCGCTGCACCGCGCGTGCGTCGCCGGCGCGGGGGTCGCGCTGTTGCCGCGGTTTCTCGTCGACGATTCGCTCGCCGCAGCCGGTGCGGCACCCTCGTCCGCACCCGCGCCGCTCGTCGAGCTGACTTCCGCGCCGCGCTGCGACATCGAGCGCGAGATCTGGCTCGTCGTCCATCCGGACGTGCGCCGCTCGCCGCGCGTGCAGCGCGTCGCGGACGCGATCGCGGACGCGGTGCGCGCGGCGGACGGGCGGCTCTGACACCGCCGCCCCTTCGGAACCGCCGTTGCGGGCCGGCCGTGATCCCCGCCCCGGTTGCGCCCCGCCGATGCGCCGCTCAGGACTGCCGGACAGGCGACGCCTGACGCTCGCCGGTACTGGCCGGATGATCGCGATGCGACGCCGAGCGCCGATGATCGATCAGGCCGACCGCGACGGCCGCCGCCAGCGCGGGCAGCCCGATCGCCATGAAGTTCTGTTCCAGCGGCAGATCGATGCCCACCAGCAAACCGATGACGATCGGCGCCAGGATCGCGCCGCTGCGACCCACGCCCAGCGTCCAGCCGATGCCGGTCGAGCGGATCGCCATCGGATAGAACTGCCCCGCATACGCGCAATTGACGATCTGCGTGCCGATCGTCGACGCGCCCGCGAGGCCGACCAGCACGAACAGCAGCGCGGTCGGCATCTTGTAGCCGAGCAGCGTGATCGACACCGCGGCGAGCAGATACATCGACACGAGCACCGTCTTGATCGGAAAGCGATCGGCCAGCCAGCCGCCGCCGATCGCGCCGACCATCGCGCCGGCGTTCAGCACCAGCACGAACGTCAGCGCGGAGCCGAGGCTGTAGCCGGCGCTCGCCATCAGCCGGGTCAGCCACGAACTGAGCGCATACACCATGAACAGGCACATGAAGCACGCGATCCAGAACATGACCGTGCTGAATCCGCGGCCGTCGTCAAACAGCTGGCGAACCGGCGCGCTGCCGGCGTTGCCTTCGCGCGGGACGACATAGCAGTCGCCCGGTTGACGCCGGTATGCGGGATCGAGCCGGCGCGCGATGCGCGCGAGCTCGTCCGTCCTGCCGCGCCGGATCAGGAACGGCAGCGATTCCGGCATCCATTTCACGAGCAGCGGAACGAGCAGCACCGGCGCACCCGCGGCGACGAACACGGACTGCCATCCGTATGCCTCGATCATCCCCTTGCCCATCACGGCCGCGAGCATGCCGCCGACCGAATAGCCGCTGAACATCAGCGTCACCAACGTGCTGCGCAAGCGTCGCGGCGCGTACTCGGTCATATGGGCGATCACGTTCGGCATCACGCCGCCGATGCCGATGCCCGCCAGGAAGCGGGCGGCGCCGAACAGCGCGGGCGTCGGCGCCAGCCCGGCCGCCGCGGTAAAGACGCTGAACAGCGTCAGGCAGGCCGCGATGGCCCAGCGGCGCCCGATCCGCTCGGCGACGGTCCCGAACACGATGTTGCCGAACATCATGCCGAACAGCGCCGAGCTGACCATGAAGCCGGCCTGCGCCGGATTGACGCCCATCTCCTTCATGATCGCCGGGAGCGCGATGCCGGCCACCGCGAGGTCGTAGCCGTCGAACACGATGATCAGCGCGCACCAGCACAGCACGACGCCGTGCAGCGGACCCAGCCGCGCATCGTCGGAGAGCGCCTGCAGGTTGATTTGACGCATGGAGCTTCGTTCCTTTTTCCAGAGGGGATTCGGGCCCGGCGGTAGCCGTCGCATCACACGCGTTCGAAGTAATACGATCGTTCAGCCCATCGATTTAGTAGCTGTACGAAATTTCATCGTGAGATGCGCCGCTTTCCGTCCGGATGCCGGCGCAGTGTAGGAAGCCACAATGATTCTCACTATCCGGAATTTGCACGTGACTCGCGAACTCAGTCCGCTTTTTTTCTGGTGCCGCGTACCGCGGGCCGCGCGCTATCCGGATTTTTCCCTGGTGGGAGCGGGACTATCCGATTCTTGCGATACTTTCGACAAGTGTGACGAAGATCAATATCATCCTTTCAGGATATCTCGCTCACAAGAGAAACCGATGTGGCACGACGCGCATCCGCGGCCCGCTGGATGCGCTGCACGAAAAACGCCACGCAGGAGACGCCCCCCATGCCCCTCACCCCGAATGCGGAAGTGCTGTCCGCGCTGTACCGGAATTGCGTGTTCCGATCCGGATTGCGCGCGGATGCGCACGAGCAGGTCTCGCTGGAGCTGGCCGAGCATGCGCTGCGCTGGAAGCAGGGCGTGCCCGACGCGGCGCTTTTCAAGGGGCAACTGAATCATCTGAGCGTCTACGCGCTGCAGTACGGCGCCGAAGTCGAGGTCGCCCCGCGGCCGTTCGACGGCTTTTCGCTCGTCCACACGTCGCTTGCGGGCGGCGCCGAGATCGAGTGCGACGGGCACGTGATGGGCGTGTCCGAAGGGCGCACTGCCGTGCTGGCGCCGACGTCGCACGTCCGCCTCCGCTGGCGGTCCGGCACCCGGCAACTGATCGTCAAGGTGCCCGATTCGCTGATGCGCGCGGTCTGCGGCCGCCGGCCCGACGACGCGGCGCCCGGCCTCGCGCCGGGATTCCTGTTGCCGACGGCGCTTTCGTCGCAATGGGATCTGATCGCGCAGTCGCTGCTCAACGTGCTCGCCGTCGCCGACGACGGTGGCATCCGGGCCGAATGGCGCGACCATTTCGAACGAAGCCTCGCGCTGTTCCTGCTCGTGCATTGCCCGCCGTCGCCCGCCGCCGTGCATGCCGGCGCGGCGCCGCCAGCGCGCGGCGCGCCGGCGCAAGCCGTGTCGCGTGGCGGCATCCGGCAGATGGATGCGCTGCACGAATTCATCCACGCGCGGCTCTGCGCGCCGATCTCGCTCGAAGATCTCGCCAGGGCGGCCGGCGTCAGCCTGCGGACGCTGAACGTGCTGTGCCGGCGCTACCACGGCGCGACCCCGATGGAACTGCTGCGCAACATCCGGCTGGACGCCGCGCGCGTGCAGTTGCTGACCGACCCGGTGGCCAGCATCACCGATACGGCGCTGACGTTCGGCTTCGGGCACCTCGGCCGCTTTTCCGCGTACTACTTCGCCCGCTTCGACGAGTTGCCGCGCGACACGCAGAAGAAGCGGCCGCCGAACTGAATGCCGCGGCGCCCGGAATACGGCCGCCGCTTTACGCGCCAGGCGATCGCCCGCATAGTAACGGTCTGCCCGCATCCCCGCCCTGCCGCCCCATCGCCATGCCTGATACGC
Source organism: Burkholderia sp. MS455 (assembly GCF_016899445.1). Taxonomy (NCBI): domain Bacteria; kingdom Pseudomonadati; phylum Pseudomonadota; class Betaproteobacteria; order Burkholderiales; family Burkholderiaceae; genus Burkholderia; species Burkholderia sp. MS455. The sequence continues at coordinate 1,860,806 of NZ_CP041778.1, forward strand.
CAGCCGCCTGCATCGTCCGCGATTCGACCGAAGCCGATCTCGCCGCCATCCACGCGATCTATGCGCACCACGTCCGCCACGGCGTCGCGTCGTTCGAGGAAACGCCGCCCGATGCCGCCGAGCTGCGCGCGCGCCGCGAAGCGGTGCTGCACCACGGGCTGCCGTATCTCGTCGCAGAATGCGACGGCCGCGTGGCCGGCTACGCGTACGCGACGCCGTACCGCACGCGCAGCGCATACCGCTTCACGATCGAGGATTCGATCTACATCGACGATGCGCAGCGCGGGCGCGGGATCGGCCGCGCACTGCTCGCGGCGCTGATCGCGCGCTGCGAGACCGGCCCGTGGCGGCAGATGATCGCGGTGATCGCCGACGGCGGCACCGGCGGCTCGACGTCGCTGCATCGCGCGTTCGGCTTCGAGCCGGCCGGCACGTTGAAGGCGGTCGGCTTCAAGCACGGCCGCTGGATCGACACGGCGCTGCTGCAGCGCCCGCTCGGGGACGGCGCACGCACGCTCCCCGCCTCGCCCGGGCCTGCCGCGTCGCGCTAGAATGGCCGCATGTCAAAACAGACTCATTCCACCCCCGACGAGGCCGCGGCGGATTCCCGCAACGAGTACACGGTCGACGAGCTGGCGCGCGTGTCCGACACGACCGTGCGCAACGTCCGCGCGTACCAGGATCGCGGTTTGCTCGCACCGCCCGAGAAGCGCGGGCGCGTCGGCATCTACGACGACACGCACGTCGCGCGCCTGAAGCTGATCAACCACCTGCTCGCGCGCGGCTACACGCTGTCGAACATCCAGGACCTGATCAAGGCGATCGACGAAGGCCACGACCTGCGCTCGATCCTCGGCCTCGAAAACGCGATCGGCGGCCGCTGGTCGCATGAACTGCCGAAAACCTATTCGCTCGCCGCGCTCGCGCAGATGTTCGGGCCGCAAGCGACCACGCAGCTTTCGCGCGTGACCGAGCTCGGGCTGCTCGAACGGCACGGCCTGTCGTTCGTCGCGAAGAGCCCCGCACTGCTCGAAGCGGCGGCCGCGATGACGAAGGAAGGCATCCCGCCGCGCGAGCTGCTCGACGTGATCAGCCTCGCGCGGCCGCATTTCGACGCGATTGCGCGGCTGCTCGTCGATCTCGTCGTGAAGCGGCTCGACCGCTACGACGCCGGCACGCTGCCGCCGGCCACCGACGTGCCCGAACTGGTCGACGCGATCTGGCGCCTGCGCCCGCTCGCGGCCGTGTTCGTCGAAGGCGAGACGAACCGCGCGCTCGAAACCGCGGCGGGCGCCTATCTCGGCGGCCGCGTCGCGACGATCCTCGACAAGAAGCTCAGCGACGAAGCGGCGCGCCAGTCCGGCACGCCCGATACGCAAGGCGACGACGACAAAGCATAGGGCCGCCGCCGTCATATTCTTATCGGCAATGCTTCGTTTGCGGGCGCAACCGCCCATGCGACGATTCTTCCAACCGAGCGGCACCGGCCGCTCTCCCGAAGACGTTTCGCATGGAGTCCGTTCGATGATTCGTTTCACCCGCTGGATCACCCGCACCGCCGCCGTCACGCTCGTCGCGCTGTCCGCCGCGTCGGCCTTCGCGCAGGGCGGCGCCGACAAGGTCGTGCGCATCGGCTATCAAAAGGCCGGCCTGCTGTCGATCATCAAGGCGCAGGGCTCGCTCGAAGCGCGGCTCAAGCCGCTCGGCTACAACGTGCAGTGGTTCGAATTCCCGGCCGGCCCGCAACTGCTCGAAGCGCTGAACGCGAACAGCATCGACTTCGGCTATACGGGCGCGCCGCCGCCCGTGTTTGCGCAGGCAGCAGGCGTGCGCTTCGTGTACGTCGGCGCGGAACCGCCGTCGCCGCACAACGAAGCCGTGTTCGTGAAGGCCGATTCGCCGATCCGCTCGCTCGCCGAGCTGCGCGGCAAGAAGGTCGCGCTGCAGAAAGGCTCGAGCGCGAACTACCTGCTTCTGGAAGCGCTCAAGAAGGCCGGCGTGCGCTACGACGAGATTCGCCCCGTGTACCTGCCGCCCGCCGACGCACGCGCCGCGTTCGAAAGCGGCAACGTCGATGCGTGGGCCGTCTGGGATCCGTATTACGCGGCCGCGCAGAATTCGCTGAAGATCCGCACGCTGTCCGACTACACGGGCCTCACGCCGGCGAACAACTTCTACGAGGCGACGCGGGATTTCGCGGAGCAGCATGCCGACGTGGTCGGCGCGATCCTGAAGCAGGCGCGCGAGACGGGCCTGTGGGTCAACGGGCATCCGGCCGAGACCGCCGCGCTGATCGCGCCGAAGGTCGGGTTGCCGCTCGCGCTCGTCGAGACGTGGATCAAGCGCGTGCCGTTTGGGGCGGTGCCGGTCGACGAGAAGATCGTCGCGGTTCAGCAGGGTGTCGCGGACGCGTTCTACGCGGCGAAGCTGATTCCGCAGAAGCTGAGCGTCGCTGACAACGCGTGGAGCGACAAACGCGTGGCGAGCGCGCTCGCGGCGAAGTAACGCGCGGCGCGCGCAGTCGAGAAAGGCCGACGGGCACCCTGCCCGTCGGCCTTTTTTGGTTCTTCTCGAATTTTCGGGGAACGTGGGACGCACTGTTGGTGTTCGGCCAGTTGCAACCGTTCGCTATCCGCCGAAGACGATCTGCGGATAGCGACATCGAGAGACCACCATCTGGAAACGGCACCGCCCTAAGCCTTGAGATCTGTTGCCGCGAAATCCGGATCTTCTCTTGGCCGAAGGATTTTTTCAACGAGCCGGGCCGACATATGACGGCTCAGTAGTCTCTGCAAGTTCGCCAGCAGTCGATTTCGCGCCCCCACAACCCGATAGCTCAGATTGCGATCGAGCGCCCACAACGCATCCCGCACCACGTTCGCGACCGGCATCGGCACGCCGACAGCAGCCTCCTTCGCGCCAACAACGTCGAAAAAGGCCGTTTGCGTCGCGCCAGGACATAGCGCGACGACCCGGATGCCCCGATGCCGGTTCTCAGCCCAAACAGCTTCCGAAAATGACAGGAGAAAGGCCTTCGTCGCGCCGTAGACGGCCATATACGGATCGGGCTGGAATGCCGCGGTTGACGCGACGTTGATGACTGCGCCACCGGATCGCGCTTGCATCCCCGGCAGCAGAAGATGAGTCAGCTCGAGCGCGGCGATGCAGTTCACCAGAACTTCATCGCGCTGGCGCGTCAACGGAATCGTTTCAAAGCGCCCGTATGCTGCGAAGCCCGCGTTGTTGATCAGCACATCGACGATCGTGCCGGTCTCCTTCAGATGACGATCGATCGTGTCGACGGCGTCGGCCGCGCTCAGGTCGACCGTCAGAAAATCGGCGTCGCACGCATAGTCGCGCCGCAGTTCTGCGGCCAGATCGCGCAGCTTGTCGTGAGAGCGTGCGACCAGCAGGAGTCTCGCACCGCGTTCGGCCAACGCATAGGCAAACGCGCGCCCGATACCCGACGATGCACCGGTGACGAGTGCTGTTTTTCCGCCAAAGTCGAAAGATTTACTCATAGCTTGCTGATGGAGTGGAACGGGAGTTTGCACTCTAAACCGTTGACTATAGGCAACGGTCAAGCGTAAATGACGCTCCACGACATTGATTGGAGGCAGCATGCGCATCGGCGAGCTATGCAAGCGGGCGGGTGTATCGCGCGACACCGTCCGTTACTACGAGCGCATGGGTCTGCTGGACAAAGCAACACAACCTAACGCGACGAACACTTACAAGCGCTATTCAGAACTTTCGTTACAGCGGATAAGGCTGATCGTCCACGCGAAGGCGTTGGGCTTCACGCTGGCGGAAATTCGCGACGTTGTCCATGTATGGGAAAGTCCGACGTTCGGCGTTGACCAAAAGGTCGCGTGCCTGCAAGCAAAACTCGACGAACTCGACGCAAAGAGTCTCGCGTTGATCACGCTGCGAACAGGGTTGCTGAATGCGTTGGCCAAAGTTGGCGGCGATTGTGTCGAAGAAGAAATAGCGTGATGAGTCGCGTCCGTGCAAGTGTCATGCTGCATCGACCGGTTGAATCCGCAGTCGGAAAGCGCGGGCCTGTCAGCAATTTCGTGTTCGAGGCATATGATGTTCCCAAGAAGAACGTATGCCACCCAAACCGAAAAACACCGCCGGCAACGCTGCCGGCAATTCCCACCGAGCTGCTTGAACAGTTCGGCAATGGTCCGATGACGGCCGAGGCCATCAACGCCGCGACGATGGCGCTCAAGAAGGCACTGATCGAGCGGGCGCTGGCTGCGGTGTTCCCGGCGACCACGCTGCAAACCTGCGTCGTCCATCTGATCCGCAACAGCCTCGATTACGCGAGCTGGAAGGATCGCAAGGGATTGGCCGCCGCGATCAAGCCGATCTATACGGCACCCAGCGCGGAGGCGGCTCAGGCCGAACTTGAGGCGTTTGCCGAAGGGCCCTGGGGCCAGAGATTCCCGCCCGTCAGCACAGCCTGGCGCAATGCCTGGGACCGCGTGATTCCGTTCTTTGCGTTTCCGCCTGAGATACGCAAGGTTATATACACTACGAACGCCATCGAGAATATCAACTCGCAACTGCGCAAGATCATCAAGACGCGGGGACACTTCGCGACAGATGACGCAGCGACGAAACACATCTGGCTGGCACTGCGCAATATCACCGCTGATTGGGGACGCGCAGCCAAGGACTGGAAGGCGGCCATGAACCAATTCGCGATCCTCTACGCCGATCGTTTCGTTCGTCCGTCCGTGTGAGTCTCAACCCGCCTTGAACACGGAAATTCTGATACCCCCACTTTTTTCTACTGCTATGCCGGCAAAAGACCAGCAACACGATAGCTTTCAATTAGCCCGTCATAGACAGAGATATCCGCGCGACTTCTGGCGATGAGTTGCGCGCCAGCGACGGCTGCGAAGATAGCGCGAGCACGCCCCTCGCTATCCTCGGCGCTGGCCGTGGCCGACAGCACTTTGCTCAACCACGCAATATTCACATCTGCAAAGGTTTGGACTTCTTTCGTTACCGCTTCGGGCAAGTCATCAGATTCGGCGGCCATGAAACTGCAGAGGCATATCCGATTACCGTTCTCCAGCGCCTTGCGAAACGTCTCTGGATAGCGGCGCAGACAGTCGATCGGATCCGAGGATTCGGTCCACAGTGCGTCCAGAGTGGCCGCCGAGTCCTCCCAGTAGCGCCTTGCTACCGCCGCGCCAAGATCGGCCTTCGTGGGAAAGTGATGGTGAATGCTGGCTGCCTTGATACCAACCGCTAACGCGAGATCACGAAAATTCAGACCGTCGTAGCCATGCGACTGCGCAGCCAGCTTGGCTGCCGCGAGGATGTTTTCCCTTGAATTCGAACTGGCTTCGTTCCTCACTGCTTGCCTCGCTTAAGAAAAATACGTGTTGACCAAGCACATTATAGCGTCTAACGTAAACCTACCAAGTGGCAGGTAGGGTCGCATCAAACGGTTCGGTCCTATCTAATTTCAAACGCTTCACCCATCCTGATAGGCGAACCATGGTTTCCGACACCCGTGAATTCGACGTAAGCAAACTGGCTACGATGACGATTTACGATTTCCCCACGGGCCCTTATCCGACACGAGTCCGTATCGCTCTGGCCGAGAAGGGCCTGCAATCGCGCGTCCAGTACGTCTTGGTCGATCTATACAAGGGCGAGCACAAAAGGCCTGGGTTCATCGCCAACAAGAACTACTCCGGCACGCTACCGGTGCTTGAACTGGATGACGGAACCTGTATTGCCGAGTGCACCGCCATTACCGAATACCTCGACGCGCTCGATGGCGTACCCACGCTTACCGGTAGCACGCCGCGCGAAAAGGGTGTGATCCACATGATGAGCAAGCGCGCCGAGCTGGAATTGCTCGACGCCATCAGTGTCTATTTCCACCACGCCACGCCCGGGCTCGGGCCCGAAGTCGAGCTCTATCAGAACTCCGAATGGGGATTTCGTCAGCGTGACAAAGCCCTGAGGGGCATGCAGTACTTCAATGACGTCCTGAAAAAGCAGCCATTTGTCGGCGGGGATGCGTTCTCGATGGCCGACATCACCGTCATCGGCGGCCTGGTCTTCGCGTCGATCGTGAAGCTGCCCGTTCCCACCGAGTGTGAAGCCCTTCTCGCCTGGTACAAGAGAATGCGGGAACGCCCGAGTGTCAAGAACCAGCCGGCATTTGCCTGAAATTGCAGCTGTGGCCGGACTTCATTGGCGAGCGACCAATCTTGGATTGCAGACCCAAGCGAACGCAGTCGAGAGAATTAGCTGACATATTCCCGCTTAAGCCGAAGCCAAACTGATTGTGGCGGTCCGGCAATGGACAAGGCTAAGACATTCATCCGGGGGCTGAGCGTCTGCGAACGGACATGCGCGAAAGATCGACGCTCTTCGTAGGATGATCGGGGCCAATTTCGTCCGACCGGGAACATTGGACCGGATCACCCCTCGGAGGCAGCCCATCTTTGAACACTAACCTCTGCCAGCGCCTCGAAGACAGCGGGTGTGCGTTCCAGGCGGGCGATCGTCCGCGCGCCTTCGAGGGCGGCTACCAATGCGGCTGCGGTAGAGGACGCGCGCGTGGGAGCGAAACCGCACCCCCTAAAATGCTCCGCAATAATCTCGGTCGACTCAACAAACCCGCGTGCTATCCGTTTGGTCAGCTCGGCGTCGAGCGCGGGCAGCTCATTCGCCAGATTTTGCATCAGACATCCATACTGGAAATCAGAGGCGACCATTTCAGCCGCGAATGTCCTGAAAATCTGATGAACAAAATTCAGAGCATCACCCGTCGTATTCGCCGAGATGTCCCGTAGTACAGCAATTCGATTCGCAATGTAATTATCGATTGCTTCTTCTGCGAGTTGTGCCTTGCCGCGTGGAAAGTGAAAGTAAAACGATCCTTTAGGCGCACCGCTTTCTTCAAGGATCTGGGTCAATCCCGTCGCAGTGTAGCCCTGGATGCGAAACAGTCGTTGGGCCGTGGCAATCGCGCGAGCGCGGGCGTCAGTCTTACGTGGCATGCCGAAAACATAGCACGTTTCGCTTGATGATTCTATGGCGATTGGCATAGTATGGTGATCGCCATATCCGGAGCCCGGCGATGCCCCTCGACCCAATCGCAAGTCAAGAAGGTTCGTTCAGTGATCCACAGCCTCCCCAGATCGCGGCACGAATAGCTGAAACTCAACGTGAAACGCGCGGGTTTCCTCGCTCATCCCATGCAGAGCGTCTTCGTGTCGGGGCTGCTCGTCCTCGATTGCCCGGCCGCCGGGCGAATCGTTCGTTGCGTGCGTTTTCGCTGAAGCTGAAGACAGCGCTTGCACGCGGACGGGGTGTTCCATCATGAGTCGCCCACATCGCTTCAGGCCATCGGCGTCCCGACGAGCCTTCCTGGCGATGGGCGCGGTCAGCCTGTTTGCCCCTTTGATTCGACCCGCCCGCGCAAACCCCATAGGAGGAGTCGACTTGTCCGCATCAACATATGGCGATGGAACGCTTCCGAAGAGGGTCCGTTCGCGCATGATCCACGGGGTCAACGGCCTCGATGTCCATATTCTCGAGGCCGGTTACGAGAACCCCGGCCGGCCGCTTGCATTGCTTCTGCACGGTTTTCCCGATTTGGCTTACGGCTGGCGACACCTGATCCCGATTCTGGCTGACGCCGGCTACCATGTCGTGGCGCCCGACCAGCGGGGTTTTGGCCGCACCACCGGTTGGATGAACGACTATGACGCCCAGCTGGCGCCTTTCAGCCTTTTGAATATGGCGCGTGACGCCCTCGGATTGGTTTTGGCGTTGGGGTATCGGCGTACGGCAATGCTCGTCGGGCACGACCTCGGCTCGCCCGTCGCGGCCTATTGTGCGCTAGCCCGACCTGACGTCTTTCCCTCGGTAGTGCTGATGAGCGCACCGTTCCCCGGTCCGCCGACGCTTCCGTTCAGCATTGCGGAAAGCGAGGTATCGTCGGTTCAACCGAATACCGGCAATCAAAAGCTGGCGGCCGCGCTGGCTGCGCTCGACCCGCCGAGAGAGTATTACCAGCAATATCTGAGCACACGGGAAGCGAACCATGACATGTGGCACCCCCCTCAAGGTTTACACGCGTTTCTTCGTGCATTTTTCTACGTCAAGAGCGCCGACTGGCCGGGAAATAAGCCGCATCCGTTGAAGGCGCCGACCGCCGCAGAACTTGCGCAAATGCCCACCTATTACGTCATGGATCTCGGCAAGACGATGCCCGAGACCGTCGCTCCATTCCACCCCTCCGCCGCCGAGGTCCTGGCCAGCAAATGGCTCACCGAGCCGGAACTTGGGGTGTACACGGAGGAGTATGGCCGCACGGGGTTTCAAGGCGCCCTGCAGGCTTATCGCGTCTTTTCCGATCCTGACCTAAACGCTGAGTTGCGCCTGTTTTCGGGCAAGACGATCGATGTCCCGTCGCTCTTCATTGGCGGCAAGAGCGATTGGGGTACGTATTCGGCGCCGGGCGCGCTCGATCTCATGAGGACGAAGGCGACGACGAGAATGGCGGGCATCGAGATGATCGACGGCGCCGGTCACTGGATCCAACAGGAGCAGCCGGTTCGGCTCAGCGAACTCCTGCTCGCCTTCACCAAGGAGGTGGTTGGGGCGGATCACACCGACAGTTAGGTTGGGGAATGGCTATCGTTGCTCTTGAAAATATCGCCCGACCTCCAGACCACCGCCCCAAAAACACGACAAGCGATCCTAGGCGACATCGGCGGACACGGCATCAAGAAGCCATTTTGCGACGCGCTGACTTGCCTTGCTGCGACTGCTCGCTCGTCGTTGAATCAATGATGTCTGCCCCACGCATTCGAGCGGCGTTCCGTCGAATTTCACCAACTCGCCAGCAGCCAGATGGTCCGCCACCAGCGATTGGCGTGCGAGAGCGACGCCTGCCCCGCGGCGCGCGGCCTCGATCATCAAGCCCGCATCGCTGAACACGATCCGCCTGCGCTCTCGCGGAATATCGCATCCGTTGAACTCATACCATGCGTCCCACGACTGGTGGCGAGATCCGCCGAGACGGCTACAGTCATCTTCGAGCAACCTCATGCCGTCGAACGGGTCCGGGCGCCCGGCACGGCTCGCCCGACTGCCGGGCGCGTGGACCGGGATGAGCACGTCGTCGGTTGCCGTCATCCGCTCTCCCGGGATACCAGCCCTCGGATGCAAGCGGATCGCGAGATCGTATTCGCCTTCGTCGATGGCTACGATCTCGTCGGAAACGTGCAGATCGAGACAGATGTCTTCAAAGGACTGGGAGAGCGATTCGAGTCGGGGAGCGAGCCAGCAGTGCGCAAAGGACGAGACAACCGTCATGCGGACAGTGTCGCGGCGATCCGCGAGCCGGTTGTCCGCGTGCGCCAGCGTTCTCAGCACGCCTTCCGCTGTTGCCAGATAAGCAAGGCCATCGCGGGTCAATTCGAAGCGGCCATGGTCTCGATGGATCAGGCATGTATCGAGACGGGCTTCGAGAGCCGCTACGCGCTGGCTGACAGCACTCTGTGACACGCCGATTTCGACAGCCGCCTGCTTGAAACTCTTCAGCCGGGCGACCGCCTCAAAGGCGCGAAGCAAGTGGGTCTGGGGCGGATCACGGCGGACAGGCATCATCGGGCCTTATAGCTGATAAGAAAAACGCCATCGACAGGGGCCATCAGGGCCAATAGATTACCCGTGCGGCTATCGAAAGACAAAGGAACGGTGATGAGGAACAACTTCGAGATGTTGGCACGTTGGACCGTCTGGGCGAATGGCCTCCTATACGACGCATGCGCCAGGCTTTCGTCGGACGACTATTTTCTCGAGCGCGCCTGCGCCTTCGGCTCGATCCACAATACGCTCAATCATCTGCTTGCCACCGACCGCATCTGGCTCGGCCGGATCTCCGGGGAGGGGCATGACATCCCGTCCCTGGACCATGTCGTCTGCCAGGATTTCGAGAGCCTGCGAACCGCAAGGCTAACCGAGGATGAGCGGCTTGTCCGCATTGTCGGCACGGTCGCACGCAACGACCTGGAGAAAAACATCGACTACACGAGCATGGATGGAACGCCGCAACGAAAACCTCTTCAACTCGTTCTTTCCCACATTTTCATTCATCACGCCCACCATCGCGGCCAAGTTCATGCGCTCCTCTCGCAGACGCCCGTCGCGCCCCCCGCCCTGGACGTCACCTATTTTTCGCTCGGGTGACCCATGCTTGCGTGGAAGCGGATTGCCATCGCATGCAATGCAACGACTGATCGACCTCGGAACCTGTTTTCAGGCCGTGAGCCCCCGCAGCGCAGGAACGAGTCGGATAGCGCCGCCGGAAGATGCGCATACTCGACCCCGTTCACCTGAAAGGAGATCGTCATGGAGAATCCGCCGGCGGTGCCGTCGATGCGCGTGCGGCTCACGCCAGCCAGCACGCGAACAGATCGTGCGTCGTGGGTACCTCGTACTTGAGCAACAAGCCCGCGTGATGAAGGGCGACCATCGCCCTACTTCAACGCCCCCGCCACCTTCTTCTGCCGCCACAGACACAGCAGATCGCAAGCGACATGCGCGGCCGCGATCGCCGTAATGTCCGCATGATCGTAAGCGGGCGCGACCTCGACAACATCCGCCCCGACCAGGTTCACCGCCCCGAGCCCACGCACGATCGCCAGCGCCTGCGCGGACGACAACCCGCCCGCGACCGGCGTGCCCGTGCCGGGCGCGAACGCCGGATCGAGGCAGTCGATGTCGAACGTCAGGTACGCGGGCCGCGCGCCGACGATGTCGACGATCCGCTCGACCGCCGCGCGCGAACCGTGGTCGTGCACCCACGCGGCATCGAGCCGCTCGATCCCGAGAAAATCGTCGTTCCACGTGCGGATGCCGACCTGCACCGACGTCGCGGGATCGATCAGCCCTTCCTTCACGGCCTTGTAGAACATCGTGCCGTGATTGAGGCTGTCCGGATCGTCGTCGGCCCACGTATCGCAGTGCGCGTCGAAATGGATCAGCGACAGCGGCTTGCCGTAGCGCTCCGCGTGCGCGACCAGCAGCGGATACGTGATGTAGTGGTCGCCGCCGAGCGTCAGCATCTTCGCGCCCGAGCGCAGGATCGTGCGCGCATGCTCGACGATCGCGGGCTTGATCGACAGCGGGTTGTGCGCATCGAACCAGCAGTCGCCGTAGTCGACGGCCGCGAGATCCTCGAACGGATCGAAGCCCCACGGATACGGATTGAGCTCCGCGAGCTGCACGCTCGCCGCACGGATCGCGGCCGGCCCGAGCCGCGCGCCCGAGCGATAGGTGGTCGCGAGGTCGAGCGGCACGCCGGAAATCGCAACGTCGACGCCGTCGAGCGTGCGCGAATAGTTGCGGCGCATGAACGACAGCACGCCCGCATAGGTGTTTTCGATCGAGGAGCCGTACGGCGTCGTGCGACGGATCGCGCCGTCGCCATGGAGAAGTTCGGTCATGGTCGGACCTGTTTTCATGGGGGCCGGCTCGGCCTCGCGTTGCATGGGCGCGCGGGCCGGGCACGGCGTGGATTCATCGGGCACGCACCGGCTTGCGCGTCCAGTCGCGCGGCCGGGCGGGACAACGACAACGGCAATGTCGCGGCGATCATAGCAAGCCGAATTGGAGCCGTTGCCCCGGTTCAGCAGGGGCAACGCGTTGAAAAAATCCGGCGGCAACGCCCGCGCATCGTCACCCGGCAGCACCGGATCGCGGCGGCGGCGGGCACACACCTGCACGTGTCATCCCGACCGCGTCCTAGAAGGATTCGCCGGTTTTCGCACGCCCTTTCTTCCGGATAATGGCCGCAGCCGCGCCGACGACGACGCGCCGTCCACCGCAGACAACAACAAACCGGAGACACCCGCCTTGCTCGCCACGCTTCCCGCCACCTATCGCCGGCTCTGGCCGCTCGCCGTCGCCGCCGCGCTGCTGTACGGACTGTCGCTCGCCGCCGCGCCCTATCCGGGCCAGGCCGCCGCGAAAGCCGCGATGGGCATCCTGCTGCTCGCGGCGGGCAGCACCTGCGGCGCGCCGCGCGAACGCGCGTGGCTGTGCGCGGCGCTCGCGACGGCCGTGCTCGGCGACGTGCTGCTCGCGCTGCCCGACTGGCCGCTGTCGTTCGTCCTCGGCCTCGGCGCGTTCCTGCTCACGCACCTGTGCTATTGCGCGATCTTCCTGCGCTGGCGCGCGCGGCCGCACGGCTGGCGCATCGCCGCGCTGGTCGGGCTGTGGATCGCCGCGCCCGCGTTCTACCTCGCCTTCTTCCCGCACCTCGGCGAGCTGCTGGCGCCGGTCGCCGTCTACATGCTCGTGCTGTGTGCGATGGCGAGCTTCGCGCTCGCCGCCCGCACGCACGGCCCACTGGTGGCCGTCGGCAGCCTGATCTTCGTCGGCTCCGATACGCTGATCGGCGTCGGCCGCTTCCTCGGCGGTTTTCCGGGCATCGACTATCTGATCTGGGGCCTCTACGCGCTCGCGCAGGTCACGATCGTGGCCGGGGTTTTCCATGAGACGGCCGCCCGATCGATCCGCCCCTGATTCCGTTTCAAACAGACCGCCGCACGCCGGCGGTCTCGTCTCCGCCCCGCTCCGCCCGTGTCGACAAGCCTTTCCGCGTATCCCGCATTGCGAAAAGTGTGCTGTTCCAAACCCCGCTCAGCCTTTTCCCGCCTGGTTTCCGGCCCTTAGAGCGCCGCTTCTAGCCTCTTGCGGTTTCCGGGCTCACCCACTATCGTTACATCAACCAATGTAACATTAAAAAATGAGCCAAATCGGAGACACCCGGATGAATGCTCGCACGTTGCCTTTCGGTCCGCCCGGCCACGACGGCCTGGACGAAACCATCGACATCGCCATCATCGGCACCGGCTTCGCCGGTCTCGGGATGGCGATCCGCCTGCGGCAGACTGGCGTGACCGACTTCGTCGTCCTCGAGAAGGCCGCGTCGGTCGGCGGCACGTGGCGCGACAATCACTACCCCGGGTGTGCATGCGACGTGCAATCGCACGTCTATTCGTTCTCGTTCGCGCCGAACCCGCGCTGGACGCGCATGTTCGCGCCGCAGCCGGAAATCCGCGCGTATCTGGAAGACTGCGTGCAGCGCTTCGGGATCGGCCCGCACCTGCGCATGAACCACGAGCTGCAGCGCGCCGAGTACGACGAGGCCGCGCAGCGCTGGCGCCTCACGTTCGCGAACGGCAAGCGGCTGTCCGCGCGCGTGCTGGTGTCGGGGATGGGCGGCCTGTCGCGCGCCGCGCTGCCGGCGATTCCCGGCGTCGAGAATTTCCGGGGCCGCGCGTTCCATTCGCAGCAGTGGGATCACGACTACGCGCTCGAAGGCAAGCGCGTCGCGGTGATCGGCACCGGCGCGAGCGCGATCCAGTTCGTGCCGCAGATCGCGCCGCGCGTGAAGGCGCTCGCGCTGTTCCAGCGCACGCCGCCGTGGATCATGCCGAAGCCCGACCGCAACCTGACCGGGTTCGAGAAATGGCTGTTCCGCTCGTTGCCGTTCACGCAGAAGGTGGTGCGCAGCGGCATCTACTGGATGCTCGAATCGCGCGTGCTCGGCTTCGCGATCCATCCGTCGCTGATGAAGAACGTGCAGAAGCTCGCGCTGCGCCATATCCGCAAGCAGATTCCCGATCCAGAGCTGCGCAAGACCGTCACGCCGAACTACACGCTCGGCTGCAAGCGCGTGCTGATCTCGAACGACTACTACCCGGCGCTGTCGCGCAAGAACGTCGACGTGATCACGACCGGCATCGACCATATCGAAGCCGACGCCGTCGTGACGACCGACGGCAAGCGACACGAAGTCGACTGCCTGATCTACGGCACCGGCTTTCAGGTCGCCGATCCGTATCCGCGCGGCGCGATCGTCGGCCGCGGCGGCCTCGACATCGTCGACGCATGGCGCGACGGCGCGCATGCGTATCTCGGCTCGACGCTGCCCGGCTACCCGAACTTCTTCATGATCGTCGGCCCGAACACGGGCCTCGGCCACAACTCGATGGTGTTCATGATCGAGTCGCAGATCGAATACATCCTCGGCGCGCTGCAGGCGATGCGCCGCGAGCGCGCGGATGCGATCGAGGTGCGCCCGCTCGTCGAAGCTCGGTTCAACAGCGACCTGCAAGGCAAGCTGAAGAAGGCGATCTGGTCGACGGGCGGCTGCAAGAGCTGGTATCTCGATCCGCGCACGGGCAAGAACACGACGCTGTGGCCGGGCTTCACGTGGCGCTTCCGCCAGGCGACCGCGCGCTTCTCGATCGCCGATTACCACGCGTATCGCGCACCGCACGACACGATCGCGCGGCCGATCGCCGCGCCCGCCGCTTCCGCCTCCACTTCCGCCGAAGCGGCCTGAGCCAGACAAGGAGCCAACGACATGAGAGATTTCGCCAACAAGGTCGCCGCGATCACGGGTGCCGGCTCGGGCATGGGCCGCTCGCTCGCGATCCAGCTCGCGCAGGCCGGCTGCCATGTGTCGCTCGCCGACAAGAACGGCGTCGGTCTCGCCGAAACCGAACGGATCGTCCGTGCGATTGCGCCGAACGTGCGTGTATCGACGCGGGTGCTCGACGTCGGCGAGCGCGACGCGATGTTCGCGTGGGCCGATGACACCGCGAAGGAACACGGCAAGGTCAACCTGATCTTCAACAACGCGGGCGTCGCGCTGTCGAGCACGATCGAAGGGATGGACTACAGCGATCTCGAGTGGATCGTGAACATCAATTTCTGGGGTGTCGTGCACGGCACGAAGGCGTTCCTGCCGCACCTGAAGGCATCCGGCGACGGCCACGTGATCAACACGTCGAGCCTGTTCGGGATCTTCGCGCAACCGGGCATGAGCGGCTACAACGCGACCAAGTTCGCGGTGCGCGGCTTCACCGAATCGCTGCGCCAGGAGCTCGACATGATGAAGTGCGGCGTGTCGGCAACCTGCGTGCACCCGGGCGGCATCCGCACGAACATCGCGCAGGCCAGCCGCGTGTCGAAGAACATGGTCGGCTTCATGGTCGCGAGCGAGCAGCAAGGCAGGGACACGTTCGAGAAGTTCTTCATCACGACCGCCGACGACGCCGCGCGCACGATCCTCGCCGGCGTGCGCCGTAACAAACGCCGCGTGCTGATCGGCCGCGATGCGAAGGCCGGCGACTGGATGGCGCGCATCCTGCCGTCCGCGTATCAGGCGCTCGTCGTGCTGGCAACGCGCCGCGAGGCCGCGAGGGCCCGCCGCGACGCCGCCCGCGGCACGCCGGCGCCCGCACCGCTGCACGCCACCTACAACAACGCAGGTAATCAGGGAGGAGAACAATCATGATGACCCCGAACATGATGCCCGTGCGGCGCGACATCCGTTTCGCGCTGCCGCCCGAACGCGCGCGCGACTGGCACGTGCAGGGCGTGCCGGTCACGCACTTCATGAATGCGCTGTCGCTACTGTTTCCGGCCGGCGAACGCTTCTTCATGGATTCGGTGCGCAACTACCGCGACCGGATCGAGAATCCCGAGCTGAAGAAGCAGGTGCTCGGCTTCATCGGCCAGGAAGCGATGCACACGCGCGAGCACATCGAATACAACGACCTGCTGCAGGCGTCGGGGCTGCCCGCGCACAAGCTCGACAAGCGCCTGTGGACGATCCTCGGCTGGTTCAAGAAGGTGCTGCCGCATTCGATGCAGCTCGCGATCACGATCGCGCTCGAGCACTACACGGCGATCCTCGCGAACCAGCTGCTGTCGGGCCACGAGCACCGGATCGACGGCTCGGTCGAAGGCTACCAGCAGATGTGGATGTGGCATGCGATGGAGGAAACCGAGCACAAGGCGGTGTCGTACGACGTATGGAACACCGTGATGAAGCCGGGCCTCGGCAGCTACCTGCTGCGCACGGGCACGATGCTGACGACGACCGTGTTCTTCTGGGCGATCGTGTTCGACTTCCACGTGCGCCTGATGCGCGCGCACCGTCGCGAACACGGCAAGTTCGGCGGCATGTGGCGCCTCGTGAAGTACCTGTACGGCCCGAAGCACGGCGTGTTCCCGAACATCGCGCGCGAATGGCTCGATTACTTCCGCCCGGGCTTCCACCCGTGGGACCACGACAACCACCAGTACCTGCAGGGGCTCGACACGCTGCTCGCGAACATCGACGCGACCAACGCGCGCTACGCAACGCAGGCCGCCCCGCGCCGCGTGCCGCTGCACCCGGTTGCGCAGGCATGACGCGATGGCGCGCGCGCACGAGATGCTGACCGTCCAGTCCGGCGACGTGAAACTCGCCGTCTATGTAAGCGGATCGCGCCGCGCGCCGCCGCTGATCCTCGTGCACGGCTACCCGGATTCGGCGGCCGTATGGGCGCCGATCCGCGCACGGCTCGCGAAGCGCTACCGCGTGATCGCGTACGACGTGCGCGGCGCCGGCGCGTCCGATGCACCGCGCCGCCGTGCCGACTACACGCTCGCGCGGCTCGCCGACGACCTGAAGGCGGTGGCCGACGCGACCTGCGGCGGCCGGCCGTTCCACCTCGTCGGCCACGACTGGGGCTCGATCCAGTGCTGGGAGGCCGTGACCGACCCCGCGTTCCGTGGCCGGATCGCGTCGTACACGTCGATCTCGGGCCCGTGCCTCGATCACGTGTTCCGCGCGAAGCTGCGGCTCGAGCAGAGCCTGAAGTCGTGGTACATCGCGTTCTTCCACCTGCCGCTCGTGCCGTCGCTGGTGTGGCGGCTCGGCGGCGCGGCGCTGTGGCCTCGCTGGTTGCAGCTCACGGAACGCGTGCGCGCCGAGCGCGACCCCGTGCAACTGAAGAACGCGCTGAACGGCCTGCAGCTTTACCGCGCGAACTTCCTCGCACGGGCACGCAAGCCGCGCGAACGGTATGCGCAGGCGCCCGTGCAGCTCCTGGTGCCGGTACGCGACCGCTACGTGACGCCAGAGATGTCGGTCGACCTCGACCGCTGGCTCGGCGACCACGTGCGCGAGGAAATCGACGGCACGCACTGGATCGTGCTGCGCCACCCGGACATGATCGCGTCGCGGATCGACCGCTTCGCGTCCGCGCACGAGCGGCCGGCGGTCACGACGGCCGCGGTTCAGCGCAACGTCGGCGTCGGCAGGCGCCTGAACAGCGTCTCGTAGTCGACGACGAGCCCGTCGTCGTCGATGTCCATCTCGGCCGTGAAATTCCGGAAGATGCCTTCGTAGCGGTAGCGCCGGCCCGGCTCGATGCACTCGTAGGCCTGCTTGACCGGCGTGACCTTCAGGTCCGGCGTCGAGATGTACGCGACGTCGATCGGCCGCCGCTCGCCGCGCGCGAGCCCGAGGCGGCCGATCGGCAGCGAATTCGTGAACGGCGTCGCCGCGATGTCGATGTCGACGCAGCCGTCGAGCTCCGGCAGCGCGCGGCCCGCGCCGTCGTGCCAGTGGCCTGCGCCGTCGCCGCGCAGTTCGAGCGTGCCGCCGCCCATCACCTTGAGCACCGCATACGTCACGCGCCAGTGCGAATCGCACTCGACGCGATACGCGAGCCCGTATGCGCGGCCGTACCGCTGGCCGACCACCGCGCTTTCGACGACGATCCCGCCGCCGCTCCGGTCGAACGTCAGATGTTCGGCCCCGTCGCCCTCGAGCGACGCCCAACGCACTTCGCGCATCCTTCCGCCTCCGGGTTTACTCAATGCGAAGGATCGTCGCATACATCCCGACCATCCGGAATTTCACTGTCGACAAATCCAACGAGCGTCATTCGTTGTCGAAGTTCATGTCCCTGCCTTCAAACGAGGACCGGATAGCTTCCACGACTCGCGACGCCCTGCGCTCATTCTCCAGCTGCGGATACTGCTGCTTCAGCTTGCCGGAGATTTGCCAGCCATTTTCCTTGATGGAGCGAATGATACGGTCAGCATCCGGGCCCGGCATCTCCACGACCTCCTTGAGCCGCTCCTGGGCAAGCTGAAAGATCAGCAGCGTCCTGGCTTCATCGGCCATCTCCGTGCGAATCGTGTGCTCGACAACTCGCGCGGTATACAGAACGTGAGCCGTCAGATCCGGATAACGCCAAGCGAAGCGCGCATCTTCGTAGTTGTCGAATACGAAGTTGCTCAGCGTCCCGTCCTCATAGGTCACCAGTTCTCCGAACCGATAGGACGTTGCATAGCGGCGCATGAAGCAGCGAGAAAACACCTCGAGCGTGCGATCGTAACCGGCACGGAACTCCGTCGAACTCGTGATGGTTGCCGAGATCGGCAATATCACGCCATCCGGCACCGCCTTGTCCCGCACCAGAGAATCGTTGATCAGAAAGCGATGAATCCGGCCGTTGCCGTCTCGCATAGGGTGGATATATACGAAGCCGAATGCCAACGCAGCGGCACGTGCCAGCGGCTCTGCGCCTCGAGTCGCGGCCTCGAATTCACCGAGGCCCTCCAGCATCGCCGCCACGTCCTCGAACGCAGGAGCAATGTAATGCACGATATTCTCGCGCATCGTCGCCTGCCCGACAAAGACCGGCGAACGCCGCAACCCCAAACCGAACGCATCGTGGCCCAGAATGCCGGCTTGCAGAGTATGCAGGCTACGGTCGCTTAGTGGAGCGTCGATACGGCCGCAGTATTGCGCGATGACGTGTGCAAACCGCTGGATGCGGTCGGTCTGATCAGCCTCTTTCTCGATGAGAAAGCTCGCTCGCGACTCCTTGAACGTCAACCAGCTGGCTGTCCGCATCAGGATGTCGGCCCCGAAAACGCGATCCAACTCTCTCAATGCGGTGCCCAAGTCGAACTGCAGCGCTGCCTGCACCGCCGCGGTTCGCCGAACCAGCGGGCAGAACGCGGGCGTTCCCGGCAAGTTGTCGTGCACGCGCCAACGGCGAACGCGAAGCGACTCTGTGCGAGTAAGGTATTCAGTCGGAGAAACGGCGTTGACATAGCCGCCGTTGGTCACGTCAGGCACATTCAGGCGCCTGCCTGTCAGCCACTCGTACAGGAAACCCGCGCGTCGGGCGTATTGGCCAAAGGGAGCATTTCGGCACCACATTTCGATCGGCTCCGGTCCCACGGCTGCAAACAGGCGTGCGAAAAACTCCAAGTGAAGCTCTTCGTACTTGAGTCCGAATTCAAAATGGCCGGCGAAGTCGTCGGTGGGTCGATAGCTGGGCGGATACCGGTTTTCTACCTGCTCATCAGTTTCCCGGCTCGCACGTCCGGTGCCGATGACCGAATCGACACGCAGAGGTTGTGCGGGCGTAATACCGTAGCGAGCAGCCAGAGCCTTGAAGCCGACTTGCATGGAAAAATCTCCTACCGAGGCCGCGAAAATACTACCAATTTCCGGATCCTACCCGAAAACGCTAACGCGTTAGCATGGAGACGGAAAATCTAACGACGACCAAAATTTGCTACCAAAATAGAGAAGCTCCAAAAAAACGCTAATGCGCCTGACAAACGCATCCTGGACAACGCTTTCCGCCCCAATTCGGGGCGCCGCCCACAAATCCTGACTATCCAGGATTCCCTATTCCGGTGCATGACATTGTGTCCTATGCTCGCGGCTCGTCCTGTCCCGCCGCCATCATGCCTACCGCCCGCTCCGCCTCGCCGTCGATCGACCTGCGCATCCTGCTGCGCGGCATCGGGCAGATCGTGCTGCAGGCGAATGCGTTCACCGGCGCGCTGCTGCTCGCCGCGCTGGCGTTGACCGACGTGCGGCTCGCGTGCGCGGCGCTGGTCGGCTCGGCCGCCGCGAGCATGACCGCCGTGCTGTCCGGCGCCGAGCGCCGCGCTGTCGAACTGGGGCTGCACGGCTTCAATGGCGCGCTCGCCGCGCTGATCGCCGTGCTGCTCGCGCGCCATCCGCTCGCCGCGCTCGCGCTGGTGCCGCTGGTCGCCATCGGCGCGGCGCTCGTGCAACGCGCGATGCGCGCGCCGCTCGCCCGCTGGCGCCAGTGTCCATATTCGAGCCCGTGCCTCGCTGTTACCGCGCTGTGGCTGCCGTTTGTTGCGCTGCCGCATGCGAGCGGCGCAACGGCTGACGCGACACTGACACCTTCTTCCATCGCCGACGCGCTGCTCTCGGGCGTCGCGCAGACCACCTTCGCACAAGGCACGTGGGCCGGCGCGCTGATCGTCGCCGGCATCGCCGCCGCGTCGCGTCGCGCGACCGCGTTCGCGCTGGGCGGCGCCATCGTGTCAACCGTGCTGCTGCTCGCGCTCGGCGCGAACGGCACGTCGTTCGCCGACGGCCTGCTCGGCTTCAACGGCGCGCTCGCCGCGCTCGCGTTGGCGCCGCGCGGCCCGCGCGCCGCATTCGCGGCCGCCGCGCTCGCCGCACTGATCCAGTGGCTCGCGACATGCCCGGGCATCCCCGCGTTCACGGCCCCATTCGTGCTCGCGTCGTGGGTCACGGTGGCTGTCGCGCGCCGCTTCACCCTCGGAGAACCCGATGTCGTCATTCGCACACCGTCCTGATGCCGTGAAACCCGGCGGCCCGATCTCGGACGCAGAACGCCGGCTGCGCGTCGATCTCGCCGCCGCGTACCGGCTCGTCGCGCTGAACGGCTGGGACGACCTGATCTACACGCATCTTTCCGCGACCGTGCCCGGCGAGCCCGGCCATTTCCTGATCAACCCGTTCGGCCTCGCGTTCGACGAGGTCCGCGCATCGAACCTCGTGAAGATCGACCTGGCCGGCAACCGGATCGGCGACAGCGAACACGCGGTCAACGTGACGGGCTTCGCGCTGCACGCGGCCGTGCATGCCGCGCGCGCCGACGCCGTGTGCGTGATGCATCTGCACAATACGGCCGGCATTGCCGTGTCGATCCAGCGCGACGGGCTGTTGCCCGCATCGCAGCACGCGCTGCGCTTTCATGGCGACCTCGCGTACCACGACTACGAGGCGCTCGCGTTCTCGCCGGCCGAAGGCGCGCGGCTGACCGCGAGCCTCGGCGCGAAATCCGCGATGCTGCTGCGCAATCACGGCACGCTGACGGTCGGCCGCACCGTTGCCGAAGCCTATGTGCTGATGGATACGCTGATCAAGGCGTGCGACATCCAGGTGCGCGCGCAGGCGGGCGGCGGGCCGCTCGTGCTGCCCGCCCCGGCCGTCGCCGACCGCACCGCCGAACAACTGCGCGGCGGCGGCGCGATCGAAGGCGAACTGGAATGGCCGGCGCTGCTGCGCCGGCTCGACCGGATCGATCCGTCGTATCGCGACTGACGCCGCAACCATCGCCGCAACCGCGGCCGAATCGTTCAAACCCAACCGGAGCACCTGTCATGCCGACTTTCAATATCCAGCTGTTCGAAGGCCGCACCGTCGACCAGAAGCGCGAATTCGTCGAAGCGATCACGCGCGTCACGTGCGAGACGCTCGGCTGCGCGCCGGGCTCGGTCGACATCATCCTGACCGACGTGAAGAAGGAAAACTGGGCGACGGCCGGGAAGCTGTGGAGCGACGAGGGCTGACAGGCGTACGCAGTCCCTACGGAACCCGCCGGGCAAAATGAGCTCGAACCAAGCCGGAGCCTGAACGGCCGCGCCGCGACGTCGCAGCGCTCGAAGGAGATCGCATGATCGAGAACACACGAATCGCCTCGGCGTTGAACGAGATGGTCCTGTCCATGGGTACGGAACTGGATCGATCGCTTCAGCAAGTCAAGGAAACCTGCCCCGAACACGAGTTCGCGACCTATCGCGAATTCGTCTCATCCTTGCTCACCACGATGCTGGTCGACTTCATGAATCCACTCTATGCACGGCACCCCGATCTGAAGCCCGAGCGGCTCGACTAGCGCGCGTTCGCGCCGTCTCCCGGCTCCGCCGTTGTGCGCCCGCACATGGCTTTGTCACGCAATCGGCGCATAATGCCGGACAGACGCAGCAGCCAATGGCCACCCGGGAGACCGCCATGGAAGCGAAGAACGAGGAAGTCGTCGCACACCTGCTCTCCGACGTCGTCGAATTCGCGCGCGAGCGCCTGCCCGAAGCCACGTTCCGGATCGTCGAACCTTTCCTGCGTCATTACTACGATTTCGTCGACGCCGACGATCTCCAGAACCGCAGCATCGCCGACCTGTACGGCGCCGCGATGGCGCACTGGCAGACCGCCCAGAAATACGTGCCCGGCAGCGAACGGCTGCGCGTATACAACCCGATCCTCGAACAGCACGGCTGGCATTCCGACCACACGGTCATCGAGATCGTCAACGACGACATGCCGTTCCTCGTCGACTCGGTGACGATGGCCGTCAACCGCCTCGGGCTCGCGCAGCATTCGGCGCTGCACCCCGTGTTCCGCATCTGGCGCGGCGCCAACGGCGGCATCGAGCGCGTCGACGCAGGCGGCGCGACGTCCGGCGACGGCCAGTCTCAACTCGCGTCGTTCATCCATTTCGAAGTCGATCGCTGCGGCGACGCCGCGCTGCTCGACACGCTGCGCGAGGACATCGCGCGCGTGCTCGGCGACGTGCGCGCATCGGTCGAGGACTGGCCGAAGATCGTCGACATCGTGCGCGCGACGATCAAGGACATGAAGGCGCGCGAATCGACCGCGGAAGACATCGAGGCGCGCGCGTTCCTCGAATGGATGGCCGCCGATCACTTCACGTTCCTCGGCCAGCGCGACTACGCGCTGGTGTCGGACGGCACCGGCTTCGGCCTGCGCGGCATCGAGGGCACGGGCCTCGGTATCCTGCGCGAATCGCTGCGCGCGTCGGGCGCGTCGGACGTGACGCCGCTGCCGAAGGCGGCCGCCGACATCATCACCGGCTCCTGGCCGATCTTCCTGACCAAGGCGAATTCGCGCGCAACCGTGCACCGGCCCGGCTATCTCGACTACGTGGGCGTGAAGCTCGTCGGCGCCGACGGCAAAATCACCGGCGAGCGTCGCTTCATCGGGCTCTACACGTCGACAGCGTATTTCGGTTCGTATGCCGAAATTCCGATCGTGCGCCGCAAGTGCGCGAACATCGTGCGGCGCGCGGGCTTCCTGCCGAAGGGGCATCTCGGCAAGACGCTCGTGACGGTGCTCGAAACCTATCCGCGCGACGAGCTGTTCCAGGCCGACGAGGACCAGCTCTACGACATCGCGCTCGGCATCCTGCGGCTGCAGGAACACCAGCGCACGCGCCTGTTCGTGCGCCGCGACCGGTTCGACCGCTTCGTGTCGTGCCTCGTGTTCGTGCCGCGCGACAAGTACAACACCGACCTGCGCCGGCGCATCGCGAAGCTGCTCGTCGACGCGTACAACGGCGTGAACGTCGAATTCACGCCGCTGCTGTCGGAATCGGCGATCGCGCGCATTCATTTCGTCGTGCATGCGGAGCCGGGCACGATGCCCGACGTCGACACGCGCGAGCTCGAGACGCGGCTCGTACAGGTGGCGCGCCGCTGGCAGGACGATCTCGCCGACGCGCTGCTCGACGCATTCGGCGAAGAGCAAGGCAACCGCCTGCTGCAACGCTATGCCGATTCGTTCCCGGCCGGCTATCGCGACGACTATCCGGCACGCACGGCCGTGCGCGACATCGAGCTGATCGAGCGCGTGAAGGATTCGGGCCAGCTCGCGATGAACCTGTACCGGCCGATCGAGGCCGAGGCGCGCGCGTTCCGCTTCAAGGTCTATCGCACGGGCGACCCGATCGCGCTGTCGCGCAGCCTGCCGATGCTCGAGCATCTCGGCGTGCGCGTCGACGAGGAGCGGCCGTACCGGATCCAGACGCAGGACGCCGCGCACGCATGGGTGCACGACTTCGGGCTCGAACTCGCCGACGATACCGAGTTCGACATCGAGCGCGTGAAAGGCCTGTTCGAGGATGCGTTCGACCGGATCTGGAGCGGCCGGATCGAGAACGACGATTTCAACCGCCTCGTACTGCGCGCGCACCTGAGCGCGCGCGAAGTGACGATCCTGCGCGCGTATGCGAAATACCTGCGGCAGGTCGGCTCGACGTTCAGCGACGCGTATATCGAACGCGCGCTGACCGGCAATCCGGCGATCGCGCGCCAGTTCGTCGAGCTGTTCCTGCTGCGCTTCGACCCGCGCACCGGCGACACGCGCGACGTGCAGGCCGAACGGCTGCTGAAGGCGATCGAAGCTGCGCTCGACCAGGTGCCTAACCTCGACGAGGACCGCATCCTGCGCCAGTTCCTCGGCGTGATCAACGCGACCGAGCGCACCAACTACTTCCTGCTCGACGCGAACGGCGAATCGAAACCCTACCTGTCGTTCAAGTTCAATCCGGCGAAAGTGCCGGGCCTGCCCGAACCGAAGCCGATGTTCGAGATCTGGGTGTATTCGCCGCGCGTCGAAGGCGTGCACCTGCGCGGCGGCCGCGTCGCGCGGGGCGGGCTGCGCTGGTCGGATCGCCGCGAGGATTTCCGCACCGAGGTGCTCGGGCTGATGAAGGCGCAGATGGTGAAGAACGTCGTGATCGTGCCGGTCGGCTCGAAAGGCGGCTTCGTCGTGAAGAACCCGCCGCCGCCGGGCGATCGCGAAGCGTGGATGCGCGAAGGCATCGCGTGCTACCAGACGTTCCTGCGCGGCCTGCTCGACCTGACCGACAACCTGGTCGGCAACGCGATCGTGCCGCCGCCCGACGTCGTGCGCCACGACCCGGACGATCCGTATCTGGTCGTCGCCGCCGACAAGGGCACGGCCACCTTCTCCGACTACGCGAACGCGATCTCGCACGAATACGGCTTCTGGCTCGACGACGCGTTCGCGTCCGGCGGCTCGGTCGGCTACGACCACAAGAAGATGGCGATCACCGCGCGCGGCGCGTGGGAATCGGTGAAGCGGCACTTCCGCGAGATGGGCATCGATACGCAGACGACCGACTTCACGGTAGTCGGCGTCGGCGACATGTCGGGCGACGTGTTCGGCAACGGAATGCTGCTGTCGCCGCATATCCGGCTCGTCGCCGCGTTCGATCACCGGCACGTGTTCCTCGACCCGAACCCCGATCCGGCGGTCAGCTTCGCGGAGCGCCAGCGGATGTTCGCGCTCGAACGGTCGAGCTGGGCCGACTACGACCCGGCCGCGATTTCGACGGGCGGCGGCGTCTACCCGCGCACCGCGAAGACGATCCCGCTGTCGCCGGCCGTGCAGGCCGCGCTCGGCATCGACGCGCACGCGCTGCCGCCGACCGAGCTGATCCGCGCGATCCTGCAGGCGCCGGTCGACCTGCTGTACAACGGCGGCATCGGCACCTACGTGAAGGCCGCGCGCGAAACCCACCTGCAGGTCGGCGACCGCGCGAACGACGCGGTGCGCGTGAACGGCGCGGACCTGCGCTGCAAGGTGGTCGGCGAAGGCGGCAACCTCGGCTGCACGCAGTTCGGCCGCATCGAGTTCGCGCAGCGCGGCGGCCGCATCAACACCGATGCGATCGACAACTCGGCCGGCGTCGATTGTTCGGATCACGAAGTCAACATCAAGATCCTGCTCGGGCTCGTCGTCTCCGACGGCGAGATGACCGGGAAGCAGCGCAACGCGCTGCTCGCGGAGATGACCGACGAAGTCGGGCTGCTCGTGCTGCGCGACAACTACTACCAGACGCAGGCGCTGTCGATCGCGGGCCGCTACGGCGTCGAGCAGCTCGACGCCGAGGCGCGCCTGATGCGCTGGCTCGAACGCGCGGGCCGCCTGAACCGCGTGATCGAATTCCTGCCGACCGACGACGAAGTCGCCGAACGGCAAGCCGCGAAGCTCGGCCTCACGTCGCCGGAGCGCGCGGTGCTGCTCGCGTACAGCAAGATGTGGCTCTACGACGCGCTGCTCGAATCCGACGTGCCCGAGGATCCGCTGGTCGCAGCGATGCTCGTCGACTACTTCCCCAAGCCGCTGCAGCAGCGCTTCAGCGAGCCGATGCGCCGCCATCCGCTGCGCCGCGAGATTCTCGCGACACACCTGACCAATGCGCTCGTCAATCGCGTCGGCTGCGCGTTCGTGCATCGGCTGATGGAGGAAACCGATGCGAAGCCCGGCGATATCGTGCGCGCGTGCATCATGGCGCGCGACGTGTTCGACCTCGATGCGGTATGGCGCGACATCGACGCGCTCGACAACCGCGTCGCCGACGACGTGCAGGCGCGCATGTTCGTCGACGTCGCGCGGCTGCTGGAGCGCGCCGCGCTGTGGTTCCTGCGTCATTTGCAGTCCGGCGCGGTGGCCGACGGCGGCGTTAGCGATCTGATCGCGCGCTGCCGCGACGCGGCGCAGCGGCTCGCACCGCAACTGCCGTCGCTGCTGCCGGCCGACGCGCTCGATGCGCTGTCCGAGCGGCAGCGCGTGCTCGTTGAAGCCGGCGTCGACAGCGCGCTCGCGGTGCGCGTCGCGAGCGGCGACATCTCGGCCGCGCTGCTCGACATCGCCGAAGTGGCCGCGACCTGCAACCGCAGCCTCGAACTCGTCGCGGGCGTCTATTTCTCGCTCGGCACGCTGCTCAATTACGGATGGATCGGCGAACGCGCGGCGACGCTGCCGACGCCCACGCACTGGGACATGCTCGCACGCGCGGCCGCGCTCGCGGAAGTCGCGCGGCTGAAGCGCACGCTCGCAACGAGCGCGCTCGCGGAATCGCCGGATTCGACCACACCGGAGACGATCGTCGGCGCGTGGCGCGAGCGCCGTGACGCCGCGCTCGCGCGCTACGAGCACCTGCTCGCGGACCTGCGCGCGTCGGGCGGCGCCAGCCTCGCGGTACTGCTCGTGATCGTGCGGGAGATGGCCGTGCTCGAACGCGCGTGACGGTTCGGGCAGGGTCAGACCGTCGCGACCAGCAGCTCTTCCGCGTTGTTCGGCGGCCGCAGGCCATCCGCGCGATCGGCGAAATAGCGACGCGTCAGTTCAGCGGCCGATACGTGCGCGGCAGCCGCGAAGCCGGCCTCCAGCGCGAGCGCCTGGAGCTGCGCCGGCATGAAGAAGCTGATGAACGGCGTGCCGCTCGCGCGCGCGCCCTTCGCGGCCATTTCGAGCCCCGGGCGCACGTCCGGATCCGCGTTCTCCAGCGGCAGCAGGAACGTCATCGCGAGCGTCGAGCCCGGCGCGAGCGACGCGACTTCGCGCAGCGCGGCCGCGTTCGCTTCGCGCGTCAGGTACATGCTGACGCCGGTGGACACCACGACCGCCGGCTGGCCGGCATCGAAGCCCGCGCCGACGAGCGCATCGCGCCACGACTGCTTCGCCTCGAAATCGACCGGCACGAAGCGCAGCCAGTCGGGCACGCCGAAGCCGAGTTCGACCAGGCGGCGTTGCTTCCATGCCTGCGGCGCCGGCGGGTCGACTTCGAAGACGGTCACGCGCGACGCCATGTCGGGCCGGCGCTGCACGAAACTGTCGAGGCCCGCGCCGAGAATCACGTACTGGCTCACGCCGCGCGCGGCCTGCTCGGCCACGAGATCCTCGATGAAGCGCGCCCGCGCGACGATCGACGCGCGAAACGGCCGCGTGAACTGCGGATCCATGTCGCCGCGCTGCTGCCAGCCCGGCGCCGGCGCGAGCAGCCGAAGCCCGACTTCGTCGGCGAGCACGTGCGGCGGCGCGTCGAGTTCTACGTGCAGCGCGCGCCACAGCGCGACGCGCGCGGCGGTGCTGTCGGGGGCGTCTTCGCGGGTATCGGTCATAGCGGCCTCACGCGCCCTGCTTGCCCGGCGCCTGCAGCCGCCACACGCGGCCGTCCGGGTCGCGCACGGTCATGTCGCGCGTGCCCCAGTGCGTGTCCTCGAACGGCGTGACGACATCGACGATCGGCTGCGGCCGCACCGCCTGCTCGTCCGGCACCTTGAGCACGACCTGCATGTCCGGCTCCTCGCCCGGCGGCACTTCGGCGATGAACAGAAAAGGACCGTCGCCGCTGCGTAGCCGGCCCGAGTTGCGATCGGTTTCGAATTCCAGCGTGAAGCCCAGCGCCTGGAAGAATTTCGCCGACTTGCCCCAGTTGTGCGTCGTCAGGTACACGGCTTCGATTCGCTCGGATGACATGTCAATCCTCCTTGGTGGACGGCCCCGCGCCCGGCGGCGGCGCGGCCAGGTATGCGCGCAACGCGTCGGCCACCAGCGCGGACAGCGATTGCTCCGTTTCGATGGCGCGATGCTTGACCTGCCGGATCAGGCCAAGCGGCAGGTACACGTTGAATTGCTTCACTTCTTCGTCGGTCATGAAGGCTAGTATGCTAGCAATCTAGCAAAAGTCAACTGCGGGCGATGGCAAGGGATGTCTCGGTCGGGCGCGGCCAGCGTGCGGGCCGCCTTCAGATATCGTGCGTTCGCGCGTCTACTTCGCGGCGCGCGCCGCCAGCCGCGCAAACAGCGTGTCGAGATCGAACCCTGCCGTATCGATGCCGATCGTGTCGCGCAGGCACGCGCCCCACGCGGCCGCGTCGTCGAACGTGACGGTGCGTCCGGCCCCCGCCGCGTCGCGCAGCGTCAGCGCGGTGTTGAGCAGCGCCGCGCGGCCGTCCGGCAGCACGCGGCATGCGATCAGGTCGTTCACGAAGATCGATTCGGGATACGTCGACGTAAACCAGTTCGCGGCGTCGTAATCGATCCACTCGGCCGGCTTCAGCGAGAAACGGTAAGTGGTCTGCCAGCCGTCGGGGATCTCGAACTGCATGTCGAATTCGCCGTCGACCGGCGCGTCGATCACGCGAAACGCGCCATGCGGCGTCAGTTGCCGCTCGCCCGGCACGAAGCGCAGCGGCGCGGTCAGCGTCGCGCTGCCGAAGCCGATGTCCGCGAGCCAGACCGTATCGTCGAGATCGATGCGCAGCAGCATGTGCGTCTGCGCTGTGACGATCTCGGGCGGCCGCATCCAGCGCACGCGCGCGATCAGCGGCGTCACGCGAAAACCGATCGTCGTGAGCGCGGTATGGAACAGCTTGTTGAGTTCGAAGCAGTAGCCGCCGCGGCGGCGCCCGATCACCTTGTCGACGATCGCGGGCAGGTCGAGCGCGACGCGCGCGCCGGTCAGCGGATTGAGGTTTTCGAACGGAATCGCCTGCGGGTGCAGCAGATGCAGCCGGCGCAGCACGTCGAGCGTCGGCTCGGCCGGGCCGTCGTAGCCGATGCGGGAGAAATAGCGCGAGAGGTCGAACGAGTCAGTCATGAACCTGCACCGGTAAAAGGGACACGCCACGATAGCATCGCGCGAAATCCCCATGTTGTGCGGGGCGATTGTCCGTCATCACGCGCGATGCCGGCACCGCACCGCGCGCAGCCCCGCGCAACGTTACGGCAGCAGCTTCAGCGCGGACGACGCGACCGACGGCACCGAAATGCCCTGGCTCGTCGCGAACTGCACGGCCTGGCTGAGCGTCGCCGCGAGCGACTGCAACTGGCCCGGCGCGCTTTGCGCGATATACGACGCGGCCTGCATGTTCTGCGGATTCAGGCCCGACTGCAGCAGCGACGCGGCACTGGTCGAACCGAGATTGCCGAGCCCCGACTGCAGTTGCGAATACTGCGTGAGCCCCTGGCCGAGCGACGCGAGGCCGTTGCTGAACGCCTGCTTGTCGATCGGGCCGTGCGACGCACCGCCGCTCGCGAAAGCCTGGCCGAGCGCCTGCGACACCGACTGCTGCGCGCCGCCCATCTGCGACAGCGCGGCCGGCGTCAGCGCGTTGCCGCCGGCCAGCTGGCTCGCGGCCTGCTGCGCCTGCCCGGCCGCGCCGGTCAGCCCCATCGCCGATGCGAGCGTCGACTGGCCGGACAACACCTGCTGGTTCGCACCGACATACGCCTGCAGCAGTTGCGCGATGCCGCCCTGCGCGGGCGCCGCCTGTTGCTGGCCGCCGCCGAGCAGCGACGCGCCGAGCGACTGCAGATCGAGCTGCGCATGCGCGGCGCCGCTCACCAGGATGCCGAATGCGATGCCTGCCGAGGCCAGATGCCTGCCCGTCGCGCGAATGTGCTTCATGTGTTTCCCTCGTGCCGGAATGATTGAGGCCGATATTGTCGAAGCGCGTCGCGCGCCGCCGCAACGACTGAAACACATCGAAACGAAATCACGTCGCGCGGCCGCTTGCAATTCCGCGACCGACGGACACGGTCGAGCGGATTCGTCCGCGGTTGATGCGCGATATCACGCCTGTGCCGGCATTCGTTCTCCGGTTGCGTGAATGACGGCGGGGTTCGGGTTCTGCGAGCGAAACCGCAAAACGTATCGCGGCCAGGAAACGCGTTCTCGCGGGCGTGCTGAGTGCTGAGTGCTGAGTGCTGAGTGCTGAGTGCTGAGTGCTGAGTGCTGAGTGCCGACAAACATCGCGTTCGGGGATTGAAGCAAAACGGGCGGCTCGCCGCCACCCGTTTCGTCACCCTGCTACCCGTTACCGGCTGCCGGCCGGCCTCAACCTTACGCAGCCATCCACGCCGGCAGCCGCCGGCCGACCCGGTCGGCCGCCTGCTCGTAGCCGCGCGCGAGCTGCAGCACGGCGAGATCGGCGCGCGGGCGCCCGATCAACTGCATCCCCATCGGCAGCCCCGCGTCGTTGAAACCGACCGGCACGTTGATCACCGGGCAGCCGGCCAGCGTCCACGGTACGACCGTTTCCATCCAGCGGTGATAGGTATCCATCGCGCGGCCCGCGATTTCCTTCGGCCAGCGCTGGTCGACGTCGAACGGGAACACCTGCGCGGTCGGCGCCGCGATGAAGTCGTAGCGGTCGAAGAAGCTCAGCACGGCCTGGTGCCACGCGGTGCGCTCGACGCTCGCATCGAACACGGCCGCGCCCTGCATCGCGAGCAGCCCTTCGACCTCGTAGATCGCCTCGGGCTTCAGCAG
Organism: Burkholderia sp. MS455; assembly: GCF_016899445.1. NCBI lineage: Bacteria > Pseudomonadati > Pseudomonadota > Betaproteobacteria > Burkholderiales > Burkholderiaceae > Burkholderia > Burkholderia sp. MS455. The sequence continues at coordinate 1,891,627 of NZ_CP041778.1, forward strand.
CGCGCGGCGCGCCGGATCGCGATAGTGCGCGAGCAGCCCGCCGCCGGACAGCAGGTGCCGATGCACGAGCCACAGGCGCCAGATCCGGTCGGGCGCGAATGCCGGCAGCGCGGCATCGACGTCGCAGCCGATCTCACGCAGCGTTGCCAGCCCCTGTTCGCACTGCGCGAGCACGCCGGCCTCGGTCGCGAGATAACCGTTCCAGTCGCCGACCCACGCGATGCGCTTGCCGCGAAGGTCCGCGTCGAGCGGCTGCGCGAACACGGCCGGATCTTCCGCGCGCGACAGCGGATCGTTGCGGTCGTAGCCGGCCTGGATCGCGAACAGCTGCGCGACGTCGCCGACCGTGCGGCCCATCGGCCCTTCGATGCCGAGCTGCTGCATGAACACGTCGACGGCCGGCCAGCGCGGTACGCGCCCCTGCGACGGGCGAAAGCCGTAGATGTTGCAGAACGCGGCCGGATTGCGCAGCGAGCCGCCGAAATCGCTGCCGTCCGCCACCGGCAGCATCCGCGACGCGAGCGCCGCCGCCGTGCCGCCGCTGCTGCCGCCCGCGCTCTTCGTCAGGTCGTACGGATTGCGCGTCGCACCATAAACCTCGTTGAACGTGTGCGAACCGAGCCCGAACTCCGGCGTATTGGTCTTGCCGATGAAAATCGCGCCGGCCGCGCGCATCCGCGCGACGCCGACGGAATCGGCCTGCGGCACGTTCTCGCGGAAGATCGGCGAGCCGTAGGTGGTCCGCAACCCCTTCGTCATCGCCAGATCCTTCGGCGCCTGCGGCATCCCGTGCATCCAGCCTTGGTACTCGCCGCGCGCCAGCGCGGCATCCTTTTCCGCGGCTTCGGCGAGCAGCGCATCGCGCTCGCGCAGCGCGACGATCGCATTGACCGCGCCGTTCACGCGCTCGACGTGGTCGAGATACGCGCGCATCGTCTCGACGCACGAAATCGCCTTGCCGCGGATCGCCGACGCGAGCTCGCCGGCCGACAGGCGCACGATCGGGTCGACGGAGATGGAGGCGGGAGCGAGAAGCTGCGGGGCGCCGTGCGGCATGCGGGTCTCCTGAAATCGGAATGGAATGGCAGGCCGCGTGGCGGCGGCGGTCGCCCCCGAACCGGCCGGGAGGGGCCGCGCCGCGGCCGATGCTCTCTACTCTACGCGCCGCCGATTCGGCGACCTCCGATATTTTCCGTCGCGATTTATTGCGGATCCGACTAAATCGGGGCAACGCGTACCGGGCCGCCCGCGCCGGCCCGATCGATGAAATCGTTTATGCGCATAAACTAAAATTTCTTATATTTCTAATAGGCGCGATACGAGACGGCGCGCGTTAACGACATTTTTACGCGGTCGCCCGATCTCTTTAGATGGTTCGTTCCGGCGGCGCGCTACGCTGGAAGCATCTCGTTCCCTGGACATCGTTCATGCTCAAGCTGCTGGTTCCGGTCGGTCACTCGCCCCGCTCGCTTCAGGCGGTTCGCCACGCGACATTCCTGTATCGCGAGCGGTGCGCGTCGGAGATCGTGCTGATCAACGTTCAGGCGCCGCTCGAATCGACGCGGCTCGAGGCCTATCACCCGCTGTCGCGGCTGCGCTCGATCGAGGAAAAGTTCGCGTCCGACGATCTGGCCATGGCGGAGCGGATTCTGCATGACGCCGGCGTCAAATACAGCGTCGTGAAGAAGGTCGGGCCGGTGGCCGATACGATCGCGGCCGTGGCGGCCGAGACCGGATGCGACGAGATCGTGGTCGTCGCGCCGAGGCACGACCCGCTTCATGCGCTGATGTCGGTGTTTCGCCGCAGCGTGATGGGCCGGCTGGTGCGGATTTCGAATGTGCCGGTGACGGCCGTGCAATGACGGGAATGATGCGCGTGGCCAGCCTCGAGACTGGCCACGGGCCGGCACCGGCGACGGACGAATGAGCGGTGCAGTACGTGTTACGTGTGCGCGTTGTGCGCCGTACGCGTACCGCCCGTCACGAAGCGCTTATTTGATGACCTTGCGCCAGAACACGAAATAGGCGGCCGCCGAAGACGCTACCAGCAGGATTGCCCACATCGGAGCGAGACTGATCAGCACGGAAGAGACGTTAAGCATTTGGATTCCTCACTATTTCGACAGCGATGTTCAACATGCACCTGCTTGCCGGAACCGATGCATTCATCCGTCATCGCATTCCGTCAAATCATGCATTCATGCTATCGCTTTGAGCGGCAGCGCGACCGTCCCCTCCCGCCCGTACCCTGACATTCGTCAAACTCGCGCGAATCACACGCCTGTCGCGCTGAAATCCGTCGCGCGATTGCCGCGCTGCATGCCTATCCTCGTCTCCGGCCGCCAGCCTGAAAGCCCCTTCCTTTTGCACGCGAAACCACGAAAAACGTGACGGAATCACGCCGCCCCGCCACCGATTCAGCAGACGTTTACCGGGGGAAGCCCCAAGTGCTTCGCCGAACGTGTCCGCGTTACGCTTGAACGACGAGGAGACGCACCATGAGACGAGTCGTACATATCGCTGTTTTCGCGCTGCTGGCGTATCTCATTGCCGATCGCGCGATCCTGCATGCGCAGGGCCGCGACGCCAGCCCGCTTGCATGCGAACAGGGCGCCGCGCAAGTGAAGGCCGACGCGCTCGGCCGCGGCTTCGGCGAGGCGGCCGCCGGCAGCCAGAGCGAGGCATTCATGTCGGGTTGCCTCGTAACCGGGCGAGGCAACCGGGACGTCGCGATGGCGAACCGTTGACGCGAATCCGGTGACGTTCAGGTCGCATTCGAGTCAATTCCCGCTGTTTACCGTCATTTTCCCGATCGATGTCGCGACGGACGTCACGCTCCGGACGCCGTTTACGCCGAACGTCTGCTCGTGGCCTGTGTCGTCGCGGGGAAGACGCATCGACATCTGGGCCATCGGGCCGTCCTTGCCGTAAGCGGCGACGCCGCTTCATCTACAACAACAGTCAATCAAAAGATGAGTCATCCCAACACCGATTTGATCCAGCGTTTTTACACGGCCTTTCAGCAGCGCGACATCGACGCGATGCTCGTCTGCTATGCCGATGACATCGTCTTCAGCGATCCTGCGTTCGGCGAGCTGCGCGGCGAGCTCGCGCGCGACATGTGGCGCATGCTGGTGGCGCGTGCGCAGGAATTTTCGTTGACGTTCGGCGAGGTCGACGCGGACGAACAAACCGGGCGCGCGCAGTGGGTCGCGCACTACCGGTTCACCGCGACCGGCCGCATGGTGGTCAACCGGATCGACGCGCGTTTCCGGTTCCGCGACGGGCTCATCGCCGAGCATCGCGACAGTTTCGACCTGTGGCGCTGGGCGCGTCAGGCGCTTGGGCTGAAGGGCGCCCTGCTCGGCTGGACGCCGTTCGTGCAACGCGCGATCCGCGCGCAGGCGCGGAAGAATCTCGACGCGTATCGGGCAAAGCGCAGATAGGACGCGCGCCGCTACTATTTCATCGTGGCGTTGGCGTGTGTACCGCTTCTTGCGTGCTTGTGCAGATATGTGCGGCACCTGAAACCAGAATCGAGCGCAAGGGCTTCTCTAGCTGGGGCGTGTAGTCGTCCGGCGCGGCTTCGCACGGCCCGCTTCTGTTCCACATAACGAAAGCGAACCCCGAAGAGACCGACCTGGCGTCAACGGACGCCCCCAAACCGCAGCCGGGCAGCCAGCCGCAAATCACGCCCCTCCTGCCAGCTATCGCCAGAACCACACGGAATACCTTGCCCGCAAAGGCGCTCGGGCCGCCCACCGGCGCACGCACGGAAACGCCGACTCCCCCGCTCCGCCACGCTCCCGCGCGTCTTGCCCATCAACTCTTATATAAGACATAAGACATTTGACGTTGGAGTTCATTGAGATTAGAATCCCGCTCAAAGCAGTGCCTGGAACAGCCCCGGAGTGCCGGAAAGGCCTTCCCCTCAAACGCCATATCAGCAGGTCTCCCCATGCTTGAAAACTTTCGTGCTCACGTGGCCGCCCGCGCCGCGCTCGGTATTCCTCCCCTGCCGCTGACGGCTCAGCAAACCGCCGAACTGGTGGAACTGCTGACGAACCCGCCCGCCGGCGAAGAGCAGACGCTGCTCGAACTGATCACCTACCGCGTGCCGGCCGGCGTCGACGAAGCCGCCCGCGTGAAGGCCGGCTTCCTGGCCGCCGTGGCCAAGGGCGAGACCGCCTGCCCGCTGATCTCGCGCGAGCGCGCCACCGAACTGCTCGGCACGATGCTGGGCGGCTACAACATCCAGCCGCTGATCGAACTGCTGTCCGACGACGCAGTCGCGGCCGTGGCCGCCGACGCGCTGAAGAAAACCCTGCTGATGTTCGACCAGTTCCATGACGTGAAGGAACTCGCCGACAAGGGCAACGCGCACGCGAAGGCCGTGCTGCAAAGCTGGGCCGACGCCGAATGGTTCACGAGCCGTCCGGAAGTGCCGCAAAGCCTGACCGTCACCGTCTTCAAGGTGACGGGCGAAACCAACACCGACGACCTGTCGCCGGCACCGGACGCCACCACCCGCCCGGACATCCCGATGCACGCGCTGGCGATGCTGAAGAACGCACGCCCGGGCATCACGCCGGAAGAAGACGGCAAGCGCGGCCCGGTCAAGTTCATCGAGTCGCTGAAGGAAAAGGGGCACCTGGTCGCGTACGTGGGCGACGTGGTCGGCACCGGCTCCTCGCGCAAGTCGGCCACCAACTCGGTGCTGTGGTTCACCGGCGAAGACATCCCGTTCGTGCCGAACAAGCGCTTCGGCGGCGTGTGCCTCGGCGGCAAGATCGCCCCGATCTTCTACAACACGATGGAAGATGCAGGCGCGCTGCCGATCGAACTCGACGTGTCGCAGATGGAAATGGGCGACGTGGTCGAACTGCGCCCGTATGACGGCAAGGCGCTGAAGAACGGCGAAGTGATCGCCGAATTCCAGGTCAAGTCCGACGTGCTGTTCGACGAAGTGCGCGCCGGCGGCCGCATTCCGCTGATCATCGGCCGCGGCCTGACCGCGAAGGCACGCGAAGCGCTGGGCCTCGCGCCGTCGACGCTGTTCCGCCTGCCGCACCAGCCGGCCGACAGCGGCAAGGGTTTCTCGCTCGCGCAGAAGATGGTCGGCCGCGCATGCGGTCTGCCGGAAGGCCAGGGCGTTCGCCCGGGCACGTACTGCGAACCGAAGATGACCTCGGTCGGCTCGCAGGACACCACGGGCCCGATGACCCGCGACGAACTGAAGGATCTCGCGTGCCTCGGCTTCTCGGCCGACCTCGTGATGCAGTCGTTCTGCCACACCGCCGCTTATCCGAAGCCGGTCGACGTGAAGACGCACCAGACGCTGCCGAACTTCATCAGCACGCGCGGCGGCATCGCGCTGCGCCCGGGCGACGGCGTGATCCACTCGTGGCTGAACCGCATGCTGCTGCCCGACACCGTCGGCACCGGCGGCGATTCGCACACGCGCTTCCCGATCGGCATCAGCTTCCCGGCAGGCTCGGGCCTGGTCGCATTCGCGGCCGCCACCGGCACGATGCCGCTGGACATGCCGGAATCGGTGCTGGTCCGCTTCAAGGGCAAGATGCAGCCGGGCGTCACGCTGCGCGACCTCGTCAACGCGATTCCGCTGTACGCGATCAAGCAAGGCATGCTGACGGTCGCCAAGCAAGGCAAGAAGAACATCTTCTCGGGCCGCATCCTCGAAATCGAAGGCCTGCCCGACCTGAAGGTCGAGCAAGCGTTCGAACTGTCGGATGCGTCCGCCGAGCGTTCGGCCGCCGGTTGCACGGTCCACCTGAACAAGGAACCGATCATCGAATACCTGAACAGCAACGTCACGCTGCTGAAGTGGATGATCGCGCAGGGCTACCAGGATCCGCGCAGCCTGCAGCGCCGTATCGCGGCAATGGAGCAGTGGCTGGCCGACCCGCAACTGCTGTCGCCGGATGCCGACGCCGACTACGCGGCCGTCATCGAGATCGATCTCGCCGACATCCATGAGCCGATCGTCGCATGCCCGAACGACCCGGACGACGTGAAGACGCTGTCCGACGTCGCTGGCGCGAAGATCGACGAAGTGTTCATCGGCTCGTGCATGACCAACATCGGCCACTTCCGTGCGGCGTCGAAGCTGCTCGAAGGCAAGCGCGACATCCCGGTCAAGCTGTGGGTCGCGCCGCCGACCAAGATGGACCAGAAGCAGCTGACGGAAGAAGGTCACTACGGCGTGTTCGGCACGGCCGGTGCGCGTACCGAAATGCCGGGCTGCTCGCTGTGCATGGGCAACCAGGCACAGGTGCGCGAAGGCGCGACGGTCATGTCGACGTCGACCCGCAACTTCCCGAACCGCTTGGGCAAGAACACGAACGTGTACCTCGGGTCGGCGGAACTGGCGGCGATCTGCTCGCGCCTGGGCAAGATCCCGACCAAGGACGAGTACATGGCCGACATGGGTGTGCTCAGCGCCAACGGCGACAAGATCTACAAGTACATGAACTTCGACCAGATCGAAGACTTCAAGGAAGTGGCCGATACCGTGCAGATGTAAGCACGCTGTCGGGCTGCGGCGGGTCTTTCCCGTCGCAGCGACACGCAATGGCGCCGCAGGCTGCATGCTCGCGGCGCCATTTTTTCATACGGCTCCGGCGACGCTCCCCCGGCTCGCGACGGATCACCAGCTCGTTGAAGCCGGTACCCGCATCGGGTTCGCGAGAGAAACGATGCTCGGGAAGCATCACGAGCAGGATCTCGGCGGTCGTACGCACCACGCAACCGCTCGCCACATGGCCGCCCGACACTCGGCCGAGCGCATCGGAAACGGACATGTGCAGGTGCGCGCCGTCCGACGACACCGAGCCCGCCAGCGTCAGGATTTCGAGGTCGCCGCGCAGTTCGGTCGGCAGATCGACACCGGCAAAGCGCAACTGCGCGACGCTCAGGCTGCCGATCCCCTGGATCACGAATGCCGCGTGCGATGCATGCTGACGCAATGCGTGCTCGATCGACGCGCGCAGATCGTCGCCGGGGGATAGGCGCAGTGGATGGGCTTGCATGGTCGATATCCTGTTGGCGGACCGTGGATTCGGCCAAGGGTACGTTCGGGCGCGGAATCCGGCAAGCCACCGGCCCTGACGAACACTGCCCCCGCCTCGCTACGACACGCAGGCCTTACCCGCTAACGCGCTCGCTTGCGAACTGCGCATCCGGCGCGCCCGCCGCGACCGCTTCTCTCGTACCGGCGACAGCGCATCGGCTAGGCACGCCGATGCGATTGGTCTAGTCTGCACGGTATTCCGCGACGCGAGCCGCCACCCCGAACACTGTCCGATGACCACCATTCCGAACCGACAATCCCGCCTGCGCGGCGGCCTGCTTGGCCTGCTGATCGGCGACGCGCTGGGCGTTCCCTACGAATTCCACGACGCCGCATCGATCCCGCCTGCCGTCGCGATCGATATGACGCCGCCGCACGGCTTCGAACGCGCGCACGACGGCGTGCCGCCCGGCACCTGGAGCGACGACGGCGCGCAGGCGCTCGCGCTGCTCGACGCGCTGTGGCACGACCGCGACCTGAATCTCGACACGTTCGCCGACAACCTGCAGGACTGGTTTCATCGCGGCGCATTCACGCCGGATGGCCGCGTGTTCGACGTCGGCCTGCAGACGCAGCGTGCCTTCCATGCGCTGGCGGCCGGCGCGGCTCCGGCGGCGGCCGGCCCCGGCGACGAGCGCGACAACGGCAACGGCTCGCTGATGCGCTGCTTTCCCGTGGTCATGGTCGCCGCGTCGCACGATGAAGCGATCCGGCTCGCACGCAAGCAGAGCGTCGTCACGCACGGCCACGTGCGCTCGCAGCTTTGCTGTGCACTCTATGGCCTGACGGCGCTGGGCATCGTCGAGGGCCAGCCGGCGCCCGATGCGGTGCGCGCGGCCGAAGACGAACTGCTGGCGCGCTACGAAGGCACGAACGACGAAATCGAGCTGAAGGTCGTGCTCGACGGCCGCTTCGATGCGCCGCAAGGGTCCGGCTACGTGGTCGACAGCTTCTGGTCGTCGATCCATTGCCTGCTGTCGACGGGTAGCTACGAAGACTGCGTGAAGCGTGCGATCGCGCTCGGCAACGACACGGATACGACGGCGGCGATCGCTGGCAGCCTCGCCGGTGCGCTGTATGGCGAACAGACGTTGCCCGACCGGTGGGTCGCGATGCTGCGCGGGAAAGAAATGGTCGAGGGCTGGCTCGCGAAACCGTGAGCACCCGGCGCAACGCGTATCGCATATCGCGCGATATCCGCCAGTCAAAATGGACGGCGGATTAGAACAAGCCCGCCGCAGAAAGCAAAAAGGCCCGGACATCGCCCAGGCCTTTCTTTTCACCTCATCCGCCGCTACCGGCCGCGCTTATGCCTCAAGCGCCTCGAGCACCTTCCCCTTCGTCTCGATCCCGACGAAATGCACGGTCACCGCGGCGATCAGCGGCACGACGCCGATCAGGTAGAACGCCGGGGCGAGGTTCCCGCCGATGATCGCGTGCGGCACGACCATCGGCGCGACGAACGACGCGATCTTCAGCCACGCGCTGCCGAGCCCGCAGCCCGACGCGCGGATGCTCGTCGGATACTGTTCCGGCGTGTACACGTATGCGGTAATGAACCCCGACGCCATCAACCCGAGCGACAGCGAGCAGAAGACCGCAACGACATACACCGACGATGCGTGATAGATGCCCGCGAGCGCCAGCGACAGCGCGCACAGCACGAACGACCACACGATCACCGGCTTGCGGCCGAGCTTGTCGACAAGCAGCGCCGACGCCAGCGACCCGAGCACGCCCATCACCGAACCGATCACTGCGAGGTTCAGCGCGAGTTGCAGCGGCGCGTGATAGAAGTTCTTGTAGATCGTCGGCAGCCACGTCGACAGTCCGTACTGGATGAAGCCGCAGGTCGCCCACAACGTCGCCACCGCGAGCGTGCGCTTGCGATACGCGGCGCTGAACAGGTCGCTCATCCTGCGCTTCGGATGCTGGCGCACCATCTCGTCGAACGCGGCCGCCTGCGTGACCGGCGGCAACTCGCCGCGCACCGACGCTTCGAACACGCCGACCGCGCGCCCGGCTTCCGCGAGCCGCCCGCGCGACGCGAGCCAGCGCGGCGATTCCGGCACGAGGCGCGTGAGCACGAGCGACAGGACCAGCGGCAGCCCGCCGACGAAGTACATGATTTCCCAGCCGAACCGCGGCACGAGCCACGCACCGAGCGCCATCGACACGAGCAGGCCGATCGGGAACACGATCTCGTACAGCAGCACGAAACGGCCGCGGCCATGCGCGCGTGTGATCTCGTTGATGTACGTCGCGGCAACCGGCAGCTCGCCGCCGAGCCCGAGCCCCTGCAGGATCCGCAGCAGCACGAACACCTCGAAAGTCGGCGCGAAACCGCATGCGATGCTCGTGATGCCGATCACGGCCGAGCTCCATGCGATCGCCTTCACACGGCCGTGCTTCTCGGCCAGCGCGGGAAACAGGAAGGCGCCGATCAGCTGACCGATCGCGCCGGATGCGATCAGCATGCCGATCTGCGTCGGCGACAGCCCCCATTTGTGAATCAGCAGCGGCAGCGTCGCCGCGATCGTGATCACGTCGAAGCCGTCGAAGAACGTCGCGGTGCCGATCAGCACGCGTGCGCGGATCTGCATCGCGTTGCCGGGAAGCCGCTCGAGCCGCGCGATGATCGCGCCGGGCGTGGAGGCGGCAGCTTCCATCGTGGCGCGTCCGGCCACGACGTTGTCGAAAGTGCTCATGCGGAGTGTCTCCTGGTTTGCCGGTCAGGCAAGCGCTTTGGTCGTGTCCGCCAGGGCTTCCGTATCCACTGCCCGGCCCTGGTTCATCCACTTGCGCGCGAGCTTCAGCTCGCGTGCGTTGTTCACGGCGATGACACCTCTCACATGCCCGTCGCCAAGGAAAAACAGCGTCGCGCGGCGCGCGGCGAGATCGCCGCGCACGACGAGCTGCGCATCGGCCGGCAGATCGCCGAGGATCTGCAGGTTCACGTCGTACTGATCGGACCAGAACCACGGAATCTCCGCGTACGGCGCGCGCACGCCGAGCACGGCTTTCGCGGCCGCGATCGCCTGGTTCTGCGCGTTGGCCCACGATTCGAGCCGCACGCGCCGTTTCAGCCAGCCGTTGTGATGGTTCGCGACATCGCCGCACGCGAAGATCGCCGGGTCGCTCGTCGCACCGAATTCGTCGACGACGATGCCGTCGTCGACGGCCAGCCCCGCATCGCTCGCGAGCGATGCATTCAGCGCGAGGCCAATGCCGGCCACCGCGAAATCGGCGTCGATCGTCGTGCCGTCGGCGAGCGTCGCGCGCACCTTCGATGCGTCGCCGGGCTGCGCATCGAGCGACGCGAGCGCCGCGCCGAGACGCACGTCGACGCCGTTCGCGCGATGCAGGTCGAGCAGGAAATCCGACACGATCTGCGGCACCGAGCGGCCGCACAGGCGCGGCGCGCCTTCGACCACGACCGCCCCGACGCCGAGCTTGCGCGCGGTCGCCGCGACTTCGAGGCCGATCCAGCCGCCGCCGATCACGAGCACGCGTTGGCTCGCGCGCAGCTTCTCGCCAAGCGCTGCCGCTTCGTCGAGGGTGCGCAAGTAGTGCAGGTTCGGCGTCCTCACGATTGCGTCCGGCAGGCGGCGCGACGTGCCGCCGGTCGCGATCACGAGCCGGTCGTATTCGATCTCGCGGCCGCTGGCGCTCGTCACCACGCGGCGCGCGCGGTCGATCGACGCCGCGCGTTCCGGCTGCCATGCTTCGATATCGAGCGCGTCGAATTCATCCGGGCGCACGACGCGTACGGTTTCGATATCGGCGTCGCCGGCCAGCACGGCCTTCGACAGCGGCGGACGCTCGTACGGCAGGTGCGGCTCGTCCGCGATCATCACGAGGCGGCCCGTGTAACCTTCCGCGCGCAACGTCTTCAGCACCCAGCCGGCGGCCTGGCCGCCGCCGATCACGACGACCGTGCCGGGCGCGGGCTGCGCCTGCGTGTTCGCTTCGGTCATGATTTGCGCTCCGTCATGAACTTGCCTTCCGGCGCCTTCGCGTTTTTCTGCCGGCGCGTGTTGCCGTCGAGGCCGCCGTCGACGGCCCACTCGGCGAACACGGTCGGGCCCGGCTCGAATTCGCGCGGCTGCCATTCGGGCGTCAGCACGTCCTCGTCCGCGTAGTACTCGATCAGCGCGCCGGCCGGATTCTGGAAGTACCAGAAGTACGCAGACGACACCGGGTGACGGCCCGGGCCGAGTTGCGTTTCCCAGCCGCAGCGGTCGATATGCATGCCGCCGCCGAACACTTCGTGGATGTCGCGCACGGTGAATGCGACGTGGTTCAGGCCACGCTTTCCGTTCGGTAGCGCGAGCAGGAACAGGTCGTGATGGCCGCCGTGCGGCGCGCAGCGCATGAACGCGCCGCGGCCCGGGTAGCGATCGGACGTCTCGAAGCCGAGCAGTTCGTGATAGAACTTTTCCTGTTCGTCGAGGCAGTTCGTGAAGAACACGACATGCCCGACCTCGACCGGCTCCGCGCGTGCATAGATCGGGCTCGGCTGGTCGACACGCAGCGTCTGGCCCCACACGTTCGACGGCGAGCCCGTGATGTCGAGTTCGCGCTTGCGCGTGACTTCGACGCGGATCGCCATTCCGTTCGGGTCGATACAGCCGACCGCATCGTCGTGCGAGTAATAACCTGGCTGGCCGGCGAGCTTCGTGCGCAGCGCGTCGAGTTCCTGCTGCGTCGCGACGCCCCACGTGACCTCGCGCAGCGTCGGACCCGCTTCGAACGCGGGCGGCAGCGCCGGATCGTCGGCGTTGACGGCCAGCACGGTGCAGCCGTTCATCGTTTCGAAGCGCGCGCGCGTATCGTCGTGCGCGACTTCCTTCAGCCCCCAGTCGGCGAAAAAGCGCCGGCAGGTCGCGAGATCGTCGACGCCGTACGTGATCTGCTCGATTCCCAAAATGCTCATTGCGTCATTCCCCTTCGCTCAGTTCGCCCACGGCAGCGGCGCGTCGTTCAAACCCCAGTAGAGGCTCTTCTGCTGCATGTACTCGCGGATGCCGAGACGCCCCTTCTCGCGCCCCATCCCGCTCTCCTTCCAGCCGGAGAACGGCGTGGAGATCGAGAACAGCTTGTACGTGTTGATCCATACGGTGCCCGTCTCCAGCGCGCGCGCGATGCGCCACGCGCGCTTGTAGTCGCGCGTCCAGATGCCGGCGGCAAGACCGAACACGCTGTCGTTCGCCTGCGCGATCAGCGACGCTTCATCGTCGAACGGCATCGCGACGAGCACGGGCCCGAAGATTTCTTCCTGGCAGATGCGCGCGCTGTTCGGCAAGCCTTCGAGTATCGTCGGCTGGTAGAAGAAGCCGTGCTCGCGCCCGTCGCCCGACGGCCGCTCGCCGCCGCACAGCAGGCGGCCGCCTTCTTCCAGGCCGAGCGCGACGTAGCGCTCCACCGATTCGCGATGCTTCGCGGTGATCAGCGGCCCCATCTGCGTATCGGGCCGCGTCGGGTCGCCCACGCGCAGCTTGCGTGCGCCCGCAACCAGGCGCTTCATGAATTCGTCGTACACCGTGCGCTGCACGAACAGCCGCGAACCCGCGATGCACGCTTCGCCCGACGAGCTGAAAATGCCGTACAGCACGCCGTTGACCGCATGATCGAGATCGGCGTCGTCGCACACGATCGTCGGCGACTTGCCGCCGAGTTCGAGCGACACGGGCATCAGCTTCTCGGCCGCGATGCGCGCGATGCCGCGGCCCACTTCGGTACCGCCCGTGAACGACACCTTCTTCACCAGCGGATGGCGCACGAGCACGTCGCCGATCACCGAGCCCTTGCCCGGCAGCACGCTCAGCACGCCCTTCGGTACGCCGGCTTCCTCGCAGATGCGCGCGAGCGCAAGCGACACGAGCGGCGTGACTTCGGCGGGCTTCAGCACCACCGCGTTGCCGCCTGCGAGTGCCGGCGCGAGCTTCTGCGCGTCGGATGCGATCGGCGAGTTCCACGGCGTGATCGCCGCGATCACGCCGATCGGCTCGTACACGCTCATCGTCAGGTAGTCGCCGCGCGACGGCGTCAGCTCTTCGTCGAGCGTTTCGAGGCAGGCCGCGAAATAGCGGAACGTGTTCGCCGCGCTGGCCACCAGCACGCGCGTCTCGCCGATCGGCTTGCCGTTGTCGCGACGCTGCAGGTTCGCGAGCGCCTCGTGGCGCTGCATGATCAGATCCGCGATGCGGTACAGCACCTGCGCGCGCTGATGCGGCTTCAGCCCGGCCCAGTCGGCGCGGCGCCATGCGGCGTCGGCGGCTTCGACGGCTTCGGCCGCGTCTTCGGCGTTCGCCGTCGACACTTCCATGTTCACCGACTGGTCGGCCGGATAGATGCTGGCATAGGGCGCGCCGCGGCCGCGCCGCCACTCGCCGCCGACCAGGATGTTGCCGTCGGGTACCAGGCTCGTATCGAAAGATGTCATGTCACAAGTTCCACAAATCTGTCTCTGCGCACCCGCCCTCGCCGTGGCGCGGACGGACGTTCAATAGTCCGAATCTCTCGAAGCGCCGCTCAGATCACGCAGCGGGCCACGCGGTTGCGCAGCGCGCGGATCGCACTGAACGCCGTCAGCGCGGACGTCTTCGGGTTGTCGGGCAGCGGCTTGCCGCTCATTTCCAGCGACATCTCGCCGAATGCGCCGCACGCGGTGATGCGGTGCACGTTGCGCGCGACGGCCGGATCGGCGATCAGGCGCACGCGCGTCGCATCGAGGCCGAGGCCCGCGAGCGCGACGGTCGCCGCGACGTTCGCGTTCTTCGGATACAGCCGCGCGGCGTCGCGCGCGGTGCCTTCGAAGATCACCTTTTCTTCGGTCATCGCGCGCAGGTCGCACAATTCCTCGGCCGGCGTGCCGAGCCAGCCGAGCGGCGGCTTGCGGCCGACGTACAGCACTTCGTCGAGACCGCCCTGCTTCGCGGAAGCCAGCGCGTCGATGCCGCCGATCGCGCCGGACAGCAGCGTCAGCGTCGCGTCGCCTTCGTCGGCGGCCCGAGACAGCACGTCGAGCAGCGCGAGATCGGACAGCGCGCCGATCGATGCGACCGCGCAGTCGGTGCCGGCCTTCAAGAGCGGCACGACGTGATCGACGAGCGCACTGTGGCCCGCGCATTCGAGCGCGAACCCGGGGCGGCGGGCCAGTGCGTCGACCGACGACACGACCTCCACCGCGCCGCCCAGCACGCCCTGCACCGCGGCGCGCTGGTGGTCGGGCACGATCACGTGCGCGATGCGCAGCGCCGCATCGTGCTCGACCGCGTGATACACGGCCGCGCCGATCGCGCCGAAGCCGATCATCGCGACGTCGACGGGTGCGTGCCCGCGTGCGTGATCGTTACGCATACTGGCGCTCCGCCGGTGCTTCCTTCTTCACCGGCGGGCCTGCGAACTGCGATGCGAACGAGCCGACCGACAGCATGTCGACTTCGACCATCACCGGCCCTTCCTTTGCCATCCCTTCGCGCACGATCGCTTCGGCCTGGTCGAGCGACGTGATTCGGTAATGCGTGAGGCCGAAGCTCGCGCAGAACTGCGCGAAATCGGGCTGGTGCAATTGCACGAAGCAGCGGCGGCCACCGTAGTGCGCGTCCTGGATGTTGCGGATCACGCCGTAGCACTGATCGTTCATCAGCACGATCATCACGTTCGCGTTTTCCTGCACGGCCGTCACCAGCTCACCGACGTTGACCATCAGGCCGCCGTCGCCGACGAGGCAGACCGTCTTCGCGGCGGCACCCGCCAGCGCCGCGCCGATGCCCATCTGAATCCCCTGGCCGATGCCGCCGCCGAGCGCATGCACGCCCGCGCACGGTTCGAAGATCTTCAGCAGGCGGTTGCCCCACGTGCTGTTCGAGATCGTCACGTCGCGCACCCAGTTGTAGTCGCGGCCGACGGCGCCCTGCAGCGTATCGACGAGCTGCTTGTAGGGCCCCAGGCCCTTCGCCACATCGGCAACCGCCTGCTCGCGGGCCGCCGCGAGATCGGATGCGAACTGCGGATCGACCGACAGGCGGCCTTCGAGGCGGTCGGCCAGTTCAGCCAGCACGCGCTTCGAATCGCCGTGCACGAACAGCTCGTTGCGATAGCCGCGGTTGTCGGCGAGCGCGTCGGCATCGACGCGGAACAGCGGCTGCGGCAGCGCGAGCTTGTACTTCAGCGTCTCGTTGCCGCGCAGGCGCGAGCCGACCACGACGAGTGCGTCGCAGGTCTTGTAGAACGCTTCGACGGACGCATGCACGTTGAACGCGCCGAGCGTCGCCGGATGATCCTCGGGCAGCACGCCGCGGCCCTGCACGCTCGTCACGACGCCGAAGCCGAGCTTCACGAGGCGCTCGACTTCGTCGCGGGCGTGGCGCGCGCCGCCGCCGAGCCACAGCAGCGGACGGCGCTTGGCCGCGAGTGCCTCGGCGAGCTTCGCGACGCGTGCGGCGTCGTGCTCGCGCACCGCGACGTGTGCCGGCGCGAGGTCTTCCGGCCATTCGATTTCGGCGGCCTGGATGTCGATCGGAATCTCGACCGACACGGGGCCCGTCGGCGCGGTCTGCGCGATGCGCACGGCTTCGCGGATCGTCGGCAGCACGGTCTCGACCGTGCGCACGCGGAACGCGGCCTTCGAGATCGCGTCCAGCATCGTCAATTGATCGGGCGCTTCATGGATATAGGCGAGATCCTGGTCGAGGTACGGTGTCTCGATCTGCCCCGTAATGTGCAGCATCGCGGTGCCGGCCGTCAGTGCCTCGACCATCGCGCCGGCCGCGTTGCCCGCCGCCGTGCCCGTGCTCGTGAACGCGACGCCGAGGCCGCCCGACACGCGGGCCAGGCCGTCGGCCATGTTCACCGCGCCGGCTTCGCCGCGCGCGCCGACATACCGGATGTTGCCGCGCGAGTTGATCGCGTCGAGGATCGGCATGTTGTGGATCGAGATGACACCAAATGCGGTTTTCACGCCGCACTGCTCGAGAAAGGCGGCAATCAGCTCGCCAACCGTGGTTTTTTCAGACATGGCGTGCAAAGCCTCCAGAAACGTCGATATGGCTGCCCGTCGTGTAGGACGACAGATGCGTTGCGAGATAAAAAAGTGCCCAGGCGGCCTCGTCGGGCTTGCCGAAGCGGTTCAGCGGAATGTTCTTCTTGCGCGCGAGCGCACCCGTCCAGTCTTCCCAGCTTTCGCCGGCTTGCGCCTGCGCTTCGTAGCGGCGGCGCCACTGGCCGGACTCGACGATGCCGATCAGGATCGAGTTCACGCGGATGCGCTGCGGCGCCAGTTCGGTCGCGAGCGACTTCACGAGGCTCAGCACGCCCGCGCGCGCCGACGACGTCGCGACCATGTGCGGCTCGGGCTGCAGCGCGAGCAGCGAATTCACGCAGGTGATCGTCGGCGCCTGCGCGTCGCGCAGCAGCGGCAGGAACGCGCGCGTCGGGCGGATGATGCTGAAGTACTTCAGTTCGAGCTCGTCGCGCCACGCGTCGTCGGTCGTATCGGCGAAGGTCGACACGCGGCCCTGGCCTGCGTTGTTGACCAGCATGTCGGTACCGCCGAAGCGCGCGGACACCGCTTGTGCGAACGCGGCCACGTCGGCTTCGTCGAGCACGTTGCAGCGCTCGGCGAGCAGTTGCGCGCCCGCGTATTTGTCGCGAAGCATCGCTTCGGCGCGTGCGAGGCGGTCGCTGTCGCGGCCGCAAATCGCGACCGATGCGCCGGCCTGCAGGAATCGTTCGGCCGTCGCGAGGCCGATGCCGGACGAACCGCCCGTCACCACCGCAACCTGCCCGGTCAGATCGATCTCAATCATCGGAGTCCTAACGCCTTCATAAACGTGTGCTCGTCATCCGAGCGGTAATTGAGCCGCCGCGACAGTTCCGCCGCCGCGCGCTGCACCTTGTCGATCAACCCGTCCGCGATCAGCGCCGCGTCGATCTCCGGCCGCGGCACCGTCACCGTGATGCACGCGACGATCTTCTGCGTCTCGTTTCGCACCGGTGCCGTGACCACCGAGATGCCGCGTTCGAACGACGAATTGCTGACGCCATAGCCGCGCAGCACATCCTCGCGGATCACTTCGTACAACGCATCGACCGTCTCCGGCGTCGCGCTCGTCATCCGGTTCAGCGTGCCTTCCGGATACAGCGAGCGCAGCGCCTTCAGCGACAGGTCGCCCATCAGCACGTGGCCGTGCGTCGTCGCATGCGCGGGCAAGCGCGTGCCGACGTTCACGCGGATCGAGCTGAACACCGGCGACTGGCTCTGCGCCTTCGCGACGAACACGACGTCGCGGCCGTCGCGGATCACGATGTGCGTCGTGAAGCCGGTCGCGTCGCGCAGGCTCTCGATCACCGGCAGGCCGAGATCGGTCAGCTCCAGCGAGCTCAGGTATTCGAAGCCGAGCCGCAGCACGGCGATGCCGAGCTTGTAGTTGCGATCCTTGTCCGCACGCTCGAGAAAGCCGAGCGATTCGAGCGTCTGCAGCAGACGGAACACCGTCGTGCGCGGAATGCCGAGCCGCTTCGACAACTCGGGCGCGCCGAGCACGGGCTCGCGCGGCGAGAATTCGGCGAGAATCCGCAGCCCGCGTTCGAGGCCCGGCACCACGTAGCTGGCCTCGGCCTTGCCGTTTTCGGGTTCTTGTTGCAGCGGTTCGCTCATGCCAGACCCCACTGCGTATCACACTGACGACAGAACGTGTCGATCAGTGCGGAATAAACGGCCGGCGCTTCCACGTACCCGGCATGACCGGCTTGCGGAATAACCTGCAGCCCAACGTGCGCGGCCGCGGCGATCCGCTCGCATGCGGCGGGCGGCGTGATCGCGTCGTTCGCGCCGACGGCCACGGCCGTGCGGCCGCGAAAACCGGCGAGATCGGCCGCGAGATCGGCATTCGCGAGCAGATGCGTGGCCTGCGCGTAACCTGCCGGCACGATGCGCGCCATGTTCCAGCGCACCCACGCACGCGCATCCTCGCTCGCGAAACCGGACAGCATGTTGCCGCTGCGCTGCTCGGCGAGCCCGGCCGGACCGAGTTCCGCGAGCATCGCGAGCCGCGCGTCGCGGCGCGACTCGCGCGTTTCGGCGGGCGCGCTGCCGTAGCCGCCGGCAGGCGACACCAGCAGCAAGCCGGCGATCCGGCCGGGCATCACGCGGGCGAGACCGCCCGCGACGATCGCGCCGAGCGAATGCCCGACCAGCACGCAGCGTTCGATGCCGAGTGCCTCGAGCCACGCGTTCAGCGATGCCGCGTAATCGGCGGCAGCCGGCGACGCACCGTGCACGGGCGTCGACACGCCATAACCGGGCGCATCCCACGCGAGCACGCGCCGCGATGCGCCGAGCGCGTCGAGCTGGCGCACCCACGATGCGGCGCCCGAGCCGATCCCGTGCAGCAGCACGACGGGCAGCGCGCGGCCCGCATGCTGCGCGCCGGCCTCGCGATAACCGATCGTGCCTGCCGCGCCGGCCGCGCAACGCTGCTCGGGAAACTGTCCGAGCAGCGTTGCGAATGCCGCGGTGCGGTCGCGTTCACGTTTGTCGATGACACTCATTGCTTCACCGGCTCCGTATCAACGCTTGATCTTCGCGAGCGGCGAATCGGGCGGATACGTCGGCGTGATCGGCTTCGGCGAACCGAGCATCACGCACATCAGCGCGTCTTCCTCGCCGATGTTGATTTCCGTGCGATACACGCCCGGCGGCACCGAGATCAGGTCGCGCTCGCCGAGGATCGCTTCCCACGTCTCGCCGTCGCGCTCGCAGATCACCTTCATCTTGCCGCGCAGAACGAAGAAGATTTCTTCCACGTCGATATGGATGTGACTCGGGCCGATGTTGCCGGCCGGGATGACCATCGTCGAGAACGTGAAGTTGCCGGCCGGCACCGTGTTGACGTCCTTCGCGACGCCCGTGCCGCCGGTGCCGACATAGCGCATCTGCGCACGGCGGTACTTCGGGTCGTAGTCGGCCTGGAACTTCAGTGCGTCCCAGTCGTAGCGCCGCGTCGCGTAGCGCGCGACGCGCCCTTCCATCCAGTCGTTGAAGCTTGCGCCTTCCGGCTGGTCCCACGACTTGCGTTCGAGATCGGCGTCCGCCATCGTCAACTCCTTCATCAAGGGTGAAAACATCAATTCATCACGAAGCCGCCGTTCACCGGCAGCAGTTGGCCCGTCACGAAGCGCGCGCCGTCCGACAGCAGGAACAGCACGGGGCCCGTCACGTCGTCGGGCACCTGCGCACGCGTCAGCGCGCGGCCCTGCAGGTAGAACGCGTGGCGCTCGGCCGGCACGTAGGCCGTCGCCTCGACTTCGGTCAGCCCCGGCGCGATCGCGTTGACCGTCACGCCGTGCGCGCCGAACTCGCGCGCCTGCGCATGCGTCATCGCGATCACCGCGCCCTTGCTCGCGACGTACGCGAGCAGCTTCGGCGCGCCCCACAGCGCGGTGTCCGATGCGAGGTTCACGATCGCGCCGCGGCCCGACTTCGCGAGGTGCGGCAGCGCCGCATTGCTGACGAGCCACACACCGCGCACGTTCACGTTCATCACGGCGTCCCACGTCGCGACGTCGAGCTCCGTCGACAGCTTGCCGCCCGAGTTCGTGATCGCCGCGTTGTTGATCAGCGCGTCGATGCCGCCGAGCGCGGCCGCGCCCTGCGCGACGAATGCGTCGACGCTCGCCGGATCGGCCAGGTCGAGCGCGAAGAAATGCGCAACATGGCCGGCTTCCGACAGTTGCGCGGCCAGCGCACGGCCGTCGTCAGCCAGCACGTCGCCGAATGCGACCTGCGCGCCCGCGGTGACGAGCGCCTTCACGAACGCCGCGCCGAGACCTCGCGCGCCGCCGGTGACGAGCACGCGGCGCCCCGCGAGCGGCACGACCGGTGCGAGCTCAGCCATTCGCGGGCTCCGATGCGGCTTGCGCCGCGCGATGCGCGTCGAGCGCGGACAAGTGTTCCTGCGCACGCTGGCGCAGCATCCGGCGCACCCGCGTGATGCCGACGTCGTGCTGGTACAGGTATTCGTGATCGCGCGCCTGCGGCGCGAGGCTTTCGAGGACATAGCGGTCCTGCTCGAGCACGTCCCAGTGCAGCCCTTCGAGGCGGTTGCGGTACATGAAACGCCACACGTCGCGCTGCCAGCCGCTGACCTTGCGCGTGCGCCAGAAGTAGACCTGGCAGTTGTCGCCGTCGACCGGCGTCGCGAAGCCGATGATCCCGAAGTTGCCGCCCGGGCCGAACTTCTGCTTGTACGGAATCGCGAGGCGCATCCACAAGCAGCCGGTTTCGCCGAGTTCGACCCAGTCGAAGTTCACGTCGCGCTGGCCGATCTTCTCGAACATCAGGCCCGTTTCCGTCTTGCGCACGCGCATGTCGGCCTGCTTGTCGCCTTCGGCCATCGAGTGCGACGTCGCATGCAGGTACGCGCCGTGCATCGGGTCCATCACGTTGTCGATCGCGTACTGGTAATTGCACTTCCAGTTCGACACGCACAGGAAGTGGCCATATTCGTCGGCGACCAGTTCCTCGGGCAGGTTCAGCGGCGCCGGCTCGCCGTGCGCTTCGTCGCCGAACCACAGGAAGATCGCGCCGGCCTTCTCTTCGACCGGATAGGACTTCACGCACTTCGTGCCTTCGAGCGGACAGTTCGACACGGCCGGCACACGGTTGACCGTGCCGCCGCCGTCGACTTCGATGCCGTGATACCAGCACGCGATGCTGCCGCCGAGGTTCCAGCCGAGCGACAGCCGCGCGCCGCGGTGCGGGCAGCGATCCTCGAGTGCGTGGACCTTGCCGTCGTGATCGCGCCACAGCACGATCTGCTCGGACAGGCGCGTGAGGCCGACGGGTGCGTTCGACACCTGCCAGCTCGGCGCGACGGGATACCAGTAGTTCTTGATGCCGCGGTCGAGATAGTCACGGACCGGGTCGTGTTGGGAAGCGTGTTGTACGGGGGACGTCATCAGTGTGCTCCGGATGCGGTTGTCGTCGGGTCGGCGGATCGCGCGCTCGGCGGGGTCATTCCGCGAGCGCGGCCATTTCGGCGCGGAAGCGCTCGGGCGTCCACGGCGTGCCGTCCGGTGCGCGGAAGCCGATGCGGTTCAGGCCCGCGACGACGTCGTCCAGTTCGGTCGCACCGGCTTCGAACACGCGTTCGAGCGCATCGCCGAGATCGTTCTCGTACTGGGTCGGCTCGGCCTTGCGGTTCTGCCAGATCCGGTTCTCGACCTGGCCGGGGATCTCGATCTGCCCCTTGCCGGCGACGTTGTTCGGCTGCGGCGCCACCCACGGCTTCAGGAAGGGATTGAAGTTGACGGTCGCTTCTTTCATGTCATTCCACCTTGATCTGGATTTCCTCGCCGGCGAGGCGCACCGCGTACTGCTTCAGCGCGCGTCCGCCCGGACCCTTCAGGCATTCGCCCGTCCTGATGTCGAACACGGCCTCGTGCAGCGGGCATTCGACCGTGCCTTCGTCGACGAACCCCTGCGTCAGCAGCGCGTACGCATGCGGGCACACGTTCTCGAGCGCATACACGTCGTCGCCGACGCGGTAGATCCCGATTTCGACGCCGTCGGTCCGCTTGAACTCGATCGGCGTGTCTTCCGACAGCGCGCCGGCGTGTCCGGCGCAAATCCATTGTTCAGACATCTCACACCCTTCCTTCTGATCGACTCTCGGTTTGCCTCTCGTTTTGTTCCATATTAGGAACAACAGTTTATGGATGGTGATTATAGAAGTGACTTTCCACGAGTAAAACAAAAAGCTGCGTGCCCTAGGGAAAACACCGACCACCAGGTCGACCATTGACCCCGCCTACCCCATCAAATGTGATTTTTTGTTTTTTGGCAGGTAGTTATGCCCTTTTTGCGGGCTCCGCGCAGTGATGCCGCGCACCGTCCGGGAACCCATCCGTCCCGAAAAATTTATTTTTGATCACGCGCCTGACGCCCCTATACTCCATTCCATCAGAGGCACGTCGTTCCTTATATGGAACACGAGAAATGCCCATCCGGCGGTGGAACACGCGTGACGGCCGGCCGTCCCCGCGCATGCCGCCACGACACGTTTTCATCAGGTTGGAGAGTCAGGAGATCAAATGGTCAAGCATGCGGTGGTAGCAGCAGCAGTCATCGGGATGGGCGCCACGTCGGGCGCGTGGGCGCAGAGCAGCGTGGTGCTGTACGGCAGCCTGGATGCGGGCGTCGCGTACGTGAACAACGTCGGCGGTCATGCGAAGTGGGCGATGATCCAGGGCAACACGCAGCCCGATCGGTGGGGCCTGAAGGGCAAGGAAGACCTCGGCGACGGCCTGTCGGCGATCTTCCAGCTCGAAAACGGCTTCTATACGAACAACGGCCAGTTCGCGACCGCGAACACGATCTGGAACCGCGCGGCATTCGTCGGCCTCAGCTCGGAGCGCTACGGCACGCTGACGCTCGGCCGCCAGACGCCGCTGTCGTTCGACTATCTCGATCCGCTCAGCACGGCCTACCTGGCGCTGAGCTGGTACGCATTCCACCCCGGCAACATCGACGGGCTCGCCGCAACCGGCAACGTGCCGTACAACAATTCGGTGAAGTACCGTTCGCCGACCTACGCGGGCTTCTCGGCCGCGGCGACGCTCGCGCTCGGCAACACGACGAACTTCTCGACCGGCAAGTCGGTCGGCGTCGCGCTGAACTATGCGAACGGGCCGTTCAAGGCGTCGGCCGTCTACTCGAACGAGCACGACCGCTCGATCCTGATCGGCCAGACGGGTATCGCGTCATTCCAGGGGCAGAACACCGCGAACGGCTATATCGCGAACAAGGTCGAGAACATCGGCGCGGGCGCGTCGTACCAGTTCGGCGACTTCCTCGTGCACGGCCTCTACACGCGCACGAAGATGCAGTCGAACGGCTTTTCGGATACGTTCCAGAGCTATGACGCAGGCGTGAACTACCGCAGCAGCGCGTTCAACACGATCGCGGGCGGCGCGGCGACCACGACGCTGGCCGGCCGCCGCTGGACGCAGGTCGAGCTCGGCGACATCTACGCGCTGTCGAAGCGCACGCAACTCTATGCGAACGTGTTGTACGAACACGGTTCGGGCGGCGCGAAGGCCGCGTTCTTCACGGCCGGCGTATCGAGCACCGCGAACCAGGTGATCGTGCTCACGGGGATCCACCACTCGTTCTGAGCGGTTTCGCGCGTTCGCACCTGAAACGACAAGAGCGGCCCGCGAGCCGCTCTTGTCGTTTGCGATGCCGGGCGCGTCGCGCCACCTGTACGTCAGAACATCGCGACCTTGTGGCGCGCATGCGCGAACGTCGGGTCGCTTTCGAGCGGACGATAGTTCAGGCGCTGCGACAGGTCGACCGCCGCACCGCACACGGCTTCGACGAGCCGCTCCTTCTCGCCGGCCTCGCCGATCTCCGAGCGCGGCACCGTCGCAGTGATCGCCGCGACGATCGAACCCGAATGATCGCGCACGGGCGCGGTCACGGCCGAGATGCCGCTTTCGAACGCCGCCTCGCTGACCGCATAGCCAAGCCGCGCGTACTGCCGCACGCGCTCGTACAGTTCGTCGACGGTGCCCGGCGTGCGCTCGGTGAACTGCTCGAGCCGCTTTTCCGGATAGAGCTGGCGCAGCGCGTCGCGCGTCAGGTCGCCCATCAGCACGTGGCCGTGCACGGTCGCATGCGCGGGCAGGCGCGTGCCGACGTGCACCTTCACCGAACCGAACATCGACGCATTGCTCTGTGCCTTCGCGACGAATACCACGTCGCGCTGGTCGCGGATCAGCAGGTGCGTCGAGAAGCCGGTGGAATCGCGCAGCCGTTCGAGCACGGGCGCGCCGAGATCGGTCAGTTCGAGCGAGTTCAGGTATTCGAAGCCGAGCCGCAGCACGCCGACGCCGAGCCGGAAATGGCGGTCGCCGTTCACGCGTTCGAGAAAACCGAGCGCCTCGAGCGTCTGCAGCAGGCGGAACGTGGTCGTGCGCGGAATGCCGATGCGCTTCGACAACTCGGGCGCGCCGAGCACGGGCTCGCGCGCCGAGAATTCGGCGAGGATCCGCAGCCCGCGCTCGAGCCCCGGCACCAGATAGGACGAAGCGCCGCCGGACGATTCGTCGTCACCGGCAGCGGCAGGATCGGGTGCGTCACTCATCGTTGTCTTGACCATGTGGACATGGACGGAAGGAAATCAGTCACGAAACAGGTCATGGATCGTCGTGGATATTCAGTCATGCTACTCCAGCGCGCGCGCAGGCTCGCACCCGCGCGCTTCGCCGCGACGCAGCCTGCGCATCCGCGAACCCATGCAGAGTCATTCACGGTCGAGAGGATAGCAGCGATGGACAGCGCGACGCCATGCGGAAATCGCCGAACGGCGGGAACCCGGCCGTTGCCCGTTTCGGGCGGCTGAAAGACCGCGAGCGGCGCGGCATCCGGCGCCGCGCCGCCTACAGGCGCGACAGGTGGACCCGGATGTTCGCGCGATCGTACGTGAAGCCGCCGGCCGCATCCTGCTCGAGCACTCGTGCGAGGTCGACCGCATACATCCATCCGCTGCCCAGACGGCCGCCGTTCACGGCCCGGATCCGGCTGCCGCCGACCGCGATCGCGGCATGAAAGACATTGCCGCCGCGGGAGAAACCGACCGCGGTTCCCGCCGGAATGCTGGCGCGCCCGTCCCATTGATCGCCGGTCTCGAAGTTGAATCGCGTCCTCCAGTGCTGACCGATCGTGTCGAGCAGCGCACCGGGCGCGATCATCGCGTCGCCGCGCAGCAGGTACCGGACATAGGCCGCTGCGTCGTAGCAGACGCCGCCGGATACATACTCGTTGATGTCGGCCATGCCGTACATCAGCGCTTGCGCATGTTTCTGCTTTTCGGCGAAGCCGGATTGGGCGACATGGCCGCCTAACTGGGTCAGTTGCATGGGTAGGTCCTTTTGAGGAAGAAGGGCATCGTCGTCCCGCCAACGCAATAACCTCATATCTTATTACGATATCCGCCGGCAGCGGCCGGCCCGGGCGTCACGGCGCGCGCGCCGCCGACGCCGGTGCGGCGGCCGCCGCGTCGGGATTCGGCGCGAGCCGCAGGCGCACGCGCAACGGTTGCAGCATGTCGGGCGGCGGCGGCTCGGCCAGCAGGCCGCCGGCCGTGAGCAGTTGCCGCAGCGTCGCGTCCGCGTCGGGATCTCCCAGCGACGCGAATTCGACGCGCGTGACGACGCCGTTCGCGCCGATCCATCGGCACTCGCGCGCGGTACCGCGCGATGTGCGCATCGCGGTTGACGGAAGACAGGAATCGATCGGGAAAAACGGCGGGCGGCGGGCGTCAGGCGGTAAGTCGATCCTCGGGCGGGATCGACGCGACGGCGTCAGGCCGTCACGGCGGCGTCATACTCGGCGCGGGCAAGCTGGCCGGCGGCGTACGCCTCGGCTTCGCCGCGAAAGCCTTCCCGGCTGAATGCGACGACTTTCACCCCGACGCCGGTCGCCCGCTTCACCGTCAGCGCCCATTGCCATCCGCCGTCTTGTTCAAAGACGTGCAGCGAGGGTTCGAAGGAAGGGTCGAGTACGGTCACGCGTTAAGCTCCTGCCCCCTTGCGCGTTGCATCGGCAACGCACGGGGCATGTCGAAAGGGTCGCGCCGGTATGCGGCGCGTTTCAGCCATTCGACAGTCTAGTCAATGATTGTTGCGACGCACCATCAGAGGTTTCACTCATCTATCGGAACCGGCCGGTCGATCGAATATTCCTGAAACCCATATGGGACGGGCCTCAAAGCCGCTTCAGGCAACACGGTACAACGCTCATGCGGCAACGTGCCGCACGCGCGGCCGATTGCGTGCATCGGTCGTTCGTGGGTCACAAAAACGGGGCGGGAACCTCCCGGCCATCCGGGCACCGCTTGACAGCCTGCCGCTACCGGCCCGTACCGGCCGGCATCACGCGCCGGAATGTCAGGTTGACGCGCTCGCCCTGCACGCTCGGCGCCTTCGGCACGCGATGCTGCCATTCGGCCTGCGTACGCCCACGCATCACCAGCAGGCTGCCGTGCACGAGGCGATACGCATGCGTGACGCCGGTCGCGCGATGGCGAAGATCGAACACGCGCATCGCACCGAGGCTCACCGACGCGATCACCGGCGCATCGCCAAGTTCTGGCTCGTTGTCCGCGTGCCAGCCGAGGCTGTCCTGCCCGTTGCGGTAGCAATTGAGCAGCACGCTGTTGAATCGCGCACCGCATGTCGCCTCGACCGCGTGCTTCAGGTCGAGCACGGCCGGCGTCCACGGCGCCGGCACGTTGCGGATCCCCGAATACACGTAAACGGCGTCGGGCTCGCCCTGCCACGCCGTGAGCCTCGGCAACGGAATGCGGCCGCGCGGCGTGCGGATCGTGTCCTGCCGCCACGCGACCTCGCCGATCAGCGCGGCCAGCGCGCGGTCGGCGTCGGGTTGCGCGAGCCAGTCCGGGTACCAGTCCACGTCGGGCACGGGCGTGTCAGAGAAAAGATCGGGCGTCGACATGTCGGGAGGAAACGGGCGGTGAAGGGGACGAACAGCGCATGC
The DNA here is from genome assembly GCF_016899445.1 of Burkholderia sp. MS455. Classification (NCBI taxonomy): domain Bacteria; kingdom Pseudomonadati; phylum Pseudomonadota; class Betaproteobacteria; order Burkholderiales; family Burkholderiaceae; genus Burkholderia; species Burkholderia sp. MS455. The sequence goes on from NZ_CP041778.1 coordinate 1,918,284, forward strand.
CTGCATACTAGCCAACGGCGCCGCGCGCCGCTATGCGCCGTGATTCGCCGATGAAAGGGCCGATGAAAGGAAACCGCCGCGCACCGCGATGCGCGTTCTCGCATCACGCTATCATCGCGGCGTGTCGCGGCGCCCTGCCGCGGGGCGCGGCTTTCTTCCGCCATGCCTGCCGGCACGCCCCGGCCGTGTTCTTTCCGGATCCCATCATGACGACGCTCTCCGATTCCGCCCTCGATCAACTGTTCCTCACCGCGCGCACGCACAACGCGTGGCAGGACAAGCCCGTCGACGACACGACGCTGCACCGGCTGATCGACCTGACGAAATTCGGCCCGACGTCGGCGAACTCGAGCCCCGCGCGCTTCGTGTTCGTCAAGTCGCCCGAAGCGAAGGCGCGCCTGAAGCCCGCGTTGTCCGCCGGCAATCTCGCGAAGACGATGGCCGCGCCCGTCACCGTGATCGTCGCGATGGATTTCGCGTTCCTCGATCACCTGCCGCGCCTGTTCCCGCACGCCGACGCACGCAGCTGGTTCGCCGGCAACGATGCGCTGATCGAGGCCACCGCGTTCCGCAACTCGTCGCTGCAAGGCGCGTACCTGATCCTCGCCGCACGCGCGCTCGGCCTCGATGCGGGCCCGATGTCGGGCTTCGACGGCGCGAAGGTCGATGCCGAATTCTTCGCGGGCACCGCGATCAAGAGCAACTTCCTCGTGAATCTCGGCTACGGCGATCCGGCCGGCCTGTTCCCGCGCAGCCCGCGCCTCGACTTCGACGAAATCGCCCGCATCGAATGACGGGGCTCGCTAGCCGCCGCGCGTCAGCCGGATCAGCGTGATCTCGGACGGCACGCCGAAGCGGTTCGGCGGCCCCCAGTATCCGGTGCCGCGGCTCGTATAGAGCCACAGATCGCCGAAGCGGCTCAGCCCGCCGATCACCGGCTGCTGCATCCGCACGAACGGCGGCCACGGCAGGAACTGGCCGCCGTGCGTGTGCCCCGACAGTTGCACGGTAAAACCCGCGCGGTTCGCCGCTTCCGCGCTGCGCGGCTGGTGCGCGAGCAGGATCTTCGTGCCGACGTCGCGCGGCGCGCCCGCCAGCGCCTGCTCGGGGTCGCTCCGATGCGCGGGATCGAACCCGCCCGCCGTGAAGTCGGTCACGCCGGCGAGCACCGCACGCGCGCCGTCGTGCTCGATCAGCACGTGCTCGTTCAGCAGCACCGTCAGCCCGATGCGCCGGAATTCGTCGATCCACTCATGCGCGCCCGCGTAATACTCGTGATTGCCCGTCACGAGAAAGCTGCCGTGCCGCGACTGCATGCGGCCGAGCGGCGCGGTGTGTTCGCGCAGGCGCTTGACCGAACCGTCGACCACGTCGCCCGTCACGACGACGAGGTCCGCATCGAGCGCATTGACCGCGCGCACGATCCGTTCGATATAGGGCCGCTTGATCGTAGGCCCGACGTGGATGTCGGACAGTTGCACGATCGTCAGCCCGTCGAGCGCGGCCGGCAGCCCGGCGACCGGAATCGACACGCGCTTGACCGCCGCCGTGCGGCGCGCGCCCGCAAACCCGATCGCGGTGACGAGCACCGCGGCCGCCAGCACGCCGAGCGCCGTGTCGGCCGCGGCGCCGCTCCACGCGCCGTCGTGCCCAAGATGCCGCCACGCGAACACGCCGAGCAGCACGAACTCGCGCAGGACAGTCAGCACGAGCAGCGACGAGAAGAAGCCCATCACGAGCGAGCCGGCCCAGCCGACCAGCGTCGCGGCCCAGCCTTCGTCGAAGCGGCGTGAGAACATGCCGACCGGGATCAGCACGACGAAGCTCGCCAGCACGAGCGCCGCGATCGTGCGCGCGACCGGCGACGCGAACGCGGCGGGAATGATCCGCATCCCGACGTACAGATGGAACAACACGCCGATTGCAATGAACCGGACAAAGAAACTTCGCATGGAGCGCTCACCTTCGTTGCAATACGGCTTCCGCGAAATCCGTAACACGGGGCCGTGACGCCCCATGCCGCGCTTCGCGCCATACGTACGATGGTACACAGATCCCGGCTACGACGACCGGTCGCGGCCGCCGGTGGAGCCTCGCGTGGCTTCGCGCGGCGATCGGCCGTTTCCACACCGATTCCGCCGCGTCAGCACGGGAAATGCAGCCCGCCCTCTTTCGTCTGACGATCCTTTACAGTCCGTTAGCAACCCTACACGAGCTTGAGCTGGCAGAATCGCGGCGATCCGGCCGCCGCTGCCGAAACGCGATGCCGGACGGGCCGATATGACCGCCCGGCCTTTCACAGCCGGCCACGGGGCTTGTCGCACATGCGGGACGGACGGCTGGCGGTCCGCATCGCGCTGCTTTATTATCGGCCCCGTATCTCGGAATCGTCGTCGCGGCGACGAACCGCATTGCGCCGCGCCCGGCATCCCCCCCATCGTCGAGCTCGTCACACCATGAGAAAAACAACGCCGCGCGCGCCCCTGCGCGTCGCCGCCGTCCTGACGCCAGCCCTGCCGCTCGCGGGCTGCGCATCGCGCGGCGCACCGTCGTACGTGCTGTTCGGCGCGTATTTCCCGCTCTGGCTCGTCAGCGCGATCGTCGGCATCGTCGGCGCGATCGTTGCGCACCGCGTGTTCGTCGCGACCGGCTGGGCCGCCACGGTCCCTTACCAGCTTGCCGTCTGCACCGCGATCGGGCTCGTGATCGCCGTGCTCGTCTGGCTCACCGGCACGGGGCCGTTCGCATGAAGGCCGCCGGAACCGCCCGCCCCGCCATGAAAGGCCGCGTGATTGCGCTCGCGATCGTCGCGCTCGGCATCGCGGCGCTCGCGTACGCATACCACCGCACGACGGCCTACCCGTCCACCGACGACGCGTCGATCGACGCGGACGTCGTGCATGTCGCGTCGCCTGTCGGCGGGCGCATCGTGCGGCTCGCGGTGCATGAAAACCAGCGCGTCGCGAAAGGCGACCTGCTGTACGAAATCGATCCCGTACCGTACCGGCTGACGGTTGCACAGGCGCAAGCCGACCTCGAGCTCGCGCGCGCATCGCTCGACACGCGCCGCCGTTCGCTGATCGGCGAACGCTCGAACGCGGCGGTCGCCGCCGAGCAGGTCAAGCGCGCGACGCAGAACGCCGACCTCGCGACGCGCGACGTGAACCGGCTCGCGCCGCTCGCCGCGCAGGGCTACGTCAGCGCACAGCAGTTCGACCAGGCGAAGGTCCGCCAGCGCGACGCGGCCGTGTCGCTCGCGCAGGCGCAGGAACAGCAGCGCGCGTCCACACAGACGATCGGCGACGAAGCCGACGCGATCGCGACGCTGCATGCGCGCGAGGCCGCGCTGGCCCGCGCGCAGCACGCGCTCGACGATACGGTCGTGCGCGCGCCGCACAACGGGCTCGTGACAGGCTTGACCGTGCTCGCCGGCGAGACCCTCGCGCCGAACCAGTCGATCTTCACGCTGATCGACGCGAGCGAATGGTTCGCCGTCGGCAATTTCCGCGAAACGTCGCTGAATCGCATCGAGGTCGGAGACTGCGCGACCGTCTATTCGATGATCGACCGCAGCCGCCCGATGACGGGCAAGGTCGTCGGCATCGGCGCGGGCATCGCGGACAGCGCTCGCATCAACCTGCCGCGCTCGCTGCCGATCGTGCAGAACTCGGTGAACTGGGTACACGTCGCGCAGCGCTTCCCCGTGCGCGTGAAGCTCGACGAACCCGACGGCAAGCTCGTGCGCGTCGGCGCCAGCGCGATCGTCGAGGTCCGGCATGGCACTGCCTGCCGCTGACGTCCGCTCGCCGGGCCCGCGCGAAGTCCTGCGGCTGCTGGCACCGTTTCCGGGGCGCGCGGCGATGGCCGTGCGCGTCGCGCTGATCTGCGCGCTGGTCGTGCTCGTGACGAGCGGCTACGGCACGCCGGAAGCCGCGATCTCCGCGTATGTCGTGTTCTTCCTGAACCGTGCCGACCGCGTGACGAGCGTCGTGCTTGCGGTCGCGATGCTGCTGCTCGTCACGGTCGTGATCGCGCTCGTGATGGGCGTCGCGATCTTCAGCATCGACTATTCGATCCTGCGGGTCGCCTGCATGACCGTGATGTCGATCGGCCTGCTCTACCTGACATCCGCCAGCAAGCTGCGCCCGGTCGGCGCGATCCTCGCGATGATCGTCGGCTTCGGGCTCGACCAGCTCGGACTGGCGCCGTTCGGCGAAGCCGCGACACGCGCGTTGCTCTATGCATGGCTGATGGTCGCGATCCCGGTCGGTGTCGCGATCGTCGTCAACCTGCTGATCGCACCGTCGCCGCGCAAGCTCGTGCACGCGCAGCTCGCGAAACGGCTGCGGCTCGCCGCGCGACGGCTGCGCGGCGATGACAGCGGCGATGCTCGCGCCGCGTTCGACGCGAGCCTGCGCGAAGGCGACAAGCAGTTGCTCACGTGGCTCAAGCTGTCGAAGCTCGAAGGCTCGTCGGCGGCCGCCGACGTCGTCGCACTGCGGCAGGCCATCGCATCGAGCACCGCGCTGCTCGTCGCGGTCGCGCTCGCCGACCGCGAACCCGATGCGCGGCTGCCCGACGCGTTTGTCGAGCCGATCGCGACGACGCTCGACGAGATGGCCGCCATCCTCGAACGCGGCGGTTATCCGGTCGACGTGACGCTCGCGCTACCGGCAGCCGAAGCGCTGCCACCGCTCGCGCGCGTCGTCGCGACGGATCTGCACACGGCGATCACGCACTTCGCGGAACCGGCCGAGGCCGATGCTTCGGCCGACACGGCCCACGCGCACGCCGCCGACACGCCTGCCGAACCCGCCGCACCGCCCGCCCCCGGCGGCGGCTTCTTCCTGCCCGACGCGCGCACCAATCCCGACCACATCCGCTATGCGCTGAAGACGACGGCAGCGGCGATGTTCTGCTACCTGCTGTACTCGCAGCTCGACTGGTCGGGCATCCATACCTGCTTCATCACCTGCTACATGGTGTCGCTCGGCTCGACGGCCGAGACGGTCGAGAAGCTCACGCTGCGCATCGCCGGCTGCATCGTCGGCGCGCTGCTCGGCACCGCCGCGCTCGTGTTCGTCGTGCCGTCGCTGTCGTCGATCGGCGAGCTGATGGCGCTCGTGTTCGCCGGCGCATGGCTCGCCGCGTGGGTCGCGTTCGGGTCGCCGCGCATCGCCTACGCGGGCTTCCAGGTCGCATTCGCGTTCTTCCTGTGCGTGATCCAGGGCGCGGGCCCCGGCTTCGACCTGACGCTCGCGCGCGATCGCACGATCGGCATCCTGCTCGGCAACGTGGTCGTGTATCTCGTGTTTACGCGCATCTGGCCCGTCAGCATCGGCAAGCAGATCGACGCGGCGCTCGCCGCGCTGCTCGACCAGTGGCGGCGCGTCGCGCAGATCGCTCAGCCGGCCGAGCGGCGCGCGCTGGCCGCCGAAGCGTTCGCACGCCACGGAGCGATCTCGCAGGAGCTCGGCCTGATCCATTACGAACCGTCGTGGGTGCGGCCGGCCGCCACGTGGCTCGCCGCACGGCGGCGCGCACTCGCGGAACTCGGCGCGCTCGAAGGCCCGCTGTTCCTGCTCGCCGAGCGCGCACCGGGCGACGCGGCGATCGGCGCGCGGCTCGCACGCGTGGTCGACCTGCACGACGACGAAGCCGCGCCTCGCGCGGATTCCCCCGCGCCGCCGGCCCCACCGCCGAATGTCGCCCCCACCGACCCCGCACGCGACGCGCTGCTGAACCTGATCGACACGCGGCTCGCGCACATCGCCGACGCCGCCCGTCAAGCCACACCGAAGGAGCCTGCCCCCCATGCGCCTACCTGAACCGCCGGCCGCCTCGATCGCCGCCGCCGCCCTCGCGACCGCCGTCGCGCTGGCCGGCTGCGCGACGTCGTCGATCGATCTGGCGCCGGAGGCGTCCGACCGCCCGTGGCAGCCGCAGACCTCGGCCGCGGGCGACATCGTGCCCGCACCGCCGCGCGCGACCGCGCAAGGCGCGCACGACTACACGCTGCCAGCCACGCCCGCGCTCGCGTCGGTAGCGCCGCCTGCCGCGCTCGATTCCGCGCATGCGTACACGCTGCCCGAGCTGATCGATCTCGCCGAATCGGCGAACCCGCTGACGCGCATCGCATGGAACGACGCGCGCAATGCGGCGCTCGCGGTCGGCATCGCGAAAGCCGCCTACCTGCCGAAGCTGTCCGCGACGGCCATGGGCGCGTACCAGGCGAGCCACGGCTCGACGTCGACGATACTCGGCGACTCGTCGAGCGACACGACCGTGCACGGCACGATCTCGGCGCTGTCGCTGCAATGGCTGCTGTTCGATTTCGGCGGCCGCGCGGCGCGCGTGGAAGCGGCCGAACAGGCGTCGATCGCATCGAACGTCGCGTTCACGGCCGTGCACCAGCAAGTGATCCACGACGTGACCGTCGCGTACTACCGGTACGAAGCCGCGCGCTCGCGCGCACTCAGCGCGCAGCAGGGCCTCGCGAACGCAGACGCGATCCTCGCGGCGTCCCGCGCGCGGCTCAAGCATGGCGTCGGCACGGTCGTCGAGCTCGCGCAGGCGACGCAGAACCGTGCGCAGGCGAACCTCGCGCTCGTACAGGCGAGCGGCACGGAGAGCGACAGCTACCTCGCCCTCGTGTCCGCGCTCGGCATCTCGCCGCTGTCGAAACCGACGATCGCCGCGCTGCCGAAACGGCCGCTGCCGCCCGCGCTCGGTTCGTCGGTCGACGCGATCGTGTCGGACGCGATCGCGCGCCGCCCCGACCTGCAGGGCGCGTTTGCGCTCGAAAAAGCCAATCGCGCGAAGATCAAGGCCGCCGAAGCCGCGTTCATGCCGAAGATATTCCTGTCCGCTTCGACGTCGTATGCGAGCGGCGGCACGGCCATCTCAGCGCTGCCCGCGATCGGCGACCAGGCGCCGACCGTCAACCTGAACGGCAGCCGCTACGGCGGCGGCGTGTTCCTCGGCGTGACGATCCCGCTGTACGACGGCGGCCTGCGTTCGGCCGTGCTGATGCAGGCGCGCAACGACGCGCAAAGCGCATCCGCGCGCCTCACGCGGACCAAGGAAGAAGCCGTCCGCCAGGTCGTCGCCGCGCAGAACGCGGTGCAGACGAGCCTCGCGTCGCACGACGCCGCGACCGCGCTCGTCGATGCCGCGCAGACGAGCTACGATGCGGCGCTGACCGCGTACCGGAACGGCGTCGGCTCGGTCACCGATGCGACGATCGCGCAAAGCCAGCTGCTCGCGGCGCGGAATGCGGAGGTCGACAGCTACGCCGGCGCGCTGTCGGCGGCTGCCGCGCTCGCGCTCGCGACAGGGACGATCGGCTCCGCGCAGTAGCGCGACCGCCGCCAGGCGGTTGACGCATGCGCACGCCGCCCACTAGAATGCCGCCCATTCTTCCTTCAGGAACCATCGTGGACAGTTGCAGCACTCCGTTGCGTGCGCCGCTTGCCGCCTGAACGCCTGTCCGACGCAGTTCTCCTGCCCCGGCTCGCGTTCCGCGAGCCCGCACGCCTACCGTTTCACACTGAATGACGCATACGCACGGTACAGTACCGCGCGATGACGGCTATCCTCGCGTCGCCTTCGGCATTGCGCCACGGCGATGCGAGCCGCTATGCGCGCCTTGCACGGCAGGACAACCATGACTTTCGATTTCGCACTCCGTCTTTTCACCGCGTTCGCCTGCGGCGTCGCCATCGGCCTCGAGCGCCAGATGCGCCAGCGCACGGCCGGCCTGCGCACGATCACGCTCGTCGCGAGCGGCGCGTGCCTGTTCGTCACGCTCGGCGTGTTGACCGGCAACGGCGTCGCGGGCGTCACGCAGATCGCCGCGTACGTCGTGTCGGGCGTCGGCTTTCTCGGCGGCGGTGTGATCATGCGCGACAAGGGCTCGATCCAGGGCATCAACACGGCCGCGACGCTGTGGTGTTCAGCCGCCGTCGGCGTGCTGTCCGGCTCCGGCCATTACGTGCCCGCGCTCGCCGGCACGGGCGTCGTGCTGCTCACCAACACCGTGCTGCGCGGCGTCAGCCAGGCGATCAACGCAACGCCCGTGTCGAACGCCGATCTCGTGCGCGAATACCAGATCACCGTGATCTGCCTCGCCGCCGACGAAGTGCATATCCGCACGCTGCTGTCGAACTCGATGTACGCGAAGCCGCTGTCGTTCCAGAGCCTGACGAGCGAGGACGTGCCCGACCAGCCTGACCGGCTGAAAGTGACCGCGACGCTGAAGCTGCATCCGAAGGATCAGCAGAAGCTCGAGCAGATCGCGAGCCGGATGAGCATGGAGAAGAGCATTTCCAGCGTGAGCTGGACCGCGAAGGAAGCGGAGCCGTTGATGGAGTGAGCGGCATGGCGGCCGCCGGATTCGGCGTCGCCGCCCTCGCTCGCGTCAGGGTGCCTCGATGAGCCCGGCCGAGATCGCCTTGACGACCGCCTGGACCTTGTTCGTCGCGCCGAGCTTCTCGAGGATGTTGTTGACGTGGAAGTTGACCGTCCGCTCCGAGATGCTGAGGATCTGGCCGATTTCGCATGCGGTCTTGCCTTCGGCGGTCCAGCACAGCACCTCGCGCTCGCGCGCGGTCAGCGTGACGCCCGCCGCGGGTGACAGCTTCGGCACCATGAAGCGGCTCATCAGCGAATGCGACAGGTTCGCGAGCCAGTTCGTCTGCAGCGTCAGCATATTGATCTCGGCCGGCGTGAGCCGGTCGGCGTGGCGCGCGATGCTCAGCAGCCCGAACGCACCGCGGGCCGCCCAGCTCGACTGCGCGACACCCACCGACAGCCCGAATTCGCGCGCGTCCTGCCACAGCGGGTTCGAATCGATCCGGTCGACATCCGGCCAGACGATCATGTTGGTGCTGTGCGCGCCGTCGCGCACCGTCGAATCGATCTCGATGTAGTTCCGCGCCTGGTAGTGCGCCATCCAGCCATCCGGATAGGTATCGAAGATCGCGACCGACGGTTTCGACACCGGCAGCGGCACGCGAATGCCGTAACAGCAGTATTCGAATCCCAGCCGTCTGGAATAGGCGGCGATCCGCTGGAAGAGCTGCTGCTCGTCTTCCGCGGCGCTGAATTGTTGATAGGCATCCTGCCAGCGCAGTTCCATTCGTTCTCCGACAACGTCACGCTGTCATACTTGTCAGGTGCCAGCTCCAGTTCGAGGCTGATACATTCCGCGCATGACTTCACCTTTGCTGCACCCGGTCCCCGGCCCGTCCCCGGACGGCTACGTGCGCCTGTCAGAAGGCGCACTGGCCGCGCTTGCACTCGATCATGTCACAAGCGGCCTCGATACATCGCTGCTCGCGGAACTGCGCGACAACGCGATCGACGCACGCCTCGCCGGCTATACCGAATGGCAGCGCACGGCCCGTGCCGGCGTCCCTTACGTGACGGTCGGCTGGGACTGGTACCTCGAACGCGCAACGGGCACGTTCGTCATCACCGGCGGCGACGTCCGCAGCAACGTAATGGCCGTCGACGCCACGGGTGCCGACATCGGCATGTTCCGCACGGCCACCGCTCTCGTAGCGCGGCTCGCCTGCATCGACTGGCACGCCGCGGTCGCGTCGGCCCTGCTCGGTCGCAACGACGCCTATCATGCCGGTCCGACGCTCCAGTGACAACCGGCTGCGCATTCATCTGACAATTTCCAAGATGCTGGCGCTCTTTATAAGCAAAAGCGCCCGGTTTTTCAATCCCGTCGATCAAGAAACCGTTACCACGTCCTAAATGGCGTCTTTACGCCGCCCAACCTGTAAGAGTTACCAGTTACCGCCTCCTCGTGCCGCGCGATGTAATGCATGCATACAAAAGCACAAATCCGAGGACACCATGCGGACCTTCGTTCACGAAGAAGGGCGGTTGCCACACGAACTTGCAGCGGATCTCGGGCGCTACCGGCGCCGCGTGTTCGTCGAACAACTCGGTTGGGAGCTCCCGTCGGCGAACGAAAGCTTCGAGCGCGACCAGTTCGATCGCGACGATACCGTGTACGTGTTCGCGCGAAATGCCGGCGGCGACATGTGCGGATGTGCGCGCCTACTGCCCACGACGCGCCCGTATCTGCTGCAGTCGCTGTTCGCCGACCTGATCGCCGCAGACATGCCGCTGCCGCAGTCGGCGGCCGTCTGGGAGCTGTCCAGGTTCGCGGCAACCGACGACGAAGGCGGGCCACGCAATGCCGAATGGGCCGTGCGACCGATGCTCGCGGCCGTGGTCGAATGCGCGGCGCAGCTTGGCGCACGGCAGTTGATCGGCGTGACGTTCGCGAGCATGGAGCGGCTGTTCCGCCGGATCGGCATACACGCGCACCGCGCAGGCCCGCCGAAGCAGGTGGACGGACGTCTGGTGGTCGCGTGCTGGATCGATATTGATCCGCAAACGTTTGCGGCACTAGGAATCGAGCCGGGGCAGGCAGCCCGGCAAGCCATCGCCGCCTGAGCCGGAACGCGCGTTTCCGTCCGGGCGGCATCGTAACGAAGGAGAACCAACGTGGACCAGTCTCAGGTCTTTCGCGCGATGATGCCCGGGTTGACGAGCGCCAACGGCGCCCGCATCGCGGTCGCCTATCCGTCGTTTCCCAGGCCGCTGCCGCTCGTGCGGCTCGACCGCCGCGGGCTCGTGTTTCGTGCCGCCGGCGCCGCGCCGCTCGTCTGCGGGCTGCCGCGCGCGGCGACGCTGCTGGTCGCGGACGAGCCGCTGTGCTCGCTGCGCCTCGTGATCCGCGACATCGCCCATGCCGGCGACGGCCGCCATGACCTGACGATGCAGCCGTCCGGCGCCGCTGGCGACGAATTGCTGTGGCATGCGCTGCGCGACCACGCACCGTACCGGCGGATTCAGCATCCGCTCGCGCCCGTTGACGCGTCCCTCGCCGCGAACAGCGAACCGCGCGCGGCGGCCGGCGAAGCCGGGCCGCGCCCGTCGCGCAGCGCGGCTTTCCGCCTGCCGTGCCACAGCGACGCGCTGTTCTTCGCGGACTGGCTCGAATATCACTTCGACGAGCTGCGCGCGCTGTCGCAACAGCACGGGCCGCAACTGCAACTCAACCAGCTCGAACGGAAAGTTGCCGACGACGAGGTTGGCGTGCGCTTCGTCTACGACATCGACGGACACGCGACGCGGCACGCGCTGACCGACTGCGCGCGCGAGGCCTGTGCGTGGATCGAGACGGAGATGCGCGACAAGTACGCGCTGCCTGTCGCGCAGGAGCGGTTTGGCGCGTTTGCGGCGCACGCGCGGGCCGGCGGCATGTAAGTGCGGTATCGGTTGCGTCGACGCGAGGCGGCCGGTACGGCAGCAAGTTGCATCGATACAACGGGGGCTTGCCAATCTTCGGGTTTTCCCTTAAATTTACGTCTGTCTCCTCCATGTCTCCAAACATGGATTCAGCCCGCTCAAGCAGCGGGCTTTTTTATTGCCTGTGCGAATTGCGGGGCCATACTGCCCGACGCCCTCTGCCAGAGCATTCCGGCGCGCCACAATCCGAATCGGTCGGATTATCATCGGCGGGACTGCCACGCTCCCCCCGAGTCCAACTTGCACGCCCATCTGCGCATTGCCCGCCCGGTTGGCAACCTTGCCAGAACCGAGCGCATGTATCGCGACGCCCTCGAATTGTCGGTGCTCGCGCGCTTCGAAGATCACGACGGCTTTTCCGGCGTGATGCTCGGACGCGAAGGACTCGACTACCACTTCGAATTCACGCACTGCCCGGACCATCCGATCGCGCCGTCTCCAACGCCCGAAGACCTTATCGTCTTCTACCTGCCCGATCGTCCGGCATGGGAAGCTGCCTGCGAGCGCGCGACCGCGCACGGCTTCATGCCTGTGATGTCGTTCAATCCGTACTGGGAGATATCGGGCCAGACATTCGAGGATGCCGACGGCTACAGGATCGTGCTGCAGAACGCCGCATGGCGCTGACGGCCCGATGCACGTATGCCGTTCAGGTAACGTCACGAACCCGGATGCAGAACGGATGAAGGGGAAATCGCGATCGTCGCGTCGGCCGACGACGATCGGAAGAACAAGCAGCGAGAAACGGGCGCCAGTGCGCCCGCTGTAATTACTCGTTTTCCTCGAAGTAATGCCCGAACTTCGTCTGCTTCGTACGGATATAACGCTCGTTTTCCTCGCGCACGGGCACCGCGAGCGCCACGCGTTCACAGACGGGAATGCCGTGCTTCGCGAGCGTGTCGAACTTCTTCGGGTTGTTGCTCATCAAGCGCACCGACGTCACGCCGAGGATCCGGAGGATCGCGGCGGCCGAGTCGTATTCGCGAGCGTCGTCGGGCAGGCCGAGGTCGAGGTTCGCCTCGACAGTATCGCGCCCCTGCTCCTGCAGCGCGTATGCGCGAATCTTGTTGCTCAGGCCGATCCCGCGCCCCTCATGGCCGCGCAGATACAGCAGCACGCCGCGGTCTTCGGCCGCGATGTAGCGCAACGCGAGATCGAGTTGCTCGCCGCAATCGCAGCGGTACGAGCCGAACACATCGCCGGTCAGGCATTCGGAATGCAGTCGCGTCAGCACGGACTGCTCGCCGGTCACGTCGCCCATCACGAGCGCGAGATGTTCGGCATCGCTGCCCGATACGCGGAATGCGTATGACGTGAACGTACCGTAGCGCGTAGGCAGCGACGCAGTGGCGACGAGCGTCACGCACTCGTCGGCCTGGCCGTTGCCCGGCGTGGGCGATTGGGGACGCAAAGACATCATGAATTCAATCGAAACGTTCAGGAATGTAGGAGTTGTGTGGATAGTGCGTGACGGGAGTTTACCGCTAATCTGGAAACGTCACGCGACTGCCGCCGCCTGCCCGGCTATACTGGGCCCATCGGGTGACGCGCATCACGCCTGCCTTCCCTGCATCGACCTGCACACGGAGAAAGCGAATGAGCACGACTGTCGCGCAGATTCTCAAGGCCAAGCCGGATTCGGGCCGCACCATCTACACCGTCAAGAAGAACGACCTCGTCTACGACGCCATCAAGCTGATGGCGGAAAAGGGCATCGGCGCTTTGCTGGTCGTGGACGGCGACGACATCGCAGGCATCGTCACCGAGCGCGACTACGCGCGCAAGATCGTCCTGCAGGACCGTTCATCGAAAGCCACCCGCGTCGAGGAAATCATGACGGCGAAGGTGCGCTACGTCGAACCGTCGCAGTCCACCGACGAGTGCATGGCGCTGATGACCGAGCACCGGATGCGCCACCTGCCCGTCCTCGACGGCGGCAAGCTGATCGGCCTCATCTCGATCGGCGACCTCGTGAAGAGCGTGATTGCCGATCAGCAGTTCACGATCAGCCAGCTCGAACACTACATTCACGGCACGCCCGCGGTTACGTCCGTCTGACCCGCTCCAGCAAAAAAGGCCCAAACGCGTAAGCGTCTGGGCGGAAAGCCGCCGGCATGCGGCGACGGAGGTTCTGCTCCTGCGGGCGAACAACGCGCGCGGACGGCGCGCGTCTCGTCGATTAAGCGGTGCGCTCGGGCAGACCGGGGACGTTCGGTTAGTTGCCGAAGTAGACCGAGTTCACGGGATTCGGTGCTTCCCGCGTCATGCGGCGGCCAGCTTGTCCGGCACCCGTCGCCACTGCACCGTAGCCGCTCGTATCGGCCTGCGCGAGCATCGGCTGGTTCGGCTGGATCCGTTGTTCGGCCGCCTGGATATTGCTCGGATATTGCGAATCGCTCGCCAGCGGCTTGTAGCCGTTCTGTTCGAGTTGCACGAGTTCGGCCTTGACCTGGTCGCGGGTCAGCCCTTGGTCGGACTGCGCAAACGACGCGATCGGGGCGGCAAGGACGGATGCGGCGATGGCTGCGTAGATGATCGACTTCATGATTTACCTCCGGAATATGTTCTCTTTTGACGTCGCCTCGGCAGGACTGTCTGAAGCGATTGAGTTCAGTGTAGTTCTCGCCACTCCAAGGGGAAACCCTTAGTTTCAACATACAGCGTTGCGATTTTGGAAAATATCGCCCACTGTTTATGGACCGGGGCATTGCCACTTGCCTCATCCGCACAACAATCGCTGACGAAACGCCAACAGCCGGATCACATATCCCGAAGGTTGTGTTGTAAAATCGTAAGGTTTTATTCGCCAGTCGATTCAATATTCCATCCACCATGTACGCGCTCACGCCCCTCTCGGTTTCGCTGTCCGGCCCGGCCGGCGCGCGCGCACGCGCCGGCCATCCGGCGCATCCACTCGCTCGACGCACGGCCCAGGCGCCGCTCGCCCCTGCCCGGCGCCTGATCTGACGGCTCGGTCTCCTCCCGGAGCCAGGTCAGACAGGCTCCGGGCGATCCTCATAGGCACGCCACGCCTGCCCCTGCCGATCATTTGGAGAACTGCCATGAAACAACGCCTTTACCAGTTGACTGAACTCGACGTCGCTCGCCTCGAGAAGCACGCCGAACACAACCCGCGATTCCAGACAATGCTCGACACACTGCTCGAACGCGCCGACATCGTCCAGCCCGACGCCATCAAGGCGAACGTCGTCACGATGAACTCGCAGATCACGCTGCTCGATGAAGCGACCCAGGAACAGGCCACCTGGACGATTGTTTATCCGGACGCCGCCAATCTCGAACTCGGCCGCCTGAACGTCTTCTCGCCCGTCGGCATGGCGCTGCTGGGTACGCAGCGCGGCCAGATGGTCAAGGTGATGCAGCCGAGCGGCGCCGAAAAGCTGATGAAGGTCGCCGCGATCGTGTTCCAGCCGGAAGCCAACGGCGAATACACGCGCTGACGCCGCCGGTCGGCAAGCGCCGCAACGGGCGCAGAACGAAAAAAGCGAGGCACAGGCCTCGCTTTTTTACGTCTGGACGATCCGGATTATCGTCTTCGCAATTTACAGACGAAAAAAAGGCGCCCGAAGGCGCCTTTTTCGATGCTGCGAAGCGAGTTACCCCGCCGTCACGCTTAGAAGCGGTGACGCAGACCAACCGTTGCTGCGGTTTGGTTGATCGACGAGCTCGGAGCCGTCGTGACGTCGCCGTTGTAGATCGAAGCGCCGCCGGCGTTCTTCGATGCACGTTGGTACACAGCTTGTGCGTACACGTCCGTGCGCTTCGACAGAGCGTAGTCAGCTTGCAGGCCGAACTGGTTCCAGTGCGCGCTGCTGCCGTCAACCTTCGCGTTCGTGTACGTGTAAGCAGCACCCAGGCCGAGAGCCGGCGTCAGGTTGTACTTTGCGTTGACTTCGTAGTTGTCAGCGCGCAGCGAGCCGCCGCCGTTCGCTTGGTTGTCCAGACGCGATTGCGTCCATGCTGCGCCGACTTGCGCCGGGCCGAATGCGTATGCTGCAGCTGCACCGAACGTGCGGTTACGGCCTTGAGCGGCGAACGCGTTGACTGCGCCCGACGGGTTAGCCACCGAACCGATGTTCGCTTGCGAGTATGCTGCACCCAGCTTCAGGCCTTGGAACTGGTACGACGCACCGCCGCTGTACGCACGGTTGTTGCCGAAGTTCGTGTTGTTCGAGAACGAGTACGTGCCGCCGAATTGCAGGCCAGCGTAGTTCGCGCTCGTGTACTTGACCGTGTTGTTCAGCGCGACGTCGCCGTTCGTGCTCAGACGGTCGTTGTTCAGCGGGTGCGCGAAGTACGTGCCGCCCCACGAGCCCGTTGCCGTCAGCGGCGCCAGGTAGTCTTGCGTTGCGTCGTACTGCTTACCCAGCGTGACCGTGCCGTACTGGCTCGACAGACCAACGAACGACTGACGGTTGAACATGCCGCCGTTGCCGTTCGCGAACTTGCCGTTACCGATGTTGAAGCCGCTTTCCAACGTGAAGATTGCCTTCAGGCCACCACCCAGGTCTTCCGAGCCACGCAGGCCGAAACGGCTCTGGTCAATGCCCGAACCCATCGCCCACTGCGACTTGCCGTTGACCGGCTGGCCAGCTGCGTTGACGCCCGTTGCGATGTTGCTTTGGTAGGTGATGCCTGCGTCCAGCACGCCGTACAGCGTGACGCTGCTTTGCGCGTGAGCGACGGTAGCGAACGATGCTGCTGCTGCTGCAACGATCAGAGTCTTGTTCATTCGTGGAGCTCCCTTCTAAAAAGAGGCAGGTCTCGCGACCTTGTTTCATAAACGGTCTCAACCGCCCGGGAACGCCATCGGTCCTGCTGGCCGCGCCCGGATAGTTGCCCGTTTGGGAACCGTGAGTTTAGGGGTGTACCCTAGGGGCGCGATCCGCAAATAAAGAAATAAGCTTTTCCAGAACTAGAAATAATGAACCTGGGGCTGAGTTATAAGTATTTGTTTTGACGCCTGTTTTTGACTTCTTGACGGGGGCTTTTTGGAGGCTTTCATCGGACCATTCTTTCATGTCATCGTCTTGACGGTTGCATAGAAACAACAAACAGGTTCGGCTGAACACCCCGAAATCGGCAATTTTTACCCATTCCAGTCTCAAAATGCCGGGCTTCGATCGTCTAAAGCGTGTCGGTCGACCAGTAAACAGGGAGCGACGCCCGTGCAGCGGGCGATGTCCGCCTGTCAGTCCGCAGAAACGGAAGGCCGATCTCCACCGGCTGGCCGCCCAGCCGTGTGCCGTGACACGCGGTAACAGCCTTAACCGCCGGCGTAACCCGGCAGGTGTACCGGCACGCTAACGTAAGGCAGCCTCCAATACAGAACAGGACACGCCATGAATCGACGCTCGTTGCTGCGCGCCATCGGATTGACCGCCGCCTTCGTCGGCACCGGCTGGCTCCGCGCCGCCTCGGCCCAGCCCGCGCCGCCGGTGTACCGGCCGTCCGGCCCGAACCGCGTGCCCGGCGGGCCGCCTTATGCCGACCGCCCGGGCTTCGGGCCGCCGGCGGCCCGGCACGACCGCCGCCCGCCGCCACCACGGCCGCACGGCTATATCTGGACGGACGGTTACTGGCGCTGGCAGCGCGGCCGCTATATATGGGTGCCCGGCCGCTGGATCGCACGACGCCCCGGGCGTCGCTGGGTGCCCGGCTACTGGCGTCGCCAGGGACAAGTGTGGGTCTACGTCGACGGTTCGTGGCGATAGGCGGTTGCCCGGGTCCGGCCCATGGCGGCCCCGGGCCCAAAGCCGGACGGCGTGCGAACCCGCGTCGTTCGGCTCCGGAATCATGGTGCCCGACAGGCGCACTCGCGGCGGCTGCGCCGCGCGCCCCTTCCCCGGAACGATCCCGACCGCCAAAGCCGACGCCTGGGCGTCCAATCAGGCAACGTCGACACGCAATATGTCCGCCGATCTCCGGCGCGTCATCGTGCATCGACCGAATTCCCGCCACTCTCTTATCGCGCGCATCGCATGCCGCGCGACAGACGGCTGAATGTTTCGCCCCCCGGGTGCCAGGCCCATTATCCGGGCGCCATATCGCAAGCGCATCGCCGCATTCGCGACGAATACGGCAAGGCATCGTCGAGCCGTCCATTCCGGCAAAATAATTCGGATAACGAAATCATGAGATGCCGATGCGATTGTATCGAACATGCGTCACCGCATCGCGCTCCGTCCGCAACAGCCCGACAAGCGACAGAACGGCACGTGCATCCCCTCAGCGCGCGCCGCCCTCCTGCCCCCGTGCCCGAAGGCGCGCGGCACAGATCGCAGATGATGTTCGTCGGCCCACCGGATCATCGCCTGCATCGGCGTCAGGAACGAACGCCCGAGGTCGGTCAGCGCATATTCGACGCGCGGCGGCACTTCGGCAAACAGCGTGCGGCTGACGAAGCCGTCCTGCTCGAGCCGCTTGAGCGTGCGCGACAGCATCTGGATCGACACATCGCCGATCGCGCGGCCGAGTTCGTTGAAGCGCATCGTTCCGCCGGACAGCGCTTCGAGCACGAGCAGGCTCCATTGGTCGCCGATGCGGTCGAGCACATCGCGGATCGGGCACGGCTGATCGAGTTCGACGGTTTCGTCGGCGAGCGGGAACGGCATGACTGGATTCCCTTTCACGGGCAATGCACGGTCACCGCGGTGTGACCTGTTCACACCGCGGTGACTTCTTGTGACGGGGTCGCGGCAACTGTACCATTCGATCGACCCGAAAGCCGCACGTACGAATTGGCCAGTTCAACGAAGCATGACGATGCAGCCCGTCGTCGCAACGTCGCCGGTCGCGACGCCCCCTGCGTGTCGCTACGGCATGCGTGCTCGCGGCCAAGCCCCCATCGCCCGCCGATCGGCACGATCGTAACGATCGGCGCAATCCGCAGGCGCGCATCGCACGCCAACCGACGAATCGCCAGACAAGGAAAACGCTACATGTCATCGCTCCACTCCCCCGTTCGCGCCGTTGCCGCATGCGTCCTGCTGGCCGCATCGGCGGCCGCATTCGCCGCCGGCCCGGCCACGCGCGACCTGGCCGCCGAGGAAGCCAACCGCCAGCTCGTGCTGACGTTCTACGACCGCTTCTTCAACAAGCACGAAGCGGTCGAGGCAGCCGCCGTCGTCGCGGACGACTACAAGCAGCACAACCCGCACGTACCGGACGGCAAGAAGCCGTTCGTGTCGTACTTCGTCGGTGCATTCCAGAAGAACCCGGCATCGCGTGCGCGCATCGTCCGCAGCGCGACCGACGGCGATCTCGTTTACCTGCACGTACATGCAACCGAGCGTCCGGGCGATCGCGGCGAAGCGGTCGTCGACATCTTCCGCGTGAAGGACGGCAAGATCGTCGAGCACTGGGACGTGATCCAGTCGGTGCCCGAAACGGCCGCGAACCGGAACACGATGTTCTGACACGCGGGCCGGCGCGCCGCGTGCAACGATGCGCGCCGGCCGCCGCCAAACGACCGGCCACCCGCCACGCAAGCGCCGCTGCCCCGCGCCGGCGAAGTCCCCTACAATCGAGCAGCGCCGCCGCGCCGGCCGCGGGCTCGCATGACCGCACCGCAGGCGCGCCGCCGCACACGAAGCGCGACCGGCGCGCGCAGCTCGCGCACCTGAAGCTCGTCGATCCGGCCGACATGAGCCGTTTCGACCGGCTCGGCGCGATCGCAAGCGCGCAGACGCCGTGGACGGCCGCACGCGAGGAGCAGCAACAGCGCTACCGCGACCTGCTCGGCAACAAGCGCGCCGCGCGGAATTGCCCGTTCCGCAGCATGCGCGACGCGGGCGTGATGCTCGCGGCCGGTTCAGACTGGTCGGTCAGCACGATGGACCCGATGCAGATCATCCAGACGGGTGTCACGTACCTGCCGACCGACCAGCCCGACAGCCCGCCGTGGAATCCGCACGAGCGCCTCGACCTGCTCACGATGCTCGAAGCCTATACGGTGAACACCGCGTACGCGCCGCGTTTCGACGACTGCACGGGCTCGCTCGAAGCGGGCAAGGACGCGAGCTTCGCGATCCTCGACCGCAATCCGTTCGCGCCCCCGGTCGAGACCTTCGCGCAAACCCGCGCGATCGAGGCGAGCTTGCGCGGCGAAATCGTATACGCCGCGCCGGGCTGGGCCGACTGAAGCACGAACCGGCACGAACCGGGCGGCCGTCAGGCGACGTCGAGCGCCAGCACCTGCCCGGTCGTCAGCACGTCGCCGAACGTATCCGACAGCGCGGCCAGCGTCGCGCGATGGAGATCGCGGTGCGGCACCGTGTCGCCGTCCGCGACGTCGAGGTCGCGCGTCGCGCATGCATCGTCGACGACGATCACCGCATAGCCGAGCGGCACTGCATCGCGGGCCGCGCCGGCGACACACGCATGCGTCATCAGGCCCGTGACGATCAGCGTGTCGATGCCGGCCGCCTTCAGGCGCGCATCGATGTCCGTGGTCGGGAACACGCTCACCGACGTCTTCTTCACGACCGTGTGGTGCGGCGCCGGCTGCAGGTCCGCGTGAAAGCGGAAGCCGTCGCTACCGTCGGCGAAGATCGGGCTGTCGGCCGTACCGACGTGCTGGACATGAAACACGGGAATGCCCGCACGGTCGGCGAACGCGATCACGCGCCGCGCGTTGGCGAGCGCGTGCGGCCCTTCCGGAATCGGCAGGCGGCCGCTGAAATATTCATTCTGGAAATCGATCACCAGCAGCGCGGTGCGGGCGGCGACGATCGACGTCGGCGCCGTCGCGCCGGCCAGGGTACGGATGGTCGGATGTTGCATGGGTCGCTCTCTCGGTTGGCACATTGAACGGAACGGCGCGCGGGCTTGCCGGCGCCGCCGGACGCGGCCTGGGGCTTCCCCGGCCGCGAGGCGCCAGTGTCGGGCAGAGCGGCTTTGCGCGACAGCGGCCCGCAGGACAACGTCCGACAGGATCGGGCCAACGTGCGCGCGACCGCGGTTCAGGAAGCGCGGCAGGCGACCAGGCCTCGCTGAACGGCCGGCCGCGCGGTGATGTCGGCGAGCCAGCGCTCGACATGCGGGTAATCGGCAACGTCGAGATCGAGTTCGGCCGCCGAGCGCAACCATGGAAACGCGGCGATGTCGGCGATCGAGTATCGCGACGATGCGAGATACGCCGATTCCGACAATCGGCCGTTCACGACCCCATAGAGGCGCCGCGCTTCGTTCCGGTAGCGAGCGATCGCTTCCGCATTGACCGTCTTCGATGCATGCAGGAACCACCAGAGCTGGCCGAGCATCGGCCCGATCCCGCCGATCTGGAAGTGCAGCCATTGCTGGACCGCCGTACGCTCGGCCAGCGTTTCGGGGTGCAGACAGCCCGTCTTCGCGGCGAGATAGCCGAGGATCGCGCCGGATTCGAACACGGCCAGCCCGGTGTCGTGGTCGACGATGGCCGGAATCTTGCCGTTCGGGTTGATCGCTAGAAACGCCGGGCTGCGCTGCTCGCCGGCGGACAAGTTCACGTGCACGAGGTCGTGCGCGAGCCCGGCCTCTTCCAGATAGATCGCGATCTTGTGCCCGTTCGGCGTGTCGGCCGTATAGAACGTGAGGGAGTGAGTCGATGTCATGTCGGTCCTTGTCATCCGGTTATCGTTGCAACCGCAATCGTTGCAATTGCAATCCTACGCCGGGACCTGGGGCTCCGGTACATGCCAGCACTCGAAAGAGGGATATGCAGACTGTGCGATCCGGGCAGGCCGGCGCGCGGCGGGCAAGCATGGTCACGCCAACCCGGCTATTTCGCGCGAGCCGCACAGGCGATGCACCGGTATGCGCGCGGCCGACGCGCGAGCCGGATGCCGTTACTTCGCGTCGGCCGTCGCTTCACGCGCCGCGGTGGTCGCGCGATCGAGCGCGGCGGCCATCGCCACCTGCTCCTTGCCGGTGAACTGCCCGAGAAAGAGCTCCGAGACCGTCGACTGGTACACCTTCCACATCTTCTTGCGCAGTGCCCGCCCCTTGTCGGTGATGCTCGCGTACGCGGCGCGGCCGTCCTCGGCCGAACGGGCGCGCGTGACGAGCCCCTCCTGTTCGAGCCGGTCGACGAGCCGCGTGAGGTTGTAGCGCTCGATCGCGAGCACGTCGGCCAGTTCGTGCATGCGGCGAGTGCCATCAAGCCCGCTTTCGAGCCCCCACAACGCGTCGTACCACGCATACGCGGGCAGGCCGGCATCCGCGAGGCGGCGCTCGATCTCGCGAATCATCGTCCGGTGCGCGCGGACGAACGAGAACCACAGATCGGGTTCGGATGCACTCATGTCAGGTCGTTCCTTTCGTTTAATTGCAGATGCAATTAAATCTTACCTCGATATGATTCCCGTCCACATATAGTCGCGCACCGCGCGGCAGACAAGATCGTTCCGGCCTGCCGCCCGCCCTGCCCGCGCTACTGCTCCGACTGCGCGAGCGGCCCTTGCGCGCGCTGCGCCGTTCCCGACGGCCAGCCGCCAGCGAGCGCCTTATACAGCGCGACCGTCGATGCCGCGCTGCGCGTGCGCGCGTCGGCCGCCGCATCCTGCGCCTGCAGCAGCGTCCGTTGCGCGTCGAGCACTTCGTAGTAGTCGATCGCGCCGGCCGAGAAGCGCGTCTGCGCGAGCTGAGCGGCCCGTGCGCTGTCGTCCGCGGCACGCACGAGGTGCGTTGTCTCGTCACGCGTGCGTGCGACGCGCAGCAGCGCGTTCTCCGTTTCCTCCAGCGCACCGAGCACGGTCTGCCGGTACTGCGCGAGCTGGCCGGACGCTTCCGCGTCGCTCGCGGCGATCCGCGCACGCACGCGGCCGACGTCGAGGAACGACCAGTCGATCCCGAGCGCGATCAGGTTCGTGTCGCTGCCCGCGCGGAAGAACCCGTAGCTGCTCGTCGCGCTGCCGAGCAACCCCGACAGCGTGAAGCGCGGAAACAGGTCGGCCGTCGCGACGCCGACGCGTGCGGCCGCCGCGTGCAGCCGCGCCTCGGCGGCCGCGACATCGGGGCGCCGGCGCAGCAGGTCGCCCGGCGTGCCGGGATCGATATCGGCGGCAAGCGCCGGCAGCGGCACCGGCGTGCCCGGCGAAGCGGCTGCCTTCGGGAGATCGAACCGGCCGATCAGCGCATCCGGCGTCTGCCCGGTCAGCACCGCGAGCCGGTGCTCGTCGACGCCGATCGCGGCTTCGTACACGGCAATCCGCGACGTCGTCGATTCGTACTGCGCCCGCGCACGCGCCGCATCGAGTTCGGAGCCGCGCCCGGCGCCGACGCGCGCATTGATCAGCGCGAGCGTCTGCTTCTGGTTGTCGGCGTTGTCGCGCGCGATCCGCAACCGCTCCTGCGAGCCGCGCAGATCGACGTACGTGCTCGCGACCTCGCCGGCGATCGCGACACGCACCGCGCGCACGTCCGCCGCGCTCGCAACCGTTTCCGCGCGCTGTGATTCGATCGAGCGGCGCACGCGACCGAACAGGTCGAGTTCCCACGCCGCGTTGATCCCGACGCTGGAGATCGGCGTATCGCGCTGGCTGCGCGGCGCGCCGAACGCCTGGTCCTTGCTCGTTAGTTGATGGCCGATCTGGCCGCTCGCGGTAATCGTCGGATAGCGGTCGAACGTCGCCTGCGACAGCAGCGCGTTCGACGCGTCGTAGCGCGACACGGCAACCTGCAGGTCCTGGTTCGCCGCGAGCGCCGTGTCGATCAGCCGCGTCAGCGCCGGATCGCCGAAGCCGCGCCAGAACGCGGCATCGGCATCGGCCGACGCGTCGGGCGGCATATCGGACGGTGACGCGTCACGCTGCGTCGCCGGCTGTGCGTCGCGCGCGAACCGCGCGGCCGTGGCCGTGTCGGGCCGCTTGAAATCGGGGCCGACCGCGCACGCGGCCAGCGTCACCGACATCGCGAGCGCGGAAAGACGGAAAGCGGCGCTCATCGGTTTTCTCCTTCGAGGGTGCCGTGCTGTTCGCTCCAGACGGCCGGCGTACCGCCCGCGAGCTTGCGGATCGCCACATAGAACACGGGCGTCAGGAACAGCCCGAACAGCGTGACGCCCAGCATCCCCGCGAACACGGTGACGCCGGTGGCCGCGCGCACTTCGCTGCCCGCGCCGCTGCCGATCAGCAGCGGCACCGAACCGGCGATGAATGCGACCGACGTCATCACGATCGGGCGCAGCCGCAGCTTGCACGCTTCGAGCGCGGCCTCGATCACGCCCCTGCCCTGGATTTCGAGTTCGCGCGCGAACTCGACGATCAGGATCGCGTTCTTGCACGCGAGCCCCATCAGCACGACGAGACCGACCTGCACGAACACGTTGTTGTCGCCGCCCGACAGCCACACGCCGAACAGCGCCGCGCACATGCACACGGGCACGATCAGGATCACCGCGAGCGGCAGCGTCCAGCTCTCGTACAGCGATGCGAGCACGAGGAACACGAGCATCACCGCGAGCGGGAACACGACGATCGCCGCGTTGCTTTGCGTGACCTGCTGGTAGCTGAGGTCGGTCCATTCGAGCGTGATGCCGGGCGGCAGCACCTCCTTCGCGATCTGCTGGAGCTTCGCGATCGCCTGCGACGACGACATCGCCTTCGGATCGGCGTCGCCGATCAGGTCGGCGGCCGGATAGCCGTTGTAGCGGACGACCGGGTCGGGCCCGTACGCGGGCCCCACCGTCACCATCGAGCCGATCGGCACCATCTCGCCCTTCGCGTTGCGCGTGCGCAGGTTCGCGATGTCGGCGGCCGTCTGCCGGTGACCGGCATCGGCCTGCGCCATCACGCGATACACGCGGCCGAACACGTTGAAGTCGTTCACGTACATCGAGCCGAGATAAACCTGCAGCGTGTTGAACAGGTCGGTCAGCGCGACGCCCTGCGCCTTCGCCTTCAGCCGGTCGACCTTCACCTCGAGCTGCGGGATGTTCGCCTGGTAAGAGCTGACGGGGTAGCTCATCCCCGGCGTCTTCGCGACCGCGGCCTGGAACGCGGCAAGCGCGTTCTGCAGCGCCCCGTAGCCGAGCCCGCCGCGATCTTCCAGGTACAGCGAGTAGCCGGAGCCGTTGCCGAGGCCCTGGATCGGCGGCGGCATCAGCGCATAGGTGATGCCGCCGCCGATGGCCGCGAAGCGCGCGTTCAGGTCCGCGTTGATCTGCGCGGCGCGGCGGTGACGCTGGTCGAACGGCTTCAGGATCACGTACGAGTTCGTGATGTTCGGCGTGTTCACGCCCTGCAGCGCATTCAGCCCGGCAAACGCCGGCACCATCTCGACGCCGTCGGTGCCGAGCGCGATCTTCGTCATCTGCTCGGTCACCGCGCTGGTGCGCGCGAGCGACGCGCCTTCCGGCAGCTTCGCACCCGCGAACAGGTACAGCTTGTCCTGCACGGGGATGAAGCCGCCCGGCACCGCGTTGAACAACAGCGCGGTGGCCGCGAGCAGTGCCGCGTAGACCGCGAACACCACGCCGCGCCGTTTCAGCGTACGCGCGACGACGCCGTGATAGCGCTCGGAACTGCGCTCGAAGAAGCGGTTGAACGGATGGAACAGCCAGCCGAATGCGCGGTCGAGCGCACGCGTGAGCGCATCCTTCGGCGCACCGTGCGGGCGCAGCAGCTTCGCGGCGAGCGCGGGCGACAGCGTCAGCGAGTTGATTGCGGAGATCACCGTCGAGATCGCGATCGTCACCGCGAACTGCCTGTAGAACTGGCCCGTGACACCAGACATGAACGCCATCGGCACGAACACCGCGCACAGCACGAGCGCGATCGCGACGATCGGCCCCGACACCTCGCGCATCGCCTGGTGTGCGGCATCGCGCGGACTCAGCCCCTGCGCGATGTTGCGCTCGACGTTCTCGACGACGACGATCGCATCGTCGACGACGATCCCGATCGCGAGCACGAGCCCGAACAGCGTCAGCGTGTTGATCGAATAGCCGAGCAGATGGAGAAACGCAAACGTGCCGACCACCGACACGGGCACCGCGACGAGCGGAATGATCGACGCGCGCCAGGTCTGCAGGAACAGGATCACGACGAGCACGACCAGCACGACGGCCTCGATCAGCGTGTGCTGCACCGCGCGGATCGATTCGCGCACGAACACGGTCGGGTCCCACACGGGGCGATATGCGACGCCGGGCGGGAAGCGCTTCGACAGTTCGTCGAGCTTCGCATACACGGCCTTCGCGACGTCGAGCGCGTTCGCGCCCGGCGACAGGAAGATGCCGACCACGGCCGAATGCCTGTCGTTGAAATACGAGCGCAGTGTGTAGTCGCCCGCGCCGAGCTCGATGCGCGCGACGTCGGACAGCTTCACGACCTGGCCGTCGCCGCCGTTGCGCAGCACGATGTCGCTGAATTCCTGAACCGTGCGCAGGCGGCCGCGCACGTTGATCGACACGAGGAAGTCGTGCGCCTTCGGCGACGGCTCCGCGCCGAGCTGGCCGGCCGACACCTGCACGTTCTGCTCGCGCACGGCCGCGATCACGTCGCTCGCGGTCAGCCCGCGCGACGCGAGCCGGTTCGGGTCGAGCCACAACCGCATCGCGTAGTCGCCCGAGCCGTACACGCCGACGTCGCCGATGCCGGTGAGCCGCGACAGCTCGTCCTTCACGTTCAGCGTCAGGTAGTTGCGCAGGTACAGCGAATCGCGGCTGTTGTCCGGCGAGTAGAGGCTCACGTACATCAGCGGCGTCGGCGACTGCTTCTGCGTGGTCACGCCGTACTGGCGCACCTCGTCGGGCAGGCGCGACAGCGCCTGGCTCACGCGGTTCTGCACGCGCACGGCGGCCGTGTCGGGATCGACGCCCTGCAGGAACGTGACGACGACCTGCAGGCTGCCGTCCGACCCGGCGACCGACTTCATGTACATGATGCCTTCGACGCCGTTGATCGCCTCTTCCAGCGGTTCGGCGACCGATTCGGCGATTTCCTTCGGGTTCGCGCCCGGGTACGTCGCACGCACGACGACGCTCGGCGGCACGACTTCCGGGTATTCGCCGGCCGGCAGCATCGGGATCGAGATCAGGCCGATCGCGAAGATGACGATCGACAGCACGACCGCGAAGATCGGCCGGTCGATGAAGAATCGGGAGAAATCCATTACATGCCTCCCTTCATTGCGCGGCCGGCGCGCCGGCGTCGGCCACGGCCTGTGTGCCGCCGCCCGTGCCGCTGCCGCTGCCGCTGCTGCTGCCATTGCCGGCACCGGCGTCGGCACGCACGGGCAGCGCCTTCGGCTTCACCTGCGCGCCCGGATAGTAGATCCGCTGCACGCCGTCGACCACCACGCGGTCGCCCGCCTGCAGCCCCTTCTCGACGATCCGCTCGCCCTCGAGCTCGCGGCCGATCGTCACGTCGCGCCGCAGCGCCTTGTCGCCGGGGCCGATCACGTACACGTACTTGCGGTCCTGGTCGGTGAGCACGGCCTTGTCGTCGACGAGCAGCGCATCCTGGTCGCGGCCGCTGACGAGCTGCACACGCGCATACAGCCCCGGCGTGAACGTGTGGTCCGCGTTGGTCAGCCGCACGCGCGCGCGGATCGTGCCGGTTTGCGGATCGAGCCGGTTGTCGAGGAAGTCGACGGTGCCCGCGTGCGGGAAAGCCGTCTCGTTCGCAAGACCCACGCGCACCGGATCGGCGCCGATCGCGCGATGCTTCGGATCGGCCCGCCGCGCGTTATAGCGCAGGTAGCTCTGCTCGTCGCAGTCGAAATACACGTAGACCGGATCCTGCGACACGACGGTCGTCAGCAGCGTGTCGTCCGCGCGCGCGAGGTTGCCGGCGGTCGCGACCGCGCGGCCGACGCGGCCCGCGATCGGCGCGCGCACTTCGGTGAAGCCGAGATTGAGTTTGGCATCGGCGACGGCCGCGTCGGCCGCCTGCAGGTCCGCGCGCGCCTGCTCGGCGGTGGCGCGCGCGTTGTCGAGTTCCTCCTGGGAAGTTGCATGCGCATCGATCAGCGTCTGCACGCGCTTGAGCTGTACGTTCGCAAGGCTCGCGGCCGCGCGAGCCCGCTGCTGCTGCGCGTTCGCGCGGTCGAGCGCGATCCGGTACGGTCGCGGGTCGATCTCGAACAGCAACGCGCCCTGCGCGACGAGGTCGCCCTCCTTGTAGGCAACGCGCTGCAGATAGCCGCTCACGCGCGGCCGCAGTTCGACTGCGTCGACCGCTTCGACGCGACCGTTGAATTCGTCAGCGAGGCGGACCGTACGCGGCGCGACGGTTGCGACGCCGACTTCGGGAGGGGGATAGGCTGACGCTGCACCTTTGCCGTCGTGACAGCCCGACAACGCCAGCAGCAATGCGCAAGTGGCGCCGAAAGGCGACGTCCTGCGTAGGGATAAGGAGAACATGATGCCTCGCGACGGGTTAAACTGCCGCGTAGCATAAAAGTTGAAGTTAACTTCAAGTCAAGCTTTTCCCGGAGAACGCCATGGGTACCCCGGAAGAACCGAAATGGCCGCTGATGTCGATCCGCGAAGTGGCCGCGCGCAGCGGCGTACCGGCGTCGACGCTGCGGTTCTACGAGACGCGTGGGCTCATCAAGTCGCACCGGAACGGCTCGAGCCACCGTCACTATTCGCGCGCGGTGCTGCGGCTGATCGCGTTCATCGTGTTCGCGCAGAAGATCGGCTATTCGCTCGACGAGATCGCCGAGCAGCTCGTCAGCCTCCCCGAGGACACCGCGCCGAGCAACAAGGACTGGCAGCGACTGTCGCGCGGCTGGAAGCAGCGCGTCGCGAGCCGGATCGAGGAGCTGCAGCGGCTCTACATCAACCTCGACGAATGCATCGGCTGCGGCTGCCTGTCGCTGAAGCGCTGCAAGCTGACCAACCCGGAAGACCGCGCGGGCCGCAACGGGCCCGGCGCAAGGCGCTGGCTCGGCGACAAGCCGCCTACGGACGTCGAATGATGCGTGGGCAGGGAACGGCGCGTAATGGCGCGCGGAACGCTGTGAGCGAACCGGGTCTGGTTGCCGCGACATGACCGCGCGCATCGTGCGCGCGGCGCTCAGTCGCCGATGATGTTGAGCGCGGCGGCGAGCACGGCCTGCTTGAACGCGTCCCGCTGCGTCGGCAGCGACGTGAACGCCAGCATCATGTGGCTGTACGACACCGTCGTGCCGATCGCGCTCGCGATCATGAAGAACAGCACGTTCGGATCGACCGGGCGAATCGCGCCAGCCTCGACCGCGTCCGCCAGCAGCGGAAACATCGCATCGTGATAAGGACGCACGATCCGCTCCTGCAGCCGGTCGAGCCGCCCGCCCACCTCGGTCGCCGCGGTCGAGAAGAACATGCCGATGTCGGGCTCGTCGAATTCGTGATCGACGCACAGCTCGAGCGCGCGCCGCACGCGGTCGCGATGCGGCAGTGACGACGTGCGCAACGCACGCAGCGCGTCGAACATCGGCGTCGCCAGGTCGACGATCTGCTCGACGACGGCCAGCCACAACGTTTCCTTCGTACCGAAATGATGGGCGATCAGCGCCGCGTCGACGCCCAGCTCGCGCGCGACCTCGCGCACGCTCGTCGCGTCGTAGCCGCGCTTCGCGAACGTGCGGCGCGCGGCCCGCAGTATCACGTCCGGACCGACGGACGCGCCCGCCAGCGGCCGCCCGCGCGTACGCCGCTTCGACGGCGCGCGCTCAGTGACTTCAGCCACGTTTTCCTGCTCCCTTGAATGGTTCGAATGCCCGTGTTCGGGCCCCGGTTTCACGTCACCGGAACCGGGTTGCCTGCCCCGCTCCGTTGACACGCGAAGCCGGGAAGCGCTAGGATCATACCTTATTCATCATGTGATGATTTATTCATGACAACCCCTACACGCATCGTCATCGTCGGCGGCGGGATCGCCGGACTGCAGCTCGCGACCCGCCTGGGCGAGCGCCTCGGCCGGTCCGGGCGCGCGCAGGTCACCGTCGTCGACCGCAGTCCGACGCATATCTGGAAGCCGATGCTGCACACGATCGCGGCCGGCACGCGCGACGTCCAGCAGCAACAGGTGATCTTCCTCGCCCATGCACGCGACCACGGCTACACGTACCAGCCCGGCGAACTGAAGGGGCTCGATCGTGCGCGCCGCCGCGTGCAGCTCGGCGAGATCCGCTCGCAGGACGGCGACGTGGTGATCGAGGCCCGCGAACTCGAATACGACGTGCTGATCCTCGCGCTCGGCAGCCAGGCCAACGATTTCGGCGTGCCCGGCGTGCGCGAGCACTGCTACTTCATCGACAGCCAGCAGCAGGCCGAGACCTTCAACGAAGCGTTGCGGATGCGCGTGTTCCGCAGCATCGCGCGCGACGAGCCGTTTCGCGTCGCGATCGTCGGCGCGGGCGCGACGGGCGTGGAACTCGCGGCGGAGCTGAGCCGGTTGCTGGAAGTGGCGCAGGCCTATGGCGACGCGACGGTGCGCGAACGGCTGCAGCTGACGCTGCTCGAAAGCGGCCCGCGCATCCTCGCCGCGTTTCCGCCGCGGATTTCCGCGTCGGCGCAGCGGCGGCTCGAACAGATCGGCTTTCACGTGCTGACGTCGACGCGCGTCACGTCGGCCGACGCGAACGGCTTCCACTACGGCGACGGTTCGTATGCCGAAGCAGACCTGATGGTCTGGGCGGCCGGCGTGAAGGCGCCCGATTTCATGCAGGCGCTCGGTGGGCTCGACACGAACCGCGCGAACCAGATCGTCGTCGGACCCACGCTGCAGGCCACGGGCGACGAGCACGTGTTCGCGATCGGCGATTGCGCGAGCCTGCTGCCCGACGGTCACGAACGGCCGCTGCCGCCGACCGCGCAGGTCGCGACGCAGCAGGCCGAGCATCTCGCGAAGCACCTGCCCGCGTGGCTCGACGGCAAGCCGATGCCGCCGTTCGCGTTCCACGATTTCGGTGCGCTGGTGTCGATCAGCGACTACGACGCGTTCGGCACGCTCGGGCAATTCGGGTTCTTCCGCGGCGGCTTCATCCAGGGGCGTTTCGCGCAGTTCAGCCACCTGATGCTCTACCGGCGGCACCAGCAGGCGCTGCACGGTTTCTCCAAGGCGACCCTGCTGTGGATCGCCGAACGGATCAACGGCTGCGTGCAGCCGCGCATCCGCCTGTCGTGATGCCGCGCATCGCGGTGTCGCGTAACGTTTCGAGGACAACAGACATGAACGACAGTGCAGCGCCCTGGCTCATGACCGTCGCCGCGATCGGCGGCAGCTTCGACATGCCGTCCTTATCGTGGGGCACGCGGCGGCGCAGCGTCACGCGCGACCGGCTGCCGTCGTGGGACGCGACGAGCCGGCCGACCATCAGCGTGCTCGAGCGGCCCACGGCCGACACCGCGATGATTTCGTGGTGCGATGCGTGCACCGGGCACTACGGCTACCAGAAATGGCGGCTGTTCACGACGCGCAAGCGCGGCACCTGCGCGCTGTCGGGGCGGCCGATCGGGATCGGCGACAGCGTCTATGCGCCGCAATTGCTCGGCTCGACGCCGGGCAACGCCGCCGCGATGGTGCTGGCGGCGTGCATCGACGAAGCCTGCACCGCTCGAGGTCAGCTCGACGCAGCCTGACCGGCGCCGTAGGCCGGATCGTTGTTCTGCCGTTCCAGTTCGGCATCGAGATGCGCGGCATGCACCTCCGCCTCTGCTTCCGACATCAGTTCGCCTTCCCACTTCGCGACCACCGCGCTGGCGATCGAGTTGCCCACCGCATTCGTGGCCGAGCGGCCCATGTCGAGGAACGTGTCGACGCCGAGAATCAGCAGCAGCCCGGCTTCCGGGATGTTGAACTGGTGCAGCGTCGCCGCGATCACGACGAGCGATGCGCGCGGCACGCCGGCCATCCCCTTCGACGTCAGCATCAGGATCAGCAGCATCGTGACCTGCGTGCCGAGCGACAGATGGATGTTGTAGGCCTGCGCGATGAACAGCGACGCGAACGTGCAGTACATCATCGAGCCGTCGAGGTTGAACGAATAGCCCATCGGCATCACGAAGCTCGCGATCTTGCGCCGCACGCCGAAACGGTCGAGCGCGTCGAGGATCTTCGGATACGCGGCCTCGGAGCTCGCGGTCGCGAACGACAGCATGAACGCTTCCTTGATCAGCAGGAGCAGCTTGAACACGCGGCGGCCGAGGAACAGCAGCCCGGCGGCGACGAGCGTGGCCCACAGCAGCACGAGGCTCACGTAGAAGTCGCCCATGAACACCGCGAACTTCAGCAGGATCGACAGCCCGTTGATCGCGACGGTCGACGCCATCGCCGCCATCACCGCGAGCGGCGCGAGCTTCATCACGTAGCCGGTGATCTTGAGCATCACGTGCGACAACTGGTCGATCGCGGCGACGAGGATCTTGCCGCGCTCGCCGAGCGCCGCCAGCGCAACGCCGAAGAACAGCGAGAACACGACGATCTGCAGGATCTCGTTGTTCGCCATCGCCTCGGCGAACGACTTCGGCACCATGTGGCCGACGAAATCCTTCAGCGTGAACTTGGACGTCGCGAGATGCGCGGACGCACCGATGTCCGGCAGCGGCAGGCCGAGGTTCTCGCCGGGCCGCAGCAGGTTCGCCATCAGCAGCCCGAGCAGCAGCGAGATCAGCGACGCGGTGACGAACCAGCCGAGCGCCTTCACGAACACGCGCCCGACGGACGACGCATCGCCCATGTGCGCAATGCCGACGACGAGCGTCGAGAACACCAGCGGGCCGATCACCATCTTGATCAGCCGCAGGAACACATCGGACACGAGCGAGATGTAGCCGGCGATTTCCGCGGCCGACTGCTTGTCGGGAAGCTGCGTGAAGATCAGGTAGCCGATGAAGATGCCGGCCGCCATCGCGAGCAGGATCCAGCCTGCCGCAGACATTCGTTTGTTCATAACGGGATTCGTCGCACGGTGAAGGGGTTGACGGATGAAAGGTGCGTGTCAGGGCACGTGTGTGGCAAGCCGGTCGTACGCGCAATGCCACGCACAGGCGCCGATCGTGCTTGCGGATGTCCGCGAACGGACGCGCTGCCGCCGTCGCGGCCTTCGCGGAAACGCGAATGCGGGCGGCGGCGGTTCAGCATGATGCGATCGGGTCAGTAGCCGATCGCCGATCCGGCCGGACGGCGCGGATCGTTGTAGCCGTAGATGAAGCCGACACGCACGTTGCCGGACACGGACGAATCGTTCCCGGAACTCTGGCGGCTCGCCGCTTCGGTGCCCGGCAGGCCGACCATGATCAGCTCGGCCGCGCCCCACGGCGTCTGCTCGACCATCTTGTAGCCCATGTTGCGCAGGATCGCGAGCGTGTCGGGCGACAGGCCGTAGGTTTCGTAATAGACCTCGTCGGGCAGCCACTGATGATGGATGCGCGGCGCGGCGACCGCGTCCTGCGGCGTCATCCCGTAGTCGATCACGTTCAGTACGGTCTGCAGCGTGATCGTGATGATGCGCGACCCGCCCGGCGAACCGACCACCATGAACACCTTGCCGTCCTTCGTCACGATGGTCGG
This sequence comes from Burkholderia sp. MS455, assembly GCF_016899445.1. Lineage (NCBI taxonomy): Bacteria > Pseudomonadati > Pseudomonadota > Betaproteobacteria > Burkholderiales > Burkholderiaceae > Burkholderia > Burkholderia sp. MS455. The sequence continues at coordinate 1,951,121 of NZ_CP041778.1, forward strand.
CGCCATCGACGACAGCGGGCGCTTGCCCGGCGCGATCGAGTTGCGCGTGCCCTGCACGAGGCCGAACAGGTTCTGCACGCCGACCTTCGTGGTGAAGTCGTCCATCTCGTCGTTCAGGAAGAAGCCCGTGCCCGGCGCGATGACCACGGCGCCGAAGCGGCCGTTGACCGTATAGGTCGTCGATACCGCATTGCCGTCGTGGTCGACGATCGAGTAATGCGTCGTCTCCGGCTTCTCGTGCACGCCGACGCCGGGCTGCACGTCGACCGACGGCGTCGCCGTGTCGGCATGGATGCTCTTGCGGATTTGCGCCGCGTATTCCTTGCTCGTCAGCTTCGCGACCGGATTGTCGATGAAGTTCGGATCGCCGAGCAGCGTGTTGCGATCCTCGTACGCGTGCCGCATCGCTTCGGTCATGTAGTGGACCGACGCCGCGGAGTGATAGCCCAGCTTGCGCAGGTCATACCCTTCGAGGATGTTCAGCGTCTCGCACATCGTCACGCCGCCCGAACTCGGCGGCGGCGCCGACACGAACTCGTAGCCGCGGTACGTGCACTTCAGCGGGGCCATGTCGTCGGCCCGGTAGGACGCGAAATCGGCCGCCGTGATCAGGCCGCCCGCCTGCTTCGACGCCGCCTCGACGATCTTCGGAATCTCGCCGTGATAGAACGCGTCGGGCCCCTGCGCCGCGATCCGCTCCAGCGTACGGGCCAGATCCTTCTGCACCAGGCGGTCGCCCGGCTGCAGCGGCGTGCCGTCGGGCCGCAGGAAGATGCGCGCCGCATCCGGGTCCTTCTTGAAGCGGTCGATCGTCGTGTCGAGGATGTCCGTATCGCCGCGCGTCAGGATGAAGCCGTCGCGCGCGAGTCGGATCGCGGGTGCCATCACCTGCTTGCGCGTCAGCTTGCCGTATTTGCGCTGCGCGAGATCGAGGCCGGCGACCGTGCCCGGCACGCCGACGGCGCGATAGCCGTACAGGCTTTCGCCCGGGCGCACGTTGCCCGACGCGTCGAGGTACATGTTCGCCGTGGCCGCGGCCGGCGCGGTCTCGCGGAAATTGATGAAGCGATCGCGGCCGTCGGCCAGATGCACGGTCATGAAGCCGCCGCCGCCGATGTTGCCGCAGCACGGATTGGTCACCGCCTGCGCATAACCGACCGCCACCGCCGCGTCCACCGCGTTGCCGCCATGCTTCAGGATGTCGACGCCGATCTGCGATGCGAAGTGCTGCGACGACACGACCATGCCGTTCTTCGCTTCAACCGCGGGGTCCGAAGCGGCGAACGCGCACACGCTCAAAGCCGACAACAGGGTGAGTACGACGAGCCGCCTCATGCGGAATCCTCCAGACAAATAACCGGGCCATGCCGGGATGCGCCGCCGCGTCATCGCGTGCCAACGCTGCCGATCCGGCATGTAATAAACGGTACATTCCGGCGAGGCCGCGATCATAGCACTCGCTTTTTTTCGCCAAAACCTAGGGTTACTACTGAATTTCGTAGCGAATACGAGCGAAAACGCTTCCGGGGAAATGTTCATTTCATTACATCGATGAAGGGACCGCATGGCCGAGTGATACGTCCCTCTAATTTCGGCCCGCGCGCGTCTCGCCGCACGTCGATCGGCTAACATGCGTGGAGTCCCGGCAGACGCACGTCTGCCGTTTGTCATTCAGATAAGAGAGCTGGAGTGCCCGATGGGGACGAGCATCAGGGCGTTGCTGTTATCCCAGATGGATAGCTTCACGCCGTCGGAACAAAAGGTTGCGCACGCGTTGCTGGATCGCTATCCGAGCCTCGGCCTCGGGCCGATCGCGAGCTTCGCGAAGCAGGCTGAAGTCAGCGATCCGACCGTGTTCCGCTTTGTCGGCCGGATCGGCTTTCCGAATTACTCGTCGTTCCAGCAGGCGCTGTACGACGAGATCGACACGGCGATGAATTCGCCGCTCGCGCGAATGGATGCGTTCCATTCGGAAACGGGCCTGCGCGACAGCCATTCGGCGATTTTCCAGCGGCTGTCAGAATCGCTCGCGGCCACGATCGAAGGGCTCGACGCAGCCGCGTTCGACGCAGCCGTGGCGTTGCTGGCCGATCCGGACGTCCGCATTTTCTGCGGCGGCGGGCGCTACACGGCGCCGCTCGCATCGCTGTTTTCGTTCACGCTGGCCTATGCGCGCCCGCACGTGCAGTACGTCGAACCGAACGTGAATCTCGCGTCGGTCGCACTGACCGACATGGGGCGCAACGACGTACTCGTCATCTTCGACTTTCGCCGCTACCAGAAGGACAGCATCCGCTTCGCGCAGGCCGCGCACCGGCTCGGCACGCGGATCCTGCTGATCACCGACGAATGGATGTCGCCGATCGGCAAGTTCGCGGAGATCGTGCTGCGGATCCACGGGCGCCCGTTCGCGATGCTGCAGACCAATGTGCCGGCGCTGGCGCTCGCGGAAGCGCTCGTGATCGGCGTGACGAACCGGCTGCCGGAGCTGGCGCGGCAGCGGATGGAAAAGATCGAGCATCTCAATACCGGGGGGATCGATCTGGACGCCAACCAGCGCGATTTGCCCGAATGACGATCGCTCGCCATTCGGGTGCGGGCGTCAGCTCTCGACATCCTCGAGACTGAACACCTCGGTCTTGTCGTTATACGAAAAGACTTCGCCGTAACGCCCCCAGTCGATCACCGCGTCGAGCGTTTCCTCGGCCGCTTCGTCCGACAGGAAATCTTCCAGCTCCTGCTCGAAGCGCACGCGCGGCGCACGATGGCCCGGGCGCTCGTTCAGCACCTTCTTGATCCGTGCGGCGAGCGGCACGTGCTTCAGCAGGTGATCCGCGAACATCAGCTTGCGCTCCTGCGTGCCGAATTCCGCGAACACGCGCGCGGGCGGCGTCAGAAATACGTCGCCTTCCCGCACGTCCGCGAAACCGAGGTACTGCAGCACTTCGGCGATCGGAAACAGTTCGTCGACTTCCAGATGCAGCGTGCGCGCGATTTCCGGCATGTCGGCACGGCCATGGTACGGCGCCATCGCGAGCGTTTCGATCAGGCCGGCCATCAGGTTGGTCGACACCTGCGGCAGCCAGCTGCCGAGCTCGAGCCCCTTCTTCGTCGCCTCGCCGGTCTGGCGGGCCGTCATCTTCGCGTAGATGTCGTCGACGAGCTTGCGGAAATCGGTGTCGAGACGGTTGCGCGGGTGCTTGAACGGCACCTTGATCTCGGCGATCACGCGGCCCGGATTCGACGACAGCACGAGGATCCGGTCGCACATGAACACGGCTTCCTCGATGTTGTGCGTGACGATCAGCACCGACTTGATCGGCATCCGCCCTTGCGTCCACAGGTCGAGCAGGTCGGTACGCAGCGTCTCGGCCGTCAGCACGTCGAGCGCCGAGAACGGCTCGTCCATCAGCAGGATCGTCGGATCGACGACGAGCGCGCGCGCAAAGCCCACGCGTTGGCGCATGCCGCCCGACAGCTCACGCGGGTACGCGTTCTCGAAGCCGTCGAGACCGATCAGGTCGATCGCGGCCAGCGCGCGCTCGCGCCGCTCGCGCGCGCCGACGCCGAGCGCCTCGAGGCCGGCCTCCACGTTCTGCAGCACGGTGAGCCACGGGAACAGCGCGAAGGTCTGGAACACCATCGCGACGCCTTCGGCCGGGCCGCGCAGCGGCTGGCCGAGGTAGGTCACTTCACCGCCGGTCGGCTCGATCAGCCCGGCGATGATTCGCAGCAGCGTCGACTTGCCCGAGCCGGAGCGGCCAAGCAGCCCGACGATTTCGCCTTCGCGCAGCGACAGGTTCGCGTCGTCGAGCACGAGCAGTTCGCCCTGCGACTTGTTGAAGCCGCGGTTCACATGCTCGACGCGCAGGATTTCTTCGCCGAGGCGCGGCGGCTGCAGCGGCTGGGATGTCTTGACAGGGGCGTTGATAACGGTCGAATTTTGCATCGCGCTTACTCTCAATCGAGACGGAGCCGGGATTCCGCATAGGCGTACATCGGACGCCACAGCAGACGGTTGAACAAGGTAACGAACAGGGACATCACCGCGATGCCCAGGATGATCTTCGGAAAGTCGCCGGCGGCAGTCATCTGCGCGATGTACGCGCCGAGGCCGTGCGCGACGACCTTCGTGTCGCCCCACTGCACGAACTCGGACACGATGCTCGCGTTCCACGCGCCGCCCGACGCGGTGATCGCACCCGTCACGTAGTACGGGAAGATGCCGGGCAGGACCGCCTGCCGCCACCACTGCCAGCCGCGGATGCGGAAATTCTTCGTCGCTTCCTTGTAGTCGTTCGGATAGGACATCGCGCCGGCGATCACGTTGAACAGGATGTACCACTGCGTGCCGAGCACGATCAGCGGCGACAGCCAGATGTCGGCATTCAGGTGGAAGTGGACAATCACGATCACGAACACCGGGAACAGCAGGTTGGCCGGGAACGCGGCAAGGAACTGCGCGAGCGGCTGGATCTTCTCGGCCAGCGCGGGGCGCAGCCCGATCAGCACGCCGAGCGGCACCCAGATCACCGACGCGATCGCGATCAGCACCATCACGCGCAGCAGCGTGATGAGCCCGAGCACGAGCACGTGCCCGACTTCGCCCATCGTCACACCGGTCGCGACGAAGCTGACGACGCGCCACACGACGTACACCGTCAGCACGACCACGAACACGCCCCACACGATGTCGCCGATGCGCGACGAGCCGCGTGCCGACGCACTGCGCGACCGTACTCCCTTCAGCGACGGCACGCGCAGCGGAATCCGCGCGGCCTGCGACAGCAGCCAGCCGGCCGGCACGAGCAACTGATGAATCAGGTGCGTGCGGCGCATCATGTCGAGCAGCCACGATTGCGGCGCATCGCCCGACGCGGTGTTCTCCATCCGGAACTTGTCGGCCCACGCGACGAGCGGGCGGAACAGGAACTGGTCGTACGCCAGGATCACGACCGACATCGCGACGATCACCCAGCCGACCGCGCCGATATTCTTCGCCGAGATCGCCTGCGCCAGATACGCGCCGATCCCCGGCAGCGTGATCGTCTGGTTGCCGACGGTGATCGCCTCCGACGCGACGACGAAGAACCAGCCGCCCGACATCGACATCATCATGTTCCAGATCAGGCCCGGCATCGAGAACGGCACATCGAGCTTCCAGAAGCGCTGCCACGGCGTCAGGTGAAAGCCGCGCGACACTTCGCTCAGGTCGCGCGGCACCGTGCGCAGCGACTGGTAGAAGCTGAACGTCATGTTCCATGCCTGGCTCGTGAAGATCGCGAAGATCGCCGCAAGCTCCGCGCCGAGCACGCGGCCCGGGAACAGCGCGAGGAAGAACGTGACCGTGAACGAGATATAGCCGAGCACCGGCACCGACTGCAGGATGTCGAGGATCGGGATCAGCACCATGCCCGCACGGCGGCTTTTCGCGGCGAGCGTGCCATAGACGAGCGTGAACACGAGCGACGCGACCATCGCGGCCAGCATCCGCAGCGTGGTGCGCAACGCGTATTCGGGCAAGTTCGACGGATCGAGCGAGATCTTCTGCGTCTGCAGCACGCCGATCGGCGCCATCGTCTGATGGAAGCCGACGATCGCCATCGCCAGCAGGCAGATGATCAGCGGAAACGCAACGGCATCCCAGCGGTTGGGGAGCACGCGCCACGCCGAGGCGTGCGCAGTGCGGTTCGGATCGAAACTGATATCCATCGGTAGCGTCTTGTGTCGGATTGAAATTCGATGGGACCGGCCGCGTGCCGCGCGACCGGGCGTTGCGTCGGCCAACGCCGGTCAGAACAGCCCGCGCAGCGCCCGGTACAGGACTGCCGACAGCGCGATCGACGCGGGCAGCGTCAGCACCCGCGCGAGCATGAGGTTGCGCACCGTGTCCCAGCGCAGGCTATAGACGATGCCGCAGGCAATGATCAGAAAAAACAGCGCGAAGCTGAGGGTACGGGTGCGCTGGCTGGCCGCGCCGCTGGTTTCCGTTGCCGCGAGATTCGGCATGAAGGGGGCTCCGGAGAGGTGACTCGGTGTCGCAGGCTATCGGGCGGCCATGACGCAAATGTGACGTATCGATTACAGGACATTAACAAGTCATCGTTCGGCATCCCGACGGCCGCCTTGCGCGTCCGCCGGCACCGGTGGCCGAATTCACGCATCGCGGGAATAAAACCGTCGCTGCGCCGGTATGGCACACGAAGGCGCCGGTTTATTCCAGGACGATCCGGCCGTCCCGTTTCGTCATACGATTGCGAGGCTCCCATGTCTTCATCGAATCCCACCCGCCCGTCGCGCCGCAAGGCCCTGCAATGCATGGCCTTCGGCGGCCTCGGCACGCTGTTTACGCTGTCGGGCGGCATCCTGACGCCGTTCGACCTCGCGCTCGCGCAAACCGGCGACGCACGCCCGGCCGACGCGGGCCGGCCGCTGTTCGTGCAGATCAGCGACACGCACATCGGCTTCAACAAGGACGCCAATCCCGACGTGTCGGCCACGCTGCGGCAGACGATCGAACTCGTCAACGGGATGCCGGCGATGCCCGCGCTGACCATCCATACCGGCGACATCACGCACCTGTCCAAGCCGGAGGAATTCGACCACGCGTCGCAACTGCTGTCCGCGCTGCGCGTGTCGGAACTGCATACGGTGCCCGGCGAGCACGACGTCACCGACGGTTCGGGCGCCGAATATTTCAGCCGGTTCGGCAAGGCGTCGGACAACCGCGGCTATTACAGCTTCGATCATGCGGGCGTGCACTTCATCGGCCTCGTCAACGTGATGCATTTCAAGCCGAACGGGCTCGGCAGCTTCGGCGACGACCAGCTCGCGTGGCTCGCGCAGGATCTGAAGGGCCGCTCGTCGAGCACACCGATCGTCGTGTTCTCGCACATGCCGATGTGGACCATCTACGAGCCGTGGGGCTGGGGCACCGGCGATGCGCCGCAGACGATGGCGCTGCTGCGCCGCTTCGGCTCGGTCACCGTGCTGAACGGGCACATCCACCAGATCGTGTCGAAGGTCGAGGGCAACGTGACGTTCCACACGGCGCGTTCCACCGCATTCCCGCAGCCGACGGCCGGCAACGGCCCGGGCCCCGTGCCGCTCACGGTGCCGCGCGACCAGTTGCCGAAGATGCTCGGCGTGACGACGGTGGAGTTCGCCGGGCACCCGGCCGCGTCGGCGCTGCACGACGCGACGCTGGCCTGATAGACATAAGGAGACCGACATGACCCGCTTCAAGCAACCAAAAATCATCGCGGCGCTGATCCTGTGCGCGGCCGCCGCCGGCACGCCGCTCGCCGCGTTCGCGCAGGGCCCGGACGGCCCGCTGGTCACGATCCGCAACTTCATGTTTTCGCCGATGTCGACCACGATCAAGGCCGGCACGACGATCACGTGGAAGAACCTCGACGCGGAGCCGCACACCGTCGTCAACGACGCCGGCATCTTTCATTCGAAGGCGCTCGACCAGGACGAGACGTACTCGTTCCGCTTCGACAAGCCGGGCGTCTACAAGGTGTTCTGCGGGATTCATCCGTACATGAAGGAGACGATCACCGTCGAATGAAGCGGCCCGCCACGAAACGCGCGGACGAACTGCGGGCGGCGGCCGCCTACAATGGTCATCGTCCCATTCGCCCGCGTGGCAAACGGAGCCGCCCATGCCCAGGATCGACCTCCGCACCGTGCCCGAACGCCGCGGCAGCGGCTATCCGCGGCCGTTCGACGCGCCGTGCGCGCAGCGCATCCGCCAGCGCCTCGGCGACGCCGGCGGGTTGCGCGATTTCGGCGTCAACCTGATGCGCGTGCCGCCGGGCGGCTGGTCGAGCCAGCGCCACTGGCATTCCGCCGAAGACGAATTCGTGTACGTGCTCGAAGGCGAACTCGTGATGATCGAGGACGGCGGCGAGACCGTGCTGCGCGCGGGCGACTGCGCGGCGTTTCCGAAAGGCTCCGGCAACGGCCATCACCTCGTCAACCGGTCGAACGCGGTCGCCGTCTATCTCGAGGTGGGCTCGCGCTCGCCGGACGACGTGATCACCTGCCCCGACATCGACATGATGAGCCCGAGCAGCGACGGCCGGTTCCTGCACAAGGACGGCACACCGTACCCGGACGCGTGACGCCCGCCGTACGGCGGCGCATGCCTGCCGATGCGCGTGGCAATGCCGATCCCCCGCCGCCGATCGCCTACACTGAATCGAACTGTTCGGATCCGACCCACTGTCACACGCAGCGAGGCAAGCCATGACCGCGAGCCAGCCGGCACGAATGGATCTCCCCGGGCAAGTCGTGCTCGTGCTTCAGGGCGGCGGCGCACTGGGTGCGTACCAGCTCGGCGTCTTCCAGGCGATGGACGAAGCCGGCATCCGGCCCGACTGGGTGGTCGGCACGTCGATCGGCGCGATCAACGCCGCGCTGATCGCCGGGAATCCGCCGGAGCGGCGCTACGAGAAGATGCTGACGTTCTGGCAGCGCGTGACCGAACGGACCCGCTTCGACGTGCCCGCGCTGCTGCCCGGCTGGGACAAGATGCTGGCCGAGCTGACGATCATCGGCGGCGGCATCGCGGGATTCTTCCAGCCCAATCCGGCATCGTGGCTCGGCCCAATGGTCCGCCTCGGCGTCGATCGCGCGTCGTACTACCGGATCGCGCCGCTGCGCGACACGCTCGCGTCGCTGATCGATCCCGGCCTGCTGAACGCGGGCCGCCCGCGCCTGACCGTCAGCGCGGTCAATGCGTGCACGGGCACGATGCGCTATTTCGATTCGCGCGACACGCACCTGGGAATCGACCACATCATGAGCTCGGGCGCGCTGCCGCCCGCGTTCCCGGCGATACGGATCGACGGCGAGCCGTACTGGGACGGCGGCGTGTATTCGAATACGCCGGTCGAGGTCGTGCTCGACGACAATCCGCGCCGGAGCTCGATCATCTTCTCGGTGCAGATGTGGAATCCGGCCGGCCCCGAGCCCGAGAGCATCTGGCAGGTGTCGGAACGTCAGAAGGACATCCAGTACGCGAGCCGCACCGACAGCCACATCGCGCGCCAGCAGCAGATCCACCGGCTGCGCCACGTGATCCGCGAACTGGTCCGGCACGTGCCGGAAGCCGAACGCGCGTCGCCGGCCGTGCGCCGGCTCGCCGCGTGGGGGTGCGAAACCACGATGCACCTGATCAAGCTCGCGGCACCGCGACTCGACGGCGACAATCAGTTGAAGGACATCGATTTCACGCCGGCCGGCATCGCGGCGCGCCGGCAGGCCGGCTACGACGCTGCGAGACGGGCCATCGCCGCCCGTCCGTGGGACCTGCCGATGGACCCGACGGAAGGATTGACGGTATTCGATCCGGACGCGCCGCCGGTTGGGGAAAAAACGGCATGACGTGCGGCGTCGCAACCGCCTGTCGATCGCCCCGGCGCGATCAGGTGCGCGCGGCCCGGAGGTGGGCGCGGCCGGCATCGCTCACGTTGACCTCCGCGATGCCACCGGGTACATGGTGCCGGACCACGTAGCCGCGCGCGCAGGCTTCCTCCCACACCGGCAGGCGCGGGCACGACGTGCGCCATGCGTCGATCACCTCGTCATAAGGCCGCGCACGTGGCCCGATCCATTCGAGCAGGTCGAGGATCAACGGCTCGATCGTCGCCGTTTCGCGCAGGCGTTCAGCCAGCGCGTCGACGCCCGGCTCGTGACCGTTCCAGATCGTGACCGCATGACAGTCCAACTTGCGAAAGCTCCGCAGCGTGCGGAGCGTGTCGAAGTAATCGTCGAGGATCGTGATGTTCATGGAGCGCTCCTGGCAACGCCGTCATCCTGAACCGTGAGCCCCAGCTTGGGAAATGAATTTATCTTGTCGATTCCTGCATTTTCCTGATCGATCCATTGTCGCCGCGCCTATCGCACGCGCGCTCACTGCCCCGCCGCGCGCACGACCGGCGCCGTTTCGGCGACGACCGGACACGATTGCGGCAACGCCTGGCCGAACAGTACGGCCAGCCCGCAAGCGGACGTGAACATGCCGAGATTGTCGTGCCCGACGCCCGGCACTTCGACGACCTGCTGCGCGAGATCGTCCGGGTGCCGCTTCTTCAGGTAATCGAAATACGCGAGCCCGCGCGCGAGCCGGTAGGGGCCTTGCGCCATCGCCGCGCACGAGCGGTCGATGAAATGCGTATACGGGTTCGTGTCGGCCTGCCCGAGCAGGTACACGACGTGGCGCGCGACGTAGCGCGTTTCGAGTTCGCGCACGTCCTGCGACGCGACGTAAGGCGGCGCCGACTTCAGCCCGTATTTCCATTGCGTCGCGCGCGGGCAGGCGCCGCCCGCGATTGCCTGCGCGTCCGGCCGTTCGTCGTCAAAATACAGGTAGCTCGATGGGTTCGCGACCACATAGCGCACGGCAATGCCGGCCTGCACCAGCGCATCGCCTTCGTGCCCGGCCACCGCGTAGCGCTGCAGCAATTGCGCGCCGGCCGAATGACCGATCACGACCACGGTCGACAGCGCGGGGTACAGGCTGCGATCGGCGAAATGCGCAAGCAACGCATCGAGCGCGGCGAACGAACTGACCGGGCCCGGCTGGCGCGCCGGCTCGCCGCCCTTCCATCCTTCCTGGGTCCAGGCCAGCGTCTGCGCGGGCAGCGAAAACGCGCGCGTGTCGGCGCGCGTCAGGAACTGCGGAGCGACGACCATCGTGCCCTGCCCGGCCGTGCCGGCCTTCTCGACGACCTTGAGCCCCGACGCATAGTACGCGTCGGCATTGCGCAGCGTGCCGTGAATCACGATGAAGACGCGCGTGACGTCGGGCGCGGCCGTGTCGAGCGGATGATCGGCATAGACGGGCAGCACCGCGCTGCCTTGCGGCGTATCGACCGCCACGCGCTGGTCGGCCGCGGCCTTGACCGGGGCCTCGAGACGTTCGCGCTGCGTGGCGGCGTCGGCCGGACACGCGCCGCCCAGCATGCCGATTGCGGCACCGGCGGCCGCGAGCGGAATCGCGCACGACAGGGTTCGGGCGGCCGGCAGCACGCGAGAGAGCCGGATTCTTGCAAAGGCGACGGAAATGAGTGACATGGCGACGGACCTGGTTGCGGGTATGACTTTAACGGCGATGGACGCAGAATCCGTCGCGCGCTGCCGATCCGTTGCGGAAAGCGGTTCAGTCGAATACCTGTTTCGCATCGGTGCGCTGAGTCTCGCACTCATGTTCAGCGCTTCGCCCCCGGCTGCCATGTTCGGAATGGCGTATCCGCGTGATCCGGCACGATACGCAGCGTCGCATGAAGCTGCTGTATCGTAACGGCGTCCAATATTCCCGTGATGTGTCAGATGACTCCGCTCTTTCGCAATCCAGCCTTCTATCAGTTGCTTGCCGACAGCCATGCCCGACTGCTCGGTCGCCCGCTCGTGCCGGCCACCATTCCCGAGAATGACGCAACCGAGTGGCTCTACGAGAGCGCGCCGTTCGCAGTGCTTGCACACAATACCGACCCCGATCCGCTTTTTATCTATGCCAACAAGGCCGCGCAGCGCCGATTCGGATATGGCTGGGATGAAATCACCCGGCTTCCGTCCCGGCTCTCTGCCGAAGCTCCGAATCGCGAGGAACGGCAGCAATTCCTCGCACGCGTACAGCGGCTTGGTTACGAGACCGGTTACAAAGGGGTTCGCATCACGAAATCCGGCCAGCGCTTCATGATCGAGGAAGCAACACTGTGGCAACTTCTCGATACGGACGGCAGATTGCACGGCCAGGCAGTCGTCATTCCCCGTACACGCGACATCTGATTGCATTACTCGCGGTCCGCGCGAGACAACGCAAAGCCGGAATTGGTTGCGTCCGCCAACTGTAGAAGGAGCGCCTGCGGTAGCCATGCGTGCAGTGCCGGTCAACCTCGCACGACGATAGCGAATCGCCTTAGTCGACAGCTATCAACCCCATAGCCAGCAGTGCTTTCAAACATATCGTCAAATTACGATATATGATTCGCCCATCGACGATACCCGTCTGCCCGACCGAAAACACCTGCTCCATCCATGCCGACCGAAATCGACATCGACGCGATCCTTAAAGCGCTGTCCAACCCCGTGCGCCGTGAAATTCTCAACTGGCTGAAAACGCCGGGCGAGCATTTTCCGGCGCAGACGCTGCCGTACGATCACGGCGTCTGCGCGGGACAGATCGACGCGCGCTGCGGGCTGTCGCAGTCGACCGTCTCCGCGCACCTCGCGACGCTGCAGCGCGCGGGGCTCGTGACGTCGACGCGGATCGGCCAGTGGGCGTTCTTCCGGCGCAACGAGGCCGTCATCGACGCATTTCACGACGCTTTGCGCCGCGATCTCTAGCCAACCGGCCGTATCGGCCACGCGGGCCCGCGTTGCGCATGACGCGATGGCGCGCCCGCCTTTCGAGAAGAGGTTATCTGTCATGCCCACGCTGTTCGATCCCGTTACCCTCGGTGAACTGACTCTGCCGAACCGCATCGTGATGGCACCGCTCACCCGCTCCCGTGCGGGCGCGACGCGCGTACCGAACGCACTGATGGCCCGCTATTACGCCGAACGCGCGTCGGCCGGCCTGATCATTACCGAGGCAACCTCGGTCACGCCGCAGGGCGTCGGCTACGCGGACACGCCCGGTATCTGGTCCGATGAGCAGGTCGAAGGCTGGAAGCAGGTGACGCAGGCCGTACACGCGGCCGGCGGGCGCATCGTGCTGCAACTCTGGCACGTCGGCCGGATCTCCGATCCGGTGTTCCTGAACGGCGACCTGCCGGTCGCGCCGAGCGCGATCGCCGCGGGCGGGCACGTGAGCCTCGTGCGCCCGCAGCGTCCGTACGTGACGCCGCGCGCACTCGAACTCGACGAAATTCCGGGCATCGTCGCCGCGTACCGAAAGGGTGCCGAAAACGCGAAGGCGGCCGGCTTCGACGGCGTCGAGATCCACGGCGCGAACGGCTACCTGCTCGACCAGTTCCTGCAGGACAGCACCAATCGCCGCACCGATGCCTACGGCGGCCCGATCGAGAACCGCGCGCGCCTGCTGCTCGAAGTGGTCGACGCGGCGGTCGACGTGTGGGGCGCCGGCCGTGTCGGCGTGCACCTCGCGCCGCGCGGCGACGCGCACACGATGGGCGATTCCGATCCGGCGGCAACGTTCGGCTATGTCGCGCGCGAACTCGGCCGCCGCAAGATCGCGTTCATCTTCACGCGCGAATCGTATTCGGGCGACCACTTGAGCCCGCGCCTGAAGGAAGCGTTCGGCGGCCCGCTGATCGCGAACGAGCAGTTCACGCCCGACACCGCGCAGGCCGCACTCGCTAGCGGCAGCGCCGACGCGATCGCATGGGGCAAGCTGTTCATCGCGAACCCCGACCTGCCGCGCCGCCTCGAACTCGGCGCACCGCTGAACAAGCCGGTGCCGGAGACGTTCTACGCGGAAGGCGAAACGGGCTACACCGACTACCCGGCGCTGAGCGACGCGGCCTGACGGCCGGGCAGCACGTGTTCAGGCGCGCACGTCCGCACGCATGAACACGCGCTGCGTCTCGTCGAGCCCGCGCGCGACGTGATGCGCGCGGACCGCGCGCAACGTATCGTCGAGCGACGCGTCGTCGATGATCAGGAAACCGAGGCGCGTGTAGTACGGCGCATTCCACGGCGCGTCGCGGAACGTCGACAGCACGACCTGCGCGATACCCTGCTGCACCGCGCGCGCCGTCACCTGTTCGATCAGGCGCGCGCCGATCCGCTGTCCGGCATGCGACGGCGCGACATCCAGTTCCTCCAGATACAGCCGCTGCGCATCGAGCAGCCGGTAGAACGCAAACCCGACGCACGTGCCCTGCGCATCGACCGCGACAATCGCGCGGCCGCCGTCGATGCGTGCGAGCACGTCGGTCGTATCGGTCGGCTCGCCATCGGCGATGTCGGTCATGCCGATCTCGCGAAACCGCTGCGCGGCGGCGACTTCCACGGCAGCCATCGCGGCCGCGTCTTCCCGCGTGGCGGGACGGATCAGGATCGATGGAGTCATGACGGCAATTCAGGCAGTCTGGAACGGCCGTCACTATAATCGAAACTTCATACGTTTCGAATGCCCATCCACGAGGTCCGTCATGACGTTGTCCGCGCTTGCCGTCTTCGCCTTCGCCCTGCTCGTCACCGCCGGCACGCCCGGCCCGAGCGTCGCCGCGCTCGTCGCGCGCGTGCTGACGAACGGCGTGCGAGACGTGCTGCCGTTCCTCGCGGCGATGTGGCTCGGCGAAGCACTGTGGCTCACGCTCGCGGTCGCCGGGCTGTCCGCGTTCGCACGCACGTTCGAGACGGGCCTGATCGTGCTGAAACTGCTCGGCGTCGCATACCTGCTGTTCCTCGCGTGGAAGATGTGGACCGCACCGACCGGGACGGGCGCGGACGACCTGCCGCGCGGCCAGTCGCCGTGGCGCATGTTCGTCGCGGGCATGCTGGTCACGCTTGGCAATCCGAAGATCATGCTGTTCTATCTTGCGCTGCTGCCGACCATCGTCGATCTGACGCACGTGGGCGTTCTCGCGTGGGCCGAACTGGTCGGCACGATGCTCGCGGTGCTGATCCTCGCCGACTGCTTCTGGTCGCTGCTCGCGGTGCGTGCGCGGGCGTTCCTGACGTCGGCGCGCGCGAAGCGGATCGCGAATCGCACGAGCGCGGCCGCGATGGCGGGTGCGGCGGTGGCGATCGCGACGCGGTGATACGGTATCGCGGCGTTGTCGTGGAATCCGGCCATGCCTGATGTACGGGGACACGACCTCCGTGAGCGCGGATTTCCCCCCCGGTCACGCAGGCGCTTCCTCAAGCGTCGATTGTCGGCGAGCCATGCCACCAGCACGACGACAGCCGCGGCGATCGGGCTGGTTCGTTCAGAACGGCCGTCGCTCAACCTGGTAGTACCGGGCGCTCAGGTCTTTCCGTTCAATCCTGGCTTTTCGCGGACCAATACATAGAGACACATCTTCGGTGAAGCCCCCCTCGGACCGTTCCCGCATGCCAATTTCTGACCACTGTTGGTGTCTGTGAAGCCGGTCCTGAAAAAATCGATGGCCTCTTGTTCCATGAGATCGAAAGCGTTACTCACATTGATGGCATCTTCCTCGTATACCGGAACCATCCATGTGTAATCGGGCTTGTTGACTTGGTGATCCTTCAGCCGGGCTTCCTTATTGCTGGTGACGCCGATATAGAACATGTCGTATTTTTTTTGTCTGGCGAAATGACTCAACACCTGTTGCAAGTGAAAGACCACAACGCCGTATTGCATGACGCCCTTGGTACCGGCACCCCGGTGAACAATGTCCCTGTTCAGCGCAAGTTTCTTATGCTCCGGGTAAAGTTTCAAAACCATGATTGACCTCCACGAGTGATGAAGCTTCAATAGGCTGAAACTATCGTTCATTCGGTCAAAGTCTGGATGACTAAAAGTCTCGCGACCCTCAAGCTTCGGGAAGCCGGCCGGATGAATACTCATAAGAATGCACGAGTCACGTATTTGCGTCGACAGGAAATGAACCAGGGCATGATCAATTGCGATCCACGTGCTCCTGACTAGGGGCGCTTCTTCCACCGTTTGAAGAATGAGTGCTCTTTTGCCCTGGAGGCAACAAGCACTCGATGAAGAACAGACGCTCCATCGTCGGCGCGACACGTTCGGCGGCATGGATCCGGCCGACGCACGTCGGCTCGGCGGCCCGCCGCGCACCCGACGCCGCTCGAATCGATCCCGCCCGGATCGGCTTCTTCGATTTTTCGCGCGGCGGCTATACGGGCCTCGTGCTGGCCGGTGCCAATCCGGATTTCGTGCACGCGCGGGTGGCCTGCCCGGACCCGACCTGGCTGATCTGCAAGCAAATCCGCGACCATGACCTGCCACGCCAGCCGCTGACGCACGATCCGCGCATCAAGGCCTACGTGCTCGCCGACCCGCTCGACGAATTCCCGAGCGCCGACACGCTGAAAGATATACATGCGCCGATCCAGCTATGGGCATCCGAATCGGGCGGCGACGGCGTGGAGCCGGAAACGATCCCCGCGCTGGCTGGCTTGCTGCCGCAGCGGCCGGAATTCCACGTCGTTCCGAACACCGCGCATTTCGCGTTTGTCGCGCCGTGTTCCGACGCATTGAAACAAATTGCGCCGCGGATTTGCACCGACGCAAACGGATTCGATCGCGCCGCTTTTCACCGAGCGCTCGACGCAAAGGCGCTCGCGTTCTTCACCGCGAAGCTCCGCTAACAGCGAAACGCCTTGCGCCAGACGGCCGGCGCCCGCGCATGGTCGTTGCACTCGATCAGCGCGCGCACCAGCGCCCAGTCGTCGTCATCGCAGAAATCAAGCAGCATCGCACCGCACGGGCCGCGCTGCTCACGCAATCGTTCGGCCAGCCGCGCATGAATGCCCTGCACCCGGCCGTCGCCATGCGCGACCGTCGACGGATTCGCGCCCATCCCCGTCCCGCTGCAGAAGTTGATCGCCCAGCGGCCGCTTTCCGGTGTCGGCAGATGCGTGAGCAGCGCGTCGATCGCGCGCCACTTCCAGTCGATCGAAGCAGCCACTGGCACGCGGTATTCGTCCTGGATCACGAACGCACCGTCGGGATGATCGATCGTGAACGTCGCGTTGTCGGGCCACGCGGTCAGGTCGATGCCGAGCGGCCGGCCGCTGCGAAAGCGCCGCAGCAGCACGACCGCGCCGCGCACGTCGCCGAGCGCGGGCAACGTGCTGCCGGCATGCCAGCGCAGCCGCGGGTGGCGCGCGCGATGCGCGTCGAACGTCGCATCGAAGCCGCGCGTGCACGCATGCGCCGGCCATTCGTCCTTCACCGACATCACGATGCATTCGCGCGGATGCGCATCGAGAAAGCGCGTGCAGGTTGCCAGCACGTCGTCGAACGTCATGCCGAGCGCAACGCCGCCGTGATGAATGTCGAACGCATCGCGCACGTGCCGGCAGCGGATGTCGAGCAGCCGCACGCCGTGCGCGAGCTGCGCATCGAGCGGCGCGCGCTGCGTGCGAACGAGCCGATCGTCGACCGTATACGCACAGGTGTCATGGCTGCCCGGTAGGGTCAGCGTATGCAGCAGCCGCGCATCGTCGAGCGCCGACATCCAGTCGGCGGGCGGCGGGCGCGTATCGTGGCTCGAACGGATCATGATCGATGAATGACAAGGAAAGAAAACCGTGGGTAACGGCGTCGGATGTCGCGGCGCGGGCCGGTGTATCGCGCTCCGCGGTGTCGCGCGCGTTCTCGCCGACGGCGAGCATCGCGCCGCAAACGCGCGAACGCGTGATGGTCGCCGCGCGCGCGCTCGGCTATCAGGTCAACCTGATCGCGCGCGACATGATCACGCAGCGCAGCAGCATGATCGGCGTCGTGACGGCCGGCTTCGAGAATCCGTTTCGCGCGCGGCTGTTGACGGACCTGATGGCCGCGCTCGGGCAGCGCGCGCTCACGCCGCTCGTGACCAACGCGGAAGACCCGCGCCAGGTCCGGCAATCGCTCGAGCAACTGCTCAGCTACCGGATCGCGGGCCTCGTGATGACGTCCGCGTCGCCGCCGCTGTCGGTGGCGCAGCAGTATCTCGAACACCGGATCCCCGTCGTGATGATCAACCGCGACGCGAACCTGCCGGGCGCGGATGTCGTCGTCAGCGACAACGCGGCAGGCGCCGTTCATGCGGTACAACGGCTCGTGCGGGCCGGCGCACGCCGGCTCGCATTCGTCGGGCCGCGCGGCGCGAGCTACAGCGCACAGGCGCGCGCCGCGGCGTTCGAGCATGCGATCGGGCGCGGCGATGCATACGACGCGACGCTCGCGTGCGTACTCGACACCCAATCCGACACCCATGCGTGCGGGGTCGACGCCGCGCGGCAACTGTTCGCGGCCGGCGAGCGGCCCGACGGCGTGTTCTGTTCGTCCGACCTGCTCGCACTCGGCGTGATCGACGCCGCGCGCAGCGAATTCGGGTTGCGCGTGCCGGACGACCTGCGCGTGGTCGGCTTCGACGACATCCCGGCCGCCGAATACGACGCCTATCGGCTGACGACGCTCCGGCAGGACACGCGCGGCCTCGCGCACGCCGCGGTCGACCTGCTCGCCGACCGGATGCGGACGTTCGACGGCCCGTCGCGCACGCGTGTCGTGCCGGTCACGCAGGTGGTGCGGCATAGCTGCGCATGACACGGTGAAATCGGGCGCGGCGTTGCCGCGCGTCACTTCAACCCGCCCGCGAACCCGCGCAACAGGTAGCGCTGCACATAGCCGGCCACGGCCAGCGTGGGCAGCGACGCCATCAAGCCCGCGCTCATCAGGTCGCCCCAGTCGATGCCGTTCTCCGTCACATAGCCGGCGATCGCGAGCGGCAGCGTGAAGCGGCTCGGCGTCGACACGAACAGCAGCGCGATCAGGAACTCGTTCCACGCGGCGATGAACACGAAGATCGCGGTCGCGATCAGCCCCGGCGCGCACAGCGGCAGCACGATCTGCACGAGCCGCCGCGCGAGCCCCGCGCCGTCGATGCAGGCCGCTTCCTCGTATTCGACCGGTACGTCGCGCACGAACGCGAGCAGCATCCAGATCGCCATCGGCAATGCGTAGATTTGATACGCGAGCATCAGGCCGAGCGTCGAATCGAGCAGGTGCAGCCGCTTCGCGAGCGCGAACAGCGGCACCGCGATCGTGATCGGCGGCATCAGCTTCAACGCGAGTACCAGCACCAGGAACAGCAGGTCGAGCCGTGCCGGAAACCGCAGCCGTACGAGCGCATACGCAGCCGGAAACGCGAGAGCCAGCGCGAGCAGCGTCGTGCCGAATCCGACCAGCAGCGAATTGAAGAGCGGCGCGCCGATGCCGTTGGACCATACCGACGCGAAATGCTCGAAGGTCGGCGCGGCCGGCCAGATCCGCAACGGATGATCGAGGCGCTCGAGTGTCGGCATGAAGGCCGCGCCGGCCATCCACAGGCACGGCAACAGCAACAGCGCGAGCGCGGCAACACGCAGCGCCCACGGCATCGCGCGACCGAATGCGGCGCCCGTTCGCGCGCGCGAGATACCCACTGGTTGCGCCGTCATGCGCGCCGCTTGCGAACCGTCTGCCATACATACCCCGAGACCAGCAGCGCGGACGCCGCGAGCATCAGCACCGACGCGGCACTCGCCGGCCCGACGTTGAAGAAGCGGAAGCCCGTGTCGTAGATATAGGTCGACAGCGTCTGCGTGGCGTTGCCGGGGCCGCCGCCCGTCAGCGCATAGACCTTGTCGAACAGCTTGAACGTGTCGATCGAGCGCAGCAGCAGCGCGAGGCCGATCTGCGGCGCCGCGAGCGGCAGCGTGATGTCGCGCAGGCACTGCCACTCGCTCGCGCCGTCGGTGCGCGCGGCTTCGTACAGTTCACCGGGAATCGATTGCAGCCCCGCCAGCACGATCAGGAACGCCATCGGCGTCCACTGCCATACGTCGACGAGCGCGAGCGACCACAGCGCGAGATGCGGATCCGACAGCCAACGCACGCCTTCGATGCCGAACGCCGCGAGCAACTTGTTCAGGAATCCGTCGAAGTTGAGCCAGTTGCGCCAGATCGCGGAGCACACGAGCGTGGACAGCATCATCGGCAGGATCGCGAGCGGCAGCGCGATGCGCCGCCCCGGAAACGCGCGCACGAACAGCAGCGCGAGGCCGAAGCCGAGTGCGACCTCGGCGAGCGACGCCACGATCGTGAAACGCAGCGTATTGCCGAAGCCGGCCGTGAACGCGTCGTCGCCTAGCACCGCGCGATAGTTCGCGAGCCCCGCAAACGCGCGGCGGCCGGCCGCATAGTCGACCCGGCAGAACGAGTCGATCAGCACCTGCGCGACCGGATACAGCGCGAGCGCGGCGAGCACCAGCAGTGCGGGACCGAGCAGCGCGACGAACGGCAGGCTGCGGCCGAAGGCTTTCATGCGCGGGTTCCGGGCGACGTATCGAGGCGGGCCGTCACTTGCCGGCCGCGGCCATCGCCTGCGCGATCTTCTGCTGCGCCTGGCGCAGCGCGGCGTCGGGCGCGGCCTGCCCGGTCAGCGCGAGCTGCAGCTGGTCGCCGAGAATGCTCTCGACCTGCTGCCAGTCCTTCACGCGCGGCCGCGCACGGCCAGCCTCGAGCGCCTTCAGTTGATCGGGATACCAGCGGTACTGGCGCACCAGCGCCGGATCGGCGAACACGCTGCGGCGGGTCGGCGGAATGCCGATTCCGGCGAGGCGCGTCTGCGTGTCGCGGGCGGTCAGGTAAGCCAGGAAGTCCTGCGCGAGCTTCGCGTGCGGCGCGTCCTTCGGAATGCCCATCTGCCAGATGCCGAGCATCGGCGCCGGGCCGGCGGTCTGCCCGGGCGGCGGCTGCAGCGCGATCTGCCCGACCACGCGCGACTGCTTCGGATCGTCGAGCGCCGGCACCCATGCAGGCCACACCTCGATCGACTGCGCGGCCGTGCCGCGCTGCAGCGCATCGCGCACTTCCGCCGCGCCGTACACGTCGACGTCCTTCGGCGCGGACGCCTTCAGCGCGAGGAACGTCTTCAGCGCGGCCTGCGCTTCGCGCGAATCGATCGTCACGTTGCCGGCATGGTCGAACACGTCGCCGCCGTAGGCCCACAGGATCGGCAGGAAGCCGGTCACGACCGGGTTGCCCTTCGTGCCGCGAAACACGACGCCCGACACACTCTTGTCCGCGCCGCCGACGGTCTGCGCGATCTTCAGCACGTCGTCCCAGTTGCGCGGCGGCTGCAGCTTGTATTTCGCGAGCAGGTCCTTGCGGTACGCGAACATCTCGACGTTGCCGACGATCGGCAACGCATACAGCGCGCCGGCCGCGTTGCGGCCGAGCGCGACGGCGGACGGCACGAGATCGGCGTCCGCGAGCGACGCGGGCAGCGGCTTCAGCCAGCCGTTGCCGATGAATTCGGGCGCCCACGTGTCGTCCATCATCACGAGGTCGTACGCACCGGTGCCTTCGCGCATCGACAGCTTGAGCTTCTGGTACAGGTTCGCGTTCGGCAGCTTGAGCAGCTCGATCTCGGTGCCCGGGTGCAGTTTGTTGAAACCGGCGACGGCGTCGGCCAGCCCCTTGCCGTAGATGTCGTCACGGCCTGCGATGACGAGATCCGCGGCAACGGCGTGCGTGGCGGCGAAGGACAGCGCAAGGGCGGCGGACAGCGCGCGCAGGCGGCTCAGCAAGGTCATGGGGTCTCTCTCGTTCGGCGTGGTGGCGGGACAGCCGGGCGTTGCACACGTGTGCAACGCGGGCGACGCTTCCGGCTGCCTGAAGCGAACGCCATTGTTCACGCCGATCGTTAAGAATTTATGGCACGCGGCGGAAGAGACAGCCGCCGGGCCCGGCGGCCGCCTGCCCGCCCGACCACACGGGCCCCGTCAGAAGTTCACGCGGATCCCGGCCATCACCGCCAGTTGCCGGCTCGAGTTGCTGTTGGCGAGCACCGGAATCTGCGCGTAGTTCACCGCATTGCCGTTCGTATCGGTGCCGAGCCCCGTGCCGCTCGCGATCTGGCCGATCGCGACCGCATACAGTGCCGTGCGCTTCGACAGGCTGTAGTTCGTGCCGACGTTCAGTTGGTGGAAACGCGTCGTGCCGCGCCCGTCGGTATGCGCGGCGTTGAAGATGTACGCGACGCCGCCCTGCAGCGCGGGCGTGAACATGTACGTGACGTTCAGCTCGCCGATGTCGAACGTGAACGCCTGCGTGCGCGGCTGTTCGGCAGTCGAGAAATAGCGGCTGTCGCCTAGGCGCGTATGCGTGTATGTGAGCGCGACCGTCGCCGCGCCGAACGTCACCGAGCCGCCCGCGCCGAACGCGCGCATCGAGCCGGCGTCCTGAAGCAGGCAATACATCGCGCCCGGATTGCTGCACGCGAAATCGCCGATATAGCCGCTCGCGCCGCCGAGCGCCGCATCGAGCGGCTGGTGCAGGTCGAGGTAACCGACCGAGAACGCCACCGGCTCGCGCGTGTACGTCGCGGCCACCGCATAACCGCGTTTCGCGGAAAAGTCGCCGGCCTGCCCGCCGAAGCTGAACGTGCCGCCGAACGTGAGGCCATTGAAATCGGCGCTGGTGAACTTCACCGCGTTGTTGAAATTGAACGCGGCGTTCAGGTTATCGACGTCGCCGAGATGCGAGCCATACGGCGTCGCCCAGTTGTTGCTCGACACATACGCGCCCAGCATGTCGGTGTACGAGTCGTATTGCCGGCCGAGGCCGAGCGTGCCGATCCCGTCCTGGCGCAGCCCGACCCACGCCTGCCGGCTGAATGCGGTGCCGCCCTGCAGCGCCTGCCCGTTCGCGGACAGGAACTGCTGTTCGAGCGTGAACACCGCGTCGAGCCCGCCGCCGAGCGGCTCGGCGCCCTGGAAGCCGAAGCGGGACGGCACGAGGTTGCCGCCGCCCATCTGCCACGCATGGCCGCCGCCCGTGCTGCCGTCGGCGCGCGTGAACTGCTGGTTCGTCGAGTAGATGACACCGGTGTCCACGGTGCCGTACAGCGTCACGCTGCCGGAGGCCTGCGCATGCGCGTGCATGCAACCCAGCGTAGCCGCGGCCGCGGCCAGTCGTCGTCCGATCTTCATGTCCCGTCCTCTGGTGTCGTCGATTCGCAGTGCAAATCGATCGTGTTGTCGATAGGGGTGACGGGACTCTATCCAGCGAAAATTCAGGACCTCTATCTCAAATCGGCAAACGATGGATCGCGCTGCCCGCGACGATGTCCGACGACGCCGTCGCGGTGCGCGTGCGTCAGTCGGGACGCGTCGTCTGGGAAGGCAGCTCGCCGAACAGGTCGCGATACTCGCGCGCGAAATAGCCGAGATGCGTGAAACCCCAGCTCGCGGCGGCCTCGCCGACGCCGAGCTGCTGTACCGGCGTCGTGCGCAGCATGCGCCGCACCGCGTTCAGCCGGATCGTGCGCAGATAACCGACCGGCGTGACGTCGGCAACGCGCTGGAAGCTGGTTTGCAGCGTGCGGCGGCTGCAGCGCAGCGCGCGGCACAGTTCGAGCACGGTGACGGGTTCTTCGGGCCGGTCGCGCAGATGCTTCTCGCAGCGGCTCACGATGTCGCTGTAGGTGGCATGCGTGATGTCGCGCCGCTCGACGCCGATGCCCTGTTCAAGCGCATCGAGGAACATGCCGAGCATCGCGTCGCGGAACATCTTGCGGGTGGCCGCGTATTCGAGGTGGCCCGGGTTGCGCTGCGCATCGTCGATCAACGACGACAGCCGCACGCCGAGCGCGACGCCCTGCTCATCGGACAGCCGCGTCACGTGCCGCAGCTTGCGCGCGCCTGCCGCGCCGAATTCGGCCTCGCACAGCTCGTCGACCATGTCGGACGCCGCGCTGATCCCGACGAGCCCCATCCCTTCCGGCGTATGGAATTCGAAATCCTCGCCGGCGCGCAGCGCGAGCAGCGCATAGCCGTCGACCGGCTGGCCCTGGAACGTGCCCGCGAGCGGCACGGACAGCGGCACCGCGAGCGACGTGCGTCCGGCCGGCGCGAGCCCGGTTTGCGCGACGCGCCGGTTGGTCGTTTCGCGGAAGAAGTGGAAATCGTCGTACAGCACCTGCGTGACCGTGCCCCTGAAGCGGCCCGGCGTCATCTGGCGGTAGACCTGATGCCAGCCCGCGATCGCGAGCCCGTGGTCGTGCACGTCTTCGTGCGAGCGTGACTGGAACAACATCGGCGCCTCCGGTAAAACCCTGATTCCTGGATGCGACCGAGGCGTTCGCCCCGCCGCAACGCCACAGCTTACCCGCGCAAAAACCTGCGCAGTGCCGTTTCGAACGCAAGACAGGCCGCCGACAGCGCAACAGCCTGCTCGCCGGTCAGCCGAACGTAGCGGCGAAACGACGGCATCCGGTTCACGACCTCGCTGCCGCCGAACGGCACGATCGCGAGCGTCCAGCGGCCGTCGCGCGCGTCGATCGCGCAGTCGGTCAGGTGCAGCGGCCGCAGCGCATCGGCCATCAACGGCTCGGCGACCAGCGCAGCCACCGTGGCGACGAATCCGAAGTCGCATCCCGGCGCTGGCGCCGCATCGATACCCGTGCGGCGCAGCCAGCCGGTCTGCCGCACGCGGGCGCTGCCCTGAACAGCCGGGCCGTGTACGGTCACCGTCACCTTCACGCTGACCGTATGCATCAGGAACTGGCGCTCGACGCGCTCTTCGACGTTCACGCACACGCCGTTCGGTAGCCTTGCCGTCCGACTGCCCACACCGTCGGTATCGCGCACGGCATGCAAATCGGCGAGCACGCGCGCGGTGATCGCGCCGGGCCGATGGCCGGGCGGCGGCGCATCGGGCGCCGCGCGCCACCGGGCGAGCGCGGCCTTCACGACGCGACGTGCTCGTTGCGCAGCACTTCCTCGACCGGCACCGGCTTGAACGGATGCCGGCGCTGCACGACGAGCGTCCAGAACAGCGCGTATAGCGCAGTCAGCCCGAGCATCGCGCCGAACGGCACGTAGATGTCGCGCGCGTTCATGCCGGGCGGCGTGATGTACCAGATCGCGAGCACGATGCCGACGCTCGACACGATCTGCGGCAGCGGGAACAGCGGCGAACGGTACGGACGCGGCAGGTCCGGGCGGCGGATGCGCAGCATCACGACCGACGCGGTGACGAGCAGGTACGCGGTGCCCCACGCGCAGGTCGCGGCAAGCACGAGATGCAGGATGCTGTCGAGATTGCCGTTGATCAGCCATGCATGGAAGATCGGCACGACCGCCGCCACGACGATGCCGACCACCGGCGTCTTGAAGCGCGGATGCAGGTACGCGAAGCAGCGCGGCAACGCGCCGTCGATCGCCATCCCGTACAGGATCCGCGGCAGCCCGGCCATCAGCGTGTTGATCGTCGCGGCGCCCGCGAACAGGAATGCGATGCCGAACCAGATGCGGCCGAACGGGCCGAGCACCTGCAGCGCGAACGCGGGAATCGCGCCCGGCGTGTCGAGCAGGTGCGTGAGGCCGTCGGGGCTCACGGGCACGTTCGCGACCTGGCGGCGGATCGCCGCGCCGTACAGAAACATGCAGATCGCGACGCCGACGAGGCCGATCGTCATCGCGCGCGGAATCGTGCGGCCCGGCGCCTTCATTTCCGGCGCGAGCGGCGTGACGAACTCGCAGCCGACGAACATGAACATCGCCATCCCGACCAGCGACAGCACGGCCGGTACCGACGTGCCGACTTCCGAGCCGCCGAACCAGCCGTCGAGGTGCACGGCCGGCGCGGCCGC
Organism: Burkholderia sp. MS455; assembly: GCF_016899445.1. Taxonomy (NCBI): domain Bacteria; kingdom Pseudomonadati; phylum Pseudomonadota; class Betaproteobacteria; order Burkholderiales; family Burkholderiaceae; genus Burkholderia; species Burkholderia sp. MS455. The sequence goes on from NZ_CP041778.1 coordinate 1,976,437, forward strand.
GAGCCCGAGGATCCCGAAGATCATCAGCGACAGCCACATGCCGGCCGTCAGCACGATCTCGAGCTTGCTGAACACCTTGATGCCGATGATATTGGTGATCGCGAACGTGATCACGAGGCCGACGCCGACGAGCCAGGAGCTGTTGTGCTTCTCGAACGCGGCGTTCAGCGATTCGAAATTGACGAGCGCCATGATGCCGCTCAGGATCGTCTCCGCCGTGCCGGCGAACACGTGCACGAGGAAATACGCGGAAATCGTGCCGGTGATCGCCCAGAAGCGGCCCAGCCCGCACGACAGGTAATCGTAAACCGAGCCGGCCGTCGGCAGCATCGCGGCGGCTTCGGAGAACGTGGTCGCCTGCGCCTGCATCATCACGAACGCGATGATCATCGCGACCGCGAACGCCCATCCGCCCATCCCGAAGCCCGACGTCGCGGTGAGGATCACCGGGCTCGCCATGATGAGGCCGACGGCGCTCGCCAGCGCGGTCGGAAAGCCGACCGCGCCCGCCTTCAGTGCGGTGCCGCCGCCCGCTTCGGCCGGCGTGCCGGCGGACGTATCGCCCGCGGCGCCGGTAACTTCTGACCATCCCGACATCGTCGTCTCCTTCCGTTGTTGACCTGAACCCGCGCTTCGGCACCCGGGCCCCCTGTCGATCACACCTCGATCCGATGTCGAAAAAATACGCAGGCAAAATAATCCGGTCATAGCGCAAATCGGCAAACCGGCAGCGGCCAGGCTGCCCGCCGCCGGTTTGCGGTCACGCAATCATGCCGTCATCCGTCACGCGAACGGCACGGCCTCGAAGCCCGCCGCGAGCGCGTCGACGATCCGGTCGAGCTGTTCGCGCTGGATCACGAGCGGCGGCGACAGGATGATCTTCGTGCCGACCGGTCGCACCAGCACGCCGTTCTCGCGCGCGACTTCCGCGACCGCGTTCGCATAGCCGGACAGCGGGTCGATCGGCTCGCGCGTCTCTTTGTTCGCGACGAGGTCGAGCGCGAGCATCAGCCCCTTGCCGCGCACCTCGCCGACCGCCGCGAAGCGTTCCGCGAACGGCTGCAGCGCTTCGAGCAGATACGCGCCCTGCTTCGCCGCATTCGCCGGCAGGTCTTCCTTGACGACGATGTCGAGGCTCGCGATCGCGGCCGCGCACGCGACCGGGTGGCCCGCATACGTGTAACCGTGCATGATCGCGCCGCCGAAGTCCGCATTCGCGGCGAACGCGTCCTCGATCCGCGCGTTCACGACCGTCGCGCCGAGCGGCACGTAGCCCGACGAGATCCCCTTCGCAAGACACATGATGTCCGGGCGCACGCCCCAGCCGCGGCTGCCGAACATGCTGCCGCTGCGGCCGAAGCCCGTCACGACTTCGTCGGCGATCAGCAGCACGCCATAGCGATCGCACACCTCGCGCACGAGCGGCCAGTAGTTGGCCGGCGGCACGATCACGCCGCCCGCGCCCTGGATCGGCTCCGCGATGAACGCGGCGACCGTGTCGGGGCTCTGGAACTGGATCTCGCGCTCGAGCATTTCCGCGCAGATCCGGCCGAGTTCCTCCGGATCCTGCGTGAACGGGTTGCGGTACAGCCACGGCGTCTCGACGTGGAAGCAGCCGGGCAGGTTCGGCTCGTAGTTGCGGCGGAACACCGTGTTGCCGTTCACCGACGCGCCGCCGAAGTGCGTGCCGTGATAACCCTGCTTCAGCGAGATGAACTTCGTGCGATCGGCCTGGCCGCGCACCTTCCAGTACTGGCGCGCGATCTTCAGCGCGGTCTCGATCGCGTCGGAGCCGCCCGAGCTGTACAGCACGCGGCGCATCCCTTCCGGTTCGAGCATGTCGATCACCTTCTTCGACAGCTCTTCCGCACGCGGATGCGAGATCCCGTCGAACAGCTGGAAGTATTCGAGCTCGTCGAGCTGGCGCACGATCGCGTCCTTCACTTCCTTGCGGTTGTGGCCGACGTTGACGTTCCACAGGCCCGCGACGCCGTCGACGAGCTGCCGGCCCTCTTCGTCGAACACGTAGCAGCCGTCGCCGCGCACGATGCGGATCGGCTTGCGCTGCTTCATTTCGTTCGGGTGCACCATCGGATGCCAGAATTTTGCTTCGTTGTAGCTCATTGCAGTCTCCACTGTCGGATCGTTTGAACCTGGTCGTTCGGGTTCGAGGTTCTAGGTTCGCGCCGCGCGTCAGTGCGCGATGCAGACGGATTTGGTTTCGGTGAAGCCTTCGATCGCGTACTGGCCGAACTCGCGGCCGATGCCCGATTGCTTGTAGCCGCCGAACGGCATCGACGGGTCGAGCGGGATATGACAGTTCACCCACACGGTGCCGGCCTCGATCTGCGGCACGAGATTCATCACACGCTTCAGGTCGTTGCTCCAGATGCTCGCGGCGAGGCCGTACGGCGACGCGTTCGCGAGGCGCACGGCGTCGGCCGCGTCGTCGAACGGCACGACGACGATCACCGGGCCGAACACCTCGTCGCGCACGATCGCGCTGTCCGGATGCGGATCGGCGATCACGGCCGGCTTCACGAAATAGCCGGGCAGGTCGTCGGCCGGCGTGCCGCCCGCAAGAAACGTGAGGCCGGCGCGGCGCGCGCCTTCGATGTGCTGGACGACCTTGTCGCGATGGTGCGCGGAGACGAGCGGGTTGATCTGCGCGGTCGTGTCGAGGCCAGCGCCGAGCTTCATCGACTGCGCGACGCCCGCGAGGCCGTCCGAGAGCTGCGCGAACTTGCTGCGATGCACATAGATACGCGACGCGGCCGCGCACACCTGCCCCTGGTTGAAGAACGCGCCGGCGGCGACGCCGTCGAGCGCCTGCGCGACGTCGATGTCGTCGAGCATCACGATCGGGTTCTTGCCGCCGAGTTCGAGCGAGAAGCGCGTCATGTTCTGCACGGCCGCCGCGCCGACCAGCTTGCCGGTCGCGGTCGAACCCGTGAACGAGATCTTCGCGATCGACGGATGGCTCGCGAGCGCGGCGCCGCACGTACGGCCGCCCGTGACGACGTTGAACGCGCCGGGCGGCACGCCGGCTTCGCGTGCGAGTTCGGCCAGGCGCAGCGCGGTGAGCGGCGTTTCCGGCGACGGCTTCAGCACGATCGTGCAGCCGGCCGCGAGCGCGGGAATCAGCTTCCACACCGCGATCATCAGCGGGAAATTCCACGGCACGATCGCGGCGACCACGCCGACGGGCTCCTTGCGCGTATAGGCCGTATAGCGCGTGCCGGGCGGGAACGGGATCGAGACGTCGAGCGTCTGGCCGGTGATCTTGGTCGCCCAGCCGGCCATGTAGCGCACGTATTCGACGCTCGCGCCGACCTCGATCGCGCGCGACACGTGGATCGACTTGCCCTGGTTCAGCGTCTCGAGCTGCGCGAGCGTTTCGGCGTCGCGTTCGATCAGGTCGGCGAGCTTCAGCAGGATGCGTTCGCGGTCGGCCGGACGCAGCCCGCTCCACACGCGCGTGTCGAACGCGTGCTTCGCACTGGCGACCGCGCGGTCGACGTCGTGCTCGTCCGCATCCGCGACCGTTGCGAGCCGCTCGCCCGTCGCGGGGTCGTACACGTCGAGCCGCGCTGCCGCGTGCGCGGGCTGCATTTCACCGTCGATGAAGAGGCCGAAATCGCGCGCAACGAAGGTGCGCACGGTGTCGCTGACGGCGACGAAGTTCGTGTTGCTCATGGGCGTCTCGATGATTGTCGTGGCTGGACCGCGTGCGCGTGGGCACGCGGGCGTCGGACCACTGTATCGAGCGAGGCGGGCGCGCAGTTAGCGCAAATTGGCAGGGCGTGGGGGGAAGGTGGCGAGTTCGAACCGCGCGGTGGCGCCTGGTGGGGCGAGACCGAGAACGTGCCCGATATCGGCGCGGACAGCCGCTGTTCCGATACCGGACTATCGTCCGGTCGTTGAAGGGCTAGTTTCTGAAACCGTGCGCCATCGACGCGAGGAAGTCGTATGCCTGGTAGTCCAGCCAATAGACGCCGAGCGCAAGCGGAATCAGGAGGTATAGCGAGTCGTACGTCCCACTTCTCACCGTTCTGATGATGAAAATCGGCAGCGCAATACTCAACGCGATGACCACAAGCGAAGCGGCAATGATCGCGACGTCCATTTTTCCGGCCCTTGGTTGTTATCGAAACGACGATTGCGCATGGTACTGCACGATCTCAAGGGCCAGCGAGCAGAACGATTACAGGAACAGCGCCCCGACCAGCTCGGTGCGGTTCGACACGCCGAGCTTGCGATACATGCGCATCAGGTGCGTCTTGACGGTCGGCTGGCCGAGCGCGAGATCGCGCGCGATCTCCTTGTTCGAACGGCCGTCGCGCACGAGGCGCGCGATCTGTTCCTCGCGATAGGTCAGCCGTTCCTCGCAGCCGATCCGGTGAATCCCGCGCCGCGCGCGCAGCAGCGGGCTCAACGCGACTTCGGCGACAGGCTGCAGCCGCGCGAGCGCATCGATCTCGCCCGGCGCGAATCGGCTCGCCGTGCTATTCCCGGCCTCACCTCCAGCCGCCTCGCCCATCCCGAAGCGCAGCAATGAGAACGCGCCGACCGTGCGGCCCGCGTCGCGCAGCCAGATCTCGACGACGTCGGCCACGTCGTGCCGCCGCAGGAAACGGGTCCAGTACGCGGACGCCTCGCGCCTTTCGTCAGGCAATTGGGAAGCGAGCGTGACGACCGCGCATTCCCCTGCCGCGCAGCGCGACGGATGCAGCGGATCGAGCATCCGGTAGCGCGCGACATAGGTGCGATGCATCGACTCCGGCATCCCGAACAGCTCGAAATCGGCCGGTTCGCCGCTCTGGTCGAGCCGGTAGAACACGATCGCGGACGGGCTCGCGAACGCGTCGAACGCGTCCACGCACGCGCGCAGCGCACGTTGCCAGTCGGCGGCGTCCTGATCGGCGGGAACGGATGGGGTCGGCACGGAGGAATCGGCTGGCGGGCGAAGGCGTCTAGGTTCGGGCCAGCCTACCGGCGCCGAAAAGCGCCGGTGAGCACAAATCGGCAAATCGTCCCGGTCTGGCGAATTCGGCCGGTGTGGCCGGGACGCGGGCGCGCGACGGTGCGCGCGCCTTCTATCAGCGCGCGTTCGCGGCGAACGTGTCGCAGGCGCTCACCTCGCCCGCCTCCATCCCGCGTCTCAGCCAGTACACGCGCTGGTCGCTGCTGCCGTGCGTGAAGCTTTCAGGTACGACATAACCCTGCCCTTGCTGCTGCAGCCGATCGTCGCCGATCGCGGCGGCCGCCTTCAGCCCCTGCTCGAAATCGCCGGGTTCCATCAGCCGCTGGTTCGCACGCTGTGCGTTGTTCGCCCACACGCCGGCGAAGCAATCGGCCTGCAGCTCCATCCGCACCGACAGCGCGTTCGCGCGCGCCTGGCTCGAACGCCTGCGCGCGGCGTCGACCTTGTCGGAAATGCCGAGCAGGTTCTGCACGTGATGGCCGACTTCGTGCGCGATCACGTAAGCCTGCGCGAAATCGCCGCCCGCGCCGAAACGCTTGCGCAGTTCGTCGTAGAAACCGAGATCGATATAGACCTTGCGGTCGGCCGGACAGTAGAACGGCCCCATCGCCGTCTGGCCCGTGCCGCATTCGGTCGGCGTCGAGTTCGTGAACATCACGAGCTTCGGCGGCTCGTACTGCGCATGCAGCTGGGTGTTGAACACGCCCGTCCACGTGCGCTCGATATTGCCGAGCACCTTGCGCGTAAACACCGAGCCCGGATCGTTCGCCGGCGAGCCCTGGCGCTGTGCCGGTGCGGGCTGCGCCTGCTGCTGCCGGCCCTGCAGCGCCGATGCGCCTTCGAGCACCACGCGCGGGTCGATCCCGAAGAAATACGACGCGGCCAGCGCAACCACGATCGTGCCGATGCCGATTGTCGCGCCGCGCCCGCCGCCGAAACCGCCGGCGCCGCGGCGGTCCTCGACGTTCATGCTTTCTCTTTCGTCATCCAGCCTCATTGCCGGCCCCTCCCTTCCTTGTCGATGGTCCGGCCGCGCCAGCGCGCAACCGGGCGATACCCCGTGGTGACACGATCCATCGGCAGACGCGATGCCTGCGCATCGGGCGCATGCTCGCGCCGATCCCGCCGGCCTGCCGCTTCGCACGCACGACGGAATCGGCCGGCCGACGCGCCGCGCGTCGATGCGCGCGCTCGCCCGCGCTATTTTGCCGGGCTTTCGTGACTTATCCCAAAAATGTGGAGGATAGAGCGATTCGGCGCCGGACATCGTCAGCTTTTGCAAAATGGACCACGGCCGTAGCGGCGAGCCGGACGCCGTCCGCATTCATCCTTTCGGCTGATACCGGCGCTCGCCCGCGCCGCCTAAAGTGACCGGCAACGCCCCCCTTTCGGAGAACGACATGACGCACCAGCAACCCCGCACGATCGCGATCACCGGCGCGGGCACCGGCATCGGCGCAGCATGCGCGCGCCGCTTCGCCGGCCGCGGCGACCGCGTCGTGCTGATCGGGCGACGTCAGGCGCCGCTCGACGCGCTGGCCGCCGAAACGGGCGGCCTCGCGCTAGCCGGCGACGCCGCAAGCACCGCCGACTGGGCCGGCTTCCTGCCGTGGATCGCCGAACGCTTCGGCCGCGTCGACGCGCTCATCGCGTGCGCAGGCGGCCACGGCGTCGGCCGCGCGGACGAAACCGGCGACGCGCAGTGGCGCGACGCAATGCACGCGAACCTCGACACCGCGTTCGTCAGCGCGCGTGCGTGCCTGCCGGACCTGATCGCGCAGCGCGGCAGCATCGTGCTGGTCGCGTCGATCGCGGCGCTCGCAGCCGGCCCCGGCGTATGCGGCTATACGGTCGGCAAGCACGCGGTGCTCGGTCTCACGCGGTCGCTCGCCCGCGACTACGGCCCGCACGGCGTGCGCGCGAACGCCGTGTGTCCGGGCTGGGTCCGCACACCGATGGCCGACGCGGAAATGGAACCGCTGATGGCCGCGCACGGCGACACGCTCGACGATGCGTATGCACGCGTCAGCGCCGACGTGCCGCTGCGGCGCGCGGCCGATCCGCACGAAATCGCGGCCGTGTGCGCGTTTCTCGCGTCGCCCGATGCATCGTTCGTGACCGGCGCGACGCTCGTCGCGGATGGCGGTGCGATGGTCGTCGACGTGCCGACGCTCGCGTTCGACAAGCTTTGATGCGCGAGGGCACGCCGCCTGCGTGATGCGTCGCTGCGGGCGGCGTTCCGTGCGACGTCCTCCGGCACTCCGACGCCCGCTACGGCACGCTCACCGCGCCGCCCGCTCGTTTCCCGCTCCAAAAATCCGCTACCATCGACCGATCCCACCGCCCCGCCCGGCGCCGCCTCACCGCTCGGACTTCGATGAACATCCGGTTTCTTGAAACCTTCGTCTGGCTCGCGAAGCTCGAAAACTTCCGGCTGACCGCCGAAAAACTGCACACGACGCAAGCCGCCGTGTCGAGCCGCATCGCATCGCTCGAAGAGGCGTTCGACGTGCGCCTGTTCGACCGCAACACGCGCTCGGCCACGCTCACGCCCGCGGGCCGGCGCATGCTGGCCTATGCCGAGCGGATCGTGCGGCTCGACGGCGAAATGCGGCGCGACATCGACGCAGCGAGCGATGCCGGCCTGATCCGGATCGGCGTGATCGAATCGATCGTGCACAGCTGGTTTCCAGCGCTGATGGCGCAACTGCGCGAGCGTTATCCGCGGCTCGACGTCGAGATCACGAGCGACACGACACTGCACCTGATCCGCCTGCTCAGCACCGACGGCGTCGACCTGATCCTGCAGACCGATCCGGTGCCGGGCCCCGATTTCACGAACCTGCCACTGTGCGAATTCCCCGTGCGCTGGGCGGCAAGCCCGCGCCTCGGGCTCGGCGGCCAGCCGCTCGACGTCGCACGCCTCGCGGAATTTCCGATCATCAGCTTCTCGCGCCACTCGGGGCCGCACGCGACGATCGAGCGGCTGTTCGCGGCCGTCGAGCGGCCGGCCAGCATCAACTGCATCACGTCGGTCGCCGCGATGATCCGCCTCGTCGCCGACGGCCTCGGCGTGGCTGCGCTGCCGCCCGCGATCATCGGGCGCGAACTGCACGAAGGCGCGCTCGAACTGCTCGACGTCGAACCCGAATTCCCCGCGCTGCCGCTCGTCGCGACATACCGCAGCCAGGGCCTGCCGGTCGCCGCACGCATCGCGGAACTGGCGAGCGAGATCGCGCGCGCGATGCCCGCCGCCGCGAGCATCGCGAAGCCGGCCGCACCGGCCAGCCCCGACCCCGTCGACGCAGCGCCCGCCCGTACGACGGCCAAAACAAAGAAAAATACCAAGGCAACTGCGAAGCGCACGACGAAATCCGCGCCGCCCGCCGCCGCCCCGGCCAAACGCCGCCCGCGCCGCTCATAAGAAAACCTGTTCACCGCGAATTTGTTTTCTTGTTGGACGGGCGCGGCCCGTCTTCGGGAAACTGCGGTTCCTGACACACCCCTGTCACGAGGAACCCCGCGATGACCCGCCTTTCCCTTCCGCACGGCCAGCTTTGCGTCTGGACGGATATCGACCCCGCGCACGAAGCCGATTTCAACGCGTGGTACGACCGCGAGCACATGCAGGAACGTGTCGCGATTCCCGGCTTCACGCACGCACGGCGCTTTCGCGCGACCGACGGCGGCCCGCGCCAGTATCTCGCGCTGTACGTGACGGACACGCTCGACGTGTTCCGTAGCGACGCGTACCGGCGCGCATTCACGCAGCAGACCGCGTGGTCGCTCGCGAACTTCGAACGCATGACGGGCACGCAACGGCGCGTCGGCGAACTGACGATCGAGGCCGGCGACGGCGAAGGCGCGCATCTCGCGCTGTTCGTGCTGCCGCCGGAACGCATCGACGTGCTGCAACTGCGCGAGCGCTTCGACGCCGCGCTGCGGGAACCAGGCATTCACGCGGCGCGGCTCTTCCGCACCGCGCCCGAGCTGTCCGCGCCGATCGGCGCCGATGCGGCCGCCCGCCCGGCCGCCGACGCGCTCGTGCTGATCGAAGGCAGCGACGCGGCCGCGACACGCCGCGTGGCCGCCGCACTCGCCGGGCACGAAGACGTACGCACCTTCGACCTGCTGTGGCGCGCCGCCGCGCCGCTGCCGGTTGCGCGCCGCGACGCGGAAGCCGAAGCGGAACCGGCCGCCGCCGCGCTGCCTGCCTGAACGCCGACGCCGGCCGCGCCGCTTCCGCACGCGGCCGACGCGTCGGCCCCGCGCTTGATCCCGTTCTCCGTCACGACAGGCCCGAACCCATGAGCACTCTCGCCCAGCCCGCCGCCCACGCGCCCCGCCGCGTCCGCAACAGCCGACTCGCGACCGCGAGCATGATCGGCACGTCGCTCGAGTGGTACGACTTCACGATCTACAACACGCTCGCCGCACTCGTCTTCAACCACCTGTTCTTCCCGTCGGTCGATCCGCTGGCCGGCACGATCCTCGCGTTCTCGACCTATGCGGTCGGCTACGTGTCGCGCCCGCTCGGCGGCTTCGTGTTCGGCAATCTCGGCGACCGCATCGGCCGCCGCGCGGTGCTGATGCTCACGCTCGTGCTGATGGGCGTGACGACCGCGCTGATGGGCGCGCTGCCGACCTATGCGCAGGCCGGCATCCTGAGCCCGATCCTGCTCGTCGCGCTGCGTTTCGTGCAGGGCGTCGCGCTCGGCGGCGAATGGGCCGGCGCGGTGCTGCTGTCGGTCGAGCATGGCGACCAGAACCGGCGCGGGCTGTCCGCGTCGTGGACGCAGATGGGCCCGTCGTTCGGCACGCTGCTCGGCACCGGCTGCATTGCGCTCGTGACGCTGTCGACCACGTCCGCGAACTTTCTGTCGTGGGGCTGGCGCGTGCCGTTCGCGGCCAGCGCGCTGCTCGTCGTGTTCGGCTTCTGGCTGCGGCGCGGCGTCGACGAAACGCCGCAGTTCGAGCAGCTCGCCGAATCGCATGCGACCGCCGAGGTGCCCGTCGCCGACGTGCTGAAGTACCACTGGCGGCGCCTGCTGATCGCGGGCGGCGCGCGGATCGGCTCGGACGTGCTGTATGCGCTGATCGTCGTGTTCACGCTGACCTACGTGACGACCGTGCTGCACCTGTCGCGCCCCGTCGCGCTGACGGCCGTGATGGTCGGCACGGCCTGCAATGCGCTCGCGGTGCCGTTCTTCGGTGCGCTGTCGGACCGCTTCGGCCGCCGGCCCGTGTACCTCGCCGGCGCGATCGCCGGTGTCGTGTGGGCATTCGTGTTCTTCGTGATGCTCGATTCGGCACGCCCCGGCGCGATCGTCGCCGCTGTCGCGATCGGCCTCGTGATCCATGCGGTGATGTACGGCCCGCAGGGTGCGTTCGTGACCGAACAGTTCCCGACGCGCGTGCGCTATGCGGGCTCGTCGCTCGCGTACACGCTCGCCGGCATCGTCGGCGGCGGCTTCGCGCCGCTCGTGATCGCCACGCTGTTCCGGCAGACGGGTACGACGACGGCCGTGTCGCTGTACGTCACCGCAGCGCTCGTCGTCACGTCGATCGCACTCCTCGCCGCGCGCGAGACCGCGCACCGGCCGCTCGCGGAATGAGCGCCGCCGCAAGCCGATTCATTCCTTCGCACTTCAAACGGATATCCGCATGCAAGCCCTGTCGTTCAACGTGATTTCCCGGCAACGCGCGCCTGCCGCCGTCGACGTCGAGATCGAGCGCGTCGTGATTGCCGGCTGGGCCGGCCGCGATCCGGCGGCGATCCGCGCGCACATCGACGAACTCGCGGCGCTCGGCGTCGCGCCGCCTTCGACCACGCCGTGCTTCTATCGCGTGTCGTCCGCGCTGCTGACGCAGGCACCGTCGATCGGCGTACTCGGCGCACGCTCGGGCGGCGAGATCGAATGCGTGCTGCTCGACAGCCCGGCCGGCACTCTGGTCACGGTCGGCTCCGATCATACGGATCGCGAAGTCGAGGCGTATGGCGTCGCGGTGTCGAAGCAGGTGTGCGCGAAGCCGCTCGGGTGCGATGCGTGGCTTTACGCGGATGTCGCCGATCACTGGGACGCGATCGAGATGCGCTCGTGGTTGGTCGCGCGTGACGGCGAGCGGATTGCATATCAGCACGGCGCGGTCAGCGGCCTGCTCGCGCCGGACGCGCTGTGGCAACGCTTCGACGACCGCCGCACGATGCCCGCGCGCTGCGCGATGTATGGCGGCACAGTCGCCGTGCATGGCTCGATCGCGGCGATGGGCGACGGCGACGCGTTCGAGATGGAACTGCACGACCCGGTGCTCGGGCGCAGCCTTCGGCACCGGTATGCGGTCGAGGTGTTGCCGGTCGTGGCGTGACGGGAGCGGCGGGCCTGACGGTTGCCGAAGTGAAAGCGGTGCACGCATGCTTTCATGCCCGCACGTTTCGTTCGCCTCAGCCTCTCGCGCCGCCGTTCACCGCAAGCACCCCAACCCCGCCAGCGTCGCCTCCACCGCCGTATCGAGCGGCGTCAACGGCTCGCGGCCGAGCACCGCCGTCACCCGCGCGTTGTCCATCCTGAGCGGCTCGCGCCACAGGTAGCGCATCTCCAGCATCTCTCGCAGCGTCGTGACGAACGGCGCCGCGACCCACACGAGCCACCACGGAAAGCGCCGCACCGCCGGTCGCATTCCGTGCCGCTGCGCCACGCGACTGATGGCCGCGGCCATCTGCGTGCCGTCCGCGTCCCAATGCCCGCCGAGATGGAAGCGCGCAAACGGCTCCAGCGTGTCGCGCCGCTCGATCAGCTCGACCATCGTGCGCGCGACATCCGGCAGATACGCCCACTGATGGCCAACGCCCGGCCGCCCCGGCACGCTGATCGTCGAGACGGGCCGCCCCGGCTTGACCAGCCCCTGCGCAAACCAGTTGTTGCCGGCACGCGCCCCGAAGAAATCGCCCGCGCGCACGACGATCGTGCGGACGCCCTGCGCGGTCGCTTCCTGCAGCCGCCGCTCCAGTTCGACGCGGATCGCGCCCTTGCGGGTCGTCGGATGCTGCGGTGCGTCTTCGCGCAGCACCGGAAACGCGTCGGCGCCGTAGTTGTAGACCGTGCCGGGCAGCACGACGGTCGCCTGCGCCACCGTCGCCGCCGCGATCGTGTTGTCGATCATCGGCAGCACCTGCGTCGGCCAGTTCCGGTATCCGGGCGGGTTCACCGCGTGCACGATCACGCTGCAGCCGCGCGCGGCCCGCACCACCGCCTCGCGATCCAGCGCGTCGCCGCGCATCCATGTGATGCCGTCGCGCTCCACGACGTCGGCATCGAGCCCGCGCTTGAGCGCGCGCACCTGCCAGCCGGCATCGCGCAACTGCCGCGCGACTTCCCCGCCGATCCCACCGCTCGCGCCGAGTACGAGTACCTGTCGTTGCGTCGCACCTGTGTTCGTCGTCATTGCCGTTCTCCTTGAATGAAACCGTCGTGAGATGCATTCTGGCGCGCGGGAGGCTAATAATGAATTGCCCAGCATCGGATATCAGCTATACATTTATGTATGACCACCGATCTGAACTGGGAACGCTACCGCACCTTCCTCGCGGTGCTGACGGAAGGCTCGCTGTCCGGCGCGGCGCGCGCGCTCGGCATTACGCAGCCGACGGCCGGCCGCCACGTCGCGGCGCTCGAGGCCGCCTTCGGCCAGACGCTGTTCACGCGCTCGCCGTCGGGCCTGCTGCCGACCGAGGCGGCGCTCGCGCTGCGCGGCCATGCGGAGGCGCTGCGCAGCGCGGCGGCCGCGTTCGAGCGCGCGGCCGCGAGCCACGGCGCCGGCGTGCGCGGCACCGTGCGGATCTCGGCCAGCGACGTGATCGCCGTCGAGGTGCTGCCGCCCATGCTCGCGCAATTGCGGCGCGATCATCCGGGGCTCGTCATCGAACTGGTGCCGACCGACCGCATCCAGGACGTGCTGAACCGCGAGGCCGACATCGCGGTGCGGATGGCGCCTCCCGCGCAGGACGCGCTCGTCGCGCGGCGCGTCGGCGCGATCGAGGTCGGGCTGTATGCGCGCGACGACTACGTGGCGCGCAACGGCGTGCCCGCGACGATCGACGAACTCGCGCATCACGCGCTGATCGGCTTCGATACCATCACGCCGTTCATCCGCTCGGCAGGGCGCGGGATGCCGCTATGGAAGCGCGATGCGTTCGCGCTGCGCACCGACAGCAACCTCGCGCAGCTCGCGATGATCCGCGCCGGCTACGGCGTCGGTTTCTGCCAGACGGGGCTCGCGAAGCGCGACGTGCGGCTCGTGCGCGTGCTGCCGGACGGGCCCGCGATGAAGCTGGAAACCTGGGTCGTGATGCACGAGGACCTGCGGACGAGCCCGCGCTGCCGGGCCGTGTTCGATGCGCTGGCGGACGGGTTGCGCGCGTATGCCGACGGAGAAGCCGCCGAATAAAAGGCTCGAATTGCCCGGACGGTACTACTCGTGGATTTTCCCGGCGAACAGGATGTCCGCCATGCGCCGCCATGGATTGCCAGGCACGTCGTAGAAGCGCAATCCTTCCTCCGACGCTTCGGCCCAGTCGACCATCGCCTCCAGGTACTCGCCGATCGAGCGGTTTTCCCAGCCGAGCGCGGCACGCGCGTATGGCGACGGCGGCACGTCGGCTTCGAGCTGCCGCTCCGTGTTCCAGTCATGGCCGAGTACGCGCAGGAAATGGATCAGCGAGCGCTCGTCGATCACACGCTCCAGCGCGTCCTGCAGCCTGTCGGCCATCTGGCTTTTCAGTTCGTCGTTCATGCTCATGCGTAGGCCCTCTCCCGCGTCTCTCGAATACGCGCCGCTGCATGTGCGCGGCGCGTGTTTACATCAGCAATTGCCGCGACAGCACCTCGCGCGCCTGCGTGACGGTTTCGCGTTCGCCCGGCATCGGCGGCGTCAGCGAAAACACCGCGTCGGGCAGCGGCGGCAGCCGGTATTTCGCGCCGAGCCGCATCATGCCGTCGCCGATCGCCGACGCGCACAGGCAGCCGACACCGAGCCCCGCCGCGAGCATCGACTGCAGCCCCGCGACACCCGACGCGCTGTGCACGAGCACGTACGGCGTGTGCTGCTCGTCGAGCGAGCGCACCGCGATCTGATGCATCATGCAGTCGTCCGGCAGCAGCACGAGCGGCAGCGGCTCGGGCAATTGCTCCGCGAGCGCGGGCGACGCGACCCACGACAGCGGCTCGCGCCGCAACACCCAGCGCGTATCGGCCGACGCCGGCCGGAACGGCCCGCTCGACAGGTTCATCACGACGCCGAGATCGATCTGCCCTCTCGCGTGCGCCGCCTCGATGTCCGCGCTCTTCATCGCGCTCACGTGCAGGCTCAGTTGCGGGTAGCACTCCCGCAGCCGCGCCAGCAGGCCCGCGACTTCATTCGTCCGGTAGTAGTCGGTGATCGCGACGCGCAGCTCGCCCTTGATCGCCTGCCCGCGCAGCTCGTCGAACGCGGCCTCGTTCAGCGCGACGATCCGCCGTGCGTGCTGCAGCAGCCGCGTGCCGGCCGGCGTCGGCTCGACGCCGCGCTTGCTGCGCACGAACAGCGGCATGCCGGCGCGCAATTCGAGCTTGCGCACCTGCTCGCTGACCGTCGACTGCGACAAGTGCAGCAGCGGCGCGGCGGCCGTCAGGCTGCCGGCGTCCGCGACCGCCGCGAAAGTGCGCAACTGGTCCAGATCGAAACCGCGCATCGCCATTCTCCATCCATCGATTAACCCGATGGATGCTACCATCCTTTCCCGCTTTTCCGATTCGTCGACCGCACCCAGAATACGGGGTCAATGGCCGGCTGCGCCGCGCGCGCATACGGCCCTCATTCTTTTCGGACCCTTCGTTCATGACGAACCACACTCTTGCCCCTTGCGCGCCGGCCGGCGCGGCTGCCGCGGCGACGCCGCGCAGCCATCATGGCTGGGCGCTCGTGGTCCTGCTGGTCGGCGCCATTCTGCCGCCGCTCGACTACTTCATCGTGAATCTCGCGCTGCCGGCCATCCGCGACGGCATCGGCGCGCGCCCGGCCGAGCTCCAGCTCGTCGTGTCGGCCTATGCGTGCGCGAGCGCGGTCGTGCAGATCACGGGCGGCCGCCTCGGCGACCTGTACGGCCGCAAGCGCATGTTCATGCTGGGCATGGCCGGCTTCGTGCTCGCGTCGACGCTGTGCGGGCTCGCCGGCAGCGGCGCGGTGCTCGTCGGCGGCCGCGTGCTGCAGGGCCTGTTCGCTGCGATCCTCGCGCCGCAGGTGCTCGCGACGATCCGCAGCGTATTCAGCCCGCAGGAACAGGTGCGCGTGATGGGCTTCTACGGTTTCGCGTTCGGCCTCGCGGCCGTGATCGGCCAGCTCGGCGGCGGCGCGCTGATCAGCCTGCATCCGTTCGGGCTAGGCTGGCGCGCGATCTTCCTCGTCAATCTGCCGATCGGCATCCTTGCGCTCATCGGCAGCTGGCGCTTCATCCCGGAAAACCGGCCGCCGCGCGGCCAGCGCATCGACGTGCCGGGCACGGTGCTGATGTCGCTGTTCCTGCTGATGCTCGTGTATCCGCTCACGCAGGGCCGCGAGGCAGGCTGGCCGCTGTGGATGATCGCGTGCGTCGTCGGCGCGCTGCCGATGCTCGGGGCGCTGCTGGCGGTCGAGGCGGGCCGGCTCGCGCGCGGCCGCGATCCGCTGCTCGACGTGCGCCTGTTCCGCAACCCGGTCGTCGCGCTCGGGCTCTTGCTCGCGTTCCTGTTCTACATGCTGAGCGCGTTCTTCCTGAGCTACGGAATCTATCTGCAGGGCTGCCTGAACTGGTCGCCGCTCGCGTCCGGGTTCGCGATCCTGCCGCTCGGGCTCGGCTTCCTCGCGAGCCCGCTGCTGATGCCGCGCCTCGTCGGCCGGTTCGGCGGTTATCGCGTGCTCACGCTCGGCTTCGTCATGCTCGCCGCAGGCGTCGCGACCGCCGCCGCGCTCGCCCGCGAAGGCGCGCCGGGGCCAGGCTTCTACGCGGGCATCGCGGCGATCGGCATCGGGCAAGGGCTCGTACTGCCGTCGGTCGTGCGGATCGTGCTTGCGGAAGTCGACGCGGCCCGCGCGGGCGTCGCGTCAGGGATGGTCAGTGCGATGCTGCAGATCGGCGCGGCCGTCGGCGCCGCAACGATCGGCGGCGTGTTCTTCGCGCGGCTCGGCGTGCATCCGGCCGCGGTCGATTACGTGCAGGGGTTCCGGACGTCGATGTTCACGCTGACCGCCGTATTGCTTGCGTGCATCGCACTGTCGACGGCACTCGGGCCGCTGCATCGGCGGCTGCATGCAGGTGCGTGACGCGGAGCGTGGATCGCACCGCCAGCGGGATCTGCGGCGGAAAGGTGAATGCACAGCCGATCGCCGGTATCCGGCTCATCGGTGTTTTTTGCGTTGCGCCTGCCGCGCTTCCCACTCGGCCAGCTCGATGCGATAGCGCGCCAGCGCTTCGTCGTACAGGTCGAAGACGCACGGCGAGCAGCCGCTGTTGCAGCAGTCTTCCAGTTCAGGCTGTTCGGGCGGGGTCGGACGGGGATCGTCCTCGGACGGATCGGATGGATCGGTAGGGGCAGGCGTGGGCACGGCGAAGATCGAATGACGAGGAACGTTCACCAGTATAAGTGTATGCCGCCCGGCCTGCCGGCAGTGTCACGTCCGTCCGCAGACGCGTGCACACCGCCCGCTCGTTAGTTCGATGCACGCGATCCCGTCGGGTGCCGCGAGGCCCCTGTCGCACCGGACAGCGTCCTGGCGATGTCGTCGTGGTCGTCGTGCGGCGGTGGTCATGCGTTCATCCATAATGGCGCGACTGCCGACGAAGCGGGCGGTGCGCGCCGACAACGCGCTTTTCGTTGCGTTCCTGAATGCCGCCCTCCGTGCAGCCGCGTCTTTCCCACCGATCGCCAGGAGTCGAGTCATGGCTGAAGCAGTGAATCCGCCGGAAGTCTGGGCGCCGTTCGGCGCGTTCTCGATGGCCGTGATCCAGGGAGACGGCCGGATCGTGCATCTGAAGGGGCAAGTCGCGCTCGACCGCGACGGACAACTGGTCGGCCACGGCGACATGCGCATGCAGGTGCGGCAGACGCTCGACAACATCCGCGACGTGCTGGCCGCGATGGGCGGGCAAATGCGCGATGTGATCTCGCTCGTCCACTACGCGACCGACATCGATGCATTCATGCAGGCCGGCGATATCCGCAAGACCTGCTTTGCCGAACCCTATCCCGTGACGACGACCGTTCAGGTCGAGCGTCTCTACCATCCGGATTTGCTGATCGAGATCGCGGCCGTTGCCGAAATTCCGCTGACGCGATTTCGGCGGCCTTCGCCTCACGCGTGAATCACGGCCGTCCCGCGCCACAGTGCGCGCCGGACGGGGTACCACCGGCCGACGCGCATGCAAGATCCGCGCTTACTTCGCCTGCGCACCCGGCTTCACGGCATCCGCGCCCGACTTGTCGCCCAGCGGCTGCCACGCGGCGCCGAGCGCATACCAGTCGATGCGGCGCGTGAGCGTCATGATGCCGGCGAGGATCGCGAACAGCAGCAGCGAACCGAGCATCAGCGCGTTGTCCTCCGACAGCAGCAGCCCGTAGAGCGCCGCGTACAGCATCGCGAGCAGCGCCGCGAACGTCGCGCCGCGCTTCACGCTGTGCAGCACGAACGACAGGTAGAAGCCGAGCAGCCCGATGCATGCGCCGCTCGCCGCGAGATACGCATGACCGAACGCGATGTGCTCGGACAGGCTCAGCAGCAGCAGGAAGAACAGTGCGAGCGACAGGCCGACCAGCAGGTACTGGATCGGGTGAATGCGCAGCCGCTTCGCGAGTTCGTACATGAAGAAGCTCGCGAACGTGAGCATCACGAACAGCGCGCCGTACTTCGTCGCGCGTTCGGCCTGCAGATAGACGTTCACGGGTTCGATCACCGATACCGACGCCATCTCGATCGCACCCTCCCCGTTGCCGGTCGCGACCTGCTCGCGCGCCTTCGTGTTGAACGACGTCACGTGCCAGTTGCTGGCGAAACCATGCGCATCGATCGTGCGCTCGCCCGGCAGGAACGCGCCGCCGAAGCTCGGATGCGGCCACGTCGATTTCAGCGAGAAATCGTTCTGGTCGGCCACCGGCGCGAACGCGACGGATTCCGCGCCCGCCAGCGGCAGGCCGATGCTGAACGGCACGACGGCCCCTGCATTTGCGTCCGCCAGCGCCGCGAGATCGATAGTCGCGTGCACGCCCTGACGCAGGCTGTCCAGCCGCGTGCCCTGCTCCACGTCGAACCGCTTGCCGCCAAGGCGCAGGTCGGGCTGCGCCTTCAGCCCGCGAATGTCGCCGATGCCGATCGCGACATACGCACTGTCGACCGCGAAGCTCACGTGGCCGTCGGCCTGCGGCAGCTTCTTCAGGTCCGGCAGCATCAGCGTGCCCGTCAGCCGGCTATCCAGCCCGTACACGAGCGCCTTGTGGATGCCGCGATAGCGCACCTCGACCTTGAGCGTGCCGTCGACGTTCAGCGTCTTCGGAAACACGAGCAGGCGCTTCGTCTCGCTTCTCAGGCTCGTTTTCGCCGCGCCGCCGGCCGGCGTGTCGTCGCGCACACGCGTGACTTCCGTGTAATGCACGACGAGCACCGGCCCCGTCACCGTCTGCGGCCCCGCGTAGCTGGCCCAGATGCTCTGCAATGCGCTCCGGCGATACTCGGCGCGTTCCTGCACGATGCTTTGGACCATCTGCAGCGGGATCAGGATCGCCAGCGCGAGAAACGCGGTGATCACGGACTTGAACAACAGGACTCGATTCATTGCTGACGGATACCGGAGTGGAAGATGCGGTCAGCATGAGCGGGCCCGGTGAAGGCCGCTTGAAGCCGGTGTGAAGCGAATGTGTGGCGAGCGTGAAGCGCGCTCAGCCCGGCGACGGCAGCGTGAGCGTCGCGCACGCGCCGCCTTCGTCGCGGTTCGCGAGCGCGACCTGGCCACGATGCAGCATCGCGACTTCGCGGACGAAACACAGCCCGAGGCCCGTGCTGCGATCCTGCCCGTCGGGGCGCGGCAGCGAATAGAAGCGTTCGAATACCCGCGACAGCGCGTAGTCGGGCACGCCGGGGCCGTCATCGATAACGCGCACGACCGCGACATGCGCCCTGCCCGCCGGCTGCCGTTCGAGCGCGACCCGGATCGTGCTGCGTTGCGGCGCGAAATCCAGCGCGTTGTCGAGCAGGTTGCCGAGCGCCTGGCGCAGCAGGAACGGATCGCCTTCGACGACTGCCGGATCGGAAGCGTCGTTTGCGTCGATCCGCAGGCTCACGCCGCGCTGGCGTGCGCGCGGCTCGATATCCTCGACGAGCTGTTCGAGCACCGGCAGCAGCGCGACCGGCTCGTGTACCGACAGGCGCTGCTTCTGCTCGACTTCGGCCAACGCGAGCAGCTTGCGGATCATCTGTTCGAGTCGGCCGGCCTGGCGGCGGATGTTTTCGGTGAAGCGCCGGCGGTTCGCGACCGGCATCTCTTCCTGCAGCAGCTCCGCCGCGCCGCTGATCGCGGCCAGCGGGCTTTTCATCTCGTGCGTGAGCGTGTGAATGTAGGTTTCGACGTACTGCCGGTCCTCCAGACGCTGGTGCATGCTCTCCACCGCGCGCCCGAGCTCGGCCAGCTCGTTCGCGCCCTGCAGCGGCATCGCCGCGCGCTCGCCGGCCGCGATCGCGCGCGCATAGCGTTGCAACCGCCGCAGCCCGAGCACCAGCCACCATGTGCAGGCGGCGCCGATCAGGATCGCGCCACCCATCAGCAATGCGCCGTACAGCATGATCTTGCGCTGGCTGCGCGCGATGAACGGCGCGACCGTCTGGTTCGGCTTCGCGATCGTCAGCACGCCGACGATCTCGTTCCCGCGCCGGATCGGCGCCGCGACGTGCATCACGGTGCTGCTGTCGTCGTTCGGATCGGCGCGCGTGCTGCGTGCGCCGTATTCGCCGCGCAGCGTCCGGTACACGTCGTTCCAGCGCGAATAGTCCTGCCCCACTGCGCTGCCGGTCGAGTCGTAGCGCACGATACCGTGCGCGTCGGTGATGTAGATGCGGTAGCTGATCGTATTCTTGTGCATGCCCCATACGTTCGCGCTGACCGGGCTCTCGTGCAGTTTTTGGAGTTGCCGCGCGAAGGCGCCGTCGGCGATATGCCCGTTCGCCATGTCGTCGGCGGCCAGCGTCGCCAGCACCTGCGCGGTGTCGACGAGCGTGTCCTCCATCGCTTCGCGCACACCGGGCTTCACTTCCTGCACGAACACGCGCAGCGTGATCAGCGCGGCAAGACCGACGATCAGGAAAAAACCGAAGAAGATGCGCAGGCCGATATGCATGGCGGTGCAGGTCGTTACGGTTGCAGCGAATAACCCATCCCGCGATGCGTGCGGATCGGGTCGCGCTCGGGATCGATCGCGCGCAGTTTCGCGCGCAGCGTCTTGATGTGCGTGTCGACCGTGCGGTCGGCCGAATCGAGCGCCTCGTGCCATACGAGGTCCATCAACTGCTCGCGCGAATAGATGCGCCCCGGATGCCGGACAAGCAGCGCCAGCAGGCCGAATTCATAGCGCGTGAGGTCCAGCGCGTGGCCGAGCCACGATACGCGCGCGCCGGCGGTATCGAGCACGAAGCCCGGCGCGGTTGTCGCGGCCTGCGCATCTGCCGGCGCGGGCGTCGTTTGCGGCCTGGCTGTCCGGTAGAAGCGCCGCAGGATCACGCGCACCCGCGCGGCCAGCTCGCGCGGCGAAAACGGCTTGACCACGTAATCGTCGGCGCCGATTTCGAGCCCGACGATCCGGTCGATCTCGTCGTGCCGCGCGGTCAGGAAGATCACCGGCACGTCGGTGAACGTGCGCAGCCGCCGGCACACTTCGAAGCCGCTGAGGTCCGGCAGGCCGACATCGAGCACGACCAGGTCGAAGCGCGACTCGCGCAGTTGGTCGAGCGCCGCCTGCCCGAGCGTGCAGTGGACGGTCTGCATGCCGTCGGTGCCGAGGGCGTAGACGATCGTGTCCGCGATCGCCGTTTCATCTTCGACGATCAGGATCTTGGGCTGATTCATGGTCTCAGGCTGGGCTCGCGCGTTTCCGGTGCGACATTGTACGCACGGCCGGCCGCGGCGCGAGCCGCAATGCGGCGAGCCCCGCCCGCGCGCGCTACGCCACGCGGCCGCTCACCGGAATCGACGCGCCGGTGATCGCCTGTGCGTCGGCCGACAGCAGGAATCCGATCGTCGCCGCGATCTGTTCAGGCCGGACCCAGCGCGTGAAATCCGCGTCGGGCATGTCCGCGCGGTTCGGCGGCGTATCGATGATGCTCGGCAGGATCGCGTTCACCGTCACGCCGCGGTCGAGCAGTTCGGCCGCCAGCGCCTCGGTGAGACGCGCGACGCCGGCCTTCGCGGCCGCATAAGCGCCCATGCCCGCGCCGGCCTTGAACGCCGCGCCGGCGCCGATGTTGACGATACGTCCGGCCGGGCTCGCGACCAGATACGGCAGCGCGGCCTTCGACGCGTTCAGCGCGGTCTTTACGTTCAGCTCGTACATGCGGTCCCACGTGGCGGCGTCGCCGTCGGCGATCGTCTGCCATACGAACGCGCCGGCGATGTTCAGCAGCGCGTCGACCCGGCCGAATTCGCGGTTTACCGATTCGAGCGCGCGTGCGGCGGCCTGCGGGTCGACAAGGTCGATGCCGCCGATGCGCAGCGCGTCGGCCGGCACGCCGGGCAGCGTCTGCGCAGCCGGCGCGGCACCGCGGCCGATCAGCGCGACGCGTGCGCCGCGCTGGCCCAGCCATGCGGCCGTCGCGACGCCCAGATGACCGAATCCGCCGGTGATCGCGACTGCCTTGCCTTTCAGGTCGTGTTCCATCGATGTGCTCTCCTGGATCGAAGATGGGTGGTTGATGCATGAGTCATGCCGGCCGCGGCACGGACGTGCGCGGCCGGCGCTTCGACAGCGTAGCGCCGTTCACGCCTGCGTGCGCGCGGCGACTACGCTGCGGCGCAGTTCCTCCGTTGTTTCGCGCTGGTTGCCCGGACGTCAGCCCGGCGGCGGCATCGCGAAGCGGAACGCGGTCCATACGTCGCGGGCCGCCGCGACGCCGCAGGCGAGGCTCGCCCGGTGCTCGCGCTCGACGACGAACGGATTGCGCGAGGGGACCGGCGTGACAACGCCGTAGCGGCACGGCTCGTTCGGCTACACACGGCGACCGCGTGGCTGCCGACGGCGTCGGCGAGCCGATGCGCCGCGACTCCGCACGCGAGGCCCGACAGGCACGCATGCAGACAGCCGGGCATAATGCACGAGGCCCGTTCGGCGTGGCGCGAGCCGCGACCGGGCCGTGCCGGGCTACCCGACGCCTACGCCGATCCCGTATCAAATACTGAACCTCAACCCGTCAATCCCATGCAAGTACTCGTCGTTGGAACCGGCAAGCTGGCCAATGAGCTGCTTGGCTCGCACAAGCTCGACCCGGCAACCTGTCGCGTGATGTCCTGGTCGGACCGTGCACGAACCGGCGAACGGCATAGCGACGCCCGACGTAACGACGCCCGATCGATCGTCGTGCATGCCGGCTCCGGCCGCGAACTCCCCGCCGCGATCGCGTTTTGCGAGGCCACCGCGTCGCCGCTCGTCGAACTGTCCACCGGCTCCGACCTCGAAACCGGAACGCACGGCTTCCCGGTCGTGCTGTGTCCGAACACGAACATCCTGATGCTCAAGTTCATGAGCATGCTGGAAACCAGCGGCCACCTGTTTCGCGACTGCGAGATCAGCCTGACGGAGTCGCATCAGGCAGGCAAGACGTCCGTCCCCGGCACGGCCGTCGGCATCGGCCAGTCGCTCGGCGTGCGGCCGGAAGACATCCGCTCCGTGCGCGACCCGGACGTGCAGCGCAGCGAATTCGCGATCCCCGACGATCAGCTCGGCCGCCATGCGGTTCACCGGATACGCATTGACGACGGCGCGTGCAGCCTGCAGTTCGAATCGCGCGTGTACGGTGCGACGCCCTATGCGGATGGCGTGTCGCGCATCGTCGAAGCCGTCCGCCAGCACGATCTCGAAAACCGCCGCTATTCGATCGTCGAGTTCATCCGCAACGGCTGGTTGTAGTCGCGGCGACGTGCGGCGGACCTGCGACGGTGCCGCCACCGGAACCTGCCGGCCGCGGTCCCGCCACGGCCACGACGGATGCCGGTTCGACACCGCCGTCACACGTCTCCCAGCGCCGCGCCGCTCTCCGGCAAGGTCGCACCGCCGTCGACGACGATCGTCTGCCCCGTGATGTACGCAGCATCGTCCGAGGCGAGAAACAGCATCGCGTTCGCGATGTCCTCCGGCTCGCCCATTCGCGCGAGCGGAATGTCGCGCGCGATCTGCGCCGCGACCGACGCGTCGCCGAGATTGCCGGCCGCCGGCGTGCGAATCATCCCCGGCTCGACACCGTTGACCGTCACGTTGCGGCGCGCAAGCTCCAGCGCCGCCGCGCGAATGAAGCCGTTCACGCCGGCCTTCGACGCCGCGTAGTGCGCGAGCCCCGGATAGGCGACGCGCGGCCCCGTCACCGACGATGTGACGAGCAGCCGCCCGGCCCCCGCGCGCTCGAATGCGGGCAGCGCGGCCTGCGCGAGCCAGAACAGCGCCGACAGGTTGACCGACAGCGTCCGCTCGAGCGTCGGCTCGTCGATCTGCGTGAACGGCGTCAGCGGAAAATACGCGGCGTTGTGGACGACGACATCGAGCCGGCCGCCGTCGCGCTCGACCGCTGCGACCAGCGCGCCCAGTTCGTCGCGGCTGGCGGCGTCCACCCGATACGCGCGCGCAGCGCCGCCCGCGCCGGCGAGCGCATCGGCCTGCGCGGCGGCGGCCTCGCCGTTCAGGTCGGCGAGCGCGACGAACGCGCCGGATTCCGCGAAACGACGTGCGATCGCCGCGCCGATCCCTTGCGCGGCGCCCGTGACGATCACGACGCGCCCGCTGAAATCCGCACGCAGTCGGCCGCTGCCCGGCACGGCATTCATCGCTGCGCCTCGCCGCCGAGCGGATGCACGGTTTCGTTCAGCACCTGCGCATGGGCGCCGATCTGGAAGTTCGACAGCGTGCCGAAATCGCCGCCGTGGTAGCCGAAGATCTTGCCGTCGGTCTTGCGCTGAGCAAGATCGATCAGCACGACGCCGAGCGTCGGCACCACTTTTTCGCGCCACACGAACAGATACAGCGCGTCGTCGATCCGGAAGTAATGGCAGCGGTCGACATCGGCCAACCCGCCTTCGACGCCCTGCAGGCACTGCCACGCGTAGAAGTTCTCGTTCAGGTAGATGTGCTCGTAGCATTCGGTCGGGCTGTAGCGGTACATCGTCCGCTTGCCGATCAGTTCGCGCGTCGGCCCGTGCAGCGGCCCCGGCCGTGCGTGACCGCCGAGCGTGCCGTGCCGGAATTCCGCGTCGACCGCCGTCAGCGGCAGCCCGCGCGCGACGCGCGTGAACGCGTCGATGCGCGTGTCGGCTTCGGTCGGCAGCACGCCGACGACCGACGTCCATACGCCGCTGTCGAGATCGATCACGAGACTGACCGACGTCGCGCGGGCGGCCGTGTCGATGTAGTCGACGAAGTACAGCGCGTCGCGCAGCCGCGTCACGCGGCACGGCTCGCGGCCGCCCGCGTCGGTCGCCGCGTCGCGCCACTGCAGCGCGCCCTGCTCGAACGTATAGACGCGCCACGCGCCCGATGCATCGCCGAGCGCCAGCGTACGCCCGGCGAGCGCGTCGACGGGCGCGAGGATGTTCGCTTCCGGCGCGAAGCCGTCCGCGAGCGCGCCAACCTGAATGAATACCGGATCCTGTCGTTCCACCTGCCGCCTCCCGCGCAGCTTCAGGCCCGGCGGGCCGTGTACGCTGCTCATGTGCACATGGTGCGGGCTGCGCGCGGCGCGCGGTATCGGCCAAAAGGATGAAGGGCGCGCGGCGCCGGAACGCGCTAAAGTGCACGTGATCCGCGCCGCACCCGGCGCGAGGAGCGCACATGCACCGTGTCACCCACTACCGACGGACCGGCGAAGGCATCGAGGCGATCAGCCTCGAATCCGACCGCGCGTTTCCGCGCCACGCGCACGACGAATTCGGGGTCGGCGTGATCGTGAGCGGCGCGCACCGGTCGTGGAGCGGCCGCGGGCAGGTCGACGCGCTGGCCGGCGACGCGATCATGGTCAACCCGGGCGAAATGCACGACGGCTCGCCGATCGATGCCGGCACGGGCCGGCGCTGGCGGATGCTGTACCTCGCGCCCGCGCTGGTCGCGGGCGTCGCGGCGGAAGAAGGCCTCGGCGGCGTCGAGCTTGCGCATCCGGCGGTGCGCGACGCGCGGCTCACGGCCGCCGTCGGCCGGTTGCATGCGCGCATCGTCGCCGGGGAAACCCAGCCGCTCGCCCGCGACGAGGCGCTGGTGATGCTCGTCGCCGGGTTGCTCGCCCGGCACGCAAACCGCACGCTGCCGGCGGCCGGCGTCGCGCCGGCGATCCGTATCGCCCGCGAACGGCTCGACGCGGCGCCGTCCGCGACCGTTTCGCTCGCCGAACTGGCCGACCTGAGCGGCGTGAGCCGCTTCCAGTTGCTGCGCGGGTTTGCACGCGAACTCGGTATCACGCCGCACGCGTACCTGATCCAGTCGCGCGCGCGGCTGGCGCGCGCGCTGCTCGCCAACGGCCTGCCGATCGCGGATGCCGCGGCCGAAGCCGGCTTTGCCGATCAGAGCCACCTGACGCGCGCATTCGCGCGCCAGTTCGGAATCACGCCGGGGCGGTTTACGCAGGCCGGTTGACGCCGCTGGCGTCCGCGCGCAACGCGATCGAACGCGGGTCCCGCGTCGACGATGGTGGCCGACGCTGCTGCGGCGGCGTCGGCTGACGCCAACACTGACGCACGCTCGCAAGGCGGCCCCACGCACCGCACTCGCCACGCCCTCCCTCCCGCCCGCCCGCTGCAATTTCATTCAAGACGCGCACCGCCGCCGTACGCGACGATGCGCGCATGAAAACACGACTGATTGGCTATCTCTATCTCGCCGCCGCGATGGCGGGCGTCGGCAGCACCGTCATCGCGAGCCGTCTCGCGGCCGGCGGCCTGCCGCCGTTCGCGGCCACGGCGCTGCGCTTCCTGATCGCGACGCCGCTGCTGTTCGCGCTGATGCGCGCGCAGCGAATGCGCTGGCCGCGCATTTCCCCACGCGACGCCGTGCTGCTCGTCATCCAGGCCGCGGCGGGCGGCGTCGGCTATACGGTGCTGCTGATCAGCGGCACGAAGCTGTCGTCGCCGCTCGATGCGGGCGTGATGCTCGGCACGCTGCCGGCGATGTCGACGCTGATCGCGGCCGTCGTGCTGCGCGAGCGGCAGACGCCGCGCGACTGGGTGGCCGCCGCGCTCGCCACGGCCGGCGTGCTGTTCGTCACGTTCGCCCCCGGCCAGACGATGCCGTCGCTCCAGACGCTTGCCGGCGATGCGCTGGTGCTGGCCGCCGTCGCGTGCGAAGCCGTCTTCATCCTGCTGAACCGGCGGCTTGCCGCACCGTTGCCGCCGCTCGCGCTGTCCACCGCGATGTCGGGCCTCGGCTTCGTGCTCGCCGTCGTGCCGGCCGCGTTCGAATGGCGCGCGGCGGCGACCGGCTGGACCGTCGGCGCCGTGTCGGCAATTGCCTACTACGCGCTGGTGCCGACCGTGCTCGGCTACCTGTGCTGGTATGCGGGCTCCGCACGCACGAGCGGCACCGAGGCCGCGCTGTTCACGGCGGTCGCGCCGGTCTCGGCCGTGCTGTTCGCGGTCGCGCTGTTCGGCGAGACGCTGACCGGCACGCGTGTCGCCGGCATCGCGCTCGTCGTCGCGGGCATGCTCGTCGGCGCGACGCGGCGGCGCGAACCGCCCGCGCGTGCACGCGATGCGCAACCGGCGAACTCGGTACAGCCGGCCAGTCCCGCGCCGTCGGCGCAAACCGCCGCCGACTGATCCGAATTCGTGCTCATCTCGTTGTTGAAGAAATCCAGGCCGGTCGATCCCCGCGTTCGCGCGACGCCGCCGGCAACTGTAGGAATGTGTCCGCGCGCCGCAAAACCGTTGCGCACCACCGCGCAAGATGCAATATTCGCGTGGCCGGAACCTTTGACAACCATCTAACAACAAGCCGCCAAGCAATGAACAGGAAGGACGCCAAAACAAGAATCGCGGTGCTGCTGTCCGCGGGAACGAGGAAGGCCGACGTACTGGCCGAGCTGTCCGGACAGGGGCTCAAGGATCGCGTGATCGCAAGCCTGATCGCGTCGCGCCCCGATCCGGAACGCTGTCGCAAGAACAAGGTGCACACCTGGATCCTGGTCGCGCTCGGCACCCTCCAGCTGGCGATCAGCCTGATGCTCGCGTATTACTTCTCCGCCGCTGCCGGCGATCTAGGCGTGTCGGGCGCGCTCGGCAATGGCCTCGTCGTGGTGTTCCTCGCGCTGACCGTGCCGCTGTCGCTGCTGTTCATCTGGGGCTTCGCGACCCATCGCGTCGGCGCGTATCACGCGTTCATACTGCTGTCGCTGCTGCAGTTGCCGAAGACCGTCGCCGAGCTCGGACGCGATCCGTCGACCGCGCTGCCGGGCCTCGCGGTCACGCTGGTGCTGGTGGGCTACGTCTGGTTCGTGCGCAACCGGATGTTCCCCGACTACGGCTGGTTTACACCGCGCAAGGTCGAAGGCC
This sequence comes from Burkholderia sp. MS455, assembly GCF_016899445.1. NCBI lineage: Bacteria > Pseudomonadati > Pseudomonadota > Betaproteobacteria > Burkholderiales > Burkholderiaceae > Burkholderia > Burkholderia sp. MS455. Next base: position 2,004,204 of record NZ_CP041778.1, read on the forward strand.
GCTACGCGTTCGTCGAACACGCCTGACGCCGCCGGCGTCAACGCCACGCCGCCCCAAAAAAAGCGCCGGGCCGCCCCGCAATCGCGGGACGGCCCGGCGCTTTCTGCATTCCGGAACCGGTCGGCTTACTTGGCCTTTTCGGCCGTATCGCTGATCGCCTGGCCGCCCTTCGAAATGTCCTGGCCCACACCGGCGACCGTATTGCAGCCGGCGAGCGCGGCGGTCACAACCAGCAACATTGCAGCAATCGTACGCGTCATTCTCATTCTCCTTCGAATCAACAAGCCCGACCGGGCGAATCGTTTGCGGCATGGCGCCCTGACGATGCAGGGCACGGGGCCTGACCTGATTATACGGAGGCGGACGCCGCGCGCCAGTGCGAGCCCGTCGAGTGTCACACGCACCGCACAGCCCGATCGCGCAGATTTTCCTTGACTTCACTACGCCACGAACTAATATACGCACCGCGTATATTTTCCGCCAGGAGCCGCCGATGACCGTTCCCCAGCAAGCCTTCCTCCGCGACGCGATGCGCCGCCTCAACATGACTCGCGAAGCGTTCGCCAATCGCATCGGCGTCAGCCGGCGCGCACTGGATACCTGGCTGCTGCCCGACGATTCGCAGGAATCGCGCGGGATGCCCGAGATCGTCGAGCGCTTCGTGTCGGAAATCGTCGAACGTTCGGCACCGGAAAGCGGGGCCTATACGCAAAGCGTAGACAATCAGGGGCTCGCGAAGCAATTCCTGTTCGAAGGCAAACCGCAACTGCTGTCGGTCGACCAGTTCTCGCGGGAATCGGTCGAGGCGCTGTTTCGCGTGGCTGACGTGATGCAGCCGATCGCGCGGCGCCACAAGATTTCGCGCGTGCTGGAAGGCGCCGTGCTCGGCAACCTGTTCTTCGAGGCCAGCACGCGCACGCGCGTGTCGTTCGGCGCGGCGTTCTGCCGGCTCGGCGGCTCGGTGTGCGACACGACGGGCTTCACGTTCTCGTCGATGGCCAAGGGCGAATCGATCTACGACACGAGCCGCGTGATGGCCGGCTACGTCGACGCGCTCGTGATCCGCCACCCGGAGAAAGGCTCGGTGGCCGAGTTCGCGCGCGCGACCAACCTGCCCGTGATCAACGGCGGCGACGGCCCCGGCGAGCACCCGAGCCAGGCGCTGCTCGATCTCTATACGATCCAGCGCGAGTTCTCGCGGCTGGGCAAGATCGTCGACGGCGCGCACATCGCGCTGGTCGGCGATCTCAAGTACGGCCGCACCGTGCACTCGCTCGTCAAGCTGCTCGCGCTGTACCGCGGGCTCAAGTTCACGCTCGTGTCGCCGCCGATGCTCGAGATGCCGGCCTACATCGTCGACCAGATCTCGACGAACGGCCATGTGGTCGAACAGACGACCGACCTCGCGGCCGGGCTGCGCGGCGCGGACGTCGTCTACGCGACGCGGATCCAGAAGGAGCGCTTCACCGACGAATCGTTCGAAGGCTATACGCCGGATTTCCAGATCAACCAGGCGCTCGTCGACTCGGTCTGCAAGCCCGACACGCTGATCATGCACCCGCTGCCGCGCGACAGCCGGCCGGGCGCGAACGACCTGTCGGTCGACCTGAACCGCGATCCGCGCCTCGCGATCTTCCGGCAGACCGACAACGGCATTCCGGTGCGGATGGCGATCTTCGCGGTGCTGCTCGGCGTCGAAAACCTCGTCCAGCATTCGATGCGCGACGCGACGTGGCGCCCGCCGGCTTATCTCGGGCCGGAGGACGCGGTGTTTCACGGAATCGATTAAGTCGCGCCCGGGTCTCGCGCCCGCCCGCCATCGCTTCACGGGACGGGCGCGCTTGCCTGACGCAGAACGCGCCGTGTTGCACGGCGCGTTTTCAATTTCAGCGCAGGTGATGGGTGCCAGAAACCGGGCGCTACCGCGCCCACGGATCGATCACGCGAAGCCCCACCGCCTCGAACGGCGCGACATCGCGCGTGGCCACGATCAGGCCGTTCGCCTCGGCCGTGGCGGCGATAAAACAATCGACAGGCGCGATCGCGCTACCTGCGACGCGGGCCCGAGCCCGCAGGCTCGCATACGCTTTGCTCGCCGCATCGTCGAACGGCAGGATTCGGCCTCGAAACAGCGGCACGACACGCTGCTCGATGCTTTGATGCAGCCACTCGCGCCTGCGCCCTTCCGGCAATACAGCCACGCCGAATCGCATCTCCGCGAGACTGATTGCAGCCAGAAACAGCGTCTCGACGTTCTGGGCATCGAGCCACTCGATCACCGCTGCGCTCGGCTCGCGTCGCAGGGGTTCGGAAATGACATTCGTATCAACAAGGATCATTCGAAGCTCATCGGATCGGTTGACGTCTTGTCGCGCTGGACGTCGACATCGACTCCACCAGCCTCCCGCCCGATTTCCGCCAGCAACGTTCCCAGCTTGAGCCGCCCGCCTGGCAGGACGGCCTGTTCGAGAATGTCACGTACCTCGGCTTCGGTGCTTCGTCCGTGCTGGGCCGCGCGAACCCGAAGTGCGCGATGCACTTCATCAGGCAAATTTCGAACGGTGATCACCGGCATGATGCGCCTCACTAAGATTGCTTTCAATGCAGTCATATTAGCATCTTGCTGTCATACCGAGTGAATCACGACACTGCCGCTCTAACCGGCCCGACTAGCCCGTCACACTCGGCCAATCGGCCATCATCCACAGCCCATCCACCCCACAACATTCGTCAACAATTCCCTTTCAAACGATAACAAGAACGCTTCTCATTCAACAAAAAATTACATAGAATGCCGGCTGAAAACAAATCGTAATAATTCCCGGCGGCATGCACATTTCCGTAGCACATCTCCCCCGGGGCCACATCGCGAGGTCCAAGCGCACCATGAAGTCCCGTTCCGACGAGTTGAAGCTCGGCAAATTCACCACCCTGTGCAGCGTGCTCGCCGCGAGCCCTGCATTCGCCGACGGCGCGCCGCCGCCGGCCCCGTCCAGCACCGAAGGCCATCTCGCACCGATCGAGATCCAGGGCAAGACCGAGCACAGCTACAAGGCCGACTTTTCCGCTTCCGCGAAATTCACCGCGCCGCTCGTCGACACGCCCAAATCCGTCACCGTGATTCCGCAGGAACTGATCCGGAACAGCGGCGCGTCGACGCTGACCGAAGCGCTGCGCACCGTGCCCGGCATCACGTTCGGCGCCGGCGAAGGCGGCAACCCGCTCGGCGACCGTCCGTTCATCCGCGGCTACGACACGCAAGGCAGCATGTTCGTCGACGGCATGCGCGACACGGGCGCCACGACGCGCGAGATCTTCAACACCGAACGCGTCGAGATCACCAAGGGTTCCGACGGCGCGTACGGCGGCCGCGGCGGCGCCGGCGGCAGCATCAACCTGATCACGAAGGCCCCGCACCTCGGCACGACGGCCAGTGCGAGCGCCGGCCTCGGCACCGACCGCTATCGCCGCTTCACGGCCGACGGCAACTGGCAGTTCGCCGATCACGCCGCATTCCGCCTGAACCTGATGAGCCACAACAACGACGTCGCCGGCCGCGACGCCGTCAACAACGAGCGCTGGGGCGTCGCGCCGTCGATCGCGTTCGGCCTCGGCACGCCGACGCGCGTGACCGCGAGCTACTACCACCTGTCGACCGACGACATGCCGGACGGCGGCATTCCGTACGTCTACGGCTTCAACATCCCGAAGGGCGTCACCGACGGCCCGGCAAACGTCGATCGCCACAACTTCTACGGGCTGATCGACCGCGACTTCCGCAAGACTACGTCGGACATCAGCACGATCAAGATCGAGCACGACATCACGTCGTCGCTGACGATCCGCAACACCACGCGTTACACGGAATCGACGCAGGACTACATCTGGACGCAGCCCGACGACAGCCAGGGCAACGTGGTGAACGGCAAGGTCTGGCGCCGCAACAACAACCGCAACAGCTCGATCAACAGCATCGCGAACCTGACCGAGCTGTTCGGCGAATTCCGCACCGGCCCGTTCAAGCACAGCTTCACGACCGGCATCGAGCTGACACGCGAATGGGGCAAGCGCGACACGTACAACGTCGCGACGGATAACGGCAAGATCTGCCAGAAGGGCATTGGCGCGGCGTCGGGCTACAACTGCACGAGCCTCTGGTCGCCGAACCCGAACGATCCGTGGGCCGGCTCGATCACGCGCAACAACGACTACGCGCATGCCCGCACCACGACGAAATCGATCTACGGCTTCGACACGATCGAGATCACGCCGCGTTGGCAGGTCAATGCCGGCGTGCGCGTCGACGACTACTCGACCCGCTTCACCGACACAAAGGTCAACGGCAGCAAAACCTATACGCGAGACGACACGCTCGTGAACTGGCAGGCCGGCCTCGTGTTCAAGCCCGCGCAGAACGGCAGCATCTACGCGTCGTATGCGACTTCGTCGACGCCGGCGGGCATGCTGCTCGGCGAAGGCAGCGAAACGCAGTCGCTCACGCCGGGCCGCGGCGGCGTCGGCCCGAACGCCGACCAGATGGCGCCGGAAAAGAACCGCAGCATCGAGCTCGGCACGAAGTGGAACGTGCTGAACGACAAGCTCGCGCTGACCGCCGCGCTGTTCCAGATCGACACGACGAACGCGCGCGTGACGCTGCCGAACAACCAGTACGCGATGGTCGGCAACAAGCGCGTGCAGGGTCTCGAGCTCGGCGTCGCAGGGCAGATCACGAAGCAGTGGCAGGTGTTCGGCGGCTATACGTACATGAAGAGCGCGCTGCGCGACAACGGCAAGGATGCGGCGAACAACGGCAACCGCTTCCCGAACACGCCGAAGCACAGCCTCACGATGTGGTCGAACTACGACGTGACGCCGAAGTTCACGGTCGGCGGCGGCGCGTTCTACATGTCGGAAGTATTCGGCGACCCCGCGAACCTGCGCGCCGTGCCGTCGTACTGGCGCTTCGATGCGATGGCGCAGTACCGGTTCAACAAGAAGCTCGACCTGCAGTTGAACGTGAACAACCTGTTCAACCGCACGTACTTCGACCAGGCGTATCCGGCGCACTACGCGTCGATTGCACCGGGCCGCTCGGCGTTCGTCACGCTGAACGCGCGCTACTGATCGATGGAGGCCGTATCGCTGAAGGCGCTCGCGTCGGTATCGCCGCGCGAGTTCGCCAATATCCTGGCCGGGCCGCCCGAGCGCGCCGCCGCGTGGGTCGCGGCGGCGGCCGACAACGGCATCGTCGATGCGCAGGCCGTCTACGGGCAGTACCTGCTCGACGGCCATGGCGTCGCGCGCGATCCGGCTGCCGCGTTCGGCTGGTTCCGGCACGCCGCGCGGGCCGGCCACCCGATGGCGATGAACATGCTCGGCCGCTGCTACGAGTTCGGCTGGGGCACCGCCGCGTGCGCGCCGGTCGCCGTGTACTGGTACCGGCTCGCCGCGCAGGCGGGGCTCGACTGGGGCATGTACAACTACGCGACGGCACTCGCGCTCGGCAACGGCGTCGACGAGAACCGCGCCGACGCGCTCGACTGGTTCCGCCGCGCGGCTGCGCTCGGTCATGCGAAATCGATCAACCTGATCGGCGGCTTCTACGAGGACGGTTGGGCTGTGCCGGTCGACCACGACGCCGCGTTCGACCACTATCGCCGCGCAGCCGTTGCCGGCGACTTCCGCGGCCAGTTCAACTTTGCGCGGCTGCTCGCCGAGCGCGGGCGCATCGACGAAGCGCTCGTCTGGCTCGCGCGCGTGCCGGCCACCGCAACGCCCGCGTTCATCGCGAAGATGCGCGCGTATCTCGCGTCGTCGCCGATCGACGCGCTTCGCTCGGCGGCGCTGCAACTGCCGCCGCATGCAATGGAATCCGCATCATGATGCTTCATATCCCCGGCGTATTGACCAAGCCGCAGGTCGCGCAATGCCGCGACCTGCTCGATGCGGCCGACTGGGTCGACGGCAACGCGACGTCCGGCGCACAGTCGGCGCTTGCCAAACGCAACCGGCAATTGCCGGAAGGCTCGCCGGCCGCGCGCGCGGTCGGCGACGCGATCCAGGATGCGCTCGCGCGCCATCCGCTGTTCTTTTCGGCGGCACTGCCGCTCAAGGTGTTTCCACCGCTGTTCAACCGCTATGAAGGCGGCGAGACGTTCGGCACGCACGTCGACAATGCGATCCGGCTGCTGCGCGGCACGGATTTCCGCGTGCGCAGCGATCTGTCGGCGACGCTGTTTCTCGAGGAACCCGATGCGTACGACGGCGGCGAGCTGTGTGTCGAGGATACCTACGGCGTGCATCGCGCGAAGCTGCCGGCCGGCGATCTCGTGCTGTATCCGGCGTCGAGCCTGCATCACGTGACGCCCGTTACGCGCGGCGAGCGCGTCGCGTCGTTCTTCTGGATCCAGAGCATGGTGCGCGACGATGCCGACCGCACGCTGCTGTTTCAACTCGATACGCAGATTCAGCAACTCTCCGCGGACAAAGGGGCGCACGACCGGGGCGTGATCGCGCTCACCGGGATCTATCACAACCTGCTGAGACGGTGGGCGGATGCCTGAGCCATCTGGCGGGGCCCGCAAGGTCCTGAAACGCGTGCCCCCTTTCGGCCAAGCCAGTCCACCGTCCAACACAGCCGCCTTATGCCCGCTGCAGGAGATCGATCGCCTTGTCTGCATCGTCCGCCGAATCGACCGCGAAATAGGCAATGAACTGGGAACCCAGTACGGCGGCCGAGACGCCACGGAGATTGATCGCGCCGTCCGCGAGCATCTGGGCCAGTTGCCCGATGATGCCCATTTGATCCAAACCCATTACGCGGACGGAGTGAACGCTCGGGGTGACGCTGAACCCCACCTGCGTGGCCGCGCGAATCACCGCGTCTCCCTGCAGTGGCGCGACAAACACGACGCCCTTGCCCGGCGTCTCCGATGTGCGGCGTGCAACGATGAACTGCAAGTCTGCGCCGGCAGTCCGCAGCGCGCTTAATACTGTCGCGAGGCCGCCCGGCTTGTCCTCGATGGTCGCCGCCCAGACATCGACACGTTCTACGCTCAGTTCCATGGCAGTCCCTCCCGCCTGAGAACCCCGATAGAAAAAATCTAGATCACAGCAAGCGCGCGAGCAAGGCGCACAGCGTCTTCCGGCCCCCGGCATCGACACCCCCCTGTCGCGCTTTGCATGCATCGGGTGACGCCTGACCTTCGCGACTTGCCTTCCTCCGCCGCACCGCCATAAAATGACCATCGTCAAATGACCATGCTCATATCATGATGCCGCACGCTCCCGTTTCGAAATCCGAATTCAAGGCTCGCGCACTCGAATACTTCCGGCTTGTCGAGTCGTCGGGCGAAAGCCTGATCGTCACCGATCACGGCAAGCCGACGCTCGAGATCCGGCCGTATCACGCACGCGAGGCTCAGCCGTTGGACATATTGCGCGGCTCGGTCATGCGCTACGACAATCCTGTCGATCCGATTGCGGAAGATGATTGGGAGGCGTCGCGGTGATCGTGCTGGATACGCATGCATTGGTGTGGTGGGTAGCGGGCGATCCTTCGCTCAGCAAGAAAGCGCGAAGTGCGATCGACCGCGCGCGCAGCGAAGGCGCACTCGCGGCATCCGCGATCTCCGCGTGGGAGATTGGGATGCTGGTGCGCAACGAACGCCTCGCACTGACGATGGATGTCGACGCGTGGCTCGCCACCGTCGAGCAGATCGACGGCATGCGCTTCGTGCCCGTCGACGCCGACATCGCCGCGAAATCCACTGCGCTGCCCGGCACGTTCCACAAGGATCCGGCCGACCGCATGATCGTCGCCACCGCGCGGCGGCTCGGCGCACCGCTCGTCACCCGCGACGAAAAAATCCGCGCTTACGCGCACGTGAAGACGCTCTGGTAAGCGTCGCCCGCCCACGGGTCAAACCGCAGCGCATCCTCCGCCGGACTCTGGCATATTGGCGATTCGTCTGACCAAAACGACCAAGATCGGCCACCTGCGGCGGAGCACGCGTCCCGGGCGGCCCGCTCACGGCCCGCAACCGTCATCGCGCCACCTCACCCGCCATCGTGATACCGCTCTCCGATCCCGTTGTCCGGTCGATCGCCCTGATGGAGTCGCACGAAGGGTTCGTCGATCTCGCCACGTTCGATGAACGCATCGCCGTCGACCTCCCGCGCAGCGTCGTTTCGAACCCGAGTCCGCATTTCCTGAAGGTACGCAACGGTGTCGCCGAACGGCTGGTTGCCGCCGCGCACGCGCTCCCCGACGGCCTGCGCCTTTACGTGAAGGAAGGTTATCGTCCGCTCTCGCTTCAGCGCGAATACTTCACCGGCCATCTCGCGCAATTGCGTGCGGCGCTGAATCCGCTGCCGTCCGACGACGCGCTGTACGAACTCGCGAGCCACTACGTCGCGCCACCCGAGGTCGCGGGTCACCCGACCGGCGCTGCCGTCGACCTGACGTTGATGTCCGCCGACGGCGCCGAGCTCGACATGGGTTGCATACTCGACGCCACCGACCAGGAATCGTCCGGCGCGTGCTACACGCACAACGCATTCATCAGCCGTACGGCCGCGCGCAACCGGCACGTACTGATCGCCGCCCTGACCGGCGCCGGCTTCACGAATTACCCGTCCGAATGGTGGCACTGGTCGTTCGGCGACCGCTATTGGGCCGTCATGCAGCGGGAATCGCACGCGATTTACGGCCCCGTCGAGGAAAACATGCTCGACGAAGGTGCGCGATGACAGTCTTTCCGACTTGACGGGCGCGACTCGGTAACATCCTCACTTGCCGATCCCCGCCCGCTCCCGCACAATCGCAGCACCTGTCTCACTCCCCCCGCGCCGATGTCCTACGCGTCACTCGTCACCGGCGTCCTGCTCGCCGGCGGTCTCGGTCAACGCTTCGATCCAAGCGGCCTGCACAGCAAGCTGCTCGCGCGGCTTCCCGACGGCACGCCGGTCGCGGTCGCGGCCGCCCACCGTCTCGCGGCGGCCACGGCCGACGTGATCGCCGTCGTGCGTCCCGGCGCCGAAAAACTCGCGATCCTGCTGAACGAAGCCGGTTGCCAGGTCGTCTATGCGCCCGATGCGTTGCGCGGCATGGGCGCAAGCCTCGCAGCCGGCGTGCGCGCCACGCCCGATTCGAACGGCTGGCTCGTCGCGCTCGGCGACATGCCGTGGATCGCGGCATCGACCTATGAAGCCGTCACGCGCGCGCTCGACGCCGACGATGCGTCGATCGTCGCGCCTGCGCATCGCGGCGTGCGCGGCCATCCGGTCGGCTTCGCCGCGCACCACTTCGATGCGCTCGCCGCCCTCGACGGCGACACGGGCGCGCGCGCGCTGTTCGCCAGCGCGCCGGTGAAACTGCTCGACGTCGACGATCCCGGCATCCTGCGCGATGTCGACACGCCGCAGGATCTGCGCTGACCGCGCTCGCGCGGACCACGCAATGCATTGCAGTACAAGATCCCGCCCGACGATCGACAATCGTGAATTCATGGATTTCACCGACGACCGACAAGCCGCCGCAAGAATCCCGCAGCAAACGCTCGCCCGATTGCCTATAACGGAGACGAGGCGCACCCACCGCGCCGCCGCCGTCACGCATTGCACGAGCCCTCCATGACCGACCACACGACCCCGACGCCCGAACCACCGGCCGACCCGAACCGCGATCCGGAAGACGACCCGCTGTCGTCGCCGCCGGGTCATCACCACGACAACCCGCAGCAACCGGACGGACCGCCGAGCAAAGACCCGGTCTAGTTGCGCGTCGGCCGCTCCACGCATTCGCCCCTATTTCCCGTCATGCGCGGTCGATGGCAGCCGGCCGCCCGTCACCGCATGACGTGGTCTATCGCGCCGTATACCCGCCGTCGATCGGCAGCGACACGCCGCTGATCATCGACGCCGCGTCGCTCAGCAAAAACAGGATCGGCTCGACGACCTCGTCCGGCTCCGCAAATCGCCCGAGCGGAATCGCCGCCAGCATCGGCGCGCGCTTCTCCGGTTCGCTCCACGCGAACTGCGCCATCGGCGTGAGCGTGACGGTCGGGTTCACGCTGTTCACACGAATGCCGTGCGGGCCGAGCTCGATGCACAGCACGCGCGTAATCGCGTCCATCGCCGCCTTCGACGCGCAATAGCTCAGATGCGCGGGCAAGCCGACAAGCGCGGCCTGGCTCGATACGTTGACGATGCTGCCCCGCGCATGCACCGCACCGCGCCCGTCGCGCACGATCATCTTCCGTGCAACCGCCCGCGCCACGAGCGCCGCGCCGCGCGCATTGACGGCCATCACGCGGTCGAAGTGCCCGGCGCTGACGTCGAGCGCCGGTTCGAGCGACGCGATCCCCGCGCAATTGACGAGGCCATCGAACGCATCGTGCGCGGCGAGCGCGGCATCGATCGCGTGTTCGTCGCCACCGACATCGATGCGCAACGTATCGCCCCCAATCTCACCGGCGAGCGCCTCGAGCGCGGCCATGTCGCGCGCTGCCGCGACGACCTGCGCGCCTGCCTGCGCCAGCGCAACCGCGCATGCGCGCCCGATGCCGCTCGATGCACCCGTGACGAGCACCCGCGAACCGCTGAAATCGAATCGTGTCGTCATGATGATGTGTGCAGTTCGTGCATGATCGGCTTGAGTGCCGGATACAGCGCCGTGTAAAGCCCGAAGCGCACCGCATACGCACGCGTACGTTCGGCATCGGGTCGCGCGCGCTCGACGAGCGTGACCCAACCGCCCTGCGCGTCGTCGTGCGACACGAGCCCCGCCCCGACACCCGCGAGCAATGCCGCCCCCATCGCGGCTTCGACGTCCTGCTCGATCGTCCACACCGGAAAGCCCGTCACGTCCGCGATGATCTGCATCCACAGCGCCGAATGCGCGGCACCGCCGACGACGATCAGCCGGTCGTCCAGCACCACCGCGCCGCGGCGGCCGGCCTCGATGTTGTGCCGCAACGCGAACGCGACGCCTTCGAGCACCGCGCGATAAAGATGCGCCCGCGTATGTGCGAGACTCAGCCCGACGAACGCGCCGCTCGCCTTCGCATCCCACACCGGGCTGCGCTCGCCCATCAGGTACGGCAGGAACAGCACGCCGTCGGCACCGGCCGGCACACTTTCGGCCGCTTCCTCGAGCAGCACGTGCGGATCGCCGTGCGGCAGCAGGCGTGCCGCATCGATTTCGGCATGACAGAACTGGTCGCGAAACCACGCGACCGATGCGCCGGCCGTGATCGCACCGCCGAACACGTACAGGTCCCGCTGCCCGTCGAACACGTGCGGCATGCTGACGAGCCCGTGCCGCGCATCGACGTGCCGGCTCACATAGCCCCAGCACATGCTGGTGCCGATCATCGCGACATGCTGCCCGGTGCGCGTCGCACCGGCCGCGAAGGTTGCAACGGCCGCATCGACGCCGCCCGCGACGACGGGCGTGCCGGCCTGCAGCCCGAGCTGTTCGGTCCATTGCGACAGCAGCCCGCCGACGATCTCCGTCGAATCGACGAGCCGCTCGGGCATCATCGTCGCCGGAATGCCGAGCATGTCGAGCGCGTCGTCGGACCACTCGCGGCGCGCGACGTCGTACACGCCGCCGATGTTGCCGGCCGAGCTGTGATCGACCGCGACTTCGCCGGTCAGCAGGTAGATCACGTACGCGTTCGGCGGCAGGAAATAGCGCACGTTCGCCCACACGTCCGGCCGCTGGTCGCGCAGCCACAGCATCTTCGTGAAGCCGTAGTAGCTGTCGACGCCGTTGCCCGTGATCACGCGCAGCCGCTCGACGTTCACGTGCTCGCCAACCCAGTCGACTTGCGCGGTCGCGCGCCGGTCCATCCAGATCAGGCATGGATGGAGCGGCCGCATGTCGCTGTCGACCGGAATGCCCGAGCCACCGTACAGGCTGCTCACGCACACCGCGCGGATCGCATCGGCCGGCACGCCCTGCGCACGCGCATCGCTCACGCAGCCGGCGATGCATTCGAGCACGGCGTCGAACCACACCTGCGGCCACTGCTCGGCCCATAGCGGGCGCGGCGTATCGGGCTGGTAGCCGGCCGAACGCCGCGCGACGATCGTGCCGTGCCGGTCGACGAGCAGCGCCTTGGTGCTCTGCGTGCCGATGTCGACGCCTATGACGTATTCCATGATGTCTCCGGTGAGGCGCACGCCGGCCGTCAGCGGGCCGGCTTCAGCAGCACCTTGATCGATTCGGGCGATTTCGCGACGCGGATCGCGTCGTCCCAGTCCTCGAGCGCGAAACCGTGCGTGACGATGCCTTTCGACGTGACGAGCCCGCGCGCAAGCAGGTCGATCGCGACCGGATAGCAGTATGGCCCGAGGTGCGCGCCGCGCACGTCGAGTTCCTTGCGATCGCCGATGATCGACCAGTCGACGGTCGCATCCTCGCCGAACACGCTGAATTCGACGAAGCGGCCAAGCTTGCGGATCAGGTCGAGCCCCTGGTTCACGCCGACCGGCGCGCCGGTCGTTTCGATGTACACGTCGCAGCCGTAGCCGTCGGTCAGCGCGCGGACGATCTCGCGCGCATCGTCGCGCTGCGGGTTGATCGTCACGTCGGCGCCGTACTCGCGCGCGAGTTCGAGCCGTTCGTCGATCAGGTCGATCACGACGAGCTTCTTCGGCGTCTTCAGGTGCGCGACCTGCGTCATCATCAGCCCGAGCGGGCCCGCTCCCGCGATCACGACGACGTCGTCGAGCTGGACGTCGCCGCGGTTCACCGTATGGATCGCGCACGACAGCGGCTCGATGATCGCGGCATCCTCGAGCGATACGCCGAGCGGAATCCTGTGGACGATCGCGGTCGGCGGAATGCGCATGTATTCGGCCATCCCGCCGTCGGCGACCTCGCGCTGGAAGCCGAAGATGTTGTGCACCTCGCACATCCAGTACTGCCCCGACTTGCAATAGCGGCACTTGCCGCACGGCACGATCTGCTCGGCGATCACGCGGTCGCCCAATGCCACGCCGAAATGCTCGGCCGCGCCGTCGCCGAGCGCCTCGACGTAGCCGAAAAATTCATGGCCGGGAATCACGGGCGCCTTCACCCACGGGTTCGGGCCGCCCCAGAACATCTTCGCGCCCGTATAGCATTTGCAGTCGCTCGCGCAAATCCCGCACGCGGCGATGCGGATCACGAGTTCGTTCGCGCCGGGGCGCGGCTTCGCGACCTGTTCGACGCGATAGTCCTCGGGGCCGTGGCAGATGACCGCGGTCATCCGCGGCTGGGCTTCGGGTGTCGTCATGAGTTTTCTCTTTCGTTGATGATTCGGATATCTGATCGATCGCGCATTACCGCGATCGTTCTCGGCTGATGTAGATCGCGAGCAGGATGATTCCGCCCTTGATCACGTTCTGCACATACGGGTTCACGCCGATCATGTTCAGCCCGTTGTTGAGCACGCCGAGCAGCAGCGCACCGACCAGCGTGCCGAGGATCGCGCCGCGCCCGCCTGAGATCGACGTGCCGCCCATCACGACGGCCGCGATCGCGTCGAGTTCGAAACCCACGCCCGCGTTCGGCTGCCCGCTCATCAGCCGGCCCGTCAGCACGATCGCGGCGAGCGCCGACGTGAGCCCGGCCAGCGTGTAGACGATCAGCTTCACGCGCGCGACGCGCACGCCGGTGAGCCGCGTCGCCTGCTCGTTGCCGCCGATTGCATACACGTAGCGGCCGAACGGCATGCGATCGAGCAGCAGCCACGCGATCGCGTAAACCACCAGCATGATCAGCACGGGCGCCTGGATGCCGAGCACCTTGCCGCTGCCGAAGAACGCAACCCAGTCGGGCAGCCCGTCGATCGGATAACCTCCCGTATAGATCAGCGCGAGGCCGCGCGCGATGCCCATCGTCGCGAGCGTGACGATGATCGGCGGCATCCCCGCGAACGCGACGAACACGCCGTTCAGGAAGCCGAACCCGAAGCCGACCGCAATGCCGATCGCAAGCGCGGCGACCGCGTTGACGCCCGCGACCATCAGCCCGGCCGCAAGCGTGCCCGACAGCGCCATCACCGAGCCGACCGACAGGTCGATCCCGCCCGTCAGGATCACGCAGGTCATGCCGACCGCGATGATCGCGTTGATCGATACCTGGCGCAGCACGTTCTCGAGGTTCGCGGCGGACAGGAAGCTCGGGCTCGCGATCATCATCGCGATGCACACGACGACGAGGCCGACGAGCGGATAGAACAGCGTCGAGCGCCGCAACTGTGCCCACATCGCGCGAGGCGGCGGCGCATCGCCGTTTCCGGCGTTGGCCGCGAGCGTGGTGGAAGGCGTGGAAGAAGAATCAGGCAGGTTCATGGGTCGCTCCTCGCGTGCCGGCCGTGGCATGGGTCATGACCGTGTCGGGATCGATCTCGTCGCCTTCGAGCGTCGCCTCGATGCGGCCCTGCCGGAACACGGCGACGCGATCGCACATGCCGACGATTTCCGGCAGCTCGGACGAGATCATGATGATGGCGTAGCCTCGCGCGGTGAGTTCGCGCATCAGCCCGTAGATTTCCGCTTTCGCGCCGACGTCGATGCCGCGCGTCGGCTCGTCGAAGATCAGCACCGACGTGTGATGGTTCAGCCAGCGCGCGATCACGACCTTCTGCTGATTGCCGCCGGACAGCGTCGCGACCTCGGTATGAATCGACGGCGCCTTCACGCCGACGCGCCGCATCACGTCGTGCGTCGCGCGCGCCTCGCCGCGACGGTCGATCAGCCAGCGCATCGACCGGTACTTGCCGAGGTTGTTCAGCGAGATGTTGTCGCGGATCGAGAACGACGTGACGAGCCCTTCCGTCTTGCGGCTTTCCGGCAGGATGCCGATGCCCGCGCGCAGCGCATCGGCCGGATCGCCGAGCTTCGCCGCCGCGCCGCGCACGCGCACGTCCTTGCGGTACGCACGCGTCGCGCCGATCACCGCGAGCGCCGTTTCCGTGCGGCCCGAGCCGACGAGCCCGGCGAAGCCGAGAATCTCGCCGGCCCGCAGCGCGAAGCGGTTCACCGGGCCGTCGCGCTCGATCTGCAGCGCATCGACTTCGAGCACGGCCGGCGCGTCGGACGGCAGCGCGGGCTTCGGCGGAAAGCTGCTCTCGATCCGGCGGCCGACCATCATCCGCACGAGCTGTTCGACGTCCGTGCTTGCGACGTCGGTCGTCGCGACGTACTGGCCGTCGCGCAGCACCGTGATGCGGTCGCACACCGCGAAGATCTCGTCGAGGTGATGCGAGATGAAGATCATCGCGACGCCCTGCCGCTTCAGCTCGCGCATGATCGCGAACAGGTGCTCGGCCTCGGCCGGCGTGAGCGTGGCGGTCGGTTCGTCGAGGATCAGGATGCGCGCGTCGAGCGACAGCGCCTTGCCGATCTCGACGAACTGCTGCTGCGCGACCGACAGCGCACGGATCGGCGCATCGAGATCGATCGACACGCCGAGCCGCGCGAAGATGCCGGCCGCCGCGCGGCGCATCCGCGTGCGGTCGCGCGCGCCCCAGCGCGTGCGCAGCTCGCGGCCGAGGAACAGGTTGTCGACGGCGTCCAGGTGCGGGATCAGGCTGAATTCCTGGAACACGATGCCGACTCCCGCCGCGACCGCCTCGTGATAGTTCGAGAAATGACGTGCGGTGCCGTCGATTTCGATCGTGCCGGCATCCGGTTGATGGATGCCGCACAGGATCTTCATCAGCGTCGACTTGCCCGCGCCGTTCTCGCCGAGCAGCGCGTGGATCTCGCCGCGCGCGATGTCCAGGTGAATGTCGGACAGCGCCTTCACGCCCGGAAAGCTTTTTGTGATGTGGCTGAGCCTGAGTATCGTTTCCATCGGCTTCTCCGTGCGAAGGGCGCCGGCCATGCCGCCCCCCTTCGCGTCGCATCGCACGTCGTTCACCAGCTGAAGCCCTTCGCATTGCTGCGATCGACGACCTTCACGTCGACCGGAATCGCCTTCGGCACCGTCGCGCCCCACTTGCGCGCGATCGCGATGCCGAGCGCGATGCGCACCTGGTCGGCCGGGAACTGCGCGGTCGTCTCGATGAACTTCGAGTTCGGTTTCTGGATCGCGGCGATCGCCTCGGGCGCACCGTCGACGCTGGTCAGCTTGATGTCCTTGCCGGAACCCTCGATCGCCGCGAGCGCACCCATCGAGCCGCCGTCGTTCACGCTGAAGATGCCCTTCAGGTTCGGATGCGCGGAGATCATGTTTTCGGTGACCGACAGCGCGGTCGCGCGCTCCTGCTTGCCGTTCTGCGTGTCGACGAGCTTCACGTTCGGGAATTTCGCGAGCCCGGCCTTGCAGCCGCGCACGCGTTCGAGGATCGGCACGACCGGAATGCCGTCGAGGATCGCGACCTCGCCGCTGCCGCCGATCGCCTTCGCGAGGTATTCGCACGACATCACGCCCGCGTCGTAGTTCTTCGAGCCGACGAACGAATCGACCGGCCCGTTCGCATTCGCATCGACGGCGACGACGACCGCGCCGGCCTTCTTCGCCTGCGTGATCGCCGACTGGATGCCGGTCGAATCGGTCGGGTTCACGAGCAGGATGTCGATCTTCTTCTGCAGCATGTCCTCGACGTCGCTCACCTGCTTGCTGACGTCGTGATGCGCGTCGGTCACGACGACCTGCGCGCCGATCGACGTGGCCGCATCGTTCAGCGCCTTCTGCATCGTCACGAAATACGGGTTGTTCAGTTCCTGGAACGTCATGCCGATCCGCAGCGGCGCGGCATGCGCGACGGCTGCGGGCAGCAAGGCCGCGAACGCGGCGAGGGCCGCCATCCGGGCGGCGCGGCTGAATGATGAAGCGGGCGATGCGTGCGTCATGACGGTGTCTCCATTTATGTGCGGCTTTTTCGAGGTTGAACGAGCCCCTCGCGACGTGAGCGACGCGATCGGCCGGGTGAAACGGTGTGGAACGTTCAGGCGGGCGGCGGCCCGGCGATCATCCGGGCTGCGGCGCGAGTTCGGGCGCGCCGGGCGTCAGCACGCGCGGCGGCATCGGATTGCCGGTGGGCGCCGCGTGCAGCGCAAGCTCGCGGCTGCGCGCGTTCAGGCGCTGCAGCGCACGGAATTCGGACGGCGCCATCCCCTTCACCGAGCGGAACTGGCGGTTGAAGTTCGATACGTTGTTGAAGCCGGCCTGGAAGCAGATGTCGGTGATGTTCGCGTCGTCGGCAAGCAGCATCTGGCACGCGGATTCGATCCGCAGCCGGTTCACGTACTGGACGAACGGCATGCCTGTGTGGCGGTGAAACGCGCGCGAGAATGCGCTGACGCTCTGCCCGGTCAGCTGTGCGAGTTCGGACTCGCGCAGCTCGGATGCGAGGTTCTTGCCGATATACGACAGCGCGTGGCTGAGCCGCGTCGGCGTGACGTCCGCCTGGTCGTATGCGGGGCTCGCGAGCAGCGTGCGATCGGCGGCGCCGCAAAGCCGTTCGAGGATCGTCATGAACAGCGCGATGCGGCGCATGCCGCGCGCGGCCAGCAGTTCGTCGAACAGCGGTGCGATTGCGGCGCTGGTCGCATCGTCGAAGCCGACGCCGCGCCGCGCGTCGTCGAGCAGCGCCTGCGCATCGCGGCATTCGGGAAACGCATCCATGCAGCGGCGCACGAACGCCGGGGCGAACTGGATCACGAGGTTGCGGCGCTCGACGGTTTCGCCTTCTGCCATGTCGCTGACCCAGTTGTGCGGCAGGTTCGGGCCGAGCAGCACGAGATGGCCGGGGCCGAACGAGCCGATGTGATCGCCGACGAAATACTTGCCGCGCGTCGCGACGATCAGGTGCAGTTCGAATTCAGGATGGAAATGCCAGCGGATCGTGCGATACGGGTAACCGTGCGACCAGACCTTGAACGACTCGTCGCGTCGCACTTCGACCACTTCGAGATCGGGATGCATCATGTTGGCGTCTCCATTCCCATGTATCGCTGGCCGGCCTGTTCGGCTGTTCGCTCGTGCGCCGCGTGATTCGCGTGTTTCGCGCGGCGACGCGACCGGTCGCATGGGAAGCAATGTAGGTCGATCGCGCGCGCGGCTCCACCAACTTTACGCCTGATTTCCGATACTTTTTTGCGCTTTCCGGCCGTAAACGGCGCCGGACAGCAAATTTGTGCAGCGCGCAACGGCACCGGGCGGCGGCCGCCGGGTCGGTGCGATGCGCGCGCCGATGGCTTACGCGGCTGCGTGCTCGCGCGCCGTGCGCACCTCGTACGCCTTGAGGTGGTTGTATGCGATCCGCAGCAGCGACAGCGCATCGGCCGCCTGCGGGTCGCGGCGCGCGAGCAGGTCGCCGATCACGTGATCGGCTTCGACGCGCGCATGGTTCTCGACGTCGCGCAGCATCGACGCGGTCAGCGGCGACGGCGTCAGCACCATCCGCTGCATCCGCTCGATCGCCGCCGGGTCGGGCCGGTGGCCATTGTGTTCGGCGATCGCGCTGCATTCGCCGAGCATCGTCTCGAGCAGGCGACGGCCGTCCGGCGCGGCGAGAATGTCGCCGACCGAGCCGCGGAACAGCGACGTGCTCGCGGCGAGGGTCGCGAGGAATACCCACTTCTCCCACATCCGCGCGGCGATGTCGTCGCTGAGCGTCGCGTCGAAGCCCGCGCCGCCGAGCACGTCGGCCACCGCGCGCACGCGCGGCGATTCGCCGCCGGCGAGTTCGCCGAACGACACGCCATGCGTGTCGTTCAGGTGCACGATGCGCTGCTCGCGATCGAGCGTGGCCGCGATCACGCACAGCCCGCCGAGCACCTGCGCGGCGCCGAACCGGTCGCGCAGCACGTCGAGGTGACGCATCCCGTTGAGCATCGGCAGGATCAGCGTTTGCGGGCCGACGAACGGCGCGAACGACGCGATCGCGTCGTCGAGGCTGTACGCCTTGCAGCTCAGCAGCACGAGGTCGAACGGTGCGACCCCGGCGCCCGCATCGCCCGCGCGCACGGTCTGCACGTTCGCGAGCGTCAGGTCGCCGCGCGGGCTGCGGATCAGCAGCCCGTCGCGCGCCAGCGCGGCCGCGCGGCCGTCGCGCACCAGGAACGTCACGTCGCGCCCCGCCGCGGCCAGCCGGCCGCCGAAGTATCCGCCGACCGCGCCGGCCCCTACCACCAGAATTCGCATCGTTGCCTCCTTTCGGTTTCATTCGGCGCCGCGCCGCCGCCCGCCCGGGCGCCCGGCGCGCGCAATCGCTCCGACAGTATAGCCATGCCCCGTTATGCATATGCATAGATACCCGTGCCCACGTCGACGGCATGAGCGACCGCACCATTTCTAAGGGATTTCCCGCCTACGGCGACGCGCGTCGCCTGCCGTCAAGACACTTACCCCGTCACGCCGTTCCGGCGAGCATCCTCGACTGACCGACCACATACCATGCGCAACCTTTCCCTGAATCAGAAACTCGCCTCGATGATCGTCAT
The DNA here is from genome assembly GCF_016899445.1 of Burkholderia sp. MS455. Lineage (NCBI taxonomy): Bacteria > Pseudomonadati > Pseudomonadota > Betaproteobacteria > Burkholderiales > Burkholderiaceae > Burkholderia > Burkholderia sp. MS455. The sequence goes on from NZ_CP041778.1 coordinate 2,023,653, forward strand.
CCTGTGGCTCGGCCTGCTCGTGATCGCCGGGCTCGGCGCGTGGCAGACGCGCACATCGATGATCGCGGACCGCCGCGATCAGCTTGCCGCGCTGGTCGCGCAGGCCGCGAGCGTGACCGACCATTACTACAAGCTGTCGCAGCAGAACGCGATGCCGGAGGCCGACGCGAAGCAGAAGGCGCTCGAGGCGATCGCCGCGATGCGCTACGGCGCCGACGGCTACATCTCCGTCAACGACTCGAAGCCCGCGATCGTGATGCATCCGATCAAGGCCGAGCTCAACGGCAAGGACGTGTCGAATTTCACCGATCCGAACGGCAAGCACCTGTTCGTCGAGATCGTGAAGGCCGGCAACCTGGAAGGCGGCAAGGGCTTCGTCGAGTATCTGTGGCCGAAGCCGGGCGCCGACAAGCCGCAGGAGAAAACCAGCGCCGTGCAGCGTTTCGCGCCGTGGGACTGGTATCTGGTGACGGGCATGTACATGAACGACGTGCACTCGGCCGTGCTCGCGAGCATCGGCCGCTGGCTCGCGATGACGACCGTGCTCGGCGCGATCGCGACCGCCGTGATGGTGCTGGTGCTGAAAAGCGTGCGCGCGAGCCTCGGCGGCGAACTCGAGGTTGCGCTCGACGCCGCGCAGCGCATCGCGCAGGGCGACCTGACCGCGCGCGTCGCCGTGAAGCAGGACGATCGCGGCAGCCTGCTGCATGCGCTGCACACGATGCAGGGCGGGCTGATCGACATGGTGTCGCGCGTGCGGATGGGCACCGAGAACATCAACGTCGGCGCGAGCGAGATCGCGTCCGGCAACACCGACCTGTCGCAGCGCACCGAGGAACAGGCGGCCGCGCTCGTGCAGACCGCGTCGAGCATGGACCAGATGACCGCGAACGTGAAGCAGAACGCGGACAGCGCCGCGCAGGCCGCATCGCTCGCCGGCCAGGCCGCGCAGGTCGCGACGCGCGGCAGCGCGGTGGTCGACGACGTCGTGCGCACGATGAACGAGATCACCGGCCGCTCGCACAAGATCGGCGACATCATCGGCGTGATCGACGGGATCGCGTTCCAGACCAACATCCTCGCGCTGAACGCGGCCGTCGAAGCCGCGCGCGCGGGCGAACAGGGCCGCGGCTTCGCGGTGGTCGCGGCCGAGGTGCGCTCGCTCGCGCAACGCTCGGCGACGGCCGCCAAGGAGATCAAGTCGCTGATCGTGTCGTCGAACGAGACCGTCGAACACGGCGCGACGCTCGTCACGCACGCGGGCGAGACGATGGCCGAGCTCGTGCAGTCGGTGCGGCGCGTGAACGAGATCCTCGACGAAATCAGCCATGCGTCGCGCGAGCAAAGCGCCGGGATCGAGCAGGTCAATCGCGCGGTGGGCGAGATGGACCAGGTCACGCAGCAGAACGCGGCGCTCGTCGAACAGGCGGCGGCCGCCGCGCATTCGCTGCGCGATCAGGCCGAAGCACTGCGCGACGCCGTCACGCGGTTCGCGTTGCCGGCCTGATCCTGGGGGAGCGTGCGGGCGCGGCTTGCCGCTGCCACGCCCGCGCGCCCCTGGCTTCGTCATACGCCCTCATGCCTGTGCCCACCGGTAGCGCGTCGAACACATCCACCTGCTCGCCGCGCAGCGCCGGCCAGCATTCGGAAGCGAATGGGGCGCTGTTCCGAACGACGCTTGCGCGGTGGGTCCCGCGTCATGTTACTTCCCGGTGCAGCACTTGTTAGGGCAATCGGGCAGGAAGGAAATTTCCACGCGCCGCCCGTTGTCCACGTCGCCATGCGAATAGACGCGTACGCTTGCCCGAACGGTCCCGCGTAGAAAGCCCAATTGCTCTAGCAGCGCACGCCCGACTTGCAGTCGTGATTGTGCAAGTGCCTGCGCCCCGTGTTCATCTTCTTCAGCGTGACCACTAATTAACGTCGTCTCTTTTGTTGCGTGATTGGCATAATTAATCTTTTTTTCGGCCACCCAATTTGCGATGCGAACGACTTCCGAGTTCGATATGGTTGCGTCATTCCTATTAAAATATATATCAAAATTCTCGCTCGCGATGCATGCAAATGCCGAATTGGATGCAGCAAGCAATATACCAAGCATGAATTTATGCATTATAAATTACGTATCCAGCAACACTATCAGCATTATTGATGGCTTGATCCGGACTCTCCGATCCGAAGGTCAGACATTCCGCGATAAAGTAGCGATGATCCTTGGTAGCCATCGTGTCATCAAAGTGACTGACCTCATGAATCAATGTGGAAACTACAGAATCCTTATCCCACGAAAAATGACGCATAGAGCAAAAATCAGGATGTATGGCAATTGTATGAGTTGCCGTGTCCGGTGCGCAAACAGATGCAGCGACACCGGATTTATTTGGATTCGGAACGCATCCGATATACCTGAATCGATCGCTATCCCATCGGGTAAAATTGAATGCCGACATCCCCTTTAATACCCGTGCGATTGCCGTCAGACCTGCAAGTAATGTTATGCAGGTCGCTTCGTCTGCCTTGCCGAACCACTGTAGCACACGCGCCTCGTCAGCGTTAGACCAACGCTGCAATTCCAGGATTCTCTGCTCAACCAGGGAAACGGCACGATCGCGCTGACGTAAAATCATTCCCCGAAACTCACTGTTTGTCATGTTTTGACAAATTCTCTCCGTATTGATCCTTACTTCAACCGTCGAGCCGGGGTTGGTATTGGTAACCGCACCTGAATGTACAAGGAACCATTCCCCACCATCATTCACGTCAAAATCGTTCATTTCTTCAAAATCCCTTCGTATAGATTTTCAAGGACGCTGCTGCGTCAGTGGCGAAACGGCGCATTCGGTCAGCACTGTCAGTGGCGCCGAAAAAAGTCTGTCCCGTGTCGGTAACGACTCGATAGCGGACATTTGCGATGTGGGCGATCGGAGTCATGTTCTTTCTGGACCATAAGCTCGAATACCTTATGCGCGGATGGACCATATACGGTCGCCGGCAATAATTGCATTGTCTATAGGACGAGTATTATTTTGCCTCGCACTCCCACTTAAATTGAAATTCCGTTACTCTCCGCAAAACTGGTGGAAGGATGGGCGATCAATCGAGTGCCGACGTTCACGAACTACGCGCGACGATGCGCCGCAATCTCGGCACTGACCACGTGTTATCGTCGGTGCCCGCCCGCAAGTACATCCACCTCGATCCAATTCGGTGAACTTCGGTGAACTATCTCGTGTTGAGGTTCACGGTCAATGCGCGCTCGTCATGGACGCGGCCGAAAACCGCCTCCACGGCATCGAGCTATACGCGGTCTACGCGCGCTTCACGCAGACCGAATGACCAGCCCGGCGCGCACGTGCTCACACCGCGCCGCCGGCCCGCGGCGCGGCCGCACCGATGCCCAGCCCCAGCCCGGCCGCCCGCTGGATCAGCTCGACGTCGTTGTTCGCGCCGAGTTTCTTCATCGCGCTGATCTTCTGCGCGCTGACCGTCTGCTTGCCCTTGCTCAGGCGCTGCGCGATCGTCTTGATCGACACGCCCGACAGATATAGGCGAATCACCTCGATCTCGCGCGCCGACAGCTTCACTGGCGCCTCGCCGCGCTCGCCGATCGCATCGACCGCGCGCCTGACGCACGGCGACAGGTAGCGCCCGCCGCTGTAGCTCGAATGGATCGCCGTGACGATATGGCCGACTTCGTCGAACTTGCTGACGATGCTCACGCCGCCAATCGCGAGGATCGACCGGAAGATCAGCGGGTTCTCGTTGCCGACCAGCGCGACGATTCCGGCGTTCGGGCGCGTGCGCCGCAGCCAGTCGAACAGCGCGAGGCCGTCCATCTGCTCGTCGCCGCGGATCGAATAATCGACCAGCACGATGTCGCAGTCGACGCCGCCGAGCGACGCGACCAGCTCGGCCGCACTCCGGTAGACCGCGACGAGCTCGATGGCACAGGCGCTGCCGGCGATCTGCTCGATGCCGGCCAGCGTCAACGGCCAGTCGTACGCGAAAACGATGCGAACATTGAATTTCCTCATGCGCAGTTCCAGGTGGTTCACCGGCCGCGCGGCGCGGAACGCGCGCGGCCGGTTTGGCGTTGAAAGGATGTCCGGGATATTTTTATCCCGAAGATCGATTCTATGAAGCCGCGCGCGGGCGGGATATCGGACGGCATCGGGATTGGCCGCCGGAGACGTAATACGAGTTTGATATTTGCGTCGGTTCAGATGCCCGGCATCGGCCGGACGGCCGGCATTGAGCCCTTGCGGCCGGCCAGCAGGTAAAATTGCGGCGTTTGCATGCCACTCCGGGCACCCGGCGGCGAGCGACGCGCCGACGACGGCCGCGCACCACTGCCCTTTTGCCGGCTGCCCATACTCCGGCTGCCCGTACTCCCAGCTTTCCCCATGACCGAATCCGACCTGCAATCCGACGACACCTCCATCCACGAAGACGGCCTCTGGCGCGACAACGGCTGGACCGCCCGCATCATCAAGAACGAAGACGACGACGGCTGGGCCGTCGAGATGATCAAGGACGGCGAGTCCGAACCCGCGCTCGTCGGGCCGTGGACCATGGGCCGCGACAAGAAGAACCCGAAGCCGATGGACGCGAACGCGTTCCGCACGCTCGTGAAGACCGCGACCGAGGTGCTGATGCGGCACGAGCAGCAGCGGCGCGCGATGCTGCACAAGGAAGTGACGGTCCAGGGCGAGGACGGGCAGGATGTGTCGGTGACGCTCGACATCGTGCCGGACGAGTTCGAGCCGTACGCGCAACTCAAGGCGTTCGATCCGTACGGCGAGCTGCTGGCCGACGCGAAGGTATCGGCCGGGTTCAAGCTCAGCAAGGCCAGTGCCGAGCGCTGGGTCGCATCGGGCTTCGAACGGCCGGCCTGACCGGGCGGCGGTGCGCGGTCAGGCGCCGGCGCCCTGCCGCGCGCGCTGCAGCCGGCGCTCCGCCAGCTTGCGCCGCACGAGCTGCTCGAACTGCTGCGTCGCAACCTCCGGATCGCGCGCGGCCAGCCCGAGCGCGTTGCGCGCGAGCTGGATCGGCGTCAGCACGATGCCCCACGGCAGCCCCCACCAGCCGAGCGTGACCGATGCAAGCAGCGCGATCGCCTGCTTCTTGCGGCCGCAGCGGCGGCAGCACACGTGGCGCCGCGTCGCCCAGCGCGTGACGAACACCAGCGATACGACGCGATGCGACGCGTGGACGTCGACCGGATGCCCTTCGCGCAGGCAAATCGGGCACGGCCCATACCGCCAGTCGTCGACGTACTGCCGGACCTTCGCGTCGGGCACCCGCTCGGCCTCGACGACGATCGGATGCGCGTGCGCGCACGCCGGACTGCAATAGCGGCGGCCGTCGATCGACTGCCCGCCGACCAGGAACGTCCTGCCGCAGTGACTGCACTCTGCCACGATAACCCCGGATAAGCGTGATACGCCGCGTGCCGGCCGCGCGCATCGATGCGCCGGCGGTCCGGACGGGCCATTTCATGCTTTAACGGCCGCCGCCGCACGGTCTTGAGCGGACGCGGTCATCAGGCGGTACAGCGTCGCGCGCGAAATGCCGCCGCGACGTCCGCATGCTGGTGGTGATGGCGCAGCAGTATTTCCTCGATCGCGTGCCGCTCGGCCTGCCGACGCACTTCGGCGAGCGTCGGCCGCCGCCGCATCAGCCCAGCAGTTCCTTCTTCCGCAGGTGCACGACGTCGCGCATCGGCGGCGCGCCGAACAGCCGGCTGTATTCGCGGCTGAACTGCGACGCGCTCTCGTAGCCGACCACGGCAGCCACCGACCCGACGTCGCCGCCCTGCCGCAGCAACAGCCGCCGCGCCTCGTGCAGCCGCAACTGCTTCTGGTACTGCAACGGGCTTAGCGTCGTCACGTGCTTGAAATGGTGGTGCAGCGACGACACGCTCATGTTGACCGCCTGCGCGAGCGTCTCGACGCGCATCGGCTCCGCGTAGTGATCGCGGATCCATTCGATCGCGCGCGCGATCCGGTGCGTCTGGCTGCCCGCGATCGCCATATGCCGCAGCCGCGTGCCCTGCCCGCTCGTCATCAACCGGTACAGCAGTTCCTTTTCGATCAGCGGCGCGACGACCGGAATGTCGGCCGGCGTATCGAGCAGCCGCAACAGCCGCAGCGCGGCGTCGAGCAGCGGCGGCGTCAGCTCGGCGAGCGCGATCCCTTCGCCTTCGGGGCCCGCGTCGGGCTCGGGCAGCCGCATCTCGGCCGAGAGCTCCACGATCCGCTGCGGATCGAGCCTCAGCGACAGGCACAGGTAGGGTTCCTCCGGCGACGCGCGCGTCACGCGCGACAGGATCGGCAAGTCGATCGACGTAATCAGGCAATTCTGCGTGTCGTATTCGTAAGCGTGGCCGGCCACGATTACGCGCTTCGCGCCCTGCCCCGCGATCACCAGCGCGGCACACGACACGGCGCAGCCGAGATCGACCGGACGCGTGTGCCGATGCAGCATCAGGCCCGGCACAGCGGTCGAATGCGAGCCATCCGCCGGTGCGAAGCGGCCGATCAGCGACGCCAGCTCGCGCCGCCCGGATTCGCGCGACGCCGCGATATCGGTCATGTCCATGACGAATCCTCGATTGATTTCCCCATGTCGCGGGAGCATAGCGAAACGGCCCACGGCGTGCCCGGGATTTGCAGGATTGTTCAATAAATTTGCAGGATTGGGTAGACGCAAAAACCGGCTGCTCGCGCACACTGCCCGCTAACCGGGCGCATGCCGGGTTTTCCCCACGGAGACAACCAAAATGCCTACCTCGTTTGTCCTCAACGGCAAGAACGTTACGCTCGACGCCGATCCGTCGATGCCCGTCCTCTGGGCGATTCGCGAACACGCGGGACTGACCGGCACGAAGTTCGGCTGCGGCATGGCGCAGTGCGGCGCGTGCACGGTGCATCTCGAAGGCCAGGCCGTCCGCTCGTGCGTGCTGCCGCTCGCCGGTATCGCCGGCAAGCACGTCACGACGATCGAGGGCCTGCAGAGCAAGCCCGCGCAGGCCGTGCAGGCCGCGTGGGTCAAGCAGCAGGTTCCGCAATGCGGCTATTGCCAGTCCGGCCAGATCATGTCGGCCACCGCACTGCTCGAACAGAACCCGAAGCCGACCGACGCGGACATCGACGCCGCGATGAACGGCAACCTGTGCCGCTGTGCGACCTACGCCCGCATCCGGGCCGCGATCCACGACGCGGCCGCGACGCTGGGAGCCTGACCATGACGATCGAACTCGACAACCGCGATTCGGTGCGTCCGTCGCGCCGAACGTTCCTGAAGGCCGCGGGCGCCGCGGCAGCCGTCAGCCTGACCATCGGCTTCGAATGGGCCGGTCTCGGCCGCCGCGCGCTCGCCGCAACCGCGCCGGCCGCCGATTTCGCGCCGAACGCGTTCCTGCGTATCACGCCCGACGGCGCCGTCACGGTCATCGCGAAGCACGTCGAAATGGGCCAGGGCGCGTATACGGGCATCGCGACGATCGTCGCCGAGGAGCTCGACGCCGACTGGTCGAGCGTGCGCGTCGAAAGCGCACCGGCCGACGCGAAGCGCTATGCGAACCTCGCGTTCGGCACGATGCAGGGCACGGGCGGCAGCTCGGCGATGGCGAACTCGTGGCAGCAGCTGCGCGAAGCGGGCGGCAAGGCCCGCGCGATGCTCGTGTCGGCCGCCGCGGCCCGCTGGAAGGTGCCGGCCGGCGAGCTGACGACGGCCAATGGCGTCGTCACGCATGCGAAGAGCGGCAAGACGGCCGCCTACGGCACGCTCGTCGCCGACGCATCGAAGCTGCCCGTGCCGGACAAGGTCGTGCTGAAGCAGCCGGCCGATTTCAAGCTGATCGGCCAGCGGATTCCGCGCGTCGATGCATCGGCGAAATCGAACGGCACCGCGCCTTTCACGCTCGACACAACCTTCCCCGGCATGCGCGTCGCGCTGCTGCAGCGCCCGCCGCGCTTCGGCGCGACGGTCAAGTCGTTCGACGCGACGGCCGCGAAGGCGGTGCCGGGCGTCGTGTCGGTCGTGCAGGTGCCGCGCGGCGTCGCGGTCGTCGCGACGGGCTTCTGGGCCGCGAAGCAGGGCCGCGACGCGCTGAAGGTCGAATGGGACGAAAGCAACGCCGAAAAGCGCGGCTCGGCCGAGATCATGCGCGAATACCGGCAGCTCGCGGAGAAACCGGGAACGTCGGCGCGCAAGGACGGCGACGCCGACGCGGCGATCGCCGGCGCCGCGCGCAAGCTCAGCGCGACATACGAATTCCCGTATCTCGCGCACGCACCGATGGAGCCGCTCGACGCGGTCGTCAAGCTGACGCGCGACGGCTGCGAGATCTGGGCCGGCGACCAGTTCCAGACGATCGACCAGGCGAACGCCGCCAAGGTCGCGGGCCTGAAGCCCGAGCAGGTGAAGATCCATACGCTGTACGCGGGCGGCAGCTTCGGCCGGCGCGCGAACGCGTGGTCGGACTATGTGGTCGAGGCCGTGTCGATCGCGAAGGCGCTCGGCGCGGACGGCAAGCCCGTCAAGCTGCAGTGGACACGCGAGGACGACATCCAGGGCGGCCTCTATCGGCCGATGTACTTCCACAAGCTCGACGCGGGCCTGACCGCGGACGGCAAGCTGGTCGGCTGGCGCCACCGGATCGTCGGCCAGTCGATCCTCGCCGGCACGCCGTTCGAGGCGTTCATGGTCAAGAACGGCATCGACGCGACGTCGGTCGAGGGCGCGGCGAACCTGCCGTACGCAGTGCCGAACGTGTCGGTCGAGCTCACCACCGCGAAGACGGGCGTGCCCGTGCTGTGGTGGCGCGTGGTCGGCAGCTCGCACACGGCCTACGCGGTCGAGGCGTTCATCGACGAAGCCGCGCACACCGCCGGCAAGGATCCATACGCGTTCCGCCGCGACCTGCTCGCGAAGGAGCCGCGCATGCGCGCGGTGCTGGAACTGGCCGCGCAGAAGGCCGGCTGGGATCCGGCCAAGCCGCTGCCGAAGGGCCGCGGGCGCGGGATCGCGGTCGCCGAGGCGTTCAAGAGCTATGTCGCGCAGGTGGCCGAGGTGTCGGTCGACGCGGACGGCAAGGTGAAGGTCGAGCGCGTGGTGTGCGCGGTGGATTGCGGGATCGCGATCAATCCCGACATCGTCGCCGCGCAGATGGAAGGCGGCATCGGCTTCGGGCTCGGTGCGGCGCTGCACAGCGCGATCACGCTGAAGGACGGCCAGGTCGAACAGCGCAACTTCGACGGCTACAACGTGCTGCGGATGGCCGAGATGCCGAAGGTCGAGGTGTATATCGTGCCGTCGGCCGAAGCGCCGACCGGGGTCGGCGAGCCGGGCGTCGCGCCGATCGGGCCGGCAGTCGCGAACGCGATCTTCGCGGCGACGGGCGAGCGGCATTACGTGCTGCCGTTCGATTCGGCGGATAGCGCGAAGGCTTGATGAGCCGGAACGCCGGCTGGGGGATGGAAACGTCTCTCGGCCGGCGTCTTTTGTCGAAGCGTGGCCGATGTAGGGTTCGATGTCGGCAAAAAACACTCACAACCAATTGATTTAAATAGCCTATTCATCAAACCACGTAGGGTTCGATGTAGGGTTCGCGGTCCGGCAAAAAACCATGTGCTGCCCGCCACGAATGCCGCCTCCCCCACACGTTACGTCAGACGTAACGCCCGTAACGTCGCCTCCTCGATGCTACGTAACAATTCTTCAAAATTGCTCCGCCCGCTTCATCACCCGCCCCCGCTCTCCGCGTTAAAAATTCTTTTAAATTCAAGGCTCCACACCGCCCGCGCCCGGCACGCCCCCCGCCGACACCTGACCTTCCCTCCCTTGGCCCGGAAGTTGCAGTACGTAACCCGCAAAACACTCCTTTATGGACATGCGAGGGCCACCATGGATTGCAAATACCTGTACATCGACAACATAAAAATCAATTTCGTGCGCCGCACGATCGAAATCGACAACAAGGTCATTGACGTTACGCCGCGCGAATTCGACGTCGTCGAATTCCTGCTCGACAACATGAACAAGGTCGTGCCGCGGCAGGCAATCCAGGAAGCCGTATGGGGCCGTGAACTCGCCGTGTCGTCGCGCACGCTCGATACCCATATCTCGCGGATCCGCTCGAAATTGCAGCTCGAGCACGACAAGAACCTGCGGATCATCCCGATCTATGCGGTGGGCTATCGCCTCGTGCTGTTCGGTGCGGCAATGACGCACGTCGAGCGCCACGATGCGGCGCCGATCCTGCGTGCCGCGCCGCCGGCCATGATGGCCGCCGACTACGCCTGACGATTCACCCGCGCGCCGCCCGCTCGCGGCGCGCCAGCAACACTCCCCCCACCGCGCTGTGCAGGTTCGCAGCGCTTCGCGTCCCGCCAGCCGGATGCGGCCTGCACGCCGCCCTGCCCGCCAGCCAGCCAGCCAGTCGCGACCCGACCGCCGCCTCCGGGCGGCGGTTGCTTTTGGCCGCCCGCCGCCGCGCATCGCGCTGCGCGGCATTCCATCACGCGGTGTCACGCTTCGTAGCGCCCTGCGCTCCCCGTCGCCGCGCGATGCACGCGACTACGGATTCCGGCGCGGCACACAGCCATGGCCGTCCCTACAATCGACGCAGCAGCCGCGTGCCCGTCCGCGTCACCGGCCCCATAACAACCCGTCGAACCGACGCCGAATCCGCCCCGATCCCGCCGTGCCTGCGCAGTTCCTGACGAATGCCGACGCCGGCGACGCCGCGAACCGGGCCATGCCCGCCGCTTCCGTGCCGCCCGCCGCTGCGCCGGCCGCGGTCGCGCTCGACGCGTCGCCCTACCTGCCGCGCCTGTCCACCGCCGCCGCGCGCGGGCTGTCGCACGCGTACTGCGCGACCGGCGCCGTTCCGGTCACGCTCGGCGAGCATGCGTACGAGGTGCGCTGGCGCATCGATGCCGAGCCGGCCGCGGATGCGCACGCCTATCGCTTCGTCGTCGGCCCGGCCACCGGCACGCTATGGATCGATCCGATCGCGGAAACGGAATGGCTCGGCGACGCGGCCGACCCGGCCGTGCCGGCCGTGATCCGCGCCGCACTGCTCGCCGACCTGTGCGCGCCGCTCGCGGCCGTGCTGCAGGCCGCGACGCGGCAGCGCGTGGAACTGCTGCCGCCGCCCGCGAGCGCGTCCGCCTGGCGCGCATCGCCGGCCGCGCTGCGCTTCGAGCTGCGGCGTGCCGACGGCGCAGTGCGCTGCCACGGCGCACTGCTGTTCGACGCGCCCGATGCGCTGGCCGTGTTCTTCGCGGCCGCGCCGGCCGCGCTCGCCGACACGCGCGCGGCCTATGCGAACCTGCCCGTGCCGCTCGTGTTCGAGATCGGCCGCACCGAGCTGACGACGGCCGAACTGGCCGATGTCGTCGGCGGCGACATCATCGCGATCGAGCGCTGGCAGGCGCACGAGCAGAACCTGCTGTGCGTCGCGCGGCTGCCGGCCGCGCCGGCATGGGAGATCATCGGACGGCCGTCGGGCAACCGGCTGACCGTCGAACGAATCAGGGAGATGCCTTTGGAACCGACCCGCACCGACACCACGCCCGCGACGGCGCACGACGCGCCGCCCGCCGATGCGCCGCGCACGCTCGACGGCCTCGCGGTCGACCTGCGCTTCGAGCTGCCGCCCACGTCGATGCCGCTCGGCGAATTGAGCGCGCTGCAGCCGGGCGCCGTGATCGAGCTGCAGCAGGGAATCAACCAGAGCGTGATCCATCTGGTCGCGAACGGGATGCTGATCGGCACCGGCCACCTGATCGCGGTCGGCCAGAAACTCGGCGTGCGCGTCGTCACGCTGACGCAACCCGCGCCGCGCGAGCGCTGAGCGATGGGCAACCTGCCGAATCCGGTCGCGCTGATCGCGGTGATCGCCGCGCTCGGCATCGCGCCGTTCGCGGCGCTGATGGTGACGAGCTATACGAAGCTCGTGGTCGTGCTCGGCCTCCTGCGCTCCGCGCTCGGGATCCAGCAGGTGCCGCCGAACCTCGTGCTGAACGGCATCGCGCTGATCCTGTCGCTGTTCATCATGGCGCCCGTCGGGATGTCGATCCGCGACGCACTGCAGGCGCGCCACTTCGACGCATCGGGGCAGCTGTCGACCGCCGACGTCGGCGCGCTCGCCGATGCCGCGCTGCCGCCGATCAAGGATTTCCTCGTGTCGCATACGCGGCAGCGCGACCGCGAATTCTTCGTGCGCACCGCGACGTCGGTCTGGCCGAAGAACCGCGCGGACGGCATCAAGGACGACGACCTGCTCGTGCTGGTGCCGAGCTTTACGCTCGCCGAACTGACGAAGGCATTCCAGATCGGTTTCGTGATCTATATCGTGTTCATCGTCGTCGACCTGCTGGTCGCGAACATCCTGCTCGCGCTCGGGATGCAGATGATCTCGCCGACGACGATCTCGGTGCCGTTCAAGCTGCTGCTGTTCGTCGCGCTCGACGGCTGGTCGCTGCTCGTGCACGGGCTCGTGCTGTCGTACCGCGTGGCGGGCGCGGGATGAATGCGCGCGGCCTGCGAACCGCCGCCGCGCACCTGTGCGCGCTGGTCGGGCTGCTCGTGCTCGCATGCGCCGGAATGCAGCCGCACATCGCGCATGCGGCCAGCGGCGCGGGCTTCGCGCAACTCGCGCGCGCCTGTGCGCCGAACGTCGATCCCGACACGCTCGCCGCGCTCGTGCGCACCGAGTCGGGCTTCAATCCGTATGCGATCGGCGTGGTCGGCGGCCACCTGGCGCGCCAGCCCGCGTCGCTCGACGAGGCGCGCGCGACCGCGCGCGAGCTTGCGTCGCGCGGCTTCAGCTACAGCGTCGGCCTCGCGCAGGTGAACGAACGAAATTTCTCGAAATACGGGCTCGACGAAGCGACGATGTTCGAGCCGTGCCGCAACCTGCGGGCCGGCGGCGCGATCCTGACCGAATGCTTCGCGCGCTCGTCGGGCACCGGCCGCGCCGCGCAGGCCGCATTGCGCGCGGCACTGTCGTGCTACTACAGCGGCAACTTCACGACCGGTTTCTCGAGCGGCTACGTGAGCCGCGTCGTCGCGAGCGCGCAGCGCAACGCGCGCGAAGGCGGCGTCGAACCAATTCCGGTCGTGAGCGACACGCCGCCGCCCGAGCGCCGCCGGCGTATGGACGCGGCCGCCACCACGCCGCCCGAACACGCGCGGCGGCTGGCGTCGCCTGCCGCGTCCGCCGATGCGCCTTCGTGTCACGCGCGCCCGGTGGTGATGATGTGCCGCGGGCTGCCGGCGAACCAGGCGAAGCGGCTGTGCGTGCGGTGTCTCGACCAGTAAACCGGTGCGGCGCGGGCGTACGCGCCGACCGTCGCCGGCAAGTCGAACGCCGCGTCACCCGGCCCGCTGCGCCTCCAGCCACGCCTGGAACATCAGCACCGTCCACAACTGATGCTGCCAGTTCATCCGGCCCGTCTGATGCTGCCGCCACAGACGCTCGACCGCGGCCGCATCGAAGAAACCCTCTTCGCGCAACCGCGACGGCCGCAGCAACGCCTCGGCCCAGTCGCGCAGCGAGCCGCGCAGCCAGTGATCGACGGGCGCGCAGAAGCCCTGCTTCGGCCGGTCGATCAGCGCGGACGGCACGTACTGGTCGAGCAGCCGGCGCAGCAGCGCCTTCGACTGCCCTTCCGGCAAACGCACCGACGCCGGCACGCGCCACGCGAATTCGACGACGTGATGGTCGAGGAACGGCATGCGCGTCTCGAGGCTCACGGCCATCGCCGCGCGGTCGACCTTCGCGAGAATGTCGGTCGGCAAATACGTGAGCGTATCGATCGCCATCGCCTGCTCGGCGAAGCTCAGGTGCGCGGGCCACGCGGACACCGTGTCGAGCGGCGTCGGCGGCTCCTGTCCCGACAGCGCGATGCGCTCGGGATGATGCACCGACGACATCAGCAGCCGGTACAGGCCGATGCGGCTCTCGGCCGTCATCACATGGCCGAGCTTGTGCAGGCGGTCGCCGATGCGCGACGCCGATTCGCGCGCCTCCACGCCGCCCCATGCGCCCTGCGCGACGGCCGCGAGCTGGTCCGCGTGATCGGGCCGCAGCGCATGCAGCGCGGCGGCGATCCGCGCGCGCACGGCGGCCGGCACGCGATGCAGCTTGCGCCACAGGCGCGGCGTCAGGAAGTAGCGCGTATAGCCGCCGAACAGCTCGTCGCCGCCGTCGCCGGACAGGCTCACCTTCACATGCCGGCGCGTCAGCTCCGACACGAGAAAGGTCGGGATCTGCGATGCATCGGCGAACGGCTCGTCGTAGATCGACGGCAGCTTCGGCACGACGCCGAGCGCATGGTCGGCGGTCACGTAAAGCTCGGTATGCCGCGTGCCGAGATGGCGCGCGACGGCCTTCGCGTAACCGGCTTCGTCATAGCCGGCTTCGTGGAAGCCGATCGTAAACGTGTCGACCGGCGTCGCCGATTGCGCCTGCATCAGCGCGACGATCGCCGACGAATCGACGCCGCCCGACAGGAACGCGCCGAGCGGCACGTCGGCTTCCATCTGCCGCGCGACGGCCTGGCGCAGGATCGCGTCGAGCTGGCCGACGGCCTCGTCGGCACTGCCCTCGAACGGCTGCTCGCGGCCGCTCTCGATCGCCTGTTCGAGCGTCCAGTACGCGCGCACGCGCGGCGTGTCGCGCGCATGCTCGAACTGGATGTACGTGCCGGGCGGCAGCTTGCGGATGTCGCGATAGATCGTGTACGGCGCGGGCACGCTCGACTGGCGCAGGTACAGGCACAGCGCGTCGCGGTCGACCGTGCCGTCGAAGCCCGGATAGCCGCGCAGCGCCTTCAGCTCCGACGCGAACACGAGCGCGTCGCCGATCCGGCCGTAGTAGAGCGGCTTCTCGCCGATCCGGTCGCGCGCGAGCGTCAGCACCCGCGATGCGCGATTCCACAGCGCGAACGCGAACATGCCGGTCGCGCGCCGCAGCGTCGCCTCGACGCCCCACGCGACGATCGCCGCGATCAGCACCTCGCTGTCGGAGTGGCCGCGCCACGCCGGTGCGCGACCCGCGCGCTCGAGCTCCGCGCGCAGTTCGCGATGGTTGTAGATTTCGCCGTTGAAGACCATGACGTAGCGGCCGCACGCGGACGCCATCGGCTGCCGGCCATGCACCGACAGGTCGACGATCGCCAGCCGCCGGTGGCCGAGGGCGATGCCGGCATCCGGATCGACCCAGATGCCCTGCCCGTCCGGCCCGCGATGCGCGAGGCTCGCCGTCATTCGCGCGAGCGTGCCGCGCGCTGTCTCCTCATCGATGGCGACGGTATTCAGAAAGCCGTCGATTCCACACATGTGATTTGTCTGCCCCTGTTGACTTGTTCCGTCACGCGCGGCGCAACCTCGCGGCCCGCTGTCAGGCGTGACGGTCGAGCCATATTACGAAGAAATAATTCAGCAATAATTCACTGGTGAATTCGGGCCGCGACCGGAAAAAAAACGGCGTCAAGCGCCGCACACGCATGACCGCGCAAAGGGCCATATCGAAATGGAGCGATTGGCCACGCCGGTTCGCTGACCGGAAAAAGGGGGATATGCCCGCCGCCGCGTGCGTCAGACAGCGCCGGTCGCCCATTTCAGCAACTGCGCGACCTCGCGGAAATGCTGCTGCTGGATCGTGCCGTTCTCGGGTGTCGTCTCGTACAGCGCCTGCGCGAGCCCGACGTTCGCAAGCGTCGGGCGCAGCGCGTCGCGCGCGAGCCGCACGATCCGCTCGGCTGCCTCGCCTTCGCCGCGCGCGAGCACCCACGGCAGCGTGCCGATCCCGCCGTAATAGAGCGCGACCGCGACGCGCGGCGAATAGACGACCACCGACGCGAAACCGATCCGGTCCGGCAGCGACGCGAACTGCGCTTCGCGCGCGAGCTGCCGGCGCTTCGCCTCGATGTGCGGGTCGCCCTCGTCCTCCTTGTGCTCGCGTCGCACTTCGTCGATCGACATCTTCATCTTCTGGTTGAACTCGTGACGCTGATGCACGATGTCGATCAGCGCCATCACGATGTAGATCAGCGCGGCCCAGCCGAACAGCAGCATCAGCAGCTTCACGATCAGCGCGAGGATCGACATAGGCCGCGTGAAACCCGACTGCACCGACGGGTCGAGCGACTCGACGATCAGCCAGCCGAGCGTCGCGGCGAGCAGCACCGTCTTCAGCAGCATCTTCGCGAGATTGACGAGGTTGCGCATCGACCACAGGTTCTTCAGCCCCTCGGCCGGATTGAGCCGCGACAGTTGCGGCATGAGCCGGCTCCACGCCATCACGCCGCCGACCTGCACGAAGCCCGCGAGCAGCCCGGCCAGCAGCCCGGCCGCGACGATCTGCGCGGACAGCGTCGCCCAGTCGCGCGCGGCACCGTCGATCAGCACCGCGATCCGTGCGGACGGGTCGGCCGCGCCGACCGCGTCGAACACGAGCCGGAACAGCGACTGCAACCGCGCGAACAGCGTGCCGATTCCGACCGCGAGCGCGACGCATACGCCGACGAAGAACGCCGACGAAATCGTTTCCGCGCTCTTCGGCACATCGCCTTTCTCGCGCGCCTCGCGCAGGCGCTTCGCGGTCGGCTTCTGGTCCTTTTCGGCCATATCGGCTCCGTCGCGCGCTCAGGCGCCGCCGTGCGCGGCGAACAGCGCGCGCAGCAGCGCCATCAGCCCGCTGTCGGGGCTCAGCAGCGAATGCAGCGCCGCGTACACCACCGGCAGGAACAGCACCATCATCAGCAGCGCGAGCGCGCTCTTCAGCGGCTGCGAGAACACGAAGATGTTGAGCTGCGGCACCGCGCGCCCGACGAGGCCGATGCCGAGCTCGACGAGCACCAGCACGATCGTCACCGGCGCGGCGAGCTTCACCATCCATTCGAAGATCGTGTCGGTCTGCCGCACGATGAAGGTCTGCAGCATCGACGAGAAATCGGGGCCGAGCGAGCCGATCGGCCACCACGCATACGACTGCGCGAACAGTTGCACGAGCACCTGCAGGCCGCCGGCCGTGACGAACAGCGCGATCGCGACGAAATTGAGGAAGCCCGAGGTCGGGCCGCCCTCGTGGCCGCCCATCGGATCGAAAAACGCAGCGCTGCCGCTGCCCGTCTGGAAGTCGATCAGGTAGCCGACGCCCTGGATCGCGAACAGCACCGCGCTGAACGCGCCCGCGAGCAGCATGCCGACCACCGCCTCCTTCGCGACGAGCAGGCACCACATCAGGAACGGCAGCGCAGCCACCTGCGCGGAGTCGATCGCCGGCGCGACGAACGCGGCGATCACGACGGCGATCCCGTTGCGCACGAGCCCCGTGATGATCTGCTCGTTGAACACCGGCACGACGAACATGATCGGCAACAGGCGCGGCATCACGTAGAGCAGCGGCCGCAGCGTACCCGCGACGTCGTTGAAACCCGCGGCCTGGTCTAGCATCGGCGCTCCGCGGCGGCGGGCGGCTCGGGGTCGTCGGCCGGGGCGGCCGGGGTGGTTGAGGCGGTTGAAGCGGCTGCGTCGCTCATGTCGCTCATGTCGCTCATGTCGCTCATGTCGCTCATGTCGCTCATGTCGCTCGCGTCGACCGAGCCGGCTTCCGCAGCGGCCGGCCGGGCGGCCATCTCCGCGTCGAACGCGGCGGCCGCTTCCGGCTGCGCGGCCGCGTGGCCGGCCAGGTCGCCCGCCGCGCCTGACCATACCCCGGCCGTCGCGAAGCGCCGCACCGCGTAGCCGTCCGCGACTTCGTCGGCATCGCGCTCGACCCGCGCGGCGCGCGCGTGCAGCGCCTTCTCGCCGGCCTTGTCGAGCTTGTCCTCGGCGGCCTTCGCCTTGCGCGCGGCGCGCTGCAGGTCGGCCAGCGTCGCCTCGTGGCCGCGATGCACGTGCGCGGCCTCGCTCACCGACGCGTTCGCGGTGCCGATGTGCCGGTCGAACGTGCGCGTATCGGCCGCCGCGTTCTGCAGCGCGCGCGCCTCGCGCACATCGTCGGCAAGACGCGTCTGGATCGCGGCCTTCGCGGCCACCTGCTGCGCGAGCTGCGCGTGCGCGGCGTCGAGCGCGCGGCGGCTCTGCGCGGCGATGCCCTGTTGGCGTGCGGCCGCGACGCGCGCGATCTGGCTGCGCATCTCGCGCACGCGCTTCAGGCGCGCGAGCGTGGCAAGCACGAGGCGATCGTCGGCTTCAGACATGATCGTTCGCCAGCTTCGTCAGCTTCGCGAGCAGCGCGTCGAAGTGCACGTCCTCGTGCGACGCCTGCGCGCAGAACGCGCCGATCGCGTCGCGCGCGCGCAGCGCGAGATCGCCGAGCCGGTCGCTGCCTTCGCGATACTCGCCGATCTGCACCAGCAGTTCGATCTCCTGGTACTTCGCGATCAGCTCGCGCACGCGCGCGGCCGCCTGCTGGTGCGCGCGGCTCGCGACGAGCGGCATCACGCGCGACAGGCTCGCGAGCACGTCGATCGCCGGATAGCGGTTCGCGAGCGCGATCTTGCGCGACAGCACGATATGGCCGTCGAGGATCGAGCGCACTTCCTCGGCGATCGGGTCCGATTCCTCGTCGCCTTCGACGAGCACCGTGTAGAGCGCGGTGATCGACCCGTTCGCGCCCTGCCCCGCGCGTTCGAGCAGGCGCGGCAGCACCGCGAACGTCGACGGCGGGAAGCTGCGCCGCGTCGGCGGCTCGCCGCTCGCGAGGCCGACCTCGCGCTGCGCGCGCGCGAAGCGCGTCAGCGAATCGACCAGCAGCAGCACGCGCTTGCCCGCATCGCGGAAGTGCTCGGCGATCGCGGTGGCGACGAGCGCGGATTTCACGCGCTCCATCGCGGGACGATCGGACGTCGACACGACGACGATCGAACGCGCGCGCACCTCGGGCGACAGGCTGTGTTCGATGAATTCGCGCACCTCGCGGCCGCGTTCGCCGACCAGCGCGATCACGTTCACGTCGGCCTGCGCACCGCGCGCGATCATCCCGAGCAGCGTGCTCTTGCCGACGCCCGACGGCGCGAAGATGCCGACGCGCTGCCCGACGCCGAGCGTCATCAGCCCATCGATCACGCGCACGCCGGTCGGAAACGGCGTGCCGATCATCTGGCGCGCGAGCGGATTCGGCGGGTCCTGCTGCGTCGACACCCACGCGGCACCCGTCACCGGCCCGCGATCGTCGAGCGGCCGGCCGAGCCCGTCGAGCACGCGGCCGAACAGCCCTTCGCCCACCGGAAACACATGCTCGCGCCCGGACGGCACGACGGTCGTCTCCGGCGACAGCCCGGCCACGTCGCCGAGCGGCGTGAGCAGCGTCGTCTGCCGCGAAAAGCCGACCACTTCGGCGAGCAGCGTCGGCTGGTTCGGCGTGCGAAGTTCGCAGATCTCGCCGAGCCGCGCGCGGATGCCCGTCGCGTTCAGGATTTGCCCGACCGCGTGATTGACGCGGCCCTGCACCGATACCGGCGAGAAAAACGCGAGCCCCGCGTCGAGTTCGCCGACGAGGCGGCCGCGATCGAACGGCGCGCCGTCGTCGTCGCCGCTGCCGAACGGCTGCGTATCGTCGAGCGGCACGTTCATCGCGCGGCGCCCTTCAGCGCATCGCGGCGGATCGCCTGGCGCAGCGCATCGATCTGCAGGTCGAGGCTCGCGTCGATGCGCCCGGATGGTGTCTCGACCGTGCACGCATGGCGTTCGAGCTGCGCATCCTCGACGATGCGGATCTTCTGCCGGTTCGATTGCCCCGCGAATGCACCGTCGAGCGCGTCGCGCATTTCGTCCTTGCGGCCCGGCGCAACATGCACGACCAGAAACGCCTCGTCGCGCACGAGCGGCGCGATCCGCGCCAGCGCGGCCTCGTACAGCTTCTGCGTGCTCATCTCGCCGACGATCGCGCGCACGGCCTTCACGACGATGTCGGCCATCGCGTCCTTCATCGTCTCCATCGTGCGCGCGGCGGCAAGCGCCTGCGTGTAGGCCTGCGCGGCCTGCTCGCGCTGCGCGCGGCGCATCCCTTCGTCGTAGCCGGCCGCCTGCCGCTTGTCGAATTCGCGCTGCGCGTCGGCGACGATGCGTGCGGCCTCGTCGTGCGCGGTCGCGATCACCGCGGACGCGTCGAGCAGCGCCGCGTATTCGCGCTCCTTGAGCACCTTGCGCTCCGACAGCAGTTGCAGGTTGTCGCTCGTGATCAGAAAAGCCAGTCCCATGACGCAAGCCTCTCGGGAATCAGAAACAGGAACATCAGTTCGCCGAACTGGTCGCGCTGCGTGCGGTTCAGCCAGTACGGCGCTTCGTCGTCGATCGCGCGGTTGAACTTCAGGCGCGCGCGCCGCGCGATCGCGTCGCCCGCCACGCCGATGAAATCCGCGAGCAGCCGTCCGCCGCGTGCGCGGATCACGACGGGCAGCGCGGCGGGATCCGCGCGCCACGGTTCGAGCGTGTCGGCGAGCGCGCCGAATTCCGGCGCGCGTTCGAGCGCGAGTTCCAGTGCGTCGCCGCCGAGCCGGGCCGCGACTTCCGCGCGGATGCGCCGCACGGTCAGCGCATCGCGCAGCCAGTTGCGATGCAGCAGCAGCCCCGCATACGACGCCAGTTGCTCGAGCGCCGCGCCGGGCAGCAGCGCGAGCCGCGCGCACGGGTTCGCGACGTCGAAATCGTGCCGATCGGCCACGCCGTGCGCGTCGAGCAGGTGCCGCGCGAGCAGCTTGCGGCCGGCCGCGCCGAACGCGTCCGGCGAGCGATAGCGCGCGGGCCAGTCGGCCGGCACGCGCGTCACGTGCAGGTAACGATCGGGCCGCAGGTTGAAGTCGCAGACGAGCGCATGAAACGCGGCACGGCGCGCGGCGGGCGGCGGCGCGAGCGGCTGCAGCCACGGCAGCGGCGCCGTGTCGGACAGGGCGGCCGCGTCACCCGGTGGTGCATGCGAATCGCTCATGCGCCGTCGCGCGCGCCGTCCGGCGTGCGCAGACCGCCGCCGGCCGGCTGCGCGGACGCGCCGCCATTGGCCCCGCGCGGCGCGCCGAGCAGGCCGGCAAGCCGTGCGCCGAACATTCCGCGCCGCGCCGCCGACAGCGCGATCACCGCGCAGGTCAGCAGGATCAGCGCGAACACGAGCCAGCCGAGCGGCGAGCGCAGCCGCACGATATCGGTCACCGCGCTGCCGATCCCGTCCACGCGCGTTGCTTGCGCGGCGGCCGGCTGCAGGAACAGCGACACGTTGTCGTACTGCAGCCCTTCGATGCTGTGCGCGACGAGATCCTTGACCATCGGCGCCATCGCGCGCAGGTCGACGCCCGATCGATAGCGGATATACACGGCCGCCGACGACGGCTTGATCTTGTCCGCGAGCGGATCGTTCTCCGGAATCACGACCTGCACGCGCGCGACGACCACGCCCTCGATGTCCTGCAGCGTGCGCGACAGGTCCTGCGACACGCCGTACAGATAGCGCACGCGTTCCTCGGCCGGCGTCGACACGAGGCCCTGCTTCTGGAACAGCTCGCCGAGGCTCGCATAGCTCGGCTTCGGCAGCCCGTTCGCCTGCAATACCGTGAGCGCCGACTGCATGTCGCCGTCCGCGACGCTGACCAGCCATGCGTTGCGGTCCGACGTGTCGCGCGCGTCGTTGTCCTTCGACGCGCTGATGCCCGCGTCGCCGAGCACCGCGACCATCTGGTTCGCATCGCGCTCCGACAGGCCCGAGTACAGCTCCTTCTGGCACCCGGCCAACAGCACGAGCAGCCCCGCGAGCAGCGCGCGCGCCGCCCGGCTGCGCCACGCATGCGCGCGCGGCGTCGAATCGATCGTCGTCATCGTTTGTCCGCTTCAGGGTGCGTGAGGCCGAATCCGGCCTGCACGCACGCTTTCACTCCTGCGTCTTCAGCACGGTGTGCGTGAAGCCGTTCGCCGCCTGCGCGACCGACAGGCTCAACTGGTATTCCGAAATCGTGGTGGTCGCCGTCCACTGGAAGTCCATCGCCTTCACCATCGTCATCATCGGATCGCTGCGGCTGTCCGCCATCGACGTCAGCATTTCGCTGCGATGCTTGTCGATGTTCGCGTACCGCGTATCGAGATCGTTGCCGTAGGTGCGCAACCGCTCGACGAGCGACGACTGGTTCGCCTGCGCGGGCGTCATCTGCACGGCCGGCGCCGCATCAGCCGGCGCGCGCGACATCGCGACGCCCGACGAAGACGACGCCGCCGGCGACGCACCCGGCTGCATCAGCGCATCGAACTGGCGCACCTGCGCCGGATCGGACGCCGAGCCCGTTTGCTGCACGGCACCCGCGAGCGCGGCCGCGCCCGGCGGCGCCGCGCCTACGCCTGTCACTGACATATCCATGCCCTCCTTGGCTGGCAGGCGCCGGACCGGATCGGTCGGGCCCGCCCGGAACAGGCCGGCCGGCACGCGCGCATCAGCGGCCGGGCACCCTTCGCGGGCAGACCCGGCGCGTGTCGGCACGCGGCGCGGCCGGCGACCGGCGTCATGCGCGGCCGGCCGAGCTCAGGTGTTGCGCAACCTGGGCGTTCGCCGTCCCCTCCTGCGCGGTCACTGCGTTGCTGGTTTCGAACGTCGCAGTCGACTGCTGGACCTGGAAGTTGATCTTCGTCAGTTCGAGCTGCGTCTTGGTCAGGTCGTCGGCCTGCTGCTGGACCTGGTTCGTGTTGGTTGCACCACCTGCGGCCTGGGTACCCATGTTTCGCTCCTTAACGTGAAGTTCATTCACCTTCCGGCGGCGGCCCCATGCCCCGCCGGCGACGTGAGCCGCCGCACCGATGCGACGCCCCGCGTAATGCGCGCACCGCCTGTCGAGCGATGCGCATGACCTGTCGCAGCGCTAGTGCGCCGCCTCCTTCGTCAAAGCACCGGCCGACTTGGCACCCGCTTGCGGTACGCCCGGCAACAGCGTCGGCCCCGGCACCGGCTGCGCGACTCCAGCCGCCGCACCGCTCGCGAGCGGCGCCACGGGCGGCGCGGGTGCCTGCTCGGGCGCGTTCGCCGACGCGCCGCCGAGCGGCATCGTGATGCGCTGGCCGTTGCGTTCGAACACCACTTCGTCCGCGCCGATCGACACGACGGTCGGCCCGTCCTTCAGCCGCGCGCCCTCGAAATAGCGGCTGCCGTCGACCGTCTCGATATAGCGCTGGTCGCCGTCGCCGGCGAACACGGTCGTGATCTCCGGAATGCCGGCCATCCCGCCGAGCGTCGTCGTCGTGCGCGGCGCGGCCGGATCGGCATCGCGCACGTGATCGACCACTTCGAGCGCCGGGCGCGCGTCCTTCATGTAGTTGCGGATGCGCGGCTCGATCTGCGCGCGCGCGGCCGCGCCCGTCAGCTCGATCCGGCCGCGGCCGAGATACGCGACCGTCAGCGCCGTATCGCTGAAATAGGTCTGTGCGGTCGCCACCAGATCGCTGACCACGTAGATGTTGCCGAGCGCCGCGTTGTCGACACCCGCGACGATCTGCGCGACGCGTTCGCGCGCGGCCGGGTCGCTCACGTAGCCGGACACGATCACGCCGTCGTCGCGTGGCGCGACGGCCAGCTCCGGATACGCGTGCAGCAGTTGCTGCAGCCGGTGCGCGCGCGCGAGCACCGATTCGTGCTGCCACGGCAGGCGCCCCGACCACGCGACGAAGCCGTAGCCGAGCGCGCCGAGCAGCACGCCGATCCACAGCGCGACCAGCGCGATCACGAGCCGCCGGCTGCCGAGGCGGCGCAGCCCGCCGGTAAGCCAGCCGAGCCACGCTGCCTCGCGCGCGGCGTCCGGCGCGTCGGTTTCGTCGGGCACCGCGACGCTCGCCTGCGCGTGCCGTGCGATGCCGAGCCGGATCGAGCCGACCGTCACGACGTCGTGCGGCGTCATCGAGCGGCGGCCGCTGCCGAGCGGTTCGTCGTTGAACAGCACCGGTGCACCGGCGTCGCCGCCGTGGTTCTGCACGGTCACCGCGAGCGCGCCGACCTGCAGGCACACCTGTTTCGCACCAATCTCGCGATCGGGCAGGATCACTTCGCAATCGGCCGCGGTGCCGACCCAGTTCGCGCCGCGCGCGAGCGACATCGTGCGGCCGTACATCGGCCCGCTCAGGAAGCACAGGTTCCACGGCGACGCGAGCGCGGCAGCGCCTGCCCCCGCGCCTCCCGCGCCGCCGGGCAATGCGCCGTCGCCGTGCGGATCAATGATGGTCGTCGACATGAGGGGTGGCTCCTGCGGTCGTCGCCGGCTGCGACGCCGCGTCTTTCGGCGGCGGCGGCAGCGCGGGCGGCCCGAACTTCGTGCCGGGCAGCGGCTTCGGCGTCAGCGGCACCGCGACGTCGTTGTCCGGCGGCCGATACATCGACATGCCCTCCCGATTCGCCGGCCCGTCGGCGCCCGGGTTCACGGGCGAGCCGTCCGGCGCGTACATCGACGCGGTCGTCACCACGCGCGGCGTCAGCAGGTAGAACCGCTCCATGTGGTTGCCCGACTTGTCGGTGTACTTGAACAGGTTGCCGATCAGCGGGATGTCGGACAGCCAGGGCACGCCGCTCTTGTTCAGCTTCACCTCGTCGTCGTTGAAACCGGCGATCAGCAGGCTCTTGCCTTCGTCGATCATCGACTTGGTGACGATATTGCGCTGCTGGATCACCGGAATGTTCGACACGGCCTGCCCCTGCACGACGTTGCCGTCCTGGATGTCGATCGACATCATCACGCTCTGCGGATTGCCGGATACGGCGGCCGCGTTGCGGATCGCCTCGTCGACGATCATCGGCGTCACCTTGATGCTCGTGCCGGTCGTCACGCTGTACAGCGACGAATCCTGGTAGCCCTGCACCTGCACGTAGAACTGCGTGAGGTTCTCGAGGATCGCCTCGGTGTTGTCGAGCGCGAGCACCTTCGGTTTCGAACGCAACTGCGCCTGCCCCTTCTGCGCGAGCGCGTTCACGCGCGTGAGCAGGTAGTTGCGCAGCGAGCCGCCGATCGATGCGGTCAGCGCGATACCGGTCGGCAGGAAGGTGCCCGTCTGCCCGGTTTCCGACGTGCCGACGCCGAACGTCAGCGGCGGATTGCCGGAGCCGTTGTACTGCGTGTTGCCGTTCAGCGGATTCGCGCCGTTGCCGATCTGCACGTCGCCGTGCGTCGTGTGCAGGCGCCAGTCGATCCCGAGGCTATCGAGCGAATCCTCGTTGATGTCGATGATCGTCACGTTGATCTCGACGATGCGCGGCCGCTCGTCGAGCTGGTTGATCAGCGACTGGTAGCGATACATGTTCTCCGGCAGGTCGCGCACGATCACCGCGTTGATCGCCGGATCGGCGACGATCTGCGGCAGCGTGTCGCCGCCGCCGTTCGAGAACGGCGAGAACCCGGCCGTCGCGCTGCCGTCGCCGGAATAGCCGCCCGAACGCGGGCCGCCGGAGATATCGGGGAAATCGAGGCGCGGCACCGCGATCGTCAGCCCCGAGCCGAGCTTGACCTGGCGCGCGGCCTGCCCGAGCGACGTGCTCGACGGCAGTGCGTTCGTGCCGCCGCCCTTGCCGAACAGCCGGCTCAGAATCGTCGCGACGCCCGGCACGGTCACTTCCTTGCCCGAGCGGTTGATCGTGAAATCCGACGCCCAGCCGTACTTCAGCCGGAATGCGCGGATGTCCGCATGCGCGCCGTTCGCCGCCGGATCGCCGACCGAGCCGACCGCCTGCCGCACGAGCTCGACGTAGCGGCGCGGGCCGGCCACGTACACGCTGTTCGCGCGGTCGTTGATCACGAGCGTGTAGCGCTTGTCGGGAATCTGCATCGCCTGCAGCGCGCGGCCGATTTCGCCGGATGCGTTCGGCGGGATCGGGATCATCTGCGTCTGCGACTGGTCGGCCGGATCGACGTACAGGAACGAGCCGTCGTAGTACCACGTGAGCCCGTAGGTCGAGCAGATCGTGTCGAGCGTCTGCTGCGGCGTGCCCGAGAAACGGCCGCTGATCACGCCGTCGACCTTCGGGTCGACCACCGCCGTCACGCCCTGCGACGATGCGAGTTCGCGAATGAAGTCGCCGATCTTCTTGCCGTTCGCGACGATCGTGAACGGCTTGTTGCGCCAGCGCAGGTCCGCGGCGCGGGCCGGCTGCGCGGGCGCCATGCACAGCGACGCCGTGAGCAGCGCGGTCGCGCACATGGCAAGCGCGGCCCGTTGCAGGCTGCGCGGTTGAAACCGGATCGGGGCGACGCGTCGACGCATCAAAGGACTCCTGTGGAAGAAACGAACATGCGTTCCAGCGCCTGCTGCGCGAAGCGCAGCACTTCGCCGCCGAGCCAGCCCGACAGCAGCACGAGTGCGACCATCACGGCGATCAGCCGCACCGCGATGCCGATGTTGGCGTCCTGCACCTGCGTGACGGCCTGCAGGATCGCGACGACGAGGCCCGTGACCGTGGCGATCAGCACGATCGGCAGCGACAGCAGCAGCACGAGCATCAGCGCCTGGCGCGTCAGGTCGAGGATCGTCGAGCTCGTCATTGCACGGCTCCCGGCACGCGCACGTCGGCGCCCGCGCCGACCGAGCCGTCGTCCGGCGGGTTCTTCACCCAGCCGATCGTGTGCAGCTGCACGTCCTCCTCGACCTCCTGGTACGACAGCACCGCCAGTTCGGGCAGCACCGGCTGCAGGATCGTCTTGACATAGCGGCGCGCGCCGAGCGCGACCATCACCGCGAGCCGCGCCGCGCCCTGCGCGTTGCCGTGGCCGCCGGGGCCGGCCGCCTGCGCGGCCTGCACGATCGCGCGCACCTGTTCGCCGATGTCCTGCTTGATCGCGCTCGACAGCGCGAGGAAATTGCCCTGCTTGGTGCGCATCACCGCACTCTCGATCCGCTCCTGCAGGTTCTGCTCGAACAGCACGACCCGCAGCTGGCGCGTCGTGCCCGCATGGCGGTCGGTAATCATCCGGCGCAGGTCGACGCGCACGAGCTCGACCAGCGCGATCACGTCGTCGGGTTCGTTCGGCGCCCACGTGATCAGGCTCTCGAAAATCACGCGCAGGTTGCGGATCGGCACCTGTTCGGCGAGCAGCCGGCGCAGCACTTCGGTCACGCGCTGCAGCGGCACGAGCCGCGTCAGCTCGCCCACGAGTTCGGGGTGTTCGCGGCGCACGAGATGCACGAGCGCCTGCGTCTCCTGGATGCCCAGCAGTTCGTCCGCATGCTGGCGCACGATCTGCTCGACGTGCGCGGCGAGCGCGCTTTCGCTCGACAGCCACTTGCCGTCCGGCGCGGCACCGTCGGGCTTGATCCACAGTGCGGTCGCGAACGGGCCGAACGCCTCGGCCGGCTGGCGCTCCGCGCGCTCGGGCAGCGGCGCGACACCGTCCCACAGCAACCAGCCCGGCTTCAGCGCGCCATGCGCGGCGAGCACGTCCTGCAGGTAGATCCGGTACGTGCCGGCCGCCGCGCCTTCGTCGTCGTTCAGCGTGATGCGCGGGAACACCGTGCCGATATCCGCGTCGACGCGCGCCTTCGCGCTCGACAGCGCGGCCTGCAGTTGCGCGAGGTTCAGGCTCGTGCGCAGGTCGTCGGACAGCGATACCGCGATCAGCGACGTGACGCCCGCCGCATGCGACACCTTCGCGGGCTGGCCGTCGTCGGCCGTGCCGACGCGCCCCGCGATCTGAATCAGGTTGAAGCTCGGCGCGGTCGTCTTGTGCTTGATCTGCGAGAACGCGAACGCGCCGAGGCCGAGCGCGATCAGCGCGAACGACCATTTCGGAAAGCCGGGCACGACGAGAAAACCTGCCAGCACCAGCGCCGCGATCAGCAGCGCGCGCGGATGCGCACCCAGTTGCTCGCCGAGCTGTTCGCCGAGCTGGCGCTGCCGCGCATCGCGGGTCGCGACGCGCGTCGTCACGATGCCGGCCGCGATCGACACGAGCAGCGACGGAATCTGCGACGCCATCCCGTCGCCGACCGTCAGGATCGCGTAGCGTTGCAGCGCCGCGCCGATATCCATCCCGTGCATCAGCGTGCCGACCGCGATCCCCGCGACGATATTGATGAACGCGATCACGAGGCCCGCGATCGCGTCGCCCTTCACGAACTTCATCGCGCCGTCCATCGCGCCGTGCATCTGCGACTCCTGCTCGAGCTTCTCGCGGCGCTCGCGCGCTTCGTCGGCACTGATGATGCCCGCGCGCAGGTCCGCGTCGATGCTCATCTGCTTGCCCGGCATCGCGTCGAGCGAGAAGCGCGCGCCGACTTCGGCCACCCGCTCCGACCCTTTCGCGATCACGATGAACTGCACGACGGCGATCACGAGGAACACCACGCCGCCCACCACGACGTTGTTGCCGACGACGAGCCGCCCGAACGCGTCGATCACGTGGCCGGCGTTCGCATGCAGCAGGATCAGCTTGCACGACGCGATGTTCAGCGCGAGCCGGAACAGCGTCGTAAACAGCAGCAGCGCGGGAAACGACGAGAAGCTGACCGCCGACGGCACGTAGGTCGATACCGTCAGCAGCACGACACTCACGGCGAGATTCAGCGAGATCATCCCGTCGAGCGCGGCCTGCGGCAGCGGCAGGATGAACAGCGCGACGACCGCGACGATGAACGCGGCGATGAACAGGTCGGCGCGCGGCGACGCACCCCGCAGACGCCGTCCGGACACGCCGCGGCCAGCGGAAAACAACCGCTGCCAGTCGCGGGGGAGCGCCTTCGGTTCTGCCATCGTGCCGGTGTCCTGTCGTCGTTATCGCCGGCTGGCGCGGGCAACCCTGCCCCGTGCCGCACGGACCGTTGAATGGGACGAGTGTAGCGATGCGAACCGATGGAAAAAGGGATGCACCT
This sequence comes from Burkholderia sp. MS455, assembly GCF_016899445.1. Classification (NCBI taxonomy): domain Bacteria; kingdom Pseudomonadati; phylum Pseudomonadota; class Betaproteobacteria; order Burkholderiales; family Burkholderiaceae; genus Burkholderia; species Burkholderia sp. MS455. The sequence goes on from NZ_CP041778.1 coordinate 2,052,486, forward strand.
CGTAGCGCGAAAGCGCGTTTGCCGGCGGCGATCGGATCGGACTACGAAACCCGGCGACGCGTTCGGGCACGCATCGCCGGAACCGCTTCCATCGCTCGGCGGGCCGCCCGCGCGTGCGTCAGGTCAGGGCTGAAGGCGCCGTGCGGCGAGGTACGCGAGCTGCGCGCGGTTCTGCACGTTGAAGAGTTTTTCGAGCGAACGGATATGGTGGCCGACCTTGTGCAGCGACGTACGCAGCGCGCTCGCGATCTCCTGGTCGGACAGCCCGTGCACGAGACGGTCGAGCACCTGTTGCTGCTCGTCGCCGAGCGCGAAGCCGCGCATGCGCGCGATGCGCGCCTCGAGGAACGGCAGCGCGACACGATGCACGGCGAGGCTCACGGCCAGCGCGCCACCGATCACGCGATCGTCGATCCATTCGGTGCCGTGCGTCTCCGACGTCACGTTCACCGCGACGCGCAGGTCGAGACGCGGCGCCGACAGGCTGAAGATCACGCCGCTGTTCATCGCGTGCGCGCGCAGATGGCCGGCGAGGGCCAGCACCTTGCGGTCGCCGCTGCCCTGCGCGGCCGCCTCGATCTCGTCGAGCCGCCACGCGACCGGAAAGCCGCTCTGCCGCACCTGCGCGAACCGCGGGTCGCTCTCGTACAGCATCCCTTCGATAAACGGCTGCATGAACGTCGCCGGCGCGAGGTCGCGCAGCAGATGCGCGCACAGGATGCGCCGCCCGATCATTTCATAGGCGCCGTAACCGAGCGTACTGAAACCGATTTGCCGCAATCGCGCATGGCATTGCGCGAAATCGGCCGACGCAAGGTCGGTTTTACCGAGTGCAATTTGAATGCCGGTAAAAACGTCGCGGTCGATTGCCTGATATTCGTTCGAATAAGCGGCAGCGGCCGCTATATCGGCCTGTGAAAACCACTCGACGCGTGGTGCGCCGTCAGCATATGTCATGAGGAGCCCACCCTTTCCCAATATGTGAAACTGCGCCCCGTCACGATCTGGTCTTTTCTTTATGATTTTCTGGTCGTTGTTATATGCGTGCGAATATGAACCTTTCGCCGCAATTAGTATTACGGCATATTACGCGCACATAGACATTTTTTGTACAATGCCCCCGCGTTTCGTCAGGGATGACGATCGGCGCATATCAAAACGATGCTCGATCGCACCGCCGCGAATGCCGTATACGATACGGCCGCCGCCAGGCGATGCGCGTCGATTCCGAGGGATGGCTCATGTCCGATATTGCATTGCATGAAGAAGCGGTCGCCAAGACCTTTTCCCGCCCGTCGCGCGGGTCGAGCGCATGCGCGGACGCGCTGCGGGAGCGTACCGTGCAGGTCGTCTGGTGCGACGACGTCAAGCGCGGCGAAGTCGCGCAGCCGCACGCGCCGACGCTCGGCGTCGCCGATACGCTCGCGCATGCGCAGAGCACGGCCGAGCGCAACCGGATCGTCACGAGCCTGCTGCACCTGACAGGCTTCTCGACGTTCGCGTACTTCGCGCTCGAATTCGCGCGCGAGCGTGTCGAAAGTCTCTACCTGCACGAAGCGTTCACGCCTGCCACCTATCGCGGCGACTATGTGCGGCACAACCATCACGACGTCGATCCGCGCACGCTCGGTGCGCGCGTGTGCAACATGCCGATCGTGTGGGACCTGCAGCAGTTGCGCCGCGAACACCGCGAGCGCGACGCCGGCCCGTGCGTGACGCCGGCCGCGCTCGACGGTTTCCTGCAGACGATGCAGGACGACGGGATGTGCAGCGGCATCATGTATTCGATGGCCGTGCCCGGCACGCGGCTGCATGCGTTCATGAGCTTCACCGCGCCGCGCCGCACGCGCGAATGGATCACGCCGGCGACGATCGAGCAGGCGCTGTCGATCGGGCTGTCGGTGCACAAGTTCGCATCGCCGCAACTGATCGCGACGTCGCGCGAGCGTACGGTAAACGGGCTCACGCCGTTCGAGCAGGAACTGCTGCTCGGCATCGCCGAAGGCGCATCCGACAAGGAGATCGGCCGGCGCCTCGACACCAGCGCGCACAACGTCGACTATCACCTGCGCAAACTGCGCAAGCGCTTCGGCGTCGCGAACCGGATCCAGCTCACGTACCTGACGTCGAAGCTCGAGCTGATCTGACGGCGGCGCGGCGCTTGCGCAAAGCGAACGTGCAACGTGTAAACGCCCATGCCGGCCTCGCGGGCCGGCATGGGCGGGTTGCGGCGCGGTGCCGGGTCCGGCGCCGCTTCCTGGCAGACGATCCGCGTTACTTCAGCAGCGTCATCTGCACGACCTTCACGATCACGAGACCGACCGCGATCACCAGATAGCCGCGCAGCACGGCCATCCAGATCCGCGTCGCGAGCGTCATGTTCTGCGGCTCGAGCGTGTCGAGCGGCGGCATGCGCCACGTGTCGCGCAGCGAGCGATCGAGCACCGGTTCGACGACGCGCTTGTGGCGGCGAATCAGCACCGTCGCAAGATAGCCGGCAATTGCGAGCACGGTGCCGCCCACCAGTACGTCGACGATCGCTTCGCCGCTGATGTCCGGATACATCACCGACGCGGTCAGGATGATCGACAGCAGCACGAGCACCCAGATCACCGCGCCCGTGAACACGTTGAGCTTCGTCGAGTTGACCCAGGGCCCCAGCACCTGGCGGTCGTTGCACAGCACGAGCAGGAACACCGTCGCGCTCGGCAGCAGCACGCCCGCGAGCGTCTGCACGGCTTCGGTCAGCAGGCCGAGCGGGCTGCCCGGGATCAGCACGAGCGTGGCCGCGGCCGCGACGATGCCGAAGTACACGAGATAGAAGCCCTTCGCGTCGGACACGCCGCGGTGCAGCGAATGGCGGATCTTGAACACGTCGCCGATCGCATACGCGGTCGACAGCGACACGGCCGCCGCGCCGATGATGCACGCGTCGAGCAGCGCCACCGCGAACAGCGTCGCGCCCGTGCGGCCCGCATACTTCTCGAGGCCTGCGATGATGCCGCCCGCGTCGGTGAAGTTGCCGGCTTCCGGATGCCCGCCGAACAGCGCGGCGCTGAAACCGATCATCGCGACCGCGCCGATCAGCACGAACGCGATGCCGATCCACAGGTCGGCCTTTTCATACTTCATGAAGCGCGGCGTGATGCGCTTGTCGATCACGTAGCTCTGCTGGAAGAACAGCTGCCACGGTGCGACGGTCGTGCCGACGATGCCGATCACGAGCAGCATCACGTCCGACAGCTTCGCGTGCGCGGGCCAGTTCGGCACGAGGAAATCGCGCGTCATCTGCGCGACGGGCGGATGGATCGACACGAGCACCGGCACGAGCAGCAGGCTCAGCACGCACAGCCCGATCGCAAACCGCTCGAAGCGCCTGAAATCGCCGGTACTCACCGCGGCCATCGTCAGCGCGGCGGCCACGCATACGCCGGCCACCTTCGGCAATCCGAAGAAATCCAGCACGAACGTGATGCCGATGAACTCGGTGACGATCGTCAGCGCATTGAGCAGGAACAGGTCGATCACGCTGAACGCGCCCCAGAACTTGCCGAAGCGCTCGAAGATCAGGCGCGCATGGCCGACGCCCGTGACCGCGCCGAGGCGCAGCACCATTTCCTGGTTCACGTACAGCACGGGCACGAGCAGCAGCAGCGTCCACAGCAGCGTCGTGCCGTAGTTCTGGCCGGCCTGCGTGTAGGTGCCGAATGCGCCTGCGTCGTTGTCGCCGACCATCACGATGAGGCCCGGGCCGATGATCGCGAGCAGCGTGCGCAGCCGCGCCCACCATGTGCCGCGCGCGGCGGTGTCGTGATGCGCGATCGTGCCGAGCGCGCCGCGGATGTCGCCGACATGGGCTTCGTCGAGCACGGCGCTGCGTTCCGCGACGATCGGTGGAGAGACGTTGGATGGCGTGGACATGATGTGTTCCGTACGGCTAATGGTTATCCGATGAGCGTGTGACCTGGGGATGCGTACGCGGGGCCTGCCCGCAGGCAGCCGCGCGTGCGCATGCCGAGGCGCGCTCGGCGCTTCTTCAGTGGCGGATCAACGATTTCAGCTGGTTCAACAGGCGGGAGAACACCCGCGGACGGGCGTCGAGCGTCAGCATCGCGTCGTATTGGTTGCGCGATTCGGCGACGTGCGGCAGGTTCGACAGCAGAAGGCCGAAGTTCATGGTCTGGCTCCGTGCGGCGACGGCAGGCGTGCCGGCCGCGTGGTGGGCGCGGGGCCAGTCCGGGGCCTGAACGACGTGTCAGGCTAGTCGGCCGGAGTGTCCCTGCGACCCGGGTTCAAAAGGGTCGGTGCGTGAAACGGGCATAAGGGACAACTGTCACTGTCGTTCATGGCGGCTCCTGTGCGGTGTTCCGGGGGAACACGGTTGACCGCCGTCCGGCTTGCGGGCCGCCGTTCGCGCGCATGAAAAACGCATACGCGAACGCGGCCGCATACCAGGCGGCGGCATATCCGGACGGCGCATGCGAAAACGCATCACGCTAACCGGCGCGAATCAGGGTGCACGTAGGGAGTTGCTGCGGAATACTGCTGCGCGCACCGTTTGCCCGGGGACAAACGGCGGCTTCGATGAGGCGCGGACGTCGGTCGCTCAGGCGGAAATTTCGTTCGAAGATCGACTACTGCAGGCGTCCAAGGCGGCGGCCCCAAGAGTGAAGATGCCGAATTCTATGAACCGCCCGAAAGTGAAGTCAACCCCTCCAAACCCCATTTCCAGAAATAAATTTCCCTCCTTGCGACGCTGAAAGATTTGCCCTTGAAATGACGTACCGAAACCTTTCAGCACGTCACGAACCGGTCACGCGCCGATGCATGCGAACAACGGCAGGCGCCCGGCAGCGCCCTCTGCTTGCCGACCGCGTGCCGCCGCGACTCGCACACCACATACATCGTCTTTTCTGCGCTTTTTACTTGCACCGCAGCAAAAGTCGCGACTACAATCCGCCCCAATTCATCAAGGGAGTCCCTCCGTGGACACATGCTCTAGTTGCAGTTCGATGCCGGTCCAGGCCGGCCAAGCCATCGCGAGATAGCAGCCAGACGCATGTCTTTCGCCGCTAGCTCGCATTCGTCGGGTTAGCGCGCTTCCTCCCGGGCCGGCCATCGCCGGTTCATCAGTCGCACGCTCCGTCATGTTCCAACCTCCGATCGCAGGCCGCGTCATACGCCCGCGCTCGATCACGTCGTCCGGCCTGCGCCGGACCGGACGGAGGCAGCGTCATGTTCTTTCAATCGTTCGCGGTCAGACTCAAGCGCATCGTGCACGTCGCATGCGACCGCTCGTTCGTTTCCGGCCTCTCGCCGCTCGCCCATGCGTTCGGCAACTGGCGCGGCGCGGCACTCGCCCACGTGCCGGCGGCACCGCGCCCGCTCGACTGCATGCTGGTCGCCGCGATGGCGGCCGCGGTCGCGCTCGCCGCGCTGCTATGCTCGGCTGCATCGCGCCTTGGCTTCGCGCAAGTGTGGCGCGTAGGCGGCTGGCTGCCGTAAGCCCTCGGCGCGCGGTGGCGCCACGCGCCATGTGCCGCCGCGCGAGCGCCTCGCCACGCGTCCCGCATCACGTATTCTTTTCTTCAGTCTAACTAATCAAATCGCCGACGGAATCCGCATGAAGAACCATCTCGAACCCGTTCCGCGCAAGCCGCGCGTCAATGCGCTCGCCGCGCTGCTGCTGTCGCTCGCCGCCGCGCCCGCGTTCGCGCAATCGTCGCCGCCGGCCGCGGCCGAACCGGCGGCCGGCGCCAGCGACGCCGCCGCTCCCGCACGACAGGCCGCCGATGCTGCCGCGCCCGCCCCCACCGGCCTGTGGGAGCGCTCGAACCTGCTCGGCAACATGGGCGGCCTGCGCGACCTCCTCGGCGATCACGGCGTCACGCTGAGCCTGCAGGAAACCAGCGAGTACCTGTACAACACGTCCGGGGGCACGAAGCGCGGCGGCGCCTACCAGGGGCTCACGCAATTCGGCTTCAACGTCGACACCGGCAAGGCGATCGGCCTGCCGGGCGGCACGTTCAACGTGTCGGCGCTGCAGATCCACGGCACCAACGCCACGCAGCGCTACCTGCAGACGCTGCAGACCGCGACCGGCATCGAGGCGAATTCGACTACGCGCCTGTGGGAGTTCTGGTACCAGCAGTCGTTGCTCGACGGCAAGGTCGACGTGAAAGTCGGCCAGCAGAGCGTCGACCAGGAGTTCATGGTGAGCCAGAACGCGGCGACGTTCATGAACGCCACGTTCGGCTGGCCCGTGCTGCCGTCCACCGATCTGCCGTCCGGCGGCCCCGCGTATCCGCTGTCGTCGCTCGGCGTGCGGCTGCGCGTGAAGCCGGCCGATGCATGGACCGCGATGGTCGGCGTATTCGACGGCAACCCGGCCGGCCGCACCGACGGCGACGCGCAGGTGCTGAACGCGCACGGCACCAACTTCAACCTGCGCAGCGGCGCGTTCGTGATCGGCGAAGTGCAGTACGCGCTGAACGCGCCGCCGGCCGACCCGAAGGCGCCGCAACCGGCCGGCCTGCCGGGCACCTACAAGCTCGGCTTCTGGTATCAGTCGCAGCATGCGAACGATCCGCGCTACGGCACCGACGGCCTGTCGCTCGCGAATCCGGCGAGCAACGGCATTCCCGCCACCCATCGCGGCAACTACGGGCTCTACGCGGTCGCGGACCAGATGGTCTGGCGGCCGTCGGACGACAGCCCGCGCTCGGTCGGCGTGTTCGCGCGCGTGATGGGCGCGCCGGGCGATCGCAATATCGTCGACTTCGCCGCCAATGCAGGCGTGACGCTGAAGGCGCCGTTCAAGGGGCGCGACAACGACGTCGCGGGCATCGCGGTCGGCTACGCAAAGCTCGGCTCGCATGCGCGCGGTCTGGACGGCGACACCGGCACCTACACGACGCCCGGTTATCCGGTGCGCCGGGCAGAGACGGTCGTCGAGGCGACCTACCAGTACCAGGTCGCGCCGTGGTGGCAACTGCAAGCCGACCTGCAGCACTTCTTCCGTCCGGGCGGCGGCATCCCGAACCCGAACGCGGCGGGTGCGCGCATCGGCGACGAAACGGTGGTCGGCGTGCGCACGACGATCACGTTCTGATGCAAGCCGCATACGGAAGCGGAAACGAAAACGGGCCGGACGGCCGCTTGCGCGACAGTCCGGCCCGTGCGTTCGCCTGCAGCGCGCTGAACGCGCCGCAGGCGCCGTGCGTCACTCGCCGTATAGCCCGAGCAGTTTCAGCGTGACGCCGTTGGTCCAGCCGAAGCCGTCCTGCAACGGATATTCGCCGCCACCGCCGCCGCCCGTGCCCGCGCCTTCGACCACGTACTTCTCGACGAGCTTGCCTTCGGTTGCATACACATGCTTCACGTCGGAGAGGAAACGCGTGCCGATGTCCTTCGCGAGCGCCGGTTCGCCATAACGACGCAGCCCGTCGATCGCGATCCACTGCAGCGGCGCCCAGCCGTTCGGCGCGTCCCACTGCTGGCCGGTATTCTCGGTCGTCGTCGCGAGGCCGCCCGGTTTCAGCAGCGTCTTGCGCACCTCGCGCGCGGTCGCCTTCGCGCGCTCGGGCCATGCGACGCCCGCGAACAGCGGATACAGCGCGGCCGCCGTCACGCCGTCGCGCGGCTTGCGCAACTGCCAGTCGTAGTCGCCGTAGTAGCCGCGGCGGTTCCACAAATAGTGGTTGATCGCGGCCGCACGCCGTGCCGCGCGCCCCGCGAAGTCGGTCACGCATGCGACGTCGCGCGTGACCGCGCAGCCCTTCACGATCGTCGTCTCGAGATGGAACATCAGGCTGTTCAGGTCGACCGGCACGATCGACGTCGTGCGGATCGTCGCGAGCGTCTTGCCGTCGCCGAACCAGCGCGAGCTGTAGTCCCAGCCGCTTTCGGCGCCTGCGCGCAGGTCGCGGTACACGTCATTCGCCGGACGGCCGGGCGCAGACTTCGCGGTCGTCACGTCCTCGAGATACGACTCGTCGCGCGGCGTGTCGCTCGCGTCCCAGTAGCGGTTCAGCACCGCGCCGTCGGGCATCGCGACCACGTTGCGCGCGGCCTGCCCGCGCGGCGTCGTGGTTTCGCCCTGCATCCAGTACGCATGCTCCTTGCGCAGTTGGGGCAGGTATTTCTGGTAGACCTTGTCGCCTTCGGCCTGCGCGGCGAGCGTGACCATGTACGCGAAGAACGGCGGCTGCGAACGGCTCGCGTAGTACGTGCGGTTGCCGTTCGGGATGTGCCCGATCGTGTCGATCAGATGCGCGAAGTTGTCGAGCATGTCGTCGACGAGATCCTCGCGGCCCGACACCTGCAGCCCGAGCATCGTGAAATAGGTATCCCAATAGTAGCCTTCGCGGAAGCGGCCGCCCGGCACGACGTACGGCTTCGGCATCGGAATCAGCGAACTGTATTGCGGCACCGTGACGCTCGTGCGCGTGAGCTGCGGCCACAGCCAGTCGATGTGCTGGCGCAGCGTCTGGTTCGGTGGCGGCGTCACGCCGCCTTCCGGGGGCGGCGTGAAATGCTGGTCGACGAAGGTCTTCAGCGAGAAGCCCGGCTGCGATTTCTGTTGCTGATACAACTGCACGATCGTCGCGGAATCGGTATCGGGCGTCGCGTCGACGAAGGTCTTCTGGTCGGGATAGATCTGTGCGGTCTGCACCGCGACGAACAGGTCGCCGTAGAGCTGGCTCGGCGGCGGCAGCAGCGTGCCCGACGCGGGGACGCCAATCGCGGCCGCGGTCGGCACGGCCGACTGGCTGGCCGCCTGAGCGGCGGCCTGGTTCGCATTGTCGGCCTGCGCGGCGCAGCCGGCGACGGCGAGATACGCGACGGCCAGTGCGGCGGCCCAGCGCAGACGCGGCGCGGGCGGCGCATGACGCGGTGCATGATGACGCGAGAAGCGACGTGAGAAGCGAGATGCAATCGATGCGGCACGACGTGACGTCATGGCGTGTCCCCTCCTTTCGATGGTGAGTGGCCCGGCACGAGGTCTCGTTCGCGCGCGCGCTCGTCTCGATGGCCCTCGATCGATGCGCGTCATAGGTTGTGTTGCGAGTGGGTCCGACTGTCGCATAAAACGTGCACCGCACGCAAGTTTCGCGGCCGCAGCGACAGGTCGATGTCATGTGTCGTGTCATGCGCCGCAGCCGGCGCGGCGGTCGTCTCTTCTTTCGCGCGCGGAAGCAGGAACGACTGTTGCAACATGCGGAACAAGTGTTGCCGCGCGTGACGCATCGACAACAATATGGGCATAATGGCGTCTTTACCGCGCGCCCAGCCCATGTCGCCCGTCTTTCTAGCACCGCTCATCGTTGCCTGTGCGTTGTTCATGGAAAGCGTCGACGCGAACATCATCGTCACCGCGCTGCCCGCGATGGCGAGGGACTTCGGGCACAACCCCGTCACGCTGAACGTTGCGATCACGGCCTACGTGGTCGGGCTCGGCGTGTTCATCCCGATCTGCGGCTGGCTCGCCGACCGCTTCGGCGCACGCTCCGTCTTCCGCACCGCGATCGGCATCTTCGTCGTCGGCTCGCTGATGTGCGCGGCCTCCAGTTCCCTCGGCGTGCTCACGTTCGCGCGCTTCATTCAGGGCGTCGGCGGCGCGATGATGGTGCCCGTCGGCCGCATCATCATCTTCCGCGCGGTGCCGCGCTCGGATCTCGTGCGTGCGATGAACTACCTCGCGATTCCCGCGCTGTTCGGGCCCACGGTCGGGCCGCTCGTCGGCGGCTTCATCACGACCTACCTGCACTGGCGGATGATCTTCTTCATCAACGTGCCGATCGGCATCTACGGGATCTATCTCGCGAGCAAGCACATCGCGAACACGCACGAGCCCGATCCGGGCCCGCTCGACTGGTTCGGCTTCCTGCTGTCGGCAAGCGGCGCCGCATTGCTGCTGATGGGCCTCACGCTGCTCGACGGCTCGCTCACCTCGCGCTCGAACGCGATCGTGATGTGCGTGGCCGGCACCGTGCTGCTCGCGCTCTACGTGCCGTACGCGCGCCGCAAGGAGCGGCCAGTGCTCGACCTCAGTTTCCTGAAGATCCCGACCTACCACGCGAGCGTCGTCGGCGGGTCGCTGTTCCGCATCGGCCTTGGCGCGGTGCCGTTCCTGCTGCCGCTCGCGCTGCAGGAAGGGCTCGGCATGAGCGCGTTCCATTCGGGGCTCATCACGTGCGCGTCCGCGCTCGGCGGCGCGATGAGCCGTTCGACGGCCACGCATACGCTGCGCCGTTTCGGCTTTCGCACGGTGCTGATCTACAACGCGGCATTCGCTGGGCTCGCGATCGCCGCGTACGGCGTGTTCCATCCCGGCATGGCGACCTGGGCGATCTGGCTGATCGTGCTCGTCGGCGGCATCTTCCCCGCGCTGCAGTTCACGAGCCTGAACTCGATGATCTACGCGGACATCTCGCCGCGCGACGCGGGGCGCGCCACGAGCCTCGGCAGCGTGGTGCAGCAGATGTCGCTCGGGCTCGGCGTGACGGTGGCCGGTATCGTGCTGCACGTGTCGCACTGGCTGCAGGGCCACCAGACGATGGTGTGGTCGGATTTCTGGCCCGCGTTCGTCGTGGTCGGGCTGTGCTCGTTCGCGTCGATTCCGATTACGCGGCGGCTGCCGCCCGGCGCCGGCGACGAGGTCGCGCGCGGCAAGCGGCAATAAGCGGCAAACATTTCGGTTCGCCGCGTTGCGGCGCGGCAAAACACGACGACCTGTCCCGCGCGCTGCGGCCGGGGGAAACGCGTGCCGCGGCATGACACGTCGCGCGACAGCCGGCGAAAACCGAAAAAACAAAAAAATCAGCGGACATCCACACGGGGCCGGTGCTCAGCCGCATGGATGTCCGCTCAGGGCTCCGGGTCTCCCGATGGGGGTCGAGAATCCCGGATTCGCTTCCTGCGTGCCATGGACATATGTGCGTCGGAAGCGGAATCGTTGCGCGCACTTGTCGTCGCGCCATGCTCTGCACTATAGGGAAACTTGCGAAACGCATCTGTCAAGCATTGTCAGACGCGTTGCATCAGCGCTTTCCAATGGAACAGGAGCCTGGGCGAGGGTCTTCGCTGGTTCTTGTGTAGCGCCTTTGGCGCGTTTCCAATGCAAATGAGCCTGTTGTTGGCCCGATACGCACGAGTTGACCGACATCGGAGCACCGGGGTGGATGATCATTTACCGGATGATCATCAACTTGAACGAATCGCAAATCCGCGCCCTGGACCAAGTGCGTGCCGTCCTCGACGGCACACAGACGCTCGACTTCGCACCCGCCGCGTGCCCTCACGAACGGCGCGAATGGGTCGCCTCCGTGCTACGGCGCTTTCGCTACGACCGGCTCAAGCGAACTCACCGGGGGCTCGTGCTGCGCTATCTGCGCCGCTTTAGCGGCTTCAGCCGAGCTCACATGACACGGCTGGTACAACGCTGGGTGCAAGGGCAAAGGCTCGCGTGGCTGAAGGGCACGCCCGCGAATGCCTTCGCCCGCCGCTACACCGATGAGGACATCTTCACGCTCGCCCAGACCGAGCGCGAGTACGGCAGGCTTTCCGGACCGGCGATGGTCGTGGTGCTGCGCCGGATGTATCAGGTCTACAACGATGAGCGCTACGAGCGCCTGCAGCACCTTTCAGCATCTCACCTGTACAACCTGCGACGTTCGCAGGCTTATCGTCTGCATCACACGGTCTACACGAAGACTCAGGCCAATCCCAGAGGCGCGGCAATCGCCGTGCGCCGGGCTCCCGCGCCAGAGAACCGCCCCGGCTTCATCCGCATCGACAGCGTTCATCAGGGCAACATCGACGAACAGCGCGGCGTGTATCACATCAACGCCGTCGACTGCGTAACCCAGTGGGAAGTCGTCGCGACCGTGCCATCGTTGGAGCGGGAACACATGCTGCCGGTACTGCGCGACATGATTGACCAGTTTCCGTTCCGTATTCTTGGCTTTCACAGCGATGGCGGTTCGGAGTACATCAATCACGAGGTCGCGAAGATGCTCAAGGAACAACTCATCGAGTTCACCCGCTCACGTCCACGACGCTGTAACGACAACGCCCTGGCCGAATCCAAGAACGGCAATGTCGTGCGCAAGCAATTCGGCTACGCGCACATACCGGCCGAGTGGGCGAAGCAGTTCAACGCCTTTTGCGTAGATCTGCTTAATCCGTTTTTGAACATGCACCGACCCTGCCTTTTCGGCACCGAAGTCCCTGATCCCAGGAAGCCGGGCCGCATGCGACGCGTTCACCGAGCCGAAGATGTGATGACGCCGCTTGAGAAGCTAGCCAGCCTGCCGGACGTGGATGATTTCCTGCGCAAGGACATCACGATCGATCAACTGAAGCAGCACGCGCGCAGCCAGACAGATGTCGAAGTCGCCCGTCAGGTTCGCCAGGCGCGGGAACGTCTGATGGGCAAGGTTGCCGACCAAACCCGGCCTCGGTACCCCGATGTATGGAGCCTGGCTCGGGCACGCCGCGCATAGCCCGCAAGGATGCAAGCCGCTATGGGCTATGCCCGTCACAGCTTCCCCTCGCAACCGAGACTCCCCATACCCTAAAATGCAGTTCCCTTTAACGACCATCCAACCCCAAGTACTCCGCTCCCTCCAGGCTCCTTTCGGTTTTGGAAAGTACTCATCGGCGCGTCGCACACGCGCGCCGCTTTCGCGCTAAAGTGATCGCCGACCGCCACCCTCATCCGCCATTCCGATGCTTACGCTCTCGCCCGCCGCCGCCCGCGCGCTGCATCTCGCCGCACAAGGTCTGCTGACGCCGCCCCGCCGCAAGGCGACCAAGGCCGACGTGCTCGATACGATCCGCCGGATGGCGCAGTTGCAGATCGATACCATCCATGTCGTCGCGCGCAGCCCGTATCTCGTGCTGTTCAGCCGTCTCGGCGATTTCTCGCCGCAGTGGCTCGACGAACATCTCGCCGAGGCACGCCTGTTCGAATACTGGTCGCACGAAGCGTGTTTCCTGCCGATCGAGCAGTTCGGCCTGATGCGCTACAAGATGCTCGATCCGTCGGGGATGGGCTGGAAATACGCGGCCGAGTGGCACGCGCAGAATCGCGACGAGATCGAGCGGCTGCTCGCGCGGATTCGCGACGACGGCCCGGTGCGATCGGCCGATTTCGTCCGCGAAGATGGCGTGAAGGGCAACGGCTGGTGGGACCGCAAGCCCGAGAAGCGCCACCTGGAAGTGCTGTTCACGACGGGCGACCTGATGGTGTCGGAACGCCGCAATTTCCAGCGCGTGTACGACGTGCGCGAACGCGTGCTGCCCGGCTGGGACGACACGCGCGACCTGCCGCCGCGCGAAGCCGTGCTGCCCGCGCTGCTCGACTACACGTGCCGCGCGCTCGGCGCCGTGCGCGCGGACTGGGTGGCCGACTACTATCGGCTGCCGCGCCGTTCGTATCGCGAGGAGCTGGAACGGCTCGCGGATGCGGGCGACCTGATTCCGGTGCAGATCGACGACTGGAAGGAGCCGGCCTATGTGCATCGCTCGCTCGACGCATTGCTGCCGGCCGCCGCGGCCGACACGCTGCGCTCGACGGTCACGACGCTGCTGTCGCCATTCGACCCCGTCGTATGGGACCGGCGGCGAGCGTCGACGCTGTTCGGTTTCGACTACACGATCGAGTGCTATACGCCCGGGCACAAGCGGCGCTACGGCTATTTCTGCCTGCCCGTGCTGCATCGCGGCCGGCTGGTCGGCCGCGTCGACGCGAAAGCGCACCGCACGCTCGGCACGTTCGAACTGAAGGCCGTGCATGTCGAGCCGGGCGTGCGGGTCGGCACGGGGCTCGCGGCCGACGTCGCGAAGGCCGTGAAGAAGCTCGCGGCGTGGCACGGCACGCCGGAGGTCAAGGTCGCACACGCGCCGCCGGCCCTCGTGCAGGCATTCGCGCAAACCTGACGCCGCATGCCGCCGGAGCGTCAGCCGAGCATGTGCATGCCACCGTCGATATAGTGCGTGCCGCCCGTGATCGCCCTTGCACCGTCGCTCGCAAGGAACGCGCAGAACGCGCCGACGTCGTCGATGTCCAGCGCGTGATGCAGCGGCGCCCGGCGCGCGGTGTCGTCGAGCAGCCGGTCGAAGTCCGGCAGGCCCGATGCCGCGCGCGTCGGCAGCACGCCCGGCGAAATCGCGTTGACGCGAATGCCGCTGCCGCCGAGTTCGGCCGCCAGGTACCGCACGCTCGATTCGAGCGCGGCCTTGACCGGCCCCATCATCCCGTAGTTCGCGACGACCTGCTCCGCGCCGAGATAGCTCATCGCCATCAGGCTCCCGCCCTGCGTCATCAGCGGCTCGGCGAGCCGCGCCATCCGGATGAACGAATGGCACGAGGTATCCATCGCCAACGAGAAGCCTTCCGGCGAGCTGTCGACGACGCGGCCGTGCAGATCGGCCTTCGGTGCATACGCAACCGAATGCAGCACGAAATCGATCGCGCCCCATTGCACCGCGATCGCGTCGAACACCGCCGCCATCTGGTCGGGCCGCCCGACGTCGAGCGGCATCCGGATCGGCGCGTCGAGTTGCGCGAACAGCGGCTCGACGTGCGGCAAGGTCTTCTCCGACTGCCAGGTCACCGCGAGCGTGGCACCCGCCCGGCAAAACGCACGCGCGCATCCCCACGCGATGCTCTGCTCGTTCGCAATGCCGACGACGAGCCCCCGCTTGTGTCGCAACGTCATGCCGCCCCCTGTCGATCCGCGCCGGCCTAGCGCTGCGCCGCGATCCATCGCGCGATGTCCGGCCACACCGCCTTCAGCGTGCGCGACCCCATGAACAGGCCGATATGGCCGCCCGGCACGAGCCGGCTCTCGATCCGCGACGCGGGCGTCCCGAGACGGTCGCGCGCCCCGAACACCTGCTCCGGCGTCGTGATGTCGTCGGCCTCGCCCGCGAGCAGATAGGCCGGGCACGCGACATCCTTCAGGTCGAGCGTGCGCCCGAGCGCAACGAACGTGCCTTTCGCGAGCCGGTTCTCCTTGAAGATCTGCACGATCGCCTGCAGGTACCAGCGTCCCGGCAGGTCGATCGGGCTTTCGTACCAGTTCGCGAACACCTCGCGCTTGCGCAGGTATTCGGGATCGTCGAGATGCTCGTACAGGTCGACGTGCTCTGCAAGATAGTGCTGGTCGGGATGCATGTTCTTCCAGCCGCGCAGCATGAAGCGCCCGCGCATCAGCCCGCCGCCCATCGCCACGAGCTCCTCGTAGAACGACGTCGGATACGTGTGCACCATCCGCTTGATCGGGCCGTCGCCCGCGTCGGTGTCGATCGGCGAGCCCGCCAGCACGAGGCTCGCGACCTTGTGCGGGAAACGCGCCGCATACATCGCGGACATCCAGCCGCCCTGGCACAGCCCGACGAGATTCACGCGGCCGCCGAGCTCGTCGACGCACACGTTCAGCTCGGCCAGATACTGGTCGATCTCGAGGTCCTTCATGTCCTCGGTGGCCGAGCGCCAGTCGGTCAGGTACAGACGCGTCACGCCGTGCTCGCGCAGCGTCTGCATCAGGCTCTGCCCCGGCTGGTAGTCGGCGATCATCGCGCTGTGCCCCGCGTACGGCGCATCGACGATCGTCGGCAGCCCGTGCGCCGGCGCGACCGAATAATCGCGAAACGTCATCGTCCGCAGTTCCAGCAACGGCCGGTTCGTCGATGCCAGCGCCGGATGCACTTCGAAATGCAGCTTCTCCTCTTCCGCGAGGAAGCGGAGATTGCGCGCGGCGATCTCGGAACCGGCCGCGAACATCGCCGTGGCGGCGGCCATCGGCCAGAACATCGGCAGCGCGGGGGCGCTGACGGCAGGGGAAGACGTGTCGCGTGCTGTCATCGAAGGTTTCACCGGGTCGGATACGGCGTGGAAGGGATCGCGTCGTCCAGCACGCGGCGCGTGTGCCGCGCGATCATCAGGTTCTCGTCGGTCGGGATCACGCGCACCGTCACGCGCGACGCGTCACTCGAAATCACCGGCAGGCCGGCGGCGTTCGCCGCGTCGTCGAGCGCGATGCCGAGCCACGCCGCGCGGCTGCAGATCCGTTCACGCACGCGCGGCGCGTGCTCGCCGATGCCGGCGGTGAACACGAGCGTGTCGAGACCACCGAGCACGCCGGCCAGCGCGGCGAGTTCGCGAGCCGCGCGGTACGCGAACAGCTCGACTGCATGCGCGGCCGACGGCGCGTCGCTCGCGAGCAGCGTGCGCATGTCGCTCGACACGCCGGACACGCCGAGCAAGCCCGATTCCGTATAGATCAGATGCTCGACCTCGTCGAGCGACCGGCCCTCGTGACGCTGCAGGTACAGGATCACGCCCGGGTCCAGCGCGCCCGTGCGCGTGCCCATCGGCAGCCCGTCCACGGCCGTGAACCCCATCGTCGTCGCCACGCTGCGGCCGTTCGCGAGCGCGCACAGGCTCGCGCCGTTGCCGAGGTGCGCGACGACGGTCCGGCGCTGCGCCCACGACGGATCGAGCCCCGCGAGTGCCGTCGTAATGTATTCGTACGACAGCCCGTGGAAACCGTAGCGCACGATCCCCTGCTCGGTCAGCGCGCGCGGCAACGCGAACTCCCGTTCGAGCGCCGGCATCGTCGAATGGAACGCCGTGTCGAAACACGCGACCTGCGGCAGGTTCGGCGCGACCGCGGCGACCGCGCGGATCGCGTCGACGTGATGCGGCTGGTGCAGCGGCGCGAGCGGCGAAAGCGACGCTATTGCATCGAGCACGCGCGTGTCGATCCGCACCGGCGCGGTGAAATACGGGCCTCCGTGCACGACCCGGTGCCCGACGCCGTCGAACGCGGCCTCCCGCCCGACGTGAGCCGCGAACCACGCGTGCAGCGCTTCGATCGCGCCTTGGTGCCCCGGTCGCGCGACGGGGCTGTCGGCGAGCGTCGCGCCGTGCGCGTCGGCCACGCACAGACGCGGGGCGCCATGCAGGTTCTCGACCTGCCCGTGCAGGCCCGCATCGAGCGAGCGATCCTCGCGCGTGTCGTAGACCGAGAACTTGAGGCTCGACGAGCCGGCATTGAGTACCAGTACGGGATGTCGCATCGCGCCCCCGTCAGCGTGCGTCGGCCGCAGCGGCCGGCGCGGCCGCGAGCGCCGCCGTCGTGCGCGCCGCCTCCGCGACGAGCGCCGCGATCGCGCAGCTCGCCAGGCGCGTGCGTTCGCTGTCGGCGCGACTCGTCAGGATCACCGGCACGCGCGCGCCGAGCACGATGCCGGCCGCATCGGCGTTCGCCAGGAACGTCAGCTCCTTCGCGAGCATGTTGCCCGCCTCGAGGTCGGGCGCGAGAAGGATGTCCGCATCGCCCGCGACCGCCGAACCGAGATGCTTGAGCCGCGCGGCTTCGGGGCTGATCGCGTTGTCGAGCGCGAGCGGCCCGTCGAGCAGCGCGCCGGTGATCTGGCCGCGCTCGGCCATCTTGCACAGCGCGGCCGCGTCGAGCGTCGACGGCAGCTTCGAGCTGACCGTCTCGATCGCCGACAGGATCGCGACCTTCGGCTGACCGATGCCGAGCGCGTGCGCGAGATCGATCGCGTTTTGCACGATGTCGGCCTTCTGCTCGAGCGTCGGACGGATGTTGACCGCCGCGTCGGTGATGAACAACGGCTTGTGGTAAGTCGGCACGTCCATGATGAACACGTGGCTCAGGCGCCGCCCGGTGCGCAGCCCCGTATCGGCGCGCACCACTTCCTCCAGCAACTCGTCGGTGTGCAGGCTGCCCTTCATCAGCGCCTGCGCGTCGCCCGAGCACACCAGCTCGACGGCACGCGCGGCCGACGCGTGGCTGTGCGGCGCATCGACGAGCCGGTAGCCGGACAGGTCGACGCCGAGCGTCGCGGCAAGCGCCGTGATGCGCGCCGTCGGTCCAACCAGGATGGGCACGACGATACCGGCCCGAGCGGCGGCGACGGCCGCGCGCAGCGATACCTCGTCGCAAGGATGCGCGACCGCGACCGTCACCGGGCGTAGCGAGCGGCAACGCGCAATCAGCGCGTCGTACTTCTGGTGCTGGCGGAAATCGGTCATCGAATACCCCTTCGCGAGGATCACGTAAACGGATTCTGGTGCGAGACCGGGCGAAATCGTTTGACCCTCGTCAATCGTTTCAGGTGAAGTCCCGATAGCATGAAACCACACGATGACATCCGGATGGCCGCGGCGCCCCCCTGACATGCACATACGCGAAATCCGCTCGAAGATCGCCAGTACGTCGTCCACGCGCACGATCACCAAGGCGATGGAAATGATGGCGCGCACCAAGATGGCGAACGCGCAGCGACGCGCCCGCGAGTTCCGCCCCTATGCGGCGCGCATCGGGGCGATGGCCGCACGCGTGCTGCGCGACCGGCCCGACCACGTGTCGGCGCTGATGGCGCGACGCGACCCCGTACGCCGCGTCGGCCTGATCGTCGTCAGCACCGATCGCGGGCTGTGCGGCCCGCTCAATGCGCGGTTGCTCGTTGCATGCGTGGATGCGCTCGAACGCTGGGACCGGGCCGGCGTCGCGTGCGAACTGAGCGTGATCGGTGCGCGCGGCATTGCGCCGCTGATGCGCCACGGCGCGACCATCACGGCGCGCGCGAGCGGCCTGGCCGCCGAGCCGCACTTCGACCAGTTGCTCGGCGCGCTGCTCGTGCCGCTGACCGCGTTCGTCAACGGCGAGCTCGACGAAGTGCACGTCGCCTACAACCGGCTGACGAGCCCGCTCGCGTACGAGCCGCGTATCGACGCGATGCTGCCGATCGCCGGACTCGACACCGGCGCGCCGACCGACGGCGCGGCGGCATCCGACTATCTTTACGAGCCCGCGCCCAAACCGGTCGTGGACACGTTGCTGCTGCGCTACGTCGAGGCAACGCTCTATCAGGCGGTCGTCGAGAACTATGCGTGCGAACAATGCGCGCGGATGTTCAGCATGCAGACCGCGACGGACAACGCCGACCGCGTGCTGCGCGAACTGCGGCACCTGTACCAGAAGACGCGACAGGCGCAGATCACCACCGAGCTGTGCGAAATCGTCGCCGGCGCGGCGGCAGTCTGAAGGGGGCGCGCATGACGACGTCGATGAGGCTCGACATCCTGAGCGTGGAAGCGGTGCTGTATGCCGGCGACGCGCATTTCGTCGTCGTCCCGGGCGAAAGCGGGGAACTAGGGATCTATCCGCACCACGCGCCGCTGCTCACGCGGATCCGGCCCGGCGTCGTGACGCTCGTCGACGCGCCGACCGGCGAGCATCGCCGCCTCCTCGTCGCGGGCGGCGTGCTGGAGGTCGGCCGCGACGGCGTGACGCTGATCGCCGATCACGCGCTGCGTACGCCCGAACTCGACGATCTGCGCGCACGCGAAGCACGGCATGCGGCCGACGACTGGCGCCGGCGCTACGCGCACGAAAACCGGCGCGCGTTCGATTTCGCGTCGGCCCGCGCGGAACTGATGGATGAAATCCGGCGCTTCTTCACGATGGCGCTGCGGCAACAGGCGCCGCACGACAAGCCGGGCGGAGCCGGCTAGACGCCGGCTCCGGTGCCGCCCGCTCAGTCGCGCAGCTTGCGAAAACGCGGCGTGCCGTCTTCGAGGTTGCCGTTGAACATCGCTTCCGGCCGCACCCAAAGGCCGCGCGCGTGCGGCCAAAGATGCTCGTACACAACCACCGATTCCTCGGTTTCGGAATGGCGGGCGACGCCGATGTAGCGGTACAGCCCGCCCTTGTAGTGGCGATGCGTCGCGAGCTGTTCGGCTTCCTGTTCGGTCATGATGGGCTTCTCTTCGGCAAAAACGGAAAGCGCGTATTGTATGCGCTGCGCCGCGCGTCAGCGTTTCGTATAGATGTCGGGACGGCGGATCTCCATCAGCCGCTCGGGATTCGCGGACGGCCCGAAGCCGACCGGCCGGTACAGCTCGTGCGCGTCGGTCGTCACGAGCATGATGCGGCGCAGGCGCTGCACCATCTCCTGCGCGAATACGTGATCGATCAGCGCGCGGCCGTAGCCGTTGCCGCGTTCGGCCGGCAGCACGAACACGTCGCACAGGTACGCGAACGTCGCGTGATCGGTGACGAGCCGCGCGAACCCGACGAGCCGGTCGCCGACATACGCACCGAAACACAGCGAACCCTCGATCGCACGCTCGACCACGTCGCGCGGAATGCCCTGCGACCAGTACGCATCGCGATGCAGGAAGTCGAAGATCGCGTCGATGTCGAGTTCGCGCTTGTCGGTGGAAAATCTCAGCGTGGCGGAAGTGGCAGCGGGCACGTCTGTTCTCCGGTGGGGGGCGGAAGGCGGAGCATCGACGATACCGCGCTGTGGGGCGGGCTACAAGCGGGCACTACCACGCCGCTGCTGCACGACAGGTGAGTCCTCTTGCCGGACGGCAACGCACGCGTATCGGGCAAAATGCGCGTGCTCGCCGCCGGATATCGGCCCACCGCGACAGCTCGCCGCATTCGCCCGCTTACCCGCGCGCGCATTTCGGCGGATGATGTAGCCCGCTCGATCAATCCGCCACCTCGCCACATGCCCTACCGCCTCATCGCCTTCGACTTCGACGGCACGCTCGCCGATTCGCTCGACAGCTTTCTCGCCGCGCTGTCGGAAGCTTCGCGCCTGCACGGCTTTCGCGACGCGACGCCCGAGCTGCGCCCGGCACTGCGCGGCATGTCGGCGCGCGACATCATCCGTGCGCTCGACGTGCCGATGTGGAAAGTGCCGCGCGTGACGATCGACATGCGCCGCCTGATGAAGCCGCGCATCGCGCAAATGATGCTGTTCCCCGGCGTCGACGACACGTTCGACGCGCTCGCCGCGCGCGGCATCCGCATTGCGATCGCCACGTCGAATACCGAGGACATCGTGCGTGACCGGCTCGGCCCGCGTGCCAGCGGCCGCGTCGACACCTTCGCGTGCGGCATTCCGCTGTTCGGCAAGGCACGTCGCCTGCGCGCGCTCGTTCGCGAGGCCGGCGTGCGCGCCGACGAAGTGCTGTACGTCGGCGACGAAATCCGCGATGCCGACGCGGCACGACGCGCGCACATCGCATTCCAGGGTGTCGCGTGGGGCTACACCACACCCGACGCGTTGCAGGCGCATTGCGCGACGCCGTTGCTGCCGCGCCTCGATGCACTGCTCGATCGCGTGTGACGCATTCAAGCGCATCGCACGCGCAAGTCGTCACGTCGCTCGGCGCGCACGACACGGTAACGGCAGCACGACGATGAAATGCAGATGACACGCGCGTGCATCCCGCACGCCGCACACGCGCAAAAATTGCCGCCGCCACGCGTGCACCAGGTACGCAATACCGGCACGCACACCTGCTCATCGATGCGTCTTACCAACCGTTACACAAACCACAGCGCGGTTGCACCTGCTACCCGACCGCTCTCCTAGAATCATTCGGGCCGGGACACACTTCGACCGGCGCCGCGGCAGAGCGGCGGTCGAATCCGGCCCGGGCGCGCCCGGTCTCTCGCACAGCTACGGATCACGTCATCCGTTTTTTAACCAGAGCCCCGATCGAAAGGAGGTCCCATGAACCGCTTTCCCCACATCTCGCGCCTTGCCTTGTCTGCCGCTGGCCTGCTTCTCGTCGCCGTGACGGCGACCGCGCAAACCGCGCAACCGGCACCCGCAGCGCCCGCCGCGCCGGCCGCTGCCGCGACGCGCATTCACGAAGCCGACCAGGCCTTCATCACGGACGGCACGAAGACCGTGTCGACGCAGCACGACGCGGCACGCATCGCCGATGCGCGCACGTCGGACAGCCAGGTCAAGGCCTTCGCGCAACGCGTGTCGGCCGACGATGAAAAGATCATCCAGGCGATGCGCGCCGCAAGCCCGCGCGGCGTCGACGTGCCGGCCAACGACCCCGACACGACCGTGCTGAACAGCATCAAGAGCCTGCGCGGCGCCGAGTTCGACAAGGCGTATATCGAGCAGGTCGCGCTCGCCGGCCAGCAGAAGACGATCTCGGCTTTCCAGGCCGAAATCGCATCGGGCCGCGACACGAAGCTGAAGGAAGTCGCACGCCAGTCGCTGCCGATTCTGCAGAAGCACTACGCGGACGCGCAGAAACTCGCGGAGCGTCACCACCTCGCATCGGCGCAGTAACGATGCAGCGCCGCGCGTCGTGTGCGGCGCACCGCTTCCCCTGTCGTCGCGCAGCCGCGTCCCCTGCCGGCTGCGCGATGCACGTCTGACCAGCCGACCCGCGAATACGCGCGCCGCACGTCACGCGTTATGCGTTATGCGTTACGTCGCGAGCTTCGCCATCAACCGCCCACGCACGTCCGGCCATTCTTCGTCGATGATGCTGAAGCGCACCGAATTGCGCTTGCGGCCGTCCGGCATGATCCGTTCGTGACGCACGATCCCTTCCTGCTTCGCGCCGAGCCGCAGAATCGCCGCGCGTGATTTCTCGTTCAGCTCGTCGGTCGTGAACTGCACGCGCACGCAGTGCAGCGTGTCGAACGCATAGGTCAGCAGCAACCACTTCGCTTCGGTATTCGCACGCGTGCGCTGCGCCGACTCGCCCAGCCACGTATGACCGATCTCGAGCTTGCGATTCTTGCGATCGATCTTCCAGAAGCGCGTGCTGCCGATCACACGGCCCGATGCGCGATCGACGATCGCAAACGGCATCACGGTGCCGGCCGCGCGCCCCTGCAATGCCGTGTCGATATACGCGTCGATCGTCTCCGCGCCCGGCACGACCGTGACCTTCAGGTTCCACAACTGGCCGTCCGCGGCGGCATCGAGCAGCGCCTGCCGGTCGGATGCTTCGAGCGGCCGCAGTTCGACGCGCTCGCCGATGAGGATCGGTTGTTCGACGGAAGATGAAGCGTCGGTCATGACGGGTTTCCGGAAAGTGAGGCCGATGGCGGCGAAACGCCCATCATACGGCGCTGTTTAACCGAGGTGCGCGGCCAGCCGGCGACGGATCGCTTTCGCCTCGCCGCGCAACGCATCGGCAAACGCATCGACGAGCAGGTTCTTCGGCCGGTGCTCGGGCACGATCATGCTGACCCGATACGGGAACGACCGCGTGAGCGGCCGCACGTGCAGGTCGCGGCCGACGAAATCGAGCGCGGTCAGCGGATTGACGATCGCGGCGCCGAGCCCCTGCCGCACGAACGCGCACACCGACACGGCCGACGGCGTGTCGACCACCGAGCGCGGCGCGACGCCCAGCTGAGCAAACGCCTCGTCGATCAGAATGCGATACGGATCGTTCAGCGACAGGCTCACGAACGGCCGATCGGCGAGATCAAGTAGATCGATCGCGTCCTGCGCGAGCAGCGGATGGCCGTCGGGCAGCACGCATACTTCGTCGACTTCGAGCAGCGGCGTAAGCACGGTGCCGGCCGGCGCGACGTCGTGCTCGGTCAGCCCGAGGTCGTACCGCTGCGCGGTCAGCCACTCCTCGAGCACCGGCGATTCCTGCGTCGCGACCGACACGCTGACGCCCGCGTGGGCCGCGTGAAAGCGCCGGCACGCGCCGGGCAGGATCGCGTGCGAGAACGCCGGCAGCGCGATCACCGAAAGCTGCCCGTCGCGAAACTCGCGCAGGCGCGCAGCCGTCGCCGCGACGCGCTCGAGCCCCACATACGCAAGCCGCACGTCGTCGAACAGCGTGAGCGCGGCCATCGTCGGCCGCAACCGGCCGTGCGCGCGCTCGAACAGCGCGAAGCCGACGACCTGCTCCATCCGCGCGAGCTCGCGGCTGATCGTCGGTTGCGACGTATAGAGCATCTCGGCCGCGCGCGTCGTGCTGCCGGTGACCATCAGCGCGCGAAAGACCTCGATATGGCGGTGCGTGAGCATGGTCTTCTATATCAGAAATGAATCGAATGTCGAATAACAAGCATTTTACTGTATAGATGAACAGGCGCATCATTCACGCTATCCGTTCATTCGACACGATTCATCCGCCATGTCCCTCGATTCCCGCCAGCTCGCGACGCTCGCGCAGCAATACGGCACCCCGCTGTGGGTGTACGACGCCGACGTCATCCGCGACCGCATCGCCCAACTGCGCCAGTTCGACGTGATCCGCTACGCGCAGAAGGCGAATTCGAACGTCCATATCCTGAAGCTGATGCGCGACGAAGGCGCGTGCGTCGATGCCGTGTCGCTCGGCGAGATCGAGCGCAGCCTCGCGGCCGGGTTCAGTCCGGCCGGCGAGCCGGAAGGCGTCGTGTTCACGGCCGACCTGATCGACCGTCCGACGCTCGCGGCCGTGCTGAAGCACGGCGTGACCGTGAACGCGGGTTCGCTCGACATGCTCGCGCGCATCGGCGAGCACGCGCCGGGCCACCGCGTGTGGCTGCGCGTCAACCCCGGTTTCGGGCACGGCCACAGCAACAAGACCAACACCGGCGGCCCGCAGAGCAAGCACGGCATCTGGATCGACGACGTGCCGCGCGCGATCGAAATCGTGCGCCAGTACGGGCTCAAGCTCGTCGGCATCCACATGCACATCGGCTCGGGCGTCGACTACGGCCACCTGTCGCAGGTGTGCGATGCGATGGTCGACCTCGTCACGTCGCTCGGCCATGACATCGACGCGATCTCGGCCGGCGGCGGCCTGTCGATTCCGTATCGCGACGGCGAGCCGCGCGTCGACGTCGGTCACTACTTCAGCCAGTGGGACGCCGCGCGCAAGCGGATCGAACGGCACCTCGGCCACCCGGTACGCATCGAGATCGAACCGGGCCGCTTCCTCGTCGCCGAAGCCGGCACGCTCGTCACCGAAGTGCAGGCCGTCAACCGCCGGCCGAAACACGATTTCGTGCTGATCGATGCGGGCTTCAACGACCTGATGCGCCCGTCGATGTACGGCAGCTACCACGCGGTGTCCGTGCACACGCACGACGGCGCGCTGCCGGCCGGCCGGCCGCTCGTCGACCTCGCGATTGCGGGGCCGCTGTGCGAATCGGGCGACGTGTTCACGCAGGATGCGGGCGGCGTGGTCACGCACCGCAAGCTGGCGCAGCCGCAGATCGGCGACCTGCTGTTCCTGCACGACGCGGGCGCGTACGGCGCGTCGATGTCCTCGAACTACAACAGCCGGCCGCTCGCGCCGGAAGTGCTCGTCGATCGCGGCGCGCCGCGGCTGATCCGCCGCCGGCAGACGATCGACGAATTGCTCGCGCTCGAGACGTTCGAGTAACGCGCTTTCGGCGTGACGAAGGCCAACGGCCAGGCTTGCCGCTACCGGCAGCCTGGCCGTTTTGCTTTTCGGCATGCCGCCGGTTCGCGCGGTCGCGGCCCGGAGCAACCGCTCGGCCGCACCGCAGCAGCGTCACCCCGCGCGCTGCACGGGCGCCATTTTCGAGAAGTACTTCGCACCGGCCACGCAGCCGACCACGACGACCGTCACGACGACCATCGACGGCGGCACCGTCTCGTGCAGCAGCCCGGCGGCCAGCAGGAAGCCGAAGAACGGCTGCAGCAGCTGCAACTGGCCGACGCCCGCGATCCCGCCGAGCGCGAGCCCGCGATACCAGAACACGAAGCCGATCAGCATGCTGAACAGCGACACGTACGCGAGCCCCCACAGTGCGGCGGCATCGACACCGTCGAACGACGCGGGCCACGTAAGCCACATGAGCGGCAGCATCAGCGGCAGCGACAGCACGAGCGCCCACGAGATCACCTGCCAGCCGCCGAGATCGCGCGACAGGCGCGCGCCTTCCGCGTAGCCGAGCCCGCACGCGACGATCGCGGCCAGCATCAGCGCATCGCCGACCACCGACGCCTGGCCGCCGTTGCGCAGCGCAAACGCAGCCACCGCGCCGCTGCCGACGATCGAGAAGATCCAGAACGGCAGCCGCGGCCGTTCGCCGCCGCGCCACACGCCGAACAGCGCGGTCGCGAGCGGCAGCAGCCCGACGAACACGATCGCGTGCGCGGACGTCACGTGCTTCAGCGCAAGCGCCGTCAGCAACGGGAAACCAACCACGACCCCGAGCGCGACGATCGCCAGCGACACGGTCTCGGCCCGCGTCGGCCGCTTCTGCTTCAGCACGACGAGCAGCAGCAGGCCGAGCGCGCCGGCGATCGTCGCGCGCGCGAACGTGAGGAACAGCGGGTCGAGCCCCTGCACCGCGACACGCGTCGCAGGCAGCGAGCCACTGAAGATGATCACGCCCAGCAGGCCGCTGAGCCATCCGTCGGTCGTCTTTTGCACGGCAAATCCTGAACGGGGAAAGGTGGATGACCGATGATCCGCCGCCCGCGAAAAACGCGTAAGCTACACCCCAATACAATCCGGACAAACTGTACTGAACAACTGGCTGTACAGTTCATTCTTCGCCATGAGCCATACCACCCCGATTCCCGTTCCGCCCGCGCCGTCGCGCACGCGCGTCGAAACCGTGATGGATACGTTGCGCGCGCGGATCGCGAGCCGCGCGCTGATGCCCGGTGCGCGCGTGCCGTCGATCCGGATGATGGCCGACGCGCTCCGCGTGTCGAAATCGACGGTCGTCGATGCATACGAGCGGCTCGCGAGCGAAGGCGTGCTCGTCGCGCGGCGCGGCTCGGGCTTTTACGTGTCGGGCCACGCGCCGCCGCTCGCGCTCGCCGATCTCGGCCCGCGCCTCGACCGCGAACTCGATCCGCTGTGGCTGTCGCGCCAGTCGCTCGAGGCGGCGCCGACGACCGTGAAGCCCGGCTGCGGCTGGCTGCCGTCGTCGTGGCTGCCCGACGAGAGCCTGCGCCGCGCGCTGCGCGCCGTGTCGCGCGACGAATCCGACGCGCTGACCGACTACGCGACGCCGCTCGGCCTGCCCGCGCTGCGCCAGCAGCTCGCGTGGCGGCTCGCGCAGCACGGCGTCCACGCGGAACCCGCGCAGATCATGCTGACCGACGGCGGCACGCACGCGCTCGACCTCGTATGTCGCCTGCTGCTGGAGCCGGGCGACACGGTCGTGCTCGACGATCCGTGCTACTTCAACTTCCAGGCGCTGCTGCGCGCGCATCGCGCGCGGATCGTCAGCGTCCCGTACACGCCGAACGGGCCCGATCTCGCGCGCTTCGAACAGGTACTCGCCGAGCACCGGCCGCGCCTGTACATCACCAACGCGGCGCTGCACAACCCGACCGGCGCGACGCTCGCGCCGCCCGTCGCGCACCGGCTGCTGACGCTCGCGGCCGAGCACGACCTGCTGATCGTCGAGGACGACATCTTCGCGGATTTCGAGAGCACGCCCGCGCCGCGACTCGCGGCGTTCGACGGGCTGTCGCGCGTCGTGTCGATCGGCAGCTTCTCGAAGACGCTGTCGGCCGCGATCCGCTGCGGCTACGTCGCCGCACGCCCGGAATGGATCGAGGCGCTCGTCGACCTGAAGCTCGCGACGTCGTTCGGCAACGCGCAGATCGGCGCGAACGTCGTGCACCGGCTGCTCGTCGACGGCACGTACCGGCGCCATCTCGACAGCCTGCGCGCGCGTCTCGCGGACGCGATGGGCGAGACGATCCGGCGCCTCGCGCGCGCGGGGCTCGGGATCTGGACGGAACCGCGCGGCGGCCTGTTCGTATGGGCGCAACTGCCCGACGGGCTCGATGCCGCACGCGTCGCGCGCCACGCGCTGGACCGCGACGTCGTGCTGGCGCCCGGCAACGTGTTCAGCGCATCGCGCAGCGCGACGTCGTACCTGCGCTTCAACGTGTCGCGCTGCAAGGGGCCGGCGGTGTTCGATGCGCTTGCGCGGGCGATGGAGGCGGCAAGCGCGGCGGAGCGCATGGGTGCGCGGGACGATGCGGACGGGCGCGTGCTGGCCGGTGAGCCGTGAGAACGGGCGGAGGTGCAAACGGTAATCGAATGGTTCCGTAATCAGCTGTTTCCTTCACCCGCGGCGTCATCTTTCGCGCTCGTGGTCGATGGGTCGCAAAATCGTACTCATCCCATAGACGAGCGCGCTCCCGACAACCGATAGTTTCCCAACTTTTTTACCGGGATCTATCGAGCCAATGAACGGGATTTTGAATTCACACGACGCTGCCGAAGACGACGAATGGGTTTTCGTTGGCACCGCCTACACGAACACGACGCCAGGATCCGTTCATGTTATCGACCTCGACCTGACACCGATCTGCGAGAATATGTCGAACAAGGCATTCCGGAAACTGATCGTGCAGTTGCGTGACGCGGCGATTTCGTTGATTCAGGATCGGATTCACGGTATTGCACATTGGGAGCAAGGAGAACAGAAACGCGTTCAGACCTGGTTCGGACGATCCGATGACGCAATTCGACACCACCTGCAAACCGGGTTGCCGAAGCTTCTGCGCGTCATGCAGGAATTGAAACCGGAAAATGTCATCCGATGGGACGCGCAGAAACAGCGAAACATCACGTGTACCGTATTTCCCGACAACGGAATCACCGATGCCGCTGTATGCAAACCCGATTCGGACAAGAGAGTCATTGCAATCTATCCACACTTCTGCACGCTTCCCGACGCTCGACTCTCTTCCAATTGCAAGTTGAAGGTCCTGATTCACGAGTGTACGCACTACGTCGATACCTTCGACTCGAATGACGAGATCTACGGATTCGGGACCGGCCTCAAATACTGGGCGCGAGATCATCGGGATCTGGCGATCAATAACGCCGACAGCCTCGCTTGTTATATTTCATTCTTTGACGACAGGGTCCTGTGGTGAGATCTCTCGCGCATCTGACGAGCATCGCGCTCGGGTTATGCCTGGCGTTTTCGCCGCCGCTCTCGGCATGTACCGTTTCCGAAGACATGCTGGACAGTGTCCCGCTCAACTCTTCCGACATCCCGAATGAGGATCGAGTCAAGATCGCGGACATGGTTATCCGTGCCCGTCAGTGGCCTGATGCGGACATTCGCGGCATCATCTCTGCCGGTGCGTATATCGGTGAAAAGGACCCACAAGTGCTTGCGCTGCGTCGAGCGGCCAGTCTGAGGGAATACCTCGTCCAGCTCGGCATCAAGGACGAGAACATATGGTCGGACACGCACATGATCTCGAAACCGTATCCGAAAGACAGCGCCGGCTACGAGGGTTATCTTCAGATCGGACTGACCCTGGTTCCGCTGTGCACGGACGGATGCCGGCATCTTTGCGACGATCCTCGCATCACACCGACATCCAGAGCCATCCGTTGACAGCGATCTCCTTTCGACGAAGCCGCCATCGAACATCGCTGGCGGCGGGGTGACGCGAACGTCGCGCGTCACTCCGCGCCTCCCCTCACACCTCCCCCGCGTGCGCCCTCGCCCGCACCTCCGCAAGCGTCGTATCGACCAGCAACCGCCCCGTATCGAACACCGTCTCGAGCGCCTCGTCCCATTCGCCTTCCAGCGTACGATCGTCCCATGCAACAGGCAACGTCACCGTCCGATACTCGCCGGTACGGCGATTGCGCAGCAGCGTGAGCCGCCCCTTCTTCGAGCGCTTGCCCTGATCGGTGACCGGATCCTTGCGGACGTCGTGCCACACGCCATCGCGCCGGATCGCCGAGCACTTCATCGCAAAGCGCTGCGTATCGCGGTTCACCTGCTGCAGCAACGCGCCGCCCATGCCGAACACGACATTGCCGGCCGCATAACCCGCGTCGTCGAGCGCGGAAAGAATCGCGTCGATCGACAGCTCGTCGACACCGTCGCCCTGGATCACGCGCACGCGGTTCAGCACGCGCCGCCCCTTGCCGTTCAAGGTCGAGCCGAACGACACGTCGAGCGCGCGCACGGTCTGCATCACGATCTTCACGGGGTCGCCCGAATCGGGTCGCACGACGAGCGTCGCGCCGGAATCGATCACGGCCTGCCTCAGTTCGCCGCCCCACAGATCGAGCGCGGCGAACAGATCGTAGGAGTCCGACACGACCGACACGATCGCGCCGGGCAGCCCGAAGCGGCGGATCATGTTCCGGTACGCATCGGCCTCGCCTTCTTTCCCCCACGACGTGATCGTGCTGTGCTCGGCCGCCGGCACCGAGTATGCAGCCATCGGCTCGCGATAAAAACGGTTCGCGGCCAGCACGCCAAGCACCGTGTCCGAGCCCATGAAGTTCACGAGGTGCGCCGCGCCGCCGATCGCGGCCGACTCCGCGCTCGACACGCCGCGCGCGCCGAAGTCGTGCAGCTTGAACGGCAGTTGCGCGAGATCGTCGTCGGTCCTTTCGAGGAAACGGCGGATCGTCTGCCGCAGGTGCCAGCTTCGCGTCGCGACCGTCACCGGATACCAGACGCGCAACAGCATCGTCTCGAGATACGATGCGAGCCAGAACACCTGCGGATCGTCGCATTCGACGGTCATCAGCACGTTGTGCACCGGCACGACCGAACCCTCCGGCACCGCGCGGATCTTCACGGGCAGATAGCCGTCGTAGCGTTCGACGATGTAGCGCCACCCTGCTTCGTTGAACGGCACGCCGTGCACCGTGAAGAAATCGCGCGCGTCGTCGATCATCGCGTGCGTGACCGGCTTGCACAGATATTCCTTCAACAGCATCTGCAGGCCGAAGAACAGCGTGCGGTCGTAGCGGCCGCCGCGCGATTCGACGTACGAGAACATCGCCGACGCGTCGGGCGGATATTGCAGGAAGTGGGAAGCCTTGTACGAATCCGTGTCGAGGATCGGATTGGCGAGAACCGCGGCAAAGCCGCCGGGATCGTTTTGCATGGCTAGAGCTCCTCTAGGCCGTTGAAGTGCCGCCGCGTCTGTCGCGGCGGACCGGAATGCGGGGACTCAGCGGGTCACAGCTTCCCCAGGAAGTGATACGCGATGTCGAAGTGATCCTCGAACATCACGTTGCGCATCTGCGCGAATTCGTTGAGCGGCACCCAGCGCGCCTTGTCGGCGTCGTCGCTGCCCTTCACGCGCGGCAGCTCGCCGGTCGGGAAGTTGAACAGGCACGCGTGCGTGATCGTGCGGCCGCGCAGCGAGCGGGACGGGTGATCGAACACCTGCCGATCCTTGATCGAGCCGCGCAGCACGGGCTCCGGCAGCTTCAGGCCGGTTTCCTCGCGCAGCTCGCGAATGCACGCCGCATCGAGCCGCTCGTCCTGGTTCACGAACCCGCCCGGCAGCGCCCACAGGCCGCGGCCCGGTTCGCTGCGGCGGCGCACGAGCAGGATATGGCCCGAGTGCACGACCACCGCGTCGACCGTCACGAACGTGACGGGATACGGCGCGGCCGC
This sequence comes from Burkholderia sp. MS455, assembly GCF_016899445.1. Classification (NCBI taxonomy): domain Bacteria; kingdom Pseudomonadati; phylum Pseudomonadota; class Betaproteobacteria; order Burkholderiales; family Burkholderiaceae; genus Burkholderia; species Burkholderia sp. MS455. The sequence goes on from NZ_CP041778.1 coordinate 2,083,712, forward strand.
CCATGCCTTGCGATACGCGGCGATGAATTCGGCTTCCGACTTCAGTTGCGCGAATTCCGGCTGCGTGCGAAAACGCTCGAGCCAGCCGAACACGGGTTCCGGCACGGCCCACTGCACGAAGCTGTTGGTGCGTTCTGCGAAATACTGATCGCGGATCTCGGTGGCGGAAATGTCTTCGGTCGCATCGACGTCGACGAGCTCCCATTGCGGGAACATCCGCAGGTAATACGACGTGGCGTCCTTCTCGTGGCCAATCAGCCCGACCTTGCGCTGCGCGACTTCACCGAGCGCGGACGCGACGGCGTCCTGCACCCAGCGCACCCAGTCGCCATCGTTGTACGTCGAATCCTGCAACGGCGCGATCGTCACGCGGTCGCGCTCGGACGCGTCGAACAGCGAAGCCAGCATCTGGCGGCGCTCGTCGAACGAGAACGGATCCTTGATGGTGCGGGGCTTGTCGGTCGACCCGATCAGCACGCACACGCGCTCGGCCCGGCTCAGTGCCGACTTCAGCACGTTCAGGTGACCACGATGCGGAGGCTGGAAACGACCAATGAAAACGAGCGCGTCGAAGCGCCGGTTCTGTTGCGTACTCATGAGGCTCCCTCAAGAGATTGAAACGCTTCGGGTCTTTCCCGAAGGGTTGGAATGAATCCTAGGTGAAATCCCGGAATGCGTCAATCGAGCACACGCTCGACTTGACCATGTCTGACGAAATGCGCGGTATTGGCGGGGTACACTCGATTTCATCCTAATCCGCACCATTGCGCCCGCCATCATGAGGATCTCAGTCAGCCGGACCGTCGGTGTCGATCGCAGACGCCTCTTCACGTGGTCGCAGGATTACGCGCGGCGGCTCGTGTGGGACAGCTTCCTCACCGACGCCTATCTGCTCGACGAAACGACGGCCGACGTCGGCGTCGACGCGTTCTGCCGCAGCCAGTCGGGCGCCACGATGGTGTCGCGCTACATCTCGTACCGCCCGCCTCAGGTCGCTGCCGTCGAAATGGTCGAGGGGCCGAAGGTGCTCGAACGCTTCAGCGGAAGCTGGAACTTCACCGAACACACGCCGGGTTCGACCGAAGTGAAGTTCACGTACAACTTCCGCGTCCAGCCGTCCTGGCTGCGCTGGCTGCTCGAACCGCTGATCGGCGCGTTCTATCTCGTGCAGACGCGCCGGCGCCTCGATTCCTTCAAGCGCTGGGCCGAAGCCGAAGCGCTGCCGCGCTGATACGCACTGCCGCGCACCCGCGCGCGGTCCGGCATGTTTGCGCCGCCGCCCTGCCGATGCGTACGAGCGCGCTGCGGCCGCCCCATCTGGCATTGGCGGGATTCGCCGAACACGGGAAAGCGACGGGCGGCCGTCACTCCGACGGCCACCATTCGTCATTGCGGCGGCACCGCCACCCGCTATAATCGCGCGACATTCCGACTGCATTGAGCAGGCCGACGGTGCCGCGCCGTGCGACGCGCCGCATGCCCTCCTCGACAACAACAATGACGAACCGAACCATCCGACGCCTTCGCCCGTTCGTGCGCGCCGCCGTGCGCGTGCTCGCGTGCGCCCCGCTGCTCGGCGCGCCGCCGGCGCTGCATGCAGCCGACACCGCAGGCACCGAGCCCGCATCCGGGCCCTACATCGTCGTCGACACCGGCCATACGCCGGCTCACCCGGGGTCCACCGGCGCGAGCGGCCGTGTCGAATACCTGTACAACCTCGACCTGTCCGCCGCGGTTGCGGAAAAGCTCGCCGCGCACGGCGACCGCGTGCGGCGCACGTCGGCCGACGGCCGCGAGATCGCGCTCGACCAGCGTTCGACGCAGGCGCCCGACGCGAACCTGTTCGTGTCGATCCATCACGACTCGATGCAGCAGCAATTCATCGACGCGGGCCGGCAGCGCGAATTCCGCGGCTTCTCGGTGTTCGTGTCTGAGCGCAATCCGCACTACGCGGAAAGCCTGCGCTGTGCGAAGGCGATCGCAGAACGGCTGGTCGCGGCCGGCGAACGGCCGTCGCTGTACCACGCGCAGCCGATCCGCGGCGAGAATCGCCCGCTGATCGACCCGCAACTCGGCATCCACCGCTTCGACGATCTCGTCGTGCTGCGCACCGCGCCGATTCCGGCCGTGCTCGTCGAGGCCGGCGTGATCGTCAATCCCGACGAAGAAGCACGGCTCGCGCAACGCGGGACGATCCAGCGCCTGTCCACCGCGATCGCGGGCGGGATCGACGCATGCACGGCGCCGAAGTGACGGCATTGTCCATCGGGACCAACGGTTTTCACCCAGTCAGGAGCATCAAAATGAAAAAGAAGAATCTGTTCGCATCCTGCGCGTTGTTCGCGCTTGCCGTTCCGTTCGCCGCGCACGCGGCCGGCTGTGCGAAGCCGCACAGCGCGTTCGACCAGGTGTACTGCAGCAGCACGCAGTTCTCGCAGACCGACCGCGAACTCAACGACGAATACGGCCGCCTGCGCAAGCAACTGAGCGGCGACCAGCAGGCGACGCTGAAGGCCGGCCAGCTCGCGTGGATGAAGCAGCGCGACGCGCAGTGCAGCGAAACCCGCAACAACGGCTACCTCGTGGATCTCCAGTGCGCGACCGACATGACGGCGTCGCGGCTGTCGTTCCTGCGCGAACGCGAGCGTGAATGCACGAGCACGGGGTGCGTGGCGTCGAAGCTCGGCGAGTAAGCGCTTCGCAGGTGCCGTGTCGCGAAGCGGTTCGCGGCACGGCATGCGCTGCGCATCGAGAATCGTTCGATCAGGCAGAACACGCATGACACCGAATACGACAACGATCGATATCCGTGCTGCCACGTCCGCCGATGCCGCGGTCATTGCCGACATCCACGTCGCGTCGTGGCAGGCAACCTACACGGACATCATGCCGGCCCCATTCCTCGCCGGCCTCTCTGTCGAAAAGCGCACGACCTTCTGGCGCTGTGCGCTCGACGCCGGCCGCCCGCGCGTCGCGCTCGCATTCACGGGCAATGACGCGGCGGGCTGGATCGCCTATGGTCCGACGCGCGACACCGACAAGGATCGCGCGTGGGGCGAGATCGAAGCGATCTATCTGCATCCGTCGCATTGCGGGCAAGGCATCGGCGCGGCGCTGGTCGATCACGCGTGCCGATCGCTGCATGACGCGAGCCACGCATGGGTATCGCTCTGGGTACTCGTCGAAAACCGTCGCGCAAGGGCATTCTATGAACGCGAGGGCTTCGTCGCCGAAGACGACATCAAGACGTTCGAGATCGACGGTACGCCGATCGAAGAAGTGCGCTATTGGCGCGCACTTCCCTAATTTGCTTCTTCGACGCGCGCGGCAATCACAAAAACCACCGATACTCCCGCGCGCCGATTTCATTACGAAAATCCAGCTCCTCCTGCCGCTTGTTCTCGCAATACACCATCACGAACTCGCTGCCGAGCCGTTCGCGCACGGCCGGATGATCCTGCATCGCCGCGACAGCTGACAGCATCTCCTTCGGAAAATCGATCCCGCTGCCGCGATCCTCGTTGAGCGGCGCGATCGGTTCGATCCGCGCATCGAGCCCATGCTCCATCCCGGCGAGGATCGCCGCGAGCACCAGATACGGATTCGCATCCGCGCTCGCGAGCCGGTGTTCGATCCGCAGGTTGCGCGCATCCGACTCCGGAATCCGGATGCAGGCATCGCGATCCTCGAAACCCCAGCTTGCGCGGCTCGCCGCGTTCACCATCGACCCGTAGCGCCGGAACGCGTTGTGATTCGGCGCGAACACGGGCATGCAATGCGGCAGCAGCGCGAGGCATCCGGCCACCGCGTGCCGCAGCGGGCGCTGCCCGTCCGCCGCGAGCAGGTTGCGCCCCGCGTCGTCGTACAGGCTCACGTGCACGTGCATCCCGCTGCCCGGCGCATGCAGGTAAGGCTTGCCCATGAAGCTCGCGCGATAGCCGTGCTGCAACGCGACGCCGCGTGTGCTGCGGCAGAACAGCGCCGACCAGTCGGCCGCGCGCAGCCCGTCGTCGGTATGGCCGAAATTGATCTCGAACTGGCCGGGCCCGAGCTCGGCCGTGATCACCGTCGCATCGACGCCCTGTTCGCACGCGGCCTCGACCATCTCGTGCAGCACGTCGGAGTAGCGCGACAGCCGCTCGATATGCATGTTCGGCTGATCGTCGCGGTCGTCGCTCAGGCGATCGCGCGGATACTGCGGCATCCCTTCCGCGAGCTGCGCGGCGAACAGGTAGAACTCGAGTTCGAACGCGACGACCGGCCGGATGCCGCGCGCCGCAAAACGCCGCAGCACGCGCGCGAGCACCTCGCGCGGCTCGAACTCGATCGGCGCATCCGTGCCGTCCGAGCTGATCAGCATCTGCGCGAGCGGCTGCCGCTCCCAGCGCACACGCTTCAGCGTGCCGGGAATCAGGCGGCGCTGCGCGTCGGGGTCGCCGTCGTTGAAGCAGTAGTCGCCGATCTTGTAGAGGCCGCCCTGTGTGCCGAGCAGCACGCAGTTCTGCGGCAGCTTCAGCAGCGAGCCCGACGCGATCTTCTCGAGCGCATCGATCGGGTAGCGCTTGCCGTAGAAGTGCCCGGGCAGGTCTAGGCAGATCAGGTCGACATAACGAATCTCGGGGTGCGCCTGCCGGAATGCGCGGACTTCACCGACCAGCGCGGGAACGACGTCAGCCATGTCTCATCCTTTCCATGTCTTCTATGGCGGTGCCGCAGCGCGGCGAACCGGATTCACGCGGCACACATGACAACGCACGCCGCATTCAAATCAGTACTGCAAACATGCTGTGTGGCGCGGCGGCCTGCGGCACCGCCAGCCCCGCCGACGACTCAGGTGAACACCCAGATCACGCGCGTCGGTGCGTCTGTAAGGTTGGCATAACGGAACCGCTTGTGCGCAGGCAGCTGGAACGCATCGTTCGGGCCGAGCGTGACGGGCGTTTCATCGCCGTCGATCCAGATCGTCAGTTCTCCTTCGAGCACGAAGCCGCCCTGCTCGTCGCTGTCGTCGACGGGCCGCTCGCCGCTGCTCGCGCCTGGCGCGAGATGGCTTTCGAGAACCGAAAAGCGCGAGCGCATGTTCGGCGATACGAGGATGTCGGTAATGCCGGCCGCGTAATACACGGTGCGCCGCTCGTCGGGCCGCGTGACCCACGGCACGCTGCGCGGCTTGCTCAGGCTGTAGAAATACGTGGTCGGCACGCCGAGCGCCTCGCCGATCGCGGTCAGATCCGCGACCGTCGGGCGCGACAGCCCGCGCTCGACCTGCGACAGAAAGCCGACCGAGCGGCCGATCCGCTCGGCGAGGTCGTTCAGCGTGACCTTGCGATGCTTGCGCAGGTCGCGGATCAGGATCGCCAGACTTTCTATCTCTTCCTGTTCGTTCATGATGGGTTCCGAAACGGTCAGACGGTGTCGCGCAAACGGTACCAGGCCTTGCCGATCGCTTCCAGCGGCGCGGCGAGCCGGTCGCCGCCGGGGAAGCGCGGGTTGCGGATGCGCCGGTACTGCGCGAGCAGGCGCTCGTCGCCGAGCACGGCGTCGGCGACCGCGCGCGCACCGGCGAGCGTCGGCAGCACGCCGTGCCCCGAGAAGCCCTGCAGCCAGAAACGCTGCCCGTGGCGGCCGATGTCCGGCGTGCGGCGCATGCTGATGTCGATATGGCCGCCCCACGCGTAATCGAACGGCACGCCGGCCAGTTGCGGGAACACGCGTTCGAGGTGCGGGCGCGTCGCCGCCGCGATATCGGCCGGAATGCCGCCGAGATACGTGCAGCCACCGCCGAACAGCAGCCGGTTGTCGGGGCTCAGGCGGAAGTAGTCGGGCACGAACTGGTTGTCGATCACGCAACTGTTCTGCGGCAAAAGCGAACGCGCGACGTCGGGTGCGAGCGGCGCGGTCGCGACCTGGTACGTGCCGACCGGCAGCAGCCGGCGCGCCAGGTCGCGATCGAGCCGGTCGACGTACGCGTTGCACGCGAGCACGAGCACGTCCGCGCGCACTTCACCGCGCGCCGTGCGGGCGATGTGGCCGCCGGCCGTCTCGCGGCAGTCGAGCACGCGGCTCTGCTCGAAGATGCGGCCGCCTGCGCGCTCGATCGTCTGCGCGAGGCCGAGCGCGAGTTTCAGCGGATTCAGGTGGCCGGCTTCCGGATCGTGGAGTGCGGCGAGATAGCGCGTGCCGCCGATCCATTCGGGCATCTCGTCACGCCCGATCACGCGCAGCCGGTCGTAGCCCCAGCGCTCGGCCGCCTCGTCGCGGGCCTGCGCGAGCATCGCGACGCGGCGCGGCCGCACCGCGGCCCACAGGCTGCCGGGCCGGTAGTCGATGTCGAAGCCGTGCCGTCCGGGCAACTCGCGCACCTCGGCCGCGGCCCAGCGCATGCTGTCCCACAGCAGGCGCGCGCCGTCGCGGCCGAGCGAATCCTCGAGCGGCTGCATGTCGCACGACCAGCCGAGCAGCGCCTGCCCGCCGTTGCGGCCCGACGCGGCCCACGCGACACGGCTCGCCTCCAGCACGACGACGCGCTTGCCGGCGAGCGCAAGGCGCAACGCCGTATGCAGCCCGCTGAAGCCCGCGCCGACGACGAGCACGTCGGCGTCGATGCGCTCGTCCAGTTCCGGACGATGCGGGATCGGCGCCGGGTAGGTGCCGGCGTAGTAGCTTGCGACGTGACGGTCGGACTGCACGAACATGCGGACTCTCGTGAAATTTTCGTCGAGAAATTTCATGAAAAATTAGCACGACAATTTCACACAGGCAAGCGTGCGGGAAAAGCGGCGCATCAGTAGTCCGGTGAACTAAAGTTGCTCTCTTTTCAGCCGACCTCGGCACAATCTTACACTTTGCAGAAGTGGCGCAATTTCCCGAGCCATTCACCCCGACGCAAGTGATAGAACGGAATCCATGGAGATTACAACGATCGACATCGACCTTGCCAAGAATGTGTTCGTGTGACCTGAAAGGCGCCTGAATAGAGCCGAAGCATATCTTCTGGAGCAATGTCGCGCTCGGGCAGTGCAATTTCGACCACGGCGCGGATGGCCTCGCTGCGCGTTAAAAATATAGATGGGTCTCGAGATTTCAGGTCAGTGTTAGCTGAAGCTCCTGTCCAGGCATATTTACCTGGTAGCCCATTGCCCGATAGCCGCGCTTGCGCTTTTCCCACATGCGCAGCAGCACCGGATACCCGCCGTCCACGTAATCGAGCACCCGCACTCCGGTTTTACCCACATGCTCCCGGTGAAGCCGGCCGACATACTGCTGCAGGGTGCCCTTCCAGGCAACCGGCATAGCCAGCACCAGCGTGTCCAGTGCCGGATGGTCGAAACCTTCGCCGACTAGCCTGCCCGTCGCCAACACCACGCGCGGGATACCATCAGTCAGTGCGTCAAGGGCGGCCAGCCGGGTGGCGCGTGCTTTTCTGCCGAGCCGTCCGTGCAGCACGAACAGCGACTGCACCGTGTCTTGCAGCATCTGCCGCAAGCTTTCGAGATGGTCCGTCCGCTCGGTGAGCAACAGCACGTTACGCCCTTGCCCGTACTGTTCACGTACAGCTGCCGCAATCATCTGCGTGCGTGGGGTGTCCTGCGCGAGCTGTGCGAACACCGCTTGGATTGGCGCGTCGGCCGCAACGTCCACCGTGGAGGTGAGCCTTTGCGGGAAGACCTCAAGGACCTGCGGTGCGCCGGCGGGTGATTTCGCAGCATGCCGGATCGGTCCACACAGCATGAACATCACCGGCTGCTGGCTGTCGCGCCGCACCGGCGTCGCGGTCAAGCCGAGCACGTAGCGTGCATTGACACCCTTGAGCACAGCCTCGAAGGAATCCGCGGAGACGTGATGACACTCATCGACGATGACATGGCCGTAACGCCGCAACAGCTCGCCCCGGGCGCCATCGGGTGCCACCGATTGCAACATCGCGACATCGATCCGGCCCGTCGCATTCGACTTACCGCCGCCAATCGTGCCGATCTCGCGCGCCGAGTGCGAGAAATAACTGAAGGCGCTCGTGCCACTGCTCAAGCAGTTCCCGGCGGTGCACAAGCACGAGGGCGTTGACACCACGCTGCGCGATCATCGCGGCAGCCATCGCGGTCTTGCCGAATGCTGTCGGCGCATGCAGGATGCCGGTGTCATGCCGTAACAGATCGGCCACGGCCTCCTGTTGATCATCGCGCAACGTGCCGGCGAACGACGCTACGAGCGGCTCGCCCGCGTAACGTTCGTCGCGGATGTCGCAGGCGACATCGTTGTCGCGCAGCAGCGTCATGACTTCGTCGAGACAACCACGCGGTAGTCCGATGTGGCGCGGGCAGTTCTCCGCGCGACCGATGATGCGCGGCTTGTCCCATACGCTGAAACCGCGTGCCTGAGCTCGGTAGAACTCCGGATTCTGGAAGGCTGCCAGTCGAATGAGGCGATTGAGCAGTGCTTGGGGAAGCTGCTCCTTCTCGAAATAGAGCTGGTTCGCGAGCGTCAGTGTGAGCGATTCCGGCATTGGTCCGGCCAATCGTTTCGGCAGCGCAGGCGGTGGCTTCCGAGCAATCGTCAAGACTGGTGTACGCGGGTCGGGCGGCATGATCAGGCGGCTAGCGCTTGAGGAGCCGGTGTGCTTTCCATCACCGGGGTGCCGTCCTTGAAGGGAATGCCCTTCAGAAGCGGTTCGATCCTGTCGACGCCGCGGATCTTCCTCCAGGTCTGCTCGGCCGCTTCGATCAGCTTGAACGCCATCGCGAGGAAGGTCGAGCGCGACAGACAGTTGCGCGTGCGGCTCGTGCGGTGGCGCACCGTCGCGAACGTCGATTCAATCGGATTCGTGGTCCGCACGTGCTGCCAGTGTTCGGCCGGGAAGTCGTAGAACGCGAGCAGTGCGTCGCGGTCTTTCGTGAGCTTCTCGACGGCCTTTGGGTACTTGGCCGCGTACGTGTCGACGAACTGGTTGAACGCGGCGATTGCGTCGGCTCTTGTCGCGGCATTCCAGATCTCGGCGAGCGCAACCTTGGCCTTGCCGTGCTGCGATTTGGGCATGACGTTGAGTATGTTGCCGATCTTGTGAAACCAGCAGCGCTGGTGCCGTGTCTGCGGGAACACCTCTTCAAGCGCCGCCCACAGCCCCATCGCGCCATCGCCGACGGCAAGCAGCGGCGGCGCCTGCAGACCTCGTTTCTTCAGATCGAGCAGCAGCTCTTTCCAGGATTCCTTCGATTCGCGATAGCCGTCGTTGAGCGCCACGCGCTCCTTGCTGCCGTCCGGTTTCACGCCGATGATCACCAGCAGGCACTGCCCGTCCGAATCCTCTGCGCGGGCTTGCGTATGGATGCCGTCGGCCCACCAGTAGACCCAGCGCGAGGTGGACAGGTCGCGCTTGTTCCACTTCTCGTACTCTTCTGACCAGGCGGCCTTCAGGCGGCTCACGACGCTCGCTGACAGCCCTTTAGCCTGTTCGCCGAGCAGCTCGGACAGTGCGTCGCCCATGTCGCCGGTTGAGACTCCTCGCAGGTACAGCCACGGCAGCGACGATGACACGCGCGGCGACTTGCGCACATAGGGCGGCACGATCGTCGAATTGAACTTGATGCCGGAGCCCGAACGATCGCGGACCTTCGGCACCTGAACGGGCACCGGACCGACTGCCGTGACGATCTCGCGCTCTGGCAGGTACCCGTTGCGCACGACAGCGCGCCGGCCATCGATCGTCTTCACATTCGAATACTGTTCGAGCATTGCCGCCAGTTCCGCCTCGATTGCCTGCTGGATGATCCGCCGCGCCCCTTGCTGGATCAGATCGTCCAGGCCGGGCGTACCCTTGATGTCTGCTTCTGTTGTTTGACTGCCGCTCGTATCCTGCGTAAGTTTCGCCATGGTGGTGGAGTTCGATTGAGGAAGTGTTACCGTGAGAAGCAACATTCTCCTTCAATCGCCACCGCCTTCTCCTGCCTCAACCCTACGCCGCATACACCACTTTCAACGATAGCTCGTGGCTTCCACGGCTCGACCTGATCCTCTTCGGCGACGAACGCAACGTCGAGTGGATGGGCGCCAGAGCTAATGTCGGAAGTGGTGTACGGCGGTGTGGAGCGGAATCGGCGGGAGGCGGTGGCGATTGCAGGAGAATGTTGCTTTCCAAGGTAACGAACCCAGCAACCAATCCACCACCATGGCGAAACGTAATCGGGAAGCGAACGACAGTCAAGCAACGGAAACAGAATTCAAGGGGCCCGTCGGCCTGGACGAGTTGATCCAGCAAGGCGCGCGGCAGATTATCCAGCAAGCGATCGAGGCGGAATTGAAGGCATTGCTCGAGCAATATTCGAACGTGAAGACGCTGGACGGCCGGCGGGCGATCGTGCGCAACGGCTATCTGCCTGAGCGAGACGTTGTCACGGCAATCGGACCGGTAACGGTCCAGGTGCCGAAGGTCCGCGATCGCTCGGGCTCGGGGGTAAAGTTCAACTCGGAGATCGTGCCGCCCTACGTGCGCAAGTCGCCGCGTGTGTCGTCGGCGCTGCCGTGGCTGTATCTGCGCGGCGTCTCGACCGGCGACATGAGCGAAGCGCTCAGCGTATTGCTCGGCGACCAGGCGAAAGGCCTGTCGGCAAATACCGTCATTCGTCTCAAAGCGATCTGGGCGGACGAATTCGCGCAATGGAACAATCGGGACTTGTCGGCGGCCCGCTGGGTCTACTGGTGGGCCGACGGCATTCATACTGGGGCGCGCAGCGAGGATTCCGACGGGCAATGTCTGCTGGTGATCATCGGCGTGAAGCCAGACGGCAGCAAGGAACGCGTCGCGCTCGCCGACGGCTACCGCGAGTCGAAGGATTCGTGGGTCGAGCTACTGCTCGATCTGAAGGCTCGCGGTCTACAAGCCGGCCCACTGCTAGCCGTCGGCGACGGCGCGATGGGCTTGTGGGCGGCACTCGAGGAAGTGTTCCCGCAGACGCGGCACCAGCGCTGCTGGTTTCACAAGATCGGCAACGTGCTCAACGCGTTGCCGAAGTCGCAGCAGGGCAAGGCCAAGGCCGCGCTCGCGGAGATCTGGAACGCCGCGACGCGCGCCGATGCGATCGTCGCCTACGATCAGTTCGTCGCGACCTATACGGCCAAATATCCGAAAGCTGTCGAGAAGGTCACGAAGGATCGCGACGAGCTGCTCGCGTTTTACGACTTCCCGGCCGAGCACTGGCAGCATGTGCGCACGACGAATCCGATCGAGTCGACCTTCGCGACGGTCCGCCACCGCACGACCCGCACGCGAAACTGTCTGTCGCGCGCGACCTTCCTCGGCATGGCCTTCAAGCTCATCGAAGCAGCAGAGGAATCATGGCGCCGCATTCGCGGTGTCGACAAAATCGAACAGATCTTGAACGGCGTGCCCTTCAAGGACGGAACACCGGTGACCGAGAGCACACCGGCTCCTGCTCAACCGCTTGCCGCTTGATCATGCTGCTCGACTGTCGTACACCACATTTGACATTAGCTCTGGGCGCCACCCGTAGCACGAAAAATCACGCCCTCGATATCGCGCCCATCCATCATCCGAATGGTTGCCAGATACGCCCACTGGTCGGCATAGGGCTCGAAGCGTTCGTTTACAAACACGCTGCAATCGCGCTCACGTGGCTGCTTCTGCAGCGGCAGCGCGATCAGGTTACCAAAGCCGCCTTTAGGGAGAACATCCTGGTTCGGAAAGAGTCGATCGTAGGACGATAACTCAAGCTGCCGGGTCCGGGCGCAGGTATGGCTGATGATTGCCGCCCCCATCCGTCGCGCCTCGCGCGCGATGACAGCAGACGAGAAAAATATCCACGCATGCGCGCCGTTGCCCGAGCGAGAAATTTCAATCGAAACGGGCACGCCCAACTCTTCACACGATTGCCGGAACGCCATCACATCTTCGCGCCAGCCTGCTTCGTCGAAATCGACGGCGAGCAGATAACAGGTGCTGTCCAGCATCAGTGGATAGAGGCCCACCGTATGATCGCCAGCCAGATGCGCATAGATGACCCGATTGTCCAGTGGCAACAGCAAGCGATACCCACAATCCGCGCAGCGGATGCGAGGTTTGTCGCAAATTCCTGTTCGCCACTCATTGGCGCAGGCCGGCGCATAGCCCGACTTCCCCGAATGGCGGCTTTCCCAGCGAATCGGATAGACGTCCGTGCGGCCGCGAAACAATCGCCGGAAGAGTTGCACTTTCCGCTCTGGCGAAAGTATCGGGGCGCTTGTGTTCCGATTCGTTGGTGACAGTTCTCGCCGAGCCACTTGCGCGGACCTACCCCGCGTCGGCGCGGTTGCCGTCAGCATGGCGGCGAGTCGGACATTTTCAGCATGCAGACGAGCGAGCTCTGCGAGCAGCTCTTCGTGTGTGAAATTTCCCCGGCCCACCATTGGTACCTTGCCTTCGCTCATCGCTCTTTCGGTCGAAACCGCATTCTCCGTCCTACACTCCGATTACACACATGCCGGCTGCTGCGTATCATCGTCCGACATTAATGGCTCGATTGTACCCACGAGTCATGCCCGCTATCGATCGCTACGTCGAAACCGCGACACACAAAAATGCCCTTCGCAATAATCAAGCGACGATGCGGCGTTTCGGGATTGGATTGAGAGGCTCCTGCCGACGAGTGCCAGTGCAATCGCACCTTGCCGACCACAAATTGCCCTGTGACCGGGAGGCACGCCAGTACAGCAAGCGTCTGTTCAACTCGCCTTGAGTTACCTTGAAGGGCTCCGGCGCATCGTACCCACCATCCGGGATTGCGCCACGTCGATGCCCCCTTCTTGATTGACGGCGGCACTTCGATGATCGTTGCATCAGCCTGCACACCTTCTTTCCTCCAGACCACGTTCGCTCAGCGAAAGGCCAATTTCGTCGAACAGCTGCGCGCCAGGTCATAATCGAGCAGCAGGTCCGGAACTTCAGCAGCGAAGTCACCCCGACATGTTCTCGATGGCCAGAACAATCTCGTCAAACGACCGCACGCGATACTATTGCACGGCACATCCTGTAGCCCTTCGTGCAATCGACCGAACCATAACGACAGGAAATAGATTCGAAGTTTTCGCTCCAGATCGATCGGTGGGCGGCCGCGCTCACCCTGCGGGCGATACGACTCGATTGCCGTCAACAATCGCGCACAGTACCGACTTCTCCATCTCGTCAAGGAAACGCTGCCAACCGGTCAAGTTCTCCCTTCTGCACTTTCCGTTTCCGCAACGCTCATGCTGTTTCATCGTCGTGACCTCATCCGGTGAACGACTTCTTACAACGCCCGCGAACACGTCGGCGTAGGTTGCCGAGCTAGAGCAATCAACTTTCCCTCGTTGACGCCTCACGCTGGAGTCAGCAGCGGGAGAATCGACGACACGGCTCCGTTGGCACTTTTCTTCTCGACATGCCGCGAACCGTACACCCTCCCCCTCGCAAAGTCCAGTTGCTATCGCTGATCTAAATCTATCAGATCCGTATACATAAAATCAGGGCAGCCGATCTTCGAAATTTTTCGAGGCATTCGGGATGCGGAACATCGACCACCAACTGCGTCGCTCAGATAATCATCGGCCAACTCTCACGAACCGCCCCAAAAAAATCAAGACAAATCTCATCGCGCCATGAGGGATACGAACAGATACTATTAACTCGCTTTTTGGAATTCCCGAAATCTGCTTACACATATGGCGCAATAGCGCATCATGCATCCCAGCCGTTTCAGACCTGTCAGCCGCTCGACTCACCACGATAGCCGAACGATTAAACGTATCGGGACGCAATGCATTGCCCAGCACGATCAGCGGTCGCGCTTCGTGCTGGGCGTCATGCTGTTCGCCTTTATTGCACTCGCGCTGCGCGCGTTCTGGATTCAGATCGCCCATCACGACTTTTATACACTGCAGGGACAGAAACGCTATCAGAGCACGATCGAGCTACACACCATGCGCGGACGAATTGTTGATCGGCATGGCGCCACGCTGGCAATCAGTCTTCCCAGTTACGAAGTTTGGGCAAATCCCCAAGAGATTGCTTCATCGAATTACGAGGCGCTCGCGAAATCGCTTGATTTGCACCCCACCACCTTGATATCGCGCTTACACAACAATCATTCGACCATCTTGCTAAAAAAACAAGTCGATGTTGCCACTGCCAAGCATCTTGAAGAACTCGAAATCAAAGGGATTACACTCGTTTCCGACACGAAGCGCTACTATCCGGAGGGCGAGTCCGTCTCACACATTGTTGGTTTTACCAACATTGACGATCAAGGCCAAGAAGGTGTTGAGTTGTCAGCTAACAGCCTGCTTACCGGGGTGAGCGGGCAACGAAAAGTTATTCACGACCGACTTGGCCGCATCATTTCCGATGTCGATCCCACCGTACCAGCCAGCCCTGGAGCCACAGTCGAACTGACCATCGACAGGCGCATCCAACAAATCACCATGTGCGCCCTCAGCCTTGCCGTCAACAAACATCACGCGCAAGCGGGCAGCGCTGTTGTGCTCAACGCACAAACGGGTGAAATTCTTGCGCTCGCCAATTATCCCAGTTTCGATCCAAATGACCGGATCCATCTGGGCGGTGCCCCATTGCGCAATCGCGCCGTGGTCGACACCTTCGAACCCGGCTCGACCATTAAACCGATCATCGTTGCTCTATCATTAGATCAGAATACGGTGACACCAGAAACCACCATCAACACTACGCCTGGAACCTTTAAAATCGGTCCAGCCGTCATTCATGACACCTCAAATCATGGGGTTATCACTATTGCCCAAGCACTGCAAAAATCAAGCAACATCGCACTCGCGAAGCTTGCATTAAGATTGCCTGCCCGGACGATCTGGGAAACCTACCAACGATATGGGATCGGACAGACACCACAGCTACACTTTCCCGGCGCGGCCTCAGGTCGAGTTCGGTTGTACACGCACTGGCACCCGATCGAACAAGCAACAATGGCTTATGGTTACGGTTTGTCGGTATCCTTACTACAACTAGCACAACTCTATACCGCCTACGCGGGCGATGGCACCCTTCATCCAGCCTCGCTCATTCATAGGGCCGATGCAGCACCACCTGCCGGTGCACGCGTTACCACACCATCAAGTGCCGCCGCCATCCGCACCATGCTCGAGATGGCCGTCAACGCCAGCGGTACTGGACGTACTGCCCAAGTCGCCAGGTACAGGGTCGGGGGCAAGACAGGAACCGCACGCAAACAAGTTGGCCGAACGTACGCTCGCAACAAATATCGCGCATTGTTTGTTGGCATGGCTCCAATTGCACAGCCACGCCTCATTATTGCCATTATGATCGATGAACCTCATTCACAAAGCTATTACGGTGGCGCAGTCGCCGGGCCAGTGTTCGCATCAATTGTAGCCGAATCACTTCCGATGTTGGGGGTTGCACCAGATTCTACTGCAACCCTCACATCAATCAATCACAGCCCGACAAGGAATCAACGAGATCAACCGCCATCACCAGACCAATCCAGAAACGAAATACACTCGGGAACGTCGAGACCGATATAGGCATCGAGTCCACAAAAGATCAGCCTCCATTCTTCATCACAGCATCCGCTGGGCCTGCCCGGCGAAACAGCAACAACATTCAGAATTGTCTTAAATTCCTTCGAATATTTCCGCCTTCCAATAGTTAATAATTTACAATTCCTAGGTCGATTAATCAACTCGGAGGACGCCCCGCCATGCCATCCATCTACGAAAATGCGCGACGCTATCATCCCGATCTTCCAAAACATGTGGAAATCATCGATTGCACGCTGCGCGACGGCGAGCAGGCTGCGGGTGTCAGCTTCAACGTTTCAGAAAAGATTAATCTGGCTCAAGCACTCTCTGGCGTCGGCGTGCGCGTGCTCGATGCTGGATTTCCCGCTGCGCGCGGCGCTGATCGTGAGGCTATGCAAGCGATTCACGAGCGCACTCCCGAATTGACCCTAATCGGAACGTCACGCCCGCTCAGGAGCGATATTAAGGCTGTCGTCGAAGCCTGCGCGAGTGAGATCGTACTATTTGCTCCTATCAGTCACGTCCGCCTGTCTCCGCGATACGGTCGCACGCCAGCCAATGCCGAAAATATACTTACGCATGGAGCAGAAGAAGCTGTCAGTCGAGGGCTACAGGTCAACCTCGCTTTCGAGGACGCTACGCGCTGCGACGCAAACTGGCTAGCCGAACTGCTCGACCGTATTCATGCGCGTATCCCGCTTCGACGAATCATACTCGGAGATACGGTAGGATGCGGGCATCCAGGCTTGATCGCCAAACTTTTTACCCGAATCCGACAAAGTATCGATCCGACTGTTGTGCTCAGCGCCCATTGTCATAACGATTTTGGGCTCGCAGTCGCCAATTCGCTCGCTAGCGTTTGCGCTGGTGCTGGCGCAATCATGTGCACTATTAACGGCATCGGCGCCCGCGCCGGGAACGCCGATTTTGCCGAAGTCGTTGCTGCACTTATACATCTTTATGGCATTAATCCAAAAATAGATGCAACCAAACTGACATCACTGTCCGAGCAAGTCGAACTAATCAGTGGAATTCATATGAGCGCGATTAAACCCGTCACCGGGTTCAATGCATTTCGACATGAATCGATAGCACATGCCGATGCTGACATCAACGATACAAAAATCTATGAGTTTTTATCGCCAGATTGGCTAGGAAGGACATCCGAATTTGTGCTCGGCACCCATAGTGGTAACAATGCGCTTCGAGCACAACTCGCTGAGTCGTATAGCACTCTTGATGATGCCCAGCAAAAGGATTTGCTGCGGCGCATCAAGCTTGCCTGTCAAGTTCGCGATAAAACGTCGCATTCCGATGAGTTTGAACAAATGTGCAAAACTCGGGCACGTCTTCTCGGCGGACTCGATCTAGGATCAATAGGAGACGATTAGAAGCCACGCCCCCTTTGCTAAATTACTTGCGGTGAACTGCCACTCGTGGGTCGCGCGCAGCTCGCCAAGTGGTTGAAGCACCGCTTGATCTCGGATAATCCGAAGAATGTATGCATGTCAGTCGAATCACTGAAAGCAAACGGCACTTGGTTGATGTACAAGGCTCGGCCACCCGCCCCGCACGTCAACTTCGTGCCGCTGCGCGAAGAATCGAACCACTTCGCCCAGCTTCATTCACCATTTCGCGGATCTCGCGCAGCGGATGCGAAGCCGGAGCGAGATCGTCCAGCTCGCGAACCGCGAGCAGGCTTTCAATAATGGTGTCGACAGCGCGCATGCCCTCTCGAGAACAAGAATGGCTCTCGTATCAACTACCGGGCATCGAAGATGCGGCGGTATTTCAGCAGAATGTTAGCCAATCGTGTTCTCGCTGTTGAAATTCGTTGAGCCTTCGTTACCGCTCGACATCAAAAATCCAACCCACCCTACACGTTAAACTATGCGCGCATTAACAATTAATTTTCGCAAACCGCATCGAACTAAAATCCATCGCGCCAGCCATTCTATTGGCTCATTTTAGAGTCAATCCAATCACCATCGACAATAATCCATTATTTATCAAATAAATAATAACCTTCATTTTCGGCGCCACCAAATTCCGTCTGATTATTTTTCACTAGCACACCATCTCGGTGGAGTCATCGATCGCATTCCATCGATACCACTGAATCCATCGGAGATTTCAATGTCGAATCGAACACGCATTTCGATTTTATTTGGCGGAAAATCCGCAGAACATCGAGCATCACTGGAATCGCTCCGTCACGTCGTTGAGGAGATTCATCGTGGCGATTCTATAGAGATAGAACATATTTACTATGTGGATGTCGAAGGCTTCGTGACAACCACGCGGTTCCAACCCGATCTGCCCGTGAACAACTACATGCGGTCTCGTGAGTCCATGCCGTACTGGGCAGCCCTCGGGGAGATGGCTAACGCCGGCACGTTTGTCCTGAACTTGCTGCACGGAAACTTCGGCGAAGACGGGCATGTTCAAGGTGCGGCAGCAATAACGTCCGTGCCAGGAAGTTTCGGCCCCGTACTCGCAGCCAGCCTAGCGATGAGCAAATACCACATGAATCAATTTGTGGCCAGCACCCATCCGGAGGTACGCATACCGGACACGCTCCTGATGCATGAGCGCCATCTCTCGGAATCCGGCGTCCGCATCGTTGATCGATTTTCTGGAGCAATCGTCGTCAAGCCCAACTCCCTGGGTGCATCGTTATTCACGCATCGCTATCTTGTCGATTCCGAATCGATTTCGTTGATCAAAACTAATCTTGAGCAAATATTCGAATACGATGCACATGCCTTGATTCAACAGTATATTCCGGGCACAGAGTATTCGGTCGGATGCATCCAGAAGGGCGAATCGATTATCGCATTGCCAGCCGTCCGTATCGAAACAGATGGAGCGTTCTTCGGCCACGAACAAAAACATCGCACAGGAAAAGCGAACGAGATCGTCGTAACGGACGAATCGACGATCATCCGCATGCTGAAAAACATATCAGTCGACATATTTCGATCCGTCGGCTTCAGAAACATGTGTCGATTCGATTTTATTGTTTCTCCGGATGACTCGGTCTTCTTCCTCGAGGCTAATCCAATCCCCGGCCTCATGCGCAACAGCCTCTTCCCAAAGATGCTCGCGGCGTCGGATATCACCCTCGGCGAAGCAATCCTGCAGTTCCGTAACAATTTCCTGTCGGAGAAGCAGCGGAAAAGCTTCATCGACTATCAAATCGACTGACCCGGAGGCGTACATGGAACGAATCGGCCTGATAGGCGGAGTAAGCTGGGTATCGACGATGGAATACTATCGTCGGCTGAACATGCGGGCACAGCGAGCAGGGGGCGCGCATGTTTCCGCTGATCTCGTCATGGTAAGCCTGAATTTCGAAGAGATCCTCGCGCGGCAGCAGGCTAACGATGCCGACGGCGAGTACGCCATTCTCGCCCGCGCGGCAGACATCATTCAGCATGCAGGGGTACGAAAGCTGATGATTTGCTCGAACACGACGAGCAATACCTGCGACCGGCTTCAAAACAGTTTCGATCTGGACATCGTCAATATCATCGACGCAACCCGATCGCACGTTCTGGATCGCGGCTACAGGCGCGTCGGGTTGTTGGGAACCCGGTACGTGATGGAGCGTGAGTTCTATCGCGAGCGACTCGAATTATCCGGGGTCGAAGTGGTGATACCTGAAACAAGCGATCGCGCCGTGATCCACAACATCATTTACCAAGAGCTGTGCCACGGAATCTTTTCCCAGGTATCGCGCGATATCTTCATGGGCGTCGTTAAACAATTTGCGCTTTCCGGTGTCGAGGCGGTCATTCTGGGATGCACGGAGATTCCGCTCATCCTCCCTGACTTCAGCTTCCATGGTGGAATCGCCGTCATCGATTCCATCGACGTACATCTCGATTCGGCACTTGGCGTATCGAACAACAGATCCATGATTGAGGGCCACGACCTTGAGCTCGGTGCAGGCAGAATTTTTTCTGGCAATCCTGGTGCTCGTCACCGTACGGACCCTGCTGTTCAGGCGGGTCGCTAACGACATCGATCCGGATGCCACTGCACTTTGCGTAGGCTTGGGCACGGTCGTAAGTTGCGTCACGGTGTGGTCGGCGCTGACAGCAGTCGGCCACGCCCCAGCCAGCCAGCCAGATCTCGTCGGCATAGGTGCCGGTCTGGTCAAGGGCGCATTGCTCGCGGTACTAATGGCCATGCAGCAGCGCCTGATTGGGCGGAGTCTATCGGCAACGACCTATACGTTCCCAATCGCGGTCGGATTCATCGCGGTAGTCGAATGGGGGGCATTCGGAACACGCCTCACGCTGGGTGGTGTCGCCGCCATCGCAATGCTGTTTGCGGCCGGGGTTGGTTTTGCCCTGTTCGGTCATCTCACTTCGATGCAAGCGGCGGACAAACGGCGGTTTGCGTGGATGATTGTAATCATCGTGGGTTTTGCCCTTTGCGACAAGGTTGGCATCCCCCGAACAGGGTGGCTTCCCTATCTCTTCTGGACTGGAATCGGAAATGTCCTGGCCGCGTGGTTAGTTCGCCGCAAGCTGTTCGGCATTCGCGTCCGGCCGCTCCTGTTCGTCGGCGCGATATGGGCACTACCTGAGCTATTCTTCAATTTTTCATTGCAGACGGTCCTACCTGTCGCATTCGGCTACTTGGCGATTTCCCTTCGTGTTCCATTGCTGCTGGGTGTTTCGTCCGTTCTCTTCGGTGAAGGCAAACTCCGCGGGCAACTTGCTTTCGGTGTAGTGGCCGCAGTAGGTGTTGCACTTCTGCTTATGGGATAACACATGATCGACGTACCGTATTTTTCTCAATGGGAATCCAGGACTCTGATCTCCCGCTTTCTGTCACGCGAGCTGCGCGCCGAGGACGATCCGCTCTGGCGCAACTCTGGCGCCAGCAGCCCGAGCGAATATGCACAATGGTGCCCGCACATTTGCGGCATCGCATGCTTGAAGATGTTGCTGGCACATCGCACCCACCGAGTGATCCCGCTGTTGGAACTCGTGCATGAGGCCATAACCTTCGGCGTCTATCAACCCGAGCTGGGCGACAAAGGTAAGCGCCTGATCTACCGGCCATTCGTAAGCTGGATCGGTGATCGCTTTCAAATTCAAAGCCGTGTCGTCGAACAGATGGACTCGACCGCGCTCGAGCCCAGTTTGCGTGAAGGACATATGCTCATGGCGTCGGTTCATCCAGGCATCCGGGAGGCAGGATTTGAGCCGCCCAGCCGCGGTGGACATCTCGTCCTTGTGCTTGGCATCGATCCGGGGACCGACGATTGGGTATTTCATAATCCGTCGGGTTTTGCACGGGATACGCAAGAGTATGTATCGATGAGGCGCAGTACGTTCGATCGCTATTTCGCGAATAGGGGAATCTTGATTGCGCCGTAAATGCCCAATGCGGCTTCCTGCAGATATCCACGCGAAAAGAACGACGATCCTGGCCTTCGAGGCGACCGATGCCGTGCAGGTCGACTTCGGCGCCGGGCCGACGTTGGATCTTTGTGATGACGCTTTGCTGGTCGCGCCATCAGAACGCCGAGATTGTTCCGGGCCAGACCGTCGAGACGTGGCTGGGCTGTCGCCAACGCGCCTTCGAATGGTTTGGCGGTGTGCCCCCGCCCGGGTCGTCTTCGACAACGCGAAGTGCGTGATCATCCGAGCCAGCCACTACGACTCCGCCGCCCTGCGCCCCTACGCCTCGTTGTGGCGGGCGCCGAATACATCAAGAAATCGTTCGTGCCGCTGCGCGAGTGGATCATACAGCAGGCCGGCACGCGCCCCCGGCGTCACGCTCGCTGCTCGGCACCGTACGCGCTGGTCCACAAAGAGCTGTGGCTGCAGGCGACCGACACCGTCATCCAGCTGCTCCATCGGCATGCACTCGTCGTCACGCATCCGCCGGCAGTGCGCCGGCGGCCGCCATACCGTGCCGGCTCACCGGCCGCCCAAAGCGCACCTGGCTCGAGCACGATCCGTAGTGGCGCCTGGCACGTGTCAAGGAAATCAGCATCAACGCCGTATTTCCGAATATGATTGATGCTCTCCTGCATTCGCGTGACATACACGTATCCGGAGCCATGCGACCATGCCCTCCATCACGCCCACGGGCATTTCGTCAATCGCATGGTGGTGGACGCTATTGGAATAACATCACCAGTGTTTCCCTCAACACAAGCTGCGCCATTGTCGCAAACGCGCCATTAAAATATGACGTTCGTGACAAAGAATTTAATGAGTGAGACTAAGTATCTCACCTTCCGACAGTCCGGTAACACGCATGACCGCCGCTCGATCCAGCCCAGTGGCCAACATCGCCCTCGCGATCTCAACCGTCGCCTCCTGACGTCCTTCCTGACGTCCCTTCTGCTCCAGCTTCTGCGCTATCGTCATCAATATCCCCTCATGTTGCGGCACTCGTTGCGCAAGCTCCCGCATAAAGCCCTCTGGATCTAACGTATCACCTGCTTGCATCATGTAGTTCAGCAGGGACGACAACTGCTCCCCACCAGTATATCCAGCCGCCAGCAATATCGCCAACTGCTCCACTAGTTCCGCCAAATCCCGCCGACGGATATGCTTTTGCAGCAGCTCCAGCATTGCCATTCGACGATGCGTCATGATCTCGTCATCGGCCATTGCCGTCACATCCACCAACGGAAACGCCCCGCCGTACAGTTCTCGGGCGACCTCCGGCTCACTGAATTCGTCCACCCAGCACATTGAATAAGGGTACGGACTTATTTGCCCGTGATAGAACAACATCGGGATCACCAGCGGCTGTCGATCATGTCCAACGTCCAAATGCCGTTGCATCGCCGCCACCGCGTATCGCATCAACCGAAATGCCATATGCCGGTCCGGACTGCTCTGATGCTCGATCAAGGCGTACACATAGCCATCGCCTCGCGATGTCTTTAACGACCAAAGGACATCCGAGTAATAAGCACGCAAATCCTCTTCCACGAAACTACCCGACTCCAGCCGGATGCTCGCCAGGTCACAACAGGCAAGCAACGGCGCCGGCAAATGGAGTTCCAGAAAATCCCGCGCGGTGTCTGGCTGCGTGAGCAGCTGTTTGAAGACCGCATCGTGTGGCGCCTGTGTCGATTTGCCCTTCTTCATGCTGATTCCGATCAGTATCTCGGCCAATACTCTAGCATGAGGCCCGAAATTGTGCGACGCAGCATTTCGCATGCTCATCACATCTGTTGGGTCCCGTCGGGCCCGGCCAATCGCCTATGTTCGATCCCTTTTTTGCCCTCGCTTTAGCGCTATCTTAGTGCTAGCTCCACGGCTTCAGATAGTATGGCTCGAGGGTCGGGGGATCTCCTGCAGCCTAGCGTTGTTCGCGCCCGGGAATCAGCAATGGTTCGAAACTGCGTCGTGGTTGCGAGGTACCTCGAAACGGATCGGGCCGTCGTCGGAACGGTCTTGGCTCCCGTGCCATTGCGCTGGTTGGTCATGGCGATTGGTTTGTCCGCACCGAGCGGGTAGCCCAGACAATCGCTCATCTCGACGACGCCCAGCGCCTGCTCGATCAGCGCGTTCTCGAAGGCCAGCGTTGCGGTATAGATCGCGTCAGCCGCCATCGGGCCGCTGCCGAATTGCTCAAGCAACTCGACAGGAATGGCCGGCAGGTCTATCGGTTTGACTTTCGGTTAGCGAGGCATACATCCTCCTTCGGAGCATGATATGCCTTGAACACAAAATGACTGACAGGCCCAGTCGACGTTCAACTTCAACCCGAATACATGTTCCGCCGCTCTGCCGGCAGGCAGTGACCTCAGCGCAGCCGCATTCATTTAGATTTAGAACCTGCGGGAAGCGCTCCAGAAGCGCACCACCGCGCTATTCTCGGAACTCTTGCTATCGCCGTAGGGAACAAGTAAGTTGCCAACATGATGTTACTCCGGTAGCGACGATCTGATATGGCCGCCTACCCTATTCGCTGGAAATGCGTCAGGCTCGAACTCAATTGAATACCCGCCTCACTCCTACCGCGATCAATATCAGACTGGCTAGTGCGATAGATCCACTATAGAACAACAGCGCGACGACATCCGTTGTCAACCGAGAGAATGCGAACCCGACTAACAACATACCCAATCCTAACGCGGTGCGCTCCGCAGCATAAGATATTCCGATCACATGATCACGCATCGTCGCCGGAGTCAATTGCAAGAATGAATAGTAGATCGTCTCTGTTGCGGCATCGAAAGCGCCCGCCCAAAAGGCGAAGGCCAACATACCGGGCACAGTGCGTACCACGAAGACGCAGAGAAAACAGACAAATGTCAGAATCAGTGCCCCAATAAAGTATGGTTCAAGCGGCTGACGGCGCCATTCGAGCCGCTTGAGCAAACGCGGCGTCACCGGTGTGGAGACAAGGCGTCCGGCGCCCCATACGGCCATCAACCAACCGTAGAGAATTACGGGATGGTAAGCGTCGAACAACTGCGACCTGATCGGGAAACCGACGTTGTGCACACTGGAGCCAAACGCCTCGACGAAGCGCGCGCCGATCACGAGTAACACTGTAGCCGGTAGATAAGGCCCTACGCCCGACGGAACGTTAGTGGTGGAAGTCAGCGTTACCCCAGACGTACATTGCTGGTTTGGCATTCCACCCACTATAACCAGAAACGAAACCGCGGAGATCGCGAACGTGACTGAATCAATCAGGAACACGTCCTTATAGACTAGATAGTGCGTGACGACCGATGCCATCAGACTACCGCCTACCACCGATACACCATCCGTTGCACATAGGATCGCGTTGAAACGATGCCGCCCCTCCCGCCCGACCATTTCCGGAACGTCAGACATGATGGAAACTCGGTATATGCCCTGAAATACACCAATCAAGAACGGCACGACATATACGAGTACCGTATCGGCCGCACGCGATGAAAAGACCAACATGCCAATCGCAAGCGCACTACCAACCTCCGCCGAAAAGATGAGGGTACGGCGCGAAAACCGACTTAGCCGCGGCACTGCGGCTGCACCCGCGACTGAACCTAGCAGTCGCAATGCCATCGCCAATCCGAGCAGCACTGTGCTGCCACTAATATCAAGCGCATACGTCGCCAGCACGATACTAATCATCATCGAACTGGTATCGGAGATGGTCTTGAACGCAAGCCAGACGTACAACGGCGCCAGCGAATATGATGTCCGTTTTTCCAGACGCAACTCGGAATTCATGACGAAGTCAACTCGCTGAAGAAAAGCAAATCAAAAGCATGTCCCGGAACGCGCGTTTTAACGGGTTCACCTGCTGAACAGCATTGGCGCTGTGGTAGAGCAGCGCATCATTCACGATCACAGTGTCAAGGAAGTGCTGCAACGGCTGAGCGTGTAACGGTACTGCGGACTCCTTTGATATGTGGACTTCCGACACCACCGGCTGAATGTTGCAGCTGTCGACGAAATGCATAAACACCCAGTCTCCCCCATCCTGGTGGATCCCTGAAGTCGTCGGACTAACGACGCCATGCTCAGCAATGATCCGGAACAGATGAACCTGGATCCTATACTCATGCTCTGGAACCAACCGCTCACGGAGAATGCTAATGTCCGTCTCCAGAATCTGACGGAAAATCGCGCTGTCGATGAAAGAGTTTTCTGCATAGGTCAATCGATTAATGCCGCGCGTATAATCCACGTCGTATGTGGCCGCGGGCTCGAAATCCGTATTCCGATCGATCTCAAGCGAACGACTCGGCATCAAACGATACTGCAGGAATCGTCGCTCGCGTCGCGTATAGTTCTTATAGTTCTCATCGGCCACCAAACGATCCCAGTGACGCTTGAACAATATTTCCTCATCGACATCGCGTCGGATCATGTCGCGAAAGCACAGTGTATGGCAATAGTTGCGTTGATTCAGATCGTCGATGACGACATCGATGGACATGGGTGCCTCCAAAGGTAAGATCAAGGCGAATTTTCAGGAAACAATTTCCGGTTTCAAATCGCGCACAATCCGCTCGTAAAGACTAATCGCGTGTTCGCGTCCACGCACGGCCGCCCACCCCTTCAGCAAGTAGTTTTCCTCGGTTTCTGCGTGGACATGACTCCCCACTGGACATCCAATCTTGTATTCGATGATCGCAGGGTCAGAAGCGGCGAGATCGAGTCCGTTGATCCCGTTGAATTGCCCACTCCGCTCAGGAAATAAGGCGAACATCGAGTAATGTTGTCGCCCTTGTGCCGCACGCAAGCATCCGTTTCGCAAGCACTCGTGCAAACCGGACGCGCGCGTCTGTATCATCATGTAGAGTTCGTATGGGTCTAGGCCCGCGATGTCCTTGAGTGCCGAATTTACATAGAGTCCACCAAGTCGGGGGTTGATCTCGACGACGATCGGGCCATCATTCGATAAGCGAAACTCAAGATGCACGATCGCATTTCGCAAACCAATCGCTTCGAGGCACTCGATTGCATACTGCTTAATCGCATTACCCTCTCGCGTACCAAACGAAACAGGCGGGGAAATAAGCAGGTTCTCCAGTATCGTGCCGCGCTTCTCGGTCAGGATCAACTTCTCGTTAATCAATACCGGATAAACTTGCTCATCAAGAACAACACACTCGACGCTACCCTCAATTCCTTCGATATATTGCTCAAGGAGAACACTCCTACCCGGCATATACGAAATCGCGCGCCCATTGATGTGAATCTCGCGCGGCATACCGAAATAATCGGAGACAGCAGATTCAGCATACTGTTCGACGAAGAGCTCGTAGTGATCGCGCAATTCACTCCAACTCCGGCATTTTGCAACAAAAGCCGATCCTGCGCCGCAAGGCGGCTTGGCAATCACCGGATAACCAATGGCCTCAGCCGCCGCCCGCAATCTGCCTACAGAATTACATATGTCATATCGGACCGAACGAATCCCGTTCCGCTGCAGTGCTGCTCGCATTAGGAACTTGTTGTTGCACATCTCAATGGCCGCAGTCGTCGAATGGACTCTACCCGTTATCCGACAAACCTCGGCGACTATCGCGCCGATCTCGCCACAAGCGGACGCTTGGCCGGCATGACAAAAGACCGCCATTATGTCGTATTGCGCGTCAAGCCGCTCGAGCAGGCGCAGCAATGACTGAACTGAAAGTGAATCAAGATCCCACACACTGTCGCGCCGTGAACCCCTCTCGTCTACCGCACCGTTTCGACGGACAATCGCGCTCAGACACGCAAGCCCCATCTTCCGGGCCGCCTCAAAGTGAGCATCCTGATAATCGCTCACTGATAGCAGAGCACCCTCGATCTGCACAAATAGAACCGCTTCTTGTCGCACGTATTCACTTGGATGAGACATCATTACGCTCCTCTTCATCGGATCAACCATCGACCCAGTCGCACGTCTCACCCAGCCAGTTGACGAATCGGTAGATATGTTGATCCCCGGATTCAACGAACCGAGGGATATCGTCATCATTTTCGAATAGGGGTACAGTAAATTTTCCTCTCGCATGGGGCAACACGTACTCGGGCAGCGCGATATTGGAAACGCGACGCTTTAATTTCTTCATGATACCAATGGCGTCGCGAATCGATGCCTTATAGACCGATTCGCCGGGAGAGAATGGCATAAAGTGATACAAATAGTACGGCTTGACGCCGCAACGATACAGCTCGATGAAAAGCCGATGCAGCGTTTTCTCATCATCGTTGATGCCACGAAGGAATGGCGTGTTTGCGAAAACAATTGGTACTACTGATTGAATTCGCTTCAATGCCTTCGTGAAAACGTTGCTAAGCTCATTCGGATGGCAGACATGAATTCCAAATGCATGCACCCGATGCCGCTCAAGCATGGAGACAAGCTCATCAGTGACCCGGTAGGGATTGAAGGTAAGTGACCTGGAATGAATCCGGATGAGGAGATCACGCTCGATACTACGCAAGTCGGCGAGATGTTCCTCTAGCCTGGAATCGGACAGCATCAGTGGATCACCACCGCTCAGAATAACTTCTTCGATCGACGGATTCTGCTTGATGTAGGCTAAACTTTCACCGAAAATATCCCGGCTGGCCTTCTTTTTTTCACTGTTGACTTCGAGTGTCCTAAGCGCCTCGAAACAGAACTGACAGTACGAATGGCAGGTGTTGAGCATACGCAGAATAACGCGATTGTCGTACTTGTGTTGACAGATTGGCGTCTTCATTTCATGCGACAGCTCCCAATTCTCCGATTCACCGTCGTACCCCCCTACCGTTTCCCCCTCCCCCCAAAAAGGAACGACCTGTCGCCAAAGCGGATTCATGGTGATTTCACCATCATCAAGTGAATCCAGAATCAAGCGCAAGTAATATGGTGTGATCTGCAGCTTGCGGCCATTCAGATGGGATCGAATGTGCGAGCTCAGTTCATTCGACCAGCCACCGCAAGCCTCGCGCAACGACGCTTCATCGCGGATTGCATTTCGTTGTTGCCATTGCCAATCACTCCATTCCGCACACTCGAAACTGGGATGTTTGGAACTCTCCTGACCGACTGCAATTTCCATATGATTCGTAGCGACCATTCCCAACCTCCATGTTCACCAAGATGCTAACCATACCGATATGCGCATCTTTCGCCTCGAGCAGAGATGCTCGGAAAGGGTAAATCATCCAAACCGCCCTTACACATCGTCACCGGCTGCGATCCGACGCCCCCCATATCCCAAACGTGCTACATAACCCCTCAATTTGCCCTTTACCGCCGTCGACCATCGCACCGCCCGCGCTTTTTTACAAACTCATTCCCGACGCCCATTGATATCGCGGCGATACATGGCACTCAACCATGTTATATCTTTACGTCTCGCCAGTCGGGCAGACACACATTTATGCACTCAACCAATCCACCCGAACTCTCGACATATGCTAACCGTTCCGTGGCATTTAATCAGGCGCGCAAACCGATTAACATCACATACAAATAGATAGGGAAATCCAACTTGTGCGAACCCACCCATTTTCTAACATCAAACGACGGCCGGCCCGCCCAATAACCACCGTATCATCATGTATTTTCACACTTACTTGCAACACCGTCTGGAGATGACGCAGACGCCTCGCGCACCACAAAGAACATAAGGAATACCAGATTGACCGACCATCATAATTACGCCGCATTAGATTGACCCTCACCATTCATATGGCATTAATTTAAATACAAACCCGACCAACCTCACTGATACGGCTAAAAAAAAGGCCGCGTATGCGGCCAAAAGAGCTCCCCAAGTGCCGTCCAGGCACTCCGTGACGACAAGCTTCGGTCACCACGGATCTTCAGTTTGTCGGAATACAGCACACAATTCAACGAGAATTGTCTCGATATATTATTTCGATTCAACTCAAACGTCCCGGCATGGTAATCCATTTACCATCAACGTATCTCGCCATGACGTGACGAGAGCGACCCACACGCCCCCCTCTCCCGGCACCCCCGCGACAAAGCAGCGCGGCGGCGTAATTCCGCGAAGCGTCGAACTACGCCTAGCAAATAGCCATGCCGTTCGGCCGAAGATTGCTTGCCATGATGAAGTCCACGGCTAACACTTGAGATTGTGGACCGCCCGCATGGCTTGAGCCAGCGTTGGGGAAAAGTGAGCAGAGCATCGCGGCCTGTTTACGAAACTGATACCCCAACACGCCCCGCAGTCGCGAACGCGTCCATAACGCACCTCAGGGAAACGGCTATGAGACATCCTAGAGTTGCGGCACAGCAACCTTGACGTAAAAAGACGTGCTATCGATGTTCCGATAAGGACGCACTTACCCGTCAACCTCGATATCGATACGCATTGCATAGATCCCGGTGCTTCAATAGCATTCGACTGTACTCCGAGTCAAACTCCGGTCCGCCGATAACTTGCAGCTTAGTTAACCCCTCCGACGATGGGGCCGACTCTGATTTAGGATCGGCTAGATAATAGGTAAAACGCGGCATGGGTTGATTTTTCTTTGGCACTGCCTTCAAATAGCCGTTGGCAACAAGGTTAGAAATAACCGCCTCACCACGACCTTTTGTAAACCCAGTCAGATCTATCAAGTCTTTCATTCCATAAGGCTTACCGCGGACCATTGCCGCCAGCATAGATGGTGCACATGCTGTCACACGTAGATCCAAAGGGCGAATTCGTTCAGCACGCGCATAATAGCGTGTACGAATCCGCCCTGATGCATCCGCCTGTCGATGGCGCTTGTCGACACGCCCTTGCATTACGAGCGTGGCCAACCACTCGTTTGCCTGAACCGTGGAAATTCCCAGCATCGCTGCAAGTCGAAAAGCCTCTGATCCAGGCTTATCATTCAGTGCATCCATGATAGTTTGTGCGGTGACCACTCGCGGTCGGGTTTGCTTCGACATGGTTAGCCTCCAGCAAGATTTGATAAAGGCGAGAAATCAAACTGATCAATGCTGCAACGAACCTGGATATTCCGATGACGTCGCCCCTCTACTGACATGCGCTATCCTGCACCAGTTGTGACTTGAGGTCTTCACAAAGCAGATCGACCCACATTCGAATAGTGGGATCTCGCAAGCTGATCGGCGCCAGGTGCACTTCGACAATCCACGAAGGCATGGCATATTCCGGCATAAGTCGAACGAGACTCCCAGTCCGACAATCCTGACTGACACAATACAATGGCACGATACCGATACCCATTTGCGCCCGAACGCCATCCGCCACCGCGTCTTCATCGTTAATGTGCATATGTCCGCGGATACGCTCCGCGTCATCTCCCTCCTCACATCTGGCATTCGTAACCTCCGGCAGCGACAACCCCAGACACCGATGGCGTTCAAGCTCGGAGATGCGCGTTGGTATTCCGTGTTGTGCAAGATAATCGGGCGCTGCACACATCACAAGCGGTATTTCACCAATCAACCTTGTCTCCCACTCAGTACCGATCGCTAATGACAGCCTCCGTGTCGACGGGCGAACGGTAATTAACATGTCAAGCGGAAAGTCACCTTCGACGGACATCTCCGTCTGAAAGGGGTGCATACTCAATTCGATAACGGTGGGCGACCAATTTCGGATGCGGGCAACAGCTGGCATAAGAAGATGTCGCCCGAACCCCACCGGACACCCCACTCGCAAATCTGGATTGCCGCGGCGCACCTCCGCCTCAGCATTCCGGATCGCCGTGAGGATTTGCTGACAACGCCGCAGATAGCGCTCACCGGCTGGCGTCAGTTGCACGCGACGTGTTGAGCGTATCGCGAGCCGAACATTCAGGCATGCCTCAAGCTGCGAAATAGCACGCGAAACTCGAGTCGGCGACATTCCGAGAATGCGGCCGGCTTCTCGGAAACTGGCCATCTCCGCTACGTGCGCAAAAACACGCATATGATAAATCGTAGTAATAATCAGTCTCCACTCACACTGAATGCTCGGTCACATCGTCGCCGTTCGGGACCCAATCGGCAATCGCGCGGTCAAGCCCGGCAAGCTGTTGGGCGATTTGCTGAGAATCCTTCTTTTTTCGCGAGCTACAAACCAGCTCGATCTGCGCCGCTTGCGCTGCACTCACGGAATCCCCAATCATTCGAGCAGCGCCTTGAATACGATGCGCATGATAGGCGAGCCGTTCCCACGCCTCTTTGCTCAGCGCATTACGTGCAGCGAGTATGTCTTCTCGGACGGAATTAACACACGCTATTCGCCACCCCCGCTCACTGGTCGGGATAACCATTTCGCCGTCGTCGTTCAGGTTTGTGGAATGATCCAACCACTGACCCAGCGCCTCACGCAATTCGCTAAGGCGAATCGGTTTATGTAACACCGCATCCATCCCACTGCTTCTGCATCGCTCGGAATGCTCACTATCGATGCTGGCTGAAATCGCCAAAATCGGCGTCCGCGGCTGCTCGCGCGTTTGCTCAATTTTCCGCAATTGACGAGCAACAGCATATCCGTCCATATCGGGAAGTTGGCAGTCAAGCAAGACCGCAGAGAACGTGCCTGCCGAAAACGTCGTGATCGCCGTGCGCCCCTCCTCGACCGCTATGCCGATCAACCCAAGTTGCTGAATCTGTGCCTCAAGGACAACTCGACTCGATGCGTGATCCTCGACGATCAGGATTGGCGGCGTATGGTGATGTGCACTCAGCGGCACAACAGATTCGCGATTTGACAAAGGATTTCCGATAACGGTCTCCTGCGCAACAATCAACACGGGGATATCGACACGCACGACGGTTCCCACATCCAACACGCTTTCTAGTTTGATGTGCCCACCCATGGCATCGATCAACTCACGACAAATCGCCAAACCAAGTCCTGTTCCGCCAAATCGCCTTGTCACAGACATCTCGCCTTGCGAGAACACTTCGAACAATTTTTTCTTGGCCGAATCCGGAATACCGATACCGGTATCCTGAACAGTGAAAACGAGCCATGCTCCGCGCATATCGGCGTACCAGTTTACACTTAATTCGACCGCTCCCCGACCGGTAAACTTGATTGCGTTGGATAGCAAGTTCAGCAACACCTGCCTCACGCGTGTCGGGTCGAACATCATTGTCGGCATTCCGCCCTCTGGTAAATGCAAAAGCAAATCCAGCTGCTTTTCGCGCGCGGACGCCTCAACCAAATCAATGGCTTCGCGCGCGACCAGATCGCCATGAGACGCGATGCACTCCAATTGAACCGCTCGCGCTTGCAGCCGAGTGTAATCCAATAGGTCGTTAAGCAATTTAAAAAGCGACTCCGCTGCACTACTAGCGACGTCGATCAAACGCCGCTCCTGCTTTTGCAGCATACCTTGCTTTAGCAACTCGACCGCAGCAAGAATCGCATGGATAGGTGTTCGGATCTCATGACTTATGGTTGCCAAGAAGAGATTTTTTTGACGCTCACTTGCAAGTGCGACCTGGCGTGCACGCCGCGCATGATATATGGCTATCACTAAGGCAATGATCAGCCCGATGGCCAAGAAAATTGGTATGCCAAAGTATCTAAACAGTGCCTCAAAAGAGGGCCGCACATAGTCGGCCTGATTGAGCCAACGATCGCTGATCTTCTCGGCCTCGATGTCATCGATATTGGCAAGCGACTTGTTGACGATGGAAACCAACAGGGCATCCTGCGAATGCACCGCCATACGCAGCATCGCTGGCGCATCCGGCAATGTTCCGGCAATATGCAACACGTTCTCGTAGCGCCCACGAAGCAATGGGTATGCGATCGCATCGGTCACAATAGCAGCATCTACTTGTCCACGCGCGGCGGCGGCCGTAGCGTCCGCCTCACTTGGAACACTAACCAGATGCACGTCAGGGTAGCGATGCCGGAACCAGCTTTCGTATTTTCCTGATTGTTCGACCGCAATGGTGCGTCCGGCGAGCCGCCTAGCATCGAATACAATCGGAAACATGCTCCGGGCAACGATTAGTGAGCTGCCGGAATAGTAAGTTCTCGAATAAAGCGGCGAATCCAAACTTTCTCCCGGCAGTTCTTGAAACGCACCCGGTAGGATATCGACCTTACCCGAATTAAAAGCATTTACCGACTCGGCCCAACTGGCCGTTTTTACCAATTCAAGGCGCATCCCCGTCGTCGTCGCGACATCCCGAAGGTAATCGATGCTTAATCCTTGGGGCACGCCGTTCTCGATAAACTCAACAGGTCTCCAAGCCGGATCGACCGCGAAGCGGATGACAGGATGTGCCCGAATCCACGCCAGTTCCTGAGCATCAAACAATTCCCGCCCCACATCCATTGACCACGCGGGTATGGCACCGAAGAGAAATATTATGGCGAGCCCAATACGCTTATCCATGGTCATTACATAATGCGACTGACCTGGAACAGCTCATGATCGTTCGCGATACCCAGTTTTCGAAACGCACGCTGCTTTTGACCACTAACGGTCTTCACGCTTCGACAGAATTTCTCTGCGATTTGCGTCACCGAATACCCTTCCAAGCAGCAGCGAATGACTTCCACCTCGCGAGCAGTCAACTTACAACTCTGCAGATGATCTCCCAACGGCTCGATCCTGATGCTGTCACTTGCATCACCATCGTCGTCAAACATTTTTAAATTTGACATGCCCGTTGGCACATAATCTTCACCACGCATCACGCAATGAATTGCATTCGCCAAATCACTCAAATCTTGACTTTTCCCGACAAATCCATTCGCGCCTGCACGCAACGCCATTTTGGCTGTCAACGGGCTCTCGTGTGCTGTGACCACTAGAATTTTGATATGTGGATAGCGAATCCTCAACATCCTGATCAAATTCAATCCATCAGCATCCCGATGCTGCAGAGAATAATCGACCAACAGCAAATCTACTTCAGTTCTTCCCAACTGAATCAGCAGTTCACGCCCTGTGGCACACTCACCGACTACTCGAACGGTAGGGCATTGCGCCAAATAAGCGACAAGCCCTTGTCTTACCACTGCATGGTCGTCCAGCAACATCAATCGCACCGGTTGATTCCATGTCCACATAATATGCATTCCCATAAACCTCTTGCCTCGAGCGCCCATACTCGAAGCGAACCCAAAGAGCATAATACGTATTCAGCTCGTGCCCAGCGCAATTAATTTCTCGCGCCACTTCATCGACGCTCCAATTCCTTGGACATAAAATATTTCCACCAATCCGCAGCCACCCATAAAATACCAAGCAAACACAGCATCGAACCGATAAATTTATGCAGGCAATTGGCGACCCAACACCAATCCGGATGAGGCTCTACAATAAAAAAGGACCAATTCAAGCCTTCCAAGAAAATCGGGCGGCCCGCACAATTAACCATCACAACCTCCAGCGCCAGCTGAAATAAAACAGACGCATACAACACAAAGAATATTAACTTATCCCGACGACTCCAGCGCCCAGTTAATGCATTTGATCGCACCATTAAAATCAACCGCGAGGCAATCAACAACATCACGAGCAATCCACCCCAAAGATGGATGCTCATCCAGACACCATAATCAGCCCGTGTCACCATCCGCCCATCAAACGCGACATAAACTGAGGCCACCAACAAGAGAATCAGCCAGTGCACATAAACGATGATTCGACCGCTCGCAACAAATATCACGGATTTTAGGATCGCCATAAACCATGAGCACCCGCTTCAAAAGCGACCTTACTTTTCATCTCCTTGCCCTGAATCCGGCAGCGTTCGGCACGCTGGACCAGAGACTGGCGGAGCATCCGTTGGATATTCTTGCTTGCCCAACACGTACGCCGGACTGGTGACAACCACCCCATCATTCATTGTTGCCTCTACGAAGTAGGCACTCCATCCCAGCGGAGGGATTGCAACAGGAACCTTGACTGATACAGGGCCGCTCCCCTTCGGGAGTCTGAGCGACGTCGGCGTATAACGCACGCCACAGGCATACCGGAAATCACGAGCATTGCCATTCGTTGCAGCCCAAAGCTTTAATTGCTGCGGCGTCTCGTCGAGCGATAGATTAATTTCCACATCCCGTTGATCCAGGGTCGCTCGCAAGACAGGCATCGGCTTCTCGCTCCGATAACGCATCACAAATGCAGAAAGTGCTTCGACGGCCGGCACTCGTACGCCCGCATGAGATACATTTGGCACCATGCGCAGAGCCGGACTACCCGACAACTTGTCGAGATAAAGGGTAGCACCATCTGGCACAAAAAAATCGTCGCCGCTTGCGTTGATAATGTACTCTGTCACCTTGCGCTTATGCGACATCAATCCTGAAAAGTATTGAAGAGGATCGATAATTCTCGCGAGTTGATCAAACTCAGGTTTGCCCAAGTGCTCATGGATCCGATCACGATAATAGGGCGCAAATGCAATGGGCCAATGATGGCCATAGGATTGATAAATGTGTTGCAACGCCGATTGCATGTCGAGCAGATCCATGGCAAACGGAACGATTGCGTCCACACGCGAATCTTCCGCAGCGACCAGCCATGTCGCCCAGGCACGCTTGGACAACCCAGACACAGCGAAATGAGCCAATCCCAATGTCGGCAATTCTCGCTGCGCGAGTGACATCGCCCGCGATACCGCCCCTGCCATAGGAAGTTCGATTGGCGAAACCGCACGCTGACCCGACGCCTCCATAAACAGCCGCCAACTCCGAGCAACACTTTCGTCCTCGATGCGCGGTATCCCATCCCCGGAATAAGTCAATCGTTGATTAGGAATATCACTCACCGAGATCACCACAACCTTGGTTTTCTGTGCAATCGACGCGAGCGACTCCCCAGAAAAATCGGGGGTAATTCTATCAGCTGGCCCTGGATATCGAATTCCATTATTGACCACAACCAACGCTCGCCCCGACGCAGCTCGCTCTGGAATATATAGATCGACATTATGTATCCAATCAGCAGGCGTGACCTGATGATTCGGAGACCAAGACTGAGACACAAGCCGATAAGAGCGCCGCTCAACACCCGCCGCAAACTGCTCATTTTCCATCGTATAGCGCAATGGCTCTGCCTCTAGCGCCTTCTTGTAGAGCGACAACGCATTCGCCGAAGCCGCACGATCCCCGTCGTATCCATCAGCCCCACCGCCAACATGCCGCGAACAGGCTACAAGTGCCTGAGCCACCACAATGATGCACAACAGCCATCGATAGCGCCACATACCTCTCCCGTTTACATCAATCAAATCCCGGCCGGACAATCCCTGAAATTCACCGCCGAAATTTCTTTCGTAACCTGGCAAGCAATGATGATCCGAGAATCATCCGCACCACCCATTCAATTCGGACTACGTATCGTTCAAACAAGAATCCCATCACTCTGGACACTCCCGTTTTGCTAGTTTTCCACGCGCCCGGACATGAACAAAATGCCCCCTCAATGCAACGCATTAAGGACGGCGCACCTTGTTTCCTGCGCGACATCAACATTCAATTCACGGGTAGCTATCCCACATTCCCGAGAAAAATAGCGCGCAGCGAATCAGCAAGGCACCCACGCGAAAACTCATTGATCGGTATGCTTTGCTGCTCACTCTACCCTGCATCATGCGGAATTTGTCCACACACACGCGAACAACGACGGCTCCGCCCGCTTACCGCGACAGCACGATCCGATCATAATCAGACCGATTGCGTCACATCCAGCGCCTCATGCTCTCAGCCAATTTCGCTCGCCCGCAACCTCAAGTACGAGCACGAGCACCTAATGCTTGAGCGAATTATCAATGCGAAACGCACCAATGACACCCATCCAATGAAGATTCACGGATTCCTTAAAATTTCTTAAGCTCCGCGCCAACAAAGTCGAGCCCATCTCGCAAGACGAGTTAGATTTATTGTGAGCAAGATTTCACCCAAACGGCGACAGATATGTCTCAGTTTGGGTGCCATAGAAAAAAACAATCGATTGCCTTGAGCGATTCCCCCCCAACCGCTACAGCCACGAGCCAAGGGGCACCACGCCAGACGGGCGGCCGGCGTCGCCGATAGAGCGAAGCGCGAGGAGGTCTGAAGTCCCGATGGCGCCGACAAAATGGATGTCGATATCTGCCTCCACCACTGGAGACTGTTCTCTTTAGCGTCGATGCCGGTAAAAGGCCGCCTAGGTCACTCAATTCCGCAACCGCATTGGCAGCCCACTTACCCAGAGATCCATCCGGCGGTGCCACTCTGCTTGAGCGCTGGCCGCACCCAAACACACTCGCCCGCCGCCTTGCGAAGCTCGTACCGCGCATGGCAAGAACTTGGCGACCGAGATCGTTCAGCGCTCAACGTGCAAATATTGGCCGCCCCGGATCCGCATGCCGGGAGTCGGCGTCAAGGCCACCGCCTGACGCAGACCGAATTTACCCATAGCCAACCTGCCATTCCACACTCGAACGTAGCTCGCTTGTCAAGACCGCGCGGACTCAAGAACCTGCTCGCCTAGCCCACGCAACTCCGCGATACTCTTGACCCCCATCAGGATGAGCGAGGCCTCGATCTCGGATCGAAACAATTCGATCACGCCAGCGACACCGACGGCGCCGCACGCAGCCAAACCATAAACGTAGGCGCGCCCTAATGCGACGCCACTTGCGCCGAGCGCAATCGCCTTAATCACATCAGCGCCACGCCGGATGCCTCCATCCAGAACAACGTCCGCATCAGAACCTACGGCCCTGGCAATTTCCGGCAAAACCCGGATCGTGGATGCAGCGGGATCTAACTGCCGACCGCCATGATTGGAAACCATCAAGCCATCTGCTCCGCAGTCAAGCGCGCGGCGCGCATCATCGGCCGACATTATGCCTTTAACAACGAGCCGCCCGCTCCACGCGACACGCAACCATCGCATTGCCTCCCACGTCGAATCGGGATCGATCTGCTGCCCCAGTCCAACGGACTGGTCCATGACCCACCGACCGAGTTCGGGATATCGGCTAATTGTTCCCAAGCGTGGAATCCCATCCGCCATCAGCCACCCGAGCCAGGCGGGATGACGCAGGACATCCACTAGCAAGCGAACGCTCGGGACGCGCCTGGCGCGGAATCCATTGCGCTCGTCTCGCTCCCTGCGAGGTGTCACGGGCGTGTCGACCGTCCAGATCAGGGTCTTGATGCCTGCCGCCCGCGCACGATCAAGGAGGTTCTCAGTCAGTGCACGGTTGCGCAACATGTACAACTGAAAATACAGCGGCCCTTTCCGTACGGCGGCCACGTCCTCGACAGAACAGACTGAAAAGGTCGACAGGCACTGCGCAATGCCGCACTCACCTGCCACCTTGGCGGCAACCAGCTCGCCGCGCCGCGCCATCATTCCGGCAAAACCGATAGGACCCAGCATCAACGGAAGTCGATGCGTATCCCCAAAAAACGTGGTCGCCAGATCCACTGCGGATACGCCACCCAACACCCGCCCCCGCAACACCCAACGATCGTAGTCTGCACAATTGCGACTCAGGGTTGATTCGCCATTTGCACCGCCGTCGAGATAGTCGAAGAGCACCCTGGGGAGGTTCCGGCGGGCCCGCCGGCGGTAATCTTCAATGTTTACGTAGCTATTTCTCATCCGATCCACCCTCTCGACAACCGCATCCCGCCGATGCCCCGATAAGTGCACGCTCTCCGATCAGCACCAGGCAAGAAGTCCTGACAGCGTCAAAGTTGGCGAAGTCATAGACCACGTTACCGCAAGCGGGAGAGTATACTTTCACATGAAAGTAACTGGACCTTACTTACATCTGAAAGTAAAGTCAACATCTCCTGCTCATACTGCTCCGACCCCATGAAAGTAGAATCCGACACGACGGCTACGCCGAACGACGAAGACGCCCCCCATCGTTTCAATCTTCGCGATTATCTGCCCTACCATTTAACGATCCTCTCCAATCATCTCGCTGCTGCATTGAACAAGACATACGGGAAAAGGTGGGGGCTCAGCGTCTCGGAGTGGCGGGTACTGGGAATCCTGATGAGCGACGGATCGATGACAGCCGTTGAAGTCGCCACGGAGGCCGATCTTGATCAGGTGGCGGTTCATCGCGCAACCTCGCGCCTCCTCGAGCGTGGCTTGGTGTCGCGGGAGGTGGACGCCGTCGACAAGCGCCGCAAACCGCTGAATGTCACGCAGCAAGGCGAACAGTTTTATGCGGAAATTGCGCCCTTTGCACTCGAACTACAGAGGAATCTCCTTGCGCCATTGAATGAAAATGAGCAGACGCAGCTATGGGCGCTGATCAGAAAATTGTCAGCGCGCGTGGAGGAACTTTGAAGCCCAACTCATTCGTGACCGACAAACCGAAATCTCAATGGAGATAAATGATCGGGAGGACGTGCTCACGCAGCCATTGTCATCTAGATCAGCAATGAGTACCCCTTTGCAACACGCGAGCCATCAACATTTCCCCACAAAGCATCGCTTTTCGATCTGGCATACCGGCTTGCGTGCAGGAAATATTCGTCTTTGCGGAAAACGCTCCACCGACAGCATAAATCACCATTGCCATGGACTCGAGTCGCCGCCAAAGAAAGCGAAATTTGGAGATATTTCGCGCTGCCCCCTGTTTATAAATTTTCGGTAGATTTTATCGTAGCAGCACAAATAAATATGTCTTCCACAAAAAGTCAATGCCACGTCGATTAAATTGGGATCGGAACATTCCCAAGCGCCCCAGCCACACCGAGCTCGCCGATGAACAGAACTTTTTGCAATTGATTGTGGTGCCACATCCATTTTGAGAACTTTCCGCATATTCAGGCCGACTAAATCCCGGGAAACGGCGGTTAGAATGGCGCACCATCACCCACCCTCCACCGCCGCCTCGCGTTGGTATTTCGAGGGGGTCTTCTCCATTGTCGCGCTATCTAGCGCTCATCGGCTATGCGGATTTCCCAATGAAGCAAAATGGCAATATCACCACCTACATTGCGATCGCGATGGTCCTTGGCATCGTTGTCGGCTACGCCTGCCACACCGCCTTTCCCAATCCACAGACCACAAAGGCGATCGCTAGCTACGTGTCACTGTTATCTGACATGTTTCTGCGTCTCATCAAGATGATTATCGCGCCGCTCGTGTTTGCGACGCTGACCATTGGCATTGCGCGCATGGGTGATGCGGGTGCGGTCGGTCGGGTTGGCGCGAAAGCACTCGGCTGGTTCTTTGTTGCTTCGTTTGCATCACTGCTGTTTGGATTGCTGATGGCCACGGCGCTCCAACCAGGCAGTCACATCAACCTGCCGCTGCCTGAACCTGACGCGCAGACTCACCTAACAACTGGCGCCTTCACCCTGAAGGAGTTCGTCACCCACCTTGTGCCGCGCTCAATCGCAGAGGCGATGGCAAACAACGAGATTCTGCAGATCGTCGTATTCTCAATCTTCTTCGGTACCGCGCTGTCGGCACTCGGCAATTCGGGTAAGCGACTTGTGGGGGTGCTCGAGGATATCGCACAAGTGATGCTGAAGGTCACCAGCGCGGTGATGTGGTTCGCACCTGTTGCCGTGTTTGCGGCACTTGCGTCCATCATCACGACGCAAGGCCTCAGCATCCTGTTCACGTTCGCCAAATTCATGGGGAGCTTCTATTTCTCCCTCGCGCTGCTCTGGGGGATCCTGATGCTTAGTGGCCTTGCATTTCTCGGCAAGCGCACGTTCCATCTCATCGGTTTGATTCGCGAGCCATTTCTGTTGTCATTTGCGACGGCGAGCTCGGAGGCATCGTACCCGAAGCTGCTCGACGCACTTGACCGCTTCGGCGTAAATCGCAAGATCTCGAGTTTCGTGTTGCCGATGGGCTATTCGTTCAACCTCGATGGCACGATGATGTATTGCACATTCGCGGTGCTGTTTGTCACGCAAGCATACGGGATCCATCTGCCACTCACCACACAATTGACGATACTACTGCTTCTGATGCTCACGTCGAAGGGGATGGCAGGGGTGCCGCGCGCATCGCTCGTCGTGATCGCCGCGACACTCCACCAGTTCAACCTGCCGGAGGCCGGACTCCTGTTGATCATGGGTGTTGACACCTTCCTCGACATGGGTCGATCAGCGACCAACGCAGTTGGCAACTCGATCGCGGCTGCGGTGATCGCAAAATGGGAGGGCCAATTGAACGAACCGGAAGAGCATAACGAGATTGAATCTTCGCTGCCCGAGATCAAGCACATGCAATAGCGCATATTGACAACGACGATCCTCCCATCAACGGCGCCGACTTGGTGCATTGCTTCTTGCCTCCCGTGCTGCACGACGTTGGATCACGAACAGGCCGGTAGGGAGTCGCCACCACGCGGGAGTGATCGATGGTCAACCGGCGGAAGCACCGCTGGCCGAGCAGCGTGAGTATCATGCAGCATAAGATCGTCGGTCGAGAACAATCCGATTGCCCGTGGATGCCAACATCCAGCCGCTGACAGAAACTTGATGCCAGCAGATATGACCGATAGTAACGAGGCAGTCCCCGCCGGAGGTCGTGAAGAAACAACGCTGGTTGGCGTGAACGTCTCGTTTGCCGGCGATGCTTACAGTCGAACAGCACCGATTCCAAGGTCTAGGCGGGGTGCGGGTCGATCTGAAAAAACGGATGTACTGTTAATGTGTAGCGCAGCAGCCTAAAACTGTGCGCCATCCCGTGGCATCAGTACGGACAGATCGGCTTGATTGACCTTCGCCGAGTGATCTGCCCCCACCCAGCATTAGACATTTTAATGCATCTTGTATTTTGCTTAATAAACTTTAAAACACTCCCCAGCATCGCCATACTTCACACGTCTGCTGCCACTTGGCCGCGAAATCATCTACCGATTAAATCAATAAGGAACTCATATGAAATATATTCCCATCCTCATGACGACCATCATGCTTGCGTGGCCTGCTGAGATGTTGCTTGCCGCCCCTGCCCGCCCACTCGCTCATCCGGTCGCGGCCACATCGACATCAAGCACCATTCATTCGCCCCGTCACCGGAAACCCAAATCTGTTTCCAGTCACACATCGTCAGCACACGTGATGCCAAAACACACACCAGCCGGTTCGCTTCCCGCGCGGCGCGTCCAATCAAAGTAATCATCACCGGAACGATTTCCATCGCAGTCATTTCTTATGAAACCATCCACCACAGTATTGCGCTACCTGATTATCGCGTGCACCGCAAGCGCCTTAGGTGCGTGCGGCGGCGACAACGATGCCGGAGAGTTGTTGGGGATTACAAAACCCGCCGTCCGTTTTGTCAATGCGGTACCAACGACATCACTTGACATTTACCGCAACGGCAAACGCTTTGCATTTACACAACAAGATTACCCTGCGGTATCGAAGTTAGGTTCTTTTTCAGCCGGTGTATCCACGTTTTCTGCACGCGGCAGCAACCACCCCGAACAAGGCGATATCGGCGTAGCCGGTAGCATCAATGGCGATCGCGGCCATCGATACTTGCTGTCTGCGTTTCCCAGCGCGAGGTCCACGACTAGCGGATCTGATTCTATTGACTTACGTATCGTAGATGATCCACATGATTACAAAGCGCCGCTGGCCCCAACCCTGCGCATCCTGAATGCTGCCGCCAATACGCAAGCCGTTGACGTCTATGTCACACGCCCCCAAGAGCAGCTGTCGGCGCCAACTGTAACATCGCTAGCGTATCAAGCAACTTGGCCAGCCTCTGGAGTGAACTCCTTCAAGCTACCGGCTACCGGCTATCGTATCCGGGTCTCCGCGACCGGCGACCCGGGAAATATCCTGTTTGATTCACAAACAATCAACGCTCATCGCAATGCCGACCTGATTGCCGTCCTCTTGCCCGCACGGATTGCCGCAGGCCCGATATCTCGGGGAGACTTGAAAATGTTAGTCGATGACGCCAATAGCAACGACGCGACGCGTGAAATTATCGATCATTCAGCAAAGTAGTCCAGCATATTGGAGATAAAAGTTTGACCCTGCCCGGATACCACATTCAGCAAGATATTTGATAACTTTTTGACTGCATGGAGAACAGGATGGCAAATAAAGTAATGCCGAGACCAGCATAAAGGTGAGCGCGAAATCTGGCGCGCCTGGATTTGATGGCTCGGAGAGCCGAGGATTGTGCCCACGATAATTTTTTGTGGGCACAATTCATGGAAATAGTGACGATTGTGAGTTTTTGCCGCTGCGAGACCAAAGTAGGTGCCAATGGGAAACGCAGCTACGACAGGCTACAAGGGTTCGTTGGGTGATGCGATCCACGCAGTGCTGTGCGGCGCCGGCCACAACCTATGAATGATCCTGCGCTCGCTGCGGCATTTTTACGCCCTGATTCCACTCGCTTTACCCAACTTCCAAGCCGCTGCGCCATTGGCGACATAGCTTCAGCTGCGCGGCAAAACGAATTGTTCAGGGGCGAATCAGGAGATCAATGGTTGCTCAACCACTGGTAAACCGTCGGATTGTCGTCGCACT
Organism: Burkholderia sp. MS455; assembly: GCF_016899445.1. Lineage (NCBI taxonomy): Bacteria > Pseudomonadati > Pseudomonadota > Betaproteobacteria > Burkholderiales > Burkholderiaceae > Burkholderia > Burkholderia sp. MS455. The sequence goes on from NZ_CP041778.1 coordinate 2,127,141, forward strand.
GGCCAAACCCGCATTCGACCAACGTCGAAAGAAGATTGGCCGCCACGATAGCGACGAAGATACCTGTGGCCACTTTGCCGAGGATGTTTATTTTTTGGGACTCCGGATGCTCCCAGCTCCGAAGCACAAGCATCCCCGCGACAAATAGCACCGTCAGCACCGCGGTGATGGCCGCCCAAGTATAGAAGTGCAGCCCGAGGAAGGATGATCCGTACGCCCCAGAACCTGGCGTGATGTGCAGCAAAACTTGCCGAAGCGCGATCGCACCCGTTGTCAGTGCGCCTACTAGGATCATGCCGTAGTGCGCACTGCGAATGCCGAAGCAAACATTCTGGACGAGCCCGAGGCCGATCAGGACCAAGCCGACTCGCTGCAATAGGCACAACGGACAGGGTAATTCGCCGAGGCTGAATTGATAATAGAATGCAATGCACAAAGTCAAGCATACACCGAGCAGCGCCAGGCCATTCAGATTTTGACTGCTCCACGTGCGCTCGTGGCGGGGGGCGGTGTTCGTACGAGTATCCATTTGCAGGCCCCTTAAAACACGAGATTGAGCGCTTCGGTGGCGTGATGCTTGAAGGACGCGAGCGTGATGACGAGCGTCACGAGATAGAAGACGATGGTCGCCTTTCGCCTACCGAGCATTGATGCGCCCGCAGTGACAAGTGCCAGCAGGAAAGGAAGAAACATGAACATGGTTACCTCTTTGTATGATGAAAAACGGAATGGAAGATCGGCGGGGGAGTAGCTCGGAAATATAGGGATTGAAGAACCGCTCCGTGTTGTGCCGGAGATCGCCGAGTTTGGCGCCATGCAGCGCAAGCGCGCCAACTCCAAGTTTCGATTGTAAGCCTCCTCCGCTTCTGCTGATGCTGGCACGGCAGTTACTACCGTCATCGAAATCAAACGAGTACGATCAAAATTCGGGCGAATTGCTATCATTCGGCGAGTCATGAAAATTCCCGCGCTTATCCGAAAATCGTTATAAACCACCATCCGCTCATTTTCGTGCGGTAAACGCCCGATCGAACTGCCGAGCTCGCTGCACTTCGTCGCTGTGAAGGTAGGTCGACGTCGTCGAGATCGAAGCATGGCGCAGGTTGTCACGCACCATGATCAGTTCTGCACCCCGCGCCAGCGCATGCGATGCATGCGTGTGCCGCATCCAGTGCGGGCTCGCGCGGCGCAACTTCTCCGCCGTCACGGGCCGCTCGTCCTGGATCGCATCGGCGACCAGCACGAAAAACCGCCTCAGCACGCGCCAGAGTCGCGTGCTTTCTATGCGGGCGCCGTCCTCGTCGAGGCTCGCGACAAGCGGCGTCGCCGGGTTCCAGCGCACGGGAGTGACCGGCAGGCCGCGCTGTACAAGGTACTGGTCGAGCGCCGTTCGCGCCAGCGTCGGCAACGTCACCTTCCCGCGCTTGCCGCCCTTGCCGAGCACGTGCAGCCAGTGATCGCCGTGTTCGTCCCGGCGGATGTCTGCGAGCGTCGCACCTACAAGCTCGCTCGCGCGTAGGCCGGTTGCGTACCCGAAGTCCAGCAGGAAGCGCAGGCGCTGAGCGGCCGGCACGCTCCAACCGTAGGACCACTCGAGGCCGTCTGCAAGCGTGCGGATCAGCAACCACTCGCCCTCGGAGAAGCCGCGCGACACGTCTAATCCGGCGCGTGGCGCATGGTTCTTGACCTTCACGCCGGCGAACGGATTCGCGAGCACGTAGCGCTGCTCAATCAGCCAGCGGAACAGCGCCGACAAGACGTTCAGTGCGTATGCCCCGGATCGTGTCGACAGCGGGCCAGTGAACGGCCGCCACTCGACACTGTGCCGCGGCCGCGACGGCCCGACCCAGCGCTCGCGCGGCGTGGGGCGGCGCAGGAACGCCCGATACGCGATCGCGTCGTCGGTGGTGAGCGACGACAGCGCGCGGCCGCGCTCGACGATCGCCCACAGGATCAGGCGTTCCGCTTCCTTGCGGTAGGCGCGCTGCGTGGCAGCCGATTCGTGCAGCGACAGCCAGGACTGGATCGCCTCGTAGTCGTTGGACGCGCTTAGCAAGCAGGCTGTCCGCGGCGCCCGAAACTGTCCGTGCGAGCCGTCGACTTCGTGCGGCACGCGCAACTGCTCCCACGGCACGACGTCGCCGGCAGGCGCCGCGACAACCAAGGCCCGTGCCCGTTCGGTCAGTGCCGGGTGGGCGGCGAAGAACGCCTCCACGCGGCGCGCGCCGGCGACGCCGAGTCCGGCGATCGCGGACCACCAGCGGCGACGGCGCGGAATTCGCACGGTCAGATCGGCCAGCGTCCGAATACCATGTGCCCGCAGCGCGGCCACCACGCGAGGCGGCAGCCATCGATCGATGGCGTCGGCGATGTGCGGTTCCGGTGCCGGCAGGCTGCGCAACGTCTCGATCGCGCGCGCGACGGTGTCGGCCGACGCGGTGGATCGCTCGCCGAATGTTTCGGTCAGGTCGGCTCGGTGACGGCTCCTCGCGAACGCGTTCAAGGTGCGCCGAATGCCGCCGAGCACGCCGCGCGCGGATGCCCCGGGTGCCTTGCGCTCGCCCAGATAGCGCGCGACGGCCGCCCGAGCGTCGAGTCCGGCATACCACGCGCGCAGCGCAGCCAGTTCGGCGTCGCTGGGGAAAGTGACGGGTTCGGTCTCGCGTGTTTTCATGCTCGCCAGTTTAGAGAAAAAATGATCATGGACAGATAATAGTGGTTATCTGTCCAGTATCATCTAAAACCTGACACCTGTCTTTCCATTGCTGCCGTCAGGTACCCGATGCGGCCGCGATCGGCGAGCGCTTGCCAGCCACAATGTAGTGTTGCAGTCGTTTCCAGGCGTCCAGATAGCGATGCCACGGGACGGCGGCCAACTGCTCGTCGTGAACCACGAGAATTTGTTCGATGGTCGCCAGTTCGTGGTCGAGCAGCAGGCAGCGCTCGCCTTGCTCCGCACGTGTGACGCACGCATTGAGCGCCGCTTCGGCGCGTCGATACAGATCAAAATCAGCACCGTCCGAAGTCGCTTCCCGCAGATAGAACGCTAGGTACACTACGCGTACCAGGCAACTGAGCTGATCGAGATCGCCACGGCCGCCCCGGACGGTGGCCAAGGCGAGGTGGTTTTCCAGCGACAGCGCACGGACCTTTTCCGTCGGCAGAGGCAACAACATTTCTCTCGTCAGGCCTGATAGGCCCGTTCTTTGCGAAGAACGCTTCCTGCTTTCCATCTTGTTCACTCGTGACTGAATTTCGGCCCGCTTATCATGCCAGATCGAAGCGATCCAGCCGAACGATCGTCGGGCCGATGAACTCGAAGCGGCGCTACAATCGTCCTCCCGAGGCGTCGCGACGCCGCAAACCGATTTCCGTCGATCTCATCGGCTCCGCCTGGAGTCTGCTCCATGAACCAGAACGAACCACGAACGCCGGTCTGGCGACCGGTCAGCTATCTGCTGATCGTCTTCGACCTGTTCGGCGGACAGTTGGACGAAGCGCAGTCGCATCATGCCAAGCTGGAGTCGCCTACATCCCCACGTGCTGGACGACGCAACGCTCGCCCGAATCCGGCAGATTTACAGCGAGCAACGGAACTCCTCCCTTTTCAGCGTGAACAGTTCAAGCGTTGGCAGTTCGAGGTCTCGACGCCAGAACAGCGCGACATGCTCGCGCATCTGACGGCGCGGGCTGATCAGTTGTCGGCCCTGCAGGATCAGATTCTCGCGCCGGTCGACGAACTATCTCAGGGCTCTATCAACCGGATCATGGGCATGAGCGATGCTGACCTCGCCGCGGCGGTGTTGTCGGGCCGCCTCAATCTGCCGAAACGCTAATCCGCCGGCACTGCGGGGACTACCAGGAACGGGCTGCGTCAATGACCAAAATTCATGAACCCGCGTACCCGGTAGTACTCCCAGCAGAGCTGGAAGAGGCGGAATTGCGGAAGGTCTATACACCCAGCGCAGCAGAGATCCGGTTCGTCTTTGGTCAGTTCCGCCAGGCGCCGACGCGTGTACTGATCCTCGCGCAATTGAAGCTGCTGCAGTGCCTCGGGTACATGCCGGTGATCTCGGATGTGCCGCCGGCCATCATCGAACACGTATGTGCCGTGCTCGGCGTTCGTCCGCTACCGCGCGCGACCCTCGCGCGCTACGACCGATCAGGCAGTAAATCCCGGCACCAGAAAATCCTTCGCGAGTTCGTCCGGATTCTCCCCGTCGACAGCGCAGTCCACGCATGGCTGGCTGAATTAGCGGCTAATACGGCCCGGACCAAGGCGGAATTGCCCGATATCGTCAACGTGATGCTAGTGTCCTGTTCTGTTGTTAACTGGTCTATGTTCACGTAGCATGTTGACGTCAACGGAACGGGAGACGTCAACATGGCGATGGGACGACCGAAGGCGGAACTGGTGCTGAGCGAAGACGAGCGTTCGCAACTGACATCGATAGCGCGTTCTCGCTCGATTTCGGCTGCGCTGGTCTCGCGGGCGCGCATCGTGCTGGCGGCGGCTGACGGCGAGCCCAACAGCGCGATCGCGCAGCGCCTGCAACTCACGCGTGCCACGGTGGGCAAATGGCGTTTGCGGTTCCTGGAGCAGCGCATCAACGGACTCTATGACGAAGTACGTCCCGGCAAGCCGCGTACCATCGACGACGAGCGGTTGGCCCAACTGATTCACAAGACCCTGCACACGAAGCCGGCAGATGGATCCACTCACTGGAGTGTGCGCACGATTGCCGCGGAAACCGCCATCTCGCCGACGAGCGTGCACCGTTACTTCAAACTGCTGGGTCTGCAGCCGCACCGAAGCGAAAGCTTCAAGCTCTCGACCGATCAGTTCTTCATCGAGAAACTGCGCGATGTGGTCGGCTTGTACCTGAGTCCACCGGAGAACGCGCTGGTGCTGTGCGTAGACGAGAAGAGCCAGTGTCAGGCGCTCGAACGCACGCAACCTATGCTGCCGATGGGTTTCGGTTACGTCGAAGGCGTCACTCACGATTACGTCCGTCATGGCACCACGACGTTGTTTGCCGCTCTGAATGTGCTCAATGGCGCCGTGCTCGCTACCTGCAAGCCACGTCATCGACATCAGGAATTCCTGTCGTTCCTGCGCGAAATCGACAAAGCCGTGCCAGCCGCACTCGACGTGCACTGCATCGTCGACAACTACGGCAGTCACAAGCATCCGAAGGTCAAGGCGTGGCTGGCAGCACGCCCCCGCTGGCACATGCATTTCATTTCAACCTACAGTTCGTGGCTCAACCAGGTCGAACGCTTCTTTGCGTTGATCACCGACAAAGCGATCCGTAGAGGCTCGTTCGGCTCGGTCAAACAACTGATCAAGCGCATCGATCAATTCGTCTCCCACTACAACGAAAACTGCAAACCGTTCGTCTGGACCGCATCAGCCGATTCCATCCTCGAAAAGCTGCATCGACTTTGCTCGCAAATCAGCGGAACAGGACACTAGAAGAGTTGGTCCGGCGCCGCTACGAACTGCCACCCCTCGCGACGCTCACCCGAATCGCCAGCCAGGCCCGCAGCCAGCTCCATGAGTCGATTTATCGCGCCTTCATCGACACCGGGCAAGAAGAAGCAACGCGAGATCACGCAGGCCGACGTCGAGCATGTGATCGTGGATCTGGCGCAACGTCGGCAAACCGCAAAGCCGCCAAACAAACCTAGCCGTCGGTCTGCAAAAGCTGGAGAAACGAACGTGAGCGCCCTGCCCGTTCAGGAGCCGACCTTCGACACTGCGTAACGCTCAAAATGAGGAAAGAGACGCAGCCAACCAACCTTAAAACCGGACATTTCTGGCTGGCGCCCCGACATCTTGAAATGGCTACGACATTGACAGAGGGTCTGAATAACTATTCAACGATCCGGAGGCGACCTCGCGCATTTTCCGCGCCCCTCGACGTATTTCGCCTTCGGCGCGGCGACTCGTCCCAGCCGGCACCGCGGCCAAGGGCGGCTCCGAACTCCAGCCCCGCGTCGAGACCATAGGTGCACGTATCGCGAGCTTTTGATGGCACCGTCCACCGGACGCTGACCGGTCTCAGCATATCAGCATAGCGATTGGCTTGATAATTATGCGCCAATGGCGTATAGTGCCCGCCATGTACACCATCATCGAAACCCCGATTTTTCAGCGGTACGCGGATGAAATCTGGCGCAACGACGAGCGAGAGGCATTCATCAACTGGCTCGCGGACAATCCTCTAGCCGGCGACGTGATTCCCGGCACGTCGGGGCTGCGCAAAGTGCGCTGGGCGCGCGCCGGGATGGGGAAACGCGGCGGTTCGCGCGTCATCTACTACAACCTACTCGATGACGGCGAAATCTGGCTACTGATTGCATACACGAAAGCGAAGTTCGACAACCTGCCGACGAGCTTTCTCAATCAACTTCGTGAGGAAATCGATCGTGAATAAGGAACTGGAACGGTTTCAAGCGGACCTGCTGGAATCGGCCCGCCAGATGAAGGCTGGCCTCGCTGGCCGCGTGACGCGCGTACAGCCGACTGAGGCCTCCATCGCGCGCGCAAAGGTTGGCATGTCGCAATCGGAGTTCGCCGGTCTGCTTGGCGTCTCGGTGCGCACCTACCAACAGTGGGAACAGGGCCGTCGCAACCCGACCGGCGCGGCGCAGACGTTGCTGCGCGTCGCCGTGCAGCACCCCGAAGCCCTGAAGGATCTCCAGCCCGCCGGCTGATCTCCGCAGCGGTGATCCTGCCTCGTTTTCACGTACAGCATGTCATGCAGCAGCGCGTAGGGTTTCGTATTCGACGGGAGTGCAGTAGTCGATCGACGAGTGCATGCGCTGTCGATTGTAATAGCCTTCGATCCAGTCGACGATGTCCAGGCGCGCCTGAGCGCGGGTTTCGTAGCGTGTTTGGTAAATGCGTGCCCGGTAGATGGTCGCCAAATCGCGTCGATCATGTGCCAACCCGCTTCCTCCGGCCAGCTCAAGCAGGCGCCGCGACAAGCTGCCCACATTGCCGCTAGACGGGCCCGCCCGTGCATCGCGTCCCTCGCCCGACGGGCCGCCTTGTCGAGGCGCGCGATCGCCGACCAGCACCGGCATCGCCGGTGCCGCGAAGCACAAACCATCCGGCGTGGCGCGCCAGCCAGACCCGCTCGTAGCCGGTTGCGTCGAGCGCCATCGCATCCCACGCCGCGACGCCCGAACAAGCGCCCGCCGTTGCCCGCGCGTCGGCAGCCTGCCAGACCGCGGCCAGATTGACGCGCGCCGCATGGGCCTCCAGCCAGTCTCGCGCAGAGGCCGCCCCCAGCACCGAGCACCGAGCACCGAGCACCGAGCACCGAGCACCGAGCACCTTATAATAACGGGTAGGCATAAGACCGCAAGCTCCAGCAGTACGTGCCGACATCCTGGTGCTCGACGATCTCGCGATGGCGCCGATGTCCGATCAGGCGCGGCGCGACTTGCTCGAGGTGCTTGACGACCGGCACGGCTCGCACTCGACGATCGTCACCACTCAGATCCCCATCGAGAACTGGCATGCCGCCATTGGAGATCCGACGCTCGCCGATGCGATCCTCGACCGGCTCGTTCACAACGCGCATCGCGTCACACTTGCCGGAGAATCGATGCGCAAGCGCCGAAATGGTTTGACCAGCAAGGCAGTGGCGGAGTAAAAACGCTCAGACCCACGTCGCCACTTCCCCAGCGTTCGCTTGCGCGTGGAATGCCCGTTCGGATAACCGTGGAATGGATGTTCGCTTACGCGTGGAATGAGCGTTCGGTTTGCGTGGAATACGCAATAGCGTGAACACAACCTAGTCCAGCCTTGGATTCAATGCGTGGAACGACGAATCCTCCACCTCCTCGTACGCGCCCCCACCACAATTTTGAACATCTAATCGTCTACTTGCGTAGCTTACACACATTACACCCCCCACTCGTCCTTATAACCCCAAACGGCAAACGACTCTCGAATGAGATAATTCTGCAATTCACCCCGTTATTGCCGGCCACTCTTGACACGAATTACCCCCCCAACGTAACCTAGATTTGTCATTTATGAATTGACTCAATTCAAGAATGACATTTATATATTTTATTAATAGGAGATATCATGGTCGAGCAAAATCAATTCATTCTCGAAGAAGACGAAAAGCAAATCGACGCAAACCAGGTGTCGGATGAAGAGCTGACACTGGCACTCAGCTCCAGCCTTTCCAACAAGGAATGGCAAGAATAATCCCGCTCCAAACCTATTGAATAGGACAGGCACACGCAGTGTGCCTGCAGGTTAATCCTACGAATCCGGTTACGGCGGCGCAATCAACGCCATCACATCAGCATTAATCTGATACGTCATCCGCAAACAGAGACGATCATTACAATGCCATCAAAAAGATTCAGCGATTATCTGACGACGATTCGTCAGACTGCGCGAGAAATCCCCGTTGAAGTGGCGAAAACGCTACTGAAAGAGGCCGTGCCATTTTTCGATGTCCGCGAAGAAAGTGAAATCGGCGACGGTTTAATTCCCAATGCTCACGCCCCTGGGCGAAGTTTCCTGGAGATCACTGTTGCGGAGCAGGTCAGTGACCTTAATGCGCCCATCGTTCTGTATTGCGCGAGTGGAGTGCGCTCGTTGATGGCCGTCGCTTCGCTGCATGGGTTGGGTTACTCGAACGTTGTCTCGCTCACCGGTGGCTTTGCAGCCTGGAAAGCCGCCGGACTGCCCATTGAGCGCTCAAGCGCACTCAGCATGGTCGAGCGTAAGCGATACGAGCGTCAGTTGATCCTGCCTCAAGTCGGACCTTCCGGCCAAGGCAAACTTCACCAAGCGAAAGTCCTAGTCATTGGTGCAGGCGGTCTAGGCTCATCCTGCCTGCAGTATCTCGCAGCAGCGGGCGTCGGCCAGATCGGCATTATCGACCACGACCGTGTCGATCTCGGCAACCTGCAACGCCAAGTCATTTATAGCGTCGGCGACATCGGCAAATTGAAGGCCAGCGCCGCTGCGGATGCACTCAGGAGCTTGAATCCCGAGATCCACGTGCAGGCGTTCACCGAACGCCTCGCTACCGCCAACGCTTCTCGTATCTGTTCATCATTCGACATTCTGGTGGACTGCACCGATAACTTCACCGCGCGTTACCTGATCAACGATACTGCTGTCGCCATCCATTGCCCCGTCGTCCAGGGAGCGGTTTTCCGATTCGAGGGCCATGTCTACCTGCTCAACCATCGTGGCGGTCCCTGCTACCGCTGCCTGTATCCGGAGTCTCCCCCAACGGATATCGCCCCCACGTGTTCAGAGGCCGGCGTCATCGGTGTCGTGCCCGGTCTGATTGGCGTATTACAGGCGGCCAAGGTCATCAAGCTCATCTTGGGGGTCGGCACCAATAGCAATACGGCACTCGTTTATCACGCGCTCGAAGATCGCTTCTCCGAGCGAAAACTGCAACGACGCACCTCCTGCGCATGCACAGGCGTTCATCCGGCAATGCAAGCTCATCCCGCCACTTTTCATATGGAGTCGAACCCCTGATGAGAGCACGCTCCACCTTAATCATCGACGACTTCTACGACGACCCCATCATCATTCGGAGCCTCGCCCTTAGTCTCAAGTTTCGCCCTAAGGACAATGCCATGTACCCAGGCGCTGAAGCATGGACCGACCTTCGAGACTGGGAACCGGTGCGTCAAGTCATTATGACCGAGCTCGGCATGGGCAATCGCGAAACTCCGATCCCGGGCAAAAACTTCAAGCAAGGCAAGTTCCGCCTCGCCATGAAGGAACACGAATCGAGCCGCCCCGACGCCGTTCATCACGACGCGCAACGCTATTCGGCAATCGTTTATCTCGCACCCAACCAGTATTGCACAGGCGGAATCGGAATTTACCAGTGCAAATTGAGCGGTCAAACCGTCATGAATCGCATCTGGTTGGCTTCGCTTAGCGAGCGATTCGACGTCGCGATCAACGACCCCGCCTTTCCCGACCTGGTCCATCGCTATTGTGCCGACTGGTCCAACTGGGAACAAATCGGTGAACTGCCAATGCGATTCAATCGACTCATCATTCTGATGGCACGCTGCTTTCATGCCTCCACCGGAATCTTCGGCACTGATCCGGCAAGTGGCCGACTCACGCAGCATTTCGAAATCTATCTGTAAATGGCCAAAATTACCGTTACCCTGCCGAGTTCGATGGTCAACGCCACACTACGTGTTGAGGCCAGCGATTTGCAGCAAGTATTCCAACACATTCAATCAACCGATAATCAAACCTTCAATATTCTGTTCAAGAAAAGTGAAGTCGGAATACAACCCAAAGCCTTTGTTGCCCTCTTTGTGAACGATACCCAAATTTTTGATACCGATACCTACTTGCACGACGGTGATCAGGTAACGTTTGCGACTGCTATCGCGGGAGGCTGACCATGGATGCATCAACCATCCAGCGCCTTTATCTACGCGCGCTTTACACTGGAATCGCTGAGCCTATCGGATCCGATGAGCAGACGTTTTTGCTTGCGCACATGGCTATCAAACGCCTGCCAGTCGAGCAAGCCGCACGAATACGCAACCTCCGAACCGTACTGCACGATGATATGCGGCTACTCAGTCGCGTGCTGGACAAGGGTGAACTTCTGCCTTACGTCCAGGAGTACGCTCGCTCGGATCTGTTCTGGATGTACCGTGGTCGCTCGCTGATCGAAGATTTCTGCCTGTATTTCGTTCAATTTTCGGATGCATCTCCCGTTTTCAAGCTGCTTGCCCGCATCGAAGGCGTCTACTCTGGATTATCCACTTCGAATCGGATCGATAGCCCGTGGTCTGAGCACTTCACGTCACATGACGGTGACGTGATCAGCGAGTGTTTCGCCGCGCCATTTGCCCTGTCCTTCGAAACCCTGTTCAGCAAGCCATCTTCCTATCAGCCCCATGCGCGAAACGTCAACTGCGTCGTCCAGCGACATGAGCAAGCCATCCAAGTCAAATTTCGCGACGCCTCGACATGCAAGCAATCGGCTTAGGTCTCGACTTCCAGCATCGCCACGGCTACGGCCTACCATTGGCAACCTTACTCGAATCGTTGACATCTCGTCTGTCCCATTTGTCAATTGTCGGACTGCTCACGGACACTGAGGCGCGACAATTTCGAAGCATGACTTCTCTGCCGCTTGTGCATCACTTTACCGGTGTCGCACCGGCGGGAGCAACCGGAGTCAATCTGGACGCTTTGCATGCGCAGTGTGCAATTAGTCACGCACTCGACGCAATCTGGTGCTTGGAAGACATTGGCATCTGGAATATCGGCCCCTACCACATCCCCTATTTTGCCCCACCCGTACTGTGCCAGGCCGTACTGGATCAGACCGTCGATGGTATAGCCACCATCCAGCATGAAAGCGCGATGCCGTTCCTGGCTGAGCTTCCGTCTTGCAGTTTCGTTGCGGGCGACATGACGCTCGATGCATTTTTCAACCAACTGACCGATCGCATCGGTTGCGGCATCGTACTTGACGTCAGCCATGTGTTCTCTTATGCACGCTATTGCGCTCGAGAGCCGCTCGATGTACTTACCGCGCTGCCACTTGAGCACGCCATCGAAATCCACGTGGCTGGCGGCAGCATCCATCCCCAGTATGCGTGGCGCTATCGCGACACCCATTCCGAACCGATCGCCGCACCGGTGCTGGCGCTGCTTGACACGGCCATTGCCCGTTGCCCCAATCTTCGAGCGATCACTTATGAGATCGGCGCAGGCATTGCACCCGAGCTAATCAGCGAGGAAATCACCCGGCTTCAGGAAATCGCCAATCGACATCGCTTTGTGCCGCGCGTTACAAAGGAAAACTAAGCCATGCCCCCTCAGGAATCCCTGCCCACCATCTCCACGGACTGTTTCGATGGTACGGGATGTCGCGTGGCGGTCTATGACAAGGCCCCTCGCGGCAGCGTTCGCCGCTTCGACCAGATCGAAGACATGAGCGAGCATGTCCGTCGGATCACCGGCTTCCTCAAAGATCCTCGGCTCGATGGGTTTGCACCAGGATGTGAACTCCTCTCTGTTAGCATTCGCGATTGCCTCGAATCCGGCTACGATGCCGTCAAGGAACGGCTCGTCGCCGAACATGGCCCAATCCATATCGAGGCCCACGCGTATTCGGGACCCGCTTCCGCGGCCATGGCCGACTACGAAGCACAAATTGCGCGATCCGCACGCCACCCGTCGACACAAAGTCTCATCCTGTGCTCGCCAGGTCACGATGCGAATCGTGTCCGATCCCCTGCAACCTCCGGCGCAACCGTAACAGTCGGACTGTGGCGCCACGACCAACGCATCGTCGGCGCCGGCCTCGGCGAGCTAATTAAGCCCGCGTTGCTCGTCGCCGATCAGACCTATCCCGCGCTAAACCCGGACGACAGCATCACGCCCATCGGTGGCACGTCGCCCGCCGTTACATTTGTCGCCGGTCTCGCTGCACTCCTTCACGAGCGCCTGCGTCACACTCGATGCCCTCTGCAACTCCATGCCGCGCTCCTGTTACTTGCATCTCCCTGCAGTGGCACATTTTTGTTGGATAACATTGCCGTGTTGCGCCAACCCATCGGGGGATACACGCTTACACCCGGTAAAGCGCGCCAACGCCACCTCACCCTGCGCATCAACCGCACCGATGCCGCCTCGTGCCGACTCTCCGTTGTCGCGACCCCCAGTACCGCGGAATCCATCGCCCGAGGCCATCGCTTTCGAGTGACGATCCGCGCAACGGTCGATGAGAAAGCACATCCGATCGACGACGATCGCGTGCTGCTGACACTCGACGAACTGGATCCGCAAGTGTCGCACCAGGTCACCCTATCGATCGACGGCCTCACTGACGCCTCGGCCATCACATGGACCGGCGCACACGTCGACGTTCTGGCAGACGAAATCGTTCCGGTCAAATCCGCCGGCGACACGGTCGTAGTCGGCATCTCCGCGAGTCATGATGCATCGGCCGTCCTGGCGCTAAACGGCGAACTCATCGCTGGCATCCAGCTCGAGCGCCTTACCAGGATCAAACACGACGGAACGTCGTCATTGGCTCACGAACAGGCAATTCGCTACTGCCTGGACGTCACCGGCCTGACCGCCGACGACGTAGATGTCTTCGCATTCAATGTGCAAGCACTCGCCCCCGGTTACGTCGGCCTGACCCAACCGCTGGCACGAAGCACTTTTACCCTGTTCGATCCGCTGGGCCCCAAAGCACTCTTCATCAGTCACCATCTATGCCACGCATATGCCGGTTACAGTGGCAGCCGCCTGGAACAGGCGACTGTCGCGGTAGCCGACGGCTCCGGGGGCGTGAGCATTGGTCACGATGATCTCGTCCTCGACGGCGAGCAATTGGCAACCTACCTGCGACGCGGCAGGGGAAACGATCCAATGCAACTCCATGTTTTTTCGGTCTACGCGTTCAACCGCCATGGCTATCGCCTCCAGCATCGCGAGTACGCACCTTCATTTAATGTCCGCAGCGGCAGCGAGTCCCTGGGCGAAACCTATGCGTCCGTAAGTCAACTGGTATTCGGCTCGTGGCAGGCATCCGGCAAACTGATGGGCCTCGCTCCATACGGGGTGGCCACGCGCAGTCACACTCTGCTGCACCGTACCCCCGACGGCGAGCTCAATTTCTCATTTGCCTGGAAACTGTCCACTCAGTTTCCACAACCTAGCAGCAATGTCCTACATTACGCCGATCTGGCCGCCCGTATCCAGTCTGATCTCGAAACAGCACTGCTCGATCGCTTTCATCGACATGTCGGGCTGGGGGCATCACTGGTCTTCTCCGGCGGGATCGCCCTGAATTCCGTCGCCAACTATCGTATTCGCTCAGAGCTGCAGCCCCGCGACTTCTCGCTCCTGCCCGCGCAGCATGATGCTGGAATTGCCATTGGTGCTGCTGCTGCTGCCCTGCATCGACTGACGGGCGTCGTCCCCAACCACCTTTTCCGGCACGATTTCCTCGGGTATCGGTACAGCGAGCGCGACGTCGCACTGGCGATCAACGCGTTTTCGGATCGCCTCCAAGTACGGCGCGTCTCGCCTGCTGCCATCGCCCAGCGCATCGCCGATGGCGCCGTGTTCGGATTCTTTTCCCTTCACAAGGGTAGCGAATTCGGTCCGCGCGCGCTAGGCGCCAGATCGATTTTGGCCGATCCACGCAAGCGATCCACTTGGAATTCTGTCAATAAATGGATCAAATACCGAGAAGAATTCAGACCATTTGCTCCGGTGGTCACGGCCGAAGCCTTGTCTACCTTCTTTGACGCACATGGGACGTTTCCGTACATGCTTGAAATCGTCAAAGTTCGCGAAGCGTTTCGCTCAACGCTCGCTGGCATCACGCACGTCGACGGCAGCGCGCGTGTGCAGACCGTAACAGCAGACGATGCCCCCGAAATTCACGCGCTGCTTACTGCGTTTGAAGCGGTGGCAGATGTTCCGATCCTGCTCAATACGTCATTCAACGTGCGTGGACAACCTATGGTCGAACAACCTGGCCATGCGCTCGAGATGCTACTCAGTACACAACTGAGCGGCGTCGTCTTTGGTGACCTGCTCGTCGAGATACCGGAGAGCACAGACAACTTTGCCTTGGACGACAAGCTTACATTCTCGCCCGGTACCCGCATGGAAATCACCGCCAATCAGGACGGCTCCTCGAGCGTGCTGCGCGTATGCAATCAGGGGAAAACCATCCGCCTGCGAGCTCCCGTGTACCAGGTATTGCAGGCAATCGCATCCGGCTGCAATGTCGGCGAGGCGCTCAAGTACGCCGGTACCCAACATAGCACCACGTGTCTGGACATGCTACGTCGATTTGTACGCCTGCGCATGCTCAACTGGCAACGCCCAACCAATGATCACCCAGCATCATGAGCCTACGTGCAATGACGCCCAAGCAGGTCGCCACATCGCTGATTCGCAGAACAGAAGCACTGGGTATTTCGCGATTTTCCAATCTCGGCCCTTTCGTGTCGCTCGACGTCCGGGTTGTGCAAGCGGTGCGGGTTACGCTGGCAGATGGGCAAGTCTCAGCGACGACCGGAAAAGGTTGGAATCTTTGGCAAGCGCTTTGCGGAGCGTTAGGCGAAGCATTCGAGCGATACTGTGCGGCCCATCCCCCGGTCCCTGATGTCACGCACCGAGACATTGCGCAAGCTGTCTCGCTGGCAGGCTGGGGGCACCCCGTCAATTTTGTGCCGCGAGATGTCTTTCCGGCACACGAACTCATTTCGGGGCGATCATTCTTGCTACCCGCTCTGGAGGTGTATTTCCCCTACCATGGCCCCGATCGTGCCCGCACCTCCGTACGCCCCCACACCTCGGGTCTGGCTAGCGGCTCAACCCTCGAGGAAGCAACGCTGTTCGGCTTACTTGAGGTGATCGAACGCCATACGTCATCGATGTTCTTCTCGCAATTTCTGCATGCCCCTACGGGCGCACTGATTCATGCTGGCTCGATTCCTCACTCGCCCATCACATCGGCGCTAGAAGAGCTGACCACCCAGGGCTACGAATCGTTCATCTTCAGGATTGATGCGCTGTTACCCGTCTACTATGTTGCCATTCTCGACACTGCCAACCTCGGTCCGAAATTCATGGTCTCGGGGGTTGCCGCACACCTGGATGAATATCAAGCACTTGAGGGCGCATTTCTCGAAGCCATGCAAGCGGTTGTTATCGCGGCCCAGGGTGCACGTGAAGACCTGAGTCGCCACGCGAGCTCGTATCGCGACCAACAAATGGGCCAACGCAATCCGTACTACCGCATTCGCTCCCATCTCGCACACACCAACCCCACGATCGCGTTCCCACACGCGACCGTCGCGCTTAATCAAAGCGCGGCCGAAGTGCTTCCGCACCTCCTCACCTATCTACGAGGCGCCGGAGTCCAATCCGTCTATCGTTGCGATCTGTCACCGCCGGGCTGGCCGCTTCACGCCGTCAAACTGATCGTGCCGGGAATGTTCGATACTCACATCAATTCATCGAGGTGCAATCTTGCTGCTACAACGGCGTGCCCCCCCCATCGTATTTGGCGGCCCCTCACTGCGCCTGGCCCGAGAAGTTTATCCACATGACTTCGATTATCAGCCCCCGGTTCAGCGCGGCGATCTGCACCGGCTACTTGAGACCGAGCCTACGCGTCGTGGATGCGTGTTAATCACCGACGGCGTCTTCGGCGAAAGTATGGCTGTTTCGCCGTGCGAATGCATGGATTTGCTCCATGCCGGCTGGCTACTGCTCGGTGCCTCAAGCATGGGCGCTCTGCGTGCAGCCGATTGCAACCGTGTCGGGATGATCGGAATCGGCGAAATCTATTTCGGCTTCAAACTAGGCTATTACCACAGCGATGCCGACGTTGCGGTCCTCTATCAGCCTGCAACTCACAACGAGCGAACCATCTCACTCGCACAAGCAGACTGGATAATCCGTCATTTCGCCCAAGAACATTCCATCTCAGGACCCGCCCATCATCGACTGTTACGTGACTTACGCGCCGTTCCTTGGTTTGAACGCCACCCTCAGGTTGCCGGGAAAATTATCGCACATCATTTCGGAATGCCAGCATTATGTGCCGAATTCCTATCTATGTGGCAGAACCCTACCTGGAGTCCGAAAGCACGTGATGCACTGCTTGCGTGTGATCAGCTATTCCGATATTTCTTGAAACGCACCACCTGATTCATTTTGTACGGACATCATTGCTCCAAGCTTTCATTTTTCTTACCCTAATCCCCTCACTCACGCACGAGCGCACACATCGACGGCGCGTCCGCTTCCGCATTTACTATTGAACCCTCCCATGACCTGGATCAAGCGACTCGGATACCTATATAACATCGCAAAAGGTAGTGAATCGATTGCCAATCAAATGGCACACCTCATTGTAGGTGTGCTGAGTGGCCTGCCTGATTTCGCCGTCTCCTTGCGGGTTAGCATCGCATTCTATTTGGGGGCTACCCTGGAATTGCCCACTGGCATCCTGGCCGACGTGTTAGGTCATCGACGCGCTCTGGTGTATGGTTATATCACACTGTCCTTTGCGAGCTTCTGCTTATTCCTCGCGTGTCACGACACGCATTCCTCCGTGACACTCCCATTTCTTATACTGAGTAGCATCTCAAGTGCCATCGGAGGTGGTTGCGTCTCGGGTTGTCTTCAGGCATACATTCAGGATTACATCGACTCAAAAGTCAGCCAATCCGGCCAACAGGGCCAACCACTCGATGAAATACGAACCAAGGCTTTGGTGCGCGCCCAAGCGTATGGCAATCTCTTTTCTGCCTATATGCCAACGCTCGTGCTTGCCGCGACCCTCGCAAACTATTATGCGACGGGACACAGTGAATGGTCCCTACTAATTCCCGTCATCACGTATGGCGCACTTTCCCTGTTTTTTTTCGTAATCGGTAGGCGTACCGGCAAGTCGGCGCCGGGTCGATCATTCAATGCACATTGCCGCAAGTATGGCCAACGACTGGTCAGCTTCCATCTCACCCTGCGCCGACAGTCATGGCGCGGGCAAGCCAGATTCACGATCCTGTTCTTGCGTATGGCGTTATCGATTCTTACCGTGATCCACGTTCATACCTATCTGCTCGTGTCCCAGCTGCGCGACATCGACCTGCAACACGGAACGCTAAGAGTGCTGGCGGCCGGACTTCTTGTACTGGCTGCATTTGATCTCGCTCATATTCCCAAAGGCTGGCTAGCCCCCTTTATCACAAAGAGATTTCGCGCGAATCAGTTGATCTATTTTTCATTGTTCAGCCAGATCGCTCTGGCACTGGTCGCCCTGATTGGATTCAATCAGGGATACACCACGAGTGCCGTGATCGGTTACGCATTGCTATTCCAATGCATATTTTCGCCGGGCCATATGACACTCCAAACATGCCTGTTGGCCGAAATGCCAAAGCACTTACGGGCCACCGCTTTCAGTATGGTACAAACCGTCGTGCTCATCGCATACGGCTCGTATTCCGTACATCTCGTCGCCCGCGGGTCCGGACTGGATACACCTTCCCGGATTATTACTCAACTATTGGTCCTTGCAGGAATTGGTGTAGCCCTTGCCATCGTATCGGGGTGTCTCAATGCGACATGGCGATCCGATATGCCGCTCGATGTCACACCGCGGTAAATTCATCAAATGAAAACGACCACTTCAACTCAAGATCTTCCCGTCGCCGATCTGCAGACCGCACGATTGATTCTGCGCCCCGCAACCACCACAGATGTCGCCCCTCTCTTGGCGTATCATTTGAACAACCGTCAGCACCTTCAACCGTGGGAACCTCTCCGGGGGGCGGAATTTTATACGCGCCCCGCTCTACAAAGTCGGCTTGAAAATATGGCACTGCACGTGCGCTCAGGAAACGCCTTACACTGGCTGATCTGGCACCCCGATAGCGATACGCTACTCGGAGAATGCAATTTCACCAATATTATCCGCGGCATATTTCAGGCATGTCACCTCGGGTACTCGATTGCCGAATCCGCACAGGGTCAAGGATTCATGTATGAAGCACTATCTCGTTCAATCGAATATGTATTCGACACATACGGATTACATCGCATCATGGCAAGCTATCGCCCCGAGAATATTCGAAGCGAAAAACTATTAAAGCGACTCGGATTTGAAACTGAAGGAGTCGCGCGTTCCTATCTAAAAATAAATGGCCAATGGGCGGATCACGTGCTAACGTCACGAATTAATCCGCAGACGACTTGATACACTCGGGGCAACTTAAGTGAGGTCAGACGGAATTCGTGGAGGCCAACGGGTTAAGCAGCGATCTGATTCAGATAGAAACGCTGCGTGAACGCGACAGGCGATTGGTAGTTCAGACGCGCCTGCGTGCGCTGCCGGTTGTAGAAGATCTCGATGTATTCGCTGATCGCCAGGCGTGCCTGCTCACGTGTGGCGAAACGTTGATGATAGATCAGTTCATTCTTCAGCGTTCCCCAGAAGGATTCGATCGGGGCGTTGTCGTAACAGTTGCCACGGCGGCTCATCGACGCGCGCATGTCAAACTGGCCGATGAGTGCTCGATAGGCGAGCGCACAATATTGCGACCCGCGGTCGCTATGGTGAATCAGGCCCGCCGGCGGTCGTCGGGTCACGACAGCGCGGAACAGCGCCTGCATGACCAGATTTTTCGTCATCCGCTCGCTCATCGCGTAGCCGACGATTTCGCCACTGTACAGATCCTTCAGGCCGGCAAGGTACAGCCAGCCCTCGTCGGTCGCGATATAGGTGATGTCACCGCACCAGGCTTGATTGGGCGCCGTCACCGAGAAATTCTGGTTCAGCAGATTCGGCGCGACAGGCAGATCGTGCTTCGAATTCGTCGTGGCCTTGAACCGACGTTTCTGCTTGCAGCGCAGTCCCAGTTTTCTGCGCAACCGTCTGATTCGATGCACGCCGATTCGCACGCCACGTTCCTCGAGATGTTGCTGCAGGCGCTCGGGCCCGAAACTTTCCCGGGTTCGCTGATGCGCCGCGAGCACCTCCGCTTCCAAGCGAGGTTCCTGCCGAGTTCTTTCGGACGGTTTGCGCTTGCGCCACGCATAGTAGCCGCTTACCGATACGCCCAGCACGCGGCACATCGGCGGCACGGAGTAGTCCTGTCGCATTTGTTCAATCACGCCGTACTTCACCGCGACTCCTTCGCGAAGTACGTCGCGAACTTTTTTAGGAGATCGCGCTCCATTTTGACCTCGGCCAGTTCGCGCTTGACCTGTGCCAGCTCGGCCTCCATCTCCGTCAGTGGCTTCTGGTGCCGACCGACATCTTTCAGCTTCCCGGCCTTCGCCGCGCGCACCCAGTTTGCCAGCGTTTTCATTGGGATCGACAACCGCCGGGAAGCTTCCGATACCCCAACACCTTCAGTCAACGCCAACTTGACCGCTTCGTCGCGAAGCTCCTTCGTATAGACCGCTCTTGGAATTCGATTCATCCATGCCTCCGTTTCTCAATTTTACGAAACGTTGGCTTCCATTTTTTTCGACCGGCCTTAAACCGCCGGGGCGAAGTTCACGTAGACCCATGATGAAGGTAAGCCCCTGGCGAAGTCATCTTGACGGGACCGATCGTCGAGATGGTCAAGCGTCGGCTGGAATCCAGCGATGGGGCAGCAGCTGTGCGATGTCGATAGCACGGTGGGTCGGCAACCGGGTCAACACGTCTTTCAGGTAAGCCAACGGATCGTGTCCGTTCAGTTGTGCGGAGCGGATCAACGTCATGATCGCGGCTGCACGCTTGCCCGCGCGCAGCGATCCGACGAACAACCAGTTCGACCTGCCGATAGCCCATGGGCGGACCTGGTTTTCCACCCAGTTGTTGTCCGCTGGCAGATGCCCGTCGTCCAGATAGCGCGTGAGCGCCTCCCAGCGTTTCAGACTGTAATCGAGCGCCTTGGCAATCGCCGAGCCCTCGGGGACACGTTGTCGCTGCTCGAGCAGCCAGGCGTGGAGTGTGTCCGCGATCGGTCGAGCCCGTTCCTGACGCACGATACGTCTTCGGTCGGGTTCAAGTGCCACTACATCACGTTCCACTTCGTACAGCGCGCCGAAGTACCGCAGCGCCTGCGCGGCGAGCTCGCTTTGGTGCTTGACGTGCAGGTCGAAGAACTTTCGGCGGGCGTGGGCGAGGCATCCGATCTCGGTGATCCCGTTTTCGAAGCCAGCCTTGTAGCCGCCGTAGTCGTCGCACACCAGCTTGCCGCGCCATTCGCCCAGGAAGGCGCGCGCGTGTTCGCCGGCACGACTGTCGGCGAAGTCATAGATCACCGCTTTCAGATCGGTGAACTGCGTGGTGCTGTACGCCCATAGATAGGCGCGATGGGTCTTGCCTTTGCCCGGTGCGAGCCTCTGTACCGGCGTCTCGTCGGCGTGCAGCACGTGCTGCTGCAACAGTTCCTGCTGGAGCGCGTCGACCAGAGGCTGCAATCGCACGCCGCATACCCCGACCCAGGCACCGAGTGTCGATTGCGGTATCGCCAAGCCCGCACGTGCAAAGATGCGCTCCAATCGATAGAGCGGCAAGTGATCGGCGTACTTTGCCACCAGCACCCACGCGAGCAGCGCAGCAGTCGGGATGCCCTTGTCGATCACCTGCGGCGCAACCGGCGCCTGCACCAGCGTCTCACATGCTTTGCACACCCACTTGCCGCGGATATGCCGCTCGACCTTGAACACGCCGGGCGTATAGTCCAGCTTCTCGCTGACGTCCTCGCCGATGCGTACGCGCTGGCAACCACACGCGCAGGTTGTATCGTTCGGTTCGTGATGGATGTCGGTGCGGGGGAACTGCGGCGGCAGAGGTGCACGTTTCGGTTGCTGACGCGCCTGGCTGGCTCGCTTCTCCGGTTGCAGCGCTTCGAGCTCGGTTTCAATCGCCGCCAGATCCGCGTCGATCGCTTCGTCGAGCAGGCTCATTTGCTCTTTGTTGAACTGTTCGCTGCGCCTACCGAACTGCTGCCGCTTGATGATCGACAGCTCGTGCGTGAGCTGATCGATCCGCGTTTGCCGATACCGCAGCTCCCGCTCCTTCTCATCGACCTCGCGGTCCTTCTCCCTAACCTCGACGATCAACGCCGCAGCCAAGGTGCGGAGCTGTTCGGGACTGAGGGCGTCGAGGTCGGATGGCAGGTCCATGGCAACCAGTCTGCCAGACGCCAACCCGATACGGAAGCGGAACAGTTTACGTCCGGCACAGCATCATAGGACGGTGATCGCGTGGTCCGGCGTGAGCGTGCGCCACGGCAATCCCGCCACCAACGCGCGCAACTGCTCCGGATTCAGCGGCAGCGCGATCGCTTGCTCACCGTTGGTCCAGACGAATCGCCCCTTGTTCAGGAGCTAATGTCGGAAGTGGTGTACGGCGGTGTGGAGCGGAATCGGCGGGAGGCGGTGGCGATTGCAGGAGAATGTTGCTTTCCAAGGTAACGAACCCAGCAACCAATCCACCACCATGGCGAAACGTAATCGGGAAGCGAACGACAGTCAAGCAACGGAAACAGAATTCAAGGGGCCCGTCGGCCTGGACGAGTTGATCCAGCAAGGCGCGCGGCAGATTATCCAGCAAGCGATCGAGGCGGAATTGAAGGCATTGCTCGAGCAATATTCGAACGTGAAGACGCTGGACGGCCGGCGGGCGATCGTGCGCAACGGCTATCTGCCTGAGCGAGACGTTGTCACGGCAATCGGACCGGTAACGGTCCAGGTGCCGAAGGTCCGCGATCGCTCGGGCTCGGGGGTAAAGTTCAACTCGGAGATCGTGCCGCCCTACGTGCGCAAGTCGCCGCGTGTGTCGTCGGCGCTGCCGTGGCTGTATCTGCGCGGCGTCTCGACCGGCGACATGAGCGAAGCGCTCAGCGTATTGCTCGGCGACCAGGCGAAAGGCCTGTCGGCAAATACCGTCATTCGTCTCAAAGCGATCTGGGCGGACGAATTCGCGCAATGGAACAATCGGGACTTGTCGGCGGCCCGCTGGGTCTACTGGTGGGCCGACGGCATTCATACTGGGGCGCGCAGCGAGGATTCCGACGGGCAATGTCTGCTGGTGATCATCGGCGTGAAGCCAGACGGCAGCAAGGAACGCGTCGCGCTCGCCGACGGCTACCGCGAGTCGAAGGATTCGTGGGTCGAGCTACTGCTCGATCTGAAGGCTCGCGGTCTACAAGCCGGCCCACTGCTAGCCGTCGGCGACGGCGCGATGGGCTTGTGGGCGGCACTCGAGGAAGTGTTCCCGCAGACGCGGCACCAGCGCTGCTGGTTTCACAAGATCGGCAACGTGCTCAACGCGTTGCCGAAGTCGCAGCAGGGCAAGGCCAAGGCCGCGCTCGCGGAGATCTGGAACGCCGCGACGCGCGCCGATGCGATCGTCGCCTACGATCAGTTCGTCGCGACCTATACGGCCAAATATCCGAAAGCTGTCGAGAAGGTCACGAAGGATCGCGACGAGCTGCTCGCGTTTTACGACTTCCCGGCCGAGCACTGGCAGCATGGGAGGTATCCGGAATTTCGTGTGTGAGGCGGGTTGAGATTCAGACTCCAATGTTGAATCGTTCCGGGTAAAGCAGCGCAAACTGGGTCATGGCGCTCTTCCAATCGTGCCGGGAGCCGGTCCACTTGGCAACGACGTTGCGCAGGGCCAGCCAGATCAGTTTGAGCGCGGCCTCGTCCGACGGGAAGTGGCCGCGCGCCTTGATGATCTTCCGAAGCTGCATGTGCAGCGACTCGATCGCGTTGGTCGTATATACAATTTTCCGGATGTCGGGCGCGAAGGCATAGAACGGAATCACCTGATCCCAGGCCCGGCGCCAGAGTGCGGCAATCGGGGGGTATTTCGTACCCCACGGGCTCGTATCGAACGCATCCAGCGCCACGGCGGCTGCTTCGGCCGACGGTGCCCGGTAGACCTCCTTGAGCGCCGCTGCGACCGATTTCCTGTCTTTCCAGCTGGCGAAGTCCAGCGAGTTCCGGATCAGATGCACGATGCAGGTCTGGACCGTCGTTTCCGGGAACACCGTGTTGATCGCTTCCGGGAAGCCCTTCAGGCCATCGACCACGGCGATCAGGATGTCCTGCACGCCGCGCAGCTTCAGGTCGTTCACCACCCGCAGCCAGAACTTAGCCCCCTCGGTCTGCTCGATCCAGAGGCCCAGCACGTCACGTGTGCCGTCGCGGCGCACGCCCAGTGCCAGGTAGATCGCTTTGTTGCGCACGACGCCTTCGTCGCGGATCTTGACTCGCAAGGCGTCGAAGAACACGACCGGGTACATCGGCTCGAGCGGCCGCTGCTGCCATTCGCGCACTTCGTCGATCACGGCATCGGTCACCGTGCTGATGAAGTCCGGCGACACCTCGATGCCGTACATCTCCAGCAGGAAACCCTGAATCTCCCGCACGCTCATGCCGCGTGCGTACATCGCGATGATCTTGTCGTCGAAGCCGGTGAAGCGTCGCTCGCCCTTGGCGATCAGCACCGGATCGAAGGTGCCTTCGCGGTCGCGCGGAATCTCGACGTCGAGCAGGTCGTCGTCGGTCGCGATGCGCTTGCGGCTGGTGCCATTGCGATGGTTCGTGCGGCCTACCGGCTTGGCTTCGCCCTTCTCGTAGCCCAGGTGGTGCGTCAACTCGCCGCCCAGCGCGCGCTCGAAGATCGCCTTCTTGAGCGCAGCGAGCTGCTCGTTGATCGTTGCGCGGTCCAGCGTCCCGGGCACCAGTTGCTTGATCAGTTCCGGGTCCAGGTTCAAGCCCTTGCCCGGCTCAATCGTCACTTCTTCCTTGCGTTTGCGTGGCATAAAGTGGCTCCTTGGCCATCAGTTTATGCCTCACACACAAAGTTCCGGATAGGCTCGCAGCATGTGCGCACGACGAATCCGATCGAGTCGACCTTCGCGACGGTCCGCCACCGCACGACCCGCACGCGAAACTGTCTGTCGCGCGCGACCTTCCTCGGCATGGCCTTCAAGCTCATCGAAGCAGCAGAGGAATCATGGCGCCGCATTCGCGGTGTCGACAAAATCGAACAGATCTTGAACGGCGTGCCCTTCAAGGACGGAACACCGGTGACCGAGAGCACACCGGCTCCTGCTCAACCGCTTGCCGCTTGATCATGCTGCTCGACTGTCGTACACCACATTTGACATTAGCTCCTTGTTCAGACGCCGTGCGGCAAGCCACACACCCAAGCCGTCGTAGACCAACACCTTCATCCGCGTCGATTGCCGGTTGGCAAACAGATATGCATGGTGCGGCCGCACCGCGCCGAACACCTTGACCACGTGCGCCAGCAACGTATCGACGCCGGCACGCATGTCGACCGGCTCCGTCGCCAGCCAGATGGTATCGATGCGAATCATCGCAGCCAGTCCTGTAACCACGTCGCACATTCGCCGGCCGCTGACACGGGCCAGCGCACCGTGACCGTCGCGGCTCCCCGATGGATTTCGATCCGGATGTCAGCGCAACCCGATGCGTTAGCCGGTGCGTCGAGTTGCAACGGAACGAATGCGGCAGGAACGCCCTTCGTTTCGACAGACTCCGCAGGCGCCCCCGACGCCTCTCGCGTAGCCGCCACCCATCGACGCAGCAGATTGGCATTCAATCGGTAGTGCAGCGCCACCGCCGCAATCGACACGTGCGGCTGCATCGCCGCGCGGATCGCCTTCTCCTTGAATTCCTTGCTATGTCGCCGACGACCCCCGGTCGGGCGAAGCTTGTCGTCAAGTGGCGTTGCCTTCGTCATCATGTACACCTGTCCATCAAAAATTTTAATGGACACGATGCTCCTTGCTTTCAATGGCCGCCTTCAAGATGACTTCGCCGGGGGCTTACTGATGAAGCTGCGAACGTTCATCAACACCAGCGAGAGGGGAAGTCCCTTTCATTCTCTAGGGATATAGACTGAACTGAACAAGGGGCAAGATGATGTCCGCGAAAAATACACGCGCATGGACTCGGCTCGCCCCAACTTCGTGTGAGCGTACGTCCCAACACGATCATCAGCATGGGTGCTACCCAAAACTTCCTCCCGGCAACATTGGGATGCTATGACAGGATCGAATTGCTACCAGAGGCGCAGCTCAAACTACTTCGGACGTTCGCCGTTGCGCGAGGGTCTTATGCAGCGCCACGACAACTCGGGTGAGAAATGTCAATATTGTTGATATCAAGTATGTGCAACCCCGTTATTATTCGCATGATTGTTTTCTTGATATTTTTCGCGGCAGCATGTATTTTAATCATGGCAATAGAGCACTTTGCGGCTGAAAGGCCTTCAATACCGAGAACAGGATGGGTCGTCATTCGTTTCGTCGTGATTGCGCTTGCGTTTTCAATCATGACAATCTCGGTGGTGAGGAAAATCATGTCATCTGCGACGCTTGCCCTTTGTTCCACTGCTTCCGACTGGACCGCGGCGGGAATAGCAATTGGACTACTCGTCTCGTTGAGCGTTGTTATTTTGGTGTTGGCGCGCATCAAACCGAGAAATATAAAGAGTCAGGCCTGCAGAATTCGTCATCGCGGCCAGACGCGCGCAATAGCGGACCATGATTGACTTCGATGTCCAATGATCCACTTCCGGGAACACGACGCGATGTGCGTCCGAAGCCACGCCCCGCCGGTTGCAACCGCAACAGCAAAGGAGATAACCGCACAGATCTGGTTTCGGACGCAGAGAGCCCAGCGTCGCAAGAAGGGTTTGATGCCCAGCCGGGCAATCGCGCGCAGCAGCCATCGCAGGTTGAAGCCCGTCGCGCACAGCACCACGTGCAACGCATCGCCGGTCGCCCCCTGCAGCCAGCAGCGCCGCAGCCCGTGATCCTGTTTGACGTGCCCGATCACCGGCTCGACCGCTTGTCGGCGCTTGAGCCACTTGCGTTGCTGCGCGCTCAGCGTCTTGTACTTGCCACGGTGGATCAGCTGCGTCGGCACGATGGCTGCATCAACACCGCGATAGCCCAAGTCGGCGAGCACGGTCGTCGGCTTCGGTTCGCCCGGCACGTTTTCCAGCAGGATTCGCGTCTGCTCGAGCTGCTCGGCCAGCGTATGGCCGTCGTACGGGTTGCCGGGGAACGTGCGCGCGCCCACGATCAGTCCGCTCTTTTCGGTGATCGCCAGGCTGGCCTTTACGCCGAACTCGTACGGCTGCCGGGCTTTGCCCTTGGCGACGCACTCGACCTCCGGTGCATGAAGGGCGTACAGCTTGCCCTTGTCCTTCGGCCGTTGTCGGCAGACCCGCCAGGCCCGCCCAAGCCAGACCGTCAGCGTCGCTCGATACGAGTCGGCCGCCGCGGCCAGCTTGCGCTCAATGTCGCGCAGCAGTCGACCGAGCACCGTGCGTTGCCGCTTGAGGACACGGCGCAGTCGCCTGTACTGCTTCGCGTGGGCGTAGCCGCCGGCGCGGCGGCGCAGTTGCTTGCCTTCGCGTTCGTAGGTCTGCTTCAGCGTCAGTCCGGCGCGCTGAGCGAGCTTCACCAGCTTCGCGCGCGCGAGCTCGAGCAGTCGACTGTCGGTCGGGAACGCAATCGCCTTCTCCTGGACCGTCGTGTCGACGATCACGCGCTTGAACTCGTCCGAGCTCACCGCCTTCATGTCCACCACAACTGCGATCGTCGTCGCCAGCAGCTCCTCGACGCCCGATTCGCCGAGCGCCTGCCGGAACCGCACCAGATTGGTCGGATCGCACGGCAGGCGCGGCTGGAAATAGTCCTCGCCGCAGAAGTACTGCCAGTAGTTGTTCTCGGCCCAGCGCTCACATACCGACTCGTCGCTCTCGTTGAACGCGTGCTTCAGGTAGAGCAACCCCGCCATCAACCGGATCGACAGCCGGGGGCGGCCCGCCCCACTGACTCCCGCACCCGCGAGCTTCGGTGTCGGTCCGAACAGATCGATCACTTCCGTCGCGATGCCTTCCCGCTCACGTCGCGCAAACAGCGGCGTGAGCGTGGCTTCAATCTGCGCCCAGGGCAGTCGCGTCGCAAGTACCGCGAGCGCGGTGACGCAAATCGATCATCGCATCCAGGCGACTACGGAAGAAATCGTCGGTCATCTCGGCGTCCTCAAACTCCCAGGTTTCGATTCAGATCGATATTCGTTCTGGGAGTTCTGCAGCTCCCAAATTCCGCTCAACCCTTTGCTACATCAGCCTCGGCAGTGTTTTGCAGGCCTGACTAAAGAAGTAAGCAATTGCAGCACGATTCACCAGGCCGCTAACATGAAAGAGTTGCTGCCGCACTACGAGCAGGTGGCGATGCAAACTCCCACGGTTGAACGGGTGGTTTTGCTGGGCCAGAATCGCTACCCGGCACCCATCCCCCACTATAGCGAAGAGTGTGCTGCGCTCAGCGGTGATCGGATTGCAAGCGAGCAGCCTTAGCAGCGCCAAATCGGGAGGTGTCCGGAATTAATGAGATGGCCCCTCCACCTTACGAGCGGTACGCTTTTTAGGGTATTTTCACTCTTGGAGACCATTATGAAGAACGTGACGCTGATAGGGATCGACCTGGGCAAAGGCCAAGTCGCCGCAAACCAACGGGATCGTCGAACGGCTGCACAAGACCATGCTCAACGAGTTCTATCGTATCGTCTTCCGCAAGAAGATCTACGACTCGATATCTCCATGTTGCAGACAGACCTTGATGCGTGGCTCGACCAGTACAACAATGAACGAGAGCATCAGGGGCGCTGGTGTTACGGCAAGACGCCGATGCGCACTTTCCTCGATTCGCTCGATCTCGCCAAGGAGAAACTCATCCCCCATTGATTGCTCGTTCTTTGTAGGCCCGACCTGTCAGATCGAGTCCCGGCCAATGCACTTGTAGCGTCGTCATGGAAGCCTTGTGCGGGCGCCCTTTACATGACCCGCAAGCTTGCGGGCTTCGGCCATATGGTCAAACTTATTTCGCCGCAGTTCGTGAAACCGTTCGTCAAGAGCAATAAAAACGACTTCGTCGACGCCGAAGCAATCTCTGAAGCTGCTTCGCGACCATCGATGCGCTTCGCTACACCGAAGAGCGAATCTCAGCAGACGCTGTCGGCGCCGGCGCACGCTTCTAATACGTTCCACTCGGCAACGATCACGAGCGCGTCGGGGTCGGCCGCCGCGTCTTCCGACGGCGCGCAACCCGTGACGTCGACCGTTACGCCGTAACGTTCCGAACGAATGCTACGTAACAAAATCTTTTTTCGACCTTTTCCAGTGAGCTTCATTCAGCCTTAAAGATTCTTGGGGGCCCGCCGCCAGTGCGGCTACCATCGCAGTCCCACGATCTGATTTTGGGCCCGGAAGTTGCAATAGATCACCTGCAACACTCCTTATGGACTTGCGAGGGTCACCATGGATTGCAAATACCTGTACATCAACAATATAAAAATCAACTTTGTGCGCCGCACGATCGAAATCGACAACAAGGTCGTCGACGTCACACCGCGCGAATTCGACGTGGTCGAATTCCTGCTCGATAACATGAACAAGATCGTGTCACGGCAAGCTATCCAGGAAGCGATCTGGGGCCGCGAACTTGACGTGTCGTCACGCACGCTCGACACCCATATCTCACGCATCCGTTTGAAACTGCGGCTTGATCGCGACAAGGACCTGCGCGTTCTCCCAATCTATGCGGTTGGCTACCGGCTGGTGCTATTCGGTGCGACCATGTCGGACGTCCAGCTCGACTACGCCGGGCAGCCGCTGCGCGCCGCAGCCGGCACTGGCGCCGCTTATGCGTAGTGAGGCTGGCCCATTTGCTGCGGGGAGCAGCCCCTTTACTATCTTCACGCCCCGATAATCGGGGCTTTGGCCAGCCAGGTCCGGCATGATTCTCGCCCAGAGTCGCAACCGTGATCCGGGGTGTTGTCACCGGGCCTGGTGGGTGGCTGGTGATCGCTGATAGGGGGTTGGCCGGGATATCCCGACGCCGCCCGTAACGGGGATGCCGAGACTTGCCACCGTTGTTGCAGGCCAATCCGTTCACTCTGCTCATACTTCGATGCAAGACAACACGCTTTTGGCGAGGTCCACACCCAATGCCGTACGAATCATCTTGGACTTCCGGTTTGCTTGTGAAGAGCTCTATGATCTTGCAACTTCAGCAATTTGTACCGTCGGCCCATGAAGATTCAGCGTCTCGCGCTCACGGGTGGGAGGCGTCCATTCCATTCGGAATGGCTTCTGCCCTACCATTGAGCTACACCCGCACGGTTCGCGGATCAGCCGGCGACGCGCTATCTTACTCGGTAACGGGAATCAAGAAGCGATCGCGGTTCTTCACGGAGGCGATCCATTGCGGCGGCTTGCCGCGGCCGCTCCAGGTCGTGCCCGTCTTCGGATCTTGGTACTTCGGCGCAACGGGCGCACGTGTAGCGGACGCAGCAGCGCGTCGGCGCCCGAACAGCTGCTCAGGTGTGATGTTGTATTCTGCAATCTGTTCGCGCATTGCCGCAACGATGCTGTCAAGTTCGGCGAGTCGCGCTTCTTCAGCTTGCTGTGCCAATGCATCAGCCTTTGCTTTGAGTTCCAGGTAAGTCGACATGAGAGAGGCGAAGATTCCTTTGGATAATGAGCTGACAGGGTAATCAGTGAAGGAATTTTAGTCAACGGCGAAAGGCTATTATTTTGAATCCATTTATCACATAAAAAGATACCACGCCGTCAGAATAGTGCGTGACGACGACCGGTTGGACTCCGCACGTTAGCGTCAGTTCATGTGATAAATCACAAAGAGAGAGTGAGATGCAAGCGGGCGGCGCTCGCGCACGGCGGGCGGCGTCGTCGTTGCGTCCGGGGCAGCGTTGCTAACGCTCACGCTGACTGGCGATGGCTTGGCTTGGTGCGCCATCCAACGGGGTGGCGGCCCCGGTCCGGTGCCAGAGGGCACTGCTGGGCATCCCTGCGGATGCGGGCCAAGGTGCGCACGAAGGCTTTGAAGGTCATGACGAGACCGTTGCGGGCGAGGATTTCCAGCGCGTCAACGCGCCTGACGCCGGAGGCGATAGCTGTCTGCCCGTCGTCGAAATGATCGCGTAGGCGCGCGACGGGGTCGAGCGTTGATCGCTGGTGGCAATGGCGCGGAGTTCGGCGGAAATATTGGCGGGAGCGTACATAGCGGTCGTCCATTCGCTGATTGTGAGCGAATAATGACCTCCTCCGCTCGAGTCGTCACTTGTGCGTCACTAATCGGTCCCTTAAATATCACCTGCTGGACTCGGTTTCGCCACTTTTCTGACAACCGTTGACACCTTGTTGGCACCGACTTGCCACCTATACGTCATCTCCGTTCGTTCGGCTCAGCGCATTGAGGCACGGACCACCGCCGGCTTTGCAACACTGACGCGCTCAGGCCACTAATGCGCGGCTGGACGCAATGCCAAGTATTGGTTCAGGAAATCGCCTGGCTCGACAGACAGATTTCGAACACGCTGGCCATGATCCCCAGTTGCTTGGAGGTGTGCGGCGTAGGCCCGTTGACCACATCCGCAGTTGTTGCGAGCATGTTGATGCACGGCAATTCAAAAAACGGCCTGCAGATCGCCGCCTGGGTCGACACCATACCCCGGCGACAGAACAGCAGCGGCGGTGAACCGCGGCTCGGGCGCATCACCAAGCAGGGCAACGACTATATGAGAACCTTGCTATATCAAGGCGCGCTTGGCCATCCTTACCGCCCCTCGACGTGTCGACCGGCTCGTTCGATGGATCGTCCGTCTGCAGGCCCACATCGGCTATTACCCGACACTGGTGGCCGTCGCCAACAAACGTGCCCGCATGCTCTGCCCCCTCGCAAAAGACGAGAAATTCGATCCATCACAAGGGTATATTGCTCCACGCGCGGGGATCCGGCGCAAGCACCAGCTGAATCAGGCATCAACTCCGTCTCCCCCACACTCGGAGTCACAGCAGGCAAATAGGACCGCGAGAATAATTTGGCGGGTTCAGGCTTACGACCAGTCGAAATCCGCGGGACACTCGTACCATATGCCTGCACACTGCAATTCGTGCAACCGCATTTGACGCTCAGAGTCTCGTCACTTAGGGCGCTCGAGATTGTGCAAGGCCGACTGAGCAATCAAACAAGAACTTCCATCTCCATGGTGGCGGATACTTTCTGATCATGCATGACTCGCCCCGAAAAGACGTAATGAGAAAGGGCAGTCGATTGAGACACGCATTCCACCTCGAAGGTAAGTGACTCAAGCGCGGAAACGAGCTGAAGTGCCTCAAGGTCGACTCGAATTATCGTATATTTTCGCTGCTCTCCAAGCATGTGATGCAGTAACCGACTTCGTACCTGAGCGACCGTATCGGCCAGAATTGCCACCGGCCACGTTGGGTAGTCTTGAAAGTGCCCGGCGAACTGATGTTGCGGAAGAGGTGGGGAGTATGCCTTTAATAGCAGGCCCTCCACTCTCCCAAATTCGAGTGGGATCGGATTTTTATAAGGCGATTCATCGGTAGTGGCTTCGGAGAGAATACGATAACGCTTGAACAAACGCCCAAAAAGCGGAGCGGGCAGGATTTGATACTCGCAGTGCAGATGCGCGAACGGCTTTCCGTCGGTAACGATCGCGTGCGCGCTCATTGTTCGAGAGTCGCATCGTGTTACTTCAGCAATCGCTTGAAAAGGCTCGCCTTGAGGTCGAGTTGGGGTGTCGCGCAAATGGGTTAAGCGCGCCTTGGTTGCCAAGTAATAGATTTTCTGATCAGATTGTGCGAGCGCTGCCGCGCAAGAACCAAGGATTGCCAAATGGCGTCCGATTTCCGCCGAGGCCACCGATCCACGCTCAAACCCGGTTGACTGTTCTGAAGCAAACACGCCAAGCACAGTTGAATTGCCTTGGTCATGTAATTCACGAAAAGCAAAGTAAGGTCGTTGCACGCCAATGCGGCGACAAATTTCCTCAATGTCCAACGCTTTCATGGAGTTTACTCACTGTTTGTTGTTTGGCAAACTCGATTGCAACGCTGACGCGTTGACGGCGAAAACAGCTTGCGCCAATCCCTACGGCGTCTAGATGAGGACTTCTCTTCGAGCCACGATGAAAACCGCACCGACAACCCTAAAAAACCAGTCGGCCTCGAGACTTGGAGGGCGTCAGGTCGGCTAGCCATTCACGCTATTAAGTATCAGCGCGCCATTATGGCGACCTTCCTCGGCTCCATTACGCTGCTCCATGTCAATCCGCGGCGTCGAAGAGATCGCGTCCCTCCGACCGGAATTATTGGCGATTACTCTCTGCTGACAGCCTCACCATGTCGTGTGAGGAGGAGGAAGTATCGACTGATGAGGCGCGATCCAATCGCCTTGCCATACAGTAACGCGCGGAAGTTCCGCAACATTGGGATCCCCACCGGTCACGACACGGACGCCAGCCGTCGTGACTCCTTTAATCGTTCGCGTAAGACGGACCGTACAGTCCGAATTAATCGAATACGTTCCGGAAATGGCTGCGGTCGCGAAACCGGTCGGCGTGGACGTCTTTTCGGTGCCGGAGATCGCACCGTTATTATAGGTCAGCGACTCGATGGTCGATACGGGATTGCCCAGATTATCGTGCCCCTGTTCGATTCCATCGGTCGCGATGCCATTGAGCGAAAACCCGCTGCCACACGCGTTGGCCCCCACCGGATCGACCGTACGCACCATCTGCAAGGCTTCGTCATAACCAGCGTCCGCATCGAGAACTGCGCCACTGTGTGCCAGCCCACCCGTATCTACATCGTTCACATCCAGGTTATAGGTGGACGCTTGACCGTTCAATGTCAGGTTCAACGTTCCGTTACCGCAGTCAGTAATCGCATAAGTGCCCGCGTTCTGAACGATTCCTGAATCTTGCACACCCGAGTTAGTCGCCTCAAACAGCCGTGCCGAAGTGATATTGCCATTGCCATCAGCGACAATGTAACCAGTCGTTGACATAGTCGAATGCGCCAGGCAGAGAATGCCCAGAAGGCAGACGTTATATGCGTCCCCCTGTCCGGACAGGACATATTTCCCGTTCAGGCTGGCGTTATTGCACGTCTGTGCTAAAGCCGGCTGCATCAGCGCCGAAAAAATCATCGTGAACATGACCGCAATAAGACGTTTCATGGCGATCCCCTTATGGAGGCAAACATGGATTGATAGGCAAACTAATGAGCACCCGTTACCTGCGCATGATTGAACTGCTCGACATCGCCGCCCGCCGGCAGTAACAAAACGAATTGATCGGCCGGAGAGGCTGGCAACAAAAGCATAGAAGAAGCCAATCGTTTTTCCAGTACTTTTTTGAAAGAAGATAAACTTGTTTGCCGTTCGACATCGTATATGTCGCGATGTGCGCCCATGAATGCAATCATGATTTCAATCGGCGTCCGAACTCCGATTGGGCGAAACACGCAGTGGTCTTGCGAAGCATCTCGTAGATCGTGCGCAGCTCACGGCTCTCTCGCTCCAAGTCCTTCAGGCGTGCCAGCACGTCGCACCCGGTCGCTGTCCGCGGTCACACTCCGCCTGACAGATCCACTTGCGCACCGCCTCGCGCGACTTCCCAATCTTTGCGGCGATCGAGCGGATCGCCGCTCCTGCGTTTCGTACTCGTGCTGCTGCTCAGCCAGCAGTTCTTCAACACCGACTTCACACAGCGCCCACCTCCCGCACCAGATTCATTGGCGAGCACTACAGGTGTGGCCCCAGACAGGTTTCGTTGCTGAAAGATTCAAAAAAATGGAAGAAGCCTTCAATCGGTATCTGGCATCGACCGGCTCTGCCGCGTAGCGCCAAACTCCGGTGGCAGTCTCAATTTTCAGCCTCCGCGCAAACGAAGGACAAGATGCAGTGTCGACTCCTTCTTGATATTGTAGTCACTTAGCGTTCTGCCATCCTCGAGTTGCTTCCCTGAGAAGATCAGGCGCTGTTGATCTGGGGGAATTCCTTCCTGATCCTGAATCTTCACTTTTACGTTATCAATGGTATCCGACGGCATGGCCTCGATTGTTACTGTTTTTCCCCTGAGCGTTTTCACAAAAAATTGATCCGCCATGACGGGCAGTGCGAAGACGGTCAGACTTGCAATCAGCGCGGTGCAGAGGGAGATCTTTACCGAGTTTCGATGCTTCAGGATTTTCATGTTCAGATTCCTTTAAAGATAACTATTGAGCAATGGTCAAGCCACTTGGCTCGTTGCCGATCGGCCCTTTAGCACTTTCGCCGAAATCACTGAGCACGTGACGTTGGCCAGAGGCAGGATCGACCGTGAGCATCGTGCCACTTCCATTGGCATCGGTTACCGCGAGCAATCCGCGCGACGGCAGCCAGGCGATACCATTCGGCGCGACGCCCACGGCTCCCTGAGAGGCGTCGCTAAAGTCTGACAGGCGCGTGCGATGCCCTGAAATTGGATCGACTCGCACGACGGCCCCGCCACCGCCGGCGCTTAGGTCTTGCACCAGCACATATATCTGGCCGGATGGACTGACTGCGACTCCCATGGGAGTCGACTGCGGGTTCGTATCGACCCAACCTTGGTGACTGTTACCGAAATCGCTCAGCACGGTACGAGCGCCCGTGGCGGGATTAACTGCGAATAATTCACCCTCGCTGTTTGTACCCGCACTGCCATCAGCGACTAGCACAGTACTGCCTAATCCCAGCAAGCCCGGGAAGTACGCCATGCTATCCGGATATTGACCTTGATTAGAGCCGATACCAAAGTCCGAAACCAGCACACGATTACCGAAACTGTCCACCGAAAAGATCGCGCCTTGATCATTCGTTCCTGCTAGCGGGTCAGCGACAAGAATGCCAGACCAATTTAACAAGCCCGGAGCGATTACCAATACGGCGCAGGGATACTGTCCGACGGGGCCCTCGTTACTATCGCCGAAATCACTGAGTAACTCTCTGTTCCCTGTAGTCGGATCGATCTTGAACAGCTCTCCCTGGCCATTCGTTCCGGCACTGCCATCGGTTACCAGAACAGCAGACGGACCGAGCAGGCCGAGCAGAGCAGGAGGCATCCAACCCACTGAATTCGGGTCAACACCCGTCGGCCCCTGAGTGTCGCGCCCGAAATCACTGAAGACTGCTCGTGTTCCAGACGTTTGGTTGACAATAAATAATTCGCCGCGCTGCCCAGTGCCAGCGGTCTGGTCAATTACAAGCAGGCCACCCGTCTCAACGGAAGTCGCTTTCGAAATCCCGGCAAATCCGAACACGAGCGCTAGCGCGAGGGCCGCAGACTTAAGATTTCCCATCTTAGTTTCCTTTCTCAAGAATAACAGCCGAATTTTCTTCGCAGTGGACACCTATTACGACTGCCACGCATGGCACAGACTTAACATTATCCGCAAGCGATATCATTTGAAATTGATGCATATACCACCACCATCAGAAACACGAGAGAAATGACCAAAAATATCAATGACAGCCATGCCCCTTCGCGCGCAAAGAAGGGTTTAGATGTCGCTCAATTTAATTGAAATACACATGGAAGAAATTTGTTTTATTTGCATACCCTCTATGACCGGATTGTGTGATAAATATAGGCATCCTATGAAGAAAATTCAATTAAAATCAAGCTATCGTTTCCGCGAAGAAGCGTCGTCATGGACTGGCGAAGAAATGGCACCACTATCTTTTCTGCCTCGATTTTTAGAATCCTGACAGGGGGTACAATTGCGGTGAGTCTTGGCGCAGACATCATTGCCGTGACACTGCTTGCGAGGGGGAAATGGCTGCCTTGGCAGGATCTTCCTTATGATCGCGAGACCCTGCCGCCGTCATTGACCAACCCCACCGTGTCGCCCTCCGGAAAT
Source organism: Burkholderia sp. MS455 (assembly GCF_016899445.1). Taxonomy (NCBI): domain Bacteria; kingdom Pseudomonadati; phylum Pseudomonadota; class Betaproteobacteria; order Burkholderiales; family Burkholderiaceae; genus Burkholderia; species Burkholderia sp. MS455. The sequence goes on from NZ_CP041778.1 coordinate 2,163,503, forward strand.
TCGTTGTCGTCCCTTCCTCTGCAGTCGCCAACTAGGAAAGTTGCCGACGTACTGGCGCAACTGGACGCCCACCATGCGACGCCGTTTGTCGCGCCATCCGCGTCCCAAAGCCTCACCTTGCTGGATGCGCTCCGACGTGCGATACCGTATCCGTTTTCGATACGCTGGCCCGCCGCCCGGATCCCGAATGCCTGTTTGAAACGCTGCCTGATGCCACGGTTCACTGTAGTGACTGTCGATTGCGCGACGCCCACTTGTAGACTCCCCCGTCCGACAGCTTGCGCACGTGCTTCACATTGCTTTTAGATATGTCTATTTCCACGAAGCGATTAACAGCACGACACGCAAAACGCAATTCCACATTGACAGCGATGTCACTTCATGTCGGTTTGAACGGCGCCCCTTATATTCATTCTTGCTCAATTTCAAATGATCCATTATTAATAACCGCGCGTACCGAGCGGGCCATATGATGGCGCGTAGAAAGTGACTTCCGGCTCAGAAAATCGCCCGCACTCACCCGATGTACTCCCTTGACTTTCACATCGCGCTTTCAACTCATAATACTCACCATCGCCACCGTTGCTTCGGCACTCCGAATACTTCATATTGGCATATGCATCTCCATGTTGAATTTTTCGAGCGCAATACTCGTGAGAAGCTCTTGTAGCAACGTAAGTCCCACCGTCAACTTCGTCAAATTGAGTAGTACCATAAAAGCTCTTTGCCACTGCGCACTCTGTTGAACTGGACAATGTTGCAATTATCATATACAAAATTACCCTTCCCCATCCAACACGGCGTATTGTGTTCATTCCTGCCTCCGATAAGTTGCCGGCGCAAAATTGGTTGCACGATTTGCGTCACCGATAGCACCGTCTCCAGACATCTCAAGGAGAGGATACGGAAAATATCAAGTACGTCACGCGTAGATTGTCAGCGTCATCTCAGTCGACTCAAAAATTGTCGTCCTCGAATCCCACTGACTTTTCTCCACTGGTTTCACCATTGCCGACAACTGCATTGCCACTCCTACTTTCGGCCGTCAACGCGCTATTTGCGCCCCCATTAACAAATCCAAGGGCAGCAGTCATTCCCGTAGAGCGACTCCACGAGGCAGCCACCACATGCTGATCAGATGTTTCGCAGGTCAGCGCCATCTTGTCGATGTCACTGAAACCAGAGGGACTGCAACTTGAGCCACCTGCAACCGGAGGAATCGAAATAATGGTGCCATTTGAAGGGGCCCAGAATCCTGGCTGGTCAAACCCATTGGGATCACGATAGACGAAAACGATATGCCCAGTAGCGTTAATCGATCGACCGATACTGACAGCGCCATTCGGCAAGTTCAATAAAACCGGCCCGCTACTAGGCGTTGCCCAATAAGCCGACTGCGGATGATCTGGCGCCGGAAAATGGCATGTACCTACACTTTGAAGTGAGTCATTAATTGAAGCAACTGTGCAATGGGTGGCTCCCGCCGGAAGTTGCAGGGAGGTGACTCCATAGCCACACACACCGAGGAGACAACTCGTATTCTGGGCTATTCTGGCAATCATCGGTCCGGGATTGGCGGGGCTCGAATTGGTTGGGCAATTCAAGGCTATACCCGGGCGACCGTTTTGATAGGCGTCGTTGATGTCAGCCGCAACGCAGTTGTCACCATACGCTGATACTAGAACGGGACTAGCGGCATAACCACCGGCCGGCCAGAACACTACCGTATCATTACCTCCCGCCGACACACTTTCGCCAACTACGTCACCATGCTGATTGTAGTTGTCAAATCCGGTGCTGACGTCGGGAACAAGATTCAAGCCTGTCAGAATTGGCAACGGATTCAAGGCGACCGGAGGAACAGAGGACTTGCCCGGAGTTGTCCACACAACCGCACGACCGAAATTATTGGTGGTCGCACAAACGCCAATGACTACGCCCGAATTTGGCATGGCCCCACCGCTACAACTCTGACCGCTGACGAGCGGTGCCAGAACGCTTGGGGTGGTTCCTTTCTGCGCACTATAGATCGCCACTCCTGGCGCTGACGGGTTAGCTGGCGTACAACTCCCGGCTGCCTGCTTGCTGTCGTTAATATCAGTCATGCTGCACTGCACGAAGCCGCCAGGATCAGGATACGGCACCTCTTGAGCGTGCGATATGAGTGGGAAATTCAATCCTTGGACCACCACCAGAAAGATCAGCCCACTATTAAGAAGCGCCTTCATTACTTCTCCCTTTTTGGAAAAATACATAAGCACCACATTAACGAATTACGAACTTGCTGTTGCGCAGCGATTGCCATTTGCGATGATCGCCGAAGATAAATCCCTCCCTCCATGTGCCCCGCCAATCAAAGCGACGCGCAATTATATGACTGTTAGTCTCGCATTGAACACGACAATTGCCCAGCAAGATAATGAATGACTTATTGCAAATGCTGCACCCGGCACCTATGCAATCGCGCCACGATCAAGATCATTTGAAATTGACACACACATACCTCACCATCAGGCACGGAAGATAGTGGGCCAAAAATACAAATAACAGCCGTGCCTCTTCGCGCACAAAGAAGTGTTTGGATGCCAATCAATTCAATCGAAATATTCCTGAAAGCAATTTGTTTTATTTTCAAGAGCCCCCTCGGATCGCATGGTTTGCTTAATATAGGAGTCCTCTGAAGAAATTTCAATTAAAATAAAGTCGTCGTTTCCGTGAAGGAGCGTCGTCATGGACTGGGGCGTTGTTGCATAAATCTGGCACGCCCGCGGTCGACTGACGTTTACACACAACGGCCGGTCCGGCACCCCTGTTAACGATTCGGGTTCCTGCGTAGATTCTCGATTTTTGGCTTCGAGAAGATGCGCAGGGACAAGGGCAAGACGAGCGAGCGGAAGGCGCGCTACCGAGTCAAGAACTGGCCAGCCTACAACGCCGGCCTGATCAACCGAGGTAACGTCACGATGTGGATCGATGAAGCCGCCCTGGCGAGCACGCTGGAGGCCGGGCCGACGCGCGGCCGTCCGCGTTTGTACAGCGACGCGCTGATCCAGGCGCTGCTGGGCATCAAGACCGTGTTCCGTCTGCCGCTGCGCGCGCTGCAAGGCTTCGCGCAAAGCCTGCGCGAGCTGGCTTTCGCCACCTTACCCGTGCCGAACTACACGACACTGAGTCGCCGAGCGCAGACGCATGAGGTCCAACTGCCGGTCATTGGCGACGGCGAGCCGATCCATCTGGTGGTCGACAGCACCGGCATGAAGGTCTACGGCGAAGGCGAATGGAAGGTGCGCCAGCATGGCTATTCGAAGCGTCGCACATGGCGCAAAGTGCATCTCGGGCTCGACGCGAACACCGGTCAGGTACGTGCCGCGCTGATGACGCATCAGGACGTCGCCGACGGTGACGTCCTGGCCGAACTGCTCAACCAGATCCCGGACGACGAGTTGCTCGATGTCATCGGCGGTGACGGGGCCTACGACACCAAACCCTGTCATGCCGCGATCGCCGCACGCGGCGCAACGCCCTCGATTCCGCCGCGCGAAGGCGCCGCTCATTGGCCCGCGAACACGTCCGGCGCGAAGTGGCGCAATGACGCCGTCGATACGACCGCCCGCCTCGGCCGCGACGAATGGAAGAAGGGCAGCGGCTACCATCGGCGCTCGCTCGTGGAGAACGCGATGTATCGCTTCAAGATGCTCACGGGTAACCACTTGTGGGCACGACGCACCGATACGCAGGCCACCGAGGTCGCTATCCGCGTGGGCGTGCTGAATCGCATGGCGGACCTCGCACGCCCGCAATCCGTTCGCATTGCCTGAAACATGAACATAGGCCTTACCTCGTCATCACGCTCGATTTATGCAACAACGCCATGGACTGGCGAAGAAATGGCACGACAATCTTTTCTGCCCCGATTTTTAAAACCCTGACGGGGGGCGCGATTGCGGTGAGTCTTGGCGCAAGCGTCATTGCCGTGACACTGATTTCAATGGGAAAATGGCTGCCCTGGCAGGATTTCCCTCATGATCATGAGACCCTGCCGCCGTCATTGACCAACCCCGCTGTGTCGCCGTCCGGAAATTCGTTGCCGCCCTTTCCGCAGCAGTCGCCAACTAGGCAAGGTGCCGACGTGCTGGCGCAACTGGACGCCCACCATGCGACGCCGTTTGTCGCACCGTCCGCGTCCCAAAGCCTCACCTTGCTGGACGCGCTTCGACGTGCGATGACCGTATCCGTTTTCGATACGCTGGCCCACCGCCCGGATCCCGAAGGCCTGTTTGAAACCGCCGCCTGGGCCGCCGCATGTCAAGCCGGTACGCTGCCGGATGCCGCGGTTCGCTGCAACGACAGTCGATTGCAAGATGCCCGCTATGCGGACCAAATGCTGGCTCAGGCGGCTGGCGCCGGACAGGCGGGCGCCATTATCGAGCTGGCGCTGCGCTATCCGGCGCAATGGGCCGCGATTCCGTTGGGTAATGGTGTCATGCTGGACGATGCGATCTACTCTCTTGCACAGCATGGCGATCTCCGGGCGCTCTCGCTCATCCAGCAGGCATGCGTGTCGCCGGAAACCTGCCAGAACAAGCAACTGACCCGTAACGTCCTGTATCTGCTGATGATGCGTACCACCGGGACCAACGCGGTCGCCGTGGAGGACGGTCAGCAATTGGAAGGAGACGCTCAGGCGCAACAGCAGGCGCGGGCCCGAGCAAGCCAGATTCAATTGTTACATTGATAATTGTCATTACAAGAGGGAAATTGCTGCGCAGCAGATCGACCGAAAGGCGTCGCCGGGGTGATGATTCAGGCACTTTGGTCTAATCGACGGAGCGCGATTGAATGCAACCACGGCGACACGCTTCGTCGCGATACCAGGTTGACCAACAACCTCACGCCATCTGATTGGGGAAGGTCTGTCCATATGCCGCATGCTTACGATTTCTTGGGCAAAGACGAAAGCGCGACAATGGTGGGAGATTCGCATCGGCGAGAGATGCTTGCAGGAGGATGTCGCCAGAATTTATCGAACGTGTTCTGGGCAAGCCGTGGGTACGGGTAGATATTGCAAAAGACATGGCTGTGGAATAAGTTGACGATGGTCGGACTTGCGCGAATCGACATCGTTGAAAAAGACATTTGATCGCGTAACGCAGCCCCTTCCCCAAAAGGAGATTGATCTTCAGGCAACGACAAGATGTTGGTGGTGAGGCTTCTGGTTGTCAAGATTTTGGCAATCGATTTGACAACGCATTGGATGGATAGCGTGTTCTTCTCACGACACTACCGGAATAATCATGAAAAAATTTCCGCATCGGCAGAAATTGCGCAACCGCTTCTCACGAAACTTCTCCGCAACACTACTCCTGCTGTGTCTGTTCACGGGAAAACATGCCATGGCCGACGACCGAAACGCTCTGTGGAACAAGATAAACCATCAATGCGTCCCTGATTTTTCTCATGGCGATGAATATGCGCCGTGCGCACTCGTCGATGCCAACCGAGGTTTTGTAATTTACAAAGTTGACAACGATGCTTATCAGTATCTTTTGTTGCCGACCCGAAAAATAACTGGCATCGAAGACCCCAAGCTGCTGGAACCCGGCCCCAACTATCTTTACCTGGCGTGGCTGTCCCGGACGTTTCTGATGGAGCGATTGGGCAAACCGATCCGCGAACGGGATGTTGCCCTGACAGTCAACGCAAGCAATGCCCGCTCTCAGGATCAGTTGCATATTCACATCTCATGTTTATCGGCAGAAGCACGATCAGCGATCAATCAGACAATCAAGAGTGGTTCGAATGCGCCGATCCGGATTGGATCCCACTATTTTTTTCATCAAAAAATCAGCATTTCAGACTTGAAAACTGATAATCTTTTCAAGATCGTTCGTGGCAAAGTTGCGTGGGCAAAAGGAAACATCGCCTACTCAGGAGCCGCACTTGTCAATCTGGATCCAACGACATTTCTCTTGCTTTGGTCGTCCGGCAACAAGCAGCATGGAATTTTTGCCGAACAGATCCAGGATCATTCCTGTGCGATTGCTGGAGAAGCGAAATCAGAATGAGATACGGCGGATAAGAAAGTGTGCCTTGGTATTTCCGAACGATTGATGCTCGTTACACAAGATGGCGCATACTTCGCGGGCGATTACGCTGTTGAACCCGGGGATGCGCCCAGCACGCTGGTTATCTTTGCTCACGGACACCATGAGACACGCCCTGTATTTTATGGGTACATGTAAACGGGAAATCCGCAAAGCGTTACGCAAGTCGGTACCGCAACAATGGCTGTTGATTGCCGAGACGATCAAGGGTTTCCAATTCTGCAGGGAGCCTATGATCTCATTTATGCGGCACGATGGGTATTCCTGAAATGGCCGTCTATTCAGAAAATTATGTTGTTCGGCACATCCATGGGAGGAGCAACATCGGGAACCGCCATCTCGGAGCTCGCCAGACCTGAAAACGCGACCGCGCTAAATGGGAGGACGGTCAATAGTTGGATCGACGTGTCAGGTGTGAATCTGCTGAATGAAACAGCATTGCAGGCACCGCTGTTCATGCCGGACGCTGTGGCCGAGATCACGCGCGCCTTCCAGGCAACGGGAGACTCCTCCTATTCTCGCCGCTCGCCGGCGATGAATGCCCGAAGTCTGAAGCAAGTCAAGGTTGTTCATGCAAGACACGACGGTCTGGTGACACTCGCCAATCCATTTGCCGGTCTCAAGGTGCGCGGTGCGCGCCGCAAGGCAAACTGGACAGTTCCCGGGCCTTCACGGCCAGCGAATGGGAACTGATCCGCACGATTGCCGATGGGCTCGAGGGTCGTATGGCTGAGCAGTGCCGGCCGCGCAGCGCCTGCGTTTCGTGCTTGACTTCGGTTGTGCCAGGCCTGCGGACAGCCGAACTTGTCTGCGTTGCGCTCAACGGCATTGAAACCGGCGCTCGCGGTGAACGCTGGCTTCACCTCACCTGCAAGGGAGCAAAACCAGGAAAGGTGGAGAGATCGCAAAGCCTTCAACAGTTGTTCAGAGGCTACTCTTTATTGCCTCGGTTAGTCGCCTGCTATTGTCGCTGCTGTTAGTGGTGCGTTAGCCCGATGCCGATCATGTAACGCTGTGCTGAAGAGGCGGCGGGCCAAGTATTCGTTGCGAATATGGCATTCGACGACACAGGCCGAAAATGGCTGATAATGAATCTCGACACCTTAAAGACGCGCACAGACAAATCGGTAGTGGCGCAAAAAATCTATCGAATATCGAATGTCAGTCGTTAAACTGAGCTCAAGGCGCGGAGATCGATAACGTGCACCGAGTGTCTTTGCAGACGAATCAGCCCCTGCCTTTTAAGGGTGGAGAGGGAACGGCTAACGGTCTCCATCGTCATGCCAAGATAGCTGCCAAGATCTTCGCGAGTCATGTTTAAATCAATGGTTGTCGAGAGCTGTCCGTGCATGCGACAGCGTGTTACGGTATTCAATAGGAAAGTGGCAACCCGCTTCTCGGCGCTGAGCGTGCTGACAAGCATCATGTGTAACGATTCTTGCCTGATTTGGCGGCTCATGAGGTTGAGTAGTTGAGCGTGAATCGATTCAGTGCACACCGGATCAACAAGTGTCGCATATGAAATAATCCGGACTACGCAATTCTCAAGCGCGATGGTGGTTCGCGGATAAATTCCATCACAAATTGCGTCTAAACCGATAATATCGCCAATAAAGTGCAGGCCGGTAACTTGTTCGCGACCGTCAGGGGTAGCGGTGCCGGATTTGAGGGAGCCGGTGAGGACAACATATAAATTGACGAATTTGTCACCTTGGCGGAACAGGATGGTTCCGCGATCAATGCGCCGTTCGTGCCCAAAAAGAGAGTTAAAAGATTGGCACGTCGTATTGTTGCGGACGGTGAGCGGGCAATGATTGATGCGTTGCGTCGCATCGATGCCATGATTGTCTGGTGGCTGACCGATCTTGATTTCGGGCGTCGACATAGTTGCATCACTCCACAATGTGAAAGACGGATCAAGCGGTCGGAGATTTTTGTGCGTGCCTATGATCTCAGATTCTGCAATGAAGAGGGCCGCGGGGAGATCTGAAGAAGCTTAGTGATTACCCTTAATATTGGGAAATGGCGAAAAAATTTGCGCGACTGGCTAGTCGCACCCTGAACAATTCATTTTGTCATGAAGTTGAAGCTATGTGGCCGACGACACGGCGGTTTGAAAGTTGAACAAGGCGGCGAGAATCAGGGCGCAAAAAAGCCGCAGCTTGCGCAGGATCATCCGCAGGTTGTGGCCGGCACCGCACGGCGTGGATCGCATCGCCCAGCACGCCCTTGAGCCCAATTGCGATCGAGCTCGCCGTCAGCCTTCCTGAGGCCAAGGGCGAGCTCGATCGCACTGCGCCGCCGGATCATCGCGCGCAGGCCGCGCATAATGCCGGGTCGCAAACCAGGGGATAGCCCCCCCCCCTATCAATGACGATTCCCTTCGGCGATCTCCGCTTGAACGTCGCTCAAGATCGCTGCCTGCTCCAGTGCTTCGGCCAGCGGAGGCCCATCGTACGGATTGCCCGGCATCGAGCGCGCACCTACCCCCACCTTCCTTATGCGACTTTGTGATCGACATCCGCCTCGATGCTTGCAGATGACGTATTCTCTTCGGCTACGGCCGACGGAGACGGAACCGCCGGTCCCGTCACCAGCCTTGTGGGCGAGCAGGACAATGACACTGCGCAAGCGGTGCTGGCACCCGCTCCGGCGGGAACGAGTCGGGAAGTCCGCACGAAACCAGTTCAAGCGAAGCTGTCACGACTCTTCACTCTTCCTCCCTATCGACGGTCAGGAAATTAGTTCAAGATGCTTGGCGCCATTCGGCACGGCGTCGACAACCAAGCGTCGATCGAAGGTCGCCAGCTTGCCCTTGTGTGCGCGCGCCAGCGCCAGCAAGTACGTGTCCGTCAGCTGCGCCGACGACAGCAAGCGCGTGGCGTCGACGTGCTTTTCGTCCAGCAAGCTCACATCATCCGGCCAGAAAGTGTGCCCGGCGTGCGCCCGCAGTTGCGCGACGAGCGGGGCGACGGAGGCCGGCGAACCCATCGTGTTCGGATACTTCGGATTACCGATAATCCGCAGCACGCCGTTCTCGGTCAGTGGGCAAGTCGACCATGCGGAATGCCCTACTCGGCCAAACCATGCATGTGCCGGCTCGTGCTGAACATGGGCAGGATCCAGCAGCGCGATAAGAACGTTGACGTCGAGCAGGTAGGTCATCAAAGTGAATCGTCACGAAGTTGATTAACGACGTCGAGCGTGACCGGACGGTTCGTCGCGGAGGACGGCATCAACGGCAGCCCGTTGCGGCTCGTCTGGTTGGTCGTCGTGCGTTGCAATGCGGCGCGCGCGAGCTCCGAAATGACCTTGCCGATACTCGTGCCGGGCTTCGCACGCTCCCGTGCGAAGGCGAGGACGTCGTCATCGATGTCGATAGTGGTACGCATGGGGTTCTCCTGGTGAGCATCAAACATCAAGCGTCACCCATTGTACCCCAGCTACATCAATCATCAAGCATCGCGCATCATTTCTGTTCTAAACCCGGTTGACGGGCGGTATACTGGTCGCGTACTTGGAATCGTAAGCTCACGTCGTGAAAACGCGTCAGACCGAGGGCTGCGTCGATCGGAGTTTCCCCGATGCCGACTCGCTTGCCGCACTGCGTGGCTGGTATGCGGGCCTGTCCTCGCGCGCCGCAGTGGCCCGCTACCTGTCCGGGTGCAGGGCAGCCGGTGAATCCTCGCGCGGTCTCATCGGGAATATCCGTCGGCAACTGGTCGCCTTTGCCCACGGCCGCCATCGCCCAACTTGGCGGCTGTCTTCGAACATTCGATCTCAGAACGGCACGATCACGCAAGCACCGTCGAGCGTGCGATCAGGACGCTGCGATCGCTGCCGGCACCCCAGCCGGGGGTAACCGACGATGTCGCGCTGTGGCTCGTGCCACGCACCGTCAGCGCACTGCATGCCCATGGCATCCGTACGCTTGCGGACCTGACCGTCCGCATTCCACGTCGGCGTCAGTGGTGGACCGGAATCAAAGGACTCGGAGCAATCGGTGCCCAGGTCATCGAGGCCTTCTTCGACTCACATCCGGCACTGACCGAACGCGCCCGCGCATTGGTTCCGTTCAGCCAGCCAGTATCGTGCCGTGGGAACAGTTGTGCCCGGGGCGATTCACTTCCCAGGATCCTTGGCGGGCACGAGCACGCTTCGCGCGCAGTGGATCAGCAGGGTCCTGAGATAAGAATCTCCACGTTTGCTAATGCCACGGAGAAGCACCTTGCCTCAGGAGCCGGATTGCCGCGGAACCAAACCCAGATGCGCTGCGAATTCTCGTCCAGCACTTTATGGCGTCGAGCATCGGCACCGCTCGCTCCTGGCGCGGACTGCGTCGTTCGTCGGGTGGCTTGCCGCGGATCTGCTCTTCGAGTTCGTATAGCACGCCGATCCGACGCAATGCCTCTTCCGTGGTAAGTCAGTATGACTTTCCGTGAGGCAGGGCTGGCCTAGCGCGGGGCATTCAACGCGGGTTAGCATCGCTGCCAGAGCCGCATGGGTGGGCAGGCCGCACCCCGGCATTCCCCACGGAGGCCAGCATGAACAACGATAGCACTACAAGGGCTTCCCCGTTGAGCGCAAGCTCGAGCGTGGTTTTCGGTTGATGCATTGATGCAATGCCGTACTGGTGCGTGTGAGAAGGTGAAGGACTGCTGTACTACAACCGGTCATATTGGACCAATGGTCCGGACCCTGATGAAAGACGCGCGCGAGGACCTCGTTCGCTGTTCGGGAGTTAAATCCCCCGTGCTATCCCAGGTACGCCCCACGCGGGTCCAACCCGCTTCACATCACCGCTGGCAGTGCAAAGTGATCTTCTATCTGGTCATGGCTGTGTCATTTTCGAAGTGGCAATCGGTTGGTGCACTGCAGGCTTTATGCAGCAACCGGATCGGGCTTGAAGTCCTCTCCGTATTTCAGGACCGCCCAGGCCATCCTTGCATTCTTGGCCGCAATCGCGACGGCCGCACGCCAATATCCGCGGCGTTCGACTAGGCCTCGGACCCAGCGGCTCAAGCGGTCCTGCTTCTCGCCGAGATTGGCGATGACGGCGCGAGCTCCGAGGACCAGCAGGCTGCGCAGATAGGCATCGCCCGCTTTCGTGATGCTGCCCAGCCGGGCCTTGCCTCCGCTGCTGTGTTGGCCGGGCGTGAGCCCGAGCCAAGCCGCTACCTGGCGACCGTTCCTGAAATCATGTCCTCCACCGAGGCTCGCGAGCAGCGCGCTCGCTGTGGTCGGACCGATGCCTCGCAGTCTCATGAGTCGCTTGCTGCGCTCGTCGTCACGGGCGATTCCGCTGATTGCTCGATCGTATTCTTCAAGCCGATCCTCAATGTTGCCGGCATGCTCAAGCAAATCGCTGATGCAGCGCCGGGCCCAACCCGGCAGGTTGTCCAGATGTGGCGTGATCTCTCTTCGCAGTCGCTCCGGGCTCCGAGGTAGCACGACGCCGAATTCGGCGAGCAAGCCACGCATCCGGTTGTAGGCAGCGGTTCGTTCCTCGACGAATCCCTGCCGGGTCCGATGCAGGCAGAGCGTCGCCTGCTGATGCTCGTCTTTCAGCGGTACGAAACGCATGCTCGGACGGGTTACCGCCTCGCAAATGGAGCAATCGTCAAGACTGGTGTACGCGGGTCGGGCGGCATGATCAGGCGGCTAGCGCTTGAGGAGCCGGTGTGCTTTCCATCACCGGGGTGCCGTCCTTGAAGGGAATGCCCTTCAGAAGCGGTTCGATCCTGTCGACGCCGCGGATCTTCCTCCAGGTCTGCTCGGCCGCTTCGATCAGCTTGAACGCCATCGCGAGGAAGGTCGAGCGCGACAGACAGTTGCGCGTGCGGCTCGTGCGGTGGCGCACCGTCGCGAACGTCGATTCAATCGGATTCGTGGTCCGCACGTGCTGCCAGTGTTCGGCCGGGAAGTCGTAGAACGCGAGCAGTGCGTCGCGGTCTTTCGTGAGCTTCTCGACGGCCTTTGGGTACTTGGCCGCGTACGTGTCGACGAACTGGTTGAACGCGGCGATTGCGCCGGCTCTTGTCGCGGCATTCCAGATCTCGGCGAGCGCAACCTTGGCCTTGCCGTGCTGCGATTTGGGCATGACGTTGAGTATGTTGCCGATCTTGTGAAACCAGCAGCGCTGGTGCCGTGTCTGCGGGAACACCTCTTCAAGCGCCGCCCACAGCCCCATCGCGCCATCGCCGACGGCAAGCAGCGGCGGCGCCTGCAGACCTCGTTTCTTCAGATCGAGCAGCAGCTCTTTCCAGGATTCCTTCGATTCGCGATAGCCGTCGTTGAGCGCCACGCGCTCCTTGCTGCCGTCCGGTTTCACGCCGATGATCACCAGCAGGCACTGCCCGTCCGAATCCTCTGCGCGGGCTTGCGTATGGATGCCGTCGGCCCACCAGTAGACCCAGCGCGAGGTGGACAGGTCGCGCTTGTTCCACTTCTCGTACTCTTCTGACCAGGCGGCCTTCAGGCGGCTCACGACGCTCGCTGACAGCCCTTTAGCCTGTTCGCCGAGCAGCTCGGACAGTGCGTCGCCCATGTCGCCGGTTGAGACTCCTCGCAGGTACAGCCACGGCAGCGACGATGACACGCGCGGCGACTTGCGCACATAGGGCGGCACGATCGTCGAATTGAACTTGATGCCGGAGCCCGAACGATCGCGGACCTTCGGCACCTGAACGGGCACCGGACCGACTGCCGTGACGATCTCGCGCTCTGGCAGGTACCCGTTGCGCACGACAGCGCGCCGGCCATCGATCGTCTTCACATTCGAATACTGTTCGAGCATTGCCGCCAGTTCCGCCTCGATTGCCTGCTGGATGATCCGCCGCGCCCCTTGCTGGATCAGATCGTCCAGGCCGGGCGTACCCTTGATGTCTGCTTCTGTTGTTTGACTGCCGCTCGTATCCTGCGTAAGTTTCGCCATGGTGGTGGAGTTCGATTGAGGAAGTGTTACCGTGAGAAGCAACATTCTCCTTCAATCGCCACCGCCTTCTCCTGCCTCAACCCTACGCCGCATACACCACTTTCAACGATAGCTCTCGCAAATGGCGGCCGCATCCGCCGCATCGTTCTTGCCGCGCTTCCCCGACATGCGATAAGGCGCCACGAGCCTGGGCGCCATTAACTTGGCTGTATGGCCGTGTTGTTGGAATACACGAGCCCAGTAATGCGCGCCGGAGCATGCTTCCATGCCAATGACGCACGGCGGCAATTGTGCAATCAAGGTTACCAGTTGTTCGCGCGATACACGTGGCTTGATCAGCAACGCCTTGCCAACCTCGTCCACGCCGTGAACGGCGAAAACATTCTTGGCAAGGTCGATTCCGATGGTCACAATAGGCATGGACTTCCCCTCCTGTTGGTGTTGATGAAGGTCGAGAACTTCATCATGGCACGTTGATGCCGATTCGCGGCTTCCGCCGCAGCCTCGGGACGGGGAAGTCCCTTTCATTCGCTGTACGTCGGGTTGGATGTGCACAAGGAATCGATCACGGTCGCCTATGCCATCGACGGGGGCGAGGTCGAATCGATGGGCAAGATTGGAACGACGCCGACGGACATCGATCGCCTATGCAAACGGCTGCAGTCGAAAGCACGACAGGTACGCGTCGTTTATGAAGCAGGGCCTTGTGGCTACGGCCTCTATCGACGCCTGAGCAAGCAAGGTTTCGACTGCATGGTATGCGCGCCGTCACTGATTCCGCGCAAGCCCGGGGAGCGCGTGAAGACGGATCGGCGCGACTCGATCAAGCTGGTGCGTTCGCTGCGCGCTGGAGACTTGTCGGCAGTCCACGTACCGAGCGTCGAAGATGAGGCGTTCAGAGATCTGGCCCGAGCTTGGGCCTCAGCCCGAGACGATTTGCGGCATGCGCGGCAGCGACTGAAATCTTTTCTGCTTTCGCACGGGGTGCACTACATTGGGCGAGCAGACTGGGGAGCGGCACACCGGCGCTGGCTGAGCAAGTATTCGTTCGAGGATGCATGGCGACAACTGGCGTTTGAAGAGCATCGGCGGACGATCGAAGATCGTCTGGCTCAATGTGATCGGCTGGAAGCCGCGCTGCGCGAAGCGGTGACCGAATGGAGTTTCTATCCCGCGGTTCTTGCGTTGCAAGCCATGCGGGGCATCCAGTTCATCACGGCCGTGGGGATGATCTCGGAACTCGGCGATCTGTCGCGCTTCGAGCATCCGTGTCAGCTGATGGCGTGGCTTGGCATCACGCCCTCGGAGCATTCATCCGGAGGGACGCGACGCCAGGGTGGCGTGACCAAGACCGGCAACAACTACGCAAGAAAGTTGCTGGTGGAAGCCGCCTGGAGTTACCGGCATGCGGCGCGGGTGGGGCCGCAGATACAGCTTCGACACGAAGGTTTGCCGAAGGCCATCATCGATCGGGCGTGGGACGCCCAGGTGCGGTTATGCCGGAAGTATCGCAAGCTGGTGGCGAGAGGAAAGAACGTCAACGTTGCGGCGGTTGCCGTTGCCCGGGAACTGGCTGGGTTTATCTGGGATATCGGCCGATTGGCGATGTCGCTGGCATTGCCGCGCCGCGGTGCACAACCAGCATAGTGAGCCAGAGGCACGACATTACGACACAACATTGTTGAGAGTTTCCTGAAGGCGGCGTAGCCCGGTACAAGAGCAACCCACGGCGCCGCTTCGCGACGGCAGCAACAGGCCGATTCGCGGCGTAAGAAGGTGGCAGGCTCAGATGACGGACCTCTGTAATGCGGTACCCAACCCGCGGATATCAGCGTGATTCACCGTCGGCTTTACTGCTACGTCGCCCTCAGGAAATTCCTATGCCTATGGAAAAACTGGAAAACCAATCGCTTCGCTTGACACGGAAAGTCATATCAGCGGCTCGTGGCGGCCGTTGGCCCACGGGGCCTGATCGAATGTATTGAGCTATCGTTGAAAGTGGTGTATGCGGCGTAGGGTTGAGGCAGGAGAAGGCGGTGGCGATTGAAGGAGAATGTTGCTTCTCACGGTAACACTTCCTCAATCGAACTCCACCACCATGGCGAAACTTACGCAGGATACGAGCGGCAGTCAAACAACAGAAGCAGACATCAAGGGTACGCCCGGCCTGGACGATCTGATCCAGCAAGGGGCGCGGCGGATCATCCAGCAGGCAATCGAGGCGGAACTGGCGGCAATGCTCGAACAGTATTCGAATGTGAAGACGATCGATGGCCGGCGCGCTGTCGTGCGCAACGGGTACCTGCCAGAGCGCGAGATCGTCACGGCAGTCGGTCCGGTGCCCGTTCAGGTGCCGAAGGTCCGCGATCGTTCGGGCTCCGGCATCAAGTTCAATTCGACGATCGTGCCGCCCTATGTGCGCAAGTCGCCGCGCGTGTCATCGTCGCTGCCGTGGCTGTACCTGCGAGGAGTCTCAACCGGCGACATGGGCGACGCACTGTCCGAGCTGCTCGGCGAACAGGCTAAAGGGCTGTCAGCGAGCGTCGTGAGCCGCCTGAAGGCCGCCTGGTCAGAAGAGTACGAGAAGTGGAACAAGCGCGACCTGTCCACCTCGCGCTGGGTCTACTGGTGGGCCGACGGCATCCATACGCAAGCCCGCGCAGAGGATTCGGACGGGCAGTGCCTGCTGGTGATCATCGGCGTGAAACCGGACGGCAGCAAGGAGCGCGTGGCGCTCAACGACGGCTATCGCGAATCGAAGGAATCCTGGAAAGAGCTGCTGCTCGATCTGAAGAAACGAGGTCTGCAGGCGCCGCCGCTGCTTGCCGTCGGCGATGGCGCGATGGGGCTGTGGGCGGCGCTTGAAGAGGTGTTCCCGCAGACACGGCACCAGCGCTGCTGGTTTCACAAGATCGGCAACATACTCAACGTCATGCCCAAATCGCAGCACGGCAAGGCCAAGGTTGCGCTCGCCGAGATCTGGAATGCCGCGACAAGAGCCGACGCAATCGCCGCGTTCAACCAGTTCGTCGACACGTACGCGGCCAAGTACCCAAAGGCCGTCGAGAAGCTCACGAAAGACCGCGACGCACTGCTCGCGTTCTACGACTTCCCGGCCGAACACTGGCAGCACGTGCGGACCACGAATCCGATTGAATCGACGTTCGCGACGGTGCGCCACCGCACGAGCCGCACGCGCAACTGTCTGTCGCGCTCGACCTTCCTCGCGATGGCGTTCAAGCTGATCGAAGCGGCCGAGCAGACCTGGAGGAAGATCCGCGGCGTCGACAGGATCGAACCGCTTCTGAAGGGCATTCCCTTCAAGGACGGCACCCCGGTGATGGAAAGCACACCGGCTCCTCAAGCGCTAGCCGCCTGATCATGCCGCCCGACCCGCGTACACCAGTCTTGACGATTGCTCGAATGTATTGTAGTTCCCACTAAATTTTTTAGTGGGAGCCAAAGTGGACGAGATACCAGCCGCCAAACGCGTGAAGTCGAGCAAACGGCCGAACTTCGCGGACGAGTTCAAGCGAGCGCTGGTCGAGCAAACGTTCGAGCCAGGCGCGTCGGTTTCGCTGGTTTCCCGGCGTAACGATGTCAACACCAACTTGCTCTTCCGATGGCGTCGCCAATATCTTGAAGGCGCCTTTGGCCCGCCGTGCCCTGAACATGTAGTCCAGAAACCGACCGACGGTATTCCGACGTTGTTGCCGGTGAGTATTGTTGATGAGACCTTGGTCGCGGCCTCTGCGAAGACGACCGTGGAAACCGTGCCGTTGGCGGAAGGTGTTTGCGAGATCGAATTTGAACGGGCTCGGATTCGTCTGCGCGGTGATGTATCGCCGGCAATGCTGAAGCTGCTGATTCGCGAGCTATCACGATGATCGGCTTTCCAGCGGGTACGCGCATCTGGCTTGCAGCGGGCGTGACCGACATGCGCTGCGGGTTCCAAGGGCTGGCCGCGAAAGTGCAGACCGCGCTCGAAGAGAATCCACTGGGCGGCAATGTCTTTATCTTCCGCGGTCGCCGCGGCGATCTCGTAAAGCTGCTTTGGGCGACCGACGACGGGCTCTGGTTGCTCGCGAAACGATTGGAGCGAGGTCGTTTTATCTGGCCGCAGGCAGACGGCGGAAAGATCCATCTGACGAGCGCTCAACTGTCGATGCTGCTCGAGGGCATCGATTGGCGGCAGCCACGCCGCACCGCCGCGCTGTCGATGTTGTAAACCGCAGCGAAGGCTCGTAAACTGCGACGCATGTCCAAAGATGCGCCGCTTCCCGCTACCGTCGCTGAGCTCCAGGCTCTGGTGCTCGCGCAGCAGGCATCGTTGCTTGAGCAGCAAGCATCGATCGCAAGCATGGTGCGGGAGATCGCCGCCCGCGACGATGAAATTGAACGTCTGAAGGCGCAAATCGATAAGCTCAGGCGGATGTACTTCGGCAGCAAGTCCGAGAAACTGGCCCGGCAGAGATCGATAAACTCGAGGCGCAACTCGAAGACCTGACGGCCGGCCAGGGGGCTGCAGAGACACGAGGGCAACGAGACAAGACGTCGGCACCACCCGGGCGAAGGCCCACGCGCGAGCCACTGCCACCGCACTTGCCGCGCGACGAAATCGAACTTACGCCGGATCCGGCTTGCCCCATGTGCGCGACGCTGATGCAGCGGCTTGGCGAGGATGTATCCGAACAGCTTGCCCGCGTGGCGGCCGCGTTCAAAGTGATCCGAACGATCCGACAAAAGCTGTGCTGTCCTGATTGCGGTCACATCGAACAGCCCGCGATGCCCAGCCTGCCGATTGAGCACGGCATCGCGCATCCGAGTCTGCTGGCCGATATTGCGGTATCGAAGTTCGCCGATCACCAACCGCTGTACCGCCAATCGGAGATTGCGGCACGCGACGGCGTGACGCTGGATCGCGCCAGCATGGGTCGCTGGATCGGGCAGATTGCCGAGCTCTGCGGGCCGCTGGTTGAAGCGATCCAGGGTTACGCGCTGGTCCCCGGAAAGGTACACGTCGACGACACTCCGGTCGCTGTCCTCGCGCCAGGCAACGGAAAGACAGTGACCGGACGTTTCTGGGTCTACGTGCGCGACGGTCGCCGCTCGGGTTCGACGGACCCGGCTGCAGTATGGTTCGACTTCTCCTCGGATCGCAAAGGGGTCCACCCTCAAACCCGGCTCGCCGCATTCCACGGCATCCTGCAGGCCGATGCTTACGCCGGGTTCGATCAACTGTACGCGAGCGGCGAGATCCAAGAGGCGGCATGCTGGGATCACGCGAGACGGTACATCTACGATGTTCACGTGCGCACACCGACTCCGGATACCCAGCAACTGCTCGAGATGATCAGCGAGCTCTACAGCATCGAAGCCGACATCCGCGGCAAGGCGCATAACGAGCGTTTGCGCGTGAGGCAGGAAAAGACCAAACCGTTGCTCGCGAAGTTCGAAGCGACGATCAGGGCGAAACTCGCGACGCTGTCGACGAAGTCCGCGCTCGCCAAAGCGATCAACTACTCGCTGAACCATTGGGCGGCGCTCGTGTTCTACTGCGAGGACGGTCGTGCCGAGATCAGCAACGTCCTTGCGGAAAATGCCCTGCGCTGTGTCGCGCTCGAACGCAAAAACTACCTGTTCGTCGGCTCCGACAGCGGGGGCGAGCGGGCCGCTGCGATGTATAGCTTGATCGGGACGTGCAAGCTCAACGGGATCAACCCGCGTGCTTACCTGGAATACGTCCTGACCCACATCGCTGATCACAAGATCACTCGCATCGACGAATTGCTCCGCTGGAACGTGGCCCACAAACTGAAGCCGACCACCCCACCTACATCCTAACCATGTAGGTCACGGACGCCACCACGCCATCACCATCATGCCCCACGCGCGCGCGAATGGGGGACTGGCCCAGCTGAGTCGGTTACGATGCAATCACGAAACCCGACACATTACAATATAGTTAGCAATCCACAAATTGACATATGTTGCCGTCAGACACACGATGCGGCCGCAACCGGCGAGTGCTTGCCGACCACAATGTAGCGTTTCAGTCGTTTCCAAGCGTCCAGATAGCGATGCAACGGGACGGCGGCCAACTGCTCATCATGGACAACCAGAATCCGCTCGAGGGGCGCGAGTTCATGGTCAAGCAGCAGACAATGCTCGCCTTGCTCCGCACGCGTGACGCACGCAGTGAGCGCCGCGTCGGCGCGTCATGCCTGGCCCGGTCCCAAACTCCAAGGGGCGTCGGTAAAAGACAGCATACGCTGCACTAGCGTGCCTGAGCGCCGACTGATTCGCTTTCATCGCCTTTTCGTTTGCGAGCTAATTTCCTGTGCACGAGTTAAGTAAGCGCCGAATCGCAAGGGCCTTCTCCGATATCTCGAATAGCGCGCGATTTCCAATCCGGCCAATTTCACGAGAGGCGGAGTTCGTTGATGGGTTGAACGTGCTCATTTCATAACGCTTAGTCA
This sequence comes from Burkholderia sp. MS455, assembly GCF_016899445.1. Classification (NCBI taxonomy): domain Bacteria; kingdom Pseudomonadati; phylum Pseudomonadota; class Betaproteobacteria; order Burkholderiales; family Burkholderiaceae; genus Burkholderia; species Burkholderia sp. MS455. The sequence continues at coordinate 2,183,020 of NZ_CP041778.1, forward strand.
AGCCAGAGTATCGCCCCCAAACCGCTCGGACCGGAATGTTTGCGCGATTGGCCAATGTCTGCGCAGTTGAGAACAGCCCACCAGCGGCACCATAGCAGGATTGTATTTCGATAAATTTAATCTGATCACAATCCAAATCAACGCCATGCCGACGCCCCCCCTCATAACCTCGTCAAAAAGGCGAGACGGTTTCATGTGATTTATGTTTCCTGGTGCACCATGCGCACGAATAACCAATATTCGCTCCTCCTTTGACCAATCGATATAACTGTCCGGACCAAGAGGCTTAGACGCCATCGGATTTACCCCCTCCGTCATCGCCCCCACGTTCTGATCATCCTCATCCCAGACGGATTTCTGGATTTTTCTAGACGAATTTCTTGCCATTCCTTGCGATACGGCAACCTCATTTTTGCGAGGCATACCACCCTCCAAGACCATTAAGTTTAGAATATAAAGAACCGCTCATTCTTTTTAATGCAACGAGATGCGCTTTAGCGCTCCGCTAAAAAGACGGGCGACACGCGTTATTTTTACATAGAATTGAGCCCAGCAAGGCAATGCCTGTTTGCCGCAATCGAAGCGAACGCACTATTATCGACGCTCGAGAGTTGTCATACCGGCGCGCCGCGCTGCTACATGGCACACCCGCTCACAGATAATCGGCACGGCCGAGCGCAATTCGGCGACTGACATGCTTGCCGATGCAATGCGACTTGCGAGTCGCGCCCATTACGGTTGGCGGAGACAAGACTTAAACTACAGACTTTCCAGCGAGCGGACGGCCATCGAACGTAACAAGCCCCACCGGCACCCGTCGGATGACTTCTGGCGCAACGCACGTTGGGCGTTCCCTATGTCGAACATACCTTTGACGGGATGCGCATTGTGCACCGCACCAAGCACTACTCGACGGTCGTCCGCATCACGTCGCTCCGTTATCACTGCTCGCCGTCCAACCAATCACCTCCGAAGCACTGCAGTCTGGCTCAATCGATCGCACCGCGGAACGGCATAAATGCAACAGAACTTAAGGCGATTCTGAGAGCCATGGAATCTATGGAAAGACGGATTATTGTGCTCAAGTAACCGCTTTCTGGTTTTCGACTGGCACTACTGTGTTTTGTTTGGCCTGCGACTCAAAAACATCTGATCCGTCAGCCCTGCCAGCACACCACCCACAAAGACGCTGGGCCGATAAAAGGAAGTCGCACGGGTTGCCACCTCTCGAGCCCCTAGATCGATCTGAGGAATACCGGACTGTCGGATAATATGAATCGAACTGGCCCATACGACTCCGCCGATACCCGCCCATGCAATCGCACTCATGCACATGGGGCAAGGTTCCCCGGTTGTGTAGAGTGTGGTGTCAGCCCATCCATGATTGCCGTATTGTGCAACATAATCGTTGATAGCAACGACTTCACCATGAAACATTGGATGCCTCGAAGACGTATTAACCCCATGCGCGAGAATCTCTCCCGTCGTAGAATTGCTGATGACGGTTCCGAACGGATATAGCAGATTTCGGCGCGCTTGCCTAATTGCTTCATGCATGGATTGTTCGTGGAACGTTCGCATATCGTTCGACAGCGAGCGACTGTCCTGAGGCTTTCTATGCTGCGAAATCACGTCTTCGCCCCCGCCGACAAACAGCTCACCGAGACCGACCAGCCCCATCCTTTTGAGCCATATGCGCCGTATTCTATTCATGCATAACTTTGATGAACCGTAATCGGCCATGGATCGCACCTCCCTTCCAATAAACGTTGCCGTCGTAGATGACTACATTGGGGCCAACACCACTTTCAGGCCGCGTCACAACTACAGTCGCACTCGAGTGGTCGCTGCCCTCACATTCCGCCTTGCCAATCTCGCGGCGGACCAGCATTTTAGGCAACGACACCGACCGCAAAGTACAGGGTCAGGAATGACCGATAGATTGAAGCATTGGATAGGTCAAGAGAAAAAAGTGCAACACATTCAGACCAAAATGCGCAAGCACCGCAGCGTGAAGTCCGCCAAAGCGGTAAGCCAGACCATATCCAACTCCAGCGATGCTACCGACCACAACCCATTGCCACCCGCCCGCAATGTGCGCCAATCCGAACAACGTCGCCGCCACACAAAGCGCAAGCGCGTCCCCAAAGGGCCGTTGCTTGAGCAAACAACTGAGCCCCCCCTGTAGATAGCCACGAAACAAAGCCTCTTCGGTGAACGTGACAAGCAACAGATTGTTCAGCAACCACAGCCAACTAACATCTGGCCATTTGGGGGCCCACACGACAAGCCCGAGTAATGCGGCAGCAGCCAGACATGCCACTGCCGTTATCAATAGCCCGCCGATACCCGCTATCAACGAAGCTCGCCGCTCTTGCTGAAGTCGAATCCAGGGTAAAACCAGCAACAGCCAGAAGCCAATCAGCGGCTTGTCAAGGTTGAGATACATCGTGAATGGCACGGCATCCGGTGTGAATCGCGCGGGACCAATTACTCTCGGATTATGAAAACCAGGGAGCAAATGCATACTCAATGTAACGGCGAGCGCAATGAACAGCGCATGTCCAAGGTATTGGACATGTGGCTTACGATTTGGTTGGACGGCATAGGCTGCGATAATAAGCAACGCGATAGGAATTGCCGCTTGGTACCCAAGCTGCCCGCTCATCAACGCGGCACCATAGCCTAAGATGAGCACGCTCAAGCTGAGCCTGCGAGCAGATAACCATGTCGCTGGCGTCGCAAGAAAAATTGCTACCCAAGGTAACGCAAACATATTGACTCCGAGGTGTGATCCGCTCGGGAAGCCAAGCGGCAACTATCTAAACATAGCGTCTGAAGAAGTGCGGTGTCTACAGGTGTGCCCTCCTTAAAAGAGAGGCACGTCAAAGCTGAGTGCAATAAACGTGAGCGCTGGGTAGGTGAACGGCCGTGTTGGTAGTGTTGGGTGCGCCGCCCCGACTAACGCGCACTGCAGCGCTTTGTTTTCTGGCAGAGATCGAAATTCACCGTCTGGAGCGATAGCCGAGCTCGTCCACTATAGGTCTGACCGATCACCATCCTTTCGCTGTTCTTGGCGTTACACGATCGTTAACTACTGTAACGGATACCACGTTACTCCGGCTTGGAGTCCGGTCCCGGTCGCTTGCGTTGCTGCCCGTGAGTCCGCTCGGCAAGGCGATCAGCTACTGCCGAAGCCAATGGCCGTACCTGAGCCGTTACGTGATGAACGATCGCGCTGCCATCGACGACAACGTCCTCGATCGAGACATCCGACCATTCAGGTTGAAAAAATGCCAGCGCGAAACAATTTCGGTTACCGATACTATTTTGTGAATTGCTGTACGCGAAATCGAGGTAGATGCATACTCATCTTGAGGACAAAGGCACGGAAATCGACTGCATTCGTGATTCTGTCCGCATTGTATTGACTTCATCGATTTTTGCCGACTAGTCTAGTCGTTCGTTGTTCAACCGAAAATATTTTATTTATCCCTATGGCAACTTATCTCGAACTGAAAGCACAGGCTGATGCGTTGGCACGGCAAGCAGAAAAAGCACGACTCGCGGAACTGGACAGCATCATCGCAGCGATACTCGACCAGATTGCCAAATATGACATCACGCCCGAGCAGTTGTTTGGGCGTCGGCGCGCTGCCGCACCTAGCACCCGCCCGCCCGTTGCACCCAAGTATCAGGATCCGAGAACGGGTGCGACCTGGAGTGGCCGCGGCAAGCCGCCGCAATGGATTGCCAACGCGAAGAACCGCGATCGCTTTTTGATTCCCGTGACCGAGTAGACGAACCGGGAGAAGACGGCACTAGTTGATGCCCTGAAACAGACTTACACGCTACCGGAGCTTTTGGCTGAATTGGGGCTTGCCCGTACTTCTACTTCTATCACCGGACGCGAACACAGACTGCCGACAAATATGCGGGTGTACGTCATGACATCGCAGATATCTTTGGTCTGAACCGGGACCCGGCCCTGTTGTGAACCGCGCCGGGAATGTAGGAGACTTCGGATCTTAGCTGTAACGTGAGATTTGAACTATGGAAAGCGAAAACAAGGAAGGAAGCCCACCGGGACGCAGTATTCGGATGAGGTTCAGGAACGGGAGTCCATGTACGGATTTTGGGCACACCGAACGAAGAATCATTTGCAACTGGTGAGCGAACATAGCCGCATCGCGACGGTCAAGATTAACCGGCGATGTCCCCAACTGGGTCTCGGTAGAACGCGCCGGCGCGATGCGCCGAAGCGTGCTCGCTGTGCTTGTTCACGCCCGCCTTGCCTTCCCTGTCGTAGCTGCGCTTCCCGTCCACGCCCTCTTTGGTTACTCGCAGCGGCAAAAACACGATCGTCACTATTGCCCATGAATCGTGCCCACAAAAATTATCGTGGGCACAATCCTCGGCTCACACCGAGCCATCAAATCCAGACGTGCTAAATTTCGTGCTTACCTTTGATTGAGGCGTATTGTGGACTAGGTCGTGCACTGCCGCCGCTCGACACTAGCGCTCGCGGCGCTCCGGGCATTATGCGGGCGCGCTGTGGGCAGCGACGTCAGAACGGGCTGCGCATCGTGTCGCCGTTGGTGAACATCACGTCGACGACTTGATAGAAACCCATCGCCGTATCCGCGACTTCCCAGACCGCAAGGATCACGTGATAACCGGTGCGCACCGGCAACCGGCATTGGTGAATAGTGGGCTGCAGTGGCACCAGGTTCGCGTTCGGGTCCCAGTATGGCCGCCCCGAATTCTGGATCGTGCAAAACGGTTTGGGTTCGAACTGAGCACGAGTCAACTTTTCCGACGAATTCCAATCGGCGCGCGTGATGAAGTAGTTCCAGCGACGCGTCTTGTGGACAGCGCTGAATTCCCATTTGAAATTTTGCAATGCACCAGAGCGTAGCGGAATTTTCAGCCAGCGGCTCGGCGACTGCTCATTCAGCACTGGCAGAGCACCATTCGTGCTGGCGCCGGCGATTTCGCCATCTATCGGTGGTGCGGCATTCCTGGCATCGTCTGGGGCAAATGAATCCGACAGAGCGTCTTGTGTCGCAGGGAAGAACTTCCCGTTCTCCATTGCGTTCGCATGCCATGCATCGACATGGCAATTCGGGTTTTGGCCTTGCGTGCACAGCACGATGCGCGATGGTGGTTCAGTTAGTCGGCCATGCGCATGAGCATTGGCTGTCATGGCCAGCAGTGTTGCGCTGGCCAGCGCACGTAGTATCAGGGAAGCAACGTTTCTGTGGAAAATCTGGTTCATGAGCCCTCATGGCATCGATATCGGAACGGATATACGCGCATCAAATCCGCCGCAAAGTGTTGAACGGCGACTTCCCGCCTACGCGCGAAACCACGAAAGCCGATGAATTATCGCCATACCCCACAAACGACTTTCGTGGAATCTTATTTTATCCACAAAGCAAGAAGAAGATCCATCAATAAATCTTCATTCCATACAATCCTTTAATCTTGGAATAATTTATGAAATTATATCATTTGATGCAATTTTTAATATTTAAGCATTGGCCATTTATATTAAAAATTGGCAATTTTGAAATTGAGCTGCGGCGTTGAGTTGCCCGGTAGCGCGATCGCTTGCTCATCGTTGCCCCAGGCGAATCGCCCCTTGTTCAGACGCCGTGTGGCAAGCCACACACCCAAGCCGTCGTAGACCAGCACCTTCATCCGCGTCGATTGCCGGTTGGCAAACAGGTATGCATGGTGGGGCCGCACCGCGCCAAACAGAGGTGGCTGCGCGAATTCGGACAGTTGGATAAGTGGAACGACCGGGGCCTGAGCCGGCGATAATGCCGGTCAAGGAACGTGAGAAATGACGAAGAGAACCCAACGGACCCACTCGTCAGCATTCTAGGCCGAGGTGGCACTGGCGACGGTCAAAGGCGACCGGACGCTGGCCGAACTGGCGCAGCAGTTCGATGTACATCCGAACCAGATAACGGAATGGAAACGGCAGTTACAGGAGCGCGCAGCGGACGTGTTCAGTGCGGCCGGCGCGCCATCGAACGAATCGCCGGTGGACCTGAAGTCGCTGCACGCGAAGATCGGCGAGTTGACGCTGGAGAACGATTTTTTAAGCGGCGCGCTCACCAAAGCGGGGTTGCTGAGCGCAAAGCGATGATTGACCGTAGCCATGCGTTGTCGGTATCGAAGCAAGCCCGACTGGTCGGCATCGCGAGATCGAGCGCGTATTACCGGCCGCGGCCGGTCAGCAAAATGTCCGATCAAGGTAGTCAGTTCACGGCGAACGCCTTCACCGAGACCGTGCTGGGCCGAGGCATCCGGTTGTCAACGGACGGCAAGGGAAGCCGGCGCGACAACGTGTTCGTCGAGCGGGTGTGGGCAGCATCAAGTATGAGGAGGTCTATCTGAAAGCGTACGAATCGGTCAGGCTCGCCCGGCGCTCCATCGGTGAGTACATCAGCCTATGCTGACCTTACCCCGCCGAGTACACCATTCGTAAGTTAGTGGGCTCGCCGGTTTTCGGTTGATGCAGTTGCCGGAATTGGTCCGGCGCCAGTTGCCCCAGGGCACTATGCGGACGCACCGAGTTGTAGTCGGTGCGCCACGCTTCGATTCGCCCGCGCGCATCGTCGAGACTGACGAACGCATGCTGATTCAAACATTCTTCCCGCAGTCGGCCGTTGAAACTCTCGATGTGAGCGTTCTCCACCGGTTTGCCGGGCCGAATGAACTGCAGTTTTACGCCGTGCTCGTGCGCCCAAGCGTCGAGCGCCTTGCTGACGAACTCCGGGCCATTGTCCACCTGAATCAGATGGGGGCGCCGTCCTCGTTGCCGCAACTGCTCGAGCACACGCGCCACGCGAACACCCGTCAGCGAGAAGTCGACCTCGATGTGCGGACACTCCCGGTTCCACGTATCGATGATGGTCAACATTCGAATGCGTCGACCATGCACCAGCGCGTCCGCAACAAAGTCCATTGACCAGCTTTCGTCGGCGCCATTGGGTGTCGACATGACCACGCGCAAATGACTCGGACGCTTCTTTCGCCGTTTCAGGCGAAGCGATAGACCTTCTGCGCGGTACAGTCGCTCAGTGCGCTTGTGGTTCTGGACCAGGCCTTCTCTGCGTAGCAAGACGTGCAGGCGGGGCGAGCCAAACCGTGGCCGCTGCTGTGCCAGTTCGCGCAGCCGCTGCCGCACTTCGTGGTCAGCGTCTGGTGGGGCCGGCCGCCGGAACGTCCGGCGATTCAGACCAATCAGCGCGCACGCCCGGCGCTCCGAATAGTCGTGCTGTTCAATCACCTGCTGCACGACTTCCCGGCGCTGCGCGGGCGAACTCACTTTTTTCCGAGAACGTCCTTCAGAACTTGGATGTCCAGCGCCTGGTCTGCCACCAACCGCTTGAGCCGCTGGTTTTCCTCTTCCAGTTGCCGCAATCGTCGTGCTTCCGATACATCCATGCCGCCGTAGCGGCTACGCCAGTTATAGAACGTCGCGTCCGATATGCCGTGCTTGCGGCACAGGTCTGCGACCTTCATGCCTGCATCGGCTTCCTTCAGCACCCCGATAATCTGCTCTTCACTGAACCGCGATTTCTTCATGACAAGGTTTCTCCTGCGGCCTTGCCACTAACTTTACAGTGGGATACTTCAGAGGGGAAAGGTCAATACAACCGGAAACGGCATCATTCGAGCCTGGCGGATCAGACACCGGATGAGGCATACTTCGCGACGCTGCCTGCGATTAAATCGACAGCATTATCGCCTCGGCCGCTCCATTTAAAAATCTCAGAAGACTGTCCAAACGAGCGAGGCCACCTCTGTCGGCCAATAGAGCATCAACGGTCACGTACATTTTCTTTCGGAAGGCCGCCCCGATTGGCGCTTCGGACTATGCCCTCGCGCCAATCGGGGCAACATCAAAAATTCAACCACTGTCAGATTTAGTCTAGTCCACCGCAGTTGACGTCAATCCGTTGCAGCTGGCTCCGGTATAGCAACCGCCGATGCGTTGAGTAGAATCGGATATTCGTTCGCATTTTCGCCGAGTCATCATCTGACAGTACCCTCACGACTTTGGCTGGCGCGCCGAGAATCAACGCGCGCTCTGGAAATATCCTGCCGGCCGGCACGACGGCACCGGCCCCAACCAAGCATTCACGTCCGATCACGGCGCCATCAAGCACCACCGCCTGGATGCCGATCAGCGAACCTTCGCCAATTGTGCAGCCATGCAACACGGCTTGATGGCCAACCGTGACCATCTCAGCAATCTTCAGAGGCCGGCCAACGTCAGTGTGTAGTACGGCGCCGTCCTGAATATTGCTGCCTCGTCCCACGATAATTCGTTCGGTATCGCCGCGTAGTGTTGCACCAAACCACACGCTCGAATTTTCATCCAAATGAACGTTACCGATTACCGCTGCCGTGTCCGCTACGAAAACGCTTTTGTGTACTGTTGGGGAGAATTCTCCCAGCTTGTAGATAGCCATCGTTTTTCTCTCGCTGTCAGGCATACTTTCGTTTAGGCGAAGCCGACAGGTTACGCGGCATCTCGAACATATTTCTCACCTGCTCTGCAGTTTTCACATCGATGCCCTTGGCAGTCAAATCCTGACGAAGTTTGCGCACCTGTTCCCACGTGCCTCGAGCTTTGCGAACACCGCCCGGAACGCAGGTGTCGAATACATTCAACCCATCCTCCAGTCCGATCCGCACACCATCTAAGCGCAGGCATAATGCAAGATCGGCGAGCATGATCTGCAACGGACCGGGTAGCAGGAGCGAGATTTTCGACGAGGAGAAGCAATTGCGGAGCCGATTCACAACGGGATCCAGTTGTGCGGCGGCCAGGTCCACGGCCCGGTGTTGACTCCCTGCATCGCCTGCGGCCAGATACCGGCCGATTTCCTTGCGAATGTCAGGTGCGATGAGCGAATCGTCTTCAAGTTCGCCAGTGATGGGATCGCGACGATACTGATCGACGCCTGCGACCAGCATGAACAGAACGGGGCAGCCAGTCGCCTCAAGCAGCTCCTGGTATAAGGTTGTCGCATTGTCGACGATGGTATGATTAAAGACTTCCACTTCGGGGCGTGTGCCAACGCGCTGAAAATGCTCGAACTGTGCAGCTAGAAAATCTGGTGCATTGTCATAACCGCCCCCGGTATGGAACAACACCGCGGCAGGGCTGAGCGAGGCCATTTCCGGGGGCGCGCCATCGCAGTACGGTTTCAAATGCAAACGCCTCAACTCGCTGCGCGCGCCCTGGCGATCGCCTCGTACACTCGTTGACAGATTCAGAATGGCGGTTGCATCATTCTCTCTGATCATTGGCACAATTGCATCATACTGGTCCAGCACGATCTGATTACGCTGAGCGCCAACGGTAATTGTGCCAAGCCATGGAATGCTGACGTGTGTTTGGTCTGAAAGTTCTCGTGTATGCAAGTGAATAATTGCGGCCCCTTCGTTCAGGGAACGAAGTGATTCATCGGCGATTTCTTCGGGCGTGATAGGCAAATAAGGCGATCGGGCTTTTCCTGGTTGCCAGTATCCGGCGTCACAGATATGCCAGCCGGCATCGCTCATTTTCTTCAACATCGCCGGACATTCACTCCGAATCGAGTCAACCAGATTGGATGGTAGAAAAGTGTGGAGCTTTTCATGCGTCCAGATCAGGTCGCCGCTTTTCGTCACAATCCAGCCGTATGTGGTCAATTGCAGCACGATTCGTCGCACAAGATCGATTGATGGGATGTTTTCAAGCCACTCTCGTGGCACGACACCCATGTCGGACGAGGAGCACACAGGCGGATACCAGCTTGCGCCTTCCTGCAACCATCCAGCAGCCCCGATGGCCATGCGAGCCGCCGAGGGGTCCGGGCATTGCTTAAGCCAATCATCTGAGACCGTACAGCCGTGCCCAAATTGAACCAACAACCCGCCGGACGATGTGGACTCCCACCCATTGGCTTGCAATTTCTCAATGATTTGGTTTCGCATGGAATTATTAAGCAACCGATGAAGCAGATCAGTGGAAATGAAGGTCGGCTCGAGCGGAGCAAGCCATTTTGGAACGGCACCGGTCGGAGCTGCAGTGATATACATGGATGTCATGATTGATACCTCAAATAATTAAATGACTACGCCTAATAAAAATTAGCAAAAGCTATCCTAACCGATTCACCGGAAATTGCAAGCAAAATGAAATAGTGTAGAATGGTAATTTATAGGTTCATAAATTGAAATTATCTGGATGATTGGTGATTTTTTAAAAATGGTTTCGTGATCAGTTGAGTCTGTGGTCGGGCCTGCAAAACTATGCCGAGCCTGATGTGGCGAGAATTTATAAGCGACAGCGAGTCGTTGAACTCCCGGAAATAATGCCGATCTGAATCAGATTCAGGGAGTATGAGCACGCCGCGACGATCGACGATTTTTTCCGAAGCCGCCTGGACACGATGATCGATCTGCGCCACCCGATTGCGGTACTCGTGATGCCCCTGCCGTTGATGCCACTGTTCGCGCATTGCGATCGGGCAAGTGTGGCTACGGAAGCATTCGATCTGTTCGGGACGACGCCCAAGCTTGCCGGCGCCCGCGTTAGCTTGACCGATCAGCCGCGCCTGCCGATCCGACTGATGGCCGGGATGCGATACCTGAAGCACGCGTACGGCCTGTCGGACGGCCGTGTGCGAGCGGTGGACGGGGAACAACTACTGGCAGTATTTCTGCGGCGGTGACTATTTCCAGCCACGCTTGTCGTGCGGTCCGACGAATCTGGGGCGCTTTCGGCAGGCACTGGGCGAAGCCGGCGCCGAGGCGCTGCGGGCGACAACCATCGAGGTCGAGGTAGGCATGAAAACGGTCGCGTCGAACGAGTTCCCGTGCGCGATCGTCGATACGACAGCACAGAAATTGGCGATCGCGTGCACGTTGAAGCGCGCCGGCCGCCGGCGTTGCCGCCTGGACAGCAAGACTTCTTCGGCGAATGCGGCGAGCTCGAGCAGCTGGCCGAACAGTAAGAACGCACCACCCCAGGACTGCCACCATGCATCCACGCTGTATCGTCGAGGGCACCGGCCGCACGCGAATCCCGACTCGAACTGCCAACGATCAGGATGGACAGCGCTCGACTTGGCTCCGCTTGTTGCGGATCGGCGTAAAGGAGCCGGGGATGATCGGCTTAATGGCGCCATTGGAACCGGGGGGTGTTGATGGCGGTCTAGAACCGCGCTTAAACGGCGGCGCAATGTCGAGTAATTTGCTCAAGTACGAAGAGGCCGCGAGGGCCCCTTCGATGTGATGCGCTCGGCGCCGTTCAGAACGGCGGATCGCGTTTTCGCGTACGAACGTTTCGTGACGCGCGCAGTTCGCGCAACTGTTCGTGGAGCTGATCGCCGTAGAAGTCGGTAATCGTCGTGAGCAGATCATCAAGCAGCTTGAACACGGCCAGCGCCTGCTCAGGCGTCCAGTCGTCAGGCACGACGAACGGTAGACCGCGCCGGCGCCCCGATGGCAACAGCGGTGTGGGACTCATGATGTTGCCACCTTCTGCGCCGCGGGCCTGCGGGTTTTACGCTGCCGGGCCCGTGCCTCGTTGCGCTCGCGCGCTTCCTTGAGCCGGTACGACTCGCTCTCGATCGAGATCACCTCGGCGCGATGGACGAGGCGGTCCACCAACGACACCACACAGGCCGCGTTCGGGAACACGTCCGACCACTCCTTGAACGGCTTGTTGGTATCGTCACGATGGTCGAGCGCTTTTCGTATCGACGGCTGACGAGCTCGAACAGCAGGTCGGCGTGGCGGTTCGAGTATGAGAGATAGCCGACCTCGTTAATCACCAGGATGTCCGGCGTGGCATAGTGCTGCAAGCGTCGACGTAACGCCCAGTCGCTGTCCAGTGCCGCAAGTTCGCCGAGCATTTCGCTGGCCGACTTGAACAACACTGTGCGCCCTTGGATGAGCGCTTGGTGCGCCACGTTCTGCGCGAGCGTTGACTTGCCGACGCCGTTCGGGCCGATGAACACGACGTTGGTCGTGTCTTCGAGGAACGAGAGCGACATCAGTTCCTCGACGGCCACATGATCGATTCGCTTGGGCCAGTCCCGGTCGAAGTCGGGCAGGATCTTAAACTTGCCAAGCTTCGCGGCACGGATACGTCGCTGCAGCGAACGGTGCGTGCGCTCATCCTCTTCCCATTGGAGCAGCGGCGCGAGCCATGCGGAGCCGACCACCTTGAGCCAGTGTTCGACGAGGCCGTTCAGACGCAATGCCTTGGCGCGCAAACGCAGCATCTCATTGTTGTTCGGGGTTGACGCCATCCTTTTCCTCCCCAGTCAGTTGATCGTAGGTGTCGAGTCGATGAGGTTGCATGGGCGTATCCTTGCGCTGCACGTGCTCCGGCAGATTCATGGCAATGGGGGGCGGTGCGCCGCGCGCGGTGCGGCGGCGCTCTAGCGCGGCACGCACGGTGTTCGTATGGGGAGACCCCGCCCGTAGAGCGTCTTCGACGGCAGCCTGCAACTCAGCCGCACCATATCGGTCAAGCAAGCGCAGTAGCGAGGTCGTTAGCCCGCCGACGCTTGCGCCACGTTCGGCTGCGCGAATCAGCAAGAGCTCGCAGGCGGGTACCGCTCGGGTCAGGCTGTTGAGGCCGCGGTGTTGCCGGGCTTCGCGCTTGAACTGCTCAAGCGTCTTAAGGTGCTGCGGGTCTTCAATCTGTTCGGCCCGGTCGTAGCAGCGTCGATGGCTGGCGATCATCTCGGCGCCGTCGAACACTCGCACCTGGTTGAGGTCCGCACGAACCGTCAACGTGCGCCGTACATGGGTATGTGGGATCGTGTAATCGTTCAGGTCGAAGCGCACGTAAGGCGTCTTGCCGGCCTTGACGGCGAGTTGCTCTTCGACGGGATACGGGTTGTCGGGCAGCGACAGCAGCAGCGGCTGCCCCGGGGCAAACGCCTCGCGCACCGTCGTCGCGTGAGCCTCGGGGCAAGGCCGGTCGGCTGCTTGGGTTCGGCACCACCCAGTGATGAGCACCACCATACGCCTCCATTCCGATCAAGCATCGTGCTCGATTCGCGAAGTGCTCAAGGAACTGCGCTCGCTTGATCGGCTTGTTCACGATTTCGCCCGTTTCCTGATCAACGTAGTGGACCTGAAACACGGTTTTCGCAATGTCGCTTCCAACTGGCGTAGCATTCATCTGTGGGCCCTCCGGTTGCCGGGAAATGCGTGCGTTTTCCATCCGGGCACATCGATGCCGTTGGCCCGTGAGGATCCACCTTACTCTGTCCCCTACGTTCACGGGTGGGACGCGTTCATTTCATTGCTTACGTTTGTATTCGACCACGTCGATTTACTTGCATACCTACGATGTCAAGCAGGCACGGCAGTTCGGGCAGGCATTTACCGACTGAGTTACTCGCTCGCCACTTGAGCGAACAAGCAGATCGATGTTCACAATGTGAAATGGCGGAAATTTCTGGGGTTCCAGCGTAGCCCCCCCCTCTGGCACCGACGTCTTTGGCCCCATCCTCACCGCGCCAGGAATTACACGATTCACGCGCCAACATGCCTGGACCTCGCATATCCCACAACACCAATTCGGCCTCATAGCCTTTCGGCATAAGCCTTCCAGGATTGTTCGGGGCGGTCTTCCTACCAGCCTCATGGGACATTTTTTTGAATACCTCGGCTATTTATTTCACGAACTATTTTCACAATGTCACACGATCGATGGGATCGTTTCATAAAAATCATTAAAATTACCATTCTATTCCATTTCAATTGCCTTGCAATTTGGCTTAAATTTGTTAGTATCTCTCATGCAATTGCGAGTTAAATGGCAATCATTTTTATCGGAGGATCGTCAATGACGTCTATGTTTATCACTGCCGCGCCTATCGGTGCAGTTCCGAAGTGGCTTGACCCGTGCGAGCCAACCTTTATTCAATCAGACATACTCCAACGATTGCTTGATACGTCCGACGGCGATCAAATCATTGAAAAATTGCAATCCGATGGATGGGAGCTCGTGTCTCCCGGCGGTCTATTGATTCAGTTTGGGCATGGCCATCCGGTTTCTGACGATTTGCTTGAGCAGCTGTCGGATCCTCCGACGGCTCGAGCGGCCATCGAAACTGCTGGATGGCGGCAACGCGGTAAGATTTGGCACCCTCCCGATCCATCCATTTCTGAAACGATCGTCGTACCACGTGAGTGGCTTGATGAAATCTCATCGGTCGATCTTGCACGACGGCTTGTGCTGCAATTAACCACATACGGCTGGATTGCGACGGATAATGGAGATCTGATTTGGGAGCACACAAAACTCCATAGTTTTTTGCCACCAATACTGATTGACGCGATTCGCGTAGAATCCCCTTCCGTGCTGGAAAAGATGCGGACCGCCGGCTGGAAAATATGTGGCACCGGATACTGGCAACCGGGGAAGGCTCGGTCGCCGCATTTGCCGATTACAACAACATCGATTGTGGCCGAGTCGCTTCGTTCACTTGAGGAAGGAGCTGCCATTGTCCACTTGCACACACGCGAACTGGCAGACCGCACGAATGTCTACATTCCTTGGCTCGGTACGATTACCGTTGGGACCCAGCGCAATCAGATCGTATCGAACCAGTATGATGTCATCGTGCCTGCGATAAGGGAGAATAATGCGGCGGCAATTCTTAACTTGTCGACAAGCGTACGAGGCAATCGCGAAGGGGCACGCAGTGAATTGCGGCGCGCTCATTTGAAACCCTACGGCAATGGCAAGGCCCCGGAATTGGCCTAGTTAAGTCCAGCGCCAGTATTGTTCCATGGCGGGGGAGGTTATGACAATGCGCCGGATTTTCTGGCTGCTCAGTTCGAGCATCTTCAACTCGTTGGCACCCGTCCGGAGGTGGAAGTCTTTAACCACACAATCGTCGACAATGCGACGACCTTGTACCGAGAATTCTTTGAGGACGCAGGTACCCCTGTAATGTTCATGCTGGTAGCAGGTGTCGATCAGCATCACCGCGACCCGATCAGCGGAGAACTTGAAGACGACTCGTTGATTGCGCCAGATGTTCGAAAGGAAATCGGCCGGTGTCTGGCGGTAGGTGACTCTGATTGTCGACAACGTGCGGTTGAACTCGCAGCCTCACAACTCGATCCCGTCGTCAACCGACTCCGGGACTGTTTCCCTTCGTCGAAAATCTCCATCCTGCTGCCAGGTCCTTTGCATGCCATGCTGGCCGATCTCGCCCTGAGCCTGCGCCTTGACCGAGTGCGGATTGGTCTTGAGGACGGGTTGAATGTGTTTGATGCCTGTGTTCCAGGAGGTCTACGCAAAGCGCGGGGCACTTGGGAGCAGGTGCGCAAACTCCGCCAAGACTTGCTCGCCAGGGGCGTCGAGGTGAAAACCGCAGCACAAGTGAGAGACATGTTCGAGATGCCGTGTGGTCTGGCGGTTCAGCCAACACGAAAGTACGCTTGATACCGGGAGAAAAGATATGCCCATTTATCAACTGGGGGAGCATGTCCCAACAATACACGAAAGCGTATTTGTGGCAGACACGGCGGCCGTGATCGGTGACGTCCGACTCGAGGAACATTCGAGCGTGTGGTTCGGCGCAACGCTGCGAGGCAATACCGAGTCGATTTTTGTCGGCCGGGGAAGCAACATTCAGGACGGGGCCGTTCTACATACTGAGGTCGGTCGTCCATTAAGGATTGCTGCGATGGTCACGGTCGGCCACCAAGCGGTATTGCATGGTTGCACAATCGGAGAGGGTTCATTGATCGGCATTCAGGCAGTGGTGCTCGATGGCGCCATAATCGGACGTGGGTGCTTGGTGGGGGCCGGCTCAGTCGTGACTGCCGGCAAGGTATTACCAGACCGGTCGCTGATTCTCGGTGCACCGGCCAGAATAGCGCGGGTTCTGTCAGATGAAGACGTAGCAAAGCTGCAGGAGAACATTCGATTCTACGCAGCGCACCGGAGCTAATGTCGGAAGTGGTGTACGGCGGTGTGGAGCGGAATCGGCGGGAGGCGGTGGCGATTGCAGGAGAATGTTGCTTTCCAAGGTAACGAACCCAGCAACCAATCCACCACCATGGCGAAACGTAATCGGGAAGCGAACGACAGTCAAGCAACGGAAACAGAATTCAAGGGGCCCGTCGGCCTGGACGAGTTGATCCAGCAAGGCGCGCGGCAGATTATCCAGCAAGCGATCGAGGCGGAATTGAAGGCATTGCTCGAGCAATATTCGAACGTGAAGACGCTGGACGGCCGGCGGGCGATCGTGCGCAACGGCTATCTGCCTGAGCGAGACGTTGTCACGGCAATCGGACCGGTAACGGTCCAGGTGCCGAAGGTCCGCGATCGCTCGGGCTCGGGGGTAAAGTTCAACTCGGAGATCGTGCCGCCCTACGTGCGCAAGTCGCCGCGTGTGTCGTCGGCGCTGCCGTGGCTGTATCTGCGCGGCGTCTCGACCGGCGACATGAGCGAAGCGCTCAGCGTATTGCTCGGCGACCAGGCGAAAGGCCTGTCGGCAAATACCGTCATTCGTCTCAAAGCGATCTGGGCGGACGAATTCGCGCAATGGAACAATCGGGACTTGTCGGCGGCCCGCTGGGTCTACTGGTGGGCCGACGGCATTCATACTGGGGCGCGCAGCGAGGATTCCGACGGGCAATGTCTGCTGGTGATCATCGGCGTGAAGCCAGACGGCAGCAAGGAACGCGTCGCGCTCGCCGACGGCTACCGCGAGTCGAAGGATTCGTGGGTCGAGCTACTGCTCGATCTGAAGGCTCGCGGTCTACAAGCCGGCCCACTGCTAGCCGTCGGCGACGGCGCGATGGGCTTGTGGGCGGCACTCGAGGAAGTGTTCCCGCAGACGCGGCACCAGCGCTGCTGGTTTCACAAGATCGGCAACGTGCTCAACGCGTTGCCGAAGTCGCAGCAGGGCAAGGCCAAGGCCGCGCTCGCGGAGATCTGGAACGCCGCGACGCGCGCCGATGCGATCGTCGCCTACGATCAGTTCGTCGCGACCTATACGGCCAAATATCCGAAAGCTGTCGAGAAGGTCACGAAGGATCGCGACGAGCTGCTCGCGTTTTACGACTTCCCGGCCGAGCACTGGCAGCATGTGCGCACGACGAATCCGATCGAGTCGACCTTCGCGACGGTCCGCCACCGCACGACCCGCACGCGAAACTGTCTGTCGCGCGCGACCTTCCTCGGCATGGCCTTCAAGCTCATCGAAGCAGCAGAGGAATCATGGCGCCGCATTCGCGGTGTCGACAAAATCGAACAGATCTTGAACGGCGTGCCCTTCAAGGACGGAACACCGGTGACCGAGAGCACACCGGCTCCTGCTCAACCGCTTGCCGCTTGATCATGCTGCTCGACTGTCGTACACCACATTTGACATTAGCTCAGCGCACCGGCGACCACTGTACCGAGATAAATTGTGTCGAATTGACGCGTCTATATGTAATGCGGAGAGAGGTATGAGGTTACGCCACGAACTGCAGTACGATTGGGAGGGGCGCCATGCCTCAAAAGCTTGACATCTCCGAGATTCGCCTCTTGTCTTCGGTAAGCGCGATATGATCACCGAAATGCACGATACATACGTATTGGCTATGCAACCAACGTTGCGCGAGGCCCCTAAAGCAGTGCCGGAGCAGTATTGAGCGTGCTCAAACAGTGCGCGATTGGTGTGGCCTCGGCTTCCAGATAGTTGACCATGCGACGGCTAGACACAAGTGTGCTGGCCGTCGCTCTCAACCAACCTTACCGCTTCAGTCTTGAATTCCTTCGTGTATTGAACGAATCCAGCTGGCGCTTTTCTTCGTACACAGAAAATTATCCAACTTTTTTCTGTGCGCGAAACCAAGACAGCGTCAATTGTCAGCGAATCCCCGGATCGTTCGGGAGACCACTGGATGCTTGCTCTTTGATTGGCGCAAACAGCCTTGGCTGCACGCCCGGATGCGCTTTACCTAGTCTAGATGTTTTGCTTGACAGTACACTCTGACCGAATGAACGTCGGTTTGCCATGCAACTATATCAAGCTCGAGCGTACCAGGAGCGCGTCTTGCGAACGCAGGTGGTCTGCAGGCGGGATTCTTGGAACGAAAAGTGCAAATAATAAAGGAAATAAATTCGTACTGCGAAAAATCGATTTATTTTCATAAAGCGAAATCAAATATATTTGTATAGAATCAAATTTCCCCCTCCTCCTCGCTCGCGCAAGAATTAAATTGCGCAATAATTAACCAGCAACGACGCTCCCTTGTCATTAATAACCAATTATCCTGTTCGTTCATATATCCATAATGCGGACCAGTAAATCATGAAAACTATCAAGCGAAGTCTCTCCGTCGCCACCTATGGCATACTATGTTCAGTTCTCCCCGTACACGCGGTCGTCGTTACGCCCCCTGGCCCAAGCGCGATGCCTATGCCCTTTATCGCGACGGGACCAGCCACGGTCAGCAAAGCGGGGATTCCCATTAGCTGCAACATTGTATTTACAGGCAGTATTGATGGTGGTGGAAAAGTGTTAATCACCAGTGCTACCTTCAATGGCTCATCGCTTTGCAAAACAATTAAGGCGAACGCGAGTGCAAATGCCCCATGGTCAGGTCAAGTTGATAGCCCAGCTCAATTGACGATTGATAATGTGATGGTTAGCGTTAACGTACCGCTCGTCGGTGGGCAGTGTGGCCCTAGTAAAATCACCGCGCAGATTCGCGATTCCGACAATGAGACGAGCGTCGGTCTGAATAATGTCAACCTTTCGGGAGACTGCGGGATCACTGGCTCTCTGGTCACCAGCCCGTATATGCATATTGCACCCTGAGGCACGGGATGGCACCACCAGATCAAAAACCTTCTACGGAGGCAGAATTTGGACTCAGTTATCATTGGGCAGAGAGGCTGCATGGGGATGCTCCGGACTCCCGCCAGGGTCAACGAGCCGGTGTAGAGAGGTTGATAGCGATGGACATTTGCGGTCGACATTTGTTGTAGAAGTGGCACCACCGTTCGATGAACGCCTTGGGCTCGACTCGGCGGTGGACCCATTCTAAAGTCGACAACTTGTCACCTAGCCTCCTCGACAAGGTAATTTTTTCAAGAGCTGATTGACGCAATGAAGTGCGAACCGACAGCGACTTCTCGCGGCCAGCTGCATAACCTTGAAGTAAATTTCGACACCTTAGTCTGACCGAATGAATGTCAGTTTTCCGTATAGCCGAATGGGTTGCAACAGCGTCAGGACACGTACTGAGAATTGAGGCTGACATCGCCCTCGCCTGCTAGACGTTTTTGGGTATATTTATCGATCACATCGCACCTTCGAAGCGCGGCTGTCAAACCTCTGGTCATAGGCGAAGTCGCAGTGCCAGACTGATTTGGGTTGGGTCGTTCCGAGCAAGTGAACGCTGTCGCCGCAGCGATGAGGTCGAGAACACCGTCTCGGAATATATAGGACACGGCGCCCCATATTGGGCGTAAAAGCGATCCGCCGAACGCCAATCATACTGACATCCGATGATAGCCAATGCGTGGACTTACCTGGGATGCTGCAACCAGTTGTTCACCCAAGCCGTGGTTTTCCCCATCGACTTGTGCGTGCAGATTGCTACCCGACGGCTCAACCCAAATGTAACAGCATGCCTTGCGTTGCGGAACTCCTGCCGAGTCGAGGGCGCTTGCAGAGCCCCGCGCGGACCCGTGAGGCCTCTATTTCACGGCCATCAGTCGTTCTCGGCGGCGTGAGTGCAATTTGTCGTCTATCGGTTTTTGCAGCGTGAACTTCTTCGTCAAGAACTCAAGCCTTGAGCGTGTGCTCGTCGGCACGACAGTGATAGAGCAGGCGATGGTCCATCCGACCGATTCGCGTTTGCGTGAGCGCTGCCAGGAGCATCTGGTGAAGGCGGCCCCCCCTGCGCGGTCTGAAATTGCGGCAGAACTACAACCGTGAGGCGCCGCGTCTGGCGAGCCAGATCGACTGCTACAAGCATGTGAAGCAATACAAGCGGATGAAGAAGGCGTTGCGGACTTTGCGTTCGCGCGTGGGCCGTGTGATGTGCGACGTCGAAAGGCAACACGATGGCGTCGTGTCTGAAAGCCGCTCGGCACTGGAAGAACTGACCGGTCAGTTCGAAGCGAATTCTGTCGCAGAAGCAAAAGATCAAGAACAAGCTGTATGCGCTGCACGCACCGGAAGTCGAGTGTCTGGCGAAGGGCAAGGCACGCAAAACCGTACGAGTGCGGCGTGAAGGTGTCGATCACGGCGACGCACAAGGAAGGGTTGGTGGCGGGCGCGCGCTCGATGCCAGGCAACCCGTACGACGGCCATACGCGAGTTGAAGCACTGGAACACTGCAGCGATCCTGAGCGACGCCCAACCGGAGATCGCCCATCGACCGCGGGTACAAGGGTGCCGCCATCGACGGCGTGAGACCTATCACCCGGGTTTGCGACGAGGCATCAGGCGCGGCCTGCGGGCGATGATGCGGCGTTGAAGCGCGATTGGGCTGGCCATCGGGCACATGAAGGCCGACGGCAAGCTCGATCGAAACTGACTCGAGGGCGGGCTGGGAGACGCAATTCACGCAGTGCTGTGTGGCGCCGGCCACAATCTGCGGATGATGCTGCGCAAGCTGCGGCTTTTTTTACATTTTACACCCTGATTCTTGTCACTTTGCTCAACTTCAAAATCGCTACGTTGTCGCCGGCGTGAGCCTATCTGCACGACAAAACGAATTGTTCAGGGTCGACTATTTAGCAAGTTGTAGAACTCCGTCATGGAAATTCTGATAGAAGTTATATTCTAACCAGCTCCATCACCGCCCACGGACGCCGCTCTCGCCAATGATCAATCTCCCACATCAGTCGCCGATGGGCGAATGAAACCTACGCCGGCGATGCGTGCAACAACCGATGTGCAAGAATGCGCGCTCCAATTTTCACCTCTTCGAGTCGATTTGCATTAGCTGCAACTCTGCGTGTAGCCGCCCGATCAAGCATACACACTGTCCTCGGGGTATCGATTTATCGCACCGCATCAACGCCAACCTGACCTCTGCGCTCGGCATCGGTTCAAGATAAAAACAAAAACATTTAAATGCAATTATTAGATTGTTTTTTTCAAAACATCAAATGGCTAGCCTTATTCTGCCAACATATAGCATTTTTCTCCGAATCATACATTTGATGGCAAATTCGCTTTAACATTCACACTCGGAAAGATATATAGATATCGGACACGACCTCGATGAATAGTCCCCCTGATTTTTCCGTGCCAGGCGATAGCTCCCGTTATTCGGCAACGCGTGCGCGGGCCCGTCATACTTGGCAGATCGGCATCCTATTGCAAGATAATTTTCCGCTCGTCGAGGTGAGCAACGTGGCTGAGGTCTTCGATCTCGCGAACCGCTTCCTTGCACCCGCCCCGCAGTCGTATTTTTTGAACTGGCTGTCGGCAGATGGCGGTGCTATACCGTCGCGCTCCGGCATGTGTACCTCAACAGAACGTGTTGACTCACATCATGTCGGACGCTTCGATATCCTTTTCATAGTCAGTGGCGCGTCGCATGCACTCGCCGCCGCCGAAGCGAGTGATTGGCAACACCTACTTGCTCTCCCGGACGTTCGCCTTGCCACGAATCACAACAGCCTCGCACTTTTCGCGCTTCCGGCGACACCTAGTGCTGATGCAACTTCACAAGCGATTTCGTTAGTGCGGCGTACGGCAAACGCGAGACTAGCTGCACGTATAGCACGGCAGCTCGCGGACGCCCATCCTGCACACAACGCGGACGTATGGATCGACGTGCCGCCACTTGGGATCAGCGAATCGATTCGGGCGCTCGCACGCCGGATGCGCGAGGATTGCGCGCAACGCCTGTCGATCCCCGAAGCCGCACACATGGTCTCGATGAGCGAACGAAACTTCGTGCGGCACTTCAAGGTGGAAATCGGTTTGCCACCGGCAGAGTATTTGCTACGGGCACGCCTCGATCTTGCCTGCTCGCTGCTCGCCGATTCGGACCTGCCGGTCGATAAGATCGCACGACGCGTCGGGTTCCGTTGCGGTGATCGCCTCGCAAAACTGTTCCGTCAGCGCTTTTCGATGTCACCCACTGAGTATCGCGTCGTGGCGCGTCGGCGTCTCGCCGGTGTGTGCCCGCTCACTACCTTGGAGGGAACCGAATGATGCCCACCTTTTCTCAACTCGCCGACGTCTTCTTGATCCTCCTTGCTGCGTCGGGCGCCCATCAGATGAGATTCGATTCAGCGGGCGACTTCACCGATCTACAGGCCGTCTTGGTTGGCTCTGCGGTCGCGCTATCACTGGTCATTTTCCCGCTTTTCGGAGTTTATCGCTCGTGGCGGAGCAAACCAGTATTTGCGTCGCTGCTCAACATGATTTGCGCATGGGCGGCCGTCCAGGCGACCAACGTCACGCTCGTCTTTTTGACGCGAGAGTCCGCCTTGGTATCTCGGGGGTGGTTTGTGCTGTGGAGCCTCTTGTCGATCATCGGGCTGCTGACTCGTATCATGCTGAGCAATCGGCGCAGTATTAGCCATCAGGGGCGCAAGGTCGCAATCGTCGCCGGCGATACTGAGATCCGCCGGATGGTCAAGCGAATCCTGCTCGCCCAGCACGCGGGCTTTACGCCAACGATCGTGTTCGACACGCACGATCACCAAAATGCAAATGTGCTTGGCGTGCCCGTTACTCAGCGACTCGACCAGTTCGTCGCCACGGTGCGCCGCGAGCAGGTGCCGGAAGTATGGATTGTAGGGCGGCCAAGCGAGGTACAGCCGGTTGAGTGGTTCGTCGAGACGTTTCAACACGATTTCGTCAACATCCGATTCTTCCCCGATCTTGCTCGTCTCGCGTTCGGCGACGCCGGTGCAGTCGATCTGCTTGGCGTGCCAGCAATCAACATCGTGACTTCGCCAGTCAACCGTCTACAGATCGTGCAGAAGGATATCTTTGACCGGCTAACCGCCTCGTTCGCGCTAGTCGCGCTCGCGCCGGTGTTGGCCGCAATCGCGATCGCCGTGAAGCTCTCTTCATCCGGCCCCGTGTTGTTCCGTCAACGCAGGATGGGTGTTGACGGCGTCGCCTTCACGATCTACAAATTCCGTACGATGGTTGTCCATCACGAAGCGGATGGGCGGATCACGCAGGCGATACGGTGCGATCCACGCATCACACGGGTCGGCGCATTCCTGCGGCGCACAAGCCTCGACGAACTGCCACAGTTCATCAACGTGCTGCGCGGCGAAATGTCAATTGTCGGACCGCGCCCGCATGCGATTGAGCACGACGAGTTCTACAAGAATCTCGTCAGGCACTACATGTATCGCTACCGCATCAAGCCAGGCATCACCGGCTGGGCGCAAGTCAACGGCCTGCGGGGGGAAACCCGGCAAGTCCAGCATATGGCGGATCGCGTCGCACTCGACCTGTACTACATCCGCAACTGGACTTTCTGGCTTGACCTGAAGATCGTATTTCTGACGATCCTCAAGGGATACCGTGACTCCAGCGCCTATTGACCCAGTCGGTACCGATCGCCGCCACCTTGTTCGTCCCTGGCGGAAGCCTAGCGCGGCCGGCATGGCCGTCTTTCCCACTTACGTTTGAATTGTACGATGCCGTTTTCAATCTCCGGGACTGCACGCCGGTGCCTTCTTCTGTCGATACTGTGCTGCTTGTCCGGCTGCATGTTCGCGCCCGGTATGAAGTTCGATGCGAGTGCGCTCCCGGGCGCTCCGATCGCCGTAACCGAACTCGATCCGACAAGTGTCGCGCAAATCGATACGCTCAATGAAAATGTGCTCGCCAAACGCTGCGAGTCCGACGGACTTGCGGGTACTGGCGAGCTATACCGGATTGGGCCAGCCGATGTCATCTCGATCATTGTTTGGGATCACCCTGAACTCGTTATACCTAACCTCACCTACGAGATCGGCGCGCCGAGCGGAACACAGCCGCAGAGCATAGGCATGTCAAGCCAGCGCCTGCCAGGCTATGTCGTAAGTGACGATGGAATCCTGCAGTTTCCGTACGTGAAGCGCTTCCGGATAGGTGGACTAACGGAGATCGAGGCGCAACAGCAACTCGAGGCCGCACTTGAGCCATACATTCATGATCCGCAAATCTCGCTGCGCGTTATCGGGTATCGAAGCAAGAAGATTTACGTGAATGGTGAGGTTCGCACGCCCGGGGTAAAGCCCATCACTGACGTACCGATGACGCTCGCGCAGGCGCTTCACGAAGCAGATGGTGTACTCAGCACCGGCGATGCTAGCCGAATGACGCTGCTGCGAGACGGCCGGCGCTATGGCATCTGTCTGCCCGAATATACTGCGCGCGGTTTGAACGCAAACCGCATTCCACTTATCGACGGTGACGTGCTCCGTGTGCCGCCGCAAAGTGACTTCAACGCATTCGTGCTCGGCGAGGTGTTGCGGCCCGGTGCCGTCAAGTTCCGCTCAGATGGCCGTCTAACGCTGTCGCAAGCGCTCGGCATGGCGCAGCCGAACCAGGACACCAGTGACCCATCGCAGATCTACCTAGTGCGTCCTCCCGAGAATATCCGCGAGCTGCGCGATATCAGCAAAGATCCGCTCGCGCGCGGCCGTCCGGTCGATGCCGAGGTGTATCACTTGAACGCGAAGTCCCCTCAGGGGTTCGCCCTGGCACAGCTGATCGAGCTACGGCCAGACGACGTCGTCTACGTCGACGCGCCTGGCATCGTGCGCTGGAACCGCGTGATAGCACAGATCCTGGGTGGAACAACAGCAGCCTACAACGTCCAAAATGCGGCGAAGGGGGGGTGGTGGTGATCGGCACGATTCTAGTTGTATGTCATGCGAACGTCTGTCGCAGCCCACTGGCCGAGGCTCTGTTGCGACGCGCACTACCGCGTGTCCGGCTCAGCTCGGCCGGCATCGCCGCGCGGAGCGGCGCGCCTGCGGCGCCGCTCGCACGCGATGTGGCTCGCGCACGCGGACTCGACCTGTCCACGCACCGCTCCCAGGCGCTGACCCAAGATACATGTGCGCAAGCCGACTTGATCCTTGTAATGGAAACCGCCCAACGTCGTTACCTCGAATTGCACTATCCGTTCGCGCGCGGTCGCGTGTTCAATCTTGCGGCACCGGGCGTCGGCCCGCCCGACGTCACCGACCCGTATGGCGAGCCACCCGAGGCGTTTGTGGCGTGCCTGGATCATCTCGAACGTTGTGTTGTGTACTGGCGTGATCAGATCGATGCATCTGCCACCCACGCGAATGATCGCTAAACACTAGTCTTCCGTTTCGCCGTCTCGGACGGTACGCGCTCCTTTATCACCATGTCATCTACTGACGCCACATCTGACGACCGTTACAACGAACTCGACCTCGTCGGCACGTTGGACATCCTGCTCGCTCATCGTCGCCGGATCATCGCAGCAATGCTTGTCGGCCTGATTCTCGGTGTGCTTGGTGCATTGCTGCTGCCGCCCCGCTACCAAGCCGACATGATGATTCAGGTCGAGAGCAGCCCGGATGGTACCGTCGCGAACAACTTTGTCTCCGACGTATCCGCGCTCTTCGACGTGAAGTCCTCTGCTGCCGCCGAGGCACAGATAGTCGCGTCGCGGTTTGTCGTCACGCGTTCAGTGGATCACGTCCGACAGTTCATCGACGTCCGACCCAAGCGCTTCCCATTGATCGGTGAGCCACTCGCGCGAGTGTTCGGCCGTGTGCCGCCGCCTGCCTTTATTGGCCTCGGCGGCTATGCGTGGGGTACAGAAAGTGCAGACGTCACGCGCTTCGATGTACCCGTCGTACTGGAGGACGAACGCTTCATACTGACGACTCCATCGCTGGGCACCTGGTTGCTGAGCGGCCCCGGCATCGACACGCCAATTAAGGGTCGCGTCGGCACACCGGTAACCATCGCGTCGACGTATGGCGAATTGGTCCTTGATGTTGCCGGCTTCCAGTCTCCGCCCGGCACGCGCTTCACGCTTGTGCGTCGATCACGCAGCCAGACTATCAGTGATGTGCAGACCGCGCTGACGGTGCAGGAACGCGTGAAGCAATCGGGCGTCGTTGTTGCGACACTGACGGGCGACGATCCCGGCCGTGTCGAGCGTCTGCTTGGCGAGATCGGTCGCCAATACGCGGCGCAGAATGTCGCACGAAAATCGGCCGACGCCGCGCAATCACTCGCGTTCCTCGAGAAGCAGTTGCCAACAATGAAACACCAGTTACAGGAAGCCGAAGAACGCCTCACCGCAGTACGCAATCAGAACGGCACCATCGATCTGCCCGAGGAGGCACGTCTCAGCCTGCAGCAAGGCGCACAGGCGCGCACGCAGCTCTTGCTCCTCCAGCAAAAACGCGACGAGCTAACGACACGCTTTAACGCACGTCATCCAAGCCTGATCGCGCTGGACCGTCAGATCGGCGCGCTGCGCGCAGAGCAGGCAACGGTCGACGTCCAGATTAAGCGCCTGCCCAATCTGCAGCAGGACATTGCGCGCCTGACGCTCGATGTCCGTGTGCACACCGATCTCTACACTGCTCTGCTCAATAACGTGCAACAGCTCCAGCTCGTCAAGGCAGGCCAGGTCGGCAACGTGCGAGTTGTAGATTTTCCAGTTGTCCCGGACGAACCAATTCGACCCAATAAGCTGATTGTGATTGTCGGCGCGACGCTTGCTGGCTGCGTGCTCGGCATCACGTTCGCGTTTGCGCGCGATTTGCTGTTTGGCGGCATCACTGGTCCGGACGAGCTCGAGCGTGCCGTGCCACTGACTGTCTACGCCGTCGTGCCCTCCGCGCCGGCACAACGTCGACTCCATCGCCGCATTACGGAGATGGTGGGCGGCCCACATCTTCTAGCCACCGAAGTCCCCGCGGATCCTGCGGTCGAGAGTCTGCGCAGTTTACGCACCGCTCTGCTCTTCACGCGGCCGGCCGCGAGCAGCAAGATCTTGCTTGTCACGAGCCCGGAGCCGGGTGCCGGCAAGTCATTCGTGCTCGCCAATCTCGCCGCCGTGCTGGGCGGCAGCGGCCACCGCGTCGCTGTGATCGACGCCGATCTACGGCGTGGCTATTTGAACCAATACTTCGGGCTACCGCGAGCGCCTGGTCTCGCCGAGGTTCTGGCGGGTACGGCGTCGCTCGACAGCGTACTGCGCCGCGAAGTGGCACAGCACGTCGATTTGCTGACCACGGGCGCGTTGCCAGCGAATCCCGACGTGCTGCTGCTCAGCGAACAGCTTGGCGTGCTGCTCGACGTACTGCGCGCGCGATACGACTATGTACTGATCGACGCGCCTCCCGTGCTCGCTGCCGCAGATGCGATCGTGATTGGCCGTCACGCGCACTCGGTGCTGCTGATCGCCCGCGCGGAACAAACTCGCGTCGGCGATGTGCGCGAAGCGCTGAAACGGATGCGGCATGGCGGTGTCACGCCCGTAGGCGCCGTGCTCAACGGGCTACTGCCACGTCTTGGCCGATACGGCGGCAAGTACGGCGACTATCGCTACACCCGATACGACAACAGCTCGCAAATTCGTCCAAACTGGATCCGGCGCATATTGCAAACCACCGCTCGATGGAGAAGATCATGACACTTCTGATGAAGGATCCTCATCCCGCCTCCGCATCGCCCCGCCAGATACCGTCCGACCGCCGCGATTTGTCAGGCATGAGACGTCCGCTGCGGGTTGCGCTCGTTGTCGAGGCGGCCGGTGGCGGCGTCGGCGTACATCTCGCCGACCTCATTGAGGGGCTTGCCGAAGCGGGTGTCGAACTTCACCTGATCGCGCCGACAAGTGAGCGCTTCGATTCAAACATCTTGACCCTGCGGACCGTAGGCCGCTGTGCATCGTTCGTGCGACTGCCCATGGAGCGTGCTGTGTCCTGGCGCGACGCCCGTGCGTATGCGCACCTGTTCCGCCACCTTTCACGAATCGCGCCCGACATTGTGCACAGCCATAGCTCGAAGGCGGGCGCACTCGCTCGCGCGTGCCGAGGGTCGTGGCGGCACGTATATACGCCGCACGCGCTATACACGCTGAACCCGCAGCTCACGCGCGGTCAGCGCCTCCTCTACGGCGGAATCGAGCGCGTGCTCGGCACGTGCCTGACCGACCGGTTGATCGCCGTGTCGATCGACGAAGCGTATCATGCGCGATACGCACTAAAACTGCCACTTGGTCTCACAACCGTTATCCACAATGGCATTCGTGACTTTGCGCGCCTGCCGCGCAGTGCTGCACGCAAAGCACTCGGGCTTTCGCCGAAAGGCTTCACAGTCTGCTTCGTTGGACGCTTCTCATTTCAGAAGGGCCTTGACCGCCTGATGGCAGCGTCCGACCTGCTCGCGCAGCGCTACGGCGACGCGATCGAAATCGCAGTAATCGGGAGCGGCGACCTCGCGCAAGCCGCCGCCCGCTCGGAAGCCGCGTATCCACCGAACCTGCGTCTGCTCGGCGAACTCCCCGATGCGCGCCGCTACTTCGGTGCTTTTGACCTGCTCGCATTGCCAAGCCGCTACGAGGGCTTCCCGTACGTCTACTTAGAAGCAATGGCCGCCCGCCTGCCAATCGTCACCACCCAAGTCGCGGGTGCTGCGGAACTGGTCATGGCCGAGCGGATCGGCGTCGTCGTCGCAAACAACGACGCCCCTGGGCCGCTCGCCGATGCGATTGGTGCGTTGCACGAAGACCATCACACACTTACGCGTCTGAGCACCAATTGCGCCCTCGCGATCGAGCGCTTTAGTGCCGCACGAATGGTGCGCCGCACGTTAAGCGTCTATCACGAAACCGTCTATGGCACCGGCTCCTAACCGCCTCGACCAAAGCGCGGTCATGGACAAAATCACAGCAACTTCCGGCTCGTTCTGTTATTCCACCGGATCCAAGATTCCCACGGGTCGAGCCACACGTTCTTCGCCTCTCGGTCTTGCTAGTCAAGCAAACCGTCGATCCCTCTCTGGCAGGATCAAATGAAAAATCACGCCGATCATTCAAACGTGGTAACGCAGCTAACCAGCGTCCCCTTTTTGCTCGCGATAAACGCGGGAATTTACCGGAGCAACGGATGAAACGCCCTCTCCATGTCGTCCTACTGCATGCCTACAGCCGTAGCAATTCCGGCGACGGACTGCTCGTCGATCTATCCATCGATCTGCTGCGTGAAGCATTCGGTACCAACGTGCGCACGACCATCGTAGCCGCGGATCCGGATTCGTTCGCGGGCTCGGATCGCTCGATTGGCGCGCCGGTGCTTGCGCAGCGTAGCGTCGCCGGTCGCCTTGCAGCAGCCGTGCGCGGTCCCGCCACGCTCTCGGCCGTGCTCGCCGACGCCGACTTAATCGTCGGTGTCGGCGGTGGTTACTTACGCGCGCTCACGGTCGCCGAAGCGCTGCGGCTTGAGGTCGGACATCTCCTCCAATTGCGCGCCGCACGAGCATCCGGCAAGCCCACAGTCTATTTGCCGCAAAGCGTTGGTCCAGTGCGTGCCGGCTTGCCGATCGCATCACGCGCGTGGCAGGCACGCGTTGCCGCGCTGCTCGGCGAGTGCGCGACTGTGTTCGTGCGTGACGATCGCTCCTTCGCGATGCTGAGCGGTAATTCGAACACGCGTCGCGCACCGGATCTGGCGGCGCTCGCGTTCGGGATGCAGCGCCCGCGTCCGGCCATCTCCCCAAACGCGCCAGTGCGTCACGTCGCTCTGGTTCTACGCGCAGCACCGCGCTGGAGTCGCGCGCAATGCGCACACTATCGCCGCGCAATCGATCGATTGATTGCGCGGATCGCGTCTCGCAGCCGGATTTCCCTCGCGGTGCAAAGTAAAGGGCGCGGCAACGACGATACAGCGTTTTACCGGCAGTTCGGCGTCGCTCGTCCGCTACCAGCGTTACGCCATATACTTGCGGACGATCCGCCTGACTTCGTTGTGTCGGTGCGTCTGCATGGTGCACTCGAATCGATTTTGGCAGGTGTACCTGCATTCCACCTGAGCTACGAGCGCAAGGGCTTCGGCGCCTTCGCGGACCTAGGACTCGACGATTGGGTTGTCAACGCGGCCGACTTCGATGCCGATGCGGTTGCCGACCGCCTGTACGCACCGAGCGCCGCGTCACGCTTTTGGACCGCAGCGACGAACCGCGCCGATGCTTTACGATACAAACGCGCGGAACTGATCGCCGCGCTGCGCGACGCCGCAGGAACTGCAACATGCTGATCCGCATCGCGATGCGGGTGGTCGCGCTCGGTGCGAAATTCGCGCTGACGATTGCGATCGCACGCATGCTCGGTTTCGCGGCGATCGCCGACTATGGACTCGCGATCGCGATCTCGGTGATTGCATCGAAGGTGCTCGGTCTCGGCTTCAGTGCGGAGTTGAACCGGCGGCTTGCCCTGCCCGCGCCGCGGCAAGCGATCCGTGACGCACGCACGATCGCAATCGTGTATGTGCTCGCGTATCTGGTGCTCGGCTCGGTCGTGTTACTGGTCCGATTCAAAGGCGGTTTAGCTGCGTCGCACGTATCGGCATCGACGCCGTGGCTCACGATCGTTGCGGTCGCAATCGCCGAGCACTATGCGTTTGAGTGCAACACCTACGTGTTCTCGCTGCACCACACTCGCACCGCATCGCTCATGCTGTTCGTGCGCTCCGGCGTCTGGCCGGCACTGGCGATGGCCGGACTTGGGTCCGGCGTGATCGTCAGGCTCGATACGGTGCTGCTGCTCTGGATTTCTATAAACAGTGTTGTCATCATCTGGGCATGGCAAACGCTCATCGCTGTGGCCACCGCTTCGGAGCCAGCGCCCCGTCGCGTCGACGGACATCGCGATACGCTTCGGCTGTGGCGCGACGGCCTGTCGTTCTATGTGGGTGCGGCGCTCCTCGCAAGTCTGCAGTATGCGGAACGACTGATCGCCGCGCCGCTCCTCAGCGACGACGCGCTCGGCCGCTACGTGTTCGCTTGGTCAATCGCGAACGCGATTCAGACCATCGCGTTCGCAGCAATTGTGTCGACCGCCGGTCCTGCGCTCGCCAAGGCAGCCTCGGTTGAATCGCGCACGTTTGCGCCAACGCTACGGCGCGCGCTGTACGTGTCGCTGCGCTTGACGCTGCTGCTATCGGGTGGGATCCTCCTAGTCCGTGAGCCGCTATTTCGCCTTGCGCATGAGCCGCTCGACTCGAATGGTACGACACTGCTTACAATCCTGCTGCTATCGTTTGTGCTGCGCGGCACAATTGACCTGCTGTGGGCAGCCGCGATCGCCCTGCGGGTCGGCCGCACATTCGCGCTCGCCACTGCCCTGCTTGGAGCTGGCAGCCTGCCCATCACATGGTACGCAATCCGTGCGCATAGCGCGTTGGGCGCCGCATGCGGTCACCTGTTGACCAGCGCGCTGCTCGCAACGGGATTCGGCTGGCTGCTCATCCGTGTGGGCGCCAATGGCCGGATCGCGTGCGTGCCGTTGCGATCGGAGGCGAAGCACGATGCGCTATGACGGCACACGAAATCGTTGGCGATTAAGCCGTGGCATAGTACGCCTTGTTGCAAGCTGCTACGCGTTCGGCTACTTGGTGCTGTACCGTAACGCAGGCGCGCTGCTGCCCGAGTTTATCTTCCGTGATGCAGAGAAGATCCAGACGCAGATGAGTGGTGCCGATACCTTTGCCGATACATCGTTCGATGCGGTCGGCAAGCTGTATGGATGGCTCGGCGGCGGTGTCGACGCCTTCATCGCAGGAATTGGCGTGTGTTTTATCTGGGCGATGCTGCGATCGGCGACCAGCTTCCGGCTCATGGCCGCGGCGCTTGTGTTGTCCTTGCCATGCGTATTCTTCAATCTGTTCGTTACCAGCAAGGACACCTTGGTGGTGCTGATGTCGTTGCTTGTTGTGTGGGCCGGTCGTCGACTCGCCGGGCGCGGCTCACTAATTGCCATACTGGCGCTTTACGGCGCGTACGCGTACTTCATCCGCAGCTACTTCGCGCTGATCGCGGCGATCGCGTTTGCATGTGTGATGTCTCGCCGGCTGTCGCCGCGCGGCCGGTTTGTGCTCTGGGCCGCCACCACTCTGTCTTTCGCGCTGCTCCCAAACTGGGTCTACTACGCACTGCTCCATCCGCGCGATATGGCGGTCGACTACCTGGTATACCAGTCGCCATTCGGTGTGCGCACGAGCTTCTACAATCCGGTAGATCCATCGTCATTCTCTGGTTTCGTCATCGACTACCTGTATGCGATTGGGCGACTTAATCTCGCTCCGCTGTTTTCCCCTGGCCCGAAAGAGCTCGTGATGCAGATTTTCGTTACGCTCGCCATCGGGCCTGCACTGCAAGTGCTGCGACGCGCCTGTGTCGCAGCGGATCATTCACCGGACGCCGTGTTCGCGAGTCTCGTACTTGGACACGTCGCTGTGTCGATGCTGTTCGAGCCGGATCTCGGTAGCTACATCCGACATCTATCGAGTGTTGCGCTGCTACCGATGTGCCTGCTCGCGCGACGCATGCGGCCCACATGCTCGGCGGTCGACTCAGGGCCTGCGCTGCCTGGCACTACCCGATGATCGCGAAGCCGGATCGACCGAGCCCTCGACACGCGGCAGCTCAGCACTGGCTACGCCGAGCGATGGCTTTGCCAGCCCGCTGACTGTCACGAGCCCGTAGTTGCGCTGCGTCTGGTCTGACCCGCTCGCCGAATCCTTCCACTCGTAGATCGATACGATCGGCATCCCTGTGTTGGGCAAGGCTTTAAGGAATTCGCTTACCTGTTCAGCTTGACCCGTGTTGCCGCCAGTGGCCGGGATCGACGGTACTCCCCATTCGGTGATGACCACCGGCAGTCCGTAGCGTTCTTTCACGTCCTCGCTGACCGCGGTGATTTGCGAGGCGGACAACCCATAAGCGTGATACGACACGGCCCCTAGGCACCCTGGAGCGCGCTGCAGCACCTGGGCGAGCAGCACATCAGGCACTGAGCCGTTAAGCGGCGGTCGCGAAAAGCCCAGCCCAAGTATCGGCACCGAGGTGCTGAGCGCTCGCCATTGCGCACAAGCAGCTAGCATAAACGGCGCAAGCGTGGCTTCCACCTGACCGCTCGGCCAGTACTTTGTCAGATCCGGCTCGTTCAATAGCTCTATTGCGAGCAATTGACTTGCATGGGCCTGTTCGAGCGCAGCAACTTCGCGCCCAAACGCAGCACCAACGCTCGACAACGCGTCACCATGCTGCATCGGATCGACCGACAGCTTGCCGAACGGGCGCAGTGGGCGCACGGTCATCAGCACACGAAGGTTCGCGGACCGAGCATACTCGAATGCGGCCTCGACTTGCCTTCGATACGCGTCCGACCCAAGACTGTCGGTCCAGACGCCGAATCGGACGAATTGGAAACCGGTTTCGCGAATACGAGCAGCATCGGCCGCAGTGAAATCGCGTATCCTAACTTGAACGCCAACGCGCAACTCGCCGACCGTCGTCCTTAGAAGTTGGGGGGGCGCAGTATTTCGCTGCGCAACCGCTGCGAAGGCAACGCTTGCCATCAGTATCGCAACAACCGCGCGACGCAGTAGTGCTAAAATATACGAGGTGGGACCGATACGCAGGAGCAGCGATCGCACACCCTGCTGAGATAGACGATATGAGTTCATGAGATTAACTCCCGGGATAGGCGGTGCGGTGGCACCCCTATGTCTTTCGTCAATGTTAGATCCTATGAAGCGAGGGCCTCGACAAGCTGACGCCTAAAATTGGCGTGCTGGGGTTTGCTTAATGCGGCACCGCTTCGGACAGCGGATCCTACGAATGCCTTGCCCCCTTGCCGAGCAAATTCGCGTGAGAACAGCCTACTGTCAGTCATCGCCTCGAGTTGATCGTGCAGGATGCCCATCTGTTTTGCTGCTTCACGCAAATAACGGTCCGCTTGCCGGATAGTGTCGATATCTTGGTGGCGCTCCGCACGTGCCGACGCTGCAACAATCGCCCCTGTCAAGGGTGCGACAAGGTAAGGAGCGCCGGGCTCTTCATCGTTGAATCGTCGAGTCCAACCGGGGTGGTAGCGCGCAAATATTGAAAAATAGGCATAAATTTCGCTGATTGCGACGCTTAACAGTGACACATGTTCCGTTGGCAGCCTCATCTTTTCATTGCAATAATGACGTGAATCGAATAAATGAGTTCCGGGCGAGTATAATATAGGAGGCCGGCTATTCCACTGTGGCGACGAGCGTTATCGCCTAAATCAGAATGCAAAAAATCAATCCTGCCCTGCTGGGGAAGAGGCAAACATCAAGTGACCGAACGTACGCTATGTTTATAGCTTGGCGTATGAGAAATCGCAAGTCAGCTGTAATCGAATGAAGTCGAGCCACAATCATCGGCAACACCGAACCTAGCGAGTGACTGGTATCGCCAATAGGAAATTGGTCCGGGATACCTCGACGGTAAGCCCCGGCGAAGTCATCTTGACGGGACCGATCGTCGAGATGGTCAAGCGTCGGCTGGAATCCAGCGATGGGGCAGCAGCTGTGCGATGTCGATAGCACGGTGGGTCGGCAACCGGGTCAACACGTCTTTCAGGTAAGCCAACGGATCGTGTCCGTTCAGTTGTGCGGAGCGGATCAACGTCATGATCGCGGCTGCACGCTTGCCCGCGCGCAGCGATCCGACGAACAACCAGTTCGACCTGCCGATAGCCCATGGGCGGACCTGGTTTTCCACCCAGTTGTTGTCCGCTGGCAGATGCCCGTCGTCCAGATAGCGCGTGAGCGCCTCCCAGCGTTTCAGACTGTAATCGAGCGCCTTGGCAATCGCCGAGCCCTCGGGGACACGTTGTCGCTGCTCGAGCAGCCAGGCGTGGAGTGTGTCCGCGATCGGTCGAGCCCGTTCCTGACGCACGATACGTCTTCGGTCGGGTTCAAGTGCCACTACATCACGTTCCACTTCGTACAGCGCGCCGAAGTACCGCAGCGCCTGCGCGGCGAGCTCGCTTTGGTGCTTGACGTGCAGGTCGAAGAACTTTCGGCGGGCGTGGGCGAGGCATCCGATCTCGGTGATCCCGTTTTCGAAGCCAGCCTTGTAGCCGCCGTAGTCGTCGCACACCAGCTTGCCGCGCCATTCGCCCAGGAAGGCGCGCGCGTGTTCGCCGGCACGACTGTCGGCGAAGTCATAGATCACCGCTTTCAGATCGGTGAACTGCGTGGTGCTGTACGCCCATAGATAGGCGCGATGGGTCTTGCCTTTGCCCGGTGCGAGCCTCTGTACCGGCGTCTCGTCGGCGTGCAGCACGTGCTGCTGCAACAGTTCCTGCTGGAGCGCGTCGACCAGAGGCTGCAATCGCACGCCGCATACCCCGACCCAGGCACCGAGTGTCGATTGCGGTATCGCCAAGCCCGCACGTGCAAAGATGCGCTCCAATCGATAGAGCGGCAAGTGATCGGCGTACTTTGCCACCAGCACCCACGCGAGCAGCGCAGCAGTCGGGATGCCCTTGTCGATCACCTGCGGCGCAACCGGCGCCTGCACCAGCGTCTCACATGCTTTGCACACCCACTTGCCGCGGATATGCCGCTCGACCTTGAACACGCCGGGCGTATAGTCCAGCTTCTCGCTGACGTCCTCGCCGATGCGTACGCGCTGGCAACCACACGCGCAGGTTGTATCGTTCGGTTCGTGATGGATGTCGGTGCGGGGGAACTGCGGCGGCAGAGGTGCACGTTTCGGTTGCTGACGCGCCTGGCTGGCTCGCTTCTCCGGTTGCAGCGCTTCGAGCTCGGTTTCAATCGCCGCCAGATCCGCGTCGATCGCTTCGTCGAGCAGGCTCATTTGCTCTTTGTTGAACTGTTCGCTGCGCCTACCGAACTGCTGCCGCTTGATGATCGACAGCTCGTGCGTGAGCTGATCGATCCGCGTTTGCCGATACCGCAGCTCCCGCTCCTTCTCATCGACCTCGCGGTCCTTCTCCCTAACCTCGACGATCAACGCCGCAGCCAAGGTGCGGAGCTGTTCGGGACTGAGGGCGTCGAGGTCGGATGGCAGGTCCATGGCAACCAGTCTGCCAGACGCCAACCCGATACGGAAGCGGAACAGTTTACGTCCGGCACAGCATCATAGGACGGTGATCGCGTGGTCCGGCGTGAGCGTGCGCCACGGCAATCCCGCCACCAACGCGCGCAACTGCTCCGGATTCAGCGGCAGCGCGATCGCTTGCTCACCGTTGGTCCAGACGAATCGCCCCTTGTTCAGACGCCGTGCGGCAAGCCACACACCCAAGCCGTCGTAGACCAACACCTTCATCCGCGTCGATTGCCGGTTGGCAAACAGATATGCATGGTGCGGCCGCACCGCGCCGAACACCTTGACCACGTGCGCCAGCAACGTATCGACGCCGGCACGCATGTCGACCGGCTCCGTCGCCAGCCAGATGGTATCGATGCGAATCATCGCAGCCAGTCCTGTAACCACGTCGCACATTCGCCGGCCGCTGACACGGGCCAGCGCACCGTGACCGTCGCGGCTCCCCGATGGATTTCGATCCGGATGTCAGCGCAACCCGATGCGTTAGCCGGTGCGTCGAGTTGCAACGGAACGAATGCGGCAGGAACGCCCTTCGTTTCGACAGACTCCGCAGGCGCCCCCGACGCCTCTCGCGTAGCCGCCACCCATCGACGCAGCAGATTGGCATTCAATCGGTAGTGCAGCGCCACCGCCGCAATCGACACGTGCGGCTGCATCGCCGCGCGGATCGCCTTCTCCTTGAATTCCTTGCTATGTCGCCGACGACCCCCGGTCGGGCGAAGCTTGTCGTCAAGTGGCGTTGCCTTCGTCATCATGTACACCTGTCCATCAAAAATTTTAATGGACACGATGCTCCTTGCTTTCAATGGCCGCCTTCAAGATGACT
The DNA here is from genome assembly GCF_016899445.1 of Burkholderia sp. MS455. Lineage (NCBI taxonomy): Bacteria > Pseudomonadati > Pseudomonadota > Betaproteobacteria > Burkholderiales > Burkholderiaceae > Burkholderia > Burkholderia sp. MS455. The sequence goes on from NZ_CP041778.1 coordinate 2,219,986, forward strand.
TCGCCGGGGGCTTACGAATGAAGCGATTTTAGAGGCGGTGGAGCCGACGCGGCGCCGCAGCCAAAGCAAAGAATTCAAGGAGAAGGTGATCCGAGCGGCGATGCAGCCCAACGTGTCGATCGCAGCGGTCGCGCTGCATTACCGGTTGAGCGCGAATTTGCTGCGTCGGTGGGTTGCCGCACGGGACCTCCGTGCGAATAGTGTGCCGTCCGTAGACGATCAAGAAATGCATCGGTGTGATGAGCCGGCAGCCCGCCGGATTCGCTGACTGTGCGTGTCGCATTCATCTGATCTCTCCTGGCCGGCGCCATAGCCAGCCGGAGAAATCATACGTTTATGCCGACACAGCGATCATGAAATGCCATATCCACCGCCACGCGCATGCACGACGCGGCATAATCGGGGAGTCGGCATAACTGGTTTCATGCCGCTAGCGGCATGAAACCAGTTGTTATCTGCAGGCAGATGCCCATCATCCAGATAGCGAGTAAGCGCCTCCCAACGCTTCAGGCTGTAATCGATCGCTTTGGCGATCGCCGATCCATCGGGGACGCGTTGCCGCTGCTCGAGCAGCCAGGCATGGAGCGCATCGGCGATCGGTCGAGCTCGTTCTTGACGCACGATGCGTCTTCGCTCGGAGTCAAGCTCAGCCACATCACGTTCCACTTCATAGAGCACTTTGTTGCCCCGTCTAGATGGGTGCTCGCCACGGATCGACGAGCCTGAGCGCCGAGTGACCGGGTGGGGGCGTCCATTCCATTAACGCCGCTCCCCGCTGACAGCCTCACCATGTCGGGTAAGGAGGAGGAAGTGTCGACTGATGATGCGCGATCCAATCGCCTTGCCATACAGTAACGTGCGGAAGTTCCGCAACATTGGGATCCCCACCGGTCACGACATGGACGCCAGCCGTCGTGACTCCTTTAATCGTTCGCGTAAGACGGACCGTACAGTCCGAATTAATCGAATACGTTCCGGAAATGGCTGCGATCGTGAAACCGGTCGGCGTGGACGTCTTTTCGGTGCCGGAGATCGCACCGTTGTTATAGGTCAGCGACTCGATGGTCGATACGGGATTGCCCAGATTATCGTGCCCCTGTTCGATTCCATTGGTCGCGATGCCATTGAGCGAAAACCCGCTGCCACACGCGTTGGCCCCCACCGGATCGACCGTACGCACCATCTGCAAGGCTTCGTCATAACCAGCGTCCGCATCGAGAACTGCGCCACTGTGTGCCAGCCCACCCGTATCTACATCGTTCACATCCAGGTTATAGGTGGACGCTTGACCGTTCAGTGTCAGGTTCAACGTTCCGTTACCGCAGTCAGTAATCACATAAGTGCCCGCGCTCTGAACGATGCCTGAATCTTGCACACCCGAGTTAGTCGCCTGAAACAACCGTGCCGCAGTAATATTGCCATTGCCATCAGCGACAACTGCCGCGCGTCAAACAAGATGAGAGCAGCGCGTCAATCAGGAAACGCTTGCCAGCGTCAATCAACATCGGCATTATCATTTCTGCCGCGACATTCTCAAGCTGATTGTCGCGCGTCTCTCATCCAGATTGTCGCGCCACAGCATCGACCTCTGCCGGCAGGCGCTGCGGGGCGACGCCCCGTGATCGATCCAGCCGGCCGGCTGCCGCGTCGCGTTCATGCTCTTTTCGGCCGCGCGGCGGTGTCGCCTTTTGGCGGGGTCTTCGTGCGCGGGGCGGTCGCCAGACCCGCGGAGGCAGCCAGCGGCCGCCGCGGCGCCTCGAGCGCCGACGCCACGCGCATCAGCTCGTCGAGCTGCGCATGCTGGCTCGAGTTAACGGCCTTCAGTGCGAGCGCCTCGCCGACCGCCTGCTGGCGCGTCGCGCGCTCGCTGATGAGCTCGGCCACGAGTCGCGCTCACTGTCAAGCGCGGTGATGCGGCGCTCGGCAAACTTCAGCTGCGAAGTGAACTGCGCGTGTTCTTTCTTCAGAGCCTCGCGCTTGTAGGCAGTTTCCTGCAGCAGTTGTTTCGATAGCGCCTCGTACCGCTGCTGCGCCTGGGCGAGTCCTTCTGCGTGCGCTCGCTCAAGCGACGCCCGTTCGGCCGTGGCGGCCTCGAGGTGGGCCTGCCGGCCTGCAGCGTCGCGTCGAGCGCGGCATACCAGTCCCGTATCAGCGTGTGCTGCGCGCGCAGGTCGGCCAGCTCCGCGTCGCGGCCGGTGAGGGCTGAACGCAGTTCGGTGACTTCCTGCCAAAGCGCGCGCATCTGTTCGGCGTTATCAGGTGGCATGCCAGGCATCGCGATCTCGACGAGCCCTGCCCGTACGACCTCGGCCTCGATCGCGTTCAGCGCGCGGGCAAGGGTGGCCGGGTCGCCGGCACCGAGGCGCGTGCGCGCCTTGCGCACTGACACGAGTTGCCGGAAGCGCGCGCCGGTCAAGGGCGCCGCGTCACCCGCCTCGGCGAGCATCGCAGGCACGGTGGAGCGACTCTGGTCAGGGGTGGCGGCAGCCGGACGGGGCATGCGAGGTTCCGGAAAGGAGACGGGCGAATTTCCGGCCAATTATTCCATCTTCGTCCGCAGGCCTTCCATACCATGAGACCGATAGCCGGCAATCTATTGCCGCAGCGATGAAACATGACACCATGCCGATGAGCAACAGCTTTTAGGCCAGCCTCGCCGAAGAAGTAATCTCTGACGGCCACCAGCTTGGCTTGGTCAAAGTTGTTCATAGTCCCTTCAGGTCGGAGTCCAACCTTCCGGGGGCAGCGCTGTAGTTCATGGCCCCATTTTTTGTGAATATTTCTTGAGTTTTCCATTATTCGATCTATATTTTCGGAGTACGAAATTCTTGTTCCGATAAATCCTGCGCCGGCACTGGCCGGGAGTCGCTCAAGTGATTCACAAAAGTTCCGTTTTGCTTTCTATTAAGCAAACATTTATTTTTTATCCGTTGGGGGAGAGACATGAAGCAGATTGGCCGTTTTATCCTTTTCCGTCATGGATTGATTGGCATCGGACTCAGTGTCTTGGGTACTCCGGTAGCTTACGCATGGACGGATGATACGCCCGTAAGTGCCAGCCAGTGCGGTGCCGCTGATGTCAATGATGTCGGTACGGTGATTGAGAACTGCAAGGTCTCCAATGCCTCGGTCCCCTACGTGACGATTGCGGGCAGCCCCGTCCAGCTATCAGCGCTGCCCAATACTGTGGGTGGTGTACCGTGTTCAGTGATGGCGCTGAATAACGCGGCGGCGGGTCAGGACACGATCGTGGGCTCATGTCGAGATGCCAAAAACGTATCGCAGGCAGTAGCCTGGTCATCTGGATCGCCCAATACACCGAGACAGCTAATGCCCTATTCCGGGGTATTGGCGATCATTGGTGGGGGCGTCAAAAGTTCCATCGACGGGGTCAACCTACAGGGCGTTGTGATCGGCGAAAGTATTGACGCGAACGAGACTCGGTTACCCGTCTATTGGGCACCAGGGGCGAATGCCGCGACGCCGCTAAATGCACTGCTCGCTCTCCAAGCAAACTGCGTGCCGACTGATATCAATGACGTGAAGCAACCGTCTGTCGTGGGCAACTGTCCGGCTGGAGACGGCAGAACCAACGGTGTGCTGTGGCCATCGCTCGCATCGCTTTCTTATACCGTGCTACCCGCACCGGCTGGCGCAAGCTACTGCAGCGCCCGCCAGATCAATCTGAATGGTCAGATTCTTGGCGAATGCATTTATGGTAGCGACACCTACCGTGCGGTCGTATGGGGCTCCGGGGGCACCGGCCCTACGGTGCTACAGACGATCAATGGCAATCTGACGCTGCGCACGGTTGGCGTGGAACTAAACGATGCAGGTTTGGTCGCGGTCAATTTCTTGGGAAGTCAATCCCATGCGGGCTTTCTCGAACCAGCACTGTGGAATCCAGCTAGTGGAGCCAATGCGTCGTCCATCGCACTGCCGTCCGGTGCTATCCATGGCACGGTGAGTGGTCTCGGCAACAACAACAAACTGGTGGGGAATTTTGAGACCGTGAGTGGTGACGTACATCCGTTCCACGTTGAGCCGAACAGTCTGGTGGCGGTTGATGACGGGGCGCCGGCAGGTGGACCGAGTGCTGGAGTAGTCGCGTGGTCCAAATCGGGGGTGTATGAGGCGGTGACCGCTGAGGACAGTAATCAGCATTTGCATGCGGAGGTCCAAACGATTCCGTAACCGGAGGTCAACGTGGCACTGTCGTGGTCGGATAAATCGATGCGGGGTTCATATCAATGGGGAGGAGTAGAGATGAACCAGACATGTAGAGGAAATGGCTGGCGTGTTGCGTTGTCGGTGGTGATATTAATTGGCATTCGTCACACTCATGCGCTAGCTGACAATAGTTTTCGCGGTAACGGGTATCAGGAAAGCGCGGCACATACGGGCGCATCCGATGGTGATTATTACGACTGCAAGCGCCGAGCCGAGGAATTCGGATTGGTGGTGGGAAAGAATGCCAACTGTATTTATGGGAAGTTATCCAAGCGGAATTCGGATGCATCGACCGATATGGGGATAATAAAAGCACTCGGAGAATTTGATAATAAGGTGCTTTTGCGCGCAATGGAAGAGCAGCATGGTAGATTTTAAATTAATCGAATTAAATGATTTCGTTAAATGGTCTGGGATGTGAGGCTGCCATAAATCGATGCCGGCTTCGTGCCAGTGGGGAGAGTAGAGGTGAACCAAGCATGTAGAGGGAAAGGTTGGCGTGCCGGGTTGTCGTTGGCAATATTGATTGGCATTCGCCATACTCATGCGCGTGCTGACAATAGCTTTCCGGTAGCAAGTATCAGGAAGGCAGGGGTTTCCAGCGGATTCCCGTTTTGAATACGAACAGGATTCCGTCGAGCGCCGCACGATCGGATACGTGCAGACGACGAGGATCGCTCTTGGCGCGAGGCTTCGCGGCCGGCAGCAATGGTTCGATCAGTATCCATAGTTCGTCGTCAATGATCGGCGCTTCCATCCCTGGGCTACCGGTGTTCTGGTGCCCAAGGTTAACACCTCGCCGAGGAAGCAAACAGTCCCTTCACAGATTTTTTAAGCTGATCTCTAAGAAAACTTGCGTCATTCGATCTTATATTATTTAATTCCATCCAAAGCACTGTTGATTAGGAATGCATTGATATTGCACAAAACCGCGTTCTCTCGATCTACCATTTGTATACAACGGACGAGATCAGCAAAATGTTAATACGATCTTTGCAATTGCGACGCGCCTTGGCCAAGATACGACACGTCTTTGCCCGAAATGAAAGACACGTCATCTGGATCACTCTGGCGACGCCAGCGGTTGGCACGGCTTTGGCAGTCACGTTTCTCGTGAACGGCATCATCCAGCCAACCACGGTAGAAATCACCGTGGCGGTTACATTGTATCTGCTAACTGGTCTCGGAATCACGATTGGTTTTCATCGACTGTTTGCCCATCGCGCCTTTACTGCACCGACCGGCGTCCGTCTGATGCTCGGTATCCTCGGCTCAATGAGCGCTCAAGGTTCGCTCCTGTTCTGGGTCGCGACTCACCGCCGTCATCACGCCGCGACCGACCGCGCCGGCGACCCGCATTCCCCATACTTTGCGGACGGCATCGCGATCGGTCGATGGTGGGGCCTGCTGCACGCGCACCTCGGCTGGATGCTCAAAGTAAGTTCTGCCAGCGGCTGGAACAGGATCCCGGACTTGCTGAACGACCGGATAGTGCTGTTTGTCAATCGCTGGTATTTCGCGTGGGTCGGCCTGGGTCTTGCACTTCCCGTTATTATCTCCGGCCTCTGGTATGGAACCTTCGAAGCGATGGTCAGTGGATTGTTGTGGGGGGGGCTGGTACGCATCTTCGTGTCCCAGCAAGCAACGTGGAGCATCAACTCACTTGCTCACGTCGCCGGTATTCGCAGATTCGTTACGCAGGACCAGAGCCGCAACAATGCGCTCGTCGCGCTCATTTCTCTTGGTGAAGGGTGGCATAACAACCATCACGCCGCTCCTATGTCAGCCCGATTCGGGCACGCCTGGTGGGAAATCGATCCCGGCTGGCTGACGATTCGAATGCTTTCACGCTTCGGGTTGGTTAGTGATGTTAAGAGCAATCGTCAAGACTGGTGTACGCGGGTCGGGCGGCATGATCAGGCGGCTAGCGCTTGAGGAGCCGGTGTGCTTTCCATCACCGGGGTGCCGTCCTTGAAGGGAATGCCCTTCAGAAGCGGTTCGATCCTGTCGACGCCGCGGATCTTCCTCCAGGTCTGCTCGGCCGCTTCGATCAGCTTGAACGCCATCGCGAGGAAGGTCGAGCGCGACAGACAGTTGCGCGTGCGGCTCGTGCGGTGGCGCACCGTCGCGAACGTCGATTCAATCGGATTCGTGGTCCGCACGTGCTGCCAGTGTTCGGCCGGGAAGTCGTAGAACGCGAGCAGTGCGTCGCGGTCTTTCGTGAGCTTCTCGACGGCCTTTGGGTACTTGGCCGCGTACGTGTCGACGAACTGGTTGAACGCGGCGATTGCGTCGGCTCTTGTCGCGGCATTCCAGATCTCGGCGAGCGCAACCTTGGCCTTGCCGTGCTGCGATTTGGGCATGACGTTGAGTATGTTGCCGATCTTGTGAAACCAGCAGCGCTGGTGCCGTGTCTGCGGGAACACCTCTTCAAGCGCCGCCCACAGCCCCATCGCGCCATCGCCGACGGCAAGCAGCGGCGGCGCCTGCAGACCTCGTTTCTTCAGATCGAGCAGCAGCTCTTTCCAGGATTCCTTCGATTCGCGATAGCCGTCGTTGAGCGCCACGCGCTCCTTGCTGCCGTCCGGTTTCACGCCGATGATCACCAGCAGGCACTGCCCGTCCGAATCCTCTGCGCGGGCTTGCGTATGGATGCCGTCGGCCCACCAGTAGACCCAGCGCGAGGTGGACAGGTCGCGCTTGTTCCACTTCTCGTACTCTTCTGACCAGGCGGCCTTCAGGCGGCTCACGACGCTCGCTGACAGCCCTTTAGCCTGTTCGCCGAGCAGCTCGGACAGTGCGTCGCCCATGTCGCCGGTTGAGACTCCTCGCAGGTACAGCCACGGCAGCGACGATGACACGCGCGGCGACTTGCGCACATAGGGCGGCACGATCGTCGAATTGAACTTGATGCCGGAGCCCGAACGATCGCGGACCTTCGGCACCTGAACGGGCACCGGACCGACTGCCGTGACGATCTCGCGCTCTGGCAGGTACCCGTTGCGCACGACAGCGCGCCGGCCATCGATCGTCTTCACATTCGAATACTGTTCGAGCATTGCCGCCAGTTCCGCCTCGATTGCCTGCTGGATGATCCGCCGCGCCCCTTGCTGGATCAGATCGTCCAGGCCGGGCGTACCCTTGATGTCTGCTTCTGTTGTTTGACTGCCGCTCGTATCCTGCGTAAGTTTCGCCATGGTGGTGGAGTTCGATTGAGGAAGTGTTACCGTGAGAAGCAACATTCTCCTTCAATCGCCACCGCCTTCTCCTGCCTCAACCCTACGCCGCATACACCACTTTCAACGATAGCTCTGATGTTAAAGCGCCCCGGTCCGACCAGCTTGACAAACACGGCCTTCCTCCCTCGTCGGATTCAGACAACAAGGTACATGATGACACGTACACAAGACACCATTGAACATTGGCTCGTCGAGCGAGTGAGCATGCTGTTAAAAACTTCTGCGGCCGATGTGGACGTCAATGAGCAACTGATCTATCTGGGTGTCACCTCGAGTCAGGCACTCGCCCTGACCGCCGACCTCGAAGAGTATCTCGGCTGCCCGATCGATCCAGCAGTGATGTGGGAGTTTCCGACGATCCGACGTCTGGCCGAGCGATTCGCCTGCACCTCACCGTCACCTACTCCGCGGGGATAGAGATGGACTGTCATGTGCGCGACTACCCGTACCCTGCACCGGCGCACCCTCGTTTACAAGATGTCTTGCGGCACCTTGCGCAGACGAATTCGGATGCGATTGCACTCACCTTCGTCAGCTATCCCAACGGGAAAGAGCAGGAGGAGTCCATCAGCTACCGCGAACTGGATCACCGCGCGGGCGCAATCGCTGCGGGACTCGCAACCTATGCAGCACCTGGTGAACGGATTCTGCTCGCGCATGAGCCTGGACTGGCATTCCTGGAGGCTTTCTTCGCCTGTCTGTACGCTGGAGTGATTGCGGTTCCACTGCCCCCATCGACTATCCGCAATATTCACCGGCTTACTGCAATCGCCGGCGATGCAGATGCGCGCGCGCTCGTCCTTACGCAGGTGCAGGTGACTCGCTCAGCAACGACCGGGCAGCTACCATTGCCAGTGTTCGACAACGAGATCCTTGCGCGCCCTGCTCATCCCTGCTTCCATCCACCGAGCAAGGACTCGGATTCGATTGCGTTTCTTCAATACACCTCTGGGACGACGGGTAACCCGAAAGGTGTCATGGTGCAGCACCGCAACCTGATGGCCAACCTGACCCAGTTGCACATTGCGACTCAGATCAATTCGTCTGATATCTCTGTCACCTGGCTCCCTCATTACCAGAGCTATCGTTGAAAGTGGTGTATGCGGCGTAGGGTTGAGGCAGGAGAAGGCGGTGGCGATTGAAGGAGAATGTTGCTTCTCACGGTAACACTTCCTCAATCGAACTCCACCACCATGGCGAAACTTACGCAGGATACGAGCGGCAGTCAAACAACAGAAGCAGACATCAAGGGTACGCCCGGCCTGGACGATCTGATCCAGCAAGGGGCGCGGCGGATCATCCAGCAGGCAATCGAGGCGGAACTGGCGGCAATGCTCGAACAGTATTCGAATGTGAAGACGATCGATGGCCGGCGCGCTGTCGTGCGCAACGGGTACCTGCCAGAGCGCGAGATCGTCACGGCAGTCGGTCCGGTGCCCGTTCAGGTGCCGAAGGTCCGCGATCGTTCGGGCTCCGGCATCAAGTTCAATTCGACGATCGTGCCGCCCTATGTGCGCAAGTCGCCGCGCGTGTCATCGTCGCTGCCGTGGCTGTACCTGCGAGGAGTCTCAACCGGCGACATGGGCGACGCACTGTCCGAGCTGCTCGGCGAACAGGCTAAAGGGCTGTCAGCGAGCGTCGTGAGCCGCCTGAAGGCCGCCTGGTCAGAAGAGTACGAGAAGTGGAACAAGCGCGACCTGTCCACCTCGCGCTGGGTCTACTGGTGGGCCGACGGCATCCATACGCAAGCCCGCGCAGAGGATTCGGACGGGCAGTGCCTGCTGGTGATCATCGGCGTGAAACCGGACGGCAGCAAGGAGCGCGTGGCGCTCAACGACGGCTATCGCGAATCGAAGGAATCCTGGAAAGAGCTGCTGCTCGATCTGAAGAAACGAGGTCTGCAGGCGCCGCCGCTGCTTGCCGTCGGCGATGGCGCGATGGGGCTGTGGGCGGCGCTTGAAGAGGTGTTCCCGCAGACACGGCACCAGCGCTGCTGGTTTCACAAGATCGGCAACATACTCAACGTCATGCCCAAATCGCAGCACGGCAAGGCCAAGGTTGCGCTCGCCGAGATCTGGAATGCCGCGACAAGAGCCGACGCAATCGCCGCGTTCAACCAGTTCGTCGACACGTACGCGGCCAAGTACCCAAAGGCCGTCGAGAAGCTCACGAAAGACCGCGACGCACTGCTCGCGTTCTACGACTTCCCGGCCGAACACTGGCAGCACGTGCGGACCACGAATCCGATTGAATCGACGTTCGCGACGGTGCGCCACCGCACGAGCCGCACGCGCAACTGTCTGTCGCGCTCGACCTTCCTCGCGATGGCGTTCAAGCTGATCGAAGCGGCCGAGCAGACCTGGAGGAAGATCCGCGGCGTCGACAGGATCGAACCGCTTCTGAAGGGCATTCCCTTCAAGGACGGCACCCCGGTGATGGAAAGCACACCGGCTCCTCAAGCGCTAGCCGCCTGATCATGCCGCCCGACCCGCGTACACCAGTCTTGACGATTGCTCGAGGTCATCGCCGACGTGGCGCAGCCAGCAACCGCCACGATCATGCTGAAGCTTATCGGCCTGGATCCGAATCTCTGGCGTGAGTACGCTGCCCCCTACCATGATTTCTCGTTCCGACGGGTCCCGTCGGACGTTGCGGCACGCCAGCTCTACCATATGTCGCAGCGGCTTATCGAAGATGTGAAGCGAGTGCGCCAAGCGCCGATTGAGGGGACATTGCTAGCCGACCTGCTACAAAGGCCATTCAAGGAACGCCCACTAAGCGACGAAGAGATCGTTACGATCATCACCACCTTGTTCGGTGCAGGCTCAGAGACCGTGCAAGCGTCGATTGGCACCGCAGTGGTTTATCTTGGCGAGCATCCTGAGCAACGCCGCCGGCTAATCGAGGAACCGGCCCTTATCGTGGGTGCAGTCGAGGAATTTCTGCGCACGCTTGCCGCCCAGCCGTGCATTGCTCGCACGGTAACTACCGACTACAAGCTCGGTGACGTGCAGTTGCGTAAAGACGATAAGGTACTGCTTTTCTGGGCGGCAGGCAATCTCGATGCGGACCGCTTTCCAGCACCATTCGAAGTCGATTTCGAGCGACATTCCAATCCGCATTTGTCGTTTGGAGCGGGCACGCACAAATGCTTGGGGATGCATCTCGCACGAATCGAAATTGCCACATGCATCGAGGCAATTCTTGAATTGATTCCAGATTACAGGCTACGGGAGGACGAATTGTGTCTGGCACGAGACTGCTCGCTGATATTTGGGTTCGAACGCATTCCAATTGAGTTTCAGGCACTGGGGTCCCCTTGATCAAGCTGCGCGACTCGATCGCCACCTTGCAGACGGACCTTGATGCGTGGCTCGACCAGTACAACAATGAACGAGAGCATCAGGGCAATGGTGTTACGGCAAGACGCCGATGCGCACTTTCCTCGATTCGCTCGATCTCGCCAAGGAGAAACTCATCCCCCATTGACGACTTATTCTTTGTCGGCCCGACTACCTGTCAGATCGAGTCCTGGCTAATACAACCCAGGCGACCGAAGTTGCCGTTCGAGTGGGCGTGCTCAACCGCATGGCCGAACTCGCCCGCCCGCAGTCCGTCCGCATCGCCTGAGATCATGAACAAAGGCACGACTTCATCCTCACGCCTGTTTTATGCAACGGCGCCGCTCAGATCGATCATCGCATCCAGGCGGCTACGGAAGAAGTCGTCGGTCATCTCGGCGTCCTCAATTCCCAGGTTTCAATTCAGATCGATATTCGCTCTGGGAGTTCTGCAGCGCCCAAATTCCGCTCAACCCGTTGGTACATCAGCCTCAGCAGCGTTTTGCTGACACGACAATTTTTACAATTTTCTTACAGTGAAATAAGACGAACGTTTACCGCTTGTAGTTCATGCGTAGCATGTACCACCTCGAATTCGACTTTCTGGCCTTCTCGTAGCGCCTTGATGCCTTCGCTTGTGATTGCCGTGAAGTGTACGAACACCGCCTCCCCACTCACGTCCAAGGTGATACTGCCGTAACCCTTGTCTACGTCGAACCAATTGACAACGCCTATCATCATATTGCTCGCTCTCCGAGATGGCCGTCAGTCGCTCACTAACGACGAGAGTGCTCCACCCAGGTCACAGTGCAACCGCATCGAAATTGATTGACAGTCGCCGCGTGCAAGAGCTCTCGCCGAGAGCGGGATCAACATCGCCCACATTACCTCATCAGTTCAGCATTAGTCAGGCATGCCACTTTTCAATTGCAATAACTGCATTTGTTCCACCAAACGCAAACGAATTGGAAATTGCCGATCGGATTGGGCGGTGGTTCGCATAGTTTGGCGTGACGTTGAGCGCACACTGCGGATCCAGGGTGTCGAGATGAATCGTTGGGGGAACAACATCATGCATAATCGCACCTAGCGTAGCCACCAATTCTAGAGCACCAGCTGCGCCAATTAAATGCCCATGCATCGATTTTGTAGACGATACAGATACCTGTTTCCCATGTGTGCCGAATACGCGCCCAATAGCACGCATCTCCATTTCATCGTTTGCTCGCGTGCCAGTACCGTGTGCATTCACATAATCAACGTCCTCCGGCCTCCAACCAGCATCTCGCAACGCAAGTTCGATTGCGGCGGACATTCCGCTCTCGCTAGGGAGCAGCATATCCCTTGCATCACTGGACATGCCTACTCCTGATACTTCACATAGAATGGGGGCATCCCGCCGACATGCATGCTCGTCAGTTTCTAAGACAAACATGGCTGCCCCTTCTCCAAGCACAAGCCCCGATCTGTTGGCAGAAAACGGGCGACACGTATCGTCCGACAATACACGCATAGCCTCCCATGCCTTGATGAAACCCGGAGAAAGACTTGCCTCAGCGCCACCAACTAAGGCAACATCGATAATCCCCGCTCGGAGCAGATGAACGGCCTGCGCAAACGCGTGATTGGACGATGCACATGCGCTAGACACGACGAAGCTTGGACCGGTGATCCCATGTCGAATGCTAATATGGGATCCTGGCGCGCTCGGCATAATACGCAAGATTGTCGATGGATCAAGTTGGTGCTTATTGTTGCGATAGATATCTCGAAATCCCAAATCGCGAGCGATTTCGCCTCCGTTTGCCGTTCCAATGATGAGTGCTGTGCGCGATGCCAGTTGAGAATTTTTTGTAAAATCAAGCTGCGCGCTTTCAATTGCCTCATCTGCAGCTACAATTGCGAACTGCGCAACTCGATCAAGTACCCGAAGCATTTTTCGATCAAACTGCTGGGCTGGATCAAAATCATTCACCACCGCGGCAATCGTTGATCTCAGCACGATCCCCGAATCCGCATCGAGATGCAATCGTTGGATGCCGTCACGGCCTTCAACCATTGCCTGCCAAGTTGAAGCCATATTTATGCCCAACGGACTTATACAACCAGCCCCACTTATCACGATACGGGGTCGTCGGCAGGCCATGCTATACTCCTATGCGAAGCTGTTTTTCCAAATATTCAATCAGTAATTGTGGTGTAGAATTTTCGAAATCAGGGATCGGCAAAGGAAAATTGAAATTGTACACTCTTTCGCACTCAGCAATAAAACCTATCAGATCGAGGGAATCGAGATCAATTTCTTTGATTGGCTTATTCAAATCCGCCTCCGCGATATTAATATTATTTGCCGACGCATATTCGAATAGGTGTTGTTGTAAAGATCGCATTTTATTCCTCATTTTTCACAAAATGCTGATATAAACTACGCACCAAGGAGAAGTGTTGCGGAAAGTCTTCCCAGATTGCGGTCGCGAGCCACGACGACGCAGTCAATCAAGCAAGTATTATCAATAATTTTCTTAATTCGAAGATGGAAATCTAATGGGGTTGAGAGTGATGCGATCGTTTCAGTTTCGATGTCGGCCCGCTCGACCGTAAAAGACTTGATTCCACCCATTAAAGTGGAAATTAGATGAGCCATCGCCTGGCTAACGGCATACATCACGACAGCTACCGGCCAAATTGGAAAATTCAAAAAATGACCCGAGCTATGGGTGTAACCAGGATGGCGTAGGCTTGCGATCAATTTGTCTTTTTTAACTGACGTATATTCTAACGGCAACCTAAGGCCATAGGGCGACACTCCGCAAAATGGCACCTCATCGACCTTAAAAGGGCGCGCAATCATTTGGAATACGTTAGCAGGTACGGCATGATACCGAACATTGAGTGCTCCAAGCACGTTTTCATCCGACACCAATTCAGTGCATGCTACGACGAAATTCCGATTACGATTTTCAACCCGCGCTCGCGCCGTGAGTACTCCAGCGTTTCCTCGATGAACATCTCCCGAACTCCGAACCCACGTTGCGCGATCGACGAGATAATATATGCACGCACCCCCATGCCGCCCATCGTCGGTTAAAGCGGCTGCACATGAACCCAGAATTGCAAGATGCCGACCGGCTTCTGCCGTCGAAATTGTGCCGCCCTCAATGCCAAGAGGTTGCTCGGGAATGATGTCGCCATACACTGTCCATTCGGATAAATCACGCCTGTAGAGCGAAGAAAATGAAAAATACGGTGGACTGACGGCGATCAGCTTGTAAATTTCCTCGAGATCAACTGACATCACCGACCCAAGTGAACATTGTCGACGAGGTTGCATATCAACGCCCTCCTTCACGGTAGAGTACGCACGGTCCCAGAACGCCTTTTCTAATCACGAATAGCCCGGGGTCGTCGTGGCAGCATCGCCAACGTCGCAAGCCAATAAATTCACACCCGATATCGTCACCCGCTACCCTCAGCTCGTGTTCAGGAAGATTTTTCATCTTCTCGAACTATTCCTGCCGACATGCATCAACTGCGCCAGATCAACTGGGGGATGTTGGCGCATTCACAATCCCTTCACTCTCTACAATAACTGTCAGTCAGATTAACCGTCACACCAAACTCATGCGACCTCCCGCCTTGCACTTGCTGATGTTGACCAACTTAGTAAATGTATGGCACACACCGATTGATTTTGCCCTTCTGATTCTAGTGGAAAACAGCCCCTTTATTACATTGGACCCCATTGAGAAAGAGCCCCGACTATTGCTCTACGCGCTTGCAAGATGGGATCCGAAGACGAGCACGCATACAATTAAAATGTTATCTTTGCAGTTTGCTTTCATTTCCGCCCCCCTTGCAAATGAGGCTCGGCCGGGAATCGCAAAAATCGGTTCAGTCGCAGCAGTGAAGTCGGCCGAAAGTCTACCCAGAGTTGGTTTGGATTCCTTGCATCTGCAACTGTCAGCATAGGGAAAAGCCCGAGAGGTCCAAGATTTATTCGAAAACTTTCATTTTGCAATCTTTCAATTATTCATAAAATATGACATTTTTATTGAAGGACGCGTGAAGTTTCACACTTGGGGTTCAGGTTTAGGCCTGAACCCCAAAACGTGATTACGTGAATTACGGAGTGCCCGTGAAGTCAGTCCCTTGCACGTAGGCTCCTGTACCAAGCTGCAGGTTTAGCTTCAGGCCCAGAAGGTTCGAGACGGTAAGTTTCAGCCGTTCATTTGTGAAATTCACGGGCACCGATACTGGAATCGACGCGGTATACGATCCCAATAAGCACGCAGACAAGACCTGAGTCACAGTACCAAGATGTCGGAGTGAGCCGCCATTCATATCGGTGGAGTCCAAGCTTACGCTTGTTAAAACACCCACGCCTACCGTGCAAGGCAAGGTGAGCTGGAAGGCGGAGCCACTCTCAAACGTTCCCGTGAGAGTTGGATCGCTGAACCAGGTTACCGAGCTCAGCAAGCCGATCCCCAGCAGAGAAGGAGAGCCCGGCGTCTGATTCATCGTGTATCCACCCGCGGTCATCGGAGCGTCGCTGCCATGCAAGTACAGCTTCAGCGTGTGCGATGGCGGCGGCGTCGTTCCTCGCTTGACGATCGCAAGGCCGGTGGGAAAATTTCCAACCGCTATCGAAGTAGTGACGGTATTGTTGGATGTGTTAATCACCGATACGTTACTCGCCTGTTGATTGGCGACATAGGCTATAGTTCCGCCCGTTGCAATAGCGATCCCAAAGGGAGAGACGAGATTCGATATAGTACTTGTTATGGCGTTGCTTGCCGTATTAATAACGGCCACATCGTTATTGAAGTTGTCGCTGATATAAGCCTTGGTCCCGTCTTGAGTAAACGCGACATCATCCGCTGCCGAGAACCCACCGATTCTGGCTGTCAATGTGTTGGAAGCGGTATCGATCACCGATACTGTCCCGCCGCTGCCATCTGCGACATAGACCTTGGCTCCATTTGGAGTCACGGCAATACCAATTGGATTGCTGCCCGGAAGGGCGACCGTCGCTGTCTCTGTATTGCTAGCCGTATCGATTACCGACACATTGGCCGACGAGGAATTGGCCACATAGACATGCTTGCCGTCAGGCGTTACTGCTATACCATTGGGAGTTTTGCCACTCACAGAAATCGTGGCCGTCACCGTATTCGTTGCTATGTCGATCACTGATACACTGTTTCCCGTAAAGCTCGTTACATAGGCTCTGGTTCCATCTGGCGTGATCGCAATTCCAGCTGGTTTCACCCCAACAGGAATTGTCGTCACAACGTTAGTGATGCTGGTATCGATGACGGAAACATTGTTCGAGTTGGCATTCACGACATAGACATGCGTTCCATCCGGCGTGACCGCGAGCCGAAATGGATTTCCGCCCACCGCAACCGTCGCCACCACAGTGCTGGTTTCCGTGTCAATAACAGAGACGGTATTGTCATTTCGATTGGTGACATAGAGCGCTTCTTTTGGAGCGGCTGCGTAGCTTCTTGCAGTCAGCAGAAAGGAAGCCAACAAGAAAACTATAAAGAGGAAAAAACGATAGTTTCGCATTTTAGGGAACCCTCCCAGCCGCACATGGAATGCAGCCTGTTTAAGAGACATGAACGATCAAATTTTGAATCGACAAACAAATTCGCGGGCATCAGTCTCCAGAATATATAGTGCGACGCTCAGGTGTTTGTGTGATTGAAAAATCCATTGTTGAAGCAATGCTCCATAACACCTTTCCTTGCCTATGGATCGGCGTGTACAGCAAAGGCTTGCGAAATTGCAAACTCTCACGACACAGCAATTCAAGCGTAGGTCACCCATGGTCGAAAAAATGAAGCAATCTGATCAAATTTCGGTCGTTGAAGGTATCCGGATGCGTATTCCACGTAAAACGACCAGCCATTCCACGCGAATGGCGACCAGCGATTCCACACGAATGCGACCAGTTGAGGTCGCGTTGCGGGGTTGAGTGCTGTTACTCCGAATCGGGTTGCGGGGTCAATCCGTTTGCTGGCTTGCGCATCCATTCGCCGCCCATCCAGGAAGAACGCCAATCGCCGATCAGCGAACAAGTCAAATCACGCCGCGTGATCTAGTCAAATCTAGAGGTGGAAAGACCGATCCGTGAGCTCGGATCGGCGCCCTCGTGAATTGTTATCGTTTGCCAAGTCAAGATAGGCCAAACTCAAAACAAAGGCAAAGAGAATTTCGCTCGATGCGTCCCAGCCCACTCTCAGCGCGGCGTTGCATAAATCGATCGTGAAGACGAGGCAAGGCCTATATTCATGATTTCAAGCAATGCGAACCGATTGCGGACGTGCGAGGTCCGCCATGCGGTTGAGCACGCCCACTCGAATGGCCACCTCGGCCGCCTGCGATTCGGTGCGTCGTGGCCACGGGCAGTTTCCCGTGAGCGTCTTGAAGCGATACATTGCGTTCTCCGTGAGCGAGCGTCGATGGTAGCCGCTGTCCTTCTTCCATTCGCGGCGGCCCAGGCGGGCGATCGCATCGTCGTATCGGGGATCACGCGCTTGAATTCGTCGAGGCCGACGGCCTTCATGTCTACCGCGACCGCAATCGTGATGGCCAGCAGTTCCTCCATGCCGGCTTCACCGATCGCCTGCCGAAAACGTCCCAGGTTCGTCGGATCGCACGGCAAGCGCGACTGGAAATAGTCCTCGCCGCAGAAGTACTGGAAGTAGACGTTCTCGGCCCAGCGTTCACAAACGGCTTCGTCCGAGAGGTTGTTCCTTCAGGTACAGCAGCCCGACCATGCGCCGGATCGGCAGGCGCGGTCGTCCCGCCGCGCTCACGCCCGCACCGGCGAGCCTCGGTGCCGGACCGAGCAGATCAATCTCGTCCGTCGCTCGCCCGACATGATCACGATGTGCAACCAGCGGTGCAAGCGTCACTTCGATCTGCGCCCACGGCATGCGCGTGGCAAGTACGGCAAACGCATGGCGCAGATCAATCATCGCGTCCAAGCGGCTACGAAAGAAATCGTCGGTCATCGTGTCCTCGAACTCCCAGGTTCTGAATCAGAACGACATTGCTTCTGGGAGTTCTCCGACTCACAAAACTATCGCGGCCCCTTGCTGCGTACGGCCTCGCAGCGTTTCGCATGTCCGACTTCTATGGGCGGTGAGTGGCACGCATGACGGCGAGTGGCCGCACCGGGGAAGGTCAAGCGCGTTCTGGCGAAGGAGCATCGCGAGCCACGGCTGTCGCTGCCGACGCGCCGTCGTGCCACCATGCAGCGACCGTCCCGTTTCATCGCTTTCCGGAGGGGCTCCGCGGACGGCGAAAGCAAGTTGAAACTATGTGGAAAATGTTCAAACCGTCGCGACGCATGAGGGCTGGCGCCTCCCTCCGCCACGCGCCCCATTGCCATCAACCACGCGTCTGCACACGTGCCTTTCCGTTCTCGAAGACAGGCCGCATCGACCGTGGCAGGCTGATCCAGCATGGGTGACCGGGACATACGGGGCGCGGGCACACTGTGTCGCGCGGCGCGCGGCGGTATGGCTGCGGACACAAGAATCGGGGCGAAAGCGTCGTCCCAGCCCTCAAAAATGCCAGGCGCAAACGTTCTCCCCAAACGCGTCGAATTACCCTACGATATGAATGAAGCATGCAACGTTGGTGTGAATTGTTACTAATTTCTCACCAACACAAAATCGTCCGTCAGGCTGCACGGCGGATGGCACACAAAACGAGAGGAATCCTAAAAAATGACACGCCGCGTGCGATCACATCGCATCCGAACACGACAGGCCGATATGCCACGGTAAGAGCAAGTCGCTGCTGTGCGCGTCGCGCGAGGTTCGTACGTGCCTCCCTCGCGCGACACACGCTGCTCCCAGTGACTGAACCACGCATGGCATCGACGACCGTCGCACCGCCCCGTCCCCAACAACTGACGCGGGCGACACGCCACGCGCGTTCGTCCACGACTTGGCCTGCTCGATCCTGACCGCTGACGCAACCGCCCCCTCCCCCTGGTCCCGCACGGGTTCTTCGCGATGTTCTGCGACGCGCGGCCGGAGCGGGATGGCCACCTGCACCCTATACCGCGAGTGATAAATTGAAGACATTCTTTTTGTCGTGTTACCCGCCGCGCGGCAGAGCGTGCCCATGAGTGCGGTCGTGAAGCGCGGCCGCCCCACGGCCTCCCTAGTCCTGAGTGAATTGGAATACGAACAGCTCACGGCTTTGACGATGCGCCCCCTGGCGACACGCGCGTTGACCTTGCGCGCCTGCATCGTGCTGGCCTGTGCCGAGGGCCTCGATAACAACGCCGTCGCGGCGAAACTGCATATCGCCGCGCGTACGGTCTCGCGGTGGCGTGCGCGCTTCATCCAGGATGGGCTAGACGGACTGTTCGATGCGCCGCGCCCGGGTGCGCCTAGGAAGATCGATGAGTTACAGGTCAATGCCCTGATTGCCAAAACCCTCGAGTCGGTGCCGCCCAACGCAACGCTTTGGACTACGCGCACGATGGCCCACGAGATGAGCATGTCGCAGGCGGCCGTCTCGCGAATTTGGCGGGCGTTCGGCTTGCAACCGCGCCAGCGCCTCAGGCTTTCCGACGATCCGTTCTTTGTCGAGACGGTCCGCGAGATCGTCGGACTGTACCTCGATCCGCCGGTTAAGGTGATGGTGCTGAGCGTGGACGAACAGCACCCGATCCCAGCGCCGGACCACCCGTCGCTGACGCGCCCGAGGGTGCTTGGCGTATCCGAGCAACGCCCGCGCGCGGACCGACACCACGGAGCGCCCCCCGTCATCGCGGCGCTCGACCTCGCTGGCGGTGCAGTCAGCAATGCATTGCCCTGGCGCCAGCGCAGCAGCGCCTTCCTGCAGTTCCTGCGCACCCTGGAAGCCAGCGTGCCACCCGAACTGGACATGCATGTGGTGATCGACACCGACCGGACCCTCAAGACATCCGCGATCCAGGTTTGGGTGGCGCGTCATCCGCGTTTTCATGTGCATGTCACGCCAAGCTCAGCGGCGTGGCGCCATCAGGTTGAACGATGGTTTGCCACGCTTGGCGAACCACTCGTCTGCCGAGGCACCCATGGCTCGACTTGGCCACTCGAACAGGCGATCCGCCAGCATCTCAACCACCTGCCGACCGATCCTCGGCCTTTTGTGTTGACACCATTGGCCGACAATCGCCTCACCGGCAGTGTGTGATTTTAGTTACTTATTTCCGACTCGCGCGGGCTCCCGTCCTACGCAAATGACCTATCCGCACACCTCGAATTGCCCTATGGTATGAAGTCATGAAATGGCACAACCATCGCACCCGTCATTAGTACTACAGCCGTAACTATTTTTATTATATTATGTTAGTAGTGCGATTCAATATATGAGCGATGAAATCACTCGTAAAGTGCTGGGAGCGCGAACTTGAGGCGTTACACGCACGTCTGGCAAACCAGTTCAGTCGGTCCGAGTCGCGTGAGCGGTCACTGTCCTATTTGAAGGGACTGCTGGGTACGGCCGAGCGCAAGAACGGCTGGCAGCTTGCGGAATGGATCGGAGACTCGACCCCTGACGGAGTGCAGTACCTGCTCGAGCGGGCGAAATGGGACGCGGACGCCGCGCGTGACGTATTGCGGCATTATGTGGTTGAGCAACTGGGTACGCGTGACGCAGTGCTGGTGGTAGACGAGACTGGCTTCGTCAAGAAAGGTGAACACTCAGCCGGCGTGCAGCGCCAGTACAGTGGCACCGCCGGGCGCATCGAGAACAGCCAGATCGGGGTGTTTCTCTGCTATGCCGGCAACGGGGGTAGCGCCTTCATTGACCGCGAGCTTTATTTGCCCAAATCCTGGATCGAGGACCCGCAACGCTGCATGTCCGCGGGCGTTCCGGATACGAGGAAGTTCGCGACCAAACCGCAGCTTGCCAGACAGATGCTTGAGCGGGCACTGGACGCGGGGGTGCCGTGCGGCTGGGTGACAGGCGACGAGGTATACGGCGGCGACCGGCATTTACGACTATGGCTGGAGTCGCGCGAACAATCCTTCGTGCTCGCCGTAGCGAAGAACGAGCCGTTGTGGTGGCAGGGGCCGACCTACGTTCGCGCAGACAAGATCGCAGCAAGCCTGCCGGCCGGCGCATGGCGACGTCTGTCGGCGGGCGCGGGGGTCAAAGGCGAGCGTTTGTACGACTGGGCGCTAACTCCGCTCTGGCGTTTGCAGATGACGGCGGAGGAACGTCGATTCGGGCATTATCTGCTGGTAGGGCGCAGCCTTGACGAGAAGCGTGAGCACGCCTTCTACGTGGTGTATGCCCCACGCAGGAAGGCTACGCGACAAACGCTCGTCAACGTCGCGGGCCGCCGGTGGGAAATCGAGATCGGCTTCGAGGCGGCCAAGGGCGAATGTGGCCTGGACCAGTATGAGGTTCGCCGATGGCAGGGCTGGTATCGCCATATCACCTTCGCTCTGCTTGCCCACGCCGCACTCGCCACGCTGCGGGTCCGCGGCAAAAAAAACGCCTGATGGCGTGGTGCCGCTCAGCGTCCAGGAGATCCGCCGGTTACTGTGTCGGCTGTTATGGCGCGCGACCCACTCGATCGATTGCATACTGGAATGGTCCATCTGGCGCCGGACTCATCAATGGCGGGCACAGCAGTCTCATTACCGGAAGCGCGGGTGTTCACCTCCATAGAATTAGTTACGGCTGTAGTATTAGAGCCGCTAACACAACCTGGACATGAAGCCATGAGTGCCATATCCTTGCGGCATGGTCAGACGCAAAATCAGCAATGAGTTATGGGCGGCACTGGAACCGCTGATCCCGGTTTTCACGCCGTCGCCCAAAGGCGGTCGACGTCGCACAGTCGATGACCGCGCAGCGCTGAACGGCATCCTGTATGTCCTGCAAACCGGTATTCCATGGGAAGACTTGCCGCAAGAGCTCGGTTTCGGCAGCGGTATGACGTGCTGGCGACGTCTACGAGACTGGCAAGCCGCAGGCGTGTGGGCGCGATTACATGTGGCGATGCTTCGTCGATTGCGCGAGCACGACCAGATTGATTGGGAGCGGGCAAGTCTTGATGGCGCCAGTGTTTCCAGCCCCCGGGGGGGTAGGAAACCGGCCCCAACCCGACGGATCGAGGAAAGCTCGGATCGAAACGGCACATCGTTGTAGACGCTCGCGGCATCCCACTGGCCGTCACGGTCACGGGCGCCAACCGACACGACTCGATGGCATTCGAACCCACACTGGATGCCATCCCGGCAGTGCCGGGCTTGAGCGGCCAGCCCCGCAAACGTCCGGGAAAATTGCATGCTGACAAGGGCTATGACTTTGCTCGCTGCCGGCGCTATTTGAAGCAGCGAGGCATCAAGGCTCGTATCGCCCGTCGCGGCGTGGAAAGCAGCGAGCGGCTCGGACGGCATCGTTGGGTCGTCGAACGCACGCATGCTTGGTTCGCCGGTTTCGGCAAACTTCGCATTCGCTTCGAACGTCGCCTCGATATTCATGTCGCTTTGCTTGCCCTGGCTGCCGCTGTTGTCTGCTCTCGCTTCGTTGACGACTTGTGTTAGCGACATCCGTTGCCTGCCCGCGCGTCCCTGCCGGAGCGCGCCGCGTTTCACGTCCGATGTCTCGGTGGTACTTCGCCCGCCTTGTGCGGGCTTTTTTTCCGGCGTGTCACCCCATGGCGCGCGACCAGTCAGGTCAGAACGCCGTGCGGATGTCGTCGAGCACGACAGTGACAGCAACCTCGGAGCCAGGCATGCGTCATCCGTTATTGAAATGGGGGCGTCGGTTCCGCCTGCGAAGGCTCGCCATCGCAATGGCAGCGAATCCGGCTTCGCGCGGGTGGGCCGACGCGTGAACGGCCGCGCCGGATTCCGCGGGACCCGCGCTGGAGGCGCAAACGGTCAGGCAGATCGTCCGGACGAGCGTGAGCGGCTCGAAAGTGCGCATCCGCCTTTCCAATCTGTCCGGCAATACGCCGCTGACCGTGAGGCCCGTCCGCGCGGCGCTGCATGCCCGAGGCGCGGATCCGGTCGCCGGCAGCGATCATGCGCTGCTATTCGAGGGCACGCCTCACGTCACCCTTACCACCGGCGACAGTTTATTGAGCGATCCGGTGAAGATGAACTGAGATTGACCCGCCAAAACGGACACCTTCTTTTGAAGAGGAAGCGCCGAGATGGGCAAGACTCGTACGCCGCGCCCGGCGGAGTTCCGGGTGCAGAAGATGAAACTGGTCAAGTCGGAGGCTACCGAGCACCTTCCGCGTCGCCCCGCTTGGACGCCACACACACTTCCGAGTCGCGCCGGTCCGTGCTACCCTGAACGCCACGCTTTCGATGGTTCATCCATGGCCCAGCCGCCCGCCACCACCCCGCACGATGCGCTGTTCAAGCAGTTTCTCACCCACCCCGAAACTGCACGGGATTTCCTCGAACTTCACCTGCCGCCCGCGCTCCGCGAGGTCTGCGACCTGTCCACCCTGCGCCTCGAGTCCGGCAGCTTCGTCGACGACGACCTGCGCCCATATTGGAGCTATCGTTGAAAGTGGTGTATGCGGCGTAGGGTTGAGGCAGGAGAAGGCGGTGGCGATTGAAGGAGAATGTTGCTTCTCACGGTAACACTTCCTCAATCGAACTCCACCACCATGGCGAAACTTACGCAGGATACGAGCGGCAGTCAAACAACAGAAGCAGACATCAAGGGTACGCCCGGCCTGGACGATCTGATCCAGCAAGGGGCGCGGCGGATCATCCAGCAGGCAATCGAGGCGGAACTGGCGGCAATGCTCGAACAGTATTCGAATGTGAAGACGATCGATGGCCGGCGCGCTGTCGTGCGCAACGGGTACCTGCCAGAGCGCGAGATCGTCACGGCAGTCGGTCCGGTGCCCGTTCAGGTGCCGAAGGTCCGCGATCGTTCGGGCTCCGGCATCAAGTTCAATTCGACGATCGTGCCGCCCTATGTGCGCAAGTCGCCGCGCGTGTCATCGTCGCTGCCGTGGCTGTACCTGCGAGGAGTCTCAACCGGCGACATGGGCGACGCACTGTCCGAGCTGCTCGGCGAACAGGCTAAAGGGCTGTCAGCGAGCGTCGTGAGCCGCCTGAAGGCCGCCTGGTCAGAAGAGTACGAGAAGTGGAACAAGCGCGACCTGTCCACCTCGCGCTGGGTCTACTGGTGGGCCGACGGCATCCATACGCAAGCCCGCGCAGAGGATTCGGACGGGCAGTGCCTGCTGGTGATCATCGGCGTGAAACCGGACGGCAGCAAGGAGCGCGTGGCGCTCAACGACGGCTATCGCGAATCGAAGGAATCCTGGAAAGAGCTGCTGCTCGATCTGAAGAAACGAGGTCTGCAGGCGCCGCCGCTGCTTGCCGTCGGCGATGGCGCGATGGGGCTGTGGGCGGCGCTTGAAGAGGTGTTCCCGCAGACACGGCACCAGCGCTGCTGGTTTCACAAGATCGGCAACATACTCAACGTCATGCCCAAATCGCAGCACGGCAAGGCCAAGGTTGCGCTCGCCGAGATCTGGAATGCCGCGACAAGAGCCGACGCAATCGCCGCGTTCAACCAGTTCGTCGACACGTACGCGGCCAAGTACCCAAAGGCCGTCGAGAAGCTCACGAAAGACCGCGACGCACTGCTCGCGTTCTACGACTTCCCGGCCGAACACTGGCAGCACGTGCGGACCACGAATCCGATTGAATCGACGTTCGCGACGGTGCGCCACCGCACGAGCCGCACGCGCAACTGTCTGTCGCGCTCGACCTTCCTCGCGATGGCGTTCAAGCTGATCGAAGCGGCCGAGCAGACCTGGAGGAAGATCCGCGGCGTCGACAGGATCGAACCGCTTCTGAAGGGCATTCCCTTCAAGGACGGCACCCCGGTGATGGAAAGCACACCGGCTCCTCAAGCGCTAGCCGCCTGATCATGCCGCCCGACCCGCGTACACCAGTCTTGACGATTGCTCCCCATATTGCTCTGATATCCTCTGGTCGCTCGACACCCGACTCGGCGACGGCTATGTCTACGCCCTCATCGAGCATCAAAGCACCCCCGATCGCCACATGGCGTTCCGCCTGATGCGCTATGCGATCGCCGCGATGCAGCGCCACCTGAACGCCGGTCACGACGCCCTGCCGCTCGTGATCCCGATCCTGTTCTATCATGGCGTCGTCAGCCCCTATCCCTGCTCGATGCGCTGGCTCGACGCCTTTCCCGACCCGACCATCGCCGCGGCCCTGTACGCCGGGGCGTTCCCGATCGTCGACGTCACCGTCATCCCCGATGACGACATCATGACCCATCGCCGGGTCGCCCTGCTCGAACTGCTGCAGAAGCACATCCGCCGCCGGGATCTCGCTGACCTGCTCGAGCAACTGGTCACGTTGCTGGTGGCCGGGTACACTACCCCTGAACAATTGCGCTCGATCGTCCACTACATGCTCGTGA
Source organism: Burkholderia sp. MS455 (assembly GCF_016899445.1). NCBI lineage: Bacteria > Pseudomonadati > Pseudomonadota > Betaproteobacteria > Burkholderiales > Burkholderiaceae > Burkholderia > Burkholderia sp. MS455. The sequence continues at coordinate 2,245,256 of NZ_CP041778.1, forward strand.
CGGGCGACACCGCTGATCCAGAACGTTTTATTCGCGCGCTGGCGCAACGCGCCCCGCAGCACCAGGAGGCATTAATGACCATCGCTCAGAAACTGGAACAAAAAGGCCTCGAACAAGGTCGCCGCCTCGGTCGCCAGGAAGGGCTTGAACAAGGGCTTGAACAAGGGCTCGAACAAGGGCTCGAACAAGGGCTCGAACAAGGGCTCGAACAAGGGCTTGTTCAAGGCCTCGAACAAGGTCGTCAGGAAGAAGCGCGGAAGATCGCCCGCACGATGCTGGCCAACGGCCTGGATCGGGCGCTGGTGATGACCGTCACCGGGCTGTCCGACGAGGTGCTCAAGCAGATCGCGCACTGATCGGGCCAGCCAGTTCCCGGGCGACGCGTCGTAAGTGCATGCTTGAGTCTGGCCGACACTATCAGGACAGTCGTCGCGGACGTCTCGCTCACGCGCCGGCAGGCGCGCTACCGAGATCGTCAGCAGAAAGTGACGCATCAGCCTTCAACTGCGCCTGTCGCGAATGATATACTGGGGCCGTCCTCAAACGACGTCGTCAGCGCAGAGGAAAACGTCGTCGTATGTCTCGTGACGATCTCGGCTGACCTGGTGGCGCTGACCCTGCGCCTGTATCACGTGGAGAAGTAGCGCTGCAACACCATTGCGCGACAACAACTGCACGTTCATCACACCACCGTGTCGCGCGTGCTGGTTCAGGCTTACCTACTATGGGTGTATCCGACTTCTCACCGGCGCAGACGACTGGCTTGCGGTCCTTGACCTTCCCAGCCCAGACGGTGTTGTTCGAATGCTTACATTTACCCTGACAAGGCTTGCCGATTGGCCTCGCCGGCCGCGCGTGCGACGGTCCGCCACATTTCGATCGGATCATCGTTGGTTGGATGAGGAAGGGTACGAGCCCGACGGATCAATCGAACCAATGCACGATTTTTCTCAACAAATTCTCCGATTTGATGGGCCTTTTTAAAAATCTTCTCTTGAGTAATTTCGACATCACTCTTACCCCAATTCAAATCAATCCGCTCACTCAACTGCTCCATGATCGCATAGCGCAGCGGGGGGAGTGGATCGTTCTCATGACGCTCATAAGCTCGATAAGCTGCTATTAAATAATGAACTGCCTGACGCTCTGTTTCATCAAGCAGCTCATTGAGCTTGAGCGCCTTATCATGACTGATTCCGTGAGTGGCCTTGATAGTATCGTAAGGTATGCTGGTCAGCTCTCTAAACGGAATGCCCAATCCGCTGGCCACCTTGATTAATTTCTTGATATCTCGATAAACTTTTTTTCGCTTGTCCTGCCGCGAATAATAGTGCGTCTCACCAGGCAGCCATGAAGCGACATCGGCGTTGAGCAATGTCTCTCGAATATCCTGGGTTTTGGGATATTGCCCGGGTGCAATCTTGGGCCATTTTGCCTTGTCGATGATGCGGTTGAGGGCCGCATCGAATAAGCGCCCTGCCATATACCGACCCGCGACAGCTCCGGCGATGGTGCCCACTCCCGGCAGGATCATAGTCCCGAGCGCCCCACCGCCTAATGCGGCACCGCTTCGGACAGCAGATCCCGCGAATGCCTTGCCCCCTTGCCGAGCGAATTCGCGTGAGAACAGCCTACTGTCAGTCATCGCCTCGAGTTGATCGTGCAGGATGCCCATCTGTTTTGCCGCTTCACGCAAATAACGGTCCGCTTGCCGGATTGTGTCGATATCTTGGTGGCGCTCCGGACGTGCCGATGTGGCAGCCATCGCCCCTGTCAAGGATGCGCCACTGGCAAGGTAAGGAGCGCCGGGCTCTTCATCGTTGATTCGTCGAGTCCAACCGGGGGTGGTAGCGCGCAGATATTGAAAAATAGGCATAGATTTCGCTGATTGCGCCTCTTAATAGTGACACATGTTCCGTTGGCAGCCTCATCTTTGCATTGCAATAATGACGCGAATGGAATAAATGAGTTTCGGACGAGTACAATATACCGGGTCGGCTATTCCATTTTGGCGACAAGTATTATCGGCTAAATCAGAATGCAAAAAAAATCAATTCCGTCCCGCTGGGGAAGCGGCAAGCATCAAGCGACCGAGCGTATGCTATATTTATAGCTGGGCGCATGAGAAATCGCAAGTCAGCTGCAATCGAATGAAGTCGAGCCACAATCATCGGCAGCACCGAAACAGGCGAGTGACTGGTATCGCCAAAAGGAAATGGGTCCGGGATACCTCGACGCTGTTAGCTGGCCGTTAAAATATCCCGGCGGGTCAGTTCTGCTTGGACATCAACACTTACCCGGCAAGCGATTTCTAGTCAATATGTCCGGGAAAACGTTGGCGAGCTACACCAAGATCAAACCACGATTGTCTAACTCTGACGGACTTGGGGTTATTGGTGACGGCACGAATCCACGCTGAGTCGTTTGCAGGCACCCATTGGGCGTCGCGCGTGCGAATATGCTTATTTTGTTGAGCCCACAAGTGCATCTTCAACTCAAAATCATCGCAGTAGTTGCGGGCCTCACAAACGATACCGGCCCACGGATCAACAACCCAACAATCTTCATAATCGGAAAAACGGACATGATCGCGTGCCGTAGCCGGCGGGCGCCCGACCAACGTAAATCCATGCGTCCCCAGATCATCCACTTGATACTGCTCAGCATAGCCACCACTCCGATTGATCATCTGTGCGGCCGCCCCTGACATTTCGCCGCAGTTACCTGCTCCCCGCTCCATCGCCTCCGTATAATCGACCAGCACGGGGCCATTCTGCATAGCTCGTTGTGTCCTGGCTATTTGAGTCTGTTGAATATCGCATATAATAGGATATGCGCGCTGTGCCCGCTGTATGCTGGAGATATCTCCCTGCCGCCGCTTGTTGCCAGATTTTATTCCACTCGTCTTAAAACGACTTCTCACCATCGCAAATGCCCAACGTGCAAAAGTTTGATTGCGATCCGTGGACGGGAAGTCAGGTAAAGTCGGCCAATGATACTGCTGATGTGACGAATGTTGAGTTTCATCTGCAGCTAATGATCGCATCTGCCTCTGAAACTCTTGCTCGTTAAATTGAGTCCAGCTTGCCGAGGAGGCGTGTTGCCCGCTATTGGCATCTGAATTTTCTAGCGGCGTGACCTGATCAAAGTAAAGATCGTCTAAATTTAGTAGCGGAAAATTTGTGCCGGGCAGCGAGCTGCTGTCAGCCTGATCCCGCTCTTCAGCGTCACGGCGACGGCGAGCGGGTTGAGTTTGAGGCAATTTCGGATGATACATGACTGCACCTCAGTGTTATTGAGTTGGCGCTGGCGAGTCGAACAGGCAATCGCCACGCCATGGATAGAAAATAGTCCAATCTGGAATCAATTGCCAGCATTGTCGACGAATGAGCAGATCTTATACCTGCTACATACCTGCAAACTGACGTGCGACATGCTAGCCCCCTTTTTCAGATGCTTCTCATCTGATTACTTGCATCCACCACGGCGTGCGACCTCAAAATCATGAAGCGTCCATCAATCGATTCACGGCGAAGACGGCCCGTACTCACGCGAAATGGCACCCGCTCCGAAACGCTGTGCGTCTACCCATCTAGAGTCTCTGTTCGAACATCTTGATACCTAAACTAAAGCAAACCGGCTCAAGCCTGCGACTTCAATCTCACGGTATAAAATAAACGTGCAATGCAATTCCAGCACACCCCGCCATCGATAATTGGCCATCCGCTTTTTTAAATACCCGTCGCGCTCCGCCACCTTCAATTCCGGTGTACCTTATACGCTCCGCCAACTGCCCCTGAGGAATATTGCCAATCCAACACAATCATCATTGATCACTCATCAACCATTCAATTTTAAGCTCCGCGCACTAACTCGATACGGCAGCAGGCTTAGCCTCATCATCGGATGGGAAGTCCATCAGGAGATCTCCAATCACGCTCTTTCCAACCGTCGTCATATAACCGAAGAATGTCGTGCTCGGTAACCATTCAGTAAAAAGCTTGTATATTTCATCAATGTAACTACCCACGTCCAATACATCATCTGGCACGATCTCAGGATGCCGCTTGGCAAAGCGTTCTTTGAAAATATGGCTGAATGACCTTTTGACATTTTCGGGCAACACCTCAACGAAAGCAGCACCACGCCCCTTCGCGTAACGCCCTGTCATTTCAAGCATTCCCGGGACGTATCTGCCGATCAAGTCTCCAAGCATCTCGTTGGCAATCGATATCAAAGCATCGCACACGGCCCTTCGTCGATCGTCGGGGCGATCAGCCAGATCGGCACGAATAAGGCCCGGCAGTGTCGAACTAAAGAAGGTCAATAAAACTTGAGTCTTGAAGCTACCATAAGCGGCAGACACGACACTGCTCGAGCCAAACGTAATAGGTGCAGTCGCGGCCGCCAGCAAGGTGCCCATTGCATCGATGATGCCGGCGGCAAAATCCGCTCTGGACTCGCCCTTCGACTTCACCAGGTAGTCCATATTGGCATCCAGGGATTGAATGTGAGCGGAAGTCAGTGCTTCCGTTACGTTCTCTGATTCCTTGAACCACAAGATCGGCTGGTTATCCAGTCCCTTCTGTGATGCCCGGCTTCGTCCGCCTCGTACATTGTAGCCCGTCTTTCCGTCTGAATTCATGACGCTCGCAAAACTTGCCTGGCGCCCCAATGGCAAATGTCGCCTCATAAACTCGCCTAAATCCTCGCGATTTTCTACGGCTATTGAATAATTGTTGGCTCTGATTTCGTAATGGCGGTCATCATGCAATGAAATAATTGTACCGTTATATTCTCGCTCGATCTCGTTATATCGATTCCGCTTGCTCGACGCCTCCTCGTATGGGATAAATAGCAAACCCGGCACCACCTCATTGCCTACATAAACCAGGTGAGGATTCTCGCCACTTGCAATATAGTTCCTGGCGGCCGATTGGCGCGGCGACACCTCCTCCAGATTTGCCTCGGAATATCGAGTCACCGCGGATTGGCGAAGGAACTCAAATAGCTGAAATACTTTATTTCTTATGTCCGGATTGCTCATCTGCGCACGCAACTCTCGCAAATAGTCAACCTGCATATCAGCTTCGATGATGGCATCGGTTGTTTCCTTGGGAATTTCCTCTGGAAACACAATGCTCATCTGATTTTCATAAAAACCCGAATCTCGAACATGTCGACGCATTAAAATGTCACGAACCGTATAGGGCCCACCTGGTACTTCCGCGCGAGGAACGATAATTCCGGTGGGGTTTTTAACCAGATCCAGCGTAGCAACCGAAACATAGACTTTGACGGGCATATCTGCTCGCAGCCCGAGCCCACTTGCCCCTGTCCTGGCTGCAATCCCGTCGATATATTGATCAATCCATGCATTGATATCAAGTACGGGGTTGCTGCTGGCCTCACTCGCGTCGAAAAGCAAGTCCATCGCCTTCGAAAAATCCGCCTCCATGGCTTGCTTCGTTCGGGGATCCACCTTTGACCAAAAGTCATTGATATTTATTTTTGCTCTCAAATACAAATAATCAATTACTTTGCCCAAGATCGCATCACTTTTCTCAGTGGAGAATCCGGTTGCGTCGCTGATGACTTCCTCCGCTGGTTTAAAATCCAACAGAAGGGAAAGCAACGTGTGCTGCATCGTCCCCTTACTGTGATGCATTGAAGTGAATACCCTGGAATCCTTTCTTATCCCGTATTCTGCTTCCATCATTTGAATAAAGGCCAGATCGGTTTGACTCAGCCTGCTGCCCACACTCCGCTTAACGCGACCTGTGCGTTGACCACGCTCACCTAAATCAGTGGAGGGTTGCTCCATCCCGGCCGGGCGCTCTCCTTGAGGGGCGGTATTGACGGGGTGGGCGATTGGCCTTTCGGAGATTCCACGAGCTTCAGCAGCGTCTTCGCTCATCTGCGTCAAACTCGAGAACAACGCCGCACGCTGAGCCTTCAACTTCTCGATCTGTACGTCGCGGTATGTCGTCAGGCCTGCCCCCCAGCCAACGTCGGTCGCGAGTCCCGTGGCCGGTTTGGCATAGCCGGTGACAAACGCCCATCGATCGGGGTCGTTCCCCGCTAATCCACGATAGACACCGTAGCCAAACAGGCCGACGGCCAACACGCGATCGGCGGCAGGCGGCAAAATATAGGTAAAAAGTCGGAAGATCAGTTTGAAAATCTCGCGCTGAACGTACTGCTTGATTGCGGCATGGGGATAGTCCTGGCCTGGCCGCACGGAGCGCTTGAGCGCGCGCACGCCCAGCGGAATGAGAAACGGCGCCAAGGCGATTTTCAGCCACCCGAAATGCAGGCGGGTCAATTTCCGGACGGGTGCCATCGACATCATGGTGTTGAGCATTGCGTCGCCCTGGCCGGCCACCCACGAAAAATAACCCAGCGCCAGATTGGCCCCGACTTTTTTTGTCCCCCATTCTGCAAGATACTGGTCAATCGATTTGCTGCCCGCCAGCATTTGCTCGGCCGTCGCGGGCCATAAAACGCCGCCCTTTTGCGCATCCCTGACTGCATTTTCGATGCGCTTTGTCAACAATGCGCCTTCCGGGTCTTTTTCTGTCGCAAGGTCACGGGCAATTTCAGCGCTCAACTGCTCCATGGCGCGATCCACGTCGCCCATGCTGGCATCCGGATGCTCGTTCCGATAGGCCTGCTTTTCTTCATGAATCCATTGGCCGATGGCCTTGGCCAGCATACCACCGCGCGAATAGTGGTTCACCGATTCGCCCGCGTAGCGCTGGGTCGCTACCTTGATGCGTCCTTTGACCTGTCGAGCCGCATCCAGCGCATCGGTCGCCCGCTCCAGCGCGGCCGCCCACTCACCCTTGTCCGCATGGTGCACGGCATCTGCTAGGTATTGTGCAGCGCTCTGGAGTTTCTCGGCTTCCCTTTCGAGCGCCTGCGCCAACCCGGCCTGCTGCGCATTCGCCTCGGCCCGTTGCGCTTCAGGTGCCGCCCCGGAAGCCTCAGCCTTACCCATGCTCAGCGCTTCCTGGCGAGCGCTATCCACCACACTCTGCGCAATCTGCCCGACAAAGCGGGTCGTCTGCTCGAGCGACGCGTGTGCGGCCAGGATTTCGTCCTGACGGGCGTGGGCCTTTTGCGCTCGTCTTTCTGCTCGGGTCACGGGCTCGCGATGCCGCTCCAGTATCGTCGCGATGGCCATCAACTCCGGCGAGCTGGGCGTCTCGGCCGGGGCAGTGACCGGTGTCGCGGTCGAGGCAGATTGGACGCGTCGGCTTCTGGCCGCCGCGCGTTGCGCCCGCACGAACGCGTCTTGCGCCGCTTGGATATTCTTCACAGGTTCGATCAGCCACTGGGCGACAACCAATACCCTTTGCGTGTCGGCCAACAACGTCTGTGGCATGCTCTTTAACGCCGCCGTCACGGCTTTGTCACGGCGGGCAAACGGCAGACCGACGCGACTTGGCAGGCGCGACACGCTCCCCAGGGTCTTGAGGACTTTCGTGCCGGCCAGACTCATCACATCATCAGCCCGGTGCAGCCAGGTTTGCGCTTCTTTCCTGGTTTGAGCAAATCCTCGCCCCATCAGAACAAACGCGTCCGCAGACATGGCATTGGCCTGTGCCAGACTGGTGGGAAACTCCGCCGCAAGGGCGCGCACATCAGTCGCCGCGCTCATGACTTTGGCGCCCGCTTGACCGACTCGCGACTTCTTGGGGAGCTTGATTTCGTCGCGCAGGCTTTTGAGGGTGGACTCGATTGCCTCGAGCATGCGCCTGCCCTCCATCACTAACCCGGATAACCTACCGACGGGGTCCACCGCCGCAGACAGCTCACCGAGCGGATCGTGCCGCAAGATGGCCAACAACTGCATTTCCGCTACCCGATCCGACGCCGCATTCGCCGCCTGGTGCGTCAGCAGCATCCGGACGCTCAACTCCTCCTCGGCCGCGGCTTGTCCTCGCTTGATTGCGGCCTCCTGAATGAGCGCCATCTTTGCGTGCAGCGCCGTCGGGGCGCTTGCCCAGGCCTGGACCATCCTTTCATTCTTCCGGATATCGGAGTCTGGCACCTGCCCTGGGTTGGCGAGCAGCAAACGCCCCGCATCCTGCAGCAGTTGCTCCTCGACGATCGCACCCAGTCCGACCCATGCCCGAGCTTCAAACAAGTTGCCGACGTCACTCAATCCGACCGACGCGACCGTCAATGACTCGACGGTGTCGTTTAACGCTTGCGCGACCACCCGCAGCGTATCGGAGGGCGTTTGGGCTTCCAGGGCTTCCCACAGACTGGCGTGAACGGTCCCCAAGCGCTCAGCGAGCGCACGAAGCCCATGCGCGACGTGCTGGATACGCGCGTCCTTTCGTTCCTCCTGAAGGGCCGTCACGGCCTGATCCAACCGCACCCAACCGGCGTGATCAAACCCCAGCCTTTGCCGATTTCTGCCGCTGCGCTGATACTCTTTCAACAGCGGCCGCTGGTGTGCACGGTAACGTGCCTGAAAGACGGCGTGCATCGATGCGGGTGTTGTCTCTTCGTCTTGCTCGTCCCTTCTTTTGCGATTATCGAATCGCGGATGCTGCCCCCATTCTTTGTCGATGCCCACATCATGCTCCTTATGTTCCCTTGCGACCTCACCGTCCAGGAGAGCAATCGGATGCAACTTTCATCTGTGGCAGCCATGCCGCGAGATCCGGTTGCCAGCCACATTCGTACGTGAATCACAGCGGTCGGCCTGCTTTAAGCTAGATGCCTCGTTGATGACTGATGGATCTGTCACCCACATGTCTGCCCTCCCGGCGAGATTGCGCCGAGTCACGTCTCGTCGTCAAGGCTGCACAGGAAGTGCCCTCTTGTCCTTCTCCTGTTGTAGTGGGGGATCTCGTTTCAGCCTATCACAATTATCAAGAATCCTTATTGATACGCTTGATTAACGATAACGTAAATGGCCCCCCGTCATTGCGCGGCGTCAAACTCGTGCCGAGCGTGCCAGGCTATGTCGGGAAGACGAAAAGATTGCCAAAGCGACGCAACCCCCCATGAACCGCATCGACGATGGCCCCTATCCGGCGCGCGGCGCTGACACCAACCAGTCGGTCCCCGGATCCTTGATCGCAATCAGCCACGAACCCGCTGCTTGATCCGTTTGAGAGAGGCTCCGGCAGTTCTCACCGCCAAAGCCGAACCCAGGCCCCATCATGCAGATCGACGCGGCTCAGAACAGCTTGCTGCGTACATTCTCAAGGCCCAGTCGACCACAGCACCTGACTGCAAAGTGAACGCTTCCAGGGTTTATTGCGTATGTTTTACACGATGCTTTAACATATCCGCCCGCCTTGAAAACTTTTGTCCGCATGCATCACACATAAACGGCCTGTCTCCAGTATGTTTTGGCATATGCGCCTTAAGATTGTCAGAGCTTCTAAACGACGCATTGCAGATGCTGCATATGTACGGCTTCTCCCCGGTATGAATTCGATTATGCCTGTCAAGGTTGCTCCAACTCTTGAATCTTTTATCGCAATGACTGCATGCATAGGGGCTTTCTCCCGTATGCTGCCTCTTGTGCTCCTTGAGTCGAGTCGATGTTTTAAACCACTTAGCACACACATCGCAAACAAAAGATTTATTTTCGGCGTGCTCTTGCTTATGCCGAGAGAGTGAGGCTGCGCTCGGAAATCTCGAATCGCAGACCGTGCAAGCATACGGTTTTTCGATGACATGCCTTATTTCGTGCTTCTTAAGATCTCTAGAACTCCTGAACCATTTATCGCAAACACCGCAAACGAATGACTTTTTATCAGCATGCTCCTGATTGTGCGCTACGAGACTTCTTTTATGTTTGAACTTGGCGCCACAAATCTGGCACATGTAAGGCGTTTCGTCCGAATGAGATTTCTTATGCTCCTTAAGATCGCTCGACGCCCCAAATAATTTCCCACAGGTATCGCAAGCAAAGGCCTTTCCATCCGTATGCATCTTTTTATGCCTTGTGATGGATCCTGGATGCAGATATTTTGCACCACAAACCTGACAATCGTAAGATATTTTGCTCACAGCCGTTCGATTCTTCTTGGGGTCATTCAGCCCATCAGAAGGCCTATCCTGGGAATCGATGCCAAGGAACTCCTCCCTGAGATGTGTTTTCCTGTGCCGAGCGAGGGACATTGAATTACTGAATACTTCACCGCAACTCGTGCATGAGTAAGTCCTCCCCTCATCATGAGTGAGCTGATGCATTTTCAGGGCACGTCGACTTGAATAGGTTTTATGGCAGACATCACAAACGAACGTTTGCTTCTCAACAGGAATCGGCGCCCGCTTCCCAATGGAATTCGAATCTGGAGTGGCTTTTCTATGAGCCTTGTGCGGATGAGATTTTTCGCCGGCGTGACTGTGCTTCTGATGTCTTTTGAGCCCGCTTGACGTTTTACACCCTTTCCCGCAAACCTCACAAATCTTGACGGGCTTCGGGTCCCCATGCACATGAAACATGTGGTGATTCCAACCGTCCTGGGTCTTGAGCTGCCGACCGCAGAGCACGCACGGAGGCGGCCAATCCGCGTGAGCGCTGGCCTGCTCCTTCTTTTGTTTCCGGGCCCGGCCCGGCCTCTTTTCGCTGACCGGGAGCGCTGCGTGAGCCGCCTCGCGCGGTAAAATCACCGCGTAATGATGATCCGTCTGCATGACTCGAATGAGCCGCGTCGGGTCCGCCGGACTCTCATTCACGACACCATGCTCGTCCATATAGGACGGCACGAATGCCCCATTCGCATCGTCCATCGAAATCGCCGTGATCGGGCGATACATCGCCACCACGAACCCCTCGTCGCCTCCTGCTATCCCATAGGCCTCATTCAGGTTCCTGATCAAGCTCCGACCATGGCCGCCTCGGTCCGCATCCAGTGCGAGCATCGCCGTCGACATACCGCCATGCCCCGGTTCATCAACGAAAGTTTGACGCTGCTTTTGCACCGCCCCTTCCAGGGTGGTCTCCTCAATCGGGCGCCGCTGCGTCGCTCGAGCCCCCATGTTCAACGCATACAGCGAGCAATTATTTCCTCGACCACTCGTCTCCTGGATCTCCAGTTCCTGCGTGGCAAGCCACTCGACAAATCGCGCCAGATACCGATCTTCCAGTTCACGCTGCGCGGCGAGTGCGGCCTCGTACGACGCGTCATCCATGACGTCTTCGGCCGCGGCATCTTCGTTCAACACCGCCATGGCCAGTGCCAGGACATCCTCGACCTGTCCTGGCTCATCGGTCTGTGGCTCGGGGTCATTCAACACCGCCATGGCCGTTTCCAGGATGTCCGCGGACTGTCCCGGCTCATCGGCCCGTGTCCCCGTGTCGGCCAGCGCAACCGACGGGTATGCGGAATCCGGCGACGGCATCATCTGCGCCTGATCATCGGCACCGGTGTCGACCGTGTCGACTGCCATGGGCTCAGTGTCCGGCATCATCGGACTTGTCTGGGGCGACTCCGACATCGGCGCGATGGGCGACGGCGCGCGCGCTACGGCCTGCTCCTCCTGCCTGACCTGATTGATGTATTTCGCCACCGTATTCACCCGCCGGAGCAAGGTTTCCTCAGGCCGACGCTCGCCCGACGGTCCCGTCACAAACGCACACCAGTCGCTGCGATGATGCGTCTGCCGGCTACCACTCGAATTCATCAAGGCCGTGAGCGCCCTGACGGCCTCACCCCTCTTCCAGAAATATTGCGCAAACGCGCTAACCTCATGCGGCGACAACCCCTGCCCCTGGGGTACAGCGTGGACGATCGGTTCAAGACTCGACCACGGCGAACGTCCTGCCTGATCCACCCGACCAGGCACAGGTGCGGGAATACTGATCGCAGCGCGCCAACCCCTTGACTGACTCGGCAAAACAGGCAACGCTCGAATGGCTCCGCTGGCATCCTGAAGGTGAATCGGATGTTCGATCCTCCAGGCGAGATAGCCGACCGCCGTATCAAAGTCGCCCCGATCGGCATTCTCCGGCCCGCGCAACCATTCCCTGAGCTGCTTCTTGACCTTTTCGCTGCCTGAGACACGAGGACCTGTGTCGGCGCTGTCGGCCGGTTCGTACTCACTACGCCGGCGACTTGTTCGGCCTGAACCGCCTGCGCGCCCCTCCTGGTTCTTGTACATATGCCTGATTTCCTTGATGCGATAATTGTCGATGCATTAAATGGCGAGAATGAGGCAAAATATTTTTATGAATTCGACGAAATATATAATTTCAAATCGAAATTAACGATCGAATATGGCACCAACGAGTTAATGAACGGCAGCGATAACACTACCCCGTCAATTTCAGAATCTTGGATTGCCCTAAATCGCGAGCGCTCTCTGCTCGATTAGCCTAGATGAGGCTTCGGCACGTTCTTCTCCGAAGCCCAATCTCGAGCCGGTCACGTCAATTGGTTCTACCAGGGCATTTTTTCATATGCCTTTTCAATACGTGGTTATATTTAAACGCCTTGCTGCAAATTGAACACGCAAAAGGTCTTGCGTCTGCATGCATCCGATTGTGCCTTGTGAGGTCGCCGCGATTTGCAAATCCTTTATTACAAATTCCGCATATATGAGGTCTGTCCCCAGTATGAATTTTCATGTGCACGCTCAGATTGCCGGATTGCGAAAATCTCTTATTGCAAATATTGCACACGAAAGGCCTTTCTCCAGTATGCGTCCGCTTATGTATATTGAGTTTTGATTTTTCTGCAAACGGTCTCTCGCAGATATCGCAAACAAAAAATTTTTTATTGGCGCTCTTTGGCTGATTTTCTTTCGGGGCACCTGGATTTAAAAGCCTTGCAACGTATTCTTGGAGTCGATGGTATTGCTGTTCGTCATGTGTGTGGCGAGGCGCCGCTAGGACACTTACCTGTGCACGCTCTTTTACGCAAACATGTTTTTTTAAGGTACTGTTGGACGCAAACCCTCTTCCGCAGACTGTGCACTTGAAACGCTTTTTGCCATCATGCGTCCGCTTGTGTCTTACGAGGTCGCTGCGACTTTTATATCGCTTATTGCACATTTCACATGCATAAGGTCTTTCTCCTGTATGAATTACCATGTGCGTCTTTAGATGACTTGTGCTCAAAAACCCCTTCTTACAAATATCACACACATAAGGCCTTTCTCCGGTATGAGACCGCTTGTGCACATTAAGGTTTGACTTGTTCTGAAACGGTTTATTACAGACGTCGCAAACCAGGTCAGTTCGATCAGGCTCCGGTTTCTTCTTATGTGCATCAAACATGTGGTTCATCCACCCATGCGGGGTCTTGAGCTGCCGACCGCAGAGATCGCACGGAGCCGGTCTATCCGCGTGAGCGCCGGCCTGCTCTTTCTTTTGTTTCCGGGGCCGGCCCGGCCTCTTTTCGCTGACCGGGAGCGCTGCGTGAGCCGCCTCGCGCGGTAAAATCACCGCGTAATGATGGTCCGTCTGCATGACTCGAATGAGCCGCGTCGGGTCCGACGGACTCTCATTCACGACACCATGCTGGTCCATATAGGACGGCACGAATGCCCCATTCGCATCGTCCATCGAAATCGCCGTGATCGGGCGATACATCGCCACCACGAACCCCTCGTCGCCTCCTGCTATCCCATAGGCCTGATTCAGGTTCCTGATCAAGCTCCGACCATGGCCGCCTTGATCCGCATCCAGCGCGAGCATCGCCGTCGACATACCGCCATGCCCCGGTTCATCAACGAAAGTTTGACGCTGCTTTTGCACCGCCCCTTCCAGGGTGGTCTCCTCAATCGGGCGCCGCTGCGTCGCTCGAGCCCCCATGTTCAACGCATACAGCGAGCAATTATTTCCTCGACCACTCGTCTCCTGGATCTCCAGTTCCTGCGTGGCAAGCCACTCGACAAATCGCGCCAGATACCGATCTTCCAGTTCACGCTGCACCGCGAGTGCGGCCTCGTACGACGCGTCATCCACGACGTCTTCGGCCGCGCCATCTTCGTTCAACACCGCCATCGCCTGTGCCAGGACATCCTCGACCTGTCCTGGCTCATCGGTCTGTGGCTCGGGGTCATTCAACACCTGCATGGCCGTTTCCAGGATGTCCGCGGACTGTCCCGGCTCATCGGCCTGTGTCCCCGTGTCGGCCAGCGCAACCGACGGGTATGCGGAATCCGGCGACGGCATCATCTGCGCCTGATCATCAGCACCGGTGTCGACCATGTCGACTGCCATGGGCTGAGTGTCTGGCATCATCGGACTTGTCGTGGGCGACTCCGACATCGGCGCGATGGACGACGGCGCGCGCGCTACGCTCTGCTCCTCCTGCCTGATCTTTCCGATGTAATCCGCCACCGTATTCACCCGCCGGAGCAAGGCTTCCTCGGGCCGACGCTCGCCCGACGGTCCCGTCACAAACGCAGACCAGTCGCTGCGATGATGCGCCTGCCGGCTACCACTCGAATTCATCAAGGCCGTGAGCGCCCTGACGGCCTCACCCCGCTTCCAGAAATATTGCGCATACGCGCTAACCTCATGCGGCGACAACCCCTGCCCCTCGGGTACAGCGTGGACGATCGGTTCAAGACTCGACCACGGCGAACGTTCTGCCTGATCCCCTCGACCAGGTGCAGGCGCGGGAATACTGATCGCCTTGCCCCAACCCCTTGACTGACCTGGCAAACCGGGGAACGCTCGAATGGCTCCGCTGGCATCCTGAAGGTGAATCGGACGGTTGATCCTCCAGGCGAGATAGCCGACCGCCGTATCAAAGTCGCCCCGGTCGGCATTCTCCGGCCTGCGCAACCATTCGCTGAGCTGCTTCTTGACCTTTTCGCCGCCTGAGACACGAGGACCTGTTTCGGCGCTGTCGGCCTGTTCATGCTCATTGCGCCGGCGACTTGTTCGGCCTGAACTGCCTGCGCGCCCCCCCTGGTTCTTGTACATATGCCTGATTTCCTTGACATCCAATACCCACTCACCCCACAGCTTGAGTGAGCAAAGGTGATTTAATTGGATAAATCAAATATTTTTCAAATTTATGCGAAAATTAATCTCTAAATAATGATGTGATCTCAATATTATGTTGCGCCTGAAAAGAATCCGAACACCCAATGCCTCCTAGACTGCGATCCGCCTATATGTGATTGCAGCATCCTGAATAGACGCCATTCAGGCTCGAATCAGTCGACACGATCACAACATGCCCACGCTTCAAACAGGTTTACGATGCCATCCATGCTTCATGTGCATTGTAAGATTAATTTTCTGCGCAAACCCTTTATTGCAAACATTACAAACAAAGGGTTTTTCTCCAGTATGCGTTCGCTCATGGTTATCAAGGTCGCGCGTTCTCTTAAACCGCTGACTACAAAATTTGCATACAAAAGACTTCTTCTCGACATTCGGTCTCCCATGCATTTTGCGATGCCTCGAGAAAGTAGCGTAATGCTTAATCGCTTTCCCACATACTTCACATACGTAAGGCCTCTCTCCGGTATGACGCCTCTGATGCTCCTTAAGGTTGGTTGAAGTTGCGAACGATGCGTCACATGTTTCGCACCGGTGAGGTTTTTCTCCAGTGTGAGTTAGTCTATGCCGATAAAGCCCCGCCGGAGCCGCGAACCCTTTCCCGCAAGTACTGCAAACATAAGGCTTCTCACCCGTATGCGATCTTTCATGAATTTTAAGCTGGGTCGAATCCTTGAACCACTTTTCGCAAATATCGCAAACAAAGGACTTTTTCGTGGCATGCGATTTTGCATGCTTCCTGAGGGATCTCGAGCTGGAAAATTCTTCACCACAAACTGTGCATGGAAAATTCTTCGCTTTACCAGAATTTTTCCGAGGCATGCCGAGGGTGCGTTGACGTGAATACCCTTCAACGGCGCTGGAGTCAGAAATCTCGGTTTCGCGTACCACGCGCTGACCAGAATTTTCACCGGCGTGACTACGCCGCTGATGTATTCTGAGTGTGTCTGACTTTGCATACCCTTTCCCGCAAAACTCACAAATATTGGCGGGTTTCGATTTCCCATGTATCTCCTGCATGTGGGTATGCCACGTATCCCAGTTATCGAACAGTTCTTCGCATGCTTCACAGGGAAGTGGTCCAGCCGCGTTAACGCCGGCCTGCCCCATTTGTTTCCGCGGGCGGCCCCGCCTCCTTTTGCTGACCGGGAGCGCTGCGTGAGCCGCCTCGCGCGGTAAAATCACCGCGTAGTGATGATCCGTCTGCATGACTCGAATGAGCCGCGTCGGGTCCGCCGGACTCTCATTCACGACACCATGCTCGTCCATATAGGACGGCACGAATGCCCCATTCGCATCGTCCATCGAAATCGCCGTGATCGGGCGATACATCGCCACCACGAACCCCTCGTCGCCTCCTGCTATCCCATAGGCCTGATTCAGGTTCCTGATCAAGCTCCGACCATGGCCGCCTCGGTCCGCATCCAGCGCGAGCATCGCCGTCGACATACCGCGATGTCCCGCTTCAGCAACGAAAGTTTGACGCTGCTCTTGCACGGCCTCATCCAGGGTTTTCTCCTCAATCGGGCGCCGCTGCGTCGCTCGAGCCCCCATGTTCAACGCATACAGCGAGCAATTATTTCCTCGACCACTCGTCTCCTGGATCTCCAGTTGTTGCGTGGCAAGCCACTCGACAAATCGCGCCAGATACCGATCTTCCAGTTCACGCTGCGCGGCGAGTGCGGCCTCGTACGACGCGTCATCCATGACGTCTTCGGCCGCGGCATCTTCGTTTAACACCGCCAACGCCTGTGTCAGGATAGGCCCGAACTGCTCTGGCTCATCGGTCTGTGGCTCGGGGTCATTCAACACCGCCATCGCCTGTGTCAGGATAGGCCCGAACTGCTCTGACTCATCGGCCCGTGGCTCGGGGTCATTCAACTCCACCATGACCGTTTTCTCGGTATGCGATTTCGCATGCTTCCCGAGGGATGCCGAGCTGGAAAATTCTTCACCACAAACTGTGCATGGAAAATTCTTCGCGTTATCAGGATTTTTCCAAGGCATGTCGAGGGTGCCTTGACTTGAATGATCATCAACGGCGCTGGAGTCAGAAATCTCGTTTTCGCGTGTATGCCACGTATCCCGGTTCTCGAACAGTTCTTCGCATGCTCCACCGGGAGGCACTCCAACCGCATTAGCGCTGGCCTGCCCTTTCTTTTGTTTGCGGGGGCGGCCCGGCCTCCTTTTGCTGACCGGGGGCGCTGCGTGAGCCGCCTCGCGCGGTAAAATCACCGCGTAGTGACGATCTTCCAGTTCAGGCTGCACGGCGGGTGCGACCAATTCCTCGGGCCACATCTCATCCATGACGTCATCGGTCGCGGCATCTTCGTTCAACTCCGCCATTTCCTGTGCCAGAACATCCCCGACCTGTCCTGGCTCATCGGACTGTGGCTCGGGGTCATTCAACACCGCCATGGCCGTTTCCAGGATGGCCGCGGACTGTCCCGGCTCATCGGCCTGTACCCCCGTGGCGGGCAATACAAAACATGTCCTCATATGTTTTCTCAAGGCATAACCATAAAAAAACGCCTCACCGCAAGTTGAACACTTGTAAGGCCTGTCGCCTGTATGCTTTCTGGAATGCTTTGATAGGCTGCTTCGAAATGGATAATCCTTTCCACAAACGTCACAAACATAAGGGCGCACCCTGGTATGAACGACCTTATGCTCAATAAGATTAACTTCCTGCGCAAACCCTTTATTGCAAATATCACAAACAAAGGGTTTTTCGCCAGTGTGCGTTCGTTCGTGGCGCTCAAGGTCGCGCGTACCCCTATATTTGCTACCGCAAAATTTGCATACAAAAGACTTTTTCTCGTTCTTCTCGGTATGCGATTTCGCATGCTTCCTGAGGGATGTCGAGCTTGAAAATCCTTCACCACAAACTGTGCATGGAAAATTCTTCGCTTTGTCACGGTTTTTCCGAGGCATGTCGAGGGTGTGTTGGCTTGAATGCCCTTCAACGGCGCTGGAGTCAGAAATCTCGTTTTCGCGTACCACGCGCTGATCAGAATTTTCACCGGCGTGGCTCTGCAGCTGATGTCTTTTGAGCGCGCTTGACGCTTTATACCCTTTCCCGCAAACCTCACAAATCTTGGCGGACTTCGGCTTGACGGACTTCGGCTTGGCGAGCTCCGGTTTCTTCTTATGCCCATCAAACATGTGGTTCTTCCACCCATCCGGGGTCTTGAGCTGCAGACCGCAGAGCACGCACGGAGGCGGCCAATCCGCGTGAGCGCTGGCCTGCTCTTTCTTTTGTTTCCGGGGGCGGCCCCGCCCCCTTTTGCTGACCGGGGGCGCTGCGTAAGCCGCCTCGCGCGGTAAAATCACGGCGTAATGATGATCCGTCTGCATGACTCGAATGAGCCGCGTCAGGTCCGACGGACACTCATTCACGACACCATGCTCGTCCATATAGGACGGCACGAATGCCCCATTCGCATCGTCCATCGATATCGCCGTGATCGGGCGATACATCGCCACCACGAACCCCTCGTCGCCTCCTGCGATCCCATAGGCCTGATTCAGGTTCCTGATCAAGCTCCGACCATGGCCGCCTTGATCCGCATCCAGCGCGAGCATCGCCGTCGACATACCGCCATGCCCCGGTTCATCAACGAAAGTTTGACGCTGCTCTTGCACGGCCTCATCCAGGGTTTTCTCCTCAATCGGGCGCCGCTGCGTCGCTCGAGCCCCCATGTTCAACGCATACAGCGAGCAATTGTTCCCTCGACCACTCGTCTCCTGGATCTCCAGTTCCTGCGTGGCAAGCCACTCGACAAATCGCGCCAGATACCGATCTTCCAGTTCACGCTGCACCGCAAGTGCGGCCGATTCATCGTACGGCGCTTCATCCACGACGTCTTCGGTCGCGACATCCTGGTTCAACGCCACCATGGCTGTTTCCAGGATGTCCGCGGACTGTCCCGACTCAGTCGCCCGTGTCTGCGTGTCGGCCAGCGCAACCGCCGGATATGCGGGAGCCGGTGTCGTCGGTGCCTGCTCATCGGTGCCAGCATCGACCGTGTCGACTGCCATGGGCTCAGTGTCCGGCATCATCAGACTTGTCGTGGGCGACTCCGACACCGGCGCGATAGGCGACGGCGCGTGCGCTGCGCGCTGCTCCTCCTGCCTGATCTTTCCGATGTAATCCGCCACCGTATTCACCCGTTTGATCAGGGCTTTGTCAGGCCGACGCTCGCCCCCCGAGCCCGTCACAAACGCAGACCACCCGCCCTCTCGGCTCGGCACGTCACGATTCGCGTTCATCAAGGCCGTGAGCGCATGAACGCTCTCACTTCGGAACCAAAGAAGCGGCGCCTCCAGGCGCAAGCCCTCCGGCAACCGTACGTTCGCCGCTCTTACCCCTTCGACAACAGGTTCAAGACTCGACCAGGGCGAACGTCCTGCCTGATCCACCCGACCAGGCGCGGGCACGGGAATACTGATCGCATCGCGCCAACCCCTTGACTGATCTGGCAAAACAGGGAACGCTCGAATCGCTCCCCTGGCATCCTGAAGGTGAATCGGATGTTCGATCCTCCAGGCGAGATAACTGACCGCCGTGTCAAAGTCGCCCCGATCGGCATTCTCCGGCCTGCGCAACCATTCGCTGAGCTGCTTCTCGACCTTTTCGCTGCCAGAAACACGAGGACCTGTGTCGGCGCCGTCGGCCTGTTCATGCTCATCGCGCTGGCGACTTGTTTGGCCTGCATTGTCCGCGCGCACTTCCTGGCTCTTGTACATATGCCTGATTTCCTTGACATCCAATACCCATTCACCCCACAGTTTGAATGAGCAAAGGCGATTTAATTGGATAAATCAGATTTTTCAAATTTATGCGAAAATTAACCTCAGAATAATAATGTGACCGCACTATTGCGTGGCGCCTGAGCAAAATCCTAACACTCAATGCCTCCTCGGCTGCGATCCGCCTATATGTGATTGCAGCGTCCTGAATGGACGTCATTCGGGCACGAATCAGTCGACACGGTCACAACAGGCTCACGCTTCAACCAGGTTTACGATGCCATCCATGGCGATCGAAGCAATCGCCAATGAATTTGATCGCGTCATTAACGCGTTCGCGGACGGTGACGCTCACGTTGTTGGGCCAATTTTCGGATTCGCATCAATCACGATACCTACCCCATTTGAATCCACCTGAATGACGTCGGCGATGCCTTCCATCGCCGGCGCCCGACCTCAAGCCCTTCGTGTCAATTGACGCTAACCAGAACATGTCTTCATGTGCCTTCTCATGGCATAACCATACATAAACGCCTTACCGCAAGTTGAACACTTGAAAGGCCTGTCGCCCGTATGTGTTCGATAATGCCTTGACAGGTTGCTTCGAGATCGATAATTCATTCCGCAAACGTCACAAACATAAGGACGCGCCCCGGTATGAATTAAATTATGATCAACGAGATTAATTTTCTGCGCAAACCCTTTATTGCAAACTTCACAAACAAAGGGTTTTTCGCCAGTATGCGTTCGTTCATGGTTCTCAAGGTCGCGCGTTCTCTTAAACCCGCAACTGCAAAATTTGCATACAAAAGGCTTTTTCTTGACCGGCACCCGTGCGCTTCCTGCAAGCGGTCCTTCGCTGGCGTGGCTCTGCAGCTGATGTCTTTTGAGCCCGCTTGACGTTTTACACCCTTTCCCGCAAACCTCACAAATCTTGACGGGCTTCGGGTCCCCATGCACATGAAACATGTGGTGATTCCAACCGTCCTGGGTCTTGAGCTGCCGACCGCAGAGCACGCACGGAGGCGGCCAATCCGCGTGAGCGCTGGCCTGCTCCTTCTTTTGTTTCCGGGCCCGGCCCGGCCTCTTTTCGCTGACCGGGAGCGCTGCGTGAGCCGCCTCGCGCGGTAAAATCACCGCGTAATGATGATCCGTCTGCATGACTCGAATGAGCCGCGTCGGGTCCGCCGGACTCTCATTCACGACACCATGCTCGTCCATATAGGACGGCACGAATGCCCCATTCGCATCGTCCATCGAAATCGCCGTGATCGGGCGATACATCGCCACCACGAACCCCTCGTCGCCTCCTGCTATCCCATAGGCCTCATTCAGGTTCCTGATCAAGCTCCGACCATGGCCGCCTCGGTCCGCATCCAGTGCGAGCATCGCCGTCGACATACCGCCATGCCCCGGTTCATCAACGAAAGTTTGACGCTGCTTTTGCACCGCCCCTTCCAGGGTGGTCTCCTCAATCGGGCGCCGCTGCGTCGCTCGAGCCCCCATGTTCAACGCATACAGCGAGCAATTATTTCCTCGACCACTCGTCTCCTGGATCTCCAGTTCCTGCGTGGCAAGCCACTCGACAAATCGCGCCAGATACCGATCTTCCAGTTCACGCTGCGCGGCGAGTGCGGCCTCGTACGACGCGTCATCCATGACGTCTTCGGCCGCGGCATCTTCGTTCAACACCGCCATGGCCAGTGCCAGGACATCCTCGACCTGTCCTGGCTCATCGGTCTGTGGCTCGGGGTCATTCAACACCGCCATGGCCGTTTCCAGGATGTCCGCGGACTGTCCCGGCTCATCGGCCCGTGTCCCCGTGTCGGCCAGCGCAACCGACGGGTATGCGGAATCCGGCGACGGCATCATCTGCGCCTGATCATCGGCACCGGTGTCGACCGTGTCGACTGCCATGGGCTCAGTGTCCGGCATCATCGGACTTGTCTGGGGCGACTCCGACATCGGCGCGATGGGCGACGGCGCGCGCGCTACGGCCTGCTCCTCCTGCCTGACCTGATTGATGTATTTCGCCACCGTATTCACCCGCCGGAGCAAGGTTTCCTCAGGCCGACGCTCGCCCGACGGTCCCGTCACAAACGCACACCAGTCGCTGCGATGATGCGTCTGCCGGCTACCACTCGAATTCATCAAGGCCGTGAGCGCCCTGACGGCCTCACCCCTCTTCCAGAAATATTGCGCAAACGCGCTAACCTCATGCGGCGACAACCCCTGCCCCTGGGGTACAGCGTGGACGATCGGTTCAAGACTCGACCACGGCGAACGTCCTGCCTGATCCACCCGACCAGGCGCGGGCACGGGAATACTGATCGCAGCGCGCCAACCCCTTGACTGACCTGGCAAAACAGGGAACGCCCGAATCGCTCCCCTGGCATCCTGAAGGTGAATCGGATGTTCGATCCTCCAGGCGAGATAACTGACCGCCGTGTCAAAGTCGCCCCGATCGGCATTCTCCGGCCTGCGCAACCATTCGCTGAGCTGCTTCTCGACCTTTTCGCTGCCAGAAACACGAGGACCTGTGTCGGCGCCGTCGGCCTGTTCATGCTCATAGCGCTGGCGACTTGTTCGGCCTGCACTGTCCGCGCGCACTTCCTCTCTGTTGTACATGATTGATATCCTTTGCACTCAAAATGCAAACACACCGCACGGTACAAATTAAATCAAGCCCCTCGCCGGCCTCGTTTGAACATTCTATTTTATAATTTTTGCAAATGAATTGGTTTTTCCCTATTTATCCATGCCTGACAATAACTTAATTCTTGATAAAAAATATTATCTCACCTCTTCGCTCGCCCATTCGATGAGCCTCGGCGTAAGAAAAATCGCTTTCCCGATGCCCATCCTGCTTGCCTCTGGATATTTGACGAAAATCATGCGATAAAACGCCCCCACCACACACTGGCGCGCGGGTACATATCGATTTGCGTTCAATCTCGCCATCGCCAATTGATACGCCGCTTTTCATATGTATCATGCATCCTCCGGCGCATCTGTTGGCGACTCATTTGATTCTTCCCAGAACCAGGCCGCGACCGTCATTTTTCGACCAGACTTGAGCACCCCCTTTTCGTACGTGGCAATCAATGCATCCAGAGCGAGATAATGGACCTCTTTGGCCTGCGAAGGTGAACGACGACGACGCGTTTTGGGTTCGGCATACGTAGGGATCTGCTTTTTCGCATGAAAAACGTTGTTAACCTGCTCAAGGGTGAGCCCGTTTAATGAATTGGAGCGGCAGGTGAACAATAGAAATTCGTCATATTGTAGTCCTGCTCGCTCGACATCATTCAGGATATCCGAGGTGCGGGGTTTTCCCCGATATATCAGCTCGTCATGACGCCGATAGGTGGCCTCCATGTCGGCAGGCGGCAGAAATTGCAGCGGCTGAAAATCCGGACCTAATACGTCAAACTTGGGCACGATAAAGTCCATCTGCCGCAAACCAGCCGTGATCGGCACCGCATAGCGATTCGCTGCGATAGCGTTTGAAATATCGTCCTCCGTATCTTTCTCGAACCAGAGATGTCGATAGTCGCCAACCTGATTCCTGAACTGCGCTCCAGTGTATCTCTGCGGATCCGGTGAATTCCAATAGCGGTTATACGCTATTTGCTGCAGAAAAGTCGATCGGTTGGTCACGTAGGTTTGTTGCGGCGCGGTCATTAGGTAAAATTGAGCCCTTAACTGGGCATCCGGAACCGCAACGGGGTCAGGAAATACCTCGCGCAAGGCAGCATCCCACTGAAGAGGGTAATTCGGTGGATCATTTACTACCGCCCGATGCAAAGACAATTCCACCAAAGGTGTAAAGGCATGCTCGGTCAATTGTCGAGTAGTTGCTTCAAGCACATCATTATGTGGTTGAAGATAAACATAAGTCAGCCCCGGCCGCATATTCATCGTTTCCGGCACCGAGTACGAACCGTGTGCAGACAAGGCTAACGAGCGGGACGGTTGCCCACTTTGCGTGGTATACAGCCATGAGTGACCGAGGTCGACCCTGATGACATCGTGAGCAAGCGGTACATATTGGCGAAGCGGTACGCCTCGCGCAGAGACAGAAACGGGTGATTGATTACCGACGGCTGGAAATACGAAAGGGGCACGCTTGAGTGCAGGCAGCGGTGCTTCGCCTGCCATTGGTTGACTGCGATCGCGGAACGTGCCAAATATCGGCGAGAGCTCCGTGTCGGCCAGTCGTTCAACATCAATCTGTTTGACTTCAAACATCAGATTGGCCAACGTCGCGGGCTGATGCGTCGACTGCCTCACCGGCTGGACGATCTTCTCCAACGCGACCTGGAAGGCATCGGCCGACGCAAACACGGCCAATCCTGCTGACGGATCGTACAAATAGTATGTCCGCGGTTCAAGCACGAGACTGTTCGCGGCTCCCGGACGCATGCCAACGAGGAGGTCTGCGCCGCCCGTCGTCACCCAGAGGAAGACCGGACTCATCCATTTCCCCAAAACCGCCGTCACCGTCTGCGCATCCAGGTAGCCCCACTTGATGAGATGGCGTTGAACGTCGTGATGCGTGATCATCGGCACGAATGCGTCTAATGCGTTGATCAGATCGTTCGACCGACCGGGGTAGGCGTACGCTTGCTGCCGACTGATCAACGTGGGTGCATGCTCGTCGTGCAATGCGACCGCCATGGCGAACAGCGCCGGGCGAACGAACCTGGGGCGGGCGCCCTCGGCTGGCAGGGCCACGTTGTGTACCTCGATGCTGCCCTCGGTGAGGATCGCCCGTGCCGACATGAGCTGAGCGTCACGGAGTTTGACGAGCTGCGCGTAGAGTGCCCCCAACACCCATTGATTGGGCACTGGCTTTTCCCCTTCGGCCCGATAGATCCGCATGACGTCCGTCTCGGACATGCCTGCGCGCCATCCCGCCGACGTGGCTTCGTCAGGATGATCCAGTCCCGCTTGATAGTTGCTCGAGGTAGCATGCCGCTGGTGGACACGATAGACCGTCTCGACAAGCAGTTGCCGCCGCAGATCGGCCGCTCGCCCGGCCGCCGCAACCGGGACATCCCATTGCGCGGCGGGATTGGTACGATGACTACTGAAACCCGGCGCGCTCGCGTGATCGGATTCATGCTGGACAGTGTTCGTCACCGCAGGGGCATCGCCCATGCGTTGTCCATCGGAGGGACCGCCCGGCTTGCCGTTTTGCGGGGCGGTTCCAGGCTGTTGCGCGTACTGTGTATAGGCCTTGAGCGTCGAATAGTCTCCGACAACTTCTTCGGTGGCCGTCGACATGTCCGCGGACAGCTTGCGTCGAACAAGCACGGGCGTGACGTCGCTCTCAACTGTGACGGCAACGCCCGGGCGTCGGACCAGTTCGGTCAGAATGTCGCGCTGCGTCATCCCATACTTGACGCGACAGCCCGCAAAGATCACATCGCGATAAGCCAGTTTCCTCTCCCTGACATCGGTCAGGATCTGACTCAAACGCACCCCGTCACTCCCCGGGTTCACGGTCAGCACATCGATACGGTCGAGCGCCCCTTGACTGGCCAGAATGCGGTTGGTGTCGAGCTTGTTGGACAACGCACCGATACGCTCCCCGCTGAGACTATCTGTGATGCCGCTGCCCACATGGCTGACCACCCGGTCCTTCAGGCTTTGCGTGTCGCGACTGCCGGTCACGAACACACGTCGCAACGTCTCGTCCGACACATCATGGTAGGCCTGCTGATGGGAGAGCGACTTGCGCGCGACATGACCACTGAGCCGCGCCTTCGTGGTAGACCAATCGATATCGAGACTGTCCACGGGGACCTCGATGCGGGTCGCGCGTGCCCCGCCGGCCGTCCCACCCAGCCAATTGGACAGCCGCGTGCGCGTGTCTTCGGAAATATCGCGTGACTGCAGGGTCTGGTGATCCGGCAACGTGATGGTCAGCGTGTCATCGGCCGCCCTGGACACTTGCGCAAAGTAGTGAGGCCGTTGGGTCAGCACGCGCTCACTCGCGGGCATCTTGAGGGATTCACCATGTGCATTGAGCAGTTTCAAGCTCACCCCTGCCGGCAGTGACATGTCGCTGTCGACATAACCCGAGTGACCGAGTATCAACAAGCTGCTTGCACCCTCACGCCCATCCGACGTGTAAAGCCGCATATCACGCCCGATAGGGATATAGCCAATGGCCTCGTTGGACTGCGTATCCCGGGCGCGCCGCACCGTCACGAACTTGTCGGCCTGCACTCGGGACAGGGAGACCTGCACATTGCTACGCACCGGATCGGGACGCGCGTTCGCCCGCAATGCGGCCAGATTGCGCCCGAACTGTTGCGGGGTGTATTCGTGCACCTGGAAGGTCCACGACGACGGGGTCGCCGCGCTGACATCCGTGTGCAGGGCCTGCATGTCAGACATGGAGATCGAGCTGGCGTCAGCATCGGCAACAAACAGCCTGGCGAGCAGGCTGCGCTGGGTGGACACATCGAGTGCCGGGAATGCCGACGAATACAGCTGCTTCAAGGCGGGGACATCCGCGCTGACTTCGCCCTTTTTCTCCAGCCATGTCGCCAGCGTCACGGCCGGCAACAACCCTGTTTCGCTGGTGGACTGCAGCACGTAGCAAGGACGCGCCAATGTCGCCGTGGCGGTCTCGCCAGCGGCGGGGAAATCGAGCAGATAGCGATGCGAAAGCCGCTCATCGTCAACCAGCACGACATAGCTCTTCGTCGGTACCAACGAGGCCACCAAGTCATCGTAGCTTTGCGTGCGATGAGCCCCGCCATTGGGCGCGGTGGGGTCAAGCAGCGTCTCACGCTCGGCCATCAGCTTGAACAGATTCAGTGCCACGTCGCGATCGTCGGGGTCCCGAATCGTGGCGGGCCCCTGGCCGGCCAGGAGCCGTTGCCGTTGAACCTCGACCGGCTGGCGATAGAAGTCCGAGACAGCGCGGGTGTAAGCGCGATCGGGGCGACGTGCGACCATCCGGGTTGCCCAGTCCGGCTCCCACAAAGCACGCTCGAACGCCGCGCCCTCTTCGGTCAGTGCGCGACGCAAGTCGCGCAGCACCTGGGTGCGGCCGGCGCTGCCGGCGGGGACGTGAATTTCGTCCGGCTTGAGCTGCCCCTCCAGGATCTCCAGCTTGGTGCGCAACTCGAGGCCCCAGAGAACCAGACATTCCGTGGAGCGGTCCGCGGCGAGCAGATACCGAAACCGCCCCGGCACCATCAACGCCTGATTGATGCGATGGGTCATCTCCGACAGGAACCTGATCTGTTCGACGATGGGCCCCTTGGCCACGGCGGCGACTGCGCTGTCATCCCATTGGCCCAGCAGCGCACGAAAGTTCCAGGCGCCGACGCGACCGAGTTCCGCTTCGATCTCCTCGCGCTTGCGCATTTTGAGCGCGTTCAACTTGCCGGGCTGGTCATAGGTTTCCAGAAACAAGGACCTGTAGCGACTCAGGCCATGCAGCGGCGTACGACTGACATTGGCAAGCGCTCGCTTCAGAGGCGGGCTCAGCCGATCGCTCATCAGCTTGCGATCCAGGATCGTCTGGGCGACCTCCACCGGATGCCATCGATTCTCGTACCAGGTCGGCGCGTTCACGAGCCCACCCGTCGCGACCGTCACATCAACGGGCGCCACCGCGTGATCAAAGATGTCATTCCTGCGGATGACCGAGTTCGCATGCATCTTGATCATCAACTGTTCCCAGCTGTGCTCCGTGCCCACATAGACCGCGTGCGCATAATCAATCGCCGCCTGACTGAACTGACTGATGGTCGGATCGATAATGAGGCTCTCTTCGTTTAACCTGACGCGCACTGCCACATGGTCGATTTGCGTACCGCGCAAATTGTTCCAAAAATAGAGTTGAACAATCTCCGGTGCATAATGGTTCCGCCTCAAGATGGTCGATACGATGCTGGCCGCCTCGTGACATCTCGCCTTGGGCGCCTCGATGGCTCGGCGCAGATCGCCATGACTGGATTCCGTCATGCAGTCGAGCAAAGCCGTGAGTTGTTTTTTCCATTCAAGATTGTCTGCATCGACCTTGAACTCAATGAAGTGGAAACGGCGATTGGTCTGTGGATCCGCGACGCGCAGGGCCCCCTTGTCGTTGTAGAGAAGCACCGGGCGATCAAGATAATCGCGCGTGATCGAGATCGATCCGAGTTCCTGCTCGAGGCGATCGGCATCCCACCCCTTCTGGGTCGCCACACGGCGCCACTCATCCGTGCTCAGCGGATGAGGCGTACAACTCGAGCCGGCCGCAGCAATCGTGCGCTTCACACGGCATCGGAACGCCAACCGATCCAGCAGCGTCTGCGTGTCGGATGCCGCAACATCGTCGGTACGCGGTCCATGCGGGGCGGGCTCGGTCTGCACCAGGGCTTGCTTTATTTCGCTATCGGACAACTTTCGTGCGGCCCGGAAGGCTTCTTTTGCCTTGCGGGTCAGCCGCGTGAGCGCGGCTGCATTGTTCAAGTGACTACCCAGGCCGATCGAGAACGCATAGCCATAGCAGTATTCGACAAACGGGAACGCAGACTCCTCCGACTGCTCCTGGGTCAGCGCTTGCGCGCCCGCGACGGTGCCCTGCAGGATATCGACCAGATAGCCGAGCGTTTTGGCCATTCTGAAGCTGCCCGACGACAGCGTGGTCCCCAAGACATCCAATCCTTCCATCCATCGGTCAAGGGATCGTTCGCGCCCGGAATAGACGAGCGTATCCAGATCCGAACACACGGCCTCCTCCATCACCGTCAGCAAGTGACCGGCCCACTCGGTCGATGGTGAAAACTCGAAGTCCCGATCGCCGAAGAATACCTCCATGTATTGCCCCGATCCGCCCGGCTGCAATCCGGCACGCATGTATTCGGCAAAATTTTCGTTATATTTGATTCTGGCGCCAATGCCCTGGTTATTCGTTCTGAAACCCGGCGACATATTCAAGCCGCTAAAGGCCTTCTCGCGATCAGCCATCGACAACCCGGACGACACCATGTCCGCAAGTCGCCTGATATCGCTCACCCCCTCTTTTTGGCCACGCCAGTCCGCCGGCACCGAGACCATTCCGGACTGCGACTCAGACGTCGACACCAGCCATCGCTTGCCGCCACTTTGCACGGACACGAGATTGGACAGTGTCGACTGGCGGAATTTGACATTGGAGATTTCGAGCGAGCTGAAGTCAACCCCGTCTTGCCCCGCCAACTGAGCAATCAAACTTCCCATGCTCATATGGGCGACAGCGGTTTTCAGTGTGCTTCGATTCGCCGCAAAATAGGATTTGACGGCGCGGCCCAAATCATCGTAAATCTCGCCGGAACAGAGTGATTCGATCAGGGAAGCATCGAAGGGCTGAGGCCAATCATAGGACGACGAGATGGTTGCCAGGGCACCGATATCGCGCTTGACATCCCGGGCATGCGCCCCCAGTGCGATCTCCTTGATGGTATAAGCGGGTTTTTCCCACATCAGTCCAGGCGCGACGGTCCCTACCTTGTGATAGAGCCAGCCCTTGAAGCTGGTCATCGAGGTAAAAAAGCGCGTCCACGTCTGTGAAACCTTGATCGGCGTATTCTTGTAGTGCTCGTAGTTGAGCTTGGCCAGGTTAAACGCGCTGGCGAGCCAATGGTCCACCCAATCGTCGCCCGTCCACGACAGTCGAAACGACCGCTTGAGGCCATCCGTGAGTGCCTCGCGATGCGGCGATGCGCTTGCTGTATCGCCCCGCTTTTTGAACATCGCCAAATCCAGTCGACCTTCCGACGGAATGGCCAACGTGTTCATGAGCCGATCGATCCAGGCATCGCGCGATTCCGGTTCGCCCGCAACCGTCTGTCGTCGTGCGTCGCTCCACGACTGAGCAAAATCGAGGTACGCGTGGGCCGCCGTCAGGTTCCACATCACCGACCGATTAAAGCGGGCCGCGGCCGAACCATTGCGCGAATCGGTCAGTTCGTCGATTTGCGCGTCAGTCAACCACTGCGTCGACAGCCCCATCCATTCGAGCATCTGCCGCGCTGCACGCCGACGCCGGCCGTCGGGCGTGCGAATCGGCGCCGAGCGTCCATCCAGATAGTCCGACGCGCTCTGCAATGCGCGTCGTTGCGCGCGATAATCGTCCCATCGTTGCAGCAGGACAGCCAGCTTCATCAGCGCCGGGTTGGGCTCAAACGCCTGCGCCCCTTGCTCCTCGCCTGCACGGGTCGGATGCCCATCCGGCAATTGTGCGGCGCTCAGCGCGGTTTCGCACCACTGCTGGTACTGCGCCTCAATGAGATGATGGGCGCGTTTTCCTTCCGTCAAGGCCGTACGTTCGTCCGTCCTGACAGTGTTCATCACGCTCAGCCAGTCGGAATGTCCGGCGGTTGCCGCTCGCGCAGGGTCGTGCGACGCCGACGCGTGCCGCGCAGATGTCAGAAAACTGTGCGCATAAGCGGCCTCAAACGCTGTCAGCCTCTGACAAGCCAGAACGCGACTTAACCATGACGGCGCCAAACCCAATGTGGTTGCGGCAGTCTCCACTGCCGGCAGCGGTGCCGCCTGCTCGGTCCATGCCTGTCGCGCGGTTTCGGCTTGCCAGGCGCGTCGCGTCGACTCGGGCAGCAACGCGTTCACCAGCATGCTTCGCGCACAGAGCTGAAGCTTGTCCATGTCCGCGGCTTCGCTCGATGACACTTGCGCGAGCTGCGGCGTCACAACGACCCCCGTGCGCGCCAGAGTGGAGGGCACCCGGTAATCCGTCTGGCGGCTCAGCTTGATCTCATAGAATTGCGCCCCCGCCGTTTCGATCAGTACTTGATCCGGTACCCACGTCGCCTCGACCTTGATCAAGCGCGGCGCACCATAACCACTCAAAATGAGACCGATGGTGTCACGCAGGTCGTTGAGCGAGGTCTGCTTGGTCTGATCCTGTTCATTGGCCGCCGCACTGGCCACCTGCTGGCGGATCCCGGCCAACTCGCGATAAAGCACCGTCGCGAGCATGGCCGTCACACGATCTGCCTCGGAATACGGGATAAGCGGGCGATTGCGTAATTCGGCCACGAACTCGTTGAACAGTGCACGCGCAGGTAGCGGGGCATCATGAGACGTGTCATCGATTCGAATGTCCTGATAACCCATCCGGGCCAGCGCGACCTCGTGTACCCCCAGCGCAATCTCTTCCCGCGCAAAGGCATGGGTTTCCTCAACGGCCGGCGTCCCCCCCAATATTGCCAATACGTTGACAGGCGCTGTGTCCGCGTCGATTCCGATGTCGGCGTCGAGCAGCGATCGAATCAATTGCTGAGCGCGCGCCTCGTCACTTTCCAGCAGATTCGTGATGAGTTGGGTGGCTGCACGATAAAGTGGCGTTTTATCTAAAGCCGTCTCGCTCGTCCGATCATACTCGGCCTGCTCGCGCCATGACGGGCGAAGGTTCATGACGGGCGCCCGGAGGCTGGACGTCAGATCGATAAAGAATACAGTCGGACTGAACGCTTTAAGACAGAGATAGCGCGCGCTTGGCTCGTCGCCGACGACTACCGTCGCCACCGGGCAGTGACCCGCCAGGGCATTGGTGATCGCCTTAAGATAAAAATCTCTCGCATGCGATGTAATGGACGTGTCGTGGGGGAGTTTCTCCTGCAGCAGCGTGAGATGCGCGACCAGGATTCGATACATCCGCTCGTTCAATGCGTCACGTTCAATGGCCTGTTTGCCGGGCTTCCCGGCCTGGTCACGCAGCCAGTGATATTGCTGCTCGACCGGCATGTCCAATTTTTCGCGTAATGCGTCGGGTAGCCCCTCGACCTGAATATCCCGATAGTCTTTGCCGAAGCGACCGACACGATCGATCAGGTCCGCCAGCCCGTATTGGCCAAGTGCCTGTCGTGCATTCGATGAATCATCGCGCCGAATACCCGTCACCTTGAACAGGTGTGCTTCGGTGAGAGCCGTCACTTCGTCGGCAGGGCGCGAGGCGATGTAGGCCTCGAGTGCGGTCCTGGCCCGAGCCTGCTTCTCTTTCTCCCAGGCAGATGGAGCAGGCGCGTCGCGCTTGCTTCGAATGGCCATCCCATAGGCACCGGAAACCAGGCTGCCCGATGCAATCAGGGCAGCCAGGCCTGCAATCAGGTGATTGCCGCGTCGCCACGCGTGATACCCCATATACCCTGCGCCGAGCGCGCTTGCCAGCGGCCCCATCCACTCGCCGGCATGCGATAACGATGACCAGTCGGCCAAGGGATCCGCAGACTCGACCCAGTTGGCGATCGACGGACTGACTCGCTCAAACAGTTCCGCCACGGCCTCACCGATGCGCTGCTCACTCCAGTGCGCCACCTGGACACGCAGATGCTTCAAGGCAGGCGCCTCGCTCGCGCGCACAATCTCGACCACCCTCGCGAGCCATGCCGTCCAGCTCAATTGCGCCGCATCCGGTGGCAACGCACGGTACAGCGCAATCCCCGCCGGAGCGAGCGTCACCAGCGCTTCAGCAAGGCCCGTGCCGTGCGCCCCGACGACCCGCTTGCTCAGCTCACGCAGTTTCTGCGCCACACGCTCGGGATCGTCGGTGCCCAGCCCATGAACCACCTGGACCACCATCCACAGTTTGACGATCGTGCCGGCGAGCCCGCCCTCCTCATGGGCCGTCTGTGTCAGGGTATCGAGCCATCCGGTGCGGGCGGGCGCCGAGAGCGTCACGCGCGTCCAGGTGGCCAGAAACCGCAGCGGCTGCGCCACGTAGCCTGGAATCTGCTCGGGCAGACTGGGCATGATCAGCGACGCGTATGCCGCGCTTTTTTGCGCCAGGCTCGCGTTCTCGGGCAATAATGCCTGGGCCTGCCGATAGACATCGCGTGACACGTTGAGCGCGGAGAGCGTGGCCGCCGCATACGGCGCGCCCCAATATCCGGCCACCCAGGGCGCGGACTTCAGTGCACTGTCCCACGTCAGATAGCGTCCCAGCACATCCCGTGACACGGACAGGCTCGCCATCCCCCCCTGTCCGAATTCGCTTGCGGCCATGAGCAAGCGCAGACCATGCTGAAGCTGCTCGCGGTACGCTTTGAGCGGGCCGAACCACGCGTGCCCTTGCTCGCCAAGCGGCATCTGATCGACGATCCGGATTGCCACATCCAGCTGACGATGGATCGGCGCGTCCAACGGAAAGGCCCAGAGCTGCACACTCCATTCAAGCCAGCGTTGCGCCCATTGCACCGTTTGGCCGTGCCCTGCCCAGTCCGACACGTAACGGGCGGCAGGATCGCGCAGCAAGTCGGTCGCCAGGCGCTTGGCGTGGACGAGTCGAACCGACCAATCCGAGGCGCGCCGCATCTCGTCGACCCGACTCAGGTAGGCGCCTGCCCGCGTGACACCACCCAGCAGCGTCTGCAGATCCGTCAAACGCTCGGCAAGCGACTCCCACTGCTGCCCCTGCGCCAGCTGTTGACCGTGCTGGACGGTGCGCGATAGCCACTCGAGTACCGCGTGCGCCCTCGTCAGCGCCCCCTGCACGCCCTCGGATTCCGCCGATTCCGCCGATTCGCGCCATATCTGGGGCAGCTCGGTGGCACGCATCAGGGTATCCAGCGTGGCAAACGTTTGTGGCAGATGCGCTCGCAGCCACGCGTTCTTGTGCATCACGCCCAGCATCGCCAAAGCCGCCCCGCCACGGCCGCCGCCATCGTCTGCCTGGGTCGTCAGCACGCGCGTCATTTCGCCGAGCATCGACGCGAGCTCGGGTACCAGGGTGCCGCTGTCGTCGGCAGGCACTACACGGGTTAGCGCCTCGCCCCATGCGCGCGCATCCGTGCCGGATTCGATCAGGCCAAGCGCGCGACGCAAGGTCGCCAACACCCGCCATTCCGCGTCGCCTCCCGGCACCGCCGTGGTGAGCGACGCGGCGAGCTCCGACACCACGAGCAACATCTTCACGATCCCCGTCATCAACGAACGGGGATTCGAGCGGTCCTGCCATTCGGCGGCGGCTTGCTCGAACTCAGCCCGACGCACACTCAGTGCTGCCATACCCGGCAATTGCTGCTGCACCCATGTGTCGCGGGCAAGCTCGAACAGCATGTCCATCCATGTTCCGTCCGGATCACGCGAGTGCTGCACCAGCCGCTGGGCCAGGCGCAAGATCGCCGGCACATCCGCCAGTCCACGTACGCCCAGGGACGCCAGCCCCCCGCCTGATACACCCATGGCCTGCCAGTGCTCGATCACGCGCGCGGCAATCTCAAACGCATCATCTTGCGCTTGCAGCAGCTCCAGCGTCCCCGGCAGCGCGGCCAGCAGCTCGCGTGCCGTGGCGAGCGCCTCGTGATCGGCACCGCTCACGTGTGCCAGATAATCGACGATGGCCTGGGCGCCGACCAGGCCGGCTTGAGTACGCGCCATCGCATCCGATGACGCCCCATCCGAGGCGCCCGTCAGCGCAGGAAACACCTCCATCAGACGCGCCACGAGTTCGGCCGTCGCGCGCATCGGCTCTGGCACATCGTCCCACTGCGCCACGTCCCGCAATCGCGCTTCCCATGACTGGTCCCAAAGGTGATGCATGCGCTGCACCGTCAAGGCGAGCGGATTCAATCCCTGCTCAAGACGCTGGTACTGATCGGCTGGCAACGCATCGCGAACCGCCTCATGGCTCAACAGGGTTTGCGTGGTGTGTATCACCGCGAGCACCTGATCGAGTGTGTCACTGGCCTCGGACACGCGCCCCAGTCCGTCAACGGCGTCTGCCATCACGCGAAGCCAGTTCGCGACGGGGCCGACCACCGTCATGACCGTCGAGCGCGTCCCGGCGCTCGTCTCGTCGAGCGCCTGGCCAACCGTGCGCAATCGCGCGGCCAGCGCGACATCGCGATCCTGATAGACCTGCATGATGGCCGGCGTGAGCGGAAGCGTCTTGGTGATCGCCGACACCAGTTGTTCCGCCACGCCTCGGATCAGCCCTTCCAGACACTGTCGCAAGACTTGCTGCAAGGACAGCGGTGTCGCCTCGACAGCCTCCGACGATCCCGTTGATTGGGGCGCGGCATCCGGCCGTGCGGTCGCATGACCGGAAGACCAGTCGGTCATCGCCCCCACTCGGGCATGAAGGGTGTCCAGCCAGTCAATGAACCGATCGCGCGGGGTGGGCGCACGTTGCGTGACCGTAATGCCCTCGAACGGCGCATCGACTGCGGCGGCTATTGCGTGCATGGCCTCGCGGGGGACGCGACGCGTTGCGTCCCCGCCAGGCCGCGAACGATTTTTCGACCGCCTTTTTCGTTGCCGCCGGCGCTCGTGGCTTTCATCACTCGCACGCTCGGTCGATGGATCCAGTTCGTAGTCACTCATGGTCGCTCCCGTCCCCACATGCTTGAATATTCATTGGTCAACTGGTTGACAACGACGTGTTGCCTCGGCCCGTGGCCTCATTCGCGCGGCTGCGTCAGCATGCCTTCGCCCCGTCTAGCCTCCACAAACCATTCGCGGGAATGGTGCCGTGTGAAGACTGACCTCATCCGCTGAGTGGCGAGACGACGACTGCAAAAAATCCCCCAGAGGCCGCTTACTTGCGTGAGGGGTCATCCATCTCAGGGATCGGAACAGCCACCGTGTATGGTCGATACCGATCGCGTGACGGCGTCAAGCGACATCGCCGCACGGATAACCCTCTTTTTTTGAACGCCTTGTTCGTAGCCCCAATGGGCACAATCGCCACTTTCATCTCCCTGACTGTTCGAACCCGAGCTAATGTCAAATGTGGTGTACGACAGTCGAGCAGCATGATCAAGCGGCAAGCGGTTGAGCAGGAGCCGGTGTGCTCTCGGTCACCGGTGTTCCGTCCTTGAAGGGCACGCCGTTCAAGATCTGTTCGATTTTGTCGACACCGCGAATGCGGCGCCATGATTCCTCTGCTGCTTCGATGAGCTTGAAGGCCATGCCGAGGAAGGTCGCGCGCGACAGACAGTTTCGCGTGCGGGTCGTGCGGTGGCGGACCGTCGCGAAGGTCGACTCGATCGGATTCGTCGTGCGCACATGCTGCCAGTGCTCGGCCGGGAAGTCGTAAAACGCGAGCAGCTCGTCGCGATCCTTCGTGACCTTCTCGACAGCTTTCGGATATTTGGCCGTATAGGTCGCGACGAACTGATCGTAGGCGACGATCGCATCGGCGCGCGTCGCGGCGTTCCAGATCTCCGCGAGCGCGGCCTTGGCCTTGCCCTGCTGCGACTTCGGCAACGCGTTGAGCACGTTGCCGATCTTGTGAAACCAGCAGCGCTGGTGCCGCGTCTGCGGGAACACTTCCTCGAGTGCCGCCCACAAGCCCATCGCGCCGTCGCCGACGGCTAGCAGTGGGCCGGCTTGTAGACCGCGAGCCTTCAGATCGAGCAGTAGCTCGACCCACGAATCCTTCGACTCGCGGTAGCCGTCGGCGAGCGCGACGCGTTCCTTGCTGCCGTCTGGCTTCACGCCGATGATCACCAGCAGACATTGCCCGTCGGAATCCTCGCTGCGCGCCCCAGTATGAATGCCGTCGGCCCACCAGTAGACCCAGCGGGCCGCCGACAAGTCCCGATTGTTCCATTGCGCGAATTCGTCCGCCCAGATCGCTTTGAGACGAATGACGGTATTTGCCGACAGGCCTTTCGCCTGGTCGCCGAGCAATACGCTGAGCGCTTCGCTCATGTCGCCGGTCGAGACGCCGCGCAGATACAGCCACGGCAGCGCCGACGACACACGCGGCGACTTGCGCACGTAGGGCGGCACGATCTCCGAGTTGAACTTTACCCCCGAGCCCGAGCGATCGCGGACCTTCGGCACCTGGACCGTTACCGGTCCGATTGCCGTGACAACGTCTCGCTCAGGCAGATAGCCGTTGCGCACGATCGCCCGCCGGCCGTCCAGCGTCTTCACGTTCGAATATTGCTCGAGCAATGCCTTCAATTCCGCCTCGATCGCTTGCTGGATAATCTGCCGCGCGCCTTGCTGGATCAACTCGTCCAGGCCGACGGGCCCCTTGAATTCTGTTTCCGTTGCTTGACTGTCGTTCGCTTCCCGATTACGTTTCGCCATGGTGGTGGATTGGTTGCTGGGTTCGTTACCTTGGAAAGCAACATTCTCCTGCAATCGCCACCGCCTCCCGCCGATTCCGCTCCACACCGCCGTACACCACTTCCGACATTAGCTCTCGAACCCACGTTGCCATGGTATTGATGTTGCGCTCCCATAGACCACTACCTACTTCCGGTTACCCGGCACCGCGATTCCCCCCATCACACACACCACTGTCCAACGCTAAAGGGCGGGTCGATGGCTCGCATACGACCTCGCCCCATACTGATGGTCGTGACCTCGCGGGCGACGGATCTCCACCGTCCGTCACCCGCGCTCAATCTCACTCCACCGCGCCCGCCTTCGGTGTCAACGTGACATCCACCTGGGTGGTGCTGTTCACAACGAGCGGGACCGATTCCTGGTGATAGGTTCGTACCGTGCCGCCTTCCTCGACCTGCCAGGTCACGGAATATTGGGTGCTGGCGTGTTCATCCCACCAATACAGACCCAACGTCACGGCCGTGCCACGCGGGTACCAATAACCCGGCGCCGCATCCTGCGGCTTCGTCGGCGTCACATTCACCATCGCCGGACCATGTGGTCGCGGCGGTTGAATGGTCGTGCTCACCTCGACCAGCGGTTCGCCGGAACTGAAGCAGGCCATGACCGATCCGGATCGCTCGATGCGCACATCCACAAACGATGAATCGCCGGACTGATATTCGCGCACGATTGTGCCCGCATCGATTTGCCAGCGCTCGAAAGGCGCATCCTCATAGGCATCGGCGCGGAAAGTCAGGATTCGCCCAGCCGGCACACCGTAGTGAAAAAACGGCATGAAATCGTCCGGCATCGTCTTGTCGGGAATCAACGATACCGTACCCAGCGTGGCCGGTGAACCGGAAATATCGACCAGACAATCCCGCTTGGCCACCTTGCCTACGATATGGTGAGACTGCTCAACGCGCAAAAACAGTTTGGCCTTTTCCCCCGCATTCAGGGCGTTCCACTCGGCATGACCATCGATCTCCCATCCGGTGAACGCAACCTCGTCCGACGCCACACTCAGATCGACCTCGATGTCCGTGCCCGACAAGTAACGCGGTTGCCAGGGCGTAATCGTCAGCGTTGCCTGGTTCGGTTGGCCGTCCGCTGACTTGACCTCGGTCGTCACCGGAAACTCATTCGCGCCGACGTCGAATTCAGCCACAATCGTTGTGTTGTCCGTGATCGTCACTTCCGAATCGGCTGTCTCCAATACCTGTCCGTTGACCAATACACGCTGGAAGGTAAAACCCCCACGCGGTACGACGCGCACGCGCACCCGCGCGCCCGGCTCATGCAAGCCACCGGGTTCAACGATGACATACCCCCCCAGTTCCGGAACGACCTTGCTCTCGACGGCATAGCGTGCCGCGCCATCCCGGTGACTGCGGTAACGTGACACGGCAGCTGTCGTCACCTGCAGCAATGTCACGGCGTCGGCCTCGTCAGCGCTACCGATCGGCGCCCCCACCGCGACGCCCTTCCATTGACGCTCGGGTGTCGAAAAATACGGGATATGCGGCCCCACGCCCGCACGGTCATATCCCATCGTCGTGACAAACGACCGGTCGTGCGGAATGTACCCCCGCGCATAATCGAATTGCGCGTCCTGATCGACATCCCGCCCCTCGGTTGACGCCGCATCATGCTGCAGCCCCATCAGGTGGCCCAGTTCGTGAATCAACGCGTAATCCGGCACCGGAACCCGTTTGATCGGGTTCGTCAGTGCAACCGTACAAACCGCATACGGCAGCGTGGACCGATCGTCACGCGGGGTTCGGGCGACCATATTTGAAACGCCCAGAATCACGCCGCTCGCCCCGTCGGACTCCGCCTGTTCGGCGAGCCCAACCACCAGGTCGGCCTTGAACTGATCACGCAACGCGGACACTTGCAGGGCGGCGGCCCCCGACGGCTGATAGGGATGCCCGCTGCCCTCGGTTTTCCCGATCTCGTTGCGCAACAAACGGCGAACCTTCTGTTCCGTCAGCAGATTCGCCTCCGCCATATCGAAGCTGAGGACGGCGCGCACACCGCTATTGGCCAAGGTGGTATTACCCACTTCCACCCAATGCGCGACCTTGGCCGTCAGCGCCGCCAGGCCACCCGGGTAGCGCTCGGCCAAGGCCGTCCCATAGACGGCCAGAAGGTGAATGGCAGCCGGCGCCGTACCCTCACCGGCCGCGGCCCTCTCTGCCAGTCGAGCCGAAGGCGTGTGAGGCGCCGTCAGGGGCGCGCCCAAGGCATGAACGAGCTCGCATGCCGCGGGCTCGAGCAAGCCCATCGCAGCGATGCTGACCTCTGCACCCGTGCCCGTGCTCTCAAATACGTAAGCGCGCTCTTCGACGTGCACACTGCCCGAAATAGCCATCTCGCCTTCGCCGCCGTCCAGCCCGGTCACGGCCAGATGACCATAGATGGCCGGGTTGCCGGCAAGTTGCCCGTGCCACGCCCAGCTGCCCGATTGCGGCCCCGGGCGAATCCGGACGGTGGATAGATACACCGTCACCTCATCGTCAAGGTTCAATTGCAGTCCGCTGGAAACAGGCGTGCGATTCGCCCCCGGGAAGGCCGCACCCAATCGCTCCAGATTGATCCGTGCCCGTCGCCCAGGTACGCGGGGTGTTTCATTGGTATCCGTAAAAACGAACAGATCCTGGTTTGCATTATTCATGATGAACTCGTGACAAGCGCGGCTGATGAGAAAAGTACGATCGAGCTTTGATCGGCGTTCGCAAAGAAATCCACCGAATCTCGATCGCCACCGCTGTTAAAAAATTCGATGACCGGGTCGACCGAAAAGACGGAGTGCAGCCGGTCCAACAGGCAAGCGCCCAGTCAATTGATGTGTCCGCACCGGTCCTGCTACAGGCTCTTGAGCACCTCTGCTTCGATCGGATGCCCTCTTTCTGATTCCTCCAGTTTGCATGACGCCGCAGCACGTTTGACAGGATCACCATGGTCGCGACGCGAAAGTTGCACCTGGTGATCTTGTACTGCTTTCGGCGAACGCCTTTCGCGATGAAACCTTTGCCACCGAGTCTCACGCATGCGTCGGACGGTCGGCACGAACAGATCGATGCGCTGCGTTACCCGTCCTTCGCAGTCGCGATGCACGAACGAGCGGCACCCCACGCTGCGTCCACGGCGCCCGCGTCGCGAATCCTCCGCGCGGGCAACGTGGGTCGCTCCTTGTGGCAAGGCATTTGCGATCAACGCCCATATCCGCAAACCACACACTGCATTCATACTGTGAACGACGGTACGAACGAACCGAGGCAGATATGTCTCAGTTTGAGTGGAGTAGAAAGAATCAATCGACCTTCCGACTCCCATTCGCCCCACGACAGTGCCGCACTGCGGGCGACTGCACCCGCCGGTGACGTCACGCCGTGACAGTCATTGATCCATCGCAAGCTCCCCTCGGATTCCATTATTATTAGGAATCCGATCAATATCAACCGGTATCACACGATGATGATACCGAGCCCATGTCACCTGTCGCCGCCCGGGCGCACTCGCGCCTGCGTGCAAGTCATCCGTGCATCGAGCAAATCGCCTCCCATCGGCAGGCCGATCACCACAGCGCTGGACACCTTTGCATGCACGACACGGCGGGTTACGTTGCATGGTTCACCTCTGATGCGCTCGAAATTGGCGCAGGCCTCCGGTACCCGATCCCGCCTACGTCAGCTTTGGTTTCGCTCACTTCGCCCGATCTGCTCGACAGCGCAAAGCAGATCGGGCGCGCACGTAGTCAGGCCTGCAGAATTCGTCATCGCGGCCAGACGCGCGCAATAGCGGACCATGATTGACTTCGATGTCCAATGATCCACTTCCGGGAACACGACGCGATGTGCGTCCGAAGCCACGCCCCGCCGGTTGCAACCGCAACAGCAAAGGAGATAACCGCACAGATCTGGTTTCGGACGCAGAGAGCCCAGCGTCGCAAGAAGGGTTTGATGCCCAGCCGGGCAATCGCGCGCAGCAGCCATCGCAGGTTGAAGCCCGTCGCGCACAGCACCACGTGCAACGCATCGCCGGTCGCCCCCTGCAGCCAGCAGCGCCGCAGCCCGTGATCCTGTTTGACGTGCCCGATCACCGGCTCGACCGCTTGTCGGCGCTTGAGCCACTTGCGTTGCTGCGCGCTCAGCGTCTTGTACTTGCCACGGTGGATCAGCTGCGTCGGCACGATGGCTGCATCAACACCGCGATAGCCCAAGTCGGCGAGCACGGTCGTCGGCTTCGGTTCGCCCGGCACGTTTTCCAGCAGGATTCGCGTCTGCTCGAGCTGCTCGGCCAGCGTATGGCCGTCGTACGGGTTGCCGGGGAACGTGCGCGCGCCCACGATCAGTCCGCTCTTTTCGGTGATCGCCAGGCTGGCCTTTACGCCGAACTCGTACGGCTGCCGGGCTTTGCCCTTGGCGACGCACTCGACCTCCGGTGCATGAAGGGCGTACAGCTTGCCCTTGTCCTTCGGCCGTTGTCGGCAGACCCGCCAGGCCCGCCCAAGCCAGACCGTCAGCGTCGCTCGATACGAGTCGGCCGCCGCGGCCAGCTTGCGCTCAATGTCGCGCAGCAGTCGACCGAGCACCGTGCGTTGCCGCTTGAGGACACGGCGCAGTCGCCTGTACTGCTTCGCGTGGGCGTAGCCGCCGGCGCGGCGGCGCAGTTGCTTGCCTTCGCGTTCGTAGGTCTGCTTCAGCGTCAGTCCGGCGCGCTGAGCGAGCTTCACCAGCTTCGCGCGCGCGAGCTCGAGCAGTCGACTGTCGGTCGGGAACGCAATCGCCTTCTCCTGGACCGTCGTGTCGACGATCACGCGCTTGAACTCGTCCGAGCTCACCGCCTTCATGTCCACCACAACTGCGATCGTCGTCGCCAGCAGCTCCTCGACGCCCGATTCGCCGAGCGCCTGCCGGAACCGCACCAGATTGGTCGGATCGCACGGCAGGCGCGGCTGGAAATAGTCCTCGCCGCAGAAGTACTGCCAGTAGTTGTTCTCGGCCCAGCGCTCACATACCGACTCGTCGCTCTCGTTGAACGCGTGCTTCAGGTAGAGCAACCCCGCCATCAACCGGATCGACAGCCGGGGGCGGCCCGCCCCACTGACTCCCGCACCCGCGAGCTTCGGTGTCGGTCCGAACAGATCGATCACTTCCGTCGCGATGCCTTCCCGCTCACGTCGCGCAAACAGCGGCGTGAGCGTGGCTTCAATCTGCGCCCAGGGCAGTCGCGTCGCAAGTACCGCGAGCGGGTGACGCAAATCGATCATCGCATCCAGGCGACTACGGAAGAAATCGTCGGTCATCTCGGCGTCCTCAAACTCCCAGGTTTCGATTCAGATCGATATTCGTTCTGGGAGTTCTGCAGCTCCCAAATTCCGCTCAACCCTTTGCTACATCAGCCTCGGCAGTGTTTTGCAGGCCTGACCACGTATGCGCCGCCCCGCCAAACCGAGCAGGCGTGTCATGTTGCATCTCCTGATGCGGGCGTGTCGTTCGCAGGATCGCGTTCTTGCCAGAAAAATACATCCTGCACTTGCCGCATCAAGTTCTGGACTTGCCCGTTCTCGCCTATCTCCCCTTGAATGCCGATCACGGCAAGATAACGCACGCGACCCGAAGTCGAACGCTTGGGGCGGTGCATGACGACCGGTTGAGTTTTATGTTCATGCACCTTGAGCTGTTGCCCGAGCTCCTGCAATGACAGATTTTCTAAATAGCTCGCACGACAGGTATGCAATTCAAACGTCTTGTACCGTAGCCCCGATCGCGCCACATCGTTCAGGATATCGGAGGTGAGCGGATACCCCTGCGACACCAGGGTCCAATGACGTTGCAACACCTGCCATGCCTGCTCCCGATCCAGGCCCTGTACGACCGGCGGCCCGAGAACGGGACGATCGAATTTCGGTACCACGAGATCCGTGGGGGGACGATCGGCATGGCTGAACCTGGCCCTTACGCGATTCTCGTCAAGCAAGTCGTCGAGCAGATCGTCCGTGTCCTTTTCGTACTTTGTGTGGCGATAGTCGGCCACCTTTCCCGGTTCATGAGACCCGGTGTGGATGTAATCGCCAAATGCCGCCCTCATGGCGTCGTAGTTCTCGAGCGCCCGGCCTTTCAGGCTTCTGGCCAGATTGACGTGCTCCTTTTCCAGCGCATCCAGTTCCGCCTGTGTGGTAGGCGTGGGACGGAAGTCGAGCAGCCATCCTGCGCCCCAAGTGTCTCCTATATCCTCGCCTTGCAACGGAAGGTGCGGTCTGCCTGTGATGCGCACGCCCTGCGTGCTCGCCTCGATGAAGGGCTTGTATTTGTTCCGGAAAATTTCCCTCGTTCCTTCGGCCAGAATCGCCTCATGGGCAGCTGGAAAGGCATGAATCATCCCTTGCGTGACGTCCATGGTTTCGAGTTCGGTGTAGAACCCGTGCGCGCTCAGCAGCAACGTCGAGGCGCCTCCCCCCTTGGACGAGGTCCACAAATACGAGTGCCCCAGGTCGATACGAATCGATTGGAACAATTTCGTATAGGTGTTGAATGCCTGTTGGGAGTCGGATACGCGCACGGCTTTCTTATGCGTCGCCGCGGGCGGGGGTACCTTGCGCGAATTATCCGCACGATTAAGAAGCGAATCAGCGGCCGGCTCTCCGGCTCGGGGCTGACTCAGGTCCTTGAGCAGCTTCGACTGCCCCGGCAATGGGATCTCGCCCGCGCGCTCGACATCCACCATATATAGCTGGATCGGCGTACTTGCGCTGAGATTGCGTTTTTGGCTACGCAATATTTTCCGCTTCGGCTGCATGATGCGCGCCCATGCCGTCTCAAATGCCTCGGCTGACGTGAAGACCGCGAGACCCACTGCCGGATCGTAGAGATAGTACGTGCGCGTACCGAGCACCGTCGCGGT
Source organism: Burkholderia sp. MS455 (assembly GCF_016899445.1). Lineage (NCBI taxonomy): Bacteria > Pseudomonadati > Pseudomonadota > Betaproteobacteria > Burkholderiales > Burkholderiaceae > Burkholderia > Burkholderia sp. MS455. Next base: position 2,288,991 of record NZ_CP041778.1, read on the forward strand.
GGACGGCGTGGGCTGCACACCCACCAGGACCGTGGAATCCTGATGGCGGGCGAGGAAAAATGCCGGAACCCGCCATTGCGTGAGATGGCGCGTCGCCGTATGCAACGACATCGGAACCCTTGGAATCTGCGGAATCAGATGCCGACGAATCTCCAACGGTATCTTCTGGAAGGCAACAAAGGTGAACCCCAAAGTCTTCAACTGGTCGGTCAGCTCATTCGTACTCCCCGCCGACGGCAGGCGATTGATCAGATTGAGCCCATGTCCCGCTTGCAATGCGACGGCCATCGCCAACGCCGCGGGCTCGGTGTAGATCTGACCGCTGGCATCGAGCGGGACCGCAGACGGATGCCAGCCCGCACTGCCTTTGGACAGGACCTCACGAGCCGATGCCAATTGACGCTCGCGTTGCTCGACGAGCTTCGTGTAGAGCGCCCCTAACTGATCCGCTGGCACCAACGAACCCGCTTGGCTCTTCAACACATACAAATTCATGATTTCCAGTTCCGACATCTTGGGCTGCCAGCCGGGCACCGGCACCGTCGCGCTGGTCATGCCACGCTGATAGTCGGCCTGCTGGGCACGGCTCGCGTGAATCGTGCTGACCTGGAACACCAGTTTTTCGAAAAGACGCCGCGAATCCGGATAGCGCATGATTTCCTGCACGCTCCAGAAGGTGGTGGGATTGGCTTGCGATGACCCCCGAAAACTCGACGCATCCGGCGGCGCCTCGCGTTGCGCCAGACGGACTTCGACCTCGATTTTCCACTTGACCAGCCCGTCGATATACGATCGCGGGCAAATCCATGCCTGCCCGGCCGCCTGTAGCGCCCGCTCAATGGACTCCGACAGATCGGCAAGATAGCCGCGCTGCATGGCCGGCGTCAGTTGCGAGGCACGCGCGAGGTTGGCCTCGGACAGTTTCTCGAGGATCGGCTCCACGCGCCAGGCCCACACGCCCAGATCGCGCCGCACCTCGGCGGGCTTGCGCAGCCCGAGCGCACCCCGTTGTGCTTCGGGCACGGGTGACTCGAACAGGCTCTGCAGCGGGGTCGGCCCCGGTCCCGGCGTATCCGTATGCACGCGCGAAAACGCGGCCTGCAGCCGCGCATTGCGACTGATCTCCGGAATCCGGGCGAGTGCATCCCATGCCTGCTGCGCCCATTGCCAAGGCGTGAGGCTCGATACCCGTTCGGTGTCCGGCAGCGGCCGGTTCGCCGCGCCCGGATCCGCGTCGACACGTGTAATGGGCACCTGGGTCAATCCCAGTTTTCGGGCCACTTCGTAGCGACGGCGCCCGGCGATCAGTTTGAGCTTGCCGTCGCGGCCATACCGCACCTTGAGCGGATCCATAAAGTCGCCGCCCTTGATCCCCAGCTCGATCGGCGTCAGCTGCTCGTCTGGCGAGTGGCCTGCGCCGTCGACGTCGATGTCATCGATGTCGACAAACTCGTCGCCGTCAGGCTTGGATTTCCAATGCCCGAGCGCCGCATAGTCATACTCATGCTGGTAGCCATAGAGGAGGGCATTGCCTTGATCCACCCGATAGGCTTGCCCCCCTTCCTTGTAATACACGACGCGCTCGACCTCGCCACGCGCGTTCGCGATCGTGGCGACATACAGGTCCCCGATCGACGCCAGTACCTCATCGTCCCAAGCGTTTTCCTGAGCCAGTTGACGCACCTCGTCGCGCGCAAGACGCTTGGGCTTACACAGGCTGGTTCCGCCCGGTTCGCGCTTGCGTCGCGCCTGCGCGCAGGTCGCAAGCAGACGTTGCAGCACCGTGCCATCCTGTTTCAGCGGCGAGAGCGGCTTGAACGGTTTGCGCACGGGCGATGTGTCTGACGCCGCCACAGGCTGGGCCTGATTGGCGTCAGGCGTGAGCCATTGCCGGATCGCGTCATCGTTTGCCGGGCGCTGCTGGGTGAGCAACTCCCGGGCCTTGAGCGCAAAACGCGAATGCATTGACGCACGCGCATACGCCCCCAGACCCATCGCCGAGGCGCGCCCCATCAGATACGCGGCCAGGACATTCTCGTCTTCTTCCGAACGCTCGGCACTGACATGCTGCACGCCGATCATCGAGAGTTCGGCCAGATCCAGCAACCAGTCGATGGCTCTCACCAGCTTCGAGCCGGAATACGACGCCGCCTGACCGACACGGTCAATGGCGTCCAGACCCATGTCCAGCAATTGTTCCTGACGTGAATAGCTGGCTGCGTCCAGATCCGACATGCGATGACCGTGCAGGTCCTGCATCAGCGTGGGCACGATGTCGGACTGCGCAACGAACTTGAACACGTCGGCCTCATAGTGCAGATGCCGTGTGGCCTCGGTCGGCAACGCCTGGCCGGCGTCATAGGCGTTCAGCGCATCGAGTCCATGCTGGTGGTCAAGCGCGGCCTGGCCCGCTTTTCCTGACCAATTCGACGGCTCGGCTTCAAGCGCCGAGCGATCGGACGACGTGAGCGCCGAGCGCACGAGTTCATCCAGTTGCCGGGTATCGGCAATGTTGGCCAACGCACCGCTCCAGTCCAGCGGGAAGCGCAGCACACGCGAGTCGAACAGCGAAAAAATCAATCGATGCGCGCCGGATCGAACCGCGAACACGCCGGCCAGGGTTTTGCCGCGATACTGGACTTGCTCGGCCGACACGGTCGCCCCGCTGGGCGAAAGCCCCTGCTGGGCAAGCCGGCCCCGCACCACGCTGTTCAAAGCACCATTGATTTTCGTGCCCAGACGCGTCCAGTCGGCCGAGAGCTTCTCGCTCACATCCGTCATCATGCGCCCCGAGGTCAGCGCCTCGATCAGGCCTGCACTGAATTCGGACGGCCATTCCCGCTCGATCGACAACGTGGCCAACGCGCCGTCATCACGCTTGGTATCGCGCTTGTCGAGCCCCTGCGCAACCTCCTTGATGCTGTAGGCTTTCCGGGTCCAAAGCAACTCCGGCTTGAACTTGCGCACCAGGTAATTCACCGCCGCCTTGAGGTTGCCGAGCGTTGCGAACAAACGGGTCGCCCCCGCCGTCACATTGACCGGCCGGTCCTGATAATCGGCGTAGCGCAAGCCGAAGCGCTCGAACGCGGCATGCAACCACGTGTTGAAGCTCTCGTCGGGAGACTGCCGCAGCTGCACTTGCTGCGCCAGATTGGGCAACGCCACGGGGGTCGGCTCACTGCGTGCCTGCTGGACCTTCTGCACGACGCGATAGAGGCGATAGTTATCAAATGGCCCCTGGTCGTCGTCTCGCGTGAAAAACGAACTGTCCCACAGTCGGTCGATCCAGGTGGCAAGGGACTCGCCGGTCGCGATATTTCGACCGCCCAGACGTTGCCAGGCGAGGAAATAATGGCCGGCTGCCAGCGTTTGCATGGTTTGTGTGTTGGCCTGGACTTCGGGCTGCGTGACGGGCTGCGTGTGGGGCTGCGTGGTCGCCGTCGCGTGAGCGGCCTCGACCAGCACATCCAGTTGTTCGTTTGACAAGCGATCAACGGCCAGCCCCATCGCGCGCAGCATCTGCCGCACCGCACGGCGTTGCGCACGCGGAACATCGATCGTCGTCAGCGCGGTAGGATTGAGCGTGTGCTGCTCTTGCGCGACACTGAGCACCATCGCATGTAACTCGCGGCTCTCCTCCCATCGCTGCTGCGTGGCGGCCAACTCCAACGTCAACCACGGCAAGTCAGGCGCGCTGGTGGGTGCGGAGGCCCCTGCCTGCTGCTTCAGCGCCCTGATCCTGACAAGCAGATCCTCGCATCGCGCACGATAGGCACTATTCAGATGCGCGGGCGAGCGATGCCCCCTTCTGAACGTATTCTTTTCCCAGGTTCTGACACGCTCAAAGATCATGCTGTCAGTGGTGGGTTCAGGCCTGTTCGAATCCGTCGCGCGCTTGCCAAACGCGTCGGCATAGCCGATGAGAAAATCCGGTGACGTCCGCAATGCGTGAATCTGCGCCCCGAGGTCCTTGTCGTCCAGCGTAAAATCCGCCCCCGCGGGCACGTAGGGTTGTGCCGCGAACTGCGACCATGCGGTCCTGGCGATCTGCGCCTGCCAGTGCTGCTGCGCGCTGGCCGAGCCCCATGCATTAACCAGCAGACTGCGGGCGAACAGCTGCATTTTGTCCAGATGAGCGGCTTGATCGGGTGTCAGATTCGCGGTTTGGGCAGTCGGCATGGTGGCCCGTTCGGCGGATTCAAACGACAGCCGATGGTACGTGCCATGCATCAGATCGACCTCGTAAAACGCCGGCTCGCTCGTCTCGACGATCAGCCGATCATCGAGCCAACCGGATTGCGCGCTGACCAGCCGTGGGAAAGCCGATCCACGGAGGATCTGATCAATCGCCTGCGCAAAATCGGTTTCGTCGGGCTTGAGCTGTTCGCGTACGTGCGCGAGCAACCGATACGTGAGCATCGCCGTGAGCCCCGTCAGCGACTCCAGCGACACCAGCGACTCGGAGGACATGGAGCCGGTGTGTGCCAGCGCATGCCGCAGTTCGCTCAAGAGCAGGGTCGAATTCATGGCGCTCGTGCCGCTCGAGGGCGCCTGCGCGTGGTATCCCGCCCGCTCGAGTTCGACTTGCGGCCAACCCAGCTGGATGTCTTCTCGCGCAAAACTCAACGCGTCGTTGCGGCCGTCGCCCGAGGACACCGTCATCTGCACCGCGTCCTCGTCGCGCGCGACCGACTCGGGTGCGCTGAGCCAATGCCGAATCAAGCGTTGCGCCTCGATGGCATCGCTTGCCAGCAGATGGGTCGCCAGTTGCCTTGCGACGGCCCCCAGATAAGACGAGGCTGCCCCACTGTTGGATACGGGCGTGAACTGCCAACCATGACGCGCTTCGCCCGCGGCCGCCTCTTCACAATCGCCACTGGCCAGATCAATGATCAGCCAATGCGTTGACGACAGCACGCTGCGCACGCGCGGCGCCTGGACAGCCACCTTCTGTATCAGGCGGTGTCCATCCCGGGTCACGGTCGCAATCGGTTCCTGACCGGCCAGCGTGCGATCGAGCAGCGTCTTGTAGCGCGGCTTGCTCGGGTCGCTGATCACACTGGCGAAGGTGTAGCTCCCCCCCCATCGCAACGGACCGCGGTCCATCGCACGCCGCACCGTGTACAAGCGGCCCACCAGCATGGGCGTCAAACGGGCACACAGCTCGTCGCCGAGCGTGGCCTTGTCGAGGCCGGGATCTCCGGCGAGATGATGCAACCACGCATACTGGGTTGAACCCGGCACCGCGAAGTGTTCGAGCATCGTGGAAGAAAATTCGCGGACCTGGATGTCATCGTACCGGTCGCCGTAACCCAGATGGCGTCCAATCGCCAACTCTTCCAGCGACAACCGTGCGATGTCCTGGCGTGTGCCCCCTGTCTGCCCCCGTGGGATGCCGGTTACCGTAAAACCCGCGTCCTGATACGCCGCCAGGGTTGCCGGCAAATTGGTGTTTGACTGCGTCGCTGTCTGATTGGCAATGGCCTCGCTCACCCAGTCATTCAAGCGCTGATGCCAGACAGACAAGGGGTCCCTCGGTGCCGATTGCGATTCGTCGGAGTCCGATTGTGATGTGCCTTGATCGGAACGCGCCACATGGCTCGGCCCTTTGCCAAGTCGAGCAATCGGCGTCTCCTCTGGATTGACCTGCAAATTGCTGACAAAGTCGACGCCTCGTGCCCCATGGACGGGTGCGCCGCTGACCCCCCATGTGGGCGCCGGCATGCCACTGGACTGCGCGCTCGTTTGATTTTCGGGGAGGGATACCAGGCCGTAAAGCGTGCGATCAATGGCCGACGTTGCGTCGTCGAGATGCGCTGTCATGGCCGAATACCATTCGGCAGCCAGACGCGCAACGTCCGCTCCGGCGGCTGGGGCGGCATGCCCCAATGCGGTCCATGCGTGCTCGGCCAACCTGAGCATCCGCTCCATCGGCACGGGCCGACTGGCCCATTGTTCTGTATTCCAACGGCGCGCTCTCACGATACCAGGCCCGCCTACTCGATCACTGTAGGCCTCTTCCAACAGGGTCCCCGGCATCTGGAAGTCGAACCAACCCGGTGGAAATGGCGCAAGGCATCGCGGCACACCCCCCCGCGGTTGACCAAGCGCCACCGCCGTTCCGGGCACCTGCGCCTCGTCTTCCGGACACGCCACATGCCACGACGGATTCTGCACGCTCGGAAACACACGTGGCACGTGGACGAACTCGTTCAACAGTCTGTCGATCGCCGTCACCCAAACCGACGGGCGTGGCTTGAATTGAAACGGCAAAACCAACTGGCCGATCGCATGAATCAGCCCATAGCACGCTTCGTTGATATCGGCCCCATGATGCACCGCCTCCATCAGGCGGATTAACGCGTTGTAGGGGGCATCCGGCAACTCCCATGCGCCATCGTCGTCGCCCAGGTCTGGCTGTGCCGGTTCGGCGTCATCCACGATCGCGTCTTCTTTGGCTCGCTCACGCTCCAACCACGCCTGGACTTGTTGCATCTCGGCCGTCAAGCGTCGGCGCTCATCTTTGAGCTGTTGCCATTGGAGCCTGAGTGCATTGAGATCCAGATTGCCCGGCGTCGATTGCCGAGAAACTGCCATCATGCGTGCCGTCAGTTCCGACAGGCGCTGCTCGACCGGGCTCAAAGCATCCAGATAGTCGTCAATCAGCGCTTCGGCTTGACTCAGGCTCCGTGCGTGCGGCCATAAATCGACATTGATTGCTTCGATCAGCTCATCCAGCCTCATCATGATTTGCGGTGAGGGCGTCAGCGCCTCCTGGACGGGTCCAGGGTCGAATTGGGCACCGATGGTATGGATCAGTGCATCCAGTTTGTCCTGGACCGCCTCCGGCAAACTGATCGGTTCGCTATGCTTTCGGGATCCCAGGAAACTGACGGCATATCGCATCCCTCCCCACATCGAGTTGGACACCGCACCCAGCCCGCTACGCCCTATTCGATACCACCGCCGAATGAATGCCAGTGCATCGCCGCGAATATGACTTCCCGGGGCAGCCTGATCACCCTGTCCGATCCGTTGCGCATGCCAAATCGTCCTCACCGGATGTCGTAAAAAGATATACACCAGCTCCGACGCAAGAAATGCTTTTACTGCCTCCCAATGCTCGGCGAGCGTGCGCTCGTCCATATCCTGGATGCCGTCTTGCAGCCACGACCGTGCATACTCGCGCACCATCGCCCGCCCCGCCCTCGCGCGCGCGGGGGTGGTCTGCATCGCCACCTGCCACTGATCAACTGCAGCCGGATCGGCGATCGACAACTGATGCTCGGCCGCGGCCAGGATCGGATCCAACCGTTGGCCCGCATCGTCCTCACTTGCCGCCTGATCCACCCGCATCGTCCTGGCCGGATGTCGCAAAAAGAAATACACCAGCTCCGACGCAATAAACGCTTTGACCGCCTCCCAGTGTTCGTCGACCGTACGCTCGCCCATATCCTGGATAGCCTCTCGCAGCCACGACCGTGCATACTCGCGCACCACCGCACGCCCCGCCTCCACGCGCTCGGGCGCACGCTGCACGGCTTCCAGCCAGTCATCGGCGGCAGCCGGATCGTCGCGCGACAGTTGTTGCTCGGCCGCAGCCAGGATGGCGTTCAATCGTCGCCCACGACGCCGGCTGTCCCGACGCGCCCGGGCGCGTCGTCGACCTGCTTCATGGGCCCGTGCCCCGCCCGCCAGATGACCACGGCGATGGATCGCATTGAGTGCCGCCCGCGGCAATGAACGCTCATCCGGCGGTGGGCCCGCCTCATCCGCCTCGCCCGAATTGCGCCCCGATGCACGCGTACCGGCCCGCTCCCGTTCATGCTCTTGTTGAGCACTGTCTAGTTCGGTGACTCTAGCCATAGCCTTCTTGTTCAATTGATTGTTGTCGGGACGGTGGTCGCCCCAGTGCGCTTCTTCTAGGACGTGGTTGTCCGCCTGCACAGCCGCCAAGCGATCCATGTCATGGGCGAGAACCTCAGCAGTCACAAGACCGATCGGGTGCAAGAATTTCCGAGCGAGCATCGTCGCGTTCATCTCCATGACACCCCAACGTATTCGCCATGGCTCAACCCGGTCGATAACGGGTTCGCCCGCACCCGGCACGACGTGATCAGCCGTGGCGCATTCGCGTCGATCAAAGACCTCGACACCCAGCATGCGCCCTATTCGTGAGCACAATAAGGATCCCAAATCATTGAAACGAATCCATACGATCCGGCACGATGATCACCCCCGATGCTTCTGATTCAATGGACCCGCAGGTCCGCTCCCGCTCATCGCCGCGGCCACCTCTATCGCCGACGACGACCACACTCATCGATTCATTAACCCATTATATGGAACGATAGTGGGCCCATTCACCGGGAATTATCTGAAAGACGCAACCTCAAAAGTTGATCATCACGTGGCTTCAGTTCGACGATGCGCTCACCCACCTGCGAGGCCATGATCACCTGCGAGTTCGCGCGCGTGGTCCGGCTCGCTCCCCGAATTTTCGCGTCGTTCAGTCGGCAGGCCCCGCAAAGGTGAGGTCTCACCTCGCAGGTGGTACGCCTGCAGGGCGTCCGGCTTCGCATCGTTTGAGATCCCAGCCCATATCGTCGGATTTCATGCCCAGGCGGGTCGACCGGAATTCTTCCAAGGCTTGCTCATCGTCAAATTTAATTTATCGACACATCATCATATAGGATTCCTAATAAGGCTTACTGCACCCGATATTCAGTTTCTAGATTGCGTCAAACAACTCGGCCGGATCCCCCTCCCGGATCCTTCCTGCTCGCCCACCCACACATCGACCACCCGGGACTCGTGCTTACTGTGTGCTCTGATCGCCTTTTCCCCCTGTCACGAAGTATCGTTCTCAAAACGATTGAAGACGTGTTTTTTCCACAGAACGCCTGCCTGACTGAAATGAAGTTTCTTTGCCGCACATCAACTGTGTGGCGGTGAAACAGACGTGCACCGAAGGTGCCAGTACACGTCCGGGGTTTTCATCCAGGCGCCATCAGGTTTGCCGGACCGCGTCAATCGCCGCCATGACCCGCCTGAGCTGGACCTCGTTCAGAACGCAGTCACGGGCACTGAACGTTACCCCCTTTCTGGCATTCTCGTACATTGCACTTCTATCGCCATGTTTCAGAATCCAGTTGAGCGCGGTTTGGTTATCGATCTTGATTTGATGATGCGTCATATACGCAAAAGTACTGTCTGAGAGTGTCCCTTTCTTACCCGTGACGTCCACCGCATCGGTCAGCAAATCAATTCCCTTAAGGAGTTCAGGCTCCTGATGATGAACCGCCGGTGACGAAGCATCACTCGTGGCATCAGCCGTCGCTGACGAAGCATCACTCGTGGCATCAGCCGTCGCTGACGCACCTCCCGTCGCAATGTCTAATGCACTGCCCGTTGAAACGGCTGACGGGCTAACATTGTTGTTTTTTAACTTGCCCCCCCATTTATCAACCGCGTACCCGTTGGTTGCACTTGTGGGACCCTGGGTGACATAGTCAGCAGCGCCTTCGGCAATGACTTGAGCGCCTACCTTCTGGGCCGCTTTACTGACCGCTGTTCCAACAAGCTTGCCCGCCACATAGCCCGTTCCTTCACCAAACATGCTGAATGGAACATCCACCCAGGCATTTTCGGCATCTACGGTTCTGTCCGCGCTCAGCGCGCGAATCACCGATGGCACGGTGCTGGTTCCGACGGTGAGCGCCACACTCGTTCCGGCGTGGCCCAGAAATGCCCCGGCTTTTGCCAGTGCGCTGCCGGTCGCGGCAGCCGCACCGACGGGACCGCCGACGGGCAGGACACACACGCTGATCAGGGCGCCGTAGGCGCTGAGTTCATAAATGACCGTATCCTTCAATATTTCGCCCGATGATTTGAACAGATAGTCGGCATCCTCGCGCAGCTGGCTTCCGCGGTGTCTCCAGAGGTCCCCAGCATAATCGTCTGTGGTGTGTGACTTCAGATCTCCCCAGTCTTTGCTCCGGCCGCCGGTCCCGCCGGTCAGTTGCTGAGCGAGCGTGTGTTTAAAGAGGTTTTTCGTGTGCACCGCGCGACCATTGCTGACAGGCACTTCGACCTGGGCGGCGGCGTCCAGCGGGAGACCCGCGCGAATATGGGCAGCAAAACTCTGGGCCTCCGCTGCACTGCGAAAGTGGATCGTGGGCTGATTCTTGGTCAGCGTCCCTTCAAACACCCGGCCGTCACTGTAGGAGATATACAGCACTTTACTCTGCGCCCCTTTGAGAAGCGGGCCCCGGACAAGCACCATATTGCTCACCTTGTGCCCACCATACGTGAGCGTTTCAACCCGGCCTTGCTCGATCAGATGCCGATAATCGGCCCGGTCCGTGGCCCGGTCATCGCCCTGCAGATTGGGATGATTGTCGACAATCTGCGTCAGTCGCCACGACAGCAGGCCGGAGAACGCCGCTTTTGCCGACGACTGCTCGTACAGCGCATCCAGTTCCGACAGGTAGCTGTTCTGTAAATCCAGGGCTTCGATACCGTCCAGCAGCTCTTTGTATTCCTGACCATCGATGGTGAAGCGCATCATATAGGGCCGCAACGCCCCGGTGTCCTTTCGCCCGAACTCCCCGAAGGCAAACTCTTCCAGGCTGAGCTCACCCTCCTCCATGATCGCCGGCGTGAAATTTCCGACTAACAGGTGACGCAGGTTTAACGGATTTCTGTAGTAGTCGAGCTGACCGCGCGCACTGTTACGATCCTCATGTTCAAACGACACCCGGCTTTCCAGGGTGATATCCCGGTATTTTTCCGGATTCTGAGCCTTTAACTTGTCCAGCAGTGCGTTGACCTTCCGGCGCGTCCAGGCGTGTATGTTCAGCACATCCGTGTTGTTGATTGCCGCCAGGTTACGTCGCACCGCCTCCGGCAATACACTATCCCCGGCGTCCGTCGCAGCGCGTCGTGAACGCCCGGTGCGCTGCTCCTCGACATCGGACGATACCGGACGGGATGGCTTGGTGGTGGATGTCGCCGGCGTCGTGATGTCCGCGGTAGTCGGATGAGGCGTCCCTTCTGGCACCCTGTCTCGCAGGGCCTCGTGCAAAGCGGTACCTCCCCGGAAACCGGGCTCCACCCCGGCGAACGCCAGCGTCGTCGGCACCGCCCCCGTCACGGCTTTTGCGAACTGCTCCGGATGGGTCGCCGCACGGTACGCAGCCACAGGGGCTGCCAGGGGGAGCAGCAAAGACGACGGAACCAGTGAAGCCGCCGACAGCCCGACTTTCCCGGCGGTGCGGTTAATCAGCTGATGCTGCTGATATACCGGCTCGCGCTGCCCGGGACGCGTGGCTTTCCTGATGTCGTCGAGCCCCTTGTACCCGGCATAAATCGATAAGCCCTGCAGCGCATGCGCCGGGTGCATCAGGCGTCGGGCCGGCGCCATCGCCAGCCCTCCCACATTGGGCATCACGCCACCGGTGGCCGCCGACACACCAAGACTGGTTACCCCCGAGACGGTTTTCTGGACCACCTTACGGTGGAACGCCTCGCCCAGCGTTTCACTACGCGCCACAATGTCCGCCGGCGTCGGTGAAGGCAGTCGGGCGTCAAATTGCTGACTGCGGTACGCCTGCTCCATCCCCGCAATCAGTATCCGGTTATTCGGATCATGTGGCTGCCGTAACGTGGTCCGATCCGGGTCACTGAGCCGCTCACGCAGCTGCTGCAGAATACGCCGCTCGGCCTGCGGCGACCCGGCACCGAGTCGTGTCACCAGCTCACTCAGATCCTGAGCCATGTTTTTTTCCCGCCAGCGATAGCTGTAGGGTTTGCCCAGCAGCCGAACGGTTTCCGAGTACAGCGCCGCCAGCACTTTCTCAGCCTGATACGCCAGACTCCCTGCGGCTTTGCCCAGTTTCCCGACGGCCTGTTCTCCGTAGCTGCCCGTCGCCTCATTCCAGCGGGTGCTGTTCACCACCGTCACAAACTCACTCAGCCGCTCTTCGATCTTCAGGGACTGCCGATTCATCCGGTCCAGGTAACGCCTGGCCGCCGGGAACGACGACAGTGTTGCAGACAGGTGAGAACAACGCTCCCGAAAATCGTCTCCCACCAGGCTGTACAGATAGTGGGCCAGGTCCATGACGCCGTTTGTCTGTTCGACGAACGATTTCTCTGTCTCCTGTAACTTATGTTCCGAGCGCATCAGTCCCGTATCCTGATGCTGCATGTTCTCCAGCACCAGGGCCAGCCCCTCGCGAAGCCGCTGCTCGTCGGAAATCTGAGGCTGGCGGGCAATCGCCCGCCAGCGCAGCAGAGGCTCCACATCCGTTTCAGCCTCCTGCTCCCGACGCATCACGCGCTGCAATTTTTCCGCGGTTTCCGGCAGAGGACCCGCCAGAAACTGCAGCTGAGTGGCGGCCTCCTCCAGCGGCAACACCAGTGCGCCGAGCTGGGCACGATGATCCGCGTCCAGCCCGTTGGATACCGAAAAGAGCCGGTCCAGCTTGACATTCAGCGACATGTCCGCCTTCCTGACCCGGCTGCCCGCCATGCGGGCCAGCGAGGTCCCGCCGCGCCGCAGTTCCGACCACTTTTTGCTGGCGTAGCTTGTCACCGAGGCGTCCCGCCAGGATGCCGAAACCAGACGGCCGGCCGTTTTCAGATTGGTCATCACACCGGGGCGGATAGTCTGAATCACGGCTGCGGCCTGCCTGAGCGCCCACTCCCCCTCTTTCAGCGCCTCCAACAGAGGCCGGAAATTCGTCTTGAGCGCCGCGTCCGACCAGGAGCGCATGAGCGTACGCAGGTGGGCAGATTGATCGGCTGCCCGCTGCATGGTCTCCATCGTGGCGACCAGCGCCGTGGCCCGTTCCCGGCGGGCGGCCTTGGTCGTCCGACTCATCAGGGCCGCCAGCGCCGCTGTGATGGCGGGATCCTGACTGGCCACCTGTTTTAACTGTGCCGCCGTTTCCTGCACGCGAGGTTCCGTCACCGCGTCCGCGGACTCCGAAAGCTGCAGGACCTGACGCGCCAGCCCGGTCAGCACGTCCTGCTCCTGCGCAGGACTGGCATCACCGGACTCATGATGTTGCAAACGGATCGCCTGGGGCAATGCGTGCTCCGCCTCTGCCAGCGCCTGTTCGAGCTGGTTCAGGGTAGCGGGAATCTTGCCCCCAAGATAATCCCCCACCTGCGCTTCACCACGCTCAGCCCAGACTTGCGATCGTGCCAGCCGCAGTCTCTCACGGGCCACCTGCAGACCCAGCAGCGGCGCATGATAGCCTTCGTCGCGGGGCGCGGGCGCGGCCTGTACCGGTGTCGACGCGTCGCGGTCGTACAGCGTCGGGTTATAGCCCTTCGCCGCGTACTCGTCGAGCACGGCGAGCCGGTCCTCAATCTGCCGGGCAATATCCTCATCTTCTTCCCGGTGCACAGGGGCAGCCGACAGCGGCTCCGAGCGGTGGCGCAGATAATGGGTCAGCGAATTGACTCCGCCGCCCGACGGCGCATCAGGCGCCGCGTCCTGATAAGGGTTCACGTTGCGATGCATGCCGGTCGATGCCAGCTGTTTTTCTGTGTCATGCGCTTTCATCTCTGTTTCTCCTGCCTGTGCGATTCAGACCGTGACTGTCACACTCCTTTTTCACCCGCATTCCTGTTCTTTCGCCCCTGTAATCCAGTTTCTCCGGACCCTCTTTATCAGAAAGTTGTCGCCGGCTTAGTCCCTGCCTTTGTCCGGCGTGGCGCAAGCCTGACACTCCGTCAGCACCGCCTCCAGCTCCGACTCGTACAGCTGGCGCGACAGCCTGTCGGCCAGCAGCTCGTTCACCACCTGATAATCGGCCCCCTGCTTGAGCTGTGCATCCGTCACGAACATCCATCCGCTAATCGCCCTCAGGCTCACGCGGTACGTTCGAGCAGCATAAACTTGCGTCATCCCGTCACGCACCGCCTGAACCACCATCTTTCTCAGGTGCGCCTGCGTCGACTGGTCCAGTTTTCGAACATCGGTTTTCGCTTTCATACCCATCTAACACATCACGCCATATTTGGTGCACCCGTCAGTATCCGATTATTACATTCTCCATATACTTAGCATGCCAATCTTATAGACCAACAACCTGCCTTATCAATTAAACGCAGCATTATGCGGAACAACAGTGCGCCAATTCTGCGGATAATTATCTGAAAGACGCAATGACAGGAGCTGATCATCATGTGGCGTCAGCTCGATAATCCGCCCCCCCACCTGACAACCGATGATCACCTCCGAAGGCGCAACACGTTCTTTGGTCGCATCGTAGGCTTGCATCGTGATAAGCCGCAGTACGACTTCCGAGCTCGCGCGCTTGGTTCGACTTGCCCCCGAGTTGTCGCGTCGTCCAGTCGGCAGGCCCCGGAAGGCAGGGTTGTCGCCTAACGGGTTGTATGCCTGAAGGTCGTCTAGCTTTCCATATCTTGCTACCAGGTCAATATCGTCAGCCTTCATGCCCAAGTGTGTGGACAAGAATTCCTTCAAGCCCTGTTCATTATCAAATTTAACTTGTCGGCACGCCATCATGTAGACTTCCGAATAAGGTGTACTGCGCCCGACATTCAGTTTCTTGATTGCGTCAAACAACTCAGCCTGATCAACCTCCTGAGTCACACCCGGTCGAACGACCAGCACATCGACCGCTTGAGCATCATGTTTTCGGTTTGCCTTGATCGCTTTTGCCACTTGCCATGTCGTATCGTCCGCGAAGCGATTGAAGACTTGCTTGCGCACTGATACACCTGCCTGATCGGATCGATTCGCTGTCTGTCCCAGGGCGTCGAATGGCGAGTCTTGCATCGTGTGCGGCACGCTTCGCACGGACGACAATTTTTTCCAGGCTTCGAAGCGATAGCCGCCCTTCTGAGTCGAGCTCACCACCGAATGTGGATTGAATTCAGAAATGCGACTGGCAATCTTCTTGATGGGTTGCGCGGCGTAAATCATCCCGAACGGAACCGGATAATTGACCGTCATTCCGGTCGGAATACGATGTACATCGCCGCCACCCGCCTTATAATGCCCATGGGCCGAAACAATCAAACGTTGCACGGCGTTGTTGGCCGGCGACTGACTGGACTCAAACCCCGATACCAGTCTCAAATTCCCGATGTCGACGTGCCCAAGCGATAAGTCGATGGTCGATGCTCCAGCCGTCTCCGGCGTCACGCGCGTCTGCCGGAACACTTTCATATTGCCGATCGACTCCCCGTAAGGCACTTCCTTCAGCGTTCGAATCTTTTCACCCGCACGTCGCCATGCTTTCAACGCTGCCTCATGGCTACGCATGGCCTGCTCATACGCTTCGCCCGTATCAAACTGTGATGCGCTCGGCGCGACGGGCCTGGCACCTTGCACATCATCGGCCCGGTAAATAAAATCCTCGTTGACGTTACTCACGCGAAGCGCTTTCAGTGCAATCGGATTGCCTGACTTTCTATCCAATCGACGCATTTGCTTGGCATAGTTATGCCACTCCTTAATCAAACCTTTGTCAATCGCCTGAGCAACAGAAAATTGCTGATCGTAATCATCGGAAAAGTATGATTTTATTATTTTATCAATATCAAACCCACTATCATCCAGATATTTCATAAAATTCCCGATCCATATCCGATTTGCATTGGAACCCAAGTCTCTGGCAGAATATCCACTCACGTACTCAAATCCCATTTTTCTGGATATACTGTACGCAATGTAATCCGTAACAATTTCATCGAGATTTAGATTAATTCCCGGAAATATATCTTTATTCTTACTCACCAGATCCTGGAATCCACGTGAATTCTTCGAATAGGCATGAACCGCCTCATGAATCAGGGTGGAACGGCGCGCAACAACGTCCGCCTCACCGGACTTGAGCGAAAAATCAGGATGGTCCCACGCCATCAACACCTTCCCTTCACCAGTGGTATAGCCTGCAACCCACGTCGCGGGATCGTCCAGATCGGCGGGCGGAAGCGCTTCGGGTCGATCTCGCTTGAAGGCGTCGATCAACTCCGCCTCCTTCATCAGTTCAATCTTCAGTGACCGTGTCGGACGCGACAGTCCATGCTCCTGCATGAAGTCGCCGATCGCATCAGCCAACTTGGTCGTTTCCAGGAGTGCATCGGCTGTCCAGGGTGTGGACGTTCTTTCGGTGTGGGCTTCACGCCAAGGCAAGTCAATCGACTCAAAATCCCGGCTCCTCACGTCCACCGCTCGATAGGCAAGAGGTTCCCCATGCGCTACCTCGACGGGGTTGGCCTTGTAAGCACTATTGGCCTGGCGCATCTTTAATTCGTCAATGCGCACCTCCACGTCAATCTTCAACTCAAGCATAGGATCAGTGAGTTTTCCCATCGACACGTTCTGTGCGATACGCTTCAATTCAACATCGACTTGCTCACTGATCGCGTGCAAACCATCGATTTGACTCTCAATATTCTGCTCAGAGAGCTGCTTGATCCGCTTCGACTCGATCAGGCTCTTCAAACGAGAACCATTGTCCCCTTTGCGTATTCTATTAACCGTATTCTTGGAAAGACCCATTGCATTTACTTTATTGCCAACACTCTTTTCCTTGATCAAGCGTGCCAGACGCTTCTTGAACGCGGGATGAGCCAGTCGCTGCTTGAGCCGCTCGGATGTCTTGAACCAGCGGCGCACAGTCAAATCGGATTTGGCATTCAAGACCAGTTGCGCTGGTGTGCCAGCGAGCTTGTACCACGAAGCCTCCACCACCATATTTCCCGGTGTCGCATGGGCATGCGAGATCGCTTTATCGTTCAGTATGGTCGTCGACTTTGACGCTTGAAGCTTGATTGTGCTGGTCGAATGGGCCTGCTTCATTTTTTCAATCCAAGCCGCCTCGTCGCCAACGTATATCTCTCGAGGCGAAATACCGGGTATTCTGTCAAATTGACAAATCGTTGAGTCGGCAATATACGACACTCCCTGCCGACGGAATCGAACCGCAAAGTGGTTGATTGGCATGGCGTCGGCCGCAGTGCGCCAAAATAGCAACCGAACGACCTCGACATCCTGAAAATCAGGTCGAACCAGATCGAATATCTGGCGGGTCGCCAGCGCACACTTCTCCCTGGGCGTATCCAGGATGGTGCCGATGCCTGGCATGGATTCTATCTTTGACCTTAGATTTTGAATCGCATCACCCGACACCGAATCGACGCTCCGCATGCCTGTGCCCGTTTGCGCAATTCGGGTCAACTCCGCATCTGGAATATCATCTTTACCTTTTACCGCCTTTCCGATGCCCTCCGACCAATCTTCCAGATCCTTCATTCTGATCACCGGTGCGGATTTCCCTGGGTCGACACTCGGCATGAGCTGTGTCACTTTGCGCGTCATCATCTTTTTGAGTCGGGTGACGACAATCGGAGCAATCGTCTCCCCAGCCAGATCGAGAACCAAACCCAGTAGCAATGTCTTCATGGCCTCGCGCTTTTCTGCAAGGGTATTGGCATTCTCCATCCGAATGGCGTCCGGAATGGCGGACAGCAAGGCAAGTGCGACACCCATCACCGGACCGGTCGCCAGCGCCACCGGCATGCTGGTCAACATAAGCGTCAAACTCAATACATCGGCCACGGTGTCCCACGCATGTTCGGCCTTGCTCGTAATCGCCCAGTCCATGTCGTCATAGAAGGTGCGCATGGACTCGCCTAGCATGCTTTGGCCAAACGTGCCTGCCGAAAATGACTGGCGAGACAGATAGGGGTGTGCTTCAATCCTCGGCCGATACTGACTCAAGGGGATAAAAGTCGATTCGAAGGGCCGATTTTGCAGACTATCGAGTTCCTTGGCCGACATCCCTGCCTCGACCATCTTCAGCAAGGAAAAATCATCGGTTGTGACTTTGTCTTTGAAATTTACGCACTCTCCGTTATATAATGAATACACATATCCATTCAACTCAAACACGCCCGCAACCGTTATTTCTTTCGAACCCCGTCCATATACCACCCGCTTCAAACCAGACTCAAATTGCGTACCCTGATAGCTACCGGCATATTTCCCATGCCGACCGACCAGCCCCTTCGCCAGAATCAGCGTGATTCGACTTAGATCCTTGGCCCGATCAGATTTTATAAACTCCTCGTTGAATTTCTTGAAATCGCTCCAAATATCGCCATCAACCATCGACTTCCGAAATTCTTCCGGATAATCGTCCGGCCAATGAAATTCGAGATGAATCCAACCTTCGCTTTTTTGCTGCTTCAGATAGGAACGCGCGACAATCTTGGTCAACGGCCAACGCTCTTCTTTCGGTGGGTTGAATTGAAATCGATCGCCCACACCCGATGCTCCACGGCTCGCAGGAGCGGGAATGGTATAGGTCACCCGAATCTGCTCGCCGTGATATTCGCGGCTCATCCCCGTTTGTCGCATTTTCAGCGAAATCCATTGCTCGACGAAATCCTCTGGCGTATGCGCAATCGGGTCGAACCAGGATTGCAAGGCCGCTTCGGAATTGATGATCGGCAACGGTGTAGGTGAACCGCCCCACTCCTGACCCACCGTCTCTTTTGACGGGAATTTTTCAAGAAGCGTCGTCAGCTTTTTTGCTTCCAATGTTGCTGGATCGATGCTTGCAGCACGCGCCCTCAGCAACTCAATATAGCCAGAATCGACGTCTTCCGTTGAATTATTTTTATAATACTCAATCTCTTCATCCAGCAAATCGATATAATCCGCATACCCCTCTGTCGATGATAGCGTTTCGCGATTTAACCGTTCAACGAGCGTAGCAATATTGCCCTCTCTCGTTTGACGTTCGGACGGGAGCACGTTGATAGCCGACAGGTACCCATGAGCAAGCACGTCACTGGACTCGACAACGATTGCTGCGCGAACCCGCGCGCGCAATTCCTCCATGACCGCTATCGACGCGTCGGCCGAAGTCGCTGTATGGTCCGCCTGCCATTGACTCAGGATGCCATCGAGCAGGATCGTCAGATGTAAGGCGCTCCAGCGACGATCGGCGGCCGCTTCCTCATCCAGCAGGGTTCGCAGCGTCGCAGCCAGCCAAGTTTTCGCCGGCGCCCGGTTCGCCTCCGTCAGATCCTGGGCAAAATGTTCGACGAATGCCGCGCTTGTCATCGTTGCGACTTTCTTCGACACATCTGCTACGCCTCGCGGGGAGGCATTGTCCTTAGCGGAACGGCGCGCTCGATGATTCTCGAAGAAGGATAGCTTCGCGATGACCTCCTTCACCTCACCAGGCGACATTTCCTCAATCGCAGCAGAATCGGTCAAATGCAAAAGCCCCCACAAGCCGCCAGGTATTGCGACACCAAAGGTCAGTGCCGCCCAAGTCAGGCCATCAGGCGACCAGGGAGGGGACACGGGATCGCCAAGCGACTGAGCGGTGCTTTGGTAGGGGGAGGCCCGTTCGTCAAGCAACAAATGCTCCTGTGCGCTTTCGCCGGTCTGCCCTCCCCCTTTTGGGGGCGGCGCCCTGTATGCACGCCACACCGACGCCATGATCGCCAACAGACCAATCGACACCGACACGCCTGCCCCGATCTTCGCCGCCCGACGCCAGCCCGATTGACCTTCTGGCCCCCCCTCTTCCGGCGAACGAACCACCACAGCATCAGCGTCCCACGCCGCTTGTGCATCCGATTCCATTTCGCCTTCGTCATCCGACAGCGTTGGCTCGTCGACAGCCTTCAACTGTCGCATCGTGGCCAGAGAACGGTGTGGTTCATCAACGTGGGTTGCCTCGGACATGCCCTGAACCGATGGCCCCGAACTCGCCCCAACCGACGTCTGCGCGATCGTTGCCCAAGGCGCCCTGTACTGATCCGGTGCGGGGGCAGCACTGGCCCCCATCTGCATCGCAACGGCGCTCCCAAACTGGCTCAACCCCGAGTGCATCGCTTGCGCCGCCCAATCGGTGACCTGCTGCATCAATGCCTCGCGCAAGGCGCTCAGGGTCTGGCTAGAGCGCGCGCCGTCCTCCAGCGCCTCAATCAGCCCACTTCCCCACTCCAGCCACGATTGACCCGGGCCGCGCTCCACGGCCTGTCGATTCAACGCGACGCGAGCACCATGAAGCGCCGGAATAAGCGGAATCAGATCAATCACCTTGTCCAGATCGTGCTGATCCGAGCCCAGCCCGACATCTTTCAGCACGCGGGCAACCAGACGCAGCTTGCCCTCCATTTCGCGCATGTTGCCCGATTGAGCCGCCAGATAGATCTCCCGGGTCAAATGGCTATGCAAGATCACCATGCAACCCATGCGGGTCACAGGATCGCTGGCCTTGACCTGCGCGGCCAAATATCGCACCGACTCCCCAAAGCTCTGATGCTGACCAATTGCCATCGCCATGCGTAGCGAGCGCCCGTCGTTGTCGCGCGAGCCGAGCAACGTCAGTAGCTGGTCGCGCACTTCGCCCGCCGCGTTATTCAGGAGAATGTCGGGAATATCCTTGAGCTTCGTCTCGCGCGTGACACCCCGCAAGGTTTTCGCGATGAACGCCGCAATGGGCTTGGGGATCCCAAAGACCGCGCTGAAGTGGAGACTCAATTCGAATGTCACCGACCTCATACAATTCACTATGAAATCCGTAGATACCGCCCCTACCGTGTGAGCAAATACGGCTTTCGCGGCCTGCGCCCACGACGTTTGAGGCTGCGTCACCTTCATCAGCAACGCGAACAACTCGCGCGAAGTCCCGTCGTCTCCCAATATCTGACGCAGACTCTGCACCAACCACTCGGCGGGCGCGCCGCTCATCCCCGGCACCCGACTCAGCATCTGGAACAACCACGCCATCTGACGGACAAGCCCACCATCACGCGGAAACCTCACCGCATCAGATCCCACACCCACCAGGGTTCTGAGATAGTCCACCGTCTGCGCGCCCAGGATTCCCTCGGCCTGATCGAGCACCTGCGAGTCAGACAACGCCTCCATGATCCAGGCCAATTGTTCCGTCGGCGTACCGTCGCTCGGGTAAGCGCGCACGCGATAGAACTGACTCAATTCGTGACCCAGATTCAACCACAGTCGCAGTTGCGCCGGCCCCCACTGCTGTTGAGCCACGACCACGGCCAGGTAATCATGCCACTGCGCGCCTTCCGGCATGGACCACACGGCATGCACTTGTTCCAGCAGCATCCTGACCGGACGCACGGCCTGCCATATTTGATCGGGCATGGCCCCGCCGAACATCCGGCTGGTGACAGGGTTGGCCAGCAACGCTTCTACCCCTCGCACACTCTCTACAAGCTGGCCCAACCACGTCTGCTCCTCACCAATATGTTGGATCCGTTGCTCAAGGTCATCCCATGCTCCAACCGTCGCGTGCAGCGTCTCGCTCACCAACACCAAGTACGACTGCAACGGATGATCGTTACCCAGGCGCTGCTCGTCCAATACCTTGGCCAACCGGTCAATCTTCCACCGGTACGAGCCATTGCTCTCGTAAATCCCTTGCATCTCGCCATAAAGCTGCGCGGCCAGCGTGCCGTACCCAGCCGCCGGGCCATACCGCGAGCGAAGCACGCCGTCCAGAAGCTCCCGGACGACATCCCACACCAACTGCCAGGCAAGACGCTGCAGCAACGCCCGCACCGTACTTGGCCCGGTGTGCGTCGCACCTGCCGTATGGACAGCCACCGCTTCAGTCTGGTCCACGCGCGCGGCCCTGGCAGGGTCGAATATGGGCGCCTGTCGATCGATGCGCAGGCCATTCATCCGGATCAGTGGCGCGACGGGTGGGATAGACCGCGCCGTCAGCGGGAACAACGACGAAGCGGGAGGACGTGGAAAGGCACCCGTGCGCAGCGCCCCGCCCGGGACGGGAAAAGCGCCGGCTCTGTACCCAAGCGGATCGTCACCGTCGCCACCTGCCGCCCGCTCCGCCTCAGCGGCCTGCAATGACTTGCGCGGTGCCTGATCGGCCTGATCGTCATAACTGTTGCTTTTTCCCATTTTTGCCTCACCTGACAAACCACTGCCCCCTCGCTGCCCCCGAATTACACCAACGCATCGCCCAATCAGAATCGGGCGCCGCCACCTTCGTGTCGCGCGACCAGGCGATCAGTTGGCGTGCCCCTGAGGTGACACCCCCACCGTCTGTACGCATCCTGCCAACTCAGCCTCCAATTGCGACTCATAGATCTCCCGCGCCAGCCGATCGGCCAGCAGGTCATTGAAAATCTGGTAGTTCGAGCCGGCCTTCAACTGTGCATCCGTCTTGAATGCCGGCTTGGCCGGCAACGACGTCACGCATGGCACCGCTACCGGCACCCTGACCTCGACCGGTCGGTCGATCGTCACCGGCTTGGGACACCCCACACACCCCGCCAGCACAACCACACTAACGGCCAGCACGCCATTCGCGAAGCGCATCGTCACACGTCCTCCCTTTCGCCGCCGCAGCGGTCCGATTTTTTGCATTCAAATGCGCGATTTGCGCACGCAACGTTTCACTGCCCTGCTGGGCCCGTGCCAACGCCGCGGCCGCCGCACGCTCACGTAGCGTCGCCGCGGCCGCCAGGCGCTGCACCGCTGCGTTTTGCTGATCGATCGCCTGCTTTAGCTGCGTCACACTGGTCTGCAGCTGATCAATCTGCTCGCGCTGAGTCGCGATCGTGTGCGCCTGGCTCGCCACCTGTCGGCGCGCAGCGTCACGCTCGACGACCAGCGTGCCGATCACCAGCGCCGCGATGCTCAACAGCACTAGCGCCACGACCGCCTTCCAGTGGCGCACCGCCAATCCCGCCGCACCGCCCAATCCGCCCAACAGCGCCTGGATGACCATCATCATGATGTTGTCTCACTTGTTCGTTTCCGGGACCGGCCATCGCGGACGGCCGCTGGTACGGTTTCGTTCTGCCTAGCCGGCGCCCGGTGTGCTCCACGCTGTGGCTCAGCCTGCCCCACATTCCCCGGCCCGTACCCGCGCGTGGCCGCCTCGCGGCTCAGGTATGTTGCCCGCGCAACTGCTCCCTGGTTCATCTTCTTTCTCCTTTCCCCATCATGATTCATGACATGCGCACATCGAACCCAAATCCACCTCATATTTCAGTAGTCCAATTTATTTATTTAATTCAAAAATCACGAAAACAATCAAGATACGTTCCACCTCACTCCTTTCCATAAATCCACAAAAACATATTCATCCAAAAATCAATCACTGCCCCCATCCAGTTTCCAGGTTAGTGACTCCACCACATTTTGCTTTCTCTTGTTCGACATGATCACCATATCCTCGGACAAGCCCCGCACATGTACGCCTTTCACGTCGCGATAGACCAGTGCATAGCTGTAGCCCAATCGACCCACCGTCGGCGTGGGCGTCTGGTTGTAATCAAATACCTGGACATTGTCCGGCAGGATCACCGGATTGAATCGCGTGCCCTCTTTACCGAAATAGGTAATCACGGTCCGATCAAACGACTTGAACAGTTTCCCGAGATCATCGGTTGCCTGGATATCCGAACCCGGTACCGGGATGGATGGATCGGCAATGCGTCTGACCGCCTCCGCCAGGTTGCGCACGCCCTCGACCCCGGTATGCCACGCCGTGTCTCCCACATCCTGTCCCGTGTGAAACACGTACAGATCCGAGCCGTGTCGCGCATAAACCATGGTGCAGCCGCTTAGCGCCCCCGACGTCATGACCAGCGGCTCACCCTGACGCAGTTGGGCCAGCGGGATCTTGAGCGCAACGGTCCCCGAATGCCCGTTATTAACTTCCAGGAAGTTGACGCGACTTTCCAGTTTATGATCGCCCCCCCAGTAATATCCCAACAGGACATTGGCTTCCATCGAGCTCACTTGCGACCCGTCAAAACTCGTGAGCAACCCTTCGTATGCCCCACCCGACGTGAGCATCAAGGATTCAAACGGCTTGGCCTGGAGTTCGTTGGCCACCTTGTCGTGACGCAGAAGAGTGAACTGCAGTGACGTGGGCGTCAGCGTCGGTGACGCCGTGCTCACCAGTCCTCTACCCGCCAGCACCGACACGTCGCCTCGACTCAGCCGCTCCGACTCACTCCACTGCGCCAGCTGCTGGCGCTTCACCTGCAACTCGATCGCACGCTTGAGCAAGCCCGACAGCCGCTTTTTGCGAGCCTCGTTATCCACCTTCGCCGTTTCGATCAGGCCTTTATTCTTCATGATGACCCCATCGAGTTCTGCAACCTGATCCGCGGGCGCCTTCATGACGAGACCATTGCAAAACCCGTCGAAGTCTTCGACCAGATCGTCCTGCTCGCTCCACAACGACCCGATATCGCTCTTGACCTCCTCGTGCGAGCGCAGTCCCATTGCATTCCGATGGAACTTGAGCGGATTGACCAGATCCTTCAACGCCTCGTCATCGATGGCACGCAGCACTGCGTCATGCTGGCGCCAGAGCGCCGTCGGCGTCGCGTCCAGCTGGTCTCGAAACATCGCACGCTCGAGTTGGGCGAGCCCGTACGGGCTTTGGCTGCTTGCATACCAGGATGTTTCGCGCAACACCTGTCGATCGGCACCGATATGCGCGGGATACGAATCGCGCGTCGCCACCGGTGCACGGTACCGGCCAGCCGGCACGGTGTGCAGCGTCGCCAGCCCGACCGGCTTGGCCTGCAATAGCATCGCGATCCAGTCCGATCGTGGTCCGATATAAACCTGCTGCCGATAGTGACCCAGCCCCGGGATCTGCCCGAGCGTCGCATCGATGACATACAGCTTGCCTCCCAATTCAATTTGCGTCGCCACATGCTTGTCGGGTCGGGCGTCCTGGGCTTTCTTCCAGACATCGAGCGTGACGATACCGGGCTTGTATTGAGTGGGCAGCACCGTAGCAATACGCTGGGACGCAGCCGGGCCCTGTAGCGAGGGCTGCGCCAGATACTGCTTGATCGCGCCATGCTGCTCCAGCTCACGCGCAAGCAGATACCCCATCATCTTGCGCTCCAGAATCCCCACGTTGACCGCCTGCTGGGCAGGATCAAATTCCATGCCCCGCACGCTCACCAGCTTGTTCATATCCAGAAGCGTCTGGCCGTTCGACTCCCGCACCAGCGTTCGAGTGTTCTGGTTCAGATCCAGCACGTGCCCAAATAGCCAGTCCTGAGTGGCAACCGGCAAATCCTTCATCCCGGACGACAACAGGCGCTTCAGCGTTTGAAGGGTCAGCATGGTATGCGCACGCGGTCGCATCCAGTCCGAATGCTGCAGGGCAGACTTGGACTGCATGATCGACGCCAGATACCCAGCGACTGTGGGGCCTATCACCACCAGATACTGGTGCCCCAACCGCGCATCATCGACCAGCAAGGCGTAGTGCTTTTTGATATCCAGGCTATCCAGGAGCGCGCCCACTTTATCGTCGCCGCTCACCGCCGGCAGATGCGTGGGATCCACCGCCCCATGTTCCTCGACCGTCAACTTGAACAAATCCCGGGCGCCGATACCGCTGACCGGCTCGGTCACGGATGCGGATGCGCCACCGGGCGCCTCCACCCCGTAGGCCTGCATCATCTCGCTCTGCTCGGCGGGCGACAAACCCCATCCCTGGATCCGCTCCCGCACCGCCTCCTGTGCCGCCCTGGCCTGCTGGATGATCTCTCCCGGATCACGATCCACGATGCGATACTGCCAGTCAGCGTACCAAAGCATGGCATTGTCGGCCGGCTGCTGATCCTGCGCCAGCACGCGTTGCTTCATGAGCTGCCGGTCGGATTCAACGTTCGTCGCAGACGCACATGATTGCGGCACCGTGAGTCGGCAGGGCGCCGGTGCCCCCTTACGAGCCAGGTGTTGCATCCCCTCATCGCTGAGGGCATAAAATTTTCCGGGATTCGCCTGCAAGCGTGCCAACGTAAGGGCCACTAACGCGGCCCGCTCATCGTCCGAGATGCCGAGAATCAATTCATACAGAATCTCCGCCCGATGATCCGCACCCAGTGAACGCATCCGCGCCTGCGTTTGATGCATCAACGCTCGCTGCATCGGAATCTCGAGCGGCAGCGCAGTCGACGGCATCCCGAAGAATCCCCAGAAATCGTGCAGGAAACCGTCCAGCGATGTCGCCTCGCTCAAATCGGCTTGCAGATACTTGGTCAACAGGTGTTCGAGCTGCTGCGCTTCCGTGTGCGTGTAGGAGTCGATCCACATACCGGTATAGGACGTGGGATCGATTTGCTGCGTCAGCCAGTCCGATGCCTCGGAAAACGGTTCACCCGGTTTCGAGACGTAATAGTGCGCGGGCAACGGCGTCGCGATGCGATCCTGGATCAGATCGACCACTTCACCATAGGCGCGTGCCTGTGCCTCGATGCCGCGTTTGTTACCCACCACCGCGCCGGTCAGATCGTCATACCCGTGTTCGTCAATCAGCGCGTCGATCCAGTGAGTCGACGCCTCACCGCGCGCACGCGCGCCCAACACCGGTTGTGCAAACGGCACCAGTTCGTGACGCAGCACCTTCGTTCTGACCACCGGACTCGCGGCAGACCACCGCATGTTCTTGAACGCAGCCGCAAACGATGCGTGCTTTTGCTTGAACAAGCCGTATATCTCAATCGCCTGGTGCAGATTATCCAAGGTATATATCCGCTTGATCGCGTGGTCAGCCGCCAGCGCCCCGGCCTCGATTACCGGTGGTACCAACACCACGATCAGGCTCGCGACGCTCGACCGGATTGCCTGGCGAATCTGTTCATCGTGCGTCTTTTGCTCCGCCACGGTGGCCGCGCCTGCCCGCTGAATATACGCCGCCCCCACTTCCATGCCGGAATCCACCCCCCAAAACACCAGGTTGGTCAGCCACGAGGCGCCCGGCCCATAGATGGTTCCGGCGACGCGATACAACGTTGAGAGGTGGCTCAGCAAATGCCCGACCTGCGCCAGATGGAGTTCGTCCTTGGTATAAAGTAACGTGTCAATGTCGGATTCCAGGCGGGTGAGCAGATCCTCACGCAGCTTCGCTGGCAACTGCTCCAGCGTCTTGGACTCGCCAAACACGATCGGATAGTCCGCCTTGAGTTTCTTTGCGCTGGTGAGCTGACCCGTTATTGCACTCGACACCTTCGGCTGTATCGCAGTTGCCACATCGTAGTCGACGGACTTTTCCAGCATCTCCGGCTTCGCGGCACTCAATGCGATGTGCGCGGCCAACCACTGCCGGACCTTCGACTCGTCCGTGAACGGCAATATCGCGTCGGACATCTCCAATGACGTGCCTAACTCCTCTTCGCGCAATACGCGCCGACCTTGATGGACGATGATCGGTTCATCCTGGTGGGCACTGAACAAGATTCCCGCTACCCCTTCCGAGCCCACCGGCAGGTAATACACCCCCAATAAGCGCTGGCCGCGATATGTCAGCCCGTGCTGGGCCGTCACCCGCTGCTTCAGGAAATCGCTTACCGCCGTGCGCACCGCCTCGTTCACCCCGGGCTGGTCGAGCAGGGTCAACGCCTGGGTCTGAATCCGCTTGGTCAGCTCACCCTGCGCGGCCTGCTTCGCCGGTTCGTTCTGCCGATACTGCTTCAGGGCCTGTTGCATCTCGGCCTCCAGCGCGCCCACCTGGCCGACCACCGCCTCCACCAGCGCCGGCATGCGCGCATCGCCGCCGTACGACACAATCTCGTGCTGCACCAGCAGCGGCTGGTGCCATCCGGTAGCCAATTCGCGCCACTGGAACCGCTTGGTGAGCGTGGGCTCCACCCGGTGATGCAGGGGCTGCACATTCGCAGCGATACGCAGGCGATAGCCCACCTCGATCCATTGATCCGGGGCAATCGGCTCGGACATGCCCAGGCGCGCCTGTTCGGCCGCCGTCGTGCGACGCACCCATTGGTCAATCCACGACAACGGGTTCAGGATCGGCGCATTCGCGCGCGAAGACTGCGCGCGCGCATCGCGCGCGGCATGTTCAATCAATATCGCCCATTGCGTATCCGCATCCGCCAGACGCAGCTGCTCCAGTTGAGTCGTCACCGCCTCCGTAGTACCCGATGGATACGTGAGCGTCCCATTGGGGTACGCCATCGCCTCGAGCAGTGGCATGTCCTTCACGATTTCACCATACCGGTACGTCACCGAATCCTGCGCCCCTAACGTCGCCGAGGCGTTCCCAAAAATGGTCTTGAGCTGCGCCTCAAGCAAGGCCTGCCGCAATGGCGTCCCCATCTCGCCCCCCTTATCCAGCAAGGCGGGCCAGGTCTGAATATATCCGTCAGACGTTCCGTGCTTCGCCACGTATTCCGTCAGCGTCAAGCCCTTGTTCAAGTATCGCCATTTCGTCTCTTCGTCCGTGACTGAAGCCGCTGCCTCGGATGTCGGTAATGCAGATAACACCGGATGAACCACAAATGTCCCGCTCGCCCCCGGCATGCCCCAGGCACCGCTCCCGAGTTGCGCAACCGCGCGTGACTGTCCCGTCATCTGCTGATGGTGAAGCTGATTCATATATCCGCGCGCCAGCGGCACCACCGGCTTGAGCAGGCCAAAGACCGAGGTCCCCGCGTTGACCGGCACCGATTGATCCTGTGTACCCTCCGCTGCCCTGCCTTGACCCGTCAACATATCCACTCCCCATCGCTGTAACGTCTGAGTCCATTGCGCCACCCACGCCGGTTGCTCGCGCACACCCCGAAGTTGCCCCCACTTGCTGCGCAGCTCCCGATCCGCGTGCGCCTCCGGTACGCTCATCCAGAGCGGGCGGCGATCGGACTGCGGCAGACTCGCCTCGTCTCGCCCCCAGCTCGGCGGATCGGCCTGCGCATAGCGTCCCGGATGCAAACTCTCGCGACCGGGCCGCTCACCCACCACCCCCCACTGATTCGCCAGCTCGAACAACACTTTGACCACGCTCGGGCGCATCTGAAACGGCGTGAGCCCCACCGGCTCCTCATCCTCTGCTTCTGCCTCCCACGGCGCCTTTGCCTCCGGCCGCCGGTCCTGCGACGCGCTCCCCCGCAGCGTCGTCCAGATATCCTGGAACGCCCCCACCACATCCCGCCACGACGGGATCAGCGAGACCGCCTGATATGCGTCGCCGCGCGCCTTCTGCAAAAACTGCCCCCACTTCTCCACCGCCTGCGGATCGCGCTCGCCCACCGCTCGATCAATCTGCGCCAGCCACATCGTCCTCACCGGATGGCGTAAGAACACCTCCACCAGCTCCGACACAATCCACGCCTCCACCTCCCGCCTATACACAATGAACAGGCCGCCCAAATCCGCGAGGGCCTCTTGCAGCCACGCCCGCGCAAACTCGCGCATCAAGGACCGCGCCCCCTTCACCCGCGCGGGGCTCACACGTCGAGCCTCCTTCCACTGATCGGCCGCACCCGGATCCGCGCTCAACAACGCTTGCTCGGCCGCGGCCACCAGCGCGTTCAACAGTCGACGACGATACCTGCGGTCCCGGCGCGCCCGGGCTCGTCTGCGACCGCTCTCATTGGGCCGCGCCCCGTCTTGTGTCGACCCGTCCTGCGTCGACTCACTCTGCGTCGACTCGTCCCCTGCCGGCGCCTCCTCCTGGCTCGCCCGGCGATGAATCGCGTTCAGCGCCGCCCGCGGCAATGAACGCTGATCCGGGTGCGAGCCCGACTCATCCGCCTCCCCCGGCAGCGGCGCCCATCTCACATGGCGCCCCGCGCGCGACGTCCCCGATGCCTCCTCATGTGTTGGTATGCGGATGGGACTCATCGCTCCATCCTTCCTGCCATGACCCGCGGTGCCGAAATCACGAACGCCTGCATCACCGCACTGACTGGCCCATACCAGCACGTGGCCCAATCGTTCATCAGCTGCACGGCCAGTACGAATGTCTCCTCAATCCATTTCTGTTCGAATGTCTCGCCAATCCATTGCTTTTCCCTCGTTATGGCATGACACACCTGGACTTCACGTCGATGTATTTTCAATTATATTTTCCACTCATTTAGTATAACTACTCACTACATCATGCCACTTCCTCTATCTTCCCTACTACACTTATTGCGTTGGTTTCGATCCGGCGATACCCCCGTCCATCACCGGATCAACGGCTGCGATTACCCCCATGCCGATGACCGATGTGCCTTGCTCACATCCCGTCCGCCCACACCAGTCGCCCCTCCAACACCTCACTGCTGACTTTTCATCTCCCAGGTCATCGATCCCAACACCGTCTGCTCCCGCTTGTTCAACGCAATCGCGACATCTTCGGTCACACCGCGAACGTGTACCCCACCAGCGTCGCGATAGACCAATGCATAACTGTAGGCCAGTCGCCCCACCGTCAGCGTGGCAACTTTGTTGTAGTCAAATGCCCGAACATTTTCCGGGAGACGTTTTTGATTGAGTCGCGTCCCCGCTTTACCAAAGTAGGTAATCACGGTTCGATCAAACGATTTAAACAGTTTCCCGAGGTCATCGTTTGCCTGGATATCCGCACTCGGCACCGAAATGGAAGGATCGGCAATGCGCTTGACCGCATCCGCCATGTTGCGCACCCCCTCGAACCCGGTGCGCCACGCCGTGTCACCCGCATCCTGTCCCGTGTGAAACACGTACAGATCCGAGCCCTGTTGCGCATAAACCATGGTGCAGCCGCTCAGCGCCCCCGACGTTATGACCAGCGGCTCGCCCTGGCGCAGTTGGGCGAGCGGAATCTTGAGCGCAACGGTCCCCGAACGACCATTATTGACTTCAAGGAATTTGACGCGACCTTCCAGTTTATGATCGCCCCCCCAGTAGTATCCCAACAGGACATTGGCTTCCATCGAGCTCACTTGCGATCCGTCAAACGTCGACAGCAACCCCTCATATGCCCCGCCCGACTCCAGCATGCCCGCATCAAACGACTTCGCCTGGAGTTCATTGGCCACCTTGTCGTGACGCAGAAGAGTGAACTGCAGAGATGTAGGCGTCATCGTCGGTGACGCCGTGTTCACCAGCCCCCTACCCGCCAGCACCGACACGTCGCCTCGACTCAGCCGCTCCGACTCACTCCATTGCGCCAGTTGCTGGCGCTTCACCTGCAGCTCGATCGCACGCTTGAGCAAGCCCGACAGCCGCTTCTTGCGATTCTCGTTATCCCCCTTGGCCGCTTCGATCAGGTTTTTATTCTTCATGATGAGCCCATCGAGTTCCGTAACCTGATCCACGGGCGTCTTCATGACGAGGTCATTGCAAAACCCGTCGAAGTCTTCAACCAGATCGTCCTGCTCGCTCCACAATGCGCCGATATCTTTTTTGACCTCCTTGTGCGAACGCAGTCCCATCGCATTCCGATGGAACTTGAACGGATTGACCAGATCCTTCAACGCCTCGTCATCAATGGCACGCAGCGCCTCGCCATGCTGGGGCCAGCGCCCCATCGGGGTCGCGGCAAACTGATCCCGAAACATCGCGCGCTCGAGATGGGCGAGCCCGTACGGGCTTTGGCTGCTTGCATACCAGGACGTTTCGCGCAACACCTGTCGATCGGCACCGATATGCGCGGGATACAACTCGGGCGTCACCACCGACGCACGGTACTGGTCGGCCGGCACGGTTTGCAACGTCACCAGACCCACCGGCTTGGCCTGCAACAGCATCGCGACCCAATCCGAGCGCGGTCCGATATAAACCTGCTGCCGATAGTGACCCAGCCCCGGGATCTGCCCGAGCGTCGCATCGATGATGTAGGACTCGTCACCCAGTTCAATCTGGGTCGCGACACGATTGTACGGATTGGCATCCTGGGGTTGCTTCCAGACATTGAGCGTGACGATACCGGGCTTGTATTGAGTGGGCAGCACCGCAGCAATGCGTTGGGACGCAGCCTGGTGCTGCAGCGCCGGCTGCGCCAGATGCCGCTTGACCGCACCATGCTGCTCCAGTTCGCGCGCAAGCAAATGCGCCGCCATCTTGCGCTCCAGAATCCCCACGTTGATGGCCTGCTGGGCAGGATCAAATTCCATGCCCCGCACGCTCACCAGCTTGCTCATGTCCACAATCGTTTTGCCGTCCGACTCCCGCACCAGCGTTCGGGTGTTCTGGTTCAGGTCCAGCACATGCGCAAACAGTGCATCCTGATCGGCAACCGGCAAATCCTTCATCCCGGACGACAGCATGCGCTTCAGCGTTTGAAGGCTCACCGTGTCGCGGGCGCGCGATTGCATCCAGTCTGAATACTGCAGGGCGGGCAGCGTCTCCCCCAGACGGGACTGCATCACCGAGGCGACGTACCCATCGACTGTGCGCCCTACCACCACCAGATACTGGAGCCCCAACCGGGCATCGTCGACCAGCAAGGCATAGTGCTTTTTAATATCCAGGTTATCCAGAAGCGCGCCCACTTTATCGTCGCCGCTCACCGCCGGCAGATGCGTGGGATCCACCGCCCCGTGTTCCTCGACCGTCAGCTTGAACAGATTCCGGGCACTGATACCGATTACCGGCTCGGTCACGGAGGCGGATGCGCCACCGGGCGCCTCCACCCCGTAGGCCTGCATCATCTCGCTCTGCTCGGCGGGCGACAAACCCCATCCCTTGATCCGCTCCCGCACCGCCTCCTGTGCCGCCCTGGCCTGCTGGATGATCTCTCCCGGATCGTGATCCACGATGCGATGCCGCCAGTCAGCGTGCCACGGCATCGCATTGCCGGCCGGCTGCTGATCCTGCGCCAGCACGCGTTGCTCAACAGCCTGCTGACTGGAATCGACCGAGGCCGAGGGCACACACGCTTGCGGCGCAGCACCCTTGCACCGCGCGTGCTTTCCCACGCGGGTCAGGTGTTGCATGCCTTCATGATTGAGCGCATGGAATTTGCCGGGATTCGCCTGCAAGCGTGCCAGCGTGAGGGCCACTAACGCGGCCCGCTCATCGTCCGAGATGCCGAGAATCAATTCATACAGAATTTCTGCCCGATGATCCGCACCCAGTGAGCGTATCTGCGCCTGCGTCTGATGCATCAACGCGCGCTGCATCGGAAGCTTCAGCGGCATCTGCGTTGGCGGCGCCCCAAAATATCCCCAGAAATCGTGCAGGAAACCGTCCAGCGATGTCGCCTCGCTCAAATCGGCATGCAGATGCTTGATCAACAAGCGTTCGAGCTGCTGCGCCTCGGTGAGCGTGTAGGAGTCGACCCACATACTGATAAATGACGTCGCCTCAATCTGCTGCGTCAACCATTGGGCTGCCTGATGAAAAGGCTCACCAACCTTCGCCACATAGTATTGCTTCGGTAAAGGCGTTGCGATGCGATCCTGGATCAGATCGACGACCTCACCATAGGCACGTGCCTGTGCCTCGACGCCGCGTTTGTTACCCGCCACGGCGCCGACCAGATCGTCATACCCGTGTTCGTCAATGAGCGCGTCGATCCAGTGGGTCGACGCCTCACCGCGGGCGTGTTGCCCCCACATCGGTTGCGCAAACGGCACCAGTTCGTTGCGCAGCACCTTCGTTCTGACCACCGGACTCGCTGCAGACCACCGCATGTTCCTGAACGTGGCCGCAAACGACGTATGCTTTTGCTTGAACAGGTTGTACAGGTCAATCGCCTGGTGCAGATTATCCAGGGTATAAATGCGCCTGATTGCATGGTTGGCCGCCTGCTTTCCCACCGCGACCACCGGCGGTACCAAAATCATGATCAGGCTCGCAACGCTGGAGGCGATTGCGTGGCGAATCTGTTCATCGTGCGTCTTTTGCTCCGCCACGGTGGCCGCGCCTGCCCGCTGTAGATACAACGCCCCCACTTCTACACCGGAATCCACCCCCCAAAACAACAGATTGGCCAGCCACCATGTGCTCGGCCCGTAGAGGATCCCGGTCACCCGATATAACGTCGAGAGGTGACTCAGCAAATGCCCGATCTGCGCCAGATGGAGTTCGTCCTTGGTATAAAGTAACGTGTCAATATCGGATTCCAGGCGGGTGAGCAGATCCTCACGCAGCTTCGCCGGCAACTGCTCCAGCGTCTTGGACTCGCCGAACGCGATCGGATAGTCCGCCTTGAGCTGTCCTCTGGGGCGCACCCCCCCAGTCAAACTCGACGCCTGAAGTGGCACAACGGTTGTCACATCGTAGTCGACGGGCTTTTCCATCATCTCCGGCTTCGCCGCACTCAATGCGATGTGCGCGGCCAGCCATTGCCGGATCTTCGATTCGTCCTTGAACGGCAATATCGCGTCGGACATCGCCGATGACGTGCCCCACACGTTGTCATAAAGCGTGCGCGCACCTTGACGGATGATGATCGGGTCGTCCTGGTGGACACTGAACAGGATCCCCGCTACCCCTTGCGCGCCCACCGGCAGGTAATACACGCCCAACAAACGCTGACCGCGATACGTCAGTCCGTGCTGGGCCGTCACCCGCTGCTTCAGGAAATCACTCACGGCGGTACGGATAGCCTCGTTCACCCCGGGCTGGTCGAGCAGGGTCAACGCCTGAGTCTGAATCCGCCTGGTCAGTTCGCCCTGCGCGGCCTGCTTCGCCGGCTCGTTCTGCCGATACTGCTTCAGGGCCTGTTGCATCTCGGCCTCCAGTCCGCCCACCTGGCCGACCACCGCCTCCACCAGCGCCGGCATGCGCGCATCGCTGCCGTACGACACGATCTCGTGCTGCACCAGCAGCGGCTGATGCCAGCCGGTGGCCAATTCGCGCCACTGAAATCGCTTCGTCAGCGTAGGTTCCACCCGACGGTGCAGGGGCTGCACATTCGCGGCAATACGCAGGCGATAGCTCACCTCGACCCATTGATCCGGGGCAATCGGCTCAGACATGCCCAGGCGCGCCTGTTCGGCTGCCGTGGTACGACGCACCCATTGGTCAATCCACGACAGCGGATTCAGGATCGGCGCATTCGCGCGCGAAGACTGCGCGCGCGCATCACGCGCGGCATGCTCGAGCAACATCGCCCATTGCGTATCCGCATCCGCCAGACGCAGTTGCTCCAGTTGGGTGGTCGCGGCTTCTGCGATACCCGATGGATAGGTGAGCGTCCCATTGGGGTACCGCATCGCCTCGAGCAGGGGCATCTCCTTGACGACATCACCATGCTTGTACGTCACCGAATCCTGAGTCCCCAACGTCGACTGGTCTGCGCCAAAAATTGTCTTCAGCTGTGCCTCAAGCAAGACCTGCCGCAACGGCGCCCCCATCTCGTCCCCCTGGTCCAGCAAGGTGGGCCAGGTCCGGATATACCCCGCGGCAGTCCCATGCTTCACCAGATATTCCGCCAGCGTCAGCCCCTTGTTCAAGTACCGCCATTTCGTCTCTTCGTCTCCCGCCGGCGCAGTTGGCTCTGCCGCAGGTAATGCCGGAATTACCGGCAACAACCGATTCCGGAGATTGCCCAACGTCGGTGCGCCACTCGCCCCCGGCATGCCCCAGACTGCGCTCTCAGGGTGCGCAACCGCGCGTGACTGTCCCGTCATCTGGCTATGCAGTAGCTGATTCATATATCCGCGCGCCAGCGGCACCACGGGTTTCAGTTGACCAAAGACCGAGGTCCCCGCGTTGACCGGCACCGATTGATCCTGTGTACGCTCCGCTGCCCTGCCTTGACCCGTCAACACATCTGCCCCCCATCGCTGTAACGTCTGAGTCCATTGCACCACCCACGCCGGTTGCTCACGCACGCCCCGAAGTTGCCCCCACTTGCTGCGCAGCTCCCGATCCGCGTGCGCCTCCGGTACGCTCATCCAGAGCGGGCGGCGATCGGACTGCGGCAGACTCGCCTCGTCTCGCCCCCAGCTCGGCGGATCGGCCTGCGCATAGCGTCCCGGATGCAAACTCTCGCGACCGGGCCGCTCACCCACCACCCCCCACTGATTCGCCAGCTCGAACAACACTTTGACCACGCTCGGGCGCATCTGAAACGGCGTGAGCCCCACCGGCTCCTCATCCTCTGCTTCTGCCTCCCACGGCGCCTTTGCCTCCGGCCGCCGGTCCTGCGACGCGCTCCCCCGCAGCGTCGTCCAGATATCCTGGAACGCCCCCACCACATCCCGCCACGACGGGATCAGCGAGACCTTCTGATATACGTCGCCGCGCGCCTTCTGCAAAAACTGCCCCCACTTCTCCACCGCCTGCGGATCGCGCTCGCCCACCGCTCGATCAATCTGCGCCAGCCACATCGTCCTCACCGGATGGCGTAAGAACACCTCCACCAGCTCCAACACAATCCACGCCTCCACCCCCTTCCAGTGCACGATGAGCATGACGCCCAAATCCGCGAAGGCCTCTTGCAGCCACGCCCGCGCAAACTCGCGCATCAAGGACCGCCCCGCTTTCACCCGCGTGGGGCTCACACGTCGAGCCTCCTTCCACTGATCGGCCGCACCCGGATCCGCGCTCAACAACGCTTGCTCGGCCGCGGCCACCAGCGCGTTCAACAGTCGACGACGATACCTGCGGTCCCGGCGCGCCCGGGCTCGTCTGCGACCGCCCTCATTGGGCCGCGCCCCGTCTTGCGTCGACTCGTCTTGCGTCGACTCGTCTTGCGACGACTCGCCCTGCGACGACTCGCCCCCTGCCGGCGCCCCCTCCTGGCTCGCCCGGCGATGAATCGCATCCAGCGCCGCACGCGGCACCGAACGCTGATCCGGGTGCGAGCCCGACTCATCCGCCTCCCCTGGCAGCGGCGCCCATCTAACATGACGCCCCGCGCGCGGCGTCCCCGATGTCTCCTCGTGTGTTGGTATGCGGATGGGACTCAAATGCCTGCCTTCCTAGCGTTACCCGAGTGGACGAACCTCGACACGCACGCCATGCGAGCCGACCATGCGGTGCGCGTACCGATCACCAACGCCATGATGTTCAACCATGCCTGCACGGCAGTAGCCGTCCAGTCGCGCACCGCACATCGCGCCCCACC
The DNA here is from genome assembly GCF_016899445.1 of Burkholderia sp. MS455. Lineage (NCBI taxonomy): Bacteria > Pseudomonadati > Pseudomonadota > Betaproteobacteria > Burkholderiales > Burkholderiaceae > Burkholderia > Burkholderia sp. MS455. The sequence continues at coordinate 2,325,827 of NZ_CP041778.1, forward strand.
ACCCAACAGCGTCTGAACAGGCATCATCATGGCGTTGTCTCATTTGTTTGTTCCGGAGCCAGCCGTCGCGTGCGACCGCTGGCACGGTTTCGTTCTGCCTTGCCGTCTTTCATACCTGCAGTACCTGCCTGGCTTGTGCCCAGCGCGCCTCACGCTGTGGCTCAGCCTCCATCGCCGCCCCATTGATCACGCGCGTGGTCCCCGCAAAATCTCCTCGGTCCGCATACGCGTTCAAGCCATGCGCCTGCCAGAACCACCCCGCCGAGCGCGCGGCATACGCATCCTGTTCCAGCCACTCAGGGTGCAGCAGCAAGTCCACCCCCAATGCCTGGCCACACGCGCGGTAGTTGTCCGCAAACGTGATCTGCTTCAACCCTCGGCCGCGGTAGCGCCAACCGTCGCCGGTTGACGCAGCGCCATTCCCGAACCGCCCACCGTAGACCTGATTGGCAATCAGCTGCTGGCGCGCAAGCGGCACCGCGTCCTCGCCCGGTTGCCGGCCAAACTGCGCACGGTCATGCTGCGACAAGCGCGCACCGAACACCGCCAGGCCGTCCACCGAGTAATCAAACGATTCCACCAGGCGCGTCAATCCCGCTGACTCGTAGCCGATCTGCGCCACAAACATCGCCTGACGCGCGGGCGTCGAAATATCGAACTGCTGCATCGCTACACTCACCGGCCCGTACCAGCGCGTGGCCAACTCCGCACTCAGGTGTGCGGCTTGTGCAAATGTTGCCTGGTCCATACTTTCCTCCCCTCATTCGGACGTCAAACTTAGACTCGGCACGCGCATGCTCGATCACGATGCGCGATCCAGATTATTAGTACTACTATTTGCTCAACATTCTTAAAACTCGCCAACAATATCGATACGCAAACCATTTTTACCTTTTACAGCCACCCAACAAAACGCTACTCACCCGTCAATCATTTTCACCGTCCAGTTTCCAGATTAGCGATTCCACCACATTTTGTTTTTTCTTATCCGTCGTAATCACCATATCCTCGGACAAGCCACGCACATGCATGCCTTTCACGTCGCGATAGACCAGTGCATAGCTGTAGCCCAATCGACCCACCGTCGGCGTAGGCGTCTGGTTGTAATCAAATACCTGGACATTGTCTGGCAGGATCACCGGATTGAATCGTGTGCCCTCTTTACCGAAATAGGTAATCACGGTTCGATCAAAGGACTTGAACAGTTTCCCGAGATCATCGGTTGCCTGGATATTCGAACTCGGCACCGAAATGGATGGATCGGCAATGCGCTTGACCGCGTCCGCCATGTTGCGCACCCCTTCGAAACCGGTGCGCCACGTCGTGTCGCCCACACCCTGTCCCGTGTGAAACACGTACAGATCCGAGCCGTGTCGCGCATAAACCATGGTGCAGCCGCTCAACGCACCCGATGTTATGACCAGTGGCTCGCCCTGACGCATTTGGGCCAGTGGAATCTTGAGCGCGACGGTCCCCGAGCGTCCGTTGCTCACCCGCAAGAATTTGACACGACTGTCCAGCTTATGATCGCCGCCCCAGTAGTATCCCAACGGGACATTGGCCCTCATCGAGCTTACTTGCGACCCGTCAAAACTCGTGAGCAACCCCTCGTATGCCCCACCCGATTCAAGCGTTGCAGAATCAAATGGCTTGGCCTGGAGTTCATTGGCCACCTTGTCGTGACGCAGCAGACTGAACTGCAGTGACGTGGGTGTCATCGTCGGTGACGCCGTGTTCACCAGCCCCCTACCCGCCAGCACCGACACGTCGCCTCGACTCAGCCGCTCCGACTCACTCCACTGCGCCAGCTGCTGGCGCTTCACCTGCAGCTCGATCGCACGCTTGAGCAAGCCCGATAGCCGCTTTTTGCGTGCCTCGTTATCCACCTTGGCCGTTTCGATCAGGTTTTGATTCTTCATAATGAGCCCATCGAGTTCTGCAACCTGATCCGCGGGCGCCTTCATGACGAGACCATTGCAAAACCCGTCGAAGTCTTCGACCAGATCGTCCTGCTCGCTCCACAACGACCCGATATCGCTCTTGACCTCCTCGTGCGAGCGCAGTCCCATTGCATTCCGATGGAACTTGAGCGGATTGACCAGATCCTTCAACGCCTCGTCATCGATGGCACGCAGCACTGCGTCATGCTGGCGCCAGAGCGCCGTCGGCGTCGCGTCCAGCTGGTCTCGAAACATCGCACGCTCGAGTTGGGCGAGCCCGTACGGGCTTTGGCTGCTTGCATACCAGGATGTTTCGCGCAACACCTGTCGATCGGCACCGATATGCGCGGGATACGAATCGCGCGTCGCCACCGGTGCACGGTACTGGCCGGCCGGCACGGTGTGCAGCGTCGCCAGCCCGACCGGCTTGGCCTGCAATAGCATCGCGATCCAGTCCGATCGTGGTCCGATATAAACCTGCTGCCGATAGTGACCCAGCCCCGGGATCTGCCCGAGCGTCGCATCGATGACATACAGCTTGCCTCCCAATTCAATTTGCGTCGCCACATGCTTGTCGGGTCGGGCGTCCCGGGCTTTCTTCCAGACATCGAGCGTGACGATACCGGGCTTGTATTGAGTGGGCAGCACCGTAGCAATACGCTGGGACGCAGCCGGGCCCTGTAGCGAGGGCTGCGCCAGATACTGCTTGATCGCGCCATGCTGCTCCAGCTCACGCGCAAGCAGATACCCCATCATCTTGCGCTCCAGAATCCCCACGTTGACCGCCTGCTGGGCAGGATCAAATTCCATGCCCCGCACGCTCACCAGCTTGCTCATGTCCACAATCGTTTTGCCGTCCGACTCCCGCACCAGCGTTCGGGTGTTCTGGTTCAGGTCCAGCACATGCGCAAACAGTGCATCCTGATCGGCAACCGACAAATCCTTCATCCCGGACGACAACAGGCGCTTCAACGTTTGAAGGCTCACCGTGTCGCGTGCGCGCGATTGCATCCAGTCCGAATACTTCAGTGCGGACAGCGTCTCCCCCAGACGGGACTGCATCACCGAGGCGACGTACCCTTCGGTTGACGGTCCCGTCACCACCAGATACTGGTGCCCCAACCGGGCATCGTCGACCATCAAGGCATAGTGCTTTTGAGTGTCCAGGTTATCCAGGAGCGCGCCCACTTTGTCGTCGCCGCTTACCGCCGGCAGATGCCTGGGATCCACCGCCCATTGTTCCTCGACCGTCAGCTTGAACAAATACCGGGTACTGATACCGCTGACCGGCTCGGTCGCGGACGCGCCACTGGGCGCCTCCACTCCATAGGCCCGCATCATCTCGCTCTGCTCCGCGGGCGCCAATCCAAAGCCCTTGATCCGCTCGCGCACCTCCGATTGGGTCGCGCGGGCTTGCCGGATGATCTCTCCCGGATCGCGATCCACGATGCGATACTGCCAGTCAGCGTACCAAAGCATGGCATTGTCGGCCGGCTGCTGATCCCGCGCCAGCATGCGTTGCTTCATGAGCTGCCGGTCGGATTCAACGTTCGTCGCAGACGCACATGATTGCGGCACCGTGAGTCGGCAGGGCGCCGGTGCCCCCTTACGAGCCAGGTGTTGTATCCCCTCATCGCTGAGCGCGTAAAATTTTCCGGGATTCGCCTGCAAGCGTGCCAACGTAAGGGCCACTAACGCGGCCCGCTCATCGTCCGAGATGCCGAGAATCAATTCATACAGAATCTCCGCCCGATGATCCGCACCCAGTGAACGCATCCGCGCCTGCGTTTGATGCATCAACGCTCGCTGCATCGGAATCTCGAGCGGCAGCGCAGTCGACGGCATCCCGAAGAATCCCCAGAAATCGTGCAGGAAACCGTCCAGCGATGTCGCCTCGCTCAAATCGGCTTGCAGATACTTGGTCAGCAGATGTTCGAGCTGCTGGGCTTCCGTGTGCGTGTAGGAGTCGATCCACATACCGGTATAGGACGTGGGATCGATTTGCTGCGTCAGCCAGTCCGATGCCTCGGAAAACGGTTCACCCGGTTTCGAGACGTAATAGTGCGCGGGCAACGGCGTCGCGATGCGATCCTGGATCAGATCGACCACTTCACCATAGGCGCGTGCCTGTGCCTCGATGCCGCGTTTGTTACCCACCACCGCGCCGGTCAGATCGTCATACCCGTGTTCGTCAATGAGCGCGTCGATCCAGTGGGTCGACGCCTCACCGCGGGCGTGTTGCCCCCACATCGGTTGCGCGAACGGCACCAGTTCATTGCGCAGCACCTTCGTTCTGACCACCGGACTCGCGGCGGACCACCGCATGTTCCTGAACGCGGCCGCAAACGATGCGTGCTTTTGCTTGAACAGGTTATACAGGTCAATCGACTGGTGCAGATTGTCCGCGGTATAAATCCGCCTGATTGCCTGATTGGCCGCCAGCTTCCCCACTTCGACCGCCGGCGGCACCAGAATCATGATCAGGCTCGCAACGCTGGAGGCGATTGCGTGGCGAATCTGTTCATCGCGCGTCTTTTGCTCCATCACGGTGGCCGCGCCTGCCCGCTGAAGATACGCCGCCCCCACCTCCACACCGGATTCCACCCCCCAGAACACCATATTGGTCAGCCACGATGAGCTTGGCCCGTAGAGGATCTCGGCCACCCGATATAACGTCGAGAGGTGGCTGAGCAAATGCCCCACCTGCGCCAGATGGAGTTCGCCTTTTGTATAAAGTAACGCATCAATATCGGATTCCAGGCGGGTGAACAGATCCTGCAACAGCGTCTGCGGCAACTGCTCCATCGTCACAGGTTCGCCAAACGCGATCGGATAGTCCGCCTTGAGTTTCCCTCTGGCGCGCCCTCCCCCAGTCAAACTCGACACCTGAAACGGCACAACAGTTGCCACATCGTAGTCGACGGGCTTTTCCATCATCTCCGGCTTCGCCGCACTCAATGCGATGTGCGCGGCCAGCCATTTCCGGACCTTCGATTCGTCCTCGAACCGCAATATCGCATCGGACATCGTCAATGACGTACGCCACCCATCGTCATGGAGCGTGCGCGCACCTTGACGGACGATGATCGGTTCATCCTGGTAGGCACTGAACAGGATCCCCGCTACCCCTTCCGAGCCCACCGGCAGGTAATACACCCCCAATAAACGCTGGCCGCGATACGTCAGTCCGTGCTGGGCCGTCACCCGCTGCTTCAGGAAATCGCTTACCGTCGTGCGAATCGCCTCGTTCACTCCGGGTTGATCAAGCAGCGTCAACGCCAGTGCTTGGATCTGATTGGTCAGCGCGCTCTGCGCGGCCTGCTTCGCCGGTTCGTTCTGTCGATACTGCTCCAAGGCCTCTTGCATCTCGGCCTCCAGTCCGCTTACCTGGTCAACCACCGCCTCCACCAGCGCAGGCATGCGCGCATCACCGCCATATGACACAATCTCGTGCTGCACCAGCAGCGGCTGGTGCCATCCGGTAGCCAATTCGCGCCACTGGAACCGCTTGATGAGCGTGGGCTCCACCCGGTGATGCAAGGCCTGCACATTCGCGGCGATACGCAGGCGATAGCCCACCTCGATCCATTGATCCGGGGCAATCGGCTCGGACATACCCAGGCGCGACTGTTCAGCTGCCGTCGTGTGACGCACCCATTGGTCAATCCACGACAACGGATTCAGGATCGGCGCAATCGCGCGCGAGAACTTCCGATGCGCGTCTTTCGTGATATGTTCGAGCAACATCGCCCATTGCGTATCCGCGTCCGCCAGACGCAATTGCTCCAGTTGAGTCGTCACCGCCTCCGTGGTACCGGATGGATACGTGAGCGTCCCATTGCGATACGCCATCGCCTCGAGCAGCGACATATCCTTCACGATGTCACCATACCGGTACGTCACCGAATCCTGTGCCCCTAACGTTGCCGGGGCGTTCCCAAAAATTGTCCTGAGTCGCGCCTCAAGCAAAGCCTGACGCAACGGCGCCCCCATCTCGCCCCCCTTGTCCAGCAAGGCGGGCCAGGTCCGGATATACCCCGCGGCAGTCCCATGCTTCACCAGATATTCCGCCAGCGTCAGCCCCTTGTTCAAGTACCGCCATTTCGTCTCTTCGTCTCCCGCCGGCGCAGTTGGCTCTGCCGCAGGTAATGCCGGAATTACCGGCAACAACCGATTCCGGAGATTGCCCAACGTCGGTGCGCCACTCGCCCCCGGCATGCCCCAGACTGCGCTCTCAGGGTGCGCAACCGCGCGTGACTGTCCCGTCATCTGGCTATGCAGTAGCTGATTCATATATCCGCGCGCCAGCGGCACCACGGGTTTCAGTTGACCAAAGACCGAGGTCCCCGCGTTGACCGGCACCGATTGATCCTGTGTACGCTCCGCTGCCCTGCCTTGACCCGTCAACACATCTGCCCCCCATCGCTGTAACGTCTGAGTCCATTGCACCACCCACGCCGGTTGCTCACGCACGCCCCGAAGTTGCCCCCACTTGCTGCGCAGCTCCCGATCCGCGTGCGCCTCCGGTACGCTCATCCAGAGCGGGCGGCGATCGGACTGCGGCAGACTCGCCTCACCGCACCCCCAGCTCGGCGGATCGACCCGCGCATAGCGTCCCGGATGCAAACTCTCGCGACCGGGCCGCTCGCCCACCACCCCCAACTGATTCGCCAGCTCGAACAGCAGTTTGACCACGCTCGGACGCAGCTGAAACGGCGTGAGCCCCACCGGCTCCTCATCCTCTACTTCTGCCTCCCACGGCGCCTTTGCCGCTGGCCGCCTGTCTTGCGACGCGCTACCGCGCAACGTCACCCAGATATCCTGGAACGCCCCCACCACATCCCGCCACGACGGGATCAGCGAGACCTTCTGATACGCGTCGACGCGCGCCGTCTTCAAAAACTGACTCCACTTCTCCACCGCCTGCGGATCGCGCTCGCCCACCGCTCGATCAATCTGCGCCAGCCACATCGTCCTCACCGGATGGCGTAAGAACACCTCTATCAGCTCCGACACAATCCACGCCTCCACCCCCTTCCAGTGCACGATGAGCATGACGCCCAAATCCGCGAAAGCCTCTTGCAGCCACGCCCGCGCAAACTCGCGCATCAAGGACCGCGCCCCCTTCACCCGCGCGGGGCTCACACGTCGAGCCTCCTTCCACTGATCGGCCGCCCCCGGATCCGCGCTCAACAACGCTTGCTCGGCCGCAGTCACGATCGCGTTCAACAGTCGACGACGATACCTGCGGTCCTTGCGTGCCCGGGCTCGTCTGCGACCGCCCTCATTGGGCCGCGCCCCGTCTTGCGTCGACTCGTCCTGCTTCGGCTCATCCTGCTTCGACTCGTCTCCTGCCGGCACCTCCTCCTGGCTCGCCCAGCGATAAATCGCATTCAGCGCCGCCCACGGCACCGAACGTTCGTCCGACTCGGCGTGCGCCTCTGGCCCAGCATACGAAATCGGCCCCCATGTCACCCGTCGCCGCTCACGCGGCGTCTGCGATGCCTCCTCGCGCGTTTGTCTCAGGATGGACTTCATCGTCCCACCCTGCCTGCCGTGACCCGCAGCGCCGAAATCACGAACGCCTGCATCACCGCACTGACTGGCCCATACCCGCACGTGGCCCAATCGTTTATCAGGCGCACAGCCGGTGCGAATGTCTTCTCAATCCATTTCCGTTCAAATGTCTCCCCAATCCATTTCTTTTCCCCCGTTATGGCCTCACACACCTGGACTTCACGTCGATGTATTTTCAATTATATTTTCCACTCCATTAGTACACCTACTCACTACATCATGCCGCTTCCTCTATCTTCCCTACTACATCTATTGCGTTGGTTTCGATCCGGCGATGGATCCTGTCCATCACCGGATCAACGGTTGCGATTACCCCTACACCGATGCCGATGCCGACTCACACCAAAGCCCTCCGACACCTCACGACTGATTTTTTAGCGCCCAGGTCATCGATCCCAATACCTTCTGCTCCCGCTTATTCGGCACCATCACGGTATCCTCGGACAGGCCGCGCACATGCACGCCTGTCGCGTCTCGATACACCAGCGCATAGCTGTAGCCCAGTCGCCCGACTCTAGGCCTGGATACTCTGTTGTAATCGAATGCCCGAACGTTCGTCGGCAGATTATTCGCATTAATTTTCGTTCCAGCCTTCCCCAGATAGGTGATCACGGTCTGATCGAAGGACTTGAACAATTTCCCGAGATCATCATTTATCCGGATATCCGAACCCGGTACCGGGATGGACGGATCGGCAATGCGCCTGACCGTATCCGCCAGGTTGCGTACGCCCTCGACCCCGGTATGCCACGCCTTGTCGCCCGCATCCTGTCCCGTGTGAAACACGTACAGATCCGAGCCCTGTTGCGCATAAACCATGGTGCAGCCGCTTAGCGCACCCGACGTGATGACCAACGGCTCGCCCTGACGCATTTGTGCCAGCGGGATCTTGAGCGCGACGGTCCCCGAACGACCGTTACTGACTTCCAGGAATTTGACGCGACTTTCCAGTTTATGATCGCCCCCCCAGTAGTGCCCCAACAGGACATTGGCTTCCATCGAACTCACTTGCGATCCGTCAAAACTCGTGAGCAAACCTTCGTATGCCCCGCCCGACGTGAGCATCAAGGATTCAAACGGCTTGGCCTGGAGTTCGTTGGCCACCTTGTCGTGACGCAGAAGAGTGAACTGCAGGGATGTAGGCGTCATCGTCGGCGACATCGCGTTCACCAGCCCTCTACCCGCCAGCACCGACACGTCGCCTCGACTCAGCCGCTCCGACTCACTCCACTGCGCCAGCTGCTGGCGCTTCACCTGCAGCTCGATCGCACGCTTGAGCAAGCCCGACAGCCGCTTCTTGCGATTCTCGTTATCCCCCTTGGCCGCTTCGATCAGGTTTTTATTCTTCATGATGAGCCCATCGAGTTCCGTAACCTGATCCACGGGCGTCTTCATGACGAGGTCATTGCAAAACCCGTCGAAGTCTTCAACCAGATCGTCCTGCTCGCTCCACAATGCGCCGATATCTTTCTTGACGTCCTTGTGTGAGCGCAGTCCCATCGCATTCCGATCGAACTTGAGCGGATTGACCAGGTCCTTCAACGCCTCGTCGTCAATGGCACGCAGCGCCTCGCCATGCTGGGGCCAGCGCCCCATCGGGGTCGCGGCAAACTGATCCCGAAACATCGCACGCTCGAGATGGGCGAGCCCGTACGGGCTTTGGCTGCTCGCATACCAGGATGTTTCGCGCAATACCTCCCGATCGGTACCGATATGCGCGGGATACAACTCGGGCGTCGCCACTGGCGCACGGTACTGGTCGACCGGCACGGTTTTCAGCGTCACCAGACCCACCGGCTTGGCCTGCAACATCATCGCGACCCAGTCCGAGCGCGGTCCGATATAAACCTGCTGCCGATAGTGACTCAGCCCCGGGATCTGCCCGAGCGTCGCATCGATGATATATCGCTCTCCACCCACTTCGACCTGGGTCGCCACGTGATTGCCCGGTTTGACCTCCTGCGGTTTTCTCCAGTCATCGAGCGTAACGATACTGACCTTGTACTGAGCAGGCAGCGCCGCAGCCACGCGTTGGGCGGTATCCCGGTGCTGCAGCGCGGGCTGCGCCAGGTACTGCCTGATCTCCCCATGGCGCTCCAGTTCGCGCGCAAGCAAATGCGCCGCCATCTTGCGCTCCAGGATGCCCACGTTGATGGCCTGCTGGGCAGGATCAAATTCCATACCCTGCACGCTCACCGGCTTGGTCATGTCCACAATCGTTTTGCCGTTCGACTCCCGCACCAGGGTGCGGGTGTTCTGGTTCAGATCCAGCACATGCGCAAGCAGTGCATCCTGAACGTCAATCGGCAGATCCTTCATCCCGGACGACAACAGGCGCTTCAGCGTTTGAAGGGCCATGATGCTGCGTGCACGCGGTCGCATCCAGTCCGAATGCTGCAGGGCGGGCAGCGTTTCCCCCAGATTGGACTGCATCACCGAGGCGACGTACCCATCGACTGTGCGCCCTACCACCACCAGATACTGGAGCCCCAACCGGGCATCGTCGACCAGCAAGGCATAGTGCTTTTTAATATCCAGGTTATCCAGAAGCGCGCCCACTTTATCGTCGCCGCTCACCGCCGGCAGATGCGTGGGATCCACCGCCCCATGTTCCTCGACCGTCAACTTGAACAAATCCCGGGCGCCGATGCCGCTGACCGGCTCGGTCACGGATGCGGATGCGCCACCGGGCGCCTCCACCCCGTAGGCCTGCATCATCTCGCTCTGCTCGGCGGGCGACAAACCCCATCCCTGGATCCGCTCCCGCACGTCCGCCTGGGCCGTCCTGGCCTGCTGGATGATCTCTCCCGGATCACGATCCACGATGCGATGCTGCCAGTCAGCACGCCACGGCATCGCATTGTCGGTCTGATCCTGCGCCAGCACGCGTTGCTCAACAGCCTGCTGACTGGAATCGACCGAGGCCGAGGGCACACACGCTTGCGGCGCAGCACCCTTGCACCGCGCGTGCTTTCCTACGCGGGTCAAGTGTTGCATGCCTTCATGACTGAGCGCATGGAATTTGCCGGGATTCGCCTGCAAGCGTGCCAGCGTGAGGGCCACTAACGCGGCCCGCTTATCGTCCGAGATGCCGAGAATCAATTCATACAGAATTTCTGCCCGATGATCCGCACCCAGTGAGCGCATCTGCGCCTGCGTCTGATGGATCAATGCTCGCTGCATCGGAAGCTTCAGCGGCATCTGCGTTGGCGGCGCCCCAAAATATCCCCAGAAATCGTGCAGGAAACCGTCCAGCGATGTCGCCTCGCTCAAATCGGCATGCAGATGCTTGATCAACAAGCGTTCGAGTTGCTGCGCCTCGGTGAGCGTGTAGGAGTCGACCCACAGACTGATAAATGACGTCGCCTCAATCTGCTGCGTCAACCATTGGGCTGCCTGATGAAAAGGCTCACCAACCTTCGCCACATAGTATTGCTTCGGTAAAGGCGTTGCGATGCGATCCTGGATCAGATCGACGACGCCACCATAGGCACGTGCCTGCGCCTCGACGCCGCGTTTGTTACCCACCACCGCGTCGGCCAGATCGTCATACCCGTGTTCGTCAATGAGCGCGTCGATCCAGTGGGTCGACGCCTCACCGCGCGCATGCGCGCCCAACACCGGTTGGGCAAACGGCACCAGTTCGTTGCGCAGCACCTTCGTTCTGACCACCGGACTCGATGCAGACCACCGCATGTTCCTGAACGCGGTCGCAAACGACGTATGCTTTTGCTTGAACAGGTTGTATATCTCAATCGCCTGGTGCAGATTATCCGCGGTATAAATCCGCCTGATTGCCTCATTGGCCGCCTGCTTTCCCACCGCGACTACCGGCGGCACCAGAATCATGACCAGGCTTGCGACGCTCGATCTGATTGCCTGGCGAATCTGTTCATCGTGGGTCTTTTGCTCCGCCACGGTGGCCGCGCCAGCACGCTGAAGGTACGCCGCCCCCACTTCCACGCCGGAATCCACCCCCCAGAACAACAGATTGGCCAGCCACGAGGCACCCGGCCCATAGATGATCCCGGCGACGCGATACAACGTCGAGAGGTGGCTCAGCAGATGCCCGACCTGCGCCAGATGGAGTTCGTCCTTGGTATAAAGTAACGTGTCAATGTCGGATTCCAGGCGGGTGAGCAGATCCTCACGCAGCTTCGCTGGCAACTGCTCCAGCGTCTTGGACTCACCAAACGCGATCGGATAGTCCGCCTTGAGCTTCCCGCTGGCGCGCGGGCCGATCTGTACACTCAACACACTGAGCGGCACAACGGTTGTCACATCGTAGTCGACGGGCTTTTCCATCATCTCCGGCTTCGCCGCACTCAATGCGATGTGCGCGGCCAGCCATTTCCTGACCTTCGATTCGTCCTCGAACGGCAATATCGCGTCGGACATCGCCGATGACGTGCCCCACACGTTGTCATAAAGCGTGCGCGTACCTTGACGGATGATGATCGGGTCGTCCTGGTGGGCACTGAACAGGATTCCCGCTACCCCTTCCGAGCCCACCGGCAGGTAATACACCCCCAATAAGCGCTGGCCGCGATATGTCAGCCCGTGCTGGGCCTGCACCCGCTGCTTCAGGAAATCGCTTACCGCCGTGCGCACCGCCTCGTTCACCCCGGGCTGGTCGAGCAGGGTCAACGCCTGAGTCTGAATCCGCTTGGTCAGCTCACCCTGCGCGGCCTGCTTCGCCGGTTCGTTCTGCCGATACTGCTTCAGGGCCTGTTGCATCTCGGCCTCCAGCCCGCCCACCTGGCCGACCACCGCCTCCACCAGCGCCGGCATACGCGCATCGCCGCCGTACGACACAATCTCGTGCTGCACCAGCAGCGGCTGGTGCCATCCGGTAGCCAATTCGCGCCACTGGAACCGCTTGGTCAGCGTGGGCTCCACCCGGTGATGCAGGGGCTGCACATTCGCGGCGATACGCAGGCGATAGCCCACCTCGATCCATTGATCCGGGGCAATCGGCTCGGACATGCCCAGGCGTGCCTGTTCGGCCGCCGTGGTGCGACGCACCCATTGGTCAATCCACGACAACGGGTTCAGGATCGGCGCATTCGCGCGCGAAGACTGCGCGCGCGCATCGCGCGCGGCATGTTCAATCAACATCGCCCATTGCGTGTCCGCATCCGCCAGACGCAGCTGCTCCAGTCGAGTCGTCACCGCCTCCGTGGTACCGGATGGATACGTGAGCGTCCCATTGGGATACGCCATCGCCTCGAGCAGCGACATGTCCTTCACGATGTCACCATTCCGGTACGTCACCGAATCCTGAACCCCTATCGTCGCCGGGGCGGCCCCGAAAATTGTCTTCAGCTGCGCCTCAAGCAAGGTCTGCCGCAACGGCGCCCCCATCTCGTCCCCCTGGTCCAGCAAGGCAGGCCACCTCCAGACGAATCCCTTGGCGCTCCCGTGCTTCACCAGATATTCCGCCAGCGTCAGCCCCTTGTTCAAATAACGCAACATCGTCTCGTCATCCCCCACCGGCGCAGTGGCGCCGGCCGCGGGTAACGCCCGGGATAAACGGGCTGCGCGATGATCCGCCACCGATGCGCCGCTCGCCCCCGGTATCCCCCAGACTGCGCTCTCGGGGGGCGCAACCGCGCGTGACTGTCCCGTCAGCTGGCGATGGAGTAGCTGATTCATATATCCGCGCGCCAGCGGCACCACGGGTTTCAGTTGGCCAAAGACCAGGGGCATCATGTTGACCGGCACCGATTGACCCGGTGTACCTTCAGCCGCCCTGCCTTGACCCGTCAACATATCCACTCCCCATCGCTGTAACGTCTCGGTCCATTGCGCCACCCACGCCGATTGCTCACGCACGCCCCGAAGTTGCCCCCACTTGCTGCGCAGCTCCCGATCCGCATGCGCCTCCGGTACACTCATCCAGAGCGGGCGGCGTTCGGACTGCGGCAGACTCGCCTCGTCACGCCCCCAGCTCGGCGGATCGGCCTGCGCATAGCGTCCCGGATGCAAACTCTCGCGACCGGGCCGCTCGCCCACCACCCCCCACTGATTCGCCAGCTCGAACAACACTTTGACCACGCTCGGGCGCATCTGAAACGACGTGAGCCCCACCGGCGCCTCATCCTCTGCTTCTGCCCCCCACGGCGCGCCGGCGTCCGATACTTTCTCCTCGTCCGTATCCGCTTGCGCCTCGTCCGACGTGGGCCGGTCCTGCGACGCGCTCCCCCGCAGCGTCGTCCAGATATCCTGGAACGCCCCCACCACATCCCGCCACGACGGGATCAGTGAAACCGCCTGATACGCGTCGCCGCGCGCCGTCCTCAAAAACTGACCCCACTTCTCCACCGCCTGCGGATCGCGCTCGCCCACCGCTCGATCAATCTGCGCCAGCCACATCGTCCTCACCGGATGGCGTAAGAACACCTCCACCAGCTCCAACACAATCCCTTCTTCCACCTCCTGCCTGTACACCATGAACAGGCCGCCCAAATCCTCGAGCGCCTCTTGCAGCCACGCCCGCGCAAACTCGCGCATCAAGGACCGCCCCGCCTTCACCCGCGCGGGGCTCACACGTCGAGCCTCCTTCCACTGATCGGCCGCACCCGGATCAGCGCTCAACAACGCTTGCTCGGCCGCGGCCACGAGCGCGTTCAACACTTGACGACGATGCCTGCGGTCCCGGCGCGCCCGGGCTCGTCTGCGACCGCCCTCATTGGGCCGCGCCCCGCCTTCGGTCGACTCGTCCTGCGTCGACTCACTCTGCGTCGACTCGTCCCCTGCCGGCGCCTCCTCCTGGCTCGCCCGGCGATGAATCGCATTCAGCGCCGCCCGCGGCAATGAACGCTCATCCGGGTGCGAGCCCGACTCATCCACCTCCCCCGGCAGCGGCGCCCATCTCACATGGCGCCCCTCGCGCGACGTCCCCGATGCCTCCTCGTGTCCTTGTATGCTGATGGGGTTCATGGTCCCGTCTTCCTGTCACGACCCGAGTGAGCGGGCCTGCGGCAAGCACGCCACGCGAACCGGCCATGCCGCGCGCGTACCCATCGCCAATGTCACGATGTTCAACCCCATCAGTACCGCAACCGCCTTCCGCTGGTGCACCGCACACTCCATCGCACCACTCAACCCTGTCTGAATGACCATCATCATGATGTCGTCTCGCTAATCCATTTCATGTCCGGCCGTCACCGACAGCCGAACCCACTCACCGCACTCACACCTTCAGCACCTGTCCGACCTGAATCCAGCGTGCCTCACGCGGCAGCCCAGACTCCATCGCCGCCCCATTGATCACGCGCATGGTTCCCCACCCCATCTCCCCGGTCCGCATACGCGTCCAGCCATGCGCCAGCCAGAACCATTGCGCCGAGCGCGCAGCAGACACAGCCTGTTCCCGCCACTCAGGGTGCAGCAGCAAGTCCACCCCCAATACCTGACCGCACGCGCGGCCGTTGTCCGCAAACGTGATCGGCTTCAGTCCTCAGCCGCGCTAGCGCCCACCGTCGCCGGTTGACGCAGCGTTATTCCCGACCTGGCTCATCAGGCGCTACCCAACTTTTTAGTACTACTATTCGTTAACTCTTCATCCAACTCACCCAAAATATCGATACACAAACACTTTTATCGCTGACTGCTACCCAACAACACGCCCCTTACTCACGACTCACGTCCCCCATCCAGTTTCCATGTCAGCGATTCCAGCACTTTTTGCTTACGCCGGTTCGGCATAATCTCCATATCCTCGGACACGCCACGCACATGCACTCCGCCTGCATCGCGATAGACCAGTGCATGGCTGTAACCCAGTCGGCCGACGATCGGCGTGGGAGATTGGTTGTAGTCAAATACCTGGACATTGTCCGGCAGCGCCGCCGGGTTCACGCGTGTGCCTTCTTTACCGAAAAAGGTAATCATCGTCCGATCAAACGACTTGAACAGCTTCCCCAGGTCATCGTTTGTTCGGATATCCTCGGTCGTGACCGGGATGGACGGATCAGCCATGCGTCTGACCGCCTCGGCCATGTTGCGCACCCCTTCGACCCCGGTGTGCCACGCCTTGTCCCCCGTATCTTGCCCCGTGTGAAACACGTACAGATCCGAGCCCTGTTGCGCATAAACCATGGTGCAGCCGCTCAATGCCCCCGATGTTATGACGAGCGGCTCACCCTGACGCATTTGGGCCAACGGGATCTTGAGCGCAACAGTCCCCGAGTGTCCGTTATTGACCTCCAGGAATTTGACGCGACTTTCCAGCTGATGATCGCCGCCCCAGTAGTATCCCAACGGGACATTGGCTTCCATCGAGCTCACTTGCGAACCGTCAAACGTCGACAGCACCCCCTCGTATGCCCCGCCCGACTCCAGCGTGGCAGGATCAAATGGCTTCGCCTGGAGTTCGTTGGCCACCTTGTCGTGACGCAACAGAGTGAACTGCAGGGACGTGGGTGTCATCGTCGGCGATATCGTGCTCACCAGACCTCTACCCGCCAGCACCGACACGTCGCCTCGACTCAGCCGCGCCGACTCACTCCATTTCGTCAGTTGCTGGCGCTTCACCTGCAGCTCGATCGCCCGCTTCAGCAAGCCCGACAGCCGCTTTTTCCGATCCTCGTTATCCCCCTTGGCCGCTTCGATCAGGTTTTGGTTCTTCCTGATCAGCCCATCGAGTTCCGTGACCTGATCCGCAGGCACCTTCATGACGAGACCATTGCAAAACCCGTCGAAGTCTTCGACCAAATCGTCGTGCTCGCTCCACAACGCGCCGATATCGCTCTTGACCTCCTGGTGCGAGCGCAGTCCCATCGCATTTCGATTGAACTTGAGCGGATTGACCAGATCCTTTAACGCCGCGTCATCGATGGCACGCAGCGCCTCGCCATGCTGGCGCCAACGTCCGGCCGCCGCAGCAGCAAACTTGTCCTGAAACATCGCGCGCTCAGTATGCGCGATCCCATAGGCGCTTTGGCTGCTCGCATACCAGGACGTTTCGCGCAGCACCTCCCGATCGGCACCGATATGCGCCGGATACAAGTCGAGCGTCACCACCGGCGCATGGTACTGGTCGGCCGGCACGGTTTGCAGCGTCGCCAGACCCCTCGGCTGGGCCTGCAACATCATCGCGATCCAGTCCGAGCGCGGCCCGATATAAACCTGCTGCCGATAATGACTCAGTCCCGAGACCTGCCCGAGCGACGCATCGATGACATACCGCTTGCTACCCAATTCAATTTGCGTCGCCACATGATTGCCGGGTTGGGTGTCCAGCGGCCTCTCCCAGACATCGAGCATGACGATACTGGTCTTGTACTGAGCAGGCAGCGCCGCTGCAATGCGCTGGGCGGCATCCTCGCTCGGCAGCGCGGGCTGCACCAGGTACTGCTTGATCGCGCCATGCTGCTCCAGTTCCTGCGCAAGCAGATACACCAGCATCTTGCGCGCCAGAATCCCCACGTTGACCGCCTGCTGGGCAGGATCAAATTCCATGCCCTGCACACTCACCGGCTTGGTCATGTCCACAATCGTTTTGCCGTTCGACTCCCGCACCAGCGCTCGGGGGTTCTGCTTCAGCTCCAGCACACGTGCAAACAGTTCATCCTGAACGGCAATCGACAAATCCTTCATGGTCGACGACAACAGGCGCTTCAGCGTTTGAAGCGGGAGCGTGTCGCGTGCGCGCGGTTGCATCCAGTCCGAATATTTCAGTGCGGGCAGTGTCTCCCCAAGCTCGAGCCGCATGATCGACGCCATATACCCATCGACCGACGGCCCCGTCATCACCAGATATTGGAACCCCAACCGGGCATCGTCGACCAGCAAGGCATAGTGCTTTTGGGTATCCAGGTTATCCAGGAGCGCGCCCACTTTGTCGTCGCCGCTTACCGCCGGCAGATCCGTGGGATCCACCGCCCCTTTTTCCTCGACCATCAGCTTGAACAAATCCCGGGCACGGATACCGCTTACCGGCCCGGTCACCGATGTGCCAGCCACCGCCACCCCATAGGCCTGCATCATCCCGCTCTGCTCGGCGGGCGACAATCCAAAGCCCTTGATTCTGTCCCGCACCTCCGATTGGGCCGCGCTGGCCTGCCGGATAATCTCTCCCGGATCGCGCTCCACGATGCGATGCTGCCAGTCATCGTGCCAGAGCATCGCGTCGTCGGCCGGCTGCTGATCCTGCGCCAGCACACGTTGCTTCATGCGTTGCCGCTCGGCTTCCACACCCGAATTGGATTCGACGCTCGTTGACGGCACGCAAGATGGCGGCGCCGTACCCTTGCACCGCTTTTTCGTTCCCACGCGTGTCAGGTGTCGCATGCCCTCATGACTGAGGGCATCAAACTTTCCGGGATTCGCCTGCAAGCGTGTCAGCGTGAGGGCCACCAACGCGGCCCGCTCATCGTCCGATATCCCATGAATCAGCTCATACAGAACTTCTGCCCGATGATCCGCACCCAGTGAACGCATCTGCGCCTGCGTCTGATGCATCAACGCTCGCTGCATCGGAATCTCGAGCGGCAGCGCGGTCGACGGCATCCCGAAGTATCCCCAGAAATCGTGCAGGAAACCGTCCAGCGATGTCGCCTCGCTCAAATCGGCTTGCAGATACTTGGTCAGCAGATGTTCGAGCTGCTGCGCTTCCGTGTGCGTGTAGGAGTCGATCCACATACTGGTATAGGACGTGGAATCGATCTGCTGCGTCAGCCATCGAGCCGCCTCCTGAAAGGCGTCACCCGACTTCGACACGTAATATTCTTTCGGCAACGGCGTCGCGATACGATCCTCAATCAGATCGACGACTTCGCCGTAGGCGCGTGCGTGCGCCTCGATTTTTTGCCGGTTGCCCGCCAGGGCGCCGGCCAGATCGTCATACCCGTGTTCGTCAATCAGGATATCGATCCAGTTGACCGACGCCTCACCGCGCGCACGCGCGCCCAACACCGGTTGCGCAAACGGCACCAGTTCGTTGCGCAGCACCTTCATTCTGACCACCGGACTCGCGGCGGACCACCGCATGTTCTTGAACGTGGTCGCAAACGACGTATGCTTTCGCTTGAACAGGTTGTATATCTCCATCGCGTGGCGCAGATTATCCGCGGTATAAATCCGCTTGATCGCAGCATTGGCCGTCAGCGCGCCTGCCTTGATCACCGGTGGCGCCAAAAACAGGATCAGGCCCACGACGCTGGACGCGATTGCCTGGCGAATCTGTTCATTGTGGGTCTTTTGCTCCGCCAGGGTAGCCGCCCCCTCACGCTGAAGGTACGCCGCCCCCACTTCCACGCCCAGGTCTCCCCCCCAAAACAACAGATTGGCCATCCACGACGAGCTTGGCCCATAGAGGGCGCCGGCGACGCGATACAACGTCGAGAGGTGGCTCAGCAAATGTCCCACCTGCGCCAGGTGGAGTTCTCCCTTGGTATAAAGTAACGTGTCAATATCGGATTCCAGGCGGGTGAACAGATCCTGCAACAGGCTCTGTGGCAACTGCTCCATCGTCATGGACTCGCCAAACTTAATCGGATAGGTCGCCTCGACTTTCCGGTCCCCGGACGTGTTCAGCAATGCAAGCGTGCGCTTATACCGTCGAGTGGTTTTCACATCGTAGTCGAGGAACTTTTCCATCACGTCCGGCTTCGCCGCGCTCAGCGCAATGTGCGAGGCCAGCCACTGCTTGACCTTCGATTCGTCCTTGAACCGCAATATCGCATCGGACATCTGCAATGACGTACCCTCCACGTCGTCACGAAGCGTACGCGCACCTTGACGGACGATGACCGGCTTATCCTGGTGGGAACTGAACAGGATCCCCGCCACCCCATCCGAGCCCACCGGCAGGTAATACACCCCCAATAAACGCTGGCCGCGATACGTCAGCCCGTGCCTGGCCGACACGCGTTGCCCCATAAAATCACGCACGGTGGTCCGAATGGCCTCGTTCACTCCGGGTTGATCAAGCAACGTCAGCGCCAGAGCATAAATCTGATTGGTCAGTGCGCCCTGCGCGGCCTGCTTCGCCGGCTCGTTCTGCCGATACTGCTTCAGGGCTTGTTGCATCTCGGCCTCCAGTCCGCTCACCTGGCCGACCACCGCCTCCACCAGCGCCGACATGCGCGCATCACCGCCATATGACACAATCTCGTGTTGCACCAGCAGCGGCTGGTGCCATCCGGTAGCCAATTCGCGCCACTGGAACCGCTTGGTCAGCGTGGGCTCCACCCGGTGATGCAGGGCCTGCACATTCGCGGCGATACGCAGGCGATAGCCCACCTCGATCCATTGATCCGGGGCAATCGGCTCGGACATGCCCAGGCGTGCCTGTTCGGCCGCCGTGGTGCGGCGCACCCATTGGTCAATCCACGACAACGGATTCAGGATCGGCGCATTCGCGCGTGCGAGCTGCAGATACGCATCTTGGGTGAAACGTTCAATCAACATCGCCCATTGCGTGTCCGCCTCCGCCAGACGCAGCTGCTCCAGTCGAGTCGTCACCGCCTCCGTGGTACCGGATGGATACGTGAGCGTCCCATTGGGATACGCCATCGCCTCGAGCAGCGTCATGTCCTTCACGACGTCGCCATACCGGTACGTCACCGAATCCTGCGCCCCCAACGTCGCCGAGGCGCTCCCGAAAATTGTCTTCAGCCGTGCCTCAAGCAAGACCTGACGCAACGGCGCACCCATCTCGTCGCCCTGGTCCAGCAAGGCAGGCCAAGTCCGGATATATCCGTCAGACGTCCCGTGCTTCGCCACGTATTCCGTTAGCGTCAAGCCCTTGTTCAAGTACCGCCATTTCGTCTCTTCGTCCGTGACTGGAGCCGCTGCCTCGGGTGTCGGTAATGCAGGCACCACCGGAACCAAATAGGTCCCACTCGCCCCCGGCATGCCCCAGGCACCGTTCCCGGATTGCGCAACCGCGCGTGACTGTCCCGTCAGCTGGCGATGGTGCAGCTGATTCATATATCCGCGCGCCAGCGGCACCACGGGTTTCAGTTGGCCAAAGACCGGGGTCGCCGCGTTGACCGGCACCGATTGATCCTGTGTACCCTCCGCCGCCCTGCCTTGACCCGTCAACACATCCGCCCCCCATCGCTGTAACGTCCCAGTCCATTGCGCCACCCACGCCGGTTGCTCACGCACACCCCTAAATTGCTTCTGCTTGCGACTCAGCTCCTGCGCATCCAGGGTGCTCATCCGGATCGGCGGGCGATCGGACTGCGGCAGACTCGGCTCGGCGCGCCCCCAGCTCGGCGGATCGGCCTGCGCATAACGCTCGCGACCGGGCCGCTCGCCCACCACCCCCCACTGATTCGCCAGCTCGAACAGCACTTTGACCACGCTCGGGCGCATCTGAAACGGCGTGAGCCCCACCGGCGCCACATCCTCTGCTTCTGCCCCCCACGGCGCACCGGCGTCCGGTACTTTCTCCTCGTCCGTATCCGCTTGCGCCTCGTCCGACGTGGGCCGGTCCTGCGACGCGCTCCCCCGCAGCGTCGTCCAGATATCCTGGAACGCCCCCACCACATCCCGCCACGACGGGATCAGCGAAACCGCCTGATACGCGTCGCCGCGCGCCTTCTGCAAAAACTGCCCCCACTTCTCCACCGCCTGCGGATCGCGCTCGCCCACCGCTCGATCAATCTGCGCCAGCCACATCGTCCTCACCGGATGGCGTAAGAACACCTCCACCAGCTCCGACACAATCCTCTCTTCCACCTCCTGCCTGTACACCATGAACAGGCCGCCCAAATCATCGAGCGCCTCTTGCAGCCACGCCCGCGCAAACTCGCGCATCAAGGACCGCCCCCCCTTCACCCGCGCGGGGCTCACACGTCGAGCCTCCTTCCACTGATCGGCCGCACCCGGATCCGCACTCAACAACGCTTGCTCGGCCGCGGCCACCAGCGCGTTCAACACTTGCCGACGATGCCTGCGGTCCCGGCGCGCCCGGGCTCGTCTGCGACCGCTCTCATTGGGCCGCGCCCCGTCTTGTGTCGACTCGTCCTGCGTCGACTCACTCTGCGTCGACTCGTCCCCTGCCGGCGCCTCCTCCTGGCTCGCCCGGCGATGAATCGCATTCAGCGCCGCACGCGGCACGGAACGTTCGTTCGACTCGGCGTGCGCCTCTGGCCCAGCATACGAAATCGGCCCCCATGTCACCCGTCGCCGCTCACGCGGCGTCTGCGATGCCTGCTCGTGCGTTTGTCTCAGGATGGACTTCATCGTCCCACCCTTGCTGCCGTGACCCGCAGCGCCAAATTCACAAACGCCTGCATGACCGTACCGACCGGCCCGGACCAACACGTGGTCAAATCACTTGTCAGGTATGCGACCTGTACTCTTGCCCCCTTCATCCATTTGTTGTCCCCCGCCACGCCCCGTCTTACATGAAATTCATGCTTATGTATTTTCAATTATATTTTCCACTCTATTAGTACACCTACTCACTCCATCATGCCGCTTCCTCGATCTTTCCTGCCACACGTACCGTGTTTGTCACGATCCCCCCAGGGATCCTGTCCCTCACCGCATCAACGCGCCGATAACAGGCGCGCTTGCCACCTCCCCTCCGATCGGCAACTGCCTCGGTCATGCCGGGACAAGCGCGCCACAAACCTCGCCTGATGCGCAGGCGGCCCCGTGCGTGCGTCTGATAGATCAACGCACGCTGCATCGGAATCTCGAGCGCCAGCGTGGTCGACGGCATCCGGCGTATCCCCGGAAATCATGCAGGAACCCGTCCAGCGACGGCGCCTTGCGCGCTTGCATGCTGACGGGATTTGTTCTTCCCGTCCTTTCGTTACCCAGGTCGGCGTAGCCGTCGACTCCCACGCCTTTACGTTGCCTTGTGCTCCGTCAGGACTGACTCGCGCGTCGCCCGCATCTGGCGCAGCGCCCGGATAATCACCGCCACATCTCCATGGGCCATCACCACCAGCGCCAGCACCAAGGCGTTCACCGCGACATGCGTGGGCTCCACAGGGGTGTAGTACCAACCCAACCACACTCGGACCGCCAGCACACCGTACGCCGCCACCAGCAGAAACCGCGCGCCCCGTTCATACCAGGTCAAGGCAATATGGGGAGACGCTGCACCGCGATAAGCGAACAGCAGAATCGCAAAAATCCCGCTCGCCAGCGCCCCATTGATCCACAAAAGCAGCAAGTCCCACACACCGTGCGCGTGGAAGTACATCATCAGCTCATCCATCATTGTTTGCTCCCATCATCTGTTGTGTCGTGCCCCCGGCTACTGCCGATAAAGCGCTGCACGGCCTGCGTCAACAGGTTCGGCACCGACTTCTCCGACCAGTCCAGCACCACGGTCGCCAGGGTCACGATCGCCGCCGCCGTCAAGAACGCCGCCAACCACTCCGGCAGGCCCGCATGGCCCTGGACCGACGGCGTCACCGCAAAGCCGCCCACCACCGACACCCCGAAATACACCACCTTGCGTGGCCAGGACGGTTCGTGGCTGCGCAACAGAAACACCAGCGCTCCACACAACACGCCACTGACCAACGTCAGGTCCCAATGTGGCCAATTCCGTAACCCAAACCCCGAGACGGATTGCCAAAACGCCTCGTACTGCATCATGCTCATTCTCCTGTGAACATTTCTCGCGGCCGAATGCTCGACCTGAATTCGATACCTGTGCGGCCCTGCCGAACCGAGTGCACGAATCCGGCGTGGCCGGCTGGATCTCGGCATTGCGCTACTGGATGACTTTGACCTCGTACAAGTTTGTCGAAACAACCGTCACGGACATCTGTTCGGCTACCGACGTGACGGTGCTGCCAACCAACGGAAACAACTTGCTATCGAGCCCGCCGGACAGATTGATGGCCGGCTTCGGTAGCGGCGCACCTTTGTCATCCACGTACGCGCATGTCACCTGCAAACGCGCCAGCTGGGCGCGCACCGAATTCCAGTCGGTTTGGGTGGCAGGGCACGCCTTCAACATCGCCGTCACCCATTCCCGCTTGAAATGCAGTGCCTTGTCGAGATCCTCCCAGCCCTCTGGCGGCGGGTCCGTTTCGTCCAGCTCCGTACTCATCACCGGCGGAACGGTATCTTCGTGATCGAGCCCGAGTTCAATCGGAATCGTCACCGTAAAATTCAGGCACAGACGCGGCTTGTCACCCAGCGATTGCCAGAAATTCCCCAGACTCGACAGGTGCTCCGACGGCGCCACCACCTGTACGTACGCCGCCGGCAGGTGCTCCAGTCGCATGTTCAGCAACCCATTGAGCGCCGTGTTCATCACCTGGACCGGTTGGCCGTCATACGGGACCGGGGTGGGTTTTGATTGTTCCCAGTAGGTCAGCAGATAGCAGCAGCGCATGTGAACCCGTCGCGGCGCCAGTTGATGCACGCTCGCCTGATAAGCACGCGGCTGACCGTGCCGCAACTCCAGATCCTCCTGAATATCGTAAAGAAACACACAGATGGTCGGGTCATTTGGCAAGTTTTCCTTATCGACCATATCAAATCGAATTTTAATGGTGCCATCGATATATTTTGTGAGTGCATCCTCAATCCCCTTGTTCAAGAAGATCAGTGTCCCGTCACTTTTGGCATTCATTTTTCCCTGTCCCATGATCTCGTCCTCATCGCTTGCTTTACCCGTCTATCGAGCCTTGCCGACTCAACCGTTCGCACAATTGTCATCACTGCTCCAGCGTCGGCATGATCCGCCCCGTCTTGCCCAACTCGCGACGCACCGCCCGTTCGATATCCGCATGGGTCACCTCCCGCGCCTCTTCCGCCGCCAGCCAGCTCGCGAGCAGCGCCACGTTGCGAATCCCCGCACCGGTCAGTGTCGTCGCCGACGCCCATTGCGCCCAATCGACCGAGTCATCGACGCTGACCTGCTTGGGCCAGATCTCGCGCCACATCCGTTCGCGCAACGTCTCGTCCGGTGAATCGAAGCGCGTGATAAACGTCAGCCGGCGCGTGAACGCATCATCCAGATGCGAGCGATTGTTCGTCGTCAGCACCACCAGCCCCGGATACTGTTCCAGTCGCTGCAGCAAGTACGACACCTCGATGTTCGCGTGCCGGTCGTGCGCATCCTTGACCTCGCTGCGCTTGCCGAACAACGCGTCCGCCTCGTCGAACAGCAGCACCCCCGTGTCGGCCACCGCCAGATCAAAGATCTTCGACAGGTTTTTTTCCGTCTCCCCGATGTACTTGTTCACCACCGTCGACAAGTCCACCCGGATCAGGTCCAGCCCCAGCTCGCCGGCCAGCACCTCCGCAGCCATCGATTTACCGGTACCCGACTCGCCATAAAACAGCGCGCTGATCCCGGTTCCGTACCCCACCTTGCGCGCGAAGCCGCGATCGAGCACCGCCTCGCGCTGCCGGATCGCCGCGAGGATCTCCCGTAAGTTCTCACCTAGCGCGTCGCCGATGATCAGATCGTCGAACGTGCGCCGCGGCTGTACCCGTTGCGCCAGTGTCCCGAAATGCTGCTGCCCCCGCACCCGCAACGCTTGCTGCAGGTCGCGCTGCGTGAGCGCTGCCTGCGGGTCGCGCAGCGCCCGGTAGCCCTGCGCTTCGCGCCACGTCTGCGCCAGCACGTCCGGATTCACCCGCGTGCGCCTGAGCAGGCGGGCCCAGTCCCAATCGCCCTCGCCCGCATCGTCCCCCAGGCTGTCCTGCAGCAGCCGGGCGTCGTCCTGAGTCGTACGCGGCGGCAGCGTCACGCACAGCCGCGGCAACCCCGCCAGCACGTCCCCCGCTTCCTCGGCCGACACCAGGCACACCACCGGCTGCCCGTGATCGGCCAGGTACGGCTCCAGCGCCTCCAGCAGTGCCCGATGGCGCGTCAGGCCGGCCGACCATCGGCGCAGCACCAGCACGCAGGCGTACAGACGCGCGGCGCGCAGCGTCGCGCGCAGCAGCCCCCACGCGTCCTGCTCGTCCTGAGGCAGCTGGCTCAGATCCAGCACCAGCATCGGCCGCCCCGCGTCGTGCGCCAGTTGCCCCAGCAGCGCCTCGCGGCCATGGCCTCCTTGCAGCATCAGTAGCGGCGTACTCGCCCCCTGCGGGTTGGGCACGAAGCACGCCCGCGCGATCTCGTCCGCATACGGCGCCCACGCCCCTGCGCGCAGCGGCGAGAACGTCGTGGTCTGCCACCACTGCGCCGCCTCCCCGAGCCCCGTGCGCAACGCCTGGGCCGCCCCACCGCTCAGAAAATGAAAGACCGCATCGTCGATGCGCAGGTAATACGCATCGCCTCGCGTCGAAAATCGTCCGTTGCGCTCCGCCGTATGCACCAACCCTTCGCGCAGCAGCGTCCCCGCTTGCGCGCACAACATCTGTCGATGCGCGATGCGCTCGGCCGGCATCGCGCTAAAAAGCGCCAACGCCAGTTCGATCCCCGGCCAGCTCGCGCTGTCGTCGCCCTGCAGGTAGGCCACCAGCGGCGCGTAGCGCGGCTCGAACAACGGCAGTGCGCAGAGCACCAGCACCAGCGTCTCGAATGGCGTGAGCGCAAAACGCTCGACCACCTCGGCCAACCGTCCCTGCGCGGGCGGTCGCTGCAGTCCCTCGAGCCACGGCGCCGCCGCAGGCTGACGGATCCAGTACGGCGTGCCTTGCAACTGGGCACGATTCGCCTCAAACGTTTCGGGCGGCTGCAACAGCCCTTGCATATTGAAGCGATCCTCGGCGTGCTGTTGTTGCCACATCAGCATCCCTTGCATGACGTGGTCCACGTACTCGAGCCAGGGGCCAAGTGCATCGAGCGCATTCAATGCAACGGGTGCGTTCGCGGTCGTCGTCGCCGGCGGCGGCGTCGCCGTGTCCCGCGCGCGGCGGGTGCGTCGCGCCTTCGTGCGCGGCGAGTGTTCGCCAGCGGCAGCGCCGCCGGTCGATTCGATCAGAGGGGTTTTCATGAGATCCAGTCCACTTCAATCGGAGTCGGCAGCCACGGCAGCATCACCTGCGTCAGCGGCCACGGCAATCCATGCAACAACACATCGGTGGCGTCCGCCTCCACCGCCACG
Source organism: Burkholderia sp. MS455 (assembly GCF_016899445.1). Taxonomy (NCBI): domain Bacteria; kingdom Pseudomonadati; phylum Pseudomonadota; class Betaproteobacteria; order Burkholderiales; family Burkholderiaceae; genus Burkholderia; species Burkholderia sp. MS455. Next base: position 2,352,339 of record NZ_CP041778.1, read on the forward strand.
CTCACCCGTTCGTCATCCACGAGCATCCCGGGTCTTTGCAAGAAAAACCCGCGCAGGTCGCCCACGCTGCACCGGTTCAGCGTCGGAATCCCGCCAAACATCTGAGCCAACCACGTGTCGAGCGCGGCCTGCTGCTCGGCCTCGAGCGCTTCTGCGTCGAACGGTGCGTCCCATGCGATCCCGCACAACACGCGCGAGAACGGCGTGCGCCACTCGGCCAGCTCCGGGTCGCCCCACGCCAGCCAGTCCAGCGCGCTCAGCGCCTGCCAGCGGGCCGCGTCGTCCACAAACCGGCCTTCCTCGACCCAGCCGAACTGGGCGAACAGGCTCGGCAGCAGCGGCCACAGCAGCACCAGGCCCGCGTTCGATACCGCCCACGGCTCGCGCGCGTCGGGTGTCGGGACAGGACGGGTGCGTGGGGTCGATTCGGGCGCGCGGGCGTCCGGGGCATGCCTCATCGCGCGCCCTTCAGCAGACAACGGGCCCGAGCGCGTGGCATGGGGTACGCCGCCGGTGGCCGTCCCCGTGTCAGGCCGATCGGTGGGCGACGCACCGGCACGGTTGACGTGCAACGTCGTGCGGGGCGCAGGCAGGCCGAGCACCGCGCGCAGCCGTTGACGCACTGGCGCCGACAGGTTGACCACCCGCGGCGTCTTCTGATGGGCATGCGCCGGCTCCAGCAACCAGGCGTGCAATTGCGCACGCAGCGGTGCCGACAAGGGCGTGCGCAGCAGCGTGTCGAGCCAGGTGTCGAGCGTGGGGTCGGTAGACGACGATGCCGGCGCGTCACTCGGTGCTGGAAGCGCTTCGCTGGGCGTTGCACCCGTGACCGGCTGTGACCGGCCGGATACGTAAGATGTCCCTGCCCGGTCAAGCCGCTCAGCGAGCGACGCGGCGCCCGTCCCGATCGGTCCGTTCGTGAAGGCCCTCGACGTTGCGCTCCCGCGCGACACATTTGGGAGCGACACCGACCACAGTACGGGTTCGTAATGCGCCGCAGCCTCGGGGTGTTGCTGCAGGGCGATCAGGGCCGCCAGCGGCAGTAGCCGCTCACCGTCAGGCTGGGTCGGGATCGGTAGTCGCGTCGGCGCAATCAGCCAGGCGATCAATCTGGACACGCCCGGAGCCGACCACGTCGACACCAGCCGTTGTCGGGCGCGCGGCTGCAACATGCGCAATGCCAGTTCCACCTGAGGCGGTGCTACCGTTTCAGAAGCGGGCGCCTGTACAGTTGCTTCAAATGCCGTCGCCAACCAGCGCTCACGTGTCTCTCGCGTCGACCACGGTCGGGCGTCGGTCATGTAGCCGGTGTCCAGATAGCGCAACAGTTGCGCGAAGGCATCCACCGCGCGCGCGCCGGATGGTGCGCGTGTCATCGCGTCCCCCTCACCGTTCCGCTCCGCACTCGCCCCCCCGTCATCCGCACTCGCGTACCAGCCGGCACGCGACGACATCTCGTCTGTGCCGTTAGCCCCGCATACATCGACGGCCTGGCGATACCCCTGGAGTTGTTCTGCCAATGCCTTCATCACGCGTTCACTCATCTCCGTTTCAAAGCGCGATAGCGCAATCTCGCCCACCTCAAGCGTCAGACGATCGATCAACAATCCGGCCTCGTGTTCCAGCGCACACGCCGTCAGCAGCGTCTCGAGCGGCGCGCGTCCTTCGTCATGGAACCACGCGCTGCAGCGATGCTGCACCGGCTCGGCCTGTTGCCCCGATGTGTGCAGGCGAAAACGGATTTGTCCTACACGGGCTTGTTTCACGAGCACTCCTTCTCCTTTACTGTGTTTTACCGTCAAGCGATCAGATTGTTGAGGCAGAAGGCGTCAATGATGCCTCTCACCGACATGCCACTCCACTTTTACCTAAATTTGAATGTATTCGGCCCAATCTCTAAACGGGAAGAAAACACTACACCCCATCTTCCGCCACCTCCATTCGCGCCCCATTACAAAAAATATCCATTTGAAAATAGCAATTTATCCAATATGGATTGAATCCATTCCTCTGTTAATTACCCCCTCACCACCGCCCCCATCCTGACAGCCACTTCGAAAAATCGAAACCAATTTGATGGGCAAGTGCATCGAATCACAATCGCCATTTCAGGCGTTCAATGCACAGTCATTTCGAACAAGGCAGGAAACATATGAAATCACGACCCTTTTCAGAAAAATCAGCGCTGCGTTGATACAGCGCCCCCGAGTCGACTACCTGACTCTCCTCCATCTCATTCTGCACTCTATATTCAACAAGTGAGGTAGAATCGGACAAATTTCCCGTTATTCAATTCAATCAGTTTCACATCCCCATCAGATAATGGGATGTGCGGAGTGCCGGTACCACAATACTCGAAGCGCTTAATACTGAAGCCTCTTCCATCTTCGTCTTGGTCCTGCCCCTCTGCGCTCACGTACCGCAACGCGATCGAGCCATGGACAACATCACTCTGGGGTACATTGGGATCGTTTGCAATTAATCTGGTATAGCCCTGACAACGTGCTGGGGAAAACGTAGCTGCCGGCGACTTATCCGATCGAACCACCTCGACTATCCAACCGTTTTCCATCGTGAGGTCGCTCGACTGAGTCGTCGCAACTTTTTTCACCATGTCTTTTTCGAATTCCAAAACATAAGCAGCGAAGCTAAATCCAAAACTAAAATGGCGTTTGCCATCGTGGTATACAGACGTATTACAATCCCAGTTCGACCCTGTATCATCGGAGTAGCATGACAAGCTAGCCTTCGGTTGCTGACCGACGGTGATATAAACGTCAATATTTCCGTCCGCTGCTTCAGTGATAGTAGCTTTTAGCGCATCATCTACCACACCCTTGCCAGCAGGCTTGACAGTTACATTTATCAGATTACTTTTTATGTTTGCCACGGAATTTACGTTACTTTCCTGGTAAATACCATGCGCCGGACACTTGATTTTCAACTCAATCGTTTGGCCGACACGCGCACCCGTCACTCTTGTGCCGGAAATTTTCACCTCATCAGCCCCAGGAGAGACACTCCCCTTCGTAACAGTGATTCCCGAACTCGCCCCACCGTACCCTTGAATAAATCCAGCAGACACTACGTCAAATCCATCCTTACTCCAGGTCAGATTCTTTTCGCAACCTTTAACACCCTCATCTATGGCGCTCACCTCCACCGCCACTCTCCGACCAGCAGGGATTACCCCCCCAATCATCTCATCATTTGATGGAACTTCAAACACGACCAGTTCAAACTTTCCCAGACGGTCCTTTTTTAAACTAATCTTTCCCTTAGGATCCAGCTCATTCACGTACTTTTTCCAGTCGTCGTCACTTGTCGAACCCTGTACAAATATCAATCGCCCACCCTTTGTCGGCTTTATTCCATATTTTTCGACCAAATCCTCGGCCGTACCTGCAGGAATCTTTACCGAGTCGGGCCCAGACGGCTGTGCTTCTTTCCTTTCACGATCATCAAACCCATCCCCAAATGCCTTTTTCAGAGATTTTTGCAGCGCGATCTTTGTATTACTCCAATCCTTTTGTTCTTGACGATATGCACCATCCTTCTCAACGATTGCAAGTGCAGCACTAACTGCATCTCGGATCCGATTCTCGACATCCCCCTCATTTTTGGTGCTTCCACAATCAAATCCATCATAATCCGTCTGCTGCTTGATAGCATACTTCACTCTCTTGGCACTTGTGTCGTACCAATCATATGCAAACTTACCCAATTGCTCCTTCCAGGGGCGACCTTCATAATGCGTGGCAGCGTAGGCATCTTTTTCGATATGCCTTTTGACAATTGCACCGGTGCTTTCGATAGTCTGCGTCAGCGCATCATTCAACTCAGCGCCGATTTTCTTTGCATCTCGTAGAAAATCCCACTTTGGCATATCGATATCTACGCCCGATTGTTCAAGCAACCCTATTCTCACGTTAAACTTTGGAATAGGATCAATTGTCGGACACCACGACCATGCACCCACGGCTCGCCCCGTATCCCATTTATCCAAAAAATCCCACTTCCCCACAACCGCTCTCACTTTATCAGCATCATCATGAGCTTCGCCGACAACAATCATCAAGGCATGCTGCGTATAATGGTCGCCTCCATCCTGGGGATTTCCATCCTTATCTAAAAGACCCAATACCGCATAGATACCGGAATCAATTTTAGAGATACTTTTGTCCTTGACCGTAGGGAGCCAAGTGGCCTCGCCATCGGCACCGACACGCGCCATTCTGAGTTGCCGTGTCTCGTAAGGCGATGCACCACTCGTATAAAGGTCCAGGTAGTTATTCAACCCAGAAAGCGAGATAACGCTATCCTTGATAAAATTACCCGGACGTCCCTGCCTGAAATCGTTCAATAATTTTGCCAACTTCTGCACAGCCTGCTGCAGATTCCACCCTTCTCCATACGCTCTATTGAGTGCCGCAGCAATCTGGGCCTCTACACTTTTCGGATCCTTCGCGACGGTATCGCGTTGAAAACCATGTGACGTGTTATTGTCTGCATCTTCGAGCGCCTTAATTGATATCGACTTGAGCGCATCCTTGATTTTAACGATCCCGTCAGCGGTGATCGCAAGACCCGCATCGCTTTTCTGAATGAAATTACCGTCCGCCGGGCCGATCTTCACCTCCAGCGCACCAGTCGTTTTGTCAAATTCCAGCCCGGATGCCGTGGGGACAATCGCAACGCTCAATTTATCACCGGCTGTCGACAGGCCACTCGGACTTGCCAGCGCAAGCTCCAGACCATTCTTCCCCGTGGTAAGACCCTGGGCAGTTTTCACATGCAAACCGCCCGTGGTATCCAGTCCACTATCACCGTCTTTGAGCGCGACCGCCAATGCGTCCAAGGTTGTATCGACCTTCACCGTGGTACCGTCCACCTTCACAGCGACCCCGTTCTTGTCGACCGTAACCCCAGCCCCCTCCTTGACGGTCAGCTTGTTGTCTACGAGCTCCAAACCGTTTCCTGGATGCAGTGTCGTCGCGTCTTGTGGCGTGGCCCCAAGCGCCTGACTCCCGACCGCCGCCAGGTCGATCAGATTCTGGTAGTCATCTTCGTTCGGCGTGGCGCCAGCCCGGTACTTGTCTTTCACACTCGCCACATTGATCGTCTTGTTAGCCATCTCGGCTCTCCTCATTCGAAATTTTTGGGCTTGACCGTCCGGCCAAGCTTCCTGGATACGCTCAATCGACGGGATTCACGTTGGATTCAGAATATGGTCCAGATCCACCGTCAGATTTCCGTTGGCATCGATTTTCAAGCCCTTGTTTTTTGCACACTGCACAAAAACAAATCCCTGTTTTGGATCGAATGCCACCGTCTTGCCGTCCACGTTCAGACCCACGTTGTAATCGCTCCACTTGAGTCCGTGGTTTTCGTCAATGTCCAGTGACACCTCTGTCCCGACCCGCAATGGCTTGACGGCTTGCACCGCGACGCCTTTAACGGTGGTCATGCTCTTGTCGCTGACGTCGACATAAACCTGATCGTTACCGTTGAGCTTCAACCCTCCGCCATTGATGTTGACTGCCACGCCAGTCGCCGTTGCGGAAAGCCCCCCCAGCTCAGCTGCCTTGACCACCAGGGGCGTAATGGGGGCGGCGACTTCATCGGCTCGCTTTGAGGGATCTCCGCCAGCCAGGCCGTCGCCCGGCTGAAACGACACGGCGGCCACATCGATCAAATGCGCGAAATCCTGCTCGCTGGGCACATGCCACGCATCAAAGTTTTTCTTCAGCTCGCTCAGCGAGACTTTTTCCTCAATTTCCATGATATGGAATCCTATTCATGTTGCTGGACGACATATTTTTATTTGGGCTGTTCAACGACTAATTGAGTGACCGCAGCACGTCTTCCGATTTCGTCTTACTCTTCTCAACGTAGACCACGGCTTGCTTCTGGAGGTAGCCACTGCGAAGTGACTCATCCAAGCCCGATGCGTGCTCCGTATAGGTTTTACTTTCATCCGTATTCGCAACGCGCACAAAGCCAATCCCCGTGCGCTGATCGACCGGCCGCTCGCCAATACCCAACAGACGCAACAGTTCGTACGATTGATCGCCTACCGGACGCCCGTCGTTTTGCCAGGTCCGGTACTTGCACGCGAAGTTATCGAAATCGTCCAGCCAGTGAATCTGCAAATTCAGATGGCTGGGCATTTCCTCGCGCACGATCTGCTCGATCCATTGACTCAGCTCGGCCTTATTCTCACTGCCTTTGAGCCAGACTCGATTCAACACGATGCTCATCGTGAACGAGAAACTCTCGACCGAGTAGGGAACGGACCAGGCGTAAGCGTGATCAAGATCTCCCGTCGTCATATCCCAATGCGCCGCCGTCTGCTCTTTCGTATTCAAATCGACCGGCTCAACCGATGGCGGACTAGCCTCCGGGTGCTGCTTGACAGGCAAATCTACGATCCAGTTCACCGTCACGGTTCCCTGAATCGGATCGGCCGCAGCGACCTCGACTACGACATCCCGAAGCGCTTGTGTCTTCGTCAGATCATCCTTGGTCCACACGCTTTGCCAGCGCACCTTGGGCCGCAATGCAAAGCGTTGCCCGACCTTCAACCCGACCGGAAACGACGGCGTCACAAGCAACGTTGCCGTTCCCTTGGTATTGTCCGAACTCAGATATTGCAGTCCGTACACCACCCGCTTCAGCCAGACCTGCGCCAGCCGCCACTGCCAGATATAGAGGTGGTCCTTGTCCTGCAGGAGCTTGGTGCTGTACTTCAGTCGGAGGTGATCGCTCAGATTGATGTGAACCGATACCTTGCCTTGATCACTCGTTACCTCGTGAATCACGATCGCCGTAATCGGCTCGAGTAATTTGCCACCACTTTTCTCTGTTGCCCGCAGTTCGATCAACTGCCCCGGCTGGAGCTTCTGGGAATCCGCCTTGTCAAGAACCAGTGTCAGCTCCGTCTCATCTTTCGAAACATCGACCTTGCTGACGGTTTGCACGTTTGGCCAATCGGCCCCGGGGTGGATCTGCTCCGGCGCCGGCGCGCTGGGCAACAATTCCTGATGCTCGATCACATAGAACGGCAATGCCTCGTCGGGAAACTTTGCCGTTGACTGTTGCAGCGCTTCATCGAACAACATGCTTCCCACACCGAGTCGGGCCGCAATCTTGCGTTGCAGCGCCGACACCTTGCTGATGCTGATCGCTGCACGGTCATACGCCAGCCGCGTTACCTGGCGCAAGAAACCTTGCTGAACGCTGCGGAACTCCAGCGGGTCCGACGCCGATGCCGTCCCAGTGCGCTTGTCTTCCAGGGTCCGCAGCGCCCGTCGTTCACCGAAATACCCGAGCAGGTAATCGAGAATCTCCAGCTCTTTTTCATTGTCTACCGACTGGCCAAGACGCACCCACTGCATCTGGTCGAGCACGTCGGCCTTGATGCATTGCTGGATCTGCTCGACCGCGAGCGGATCTTCGTCCTTTTTCGGCCATTGCGCCGCCCCCCATACCTGTGCGGTGGGATCGCGTCCATCGAACGCCAGCAACCTCGGCAGTTTCTTCAACTGATCCGCACTATTGGCCAGCAGTTGCTCAAACGGTCGCAGGAACTGCAGCAAACGACGTGCAGCCTCGTCTTTACCGGGTGTAAAGGCCTCTGCGGACTGTTGCAGCCCGTAGACGGGCGGCAAACTCGCGCCCACGGTTCGATAGAATCCCGGATTCCGGTACCGACCGTACGGAACCTGCCGCAAGCGATCGTTCTTCGCCGTTTGAGCATCGCTGCGCAGTGTTCCGTCATACGTGAGTTGCACGCCGAACCAATCGGGCGCCACCGTCTGGCCCCGCTTGTAGATCGAAATAGATTGTTCGGGATGATCCAACAGGCCATCCGCCTTGACCCACAGCTGCACCTGCTTGCCCGGTGGAATTTCAATCGGCGCTTGATGCGCGTCCATCCATTGAACCGATTTGATGCCCGGCACCACCCCGACCACCGCTGCCGACAGCGTTTGCAACGAGATACGGTATGCACCGAGTTTGCCGTCGACCACCGGCCGCTGCGGGGGCAGTTGCGTGATCCACCCGTGCTCGAGCCGCGGCCCCGCATACACCTGTTCGGCGGGCTCCCCCTGAGCCAGACGATCGGCTGCAAATTGCCGCGTCGGCGCCGGCAGCAACGCCTGGTTGATTGCCCAGATCGCACGGGCGATCACCTCGTTCATCTGTTGATTCACGGGCAGATCGTCTTCGAGCACAAACTGGACTTTCGGGTTCTGAAACTCCACCGGCACCACCGGCTCGGGCACAATCTCCCACTCGCACAGATTGCGATGATCCTTCAGATATGTCTGCAGCGTATCCAGTGCGGCCTGCTGCGGCACACCTGGGGTGAGCGTCACCCACAGCCGATAGCGCCCCGCCACGTGATAGCGGGCTGCCTCGGGCGTGGTCTGCGATAAAAACTGGAACGCGTACTGATTCGGGTCGTAGGTGTATCCATAGCTGTCGCCCGGCGCGACCGGCGCGATCTGCACGTCCCTAAAACAAAACGTGTTGACCGTCGATTTGTCGTGATCCACCCCCACGGTCAAGTCCAGAATCGCCCGCCGGTAATCGTCGAGCGTCACCGGACTGCTGGTCAGCGACTGTTCCGGGCCGAACTCATGCGCAAAAATCCCGTCGTCGTGTTTCAGATGGATCTGCGGGGATTCAGTCGGGGTGGGCTTTGGCGTCGTCTGCTCCGTCAGCAAATCCGTCAACGGCAGCGTGTGCCGATAGCTGACGTCCGACACGCCGTAGCTGAACGCCTGCAGCAGCGTCACGCCGGGATCGGCGTCACCGCGCGCGCTCCAGCGTTGCCCTGCATAGACTTCCAGCGCGTCTTGCGCGGTCGACCACAACGTGTCGAAGTGAATCTGCTCCTGAATCGCCTCGCTCATTGCGGTGGCGCTTGTCGGTGCCGGCATCGTGGTATCAGCCATGGTTTTCGTTCTCCCGAATCCTCGGCGGCACGCGAAGCCGCCCTGGGCGCGTCACACGGACCGCCCGTCGATTGTTGTGTGCTAGCGGCAGCCGCATCAGGCGCCGCCCCATTGCCATGCGTATCGGAGATCGCTCGCGAGCGGTGTCGCGCGAGGCGGCGCCGCGCTCGACGACCAGCAAGCACGCTCGTGCGTCATCCATCTCTTGCGCCGCGTCGATGCGATGATGGGCGCACGGCGCGAGTGTGCGACGCATCGTGACGCCCGCCCCATACGGACGGAATGCCCGGCGCGTGCGCGACATCGGCCGGCCGCTCCCATCGCGCATCGCCTTGAGCCGACGCATCGCAACAATCGGGCAAACGCCTGTGCCGGCCCACCGGCAGGTGCGGGTGTCCGAATGCCGGTTCACGATTGCACCTCAAGGACGTCGGGTGGGGCGAGCCTAAATGCTTCGAGCACGACCGTGAATGCACCACCTGGCCATCCCTTGACTTCGACGGCCGCTTCATACGGCGTGTCACCACATGCACGTCCAATCTCGCTCTGTGAGTGCTCTGGATCAGGTAATTTCTTTGTGCTCAACTGCATCTCATACACGACCCACGTGTGAGGATCCCGGTCCGGCACGGTGAATGTGATGGGCTGATTCCCCAATGAAATCACGCCAACGGTTGAATTCGCCGCCAGGCCAATCGCCTTCTTGGGTTCTGGATCCACCCACCACAGGTGAATCGTGTCGTTCGCTCCTGCCAACGATGTCAGGGTTTCTGTCCCGGACAAGAGCAACCCCTTTCCGGCGCTGCCAATCTCCGTATCTCTGCTCACGTTTTCTTTCGTGACGTGATCCGTGTCTTGCGTGGAGCGCGTAAATGTCAGGATGGACGCGACGGCAGGTTCCACCTGCAAAACGTAGGGCGTCACCGTGCATGTCACGTCGGCCGGCAAGGCTTTCGCCGTTACCGTCAGGTTGGGCTTTTTCACCCATTTCCATTCGACAGACTGGAGCTTGGGCGTCGTGTCCATGGTCAGCGCCTGTTGCCATTGCCGCGCCGGTACGCTCGCATCAAAAACCGTCACCGCGCACGTCACGCAGACTTGATTGACCGCTGCAGCGATCCCTAAGTCCTCGGTTGCTTTCAGATCCGTTTTCAGGCGCAGCGCATAGACAGCCAGTTGCCGCGGCGCACGCGCGTCCGGCGTAAAACTGATGGCGCCGCCCAGCTTCGCGAGCCCGATCGACGACCCCACGTCCACCCCGTAGACCTCGCCCGGGTTCGGATCGACATACCACAACACCACTTCGTCGTCGCAATTGTCAGCCCCACGCGTCACGCCATGGGGCGTCACCGTGGTGGTAATCGGATGCAGTCCAGGCGCGTCCTTCACGCCACATGCTGTTTGCCCCTTCAAAGCCTCATCACTCATCGCGCCCGGCACCGCGAACTTCAGCACGCTCTCGAGCCACTGCGCGTCCTTCATGCCATACACATACTTCTCGAGTGTCGCGCTCCACTGAGCCGGCGCGGCCAACGATTGCTGATTCACCTGCGTCAAGCTCCATCGCGCCGCATCGCGCCACAACGCCGCCGTCGACGCCCCTCGCACATTCACCGTCACGCACGCGTCCACCACCGCCGACTGCAATGTCACGTCCGGCACCTGGTCGACCTTCAACCCCACCGCCACCCCCAACTGATGCACGCCACGCGTGCCCGCGCTCGCCCCCACATCGAAGTACCGGATCGTCATGTCCGCCCGTTCGCCTGGCGCCGGGCCACGCGGATCCGCATAGCACGCCGGATCCCACTGAACCGGCGTCGTGCTCGGCTTGGCCCACAGGCCCGCGCCACTCGGCGCTTCATCCGCCAGCCGCTGGCCGGTCTCGAGATCGACCAGATAGACATCCGCATCCGACGTCGCGATCGGTGCCACCCCCAGGCCTGTCACCAGCTTGGGCAGCGTCACCTGCACCGTGGCATGCTCGCGCCCATCCCCCACCATCGTCAGTTCTCCAAACTGCATGGCGCTCGTGCCAGTTGTTGGACACAGCCACGTCACCGTCAACCCGGTGTATTCGAGCGGCACGCATGTCACAACGGCCACCTGATTCGGCGCGATCGCGCCACGCGGCGCCCCGCTGGACGCATTCGCGTCGGATACGCCATCCAGATACACCGCGTTCACTTTCGTGACCTCGGCCACCGTGCGCAACACCCCGCGGACCCGCTCGTGCGTTACTGCCTGGCCGATCGCCTGCACCGTACCGTCATCCGAGGCCTGCGCCCACGGCGACAACGCCGCATCCAGCGCCGCCTTCGCCTTCGCATAACCGATCGCGCGACTCACCCCCACCGCATAGTCGGCGTCCCAGCTCACGCTCATCGGCACATAGGCCGGATTCACGCACGCAAGCGTCAGCCACGGCGAGGTACGGGCCTTCAGCCACGTCACCAGGTCGGCCAGGTGCGGCGCGCTCAGCCCCGGGCGGCGCACGTCCACGCTGTCGCTCAGGGTCGGCCCCGGCATCACCACGATCGTCTGCTTCAGCGCCCCTTTCTCGTCGCGCGCCGGCGGCAGCACCGTCAGCTCGCGGATGCCCGGATACTGCTCGTGGAGCAAGGTGGTCAGGTCGATATTGTTCAGGCCGCGCTCGCGGTGACGCAGGCGTCGCGCCACACGTGCCTCGAACACCGCACGCGAGTCCGCCGCCCGCCCGCCCGACGACGGCCACGGCTGCTCGACTTGCTGCACCGTCTCGGGCGCACCCAGCGCCTGCGTCACGTGCTGGGCCGGCAACCCGCCCTCGAAATGGTCCGCCTGCACCATCTCGGGCGCCACCAGCGTGGCCGTAACCGCGTTGGTCGCCAGACCCGTCAACCACGGCGTCCTCGCCAGGGCGATCTGTTGCGCATCGCGCAGCGGCAATTGACGCACCCGGCCACGCAGCCACATCCGGCCCGCCGGCAGGCTCGTGGCCATGCGGCTGGCATCGCCCGGCCAATTGACCGACCAATTCCCGCTCGTATGCCACGCCTGCGTATCGTCGATCACCGGCAAGCGCGCCCACCGTTCACCCGGCGTCAGGTATTGCCACTCCAGCGGCAGGGCCTCGGGGCTGTTGAGCTGCCAGTGCATGCTCAGCAATTGCTCCGCTTCGATACCGTCCAGCCCCAGGTACAGTTCCGCTTCGGCCGGCGCCTGCGTCGCCGCGTCGTCTTGCGCGGCGTAGCCGAACGGCGTGATCACCTGTTGGCTGACCTCGGTGTCCTGCGCCGTGTAATCGACCCGCAGCCCCGACCATTGCGGCACGTACGGTGCCTGCCACTGCGCCTTGGGCACGGCCACCGGTACCGGCGTCACGGTGGTGACCGCTTCCTCCTTCATCGCCGGCAGAAAAATCGGCTTGCCGTCTGGCGTCGTTTGGCCGGAATCGACCATTTTGTAGACTTCGCTCTGCTGGTCTTTCGCTTTGATCACCTCCGGCACCAGCTGCTTGGTCGTCTGTTCGGTCACGAACGTCACCACCTGCTGCGGCGCCTGCTGATGCGCGGCGTATGTCGCTTGCAGGAACGACTGGCCCAACGCCACCCGCACCCGCCACGGCCACTTGGCCGGATCGTCGTCGTCCGGCGTCGGCGCATCGGCCGCGGCCGTCGGCACCGACTTGAGCAGCACGCTCAGTTGTTGCCCGACCGGCGGCTTGTCCTTTTCGTTGTCGAACAACGATTGCGCCTCGCCCAGGCCCACGGGCGCACCGGTCTGTTGGACCAGCGTGGCCTGTACCTTGAAAGCCGCGTTCGTCGTCGGCTTATCCGGATACCCGCCATCGGCAACAATAAGCTGCTTGACCTCCGCTTGATTCGTGACGCGCCCGGCAAGCGTGGTTGACCCATAGTCCGTCAGGTGATCCAGCGTCTTGCCATTTTTGAGATCGACATTCAGATCCTGATCCAGCTTCAGCCAATCGGTGGTCTTTTGTTGCGCATCCGGCCCATACCAGTCCGGGAACGACTGCGGCGGCAAGCCCGCCCAGGTCGGCGTCACCGTCACCTGCTGCAGCTTCGGCCCCAGCCGCCACCATTCCGCCGAGATCAGGCTCAGCCCGCTGCCGGCCTGCGCCGTCTCGCCAAACGGCAAACCACCCCCGTTCAGCGCCGTGCCGTCGTCCGTCGCGCAATGCACCCCCACCGCCCCCGTGACCGTCAATTCGATCTGGGCGATCGGTGGCACCGGCTCGCCCGATTCGTCCGTCACCCGCAGCAAGGGCGTGGCCGCGTGCAAGCCATCGAGCGCCGTCACCGCGCTGGGCACTGCGCCATTGGCCGCCAGCTTGACCGTCCACACCGTCGCGTCGGACGCCTGCTCGCAGTCGAGTGCCACCCACGCATCGGCCACGCTCAGCGCCATGCGCAGCGGCCCCACCGGCGCCGTCTTGAACGTCACCTTCCACTGCCGATCACCGCCCGCGGCGGCCAGCACCGGCGAGCCCACGATGCGCCCGCTCGCCACCGCCCGGTCCGCGTCCGGGCGCGGCGCCTCGCCCGCCTTCGCCGGCGACGCCTCGAACAAGCGCACGCCGGCGGACGGCCACGGTTGCCCGGCCGTCTCATCCAGCACCACACGCGCCCGACGCCCGCCCGGCACGCACGGATCGCGCACCACCCACCGCAGGTCCGTCACCCGGGCCGCATTCGCCGCCAACGGCTGGTCAAGTGCATAACGCAACGGCGTGCCCGCGCTGTCCTGCCCCGCATCCAGCAGCAAGCCGGCCGGCAGCATCTGCTCGCGCACCCCGTCGGTCAGCGCAATGCGCACCGTCACCTGGTCGGCCTGCGCGCCACGCGGCGCGACCGCCAGCATCTGCCGGTAATACAGATCCCGATACTGGGCCGGCATCTGGTTGAGCAGCGCCTGCGGCGTTTCCAGCAGCCCCAGCAGCGCCAGCAGAAATGCCCGCTCCGGCGGCATGCGCCCATCCGCGTGCTCCGGCGCGTCATACCACGCAGCCAGCCGCTCGCGCACGTACGACCACGCCAGATCACCCATGCCCTGAATCGTCACGGATTCCTTGGCGCTCGGATCCCACGCGCCCGCCTCAAACCCCAGCACCACCTGTGCCCAATTGGTGACCATCGCCGGCCACGTGGCACCTCCACCGAACGTGCCATACGGCAAGCTTCGGCTATAGGCCCGAAACGTATCCAGCCGCGTCCCGATCGTCCGGTCGTCCAGCACGAACGCCGCCGTTTCCTTGTTTGCCACAGTCATGGCTGCTGTCCTCTTCGCTTCGCGTGTTATCGTCGTCCTGCTTCCCGGCTCGTCAGGCGGCCTTCACCTTCACCTGCGTCACCACGAACCGGCCCTTGCCCGGCGTCGGCACGCCGACGGTCGGATCCGGCATCCCGGAGCTCGGGTCCGTCGCCGGCCCCGTCGGGATGAACATCGCCTGACATTCCCCCCCCTTGATCAGCACCGGCGGCCCACTGAGCACCTTTTTGGCCACCTGGTCGGGGCCCGCCATCACCAACTGCACCATGCCCACTCCCGGCACCGTAAAATTCCCGGCCGTGTACGGCACCCCCGGCACCACCACCTTCGTCAGGTCGCTGATCACGCAGCCGGGCTTGCCCATCACCATGAACCGTCCCGTGCCCGCCAGCACCGCCTGCGCCGGCGCCAGCAAGGTCCGGTTCCCGAACGTCGGCTCAAAGATCACCAGGTCACCCGTGGCCACTACGAGGTCGCCCATGAATTCCAGCCTCCGTCCACGCCGTCCGACAGGTTCAGGCTGCCCGACACCTGCCGCGTTTGCCCCGCCAGTCGATAGGTGAGCTCGATGCGCAAGGTCCCCGCCTGCCGCGCGTCCTCCTGCATCGCGATCGTCACCCCTTCGGCGCGCGGCTCGTAGCGCGCCACACTCTCCGAAATCCGGCTGTGCAACGACGCGAGCGTCGCCTCCGACACGTTCTCGAACACCATCGATTGCATGTCGCAGCCATAGGCCGCGCGCATGATCCGCTCGCCCGGTTGCGTCTGGAACAGCATCGCCAGACTCTGCGCAACGTTATCCGTGCCCGCGGACATCACCACCGCGCTGCGCGTCTCGATATCCTGCCCAACGACCGGCGCCGGCAAGTCGAACGTCAGCGGAAACTTCCATCCCGTGCCGTACAGTCTTACCAGTTCGTTATCCTGATTGTCCATCGTCCGCTCCCTTGCATCCGCGACCGACTCTCGGTCAGCCCAGGTTGATGAGGCTGCCCTTCACGTTCGTGATCCCGCTGCCTCCCACATCCGTCATCTCTCCATCCACCTTTACTATCGGTGCCTTGACGCTGGCCTCGGCCGTGCCGTCGATCGCCACCTTCGGCGCCCCGACGCTCACCTCCGCCTCGCCCTTGAGCGATACCTTCGCCCCCTGCGCCTTCACCGCTTCGTTGCCGTTGATCGTCACCGTCATCGTGCCCGTCACCTTCGTTTCATTGGCCGAGAGCGTCGCCTTCTCCGGCGTCAGCGACAGCTGTCCCTTCTCGCTCGAAAGCGCCACGCTGGCCTTGCCCCGACCCGTGAGGTGATCCTTCGCGTCCAGCACCACGTCCTTGTCACTGTCCACCTTCACGCCGGTCTTGCCCGACACCGTCACCTGCTCGTCGGCCTTGAACTCCACCGTCTTCTTGGTCTTCCACGATGCGCCCCCTTCCTTCACATCGATCTTGACGTCCCCCTTCAGGTTCGTCACCGCCACCCCTTTGGCCAGATCCACCACCACCTGCTGCTCCGGCTTCTTGTCATCGCCCACCACCCACGTCGCCTCGTGCTTGTCCCGATCAAAGCTCAGCTCCGCACGCTTGCCCTCGTGCCGCAATACGATCCCCTTCTTCGCGTTCTTCGCGCTCGGCTCGATCGCCGCGCTCAGCTTCGGGTTGTGCAGCGACGCCACAATCACCGCGTCGCCCCCCACAAAGCCCAGCGCCACCTCGTCGCCCGTCTCCGGATAGAACGTCACCCCGCTGTCCTTGCTCGCATACACATGGCCCATGCGCGCCCACAGGATCTCCGAACCCAGCATCGGCACGGTCACCGGCAGTCGGTTCCACCCCTTCTTCGGGTCCGCCTGAAACTTCGCCACCTTGCCCATCACCAGCCCCGACGGCGTCGGCAGCGGCGGCGCCATCGCCGCCTGCTCGTCCAGCCCGATGCCCACAATCGTCTTGCCGACCCGGCTCTCCGCGTCGCAGACCACCTCGACGCGCGTGACCAGCGCCTTGCCATTCAAATGCGTACCGAATCCGCTCAGTTCCAGCGTGTCCCCCACCGCATACGACTGATACCCGGCCAGCGTCAGCGTCGCCCACACCGCCTGTGCATGCTGCGCGGCGAGCCAGCCGTTGACGGCCGCCTGTTCAAGCGCGGGTTCCCACTCCCCGATCAGCAATGCCTGTCCTACCCCGCCCAAAGCATCCACGCTCGCCGGCTTCAGGCCCCCGTCCCCCAACGTCACCGGTTTTGCCGTCTTCGATTCCGCCGTTTGCTTGGCCAGGTCCCAACTCGTGACCTTCAGCCCTTTGGGCTGCATCAGCCCGGAGTACTTCCATTCGATATCCAGTACCGTCGCACTCCCCGCGCCCGGCTTGGCCGCGATCCGGTGCGTCTTGCCGCCCAGCTTGGGCACCTGCACTTTCACTTTG
Source organism: Burkholderia sp. MS455 (assembly GCF_016899445.1). Lineage (NCBI taxonomy): Bacteria > Pseudomonadati > Pseudomonadota > Betaproteobacteria > Burkholderiales > Burkholderiaceae > Burkholderia > Burkholderia sp. MS455. The sequence continues at coordinate 2,368,993 of NZ_CP041778.1, forward strand.
CCGTCCGCCTGCGGCCACAGCCACGCGCCATGCTGCCCGAGCACCGCCCGCACGAATTGCCAATCCGAGCAGCTCCACTGCGCCCGCTGCACCGGCTCGTCCGCCGCCAAGGTCACGCTCGCCGTGACCTGATGGTCGTTCAGCACCTCCTTGATCACCTTCGTATCCGGCCCCGGCTTCCAGATCCGGCTGCGCACCGTCGCCTTCAACCCCTGCAGGCCCGGCTTGAGCCGCAACTTGATGCGTCGGCTCTCCCGGCTCACGCGCACCTCCATCGCTCCCACCTTCCCGGTGAACACGGTTTGCTTGCTCACCTTCACCGTCGCCGTCTGCCCCACCGCGCACTGCTTGAGCAAGCTGTCGAAGGCCGCATCGTCGTCATGGGCCACGTGCGGCGTTATCAGGACCACCGTCGCCGACGGAATTTCGTTGACCGCATGCCGTGTCTCGACCCGCTGCACCGTCACCTTCGTGGACGCCAGCGTCTGACCGCCGAGCTGCACCACCACCTCGGCGGGCTCCACCGCGCTCGCCGCGGCGCCTTTGCCCCCTTTGCCACCTTTCGACATCAGGCCGCTTGCCGCATCCATCAGGCCGGTCGCCGCACCGGCCAGTTGCGCCGCGTCTCCCACCTTGCTCGCCCACCCGTTCAACGTCCCGCCCAGCGCGTCTTGCCCCGAACCGAGCGCCTGCGATGCCTGATCCGAGACCGCCTGGGTCGCATCCGACGCCGCGTCCTCGACCGTCTTCGCCGCCTGCTTGATCCGGCTCTTGAACGATGTCATGTTCATCTTCTCCCACGGATCCCGTTATCGTTTCGCAACCAGTGACTTGCCGGACGGCAACTCGGTCAGGTTATTCAAATCGTTGTCCTTCGCGTGCTCCAGGTATTTCTTCTCCCCTTCCGGAAACGTCTGCGGCAACGGCGTCTTGTCCTTGACTTTCTCCGTTTCCTTGGCCAGCGCCCCGCCGGCCTTGAACTTGGCCATCTCGTCGCTCGTCTGGGCCCGCAGCACCAGCTTTGCCGTCGCGCGCAGCGGCGTAGCATTGCGATCGAACAAGGTATAGGCCACTGACATCGAGACCAGGCGCCCGTCAAAATACCCGTGCCCGTGCCAGCTCATCTTGCCCCACGTCACCCGCAAATAGGGCGATTCCCCTTTACTGCCGACCGTAAAGCACAGCGCGCGCAAACTGCTCAGTTGCTCATCAACCGGCTGCCCGCCGCGCGGCCCGCGTGCATCCAGAATCAAATCCAGCGTCAGCGTCGGCACATTGACTTGCTGGTACCAGCTGTCCTCTTCATGCTGGTTCACGCCCGCGACCTCGTTATACTTCGCCGCGTAATAGAGGTACACCGACTCCGGGTTGTACATCGCGTCGAGTGAGCCGAGCTTCGAACTCTTATCGCCCGACTTGTACGACTCCAGCTTCAGTTTTGCCAACCCGCGTTCGAGCAGTCCCATTACAGTCGCTCCCGTTGTTCGCTCAACCACTCCAGTACCCGACGCGCGACCTGCTCGACCAGCTTCGCCCGCTCCGCCTCGCTGAACGTCTTGTCCATCGCGACCGCTCGGCTCGGTGACGTGTCGTCAACCACGCGCGCTTCGATCACCAGCTCCCGGATCTCCAGCGTCATCCCGCCACCCCCAACCAGTGCATTTCCCGATACGCCAGCTCCAGCGTATCGACCAACACCGTGCTGCCCGATGCATCCAGGTTGCCCGTCTGCCATTTGACCGGCAACGCCTCGGTCACCGTCCAGCTACAGATCGGGACCATCTGACTGGTCAGCAACAGGATCACCACGTTGATATACGTGCTCTGGAACTGGCCCAACACATGATTGAACAGCAGCGTGACCGGCGTAACCGTCATCACGCCACGCTCGAGCACCAGCGTGCCGTGCGACACCCGCTCGGCCAGATTGACCAGCCCCAGATTCTCTCCGCCTTCGCGCAGCCCCGTCACCTGCAACTCGCGCCCCAGCCCCGACACCCGTGCAAACCGGATGTCCAGCGGACTCGGGATCCCCTTGATAAAAAACGTCGCTAGAAACCGGTGCGACAGCGCCGGCTCCACCAACAACGGACTGACCAGGTCCGGCAGTTTCATGGTCAACGGATTCAGATCCAGATTCATGCCTGTTCACTCCCTGCTTGATCGGCTGCACCGGCCTGGGTCTCACCCGCCTGCAACACCAGCTTCACCTCGATAAACTCCGCCGCATGCAGCAGCGCGACCCCGATCGTGACGATCAACCGCCCCGCCTCGATATCCACCGCCGTCATGCTCTCGTTACGCCCCACCTGCACTGAGTACGCATGCGCCTCGTCCGCGCCGGCCAGCCCACCATCGAGCCACAGACGCCGCAGCCACGCGCTGCACAGGCCGCGCAACTGGAACCAGGTGATTTCATGGTTCGGCTCGAATACCGCAAACCGGCAAATCTGCCTCAGGTTGGTCTCGATCCACGTCACCGCGCGACGCACCTGCACGTAACGGAACGGTGAACCGGCCCGCCCGTCCAGCGTGCGGCAGCCCCACACGCGTGTGCCGCGCCCCGCAAAGCTGCGGATCAGGTTGATCGTCACCTTGGACACATCAAACCAGCCACTGGTCAAGGTCTCGCGGACCTGGGGCTTCACCACATGTGCAAGCGCCTCATTGGCCGGCGCCTTCCATACTCCGGACGCCGCATCCGTGCGCACATACACACCCAGCACCGCGCCACACGGCGGCACCACCCGAAACCCGTCCACCTCGACCACACTGACGTCGGCCTGCGCCGATTGCCGGTAATCCGTCACCAGATGCGGCCCGTACAACGCAGCGTGCTGCCCGAGCGCCCCCAACGCCTGATCCCCGCGCAGCAGCTCCACACAGGCGCGCGCAGTCGCCGGCTGGCTGGGCGCATCCAGTACGAAAAACAGGTCCGGGCGGCTGGCGCACGCACTCAACAACACCCGCCAGGCCGCAATCAGGATCGACTCGACCGAGACTGCGCCCTGCAGCTGAGCCTCGGCAGAGATCCCCATCCATTCGACTTGCGTCACCAACTGCGGCACCGCCGCCAGCGTGATCGTCGGCTCGCTCAGTACCCGGCCACTGACTTCCTGCACCAGCGTCTGCCACCAATTCGCAAACTCCGTCGCCGTGCTCAGGTCCCCGGGGGGCTGTGCGGTCAACACAAAGCACGGTCCGCCCCCGTTGTCGAAATAGTGCTGCACCGTGTCGCACAACACCGGCGGCCATACCTTTGCCTCGGCGGGCAACTGCTCCCACGACGCCACACTCGACCAGCACGCGGCATCCGAATCGTTATGCGGCACCGACGACCACCCGATAAACACCGGCACCGCACTCGGCAACTCGTCGCTCCAGCCATCGGCCGCCATCGTCGCCTGTGTCAGACGCACACCCGGCTCCAGCCACGCTTGTTCGATCACCCCAGCTTCGCCCATGGCGCCGCTCTCCTCATTGTGTTCATGGCCCGCTCGCGTTCACCGCCGCAACGGCCATCCGTATCGGCTGTCGGATCGACCTTCAGCCGCCTCACCTTGTGTTACGCCGCGCGCTAGCCCGGCATCCCGTCTTGCGTCAGCTCCAGCACGATGAACTCCGCCGGGCGTACCACCGACACGCCGACCTTCAGCACCATGCGTCCCGCGGCAATATCTTCCGCGCGCATCGTCGCGCCCAGGCCGATCGACACGAAATACGCCTGTGCCGCCGTCTCGCCCTGCAACGCCCCTTGACGCCACAACCCGCTCAGGTAGTGGTCCGCCGCGCCCCGCACCGTCTCCCACGTCACCGCGCTATTGGGCTCGAACACCACCGTGCGCAGCATCTCGCGCAAATCACGCTCCACCGCATTGCACAGCCGGCGCACCGACACATAGCGCCACGCCGTTTGCGCCGCCGGCGCCTGCGTACGTGCCCCCCAGACCATCACTCCCAGACCGTTGAACGCGCGCAGCGCATTGATCCCGGCATCGACCAGCTTCGTGTTCATCGCATCGTCCACGCGCACCGCGTCGCCCGTCTGCAGATTCGCCAACGCGGTGCTGCCTTGCACCACCACATTGGCCGGGGCTTTCCACACCCCGCGCTCACGGTCCACCCGCGCCATCACGCCAGCCATCGCCACGCTCGCCCGCAGCGGCAGGTCCTTCATCGGCCAATCCTCGGTCAGCGCCTCGATGTGGGTGGCCAGCCGTGCGCGGGGCGGATGAGCAGCCTCCTTGGCGGCCCGGCGAGAATTGGGATTGGTCTGTGTAAAAACCTTGTCAAGCGCAATTGCCAGCGCCTCGGGATGCGCGATTTCTTCGCGCGCAATCACGTCTTCGAACGCGTCGGCCGTCAGGGTCGTTGTCCCCCAGAAATCGGCGTCCAGGCCCGTGAAGTAGACCACCGGCGCCGACGTCGCGCCCGCATCCAGTCCCGGGTAATAGGCCGCCGTCTGAATCGCCACCGGCGTCTGCGGCGCGCTCACTTTTCCTGTCGTGTCCTGTTCACCGTCGGTCAACAGGAAGTACCCCGCGTTGTTCGCGCCCTCCGACAGCAAGGTGCCCAGCGCCGTGTAGACCGCCTGATCATCAGTCAGCTTGGCTTCCCGCTCGCACCACACCAGCAGCGAGATCTCCGGGCAGGCGCGAATCCGCTCCGGCAACGCCGCCAACGCTGCTCCCCGGTTGTGCTTCGTATCGGTGGGCTCTGGCAACGACATCACGTAGCACGGTCCCCCGCCGTTCTCGAAATACAGCCGCACGCTATCGGCGCTGCGGTAAATCAGGGACGACGCACGTGCGCCTTTCGAGTCCCCCGCCACCATCATCAGAAACGGCCCCGTCATATACCGCCGACCAAACGCCATCCAGCTCTCGACCCGCTCGCAGCCATCCAGTGCGCACAGCTGGCCATTCGTGTCGTAGAACCGCCCCACCAGCACCGGCACCGCCGTCTCGCCCTCCACCACCGACAGCGATCGCCCGCCAATCTCCACCACCGACACCCCTGGCACGCTAAATACGTCGCTCATCATTGACTCCCGTTCGTTCTGCTTACCGTTATGCCGACGCCACGTTTTGCGTCAGCTCCAGCACAATGAATTCCGCCGGGCGCACCGCCGCCAACCCCATCCGGACGATCATCCGGCCTGCCGAGACGTCTTCCTGCTTCATCGTCGTCCCCAGACCGACCCGCACGAAGTACGCCTGTGCCGGCGTGTCGCCCTGCAGCGCGCCCTGGCGCCACAACGCATTCAGGTAGTGGTCCAGCGCACCGCGCACCGCCTCCCAGGTCACCGCACTGTTCGGCTCGAACACCGCCGTACGCAGCGCCGCACGCGCATCCCGCTCCACCGTATTGAACAGTCGACGCACCGACACATACCGCCAGTTCGTCTGGTGGGCATCGGCCATCGTGCGCGCCCCCCACACCATCGCGCCCTTGCCGCGGAACGCGCGAATCGCATTGATTTTCGCGTCGACCAGCTTCGCGTTCAGCCCGTCGTCCACGCGAATCGACGTCGGGTTTTTACCGCCCGGCTCGACGGAAACCAGATCCGCCACCCCGATCAGCCCCTCGTTCGCCGGCGCCTTCCATACGCCCCGGTCACGATCGACGCGTGCAACTACCCCCGCCATCGCCACGCTCGCGCGCACCACCACGCGCGCGGCCTGCGCAAAGTAAGGTGTCAGCACCTCATGCAGTACCCCGTAATAGAGCATCTCCAGCACTCTCCCGGGTGAGACGTCGTCCACCACCGACTCGCCCTCGACCACATCTGCCTCGTTTGCGGTCAAATTACGAGGACGCAGCTTGCCCGCCTTGACGTCTTCAAAGACCTGGCGAATGTAGGCCAACGTCACGTCGCCAACGGGAGGCGTCACGTACGTCGCGAACGCCTTGCGGTGCTCGTCCGAAATCCGGACGGTAACGCCCTCGTCGCTGGACATGCGCGCATAATCCGTTTGCAGCGCCGGGAAATACGTAGCCACCTGGGTCGGCTCGGCAAGCGTCGGCGCCTTGATTCCCGTGGCCTCGTGCCAGGCATCCGCCAACAGGAACATCCCGCGATTACCCCCCGACGTCGCGCTCGCCCCCAGCAAGGTTCCCAGTGCGTCGTACACACTGGCATCCTGATCGGTGTATTCGCACCAGCACAGCAGCGTGATGTCCGCGCACAGCTCGATTGCCGCCCCGATCTGCGCTTTCACGTCGTTCGTCCCTTGCACCAGCCGGTCCCGATCCACGCTCAGCACGTAGCACGGCCCGCCACCGTTCTCGAAGTACAGGCGCACGCTGTACGAGCCCACGTGCGCGTGGCATTTGCTGTCATCCACCTTCGGCGGCGACTGGTCCGCAATGACATACACCTGATCCGACGCACCAAAGTGCTGCGTAAAATCCAGCCAGCTCTCGATACGAACACACGCCAGCGGTGCGTCCGGCTTGGGTGGATGAACGGCATTAAAAAACCCCACGAACACCGGCACCGCTGTCTCACCGCTCTGAATACTCAACGCCAGCGCGTTGCTCTCCGTGACATACACGCCCGGCACCGCATACGTTTCGCTCATGATCCTTCCTCAAATGGGTGTGAGCAGCGGCGCCATCCGGCGCCGTCCGGCCACCTCGTCCCTCAGGCCGTCGCCACGTCCTGCGTCAACTCCAGCACGATGAATTCCGCCGGGCGCACCGCTGCCAGCCCCATCCGGATAATCATCTTGCCGTTGTTGATGTCGTCCTGCGTCATCGTCGTGCCCAGACCGACCCGCACGAAGTACGCCTGCGTCGGTGTGTCGCCTTGCAGCGCACCCTGGCGCCACAGCGCATTCAGGTAGTGGTCCAGCGCACCGCGCACGGCCTCCCAGGTCACCGCACTGTTCGGCTCGAACACCACCGTGCGCAGCGCCGCGCGCGCATCCCGCTCCACCGTGTTGAACAATCGACGCACCGGCACATACAACCAGTTCGTCTGGTGAGGATCGACCATCGTGCGCGCGCCCCACACCATCGCCCCCTGGTCGCGGAACGTGCGAATCGCATTGATCTTGGCGTCGACCAGCTTCGCGTTCAGCGACTCGTCCACCCGAATCGGTTGCACAAATTCCTCGTTTTTATTCAAGCCGACGGCAACCAACTCCTTTACACCCATCAACCCCACATTCGCCGGCGCCTTCCACACGCCGCGATCACGATCGACGCGCGCATACACGCCCGCCATCGCCACGCTCGCGCGCAAGATCACGGGCTCTTCCGTCTTTTGCGAATCAAGAAGATATGTGTTTAGCGCACCGTTAATAAATTTAACAACCTTACTCAAATCAGCTAGACCCGCGGCCTTTTCCAAAATCTTGTCAAAGGTCACGAAACCATCTGGCGAGAGTTCCACGTGCGCATCTTTCAACGTCGCCTTTTGATCCTCGTTAGGATGCAGGCGCACCCCTCGGGCAACATGGCCACTGTAGTCTCGGCTATATCCCGTATGCACGGCCGGAAAGTAGGTCGCCACTTGTGTGCGCTCCGACACAGCCGGTACCTGGAATGTCCATGTCGATGGCTGGTCCGGCGCGCCACTCACGCCCGCATCGGCCAGCAGAAACATCCCGCGATTGCCGCCCGAGGTCGCACTCGCGCCCAACAATGGATTCAACTGGTCGTAGATTTTCTTATCGATCTCGGGCGTAATAAACTCACACCAGCACAGCAGCGTGATATCCGGATATTGCTCAATTGCCGGAGCGATGTGAGCAAGAACGTTATCATTTTCAAGGTCGCCACGATCGAGACTCAGGACGTAACATGGGCCGCCGCCATTCTCAAAATATAGGCGCACGCTGTACGAGCCCACGTACGATGTCGCATTCACCTTTCCCGTCGAACCATCGACCGTGATCCGGTCCGAGGGCCCAAACTGCTGGGTAAAATCCAGCCAGCTCTCGATGCGCACACACGCCAGCGGGGCATCCGCCTTGGCCGGGTGAATCGCGTTGAATAATCCCACGAACACCGGCACCGCCGTCTCACCGCTCTGAATACTCAACGCCAGCGCGTTGCTCTCCGTCACATATACACCTGGCACCGCATACGTTTCGCTCATGATCCTTCCTCAAATAGGTGTGAGCGGCGGCGCCGTACGGCGCCGTCCGGCCAGCCGTGCCGTCTCAGGCCGGCACCACGTCCTGCGTCAACTGCAGCACGATGAATTCCGCCGGCCGCACCGCTGCCAGCCCGACCTTCAGCTTCATCCTGCCGTTGTTGATGTCTTCCTGCGTCATCGTGGTCCCCAGCCCGATCTGCACGAAATACGCCTGCGTCGGCGTATCACCCTGCAGCGCACCTTGCTGCCACAGCCCGTGCACGTAGCTCTCCACCGCCCCCCGCACGCGCTCCCACGTCGGTGCGCTGTTCGGCTCGAACAGCGCCGTGCTCATCGCCGTCTTGATGTCCTTCTCCGCCGCATTGAACAGGCGTCGCACCGGCACATACCGCCACGTCCCCTGGTTCGACTGCAGCGTGCGCGCGCCCCAGATCAATGGGCCCGTACCACGGAACGCGCGGATCACGTTGATCGACCTGCCACCCGTGGCCGGCGCATTGCACTCCGCATCCACCGCGTCCGAGACCTTGTACTTCGGGGTCGCGCCGTTAATTTCGACGTTCGCCGGCGCCTTCCACACACCACGCTCACGGTCCACGCGCGCATACACCCCCGCCACGGCACCGCTGGGCGGCACATCCACGGGGCCGTCCTTGCCCGACACCGTCAGCCACGGGTAGTACACCGCGGCATACGGACTCTCCGTGTAACCTTGCACACCTGTTACCTCGGCCGGAGTCTTCAGCTCCTGGTTCGGGCCGTCATAGATCGCGAAATACGTTTTGCCGACACCGCACAGCGTGGCAACCTTTCCGCTGAAAGCCGTCAGGTCCGTCCCCGCCTGCACCAGCAGCGTCACGTCGTCCAGCGCCGGCACCAGCGCGTCGAGTGACCCCACCGGCGCGATATAGCAGTGACCACCGCCATTGCGGAAATACAGCTGCAGCGACTGGTACAGCGCGTCCTTCGCCACCGCGTTGTCGAAAGCCTGGCCGGCTTTATCGGCCTCACCCTTCTTCTCGCCTGGCGTCCCCGATGCTGCCGCGTATGCCTTGTCCCAGAACTGCTGCCGCACCGTCGTCACGTCCAGCCACGACTCGAGCTCCGTCACCCCGGCGGCGTTGATCACGTGACTTTTTTCTTTGGTGGTGTCGCCAATTGCACCGCCCCACGTGGTGGTCGCCGCAAACGCAAACACCGGCACCGCCGTCTGCCCCGTCTGAATCGACAGCGACAGCCCGAACGGCTCCTCCACATACACCCCAGGTACCTTGTAATCCGCCATGATTCCCTCTCTCAATCCGTATCCCGTTCAACTCAAGCCGGCGCCGCTCAATGGAACTGCACCGACAGCCGGTCCGCCGCCAGACTCACCTCCTCGAACGCCACCTCGTTGCTCGTCGCATCGAAGCTCGGACCCGTCCACTTCGTCGGGAACGCATTCATCACGCTCCACGTCACCAGCAGTACCGAGCCCGTCTCGTTCGTCAGGCTGATCGACAGATCCTTCTTCTCCACCTGGTTGAACGTGATCGAATTCACCCACGTGTACAGCTGGCTCTGCTTGGGCATCACCCCGCGCTTGAGCGTGATCGTCAGCGGCTCCACCTGACCCGGCATCTGGTACAGGTTGCCGCACCCGTCCTGGTACTTCACCAGTTGCACCGACTGGTCCAGACCCGACACGCTGCTAAAGCACATCTGGTCCTTGCCTACCGACACCACAAACCGGTACGTCGGAATCGGATACGTGTTGCCCATCGTCTTCGCATCGAGTGCCATTTTTGTTGCTCCTCTTCAAATGCCGCGCTTGCTCGCGCAGCGGATCACCATCGCTTCACCATCGGCCGCCACCGGCAGCACAAGGCTCACTTTCCACGTCAATTACTCTTTCGGACTCCGTACTACCTGTACCACCTGACCTCCGGCAAGAGGTCCCTCCCCTCGACCTGGCAGCCCCGGCTGCTCGCGCAGACAGGTCCCGTCGATCGACCGCTACAACGCACGCGTTCCGATCACCGGTCATCAGCACCGCCATATCGTCACACCATCCTAGGCAAATCTGACCCCACACGATAGGACAATCGATTTCCGGAATTTCCGGTCATTTCCGCCCCCTCAGGCCGGCGGATCTGCACCCAATGCGCTCGCTTGCATCGCGTACCGACGCCCCCTAGCGTCTTCGGAATCAGACACAAAACCACAATAAATCAATAGGTTATCGATCCTTCCACCCCGCTTGGCTCACACGCTCTCGCCCAGGCATGTGCCCGGCCAGCCACGTCCGGTTTTGATTGTTATGGCCCCATATTCCGAAAATAAATTGTCTTTCCGATTATTTCGTGTGGTTTTTTAATCGATATCAAGCTCAAACTGACGTCGCCCGCCTGGCTGGTCGCCGTCGATCCGCAGCCGTTCGTTGCGGTGCGCATATGCGACCGCTCGCAAGACGTGGGCGACACATTTCGGTAGCGCGATGGGTGCGAACCTCCCCCCTCAACCGCAGCGGGCACCGGTCACCCGCGCCGACTCGGGGCCGCTTGCGCGGTGCACGTGCCCAGGCCAGGCCGCGTTTCCGCTCCATTCGGCGCACGTGCGGCGCTGCCATGCCCACGTATCGAGCATGGCAAGGGGCAATATTGAGTTCGGACGCCTGTTCGGAGTCCTTTTTTTGCCTTGCTTTAATCGCCAGCCGGTTATATTTTTTTTGAAAAAGCTCAGCGAGCGCTCATTCGGAATATTCGTTGCGCGCCTGACAGGGACGAATGATTTCCCTTGATACCCCATAAAACATGGATTAACCCACCTTTACGAGATCATCGTTATCCGACTCGATAACACACCAATCAATCGCATCCAATACATTTGTCTTGAAGGAAGTTGCCGCACGCGACGTGATCGATTGAAATTTTGTTACCTTTATTTGCTTATCGGGATAAAAAATGAAACAGCACGGACAAGCAATTCCCCGGGCCTGGCTCCGGATTTTGCGAGCAGGCATGATGGGCTGTTTTTTACTGAGCCGGCTTGTCTTTGCCGCTGGACCCACCGGGTTGACGTTCGTGACGCAGGACGGCACATACCTCGCGGGCGATTACGCCGTTGAACCCGGTGATGCGCCCGGCGCGTTGGTTATCTTTGCTCACGGGCACCACGAGGGGCGCAATGTATTTTATGGGTACATGCAAACGGGCAATCCGCAAAGCATTACGCAAGTCGGCACTGCGACAATGACCATCGATTACCGGGACGATCAGGGATTCCCCATTCTGCAAGGCGCCTACGATCTCATTTATGCGGCAAGATGGGCGCTCCTGAAATGGCCCTCCATCCAGAAAATTACGCTGTTCGGTGCATCCATGGGAGGCGCGACATCGGGGACCGCCATCTCCGAGCTCGCCAGACCTGAAAATGCGACCTTGCTGAATGGAAAGGTGTTCAATAATTGGATCGACGTATCCGGCGTGAGCCTGCTCAGTGAGACAGCGCTACAGGCTTCACTGTTCATGCCCGGCGCGGTGACCGAGATCAGGCGCGACTTCCAGGCAACGGGCGATTCCTCCTATACACGCCGCTCGCCGGCGATGAATGCCGGAAAAATGAAAGCCGCCGGTCTGCAGCAAGTCGCGATCGTTCATGCGCGATACGACGGCCTGGTGACTTACGATCAGGCCGGGCAAATGAAGCTTGCGCTCGGGGGCGCCGCCATTCCCGCTTCCCTGGATACGTTGACGTGTGCGTCGAACCAGGCACCCGCCGGTGCCACCCTGTTTGACGATGCCGGGACTGTCGTACCCTCGCCGCTGGCCACGCTCGGTGCACAGGTCTTTATGTTGCTGGAAGGCTGCAATCTCGTCATGCAACGCCTGGCAGGACACGTCATCTCGGCCCGATCGGATAATCCCGCGATGAACGCAGGGATTCAGGTGCTCAGAGCCGTTTTAGGGCAATAGTTGATGCCGCGCATCGACACGGAGGGGGACACGCCCCTGATCAGCGCCCCGAGTCCGATCCCAAATGCTTCGGATGAACGTGATCCCGAGCTGCATCAGCTGTAAGGCTATGCAAGAAGTATCGCAAGCTGCCACGCCAGGTAAAAACGTCAACGTGGCCGTTGCGCGGGCGCTGGCGGATTTCGTCTGGGATATTGATCGTCGCTGACACTGTCACAATGCACCGTGGAGCCGGCTGCATAACTGCGACGTTCGATCAACAGCATCCTGAGAGCTTCCTGAAGGCGGCGGAGATGGATCCGTTCGATGCCTGGTTATCGGGATAGCATCAGGGATCTTTGCCGGTCACAATCGTGGTTGGCTTATTTATTGACGATCAGACTAAGGTGGACTAACCTCGCACTTGGTCCAAGCTAGTCCATACGGAGCAGGTCATGCGCACGGTCAATATCCACGATGCGAAAACAAACTTCTCACGGCTCGTTGACGCTGCAGCCGCCGGCGAAGAGATTGTGATTGCCAAGTCTGGCAAGCCCACAGCTCGTCTTGTTCCCATCGAGCCGGTAAAGCCGCAACGGCGCTTCGGCGGCCTAAAGAGCAAGGGGCAAATCACTGATGACTTCGACGCGCCGTTGCCTGACGATGTGCTGGCATCGTTCGAGGGTCGCTGATGCGCTTGCTACTTGATACGCACGTGTTCTTGTGGTCGGTCTTCGACGATCGCAAGCTATCCAAGAGCGCTCGCAAGCTCATCTTGGATGCCGACGAGGTCTTTGTCAGTGCCGCGACCATTTGGGAAGCGTCGATCAAGGCTGGCCTCGGGAAGCTCGATGTCAACGTGAACGATCTCGTGGCAGAAATCTCGGCCGCCGGGTTCGTTGAGCTGCCGGTACGTGTCGCACACGCTGCAATGGTGCAGGACCTGCCCGACATTCATCGTGATCCGTTCGACCGGCTTCTCGTTGCGCAGGCCATGACGGAGCCATTACGACTCGTAACTGCAAACGAGCATCTGGCTAAATACACGGATCTCGTCGTCGAGGTCTGATCAACACGTTAATCTTACTGTGTCAATGAATCAGCATTGGACGCTGAAAAAAAACGGACATCGCTGGAGCCGGCGCGCGATGCAGGCAGCGATACGCCAGCGCAGCGTGGTGATGGAATCAACCACGTGGCGCTGCGCGCGCTGGGGACCCGCGCGGCACGTAATCCGAGGGTAAGGCAAATGGGTCGCGGATCGCAGAGTTTTTTTACTGCCGCCTTGAATGAGGCGTTGAGCAATAAGAACCTATAGGCAGCAATACACAACGATGCATGGTGATGGAAGCCACGCCAACCACGTCCTTCGAAGTGTCCCAGGCCGAACTCCTGCTTGAGATCCTGATAGTCCCGCTCGATACGCCTGCGCATCTTGGCGACATGGACCAATCGTTCGAGCGGCGTGTCTGGGGGCAAAGTCGAAAGCCGGTACTTAGATCCTATGTGGCGTGAGAGTCGTCAAGGGCCCGGGGCGTAAGATAACCGGGCCAAGGCTTGCTCGACGGAGGAGCATCATGAACGCAAATCACGTTACCGGATCACATGCTGATGAGGGAGTCATCCTGGCGGTTTCGCTCGAGTTGTCTGCGGCCCAGTGGAAGGTCGCGCTTCACGACGGATTCAGGCAGAGGCCAGCGATCCACACAGTCAGCGCGCCACAGGCGAACCAGCGACTGCAGGCTGTCCTCGAACTTATTGCTCAGCACAAGCAGAAGTGGGCCCTGCCGTCGGATGTACGCGTGGTTGTCAGCTATGAGGCGGGGCAGGACGCATTCTGGATTCTTCGGGCGCTGTCCTCCCGCAGCATCGAATGTTATATGGTCGATGCCGCAAGCATCCCTGTGGAACGCCACAAGCGGCGTACGAAGACAGACAGGTTGGATGTCATCAAGCTGGTCACCAATCTGCGCGCCTGGCTGCACGGCGAACGTGACCGCATGCGCGTGGTGCGCGCGCCCTCCGCGCAAGACGAGGCCTCGCGTCATCTGATCCGGGATCGTGGACAGTTGCACAAGGAAGTGCTGCAGCACCGCGAGCGCATGCGCAAACTGCTCGTCACAATGGGTTGCTGGGACGAGGTTGACCACCGTTCGTTTGCCAAACGACTCGTGCGCGGGGACCTGACCTGTCATGACGGCACGCCACTGCCGGAAGAGTTGCGCGAACGACTGATGCGCGAGACCGCGAGGCTCGAGCTCGCCGAACAGCAGCTCGCCGCTCTTGAGCGCACGCTGCAGGAGCGTTTGCCGACACCGGTGCGTGACCGGATTGCCAGTCTGAGGCGTCTCAGGGGCATTGGCAACATCGGCGCATCGCGCCTCATTCTCGAATTATTCTGGCGGGAGTTCAACAACCGTCGCCAGCTCGGAGCCTGCGTGGGGTTGGTCCCTCAGCCATATGACAGCGGTCAGAGCCACGTCGACCAGGGCATCAGCAAACAAGGTAACCGCCGCGTACGCACCCAGCTCGTCGAGACGGCGTGGTGCTGGCTCCGATATCAGCCCGACAGTGCACTGGCCCGGTGGTTCAACGAACGCACCCAGGCGTCTGTGCCCAGTCGTCGCGCGCGGCGCATTGCGATCGTTGCCCTTGCGAGGCGCCTGGTGATCGCATTGTGGCGCTATTTGAAGGACGGCGTCGTTCCCGATGGCGCACGGTTCAAACCTGCATGAGAAACAACCCTTATATAGTTTTGCATCACTGATGTTCGAGTGGAACGTGCCCGGAGGTCCGACTGGTTGTCCAATGCAACCGATAATTAGATGGGGCACCTTCCCAGGATCCAAGGATCCGGCGTAACGCGCATAAAGGATGAGGCCGGCACGACACCGGCGGATAGAAGTTGGTGAGACGTCAATGTCTCACGAGCGCAACGGTAGACTCGAACGTCAGCATAAAGAACCCGGTTCGCATGGATCCGGATTCAAGGAGTCTTTTTATGACCTGAACAGGTATGCTGAAGCTAAACGGTGCTTGACAACTCACCGCCCATAGAGGTCGGACCTGAAAAACACTGCCGAGGCTGATGTACCAAAGGGTTGAACGGAATTTGGGAGCTGCAGAACTTCCAGAACGAATATCGATCTGAATCGAATCCTGGGAGTTGAGGACACGGAGATGACCGACGATATTTTCCGTAGTCGCCTGGATGCGATGATCGATCTGCGCCACCCGCTCGTGGTACTTGCGACGCGACTGCCTTGGGCGCAGATTAAAGCCACGCTCACGCCGCTGTTTGCGCGACGTGTGCGGGAAGGTATCGCGACGCAAGAGATCGATCTGTCCGGACCGACGCCAAAGTTCGCGGGTGCGGTTCATCCAATCCAACGTACGCCGTGCTATCGTTCTTCATGCTGGCCCCGGGTGAAAATCGCCAGGTGTGGCCCTGCCCACACCATGCGGCTCTGGCAGCGATGTTAGCCCGCGTTGAATTCGCCACGCTAGGCCAAGCCAGCCCATGCCTCATCGAAAGTCATACAGGCTTAAAAATCTCGCGCCCCTGTCCAAACAAGCGGCGTCACCTCTGTCCATACTATCAACGTACGAGAATAGATATGTATAAGAAAGCGATCCTTCACAGAGTGCCGCGAACGCACAGGGCGGTAGACGAATCTACCCATACTAATGATGGAGGGGCGGGGGGATTTCTCCGGGAAGGGGTCCGTGCAATCATGCAAGTCACCACGGGCCAGGTCAGGTACCACCAAGGGACTGGAGAGCACGTTCCCAAGCCGGCAGAAGGGCTCGACAATGACTTAACGAACGATACCTTTTTTGCACAGCTAATCTCAAAGTCGGCGACGGGGACCGCTCAGATTTCACGAGACGAAGATGATATATTGGACGAAATTTTGGAATTACATGAGCAATACTCACGTGACCATGGCAATATCCAAAAACCTTCAAATCCTTTCTCCAATATACCCGATTTCGTCGATGCAATACCTCAGGAGGACGCGATTCTTGATAGTATTGTCGAAATGGATATGCCAAATTACCAGGATCGCGTAGTTAGTTCTGCGATTGAGGAGACGGCGCCCAACGGGGTGCAACTTGCTCCACTTCCACGTGGATTTAGTCCCGATAACTATCACTGGAATGAGCGAGGATTACTTGAGCGAAAGCGTTTTGAAGCAATGGTTTATCGGGCGGACCGGAGATCGCCTGACGAGATTTTGGAATATGGTTTTGCACCATCGCGAGATTTTGCTGCGATCAAAAAAATGATTGATAACGATGCATTGATAGTCGCCGGTAGCCTCGAGGCCGTACGGCGATATATCCGGGGACGATCGGGCTACTACGTCTATGAGATTAATGCACTGGATAGTCCTGGCGCGTCCCTAAATGAGAACTACCTTTTTAATCGACGCGGGCTGATTGCTCACCTTGGAAATCCTAGCCTCTACTCGAAAGATCCAGCGGAATTGACTATGGGAGCGAATACACTCATGGAAGTACATATCCCCATTGAGTATGTTAACAAGCGAAGGGGAACTATTGTTCGTCATTTGACAATTTGACCTTACCCCCATTTAGCCGAACATGCAAAATCACTCGACTGTGTCGGTCGGAATGAAGCGGATTTCGATCGGAATGCCAACCACTTGGATTCGAGTTGCGGATTGAACGTTGCTTGTGGTCGGATGGCGCGCGTAAAGGAAACGAACGCACGGAGCACATTGTAGGCGGCCAGCAAGCCGCACAACGCGATGAGCTTGATGCACAGGAGGGCGATTGCCCGCACCAATCTGGGAGTTGAGAGACGCGCTGATGAGCGCCGACTATTTTTTCCGTAGCCGCCTGGACACAATGATCGACCTGCGTCATCCGCTCGCGGTACTCACGATGCGGATGCCGTGGTCGCAGATCGCCACATCCGTGGCAAGTGGGCGTGCAAGGCTTGCGAGACGCTGATTCAGGTGCCCGTTGCGCCCCATGTGATCGACAAGGGTTCCCACCACCGGCTTGCTTGCGCAGGTGCTTGTTGCCAAGTACGGTGACCACTTGCCGCTGTCACAGTCGCTGGAATACCTTCGCCAAAGCCGAATTCAGCGGTTGTGTCATCGTTCACATCGCAGCTTCATTGAGACGGGCAGCGCACCACCTCTCCTTACTGCGACAGAACCCGTGACGGCTATACGTCACGCCGGCCGGCGCATCGTGTACGCTGCTGCGTTCGGCTCCGGCAACGGCGGCACCGCGTCCAGCACCAATTACATCCGGCGTTGACAGCGTTGTGGTCGAACGCTATAACCACCTAGAGTTCCGAGATCGTGCCGATGAGCTGCTCGCCGAGGTTTCGAGACTGCAATGTTGGCTCCCTTGATATTGCAGGGATAGCGCTATCAGATCAACACGGCGTAGGATTTGTATCGGAGCCTTGTCAGATAAGACGCAGGTACTGATGCATCATAGTTGTTGTATTGTTCGGAGGTACTATGCCAAACCATTCTTTGAAATTGTCAACGACTTTGCATGCCCCCCCAAAGATCTCATCCTAGTCCAGATGTTGATTTTGATGAGGCGTCAAGCAGCAACAATGGCGAAATAAAATTTGGCCTTAATTGGATTAAGCAACACCAATTGACTGAAAGTGCGTCGTTACGCAACCCTTTCGCCGAGACATCCGATCCGGTCGCGCCACAGAAATCACTCTCTGTTTTGTCGCATGTACTCTCCAAATTCAACAGGAAAATTAAATCTTTTAACGTTGATGCGTCCCAATATAAGGTGACTCACGACGATAATTCTCGACTCTACGCAGCAAACCTGTACCAATGCACGGCTATTGCGGCCGTCTTCAACAATACTCGTGTGCTCTTTCATTTTCTTAACTCAAACTTGAATCATTCCCTCCAAGAGATGGTGGGCGCGGAAAATGAAAATCAGATAGATCAATCTGCAGTCAAAAGGGCGACAACTACGCGCCTATCATCGGGTGTGCCACTCAATTTTCTCATGGACGAAATTAAATCAAAAAGAGAGTCCGGAAATTTGAAGCGACTGGAAGTCGCGCTTACCTTTGGCGCATTTTCCGGCTTATCCGATGATAAACCGGAGAAGTTCATCAGTCAATCTATTGGCGCTGACCAACCCGTCAAGCGGCTGATCGAATTGGTTGGTAAAGATAAAGTCAAATATTCGACTGGCACGAGCATCGAAATCACTCCAGGTGGCAAAATTCGTCCGATAAAGTTATAGGATTGATTATCGGCGCCTTTCAAATATTCGACCTACGTCAGTTCGATTCTCGATGGCGACTGGGCTGACCTGTGGAACAAGCGTAGGCGGCAGCGTAGTTTTTGAATGCAGGCTGTGTCAGACAATACGACGGTACTGTTGCATCATTGGGCGTTGTTGCATAAATCGAGCGTGATGACGAGGTAAGGCCTATGTTCATGTTTCAGGCAATGCGAACGGATTGCGGGCGTGCGAGGTCCGCCATGCGATTCAGCACGCCCACGCGGATAGCGACCTCGGTGGCCTGCGTATCGGTGCGTCGTGCCCACAAGTGGTTACCCGTGAGCATCTTGAAGCGATACATCGCGTTCTCCACGAGCGAGCGCCGATGGTAGCCGCTGCCCTTCTTCCATTCGTCGCGGCCGAGGCGGGCGGTCGTATCGACGGCGTCATTGCGCCACTTCGCGCCGGACGTGTTCGCGGGCCAATGAGCGGCGCCTTCGCGCGGCGGAATCGAGGGCGTTGCGCCGCGTGCGGCGATCGCGGCATGACAGGGTTTGGTGTCGTAGGCCCCGTCACCGCCGATGACATCGAGCAACTCGTCGTCCGGGATCTGGTTGAGCAGTTCGGCCAGGACGTCACCGTCGGCGACGTCCTGATGCGTCATCAGCGCGGCACGTACCTGACCGGTGTTCGCGTCGAGCCCGAGATGCACTTTGCGCCATGTGCGACGCTTCGAATAGCCATGCTGGCGCACCTTCCATTCGCCTTCGCCGTAGACCTTCATGCCGGTGCTGTCGACCACCAGATGGATCGGCTCGCCGTCGCCAATGACCGGCAGTTGGACCTCATGCGTCTGCGCTCGGCGACTCAGTGTCGTGTAGTTCGGCACGGGTAAGGTGGCGAAAGCCAGCTCGCGCAGGCTTTGCGCGAAGCCTTGCAGCGCGCGCAGCGGCAGACGGAACACGGTCTTGATGCCCAGCAGCGCCTGGATCAGCGCGTCGCTGTACAAACGCGGACGGCCGCGCGTCGGCCCGGCCTCCAGCGTGCTCGCCAGGGCGGCTTCATCGATCCACATCGTGACGTTACCTCGGTTGATCAGGCCGGCGTTGTAGGCTGGCCAGTTCTTGACTCGGTAGCGCGCCTTCCGCTCGCTCGTCTTGCCCTTGTCCCTGCGCATCTTCTCGAAGCCAAAAATCGAGAATCTACGCAGGAACCCGAATCGTTAACAGGGGTGCCGGACCGGCCGTTGTGTGTAAACGTCAGTCGACCGCGGGCGTGCCAGATTTATGCAACAACGCCGCATCATTGGTCTGCGGCTTACCTTTCCCGCGGCGCCTACAGTTCTCGCGCACAAAGCGCCCGAACTCGATCGGCCGCGTCTTGTCCTCGTGCAGCTTCAAGCCGAATCGGGCCAGTCTCTCGGTGGCCGCGCGCTGGAAGCGCTCGGCATCCCTCAAGTGCTGAACGCAGGGATTTCACCCGCAGCCTTGTTCGACCGCTTCTCCGGTACTTCGCAGTAGCCCGACTTCCCACGCCCGTGGTTCATCATCGTACGCCCTCAGGCTTCACGATGCGCACTGCGTTCAACGCTTCCCAGCGCGACGCAGTCGGGCGTGGAATCTCCCGGTTCCCATGCAAGGTGTTTCCGCACACGCTCAGGGTCTCCGACTGCGCGGGGCCGGGATTGCCTTGCCAATGCAGCAATCCTGGTGCAGCTGTCGACAAGCGTCCTGTGCCTCGGCACCCCGATCGGCCCACGCCTTGCGGCACGGAGAATGGATTTCGCAGCTCGATACCTGGCCCATGCGTACCTCTGCCAACGCTTCACCTACGCCCTTACGAACGCACACGCATGATTCGAGGCCGAGCTATTGATTCGAAACATTTGATCTTGAAATTGGAAAATAAGCCCTCACGTTTTGAGCATGGAAAAACGAGACATGAGATCGCTTCCACGCGAAGCGCGCGAAGAACGGCGTCGACAGGTGATCGCCCTCCGGGAAGGCGGGATGACCTACGACGAGATCGCCCAACTTACCGATCTGTCGCGAACGGGTGTGTTCGATATATGCAAGCGTTACGTGCAGGAAGGCACGGCAGCCTTGCGTGACAAGCCGAGCGGGCGTGCCGTCACCCAGAAGCGCGCCCTGACGGAGCAACAGGAGATCGAGGTGCGTGTGTTGATGCGCGATCAAATGCCGGATCAGTTGAAGATGCCGTTTGCGCTGTGGACCCGCCACGCCGTGCGGGAGTTGATTCGACAACGTACGGGTCGCACGCTCACGCTGCAGGGCGTCGGTCTGTACTTGGCACGCTGGGGCTTTACGCCGCAAAAGCCGCTGAAGCGGGCGTACGAACAAAAGCCGCAGGCGGTTCAGACGTGGTTGAACGAGACGTATCCGGAGATTGCGCGCCGTGCGCAGACCGAAGGTGCGGAAATCCAGTGGGGCGACGAGACGGGCTTGCGTTCCGACGATGTGCGCGGGCGCTCCTACGCGCCGATCGGCAAGACACCCGAGCGGCGTGTCATGAGCAAACGCGAAGGGCTGTCGATCATGTCGACCGTGACGAACCGCGGCCAGGTGCGCTGGAAAGTGTTCGAAGGCGCGATGAACGCCGACATCCTGATCGACTTCTTGAAGCGACTGATCAAAGACATGCGGAGCAAAAAGGTGTTTCTGATCCTCGACAACCTGAAGGTTCATCACGCCAAGCTGGTCAAGGCGTGGCTGGCTGAACATGCCGACAAGATCGAAGTGTTCTACCTGCCCTCGTACAGCCCGGAGCTCAATCCCGACGAGATGCTCAACGCCGATTTGAAGGCCAGCATCACACGCCAGGCTCCCGCTCGGACCAAGGGGCATCTGAAGAAAGCCGCTATCAGCCATTTGCGACGGCTTCAGAAGTCGCCGCAACGGGTTACTCGTTATTTCATGCATAAACCCATCCGCTATGCAGCTTGATTCAAGATCAAATATTTCTGATCAATAATGTCAAATGTGGTGTACGACAGTCGAGCAGCATGATCAAGCGGCAAGCGGTTGAGCAGGAGCCGGTGTGCTCTCGGTCACCGGTGTTCCGTCCTTGAAGGGCACGCCGTTCAAGATCTGTTCGATTTTGTCGACACCGCGAATGCGGCGCCATGATTCCTCTGCTGCTTCGATGAGCTTGAAGGCCATGCCGAGGAAGGTCGCGCGCGACAGACAGTTTCGCGTGCGGGTCGTGCGGTGGCGGACCGTCGCGAAGGTCGACTCGATCGGATTCGTCGTGCGCACATGCTGCCAGTGCTCGGCCGGGAAGTCGTAAAACGCGAGCAGCTCGTCGCGATCCTTCGTGACCTTCTCGACAGCTTTCGGATATTTGGCCGTATAGGTCGCGACGAACTGATCGTAGGCGACGATCGCATCGGCGCGCGTCGCGGCGTTCCAGATCTCCGCGAGCGCGGCCTTGGCCTTGCCCTGCTGCGACTTCGGCAACGCGTTGAGCACGTTGCCGATCTTGTGAAACCAGCAGCGCTGGTGCCGCGTCTGCGGGAACACTTCCTCGAGTGCCGCCCACAAGCCCATCGCGCCGTCGCCGACGGCTAGCAGTGGGCCGGCTTGTAGACCGCGAGCCTTCAGATCGAGCAGTAGCTCGACCCACGAATCCTTCGACTCGCGGTAGCCGTCGGCGAGCGCGACGCGTTCCTTGCTGCCGTCTGGCTTCACGCCGATGATCACCAGCAGACATTGCCCGTCGGAATCCTCGCTGCGCGCCCCAGTATGAATGCCGTCGGCCCACCAGTAGACCCAGCGGGCCGCCGACAAGTCCCGATTGTTCCATTGCGCGAATTCGTCCGCCCAGATCGCTTTGAGACGAATGACGGTATTTGCCGACAGGCCTTTCGCCTGGTCGCCGAGCAATACGCTGAGCGCTTCGCTCATGTCGCCGGTCGAGACGCCGCGCAGATACAGCCACGGCAGCGCCGACGACACACGCGGCGACTTGCGCACGTAGGGCGGCACGATCTCCGAGTTGAACTTTACCCCCGAGCCCGAGCGATCGCGGACCTTCGGCACCTGGACCGTTACCGGTCCGATTGCCGTGACAACGTCTCGCTCAGGCAGATAGCCGTTGCGCACGATCGCCCGCCGGCCGTCCAGCGTCTTCACGTTCGAATATTGCTCGAGCAATGCCTTCAATTCCGCCTCGATCGCTTGCTGGATAATCTGCCGCGCGCCTTGCTGGATCAACTCGTCCAGGCCGACGGGCCCCTTGAATTCTGTTTCCGTTGCTTGACTGTCGTTCGCTTCCCGATTACGTTTCGCCATGGTGGTGGATTGGTTGCTGGGTTCGTTACCTTGGAAAGCAACATTCTCCTGCAATCGCCACCGCCTCCCGCCGATTCCGCTCCACACCGCCGTACACCACTTCCGACATTAGCTCTTCGAGGCCGTCGTGGTTGGCTAGACCTTCAACGCATGACTCTTTCATTCACACACAACACCTTGCCGGTTTTGACCGGCGCACGGACGCGTTCATTTCATTTCGACTGGGGGCGAGAATTATGCCGGACCTGGCTGGCCAAAGCCCCAATTATCGGGACGTGAAGATAGTATCGAGGGCGAAGCGACAGGTCCCAAGCCGACGGATCGGGCAAGCTCGGGAGCAAACGACACCTTGTCGTAAACGCTCGTGGCATTGCGCTGGCGATCACGGTCACAGGCGCCAATCAGCATGACTCGATGACGTTCGAAGCAACGCTCGATGCCATTCCGGCGGTGCCGGGCCTGGATGGCCGACCGCGCAAGCGTCCCGATAAGCTGCATGCGGACAAAGGATATGGCTGCCGCCGGTGCCGGCGTTACCTGAAGAAGCGCGGCATCACGGCAAGAATTGCCCACAAAGGTATTGAGAGCAAAGAACGTCTGGGGCGTCATCGATGGGTTGTCGAGCGCACGCATTCCTGGTTTGCCGGCTTCGGCAAGCTTCGTATCCGCGTCGAGCATCGACTCGACATTCATCCGCGGTCCTTTCACTGGCCGCATCCATCATCTGTTCTCGCTTCGTTGAAGACGGCTCTTATTGACGGATACGGCTCAGGATCTGCCGATAGATCCCGGGCGCATTCCGATTCGTTGCACGTGCAGCCATAGCGAGTTGCTCCCCCAGGAACCGCCACCCTTGGCCGGGAATCCGTGCATCCCATGGCGCGCCCCAGCCATCGAGATTGGCGATTCCCGTCGAGGCCTCCACATAGCCGGCGTGAAAATCGCCGGCCTCCAGCCGCAAGGCAGCTAACAGTAACCTCGGCTCCGCGCATTCGGGCACGAGCTGAATGCAGGCCCTGAGCGCTTGCGGCGCGTGGCTGGAGGGCGCGGTGAGCGCCTGCTCATACAGCGTGGATAACCGCCGCTCCTGTACGTCGCCGATGTTGGGAGCGCGGATGAACGAGCGGGGCACGAAGCCAATGCTTCGAAAGCCTTCGCACATTCCAGACAACCAAGGCGTGTCGATCCGGAACAGGCTTCTTCGCTGCTCGGCTTCGTTGGCGAGATCGAGCAGCCGCAATGCCCGGCACTGCGCGACCGACACACGCATTTCTCCGTCGCCCGTGTGCGTCCGTATGCGCAAGGGTCTGCGCACCGGCTCGAGGTCGAGGCGTGCGGACACCCGACGAAGGGCGTCCCGATTGAGGGCGCAAAATGCATGGGCGAGTGCTTCGACGCGTTGGCCGACCACGAGCGCAACCCTGACGCGTTCGCCCAGCGCCACGACGCGATGGCGGAAGTACTGGGTCGAGTAGATGCTGTGAATCAGGCCGGCGAGACGGGTGTCGGGATCGGCGCCCCATCCCGACAGCACCTCGTAAGTTCCCAGCAGGTGATCCCAGAGCGTCGAGCCGGAATGCGCAATGCGTATCGCATCCGCGACGAGCGAAAGCGTGGCGTTCAGACGATCGGGTTCGATGGGCGCGTCGCGCATCGCGGGTCACTCGCTCAGGTACGTCCGGTCTTGTCCGCGACGCTTGCCAGGCGCGACGCGACGTGCTTGCCGTCGAGCGATGCCAGCGTGTCTTGCAGCGCGGCGATACAGGTTGCGATATGCGGTTCCAGCTCGGCAGCGCCGGTACGGCTCGCGCCGATGACGAACGGCCGCATGGCGTCGGGCATGCCGGCCAGTGACGCTTTCAGCGCATCCACCAGGACGTCGCCAATCGTCGCGCCACTGTGATTGAATGCCATGTTCAGCGCGAGCGATCCACCGTCGCCCGCCCGCGCCTTGTGCCAGACACCGGGTGGCAGGCAGAGCAGGTCGCCAGGATAAAGCGTGACCTTTCGGGTTGCCTGCCGCGCGACGGCTCGGTGCACGGCGGCCATGTCGGTGCGTGCCGAATTCTCGATCGGAAACTGCGTATGAGGTGACGTGGCGTACCACCAGGTCTTCTCCCCATCGAGTTGCAACGTGGTGGCGGTCCTCGCGTCGTAATGAAAGTCGAAGCCCGAGGACGGCGGCGAAAGATACGCGCGGAAATCCACCCGCCCGGCGAAGCCGATTTCCCGCCGGACGTTGCGGGCCGCCGTCCGCAGCGAACGGTGCGCGAGCTGAATGTCCGTCACGCAGATAGTGGCGCCAGCCTCGTACATCTCCCGGATATCGGCGGGGTCGATGGTCGCCTGCTTCAAGCCGCCGAACACGCAGCGTATCTCGGTGACCTTGTCCAATCCGAAGATCATGCGTGACGGTTTCATCAGGAAATCGAATTTCCCCGGTTGCCCGCGAATCAGGAGCGGGCGCTTGCCGAACGACTCGCGCAGGAATGCATCGACCGATATGGGATCGAGAATTTTCGCGAGGGTCCCACGCGGATTCGCTTGTGCTTTCACGTCATGTATTCCTTGATTCGGCGCACGAGCGCACCGGTGTCCAGGCCATGCGCGCGTCTCAGGTCGGCGATCGCGCCCGATTCGCCATGCCATCCCGACGGCCACGACAGCGCGTGCACGGTCACGCCCGACGGTGCGATCCTGCGAACGGTGTCGGCCAGGCCGCCGGCCGGCCCATGGTCTTCGAGAACCACGATGCGCTGCAGGCGCGGCTCGCTCGTGATCCACCGGGCGAGCACGGCTTCGCACACATGCGCGACGTGCCGCCATGGAATCGGTACGCCGTCGGCCGCCAGCGCCTGCGCGGCCTCCTGCGCCCAGTGCGATGCGTATCCGCAGGAGAGCAGCACGGTCTCGCCGGCCACGCCGTTGCCGCGGACGATGCCCGGCGGCAGCCGCAGTTCACCGACCGGTTCCCGGCTCGTTCTCACGTAGGCCGGCCGCGGTGAAGCGACCAGTGTTCCGACGATCAGTTCGATGTCGGCGGCATCTGCGGGCGCCCAGAGATCGACGCCGCCGATCGATGCGAGGACACCGAGGTCCGACACGCTGGCATGGCTTGCGCCGTTGGTGCCGCTCGCCGCGCCCGCATGCGAGCCGATCATCACGACGGGCAACCCCTGCGATGCGACGCAGGTGCGGATCTGATCCGCGCCCCGATGGCACAGGAATGCGCTGAACGAGAACACCCAGGGCCATTGGCCGCTCGCGGCCAGGCCGGCCGCGACACCGATGAGCGCCTGTTCCGCGATGCCGGCCTGAACGAAGCGGGAGAACACGGGCCGCCCCTGTGCATCGTACAAGCCGTAGGAGTCGCCCAGGTCGCCGTCGAGCACCCAGAGACGGTCGCGCTGTTCCGCCCTCCTTCGCAGCGCGTCGACAATCGAAATCGCCAGTCGTTTCATGCTGCAAGCCTCTCATCGATCCGGACCGTGGCCGGAGCCCGCGATGCGCGCCCACTCGTCCCCGGACAATTGGGTGCAGTGTCGACGAAACCGATCGAGCTGGAGCGCGAGGCCGTGGCCCTTGATGGTACGCGCCAGCAGGACGGTCGGCCCATGCCGTGGCCCTTCGGCATGGGCATGCACGAAGTCGATCAATGCGTCGATGTCGTGCCCGTCCACCTCATCCGCGCGCCAGCCGAATGCGCGCCACTTGGCGAGGGCATCGGGCAACGGCGTGGAATCCAGTCGAGCATCGTGCGCCCAGCCGCATTCCTGTTCGCCGTTGAGATCCACGATCACGTGCAGATTCGGCACGCCGTAGCGTGCCGCCAACATCGCCGCTTCCCACACCATGCCTTCCTGGCATTCCCCATCGCCCACCACCACCCACACGTGGCGTGCGTCGCTCGCGAGCGCCATGCCGAGCCCGACGGCGACGCCCTGCCCCAGCGCGCCCGACGAGAAGTCGATGCAGGCCAGCCGCGTACGATCGGGATGACCCTGCAACGGCGAGCCGGCGGTACCGAACCTGCCGAGTGGACCGAGGTCGACGCCGGCCTGCTGCAACACGGCGTAGAGCGCCATGCTCGCATGACCTTTCGACAGCAACAGGGCATCGCCTGTCGCATCGAGCGCGGACATTGCACGAACGGCGAACAGCGCGAGCAGGATGTCGACGCAGCTCAAGGTGCCGCCCAGGTGGCCGCCGCCGTTGGCGCGCAATCCCGCCAATATCGCATCCCGCACCCGCGGTGCTACACTGGGATCGGCCAGTTCTGGCCGCACCAGCTGTTTGTTGAACGTCGCACGCTTGCCGGTAGTGTTATTCATTTCGGATGCGATTCCCTTTGCCGGATGGGGATCGAGACTGCCCTGACATTAAGGATTCTCAAGGAAAGCCAATATGTCAACTCTCGAGCCGCTTAGCCTGGATATCGTCGTCACCTGGAGAGGGCGGCACGAGCTGCAACGGGCGCTTCCCTCCTTGTGCCAACTCGCCGCCCGGCATGAGGGCGGTGTCACCGTAGTCAATTACGGCGGAGACGCCGATCAACTCCACGACCTGATGGCCGCACACGCGGCGAACGTCCAGGTGGTCCATGTGGACGAATCCGGCTGGTTCAACAAGGCCCGCGCCCAGAATATCGGCGCCGCGCACACACGTCGTCCGCTCCTGTTCTTCTGCGATTGCGACATCGTCGTTCCGGACGGGCAACTCGACGCACTGGTCCGACAGCTGGAAGCCGAACCCGGCGCCTTCGGAACTGTCGCGGGCGTGACGGAGACCGTACGCAACGCGCGCAAGGCCGGTCAGGTCGCGATGTTCGGCTATCAGCTGAAGCTGCGGCTGGCCAACGGACGTGCACTCGAGATCATCGACAACGAAGAGGATGCAGCGGATGGCACACGCCAGGCGCCCGGCTTGCTGATGGTGCGTCGCGTCGGCTTCGAATGCATCGGCGGCTACAACGGATACCTGGTGGGCTGGGGTTGGGAGGACCAGGACATGATCGCGCGGCTGACGCTGAGCGCCGGGCTCACGCGGCGCCAGAGCGGCGCCGTGCTGCATGTATCCCACGACGACGACGCGCGCATTCGTCACTATCCACCCGTTCAGGATCGTTGGGAAAGCCGCGACCGTATGTTCCGGCAAGCCCTGGCCAACTACGATCGCGGGGATTGGCTCGGGACCTATGAGGAAGACGCCCTGCGTGCGACCACGCGCAGCCCGGTGTCAGCCAACTGAGACTTCCGTTGCATCGATGATCGCGCGCAAGCGCACCAGCAACGCGACCTGTTCGTCGAGTGCGTCGGCCCGCCACGCAGCAAGCGCCGCCGGCAAGCGGATCTCCAGCGCGCGTTCCGCATCGTCGAGCGAGCGGGTCAATACGTAGCGTCCGTCCTCGACGGTCACGCCGTCGTGCAACGCATACGAGCTGTTCAATTGCTCTGCCCGCTCGGGCGTCATACCGGGCGGCAGCGCGAGATGGAGGTCGATGGCGTCCGCACGCACCGGATAGCCGCCGGGCCGTCCGTGCAGTCCCGGTACGTGACCCTGCCATGCGTTGCCGCGACCTGACAGGGCGAGCAGCATCGGCGCGGCGAGCGCACCTGTGAGGCGATTCAGCGTGTCGTCGGCGGGCAGGCGCACGGGCGTGGTCAATGCGGCGGCTTCATGTTCCGGCAGACGACGGCCCTCCAGCCATACCGCCGGCGCGGGCAGTCCGTCCCATGCGCCGCGGATCATTGCGCTGACGTGTGCGTGATGCGCGAGCAACGAGAGAGGCGTGTGACCGGTGCGAATGCGCAACATCGACGCGACAATGGCGATATTGCCAATCCCTCCCGCGACCGGAATGCCGCGCGCGGCCAGCACGTGATTGGTCAGGTCCGGATAGCAGCCGTTCAAGAGATGGGCGCCGGGATGCGCGGCCGTCGCTGCCCGCATGACCCGGTCCGCGAGCGCGGCCTGCAACGGCAGCGTGCAGCCGTAGCCCAGCCGCGCGACAAGTTCTCGCCACCGGCGCGTCATCGCCCACGGCGACTGCATCGACGCCAGGGTCAACACGATGCGCGGTCGATACGCGTCGAACAGGCGCCCCATCGATTCGGCCGAATAGTCGCAGACGACGGGAGTCGCGACGAGGCGGCCCGTGCTTGCGCCGCCAAGCGCATTGGCGAGCGTCGCCATGTGACGCACGGCCGTCTCGTTGCGCGCTGCGACAATCACGTCCATCGGCGTGTCGCCGCATCCGGCGAGACTCATCAACACCGCGTGAGCCAGCGAGCCGGAGCCCACCATGATCAGATCGACGTCGCGCATGACGGATTCACTCCCCTATCTCGATGCCGAATAGCGATTGATCCAGCCACACAGAACCAGGATCGCCCATAGCTGTTCGTGCCACCGGCCGTCGTCTCCGACATGGTCATAGGTGCGCAGCCTCGACAGCAAGGTGGTCCGGAATCGCGTGGTCAGCGGTGCGATTCTCCACAGATCGGAGTCGGCGACCTCATCGAGGACCCGGGTGCGAAACCGCACGTCCAGCAGCCAATGCGCGATCGGCGCGAGCAGGACTTGCCGCTTGCGCATCACGAGCTCCGGCGGCAAGTAACGGGCGGCGACCTGACGCAGCAGGCGCTTGGCCCACCAGGCATCCGCCTCGTACCAGTAGCTCAGGCCGGGATCGATCGCCGACGCCCAGCCGTAGACATCCTCGCGCAGGAACGGGAAATCGAGGTGCGTGCCGTGCATGAGCGCATTGTCCGCGAGCGCCGGCAGCAGCAACTCGCCGATCCGGAACACATACTCGTGCGCGGACATCGCCTCCGTCGGCAGCGCCCCGGGTTTGACCGCGAGCAACTGCCGATAGAACGCGACGTCGTCCGCGAGCAACCCGTCGACGGCCTGCGGATCCCGGCTCAGGCGCCGCATCTCGTCGAGGGAAAAGAATTCCGCAATGCCGAGGAACAACACGTCGTCGAGACCAAGCAGGCGCGCGGTCGGCAGGTTGTACAAACCGGGAAGGTCGACACCGAGCCGGCGCTGATGATGCATCTGCGCCGCGAGACACGTCAGGGGCTTGTGGTAGCCGCCGAAGCATTCGTCCGCGCCCAGGCCGGAAACCGCAACGGCGTGTCCGTCCGCGACGGTCGCCTCGATCAGCGCCGCATGGGTCACGGCGGCGGGCGCCGTGAGCGGCAACGGGGCGGCCAGGACGCGATCCAGCAGTTGCCGGGCATGATCGACGTCAAGATGGACGATCCGGTGGCGGATGCCGGTGATGCGCGCCACCCCAGCCGCGTAGTCGGTTTCGTTGAGACCGTAGTCGTCGTCGAAGGCGATCGTATAGCCGGTGACGGCATGGCGCTCGCGCAGGAGCGCAGCAAGCAATCCCGAGTCGAGGCCGCCGGAAAGGAACAGCGCGATGTCGCGCGCCGCGTCGGCGACGCGATCGACGGACGCGCGAAGACGCGACAGCACCTCTTCCTGAACGCAGGACGGATCGTGCGATACCGAAGCGATTTGAAGGGGCCACGCGAAGCGCCGGACGACAGGCGGCGCACCCGGTGCGCAGATCAGTGCCTCGCCGACCTGCAGCGCCCGGATGCCGTTCAGGAGCGCATGCCCCGCCCTCGGCCGGCCGCGCCACAGTAGGTGCAGCAGCGAGCCGGCGTCGGGTTCGCACTCGATCCCGAGCGTCCGGACCAGCCTCAGCGGATCCTGATCCCATTCGACCCTGTCGCGCTCCACGCAAAAATAGAGCGGGCGACGCGCGCGCAATCCGCGCCGGACGATCAGCGCATCTTGTTCGTCACGCGAGACGTCGACGTCTTCGTCGACCGGCAATGCCGCCCCCCAGGCGATGCGTTCATCACGCGAGTCGAGGCGCCAGTCGGTCTGCCCGCAGCCGATCGGCGCAGTGTCCCGTGCACGCGCACGCAGCGCGGCGCAGCCCGCGTCGGTTAACGCCGCAACGCCTTGCATCGACAGGAGGTGCTTGCGCGCGCCGGGTCAGGTCTTGGCTTTCGCGGAACGCTTCTTCGCAGCGGTTTTTTTCGCCGCGGCCTTTTTCGCAGCTGTCTTGATGCGCTCCTCACCGGGCCGGATGATGATGCCGCCTTTCGTATCGCCGTCGGCGCGCCGGATCGATCCGCCTTTCGTGTCTCCACCATCCAGCGTGATTTCATAGCGCCGCTTGTAGAGCTGTTCAAGCGCCTCGAGATCGATGGAAATGGTTAGTGCCCTTTTGCCGCGCTTGGCGGCGGGCCCGGTGGATTTAACGGCGGAAACTTTGTTGGATTTCTTGGTAGTTGCCACGTCTGCTCCTTTCCATGACGATGTGGAGGGAACCCCGGTCAACACACGACGCGCCGCAATATCAAGGTAATCATCGCACGATGACTGCGTGCAACGATTATAGGAGATATAACTTGAAATTACGTTATTTCGCATAACTCAAGCAATGCTGACCGCCTGCCTGATCGTCCACAACGAAGCCCGCGTATTGGCGCGGTGCCTGACGTCCCTGACGCCATGGGTCGATGCATGCAGCGTCGTCGATAGCGGTTCCACCGACGAGACAGTCGATCTCGCGCGGCAATTCGGCGCCCGCGTACAGGTGATGCCGTCTCTCGCGGACGCGCACGGCAGATTGATCGACTTTGCCGCCGCGCGCAACGCGGCGCTGGCGATGGTGCGCGATGGCTGGGTCCTGTCGATCGATGCTGACGAGGTGCTTTCGATACACGATCGCGTCGAGTGGCGGCGCTTGATCCGCAGGCGCGATTTGCAGGCGATCGAGCTGGTGATCCTGTCGGGCGGCACGCGCTGGTATTTACCGAGAGTGTTCCGGAAGCAGCCGTGGTCGATGTGGCACGGGATCGTGCACGAATGGATCGCGCTGCGGGAACCAACCTGCCGGACGGACTGCGCCACGCTCACCAACCAGCCAGACAAGACGGGTAAGGAATCGGCGGTCGAGCGCGATCTACGTCTTTGCGCGTTGGCATTGCGAGACGATCCCGACGATTTGCGCGCAGTGTTCTATCACGCGCGCGCCCTGAGGCTCGCAATGCGCCACGCCGAGGCCATTCCCCTCTATCTGCGCTATTGGCGGCAGGCGGAGTTCCAGGGGGGGCGCTACGCAGCCGTGCTGGGTGCCGCCGCCTGTGCGCTGTTGATGCGCGACCTCGAGGCATCCCGCCGCTATGCGATGGCCGCATATCGCCTCGATCCCGCCCTTGCCGACGCGTGCTGCGTGCTGGGTGACGTCGCGCTCGGCATGGGGCGCGCCGATCTTGCCATCGGCTGGTTCGAAAAAGCGCTGAACAAGCGGCTGCCCGGGATCGCGCAGGCGCTGTTCGTCGACGAGAGCTGTTACGGGCCCTATCCGCGCGAGCGTCTGCGCTGGATCCGCGAGCGGATGCAGGCACGGTAGCGTGCGTTCATGCCTGCACGATATCGAGTCGCCCCGCAAATTCAATCCACTCATCGAAGGTCGTTCGACGCCAACACTCGGCCCAGAGAGATGGCCTCGCAAACTCGGACAGTCGGATAAGTAAAACGGCCGGGGCCTGAGCCAGCGAGAATGCGGCGTGACGAAAAATCATGGCGAACAGGTGAAGCTTTCATGTCGTGGTTTCACCACCCGGATTGCGAGTGCTAGCTTCTTGCTGGAAACGACATTTTTCAACTATAACTGGACAACATTCCTCGAACACAATCCGTTGCCCGTTTGCCTTTAACGAGGATATAACCAAGTCGCACGTATCGCCGATGGCCTTAGCGCCACAAAAACATCGACGATCGTAAAGGTGGGATCGTGGCCAATCTTCAGGGGCACAGTGAAGACGATCGGCGTGCGACAGCCAATACCCGCGGTGTCGGCACGCCTACAATAACGCTTCCCAAAGGCGGCGGCGCCATCCGCGGCATTGGCGAGAAGTTCGCCGCCAATCCGGTGACCGGCACGGGATCGATGTCGGTGCCGATCGCCACCAGCCCAGGCCGTTCCGGTTTCGGACCTCAACTGTCACTCTCTTACGACTCCGGCGCCGGGAACGGCCCGTTCGGTTTCGGCTGGAGCCTTTCCCTGCCGTCGGTCACGCGCAAGACCGACAAGGGTTTGCCGCAGTATTGCGACGCGGTCGATTCGGACGTTTTCATCGTTTCCGGCGCGGAAGACCTGGTGCCTGTCCTGGTGCAGGATTCCAATGGACAATGGGGGCGAGAAGAGCTTCCCCCCAGAACGGTAAATGGCCAGATCTTTCGCATCCGTCGCTATCGACCGCGCATCGAGGGCCTGTTTGCGCACATCGAGCGATGGACAAACACGACTGACGCGACCGATGTGTTCTGGCGGTCCATCACGCATGACAACATCACCGCTTGGTACGGGAAGACGGCCGATAGCCGTATTGCGGATCCTGCAGACCCAAGCCGCATCTTCAGTTGGCTGATCTGCCAAAGTCACGATGACAAGGGCAACGTCGTCGTCTACGGCTACAAGGCGGAGGACTCGGCGAACGTTTTCGGGGATTCGGCCGGGACCAACCTGCCCAAGGCCCACGAACGTAACCGCACCCATCAGTCCCGTTCAGCGCAGCGTTATCTGAAGCGCATTCGTTACGGCAATCGCTCGCCCTACTTTCCAGAATTGAAGGCCGACGCGGCCTGGCCGGAACCTCCGGATGCCGGCGCGCCTGACGGCAGCGATGCGTGGCACTTCGAGGTGGTCTTCGACTACGGCGAACACGACGCCAAAGCGCCGGCCCCCTACAACGCAGCGCATTGGCCCTCGCGACCGGATCCGTTCTCCTCTTATCGCGCCGGGTTTGAGGTTCGTACCTATCGGCTCTGCCAACACGTCCTGATGTTCCACCATTTTCCAGGCGAAGTCGGCGTCGAGCGCAATTGCCTCGTGCGCTCGACCGACTTCACTTACCCGGACGAAGTCGACCTCACCGATGCCCTCGATCCCGTCTACACTTTTTTGGAAGCCGTCGCGCAGACCGGCTATCGCCGCCACAATGGCAGCTACGACAGTCGCAGCCTGCCGCCGGTACAGTTCGAATACAGCAAGCCCACCGTGCAGGAGACCGTCGAGGAAGTCGATCCGTCGAGTCTCGACAATCTTCCCATTGGCGTAGACGGCAGCGCCTACCGTTGGACTGATCTGCACGGCGAAGGTATCCCCGGCATCCTCACCGAGCAGGCCGATGCCTGGTTTTACAAGCGCAACTTGAGCCCGCTGACCAGCACGGCAGCGTTCGCGCCGCTCGAAAACGTCGCGCTCAAGCCCAATGTGGCCCTGAGCAGCGGGGCGGATTTCATGGACCTCGCGGGCGACGGCCAGCCCGACGTCGTCGTCATGGACGGCCCCGTCCCCGGCTTGTACGAGCATGACGACGCAGAGGGCTGGCAGCCCTTCCGCCCGTTCACCTCGCACCCGAACTTCGACCCGCGCGACCCGAACCTCAAGTTCGTCGATCTGGACGGCGATGGCCGCGCCGACGTGCTCATCACCGAAGACGACGCCTTCGTCTGGCATGCGTCACTCGCCGACGAGGGCTTCAGCCCCGCCCGCCGCGTTGCACAGGAATGGGACGAGGAAAGAGGCCCGCGCATCGTCTTTGCCGACGGCACCCAGTCCATCTACCTGGCCGACCTCTCCGGCGACGGCCTCACCGACCTCTGCCGCATTCGCAACGGCGAAGCCTGCTACTGGCCCAACCTGGGCTATGGCCGTTTCGGCGCCAAGGTCACGATGGACAACGCGCCCTGGTTCGACAACCCGGACCAGTTCGACCACGCGCGTATTCTCCTGGCCGACATCGACGGCAGTGGCACCACCGACATCATCTATCTCCACCGCGACGGCGTGCGCCTGTACTTCAACCAGTCCGGCAACGGCTGGAGCCAGCCGCACACGCTGAAGGTGTTTCCACGCATCGATGACCTCGCAAGCATCGTCCCGACCGACCTGCTCGGCAACGGCACTGCCTGCCTGGTCTGGTCCTCCCCGTTGCCGGGCGAGGCGCGACGGCCGATGCGCTATGTCAACCTGATGGGTGGCCTCAAGGCCCATCTGCTGGTCAAGATCGTCAACAACCTTGGCGCGCAAACGCACGTCGCTTACGCCCCCTCGACCCAGTTCTACCTGCAGGACAAGCGCGACGGCAAACCGTGGATCACCCGGCTGCCCTTCCCGGTGCACGTGGTCGAGCGCGTGGATACCTACGACCACATCAGCCGTAACCACTTCGCCACGCGCTACGCCTACCACCATGGCTATTTCGACGGCGAGGAGCGCGAGTTCCGCGGCTTCGGCATGGTGGAGCAATGGGACACGGAACAGTTCGCCGCCGTCGCCGACGGCAGCGCCCTGGCAGACAACGTCGCCGCTGCATCGCATGTGCCGCCAGTGCACACCAAGACCTGGTTCCATACCGGCGTCTCCCTCGGTTGCGAACGCCTCTCGCGCCACCTCGAAAGCGAGTATTTCCGGGAGCCCGGACTGACCGTCGAAGCCGCGCGGCCGCTCTTGCTCGATGACTCCACTGTCCCGGCGGACCTGACGCCGGACGAAGCGCGCGAGGCTTGCCGTGCCCTCAAAGGCTCCATGCTGCGCCAGGAGGTCTACGCCGACGACGCGGATCACCCTGGCGCGACGCCACAACAGATCCAGCGCGCCCGCACGCCCTACACCGTCACCGAGCAGAACTTCACCATCCGCGCCCTGCAGAAACGCGGCGCGAACCTCCACGCGGTCTTTTTCAGCCACGTGAACGAGGCGCTAAGTTATCACTACGAGCGCAATCCAGCAGATCCGCGCATCCAGCACGCGCTGACTCTGGAAGTCGACGACTTCGGCAACGTACTCAAGCAGGCCGCAATCGGCTATGGACGCCGGATCTCGCCGCTGGGGACGCAATGGGATCGCGACCGCCAGACAACGGCGCTGCTCACCTACACGGAGAACTGCGTCACCAACGCCATCGGATCGTCCGACGCCCATCGCAATCCGTTGTCCTGCGAGGCGATCACTTTCGAGCTGACGGGCTACACGGCCACCGGCCCGGCCGGTCGCTACCGGGCCGCCGATTTCGTCGAGCCCGATCCCGCCGCTCCCGGCCGCCTGCGTCACAAGTTCACCGCCCCGGAAGTCGGTTACGAGGCCACTGCCGCCGGGAGCCGGCGCCGTCGCCCTATCGAAGCGCGACGCACGCTTTATCGGCGCGACGACCTCAGCGGCCTCCTGCCGCTTGGCGAGCTGCAACCGCGTGCCTTGCCCGGCGAAAGCTACAAGCTTTCCTGCACCGACGGCTTGCTCAACCAGGTCTTCCGGCGTCCCCGCCAGGGGCAGGCCGACGAGCCCCTGCTTCCCGATCCCGAGGCGGTGCTGGGTGGCCAGGCCGGCAACCGGGGCGGTTACCTGCGAAGCCGGATGCTCAAGGCGGATGGCCGCTTCCCGGCGAGCGATGCGGATGATCGCTGGTGGGTGCCCTCGGGGCAATCCTTCTACAGCGCGAATCCCGCCGACAGCGCCTCTACCGAACTGGCGCACGCCCGGGACCACTTCTTCTTGGCGCGCCGCTACCGCGACCCGTTCGGCCAGCACGCTTTCGTCGACTTCGACGCCCACGACCTGCTGATGACGCAGACCCGCGATGCCCTTGGCAACCGCGTGACCGTCCACGCCAACGACTATCGCGTCCTGCAGCCGCGTCTGGTCAGCGACCCGAACTGGAACCAGACCGAAGTCGCGTTCGATACGCTGGGCATGGTGGCAGGCACCGCGGTCATGGGCAAACCGGCGCCCGCGCCGGTGGAAGGCGACACGCTCGCCGGCTTCGTTGCAAACCTCACGCAAGCTCAGCTCGACGGCTACTTCGATGCGGACGATCCGCATGCCGCCGCTGTAGGGCTGCTGAAAGATGCGACCACTCGCATCGTCTACGACCTGGACCGCTTCCGTCGTACTCGCCAGGCCTACCCCAACAATCCGGATCAGTGGCAGCCGGCCTGCGCTGCCACGCTCGCCCGCGAAACGCATGTCAGCGCACCGCTGCCGCCGCAGGGCCTGAAGATCCAGCTCAGCTTTTCGTACTCCGACGGTTTCGGGCGCGAGATCCAGAAGAAGATCCAAGCCGAACCCGGTCCGGTGCCCCAGCGTGACGCTACCGGCAGGATCGTCATCGGCGCGAATGGTCAGCCCGTGACGACACCGAATGACGTGAGCCCGAGCTGGGCCGGCAGTGGCTGGACGGTTTTCAACAACAAGGGCAAGCCGGTTCGCCAGTTCGAGCCCTTCTTCACCGACACCCACCGCTTCGAGTTCGCGGTCAGCATCGGCGTCAGCCCAGTGCTGTTCTACGACCCGGCCGAGCGCGTCATCGCCACGCTGCACCCGAACCACACCTATGGGAAGGTGGTGTTCGACCCGTGGCAGCAGACCACCTACGACGTCAACGACACGTGCGCGCCGCGCAACGTGCAGACCGGCGACCCGCGCACCGACGCCGACATCAGCGGCTACGTCGCCGAATACTTCAGGACCCAACCGGCCACTTGGCAGACCTGGCGCGCGCAGCGAATGGACGGTGCCATGGGCGTGGACGAACGCAACGCCGCCTTGCGCGCCGAAGTACATGCCGACACACCTCACACGACCCATTTCGATGTGCTGGGCCGCCCCTTCATGACCGTGGTGCGCAACCGCGTCGTTTGCCCCGGCCACGACCTCGACGGCAGCGAAGAAAGTTTCGCCACCCGCATCGAGCTCGACATCGAAGGCAACCAGCGCGCCGTGCGCGATGCCATCCAGCAGGCCGGCGACGCGCTCGGCCGCATCGTCATGCGTGACGCCTATGACATGCTGAGCAACCGCATCCACCAGCTCAGCATGGAGGCCGGTGCACGCTGGATGCTCAACGACGTGGCCGGCAAACCCATCCGCGCCTGGGACAGCCGCGGCCATGACTTCACCACCCGCTACGACGCGCTGCGCCGCCCGACGGCGCAAACCGTGCGCGGCACGACCAGCGAGTCCGACCCACGCACGCTCGACCTCGACATCCTGGTCGACAAGATCGAGTACGGCGAGACACTGCCGAACGCCGAAGTGCTCAACCTGCGCACCCGCATCTATCGGCACGCCGATTCCGCGGGCGTGGCAATCAACGCGCGGCTCGATGTCGATGGCAACCCGACCCAGGCTTTCGACTTCAAGGGCAACCTGCTGCACGGCACGCGGCGGCTGGTCAGCGATTACATCGCGATCCCCGACTGGCAGCGGAATCCCAAGCTGGACGACGAATGCTTCGAGGGCAGCACCCGCTACGACGCACTCGACCGCCCGGTCCAGTCCATCCCGCCGCACAGCAGTCTGGGACGCGGCCAGTTCAACGTCATCCAGCCGGTGTTCAACGAGGCCAACCTGCTGGAACGGGTGGACGTGTGGCTGGAGCGCGCGGCAGAACCCGTCGAACTGTTGGACACCGCCAACGAAGCCCCATCGCCGGTGGGCGTCGCCAACATCGACTATGACGCCAAAGGCCAGCGCCTGCGCATCGACTACAAGAACGGCACCAGTACCTTCTATCGCTACGACCCGCTCACCTTCCG
Source organism: Burkholderia sp. MS455 (assembly GCF_016899445.1). Classification (NCBI taxonomy): domain Bacteria; kingdom Pseudomonadati; phylum Pseudomonadota; class Betaproteobacteria; order Burkholderiales; family Burkholderiaceae; genus Burkholderia; species Burkholderia sp. MS455. The sequence goes on from NZ_CP041778.1 coordinate 2,407,221, forward strand.
ACTTGATCAACTGCTGACCAAGCGCAAGGCGGCGGACTTCCCCGGCGACGATCCACGGCCGTCCGTTGCCGGCTGGCCGGGCAAGCAAGTGCAGAAGCTGTACTACACCTACGACCCGGTCGGCAACATCACCCATATCCAGGACGACGCGCAGCAGACGATCTACTTCAGGAACAAGCGCGTCGAGCCGAGCAACGACTACGTCTATGACGCCCTATACCGGCTGATCCAAGCCACTGGCCGCGAACACCTGGGCCGGGGCGGCCCCCCCATCGCCCATTCGCACAATGACGCCGGCCGCGTGGGCCTCGTCAGTGCCGACGCGGCGGGACGCTTCGCCCCCAACGACGGCAATGCGATGGGGACGTACATCGAGCGCTACGTGTACGACGCTGTCGGCAACTTCCTGCAGATGCAGCACCGCGGCAGCGGTCCGGCAAATGCGGGCTGGACGCGCGCCTACGACTACCTTGATCCAAGCCTGATCGAGGACGGTCACGGCGCAGCGCTGCTCAAGGCCGGCAACCGCCTGACCCGCACGACGCTGAACCCGGCAGGCAACACGCCGCAGCCGGAAAGTTATCTGCACGATGCCCACGGCAACATGCTGCGCATGCCGCACCTGGGCGGCGGCCTGCCTGGGCCGAACATGCACTGGGACTCCAAGGATCAATTGCGACAGGTCAATCTGGGGGGCGGCGGCACGGCCTACTACGTGCATGACGCCTCAGGCCAGCGCGTGCGCAAGGTGTGGGAGAAGGCGCCGGGTCTCACCGAAGAGCGCATCTACCTCGGCGGTTTCGAGATATTCCGCAGGCACGGCGGTTCCATCGGTACCAACACCGCCACGCTCGAGCGCACGACGCTGCACGTGATGGACGACAAGCAACGCATTGCCTTGGTGGAGACGCGTACGCTCGACACGGCGGGCGACGACCCGGCGCCACGACAACTCGTCCGCTACCAGTTCGGCAATCACCTGGGGTCGAGTTACGTGGAACTGGACGAGCAGGCGCAGATCATCTCTTACGAGGAATACGCGCCCTACGGCAGTTCGACTTATCAGGCGGTGCGCAGCCAGACGGAGACGGCGAAGCGGTATCGGTATACGGGGAAGGAGCGGGATGAGGAAAGCGGGTTGTATGACCACGGGGCGAGGTACTACGCGCCGTGGCTCGGGCGATGGACGGCCTGCGATCCGGCAGGCGTGGAGGAAGGTCCCAACCTCTACCCATACTGCTTCGATAATCCGACGGGCTTCGTCGATCCTGACGGCCAGAGCGGCAAAAAACTCGCCATCGTCATGCACAATGAATCCAGGCCGGCGGGAAAGGAACTCCCCAAACCCAAGGAACCCGTCAAGCCGCATAAGACGAAGGTCAAAGCTCCCGGAAAGAAAGCTTCAGACAAAGAGAAGGCGCAATACGAAAAAGATAAGAATAAAGCCGAGAAAGAATTCTCGGAAAGCATGAAAACGTATGAGGCAGCGAAAAAGAAATACGCTTCCGATTTGAAAGCATACGAAGCAAACAAGAAGGAGTGGAGTGCTTATAATCAGTCGCAATCCGAGTATGAGGCGTCTGAGCGCGCGCTGAAAGCCGCGGGCTATGACGTCGTGAAAGTCGATTCAGGCAAAGCGTTACTCGATGCACTCCAGAACGCTGGGGCGATCAAGGAACTCGTGATCCTGCACCATGGCACGCCCTTTGGCGTGGGCGGTGAAGGACCTGGCGCCGGCCTGTACACCGACAAACCGGCCCCCGGGACCACGCTCGACGCCCAGCGCGGGGCCAAACTAGCGGACTTGGAAAAATTGATCAACGCCAAGAAGATCGTGTTCGACGAGGCCGCGACGATTGTCCTGGCAGGGTGCAGAACCGCTGGCGGTAAGGAAGGTACGCATGTCGGTCAGTCCACATGGACCGGACCGATTGAGGATACCTTCGCTTATCGACTCGCAAAAATTACCGGCCTCGAAGTCTTCGGCAGCGAAGGTGTCACATCATACGGCGCCGACCAGCGAAAATCGACGCCGTGGCGCCATAGCGACATTGGCTGGCATCGATTCACGCAACAGGGAAACTCGATCAAAACGGAAAGTTTGAAAGGAAAATATTTGAATGTCGTGAAGCGAAAAGCGAGCGCGAATCCGGATTGAAACGTCGGCTATTTCTCGCATCCCGATTGATACAGATTGGCGAACGGACATGTATGAAACCAGTTCTCGGCGTTCATATCGAGACCGGTGCTGCTGAATCAACGTCTGAAACCCCTCCCGATGCGGCGCCGGGAGGGTGAGCGCATGCGAGCCGCTACTGCTGAGCAACGTCGACTTCGACGAAACAAGACTCCGGGCGACAGCTCGATTTGTGCCGAGGAGATAGACCATGCCGCAAATACTCGTGATCCGGCTCCACCCGGACACACCCATCGGTGGCACGCGGTTCAGCGATTTTCTGACCGGCTTGAAAATCTCGGCCTTCGATCTGAGCGTCGGCGATCCCAAAATGGGCCAGCATATCGGTGATGCCGCATTCGTGGCGCCGACCGCGCCACCGATCCCCGACCCAGGCACGACCATCGTCCAGCATTACACACCGCCGATTCCACCGCTGCCTCTCACGATTCACGCCGAATCCGAAGCAACGGCGGTGATCCCGATCACGCTGCCCGCCGGATACAAGGAATACGTGACGCCCGACGTCCGGCTCGAAATCAGCCGCGGTGGCACGAAGATCGCGAGCAGGCTCGTCTACTATGACGTCAACGTCGTGACCGTTGGCGCGTTGCCTGCGCCGGCAACGTATCCTGCCATCCCGGCCAGCGAGGTCGGGATCTATCTGCCCCTCCCTCGCCCGCTGTCGCCCGGTCTCGCCCAAATCGATTTGAGCCAAGGCCAGGCACCCGATTTCGAATCGCTCAAGACCGCCGTGCAAACGGTGTTGGCTGCGGATCAGGGGCCCGTGCCCGCCATCGCCGACATCACGCCCGCCCAGGCGTCGCATATCGCCAATGAAATCATCTGGGGCCCGCAAGATCCGCTACCGGCGGCACCTGCAAGTGGCACGACCGGATTCGACGATCTGGGCGCGTTATATACCAATCCGCCGAACGACGGCACGATCGGCAACCAGCTCGAACAGAACCGGCAGCAGTTCGAAGGCAACTTGAACAGCTATTACGCAACGCATAACGCCAACGTCGATCGGCTGGCTCGCTACACGTTTGCGCTCGGTTGCGCGATGGCCTGTGAAAAGATGAGCATCGACGCCGAGATGGCGTTGCTGGTCTTTCCGGTCAACCCCGGTGTACCGAGTCCAACCACATCGATCAGCCGAGCCGATGTCGTGCTGGTCCAAAGCGGCGGCGGTACCCTTACGCCCGCATTCACGGTGCCGGCCGAGTATTTCTATGCGCTCGGCGTCATGCTGCCCATGCAGATGTCGGCGAAGCAGCGATATCAACTCGCCTGCCGCGACAACGAGGAACGTACGCTGCCTGCGCTGACGTCGGCAGTCGATGCCGGCACGATCAGCGATTCGCTTGCCGTCAATCCGGCACAGGCGGCTCGGCGGATTGCGGCGCTCGTGCCCGGCGTGCAATACGACGCGACCGCGCCACACTGCGAAGTCGATGCCACGCTCACGCCGCTCATCAATGATTGGCTTGCGTATCCGTCTGCCGCCAACTGGCGCGACTATCACCCTGGCGACGATACCGTCGGGTTCTGGACACCGGAAATCGCCGCGCAACCGAATGCCTATCTTTCGCTCGACCTCGCGGCTGTGACGAACGACCACCCGCCGTTGATCGCCGCGATTCGTGCCATTCCGGTGACGAGCGTGAGCCAGCTGTCGCTGATGTCCGCCACGGATTGGGATAATCTGTTTGGGATGCCGCCCAATGTCGTGCTGCTGCCGCCCTTCACTGCGCCGGGAACGGCTAAAGCGCGTGTGGCGGCATTCATTCGACACGTCCAAAAATTCTTCGCGGTCGGGTTCGGGATCGCGACAATACCGTCCGCCGCCGCGCCCGCCACACCGATGCTCGATTTGCCCACGGTCGACGTCATCGCCGACTGGGTCAGCGCGTATCAGGCGCTGATAGGCGGCACCTTTTCCTTCGGCGCGGGCGCACTTGTGGAGGCGAACGTGACCGCTGCCGCGCAAACGGCGCTGCCCGGCGACCCATCGGCGCAGGCGTGGCTCGTTCAGCGCGTCACGGTGTTGAACGCTTTGTGTCAACTAGCCGGCGTTGCATCGAATGTGATGCCGCCCGTGCCGAGCCTGGCGTTTTCCATCGCCGAAGCATTGTATGCGCGCGGCTTCACCAGCGCGATGGACATCAACCGGCTGGACCAAACGGATTTTGCCGATGCGATGCGCGGGACCGTCGCGTTCGATCAGGCCAACGCAATCTGGAGCGCGGCAGGCGGTGTCAATCCTCCCGCACCGCCGCCACCCGGCCCATTCCAGCCGGTGAACCCCGGCGGATTGGAGAACTGCGTGCCGCCGTGCTACCTGTCGCCCACGGGCACGGTCGAGTATTTGCATGAACTGCTGCGGCTTTCGGAGAATTCGACCTGCGCGACGCCCGCTGCGCCACCCGATCAAGGCAGGCCGACGCTCGAAGCAGCAATTGCCGCCCGCCGCAATGACCCAGGCTTGCTGGACGTGAGCGCGGCAAACGCAATGACGCCGCTGCCGCTCGTCGACATCGTCATCGAGCAACTCGAAAACCTGGTTGCGCCACCGGCTACCGGCAGCGTTTACAACACGGCCGAACATCACCTGAACGATCATAAGCTGTGCTCCGCCGACGAGTGTGCCGACGTGATCGAGAATACGGACAAATGCCATTCGCCAGCCAGCGTGTTTCGCGCGTTGTCCGGGTTCAATTCGCCGGCTACGCCGGTTGCGAACCGAGCGGCGTATGACGCGCTGAAAACCGATTTTTCGTCACCTGCGCTGCCGTACGCGCAGTCTCTCGATGTCGACCGCGCGTACCTCGATGCGCTTTCATCGTGCCGTTTTGCGGCGATGCGCGGCTTCAGAAAGGAGATCACCGAATTCGCGCTCGACCCGACCGTCGTTGCGCCAACGTTTCAAAGCCATTTATGGCGATACCCGGTCAATATCGATATCGGCATCGAGTATCTCGGCATCGATCCCGAAGAGTATGGGCTTCTGTTCACCCAGGACATTGCGCTTGTATCGACGCCAGGGCAACTGGTTCTATACGAGCTGTACGGTTTCCCCGCAGCGAACCCGGGGGGCTTTAATTGGGTCGACATCGTACTGCGGTTGCCTGAATTCCTGAAGCGTACGGGCCTCACCTATTGCGAACTCGTCGAGCTGCAAAAGTCGAACTGCTTCCGGTTCACCGTCGTGCAGCAGCAAGGGTCGCGCAATACCCACGCGTTTGCCGGCACGGATGCGACGGGCGTGAGCGACAAGTCGGGATTGCTGCCGGATTGCGAGCCTTGCTGCCCCGAGCATTACCGGATCGTTTTCCAGGACCCCAAGAATCCTCTCGATGCATTGAGGTTTCTCGCGGTATACCTGCGACTGTGGCACAAGCTTGAGGCCGTATGCGGAGCGCGCTACACGTTCACCCAGCTTTGCGATATCTGCGAAGTGCTGCAGCTTTTCATCGGCGGCAGCATCAACCCTGATTTCATCCGTCAACTGGTATCGTTCCAGATTCTGCGCGACCAGTTCGGCTTGCGTCTGACCGATGGCACGGCAACGAAAGGCGCACATGGCGCGGACAGGACGCATCTGCTCGCGCTATGGAAGGCGCCGTCCCCGGCAGCAAAGTGGAATTGGGCCATACGCCAGCTTGTCGATCGAATCATGCGCTATGCCCAGACACGCATCGATCATTGCCCGAAACGGCCGCCCCATTTCATCAAGTTACTGGTCGAAAACCTCGATCCGCTGTCGGAACTGGCCGGATTCTCGACGACCGTCGCGAAGGACACGTGGCATGCCGCTCCGACCCATACACTGCGGTTTGCCGAGGTGCTCGCGAAAATCACCGCCTCGCGTTTCGGCATCGGCGAACTGCTGTTCTTGTTTTCGGTAGAGCCGCATCTTGACGGCGACGATCCGTTCCCGCTGCAGGACGCCAACGAATCGCTCGACGCTCCTTTCGATCTGCCCGAGCAAGAGCCACGACAGAACCACGAGCGTAACGAACAGCATGCGCAGGGCCACAGTCTGGATGCACTGCGCAAGAAGCTGCTGGCAGTCGCCGTCGACGAAAGCGAGATTCACGACTGGACGTGGCACCGGATCGAAAGCGCGTTGAAGATGGAGTTCGGTTATGTCGTGCCGCCGGGCGGCACCGACTACTTGACGTCGCTCGGCAAGCACTTCTTTCCCCGCACGCTCGAGCGCGCCGGTATTGCCGTTGGGGCGACGAATCGGCAATACCGCACGCCGTTGATGACGACGTCACCCGATATGTGGAATACGCCGGCCGAAGGCCCATTCAGATTCGACGCGGCGACCAACGAGCTCTATACGCAGCTTCCACTGACCGATCACGCCGTGATCGAAAAACTCGTGCACCTCCGTGACCTGACGCCCGACGAGCAACACGCGGTGCAGAACCTGTATGCGATGCCGCGCGTCGACCTCGCGCCGTTTGCGATGCTGTTCCCCGACTTCGCTGCGGCGGAAAAACATTTGATTGCCGAGCACGACGAAGAACGACGTTGGCACTGGTTTCGCGAGCGGTTTGCGCTGATGGTCAAGCGCTGCCATGTGATTGCCGCGCATTTGGTCGGCCATGTTGGCGCCGTCGCGAGCGCTACGCTATGCGGTTGCACCGACGCGCCGTCGCCGCACGAGACGCAAACGGCATGGTTGATTCTGCGACACCTCTTCGGCGATGAGAACCGCGGTTTGACTTCGTGGGAAGCCGATTCGGGCGCAACACCCGACGTCGTGTGGAAACCGTTGCCGTCTGGCGGGGCGTTTGCGGCGCTGCTGGGGCTCGTCGGCACCGGATTGATGGGCGAGTTTCACACCAAAGGCGGCGAGCTCGTCTGGCGCGAGCTCCGTGCGAGCCTAGGGGCGTTCGATACGGAGAAGAACGAAAAGAACGAGCCATTACCTACGATTCTGCCAGCGCTCGATTTGAGCCTTTCTCCCGAGCAACTGAAGCTCTTCGGCGTGCGTAACGGTTTCGCGATTCAGAACCGCCGCGGCACCGAGCTGGGCGGTGCCGCCGGCTTTCATATCAAGTGGCATGGCGTTCTGATGATCGACGAGGAAGGCCGCTACCAGTTCGAAGCCGACGTGCCGGGCGGGAACGCGGGCAAGGAGAAGATCGACGACGAGCGTGAATGCATTCCGGAACGCCGCTGGCGAGTCACCTTGAGCCGCGGGCAGAAGACGTGGGCGGTGCTGTCACATCATTGGAAGGACGAACCCGCCGAAAGCAATTCGTCACCGCATTTGAAGTCGGGCGCATACACCATCGAAGTCGAATTTTTTCAGAACGAACCGCAGTTTTCGGGCGAAGACGATGTGCATCCGTTGCATACCGGGTTCGAAGTCAAGTATTCGGGCGCCGATACGCATGGGCAACTCGTGGTGCTGCCACTCGACAAGCTGTTTTGCGCGAGCAAGGACGAGCAGCTCATCGGCCAAATGAGCTTTCCGAAAGGCAGCAGCGTTGCGGAGTACTTGTACCTGAGATACACGAGCACGCTGCGCGACATACGTCGTACTTACCAACGCGCGTTCAAGGCGCTGCTGTTCGCGCATCGTTTCGCGCTCACGGGCCATCCAACGAAGCCGTTCGGGCAGTCCGAGCTAGGCTATATGTTCGCGCATGCGGACTTGTTCGCGGGCATCAGCTATTACCGCAATCCGGGTTTTGTCAGGCACACCGCCAATTTTGACATGAACCTGCTGCCGCTCCTCGACTACTATCATCCACCGGCAGCGAGCCAGGATCAGCGCACCCTTCCGAGCAGCCAGCGCAAGCAGGCGCTGTTCGACTGGTGGGAGCGGATGTTCGATTACTCGCGAATGTGTCGGACCACGGACGAACGGGAAGACGAGAGCGGAAAGAAGACGTGGGCGCGTGCAAGACCCGTCTGGTTGTTGTTCGAAGAAGCGGCCGAGAAGCAGCCCGACGACCCCGCTCAACTGCTGCGCCATCTCGACGTCGACCTGAATCACGCACCCTGCGTGCTGTCGTATTTCTCGACGCAGACGACACCCGTCTACAAGATCGTCAGCGACGACCTGAAGGACGATCGATGGGCGGTCAGGGTCTGGCATGCCAACCACTGGATCGACGAACTGATCGAACGTTGCCCGCCGAATGACATTCGCCTCGCGCGGCCGGACTTATGGGCGTCGGACGACCCTGGCGCTCCGGTGCCCGGCGAAGCGCAAACCGGCAATGTCAATTTGGTGCGCCTTGTCGAAAACGCGATGATCGAGCCCGACGAACCCGATCTGCGCCGCTACGACGATCTGCGAAAGATCAACGATTGCCTGCGCGAGCATGCCCGAGCGCATTTGCTCGCGTATTTGTGCGGAATGAATCGGGTGCCGCTGCCGCGGGGTGGTCACGCGAAGTCACCGGATGCGTTGAGCGCCCTACTCCTCATCGACGTCGAAGCCGGCTTCTGCGAAATGGCCAGCCGTATCGAAGAAGGTATCACGGCGGTGCAGACGTTCGTGCAGCGCGCACGGCTGGGGTTGGAAGACTGGGCGATCGGACCGTCGTTCCTGAGTCTGTGGAAGGATATTTTTGCCAGCTATAAGGTCTGGGAGCGTTGCCGCTGCCGGACACTCTACCGAGAGAATTGGATCGCGTGGGACGAGCTGAAAAAAGCGCGCAGAATTGAAGCGTTCCAGTTTCTCGAAGATCAATTGCGCCGCTCGACGCTGACGTTGGCCGCACCCGGCGGCCTCGAATACTGGGCGGCGTCGCCGCCGCCATCGCATCCGGCGGTCGAGCTGCTGCAACAGTGCACGCCTTGCGCACTGCGCTTGCTGACACCGCCGAGGGAAGGGCTCGGCATGCTGGGGACGTCCGAGCGCGATGCCCGGCCCTCGTGGCTCGCGCCTGACTCCGGTGCGCCTCAAGGGACGCCCCAAGGCCCGAACAATCCACCGTCGCCCACCATCGCTCGCATCGCGGACACGAATGCCGCGGGCGTTGTCGTCGCGACGTCGGCCTCGAGCGCATCACCGGCAACCGCGTCCGGCAAGCTACCGTTCTGGATCGAGGCGGCCATCCGTCTTGGCGTGCGCTTCATCCGCGTTGCCGCGGGTGGCGTGCCGCCTGCCGAGGCGGAGTTCGTTCCGAGCGACTTTCATTCCGAACCGGGTTGCTGCGCCGAATGCGGCTGCGTGCATCCGCCACTCGTCGACGAATACTATTTCTGGCTCGTGCCGGCGCAGACATTCGATGAGCCGTTCCAGGACGAGTATTACGACCCATCGGAACAAATCTCCCATTACTGGCACGACCCGCAGCAGATCCCGACGCTTCTCGACTGGAAACCGGAATCGGCCGTGCGGCTTGCGTGGTGCCGGGTGCATAACGGCGAATTCAAGCAGCCGCGTCATTCCAGTGGGCTGGTCAAGCTGTCTACCGGCGCGACGCCTGACCTGACCTACGTCGGGAGGCTGGACGACTCGCTGACTTTCGCTGTAACCGGAGGCATTGCGCCCACGCCTCTCGGGTACAACGGCACGGACGCCCCGGGCTTCCGCTATAACATGGCCGTGGACAAGTGCGTGGCGCTACCGCTCGTGCAGGATCCGACGCCCGTCGCGAGTCCCTACCCCGCCGGGTTGCCGGCCTATCCCTATTTCGTTTTCGTCGAGCCCGGCGAGCGGCTCTTCATCGAATCGATGTTCAGTCCGTCGATTGCCATTGCCGATGTGCTGCGCTGCCGTTGTCATTTCGAACCGGCGCTGAAGTGGTACGAACTCGTGCGTAATCCGCTGCAATCCGACAATATGTGGGTGCATTGCGGCACGGACAGCCGGCCGGGCGGCGACACCCTCGGAACGGTAGACGTGGTCGAGCGACCGGCCGACGTTGCGGTGGCCGAGCCGCCGCCGGCGACGCATTTGCCCTCGGTCGACAGCGTGGAGGTGCCCGGCCAAGGACGTGCGGCACTCGACACGTGCTGCGACAGCACGAAGATCTCGGCACAGACGGCGCGCGATCGGGCGATCGTGCTCGCTTACGCGGAAACGCTCGTCGAATGGGCGCGCGCGCTGCTGCGGAAGAATTCGCGCGAGTCGGCGCAAGAGGCCAGGCTAATTCTCGACACCGCTTCGGCCATTCTCGGCCCCTGTCCACCGACCGTGCGCAATCCGTCAAGGCCAGACAAGGGGACCGTGGCGACGTTCGTGCCATTGAACCCGCCGCTCAATCCGCGGCTGATGCAGTTGTATTGCCATGTGCGGGACGGCCTTTCGCTCGTGCATCGTTGCCTGAGCGACAAGCGTCTGCGCAACCCGGATGTGGCGGGTATGTACGGTTCGCAGTACTGGGGGCAGGATCCATGCTGCTGCGATCCGGCTCCCCACCGGCCGTGCGACGAACCCGTCTGTTGCGAGGACGGCGCCTGGTGTCACCCGCTCACGCAGTATCGCTTCGTCGTGTTGATGCAGAAAGCACGAGAATGCGTGGGTCGTCTGCGCGAAATGGGCACGGCGCTCCTGGGCGCATTCGAACGCGGCGACGGCGAGTATTTGGCGCAGATGCACGCGCGGCACGAGACAGAGTTGGCCGATATGACGGTCGATATCCGGCAGCAGCAATGGCGCGAGGCGGACTGGCAGGTGCAGGCGCTGCGCAAGGGCAAGGAAGTGCAGCAGACGAACCGCCGGTACACCAAGCGACTGATCGATGTGGGCTTGATCAATGGGGAGCTCGACTATCAGGACAATATGAACAACGAGATCGGGCTGCGCAGCACGGCAACCGAGATCGAGGCCGTGGCGGAGGCCATGGAGCTGATTCCGGACCTTTTCGTCGGCTTCCCCTGCGAAGAGACCTGGCTTCCGCTCGGCACCAAGCTCGCCGGCATGTTCAAGACGATCGCTCGCATTACCAACGAGATCGGCGAGATCGCCGGCCTCAATGCGCAGCTCGATCTGACGCAAGCAGGCTGGCAGCGCAGGCTTGACGAGTGGGTGCATCAGGTCGAGGTCCTCGATCTGGAGATCGAACAGATGGAGATCCAGATCCTCGCCGCGGAGACAAAGGCCCGCGAAACCTTGCTCGAATTGAATCTACACCAGCAGTCGCTCGAGCAATCGCGCGAAAGGCTGAACCTCTTGCGCGACAAGTTTACGAGTCACGAGCTATGGCTATACCTACAGAAGGAAGGCATGGCCATGTACTGGCAAATGTACGAGCTGGCGCAACATGTCGTGCGGCAGGCACAGCGGGCGTTCAATTTCGAGCTCGGTTTTACCGACCACAATTACCTACCGTGTGAAAGCTGGAACGGCCTGCACGAAGGCTTGCTCGCGGGAGACAAACTGCAACTCGCGCTCGACCGGATGGAAAAGGAATATCTGCAACGCCATCAGCGCGAGTACGAGCTCACCAAGCATGTGTCGCTCGCGTTGCATTTTCCATTGCAGTTCCTGCAACTCAGATTGACCGGCTACTGCGAAATCGAGATACCCGAGTGGATGTTCGATATGGACTATCCGGGGCAGTATATGCGGCGCCTCAAAAGTGTCAGCGTGACAATACCGTGTGTAACCGGACCCTATACGGGCGTGCATTGCAAGCTGACGCTCCTGCATAGCTGGACGCGTATCGACCCGTGTCTACCCTGCCCCGTGACGCATTGCTGCAATGACAAGCCGAAGGGCGCCTGCGGTTGCCGTCATCCCTTGCCCGAGCATTACGAGGCGAAATGTTGCGATCCGCGTGGCGCGAAGCTGTATGGTGCGCGCGAGGCGATTGCGACGTCGAGTGGCCGCAACGATGCGGGGTTGTTCGAATTGAATTTCCATGACGATCGGCATTTGCCGTTCGAATACGCCGGCGCCGTCAGCTGCTGGCGCATCGAACTGCCGCAAGAAAGCAACTACTTCGATCTCGATACGGTCGCCGACACGATACTGCATCTGAACTATACGTCGCGCGAGGGCGGCACGGCATTGCGCGATGCGGCTCGCGCGGCCATGCGGGAGAGGCTGCCCGGCAATGGATGGGTCTATCTCGACGTGCATCGCGATTTTCCCGATGCGTGGGAACAGCTGCGTCGCTCGCGCAGCGCGATGCAGAGCGGTGTGCGGAGGGACAGCGTTGATGAGGCGAATCCGGGAGGCGTCATGACGCTGCCTATCTCGAGGAGGCTGTTTCCGTATTTGCCAGGCGATCCGTCGATCAAAGTCACCAAGGTCGCCTTGCTCTTCGACAGCAGTCATTGCTGCGAGCAGGAATGTTCGTGCATCAACGAGTGCTCCTGCGCGCATGAGGCGAGGCGCGGCAGCCACCTCGTCGAAGTGACAGTCGCCCCCCCAGACAGCGAATGTTCGCCGGACGAGTTCGAAATCGAATGCAAGAGCACCGTCGATTGGCCGGGGCTGTATCACGGCAGCGGAGAGATTCGTATCGCTCCGCTGGACAGCTGCAATCCGGACCATACAATGACGTTGAGCTTTGCCGATAGCATTTGCGGGCTGGAGCGGGTTTTCGTGCTGTGCCGTTACGAAGTCACCGAACGTTGTTGCGAGACCGTGCGGCCGAGTTCGTCTTTCGACGTTCATGAGGGAGGCTGCCATGACTGCGCGTAAGCCGACTGTGCAAATCCAAGAGGGGAAGGTGAAGCACCCCGCCCACGACTCCGCCGAAACGGACCGCCAAAAGAAAGGGAAGTACCAATTTGTCACGGGCGCGACGTTGGTGGCGCTTGAGGACCGGGTCAATCAGCTGATTGATGAACATCCAAATTTGACGCTGAAGCAAGTATTGTTTGCGCAGGGAACCGGATTCGTGGCCGTGCTTGAGCGGCCGGCGTGAGACTCGCGTCGGACCGCTCCTGGACTCCGTAATCGGTCAAAAAAAACAAGCGTCCGGTCGGCCTGCGAGCTGTTACCTTACCCGATTCGCGCAGGCTCCAAGGCGCAAGCCAGCGCATGCCGACGGCGGCCGGGGCTCGGCGGAGAGGTGTTGAGGAACGATGGAAACACCAGTCAGGAAGTTGTATTGAGCCAATTGCTTCCAAGCATCGATAAAACGGCGCTTCCGGCGCAACGAGTTGTTCGCCATGCAGGACGAGCACGCGCTCGATCACGTCGCACTCCGGGTCAAGCAGCAGCCAGAGCACTTCTTGCTCGGCTCGCTTGAGACCTGGTTTGAGCACGGCCTCGGCGTGGCGAAACCAATCGACATCCGCGCCCGCCGGAGTGAGATCCCGCATGAATATCGCGAAGTAGACCACCTTGACCAAACAACTGATTAGGTCGTTGTTGCCGTGAGCGCTGCGCAGCGCGGCCAGCACATGCTGGTGCTCCAGCGACAACGACCGGACATTCCCGGTCGGCAACGGCGGCGGCCGTGACTTAGTTAGCTCTGGCCATTTCCGGCAACGCGAGGCGTGTCTTTTTCACAAGCGGTGCTGCCTGCGCTGCTATTTACCATGGATACCGGAATCGATTTCTGTCCAGATACCGTCGCCAACCACGCCTGGAAGAAACGAACCTGCGCAGCCATGCTTCCGCAGTCCGCGCAAGTTCGCGTCAACACATATTATTTTGCCAAGTTCTTGTCGACCTTATTACCGGTATCCGCATTGAACCGATCCACATATTCCTCCATCAGCTTGCGCAGCGCGCGGCCGATCTGCCGGTAGTCGGATTCGTTCAGGTTCGCGAGCGACACGCGCCCCGACGGATGCGGCGTGCCGAAGCCGCGTCCCGGCAACAGCACGACGCGCGCCTCGCTCGCCAGCCGGAACAGCAGTTCGGACGGCTCGGTGTGCTTGAGCAGCCAATCGACGAATTCGCGACCAAACGCGCGCTTGCCGAGATACTCGAGATCGAGAATCGTATAGTAATCGACCTGGTTCGGATCGCCGTCGTCGAACGCAATGCCGATCTCCTCGTACAAGGCCCGCTTGCGGCTGCGGATCAGGCGCTTCAACGCGTTCTTGTACGCATCCGGCGTATCCATCAGCGAGAACAGCGAGAACAGCACCATCTGCACCTGCTGCGGCGTCGACAGCCCCGCCGTATGATTCAGCGCGACCGTGCGGCTATCGGCAACGAGCCGGTCGATGAACTTCAGCGAATCCGGATCGGTGGTGATCGATTCGTAGCGCACGTGCAACTCGCGCTTCACGTCCTGCGGCAATTCGGCAATCAGCCGGTCGAGCACGTTGTCGCGATGGGTCGCTATGGTGCCGAGCCGCCAGCCCGTCGCGCCAAAGTACTTCGAATATGAATAGACGAGGATCGTGTTCTTCGGCGCGAGCGCGAATAGCGATACAAAGTCGTCGGCAAACGTGCCGTAAACGTCGTCGGTCAGCAGCACGAGGTCCGGGCGCGCTTCGACGATCTCCGCGATGTATTCGAGGCTTTCATCGCTGATCCGCACCGACGGCGGGTTGCTCGGATTCACGAGGAAGAACGCCTTGACCTTCGGATCGCGCAATTTGTCGAGCTCGTCCTTCGAATACTGCCAGTTGTTCTCGACCGTCGCGTTCAGGTTCACGACGTTGAGCTGGTAATCGTTCAGCTTCGGAATCTCGATGTACGGTGTAAAGATCGGCATACCGAGCGCGATCGTGTCACCCGGCTTGATCAGGTGATTCTCGCGCATCGTGTTGAAGATGTACGTCATCGCCGCCGTGCCGCCCTCGACCGCGAATACATCGAACTCGCCGACAAACGGGCGCTTGCCGATCATTTCGCGGCGCAGGTACTGGCCGACGATGATCTCGGACAGCTTCAGCATCCGATCCGGCACCGGATAGTTCGAGCCGAGAATGCCTTCGCACATCTCGTACAGGAAATCGGTCGCCGACAGGCCGAGCTGGTCGCGCACATACGATACGGCGCCGCGCAGGAAATCGATGCCCGGCGTGCCCGCCTGCTCGCGCAGAAACAGTTCGAAACGCTCGACGAGGCCTTCGCGCTTCGGAAACCCTCCGACGCCTTCCGGCAGGTACGCGAACGAGCGTTCCGACTCACGCATCGCGAATAGGCCGAGTTGCCAGAAGCCATGACGCGGAATCGTCGCGAGGAAATTCGGATTGCCGCGGCCAGCGTTCAGCATCGCGGCGTTCGCCGGACGGGCGATCGCACCGCCGCCCGCCGCCTTGATCAATTCGTCCTTCAGCTCGAACGGGCTCAATGCAGCGAATTTCGCATGCCCGGTCACGGTATCGTTGTCGTTTGCCATGATTTGCTCTCCATCGAAAGTGGAAGTTGCCGCCGCTCCCACTCTGCCCGGCGGCACGGAAGAAATGCGGATGCGAAAACGCGGACCGTCAGACGAGCCCGACCACGAGCGGCCCGAGCAGTGTGAGCAGTACGTTCGCGATCGCATAGGTAATCGCGAACGGCACCGTCGGCACCGCGCTTTCCGCTTTGTCGAGCACACCGCCGAACGCCGGGTTCGCGCTACGCGAACCCGACAGTGCACCGGCCAATACCGCCGCATTGTCGTAACGCAGCACATAACGCCCGAACAGCATCGTCAACAGCAGGGGGAACGTCGTCACGAACACACCGAGCAGAAAAATCGTCATCCCGCTCTGCTTGACCGTGACGACCGCCTGTAACCCGGAGTTGAGGCCAACGACGGCGACGAACGCAGCCAAGCCGAAGTCTTTCAACAGCTGCGACGCGGCGGATGGCATCACCCCGTACATCGGATGCTTGCCGCGCATCCAGCCGAACAGCAGGCCGGCGAGCAGACAGCCGCCTCCCGAGCCAAGCGTGAGAGGAATACCGGCAACGTTCACGACGATAAGCCCAACCAGCAGGCCGAGCACAAGTCCGACGCCCATGTAGATGAAATCGGTCTTGATCGTGAACGGCAGTTCATAGCCAGCTGCGTCGGCCGCGCGCTTCGTGTCTTTTGGCGAGCCGTAGAACGTCACGACGTCGCCATGCAGCAACTCGGTTTCGGGTAGTACCGGCACCGGCTGCCCGGCACGCGTGACGCTGTCGATATAGACGCCATGACGCAGATCGCGGTCGACGTTCTCCCGTACCTGCGCAAGCGTTGTGTGATTCATGCCCTTGCGCGCAAACACGGCCTGGCGGGTCTGCATCACGACACCCATGCCGTCGTTCTCGGACAACTCGACGCCGATCCTGGCAGCCGCATCGACTATCCCTTCGCGGCGCCCAACGACGAGCACCACATCATCCGCGTTCAGCACGGTGGCCGGCGTCGGCTCGATCGACTTGCCGCCACGACGGATTTTCTCGATCGTCACGAAATCGCTGTGCGCGACCTCGAGATCCTTCACCGCGCGCCCCGCCGCGCCCGTGACGCGATAGACGCGGCCGACCATCTCCGGCAGCGCCACAATCTGCCCCGGTGCACGTGCCGGTTCGCCGCCCGCGAGCTTTCGCTCGACGTCGGCCGACGCTTCCTTGAGCCCTTGCCCCATGAACTTCGGCAGAAGATTCACACAAACGATGATTGCACCGAGCGACCCGAACACGTAGGTCACCGCATAGGCGATCGCGACGTCCGCCTGCAGCGACTTGACTTGATCGGCCGGCAGCCCGAGCCGCGCAATCGCGTCGCCGGCCGTGCCGATGATAGCCGACTGGGTCAGCGCACCGCCCGCGAGACCTGCAGCGAGCCCCTTGTTCAAATGGAACAGCTTCGCGCACACGACGACGGTGACGAGCGCGGACACCGCGAGGAACACCGCCATTGCAATCTCGCGCAGCGACCTACGATTCAGCGAGTTGAAGAAGCCCGGGCCTGAGTCGTAGCCTACGGCATAGATGAAGACCGCGAACATCACAGCCTTCACGCCGTTGTCGATCGTCACGCCAGCCTGGCTGATCACCACGGCCGCGAGCAGTGAACCGCCGACGCCGCCGAGTTGGAACTTGCCGAAATTGATCTGGCCGATGAAATAGCCGATCGCCAGCGACAGGAACAGCGCGATCTCCGGTGATTTCTGAAAGATATCGTGGATCCAGTCCATCGTGCCCTCGTTTCAAATAAGCGTTGTTATGATCTGGCGCAAGCCACCGCTCGCGCCGGGTGTTCAGCTGAGCTTCGCAGCCAGTCCGACGACAACTGGCCCCATCAGCGGCAACAGCACATTCGACAGCGCGTACGTGATCGTGTAGCCGATCACCGGCACCGAATTGCCGGTGACGCCGACAAGCGCACTGATAGCCGGCGTGCTGCACTGTTGCCCTGCGATCGCGCCGAGCAGTATCGGCGCGTCGAGCTTAAGGAATGTACGGCCGATCCACAGCGACAGCAGCCCCGGCACCAGAACCAGCACGATGCCGGCGAGCGGAAGTGCGAGGCCGTATTCGCGTACGAGCCGGATCGCATCGGGCCCGGCGGACAATCCGACCGCCGCGATGAACGTCGCGAGCCCGAAATCCTTCAGAATCTGCGCAGCTGCCGAGGGTAACGAACCCACCAGCGGCAGGCGCGCGCGCAGCCAGCCAAACAGCAGCCCCGCGAGCAGACAACCTCCGCCCGTGCCGAGCGCGATCGATACCCCGCCGACGTGCACGCCGAGCCGCCCGATCGCCATCCCGGCCAGGACGCCGAGGCCGAGATAGACGAAGTCGGTTTTCTCGGTTGCGCGCACGACGTAGCCGAGCGCGCGTGCGCCACGCTGCACGTCGGTCAGCGCGCCGACCAGCGTCAGCACGTCGCCGCGATGCAGTTCGGTGCCGGGTAGTGCGGGAATCGTCGCGTCCATCCGCGTCACCGCCGAGACGTAAACACCGCGCCCCTCTTCGGGAGACGCCCGCTCGCGTACTTCGCGCAGCGTCACGCCGTCGGCATCGCCCCGCGTCAGCAGCACGTCGACGCGCTCGGCGAACAGCGTGCCCAGGCCGTCGCCCGCCACTTCGGCGCCGATGCCCGGCGCCGCCGACACGATGGCGTCGCGCCGGCCGGCAACCAGCGCGACATCGCCTTCCGCCAGCGCCAGCGCAGGATGCGCGGGCAACCGTTCACCTTCGCGCAGCACCTGGGCGACGGTCAGGTTGCCGCCATGGCGCGCCTCGAGATCGCCCACGGTCGTGCCGGCGGCTGGACCGACCCGGAACACGCGGCCGACGAGCCCGGGAACGGCCGCCTGCTGCCCGTCGTCGAGCCCGCCGTCACCGCCGAGCTCGCGCCATGCGCGCAGTGCTTCCGCCCTGAGGTCGATGCGCAACAGCAGCGGCGCGAGCTGGCTCGTGAACAGCACGATCGTGACCAGGCCGAACAGGTAGCTGACGCTGTACGCAGTGACGATGTTCGCCTGCAGGCGCGTGACGTCCGGCGCAGCAAGCCCGAGCTTCGCGATGGCCTCCGACGCGGTACCGATCACGGCCGACTCTGTCGCCGCCCCCGCCAGCAGGCCAGCGGCCGTGCCGGCGTCGAGCCGCAGCAACACCGCCGCACCCAGCACGAGCGCCAGCACCGACAGCACTTCCACGAGGGAGAGGAGACCGTAACGCCAGCCGCGCCCGACGTTCGCGAAGAATTGCGGGCCGCCGGTGAATCCGAGCGCGAAGATAAAAAGCGCGAACGCGATGTTCTTCAGGTCGGGGGCAAGCCGCGCGCCGCTTTGGCCGAGCACGAGCGACACGAGGAGCGTCCCGCAAACGCCGCCGAGCGCGATCGGGCCGACACGGATCGAACCGATCAGGTAGCCGAGCGCAAGACTGGCGAACAACGCGATTTCAGGTTGGGACTGTAGCAAATCCGTGATCATGCAAGCGCTCTCGCACAGAATTGTAATAATTCATCTGTTCGATTGCCGATCCAGCAACGTCGAATCAGGAGCATTTTGCGGCCGCAATCGAAAAGTTGAGTATTTGTGGATACTGATTGCAATTCATTCAGTTTGTCAATCGCCGCCATATAATTGGCGGGGAATGGTTTAACCAGGGCAACCGATGACAAATTTTTGACAAATGCTAAGGCGTTGCTTACTGGAACTTGGCCAAACCTGATTCCGCACGACGCAACGGAATCCATTTGACCTAGGGAACGTTGAAGAACGAATTGGTCTATCATCAACGCTTCGGCACGCGCGAGCAAGCATGGCACTTGATCAGCAAATACTTCGGGATCTTCTATAACCGGCAACGCACGCAGGTGCGTCACAATTATGAGTCGCCGGTCGCATCTACGCAGCGCCTCTGTCTGAATCAGATCACTGCTTAGCCCGTTGGCCCCCACGAATTCCGTCCGACCTCACTCCACTTATATCCGCCTGGACACGTTGGGCCATCTGCTGGCGGTGCATATCACGCCGGCTAACGAACAGGAGCGCGCTCAAGTTGCAACAATGTAAGCGTCATTTCGTGGCCGCATGGACAGAGCTGAAGCCGGTGTTCAAAGTGATGCCCGCTACTTCAAGTGATGGGGACTACTTTGGACACACGGAATGCGCGATTATCGAACCGCAAGGGCCGACCGAACTACACACCAGAGTACCGACGGCAAGTTGCCGTCGCGGCGTGCGAGCCAGGTATTTCGGTGGCCAAGCTGGCGCAGGCGCACGGACTGAATCCGAATATGGTGTTCAAGTGGCGCCGGCAACTGCGGGCGGGCCTGCTTGAAGGGGGGGTGCACAGCACAGCGGTGTTGCTGCCCGTAGCGCTACCAGATGCACCGATCGGCGAGACCGCAGAACCGGCGTCGCTCGCTCTACAGCCTGTCGAGCCACATCGCGAGAGCTTGCCGGCAGCGTCGGGCATCGAGATCGAACTGAACGGTGCCCGTGTACGCGTCACATCAACCGCATCGACGAGTTGCTGCCGTGGCGCCTGATGCCGGCTGCACACATCGAGCAGCAAGCCGCCTGACAATCAATCCAATGGCCCAACCCCGCAAACCTGCCGTGCGCCTGGTCAAGGCGCCAGTGCCCGATTACGTACTGCGCGTTGAGCTGAAGTACATGAAGCCGGCGATCTGGCGACGAATCATCGTTCCCGGCTCGATCCGGCTGGGCAAGCTGCATGTCGTGCTGCAACTGGCCATGGGCTGGGAAGGCGGGCACCTGCACGAGTTCGTCTTCGGCGAAACCAACTATGGTGAACCTGATGACTTCGGATTCCAGAGCGATCCACCGATGCTCAATGAAGCACGGGTCACGCTGTCGAAGGCGCTCGGCGGGCTGAAGTCATTCACCTACTTCTACGACTACGGTGACAACTGGCAGCATCGGATCAAGGTCGAGAAGGCGCTGGTGCCTGATCCAGACATGCGCCGGCCGCTGTGTTTGGACGGGCAGAATGCGTGTCCACCGGAAGACGTCGGTGGAGTGCCAGGATATGCCGACTTCCTCGAAGCGATCACCGATCCGACGCACGAGGAGCACGACCACTTCCTCGAGTGGTGTGGCGGCAGCTTCGATCCCGCCGCCTTCGATGTCGCGCTCGCGAATCAGCGGCTCTCAGAGGTCAAGTTCTGATCGTCAAGACGGCCTCAGATTGACGCTTACGCAACAATTGGCGCGGCAGGTTCAGCAGGCTACGGGCCAGACGGTGAAGCTCGCCTTTGCTGACCAGAGTTATACCGGCGAAGCCGCAGCGCAGGCCGCGCGTGACGAAAGCATCGCGTTGCAGGTCATTAAATTGTCCGAGGCAAAAAAGGGCTTCGTGCTGTTGTCGCGGCGCTGGGTAGTCGAACGCAGCTTCGGCTAGGTCAACCGTGTTCGCAGGCTCGCGCGCGACTACGAGCACTTGCCCGAAACCCTCGCCGGCTTGCATTTCGTCGTCTTCGTCACTTTGATGCTCAATCATGCCGTTCCGTATTTTTGAAAGTGCATAACACACCATAGCAACTTCAATCTAAAGCATCTTTGCAAAAATCAGATTCTCAATATATTCCACAACAACCCTCTTTCTACTAGGCAGCCTAAGCTCCATTGCATCAAGCGATGCAAGATCAGAAATATCATCAACAGCTTCCGCCACATCGCTCCTTAGATCACTAACATGAATCATTCTGCGCTGCCTCATATCATCCAGAACAGACTCGGAGATATGGACATCACCAATCCTTGAGACGATTTGTTCACCAAACTGGGTTCGACTTCTCGATTAATTATTCTATCAATCGAATATCGCGATCCAATTGGGAAGAGAACCTCATCCTCTCTCGCCACTGCCGCAGACGTGGCAATGTGTCGTCCGTCAGCCCAATTCCGTGGGGCATCTACAATAAACAGATCTTTCGTAAGAAACGGCCTGCTTAACGAGGCACTTAGAAACGCTCGATCCGTAACAGTCGCACCCTCTGTTCGAAACAACTTTCCCATATCTTCACCCACGACAGCCGGATTCGTATCCACACCTCGCAACGCCATTCGCCCGCTCGGCGGGCTGGGATGTAATTTCCTACCAGTTTCGACCAAGCGGACGATTGCATCCATCGCACCGCCATAGTCCGCCTTGGCTTCACGCCGTCCAATTCCAAAAATCCCGCGTTTCGGTTTCTGAAAAAAATCAGACAGCCGAAATAGCCCTAGCTCCTCGGCACGCGAACCAATTGTATTTTCACGCCGAAAATATTGATCAACCAACTTCCTCGCGTACTCATCCACCACACCATTTCTCAAATATTTATTAATCGATCGATACGCAACTGTGGTATATAGGTTCAAGCTATCTCTGGACAAGATATCTTCCTCACTCTCGTATCGAGGCCCCTCCCCCCAATGCCGAGTCCACTTTTGCGATAACGCCTTCTGTATCAAAGGATCCCTATCATAATCGAATGGCATTTTCGCTCCGAACAGCATTTCGATATAAAAACTTTTATTTTACTAGTGCACAACGAGCGCAACACCGCTACTTCAGCAAAGGAAGATATCAAATCGGCAATAGCGGTACAATTTATTTAATCAAGAAGCAAAGCAGGCTGATAATATATACTACCCCGATACGCTCAGCTCGCCATCTTGGCAAGATCGACTAGGTTGATAATACGTTAAGATCATGCAGATTAGTCTGCATTTCTTCAGACAGCAATCGGCGACCTGCCAAGCCAGCTTGAATTTGATCACGACACGTGGGAATACCATGCCGTAAGCAACGGAGCGAATGCATTCACCTTAAATAACCGCATCGACGTGCTGGAATGGACGGATCGTCAACTGCGAGGCAAGTAAGATCGCCATCCACAAAGGGCATTACCGCAATCGGAACTGCCCTTGGTTGTTCCGATACAGGTTGCGGCATCCAGGGGTCCTTTTGAAAACACCTCTTAAATGATGCTTACCCGCAGAGCCCGAGGCGATTCAGAGGGTGATTCGTAGAGCCGCTCACAACAAGAGGCGAACCACCAACTACTCCATTTCATCTATGATTCGCATCATATTTTCCGCCCTTTGCGCCGCGAAATCGCTTGCCCCGGACTTCTCGGTACCCGTCCCCGCAACATTCTGAGCCTTCTCGTGCGAGCTTGGCCCCTGGCCAACAGATTGGTATCTTGTGGGCAGGCTCACCGCATCGGGGTCAATTTCGATACCGGTCATATCCAACCAAACCCTCCTGATCATATCTCGGCTCGCCGGCGTATATTGATTCAGTTCGGAGCGTGTAGGAAGGAATAACGTGCCATTATCAAGCTGATTCTTGACCTTTTCTACCTCTCGCTTCCGAACCCCTAACAAAATTGTTGCCTCAAGCTCGGTAACGTGGCCCCCTCGATGCATCCAAGTATCTTCCGGCAAATCGGCCACTCCCACAGGATTGGACTCTTGCAGAACACGTGTGACAGGTTGAGATGTTGAGGCAGGCGCCAACCCCAGACTGGCAGCCTGTTTGCGAATATTTGCCAGGAACATGAGTCCGTTTTGCCTTACCTCCCGGCGGGCAAGATAGTCTTGCGCTCGCCGATGCCGGGCTTCCGGGTAGCTGGAAAGCTCCCCATCCTCAGCTTCAGCTTCATCGCGACGGTGTCCACGCGTCGCAGCCAGATTCGAAAGTGATAGCTTCTTGTACATGACCGCTCCTCCATTTCGTGGATTGATACCCTGCTTCAAGACCGGATCGCCCTGCGTTGTCATGCCGACCGAGTGTTGCATTTCTTGTACTCGCCAAGTATCTCCTCCGCTTCTAGAATCGCGCACATAGCACATCATTGTCAATGTATACGATGACTACCGCATCGGCTAACACACCCCGATCCCGCGAACGTTTACAGCAATGCACGACGCACGCTCAAGCCCTTTTATACGAGTAATTGCCTACAAATACTGACTAGCACACCATAAAAACGGGGTAATTTGGGATGGTGGATTTATGTTCAAACTCAGCCCACCACTTTCGAGCATGCTCTTGTAGAACATTCGCCAGACCATCGATTTTAGATCGCGATGCGCAATCAATATGTTTTTAATATTGATTGGACCTGATCCAACACATCCCGATTTGTTAGCAGATCGTTATGCTTCAAGCACGCTGTTTGCGTATTGATTCCACCACTTAGCGCGGTACTGCTCGGGGGAGCAATCTGTTCATCACAACTCGACCAAAATGTCCAGTACTGAGTTGGCCCGGGAGTAGGCGGTTCTTGATTCAAATGCGAGATGACATATGAACCAGGCGTCATGTCTCGACAACCCTGATCCCACAATGCGCATAACCAAGCCGCCTGAGTACCGTGGTTGGGACCAGCAATTGAAATCCAGTTTCGCACACTCCCGACGCCGTTTCCGAATTTAATATACCATCTTGTCGGTAGACTACCGAGTGAGTGAGCGACCACATTGATCTGAAAAGCGCCGGTTTTCTGAATCACACTTTCAACATACCGAGAAAATTGCCCCGCCAACACCTCGTTAGTTGATTGAGATGTATCGTATTCCCAGACAAATAGCCGATCCGCGGCGAACCCATTTTCCTCGAGATTTTCGATCATGGGACCCCATACGCCGACACCTGCATTACGTCCATGCACAAATACAATAGGGATCGACGTATCACAACGTGCAATCGTCACAGTCGACACCAATATAAAACACCCGAGCACGACCAAACGAATCAAGTGGATCACCGCTTAACCCCGATTGATGATTATTGACAAAGTAACTCGCGAGATCCAAGATCGACTCGCCCTTCACCGACGATCAAAGCGAATTTATCTGCATGGCAAATCCATCGAGATCAAGGGACATATTAATCCCATCAACATATAGAATATTTGGAAACAGCTCATGCGTACAAGCCGGCAGCAATTGAGTACGCAGTGCAGCATTCGCGGTCGATGCCATCTCCAACAAAGACGGAGCCAGACCAAGTGGGCACGTCACCTGCTGCAACCCTTCTTGAGTCAACGTCCACGACAGCACAAAACAAGGTGCCTCCGCGCTAGCGCGCTGCGCTCTCATCTTGGCCAGCTGATCCGTGATCATTCGTTCGAGCTGGTTTGTATTCGCATAGCTGTCGTAAACAGGATAGGCACGCGATGAGTAAAATCCACGATAAGCGGCATCATCGATCTCGATTCCTGCGCCAGAAGGCTTGACGATCACGACGACAGCCGAACGACCATTTCCGATGTAGCGATTTAATGGCAGCGCCGTCAAATCCGGCGAATCGGCCAAATCAACAACAAAGAGATCGCGTAACTCCTCTAACATGAGCGCCAAAAGTCCATTCCACTGCCCCTGGGAGAATGGCGAATAATTTTGATTCCCAACATCAGTATCAAGATCATGAGACAAGGAAATAAAAATAAGCTCGCCCTGATCTATCGTAAAATTATTAACATCATCAATAATAGACAGAATAGATTGACCATTTGCTCCCTGCCAAGAGTGAAGACCCTCCACCCAAGTATAGTGTCCAGCGACGTATTGCCCAGCACTGATCACGGGGCGAATGTCAAAATATCGCGCCCCGGCGCACAATTGCGCGAAAACACTCATCTCCTGCGTGACTGTATTGCAAGCGCTAGCAAATGCCGTTCCCGAATGAAAAACATTCATGCCCGCATTGTGCGCCCCCGGCATACAAAGCTGCCGTAACACGCGCGTCCCCAATCGCGACAAATTCGATTGCATCCATCCCGCACCTGTTGATTGCGTAGCTCGCACGGCACTGACATCAGCCGACGGCCACATACCCACCATCCCACCCAACGCACAAGCAGCGGTCCGCAGGAATTGACGCCGGAATAACACATTCATATTCCCTCCCGAAAAGGCAGTGTCACACTGACCCCAAATTCACCACGGCAACTCATCTGAAAAATCCAAATAACTGCCCCACGACCAGCATGCAAGTAACAACGACTGTCATACAAAAAAGATGGTCGCGAACAACGCGACCATTTAAACAGAGATGACGAATCATCAACCCTCAACCGTGGATCGATGATTCGCTTTCATACTACTTCATCACTTTCAGCACGACTGCAAGAATAGTCTCCCATTTTCATCTTGATCCTCTTCGATCCAAATTATTCCATTACGCAAAAACACTTCACAATGACAACAATTCCAAATAAGATGACAAAATACCGCATCGCAATCTTTAAAATCAATACACTAGTCGACGTATCTGACACGACACGTCACACATTCATCCTGGAATATCCAGGTCGATTGCAGTGTAAAGTGGGCCTCTCTTGGGAACCAATCAGATTAATCCGGACGCTTGAGAGCGGCAATACTTCCGCTGGGCTTGATGCAACCGGGGTTTACCGCCTCCCGCGTACTCGCTTTTTGGAAGCCCACGCCACGTAAAGTCTCTCCGAACTTTGCACCTCTCTTGACCTCTTTCGCCGGACCAGGCCCAGCGTGTCGGGCCAACATCTGGGACACAGCCAAACTTCGGAGCGAAGTTGCCCACAATCCACATCTGTCGAGCTGGACACCACTGACACCCCCGTTCGCCAAGCTGCATACGGCCCTCTCTATCAACCCAAGCCAACCGCTAACGCTCGACTGGATATGACAAGAGGGCCTCCCTCGATTCCTCAAATCGACTCAATTTGCCTCATCAATCATTCGCAACAGTACAAATACACGTCGCCCGCTTACTCTAGATGCTGGCCACCATTAATTGCAATATTTGCTCCAGTCACGAAAGCAGCCTCTTCAGTACACAGATACGAAATTAATGAAGCCACTTCATCTGGCTCTCCCAATCGCCCCATCGGTATTTGCGGCAATATTTTTGTATTAAGAATATCCACAGGAATTTCGCTTACCATTTTTGTCTCAAGATACCCCGGCGATACCGTGTTGACCGTCACCCCCTTTCGCGCCACCTCAAGAGCCAGCGACTTCGTAAAACCGTGCATTCCCGCCTTCGCGGCAGCATAATTTGTCTGCCCAATGGCTCCTTTTGAACCGTTGACCGACGAGATATTGATAATTCTCCCCCAACCGCGCTCCACCATTCCTTCGCAAATCAGCTTTGTCATATTAAAAACGGAATCGAGATTCGTCCGAATTACCGCATCCCAGTTTGGCTTATCAAGGCGCCGAAGTGTCATATCACGCGTGATACCGGCATTGTTAATCAAAATATCAACACTCCCAATCTCACGCGTGACGCTCTCGACACATGCCTGACAGGCGCCATAATCCGAAACATCAACAGGAAACGCACGAAATTCGCGTCCTTCTGCATAACGTGCGGTCAACCAGTCATCAACACCATGATTTCGCGGCGAATACGTTACCGCCACGCGATGACCGGCATCGTGCAACCGGACACTGATCGCCTCGCCAAGGCCGCCGAGCCCTCCCGTCACCAATGCAATTCGCTTCGTCATAGCATTTCCCTCATTTGCTCACACATTACATATTGTGTAACGCCAATCTAAATTGGCCCTATCCGCTTGAGCCACCTCAATTGCGCTCGACCGCGAGCGCGACGCCCATCCCACCGCCGATGCACAGCGACGCCAGCCCGCGCTTCGCATCGCGCTTGGCCATCTCGTGCAGCAGCGTCACCAGGATCCGGCAGCCCGACGCGCCGATCGGGTGGCCGATCGCGATCGCCCCGCCGTTCACGTTCACCTTCGACGTGTCCCAGCCCATCTGCTTGTGCACCGCCAGCGCCTGCGCCGCGAACGCCTCGTTGATCTCCATCAGGTCCAGGTCGCCCGGCGTCCAGCCCGCGCGCTCCAGGCACCGGCGCGATGCCGGCACCGGACCCATGCCCATCACGCTCGGATCCACGCCCGCGTTCGCATACGCCTTGATCCGCGCCAGCGGCGTCAGGCCGAGTGCCGCCGCCTTCTGCGCCGACATCACCAGCAC
This sequence comes from Burkholderia sp. MS455, assembly GCF_016899445.1. Lineage (NCBI taxonomy): Bacteria > Pseudomonadati > Pseudomonadota > Betaproteobacteria > Burkholderiales > Burkholderiaceae > Burkholderia > Burkholderia sp. MS455. The sequence goes on from NZ_CP041778.1 coordinate 2,434,675, forward strand.
CGCCGCCGCGCCGTCGTTCAGCCCCGACGCGTTCGCCGCCGTCACCGAGCCGTCCTTCGAGAACGCCGGCTTCAGCCCGGCCAGCGATTCCGCCGTCACGCCGTGACGCACGAATTCATCGGTGGCGAACTGCAGCGGCTCGCCCTTGCGTTGCGGAATCGCCACCGGCACGATCTCGTCGTCGAAGCGGCCGGCCTTCTGCGCGGCTTCCGCCTTGTTCTGCGACAGCGCCGCGAACGCGTCCTGCTCTTCGCGCGTGATCCCGTACTCCTTCGCGACGTTCTCCGCCGTGATGCCCATGTGGTACTGGTTGTACACGTCCCACAGGCCGTCGACGATCATCGTGTCGACCAGCTTCGCGTCGCCCATCCGGAACCCGTCGCGCGAACCCGGCAGCACGTGCGGCGACGCGCTCATGTTCTCCTGGCCGCCCGCGATCACGATCTCCGCATCGCCCGCGACGATCGCGTTCGCCGCCAGCATCACGGCCTTCAGGCCCGAGCCGCACACCTTGTTGATCGTCATCCCCGGCACGGCATTCGGCAGCCCGGCCTTGATCAGCGACTGCCGTGCCGGGTTCTGCCCGGAACCGGCCGTCAGCACCTGGCCCATGATCACTTCGCTGACCTGCTCGGGCTTCACGCCCGCACGCTCCAGCACCGCGCGGATCACCGTCGCGCCCAGCTCGGGCGCCGCAATCTTCGCAAGCGAGCCGCCGAATTTGCCGACCGCGGTCCGCGCGGCCGATACGATCACGACCTCGTTCATGCTTCGCAACAGCGACATACGTACCTCTCCATTGATGGAGCCGCTCCCCGGCCCCCACCGACCTCGATTAAGCTTTGGCGTGTTGCGCAGAAGATGACGTCTTACCGTTTCGATACGATGCGTCCCCCCCACTTTGCGACGGTCTATTGGCGGCTGCGCGCGTCATTTCGACAGGAGACGTGGCTGGGACGCTGAACAAGGCCCACGGCCATGAACCGAGTGCCACCGAGCTCGCCCACGCCCGCTCCCAATCTGCTGCACGTTCGCGCGATCTCTCATTGGCATCATGCATAACCTGAGCCCACTCGCACTGCATGCGAGCGACGATGTCAAACACATGACTAGCGTAGGTCGCCAGTTGATCAACCGCTCGCAAGGGCGCCCCCCCTTGTTGCCCGTTGCCGTCACTGACCCGAGTCGCATTAGCCTCGTGCCAAGTGGGACTCCCCCATCCCGTCGCTAATGCTTTGGCCGCCGTAAAATTGAGTTCGTGTAGCGCACCGGCGCCTCGCCAGGCCGGCTCCACCACGGCCATCCAATGATTAAATCCTTCCTGACACGCCGGCTTGCCCCATCGATCAAAATCGAGATACATATCAATTTTCCTCACAGTTCAACATCTGGAATGCGCCGTTTCCCGCTACAACATCGAAGCCCACTTGATATTTTTTCCTCCTGCACTTGAACGCATTCGACACCCAACAAAGTTTCTCAGTACTTCACTACGAGTCAACACTACACCTCAACAAATTGATACGCAGCAAGAATACTCCGCAAACTTCACCACCCCCGCAATACTGACAGGATTAATTTCCCCACCATTTAAATAGTTATTCACCGCCCATATCAAACGCAATCATTAGTCAAAATTCACAGTTCTCGTCTTTAGTTAAGGGAAGTTAATTATCCAAGTTAAATGTCGATGATGCGTCGCATCCTACTCCGCATCACGGCCTTACCTGGGGCGTGTACCGCTAGCTCGCGCGTGCCCACTTCGGGTACCAGGCGGCTGCCTCGCCTATCTGACGAAGAACAGCCAATTCGGCTAGCGGTGACGGATTCAATATGTGGTGGCGGCTGGGCAACCACAACGCCTGACGCCCGGCATCCACGTCGTACGATCTTTCTTACGACGACGCCAAAGCGGGTACCGCTAACGATCCACAAACGTAATGGTGAAACGCCCAAGAACACGTAACCGCACAGTCCTGCCTCGTAGATGACATGCACACACCGCCCCTTGGAACACAGACGCTTACACAAACGATCGATATCGCCCTTGGTAATGTCGATCTTGCCCAGCAGTTCCACGTCGCCCATTCCAACCGCGTAGGCGATCGTGATCGACTCTTTCTGGACATCCAACCCAATGTACACCGTGCTAATGCGGTGCATTGCGCTGTCGGCGGGCAGTCGAATCCTGCTGGATGGATCTGGTTTCGACTGTCAATGACGTTCATCCACCTGGCGAATCCTCTCACCTGAAAGAGGCCTCGCCCCCGGGTGGCGCATTCGACGAGTACGGGCGTCGTCGCCCAATGCAAAGCCAGATCGGTAGTAATGAACTCGGCATCTTCATGTTTCAGAAGATCAACAAAATGGCCGAGTGCCAATGCCGGTTCATAGAACGACGCCCCGAGAGAGCGGCGGACCGCTACGTACCGAGCGCGAGATTCGCGGATCGCAGTCATATCGCACCTCCCCGCCGTGGGCCACGAGCGCGCGACCTTTGCATAGATCGCGGGACTGTCCGGTGAACGGTGTCGCAAGACCTCGGCTATTTCGCGATCAAGACACCGTGGCGAATCATTGTCGTCGCCAGACGGTGACAAAATAGACGGGCGGCGCCCCGGCTCGTGGGGCTGAAACTGGCACGCGCGACGGCCAGATGAACAATCTTGCCAATTGTCGCCGGGCCAGCCAAACACTCCACCGAGTGCCCAGAGCGCGTTCAAAGCCCAAGCAGGACAGCCAGGCGAAAGGATACAGGCGATGTTCCAGCGCGACACCGGCCACGGTGACGCCCAGCTGCCCAAATCCGGCGCGCAGCCGCTGGAGCTGGTCCTTCCTTGAGCCTGTACTTCATGAGCTAATGTCGGAAGTGGTGTACGGCGGTGTGGAGCGGAATCGGCGGGAGGCGGTGGCGATTGCAGGAGAATGTTGCTTTCCAAGGTAACGAACCCAGCAACCAATCCACCACCATGGCGAAACGTAATCGGGAAGCGAACGACAGTCAAGCAACGGAAACAGAATTCAAGGGGCCCGTCGGCCTGGACGAGTTGATCCAGCAAGGCGCGCGGCAGATTATCCAGCAAGCGATCGAGGCGGAATTGAAGGCATTGCTCGAGCAATATTCGAACGTGAAGACGCTGGACGGCCGGCGGGCGATCGTGCGCAACGGCTATCTGCCTGAGCGAGACGTTGTCACGGCAATCGGACCGGTAACGGTCCAGGTGCCGAAGGTCCGCGATCGCTCGGGCTCGGGGGTAAAGTTCAACTCGGAGATCGTGCCGCCCTACGTGCGCAAGTCGCCGCGTGTGTCGTCGGCGCTGCCGTGGCTGTATCTGCGCGGCGTCTCGACCGGCGACATGAGCGAAGCGCTCAGCGTATTGCTCGGCGACCAGGCGAAAGGCCTGTCGGCAAATACCGTCATTCGTCTCAAAGCGATCTGGGCGGACGAATTCGCGCAATGGAACAATCGGGACTTGTCGGCGGCCCGCTGGGTCTACTGGTGGGCCGACGGCATTCATACTGGGGCGCGCAGCGAGGATTCCGACGGGCAATGTCTGCTGGTGATCATCGGCGTGAAGCCAGACGGCAGCAAGGAACGCGTCGCGCTCGCCGACGGCTACCGCGAGTCGAAGGATTCGTGGGTCGAGCTACTGCTCGATCTGAAGGCTCGCGGTCTACAAGCCGGCCCACTGCTAGCCGTCGGCGACGGCGCGATGGGCTTGTGGGCGGCACTCGAGGAAGTGTTCCCGCAGACGCGGCACCAGCGCTGCTGGTTTCACAAGATCGGCAACGTGCTCAACGCGTTGCCGAAGTCGCAGCAGGGCAAGGCCAAGGCCGCGCTCGCGGAGATCTGGAACGCCGCGACGCGCGCCGATGCGATCGTCGCCTACGATCAGTTCGTCGCGACCTATACGGCCAAATATCCGAAAGCTGTCGAGAAGGTCACGAAGGATCGCGACGAGCTGCTCGCGTTTTATGTATTAGCCGGGACTTGATCTGACAGGTAGTCGGGCCGACAAAGAACGAGTCATCAATGGGGGATGAGTTTCTCCTTGGCGAGATCGAGCGAATCGAGGAAAGTGCGCATCGGCGTCTTGCCGTAACACCAGCGCCCCTGATGCTCTCGTTCATTGTTGTACTGGTCGAGCCACGCATCAAGGTCCGTCTGCAAGGTGGTGATCGAGTCGTAGATCTTCTTGCGGAAGACGATGCGATAGAACTCGTTGAGCATGGTCTTGTGCAGCCGTTCGACGATCCCGTTGGTTTGCGGCGACTTGGCCTTTGTTCGGGTGTGGTCGATGTCCTCCAAGGCCAGATACAGCTCGTATTCGTGATGCTCGGGGTTGCCGCAGTATTCGGTGCCGCGGTCTGTCAGCACGCGTAGCAGCGGAATGCCGAAGCCGTCGAAGAACGGGACAACGCGATCGTTGAGCAGGTCCGCCGCCGGCAAGGGTGTCTTGCGATCGTAGAGCTTGGCGAACGCAACCTTCGAGTAGGTATCGACGAAAGTTTGCTGGTAGACACGGCCGACGCCCTTGAGGCTGCCGACATAGAACGTATCCTGCGCGCCGCAGTAGCCCGGACATTCGGACTCGAATTCGCCGTGCACTTCCTTCTCGTGCTTGGCTCGTTCGAGCGCGACGAGCTGCGCCTCGGTCAGCACCAACCCCTCCTGGGCGGACTTGGCTTCCAAGGCCTTCAGGCGCTTCGGCATGGTCTCCAGATCGTGGCGCAACCAGATGCTACGGACGCCTTGGGGCGAGACGGACAGCGCATGCCGTTTGAGGACCTCGTTGGCGATACGCACCTGACCGTAGGCTGGCAATTCGAGGGCCAGTTCGACAACGGCGGCCTCGACCTGCGGATCCACGCGGTTCTTGAGCAGTGGCCGGTGGTGGGAAATCTCCTGCAGCGCAGCTTCACCGCCTCGATCGTACAGTTCCTTAAATCGGTAGAAGCTGTCGCGCGAGTAACCCATCACGCGACAGGCCTGGCTGACGTTGCCGAGCTGTCGGGCCAACTCGAGTATGCCGACCTTGGCACGAATTACCTTCTGCTCCTGAGTCATGGTGGACTCCTTGCTGTTCGCGGCGCGCATTGCCGCTACGGGCTACGCCCTTCGCGCCAATGCGCGCCAGCATGAAAAACCAACCACTGTCAGATTTAGTCTAGTCCACCGCACGTTTTACGACTTCCCGGCCGAGCACTGGCAGCATGTGCGCACGACGAATCCGATCGAGTCGACCTTCGCGACGGTCCGCCACCGCACGACCCGCACGCGAAACTGTCTGTCGCGCGCGACCTTCCTCGGCATGGCCTTCAAGCTCATCGAAGCAGCAGAGGAATCATGGCGCCGCATTCGCGGTGTCGACAAAATCGAACAGATCTTGAACGGCGTGCCCTTCAAGGACGGAACACCGGTGACCGAGAGCACACCGGCTCCTGCTCAACCGCTTGCCGCTTGATCATGCTGCTCGACTGTCGTACACCACATTTGACATTAGCTCGTACTTCATCATGTCGAACCTCATCTGATGATCGTTGATGTGTCGTCCAGGCACTGCGTCTCCCTTAACATGAAAGACTCAGTTCATACCCGATCGACCGCGACCACCGATAAGTCCCTCCAATGACGGGAGCCCCTCGACGTGATTGCCAACTCAGCATGCTTTCGACGCCACAATATTTCACCTACCTTTCTGGCACAACATATCAAATTTATGCCGAGCCCTACTCCCCCGTCTCCAATTTTTCGGGTTGCGATCGCGACAAAAACAAGGTTCTAGAAATACCCGTCAACTCACAGGCTCTCGAAACACCAATATGGTAATGTTGGATCAGCCAGGTCACCATAGAGCAGCGCGTGCTGACATCAAGATTTTGGTGTTGCAGAATCACCATTAAGATGTCTCGATCTTTTTCATATCGATTCAGCCGCTGGCGCATCACCGCGTTCTCTCGGCGCAAATCCTCGAGGCGTGAAACTGCTTCAAACGGCATGCCTCGGTAAAGATTACGCCATTCGTAGAGCGTCGACAGACTAATTTTCCACTGTGCACAGACAACATGGGCAGACTCCCCACGGTCCATCATTTGCAAAGCTTCGACGATATCAGCCGCGCCATGCTTGCGGTTACGCACGCTTGACGATTTCCATCGGATTTGACGCTTGCACCTTGGCCGCGCTTCGCTTCCGGCAACGTCTCATATGCATAGATAGCCAAGACAGTTAGGCCAAGTGGCCGGAACCAATCAGACGAGTCCGATGCAGAACATACGGAATGCGAACCCAGATGATCGTGATTCTTTGTTGTTTACGCACCCCATGAATCCCGTCTCAGTCGGCATTGCGATGTCAAGCGATTATAGCGAAGGAAGGCACCATTCCGATATGTAGGAATACTGATCTGTGACGTACCGTATCAGTTGACTTTTCAGCAGGAAGCCTGCCCGATGGAGGGTCCGCGAATCCGGACTGCAGTCGCTAGATGCCGGCATCCCCGCTCGCGAGCGCCTCCCCCGCGACCGTACCAAATGATGTTGGAACAAGTTCCACTGGTTCGCGGTTCACTTCTAGCAAATCAGTTTGCGCACGCCTCAGCAGAAATTCTGAGGCTCTGATGGCAGAGGGGGGATTGGGGGTGGGAGATGAGCGCCTCACCAACATCGAAAACTGACGACCATTGATCGCTCAATGCTTCAACCTACAGAATCTTATCGACGTGACATGGATCCGGCGGCTCGAACCCAAGAACATGTCCCTATAACGATTTTTTTGGCGAAACATTGCGAAACGGTCAATAGGAAAAAACACTCACGGTGTTCACGTTTCGTTGGCATACCATCCACCTTGTGACGACCACCGCGCCGAGAATCTTCTGGCGCAATGCCCCATCTGTGGGATCGGCTCCCGTCAGCTGGCGCTGAAGCTACACCGATCTGCATGCTTGCTATCGTCCAGAACGTCAATCCGTTTCGGACCGAGTCTGGGAGGACGCCCTCGCTAGCGCTTGACCCGCCCACCGTCAAGACCCGCCATCGCATACGCACGCGCCCAGAATTTTCTCGATTACGAAAAGGCATTGAGATTGGCGACAAGAATCAGGTTAAGCCGCTTATGCAAGAGAACGAATTGCAATCCCTCGCGGCTATCCCATACCACATTGTTCGGTTGACATGCAGCCTGAGCCTGCACAGACTTACCGATCGCAATTGGATATCAGCAAGCCACCAAGTCGCAGTTTTCGACACCCGATATTCTCGCAGACCAAGGTTGGTTGGCCGTGGCCACGGGTCCGATCTATCACTGGACCAGTTCCAGACCTCCGATTGATCGACGACTTGCACTCAATGCCCGTGGTGACGGCTCTTTGAGTAGACGCCTTCAAGGGACAAACATTCTGGCCAGGAATATCAATAGGGAAGCGTCGACTGACGGAGTTTCCGCCAAACTAAACGCGTCAATCCCGACGTCAATCGACATGGGAAATTGCGCGGGCAACGCTATCGCGATGTCCGTTTTTGGCGAGCTGGAGGAGAAAACATATGACGAATTGGGTCGACAAAAGCAGTTCCGCAACTGTCGAAGATGTCTGGAATTACATCAAAAATTTCTACCGTTAGATTTGACAGAAGATGAAGTTTCCCCTGCAACCCTCGGCACTACGTTACGCCAAAGTTGAGGAATCCCTCGAACACGAAACTTGACGAGGTGAGTAGAATTTGAGCGCACGATAAGATGCGTCGCTTTGTAACGCTCAGACACACCAGCCAAGTTACGGGCAGCGGTCGCTGCATCCGACTTCGGCATGAACGCGCCGCAGTCACGTTTCGTTTGTATTAGCCCAGACTTGATCTGACAGATAGTCTTGCAAGTTAATTCAAGGACTCCTGATATGGGATGAGTTTCTCCTTGGCCAGGTCAAGCAAAGCGCTGAAAAACCCAGCAATTGGCTGGACACCGTATCACATCACCGAATACGACACGCGCGCCGACATATCCGGTTGCGACCCGCCGAGCACTTCACAATCCGCCCTCTGTGACCGGCCCACCAGCGACGGATGCGCCATTGCTCACCTGCTTCGCAGTGTGTATCTTCTCCATGGGCTTCAGGCCAAGCACTCCTAGCAACGCACGAATCTGCATGAGCGCGTCACCCCACGTCAACATGCCCCCTCGCCAGCCTCGATCGCTGACCAACTTCCGACGAATTCAGCTTGCACCAACGGAGCAACAACCGCGGACTCGCACCATCCTGGCCCACCCATCCACCCCCGACTTCTGCAGCTCGAAGCCGCCTTGCGCCGCCACTATTTCGTACCATCGCATCTCGCAAACGTCCGCAATGAAATATGTGCGAATTGTGCGCGGCAAACTAAACAACGGGCGCAAGAATTCTCTTAATCTACATGGGGTCGACACGCACAGTGTCATGCCGATTCAGTTTGAGCACATGCAGCGTTTAGATGACCCTGGCTCGACATCACGTACAGCATCTCGTGCAGTGATACGCAGGACTTCGTAGCCGACGAAACTGCGATTGGTGTCGCCAGAACACCTTCTTGAACTTGTGCAGTGACGCTCGCACGCCAGCTCAGCTTCGACGTGCGGCGCGTTCGTTTTCACAAGTTACGGAATTGACGGAAGTCAAACCCTGGAAAGCCGAAGCGCGTCTTGTATCGTAGATCCACGGTGCAACTGTTCTCCCCGCTTACCTCGAAGTGCATGCTATCGTACTCCTCGCACAGCCCCTGCTTACCGCCCCCAAAGCAACCCGTCATGGCTCCGGTGGGCGTCGATCAGCACGACGAGATCGTCAGCGAAGCGGGCCAACTCGACGCTGGCAAGACTAGAACCGCTTGCACCGCACGGGAATCGTCAGTCACTCCACTAAAGAGCCCCCCCCCCCCCCCGAGACGAATAGCAACGGAAATAAGGGAGATTCTGATTTCGAACAGACCTGATGGTGGAACACGACCTGGAGTGGTCCGCCGAATCTCATGACACGAGAGGCATGCCGCATCGCGATAGTCATCTTCAAAGAAAAATCTCAAATTTACGCGCACGCTCCCACCACCCAATCGGCTCCTCTAGAATTACCGGAACCCGCCATCAAAGTCACTCATGGCATCGATGGACACCCACCATTTCGGCCACCGTTCAAGGTCCTGCCGCTGTCATACACAATACCCAAAACGACCGAATATCGCACTCCCACATCCCGCCAGTTGGGATGTCCACTGATTCGCTCGCCGCGATTTTTAGGTCTTCAACCGAGACTCCGCCGTCCGACCCGCCCCCTCAATATCACCTTACGGAATTGAAGAAATTGATTGCCTCATTATTTCGCCGCAAAAGCATCGAGTCCATGATAGCGGGAGCCGGCACCGCGCACACTCCCCGACTTCAAAAGGCCCTTGGTGCCCTCGACCTGACCTTTCTTGGCATCGGAGCGATCGTTGGGACCGGCATCTTTGTGCTCACCGGCATAGGCGCAGCTCAAGCCGGACCCGCCCTGATTGTATCGATCCTGATTGCCGCCGCGGCGTGCTGCCTGACTGCGCTCGCCTATGCCGAGTTTGCGTCGACGATTCCCGTTGCCGGCTCGATCTACACCTACTCCTATGCGACACTGGGAGAACTCCCGGCCTGGATAATTGGCTGGCAATTAATGCTCGAGTATGGCCTCGGCACATCCGCCGTTTCAGTTGGATGGTCCGGCTATTTGCAATCGCTGCTTGCCGGATGGGGACTGAGACTACCCACGCTACTCACAGCAGCACCAGGATCCATACCTCATGCTTTCACGCTCTTAAACTTGCCCGCGCTATTGATCATCATGATCATCGCCGCGCTCCTGTCGATCGGCGTTCGGGAATCAGCGCGAGTCAACGGATTAATGGTTGCCCTGAAGATAGCTGCCGTATTGATCGTGATCGGAGTCGGCGCCTTCCATGTCACGCCCGCCCATTGGCACCCATTCATGCCCCACGGTTCAAGCGGGGTCGTCGGGGCCGCTGCCATCATGTTCTTCGCATTCATCGGTTTCGATGCCGTTTCATCTGCGGCCGAAGAGGTCAAGCGCCCAGGGCGCGACCTACCCCTCGGCATCATTGGCTCACTTTTCGTTTGCGCTGCACTATACATTGCTGTTGCCGCAGTCGCCACCGGCATTGTGCCGTCTCAACAATTCGCCGGCATCGCCCACCCCGTCTCCTATGCGCTCCAAACCGTTGGGCAATTCCGCATTGCGAGTTTCATTGATCTGGGTGCGGTGATCGGCATGCTGACTGGCATGTTTGTCATGAGCTACGGTCAAACGCGCATTATCTTTGCCATGTCCCGCGATGGTTTGATGCCCCGCGTCTTTTCTCGCATCCATCCACGTTTTGCCACGCCGTATTTCACAACATGGAGCGTGGGCCTGTTCTTCGGGCTCGTGGCCGCCCTAGTCCCGCTCAATGTTTTAGCCGAACTCATTAACCTCGGCACCCTAAGCGCGTTCTCCATGGTTTCCATTGCCGTTCTGGTGCTACGCCACACGCACCCAACGCTGCCACGCGCCTTTCGTTGCCCCGGCACCCCAATCGTGCCATTCCTGGCGGTCGCATCTTGCGTATTTCTGATGGCCAATGTCGGGCGCATCACCTGGATCGCATTCACGCTCTGGCTGCTCTCCGGTTTGATCATTTATTTTAGTTATAGCCGAAAACGCTCCGCTTTGCAGTGCCGAACTGAAACATACAACTAGTCCGGCCTCGGGTCCAATGCGCGGAGCGATGAAACTTGCGCCTCCTTGTACGCGCCCCAATCACCTACGGCGGGTTTACACAAATTACACTTCCCGCCCCTCTTTATTTCGCCTCAACCGTGAACACGTCGCCAATGAGATAATTCTGCAATCAATCCCACCAACACATCCGACCTTGACAGAAATCGCCCCTCCAACGTAATCTTGATTCGTCATTTTCAATTACCTCAATTAACGAATGGCATTTTTGCAATTCATCAACAAGAGATACCATGGTTGAGCAAAATCAATTCGCCCTCAAAGAAGACGAAAAGCAAATCGACGTAAGTCAGGTGTCGAGCCAAGAACCGACGCTGACACTTAGCCCCTGCCTTTCCGACAAGGAATGGAAAGAATAAGTTCGCCCAAACCCCATTGAACAGGGCAAGCGCACGTAGTGGCGTCTGCGTACGGGCCCCACCAATTCGATTCGATGCGGCGGCACAATCAATGCTACGCATCAGCATTCATCTGATACGTCATCCGTCAGCACGGGGCGATCATTACAATGCCATCAAAAATATTCAACGAATATCCGACGACGATTCGCCAGATGGCGCGAGATATTCCCGTCGAAGCAGCGCAAACTTTCTTGAAAGAATCAGTGCCATTTTTCGACGCCCCAGACGGCATTATCGACCACGACCGTGTCGATCTCGGGAACCTGCAACGTCAAGTTATTTATAGCGTCGGCGACATCGGCAAGTTGAAGACCAGCGCCCCCGCGGACGCACTCCGACGCGTGAATCCCGAGATTCACGTCCAGGCATTTGCCGAACGCCTCGCTACCACCAGCGCTTCTCGTATCTGTTCGTCATTCGATATCTTGGTGGACGGCACCGATAGCTTCACCGCGCGTTACCTGATCAACGATACGGCTGTCGCCATCCATCGCCCCGTCGTCCAAGGAGCGGTTTTCCGATTCGAGGCCCATGTCGACCTGCTCAACTATCATGGCGGTCCCTGCTACCGCTGTTTGTATCCGGAGTCTCCCCCAACGGATATCGCCCCAACCTGCTCAGAAGCTGCCGTCATCGGTGTCGTGCCCGGTCTGATGGGTGTATTTCAGGCAGCCAAGATCATCAAGCTCATCTTGGGTATCGACACCAATGGCAATACGGCACTCGTCTATCACGCACTTGACGATCAATTCTACGAGCGAAAACTGCAGCGTCGCGCCTCCTGCGCATGCACAGGCATTCATCCGGCAATGCAAATTCATCCCGCCAGCGTTCATATGAAGCCGAACCACTGATGAAAGCACGCTCCACCTTAATCATCGACGACTTCTACGACGACCCCATCATCATTCGGAGTCTCGCCCTCAGTCTCAAGTTTCACCCCAAGGACAATGCCATGTACCCAGGCGCCGAAGCATGGACCGACCTTCGAGACTGGGAATCGGTACGTCAGGGCATCATGACCGAACTCGGTATGGGGAATCGCGAAACCCCAATCCCGGGTAGAAACTTCAAGCAAGGTAAATTCCGTCTCGCCTTGAAGGAATACGAATCGACCCGTCCCGATGCCGTTCATCATGATGCGCAACGTTACTCAGCAAGCGTTTATCTCACACCCAATCAGTATTGCACTGGCGGAATCGGACTTTATCAGTGCAAATTGAGTAGGCAGACCGTCATGAATCGCATCTGGCTGGCTTCACTCAGCGAGCGATTCAATATGGCAACCAACGATTCCGCCTTCCCCAATCTGGTCCACCGCTATTGTGCAGACTGGTCAAACTGGGAGCAAATCGGTGAACTGCCGATGCGATTCAATCGACTCATCATCTTGATGGCACGCTGCTTTCATGCCTCTACCGGAATTTTCGGCACTGAACCGGCAAGCGGCCGACTCACTCAGCATTTCGAAATTTATCTGTAAATGGCGAAGATTACCGTTACCCTGCCGAGTTCGATGATCAATGCCACATTACATTTTGAGGCAAGCGATCTGCAACAAGCATTTCAACACATTCGATCAATCGGCAATCAAACCTTCAATGTTCCGTCCCGGAAAAATGAAGTCGGGATACAGCCAAAATCCTTCGTCGCTCTTTTTGTGAACGATACCCATATTTTTGATATCAATGTCCACCTGCATGACGGTCATCAGGTAACATTTGCGACTGCCATTGCGGGAGGTTAACCATGGATGCATCAACCATCCAGCGCCTTTATCTGCGCGCGCTTTACACCGGAATCGCCGAACCTATTGGATCCGATGAGCAGAGGATTTTGCTTGCGCATATGGCTATCAAGCGCCTGCCTGTCGAGCAAGCTGCGCGAATACGCAACCTCCGAACTGTACTGCACAATGATATGCGGCTACTCAATCGGGTGCTGGACAAGGGCGAACTCCTGCCTTACGTCCGGGAATACGCCTGCTCGGACCTGTTCTGGATGCACCGTGGTCGCTCACTGATCGAAGATTTCTGCCTGCATTTCGTTCAATTTTCGAACGCTTCTCCCGTTTTCAAGCTGATCGCCCGCATCGAGGGCGTCTACTCTGGATTGTCCACCTCAGTTCGAAGCGATAGCCCATGGCCCACCCACGTCACGTCACATGACGGCGACGTGACCAGCGAGTGTTTCGCGGCGCCATTTGCCCTGTCCTTCGAAACCCTGTTCAACAAGCCATCCTCCTACCAGCCCCATGCGCGAGACGTCAACTGCGTCGTCCAGCGACATGAGCAAGCCATCCACGTCAAATTTCACAACGCCACGACATGCAAGCAATCGGCCTAGGTCTCGACTTCCAGCATCGCCACGGCTACGGCCAACCATTGGCCCCCCTGCTCGAATCGTTGACATCTCGTCTGTCCCATCTGTCAATTGTCGGACTGCTCACCTACTCCGAGGCGCGACAATTTCGGGGCATGACTTCGCTGCCGCTTGTGCATCACTTTACCGGCGTCGCACCGGCAGGCGCAGTCGGAATCAATCTGGACGCTTTGCATGCACAGTGTGCAATTAGTGATACACTCGACGCGGTCTGGTGCTTGGAAGACATTGGTATCTGGAATATCGGCCCCTACCACATCCCCTATTTTGCCCCACCCGTGCTGTGCCAGGCCGTACTGGATCAGACCGTCAGTGGCATAGCCACCATCCAGCATGAAAGCGCGATACCGTTCCTGGCTGGACTTCCGTCTTGCAGTTTCGTTGCGGGCGACTTGACGCTGGATGCATTTTTCAACCAACTGACCGATCGCACCGGTTGTGGCATCGTGCTCGATGTTAGCCATGTATTCTCTTATGCACGCTATTGCGCACGAGAGCCGTTCGATTTGCTCAACGCGCTCCCCCTTGAGCATGCCGTCGAAATCCGCGTGGCTGGCGGCAGTATCCATCCTCAGTATGCGTGGCGCTATCGCGACACTCACTCCGAACCTATCGCCGCACCCGTGCTGGCGCTACTTGACACGGCCATTGGCCGTTGCCCCAATCTTCGAGCAATCACCTATGAGATCGGCTCAGGCATTGCACCCGAGCTGGTCAGCGAGGAAATCACCCGGCTTCAGGAAATCGCCAATCGACATCGCTTTGTACCGCGCGTTACAACGGATAACTAAGCTATGCTCCCCTCGGGAATCCATGCCCACCTTCTCCACGAACCATTTTGATGGTACGGGATATTGCGTGGCGGCCTATGACAACACTCCTCGCAGCAACGTTCGCCGCTTCGACCAAATCGACGACATGGGCGAGCATGTCCGTTTGTTCCGCAATGGGCGCAGCCAGACTGCATCGATCCCACGCGATTTCGACCTCTCGGTCGCGGAAACCATCAGCCATCGGGATAACGGACGCTTGATCAGCGAACCCGTGCAAACCGCATCGTTGTCCGAGCTGTTCGCGCACTGGCCCCCATTGGACGAAGCTTTTCCCGAGATCGATTGCCTGCCGGCAGAACCGGTCGACATCAAATGACGCAGTTATATCTGCTTGCAACTGGAAGCGGCGCAGCCCCGCATTATAAAATGCGCCGCCCCGCTATCACCTTTGATATTATTCGAATTACTAAAACGAGAGAGCGATCTCACAATCGCCGCCGCCTCTTGACAACCCGCGAGGCCTGTCGATCCATATCTTCTTGACAAACCTCATTTTTTTCGTCAGCCGACATTCTTGCCTTCCTTGACCCGATCTCTTCGGCGTCACGAATGCATGCGTTGACACGAATATCATTCAACACCATTTGCGCATGCTGACACTCCCGAAAAAACTTGACCACCGAATTCCAGATACGCCGGACAACACCACATTTTGAACATCGCATCTCGCGCCCTCCATTAAATATCAAATTCCAATCTCCATACTACACATTTTCAGCACACACACCACCCCCATCACAAAAACCAGAATATTCTTGCTCCGCCACCAAAGCAACAGGGAAATAGTGAGATAACCACTACCTAACAGCCAATCAGATACGCAGAACTCAACGCATGCGCAATCGAATATAGCCAAACATTGTCAGAAACTGAAATACCCGAACATTACCGACATGAACAACCATATTTGTCGTCACGTGGCCCGGCACAACTATCATCGGCTGATGGAACCACTCGGCTATATCCCGCCCGTTGAGGCTGAGGCCAACGACTACAGGCAACTCAGTAATGCCTGTGCTCGAGAGGCGTGCAGCGAAAGTCGCACGCTCCGCTCTTCGAGGTCCCGCATTCGAGATGGCGCGGGGCTATCCGCTCAACATAGATGGGATCGCCCCCTCGTTCTGACCATCCAACGATATGTCGTCATATCAGTCCAAGGGACTTGGCGCGGCACAATCTTCCCCTTCAGTAAACGATGCCCTTTCTATCAGGG
This sequence comes from Burkholderia sp. MS455, assembly GCF_016899445.1. Taxonomy (NCBI): domain Bacteria; kingdom Pseudomonadati; phylum Pseudomonadota; class Betaproteobacteria; order Burkholderiales; family Burkholderiaceae; genus Burkholderia; species Burkholderia sp. MS455. The sequence goes on from NZ_CP041778.1 coordinate 2,450,294, forward strand.
GAGCAACGCGTCTGAGGATCTGTCGCGCCACATCTACAACCCGCCGGGACAGCAATTCCATACTGGGAGATTGAACTTTCCACGCGTGCCAGTAGAGGTTAACATCGAAGGGATTATTTGGGGCAAGATCAATCAGCCCCTGTTCGGCGAGTGATTGACTGCCAAAACCAAGTTCCGGCACCATCGCATAACCTAGGCCGCTGCGTACTGCGGCGAAGTGCGCATGCGTTCCTGGCACATAGTGACAAGGATAAGCCCCGTCGGGCAAACCCAGTTTCTTGAGGAGAATTGCCGACTGCAGCATGTCTCGACGCGAGTATGCAACGACCGGCGCACGCCGAGCATCGTCACGACACAGCCCGTTGGGAAACCATTTCTCAGCAAATTGGCGAGTGGCGATCAACCGATAGCGCATCGCCCCAAGCGCCGCAGCAAAACAGCCGCGCATCGGCGCTTCCTCCGACGTGACGCATCCGACCGCCATACCACTTTCCAATAGACTAAAAGTATGGTCCTGATCATCGACGATCAGCTCAAACAGTAATCGATCGCTGGTAAGAATTGAGGACAAAGCGGGCAAAAACCACGTGCCGAGACTGTCGGAATTGACCGCAATAATCACCGACACCGGCAATGGCCGTCCGGTAGAAAGTTCTGCTTGCAAGTCTGCTTGCAAAAGCAGGAGACGATTGAGGTGCTGGAGCACCCGCTGACCGAGCCCGGTCGCTCGACAGGGACGGGTGCGCAAGACCAATGGAGCCCCAAGTGATGCTTCAAGCGCGCGCACACGCTGCGTGACAGCTGACGGAGTAATATGCAGCCGCATCGCCGCCTTCTCAAAACTGCCTGCTTCTATCACAGCTCGAAAGGCCGCACTTTGCTTCGGGTCGAGATCCATAGAACAGTTCCGTCAAGAAGACGCAATTATTTTAATCCTGGCTTACCCATATGGGTAAGCCAGCCCCCTCTATTCATCGTGCATCGCAGCCTGGAAGGCACGAAATCCCCGATTCGGATAAAACGCGGTTCCAAAGGGATCTGCACTTATTGGCGGCCTACCGTGGTGTACTACCATACCCGGCGCTCACTCACCAACGGGTATAACCGGTAGCGGCGAATCCAGACGCGAGGATTCGGATCATGCGATCAACCGCACACCCGCGCATTGCACTAGGCACGAATGTCATCAGACACCTTACCGACTAGCGCGTCACTCGACGTGCCCCACGCGCTCCCCCAAAGCCGTCGGCCAGCCACACAAAGCATAGACCCCGCGCGTAACATGCGCCAAAATCGGCGTCGTCGTCATAGTTGCGGCAATTGCGTCAAACCGGACATGACCTTCGCTCACCAGCCAATTGACCAACTCGGCGCGACCAGCAACGCCGCCACGATCCCTGGAAACTTCCCAGATTTTGCGCTCCGTTGCCGAGAGGGATTGCAGCAGGTCACATGGCTCCTTGGCCTGATAGCGATTGTGCTGCATTCGATGCAGCCATGGTAACCGCGCCAAGACCGCCTCGATTATCGAAACCGGGGGTAGCGTTCGCGTTCCGAACTGGTAATGACGTAGCCTCCACGCACTTTTCTTCGCATATCGTCGCATACCCCGCAAAACGTCCTCGCCACTGAGCGGCATCACCGCTACGGCAAACATTTTTTCAGCCACTAGCACGGCCATATTCGTGCACCCCGATGCCTCGCGAATCCAAAACCACTCATGAGCAGCGTCCAACCATTCAAATCCTTTGGTCAATTCGATCCGCTTACGCAATACCGCCACCTCAGAAGCACATTCCGAATGAAGTTGTGTCATCATGGTCGGCATATGAACCGCCCCCGCCGTGCGAATCATCCGCTGAATCTGCCGCGACACTGCTTGACCAGTCGATGCAAGGTCACCTTGCGAACTACGCAGCGCCATAACCAGGCTCCCCTGCGAAGCATTGGTTGGCTTGCTGATCCGCAAAAAGGGATCGGCCAGAATATCACGCGCGAACCGATGGGCATCGACAAGGCTAAGCATCGCGCCTAACGATGGCTTGAGCGCCAAGTCGAGCGTCTCGAGTGTATCTGGAACGAACGACAGACACGTTTCGCGCAACGCCACAATAGCCGGAATATCAAAATGGCATCGCCGTGCCCGCAGGAGCATTTGATGCAAGATTTGGCGGACTCTCTCACGCGTCAGACCGACGTGAATTCCAATCATTGCAAGCGTCGAATTCGCGTGACCGCATACACCGAAGCGCCGCGCAAAGATTTCCGCATCACGCCTGGCCCACCTCCGCTCCGCGGCCCCGCAGCCGTTAGAAACGAGGTAATGTGCGACGCCCCAAATCACATCAGCAACGGTTTGCCCATCGATTCTTTTAGAAGGTACCGAGAGGATGCTTTGAAAGGGTTGAATGCCGGGAGGCATCAGCTCACCTTGAGACAGGTCAAGGCAGCGCTCCCACTGCGTTAGCACGTTACCGCACAGTTGTTGAGGCAAATGCCCCCGCTCCCATCGCATCAACGACGCAGCCGATACACCAATGTTCTCCGCCACCTCAACAATGGTCAGACCTAACGTCTCGCGGCGTCGCATCGCACGGGTACCGCATTCTCGCAGCCATTCCAAAGGCATACGGACGCGAAGCGGCATAACTGACCCACCACGCGCAATACTTTCCCCCTGAACAATTTCGCTCATCTCTCCCCCCCCCTGACATTGCTTTGCTCGCTGACCACCCACCCAACTCAATCGGCGATTCATGTCTCTTGCGATCACTACGCCCGCCGGAATCCTGTTGCATCGCTACGACGCATCAGCCCGCTTCGCAAACGATTGCGCAATACGTTCGATTACTGCAAGTTACCGTCATGCCCCTGAGCTTCTCAAAACTTGAGCTAATGTCAAATGTGGTGTACGACAGTCGAGCAGCATGATCAAGCGGCAAGCGGTTGAGCAGGAGCCGGTGTGCTCTCGGTCACCGGTGTTCCGTCCTTGAAGGGCACGCCGTTCAAGATCTGTTCGATTTTGTCGACACCGCGAATGCGGCGCCATGATTCCTCTGCTGCTTCGATGAGCTTGAAGGCCATGCCGAGGAAGGTCGCGCGCGACAGACAGTTTCGCGTGCGGGTCGTGCGGTGGCGGACCGTCGCGAAGGTCGACTCGATCGGATTCGTCGTGCGCACATGCTGCCAGTGCTCGGCCGGGAAGTCGTAAAACGCGAGCAGCTCGTCGCGATCCTTCGTGACCTTCTCGACAGCTTTCGGATATTTGGCCGTATAGGTCGCGACGAACTGATCGTAGGCGACGATCGCATCGGCGCGCGTCGCGGCGTTCCAGATCTCCGCGAGCGCGGCCTTGGCCTTGCCCTGCTGCGACTTCGGCAACGCGTTGAGCACGTTGCCGATCTTGTGAAACCAGCAGCGCTGGTGCCGCGTCTGCGGGAACACTTCCTCGAGTGCCGCCCACAAGCCCATCGCGCCGTCGCCGACGGCTAGCAGTGGGCCGGCTTGTAGACCGCGAGCCTTCAGATCGAGCAGTAGCTCGACCCACGAATCCTTCGACTCGCGGTAGCCGTCGGCGAGCGCGACGCGTTCCTTGCTGCCGTCTGGCTTCACGCCGATGATCACCAGCAGACATTGCCCGTCGGAATCCTCGCTGCGCGCCCCAGTATGAATGCCGTCGGCCCACCAGTAGACCCAGCGGGCCGCCGACAAGTCCCGATTGTTCCATTGCGCGAATTCGTCCGCCCAGATCGCTTTGAGACGAATGACGGTATTTGCCGACAGGCCTTTCGCCTGGTCGCCGAGCAATACGCTGAGCGCTTCGCTCATGTCGCCGGTCGAGACGCCGCGCAGATACAGCCACGGCAGCGCCGACGACACACGCGGCGACTTGCGCACGTAGGGCGGCACGATCTCCGAGTTGAACTTTACCCCCGAGCCCGAGCGATCGCGGACCTTCGGCACCTGGACCGTTACCGGTCCGATTGCCGTGACAACGTCTCGCTCAGGCAGATAGCCGTTGCGCACGATCGCCCGCCGGCCGTCCAGCGTCTTCACGTTCGAATATTGCTCGAGCAATGCCTTCAATTCCGCCTCGATCGCTTGCTGGATAATCTGCCGCGCGCCTTGCTGGATCAACTCGTCCAGGCCGACGGGCCCCTTGAATTCTGTTTCCGTTGCTTGACTGTCGTTCGCTTCCCGATTACGTTTCGCCATGGTGGTGGATTGGTTGCTGGGTTCGTTACCTTGGAAAGCAACATTCTCCTGCAATCGCCACCGCCTCCCGCCGATTCCGCTCCACACCGCCGTACACCACTTCCGACATTAGCTCTCAAAACTTTGCGGCTGCGCCAATCCGGCATAAGTGCCAGCAAAACACTGAAGGCTAGCAAAACGTCGCTCCATCGAATCGCACGATGTCGAGCGCCCCATCTCGATATCCGAAACACACCAAGGGAAATACATCGATCCGACAGCCCAATTCCCCCATGAGCTTCACTCACCCGTAGACGCCTTCCATTCCTTGCTCGCCACCGCAGACACTCACGACCTCGGCCAGGCAATACAATTGCCGTCAACTCATTTTTTTGGCTAGATAGCACACGCATCGAAGCTTACTGACTTATACTGACTGGGATTGAACCTTTGCGATCACACAATTTTGTCTTACGACACTCATCCGATCTGAAAAAGCACTGGAATCAACACTTCACGCCACCTGGAACGCGCATCTCACCTCGCACAATCAGATGCCAGATCACTGGCTCGATTATTGTGCAATTCAACGGAGAAAATTCATGACGAACTACCTGAAACTCAAGGCTCAAGCCGAGGAAATCCTTCGCCAAGCAGAAGTCGCCCGCCAAGAGGAATTGACGTCCATACTGCAAGATATCCGCGCCCGCGTGGCCGAATATGGGCTGACGGTGGAGCAAGTATTTGGCCGCCAACGCGCGGCCAGGCGCCAAGCAAACCACTCTGCCGCCACCCCCAAGTATCAGGACCCGAAAACCGGGGCGACGTGGAGCGGACGCGGGCGCGAGCCGGCGTGGATCAAGGGAAAACGACGCGAGCGGTTTCTCATTCACCCCGAGCAACAATAACGATACATCCGACTTAACGGTGCGTTGTTTGTGCCATTGTTCCAGAGAAGCCATTCTCGCTCCGCTCGGAATTCCCAACCACACCCATCGCCGAATGTGCATCGACCACCGGGGCCGTCCTCCAATACCACGCCGACGTTCCCGGTGGACTTGCACCGCCACCTCGCTTCGTATATTACAATACCGCCATTTCACCCATACACGCGACACAGGTCAACCCAACCGCCCCTGCCAAACAACGCCCTAGCGACGACGGAAAAGCCATCGAACTGAGTATCCAGTACCGAGAAGCGCAAAAAACACCCCTCCCTTGACATACCACGCATCCCACCAAATCGAATTAGATGAATTGAAATCCGACGACGTAGATCCCAACGCACGAAATACATCAGATTGCGTCGCCCAAAAATCGAGGGCGGGCCACCAACACACCCAAAATAGAGCCAGCGCGATTGGACCAATATATTTTATACAAGAAATATTCAGCCGCCCAAACACCCAGCATGCGACAGCGACACTGATCGCAAGCGCAGAAACACGAAGGAAAATCGACACCGCTGCCAGAAAATCCACGCCTAACGCCGCGGAGAATTTCCACATCAAACCCGCTATGACCAGAACGATAAAAGTCGTCAACACAACCACACCAGATTCATCGTATTCCATCTGCCTCTTTCCCATCTGCGTTTTTCCATTACTTGAGATGGCACTGCTTTACCCGCCAGTTAAGAAGTGTACGCATGCCGCATCCCTGTAATGCAAGAAAAGTCTTGCTTTTGAGCATTTCAATGCTCGTCCCCCTGCCCGTCGCACGACGAAGCCAAACTCCGCCCCCTCCGCCGACGCCAAGCACGTAAGCACCTACTGGAAAACTGGACAATCGAATCGACCAACGGTAAGGTCTGCTGCATTGTCGAAAGGAAAAATTAGCAACGTCCATCGCGATGTTCGTTCCCTATCTCGAGTACGGCGGCTAGGTCGATCGGCCTCGAACCAACATGGGCGACGCCCTCCGTTGCGAGTTCCCGGGGCGGCGAAACGACAGGCCCCTAACCTGGACGTATCGAGCTAAGCTCACCGGCAATTGGCACTTTGTCGGTGGCACGCGCGACATCCCGTTAGCGATCGCGATCATGGGCGCTGATTGGTTTGACTCGATAGCCAGCCGACCAGTGCTGAGCGAGTATGCAAGCATCCCGCCAAACCTATACGTACCCAAGGTATGGCTGGCGCCGGCGCCCATCTTGCCTGGAAAAGCACCGCATCACAGCACACCTCTCCCGCAAAGGTGTCAATCAAGGGCAAAGTGCGCCCAGGACGTCATCGATGAATTGTCGATCGCATACATTCCTGACTTGCCGGCTTAGGCAAGCTTCATCCCCGACTCGAGCGTCGACTCGATTTTGTTCCGCACTTATTTCACTGGCCACCGTCACTAACTGCTCGCGCTTCGTTGAGGAATGTGTTAAAAGCCTACATGGAACACGAAAATCAGACAGGAAGCATTTTTTCGGCGTATGCATGGAACCATATCTCCGTACTGGGGCCCATCAACTGACGCAGAGATCTGCCCTCGACGACTTGCGCGGAACCATATATATTCACTTTGTCAAAATGCGAACGAATTCGTTACACTTTGTTCAACGAAGGACGAATTGCCACAATGTGTTCGCCGATTCCCGCATTCGTTGAAGCAACGAGCCTTAAGACGACGAGATCAACACCGTGCCATGCTATACTTTCGATCCGACGTCGCTAGGCAACTGACGTCAAGTCGACGCGAGGTGTGTATGCCCATCCCTAGGAAGGGCGGCATCAAAGGCCTGCCGCTAACGAGTTCATATTCACAATGCATCCCGCCTGCGATCATTGAAACGCTGACTGCGCAAGTTCAGAAGATGGTTGATGAATCCGGGAGTTCGGATAATTTTGACGCACGATCCTGGCTCCTCGACTGGCTTCTTTCACCAGTCCCGGCTCTCGCCGGCAAACGCCCAGTGGACTATCTTCACACTCCCGAGGGCATAGATCTAATCTCAAGGCTATTGGCAAGCGCCCAAACTGGGACATACTGGTAGACCGTTTCGTGGCCAGTAACCACCAAATTCCGTCCGCGACTCCGACTCCAATTTCCCCTTTTCACTCTGTCAGATGGGCGCTGGCAAGTGCAACGTTCGCAATCGGCGCTTGGAAATACCTTTTCTCCATCTTGGCCGGATTCCTCCCCCAGCTTCGCAAGAATTTGAGTATGCGCTGCTTGACTGACGTGTTGACAAAGGATTAGAGCTGCACCCCATCCTGTCCGTCGAAACACAGAACACCCGTTCATATAGAGGAGTTTGAAGTGACCCCATCCGAAGGAATTTGACAGACGGCCGAACGTTCGAACGCATGGAAATCGATACGTACTGAGAAATTTCCGACGAAATATCGGTTTGACCTCATTATGGAAGGATGTATCGCCATATTCGAGAACTTCCGCCGCGGCGATATCGGAGCAGGAACACCGCGCTATATGGCTTCAGCAGCTGCCACGAGAATCCTTCAGAAGGGTATGGATTTCGACCGTTGAACATCGAGCACTGATTCAATTCTCGATGAGAACAGCGCTCCCGCGCCTTTTCTGCGAGCAGCTGGACGTTCGGGACAACAACTTTCCAGATGGATAACGGCTCTGTAGAACGCAAATTGCTCGAGACTAGTTGCGCCATCGGTAGGGGTGAATTGCGCGCCACAAGTGGATCAACAATGACTTTGATATTGAAGCCAATATGGCACACCTCCAATTCCATCCAGATCCGCAGGAATTCCGCATATAGAAAATGCGGCACCAACTCAGCAGGAATCCCTCCTCCGTTTGCGATAGGTAACCGCAGCTTCCAACGCTGGCTCGATGGGACTGAATCACGCACGTCTGATATAGCTCGAAAATCTGTCAAATTCGAATTTGGGTTTAACGTGCGGAATGAATATGTCTCACCTCTCGGAAGTGCCGCATCAGTCTTCAGGACCGAATCGAGTGCTCGCACAGTCATCTCATCACATTGTTCCAGCGCCTTCCTCCATGCAATGAATGCGATGCAGACGGTACATGCATGCTCGCGATCGAGATAGTACAAGTCCGCCTGTTCTCCAGACGTTAGAATTGATAGACAACGCCGATGAGGGCGAACGAATCTGCGAAATATATGCCGACGCACTGAGCGATAGCGCTGTACATCAAGCATTCCCCGCGTGTCGCCTTCGTTCACATGATCATCCTTGCTCGCCCGCCAACGAAGAACAGTAGCCGGCGTTCCACTATGATTCATCCCAAAGTCCGGGGGCCGGGCCAGCGCAAACATCGCACCCCATTTTAGCTGATTCATATCCTTCTGGATTTTCGTACCATCCGAACCCAGCACATCCCCAAACAGCTCATCGGCATCCGGTTCCCTGCTACAGACTGACCGCCACCACTCTACAATTTTGCCACAGCAATTTTCGGATTCCTGAATGATTTTTAAATCCGTAACTCCTGACAACCGCCAAGCCGGATCAACAACACAAGAACCACATGCAGGACAAATCGCCGCATCTCGAAGCGTGCGTCGTCCCGCTGTTCGTATAGTTTTGGCACATGTTACACAACCACGCGTAAGTCTCGTTTGATGCCATGGACAGTGCGTCAAGGCTTTAATCGAAAATAACGTACAATGATAACCAGCCCTCGCACACGCCTCGCAACGACGAATCCCTCGTGTATTCAACACTGCCGCCGGGAAGCCCAATGTGTCCAGAAATCCCGTTTCGATAATCGACTGGTTCTCGCCCAAAAGATCGGCGTAGGTTTCCAGTGCAATGCCTTGCGCCGAGACAAACTCGGCTCCTCGCGCGGCTACCTTGCCTTGAGGTGGAGACAGCAATCGGCGGAATTCACCCCAAGACAAATAGTTCGTCGCCATCACCCTTGCAAACACCGACCATGCTGCTTCATATGGTGCGATGCTCCCTGCTAGCCAAGTTAGTCGGGCGCTAAAGAATTGGCCGCTACCCGCTCCAATTTCCCTACCCACTACACGCCCCAGCCATAATCTGATGCTCGGATGGCATTCTGAACATCGCTCGGCTTCAACACAAATACCTCATCGTCGTCCTGATGAAGAGACAGGAATAACCATTCGATAGTCATTGAGACGGCCTCCATGCAAATACCGCCTTCCGGCCCTCGCATCACCGCATCCAATTCATTCCATATAATATCAGAATACCTATAGAAGCGAAATCCCTTCCGAAATGCCATCGGAAAAAAGAATTCCGTATAGCTCCAACCAGAGCCTTCCGGCCACTCACTTTTTTCATCCAGATAGCGAAGAACAATTTCGAGCATCTTTTGTGTTGTGCAGCCATCAAATGATTTTGGCCGCCGAAAGAAGCGAGCAATCAATTGATTCAAATTCTGCTTCTGAAGACTGGTAATTAGCTGCTCAACATCTGGCTGGGCAAACGATATCACTGTCATTGTGATATTTTGCTTTTGAAGCGCGTTGCCAAGCTCGAGAAGCTTGACTATATCCTGCTGCTTGAATAAATTAATCTCATCCAGTATCATCACAAATTGATCCCCACCCTTTGCATATAAAGCAACCTCAATCTCCGAAACCAAATTATCAAATAGCGCGTCTGGATCCGTGCGTCCGGCACAGATATGATGCTCGCTCTTCAGGATGACTCTGTATGCGTGACCGTCGTTAGTACGTTGCGTAGATCGTGCAGGAACAAAGATGGCGTGGATTGTTGGAAACTCCTGTAGCAGATACTGTAGTGCGGCATATGCGCAGGTCGTCTTTCCGTAACGAGTCTTACCGATGAAAACAAGACCCGTGCGCCGGGCATATACCCGCTCCCTGATGGCCTGGTACGCATACTGAACCATCGGCGTAGGAATCGTATAGCGCCTGCACGCCAAGGGATGTCGTCCAAGCAGTTCAATACGATGTGCCTCCGTCCACCCACCCGGCGGTTTTTCAGGCTGCCTATCGTCAGGCTCCACCATATCCCCCTCCTTACCGACGTCTGGTTTCGTTCTTCACCGTAAAAAAATCCTCAGGCAAAGGCTTGAGTACCGAGAGCTTCAGTGGCGCAGATACGGGCTCTATGTCGATGGAAGAAGCGTGCGCGGCATCAACCTCTTGCCCGAATCGCGGAACCATGCCCGCGTCGTTTGCAACTCGTACGGCCTCGGTCGCAGCTTTCGGCGCAGGCCCCGCGTGCTTGCCTTTCCTAACCGCCTTGCCAGCAAGATAATTCAAATAATCGGCGACCGGGTCGCAGGTTTGGCTGAGCACAATGACGCGCCTGTAAACAAGGCTGAAGATCGCTTTTCGCGTCGTCAAACTGTGCTTCGTCATACCCCACTTACCGTCTGCCACCAGGACCCCATATTCCTCTCCAGTCGCGAGGTACGCCCAGACCTGCCTTAAATCGTCATCATCGACGTAAATTATGATTTCCTTCCCAATGAGCCAAGCAGAGTTTGCGAGCAGCGGATTCGTATAACGTACGTTTTCCAGCTGAATATATGGCCGCCGCCCTGATGTGACCGATCCTCTGACAGTTTTGACAACCCTACGGTATGCCAGCCTGGGCCGCCCCATCACATCGGTTGGCACTCTTCGAAGCATACACTTAGGATTATCTCCACATAGAAATTGCTGCATCGTCTCTAACGGAGATCTGAAATAATTGCGCTCACCTGGAGTAGCATTGTGCTCCGCCCAATGGACGTCAACAAGTTGCTCCACCTCATCCGCTCGGACGGAATATTTAGTCGCACTCTCGATAGCATCCTTCGCCCTGCCGTGCTTCGGATCCTTGCCGGTCGTTGACGGAAGCCGCTTGAACACGTTACTTGCAATCTTGCTGAATGTCTTTTCGACGTTTGGACGATGTTCAAAATGACCTGGTGGTCCCCAATTGATCATAAACCCCGCACTCCTACGAACAACGTCATGAATCTTCGTAGCTAGATTTGCCAGCGCTCCGTCCAACATCGTCAGCGTCCAAACTGCATTCGCAGCATCAGGAATAACGCCGCTTGGCAGCCCGCTTCCGGGGAGATATTCAACGGGTATAGTTAGTTTTTTTGGTTTCCAAATGTTCACGATGGCACGACGCATCACTGCGACGACATCATCGGCCGTCACCTCGCTCGAAAAGACAACGCTGTAGGCGAGAATCGCTGTCGTTAGTCGGTCGACTACCGCAAGCAACCATAGTCGCTGCAATGTTACTTCGGTGGTTGTCCCATCAGGCGTCTCAAACAGAACCGACAGAAAGGCATCAACATGGTATGCATCAATCTCAACGATATCGAACGGTTCCTCGCACGGAATTGTGAGCGAATACCCTTTCCCAGTCGCGGCGAGCGCCTTTGCATCTGAATTACCCTTGTGCTCCACGATATCGTCAAATGACCCATACAGCAGCGACCGCATGTAACGTGCGATCGAGCGCCTGCCTCCATACTTTGTGTTGAATGGCCACTCATTCGGTCCGACTTTTCTATTACGCAGTGCGCTATGAAAAAAACGAACCAACGCCATACCGGTCGGGTGATAGCCGGTTGGCTTACCGCTCTTGTCTCGTTTAATCTTTTCGGAGAGGCTTCCACTAAGGTCTGGAAATCGTGCCAGTATTGCGCCAAGAGCGCCCGACATACCGCCATGCTGTTCTGGCCGCTTGGCTCCAATCGAGGTTTGTCGAACATTCGGTCGGAGGTGTACATAGGGCACCAGTGCCCGATACCCCTGGATCCGACCATCTTCCGCGACTTCAAGGCATTTTGTCATCAATCGACGTACCGTAGATCGATGCAGACCTGTGAGCAGCCTAATCTGCCGATACGTTTTTCCTGCCGTCAACATCTTGATTGCCACGACTCTTTTATCAATCTCCTCGGCATCTTTATTCTCGCCATGCACCGCATCGAGCGATGGCCACATCTCAAGCGGTGGCGCCGCTGCCAGCAATTCGCCACGGCTTCTCAGACCATTCATGAAACGACTCACGTCGCCCCCTCCCACTGCCATTGAGTGTCTGATGTATACCCGCGGTGCGACACATCGAGACTCAACCAGCCTGTGAGTGCCAAACGCGCAATCAGCCCCTTAGCTACTGGGTCATCAACGCTCGGCACTTCGCGAAGCAACTGACCAACGGTGCCGCTACTCATCGAACGGGCAACCTCCGTCACCAGCATCGTCTGGGATTCCAGTCGTTGATCTCTCAAGGCGGTACCAAAACAGACGATTTTCGCGTATCGCATGGCGAGAACCGACTTTGTACGAAGATCAGATTGCAGAATGATCCTCGTTTCGACCTCAAGACACGCATGGTCTGACAATTCAGAACGCTCTGCCGCCGCGCGTTCATCTGCAAGGATTCGATGGCCGATAATATGACGGTCTCGCGTCGTCACCCATGCATCGACACTCCCCTTGATCACGGCCACCTTTTCCGCTGAGGCTTCGTCGCAAATCTCGAACGTCATCACATTGTGATCTGCCTCTAGATAAAGCAGCCAATGTAGGAAACGATAATTTGAGGACAGAATACAGTCGCGATCCATCTTAACGCTGTAAGTGAGATACAGTTGCCTATCCCGCCTACCGCGATACCGGTACGCCTTCAAAACGTTCGCGCGCTGCTGCGATGACAGCGTGGAATGGGATGCCATGAATACCTCCGACGATCCAGAGACCAAAGCGTCTGCCAAGCACGTCTCAACCAACTTTAGTTCATTCGCGGCCTTTCTTCACTCCTCCGGCGATCAAAATTCCAAGAGGGGCCACAAGTCTGTCATCGCAGAAGTCGGGCGAACAGGAAGCTTCGCAGCAATCTGGCAATGGCATACGCCTCAGCGTCATCCGTCATCGCGCCGCCTCGAACGCACGAAGCTCTGGAATCGAACAACTTTAGTTCACGCGGCAGTATTGGCGAAACTTTAGTTCCATTTTTTGGGAAGAAAACATACTTCCAAAGTTTGAGTGCCGCCCCCAAGAATCTGTCGCGTCGGCGTCTAGCCGCAGCCCGGAGTGAAGCAACTTTAGTTCGTCGGACTTCAGTCCGAGGAACTAAACATGATCATGCGATGGGAGACGTTCTCGCACGCTGTTGCAGTTGCGTGCTCAAGCAGCGTGAGGACTGCGACGATCGCAAGCTGCCCGAGCAGCCTGTAGCGCCCCATTCGTCCATGCCCTCCGTCCGGTTGCAAACCGCAACCGGACGGTCGACAGGTCGATCAACCTCAATTGCTATAGATCAGGCCGCGAGCGGCGCCGTTGACGTAAATCCTGCCATACGTGTTCCAGTCGCCGGCCATCACGCCGGAGTCGCCGAATTGGTGCATGTCATCGTTGAAGCGCGCCCACGTGGCACCACCGTCGTCGGAATGGTAAATGCCCCAGACGCCGTTCAGCGTGCCTTCCACGTAGACCGCGGCCGAGTACGGCGAACCGGTCCGTGCCTTGCCCAAGGCGATCACGGTGGCGCCCAGCGTGCCGTTGGCCGACGCAAAGGCGCCGAGCTTCGTCCAGGTCGCCCCCGAGTCCACCGAGTGGTACACGGCCGTGCCGTCGGCCAGCCAGAGGTCGCCCTCGGCGTTCGGGTTCACCGCGATCGACGTATCCCGCCAGGCATTCCAGGCAAGGTTCGCATTCACGGAGCCCGTGCTCAGCGCGAACGTATGGCCGCCATCGGTCGACACGTAAACCTTGCCGCCCTGCCAACTCCACGACGCGCCGCCCGAATCGTACGCATAGACTTTATTGGGGTTCTTGCGGTCAGCGGCCAGGCGATAGGCCCGAGGGAAGCCGCTCCAGGTGGCGGTGAACGCAGGAAGGTTGGTTGAGGTCCAGCTCGTACCGTTGTTTGTGGTGTACGACGGCACCGAGTCGGGCGGTGCCCAGGTCACGTTGCTGCGGGACGGGACCACCAGGTTCCCCACGTTGCTCTGGCTCGCCGCTGCGCCGGCAGGCAGGGACGCGAACGTCCCCCAGCTATTGCCGCTGTCGCCTGACCAGAAGCCCTTGGTGGCATGGCCGTTGGCGTTGTCGACGCCAGCGGCGGCGATGTACGTCGGATCGGACCACGACATGTCGGCCGAATTGCCGCTGCTCCATGTGCTCAAGGGGCCTTTCGTCGGCCTCGTCGAGAGGTCCGTATTGACCCACGTGCCGATGTCGCCCGCGCTGTTGATGAAGTTGTACGACGCACCGGGCGGCGCCGTGACGAGAGCCAGGGTGACGGTCTCCTCGAGGTTGTTGACTTTCGGACTCCAGATCGGCGTGGCCGACGAGGCGTTCATGGTTTCACAGATGCCGCCGCCGTGGACGTGCATGATGTGGTCACGATTGGCGGGGTCGATCGTGACGCCCTCGACCCAGCCGGCGCAGCCACCCGCGGCAATGCCCGTATGCGGCATGCCGGCCTCGATCTCGTGCCACGTATTGCCACCGTCGTCGGATAGCTGCACGGTCTTGCTGGTGTCGTTCCAGCCGGTCATGCCCAGGGCGATACGGGCGGTCGAGCCGAGACCGGAGACGGACAGGCCGCCAAAGCCGTTGCCGGTGGAACTGTTGAGCAGCGTCCAGGTGCTGTTGTTACTGGCTCCGTACTTGTAGAGGTAGCTGGGACCGCCGATGCCCTGGCCGACACCCGAGTTGAACACCACGTAGAAATTGCCGTCGGGCGTGCGCACGACGTGCGGGATGTAGTATCCGGACACCGTGGACGGGACCTGCACCGGCGTCCACGAGGCCCCGCCGTTGGTGGACTTGTACAAGGGCGACGTCAGGCCCGCCGCGTGGGCGTAGTCCGGGGCGACGGTAGCCCACATGATCCAGGTCGGCTGGCCGCTACCTTTGCCCGACGTATCGAAGACGACCTGCTCGACGCCGATCGGGGAATTGCCGCCGCTGACCGTGGTGGCGGACAGCCCCGTGACCTGGGCCCAGGTGCGGCCCGAATCGACACTCTTCCACAGGCCGGCCGTGCGCGATCCGTAGAACAGCGTCGAGGGATTGTTGGGGTCGACCTGCAGGCGCTCGCCGGTGGCCCGGCCGTTGTCGTTGCCGCCCACCGGGAACGGCAGGTCATAGTGTGTCCAGGTGTTGCCACGGTCGCTCGAGATATAGATGCGGCCATTACGACCCTGCGTCACGGTTATGCCTGTCGTCATGTAGACGAGCTGGTCGTTGTTCGGGTCGAGCGCGAGGCTTTCGACACCATGGAAATCGCCCTCGCCTCCACCGAAACCGATGCCGTCGGTGATGGGTGTCCATGTCGAGTTGGTCGCGTTCCAGCGGTACGCGCCACCAACATCGGTGCGTGCATACAGCAGGCCCGCGTTGGTCGGATGGTAGATCAGGCCGGTGACATAGCCGCCGCCGCCCCACTTGACGCTGGTCCAGCTGGCCGCTGGCCCGTCGATCTGGCCACGATTGGTGCCTACATAGGCGCCCACATTGGTCGCGCCCATGGCGCCGCCTTGTGTCCCGGTGCCGCTGCCTGCGCCTGTCGTGCCCTCGGATCCGCCGCCACAGCCCCATAGCGCACACGCCATCGCCATAGCGGCCATCCATCGTTGAGAAAACATGGTCATCAGAGAATCCCTTAAAGGAAGAGGTCCATCGCCGGGCCAGCCATCGGGCCCGGCGACAATCAAATCGCCATGAGCGATGCAATCTGCGCAGCGCTGAGCGCACCGCGATAGATGCGGAAATCGTCGATCAGGCCGTTGAACGTGGCGTCGTGGTATTGCGATTTGCCCAGCCAGTTCTGCGTGGTACTGCCAAGGCGGAACGGCGCCTGGAACATCGCCGTGTTGGTACTGACGGGCGTGCCGTCCACGTACATCGTGCCGGTCGAACCCGATAGCGTGACGGCCACATGCACCCATCGCTTGCTCGGCAGCTCGGTGGGGGCGTCGATGATCTGTTCCGGAGGGCCATCGCCGGGGCCGTTGGCCGTCATGGCAAAGCGCGCCCCCGCCCAGCCGTTGCGCAACTGCGCGCGCGGCGTGAACATCATGTAACGGTGAAAGCCCGTTCCGAAATCGAACAGGCGTGCCCACGTTTGCGAGCCGTTCCAGAACACCCAGGCCGCGATGGTGAAGTCCGACACTTCGGTCAGCAGATCGTCGGGCAACGCCACGTAGGCGCCCGAGCCGTTGAGCGAGACCGCGTTGCCGCTGCGCCCCGCTGCCCACGTTGCGCCGTTGAGCGTGCCATTGCGCCCGTTGCCCGAGCTATCGGCGGCCGTGATGCCGCCACCTTCATCAAACGCGAGGTGCGCGAGCAGCTGCTGCGCCGTGATCACTTTCACTTCGTTGGAGAGCGCCGATTCGCCCGCAATCGTTTGCGCTGTCACGACATAAAAATACGTGCCGGCACCGGCCGGCATATCGGTATAGGTCAGCAGATCGGTGATACCGCTCCGGATGGTGCTGTACGGTCCGCCGGCAATGGTGGCGCGCTTGACGTCGTAGCTGGTGGCATTGCTCGCGCCCCACCACGACAGCACCACCTTGCCCGCGCTTGCATAGCCGGTCAGGCCGGTCGGCGTTGCGGCGGGGGTGCCGGGGTCCAGCGTGCAGGTGAGCGTGCCATAGCCAAGCTGGTCGAACCCGCCACTGTTGGGCCCGTAGTTGCCGCCCCCACCCTCCGGTGCCACCGAGTCCGCCGCGCGCTTGGTGTACGGCGCCGCCAGGCCTTTGCGGTTGATGTAATGATTGGCCACCAGCGCCCAGCAGGGCCGCCCCAGGGCGCCGCCTTGCCCACCGGTGGAGAACTGCGTCTGGATGACGCCTGCGCTGTTCTCGTACGTGACAAAAGGCACCGGGTAGAACGTGCCGTCCGCCTGCGTCAGGTTGGCCTTGGCCACGTATTCCGCGCCTGCGAGGAAGCGGTTGTTGTCATCGCCGTACAGGTCGATGCCCTGATTCCAGGCCATCTCGCAAATGGCGCCGGTCAATGCAATGCCGAGCACACTGTGGCCCTGATCGCGGCCGGCTTCCTGCCATTGTCCGAGGTTGCCGGGGTGCATGTAGTACACGGCTTGCCGGATGCAGCCGTTGCTGCCGCCCGTCTTGAAATGGGTAACGGCCTCGTTGACGAGTTCGGCATCGTCGCACAGCACGCCGATGGCCAGGACGCACGCGATGTTGGCCAGGCCCCAGTTGGCCCAGTAGTGCGTGTCCATGGCGGTGTCGATACGGGTCAGGAAAGCATGGCTGACCGGGTAGAAGACATTGCGCATCATCGCCTGAAACGCGGCGAGGCCGGACGGACTCCAGCCGCTGTAGCTGCGCATGATTTCGGCTGCGTTGGCGAATTCGTAGCCGTAGATGCCGGCGGCGAGCGCCACGTCGCTGCCGCCAAGCGTCGTCAGCGTCGAGGCCCATCGGTCCAGATATTCCACGGCCTTGTCGGCGTAGCGCTTGTCGTCCGACACCTTCCAGCGCAGCGCGTCGCCATAGGCGGCGGCGATGTCGTTATAGAGGGCGCCGTAATTCTGACCATGCGTGGGGTCGTTGCCACGATAGATGCCGACCTGCGGGTTCGGCTTGTTCGTCAGGCGCGTGTGACCGTTGGCGACGAGTACGTTCCAGCTATCGATCCAGGGTGAGGCCTTGGCACCCACCTTGGCGCGCATGCGCGCGAAATCCGCCTCGGTATGCAACAGACCCGGATGCGTGAAGCCCTGGATCTGCACGGTGCTCTCCCGCAGCGCGACAGGCGTCTTCTCCGGTGAAGGTGCGTCGAGCAATGTTGGCGTGGTCGCGCTCGGCTGACCGCCGCTGCGCGTCGTTGCTTGCGCGACATTCACGGCGCTGTCGCCGTCGCCCCCGCAACCGGCCAGCAAAGACGCCCCCAGCCCCACCATGAAGTGCCGGCGCGAAGGACTCCTGATATCGTCCGCTTCGCACGCATTGTCCGACAGCGCTGCCCCCTTTACCTGATTGCTGTTCATATATCCATTCACTCCATGTTGTCGCTAATGATGAAAGCGCCCGGGTTCAATGTGCGCCGGAGGCGATCTGGCGCGCCAGACCTTCGACAACTGCAGCCTTGCCGACACCGGCCTGCCCGCCCGGTCACCCGATGCGATCCAGATTCGCGTGTTCCGCGGGAGGTTTGTCGATGGCAACTCTTTCAGCTACCGCTGCCGCCATTCGCAAACCATATCGACGTTCAGGCCGTTCTCACGAGCAATCCGCGAGGTCGATGCATTCGGTCGTTTCGGTTCCACCGCAATGACTTTGTCAGGTCTGTTAACTATCGTGCCAGCGATATATTTCGCGGGCGTTATCCTTGCCGTTTTTCGTCATGGATTCAAGACTGCGTGCAACTGACCTGCGAATAAACTTTCGGCCCGGTCGCCGCGCTGTTCCGGCTCGATCACGAGGACGAAGCCGTCGACGACCCGAACGACACGCCGCCTGGCATCAGTGCGGTGACGCTGTGGGCCGCGCGAAGCGAAGTCGTCGAGCATGCGCACGAGACGTCCCGCAACGTCGCCGCCGTCCTGGTCAGCGAGATCGCGCGGACCGTCGAAACGCCCAACAATGCACTCGTTGCACTCGCCGCCGATCTCGTCAACCCCGAGGTCGCGCGCATGGACGCCGGCCGCCGGCGCGCGTGCGTGGCGGGGCCCATGGCCGACGCGACTGCTGCGGCAACCGGCATCGACGTCCAGGACCTGCCGTGCGGGCCGCTCGACGAAGCACAGGCGAAGGCGCTGTTCGCGCGCTTCGGCGTGTCGCCGGTGCGCGAGTGCGTCGTGCGCAACGCAGCGGACGCCGGGCGGGCCGCACGATGCGAAAGCCCGCGACGTGACGGAGTGCGAACGGCCTACCGCCCGGCCGGCGGCTGCAGGATGCCGCGCGGAATCAACGCGATCAGCACGCAACTGACCAGCAGGCAGGCGCCCAGTGCGTAAGTTCCGTTGTTGATGTTGCCGGTCATTTCCTTCGCGATGCCGGTGATCATCGAACCCGTGAAGCCGGACAGGTTCCCCACCGAGTTGATCAACGCAATGCCGGCGGCCGCGGCCGTGCCGGACAGGATCTGCCCGGGAAAGGTCCAGTAGATCGGCATCAACGCAAGGATCCCGCACGTCGCGATGGTCAGGAACAGGATCGACAGCGCCACGTTATGTGCGCACGCCGCGCTCGAGATCAGGCCGACACCGCCGATCAGCGCGGGAATCGCCGCATGCAGGCGACGTTCGCCGGTCTTGCGCGAGTGCGAGGCGTTCCACACCATCGCGAAGATTGCCGTCAGGTACGGAATGGCGGTCAGCAGGCCGATGTGCAGCGGGCTGCGCACGCCCGAAGCACGGATGATCGACGGCAGCCAGAAGGCGAGCCCGTAGAAGCCGGTATTGAACGTGAGAAGGATGAAGGTGAGCAGCCAGACACGCGGGCTGCGCAGCGCGGCGCCGATGCTGTGCGACTTGTGCGCTGCCTCGGATTCGAGGTTGCGCGACAGCACCGCCTTTTCGTCGGCGGACAGCCACTTCGCCGACTGCGGCCCGTCGCCGAGGCAGGCCAGCACGATGAACGCCACCACGATCGACGGCAGCCCTTCGAGCAGCAGCATCCATTGCCAGCCGCTCATGCCCGACAAACCGTGCGTCTGCTCCATCAGCCACCCGGAAACCACGCTGCCCAGCGTCAGGCTCAACGGGATCGCGACCAGGAAACCCGACATGGCCACGCTCTGGCGACGCGCCGGGAACCAGTAGTTCATGTACAGGATGACGCCCGGGAAAAAGCCGGCTTCGCACAGGCCCAGCAGGAAGCGCAGCGTGTAGAACATGGTGGACGTCTGCACGTGGAAGAACTGTGCGAGCGGCACGATGAAGGCCATCGACGACGACACGATGCCCCATGTGATCATGATCCGCGCGATCCAGAAGCGCGCGCCGTAGCGGTGCAGCAACAGGTTGCTGGGCATCTCGAACAGGAAATAACCCCAGAAGAAAACGCTGGCGCCGAGCGCATAGACGCTGTCGCTCAGGCCCAGGTCGTCGAGCATCTGCAGCTTCGCGAAGCCCACGTTGACGCGGTCCAGGTAGGCCACGACATAGCAGAGCAGCAGCAACGGAAGGATGTGCCGCATGACCTTGCGATAGAGGGCGTCCTCGGACGAATCGGCCGCGGCCGGTGCGGCAGCGGTCTGCGTGATGGATGGCATCGGTTTGTCTCCTGATCGTGTAGGTCTTCTTCGTACCGGCGTGTTCCGGATGCACGGATGTTACCGATAACATCCCGTCGCAAAAAAAACGCCTGCGAGGCGACGGGAGCGGCCGGTGATCTGATACCGGTAACAAAACAAAGGTAGCATGCTGCGACAGGCGCGTTCAAGCCCCGACGAACGAGTGGTTACCCTAGTGCGCCGCAGGCGGCCAGCGCGGTATGCCGCACCGGTATGATGTAGCCTTTACAGGCTTTCCCGATCGCGATTCCGATGCCCAGCCCCACCGCCGTCCGGCCTGCCGGACCGCCCCGCATGTCCGATGTAGCGCGCCTCGCCGGCGTATCGAAGATGACCGTGTCGCGCGTGCTTGCCGGCCACGGCGTGGCCGCCGAGACGCGCGAACGGGTCTGCCGCGCGATCGATCAGCTCGGCTACGTGGCCGATGCTGCCGCCGGGGCGCTGTCGTCAGGGCGGTCGGAATTCGTCGCGGTGCTGGTGCCGTCGCTGTCGAGCTCCAACTTCTCGGACACCGTGCGCGGCCTGACCGACGCACTCGAACCGCACGGCCTGCAACTGCTGCTCGGCGACACCGACTACGACCTGGAGCGCGAGGAACGGCTGGTGCGTTCGATGCTGCGTCACCAGCCGCGCTGCATCGCGCTGACCGGTGCACAGCACACCGATGCGACGCACAAGGTGCTCGAGCGCTCGGACATTCCCGTGGTCGAGATGTGGGACCTGCCCACGCGCCCCATCGACACCGCCGTGGGCTTCTCCAACGTACGCGCCGCGCGTGCGATGGTGCGGCATCTGGCCGATCGCGGTTACCGGCGCATCGGCTTTCTCGGCGGCGCGAGCGAACTGGATCGGCGCGGCCTCGATCGCCTCAAGGGCTACCAGGCGGAAATCAAGGCATCGCGGCTGGGCGAGCCGCGCATCGTCCGGCTCGGTGAATCGCCGATCACCATGAGCCACGGCGGGCCCGCGATGGCCGCGCTGCTGGCGCAGTGGCCGGACACCGATGCCGTGATGTGCGTGAGCGACATGTCGGCGTTCGGCGCGATCATGGAATGCCACCGGCGCGGCCTGTCCGTGCCCGCGGACATCGCAGTGGCCGGCTTCGGGAACTTCGAAGTGGCGACGTGCTGCCACCCGACCATCACCACCGTGTCGGTCGACGCATACGGCATCGGGCTGCGCACCGGCCAGGCGTTGCTGGAGGCGCTGCAGGCGCGCGACGACGGCGAACGCGCCGAGCCTCACCGCATCCGCATCGACTACACGATCGTCGCGCGGCAAAGCGCGTGACACACTGACCGGGCGCATCGCACCGTCGCACGCATCGGCGTGCGCCGATGCCGGACGGACGCGCCGCCGCGGCAGCACGCGCCCCCCGCCCCTTCCGCTGCTCGCACGCAAAATTCCCTTCCGCCACGCAAAATCCCCGTGCTAACATCCATTGAAATGTTACCGGTAACTATCCGGCACGCATAACCGAAAACGGCCCCCTTCGGAGACAGCCCGCCATGTCACAAATCCCTCGCCGCCTGCGCAGCCAGGAGTGGTTCGACGATCCTGCGCACGCAGACATGACCGCGCTCTACGTCGAGCGCTTCATGAACTACGGGCTGACGCGCGAGGAACTGCAGTCGGGCCGCCCCGTCATCGGCATTGCGCAGACGGGCAGCGACCTGGCGCCGTGCAACCGCCACCACATCGAACTGGCCGAGCGCACCAAGGCAGGCATTCGCGACGCGGGCGGCATTCCGATGGAATTCCCCGTGCATCCGCTGGCCGAGCAAAGCCGCCGGCCCACGGCCGCGCTCGACCGCAACCTGGCGTACCTCGGGCTCGTGGAAGTGCTGCATGGCTTTCCGCTGGACGGTGTGGTGCTCACGACCGGCTGCGACAAGACCACCCCCGCCTGCCTGATGGCCGCAGCCACCGTCGACATGCCCGCCATCGTGCTGTCGGGCGGACCGATGCTCGACGGCTGGCACGCGGGCAAGCGCGTCGGCTCGGGCACCGTGATCTGGCATGCCCGCAACCTGCTCGCTGCCGGCGAGATCGACTACGAAGGGTTCATGCAGCTGACCACGGCATCGTCGCCGTCGATCGGCCACTGCAATACCATGGGCACGGCACTGTCGATGAACAGTCTGGCCGAGGCGCTGGGCATGTCGCTGCCGGGCTGCGCGAGCATTCCCGCCGCCTATCGCGAGCGTGGGCAAATGGCTTACGCCACCGGCAAGCGCGCGGTCGAACTCGTTCGCGACGATCTGCGCCCGTCGAGGATCATGACGCGCGCGGCGTTCGAGAATGCCGTCGTCGTCGCCTCCGCGCTCGGCGCATCGACCAACTGCCCGCCGCACCTGATCGCCATTGCCCGCCACATGGGCGTGGAACTGAACCTGGACGACTGGCAGCGCCTGGGTGAATCCGTGCCGCTACTCGTCAACTGCATGCCGGCCGGCGAATACCTCGGGGAGAGCTTTCACCGCGCCGGCGGCGTACCCGCCGTGTTGCGCCAGCTCGATGCGGCCGGCCTGCTGCGGCGCGACTGCCTGACCGTGTCCGGCCGCGCGATCGGCGAGATCGCCGACGCCGCGCAGGACGCCGACCGCGACGTGATCCGTACGCCCGACGCGCCGCTCAAGCATGGCGCGGGCTTCATGGTGCTGTCGGGCAACTTCTTCGACAGCGCCATCATGAAGATGTCGGTGGTGGGCGACGCCTTCCGCCAGACCTATCTTGCCGACCCGGGCGCGGAGAACACGTTCGAGGCGCGCGCGATCGTGTTCGACGGCCCCGAGGACTACCATGCCCGCATCAACGACCCCGCGCTCAACATCGACGAGCGCTGCATCCTGGTGATCCGCGGCTGCGGCACGGTCGGCTACCCGGGCAGTTCGGAAGTCGTCAACATGGCGCCACCTGCCGACCTGGTGAAGCGCGGCGTGACGTCGCTGCCCTGCATGGGCGACGGGCGCCAGAGCGGCACGTCGGCCAGCCCGTCGATCCTGAACATGTCGCCCGAAGCTGCGGTCGGCGGCGGCCTGGCCCTGCTGCGCACGAACGACCGCATTCGCGTGGACCTGAATCGCCGCAGCGTCGACGTGCTCGTCGACGAAGGCGAACTCGCGCGCCGCCGCGAGACGGCAAGCTTCACGGTGCCGCAGGCGCAAACGCCCTGGCAGGAACTCTACCGCCGGTTCGTGGGCCAGTTGTCCACCGGCGGCTGCCTCGAACCGGCCACGCTGTACCTGAAGGTGATCGAGCAACGCGGCAACCCGCGCCATTCGCACTGATCCAACCGACCACGACTCCTGCCGAGCTGACCATGCGTACTCCTTCCGTTTCCGACTGCCTGCCGCACGACCTTGCGCAGGCCCTGCTGATCGGCCGTGTGTGGCGGCACGATGGTACCCATGCGGGGCCGAGCGTCGTCGCCGTGCGCGGCGGCGAGATGTTCGACATCACGCGCACCGTGCCGACCACCGCGGACCTGTTCGACCGCCCCGACGCGATCGCCATCGCGGGCACCGCCCCCGGCGAGTCGCTCGGCCGCGTCAAACCGCTGCTGCAGGCGGCGCTCGACGGCGCGTCCGGCGCCACGCATCTGCTCGCCCCTTGCGACGTGCAGGCCATCAAGGCTTGCGGCGTCACCTTCGCCGTCAGCCTGATCGAACGCGTGATCGAGGAACAGGCCGGCGGCGATCCTGCCAAAGCGCGGGTCGTGCGCGAAACCATCGCCGCGACCATCGGTACCGACCTGTCCAGGATCGTGCCCGGTTCGGAAGCCGCCATGCGCCTGAAGGCCGAACTCGAGCGCCGCGGCGCGTGGTCGCAATACATGGAAGTCGGAATCGGCCCGGATGCCGAGGTGTTTTCCAAATCCCAGCCGATGTCCGCAGTGGGCTTCGGCGCGGACGTGGGTCTGTTGCCCGTGTCGGTCTGGAACAACCCGGAGCCGGAAATCGTGCTGGCGGTGGACAGCAACGGCAGGCCGGTGGGCGCCACGCTCGGCAACGACGTGAACCTGCGCGACATCGAAGGCCGCTCGGCACTGTTGCTCGGCAAATGCAAGGACAACAACGGCTCGTGCGCGATCGGCCCGTTCGTGCGGCTGTTCGACGACGGCTTCACGCTGGACAGCATACGGCAGGCCAGCGTGTCGCTGCGCGTCGAAGGCGCGGACGACGGCTTCGTCCTCGACGGCATCAGCCACATGCGCGAGATCAGCCGCGACCCGGCCGACCTCGTCGCGCAGACCAGCGGCGCGCATCACCAGTATCCGGACGGCTTCATGCTGTTTCTCGGCACGATGTTCTCGCCGATCCAGGATCGCGACGCGCCCGGCGGCGGATTCACGCATCACCTGGGCGACCGCGTGACCATCTCCACGCCCGCGCTCGGCGCGCTCGTCAATACCGTGCGGCTTTGCACGGAGATCGCGCCGTGGACCTTCGGCGTGCGCGCGCTGTATGCGAATCTGGCCGCGCGCGGGCTGCTTGCTGCTTGAGGCCGGGCGCTCGACAACCTGAAGGCGTACGCGTACTGCATCGACGGACTACAGGCCGGCGGCAAGCTTCGCCGATATCCTCGCGGCCGGCTGCGATGCCGGCATTCGCTACGACGAACGCCTCGAACAGGACATGATCGCCGTGCCGATCGGCCCGCGCCCGCAACGCCGCGCAACCGCCGCGGCACCGGCCTATCTCGACCGGCGCGGCCGGCCGGCCCATCCGCGCGAACTGCCCGATCATGCGTGCCTGCGCGGCCGCTTGCCAAGGCACGCCCAGCAGCCCATCGATCATGAAACACCGTCTAACCGGGACGATACTGTTCACGGAAGTACGCCACAGGCGCGGCTTTCCGCGAGTGCCGAACGGCATCCTCAGGAACTTGAAGAGCCCCCCACTTTGTTTCGCTCTCCGTGTTGATTTGCACGTAAGCACTTCGCACCCCAAGGGGTGAGCCAACGTAACGTACAATTTTTTCCGGATTCTGAAGCAACAGTCATGTTTCCTGTTTTCGTCTGTCGCCGACCCAAATTTTTACCCTCGTCAAAATTTTGGCCGGAGAGAATGACACGCTGAAACAGCGCATCACCCATCCAGGCACGACCCCCGCAAACCCTTTCAGGCCCAGCCAATCGCTGACCGGGAGACAAAGATGCCCACGAACCAGGATTCACGCCCGACGGACGAATCGGATCACGGAGAATTCTCGCTAAGCGAAGTCCCGCTCGAGAAACGCACGGGATTCCTGTCCATCACGATGGTGTTGTTGAGTTTCACGTTCTTCACGGGAACGATGTTTGCCGGCGGCAAGATCGGCGTCGCCTTCGACGTCGTCGGCATGATCCAGATCGCCGTGATCGGAAACCTGTTGCTCGCCGCCTATGCGGCGTCGCTCGCGCTGATTGCCGCGCGCAGCGGCCTGAATGCCGTGCTGATGGGGCGATTCTGCTTCGGGGAAATCGGCAGCAAGCTGTCCGATTTTCTGCTCGGCTTCGCCGAACTCGGCTGGTACGCATGGGGAACCGCCACGGTGGCCATCGTATTGGTCAAGCTGCTCGGGTGGCCGGCCTCCGTTACCACGCCGCTGATGATCCTCTTCGGCTTCGGATTTTCCATCACGGCCATCATTGGATATCGCGGCATGGACGTGCTGTCGCGCGTCTCCGTGCCGTTGATGTTCGTGCTTCTGACGACGTCGATGTGGATCGCCACCCGCGATATCGGCGGCTGGGCCGGCCTCACGCACGTCGTGCCGTCTCATCCGATGCAGTTCTCGGCGGCCGTGACGATGGTCATCGGCACCTTTGCCAGCGGCGCCACCCAGGCAACCAACTGGACTCGCCTCGCACGCAGCGCGCGCAGCGCCGTGTGGGCAAGCATGATCGGATTCTTCGCGGGCAACGGCCTGATGATCGTCGCGGGCGCATACTGTGCAATCGTCTATCAGCAAGCCGACATCGTCGAGGTGATGATGCTGCAAGGCCTGTCGATCGCAGCGGTCGTGATGCTGTGCCTCAATCTCTGGACCATCCAGGGGCCGACGATGTACAACGTGGCGGCCGCCGGATGCCATCTGCTGCGCACCGAACGGCGCCGCACGCTCGTACTGGTGGGCGCGGCGATCGGCATCGTGCTCGCGGTCGGCGGGATGTACGAGTTGCTGATCCCGTTCCTGGTGCTGCTCGGCTCGATCATTCCTCCCGTCGGCGGCGTGATCATGGCGGACTACTGGTACCGCCATCGCGGGACATACCCGTCGCTTGCCACCGCCCGCCTGCCGCGCTTCAATCCGGTCGGTCTGGCCGCGTATGCGATCGGCGCCATACTCGCCTATACATCGCCGTGGATCGCACCGATCGTCGGCATCGCGGCGTCCGCCGCCGCCTACATCGCGCTGCTGCAGATTTCCCGTGCGTTCTCCCGCGAACCGTCCGTCCAGGGTGAATGATTTCGCTTCACGCCCGCCCGGCCCTCACGAACAAAAGGAATCCTCATGAAAATCGTCAACGCCAGATTGCGCGGCCATAGCGGCCTCTTCACGATAGACATCGATACGGACACGATTCGCGGCATCGACCTCCAGCCGTCGCAGCTGACGCAGCCAGGAGACGACGTCATCGATGCAGGCAGCAATCTCGTCATCCCTCCGCTGGTCGAGCCGCATATCCATCTGGATGCGACGCTGACCGCCGGCGAGCCCGAGTGGAACATGAGCGGCACGCTGTTCGAAGGCATCGAGCGGTGGGGCCAGCGCAAGGCCACCATTACGCATGACGATACGAAAGCCCGCGCCCACACCACGATCGGGATGCTGCGCGACAACGGCATCCAGCACGTGCGCACGCACGTGGACGTCACCGATCACACGCTTGCCGCATTGAAGGCGATGCTCGAGGTCAGGGACGAGGCGCGCGATCTGATCGACCTGCAGATCGTCGCCTTCCCTCAGGAAGGCATCGAATCGTTCGAGAACGGACGTGCGCTGATGGAGCGCGCGATCGAAATGGGCGCCGACGTCGTCGGCGGTATTCCGCATTTCGAGAACACCCGCGATCAGGGTGTGAGTTCCATCAAGTTCCTGATGGATCTCGCGGAACGCAAGGGCTGTCTGGTCGATGTCCATTGCGACGAGACCGACGATCCGCATTCGCGCTTCCTGGAGGTGCTCGCCGAGGAAGCGCGGGTTCGCGGGATGGGCGCGCGCGTCACCGCCAGCCACACGACCGCCATGGGTTCCTACGACAACGCTTACTGCTCGAAGCTGTTCCGCTTGCTGAAACGGTCGGGAATCCATTTTGTATCGTGTCCGACCGAAAGCATCCACCTGCAGGGACGTTTCGACACCTTCCCGAAACGACGCGGCATTACGCGGGTGGCGGAACTCGATCGCGCCGGCATCAACGTGTGCTTCGGACAGGATTCGATCAAGGATCCGTGGTATCCCGTCGGCAACGGCAACATCCTGCGCATCCTCGACGTCGGCCTGCACGTGTGTCACATGCTCGGTTATGACGACCTGCAGCGATGCCTCGACTTCGTCACGGAGCACAGCGCACATGCGATGTCGCTGGGCGATCGTTATGGCATCGCCGTCGGGCGGCCGGCCAATCTGCTGATCCTCGATGCCGATTGCGACTATGAAGTGATACGCAAGCAGGCAAAGGTGCGAATGTCGCTCCGCGCCGGGAAGGTCATCATGCAGCGCGCGCCGGAACGCATCACCTATCCTGAAGCGGGCACGCGTTGAGCGGGCAACGACGACGCTGGTCCGACATGCTGGTGGAAGAAAAGCGATGAACCCGTCCGGGCCGATTGCAGGAACGCCCGCCCGGCCCCACGGCCGGCGGGAAGCGCTGCGTGACACGCTCGAGGCGGCCATTCTCGCCGCTGCCGAAGAATCGTTTTCCACGTACGGCTTCGAGGGGAGTTCCGTTGCGACGATCGCGGCGGCCGCCGGCTTGTCGAAGCAGAACCTGATGTACTACTTCCCCACGAAACTGGCGCTCTACAAACGCGTGCTGGACGACGTATTGCGCGACTGGCTGGGCAGGATGCGGGAGTTTGCGGCGCCCGATCGCGAGCCCGCGGAAGCGATGTCGGCCTATATCCGGGCCAAGCTCGAATTCTCCAGAAATCGCCCGCATGGATCGCGGGTTTTTGCGCTGGAAATCATCGGCGGGGCAAAGACCTGCGGCAAGGAAATCCGCAAGCAACTGATTCCGGTGTTGCGCGACGACATCCGGGTGCTCGAACGCTGGATCGACGAAGGCAAGGTCAGGCAGGTCGAAACGGAGCACCTGTTCTTCCTGATCTGGGCAGCCACGCAAGCGTATGCGGATTTCGCTCCCCAGATGCTGCTGGTGCTCGGCAAGCGCACGCTGGGAAGCGACGATTTCGACGCGGCTTACCGCACCATCTCGAGCCTGGTGCTCAACGCGCTGATCACCGAAGACGGAATGACCGCTTGACCGCCTCCGTCGCCACATGCGCGGCGATCACGGAGGCATGCCCTGCCCCGGCACCATCAGCGCTCGCCGGGGAGGTGCGGGTCGACGTCGCGCGATGTGCGCTTCGCCGTCGTGCGCTCGCCGCTCGCCCCGCTGCGGCTTGCCGGCGAACCGCCGGTCAGTCGTCGTGCTTGTAGCGCTTCTTGTTCTTGTGCTTGTTGCCGTGGTAATGATCGTTGGAGCGCGAGTTGTTGCGCGACACGTGGCCGCCCAGCGCCGCACCCGCGCCGCCGCCCACCGCGGCGCCGACGAGGCTGCCGGCCGTGCCGCCCATCGCGTTGCCCGCAGCGGCGCCCGCGCCACCGCCCAGTGCGCCGCCGACGACGGCACCCGTGCGTTCGCGTTTGTTCGACGTCACCGCACCGCCCGCGCCACCGCCCACGGCCCCGCCGATGATCGCGCCCGTGCTTCCGCCAACCGCGTTGCCGACCGCCGCGCCCGCGACGCCACCCAGCGCGCCGCCCAGTGCATTGTTCGCGTCGCCTGCCACGGCAGGCAGCGACGCCATCGCCGTCGCACCAACCACCACTGCCATCCCCGCCAATTTCTTCAGCATCTGCCTGCCCTTTCCGCTTTATGAGATATCGATGGGCGAATCTAGCATCTTTCCGTTAAGCCCATCGTAATGAAGCGTTAAATCGAGCTTTTCCTGACCGGAATCGCCGCCAAGCGGAATCCGGCCGGCACGTTCGCCCCCGCCACGACGCGACGGACGTTCCGCATCGGCTCCCCGGATGCCCCCGGCGTTCTTCCTTCCCACGCCCGCGATCCTGCATTACCATCTTGCGTCCGCCGCGCCTGCCCGCCTCAGGCAAGCGAGCCCAGCCACCTCCCCGTTTCCGCACCGATGCTCGCCCTCGTCATCCTCGCCGGCCTTTGGGCCGGCCTGCAGAACACCCTCGCCGGCGGCGGTTCGTTCGTCACGCTGCCCGCGCTGATCGTGTCGGGCATGTCGCCGCTCGCGGCGAACATCACGTCGACGGTCGCGCTGTTTCCCGCGCAGGTCACGACGGGCTGGGCGAGCCGAAACATGGTGCGCGGCGCGGGCAAGCTGTCGTTTCGCGCGCTGTTCGCGATCAGTGTCGTCGGCGGCGCGCTCGGCGGGCTGCTATTGCTGAAGACGCCTTCGTCGATCTTCTCGCGCCTCGTGCCGTGGCTCGTGCTGTTCGCGACGATCGTGTTCGCGTGGGGCAGCTTTTTCCGCAAGCCGAGCGAAGGCACCGCACACCTCGGTACCGTCCCCGCCGCGATCTCGCAGTTCATGATCGCGATCTACGGCGGCTACTTCGGCGGCGGGCTCGGCTTCCTGATGATGGCCACGCTGACGATGGCCGGCCTGTCGCCGCGTCACGCGATGTCGACGAAGAACGCGCTCGCGGGCGTGATGAACGCATCGGCCGTCGTGCTGTTCCTGACGTCACCGCAGTTGCATTGGGGCGCGGCACTCGCGCTCGGCGGCGGCGCGATCGTCGGCGGGCTGCTCGGCACGTGGGCGCTGCATCGCGTGAACGAACGCGTGCTGCGGATCGGGATCGTCTGCATCGGCGCGTTGCTCACCGTCGGGTTGTTCGTCAAGCCGATCTGATACACGCACACCGTTGCCGCCGCTGCGGCAGTCATTCCGGTTCAACGCCCGCGGCCCGGCACAAAGCGATCCTGCTCAGCGCGATGCTCGACGATTTCCTGCCGTGGCTGCCGGTCCGGGCCGGCGCGGGCGTTCAGCCGAACGGCCGCACGCCGATCAGCGGGCCATGCAGGAACAGCGCGAACACGGCCCACACGACGAGCCCGGCCACGATCGTCACCGCGTCGCCCGACAGCTTGCCAGCCGGATAACGAACGCCGTCGCGGCGATCGCGCGTACGCGACACGACGAAATCGACGAGCGCCCACACGAAGAACGCGCCGAACAGCACGACCGCGTGCACCGTGCCGTTCATGAGCAGGTGCGCAACCGCCCAGACCATCACGCCGGCCAGCATCGGATGCCCGACGAGCGTCTTGACGCGGTTCGCAGGCACATACGACGCGGCGATCAGCACGAACGCGACTGCGGTCAGCATGCCGGTGAGGTGGCGCACGCCGACGGGCGACACCCACAAGAGCGCCGCGCCCTCGCGCGCGATGCCGTAACCGCGGACGATCAGCACGAAGCCGACGATCGACGCGACCGCATAGCCGGCCTTCCAGCCTTTCTCGCCGATTCGCGCGATCATCGCGGAGCGCCAGCCGTCGGCGACGATCCGGATCGAGTGCACACCGAGGAAGATCGCTAAACCGAGAATCAGGACGAGCATCGGCTGTCTCCGTCTGGAATGATGAGTGGGGGAGCGTGCCGCGCGGCGTACGATGCGCCGTTCGCGGAGCCGGCGGCGAGGCCGGCGCGGGTCGCGCGCGGGCACGAGCGCGATCCGCGCCGATCATAAACGCCGGGGCCGCCGTTGTGAAGCATGCAGAAATCGCGAAGCCGTTGCTTCACGCGATCGGCACTAGGATTTCTTACGTGTCGGTGACGATTTCGAAGCCGGTTTGGGTGCCGTTTCCGGTGACGGCTTTGCAGTCCGTGGCGATGCCGACTTCGATTTCCGCGCCGTCGTCGGTTTCGACACGGGTTTCGGCGCTGTCTTCGATACCGTCTTCGTCACCGCCCTCGCCTTGCGCTTCGGCGGCCCCGCCAGCAGTGCCGCGCGATACGCGCCGCGACACCAGTCGAACAGCGCGCCCGCATCCTCGAGCACGTCGGCCGGCGTCTCGTAGTAGCCCTCGAGCGCGACGGTACGCGTGCGTCCCGAATACGAGAACGGCCCCATCCCCGCCGCGACGAACGCCGGACGGTTCACGTCGTCCACACGCAGGAACAGCGACCCGCGCGCCAGGAAGCCGAACATCACGCCGTCGAGCCGCAGCGCAGCACCGCTGAAAAAACGCGTGACTTCGATATGGCCGAGGCTCGCGATCTGGTACGCGATCTCCTCGCCATGCGCCTTGTCCGCCTGCCAGCTCATCGGCCGCCCTTGTCCATCAAGCGGCGCCGATACAGCGCTGCGTCCACGCATCGAGCGCCGCGTCGTCGAAGCCGACCGCCGCCGCACTGCTACGAATCTGCCGCCACGTCGCGCGATCGACCGGAATGCCGCCGGCGCCGCGCGCGGCGCGGCTCGCCTCTTCCGGCTCGCCGGGCACCTGCACCGGCGCATCGCCCGCCTGCGGCGACGCCTTCGCCCATGCGACGAACGCATCGGCTTCGCGCTCGGCATCGGCCGCGTCGAACGCTTTCGGGTCGATCAGCACCGACAGCATCCCGTTCACGATCGCGCTCGTCTTCTGCAGCGTGCCGCCGTACGTCGTATGCCCGCCGACGAGCGCACCGCCAAAGATCTCGCACATCGCCGCGAGCGCATAGCCCTTGTGCAGCCCGAACGGCAGCAGCGCGCCGAACGGCTGCTCGTGCATCACGGCCGGATCGTCGGTCGGCTGGCCGCGATGGTCGATCAGCGACCCGGCCGGCACGCGCTTGCCCTGGTTGTGCGCGACGCGCGTCTTGCCGTACGCGATCGCGCTCGTCGCGAAATCGAGCAGCAGCGGCGGCCGGCCCGCACGCGGATACGCGGCGCAGAACGGATTCGTGCCGAAGCGCGGATCGGTGCCGTGCAGCGGCGCGACCAGCAGGTCGCCCGGCACGTTGACGAAATGGAACGACACGAGCCCCGAGCGCGCGCACTGCTCGGCCCAGTGCCCGATGCGGCCGAGGTGATGCACGTCGCGCAGCCCGATCGCGCAGATGCCCATGCGCCGCGCGCGCTCGATTCCCTCGACCATCGCCTCGAACGCGATCACCTGGCCGAAACCGCGCCCGCCGTCGATCGTCAGCACCGCGCCGCCGTCGCGGACGATCGACGCGTGCCCGTTCAGCTGCAACTGCCCTTCCCGCCACGACGCGACGTAGTTCGGGATCATCCCGATCCCGTGCGAATCGTGGCCCGCGAGATTCGCGCCGACCAGATGATCGGCGACGAGCCGCGCTTCGCGCTCGCTGCTGCCGGCCCGTTCCCAGAGTGCCGCGACGAATGCATGCAGCGGTTCGGCGCGCATGCGCAGCGGTTCGGTATCGGGCGTCGGCAGTGCGGTCATCGGCAGGGTTCCGTCAGGTCGGATCGGGTTGGGCAATCGGGACATCGAACGGCCGCGACGATCAACGCGCGGTCGCGATCACGTCGGCGACCGCCGCGGTCAGCTTCTTCGCGTACGGCACGTGCAGGAACTCGTTCGGCCCGTGCGCGTTCGACTTCGGCCCGAGCACGCCGCACACCATGAACTGCGCGGACGGGAAGCCTTCCTGCAGCACGTTCATCAGCGGGATCGTGCCGCCGAGGCCCATGTACGCGCAGTCCGCGCCGAAATGGCGGCGCGACGCGGCGTCGAGCGACGACGCGAGCCACGGCGCGAGATCCGGCGCGCTCCAGCCCGTCGCGGCGCCCGCGTCCGGCTTGAACGTGACCTTCGCGTTGTACGGCGGATCGAGTTCGAGCAGTTCCTTCAGCTGCTGCACGGCCTGCGCGGCGTCGACGAGCGGCGGCAGGCGCAGCGACAGCTTGAACGCGGTGCGCGGACGCAGCACGTTGCCCGCATCGGCGAGCGCCGGCATGCCGGCCGCGCCCGTCACCGACAGCGACGGACGCCACGTCGAATTCAGCAGCGCCTCGCGCGGATCGGTCGTGGTCGGCAGCACCGGCTTGCCGTCCGCGCCGCACGCCCACGGCAGCCCCTTCCATACAGCATCGCCGAGGATCGCGGCGGCCGCGTCGGCTTCGCGCACGCGGCTCGACGGGATCTCGCAATGGAACACGCCCGGCAGCAGGTTGCCGTTCTTCGCGTCCTCGAGACGCTCGAACAACTGGCGCATCACGCGGAAGCTCGACGGCGCGATGCCGCCGTAGACGCCCGAGTGGATGCCTTCTTCCAGCACCTCGACCTGCAGGTCGCCGGACACGAGCCCGCGCAGCGACGTGGTGAGCCACATCTGGTCGTAGTTGCCGGCGCCCGAATCGAGACACACCACGAGCGACACCTGGCCGAGCCGGCCGCGCAGCGCGTCGACATACGGCAGCAGGTCGTAGCTGCCCGATTCCTCGCAGGTCTCGATCAGGCCGACGCAGCGCGGCCGTTCGATGCCCTGCTCGTCGAGCGCGCCGAGCGCCGCGAGGCTCGCGTAGATCGCATAACCGTCGTCCGCGCCGCCGCGGCCGTAAAGCTTGCCGTTCTCGAACTTCGGCGTCCACGGGCCGAGGTCCGCGCGCCAGCCGTCGAATTCGGGCTGCTTGTCGAGGTGGCCGTACAGCAGGATCGTGTCGGTACTGCCCGAGCGCGTGGCCGGCGATTCGAAGAAGATCACCGGCGTGCGGCCCGGCAAGCGCACGATCTCGAGCTTCAGGCCCTTCACGGGCTGGCGTTCGGCCCACTGCGCGGCATCGGTGACGACGCGCTCGAGATAACCGCGCTTCTCCCAGTCGGGATCGAACGCGGGGCTCTTCGCGGGGATCGCGATGTAGTCGGTCAGTGCGTGGAGGATTTCATCGTTCCACTTGCGCTCGATGAAGGTAACGAGCTTGTCATGGTCGAGGACGGGGGTAGTGTCGACGGAGGTCATGGTGGGGGCCTGGATCGGGCTGACGAAAATCCAGATCATACGCCGTTGATCCGCCGTCCGCGCCCCTTCCACGTGCGTTCAGATGGCCTGCGGGAACGCGTCGCGCAGCCCCGCCGCGCATGCGAGCGCGTCGTCCCACAGGCGCCGCGTCAGTTCGCCGGCATCCTCTTCGCGCGCGAGCGCCGCGGCCTCGCCCGACCACAGCAGCGAGAAATCATCGCGGCCCTACCGCTCGAACGCACCGCGCAGCGGATCGACCGCGGCCGTCGCGAGCGGGAACGCGGGTGCGAGCGCGCTCATCGGCCCCTGCTCGCGCATGAAGCGCGTCAGCAGCCCGCGCGCGGGGCGGCCCGTGTACAGGTTGGTCATGCGCGTGCCGTCGTCGCGCGCGGCACGTATCGCCGCGCGATGCTGCGCCGAGCGGCCGGCCTGCGGTGTCAGCAGGAAGCCGGTGCCGATCTGCACCGCACGCGCGCCGAGCGCGAACGCGGCCGCGATGCACCGCCCGTCGGCGATCGCGCCGGCCGCGATCACCGGCGCGCGCACCGCGTCGACGATCTGCGGCAGCAACGCGAACAGGCCCGGTTGCGCGTGGATGTCGTCGGTCAGGAACATCCCGCGATGGCCGCCAGCCTCCGCGCCCTGCGCGACGATCGCGTCGACGCCGCGCGCATCGAGCCAGCGCGCTTCCTCGACTGTCGTTGCGGACGAAACGACCAGCGCGCCGGTACGCCGCACGCGGTCGAGCAGCATGTCGTCCGGCAGCCCGAAATGGAAGCTCACGACGGCCGGCCGCAACTCCTCGACGACCGCGCACATCGCATCGTCGAACGGCGCGCGGCCTGGGCCGCTCTTCACGTCGGCCGGATCGAGCCCGGCTTCCGCGTAGTAGCCGGCGAGCGATGCGCGCCAGCGCGCGTCGACCTCCGCGTCGGGCATCGGCGGCGTGTGGCAGAAGAAGTTCACGTTGAACGGCGCGGGCGTACGCGCCCGGATCGCCGCGATCTCGTCGCGCAGTTGCTGCGGGCCGAGCGCCGCGCACGCGAGCGAACCGAGCCCGCCGGCTTCGCACACCGCGATCGCGAGCGGACTCAGCGAACCAACCATCGGGGCCTGGATCAGCGGCAAACGGGAAGGCAGCATCGTCATTGAAATCCCCCTTCGGAAAAAATTGTTGTCGCGCGCGCCGGCGGCGCACTTCCAATGCACCCCAGTATGACTTGTGCTTCTCCGGCTTCGCGCACGACACGCACGGCGACGAAGTCGAGGACGGTGTTTACCTGATCGCGTGGATCCGGCAAGCCAGGCGCGATACGAACACGCGCCGAGCGTGCTCGGTCGGGCGCCCGCTATCTTCCGCCGCGATCCATCCCGCGCCGGTACGCGGCCGGGCTCGTCGCCGCGACGCGCCGGAAATGCCGGCGCAATGATTCCTCGGAGCCGAACCCCGCGCGCGCCGCGACCTGCGCGAGCGGCAGCGCGGGTTGCGCTTCGAGCATGTCCTTCGCGACGTTCACGCGTTCGCGGATCAGCCACGCGAGCGGCGACATTCCCGTCGCATCCGCGAACTGCCGCTGCAGCGTACGCGTGCTCATCGCGGCCTGCGCGGCGAGCGACGCGAGCGTGTGCGGCTCGGCCGCGTGCGCGCGCATCCAGTCGATCAGCTTCGCGAGCCGGTCGCTGCCGCCCGGCGCGACCGGACGCGGCACGAACTGCGCCTGGCCGCCGTCGCGATGCGGCGGCAGCACGAGGCGTTGCGCGACACGGTTCGCGATGGCGCCGCCGTGATCGCGGCGCACCAGATGCAGCAGCATGTCGAGCCCCGCCGCCGAACCGGCCGACGTAACGATCTGCCCTTCGTCGACGTACAGCGCATCGGGATTCACGCGCAGCGCCGGGTAACGCGCCTGCAGGCGCTGCGCGTAACGCCAGTGCGTCGTCACGGTGAGCCCGTCGAGCACGCCGGCCGCCGCCAGCACGAACACGCCCGAACAGATCGAACAGAGCCGCGCGCCGCGCCGATGCGCGGCCCGCAGCTTCTTCAGCAGCGGCTCCGGCGGCAGTTCGTCCGGATCGCGCCAGCCGGGAATCACGATGGTGTCCGCGCGATCGAGCGTCGCGAGCCGGTACGGCGCGGCGACCGTGATGCCGCCCGCCGCGCGCACGGGCCCCGGCTCGCTCGCGCACACCGCGAAGCGATACCAGTCGACCCCGAGTTCGGGGCGTTCGAGTGCGAACAGTTCGACCACGCATCCGAATTCGAACGTGCAGAGGCGATCGTAGGCGAGCGCGACGACGAGATGATTGTGCATGGCGCGATGTTACCGGAACTTGTCGATCGCGCCACTGCCGCGAACCGCGCCGAACCGCGATACTGCCCTCCATCCCGGCGCATTCCGCGCCCGTTCATCCAGGAGAGCCTGCCCATGTCCTTCGTCACCGACGTGCCCGCCGCCGACAGCCCCGCCGCCCTCGCGCATTTCGAGGCATCGCTGCGATTCGAGACCGATTGCTGGGACGTGCATGACGCGCTCGCGTCCGGTTCGCCCGATTTCGTGCTGCTCGACGTACGCGGCCCCGACCAGTTCGCCGCCGGCCACGTGCCCGGCGCACGCAACCTGCCGCGTCGCAAGATCGTCGCGGGCAAGCTCGCCGGTTATCCGGCCGGCACGCTGTTCGTCGTCTACTGCGCGGGCCCGCACTGCAACGGCGCCGCGCGCGCGGCGATCGAACTCGCGCGCCTCGGCCGCCCCGTCAAGCTGATGATCGGCGGCGTGACGGGCTGGCTCGACGAAGGTTTCGCGTTGAGCAACGAACTGCAGCCAGCGGACGCCGAAGTCCGCTGATCGTTATTAAAAACGCAACAATCAATTGCCGGCACACAAACGGAAAAAGCGCGACAATCGGCCACATTGCAGTTCGGACGGAGCAGCACAATGAATGATGCAGTCCTGATTCAAGTGGCCGGTTCGGTCGTCGCGATCGCGCTCTATTTCCTGCCGGCCGTCATTGCCGACCGGCGCGGCCGGCACGACAAGCTGACGATCGCGATGTTCAACGCGCTGTTCGGGTGGACCGGCATCGGCTGGCTGATGACGCTGTACTGGGCGTGCCAGCCGAACCCGCGCACCGATGTCGCGCAAACGATCCTCGCGAAGCGCCGCGGCATCAGCATGCGGACCTTCTCGACCGGCCTCGTCGAACGCGTGCAGCGCCGCGTCGCCGCCCAGGAGCAATGGGCGGAGAAGCAAGGCTGCCGCTAGGTCCCTCTTTCCCCTTCACCGTGCCACGTCGAACTTCGGCATTCTGACGTTGGTCGACGCGCGGTAATTCCACGTCAGCCCGTCGCGCGGCGGCCAGCCGCCCGCGCGCAACCACGCCGCGAACGCCCCCGCCGTCACCGCCCGCGCGATCCGCTCGCCCGGGCACCCATGCGGCCCCGTGCCGAAGCCGAAATTCGGCCCGGCGGCACGGCCGGGCATCAACCGGTGCGGATCGCGATGCACGACCGGGTCGCGGTTCGCCGCAGCGAGCACGACGAGGATCGCGTCGCCGGCTTCGACGGTCACGCCCTCGATCGTCGTGCGCGACGCGACGAAGCGGCGCGTGTTCTGCACCGGCGCATCGAAGCGCCCGACTTCGGCGACGAACGCGTCGAGCGCGACGTCGTCCGGTGCGTCGCGCACGGTTTCCGCTTCCCCGTTCCATGCCGCCAGCGTGTTGCCGAGCCACGCGGCCGTCGCCTCGCAGGTCTGCGACAACAACCCGACGAGATTCGCGACCAGCGCGCCGCTCGCCTGCCAGCCCGACGCGCGGGCCGCTTGCTGCACCGCAGCGACGAGCGTGCCGTCGTGCGCGTGCGTCTGCGCGACGCGCTCGGTCATCCGCTCGAGCAGTTGCCGCGCGCCGTCGCTCGCGCGGGCCAGCGCGGCCGCGTCCGACAGCGGCGACAGCGCGGCGACGAAGTCGACGACCCGCGCCGCGATGTCGTCGAGCTGCGTCTCGTCGAAGCCGAGCAGATCGGCGACCGCGCAGACGGGCACCGTCATGCACCACGCATTCAGCGCGTCGGCATCGCCCGGCGCCGGCAGCCGCCGCGCGGCAAGCTGCGCGGCACGGTCACGCAGCGCACCGGTGTCGATCGGCGCGAATGCCGTGCGCAGCGCCTGCTTCGGCACGTCGTGCCGCAACGCGCCGTCGTTCATGCGCACCAGTTCGCCGAACAGCGCGCCGGCCGTCGTGCCGCGCAGCGCGGGCGGCACGGGCGCGTCCAGCGGACGCACGCGGCAGGCCGGATGGCCGAGCACGGCCGTCACGGCCGCCGCGCGGCTCGCGACCCACAGGCCGAGCACGGCGTCGAATGCGAGCGGCGGCCCGTCGACGAGCGCCGCATAGTAGGGATAGGGATCGCGGTGCGTCACCGCGGCAATGGGATCGGTCGGGTTCGGGTTCATGCGAGCAGTATCGGCGCAGTGCGCTGCCGCATGTTTCGGGCTCGCGTGAAATGTCGTCGCGCCGGCGCTGCGTATCGCATGCATTGCAGCATCGCAACGGCAGGCCGGCTTCAGGCAGCCGATCGGTAGCGTTGCGACTGCATGCGCATCCGGACGCGCCCGGCCGAAATCGCGCGCGGCTCGAGCACCACCGTGTCGTGATGGAACATTTCCTGCCGGAACTCGCCGTTTTCGTCGAACCACTGGCAGATGAGCCAGTCGGCGTCGTCGAACACGACCGGCCCGGCATAGGTGACGGTCATGCGCGGCCCGCCCGTTTTCAGCGTCACGACATCGCCGACGCGAAACCTGACGCGCTGATTTTCTCGGATCGTCATCGCTCTCTCGATTTTTTATATATTGAATATATTGATATTCCCGGCGGCCCGCACAACCGGTCGTTTGAATTTGCCGCAGATTAACAATCAAAAAAATAAACGGCAACTCCCGCGTACGAAAATTCGCTGATTGTAAAAATGCAACAATGCGCGGTATCGGCGCACGCCGCGGAAGGCTGACCGCCAGATTCGGCGCGGCTTGCGTGCTAAATCCGGTCGAACGGGCGGAATGCGGAGAATAAATGATGATTTTCGCGTCGTCATCGGCCTTTAAACCCGACGCGAAATCGGTTGATTATTGTCAATCAATGCTTCGACTGGAAACGATCCCACGTTTTACTTGTGATCATTCCCCGAATGAAACCGGCGAATTATCGGGCGCCGCAAACCAGCGATTGATATCGCGCCCCGGCACGGCCGCCTGGGTGAACGTGAACGTGCCGTCGCGCGCCATCTCCGTCGCGGCGCGCAGGAACGCGCCGAGCGCGGCCCGCGCCAGCGCGCCGCCGACGCTGACGCGCTTCACGCCGAGCGCCGCCAGCTCGGCGAGGCTCAGCAACCCGCCCTGCAGCCCCATCACGACGTTGACTGGCGCGCCGACCGCCTGCGTCACCGCCGCGATCTCGGCGGCGTCGGTGATGCCCGGCGCATACAGCACGTCGGCGCCCGCGTCGCGATAGGCGACGAGCCGCGCGATCGTGTCGGCGAGGTCGCGACGGCCGTGCAGGTAGTTTTCGCAACGCGCGGTCAGCGTGAACGGAAACGGCAGCGCGCGCGCCGCGTCGACGGCCGCCGCGATGCGCTCGACTGCCGCGTCGCGCGCGTAGATCGGCGCATCGGCGCGGCCCGTCGCATCCTCGATCGAACCGCCGACCGCGCCGGCCTCGGCCGCCAGCCGGATCGTTTCGGCCACCGTGTCGGGCGCGTCGCCGAAACCGTTCTCGAGATCGGCGCTCACCGGCAGACCGCCCGCGGCGACGAGATCGGCGATGTGATCGAGCATCGCGTCGCGGTCGATCGCGTTGTCGGGCCGCCCTTTCGAAAATGCGTAGCCGGCACTCGTGGTGGCGAGCGCCTCGAAACCGGCCATCGCGAGCAAGCGGGCGGTGCCGGCGTCCCACGGGTTCGGAATGATGAAGGCGCCGGGGCGCGTGTGCAGCGTGCGGAAAATTTCTGCTTGGCGGGCCTGAAGGTCGGAACGGGTCATCGCGGACTCCCGGAAGGTGTTGACGGGTGAGCTTACGCCGGCCGCGCGCTCGACGTTTCAGCGATGGCCGAAATGTCGCCGTGCGACAGGAAAAAGTCGGCGACGCGCCGACAGCCGGCAGCGAGCGGGTAGGCACCGCTGCCCTCCCGCCTTCGTTCATGTCGATGCGGACTGCCCGCCGTCGATGCCGAGCAACGCGTCGGTGACGGCCTCGGAGAACCGCATCGCGCGACCGTCGATCAGCACGCGGTCCGGATTCGACGGGTCGCGCACCGCTTGCGGCACGCCGTACGCGATCAGCACGCGCGCGCAGGCTTCCCAGTCGGGATGGCCGACGCCCTCCGGTTCGTTGACGGACGCCCACGACAACACGCCGAGCGCGTCGCTCCCGAACCCGTGCGTCTCGCGCCAGCTTGCGCCGTGCGCGAGCAGGAACGTCAGCAGATCGGCATCGCCGCGGAACACCGCGTGGTTCAGCGCGCTCGCGTCCCAGTCGCCGCCGCGCGCGGCCACCGGCCAGCCCAGTTCGACCATGACCTTCACCGCGTCGCCCGAGCCCCATGCGGCGGCGTCCGGCAACAGCCGCAGCCGGTCCTCGGGCAGCGCACCGGGCAAGTCGGGATGCCGCGCCTGGATGCGCCGTGCGTCGTCGGCGTCGGCACGCGCACAGGCCGCCACGAACGCGTCTGCCGCGCCGAGCGCCTCTTCCGCGCCGGCCGCGCGCAACAACGCTGCGACATCGGACAACCCGGTCTGCATGGCCAGCCGGTACGCACTGACGCCCGCTACCGTCCGCGCGCCGGGATCGGCGCCGGCCGCCAGCAGCGCGGCGACATGGCTCGCCGGGCAGCGCACGGCAATCGCCCGCAACAACGGCGCGCCCCACCTATTCGTCGGCCCCTCTCCGGCCGGTTCGTTCGGGTCGCCGCCATGCGCGAGCAGCAATTCGAGCGCGGCAGCGTCGCGCATGTCGAGCGCCCGCCGCAACGCATTCGTCCCGCTCACCCGCGCGCCGTGTTCGAGCAGCAGGCGCGTGCACGCCGGGTTCTCCAGCGAGTGATACAGCGATTCGCCGTCGTTCGGGTCGGCGCCGGCTTCCAGCAGCATCGCCGTGAGAACCGGATCGCGATTGACGCCCGCGGCACCGTACAGCGCCGACAGCGGGCCCGACTCGTCAGGCGCGGCGAGTGAGGCCGGCGGAAACCGGTTGCCGATCCGCTGGTTGGGGTCGGCGCCGGCATCGAGCAGATGACGCATGCAGGCGCGCAGCCTCGCGGCAAACTCGGGCATCTGCCCGAGCCGCGAATGCGTGACGGCGACGAGCGGCGGCAGGTTCAGCGCGCCGCCGGCGCGCGCGATCCATCCGGGATCGGCAGCCAGGGCAGCCTTCACGGTGTCGAGATCGCCCGCCGCGCACGCGATGGTCAGATATTCCGAAACAAGATCGGGCTGGTCGCGCAGCAGTTGCGCGGCGACACGCGGCCGGGCCGTGTCGAAACTGCCGGTCACGTCGCCGCCGTATGCGAGGCCGAGCCAGCGCCGGATCAGCAGCGATCGCTGTTGCCGCGCGAGCGCCTGCGTTTCAACGAACACGCCGAGATCGTCCCACGACGCGAAGCCGTACTCGCGGGCAATGCACGACTGCGCGTCGTGCAGGCGCAACCCGAGCGCGATCGCTTCGTCGTGCGTGCGGTTTGCGGCGGCGGGAAGAAACCGGACAAAGCGTGCGATGGCCTGCGCGTCGCCCTGCCGGTACAGGCGCAACAATGCCTTGGCCTGCTTTTTCAGATGATCGGGATTGGCCTTGGGAGGCAGCTTGTTCATGCGGATCCTCGTGCAGAAATGGCCGAAGGTCCGCAATACCGCCAGCACAAAGGACAGGGGAAGACTGGATTTGCTGCGACAGGTGGGTTCAACCCTTTCCGCGGACCCGGAAGCGACCTGCATCACTGACCGGTATGCTAGGCGACAGCCGGCGGCATCGTCAACCGTGCCGCGCGTCGCCTGCATGCGGCGTCGCCGCTCAACCCGCGAGTTTCTTCGTCAGGAAAATGCGCGTGTGCCCGACCGGATAATCCGGCAGTTCGCCAAAGCGGACATAGCCGCGCTTCTCGTAGAAAGGCCGCGCCTGGAAATCGAACGTATCGAGCCATGCACTGTGACATCCGCGCGCGACGGCCTCCGCTTCGGCCAGATCCATGATGCGCGTGCCTGCGCCCCGACCGCGCGCTTCCTCGGGCACCACGAGCAGGTCGACGTGCAGCCAGCCGAACGCCGTGCCGCCCCACAGGCCGCCGACCACCGCGCCTTGCGCATCGGTCGCGAGCACGGCCAGCGGACGGAAGTCGGCCGGGCCGGCCTGGCGTTCGTTGAAGCGGACGAGCGGCGCGACGATCTGCTTGCGCGCGTTCGCATCGCCCGCGTCCGTCACCTCGTATGTGAACGTCATCGGTTGCGTCGGGTTGAAGTCGGGTTGAACCGTGAATGACGGACGGCCGAAGCCGCACGTGCCGCGTCAGACGACGTAAGCGCCCTTCGCGTGCAATTCGGCTTCGGTGCGCTCGAGCGCGGCGATCGCATCGCTGCCTTCGAGCGCGAGCAACTGCGCGACCAGCGCCTCGGCCATCGCATGCGCGGC
Source organism: Burkholderia sp. MS455 (assembly GCF_016899445.1). Taxonomy (NCBI): domain Bacteria; kingdom Pseudomonadati; phylum Pseudomonadota; class Betaproteobacteria; order Burkholderiales; family Burkholderiaceae; genus Burkholderia; species Burkholderia sp. MS455. Next base: position 2,493,491 of record NZ_CP041778.1, read on the forward strand.
CACCAGCGACGGAAAGAACGACGGGCTGTCGTGCGTGAAGATCAGTTGCGCGTCCGCGTGCAGCGCGATCGGCGACACCGCGCTGTCGGTGATCGCGACGATCCGGCTGCCCTGCGCCTTCGCGGCCTGCGCAACGCGCGTCGCTTCCGCCGAATACGGCGCGAAGCTGACGACCACGGTCACGCTCTGCTTCGCGATCGTCCGCAGCTCCATTTCGAGCGAACCGGCGACGCCGTTGAGCAGCGACACGGTCGGACGGAACAGCCGGTAGCCGTACACGAAACCGAACGCGACCGGATAACACGAGCGGAACCCCGCGACATGCACGTGCGACGCCTTGCGAATCAGCCTGGCCGCATCCGCGAGCGCGTGCTCGTTCTGCGCGGCGGTGGCCGACAGGTTGTGCTGCTGCGCGGCGAGCAGATCGTGCGCGAGCGACGCCTTCGCGTCGGGCCGCACGAGCGAGCGCGCACGCTGCGTGAGCGGCTCGGGGCGCGTGCGCACACGCGCGACGCACAGGTCGCGCAGCTCGTTCCAGCCGGGGAAACCGAATTGCTGCGCGAGCCGCACGAGCGACGCAGGCTGCACCTGCGCACGCTGCGCGACCTTGCGCATCGACGCGGTGGCGACCTCGTCGGGATGATCGAGCAGGAATGCGGCGCCCGCCTGGAATTGCGGGCTCAGCTCGGAAAATTGCGCCCGGATCCGGGACGCGAGTTCGTCGAAATTGGCGGCCATCTTGGTGGGAACGGGAACCGGTCGTTCATGGTATCACCGGCCCCGCACGCACCGGTCAGTGCAGCACTTCGACGTGGTCGGCGTCGACCTTCACCTTGCCCGACCACTTGCGCTCGAATTCGCCGGTCAGCTTCACTTCGCTCTTGTCGCTGACGGGCTGGCCGGCCGCCCACAGCTTGTTGTCGATCTCGACGCGGATCGTGCCGGTCGCGTCGGCGAACTCGTAGTCCTCGCCGCCGGCATGCTTGACGATGCGGCCCTGCAATTGCACGTGCTGGTCGTCCTTGCCGTTCGCGAGCAGTTCCTTCACGGTTGTCGTCGTCAGCACGGACGGCCCCGTGTATTGAGCGTAGACGGCGGCAGGCAGCGTGGCGAGCGCGACCGTCAGGATTCTGGCCAGGTGTTTCATGATGTCGTTCCTCTTCTTCGATGTGACGCCGCGCTCCGTTGAACGCGACGGCACCAGATTACGGACCGTAAGATTAAGCAAACCTGAAGGTCGCGCCGAGGCGACACGGTGCCGCATCGGGCGGGGTCGAAAGCCCGCCACGCGGCGCCCGCATTTAAGCTCGGCCTAAGATGCGTGCGCTTATCATGGGAACCCCGGGCGCCGCGGCGCCCTGCTGAAGAGACAGGAATCCATGCGCGTACTGCTCGTCGAGGACGATCCGCTGATCGGCAGCGGGCTCGAACAGGGCCTCAAACAGGAAGGTTTCGCGGTCGACTGGGTGAAGGACGGCGACGCCGCGTCGCTCGCGCTGCGCTCGACCGGCTACGGCCTGCTGCTGCTCGATCTCGGGCTGCCGAACCGCGACGGCCTGTCGGTGCTCGCCGCGCTGCGCCGCCGCGACGAAACCCTGCCTGCAATCATCATCACCGCGCGCGACGGCGTGCCGGACCGCATCGCGGGCCTCGACAGCGGCGCGGACGACTATCTCGTCAAGCCGTTCGCGCTCGACGAACTGCTCGCCCGCATCCGCGCGGTCAACCGCCGCCATGCGGGCCGTGCGCAGACGACGCTCGCGATCGGCCCGCTGCGGCTCGATCCCGTCAAGCACCTCGTCTGGCTCGACGACGAAGAAGTGCCGCTGTCGCCGAAGGAGTTCGTGCTGCTGCACGAGCTGATGCGCGAGCCGGGCGCGGTGATTTCGCGCGAGCAGTTCGAGGAGCGGCTGTACAGCTGGGGCGAGGAAATCGAAAGCAACGCGGTGCAGGTACACATCCACAACCTGCGCAAGAAGCTCGGCCACGACATGATCCGCACGGTGCGCGGCGTAGGCTACCGGATCGGTGACGGCGCATGATGCGCGTGCAACGCGCGATCGAGCGCTGGCGCAGCGCGTCGCTGCGGCGGCGCCTGCTGATGTGGCTGCTGCCGGCCGCGTGCGTGATCGGCCTGGTCGCGAGCGCGGGCACCTACTGGGGCGCGCTGCGCGAACTCGACGACCTGCTCGACGACCAGATGCGCAGCATGTCGAAACAGATCGTCGTCGGCCCGAACGGCGAACTGTCGTTCAGCAACCGCGCCAACGGCAAGCACGGCTTCGAGGCGAGCGATCCCGATGCCGTGCTGCTGCAGGTCTGGCGCAACGGCACGCTCGTGTATTCGACCGACCGCGATTCGACGCTGCCGCCGCCCGCGCAGACGGGCATCGCGAGCATCGACGTCGGCGGCCAGCCGTGGCGCACCTACGTGACCGAGCGCGGCGGCACGACGATCCGGCTCGCGCAGGCGCGTCACGCACGATGGGAAGCGATTGCGGGCATCGCCGTGCACCTGCTGTGGCCGGTGTTCTCGATGCTGCCGGTGCTGGCGATCGGCCTGTGGTTCGGCATCGGCGCGGGGCTGCGGCCGCTGCGCACGATCGCATCCGGCCTGAAGAGAAGGAATGCGAACAATCTCGAACCGGTCGATGTCGCATCGATGCCGAACGAGGTCCGTCCGCTCGCCGAAGCGATCAACGATCTGCTCGCGCGGCTCGACCGCTCGTTCACGCTGCAGCGGCACTTCATCGCCGATGCCGCGCACGAGTTGCGCACGCCGATCATGGGGCTGTCGATTCAGTCGCAATTGCTGCGGCGCGCGGCGACCGACGACGAGCGCGAGCGCATTCTCGCGCAGATCCATGCGGGCACGACGCGCCTCGGCCACCTCGCCGAACAGCTGCTGACGCTCGCGCGCCTCGAACCCGATGCGCAAGCGGCCACGTCCGCGTCAGCGCCCGTCGATCTCGCCGCGCTGTGCCGGTCGGTGGTCGCGGACCGCGCGCGCGTCGCCGACGCGCACCGGATCGATCTCGGCGCGATCGTCGCAGCACCCGTGATCGCCGCGGGCAATACCGACACGCTGCGCGTGCTGCTGAACAACCTCGTCGACAACGCGATCCGCTATGCGGGCGACGGCGCGCGCGTCGACGTGTCCGCGCGCATCGACGGCACGACGCCCGTGCTCGAAGTCGCCGACGACGGCCCCGGGATCCCGGAAGCCGAGCGCACCGACGTGTGGGAACGCTTCTATCGCGGCGAGGGCGCGCAGGCGGCCACGTCGTCGGGCAGCGGGCTCGGGCTGTCGATCGTCAAGCGGATCGCCGAACAGCATCGCGCGACGGTCGCGCTCGGCACCACGCGCGGCGGGCGCGGGCTGACCGTCACGGTGCGCTTCCCTGCACCAGTCTGATGCGCGCGTGACGGGCGGCTTTTCCACAGATTATGTTGGCAAGCTTGTGGACAACCTTCCACTAACGGCACCAAGCCATTGATCGGAAAGGGTTTGTCACGCGTGCGCGGCAAATGCGCCACGCGGTCGCGAATATACGCACATTCGACAACCAGTTGTCGTTTACGTAAAGCAGTTGTCAATTCATCACGCGGATCGAATATGACGAAATCCGAAAAGTTGACCGCCGTCGCGCTGTCCGTATTCCGCTTGAACGGCCTGCTGATCGAATGGGGCAACGCCTTTGCCGGGCCGCACGGCTTGACCAGTGCGCGCTGGCAAGTGCTGGGCGCGATCTCGATGGCGCCGGAAGCCCCGAACATCCCGCAGATCGCCGACGCGATGGGCATCACCCGGCAGGCCGTGCTGAAACAGATCAACGTGCTGGTCGACGAAGGGCTGGTCCGGTCGCTGCCGAACCCGGCGCACAAGCGCTCGCCGCTGTATGCGCTGACCCCTCGCGGCGATGCGGCCTATCAGGCCGTGGTCGGGCAATGGCAACAGCACGTTCGCGACATCGCCGGCGACTTCAGTTCGGCCGACCTGGATGCGGCGATTCGCGTGCTGTCGGCGATGTCCAGCGCGCATGGCCAGGATGGCCGCGCGTGATCGCTCGATTGACCCATGAACCACAGGAGGTTCCCATGCCTCAGTTCAAGCCGATGGATCCGGCCTTTCCGATCCAGCAACAGATCGCCGTCGACGCGGAGCCCGTCGTCCTCGTCAACGTGTTCACGCTGGATCCCCAGAAAGTCGGCGTGGCCGGTATTTGCACCGCGTGAGCTCCCGCGCGAATCGAGGCAACCCGTGGCATCGGTCGGTATCGTGCCCGCAGATCGCGAACGCGCAGTTCTCCACAGAAAATGTTGGCAAGCTTGTGGATATCCTGCGCACCGCAACGCTAAACCCTTGATCCGATGGACTTTGGCACGCGTGATGCAGACGAGGCGCGTGCGATGGCATTCGCGCGCACCGCTTCGCCGCACTTCGCATCACGACGCCACGGCGATGCACGTCTCGATCGCCGCACGCGTGCTGGCCATGCGCCGCGCCACTTACCCACAGATTTTGTTGGCAAGCTTGTGGATATCCTGCGCAAGCATGCGCTAACCCGTTGATCGGCCAACGGTTCATGCGCTGCGTCGTCATTTCGGCAACATGCGGCTCGAGCATGAACGAATACGGAATGATCCGGCGCAACAGCAACGCACCGCCCGCGCCTTGACGCCCGCGCATGCCAAGCGTCAAGATCACGCGAGCCGCACGCGGCCGCGCATCGTCGGCTTCGCGCGTCGGCGCAACGTGCCGGCCGCTCCGCCGGCGCCGCACCACGACACATCACTCCGAGGAAGGCCATGGAACACTTCACCGCGTGGCAGTTGCTCGTCTCGCTCGTGCTTGTCGCCGTCGTCGTCTATCCGTATGTCCGCATCGTCCGGCGCACCGGGCATTCGGGCTGGTGGATCCTGGCGATGTTCGTCCCGGTCCTGAACTTCATCATGTTGTGGGTGTTCGCGTTCGCGCGCTGGCCCGCCGTCGACGATCGGCAAGGCTGAACGCCGCGACGGCGGACGCTAGGGCTTGTCCACAGATTTTGTTGGCAAGCATGTGGATAGCCTGCGCATACCGCGACCAAGCGCTTGATCCGTAAGACTTTGTCCGCACCGCTTCGAATACGGCACGCGGCCGGCAAATCGCCGCTCGTGCATCGCCTCGACGCGTGACGGGCAGCCTGCCGCGCCGGCGTACCCGCTTTGTCCACAGATTTTGTTGGCAAGCGTGTGGATAGCCTGCGCATACCGAGGCCAACCGCTTGATCCGTAAGACTTTGTCCGCACCGCTTCAAACGCGGCACGACGGCGCGCGTCACGACGAACGCGGCCGCCCGCGGGCTTGTCCACAATTTTTGTTGGCAAGTATGTGGATATCCTGAGCATGTGCGACCTAAGTCGTTGATCGCACAACGTTTGATCGCGCGGGTCACGACTGCGGCACGGCGTGCATGCGCATCCCGTCGCGCACGCCGCACCGCCCTGCTCAACCGAATGCCGCAACCACGACGCGCGCGACGTCGGCGATCACATCGTCCTTCGCCCGCGCATCGGCACGCGCCTGCGTGTAATACACGGCCAGCACGATCGGCGCACGCGACGGCGCCCACACGACGCCCGCGTCGTTCGTCGTCCCGTAGTCGCCGGTGCCCGTCTTGTCGCCGACCGTCCACCCGGCCGGCACGCCCGCACGAATCCGCTTGTCGCCGACCTTGTTGCCGCGCAGCCACGTGACGAGCTGCGCACGCTGCGCGGCCGGCAGCGCATCGCCGAGCGCCAGCACGCGCATGCTCGCGGCCATCGCGGCCGGCGTCGTCGTGTCGCGCAGGTCGCCCGGCAGTGCGGTATTCAGTTCGGTCTCCCATCGATCGAGCCGGAACGTGTCGTCACCGATCGAGCGCGCATATGCGGTCACCGCCGACGGGCCGCCGATCAGCTTCATCAGCAGGTTCGCGGCCGAGTTGTCGCTGTACTGGATCGTGGCCTCGCACAGTTCGGCGACCGTCATGCCCGCGCCGACATGCTTCTCCGTCACCGGCGAATAGTTGACGAGATCGGGCTTTCCGTACGTCACGCGCTGTTGCAGCAATCCCGGACGCGCGACGCTCTGCGCGAGCACCGCCGCACTCAGCATCGCCTTGAACGTGCTGCAGAACGGGAAGCGTTCGGCGGCGCGATGCTCCACGCGCCGGCCGCTCGCGGTGTCGATCGCGCACACGCCGAGACGGCCGCCCGCGTCGCGTTCGAGATGGGCGAGCGTCGCCGCGGCTGCGATGTCCGGCATCGCAGCCTCGTCCGGCGCTGCGGCCTGCGACGACGCGCACGCCGCGACGGTCAGGGCGAGCGGCGCCGTCGCGGCGGCCAGCAACAGGGTTCGACGTTTCGATGAGTAGGTCATGTCGGTTGTCTCGTGATGGAATGGACGCGAAATGGTGTTGAAAACGGCCGGCCGCCGAGACAGCACTATCGGGACTTTACGGTTGCCTGACAAGCAACGATAATTGAGCGCTGACAAAAGAAAATCTTATGACCAAGCTCCGCCCTCATCTTCCGCTCAATGCGCTGCGCGCGTTCGAATCGTCCGCGCGCCACCTGAACTTCACGCGCGCCGGCCTCGAGCTGAGCGTGACCCAGGCCGCGGTCAGCCAGCAGGTGCGCTCGCTCGAGGAACGGCTCGGCTGCACACTGTTCACGCGGCTGCCGCGCGGGCTCGGGCTCACCGACGAGGGGCGCGCGCTGCTGCCCGTGCTGAGCGATGCGTTCAGCCGCATCGAGACGGTGCTCAAGCAGTTCGACGGCGGGCGTTTCCACGAGGTGCTGACGCTCGGTGTCGTCGGCACCTTTGCCATAGGCTGGCTAATGCCACGGCTGAAACAGTTCGGCGATACGCACCCGTTCGTCGAGCTGCGGCTGCGGACCAACAACAACGTCGTCGACCTCGCCGCCGAGGGCCTCGACTTCGCAATCCGTTTCGGTGAAGGCAACTGGCCGGCGACGCGCAACGAGCGCCTGCTCGATGCGCCGCTCACCGCGCTGTGCGCGCCGGAAATCGCGCGGCGCCTCGCGCAGCCGGCCGATCTCGCGAATGAAACGCTGCTGCGCTCGTACCGCACCGACGAATGGCTCGGCTGGTTCGACGCCGCGCAGCTCGAATCGTGGACGGTCAACGGGCCGGTGTTCGATTCTTCGCGGCTGATGGTCGAGGCCGCGATGCAGGGCGCGGGTGTCGCGCTCGCGCCGGCCTGCATGTTCGCGCGCGAACTGCAGCTCGGCCTGCTCGCGCGGCCGCTCGACGTCGACGTGCATGCCGGCGGCTACTGGCTCACGTCGCTGAAGTCGAAACCGCTCACGCCCGCGATGACGCTCTTTCGCGACTGGATCGCGGCTGAAGCGGCCGACACGGCGCAGGCCGCGTAACGCGGCTGCGCTTGTCCACAGAAAGTGTTGGCAAGGATGTGGATATCCTGGGTACCCGGGACCTAAGCCCTTGATCACGCACGAATTACCGCCGCGACGCAGACATCGGGCAGCCCGTACGCACGGGCCTCGCACGCCGATCGCGTTCAGGCCGGATCCTCAACCATTGCGACGCAATCGATTGCGAGTTGTCCACAGATTTTGTTGGCAAGCCTGTGGATATCCGCCAGACCAGACGCGTAACATATTGATACACAAGGGGATTCGATTTACGGACCTTGACGGGTCAATGATGCGGCAGCGCAAGGTCATTCGAACCGCACGCCGGGCGCGTGCCGTGCACCCGGCCGGTTCTCCACAGATTGTGTTGGCAAGCTTGTGGATATCCTGCGCATCGGCCACCTAACTTATTGAGCGCAAGGGAGTTTGTGCTTCGTCTGCAGAATCGGGCAGCGCCGGCGCCGCCCGTGCGGCGGGCGCCGGCGCAATCCGCGCGTCAATGCCGGTCGAGCCCGCCGCGCAATTCGCTCGCCTTGTCGCGCAATGCCTCGTAACCCGAACGCGCATGCTCGGGCAGGTCGGGATCCCCGATCAGTGCGCCGAGCGTTTCGATCAGGCTGAACAGGATGCCCTTCGCCGCGCCGACCGCGATGCTCTGCGATTCGATCGACTTGTGCAGGTGGTCGACCGCCGCCTCCAGATTCTCGAGCTTCTGTTCGCCGTCGTCGGGCCGGTTGTCGGTCGTCATCGTCTACCTCCGCCATCGTTCAAGGGTCATGTCACGATTCTATGCCGCTGCGTGCAAACGTGGCGCGACATCGCGCAACGTTTGCACGTCGCCGCACTACAGCACCGCGACCACCTTCACGCGGCCCGGCTGCTCGGCCGACGCGACGACATGGCCGTCGACGCGGCGGAACGTCAGCGACACGGTTTCGTCGCCGACGCGCAGCGCATCGATCCGCAGCCAGTCGACACCTTCCGGCAGCGTCGGACGCTCGACGCGCACCTCGTGGCGCGATGCATCGATGCTCACGCCGAGGCACGCCTGCAGCATCATGAACGGCGCACCGGCCGCCCACGCCTGCGGCAGGCACGCGACCGGATACGCGGTCGGCGGTTCGCCGCGCCGGCGCGGGAACCCGCAGAACAGCTCGGGCAGCCGCATCTCGAAGCTCACCGCCGCCTCGAACAGCGCGCGCAGCAGGTTCACCGCGGCCGTCTTGTCGCCGTAGCGCGCGAGGCCGCGGGCGATCAGCGCATTGTCGTGCGGCCACACCGAGCCGTTGTGATACGCCATCGGGTTGAAACGCGGCTGGCCGGCCGCCAGCGTGCGGATGCCCCAGCCCGTCTGGAACAGCGCCGAGCCGAGCACGCCGGCAACCGCCGCGCCGCGCTCGGCATCGGGCAGCCCGAACGCGAGCAGGTGGCCCGCGTTCGATGCGAACACGCGGCACAGGTCGCCATGACCGTCGAGCGCGATCCCGTAGAAATCGCCTTCCGGCATCCAGAACAGCGCGTCGACCTGCTCGCGCAGTGCCTTCGCGCGCAGCGCGTAGCGCGTGGCGTCGGCCGCGTGGCCGCGCCGGTGCGAGCATGCCGACATCGCATCGAGCGCCGCGCACGCATAGGCCTGCACTTCGACGAGCGCGATCGGCCCGTCCGGGAAGCGGCCGTCCTCATGAAACACCGAATCGTGACTGTCCTTCCAGCCCTGGTTCGCGAGGCCGCGCTCCGACGTGCGCTGATAATCGAGCAGTCCGTAAGGATTGCGGTCGCACTTGTCGATCACCCATTGTGCGGCGCGCTCGAGCGCGGGCCACAGCTCGTCGATCAGCGCATCGTCGCCGGTGCGTTCGACATACGCGCCGGCCAGCACGATGAACAGCGGAGTCGTGTCGACGCCGCCGTAGTACAGCGCGAACGGCACCTCGCCCGTCGCGGCCATCTCGCTGCGGCGGAACTCGTGCATGATCTTGCCGGGCTCCGCGTCGCGGAACGCGGACGTCTCGCGCGCCTGATGCTCGGCCAGGAAACGCAGCACGCCGCGCGCGAGCGACGGCTGCAGCCACAGCATCTGCAGCGACGTGATCACCGCGTCGCGGCCGAACGGCGTCGAGAACCACGGAATGCCCGCATACGGGTACGGCCCCGTGTCGAGCTGCGTCGTGAGCAGCCCGAGATCCGCGAGCGAACGATCGAGCCATGCGTCGAACAGCGGATTGCCGGTGTTCACGCGCGCCATCGACTCGCGCCGCGCGCGCATCTCGCGGTGCACGCCGACAAGCGCGGTGCGCAGCGCGACGCGGCCGCACCCGGGCCCTTCGATGTGCGCCGGGCCAAGCGTCGCGTCAACGGTCAGGTAGATCGACACGCACGCCTGCGCGGCGATCGTCAGCGTGTAGTCGGCGCGATCGACCGACAGTGCGTCGGGCGCCGGCGAGAAATGCACGGTCACATTGCGCTCGACGCCGTCGAGGCCGTCGTAGCGCAGCCGCACCGCGCCCGCGTCGACGCGCGGGGCAGCCACCGTGCCGCGCTTCGGGCGCTGCGTGCCGCGCACCTCGAACATGTCCTTGAAATCGGCCGCGAACGACAGCGACAGCGGCACCTCGGCTTCGCTCGCGCCGTAGTTCGTCAGCGTCAGCGCTTCGTACAGTATGTCGCCCGCGAGCACGCGCATCCGTTCGATATGGATCACGCCCTCGGGTGTCTCGCGGCCGCCGAGCGGCGGCAGCGGGCGGTTGGTCAGGTGTGCGGTAAACGATGCGTTGTCGGCGCTCGTCGCGCCCGACAGCAGCGACGGCGCACGGCCGCCGAACGTCAGGCGCCATTTCGACAGCACGCGCATGTCGTCGACGAACAGGCCGTCGTCGTGGCCGCCGATGTCGCCGAGCGCATCGCCGACCACGAATGCGTCGCCGGATTTCAGCACGTACTGGTTGCCGCGCGCGAGCGCCTGCGGATCGGCTTCGGGTGCGATGAATGCAGGGCCCGACACTGGGGTCGGGGCAACAGGCGCGACTTGCGGCGCCTGCGTCGTCGTGGCTTCGGCGTGATTCGGCATCGATGCTCCTGTGTCGAGGCGCAACGCGCGGCGCGCGTCGCGTGTTTCGCACAGGATAGGCCAGAACGGGGAACGCGCGCAGCGACGAAACGGCCGCGACGCCGTGCGACGTTTCCGTCGCCGCATGGCGTCGCGAGCGGGCGCCGAGGCCGGCGCCGACGTGGGCGTGTTACGCGCCGGTCAGAACTTCCACAGGATGTTGCCGAGCACCGCGTTGTCGCGCACGCCGCTGCCGTACTGGCCGCTGTACGTGAGGCCGAGCGTCAGGCGCTTCGTGATGTTCGCGTCGATGCCGGCCTCGAGCACTGCGCTGTCGCGAGCAATCGGCACGCCCGACACCTGGAACGACGTGCCGCCGTTCGCGAACGTGAACGCCGACGACGGCCGCACGTTGCCGAACGCATGGCGCCAGCCGACCGTCCCGCGCGCGGTGAACGTGCCGCCCGCGATCGAGCCGAGCTGCGACGCCGCGCGCAGGCCGAGCGTCGAGAAGCCGACGTGGGTCGTCTCGCCGCCGGCTCGCAGCGCTGCCGCGCCGCCGCTTTCCGTATAGCCGTCGGTATGCAGGTTCACGTACGCGATGCCCGCGAACGGTTCGAGCGCGACGGGCCCGACCGGCAGCGCATAGCCGACTTCGCCGAACACCTGCGCCGAATTCGCGTTGTAGCCGGCCGAGTCGTGATCGGAAAAGCCCGCGAAGCCCGGATAACGGTCGCTGTTGATCCGGTACCACGTGTACGACGCGCCGCCGCGCACGCCGAGCGCACCGTACTGCGCACCGCCGTACAGCGACAGGTAGTAGCTGTTCACCGACGCCGACGAACTCTGGTCGTTGTCGAGCGAGCCGTGCGTGACGCCCGCGGCCAGGCCCGCACGCCACTTGTCGTTGAGCGCCATGTCGGCACCGGCGATGAAGCCCGTCATGCTGCGCTTGATCGTCGATGCGTTGCCGTCGCCGGCAAGCCGGCTGCGGCCGCCGAACGCCTGCCCCCAGACGACCGGCTGGTAAGGCGTGCCGCCGTAGCAGCCGTCGCGCGAACCGATCCGGCGTTCCGGCGGCAGCGTCGGGTCGACCGCGCCGGCCGTGTTGTCGCCGCACAGCGCGGCACCGCCCGACGACAGCGCCGCGAGCGGGCCCGATCCGGGCGCGAGACCCTGGCGGACGCGATCGGTCACCGCGTCGCGCACATAGCGGCTGTCGAGCAGCAGCATGCTCTTCAGGCTCGCCTGCAGTTCGCCGTCGAGCAGCCCGTATGCGCGGCGCGCGGTGCCCGCGTCGGTCGTCAGCACCGCGTCGTACAGCGGGTTGCCGGCGCCGAGCCCGCCGAGCGCGGTCGCGACCGCGCGCTGGTTCGGCGTCGTCGCGACGTCGGGCAGCGCGGTGCCGTTCCCGACCAGTTGCAGGTACACGTGATCCGGATCGTAGCTGAGCGTCGGCATCAGGAACGCGTAGTTCGCAGTCACCTGGTTGAATGCGCCCTGCACGCCCGACGAGGCGGTGAGGATCGTGTAAGTCGTGCCCGGCTGATAGCCCGTCTGGTTCGCGAGCACCTGCACGGTGCCGCCGTTCAGCGTCGCCGTGCCCGTCGCGGCGACGCTGCCGCTTTGCTGCGGCGTGGCCGCGACCTGGAACGTCGAACCCGGCTGGAACGTGACGTTGCCGGCCACGTTCAGCGCCGCGCCCGGCTGCGATGCAGCCGCCGTCGCGCCGCCCTGCACCACGAGGCCGCCGATCGTGCCGGTGCCCGTCAGCGTCGCGCCGTTCTGCACGGTCACGGCCGACTGGGCGAGCGAACCGTTGACGGCGAGCGTCCCGGCGCTGACGGTGGTCGAACCGCTCAGCGTGTTCGTGCCCGTCAGCGTCAGTTGCCCGCTGCCGGCCTGCGTCAGCGAACCGGTGCCGGACAGCACGCTTGCAACCGTCACGCTGCCGGACTGATTGAACACCAGCGCGCCGTTGTCGACGACGTTGCCGGCGACGCTGCCCGACGTGCCGCCGTTGCCGAGTTGCAGCGTGCCGCCGGCCGCGATCGTGGTGCCGCCCGTGTACGTGTTGCTGCCGGTCAGCACCTGCGTGCCGCTCGCCACCGTGACGCCGCCCGTGCCGGCGATCGCGCCGCCGAACGCGGTGCCGGCGCCGTTCAGCGTCAGCGCATTCGCGCCGAGATTCACGTTCGTGCCGGCCGCGCCCGACAGCGTGCCGATCGTCTGCGCGCCTGTCGCACCGCTCACGTCGAACGTCGCGCCCGCGCCGGCCAGGTTCACCGCGCCCGTCGACGCGAGGCTGCCGCCCGCGCCCAGCGCCAGCGTGCCCGCGTTGATCGTCGTGCCGCCGGTGTAGGTGTTCGCAGCGGTCAGCGTGGTGGTCGCCGCGCCGTTCTTCACGAGTGCGCCCGCGCCGGAAATCGCACCGCTCAGCCCGAGCGCGTTGCTGCCGCCCAGCGTGAGCGCCGCACCCGTGCCGAGATTGACCCCGTTGCTCACCGTCAGGCTCGCGTTCGTATCGAGCGTCGCCGCGCCGCCGACGTTCAGCGCGCCGGTGCCGAGTGCCGCGGCGTTGCCGAGCACGACGCTGCCGCTGTTCAGGTTCGTGCCGCCGGTATAGGTATTCGCACTGTTCAGCGTCTGCGTGCCGGTGCCGGCCAGCGTCAGGCTGCCCGCGCCGCCGATCGTCCCGCTGAACGTGCCGCTGGCGGTCCCGCCGAGCGTCAGTGCGTTGCCGCCAAGGCTGATGTTCGTTCCCGCGACGCCCGACAGCGCGCCGAGCGACTGCGCACCCGTTGCACCGCTCAGGTCGAGCGCCGCGCCCGCGCCGGCCAGGTTCACCGCGCCGGTCGACGCGAAGCTGCCGCCCGCGCCGAGCGCGAGCGTGCCGCTGTTGATCGTCGTGGTGCCCGAGTACGTGTTTGCGCCGGTCAGTGTCGTCGTCGTCGCGCCGTTCTTCACGAGGCTGCCGGCGCCGGATATCCCGCCGCTCAGCGCGAGGGCGTTGCCGCCGCCGAGTGTCAGTGTCGAGCCGGTGCCGGCGAGATTGACCGCATTGGTGAGCGTCACGCTCGTATTCGTATCGAGCGTCGCCGCGCCGCCGACGGTCAGCGCGCCGGTGCCGAGCGCACTGTTGTTGCCGAGCACGAGGCCGCCGCTGTTCAGGTTCGTGCCGCCCGTATAGGTGCTCGCGCCGTTCAGCGTCTGCGTGCCGGTGCCGGCCAGCGTCAGGCCGCCGGTGCCGGAAATCGCGCCGCCGAAGGTGCCGCTGGCCGTACCGCCGAGCGTCAGCACGTTGCCGCCGAGGCTCACGTTCGTGCCCGCCACGCCCGACAGCGCACCGATCGCCTGCGCACCGCCCGCGCCGATGTCGAGCGCCGCACCGGCGTTGGCGAGATTCACCGTGCCCGTTGCCGCGAGACTGCCGCCCGCGCCCAGCGCCAGCGTGCCCGCGTTGATCGTCGTGCCGCCTGTATACGTGTTCGCGCCCGTCAGCGTGGTGGTCGCCGCGCCGTCCTTCACGAGGCTGCCCGCACCGGAAATCGCACCGCTCAACCCGAGGGCGTTGCTGCCGCCCAGCGTCAGCGTGGTGGCCGTTCCGAGGTCGATTGCGTTGCCGACCGTCAGGCTCGTGGTCGTATCGAGCGTCGCCGCGCCGCCGACGGTCAGCGCGCCGGTGCCGAGCGCCGAGCCGTTGCCGAGCACCAGGCCGCCGGCGTTCAGCGTCGTACCGCCCGTATAGGTGTTCGCGCCGGACAGCGTCACCGCCGCCGCGCCGTTCTTCACGAGCCCGCCCCCACCGGCGATCACGCCGCCCAGGCCGATTCCGGTGCTACCGACGAGCGTCAGCGTCGTGCCCGTCGCGATATTGACGCCGTTCGTGAGCGACACGTTGGTGGTCGCATCGAGCGTCGACGAACCGTTCACGTTCACCGCGCCGAAGCCGAGCGACGTATTGCTGCCGACGGCGAGGTTGCCGCCATTCAGGTTCGTGCCGCCCGTATACGTGTTCGTGCCCGTCAGCGTTTGCGTGCCGGCGCCTGACAGCGTCACGCTGCCCGCCCCGCCGATCGTGCCGGCATAGGTCGCATTGGCGCTGCCGTTGAGCGTCAGCGAATTGCCGCCGAGGTTCACGTTCGTGCCGGCCGCGCCGGCCAGCGAGCCGATGGTCTGCGCGCCCGATGCGTTGCTCACGTCGAACGTCGCGCCCGCGCCGGTCAGGTTGACCGTGCCCGTCGCCGCCAGGCTGCCGCCCGCGCCCAGCGCGAGCGTCCCGCTGTTGATCGTCGTGCCGCCGGTATACGTATTCGCGCCGGTCAGCGTGGTGATCGCCGCGCCGTTCTTCACGAGGCCGCCGGCTCCGCCGATCGAGCCGGCCAGCCCGAGATCGTTGCTGCCGCCGATCGTCAGCGTCGTGCCGGTGGCGAGATTGACCATGTTGTCGAGCGTCACGTTTGCGCTCGTGTCGAGCGACGCGTTCGCGTTGACGTTCAGCGCGCCCGTGCCGAGCGACGTATTGTTGCCGACGACCAGGCCGCCGCCGTTCAGGTTCGTGCCGCCCGCATACGTGCTCGCACCCGACAGCGTCAGCGTGCCGCTGTCGTTCTTCGTCAGCGCGCCTGCGCCCGTCACCGTGCCCGACAGCGTGAGCCCGGTCGTACCCTGCACCGTCAAGCCGCCGCCGTTGAGCGTCACGTTGTTGGAGACGTTGAGCCCTGCCGTGCCCGCCTGCAGCGCGCCGCCATTGGCCGTGACGTTGCCGGTGCCGAGCGACGCATTGTCGTTGATGATCGCGACGCCGCCGCTCAGTGTCGCGTCCTGCGCGGTAGACGCACCGTTGATCGTCCAGTTGCCGCTGTTGACGTCGAGGTGGTTGAAGTTGATGTAGTTGTTGACCGCGATCGTACCGTTCGCGGTGGCGCCCTGCTGCAGATTGAGCGTGTTGTTGCCACCCGCGCCGCCGTCGACAACGCCCGTCGCCGCGACGCCGAGCGTGACCGGGCCGACCGTGATGTTAAACGCGCCGCCGGTGCCGCCCGCCGTGTTGACCGACGAGCCCGTCACGGCATTGAACGTGTTGGTGCTGTTCGCGCCCATCGACACGCCGCCGTTGATCGTGCCCGAGTTGGTAAACGTATTGCCCTGACCGGGCGTGCCGCTCGAGCCGAACGATACGCGGCCGGTGATCGTTCCGCTGTTTGACATATTGACCTGACCGCCGCCGTATGCAGCGACCACGGGCGCGTCCGCGCCGACGAGGGTCGCGCCGACCAGCGGGCTGGAGCCGATCGTGCCGGTGTTCGTGATGTCCGACGTACCGCCCGTGCCGTTCTGCACTGACAGCGCCATGCCCGTCACGCCGCTAATCGCCACCCCCGTCGAACCGTTCATCGTGCCGTTATTGACGACGGTCGTGTGGCTCGCCGCCGCGTTGCCGACCACGGCTCCGCTCGACAGCACGCCGAGCCCCGAGCCGAGCGCGGAAGGATCGATCGTGCCGTTGTTGGTCAGCGTGACGCCGTTGCCGGTCAGCGACATCGCCGTGCCGCCGACGCCGAGCAGCACGCCGACGGTCGCGCCGGGGTTGACCGTCGCGTTCAGGTTGTTCGCGCTGTTCGCGTAACTGGGAGCCAGCGGGTTCGCAACGCCGGAACAGGTCACCGTGGTGCCTGCCGTGCTGCAGGTCGCATGGGCGGGAACGACGCCGGCGCCGGACAGCGCCAGGAAAACACCCGTCGGCAACAGCAGTCTCGGAAACGGCTCGCCGGCTTTTTTCGAACGCGCAAGATTCATGCTTTCCCTCATTTTTTCTTTGATATTGGTATTGCGCCTACGCCGAACGGCATGCAGCAGAAAATCCGCGGTCAAAAGCGTGCCCGCCGGCGGTCGCGATGCGACGTCGGTTTATTCGTGATGAATTTTTGATAAGCCCCGGACTGCGGATGCGCAACTAGTCGAATGGCATGATGGCGGCCCCTGGTTTTATGCAGCGACTTTCTGGTTGATTTGACTACTGCCCTGCTTTTTGTCAGACAAGGCTATATCAAACTCACGCCATTTTCCAGTTGCTGCTGTTTACCCATCGGGTCAAGGGCGGAATGAGCATGTGTTTTTTACCCGCCAACGCGTACCCGGAAGCAGAATCCCGTGTTTTCACCGGCTTATTTTGATCTTTCTCAAAAACACCGGAATCGCCGTATACGTGGAAACGCTGATATACGACCTCGATTCATGGAACACGATTTTTGCAGCGCAATATTTTCATTCTGGCGAATCGCTTACGCGGATAATAACTATCCGTTTAATAAACAATACAAGCCGGATTTTCACAAACCCGCCAAAATTGCCTCATTTCCGTCTCGCATCAAACCTTAAACGCGAATCGTTATCGCTTGTCCGGCGCCCATGACATTCGTACAGCCGGCGAGAATGAAAGAACGCCGTATTCGGCGTGAAACGGCAGGAAACCCGAAGGAAGGAGAAAATCATGCGCCGGGGGCGTTCGCCCCCGGGCGTCGCGTTACGAAAACAGGCTCATCAGGTAAAGCATCGGCCGGAACGAGAACGGCCGCGCGTCGGGATTCGCCCACAGACGCATCGCATACACCGCGTAGGCCGGCACCTCGCGCCAGCTCGAATAGACATCGCGCAACTGGAAGCGGCGCGGATACGCGGCGGAGATGTTCGCCCGCGCGATACCGACGCGCTCGAACGCAAGTCGCGCCCGCGCAAGATGGTAGTACTGGCTGACGATCAGCACGCGCGACAGGCGGTGCGCCTGCAGGTACGCAAGCGTGTGCCGGGCGGTCGCGAGCGTGTTGTCGCCCTGGTCGTCGACGGCGATCCGGTCGGCCGGCACGCCGCGCGCCACGAGATAGTCGCGCATGGCCGTCGCCTCGTTCAGCCCGGGGCCGTCGATCGCGCCGCTGACCAGAAACGCCGGGCACTGCCCGGTGCGGTAGCAGCGCACGCCGACGTCGAGCCGGGCCGCGAGCACGGGCTTCGGCGCACCCGTATCGTCGAGCGCGTTGCCGAAAATCACGGCGACGTCGGCCGGTTCGCTCGGCATCCGCATTCCGTACGCGACGAGCGCGACGGCCGCGGCAACCCAGATGCCCGCGACGACGGCCAGCAGGCGGCCCGCCCGGGCCGCAAAGCCCCGTTTGGTTTGGTAATTCAAGGTTTTCGGTCTCTCAGGTCGTCGGGCGTATCGGCTGGCCCGGCCCGGCATGGGCGCGTAACGCTAGCACGGCGCGCTCGCGCGTGTCCACGCGGACGGCCGATGCCGGGCCGTTACCGACCTGTTGGAAAGAAGACCGACTCGCTTTGCGCTGGAGGGCAGGCTGGCGCTATGGAGATCGAAAGAATGTGAATGGCTGCATTGCGCCGTGATGCCCGGCCCGAACCGAATCGGACCGCGTCAATCGGCCGGACACATCGCCAGCCGCCCCATCGCCTCGCCGGCGCCGCGCACCGCGCAGGTGGCCGGCTCGTCGGCGATCCGTGCGATCACCCCCGTCTCGTCGTACAGCAGGCGTTCGAGATCCGCGAGCAGCGCGCCGCCGCCCGTCAGCACCACGCCGCGATTCGCGATGTCGGTCACGAGCTCGGCCGGCGCGTTTTCCAGCACCGACTTCACCGCGCCGATCACCTGCTTGAGCGGCGCGGCCAGCGCGTCCGCGACGTCGTGGTTGGACAGCTCGACCGAGCGCGGCAGGCCGTCGCTGATGCTGCGCCCGACCGCGCGCGTCGTCGTGCGCGGCACCGCGCTGGTGGCCGAGCCGATCGTCTTCTTCACGTGCTCGGCCGTCTGCTCGCCGAGCAGCACGCCGTACAGGCTGCGGATGTGGTTCACGATCGCCGCGTCGAACTGGCTGCCGCCGACGCGGATCGCTTCGCGGTAGACGATGCCGCCGAGCGCGATCACCGCGACTTCGGTCGTCCCGCCGCCGATGTCGATGACCATCGAGCCGACCGGCTCGGTCACCGGCAGGCCCGCGCCGAGCCCGGCAGCCAGCGATTCCTCGATCAGTGCGACCTCCGACACGCCGGCCGCGAACGCGGCCTCGCGGATCGCGCGGCGCTCGACGGCCGTCGCATCGGACGGCACGCACAGCGTGACCTCGACGCGGCGGCCGAAGCGCGAACGCGTGCGCGACATGTCGATGAAGCTGCGGATCATCTGCTCGGCCGCGTGCGCGTCGGCGATCACGCCGTGCCGCATCGGCCGCACGGCTTCGAGATGCCCCGGTTCGCGGCCGAGCAGCGCCTTCGCACGCTCGCCGACGGCCTCGAGCGTCGGCCGCGCGTCGTTCGCGCCGGCCTTGCGGAAGCAGATGACCGACGGCTGGTTCAGCACCACGCCGCGCTCGTGCGTATAGATCTGCGTACTCGCCGTCCCAGGATCGATCGCAACGGGTTGCGCAAACAACTTTCCGAACAGCGGTGTCGACATATCAAGCCTTTTTGAACGATCGGGCCGGGACGGCCCCGCCGCATCCCCGCGGCGCGCCTGCCGCCCCATCATGAAGTTAGCGGCAAATCGTGCCGATACTTTAGCCAATTCCGATGATTATTTCGCGACGAAATTGCCGAAAACAGCACTTCGAGGGTGTCGGACTCCGAAACGGTCTCTCGCGCTGCGCCTGTAAAACACGGTAATCTCTCGGTCTTGCCTGCTCCCGGCAGGCTTCAGACGCCCGATCACGCCAGGTATTTCCTCAATGACAGCGACCGTTTCCTCCCGCTGGGCGCGGGTGCGCCCGCTCTGCACGACGCTCGTCGCCTTCTGGTGCTGCACGGTCGCCGCGCAGCCGCTGCCGGCCACCGCCACCGCGCCCGCCCCCGCTGCGGCCGGCACGCCGGTGGCCGCTGCCCCCGCCGCAACGCCCACGGCCACGCACGACTGCACGGCCGACGGCGGCCCGGCCGGCCGCCCGTCGATCGGCCTCGTGCTGTCCGGCGGCGGCGCGCGCGGCTATGCGCACCTCGGCGTGCTGAAGGTGCTCGAGGAAAACCGCATTCCGATCGACTGCATCGCGGGCACCAGCATGGGTGCGGTGGTCGGCGGCCTGTATGCGAGCGGGATGGCTGCTGCCGACATGCAGAAGCGGCTGTCGGAGGTCAACCTCGCGGATATCGCGTTCGACGTGGTCGAGCGCGCGGATCTGCCGCAAACCAGCCGGGAAGACGAACGCCTGTACATCAACGGCCTGACGCTCGGCTTCGGCAAGAGCGGCGTGAAGGCGCCGGTCGGCCTCGTGCAGGGCAACCGGCTGCAGGCGCTGCTCGCCGACTGGACCGCTGCCGTGCCGACCAACCAGCCGTTCGACCGGCTGCCGATCCCGTACCGCGCGGTCGCGACCGACCTGCAGACGGGCCAGATGGTCGTGCTCGACCACGGCTCGCTGCCGCTCGCGATTCGCGCGAGCATGGCGATGCCCGGCCTGTTCGCGCCGGCCGAGATCAATGGCCGCGCGCTGGTGGACGGCGGCCTCGTCAGCAACCTGCCGGTCGACACCGCACGACAGATGGGCGCGAACGTCGTGATCGCCGTCGACATCGGCTCGCAACTGCGCCCGCTCGACGCGCTCGCGTCGCCCGCCGACGTGATGCAGCAGATGGTCGGCATCCTGATTCGGCAGAACGTGTCGGCGCAGCGCAAGCAGACCACCGCGGACGACGTGCTGCTCACGCCGGAGCTCGGTTCGCTCGGCTTCACCGATTTCCAGAACGCGCGCCAGGCGATCTCCGCGGGCGAAGCGGCGGCAACCGCCGCGCTGCCGCGCCTGAAGCGCTACGCGCTCACGCCCGAGGAATACGCGGCCTACCGCTCCGCGCACGCGCAACCGCTGCCGCCGCCGGTCCGGATCACGCGCATCGAGATCAAGACGAGCGGCGGCGTGCCGAAGCGCGTCGTCAGCGACGCGCTGCACGTGAAACCCGGCGACCTCTACGATCCGCAGACCGTCAGCCAGGATCTGCTCGGGCTGACGACGGGCGGCAATTTCGAGAGCGTCACGCAGCAGGTCGTGAGCCACGGCAACGACAACGTGCTCGTGATCGATGCGCGCGAGAAATACTGGGGGCCGAATTTCCTGCTGTTCGGCCTGGGCATGTCGAGCAGCTCGACCGACGAGGGCGGCTTCCGCCTGCACGTCGGCTACCGGCGGCCCTGGCTCACCGAATCGGGGCTCGAGTTCCGCGCGGATACGACGATCGGCAGCGACCTGCAGTCGGCGCGCGTCGAATTGCGCCAGCCGTTATCGGGAGCATACGGCTTCTACCTGTCGCCTTACGCGGAATATCAGCGTCGCTACGTCAGCCTGTACGACGACAGCGGCGACATCAAACAGAACCAGTACCTGATGCAGACAACGCGCACCGGGATCGACTTCGGCTTGCCGATCGCCCGGCTCGGCGACTTCCGGATCGGCATCGGCTACGCGACCGGGCACGGCTCGCCGAACTACAACCTGCCGCTCGAGCTCGACGACGGCACCTCGACCCTGATATGGCCGAGCTTTACGTCGCAGGCGCTGACCGCGCGCGCACGGCTCGTGATCGATCAGCTCGACGATCCGATGTTCCCGCGCCGGGGTTACTACACCGAATTCCGCGTCGAACGCTCGCTGTGGTCGCACAACAGCGAGTCCGCGCGGGACTTCGGCGATGCGTCCGACACGCCTTACACCGAGATCTACGGCAAGGCGATGATCGCACAGCAGTTCGGCCGGCACAGCGTCAGCGCGACGATCGAGGGCGGCAAGAGCATCGGCGGCACCAACCTGATCAACGCGTTCAACTTCACGCTCGGCGGGTTTCAGCATCTGGCCGCGTATGCGGCCGACCAACTGACCGGCAACGAGCTCGCATACGGAAACGTGACCTACATGAACCAGTTGATGACGTTCAACGCGTCGCCTGTCAAGGCGCTGTCGATCGGCGCCAGCGCGGAAATCGGCAACGTGTGGTCGAGCGGCGTGAAGGTCGGCGGCGGCGTGCTCAAGCAGAGCTATACGTTCTTCACGAGCCTGTCGACCGCGTTCGGCCCTCTGTACATGGGGGTCGCGCTCGCGCCGGGCGGCCGGCGCAACATCTACCTGCAGCTCGGCCGCACGTACTGATGCGCGCGTCGCGCGCAACGGTCCGGCATGCCCGCCGTCAGTGCGCCGGCCCGGCCGCGGCGCGCGCCGTGCCGATCGGCCAGCTGATCTCGAAGCGCGCGCCGCCGAGCTCGACCGGCTCGACGACCGCGATCCGGCCGTTGTGCGCATGGAGCACCTGCCGCGTGATCGACAGGCCGAGCCCGTAGCCGCCGGTGCGGCGGTCGAGGCGCACGAACGCGTCGAAGATCCGTTCGCGCTCCTGCTCCGGCACGCCGGGGCCGTCGTCCTCGACGAAGATCCCGATGTTGCCGTGCTCCATCGCGATGCCGACGACGATCCGCGAGTGCGCATACTTGCTCGCGTTGCGCAGCAGGTTGCGCATCGCGTACGACATCAGCCGCCGGTCCATCTTCACGCGCAGGTTCGACTCGAGCGCGACGCGCGATTCGATCGTGCACTCCGGATACAGCAGTTGCGCGTCGTTGACCTGGTGCTCGAACCACGCGACCGGCGCGGTCATCTCCAGGTTCGACTGCAGCGAGCTGTATTCGAGCCGCGCGAACGTGAGGCTCATGTCGATCAATTCCTCGAGCTCGGTCACGTCCTGCGCGATGCTCTCGAGCGCGCCCTGGTATTCCGCGGCAGAAGCAGGCTCGCGCAGCATCTCCAGCGCGAAGCGCACGCGTGCGAGCGGCGTGCGCAGCTCGTGCGAGATGCCGTTCGTGAGATCGCGCTGCGCGGCGATCAGCCGCTCCATGCGCATCGCGAGCGCGTTCAGCGTGCGCGCGAGCGGGCCGATGATCACGCTGTGCGATTCGCGTGCGCGCGTGTTGAAGCGCCCGCCCGTGAAATCGATCGCGCGTTCGCGCACCATCACGAGATCCGACCAGACCGGCCGCATCCATCGGTACGCGGCGAGCGCGGGCGCGACGAACACGAACGCGAGCACGATCCAGATATCGCCCGGCAGCGCGTCGAATGCATGCCACACGACCTGCGGCGACAATTCGACGCACAGCGCGAGCGCCGGCACAAGCGCGGTCAACAGCACGAGGCCGAGCAGATGCAGGTAGGTCCGCACGTAAAGGCGCGACCAGCTCGGAATGCGGTCGGCGCGCGTATCGGTCCACGCGCGGCGGAAATGCAGCCAGCGCCATCTGACATAGCGCAGCGTCGACAACGGCGGTGCATCGGGGTGCGAACGGGTTCGTCGGATCATCGCGGCTCCCGGCTGGCGGGCGGATTGCCCGCGCGGAACGTGACGGCGTCGCCTGACGGCGGCGTCATTCCCACGCGTGCTTGCTGAATTGATAACCCTTGCTGCGGATCGTCTTGATCCGCTGCGGGTTGCTCGCGTCATCGCGCAGCTTGCGGCGCAGCTTCGAAATGCGCCCGTCGATCGTACGGTCGAGGCCGTCGAATTCGACGCCGCGCAACTGCAGCATCAGGTCGTCCCGGCTGACGACTTCGCCCGCATGGCACACCAGCGCCCACAGCAGGTCGAATTCGGCCGACGTCAGATCGGGCGTGCTGCCGTCGGGCAGCACGACGGTGCGGTCGGTGCGGTCGATCGAGAACTTGCCGAACGCGTAGCGCTCGGGCTGCGACGCGGCGCTCTCGACCGTGCGCGCGGGCGCGCGGCGAAGCTGCGCCTTGATCCGCGCGAGCAGGATGCGCGGCTCGACCGGCTTGTGCACGTAGTCGTCCGCGCCGAATTCCAGGCCCAGCAATTCGTCGAACGGCTCGTCGCGCGCCGTCACCATGATGATCACGCCGTCGTACTGCTTGCGCGCCTCGCGGCAGATTTCGAAGCCGTCCTTGCCCGGCAGGTTCACGTCGAGAATAACGAGATCGGGACGAATGGACAGGATCGCCGGCACCGCGGCGTCACCATGCAGCACAGTGTCGACTTCGTAGTCGTTCTTGCGCAGGTAGCCTGCGATCAGCGTGGACAGGCGGGTGTCGTCTTCGACGAGCAGGATGCGAAAAGACATGGGCAACGGTCGGGTCATCGGGGAGGCCGCGGCGGCGCCGGTCATTCCCGACGCCGGCCATCGGCCGAAACGTACCGCATGATACTGCGCCCGCCGATTGCCCGTTTGCCAGTCTCAAAAATAAGGGCATGATGCTGGCCGTGCTTGACGAATCGGCGCCGGGACGGTTCCATACGGGCTCGCCGGAATCCGGGCCACGCACCTACCCTGCCTGACGTGATGAATTACCAGACGATCCTCGAACGCATCCACACCGAACTCGCCCCCTGGATTGGCCAGGGACGGGTTGCCGACTATATTCCCGAACTCGCGAAAATCCCCGCCGACAAGTTCGGGATGGCCGTCGTGACGCTCGACGGAAACGTTTACACAGTCGGCGACGCGTACGAGCGCTTCTCGATCCAGAGCATCTCGAAGCTGTTCGCGTGCACGCTCGCGTTCCAGCTGCTGGGCGATGCGCTGTGGGAGCGGGTCGGCCGCGAGCCGTCCGGCACCGCGTTCAATTCGCTGGTGCAGCTCGAAAGCGAGCGCGGCAAGCCGCGCAATCCGTTCATCAACGCCGGCGCGCTGGTCGTCACCGACGTGCTGTGCCGCCGCTTCGTGAGGGCCGAGACGGCGCTCGTCGAATTCGTGCGGCGGCTGATCGGCGCGACCGATATCGACTACGATTCGCGCGTCGCGCTGTCGGAGCTGCAGCACGCGGAGCGCAACCGCGCGATGGCGCATTTCATGGCGAGCTTCGGCAACATGCAGATGCCGCCCGACACGGTGATCGACGCGTATTGCCGACAGTGCGCGATCACGATGAACTGCGTCGAGCTGGCGCGCGCCGCGCTGTTCCTCGCGAACGGCGGCGTCGCGCCGGTGACCGGCGAGCGCATCGTCGATTCGAGTTCCGCGAAGCGGCTGTCGGCGCTGATGCTGACCTGCGGCACCTACGACGCGGCCGGCGATTTCGTGTATCGCGTCGGGCTGCCCGCGAAAAGCGGCGTCGGCGGCGGGATCGTCGCGGTGCTGCCCGGCGAGATGGCTGTGTGCGTGTGGGCGCCGGGGCTCGATGCTAACGGGAACTCGCTGGCGGGGACGTTGGCGTTGGAGTGGTTGACAACTTATACGGGAAGGTCGATTTTTTGAAGTGGCGAAGTCAGGCGTGCCTCATCTGGCGCGACGGCGGCAGGTGAATTTCGGCACACTCAATGGAGAATTCGTCATTCGACAGCGATCGACCCGGAGCGAACCTTCAGATTTTCGGAAAGCAGCCATTAGAGGCGTTGACCACCAGTGCTAGAGATGGGAAAGAACTTATGAACAAAAAAGTGCCCGGCTTACACGCGCGTGATTTCGGTAAGGCCTATGTTTTGATGATCGCCACTGTCCTCGCAGTAGGCTCAATGCCTGCTGCCCAAGCGAACGAAAATACAGTAACGGTCGGTGTTGAGAAAATCGCCATTCCCGCTATCCCGGGCCTGGATGATTACACGACCGATCCCAAGAGCCAGCGGATCGCGGCATCGTTAATTGAATCCAGTGCGCAATTGCTGAATTTTCAGGCGCAACTCGCCCCCGTCCCTCGATACCTTATCGTCAAGGTACCCAAGGCGATCGTGTCGAAGTCCATGTCGACTCTTGAGTTTCGCACTTTTACCGCGTATAGCCGCTCTAATCTCAAGAATCTGGAGCAACACAGCGATCTGGCGACCCAGCAGGCAACCGAGCGAAGCGCGCAACTGAATCACACTCTTGCACCAGGGCATGTTGTTGAGGAAATCAAATTTGATGCTCCCACGTTGGTTGGCATTGATCGCGATGACGACGTCGCATTCACACGGACGGAGGTCGTCCCTATGAAATTTCAGATTGACGGACAGCCAAAGACCTCGATGGTCGTTATGTGCGCGAGCGCAATCCTAGTGAAGGGCAAGTTCGTCATCGCGCAGTTGTTTGGGCCAATTAAGGAAATCGAGTGGACCCGATCCACATGTAACAAGTTCGTTACGGACCTCGCAATGCAAAACAAGTGACCAAAATCTTAGTAGGCCGCCAATCCTTGACGCGTAAACGGTACGTCAAGAATATTCAAGACAGCCAGCAGCGAACTGCGTGTTGATGCAGACTGTCCGCTCGTGGCCGCACAGAGCCCAACGGCGGTCGGCTCAGGGCAACCCGAAGCGGCTCCCAGCGTTGCTTTCAAGGGCTACTCGTCGGGTACCGTAGTACGCATCCGGCTAGCACTTACGCTTCATCGAACCACTTCACCAAAGTACCAACATTCATAGCTGAACAGGCGACCGTCGTCGTCAAGGACCTTAACCGCAATACCCGACTCGGACATGCCTGGTGGCACGTACAACGCCCATTCACGGGAGAGGTTCCGGTCCCGGATGAATTTTCTTTCACCGAAAATATTTGTACCCTCGCCAACGTGGGCTCTGAAGTAGTCCTCGTCCAGATAGACGCATACCTCGCTCGCGAACATGTCTGGAAGGCAAATTACGCAGGTCACTCGAACCGACCTACAGCCGAAGGGCTTGCGAGCGAGAAGCAGCGCCGATGCGTCGATAAGGCCTTGCGCACACGCGCGACGGGTCGCAGCGGTAGCATATCGCCCCTGAACGAGGCTAGACGGCACCGGGATTTTCCAATTCCAGTAACGCTCACTCGACCTCCAAACGTCGGGGGAAACGTAGCTTGAAAGTTGTTCCGGCCATCGTCGGATAGCACGGAGCCTACGAGGAATGCCACGGAGTTTCTTTTCAGGCATGACGACTGTGTTGGATGCGGTATGCTATTGCACTCATTGAGCGCTGCATTATCGGTGTCAGATCATATCCGACAGTAAGGCAGTGTGCTGGTTTCATTCCGCAATTGCTAACGAGCACTGTAAACATAGAACCATTCTTGTCGGATTGTCGACGATTCAGGTAGCGATGTCGAATGTCCGTTTCTGGCGGCGGATTCAACCGGTCATTGAAGGCGGCGTAACACTTGTCCGCGCGAGGGATTACGTGTCAGTTTATATTGCCGGAGTTCCAGCACGCTGGCGCTGGAGTGGTTGACGACGTATATGGGAAGGTCGATTTTTGAGGCGGGGAAGAACCGGTCAACTGGACGCCCCGCCAGGCAAGACCTCCATCTTCCCGCCGACGGAATACGCGTTGAATTACCGATAAATCGGGTATTTCCAAATCCGCGCAAATCGGTAACCTACGAAGTCTCGGTGAACGAAAAAGCCTCGCTGCCTGAATGCAACCATTCGGATCGCACCATGACTGAGCCTCGTCTGACATTCCGTGACCAGAACGAATGGGAAGGCTGGTTGACGCAAAACGGCGATACCTCGACCGGGATATGGCTGCGCCTTGCCAAAAAAGGCGCCGGGCAACCCACCTTGACTTACGAACAGGCGCTGGAAAGTGCCCTTTGTCATGGCTGGATCGACGGTCAAAAGCAAACTGAAAGCGAAGCATACTGGCTGCAACGCTTCACTCGACGCTCCGCAAAAAGCATCTGGTCCAGGCTCAACAAAGACCGGGCCGAAGCGCTGATCGCAGCAGGCAGAATGCTGCCTTCGGGCATGCGGGAAATCGAGAAAGCCAAACAGGATGGCCGCTGGGAGGCTGCCTATACGTCCGCCAGCAACTCGGTCGTGCCGGACGACCTGCAGGCCGCACTGGATGCCAATCCCAAGGCCAGCGCGTTCTTTGCGACGCTGAACGGCCGAAACCGCTACGCCATCCTGTTTCGGATACAGAACGCCAAAAAGCCCGCGACACGGGTGCGCAAGATCGAAGAGTTCATCGACATGCTGAATCGCGGCGAAACCATTCATTCGTAGACCGGGAAGTCGACAGCCAACGAAGGTCACCGGCCGATGCCGCGCTCAAGGCGGGCAATCCGCAGCGCTCTCCCCGCCTCGGCGCTGGCGAGCGTCGATCAATGCCGGCTGACGGTTATTTATCGCTTTGGCTGCTATTCCGGCGTGGCCGGTCGTTATGACAATCCGGCCGAGCGTTGGATTTTGGCCGCATGCCGCCACACGTGAGCCCAGAAGCCGATCGCCTCTCGCCACTAGAAATCAACGATGGGGCGTTCCTACCGTTAGGCTCGGCCGGTTTCAGTCGTCCTGGATCGGTCGGCACACGGTGAGAGCGCCGTGGCGGGCGTACGAGAGCGGAAAGCCGTGCACAATACCGCATGCGAGTTCCAGACCTTGAATGCCTTGTCACCGTCACCATGCCCTTCGGAAAATACAAAGGCCGACTCATCGCCGATCTACCCGGGCATTACCTCAATTGGTTGGCCCGCGAAGGGTTCCCCCGGGGCGAGCTCGGCCGGCAGCTCGCGCTGATGCACGAAATGGACCATAACGGCCTGAGAGGCTTACTCGAGCCGCTGCGCAAACGCGGATAGCGCCACTCACGTTCTATTGCCCCGGTGCGCCACACCGGCCCCGCATCGATTCAGTGGTTGTCGCCGATCGTGTGACAAAACACTCAGCGAAAACCGGACGTCCACCGTACGACTAGATCACGAGTTCAATGTCAGGCAGATTGGCAAGTACTTCGTCGTAACTTCCGTAGCGCTCCAGCGCCTCGACTACGACCGGCAGCGGTTCAGCCCAGAGTTCTGGCAAATTCCGTTCTTGCGGTTCTCGAGTGGGAAATGCCAGGGCTTCTGCGGGCGGGCAGAATTGTGCGTTCACTCCCGGCTTGTTTCCGCGAGCATCGAGGCGATACCAGCCGAAATCTTGAAGGTAGACGGCGTTCAATCCATGCAAACAGTATGGTGCTCCGCTGCCGCCAATGGACAATCTCTGATAGCACAAGCCGGCAGGAATGGCATTGGCTCGCAAGAGCGCGGCCAAAAGATGACTCTTCGCGTAGCAATAACCTGTTCTGTGCCGAATCACATCTGAGGCTTTGCAAGTGACTGGATTGAGCTTGAAATCAGAGCTGTGACGGATTTCATCTCGGACGAACTCGAAGCAGCGGCGCACCAGATCGTGTTCTGAAATGGCGCTGCGCGCCAAAGCTTCAGCGCTCGACTTGACTTCGGTGTCTTCGAAATCGATGTACTTGCTGGGGATCAAATAGCGCTGCATGCTGTTCTCGTGGTCCAAGGAGGCTGCTTAATTATGAGTCTAGTGGTCATGCGACAGTCGAAAGCTTCCCACCTACGGTACCGGAACTGCCCGCTGCGTCATCGGCCACCAGTGCAGATTGACGATCTGCACTACGCTGTCGTGGCCGGGAAATCCGCAATCGCGATTGCTGAGTCGAACGGTCGTCCGGATTGCACCAAGAGTTGCTCAAGATAAACTATCTGCCCGATCACTGAACTGCGAGATCCTTAATGTTAATCCGAATTGCGACGTTTGCCGATGTAATTCCGCTTGCCGAGTTGAAGCGCGACACGTTTCGCGAAACCTTTCTTCAAGATGGATATGGCATCGGCTACCCGCCGAGCGATCTTGCTGCGTACGAGACCAATAGTTACTCGGTGGAAACGGTCGCTGACCAACTCAACAATCCCCAGCATCGAACGTGGGTAGTTGAAAGCGACGACGGCCGCCTGGTTGGTTACGCACAGGTGGGGCCGTGCAAGCTTCCGCACCCGGAAGTCGCCGACGGTTCGGGGGAAATACATCAAATCTACCTTCGGCGGAGTACTCAAGGCACTGGCGTCGGACGAGCATTGTTTGACTCCGCGCTCGATTATCTGGCGGTGGAACGCCCCGGCCCGGTATGGCTTGGCGTGTGGTCGGGTAACACGAAGGCCATCGACTTCTACGAGAAGGCGGGCTTCAAGCGTGTCGGCACGTACGATTTCAAGGTCGGTGAATCGACCGATCTAGAGTTTATTTACCGTCGCTGACTCGTACGATCGCGTCCGACCGGTTGCAGCGGCCCTGCGGGGACGTTGCTCGTGCGGCGGTTTTCTTGCGATTTGCATGATCTGACTTCTAGACCACCGCGCTGATCGTAAGTAAAGGTTGGAATTATCACAGTAGATCGTCGACGATTTAGCTGCGAGTATTGGACGGCCGCTTCTGGCCGAGGCTGTGTCAAAACGCGAAATTCCTCGGTTTTCGGGTATCACTTTACCCCTCCCGAAGTGCCACGACGCCGATACAGAGCGTTCTGGTGGGTCGCCTTCTCCGCTGACCTGCAGCGGCGCACGTTTTGACACAGCCTCGGCCGACCTCAGCCGGAATGATTAGTCAGGCACATGGAGAGACCACCGCGTCTCGAATGCTATCATCGTCATTTCCAATGCTTCGAACTGCGGATCGGCATTTTTTACGGTCAACGCTGGCACCGGCAGCAATCCAAGTTGTGTGCCCAACACCGACCTCTTTTTGTCCGCAAATCCAACTCGCTCGTCGCGAAAGACACTAAACTTCGATACACCGGCTGAGCGATTTCATCAATTCGTTGCATCGACGGGTTGAATCCGCACATGCATATCGGACGCCAACGCCCAAGTTTGCGAGCGTCGAATGGCGTTACGATTCGGCAATCGGCTCGAATGTCTTACGGACAACGTCCACGATGAAGTCAATGACCGCGCGAATCATCGCGGAATACCTCAGATCGGAGTGCACAACTAGCCAGATTTCGCGATGGAAAGGCTCACCGTCGAATGGCAGGCGCTGCAGTGCGGGATCACAATCGCCCATGAACACCGGCAGGCCTGCAACACCAACTCCCGTGCGGGCGGCCGCCTGCTGTGTGGTGATATCACTCACCTCGCAGACGATTCGGCGACCTTGAGCGATCGACTGAAGCCACTTCTGATGCGGCATCTCTGCGTATTGCGCTTCATAGCCGATGAATGCCCAATTGTCCGATTCCGACGCCTGCACGTATTCACGGCTTGCATATAGCCCAAAGGACATTTCGCCGAGTTTGCGGATGACGCTTCGTGGCTCCTCGGGACGAAACAAGCGCACCGCGATGTCTGCTTCGCGACGCCCCAGCGACACGCTTTGCGCTTGACTGGCGATCGCCAACCGAATGCCGGGATGCGATTGCGCGAACGCATGCAGGTGGTTCGCGAAGAGATTATTCGCGAGGACCGGCGGCGTGCTAATCGTCACTGTACCCTGCATGGGCGCCTGCTCTGCCAGTGCCAGCCGTTCGATGGCGAAGGCGTCCTCCTCCATCTTCGCGGCGAACCCGAGAATCTGCCTGCCCGTGGCGGTCAGTCGACAGGCGCGTGGCAACCGATCGACGAGGCGCATGTTCAACTCGGCTTCGAGTGCGCTCAAGCGTCGGCTGACCGTTGCGTGGTCGACCTTCAGCCGCCGGGCTGCGGCCGAGAGGCTGCCCGATTGTGCGATGGCGACGAAGAAGCGAAGGTTTTCCCAGTCGAACATCAGTGCATTTTCTCCGGGTTGATGTGCGATTTTACGGAATATCCGCACAGAGGGCGATCCTTTACGCTGCACCTTCCAAATTCGAAGGATCGCCAATGCAGACACCCTCAAAACTCCATCCTGGACTGGTTCAGATCGCGACATGCCTCGGTTTCGTCGTCGTGCTGGTCGACGTCAGCGTCGTCAATGTCGCGCTCGACGCGTTGCGATCCGCCTTCCGAGCAGACATCACGGGTCTGCAATGGGTCGTTAATGCGTATGCTCTCGTCTTCGCGTCGTCGCTGCTGTTGGCGGGGGCGCTCGGCGACCGGTTCGGAGCAAAGCGCGCATTCATGGTCGGCTACGCAATCTTTACGTTTGCGTCGATCGGCTGCGGCATTGCATGGTCCCTGCCGGAACTGATCGCCTGGCGTCTTGTCCAGGGTGTGGGCGCGTCACTGCTGGTTCCGAATTCGCTCGTCATCCTGCGATTGGCATTTCAGGACACTGCGGCGCGCAGCCGGGCGATCGGATGGTGGGGAGCAGGCGGCGGCATCGCGCTGGCCGCCGGCCCGGTGATCGGTGGATTGCTTGTCACTGCACTCGGATGGCGCAGCATCTTCTTGGTGAACGTGCCCCTCGGCGTCGCCGGCATCTGGATGACGTGGCGCTTTGCGCCCGACACCAGCCCACAACGCGGCCGCAATCTGGATGTTCGCGGGCAACTGACGGGCGCCCTCACACTGGCTGCGCTCACGTTCGCGCTGACTGAAGCCAGCACCCTGGGTTGGGGGAGTCCGGTCATTCTCGGCGCATTCGCACTGTGCGTGTCATCGGGCATCGCATTCATCCGGTTGCAAGCGGGCAATCCCGCCGCAATGCTACCGCTCGCGTTGTGGCGGGACAGGACGGTTCGCAGCACGACCGTGATCGGCATGATCGCGAATCTCGTCTTCTATGGCATCGTCTTTACATTGAGCCTGCTCTTTCAGTGGGGCTGGCATATGACGCCCGTACGCACGGGCGTTGCGTTCATGCCGATGATGGGTATTCTCATGATCGTTAATGTCGTCGCCGGGCGACTGGCGAGCCGGATCGGCGCACGCACACTGGCAACGGCCGGCATGCTGATTTCTGCTGTCGGTTATCTGGCGATGCTGCCGGCGCTTGCCGCGCAGTCCCACTGGCTACTCGCGTTGCCCATGCTGCTGGCTGGCAGCGGCATCGCCCTGACGATACCGACCATTACCGATGCGATGCTTGCTGCGGTATGCAGTGCGCAATCGGGTATTGCGTCCGGTTTGCTGAACGCGGCCCGCCAGGTCGGAGGCGTGATGGGCGTAGCGTTGTTCGGCTTCTTGGTTCGCCATACCGAGATGATCGCATTCATGCGCGGCATGGAGCAGGCGCTAATCGCTTCCGTCGTGTTGTTGGTTGTGGGTGCAGTGACCGCCTTCCGATACCTGAGTGCGACAACGGAGCGGTGCATTCAAACCCGTCGACGGAGTACGACCGTTATCCGCTCCGAAGCGGACGTTTAAGTGCCGTTGCGTCGCAGCGCACGAGCGGCTGGTTGTGGCCGATAACGAACAGACGCGATGTATCGAACTCAATGGGACAATGATCTGCCTTAGATAAATATTGCGGCCGGTAGCGCACGCTCCATCACGATTGCTTGGGCGGCGAAATCCATCGCTGGTTTGCGAAGCAACTCAATGAAGCCTTCGCGTTTCCAGAATTCGAACGCTCTCGGATTTGTATCGATGACTGCAATGCGTAATGCGCGACATTGCCAGCCCATTCCGATTGCTTCGGCGAGACGCAGAACCTGCGGGCCAAAGCCCCGTCCCTGCGAACTTTCCCGGAACAACAGCAGGCCGATGAAAGCGATGTCGACCTCTGGATAGCCCCGCACCATTTCCATACATCCAACCGCCTCGACATCGTGAGAGATTTCGTAGACGAATTTGTCCGAGTGGCTTTTGCCGGGCGGTAGCGCATCAAGTACCTCGATGGCGGCGTTCGGAGGGGGCAGCTTGCCTTCCACGGCAAGGCTATAGCCTGGAGCACCTTCGAGCACGGCTTGCAGACGTTCTATGTCGTTCGACGACTGGCGGTCGATCAGGCGTAGCGTGGGCGTGTACATGGTCATGGCGGTTCAGGCGAGAATGTGCGATGCCGATTGTGGACGATCTGGGCGTCGAAGTCGAAGGACCGCTTCTGGTCGCATCTAGACAGTCGCGACCTCCGATTCACCGCACGGGATGTATCGACGCGATTTGACTCGCTCACGTTATGCATTTCCGTCTCAAGGTGCACGCGTTGCCGACTCAGCATTCCGCAGCATGACGGGCGCAACGGTTGTCGCTCACACTCTCGGGGATGCGTCGACCAAGCCTAGCGCCTGAAAGCCAGCGGCCGCGTGCGAGAGAACGTCTTGATTCCAGTTGGACCGGAAGGACGGGTGCGGGAGCGCCAGAAAAGGGATCGACCGGTCGGCCACCATGTAGCGCGAAGGCACGCCCATCGCTTCCTTGGCGTGGCACATGATGCTTTGGCGCTTGAACCGCGCGTCGAGCTTGGGCTTAACCGCGTTCCATGTGTTAGCCCCCCAAGATACGATCGAGACCCTCTCGTAAACACGGCAGACGGAACGCAGCACTGCGTCGAAACCGCACAGCCAGTCGTCGTAGCCCCTAAGGGTGCCCGTGGTTTTGGCCCCGACCGGTCGGAAATCCGGCACAAGGTTGAGGAACAGTACCACTGGCGTCTTGCTAAGGACCGCAGGCGGGATACCGACTCGATATCTCGGCGGAGCTTCATGCAAGCTGCCGTATCGCCAAAGCGGCGAATCCGGATCGTGTAGCCTGCCGTCCTTTTTGAGTGAGACGATCGGATACCAGTCGTGTCCTAAGACAATAACGGCCTCGCGCTTTGACGCGTCCCACGTGTCCAGAAGCGCATCATCGGTCCAAGGCGACAGACCAATCGAGAGCCCCACGCCTGCGCGCCGCGAAGCATCCATCAACTCGGCCGCCCTCTCTTGAAGCGAGAGGTCCTGTCGCATGCCTTCGATATGTCGATGCAGCGACAGGTACTGACCGTAATGCGCTTCGAGGAAGTTGCTCGTCAGGAAGGGCAGCAAGCCATGGCGCGGTGTCCGCGCGAAGTTCCAATAGGAGTTTAACTCGGGCGTGATCTCTGGAAAGAGATGGCAATACGCGCGGAGGATGCGATCGACCGTGGCCTCGTCTCGCACAATGGGAATGTTTCCTTCCAATTACCTCTCCTCCGTCACTGCGGCCTTCGCCGTCACACATTGGTTATCACAAAGGCGCTCCAAGCGGCGATGCATTTTGTCGCAAGTTCGAACGCGTCTACCAGCCGCCCGAGCGCGACGCGGCTTCCTTCGCGCAGGCTGTCAGCAGAGAGTTCACGAACGTTCGACGCCATCTGAAGTCTCGTCCGGATCGCCCAGATTTCCAGGAGCTCTAGCGGCGGCTTCTGCCCGGTGAGCTTGCCCTTGTTCCACGGCACACGGTGGACAACGACGACATTCTCGGATTTCATGACAATCTCCTTACAATCGAAGGGGAGATTGAGTGTGCGCCTCTTCCGGCGGGCGCTATCCGACCCGGAACAGCCGCTCGTATGTTCTCGACGCGGTCGCTGGATCAGGCCGGGGAATCTGGATCGGGACCGTCAACTGGAACGTCAGTCGAAATCGATCCTCAAGACACTCTCGTCTACGTATTGCAGCTTCAAATCAATCAAGACCGCACTAGACAGTGCGGTCGTCAACGCGATCTTCAATTCCGGCGCGATGCTATTGAGATGAAAGGAAAACTCCCATCCCGGCATCGCATTGATCCAAGACACCAATAGGTCATCGCTGTCGGACTGCCAAAACTGAACGTTCTTTATTCCACCTATCGATGCTTCATCAACAATCTCGGCTCGGGACGCCGCCATCTGCCGGCCGCCATCAGTCCAGTGAGTTATCTGTCCGCTATTAGGATTGGCAAGCAGAAATCCAAGAGGTTGGAGCAAAGTCTCGACATAGCGAAAGGCTTTCGGAAATGGCTCTTTCAGCAATACGACCAAGATAGGTTTTGCCATTGCGCCTCTGAACCTGAGTGTTGGATGCCTGCCACCATCGTGACAAGAGAGCAGTCGATTGTCGACGATTTCGATGACGGCGTCGAACGACTGCTTCTGGCGCCGGTTGCCGCCCGACGCGGTAGGCTGCAGCCGACCCGTTGCTGCCGGTCGCCATCGCGTGACCCACGCGGCGCGTTCCGATGGAGAGCGGCCATTCCCGGGACGAATATGGGTAGCAATGGCGACAAACTGGAGCGGTTGATGTGCCGCGAGAGCTCTATTTCAGTGGCCAACCCGATATATGCGGCCGCTATGCACGCCCTCCACGCTGCGCCGATAGGCAATTGCCACACGTGTCGCCGGCACGCCTTCGTAACCGGGAAAGAAGGGACCAAACCGTTCCACGGATTCGATCAGCATGGTTGGGCTGACGGCATTGATTCGGATACCCCGACGAAAATCGCACGCAGCTGCACGCACGAACCCTTCAATTCCGGCATTCGACGCTGCGGCGTGAGAACCCTGCGCAATCGGATCATCGACGGCGATGCCGGACGTCAGCGTGATTGAGCCGCCATCGCTCAGGTAATGCTGACCAACCAGCGCGACGCGCACCTGACCGAGCAGCTTGTCCTGCAGGCCTTGATGGAAATCGGCCGCCGTCATCTTTTCGATGGGAGCCAGTATGACGTTGCCTGCGGCGACAACGATGGCATCGACGCGCCCGATCTGCTCGAACAGCAAACCGACACTGTCGTCACGGGTGATGTCGACCTGATGGTCTCCGCGGGTGCGGCCAACACGAACGATTTCGTGCTTGCCATCACGCGCAAGCTCATCTGCCGCGGCACGACCGACGTCCCCGCCGGCACCGATTACGACGATCTTCATCGAACACTCCTTTTCGCGTTCAGGTTGGAACGTCGCCATTCTTCACCGAACCAACGATCCGATAAATGTGCTCTAATTTCCGACACTACTAATCTACAGTTCGCAATATGGACAGACTGCGTGCCATGGAAACCTTTGTTGCCGTCGTCGAAGGCGGCAACTTCACCGAGGCAGCGCGGCGGCTGGAAATCTCGGCGGTCATGGTTGGCAAGTATGTGCGCGAACTGGAGGAGCGTCTCGCTGCGCGCCTGCTCGAGCGCACTACCCGGCGCCAGAGTCTGACTGATGCCGGTCGCGTGTTCTACGAAGACGCCAAGCGTGCACTCGAACACATGCGTATCGCCGAAACGTCGGTCGAACGGCTACGCGCGTCACCCTCCGGTACGTTGCGAATCAGCGCGCCGATCACCTTTGGCGCCTGTGTCATTGCGCCGCTAGCCGCGACTTTCCGGCAGATGTATCCGCTCGTGCGTGTCGAGCTGGAATTGAGCAATCGCAACGTCGACCTGATCGACGAGGGTTTTGATCTAGCGATCCGCATTGGCGAATTGGGTGATGCCGACCTCGTCGCAAGGCCGTTGACCCGGTATCGCATGGTGATCTGTGCATCGCCGGGCTATCTGGCTCAGTACGGGTGTCCGGAGACGCCACAGGACCTGAGCGCGCATCACTGCCTGTCTCACACGGTGTGGAACAGTCGAAACGGCTGGAAGCTCGGGGACGATGACAGCACGCACTTTACGGCTGAATCGGTGTTCACTTGCAATGACGGCAACGGCCTGCGGATGGCCGCAATCGCAGGCGCGGGATTGCTGCTGCAACCGGAAGTCCTGGTGAGCCACGATCTGGCAAGCGGCGCGTTGGTACAGGTGCTGCAAGGTTACTCGCCGAAGCCACGCCCCGTTCATATCGTGTATCGACATGACCGGCGCCCGCTGCCCAAGCTCACCCGCTTTGTAGCGCATTTGCTCGAGCATGTGACGGAGCGCGAGGCGTCGTAGTGTGCTTTTCGGCTCGGTGACATGCGCGAAGAATAGCGCCTTGGTTTCGGCTGAGGCCCCTCGGGACACAACGTAAACGCTCGCTTTCAAAGACACAACAGGCGCTCACGCAAACGACACAAGATGCGAGGTGGCCCCGCCGACCGAATGACGGCTTGCGGAGTGGCGCAGTCATGTGAATGTCCGACCGACGCATCCGACGAGGGCCGCTCCTGGCCGATCCCCGACACCCAATGCAGCGTAGCGCTCACCCGCCCGCTCGGTACCAAAGCAACCACATACGGGTTTATATTCCGGAATCCAATCACGCTGGCGCTGGAGTAGTTGACGACGTAAACGGAACGATCGATTTTCTGAAACCCCGCAGCGGTTACTGGAGGAGAACATCACGCATGAATCCGGACAACGTATCGAATGTCGCAATGGCGGCCCACGCGAACCCCGGCGGCAGCGCTTCCGCACCGGTTCCCGCCATCAATCCGTCGCAAACCGCGCTGCTCGTCATGCATTACCAGACCGACATCCTGGGACTCTTTCCGTCGGTCGCCCCCGAATTGCTCGCCAATACGCGCAAGCTGTGCGACGCGGCGCGAGCCGGCGGCGTCGGCGTCTGGTTCGCGAACCTCCGGTTCAGCCCCGGCTATCCGGAAGTCAGCCCGCGCAACAAGAACGGCCAAGGCATCAAGCAGCTCGGCCTGTTCGTCGACGACGGCACGTGCCCGGAGCTGGGCCGGCAGCCCGACGAACCGCTGATCGTCGCGCACCGCGCGAGCGTATTCTTCGGCACCGATCTGCAGGCGCGGCTGGTCGCGCAAGGCGTCGATTCGCTGATCATGGTCGGCATCGCGTCGACCGGCGTGATGCTGTCGTCGATCGCCTACGCGAGCGACGCGGACTTCCGCCTGTATACGGTCAAGGACTGCTGTTATGACCCGGACCCGATCGTCCATGAGCATCTGTTCTCCACCGCGTTCGAATCGCGCACGACGGTGCTGTCGCTCGCGGATGCATTGCGGCTGCTCGGATAACGGACCCGGTTGTTCGTCGCGTGGAGCGCGCTGCCGGCGGTACTGACCACCGGCCAGCAGCGCGTCGCGGATGCCGCATGGAGCGGCGCCGTAGGATGCGCAGCCCGACACGGTCGACGACCACGAGCACCCGTTCGACACGCCGGAACCAGCCCGGCTACGGTGATTGCACATCCCGCCGAAGCCATGACGGGCGACGACGTGCGCGATGCCGCGCACGTCGACCGCCCCCCCTTACTTCGCGATAAACACACCCGACGTAGGGCACGTGCCCTGCGTATTGCCGTCCGTCACGAGCGACGCGGCGCTCGGGAACTGCGTGGTCGCATTCGTCTTCACCGCGATCCACGCTTCGGTGAAATAGCTGACGCCATTGGTCTTCATGCACTTCAGCGACACCGCGCTGCGCGTATTGCTGCCGAACGCGCCTTCGAATGCGGACAGCAACTGGTTACGCGTGACCGTCTTGCCCGCGTTCGCCTGCAGGTACGCATTGAACGACGTGTTGCCGAGCCGGCTGATCATGCCCGACGCCTCGTTCCAGTACGCATCGGGCGACGCTGAATTCGAGCAGGTGCCGTGCTTGAACCACTCGTGCTTGTCGAGACACGATGCAACGCCAGGCATATACGTCGACAACGTGTTGCGGGTCGCGCTGCTGATCGGGTAGGCATCCATGCTGCACCACTGATGCGCGTTGTCGAGGTCGACGTCGTTCTGCGGCACGCCGCAGTAGAACGGCTGGTTGCCGTCGTACCGGTTCGGCCACAGGCCATGCAGCGACAGGCTCGTCGCCGCATACGAGCCGGCGAGGTTCGTGCATTCGGGTGTGTCGTGCGACGCGCAGAAACCGGGCTCCCACGACGCGGCGAGCAACAGGTAGTCGTAGCTGGTCTGCGCGGTGGCGGGCAGCGAGGCGGAAGCGACGGCGAGTGCGACAGCGGCGCGGGCGAGCGTCTTGAGCATGGCGTTTCCTCGGAAAAGGCTTGCGGTCGCGGGATGCGCCGCAAGATTGTCGAATGTCTGCCTGCGATTGTTGCTACCGCAACGTGGCACGAATGTGAAGGTGGCCGAATTATGTGCGGTGGCGCGGGCGTGTGCCGTCGCACCGCGCGATACCCGAGCGGAACGCGGACGCAAGCTCGGCGGCTTGCTCCGCGCCCTGCCCGATACCGCACACGGCCGACGCGTGCCGCCACTCCGGCGGCACGCCGTTGCTCACGATCCGGCACCCAGTTGCTTGCATGCGCGCGCAACCGATTCGGGACCTTCGAGCACGAGGATCTGCCACACGCC
Source organism: Burkholderia sp. MS455 (assembly GCF_016899445.1). Taxonomy (NCBI): domain Bacteria; kingdom Pseudomonadati; phylum Pseudomonadota; class Betaproteobacteria; order Burkholderiales; family Burkholderiaceae; genus Burkholderia; species Burkholderia sp. MS455. Next base: position 2,532,741 of record NZ_CP041778.1, read on the forward strand.
GACGCTGACGCGCCGGCGCGCCGCCGTCGACGAATCGGCCAGCAGCGCCTCGACGCGCGGCGCGGCGGCAGGCGCCTGCTGCTTCAGCGCCGCGTGATGCCGCGCACGCGACGCCGGCCCGGATTCGTACACGTCGCACAGGCGCACCATGCCGGCGAGGCCGGCCGCGTCGTCGTCCTTGTCGATCGCGGCCGGCTCGACCGGTGCGAGCCCGTTGCGCTCGTCTGCCGGCAGCTTGCTGCGCGCGCCTTCGTCGATCGATGTGGCGGACGCCGGCGGCAGCCCGCCCATCGCCGCAACGATCCGGCTGCCTGAGGCGATCATGTCGCCCTGGCACTCGATCTTCTCGGCGGCCGCGACATTCGAGCAGAACGACACCGAAACCCGGTACACGTCGTTGCTCATGCGCGGCACGTCGTCCGTGCTCGCCTGCGCGAGGCCGGCGCTTGCCAGCGCCAGCACAGCGGGAATCAGGATGCGGAAAGCGCTCGTCTTGTTCATTGTCGTTTGTTGTTTGTCGGGTTCTGACGGCGGGCAACTTCGCCGGGCCGCACGGTGGCGGCTCCTGCGGCGCCGGGCCCTCATCCGGCGCCACGCGATTACTTCACCGACGCAGCCTCCGATCCGCCGGACGACAGCGCCGCGCTGTCCTGCTCGCGCCACGCGCGGCGCGACGCCACGATCGCCTTCACCGCCGAGCGCGCGACCTTCCACCACGCGAACGGCCGCGGGTCGGCCAGCATGCTGAGCGCGCGTGCATAGTCGAGCGTGAGGCCGGGCGTCCACGCCATCGTCACCGCGCGCTTGCGGATCTGCGCGGCAACCCACAGCTCGGGCGTGAGCAGCAGCCGGACGAACGCGCCCCACCCGGCCCGCGTGCCCTTGAGCCGCCACACCGCGCCGTCGAGCGCGGCTTCGAGCGCGTTCGACACGGTGCTCGAGCAGTTGCGGTGCGTGAGGTTGTACGTCACGTTCTGCCGGTATGCCGACCAGAATGCATCCAGCTTCGCCGGATCGTAGTTGCGGATCCGCACGCGCACGGTCGACGGGCACCACGCCTTCGACTCGGTCGCGTAGTCGGGCTGGAACAGGCCCGGCACATCGTTTTCGCGCGTGGCGCGCAGGATGCGCGTGAATTCGTCCGGAGAACGATCGATTTCGACGCCCGGATACAGGCTGATATAAATGCCCTCCGGCGACTCCAGCGCCGCGTGCCCGGTCGAGATCACGCCGTTGACGTCCACCGCCGCGATATAGCGGTCGATCACCGGATAGCGCTGCGCTTCGGCCTTCGACGTGCCGGTCGGCGTCCACACGTGCACGGTGAGCGCGCGCTCGCCGTCGGCCGGCGGGCCGTCCCATTCGGATTGCGCGAAATGCGGCCGGTCGCGCGCATCGTCGAGGTCGGGCGCGAGCGCCGGCGCGGGTGACGTCGCGAACGCGGGATTGCGCGTGAGCCGGCGCACGCGCGCGGCGAGGCTCAGCATGTGCATCCCGCCGAAGATCAGCAGCAGGCCGAGGCAGTACGGCACGGTGCCCACATAGTGCGTCGGGTACGGCTGGAAGAAGAAGATCGCCAGCAGGATTTCGACGACACCCCACGCGAACGCGACGTTCCAGCGGCGGTAGCGCACCATCCATGCGGACGTGCATTGCAGCAGCCCGTCGACGAGGAACAGCGTGCCGAAGATCATCGACAGCAGGAAATGGCCGTGGTGATGGCCGGCAAACACGAGCCCCGCGGCCGCCACGACCACGATGCCCTTCACGTAGCGCAGGATGCGCTGCCCGCCGACGCCGCTGCCAGCCACCGCGAGCGTTGCGAGCCCTTCGATCAGAAACAGCCACGCAAACAGCTCGATCGGGAAATGCAGCGCGCCGTCGAACGCGTCGACGAAGATGACGACGCCCGCGACGACCCACACCCAGCCAAGCACGGTCAGCCCGCGCCAGCGGGTTCGCAGATATTCGATGCCCAGCAGCAGCAAGATCAGTCGTACCATCGCGCCCTCGTGTCATTTTTCTGGAAACGCGCGGCCACGCGTTTCCTGTCATTCCGACCGTACGCCGCGCCACGCGCCGGTCGGAAAGCGGCAATCGTTGCCGGCGCGTCATGCCGTCGACATGACCGATGGCGGCCGGCACGCGCCGCTCTGGCCGAATAATAAGATATGGCGACGCAGGTTGAAAGGCTGGCGAAAACGTCTTCGGTGCGACGCTGAAGGGTCCGACGGCCCGCTGCCACGGCAGGTTTCCCGTTCGACAACGCGCGGCGGATACGCGAGAATCCTGCTTCCGAGGGCGAAAGCCACTGAACTGAACCGCACCAGACGGGACAACAAGAAATGAGCATATCGATCACGCGCCGGCGCCTGCTGGCCGCCAGCATGGCCGCGAGCAGCCTCGCGCTGTCGGGCTGTTTCACGCCGAAGCTGTACAAGGACGACGCATACAGCGAAAACGTATCCGGATTCATGATGACCGAGGACGGCAAGAAGCTGGTCGTCCTCGGCACGCGCTATCACTACATCTTCGATCTGCCGGCCCAATTGCGGCCGGTACTGCAATCCGGCTACCGGAAATCGCTGCGCACGACGTTTGCCGGCTTTCATGCGAGCGGCGGCAGCGTCACCGGCCACTACCGGATCGTGTTGCCGAAGGACGCATCGGAAGACGATCGACAGGCCGCCGCCGACGACGGATTCACCAGCGCGCCGGCCGGTCTCGTGCTCGAAGGCGACATCGACGGCAAGCGCTATTCGACGGAAGGCTTCGCCGAGAAGGACAAGGGTGTCGCGCAGCCGTTCAACCGGCGGTATTCGGTGTATATCAGGGAATCGCCGTCCGTTGTCGGCATGGGTCTGCGGATTCTCGCCACGCCGATCACGGTTGCCGCCGACGGCGTGCTCGTGCTGGGCGGCATCGTGCTCGTGCCGTTCGCGGCCATCGCGATCCAGGCAAACGGCGGCATCCGGATCATGTAAGGAGGCGCGCGCGGCGCCCTGCAGCGCCGATGGCAGCGGCCCGCGACACGCGAGCGCTCACGACGACCGCAACCGGAGCATCGCCATGACCGCCTCACCGCTTTACACGCCACCGCTCGGCCCGCAGCTCAGGCGCTGGCGCGCGCTGCACCGCGTGAAGCAAAGCCACGCCGCAGAATTGTTCGGCGTCGCGCAATCGACGATCTCGCGCTGGGAAGCCGGCATCCAGCAGATGTCGCCCGACGAGCGCGCGACGGCCGAGCGGCTGCTCGCCGCGCGCCTCGATTCCGCAGGCGACCACGCGCTCGCGCGGCTCATCGCGGGCAGCGCGGGCCGCATGCATCTGGTGTGCGACCTCACGCACCGCCTGCTCGCCAGTTCACCGGCGCGTGCGGCCGAGTTCTCGCAGCCGCTGCCGATGCTGCTCGGCACGTCGCTGTGGCGCTACGCGACGCCGGAAATCGTCCGCATGGAAGCCGCGCTCGACACGCTCGGCTGGCACGATCGCGCGGGGCCGCCGAGCGTCGAATTCGACACCGGCGCGAATGCGTCGCGCGTCGTGCCGATCCGCGGCAGCACGTGCCGGTGGACGCGGATGACGCTGTCGGACGGCTCGGCCGCGCGGCTGGTCGAAACGCTCTAGCACGCCGCGCATATTTCATGCGTGGACGAACCGCGCGCGGCCGCCTTACGCTTGATGGCTCACCGCAAGGACTCCGACCATGAACCCCGACACGATCCACGCGCGCCTCGATTTCCTGCGCGAAGCCGAACGCCTGAAGAACGTGCTGCGCAGCGGCCACACGTCGGCCGGGCGCGCGGAAAGCACGGCCGAGCATAGCTGGCGGCTGTGCCTGATGGCGCTCGTGTTCGCCGACGCGCTGCCCGGCATCGATACGCTGAAGCTGCTGAAGCTGTGCGTCGTCCACGATCTCGGCGAGGCGCTGCACGGCGACATCCCCGCGATCGAGCAGGCCGCGCACCCGGACAAAAGCGCGCACGAACGCGACGACCTGCTGACCCTGACGGCGTCGCTCGATCGCACGCTGCGCGACGAGATCGTCGCGCTGTGGGATGAATACGAAGCAGCCGCGTCGCCGGAAGCGCGCTCGGCGAAGGCGCTCGACAAGCTCGAGACGATCCTGCAGCACAACCAGGGCAGCAATCCGCCCGATTTCGACTACGCGTTCAATCTCGGCTACGGCCGGCGCTATACCGACGCCGCACCGCTGTTCAGTGCGATCCGCGATATCGTCGACGCGGATACGCGACGCCGGATCGACGCGGGCGGGCAGCGCGTGTAATCTCGCGGAATCGCGCGTTCGGCACACTCGTGAACCTGCTGATCGGCAGCGGCTTCACGCTCACGCATCTCGACGAATGGGGGCCGACGCAGGAACAGGTCGAGGCAATGCCCGCACTCGACGAGGAACGCGACCGGCCGATGACGGCAATCGTCGCCGCACAGCGGTAACAACGCGCCACGGCCTTCCCCGCCCCTTTCACAGATCGCAACAATGTCACCGCCCGGCCCCCACTCTGGCGCAACGCTCGCACAATTCAGCACAATTTCCACACGATTTGGCGCGAAATCCTCGCTTACCATGAGCGCCTGATTCGAATCGGCACGCCCGCGCGATGCGTACGCGGATGCCGTCGCGGGCAACACGCCCGGCATGCGACGCCGACCGGATCGTCCCGCCCGGTCGCACGCATCGCCGGCGCCCGCTTCATCCTCGCCGCATTCTCATGACTCAGAAACCCCATCGCCGTCGGCGCATCGTGCTGGCCATCATCGCGGTCGTTGCGATCGTCACCGGCGTCTCGCTCACGGTATTCGCGCCCGACAAGCATCCGCAGTACCTGTCCGCGCCGGTCACGCGCGGCGATCTCGAGAACGCGGTGCTCGCGACCGGCGCGCTGCAGGCGTTCAAGCAGGTCGACGTCGGCGCACAGGTATCGGGGCAATTGAAGACGCTGAAGGTGAAGCTCGGCGACAAGGTCGCGAAGGGCCAATGGCTCGCCGAAATCGATCCCGTGATCTCCGAAAACGCGCTGCGCCAGGCGCGCGCCAGCGAAGAAAGCCTGCGCGCGCAGCACCAGTCGACCGCCGCGCAACTGACGCAGGCGGAACTCGCATTCCGGCGCCAGCAGGCGATGCTGCCCGACGATGCGACGTCGCGCGAGTCGTTCGAGGCCGCGCGCGCGACGCTCGACATGCAGCGCGCGACGCTCGCGTCGCTCGCCGCGCAGATCCGCTCGGCCCGCATCCAGATCGAGACCGCGCAGGCCAACCTCGGCTACACCCGCATCGTCGCGCCGATCGACGGCGAGGTCGTCGCGATCGTCACGCAGGAAGGCCAGACCGTGATCGCGCAGCAGCAGGCGCCGGTGATCCTGAAGCTTGCGGATCTCGACACGATGACCGTGAAGGCGCAAGTGTCGGAAGCCGACGTGATCCGCGTGAGCGCCGGCCAGACCGCGTATTTCACGATCCTCGGCGAACCGGACAAGCGCCACTACGGCAGGCTGCGCGCGATCGAGCCGGCGCCGCAGAACTTCGCCGACGCGCAGAGCGCGCTCGGCGGCGGCGCGGGCGGCGGCACGAAACCGAACGCCGCCGTGTTCTACAACGCGCTGTTCGAAGTACCGAATCCCGAGCACCGGCTGCGTATCTCGATGACCGCGCAGGTCGGCATCGTGCTCGGCAACGCGCGCAACGCGCTCAACATCCCGGCCGCCGCGCTCGGCGAAAAGCGCAAGGACGGCAGCTATGCGGTCCGCGTGCTGCGCGCCGACGGCAGCACGGTCACGCGCAACATCCGCATCGGCATCAACAACAACGTACGCGTCGAAGTGCTGGCCGGCCTGAAGGACGGCGAGCGCGTCGTGATCGGCGAAGCCGCCACGGACGAGCACGCGCCGCTGGCGGACGTGGTATGACGATGAGCCGGCCCCTGCTGAAACTCTCGAGCGTCACGCGGCGCTTTCCGGCCGGCGACAAGGATGTCGTCGTCCTGAACAACGTCAACCTGTCGATCGACGCGGGCGAGATCGTCGCGATCGTCGGCGCGTCGGGCTCCGGCAAGTCGACGCTGATGAACATCCTCGGCTGCCTCGATCATCCGAGCGAAGGCATCTACACGGTCGGCGGACGCGACACGCACATGCTCGACAGCGACGAGCTCGCGCAGCTGCGCCGCGAGCACTTCGGCTTCGTGTTCCAGCGCTATCACCTGCTGCCGCACGTCGACGCGGCCGCGAACCTCGAAATGCCGGCGATCTATGCGGGCACCCCGCGCGCGGAGCGGCACGAACGCGCACGCGAGCTGCTCGCGCGCCTCGGGCTCGCGGATCGCGCGCACCACCGGCCCGGGCAACTGTCCGGCGGCCAGCAGCAGCGCGTGAGCATTGCGCGCGCGCTGATGAACGGCGGCCAGGTGATCCTCGCCGACGAGCCGACCGGCGCGCTCGACACGAAAAGCGGCCAGGACGTGATCCGCATCCTGCACGAGCTGAACGCGCTCGGCCATACGATCGTCATCGTCACGCACGACAAGGACGTCGCGCGCCATGCGCGGCGCATCATCGAGATCTGCGACGGCGAGATCGTCGCCGACCGGCGGAATCGCCACTATGCGGAAGCGCTCGCGGAAGCCGGCATCGATGCGGCCGAAGCGGCAGCCGGCACGCCGGCCACGCGCGATCGGCACGACGACCCGCCGCCCGCCGACGCCGAAACCGGCACGCGCGCGCGCCGCTTCGCGGCCGGCTCCGGCCGCTTCGCCGAGGCGTGCCGGATGGCGTGGATCGCGCTCGTGTCGCACCGGCTGCGCACGCTGCTGACGATGCTCGGCATCATCATCGGCATCACATCGGTCGTGTCGATCGTCGCGATCGGCGAAGGCGCGAAGCGCTACATGCTCGACGAGATCGGCAGCATCGGCACGAACACGATCAACGTCTATCCGGGCACCGACTGGGGCGACAGCCGCGCGGACGCGATCCAGACGCTCGTACCCGCCGATGTCGCCGCGCTTGCCGAGCAGCCGTACGTCGACAGCGCCACGCCCGAGACGTCGCGCACGCTGCTGCTGCGCTACCGCAACATCGACGTCAACGCGCTCGTGAGCGGCGTCGGCGACCGCTTCTTCCAGGCGCGCGGAATGCGTTTCGCGCTGGGTGTCGCGTTCGACGAGGACGCCGTGCGCCGCCAGGCGCAGGTGGCCGTGATCGACCAGAACACGCGCCGCAAGCTGTTCGGCGCGACGCGCAATCCGGTCGGCGAAGCGATCCTGGTCGACAACGTGCCGTGCGTCGTGATCGGCGTCACGGCCGACAAGAAGAGCGCGTTCGGCAGCGTGAAGAGCCTGAACGTATGGGTGCCATACACGACCGCGAGCGGGCGCCTGTTCGGCCAGCGCCATCTCGACAGCATCACCGTGCGCGTGCGCGACGGGCAGCCAAGCGCCGCCGCCGAGAAAAGCCTCGAAAAGCTGATGATCCAGCGCCACGGCCGCAAGGACTTCTTCACGTACAACATGGACAGCGTGGTCAAGACCGTCGAGAAGACCGGGCAGTCGCTGACGCTGCTGCTGTCGCTGATCGCGGTGATCTCGCTCGTCGTCGGCGGGATCGGCGTGATGAACATCATGCTCGTGTCGGTCACCGAGCGCACGCGCGAAATCGGCATCCGGATGGCGGTCGGCGCACGCCAGTCCGACATCCTGCAGCAGTTCCTCGTCGAGGCCGTGCTCGTCTGTCTGCTCGGCGGTACGATCGGCATCGTGCTGTCGTTCGGGCTCGGCGCGGTGTTCTCGATGTTCGTCGCGCAATGGAAGATGGTGTTCTCCGCCGGCGCGATCGTGACGGCGTTCGTCTGCTCGACGCTCACCGGCGTGATATTCGGTTTCATGCCCGCGCGCAACGCGTCGCGGCTCGATCCGATCGATGCGCTCGCGCGCGACTGACGAAAGCCCTGCCATGACGCATTCCTCACCGCTTCGCCGCCTCGGCGCATTCGCCTGCGCGGCCGCGCTGCTGGCCGGCTGCACATCCGCGCGCCACGAACCGCTGCCGGCCGTCGCGATGCCCGCGAACTGGGCCGCGCCGGTCGCGGCCGACGCGCCGGCCACCACGCGCGACTGGTGGCGCAGCTTCGGCGATACGCAACTCGACCGGCTGATCGACGACGCGCTGCGCGCCAACAACGACCTCGCGATCGCGGCGATCCGCGTGTACCGCTCGCAATTGCAGGCCGGGCTCGTCGACACGAACCTGACGCCCGCCGTATCGCTCGGCGCGAACGGCGCCGTGTCGCGCACGCTCGATACGCACCGGATGAGCCGGTCGAGCGGCATCAACGGTTCGCTCAGCTATGAAATCGACCTGTGGGGCCGGCTGGCCGCGCTGCGCGATGCCGCGCACTGGGAAGCCGACGCAACGGCCGCCGATCTCGAAGCCGCGCGGCTGTCGCTGATCGGCACGACGGCGTCGCTGTACTGGCAGATCGGCTATCTGAACCGGCAGATCGCGCTCGGCGACTCGAATATCGCGTATGCGGTACGCACGCTCGCGATCGTCCGGTCGCGGCACGCGGCCGGCGCCGTGTCGGGGCTCGATCTCGCGCAGGCCGAGCAGAGCCTGTCCGCGCAACGCGCCGCGCAGACCCAACTGATCCAGCAGCGCACCGAGAAGCGCCACGCGCTCGCGCTCCTGTTCGACCGGCCGCCGCAGCAGCTCGCGGCCGAACCGGCGGCGCTGCCCGACGCGCCGCCGCCGGAAGTAGCCGCCGGCCTTCCGGCCAGCCTGCTCGGCCGGCGCCCGGACCTGCGCGCGGCGGAATTCCGGCTGCGCGAATCGCTCGCGCAGGTCGACGCGACGCGCACGAGCTTTTATCCGACCTTCACGCTGACCGGCAGCGCCGGTACGACGAGCACCAGCCTCGAGCGCGTGCTGACGAATCCGGTCGGCACGCTCGGGCTCGGCCTTGCGCTGCCGTTCATCCAGTGGAACACGATGCAACTGCAGATCAAGGTGTCGAAGTCGCAGTACGAGGAAGCGGTAGTCGGGTTCCGCCAGCGGCTCTACACGGCGCTCGCGGAAGTCGAGAATGCGCTGTCGGCGCGCGTGCAACTCGAACGCGAGGCCGAACAGCGGGCGCTATCGCTGGCCCAGGCGCAGCGCGCCGAGCAGCTTGCCGCCGCGCGGTTCGCGGCCGGCGCGACCGCCGTGCAGCCGTGGCTCGACCAGCAGCAGCGGCTGCGCGACGCGCAAAGCGCCGACGAACTGACGCGCCTGAACCGGCTCAACAACCAGATGACGCTGTATCGCGCGCTCGGCGGCGGCACGTCCTGACCGGCGTGCCGCCGCAATGGATACGCCGAGTCATTCGCACACGGTCGCCCCGCGCCGAGCCGGCGCGAACGCCACCGCGCTCGCGGTGGCGAGCACGGCCACGCCGGCCGCGGCGTACACCATCACCCAGCCGAACCCGTGCACGAGCGCCGCGTGCAGCGCCGCGCCGCTCGGGTCGGCCTGCGCGAGCGCCGGTGCGATCTGCTGCAGCCCGTCGGTGCGGCCCGACGCGATCTCCTGCGCGAGCCGGCGCAGCGCCGCGTCGCCGATCGCGCCCGCGACGCCGCCCTTCAGGCTCGCGACGATCCCCGCGACCAGCACGAAGCCCATCGCCGCGATGTTCAGCGCGAGCGAGATCATCCGCGCGCTCATGTCGATGCCCGATGCCATCCCGGCCCGCGAACTCGGCACCGCGCCCGTCGTCGTGTTGGTGACCGGCGTGTTCGTGAGTCCGAGCCCGATGCCGGCGATCACGCAGCCGGGCAGCATCGTGAGCCAGCTCGCGTGGTCGGCCGCGCTGCCGACCCGCATCAGCGCGAAGCCGGCCGCGATCGTGAACAAGCCGCCCGGGATCACGACGCCCGGCCCGTAGCGCAACGCGAGCCGTTCGCCGAACGGCGGCACGACCAGCGTCGGCAGCGTGTATGCGAGCAGCGCGAGGCCGGCCGTCACGCTGTCGTAGCCGAGCGCGACCTGGAACCAGATCGGCAGATAGATCATGAACGGCCAGAAGCTGAAGTTCATCCCCATCGAGCCGAAGATCGCACCGGTGAACGCGCGGATCCGGAACACCGAGAAATCGAACATCGGCCGCGCGCTGGCGCGTTCCGCGACGAAAAAGCCCGCGAGCGCCAGCACGGTCGCGCCGAGCACGCCGAGGCCGGCCGCGCTCGTGAGCCCGAGTTCCGCGCTCTGCGTGATATAGAACGCGAGGCCGAGCACCGCGAACGACAGCGTGACGATGCCCGCGACGTCGAGCGTGCCCGCGTGCGGATCGCGCGACTCCTGCACCGCGCCGCCGATCAGCACGAGCGCGATGGCCGCGAGCGGCGCATGGACGAGGAACACCCACGGCCAGCTCGCCAGCGCGACGATCGCGCCGCCGACGATCGGCCCGAAGCCGAGCCCGATCCCGAACACGATCCCCCAGATCCCGAACGCGCGGCCGCGCTCGCGGCCCTCGCGGAACTGGTGCGACAGCACGGCGATCTGGCAGATCAGCATCGCGCCGCCGCTCGCGCCCTGCAGCAGCCGGCCCGCGACGAGCACCGGCACGTTCGGCGCGAGCCCGCACAGCAGCGACGTCGCGCCGAACAGCACGGTGCCGATCACGTACACGCGCTTGCGGCCGAACCGGTCCGCGAGCGTGCCGGCCGCCATCAGCACCGTCGTACATGCGATCGTGTACGCGTTCATGATCCACTGCATGCCGTTGAAATCGCCATGCAGCACGTGTTCGAGCGTCGGCAGGATCACCGGCACGCTCGAGATTTCGAGGCCGAACATCAGCGACGTGAGACAGACGGCCGCGAGCGCGACCGCATTCCTGCGGGAGTCGGATAGCGTCATGCGTATTGCGCGGCGGCCCGGCAACAGGCCGCGCGCCTCCAGTGAGAAGGGTTCGCCGCGTGCGGCCGGCGGCGCACGCTGAACGGGAATCGGTACTATAGTGAGAATTTCGATCCCCATTGACGCACCCATTTCTCCGAACTGGGGAATCACAGGACTCAATCAGCACACCCTGCCATGACCGACAGACTCGACGGCGTAACGACCTTCGTCCAGGTGGTGGAATCGGGCAGCTTCGCGCTCGCCGCGGAGCGGCTCGACATGACGCGCTCGGCCGTCGGCAAGGCGGTCGCGCGGCTCGAGAAGCGGCTCGGCGCGCGGCTGTTGCAACGCACGACGCGCAGCCAGAGCCTGACCGACGACGGCCAGGCGTACTACGACCGCTGCGTGCGCGCGCTCGCGGAACTGGAGGCCGCGGAAGCCGATCTCGACTGCGGCCGCAACGAAGCGCGCGGCAAGCTGCGGCTGAGCGTGCCGCTCGCGTTCGGGCATCACTGCGTGACGCCGATCGTGCTCGACCTCGCGCGCACCTATCCGCATCTGCGGATCGACGTGTCGATCACCGACCGCTTCGTCGATCTCGTCGAGGAAGGCATCGATCTCGCGGTGCGGATCGGCACGCTCGCGGACAGCACGAGCCTCGCGGTGCGCCGGCTCGGCACGCAATACGGCAGCCTCGGCGCGGCGCCGTCGTATCTCGCCCGCTACGGGATGCCGAAGTCGCTCGACGATCTGAAGCACCACCGGACGATCGCGTATTCGCGCTCGGGCGTGCCGCAGCCGTGGGACCTGCGTGCGCCGGACGGCTCGACGGTGCGCGTCGACATGCAGCACCAGTTGAGTTTCGACGACGTGCAGGCGATCGCGGCGGCCGGTGCGTCGGGGTTCGGTGTCGCTTGGCTGCCGAGCTGGCTGCTGGATTACTACGTGAAGCGCGGCGAAATGGTGGTCGTGCTCGACCGCTGCTTCGTCTGCGAAGGCGACATTCACGCGATCTGGCCGAAGACACGCTACCTGCCGCGCAAGACGCGCTGCGTGATCGACGCGCTCGCAGAGGCGGTGCCGCCGATGATCGAGCGCCGGGATGAGTTCACTGCGATGAAATGAAACCGACGCGCCGCACGGCGCGTCGGGTGCGTCATGCGGCGCCGAGATCGGCGAGCGGATGGGCAAACAGCTTCCACGGCGACGTCAGGAAATGCCGCACGCGTTCGGCGCGCAGCTCGACGAGCGATGCGGGCGCCCAGCGCGGCTTGCGATCCTTGTCGACGAGATGCGCGCGCACGCCTTCGCAGAAATCGCCTTCCTCGATCGCGCGCGCGACGATGCCGAGCTCCATCCGGAACGATTCGGCAAGCGTCATCTGCCGGCCGCGCAGCAGCGCTTCGCGCGTCACGTGCAGCATCGTCGGCGAATGGCCGGCGAGTGCATCGAGGGTCGCCTGCAGCCATTGACGGTGCTCGCGCGTCAGCTCGTCGCGTGCGAGTTCCTGCGTCAGCGTCGCGACGATCCGCTCGACGGTCGAACGCTTGTCGAAGTGACGGACGATCCACGGCATCTGGCTGTCGAGCGCCGCATGCGGCACGACGTTGCACGGCGGTTCGAACACCTTGCGCAGCGCCGGCAGCACGTCGCCGTCCCACTTGACGCTTTCGATGCGCGTCTCGAACGTGTCGAGCCACGCGGACGGCACACACAGATCGGCCAGCTTCGCGGTCAGCGCGTCGGCGCCCGACAGCATCGCGCCGGTCAGCCCCACGTACAGCTCGAGCTCGACCGGCATGCGCGACAGGAAATGCGTCGCGCCGACGTCAGGCACGAGGCCGATGCGCGTCTCCGGCATCGCGATCTTGCTGCGCTCGGTCGCGACGCGCAGCGCCGCGCCTTGCGCGAGGCCCATGCCGCCGCCCATCGTCACGCCGTCCATCAGCGCGACCACCGGCTTCGGGAACGTGTGGATCGCATGGTCGAGCCGGTATTCGTCGACGAAGAACGGCAGCCAGGTTTCGCGCTGCGCCACCATCCGGTACAGCGCACGCACGTCGCCGCCCGCGCAGAAACCCTTCTCGCCCGCGCCGCGCAACACGACCGCGACGATCTGGTCGTCGCGACGGCAGCGCTCGAAGAGCGCGGCCAGCTCGCCGATCATCGCGTACGACAGCGCGTTGAGCGCGGACGGGCGGTTCAGCGTGATCAGCGCCACGCGGTTCACCACGCGGAACAGCACCTCGGGCGCGTGCTCCGCGAACGCGTCGTGATTCATGACCGGCGTGCTCATCGTTGCGGCTCTCCGTCGGTGCTCCATTGCGGCGCGCGCTTGCCGAGAAACGCGGCCACGCCTTCGCGCGGATCGTTCGTGTCGAACAGGTCGACGAAGCGTTCGCGCTCGACCGCGAGCGCCGCGCCGCGCGGCACGCCGCGACGCGCGAGGCCGATCAGCTCCTTGCTGTATGCAACCGCGTGCGGGCTCTGCCGCGCGACATTGCGCGCCAGCGCCAGCGCCGCGTCGCGTGCGGCCCCGCTCTCGACCACGTCTTCGACGAGGCCGATCCTGAGCGCCGTCGCCGCGTCGACGCGCGCGCCGGTCAGGATGATCTTCTTCGCCCAGCCTTCGCCGACGAGCCAGGGCAGCGTCTGCGTGCCGAGCCCGCACGGCAGCAGGCCGACCGACGGCTCGGGCAGCGCCATCTGCGCATGCGTCTCGGCGATCCGCAGGTCGCACGCGAGCGCGCATTCCAAGCCGCCGCCCATCGCATAACCGTTGATCGCCGCGATCGTCACGACGCGCGCATCGTGCAGCGCCTCGAACGCCGCGCCGAAGCGCGACGCCATCGCGCGCGCGACCGCGCGGTCGCCGTCGGCGAACGTGTTGAGGTCGGCGCCCGCGCTGAAGAACTTCGGGCCGTCGCCCGTGATCACCAGCGCGCGCACGCGCGGGTTCGCATTCAGCTCGGCGACGGTTTCCTGCAGTTGCTGCAGCCCGTCGGCGGTAAAGGCGTTCGCGGGCGGACGCTTGAGCGTCGCGCACGCGATCGCGCCGTCGTCGACGTAGTCCAGTTCGATCATCATGCGTCCTTCTTCGTTGCCGGTTGGTACAGGCGGATCACCGCCGAGAAATCGAGCTGTCCGTCGCCGCGGCTGCTCATCGTCTGGTAAAGCTGCTGCGCGAGCGCGCCGAGATAGACGGGCTGGCGCGCCTGCTTCGCCGCGTCGTTCGCGAGGCCGAGATCCTTCAGCATCAGGTCGGTGCCGAAGCCGCCCGAGTAGCCGCGCGACGACGGCGCGGTGTCGATCACGCCCGGGTACGGGTTGTACGTGTCCGAGCTCCAGCAGCGGCCGGTCGACGTGTTGACGATGCCGGCCAGCACCTTCGGGTCGATGCCGAGCGCGACGCCGAGCGACATCGCCTCCGACACGGCCGCCATCGAGATGCCGAGCACGAGGTTGTTGCAGACCTTCGCAACCTGCCCCATGCCCGTCGCGCCGCAATGGACGATGTTCTTGCCCATACCGGCGAGCACGGGCTTCACGCGCTCGAAATCCGCGTCGCTGCCGCCGACCATGAAGGTCAGCGTGCCGGCCGCCGCGCCGCCGGTGCCGCCCGATACCGGCGCATCGACGAATGCGCCGCCGTGCTCGCGCACCAGCGCGCCGAACGCCTGCGCGCTCGCCGGGTCGATGGTGCTCGAATCGATCACGGTCGCGCCCGCGCCGAGGCCGGCCAGCACGCCGTTCTCGCCGGACAGCACCGAGCGCACGTGCGGCGCGGCCGGCAGCATCGTGATCACGAACGTCGCGCCCGACGCGGCGTCGCGCGGCGACGCGGCAACCTGCGCGCCGGCGTCCTGCAGCGCGCGCAATGCATCGGCGCTCAGGTCGAACGCATGCACTTCATGGCCGGCTTTCAACAGGTTCAGCGCCATCGGCGCACCCATGTGGCCGAGGCCGATAAATCCGATTTTCATGTTCGTGTCCTCCGCCGCTCAATGCAGCCGAATCGTCGTATTCACCGGGCCGGCCGTCGTGTCGTCGTCGAACCAGCGCGCGGTGACCGTCTTCGTCTGCGTGTAGAACTGCACGACCTGCTTGCCGTACGGGCCGAGATCGCCGAGCTTCGAGCCGCGCGATCCGGTGAAGCTGAAGAACGGCACGGGCACCGGAATCGGGATGTTGATGCCGACCTGGCCGATGTCGATCTCGCTCTGGAACTTGCGCGCGGCCGCGCCGCTCTGCGTGAACAGGCCCACGCCGTTGCCGAACGGGTTCGCGTTGACGAGCGCGATCGCGTCGTCGAGCGAGTCGGCTTCGAGCACGACGAGCACCGGGCCGAAGATTTCATGCGTGTAGATCGACATGTCGGTCTTCACGCCCGAGAAGATCGTCGGGCCGATGAAGTTGCCGCTTTCGTAGCCGGCCACCTTCACGTCGCGGCCGTCGAGTTCGAGCTTCGCGCCTTCCTTCACGCCCGCCTCGATCAGCGACAGGATGCGTTCCTTGGCGGTCTTCGACACGACCGGGCCGACGTCGGTGCCGGCTTCCGCGCCCGCGTTCACCTTCAACAGCTTCGCCTTTGCGACGAGATCGGGCAGCCAGTCGCGCGCTTCGCCAACCAGCACCGCGACCGACGTCGCCATGCAGCGCTGCCCAGCCGCGCCGAAGCCGGCGCCGACGAGCGCATTGATCGTCTGCTCGCGGTTCGCATCGGGCAACACCACCGCGTGGTTCTTCGCGCCCATCATCGACTGCACGCGCTTGCCGTGCGCGCTGCCGAGCTGGTACACGTGCGTGCCGACGCGCGTCGAGCCGACGAACGAGATCGCCTTCACGAGCGGATGCGTGCAGATCGCATCGACGACTTCCTTGCCGCCGTGCACGACGTTCAGTACCCCTTTCGGTATGCCGGCCTCGATCGCGAGCTGAACGAGCTCCATGGTCGACATCGGGTCCTGCTCGGACGGCTTCAGCACGAACGTGTTGCCGCACACGATCGCCATCGGGAACATCCACAGCGGAATCATCGCGGGGAAGTTGAACGGCGTGATGCCCGCGCACACGCCGAGCGGCTGGCGCAGCGTGTAGGTATCGACGCCGCCCGCGACGTTCTCCGCGAATTCGCCGAGCTGCAGCGAGCCGATCGAGCACGCGTGCTCGACCACTTCGAGGCCGCGGAAGATGTCGCCTTCGGCATCGGGAATCGTCTTGCCCTGCTCGGCCGTCAGCGTCTTCGCGATGCGCTGCTGGTTCGTGCGCACGAGATCCTGGAACTTCAGCATGATGCGCATGCGCGCGGCGATCGGCGTGTTCTTCCACGTCGCATATGCGGCGTGCGCGACCTGCACGGCCGCGTCGACTTCCGCGACGGTCGCGAACGGCACGCGCGCGAGCACCTGCTGCGTCGCCGGGTTGACGATATCGCGCCACTCTTTCGTGGCGGACTCGACGAAGGCGCCATCGATCAGCAGCTTGACCGTCGGCACGTCTTGCCCCGTTTGGGGCGTCGGATTCGCGTTCATCGATCGTTTCTCCTTGCAGAGGGCCGCGAAGCGCAATACCGCCGCGCGGCCGGTTCAATTCGGCTGCGGGCGGCGGCCGCGGAATGCGGCGCGCGCGGCCCGCGGTCGGTCATTTCATTTCAATTCGGCGGCGAAATCTTCTTCCCAGTATTCGCCGGGCATTCGCGCGGCCGCGTCGTCGCCGCGCTCGATCTCGCGGCGGCGCAGCTCGACGCGGCGGATCTTCCCCGAGATCGTCTTCGGCAGCTCCGCGAACTGCAGGCGGCGAATGCGCTTGTACGGCGCGAGCTTGTCGCGCGAGAAGCGGAAGATTTCCAGCGCGAGCGCGGGGCTCTCCTCGTAGCCCTGCCGCAGCGTGATGAAGGTCTTCGGCACCGACAGCCGCACGGGGTCGGGGCTCGGCACGACGGCCGCCTCGGCGATCGCCGGATGCTCGATCAGCACGCTCTCGAGTTCGAACGGGCTCAACCGGTAGTCGGACGACTTGAACACGTCGTCCGCACGGCCGATATACACGTAGTAACCGTCGTCGCCGCGCATCGCGATGTCCGACGTGCGGTAGTGGCCGTCGCGCATCGCGTAGGCGGTCGCGTCGGGGTTGTTCGCATAGCCGTTCATCAGCCCGACCGGGCGCGCGACGTCCGGGCCGATCGGCAGCGCGACCTCGCCTTCGGTCACGGGCACGCCGTCCGGATCGAGCAGCGCGATCCGGTAGCCGGGCAGCGGCCGGCCCATCGAGCCCGCGACGACCGGCTGGCCCGGCGAGTTGCCGATCAGGCAGGTCGTCTCGGTCTGGCCGTAGCCGTCGCGGATCGTGATGCCCCACGCCTTCTTCACGCGCTCGATGATCTCGGGATTCAGCGGCTCGCCCGCACCGACGATCTCGCGCAGCTTCACGTCGAACGACGCGAGCGGCTGCTGCACGAGCATGCGCCATACGGTCGGCGGCGCGCATAGCGTCGTCACCTGGTATTTGACGAGCGCATCGAGCACGACCTTCGGCTCGAAGCGCGCGTAGTTGAATGCGAACACGCACGCCTGCGCGTTCCACGGCGCGAAGAAGCAGCTCCACGCATGCTTCGCCCAGCCGGGCGAGCTGATGTTCCAGTGGATGTCGCCCGGCTGCAGGCCGACCCAGTACATCGTCGACAGATGGCCGACCGGATAGGTGCGGTGCGTATGCTCGACGAGCTTCGGCTTCGACGTCGTGCCCGACGTGAAGTACAGCAGCATCGGATCGTTTGCATGCGTGACGGCGTCCGGCTCGAACACGGCACTCGCCGCGTAGCCGTCGTTCATCGCGAGCCAGCCCGCGCGCGGCGCGCCGGCGACGATCTTCCGCGCGAGGCCAAGGTCGGGCTGTTCGAATTTGGCGGTTTCGTTCTCGTCGACGATCGCGTATTTCGCGCCGCCGATCTGCACGCGGTCGCGCACGTCGTCGGCCGACAGTTGCGTGGTCGCGGGCAGCACGATCGCGCCGAGCTTCATCGCGGCGAGCATCGCGTCCCACAGTTCGACACGGTTCGGCAGCATCAGCAGGATGCGATCGCCGCGCACGACGCCGATCGAGCGCAGCCAGTTCGCGATCCGCGACGAACGCTCGGACATCTGCGCGAACGAATACGGATCGCCCGTACCGGTCGCCGCGTCGACGATCCACAGCGCGGGCCGGTCGTTGCCGCGCGCCATCGGGTCGAAGTAGTCGAGCGCCCAGTTGAACGCATCGAGCACCGGCCACTCGAAATCGCGGTACGCGGTTTCGTAGTCGGTGCGATGGCGCAGCAGAAAGTCGCGTGCGTCCAGGAATGCCTGTACCGTCATCGTTTCCTCCAGTCTCCATGCCTCGCGGTCAACCGGTGCATGCGCTGCAGCCCATGCCCGATTCCCTGTGGCGCGGCGCACGGTCACGTCGTTGCGTGCCGCGTTTACCGCGCTGCCCTCGTGCCCTGCGTGATGCTTTTGCTGACGCGACCGCCGCGGCTCAAAGCTGCCGTGCGATCACCATCCGTTGCACTTCGCTGGTGCCTTCGTAAATCTGCGTGATGCGCGCGTCGCGATAATGACGCTCGACTTCGTAATCGACCAGGTAGCCGTAGCCGCCGTGGATCTGGATCGCGTCCGAGCACACGCGCTCGGCCATCTCCGATGCGAACAGCTTCGCCTGCGACGCTTCCGACAGGCACGGCAGCCCGGCCGTGCGCAGCTTCGCCGCGTGATGCACGAGCAGGCGCGCGGCGTTGATCTGCGTGGCCATGTCGGCGAGCTTCTGCTGGATCGCCTGATGCTCGGCGATCGGCTTGCCGAACTGCACGCGCTCGCCCGCATAACGGCGCGCCTTGTCGAACGCGGCGCGCGCGATGCCGAGCGCCTGCGCGGCGATGCCGATGCGCCCGCCCTCGAGATTCGACAGTGCGATCTTCAGCCCTTCGCCGCGATTGCCGAGCAGGTTCTCCTCCGGAATCGCGCAGTTCTCGAACGTGATCGCGCACGTGTCCGATGCGCGGATGCCCATCTTCTTCTCCGGCTTGCCGACGATGAAGCCCGGCGTGTCGGTCGGCACCAGGAACGCGGAAATGCCGCGCTTGCCGGCTTCCGGGTCGGTCATGGCAAAAACGATCGCGACACCGGCGCGCTGGCCGTTGGTCACGAACTGCTTCGCGCCGTTCAGCACCCATTTGCCGTCGCGCAGCTCCGCGCGCGTGCGCAGGTTGTTCGCCTCGGAGCCGGCTTGCGGCTCGGTCAGGCAGAACGCGCCGATCACGCGGCCGGCCGCCATGTCGGCCAGCCAGCGCTCTTTCTGCGCCGGCGTGCCGAAGCCGAGGATCGGGCCGCAGCCGACCGAGTTGTGCACGCTCATCAGCGTCGCGCACGCGGCGTCGCCGGCGGCGATTTCCTCCATCGCCAGCGCATACGCGACGTAGTCCGTATACGAGCCGCCCAGCTCCTGCGGCACGATCATCCCGAGCAGGCCGAGTTCGCCGAGCTGCGCGACGATGGCGTCGGGCAACTGCGCATCGTGGTCCCACTGCGCGGCGTTCGGCGCCAGCATCTCGGTGGCAAAAGCGCGCGCGGCGTCGCGGATCATCCGCTGGTCTTCGGTGTAAAGCTCGTCCATGGTGCTGCTGTCTCCCGCGGCCGCCGGGCGCGACCGTCCTTGTGTTTCGATGCAACAAGTGTAGGCAAGCGCGCGCGACTGTTCGATGCTCGCGTCGCTCATTTACACTGAGCGTTTTTGCCATACCGGCGGCACGATGAAGCAGGAAGACAAGGGAACCGTCGCGATCAGCCTCGTCGCTTACAGCGTGGCGCTCGCGACCCGGCGCGGCATCGCGGCCGAGCCGCTGCTCGCGCAGGCCGGCATCGCGCCCGCGCTGCTCGGACAGCCGCGCGCACGTGTATCCGCGCAGCAATACGGCGCGCTATGGAACGCGATCGCGCGCGCGCTCGACGACGAGTTTTTCGGGCAGGATCGCCACCCGATGCGCAGCGGCAGCTTCATCGCGATGAGCCAGGCCGCGCTGTCCGCGCGCGACGGGCTGCACGCGATGGCGCGCGCGGTGAATTTCATGCACTGCGTGCTCGACGACCTGCACGCGGAGCTCGACGCGAACCCGCAGCGCGTGCGGCTGCGCTTCGTGCACCGCAACAACGGTGCGACACCCGCGATGTTCACGTACGCAACCTATTTCATCATCGTCTACGGGCTCACCTGCTGGCTGATCGGGCGGCGCATCCCGCTGCTGCACGCGAGCTTCCGCTGCGACACACCGCCCGCCGATCACGAATACCCGTCGATGTTCTGCGACGACATGCGCTTCAACGAGCCCGATTCGTATGTCGATTTCGATCCCGAATTCGCGACGCTGCCGGTCGTGCAGAACGCGAAGACGCTGAAGACGTTCCTGCGCAACGCGCCGGCCAGTTTCATCGTCAAGTACCGCAACCCGAACGCGCTCGCGCAGCGGGTGCGCGCGGTGCTGCGCGGGATGCCGCCCGCCGCGTGGCCGGGCGCGGGCGGGATGGCCGCGCGGCTGCACGTGGCCGAGGCGACGCTGCGCCGCAAGCTGCACCAGGAAGGCCATGCGTACCAGTCGATCAAGGACGCGCTGCGGCGCGATCTCGCGTTCGAGGCGCTGGCCGACCCTGCTCGCACGATCGCCGACGTCGCGGCCGCGACCGGCTTCGCGGAACCGAGCGCGTTCTACCGCGCGTTTCGCAAATGGAGCGGGCGCAGTCCGGCCGACTATCGCGACGAAGTGCTGGCGCGGGGCGGCGGCGCAGGCTGAATCCGGCCACGGCTTCGCGCTTTGCGCCGAAACCGCCTAATCTTTAAGCATCGGGCCAACGCCCTTTCCGCGAGCCGGACGGCGTGCGACTGTGCGCCGCCCGGACGCCCCGATGCGCCTCCACCGTCACGGGCCGCCGCCGGCGCCTGCCGCGCCAGACGGCCGCCCCCGTCACCCGCTGTCCGCGCGGGTCGCGCGCGCCGCGCTGTTCGCGGCGCTGCTTGTCGTATGTGCGGCCGTCGCCGCAGCGCCGCCCGCCGCTGCACCCGCAGCCGCGCGCCCGGTCGTCGTGATCCCCATCAACGGCGCGATCGGGCCGGCCAGCGCCGACTTCATCGTTCGCTCGCTCGATCGCGCCGCGCGCGACCACGCGCCGCTCGCGATCCTGCAGCTCGACACGCCCGGCGGCCTCGACACGTCGATGCGGCAGATCATCAAGGCCATCCTCGGCTCGCCGGTGCCGGTCGCCGCATTCGTCGCGCCGGGCGGCGCGCGGGCCGCGAGCGCGGGCACCTACATCGTCTATGCGAGCCACTTCGCGGCAATGGCGCCCGGCACCAATCTCGGCGCGGCGTCGCCCGTGCAGTTCGGCATCGGCGGCGGCGGCGGCGCGCCGGCGCCGGGCACCAACCCCGCTGCGCCGCGAGCACCGCCGGCCGGGACGCCGGGTGCATCGGGAGCCTCGGGTACGTCGCCGGCCGCGCTGCCGACCGACACGCAATCGACCGAAATCCGCAAGGCGATGCAGGACTCCGCCGCCTACATCCGCGGCCTCGCGCAGTTGCGCGGGCGCAATGCCGAATGGGCCGAGCGCGCGGTGCGCGAGGCCGTCAGCCTGTCGGCGACCGAGGCGCGCGCGCAGCACGTCGTCGACCTGATCGCGCAGGATCCGGCCGACCTCGCGCGCCAGCTCGACGGCCACAGCGCGACGACCACCGCCGGCACGCTGCGGCTCGCGACCGCACATGCGCCGCTCGTCGTGGTCCTGCCCGACTGGCGCAGCCGCTTCCTGTCGATCATCACCGATCCGAATGTCGCGCTGATCCTGCTGACGATCGGCATCTACGGCCTCTTCTTCGAGTTCGCGAACCCCGGCTTCGTGCTGCCGGGCGTCGCCGGCACGATCTGCCTGCTGATCGGGCTGTTCGCGATGCAGTTGCTGCCGATCAGCTATGCGGGCCTCGGCCTCGTGCTGCTCGGTCTGGGTTGCCTGGTCGCGGAGGCGTTCCTGCCGACCTTCGGCGTGCTCGGTTTCGGCGGAATCGTGTCGTTCACGATCGGCGCGCTGATGCTGATCGATACCGAGGTGCCCGGCTACGGGATTCCGTGGCCCGTGATCGCGAGCCTCGCGCTCGGCGGCGGGCTGCTCGTCGCGGGCGTGTCGAGCGTTGCGCTGCGCGCGCGGCGGCGCCCGGTCGTGACGGGCGCCGAGGCGATGGTCGGCAGCATCGGCGAAGTGCTCGACGACGGCCTGTGCGCCGACCAGCCGCGCGGCGCGGCCGGCCCCGCGCCATCGGCCGCGGGTTGGGCGCGCGTGCATGGCGAGCGCTGGCGCGTCGCGAGCAGCGTGCCGCTCGCCGCGGGCTCCCGCGTGCGCGTCACCGGCCGC
This sequence comes from Burkholderia sp. MS455, assembly GCF_016899445.1. Classification (NCBI taxonomy): domain Bacteria; kingdom Pseudomonadati; phylum Pseudomonadota; class Betaproteobacteria; order Burkholderiales; family Burkholderiaceae; genus Burkholderia; species Burkholderia sp. MS455. The sequence goes on from NZ_CP041778.1 coordinate 2,555,059, forward strand.
CAGGGATTGCTGCTCACCGTCTCACCGCTCTACGACGTGCCGGTTCAGGAACAACAACACCACGGAGAACCAACATGATGGGCTACACCTTCGGCTTCAGCAGCGTCCTGATCGTCTTTGTCGTGGTGCTCGTCGCGTCGTCGATCCGCATCTTCCGCGAGTACGAGCGCGGCGTGGTGTTCATGCTCGGCCGGTTCTGGAAAGTGAAGGGCCCGGGGCTCGTGCTGATCATCCCGATCGTCCAGCAGGTCGTGCGGATCGACCTGCGCACCGTCGTGTTCGACGTGCCGCCGCAGGACGTGATCACGCGCGACAACGTGTCGGTGAAGGTGAATGCGGTGGTGTATTTCCGCGTCGTCGATCCGGAGAAGGCCGTGATCCAGGTCGCGCGCTTCTTCGACGCGACGAGCCAGCTCTCGCAGACGACGCTGCGCTCGGTGCTCGGCAAGCACGAGCTCGATGCGCTGCTGGCCGAGCGCGAACAACTGAATGCCGACATCCAGAAGACGCTCGACGCGCAGACCGATGCGTGGGGGATCAAGGTGTCGACGGTCGAGATCAAGCACGTCGACTTGAACGAGACGATGGTGCGCGCGATCGCGCGGCAGGCCGAGGCCGAGCGCGAGCGGCGCGCGAAGGTGATTCATGCGGAAGGCGAATTGCAGGCGTCCGAGAAGCTGCTGCAGGCCGCGCAGCGGCTCGCACAGGAGCCGCAGGCGATGCAACTGCGCTATCTGCAGACGCTGACGACGATCGCGGCGGACAAGAACTCGACGATCGTGTTCCCGCTGCCGATCGATCTGCTGGGGGCGCTGCTGGACCGCTTGGGGCCGCCGCGCGCGCGCTGAGACGCGCGTCTCCCGGCCCGCGCGACGCCAACATCGATCCCGACGGACGCCGGGCCGCGACGGCCCGGCGTCCGGCGTACGTCAAGCCAGCAGCTTGCGCTCGGTCTTGCCGTACTTGATCGACTTCTCGTCCGGGATCATCAGGCCCGTGTGCTCGTCGCGGCCCTGCAGCAGGAAGCGCGCGTCCGGCTTGCCGATCTGCTCGGCCGCGAGCTTGCTGTCCGCGCCGATTTCGCCCTTCTTCATCCGATTGACGATCACGCCGGCCGCGGTGTCCTTGAAGTCGCGCAGCATCCACGCGTCGCCGTCGCTGTCGCCGAACACCAGCAGCGGGCCATAGCCCTTCTTCGATTCGAGAACATTGCGGATGCCGACCGTCTTGCCGGGGCCGTAGTTGAAGTGCCAGCCGTCCGGGTAGCGGCTTTCATACTTGCCATCGCGCATGTCGAGGCGCAGGCCGATCACGTTCCCGGGCGGCACGCCGTAGCCATAGTTCGGATTGCCGGCGAACACGCGCACGACATCGTCGAGCGACGCCGTGCTCACGTACACGTCGATGCCGTTCGCGCGCAGCGTGTGCATCACTGCGCGGATTTCCTCATGAATGCGGATGCCGTGGAAATGCGTGTCGGCCACTACACCGGCCTTGCCCGGCAGCGACTTCGGGCTTTCGTAGCGGACCTTGCGCAGCGCGTCGCCGATGCCGTAGTTGTTCGACGCTTCCGCCATCGCCTGCAGCTCGGCGGTCGTCATGTTCCTGTAGAAATAGATGATCCACTTGTAGCCGATCTCGAGCGGGTGCGTGTCGCAGATCGCGTCGTACATGAAGTACAGCTTCGCGCGGAAATCCTTGAACTGATCGGTCTCGCGAATCTCGTCGAGGCTCTTGCTGCCGCCGAATCCCTGGTAGTTCGCGTAGAGCCAGCGATAGTCGGATTCGACGTCGGCGGCGAGGTCTTCCATCGTCACCGGCTTGCCGTCGATCGTCGTGTAGTCCTTCACGAACGCGCCCTTCGGCACGTCCTTCCACATCACGTCGACGAATTCGTCCGGCGTCAGCTTGTACTGCAGATGGTTGATCTGGTACATCAGCAACGCCTCTTCGCAGTCGTTCATGATGCACGTGTTGTCCCAGTCGAACACCGCGTACGGGCGGCGCTTTTCGTCGTAGCGCGCGCTCGCGACGCCATGCCGGTCGAGCACCGCCTGCAGGCGCGCGGCGTTGAACGGCGACCAGCGGCCCGGGTCCAGCGCGTCCGGCGCGGTTGCGCTCTTCGCGCCGGCCGTGCCGGCCTTGAGCATCAGCGACGTCGCAGCGGTCGCCGCGGCAAGGGTATTCATGAACTTGCGGCGTTGCATGGTCTCTCTCCGTGGAAATGTCGAATCTCGAATCGGCTCGGTCGCTACCCTGCGCGGCGCACCGCGCACCGGCGGCTCATCGGCGCGTCGAAGCCGGGACGGCTCCGAACTGGGGGCGGATGATGTGACGAAATTATTTCGGCAATATGACGGCGTCACGTCGCGACGCGACGCGAAGTTGATCCGGCGCGACATGCCGGCCATCGCAAGGCGGCCGCACGCGGCCATCCAGGCCGGCGCCGGGACCGCTCGTGACAAGCTCCAACCGGTTCCCGGTCCGTACGCGTGTGCGCCCACAGCCATCCGGCCCCGACCGCCGGAAACCTAGAGTCTCCCCTCCATTTCGGCCTTTCATTAGGACAAATCCTCACCCCAGGGGGCTGGCGCGCCATGCCGAACCGGCTATCATCATTACATCAATCAATGGCACATTTAATGCTGACTGAATAATTCGCGACGGGAACACCGGCGGATGCATTCCGGATCAGCGCCCCGCTTTGCACAGGACCGGAGCGCGCTTTGCGTGGGACCGGAGTCAGTACCGAAGCACCAACACCGGTCGACAAGCGCTGAAGCGCCCGCTCTGGCCGACATATGGAGACGCATCATGGCCGACCACCACCCGCTGCCGGAAGTCCACCTCGACGAGTTGCCGCAATTCCGCGCGGTCCAGCAGCTTGCCTACCGCTGCGTCGAAACCGTCGGCGCGATGCTCTACCCCGGCATCACCGAGAAGGAAGCCGCGCGCCTGCTGACCGAATGGCTGCAGGACAACGGCGTGCACGACTGGCTGCACAAGCCGTTCGCGTGGTTCGGCGACCGCACCGCGTTCGAGGGGTTCTCGGGCCTCAAGCACATGGGCGGCTTCAATCTCGCGTTCTTCCCGAGCAACCGGCAGCTCGAAACCGACATGCCGGTGATCCTCGACGTCGCGCCCGTGCTCGACGGCATCGTGGCCGACGTGGGCTACGCGCACTGCCTCGGCGAGAACCCGATCCTCGAACAGTTGCGGGACGACCTGATGGACCATCGCGACATGATCGTGCGGCTCGTGAAGGCGCGCCGATCGATGGCCGAGGTCGCGCAGGAAGTCGATGCGCTGTGCCGCCGCCAGGGCGTCGAGCCGCGCCACAAGGCCTATCCGTTCAAGGTGCTCGCGCATCGCGTCGCAAAGATCCACAAGCTGTCGAAGCCGCGCTTCGTCGCGCGTTTCGGGCTGAACGCGACGCGCAACCTGCTGCTCGACCAGGGCCGCGCGGCAAAGCAGCAGGGCTGGTCGCCGCTGTGGTCGATCGATCGCCGCTCCGAGCATGCGCCCGTGCCGGGCCTGTGGGCCGTCGAGCCGCACCTCGGCTTCGCCGGCGTCGGCGCGAAATTCGAAGAGCTGCTCGTGATCACCGACGACGACGCGTACTGGCTCGACGACGACCTGCCGCACGTGCGCCGCTGGCAGCGCCGCCAGGCCGAACGCGCGCGGGCCGCCGCCTGACGTGCCCGCGCCTTTCCTCCCGAATCCCTGAACGACGGACTCACGATGCAGCCTCTTTCCGACGAAGCGCCGCTGGCCCTGTTCGAATCGGTTCATAACGAGACGGCGGTCGCCTCGGGCGACCTGACGCTCGCGGTCAAAACCTGGGGCGAACCGGCCCGTTCGCCGGTCGTGCTCGTGCACGGTTATCCCGACGACAGCAGCGTCTGGCGGCACGTCGCACCGCTGCTCGCGCGCAAGCACTACGTGATCGCTTACGACGTGCGCGGCGCGGGCCTGTCCGGCGTGCCGAAGCGCACGGCCGACTATCACCTCGCGAAGCTGACCGACGATTTCATCGCGGTGATCGATGCACTCTGCCCCGGCCGCGCCGTCCATCTGATCGCGCACGACTGGGGCTCGATCCAGGGCTGGGAATTCGTCACCGATCCGCGCCTTTCCGGCCGCATCGCGTCGTACACGTCGTGCTCGGGGCCGTGCCTCGACCACGTCGGCTTCTGGCTGCGCGAACGCGTGCTGCGCCCGACGCCCGCGTCGCTGGCCAGGCTCGGCGGCCAGCTCGTGCGGTCGTGGTACGTGTACCTGTTCCACCTGCCGTTCATCCCCGAGCTTGGCTGGCGGCTGTGGCTCGGCCGCGCATGGCCGCGCCTGCTGCGCCGCCTCGAAAAGACGCCCGCCGCGCCGCGCCCGACGCAGGCCGACGACGGCGCGCGCGGCGTGCGCCTCTATCGCGCGAACTTCATCCGCTGCCTGTTCGCGCCGCGCGAACGCTACGCGCATGCGCCCGTGCAGACGATCGTGCCGCTCGGCGACAAGTACGTGAGCCCCGCGCTGTCCGAGAACCTGTCGCGCTGGGTGCCGCAGTACTACCGGCGCGAAGTTGCGGCCGGCCACTGGCTGCCGCTCGCCGATCCCGCGCGCTTCGCGGATCTCGCCGGGCAACTGATCGACGCGGTCGAATCGGGCCACGAACCGCCCGCGCTCGCGAACGCGCGCCGCCGCGCAACCAGCGGGCGCTTCAGCGGCAAGGTCGCGGTCGTCACCGGCGCGGGCAGCGGCATCGGCCGCTGCGCGGCCCTCGCGTTCGCCCGCGAAGGCGCGACGGTCGTCGCCTGCGACATCGATGTCGCGAGCGCGGAGCGCACTGCGCTGCTGATCGGGCTGACCGGCGCGCAGGCACACGCGAAGCGCGTCGACGTCGGGTCCGCCGACGAGATGGAAGCGCTCGCGGCGTGGGTCGGCAGCGAACTCGGCGGCGCGGACGTCGTGATCAACAACGCGGGCATCGGCATGGCCGGCGGCATCCTCGACACGAGCACGCGACACTGGGAGCGCATCCTGCACGTGAACCTGTGGGGCGTGATCCACGGCTCGCGGCTGTTCGCGCGGCAGATGGCCGCGCGCGGCACCGGCGGCCACATCGTCAACACCGCGTCGGCCGCCGCGTTCGGGCCGTCGCGCGACCTGCCCGCGTATGCGACGACGAAGGCCGCCGTGCTGATGCTCAGCGAATGCATGCGCGCGGAACTCGCGGAGCAACGCATCGGCGTGACGGCCGTGTGCCCCGGTTTCGCGGAAACCGGAATCATGGCGTCGACGCAATACGCCGGCGCCAACGCGCAGGACGAAGCGCGGCTGCGCAAGCGCGCGACGAAGCTGTACCAGATGCGCGGCCTGAAACCCGAAACCGTCGCGCAGGCGATGGTCGACGGCGTGCTGCGCAACCGCCCCGTCGTCGCGGTCGGCGGCGAAGCGCACGCGATGCGCTTGGTCGGCCGCTTCATGCCGTGGCTCGGCCGGATGATCGCCCGCGTCGGCATGGCATCGCATTGACGGCGCATGACGCCGCACAGGGAGACAGACGCAAATGACCGCTACCGCCGACTACCACAAGATCAAGGCCCGGCACGTGAAGTTCGACTTCAGCGACACGCCGATCACCTGGGTGCCGAACGATCCGGGCAGCACCCACATCATCAACACGCTGAACCTGCTGTTCCCGGAAGGCGAACTGTGGTTCTGCCGCGTGTACAACAAGGCGCTGCCGCTGATCACCGATGCGCGCCTGCGCGACGAGGCCGAAGGCTTCCTGCGGCAGGAAGCCGTGCACTCGCGTTCGCACGGCGGCGTGCTCAAGCACTATTACGACCGGCACGGGATCGACACGAAACCGTTCACGCAGAAGCTCAACCGGCTGTTCACGCGCGTGCTCGGCGAACAGCCGCTCGGGCTGAAGATCGGCCATACGCGTTTCTGGCTGCGGCAGCAGCTCGCCGTGATCGCGTCGCTCGAACACTTCTTCGGCTATCTCGGCAACTGGGTGCTCAACGCGCACGGGCTCGACGAAGGCCATGCCGACCCGACGATGGTCGACCTGCTGCGCTGGCACGGCGCCGAGGAAGTCGAGCACCGCACCGTCGCGTTCGACATCTACCGGCACCTGGGCGGCACCTATCCGGAGCGCTGCGTGCACATGGCGTTCGTGATCCTGCTGCTGCTCTACTACATCACGACCGGCGCGAAGTTCATGTACAGGCGCGACCCGGACGCCGGCCGCTACCCGGGCTTCGTGCTCGCGTGGTGGCAGGGCTCGCGGCGCGGGCACCTGCCGTCGTTCTGGAAGGTGATCGGCGCGGCACTGCGCTATTTCAAGCCGGGCTATACACCGCATCACGAAGGCTCGACCGAGCAGGCGCTCGAATACCTCGCGCGCTCGCCGGCCGCCCAGGCGGCCGCGCACGGCGGCAACTGGGGCACCACGAAGGGTGCGTAACCGGGTTTCCGGCGGGCGCGGCGGGCGGCGCCCGCCGAAATGCGTACAATCGCGGCTTCATTTCCCGGAGGTGCCGCGATGGCCATGAAGAAAACCGATCTCGAAAAGAACAAGGCGCTCAAGCTGACGCATGCGATGAAGCAGTCGGGCGCCACCCGTTTCGGCAAGGGCGCCGAAGACGCGGCAAAGCTCGACCGCCGCGCGCAGCGCAAGCTCGACCAGGAACAGGGCCTCGTGCCGTTCGCGTGCAAGCTCAACGCCGAGCTCGTCGAACAGCTGAAGGCGCGCGCGGCCACGCATCCCGAAGGGATGACGGGCCTGCTGTCCGAATTGCTCGTGAACGGGCTCGCGCAACGCGACGCGTAACCGCCACGCATCTCGAAAATGTCGTTGACAGCGCCGCGCCGCCACGACACACTCGTTCGCATGCCTACGTTCAAGCTCATCGCCATCGCGAATCATTGCCCGGTGAACATTCGAAAGAATGGATCACGGGAGGCGCTTGTGCGTTAGCAATCGAGCAGTACCGCATGTCACACAAGGCCTCGCCGGAAACGGATGAGGCCTTTTTGTTCTGGTGCGCGTCATCCGTCCGGCTCACTGAATGGAGAAGACGATGGACCAGGCAAGCCCGCTGTTTGACCGTCCCGACCGGCGCCGCGCCGGCATGATCGCGTTACCGACCGTCGTGATCCGTTTCGCGGTCGCGCCGCGCACGACGATGACCTGGCGCGCGCCGCAAGACGCGGAGATCCGCGCACATGGCGCGGCGCTATGGATCACGCGCCCGCCGAGCGTCGACGACTACTGGGTGCAGCCCGGCGACGTGCTGCGCATCGCACGCGGCGACCGCATCTGGATCGGCACCGATGCCGACCGATCGGCCGAAGCGTCGATCACGACCGCCTATGTGCGGCGCGGCGAGCGCTTCAGGCGCACGCTCGCGCAAGTGCAACGTTTGCTCGTCGGGGTATGGAGAAGGAGTGGATGATTGACGCGCCGTCACGCACGCGAGACGCGGAACGGCCGCGACCGCAAACAGACGCACCTGCGGCGCTAACCGCCGCAGGTGCGCATCGAATGACGCGGCACGCCAATGCGTGCCGCGAGCGATCGCGCGCCGTGCGCAGCAACCGGATGCAGCAGGTGCATCAGGTGCTGGCGGCGAGACGCGGGCCCGTGCTTCGGGGAGTCGAATCGAGCTCGGGGCGTAGCGCAGCCTGCGAAGTCACCCACGGATCGATGCCCTGCTTCTGCACCTCTTCGAGGAATGACACACGTGTACGCCAGTAATCCGCCTGTAATTTCGCATCGATGACGCGCTGTTCCGCAGTGAACAGTTCCATGCGCGCCGTCACGAGCATCGACGCAGCGGTTTTTTCCGGCGTGGGGGCGTGTCGCATCGCCCAACGGCTGATCCAGTTCAACATGCTGACCTCCGTGATTACGGACGAACCCGCATCGGGCAATCGCAATCGGCCATGCCTGCCCAAACGCGCAACGGCCTTGACCGCCATTCACCGCCTGGCCTGCACGGACTGCGACTCCCCCGCGTCGGCAATTACCGGCCGGCGTGTGCATGCGCGGTGTATCTATCCTAGAAAGACTTGCCGGTTTATGCGATGGGGTCTTGCAATCTTTTACACAGAAACCACAGTCGCCCACGCGTCGCGAAATGACAGTTGCGGGCGGAACGGCTTCGGCGCAGGATAGCTCGTTATCTGCAACCGCCTGGGCTGACGAATGGCCGCTGCACGCCGCAGCGCTCTCGCACCGGCCACGCACGCGCGTTCGCGCGCACGTCATGCCTGCACCGTATTCGTGCAGCATGCAGACGCTTCGTTTCAGTCGAATGTCATCGCGTACCGGCCGCGCGCAATGTGGTCGGTGTGCCGTTGCGCACGCATCGGCCGCCCCCTGTTCGTCACGCTCCCGTTTTTACCCTTTCCGCCCGCCCGTTCCGACCGAACCGGTAAAATGCGCGCCTTCGTCGCGCGGCCGGGCTGCCAGACCGTTCGCGCACCGGCAGCCGATCGTGCCCTCCAACTATATCGTCCGAGCTATCCGCGCTATTACAATCCGCCGATAGCCGGGCAATAGTGGCTGGTTACATTAAGCCCGCCGCTGCCTTTACAACAATTCGGCACAACAAGCAACACGACAACCCGACCGGAGAAACGCCCTAATGGAATCCATCAAGCGGTATTTCGGCTTCGCTGAAGCCGGCACCGACTTCCGCACCGAAATACTCGCGGGCGTCACCACGTTCCTGACGATGGCCTACATCATCTTCGTCAACCCCGCGATCCTCGGCGACGCCGGCATGCCGAAGGAATCCGTGTTCGTCGCGACCTGCCTCGTCGCGGCGCTGGCTTCGATCATCATGGGGCTGTACGCGAACTACCCGATCGCATGTGCGCCGGGCATGGGCCTGAACGCGTATTTCGCGTACACGGTCGTCAAGGGGATGGGCTTCACGTGGCAGGCCGCGCTCGGCGCGGTGTTCATCTCCGGCTGCCTGTTCCTGCTCGTCACGCTGTTCCGCGTGCGCGAAGCGATCGTCAACGGCATTCCGAAATCGCTGCGGATCTCGATCACGGCCGGCATCGGCCTGTTCCTCGGCATCATCTCGCTGAAGACGTCGGGCGTGATCGTCGGCAGCCCGGCCACGCTCGTCACGCTCGGCGACCTGCACAAGCACGACACGATCCTCGCGATCGTCGGCTTCTTCACGATCGTCACGCTCGACCACCTGCGCGTGCGCGGCGCGATCCTGATCGGCATCATCGGCGTCACGATCCTGTCGTTCTTCTTCGGCGACAACCAGTTCCACGGCGTGTTCTCCGCGCCGCCGTCGATCGACGCGACGCTGTTCAAGCTCGACATCCGCGCCGCGCTGTCGACCGGCATCATCAACGTGATCCTGGTGTTCTTCCTCGTCGAGCTGTTCGATGCGACGGGCACGCTGATGGGCGTCGCGAACCGCGCGGGCCTGCTCGTCGAAGGCAAGATGAACCGCCTGAACAAGGCGCTGCTCGCCGACAGCACGGCGATCGTCGCGGGCTCGGTGCTCGGCACGTCGTCGACTACCGCGTATATCGAAAGCGCATCGGGCGTGCAGGCCGGCGGCCGCACGGGCATGACGGCGGTCACCGTCGCGGTGCTGTTCCTCGCGTGCCTGTTCATCGCGCCGCTCGCCGGCGTCGTGCCGGGCTACGCAACCGCTCCGGCGCTGCTGTACGTGTCGTGCCTGATGCTGCGCGAGATGGTCGACGTGCCCTGGGACGATGCGACGGAAGCCGTGCCGGCCGCGCTGACCGCGCTGCTGATGCCGTTCACGTACTCGATCGCGAACGGCGTCGCGTTCGGCTTCATCGCATACGGCGGCCTCAAGCTGCTGACGGGCCAGGCCCGCACGGTCAAGCCGATCGTGTGGATCATCGCGGCCGTGTTCCTGTTCCGCTACTTCTATCTCGGCAGCGAATGACGGATGCGCTTCGGCGCGATGCATGACGGGAAACGCCGCCTTCGGGCGGCGTTTTTGTTCGGGCATGCGCCCGGCGCGAACGACGCCACGTCATGCATCCGCTTCCCCGAGCACCCAGCGTGCAAAGGTCTGCAGCGGCCCGTCGCCAAGATCCAGCGCTTCGGGCAACACGAGACAGAAGCGCTTGACCACGCCCCGACCATCCGGCCAGGGCGCGGCGAGCAACCCTTGCGCAATCTCGGTGTCGACATACAGCCGCGGCACCAGCGCGACGCCGAGCCCGGCCAGGGCTGCCGCGATCAGCATCGAGTAAAGATCGTAGCGCGCACCGGCGGCCGGATTGCTCACCGGCAACCCCGTTTCCTGCACGTACGCCGACCACGCGTCGGGCGTCTGGCGCTTGTGAAGGCGCGGCAGCCTGCCCAGCAACGCGTCCGGATGCCCGCTCGCGAGCAGCGACGGGTGGCAAACCGGCACCAGCACCTCCTCGCATAGCCGGTACGTATGCATGCCGGCCCAGGCAGGATGCTCGAAGTGAATCGCTGCGTCGAATCCGCTGCCGGCCAGCACGAACGGATCCGCGCGATCCGCGAAATGCACCGTGATGTTCGGATGCTGCGCCTGGAACCGCTTGAGCCGCGGAATCAGCCAGCGCGTCGCAAACGTCGGCGTCACGGCGATATCGACGCTGCCGCCGTCGCCGGGCTGCCCCATCATGTACTGGCTGTCGCGCTCGAGCCGGTCCAGCACTTCGCGAACCTGCGCCGCATAGCGCGCGCCGTTCGGCGCAACCCGAACGCGGTTGCCGACACGCTCGAACAGCGCCACGCCGAGAAACGTCTCCAGCCGGCCGATCTGCCGGCTGATCGCCCCTTCCGTCAATGCCAGTTCGTCGGCGGCGCGCGCGAAGCTGCCGTGCCGCGCCGCGGCCTCGAATGCCATCAATGCCGAATTGCTCGGAATCCTGCGTCGCGTCACGATTGCTCCCGGTCCGACGATCGTCGGTCAAAGCTTGATTAAATATCAATGAACGGTGACGAATTATCGTTTTTCGCCGCTACAACGCCTGATTATCATGACAAAAACTCAACCAGTCGAGCGGCGATCAATCCTGAAAGCCGCTTGCTCCCCGTGGAGGCGTGATGATCTATACCGTTGAATGCAGCTTCGCCGACCGTGCCACCGAAGCCGAGTGGAACGATTTCTACAGCAGGATCAAACTTCCGGCGCTGATCTCCGTATCCGGCTTCCGCACGTCGCAACGCTTTCGCGCCCTCGGCGGCGACGGCCCCATCTACCTCGCGCTTCACACGATCGAGAGCCCCGACGTGCTGACGTCGGCCGAGTATCGCGACAAAGGCGGCGGCAATTTCGCGCGCTGGCAGCCGCATATCGTCGAGTGGAGACGCAACGTGTACGACGGCGCGGCACCCGCGCCGACCGTGTCCGGCCATCAGTGGCTGGCCGCGTGCGACGACGTTGCCCCATTCGCGCGAGCGGGCATCGCAGCCAGCGCGATTCACGCGATCGCGCTGGACCGCCAGCCGGCCCATCGCTGGCTGGCCGTCCTGACACACGATCAGGCGCGGCTCGCGTCCGAGCCGTCCGACACCGCGATCCGGCTCTACGCGCCGATGGGCGACCAACTCGTCGGCGCGCCGGCGTCGACGTCCGCACGCTGACGGGAGCCCTGTCATGCCCAGCGTCACGATTTTCATCCCCGAGGCGAGCATGCCGTCGAACGCCGCACTCGACGCGCTCTCGTCGGCCTGCGCGACCCTCTGCACCGACGTGTTGCGGGCCGCACCCGGCACGGTCCATGTCGTTCATGTCCCGGTCAGGCACGGCTGCGGACATCCCGTCAGCGCGGAGATCCGCTATCGCCTCGAATCATTTCGCACCACTGAGTTAATGAACCGATTCATGACCGATCTGGATCGCGAAATTCTCCGCCACACCGGATTCGTCGCACGCATCCGCTGCTTCGGCTACGACACGATCCACCTTCACGCCCGACATTGATCCATGAGCGAACCACTTCCCTGCTTCCCGTTCCGCCGGATCGGCGATTTCTCGGTCACCGCGATAAGCGACGGCACGCTGACGGCCGGCCTCGACTTGCTTTCGAACATCGCGCTCGACGACGCGACCGGCATCATGCACCGGGCGGGCATCCACACGCCGTCCAGCGTGAACATCAACTGTTACGTGATACGCGGGAACGGCCGCACCGTGCTTGTCGATGCCGGCGCCGGCGGCATCCGGAACTGGGGCGGCCGCCTGATTCCGTCGCTGTCGCGAGCCGGCATCGATACGCGCGACATCGACACGATCCTGCTGACGCACGCGCATCCCGACCACATCGGCGGCCTGCTCGACGCGAGCGGGCAGCCGGCCTTTCCGGATGCGGAGGTGCTCATTCACGAACGGGAACGCTCGTTCTGGCTGGACGGTGAATCGTACGATCGAGCGAATGAGCGAGCTCGCGTCAATTTCCGGATCGCGCGGCACACTTTCAACGTCTATCGGGCAAAGCTGCGCACCATCGATGCAGGCGGCGTGCTGCCCGGCATCGTAGCCGTGCCGCTGCCGGGGCATACGCCCGGTCACACCGGCTATCGCATCGAATCGCGTGGCGAGTGCCTGCTGATCTGGGGCGATCTCGTGCATTTCGCGCCGATTCAGGTGGCTCGCCCGGACGTCTCGATCGCGTTCGATCACAATCCGTCGCAGGCGTTTGCGACGCGCGCGGCAACACTCGCCGAGGCCGCTTCGGACAACCTGCTGATTGCGGGAATGCACCTCGCCGAAGCCGGCTTCGCACGCATTACGCGAACGAACGGCGAAACAGGCGGCGCGTATGCGCTCACCGGGGCGGACTGAGCGAAACGGAACAACGGGCACGCCATCGCGCCGCACGACGATCGGATCGGCCGCGCATCAGGCGGCGTCAGCGTGCGGTCGAACGAGCGTGCGCCGATACGACACGGGCGCCGGTATTCGGCGCCCGCTCAGTCGCTGTCCGGTCGTCCGGTTCAGCGCCAGTTCGCCTCGTAGAAGCGCACATAACCGCTGCGCAGCGTCACGCATTGCGCGCGCGTCTCCGACAGCAGGCGCCGTGCGGCCGCCTCGATGCGATCGCGGTGCTGGTCGAATGCGCCGACCATGTCCTCGAAGCGCGGCGATGCCGCGCCGAAGTGGTCTTCCAGCGCCTCGGCAGTGATCTGACACTGGACGCGCTCGCCATTGACCAGCGCGGTGAACCCCAGCATCAGGTCGCGCCCCGAATATTCAGGCTTCTCGTTCGTGAAATGGATCTGCATGAAGCCGCCTCGACCGGTAGAAAACGAATGACCGCGTGCGTCGTCCGCCACCGGCCGGACGAAATGTACGCGGGCTCGCCAGCGGAAGCACCGTCCGCGGGGTATGGCGCGGACAATGCCTGCTGGTTGCTTTCCACTTTAGACGGTTTCGCGCAGGAGACAAATTTTCCGGCATGCGTCGTTCCGACGCGCATTTCATCAGATCAGCGCGGCTTGCGGCACCGTTTCGGAAACGGGCATCAGTGCGGATCGGTGGGCCAGACGTTGAGCGCGATCGCGGCCGTCGCGACGCCCACCGCAATCGCGGCCGCCCCGTATCGCACCGCATCGGTCAGATCGAACAGCAACCCGTGGATCGCCACGGCAATGCCGCCCAGCATGATGAAGGTGGCAATGGCCGCCAGCACGACTCTCAGTTCCGTCCGAACCATGATGCGTCTCCCGAACGGATGCATGTCGCGTCGCATGCATGTTGCAATGCGGAACACGGCGCGTGCGTGTTCCATTTCCATCATTGCATGCGGCCATTTAAAAGCAAGTGGATTTTGTCCGCGGTCGCATATCGCACGTGGCGCTTGTATGATGATGCGTACCCGGATGGTCGGCCTTCGTGCCCGATGGTGCGCCGCAAGCGAAACGTGGAATCCGCAGATGATTTCGGCGATATGGCTTCGGCAAGTACCGCGGCACAGGATTGGCCGATCAAGGAGCATGAGGCCCGAGTAAGCGCTGAAGCGCTAAAGCGCTAACTGGGGCCGACCGCGAAGCATGGGACCAGAGTAAGCGCTGAAGCGCTAACTCTGGCCGACAGGAGACAAGTCATGCCGCAACCCTTCGTGCTGCCCGCCACCGCGGGTCGCACCGACCTGCTTGCGCAGGCGCATGCGCGTTCGACCGCGGTCGGCCTGCGCGCGCACGAGCGCCCCGATTTCTCGGCGCTGTCGCGCACCGCGCTGCGCGAACTGCTCGACACGAATCATGCACTGTTCTCGCACGCCCGCCCGGTGATGGAGAACCTCCACGCGCAAATCGCCGATACGCAAAGCCTCGTGCTGCTGACCGACGCCGACGGCGTGATCCTGCACAGCATCGGCGACGCGGACTTCATCGAGAAAGCCAACCGCGTCGCGCTGTGCACCGGCGTGTCGTGGGCCGAAGGCGCGCGCGGCACCAACGCGATCGGCACCGCGCTCGCATCGGGCCAGGCCGTCGCGGTGCACGGCGCCGAACATTTCCTGCGCGCCAATCACATCCTCACCTGCTCGTGCGCACCGATCTTCGATCCGTTCGGCCGCACGCTCGGCACGCTCGACGTCAGCGGCGACCCGCGCGGCTCGAGTCCGCATACGCTCGCGCTCGTGCGGATGTCCGCACAGTTGATCGAAAACCACTTGTTCGCGAACCAGTGTGCGGAAGCGTTGCGGCTGCGCTTTCACGCGCACGAGGATTGCGTCGACTCGCTGTTTGCGGGGCTCGTCGCGTTCGGCCCCGACGGCGGGCTGATCGCCGCGAACCGCAGCGCACAATTCCAGCTCGGCGCGCCGTTCGATGCATTGCAGCACCAAGGCTGCGACGCGCTGTTCGGCATGCGCTTCGGCCAGCTCGCGCAGCAGGCGGCGCGCGCGCCCGGCGCGACGTTCCGTCTCACGCTGTCGACCGGCGTACGCGTACTCGCGCGCTGCGAATTCGCGGAAGCGCAGCGCACGACCGTCGCCGTCACGCCGCCCGCACCGGCCGCGCGCGTGCGCGCGCCGGACCCCGACGCGATCACGTTCGCGACGCTCGACACCGGCGACGCACGCATGGCCGCCGTGCTCGAGCGCGTCGCGAAGATCCGCGGGCGCGACCTGCCGCTGCTGATCCTCGGCCAGACCGGCACCGGCAAGGAATGGCTCGCCCGCGCGCTGCACCAGGCATCGCCGCGCGCGGACGGTCCGTTCGTCGCGGTCAACTGCGCGGCACTGCCCGATTCGCTGATCGAGGCCGAACTGTTCGGCTATGAGGACGGCGCGTTCACGGGCGCGCGCAAGCGCGGCAGCCCCGGCAAGATCGCGCAGGCCGACGGCGGCACGCTGTTTCTCGACGAGATCGGCGACATGCCGCTCGCGCAGCAGGTCAGGCTGATGCGCGTGCTCCAGGAACGCGCGGTGATGCCGCTCGGCGGCGCGCGCGCGGTGCCGGTCGACGTGCGCGTGGTCTGCGCGACCCATCGCGACCTGCGCGCGATGATCGCCGAAGGCACGTTCCGCGAAGACCTGTTCTACCGGATCAACGGGCTCGCGGTCACGCTGCCGGCGCTCGCCGCGCGTACCGACCTGCCCGCGCTCGTCGACCGGATTCTCGCGCGGCTCGCCCGCAGCGAGCCGATGCCGCGCCGCATCGCGGCCGACGTGCTCGACGCGTTCACGCGCCACCGCTGGCCCGGCAACCTGCGGCAGATGACCAACGTGCTGCGCACGGCCGGCATGCTCGCCGAAGACGAAGCCGAAATCACGCTCGTGCATTTGCCCGACGATTTCTGGCTCGACTGCGACGATGCGACGGCGGCACCTGCTGCTGCGGCCGCGACAGCACCGGCCGACCCGCGCGAAGGAACGACGCTGCAAAGCCATCAGGCCGCGGTGATCGACGCGGTTCTCGCGCGGCACGGCGGCAACGTGTCGGCGGCCGCGCGCGAGCTCGGCCTCGCGCGCAATACCGTGTACCGGTACCTGCGCCGGCACTGATACCCGCGGCCGGCGGGCGCCGGCCGCACGCGGCTTCGGGTATGCTTGGCGCGTTGCCGCCGATCCGCCGCCCACTTCCCATGACCACCCCGGAACACCCTCCCCTCGTGCGTATCGAGCCGCTCGGCACGACCTTCGATGCGCCCGATTCGCTGACGCTGCTCGAGGCCGCCGCGTTCGCGCGCGTGTCGCTGCCGCGCTCGTGCCGCAACGGCACGTGCCGAAGCTGCCTTTGCCGGATCGTCAGCGGCAGCGTACGCTATACGATCGAATGGCCGGGGTTGAGCCGCGAGGAAAAGGCCGACGGCTATACGCTGCCGTGCGTGGCCATCGCGACATCCGACCTCGTGCTCGACGTGCCCGACGCGGTCATGCTCGACTAGACATGGCGCGCAGTCGCGCGCGCCGTCCTGCAACGGTTGATCCTGCATGGAGAACGTGATGACCCAGCAAACCGATCGCATCGAAAAGCAGACCCTGCTCGCGGCATCGCCCGACCGCGCGTGGGAAGCCGTCAGCAATTCCGGGGAATTCGGCCACTGGTTCGGCGTCACGTTCGACGGGCCGTTCGCGGCCGACCAGCCGCTGTTCGGCCGCATCACGCCGACGCGCGTCGACGACGACATCGCCAAGGCACAGGAGCCCTATGCGGGCACCGTGTTCGAAATCGTCGTCGACCGCATCGAGCCGAAGCAACTGTTCTCGTTTCGCTGGCATCCGTTCGCGATCGATCCGAACTTCGATTACACATCCGAGCCGATGACGCTCGTCACGTTCACGCTCACCCCGCAGGCCGGCGGCACGCTGCTGACAGTCACCGAAACGGGTTTCGACCAGTTGATCGAAGCGCGTCGCGCGAAGGCGCGCGAGATGAACGATCAGGGCTGGGCCGCGCAGATGATGCTGATCACGAAATATCTGGCGAAGCACGCATAACGTGCCGCGATGCCGCACACCCCTGCCGACATGCGAATCGACGTGCGTGGCATAATCCGCTCCATCGTCGCCCATACGCCGCCGCGCATCGCATGCTGAGTCGTCGTCTCCGGAAGATCGGCAGTCTGATCGGGATGCTCGCCATCCTGATGACGGCGCTCGCGCCGACGATCTCGCAGGCGCTGACGACGCAAGGCCGCGTCGATGCATTGCTGGCCGGCTACTGCACGGCCGCGCCGGCCACCGGCGACCGCTCCGCCGATTCGTCGTCGAAGAGCCTGCAGGCCCACCTCCAGGCATGCGGCTACTGCAGCCTGCTTGCCCATACACCCGCACTGCCCGCGCCCGAACTGACGTTCGCGGCCAACGTACGCGTCATCCAGCACCGCGAAGCGACCCGCTTCGACAGCCTGCGCCGCGCGCTGCCGCTCACGGCCGCGCAGCCGCGCGCCCCTCCGCTCGCGTCCTGAACCGTCGTCATCGCGCGTGATGCCGTAGCGCATCGCGCGGTCCGCGCACGCCACCGGCGTGCGAGACGTGTCACGTTTCGAAGGACGATCATGTGTCACCGTGTTGCGCGCGGCGTCGTGCCGTGCGTGCGGTCGGCCGCTTCCGGTGCGTACTGTCGCGCCGACCGCAGCCGGCATCGGTGCCGCTGCGATGCCGCTCGCGCATCCGTCCGTCGAATCCGTGTGTCCATCCGATTCGCCACTCGCACAACCAGCCATGAAAACCACCCCGTTCGTTCGCGGCGCACTCGCCGCACTCGGCTTCGTCGTCATCCAGGCCGCCCAGGCCCACGCACTCCCGAAGACGCAGGAACCGGCCGCCGGCGCCACGCTCTCGAACGCGCCGCACGCGGTCACGATCGATTTCAGCGAAGCGCTCGAGCCGGCCTTCAGCTCGATCGCCGTCACCGACAGCCACGGGCAGTCGGTCGCCGACGGGAAATCGGCCGTCGACGCCGGCAACCGGAAGCGGATGCACGTCGCGCTGGCCAGCCTGACGGCCGGCACGTACACGGTCGCGTGGATCGCCGTAGCCAGCGACGGCCATCGCACGAAAGGCGGCTACACGTTCACGCTGAAGTGATGCACGCGATGCGCATCGGCGTTCCGCGCCGATCGCATTGCCATCGATGCCCCATGCAGCACCCCCGATAAGGAGAACAAACGATGAAACGCTCGATTCCGACCGGCCTGCTCTTCGCGCTGCTGGCGCTGCAAGCCCCCGCCACGTTCGCCGCACCGGCCGTGCAGGCTGACAACTGCTGGATCCGCGCGATGCCGGCGACGGTGCCGTCGTCCGGTTACTTCACGCTGAAGAACGACGGCGATGCGCCCGCCAGGCTGACAGGCATCGACACCCCCGCGTACGGGATGGCGATGGTGCATGAAACGCAGACGAACGGCAGCACCGCGAAGATGGTTCATGTCGACGCGGTCGAGGTGCCCGCGCACGGCGCCGTGACGTTCAAGCCGAAGAGCTATCACGTGATGCTGGAACAACCGCGCCAGCCCGTCGCGCCCGGCGCGAAGGTGCCGTTCCGGCTGCATTTCGCGGACGGCTCGACGGTGTCCGTGACCTGCGACGCGAAGGCGCCGGCGTACACCGGCCAGTAACGTTGCATGCGCAACTACCGATGGAGACGAACATGAAGCACCGCCTGCCGCTGGCCGACCTGATCGTCCGCTACCGGACGCCGCTGAATATCGCCGTCCTGATCGCCTGCGGGTTATGGGCCGCGTGGATCGCATGGATGACGCGGCCCGCCGCGATCGATACGCCGCCGTCGATCCCCGCGTACTGCATGCGCGACGCGCGCTGACGCACCGCGCCGGTTCCGGCGAATGCCTGCGCCATTTTGGCGTGGCATCATCGCTTCACCCCTACCGCCGGAACCGCCTTTCGGAGCGACGCATGGCCATTCAGACCTGGATGCTGTTTGCCGCAGCCTATCTCGCCACGACGCTGTCGCCGGGGCCCAACGTGCTGCTCGTCATCCGCAACACGGTGCGCTACGGCACGCGCGGCACCGCCGCGACGATCGCAGGCAACCTCGTCGCGCAGGGCGTGGTCGTGCTGCTGGTCGCGCTCGGCGTCGGCGCGGTGCTCGCCGCGATGCCGCCGCTGTTCGTCGCGATGAAGGTCGTCGGCGCAGCGTACCTGATGGTGCTGGGCGTCCGGCAACTGCGCGGCGACCGCAAGGCAGCCGGGGCGACCGGCGCAGCGGAGGTTGCCGTGCCCGACCGCGGGAAGCTGTTCCGCGAAGCGCTGTTCGTGTCGGGCAGCAATCCGAAGACGATGATCTTCCTGTCGGCGTTCATGCCGCAGTTCATCGTGCACGACCGACCGCTCGCACTGCAGTTCGTCGTGATGTACGTGACGATCGCGTGCACCGTCGTGGTCGTTCACAGCGTCTATTCGGCCGGCGTGCGCCGGTTCCATCGCGGCTTCGGCATGAGCCGCGCGGTGCGTACGCTCAAGCGCGTCAGCGGGCTGCTGTTCGTCGGGCTCGGGATCAAGCTGCTGACTGCACGGCAGGTCTAATAAGCGTACGCACGCCGGGCAACGGACGGCACGGCGGGCAGCCCATCCCCGTCAGACCTTCCACGCGGCCAGCGCGTCCACGATCCCGTCGAACGACGGCCGGGTGTCGATGTCCTCGCTCACGCACGCCGCCGCGAGCGCTTTCAGGTCACTCGCCCCACCCCATGTGTGCGGCGCGCAGTGCGCGAGCAATTCGCCGAGCAGATGGCCGAACGCGCGGACTTCCAGCCGTTCGAGCCGGGCGCCATGCCGCACGTCGCTCGCGTCGTAGAACGATGCCGCACCGAAATCGCCCAGCAGCGCGCCGCCCTCGCCGTCGTGCAGGATGTTGTGCGCATACAGGTCACCGTGCATGATGCCGCGCGCGTGCAGATGGCGTGCGGCCGACGCGATGCCGTGTGCGATCCGCACCGCCTCCGCCGGCTCGAATCGTGTGTCGGACGCATACACGTCGCGCGTGCAGGTTGCGAAGCTCGGCGGCCCGGCCAGGTTCGCGAGCGCAGGGGCGACCAGTTCCATCACGAGGCCGTGCGTGCCGTCCGGATGACCGCGCACCTTGCCGATCACCGGAATCACGTTCGGGTGGCGGCCGGCGTGCAGGCACGCGGCCATTTCACAATCGGGCAGCCCGTCGCTCGTCACCGCGCCCTTGAACAGCTTGACCGCGACCGCGCGCGGCGCATGACCGTCCGCGCGCCATTGCGCGCGGTAAATGACGCCCGACGCGCCTTCGCCCAGCTTCTGCTCGCACGAGAGCGACGCCCAGTCGACGTCCGCGACCTCCGGCCCGGCCGATGCCGCGGCTTCCGGCGCGGCGCTGAACGGATTGCCGGAGTAGGCGAGCCACGCAAGGCGCGGCAGGCGCGGCAACCAGCCGGGCAGTTCGTCCAGCCGGTTCGCCGACAGACGCACCAGTTCGAGCGCACGGCATGCGGCCATTTCGGCAGGCAGCGCGCGCAGCCGGTTGCCCGCGAGCATCAGCTTCTGCAATCGCGAGCAGTCGCCGATCTCGGCGGGCAGCGCGTCGATTTCGTTGTCGGTCAGGATCAGCCAGCGCAGCGCACGCGGCAGCGATCCGCGCGGCACCGTGCGGATCCGGTTCGCCTTGAAGCCGATCATGTCGAGTTGCGCGCACGCGCCGAGCACCTCGGGGAAGACGGTGAAGCGGTTGCCGGACGCGAACAGGATGCGCAGGCGGTGCAGCCGCGACAGGTCATCCGGCAGCGCGGCGAGCGCATTGCCGGACAGGTCGAGCACTTCAAGCGTGTCGGCCAGATCGAAAATCTCGCGAGGAAACTCGGTCAGCCCGCACGCGAGCTTGAGTTGCCGGGCGCCCGACAGTTGTCCGGCCTGCAGTTGTTCGAGGGTGGTGGTCACGGGGAGAAAGCGGATGGCAGTAGCGATGGTCGTCGGACCGATCGCACGAATTCTACCGGGATCGCCCTCAGGCACACCGCAATCGTGTCACACCCCCTTCACAAACGCGCAATGTGACGCTAGAATTGCGCCCCTTGCAGTGCAGTGCCGACGTGGTGAAATTGGTAGACACGCTATCTTGAGGGGGTAGTGGCGAAAGCTGTGCGAGTTCGAGTCTCGCCGTCGGCACCAGATGCGGTTTCTCCGCGTTTCGAGCATTTTCAACAACCCGCGACAGCGCATGGCCTCGCGGGTTTTTTGTTTTTATCGCGTTCGACGACACGATGCCGATGCAAGCCCGGCGCGCACCGGGAGATTCAAGCGCGGGACGGATCTGCCCCAAGCACCTCGGCACACCCCGCTAGGCCAGCAAAAGAAAATTGCGAACGACCGCCGACGGCTCGTCGCATCGCGACGCAATGGCAAGCCTTGCACGAAGCGCATTACCGGCGAACGGCCGATAGACGCCCCCGGCAACCTGCACCTGCGTAATCGCCTTCGGCACGACCGACACGCCCAGCCCGGCCGCGACCAGCGTCACCGCAGACGTGATTTGCGGCGCGGGTTGCGCCATGCGCGGCTCGAATCCGGCGGCATTGCATGCGGCGACGATGTCGTCGAACAGCGCGCTGCCGGCCTCCCGCGGCACCTGCACGAACGACTCGCCGGCCAGCTCGGCCAGATCGATGCGCCGACGCTGCGCCAGCCGATGCGCGACGGGCAGCGCGACGAACATCGGTTCCTCGTCCCAGTCGAATACCCGCAACGTCGCGGCGACACGACGTTCCGGCCGCACGATCGCGACGTCGAGATGCCCGGCATCCAGCGCCTCCAGCAGGACGCGCGAGGTCGCTTCCTGCAACGTCAGCTCCGCATCCGGAAACGCCTCCCGAAAGCGGCGAATCAGATCCGACACTTTCGAATTGAACGCCGCCGTCCCGGTGAAGCCCACCCGCAGATGCCCGGTTTCCCCGCGTGCGGCCCGCCTTGCCGCCCGCGCCGCCCGCTCGGCATCGTCGAGCACGCGGCGCGCCTCTTCCGCGAAGACCTCACCAGCCAGCGTCAGCTCGGCACCGCGCGCGGTCCGCTTGAACAGCTCCACGCCGAGTTCGCTCTCGAGCGCCTTGATCTGCTGGCTCAACGGCGGCTGACCGATGCCGAGCGTTTCGGCAGCCTTGGTGAAATTCGACGTGGCCGCCACGGCCAGAAAGTATCGGAGATGCCTGAGTTCCATTCGCTAGTGACCTCACGGTGAGCCGGGCCGGCTCGTCAGCCAGTGGTTAAACATATCGCTACGGTTTCTTTCATATATTGGACATATACATGACGGTGCGCAAGAATTCCGGCATTCCATCGCACATCGAGTGCACCCATGTCCTCCGCTTCGATTTCCCGATCCATGCCCAGTACGCGGAACGCCGCGCCCGATGCGCTGCCTGCCGGCGTGTCCCCGCGCTCGGCCGCGTACAAGCGCATCGCGCTGGCGCTCTTCCTCGCCGGCTTTTCCACCTTCTCGCTGCTGTACTGCGTCCAGCCGCTGCTTCCCGCGTTCGCACGGGAGTTCGGGCTGGGCGCGGCGTCGAGTTCGCTGTCGTTGTCGCTGTCGACCGGGATGCTGGCGGTCTCGATTTTGTGCGCCGGCGCACTGTCCGAACGCGTCGGACGACGCGGGCTGATGTTCGCGTCGATGACGCTGGCTGCCCTGTTCAATGTGCTCGCCGCGCTGTCGCCCAACTGGAACCTGCTGCTGGTCTGGCGTGCGCTCGAAGGTTTCGCGCTGGGCGGCGTCCCGGCGGTCGCAATGGCCTATCTCGCCGAAGAAATCGCGTCCGACGGGCTCGGTTTCTCGATGGGGCTCTATGTCGGCGGAACCGCGTTCGGCGGCATGGTCGGACGGATCGGCATGAGCGCGCTGGAAGAGCACTTCTCGTGGCGGACGGCGATGCTGACGATCGGCGTCGTCGATCTCTTCGCGGCAGTTGCCTTCGTGATGCTGCTGCCGCAATCGCGACGCTTCGTGAAGCGCACCGATCTGACGCTGCGCCACCATTTTCGGCTGTGGAACGCGCAACTGCGTCACGCCCGGCTCCCGTTCGTGTTCGCGATCGGCTTCCTGGTGATGGGCGCGTTCGTGACGATATACAACTATGCGGGGTTCCGGCTCACGGCGGCCCCTTTCAACCTGAGTTCGACCGAGTGCGGCCTGATCTTCGGCGCCTACCTGTTCGGGATGGTGTCTTCATCGAGCGCCGGCGCGCTCGCCGACCGCGTCGGACGGGCACCGGTGCTGGTCAGCGGCATGCTCGTATTCGCGGCGGGCCTCGCGCTGACGCTGTCGCATTCGCTCGCCGCGATCGTCGTCGGCATCGTGCTCGTCACGATCGGCTTCTTCGTCGCCCATGCGGTCGCGAGCGGCTGGGTCGGCCATCTCGCGGGATCGGCGAAAGGGCACGCCGCATCGCTGTACCTGCTTGCGTACTATCTCGGGTCGAGCGTGCTCGGCTCGGTCGGCGGGTCGTTCTGGCAACACGGCGCGTGGGCGGGCGTCGCCGCGTATGTCGCGGTGCTGCTCGCTCTCGGGTTGCTGGCTGCACGGCGATTGACCCGCGCGTAACGGGTGCGGCGGACGCCCCGCGTTTTTCGGTCAATCACCGTCTGCCGCATCGTCGCCGATTCCGATCCGGTCAATCAATATCAGGAAATCGAACTAAATCTGCCGGACATGCGGGCGAAGATCCGGATGCGTAATGCGGTAGTGGATATGCATGGCCGCGCGCCGGCACAAACCTCGTCGATGGTCGACTGATTCGAAGCCGCGACAAACGGCGGCGCGGCGGTCATACGCGCAGGCGCCAATCGCCGTGCCTCGCCCATCACAACAGCGGCAGCGTCAGCCGGATATGCTCGGCGAACGCCGCCGTCAGATGCGACGGCCGTTTCCGGTCGAACCTCAGCGTGATACCCACGGCCGGCAACGGCGGCAACCGCGGATCGCCGTTGACGATCGCCAGGTCGGCCGGCACCGCCGTCTGCGTCATCACCGCGAACGCCTGCCCCGAGCGCACCAGCGCGATCAGCCCCGCGAGACTGCTGCTCGCATACGCGACGCGGTAAGCGCGGCCGGCGCGATGCAACGCTTCGCAAGCCGCGATGTGATCGAGCGTATCGCGATCGGAGAGCGCGAGCGGAAGCGGATCGAAATGCGCGGGTTCCAGCCCCGGATAGCCGATCCAGACCAGTTGCTCGCGGCGAATGATGTCGTCGTTCGCCCCGTCGTCCGGCAGCGAAATCATCGCGAGATCGACCGCGCGTTTCTCCAGCTGTTCGAGCAGCCGCGGCGTCGGCCCGCATACGATTTCAACGATCGCCTGCGGATGCTGGCTCGAAAACTGTCGCAGCAGCGACGGCAGAAACACCTCCGCGTAATCGTCCGGGCACCCGAACCGGATCGTCCCCGACAACCCCGTGCCGCACAGGTCGGCCATCGCCTCGTCGTGCAGCCGCAGGATGCGCTGCGCATGCACGAGCAGCCGCTCGCCCGGGTGGGTCAGCACCACGCCGCGGCCGGTGCGCTGGAACAGCGGCTGGTCGACGATATCCTCGAGCCGCTTCATCTGCTGGCTGAGCGCGGACTGGGTCCGGCCGACGCGCGCGGCCGCGCGGCTGAGCGCGCGCACCTCGGCGATCACGACGAACGAACGCAGCAGGTCGATGTCGAGCGAAAGTCCCAAGGTATTAGCTCCTTTTCTACCTTGCATAAGAACTATTCGTTTCCATCAAACCAGACGCGCGCCTAGACTGCAAGCGATCCCTGCCCCCTTGCCCGGAGAAGCCCGATGTCCCTGAACGACGACGCAACCTTCTGGCGCAACGCCAGGCAGCATCTGGTCCGCTACGGCGGCACGTTCGAGCCGATGATCATCGAGCGCGCGAAAGGCAGCTTCGTCTACGACGCGGACGGCCGCGCGATCCTCGATTTCACGTCGGGGCAGATGAGCGCGGTGCTCGGCCACTGCCATCCGGAGATCGTCTCCGTCATCGGCGAATACGCGGGCAAGCTCGACCATCTGTTCAGCGGGATGCTGTCGCGGCCGGTCGTCGATCTCGCGACGCGCCTCGCCGACATCACGCCCGACGGGCTCGACCGCGCGCTGCTGCTCAGCACCGGCGCGGAATCGAACGAAGCGGCGATCCGGATGGCGAAGCTCGTCACCGGCAAGTACGAGATCGTCGGCTTCGCGCAGTCGTGGCACGGGATGACGGGCGCGGCCGCGTCGGCCACGTACAGCGCGGGCCGCAAGGGCGTCGGCCCGGCCGCCGTCGGCTCGTTCGCGATTCCGGCGCCGTTCACGTACCGGCCGCGCTTCGAGCGCAACGCCGCCTACGACCATCTCGCCGAACTCGACTACGCGTTCGACCTGATCGACCGCCAGTCGAGCGGCAACCTCGCCGCATTCATCGCGGAGCCGATCCTCAGTTCGGGCGGGATCATCGAACTGCCGGAAGGCTATATGGCAGCGCTCAAGCGCAAGTGCGAGGAGCGCGGGATGCTGCTGATCCTCGACGAGGCGCAGACGGGCGTCGGGCGCACCGGCACGATGTTCGCGTGCCAGCGCGACGGCGTGACGCCCGACATCCTGACGCTGTCGAAGACGCTCGGCGCCGGGCTGCCGCTCGCGGCCATCGTGACGTCCGCGGCGATCGAGGAACGCGCGCACGAACTCGGCTACCTGTTCTACACGACGCACGTGTCCGACCCGCTGCCCGCGGCCGTCGGCCTGCGCGTGCTGGACGTCGTGCAGCGCGACGGGCTCGTCGCACGGGCCAACGCGATGGGCGATCGTCTCAGGCGCGGCCTGCTCGACCTGATGGAACGGTTCGACTGCATCGGCGACGTGCGCGGACGCGGGCTGCTGCTCGGCGTCGAGATCGTCAAGGATCGCCGGACGAAAGAACCGGCGGACGGGCTCGGCGCGAAGATCACGCGCGAATGCATGAACCTCGGGCTCAGCATGAACATCGTGCAGTTGCCGGGCATGGGCGGTGTGTTCCGGATCGCGCCGCCGCTGACCGTCAGCGACGAAGAGATCGATCTTGGATTGTCGCTGCTCGGTCAGGCGATCGAACGCGCGGTGTAACGCCGCCGCGCGGTAACGCCCTTCTCCGCATCGTGCGATCCGTCGCGCCGGTTCGACCGGCCGGCGCGACGCATTCCCGATCGATCAACGCGTTTCGGCCGCCCACGCTTCGGCATCCGCGCCGGCCGGAATGCGCATCGGGCTCGACGGATCCGTCGCCGCGCGCCACACGGCTTCGGCAACATCCTGCGCATGGGTGATCGGCCCCGACGCATCGAGCATCCTCGCGACGGCCTTTCCGACGAACTCCGCATAAGCCTCGTGTTCGAAGCCATGCATGTGCGCACGCGCGTTGTCGCCGAAACGCGTGTCGGGTGCACGGCCCGGCAGCACGAGATGCGCGCGCACGCCGAACGGTTCGAGTTCGACCGCCATCGATTCGGTGAACGCATTGACCGCCGCCTTGCTGGCGCGGTATGCCCCGACCAGCGGCAGCGCCTTCAGCGTGACGCTCGACGTGACGTTCACGATCACGCCGGCCCCACGCTGGCGAAACTGCGGCAGCACGGCCTGCATAACCGCAATCGTGCCGATCGTGTTGGTTTCGAACAGCGCACGCACCGTGTCGAGCGGCGTGAGCTCCGCCGGCGCGGCCGCGCCGAAGCCTGCGTTATTGACGAGCACGTCGATCGGGCCGGCCGCGTCGATGGCGGCGCGGATGCTGTCGGCGTTCGTCACGTCGAGCGCCAGTACGCGCAGACGTTCCGACGGCGGCATCACGTCCTCGCGCGGCGCGCGCATCGTCGCGACGACCTGCCAGTCGCGGGCCAGGAAATGGCGGGCAATCTCGAGGCCGAAGCCGGAGGAACAGCCGGTGATCAGTACGGTCTTCATGCGAACTCCTGGGTTGTGTTGGGCACGTGTCCGTACAATAGATGGCCGGATCCGTATTCGCTACAATCGAAAATCCGTTTTTCTTTTGCGAGAGTCCGACGATGATCGACCCGTTGACCGAAGTCGTGACGCTGCTGCAACCGGGTGCGCGATACTCCAAGTCCGTTCACGGTGCGAGCCCGTGGTCGATCAACCGCACGGTCGCCGGCGAGCCGTTCTATTGCGCGATCCTCGACGGCGGATGCCGGATCGCGATCGACGGGCACGCGCCGATCGAGCTGCTGCCCGGCGATTTCGTGCTGATTCCGGCGGCCCACGGCGTCGCGATGTCCAGCCTCGAACCGCCGCCGCCGGGCGTCGAAACCGCGCCGCCGGTCGCACTCGACAACGGCGAATACCGGATCGGCGATCCGGGCAACCCGGTCGACACGCGGATGATGGCCGGCAACTGCAGCTTCGGTTCGCCGGATGCAGCGCTGCTGGTGTCGCTGCTGCCGCAATTCGTGCATGTGCGCGGCGAACCCCGGCTGACCACGCTCGTGCAACTGGTGCGCGACGAATCGCGCGCGCAGCGGCCCGCTCGCGAGATCGTGCTGGCGCGCCTGCTCGAGGTGCTGCTGATCGAGGCATTGCGGTTCACGGCCGAAACGAACGCGTCGCCCGGCCTCGTGCGCGGGCTCGCCGACAATCGACTGGCGGCCGCGATCCGTGGAATGCACGCCCGCCCCGCCTATCCGTGGACGGTCGTCGAGCTCGCGAAGGAAGCCGCGCTGTCGCGCTCGACGTTCTTCGAACGCTTCAACCGTGCGGTCGGCGTCGCGCCGATGGAATACCTGCTCACGTGGCGCATGGCGCTCGCGAAGGACCTGCTCCGCCGCAACGAAAGTCGCATCGCAGAGATCGCGGGGCGCGTCGGCTACAGTTCCGCGAGCACGTTCAGCGTCGCGTTCACGCGGCATGTCGGGCGACCGCCGGCGCAATATGCGCGCGACGAACAGGCGGTGGCGAACGAGGAATGAACCGCGCATGCCCGCCACTGCGCGTATCGCGATGCGCGCCGGGGTCTCGCCCCGCTTCTCGCGCGATTGCCGAACGAACGGCCCGCGTTTGCCACCGGCATCACGCGATCTGCGTACACTGCCCGACACGCAACAACGACGCGCGAGGCATTCGATGACGACAACGGGCAAGGACATCGGCACGACCGACCACTGGCTCGTCGCGCGCCGCGATCCGGAAACCGGCATCGAAAGCCTGCACGCGCATTTCAACGGCCATGCGTACGACGCGCACGATCACGACGACATGCTGGTCGGCTTCACCGAACAGGGCGTGCAGCGTTTCCAGTGCCACCGGTCGCTGCATACGAGCGTGCCCGGCCGCGCGATCCTGATCGAGCCGGGTGCGATGCACGACGGCTATGCGCCCGAAGCGAGCGGCTTCACCTACGGCATGCTGTACCTGCCGCAAGCATGGGTCGAGCGCGCGGCGCGCCGGCTGGATCTGCCGGGCCTGGGCGGCGTCGAGGCCACGTTCGGCCATACGCTCGTCGACGACCGCGGCCTCGTCGACGCGATCCGGCAAGCGTTTCTGGCGATCCACGGCAACGAAGGCAGGCTCGCGCGCGACCAGACGCTCGACCGTCTGCTGACGCGGCTCGGCGGCGAACTGCGCGGCCCGCTCGTGCTGGAAAGCGGCGTCGTGCCGCCCGCGATCGCGCGCGTGCGCGATCTGCTGCATGCGCAGATGGACGGCAACATCGGACTCGACGAACGCGCCAGCGTCGCCGGGATCGACCGGTTCCGGCTGACGCGGCTGTTCCAGCGCGCGTTCGGCACGTCGCCGCACGCGTATCTGGTGCGCTTGCGGCTGCGCGCCGCGCGCCGGCTGCTGGCGGCCGGTCGTACGCCTGCGCAGGCGGCCGCGGACGTCGGCTTCGCCGACCAGAGCCACCTGGGCCGCTGGTTTCGCCGCGCTTACCGGATCACGCCGGCTGCGTACCGGCAAATGTGCACAAACGTTCCAGACTGATCGCGCGCGACATCCGATCATGAGTGCTTCAACGAGGAGCAAGCATGTTCGATACGAAAGTGGCACTGATCGTGCGCGACGATCTCGCGGCGTGGCAGAAACTCAATGTCGTCGCGTTTCTCGCGACGGGCGTCGCGGCCGGCGCGCCCGAAGCGCTCGGCGAGCCTTATGAGGATGCGGCCGGAAATCGCTACGGCCGGATGCTCGGCCAACCGATGCTGGTGTTCGCGGCCGATTTGAACGGCCTGCAGGCCGCGCACCGGCAGGCGCTGTCGCGCGAACTCCGGATCGTGCCGTACGTGCGCGCGATGTTCTCGACCGGGCATGATGCGGCCAACCGCGCAGTGTTTCGCGCCGAGGACGCGGCGAATCCCGATTTGGTCGGACTGGCGTTGCACGGGCCGAAGAAGGCTGTGGACAAGGCGGTGAAGGGGCTGGCGTTGCATGCGTGAACGCCGGTGCTGGTTCGTCGTTTTGGGTCAGCGATGCGCCAGCACGTTGACGAGCTTGCCGAACGGATCTCGCACATAAAAACGCCGGACGCCCCACGGCTCGTCGGCCGGGCCGTATTCGACGGGAATGCCCGCTGCATGAACACGCGCGAGCGCTTCGTCGAGATCGTCGACTTCGATCGACAGGTCGGGCGTCGGCGTGCCCGACCCGCCCTGCGAAGCAAAGCTGATCTGCACATCCATCTGCTCGGCGTTACCGTAGGTTGCGATCCAGCCGTGATCCATCAGCAGGTCGAGACCGAAGATCTGTTGATAGAAACGCTTCGCGTCGTCGACCGATTGCGTGTCGACATTGGCGACGATTCGTTTGACTTTCATCGGGTTCCTCCGCGGGCCGGGTCGTATCGCGAAGCTACACCGGAACCGCGCGCGCAACCAGCGGCTCAGCGGCCGGCCGTCTCCATTTCCGCGCGCCGGGCCCGGGCGGTTCGCTCGCCTTGCTTGCTGGCCAGCCACACGCCGATCGCGACGACAACGATGCCGAGGTAAGTCGAAACGTGGATGCTGTCGCCGAACATCCACGCGGCCCAGGTCAGCGTCACGGGCGGTTCGAGATAGACGAGGGTCGCCACGCGCGTCGCGGGCATGCGCTTGAGCAGTGCCCACAACGTCAGGTAGGCCATGAACGTCGAGAATACCGTCAGCCACACGACGGACACCCACACATTCGGCTGGGTCGGCACGTGCAGGTCGCCCGTGACGATCCCGCACACCGCGAACAGGATCAGGCTGACGCCTCCCTGCACGAACAGCGGCAGAAACAGCCCGTCCTCGTTGCTGCGCGCGGCCGTCAGCGCGCGCCGCCGCTGATAGATCGTCGCGACCGACAACCCCAGCGCGGAAACCAGCGGCAGGATGTACATGACGATGCCGACCGACTCGGTCGGCAGCGCGTATTGCCCGCCGATCACGATGCCGACGCCGACGAATCCGGCGACGAGCCCGGCCCACTGTCGCGCCCCGCTGCGCTCGCTGCCTTCCAGGGTCGTCATCGCCGCGGTGATGAGTGGCTGCAACGCGGCGATGACCGCCGCGATGCCCGGCGACAGGCCGTGCTGAATGGCCACGTAGACGCAGCTCAGGTACAGGAACTGCGACAGGAAGCCGATCACCGCGTGATAGCGGATTTTTTCCAGCGTCAGTCGCCCAAGCTGCCGGTTGAGGACGATCGCCAGGCACAGCGTCACGAGCAGAAAACGCCAGAACAGCAGGTTGAACGCGCCAGCCGTCTCCGCGCCGAGCTTGGCGCCAATGAAGCCCGAACTCCACGACAATACGAAAACAAGCTGGATCAGGAATAGCTGCATGGGCGAAGGCGCTCAGAGTGTTGCCATGGACAAGCGGGTGTCTTTCAGATCCTCGGCCCGGATGGGTGCGAGCCCGAGGCGGTGGTACTGCATGTCGGCGTCGTCCCTGAGGCTGCGTTGCAGCGCCAGCCAGTTGACGATGGTGCGCGGAATGCCGTCGTCCGACGCGAGATGCCAGAAGCCGTTATCGTCCTCGCGCGTATACGGGCAATGGAACGACAGCACCAGCGACATGCGTCGCCCCGCCTCGACCGGTTCGACGCCATGGAACAGCTTGCTGCCGTAGATGAGCAGCGCGTCGCCCGCTTGGTCCAGGCTCGCCGTCTTCACATGCGTGCGTGCCCGGTCATGCCGGTCGAACGTCTCGGCGGTCGATTCGTAGAACAGAAAATCGCCGCCGGCATAATCGGATCGATCCGACAGCACGATATTCAGCACGAAACTGGTGCCGTCCGTGTGCCACATGCCCAGCTGTTCCTTGCCGTCGTGCCGCGCCGACGGATAGTAATAATTGAACTGCGACCGCGCATTGACCATCGGATACGGAATCAGCGGCGCGCCGGCGAGACGGGACACCCTCAACAGGAACGCGCGGTCGTGCATCATGTCGTCGATGAACCGCGAGCGCTGCGTCACCGCGCGCACCCGCTTCGAGATGATCCAGTTGCTGCTCGACGCGCTGCCTTCCAGCACCCGGCCGATCTCGCGCAACGCGTCGATCGCTTCGTCGGTGAACAGGCCGCGCAGGCTGCACACCGCGTTGAGCGCGCTGGTGCGCGTGCCGCGCATCGGCTCGTCGCGGTAACCGAGATCGTCGAGGTTGCGGCGATATCGCACCTCGTAGCCATCGCGCAGGCAATCGCTTGTCCAGCGCATCGGCTCCGTCGACGCGTCCAGCGTGCCGTCGACATTCGCGCCGCCGGACAGCGAGGTCTGCAACGCAAGCCTCACCCGGTCGAACCCGCGCGCAAACACCGGCAATGCAGTCCCCTTGTTCATCGCGTGCCTCGCTTTCGCCGTTGCGGCATTCAGCCCTTGAACTGGGCAATCTGGTACACGACGCTGCCGTCCCCGCTGCGCAGCTCGTCGATCACGCGGCAATTGCCGTGACTGGCACGCACGTGGCGGAATTGCTCCGGTGTGTATTTCAGGCAGACGTTGGTGATCAGATGCCCGTCGGCGCCGGCTTTCGACACCGGCTGCAACGTAACTGCAACATGGAACTGGTCGCCGAGCAGGTTGAGCCGGACGATGGAAACATGATGCTTGCCGAGCGGCTCGAAGCCCTGCTGCCGGCTGACGATTTCGGAGAACCGCACCATGTTCTCGTTCTGGTAGAAGTTGTAGATCGGCTCTTCGCGGCCCTCGACGAGCAGTTGCATCTCCGATACGACGTAGGTCGACTTGCCGCCGAGATTGCGAATCAGCCGGCCGATCGTCACGGGCAATTCGTTGCCCTCCTGGAAACCGAGCATCGTGATGAAGGTCACGTCCTGGCCCAGGTCGATATGGTTCCACTGCACGTTCCGATAATCGTCGGCGATGTAGTTGAAACAGCCGGGCGTCTTCAGGAACGGCATGATCGCGTGCCGCATCGCGTCTTCCGACGACTCGTTGATGTCGACGCGGAACGGCATGATCGCGTGCCGCATCGCGTCTTCCGACGACTCGTTGATGTCGACGGCCGTGTAACGTAAGTGATTCGGCTCGCCGCCGCTGACGGCCTTCATCAGTTCGGTCGTCTTGACCGGCTCCGGCCCGAGTTCGATGTAGTGCACATGACGGCCGCGCGACAACGTCGCAAGACGTTCGCTCAACGCGCCGATCGCTTCCCTGAGCGATCCGTTGCCGTCGCGGTCCGCGCACAGCGCCGGACTCCGCACGCCCAGTTCGTTCAGGTTCCGCATCAGCGAAAAGACTTCGCGCCCCGCCTCCCTGCGCCGCGCGCCATCGTCACGCCCCGTCAGCGTCGAATACTTTTCGTGATTCTCGACCGTCCATACCGACTCCGCCTTCAGCTTCCTGTCCCGCACCAGCGCATCTACGACAAAATCATTGATAGACATGAAATCGTTCCCCGGATACGTGTCACGCTCGATCGACCTGCCTGCCTGCCTGCCTGCCTGCCTGCCTGCCTGCCTGCCTGCCTGCCTGCCTGCCTGCATTAGTCTGCCTGTTGACCCGAGGATAGGGAGGCTTAATAATTCCGTCAATCGAGATTACGTGAATCACTAATTCGGAAAATCAAAATCATGCCGCGCACCCTGGACGTCGATTTGCTGCGTACCTTCCACGCCGTCGCGAAGCTCGGCCGCTTCAAGGACGCGGCCGTCTATGTGAACCGCAGCCCGTCGTCGGTCACGGCCCAGATTCAGAAGCTGGAAGAGATGGTCGCGCAACGCTTGTTTACGCGAAACAACCAGGCGGTCGAACTCACGCAGTACGGCCATAAACTGTTGAGCGACACCACGGAGTTCCTGTTGAGCCACGACCGGCTCGTCGAATCGCTGTCGCCGCAGATGCTGACCGGCAAGCTGCGGCTCGGCATCCCCGACTCCTACGCGGCGCACTTCATGGCCGAGTTCCTGCCGCGCTTTGCCGCCGACCGGCCGTTGCTCGAACTGACGGTCGAAGCGCGCTCCAGCGAGGAACTGCAGCTCCTGTTCGCGCGCGGCCAACTGGACATCACGATCGCCGTGGTGCCGAAAGCGCTGCCGCATGGCGAGCTTCTCAGCAAGACCCATCCGGTCTGGGTGGCCGCGCGAACGTTCAAGTTCAACCCCGACGCACCGCTGCCGATCGCGGTTCAATTGCAG
Organism: Burkholderia sp. MS455; assembly: GCF_016899445.1. Taxonomy (NCBI): domain Bacteria; kingdom Pseudomonadati; phylum Pseudomonadota; class Betaproteobacteria; order Burkholderiales; family Burkholderiaceae; genus Burkholderia; species Burkholderia sp. MS455. The sequence continues at coordinate 2,588,604 of NZ_CP041778.1, forward strand.
GGATGCCCGTACCGGGACACCGCGCTGAACGCGCTGAAGAAGGAGCGGATCGCGCACCGGATGCTGCTCGAGAGCGCGAGTTCGCCGGCGGTCGAAGCCTGTATCGCCAACGGCCTCGCGGTCGGCCTCATCGAGCACGATCGCGTCTCGGGCAATTTGACGAGCAACGTCGCGGGGATCGTGCTGCCCGATCTCCCGCCGCACCTGATCTATATCCTGACGGACGACAGCAATCGCGCCGCGCTGCATCTGCACGACGTGCTGAAAAGCACGTTCAGGATCGGTTAGGAAAGAGAAGACAAGGCCGCGACCGGCCTTGCATGCGGAAGCGACCAGGCAAGCAGAAGCGCCGCCGGCCCGTTGCGGGCCGGCGGCTTCCGGCCTCAACCGCCGAGATAAGCCTGCTTGATCCGATCGTTCGCGAGCAGGTTCGCGCCCGTATCGGCAAGCACCACACGCCCCGTTTCGAGCACATACCCGCGATCAGCCACACCCAGCGCCTTGTTCGCGTTCTGCTCGACGAGGAACACCGTGACACCTTCGTCGCGAATCGTCCGGATGATGTCGAAGATCTGCGCGATCACGAGCGGCGCGAGGCCGAGCGTCGGCTCATCGAGCAACAGCAGACGCGGCTTGCTCATCAGCGCACGGCCGATCGCGAGCATCTGCTGCTCGCCGCCCGACATCGTGCCGGCCCGCTGCGTCGCACGCTCCTTCAGGCGCGGAAACAGCTTGAACACGTGCTCGATGCCGTCGTCGATCTCGTGACGGCTCGCGAAGAACCCGCCCATCTTCAGGTTCTCGAGCACCGTCAAACTCGGAAACACGCGCCGCCCTTCCGGCGAGATCGCCATTCCCTGCCGCATGATCTGGTGCGTCGACATCGCGGTGATATCGTTGCCCTCGAACAGCACGCGGCCCGACGATGCGCGCGGCGTGCCGCACACGGTCATCATCAGCGTCGTCTTGCCGGCGCCGTTGCTGCCGATCAGCGTGACGATCTCGCCCTTGTTCACCTCGATCGACACGCCCGCGAGCGCCTCGACCGCGCCGTAGTGCGTATGGACCTGTTCCAGCTTCAGCATCACTCTTCCCCCAGATACGCCTTGATCACGCGCGGGTCGTTGCGGACCGCTTCCGGCGTGCCGATCACGATCGGCCGGCCGTGCTCCATCACGAGGATGCGGTCCGACACGCCCATCACGAGGCTCATGTCGTGTTCGATCAGCAGCACCGACACGCCGAACTCGCGGCGCAGCTTGTCGATCAGGTGCTGCAGCTCGATCTTTTCCTGCGGGTTGAGGCCGGCCGCCGGCTCGTCGAGCATCAGCAAACGCGGCTCGGTGATCATGCAGCGCGCGATCTCCAGACGCCGCTGGTGCCCGTACGACAGCGTGCCGGCCGGCCGGTTGGCGACCGACGTCAGCCCCATCCGTTCGAGCCACACGGCCGCGCGCTCCAGCGCTTCCTTCTCGGCGCGGCGATACGCGGGCGTCGAGAACAGGCCGGGCAGCAGCCCCGCCTTCACCTTGCGATGCTGCGCGACGAGCAGGTTCTCGACCACCGTCAGCGACTTGAACAGGCGGATGTTCTGGAACGTGCGCACGAGGCCCTTCACCGCGATCTTGTGACTCGGCAGTCCCGCGATCTGGTGGCCGTCGAGTTCGACCGCGCCGGAGGTCGGCTTGTAGAAGCCGCCGACGCAGTTGAACACCGTGGTCTTGCCCGCGCCGTTCGGCCCGATGATCGCGAACACCTCGTCGCGGCGCACGTCGAAATCGATCCCGTCCACCGCGAGCAACCCGCCGAAGCGCATCTGCAGCCCGGCGACCTTCAACAGTTCTGCATTCATGCTCATTGCGGCAGCTCCACGTGCGGACGGCTCGCGGGCAGCAGGCCCTGCGGACGCCACATCATCATCAACACCATCACCAGACCGAAGATCAGCATCCGGTACTCGGCAAAGCCACGCGCGACTTCCGGCAGCACGGTCAGCAGGATCGCCGCGAGAATCACGCCGAGCTGCGAACCCATTCCGCCGAGCACGACGATCGCGAGGATCAGCGCCGATTCGATGAAGGTGAACGATTCAGGATTCACGAGGCCCTGGCGCGCCGCGAAGAACGCGCCGCCGATCCCCGCGAACGATGCGCCGAGCGTGAACGCCGACAGCTTGATGCGCGTCGGGTTCAGGCCCAGCGACCGGCACGCGATCTCGTCGTCGCGCAGCGCTTCCCACGCGCGGCCCATCGGCATGCGGATCAGGCGGCTCGTCACGAACAGCGTGAAGCCGACCAGCACCAGCGCGATCAGGTACAGGAAGATCACCATGTGCTCGCCGCTGTATTCCAGCCCGATCAGCTCATGGAAAGTCTTCGCGCCTTCGACGCTCGCCGAGCGCGCCATCTCGAAGCCGAACACCGTCGGCTTCGCGATGCCCGAGATGCCGTCCGGGCCGCCGGTGAGGCTCGTCAGGTTGTTCGCGAGCAGGCGGATGATTTCGCCGAAGCCGAGCGTAACGATCGCGAGATAGTCGCCGCGCAGCCGCAGCACCGGGAAGCCGAGCAGGAAACCGAACGTCGCCGCCGCGATCGCGGCGAGCGGCAGGCATTCCCAGAACGACAGCCCGAAGTACTGGTTCAGCATCGCGTACGTATAGCCGCCGACCGCATAGAACCCGACATAGCCGAGATCGAGCAGCCCCGCGAAACCCACCACGATGTTCAGCCCGAGGCCGAGGATCACGTAGATCAGCGCGAGCGTCGCGACGTCCACCGCGCCGCGCGAACCGAAGAACGGCCACACGAGCCCGACCGCGAGCAGCACCCACACGACCACGCGCTGCTGCTGCGCGCCCATCGCGGGCAGCGCCGGCAGCTTCACCGCCGATTTCGCGCGCACGAGCCACGGCTTGAACAACTGGAACAGGAACACGGCCGCGACCGCGATCCACACCGGCCGCCAGTGCGGCGTGAGCACGACCTGATAGCCGTCGAGCTTCAGCTGCAGCCCGAGCACGGGGATCGTGAGGATCGCCGTCAGGAATGCGGCGGCCATGGCATTTTTCAGCGCCTGGCCGAACGACGCGTCGGCGGCCGGGCGGCGAACGGAAATGACTGTACTCATCTGCGTCTCCCTTAAACCTTTTCGATGTCCGACTTGCCGAGCAGGCCGGTCGGGCGGAAGAGCAGGATCAGCACGAGCAGGCCGAACGCGACGACGTCCTTGTACTCGGCCGGCATGTAGCCTGCGGCGAAGGTTTCAGCGAGGCCGAGCAGCACGCCGCCGAGCATCGCGCCCGGGATGCTGCCGATCCCGCCGAGCACTGCGGCGGTAAACGCCTTGATACCCGCGACGAAGCCGATATACGGATTCAGCTTGCCGATCGTCAGCCCGATCAGCACGCCGCCGACGGCGGCCAGCATCGCGCCGAGCACGAACGTGAACGAGATCACGCGGTTCGTATCGATGCCGAGCAGGTTCGCCATCTTCATGTCCTCGGCGCACGCGCGGCACGCCCGGCCCATCCTCGAATGCGAGATGAACAGCGTGAGCGCGATCATCAGCACGACCGTCACGCAGACGATCATCAGCCGCGAATACGGAATGGTCACGTCGAAGTCGCCGCCGAGGTGAATGTCGAACGCGCCGGAGATCAGCACCGGCACGGACACGTCGCGCGCGCCCTGGCCGATCTGCACGTAGTTCTGCAGGAAGATCGACATGCCGATCGCGGAGATCAGCGGCACGAGGCGCGGGCCGCCGCGCAGCGGCCGATACGCGACGCGCTCGACCGCGAAGCCGTACAGGCCCGTGACGATCACCGACACGATCAGGGCGGCGCCGAGCACGAGCGGCAGCGGATAACCGGCGGAAACGCCGATCGCGGTCAGGGTCACGAGGCCCACGTACGCGCCGATCATATAGATCTCGCCGTGGGCGAAGTTGATCATGCCGATGATGCCGTAGACCATCGAATAGCCGATGGCGATCAGCGCATAGATCGCACCCAGCGTCAGGCCGTTGACCAGCTGCTGGGCGAATTGCGGAAAGAAGTCAGTCATGTGCGGGAAGCTCCCGTTGGCGCTGTGCAGCTCGCCACGGCCGGATCACGGCTGCGGCCGCGCGCAACGCACGGTGTCGTCTCGGGCCGCCCGTTGGCCGCGGAACGGCCAAATGCGCACGCGCTCCGCCCGGGTGACGGGCAGAGCGGGTGCGCGGGGCGGGTACTCCGTATTACTTGGCGGCGGTCTTCGTCGCGTCCTTGTGCCACGTGTACACGACGAATTTGAACGCCTTCAGGTCGCCCTGTGCGTCATACGCGACCTTGCCGATCGGCGTGTCGAACGTCGTCTTGTGCATGTACGCGGCGACCTTGGTCGGATCGGTCGTCTTCGCTCCCGCGATCGAGTCGGCGATGATCTTCACCGCTGCGTACGCAGGCATCTGGAACGGGCCGTTCGGGTCGCGCTTCTTGTCCGCGAACGCCTTCACGAGCGCTGCGTTGGCCGGGTCGGCCGAGAAGTCGGCCGGCAGCGTGACGAGCATGCCTTCCGAAGCCGGGCCGGCGATGGCCGTCACGTCCTTGTTGCCCACGCCTTCAGGGCCCATGAACGTTGCCTTCACGCCCTGCTCGCGCGCCTGGCGCATCAGCAGGCCCATTTCCGGGTGATAGCCGCCGAAGTAGACGAAATCGACGCCTTGCGACTTCAGCTTCGTGATGATCGCCGAGTAGTCGGAATCGCCGGCGTTGACGCCTTCGAACAGCACGACCGGGATCTTCGCGGCTTCGAGGTCCTTCTTCACCGACGACGCGATGCCCTGGCCGTACGACTGCTTGTCGTGCAGGACGGCGACCTTCTTCGGCTTCACGTTGTTGATGATGTAATGCGCGGCGGCCGGGCCTTGCTGGTCGTCACGGCCGATCGTGCGGAAGATGAAGTGGCGCTTCTTGCCTTCGGTCAGCTGCGGCGCGGTGGCCGACGGCGTGACCATCACGATGCCTTCGTTCTCGTAGATGTCGGACGCGGGAATCGTCGAACCCGAGCACACGTGGCCGATCACGTACTTGATCTTCTGGCTGACGATCTTGTTGGCGACGGCGACGGCCTGCTTCGGTTCGCATGCGTCGTCCATCATCACCACTTCGAACTTGTTGCCGCCCGCGCCGCCTGCCGCGTTGATCTGCTCGATCGCGGTCAGCGCGCCGGCCTTCACCATGTCGCCATACTGGGCGACCGAGCCGCTCATCGGACCAGCGATGGCGATCTTCACGGTTTCCGCTTGCGCGGCGGCGGCGCCCGCGGCGAACAGCACGGCGGCGACGGAAATGGACGTAAGACGGGACAGCGTCATCTGGGAGCTCCTCGATGTTGTTTAGTCATACGGGCAAAGGCGGCATGACTTGCGCAATCGAACAGCACCCGGGGCGAGGACATGGGACACGCCCGAGACACATAGAAGACGGAACTCCGGCGGAATGTTGCGTAGCGGGGCCCGGCTCTTGCAGTCCCCGAAGGGGACGTCTGGTTCGGAAAGACATCGTGATGCGTCTTGCATTGCGCAAGCGTTTCGCCTGCCCCGCTTGCCAAATCGCTTGATCGGAGGGATGGTCCGACAGCCATTGGCAAGGCAGCCGAAATTATATGGGCGTTTTTAAATCGTCTGTCAAAAATGCCGGTCGAGTGAGGGAAAACACGTAGGGATGAGGTGGCAGTCGGTAGCAATGACGGCGCAACCTTTTGGTGTCGACAACGTTTGCTGGCGGTGCAATCTGGTTGCTATCGGGGTGGCTTTTCTGGCGCTGTGCCTTGTCTGGATTGAGATTGGGGGATAGGCGATCTTGTGCGGCTTGCGTCGGGGTGGGTAAAGGGTCGCATCGCCGTGGTTCAATCGACTGATGATTGGTTTGGTGGGCACCATCGCAGTGCGTCGGGTGGAGTGTCTCAAACATTCTGTTTGCCGACGGTTATCGCTACCACGAAAGGCAATTGTTAATATTGTGAAATAATACGGATTCGCCTCCGCAATCCAGCCAGCCTTCCTCCGAGCCGCGTCCGCCGCGCCTCGTAGCCGCTTCAGAGCCGCTTCGACGGCCGTCCGTTGCTCAGCCGCCAGCCAGTGATCTGCCGTTTTTTTTCATTGCACATCACCTGATTTGGATCGCTGATGAATCATCCCTTCCGTCTTTCTTCCGCCGCCGCGTTTGCTTGTGCGCTTTCTGTTTCCACCGCCGATGCGTCGGGCCGCGATACGCTGGCCGATCGGTCGGCCGGGGCCAATGTGTTTCGCTCGGAGCGGCGTGCTGCTGCTCGTGATGATGGGCATGCGGCACGTATGAGCCGACGCCGCGTGCAGTACGCCGCGCCCGTGGAGCGTAGTCCATTCGATACGCCGGATACGCGGCCGCTGCGTGTGTCGGGCGATACGCTCGTGGCACCGCAGCCTTCGTCGGAGCACGAACCCGATTTGGCATTGCCAGCGAATCGCGTCGCGCTCGGCGCGGGTGGTAGCGATAGTCTTGGTCGTGCGTTGCCTGGATACGAACAGCGCGAGCAGAACTGGAATGAATATCTGCGGGCTAACGGATCGCGACCGGCCGGAAGTGGCGGTTCGTATGCGCCGGCTCGTCCGTACGATGCTGCGCGGGGCCCGCATCGTGCGCCTAATCCGTTTGATCCGTCTGTGCCTCAACCTGAGACGCGCACGTTCTACGACAACGGCGCGGGCACGCATTGCACGGCAACAGGCGGTGCGGGGACTTCGCGGTCGTCTTGCAATATCGCCTGGTGATGCGCTGGGGCGGCTGGTAGCAGTTGCCCCTACCCGGCGCGCTGCGCGACGTCGCGCAGCGCGGCCGCATCTTGCGGCGTTGCCTTTTACAACTGCGTGATGATCAGCCGGCCAGGCTCAATATCGATTCGCGCCTTTCGGCCCGGGACAAAACACGCATCGCTGATCAGCCACATTCCACCAATCTTCATGTACGGGTAGAACTTCTCCGGCTTGAGGTCCGTTTTCGGCGTACCCCACATTTCCTGGATCGTTACGAAACGTTCCGTCTTCGGTGGTCGTGCTTTATGATTCGCCTTAGCCATGGGCAACTCCTTGGAAGTTGGCTGTGGTTAGCGGGTCGTGAGTGTTGGTAGCACTTGCGGCCCGCGCTTGTTTACTGCGGCGTTTTGATGGTTCGGATTCCTCCTTTGTTGGTGGTTCGATGAAACAGGGCTTCGACGTTTGAATCAGGGCGGCGGCGTATCCATCCACGCGCGCGATCATCATCGCTGGACATTGCCTATTAGACAGTGTTCGTCGCATGAGCACACGTTAGCCGTTGGTTATAGGCACGCACAAGATCAATGTTCCGGCCGTTGCGAGCGCTGATGGCGAACGTCGATCTGTCACAGTAATCGATTGATCAGAACTTGACGATTCGAAACAGTTCGATTGAATCGGACGAACTGTATGAGTTCGTCTCGATACGGATGCGACTGCTACCCAATCTTTGTTGTCGTTCGGGGGGCACAGGAAATTGCCGCGGGTGATGTCCGGTTTCAGCATCTCAATCGGACCGATATCGACGCACAACGACCCGTCGATTCAGCGTATCCAGAACAGCGGCTTCCAAGGCACAACGGTCGTCCGTGCATTAATGTCGGTCTGCGGCTCTGCGACTTTAGGCCTCGGGGATACGCAAGAGGTGGTAAGATTTTCAACGCGTCTGCCTAGAGGGCTATGGCAACTGCATAGATAGAGGTGGCGCAGTTGAAACGCGCCCAATCATGATTCAAAGATATCCGCATCAAAATTACTAATTATTTATCGGCCGGGGCTGCCTGTATGAACTGGATTGATGACTTTGTTGCCAAACTCTTCCCGCTGGATATATCTGCGCAGGAACTGGAATCTGCATTTTTGCTTAAATATCAAAATATTCCAAATAGGTTATTCAAATATCGCGAGGCAAATGAATATTCGATAAAAAACCTTGTCGACGACACTGTTTGGCTGGCAGACCCCGCAACATTCAACGATCCGTATGATTGCCATCATTTCATCAACTACGACAAGTTATCAAATAATTTTCTAAGGCTGATGCCGCAGGAATTGCGCGATCGCCTTCCACAAGACAAACTTGAAGAGATCGAAAATTCGATCTCACTTGCGGAAGACCCAAATTCTGCAATGATAGACATTCTTTTGCGCGACGTAGCCCCCGAAAAAGCCGCCATAATGAAGGCGGCTCTACTTGGAGCAATGTCGGCCATGTTTGAGAAAATGGGCACAGATGGTGCCAATCGAATGAAAGACGGATTCAAAGTCTGCTCGTTTTCGGAGCGTGTCGACTCGACATTGATGTGGTCACACTATGCGAATTATCACAAAGGATTTTGCATTGAGTATGATATAAAATCGGTGCGTCCAGACGATTATGTCTCTAGATTCATGTATCCGGTAATTTATAGCGAGCATCCGTTCGATGCAACGCCAAATATGTTGCAAGCCGGAAAAGATGGATTTAATAATTTGTATTTGAATCTTGCCGGGCTTATTAAATCGATGGATTGGGGATACGAGAAAGAATGGCGTCTTATTTTTGCAAATGGCGTACTCGACAAGGCGCAGCCCTGGAAAATGCCCTTGCCAAAAGCAGTATATATCGGATCACATATTTCGCCTGATGATCAGACGAGGCTCACCGATATTTGCATGAGTAAAGGAATTTCCATTTTAAAGATGCATCACTCGCGGGGTGCTTTCGTTATGGAGGCTCGGCCTATAGTTGCGTAGCGTCTAGTGTGTACTGCTGTCAGACGAGAATTTGGCTGACCCCGTTTTAGCTTTGCGAGCTTTGTGGTCAAAAAACTGGGGGCAACGAATCTCGGCCATCTCGATCGGAGTCTCCTTTCGACCTCCTCATGCCCCGCGCATCGTGGTCTGCGCGCTGCTTGCGCCGAGATATGTGCAAGCGGTCATCCGCTTGGTGCGAATGACCGCTGTCGCCGGCGGAACCGCTGCTCAAGGGTCCTTGTTAGTCGAGAACAAACGCCTCTCGATGGCCGACCTCTGTCCGATGCGCGCCAAAGACAGGAGCGCGATCGCGTTCGGCTCGTAACGCAGAACAATCCATACTTGACATTGTTCTCTACGCTGCCGACACAGTGTGCGGCACCTCGCCCCATGCCGGCGTCGATCGCTTCGGTGCCCGCGTGACCCATTCCTCCTGCACCGCGTTGCCCCACACTTTGTAACGGGCCCTGCCGGGCCATCTCGCCGTCGGCGTCGGGCAGTTTCTGAGGCAGCCCAGACACGTCGTTATGGAAATAATTGACAGTGTCCTGCGCGTCGGCATCATTGGCAGTTGGTGCATTCTGGTCGATCCGCGCCAGCGGTACATAACTGCCCGACTCGTACAGGTAGGTCAGCGCCTCTTCGACGCTCCTGTCGTGGTACATCTCCTGTACAAGCAGCACACCATCTCACAGACAATCCGTGCTCGCGCCCGGACTTCGTTGCTGTCGGTCGCTTCGGCTAGATCACTGCGAATTTAGTCCAGTTAACCCAAGGAGCAACCAAATCTAAGTTATCTATCAAACTTCCCTGCGACAAGCGGCTTGTCTTTCTTGCCACCCCACGGATCATCTCGCAAATAGATTGCTTGACGACGCCCCGTTCCTGAAGCAAACGTGAATTTGTAGAAAACCTCTTCCCCCTCACAAACCTCGTAATACACGTCGTATGAATTGAGCGGAAGTTCCAGCGCAATCTTGAATTTTTCGGTCGCCGAGACGACTTCAAGCGAATTGCGATCCTCAATACGAAACGGCGCAACGATGCACCGTGCGGCCTGCTCGTCCATCTCGAACTTGTCCACCACCCGCAAGTACACTTTTGCCCCGAAGGCATCGTCCGGAAGCGGATCGAAAATGAGGTAGTCGGCGTGCAGCACCGCGCCCTGATCAATGTTGCCCGTTCCCCATTGGCTCAAACCCTCATCGTGCGGCCTGGATCGAACTACGATTTGACTATGGGAGATCAACAGGTCAATCGTTTGCATGCTTGTTTCTTGATCTCATGATTCAGGGAGTACCAAGATTGAGTAACCACTCGTGGTATTTCATCTTGTCATGATCAGTCAAGGTACCTGCAACGAGTTCACGAGCAAATTTCTTCTGCACGCTCATCTCATGATCGACTGGATTCGCAACATGACATCCAATCAACTCAAAGCTCTCCAAGTAATCGATTCGGTTTATCATAACCTCGGCACACGCAACCAGTCTCTCCACCTTATGTTCAGCACACCATTTTGCTAAAAACGATAGACCTGCCAGCAAATCTGTCGCTCCCTGTGCCGCAGCTTCATCGTCTATTTCAACGACATCAGGATCCCAATCAAGTTGCTCTAGATCTATTAATGGATTGGAGTTTTCTCCTCCATTCCAAATTTGATCCAAATAATCACCCACTCGCCCCTTGATATGTGCACCAGCATTTCCTGTCTGCTTGGCAAGAAACCTGAATACCGATTCATCATTCGCAAGTCCAATACAACACCACACCCCGAATCGAGTAACACCCTCAATCTCACCTGCTATGAGAATTGATTCGAGATATTGATTATGCAACTCAATATTCTTGGCCCCGGACATTGGCCTATTCACTTCAAAACTGAAGATCTATCTTAACGGCACGAGGCGAATTCTCTGGCGGATTCTCAGGTGTGAGACGGTTAACGAAATCCTGCAAGGAACTGGCAACTTTCGTTAGGCCATCACCACTTGGCGGCAAGCCCGGGCCAACCTCGCTTTCATGATCCCAGAATTCGACCGATTGAGAACTGCCCGACGGATATATCCTCAGACAAATCTGGTTACCCCCCGGCGCCTCTCCTATCGGAATCCAACCTGCCGGAATCCGCCCCTTATATGTCGCAACCATTCGGAGCATCGACAAACCGTACTTGCTCTTCAACCCGTAGAGGATCTCTAAAGAATCTGTGCGATCCTCAGCGGCCCAAGGCGACGGTTCATCTGCATGAAATTTAATGGATGAATGGAACTCAATATCTCCGCCGAAATGCATCAACAGGTTTCTATAGTCGTCCGGAAGTCGGCCAACCTCGGCCTCTAGATCAACCAACATTTGCATCTTCGCCTTTAGTGGCTGATCGATCGGGGTGGCTCCAAGTTGTGAAAGTTTGTCCATCATCACTTCACCTCTGCTTCCAATACCCATGCCCTTCGCGGACGATCTCAAAAAAAATTCTTGAATGCGGAGTCCAGCTAGTGAAACGTACGACCCTTACTCCAAAAAGTCATCGCTCTTCAGATAGTGAATTGCTGCGTTCGCAAAGTCCTCTATGGTCGGGTCTTTAAGGTTCTTCCCACATACGTCTAGAACGGCGAGAAATGTCGGCACTTCCAGCCACGACGCAAGATGATCTTCACCGTAAAACTCGTCATCCTCATCTTCAGAAATTTGAAACGTTGCGGTCATCAACGCATCGACAGAACTTTTGTTGAATCCCTTATCTACGAATATCCAACCGACCTTCGGCAAGCCCGATCTTGCAAAAATAAGCGCATTCAAACCATTCACAATCTTCAAATTTTTCTCTTTTCAAATAATCTCACCGACATTATTTGACGAGTCGCACACAATGAGCAATGCGATGACTACGGACGAATACAATCCCCGCTCAAATCAAAACAACAACACTCAAATGACAACATTAAATATAATCCCTTTTCGAAGTTTGAGTAACCTTTCTCGCAGGATCGAAACCATCACCATATACCACAATATCACCAAGAAACAAATGGTTGACAAAAAAATCAACCAACTTCACATCCACAAATTCATCGAGCAGAATTGAAATAGCAGAGTACTCGCCGAGGAAATAATCACCCTCCCGAAACCCCACCTCCACCTCGCGAGGAAAAAAAACAATATGGGCCAGCCCACCACATTGCGAGCTTCCCTGATCGTTTAATTCAACTGTAGGCTCATTCAATCGTTCGTCGTCTTCGAGGTAGACACATGTCTGAATCGAAAGATACCCATCCTTCAGCTTGAACGTGACCGCATTTGTATCCAATTCATCATATACAAAATCAACTTCAATCGGATGTATCGTTAGTTTCACAGAAAACTCCTTATCGTGAGCAACCGCTTGAACCGAGCCCCTTTCTTGCATTTCTTCGGGCGACAGCTTTCGCCCCCTTGTCTGCGTCGGTGAACCACGAGCCTGACTGCCCTTTGCCATCGGCCCAATGGTATTCGACCGTCAGATTCTTCGACGCTGCAGCTACGTTCATGTTGCCTCGACATCCCGAACACGGCGGCAAGGTTGCATCTGTAAAGACCACCCGGTCACCTGATTGAATTCGGGGGTCAATAATGCCCTTCGATTCCGTGTGCGATGCGATTTGCTCTGGCCAGGAAGTCCCCGTCGCACCACCACTTTTTAGTGCTTCCGTAAATCTCATTGTCCCATCCGGCGCGTATACGGTCATCGTGGCTTGGTGAGGCGCCCAACCCAATGGATCGGCCCACATAAGCGGATTCGCGGCATAGCGATACAAATTCTCCCCGCCGTACAACCCGATTGGATCGCGCGTAATGAACCGCCCGACGTCCGGATCGTAGAACCGGAAGGTGTTGTAGTGCAGGCCGGTCTCTCGATCCAGATATTGCCCCTGGAAGCGCAGGTTTTGCGGTCGTGGTGTGTGAGCCAGCGTTGATGCCGCTGCCTGCGCTTCACTCCACGATGGTGGCGGCCGCTGCGGCACTCGCTCGATCCATTCCTCCTGTACCGCGTTGCCCCATACCTTATAGCGGGCCTGCCAGACCAGTTCGCCGTCAGTGTCGGTCAGCTCTTCCGGCAACCCTGACACGTCGTTATGGAAATAGTAGACAGTGTTCCGCGCGTCGGCGTCGTTCGCCGCTTGAGCGCCTTGGTCGATACGTGCCAGAGGCACATAGCTATTCGGTTCATACAGGTAAGTCAGTGCCTCTTCGCCGCTTCGATCGTGGTACGTCTCCTGTACGAGCCGCATGCCATCCCATAGGAAATCCGTACTAGCGTAGCCGCCATTGCGCTTACGAATCCGGCGACCGAACGCGTCGTATTCGAAATGCGTAGTCGAAATGCCAAGTCGGTCCTTCGTCACGACGGTCTTCAACTGGTGCCAATCGTCGTATTCAAGGGCCAACTCTTTGGCAGGTCCACGACCGCTCAGTTTGCGAACGAGTCGTCCGTACGCGTCATACTCGAAGCGCTTGTCCTCGAACATTTTCAGTCGATTGTGCTCGATGTACCCGCCAGGATGGTCGCTTGACACCAAGTTCGCGGCTGCATCCCAACGGAACACCTCGGACGGCAACCCCGACCCCATCGCTTGCTCGATGCGGCCTGTCGGGTCGTAGTCATAGCTGACTGTGCCGTAGCGCTGATCGCGTTTCTGGATCATCTCTCCCACTGCATCGTACTGCCACTGTTTGCTCAACAGCGTGTCCGCGAGCGCACCACGCTGCGCAGCAAATCGCGCGCGGCGGCCGACCGCGTCATATCCAAACTGACTGGTCAGTCTGCCCTGCGTGCGCAGCACTTCTCGATGCAGGTCGTCGCGTTCGATGTCGGTGATCGCCGCACCATCGACACGGATCTGGTGCACGTGACCGGAGCCGTAATGCAGCCAGTCGATCGTGCGCTCGCCGGAAATCGTGGTGCTGACGCGATTGCCGAGCTCGTCATAAGTGTGCGCGAGCCAGCCAGTCGGCGTGTACTCCTCGAGCACCTCGCCGCGCGCGTCGTATTTCAGGTTGACCCGGTTTTTCAGGGACGGGCCACGCGCAGTGAGCGTATGCAGCTCACCGGACGTGATTCGGCTTGCCTTGTCGTACAGGTATTCGCAACGTTCACTTCCAGAGACCTTCGCCGCTAACCGCCCGAGCACATCGCGCTCATAGGTGGTCTGAAGTTTCCCCTCTCTAAGCGCGATGCCCAGTCCACGAGCATCGTACTCATACGAGCGCACGCTGCCGTCCAGCCCAACATCCTCAGTCAGCAGATCACGTCGGTCGTAACGGAAGCGATAGGTCTCACGGTTCTCGTTGGTCAGGCTCGCCAACCGGAATGCATCGTCGTAGCCGAACCGCACGACACGATTAGCCGCGTCCGTCCGCGACAGCAGCAAGCCGCGCGGATTGAGTTCGTAGCGCGTGCTGCGCTGATTCGCGTCAACGACCTCGACAAGGCGCCCGGCCGCATCGTATCGGAACATCTGACGCGCGCCATCGGCCGTTTCGATCCCCGTAACACGCCCCATCGCATCCGCTTCGTACACGGTAGACTGGCCCGCCGCATCGGTCACACGAGCAAGCGCGCCACGTGCGTCATACCCGAACCGCGTGACCTTGCCGGAACAATCGGTGTACGAGGTCAACTGCGCACGGCCATTCCATTCGAGGAACTTGTAACCACCCCGCGCATCGCGGATCGTGTGCACAAGCCCGCGCTCGTCCCGGTGATACTCGGTCGCGAAGCCGGCCGGATCGCGCGTCATCGTCAGGTTGCCTCGATCGTCGTAGCGGTAGATCCAGCGCGAGTTGGCCGGATCGGTTTCCGCAACAGGCAGATCGTAGTAAGCGTTCCACTCGGTCCGCTCAACCTGCCCGAGCGCATCGATACGCTGCGTCTGGCGCCCCCGCTCGTCATATTCGAAGCGGGTCGTATGCCCGGCCGGATCGGTCGTACTGACCAACTGCCGCATCGCGTTCCACTCGAATTGCCAAACGTGGCCATCGGCATCCGTATGGCTCGTCGGCTGCTGATCCTCGTTCCACGTCCACTGCGTCACGCGACCGATCTGGTCGGTGATCGTCACCGTACGCTGAACAAGGTCCGCATTGAACGTGTATGCCTCACCGTCATCGGTCCAATGGCGCACGACACGCGCGTCGCGGCCAACGCCCTGCCACGCATAAAAGCACTGCAGGCCGCCGCGCAACGTGTGCTGGGCCATCAGTCCGTGTTCGTATGCGAAGCGTCGCCCGGTGTGGCCACTGCGATCGGTAACGGCCACCAGCTCGCCGGCATCGTTGTACGCATAACGCACCAGCGTGTCGGGTTGCTCACCGTCCACGCCACGAGTCAGTTCGATCGTGGCAACACGTCGAGGGTGCGATTTATCGTACGCCAGCGTCAGCATGCGCCCGGCGCTGTCGTGCAGCCGCGCAGGCCGCAAAACCGCATCGGCCGCTTCTTGCTCCACCTCGATCCAATTCCCGTTGCGATCCTCGAGACGCCACAGCTTGAGCGTCTCGCTGTCCGCATCGCTGCGGGCACGACCGAAATCGCGATACATACCGTCGACCGTCTCGACCACGTAGTGGCCGCCGGCAGTACAGATCAGGTAAATGCCTTCGGGAACGCTGAAATGGCTCTCGCCCGGCGGCACGGCCGGGAACACGATGTCGCGGCCTTGCTCGTCCCAATACGTGATCGATGTGACCTCGCCATGTTCACGCGCAATCCGCAACTCGACACTGATCGGCACGCTCCAGCCCGGCCCGAACAAACTGTCAGCACGATCATCATGGCTGCTGTAAAAACGTCGCCACACGATAGGCAACGGGCCGGGCAATGTGAAGTCGGTATCGTCCGTGCCATCGAGAAACTTGCCGCCAGTAATGACGTTGACCGGGTGACCGGCTGACGGCCTCGCCAAACTGCCGAGCCACGTCCCGAAAGCACCGGCCGCAAAATTGATCGCAAGGCAAGGCAGCTTGCCTTTCAGAAACTGCCCCCAACTCATCTTCCCGCGGCCACACACCGCCAGCGCAATCCCGAGCGCCGCACCCAACCACCCGAGCCGACTTGCCGACTTGACGTCCCTTACCCGCTGCGTGCCGCCGCCGATGAAAACGTTATCGGAACCCTCAGCAATCGTCCCGTCGCAAGTCGTCTTGTCGCCGACGCGAGCGGCCGGATGATCGTTGATATAAACGCTCCCCGACCCATCGGCAATCATCTGCGGGCTGGAGTGATCCAGGCATGCGACGGTATCGAGATCCCCCGGCCGGGCCGCCCGCGCAGCGGCCTTGTTATTGACATAAACGTTCCCCGAACCGCTGGCGATCTTGCCTTTGATCTCGGGTGGCGCGATCGAGTCAGCCAGCGCCTTGGCGCCGTCGTCGATGGCCTCGTTCATACCACTCGCTTCCATCAGCGCGCCCGAGCCGACCGCCACGCCCACACCGATCGCGATCACGAGCGGCGTCGCCAGCCCTGCCGTGCCGATTTCGAGCGCGGCCAGGCCGACGAACACGAGCCCCTCCATCGCCTCCGCCACCAATGCGCCGACAACGGCACCGCCGATCACCGACCCGACCGTGCCTACAAGCTCACCCCAGAACGACGTGTGCTGGATCGGGTCTTCGAAGCGCGCGGCCGCGAAGTGTTCCGCGCTCACGACGCGTCACCCGGTCCGAGCAGGGTCGGTCGAGCCGCGCGCGGCTGGAAACTGGCGAGCATGCGATCGGCGATCGCCTGCTGCTCTTCGGTCAGCGGTGCCGCGCTGGTCAACGTCATCACCAGCACGCGGCCGGCGTCGTCCGACGGAAACATGGTCTGCAGTTGATGCCAGAGCCTGCCGTCCCGCTCGAGCGTGGAATCGATCTGGATGCCCGAACGGCCCGCCACCGTCACAGGCCGGCGCGCCTTCTCGGTGAGCATCTTCGCATCGCGCGACGCCACTTCCCATTCGCGCGCGACAAACGCATCGATATCTTCCCCGTCGCGCAGCCGCCCACGGGCGATCACGAGGTTGAGGCCGCCGGGGCCGGCGTTCATCACGAGGATGTTGACGGTGCGGTCGAGCGCCGCGTCCGGCAGTTCGAACGTGCCTTCGTGGATAGCGTAGTGCATGGTTGTGTTCGTGTTATTTGTTGAGATCGATGCGCTGGCCGTTGACCATCACGCCGTCGTCGGTCATCAGGATCACGGAGCCCTTGTGCTCGAGGCGAATGCCTTCGGGCGCGAGCGAGATCGAGCTGTCCTGCACCTTCAGCAGGATGCCGCGCTCGGCCACGTAGACCTGCGTGCCGCCGCCCCCGTCCTTGGCAGGCGTCGTCACCTCGACGGTGGTCGCGGTCGTACTGCGCTTCTCGGCGATCGTCTCGGTCAGGTTGCCCTGCGGAATCTGCTTTTCTTCGCTCCCCGTCGCCACCAGGACGGTACGCATCGGCCCGAGCACCTTGTGCGTCTCGTTGTTCTCGACGACGGTGTTCATGTCCTTCTGCGCGTGCATGAAGAATTCCTGCATGCCGTTCGTGTCGGTCATGCGGATCTCGTTCGACCCCTGCCCCTTGTGCGTCTGGCTCTTGATCCCCATCGTCTGGCCGGCGGCCCCGTGGTACGGGTTGCCCTGCTCGCCGTTGAACACGCGGCCCACGATCACGGGGTTGTCCGGATCGCCCTGATTGAACGCCACGAGCACTTCCTGCTTGATCCGCGGAATCGCAGCCGCCCCCCAACCATCGCCCGCCCACGGTTGCGACACGCGCACCCACATCGAGTCGGAGCCATCCTTCTTGCCGCGCCGGTCCCACGGGAAGTTCACCTTCACCGCGCTCCCGTTGGTGTAGATTTCCTCGCCCTTGGGACCGACGACGATCGCCGACTGCGTGCCATGAATCACCGGCTTCGGCGTCCCGCGCGGCGCACGATACGGAATCTTCTTCGGCAGCAACGCGAAGCTGTTGCGGTACGGCAGTTTTGCGCTGTGCTGCGTGTAGTCGTTCACCGCCTCGTGACGCACGTGCAGGATCACGTATTCCTGGTTGTTCTCGAGGACCGGGTGATTCGCCACGTTGACGGCGCCGGCGGTGGTCATGCGCCACGCGTAGCCGCCGCCGGTATAGCGATGGGCCTGCGCCTCCTCGGCCTCCATCGCGAAACGCGCATAGCGGTTGCCGTCGTCGCCGTGGTCGTACAGCGACTGGTGCTCGAACCGCTCGGTCGAGTCGAGCCGCGCGTGCTTGAGGTTCTGCGGGCCGGCTTCCACCAGCATCAGCGGCGACGACGGATTCTGATGATTGAAGTCGCGGAACGTGACCTTGCCGACGCCAAACCGCCGGCCTTCGTGCAACTGATCGATGCCGCTGTCCTCGCTCGCCTCGGTGGCGGCGAACGGCACGGTCGCCAGCCCGTCGATCGGGCGGAACAGCAAATTCGTGTCGCCGATCACGAGAAAGTGCTTGTCCTTCTCGTAGCGGTGCGTCCAGACCAGCCCTTCCTGCTCCATCAACCGCGCGCAGAAGTTGTAGTAGCTCTCCTGGTACATCACCACGTATTCGAGCGGTTTCTGGCTCGTGCGGATGTCGAACACGAAATCGGAAAACCCGTGTTCCTGGAAAATCTCGGTGAGGATGTCCTGCGCGGTCTTGTTCTGGAAAATCCGGCAGTCGGTGGAGCGCGTCAGGAACCAGAACCACGGCACGGCCGTCAGGTGGTACTGCGTGACATTGCCGGGATTGCCGGCCCGGTCGAACGACGCGACGTAGCCGTCGAAGTAACGGTCGTTCTCGCCGGCGCCCGATGCAACGACGCGTTCAAGCGTCGACAAGCGCGCCTGCTGATCGAACCGGATCTTGACCTGCTGGCCGATCAGGTCGTCGGGGCGAAGGTCGTGGCGATGCGACAGCAGGTCGAGGTGGATTTCCGGCAACCGATTCACATACTCGTCGACGACGGCGGCGCTGACCAGCAGCACGTCCGGGCCGAGCGGCGTGTCGAGCGTGACGTAGCGATTGAGCTGGGTCAGGCGCGCGGGGTTGGCGGCGCCGTTGATCGCTTCGGCAACCGCGCCGGGCGTCTTGTCCATCAGCGAGAAGCCGGTTTGCGCGAGTTGCATCGCACGCTGGACGGTGTCGACGTGCCCGGCCAGGCCCGCGAGCGGCCCGAGGCTCCCGGCAACACTCGAGGCGACCGGGCCTGCCAGGCCGCCGAGCGCGCTCAAGGAGCCGAGCGCGCTGCCGCCCAAACCATTGGGAATACCCCCGTTCGGAGCGAAACTCATTCTTGTTCCTTGCGTGTGATCTCAGGTTCCGTGGGCCGGCTGGCCGGCCCAAAGCCCCGTTAATGTAGGACAAAATCCGACCGCGCGAAAGACGCCCGCAAACGTTTCCGTTCGAGCCCCGAAAATCGAAAAACTAGGCCAGCGGCTGGGCGCCGGGGCACGGTTGGCCGCGACGAAGCAGTGCACCGGTATGCGCTGAAAACAGCACAATCTGCACGAAACTTGTTACAGGCACGTGCGGTGCGAAGCATCTCTCCATGACGTGCGCGAGCCCGCCAAGACTGAAGCCGGCGAAACGCTGTTCGTCGACCACCAACCGCACTTCGAGCCCCTGTACGAACGCCGACGCAGGCTTGCCGGGCAGCCAGCGCCGAACGCGCGCGGCCGACAACGAGACGAGCGCATCGAAGCGCCGCCCGCCGTCGACCGAGGATTCCGCCCAGCGGGCGCAGAGCCGCGTCAGTTGGGCCAGACCGCCGTTGTCCAGGCGAATCGCCTGCGGCACGAGCAAAGACAATACATTCCACAGCTCTCCGTAGCGGAAAGCGGGCGGCCGGCTCCGGGTCGGCCGGTTCAGCAGCGCGATCGTCCCCACCGGATCGCCCGCACACAACGCCAGTTCGCGTTCCCGCATTCCGGACAAGTCGCCCTGGGTACAGGACAGCCGGATCGCCAGTTTGCGACGCCCGGGATCGGCAGGTTGGCCGTCCCGGTCGATCAGTCCCAGTTCGACGCCATGGAGGAGGTCGGCAATCTCGTCCGGGGACGGTTTCTTGCCCGCCTCTTTGGCCTGGGGATCGACGGGCTTCTTCGGCGCCCGCCGGGCCTCGTCGCGCAACACGGTCCAGTACAGCCCCGGACGGGTGCCCATGCCGTGCTGCAGCGAATGGAACGGTGCCAGGATCGACGTGTCCGCGTCGGAAGTCTGACGAACCGTGTCGATCGACCAGATGTTCGTCTGCGACGCGTTTTTCTGCGCAAGCGGCTTCACCGGGTAATACGCGCAACCGGGACGAGTCTCGATCGGCTCGGCGGCATCCGGGAAAAGGTTGATCACGGGCGTACAAAACAAACGGACATGCTCTGCCGTCGCGGCGGCCAGGTGTTGCGCGCGATGAGAGTCCGGATGCACGCCCGCGATCGCCAGGTGCAGCGCGACGCGACGACTGCCGCCTGCGGCCCGCTTGAGTGGGCGCATGTCGAGGTCGACAAAGTCGAAACGTTCCGGAACGGCGCAGTACTCCATCAGCAGGTGAAATGGCCCGAGGGCATCGTCATGCGGCATATCGAGCAGCGCGTCGATCGGCTCGAGGCCGACGGCCGTGAACGGCATGGTCGGGAGACGCTTCCAGCGCCCGGAATCGTCCGTCTCGACGAAACCTCGCACGGCAAGAAGCAAGGCGGCGTCCGTGAGTGCCGCGACGATCTCGCGCGCGCCCGTGAAGTGCAGACGCAACCGGTCCGGCACGACCGCGAACGTGGCTTCCGTCGAAGTCAGCGCGAACGTGACGGTCAGCAAACCGGAAGTTTCGGCGGGTAACGCGGCGTCTCGCGGCGCGATCGCCGATGTCGCGTAACGCACCGCCGAGACGGTCAGCGGCACAATCGTGACTTCGTCCGTCATGCGAAATACTTCCCGGCCGACCGGTGCGATCAGTTGCTCGCCGCGCGGGATGACATGGGGCCCGGTCCGTTTGCCGGTCAGGTCGCCATGAAATTGCGCAATCGCGCAGGAAGGAAATGAACGCAGGAACGCACCGTGCAGTGTCTCGAGAAGGCCGTGCGTAAACGCGGGAACATCATCCTCGAGGCGGACGTCGTGAGACGACGACATCAATGCGAACGACTGCAACAGACGTTCCACGTGCGGATCGTCGGAATACTCGCCCGTGATCGCCAGGCGAGCGGCGATTTTAGGAAAACGCTGCGAGAACGTCTGCATCGAACGACGCAGTAGCGCCATCTCGCGTTCGAAGTGCGGAAGCAAATCCTTGGGGTCGATGGCCATACACGTTCCGGTCGTCGCCGCGTTCGCCAAACCGCGATGCGGCGTTCAAAAAATCGAGCGGAACGATTCTATTCGGGCAACTGAAAATCTCGTTTCGAATTTATCCAGCGGCCTCCGGTCTTCAATCGACGCTTCATCCAATGATCCGCCCCACATGCCGCGAACATAAAGGCCAGCTGCTTGTGGGCAAGCGCTCGGGTGTCTGCGTGTCAATGATGGCAAACAGTTACAACTGACCGCACCATGAAGTACCGATATCCGTGCTTTCAGCAACATGGCTGAGCAGCTTGCATGTCGGCAGACGACCCACGCGCAATCGTTGCGTACCAGTGTGCGACGCCCCTCTCCTCACCGCGGCGAAACCACAATCGCCGCCCGCCGATTCTGTGCCCTCCCCGCCGGTGTCCGGTTATCCCCCACCGGATCGCGCTTCCCTTTCCCGACGATCGCAATGCGCTTCGCATCGAGCCCGACATCGACAAGCTCGATCGCCACGACCTCGGCTCGCCGCCTCGACAACTCGAAGTCGTAATCATCCGCCCCCTCCCGATCCGAGTACCCATAAACCCGAACCCCGTTGATCTCCGCCGACCTGAGCGTGCGCCCGATCCGCTCGACGATCCGCCGCACATCCGGCTTGAGGTTATAGCGATCGAAATCGAACAGGATCGGCCCGGCCGAGCCGAACTCGAAACCCTGTTCGGTCTCCTGGAAACCGGCCGACTTGAGCGTCGTGACTTGCGTCTGCGTCAGCCCACGATGAAGCGGCGGTGTCTTGCAGCCCCCCAGCAGCAAACACAGCAGCAGCGCGCTCGCGACGCACATCCGCCCCGTGCTCACAGGAAACGAGTTGTTCATTTCGCATCCCCTTCGAGTGCGCCCGCATTGGGCGCGCTTTTTGTCATCCGCTGCCGCGGCCTCGCCCGCAGCGCGAAGCGATCAATCAAACCGGTCCCGCAACTCCTTCGGCCAACTGCCACGATCCTGGCCGAGCACGCTTGGCCCGGTACATTGCCGCATCCGCCGTGCGCAGCAAGCCGCTCGCGTCCGACGCATGGTCGGGATACAGCGCAATGCCGACACTCATCATGGTGGCCACCATGCGGCCGTCGGACAACTCGATCGACGGCGCCATGCCGGACAATATCTCGTCGGCGATGCGACACATGCTGCCCGCATCGCGCACAGACGACAGCATCACCGCGAATTCGTCGCCGCCCAGGCGGGCGACCAGATCGGCCTCGCGCACCTGTGCGCGCAGTCGCTCGGCGATGCCGATCAGCACCGCGTCGCCGGCGTCGTGGCCGAGACAATCGTTAATCTCCTTGAAGCGGTCGCAGTCCAGATACAGGATGCCGACCCGCTGGCCCGTCGTCCGGGCTTCGCCGAGCGCAAGCGCCAGGCGCGACTCGAACTGCACGCGGTTGGGCAGGCCCGTGAGCGCATCGTGCGTCGCCTTGTATTCGAGCAACGCGTTTTCGTCGCGCAGCATGTTCTGCCAGTCTTCGAGTTCGTCGAGCAACGCGTTGAAGTCGTCGCCGAGTTCGTTCAGCTCGGCGATCGCCACGGGCTCGACCCGCTGCGCGAACGCGCGCTCGCGCCGCACGGCGTGCGCCACGCTGACCAGCGCGCGCAGCGGCGAAACGATGTTGCGCAGCAGACGCTTCGAGCTGACGTACGCGCCGATCACGCTGACCGCCAGGCAACCGAGAATGCCGCCCACGCCACCGAGCAGGAAGCCGAAGAACTGGTGCCCGCGGCCGCGCACGACGACGTGACCGACGATGATGCCGTCGTGCATCACCGGAACCGTCACGGGCCCCGGCAGCGCAAGGTCGGCGACGCCGCGCTCGAGCCGGGCGACCCCGTTTCCGGCAGGCAACTGCCACGTCGCGAACGGCTGGCCCCTGCTGTCCGTGACCACCACCTGCGCGACGTCCTCATCGCGGGCAATCATCGCGATCGCCTCGTTCGCCGCGACGCGGTCGCCGAACACGAGCGCCGCCTCGACCGTATAACCGAGCGAGCGCGCCAGCAGGTTCAGGTTGTTGCCGGCATACGCGCGCAATGCGATCACGGCGACCACGATCAACGACACGGCGGCCATCGCGACGGCAACGAACGCGAGGCGCAGATGTGCGCGACGCAACACGCTTTGCAGCGTCGGGCGCGGCACGCGCGAAGGAGAAAAGTGAGGCGCGAACCGTGTCATGGCGCCCCCGGCCGTCGCGCGAGATTGAGCACGTTCGGGTGCACGCGCACGCCGCTGCGCGCCACGGCGTCGAGATTGATGTCGAACGACACGCGTTCGCCGTCGACATTGAGACAGAACATGCCGCCTGCGGTGCAGGACGGATCGTGTTCCGAGATCGTCAGTACCGGATGGCCGGCCACCGCGGCTCTCACCCGCGTCCTCTCGTCGTCGCTCAGGGTGCCGAGATAGACGACGTCGCAGGCCATGCCCAGCGAGGGATCGTCGAAGCGGACGCGCTGCACGTCGAGCAGCGTCGAGCCGGCCTGCAGCGTGTCGGTCAGGCCGCGCGCGTAGTCGGGCCGGCCGGTGACGCACAGGTGCAGGCGGACGGGCGTCGTCGGCCAGTGCGTGAAGCTGATGATGCCCAGCACGACCTGACGCACGGCGGAGTCGTGTGACGAAATGACGGAATCGGCGGGGCTCGCGGCAGCGACGATGCGCACGGCGTCAGGCGAGCCGCCCGCATCGGCGGGAGCCCCGGCGAGCACGGCGGATGCCGCGCCGAGAACGCAAACGATTGCGATCAGCGCATGGCGCAGCGAAGCAACCCGGCCGGGCCGGCCGGACGTCGTCCGCGCGGCGATTGCCGCCGCGCCCGTTGGCGTCGTTGCAGTCGCAAGACTGGCAGCCGCCGCGCACACTCTCGCATCCATGATGGAAACATCCGCTGGCGTTGCCCCCCGGCGTTACCCTCTGCCTTCAACCATGCGCGCGCAGGCACCGTATCACGCGCATGATTCCTTCATCTTAGGTACAAAGTCGCGCGACCAACCAGTGGGAAACACCCGCGAGAATCGTCGGAACGTATGGAGAATTTTCGCTGCGTGCGACGATGGTGATAAGCACGGCATCCATTGTCGGTTCGGCATGGTCGGCAGCGAATTGATCAGCAGATTGGGCGCGCGGCTAGCTCACACACTACCCCGCCCTCATCCCGGCGGAGCAGAGACTTTGCATCCGCGCTGCAACGCCAACCGGCGGCCGCGCGCGACATACCACCCTTGTTCGGGCGTTGCATCGATCAGAACCGCCAATCCTGCTGGTGCATGAATTCCTCGAGATCGATACATGGAATCTCGAAATGCGCGCAGACATTGGGTATCTTCGCCGCATGAGGTTTGACGACAAGCCCTTCATTCGCGTGCTGCCATCCTTCCTCGGTCACGACCGTCCCCTGGCGGATCTTCGCGCAGGCGATGACGAATGGATCGGCAACCGGTGTTCCCTTAAGACGCTGCTGTTGGCCAATCAGCGCCTGAAAATGCTTGACCCGCAAAATCGCGGCGACAAACCGCAGCTCATCCGCGTTCGGCATCGTGAACAATGATCGATGGCCTTTCACCCACGCCAACACATCTGCACTGACGGCCTGTCGCTCGATCTCGTTCAAGACTTCTCTGGTCGAAATCAAACGCCGTTGGCCAACGAGTTTTTCGATGCCGTCCCAGATGCTTCTGAAAACACGTGGATAGAAATGCTGAAGTGATCGAATGGAGCTGGTGTCGAACACATAGATCATGCACCGGCCCCGTGAAGAACATGCTCTTCAAATCCGGCAAAGCTTTTCGGCTTGATGCCAAGAAAATCGGCAGCCTGCTCTAGCGTGATCTGATGCCGATAGTGACGGCCGACGACCTCCCGGGCAAAGCGGTCGCTCAGATAGGCACCTTGATTTGCATAGTAGCTCCCGCCCGTTGCCTCTCTCTGCTGGGCTGACCAGATCCCGGCCTTATGTTCATAGAAAGCCTGGCCAACTCGGCCCTGATCCAGCAATCGCCGCAGCACAGCCTCCCGGCTCACGCCAAAATGGCTCGCCAGCTCGGCGAACGCCTCGTCGGAGGCAGACTCGACATCGACGGGAAGCCGTACCACGAACGTGTCAAAAGCTGCGTGCGGGATCAGTACCTCCGCCGCTATCGCGTTGCAGAATCGCTCGATCTTCCTCTCGGTTTGAGGAAGCGCATCGATGTAGCCGGGAGCGAGCTTGCTCAAGCCGTTCATGTTCAAGAGCAAGTGCGCGAGTTCATGCAGCAGACTGAATATCTGGCGCGTCTTCGTCGTGCCGTTGTTCAGATAGATGATCGGGAATGCATCGTCCATCAAGCAGAAACCCGAGATCTCGCGCTGCTTGAATGACGACTTGAAGACAAAGACGCCTGCTTCCTCTACGGCCCTTCTCCATTGCTTGAGAGCAAGCTCGTCGTTGCGCCAGGATGTCTGCTCGACCAGCTTGATGCCGAGCGCATCGCGAACGCGCCCGGCTTGTAAGGGCACGGGCTCCGACAACGACAGGGCCAGTGATTTCCAGATCATGTCACGCGCGGGATTGCGCCCATCGAACACCTCCCGCAGCGATAGCTGGAATGCCTGCGCCTGTCGGATCTGCAGATAGGTATCGCGGGCAAGCGACCGCATGTCCGCTTCGGGAAGTGTCCGAAATTCGCGCTGCGGTACTTTCTCGTCGGGCGGAGCGGGAAGGAAAAAAACGGCGAGCGGCCGCTTGAAAACCTGATACGCGAGCTTCTCGAGCTGGGTGTATGTCGGTGCGCCTGTTCCCGCCTCCCAATCGGCCACTTCGCTCGACGGAATCCGAAGCATGGTCGCGACTTCGTCGATCGACAGTCCGACCGTTTCCCTCGCCCAACTCAACACTTCCGGCTGCACGCCTGCCACGGGTTCTCGTTTCATCCCTGTTTCTCTATCAATTCAAGAGGCCAATATCGTCAGCATGACAGATGCAGCCCCCGCTCACCGCCGGTGCGTCCAACGCGTACGAAACGCCCGCGCCGGCCGCGGCTTGGGACGCCGCCCTCTACAGAACAGGCGAACCCATTCTAAATCATGGAGTTACGCGTTTGCGAGACGACTGTCCATCGTCGACATACGCCAGAAAGACAAGAATTCCGCCAGGAACGCCGCGCCTTGGCGCGTTCCACAATGTCGCGAATCGTGAAGCACCAATCCGGTAAGCCATGACCTGGTTCTGCAGATCGAACGGCATCGAGAGTATCCTGACGGACAGTCGCACGTCGGCGTAACCTTTGGGCATGGGTCTCGCCCATTCATTAACGTACAACCTCCATCAATCGCCATCTCCACCCCATGGATTTCGACGTCATCGTTCTCGGCGCCGGCATCGTCGGCGTCTCCGCCGCGCTGCACCTGCAGGATCGCGGCCGCAAGGTCGCCCTCGTCGATCGCGGCGCGCCCGGCGAAGGCACGAGCTTCGGCAACGCGGGGCTGATCGAGCGCTCGTCGATCGAACCGTATCCGTTCCCGCGCAGCCCGTTCACGCTGATGCGCTATGCGCTGAACCGCTCGACCGATCTCTACTGGCACAGTGCGTCGCTGCCCGCGTTCGCGCCGTGGCTCGCGCGGTTCTGGTGGGAATCGGCGCCGCTGCGTCACGCGGCAGCCTCGCGCGACATGCTGCCGCTGATCGAGCGCTGCGTCGTCGAACACGACGCGCTGATCGCGCGGGCCGGTGCAGGGGAACTCGTGCGCGCGAGCGGCTGGCTCGAAGCCTTTCGCACGCCGGCCGCGTTCGAACGCAGCGTGGCAGAGGCAGGACTCACCGCGCGCCGCCACGGGCTCGGCATCACGCCGCTCGATGCCGCCGCGCTGCTCGCGCACGAACCGAGCCTCGCACCGGGCTTCTGCGGCGCGCTGCACTGGCTCGATCCGAAAAGCGTCGTCGATCCGTCCGCGCTCGTCAAAGCGTACGCGCAGCTCTTCGTGCAAGGCGGCGGCACGCTGCTGACCGGCGACGCCGCGAGCCTCGACGCGCTGTCGCCCGGCTGGCAGGTCAGCACGCAGGACGGCACGGCTGCCGCACCGGCCGTCGTCGTCGCGCTCGGCCCGTGGTCCGACACGGTGTTCGGCAAGTTCGGCTACAAGATTCCGCTGCGCGAGAAGCGCGGCTATCACATGCACTACGCGCCGTCCGCGCGCGGCGTGCCGTCGGCGCCGATCGTCGATCGCGAATACGGCTACGTGATCGCGCCGATGCGGCGCGGGCTGCGGCTGACGACCGGCGTCGAGATCGCGCGGCGCGGCGTGCCGCCGACCGGCGTGCAGCTCGAACGCGCGGAACGCGTCGCGCGGCCCGTGTTCGGCTTCGGCGAGCGGCTCGACCCGCAGCCGTGGCTCGGCTTCCGGCCATGCACGCCCGACATGCGCCCGGTGATAGGCCCCGCGCCCGCGCATCGCGGGCTGTGGTTCTCGTTCGGGCACAACCATCACGGGCTGACGCTCGGCCCCGTCACCGGCCGGCTGCTGGCCGAGATGATGACGGGCGAGACGCCCTTCACCGATCCGGCGCCCTATCGCGCCGACCGCTTCTGATTCCGAGCGCGTAGAAGATCAACGCACGCGCTCAGTCGAGCGCGCGGCCGAAGATGCGGATCACTTCGTCGAGATGGTCGGCCATCGCGCGGCGCGCGGCCTCCGGGTCGCGCGCGCGGATCGCGTCGAGGATCGCGCGGTGTTCCAGTTCCGACCGGTGCGGCATGTCGTTCGGCATGTACAGCGACTGCAGCCGCTGGAACATCAGGTCGTACTTGTGCGCGAGCAACTGCTTGATCATCAACGCATATGCGGGGTTGTCGCTCGCCTCCGCGATGCGGATATGGAACAGCCGGTCGCCCGGATGCGTGAGCGAACCGCTGCGGTTGTCGTCCTGATTGCGCAGGAACGCTTCGTGGATCCCTTCGATCTGCTCGTCCGAACCGTGCTGCGCGGCGAGCGACGCGGCTTCCGGTTCGATCAGGCGGCGCGCCTGCAATAGCGCGAACGGCGGGATTTCGGTGTCGAGGTCGAGCGCGATGCCGAGTTCGGGATCGATCTCGACGATCGTGAAAGGCGCGGCCTTCGTTTCGGGTTCGGGCTCGGGCGAGGGTACGATGGCCGCTTCGGGGTGGCGCACCTTCACGCCGTCGCCGACGCGCACGCTGACGAGCCCGCTCACTTCGAGCGCGATCAGCGCTTCGCGCACCGACGTGCGCGACACGCCGAACCGTTCGGCCAGTTCGCGCTCGGGCGGCAGATAGCTGCCCGGCGGAAAATCACCGGACTCGATCATCGCACTGAGCTTGTCGGCGATCTGCTGGTAGAGGCGGCGGTTCTGAATCGGCTGGATGGACATACGTTTGACGCTGGTAATCGGTTTCGGTCCGACGAATCGCGCAGACCGTTCGCGCCTATTTTATATGCCGGGGCCCGTGCGCCGGCCTGCGCATCGATGCGGCTGCAACCATCGATACGCCACCGTGCCCACCGGCAGTTGTCCGACGAAGCCGCGCACTCACGCCGGCACCCCGTAACACTGCGCGGCCGTGCCGCCCCACAGCGCGTTGCGCTCGGCCGCCGACAGCCGCGATTCGGCCCAGCGCTCGACGATCGACGCGACTTCGTCATACGACGCGGCAAGCAGGCACACGGGCCAGTCCGACCCGAACATCAGCCGCTGCGGCCCGAACGCGTCGAGCGCCGCATCGAGGCACTGCTCGATATGCCGGATGTCCTGCGCGCGCAGGCCGCGCCGCCAGTCGGTCTCGGTCACGAGCCCCGACAGCTTGCACGCGACATGCGGCATCGCGCCCAGTTCGCGCAACGCAGCGCGCCAGCGCGCGAACGCGGTTTCGTCGCGCTCGAACTCGGCCAGCGCCGGCTTGCCGACGTGATCGAGCACGAGCCAGTGCGCATCCTGCCGCGCGCAAAACGCGCGCACGGCCGGCAACTGGCGCTCGAACACGAGCACGTCGTACACATAGCCGTTCGCCTGCAGCCACGCGATGCCGCGATTGAAGCCGGGATCCGCGACGAACGCGCCCGCATCGGCTTCGTCCTGCACCTGGTGACGAAAACCGCGCAGCTTCGGGCTGCGCCATTCGGCGATACGGTCGGCAAGCTGCGGTGCACCGAGATCCTCCCAGCCGACCACCGCCGCGATGCGTGCGTCGTCGCGCGCGAGATCGAGCAGGAACGCCGTCTCGTCGCGCCCCGCGCGCGCCTGCACCGCGATCGACGCGCCGAGCGCCTGCGCATGCATCAGCGGCCACAGCGCGTCGGGCAGGTAGTCGTGCGCGAGCACGCCCATGCCGGCGCCGATCCACGGATAGTCGGCCGCGCGATAACGCCAGAAGTGCTGATGGGAATCGATACGCACTGCGCCCATGGTGTCCTCGTGTTCCGCCGTCACATGCCGCCACTCGCCGCCGCGTTCGCCGCGCCCGCTACCCGCCGCGGGCGGCGACGCCATGACACGGCAATCAGTCGTACAACGCCGCCGCGACCTTCGGATCGTCGATATTTGTCTTGTCGTACCAATAGAAACCGGTATCGATGACCTTCGGCAGCTTCTCGCCCTTGATCGCCTTCACGGCCGCCTCGACCGTCTTGTAGCCGATCCCGACCGGGTTCTGCGTGATCGCGCCGGCCATCAGCCCGCTGCGGATCGCGTCCTTCTGCTGCTTGCCGGAATCGTAGCCGACGATCACGACCTTGCGCTTCATCTCGCGCACGCCGTTGACCACGCCGATCGCCGAGCCTTCGTTGGTGCCGAACAGGCCCTTGAGCTTCGGATACCCCTGCAGGATCGACTTCGTCACCTCGGTCGACTTCAGCTGGTCGCCTTCGCCGTACTGCACGGTCACGACCTTCACCTTCGGGTGCGCCGACTTCATGCGTTCGAGAAAGCCGTCGCGGCGGTCGATGCCGGTGCGGCTCGTCTGGTCATGCGCGACCACGGCCACCTCGCCTTCGTCGCCGATCAGCGCGGCGAGCTTGTCGGCAGCCAACGACGCGGCGGCCTTGTTGTTGGTCGCGGCGGTCGTCACCGGGATGTCGCTGTCGACGCCCGAGTCGAACGCGATCACCGGAATCTTCTCGGCCTGCGCCTTCTTCAGCAACGGCAGCGCGGCCTTGCTGTCGAGCGCCGCGAAACCGAGCGCGGCCGGCTTCTTCGCGATCGCGGCCGACAGCATGTCGATCTGCTTGTCGACCATCGCCTCGGTCTCGGGCCCTTCGAACGTCACCTTCACCTTGTAGTCCTTCGCGGCCTGCATCGCGCCCGATTTCACGGCCTGCCAGAATTGATGCTGGAAGCCCTTCGAGATCAGCGGGATGTAGGTTTCCTGCGCCTGCGCGCCGGCCGTCACGCCGACGGCGAACGTCAGCCCGACGATCGCGTTCAACACCTTGCTCCTGATCACTTCGCGTCTCCTTGGTTGGTATCTGCTGGGATGCCGGCCGGGCCGGCGGTGAAGCGGATGCTCTTGCGCGTCAGCGGCGGCGCCGGCGCAGGATGTCGACGTAGACGGCGAGGATGATGATCACGCCCGTCACGACCGTCTGCCATTCCTGCGCGACCGACATGATGCGCAGGCCGTTGGTCAGCACGCTCATGATGAACGCGCCGATGATGGTGCCGACGATGCTGCCCGCGCCGCCCGACAGCGACGTGCCGCCGATCACGACGGCCGCGATCGCATCGAGCTCGTAGCCCTGCCCGAGCGCGGGCTGCGCGGAATTCAGCCGCGACGCGATCAGGAGCCCGGCGATCCCGCACACCGCGCCGCTGAATGTGTAGACCGCGATCTTCCACGCGTCGACGTTCACGCCGGACAACCGCAGCGCTTCCTCGTTGCTGCCGAGCGCGAACGTGTAGCGGCCGAAGATCGTCCGGTTCAGCACGATCGATGCGCCGACCGCGACGAGAAACAGGATCAGCACCGCGTTCGGAATCGGCAGCGCGGGAATCAGGTTGCCGATCAGCGAATCCTGCGCAATCGACGTGAAGCCCGGCGTGTCGTTGAAATAGATCGGCCGCGTGCCCGAGATCACGAGCGACAGCCCCTTGAGCAGCATCATCATGCCGAGCGTCGCGATGAACGGCGGCACCTTCATCTTCGCGATCACGAAGCCCGACACGCAGCCGGACAGCGCGCCGAAGCACAGCGCGGCCAGGATCCCGAGCGGCAGCGGCATCCCCCACTTCGTCAGCACGACGCCGGCCATCACCGCGCAGAACGTCATCAGCGTGCCGACCGACAGGTCGATGCCAGACGTGATGATCACGTACGTACAGGCGACGGCCAGCACGCCGTTCACGGCGGTTGCCTGCAGGATCGTGACGAGGTTGTCGACTTCGAGGAAGTTCGGCGACGCGATGCTGAAGAACACGATCAGCAGCACGAGGCTCGCGAACGCGAGCAGCTTCTGCCGCGCGGCCGGGTTGAAGAAGCGGGCGCGGAAGCCGGATGCGCCGGCCGGCGAATCGCCGGAAGCGAGGGGCGGAACGGGATGCGTATCGTTGGACATGATCGGGTAAGCGTCTGAATCAGGACAATACGGTCGACTCGCGCTGCGTCGCGAGCTGCATGATCTTTTCCTGCGTGGCGTCGGCCGCGCGCAATTCGCCGGTCACGCGGCCTTCGCACATCACGAGAATCCGGTGGCTCATGCGCAGCACCTCGGGCAGTTCCGACGAGATCATCACGATCGCCTTGCCGTCGGCGGCGAGCGCGTCGAGCAGCTTGTAGATCTCGCTTTTCGCGCCGACGTCGATGCCGCGCGTCGGCTCGTCGAAGAACAGGATGTCGCAGTCGCGCAGCAGCCACTTCGCGATCACGATCTTCTGCTGGTTGCCGCCCGACAGCAGCCGCGCGGGCTGCGCGACCGACGGCGTGCGGATCGCGAGCTGCCGCACGTACGCCTGTGCGGTGTCGCGCATCTTGCGCGCATCGAGAAACAAGCCGCGGCGCACGAAGCGCCGCATGCTCGACAGCGCGATGTTGTTCTGCACGTCCATCCCGACCGCGAGCCCGAAGTGCTTGCGATCCTCGGACAGGTAGCCGATCCCGTGCGCGACCGCGTCGGCCGGCGTGCGGATCGTCACGGTCTTGCCGTGCACGCGGATCTCGCCCGCGTCGACCGGGTCCGCACCGAACACCGCGCGCGCGACCTCGGTGCGGCCCGCGCCCATCAGCCCCGCGAAGCCGAGGATCTCGCCGCGCCGCAGCGTGAAGCCGACGTCGCGAATCGCGCGGCCGCGCGACAACCCGCGCACTTCGAGCGCGACGTCGTTCGCGGACGTATCGGGCGGCGTGCGGTGCTCCGCATCGAGCTGGCGGCCGACCATCATCGCGATGATCGCGTCCATCGACGTTTCCGCCATCGGCACGGTCGCGACGTACTTGCCGTCGCGCATCACGGTCACGCGATCGGCGATCTGGCGCAGTTCGTCCATCTTGTGCGAGATGTAGACGATGCCGACGCCGTGCGCGCGCAAATCGCGGATGATGCGGAACAGCTCGGCGATCTCCGCGTTGTTGAGCGCGGCGGTCGGCTCGTCCATGATCAGCACGCGCGAGTCGAACGACAGCGCCTTCGCGATCTCGACCATCTGCTGCTTCGCGACCGTCAGCCGGCCGACCGGCGTGCGCGGGTCGAGATCGAGCCGCATCCGCGCGAAGATCGCGGCCGCGTCGCGATTCAATTTGTCTTCGTCGACGAACACGCCGAAGCGGCCGCGCGGCTCGCGGCCGATGAAGATGTTCTGCGCGACGCTCAGGTGGTTCATCAGGTTCAGTTCCTGATGGATGATGCCGATCCCGAGCGCCTGTGCAGCGCGCGGATCGGCGATCTCCACCGCGCGGCCCTCCATCAGGATTTCGCCGTCGTCGCGCTGATACACGCCCGCGAGGATCTTCATCAGCGTCGATTTGCCGGCGCCGTTCTCGCCCATCAGCGCATGCACTTCGCCGGCATGCAGGTCGAAACGGCAGTCGTCGAGCGCCTGTACGCCCGGAAAGCGCTTGCCGATGCCGCTCAACGCAATCAGCGGCGGTGCGGCGTTCAGGTTCGGGTCGGGTTGCATGGGGTCGGGGTTCCGGTGCATTCAGCCGATCGCGCGGTCGAGATGCGTATAACCGCCATCGACGAACAGCCACTGGCCCGTCGTGTGCGATGCGCGCGCCGACAGCAGGAACACGGTCGTATCGGCGATCTCGTCGGCCGTCGTGAAGCGCTTGCCGAGCGGCACCTTGCCGGCGATTTCGGCGAGCTTCGCATCGGGATCGTCGAAGCCGGCGAGCCAGTTCCTGTAAAGCGGCGTCATCACCTCGGCCGGGATCACCGCGTTCACGCGCACGCCGTCGTCGCGCAACGCGACGGCCCATTCGCGCGTCAACGCGAGCTGCGCGCCCTTCGACGCGCAATAGCCGCTCGTGTTGCCCTGCCCGGTGACCGCCGTCTTCGACGAGATGTTGACGATCGCGCCGCGCGCCGCCTTCAGGTGCGGCACGCAGTAGTGCGCCATCACGTAGTAGTGGATCAGGTTGCGTTCGAGCGACGCGACGAATGCGTCGCGCCCGGCGTCGAGGCCGATGCTGTCGTTGATGCCCGCGTTGTTGACGAGGCCGTCGATGCGGCCGAAACGCGCGACGGTCTGCGCGACCGCATCGCGGCATTGCACGTCGTCCTGCAGTTCGACCGACACGCACGCGGCGTGCGGCTGCCTCTGTACAAGCTCGCGCCAGAACGCGTCGTCGGGCGTGTGGCGCGCGAACACCACCGGAATCGCGCCTTCGCCGGCGAGCCGCATCGAGATCGCGGCGCCGATGCCCGAGGCACCGCCGGTCACGATCACGACCTTGTCTTGCAGGTTCAAATCCACTTCGCGTCTCCGTCGTTCATGTTGTCGCCGCGCACGACGCGCGTCGTGCAACGTGCGTCGCCGTGCTTCAGCCGCGGAACAGGTACTGCTCCAGCGATTCGGGCTTCATCTCGATCGAGAAACCGGGCGCCGTCGGCGGCATGTAGGCCGCGCCGCGCACCACGCACGGCTCGACGAAATGCTCGTGCAGGTGATCGACGTATTCGGTCACGCGCCCTTCCTTCGTGCCGGAAATGCACACGTAGTCGATCATCGACAGGTGCTGCACGTACTCGCACAACCCGACGCCGCCCGCATGCGGGCACACGGGCAGCCCGTACTTCGCGGCCATCAGCATCACCGCGAGAATCTCGTTCACGCCGCCGAGCCGGCACGCGTCGATCTGCACGACGTCGATCGCGCCGCGCGCGATGAACTGCTTGAACAGCACGCGGTTCTGGCACATCTCGCCGGTCGCGACCTGCACGGGCGCGATCGCCTTGCGGATCTTGCGATGCCCTTCGACGTCGTCGGGGCTCGTCGGCTCCTCGATGAACCACGGCCGCGCGAACGCGAGCTCGCGCACCCAGTCGATCGCCTCGTCGACTTCCCACACCTGGTTCGCATCGATCATCAGCTTGCGCTCGGGGCCGATCACCTCGCGCGCGATCGTCACGCGGCGGATGTCGTCCTCGAGGTTCGCGCCGACCTTCAGCTTCACGTAGTCGAACCCCGCGTCGACGGCCTCGCGGCACAGCCGGCGCAGCTTGTCGTCGCTGTAGCCGAGCCAGCCGGCCGACGTCGTGTAGCACGGGTAGCCGTCGCGCTCCAGCGTCGCGATCCGCGCGGCCTTGCCGGGCGCCTGCCGGCGCAGCAGGTCGAGCGCTTCGTCCGGCGTCAGGCAGTCGGTCAGGTAGCGGAAGTCGATCGCGCGCACCAGCTCCTCAGGGCTCATGTCGGCGACGAGCCGCCACAGCGGCTTGCCCTCCGCCTTCGCCCACAGATCCCACACCGCGTTGACGACGGCGCCGGTCGCCAGGTGGATCGCGCCCTTGTCGGGGCCGATCCAGCGCAACTGGCTGTCCGACGTGACGTGCCGCCAGAAGCGGCCCATGTCCTCGCGGATCCAGTCGAGGTCGAGGCCGACGACGAGGTGGCGCATCGCGTCGATCGCCGCGCAGCAGATTTCGTTGCCGCGCCCGATGGTGAACGTGAGCCCGTGACCTTCGAGCCCGTCGCGGTCGGTTTCGAGCACGACGTAGGCCGCCGAATAATCGGGGTCCGGATTCATCGCATCGGAGCCGTCGAGCTGGCGCGAGGTCGGAAAGCGCACGTC
Organism: Burkholderia sp. MS455; assembly: GCF_016899445.1. Lineage (NCBI taxonomy): Bacteria > Pseudomonadati > Pseudomonadota > Betaproteobacteria > Burkholderiales > Burkholderiaceae > Burkholderia > Burkholderia sp. MS455. Next base: position 2,623,941 of record NZ_CP041778.1, read on the forward strand.
GAGGACGCGCATCGATCGAATGATAGGCATGACGAACCGTCCGTTAAAGGAAATCAGGCCTGCACGGTGCGCTGGCGCTGCTCGCCGAGCCCGTCGATGCCGAGCGTGATCACCTGCCCGGCGCGCAGGTAGACGGGCGGCTTCTGCCCGAGGCCGACGCCCGGCGGCGTGCCGGTGGAAATCACGTCGCCCGGCTGCAGGCTCATGAAGCGGCTCAGGTAGCTGATCAGGTGCGGCACGCGGAACACCATCGTCGCGGTCGAGCCGTTCTGGTAGCGGTGGCCGTCGACGTCGAGCCACAGCCGCAGCGCGTGCGGATCGGGCACTTCGTCGGCCGTCACGAGCCACGGGCCGAGCGGCCCGAACGTGTCGTTGCCCTTGCCCTTGTCCCACGTGCCGCCGCGTTCGAGCTGGTATTCGCGCTCCGACACGTCGTTCACGACGCAGTAGCCGGCGACGTGCGACAGCGCGTCGGCTTCGTCGATATAGCGGCCGCCCCGGCCGATCACCACGCCGAGCTCGACTTCCCAGTCGGTCTTCTCCGAGCCGCGCGGGATCTCGACGTCGTCGTTCGGCCCCGAGATCGCGCTCGTCCACTTGCCGAACACGACGGGCTCCTTCGGTACCTCCATCCCCGATTCGGCCGCGTGATCGGAATAGTTGAGCCCGATGCAGATGAACTTGCCGACGCGCCCGACGCACGCGCCGAGCCGCGGCGTGCCTTCGACGAGCGGCAGCGACGACGGCGGAATGTCGCGCAGCCGCGCGAGCGAGGCCGGCGACAGCGCGTCGCCGGCGATGTCGTCGATCACGCCGGACAGGTCGCGGATGTGGCCCTGCGCATCGAGCAGGCCCGGTTTTTCATGGTGTTTGTCGCCAAATCTCAGCAGTTTCATATCGTCTGAACCGAAACGGAAAGTGAATGGGAAGGCGCGGTCAGCTTGACACGGTCAGTTTGACCAGCCGCCGTCGATCAGGTGAATGGCGCCGGTGGTAAATGCGGACTCGTCGGATGCCAGATAGGTTGCCAGCGCGGCGATCTCGTCCGCCGTACCGACGCGCCCCATCGGCTGGCGCGCGACAAAGGCGGCGCGCACCGCGTCGATGGTCGTGTTCTGCGTCCGCGCCTGCTCGGCGATACGGGCCTCGAGCGAAGGCGACTCGACCGTGCCGGGGCAGATCGCGTTGCAACGAATGCCTTGACCGACAAAATCGGCGGCCACCGCCTTGGTCAGGCCGATCACGGCCGCCTTGGTGGTGCCGTACACGAAGCGGTTCGGCACGCCCTTCACGCTCGACGCGGCCGACGACATGTTGACGATCGACGCGCCGCCCGCCGCGAGCATCGCGGGCAGCAGCGTGCGGATCAGCCGGTACATCGACGTGACGTTCAGGTTCAGCGAAAACGCCCACGCGTCGTCGTCGCAGTCGAGGATCGAGCCGTGATGCACGTAGCCCGCGCAGTTGAACAGCACGTCGAACGCGCGTTCGCTCGCGGCGAGCGCCGCGACGTCGTTCGCGTCGGTGACGTCGAGCCGCCGCGTGGTCAGCCGGCCGCCCGCGCGTTCGGCGTCGGCCGCGAGCCGCACGAGCGCGGCTTCGTTGATGTCGGTCGCCAGCACGTCGGCACCCTCGCTTGCGAACCGCAGCGCGGTCGCGCGGCCGATGCCCTGCCCGGCCGCCGTCACCAGCGCCCGCTTGCCCTGCAATCTCATGAGCACCTCTCCCGTAAAAGCCGGCCGCCAGTCGGCCGATTGGCACAAAGGACTAAAGGTCCAACCAATCATAGGGAGTGATCGCGCGTTTGTCACGAATTTGGGATTCAGTATTTACCCGGGCAGGTAAATCCGGCGGATGGACAAGAATCCGGTGCTCGACCGGCCATGGCAGCGCGCTTTCGGATTCACGCAGGCCCAATGCCGGCGGGCTTCTCGGCCGGTTTTTCGCACACGCCCGGCGCGGTTGCCGCGCCAAACTGGCAAAAAAGTCATGTTCGCGTCAGGGTCTCAACGGGATGCACGCGCCATCATGGCGTTGCCGGACCGCGCTTCCGATACATCGCCTCCCCGCCCGCGTTCGATCCCTGCGGGCACTCCGTCCCCCGGCGATGTATTCCGTGTCTGGGCGAGCAGACACGGCGCGCGGGCCGATTTTCCGCCCCGGACTTTCCGTCCGGGGCGTTTTTGTCCGTGGATCCCCAGAAAAATGAGCGTGGATTGTTTCTAAATCGGCAAAAGGTAATTTGAGCCAGACAGGATGTTTTTTCCGGTCACAGACGCTTACATTTAGCGCACCACTCATGGAACCCGCTACGGATTCGCCATCGGGTAGTGACATCCACTGCCACGACCGAACCGCACGAGCTTTAGGAAACGGCAAAATGAAGGCCTCCCAATCCCTGCCTGTGCTCGATCCCCCCGACGTCCACGTCGAAATCCTCGAACAGTCCGATACGCTGCTCGTCGTCCGCTGGGTCGAACCCGGCCGCTGTCACTACGGCGAACAGCGCTGGCGCCGCCGCTTCGCGCAGCGCACCGGCACCTGCGCACTGTCGCGCCAGGTCATCCATCGCGGCGACGAAGTCTTCCGCCCGGCCGAACGCCCGGCGCCCGCGAACGCGGCCGCGATGATCTCCGCCGCCGAAGTGCTCGGCCTCGCCGGGGGCAGGTAAATCCTGCCAGCCGCGTACCGCGGCCCGCTGCACCACGCCGCGCGTCGCCCCTAGAAGCGCCGGTCTAATTCCCCTGCTTGTCTGCCACGTCCGCACGCACTATCGTTACACCACTCAATGTAACGATTACGTGCCGCGGTCGTTCGGCCGTGCCGATGGAGACAGACATGCATGCATGGAGCGCGCGCCACGTCCCGGCGCAGGGCGGCAAGGTCGCGGTCGTGACCGGCGCCAACAGCGGCCTCGGCTGGCAGCTCGCGGAAACGCTGGCCGCAAAAGGCGCGACCGTCGTGATGGGCTGCCGCGACGCCGCGCGCGCCGCGCAGGCCGTCGATGCGATCCGCCGGCTCCATCCCGATGCGCATGTCGAAGTCGATGCGCTCGACCTCGCCGATCTCGCATCGATCGAACGCTTCGCGGCCGACGTGTCCGAACGCCACGGTCGCGTCGACATCCTCTGCAACAACGCCGGCGTGATGTTCCTGCCGCTGCGGCACACGCGCGACGGCTTCGAGATGCAGTTCGGCACCAACCACCTCGGCCATTTCGCGCTGACCGGCCATTTGCTACCCGCGCTGAGCGCCGCGCGACGCGCACGCGTCGTGACGATGTCGAGCGGCTTGAACCGCGGCGGCCGGATTCGCGTCGACGACCTGCGCGCCGAGCATCGCTACAACCGTTATCTCGCCTATTGCGACAGCAAGCTCGCGAACCTCGTGTTCGCGATCGAACTGCAGCGCCGCTTCGAGCGCGCCGCGTTCGCCGGGATCAGCGTCGCCGCGCATCCCGGCTATGCGGCGACCAACCTGCAGTTCGCGGGCCCGGCGATGGACAGTTCGCCCGCCCGCGCCGCGCTGATGCGCGCCGCGAACCGTTATCTCGCGCAGCCGGCCAACCAGGGCGCACTGCCCGCGATCCACGCGGCGACATCGCCCGATCTCGCCGGCGGCGCATATATCGGGCCGTCCGGCTGGTTCGAATCGCGCGGGCTGCCGGCGCCCGCGAGCGTGCCGCGCGCGGCGCGAGACGTGACTTCGGCGGCGCTGCTGTGGGAAGCATCGGAAGCCGCGACCGGCGTGCGCTTCCTCAGCTCGGGCGCGCCGGCCGGGCGCTCGCCGGGCCGGCCGTTCGACACGGCGGCCGACGCGCACTGAACTGCGCGTCACGATCCGCAACATTCTTCATACTTATTACATCAACCGGAAAGAAAGCCGGCTGAAAGACTGATTCGGCGCGCCACTGTTACCGCCCAGGAAACAATTTATCGTCAAAATCAGCGTTTACCCTCAACCATCCGATGACTAAGATTTGATCAATCGCTTAAGACATGGTGTCGAGAGCGAACTCAATAAAACACCGGAGGTCATCATGAAATCGCTCGTTTCCGCAGTCGTTGCCGCTGTCGCCCTGTCCGCTTCGTTCGGCGCATTCGCGCAAAGCACCGTGACCCGCGCGCAAGTGAAGAACGAACTGGTCCAGCTCGAACAAGCCGGCTACAAGCCGGGCGTGTCGAGCCCGTACTACCCGAACGACATCCAGAGCGCGGAAGCGCGCGTTCATGGCGCCGACGCCAGCGGCTACGGCGCGCAACCGGCTCCGCTCGTCCACTCGGGCGCCCCGGCTGCCGCGGCGTCGTCGAACGCACGCGATTCGATCTTCTTCGGCCAGTAAGCCGACGCGCCCCCGGCGGGCGCCGCGCGTCGCGCGATGAAGCCGTATCCGGACGAGCCCCTTTGCGGGCTCGTCCTTTTTTGTGAAGCGCATACCTCCGCCGCCCGGCAGCGGGTGGCTTCGCCCGGGCGCCTGGCGTCCGGGCCTTTTTCGTCTGCGAAGCATGCGTGTGTGCAAGATGAAGCCGTGTGCGCCGCCGGTCAGCGCGGCACGGCCGCGGCAGGCACCGAACGCGACAACACACGCCACCGCGACAGCAGTTCGTCGCGATCGACATAGCAGCCCTGCAGATGCCGGCGGCCCGTCGACGGATCGAACTCGGTGCGTGCATGCAGCACACGCCGGTTGTCGAACGCCCACATGTCGCCCGCCCGCAGGCGTCGCTGCACGCGAAAACGCGGCTCGCGCGCAAGCGCGAGAAACCGCCGGTACGCGCGATAGACAGCCGCGACCGATCCAGCCGGCGCATCGAGCGGCCCGCGCAGGAAGTTCGCGACACGCACCTCGGTCACGTTGCCGCGCGCATCGAGCCCGATCACCGGCGCCGAACAGCGGTAGTCGCTGTTCGCACTCTTGTTCCAGAACTCGAACGGCGTCGACGCAAGCTGCTCGAAATCGGCCGGATGCTCGCGCCGCAGCGCGTCTGCGAGCGCGAACCCGTCGAGGAATACGCTGTCGCCGCCCGTCGCGTCGTTTGCGAGGCAATGCAGGAACTGCACGCCCGGCTGCAATTCGCGCGTCGGCAGATCGGTATGCGGCGGCAGGTTCAGCGACGTATACGCATTGCTGTCCGGCCTCGGCTTCGATTCGACGTCGAACAGCACGCCGAAATTGCTTTCGCGGATCAGGCCGATGCGGCGCGCGATCTCGTCGACACGGCCACGCTCGGCCGGCACGCCTTCGACGAGCGTCAGCCCGGTGCGCTGCAACGCGGCGAGCCACGCAAGCAATGCGCCTTCGTCCTCCATCACGTCGCGCCACGCGAACACGCCGATCGCCGTCGCATCGTCACCGGCCCACACGTGCCGCCCGTGCGCGGCCTGGCGCTCGGCGCGCGACGCGTCGTCGTACGCATGCGCGCGCAACCAGCCCGGCGACCACGCGCTGCGATGCCCGTCGTTCCACTCGACATGCAGTGCGCCGTCGGTTTCGACGTGTACGGTGAGCGCCGACAGATCCTCGCGCGCGTCGGCGATCTCGAACACCTGTTCGCGTGTGACCGCATGCACGCACGCGGAGCACGCGCAGTTGTCGCGCAGCCAGTCGAAATGGAACGACGATCGTCGCGTGTCGCTCCATTCAACGTCCACCGCTCCGTCGCCGATTGCTACCGCGGCAATGGCCGCATTGGCCGCGTCGGCGGAAAACGTCCGCCAGTCCTCGATACGGTGTTGCGCTGCCTGCATCGTTGCCTCCCGGAAACGCCCGCTACGCGTGTGGTGCGAGCAGAAACCCGCCGACCGTCCGGTGCATCCGCGCCGCCTGCGGGCTCGTCCCGAGCGCTCGCCAGCAGCCGTGCACCAGCCCCTCTCCCATCCAGTAGTGCGCAGCGCCGCCGGCCGCGCGAATCCGTTCGACGTACACGCGCGCATCGTCGCGCAGCGGATCGTGCTCGGCGCCGATCGCGAGCACGGGCGGTAAGCCGTCGAAACGCGCTGCCGCGAGCGGCACCGACGCACGCAGCAGCGGGTTGCCGTCCGTCAGTGCGTCGGACAGGCCGCCTTCCCAATACAGCGCGCGATAGCGATGAACGTCGTCGAGCGTCAGCATCGGCGCGTGCGCTTCGGTTTCGCGCGCGGGCGATTGCGGTTCGAACCCGAGCATCGGATAGACGAGCGCGATGCCGTCGATGCCGCCTTCGCCCGCATCGCGCAGTGCGGTCGCAACGGCCGCCGCGAGCATGCCGCCCGCACTGTCGCCCGCAAGCGTCAGCGGATACACGCACGGCCCGAACGGCCAGCGCGCATCGCGTGCGGCGCGTGTGACGGCAAGGCAATCTTCAAGCGCGGCCGGTGCGCGGTGTTCAGGCGCCAGCCGGTAGTCGACCGCGATCACGTCAAGCCCCGTGTCGGCCGCCAGTTGCGCGGTGATCAACGCATGGCTGTCGAGCGAGCCGACGACGAAGCCGCCGCCATGAAAAAACAGCACCGTGCCGCGCGGCGTACCGTGCGCGGCCGTGTAGCGCCGCAGTGCGATCGCGCGTCCATCGGGTACATGCCACACGACATCCTGCTGCACGATGCCGGCCGGCAGAGCCGCCGGTGTCCACTCGGCCGCGAAGCGGTCGTAGAGGCGGCGCTGCTCGTCGGGCGAGCGCGCCGCCGCGTCGGCCGGATACCACGCGTCGACGGCTGCGACGAACGCAGCGATTTCCGGTTCGAGCATCGCATGCCTCCGCGGCTGAAGATCGACGCTAGCGGCGCGGCGGCAGCCCGATCACGCGGCCCGCATACGCAGGCGCCGCGCAATCGCGCTGCAACGCATGAAGCTCGGCCACGCGCGCGGCGACGTCTTCGTCGAACGGCGCCGACTTCGCGCCGTCGCGCGTATCGACGTGCAGCAGCATCTGCTCGCTCGCCGATACCGCGTCGTCATGCCCATCCGCGAACAGTTCGAGATACAGGTGCAGCCGCTTCGCGTCGTGCGCGAGCACGCGCGCATCGACGCGCACCTGCGTGCCCTCCTTGATCTCGTGCAGGTAGTTCACGTGCGCTTCGAGCGTGTAGACCGAGCGGCCCCGCTCGCGACGCGCGGCGTCGTCGAGGCCGATGCGATCCAGCAGCGCATCGGTCGCGAAGCTGAAGATCAGCAGGTAGAACGCATCGCGCAGGTGGCCGTTGTAGTCGACCCATTCGGGCCGCACCACGTCGCGGTAAATCGTCAGCGGGGTATCGCCCGTCATCGCCTGTCCTTTAGTCCTCGAATCGCATCCCGTGCCGCGCCTTCACCGCGGCGATCGACTTCAGCACCTCGGTGATGCACTCGTCGCGATAGCGTTCGAGCTCCTTGATGCTGCGCGTGCCCTGCTGTTCGGTCGTGCCTTCGACGACGCTGTCGATCAGCGCGTCGGTGAGCGTCGGCGCGACCAGCTTCGTCCACGGCAATTCGAGCGCAGGGCCGAACTGCTGCATGAAGTGTCGCATGCCCGCGTCGCCGCCGGCCAGCGTGTAGGTCAGGAACGTGCCCATGAACGACCAGCGGATGCCCGCGCCGAAACGGATCGCGTCGTCGATCTCGCCGGTCGTCGCGACACCTTCGTTGACGAGGTGCAGCGCCTCGCGCCACAGCGCTTCGAGCAGCCGGTCCGCGATGAAGCCCGGCACTTCCTTGCGCACGTGCAGCGGCCGCATGCCGAGCTTGCGATAGATCTCCATCGCCGCTTCGACCGCTTCCGGCGACGTGCGCTCGCCGCCGAGCACCTCGACGAGCGGCAGCAGGTAGACCGGATTGAACGGATGGCCGACCACGCAGCGCTCCGGATGCGTCGCACGCGCGTAGAAATCCGTCGGCAGCAGCCCCGACGTCGACGACGCGATGATCGCGTCGGGTTTCGCCGCGCGGCTGATCTGCTCATGCAGTTCGAGCTTCAGCGCCTCGCGCTCGGGCGCGCTTTCCTGGATGAAATCGGCATCGGCGACGCACGCTTCGATCGTCGACACGAAACGCAGCCGCGCGGGATCGGCGCCCGGCGCGAGGCCGACGCGCTCGAGCGCGGGCCACGCATTCGCGACGTTCGCACGCAGCCGTTCTTCCGCGCCCGGCGCGGGGTCCCATACGACCACGTCCAAACCGTGCGCGAGCGCGCGGGAAATCCACCCGCTGCCGATCACGCCGGTGCCGATGGCGGCGAACGTCTTGATGTCGGTCTTCACAGCCATGTCAACGCATCCTTCAATTCAAGGGAAATCGGTGGGCGGCCGCGCCTGTGCGCGCCGCCGTGTCGTATCGGTCAGGAAAAACTCAAGCGAATTCGGCGATCGCACGGCGTTCGAGCGGGCGCTCGCCTCGTGCGGGCAGGCCGAGCTTGCGGCGGCCTTCGGCCGGCGTCAGCACGCGGCCGCCGAGCCGTTCGACGATCTCTCTCGCGCGCTCGACGAGCGTGCCGTTGGTCGCATGCACGCCGCGGTCGAGCCAGATGTTGTCTTCGAGGCCGACGCGCACGTGGCCGCCGAGCAGCATCGCCTGCGCGACCATCGGCATCTGCATGCGGCCGATCCCGAAGCCGGCCCAGTGCGCGCCCGGCGGCAGGTTGTCGACCATCGCCTTCATCGTGCCCGTATCGGCCGGCGCGCCCCACGGAATGCCGAGGCAAAGCTGGAACAGCGGCGGATCGTCGAGCAGCCCTTCCTTCAGCAACTGCTTCGCGAACCACAGATGGCCCGTATCGAAGATCTCCAGCTCCGGCTTCACGCCGAGCTCCTGGATGCGCTTCGCGCCGGCGCGCAACTGCGCGGGCGTCGATACGTAGATGTAGTCGCCGTCGCCGAAATTCAGCGTGCCGCAGTCGAGCGTGCAGATCTCGGGCAGCAGTTCCTCGACGTGCGCGAGACGCGTGAGGCCGCCGACCAGATCGGTGCCCTTGCCGAAACGCATCGGGTCTTCGCCCGGGCCGATCTCGAGATCGCCGCCCATGCCGGCCGTCAGGTTGATGATCACGTCGACGTCGGCCGAGCGGATGCGGTCGACCACTTCGCGGTACAGGTTCGGGTCGCGGCTGCCGCGCCCCGTCTGCGGATCGCGCACGTGGCAGTGCGCGACGGTGGCGCCGGCCTTCGCGGCTTCGATCGCGGCCGCCGCGATCTCCTTCGGCGTGACCGGAATCGCCGGATGCTTGCCGACCGTATCGCCCGCGCCGGTGACGGCGCAGGTCACGATGACTTCATGGTTCATGCTGTTTGCCTCGCTTGACTCTGGTTATTTCGCATTGCTGATATTTTTTTGGTGCACGCGTCGTGCAACGTGCAGGCCATTACAGGCCGAGATACGCCTTGACCGCCGGCAAGCCGTCCTTGCCGTCGAACGTCTTGACGCCTGCGAGCCACGGATCGAGCACCTGCGGGTTCTTCTTCAGGTAGGCCTTCGCGGCGTCGGCCGGCTTCGTCTTGTTCATCACCGACTGCATCAGCTGGTTCTCGAGCTGCGTCGAAAAACGCAGGTTCGTGACGAGCTTGCCCGCGTTCGGGCAGCGCGCGATGAAGTCGGGCGCCGTCAGCGTGTACACGCGCGCTTCGCCGTAGTTCGGGCCGAACGACGCGTCGCCGCCGGACAGGTAGTTCATACTGAGCTGGATGTTCATCGGATGCGGTTCCCAGCCGAGGAACACGACCCACTTCTTCTCGCGGATCGCACGCTCGACCGTCACCAGCATTCCGGCCTCGCTCGATTCGACCAGCTTGAAGCCGCCGAGCCCGTACTGGTTCGTGTCGATCATCTTCTGGATCGTCGCGTTCGCGCTGCTGCCCGGCTCGATCCCGTAGATCTTGCCGTCGAGTTCCGCGCGGTGCTTCGCGATGTCCTCGAAAGTCTTCAGGCCGGCCTGGTATTCGTAGCTCGGCACCGCGAGCGTCGCCTTCGCGCCGGACAGGTTCGGCGTTTCGACGACGTTGATCGACTTGCTGTCGAGGAACGGCTGGAGCTGCTTCTGCTGCACGGGCCACCAGTAGCCGAGCGACACGTCGAGCTGCTTGCTCTTCAGGCCGGCGAACGAGATCGGCACCGACGCGATCGTCGTGGTCGGCTTGTAGCCGAGCGCCTCGAACACGGTCGACGCGAGCGCCGTGGTCGACGTGATGTCGGTCCAGCCGATATCCGCGAAACGCACGGTGCGGCAGGTCGCGGCATCCGTTTCGGCACGCGCCGCGTTCGTGAACGCGGCGGTCGCCAGCACGGCCGCGACAAGCGCGGCGATCTTCGTCGACTTCATGGTTCGGTTCCTCCCGGTGGGACTCGTCGCAGCCGGTGCGCGGGGTGTGCGCCGGCCTGCATCGTGGGAGTAAAAGTAACGAGCCATATTGGCCGCGAAAAGACCGGCGGCGACCTGTTCTTGACTATTTGCGACTATGAGTGGAAACCACTAGTGTTTTGGAGAGGCTTATTGGATGGGGTTTTGCCGCGTGTTTTGGGTGAAACTGGCTTGTCTACATGCGGCGCGAGGCTTTCGATTCCGCTGGGAAGGGGCGGGATGCCGATGCGGCTTCGGGCTCGAAGCTGGAGCTGCCCGGATGAATTGACCAGGTCGGCCCGGCGACTTCCACAGCGCGCTTGATCGTACGTTGGAAAGCCGTCCGTCCGTTCGTAGAAACAGACGCCTACACGATCATCCCGCGAGCAATCGTTGCTCGAACCATCGTGCCTGCCCTTCCTCCAGCAACCGAAAGGCCGTTTCACATTGCGGAACTCGCGTCGAATTCCCGCGGCATCCCTTTTTCGCCGCTTGAAAACTTGTTTTGCATCGCAAAAATCGCAACGCATCCCATTGAAAAACAAGGGAAAATTATGTCTTATGTCTTATATAAGACATCACCCAAAGCGCATCGGGCGGCGCTACTATTCAGTCATGCAGTTCGCTTCGACATACGGAGCCCACGCTCAACCATTTACTCAAACGCGCTTTGCTCTCAGGAGATTGACATGACCCAGTATCAAGACGACATCAAGGCAGTTGCCGGTTTGAAAGAAAACCACGGCAGCGCGTGGAATGCCATCAGCCCCGAGTATGCCGCCCGCATGCGTGCCCAGAACAAGTTCAAGACGGGTCTGGACATCGCGAAGTACACCGCCAAGATCATGCGCGCAGACATGGCCGCTTACGATGCCGACCCGGCGAAGTACACGCAGTCGCTCGGCTGCTGGCACGGTTTCATCGGCCAGCAGAAGATGATCTCCATCAAGAAGCACTTCAACAGCACCGAACGCCGCTACCTTTATCTGTCCGGCTGGATGGTGGCCGCGTTGCGCTCCGAGTTCGGCCCGCTGCCGGACCAGTCGATGCATGAAAAAACCTCCGTCAGCGCGCTGATCCGCGAGCTGTACACGTTCCTGCGCCAGGCCGATGCCCGTGAGCTGGGCGGCCTGTTCCGCGAGCTGGATGCAGCCGAAGGCGCTGCGAAGGCCGCCATCCAGGAAAAAATCGACAACCACGTGACGCACGTCGTGCCGATCATCGCCGACATCGACGCGGGTTTCGGCAACGCGGAAGCCACGTACCTGCTGGCCAAGCAGTTCATCGAAGCGGGCGCATGCTGCATCCAGATCGAAAACCAGGTGTCCGACGAGAAGCAGTGCGGCCACCAGGACGGCAAGGTCACCGTGCCGCACGAGGACTTCCTCGCGAAGATCCGCGCGATCCGCTACGCGTTCCTGGAACTGGGCGTGGACGACGGCATCATCGTGGCCCGCACCGACTCGCTGGGCGCCGGCCTGACCAAGCAGATCGCCGTGACCAGCACGCCGGGCGACCTGGGCGACCAATACAACTCGTTCCTCGATTGCGAAGAACTGTCGGCCGACCAACTGGGCAACGGTGACGTCGTCATCAAGCGCGACGGCAAGCTGCTGCGTCCGAAGCGCCTGCCGAGCAACCTGTTCCAGTTCCGCGCCGGCACGGGCGAAGCACGCTGCGTGCTGGATTGCGTCACCGCACTGCAGAACGGTGCCGACCTGCTGTGGATCGAAACCGAAAAACCGCATATCGCACAGATCGGCGGCATGGTCAGCGAGATTCGCAAGGTCATCCCGAACGCGAAGCTGGTGTACAACAACAGCCCGTCGTTCAACTGGACGCTGAATTTCCGCCAGCAGGCGTATGACGCGATGAAGGCCGAGGGCAAGGACGTGTCGGCATACGACCGCGCGCAGCTGATGAGCGTGGAATACGATCAGACCGAACTGGCGGCGCTCGCTGACGAGAAGATCCGCACGTTCCAGGCAGATGCATCGCGCGAAGCCGGTATCTTCCACCACCTGATCACGCTGCCGACGTACCACACCGCCGCGCTGTCGACCGACAACCTGGCCAAGGAATACTTCGGCGACCAGGGCATGCTGGGTTATGTGGCCGGCGTGCAGCGCAAGGAAATCCGTCAGGGCATCGCCTGCGTGAAGCACCAGAACATGTCCGGCTCGGACATCGGCGACGACCACAAGGAATATTTCAGCGGCGAAGCGGCGCTGAAGGCGGCGGGTAAGGACAACACGATGAACCAGTTCTGATACCGGTCATACCCGAAGCGAAACGCCAGCCCAGCCGGGTTGGCGTTTTTTTTCATTCGGGAAGTCGTTCCGGCGAACTTCCGTCGATCACCGCGCGCCGGTCGGGGCGCGCCGCAAAACGCGCTGAAGACGAGCAAAACCCGCGATAATCTCCCACTGACTGTTCGGCGCCTGCGAGCCGGCCGCGGCGTGTGCCCGTCCGTTCGCAATCCCGTGCGATGTGCGACGACCACCGGATTCCATCCCCTGCCCCGATGCCCGAGGATTTCCACTTCCTGCTGCTGCCCGGCTTCTCCGCGCTCGGCTTCATGTCCGCGGTCGAGCCGCTGCGCGTCGCGAACCGCTTCCGCACCGAGCTTTACCGCTGGCACGTGATCAGCGCCGACGGTGCGCCGGTCGCCGCGAGCAACGGCATCCCCGTCGCCGCCGAAGCCGCGTGCGCGGACATCGCGCAGGTCGATACGGTGTTCGTCGTCGCGGGCTTCGATCCGCTCGTGTGTTACACGCGCGCGCTCGGCGACTGGCTGCGCCGCCAGCACCGGCACGGCGCGACGCTCGGCGGCATCGACACGGGCAGCTTCGTGCTCGCGGAAGCCGGGCTGTTCGACGCGTCGCAGCCGCTGACGCTGCACTGGGAAGCGCTGGCCGCGTTCCGCGAGCGCTATCCGGGCCTGAACGCCACGCAGGAGCTGTTCGAGATCGACGACCGGCGCATCACGTGCGCGGGCGGCACCGCGTCGATCGACATGATGCTCGACCTGATCGGGCGCCGGCACGGCGCCGATCTCGCGGCCGCGATCTCCGAGCAGTTCGTCGTCAGCCGCATCCGGCAGCGCTCGGACAGCCAGCGGCTCGAGATCGCCGCGCGCTACGGCGTGCACAACCGCAAGCTGATCCAGGTGATCGGCACGATGCAGCAGCACATGGAAAATCCGCTCGGCTCCGACGCGCTCGCGCAGGACGTATCGATCACGCGACGCCAGCTCGAACGGCTGTTCAGCGCGACGCTGAACGATACGCCGACGCATTTCTACCTGAACCTGCGCCTCGATCGTGCGCGCGAACTGCTGCAGCAGACCGACATGAGCATCACATCGGTGTGCGTCGCGTGCGGATTCGAATCGCCGTCGCATTTCTCGCGCACGTATCGCGCGCGGTTCGGCTTGAGCCCGCGCAGCGACCGGCGCGCGACGCGCTGATCGTCGCGGGTTTTAATCACAATCCTGCGCGGAATTGCGCGTTCCGACGGCGTTTCCCGCCGCTCGCTGAACAATGCCGGCGATCGATCGACGGACCGAAGCGATCGTCGAAAATAATTTGCAATGTCGCCGAAAATATTCTGTAACATACCTCGCAATTAGATAGGCAGCCTAACGAGACGAGAGACTGGATTCGACGCACGTCGATCCGCGCAAGGCTGCCGGCCGATATCCAACCGATATCAGTATCGATCCGAGGGGTCTGACATGACGATGCTCGCTTCGCCGTCGCCGAACCTGCCTGCCGTTCGCTTCCTCACCCCTGCTCCCGCCTGTTTCTTCTCGACCTGACATTTAGGTTTCCTTAGTCAGTCGACGCTCCCAACACCGCTTCGCCGCACCGGCTCCATCGAGCCGGCGCGCGGGCCGTGTCGTGCCTGCGCGCCACGAGTGCGCGGGCGTGTCCAACCGTTGAGATGAGGATCACGTATGCAGACATCACGCAAAGCATTGCCGCTCGCCCTGAGCCTTGCGCTCGGTTTCGGCATCGTCGGCGCCGCCGCGGCCGATACGAAGGTCTCGAATCCGCAGGCAGCGAGCCTGCGCGAAAGCCTGACGCGCGGCGTCGCGCCGCCCGCCGCGAAAGCCGATACGGCCGCCGGGCAGTTCCGCGCGGACGGCGTCGCAGTCACGCTGTACAACCCCGCGTATCGCGTGAAGAAGGCCGCCGCGACGCCCGCTGCAACCGCACGCGACTTCGTCGCAACTCAGGCGACGCAGCTCGGGCTCGACGCGGCCGCGCTCGCGAGCCTCGTCGTCACGTCGGAGCGCAACGATGCCGACTTCACTGTCGTGCGCCTGCAGCAGCAGGCCGCCGGGCTGCCTGTGTACGGCAGCGACATCGCAGTGACTGTCGCGAAGGACGGCCGCATCCTGTACGTTGCGAGCAACACGATCAACGGCGTGGTCGCGACGTCGCGCAAGTCGCAGGCCGTCGACCAGCAGCAGGCACTCGACCGTGCGCGCGCGTATCTCGGCGTGAGCGGCTTCACGAATCTCGACGCGCAGCTCGTCGCGTTCGTCGACAAGGCCGGCACGCACACCGCATGGAAGGTGCGCGGCCGCCCGCAGGACGGCCCGAAGGGCGACTGGGAACTGCTGATCGACTCGGGCAGCGGCGAAGTGCTGCGCGCCGAGGACAAGGCGTTCTATGCCACCGACGGCACGGGCTTCGTGTTCCGCCCGGATCCGCTGTCGCCGACGAAAAGCAGCTACGGCAGCACCGGCTACAAGGACAGCAGCGACGCCGATTCGACCCAGCTCACGGCCGCGCGCGTGCGCGTGACGCTGAAGGATCTCGGGCAATTGGGCGCGCGCTACGCGCTGTCGGGCCCGTATGCGGCGTGCGTCGATTTCGATGCGCCGCGCGACAACGCGTGCCCGCTGCAGTCGACTCCCGCGTTCGAGTTCACGCGCGGCAACCTGTATTTCGAGGCTGTGAACGCGTACTACCACATCGACACGTTCCTGCGCTACGTGAACCAGACGCTCGGCATCAAGGCGTTGCCGTACCAGTACACGGGCGGCGTGCAGTACGATCCGCACGGCGAATCGGGCGACGACAACTCGTCGTACTCGTCGAGCAGCGGCCGGCTGACCTTCGGGCAAGGCGGCGTCGACGATGCGGAAGATGCGGACGTCGTGATCCACGAACTCGGCCACGGCATCCACGACTGGGTGACCAACGGCGGCCTGTCGCAGCAGGAGGGGCTGTCCGAAGGCACCGGCGACTATCTCGCCGCCGCGTACAGCCGCGACTTCAACCAGTGGAGCCCGTCGGATGCGCAGTACAACTGGGTCTTCAACTGGGACGGCCACAACGAGTACTGGGGCGGCCGCGTGACCAACTGGAACGTCGGGCGCACCTATGCGCAGGCGCGCGGTGCCGAGATCCACACGGCCGGCCAGTACTGGGCATCGTGCAACCTCGTCGCACGCGACGCGATCGGCGCGCAGGCGATGGACAAGGCGTTCCTGAAGGGGCTGTCGATGACCAACGGCTCGACCAACCAGAAGGCCGCCGCTCAGGCCGTGCTGACGGCCGCGGCCGCGCTCGGCTACAGCAGCGCGCAACTCACGGCGATCGGCAACGCGTACAACAAGAGCTGCACGTACGGCGTGACCGTGCCGCAGAAATCGTAATTCCGCAGCAGGCGGGGGCGCATCGCACGACCTGCGGCGCGCCCTCTTCCTCGACATCGTTACCCTCGCGAGATCGAACATGCCTACTCTGAAACTTACCCATCTGAGCGCCGCACTGGGCGGCATGCTGTTGACCGCCGCCGCGCATGCGGCACCCGTATGGATCACGCTCGGCGATGCGGCGTTCCGCCAGCTTCAACGCATCGACGCAAGCGCGACCGCGCAGTACAGCACGACGGTCGATACCGGCAAGACGGCCGACGGCGTCGCGCGCCGCGAAACCGTGCACGTCGTCGAGATCGACGATTCACGACTCGGCGAGCTGGCGCATGCCGTCCACCATACGCGCGGCCACGGGCCCGGCTATGTCGTGCACGACTCGTTCGACGAAGCGCGCCACGCGCTGCAGCCATTGCCGCCGGCGCTCGCGAAGCAGGCCGCGGCACCCGCGTACAAGGTGTCGAACGCACCGCAGATCGGCACCTGGATCCAGCAACTGCAGGCCAGTAACATCGTCGGCACGATCACGTCGCTGTCCGGCTTCACGAACCGCTACTACACGACGTCGCACGGCGTTGCCGCATCGGACTGGCTCGCGCTGCAGTGGAAGCAACTGGCGGGCTCGCGCGCCGACATCACCGTCGAACAGTTCGCGCACACGGGCTTTCCGCAGAAATCCGTGATCCTGACGATCCGCGGCAGCGATCCGGCCGCGGGCACCGTCGTGCTGGGCGGCCACCTCGATTCGACCGTCGGCCGCACGACGGAGAACACGCGCTCGCCCGGCGCGGACGACGATGCGTCGGGCATCGCGAGCCTCACCGAAGCGCTGCGCGTGCTGCTCGCGAACAACTACCGGCCGAAGCGGACGATCAAGTTTGTCGGATACGCGGCAGAAGAAGCCGGCCTGCTCGGCTCGAAGGCGATCGCGAAACAGTTCCGCGCGCAGAATGCGAACGTGGTCGGCGTTTTGCAGCTCGACATGACGAACTACAAGGGCGATCCGAAGGATATCTACCTGATCACCGATTACACGAACGCGTCGCAGAACACCTACCTGACGAATCTGGCGAAGACCTACCTGCCGGAACTCGCGATCGGCACGTCGCAGTGCGGGTATGCGTGCTCGGATCATGCGTCGTGGAATGCGCAGGGCTATCCGGCGTCGTTCCCGTTCGAGGCCGACCAGAACGACAGCCCGTATATCCATACCGTGAACGACACGCTGGAGAACTCGGATCGCCAGGCAAACCACGCGCTGAAGTTCGGCAAGCTGGCGCTGGCCTATGCGGTTGATCTTGGCGGGGATGGCTCCGTAGTCGCGAAGCCCTGACGGCAGGCGGTCAAGTCGTTCGTCGATCCGGAAACGAAGGACGCATGTGCTCGCGGTTCGCACACGCGTCCTTCACGAAGGGTCCGCCGCCGGCATCGTGCGTCACCCCCGCCGCACGATTGACTCCCGTCGAATCGCGAACGCGTGCTCATCCGGATAGAATCGTCACTCGCCCACTCCGCTACACGCTTCCCCCCATGACCGACACCACCCGCTCCGTCGACGATCTGTCGCCCGCTCGCGTCACGACCGCATTCGACCTGCCCGGCCATACGACCGTTCGCTCGCTCGGCGTCGCACAGGGCATCATCGTGCGTTCGCGCTCGATCGTCGGCTCGTTCGGCGCATCGCTGCAGACGATCTTCGGCGGCAACATCACGCTCTACACGTCGCTGTGCGAGAAAGCCCGCCAGCAGGCATTCGACAAGATGCTCGCCGATGCGCGCAAACTCGGCGCGAACGCAGTCGTCGCAATGCGCTACGACTCGACCGAGATCGGGTCGGGCGTCACGGAAGTGATCTGCTATGGCACGGCCGTGCGTGTGACGCAGGACGCGTGACGCCCATCACACGTCGCGCTCGAGCGACTTCATGTTCGTGAGCTGCGGAAACAGCCGCATCCACGCGAGCGCGACGGCAATCGTCGCAGCACCGCCGACGACGATTGCCGTCGGCGCACCCCACCATGCGGCCGTCACGCCCGATTCGAATTCACCGAGCTGGTTCGACGTGCCGATGAACAGCGAATTGACTGCGCTCACGCGCCCGAGCATGTCGTCTGGCGTACGAAGCTGCACGAGCGACAGGCGCACGACGACACTGACCACGTCCGATGCGCCCAGCGCGGCCAGCGCAACGAGTGACAGCGCGAAGTGCCGCGACAGCCCGAACACGATCGTCGCGATGCCGAACGCGATCACGCCGCCGAACATCGCGCGGCCCGGCCGCCCTTTCAACGGGAAACGCGTAAGCCACAGCGTGCCCGCGAGCGCGCCGACCGCGGGCGCCGCGCGCAATGCGCCGAGCCCCCACGGCCCGACTTGCAGAATGTCGCGCGCGTAGATCGGCAGCAGCGCGGTCGCGCCGCCGAACAGCACCGCGAACAGGTCGAGCGACAGCGCGCCGAGGATCGCCGGTTCGCGCCGAATGAACGCGATCCCCGAAAACACCGAACGCAGCGTGACCGGCTCGCGTGCAGGCGGCGCGCTGCGCAACGGAATCGTGCCGCTCAGCACCGCCGCGATCGCGAATGCCACGACGCTTGTGCCGAACGCGGCGGGCGCACCGACACCGTAGAGCAGACCGCCGAACGCGGGCCCGAGGATCTGCGCGGCCTGGTTCGCGGACGTCGACAGCGCGGTCGCGCGCGGCAGGTCGGTGCGAGGCACGACGGCCGGCAGCAGCGACGACACCGACGGCGACTCGAACGCGCGGGCCGTGCCGACGATCGCCGCGAGCGCATACACGACCGGCGCGGCCAGCCACCCTTGCACGGCGCCGAGCAGGAACACGCCGGCAGCCAGCGCCTCCACGCCCTGGCAGATCGTCGCGATGCGCCGGCGGTCGTAGCGGTCGGCCACCTGCCCGACGACGAGCGTCAGCGCGAACATCGGCACGAACTGAGCGAGGCCGACGAGACCGAGTGCGAACGCGCTGTGCGTGAGCGCGTACACATACCAGCCGATTGCGACCGACAGGATCTGGAAAGCCAGCGACGACATCACGCGTGTGCCCCAGAAGCGCTGGAACGGTGCGTGACGGAACAGGTTCGCGGGTAACGGGGAGGAAGGAGCGGGTTCGGGTAAGTGGGCGGTCATCGGGGTCTCGGCGATCGGCAGTGCGTGACGCAACCGCTCAACGAGCGGCTACCTGCGCATGTGCGTGCTTGCGCAACGACTTGCCCATCGCGACGCGATATCGGTCCCCGGTCGTGGAGACGGTCGGCTGGACAGCGCAGACGCGGCCAAATCGCGATGATATGCCAATCACGGCAAACGGCCGTTCGATCGGCCGAGGCAGGAGTGCACTACACCGGCGCACCCGTCCCGCACGGCAAAAAAGAAGTTCGTCGTGGATTTCCGGGGAACGCGGGGCAGGCTGTCGGGGATCGGCCAATTGCCGTCACACACCCGGTTGCTGCCTCGGACATTTAAACGACGGATTTCCGACCGTTAGCGCTCCTTCGCCTCGCAGGAGTTCTCGGATTGCCAGCCATGATCGCACTCTCTGTATGTCCGATCAGAACGCAGAGCGGATCGTGCCACCATCGACGCGGATCGTGGCGCCGCTCACGTAGTCGGCATATGGGCTTGCGAGATAAGCAACCGCCGCCGCGATCTCTTCAGGACGGCCAAGGCGGCCGACGTCGTTGGGCACCATGTCGCGAACGCAGCCGCGCTCAATCTCCTCCCACGTCTGACCCCATCCGTGCTGCGGAGCGATGTTCTCGAGCAGTTCCCTGACGGCCGGCACGAGAATCACGCCGGGTGCCACAACATTCGAGGTCACGCCGGAGTCCTTGAGGTCGCGCGCCAGCGAAACAGCTAGGTTGTGCCTAGCGGCAAGCGAGGCGTTGTAGTCAGGCTGCATCGAGACCGGCTGACCGGCGAGTCCGCCGCCGATCTGAATCACGCGGCCCCACCCGCGCTCGCGCATGGCTGGCACCAGCCGCTGAATCATGCGCACGGCGGACAGGACGTTGACCTCATAGGTCTCCATCCACTTGTCGGGTAAGGCAGTGCGCCAGTTCAGATGGTGATAATAGCCAGCGTTATTGACCAGTATGTCGATGGTTCCACCTTCGGTCGCCTTGGCAACCACGGCATTGGCGCCTGCATCGGTTGCCAGATCGCCCAGCGCGACTTCGGCATGGCCGCCTGCCACTGTGATCGCTGCCGCGACCGCCTCTGCACGATCACTGCTGCGGCCATGCACAACCACTGTTGCACCCTCCGCAGCCAGCAACTTGGCAATCGCCTCACCTAGTCCGGCCGTCGATCCCGTCACCAGCACGCGCTTTCCGCTCAGATTCAGATCCATGAGTGTTTCCCTGATCACATTAAATTTATACAATCGTATACTTCCATGCTCAAAAAATCTACAGGTGTTTAATTAATGAAGACGCTGGGCAAAAAAGGCGCGGCTACCCGCGAGGCGATCCTCGCATCCGCGCGACAGGCATTTACGCAATCGGGCTACGATGTCGGTGTACGCGAGATCGCTGAGAACGCGGGAGTCACCGCGATGCTCGTGAATCGTTATTTCGGGTCCAAGGAACAGCTGTTCGAGGAGGTAGTCGACCTGGTTCTTTCGGCTCCGGGCATCCTCACGCGGGAAGTGATGACGAACGCGTCTGACGTATCGACGCTATGCCGCGATGTTGCTGCCGCGCTTGTGGCGAAGACGGCACCGGACAGCACGTCGATGGACGGGTTTCTCATCATGCTGCGATCGGCCAACAATGGGCAGGCCACAGCCATTCTGCGCAGGAAGTTTGAAACGCACTTTGCCCGACCGTTATCTGAGCTGCTGCCCGGCGAAGAAACCTCGCAGCGGGCCGCGATGTTTCTAGCCGTCATTGCCGGCTTCCAAGTCATGCGACAGGTCGTCGAGATGGCCGCATTGGCGCACGCTAAACCGGATCAGTTGGAGCGACAACTAGAGGCGCTCTTCGGGTTGCTGATTATCGGAACTCCGATCAAGCACTTGACTGGCTGAAGTGTTGCGATACATCGCGCGGGGTAACACCAAATCGGCGGTAGCGTTGGTGGGAAGAGCGGGAAAGGGCAGTGCAAATATTGCCTAATGGCGGGTATGGCACATGTTTGAGCCGTCCGCGCATAAATGCCTGGCTGACCGCGAAGGGTCGAACAGCGACATCCCCGGAAATCCGCAAAAAAAAAAAGCGCGAACCGCAGTTCGCGCCAAAGAGAGACCTCGCTGAAGACGTCGCTGCTCCAAACCACCCCGCTCAGAACGAATGCCGCATCCCGATCCGCACGTCGGCCTGCGTCTGCGTCGTCGACGGCGTAAAGCTGTAGCCGACCACCGCATCGACGCCGTGCGACGCGCGCAGGTAATCGCCGGAGATATATACGTCGGTGCGCTTCGACAGCAGGTAGTGCAGGCCCGCCGTGCCCTGGTTCCAGTGATGGCCTTCGAAACGCGTATGCTGGTAGCCCGCGATCAGGCTCAGCGCCGGCGTGAACTGGTACAAGCCGCCGCCTTCATACACCTGCATGTGCGACGACTGGCCGAAACCCTTGATCGTCGTGTACGAGAAGTTGGCGTCGAGCGTCAGCTTGCCGATCGTGTAGCTCGAGCCGATGCCGAACGTGCCCTGGCTGTCGACGTCCATCGGCGTGTTCGCGAACAAGTCGGTGCGCGCGCCGGTCGCCGGATCGACGGTGACGGTCTGCTGGCCGAGGAACGTGTGCGTGCCGATCATCGCGTACGGGTCGAACGCATAGATGCCGTTCGGGTTGTTCAGGCGCGTGTACGCGGCGCCGATCGAGAAATCGCCCTTCGTGAAGCTCGCGCCCGCGCTCCATGCGCTGTTGCGGTGGAAATTGCCCGCGACGTTGCCGAACGAGTACATCGCGCCGAACTTGAAGCCGCTGAGGTCGTTCGACAGGAACTTCACCGAATTCGGCAGGCGGTCGCCGTTGAAGCGGTCGAAGTCGCCCTGGTGGATCGCATAACCGCTGCCCCACGCCGAGATGTTGTAGATCGACACGAGTTCGTTCGTGATGTCGAGCTGGTTGCCGAACGACAGCGTGCCCCAGTCGTTCTGCAGGCCGACATACGCCTGCCGGCCGAACTCCGCGCCGCCGAAGCCGAGCTGCCCGTTGCCGAGGTGGAAGCCGCTCTCGAGGGCGAACACGGCCTTCAGGCCGCCGCCCAGGTCTTCCGTGCCCTTCAGGCCGAAGCGGTTTCCGTACGAGACGCCGTCGTCGAACTTGACCACGTGCGAGCCGCCGGTGTTGTTCACGTACGTGATGCCCGCGTCGAGAATCCCGTACAGCGTCACGCTGCTCTGCGCATGGCCAATGGCGGGAATACAGGCCGCGCATGCAAGCGCGGCGGCTACGGCGACTTTCGTGTGCTTCATTATCGACCACCCTCCCTGAACCATTCGATGGAAAGAATCTCGTCCCGGCGCCTGCCGCGATACGCCGGTGGATTCGAATTCAGTACGCCCGCTGGCTTCGGTATTTCGTTTTTCGCAATAACGCAGCCATTGCCGAAAAATACAAACCCATATTTCGGGTCACCCGTCTGAAGGCGACACTAAATGGTCACGATGCGACGGGTCGGGAAAACACGTAGACGGGCGGCACGGCAAAAACCGGCCGCCCGGAGGCGGGGTCAGCGGCCGTCGAGGGCCGCTCGCACGGCCGGCAGGCCCGGTGCGCCGGCGGCCGTCGTCACGCCGTCCAGCCAGCCGGCGACCAGCGCCGGGTCGGCCTTCAGCGCGTGTTGCGCCGCGAGCGCGGGCGACGTTTTGTTATCGAGCATGTCGGCGATCATCCGGTTCTCGACGTCGACGGAGAACGTCATCTGCC
Source organism: Burkholderia sp. MS455 (assembly GCF_016899445.1). Taxonomy (NCBI): domain Bacteria; kingdom Pseudomonadati; phylum Pseudomonadota; class Betaproteobacteria; order Burkholderiales; family Burkholderiaceae; genus Burkholderia; species Burkholderia sp. MS455. Next base: position 2,646,792 of record NZ_CP041778.1, read on the forward strand.
GGAACAGCCGCGCAAGGTTCGCGCACTGGCCGGCAAACCCGGCGCGCGTGACCGTGTTGACCGTCGCGCCGCCGTAGTTCGGGCCGAAGTACGCATCGCCGCCCGACAGGTAGGTCAGATGGAACTTCGTGTTCATCAAATGCGGCTCCCACGCGAGAAACACGATCCAGCGCTTGTCGCGCACCGCGCGCTCGACCTGCGTGAGCATGCCCGTCTCGCTCGATTCGACGAGCGACCAGTTCGCCGTACCGAGCGCGTGGTCGGACAGCATCCGCTTGATGTTCTGGTTCGCGGGCGCGCCGGGCTCGATCCCGTAGATCTTGCCGCCGAAGCGGTCTGCATGGCGCGCGAGATCGGCGAACGTATGCACGCCCGCGGCCGCGACGTAGTCGGGCACCGCAAGCGTGAACTTCGCGCCGCTCAGGTTCGCGTGCAGCACGTCGATCGATTTGTCATCGACGAACGGCTTCACGAGCGGCGCCTGCGCGGGCATCCAGTTGCCGAGGAACACGTCGACCTGCCCTTTCTTGAGCCCCTGGTACGTGATCGGCACGGACAGGTTCGCCACGTCCTGCCGATAGCCGAGCGCCTTCAGCACGACGCCCGCCATCGCATTCGTCGCGTCGATGTCGGTCCAGCCTGGCGCCGCCATTTTCACGTCGCTGCACGTCTGCGGGTCGGCCGCATGCGCGCCCTGCATCGTCATCAAGCAGGCGGCCGCGGCGAGCGCCGCGCCGATCCGGATTGCTGCATTGCATTGCGGTTCCATCGCCAGCTTCCTCCGTCGTTCGTCAATGATCGCGATGCGGAGCGCTCAGCGCCCGACCCGCGGAAAACGCGCCATCGCCTCGAGCGTGTCGAGTTCGATGTGATTGCGCATGTAACGCTGGCTCGCGTCGGTGAACGGCTGCCAGTCCCACGCGTGGATGCGGCCCTGCGTCGCCGCCGCGTAATGGAAGCGCCGGCGCCGCTGGCTCGCGCGCACCTGCCGGTCCAGCTCGGGCAGGTTCCAGCGCTGCGCGGCTTCAACGCGGAACGCCGCGAGCACGTCGGCGGCTTCCGGCGAGCCGGAGAGATTCGTGAGTTCGCGCGGATCGTCGGCGAGGTTGTAGAGCTGGTCGGGATCGGCCGGGCAATGCACGTACTTCCAGTCGCCGCGGCGGATCATCACGACCGGCGCGACCGCGCCTTCCGCCAGGTATTCGCCGAGCGCGACATCGTGCGCGGGCGTGCCGTGCAGGTGCGGCACGAGGCTCGCGCCGTCGACCGGGTCGGGCCAGCCGCCAGCGGGCGCGGCGCCGGCCAGGTCGACGAGCGTCGGCAGCAGGTCGACGTGCGACACCGGCCCGCGCACGCGCGCGGCGCCGAAGCGGCCCGGCGCATGGACGATCAGCGGCACGCGGCAGCCGCCTTCGAAGAACGTCATCTTGTACCAGAGCCCGCGCTCGCCGAGCATGTCGCCGTGGTCGGACGTGACGATCACGATCGTGTCGTCGGCGAACCCGCACTGCTCGAGCGCGGCCAGCACGCTGCCGAACTGTGCGTCGACGTAGGAGGTTGCGCCGTAGTACGCGCGGCGCGCGGCGCGGATCTGCGCGTCGGTCGGCGGCGTGCGGTCGTTCTCGCAGACGAAGCGCAGCCGCTGCGAATGCGGGTCGCTGTCCGCTGCATCGAGCCGCACGGCCGGCATGTCGATCTCGTCGTCGCGATACAGATCCCAGTATTCGCGCGTGATCGCATACGGGTCGTGCGGATGGGTCAGTGACACGACCATGCAGAACGGCCGCGCGTCATGCCCGGCCGCGCGCTCGCGCGCGACGTCGTACAGCTTCTGCTTCGCGGCGAACGTGACTTCGTCGTCGAAATCGAGCTGGTTCGTGCGCACGCACGGGCCCGCGTCGAGCACCGAGCTCATGTTGTGATACCAGCTCGGCCGCTCCGCCGGGTTGTCCCAGTCGGGCACCCAGCCGAAATCGGCCGGATAGATGTCGGTCGTGAGCCGCTCCTCGAAGCCGTGCAACTGGTCGGGCCCGCAGAAATGCATCTTGCCGGACAGCATCGTCCGGTAGCCGCCCGCGCGCAGGTAGTGCGCGAACGTCAGCGTTTGCGCCGGCAATTCGGCGGCGTTATCGTAGGCGCCGATCCCCGACGGCAGCTTGCCGGTCAGCAGCGAGAAACGGGACGGCGCGCACAGCGGGCTCGCGCAATACGCGGCGTCGAACACCACGCCTTGCGAGGCGAGCCGGTCGAGCGTCGGCGTGCGCGCGACGCGGTTGCCGTATGCCGGCAGCGCGAACGGCGTGAGCTGGTCGGCCATCAGGATCAGGATGTTGGGTGTCGGGTTCGTCATCGGCGGTCGTGGGGAAATCGGTGTTCGAATGGAACGGCACGCCGCTTTGGCGGCGAGACGTCCGGCATGACGGAGGCGGCCCGAAGAAAGTGCCGCGCATGCCCGCCGCGACTGGCTAGAATCGCGGAAAGGCCTGGCGCGGCGGCCGTGAAGCGCGTCTGCCGTACCGTCAGATGCACTATCGCCCGCCCGAATCCGGGCGGGAAGGCGTCCTGCCCTTATGGGGCCATTAGAAGGACTTATGTCGAAATCCGAACCGTTACCGTCGATGCAGGCGCTGCGCGCGTTCGAATCGGCCGCCCGGCTCGCGAGCTTCACGGCCGCCGCGCGCGAGCTCGGCTCGACGCAGCCGGCCGTGAGCCAGCAGGTGTTCCAGCTCGAGGCCGAACTCGGTGTGCCGCTGTTCGAGCGCAGCCCGCGCGGCGTCACGCTGACAGCCGACGGCCAGTGCCTGTACGAAGCCGTGCGGCTGAGCCTCGACACGCTGCGCGGCGCCACCGCGACGCTGCGCGCGCGCCGCGAGCACGGTGCGCTCACGATCGTCACCGACTTCGGCTTCGCGACCTACTGGCTGATGCCGCGCCTGGCGGGCCTGAAGCGCGTGATGCCGGATGTCGACGTGCGCGTCGTCACGTCACAGGATTACGATGCGCAGCGCGACCACGGCGACATCGCGATCCTGTTCGGCGACGGCCACTGGCCGTCGTGCACGGCCGCGCGGCTCTTTCCGGAATCCGTCACGCCCGTGTGCTCGCCCGCGTTCCGCGACGCGCATCCGCACGTCGCGCGGGCCGACCAACTGCTCGCGCTGCCGCTGCTGCACGTGCAGCCGACGCGCCCCGAGCGTTGGCTGTCGTGGTCCGGCTGGTTCGACGCGCACGGCCTCGACATGGCGGCCGCCGCGCGCGGCGTGACCTTCAACAGCTACGCGCTCGTGATCCACGCAGCGCTGCTCGGCGAAGGCGTCGCGCTCGGCTGGTCGCCGCTCGTCGACGAGCTTGTCGCGTCCGGCCAGCTCGTGAAGCTCGTCGACGCGCCCGTCGTCACGTCGCGCGGCTACTTCCTGGTGCGGCCGCCGCAGCGGCCCGAGCCGGACGCGACCCACGTGTTCCGGCGCTGGCTGCTCGATGCGTGCGCAAGCGCCTGACGAAGCGCGCCTGCCCCCCGCGCGCTGGCGCGCCGATACCAGCCACACGGCGCGTTGGTTCTATCCTCCCCAAAATCGTCCTGATTTACTTGAGTCTCCCGCAACCCGCGCGGCGCGGCGCTTTGGTGCGCTGCCGCACGGCCGTGCGCCCCATGCCATCCGAGGATTCTCATGACCGCCGAGCACCGCCCCGATCAATTCGTCCTGACACTGTCGTGCTCGAGCGCGGCCGGCCAGGTCGCCGCCGTCGTCGGCTTTCTCGATCGCCATCGCTGCTATGTCGATGCGCTGAACGTGTTCGACGACGATCTCAGCAACCGCTTCTTCGTGCGCTGCGTCTTTCATCCGACGGATGAAACGCTGCAGATCGACGCGCTGCGCCAGGAGTTCGCGCCGATCGCGGCCGGCCTCGGCGGCGACATGCAATGGGCGATCCACGACGTGAACGCGCGGCCGAAGGTGCTGATCATGGTGTCGAAGCTCGAGCACTGCCTCGCGGACCTGCTGTTCCGCTGGCGGATGGGCGAACTGAAGATGGACATCGTCGGCATCGTGTCGAACCACCCCGATTTCGAGCCGATGGCCGCGCAGCACGGGCTGCCGTTCCGGCACTTCCCGATCACGGCCGACACGAAGGCGCAGCAGGAAGCGCAGTGGCTCGACTTCTTCGAATCGAGCGGCGCCGAACTCGTGATCCTCGCGCGCTACATGCAGGTGCTGTCGCAGGAGACGAGCGCGAAGCTCGCGAACCGCGCGATCAACATCCATCACTCGTTCCTGCCCGGCTTCAAGGGCGCGAAGCCGTATCACCAGGCGCATGCGCGCGGCGTGAAACTGATCGGCGCGACGGCGCACTTCGTCACCGACGATCTCGACGAAGGCCCGATCATCGAGCAGGTCGTCGAGCGTGTGGATCACGCGCTGCGTCCGGAGCAATTGCTGGCGGTGGGGCGCGACGTCGAAAGCATCACGCTTGCGCGCGCGGTGAAGGCGTTTATCGAGCGGCGGGTGTTTTTGAACGGGGATCGGACGGTGGTGTTTTCGTAAAGCCGGTACGCTGCAAGCGGGATCGACCGTCCGTCACGCGGAAGCCGACGGCGCGCGCGAAAGCGCCGTGCCGATTCGCTGCGCCCGGCGCCGCAGGTACAGGTTGTTGAGGATCAGCCAGCGCCTCTCAGTCGATGCGTTGCGTGCCCGTCACCGCGCCGCTCACGGCAACCGGCTCCGTTCGGCCTGCTTCAGCGCCTCGCGCGCGGACTTGAGCTGCACGCGCGTAAAGGCCAGCGCGTGCGCGGCGAGATCGTGACTGTCTTCCCACAGGTTGCGCCAGATCGCGAGGATGCCTTCGAGCGGCTGGCCGACGACACGCGACGAAAAACTCTCGAACGTAATCGGCCCCGTATAGCCGCCGAACACCAACGCACGAAACACCGCGGTGAAATCGACGTTGCCCGACCCCAGATACCCGCGATGCGAATCGCCGATGTGCACGTAGCCGAGCTGCTCGCCGGTGTCGCGGATCGCCGACGTCACGTCCGACTCCTCGATATGCATGTGATACGTGTCGAGATGCACCTTCACGTTCGGCCGGCCGATGCGCCGGCACAGCTCGACACCCTGCGACGCGGTGTTGAGCACGTTCGACTCGTAGCGGTTCACGACTTCGAGCCCGAGCGTGATGCCGCTTTGCGCGGCCGTGTCCGCCACCTGCGCGAGGATGTCGGCGGACATCGCGACGCCGGCGGCCGTCGTCGGCGTGAAATTCTTCTGGAACGCCGAATACAGGATCCCGCATACGTGCGTCGCGCCGCAGTCGCGCGCGACACGCAGCGCGGCCTCGAGTTTCTGCTTGCCGCGCGCGGCCTTCTGCGCATCGCCGCTCGAAATGTCGGATTGCGCATCGAGCCCGAGCGAGAACGTGATGCCGAGCCCGTACCGTTCGAGTTCGCGCCGCGTGAACGCGGCGTCGATCGAATCGGGGTCGAGCGCGGGCACCTCGATGAAATCGAAGCCCGTCTCGGCCGTATTCGCGATTGCGCGCGCGCATGCGTCGCGGCTCCAGCCGGCCTCCCAGACCAGCGCATGTACGCCAAGCTTGTTCATTTCGTCTCCTTCCGTTGAGAGGGTTCGAGGCCGCCGAGCGCCGGCGTCGCGATTCGATTGCGATTGCGCGGCCGCGACGCATGCCGGGCCCATGCCCAGCGCACCAGCATCACCGCGAGCAGGAACGCGCCCCACAGCGCGGTCGCGAGGTGCTGGCTCGCGCCGAGCAGGTTGAGGCCCGATGCGATCACCTGCAGGATCACGAGCGCGATCACGACCGGCGCGACGCGACCGAAGCCGCCGAACGGATCGACGCGCCCGAGAAAGCAGGCGAGCACCGAGATCAGCAGGAACGCTTCGCCATGACCGACCCGCACCGAGTTGAAGCGCGACAGCATCACGACGCCGGCCACGCCGCACATCAGCCCCGACAGCATGTAGATGCGAGTGATCGCCCGCGTGGTCGAGATGCCCGAGTAGCGCGCCGCTTCCGCATTCGAGCCGATCATCCGCGTGACGAAGCCCAGCCGCGAATACGTCATCACGACGTGCCACAGCAGCGCGCAGCCCGCGAAGATCCACAGCGGCGCCGGCACGCCGAGCCACAGCCCGTTGCCCATCGAGCGGACGACCGGCGGAAACCCGGAAATGTCGCCGCCGCGCGTCAGGAATTCGCCGAGACCGCGCAGGAAGATCATCGCCGACAGCGACACGAGGATCGGGCTCGCGCCCGTATGCGCGATCACCGCGCCGATCAGCCAGCCGGCCGCGGCGCCCGTCGCGAGCGCCGCGGCGATGCCGAGCGCGACCGCCGCGATGCCGGCCTCCGGGCCGCCGTGCGACTGGATCACCCACGCCATCGCGAGCCCCGCGATGTTCGCGGTGAACGTGACGGCGAGGTTGAAGCCGCCGGACACCAGCGGCATCAGCATCGCCAGCGTGAACAGGCCGAGCTCCGGCAGCTGGAACGCGATCGACGCAAACGTGCCGCCCGTCAGGAAACGGTCGGACGCGACGCTCATCGTCGCGACGATGCACGCGAGAAAACCCAGCAGGCCGGCCACGTCGGCCGGAACGGACAGCGCCGGAAAGCGCCGGGATTCGGCGTGTCTCATGATCATGTCCTCGCGCGTGGCGACAGGAAGCGCGAGCCGACCAGCCGCGCGACGCCGTCGCTCGACACGGTGATCGCGACCAGGATGACCGCGCCGACGATCATCTTGAATGCGTACGGCGACACGCCGAGCAGGTTGAGCCCGTTCGCGGTGATCGACACGAGCAGAATGCCGAGGATCGCGCCGAGCACCGTGCCACGCCCGCCGCCGAGTCGCGCGCCGCCGAGCACGACGGCCGCGAGCACGTCCAGTTCGCGGCCGTACAGCGCGTTCGGCACGATCTCCTGCACGTAGTGCGCCTGCATCAGGCCCGCGATGCCCGCCATCATCCCGAGCCAGCCGTATGCGACGTAATGCATCGTCGCGAGATCGATGCCGACGCGCCGCGCGGCTTCCGGGTTGTCGCCGGTCGCATAGAGCTGGCGGCCGAGCGTCGTGCGCCGCAGCAGGAACCACGTCGCGACGACGGCCGCTGCCATCACCGCGACCGGCAGCGCAAGCGATGCGACGCCGCCCGGCGTATCGACCTGCACGAGCGTGACGCGATTCGTCCACCAGTCGGGCAGGTCGTAGATCGACACGCCGCCCGTCACGAACATCAGCCCGCCGAAGAAGATGTTGAAGGTCGCGATCGTCGCGACGATCGACACGACGCGAAACCGGTAGATGATCGTCGCGTTCACCGCGCCGAGCAGGATGCCGAAGCAGGCCGAGACCGCGAAGCCGAGCGCCCAGTTGCCGCCGCCGAGCCGCATGAGCGTGAGCGCCGCGAGGTACTGCACCACCGATGCGCCGACCGCGAACGATATGTCGATGCCGCCCGCGATCAGCACGATCAGCAGCCCGACCGCGAAGATGATGTTGACCGCGCTCTGGTTGAGCAGGTCGAACAGGTTGGACAGCGTCAGGAAGGTCGGCGTAGCGATGCCGAGGCCGACCGCCATCGCGACGATCACCGCGAGCAGCCAAGCTTCGGTCGAGCCGATGCCGAATATGCCGGGCTTACGCATGGACGTCTCGCTCGATGTGATCGATCGGCGTGCCGCCCGGTACGTACTCGGCGACGATACGGCCGTCGCGCACGTGCAGGATGCGATCCGAGTTGAAGTACACCTCGGGAATCTCGTCGGAGATCAGCACGATCGCCATGCCTTGCGCCGCGAGCCGGTGAATGATCGCGAAGATGCCGGCACGCGCGCCGACGTCGACGCCGACCGTCGGCGAATCGAGGATCAGCAGCTTCGGCTGCGTCGCGAGCCATTTCGCGAGCACGATGCGCTGCTGGTTGCCGCCCGACAGCGTCGACACCGCGTCGTCGGGGCCGCCGATCTTCACCGCGAGCCGGGCGACCCAGTCGCGGATCAGCGCATCGCGCCGCCGCGGCGAAATCAGCCGGGCCGCACCGAGCAGGTCGTCGAGCACCGCGATCGCCGTGTTGTCGCCGATCGATTGCGGCTGCACGAGGCCCAGTTGCAGGCGGTCTTCCGACACGTACGCGATGCCCGCGCGAATCGCGTCGCGATTGGAGCGCAGCGACAGCCGCCGGCCGTCGAGCGCGATCGTGCCGGCGTCTGGCCGCGTCATCCCGAACAGCGACAGCGCAAGCTCGGTGCGCCCCGCGCCGAGACGCCCCGTCAGGCCGAGGATCTCGCCGCGCCGCACCTCGAACGACACGGCCTCGTATTCGCCGCGCCGCGACAGCCCGTCGACACGCAGCATCGCGGCCGCGGCCGACAGGTCGGTCGTGCGCACCGCGTAATCGAAAGTGCGCCCCGTCATCAGCTCGGTGAGCCGCGTCTGCGTCATCCCCGCCGTCGGAAACGTGCCGACATAGCGGCCGTCGCGCAGCACCGTCACGCGCGCGCATACGTCGAGCACTTCCGCGAGCCGATGGCTGACGAACACCACCGCGATGCCGTCGGCCGACAGGCGGCGCACGATCGCGAGCAGCGCCTGCGTCTCGGCATGGCTGAGCGACGCGGTCGGCTCGTCCATGAAAACGAGACGTGCCTGGGCGACGAGCGCGCGCGCGATCGCGACAACCTGCCGCTGTGCGATCGTGAGCGTACGCACCGGCCTGCCGAGATCGAGCTCGACGCCGAGCCGCGCGAGAATCTGCCGCGCGGCGACCTTCATCCGCCCGTAGTCGACCAGCCGTGGACGCGCGCCGAGGTTCTGCTCGAACGCGATGTTCTCGGCGACCGTCATCTCGGGGAACAACGCGAGATCCTGCCAGATCACCTGGATACCGAGCGCGCGCGCACGCGCCGGATCGAGATCGCCGGCCGGCTTGCCGTCGAAGCGCATCACCGCGCCGGATTCCGGGCGATGGACGCCGCTCACGATCTTGATCAAGGTGCTCTTGCCGCAGCCGTTCTCGCCGGCCAGGCACAGCACTTCGCCCGGCATCACGTCGAACCGCACCTGCTGCAGCGCCTGCACGCCACCGAACGTCTTCGACACGTTGTCGAGTTCGAGCAACGGCGCGTCGGCCGCGAACGCGGCCGGCGGCGGGCTCGCCCGGCCGGACGCCGCTGATTCACGGGAATGGGCAGACATCATCGCTACGCTCCGGTGCGGCCTGCTATGAAACATCGGGAGAACCGAACGACTTCATCGCGCGGCGCGTTGCGCCCGCATGCATGCCGCTCACAGCCCCTGCTTCGCGAGATCGTCGACGGTTTTCGCGTTCAGCTCGACGAGCTGGTTCACGATCAGGTTGTGGCCTTCCGGATGCACGACGCCGAGCCCCGGAATCGTCATGCCGTCCTTGACCGGCTGCCCCTTCGCGAGCATCGTGCCAAGCGTGACGAACACCTCGCCGGCCTGCGCGGGGTTCCACATGTAGCCGCCGTTCAGCACGCCGTCGTGCACGAGCCGCCGGCCCTGCCCCGGGGAGAACGGCCCGAGCACCACGATCTTGCCCTTCGCCTGCTTCTCGGCGACCGCGCGCGCGGCGCCGATCGGCCCCTGGCTGCCGAACGCCAGGATCGCCTTCAGGTTCGGGTGCGCGCGCATCAGGTCGAGCGCGGTCTTGCGCGACGCGTCCACGTCTTCGGCCACGCCGTAGCGATCGCCGACGAGCTTCATGTCCGGATAGTTGGCCTTCAGATACGCGATCGCGGCATCGGCCCACGCGTTATGCAGCGGCACCGTCAGCGAGCCGACGAACACCGCGTATTCGCCCTTGCCGCCCACCGCCGCGGCGAGGTTCTTCGCGTACGCCTCGCCGAAGCCCTTCGCGGAGGCCAGCTCGAAATTCCAGTCGGTGTTCTTCTGCTTCGGCGATTCGTGCGTGATCACCTTGATACCTGCGGCCCGCGCGCGCTGCAGCACCGGCTCGAGCACCTCGGCATCGTTCGGCACCACGCCGATCACGTCGACCTTCTGCGCGATCAGGTCCTCGATCGCACGCACCTGCAGCGCCGGGTCCGCGCTGGTCGGCCCGACCATGAACGCCTTCACGCCGAGTTGCTCGCCGCGCTTCCTGATGCCCGCGTCCATCGCGTTGAACCACGGAATGCCGCCGATCTTCACGACGACCCCGATCACGGGCTTGTCCGGCGACGCCGATGCGATGCCCGTCGCGAGCGCGAATGCAGCCACGCCCGCGCATACCTTGCGCAAGAAATTCACCGACATGTCTCCTCCATCCGAAGGCGACCGTCGCCGGGCTTCCGGGCCCCGGCATGGCGGTCAGTTGCTAAATCCATTCAGCAAACCGTTTCGTGTATGCTGAATCCATTTAGCTTCGACGGAAAGCATGGGAAAACCCTGATAGGGCATCGCGTCCCGAAACGCATACCGTCGGCATCATCGACACAAAAACGCACACGAGGGGAGCGACGACGCAGATGGCCCGCACGACTACCGGACGCAAGTCCACGATCTACGACATCGCGAAAGCAACCGGCTCGTCCACGTCCACGGTCAGCATGGTGCTGAACGGCAACTGGGCGCGCTACCGGATCAGCGAGGAAACGGCCACGCGCATTCTCGACAGCGCCAAGGCGCTCGGCTACAACGTGAACCTGAGCGCGCGCGGCCTGCGCCTGTCGCGCTCGGGGCTGGCGGGCATGGTCATTCCGCACTACCGCAACCGCTTCTTCGCGGGGCTCGCCGAAACCTTCGAGGACGAGGCGCGCCGGCGCGGCCTGTGCCCGATCGTCGTCGGCACGCAGCGCGCCCCGGACGTCGAACTGAACGTCACGCAGACGCTGCTCGCGCAGCGTGTCGAACTGCTGTTCATTGCCGGCGTGCGCGACCCGGCACCGCTCAATGCGCTGTGCGATGCGGCCGGCATCCCGTCGATCAACGTCGACCTGCCGGGAGCAGGTGCGCCGTCGGTCGTATCGGACAACCGCGCGGGCGCGCGGGCGCTGACCGACGTGCTGATCGACAAGATGCTCGCGCGCGGCAATGCGCCCGACGAACTGATCCTGCTCGGCGGCATCGCCGGCGAATATGCGACCGAGATGCGGATCGCGGGCTTTCACGACGCGTTCGCCGCGCGCGGCCTGCCGCCGCCGCCGCACGACGCGATCGAGCGCTGCGGCTACGCGCCCGCAGCCGCGCGCGAGGCGCTTGCGCGGCGCTACGACACGCTCGGCCGGCTGCCGGCCGGCATGCTGACGAACTCGATCACCTCGTTCGAAGGGCTCGTGCGTTTCGCGTCGGAGCTGCCGTGGGACATCTGGCAGCGCACGGCAGTCGGCTGCTTCGACTGGGACCCGTTCGCCGCGCGCCTGCCGTTCGACGTCACGATGCTGCGGCAGGACGTGCAGCGGCTGATCGCGGAAGCGTTCGCGCTGCTCGATGCGGGCGACGCCGGAGACGCCACGCCGCATCCGGTCGTGATGGTGCCGACGCGCTTCATGCGAACCCTCGACGACGACATGCGCGCCAGCGACGCAGAGCCGGCCGGCTGAGCGCACGGACGCGGAATGAAGAAAGCCCGGCCGGTCGTGCGACCGGTCGGGCTTTCTTCATGCTGCGCGACATCGTGTCGTGCTCGCCGGGACCGTGTGCGGTATCCGTTCCCGGCGAACGACGTGTCAGATGCTCACTTCACCCACGCAAAGTAATACGACAACCAGATCGTCAACCCCGCGCCGATCAGCGCCGCGTAAGGCATCAGATTCAGCCACATGCTGCGCTTCGGCACCTCGAGCTCCATGTCGCGCTGCATCTGCGCCGGGAACCGGCCGCGATCCTGCCAGTAGTGGCGATAGAGAAATACCGGCACGATCAGCAGCATCGCGATCAGGCCATTACGCAGCGTGCCCTCGCCCTGCAGGTTCGCACCCGCGCCGACATACACGAGGTTCGCATAGCCGCAGATCGCGCCGCCGACGAGCAGCCATGTCGGGCAGCGGAACGGCCGATCCCAGTTGCCGCGATCCATCCGGTGGATCCAGCCCGACTGAAGATTCAGGAATACGAACAGCATGTAGCAGACATTCGAGATCGACAGCACCGTCATGTAGTCCGACATCATCAGCAACACGAGGTTGAAGCCGAGATCGGTCCACATCGCGCGCGTGGGCGAGCCGTGCTCGTTCACGTGCGACAGGTACTTCGGCAGCCAGCCGTCCACCGATGCCTGGTACAGCGTGCGCGACGAGCCCATCATCGACGTCATCACGATCAGCAGGATCGACAGCATCAGCATCACGACGACCGCATTCGCGACCCACGCGCCGCCGCCGACGATCTTCGCCATCGCGGCCGCGACGCCGGTGCCGTCGCCGATCGCCGGATCGAGCATCGCCTGCGTGCCGAGTGCACCCTGGAACGCCAGCGGCACGAGCGTCATCACGACGAGACACAGCGCACCCGACCAGAAGATCGCCTTCGCGGTGTCACGGCGCGGATCGCGGAATTCGCGCGTGTAGCAGACAGCCGTCTCGAAGCCGTACGACGCCCAGCCGGCCATGAACATCGCACCGAGCGCCATCGTCACGCCCTGCCCGTTCCACGAACCGAAGGTCGCGGCCGTGAGATTGCCTTGCGCGTCGTGACCGAGCGGCAGCAGCGGGAGCAGGTTCGACATCGGTACGTCACCGGTGACGAACGGCACGATGCCGACGATCAACAGCGGCGTGAGCGACGCGATGCCGAGGATGCGCTGCGTGCGCGCGGCCTTCGATGCACCGCTATGCTGAAGCTTGAACGTGATGAGAAGCAGGATCGTCGCGATGATGAACGTCGCGTTGATCCGCAGGGACAGACCAGGCTTGATAAAGCTCAGGTCCGCTAACTTGAGCTGCCAGTGCAGCACCGCCGCGTCGGCGGGGAAGAGACTCGTGAGTGCATAGCTCGCCGCGAGGCCGCAGCCGAGCGCAAGCATCGGCGACCACGCGAGCCAGTTGCACCACACGGAAACCGGGGCAATCAGCTTGCTGTAACGGACCCAGCCGATCGCGCCATACACCGACGCGCCGCCCGATTTATGAGGAAATAGCCCCGATATTTCCGCATAAGTCGCGCTTTGGATCAGCCCCATCGTGATCGCGGCGATCCAGATCGCCCACGCGGGCTGGCCGATCGTCGCGCATACGCCGCCGATCGTGAACAGCACGCCTGCCGGCACGCCGCTCGTTACCCAGAATGCGTCTTTCCAAGTCAGGCCACGATGCAGCGTATGGCCCGTCGAATCATGTGAGATCGTTTCCTCAACATCACTGGTGCGGTTCGCACGCAGTCCTGCTTGACTCATCCATATCCTCCTGTGATGACTCTGCACAAGGGCCATAGTGTAACAACTTAAGCACTTTTTTGCAGAATCAGTAAAAGAAAACCGGGATATGGCTGCATGAATTCACGATTATTTCGGATTCCTGCATGCCATTCCCGGCGTATTTTTTATGGTGCTTCGTATGACAAAGATCTTGGTGCTTACTGTGCGCCTTCCGTCCACGAATTCACGCGGTCGGCATGCGCCGCGATCCACGCGTCGGCGGCCGCTTCCGGCTTCGAACCGTTCTGGATCGCCAGCATCACGCTGTCGATTTCACCCGGCTTCCACTGGAATTTCTTCAGGAACGCGACGACCGGCTTGGCCTTCGTTTCGAGGCCCGGATTCGCGACGCTGTCGACGTGCTCCGCGCCACCGAACACCTTCTTCGGATCCTCGAGGAAGCGCAGCTTCCACTTCGCGAACATCCAGTGCGGCGCCCATCCGGTCACGATGACCGGCTTGTTCGCGTTGACCGAACGCGACAGCTCGGCCGTCATCGCGCTGCCCGAGCTCGGCATCAGCGTGTAGTTCAGCCCGTAGCTCTTGATCGCTTCGTCGGTCTTGCGCATCACGCCGGCGCCCGCGTCGATGCCGACGATCCGGCCGCCGAAACTGGCCTTCTCCGCGTTCAGATCGTCGATGCTCTTCGCCTTCACGTACGCGGGCACGATCAGGCCGATCTTCGCATCCGGGAAATTCGCGCCGAGGTCGACGACCTTGGCCTTGTACTCATCCCAGTACGAGCCGTGCGTGACCGGCAGCCATGCGGACAGCGTCGCGTCGAGATCGCCGCGCGCGACGCCCTGCCACATGATCCCGGCAGCGACCGGCACGAGCTGGACCTGGTAGCCGAGCTTCTTCTCGATGACGCGGGCCGCGACGTTCGACGTCGCGACGCTGTCGTCCCAGCCTTCGACATAGCCGATCTTCAGCGTCGGCTTCGTATCGGCAAGCGCGGATGCGCTCAGTGCCACCATCGCCGACAGTGCGCCGGTCCACAACAGTTTTCCGAACAACTTCATGGTCGATCTCCTTGATATGCGCCTGCGCGCGTTGCCTCTCTAGGTTCTTCAACCACAAATCCGCGGTATCGTTGTTTTCCGACGGATGCTTGTCCGGACGCGACGCGTCCGGACAGCCGATGGCGCGATTTGACTACTTGTCGATCACGAGATCGGACAGCGGCTTGCTGCAGCACAGCAGCACCATGCCCTGATCGATCTCGCGTTGGCGGATACCGCCGTTGTGTTTCATCTCGACCTGCCCCGACACGAGCTTCACCTTGCAGGTGCCGCACATGCCCTGCGTGCACGAGGCCGGCAGCCGCACGCCCGACTGGCGCGCCGCGTCGAGCACATGCTGCTCCGAGCCGCACGCGATCTCGCGGTTGCTCTTCGCGAAGCTGACCGTGTACTGCTTCGTCCCGGCGTCGCCGCCTTCGGCCGGCGGCGCGAGATCGGCGAGCAGCTCGTCGCTCGCGGTCTGCGCGAGCGTTTCGAACGAGAAGCTCTCCTCGTGATACTGCTTGCGATCGAAACCGACTTCGTCGAGCAGGTCGCGCACGGCCTTCATGTACGGCGCGGGGCCGCACGTGAAGATTTCGCGCTCCATGAAATCCGGTGCGATCAGCTTCAGCAGCGGCAGCGTCAGGAAGCCCGTGACGCCCGGCCAGTTCGTGCGCGCGCCGACGCGCTCGACGACGAACGACGTGCGGAAATTCGTGTGATTCGACGCGATCAGGTCGAGTTCGCGCGCGAAGATGATGTCGTCCGGCGTACGCGCGCTGTGCACGAACAGGATGTCGCGGTCTTCCGCGAGATCATGGTGTGCGCGGCTCATCGACATCAGCGGCGTGACGCCCGAGCCGGCCGACAGGAACAGGTACTTGCGCGCCGGATGCCGCGCGCACGTGAATTCGCCGGCCGGGCCGAGCACCCGCACCGATGCGCCCGGCTGCAGGTTGTCGTGCAGCCAGTTCGACACCTTGCCGCCCGGCACGCGCTTGACCGTGATCGACACCGTGTGCGGCCGCGCCGGCGACGACGAGATCGTGTAGCAGCGGTTGATCGTTTCGCCGTCGATGTCGAGCTCGAGCGTGAGGAACTGCCCGGGTTCGAACGAGAACGCGCGACCCTGCGGCGAACGGAAGAAGAAACTCTTCACGTCGTGCGTTTCCTGCCGCACGTGGCAGCACACCAGCGTTTCCTCGACGTCGCTCGTCCAGCGCTCGGGAAGAGCGTTCCAGAACGCCGGGCGCGTCACCCGGCTGTCCGTCGGCTCGAAATTGGCCGCATCTCGCATCATGTCTAACTCCGCTTGCTGTTCCGCTGACGACTACGCGCCGGTTTTTTCGGCGAGCCGGCCGATGTACCAGGCCGAGAATTTTTCGACGAGACCTTCCGTGTACGGCGAATACGGGCCCGGCTCGTACGCGCTGCTGTTCGCGCCGCGCTGCGAAAATTCGACGAGCGCGCGATCCTGGTCGTTGGTCGCGTTCCACACGGCCGTGAGGTTCTTCACGTCGTAGTCGATGCCTTCCTTCGCATCCTTGTGCACGAGCCACTTCGTGCGCACGAGCGTCTTGCCGGCCGACAGCGGGATCACCGAGAACGTCACGATGTGATCGCTCATGAAGTGGTGCCACGAGTTCGGCTGCGTCCAGAACGACAGCCCGCCGAGATCGGCCTTCTCGAATCCACCAAGCAGCTTCTTCGACGCGACCTTCGCATCGAGCGTCTGCGATTCGCCGCTGCGGTCGAGCGGCAGGCGCTGCGTGCGGAAGCCCGTCACGTCGAGCAGCTTCTCGATCTCGGCGGACGGCAGGCCCATCTCGGCCCACTCCTTCCCGCGCCGGACGCACGTCTCCGCAAACGCGTCCATGCCCTCGGCGTTGGCGTCGGAACGCTGGTAGCCGAAGCCGTATTCGTACAGCGAGATCGTCAGCTCCGGATGGTTCGCGACGCAGTGATAGCACTCGCGGTTGTTCTCCATCGTGAGCTTCCAGTTGCCTTCCTCGATGATGTCGATCTGCGCGGCGATCTTCGTGCTCGGCAGGTCGTGCGGCAGCAGGTACGGCTCCATCTCGGCGCGCATCTTCGCGAAGTCGACCGGCGGCTCCTCGGCGAGGCAGATGAAGATCAGGCCCGCGAGGTTCTCGACGTGCACCGACTTCAGGCTGTGCTTGCAGCGGTCGAACTGCTCGCCCATGTGCTCGGCGAACATCAGCTGGCCCGTCAGGTTGTAGGTCCAGCTGTGGTACGGACACACGATGTTGCCGACCGAGCCTTTGTCCTCGTTGCACAGGCGCGCGCCGCGGTGACGGCATACGTTGTGGAACGCGCGGATCGCCATGTCGTCGTCGCGCACGATCAGGATCGAATCGCTCCCCAGTTCCACGGTCAAGTAGTCGCCCGGCTCGGGAATGTCCGGCTCGACCGCCACCTGGATCCAGTGCTGGCGGAAAATCGCCTCCATGTCGAGCGCGAAAATTTCCTCGCTCGTGTAAAACGGTGCGTCGAGGCTGTGCCCTACCTTGCGCCGCTCGATCAGTGCACGAATGTCTGCCGATACTTTCATCGTTTGCTCCGGATTCCTTGCATCCCTGGGTTCTTGCCGACAGGCATCAAAATCAGTAGTCGATGAGCTGATGCTCGCGCAAATACGCGAGGATCACTTGTGCTTTTTCGACCGAACTCCCTTCATTTACGACGTTGCCGCCACGGCTTTCGGTCGTCGTCGCGGACAGCATCCGGGCATGCCCGGAGCGCTTCTCGGCGGCAACCAGTTTTACGGGTTTACGCTCAACCGGACCGACCGTCCACGCGGCCGCGTCGGCGTCCGCGCCGGGCGCCGCGAGCGCCGGCCGGATCGCGCCGGCACGCAGCCGCGCATACGCGTAGCGCGGCTCGGCATTGGCGAGCGGATGGACGGCGACGACGGCCGGCAGCGCGGCGTCGACGCGGCGCCGCAGCCCCTTCGGCAAAAATTGCCGAACGGCCGCGCGGCCGCCTTCGATCGTCAGGTCCACAGCCGAGCCGACGAGCGGATAGCCGAGCGCCGCGGCGACGCGATACGGCAGCATCCCGGTGTCGTATGCGCCCTCGGCGCGCGTGCCGGTCAGCACGAGGTCGTAGCCCTCGATGCGCGCGGCGAGCGCGTGCACGGCATCGTCGCCGTCGCGGCAGGCCAGCACTTCGACCTCCCGCGCGCCCAGCGCGAGATATTCGGCAAGCGCCGCGTTAGCGGGGTCGCCTGCGTGGATCACGTCGAGCTGCGCGCGATGCCGTTCCGCGAGCTGGCGACCGGTTTCGAGCGCGGCCGCGTCGTTGCGGCTGTAGCGCGCGACGCCGCTGACCGGGTGCCGGCCGACGGACACGAGCACCGCGATGCGTTGCAACTGGCGAGGGGCGTTCATGCTGCGACTCCTTCCGGTTCACGGTTGCCGACCGCTGCCGGCGATTGTCCGCGCGCGACCCGCGCGGCCTGCACCTGTTCGATCAGCGCGGCGATCGTCGCCTGTGCATCGCCGACCACCGTCAGGTTCGCGCGCTTCGCGATCGGCGCGCTGCCGTCGAGATTCACCGCGATCACGTGGCGGCAGTCCTTGATCCCCTGCAGATGCTGCACCGCGCCCGAGATGCCGAACGCGATATACACGCTCGCCTCGACCGTCTTGCCGGTCGCGCCGACCTGCTTGTCGCGAGTGAAGTGGCCGTTGTCGACCGCGACACGGCTCGCGCCGATCGCCGCGCCGAACACACCGGCCAGCCGCTCGAACGCGCCGATGTCGGACACGCCGTTGCCTGCCGATACGATGAAATCGGCTTCCTCGAGCGCGACCCGCGCCGCATCGATTTCCTCGAGGCCGAGATCGCGATACGGCTGCGCGGCATCATGGGCCGGGCGGATGAAATCGGCGGCCAGGCGTTCGCCCGCCCCGACGAACGGCAGCTTCGCGTCGACCGCGTTCTGCGCGAGCAGGATCACGTCGGGCAGCCCGCGCGTCGCGAACGCGCGGCCGGCCTGCGCATACGCGCCGACATGCTTCGCGTCGATCTCGACCACGTGGGTCGCGACGCTCGCGCCGGCGACCGCCGCGTAACGCCGGCCGAGATCGCCGTCGCCCGTCGCGTTGTCGGGCACGAACACGTGCTTCGGCGCGAGTGCTGCAACACACGCCTGCAACGCTTGCAATTCGCTTTCAGGGTCGAATGCGCGGCGATCGAAGCCGGCGAGTTCAACCAGCTTGTCGACGCCGAGTTCGGCCACGTCGTCCTTCAATTCGCCGAATGCGAGCAGCGCGACTTCGGTCTGGGCATCGGCGAGCAATGCTGCGGCAGCAATCGCCTGCCGTGCATGCTCGTCGAGCGCGCCGCGCTCGCCGTGCGCGACCACCAGCATCGTGTGCTTCGGCTCCTGCACCGCGCGACGCGGCTTCGCGGCAGCCGCGTGGCCATGCGCGGACCAGTGCGCGGCGCTCGCGTCGGCGCTGCCTTCCTCGCCGAGCGTGATGCGCTTCAGGCCCGCGGCCGTGATGATGAACGGCCGGCGCGGATCGATTCGTTTGATCGTATTCATCGATTCACTCCAGCGAGGCGGCAACGAGTTCGGCCACGTCGAGCACGTCGGGGCGCGGGCCCACGACGCCTTCGAGCATCGCCGTGCAGTTCGGGCACGCAACCGCGACCACGTCCGCGCCGATCGTGCGTGCGTCGGCGATGCGGATGTCCGGAATGCGCTGCTTGCCGGGGATGTCGGTCAGCGGCGCACCGCCGCCACCGCCGCAGCAGCGGCCGCGCATGCCGTTGCGCTCCATCTCGACGACCTGGATGCCGATCGTCTTCAGCAGCTTGCGCGGCGCTTCCGTCTCGCCGTTATAGCGGCCGAGGTAGCACGGGTCGTGATACGTGGTGCGCTTCTCGCGCAGCGCTTCGACGGCCTTCGGCGCGATCTTGCCGCTGTCGGCCAGTTCGGCGAGATAGGTCGTGTGGTGCTTGACCGTCACGCGCAGCCCGAGCGCACGGTATTCGTTGCGCAGGCTGTGCATCACGTGCGGATCGGCCGTCACGATCTGCTTGTACGACAGCGTGCCGAGCGTGCCGATCAGGCGCTTCGCCATCTGCTGGAACGTCGCCTCGTCGCCGAGCCGGCGCGCGACGTCGCCCGTGTCGGTCTCGGTCGAGCCGAGCACCGCGTAGTCGACGCCCGCCTTGTTCAGCACCTTGACGAACGCGCGCAGCGTGCGCTGGTAGCGCATGTCGAACGCGCCTTCGCCCGCGACGAACAGCACGTCGACCGGCTTGCCCGGCTGCGCGACGGGCGCGCTCAGGTCGACCGACCAGTCGTAGCGCGCGGCCGTGTCGTAGCCGCCCATCGTGCCCGTCTCGCGCAGGTTCGCCAGTACTTCCTGGCCCTTGCCCGGCACCGAGCCGTGCACGAGCGTGCGGTTGCGGCGCATGTCGACGATCGCGTCGACGTGCTCGATCAGCATCGGGCATTCCTGCACGCACGCGCGGCAGGTCGTGCACGACCACAGCGTCTGTTCTTCGATCAGGCCCGACACGATCGGGCCGTTCGGCTCGCCGCGATGCTGGCCGACCGGGATGCCCGGAGTCGGACTGCCCGCGTACGCCGCATCGGTGCCGCCGGCCATGCCGACCACGAGATCCTGGATCAGCTTCTTCGGGTTCAGCGGCTGGCCCGACGCGAACGCGGGGCACGCGGCTTCGCACTTGCCGCACTGCACGCACGCGTCGAAGCTCAGCAGCTGGTTCCAGCGGAATTCGACCGGCTTTGCGACGCCGTACTCCTGATGCTCGATGTCCGGCAGCTTCAGTGCGGTCGGCGGCGTGGCCGTGCCGTTGCCCGTGAACGACTCTCGCGTGGCCGCGAAGCGCTCCTGGCGCGGGTGGAAGGCGAGGTGCAGCAGGCCGGCGATCGCGTGCTTCATCGGGCCGCCCTTCGCGGCGCCGACCGTCATCGTGAATGCGCCGATGCCGATCAGCAGCGCGCAGAGCACCGCGAACGCGCCCGACATCGCGCCGGTCGGCACCAGCATGAACAGCACGAGGCCGAGCGCGAACGAGCCGAGCAGCCAGGGCAGCGTATTCCACGGGCCGCGCGACAGGCGGGCGGGCACGTCCTTGGCCGCGCGCCGGCGCCACACGAACACCGCGCCGACCAGCATCGCGAGCGCCGCGAGGAAGATCAGCTTGTCGAGCCACGGCGAATAGATCGCAAGACCGTAGTTGACGAACACCAGCGCGAGCGCGCCGATCGCGCCGCCGGCGGTCGCGACGTGGGTCTTCGCGATATACGGATCGCGGGCGACCACATGGTGCAGGTCGACGAAATAACGCTTCGGAATCGCGAACAGGTTCGCGACGCCGAACGAGCCGGGCGCCGTGGCCCGGCCGAGACGCCAGTAGGACGAACGCTTCGCGACCGCGAACGCGAGCCCCGCCACCGACAGCCACAACAGTGCGGTAATGAGGAGGGACGGATTCATCTTCAGAAATCCTTCACGAGACGCAGCGAGTCGTAGATCGCGCCGTGGACGTTGTGCATCGAGATGCAGTCGCCGACACGGAACAGCAGGAAACGGCCGTTGCCGAGTTCTTCCGACAGGCACGGCTGCGGCTCGGCCGCAAACAGCGTGTGCGGATCGATCTGGCCGCGGTTCAGCGATTCCTGCTTGAGCTTCCAGTACAGCTCGTCGTTCGGCGACGAACCGTTCTCGATCACCACCTGGTCGACCGCGCGCTCCTCCAGTTCTTCCGTGTACTCGTTGCGCAGCACGGCGATCTTCTTGCCGTCTTCTTCATAGACGCGGTCGAGCATCGTGTTCGGCGTGGGGATCACGCCGAGCGCGTACAGGCGGCGATAGAAGATCGGGAACGTCGTGCCGCCGCAATCGTCGGCCACCTTCACGTCCGGCGTGACGACCTCGACCTTCGAGCCGCGGCTCGCCATGAAGTCGGCCACGCCCGCGCCGGCATGGGTGCTCACGCCGTCGAACAACAGCACGTTCTGCTTCGGCTCGACCTTGCCGGTCAGGATGTCCCACGAACTGACGGCCAGGCGTTCGGCCACGCCCCAGCCCGGCACCTGCCACGTGAAGCTCGAACCGCCCGTCGCCAGCACGACGATGTCCGGCTTCTCGGCCATGATCATCTTCTCGTCGGCGGCGACGCCGAGGCGGCGATCGACGCCCAGGCGCTTGGTTTCCATGTCGAACCAGCGGATGATCCCCGACATCTGTTCGCGCTGCGGCGCCTTCGCGGCGATCATCACTTGGCCGCCCACTTCCGCGTTCTTCTCGAACAGCACGACGTCGTGGCCGCGCAGCTTCGCGACGCGCGCCGCCTCGAGGCCGGCCGGGCCGGCGCCCACCACCACCACCTTGCGCTTCGGGCCGCGCGACTTCTCGATGATGTGCGGCATCGTCGCTTCGCGCGACGTCGCGGCGTTTTGAATGCACAGCACGTCGAGGCCGTTGTACTGGCGGTCGATACAGTAGTTCGCGCCGACGCACTGCTTGATTTCGTCCTCGCGGCCGTCGCGGATCTTGATCACCATGTGCGGATCGGCGATCTGCGCGCGCGTCATGCCGACCAGGTCGATCATGCCGTTCGCGAGCAGGCGCTCGGCCTGGCCCGCATCGCGGATGCTCTGCGCGTGCATCACCGGAATCTTCACGACCGACTTGATGCCGGCCGCGAGGTGCACGAACGGCTCCGGCGGCAATGCCATCGGCGGCATGCAGTTGGCGATCGTGTTGTGCGTGTCGCCGCCCGAACCGACCACGCTCAGGTAGTCGATCAGGCCCGTCTCCGACATCGCCTGCGCGATTTCCTTCAGCGCCTCGTGATCGAGGCCGTCCTCGTGGAATTCGTCGCCGCACATGCGCAGGCCGACGCAGAAATCCTTGCCGACCGCCTCGCGCACCGCCGTCAGCACCTCGATGCCGAAACGCAGGCGGTTCTCCAGGCTGCCGCCCCATTCGTCGGTGCGGTGGTTCGAGCGCTTGCTCCAGAACTGGTCGATCAGGTGCTGGTGAGCGGCCGAGATTTCGATGCCGTCCATGCCGGCGGCCTTCACGCGCTTCGCGGCTGCCGCGAAATCGCCGATGATGCGGCGGATTTCCTCGATCTCGATGATCTTCGCGTTGCCGCGGTGCACCGGCTCGCGCACGCCCGACGGCGACATCAGGTGCGGCCAGTGTTCGCCGTGGAACGACGAACGGCGGCCCATGTGCGTCGCCTGGATCATGATCTTCGCGCCGTGCTTGTGCATCGTGTCGGCGAGACGCGTGAGCGGATCGATGATCTTGTCGTTCGACAGGTTCACCGATTTCCACCAGCCCTGCGGGCTGTCGATCGACACCGGGCTCGACCCGCCGCAGATCGCGAGGCCGACGCCACCCTTCGCCTTTTCTTCGTAGTAGCGGATATAGCGGTCGCCCGGCAGGCCGCCCGGCTCGGCATACACCTCGGCGTGCGCGGTGCTGACGATCCGGTTGCGCAGCGTCAGCTGATTCAGCTGCATGGGTTTGAACAGGTGGGGATAACGCATCGCAGGCGACCTCTGGCGTTCGAATGTCTCGTGTTGCGGGTGTTGTTCGGTGTCGGTGAATCAGGGCATCAATGCGCGATCGGCGACACTTCGAAGACGCAGTGGTCGTGATGCTCGGCCGCGCACTGCACTTCCTTCGATTGCGCGCGCGGCGCGCCCTTGCCTTCCGGCGTCGTGTCGTTGACCCAGTCCATCGCACCGGCGAACCAGCCGGCGAACATGTAGCAGAGCTTGCCTTCCTTGCCCGGCTGCTGGAGCACGAACGACGAGTGGCGCAGTTCGATCTTCGCGCGCGCGCTGGCCGGATCGGCCTCGATGATCGAGAACAGGCCCCAGCCGCGCTGCGACAGGCGCTTCAGGTAGTGCTCGAACACGGCCATGCCGGTCAGGCCGTGCAGCTTCGCTTCCTTGTCGCACCAGTGGTATGCGGACTTGTAGCCGGCCTTGTAGAGAATCTCGGCATACGCTTCGACGCCGAGCGCTTCCTCGACCGCGACGTGGTTGTTTGTGAAGAAGTGGCGCGGCACGTACAGCATCGGCAGCGCGTCGGTGGTCCAGACGCCGGTATCGGGATCGACGTTGATCGGCAGTTGCGGTTGCATCGTGGTGACTCCGTGAGGAAAATGGCCGCGCGTCTCGGCGCGCAGGCATGACATCGTCCGCGTGCCCGCGCGGCTTGCGCGGGCACGTCCCGATTTTTATTGTTGAATCGCTGGGGGCTGTCCGGCCGGCGTGACGCTTATGCGCCCCACACGTCCTTGAACACGCGCACCCAGTTCTCGCCCATGATCTTGCGGATGCGCGACTCCTTCCAGCCCGCGCGTTCCATCGCCGCGGTCAGGTTCGGGAATTCGCCGATCGTGCGGATGCCGTCCGGGTTGATCACCTTGCCGAAGTTCGTCAGCTGGCGATAACGACCCTTGTCATGCGTCAGCATGTCGAAGAATTCCTTCGCGAAATCCTGCGTGAAGTCCGTGCCGATGCCGACCGCGTCTTCGCCGATCAGGTTCACGACGTAGTCGATCGCCTCGATGTAGTCGTCGATCGTCGCCTCGATCCCGCGCTTCAGGAACGGCGCGAACATCGTCACGCCGACGAAGCCGCCCGCATCGGCGATCTCCTTCAGCTGCTCGTCGCTCTTGTTGCGCGGATGCTCCTTCAGGCCCGACGGCAGGCAGTGCGAATAGCACACCGGCTTCTTCGAGAATGCGATCGCTTCCGACGACGTGTTGCCGCCCACATGCGACAGGTCGACCATGATGCCGACGCGGTTCATCTCGGTGATCACTTCGCGGCCGAAGTCCGACAGCCCGCCGTCGCGCTCGTAGCAGCCGGTGCCGACCAGGTTCTGCGTGTTGTAGCAAAGCTGCACGACGCGCACGCCCATGTCGTGGAACGCCTCGATGTAGCCGAGGTTGTCCTCGAACGCGTGCGCGTTCTGGAAGCCGAGGATGATCCCGGTCTTGCCGTCCTTCTTCGCGCGGAAGATGTCGTCCGTCGTGCGCACCAGCGTCAGTAGCTCGCCGTTGTCGCGGATCTTCTTCTTCATCACGCCGATGTTGTCGACGGTCTTGGTGAAGTTCTCCCACACCGACACCGTGCAGTTCGCGGCCGTGATGCCGCCCTTGCGCATGTCTTCGAACACCGGTTTCTCGAACTTCGAGATATTCAGTCCGTCGATGATGATGCTGTCCTGATGCAGCGTGCTCATATCTGCCTCTCGCTTGGGTCTCTGGTCTTGTCGGTGTCGATCAGTAAATCGGGAAACGCTCGCAAAGCGCGAAGATCTCGCGGCGCACGCGCTGTTCGGTCGCGTGGTCGCCTTCCGGGTTCGCGCGCAGCGCGTCGAACACTTCGAGGATCAGGCGGCCCACTTCGCGGAACTCCGCGACGCCGAAGCCGCGCGTCGTGCCGGCCGGCGTGCCGAGACGGATGCCCGACGTGACGGTCGGCTTCTCGGTGTCGAACGGAATGCCGTTCTTGTTGCAGGTGATGCCCGCACGCTCCAGCGCCTGTTCGACCGGAGCGCCCTTCAGGCCCTTCGGGCGCAGGTCGACCAGCAGCAGGTGGTTGTCGGTGCCGCCCGTGACGAGATCGACGCCGCCGGCCTTCAGCACTTCGCCGAGCGCCTGCGCGTTCGCGAGCACGTTGTCGATGTAGGTCTTGAAGTCCGCATGCAGCACTTCGCCGAACGCAACCGCCTTGCCGGCGATCACGTGCATCAGCGGGCCGCCCTGCAGGCCGGGGAACACCGCCGAGTTGATCTTCTTCGCGATGTCCTCGTCGTTGGTCAGCACGAAGCCGCCGCGCGGGCCGCGCAGCGTCTTGTGCGTGGTCGACGTGACGACGTGCGCGTGCTCGACCGGGTTCGCATGGCGGCCCGCGGCGATCACGCCCGCGATGTGCGCCATGTCGACCATCAGCTTCGCGCCGACGCTGTCGGCGATCGCGCGGAAGCGCGCGAAGTCGAGCGCACGCGGATACGCCGAGAAGCCGGCGATGATCAGGTTCGGCTTGTGCTCGTGAGCGAGTGCCTCGACCTGGTCGTAATCGATCAGCATCGTGTCGCGGTTCACGCCGTACTGAACGGCGTTGAACCACTTGCCCGACAGCGCCGGCTTCGCGCCGTGCGTCAGGTGGCCGCCCGCATCGAGCGACATGCCGAGCACCGTGTCGCCCGGCTTGGCCAGCGCGAGCATCACCGAGCCGTTCGCCTGCGCACCCGAGTGCGGCTGCACGTTCGCATAACCGGCGTTGAAGATCTGCTTCACGCGTTCGATCGCGAGCGCCTCGACTTCGTCCGCGAATTCGCAGCCGCCGTAGTAGCGCTTGCCGGGATAGCCTTCCGCGTACTTGTTGGTCAACACCGAGCCCTGCGCTTCGAGCACGGCGCGCGACACGATGTTTTCCGACGCGATCAGCTCGACCTGCGACTGCTGACGCTCGAGTTCCTTCAGGATGGCGCTGCGCACCGGCGCGTCGCGCTCGGCAAGGGGCTGCGAGAAGAAAGACTGGGTGTTCGACATAGTGCGTCCGTGACGAAGAATAAAGGGCTGAAACCGAAGCTCAAGGCCCGCTCTGCCTGGGTTTCCTGCTTGTCCAGTGCAAGGCTGCCGACGGCTCTATTCTTGTCGTTCGGATTTTCGGCGGATTGATGAATTTAGACGCGTTCTTTGCCTTTTCCGCCATGCGCGTCCGTTTTATACAAGTGATCGGTCGTGCTTTTTCGGATGACCGATAAAAACGGCGCCGGCCATTCACCTATGGATACGCACTCCGGCAGTGCCTGTGCCGCCCGGTGGGAGTGCGGCGCGTCCCGCATACGGTGCAGTGCAGCATCGGCGTTACGCCCAGACAACGTATGGAGCTAGGGTTTAGCCGTATGGCACGCTTGTTGCACTCGCTCACACAATATCGCAGCCCGATCCGTGCTCGCCGGGCATAAAGCTATTAGAGATTCAAGGAACGCTCCCCATGTCGCCCGACCGCACAGCGTCGCTGTCTCACTTCGCGTTCATGCCTTTACCGAACTTCACGATGATCGCGTTCACCAATGCGATCGAGGTGCTTCGGATGGCGAACTATCTGAGCGGCCAGCCGCTCTACCGGTGGTCGGTAATCAGCCCGGAAGGCGGCCCGGTCACGGCGAGCAACGGCCTCACGGTCGACACGGGCCCGGCCGAATGCGTCGGGCAGCCCGACATCGTGTTCGTGTGCGGCGGCGTCGACGTGCAGCGCGCGACCACGCCCGCCCATCTGACGGCGCTGCGCCGCTTCGCGCGCATGGGGCTGCCGCTCGGCAGCCTGTGCACGGGAACCTATGCGCTCGCGAAGTCGGGGCTGCTCGCGGGCTACGCTTGCGCGATCCACTGGGAGAACATGTCGGCGCTGAAGGAAGAGTTTCCGGATACGCGCTTCCTGAAGGAACTGTTCGTGATCGACCGCGACCGCATCACGTGCACGGGCGGCGTCGCGCCGCTCGACATGATGCTGAACCTGATCGCCGCGCGCGTGGGCACCGCGCGCGTCACGCAGATCGCCGAGCAGTTCATCGTCGAACACGTGCGCGACACCAGCGCGCAGCAACGCATGCCGCTCGTCGCGCGCCTCGGCTCGGCGAACAAGTCGCTGTTCGAAGTGATCTCGCTGATGGAAAACAACATCGAGGAGCCGCTGTCGCGCGAGGAGCTCGCGCGGCTTGCGAACATGTCGCAGCGGCAACTGCAGCGCCTGTTCCGCGAGCATCTCGGGATGACGCCGACGCACTACTACCTGACGCTGCGGCTGCGCCGCGCGCGCGAGCTGCTGCTGCAGACCGACATGTCGATCATGCACATCACGATGGCATGCGGCTTCCAGTCGGCGTGCCACTTCAGCAAGAGCTATCGCGACGCATTCGGCGTCGCGCCGACCCGCGAGCGCCGCAAGCAGGTCGCGCCGCTCGCGCAGGGTGCGGCCAGTGCGAGCCCGGCGTTTCCGACGCATGTGCTGCATGCGTGAACCGCGCGCTGCGCGGTAAAAAATCATGCGGCCTTGAATCCTGATGCCGTTCAGTTAATCAACTGAACGGCATTTTCGTTTGAGAGGAGGCGTTCTCCGGGGATCCGGGCGGCGCCAATCAGCGCCGCCCGTCCAAGCCCGGAAATTTCCGAAAGCAGAAATTCCGCGTCCATCACCTGATCGCATACACCGTCGCCCGGCGCGACGACAGGCGCAATCACATCGGCCATGCGTTTGCAGTCCGCTTGGAGTCGCAACCTCTCTGGCATCGAGCGCAGCGCGAACCTCGATTGAGTGAACAGGTCACAACGCCATCACGACCGCGTTGCGCACACCGTTGGCTGCGATTGATTCGTCGATGCGGCGCAGCATGCCCATCTCCAGGTCGTCGCAGTCGATCCATTCCGCCGCACACGCTGAATATCGAGTCCCCAATGCGTTGGGTCGGCGCTCCATGAACCAAGTTGCATCCACTTGTGGACATGCAGTGCCGACAGCAAACGATCAGATCCGAGATTGCGGCATACCATCCCGTTCGGTTCGTGGACGTCCATACTCGATCGATCGTTCATCCTTCACCTCAGCATTGCCGATCGGCAATTCATCTTATCTTTAGTCGTATTCCTAACGATAAATCATACTCGTCCTATATACAAACCAATCGTTACCGGCGACCTTCCATAGCTCGTTCATACATAGGATGTCCGAGCCTATGACAGGAAAAGAACACACCGATTGTCCGTATTTTCTTCACTCTTCGATCCCGATTTACGCGATGGTGCAGCAGCTACATACCACGCAGATCCGTTCGCCCAATGCAACCGATTCAATGTATAGCGTCAACATGCAAATGATCTGCACTGGCGATCAGTTCATTTGCACATACCTTTCGCCTCTTGACGCAGTCATGGGCTCCCGAGCACTCGTGCGCGGCGACGATCACTTTTGGCCAATCGATTTCCGGCAAGTCGATACCCGTCGTTTTATGAAACAGCATGGCCGACTGTCGGTCGCCGTGAACTATGCCTATGGAGCGACCGAGGGTCGCTTGGTGGTTTCCGATGCGGGTCATCCGCTAATGACCTACACGTCTGCATCCTTCGATGTACCGGTCGAACATCGCGACCACTTCACTATCCGCTTCCCCGATAGCGTGGTCGAACGCATCGAAACAGCGTATCTACGGGCCGGACTATCCGGGTTCAGCGAGACGCTTGACGCAATGGATACGTGGACCGCTGATCAGATAGCCGATGCAGAGGCCGAAGCACTGGCACATATGCCATCGACCATCGTTGTTGAAGGCGCTGCGATCAATCAATTCGCGATCTATGACCCCGAGTCAGCCGATTGGGTCTTTACCAACTTCGATTGAGGAAACGACTATGAGCCGACGAGCAGTCAGGAACGGCGACCCGACGACAACGGGCGGCATCGTCATCGCCGTTACGTCGACGATGTTCAATCACGGCAAACAGGTAGCCCTGGATGGCGACAAGGCGACATGCGGAAATTGCGAGGGGACATTCACGATAGTGGGCGGTGCGCAGCGCATGGTTCACCACGGGCGATGTGTTGCTCTCGAGGGTGACGCCGTACTCTGTCCATGCGGGCAAAACCGACTGATCGCGGGTAGCGACAGCACAATCTTCTACGGTGGCGACGGCGGCCACAATGCGGCGAACCCGTTCGCCGCGCGCTCTGTGTTTTCGCCCACGCGACACACGCCGGCATCGAGCATCCACGACGAACAATACGTGTTGCGCGATGCAGATAGCGGGCGACCGCTCGCGAATGTCCGCTATCGGATTCGCTTATCATCCGGAAAGGTATTTACCGGCAAGACAGACGCAACAGGCCATACGCAGCGCGTTATATCCGCGCATGCGGAATCGCTCAAGTTCGAGATTGCGAGGAACAGAAATGCCGAATCCTGACGACGACTACGTGTTGGTACACAACACGGCCACGACAAACACGACGCCCGGCTCTAAGGTATATGTCGACATCAACACGACGCCGATATGCCCAAACATGAGCAATGAGCAGTTCGCAGAGACCGTTATGCGCGCACGCGACGCGGCCGTCAGACTGATTAAAGACCGGATTGCAGCGGTAGCGCGATGGGACGCGAACGAACAAGCGCGCGCCACAATCTATTTTGGACGTGCTGACGCACAGATTCGCAGCACGTTATCTTCCGGACTACCACGATTGCTTGCCGCGATGCACGATCTGATTCCTGAAAAAATTGTTCGATGGGACAGCCGAGTTAGCAAGAATCTAACTTGCTCGGTCGTACCGGACAACGGCCGAAATCATGCCGCCGTATGCAAACCCGACTCCCATAAACGGGTCATCGCCATCTATTCTAAATTTTGCAGCGATTCGTTTGGCGAGCTGTACCATGCATCAAAAATAAAGATCCTGATTCACGAATGTACGCACTACACCGACACATTCAATTCCGATGACGTCATCTATGGAGACACGGAAATCGGGATGCGAGCATTTGCGATGCAGAACCCAGATCTCGCCATCACGAACGCGGACAGCATCACCGGCTACATTGCAACCTTTGACAAGATAGTCAAATAATGAACAGAAATCCACTAAAATCCGGCTTTGCAGCCTACCTTCTCGCGCTGTCGTCAATGCTGTCCGGCGCTGCGACTGCATGTACGATAGGCGAAGAAGCGCTGGTGCAATTTCCATTCAACAAAACCACATTTTCCAATTCAGACAGAGTGACGATAGCGAATAGCGCTATTGAGGCCAAAAAATGGCCTGATGTAAAAATTAAAGCAATCGTAATTGCCGGCGCTTATATCCACGAAAAAGACATTGAGAAGCTAAAGGATGCACGCGCCGAGAATACGATATCTTACCTACGAAAACTTGGCATCAGCGCCGAAAATATTTTCGTCGACAAAAAGACATTTACCGATGAAATGGTGGAGAAACGGCCCGACGGCACACTCAACATTCATCAGGTAATCGTGGAATTTACACCGATATGTAAAGGTAGCTGTGCATGGATGTGTAACGATCCACGCGTTACGCCACGAAGTAAAGCCATCAATTGACGACCACGGAACGAAACGTCCGCGTGTGCAAACGTTCTTATTCCAACGCCGACAGCATCGCGGGGTACGTCGTCGATGGTGACAAAATTCCTGACTGCCGCCGCGCTCACGTTAAGCTGCGTACATGCAGCATTCGCGTGCGACGGTCCGTCGAACATGCCCGCCCATTACATCGACATTGTTTTCGATACTGATTCGAGTGCTATTTCTCTGACCGAACTATCGAGGTTATCGGCGTGGTCGAGCGACTTGCACAAGCGCTTTCCGATCATCGATACCGTGTGGCTCGTAGGACTGGCCGAAGAAAACGAGCAGGACGCGCAGCAGCTTGCAACGCGACGGGCGGAAAACGTGATGACTGCACTAGGTCAGTTTTCGATCCGTGGCGAGAAAAGCGATTTCGTGGGTCACATTTTCAAGCCGGACGAGTTCGGGCAATCAGGGCGGCGTGTCGAGGTGAACGTTAGTCCGGGATGCCCTGACCACTGTTGCCCGAACCTAAACCCGATACCTAAGACGCACTGACGTTACACGACGCAGTTACCGGCCCGCGCAAAGCGGGCCGCCTTCTTCCTGCCGTTCCAGCGCGTTCTCACGCGTCGCTATTCGTCCGGCCAGCCTAGCTCCCGCGATTGATGGAATGCACACCCATCGATTTCCCAAAATATCGCGATACCGGAATCTGCTACGTATCAACGATCGCCGCAGCAATGGGCGCGACACTACGCCGAGACATTGAAGGTCGCTTCCGGCTCGCGCCTACGATCCCCACACCTGCATTTCGTCGAGCGAATAACCCCACTGCGTCGCGCGCTTCGTGCCGAGCATCCGCACGTAACGGCCGCTCGCCTTCAGGTTCGGCAGCGTCACATGGCCGTACGATACGCCGTTGTTCGTCGAGTAGATCGTCGTCCAGTTCGCGTTGTCGTTCGAGGTCTGGATCTGGTAGACGAGCGCGCCCGCATCCCAGTAGAGATCGATGCTGCTGATGGTCTTCGGCGCGCCGAGATCCACGGAGATCCATTGCGGATCGACACCGGTTCCTTCCGGCGAATCCCAGCGCGTGCTCGTGGTGTTGCCGTCGAACGCCTTGTCGGGCGTGAGCGACGCGTTGTAGCTCGCCGATGCGGCAGCCGGACGCCCTTGCGACAGCAGCGTCGGCTGCGCGGCGGCCGGGCCGCCGTAGTAGCTCGACCCGAGCTTGGCCTTCGTCGTATCGGCATTCACGCCGAACTGCGACAGGCTCCAGCGCTGGCCGGTCGTCACGTCGCCGACGTAAAGCTGGTAGCCGCCCGCCGTCGTCGACGAGAAGAACAGGTAGTTCGTGCCGCTCACCGGCGCCGGATCCGAGTTGTTGCTCACGCAGTCGTTGAGCGACAACGCGTTCGGCGTCGACGCCGGGTCCGCGGTCTTCGAATAGATCTGGTCGGCCCCGCCGCTGTCTTTCCAGCGCGCGTAGAACACCATGCCGTCCGCACGCACGATCGGGTAGTACGTCTGCAGCCCGGCCGGACGATCGAACACGGCGGTCGCGCCGGTCGCGATCGTGCGCTTCATCAGCCCCATGCTCGAGCCGGTGCCGGTCGCGTAGTAGACGGCGCTCGCGTCCGGCGCGAGAAACGGCATCGAGTATTCGGCGCCGGCCGGTGCGTTCGTCAGGCTCACGACCGACGTGAACGCCGGGCCCGCGCTCGTGTACGACAGCGTGGCCTGCTTGACGTCGCCGTTCTGCTTGAACACGAGCGTCTTGCCGTCCGTGCTGAACTTGGGGTCCTCGTTGCGCGTGGCGCCCGTGCTGTTCGTCATGTTGACGGGCGGCGTGCCGGCGCCGAGCTGCAGCATGAACACGTTCCATGCGCCATTGCTGATGCCCATGAACGCGAGCCACTTGCCGTCGGGGCTGAACACGCCGTTCATCGGATCGGTAATGCCCCACGTGCTCTTGCTCAGTTGCGTCAGCGTACGGGCCGAGAAGTCGTAGAGGAACAGCTGGCTCGTGCCGTCGCCGTACTTCACGTAGCTGTGATAGACGAGCTTGCCGGTCAGCGCGGCGGGAAACGTCGCGTTCGGCTGGGCCGCGGGATTGCTGATGCAGGCCGCCGTGGCAGCGCCGCTGAACAGGTTGAGGGCGAGGCCGGCCACCAGGCCCGCGATGAGGGTCTTCGATTTCACGCTGAATGATTCCGGGTAAGGTAAGGACGCCGCAGACAAGGTCGCGCGCAGGACGCGCAAGGGTCACGGATCAGCCGCCGGGCAGCGTGGACTCCTTCATAGTCAGACGTCGGGAACAGAACTTGCGAGAGCATGCCCGCTTGTCAGACGAAAGAAAAGGATCAAAGTCCATCAAAATCTTGCGGATCAGCGATTGGGGCGCAATTGCGCGCGACGGGTGCCGTGCTACTCTTTTTTCAGCAAGGCCCGAGCGGCCGGAGGGCTGGCATGAAGCGATATGCGGCGCTGGCGCAGACGATCGCCGACGCAATCCGGCGCGGCGACCTGGCGGCCGGTGCGCGCATCCCCACCATACGGGCCGCGTGCCGCGCGTATCGCGTAAGCCCGTCCACCGTGTTTCGCGCGTACTACACGCTCGAAAGCGAGGGTCTGATCGTCGCGCGTGCGCGGTCCGGTTATTTCGTTGCGAACCTCGAAGACAAACACGTACGGTTCGGTCACGATCCCCCGCGCAAGCCGGCCGCCGCACAAGCCGGCGACGACGATCCGCTGTTCCGCCTGCTCGACTCCCTGAAGCACGAGGACATCGTCCCGCTCGGCTCGGCGTTCGCCAGCTATTCGCTGTTCCCGATGAGCAGCCTGTGGCGCTACGTGGCGTCGGCGGCCCGCAGCATGGACCGCACGAATCTGCTGTCCGGCCTGCCGCCCGGCAACGACGCGCTGCGCCGCCAGATCGCATTGCGCTACCTGAACGCGGGCGCGGCCTTGCCGATGGACGAGATCATCATCACGACCGGCGCGCTCGAAGCGCTGACGCTCAGCCTGCAGGCACTGACGCGCCCCGGCGACATCGTCGCGATCGAGCGACCGGCATTCTACGCGGT
The DNA here is from genome assembly GCF_016899445.1 of Burkholderia sp. MS455. Classification (NCBI taxonomy): domain Bacteria; kingdom Pseudomonadati; phylum Pseudomonadota; class Betaproteobacteria; order Burkholderiales; family Burkholderiaceae; genus Burkholderia; species Burkholderia sp. MS455. The sequence continues at coordinate 2,680,401 of NZ_CP041778.1, forward strand.
GCTGCAGGCCGTGCAGCGCCTGCACCTGAAAGCCGTCGAGATCCCGGTCGACCCGCGCACCGGTCTCGATCTCGACGCGCTCGCCGAAGCGCTCGATACGCATCCGGTGCGCGCGTGCTGGTTCATGACGTCATTCCACAATCCGACCGGCGCGACGTTGACCGACGAGCGCAAGCACGCGCTGATCGACCTGCTCGCGTCGCGCGGCGTTCCACTGATCGAGGACGACGTATACGGCGAACTGCATTTCGGCACGACGCCCACGCGCCCCGCGAAACTGTATGACAACAGCGGGCTCGTCCTGCATTGCGGTTCGTTCTCGAAATGTCTCGCGCCCGGGTTCCGGATCGGCTGGGTCGCGGCCGGACGCTACGTGCGGCAGATCCGGCAGGCGAAAGGCGCGAGCGCACCGGCGGCCGACGTGCCCGCGCAGATGGCGATTTCGAGCTACCTGCGCGACGGTGCCTACGACCGCTTCCTGCGGAAACTGCGGCGCAATCTCGCCGCGCACCAGGCGCAGATGCTCGCCGCCGTTCGCGCGTATTTTCCGGACGGCACCGAAGTGTTCGCGCCGCGCGGCGGGTATTTCCTGTGGATCGAACTGCCGCCGCGCGTGGATGCGATGCACCTGTTCGGCGATGCGATGGAAAGCGGCGTCAGCATCGCGCCGGGGCCGATCTTTTCCGCGACCGGCGGATTCCGCCGTTATCTGCGGCTCAACTACGGCCGGCCGTGGACGCCCGCCGTCGAGCGCGCGATGGAAACCATCGGAACGCTGGCGGCCCGGCAGCGGCACGACGGTTAACGCTGAACGTGCTGAACGTGCGGATCGCGACGACCGACATGCTCCTTGCGTTTCGCGCGCGAGCGACAAAGAATGAAGCGGAAGGCAGCCGCGGACGAACGCGGTCAACGCGTCCGATGTTATGGAGAATCACAGGAGCATCGCATGCGGACGACAGTCGGCGACATACGCTCCGCCGGCTGATGCCACGCGTGGATCGATTGCCGCGCACGAAAAAATCACGATCGTCGGGGGACCGTTCGTCTCGTTAACGACACCTGCTTGGAATCATGCGAGTCCTGCCCAACCGGAACGTCCGCGCGCGCGATGCCTGGCGCGCCGTGCTGAACTCGCGTGCCGAATCGCGACATACCGCTTGCTGCCGCTGCAGGGCATGCGGCTTCGTGGCGTTTCGCGCACTCGAACACTGCCCCGTCTGCGGCCGATGGAACTGGCCGTTCGATCCGATTCGCCGCGCATCGGACGACGCGCACGCCACACGTGCGCCGCGGTCCTTCCACACGTGGTCGTCGCGCGTCGCGCGTACGCTGCGCAACGCGGCCTTCCGGCAGCCTCGCGCATCGAGCGCACCGATCCTGAGCATCCTGACGCTCATGCTGCTGGTCGGTGGCTACGTGACGGCCGACCGGACGTGCAAAGCCGATCCCGTTTGTCGCGGCTCCGATACGCCTGCCGCGTCAGCGGCCGAGTCCGGCCTGCATGCATCGCCCGATCCGGTGTTACCGGTGTTGCCGGTGCCCGTCTATCCGTTTCATTCGACTGACGGAACGCAACTGGCGGCCAATCCACAACGCGACGGCCCGAGCGCCGGCGAACCCGCAAACCGGATGCCGGTTGCGCAGGCCGCGCCGTCGATTCGCGAGCCCGGCCGGACCCATACCAGGGTAGTTCGCGTGAAAGACTGGCGACGCAGCCTTGATCACGCGCATCGCTCGCATGTGATTCGCCGCGTGAGCCTGCATACCGGCCACGGGCACGCGCGGCGCAACGCATCCGACAAAACCGACATCGCGAAGCTCTATGCCGGCCACTGAGCGCGGCCCGGCCGTTCTCGCCCACAGCGAAAACGGGCGGCCCGTTACCGGAGCCGCCCGTTTCGCGTTGCGCGTGTCGAACGCTAGCGCATCAGGCCGCCAGCAAGCCGTGCGGGTCGATGACGAATTTGCGCGGCGCGCCGCCGTCGAACTTCTTGTAGCCTTCCGGCGCCTGGTCGAGCGAGATCACTTCGACGTTGACGATCTTCGCGATCGGCAGCCGGTCGAACAGGATTGCCTGCATCAGGTTGCGGTTGTACTTCAGCACCGGCGTCTGGCCCGTGAAGAACGAATGCGACTTCGCCCAGCCGAGGCCGAAGCGGATGCTCAGGCTGCCGTGCTGCGCGGCCTTGTCCTTCGCGCCCGGATCGTCGGTCACGTACAGGCCCGGGATGCCGATCGCGCCGGCCGGCCGCGTGATTTCCATCAGCGAGTTCAGCACCGTCGCGGGCGCTTCCTCCGAGTGGCCCGACGAACCGTGGCCGTGCGCCTCGAAGCCGACGCAGTCGACCGCGCAGTCGATCTCGGGCACGCCGAGAATCTGCTCGATCTGCTCGCCGAGCGATGCGTCCTTCGACAGGTCGACCGTCTCGAAACCCATCGCCCTCGCATGCGCGAGGCGCTCCGCGTTCATGTCGCCGACGATCGTCACGGCCGCGCCGAGCAGGCGTGCCGATGCGGCCGCCGCCATCCCGACCGGGCCCGCGCCCGCGATATAGACCGTCGAGCCCGGCTTCACGCCCGCGCTCACCGCGCCGTGATAGCCGGTCGGCAAAATGTCGGACAGGCAGGTCAGATCGCGGATCTTCGCCATCGCCTGGTCGCGGTCGGGGAATTTCAGCAGGTTGAAATCGGCATACGGCACGAGCACGTATTCGGCCTGGCCGCCGATCCAGCCGCCCATGTCGACGTAGCCGTATGCACCGCCGGCACGCGAAGGATTCACGTTCAGGCACACGCCGGTATGGGTGTCCTTGCACATCGCACAGCGGCCGCACGCGACGTTGAACGGCACCGACACGAGATCGCCGATCTTCAGCGTCTCGACGTCGCGGCCGACTTCGACCACTTCGCCCGTGATCTCGTGACCGAGCACGAGGCCGACCGGCGCGGTCGTGCGGCCGCGCACCATGTGCTGGTCGGAACCGCAGATGTTCGTGCTGACCACCTTCAGAATCACGCCGTGGCCGATCGCGCGGCCGCTCGGATCGACCATCTTCGGATAATCGATTTTCTGGACTTCGACCTGGCCCGGTCCAAGATAGACGACACCTCGATTGCTGTTCATCGTATTGTCTCCATGTCTCGTTGGATGGCGCGGCGGCGCGCCGGCCAATGCGGCGCGCACGCAACGTGCTGTTCGAGAGTAGTCCCGGAGGCAGGGGCGCCGATGTCTCAAACGCGACATGCGTTTGAACGGCGCCGACATCGATGGCGGAAATACGAAAACCGGGCGGGAAACGACGGAAAGTCAGTGTGCGGCGGGATATACCGGGGGTCGGACCGCCCATGGCGGCCTGCCCTCCACTTTTCGGCAGGCGTTACCCGCCCTGATTCTCGCGAATGATCGCAGCAGCAGCCGCTTCGGCCTCGCTCGCGACGCCGTCGTGCACGCGCGTGCTGACTGCGGGCGTCGGCGGTTCGCTGTCGAGCGCATGGCCGTTGCGGTCGTGCGTGTCGACCGTCGCACGCATCGACAGCCCGACGCGCAGCGGATGCGCGGCGAGATCGCGCGAATCGATCGCGATCACGACCGGCACGCGCTGCACGACCTTGATCCAGTTGCCGGCCGCGTTCTGCGACGGCAGCATCGAGAACGCGCTGCCCGTGCCCGCCGAGAAGCCCTGCACGCGGCCGCGATAGGCAACACGCGTGCCGTACAGGTCCGACACGATCTCGACCGGCTGCCCGACGCGCATGTGGCGGATCTGCCCTTCCTTGAAATTCGCCTCGATCCACAGCCGGTTCAACTGCACGACCGACATCAGCGGCACGCCGGGCCCGACCTGCTGGCCGACCTGCACCGAGCGTTGCCCGATCGTGCCGTCGACGGGCGCGACGATCGTCGTGCGCTTCAGGTTCCGGTACGCGAGCTTGAACTGCGCGGCCGCCTGCACGACGGCCGGGCTTTCGTCGACCGGCAGCTTGCTGCCGAGCGCGCGCGCGGCATCGAGCTGCGCCTGCGCGGCCGCGAGATTCGCCTGCGCGCCGGCCACCGCCGCGCGCGCACGCGCCAGCTCCTCGGGCGCGACGATCTCGACCGACGCGCCCGAGCGCGCAACCCATGCACGCTGCGCAAGCGACAGGTCGGCGCGCCGCGCGTTCACGGCCTCGACGTACATCGTGTTCGAGATCTTCGCGTTAGCGACTTGCCGCACGGCCTGAGCGAGCTGCGCCTTCGCCTGCGCGAATGCGACGGACGCCTCGGTGTCGTCGAGCCGCACGAGCGTCTGCCCGGCGCGCACGGCCTGCGTATCGGCAACCAGCACGTCGGTCACGGCACCCGGAATCTGCGCGGCGACCTGCACGATGCTGCCCGCGACATACGCGTCGTCGGTATCTTCATAATAGCGGTCGCTCAACAGCCAGTACGCGACCCATGCGAGCGCGGCCAGCAGCACGACCGCGCAGAACACGGTGAAGCGCTTGCGGCGCGTCGCGCGGCGCGCATCGAGTGCCGGATCGTTCAGCGCGGCCGGCTGCGCGGCGGTATGAAGGTTGTCGTGGTGCATCAGTCGCTTTGCGTAACGATCAGACGATCGTGCTGGAAGACGGGTATCGCCGGCGTGACCGACGCACCCGGCGCCGGCGCCGGGCTCGCCGATGCCGTGCGCGCGAGAACAGGCACACCGCGAGGCGTCGCGCCGGGGTTGGTCGCACCGACCGTCGACGGACGCGCCGCGTCGTTGCGCTGTGCGGATGCGGGTGCGGCACTCGTCGTGCCGGTAACCGGCGGTACTGCCACGCTACCCGAGCGCGCATCGTTCGACGTACCCGCCACCGCCCGGCTCGCGGCACCAGCGGTCGCAGCGCCGCGCCTCGCCGCCCCGCTGCGCGCCTGATGCACGGCCGGCGCCTGCGCAACCGTTGCGCCCGCATCGAATCCGCCGCCGAGCGCGCCGATCAGCCCGACGCGCAGCGTCCGCTGCCGGCCGAGCAGCGCGATCATCTGCGCGCGCTCGTCGATCAGCGTGAGATCCGCGACATCGACATCCTTCTGCATCAGCACGCCGCGCCGGTGGCGGTCGGCCGCGATCTGCACGATCTTCTGCGCGGCCGCCACCGCGTCCTGCTGCTGCGTGACGAGCGTCTGCGACGTTTGCAGCGACGTGACGATCTGCGCAACCTGCCCGAGCGCGTCGTCGACGGTCTTGTTGTACAGCCCGATCGCGACATCGGCCTGCGCGACATCCGCACCGAGCTTCGCTTTGAGCCGACCGCGATCGAAGATCGGCAGCGAGATCGCGGGGCCGACGGAACCTGCCAGCGAATCGCGCGAGAACAGCGACGCAGGCGTGAGCGCAAAGACGCCGCCGAGCGCGACGAGGTTCACGTCCGGATAAAACTGCGCGCGCGTCGAATCGGCATTCGCGAACGCGGCTTCGACGCGCAGCCGTGCGGCGACGATGTCGGGCCGGCGGCCGAGCAGGTCGGCCGGCAGTCGCGCGGGCACGGCGCTGCCCGCGAACGCACCGACGCGCGGCCGCTGCAGCGCGAGCCCGCGCTCGGGGCCGCGGCCCGACAGCACGCCGAGCTGCAGTTGCGCGAGCTTGATCTGCTCGTCGTTCAGCGCGATCTGTTCGAGCAGGCGGCTGCGCTTGATCGATGCATCGCTCGCGTCGTACGCGTTGTCGAGGCCGCGCGCGGTGCGCTCGCGCAGCACGGCCGTCACGCGCTGGCTGATCTTCAGCTTCTGCTGCAGCAGATCGCGCACCGCATACGCCTGGTCGAGCTGGCAGTACACGGTGACGATCGCGACGGCGAGCGTGAGCCGCACCTGTTCGGCCTCGACGCCAGCCGCATCGCGCAGCGACATCAGGCTCTTCGTCGCCGCGCGGTTCTTCCCCCACAGGTCGAGCTGGTAGTTCAGCCCGACGAACACCGACGACGGCGATACGTTCGGATCGCCGAAAATCTCGACCGGCACGCGGTATCCGGCGGCCGTTACGTCGGCGATGTCGCCGGGCTTCGGCATCCGCGCGCGGCTGATCGTGGCTCCAGCCGTGCCAGTCAGCCCCGTCAGCGAATCGAACTGCTGAAGCTGCGCCTGTGCGATCCGCAGCCGCGCCTGCGCGACCTGCAGATCGGGGTTGTTCTGCGATGCCTCCGTCACCAGCTCGTCGAGCTGCGGATCCTGCAACTGCTTCACCCAGTCGGGCGCGGGCCACGCGCCGTTCGCGCCGGGGCCGGCCGTGTGCGCGAGCGCGTCGCCGGCCGGCGCGCGCAGCGACAGCGAAGGCAGGAAGCCCGACGGCACGCATCCGCCCAATGCCAGCAGCACGGCCGCCGCCGCGATCATCGAGCCGCGTTGCACGCCACACGCCAAACCCGCCGCTTTCTTCACATGCCGCATCGCGCCCCTCATCCCTGCCGAATGCGCTGCGCGCGTGCGGCCAGCCGCGGCCGCGTGCGTTCGAGCGGACCGAGCCGGCCAAACAGGCCATCGGCGACACCGAACAGGATGCCGGCGAGCTTCGCGCGCTTGTCGCGCTCGACGAGCGCGATCTGCACGACCTGCCACACGGTCAGCAGGTTCGGCACGATCGCCACCGGAAAGCGCAGCCCGTACTGCATTCCGAGCTGCACCGCATTGCGTGCGCTGTAGTAGCGCCGTTGCCACGAATGATTCATCGACGTCATTTCAAAAGGGCCGATCGCATGACGCTGCTTCGCGCCGATCCGGTGCGGCAGCACCAGCGACGGCACGACATAGAGCGGCACGTTGCGCGCGAGCGCGCGGAAGCTGTATTCGGTATCGACGTGATCGATGAACAGCGTCTCGTCGAACCGGCCGAGCACGTCGAACGCGGCGCGCGACACGACGCAGCCCGACGAGATCAGGAACGCGCAGCGCTGCAGCGGCGCACCCGGCTCGATGCGCAGGCGGCGCAGCCCGATCCCGTTGGTCGACAGTTCGGGCAGGAAGCTGCGCGCGTTCTCGTCGAAGATGCGCGGGCCGGCAAGGAACGCGCGCCCCGCGAGCCCCGCGCAGACATCGCGCATCGCCGGGAAATACGCGGCCGGCACCGTCGAATCCTGATCGAACAGCGCGACCGCATCGATGCGATCGCGAAACAGCGCCGCGAGCCCCGCGTTATATGCGCCCGCGATCCCGCCGCGGTTGCCGTGATGCAGCAGCGCGATGCCTTCGCGCGCACACAGGTCGCGCGCCCGCGCATCGGGTTGCGGCGTGTTGTCGACGACGAGCAACGCGTCGCACGCGTGCCGCCACGCGCCGAGCGCTTCGAGCTGCGCATCGCTCGGGTGATACAGGATCACGAGTGCGCCGAGTGTCGTCATGTTCGTCTCCTCAATGCCCGAAGGACGCCGCCGCGCCGCGCTTCGGCCGCGTCAGCCACATCATCGCGGCGAGCACGAGGCAGGTCATGCTCGCCATCCAGAACATGTCGTTCGTCGCCATCATGTAAGCCTGCTGCATTACGACCTGGTGCAGCGTCGTCAGCTCGCGCACGCCGTCCACGCCCATCGCGTTCAGCGTGTGCACGAAGCGCTGCGTATTCGCCGACGCATGCGTGACGGATTGCGACACGACGTCGTAGTGATAGGTCGCGCGGTTGTCCCACAGCGTCACGCTCATCGCGGTGCCGAACGCGGCCGACAGCGTGCGCAGGAAGTTCGACAGGCTCGACGCGGCGGCGAGCCGGTCGTCCGGAATGCGCGACAGCGTCGCGGCGGTCAGCGGAATGAAGAAGCACGGCAACCCGATCCCCTGGATCAGCCCCGGCGCGGCGATCTGCGCGAACGTCATCTTCAGCGTGAAATGCGCGTCCCACGCGAGCACGGCCGCGAACACGAGGAAGCCGAACGTCGCGAGCACGCGCGCGTCGAAGCGGTGCGCATGCAGCCCGACGAGGATCGAGAACACGAGCGCGAGCACGCCGAGCGATGCGGTCGCGAGCCCGGCATGAAACGCGTTGTAGCCCATCACGGCCTGCATCCACAGCGGGAACACGACGCCGACCACCGAGAAGCTCATCATGCCAAGCGAGATGATCAGCACGCAGAACGAGAACGTGCGGTCGCGAAACAGGCCGAGATCGACGACGGGGTGCGCTTCGCCCGCCTCCCAGATCAGCAGCGACACGATCGCGAGCGCCGAGACCACCGCGAGCGTGACGATCAGCGGCGAATCGAACCAGCCGCGATCGTGGCCGAGATCGAGCATCGCCTGCAGCGAGCCGACGCCGATCACCAGCAGCACGATGCCCGGCACGTCGATCGGTCCGGCCGCGCCGCGCTGCGCGTCGGGGCGCAGCATCGCGGTGCACACCGCGAACGAGAACAGTCCGATCGGCAAATTGATCAGGAAGATCCACGGCCACGAGAAGTTGTCGACGATCCAGCCGCCGACCACCGGCCCGAAGATCGGCGCGAGCAGCACCGTCATCGCCCACAGCGCAAGTGCGATCGTGCGCTTGTCCGGCGGGAACGTGCGCAGCAGGATCGTCTGCGACAACGGCACCATCGGCCCCGAGCACAGCCCCTGCAGCGCGCGGCAGATCACCAGCACGTGCAGGTCGCGCGCGAGCCCGCACAGCAGCGACGTCAGCGTGAACAGCAGCACCGCGCCGACGAACAGCCGCAATTCGCCGACGCGGCGCGCGAGCCAGCCGGTCAGCGGCACCGCGATCGCAGCCGCGACCGAATACGAGCTGATCACCCACGTGCCCTGGCTGTTCGATACGCCGAGACTGCCGGAGATCGCCGGCACCGCGACGTTCGTCACGGTCGAGTCGAGCACCTCGATGAAGGTCGCGAGCGACAGCGCGAACGTCAGCAGCGCGAGCCGGATGCCGCGCACCGGCTGCGCGGCCGGCGTGGGGGCCGGTGCGTCGAATGCGGACGGCACGCCGGGCGCATCGCGAAGCGGCGACGCGGTGCTCATGCGCCGACCACCGCGACATCGGCCCGCTTGGTCGCCCGCCCGCGCTTCGGCGCGAACCGTTCGATGAAATCGGCGGCCGCATGACAGCCGTCCGGCGCGGCGGCGAGCAGCGCGCGCGCGCGCTCCGCATGCACCGCGAATGCAGGTTCGTCGAGCACGTGCGCAAGCGCCGCGCCGAGACGCGCGCCATCGATCGGGCCATCGACACGCACGCCGCAGCCGCTCGCCGCGACGCGTTGCGCGTTGTCGAACTGGTCGTGCGCGAACGGCGTCACGACCTGCACGATCCCCGCCTCGTATGCGAGCGCCGCGGTGCCGATCCCGCCGTGATGCACGAGCGCGCGGCAACGCGGCAGCAGCGTGCGCATCGGCACGAAGCGGCGCACGAGCAACCGGTTGCCGTCCGGCGCGGCATCGTGCGGCGTCAGCAGGATCCCGCGCGCGCCCGTCGCGCGCAGCGCGTCCGCCGCCGCGCGCGCATACGCAGCGTGATCGACGAGCGTCGAGCCGGCCGTGAACACGACCGGCGGCTCGCCGGCCGCAAGAAACGCATCGAGTTCCGCATCTTCGTCAGGCGCCGCGATGTCGTTGAACAGCGGGAAGCCGCTTTGCAAATGATTCGACGGCCAGTCGGGCTGCGGCGGCGCGAACCAGCCGGGAAACAGACACAGCACGCCGTCGGTCGAATGCAGCCAGCGGCCGAGCACGCGCCGCGCGGGCGCGAGCCCGAGTTCGCGACGCACCGCGTCGAGCGCGGGGCCGCATACGCGGTCGAGCACCTGTCGCTCGATCAGCGTCATCAGCGCCGCCTTCACCGGCAGCGGCCAGCGCGCGGGAATCGTCAGGCGCGGGTGCGTCGGCGGAGCATGCGCGGACAGCAGCGTCGACGGCGACACCTGCACCGACACGTACGGCGTGCCGTGCAGCTCCTGCATGAAACGCGCGGAGAACGCCCACAGCGTGCCGACGAGCACCGTATCGTCGTCGGTCAGCGCATGCAGCGCCTCGTAATGCGGGCGCAGCATCGGCGCGATCACCTGCCACAGCGTGCGGAACGACGTGCGCGGGTCCCACAGCGCGGGGTTCGCCATCGCGGCCTCGTATTCGGCCGCGGTGCCGACCGGCACGAATGCGAAACCGCAACGGCGCACGGCCGCCTCGAACGGCGCGTGCGTGCAGAACACGACGGCGTGACCGCGCGCCGCGAGCGTGCGCGCGACGCCGAGCAACGGATGCACGTCGCCCGCCGAGCCGATCGCGGTCACGATCATCTTCGCCATCGCGCGCCTCGCGGGAATCAGTAGAAGCCGGGAATCAGCGCCGCGACTTCGCGGCGGTACTGCGTGTACGCCGGCCCGAAATGCCCGGTCAGCCAGCTCTCCTCGACGCGCACCTTGTACGCGAGCGACGCGAACACGAGCAGCACGCCGATCGCGCCGCGCCATTCGCCGCCGATCAACGCGGCGCCGACGAGCGCGAGCAGGCAGCCCGTGTAGATCGGGTGACGCACGAGCGCGTACGGCCCCGTGCGGACGAGTTCGTGGTCCTCCTTCAGCGTGACCGACACGCTCCAGTTCGTGCCGAGATGCAGCCGCGCCCACACCGAGAACAGCAGGCCCGCGACCAGCACCGCGAGCCCGCACTGCGCCTGCAGGCCGAAGCGCTGCCAGTCCGGCACGAGCGCCTGCCATGCCGGATCGGGCAGGATGATCAGCGCGCCGCCGACGATCAGCGGAATCGACTGCAGCGTGCGCGAGCGCGACGCCTCCTTGCGCACGGTCGTCTTCACGCCCTGCGACGTGGCGATCCAGTACGCGAGCCATGCGGCCCAGGGAACGACGATGGCGATGGTCTGAACGATATTCACGGCTGGCCTGCCTCGTTGGGATGGGAATTCGGGTGCGCGGACCGGGCCCACGGCACGACGTTCGGCGTCACGACGACAGCGCGTGGATCGGCGCGGGCACGCACGCATGCGCGGCGGCGTGCGCCATGCCGGCCGCGACCGGCGACCCGTCGCAGAAGAAGTCGAGCAGCGCCGCCCGCGTGTGTTCGCGCTGCGCGCGGCCTTCGATGTCGAGGAAATGGCCGGCGTCCGGCACCGTCGCGAACCGCGCGCGCGGCACGTGCGCGCCGAGCTGGCGAACGTCGGCCGGCGTCGTGTATTCGTCGCGCTCGCCGTTCAGGAACAGCAGCTCGCAGCCGATGTTCGAGAACTCGCTGAAGTAGCGCTCGGGCTGCAGCGACAGGATCTGGTCGACGTGGAACGCGACCTGGTCCTGCTCGTCGCGCGGCAGGCGCGTGAGATACCGGTAGTTGTACAGCTTCATGATGCGCGGCAGGTAGCGGCCGACGGTGTCGTTCAGCAGCTGCGCGGCCTTCAGGTTCTCGCCGGCCGCGATGTGATCGCGTGCGCGCGTCACGTAGTCGACCATCGCGTCGTTCAGGAACGGCGAGAACGAGCAGATCGCCGCGCGCCGCACGCTCGGGCAGCCGCGCGCGAGCGCGAACAGCGACGCAACGCCGCCCCACGACACCGACACGAGGAATGCCGGCGCGAAGCGCTCGACCAGATGCTGGAGGATCGCGGCTTCGTCGTCCTTGGTCAGGATGAAGCAGCCCGGATTGTGCTGGCGCGACTGCCCCGCGTACGGCAGGTCGAAGCAGATCGTGTTCATCCGCTCGCCCAGATACTGGACGGTCTGCCCGAACGACGCGGTCGTCGCGAGCGCGCCGTTGACGAGCATCGCCGTGTCGAACGCCGGGTCGAACACGTTCCGTTCGACGTAGACCTTCAGACCATTCGGCAGCGGGACCACGTGTTTTTCGGTCGGCATCGTCGTTCTCCGGTGGATGCGGCGTCTCGACGTCGCGGCATGCTGCAGGTGCGCAATGGCGGGTGCCGGCCCCGCGCGCGGTCCTTCGTCGCGCCCATTGCCGACGCACCGCGGCAAATACCGGCGGCGCCAATTCATTCCTCGTAGTGCGACGCCATACTAATACGGACAATATTACTGACTCAAGTCACTCAACGATTCCCTCTACTCGACCCGGGAATACAACGAATTCAAATTTTTTTATCAATTTATATGGTATGAGGGATCGCTACAAAGGCGCTAGCAATCGTTTGCGAGCATCGCTCCCCGGCATAGGGAAATCAAGTATTTCTCTTTAAATTCAAAGTGATATTCCATTTTAATCGACTGATTAAAACGGACTTCCTGAATTTACCCATCTTCACCGCCATCACTCGCCATTCCACATCGCGAATAATATTACAGACATCCACACTCTTTCATTTCGTAATAGAAACGCACCTTGAAATTTTCCAGCGCATTGCACCATTTTTCACAAACCGTTTTAAACAAACTCCAGCTTACTTAACCGTCTTTCAATTCGTTTTTCCGCATCTGCACATCGCGGCAAGCGGTCGATCCGCCACACACCGCCGAGACCCTGTCATCGTCAGACCCCCGATTTTTTGTTGATTGATCGTTCAATAAAAAACCGCTAAGCTCTCGACTTCCATGGATGGCCCGTCCGGGCGAAGGGAGTCGCGATGCCGAAAGTCGGAATGCGGGAGATACGCCGCGCGCAGTTGATCGACGCCACGCTGCGTTCGATCGACGAAGCGGGCCTGCCCGGCACGACGCTCGCATCGGTCGCGCAACGCGCGAAGATCTCGACGGGCATCGTCAGCCACTACTTCGGCGACAAGGACGGCCTGCTCGAAGCGACGATGCGGCACGTGCTGCGCGACCTGTGGTCGGCCACCACGCGCCGCCGCGTGGCGGCACGCAAGGATCCGCGTTCGCGGCTGCGTGCAGTCGTCGCCGCGAACTTCGACGAGACGCAAGTCAGCGCGCCCGTGATGAAGACGTGGCTCGCGTTCTGGTCGCAAAGCATGCACGACCCGATGCTCAAGCGCCTGCAGCACGTCAACACGCGGCGCCTTCATTCGAACCTGTGCGCGGAATTCGCGAAGGCGTTGCCGCGCACGAAGGCGCGCGAAGCCGCCAGCGGCCTCGCCGCGCTGATCGACGGCCTGTGGCTGCGCGGCGCGCTCGCCGGCGGCCCCATCGACACCCGGGCGGCGCTGAAGCTCGCCCACGATTACATCGACCTGCTGCTCGCGTCCGACTGACGCGCACGCAGTCGCCCTCAAGGAGATCCTCATGTCCGTATTCGGTTTGCAGCGCCTCTACATCGGCGGCGGTTACGTCGACGCCACGAGCGGCAAGACTTTCGACACCTTCGATCCCGCCACCGGCGAGCTGCTCGCGCAGGTGCAGCAGGCGAGCGCGGCCGACGTCGACCGCGCGGTTGCGTCCGCGCAGGAAGGCCAGCGCGAATGGGCTGCGATGACCGCGATGCAGCGCTCGCGCATCCTGCGCCGCGCGGTCGACCTGCTGCGCGAGCGCAACGACGAGCTCGCGGCGCTGGAAACGCGCGACACCGGCAAGCCGATCGGCGAAACACTCGCGGTCGACATCGTCACCGGCGCGGACGTGATCGAGTACTACGCGGGCCTCGCGACCGCGATCGAAGGGCTGCAGGTGCCGCTGCGCGCCGATTCGTTCGTCTATACGCGCCGCGAGCCGCTCGGCGTGTGCGCGGGCATCGGCGCATGGAACTACCCGATCCAGATCGCGTGCTGGAAGACCGCGCCCGCGCTCGCGGCCGGCAACGCAATGGTGTTCAAGCCAAGCGAAGTCACGCCGCTGACGGCGCTGAAGCTCGCGGAAATCTATACGGAAGCCGGCGTGCCGGCCGGTGTGTTCAACGTCGTGCAGGGCGACGGCTCGGTCGGCGCGCTGCTCACGGGCCACCCGGACATCGCGAAGGTGTCGTTCACCGGCGGCGTCGAGACGGGCAAGAAGGTGATGTCGCTGGCCGGCGCATCGTCGCTGAAGGAAGTGACGATGGAGCTCGGCGGCAAGTCGCCGCTGATCGTGTTCGACGATGCGGACCTCGACCGCGCGGCCGACATCGCGGTGACCGCCAACTTCTTCAGCTCGGGCCAGGTCTGCACGAACGGCACGCGCGTGTTCGTGCACCGCTCGATCAAGGACGCGTTCACGCAGCGCGTGCTCGAGCGCGTGAAGCGCATCCGCGTCGGCAAGCCGACCGATGCCGACACCAACTTCGGCCCGCTCGTGTCGGCCTCACAGCTCGACAAGGTGCTCGGTTTCATCGAAAGCGGCAAGGCCGAAGGCGCGAAGCTGCTCGCCGGCGGCACGCGCCTGACCGACGGCCACTTCGGCAGCGGCCAGTACGTCGCGCCGACCGTGTTCGGCGACTGCCGCGACGACATGAAGATCGTCCGCGAGGAAATCTTCGGGCCGGTGATGAGCATCCTCGATTTCGAATCGGAGGACGAAGTGATCGCCCGCGCGAACGACACGCACTACGGCCTCGCGGCCGGCGTCGTGACCGAGAACCTGTCGCGCGCGCACCGCACGATCCATCGCCTCGAAGCCGGCATCTGCTGGATCAACACGTGGGGCGAATCGCCGGCCGAGATGCCGGTTGGCGGATACAAGCAATCCGGTGTCGGACGCGAGAACGGCATCACGACGCTCGAGCACTACACTCGGATCAAGTCGGTGCAGGTCGAGCTCGGCCGCTACAACCCGGTGTTTTAAAGGAGGACAACCCGTCATGACGACACGCGAATACGACTACATCATCTGCGGCGCAGGCTCCGCGGGCAACGTGCTCGCAACGCGCCTGACGGAAGATCCGGACGTCACGGTGCTGCTGCTCGAAGCGGGCGGCCCCGACTACCGCTTCGACTTCCGCACGCAGATGCCGGCCGCCCTCGCCTATCCGCTGCAGGGCCGCCGCTACAACTGGGCGTACGAGACCGATCCCGAGCCGCACATGGACAACCGCCGGATGGAATGCGGCCGCGGCAAGGGGCTCGGCGGCTCGTCGCTGATCAACGGCATGTGCTACATCCGCGGCAACGCGCTCGACTACGACAACTGGTCGACGCACAAGGGTCTCGAGAACTGGACGTATCTCGACTGCCTGCCGTACTTCAAGAAAGCCGAGACGCGCGACGTCGGCCCGAACGACTACCACGGCGGCAACGGCCCTGTGTCGGTCACGACCAGCAAGCCGGGCGTGAACCCGCTGTTCGAAGCGATGGTCGACGCGGGCGTGCAGGCCGGCTATCCGCGCACCGACGACCTGAACGGCTATCAGCAGGAAGGCTTCGGCCCGATGGACCGCACCGTCACGCCGCACGGCCGCCGTGCGAGCACCGCGCGCGGCTATCTCGACCAGGCCCGTGCGCGGCCGAACCTCGAGATCGTCACGCACGCGCTCGCCGACCGCATCCTGTTCGACGGCAAGCGCGCATCGGGCGTCACGTACCTGCGCGGCAGCGAGCGCGCGACCGCGCATGCGCGCCGCGAAGTGCTCGTGTGCAGCGGCGCGATCGCATCGCCGCAACTGCTGCAGCGCTCGGGCGTCGGCCCCGGCGCATGGCTGAAGGAA
This sequence comes from Burkholderia sp. MS455, assembly GCF_016899445.1. NCBI lineage: Bacteria > Pseudomonadati > Pseudomonadota > Betaproteobacteria > Burkholderiales > Burkholderiaceae > Burkholderia > Burkholderia sp. MS455. Next base: position 2,695,870 of record NZ_CP041778.1, read on the forward strand.
CTCGACATTCCCGTCGTGCTCGACCTGCCCGGTGTCGGCCAGAACCTGCAGGACCACCTGGAGATGTACATCCAGTACGAGTGCAAGGAGCCCGTGTCGCTGTACCCGGCGCTCAAGTGGTGGAACCAGCCGAAGATCGGCCTCGAATGGATGCTGAACGGCACCGGCCTCGGCGCGAGCAACCACTTCGAGGCGGGCGGTTTCATCCGCACGCGCGACGACGATCCCTGGCCGAACATCCAGTATCACTTCCTGCCGGTGGCGATCAACTACAACGGCTCGAACGCGATCGAGATGCACGGCTTCCAGGCGCACGTCGGCTCGATGCGCTCGCCGAGCCGCGGCCGCGTGAAACTGCGCTCGCGCGACCCGAACCAGCATCCGAGCATCCTGTTCAACTACATGGCCGAAGCGCTCGACTGGCGCGAGTTCCGCGATGCGATCCGCGCGACGCGCGAGATCATGCGGCAACCCGCGCTCGACCGCTATCGCGGCCGCGAGCTGAACCCGGGCGCCGACTGCAAGACCGACAAGGAGCTCGACACGTTCGTGCGTGCTCGTGCGGAGACCGCGTTCCATCCGTCGTGCTCGTGCAAGATGGGTTACGACGACATGGCGGTGGTCGACGAAGAGGGTCGCGTGCACGGGCTGGAAGGCCTGCGCGTCGTCGATGCGTCGATCATGCCGATCATCACGACCGGCAACCTGAACGCGCCGACGATCATGATCGCGGAGAAGATCGCCGACAAGATTCGTGGGAAGCAGCCGCTCGCGCGCGTCGATGTGCCGTACTTCGTCGCGAACGGCGCGCTCGCGCGCGATGTCGCGAAGGCGGTGAGGCAGCCGGAGACGGTTTGACGACGGCGGGCGTGCTGCCCGCTCATCGGCATATTGACGAAACGCCGCCGGCAGTGATGGTTGGCGGCGTTTTCGTTTCTTTTACGGTGACTTGCGCGGAAGCGAGTTCCCGACTTGCAGCCATGTGATCACATCGGCCGGATGAGTTCGCGGGCGCACGCGCTTTGAAATGAGGCTGCCGGGGTTCAGGGCAGCGGACCAGCCGACGACAGTCGAGTACGCATGCCACTGCACCGCCGAAAGCGCGGACGAGCGGCAAGTAGAACGAAAACCCGCGAAGACGTCGCGCTCTTTTGGCGAATGCGGAAGGCGGCCAGTCCGCACGCCTGCTGCTCGACGCCGCCAGCAGTTGTGCCGGCCATTGCCTGAGCAGGACGCACCGATTGACGGCAGCGCTTACACCCACACGGCTCAGAACGAGATCTACCGCCCGTTCCATCGGCTGCCCAATCCCGATCTGGTCATGTACGTGTTCCCGCACCTGGCCGGCACCGATCTGGTGCCGGTGCCCGGATACTCCACAGTGTTCCCACCGTACCAGCGGGTGCAGTACGCGCTACCGGGCGAACGGCTGGAGGACTTCTGAACCGTTCGTCGGCCGGTTCATCTTCACCGGTGAGCGCGGCCCACGGGACCCTGGCGTAGCAGAGCAACGTTCTCGTTGATGCGGCCTTGGATCGTGCGCAAGGTATCTCGATTAATAATCCGCGGGTGCATGTTCTCGGCCGTGTCCGAGAATTGGCTGGCCACTTCGCAAATGCCGTCAATCATTCTGCTGGCAACGTCCTGGGGCACTTCGGCTTCCTCGGCAAGCCGAAGCATGTGTGCGCGGGAAATCTCCAGTGCCTCACCCATCACGTCCATTTGGTGATATCCACCGGGTCCCTCGCAGAAGGTCACATCGTAGGCCGGCGCCAGTCTCCACTGACCATTTGGCGCCATGACGTAGGAGAAGTTCTTGGGATGGTCGTCTCGGTTGTTGAACGCGACGTTGAAGACGGCACGCTCGAAGGCCCTCCCCATCTCTCGCACATCGTTGGTACAGATCTGGCTCGCCCGCAAGAAGTTGAAGTAGTCCAACGACCCCGCAATCTGGTAATCGGCCCCCGTAAACGCCGCGAGACTCTGCATGGGGACGCGCAATCCGTCATGCCGATCAAAGCGCTTGCTGGCGAACGCCGCCAGCCCATTGGGCAAACTGAAGTACTGCGTGTCCGGGGTCTCGATGCCACATCTGCGCAGACATTCGGCGTAGACCATCTCGATGGCGCACACCTCGGCATGCTCTTCTCTGGCCGGGAACTTGACCAGCCAGGCGTCGAAGCCCGGCGTGACGGCCGTGGTAAACCCACCGGTTTGCGGATCGCGATAGACCAAGGCCTTGGGCCTTGCACCTTGGGGCGAGCCGCCCACCCGCAGCAACGTCTGCAGGAACTCACTACCTTCACCATGGAGCACTTCCTGCACTTCGACAGCAAGCTGTTGCAGCGGGATGTGGACGTCCGGCGCCTCTCCTTCGGGTGCGACGGGTTCAAACGTCATGGCCCCCATCGCGTTGCTACCGATATAGGCCAACCGCTCCAGGGCGCCAATGCGGGCCGTGTTGAGTCCACGGCGCCTGAACATACGGTCCATCAGCAGCATGCCCCACCCGTCTGGCAAGGCGTCATAGACAGGCCCCGGAAGTTGCAATTGATGGCCTGGGAAATCTCGCCGCAACTGAGGGCCCTCCAGCGGCAGCGTGTACGAAGACAGCTCCAGGCCCCTTTGCCTGGCCTCGTTGCTGTACTCGAACACGATCAGTGGGCGACCGGTCAGGGCAGTCGTGGAAACCAGCGTGCCCCAATGCCATCGCTCCCCCCAGCCCTCGTAGAAGACATTCACTTGTTCAGGCATTGCTGGACTTTCTCTTTGTACGGAGGCGCTTGGCTGTTTTCTCGTAGCGCAGAATGTCCTCGATGCTGTCCAGCTTTGGCTGGAACAGACCTTCGAACTCCTTGATTCGGCCGAGCGCCATCGCCACCCGGACCACGGCCTCGAAGCCAACATTGCGCCCGGCCTCCAGGTTGGACACGGTGTTGGCCCCAATGCCGGCACGCCCGGCCAGATCCGACTGTGTCATGCCCAGAGCCAAACGCTCTGTGCGCAAGCGATCGCAGAGGCGCTTGACGACCTCACTCGGCTTGCTAAAGCTTAAATCCAACATAGTGTGTATCTACCCCCTTCTATGCCAGTTAGCACCCAAAATTATAGAATTAACGCCACCTTGGTTCAAGAGGCGTAATTCCTCAATTTAGTGCCTTATCGGAAAGATTACGCAAATAGCCACAATATAATGGAGTTAAGCAGCTCCACACCAAAGAAGCGGCCGATCAGACCGCTCCGGGGCTGCGCGGACTATCCGGGGCAGTGCGGAGGTCAGATCGCATGTTGCACGAGTGCACGGCCTTGTTCGCCCCCGCTTCTGAAGAAAGGAAGTCTGTCGGGCCACAAGGCGCCAATCATGACCACACTTCAGATTCGCGGCAGGAAGCCGCTCGCGTGCTTCGTCGTGCGTTACTTCGTCGCGAAGGCGGTGCGGCAGCCGGAGGCGGTCTGACGACGGCGGGCGCACTGCCCGAACGTCCACTAAAAACGCCGCTGACGATCACCGTCAGCGGCGTTTTTCCTTTCCGGCTCAGCCGTTGTTGACCTCTTGCCGCAAACGCTCGACGTCGACGTGCTTCAGGTAATTCGTGATGTTCTGCCAGATCGGATGGAACCCGTAGCCGCCGTGCTGCAACTCATCGAGCGCCTGCTCGCGCGTCCAGCCCTGGTACACCATCCGGTACAGCGCCGACACGAGCCCGGTGCGATCGGCGCCATGCTGGCAATGGATCAGCACCGGGCCGTCCTGGTCGGCGGTCCGCAGCGCCTTCAGCGCGGCGACCATGTCTTCGTCGCGGATGTACCACGTGTTGATCCGGATGCGCTGCATCGTGATCTGCGTGCCGGCCAGGATGCTGTCGTCCGCGTGAAACGCGCGGAAGCTGATGACCTTGCGGATGCCGAGCTTCTGCAATTCCGGCACGTCTTCCCGCGAGAGCTGCGCGCTGCGGTACAACGCCGGCGTGATGCGATGCAGGTTGTTCACGCGCGCATCGGCAATGTTTTGCGCCCATTGGATCGGTCGGGCCGCGATCGGTCGGGCCGCAACGCCGGAAACCGCGTCCGCGTATGCCGGCTGCACGAGCCCGGCAAGCGTGACGGCGATCGCGGCAATGAAGGCGATTTTCATGTTGGTTCGGTGTTCAGTGGAATGCGCGCTTGCGCTCGCGCGACAGGATGAACAGGACGATCGCGGCGGCGCTCATCGTCCAGTAGTCGGTGGGCGCCACGCCCAGCCAGTGGACATGCCACGGCACGTGCGCCGGGTTGAAGCGGGCAAGACCGTAGGCCGGATTCAGCACGAACCACAGAAAATCCTCGGTCAGCCAGAACACCATGATGCACGCGATGATGCGGGCTTCGATGCGCCACGACCAGCGCCCGTTGAATACGGGCGGCAGGTGGAAGAACAGCGCGACGAACGGGAACACCCACGCGTGGTATCCGGTCATCGGGCGCCCGCCCCAGAAGATGTCGAGCAGCCAGTGCTTGTCGATGCGCCAGGTCGGCAGGTTGGCGGCCCACCCCGCGCTGCCCTCGATCTGGATCTCGACGTTCGCGAAAAAGAACGCGAGCAACATGACCCATGCGACGACGAACAGCGTTTGGCGCGTCGGCACAAAGCGCGCGACGCTCATGCGGCAGGCTCCAGGCCGAGTACGCGATCGAGCACGAAGCGGCCGGCCAGCGGCCGCCCGAGCGGGGCCAAACGGCGGCGCATGTCGGCCAGGCGCTCCGGCGTCTGCAGCAGCGCGCGGATCCGGTAGACGAGCGCATCGTCGTCGATGGCCTTCAGCGCAACGCCCTGTTCGAGCAGGAAATCCGCATTGCGCTCCTCCTGGCCGGGAATCGGCGAGTTGACGATCATCGGCAGCTGCATCGCGAGACATTCGGACGTCGTCAGGCCACCCGGCTTCGTGATGACGAGGTCGGCGCAGGCCATCAGGCGTTCGACCTGCTGCGTGAAACCCTGCGGAAAGAGCCGGCCCGGATGCTGCGCGGCGAGCGTCTGCAGCGACGCCAGCATCGTCTGGTTCTTGCCGGCCAGCGCGATCAACTGGAAATCGGCGTCCATCTCCAGCAGCCGCGTCGCCAGCACGTCGAGCCCGCCGAGACCCGCGCCGCCGGACATCATCAGGAACGTCGGTCGCGCGGGATCGAGGCCGAACTCTGCCGCGCAGGCTGCGCGATCGAGCGGCCGGCCGAACGCCGGCATGATCGGGATACCGCTGACGTGCACCGTTTCGGGCGCCATGCCGCGCGCGTGCATGCGCCACGCAATCTCGTCGTTGGCCGCGAAATAGCCGCGCATGTTCGGCACGACCCACATGCTGTGCAGGTCGAAATCGGTGACCTGCACCCACACCGGCGTGTCGACGCGCCCCTTGCGGATCTCGCGCGACAGCAGTTCGGCGGGCAGAAAGTGCGTGCAGATGATCGCGTCCGGGCGCTGCCGTTCGATTTCCGCGAGCAACTGCCGGCAATTGAGCCGCTCGATCGCGCGCCGGATCTTCTGCGACGGCGCGGCGGGATCGACCTCGTCGGTCTTCTGATACAGGTAGCCCCACAGCGCCGGCTGGCTGCTGACGAGCTTGATGTAGAGGTCGGTGTACAGCTTGCGAAATCCGGTGGAGACGAAATCCATCACGTCCAGGTGCGTGGCTTCGATGCCGGCGGGATGGCTGTCGGCAAATGCGCGGATCGCTTCGGCCGCGCGGGTATGACCGGCGCCGGCGCTGACGCTCAGGAGAAGAATTTTTTTGTTGTGCTTTGACATCTGACTGACCGTTTCGATGAAGGTGATCCGGACGCGGGTTCGGCAGCGGCGCTCTCACGCGACTGCGTCTCGCTTCCGGCTTTCGACAAGCTTGGCGGATCTTCGGAGGTGCGGGCGGGTACTCCGAATCGATCGATCGCCGGCATCGTCTGCGGAATCATACTGCGTCCGGACGATGCGGCCCGGATCTGCCGCCGCCGCGCTGTCAGTCAGGATCGCTGGCGCGCGGTCGGCAGGAGGCGCCGACCGCGCGTGGCGGCTAGGGGCGCCGCCGCTTCATGCCCCACTCGCGCGCGCGAATGGGGTGCCGTATTTCAGCGCGAACGGGTGCTCGCGCGCAGGTCATGTCGTTTCATGTCGGCAAAAGCCGAGTGTCAGCGGGCCTTCTCCGCGTCTTCGCCGAACCTGGCAGTCGCCACGGCCCGCGTCCGCACCCGCTTTGCGCGGACGATCGGGTTCCATCGCGACGTCAGGCTCATCGCGTCGCGCAGGCGTTCGAACGCGACATCCTCCTTCGGCCCGAAGCGGCTGACCGCCGGCCACGCGAGCACGTCGTCGAGCCACGTCTGCCATGTGTCGCCATGAAAACGACGGCCGATTTCGCGCACCGCGTCCGGCGCGGCGATCACGATGCCCGTCAGCAGGTAGTACGCCCAGAAGCTGCCCGCGCCGGCGAGTCGGTCGAGCCGGCACACGGACAGCGCGGCAAGCAACCCGTCCACCGATGCGAGATCGGCGCGATTCGTACGGATCGCCCGCGCGACGAGGTTGTGCTGACCACCATACGCGGCAACGGAGATCCCGTCGCCTGCGGCAAGCGCGGCCGAGAACATCGCGAGCGCGGCCATCTCGTCGATGCGTGATGCGTCGTCGCGCGGGCCGCACACGCGCAGCACGATCGCGTCGATGATGGCACCGTGACGGGCCGACGTTTCCGCACTCGCCGCCGCGATGACAGCCAGCTTTTCTCTCAGGTTCTTCGCAGGCGGCGCCTCGCCATGCTCTTCTCCTTCATGTGCGTCGCCGTTGCATTCGACACCGCCGGCAATCCGCGCGAGCGCGGCCCAGCCGACATCGGGATCGTCGAATGCGCACGCATCGATCACGCCGTGCGCCGCATCGAACACGGCGCGCGAGCCGGGGCAACAGCGTTCGGCTTCGGCAAGCTGCCGCGCGGAAGGCACATGCGAGCACGCGCCGAGCACGTCGGCCGGGTCGCAAGCGCAGCCGCCGCCATCCGTTGCGATCCACGGCGCAAGCCCGTGAAGAACGGCCGCTGCGTCACGAGACAGGCTCTCGCCTGCCCGCATGCGTATCGCGTATGACGCGACGACTGCCGTGTCGCCGGCGTCGCCCGCCGCCGGTGCGCAAGCGGCGGCGTCGAGATGTTCGATCAGGTACTGCAGCCACGCGGCCGTGCGCAGCCGGTCAGGCGTCGCGCCGCGGGCATCGCCATACTTCGCTGGGTCGGTGAGCATGGGTCGTCCGGGAGTGTTCTGGCCAATTGGAATAATGTCGTTTCAGTCCGCGCGGTACACCGTGCCGACCTTGCAGGTCCGCCCGCATCGGATCGCGATGCGGGCGGCCAATCGGCCGTCGCGCCGATACGCGCGACGGCTCGAACGCATCGAAGCTGCGGAAACCCGCCGCGCATGCCGCACGGCCCTCGCGCACGGCGGACGCCCCGCTTCGATCCGCGACGCTTACTGCACGTGGAACTTCGGCGACGTCGTGACCGTGCCGGACACCGTGCAATTCGGCGTCAATGCAGCGTTATTGAACGTCAGCGACGAGTTCGGATCGTTCCATGCCGTTACCACCTTGCTCGGGCCGCACGCGCCGAGCAGCGCGACGTTCACCTGCACGTTGTTGATCGACAGCTGCGTCGTGCTGTCGGCCTGGCCCGTCCACGGCGACGTGCTGCTCGCGCTACCGCTGATCAGTCCGCACGTGGCGCCTCCGGCGAACTGCGTCGACGTGATGTGGACGATGCCGGTCGACGTGATCGTCCCGTTGAACGTCGCGGTACAGTTTGCGCTGATCGATCCCTTGCTCAGCGTCGTGAGCCCCGATACGGAGAACGGCTCGCCGTTCGGGTTCATCGGCTGCCCGTCAGCGCGCGAAACGGTGACTGCGAAAGCAGGCGCGGCCGAAACCGCGGTGAATGCCACTGCAGCAACAAGCGATACGATTTTGCGAATGCTCATTTGAACTGCCCCCTCTCTTCACAAATGGCGGCACGCCGCCAGGAACGCAACCGTCCGGCCGAAAGAGCCCGGCCGGCCGGTCGCAGGAAGCCGCCGGCACGCGTCATGCGCGCCGGTCGGCTCAGAACTTGTAGGAAATCCCGACGAACGTGATCAGCGGATCGGCCTTCAGCCGCGTGCGCGTGGTCGCGAGCGTCGAACCGTCGGCCGCCTTGATCACGAGCGACGAGTACGTCTTCAGCGGCATGTACGTCAGCGTCGCGGTGAGCCCCCAGTGCTTGTCGATCGCATAGCTCGCGCCGATGTTGTAGACCGGCGTGAACGACGACGACGCCTTGCCCTCCACCGACGTCGGCCCCGGCTTGCCGGCGCCGGCCGCGAGCACGCTGCCGAGGTTTTCGTTGATGTCCTTCGCGAAGTTGCCGTTCAGCTCGATGTTGCTGAACCAGCTGTAGGCCACGCCGATCCCGACGAACGGGCGGAACCTCGCCGTCGGTGCATTGAAGTAGTACTGCAGAATGATCGTGGGGCTCCACTGCCGCGCGTTCTTCACCGCCGGCTGGTTCGACGTCTTGTCCATGTCGACCGAACCGAGCGAGCCGGCCGGGCCCGGCGGCCGGATCACGCCGTGCCCGGTCAGCGTGAACTCGGGCGGCACGCCGAGCACCGACGTCACCGCGATGTGGTCGGTGAAGAAGTGCGTAAGCGTGAGGCCGACCGTATCGGCGTTGTTGACCGTCAGGCTCGTGCCCGGCGACGTGAACGACCCGGGCAGGCGCAGCGGCCCGTTGATCGGCATGTTCGCGAGATTCGTCGTCAGGCCGTTGGTCGAATCCTGCGGCATGATGTGCAGCCAGCCCAGCGTCGCGACGTTGTCGCCCGCCTGCTGGGCCGATGCGAGCGTCGACACGCCTGCGACGACACCCGCGACAATCAGCTTCTTCATGAAGTCTCCCTCTCATTCTGTCCGGGCGCCGCGCATCCGCGCGCGACGCCGCCGTGTCTCCGTCCGGGTGTGGTCACTGCACGAACGCGCCGACCGTGAAGTACGGATTGCTCGTATCGGCCATGTCGAGGAACCCGAATACGCCGCCGGTGAACACGAACTTGCCGGTCGCCGGCCCCGACGCAGCATCCGCATGCACGGTCGTCACGACGCCCGGCACCTTCTGCGTGAAGTCGAGGTTCAGTGCGCGCGTGAGCGCGGCCTGCGACGCGTTGAACGGATCGAGCAGCGTGGCCTGCGCGCCGACGAGTGCGGTCGCGCGGTAGTTGAACGCGCTGTCGACGCCCGTGTACTCGCCGTTCTGCGAGCCGAGCGCAATCGCCGTCTGCGGGCTCAGGAACGAGATGCCCGATTCGTCGTCCGCGCTCGGCGGCCCCTGCGTGAGGTCCGCGTTCGCGGCGCCGGTGCGGATGAAGACCGGCACGAGCTGGTTGCGCAGCTTGCCGACGATCAGGATCCCCTTGCCGGCCTTCGCCGGATCGAGCGCGGCGAGCGTCGGCGGAATCTGCGGCTGGTAGTTGAGCGACTGGAACGCCGGCGCATCCGGACGCAGCGTGAACGGCTGGTTCACGGTCGTGCTCGACGCAAGCGGCTGCCCGCCGTTCTTCTTGCCGAAGTTGTCGGTCTCGACGTAGCTGCCGTCCGCGTTGATCGTCACCTTCTGATCGAGCGCCACCGGCTGGAAGTTCTGCGACGGCACCTGGTGATAACCGAGCTGGTTGTAGGTGCCGGCGATCTTCGTCAGGTCGGTCTCCAGCGACGAGAAGCTGATGAACGGGTAATACGGGAACGTCGTCTTCGGAATCCTGCCGACGCCGATCACGCCGTCGAACTGGATCGTCGCGCCGGGGATCGCGCCGCCCAGCACGCCTTCGCCGAGGAACAGCCGCGCGGGCCGGCTCGGATCGAGGCTCGCGTTCTGCATCCGGAACGTGCACTGGTTCAGCTTCACCGTCGGCAGGCCCGTTTCGTCGGCCAGCGTGCCGTCGACGACGTTGGCCGGCGCAGTGTCGCGCGTCGGCTGCACGGTGCCCGCGGTAGTCGGCACCGGCGATGCGAGGTAGGTCATCCGGAACGTCATCTTCGTGGTGTCGAGCTGCACTTTCACGAGCTCGCCCGACCCGGAGCCGCCGATGAATACCGTGCTGTAGTCGATCGTCTGCGGGCACAGCCGGACCGCCGGCGCGGGCGGCGGGTCGCCGTCGCCGCCGCACGCAGCCAGCACGGGTGCGAGCGAGGCCGCAACCATCCATTTCTTCACATTCATAGGAATCCTCTTGAAATTCGATTCGCCGGCGGCGACGCATGCGCCGCCGGTGTGACTTGTTCGGTACGCAGTTACTGGACGAACGCGCCGACCGTGAAGAACGGGTTGACCTGGCTGTTGTTGACGACCATTGCGTAGACGTTGCCGGCCGTCACGATCCAGCCCGTGTCGCCCTTCTTGAAGATCGCGACATTGCCGCTTGCGCCCTTCGCGTTGAAATCGCTGTTGGCCGTGACCTTGATCTTGCCGGGCGACGCCTGCGTGTAGTCGAGCGCGAACTGCGAGGTCACCGAAGACGTCTGCGGATCGATGAATGCCGCGGTGCCGCCCTGGAACAACGTCGACGTGTAGTTCGCGGAGATCGTCGACACGGCAGTGCCGTCGTTGCAGCTACCCGCTTCCGCCATGAAGAAGCCGTTGGCAAAGGTGCCCGGCAGATCCGGGTGCGGCACCTGGTTATCGAAGCTCGGGCCGGACTGCGCGATGGTGTTCCCCACGCCGGTAGATGTCACGACACCGCATGCGGATGCGCTCGTCGCGCCGATGTAACCGCCCTTCAGCGAGTTCGCGGCAATCGCGGTGGACGACGAGAGCATCGAGATCCCGACTTCGGCATCGGCGACCGAGGCGAGCGGATTGCTCGTATCCACATGGGTATAGCCGACGCGAATCACGATCGGCACCCGTACGCCGTTCAGCTTGCCGACGATCATGATGCCCTTCGCCTGACTCGGCGTCACGATCACGAGGCCCGGCGCCTGCCCGGCGACCGGATACGCAACCGTACCGAACGGGTTCGCCACCGCATTGCTCACGAACACGTTGTCCGCCGACCCGTCCGCGTTCTTGCGCAGCGTCCACGGCGACCCGGTCGTCTGGCACGAGTAGTCGCTGCCCTGCGTGATCGTGCACGAACCGTCCGCATTGAACGTCTGGTTCCAGTTGACGACGTCCGGCTCCCAGCCGACAGCCCCGTTCGCATCCTGGGCGGTACCGCCGACCGGCGACAAATGGATACCGACTTCGTTGTAGTTGCCCGCGACCTTCGTGAAGTCGGTTTCCGTTTCGACAAAGCCGATGAACGGATAGAAATCGAATGTGCGCGACGGCACCACGCCAAGGACAAAACCCGGAATCGGCTCGATGCCCTGGAACGCGATCGTCGCCCCCGGAATTCCGCCGCCAACCACGCCATTGCCGACGAACAGCATCGGCGGATCGGTACGCTTGATCGTCACCGAATACGCGCCGTCGCTGGTCGCGCCGCTGTCGAGCACGAACGCGCAGCGGTTCTGCTCGGCGGTCGGAAGGTTGGTCGGATGATGGAATGCGCCGCTGATCGTCAGGCCCGCGCGCGTGTTGTTGACCTGCCCCGCCGACGTCGGTACCGACGATTCGATGAACTGCATCTGATACGTGAGCTTGGTCGTGTCGAACTTCACCTTCACGTATTCGCCGCTGCCGGCGCCACCCGTGTAGGTCGTCGTGTAATCGAGCGAATCGGGACACAGCTTCGTCACGACGGGCGGTTGCGTGATCGCGCCGCTCGGCCCGCATGCGCTGCCCGAGCACTGCGGCACGTTGATCGGCCCCGGATCGTCGCCGCCGCCGCAACCGGCGACGAACGGCAGCGCCAGCACCGCGCACGACAGGATTACCTTCCGCCATTCAGGAATGCAAATCATCAACCCCTCCTTTACAGGTACGGCAAGTCTCGTCCGGACGGGCTGCATGGCTCGCCGGTTGGTATCGCGCCGCCGCACGAGCGCGCGGCGCATGATGGTGTTCGCAATGCAACCGCCCTGCAGCTCATGCACATGCGACGAAAGCCGCGGCGGCAGACAAGCGCGCTCCCGCGGCGCCGTCATGCGGCACGGCGCCGTCGGAACGATCGAAACGGAAAGTGGTGCGCCGCTACACGGCGATGCGGCAACGCAGGCTGACGACGTATGTCGCGCCTGCATTCAGCGAAAAACTGGGAAACGGCAGTCCGGTTGGCCCCGCGGATACGCGTCGCATGAATTGGTCTCCGTACGTACGCTCGATTCGTTATCGTGATGCGTCGTTTGACGAGACTATGATCGGACGATACGCACAAGTAAATGGATGCAGAGTTCCAAACGGCCGGAACCGCACGATCCTAGTGTTTTCACGGTGTTTGACAGTTTTTCAAACGGCCTTCATTTTATTTGCTCAGACAAATAGATGGCCCGTGCGACGGGCTTGCGCGGCAGGCCGCTTTCCGCGCCGGGAGGCCGAGCCGGCTCGCAGGCGGCCCCGCGAACGCGGCGCGCGACCTTTACACGTCGATGATCGCGAGCGTACCGTGGCTGCCGGGCAGCACCGCGTGGCGCGTGCCGGCGAGCGCGAGATACATCTGCCCGGCCTCGACCACGACCGTTTCCGCGCCGATTTCGAGCATCAGCTGGCCGTCGAGTACCAGCAGCCCTTCGTTGTAGTCGTGCACTTCCGCTTCGTACGGCTGCGCATCCATGCGCAACACCTTGATCCTGGCCGGCCCGACCTCGCCGACGATCGTGGATTTCCACGCGGCGGCCTGCGCGGCCGCGACGGATTTGAAATCGATCAAAGACATTCGCCCCGCTCCGTGAACCGTGAAAGGAACGCATTATCGCGAGCGCCAGGCATGCCGTCCCGGTACGGCGCAGAGGCGTTCGGGCAGCACAGTCGGCGGGCCGGCCGCCGCGCGGCCGCGAGAAAACGCGATCGCCGTCCGGTTCGGCGGAAACAGGCCAAATTGTTCGAACAACTCAAACAAAGCACCACTCTATTGAGCAACACCCGGCCATTTCAAGCAAATCCGGCACCGACAACGCATGGCCTTTCCACCGAAATGCATTTCCATCTACCGATTGCTAATATGGCGGTCCCGCGATCCCGCACCACAACGCCGTTCGACATGACGCCCGTTCGCCATGCCGTCCCCGATCCCGGCCGCTTCGCAGCGGCGGCGACTCCGGGCACGTGCGGCGCACACCGTCGCGCCGGCCGGCCGTGCCATCCGTGAGCATGCAACCGATCCTTTCCGTCTCCGACCTCTCCAAGACTTACGCGTCCGGCTTCCAGGCGCTGAAGCACGTGACCCTCGACATCCGCCCCGGCGAGATCTTCGCGCTGCTCGGGCCGAACGGCGCCGGCAAGACGACGCTGATCGGCTCGATCTGCGGCATCGTCACGCCGACCGAAGGCCGCGTGACGGTCGGCGGCCACGACATCCGCGATCAATACCGCGCTGCCCGCGAAATGATCGGCCTCGTGCCGCAGGAGCTGACCACCGACGCGTTCGAAACCGTGTGGGCGACCGTGTCGTTCAGCCGCGGCCTGTTCGGCAAGGCGCCCGATCCCGCGCACATCGAGAAGACGCTGAAGGCGCTGTCGCTGTGGGACAAGCGCGACAGCAAGCTGATGACGCTGTCGGGCGGGATGAAGCGCCGCGTGATGATCGCGAAGGCGCTGTCGCACGAGCCGCGCATCCTGTTCCTCGACGAGCCGACCGCCGGCGTCGACGTCGAGCTGCGCCGCGACATGTGGAAGCTCGTCGATTCGCTGCGCGAAAGCGGCGTGACGATCCTGCTGACCACGCACTACATCGAGGAAGCCGAGGAAATGGCCGACCGGATCGGCATCATCCTCGGCGGCGAGCTCGTGCTCGTCGAGGAAAAGCACGAGCTGATGCGCAAGCTCGGCAAGAAGCAGCTGACCGTGCAGCTCGAGCAGCCGCTCGCGGACGTGCCGCCCGCGCTCGCGCCGTTCGGGCTCGAACGAGCGGACGACGGCGCCGCGCTCGTCTACACGTACGACTCGCAGCGCGACGACGCGAGCATCGCGACGCTGATCAACGCGCTCGGCTCGGCCGGCATCGGCTTTCGCGACCTGCACACGACGCAGAGCTCGCTCGAGGATATTTTCGTCAGCCTGATCGACAACCGCCGCAACGGCGCACAAGGAGCCTGACGCGCATGAATCTTCATGGAATCCGCGCGATCTACCGCGCAGAAATGGCCCGCACGCGCCGCACGCTGATGCAGAGCATCATCGCGCCGGTGATCTCGACGTCGCTGTATTTCGTCGTGTTCGGCTCCGCGATCGGCTCGCGCATCAGCGACGTGAACGGCATCGGCTACGGGTCGTTCATCGTGCCGGGCCTCGTGATGCTGTCGCTGCTGTCGCAAAGCATCTCGAACGCGTCGTTCGGCATCTACTTCCCGCGCTTCACGGGCACGATCTACGAGATCCTGTCCGCGCCTGTGTCGTACTGGGAGATCGTGATCGCCTACGTCGGCGCGGCCGCATCGAAGTCGATCCTGCTCGGCGTCATCATCCTCGCGACGGCCGGCCTGTTCGTGCCGCTGCACATCCTGCATCCGTTCTGGATGGTGCTGTTCCTCGTGCTGACGGCGGTCACGTTCAGCCTGTTCGGCTTCGTGATCGGCATCTGGGCCGACAGCTTCGAGAAGCTGCAGCTCGTGCCGCTGCTGATCATCACGCCGCTCACGTTCCTCGGCGGCAGCTTCTATTCGGTCGACATGCTGCCGCCCGCGTGGCGCGTCATCACGCTGTTCAACCCGATCGTGTATCTGGTCAGCGGCTTCCGCTGGTCGTTCTACGGGCTCGCCGACGTGCACGTGTGGATCAGCCTCGCCGCAACCGGGCTGTTCCTCGTGATCCTGCTCGCGATCGTCGCGTGGATGTTCCGCACCGGATACAAGCTGAAGAACTGACGCCAACCGACTCATCCCGCGCCGCCCGCCGATGACGCATTTGGGCAAGCAGGCGGCGCTTTTCCTCTGATGCGGCATTTTGTGGTCGCGTCTACTGAATACCGAAGCATCGGGGCCTTGGAGCATGCGCTGCGAGGCCCTTTTTCATTTCAGAGGACGCCAATGCCCGCCGCCACCGCTCCCGCCTCCGCCGCCGCCCGGCTCGAACGCCTGCCGTTCTCCGGCTATCACAAGCGGATCTTCTTCATCATCGCGATCGCGTTTTTCTTCGACTCGGTCGATCTCGGCACGATGACGTTCGTGCTCGGCTCGATCCGCAAGGAGTTCGGGCTGTCGACCGCGGCCGCCGGCCTCGTTGCGAGCGCAAGCTTCTTCGGGATGGTGCTCGGCGCGGCCGTCGCCGGCCTGCTCGCCGACCGCTTCGGCCGCCGGCCGGTGTTCCAGTGGAGCATGGTGCTGTGGGGCGCCGCGTCGTACCTGTGCTCGACCGCACAGAGCGTCGACGCGCTGATCGTCTACCGCGTGCTGCTCGGGATCGGGATGGGGATGGAATTCCCGGTCGCGCAGACGCTGCTGTCCGAATTCGTGCCGACCGAGAAGCGCGGCCGCCTGATCGCGCTGATGGACGGCTTCTGGCCGCTCGGCTTCATCACGGCCGGCGTCGTCGCGTACTTCGTGCTGCCGCAGTTCGGCTGGCGCACGGTGTTCGCGCTGCTCGCGATTCCCGCGGTGTTCGTGCTCGTCGTGCGCCGCATCGTACCCGAATCGCCGCGCTGGCTCGAACATGCGGGCCGGCACGCGGAAGCCGACGCGGTAATGCACGCGATCGAGGCGAAGGTGATGCGCTCGGCCGGCGTCGCGACGCTGCCGCCGCCGTCGCGGCTCGCCGAACCGGTGGCCACACGCGGTCGCGGCGCGCTGCGCGAGATCTGGAGCGGCGTGTACCGCCGCCGCACGGTGATGGTATGGCTGCTGTGGTTCTTCGCGCTGCTCGGCTTCTACGGCCTCACGTCGTGGCTCGGCGCGCTGCTGCAGCAGGCCGGCTTCGAAGTCACGAAATCGGTGTTCTACACGGTGCTGATCTCGCTCGGCGGCGTGCCGGGCTTCCTGTGCGCCGCGTGGCTCGTCGAACGTTGGGGGCGCAAGCCGACCTGCATCGCGTCGCTGATCGGCGGTGGCGCGATGGCGTACGCATACGGCCAGAGCGCGCTGTACGGCGGCAGCATGGCGCTGCTGATCGGTACGGGCCTCGCGATGCAGTTCTTCCTGTTCGGGATGTGGGCCGCGCTGTACACATACACGCCCGAACTGTACGGCACCGGCGCGCGCGCGACGGGCTCGGGCTTCGCGTCGGCGATCGGGCGCGTCGGCTCGCTGATCGGGCCTTACGTGGTGGGCGTCGTGCTGCCCGTGTTCGGCCAGGGCGGCGTGTTCACGCTCGGCGCGCTGTCGTTCATCGCGGCCGCGGTCGCCGTGTGGACGCTCGGGATCGAGACGAAGGGCCTCGCGCTGGAGCAGTTGGCGGCCGGCGACGAAGCCGGCGGCAGCGGCCGGTATCCGGGGGCGGCAATGGACGAGGTGTCCTGATCCGCGGATCGGATGGCGATTTTCTTTCAGGCCGGGAAGGCGTTCGGCGCCGACGACGAAGCAACGGACGACCCGCTGCCGGCGATCGTCGATTCGATCGAGCGCTCGGACTACCTGCCGTCGCTCGCGCACCTGGCGAGCGCGCTGCGCCATATCCAGACGCTCGATCTCGACATCATCCTGCCGATGCACGGGCCGGCCATCACGCACGACATCCCGCGCGTGCTGGCCGGTGCGATTGCGTATTGCGAGGCGGCGGCCGCGTAACGCACGCAGGCGGCGATGCAAGCGTTGATATGACGGATGCCGGTCAGGCGCCGGTGACGACGAACTCTTCGGCCGCCTTGCGCTGGACCGCGGCCATCACCGCCAGTTCACGCTTGCTGCGCGCGTCGGAGGACACGACGCCCGTCGCGTGCTTCGCCTTCGCGCCCAGCGGGAAAAACACGAACGACGCGCCGTCCGGGGCGGACGGCTCGGCACGCAAGCGTTTGTTCAGGATTTTCAGGTATTTCTTCTTCGAGACTTCTTTAGCAGCCATGGCACCCTCCGCGTAAACGTGGTGAGGATCAGCATACCAGTTTTGGCGGGGCGCTCCGCGGCAGCGCCCGCCGGTTCGCCCGTCATCGAAAATTCTTCGTGCACGATGTCGATTCGCGCCATTCTCGCGCGTCGTATTGTCGTAGCCGATCGTTTTGCCGTCGGCACGACCAGCGGCAACCCCCGATTCCCGTTCAAGGAGATACGACAATGCGCGTCATGGTAATCGTCAAGGCGACCGCCGATTCCGAGTCCTCCCGGATGCCCGACACCGAAATGCTGGCCGCGATGGGCCGCTTCAACGAAGAACTGGTGAAAGCCGGCATCCTGCTCGCCGCCGACGGGTTGCACCCGAGCAGCCGCGGCAAGCGCGTGCACTTTTCCGGCAAGAACCGCACCGTCATCGACGGCCCGTTCGCCGAAACGAAGGAACTCATCGCGGGCTACTGGCTGTGGCAGGTCAAGTCGATGGAAGAAGCCGTCGAATGGGTCAAGCGCTGCCCGAATCCGATGCCCGGCGACTCCGACATCGAGATCCGCCCGCTGTTCGAGCTCGAGGAATTCGGCGACGACTTCACGCCGGAGCTGCAACATCAGGAAGCGCGCATACGCGCGGAAATCGACGCCCGGCAGAAATCCTGACCGGCGGGCGCGCGCGAATCTCGCGCACCCGGGATCGCGCCGAAGCGCGACGCGGCGCCCGACATGCGTCGCGTCGCACCATCTCTCGCCCGAATGAACCGGTTGACGACATCTCACCTGGTAACGTATCGTTTTGACACGTTACCAGGTGAGGTCCGTTCGCCATGCATTCCCGTTTCGACCGTTTCCGCACCACCGCGCTCGGCACCCAGCTCGAAGCGCTGATCGCACAGCCCCAGCGCTATCCGGAATTCGCGGCACTGTCGCGCGTCGGCATCGCCGCGATCGGCGCGATCCAGCACGAGATCGCGCGCAACTTCCCCGAAATCGAAGCCGACACGACAGCCCGCCAGTTCTGCGGCGCGATGGTCGCGGAAGTCATGCGCCGCCACGGCCACGACGTCGTGCAGGCGCGCGGGCGGCTCGGCGGCACGCTGTTCAGTTATGGCGCAGTGTTCAGCGCGTATCCGCAAACGCTGCCGTTCGCCGACGTCGTCGCCGAGTTGGCCCGCATGCCCGACCGGCTCGCCGCGTATGCCGCACACGTACCGGCCGCGCTGTGGACGCGCCGCCCGGCCGGCACGGGATTCTCGCTGGTCGAGCATGCGTGCCACCTACGCGACCTCGACGCGGTGTTCGCCGAACGCATCGACGCGGTGCGAACGGTCGAACTGCCGGTGATCGCGTCGATCGACGGCACCGCGCTCGCCGCGCAGCGCGACTATCCCGCGCAGCCGCTCGACCGTGCCGTCGCCGCATTCCGCACCGGCCGCGCCGCGCTGTGCGCAACGGCCGCCGCGCTGGAACCCGCGCAGCTCGCGCGCTGCGGGCTGCGCGACGGCATCCGCCGCATGTCGCTCGACGAACTCGTGCGCGAACTGCTCGACCACGACCGCACGCACGTGCTCGAACTCGACGAGCTGCTCGCCGAACTCGAGTTGCCGCCCGTTCCTTCCGCGCCCGCCCGATGACCCTGCCCGCGCCCGTCGACCTCATCCACGGGTTCATCGGCACGTTCGACGTGCAGGCTCGCACGTGCCGGACCGGGCACTCGCGCGCCGCGCCGGCTTCGACACGATCGAACGCTGCGGGCACCTGATGCCGGCCGAGCGGCCCGACGCGTTTCGCGCGGCAGTCGCGCGCATCGTGTGTGCGATGTGTGCGCCGCCCTCCTGACAAACCCGTAGGATTCGCCGAAATATGGTTGAAAGGTGCGGTTGCTAGAGTCGTCCGAACAGGGTTTTCCCGGTGCCCCGGCGCCGGACAGGGTCGACACATGCAAGGATCGATGCACCTGGCACGCGCCTTCTGGCTGCTTCTGCTGCTCGCCGTCACGAGCCCTGCCTTCGCGTTTCATGCGCGGGTCGTCGCGATCCCGAGCGCCGCGATGAGCGAAACGCTCAGGGCGACCGTCGTGCTGCCCGACGACTACGCACACGCCAACCGCAACGGCGAACGCTATCCGGTCGTCTATCTGCTGCACGGCTCGGGCGGCGACCATACCGACTGGACGTCGAACACGCACATCGCCGCGCTGGCCGACCGCTACCGCGTGATCCTCGTGATGCCCGACGGCGGACACGAAAGCTGGTACATCGACAGCCCGTTCGATTCGGGCAGCCGCTACGAAACCTTCGTCGGCGACGAAGTCGTGTCCTACGTCGATTCGCACTTCCGCACGATCGCGACGCAGCGCGCCCGCGCGATCACCGGGCTCAGCATGGGCGGCTTCGGCGCGCTGCGCATCGCGCTCGACCGGCCCGACACGTTCGGCGCGGTCGGCAGCATCAGCGGCGCGGTCGATCCTCGCTGCTGCGAGGACGAGCCGGGCATCGACCACGTGTTCGGCGATCCCGGCCGCCATCCGTCGTTCTGGAACCGCAATGCGATCGTCGAAAGCGCTCGTACGTTCGTGCGCGCCCATCTCGACGTGACGATCGATTGCGGCCGCGACGACGCGCTCGTCGGCTCCAACCGCACGCTGCACGAACGGCTCGTCGCGCTCGGCGTGCCGCACGACTACGCGGAGCGGCCCGGCGGCCATACTTGGGATTACTGGGCGAATGCAATCCGCTACCAGATGCGGTTCTTCGCGGCGTCGTTCCAGCATCGCGGCTACGCGTTCCATCCGGCACCCCCTGCACCGGGCATGACGCGCGCGGGCTGACGCGCGCGCCGCGCGCAGTGGCGCAACGCGGTTCAACGGTATCGATTCGATGCGGTCGGATTGAACGACAGACGTGCCGAACAGCAGCCGGCAACAGAAAGAAAGTGCGCCGATCGACGCGACTAAAGCGGCAACGCCTGGATCAGATCCGGCGCGCCGCGTCGGCACTCACCACGCGATCGAAGACTTCCTGCGCGCGCGCCAGCTCGTCGAGCGCGCGATCGAGGCGCGACATCGCGCGTGCGTATTCGGCCGACGAGACGTCGTCGTCGCTTTCGCCGCGTACCGCTCGAAAGGCCTGATCGACGTTGCGCGTCGCTTCGACGAAGCGTTGCGCGGCCCGGGCTTCCCGCGAACAGATATGGGTCGACATCGACACTTCTCCCTCAGGATTGCAGTGTGAAGCAAGCCGACGCTCAGTGTGCGTGGTGCGCATGTCGGCGGCATGAACCACGATCCATCGATCGTCGACGCATCGGCCGCCGCGCAGCGCGCTTCGTGCCGATTGTCCCCCTGCGCTCGCCGATCCGCTACGGCGAGATTGCAACAAATTCTTGTGCAACCTGCTCCGCGCCTGCCGTCACGCGCGCCCGATGCGCGGATGCGCAAGGCCGCCGAACGCAGCAGCCTCGCCCGACGACAGGTCGAACAGATCGCCGGTGAGATCGCGCGGATGCTCGACCGCCGGCCGGCTGCGCAATCGCGCCGCATGCGCGGGTGCGACATACGCGGCCGCGGTTTCGATCGGCGGTACGTCGAACAGGTCGCGCGTGACGCCGCGCACGGCATCCGTCGGCGAACGGCCGCGCAAGCGCGCAACCAGCTCGACGAAGCGATCGAAATCGCCTGCGCGCGTCGCCTTGTTCACTTCCGCGAGATCGCGCGCCTTCAGCACGCACGGCTGCGCGAGCCGCACGAAATACGGCGCTTCGAGCTCGACCGACAGCGCGAGCGGATAGCTCCTGCCCGTCTGCTCCTTCGCGCGCCCGACGCAATTGACCACGGCCGCGCCCTGTGCGGCGCCAAGCGGCTTGCCGGTGCTCACGCTGCGCAGGTGATCGGGAAACACGCGCAACTGCGTGCCGACCGTCAGCGCGGTGGACGACGCGCACACGAGCGCGTAGTGCTGTTCGCGGCGACGGCCCGACGGCAGCGTCGAGCGGCTCGCGATGAACGTGTGCGGCGGAAGCGGCCGCACCTGACCGCTCGCGTCGACCCATGCATTCCACAGCAGCGCGTCCTTGCGCTCGCTCGCGCGCGGACGCGATGCGACCGGCGAAAACAGCGCGAGCAGAGAGCCCGTGCGATGCGCGGCGACTTGCGCGCTGCTGCCGAGCGGCTGGTTGATGCCCCACAGAAAACGCCCGCCCCCGAGCCGGCGCTCCCATTCCTTGCGGAGCACGACGGTCGGCAGTTCCTCGCCGGACTCGGTACCGATCTTGGTCCAGCAGAACGTGGGTGGGAGGTGTTTCAGCGTCATCAACTTTCTCGGGATACAGCCTCGCTGGTGACAGGAAGCCCATTCAACAGCCGTAACTGTATAGGTATAATGCATCGCATGGAAGCCCCGGACCAAGATTTTCCCGTTCAAGACCTGTTGCGCCGCCTGATGGCAGATACACGCTCGTCCAGCGAAATTGCGCGACTTTCCGGGGTCAGCCAGCCAACCGTGTCGCGCCTGAGGCTGTCGAACGGGCATCGGCTGCGCCGCAGCGCGCCATTCAATAAGCTATGCAGTTTCTATGGTGTCGATACCGGGCCGTCGCGCCGCCGCTATAACGACCTGCTGCGCGACGCGATCGTCGACGCATGGGACGGCTCCGACGAGCACGGGCGTGCGCTGCTGGTCGTGATTCAGGGGTTGAAGGATCTGCAGGCGAAGGCCGACGACGGGTGATGTCGCGGTTCGATTTCGTTCGCTTTGCCGGGCGGCTCGAAGTCGGCCGGGAGCGCGGCGGCAGGCGCCAGCGCCCGTTCACTTCGGTGCCGGGTTTCGCTGGCTGCGGGAAGGCGTTTCTTGCGCTATTGGCGCGAGGGTTGCCGCGCGGACGCGGGGTCGGCGACGAAGCCGTCGTCGCCGTAGCTCGTCAGCAGTCGCACGCCGCCCCGCATTGCGCGAGCGAATTCTCCTTGCTGCGAAACACCAGCGGCTGCTCGTCGCGCGGCGCCGGTCGCCGCGCGAATTGCACCGCCTGCTCGACCTGGCCGTGATGCGCGGACTTCGCGCATACCGGATCGGCTTCCTTCGGATCGCCTGCCAGCAGGTACGCCTGGCACCGGCAGCCGCCGTGATCCGTATGCCGTTCGTCGCACGTGCGGCACGGCTCGCGCATCCACGCGTCGCCGCGAAACGCGTTGAACGCGTCGCTGTCGTACCAGATTTCCTTCAGCGACCGGTCGCGCACGTTCGGCAGCGCGAGCCCCGGCAGCGAACGCGCGGCGTGGCACGGCAGCGCGGTACCGTCAGGCGCGACGCCGAGAAACACCGAACCCCAGCCGTTCATGCACGCTTTCGGGCGCGCCTCGAAATAGTCGGGCACGACGAACAGGATCCGGCAGCGCTCTCCGACCAGCTTGCGATAGCGGTTCACCGTGTCCTCGGCTTCGCGCACCTGTTCGACGGTCGGCATGAGCTGGTCGCGGTTCAGCATCGCCCAGCCGTAGTACTGCGTGTTCGCGAGCTCCAGGTAATCGGCGCCGAGATCGAGCGCCATCTCGATGATCTGTCCCACGTGCGGCAGGTTGTAGCGATGCAGCACGCAGTTGAGCACCATCGGGTAGCCGTGCGCCTTGATCAGCCGCGCGACGTCGCGCTTCAGCTCGAACGTGCGCGTGCTGGTCAGGAAATCGTTCAGCTCGCGCGTCGAATCCTGCAGCGACAACTGGATGTGATCGAGCCCGGCCGCCTTGAGCCGCTCGATGCGCGCGACATTCAGCCCGATCCCCGACGTGATCAGGTTCGTGTAGAAGCCGAGCCCGCGCGCATGCGCGACGAGCGTCTCGAGGTCGCCGCGCTGCAGCGGCTCGCCGCCCGAGAAGCCGATCTGCGCGGCGCCGAGCGCGCGCGCATCGCTTATCACCGCGCGCCATGCATCGGTGTCGAGCTCCGCGCCGTGCGTCGCGAAGTCGACGGGGTTGTAGCAGAACGCGCAATGCAGCGGGCAGCGGTACGTGAGTTCCGCGAGCAGCCATAGCGGCGCGGACGGACGGGACGTGTCGGGCGCCATGTCAGTCGAGCCAGCCGCGCAGCCGCGCGTGATCGAGGAAACGGTATACGTCGGAGGCAAGGTCCGACGTGCTGAACAGGCACTCGAGTTCGCCGATGATGTCGTCGAGTTCGCGCGTGCCGTCGCAGCGCACGAGTATCTCGGCCGCACTCGGGTTGAGCTTGACCATTCCTTCCGGATAGAGGAGCACGTAGGCATCCTGGGCCACCTCCCACTGCAGGCGGTACATGCCCCTCAGGCAGGGGCGCAGCGGCACGCCGCTGGCGGCATCGATCGCGTTCATACGGGGTAGGCCTTTTCGACGGCGTCGAGCATCGACCAGAGGATGTCGAGCTTGAATTGCAGGATGCCGAGTGCGCGCTGCTGCGCATCCGGTGTCGTGAAATGCTGCAGCGTGACCGCAAGCCCGTGCTCGACGTCGCGCTGCGCGAGCGGCACGCGGCTGCGGAAGTAATGCAGCCCGTCCGGCTCGATCCACGGGTAGTGCGACGGCCAGCCCGCGAGCCGGTCGAGATGGATCTGCGGCGCGAACATCTCCGTCAGCGACGAGCACACGGCTTCCTGCCACGGCGCGCGCCGCGCGAAATTCACATACGCGTCGACCGCGAAGCGCACGCCGGGCAGCACGTGCTCGAGCGACCACAGCTCGGCGCGATCGAGGCCGCACGCCTCGCCGAGCCGCACCCACGCCTCGATGCCGCCTTCGTTGTCGCCCTGCCCGTCGTGATCGATCAGCCGCTGGATCCACCGGCGCCGCGTGTCGCGATCGGGGCAGTTCGACAGGATCGCCGCATCCTTGAGCGGGATGTTGATCTGGTAGTAGAAGCGGTTCGCGACCCAGCCGCGGATCTGCGCGGGCGAACACGCGCCGCTGTTGAGCCGCCGGTTGAACGGGTGATGGATGTGATAGCGCGATTCGAGCGCGCGCAGGCGCGCCTCGAATTCGGTCGCGGTCCAGGGCGTCGCGTGCAACGCCGTAGCGGGGATCGGTGCGTTCATGGTCAGACCTGGAATTGCATGCCGTCGTGCGCGACGTCGATGCCATGCGCGCGCAGGTGCGCGTGCTCGACGGAATGCGGGTCGAGAATCGGGTTCGTGTTGTTGATGTGCGTGAGCACCTTGCGCGTGCGCGCGGGCAGCATGTCGAGCCAGTCGATCATGCCGTGCCGCCCGTGTTCCGCGCACTGCGCGAGATGCCCCATGTCGGCCGCGTGCTTGCTCGACAGGCCGAGGTCGATCATCTCGGTGCCGGTCCAGAACGTGCCGTCCACCAGCACGAGATCGGCGCCGTCCATCGCCGCGCGCACGTCGTCGGAAACGGCCGCGAGCCCCGGCGCATAAAACGCGCGCCGGCCGCTCGCGACATCTTCGATCGACAGTGCGATGTTGTCGCCGGGCGCGGCCGACGCGCGCCGCGGCGAATACGGCGGCGCCTTGCTGTCGACGGGAATCGCGGTGAAGCGGATCCCGCGCGCCGCCGGCACCGTGAACGGCTCGCCGAGCGCGATCGTGTGCGCATCGACGCCGCAGTAGTGGCCGAGCAGCGGCACGAGCGGCAGCCCGGTCGACAGGTCGTCGAGCACCGGCGCGCTCGCGTAGAGCGGCAGCGGCGTCGAACGCTCGCGCAGCATCAGCAGGCCGGTCACGTGATCGATCTGTGCGTCGCACAGCACGATGGCGGCGATGCCGCTGTCGCGGATCGCGCGCGCCGGCTGCAGGTCCGGATTCGCGCGCAACTGGGAAAGAATGTCGGGCGACGCGTTGACGAGAATCCAGTCGATGCCGTCCGCGCTGACCGCGAGCGACGACTGCGTGCGCGGCAGCACATGGCCGCTTCCGCTGCGCGCGCGGCGACAGTTCGCGCAATTGCAGTTCCACTGCGGCAGGCCGCCGCCGGCTCCCGAGCCGAGTATCTTGATCTTCATGGGCGTCAGCTCCCGAGGCCGTCCGCGCCGCGCATCGCGGCACGGACAGCGCATCGCGACGATCAGCGGTTGGCGATGTACATCGTGATTTCGAAGCCGAAGCGCAGGTCGGTGTAAGACGGGGTCGTCCACTGCATGATGTGTCTCCTGGTTGAGTTGGTGAGTCGCGTCGATGAGTCCGACAACCGCGGCAATCTGGCGGTCGGTTCCTCTTCAGCAAGGAGCGTGCCGAAGCCGCACTTTGCCTGTGCGACGTCGGCACATGGCCGTCGCCCGGGCATCGGGATGCAATCCTTACGATTTGCCGACACGATTCGCGCGGATGCGATTCGCCGCCCCGGCGGCACGATGCGCGGGGGCGGTGACAGGTGTTGAATCGTTGAACACCGGTGTTGCAACGGGTGTTGCAACTTGACACACCGGCAGTGACGGATCGCCGGCCGCGCAACCGCGATCCCGCGGCCCGCGCGTCAGCTTTCGTCCGACGGTTGGTGCTCCGCGTCGGCCGCCGGCATCTTCCGGTAGATCGTGTTGCGCGACACGCCGAGCGCGCGCGCCGCGGCCGACACGTTGCCGCCGTGACGGGCCAGCGCGGCGGCGATCGCGGACGCGGCGACGTCCTGCAAGCGCGCGTCGGCGGGCGGGAACGCCTCCGCGGCAAACGGCGCGACGGCCGGATCGTGCTGCGCGGCCGGCTCGGCCGGCGCATCGCCGCGGCGCAGGTCGTCGAAGAAATCGTCCGGCAGGTGCTCGCGCCGGATTTCGCCATCGTCGTCGACCATCGCCGCCGCCGTGCGCAGCAGGTTGCCGAGCTGGCGGAAGTTGCCGGGCCACGTGCAGCGCACGAACAGCGCCATCACGTCCGGCGCGACGGAGAGCGGCGGGCGGTCGGGGCCCGCGAATGCTTCCCGTTGCAGCATCTTCTGCACGACGACCGCGAGATCCGTGCGGTCGCGCAGCGGCGGCAGGCGCACCACGAGGCCGTTCAGCCGGTAGTAGAGATCCTCGCGGAAGCGGTTCTGCGCAATCATGTCGCGCAGGTCGCGGTGCGTCGCGCAGATGATCGAGATGTCCACGGCGATCGTCTTCGTCGACCCGAGCGGGTTGACGAGGCGCTCCTGCAGCACACGCAGCAGCCGCACCTGCAGCGGATACGGCATGTCGCCGATCTCGTCGAGGAACAGCGTGCCGCCGTTCGCCTGCAGCAGCTTGCCGATCGCCCCCTTGCGGCGCGCGCCGGTGAATGCGCCCTCCTCATAGCCGAACAGCTCGGATTCGATCAGCGTCTCCGGAATCGATGCGCAGTTGACCGCGACGAACGGCCCGTCGCGACGCGGCGAGTCGTTGTGGATCGCCTGCGCGAGCAGTTCCTTGCCGGTGCCGGTCTCGCCGGTGATCAGGATCGGAATGTCCTTGCCGATCACCTTGCGCACCTTCGCGATCACGCACGCGACCTGCGGATCGCCGGTGTCGAGATAGTTGAGCCGCGACAGGCCCGCCGATGTGCCTGCCGCCGGCGCCGACACCGCGTTCGCGCGCGCGGCCGGCGCGCCCGCGTCGTGGACGTCCGTCGGCCGGCTGCCTTCCGCGAGCGTCGCACGCCGGAAGTGCACGCGCGCGCAGACCACCGCGCCGGTGCCGAGATTCAGCATCAGGTGCCGGTCGGTGCTCGCGCGCATGCGGTCGATCAGCTGCGCGCTCGTGATGTCGAACAGCGACGACAGCGTGTGCGCGCGCAGCACCGCGAGCGGCATGCCGAGCTGGAACTGCGCGCTGCGATTGGCCGACAGGAAGCGGCCATCGGCCGTGAACGCGACGATCCCCTCCATCAGCGTGCCGAGGAACTCGGGACGGCCATGGAACGACACCTGCAGCGTTTCCTGAAAGGTCGTCGTAAACAGGTGATTCTCGATCATCTGCACCGACATTTTCGCGAGCGCCATCGTGTGCTGGTGATAGCTGCGGTGGTCGCCCGTCACGTCGAGCACGCCGATCGCGTCACCGTACGGATCGAGGATCGGCACGCTCGAACAGGTCAGGAAGCGGTTCGCGGCCAGGAAGTGCTGGTCGCCGTGGACCACCATCGGGCACAGCTCGGCGAGCGCCGTGCCGATCGCGTTGGTGCCCTGCCGGCTCTCCGCCCAGTTCGCGCCCGGGCGCAGCGCGACCTTCTCCGCGCGCTGCAGGAAGTCGTCGTCGCCGATCGAATGCAGGATCAGGCCTTCGGCGTCGGTCAGCACGATCATGCTCTGCGTGTTGACGATCTGCTCGTGCAGCGTCTCCATCACCGGCATCGCGTGCACGCACAGCACGCGGCTCTGCTCGCGCTTCAGCACCAGCGCCGCGCTGGACAGCACGTCGTAGTCGGGGCGTGCCGATACCTGCAGGCCGAACGTCTCGGACCGCTCATGGGCTTTCCGGATCGACGGCGCGGGCCAGCCGGCGGGATGCGCGGCCCGAGTCCCGGCCGCCTGCTCTACGTCATCGCGCATTGTCTCCTCCGGGGATCCTTCCGGTCATCTGCCGGACTCTTTGCCGTCTTAACAAGCAAGCATCGGGCCACGCAAGCGTCGCGGCGCGGACGGGCCGTGCGATGCCGGTCATGCGCCGCGAATTGAAAGCCGGATGCAAGGGAACGATCGGTCGAGATCGTGCCGCCGGACAGTTCGGCCTTCGTAATACCGCGATTGCGCGGCTCGCGGCTACCCGTGCGAATCCCGATCTTCGCGCCTGGCGCGGTTCTGGCTTTGTCTCAGGTCAAGCACCTCAGTCGCCCCGGCGCACACGCGACCGAGTGACGGTTGTCCCCAATTCCGCCCGAGCCACGTCGACATGACGCCTACCCCGATTCGACTCACGCCGTCGCCCGCTATGCCGCCCTCGTCTGCCGCGCCTCGCGAGCCTGTATCACCTGCCGCCCCCGTTCACCGGCGCCTGAACCGCGACGCACAGTCGATCGCGTTCACCGTGGCCGGCGCTGCGGACGGCCACCCCGTCGCCGTGCTGCACGGCGGGCCCGGCAGCGGCAGTCAGGCCGGCATCCTGCGCCTGTTCGACCTGACGCGCACGCGCGTCGTGCTCGTCGACCAGCGCGGCGCGGGCGCGTCGTCGCCGCGCGGCGGCACGCGCCACAACAGCACCGCGCGGCTGATCGGCGATCTCGAGGCGGTACGCGAGCAGCTCGGCATCGCGCGCTGGGGCGTCGTCGGCGGATCGTGGGGCGCCGCGCTTGCGCTCGCGTATGCGGGCGCGCATCCCGCACGGGTGACCGGCGTCGTGTTGCGCGGCCTGTTCCTGACGTCGCCGCGCGAAGTCCGCCGCCTGTTCACGACGTCGCGCACGCGTGCACCCCGCGAATGGCAGCGCCTGTGTGCGGCGGCCGGCGGCGCACAGCCGGATCGTCTGCTGTCGTGCTGCGCGCGGCGGCTGCGCCCCGGCGCGGGCGCGGCCCCGCAGCGCGCGGTGGCGCTCGCGTGGCACGCGTACGAAGGCGCCGTCCTCGCGTCGTCGCACACGCGCCGCTCGCCCGCGCACGCGATCCGCTCGCACAAGACCGTCCGCCGGCTGATCGACAAGTACCGGATCCAGGCCCATTACCTGCAACGCGATTGCTGGCTCGGCGAACGCCGCGTGCTCGCACTCGCGCGGCGGGCGGCTGGCGAAGGCGTGCCGCTGTTCGCCGCGCACGGGATGCACGACCCCGTTTGCCCGGTCGACAACGCCGCACGTCTCGGTCGTGCCGTGCCCGTGGCCGAAATCGAACGCGTGCCTGCCGGACATCTGGCGAGCGACCCGGCATTGGCGCGCAGCGTCGCCCGCGCGGTGCACGCGATGTTCGCGGCGGCGCCGCTCACGTGACGGCGCATGTCGGGCACGGCCCGGCGCCAGCTCACGTCGTCAGGCGACAGCGGCGCAACCGCGCAACATTCAATCCCACGCATAACGCAGGTCGACCCACGCGGCGCCCCGGTCCGACGAACTGTTGGTTGACCGGATTCGCGCCGTCGAACGTGTGATTCGGCCCGTTGAAGAAATTCCGGCCGAGCGCGCCGAAGCTCGCGCGGCGCTTGTCGAACAGGTTCGTCACGCTCGCGAAGACCTCGAAGCGCATTGCGTCGCCCGACTGCCTTTGGTCTCCTGATCATTGCCGTTGTCTCCGTCTTTGTGTTCCGCCGTGGCGTGCGCCGCACCGAGCGGCGATAGGTTGTCGCGAAGCGAGCTTGCGACAACCGTGCCAGCACGGCGGTGCGACATACGCCAGCGTCGCTGCCTCGCGCATCGTCTGCGTGCTGCATGCGCGCATGCGGCGGCCGCACCGTCACGGGTGCCACGCCACCTGTCATGTTTGGCAACACTGCGCGCGCGACGGTGTACCTGAATGCAACACCTTCGTTGACACCGCCGCGCGACACGTTCAACACAGCACAGCGCGCGATACGCCCGTGCGCCGCGCCGCGCAGGCTTCTCGCCGCGATGGCATGCGACTTGCGTGAACGGCATCGCATTCGGCCCGGAACCCCACCCGTGCCGGCGCGACGAACCGTTCGCGGCGGTGCGACCACAATGACTCAGGAGACAACCATGAAGAAACTCTCGGCTTCAGCGAGCCGGCTGGCGACGATCGGCATCGCGGCAGCAGCGGCCGTCGCGCTGAACCCCCGCCTCGTCGAAGCGGCCGCGGACTACCCGGCCGTGACCTACCAGCGGCTGACCGACGCGCAACAGGATCCGGGCTGGCTGACCTACTACCGCACCTACAACGGCCGCTCGCATTCGCCGCTCAAGCAGATCGACACGTCGAATGCGAAGGCGCTCAAGCAGGTGTGGGCCTACAAGTTCCCCGCCGACCTGAAGCAGGGTTTCGAGGCGACGCCGATCGTCAACGGCAATTACCTGTTCGTGACGACGCCGAAGGACAACGTCTACGCATTCGATGCGAAGACGGGCAAGCAACTGTGGAAATACGAACCGAAGCTCGGCGCGGCATCGTTCAAGACCGCATGCTGCGACGTGGTCAACCGCGGCGTCGCGCTGTACGGCAAGAACGTCTATATCGCGATGCTGAACGGAGAAGTCGCGGCGCTCGACGCGCAGACCGGCAATCTCGTCTGGAAGAAGCAGATGTTCGAGCCGGGCCTCGGCTACGCGTTCTCGCTCGCGCCGCTCGCGCTCGACGGCGCGATCGTCGTCGGTACGTCCGGCGGCGAATACGGCATTCGCGGCTACATCGCCGCGCTGAATCCTGACGACGGCTCGGAGGTCTGGAAACGCTACACGATCCCCGGTTCCGGCGAGAAAGGCTCGGAGACCTGGCCCGACGGCATGCAGAGCCACGGCGGCGGCGCCGCGTGGCTGACCGGCACCTACGACGCGGCATCCCGCACGCTGTACTGGGGCGTCGGCAACCCCGGCCCGTGGCTCGCGGCGCTGCGCCCCGGCGACAACCTGTATTCCGACTCGCTGCTCGCGCTCGACGCGAAGAACGGCAACCTGAAGTGGCACTACCAGTACACGAGCAACGACACGTGGGACTACGACGGCGTGAACGCGGCCGTCCTCGCGGACATCCGGTACAAAGGCAAGGACTACGACGCGATCATCCACGCGGACCGCAACGGCTTCTTCCACGCGATCGACCGCACGACCGGCAAGCTGATCTATGCGACGCCGTTCGTCAAGGCGACCTCGGTCACCGGCTACACGGCCGACGGCAAGCCGATCCAGGACGAATCGAAGTTCCCGAAGGCCGGCACGACAATCGAAACGTGCCCGAGCTTCCTCGGCGGCAAGAACTGGTGGTCGATCTCGTACGACCAGGATCGCAACATCGCGGTCGTGCCTGCGCTGCACGCGTGCATGAGCCTGACCGGCAAGTCGGTCAGCTACCAGGAAGGCCTGCCGTATCTCGGCGAAGGCTTCGAGATCAAGCCCGAACCGGGCAGCGAAGGCTACGGCGAACTGACGGCAATCGACGTGAACACCGGCAAGAAACTGTGGAGCCACTGGTCGAAGAAGCCGTGGAACGGCGGCGTCGCGACCACCGCGAGCGGCCTCGCGTTCAGCGGTTCGCTCGACGGCCACCTGTACGCGTTCGACACGGCAACCGGCAAGGTGCTGTGGGAAAGCCCGCAACTCGCGAGCGGCATCATTTCGCAGCCCTCGGTGTATGAGGTCGACGGCAAGGAGTACGTCGCCGTGCTCGCCGGCTACGGCGGCGCGAACCCGATCTGGGGCGGCCCGATGGCCGACATCGCGAAGGACGTTCCGCGCGGCGGCACGCTCTACGTGTTCGCGCTCGACTGATCAGGCGCAAGCCGCGGTCGCGCCCGCATGCGCCCGATGCGGGCGCGACGACCCAACCGCTTCAACCGGAAACACGATCATGAATACTCGCCTCACTCCCGTTACCGTCGCCAGTCTGCTCGCCGTGGGCGTGGCGCTGACACCGGCAGCCGCGTCGGCCGGCGTGCGCATCTGCACGCTGCCCGGCAGCCCGACCACGGCGCTCGACCAATCCGTTGCGCGCGAAGTGTTCCGCACCGCGGGCATCGCCGCATCGTTCAACAAGCGCGGCGTCGACGACGACGGCGGCGACGACGGCATCTCCGCAAGCGAGCTGAAGAAATCGCTCGAACGCGACTGCGACGTGATCGCCGGCTTCCCGCGCTCGGAGATCGCCGATGGGTCGGGATCCAGAATGACGTTCTCGCAGGGCTATCTGCGCTCCGGCTACGTCAGCGTGTCGCTGCGCGACGCGCGAGCAACGTCCGGCGCCAAGGAAACGATCGCGGCCACGTATGGCAGCCCTTCGCAGTTGATCGCCGCGCAACAGAGCAACGCCCGTTTCGATCTGGAAAACACCAGCGAGCAAACGATCGGCGCGCTCGCCGCCGGCCGCGCGCAGCGCGCCATCGTCTGGTATCCGAGCGTCGTCGCGTACAAGCGCGCGCACCCGCAACAGCAGTTCCGGGTCGCGGCCACATCGTCGCCGTACTCGGACTGGCAACTGTCCTTCGCATTCGGGCCGGGCAAGGAAGATCTCCGGAAGCGCATCGACGCGGCCTTGTCGCGAATGAGCGGCAACGGCCGTCTCGCGGCGCTCACGCGCGGCTGGGCACTTCCGGAAACGGTCGCGCAAGCGACGGGTACGCATGCGCCCGGCCGATTTCTCGACGGGTCGGTCGCATCCGTGCAGCCGGTAAAGAGCGGCTTCATCAAGGTTTCGACCAACGAAGGCAGCGAAGTACCGCCGTTCGAGCAGGCGCAGGTGCAGCACGGCAAGAAGATCTACGCCGATGCCTGCGCGAAATGCCACGGCGACCAGCTCGAAGGCAATACCGCCCCCGCACTGAGCGGGGAATCCTTTGCCCCCGAAGGCAAGTCGCACATCACGGTCGGCGGCATCTACCAGTACATGTCGAGCAACATGCCGGCCGATCGCCCCGGCAAGATGACCGAACAGGAATACTCGGACCTGATGGCGTTCCTGCTCTACTCGAACGGCTACGACGCGTCGAAAGCAAAACTGACCGCCGATGCCGCCAACGCGTCGAAGGCGCCGCTCATTGCCGGGCCGCGCAAGTAACGCTTCCGTCCCCTTCGTTTCGGTCCACTCGCCGCGCCGGGAAGCATTCCCGGCGCGCGGGGCAGATTTTATCTTTTCATTTCATTCAGGAAAACGACATGATCTCCCGCAATCGCAGAACTTTCATGATTCAGACGGCCGGCCTGTGTGCCGCGCTCGCGGCCGGAACCCGCGCATTTGCGGCTCCGCCGCCCGTCGACGAAAACGACGCCGCCGCAAAGACGCTCGGCTACCGCGCGAAAGCGACGACCGTCGACGCGGGCAAATTCCCGAAGTATCAGGCAGGCCAGACGTGCGCGAACTGCCGCTTCTACAAGGGCGCCGACGGCGATTCCTTCGGCACGTGCCCGATGTTCGCGGGCAAGACGGTCGCCGCCGAAGGCTGGTGCAACGTCTATGCAAAGCCTGCTTGATCCCGGGCACGCGCGCGGGCACGACAAGGACACCGGCTACGTCACGATCATGGGCCGGATCGACGACGTGCTGAACGTGTCGGGCCACCGGCTCGGCACGATGGAGATCGAGTCGGCGCTGGTGTCGCACGAGCTGGGTGCCGAGGCGGCCGTGGTCGGCCGGCCGGACGACACGACGGGCGAGGCGGTCGTTGCATTCGTGGTGCTGAAGCGTTCGCGTCCGGAGGGCGAGGAAGCGGCGGCGCTCGCGAAGACGCTGCGCGACTGGGTCGGCAAGCAGATCGGGCCGATCGCGAAGCCGAAGGACATCCGCTTCGGCGACAACCTGCCGAAGACGCGCTCGGGCAAGATCATGCGGCGCCTGCTGCGCTCGCTTGCGAAGGGCGAGGCGATCACGCAGGACACGTCCACGCTCGAGAATCCGGCCATCCTCGATCAGCTGAATCGTTCGATGTAACACCCCCCACTCCGGCGGGCGCTTCGCTTCGTCGCGACGCCGGAGCGCGGTCGCATGCGCGCGCTCCACGCCGGGCACGCGGCCGCATTCCGGCCCGCACGAGGCACCGCCGTGTGTTCCCCGACAGCACGGCATGCAGGCGGCATGCATCGCATCCGTCATCGCAGTATTGATTAGTCATACGTATTACAAAACTTGAAAAAAACGGAGACAGACGATGAAGAGCAGGACATGGACGATTTGCGCGGCGCTGCTCGGCGCGGCGGCGAGCACGAACGGCTTCGCGCAGAGCAGCATCACGCTGTACGGCGACCTCGACGCGGCGTTGCTTTACACGAGCCGGTCGCTCGACTCGACGACCGGCGCCAACGCCGGCCGCCAGTTCGCGCTGACCGACACGGGCATGACACCGACCAACTTCGGGATGACGGGAACCGAGGATCTCGGCGGCGGGCTGCACGCGAAGTTCAAGCTGGAGAGCGGCTTCAACATCACGGACGGCGCGTTCGGCCATTCGAACGGCAACTTCTTCGGCCGCCAGGCGTGGGTCGGGCTCGACGGCGGCTTCGGCGAGACGAAGATCGGCCTGCAGTTCTCGCCGTTCGTGCTCGCGGTGCTCGGCTCGGACCCTCGCAATATCTCGCACTTCGGCGCCGCGCTGATTCCGTACGTCGACAACGTGCTCGTCACCGGCCTCTTCAACCCGAACGCGATTTCGTACACGAGCCCGACGATCGGCGGGCTGACGGGCAGCGCGATGTTCGGATTCGGCGGCAAAGCCGGGGACTTCCAGGCGGGACGCCAGTATTCCGGCAGCCTCACCTATACGAACGGCGGCTTCATGCTCAACGCAGCGCTCTACGACGGCAACGGCGGCACGTCGCCGACGCCGGTTTCGAGCACGGTCGCGTTCGTCGGCCGCACGATCGGCACCGCGTATACGTTCGGGCCCGTGACCGGCAAGGCATCGTTCACGAGCTACAAGGTCGCCGGTTCGTTCAGCAACAACGTGTATAGCGCCGGCCTCGACTATCGCGTCACGCCGGCCCTCGACCTGAACACCGGCGCGTGGTACACGATCGATCGCAACGATTCGCACAATCATTCGCTGCTCGCCGCGGTCGGCGCCGATTACAGCCTGTCGAAGCGCACGGGCCTTTACGCGCAAGTCGGCGTCGTCAACAACCACGGCGCGATGAATACGGGCCTCGGCATCACGGGCGGCGCATTGTTCGGATTGCCCGGCACGACGGTCGGCGCCAACGTCGGCATCCACCACGTATTCTGACGCGGCGCATCCGGACGGGCGATCGGCGCTCGCTCGTCCGGCCCCCGCGTCGGAAACCAGCCGCCGCAAAAACGGGAACGCGCGGCGTTGGCTCGACAATCCAGATTTCCGAACCTGACGTTTACCCGACCTCAAGTCGGCGGCCACGCTGCCGTCAAGTCAGGAGCGCACACCCAGCATCCGTCAACGACCGGGAATGCGTGCCCTCAAGGAGACCCAGCAACGTGAACCTCTTCGGAATCGGCCGCGGCCGCCGTTCATCGCGCGCGCTCGTCGGCGACATCGCCGAGCAGGCCGGCAAGCTCGGCATCGAGATCTGCGACGTCTCGGGTCATGTCGAGGAAGTCGCCGCGCGCGTCGCCAGGCAGGCGGAGGTCTGCCACACGCTGCGTGAATCGGCCGCCGTCACGCTGCGCGGCAACCACCGGATCGCCGAAGCCGCGCAGCAGGTGCGCGCCGTCAGCGCCAATGCGTCGAGCGCGGTCCAGAAGTCGCAACAGACGATCGAGGCATCGCTCGCCGACATCCACGGCCTCGTCGAGGGCGTCACGTCGATCGGCAGCCAGATGGGCGCGCTGCGCGACGCGCTCGATCACGTGCGGGCCGTGTCCGAGGAGATCTCCGTCATCGCCCGCCAGACCCACCTGCTCGCGCTGAACGCCGCGATCGAGGCCGCGCGCGCCGGCGAGTCGGGCCGCAGCTTCGCCGTCGTCGCGGCCGAGGTCAAGAACCTGTCCGCGAAGACCGGACAGGCGACGGCCCAGATCGAGACGACCCTCGCGCGCCTGGCCGAGCAGACCGAACACCTGATCGCGGAGGGAACCGACAACGCCGCGCGCGCCCATCGCGTCCGCGAAGGCACGCGCACGATCGGCGAGGTCGTGCACACGACGGGGCACGCGATCACCGAACTCGCCGGCGAGGCCGAACAGATCGCATCGCTGACGGACGAGATCGAGACGCAATGCCTCCGTCTAGAGGAACAGGTTGGCGAAATGGCGTCCGGCGTCGAGGATTCCAGCGACAACTTCTCGCAGGCCAAGGACCGGCTCGGCAACCTGCTCTCCGTCTCGGAGACGCTCATCGAACTCACGGCCGCGACCGGCATCGAGTCGCCCGACACGCGCTTCATCGAAACCGCGCGGAACACGGCCGCGGCGATCAGCAAGCTGTTCGACGATGCCGTCGCGCGCGGCGATATCGCGCTCGACGCGCTGTTCGACACGAACTACGTGCCGATTCCCGGCACCGATCCGCAGCAGTTCATGACGCGCTTCACGGACTTCACCGATCGCGTGCTGCCGGCCGTCCAGGAGCCGGTACTCGAAATCGACGAGCGCATCGTCTATTGCGCCAGCTTCGACAAACAGTGCTACCTGCCGACCCACAACCGGAAGTTCTCGCTGCCTCAGCGCGCAGACCCCGCATGGAACGCGGCGAACTGCCGGAACCGCCGGATCTACACGGACCGGACGGCGCGCACCTCCGTGTCGCATACCAAACCGTTCCTGCTGCAGACCTATCGGCGCGACATGGGCAACGGCAACTTTGCGCTGATGAAGGACGTTTCGGCACCCATCGTTGTCGGCGGACGGCAATGGGGTGTCCTGAGGATCGGCTACAGCGCATGAATCGGTGCTAGCGGGTCGTCCGCGCGGCGCCCGCACCGGCGCACGAAGGCCGGTCCGGACAGATCGCACAAGCGACCGCCCGCTCGGGCGACCTGACCGGCTTCGCCGCGTTCGACTGCCGCATGGGCGAGATCGCCGCGATCGATTCCGTCGCGCTTACTGCTCGAGCCCGACCGCCAGCGGCCGCTGGTCGCTGCGGCCATGATCGTCGACCACCCGCACCGTATAACCGCCGGCCGTGCGCGGCTGCCAGAACAGCGCGTCGCCAGGCGCGCTGCGGCCGACATACGCATCGTTGACGAACCAATAAAGCGCATGCGCGCTCGCATCGGCTGTCGCATTGAACGCGATGCGCGTATCGTCGGCGCTCTTCACGCGCATCGCATAGGTACTGCCGCGCAGCGGCGACGTGATGCGCGGCGGGTCGCCGTCCACTTGCCCCGCATCGCGGCAGTCCGCGTTCTGCGGCGGCCGCCGGCGCGGAATGCCGGCCTGCGCGAACACCTGCTGCAGGTCCGACGGCCAGAACTCGAAGATCTCCGTATGCGTATGCTTGCCGTCGTACGGCGGGCATGCGGCCTTCCCCGTCGCATCGTCGATCACGACGGGCCGGTGCACGGTGCTCACGCGGATCGGCGACGTGCCCGGAATGAACCACGTCCAGCCCTGCTGCGGGCACCATTCGTTCGGCAAGTCGCCGCTTGCAAGACAGATCCGCACGCGCTTCAGGTGCGGCGGCACCGCGCGCGGCGGCTCGACGAGCGTGCGCTCGGCGTTCAGCGCGTCGACGATCTGGAAGAACAGCGGCGCGGCCGCATCGACGCCGACGAAGGCCGTGTTGGTCGAATTGTCGAAGTTGCCGACCCATACAACCAGCACATACGGGCCGAACACGCCGGCCGTCCACGCATCGCGAAACGACCATGACGTGCCGGTCTTCCAGTAGACCGGCACGCCCGACGGCTGCGCGCCGCTCGTCTCGTCGGGGCGCAGGTGCTGGCGCAGCATGTCCATCGTCATGTAGCTCGCCTCCGTGCTCAGCAGGCGCCGGCCGGGCGCGGCCGGTTCGTCCGCGCGCAGCCGCAGCGGCCTGAACTCGCCGCGATTCGCGAGCATCGCGTAGAGCGCCGCGAGATCCTGCATCGTCACTTCGCCGCCGCCGAGCACGAGCGCGAGCCCGTAGTGCTGCGCGCTCGCGAGCCGGCGCACGCCGGCTTCCTGCAGGAAGCCGTACAAATCGGGCGACTTGAGCTGCGATGCGACCCACACGGCCGGCACGTTGCGGCTGCGGTTCAGCGCATCGGTCGCGGTGATCGGCCCGAGGAAATGGCCGTCGAAATTCTCCGGCGCATACGGGCCGAACGCGGTCGGCACGTCGCGCAGCACGGTCTGCGGATGCAGCACGCCCTGGTCGAAACCGAGCGCATAGATGAACGGCTTGAGCGTCGAGCCCGGCGAGCGCCGCGCGAGCGTGCCGTTCACCTGCCCGTCGATCGTGCGATCGAAGAAATTCGCGGAGCCGACCAGCGCCTTCACGCCCATGTCGCGCGTATCGACGAGCAGTGCGGCTGCATTGCGCACGCCGCGCGTGTCGTTGCGAGCGACGTAGCGCGCGATCTGCCGTTCGAGCGTGCGCTGCAGATCGAGATCGAGTGTCGTCACGAGCTGTGCGCCGGCATCGCCCGATGTCGTGCGCCATGCGCTGCGCTCGGCAAGCGCCTGGTCGACCACGTGCGGTGCGTCGAACGGCAGCGCCGACAGCGGCCGCATCGCGAGCGGCAACGCGAACAGCGGCTTGAGCGACGCATCGCGCGGGTGCTTCGTCAGCCAGCGCGCGTACAGCCGGTTGCGCGACGCGGCCAGCGCGCGGTTGATCTCGTCCTGCCCGCCGCGCACGCGCCGCGCCGGGTCCTGCGGAATCACCGCGAGCGCGAGCGCCTCGGGCAGCGTCAGCGCGTCGGGCGTCCGGTCGAAATAGACGACGCTCGCGGTGCCCGCGCCTTCGACGTTGCGGCCATACGGCGCATCGTTCAGATAGGCTTCGAGGATCTGCCGCTTCGAGTAGAAGAGTTCGAGCTGCACCGCGCGCGCGACCTGCTCGAGCTTGCCGGCCGGTGTGCGCGTGTTCAGGCGCCACAGCGAGCGCGCAAGCTGCATCGTCAGCGTCGAGCCGCCCTGCGGATTGCCGCCGCGCACGTACGTGATCCACGCGCCGCGTGCGAGCCCGTATGGGTTGAAGCCCGGATGCCACCGGAACCAGCGGTCCTCGTGCAGCATCACGGCTTCGACGAGCTGCGGCGACATCCGGTCGAGCGGCACCCACAGCCGGTAGCGGTCGTCCTTCGCGAGCGTCAGGCGCAGCAGCCGGCCGTGCGCGTCGGTCACCGCGACCGACGACGGCTTCCAGTCGCGCAGCGGCGGGTGCGGCCACAACCGGCACGCGGCCAGCGCGCCGAACACGAGCAGCGCGCCGGCGATCCAGTTCTGCCAGCGATGCAGCCAGCGGCCGGCGCCATGCAGCGCGCGCCGCAGCACGGATGCGTCAGCCACGCGCGGGCACTCCTGCCACCCGGCACGGCCAATGCAAGCGCGCCGTCATCGCACGCGCTCCACCGTCAGCGTCGTGCCGCCGGGCGCCTGCGCCTGCACGCGGCGGTCGTACATCGACTCGCCATACGCAGGCGGCGCGACGAAGCGGCCCGCGTTGCTCGCCTTGATCCGGTAGACGAACTCGCGCACATCGGTGGTCGCGGTGCCATAGATCACCACGCGATCCTCGCGCACATCCGCGAACTGCGGCTGCCACGTCGAACCCGTCACGCCGATCGGCGAGCGCCACGGTGCATCGGCCGCCGGCGCCGACGCGCCGCCGTCGCCATTGCCGTCGCCGTCCTGCGCGTCGGGCGCCGGCGGCGGCGCGATCACCGGGTCGAAGCCGCCTGGCAGCAAATCGACGATCGCGATATTGCCGACGTTCGCCGAGCCCGTCGCGCGGATCTTCAGGTGTACGTCGATTTCCTGTCCGAGCGTGATCCTGTCGAGCGGCTTGCCGTTCGTATCGGTGTAGTCGCGCACGATCTCGAGCCCGTTCTTGATCGCCTTCGTCGACGTGCCGCGGTCGTAGCCCGACTGGCTCGCGACCCACCACGCGGGCAGCGCGCTGCCGTTCACGAAGTCGACGCGCGACGCACCGGCCGCCCACGTGCCCGAGCGCACGAGGTTCGCCTGGATCGACGACACGTCCTTCGGCGCGGCACCCGCACGCACCTCGTCGATCGCGAGCTGGTCGAGCTGGCTCGCGTTCGACGCCGCATACGCATCGAGCGCGAGGATCGTCATCGCCGACGACAGCGTGTTGTAGCGGTTGTCGACCAGCGGCGCGGCGATGTTGTCCATCGCACGCGGCGACAGTTTGCGCACGCGCTCGGGGAAGTGCTTCGCGAGCAGGTACAGCACGCTCGCGTCGCGCGTCAGCGGATCGATGTAGTAGCCCGCCACGTAACCGCCGTCGGACGCACGCTTGCGTTCGAGCAGCGCCTGCGGGCCCGCGATCAGCGCAGCGGCCTCCTTGTCCTGCTTCAGCAGTTGATACGATGCGGCGAGCCATGCGGCCGCGAGATCGTTCTTCCAGTCGTTCGGATACGCATCCTGCAGGCGCTTCTGCACGGCCGCGAGGCTGTTGGTCGTCACGTTGCCCTGGCGCGTCAGCAGGTACACCGCGTACGCGCGCTGCCGCAGCAGGTCGAGCGAGCCGAGCGAATCGTTCGCCGCGAGCTTCTGCAGATACTGGTTGCCCGCGTCGAGCATGTCCTTCGGCACGGCCGTGCCGCGTTCGCGCGCGTCGAGCAGCACGTGCATCGCATAAGCGGACACGAACGGATCGGCATCCGGCGTCGCGCTCCACAGGCCGAAGCCGCCCTGCGCGTTCTGCCGGCT
This sequence comes from Burkholderia sp. MS455, assembly GCF_016899445.1. Lineage (NCBI taxonomy): Bacteria > Pseudomonadati > Pseudomonadota > Betaproteobacteria > Burkholderiales > Burkholderiaceae > Burkholderia > Burkholderia sp. MS455. The sequence goes on from NZ_CP041778.1 coordinate 2,736,272, forward strand.
GCGCAGCACGCCGACGAACTGCGTGATTGCGCTGGCATTTGCTGCATCGGCACCGGCTTCGGGCGCATGCATCGCACTCGTCAGCGCGCGCACCGACAGCCACTTCGACGCGAACACGCGCGGTACGGCCGCGCTCACCATCTGCTCGCTGCAGTAGTGGTCGAAGTTGACGAGATACGACGACAGCCCTTCGGACAACACGAGCGGCGCGGTCGAGATGCTCGCGTCGCGCGATGCATACGCGTCGTACATCGGCCGCAGGTTCGGCACGCTCGCCTTCTTGCCCGGATCGAGCCGCGCGATGTCGAGCTGCGTGCGGAACGCGGCCGCCGGCCGCACCGACACGTCGACGCGCTGCTGCGCGCCCTTCGCGCCGTAGCGCGCGCCGAACGACAGCATGCCCGAGCCGAGCGTGTCGGTCGCCTTCACGCGGAACAGCGCGACGCCCTCGTGCTGCGGCGCTAGCGCGACGTTCTGCGTCGCCGGCCCGATCACCTGCAACTGCGGGCCCGTCTTCAGCGTGACCGCGACCGGCACCGGCTGGCTGCCGACGCCCGTCAGGTTGTTCGCGACGCCGACGCTCACGTCGGCCTCGTCGCCCGGCGCGAGCGTCGTCGGCACGTTCGGCGACAGCACGAAATCGCCGCGCACCGTCGTCGCGCCTTCGAACGTGCCGACCAGGTCGGGCGACACCGAAACCGCCATCACGCGCAGCTTCCCGTTGAAGTAGTCGGGCACCGTGTAGCTCAGGCGCGTGTCGCCGTTCACGTCGACGATTCCCGACCAGTAGACGACCGGCTTGTCGCGCTTGCGCTTGAACGGGTTCAACTGGCGGCCGATCGCGTCGTCGGCGTCGCCGCCGGGCGCGGCCATCGCCATCAGCTTCTCGAAGTCCGGCAGGATCAGGTCAAGGATCTGCGACGTGCCGACTTCGAGCATCCGCTTGCGGAAGAAGAACTTCAGCGGATCGCCGAGCTTGTAGCGCGCGACCTGCAGGATGCCCTCGTCGACGGCGAACACGACGACCTTCGCGGGCTTCGCCGAATGCACGGTGAAGGTGGCGGTGTCGCCCGGCTTCACGAGCGCCGGCGCGTCGATGGTCAGCGCGTTGCGGCGCGCGTCGAGGTTCACCGAGAACGGCACGACGCCGTAGCTCAGCGGGCTCATGAAGATCTCGTCCGACGACGGATCGCGGATGTACTGCACGTTGATGTAGCCGTTGCCTTCGAAGCCGGCCGGCACCGTGATGTGCTGGATCGAGCTCGTCGTGTCCGCATGGAACCATGCGTGCGCATACACCTTGTCGCGCTCGATCGTGATCAGGCCGCTGCCCGCGTAAGGCGCGCGGATCGCGATCTCGACCTGCTCGCCCGGCTTGTAGTCGTGCTTCGCGAGGCTCACCTGCAGCTCGGCGTTGCGGTCGAGCGAACGCGTGACGTTCGCGTCGCCCGCAACCGAATACTCGATCCGGTTCACCGCGGTGCCGTCCGCGCGGCGGATCACGAGCGCATAGCTGCCCGGCTTGTCGGTGCGCAGCGCGAAGTCGAGCCCGGCCGCCGGAATCGTCAGCGGCTTCTCGTCGACCGGCACTTCCTTCAGCCGCGAATCGTATTTGTACGCGCCGGAATCCTGCTTGGTCAGCACCGACACGTAGCGTTCCTCGACGAGCTGTGCGCGCAGGTCCTTCACGTCGATCGCCTTCGCGCCCGGGTCGATCGCGACGAGCCGCACCGTGCGCGGGCTGCCGCGCTTCACGTAGCCGAGATCGTCGACCGACTTGTAGCCGACGAGCCAGTCGTTGTTCGACACGAGCGTCTGCGCGTTCGCGGCGACGTTGCGCCCGCCTTCCGCTTCATACGCCTTCGCCTGGAAGTAGAGCTGATAGGTCGCATCCGCGTACTTGTCGAGATCGAGGTCGAACTCGGCATGGCCCTTGTCGTCGGTCGTGCCGTCCTGCAGCGTCGTCGTATAGCCTTCCTTCGCGCGCCGCGCGTCGAAGAAGCGGTAGCCCTGCCAGCTGCGGAACGACGGCCATACCGGGCGCAACGTCAGCGTCGCCGCGACGCGGCGCTTCTCGGCCGGCGTGCCGAACAGGTTCTGCGCATCGACGATGCCCTTCAGCCCCTTCGGCTTCACCCACCCTTCGACGACCTGCTGCGACAGCTTCGCGTCGACCTTCATCCGGTCGGGCAGGAACTCCTTCACCTGCACCGTCGTGCTGCCGATCGGCTCGGCACCCGGCTGGCCGTCCTTGACGATGTACAGGTTGACCGTCCACGTGCCGGTCGGCGACGTTTCGGCCGTCGTATAGCCAATTTCCGTGAAGCCCGTCGCGTCGACGGTCACCGGCTTGCGTTCGACGGTGATCCCGCGCGGGTCGACGATCTCCGCCTGCAGCGGCACGCCGGCCGGGCTGCGCGCCCAGCTCGCCGCGCGCACGATCAGGCCGATGTGGAACGGATCGCCGGGGCGGTACAGGCCGCGATCCGAGAACAGGTACGCGGACAGCTGCCCCTGGCCCGTCGCGTTGCGTTCGCCGTCGACGTCGAAGCGCGAGAAATCGAGCTGGCGATCGCGTCCGGCCACCGGCAGGAACGACAGGTCGCCGTCCTTCTTCACGACATACAGTTGCGGACGCTTCTCGCGGTCGAGCCCCTTGAATGCGGGGAAATGCACGACGCCGTCGGCGCCGGTGGTCTGCGAGAACAGCGTCTGGCCGTTCACCGCGAGCACCGACACGGTTGCGCCCGCAACCGGACGGCCGTTGCGGATCGACTGGACGAACACGTCCTGGCTGCCGTCCAGCGCGCGCTTGATCAGCATCCCGAGATCGGTCACGACGATCAGGCGCGTGTCGCCGAGCGCGTTGTCGCTGTCATCGCCGTTGCCGTTGCTGTCGCCCGAATCGGCGTTGTCGGATTGATCCTGGCTGCCGTCGCCCGACGATGCATCGCCATCCTTCGCATCGTCTGTCTTCTTCTCGGCCGCCGGATCGTACTTCGACAGGTGCAGCAGGAACACGCCGCGCTTGCCGCCCTTCAGGTACTGGCCGAGATCGATGCCTTCGTAATGCGCCTTGCCGGGGTCGCCGGCCGGGAACGCGCGCGTCTGCACGAAGCGCTCGACGATGTGATCCTCGCTGAACGAATACGACAGCTCGGGCCGCGCGTACGTGCCGTTGTTGAAACTCACGAGATGCTGGAGCTGGTCGGGCACCACGCGGCCGATCTCGACCTTCATCCCCGGCAGGTTGCGCGATACGACCGACAGCCGCTTGCTGCCGCTCATCGACAGCAGCGAACCGTCGGCCATGAAGCGCAGCAGCTTCGGATAGTCGGGCACCGTGAACGCGGTCGTCACCGGCGCGCCGAGCAGATAGCCGCCGGCCGATTTCAGGTCGCCTTCGAAACGCACGACGATGCGGTCTCCCGGCGTCGCGTGATACTTGAAGCTTTGCAGCGTCGCGAAGTCGTTCTCGGTCGGCACCGCTGCGAGCGGCAGCGGCTTCGACTGCTTCAGCACCGCGTCGCTGATGTCGGCCACGTTCCATTCGTACGGCGGATCGTCGTCGGACTGATCGACGCCCGGCTTGCGCTTCGGCAGCACCCACGCCTTCGCGCGCGCGGCGAGATCGGCGCTGCGCACGCCGTCGGACGTTTCGGCGACGAGCACCTGCTCGGGCTCGTAACGCTCGTTGTCGACGAGCGTCGGCGCAACGTTGCCGATTGTCAGGCTGTAAAGCCCCGGCACGCCGACCGACGCATGCAGCACGGCCGGCGTACCGTCGCCGCCGCGCGCGCTCTTCACGCCCTTGTCGACGTCGAGCCGCACCGACAGCGGATCTTTCGGAATCTCGAGCGGCTGCGAATGGACCCACGCGCTCGTCTTCATCTTGTCGTAGTTGACCGTGTAGCGCAGCGGCGACACGGTCTTGCCGTCGCGGCCGACCAGCACGAGGCCGATACGCTTCTCGAACTCGGCAGGATCGACCGGATAGTTGAAGCGCAGTTGCAGCAGCGCCTGCTTCTCCGCCGGATTGTCGGGGTTCTGGTAGAACTGGTTGTCGCCCGACTGCGCGGTGAACGCCGGCAGGTCGAACGCGAAATGGTCGTCGTGCATCGTCACCTGCGGCGCGAACACCTGGCGCACCGCGAAGCGCACCTCGACGTGCGCACCGACCGGCCAGTCGGCCGCCGGCGTGAAGCGCAGCGTCTTGTCGTCGGCCCACTCCCACGCGCCCTTCAGCGCGGGCGTCATCTCGATGCCCTGCCCGGCCGGCTTGCCGACCAGTTCGATCGGCGCGGCCGATCGGGAGAACGCCACTTCGAGCGGATGCACGGTGATCTTCGGCTTGTCGCTGTCGTCGACCTCGTAGGTCGTGATCGCCGGCGCCTTCACGGTAAAGCCGACGGTTTCGGGCTCGGGCGGCTTCGGGCGATGCTTGAACCAGTACCCGCCGTAACCGAGCGCGGCCGCGAGCAGCACGATGCCGCCGGCATGCCACGGGCGGCGGCGCACGGCCGCGGCGGTGATGCCCGCCCACGCGGGCGCCGTCCACGATACGTCGCCGACCAGCGGCCGCAGCACGCGGCCGAGCAGGCGCCAGACGAAGCCCGCCGCGCGAATCGGCAGGAGCAGCAGGAAACGCAGCAAATCCATTTTGTTATTTCCTTGTCAAGGACGTGCTGCCGGCTGCGGCGACGTACCCCGAGATTTATTGGTCTGTGACGGCGCGGCCCTGGTTGCGCCGTGAATGCTTGGAATGTTTGGTTCGACCGGATGCTGGCCGACATTATGGGTCAGAGCCGAAACGATGGAAATATCGGTGTGTCGGCGCGCAACGCAGGCGAATGACCAGCCGGTCGGCTAGCCGTTCCGCCCGCCCCCCGATCTCTGCACGCACTCGCGCCGCGTTCGCTAGAATGCGCGGCTCGACGTGGTTCGTATCGAATTGAAAGGAAATCGCTTGAAACTCCCGTTCGAATGGCAGATCGGGCTGCGCTACGCGCGCGGCGGCCGGCGCTCGGCCGGCGACGGCTTCGTGTCGTTCATTGCCGGCGCCGCGATGGCCGGCATCGCGCTCGGCGTCGCCGCGCTGATCGTCGTGCTGTCGGTGATGAACGGCTTTCGCACCGAGGTGCGCGACCGGATGCTGTCGGTGCTCGCGCATGTGGAAATCTTCTCGCCGTCCGGCGCGCTGCCCGACTGGCGGCTCACCGCGCACGAATCGCTGCGGAACCCGGCCGTGCGCGCCGTCGCGCCCTATGTCGACGCGCAGGCGCTGCTGACGAACGCGGGCAGCGTGACGGGCGTCGCGCTGCGCGGCATCGATCCCGTGCTCGAGCCGCGCGTGTCCGCGATCGCGCGCAAGCTGAAGACCGGGCGCCTCGACGCGCTCGTGCCGGGCGAGATGGGCATCGTGCTCGGCGCCGCGCTGGCTGACACGCTGCACGTGAAGATCGGCGACCGCATCACGTTCTTCGCGCCCGGCAACAGCGCGCGCATCGGCGATGCGCTGCCGCGGTTCCGGCAGTTCAACGTGGTCGGCACGTTCGAGTCGGGCCACTATCAATACGACAGCGCGCTTGCGTACATTCACATCAGCGATGCGCGGAAGCTGTTCAACGTGCCCGCGCCGACCGGCATCCGGCTGCGTCTCGACGATCTGCAACGCGCGCCGGACATCGCGCTGGCGCTGTCGCGCACGCTGTCGGGCGATCTTTATATCCGCGACTGGACGCGGCAGAACCGTACGTGGTTCGAAGCCGAGCGGCTGCAGAAACGCATGCTGTCGCTGATCCTGATGCTGATCGTCGCGGTCGCCGCGTTCAATCTCGTATCGTCGCTGGTGATGACCGTCACGCAGAAGCAGGGCGACATCGCGATCCTGCGCACGCTCGGCGCGCCGCCCGGGTCGATCACGAAGATCTTCGCGATCCAGGGGATGACGATCGGCCTCGCCGGCACGCTGGCGGGCGTCGCGCTCGGCTGCTCGATCGCGGTCAGCATCCCGTGGGTGCTGTCGGCGATCGAGCAGTTGCTCGGCATCCGCTTCCTGACACCGTCCGTGTATTTCCTCAGTTCGCTGCCGTCGAAGCTCGCGGCGATCGACGTGATCGAGATCGCCGCGGCCGCGTTCCTGATGTCGTGCGTCGCGACGCTGTACCCGAGCTGGCGTGCCGCGCGAGTGCGGCCGGCCGAAGCGCTGCGCGACGAATAGGCGCGGCGTCCGGCGCGGGCGTTACGCGATGTCGTGGAAACCGACGCTGTTGCCGTCGTCCGGCGTGACCGAAATCGTCATGGCCCTCTCCCTCCTTTCAGACTGTTTCTGATGGTTTGCGGATGGATGCCGGCGAAGTTGACACCGATTCCGCAAGGATTGGTGGCCGCGTGCCGTGCGCACACATCGAAACTTTGTTTGACACAAACTAAAAAAGTTTGACACGTAGATTTCACTGAGATAAGTTTGCGCAAGCTTCCGGAAAGAAATCCGGCCAGCCATGCCGACACGCGTCGCGCTTTCCTGCCGTTGCAGCACTGTCGTTCGCAACACCCCCGCCTCATCGCATCGTGCCGTTCCGTTTCATCTGAAACCTGAAGGAAGGTCGGGCATGCCCGCATTTGATTCGCACTCCTGTATTCGCATCACGCTGCCGATATCGCTTCGGCCGCGCGGCCCGAACCGGCCGCCGCGCTGACGCTTTCCGGTCGGGGGATGCAGCCGCCCCGACGCTCGCCGGGTGGCGCGCCGCGCAACGTGCGCCGACACCGGCCGTGGCACCCGGGCGTCTCGCCCGGCGCTTTCGAAGTCGCAGTTCAGCTTCATCCGATGCAGCACCCGGCCAGGCCGCAGGGGGCATATCGCGGGCCGGCCGGTTCCGGACAATCACAAACAAGAATGAGGTCGACAATGAACTTTCATCGAACCGGATTGCGGCGCGCATGGCTTCCCGCGCTCGTTGCGGCCACGACGCTCGCCGCGTGCGGCGGCGACGACGGCGGCAGCGTGGTGGGGACATCTGCGCTCGCGCAAGGCCAACAGGAGGGGGCCGCCGCATCGGCGGCCGATACGCAGTCGCTGGCGTCACGCATGTCGCCGTCCGGCGTCCCGTACGCCAATCCGGCCAGCGGCGGACGCTACCGGCCCGTGATCGCGAACGGCCAGGTGCAGCCGTCGCTGTCGGGCGGCACGATCGAGGAGAACGCGTGGGTCGACACGCCGGTCGACTCCGACGGCGACGGCACGCGCGACCGCATCCACGTGCGCATCGTGCGCCCGGCCGAAACCGCGAACGGCGCACGCACGCCCGTCATCGTGCTCGCGAGCCCGTACTACGCGGGGCTCGCCGACAGCCCGAACCACGACGTCGACGTCGAGCTCGACGGCACGCCGCATCCGGCAGCAAGCGCATCCGCGTCGGCATCGACGTCCGCGCGCATCATGGCCGCCGCCCCGCAGACGCGAATGCTGCAGCAGCTCGAAGCGGCCGCCGCCGGGCGCTCGTGGATCGAAGGCTACTTCGTGCCGCGCGGCTTCACGATCGTCTATGCGGATTCGCTCGGCACCGCCGGCTCGGACGGCTGCCCGACGATCCTGACGCGCGACGAATCGGTCGCGATGGCGTCGGTGATCCGCTGGCTCGGCCGCGATGCAACCGCGAAGGACGCGAGCGGCAAGACGGTCGTCGCGAACTGGTCGACGGGCCACGTCGGTATGTACGGCGTGTCGTACGACGGCACGCTGCCGAAGATGGTCGCGAGCCTGCGCACGCGCGGGCTCGATGCGATCGTGCCGGTCGCCGGGTTGTCGAACATGTACGGCTATTACCGCTCGGGCGGGCTCGTGCGCGCGCCGGAAGGCTATCAGGGCGAGGACGTCGACGTGTACATCAAGGCGCTGCTGACGAACGCGCATCCGGAGCGCTGCACGCACCTGATCGACGAAGCATTGCAGAAGGAAAACCGCACGACCGGCGACTATTCGCCGTTCTGGGCCGCGCGCGACATCCCGACCGCGTTCGCGGCCGCGCCGGCACTCGTCGCGCAGGGGCTGACCGACGACAACGTGCGCGTCGACCAGTCGACGTCGTGGTATCTCGCGATGCGGCGCCAGGGCGTGCCGACGCAGCTGTGGCTGCACCGCCTGAAGCACACCGATCCGACGCGCGTGCCGGCGATGGCCGACGCGTGGACCGCGGAGGTGAACCGGTGGTTTACGCGCTACCTGATCGGTTATGACAACGGTGTCGAACACGATCCGCGCGCGGTGATCGAGCAGGCGGACGGCAAGCTGCTGAAGGAGGCCGACTGGGCCGCGCGCCATGCGACGCCGGTTTCGTATTTCGCGGGCGGCGACGGCGCGAGTACCGGCACGCTGCTGCGGATGCCGACCGGCGGCCCGCTCGCACGCTTCACCGACGATGCGCGCATTACCGCGCTCACGCTGGCGAATGCGCCGACCGGCGAAAACCGCAGCCGCTTCGAGACCGCGCCGTTCACGGCCGCCACGCGCCTGTCCGGCACCGCGACGGCCCGTGTCAAGCTGACCTTCACGGGGGTGGCCAACGTGACGGCGCTGCTGGTCGACCGCGCACCGGACGGCACGGCGACGATCGTCACGCGCGCATGGACCGACCCGCGCAACCGGCTGTCCGACTGGCTGTCGGAACCCGTGCTGCCGGGGATGCCGTACGACCTGAAGCTGACGTTCATGCCGCGCGACTACAAGCTCGAAGCCGGCCACCGGCTGGGGCTCGTCGTGCTGTCCAGCGACAACGAGGCGACGCTGCGGCCGACGCCCGGCACCGGCCTGACGCTCGATCCGGCCGGCACGTCGGTGACGGTGCCGCTGGTTTCGGCTTCGTCGTGAGCGGGCGCGCATGACGCAAAGCGGACGGCGGCCGACGTCTCCTCGACGTCGGTCGCTGTCCGCGCTGTTTTATCTCCGAAAAACCTGATTCAACCGTGACTCAAACGGGCGTCAGCACCGGCTGCCCCGCGAAATGCCGCGCGGCGTTGTCGAGAAACTGCCGTACCGAACGATCCAGCGCCTCGGGCGACCAGCCGCCCATATGCGGCGTCAGCACGACGCTGTCGAGATCCGTCAGCGCGCGCGGCGGCTCCGGTTCCCCTTCATACACGTCGAGCCCCGCACCCGCGATGCGCCCTTCGCGCAGCGCGTCTGCCAAAGCAGCGGTATCGACAACGCTGCCGCGCGATACGTTGACGAGAAAGCCGCCGGGGCCGAGCGCGTCGAGCACCGCGCGGTCGATCATGTGCCGCGTGCCCGCGCCGCCCGGCGTCGCGACGATCAGGAAATCGGCCCACTGCGCGAGCGCGTCGAGCCGGTCGAAATAGCGGTAAGGAACAGGCTTCGCCGACCGGTTGTGATACCCGATCTCGATGTCGAAGCCGGCCGCGCGGCGCGCGCACTTCTCGCCGATCTTGCCGAGCCCGACGATGCCGAGCTTCTTGCCCGACACGTTCGGCGGCATCGGCAGCCCCTCGCGCCATACGCCGGCGCGGGTTTTCGCATCGAGCCGCACGACACCGCGCACCGCCGCGAGCAGCAGCGCGAACGCGTGATCGGCGACGCAATCGTCGTTGGTACCGGCGCCCGTCACGACCGTGATGCCGCGCGCCTTCGCATGCGCGACGTCGATATGCTCGTAGCCGGCGCCAAGGGCGCTGACGAACGTGAGTTGCGGAAGACGATCGATGTCGGCAGCGGTGAGGCCCGTGCTGCCGTTGGTCAGCACCGCGCGAATCGTGCCGCCGTGTTCGGCGATCGCGCGTTCGCGTTCTTCGGCGGTCGGGGCGTAGCGCACGTCGAACGACGCGGCGATCTCGCGATGCGCGTCGCCGCGCAATGCGATGAGGACCAGCAGCTCGGGTTTCATGTCAGCAAGTGTCCGCAGGCGGGAACGGATTTCAGTGTAGCAAGCCCGCATGACGGATGCGGGTTATCCCCACACGGGCTGTGGGCACGCCGCCGCACGCGGTTTGCCAAAGCCGGCTCAGTCAAGTAACTTTCGGCGTACGCCCCCGTCCTGGAGATTGGCCCCGATGAAACTCGCCCTGCCCGCCCGGATCCTGGGCCTCGCGTTCGCCGCCGCCCTCGTTGCGCCCGGCGCGCACGCCGACACGCCCGTCGTGGTGTCGTCGAAGATCGACACCGAAGGCAACCTGCTCGGCAACCTCATCGCGCAGGTGCTGAAGGCCCACGGCATTCCCGTCACCGAAAAGATCGCGCTCGGCACGACGCCGATCGTGCGCAAGGCGCTCACGAGCGGCGAGATCGACATCTATCCCGAATACACCGGCAATGCCGCGTTCTTCTTCAACAAGGCCGACGATCCGGTGTGGAAGAACGCGAGCCAGGGCTACGACACCGCGAAGAAGCTCGACTACGCGGCGAACCATCTCGTGTGGCTCGCACCTGCGCCCGCGAACAACACGTGGGGCGTCGCCGTGCTCGCGCCTGTCGCTCAGTCGCAGCATCTGAAGACCTTCTCCGATTTCGGCAAGTGGATCGCGAGCGGCGGCAAGCTGAAGCTCGCGGCGTCGGCCGAATTCGTGAACAGCGCGTCCGCGCTGCCGTCGTTCGAGAAGGCGTACGGCTTCAAGCTGAAGCCCGAGCAGCTCGTCGTGCTGTCCGGCGGCGACACGGCCGCGACGATCAAGGCCGCCGCGAACCAGACCGACGGCGTGAACGCCGCAATGGTCTACGGCACCGACGGCGGCATCGCATCGAGCGGCCTCGCGGTGCTCGACGACGACAAGCACGTGCAGCCGGTCTATGCACCGACGCCCGTGATCCGCGAAGCCGCGCTGAAAGCGCATCCGCAGATCGCCGACTACCTGAAGCCCGTGTTCGCGAGCCTCGACCTGAAGACGCTGCAGGCGCTGAACGCGCGCATCCAGATCAACGGCGAGCCGGCGGCAGGTGTCGCGAAAAGCTACCTGAAAACGAAGGGCTTCGTTAAATGACGGGTCGCGCGGCGGCGTCCGCGCGGCGCGTGATACCCGACAAGGTCGGCATCCTGATCGGTGTCCTGACGATCGTCGCCGTGCTCGGCATGCCGTTCGCGGTGCTGCGGCCGAACCGGATCGCGGCCGGCACGGGGCTGTCGGTGTTTGCCGCGCTGCCCGCCGTGCAGGGCGCTGCGCTCGCCGCGCTGTGGATCGCCGGCGCGCTGTGGGCGATGACGGCGAGCCGCCCCGCGTGGCGGCTCGCGGCCGGCTGCACGTGGCTCGCAACGCTCGCGTATGCGGTCGGTGCGGCCGCGACGCACGTCGTCGCGCCCGACGACATGCTCGCGCGCGTGTCGCCCGCCGCCGGTGCCTGGCTGCTGCTGTTCGCGTGGGCCGTGCTCGTCGCCGACGCGCTCGCGCGGCTCGCGTTCGGCCCGTGGCGGCGCCTCGTCGCGCTCGTCGTCGCGATTGCGGCGATCTCGGTGCCGCTCGCGAGCGGCTGGTGGGACGGCCTCTCCGTGATGCGCGAATACGCGGTGCGCAGCGACGATTTCTGGCGCGAAGCGACCCGGCACGTGTCGCTCGCGGGCGGCTCGGTCGCAGCCGCGCTCGTCGCCGGTGTGCCGCTTGGCATCGCGTGCGCGCGCATCGCGGCGGTGCGCACCGTCGCGATGCCCGTGCTCAATATCGTGCAGACGATCCCGAGCATCGCGATGTACGGGCTGATGATGGCGCCGCTCGGCCTGCTCGCCGCGCACGTGCCGCTCGCGGCCGCGCTCGGCATCCGCGGGATCGGCGTCGCGCCGGCCGTGCTCGCGCTGTTCCTGTATTCGCTGCTGCCGATTGCATCGAGCGTCGTGATCGGGCTCGAGCAAGTGCCGCCGCACGTGACCGAAGCAGCGCGCGCGATGGGCATGACGCGCGCGCAGCGGCTGCTGCGCGTCGATCTCGTGCTCGCGCTGCCGGTGATCCTGAGCGGCGTGCGCATCGTGCTCGTGCAGAACATCGGCCTGACCGCGGTCGCCGCGCTGATCGGCGGCGGCGGGTTCGGCACGTTCATCTTCCAGGGGATCGGGCAATCGGCCGCCGATCTCGTGCTGCTCGGCGCGATCCCGACGATCGCGCTCGCACTGGCGGCCGCCGTCGTGTTCGAAGCCGCGACGTCGCTCGCGAAGGGGCGTGCAGGATGATCGAGATCGAACGTGTCGGCAAACGCTTCGGCGACGTCGCCGCCGTCGACGATGTATCGCTGACGATGAAACGCGGCACGATCACCGCGCTCGTCGGCGCATCGGGCAGCGGCAAGTCGACGCTGTTGCGCATGATCAACCGGCTGATCGCGCCCACCAGCGGCACGATCCGCATCGACGGCGTCGATACGGCCACCGTCGCGCCCGAGCAGCTTCGGCGCGGCATCGGCTATGCGATCCAGGGGCACGGGCTGTTTCCGCACTGGAGCGTCGCGCGCAACATCGCGACCGTGCCGCGCCTGCTCGGCTGGCCACCGGCGCGCATCGAAGCGCGCGTGAACGAGTTGCTCGACCTGTTCCATCTCGCGCCGGCCGAATTCGCGGACAAGCTGCCGCACGAATTGTCGGGCGGCCAGCAGCAGCGCGTCGGCGTCGCGCGCGCGCTCGCGGCCGAGCCCGGGATGCTGCTGATGGACGAACCGTTCGGCGCGCTCGATCCGATCATTCGCGGCAAGGCGCAGGACGACCTGTTCGCGCTGCAGCGCCGCCTCGGCGTCACGGTCGTGATCGTCACGCACGATATCGAGGAAGCGTTGAAGCTCGGCGACACGATCGCGGTGATGGACGGCGGACGGCTGCTGCAGGTCGCGCCGCCCGCCGAGATTCTCGGCAAGCCGGCAGCCGGCGTCGTCGAGCAGCTCGTCGCGGGCGTCGACCGGCCGCTGCGCCTGCTCGCGCTGACGCCGATCGACGCGGTGGCCGAACCCGGTCATGCCGACGGCGAACCTATCGCCGCGACACGCACGCTGCGCGATGCGGTGTCCGAGCTGCTGTGGCGCGGTGCGGACGCGCTGCCGGTAGACGACGGCAACGGCCGCGACGCGCGCCGCATCACGCTCGACGCGATCCGCGAGCACGCGAGGAAGCCCGTATGACGACGCACGGCGTGCGGCCAACGCGTTCGGCGCTGCGCCGGCGGCTGCCCGCGTATGCGGCCCGAGCGGCCGCACTCGCGCTGCTGCTCGTGCTGCTGTTGCGCCCTGCATGGCTGCAGGGGATGTTCGCGCCGTTCGCGGATAACGGCGCACCGGTCATCTACGATCGCGCGAGCCTGCTCGACCTCACGCTCGCGCATCTCGGCACGGTCGCGCTGTCGAGCGCGATCGGCACGATTGTCGCGGTCGCGGCCGGCATCTTCGTCACGCGGCCGGCCGGCACGGATTTCCTGCCGGTCGCGCGCAGCGTCGTCGACATCGGCCAGACTTTCCCGCCGGTCGCGGTACTCGCGCTCGCGGTGCCGGCCGTCGGTTTCGGATTGAAACCCGTGCTGATCGCGCTCGTTCTGTACGGGCTCCTGCCAATATTCGAAAGCACGATCGCGGGGCTCGAAGACGTGCCGCGCGACGTCGTCGACGCCGCGCGCGGGATGGGGATGAGCGGCTGGCAGCAACTGGTGTCGGTCGAGCTGCCGCTCGCGTTTCCGGTAATCGTCAACGGCGTCCGGCTCGCGGTCGTGATCAATCTCGGCACCGCGACGATCGGCTCGACGGTCGCCGCGCGCGGGCTCGGCGACGTGATCATCGCGGGCCTGCAGACGTCGAACACCGCGTTCGTGCTGCAGGGCGGCGTGATCGTCGGGCTGCTCGCGGTGCTCGTCAGCGATGCGATCGGCGCGATTGCGCGGATGGCGGCCGCGCGGCGCGCATAGGCGGTTCGCGTCGCTTCCCCGTGCACGGGGAAATGAGGATACGATCCCGCAACCGGCGGCGACGTTCATCCGGACTCCGATGCGTGTCCGCGCAACGATCGGCCCATCGATCGTCGCGAACCGATACAAGCCTACACGGCGCTTTCATTCGAGCCGGCGCTCGACCACCGGCGGCGATTGGCCGATATACTATGCGCCTCCCAATTCCCCGCACTCCACCATGCGACGGTTTTTCTGTCTGATCGTGCTTTCGCTCGGCATTGCGCAACAGGCGTCGGCGCAGCAAGCGCCCGCGCTTCCTGCGTCCTCGCCCGAAGCGGCCGCATCGGCACCGTCCGTCGCATCCGCGCCGCTCGCCAGCGCCAACGATCAGCCGAACGAAGCAAACCGCCGCATCACGTCCTACCTGACGAAAAAATTCGGCGTCGCGAAGGAACGAGCCGCAAAGCTCGCCGATATCGTGAGCGTTACTGCGACGAAATATTCGCTGCCGCCGGCACTCGTTTACGCCATCATTTCGATCGAATCGCGCTTCCAGGAAAAGGCGCGCGGCCAGCACGGCGCGACGGGGCTGATGCAGGTCGTGCCGGCCGCGCACCGCGGCCTGCTGCGCAACGTGAAGGATCTGACCGAGCCGAACGCGAACGTCGAGGTCGGGTCCGCGATCCTGTCGGGCTACGTGAGAGCGGCCGGCGGCAACGTGCAGGCCGGGCTGAAGAACTATGGCGGTTCGAACGCGTATGCGGCGAAGGTGATGCAGAGGGTCGATTCGTTCCGCTTCGTGCTCGAACCGCGCGACGACGCGGAAGCCGGGATGATGCCCGTCAACGCGCCAGCTGCTCCCGCTTCGGCCGTCCGCACCTCATCATCGCTCGCGCCGCGATGAGCGTCGCCCGGGCCGGGTGACGGGCCGCGCACGCGCTGCCGCGCCGGCCCGTTCGGCGCGACATCACGCGCCCGTTTCCACCGTCTCCTCCAGATAGCGCAGCATTACGCCCTCGAGCGCCCGAAGCGCGGCAGCCGGGTCCGCGATCGTCGCGTCGCGACTCAGCGCCACGGCCGCCTTCATCAGGTGTTGCACGATCGCCGCTCGCACCGCAAGCTCGCCGGCCGGCATGCCGGGCGCGAGCGCCTCCAGCACCGTCCCGATCGCGCCGCGCAAGCGCGTGCGCACATCAAGCGCGCCCGGCAACGCGAAATCGTACGCATCGACCAGCACGACGAACGCCGGATGCGCGACCCGGAACGTCACGAACGCCGTCGTCAGACGCGCCGCGAGCAGCACTAGATCGCCGGACGACGCCAGTGTGCGCAACTGATCGAGCTCGTCGCCAAGCGACGCCAGATAGTGCTCGAGCAGCCCCGCGGCCACCTGTTCCTTGGTCGGAAAGAACTGGTACAGCGAACCGATCGACGAATCGGCGCGCGCCGCAATCGCCGTCATCGTCGTCGCTTCGTACCCCTTTTCCGCGAATTCCACGCCCGCGGCGTCCAGCAGCGCGGCGACGCGCGCTCGGCCGCGCGCCCGGCTGGGTGCCTTCGCGGACGGCACGGCGTCGCCCGCCGAACGGCTTGACTTTTGTGAGTCCATCCTCATACATTTGAATGTGAGACGACCCTCACAATACAGGTTCGTCCTGTCCCAATCAATCGAGAGCCATCATGCTGGACACACTGGATCCCCGTACCACCGCCCTTGTTCTCGTCGACCTGCAGCAAGGCATCCTCGGCTTCGCGAAAGCGCCGCGTACCGGCGACGCCGTGCTGGCCGCCGCCGCACCGCTTGCGAAGCGCTTTCGTGAAGCCGGCGCGGCGGTCGTGCTGGTGCGCGTCGGCTGGAGCGCGGATTTCGGCGACGCGCTGAAGCAGCCCGTCGACCAGCCAGCAACGCCGCCCGCGGCAGGCCTGCCGCCGGACTGGTGGACCTTTCCGGACGTGCTCGACGCCGCGCCATCCGACCTCCTGATCACCAAGCGGCAATGGGGCGCATTCCACGGCACCGAACTGGATCTCCAGTTGCGCCGGCGCGGTATCCGGACGATCGTGCTCGGCGGCATCTCGACGAATATCGGCGTCGAATCGACTGCACGCGCGGCCTACGAGCACGGCTATTCGATCGTGTTCGTCGAGGATGCGATGAGTTGCGCGGCCGCCGACCAGCACGACGCGTCGCTGCGTTTCATCTTCCCGAGACTCGGCCTCGTGCGCTCCTCCGCCGACGTGCTCGCCGCTCTCGCGGGCTGAAGGCGGACGATGGCACGCCGCGGCATGGCCGGCCTGCACGCAGCACGACGCGCGGCGAGATCGGCCGCCGCGTCCGTCGCCGGCGCGCTCGATCTCCGGGCGCTAACCCGCGCGTCGCTCGTACTGCTTCCGCTCGTCTCGCTCGCGTTGGCGACCGGCCGCGCGGAATGGTTGATTGCGTCGATCGTCACGATCGCGCTGCTGGTCGGCGTCGAGCGCGTCGCGCTCGCGCCGTTGGGCGCCGCCGCGCATGGCCTGCTTGTCTGCGCGGGATTCGTCGTGCTGATGGCGGCACTGGCGTGGCCACCCGCCTTCGTCGCGGCAACCGCCGCGCTCGGCGCCGCGTCGATTGCCATCACCGCGTGGGGCCGCATGCTGCGCTCGCTCGGCAGCTATACGTTCATTCCCGTGCTGTATCTCGCCTGCGAAAGCGCGGAAGGCGTCGCGCACGGCGCGCTCGTACCGCGCGCGCTCGCGGTCCTGCCGTTCCTGCTGGCGGGCATGCTGCCGGTCATCGCGCTAGCGCTCGCCGATCTCGCACGCGGCTCCGGCGACAGCCACCGCGCGCGCTGTCTGGCCTGGGCCCGGCGCACCGATTACGGCGATCGCGCGTGGTCGGTCGAAGTGATGCTGACCGTCGCGATCGCGGTGGGCGGCGCGGCTGCGCTGGTCGAATGGCGGCACATCGAGCACGGGCAATGGATGATCTGGTCCGCGGCAAGCGTCGTAACGGGTAGCACAGCAAGCGCACGCGCCAAGTTTGCCGACCGCGTGCTGGGTGTACTGGCCGGCGTGCCGGTCGGCATCTTCATCGGGCTGCAGGTACCGGACGATCCCGCCACGCGCGCCTGGGTCGTGTTTGCAACCCTGCTCACGCTCGTCGGCATCCGCCCCTACCGGCTCGCATTCGCGACGCGCTGCGCGTGCGCGGCGACGGCACTGGTCGTCGCCGGGCACGCGTGGACCTATGCCGGCGAACGCCTCGTCAACGTCGCGCTGGGCAGCGCCATCGGGCTCGCGTGCGCGCTCGCCGCACCGCTGATTGCGCGCCGCCTGCCGGATCGTCGGCCCGCCGCTGCCCCTGCTGTCACGCCTGCGCGAAATGCTCGTGCAGAAACTCGATGAAAATCTGCGTCTTCGCGGGCAACAAACGCGTTTCCGTCATCGCATAGACCGGCACCGGCGTGCCCTCCCATCCGGGCAGCACGCGACGCAACCTTCCGGCGGCCACGTCGTCGGCCACGACCTCCTCCGGCATCTGGATGATTCCCGCATCGTGCACGGCCAGTTGCCGGTTCATGCCGACGCTGTTCACGACGAACCGCCCACCCACCGGCACCTCGACCTCCCGCGCGCCGTCATGCAGCGTCCATGCAGCGACGCGCTGCACGCTCAGGCACTGATGCCGCGTCAGGTCGTCCGGCTCGCGCGGCTCGCCCGAGCGCTCCAGATAGCGCGGCGACGCATACAGGTGATTGCGGAACGTGGCGAGCCGCCGCGCGACGAGCTGCGAATCCGCCGATTCGCCGATGCGGATCGCGACGTCGAACGGCTCGCTCACCAGATCGACGCGCCGTGACGTCAGCTCGAAATCGAAGGTCAGCTTCGGATGACGGTTCGCGAATTCGACGATCAGCGGCGTCAGGTAGATCACCGCGAAATCGACCGGAAACGACGCGCGCAGCACACCCGATGGTTCGGCCAGCAGTTCGCCGAGCTGTTCGTGCGCGAGCCGCGCCTCGTCGACGATGCGCTTGCAGCGCTCGAAATACAGCTGCCCGGCCTCCGTCAGCTCGATCCGGCGCGTCGTGCGATGCAGCAGCCGCAAGCCGATCGCCTTTTCCAGCGCGCCGATCCGCCGCGACAGCGTCGAGTTCGGCATCCCCAGCGCGTCGGCCGCGCTGCGAAAGCCCTTCGCCTTCACGACCTCCACGAACAGCGCCATGTCGTTCAGCAGTTCCACGCCCACTGCTCCATCAATGGATCAATGTTATCCAAAATACCATATTTATCTCGAAAAAGAAGCAATGGATGATGCACACGTGGAGGCGAGGCCGGCGCAACGTGCGCGGCCGCCGCCCGATGCGGGATCGCCCCGATCCCGCATCCCGAACTTCGAGGAGTCACGCATCATGGACGCACTGTTCACCCCGGCCCGTGTCGGCCGCTACACGCTGCAGAACCGCCTGGTCATGGCACCGATGACGCGCAGCCGCGCCGCGTTCGACGGCACGCCCGGCGAGTGGGCCGCCGAGTACTACGCACAACGCGCGGGCCTCGGCCTGATCGTCAGCGAAGGTACGCAGCCGTCGGACGACGGCCAGGGCTACCTGACGACGCCCGGCATCTATACCGATGCGCACGTCGCCGGCTGGAAGGCGATCAGCGACCGCGTGCACGCGCGCGGCGGCCGTCTGTTCATCCAGTTGATGCACGTGGGGCGCATGTCGCACCCCGACAATACGCCGCATCATCGCCAGGGCGTCGCGCCGTCGGCAATCGCGCCGGGCGTGCCGATGTTCACGATGAAGGGGATGCAGGAGATTCCCGCGCCGCGCGCGCTGACGACGGACGAGGTGCGCGACACCGTGAACGACTTCCGCTTCGCCGCGCGCCGCGCGATCGAAGCCGGCGCCGATGGCGTCGAGATCCATGGCGCGAACGGGTATCTGGTCCAGCAGTTCTTCGCGCCGAACGCCAATACGCGCAGCGACGCCTACGGCGGTTCGATCGCGAATCGCGCGCGCTTCGCGATCGAGGTCGCCGAAGCGATCGCCGACGAGATCGGCGCGGACCGCACGGCAATCCGCCTGTCGCCCGGCACTACGTTATGGGGGATCGACGAAGGCGCGGAAGGGCCGGACCTGTACCGCCACCTGGCGACGCAGCTCGACCGGCTCGGCCTTGCGTACCTGCACGTGATGCACCAGGGCGACGAGCCGCTGCTCACGGACCTGCGCGAGCGCTGGAGCGGCACGCTGATCGTGAACCGGCCGGGCCGCGCGCGCGACGCGATCGGCACGGATGTCGCAGCGGGCCTCGCCGATCTCGAAGCGTACGGCCAGATGGTGCTCGCGAATCCGGATTTCGTGACGCGGCTGAAGATGGGCGCGCCGATGAACGATGCGCAGCGCGACACGTTCTTCGGCGGCGATGCGCGCGGGTATGTCGACTATCCGGCGCTGAGCGGCGCGGCTGTAGCGTAACGCATTCGCACGGCGCGATGCCGCGACACGCCGGATCGGGTGTCGCGGCATCGGTTCGGTACGGAGACAACATAACGCGGAACGACCGTTTGTTCCGATATTTCAGGAACAATGCACATCGGCAAGCTCCGGCCGACTGCTGCCGGCCGGCCGCATCAAATCTGCCCCGCCGCCCCCGTCCACCGCAAATAATCCCCGCGCGTCCAATCGAGCGACACGCCGACGCGTTTCGTACCCGGTCGGATCTTCGGCTTGTACACCGACAGCGTCAGCGACTCCAGCGCCGGCCATTCGCGGAACGACAGCACCGCGATATCGGCGACGAGCGTCTCCAGCAGCCGCGTATGCGGCTTGTGCGACAGAAACGACGCGACGCGCGCGCAATAGCCGTCGTAATCGATCCACTCGCCCTGCTCGCTCGGCTCGCAGCGATACCCGAGCCGCGCATCGATCACGATCGGCTGCGGCGCTTCATGCTCGTGAGCATGAATGCCGATCCGCGCGGGCACCTTCAGTTCGTCGACGAACACGCTCCAGCCGCGCCCGCGCCCGCGCCCGCGCAGGCGCGGCGCGTCGATCGCCACGAACGGTTCGTCGAACGGCTTCATGACGCGAGCGGCGCGGCCGCGTCGAGCATGATGCGCACGAAGTAGTCGGCGAAGCTGCGGCGCAGCACGATCTCGAACGTATCGTCGCCGGTCGGGATCAGCACGATCGACGACTTGAAGTAATGCGACTGCGCGCACTGGCCCGGCTTGAACGCACGCGGATGGAGATCGAGCGGGCAGCCGCGCGCGAGCACGTCGCGCACGCGTTCGCCGCTGATCTCGACCACCGTGTAGCCGCTGCCGACATCGACGGCCGCCGAATACGTGCCCTGCACGGCCTCCGCGAGCTTCGCCTCGAGCACGCCGGCCTGCACCGGCCCGTTCGAGCGCACGAGCCACTCGTCGGGGCCGAGCCACAGCACGTCGTACTCGGCGCCGCGCACGATCGTGTTCGGCTGCGCGGGCGGCCGGCAGCCGACCACGCGCTCGAACGCGCTCACGAACGCCGGATCGCTCAACTCGCCGCGCACGTTGACGAGGTCGAGGAAGGGCCGCTCGCGCAGCGTGAACTTCTTCGATGCGCGCGCCTGGTGCGTCTTCAGCACGTCGGCCGCGCCGACGAACGGCGATTCAAGCGTCACGCCGCCCGCGCCCGCCACCTGCGTCTGGTTTCTCGTTTCATTCCACATGCTGGCGCACCCCTTCGGTATCGTAGAAAACCGGGCTCGAGATCTTCGCGGTGATGCGCTTGCCGTTGGCCAGCGGAATCACGACGCTCTCGCCCATCTTGTTCAGGCCGCCCTTCACCACCGCAAGCGCGATCGAGCGCTTCAGGATCGGGCTGTAGTAGCTCGACGTCACGTGTCCGATCATCGGCGTCGGATCGACCGCCGACACCTGCGTGTCCTTCTCGATGATCTGCGCGCCTTCCGGCAGCACGAACTGCTCGTCCTCGGTCAGCAGGCCGACGAACTGCTTGCGGCCTTCCTTCCTGGTATCCGAGCGCGCGAGCGAACGCTTGCCGAGGAAGTCCTTCGACTTCGCGACGACCCCGCCCATCCCGAGGTCGTACGGCGTGACCGAGCCGTCGGTATCCTGGCCGACGATGATGTAGCCCTTCTCCGCGCGCAGCACGTGCATCGTCTCGGTGCCGTACGGCGTGATGTCGAATTCGGCACCGGCCGCCATCAGCGCTTCCCATACCGCACGGCCTGCGTTCGCCGGCACGTTCACTTCGTAGGCCAGTTCGCCCGAGAAGCTGATCCGCATCACGCGCGCCTTCGCGCCCGCGACGGTGCCGTTGCGGTAGCTCATGAACGGGAACGCCTCGTTGCCGAAGTCGATGTCCGGGCACACCTTCTGCACGACCTTGCGGCTCTTCGGGCCGACCACCGCGAACGTCGCCCAGTGATCGGTGACGGACGAGAGCCGCACCTTCATGTCGGGCCATTCGGTCTGCAGCCAGCGTTCGAGCCACGTGAGCACGCGCGCCGCGCCGCCCGTCGTGGTCGTCATCATGAAATGCTGGTCGGCGAGGCGCACCGTCACGCCGTCGTCGAACACCATCCCGTTCTCGTCGAGCATCAGCCCGTAGCGGCACTTGCCGACTTCGAGCTTGTTCCACGGGTTCGTATACATCCAGTTCAGCAGCTTCACCGCATCGGGGCCCTGGATGTCGATCTTGCCGAGCGTCGACGCGTCGAGAATGCCGACGCTGTTGCGCACCGCGAGGCATTCGCGCTTCACGGCCGCATGCAGATCTTCGCCGTTCTTCGGGAAATACCACGGCCGCTTCCAGTTGCCGACGTCCTCGAACAGCGCGCCGTGCTCGACGTGCCATTCATGAACGCAGGTCTTGCGGATCGGGTCGAGGAAATCGCCGGTCTCGCGGCCCGCGAACGTGCCGAACGACACGGGCGTGTAGTTCGGGCGGAACGTCGTCGTGCCCGTTTCCGGAATCGTCTTGCCGAGCGCCTGCGCGAGGATCGCCATCCCGTTGATGTTGCCGAGCTTGCCCTGGTCGGTGCCGAAGCCCATCGCCGTGTAGCGCTTCACGTGCTCGACCGATTCGAAGCCTTCGCGCGCGGCGAGCAGGATGTCGGCGGCCGACACGTCGTTCTGGAAGTCGACGAACTGCTTCGGCCCGCGCGCCGCGGCCTCGCGGCTGCCGACGAGCCACAGCGGCTGCAGTGCGCCTTCGACGGTTTCGGCAACCTGCGGCGCGGCAGGACGCTGCGCGGCCGTGAAGCCCGCCGCCTTCGCCGCTTCCGCGCCCACATCGACCGCGAGCCGCAGCGCGCGCGCCAGGCCGAATTCGCCCGCCGCCGCACCGATGCTGGCCTCTGCCTGCACCGGCTTGCCCGGCAGGAAGCACGCCTTCTCGTCGTTCCAGCAGGCCTTGCCGCCCGATTGCGCGAACAGGTGCAGCACGGGGCTGAAGCCGCCCGACATCGCGACGAGGTCGCACGGCAGCGTCTGCAGCTTGCCGCCCACCTGGCCGTTCGTGCTGGACGCGACGTCGACCGACGATACGCGCCACTTGCCCGATGCCGCGGTCACGACCGCGCCGCTCATCACCGTCACGCCCTGCCGCTTCGCAGCGGCCGGCAGCGCGCCATTCGACGACGCACGCGAATCGACGACCGTCACCTTCGCGCCGCACGCCTTCAGGTCGAGCGCGGTCTGGTACGCGCGGTCGTTGTTCGTGAACACGACCACGTTGCGGCCCGGCAGCACGCCGAAGCGATGCACGTAGGTGGACACGGCCGACGCGAGCATCACGCCCGGCAGGTCGTTGTTGCCGAACACGATCGGACGCTCGTGCGCACCGGTCGCGAGGATCACGCGCTTCGCGCGGACCTTCCACAGCAGCTCGCGCGTGCCCTTGCGCATCGACACCGGCAGGTGATCGGTCAGGCGCTGCGTGACCGTCACGAGGTTATGGTCCTGGTAGCCGAACGCGGTGCTGCGCGACAGGATCGTCACGTCGGGCAGCTTGCGCAATTCGGCCTCGATCTTCTCGACCCACTGCAGCGCGGGCTTCGCGTCGATCTCGGCGCGGCACGACAGCAGGCTGCCGCCGAGCTCGCGCTGGTCGTCGACGAGGATCACGCGCGCGCCGGCCACGGCCGCCGCATGCGCGGCCGCGAGGCCTGACGGGCCGCCGCCGACGACGAGCACGTCGCAGTGCGCGTAGCACTTGTCGTAGCGATCGGCGTCGAGCGCCTCGGGCGCCTTGCCGAGGCCGGCCGCCTCGCGGATCTTCTCTTCGTACTTCGGCCACATCTTGCGCGGCCACATGAAGGTCTTGTAGTAGAAGCCGGCCGGCAGGAAGCGCGAGAACTTCTGGTTGATCGCGTACTTGTCGTTCTCGAGCGTCGGCTCGGCGTTCACGCTCGTCGCGACGAGCCCCTGGTACAGCTCGATTTCGGTCGCGCGCGCGTTCGGCACCGTGTACGGGCCCGATTCGAGCTGCACGACGGCATTCGGTTCCGCGACGTCTGCCGTCACGATCCCGCGCGGACGGTGGTACTTGAAGCTGCGGGCGACGAAGTGCACGCCGTTCGCGAGCAGCGCGGACGCGAGCGTGTCGCCCTGGAAGCCCTGGTACGTACGGCCGTTGAACGTGAACGTCAACGGAATCGCGCGATTGATGCGGCCACCGGTGCCGAGACGGTCTTTCTGGCTCATTTGCTCGTGCCCTCTTCGTGTGCGTTGCCGGCGGCTGCGCCACTGATGGCAGCCCCGCCGAACGTTTCGTAACCCTTGATATCGTAGGTCACCGTGTCGCGCGTGGCCTTGAACCAGCGGCGGCAGCCCTGCGTGTGCAGCCATTGCTCCTTGTGCAGCCCGCGCTTGTTCTCGCGCATGAACACGTACTCGCCCCATTCGCGGTCGGTCATGTTCTCGTTGTTGACGGGGCGCACGATGTCGGCTTCGCCGCCGCACGAGAATTCGGATTCGGCGCGCGGCCCGCACCACGGACATTCGATCAGCAACATAAGGTTCTCCTCGTGGTGTTCAGGGTTAGTGCGCGACAGCGGCAGCGCCGTGCTCGTCGATCAGGTGGCCCGTGTAGAAGCGGTCGAGCGCGAACGGCGCGTTCAGCGGATGCGGTTCGTCGCGCGCGATCGTGTGCGCGAACACCCAGCCCGAGCCGGGCGTCGCCTTGAAGCCGCCGGTGCCCCAGCCGCAGTTGAAATAAAGGCCCTTCACGTCGGTCTTGGTGATGATCGGGCACGCGTCCGGCGACACGTCGACGATGCC
This sequence comes from Burkholderia sp. MS455, assembly GCF_016899445.1. Taxonomy (NCBI): domain Bacteria; kingdom Pseudomonadati; phylum Pseudomonadota; class Betaproteobacteria; order Burkholderiales; family Burkholderiaceae; genus Burkholderia; species Burkholderia sp. MS455. The sequence goes on from NZ_CP041778.1 coordinate 2,760,408, forward strand.
GCCCCACTGGCGGTTCATCCGCACGCGCGAGAACACCGGGAACATCTCGACGATCGCCTGCAGCGTGCTTTCGATGATGTGGAAGCTGCCGCGCTGGCCGAAGCCCGTGTACTGGTCGATGCCCGCGCCGATCACGAGGTCGCCCTTGTCGGACTGGCTGATATACGCGTGCACCGCGTTCGACATGATCACCGAGTTGACGACCGGCTTGATCGGCTCGGACACCAGCGCCTGCAGCGGGTGGCTTTCGATCGGCAGGCGCACGCCGGCCATGTCGGCGAGCGTCGTCGTGTTGCCGGCTGCCACCACCGCAACCTTCTTCGCCTTGATGAAGCCCTTCACCGTATCGACGCCGACCACCGCGCCGCCTTCGCGGCGAATGCCCGTCACCTGGCAGTTCTGGATGATGTCGACGCCGGCGCGGTCCGCGCCGCGCGCGAAGCCCCAGGCCACCGCGTCGTGGCGTGCAACGCCCGCACGGCGCTGGATCGATGCGCCGAGCACCGGGTAACGGCTGTTCAGGTTGATCGTCGGCTCGATTTCCTTGATCTGCGCGGGCGTCAGGAACTCGGCATCGACGCCGTTCAGCCGGTTCGCGTTGACGCGGCGCTCGGTGTCGCGCACGTCCTGCAGCGTGTGCGCGAGGTTCATCACGCCGCGCTGGCTGAACATCACGTTGTAGTTCAGGTCCTGCGACAACCCCTCCCACAGCTTCATCGCCTTCTCGTACAGAGCGGCCGATTCGTCCCACAGATAGTTCGAGCGCACGATCGTCGTGTTGCGCGCGGTGTTGCCGCCGCCGATCCAGCCCTTCTCGAGGATCGCGACGTTCGTGATCCCGTGTTCCTTCGCGAGGTAGTACGCGGTCGCGAGGCCGTGGCCGCCGCCGCCGACGATCACGACGTCGTATTCCTTCTTCGGTTCCGGGCTCTTCCACTGCTTTTCCCAGTTCTCGTGATACGAGAGGCCGTTGCGGAACAGGCTGAATATCGAGTAGCGGCTCATGATGATTGACCCTTCGTTAGCATTCGATGACGTTCACGGCGAGACCGCCGCGCGACGTTTCCTTGTATTTCGTCTTCATGTCGGCACCCGTCTCGCGCATCGTCTTGATCACGGAGTCGAGCGACACGTAGTGCTGGCCGTTGCCCTTGAGCGCCATGCGCGACGCGTTCAGCGCCTTGATCGCGCCCATCGCGTTGCGCTCGATGCACGGGATCTGCACGAGCCCGCCGACCGGATCGCAGGTCATGCCCAGGTTGTGCTCCATGCCGATCTCGGCGGCGTTCTCGACCTGGTCGGGCGTGCCGCCCATCACGGCGGCAAGCGCGGCCGCGGCCATCGAGCACGCGACGCCCACTTCGCCCTGGCAACCGACTTCCGCGCCGGAGATCGACGCGGTTTCCTTGTAGATGATCCCGATCGCCGCGGCCGTCAGCAGGAATTCGACGATGCCGGCTTCGTTCGAGCCCGGCACGAACTTCACGTAGTAGTGCAGCACCGCGGGAATCACGCCGGCCGCGCCGTTGGTCGGCGCGGTGACGACGCGCCCGCCCGCCGCGTTTTCCTCGTTGACGGCCATCGCGTACAGGTTGACCCAGTCGAGCATCGACAGCGGGTCGCGCAGCGACTCTTCCGAACGCGCGCGCAGGTTGCCGTTCATCTCGGCCGCGCGGCGCTTCACGCGCATCGGGCCCGGCAGCTCGCCTTCGACCTTGCAGCCGCGCTCGACGCATGCGGCCATCGTGCGCCAGATCGCGAGCAGCCCGGCGCGCACTTCGTCGGCGGGGCGCAGCGCGCTTTCGTTGCGCAGCATCAGCTCGGCGATCGACAGCCCGTGTTCGCGGCACTGGCGCATCAGGTCGTCGCCGGTGCGGAACGGATAGGGCACCTCGACCGCCGCGCGCACGCCGTTCACGCGATCGCCGTCGCGGTTCACGACGAAACCGCCGCCGACCGAGTAATACTCTTTCTCGACCAGCAACTGGCCGTGTTCGTCGAATGCCTGGAAGCGCATCCCGTTCGGGTGCACGATGCTCGTGCCGCTCATCAGCTTGCGAAAGAAGCCGATGTGCTCCTTTTCCTCGAAGCGGACCGTCTGCTTGCCGAGCAGCGACAGCGACTTCTCCGCGCGGATCGCGGCGAGCCGCGGCTCGATCAGGTCGGGATCGATCGTGTCGGGCAGGTGGCCCTCGAGGCCGAGCAGCACGGCCTTGTCGGTGCCGTGGCCCTTGCCGGTCGCGCCGAGCGAGCCGTACAGCTCGACCCGCACGCGGCGCACGAAGCCGAGCAGGTTCGCGTCCTCGACGTGCGACGCGAAGCGGCACGCGGCGATCATCGGGCCGACCGTATGCGAACTGGACGGGCCGATGCCGATCTTGAACAGGTCGAACGCGCTGACGTTCATCTGGCTTCCTCTGGATGACATGCGTGGAATGACGTTGGGCACCAGTACATCAAAGCGTAAAATTGGCCGATAGAACAAAAACGGCATCGGCGTGGGATACCGCCGCCAAGCGCCGCGCCGGCCGGTGCAAAAGTACGGTTTGGCGATGGTTCGCGACGGAAAACCACAAGTCCGGCCGAAGCCGATCGGCGACGCTGGCTACATCCGCGCCGCCCCGGCAGCCGTACCCGCAACCAGAGTGAAATGAGTGAGACCGCCTGCCCGGCGTGACGAGATTGGCCGCGATGACACCCGACGTACCCGCTTCCCCCCTTGCAGAACCCGCACCGCGGCGCATCCGCTTCGGCATCGTGCTGCTGCCGAACTTCACGCTGACGGCCTTCTCGGGTTTCGTCGACATGCTGCGGCTGTCGGCCGACGACGGCGACTACAGCAAGCCCGTGCGCTGCGCGTGGAGCGTGATCGGCGAGACCCTCGCGCCGGTGCGCGCGAGCTGCGGGATCCAGATCACGCCGTGGGAGACGTTCGACGCGTCCGAACCGTTCGACTATGTGGTCGTGGTCGGCGGGCTGCTGCATTCGGGGCCGCAGGCGGGCCCCGAAACGCTCGACTTCGTCCGCCGCGCGGCGGCCGGCGGTGCGACGGTCGTCGGGATCTGCACCGGCGTGTTCACGCTGATGCGCGCCGGCGTGCTCGACGGCTACCGCACCTGCGTGAGCTGGTTCCACTACTGGGATTTCATCGAACGCTTCCCGTCCGCCGATCCCGACCTGCTGATCGCCGACCGGCTGTTCGTGATCGACCGGCGCCGGATCACCTGTTCGGGCGGCCGCGCGTCGATCGACGTCGCCGCCGCGATCCTGCTGCGCCATTTCGATCATGCAACCGTGCAGAAGGCGCTGCGCATCCTGCTCGTCGGCGAGATGCAGAAGGGCAACGCGCCGCAGCCGCACCCGCCGGGGCTCGAACCCGCGACGCATCCGAAGGTCAAGCGCGCGATTCTCCTGATGGAACAGCATGTCGGGCGCACGCTGCCGCTCGATGAACTGGCGTGCAAGCTCGACCTGTCGACACGGCAGCTCGAACGGCTGTTCAAGGCCGAGACGGGCAAGAGCCCGCAGGTGTTCGCGAAGCAGGTGCGGCTGCGCACCGCCGCGTGGCTGCTGACGAGTTCGGACCGGACGGTCGCCGATATCGCGTCGAGCTGCGGGTTCGCCGATGCGTCGCACCTCGGGCGCGAATTCCGCAAGCAGTTCGGCGTGCCGCCGGCCACCTATCGCGAGCGCGGCGGCGAAGCGGCGGAAGCCGGCGCGGCAATGGCGGCCGACCCCGTCGAGGACATCGCCGACTGACGGCCACGGGCATCCGCCCCTCCCCGACCGACCGTAGAACGACACGAAATCGCGCCGGTTTCGACTCTTTTGGAACCGGTTTCAGTCGATTTGACCGACGTTGTATGCCGTAGATCGAGGGTTATTCCGGATGCTTCACTTCGCTCAAATTTGTATGATGACCACATCACCTTACAAACCAGAGCGCCATGTTCGAGAAAATTCCCGCCCGCGCGATGAGCGATCACGTCGCGCAGCAACTGCTCAAGCAGATCGAAGTCGGCAGTTTCTCGGCCACCGGCAAGCTGCCGACCGAAGCCGTGCTCGCGCAGGAATTCGGCGTGAGCCGCACCGTGATCCGCGAGGCGATCTCGCGGCTGAAGAACGAGGGCGTGGTCGAGCCGCGCCAGGGCAGCGGCGTGTACGTGAACCAGCACGGCGCGATCCGGCCGCTGCGGATCGACTACGCGGAAGCGGTCGAAGCGAGTTCGCTGCCGCACCTGCTCGCGGTGCGCCGCGCGATCGAGGCTGAAGTCGCGGCCGAAGCCGCGCTGCACCACTCCGCCGACGACATGGCCGACATCGACGACGCGCTGCGCAAGATCGACGATGCCGTCGCCGAAGGGCGCGACGGCGTCGCGGAAGACGTCGCGTTCCACCGCACGATCGCCGCCGTCACCGGCAACCCGTATTTCCTGAAGACACTGCAGTTCCTGAACCAGTACCTCGAAGCCGGCGTGAAGGTCACGCGCAGCAACGAGGCGACGCGCGAGGATTTCTCGCGCCAGGTGCGCGACGAACACGCGGCGATCGCCGACGCGATCCGCGCGCGCGACCCGATGGCCGCGCGCAACGCGGCGCGCACGCACATGTACAACGCCGCCCGCCGTCTCGCGGAAGCCGGCATCTGCTGAAGCCGGCGGCGCCTGCCGCCGCCGTTGTCCCGAACCTCTCCCGAATCGATCAAGGTTGACCATGTCACGAAATATTGGAGTCATCGGCCTCGGCGCGATGGGCCTCGGCGTCGCCCGCTCGCTGCTGCGCGCAGGCTTGCGCGTGCACGCGTGCGACGTGCGCGACACCGTGCTGCAGGCGTTCGCTGCCGAAGGCGGCATTGCCTGCGCGACGCCGGCCGAACTCGGCGCGCAGTGCGACGTCGTCGTCACGCTCGTCGTCAATGCCGCGCAGACGGAAACGGTGCTGTTCGGCGAGCACGGCGCGGTCGCGGCGATGAAGCCGGGCGGCGTCGTGATCGCGAGCGCGACCGTCGCGCCCGAATTCGCGGTCGCGCTCGGCGCGCGCATCGAGGCCGCCGGCCTGCAGATGCTCGATGCGCCCGTGTCGGGCGGCGCCGCGCGCGCGGCATCGGGCGAGATGACGATGATGACGTCGGGCCCGGCCGCCGCGTACGCGGGCTGCGAGGACGTGCTCGCCGCGATCGCCGGCAAGGTCTATCGCCTCGGTGACGCGCACGGCATCGGCTCGAAGGTGAAGATCATCAACCAGTTGCTGGCCGGCGTGCACATCGCGGCAGCGGCCGAGGCGATGGCGCTGGGCCTGCGCGAAGGCGTCGATGCCGACGCGCTGTACGACGTGATCACGCACAGCGCCGGCAATTCGTGGATGTTCGAGAACCGCGTGCCGCACATCCTGAACGGCGACTACACGCCGCTGTCGGCCGTCGACATCTTCGTGAAGGATCTCGGCCTCGTGCTCGATACCGCGCGCCGCAGCAAGTTCCCGCTGCCGCTGTCGGCCACCGCGCACCAGATGTTCATGAGCGCGTCGAGCGCCGGCCACGGCGGCGAAGACGATTCCGCCGTGATCAAGACTTTCCCCGGCATCACGCTGCCGCCCGCCCGCTGATTCGAACGAAGTTCCCGCCATGACCGCATCCGCTTCCCGTCCCCTGCTCGGCTGCATCGCCGACGATTTCACCGGCGCGACCGATCTCGCGAACATGCTCGTCAAGAGCGGCATGCGCACCGTGCAGACGATCGGCGTGCCCGCCGGCGATGCAACGCTCGACGCCGACGCGATCGTCGTCGCGCTGAAGTCGCGCACGATCCCCGCGGCCGATGCCGTCGCGCAATCGCTCGCCGCATACGAATGGCTGCGCGCGCAGGGCTGCCGGCAGTTTTTCTTCAAGTACTGCTCGACCTTCGACTCGACCGACGCGGGCAACATCGGGCCCGTCGCCGACGCGCTGCTCGATGCGGCCGGCGGCGGCTTCACGATCGCGTGCCCGGCGTTCCCGGAGAACGGCCGCACGATCTATCGCGGCCACCTGTTCGTCGGCGACGTGCTGCTGAACGAATCGGGCATGGAGAACCATCCGCTCACGCCGATGAAGGACGCGAACCTCGTGCGCGTGCTGCAGCGGCAGACGAAATCACCGGTCGGCCTGATCCGCTACGACACGATCGCGCTGGGCGCGGCTGCCGTGCGCGCGCGGATCGACCAGCTGCGCGCGGAAGGCGCGCGCTTCGCGATCGCCGACGCGCTGTCCGACCGCGATCTCTACGTGCTCGGCGAAGCCTGCGCGAGCCTGCCGCTCGTCACCGGCGGCTCGGGCGTCGCGCTCGGCCTGCCCGCGAATTTCCGCCGCGCGGAGCAACTGCCCGAGCGCGACAACGCGGCATCGCTGCCGCGCATCGACGGACTGTCGGCCGTGCTCGCCGGCAGCGCATCGAAAGCGACCAATGCGCAGGTCGCCGCGTGGCGCGCGACGCGGCCGAGCTTCCGCATCGATCCGCTCGCGGCGGCGCGCGGCGAGCCCGTCGTCGATGAAGCGCTCGCCTTCGCGCGCGCGCACCTGCCGCAGCCGGTGCTGATCTACGCGACCGCGACGCCCGACGAAGTGAAGGCCGTGCAGCAGGCGCTCGGCGTCGAGGCGGCCGGCCATCTCGTCGAAAGCACGCTCGCGGCGATCGCGAAGGGCCTGCGCGGACTCGGCGTGCGCAAGTTCGTCGTCGCCGGCGGCGAGACGTCCGGCGCGGTCGTGCAGGCGCTCGACGTGAAGTCGCTGCAGATCGGCGCGCAGATCGATCCGGGCGTGCCGGCCACGGCCACCATCGATGCGCAGCCGCTCGGCCTCGCGCTGAAATCCGGCAACTTCGGCGCAACGGACTTTTTCGACAAGGCGCTGCGCGCGCTGGACGGAGCCGCATGATGAGCCACGAAGCGAAACTGCGCGAAGAGATCTGCGTCGTCGGCGCGAGCCTGTATGCACGCGGCCACGCGGTCGGCAGCGCCGGCAACATCAGCGCGCGCCTGCCCGACGGCTGGCTGATCACGCCGACCGACGCCTGCCTCGGCCGGCTCGACCCGAACGACATCGCGAAAGTCGGCTTGGACGGCCAGCCCGTATCGGGCGGCAAGCCGTCGAAAACGCTCGCGCTGCATCGCGGCATCTACGCGCGCAACGCCGAAGCGAACGGCGTCGTCCACACGCATTCGACGCACCTCGTCGCGTTGACGCTCGCGGGCGTGTGGCACGACACCGACGTGCTGCCGCCGATCACGCCGTACTACGTGATGAAGGTCGGCCACATTCCGCTGATTCGTTACCGCCGCCCGGGCGACCCGGCCGTCGCGGCCGAAGTCGCGGCGCTCGCCGACCAGGTGCGCGGCGTGCTGCTCGACCGTCTCGGCCCCGTGATGTGGGGGCCGTCGGTGTCGCACGCGTCGTATGCGCTCGAGGAGCTCGAGGAAACCGCACGGCTGTGGCTGATGACGAACCCGAAGCCCGAGCCGCTTTCCGATGCGGCGCTCGACGAACTGCGCCAGACCTTCGGCGCGCGCTGGTAACGCGGCGCGCACCCCGTACCGATTCCCATGCCCGCCGTGTGCGCGGGCCCTTCCGTCAGCACACACAAACGATCCGGCGGCGTACGCGCCGCCGGCACAAGACATCCCTGGAGACACGACGATGACTGCTCTCGACGCGGCCGCAGGCCGCTCGCCCGCCGCGCCCGCCCATGCGGCCGAACTCGACCGCACCTACAAGAAAGTGTTCTGGCGCATCGTGCCGTTCCTGATGCTCTGCTACGTGGTCGCGTATCTCGACCGCGTGAACGTCGGCTTCGCGAAGCTGCAGATGTCGCAGGATCTCGCGTTCAGCGAAACCGTGTTCGGCCTCGGCGCGGGGATTTTCTTCCTCGGCTACTTTCTGTTCGAACTGCCAAGCAACCTGCTGATGCACCGCCTCGGCGCGCGCATCTGGATCGCGCGGATCATGATCACGTGGGGCCTGCTGTCCGCGCTGTTCGCGTTCGTGAAGACGCCGACGCAGTTCTACGTGCTGCGCTTCCTGCTCGGCCTCGCGGAAGCCGGCTTCTACCCCGGCGTGATCCTGTACCTCACGTACTGGTTCCCGTCGCACCGCCGCGCGAAGATCATCGCGGTGTTCATGTCCGCGATCCCCGTGTCGGGCATCTTCGGCAACCCGCTGTCGGGCTGGATCATGGAGCGCTTCCACGGCGGCTCGGGCTTCCACGGCTGGCAATGGATGTTCATGATCGAAGCCGTGCCGGCCGTGCTCGTCGGCATCGCGACGATCCTGTATCTCGACAACAGCATCCGCGGCGCGAAGTGGCTCGACGAGCGCGAGAAGCAGCTCCTCGAAGACGAAATCGCCGCGCAGCCGCAGGAACAGCAGCAGCACGGCCATTCGCTGAAGGCCGTGTTCTCGGACCCGCGCATGTGGTGGATGTCGCTGATCTACTTCGCGTTCGTCACGGGCCAGTACGGCCTCACGTTCTGGATGCCGACGCTCGTGAAATCGACCGGCATCACCGATACGCTCCAGATCGGCCTGCTGTCCGCGATCCCGTTCGTCGTCGCGATCGTCGTGATGAACCTGTTCGGCCACAGCGCGGACAAGCGCCGCGAACGCCGCTGGCACCTGATCGTGCCGGCGCTGATGGGCGCGGCCGGGTTTGCGGTCGCCGCGTCGTACTCGCACAATACGGCGGTGTCGATCGTGTTCCTGTCGCTCGCGGCAGGCGGCGTGCTGACCTGCGCACCGCTGTTCTGGTCGCTGCCGACCGCGTTCCTCGCGGGCTCCGCGGCCGCTGCCGGGATCGCGATCATCAACTCGGTCGGCAACCTCGCCGGTTTCGCGAGCCCCTACGTGATCGGCTACCTGAAGGACGTCACGCACAGCACGTCGTCCGGCATGTACGTGCTGGCCGCCATGCTCGTGATCGGCGCGATCGCCGTGTGGCTCACGCCCGCGAAACTCGTGAACCGCTGAACCGGCCACCATTCGACGCGGGGCGCGGTACGCCCCGCCCCATTCATTCACAGGACCCGCTGCCATGCCACGCTTCGCCGCCAACCTCTCGATGATGTACAACGAGCACGCGTTCCTCGAACGCTTCGCCGCTGCCGCCTACGACGGCTTCAAAGCCGTCGAGTACCTGTTCCCGTACGACTTCGCGGCCGAGGACATCCGCGCGCGCCTCGACTCGCACAACCTCGAACAGGCGCTGTTCAACGCGCCGCCGGGCGACTGGGCCGCGGGCGAACGCGGCATCGCGTCGCTGCCGGGCCGCGAGGACGAATTCCGGCGCGGCATCGACCAGGCGCTCGACTATGCGCGCGTGCTCGGCAACAAAAAGCTGCACGTGATGGCCGGCATGGTCGCGCCGGGCGCCGACCGCGCACGCCATCGCGACACCTACCTGTCGAACCTGCGGCATGCGGCGCAGGCCGCCAACGCACGCGGCGTCACGATCCTGATCGAGCCGATCAACCAGCGCGACATGCCCGGCTATTTCCTGAGCCGCCAGGACGACGCGCAGGCGATCTGCGCGGAAGTCGGCGCGCCGAACCTGAAGGTGCAGTTCGACTGCTACCACTGCCAGATCGTCGAAGGCGATCTCGCGATGAAGCTCAAGCGCGATTTCGCGGGCATCGGCCACATCCAGATCGCGGGCGTGCCCGAGCGCCACGAGCCGGATCTCGGCGAACTCAACTACCCGTACCTGTTCGAGCTGATCGACGCGCTCGGCTACGACGGCTGGATCGGCTGCGAATACCGCCCGAAGGCCGGCACGTCGGCCGGCCTCGGCTGGATCAAGCCGTACCTGTGATTCACGTAATCCGAAGAGGATAAAGAACATGAAAGTACTGATCACCGGCGGCGCCGGCTTTCTCGGCCAGCGCCTCGCGCGCAAGCTGCTCGAGCGCGGCGAACTGACCGGCCCCGACGGGCGGATCGGCAAGATCGACGAACTGGTGCTGCTCGACGTCGTCAAGGGCAGCGATTTCGGCGACGCGCGCGTGACGTCGATCGTCGGCGACATCGCCGATCGTGCGGTGCTCGAAAGCGCGATCGACACGCAGACGGGCGCGATCTTCCACCTCGCGGCGATCGTCAGCGGCCAGGCCGAAGCCGATTTCGATCTCGGCATGCGGATCAACCTCGACGCATCGCGCATGCTGCTCGACGTGTGCCGCGCACGCGGCCACCAGCCGCGCGTCGTGTTCACGAGCTCCGTCGCGGTGTATGGCGGCGCGCTGCCCGACGTCGTGCAGGACGACACCGCGCTGAACCCGCAATCGTCGTACGGCGCCGAGAAGGCGATCGCCGAACTGCTGCTGTGCGACTACGCGCGGCGCGGCTTCGTCGACGGCCGCGTGCTGCGGCTGCCGACCATCAGCGTGCGGCCCGGCCGCCCGAACGCGGCCGCGTCGTCGTTCGCGAGCGGCATCATCCGCGAGCCGCTGAACGGCGAGGAAAGCGTGTGCCCGGTGCCGGGTTCGACGCGGCTGTGGCTGCTGTCGCCGCGCGGCGCGATCGACGCGCTCGTCGCGGGCTGCGAGATCGACAGCGCGAAGCTCGGCAACAAGCGCGTAATCAACCTGCCCGGCCTGTCGGTGTCGGTCGACGAGATGATCGAAGCGCTGCGCGAAGTCGCGGGCGACGACGTCGTGAAGCTGATTCGCCATGCGCCCGACGAGGGGGTCGAGAAGATCGTCGGCAGCTGGCCGGGCCGCTGGGACACGACGCGCGCGGAAGCGCTCGGGCTGAAGGGCGACACGTCGTTCGCGGACGTGATCCGCAGCCATATCGCCGACGAACGGCGCTGATTCACGCGCCGCGGCGCGTGGGCGGATGCGTGCTCGCCCGGGCACGCACACATCGTCGTCGGGCCGCGTCAGCGCGGCCTGGCGGATTCCTCGATGCCCGGCGACGCGCGCTTCGTGCCGCCCGGCCGGTTCGCCGAACCGGCCGCCCACTGCCACGCCAGCAAGCCCGGCAGATAGAACAGCAGATCGCGCACGCGGCGGGCGCCGGCCAGCGCGAGACAGGTCGGCGCGTCGAACCCGAGCAGCCCGCCGATCAGCACGAACCCGCCCTCCTGCACGCCCAAACCGCCCGGCATCACGAACGCGATGCTGCTCACGAGCTGGATCAATGCCTCGATCGCGAGCGCCTGCGCAAAGGTCGGATCGGCGCCGAGGAAATAAAGCGCGAGCCAGATTTCCAGCGCATAACCCGCAAACTGCAGCGTCTGCCAGATCCCCAGATAGCGCACGACGATGCCGGTCTTTCTCCAGATCATCCGGATCGACTGATCGGTGCGTGCCGATTCGCCGACCAGCGCGACCACCTTGCCGCTCGTGATCCGGTTGACCGCTCGCATCGCACGCTCGAACGGCCGCGCATGCTGCACCAGCGCGAACAGCAGCAGCACCGGCACCAGCGCGGCCATGCCGATGGCGAGGTGCGCGGCCACCTGCGCGGCGTCGGACGACACGTGTTCGAGCACATAGCCGATCGCGATCAGCGCGAACACCAGCTGGCTGATCAGCGTGAGCTGCATGTCGGCGACGAGGCTGGCCACGATGGTCGCCGGCCGCACGCCCGCCTGCCGCAGCAGCCCGAACGACACGATCTCGCCGCCGATCCGCGCGACCGGCAACAGGCCGTTGATCGATTCGCGGATCCACACGAGCTTCAGCATCGTCGCGAACGACGGGCGGCGCGGGCCGCGGATCAGCATCCGCCAGTCCCACGCATTCGCGAGCATCGGCAGGATGTGGGCCAGCGCGGCGACGAGCAGCCCGGCGCCGGCGATCCGCAGCCGGTGCAGGATCTCCAGCGGATGCTCGCGCCAGATCAGCCACACCGCGAGCGCCAGCCCGGCCAGCGCCGCCGCGCGTCCCGCATGTCGCAGCCGTGCGTCGTGACGCGCGGACACGCGTTCCGCGTCGGCTTTGGCGGTGTTCGTGTCCGTCGTCATGATTCACCCGCCGGCGACAGCAAGCCTTCCCGGTCGACGCGAAAGCGCGTGCCGCGCCAGACGACGTGCGACGAGAAGAAGCTCGCCACGAAGACCATGAACTGCAGCAGATCGACGAACGGCAGCCAGAGGGCGCCGCGCAGGCCGGCGCCGGTCGCACGGCTCGTTTTCAGCATCAGCAGCGCCCGCGCGGCGAGCGCCGCGACCGTCAACCAGCAGGCGGCCGGCGTACCGCCGGAGAACAGCACGGCCAGCAGCGCGAGCGGCACCGGGTGCATCAGCACCGACCCGGCATGACCGAGCCGGTCCGCCGCGCGGATCGTGCAACTCCAGCGCAATTCGTGCGCATACAACTTCGCGAACGTCTCTTCGACACAGGCATGCCCGACGACGAACGGCGGGATGACGACTTGCGCGCCCACCTGCCGCACCGCTTCGCCAAGCGCGTGATCCTCGGCCAGGTGATGCGCGAAACGCGCAAGCCCGCCGATGCGTTCGAGCGTCGCGCGCGTGATCGCAATTGTCTGTCCAAAGCATGGCCGTGCACGCCCGATGAAGAGCCCGGTAATCACGCCGGGCAGGAAATGGTAATTCGTCATCGCGACGGCGACGCCAGGCCAGAAGCCCGGCGACGCGACACCGCGATACACGCTCGTCACGATACCGACTTCCGGCTGCTGTAGCGCGCCGACGACCGCACGCAGATAATCGCGCCCGACCAGCACGTCGCTGTCGGCAAGACAAAGCACCGAATGCTCCGCATGTTCGAGCATGTTGACGAGATTCGCGACCTTGCGGTTCGGCCCGTACAGCCGCGCGTCGGCGACGACCTTGATGTTCGCGTCCGGGTAGCGCGCACGCAGCGTCTCGACGGCCGCGAGCGCCGCGTCGCCCGCATCGTGCACGCCGAACAGGTGCTGGACCGGCCCCGGATAATCCTGCACGAAGTAGCTTTCGAGATGCTGTACGATATCCCATTCGTCGCCGTGCAGCGGCTTCGCGACGGTGACGCCCGGATAATCGCGCGGCACCGCCGCCGCCCGGGAAAAGAACCTGCCGACCAGCACGCTGGCCGTGACCGTATAGGCAATGCCCAGCAACACGCCCAGCCCGCAGACGATCGACAGTGCCCCGGCCAGCGCGTGCAGCACATGCAGCAAAACCATGCTTCTCCCCAGTGGTGACCCGTACGACCGCAACCGGCCGCGCACGCGGGATCACCCGTGCACGCTGCCGTATCGATTCCCGTTGAGCCGGATATGAAGGACGACCAGCCGACGGTACGCGCAATCAGATGACACAACTACCGTGCGGCGATCGATTCCGGTCACGCGCACGTATCCGCACGCGACTGCGGCCCTGAACGCCGCATCGGCAAGCTTGCGGGCCGAAAGGATCGCGGTCGCAACCGCGACGACGGTCCACACGCGAAATGTCATCGTCGTGAAAAACGCTTCGGGTACGCGCAATGCAAGCAGCGAAACCAGCACGAAACACTGAACGAACATGCCGGCCAGCGCGGCGATCAGCAGGTGGGCGCGCCATCGCTCGATCGTCGAGGGTGCCATGAAGAATGAACCTCCCGTGCGGGCGACCCGGATCGATTTGAAATCAAACTGAAGGGTCGCGGATTCGTGGGCCGCTGCGTTCGGTCCGTGCCGAACGGCGCAAACCCGGGTCGGGGTCAGGGGGGAGAAATGTCGAGGCCGATAGTAGCGGGAATGCCGGCCGCAAACCTTAAGCGTTCTTCAGAATCGGACGATGTTTGAGATCGCTCAATTACAATCGGTTGCCTTGCACGCACAGTCGGGCTCGTACAATCGCATACACCTGCACGCGAATCGACCATGCGACTCCTCCTTGTTGAAGACGACGACCTGATCGGCAGCGGCCTCGAGGTCAGCCTGAGCCAGGCCGGCTATCACGTCGACTGGCTGCGCGACGGCCACGCGGCCGCCGCGGCGCTCGCGACGACGCGCTTCGCGCTCGTCGTGCTCGATCTCGGCCTGCCCGGCAAATCGGGAACGGAACTGCTGCGTGCGTTGCGCGATGCGGGCGATACGGTGCCGGTACTGGTGCTGACCGCGCGCGGCACCGTCGCCGACCGCGTGCGCGGCCTCGACGACGGCGCGGACGACTATCTCGCGAAGCCGTTCGAGCTGTCCGAGGTGCTCGCCCGCTGTCGCGCGCTCGTGCGCCGCTCGCAGGGCCGCGCCGGCGACGAGATCGTATGGCGCGACATCACGATCGACCTGACCACTCACACGGTGACACGCGATGCATCGCGCATCGCGCTCACCGCACGCGAATGGGCGATCCTGGTTCAGCTCGTCAGCCACCCGGGCAGCCCCCAGTCGCGCGCGCGTCTCGAGGACGGCCTGTACGGCTGGCAGGAAGGCATCGAAAGCAATGCGATCGAGGTCCATATCTCGAACCTGCGCAAAAAGCTCGGCGCGGAATTGATCCGCACCGTCCGGGGTATCGGCTACGTCGTCGACGCGCCATGATCTCGCGGTCGATACGACGCCGCGTGTCGGCGATGGCGCTCGGCTGCGTCATCGTCGTGTGGATCGTCGCCGTGTTCGGCAGCTTCCGGCACGCCACGCGCGAGATCGGCGAATGGGAAGACGCGCGCCTCGTCGAGTATGCGTCGCTGCTCGTCGGTCTCTCGCCGGCCGACCTCGCCCGCCTCGCCCGCTTTCCGCCCGACGCGCGCGTCGAACTGGCGCTCGGCGAATCAAGATCGGGCCCCGACAACGACGGCGATCGCCTGCCGCGCGACATGCTGTTCGAGGTGCGCGACGCGCAGAACCACGTCGTCGCATCGAACCTGCCGGCCGACGCCGCCGGCCTGCCCGATGCACGCGAACCGCGCGGCGCCCCCCGGACGATCGTCATCGGCGACACGCAATGGCGCACGCACACGCTGCGCGACAACCCGTCGGGGCGATGGATACGCGTGATGGAAACGCTCAACACGCGCAGCGATCTGGCGACCGGCATCGCACGCGGCATCGTCTTGCCGCTGATCGTCGCGCTCCCGGTACTGGCGCTCCTCCTCTGGTACCTGATCGGACGCAGTCTCGCGCCGTTGAAGACGCTGTCGACGCTGATCGGCGCGCGCGATGCGCGATCGCTCGAACCGCTCGGCATCGCCACCGTGCCGGAGGAAGTGCGCACGCTGGTCGACGCGATCGACCGCCTGCTGGCGAGGCTGCGGCAATCGATCGTGCGCGAGCGCGCGTTCACGTCCGACGCGGCGCACGAACTCAAGACGCCGCTGGCCGCGATCAAGGTTCAGGCCCAGGTCGCGATCGCGACCGACGATCCGGCGCGCAAGCAGCTGGCGATGCAGCGCGTCGTGCAAGGCGTCGACCGCAGCGCGCGCCTCGCCGAACAGTTGCTGCTGCTCGCGCGGCTCGACGAATACGAACGCATTCCGACGCGCGCCGTCGTCGTCCGCGAACTCGTCGACGCCGCCGTCGATCGCCATCTCGCGAAGGCGTCGGACAAGGCCATCGACATCGTGACCGGCGACGTATCCGAACGTGCGATCGATGCCGATCCGATCCTGATCGGCATCCTGCTCGACAATCTCGTCGACAACGCGATCAAGTACGGCCGCCGCGGTGGCCGCATCGAGCTCGGCGTGCACGACGATGGCGCGCTGCAACGCATCGTCGTGCGCGACGACGGGCCGGGCGTCGCTCCCGGCGAGCACGAACGGCTCGGCGATCGCTTCTATCGCGGCAGCGGCACGCAATCGCCCGGCAGCGGGCTCGGGCTGTCGATCGTCACGCGCATCGCGCAATACTTCGGCGGCACGGTGCAGTTCGAGCCCGGCATCGGCGGCCAAGGCCTTGGCGTCGTGGTCGCGCTGCCGTCGGCGAACGCGGCCGGATCGTTGCCGCGCAGTGCGCCGGCCAGCGAACACGACGACCGATCGCGCGCGATGCCGGGTGCTTAACGTTTCGTTAAGGATTCGCCCGTAGAATCCGCCGATATATTCGATTCCCGCCATTCGTCAGGAGTTTTCATGCGCACGCCCGCCCGATATGACGCAGTTGCACGCTTTCTTCACTGGCTGATCGTGGCGCTGGTCGTCGCGCAGTACGCGATCGGCTGGACGATGCCCGACGTGCATCGCGATACGCAACCGATCGGCCTGATCGCCGCGCACCTGATCGTGGGTACCGCGTTGCTCGCGGCGATGGCTTGCCGCGTGCTGTGGCGCGCGACGCATCGCCCGCCGGAAAGCGACCTGCCGCCCGCGATGCGCGCGCTGTCCGGCGTGACGCATTTCGCGATCTACGCGCTGCTGATCGCGGTGCCGCTGCTCGGCTGGATCAACGCATCGTCGCGCGCCTGGGCCGTGACGCTGGCCGGTGTCGTCCCGTTGCCGGCGCTGTCGGCGGCCGGCTCCGGATTCGGTCACGCGATGGGCGACGTGCATGGCATCCTCGCATGGGTACTGTTTGCCGGCATTTGCCTGCACGTGGCAGCCGCGCTGGCGCACCGCTTCGTGCTGCGCGATCAGGTCGTGCAGCGCATGATGCCGTGGTGATAGCCTCCCCTTGTTTCAGGGCATCATCGCCGGCATGAACCGGATTGTTCCGGTTCTCGATATCGTCTGCATTCCCGTTCATCGTCCGATAAACCTGCCCGCTCATCGGGATCGGTTGACGAGATGATCGCGACGCCGCGCGAAGCGGCGTGCGATGAGCGGCATGGCAGCCGGCGCCCTTCGGCCACGTCGAGCGGCGCGAAGGGCGCGCGGATTGCCGTACCGCGAACACGACGGCCAGAAGCCACACACGTACATATCGACACCTAGTTGCTGGTTTGAGCAGGCATACCGGGGGCCGGCGCATGCATGGCGGCGGCCGCCTGCCGGGCCCGATCCTGCTCGGCGAGCTTCGCTTCCGCGGCCTGGATGTCCGCCGGATACTCGCCGTCGTCTCCCTTCGCCGGGTCATACCCGGCCGCTTCCAGACGCATCAGCTCGTCGCGAACCTGCGCGCGCGTCAACGGTGCAGCCGATTGCGCGAATGCCGACTGACCGGCGATCATTCCGATCATTGTCAGTACTGCGATATATGTCTTCATCATCAACTCCTTCAATGTTCCGTATCGATCAACCGTGGTGAATGCCGAACCTGCGGATGCAGGCCGGTTTGTCAGCTTCCGAAATAGATCGTGCAGAAGCTCGCGGGGCCGACGCATGCGGCCGGACGTTGGCGCGGCGACATCGCCGCCGGTTTGCCGGCTTCCGATGAAACGGCTGGATCGCTGCCGACCGCCGTGCTGGACTGACGCTGCGGCATCTGTTCGACCTGCCGCTGGAAGAGCGGGCTCACGTCCGGATACGACGTATCGGTCACGAAGCGCAGCCCGTTGTTTTCGGCGTCGATCAGTTCCTGCCTGACCTGCGCTCGAGTGAGTTCCTGTGCCGACGCTTGCGTCGCGATACCCGCGACAGACATCGCCACCACCGTGGCGGCCACCAGCCAATGCTTGTTCATGTTCCGCTCCTTCTGAAGTCAACGAGACGATGTGCTACACCCGTATGACGACGGAGGGGGGTCGTTTATTCCCGCGCGCCGTGGCTCGCGCCGCTTGCGTCGGCCCGTCATCGAACTGTCATTCTTTCGTCAGACGGCGTAACCTGACGTAACGCAGCGCCCGTCGCGCTTCGGGCAGACTGACGCCACCTCATACGGATCGCCCATCGATCGACCATGTCCGTCGCTTACGACTATGCAGCCGGCCTGCTCCGCACGCTGTACGACCGCCATATCGACGGCGGCGCGGTGCTCGATACGGCCGCGTTCCCGGACGCCGAGCGTTTCATGCGCGCGTGGCCTGCGATCCGCGCGGAAGCGCTCGCGGTGGCCCGCGACATGCCGCGTATCCCGCGCTTCCACGAAATCATGCGCGAGCAGTACGACATCTCGGCCAACGATGCGCGCGACTGGCGGATGTTCATCATGCAGGCGTACGGCCAACCGTTCCCGCGCAACCTGTCGCGCTGCCCGACCGTCGCGTCGATCGTCGCGGCGTCGCCGGACGTGCTGTCCGCATCGTTGTCGTTCCTCGCGCCGGGCAAGCACATCCCGCCGCATCGCGGGCCGTTTCGCGGCATCCTGCGCGGCTATCTCGTGCTGTCGATGCCGAAGCGCACGGACGGCACGCCGGCCGCCGTGCTGAAAGTGGATGGCCGCGAATACCGGCTCGACGAAGGCCGCTTCCTGCTGTGGGACGATACGTTCGTGCACGAGGCGTGGAACGACAGCGATAAAGTGCGGATCGTGCTGCTGCTCGATATCCGCCGGCGCGGGATGCCGCGCTTGCTCACGTGGCTGTCGAATGCGGTGATCGGCGTCGTGCGGCTCGGAATCCGGGTGCGGGGGCGGTCGATTCCGGTTTAGCGAACCGTTCGATCGCAATCAACCCTCGCGCGCGAGACGCGTCAGAACCTCTGCGAGCGCTTGAATCGCGGGTTGCGCGGCGCGCTGCACCGGATAGACGAGGTAATAGCCGAGACCGTTGCGCACCACATGGGGAAACGGTGCGACCAGCGTTCCTGCTTCCAGCCGATCGGCCGCGATCCGCGGATCGCCGATCGCGACGCCGTGCCCCTGGGCAGCCGCCGTCAATGTCAGTTCGAGCGTATCGAATACGAGGCCCGTGCCCGGGTCGATCCGCGTCGCGCCGACGGCATCCAGCCAGCATCGCCATTCGTCGCGATTGCGCGCGGGATGCAGCAGCGTCACATGCGCGAGGTCGGCGATCGACTTCAGCGATGCTCCGGTCTCGCGCGTGCACATCGGCGTGAGGCACTCGTCGAACAGCGGAATCGCCGCCATTCCCGCCCAGCTTCCGGTGCCGCGCACGACGATTGCATCGAAATCGGCGTCGGCGAAATCGGGCATGTCGTCCGCCGACGTGTGAATACGCAGCTCGGTCCGCGGCAACGCATGATTGAGCGCCGAAAGCCGCGGCAACAGCCAGCGGATCGCGAACGTGGAAGGCAACCGCACCGTGAGGGTCGACATGCCGTGCGCGTGCGCGTGGGCATGCGCGTGCCGCGCGAGCTGCGTGAGTACGTCGACGGCTACCGTGAGCAACGCGCCGCCCTCGGTGGTCAGTGTCAACCCCGAGGGACGTCGCACGAACAACGCACATCGGTAGTGCGCTTCCAATTGCTGCACCTGCCGGCTCACGGCGCCCTGGGTCCGGCACAAATGCTCGGCTGCCCGGTTGAAGCTGCCGAGTTCGGCAGCGGCGACAAAGGCCTGGAACGCGGTCAGCGGCGGCAGCGCACGCGTGAGGTCCGCCAGCGGATATGCGCGGGCTGCATACCCGGGTTGCGGATTTTTCGTTTGTTCGGTCATCGCTGCATCGCTATCGTGGTTGAGCCGATCGCACTCGCGGTCGCGGATAGCTCTCGACAATCAGCGGAGAAATACCATGGTCTCGTCGTCCGACGCACTATACACGCGGCAGGTCGATACCTACCTGAAAACGCTCGAACACGGCGACGTCGCCGCGATCTGTGCGCTGTTCACGCCCGATGCGCGGATATTCTCGCCGTTTCTCGGCTGGATGGCACCGCGGCCCTTCTTCGACAAGGTCGCGGCGGCATCCGGACAGAGCCGCATCACGCCGATCGACATCTGCGTCAGCGCGACCGGCGCACGTCGGGCCACCGGCTATTTCGTCTACGACTGGGCGCTGAAGGACGGCTCCACGGTGCAATTCGAGTGCGTCGACGTGTTCGAATTCGACGACGACGCGCGCATCGAGCGCATGATCATCGTCTACGATACGCATCCGATCCGCAGCACGGTCGGCGACAAGTACGCGTAAGCGCAGACGTACCGACACGTACCGATACGCACCGCCGTCTGCTGCACCGCAATGCCGCAAACCACGAAACGGATCGCCTACACTACAGAACCGACGATGCCGCCCACGCCCCGCACGGCTCGCTTCCGGTTACCCGCCATGGCTCATCTCTTCTTCGCCGCGTCGATTCAGCGGCATATCGAAACGCCCGAGCGCGACGTCGATGCGCGTTCGGTCGGCGAAGCGTTCGAAGCCGTCTTCAGCGAGCAGCCGCGACTGCGCGGCTACATCGTCGACGACCAAGGCGCGCTGCGAAAGCATCTCGCCGTGTTTATCGACGGCCGGCCGATACGCGACCGCGAACATCTGTCGGATGCGCTCGGCAACGCGAGCCGCGTATATGTCGTGCAGGCGTTGTCGGGCGGCTGAGGGTCGTACCCGCCAGCGAACATGTATGGAACCCGGGACAAGCGCTGAAGCGCCGACACGGGTCGACAGGAGACACTCGACATGAATGACCGATTGCTCGTCGCCACCCGCAAGGGCCTGTTCGTTCTTCATTCCGACAAGAACGGCGGCTGGACGCTCGGCGAACCGCATTTCGTCGGCGAACCGGTCAGCATGGCACTCGCCGACCCGCGCGACGGAACGCTGTACGCCGCGCTCAACCTCGGCCATTTCGGCGTGAAGCTGCATCGCAGGCGAGCGGGCGCCACCGACTGGGAAGAATGCGCAGTCCCCGTTTATCCGCCGCAGCCTGCCGACGAACCGCCCGCCAGCGCCGTCGCACGTGCAGGCACGGTCGACGCTGACGACGAGCCCCCCAGCCCGCCACAGCCGCCCTGGACGCTTCAACAGATCTGGTCGCTCGAAGCCGGCGGCGCCGACGAGCCGGGCGTACTGTGGGCCGGCACGATACCCGGCGGGCTGTTCCGCTCCGACGATTACGGCGACTCGTGGGTGCTCAACCGCCCACTGTGGGATCGCCCTGAACGCGCCGAGTGGGGCGGCGGCGGGTACGACGCGCCGGGCATCCATTCGGTGATGGTCGATCCGCGCGACAGCCGGCACGTGACGGTCGGCATCTCGTGCGGCGGCGTCTGGCAGACCGCCGACGGCGGCGCGACCTGGCGCGTGACCGCCGACGGCATGGAAGCCGACTACATGCCGCCCGAACGGCGCGGCGAGCCCAACGTGCAGGATCCGCACCGCGTCGTGCAGTGCGCGGCCAACCCGGACGTGCTGTGGACGCAGCATCACTGCGCGATCTTCCGCTCGACCGACGGCGGCGGGCACTGGCGGCGGATCGAGGCGCAGCCTTCGAGCTTCGGCTTCGCGGTCGCCGTGCATCCGGACGAACCGGACACGGCGTGGTTCGTGCCGGCCGTGAAGGATGCCTGCCGGATTCCGGTGAACGGCCGGTTCGTCGTCACGCGTACGCGCGACGGCGGCCGCAGTTTCGAGAGTCTGTCGAACGGATTGCCGGCCGCGCCCGCGTACGACCTCGTGTACCGGCACGGGCTCGCGGTGGACGATTCCGGCACGCGCCTCGCGATGGCGTCGACGACCGGCGGGTTATGGACGTCCGGCGACGGCGGTGAAAACTGGCAGATGGTGTCGGCACATTTGCCGCCGGTGTATTGCGTCAGGTTCGGGTGACGGCGTAAGGCGGGCAACCGGAGCCCGACACTCGCGGGTTCGCGGTCACTCGCCGGATCGCGCGTCGACAGGCTCATCGGCGCGGCGGTCGCCCGGCGCCATCCGCGCCACCGCCGCACGCGTGTGCGCGATTTCCGCTTCGAGCCAGTCGAGGAACCGCCTGACCTGCGGTTCGCGTTCCCGCCCGGGGCGACACAGCGCGACGAAGCGTGCACCGTCGAGCCGCACCGACGGCTCGATCGGCATCAAAGCACCGCGCTCGACGTGCTCGGCGACCAGCACCGAACTCAACAACGCGACGCCCTGACCATGCAACACGGCCTGCAACGCGTACTGCTCGTCGTCGTAATGCCGGAACACCGCGCGTTCGAGCCACGCCTCGCGATTGGCAGCGCGACACCACGACACCCAGTCGATCGACACCGGCAGCGGCGTATCCCACACGGTCTCGATCAAATCGAGACGCTCGTCCGAACGATGCGCATCGAACCCGGCAGCCGCATACGCGCCGAAATACTCGTCGATCAGCGCGATCTCGTGCAGCGCCGGGAACGTGCGTGACGTCGCGCGAATCGCGAGATCGATCCGCGCGTCGCGTTCGAGATCGGTGAGCGCGTTGCCGGTTTCGACCGTGATGTTCAATTGCGGATCGACGCGACGGAACCGGCCGAGGCGCGGAATCAGCCACATCGCGGCAAATGCGGGCGTGGTGGTCAGCACGAGCGTGCGCTCGTCGGCCGCTTCGGGCCGTACCGCATCGAGCCCGCGGCTCAGCGCAAGCAATGCATCGTGACTCGCGCGAAACAGCCGCTCGCCCTCCGCCGTGAGCCGCACGCCGCTCGCGCCGCGCTCGAACAGCAGCACGCCGAGCCGGCTTTCGAGCGACTTGATCTGGTGCGACACGGCGGCCGGCGTCACGGACAATTCGTCCGCGGCGGCCTTGAACGTGCCGAGCCGCGCCGACGACTCGAATACACGCAATGCGGTCAGGGGAATTTTCGAGAACACGGGGCCTCGCGGGCCGGATGCGGCCGGGTTGAATTCGATTCAATCGGGGTGAGATTAGGTGAATTGAAGCAGGTGCGCAACGCGAATAGCCTTGCGGGACGTCGCGGCACGGTGCCGCGGCGGTTGCCGTCGAACCGGAGAAACAACGTGCAAGGCCTACCGCGCAGGATCACGCAGGCGGTGCTCTACGAAACGATCGCCATCTCCTGCATCTCGCCCGCGATCGCGGCGATCTTCAAGCAGGATCTCGTCTATTCGGGCGCGCTGTCGGCGACGATGTCGGCGATCGCGCTGCTGTGGAACATGATCTTCAACGCGCTGTTCGAGCGCTGGGAAGCGTCGCGCCGGCAGCCGGCACGCACGCTCGGGCGGCGGATCCTGCACGCCACGGGATTCGAAGGCGGGCTGATCTTCATGCTCGTACCCGTCGTGTCGCGGTGGCTCGACATCTCGTGGTTCGACGCGTTCGTCGTCGATATCGGGCTGTTCGCGTTCTTCTTCTGCTACGCGTTCGTGTTCCAGTGGGCGTTCGATCGCGTGTTCGACGTGCCGGCGGCGACGAAGGGATCGTGAATCGGACGTCTATCATTGCAAGACGGCGGCGGGAGTATGCCCTGACGCCGCCTCACTTCACGAGGCGCCTTACATATCGGCACAACAATTTCCGGGGCAGCCAGGAAGCAACGTTATCTCAGCCCGCTTCGCATTTTCACTGTCTTGAATACTCATACGCTTATAGACATAACTATGAATAGCATAGCGCTCCTGTTCTAACCCGAAATGCCGTAACAGACGATGAGTGGCCTCGGCACGCCTGGCAGACAATTCTTCAGGATCGGTTTCCGTGGACTCCGCTACGCCGCTCACGGCTACGCCTTCACGAAGCGGAAATCTTGACAACATATCCGATACCCAGCCTCTCAGCTTCTCCGCTTGCTCCGCGCTCACCGATACAGAATTATTCTCAAACATAAGGTCATAATTCTGCCCCGGCAAATTCTCGGATCCATCACAAGCATACGAATTTGTGGACACCCACAGAAAAATCACACCTTTAATCAAGCCATACAACACATATGCCGCAATACTGTCCGCATTTTTAATTGCCATCTTCGGGTTATCTTGCCCCCACTTCGGGAGAAATCGCGTGATGCCATATTTTGGATCGCCCGCTCCAAACGTATCCTTGAAATGAGTGCACTCGTGGATGATCGTCGACAACTTCGAGGTGGCCGCCCGACTTCGATCACGAATCGTACAGAATTCCTCGTGGATGCTTATCGTATGCGTTGCCGTGTCGGGACCACAGACGTGCGCGACAGTCCTGACACTCTTGTTGGTAGGCAAGCATCCAAGAGATCGATCCAGATCAGGATGAGCCCTCATAAAATTCGCAGGGCCTAGTGATCGCATGACTGCCAGAGTAGCAGTCAGTCCGGTGATAAGGCTGAGACGAATCCCGTCGTCATTCGCGCCGAACCACGTCCAGACTCGCGTACGTTCGTTCTGCGACCACTCTGCCAGTCTTTTGAGTCGCTCCTCCACAAGGTCCGCTCCTTCATCGCGAAGTTGCATCACCAGGTTTCTAAACTCTGCGTCGCTCATGGTCGGGCAGATGGGTGGTCCGTTGAGCGTCAGTAGAACTTTCAGCTTCGAACCCTGCGTAGTGTTCGTCACTGCCGAATCGTGGACGCAAACATATTCGTTACAAGGCATCGTTATTGTTCTCCACCACCTCAAGCCTGAGTTTTTCGGCACGACGTGTCGTTACACGCTGAGTGTTCCCTTCGAAATCCGTGACACCGCTGAAGATTCGACCTGATGTTGTTTGTATGCGGTATCGGACATGCGCAAGCGGCTGGCCACTTTTCTCATCGCACAAAACATACTGTTCGTCATGTTCGTCGTTGGTTGCCGAGGTCGAATGAGCATGATTTCGGCCCAGCCTCACCGGGGCTCCGGCCGGCTGATCGCTGACGATCATGCGCCTCCCCCGCTCGGCATAAAAGACCGGCGATGGATTGCACCCGCAAACATTGATATCGCCGCTCAGCGCCCACGGCTGACCATTGGGCGCTGTGCCAGGCAAACGTGGACCTTCCGGCGCGACATACCCTTCCTGCTCGCAAGCGGCACAATAGGTCTTCATATAGAGCGTCGCGATATGCACTCGCGGCGGCGGATTGGAACAGGTGACATTCGGCAGCCCTTCGATGATCGTCGCGCTGCCACCGCTATCCCCTTGTGCGAGAAAGTAGCGGATCATGCGACCTCGCCTCGACGCACAGCGCCCGGTTGCTTCACCACCCTGAGCCAGCTACCCGACGCCAGCCTTTCTCGCTCCGGGATGCCGGTGGAGCTAATGTCGGAAGTGGTGTACGGCGGTGTGGAGCGGAATCGGCGGGAGGCGGTGGCGATTGCAGGAGAATGTTGCTTTCCAAGGTAACGAACCCAGCAACCAATCCACCACCATGGCGAAACGTAATCGGGAAGCGAACGACAGTCAAGCAACGGAAACAGAATTCAAGGGGCCCGTCGGCCTGGACGAGTTGATCCAGCAAGGCGCGCGGCAGATTATCCAGCAAGCGATCGAGGCGGAATTGAAGGCATTGCTCGAGCAATATTCGAACGTGAAGACGCTGGACGGCCGGCGGGCGATCGTGCGCAACGGCTATCTGCCTGAGCGAGACGTTGTCACGGCAATCGGACCGGTAACGGTCCAGGTGCCGAAGGTCCGCGATCGCTCGGGCTCGGGGGTAAAGTTCAACTCGGAGATCGTGCCGCCCTACGTGCGCAAGTCGCCGCGTGTGTCGTCGGCGCTGCCGTGGCTGTATCTGCGCGGCGTCTCGACCGGCGACATGAGCGAAGCGCTCAGCGTATTGCTCGGCGACCAGGCGAAAGGCCTGTCGGCAAATACCGTCATTCGTCTCAAAGCGATCTGGGCGGACGAATTCGCGCAATGGAACAATCGGGACTTGTCGGCGGCCCGCTGGGTCTACTGGTGGGCCGACGGCATTCATACTGGGGCGCGCAGCGAGGATTCCGACGGGCAATGTCTGCTGGTGATCATCGGCGTGAAGCCAGACGGCAGCAAGGAACGCGTCGCGCTCGCCGACGGCTACCGCGAGTCGAAGGATTCGTGGGTCGAGCTACTGCTCGATCTGAAGGCTCGCGGTCTACAAGCCGGCCCACTGCTAGCCGTCGGCGACGGCGCGATGGGCTTGTGGGCGGCACTCGAGGAAGTGTTCCCGCAGACGCGGCACCAGCGCTGCTGGTTTCACAAGATCGGCAACGTGCTCAACGCGTTGCCGAAGTCGCAGCAGGGCAAGGCCAAGGCCGCGCTCGCGGAGATCTGGAACGCCGCGACGCGCGCCGATGCGATCGTCGCCTACGATCAGTTCGTCGCGACCTATACGGCCAAATATCCGAAAGCTGTCGAGAAGGTCACGAAGGATCGCGACGAGCTGCTCGCGTTTTACGACTTCCCGGCCGAGCACTGGCAGCATGTGCGCACGACGAATCCGATCGAGTCGACCTTCGCGACGGTCCGCCACCGCACGACCCGCACGCGAAACTGTCTGTCGCGCGCGACCTTCCTCGGCATGGCCTTCAAGCTCATCGAAGCAGCAGAGGAATCATGGCGCCGCATTCGCGGTGTCGACAAAATCGAACAGATCTTGAACGGCGTGCCCTTCAAGGACGGAACACCGGTGACCGAGAGCACACCGGCTCCTGCTCAACCGCTTGCCGCTTGATCATGCTGCTCGACTGTCGTACACCACATTTGACATTAGCTCATGCCGGTGATGACATCACCGTTATCGAGTTCGCTGCCGACAGACACGAGCCGTTTGAAATCGCCGTAATCGGCCAGGTTAAAGTCACCGACGATCCAGGCTGCGTCCGCAATAGCAGCCTCACCGCCATCCTCGTAAGCAACGACGTTGCTCGCGCAAGCGACCGCTGGCCCGACAATCGTCGGCCCGCTGCTGGTCCGGGCGTTCCACCCGCCCCGCGCGGTAAACCAGCCGCTGGTGGCAAACAAATGGGTGGGTGATTTTTTCTGGTGCGGCATCCTGACTCCCCTTCGTGAGATTGGTGCGAATGACACACACCAAAATGCGCGATCCGAAAGGGGCTTTCAATCATACGAATTCGAAATTCGTATAACTAATTTTTATTATATTTCTTTATCTCAATTTTTTATCGGTCACCCGGGACACCGCCCGAGTCGATCTCAGGCAGTCAGCTATCACGATAATCCAGTATTCGGCCAACTGCGGGAAATGCGCTGACACTCGCCGGACAAGCCTGAAGATCGCCCCCGAACACCGGGTATCTACCCTGTCGTTCGGGGGCGTACGGCGTTGTTGCATAAATCGAGCGTGATGACGAGGTAAGGCCTATGTTCATGTTTCAGGCAATGCGAACGGATTGCGGGCGTGCGAGGTCCGCCATGCGATTCAGCACGCCCACGCGGATAGCGACCTCGGTGGCCTGCGTATCGGTGCGTCGTGCCCACAAGTGGTTACCCGTGAGCATCTTGAAGCGATACATCGCGTTCTCCACGAGCGAGCGCCGATGGTAGCCGCTGCCCTTCTTCCATTCGTCGCGGCCGAGGCGGGCGGTCGTATCGACGGCGTCATTGCGCCACTTCGCGCCGGACGTGTTCGCGGGCCAATGAGCGGCGCCTTCGCGCGGCGGAATCGAGGGCGTTGCGCCGCGTGCGGCGATCGCGGCATGACAGGGTTTGGTGTCGTAGGCCCCGTCACCGCCGATGACATCGAGCAACTCGTCGTCCGGGATCTGGTTGAGCAGTTCGGCCAGGACGTCACCGTCGGCGACGTCCTGATGCGTCATCAGCGCGGCACGTACCTGACCGGTGTTCGCGTCGAGCCCGAGATGCACTTTGCGCCATGTGCGACGCTTCGAATAGCCATGCTGGCGCACCTTCCATTCGCCTTCGCCGTAGACCTTCATGCCGGTGCTGTCGACCACCAGATGGATCGGCTCGCCGTCGCCAATGACCGGCAGTTGGACCTCATGCGTCTGCGCTCGGCGACTCAGTGTCGTGTAGTTCGGCACGGGTAAGGTGGCGAAAGCCAGCTCGCGCAGGCTTTGCGCGAAGCCTTGCAGCGCGCGCAGCGGCAGACGGAACACGGTCTTGATGCCCAGCAGCGCCTGGATCAGCGCGTCGCTGTACAAACGCGGACGGCCGCGCGTCGGCCCGGCCTCCAGCGTGCTCGCCAGGGCGGCTTCATCGATCCACATCGTGACGTTACCTCGGTTGATCAGGCCGGCGTTGTAGGCTGGCCAGTTCTTGACTCGGTAGCGCGCCTTCCGCTCGCTCGTCTTGCCCTTGTCCCTGCGCATCTTCTCGAAGCCAAAAATCGAGAATCTACGCAGGAACCCGAATCGTTAACAGGGGTGCCGGACCGGCCGTTGTGTGTAAACGTCAGTCGACCGCGGGCGTGCCAGATTTATGCAACAACGCCGGGGCGTACGACCACCGTCAAACCTCAAACAAAAGTGGCAAAGACCTGAAAACTCCGCTCAATGCACGCCGAGATAAGCCTTCACCGCCGGCAGCCCCGGCTTCCCGTCGAGCGTCGTCACGCCCGCGAGCCACTTGTCGAGCGCCTGCGGGTTCGCCTTCAACCACGCGGCCGCCGCCTTGTTCGGGTCTTCCTTGTTCATGATCGGCATCATCACGTGGTTCTCGATCGTCGTCGTGAACTGCAGGTTCGACACGAACTTCGCGACGTTCGGGCAGCGCTGCGCGTAGTCGGGCGGCGTTGCCGTCAGCACCTTCGCCTCGCCGTAGTTCGGGCCGAACACGTCGTCGCCGCCGCTCAGGTAGTCGATCTTCATCTGCACGTTCATCGGATGCGGTTCCCAGCCGAGGAACACGATCCACTGCTTGTCGCGGATCGCGCGGTTGACCTCGACCAGCATCCCCGCCTCGCTCGACTCGACCATCTTGAACTTGCCGAGGCCGAACTGGTTGCCGTCGATCATCTTCTTGATCAGCAGGTTGCCGTCATTGCCCGGCTCGATCCCGTAGATCTTGCCGTTCAGCTTGTCTGCGTACTTCTGGATGTCCGCGAACGACTTCAGGCCGCCCTGGTACACGTAGTCGGGCACCGCGAGCGTGTATTTCGCACCGGTCAGGTTCGGCGTCGAGAGCACCTTGATCGTGCCGGCCTTCGTGAACGGCTGGATGATCGGGTCCATCGTCGGCGACCAGTAGCCGAGGAACACGTCGATCTGCTTGCTCTTGATCCCGGCAAACGTGATCGGCACCGATGCGATCGTCTTCGTCGGGCTGTAGCCGAGCCCCTGCAGCATCGTCGATGCGAGGCCCGTGGTCGCCGCGATGTCGGACCAGCCGACGTCCGCGAAGCGCACGTTCTTGCACACGGGCGGATCGGCTGCATAAACGGCCGACATCGGCGCGGTTATCCCGATCCCGCACACCGCTGCGATCAATAGGCGCTTCATCTTTCTTCTCCTCAAAGTGATGTCGTTTGCATGAATGCGGGATCGTTTATTGAAGCCGCGCACCGCGATCCCGGCGGCGTCGCGGGTCGTACAAACCGTCAGCGCCCCGGCAACCTGCGCTCGTAGCTCGGCGCATGGCCGAACTGCGCGCGGTACGCCTTGCTGAAATGACACGGCGAATGAAAACCGCAGACCGTCGTCACGCGCGCGATCGACGCATCGGTCGTGCGCAGCAGGTCGCGTGCGCGTTTCAGGCGCAGCGTCAGGTAATAATGGGTCGGCGACACGTTCAGGTACACCTTGAACATGCGCTGCAGGTGCCGCTGCGACAATCGCACGAGCCGCGCGAGCTCCTCGAGCGACAGCGGCTCCTCGATGTTCGCCTCCATCAGCCGCACGACCTCGATCAGCTCCGCACGCGAGAAGCCGACGCGCGCATCGACGGGAATCGGCTGAGTGTCGGTCGAGCTGCGGATGCGCTCCAGGATGAACTGCTCCGACACCTGCGCGGCAAGCTGCTGGCCGAACCGCATGCCGACGAGGTTCAGCATCAGGTCGAGCGGCGCGGTGCCGCCCGTGCAGGTCAGCCGGTCGCGGTCGACGACGAACAGCTCGTCGGCGAAGCCGACCTGCGGAAACTCGGAATGCAGCGCGGACAGGTTCTCCCAGTGCACGGTGCAGCGATAGCCGTCGAGCAGCCCGCTCGACATCAGCGCATACGCACCCGTGCAGATGCCGCCGAGCGGCAGCCCGCGTTCGGCGAGCGCCGCGAGCGTATCGCGCGCGCCCTCGTCGACCACGTCGCGAATGCGGATGCCGCCGCACACGATCATCACGTCGGGCAGGTTCGTGTAGTCGAGCGCCTGCGTGGGCCGTACCGCAATGCCGTTGCTGGCATGCGCGGGGAAACCGTCGAGCGAGTAGATCGACCACTTGTAATGATCGGCGCGCCCGACGTAGTTCGCCATCCGAAGCACTTCGACCGCGCTCGAAAACGCGATCATCGAAAAGTTCGGCAGCGTCAGGAAGCCGAAATGGGCGAGGGACGAAACCGGTGAAACGCAGGCGGCGGGCGCGACAGCGGCGGCGGACGTCACATCGGACTCCTGGCGAACAGGTTACAAGCGGCCAGCCCCGCGGCAAACGCCGCGGAAGCGGTTATCGAATCAGGGAAGGCGGCCGGAAGACGGGCCGGCCGCCGGTCAGTCAGGCTTGCGCGGGTGTGGCCTTCGCGCGAAAAAGCTGCTTGAGGCCCGAGAACAGCGGCGATTTCACGGCGCCGGGTGCACGGCCGAAGCTTTCGGTGATGCGGTCGAGAATGATCGCGAGCAGCACGACCGACAGACCGCTTTCGAAACCGAGGCCGATGTCGAGGCGCTGGATACTCGCGAGCACGTCGTTGCCGAGACCGCCCGCGCCGACCATCGACGCGATGATCACCATCGACAGCGCCATCATGATCGTCTGGTTCACGCCCTGCATGATCGACGGCAGCGCATTCGGGAACTGCACCTTGTACAGCAGTTGCCACGGCGTGCAGCCGAATGCCTGGCCGGCTTCGACGATCTCGCGGTTCACGTGGCGGATGCCGAGGCTCGTCAGGCGCACGGCGGGCGGCATCGCGAAGATCACCGTCGACAGGATCCCCGGCACGCGGCCGAGACCGAACAGCATCGCGGCCGGAATCAGGTAGACGAATGCGGGCATCGTCTGCATCAGGTCGAGAATCGGACGCACGATCGCGGCGACCCACTTGCTCTTCGCGGCCCAGATGCCGAGCGGGATACCGAGCACGAGGCTGATGATCGTCGACGACAGCGTGAGGCCAAGCGTGATGACCGTCTGGTCCCAGAAGCCCGTCGCGAAGATCAGCAGCAGCGACGCGGTCGTGAACAGCGCGAAGCGCCAGCCCACCCGCCATAGCCCGACGCCGATGAAGATCGCCATCATCAGCCACATCGGGATCGCTTGCAGGCCGTGTTCGACGAGCGCCGCGAGGCCCTCGATCGCCTGGCCGATCGCATCGAATGTCTTGGCGTCGTGGTCGAGCAGGTAGTGAACGGACTGGTCGACCCAGGTACCGAGCGGAATCATTTCAGACATGGGAACCTCGCGAACGCGTGATGGCTTTCAGGATGAGTGCGCGGTCGACCGAGCCGCAGTAGCAGCCGTCGTCGTCGACGACGGGCAGTGCGTTCGGGCTCGCCACCACGCGGGCGACAACGTGATCGAGCGTCGCGTCGCGGCGAATGCTTTCGATCGGACGGACGGACGGCGACGCATCGCCGATCGCGTCGCGCGTGACGAAGCCGCGGATCTTGCGTTGGGCGTCGAGCACGAACGCGTATTCGTCGTGGCCGTTCAGCGCCGCCGCGACGTTCGCGGCATCGCACTTCGACATGGTCGGCACGACACCCGTCTGCATCAGGTCGCCGGCGGTCAGGTAGCGGCTCGTGTCGATGCCGTCGAAGAACGCGCGCACGTAGTCGTCGGCCGGGTTCGCGATGATGTCCTGCGGCGTGCCGACCTGCACGAGCCTGCCGCCTTCCATGATCGCGATGCGGCTGCCGATGCGCAGCGCTT
The DNA here is from genome assembly GCF_016899445.1 of Burkholderia sp. MS455. Classification (NCBI taxonomy): domain Bacteria; kingdom Pseudomonadati; phylum Pseudomonadota; class Betaproteobacteria; order Burkholderiales; family Burkholderiaceae; genus Burkholderia; species Burkholderia sp. MS455. The sequence continues at coordinate 2,792,000 of NZ_CP041778.1, forward strand.
CCTCGAGATCGTGCGACACGAACATGATCGTGCGGCGCTGCTCCTTCTGGAGCTGCAGCAGCACGTCCTGCATTTCCCTGCGCTTGAGCGGATCGAGCGCGGAGAACGCCTCGTCCATGATCATCAGCGACGGGTTCACGGCCAGCGCGCGTGCGAGGCCGACACGCTGCTGCATCCCGCCCGACAGCTCGGACGGCAGCTTGTGCGAGAACGGCGCGAGGCCGACCTGCTCGAGCACTTCCATCGCACGGCGCTCGCGTTCCTTCTTGCCGACGCCCGCGACCTCGAGGCCGAACGCGGCGTTCGACACCACGGTGCGTTGCGGCATCAGCGCGAACGACTGGAACACCATGCTCATGTCCTTGCGGCGCAGTGCGGTGAGCGCCGAGCGGCGTGCCGACGCGACGTCGAGCCCGTCGATCAGCACCTTGCCGGCGCTCGGATCGACCAGCCGGTTCACGAGGCGGATCAGCGTGGATTTGCCGGAGCCGGACAGGCCCATCAGCACGAAAATTTCGCCTTCCTGCACATCGAAGGAGACGTTGTGTACGCCGACGACCTGACCGGTGCGCTTGAGCACTTCGTCCTTCGTCGCGCCGGCGGCGAGCATGTCGAGCGCCTGCTTCGGGTTGTTTCCAAACACCTTGCACAGACCTTCGACTACGACCTTGGGGGCATCCATCGAAACCTTCTCCTCGTGTAGCGGGGACTCACGCGAGTCATAGCGTGCCTACATAGTTGCTAGAAAAAACCCCGGCCTGCCGACGAATTACGACAAACGCTTGCGCAAATACGACACGGCCTCCAGCCCCGCCAGGCGGGCCGCTGCACGCGGCGGCCCCCGATTGCGGCAGCGCAATACGCGCACACCCAACAACGACGGGCATCGCACGCGGGACTTGTGCGCAGCAGCGCGGCGCGAATCGCATGTTTTTTTGCGCCAATCCGCATCGGGCGCGCGTCGTTTTGCGACAATTTCACGTCCGATCAGCCGGCGTCGCGACTGTCGTCAGATCAATGCATCCCGGCGGCCGTCTCGCCGTGCCTGCCGGCCCCCGCAAAAAGCATGACCGTACAGAAAAAACCGTGCCGCGCGATCGTCGTTAACGACGATCAGGCACGCATCGGGGCCTGTCCGCAACCCAGAAAATCCCGCATGCCCGCTGTGATACATTGCCGGCAAACACGCCGATCGCGCTGTTGCCGCGCGCCTTGCGCACGACGATCCGCCAACGGCGCGCGCATGCCGGTTCGCCTGCCGGCCGTGCTGAACCCGCCTCGATCCGGTGCGAACCGCGAGCGAAGGACGATAACGATACGAGAGAGGGAGTAAGGCGTTGAACTGGGCATTCGCCGTAATCGGCTTCATCATAGGCGGCATCGCCGCATTGATCGGGGATTTCTCGGCCGCGAACGGCTCGCTGCTCGGCGCCGTCGTCGGATTCTGCATCGGTCACGCGCTGCGGCAACACAAACCCAGGAACGACGGCGCCGCGCCCGACGCGTTCGAGATGCCCGCGACGCCGCCGCCCACGCCCGCGCCGCTCGTCGAGCGTGTCGCGCGCCTCGAAGCGACCGTCGAAACGCTCACGCGCGAACTCGATTCGCTGCGCGGCCAGCTCGCCGGCGCGAAGGCCGGTGCGGCCGGTGCCTCATCCGTTCCGCTCTCACCCGCTGGTTCGGCAACGCCACCGCCTGTGCAACCCGCAATCGCAGCCGCCGCGCGCGCGGGCACGCCAGCATCGACATCGGTGCCGACGCCGGCCGCGACACCGGCCACCGCAGCGCCCGCCCCCGTTCCCGCCGCCGCCCACGCAACGGCGAACGCACCCGCAACACCCGTCCGCCCCACCCCGCCCGCACCGCGCGAACCCGGCATCGCCGAACGTGCGTTCAGCGCCGCGCGCGACTGGCTGCTCGGCGGCAATACCGTCGTGCGCGTCGGGATCGTCGTGCTGTTCTTCGGCGTCGCGTTCCTGCTCAAGTACGCGGCCGACAACAACATGCTGCCGATCGAATTCCGCCTCGCGGGCACCGCGCTCGCCGCGGCCGCGCTGCTCGCGATCGGCTGGCGCGTGCGCGGGCGCCGCGCCGCGTACGGCCTCGTGCTGCAAGGCGGCGGCATCGGCATCCTGTACCTGACGATCTTCGCCGCGACCAAGCTTTATGCGCTGCTGCCCGTCGGCGCCGCGTTTCCGCTGATGGTCGCGGTCTGCGCGCTGAGCGCGTTCCTCGCGGTCAGGCAGAACGCGCTGCCGCTCGCGTTCATGGGTAGCGCGGGCGGCTTTCTCGCGCCGGTGCTGCTGTCGACCGGCCAGGGCAACCATGTCGCGCTGTTCAGCTACTACGCGCTGCTGAACGCCGGCATCTTCGCGATCGCGTGGTTCAAGGCATGGCGGCCGCTGAACCTGCTCGGCTTCGTGTTCACGTTCACGATCGGTTCGGCGTGGGGCGTGACGGCCTACCGCCCCGCGCTGTTCGCGAGCACCGAGCCGTTCCTGATCCTGTTCTTCCTGATGTATGTCGGCATCGCGCTGCTGTATGCGGTGAAACGCGAACTCGCGCTGCGGCACTACGTGGACGGCACGCTCGTGTTCGGCACGCCGATCGTCGCGACCGCGCTGCAGGCGTCGCTCGTAAAGGGCATGCCGTTCGGGCTCGCATGGAGCGCCGTCGCGCTGTCGGCGTTCTACGTCGCGGTCGCCGCATGGCTCGCGCGGCGCCGCGACCGCCTCGCGCTGCTGTTCGAGGCGATGCTCGCGCTCGCGGTGATCTTCGCGACGCTGGCCGTGCCGCTCGCGTTCTCGGGCCCGACGACGAGCGCCGCCTGGGCGATCGAAGGCGCGGCCGTCGTGTGGCTCGCGGTGCGCCAGAAGCGCCTGCTGCCGTTCGGCTTCGGCCTGCTGATGCAGGTCGCCGCGGCCGGCGCGTTCTTCACGAGCCTGCTCGGGCCGGCCGACGCAACCGCGCTGCCCGTGCTCAACAGCCCGTATATCGCGATGCTGCTGATCGCGCTCGCCGGCCTGTTCACCGGCTGGTGGCTGCACGGGCGCGGCGAAGCGCGCGCATGGCATGCGTGGATGCCCGAGATCGGCGCCGCGGCCGCGGCATGGGGGCTGCTGTGGTGGGTGAGCGGCGGGCTGCACGAGATCCTCGTCTACGCGAGCCGTCACGTCGACCTGCATGCCGACCGCTTCGTCGTCGACGCAACCGCGCTGTTCGCGGCCGGCACCGCGTGGCTCGCGCACGTCGCGCGCCGCCGGCTGGCATGGCCGCTCGCCGAATGGCCCGCGCTCGCGCTGACGCCGGTGCTGGCGCTGCTCGCGTTGCGCGCGTTCGATGCGTACGAAGCGCCGCTGTCGGGCCTCGGCGCGTTCGCGTGGCCCGTCGCCGTCGGCGCGGGTCTTGCGCTGCTGTGGCGCCAGTCGCGCGGACCGGCAAGCGCCGATGCCGCGCAGGGTGCGGCACCCGGCATCGGCCAAGCCACCGCCGCAGGCGTGATCGCGCCGCTGCATACGCTGATGTTCTGGACCCTGTGCGGGCTGCTGTCGCTCGAAGGCTTCTGGCGCCTGCGCGCATTCGTGCCCGAAGGCGCGTGGAGCTGGAGCGCGTGGGCCTACGGTTTCGGTGCGCTGCTCCTGCTCGTATCGGGCCCCGGCTCGCGCCTGCGCTGGCCCGTCGCCGCGTTCCCGCGCGCTTACCAGGTGTGGGGCGCGGCGCCGCTCGCCGCGCTGCTGTGGCTGTGGAGCATTGCCAGCGCGACAAGCGACGGCGACGCATCGCCGCTCTTCTGGCTGCCGCTGCTCAATCCGCTCGACATCGCGCAGTTCCTGGTCTTCGTCGCGTTCGCCGCGTGGCTGCGCCGCCTGAAGACGCTCGGCATCGCGTGGCATTCGCGCGCGATCGACTATGTTGCGATCGCAACCGTATTCCTGTGGTTCAACGCGCTGATGCTGCGCACGCTGCATCACTGGGCCGGCGTGCCGTACGAGTTCGGTGCGATGGCCGAATCGACGCTCGTGCAGGCGTCGGTGTCCGTGTACTGGACGGTCTGCGCGCTCGCGACAACGATCTGGGCCACGCGCCGCGGGCTGCGCCCGCTGTGGTTCGTCGGCGCCGCGCTGCTCGCGCTCACGGTCGTCAAGCTGTTCCTGTTCGACCTGTCGCACGTGACCGGCATCGAGCGCATCGTGTCGTTCATCGGCATCGGCGTGCTGCTGCTGTTGATCGGCTATTTCTCGCCGCTGCCGCCGAAGGCTGCGGCCCAACGGGACGACCCGCAATGAAACGACTCGCGGCCCTGCTCGGACTGAGCCTGCTCGCGTCGTTCGCGGCCGCCGACGGCACGCCAGGCGGTGGCCGCGTCGCGCAGCGCTTCTCGCTCGACCTCGACGGCAGCGCCGCGTATTACCAGCTCACCGTGCCGCAGCCCGTGTATGCGGCCAGCCGGCGCGACGATCTCGGCGACGTGCGCGTCTTCAACGGCGCGGGCGAGCCGGTTCCGTATTCGCTCGACGCACCCGCGTCGGCCGCGCCCGCCGTGCCGCCGTCGCGCACGCCGGTGCACTGGTTCCCGCTGCCGCCGGTGCGCGCCGATAACGGCAACGCGCCGCTCGGCGTGACGGTCGGCCCGGACGGCTCGCTGCGCGCGGCCGTCGCCACGCCGTCGCCGGCAAGGCGCGGCGCGGATCTCGTCGACCTGTCGCGTGCGAACGGCGCCGTCGACGCACTGCTCGTGCACGTGGGCGACGACAGCTACCAGGGGCGTGTCGCCGTCGATGCCAGCGACGACCTGCGCAACTGGCGCTCGCTCGGCAGCACGCAGTTGCTGAAGGTCGGCCGCGGCGACGACATGCTCGTGCAGGAACGCATCGCACTCGAAGGTGCGGCGCCGCGCTATCTGCGGCTGGACTGGCTCGACGGTGCGCCCGCGATCGCGTCGATCGACGTCGAAACCCATCCGCGCGACGCGCGCGGGACGGATACCGCATCCGTGCCGCGCCAATGGCGCGACGCCGCGCGCGTGCGGGCCGGCAGCGCACCCGGCGAGTATCTGTTCGACACCGACGGCGCGTATCCGGTCGACCGCGTGCGCATCGACCTGCCGCAGCCGAACACCGTCGCGCGCGCAACGCTGCAAAGCCGCGCCGACGCGCAGGCGCCGTGGCGCGACGTCGCGGGCGGCGTGCTGTTCCGGCTGCAGGGCAAGGCCGGCGAGCAGCGCAATCCGCCGCTCGAGTTCGCGGCGAACACGGATCGTGCGTGGCGGATCGTCGTCGACATGCGCAACGGCGGATTCGGCGCCGGCCAGCCGGCCGTCGCGATCGGCTGGCATCCGGCCGCGCTGACCTTCGTCGCACGCGGCACGCCACCGTTTACGCTCGGCGTCGGCGATGCGGCGCTCGTGTCGTCGGCCGTCAGCCGCGATGCGCTGCTGGTCGGCATGGCGCCCGAAGTCCGGCCCGCGCGCGTCGGCACGGCGCTGCCGATATCGGCGGTCGCGCCGGCGGCGGCTGCCGATACGGACGCGAAGCGCCGCTACGTGCTGTGGGGCGCGCTGGTCGTCGCGGTCGGCGTGCTCGGCACGATTGCCTGGCGTCTCGCGAAAGGCAGCGGCGAGTCGCGCAACCGCGACGAGTGACGCGACGCGCCTGCCGCGTGTCTTTATGCAGCGTTTCGGCACTCCTGTTTCTTTCGACGGCCGCAACGCATCCCTGCGACGAACCGTCGTGACCGCGTTCGGCTTCGCTCTTCGCTGGCCGACACCATCGCGCGCACGATCGCGCTGCATCCGTTTCCACTTGAACCATCTTATGAAGGTTCGCGTGAAGATCGCGGCAAAGCATAAAAAGCGCGTAAACATCGGTTTCGCCGCGACGCGGCGGGGGGGTCTCATGGGCCGTATACGAGCGGAAGCGCCACACTCCGCTCACGCGACGTTTACGCGGCAAAACCGGGGAAAAGAGCCCGTGCGCGGCGCTCAGCCGAACGTGTAGCGCCCATGCTGGCGCGGCCGCCAAGGTGACGAACGGCAGCTCGCGGCGCCGGCCGCGCGTCGCGCCGCCCATCCCGCGCCACGGCGTAAGCGCAGGTCGCGCCGTGCCGCTGCCACGACGCGCGCCGGCAACGCATGCGCCAGACGCCGCACGGCCGCCACGCGCACGGCCAGCCGCGACGCCGGCGGCACGCGGTGCACGACGGGCGCGACGGGCCGCTTGCAGAGGATCGCGCTGTCGTAGCGCTTGCCGGCGAAGCGCATCACGTCGACGACCTCGAAACCCTGTGCGCCGTAGAACGCCAGCAGATGCGACGCGGGATGCGGCGTATCCAGCGCGAGCAGCGTATAGCCGCGCAACGCGGCCCACTGCTCGGCGAACGACAGCAGCAATGCGCCGATCCCGCGGCTCTGGCAATCGGGATCCACGGCCACCTGGCGCACGCTCGCGACGCCTTCGTGCCGGTACAGCGAGCAGGCCGAAGACGGATCGGTCCCATACAGCGTGGCCGTGCCGATGACGCGCCCGCCGCATACGGCGACGTAGCACTCGCCCGTTTCCGCACGGCGGCGCGTGACGCCCTCGTCCTGATCGACGCACGTGCAGTTGAGCCCCATCGCGCCGAGCCACGCGAACGCGCGATGCAGCATCGGCGTGAGTTGCGCATAGCTGTCGACTGCCGGATCGAAACGCCGTACGACCACCCGGTCGGCGCACACGGAAGGCGGCGCGGCAGGGAGACGTTCGGCAATCGCGTTCCAGGGTATCGACATCGCAGTGCTCCGTGGTTGGGATGCCCGAAGTCTATGAGCGCGCCGACCGCCCTCGCAAGAAAAAATGTCGTAAAAGTTCGGGGAAATACTTGCAGGAAAAACGGCAACGAAGATGCGTGCCACCGCTCTGCCGGCGTCGTTGCGAACGCATGAAAATACGCCGATCGTTGTGCGTGCAAGCAACGAATCCCGCGACGGCGTCGACGCCCCGCACGCGCTCCGTTGACACCTGCGGCGACGCGATCCAGACTCGCTGTTCCGTCACCGCACCGCGAGCGCACATGGTCACCTGCTTCCTCCGCTACGTCATCGATCCGTACAAGCTCGAGCAGTTCGAAGCCTACGGCAAGATGTGGATTCCGCTCGTCGAAAAGTTCGGCGGCACGCATCACGGCTATTTCCTGCCGTCCGAAGGTGCGAGCAACATCGCGCTCGCGATGTTCTCGTTCCCGAGCCTCGCCGAGTACGAGCGCTACCGCGAACGCTCGAAGGACGATCCGGCATGCCAGGCCGCGTTCCGCTACGCGGAGGAAACGCGCTGCATCGTCAGCTACGAACGCAGCTTCTTCCGGCCGGTATTCGAATAACCGGCAACGGCCGCAGGCATCGCGCCCCTTTTCCTGACCGGGACGAAAAAAAGCCCCGCCTGCATCCGCGCGGCGGGGCCAACCCATGTCAGTAGAGACATCATGGAGGAGACGGGCCCATCTTATCGACCGCGGCGCACCGTCCCAACCAAGCATTTCTGCTATCGATCTGCGCGGCCGCGCACACGATTGCCCCCGCCGCCCGGCATATCGATAGAACGAAAAGTCGTTTTCAGAGTGGCGATGGGGTCGTTACCATCTGGTTTTAAGCCTGTGCTTAGCCGGGCAAGCCATCCCCAAGGAGCGCCCCTTGACTGCATTCGATCAACACCGCCGCCCGTTCGTCGTCGGCATCGGTGGTACCACCCGAGCAGCGTCGTCGACCGAACGCGCGCTGTCGTTCGCGCTGCGCGGCGCGCAGGCCGCCGGCGCGCGCACGCGCCTGTTCGACGGCCCGTTCCTGCATACGCTGCCGCACTACGCCCCCGAACACAAAACGCTGACCGACGCGCAGCGCGAACTGATCGACGCCGTGCGCCAGGCCGACGCGATCATCATCGCGACGCCCGGCTATCACGGCGGCGTCTCCGGCCTCGTGAAGAACGCACTCGACACGCTCGAGGAACTGCGCGCGGACGATCGCCCCTATCTCGACGGCCGCGCGGTCGGCCTGATCGTCACCGCGTACGGCTGGCAGGCAGCCGGCACCGTGCTGACGTCTCTGCGTTCGATCGTCCATGCGCTGCGCGGCTGGCCGACGCCGTTCGGCGCGACCGTGAACACGCTCGAAACGCGTTTCGAAAGCGCCGACAGCTGCTCGGATCCGAAGGTCGTCGCGCAGCTCGAGACGGTCGGCGCGCAAGCCGCCGAGTTCGCGCTCGCATTCGCGTCGCATCGCGCGACCACACACGCGGCATCGGTCGACGCGCTCGCACCCGTGCTGAAGGTCGCCAACCAGTAATCCCCTTCACTCCGCCGCCCGCGCCCGGCCGACAAGGTCCGCCGTGCGCGGGCGGCGCGTCTTCGGACGCGCGGCGATGTGCTGCGCGCGCCGGCACCGCGCCACGCACGAACCACAGCGACGCTTCGCGTCGAATCCCCTTTCCCGGCATGCCCTCTCGATATCGATTCGGCCCGCCGCGTGATTTGCATTGGCCGAAAGATTGGTTCACGCGGCCGGCGGGTTTTCGTACGCTGAAAGTCCGAACTTTCTCCGCGCACGCCATGAACCGTACGATCCGCTACAAGGGCTACGAAGTCGCTCCCGCCGCCGCCCGGTTGCCGAACGGGCTGTTCGCAGCCAACCTGACGATCGAGCGGGCGGGCGGCGGGCCGTCGCCGCGCTCCGTTTCGTTCGACGCGATCGATTTCTTCTTCGAAGAAGAACACGCGCTCGCCTATGCGTCCCGCTGGGGCCGCCTCTGGGTCGACACGCACGCGTGACGCACGCCTGGCCGGCTATCGTTTGTCAATAAAGTTGAGCGGCATACATGAATAAAATCAATGGCTTGCAAATCATTCTGCCATGATTGCTCGCTTCATTTTGCCATACAAGTTGAGCAAAAGCCGCTGAATTGACAAGAAGTACGAGCACTCGCTAATAGGCTTGGTTCTTGCCAAGATGGGGCGGTCTATCGATCGATTTTCGTCAAGATAGGCCGAGCACTATAGCGGAAGTGACCTCCCACGCCACCTCCGCTCACAACTCTAGTCAGCGGGACTAGCATTGACGGGAGCCATCATCAAATGCGTCAGGGCTTCCGCCACTTGTCCGGCTTCCCGGCACTCGCAATACGCACTTGCGAGTGATGTACTCGAAGGGGTACCTATGCGCGTCGCATTGAACTAGCAAGGCAAGCTCTTCCGTAGCGGCCGAACCACCATGCACGGCCATCTGCGCTGCCCTTTACTGAGCGCTGGCTCCGCCATCCAGAACCAACTCGGCCCCATTCATCCAGTGGCTTGAAGCCACGAAACAAACTGCATCCGCGACATCCTTTGGCTTTCCGAATCCCATAGGATGAGTGCTTGCCAGGAGGGATTCCGCTACGTGCTCGTCCGGAGCCAATCCCGAGTCCACAAGGCTTTTGACAACGGATTTTCCCATCCCCCCCTCGACGACAGCCGGGTGAATCGAATTAACTCGAATACCATAACCAAGGCGCGCACATTCAATGGCCGCGGCTTTGGTCAAGAGGCGAACGCCGCCCTTAGCGGCACAATACGCACTCAAACCAAACGTACCGACGATACCGGCCAGCGACGAGATATTTATGATGCTGCCGCCGTGCCCGCTACTACCGCCTGGTTTCATCGCTCGAATCGCCCACTTTGTGCCGAGGAACGTTCCTTCCAGATTCACCTTCTGAACGCGCTGGAATTGCTCAACGGTGAGATTCTCGAGAAGCGAAAAAGCTTCTATCCCGGCGTTGTTCACTACGAGGTCCAGACGACCGTGCGTCTCAACGGCGAATTGGACAACTCGCTGCCAGTCAGGCTCGCTCACTACATCATGTTTGACGAATTGCGCCCCTTGAATAGCTCGTGCAGTCGTTCGGCCCAAGTCCTCGAGGACATCCGACACGATTACCCTTGCGCCTTGGCGCGCCAGAGTAGTCGCGATTTCCGCACCAAGACCTTGTGCGGAACCAGTTACCAACGCCACCTTGCCATTTAAATCAAGAATCGGCTGATCCATCACACTCACTCCAACAGTTCGGGTAGTTTGCCCCGACGCACCTGTCCGCCACGCCCGTCGCCTACCTGGCCTTCGGGCGGCTTTCGCGTCGCTGGCGGGGCCGGAAAGCGCGCAGGAAGAAATAGGCGCGTTCGTTTTCATCCCCGCGAATCGGGGAATTCGCGAAGTTGTACGCGGCATTTCGACGGATCAGGGATTGCTCCAACCCTCCGCATAGAGCTGCTGACAAAGAAGCCCAAGGCGCATGGTCACCGAGTAGCTCTCGCCATCCCCGATAAGGGAGGGACGGGTGTCGCGGAACAGCTTCTCGATGGGATATTCGCGTGTCGTGCCCACCGCGCCGAAAAGCTGAAGCGCCTCGTGGACCACTTTCATCGCCTCTTCGGTTACCGTCACCTTGTTCGCTGCGGTGACATAGGGGTGGACCCGCTCCGAAAGGCGTGCAAACGCGAGTGAGCGCCGAGCCGTCGCGCGAGCCAGTTCAATCCGGCGCAGCATGTCGCCGAGACGATAACGGGTCAGCTGATGATCGATCAGCAGCCTTCCGCCCTGCTTACGTTCATGGCAGTACTGCAGCGCCAACTCGAACGCCGCGCGGGCGACGCCCACGAATATCGGCGACGTGTGTGCTCCAGCGTAAGACCACACGGAAGCAAAATTGCCGTAGTACTCGTCTTTCAACGCGACGGCGAAACGTTTCGGAACACGAACGTTGTCAAAATAGATTTCCCCTTGAGGAAGCGCGCGCAGGCCGATTTTTTCAAGCGGCTTGCCGCGCGAGACCCCGGGAAGGTCGAGAGGGATGATCACCCCGACACCGTACGGCAGGCCGTTCTTGTCAAGCCGCCCATCACCATAGTCCGCGCCCATATAGGCAATCGCCACTTGCGCAACGGCGCCGTTGGATACCCAGGCCGAGCTTTGTCCGTTGATCACGATCTCGTCGTCGCCCACCTTCGCCCACAGGTTGCCTTGATTACCCGGCGTGCCTTGCGGCCAATCGCGTTCGATGTCGAACACCTGGAAGTCACTGCCCCGGTCGGGCTGCGTTCCAATCCAGCATCCGATGCGGCCGGCACACAGCTCGACCAGTTCCTGCTTGCCGGCCGTAACAGCCAGTTGCATAGGGAAGTTGGCGATCCCCAGCGACAGGGCAAGCCCGCTGTCGCCCCACCCGAGCTCCTCGGCGATCATCGATTCCATGCGCAACGCCGTCTCGGCGGGCAGCGAAGCGAACAGCGCGGGATCTACGCCGAGCTTCGCGAACTCTGTAAAGACCGAGTAAAAAGGCGATCCTGGGGCAATGGCCTGCTCCGCGGTCATCTTGTCCAGCGCCGTGCCCGTTGGGCGGAGGACTTCCTTGGCAAACCGATGAAGCGTTTCCTGAACGGCGCGCTCCTCCTCGGACAGCGGCGTTTCGAAACCGGTCAGGCAAACGTCCGGCAAGTTCAGTTCAGTTTTCAGTCGCAGCACGTTCGTCTCCTTTGGATTTAAGCAACGCGTTATGAGTTGGGCAGACCTTTGGCAAATTTCGTCAGCGCCGGATCCATGAAGTCCCACGGCTGAGCACTGGTGGTGTAGAAGTCCATCGAGGGCGAGTACTGGCTGGGATCATCGAGACTGCCGCAGAAGATCAGCACGATCTCGGGCTTCTCCGCGATCGTGCCAAGGATGGGCGATCCGCAATCGGGGCAAAAGCCGCGCTCCACGTCGTGGCCGAGATCACTCTTCACCCTGTGATATCGAGGCTCGCCCGATACGATCCGAAACGCGGGAGCCGGCACCATCCGCACCGAGGCGTAAGCACTGCCGGTTGCACGTTGACAGTCACGGCAATGGCAGTTCAATGAGAAAATCGGCTCGGCCGAGCACTCGTAGCGAATCGCCTTGCAAGCGCACCCTCCACTGTATGAAATACTCATGTACACCTCCTCTTCGGTTGTTGAGCGGAGGGCGCTTTACGAACCTCCGACGCAGTATGTTCAGCGTAATGCGCGTGTGCGTTTGCTCGACTTAGCTTAAGTTTGCTGCCCCATCTGGCATCACGGTTTCAAGATCAGCTTGCCCGTCGATTGGCGAGACTCAAGTAACGCATGTACGCGAGCCGCCTCGGCAAGAGGGAAGCACCCGCCGATCGGAACCGTGATCTGCCCGGACTCGACCCATCCCATTAGGCGCGAGAACTGCCGTTTCATTCGCTCGGCGTCAGCAAGGTGCCCCCCCAGATAGAAGCCGCAGACACCGAGGTTGCCCCCAAGCATGTGGGCAGCATCCACTAGCATCGGCTCGTTGGAAGCCGCGCCGTACGCGACGATGCGCCCAGAAGGCCTGAGAAGAGCCAGCTCGCGAGCGAGTGCCTCGCCGCCTTGGACATGGAGGATGAGATCGAAGCCTTCGTTATTCGTGAGGGCACGCGCCGCCTCTTCCCAGCCCGGCTCCGTATAGTTGACTGTGCCGGTCGCGCCTAGCTCACGGGCAAGCTCGCCCTTGTCCGGCGAACTCACCGCGCCGATGACATGACGGGCACCGAGCAGTCGCGCAATTTGCACCGCCAAGCCGCCTACGCCTCCGGCCGCACCTTCGACAAGCACGTTACGGCCCGTCACGGGACCGCCGACGTCGTCAAGCACCAGCAGCGCGGTCATGCCTTGCACGAAAATGGCCGCCGCAATGGATGAGTCGGCATCTTCCGGAATCGGAATCGCACTACGCGCTTCGACAATGACGTATTCGGCATAGCCGCCGTGATCGAGCAGGCCGATAAGCCTCGAACCCGGCTGCCAGCCGGTCACTCCATCGCCAACCGACACGACGGTTCCACATATCTCGCTTCCCAGTACGATCGGAAGGGGTGTTGGGGCGGGATAAAATGCACCCCGGCGACGGACTGTATCGGCAAAATTAACGCCGGCGGCGTCCACCTTGACCAGTAGTTCTCCAACACGAGGATGAGGCGCCTCGAGGTCGACTAACGTGAGTACCTCCGGTCCACCGGTACGTGCGATTTGCATTGCCTTCATTATCTGTATCTCCTATCGTCAAACTAGAGCACGGCAGTTGCGCCACCATCTACTGCAAGGATTTGCCCCGTGATGTGCTTGCCGGCATCCGATGCGAACAATGCGACCGCGCCCTTCAGATCTTCGCTGTCGCCGATACGGCGCAACGACACTTCCACGGCGACGCTATCGGCGCCCAACTTGTTGAGCAACCCGCGTGTCATGTCGAAGGGAGAAAGCCCGGGGCGATCGCGGTAATCCCGCGCCGTTCCCACTCGCCCGCCAGCGCCCGAGTGAAATTCACGACGCCCCTCCTTGCTCGCGTTGTAGGCAATCGTGCTCATGGCGTCGGGCGAATTACCTCTGAGCCCAGCGATCGATGCGATGTCGACAATTCGGCCATACCCGCGCGGAATCATCGATCACTTGCCGATTTTCTGGGTAAGCAGAAAGAGGCCTCGGATGCTGAGGTCCATCACCTTGTCCGATGCGTCGAAGGGATGATCTTCCGCCGGCGCACTCCACACTGCACCCGCATTGCTTACGAGGATATCGACGTGTCCCAATCTAGCGAGCGTCTCGTTGGCCAAGCGATGAATATCTATCTTGACCGCACCGTCCGCTGCGATGAAATCCGCTTCGATGCCCAGCGAATTCAAATGCGCCTGCGCCTCTTGCAATTCGCCGATTTCTCGAGCCGAGAGCACAACGCGCGCCCCCAGTTCGCCGAGCGACTCGGCGAACTTCAAACTGAGGCCGCGCGAGCCGCCAGTAGATCGTGGGAATATGTTTCTTGTGAGCGATGAAAAGCCACGACCGCCCGAAGATGCGGTCCAGTTCCTGCTCGTAGATACCCTGGTAGGAGTAGACCAGGGGATCGATCGCCCCCGCCTCTTCGTCGAACAGCGCAGAAGCAGGATAGCCTTGCATGGTGGTATCAGGCACTTGCGTCTCCTAGATAGTTGCCCATGGCGAAGCATCGGCTCTTATAGCGGTATGCGGCCGTTGGTGTAAGCATCGCGCGCATTTCCGTTACTAGAACAATAGGCGTTCGCAGACTGTCCACCTTTGCTCACAGCGCGGAAAAGCTTTGCTTGTCGGGCAGCGACATCCTCGGATCACGTGGCGATGCTTCGCGGGGCAGCATCGATGGATGGCGCTCGCATTGTCCGCGGCGCCGCGCGCCTCGAGTCATCGAGACGGCCAGCCGAACCGGCCGAACGGTCGCACCGGGACAACGGTGTCTGCAAGCTCGGCATGCACGGACGCGTGCGGCTTGTCGCGAATCATCGATTCAATCCGGGCTGCTTGCGTGCGCCACCGGACGATCGTCGGGCAGGCCGGAATCGGCAAGCTGAACCGGCTCATCAAGCTCGAGGGCAGCCGGTTGAAGATCTCTCCCGACACGCGGGAATGGACCGACGAAGTCCACCGCTAGCAGGCATCAGCGCATTCAGTTAGCGACGATTGCTCGCCCCCTCGGCAGCAGCAGAATTCACCGCACCCCAACCGGGTTGTACGAGGCAATCGCCGTTCGGCTGGGTCAAGTTTCAGGAAATTGAAGGTGCGACGACGCGCCCCCAGTGAAATGCGAGCACACCAAGGCGTTGAGCGATGAGGTCAAGGATGTGCGCCGCGCCACGAGATTCTCAAGCTAGCGATCGCACTATTTAGCTTGGCAGCGCTCGACCGCCGTATCAAACCCTGACGTCAAGTGTCAGCTTTTTTTCGCAGTCTCACGCCGGCAAAGCCGGCGTTTTCTGCAGGACGAACCCAGGGGAAATATTACAGCGCTGCCTTCAGCAGGCGGCCCATTTCCGACGGGTTGCGCGTGACGGTGATGCCGCACGCTTCCATGATTTCCAGCTTCGCTTCGGCCTTATCCGCACCGCCCGAGATCAGCGCGCCGGCGTGGCCCATGCGCTTGCCCGGAGGCGCCGTGACACCCGCGATGAAGCCGACGACCGGCTTCTTCATGTTGTCCTTGATCCACTCGGCGGCGTTGGCTTCATCCGGACCGCCGATTTCGCCGATCATCACGACCGCGTCCGTATCCGGATCGTCGTTGAACATCTTCATCACGTCGATGTGCTTCAGACCGTTGATCGGGTCGCCGCCGATGCCGACTGCCGACGACTGGCCGAGGCCCAGTGCCGTCAGCTGAGCAACGGCTTCATACGTCAGCGTGCCCGAACGCGACACGACGCCGATGCGGCCCTTGCGGTGGATGTGACCCGGCATGATGCCGATCTTCAGTTCGTCCGGCGTGATCGTGCCCGGGCAGTTCGGCCCGAGCAGCAGCGTCTTGCGGCCTTCGCGGCGCATGCGGTCCTTCACTTCGATCATGTCGCGCACGGGGATGCCTTCCGTGATGCAGATCGCGAGATCCAGATCGGCTTCGACCGCTTCCCAGATCGCAGCGGCTGCGCCTGCCGGCGGAACGTAGATGACCGACACGGTCGCGCCGGTTTCTGCCTTCGCTTCCTTGACGCTCGCGTAGATCGGAATGCCTTCGAAATCTTCGCCGGCCTTCTTCGGGTTCACGCCCGCGACGAATGCTTCGCGGCCGTTTGCGTATTCACGGCAGGCGCGCGTATGGAACTGACCGGTTTTGCCGGTGATGCCCTGCGTGATGACCTTCGTGTCCTTGTTGATCAGAATCGACATGTATTTTGACCTCTGTTCGATTGGCGTCGCGTATCTGCCGCGCCGCCATGCGTATTCGATAGCGTTACTTGCCTGCGGCAGCCGCGACGACCTTCTGGGCAGCTTCTTCCATGCTGTCCGCCGAGATGATCGGCAGGCCCGAGTCGGCCAGCATCTTCTTGCCGAGGTCCTCGTTCGTGCCCTTCATGCGCACGACGAGCGGCACCTTCAGGTTCACGGCCTTCGAACCGGCGATCACGCCTTCCGCGATCACGTCGCAGCGCATGATGCCGCCGAAGATGTTCACGAGGATCGCCTTCAGGTCCGGGTTCTTCAGCATCAGCTTGAACGCTTCCGTGACCTTCTCGGTCGTAGCTCCACCGCCGACGTCCAGGAAGTTCGCCGGCTCGCCGCCGAACAGCTTGATGGTGTCCATCGTCGCCATCGCCAGGCCCGCGCCGTTCACGAGGCAGCCGATGTTGCCGTCGAGCGAGATATACGCGAGGTCGAACTTCGACGCTTCGATTTCAGCCGGATCTTCTTCGTCCAGATCGCGGTACGCGACGATTTCCGGATGACGGAACAGCGCGTTCGAGTCGAAGTTGAACTTCGCGTCGAGTGCGATGACCTTGCCGTCGCCGGAGACGTTCAGCGGGTTGATTTCAGCCAGCGACGCGTCGGTTTCCCAGAATGCCTTGTACAGGCCTTGCAGGATGGCGCGCGCTTGCGGAATCGAAGCGGCCGGCACGCCGATCTTCGCGGCGAGGTCGTCGGCCTGGGCGTCGAGCAGGCCGGTCGACGGTTCGACGATGACCTTGTGGATCAGTTCCGGGTGCTTTTCGGCAACTTCTTCGATGTCCATGCCGCCTTCGCTCGAACCCATCAGGACGATCTTTTGCGACACGCGATCCACGACGAGGCTGACATACAGTTCCTGCTTGATGTCGGCGCCTTCTTCGATCATCAGACGGTTGACCTTCTGGCCTTCCGGACCGGTCTGGTGCGTGACGAGCTGCATGCCGAGGATCTGGTTCGCGTATTCGCGCACCTGCTCGATCGACTTCGCGACCTTCACGCCGCCGCCCTTGCCACGGCCACCCGCGTGAATCTGAGCCTTGACGACCCATACCGGGCCGCCCAGCTCTTCTGCCACCTTGACGGCTTCGTCCACCGAGAACGCCGGCTTGCCGCGCGGTACCGCGACGCCGAATTTCCGCAGGATTTCCTTACCCTGGTACTCGTGAATCTTCATGCGTGATTCCCTTCAGTCTGAGAGTCGAATTGAATTTTCTAAACTTAGAAAGTAATGTCGAAAAGAGCAGTCTCACTGCGAAAATCAACCTGTTACTTCGTGCCATTGCCCTCGCAGCGAGCGATCTGGTACTCAACGCGCGGCCATCAGCATAGGTTCGCCACTTGACTCCGCCGACCGAGGAAACGTCACGAAATCAATCTTGACGGCAGATCATCTCGCGCGAAACAATCTCCGATCACCACTGGTCCTGCACAACCCCTTCGGGGCCGAACGAGCCGAAATCTGACCGCACGATTTCACATACTGTCGCGCAGGCGGGCAACTGGAGTCAGCAGGCACCACAAGATCTTGCGACGTCCAGGCGAATTAGCGATAGGAACGGCATCGTGTTACGTCTTCTGTATCCCTACCTTGCCAGCGCCCCCGGGGTGGCCTTTCGTCAGGCCGTCCTAGCCCCCGCTGTTCGGCCTCCTCTTTTGCCGCCCTTATCGCATCATAGAAAGTCAACTCCGAGGCAACACGAGTGCGATCGACATTAACGACCCAACTATCGAACATGTAACGCCACCGGATACGACGCTCTTCAAGAAGGGCGGAAAACCAACGCCAAATCGATGCATCTTCAGCATTAGCTGCTGCTGCAGCAGCAAAGCGAGTCCGTTGCATTACGTCCATGTCGTTCCTCAAATTGCAGCAGGCAGTCAGTGAAATCGCCTGGGACCAACCGTTCTTCGTCGGAGCGAATCGTGCCGATTGATGTGGCTACCTCTTCACCGTTTTGCGCGAGTTCGATTCGTCTCAATTGAAACCAGACATCCATGTGCGCGGCACGAATCTCCGACAAGGCCCGAAACGACGCCATACCGCCCGAGTTCAACTCCTTCAGGATCGCCCCTAGCCGGGAGAGGCCGAACACTCCCGATTCGCCAGTAGCAAACATCAGCAGCAGGAATACCGCACAACAGATAACCATCTCGGACTTTAAGGCGCACTGCGGCGACGAACCGTGTCGGCAAAATTGATCCCGACAGCGTCGACCTTGACTAGAACTCTCCAATACCAGGACGTCGCACTTCGAGATCGACTGGCGTCAGCACCTCCGGTCCACCGGTACTTGCAATTTGCACCGCCTTCATTTCCGTCCACCACCCAATGTCCGTATGAACGCGTCGTCAGGTGCCGGTTTCATTGGCGCCCGGTTGTTCCGGGGTCTTTCCGGTACTGCGGTGACGCAGAAGCCATGTGATCCCACCGTTTTTACCCGGCAACGAAGATCTCCAAATCTACCCAATACTTCGGCATCCGTATCTCTCTGTATCGCGGTTATAGTACGGCAGTCGCGCCACCGTCTACTGCAAGGATCTGTCCGGTGATGTGCTTGCCTGCATCCGATGCGAACAATGCGACGGCGCCCTTCAGATCCTCGCTATCGCCAATGCGCCGTAATGGGAGTCCTTCCGCAACCTTGTCCGCGCCCAATTGGGTGAGCAAGCCCCGCGTCATGTTGGACGGAAAAAAGCCCGGCGCAATCGCGTTGACCGTGATGCCGTATTGCCCCCACTCACCCGCGAGCGTTCGTGTGAAATTGACAACCGCTCCCTTGCTCGCGTTATAGGCAATGGTGCTCATCGCATCAGGCGGATTTCCCCTGAGGCCGCCGATCGATGCCATGTTGACGATTCGGCCGTATCCACGCGGGATCATCGACCGCTTGCCAATTTGCTGGGTGAGCAGGAAGAGGCCTCGGACGTTGAGGTTCATGACCTTATCCCATGCCTCGATCGGGTGGTCCTCCGCTGGCGCGCTCCAGACTGCGCCCGCGTTGTTCACGAGTATGTCGACGCGACCCAACCTGGCGAGCGCCTCGTCAGCCAGACGATGAATATCTGCGTCGATGGAACCGTCCGCCGCGATGAAGTCCGCCTCAATGCCGAGCGACGCCAGATGCGCCTGCGCCTCTTGCAACTCGTCGGTTTTGCGCGCAGAAAGAACGATGCGCGCTCCAAGTTCGCCGAGTGACTCGGCGAGTTGAAGACCGAGGCCGCGTGAGCCGCCAGTCACGAGCGCGGTTTTTCCTGAAAGATCGAATAATTGTTTGAGCGTACCCATGGTGTCTAATCCGCACTATTCCTGTTTCTGCGACGCTTCTTGCGCAGACATCAAAAAACTTCGAACAGCCCTGCTGCGCCTTGGCCGCCCCCGATGCACATCGTAACGACGACATATCGAGCACCACGGCGCTTACCCTCCAACAGCGCATGCCCGACGAGGCGCGCGCCGGAAACACCGTACGGATGTCCCAATGCAATGGCGCCGCCATTGACGTTGAGGCGCGCCATCGGAATGCCGAGTTTGTCAGCGCAGTAAAGCACCTGGACAGCGAATGCCTCGTTCAACTCCCAAAGGCCGATGTCATCGACCGTTAAACCGGCCTTCGCAAGCAGCTTAGGTACGGCGAACACCGGCCCGATACCCATTTCGTCCGGCTCACATCCGGCAACGGCAAAACCCCGGAATGCGCCGAGTGGCTGCAGGCCGCGGGCGGAGGCCAGCTTGCCGTCCATGACGACAGCAGCGGATGCACCATCGGAGAACTGGCTCGCATTACCGGCCGTAATCACGCCTCCCGGCAAAGAAGAACGAATTTTCGAAAGGCCTTCCAGTGTCGTATCGGCACGGATGCCTTCATCGACAGACACCGTGACTTCGCGCGTGCCGAGTGATCCGGTCTTCGCGTCGGCGACGCCCATCACTGTGGTGATCGGCACGATTTCGTCCGCAAACCTTCCGGCGGCAACGGCATCCGCCGCCCGCTGCTGGCTTCGAACGCCATACTCGTCCTGACGATCTCTCCCAATGTTGTAACGCCGGGCGACGGTTTCAGCGGTTTGCAGCATGCTCCAGTAGATGGTGGGCTTGTGCCTCTCAAGCCAGCCGTCGTTCAGCATGTGTCGGTTCATTTCCTGCTGGACACAGGAAATGGATTCGACACCACCCGCAACGAAGATATCGCCTTCACCGGCAATCACACGCTGCGCGGCCGTCGCAATCGCCTGCAGTCCAGAGGAGCAAAAGCGATTGATGGTTGCACCTGGCACGCTCGCCGGGCAGTCTGCACGCAATGCGATCTGCCGCCCGATGTTCCAGCCAGTCGCACCTTCCGGAACGGCACAGCCCATCAGAACGTCCTCGACTTCACCCGGCTCGATGTGCGCACGCTCGATCGCGTGTCTGACGACGTGCCCGCCGAGCGTAGCGCCGTGCGTCATGTTGAAAGCGCCCTTCCAGCTCTTCGCGAGTGCCGTCCGAGCGGTGGAAACAATCACTGCTTCAGTCATATTCGTGCTCCACATCAATCGTTGAAACCTTTGCCCACTTCGGCCAGCCGCTCGAGCGACGGGGCCGTTTGCCACGCTTCGCCGCGATACCCCTTGGCGTAGCGGCGCGTCGCTTGCGCCACGTTGTAAAGGCCTACGGTGTCGGCATAGAACATTGGACCGCCGCGGAAGATCGGGAAGCCGTAGCCCGTGAGATAAACGACATCGATATCGGATGCTTTCGATGCGATGCCCTCTTCCAGTATCCGAGCACCTTCGTTCACGAGCGCATAGACAAGACGCTCGACGATCTCGTCGTCCGAAATCACACGCCGCTCCAGACCAATATCTCTCGATTGCTGGACGATCATGTCATTGACAGCCGGTGACGGATACGCCTTGCGATCGCCCGCCTTGTAGTCGTACCAGCCTGCACCGGATTTTTGGCCGAACCGCCCCATCTCACAGAGCAGATGGGTGGTCTTCGAATACACGATATCCGGCCTTTCCACCGCATGGCGCTTGTGGATCGCCCGGACGATGTCGTTGCCGGACAGGTCGAGCATGCGGAACGGGCCCATCGCAAAGCCAAACTTCTCGATTGCACGATCGATCTGTTCCGGTAGCGCGCCCTCGTCCAGCAGATAGCCTGCTTGGCGCAGGTACTGATTGATCATCCGGTTACCAATGAAGCCGTCGCAAACACCGGACACCACCGCCGTCTTGCCGATCTTCCTGGCGAGACTCATGACTGTCGCCAGCACGTCGTGGGCGGTCCTCTCACCTCGTACGACCTCGAGAAGTTCCATCACGTTGGCCGGACTGAAGAAATGCATACCGACCACGTCGTAAGGCCGCTTCGTGAACGCGGCGATCTTGTCCACGTCCAGGGTCGAGGTGTTCGATGCCAGGATGGCTCCATGCTTTGCGACAGCATCCAGCTCCCGGAACACACTTTCCTTCACGCTCATTTCCTCGAACACCGCTTCAATAATGAGGTCGACGTGCCGGAGATCGTCATAGGAGAGTGTCGGCGTCAGAAGGGACATACGCTGCTCGACCTGTTCCTGCGTGAGCTTGCCCTTTCTGGCGTTGTCGTCGTAGTTCTTGCGGATCGCCGCGACACCGCGCTCGAGCGCGTCTTGCCGCGTCTCGAGAATCGTGACCTGGAGGCCCGCACTGAGAAAGTTCATCGCAATGCCCGTTCCCATCGTGCCCGCGCCGACGACAGCCACTTGCGTTACCGTCCGCACCGGTGTGTCGGGTGGCAGGTCAGGAATCTTCGCACCAGCACGTTTTCCGAAGAAGGCGTGACGAAGCGCTCGGGATTCCGATGTGTCCATCAGTTCCATGAACAGCTTGCGTTCGAACTTGATCCCATCGTCGAAGGCTTGCTGGACGGAAGCCTGCACGGCGTCGACACATTTGAGCGGCGCCGGAAAGTTGCGGCTGGCAGTTGCAATCGTGTTGCGCGCGAATTGCAGGAATCCGTCCGGATTGACATGCTCGATGCGGCGATCTCGCAGCCGCGGCAGTTCGTTCCGGTCCGCAGCCTGTTGTGCAAACCGCACCGCGCCTGTCAGCAGGTCGCCCTCGATGATCAGGTCGAACAGGCCAGTGTCTGCCAGTTTTTCGGAGCGTACGATTCGGCCGGATACGATCATGTCGAGCGCTGCCTCGAGACCGACGGCCCGCGGGAGGCGCTGCGTCCCCCCTGCTCCCGGAAGAACGCCGAGCTTCACTTCAGGTAGTGCAATCTGCGCACCCGGTGTGACAACACGAAAGTGGCAACCCATTGCCAACTCCAGCCCACCGCCCATGGCCACCGAATGGATGGCGGCGACAACCGGCTTGGCGCTGGATTCGATCGCTCGTATGACCGTATGAATGCTCGGTTCCTGCGTTGCTTTCGGCGTGCCGAATTCTCGGATGTCCGCTCCGGCCGAGAAGCCGCTGTCTGCCCCAGTAATGACAATGGCCCGTACTCCCGCGTCGGTTGCTGCTACGGCCATTGCCTCGACGATGGCGAGACGTGTCGTGTGCCCGAGCCCATTGACCGGTGGGTTGTCGAGCGTGATAACCGCCACGTCATCGTGCACCCTGTAGTGCGCTGTCATGTTCCCTTCCCTTGTATGTGCGACGCACGGGACGGGGTACCGTGCATCCAGGTTGAGCTATGTCGCTGCCAGTTCGATACAGACAGCTCGATTGGATCCAAAATCAAATAAACACTCGAACGTTCGGCCTTTTTTGAAGGCGAAGGCGAACGCGACATTCCTGTAGTGCCGCTCATCTCGAGCCCCGATAACGGGCCAGTTCCATTCGCCCTATCTGATTGCGATGCACTTCATCCGGACCGTCCGCGATGCGCAGCGACCGTGCGGCAGCATAGGCGTGCGTCAGGAAGCGATCCTGCATTCCATAGCCCCCGCAGGTCTGAATCGCCCAATCGATGACCGAGCATGCCATGTTGGGCGCTGCCACCTTGATCATCGCAATTTCGCGTGCGGCCGCCTTATTGCCGATCGCGTCCATCTTGTGCGCAGCATCCAGCACCAGTAAGCGCGTCTGGTCGATCGAGATACGTGCGTCGGCAATGCGGTGCTGCGTCACCGTTTGGTCGGCAATTGCCCGTCCAAACGCCGTTCGAGACAGGCTACGTGTACACGTCACTTCGAGTGCACGCTCCGCGAGACCGATCAGGCGCATGCAGTGATGGATACGACCGGGGCCGAGACGCCCTTGAGCAATCTCGAAGCCGCGCCCTTCGCCGAGCAGCATGTTCGTTACCGGCACACGTACGTTCTCGAAGACGATTTCCGCATGCCCGTGCGGCGCGTCGTCGAAGCCGAGCACCGGCAGATGGCGAAGAATCGTCACGCCGGGCGCGTCGCGCGGCACGAGGATCATCCCTTGCTGACGATAGCGCTCTGCCGCGTCAGGGTCGGTCTTGCCCATGAAAATGAAGACCTTGCAGCGTGGATCGTTGGCACCAGAAGTCCACCATTTCCTGCCATTGATCACGTATTCGTCACCGTCACGCACGATCGAGCTCTCGATGTTCGTTGCATCGGACGAGGCCACAAGTGGCTCGGTCATTGCGAACGCCGAGCGAATCTCGCCACGCAGCAACGGCTCGAGCCACGTCTTCTTCTGCTCCTGCGTGCCGTAACGGACCAGCACTTCCATGTTGCCTGTGTCGGGTGCCGAACAGTTGAAAACCTCCGGTGCCCATGGCACCCGGCCCATGATTTCGCAAAGGGGAGCGTATTCGACGTTCGTCAGTCCCGCCCCATGTTCCGAATCGGGCAGAAACAGATTCCACAAACCTTGGTCCTTCGCGTGCGCCTTCAGCTCTTCAATGAGCGCGATCGGCTGCCAACGGTCGCCGTCGCAGACTTCTCGCTCGTAACGTTCCTCGTTGGGGTACACATATTGATGCATGAATGCCGAAACACGGCGCTGCAGGTCCTTAACCTTTTCCGAAGGTTCGAAGTTCATCTATTCCTCTTCCGAATTGCGGCCGGTGCTACTGTCAAGCGGCCATCGCGCGTTCTGCGCAACCCCATCCCAGATCGCCCATCGCGGCAGCAAGTCTGCCGTGCTCGAATGCCTGATCGCTGCTTGCGTTACCGTCGAGTGCGCGCTTCATGATTCCTTGCCGAATCGCGGCCACGCGAAAGAAGTTATAGGCGAGGTAGAAGTTCCACTCACGTGTTCCGATTTCCTCAATGCCGGTACGGCGGCAGTACGCCGACACAAATTCAGCTTCATGCGGAATGCCCAGCGAAACTTTGTCGGCGTCAGTCAAGTCCGCCAGTCCGCGCGAACCGGCCGCCGGCAAGTGCCACGCGAGGCAGAGGTAGGCGAAATCCGCGAGCGGATCACCAAGCGTCGAGAGTTCCCAATCGAGTACAGCGACCACTCGTGGCTCATCCGGGGCAAAGATCATGTTGTCCAGGCGAAAATCACCATGAACCAGGCTCGTCCGTTCCGCGCTGGGAAGATGATGCGGCAACCATTCGATCAATCGTTCGATGGACGCAATGTGGCGCGTCTCGGATGCGCGATACTGTTTGGTCCAGCGTGACACTTGACGCTCGAAATAGCTTCCTGTTCGCCCGAAGTCGCGCAGACCAAGTGCGTCGATATCGACCGTATGCAGCGCCGCCATGACGCGATTCATTTCATCGAAAACCAGGCGGCGTTCGTTGGGCGTCATGCCCGGAAGGCTGGGCTCCCAGAGCACGCGGCCTTCCACATAGCTCATGACATAAAACTCGGCGCCGATTACCGATACGTCGTCGCAATAGCAGTGCGCATGCGCGACCGGCACCGCGGATCCGTTCAACGCACGTATCAGGCGATATTCCCGATCGATCGCGTGAGCGGACGGCAGTAACGTGCCCGACGGCTTGCGGCGCAGGACATAGCGGGCGGATGGCGTCGTCAGCAAATAGGTTGGATTCGACTGGCCTCCCGAAAATTGCGATGCTTCGAGTGGCCCGCTAAAACCACGCAAATTTCCGCCTAGCCACGATTCCAACCGCCGCACGTCGAAATCCGGGGCTCGCCGGATCGCGGCCTCATGCGCACGAGTGTCAGTGCTACTTTTATCCATCACGTTATTGAAGCTTCAAGAAATCGGGACGACGCTTATCCTTGAACGCGGCCAAGGCTTCACTGCACTCGTTCCCTGTCAATTGCCTGTCGATCGCATCGAACTCCGCGTTCATTTGATCGATGACTCTCGTGCGCTCACTCATCAACCGTTTCGTCGCTCTGATCGCGCCCGGCGCCTTCGCAGCGATGACCTCCGCAATCGCTTTCGCTTCGGCTCGAAGCTGGTCAGCCGGCACCGATCGATTGGCGATTCCCCATTCCACGGCGGTCTGCGCATCGACAGAGCGGCCGAGCACGATCATCTCGAACGCACGAATGCTTCCGACCTGCAACGGAAGCAGGTAGCCCGACGCCGCTTCAGGAACGAGCGCCAGGTCCACAAACGGCGCGCTGAGTTGCGCGTCGTTCGCAACGATGACATAGTCGCAATGCAACAGCATGGTGGCGCCGACGCCAATGGCTTTCCCTTGTACGGCGGCCACGACGGGAATCTCCATCGTCGCCAGACATCGGAGAAACCGCGCACCGTGGCTCTTGCCGATGCCGTCACGAATTGCCTCAGCGGAGAATTCGCTCAGGTCGCTTCCGGCCGAGAACGTGTCACCGTCAGATTGGATGAGGACGGCGTTCACGCGCTCGTGCGCAGTTGATTCAAGCGCATCCGCAAGCGCGCTGTACATCGCACCGGTCAACGCATTCTTCTTTTCCGATCTCGATATCGTGAGGATCAGCACCCGTCCGTCAACTTGGACTTTTATGTCGTCCACGGTGAAATCTCCTGTTTCCATATACCCATTCAGACTCGAGCCACTGCTCAAAATCGATAGGAAACTCCAACGAATCCGATGATTGGATTGGCCGTGATTCGCGTTGTGTTGCTCAAAACGGTCGTTCCGTTGGCACTAACTGCATCGAATTTTCCGGTCGTCTTTAGCGGGATGTAGGTGATCGATCCCAGCACGGACCATCTACCGTTGAGGCGATACGTCACGCCAGCCGTGAAAGCTGGGTTCCACGATGAGCTCGCCGATGCATCAACCCTTCCACCCGGTCCGGCAAACTGACTGAGCGCCCCGCTGAATGCGGGATGAACCTGGACGGAGCTGAACCACGTGTAATTCACGCCGACACCCAGGAATGGGCGCCACACACTGTCCTTCTTTCCAAAGTAGTACTTCACGAATACCGTGGGCGCCCACA
This sequence comes from Burkholderia sp. MS455, assembly GCF_016899445.1. Taxonomy (NCBI): domain Bacteria; kingdom Pseudomonadati; phylum Pseudomonadota; class Betaproteobacteria; order Burkholderiales; family Burkholderiaceae; genus Burkholderia; species Burkholderia sp. MS455. The sequence goes on from NZ_CP041778.1 coordinate 2,818,094, forward strand.
CCCGAGCCGTCACCAACGGCTTCAGATCACCCACGGGCATTGCCGGCCCCTGGGGCCCAAGGGGGGTGGCGACGCCCTGGGAGAAAAAATTCAGCTTCGGCGGAAATCCCACGGCACTTTCGATCGCAATATGCTCCGTTGCGAAGTAGGTAACGAGGAACTCTCCCGTGAAGGTGTTATGAATTTCCGCGCCTGTTCCAGGAGAAGTGAAAGTGCCGAACTGGGAACTGCTTTTCAGTTCTTGAGAGCTCGATTGCCTCATGTCGATCCACGCGGCGCCACCGGTTACCACAACGCTTCCCGCCTCCTGTGCGTACGCCGTACCCGCGAAACCGCACATCGAAATCGCCAGCGCGATCGAATTCAGTTGCTTCCTCATACTTCGTCTCCTCCGTTTTACGGCGACCTCAGTCCCGAAAGGTGCCGACCGGGCTCTCAATGGCCATCATTCGTCGGCATTTATTTAGTATCACCAATTACATAACGTACTTCTCCGAGTATTTCTGTCGATCGAAACTATCTCGCTTGACCGATCCGCAGCTATCCGCGGACCACCAAGTTCCCTACGACTGCCGAGCGCGAAGAAGATCGAGCGCCACGTCGACGATCATGTCCTCCTGCCCGCCAACCATGCGGCGTCGCCCCAGTTCGACAAGGATGTCGACGGTCTTCAATCCGTATTTCCGAGCAGCGCTTTCCGAGTGGCGAAGGAAGCTCGAATAGACACCCGCATAACCCAGCGCCAGCGTTTCGCGATCGACACGAACGGGCCGGTCCTGTAGTGGACGAACCAGGTCATCGGCAGCATCCATCAGGCTATAAAGATCACAGCCGTGGTTCCAGCCGAGCCGTTCGGCCGCGGCGATGAACACTTCGAGCGGCGCGTTTCCGGCACCGGCGCCCATGCCGGCAAGGCTTGCATCGACGCGGTCGCAGCCTTCCTCGACGGCGACGATGCTGTTGGCGACGCCGAGGCTCAAATTGTGATGGGCATGAATGCCTGTCTCGGTCTCCGGCTTCAATACGTCCTTGAAGGCGCGAAAGCGCTCGCGTACGTCATTCATTCCCAATGCGCCGCCGGAATCGACGACGTAGCAGCACGTCGCCCCGTAGCTCTCCATTAGCTTCGCCTGCTGTGCAAGGTCGCGTGGGGTGGTCATGTGGCTCATCATGAGGAAGCCCACTGCCTCCATCCCGAGATCGCGCGCGTACTCGATGTGCTGTTTGGAGATGTCGGCCTCGGTGCAATGCGTGGCTACGCGGACAATACGAGCGCCAGCATCATAGGCGTTGCGCAAATCGTGAATCGTGCCGATCCCGGGCAGCAGCAACGTCGCGACCTTCGCGTGCTTGACCGCTTCCGCCACCGCGGCAATCCATTCGAGATCGGTATGAGCGCCGAATCCGTAGTTGAAACTCGATCCTTGCAGCCCGTCTCCATGCGCCACCTCGATCGAATCGACCTTGGCTTCGTCGAGCGCTTTCGCAATCGCCGCCGCCTGTTGCACGCTGTATTGGTGACGAATCGCATGCGAACCGTCTCGCAGCGTCACGTCGGAGATGTACAGTTTTTTGCCGAGTGTCATGCCGTGTTTCCCCTAGGTCGTAGCATGGGCGACCATCTCGGCGGCCATGCGCTCAGCACAAGCCTTCGCCGCGGAGGTCATGATGTCGAGATTGCCGGCGTAGGACGGCAGATAATGCGCGGCGCCCTCTACCTCGAGGAACACCGAGGTTTTGAGCCCTGTCATACGCGCGCCCACACCAGGGATATTCAAGGGTGCATCGGCTTCTATCCGATCGAATTGCACCCGTTGCTTGAGGCGATAGCCGGGCACATAGCGATTGACGGCGGCGACCATGTCCTCGATCGACCGCTCCACCGCCTCTTCGTCGGCCGAATCGGACAGACAGTAAACCGTGTCACGCATGATGAGGGGCGGATCGGCCGGATTGAGGACGATGATGGCTTTCCCCTTTGCCGCGCCGCCAACCTGCTCGATCGCTTTGGACGTCGTCTCCGTGAACTCGTCGATGTTCGCGCGCGTGCCGGGCCCGGCGGATTTGCTCGAAATGGACGCGATGATCTCGCCGTAATGCACTTTTGCGACGCGCGACACCGCTGCCACCATCGGAATGGTCGCTTGGCCGCCGCACGTCACCATGTTGACGTTCAGCGTATTGACGTGTGCGTCGAGATTTACAACCGGCACGCAGTACGGGCCGATCGCGGCCGGTGTCAGGTCGATCATGCGAACGTTTGGCTTGAGCCCCCGCAAGAATGCGTCGTTCTTCACGTGCGCTGCCGCGCTCGTAGCATCAAAGACGATATCGATGTCCCCAAACACCGGCAGGCGCGCAAGCCCCTCGACGCCTTCGTGCGTCGTCGCGACGCCCATGCGTGCAGTACGCGCGAGACCGTCGGAAGCGGCATCGATGCCGACCATCGCACCCATCTCGAGATGATCACCGTGTCGCATGATTTTGATCATCAGATCGGTGCCGATGTTGCCCGACCCGATGATCGCGACTTTCAACTTGCCTGCCATGGATTCTCCCGCTCGTTAAAATCGATCGCCTACGCGGCGATACAGGAAACTTTGCCCAGTCCGTCGACTTCCAGCTGCAATGCGTCGCCTTCGCGTACAGGGAACATCGGCCCCAACGCACCCGACAGCACGACATCGCCAGCGCGAAGCGGATCGCCGAGTTGTTGCATCGTCCGGGCGAGCCACCAGGCGGCAAGAAGCGGGTGGCCCAGACATGCGGCCCCATGCCCCTCCGAGACAAGCTCGTCCGTTTTCAGGAAACGCATCTGGCAAGTAGCGAGATCGAGATCGGAAATGCGTTTCGGATCTGTGCCAAGGACATACAGGCCGCAGGAGGCGTTGTCCGCCACTGTATCGACGGGCGTAATGCTCCAGTTCTCGATCGCGCTGTCGACAACCTCGATCGCGGGCAATGCGTACTCGATGCCATGCAGGAATCGGCCCCAGCTCAGCTCCTCGGTCAGGTCGCGCCCAATGACGAAAGCCACCTCGCCCTCGGCCTTGGGCTGAATCAGGCGACTAACCGGAATGTCTGCGCCGCTGACAAACTCCATATCGCTGAACAGGACACCGAAATCCGGCTGATCGACCCCGAGTTGTCGCTGGACCGCAACCGATGTCAGGCCAACTTTCTTCCCGCAAATTCGTCTCCCGGCGTCGATAGCACGGTTCGTGTTGATTGCCGCTACCCGATACGCGTCGTGCAGACTCTCGATCCCGAACCTTTCCGAAATCCTGGAAACCGGGATACGCGTACTGCGGGCTTCGTGCAAGGCATCCGCGGCTTGCTGAATAGAAGAATTAGCCATACGTCCAAACCTCATCAACCAAGATCTCCGGCGCGGACTGGCGTTCGTTCCGCAGCCTTGGAATAGGTGGTGTGTTTCATCAATAAGCGTCGAAATTCAGGCCGTCGGCAATCGATGCTCCTTGAACTGCTCCCGCAGTGCGGCTTTTTGAAATTTCCCGGTCGCGGTCATGGGCATGGCTTCGACGAAAACCACATCGTCCGGAACCCACCACTTCGCGACCTTGCCTTCAAAAAACTGCAGCAATTCACCTCGACTGACATTCGCGCCGGCTTTTTTCACCGCGACCAGTAATGGGCGCTCGCCCCATTTCGGATGACGCACGGCAATGCACGCGGCCAGATGCACCGCCGGGTGAGCCGCTGCGATGTTCTCGATGTCTATCGACGAGATCCATTCACCTCCGGATTTGACGACGTCCTTGCTGCGGTCGGTGATGTGCATGTAGCCATCCGCATCGATCGTCGCCACGTCGCCAGTGGGAAACCAGCCATCCTCCAGCGGAGACGTGTCGTTGCCGTAGTACGAATCTATGATCCACGGGCCGCGAACAAGCAGATCGCCCGCCGTCTTGCCGTCCCAAGGCAACTCGTGACCCAGGCCGTCCACGATCTTCATGTCTATGCCCGGAATCACGGCACCTTGCTTCTCGAGGACCTTTTCTTGCTCGGATTCGGAAAGCCCGGCATGCTGACGTCGCAGCGTGCAGCTGGCGCCCATCGCCGAAGTCTCCGTCATGCCCCAGCCATGAGCCACGTCGACACCCAATTCCTTGAAGGCGCGAATCATCGAACGAGAGACGGCCGACCCGCCGATACCTGTTCGACGGAATGTCGAAAACTTCAGATCGTTCGATCGCACATGTTCGAGCAGGCCGAGCCACACGGTCGGCACGCCTGCGGAGTAGGTAACCTGCTCCCCCTCGATCAATTCGTAGAGCGAGGCGCCGTCGAGCCTATGCCCCGGAAGCACCAGCTTCGCGCCGACCAACGGCGCGGAATACGGCAGCTCCCATGCATTCACGTGAAACATGGGAACCACCGGCATGATGACCTCCGACGCCGAACAATTCAGCGAGTCGGGCAAGGCAGAAGCATAGGAATGCAGAACGGTCGAACGATGCGAGTACAGCACGCCCTTCGGGTTGCCGGTCGTACCGGACGTGTAGCAGAGGCCCGATGCGAGGTTCTCGTCCAACATCGGCCATTCGTAATTTCCGTCCTGCGCACCGATCAATTCTTCGTAGCAGAGCAAGGAAACCTTGCTGGCGGTGGGCATGTCCTCGCGACCGGCCATCATGATCCATGCCTTGACGCCTGGGCACCGTCCTGCGATTTCCTCGACGAGGGGCAGGAATTGAACGTCGAAACACACGTACGTGTCTTCGGCATCGTTGACGATATGGACGATTTGCTCGGGAAACAATCGTGGATTGATGGTATGGCAGATCGCACCCGCCCCTGGCACGGCGTAGTAAAGCTCCAAATGGCGATAGCTATTCCATGCCAGTGTGCCGATGCGATCGCCTTGTCGCAAGCCGAGCGCCTCCAACGCCTGGGCCAGCTTACGCGCGCGGAGTTCGCACTCCCGATAGGTATAGCGATGAATGCCGCCGTCACTGCCGCGCGAAACAATCTCGACGCTGCCGCTGTATCGCGCCGCGCGCCTGATGATCGAAGAGATGAGCAGGGGCGTGCTCATCATCCGGCCTGTCATTGCCATGGAAAATCCCAGTTAGGTCGTGATTCAACAGCCGTCGGCATCGTGTTCCCGTCGGCCGTCCAGCGCTTGTCGCGCGCTCGTCAACGCGCTTCCGAGAGGAAGGACGAGACGACTCGATTGAACCGATCCGCCCATTCCCACTGCGCCCAGTGGCCGCACTTCGGGAAGGTGTTGAGTTGCGCATTGGGGATGCGCTTCAAATAGATCATCCCGGTATCGAGCGGAACCACGCGGTCCTCCCTCCCCCAGATGATCAGCGTCTCATGCGGCAACGTGGCAAGGCCCGGATCTCGCCAAAGCTCTTCAAACGGTTGTCCTGACTCGAGGCGCATCGGTGGCTGAGCAATGATGCGCGGGTCCATCGCCGCCTCCAATCTGCCCTTCACGAGTTCGTCCGTGATCGCGGATTGATCGAACAGGCTCTCGCTGATAAAACTCTTCACCTTTTCCGCCGTAATGCCATCGCCCTCATAGGCGGTCGCCAACGTGCGGATCGCGGGCGTGGGCCATTGGCCCAGCGTCGGGAAGCCGCCGGCCGGTCCCATCAGCACGAGCCGGCCGACACGGTCCGGAGCAGTCAAGGCCATCTTCAGGGCAATCATTCCTCCGAGCGAATTACCGATGATGTCGGCCTGAGAAATGGACAGGGAATCCATGAGACCGAGAATCGAGTTCGCCCACCAGCCCGGAATCGATACGCCAATCGGCCTCATGTCGGATTTGCCCCATCCGGCAAGGTCAGGCACGATGACACGATGGCTGCGCGTGAAGAACGGTGCATTCCGGCTATAGTTCGACCACCCGGACGCGCCCGGCCCCGATCCCTGAAGCATGATCAGAGCCGGACCTTCACCGGCCTCCTGGTAGTGGATTCGGGTGCCTTCGAACTCGACAAACGCGCTGCGGAAATTCACTTCACTCATGTTGTTCTCCCAATTTCACTGGCTGGTACGGTGATGGCCCCACAAGCTGATTCGATCGTGACTCACCACCGTCCACGACTCGTCGACGCTCACCGCTCCCGCGCCGTATTCGACTTCGAATCCTGACGGCGTTCTCGCGTAGAAGGAGACCATCTGGTCGTTGGTGTGGCGACCCAACGTCATCGTGACCGGCACGCTCTGCTGCTCTGCGCGATCGAGCGCGAAGCCGACGTCATCGATCGACGGCACCTGCAACATGAAGTGCTGGAGGCGCTTCGGAGCCGGCATTTCGGCGAAAGCCAACGTGTGATGCCTCGGGTTGCAGTGAAGGAAATGCAGTTCGAGCGTGCGGTCGGGACCGATCGGCATCGTGATGATGTCGGATAGCTTGAAGCCCAATCCCTGGCCGTAGAATTTGAGCGCCGCCTTGACGTCGGGAACGAGCAGCACGATATGCCCAAGCCCTTGGTCGCCGGTTTCGAAACCGTCGACCAGCGCCGATCGAAACGGCGCTTCGCCGCGTTCGGTCGCGCCCCAGTACAGTTCCACTTGCAAGCCGGACGGATCGGTGCAACGTGCCAGCCCGCGAACCTGCCGGCTGCGCTCGAGTTCGCCGGAATCGCTTTCGACGCCGTAACCCAGGTCCCGCAGGTGTCCGGCCATACGCGCGAGTGCTTCCGGCCCTTCCAGTTCGAATCCGGCATAGGCGATGTCATCGCGCTCACCTTGTTCAACCGAAATCCGCCAGAGACGGTTATCGATACGATAGCGATCGCCGGACGCGCCATTTTCTCCAGGCATCAAGCCCAGGAACTCGGTCGCATACCGTTTCCAGGCGGACAAGTCGGAAGCCTCGATTCCGATATAACCCAACGATTGCACCTTCATGCGACTGTCTCCTGATTGATTGAAAGTTTTTCGAGCAAGCCGGCTCCACCGCGGCAATCGATAAATCCTTGAACGGCCAACCCGCCGTCGTGTCGCAGGACCGTTCCCGTCGCCGGCACGTTGTCTTCGCGCGACGCAAAGAAAACATAGGCGCCGGTGTAGTCGGCCGGAGTCGGCAAATGACCGATAGGCACCACATGGCGCGCCATTTCGACGAACGGCTCCGCCGGAATCGTGGCCTCTGAGAGTCCGAGCGACTTCACGCCGCTGAGGTTCGTGATCATTCCCCCCGGAGCAACGGCGTTGACGCGGACGAACGGCGCCAATTCGAAAGCGAGTTGCGTAACGATGCCGCGAATTGCGTGCTTGCTGGCCGTGTAGAGGACGCCGCCACCGTCCGACCGAAACGACGCGTTCGATGCCGTAAAGATCAGACTGCCGCGACTTTCGACCAGCGCCTTCAAAGCGGCCTTGGCGAGCAGAAGATAGCCCTTCACGTTCACGGCGAACAATTCGTCGAACGCTGAAGAGAGTTTGTCTTCCGAGAGGTCGACCAGTGCGGTCTTGAAATCCCAAATCCCGGCGTTCCCGATCGCGCAATCCAGGCGGCCGAACTGAGCGACCAATCCATTCACTGCGCGAAGGTTGTCCTCATACGACGTAACATCGCCCTGGAAGCCCATCACAGCATCACCGAGTGCATCACGGATTTCGGCGATCCGATCAGCCGAGCGGTCAAGCACGCCCACCCGCGCGCCCTCCGAAACGAACCGTTCGACGATGGCGCGGCCCAGGCCAGATGCGCCTCCTGTCACCAGCACGACTTGGTTTTCCAGTTTTTTCATTTAGTTCACCTTGTAGCTAAGCAAGCTGCGAAGCTCGGTAGAGGAATCGGCCAGCAGATCGGTCTGAACCGCGATTCGCGACTCGACGAGCCGTTTGGCCGTCGCGTATTCACGCGGGGCGTCGACTGTCGCAACACCTGCCACCCGTCCATTCGATACGCGGAATACGGAAAAGGACGCGCCTGTCTCATCGCCCCGAATGAGCATCTCTCCCGAGCCGGTGAGATCGCCTGCAAGTTGAATCTTTCGCCCGGCGATTTCGGTCCACGAGAGCGCGGTCTGAGGCTGCTCGTTCACGCGCCCGATCATTGCGCATGCTGCGACGGCCGCCTGTGCCTGGCTGTTGAGAAAACTCTCGAGAGAGCGGCGTCCGCCTTCTACGAGCGGCCACGAGGCAACGTCACCGGCAGCAAAGATTCCGGGAATGGTGCTGCGGCCCGCGGCATCGACGACCACGCCGCGCATACACGCCGCACCTGCGGTTTGTGCGAGTTCGTCGCATGGCTGGGCTCCCACACTCAAGACAACGACGTCAGCCGGCAAGTACGCGCCGTTCGACAATCTCACGCCACGCGCCCGTGTATGGCCTTCGATCGAAGCGACCGTCGCGGATCGATGAATGACCACACCGAGTTGCTGGAGTTGGACCCGCGCCCAAAGCCCCATCATTCGCCCGAGCGCACGCTCCATCAGTTCCTCGCCAGACTCGACGACAGTGACCGCATGCCCTGCCTTCCGCGCGGTGCTGGCGACCTCGCACCCAATCAGGCCACCACCGATGACGACGATCTCGCTCTGCGCCGCTAGCGCGTCTCGAAGCGCGAACGCATCATCCAGCGCGCGTAGCGTATGGACGCCTGGCAACGACACGCCGGGCAAGTCAACCTTGCGAGCCCGGGCGCCGGTCGCCAGCAAAATGCCGTCGGTTGCCACCGACGTACCGTCGTCAAGCGCGAGTACGCCTGCGTCAATCGACACCGCGCGCGCCCCTCGACGCCAGTCAAGCTCCAACGTATTCAGGTCTTCCGTCGAGCACAGCGCCGGCGGAGCGCCCCCACACAGTGCTTCCTTGGATAACGCAGGTCGTTCATACGGATGCTGGGCCTCCTCGCCGACCAAGATGATTCTGTCGCTATACCCATTGGCACGAAGCGTCTGCGCCGCGCGTACACCGGCGAGGCCCGAACCGACAATCGCAAGCGGCTGTTTCATATGCCGGCCTCAGGTTCAAGATCGATCAGTACCCGGTCACCCACCACCTTGATCGGAAACACTTTGACGTCGCGTATCGCCGGCGGCGCACAGACCTTCCCGGTCTTCACGCAGAACTTCGCCATATGCAGGCTGCATTCGATCAGGCCGTCATCCAGATAGCCGTCTGACAAGGACCAGTCTCCATGCGGACACTTGTCCTCGATCGCGTAGAAATCGCCGTCGATCTTGAACACGGCGACCGCCTCGGGTCCCGTGTCGATCCTCAACCCGGCGTCGCTCGGGACGTCCGATACTGAGCAAACATCGGTAAACGACATTGCGCTCACCCTCAAAGGAAGAAACTGAGGTTGTTCGCGAGAAACGTCGTCTGATCGAGCAAGATGCGCCGACTGACGATCTGAAATCCCGCGTCCGTATCGACGCAGCGCAGGCGATCATGGCGTTCCCCGACCAGGTAGTCGGTCTGCCGTTCCGACCTGCCGCGATACGCGAGGAAGTTCGAGCGGACGAGGTATTCGCCCTGCCCGGCAGCGCTTGCGCGTACGTTCGTGATCAGATGCCGCGTGTGAGACGGCGGCTCCTCGGCCCATGCGGCGCCCGATTGGAGTTTGCGCAAACGAAGCTTGAGGTTCTCCTTGCTTTCGTCGAAATACGCGAGTTCATCAGGACTGGTCCATTCCAGTTTTCGCTCGCGCGGCCCCACGTTGCGGCGGATCGGCATCACATAACGGAGGTCGTCGGCCATCAGCTCGATCCACTCCGCGATGTTTCTGTCGTCGAGAAGCTCGGCTTCGAGAAAGAGGAACTGTTCAATCGCAAAGTGTTCTGCCGCCGAAACGGCGCTCGCGCGCGTCGCGGCGATTTCGTTAGCAACCATGGCCGGCCTCCTTGGCGCACGTATCGTGTTGCGTCGGCATGCACATCAACTTGAGCCAGTGGCCATAGAGTCGCCGTGCGGCCTCCTCGCTGTAGCAGCCCTCGACAGTGCCGGGGAACGCGGGATCCGCGGCGGGATTCACATCCTTACCCATCTGAATGCTCATGGTGGTACGGCGTGCCTGGTGTCCGCGCAGCACACGCTGGATCTCGACCCAATTCTCGCCGTCGTCCTGTTCCCATGTTCCTGCCGGCGAGAAGGTACGCAACGTGGCTTGCCGGAGTTGCTCCTTCTCCGCAGGCGAAGCGTCGGAGTCGACCAGACAGAACGCCCAGACCTCGATTTCGCCAGGGCCACGCGGATGCCAGACGCGGCAGCTGTGCACGCCCCCGAAGAATGAGAACGTGGGAAACACGGTCATGTGTTGCGCGGTCACCGCGCTCACGCCAGCGTTGTGAGCGGCATGCCGCTGAGCAAGGGCCGCCGAATCGTATCCCGGCTCGCGCTGGCCAGCCTGCGACACAATCCAGTCTTCGTGAAGGCCCGGGGCCAGGAAAAATCCCGTGCCGTGTCCTTGGTCCGATAACAGTTGACGCCCCGGCAGCGGCAGTTCCTTGCCCGCATACTCCGGTGTTGTCGCAACTTGCACCGACACATGCGACATGACCCCGTGGTGCATATCGCTGGCGAATTGCTCAGCGGCAAGCTTCCAGTTGCAGGGGATGACCCACTTGTAGATCCCGCCGATCGGCTCCGTACCGGTAGGCGACCGATCGAGCAGTGCGTCCAGATACAGTGCGGCTTCGCCGAGCGATTCTTTCAGCGATTGTGCATGCTCGTCCCAGTTGGCGAAGATCAGGCCCTTGTAGCTTTCAACTCGAGGAACGCGCCTTGCAGGCCATTCTTCCTTGTTGAAACACGGCCCGTAGTGCTCCTCTGACGGGACGTTCACGAGAGCGCCGTCAATCCCGTAGGCCCAGCCGTGGTAACTGCATGTGAATGCCTTCGCGTTGCCTTGGTCCGCACGGCAAATCTTCATGCCGCGATGACGGCACTGATTGAGCAAGACGGCGACCGACCCGTCCTTTTGCCGAACTGCAACGACGGGATCCTCCGCCATATACGTGGAGAAGAAATCCCCGGTCTTGGGAATATGTTTCTCGTGAGCGATGAACAGCCACGACCGCCCGAAGATGCGGTCCAGTTCCTGCTCGTAGATACCCTGGTCGGAGTAGACCAGTGGACTGATCGTCCCCGCTTCTTCGTCGAACAGCGCAGAAGCAGGGTAGCCTTGAATGGTGGTATCAGGCACTTGCGTCTCCTAGATAGTTGCCCATGGCGAAGCATCGGCTCTTATTGCGGTATGCGGGCCGTTGGTGTGAGCGTCGCGCGCATTTCCGTTACTCGAACAATAGGCGTTCGCGGACTGTCCACCTTTGCTCACAGCGCGGAAAAGCTTTGCTTGTCGGGCAGCGACATCCGCGCATCACATGGCGATGCTTCGCGCGACAGCATCGATGAACGATGCTGCCGGCCGCAGAGTGGAAACGTTGGGAGAGATGCCCGTTGTGACGGCATGACGAGCGTCATGCCGCAGAGAACGATGGACGTTAGTTGATAGCGCGTTCGCGCGGTGAAACGTGGCGCGTCAGCACGGGCACACGGAGATGCTCACATGACTTCCAGCAGGACGCCCCTTTCGGCGTCGACTGACGGAAGGCCTTCGCGGCGGATACGATCTCTCAGTTGGCCTGGGCTTTCGCCAAATCGATTCTTGAAGGCTCGATTGAAGTGGCTGATGTTCTTGAATCCTTCTTCGTACGCAACCTGGCAAATTGTTTCCTTAACTTGGCTTCTAAGAAGCAATCGTTTTCTGCATCGCTCGAGTCGCTCCGCGATGATCCACTCTGTTACCGTCGTCTGACATTGAGCGAAGAGTTCATTCAGGCGACGAACGCTTATGCCCATGGCGCTTGCGATGGAAGATGGGGTAAGGGTGTCGTCGTGCAACCTGGCGACAATGTGCGATTTGATCCGCTGCAGAGTCGCGCGGCTATATGTCGTTGCATGCCCCTCTCTCGCCACGATCGAACTGGCGCTTACCGCCGCCGCGATGAGATCCAGCAAGCTACTCTCCAGCCACGGGACGCTATCCCCTGCAATCGAATTCGCCGACTCGTATGTGGTCAGCAGCGTTCTCAACAGCACATGCATGATCCCGTGCCGGCTATCGAATTTTCGGTCTACCGCATCCTGAAAGATCACGCGTCTAATGTGTGATTCAATTTTCGGAAGACGTACCCATAGCCCATCAAAGCCTGCCGAGAACTCCAACCGGCCAGGGTGCTCCGGGCCGATGAGCGCAATGTCGCCCTCGGCCAAAGTGTAGTAGCTATTCCCGATTTCACATGACAGTTGACTTGCCAGAACGACGACTAGAATTAACTCGTCCTGCCCGCCCCTGCCGCTTTTCGAATCTCGACGGATTCCGAACGGACGATTGGAAATCGCCGCCTCGGAACGCAGCATTTCAATGCTGCTCAATCGGCGACGCGTAATCTTTCCGACCGGCTCAAACCGATTCCGGGAAGACTCGAGTTCCAACCGCTCGCCGTCAAACGCCTCGCACAGCCGCTGCGATGTCAGACGCTCGAAACCTTGTGGATCGGACGACAACTGTTGAATAGGTGCGTACATGTGTCTCCCCCATCATTAGTGGGTCATTTACGTTGTATTACCTTCTCGTGCCGCGCTACTGTGAAGCGCAGCTGAGCGCCCTCCAGACAGCCTTCGTCGCAGCGCGAAGTGCTTCATCGTCTGACGATGCGCCATGTGCCGGCCGGACTAAAACGATCAAACCGGCCAAATGGGAGTACAGCAGACGACCGCGTAACGCGCACTCCCGGGGTGTAAGCGATCGATTGATTTTGGCCAGCAGTCGGGCGAACGTCTCCTGGAATCGACGGTTGAAACTTGCCATCAGGTCTCGGGCAAATTCTTCGCGCTCGGCCATGCTCCAGACTTCCAGGCAAAATGGTGCAATGTGCGTACCACGCTTGACCAACTCGTCAAAGACGATATCTGCGATGGCATCCAGCCGAGCCTCCGGCGATAGATCATCGTCGTCGACCACACTTTCATAGAGCATCAGATATCGTGTTGCCACCGCCTCCAACGCCGCTCGCAAAAGGTCTTCTCTGGTCGGAAAGTAGTGCTGCAAGGTCGCCAGGTGGATCCCAACATCGCTTGCCACGCGGCGCAAAGCGAAGCCAACGTTACCGTACTGCGCGAGCACATTGATCGCGGCCTCCACGATTTCGGGGATTCGTGTCGTTCTGTTGCCGCGACGCTTTGGCTCGTCGGCTAACTCTTTAGCCTCTGTCAGCTCAATCGTCAGTTCCCTCATCTTTGACCTCTTGCCGGCAGCCGCCGGTGTGCGCTTCGGACGGTCCAACCGCTCAGATATCAACATTCCCTCGACCGAGCGATCGCAGTCAGTTCATCGGTCCTCGCCTTAGCCACCATGGCGAGCAACCACCTTGTCATAAAGAATATGTCACGCGACTGATAATTGCCAGTCAATCGAGCATGCAAAGATCGGACCCCGTTTATATTTCTTCTATTTATCAGGCGGATAGGTGATTTTCCTAGGCGTCACGACATTGATATATCAGTCGCATGACTGTATAAATAAGTCATGCGACTGATAATGACCGCCCGACACCAGCCCGGAAGTCAAGTTACCCGATGGCAAATCGGAGCACCCGCGCCTTGGCGGTACCGCATGCGCCAAGGTGCGGACTCACAAGGTGGTCGAGTCGCGGTGACGGGTCATGGAGAGTGCGATGAACTACGACGGGTATTGTTTGCGCAGGTTGATCGACAAGTGGCTTGCCCCCTCCGACACGTCACCGATTCGCATCAAGCGCTTCCAGCTCAGCGACAAGGTATATCGCGAAGGACGCTGTGTCTGTGTTGAGTCCACCAAGCCTGACCGATCGTTGGCGATATTTTTCTTCCGACACGATGACGGCTTATGGTACGTATTCCCCCCAGCTGCAACGCGACCGGCGATGCGCGCCGCTTGACTTGATGAATGAGTTCCCAGGACATCAAGTCGCTTGCTCGACACCGAGCACACGCATGCGTGTCCTCTTGCACCGTATCGGAAATACTGCCGGCTGCTGTTCCTTCAGCCCGTTAGCCAGATGCGCTTGTGTCGGGGTCGTTTAGAAATCGTATCGACGAAAGCCATTACTCAGAAAACGGTTCGCTGCGCCGAAGATGCCGGAAAATGTACCCAGCCTCTTTCCTCTAGCGTGTATTCGAAATCGAGAATGTAGTTCGGTACTTCCAGTTGTCGTCGGCGCTCCGAGGTAGCTGTAGAACAAGTGATTTATCTCGCATTCGCCCACATTTTCCCGCAACTCATGCCAACGATCATCCTCACCCCAAGGGGTGCTTTATGCCCCGCCATCTGGAACTCTACGCGCAAAGGGCTCCCCCGTGCCGCCCCTTGTCCGGGCTACGGACTTGGGCTGGGTGCCGGCACAAGTTGCTTTGCAACTGAATGTGCTCCGGCTTCGCTATGGACAATTGCGAATCCGATTGAGGCCGACTTTCGGGCCCGGAGAGTGCCGGCCGGAACGGCAGTTGGGCGTCGCGTCCACAGGGCTGGGACGCGACATCTGAAGGGAGGAGGAGAGTCGCGACGACGAACAGATTCAGAATGTCGTCGCAGACCGAGAGCATCGGCCGACTTCCCTTCGTCGCACCGAGTTTGCTGTCTATTTGGCTTCTCGCCGCCCTTGCAATTTCTCCCAGGTGACGATGAATGCTTGATCAACAAGCACACGCATGCCGGGATTGCTAGAACGTATAAGCAATATCGAGATGTGTAACGAGCGGATTTACCCGGATGCGCATTTTCGTCACGATATCGACACCAGTTGCGGTCGTGGCATTCGTCGTTAGCGTGGTCGACAACGGAATATAGGACAGGGACGCGTTGATCGACCAATGCTTGCTGAGCGTATAGTTTGCACCGAGTTCGAACGTCGGGTTCCACGAAGAGCTCAACGACGCTCGCGTCGAGCAGCCGGGCCCGCATGTGGTATTGATGAACGACTGATTGACGATGCGAGTATCCGAGTACCACGTGTAGTTGACGCCTAGTCCGACGAATGGCCTGAACTTGGCATTGGCCGCAAGGAAGTGATATCTAACTTCGAGGACGGGCGCCAGCGGTTTTGTTTTTCCGATCACCCCGAACGAGGCCAACGAACTGTTGCCAATTAGGTCCGTCGTAAACGGCGTGCCAGCCAAGAACGCGATACCGATATTGTCGGTGACGAAGTACTCCGCCATCAGGCTTGCGGCGTCCGATGCCCCAGCGTGAGCTCCAGTCCCAGCTTGCTGCTGATTCACCGTTGCGCCGGCGACACTTTCGACGACAATGGGATCTGCGTTCCCCTGCGGCATGACGTGCAGCCAGCCGACTCCTAACTGCATACTGCCGCTCGATTGCGCGTTCGCGTGACCTGCAAACGATGCGGCGCACATAAGCGCCACTGTGCCGACCGTTCTGAATGTCTTCCTGATTTCCATCTTGTCTCCTTCCATTGGTGAATTGGCCTGCTTGGCGCAATCGCCTTATCGGATATCTGCTGTTGGCAGTCTTTGGTTTTGTAGGGAATTCAAGCTACCATTCGATACTCTTTCGCTTCTTATCTCCTTGTTAAATTCGAACTACTAAATTAATAATTGCCAAATCTAAGTGGTTTCGCATGCGATCCACCAGCCTTAAATCTCAAGGGCTGCACCACCGAAACTCGCGTTGCGGCAGTATCACTGTTCAATCAGAAGTTGAGACGACGCTAGATGTCGGATTTATCCGTTTCGCACAATTTCGGTTTTCCCGCCGTCCGCTTGTGCATCTAATGGAGACTGCACGGCCGCATCGATCACGAATGCAAACGGGAAGCGCCCCAGCACCGCGCTTGCCTGCACCTCTAGCGCCGGATCAGCAAGTGCGACATGTGCTGATACACCACGCGATGCGTCGTTTTCGACCATGACACGAGCGTCGGTCACGCCGGCTTCGTAGAGTGCGGAGCGAAGCGCATCGGCCGTTTCGCGTCGCTTCAACTCCGGCTTGAAGATCTTGCCGACGGCTGTCAACGGCATCGCTTCCACGATCCGGATCTGCCTTGGAAGCGCGGCGCGTTCGCCGATTTCGCCTCGCATGAATTCCGCGAGATCATCCTCTGTGGCATGCGCACCTGCCTTGAGCTGCACGTATGCCACCGGCAACTCGCCAGCGTGCGCGTCCGGTCGCCCGATGGCAGCTGCGATCTGAACCGCCGGATGGCGATGTAGCGGCTCCTCGATCGTTGCCGGATCGATATTGTGGCCGCCGCGGATGATCAGATCCTTTTTGCGGCCGGTGAGCCAGAAATAGCCGTCGTTGTCGTAACAACCGAGGTCTCCCGTGTTGAGCCAGCGCAGACCGTCGCCCAACTCCAGCCAGAGTTCCCTGTTCTGTTCTGGCTGTACATAGCCGGCGAAGACGTTCGGGCCCGCAATCACGAGCAGGCCTACTTCGTTCGCAACGCAGTCGCGCACATATCGGCCGTCGCCGTCGACGACGATCGCCTTCATCGCCTGCCCAGGGATGCGCAATCCGATTGATCCGAGGCGACGCTCGCCAAGGGGCGGGTTGATGCTGCTGACGCACGCGCCCTCGGTTAGTCCGTAACCTTCCAGAATCCGGATCCCGGTGCGTTCCTGGAACGTCCGAAACACTTCGATCGGCATCGGAGCCGCACCGCACAGGCCATATTCAAGCGAATCGACGTTTCTGCCGCCGATTGGGACATCGAGCAGCGATGCATAGAGCGTCGGCACGCCGCTGAAGAAATTGATGCGATGGTGTTCGACCAATTCCCAGAAGCGCTTGACGACGCCTTCGCCGCGGTAGCCTTGCGGCGTGCCCAGCACGACATGAGCGCCGCGCGAGAACGGCACGAGCCCGGTCGCCAGGACGGCGTTGACGTGAAACAGTGGCAGGCCGCAGAAGACTGTTTTGCCGGGCCCGATGCCGGCGCCGAAAAACTGGCCGACGCTCCAGGCGTTGGCGACCTCGTTGCCATGGCGGCGCATCGCGATCTTTGGCAAGCCGGTCGTACCGCCGGTACAGAAATACGACGAATGGTCCTCGGGATGGAAGCGACGACGGTTATCAAGCGCTGCCCCCGACTCCCGCGCGACGGATCGTCCGAAATCATGAACCCCGATTCGCCCGGGTACCGCACTGCGTACACCGCCCGGGCCATGTAACCTCGCACACTCCCGACGCTGCATCAGGCGCGCCACGAGCCGCTTCGGCGCTCGCACCCGATCAGCCAGATTGACGAGAACCAGATGTCGGAGCGTTTCGACCCGATCGAGCACGGACTGCACTTTTGACCACAGGTCGGTGCCAGGAAACGGCGCCAGCGTTACCAGCACTTCCGCCTTCGCCGCGTTCAACAATTCCGCGATCGCGACCGACTCAAGAAGCGGATTGATTGCGCATATCACTCCCGCCGCCTCGCCACCCCAGATCACGAAATGCGTCTCGGGCAAGTTCGGCAGGATGTAGGCGATCACAGTGTCTCGACGCACGCCGAGACGGGTGAAGAGATTTGCGGTGCGCGTAATGTCGCGAACCAGCTCGCGATAGGTCCAGCGCGCGACGTTACGATGATCGTCGGCTCGCAGGAAAAACGACAGCGCAGGAGCGGACGGATCGAGTGCAGCGCCGCGGCAGATCATCTCGTACGTGCTGGCCGGTAAATCCTCTGGTGGACCGCTCGTCTCGATTGCGATGACGTCCGTCTGATTGGCGATTCCGTTCATGCGATCTCATCCACGACACAATTGCGTTGCACGCCGAGATCGATCAGTCCGTCCGCGCTGGCAATGCGCGCTTCGACGATGTCTCCGGTCTGCAGATACTGGCTCCTGCCCGCCTGAATTTTCATGAACATGCGCCATTTGGCGGCCTCGGGCAGCAGCCCGGCGATTCGCTGCTTCGCCGGCGACGGAACGCTCAATGCGCAGCCGGATGGCGTGCCGGTCGCAATCAGATCGCCGACATGCAGGTCATGCACGCCGGATAGTTCGGTCAGTGTCTCGGCTGGTCCGTAGACGAGATTGGCCGTCGAATCCTTCTGCCGGACCTGCCCATTGACTGTCAGCGTCAGGTCCAGTCCTTGCAGCTTCGGGATTTCATGAGCCTCCAGCATGCAAAGGTAAGGACCGACTGGTCCGAAGGTCCGGTAACTCTTGCCTTTATAGAACTGCATCTGAGGAATCTGCACGTCGCGCGCCGAGTAGTCGTTCACAATGACGATGCCGGCGAGGTACTCGTGCAGATCCGCGTTGGTGATCCGTTGGCGGGTGACGATGTCTCGCTTCATCACCAGTCCCAATTCGATCTCGTAATCCAGAAAGCGCACTCGTCGCGGCCGTACGACGTGCGAATCGGCGGGAACGATACAGCTCGTCGCCTTCGTGAAGATCATATTGAACGTCTTCGCATCGGGGTCCATGCCAGATTCGATCATGTGCTGCCGGTAGTTCGCACCCTGACACACGAATTGCTGATTGCGCGTGACAGGCGAGAGCCATTCCACCTCCGATTCCTGGATTGTTGGCCCGGACAGCATGGACAATGTCTCGATCCGGTTTGCGCGAACGAACTCGGCCGTCGTCTCGAACTCGCCTGGAATCGGCGTAATCACACCTTGCCGGATGACGCCCCAGCGGGCGTGGCCGTGATGCCTGTAGTGCAGAATGTGCAATGACATGAATGTGCCTCGAATAACTGGACGAATCGGCGCAGCGTCATGCGAACAGCTTGGCGAGCGTTTTCAGCTTGCCTACCGTTACGTCAGGACTGCGTCGGAGACTGCGGACGAGCGCGGCCACGCTGGCCGGCGTGAATTTGGGTTTGGTAAAACTGCGCGGCATCGTCGGTCCCCACTGGGACATCGCTTCGCGGCTGACTTCATGCACTCCCATGGGCACATCTGATGTGAACAGATCGCCGTCGCAGTAATGCTCGTGCTTGTCGCCCCAGGGGTCTTGCCAATAGTCGAAGATCTGACTGCCAAGGACGTGCCGCCCGATACCCCATGCATGCGTCCAGCCTTGGTCACGCAATACGCGCTGACCCATGCCGACCGCATCGGCGTCCACGACTTCGTAAGCACTATGGCTGTAGAGCGGCGCGAAACCCTGGGCCAGCGCGAGCGTGTGATGATCTGCCGGCGTCGCACCGAGATCGAGCCGCATGAACGTCACCGCGGGCGAACCGTCGGGCAGTAGCTGTACGTCACTTGGGATAAATCCGAAATGCTGCGTGTACCACGCGCAGGTTTTCTGGAAATCTGCCAGCTCCAGCACCACGTGCCCGAGCTTGATCACCTCGGGCGGCCCAGATGGCGGGCGCTGCGTGTCGTTGATGCGGGCGGCGACATCTGCCGTGTTGAAGGCCAGAGGCGATCGATGCGGCAACGTGCTGGCCGTCGCTTGCCCGAACACGGCATCGACGCGAAAGCCGGATGGATCGACGAGGCGCACGCGGTGGCCGCCACCCGGGCAGTCCGACGCTTCGATGTCCGATGCGTCGGGCACACGCGCTAGCGCTTGCAGATCTTCGATGCGATTCACGCGTAAGCCGAAACCGACGAAGCGGGCTTTGGGCGCCTGCCGGACGACATAACAGAATGGCGTCGATCCCGTTCCCCGCAGAAACATCTGCTGGCTGTCGCGCGAAACGGTACGAAGCCCGAAGTCGTTCAGAAACCGCTCGGCTTTGACGAGATCCGGGCGATCAAAAATCAGATACGCCAGTGCCGACGCTTTTGTCGTGGGGCGCGGATGGCGAGCCGGTTGCGGTGTGGTCAGTTGCATGACGAGGGCCTCAGACGAAAGATTGAGCAGGTTCGGTGATAGGTGGCATTGCGCCGATCGGCGTTCCAAGCAAAGCCATGCTCTCGGCGATCAGACGACTCGCTTCGCCCACCGGCCCGTCATGGATTACCACTCGGTCAGGTCGCACAACGGCGGCCCAGCCAAACGGTGCGGCGCGCGGCAGAAATGCGCCCTCGAGATCCTCCCAACCTCCGTTCGCCGCCAGATGCAGCCGCTGCCCGCGATGCGCGATCTGGATAACCGTTCCGCCCGCGGCGGCGAATGCTGCGGCCGTCCGGACATCGAGCGCGGCACCTGCGTCGCGACCGAATCCGATTAAGGTGAGGCCCGGGCCGAGCACGTCGTCGCTCAGGCACGTCCGGCCGTTGGCGCCGCGAACCCAACCCTGCGGCACGAGCGCGCCGCGCGTCAGTCCGGATCGAGTGCTGCCCACGACGAAAAGGCCACGCCGGCAGATATTCCTGGGCTTGATCTCCAGTTCTTCGAAATAGGCTCGCCACTTAGGTACAAGCCGCATTGCGCGCATCAGACCGTGAGTGACAAGCGCGACTGCGGCGTTGCGCGGCATCACCAGCCTTCCCATGAGCTGGGCGAAGCGAATCATTGCCTTCACATGCGGCCGACGTTCCTGATCGTAAGTGGCGAGAATCTGTGGCGATGCGTGCCCGTGAATGACGGATGCAAGCTTCCAGCACAAATTGGCGGCGTCGCGCAGCCCTGCGACGAGTCCTTGTCCGACAAACGGGGGCGTGATGTGTGCTGCGTCGCCCGCGAGGAACACTCGCCCTTGGCTGAACGCTTTGACTGTCCTCGCGTGGAAGCGATAGACCGCCTTGCGCTCGATGACCATGTTGTCGACATTGCCCCACGGCGCGAGCAGCTCGCGGATGCGGGCGTCAGACTCCATCTCCTCACGCGTTTCGCCGGGCCGCAGCATGAATTCCCAGCGCTCGCGTGCGCCGGGCGCCGTCATGTGCGGCGTTGGCCGTCGGTGATCGCAAATGAATTCGACGTGGTCGATTGGGCGCGGCACGTTGCGTGCGTCTACGATGAGCCAGTCCTCGACGAAAGTTTTGCCCTTGAATTCCTGCCCGATCAATTGACGGACGAGTGAGCTCGCACCGTCGGCGCCGATCAGGTAGCGCGCTTGAACATCATGAATACGCCCGAGCCCCAGATCCAGCGTCGCTGCAATTGACGCCGGTCCTGATTCAATGCCGAGCAACGCGACTCCGAGCGCTGCACGCGCGCAGGGGTATTGCTGGAGGCGGCTCCGCAGACATCGCTCAAGGTCCGGTTGATAAAACGTTACGAGCTTCGGGTGCCCATCGATGCTGCCCAGTGTGTTGGCCTTACCGAACTCCCCCAGTAGTGGTGAACGCATCCTCACGCAGGGGATTGCGACGGTTTCGAGCTCGTGCTCGGTCACGCCTACGAGCTGAAGGATGCGCAGCGCTTCATTGTCGAGCGCGATGGCCCGGGGTGCCATGTAAATGTCAGTCGCCTTGTCAACGACGAGCACGTTTACTCCGTGGCGCGCGAGAAGGTTGGCTGCGGCGGCGCCGACAGGACCGAAGCCGACGATCAGAACGTCAACATTCGAAGGCAGGTCTTTGATGACCTCCCGACCGGGGCGGTGCCGACCGTCGGGTTGGGCACCCATCTGCGCATTTGTCTCCACAAGCACTCCATTGATCGATTCGTCCGGCTCGGTTCGGCCGATGTATGACATTGAAGCCATAACTGAACGTTTTGTCAATTATGACTCTTGAGTCTATACTCGGATTTCCTTTCACCGTTGACAAGTCATGCCGAATTCCCCGACACCCCGTGCGGATACGCGCCCTCCAGAGTCCGTGCCTGCAACAGCCACGCCGCAGCGTGAACCGCGCGGTGCGCGCCGCAAGCGCGAAACGCGCGCACGACTGCTTGAGGCTGCACTCGGGCTAATGGCAGAAAAAGGGCCAGAAGGTGTGACGATTAACGAGATCACCGAGGCCGCAGATGTCGGCCGTGGTTCGTTCTATAACCACTTCGAATCGCAGGATGCGATCTACGCGGCGCTCGTGGATTGGGTGTTCGAGGATTTCGCTGATTCACTCGACCGTTGCGCCGCAGATTTGTCTGATCCGGCAGAAATCATTTCGGTGTCGGTACGGCACACGTTGCTGCGAGCGCGACGCGAACCTGTATGGGGACAATTTCTGATCCGGGAAGGCCTATCCGCGCGTGCGCTCAGCCGCGGGCTCGGCCAGCGGCTCCTGCGGGATGTGCAGATGGGTGCCGCGGCCGGACGGTTTGGCGTCGCGGATCCGCTGATGTCTGTCCTTGCAGTTGGCGGCACGGTCCTGGCAGCGATCGCGGCGGACATGCAGTTCGCCGCGCCGGCCACTCCTGTGACGTTTGGATTCGCGGCACTCGGGTTTGGTAACGAAGACTTCCCCGAGCGCGCCGCTACCGTGCTGTTGCAAGCGCTTGGACTCTCACACGCCGAGGCAGAGGTGATCGCCCACCGACCGTTGCCGACCGTCTCGATAGAAGCGAATGCCCCGTAAGAGGAAATACGGCCCCACACGGCCACGCGCCTCGCCGAGATTGCGGCGTATCCGCACAAGGCGGTGCACGGCTGTCTTGGTCTTACCGCTGCCGGCGCAAGCGATGACGCACAGTGGCACCATCGGCGCGTCGACGACCTCCTGCTGCTCTGGTGTCAGCCCGCTCATAGCTTCGGGTCTCCTCCATTTTGCAAGCGTGCTGGATAGCAGCCTGGATGTAGGCTGGCACTGTGAAGGCTACCTTGTCGTCCGAAATGACGAGTGCCAGAGATTGGGCGAAGCTGCCTTTCTGGACGTTGTTCTTCGGGCGTTCGAACATGCCGCAGAACAATGCCTTGGCCTTGGCCGCGTCGCCAACTTCTGCATCGATGGCAGCAATCAACGACTTGGCGATCCTCGGGTGCAGCTTGGCCAGCGCCTTGAGCATGGCCGTGCGGTTGTCCGATTCCAGGGCTAGGTCGTACTCGAACGTCTTGAGGCCATGGCCGCACGAAAATACGCGTTTACGGAAGCTATGCAAGAATCTTTCGACCCGTAATCGCATAACAACAGCCATGACTGACACGCTGCAGGAAGAGCACGCAGCCGCAGATCACGCGATGCGCAACTGGACCTTCGAGAGTCATGGTCCGGTCAGGATCGGTTCCGATGCGCACAAGCAGATGTTCTGTCGCATGCTGCTCGACACACACAACCCGTACAAGCCGGCCGTGATCGACTGGCCGGCGCTCAAGCCCGACGAGCTCAGGCGGCTCACGTCGCTGCCGATCTGGGACATCGCGGTGCAAACCGAAGGCCGCGCGTCGATTCGCGTGGCGACCTACGCAGCGACGGTCGGCGATCCGCTGCTGCGCCGCGCGCTCGAGATGGACGGCGGCGAGGAAGCGCGCCACAAGGTCGTATTGTCGAAGCTCGTCGCGGCCTACGGCATCCGGCTCGCGCCCGAGCCGGCCTACCCGGCGCCGAAGGACCCCGAGTGGTCGTGGATGATGACGGGCTTCAGCGAATGCATCGACAGCTTCTTCGCGTTCGGCCTGTTCCGCTCCGCGCAGCGCTCCGGTTATTTCCCGCCCGAACTCGTCGACACCTTCGAGCCGGTGATCCAGGAAGAAGGCCGCCACATCCTGTTCTTCGCGAACTGGTACGCCTGGTACTGGCGCACGATCCCGTGGTGGCGCCGGCCGTGGTTCTTCGCGCGCGTCGCGGCCGTGTGGGTGCACCTGATCCGCGACCGCATCGGCATCGCGCGCGGCATCGATGCCGACGGCGTCGCGCGTGACGCGAACTTCCCGGCAACCGGCACCGCCGACATCGGCGATGCGCTGAACCCGCGCGAGCTGATCGAGCTGTGTCTGGTCGAGAACGACCGGCGGATGGCCGGTTACGACAAGCGCCTGCTGCGCCCGATGTTCGTGCCGCGGATGGCGCGGTTCGCGCTGCGGTTTCTCAAGAAGTAAGGTCGACGGCGCGGCCGCAGGTCATGCGGGGGCCCCTTCGTGCGAGGTGCCGTGCGTCCGCGCAGCGCCGGTTGACCGTCGCCACCGCGGCCGATTCGATCCGGAGCGCTCGCACCGCATGCCGGACGAATCGGCGCCCCTCCTGCTCGAAACCAGCTCGTTCCATGCGGTGAGCGACCGCTTCGGCTCACATCCGTGGACCGAATGTGGCGCGCCCGATACATCTCATCCAACCCTATTTTTCCTCCGACGCTTCGGCGCGCCCCGACGTGGAGCAAATTGCCGCAGCCGATTCTGACATTTCAGGTGCGTCATCCCCGGCGCTGACCGGGCGGTCTTCAACAACCTGTCGACGCCGCGTGGGGCGCCGCTGCGGAGCCGTCTCCCCGACTATCTGGCACGCCTCCCCATTTCGCGCTCATACCGACATCACCGATATCGTCAATAGGACAAATCCGATAGTTGAATGCCAGGAACACTATCTGTCGCTTTGTAGCAATTTTTTACACATTCGACGAGCCAGCCTGCCCGGAACGCCCGCCACACGGGCAGCCACGACGGACGAGATGCGCAAATCAGCACAGCCGGACATGCGGCAATCCAGATCGGCTTTACCGACAGATAATCAATCTATAAAAAACAAACCATCAATTAATTAAGAATTAACGAGGTTCAAACTAAGGTAAACATATTATCAATTCAAGCCCGACATTTCATTACAGAATCGAAAGAACCAACCAGCACGCAAACGTTTGCTATTTCATTCGTCTTACTTATTGGCCGCCTCTTTATGTTACTCATCGCACAAATCGTCAGTAAGTCATTGATTTTTATGAAAACATTAGGGCCACCCCACGCAGGACACAATCATACGATGCACCTTTCACATTCTTTCATTTGCATACACAACAAATACATCAAAACACGACGCATTAACCATTCTTTAACTTTAAAGCCGCCTCATTTATCACTGTTTGTCAATCTCATAAATGCGCCTCCAATAAACTCCGCCCATCAATTTTGAGATTCGCGCGAACGCACGGAGTATTCCTCTAACAATAGAGACCGGTGTGTGGCGTGCACATTTGGAGGTAGTAGGACATGAACCGCACATACCGCTCGATCTGGAACGAAGCCCTTGGCGCCTGGGTCGCGGCATCGGAAATCGATTCGGCACGGGGCAAGCCGAACAAGTCGGCCGTCGTGGTCGCCGCAGTCGCAGCACTGGCGATCGGCCTGCCGGGGCTCGCCGAGGCCAACACGCTCAACACACAGCAGACCTGCTTTACGGGAAGCAACGGCGCAGTCGGCCGAGTTAACCCGGGTGGCACGCAAAACCAGGCTGGCGACGGCTCCGGTACGTATTCGATCGTGGCCGGCTGTAACTCCAACGGCAACGGCTGGACCGGCGTCACGGTTTACGGCTCCTTCGCGCAAGCGACCGGTAACGGCGCCGTCGCCACCGGCATGCAGTCGTCGGCCGGCCTGTGGGGCGTCGCGGCCGGCCTCGAAACCACCGCGAGCGGCGCAGGCGCCACCGCGCTCGGCTTCGGCTCGACGGCAAACGCGTTGAACTCGGTCGCAATCGGCGGTGCGGGCGGCAACGGCACGACGCCGCTGTCGCAGGCAAATTCGACCATCGCGTCGGGCGCGGGCTCGATCGCAATCGGCAGCAACGCAACGAAGGGCGCACAGTCGGCCGCTTCGGACAGCATCGCGATCGGCGGGCAGTCGGCAGTTACGTCGGCTGCCACGTCGGGGATCGCAATCGGCGTCAATTCGAGCGCGACTGTTGCAAACTCGGTTGCACTTGGCAGCAACTCGATCACGACCTCCGCCGCAGGCACCACGACCGGCGGCACGGGTGCGGTCAGCAATACGACGATCGGTAGTCAGACCTTTGGCACGTATGCAGGCGCGAATTCGGCAGGCGGCGTGGTCAGCGTCGGTGCTGTGAACGCAGAGCGTCGTATCCAGAACGTCGCAGCAGGGCTCGTCAGTGCAAGCAGCACCGACGCGATCAACGGTAGCCAGCTATACGCAGTCGCGAGCACGACGACGTCGAATATCACCAGTCTGTCGACCTCAACGTCGACGGGTTTGTCGTCGGCTAACAGTTCGATCACTTCGTTGTCCACTTCGACTTCGACCGGCATCTCGTCGCTGTCCACGTCGACCTCGACCGGTCTGTCGTCGGCTAACAGCTCCATCACTTCGCTGTCGACTTCGACCTCGACCGGCCTTTCATCGGCCAACAGCTCCATCACGTCACTGTCCACGTCGACCTCGACGGGTCTGTCGTCGGCTAATAGCTCGATCACTTCGCTGTCGACCTCCACGTCAACGGGTCTGTCGTCGGCGAATAGCTCCATCACGTCCCTGTCCACGTCGGCCTCGACCGGCATCAACTCGCTGTCCACTGGCCTGAGCTCGGCCAACAGCTCGGTGACGTCGCTGTCCACCTCGACCTCGACGGGGCTCTCGTCGGCTAATAGCTCGATCACCTCCCTGTCCACGTCGACCTCGACCGGCATCAACTCGCTGTCCACCGGCCTCAGCTCGGCCAACAGCTCGGTGACGTCGCTGTCCACCTCGACCTCGACGGGGCTCTCGTCGGCTAATAGCTCGATCACTTCGCTGTCGACCTCGACCTCGACCGGCATCAACTCGCTGTCCACTGGCCTGAGCTCGGCCAACAGCTCGGTGACGTCGCTGTCCACCTCGACCTCGACGGGTCTCTCGTCGGCTAACAGCTCGATCACTTCGTTGTCCACCTCGACCTCGACCGGCATCAACTCGCTGTCCACCGGCCTCAGCTCGGCCAACAGCTCGGTGACGTCGCTGTCCACTTCGACCTCGACGGGTCTCTCGTCGGCTAACAGCTCGATCACTTCGCTTTCGACCTCGACCTCGACCGGCATCAGCTCGCTGTCCACCTCGACCTCGACCGGCCTCTCGTCGGCCAACAGCTCCATCACGTCGCTGTCCACTTCGACCTCGACGGGTCTCTCGTCGGCTAATAGCTCGATCTCGTCGCTTTCGACCTCGACCTCGACCGGCATCAGCTCGCTGTCCACCGGCCTGAGCACGGTCACGACCAAGACGGACAACCTCGGCAACAGCACGGCATCGGCACTCGGCGGCGGCTCCACGTACAACCCGACGACCGGGACGGTCTCCGCACCGGCGTACACGACCTACAACGCGAACGGCACGACGTCGACCGCCAGCAGCGTCGGCTCGGCGATCGACAACATCAACAGTCAGGGCATCAAGTACTTCCACGCGAACTCGACCGGTGCCGACAGCGTCGCGACCGGCACCGACGCCGTCGCCATCGGCAGCGGCGCCACCGCCGGCACCAACAATTCCGTCGCGCTCGGCGCCAACTCGCAGACCGCCGCAGCCAATCCCACGAGCAGCGCGACCGTCAACGGCGTCACGTTCGGAGGATTCGCAGGCACCGCGCCGGTCGGCACCGTCAGCGTCGGCAGCCCGGGCAACGAGCGACAAATCACCAACGTCGCCGCCGGCCAGGTGACGCAGACCAGTACCGACGCGATCAACGGCAGCCAGCTTTATTCGGTTGCCCAACAGGTTGGTACCGCAACCAGTGCCATTTCGTCGTTGTCCACGTCGACCTCGACCGGCCTCTCGTCGGCTAACAGCTCCATCACGTCGTTGTCCACCTCGACTTCGACCGGCATCAATTCGCTGTCCACCGGCCTGAGCTCGACCAACAGTTCGGTGTCGTCGCTGTCGACTTCCACGTCGACGGGCCTGTCCTCAGCTAACAGCTCGATCACTTCGTTGTCCACCTCGACTTCGACGGGAATCAACTCGCTGTCCACCGGCCTCAGCTCGACCAACAGCTCGGTGACTTCGCTTTCGACCTCCACGTCGACCGGCCTCTCATCAGCCAACAGCTCGATCACCTCGCTGTCGACCTCGACCTCGACCGGTCTATCGTCGGCTAACAGCTCCATCACTTCGCTGTCGACTTCGACCTCGACCGGCATCAACTCGCTGTCCACCGGCCTCAGCTCGACCAACAGCTCGGTGTCGTCGCTGTCGACCTCGACCTCGACCGGTCTGTCGTCGGCTAACAGCTCGATCACTTCGCTGTCCACCGGCCTCAGCTCGACCGACAGCTCGGTGGCTTCGTTGTCGACTTCCACGTCGACGGGCCTGTCCTCGGCTAACAGCTCGATCACGTCGTTGTCCACCTCGACTTCGACCGGCATCAACTCGCTGTCCACCGGCCTCAGCTCGACCGACAGCTCGGTGACTTCGCTTTCGACTTCCACGTCGACCGGCCTGTCGTCGGCTAACAGCTCCATCACGTCGTTGTCCACCTCGACGTCGACGGGTCTCTCGTCGGCCAACAGCTCGATCACGTCGCTGTCCACCTCGACTTCGACCGGCATCAATTCGCTGTCCACCGGCCTCAGCTCGACCGACAGCTCGGTGGCTTCGTTGTCGACTTCCACGTCGACGGGTCTGTCCTCGGCTAACAGCTCGATCACGTCGTTGTCCACCTCGACTTCGACGGGCCTCTCGTCGGCTAACAGCTCCATCACTTCGCTGTCGACTTCGACCTCGACCGGCATCAACTCGCTGTCCACCGGCCTCAGCTCGACCAACAGCTCGGTGTCGTCGCTGTCGACCTCCACGTCGACCGGCCTTTCGTCGGCTAACAGCTCGATCACGTCGCTGTCCACCTCGACTTCGACCGGCATCAACTCGCTGTCCACCGGCCTCAGCTCGACCGACAGCTCGGTGACTTCGCTTTCGACTTCCACGTCGACCGGCCTGTCGTCGGCTAACAGCTCCATCACGTCGTTGTCCACCTCGACGTCGACGGGTCTCTCGTCGGCCAACAGCACGATCACTTCGCTGTCCACCTCGACTTCGACTGGCCTGTCCTCGGCGAACAGCTCGATCACTTCGTTGTCCACCTCGACGTCGACGGGTCTCTCGTCGGCCAACAGCTCGATCACTTCGCTGTCCACCTCGACTTCGACTGGCCTGTCCTCGGCGAACAGCTCGATCACATCGCTGTCCACGTCGACCTCGACCGGCATCAACTCGCTGTCCACCGGCCTGAGCTCGACCAACAGCTCGGTGACTTCGCTGTCGACTTCCACCTCGACGGGCCTGTCCTCGGCGAACAGCTCGATCACGTCGCTGTCCACCTCGACCTCGACCGGCATCAATTCGCTGTCCACCGGCCTCAGCTCGACCGACAGCTCGGTGGCTTCGTTGTCGACTTCCACGTCGACGGGTCTGTCCTCGGCGAACAGCTCGATCACGTCGCTGTCCACCTCGACCTCGACGGGCATCAACTCGCTGTCCACCGGCCTGAGCTCGACCAACAGTTCGGTGTCGTCGCTGTCGACTTCCACCTCGACTGGCCTGTCCTCGGCGAACAGCTCGATCGCATCGCTGTCCACCTCGACCTCGACCGGCATCAATTCGTTGTCCACCGGCCTGAGCTCGACCAACAGCTCGGTGACTTCGCTCTCAACCTCCACGTCGACGGGTCTGTCCTCGGCTAACAGCTCGATCACGTCGCTGTCCACTTCGACCTCGACGGGCATCAACTCGCTGTCCACCGGCCTCAGCTCGACCAATAGCTCGGTGACTTCGCTTTCGACCTCCACGTCGACCGGCCTCTCGTCGGCCAATAGCTCGATCACGTCGTTGTCCACCTCGACGTCGACGGGCCTCTCGTCGGCCAACAGCTCGATCACTTCGCTGTCCACCTCGACCTCGACCGGCTTGTCGTCGGCGAACAGTTCGATCACGTCGTTGTCCACCTCGACGTCGACGGGCCTCTCGTCGGCCAACAGCTCGATCACTTCGCTGTCCACCTCGACCTCGACCGGCTTGTCGTCGGCGAACAGTTCGATCACGTCGCTGTCCACCTCGACTTCGACGGGCTTGTCCTCGGCTAACAGCTCGATTACGTCGCTGTCCACTTCGACGTCAACGGGTCTGTCGTCCGCGAATAGCTCGATCACCTCGCTGTCGACTTCGACCTCGACCGGCCTCTCATCGGCCAACAGCTCGATCGATTCGCTGTCGACTTCCACGTCGACGGGCCTGTCCTCGGCGAACAGCTCGATCACCTCGCTGTCGACTTCGACCTCGACCGGCATCAACTCGCTGTCCACCGGCCTGAGCTCGACCAACAGCTCGGTGACTTCGCTGTCGACTTCCACCTCGACGGGCCTGTCCTCGGCCAACAGCTCGATCACCTCGCTGTCGACCTCGACCTCGACCGGTCTGTCGTCGGCTAACAGCTCCATCACTTCGCTGTCCACTTCGACCTCGACCGGTCTGTCGTCGGCTAACAGCTCCATCACTTCGCTGTCCACTTCGACCTCGACCGGCATCAACTCGCTGTCCACCGGCCTGAGCTCGACCGACAGCACGATCCTGTCGCTGTCGACCTCGACCTCGACCGGCATCGGCTCGCTGTCCACCGGCCTGAGCTCGACGAACAGCTCGGTGTCGTCGCTGTCGACTTCCACCTCGACCGCGATCAACGCCGCGAAGACGCACTACTACAGCGTCAACGACAACGGCACGCAGCAAAGCAACTACGCCAACGACGGCGCAACGGGCGCCAACGCCCTCGCGGCAGGCGTCAACGCAAGTGCGGCAGGCGCAAGCAGCGTCGCGGTCGGCGACGGTTCGAACGCGCAGTCGGCAGGCGCGGTCGCGATCGGCCAGAACGCATCGGCAACGGGCGGCAAGGCCGTGTCGATCGGCTCCGGCAACACCGCGAGCGGCGACGGCGCGGTAGCGATCGGCGATCCGAGCGTGGCCACTGGCACCGGCGCGGTAGCGATGGGCGCGAACGACACGGCGACCGGCAACGGCGCAGTGGCGCTCGGCAACGCAAACACGGCAAACGGCGCCAGCGCGCTCGCCCTCGGCAGCTCGAACCAAGCCACCGCGGACAACACGATCGCGCTGGGCAGCCAGTCCACGGCCAGCGCCATCGGCGCACAAGCCTACGGCTCGGCTGCCAAAGCCACGGCCGCCGACGCGCTCGCCTTCGGCACGAACGCGCAAGCCAACGTCGCCAACTCGATCGCGCTCGGTGCGAACTCGGTCACGAGTGCCGCGAACCCGACGTCGAGCGCCACGATCGGCGGTGTCACGTACCTCTTCGCGGGCAGCTCGCCGGCAGGCGTGGTGAGCGTCGGCGCGCCGGGCCAGGAACGCCAGATCACGAACGTCGCCGCCGGCCGGGTCTCGGCCAGCAGCACGGACGCGATCAACGGCAGCCAGCTCAACGCGACGAACAACGCGGTCACCGCGCTGTCGACGTCCACCGCGTCGAACGTCGCGTCGCTGTCGACCGGCATCAACTCGCTGTCCACGGGTCTCAGTTCGACGAACAGCAACCTCACGTCGCTGTCCACGTCGACCTCGACCGCGATCAGCTCGCTGTCGACGGGCCTCAGCGCGACGAACAGCAACGTGTCGTCGCTGTCCACGTCGACGTCGACCGGCATCGGTTCGCTGTCCACCGGACTGAGCTCGACGAACAGCACGGTCGCCTCGCTGTCGACCGGCGTGACGAACATCAACAACACGCTGAACCAGTTGTCGACGACGCTCAACAACAACACGACGCGCGCGATCAATACCAACGGCGTCGCCGCCGACATGAACGGCACCGGCAGCGATCACCCGACCGTCACCGCCGGCTCGAACTCGGTGGCGATCGGCGCGAATTCGACGGATGGCGGCCGCCAGAACGTTGTCTCGGTCGGCAGCGACACGCAGCAGCGCCAGATCGTGAACGTCGCGCCGGGTACGCAAGGCACCGACGCAGTGAACGTGAACCAGCTGACGCAGGTGCAGACGACGCTGTCGACGGCACTGTCGGGCCAGCAGGCGCAGATCAACTCGCTGGGTTCGCAACTGCAGCAGACCGACCAGATGGCGAAGCAGGGTATCGCGGCCGTCGGCGCGATGGCGTCGATCCCGCAGCTCGATCGCGACGCCAACTTCGGCATGGGTATCGGCACGTCGACCTTCCTCGGCCAGAAGGCGATGGCGGTCAACATGCAGGCCCGCATCACGGAGAACCTGAAGGCGTCGATCAACGGCGGCTTCAGCGGCGGTCAGAAGGTGATCGGCGCCGGCATGCTGTACCAGTGGAAGTAACGCGTCGCGCCGCCAGGTCGCCCGGCTCGCCAGCCGGCCGGCCCGCGGCGGCCCCGACGGCAGGACGAGCCGGCCGCGCAGCCCGCGGCCGGCTTCTGTCAACCCAAGCTTTGAGGACGTAACCGTGAACAAACTCGCTTTTGCGCTCGCGCTTTCCGCAATGGCCCTCGCCGCGTGCTCGACCGCATCCGGCCCGACCTTCAGCGCCTCCGAACTGCAACCGCGCGACGGCATGCGCACGTTCCAGGTGGACTGCCACGGCCTGCTGTCCGGCCCGCAGACCTGCATGAAGGCCGCCCGCAAGATCTGCGGCGACCAGCCGGTGCGTGCCGTCGACTCGGCCCGCGCGCTGCGCGACAAATCCGATCCTGCGACGCTGGTCTTCCAGTGCGGCGCCGCGCCGGCCGAAGCGGCTGCGGCCTCGGCCGCCGAACCTGCGCCTGCCACCGTCGAACACGTGAACCTGTCGGGCGACGCGCTGTTCGCGACCGACCACGCGACGCTCGCACCGACCGCACGCGAATCGCTCGACCGGCTGCTGAGCGAGCGCGCGGACCGCACGTACTCGCAGGTGACGATCACCGGCTTTACGGATACGGTGGGCAGCGACGACTACAACCTTGCGCTGTCGAAGCGCCGTGCCGAATCCGTCGCCGCCTATCTGAAGGCGCACGGGCTGAAGGCCGACACGCTGACGGTCACGGGCCGCGGCAAGGCCGATCCGGTCGCGTCCAACGCGACGCCCGAAGGCCGTGCCAGCAACCGTCGCGTCGAAATCACGCTGCAGCACTGAGCGGGCGACCGCCGCGCGCGGCGGCCGATCCGGCAGGCCGCCAGCGCCGCGCCGGACATCCGCCGATCGACGCGGGCGCCGCTGCGTCGGCGCCCCGTTTCCGCTGGCCGCCGGCTATGTCAAAGTTCGTCACGCCCCTCCACAAACCGGCGATTTCCGTGCCACAATCGCCGCAGACAGTCGCAGGGGCAGCCTGCCCGAATCGCGCGCCGTGCCAGGCGTGCCCGACGACACGCCGGAATCCGGCTGCCGCCCTCGCGAACCACGTCGCCCGATTCGCGTGCCGCGGCGCACCGGCGCGAATGCAACCATGACAATCCACGGCGCGCCGCTTCCGGGCCAGACGCTCGACGCCATGCCCGGACGCACGACGCCGCAGAGGAAACCAACCGGTGACGGACATCAATGAAGCCGCCTCGGGCGGCACCCGCAAGCAACGCCCGGCCGTCGGCATCTCGCTGTTTGCGCGGGACGGCCAGGCGATCTGGGAAAACGGCATTCACCAGAACATCGCGTTCCTCGCGATGATGCTCAAGCGCTCGGATCGCGTCGGCCCCGTCTATTTCCTGAACGGCGGCGACGCCAACGCACTGCCGGCCGGCCTCGAACTCGACGGCCTCGACATCCCGCTCGTGAATCCCGCCGACGTCACGCACGAACTCGACGTCGTGATCGAAATGGGCGCGCAGTTGCCGGTCGAATGGCTCAGGCACATGAAGGCGCTCGGCAAGAAAATCGCCGCGTTCTTCTGCGGGCACGTGTATGCCGGCCTGTGCGAAACCCCGATCTTCGAAAAACCGTCGGGGCATATCTTCAACGGCGCGCCGTTCGACGAAGTGTGGCTGCTGCCGCAATACGACAAGACCGCGGCGCCGATGCTGCAGACCATCCTGCGCGCGCCGGTGCACCTGATGCCGCACATCTGGTCGCCGTACTTCCTCGATCGCCGCATCGCCGCGCTGGCGAGCGAAGGCGCGACGTTCGGCTATCGGCCCGGCCGCCGCCCGTGGCGCCTGGCGATGCTCGAGCCGAACATCTCGGTCGTCAAGTCCTGCCACTACCCGATGCTCGCGTGCGACGAGTTCTATCGAGCGCGGCCGGACGCGGTGCAACACATGTTCGTCGTCAACGCGATGCACATGAAGGAGCATCCGACCTTCGTGCACTTCGCGAACAGCCTCGATCTCGTGCGCCAGCACAAGGCGACCTTCGAACCGCGCATCGACCTGCCGGGCTTCATGGCGCGCCATGCGGACGCGGTCGTGTCGCACCACTGGGAAAACGGGCAGAACTACCTGTACTACGACGTGCTGCACGGCGGTTATCCGCTGATCCACAACTCGACGCTGCTCGGCGACGCCGGCTATTACTACCCGGACTTCGACTCGGCCGCGGGCGGCCGCGCGCTGCTCGAAGCGTGGCTGCATCACGACGAACGCCTCGACGAC
Source organism: Burkholderia sp. MS455 (assembly GCF_016899445.1). Taxonomy (NCBI): domain Bacteria; kingdom Pseudomonadati; phylum Pseudomonadota; class Betaproteobacteria; order Burkholderiales; family Burkholderiaceae; genus Burkholderia; species Burkholderia sp. MS455. Next base: position 2,852,343 of record NZ_CP041778.1, read on the forward strand.
TACCGTGCGAAGGCCGGCCGGCTGCTGCAGTCGGTCTCGATCGACAACCCCGCGAACCTCGACGCGTTCGTCTCGCGTCTGGTCGCCTGAACCGGAGCATACGCATGTCGGACTCCAATGCCCGTCAAGCGCCCGGCGAGGGCAAACGTCTCGTCGTCGGCGTGTCGCTGTTCGTCCGCGGCGCCGGCCAGTCGCTGTGGGAAAACGGCATCTTCCAGAACTGCCTGCTGCTGATCCTGCTGCTGCGCCAGTCGCCACTCGTCGCAGAAGCCGTGATGGTGAACGGCGGCGAACAGGTCGCCGATCCGCAGATGATGCTCGGCGAATGGGACGTGCCGCTGCTGTCGATGGACGAAGCGCTGCAACGCTGCGACGTGCTGATCGAAATGAGCGCGCAGTTCGGCGCGGACTACCTGCGCGCGTTCCGCGAGCGCGGCGGCAAGGTCGTCACGATGCGGGTCGGCAACGACTACGTGATCGACATCGAACGCGCGATGTTCAACAAGCCGTCGGGCTTCCTGTTCTCGGGCGCGCCGTACGACGCGGTGTGGACGATTCCCGAATTCGAGCGCTCGTGCCTGCACTATTACCAGACGGGGCTGCGTGCACCGGTCACGATCGTCCCGCACATCTGGCACCCGATGCTGTTCGACAAGGCGCGCGCGACGCTCGGCGCCGGTTTGTCGTACGGCTATCGGCCCGGCAAGCCGCGCTGGCGCGTGACGATGTTCGAGCCGAACATCTGCATGGTGAAGACGAGCATCATCCCGATGCTGGTCACGGAAGAGGCATACCGCGCCGATCCGAAATTCCTTGAATTCGTGCGCGTGTGCAACACGATCCACATCAAGGAGCACGCAACCTTCGTCCACTTCGCGAAGAGCCTCGACATCGTGAATCATGGCATCACGACGTTCGAAAGCCGCTATGCGGTGTACGAGTTCATGGCCGCGTACGGCGATGCGGTGGTGTCGCACACGTGGGAAAACGCGCAGAACTACCTGTATTACGAACTGCTGTACGGCGACTATCCGCTGATCCACAACTCACCGTTCCTCGGCAAGGCCGGGTATTTCTATCCGGACTTCGACTGCCAGGCCGGCGGCCGCGCGCTGCTGCAGGCGTTCGCCGAACACGACGCGAACCTGGAAGCGTACCGCGAGCAGTCGAAGCACGTGCTCAGCTCGGTCAGCATCTACAACCCCGCGAACGTCGCCGCCTATACGGACGCGATCGCCACCCTCTATCGCGACGCGTGACGCGCCGCCCTTTCCGGACCCCGACATGAACGCACGCCCGCCCCTCACCCGGGCCAAATGGATGATCGGCTGCGCCGTCGCTTCGATCGCGATCGGCGCGCACGCGCAATCCGCCGGCGAATCGGCCGACACGCTGCTCCGCGATTCGGACGCAGTGTTCAGGCAGCTCGACGCCGGCCAGTACGGCGCCGTGTGGAGCGACGCCGCCGCGTTCGTGAAGGCGCGCATCAAACAGGACCAGTTCGCGGCCGACATGCAGCATGCGCGCCAGTCCGTCGGTACGGTCAACCATCGCGGCTGGGCGCAGATCACGCGCATCCGCTACACGAACGTATCGGCGATGCCCGACGGGCTCTACGCGAACGTCGACTATGCAACCACGCTGACGAACGGCGCGACCGTGTTCGAGAAGCTGAGCTTTCGCCTCGACGACGACGGCCGCTGGCGTCTGACGGGCTACGTGCCGCGCCAGTCGCAAGGCGCCGTGCAGTAAGCCGCGCGCCGCCCGCCTTACGGAGCCGCCATGAAACTCAATGTCGCGATAACGATGAACGTGCAGCGCGACGCGACGCAGTCGATCTGGTACAACGGCGCGAACCAGCATTGCGTGTACCTGTACATGCTGCTGAAGCAGTCGCCACTGATCGGCGAGGTGTGGCTCGCGCACGACGACGGCGTCACCGACTATCCGCAGGCGCTGATGATGGATGCGTTCGGCGACGCGCTGCGGCCGCTGTCGTCGGTCGTCCACCAGACCGACCTGTTGATCGAGATGAACGCGTTCGTCGACCCGTCGCACACGGACGTCGTGCGCCGTCGCAGCGGCAAGTGCGTGTCGTACCGCTTCGGCAACGACTACGTGATCGCGGTCGAGACGATCAACTTCGAGAAGAACGACTGGCGGCCGAACCCGCACCGCGTGCAGTTCGACGAGATCTGGACCAACCCGCAGCACATGCATACTTGCGCGGCCTATTTCCAGGCCGTGTATCGCGCGCCGGTGATCGAGCTGCCGCATATCTGGTCGCCGTATTTCATCGAGCGCAGCCTCGACGCCGACCCCGAACTGAAGGCCCGCTTCGGCTACCGGAATCACGGCCCGGCAAAGCGCATCGCGTTCTTCGAACCGAACCTGAACGTCGTGAAGAGTTCGATCGTGCCGATGCTCGCCGCGAACGCGTGCTACGTCGAGCATCCGGAGCTCGTCGAGCACGTGTACATGACCAACACGTTCGACAAGAAGGAGAACGTCGCCTTCAAGCATCTCGCGCTCGGGCTCGAGATGGTGCGCGACGGCAAGGCGACGGCCGACGTGCGCGCGCCGTTCGTCGCGTGGGCCGCGCATCACACCGACATCGTCGTGTCGCATCACTGGGAAAACGGCCTCAACTACCTGCTGTACGACGCGCTGTACGGCAACTACCCGCTCGTGCATAACTCGCCGTTCCTGCGCGACGTCGGCTACTACTACCCGGACTTCGAGATCTTCGACGCGGCGCGCGCGATCGCGACCGCCGCGCAAACGCACGACGCGCGGCTCGACGGCTATGCGGCGGCCGCTCGCCGCTGCCTGCACCAGGTCGACACGCTCGCCGAACACAACGTCCGCGCGTATTCCGCGCAGATCCAGCAGCTGTTCGCCGGCCGCGCGCTCGGCTGACCGCATTCGCACACGCCCCTGCCCATACGACGCGATCGACCGCGCGATGGCGCTCGTGCTCGGCGGCGTCGGAATGGATCGATCGATTTGTTGAGCGTCCGGGCGGCAGGCTGATCGCGCCCGGACGATGTCGAAGCCGGCCGCATGCCGGCCCGTACGCACTCCGGATGCGCTACACCAGCACCCGGTCGCCGCTTTGCGCGGCGAATGCGCGGCCATGCCGCCGCCCCGTGCGAGCGAGCATGGCGAAGCAACGAGCCGCCGGCCGGCTTGCGCCGCCGGATTGCTTCACGAGGCTGTCGGACACGCCGCGCGCGATCGCCGAATCGTCGCCGCACGCGCCCGCGATGACGCCCGCGTAATAGTGCCGCGCCGCCAGCTCGCGGCCGTTGGCGTCGAGCAGCGTCATCCGCTGAATACGGCGCGCGACCGCCTTCAGGCCGTCGAGATACGGTGCAACGTCGATCGGCACATCGGTCGATTCGGCACCCAGTTGCCACAGCATGTCGGCCAGCTCGGCGAGCGCGACCAGGTCGCACGCATCGGTCGCCTGCGTGCCCGTTCCGCCTCCGGTCTTCGTCTCCGCCATGCCCACGCCCCTTTTGCGATTCATCCCGGCCACGCGCCGGCCCCAACCGACTCCGGCGCGCATCACGCATGCCGCCCGCCTGTTCCCGCGCCGTCACGCGGCGGCCGGCGGCCGCCATGTAAAACGAATGCCCTGCGCCCATGCGACGCCGGCATCCACGATGATCTGCCGGTCGATCTCGTTCTCCACGCCTTCGACGACGACGTGCCGCGCGCCTTCATGGGCGAACGCGATCAGCCTGCGGAACTGGTAGCGCCCGATCGCGTTGCGCTTGATCATCGACAGGACCGACCGGTCGAGCTTCACGATGTCGGGATTGCCGACCACCAGATTGTTCAAGGCGCTGAAGCCGACGCCGAAATCGTCGATCGCGATCCGGCATCCGGCCTGCCGGAAGCGGTTCACGAACGACCGGCCCGCGACGGGATTCAGCGGCCCCGTCTCCGTGATCTCGACCACCAGACGCGCCGCGACCGACGGTTCGCGCTCGAGCCGCCTGAAAATCGCGAGCCACGCATCGTCGACGACCGCACTCGCCGCCGCGACGTTGCACCCGTAGACGGCGCCCGGATCGGCGCGCAGCCCGTCGATCGTCCGGCTCACCACGAGCCGGTCGAACCAGCGCATCAGCCCGAGCGCCTCGAGGCGCGGCAGGAACGCGACCGGCGGCAGCACGTCGCGCTCGCCCCAGCGCAACCGCGCCAGGCATTCCTGGTACAGCACGCCGCCCGACAGGTCGGATCGGCACACCGGCTCGTGCGCGAACCCGAGCCGGCTTTCCACGAAACTGCGTACCGACGCGAGGTCGGGATGATCGTCGGGGGCGCCGAACACGAGATCGATTTCGTCACGATTCGCTTCCCGATTCGCCTCCAGGCGAGCTTCGACCGCATTCATCCGGCGCTCCGGCAAATGGCGAGCCGCCGAAGACGGCTCGACCTCAACAAACATGCGGAGCGAACCGACCATGACGCGCTCCGCCGCCTACCCGGCCCATCCTGTTATGTCGATCTTTTCCGGGAGCGTACTTATCGCTTCGGCGCGCCGTCAAATTCGATATTTTCAACGATATTCAACTACTGGGAATACACCATGCACGCACGACACCGACAGTGCGACAGGTTACACAACGCGAATTACGGAAACCCAATCCGGAAACCGTTTGTCTTTTTCGTCTAAACAACTTCATCCGAATCGGTTTTCCGCGATATGCCAGCATCCAAAATCGAGAATTTCTCAATTGATCAGATAAATGCCGGTGCATGAAGCGCCGCCCGCACTCGATGCCAAGCCCACCGCCGTGGCCGGTTGCCCGGGGCCATTATCCGCAGAAAACCTGCCGCCGCGCGATCATTCGATCGCCGCAGCATGCAATTTTCCGTTTTCAAACGAAATTATTTAACTTCAAAACAGAATCAAATCACCTCGAATCAATAATACCAATTTTAATTATATGATGATTATCGATCGAACCTAATTTAACAATCTTTCCGACTTGTTAACCTATAAACTTGTTTTCGACGGACTTCCCTCGGAGCCGTCAAATTCGTGCCTTCAAAAACCGTCGACCCGAACGGGCTCGACGGTTTCTTTTTTAACGGCATCAATTCGTCAGACATTAGGGTGGGACAACCCCGATGGCGGCCGCCGGCGCAGCGGGCAAGCGCCTCGAAAAAACGGGCGTTATGCGGCCGTCGCCCCGATCAGGTTCGCGAGCAGCACGTCGTATTCGGCGACGAGCGCGGGATTCGCCGACGTGTAGCGGCCGAGGATGTCGCGCTGGCGCCGCGTGTACGCTTCCCAGTCGTCGTCATGCGTATGCAGCGCGCGCAGCAGCGCATCGGCGCCCTGCTGTACATCGTTGTCCGGATAGTAGTAGCCGAGATCGGGCGCGAGGCTCGCGTTGTGCACGAGCGGATAGCCCTGCCAGCACACGTCGAAATAGAAATAGTTGAGCGGGTTCGACCATTGATGCGACACGACGATATCGGTCAGGTCGGCCAGGAACAGCGGCGTATCGAAGCGCCCGACGAAGCTTGCCTTGCCCGCGCGCACGATGTCCAGGTAGTTCATCAGCATCACGAACTCGGGGCTGTCGTGCGCGAGGCGATCGGCGTTCGTCACGTGCGTGAAGCAGATCGCATCGGGGGCGCGGCGATACGCCTCGTCGATGATCAGCATCGGATACACGCAGAACTTCACGACGTTGTGGTTCGGCTCCATTACCGTCAGTCGCTTGCCTGGCTCGCTGCGCGGCCGGTATTCGCCGTGCTCCGGCAGCGATTGCGCGCGTGCGCTCAGGAACATCGGATCCCACACGAACGGCACGACGCGCCCCGGGCAGCGGCGCAGCGATTGCAGGAACGGCAGCGACGACGGCGCGATCTGCGGAATCGCCCACACCTCGTCGTAGCCGCGATTGATGAAGAGCGAATCCCACAGCCGCCGGCCAAACAGCATCGACTCCATTGCGTTGATGTACTCGACGCCGCAGCAATAGCTGACGAGTTTCGCACCGCGCGCTTTCAGGTAGGCCGTCTGCTCGCCGTCGATCTGCCCGCCGAGCTCGATCACCACGTCGAGCGAATCCTTCATGTCGGCGAACGCGCGGGTATCGTACACGGCGCGATCCCACGGCAGCGCGTCGGTAAGCGGCACGTCGGTCGTATTGACCAGCGTCACGCGGTAGCCGTGCGGCGACGCCATCAGCAGCTTCGCGAGAAACAGCGCGTTCTGCTTGATGCCGTTGATCCACAGGCTTTCGTCGGGGGCACGCAATCCGATCGTGATACCGATGCGCAGGCCGTTCAGGACAGGAGACGTCATCGTCGGCGGGATGGGAGGTTGGATGGGAATGGAATGAACGCAGTGTAGCGCGCGAAGCGCCGCCCACGTCAAGCTGAGGCGGCAATCGGGCATTCTAGCGAATCACCGGCGGGCGCACTGTCATGGATGGTTAGCACCGGGCTGGCGCACGCAAATCCGCGAACCGGTTATGCGATCCTCCGGCAACCAGCTGCATTTCATTCGCGCGATGGAGCGTGACGGGCAGTTGCACGGCGAAGGCGTGGCCGATTTCGCCAGCTTCAACACGCCCTGGCTGTTTCGCCGCGCGGACAGCTACATCGTGCATTACTACGGGACGTGGTCCGCGATGCGTGCGCTGATGATGGCGCACGACGACGGGCTGCTGCCCTGATGCCACCACCTCGACATCGCATGCGCATGCGCCGGCCGGCTCCAACCAGCCGACGGCGCGCGCCGGTTGCCGTCAGATCGCCGAAATCGTCGGCGCCACAGCAGCCGGATCGGTGATGCTAGCCTTGCCGGTCTCGACGTGCCCCGCGATGCGGCGCATCCAGCCCGCATTTCCCGCAACCGCGAACTGCAGGTCGTACCAGTGGCTGCTGCACGACAGATCCCAGTGCGCCTCGACGCGCTGCCCCGCTGGAATCGTCAGCGTGCGCGCCGCCCCGCCGTACGCGACATCGGTCGCCGTGACCGTCAGCGCGCTGCTGCCCGCATTCGCGAACGTCACGTAGACGTCGCCGTTCGCGGCGTCGTAGCACGCGGTTATTTCAGGCTTCGCGGCGGCGTCCGCGGCTGCGGACCCCGCAAAGCGCCGGAAATAGCCGTTCGGCCCCCAGACGCTCACCAGGTAGCTGCCGTTCGCGTCGAGCGCCCACGTATCGGTCAACTGCTTGCCCGCTTCGACCGTGTAGCGGCGCGGCATCGCGGTGGCGTCGCCCGTATAGACCCAGAAGTGCGCGCCTTGCGTGCCGGTATTCGCGAACGTCAGCGCGTAGCCTTGCGCGCCGAGCTGGCCGGTGACGTGCAGTTCGTACGGCAGCGCGCGCGCCGGCCGCGTGCCGGGCTCCTGCGCGGTCACGACCTGCTGCGCGGTGCTGGCCGGCGCGGTCTGCGACGACGCACGCGAACATTGCAGATCCGCCTGCGCGACATACGCCTGCGTGCTCGGCAAGGTCGGCAGCGTCGCATCCGGTTTCGAGAAATCGAGCGCCGACGTCAGGTCGCCGCAGATCGCGCGGCGCCACGGCGAGATGTTCGTTTCCATCACGCCGAAGCGCTTCTCGATGAATTGCAGCACCGACGTGTGATCGAAGACCTGCGAGCAGACGAAGCCGCCCTTCGACCACGGCGACACGACGAACATCGGCACGCGCGGGCCGAGGCCGTACGGCAGGTTGTCGGCGGTATACGTGCCGGTCTGCGTCGAGGTCACGACGTTGTGCCGCTCGAGCGACACGTCCACGGTGCTCATGCCGGATCCCGGCAGCGTCGGCGCCTGCGGCGGCACGACATGGTCGAAGAAGCCGTCGTTCTCGTCGTACATGACGAGCAGGACGGTCTTGCTCCACACGTCGGGATTGGACGTCAGCGCATCGAGGATCGTCGACAGGTAGTAGGCGCCGTACAGCGGCGTGAACTTCGGGTGTTCCGAATACGCGGCGGGCGGCAGCAGCCACGATACCTGCGGCAGCGCGTTCGCCTGCACGTCGGCTTTCAGTTGCGTGATCGGGCGCGTGCTCATCCCGCGCGTCTGCAGCGACGAACCGGCCGGCGCATTCACGAAGTTGTCGAAGCACGCCAGCATGTTCGTGCCGTAGTTGCCGGTGAAGTTGTCGAACCCGGTGCCCTGCTGGTAGACCTGCCACGAGATGCCGGCCTGTTCGAGCCGCTCCGGGTAGGTCGTCCAGCTGAAGGGCGGCAACTTGATCTTGTCGAACTGGTTGTCGATGTAGTCGGTGTTGTCGAGCAGCGGGCCACCGCCCGTGCCGAGCGGATCGACCATGCCCGTCATCAGGTACATGCGGTTCGGGTGCGTGTTGCCCGGGATCGAGCAGAAATAGTTGTCGCACACCGTGAACGCATCCGCGAGCGCGTAGTGGAACGGGATGTCGTCGCGGACGTGGTAACCCATCGTCATGTTGGACTTCTGTACCGCCCATTGGTCCGCGCGGCCGTTGTCGATCGCGCCGTGCGTCGTCGCCCACGTATGCGGCAGGCCGCCGATGCACTGCGCGTTCACGCCCGGGTTGGTCGTGTCGTAGCGGAACGGCGCGATCACGCTCGCCTTGTCCTCCTGCCGCGGCTGGAACCAGACCGGCTTGCCGTTCGGCAGCGTGACCGGGAAGCGGTCGTTGTAGCCGCGCACGCCGCTCAGGTGCCCGAGATAGTGGTCGAACGAGCGGTTTTCCTGCATGAACACGACGATGTGCTGGACATCCTGGATCGTGCCCGTCACGGTATTCGGCTCGATCGCAAGCGCCTTGCGAATCGATTCGGGAAGCAGTGCGGTGGCGGCGGTCGCGCCGGCGAGGCCGGCGGAGAACTTCAGAAAATCGCGTCGCGAATGAGTGGTCATGCTGGTTGCTCTCGATTGGATTTCTGGTTGGAACGACCGGTATCAGGAAGCGGGCGACGATGCGGGCGCGGTGAAACCCGGCGGGCAGCGCATCTGCGCGGTGGCGACGGCGCCGCCGCCGCAGGCGGCCTTCTGCTGTGCGACGGGCGCAGGGTCTGCATTCAGGTCGTCGCCGCAGGCGCTGAGGAGTGCTATCAGCGCGACCAGGCCGGCGACCGCGAAAGGCCGTAGGGCCGACGTTCGCATAACGTATCTCCGTGGACGTGATGAAGTGACACGGACGCGAGCCCGCGCCGGTCATATCGACGGCGAGATGCTATGTTCGACTTGTTACACGACGGTGTCGAGTGGAGATGGACGTGCGGCGGGAGGGTGTGGCGCAACGGGCCACGCGTTCGACGGAAGTATGGATTTCGCCGGCAAAACGTAATTCGATCGAAAGATTCGTGCGGCGCCGGCGTGTCGACGCAATCGAAGCAGTACCTGTCGCAACCACCTGCGTGCGGTGATTCGCGAAGCGGTTTTCACGGGCCGGCAGCCGCCGGCCCGCGCACGGCGAAAGCGTCGATCAGCCTTCCGCCATCATCAGCAACTGCGCGCCATCCGCGACCTGGTCGCCGACGCCGTACAGCACTTCCGCGATGACGCCCGCACCCGGCGCGCCGATCGTGTGCTCCATCTTCATCGCTTCCATCACGATCAGCGGCGTGCCGGCTTCGACCTTCTGGCCCGGTTCGACCAGCACCGCGATCACCTTGCCGGGCATCGGCGCGGTCAAACGCCCGCCGCCCTGTTCGGTGTCGCCCGCATGCGCGAGCAGGTTGCGCCATTCGAACGTCTCGGCCGCGCCCTGCGTGAACACATGGAACGTGTCGCCGTCCGCATACACGCGGCCGCTGCCGCGCACGCCGCCGAGCGTCACATCGAAATCGAGCGGCGTTGCGCCGCGCGTCCACGCGAACGGCTGTGGGGCCGCGTCGCCGGCCGCGATGCGCGCAACGGCGCCGTCGTCCTCGTACGCGACGGTCACGTCCGCGTCGCGGTCGACCGCATGCCATTCGAGCGTGCGACGATAACCGCCGTTCAGTCGCCAGTCCGGCAGCGCGCCCCATGGCGATGCACCCGGTGCGGCCGCGCCGCGTTCGCGCGCGAGCAGCGCCGCGCAAGCGAGCGCGAGCGTCGCGCGCGGCGGCTGTTGCGGTGCGAACAGCGCGTCGTGGTTGCGCTCGATCAGGCCCGTATCGAGATCGGCCGTCGCGAACGGCTCGCACGCGACGATCCGCTGCAGGAACGCGGCGTTCGTGTGCAGGCCGACCACCTCGCACGCGCGCAGCGCGCGCAGCATCAGGCCCAGCGCTGCCGTGCGGTCCGCGCCATGGACGATCAGCTTCGCGATCATCGGATCGTAGAACGGCGTGATCGCATCGCCTTCGCGCACGCCGCTGTCGATACGCACCGCTGCGCCGATGTCGAACTCGACGCCCTCCGGCAGCCGCAGGTGCTTCAGCGTACCCGTGGACGGCAGGAAGCCGCGTGCAGGGTTCTCCGCGTAAAGGCGCGCCTCGAGTGCGTGACCCTGCACGCGCAGTTCATCCTGCACCAACGGCAGCGGCTCGCCGGACGCGACGCGCAGTTGCCATTCGACGAGATCGAGCCCGGTGACCATCTCGGTGACCGGATGCTCGACCTGCAGGCGCGTGTTCATTTCCATGAAGTAGAACGCGTCGCCCGTCATGATGAATTCGACGGTGCCCGCGCCGACATAACCGACCGCGCGCGCGGCCGCGACGGCCGCCTCGCCCATCGCGCGGCGCACGTCGTCGTGCAGGCCCGGCGCCGGCGCTTCCTCGAGCACCTTCTGGTGACGGCGCTGCACCGAGCAGTCGCGGTCGAACAGGTAGACGGTATTGCCGTGCGTGTCGCCGAACACCTGCACCTCGACGTGGCGCGGGCGCGTCAGGTATTTCTCGATCAGCACGCGGTCGTTGCCGAAGCTGCTCGCGGCCTCGCGCTGGCACGACGCGAGCGCCGCCGGGAAATCGTCGGAGCGCTCGACCACGCGCATCCCCTTGCCGCCTCCGCCCGCGCTGGCCTTCAGCAGCACCGGATAGCCGATCTCGTCGGCTTCGCGATGCAGGTTGCCCGCGTCCTGGTCGTCGCCGTGATAGCCGGGCACGAGCGGCACGGCGGCCGCGTGCATCAGCGCCTTCGCGGCGGCCTTCGACCCCATCGCCGCGATCGCGTCGACCGGCGGCCCGATGAACGCGATGCCGGCCGCTTCGCACGCATGCGCGAAATCCTCGTTCTCCGACAGGAAGCCGTAGCCGGGGTGGATCGCCTGCGCGCCGGTCGCGCGCGCGGCTTCGATGATGCGCTCGATGCGCAGATAGCTGTCCGCGGCCGCCGAGCCGCCGATATGCACGGCTTCGTCGCATGCGGCCACGTGCTTCGCGTTCGCATCGGCGTCGGAATAGACGGCGACGCTCGCGATCCCGAGACGTTTGCACGTCGCGGCGACGCGGCACGCGATTTCGCCGCGGTTGGCGATCAGAATCTTGTCGAACATGGCTTCGGTTTCGTCCGGAAAGGGTGGATCACGACGACGTCATTCACGCCACGACGGCGTGCGTTTCTCGAGGAAGGCCGCGATCCCTTCGCGCGCTTCCGCACCCGCGCGGGTCCGCGCGATCCAGTCGGCGGTCTGCTCGATCAGCGTCGCGTCGAGCGCGCGGCCGGCCACATCGGCGACGAGCCGCTTGCACGCGCGCACCGCGTCGGGGCCGTTCGCGACGAGCGTCGCGGCCAGCTTCGCGACCGTTTCGTCGAGCGCGTCGGCCGGCACCGCGTCGTGAACGAAGCCGAGCGACGCGGCGCGCGCGCTGTCGAATACCTCGGCCGTCGTGAAGTAGCGGCGCGCCGCACGCTCGCCCATCGCGCGCACGACGTACGGTGCGATCGTCGCGGGAATCAGTCCGAGCCGCGCTTCCGACAGGCAGAACTTCACGCCGTCGGCGGCGATCGCGATATCGGCCGCCGCGACGAGGCCCACGCCGCCCGCATACGCGTCGCCATGCACGCGTGCGATCACCGGCTTGCCGCAGCGATGGATCGCCTCGAGCATCCGCGCGAGCTTGCGCGCATCGGCACGGTTCTCGTCGTCCGAGTACCCGGCCATCTTCTTCATCCAGTTCAGGTCCGCGCCCGCGCAGAACGCGGTGCCTTCCGCCGCGAGCACGATCGCGCGTACGCCTTCGTGCGCGTCGAGCCATTCGAACGCGGTGGTCAGCTCGGCGATCGTCGTCTCGTTGAACGCGTTGCGCACGTCGGGACGCGCGAGCGTGACGGTCGCGACGCGGTTTGCTTCGTTAACCTTGATGGTTTCGTATCGCATCGTCCGCTCTCCTCGTTACATCCGGAACACGCCGAAGCGCGTATCGTCGATCGGCGCGTTCATCGATGCGGCAAGACCGAGACCGAGCACGTCGCGCGTCTGCGCGGGATCGATCACGCCGTCGTCCCACAGCCGCGCGCTCGCGTAGTACGGATGGCCCTGGCGCTCGTACTGGTCGCGGATCGGCTGCTTGAATGCTTCCTCTTCGTCGGTCGACCACTCGCCGCCCTTCGCCTCGATGCCGTCGCGGCGAACGGTCGCGAGCACCGACGCGGCCTGCTCGCCACCCATCACCGAGATGCGCGCGTTCGGCCACATCCACAGGAAACGCGGCCCGAATGCGCGGCCGCACATCCCGTAATTGCCGGCACCGAACGAGCCGCCGATGATCACCGTGAACTTCGGCACCTTCGCGTTCGACACGGCCGTCACCATCTTCGCGCCATGCCGCGCGATGCCTTCGTTCTCGTACTTGCGCCCGACCATGAAGCCCGTGATGTTCTGCAGGAACACGAGCGGGATCTTGCGCTGGCAGCACAGCTCGATGAAATGCGCGCCCTTCACTGCCGATTCGGAAAACAGGATGCCGTTGTTCGCGACAATCCCGACCGGATGGCCCCAGATGTGCGCGAAGCCCGTGACGAGCGTCGTGCCGAAGCGCGCCTTGAATTCGTCGAACTCGGAATCGTCGACGATGCGCGCGATCACCTCGCGCACGTCGAACGGCTTGCGCGTATCGACGGGGATCACGCCGTACAGGCTCTTCGCGTCGTAACGCGGCGGCTTCGGCTCGCGCAGCGCCACTGGCGGCGCGATCTTCGGTGCGAGATGATCGACGATGATGCGCGCGATCGACAGCGCATGCGCGTCGTTCTGCGCGAGGTGGTCGGCCACGCCCGACAGGCGCGTGTGCACGTCGCCGCCGCCGAGATCCTCGGCACTCACTTCCTCGCCGGTCGCGGCCTTCACGAGCGGCGGCCCGCCGAGGAAAATCGTGCCTTGGTCCTTCACGATGATCGACTCGTCGCTCATCGCGGGTACATACGCGCCGCCCGCCGTGCACGAGCCCATCACGACGGCGATCTGCGCGATGCCCGCGGCCGACATCGTCGCCTGGTTGAAGAAGATGCGGCCGAAGTGGTCGCGATCGGGAAACACGTCGTCCTGGTTCGGCAGGTTCGCGCCGCCCGAATCGACGAGGTACACGCACGGCAGCCGGTTTTCCGCGGCGATTTCCTGCGCGCGCACGTGCTTCTTCACGGTCATCGGGTAGTAGGTGCCGCCCTTGACCGTCGCGTCGTTGCACACGATCACGCACTCGCGGCCCGCGATCCGGCCGATCCCGGTGATGACGCCCGCGCCCGGCGCGTCGTCGTTGTACATGCCGTTCGCCGCGAGCTGCGACAGCTCGAGGAACGGTGCACCCGGATCGAGCAGTTGCGCGATGCGCTCGCGCGGCAGCAGCTTGCCGCGCGACAGGTGCTTGTCGCGCGCGGCCTGGCCGCCACCCTGCGCGAGCTGTTCGATCTTCGCGCGCAGGTCGGCGACGACCGCCTCGAGCGCCGCGGTGTTCGCGCGGAAGTCTTCCGAACGCGGGTTCAGTCTGGATTCGATGATCGGCATCGACGGGGCTCCGTTCGCGTGACGTGGGGCGTTACATCGTTTCCGCGAACAGCTCGCGGCCGATCAGCATCCGGCGGATCTCGCTCGTGCCGGCGCCGATTTCATACAGCTTCGCATCGCGCCACAGCCGGCCGACCGGGTATTCGTTGATGTAGCCGTTGCCGCCGAGGATCTGGATCGCCTCGCCGGCCATCCACGTCGCCTTCTCGGCCGTATAGAGGATCACGCCCGCGCAGTCCTTGCGCACCTGGCGAATGTGGTCGCTGCCCGCCGAGTCGAGATGGCGGCCGACCGCGTACAGATACGCGCGGCACGCCTGGAACGTGGTGTACATGTCGGCGACCTTGCCCTGGATCAGCTGGAATTCGCCGATCGCCTGGCCGAACTGCTTGCGGTCGTGGATATACGGCACGACCGCGTCGAGGCATGCGGCCATGATGCCCGTCGGGCCGCCCGACAGCACCGCGCGCTCGTAGTCGAGGCCGCTCATCAGCACCTTCACGCCGCCGTTGAGCTGGCCGAGGATGTTCTCTTCCGGCACCTCGACGTCCTGGAATACCAGCTCGCCCGTGTGCGAGCCGCGCATGCCGAGCTTGTCGAGCTTCTGCGCGACCGAGAAGCCCTTCATCCCCTTCTCTACGATGAACGCGGTGATGCCGCGCGCATTCGCTTCGACGTCCGTCTTCGCGTAGACGACGAGCGTGTCGCAATCGGGGCCGTTGGTGATCCACATCTTCGTGCCGTTCAGCACGTAGCGGTCGCCGCGCTTGTCGGCGCGCAGCTTCATGCTGACGACGTCGGAGCCGGCATTCGGTTCGCTCATCGCGAGCGCGCCGATGTGTTCGCCCGACACGAGCTTCGGCAGGTATTTCTGCTTTTGCGCTTCGGTGCCGTTGCGGTGAATCTGGTTCACGCACAGGTTCGAATGCGCGCCGTACGACAGGCCGATCGACGCCGATGCGCGCGAAATCTCTTCCATCGCGACCATGTGCGCGGTGTAGCCCATGTTCGCGCCGCCGTACTCCTCGGCGACCGTCATGCCGAGCACGCCGAGATCGCCGAACTTCTTCCACAGATCCATCGGAAACTGGTCGGTGCGGTCGACCTCCGCCGCGCGCGGCGTGATTTCCTTCGCCGCGAACGTCGCGACGGCATCGCGCAGCATCTCGATGTCTTCACCGAGCATGAATTGCACGCCGGGCAGGTTGATCATGTCTCCTCCGTCTCCAGAAAGTGTGTCGCACGCACCGATTTCTGAGTTTCGCTCAAATCGAATGAATGCGTCGATTCATTGACCAATACAGCGTAAATTTTGCACAGTTTCGCGCCTCGCCCGGTTCGGCGTCAATAGTTTTTTGAGTGACACTCAGATATCATGCCGACATGACAGCCGCTACCGCCGACACCATGACCGCCACCGTCAAAGCCGACCGCGCCGACACGCCGCGCGCGCCCGCCGGGCGCAAATCCCAGCAGCGCGTGCAGGACATCCTGCGCGCCGGTCGTGAAGTGTTTGCCGAAAAAGGCTACGAGCATGCGACGGCCGCCGAGATCGCGCAGCGCGTGGGGGTATCCGAGGCGACGGTGTTCAGCTACTTCCGCGGCAAGCGTGAACTGTGCGCGCGCGTCATCGCGGATTGGTACGACGAAATCATCGCCGCGTTCGAGCACGGGATGCCGCAGGATGCGTCGGTGCAGCAGCAGTTCGCGTTCATCGTGCGCACCCACCTGCGGCTGATGCTCGTAAACGGCACGGGGCTGTGCGCGCTGGTGCTGTCGGAAGGCCGTGCGAAGCAGCATGCGCTGAGCGACGAGCTCACCGCGCTGCAGCGCCGCTATACGGCGCCGCTGATGGACGTGCTCGCGCGCGGCCAGGCGGCCGGGCAGGTCCGCGCGGACCTGCCGCTGAGCCTGCTGCGCTCGATGGTGTTCGGGCCGATCGAGCACGTGCTGTGGGACGCGATCCTCGGGCACCGCAAGCTCGATACGGAAACGATGGCCACGCAGCTGGTCGACATGCTGTGGGCCGCCGTGCAGCCGCCCGCGCCGGAACAGGCGGCGCTCGTGCGCTTCAGGAACGAGGTCGCGGAAGCGGTGCGGCGGCTGGAAGGGGAAGCGTCACGCCCGTAATGCAGGCAGGCGGCGCGAAGCTGCTGCCGCCTTGCCGCATCTGCTCTTCCATCGCGCGGAAATCAGCCGCTACGACTCCTCGCCAACCCGCAGCGGCGCGCGGCTCTGCTCGTTGTTCAAATGGACGAACTTGCGCAACAGGCGCATCAGTTCCTGCGAATCGTCCTCGCCCATGCCGTCGAGCAGGCCGGCACGCAGTTCCTGCACCGACGGAATCAGGTGCGTCAGCAGTTCGACGCCGGCCGGCGTCAGCAGCAAGCGCCGCTGACGCCGCGGCAGCACTTCGCGGACGATCAATCCTTTCGCTTCGAGCCGGACCGCGAGATCCGCGGTCGTCGACGTGTCGAGCGCCACCCGCTGCGCGAGCGTCACCTGATCGAGCCCCGGACACTCGTACAGCATCCGCAGGACCGCGTACTGCACCGGTGTCACGTCCCGGCCCAGCTTCTCGTAGAACATCGCAACCGCGATCTGATGCGCGCGCCGGATCAGGTGCCCGGGTTCGTCGTACAGATCGAGCGGGAAAGCCGGTGCGTCGGCGGGATTCGTTTTTTTCATGAATGAGTCGATGACGTAGGCGGCGCACGCTGTTGCGTGCGCTCATGGCATGGCGCTGCCTCGCGCCATTTCCCGGGAAAACCAGTATACCGCTCGCCTTGCCCCGGCCAATCTCGATGAGTACACTGAATCTCATTCAGCACACTGAATGAAGAACTGCCGCGTACCAGCGGCACCGCCCCGAAGGAGACGATGAACGTGTTTCTCAAGAACGCTTGGTATGTGGCGTGCACGCCCGATGAAATCGACGGCAAGCCGCTGGGCCGCAGGATTTGCAACGAATCGATGGTGTTTTACCGCGCGGCGAACGGCCAGGTCGCCGCGCTCGAGGACTTCTGCCCGCACCGCGGCGCGCCGCTGTCGCTGGGATTCGTGCGGGACGGCGTGCTCGTGTGCGGCTATCACGGGCTGGAAATGGGCTGCAACGGCAAGACAGCCGGCATGCCGGGCCAGCGCGTCGGCGGATTCCCGCCGATCCGCAGCTTCCCGGTAGTCGAGCGGTACGGATTCGTCTGGGTCTGGCCGGGCGATGCGTCCGAAGCCGATCCCGGCAAGCTGCCCGCGCTGTCGTGGGCCGAAGATCCGGCCTGGGCGCACGGCGGCGGCCTGTATCACATCCGTTGCGACTACCGGCTGATGATCGACAACCTGATGGATCTCACGCACGAGACCTACGTGCATGCGACGAGCATCGGCCAGAAGGAAATCGACGAAGCGCCGCCGAAGACGACCAGCCACGGCGACGAAGTCGTCACGAGCCGCTTCATGCAGAACGTGATGCCGCCGCCGTTCTGGAAGATGGCGCTGCGCGGCAACGGCCTCGCCGACGACGTGCCGGTCGACCGCTGGCAGATCTGCCGCTTCACGCCGCCGAGCCACGTGATGATCGAAGTGGGCGTCGCGCATGCGGGCCACGGCGGCTACGACGCGCCGGCCGACCTGAAGGCGTCGTCGATCGTGGTCGACTTCATCACGCCCGAGACGGACACCTCGATCTGGTACTTCTGGGGGATGGCGCGCAACTTCCGGCCCGACGATCACGCGCTGACCGCCGAGATCCGCGAAGGCCAGGGCAAGATCTTCGCCGAGGATCTCGAGATGCTCGAGCGCCAGCAGCTCAACCTCGAGAAGTGGCCGGACCGCAAGCTGCTCAAGCTCAACATCGACGCCGGCGGCGTGCTGTCGCGCAAGGTGATCGAACGGCTGCTCGCCGCTGAAAGCGCGTCGAACCCGCAGCGGCCCGCGATTCCGCTCGCGCACATCAAGGACGCGTCATGAGCGCCGCGACGCTGACGGTCCGGGTGGCCCGCAAGTGGCAGGAAGCGCGCGACATCTGCGGCTTCGAATTCGTCAGCGACGACGGTTCGCCACTGCCGCGCTTCGACGCCGGCGCTCATATCGACGTGCATTTGCCGGGCGGGCTCGTGCGCCAGTACTCGCTGTGCAATCACCCGGAGCACGGCGATCGCTATCAGATCGCCGTGCTGCGCGATGCCGGGGGCCGCGGCGGGTCGCGCGCCATTCACGACGAAGTCCGGCAAGGCGATACCGTGCGGATCGGCATGCCGCGCAATCAATTCCCGCTCGCCCCCGACGCACCGCACCACCTGTTGCTCGCGGGCGGGATCGGCGTCACGCCGATTCTCTGCATGGCGGAACGGCTGTTCTCGTCCGGCATGCCATTCGACATGCACTACTGCGCGCGCTCGACCGATCGCATGGCCTTCGTCGAGCGGATCAACGCAGCCGGGTTCAATGACCGCGCCCGCTTCCATGTCGACGACGGCGCCCCCGCGCAACGCTTCGACCTGGCCTCCGTGCTCGCCGCCGCGCCTGACGGCACGCACCTGTACGTATGCGGCCCGCGCGGCTTCATGGATGCGGTGCTGAACGCTGCGCGCGAGCGCAACTGGGCCGACGAGCGGCTGCACTACGAGTTCTTCGGCGGCGCGGTTGCGACGTCCGGCGCGGATCGCGCGTTCCAGGTCCGGATCGCGAGCAGCGGCAAGGTGATCGACGTGCCGGCCGAATGCACGGTCATCGCGGCGCTGGCGGCCAACGGCGTCGACGTGCTGACGTCGTGCGAGCAAGGCGTATGCGGGACCTGCGTGACGCGCGTGCTGCAAGGCGAGCCCGATCACCGCGATTCGTATCTGACGGAAGCGGAACAAGCGGCCGGCGACCAGTTCATGCCGTGCTGTTCGCGATCCCGAACCGACCTGCTGGTACTCGATCTGTAGACGGACCGCCCGACACGCGGCGGCCAACAACAATACCGGAGACGATCAATGGAGCAAGATGCCCGACCACCGATCAATACTGCCAAGTTCCCTATCGACCGATGGTGGGTCGCCGCGCTGTCATCCGAACTGACGGACAAACCCGTCGCCCGCACCCTGCTCGGCCGCCCGGTCGTCCTGTTCCGGTTGCCGTCCGGGGAAGTCGGCGCGCTGGAGGATCGCTGCTGCCACAAGTCGCTGCCGCTGTCGTGCGGCTCGCTCGAAGCGCGCGGCCTGCGCTGCGGCTACCACGGGCTGCTGTTCGACCGCGGCGGCACATGCGTGGAGATTCCCGGCCAGGACCGGATTCCGGCGAAAGCGTGCGTAACGTCGTATCCGGTGCAGGAACAGGACGCCATCGTGTGGATCTGGATCGGTGCCGACGCGCACGCCCAGCCGACCTGCGCGCCGCCGCGCTACGCGTTCCACACGGATCCGCAGTACCGGTTCGGCGGCGGCAACTACCATTACGACGCACCGTATCAGCTGATTCACGACAACCTGATGGACCTGAGCCACCTCGGCTATGTCCATCTGAAAACGATCGGCGGCAACGCGCCGCTGCACATGGGCGCGGAAACCCGCGTCAGCACCGACGGCGACACGGTGACGCTGGTCCGCCGGATGCCGGATTCCGCCCCGCCACCGACCTACACCGCCGCCTGGCCGTTCGCGGGCCGCGTCGATCGCTGGCAGGAAATCGAATTCCACGTGTCGCACATCCGGATCTGGACCGGCGCGATGGACGCCGGCACCGGCGACCTGCTCGATCCGGCGCGCGGCGGCTTTCACATGCGCGGCTTCCACGGCATCACGCCCGAGACGGACACCACGACGCACTACTTCTGGACCGTCGCGACCAATCCGCAACACGATGTCGAACGCGTCGCGCAAACGGTCATCGAGCAATCCGCGGCGACGTTCGATGAGGACAAGACCGTGATCGAAGCGCAATACCGGAATCAGATGCGGTTTCCGGGCCGCCACCAGATCGACATTCACGTCGACGCGGGGCCCAATCGCGCACGGCGCGTGATCGAGCGGCTGCTGCTGCAACCCGAACCCGCGTAACCATCGCGCCGGCGCGCGAGCGACGCCTGCCGGTCGCGGCGGGCGTTCCCTGGTTGCCCGTCAACCCACGCCTTCGCTTTCGTCCCATTCGCTACTGCCGGCTTCGATTTCATCCTATTCAATTAGTCATACTATTTTTTTATGAAGGATCTCTGACGTGAGCGCAAATATCCGCAATACGCTCGACGAATCGCCGATGAGCGCGTTCCAGACGACGGCTGTCGCAGCCTGCGTCGTGCTGAACATGCTCGACGGGTTCGACGTGCTGGCCATCGCGTTTGCCGCGCCGCACCTGGCGGCCGAATGGAAACTGAGCGGCAAGGAAATCGGCCTGCTGCTGAGTGCCGGTCTGGCCGGCATGGGCATCGGCTCGGTGCTGATCGCGCCGCTGGCCGACCGGGTCGGCCGCCGCCGCATCATCCTGCTCTGCCTCGCCGTGATCTCGACCGGGATGCTCGCCTGCGCGGCCACGCACGGCACGCTGCAACTCGCGGTCGCGCGTGCCTATACGGGGCTCGGCATCGGCGGCATGCTGGCGAGCCTGACCGTCATCAGCGGCGAGTATGCATCGAACAAATGGCGCAGCGCCGCGATCGGCATGCAGTCGACCGGCTACGCGATCGGCGCCACCGCCGGCGGAGTCATCGCCGGCTATCTGCTGTCGGTGTGGGGATGGCGCAGCGTGTTCGCGTTCGGCGGCATCCTGACCTTGATGTCGATCCCGATGGTGCTCGCGCTGCTGCCGGAATCGCTCGACTTCCTGCTGGCGAGGCGTCCGGACAACGCGCTGCAGAAAATCAACCGCATCCTCGCGAGAATGAAGCGCGCGCCGATCGACACGCTGCCGGCTGCGACTGCGTCCATCGACACGGCGAACCCCGCGTCGAGCTGGACGGCCGTGCTGCGCGCACCGCTCACGCGCCGCACGATCGCGCTGTGGATCGCGTTCTTTCTCGTGATGGGCAGCTTCTACTTCGTCGTGAGCTGGACGCCGAAGCTGCTGGTCCAGGCCGGACTGTCGGCGTCGCAGGGCGTGACCGGCGGCGTGCTGCTCAATCTCGGCGGCATTGCGGGCGCCTCGCTCTTCAGCCTGCTGTCGACGCGGTTCGGCCTGCGCAACCTGCTGGGCGCGACGCTGCTGCTGGGCGGCGCACTGATGGTCGTGTTCGGTGCGAACACGGGCTCCCTCGGCATCGGGATGACCGTCGCGGTGCTCCTCGGTGCCGTGATCAATGCGTGCGTGGCCGGCATGTATGCGCTGTCGCCGACGCCGTATCCCGCCGAAATCCGCACGACCGGCATCGGCCTCGCGGTCGGCATCGGCCGCCTCGGCGCGATCCTGTCGCCGATGACGGTCGGTGCGCTGCTGGACGACGGCTGGACCGTGCCTCATCTCTATCTCGCGTTCCTCATGCCGATGGTCGGCGCAGCGATCGCCGTCGCCGTGGCGGGCGCGCGTGCCGCGGCACCGCACCGGCAACGCGATCCGGCGATGTCGTAACGCGCGACGCCCGCAGTCTTGCCGACACCCGTCGGTATCCCGGACATGTCCCGGGCACTAAAAAAATCGATAAGCATATCTACATACTGTTTGGAGACAGTCATGAAAACGAAACTGGGCGCCGCACTCGCGACGGCGATGGCGCTGGCCGGACCGGCCTGCGCACAAAGCAGCGTCACGCTGTACGGGATCATCGATACCGGCGTGTCCTACTACAACAACGCCGCGCACGGCGGGTCGTTCACCGGGATGCCGACGCTGACCGGCGAGGTGCCGTCCCGCTGGGGCCTGAAAGGCACGGAGGATCTCGGCGGCGGCTACCAGGCCTTCTTCGTGCTCGAAAACGGCTTCCAGCCCGGCACCGGCGCGCCGAACTACGGCGGGCGCCTGTTCGGGCGGCAGGCGAACGTGGGCGTGAACAGCCCCTTCGGCGCGCTGACCCTCGGCCGCCAGATGAACATGTCGATGATCGTGCTGACCAATGCCGACGTGATCGGTCCGTCGATTCATTCGATGGCGGATTTCGACTCTTATCTGCCGAACGCGCGCAGCGACAATGCAATCGGCTACAAGGGCACGTTCCACGGCGTGACGCTCGGCGCCACCTACAGTTTCGGCCGCGACGCGGCCGGGCCGGCAGGACCGTCGGCGACGGGCTGCGCCGGACAGGTGCCCGGCGACATCGTCGCCTGTCGTCAATACACGGCGATGCTCGCCTATGATGCGAGCAATTTCGGGCTGGCCGCATCGCACGACGTGATGCGCGGCGGCGGCGGCGCGCTCGCGCCGCTGAACAATCCGGCGTACACCGACACGCGCGACATCGTCGCCGGCTACGTAAAGTTCGGCCCCGCGAAACTGGGCGCCGGGTGGATCCGCCGCAACCTCGCGGCGGCCGAACACCTGCAGGCCGACATCGTGTTCGCCGGCGGCACGTACTACGCGACGCCCTACCTCGCACTCGACCTGCAGGGTGTACGCTACCTGCAGCGTCGCGAAAACAGCGAAGGCGGCACGAACGCCACGCTGCTCGTCGGCCGCGCGAGCTATTTCCTGTCGAAGCGGACGACCGTTTATACGTCGGCGGGCTACATGTTCAACAGCACGCTGGCCGCGAACGCGGTCGCCGCCGGCGGGACGGTCGGCACCGGGATGAATCAACTCGGCGTGATGGCCGGCATCCAGCAGAAGTTCTGAACGCCGGCCCCCGCACTACCTCAATCGGCGAGCCGGCAATGCAAGAGCTTCAACCCCGGCAGCACCGGCGCGTCGATATAGCCCTCGTTCACGCAGCTGAAGCGGAAATTCGCGGACGCCGTGAACGGCTTGATCTCGCCGCCGGGAAATTTCGGCTTCAGCGCGGCCTGGTCGGCCACATCGAAATGCGTGTCGAACTGCCCGCCGTCGGTCGTCAGCGCGCCGAAGTACGTGCCGCCCGGATCGCTGCCCATCCGGATCACGGCGCCGACGAACGCGAGGCGCTTGCCGTCGTATTTCGTCTTCGCGGCGGCCATGTCCTGCGTATAGGCCTCGATCACGGCACTGTAATGCGCGTCGATCGCGGGCTCGTCCGCCGGTGCGGCGCAGGCGTTCTGGTGAACGCCCGCCAGCATCGCGCACGCCGCAAGCGCGGCCGCCGCGAACGGCGCGGAAATCTTTTTCATTGGGTGGTCTCCCGTCAGGCTTGGCGGTTGAAGTGATTGAAAGCGGCGCGGTGCCGGCTGCCCGGCATAACGCCAGATGAATTCGCTTCCGTTTTAATCGTTCGAATGGCGGAACACGGCTGCGATCACTTCACCACCCGCAAGGTCGAGTGCGGTACGTTGCGTCGCGCCGAACGCGACGTGACAGGAAGATGACATGGTGCGGCCCCCGGCTCTCATTGAATTTCACTGCGTTTGATTTTGGCCGCTACGGTAGCAGACGGCCGACGGCCCGGCAACCAAGGCCCGCCCGCCGCCGACCGCGTCATTACAATTGCAAATAATTCTCATTACATATATCATCCGCATCCCGGTTGCGGCGCAGTGCTGCGGCCCGCGACACGACCCTTAGCACGCCGTCCTGCATCGATTCATGCCATCCCGTCGAACAACCCGCCGCGCCCGGACCCTTCGTCCGTGGCGCACGAGCCTGCCTGCCCTGATCACTCTTTGCGTCGCAAGCGGCGCGCATGCCGAGGCCGCCGAACGCGCCGACGCCGAATCCGTTGCGTCGACATCCGCGTCCACACCCGCATCGACGCCCTCGACGCCCGCCGAACACGAACTGCCGGCCATCAGCGTCAACGCATCGGCGGCCGTCGATCCGACGCTCGGCTATCAGCCGCGCACCAGCAGCATCGCGGGCGGCAGCGACCGCCCGCTCAAGGAGATTCCGCAATCGGTCGCGGTGGTCAGCAGCAGCGTGATGCAGGACCAGCAGGCGCGCTCGCTCGACGACGTGCTCGGCAACATCAGCGGCGTCACGCAGACGAACACGCTCGGCGGCACGCGCGACGCGTTCACCAAGCGCGGCTTCGGATCGAACAACGACGGCTCGGTGCTCGTCGACGGCGTGCGCACGCCGGTGCTGCACAGCTATCTCGCGACGATCGACCGCGTCGAAGTGCTGAAGGGCCCTGCTTCGCTGCTCTACGGAATGCAGGATCCGGGCGGCGTGATCAACCTCGTCACGCGCAAGCCGGAAGACACGTTCGGCGGCTCGATCTCCGCGTCGCGCACGAGCCACGGCGGCAGCAGCGCGCTGTTCGATCTCACGGGCCCGCTCGGCAAGCCGGGCCAGGTCGCCGGCGGCACGCTCGCGTTCCGGCTGACCGGCGAATACGATACGAGCCGCTACTGGCGCAGCTTCGGCCGCCAGCGCGACGCGCTGATCGCGCCCGCGCTGTCGTGGCACGACGCGAACACGTCGGTCGACGTCAGCTACCAGTACGTCGACTACACGACGCCGTTCGATCGCGGCACCGTGCTCGTGAACGGCCAGCTCGACGATGCGCTGCGCTATCGCCGCTACGAGGAAGCGTGGTCGCAGAGCAGCGGCATCCAGGAAACGCTGCGTGCGCGCATCGAGCACCGCTTCTCCGACGCGTGGCGCGTGCGCGCGACCTACGGCTGGGGCCGCGACCGCTACGACCAGTACATTACCCGCGGCAACTCGTTCAACAGCACGACGGGCGCAATGACGCGCTCGTCCGATGCAAACCTCGGGCGCAACGATTCCGACCAGATCGCGACGCTCGGCCTGCTCGGCAACGTGACGCTTGCCGGGATGAACCACGCGATCTACATCGGCGGCGAATACGAGCGGCAGCGCAGCTTCCGCGGCGACACGATCCGCGGCAAGGCAACGACGGGCTTCAATCTCTACGATCCCGTGTACGGCCTGCTCGCACCGGGCGGCATGCCCAACCCGAAGCAAAGCGATTCGCGTTCAGTGGTGCATGCGTATTCGATGGTCGTGCAGGACTCGGTGAAGCTCACCGAGCGTCTCACCGCGGTCGGCGGGCTGCGCTGGGAAAACTGGCAGCAGGAATCGGGGATGGGGCGGCCGTTCGTGTTCGCCGACCGCTCGCGCGGCAATGTCTGGCTGCCGCAGTTCGGGCTCGCGTATGCGCTCACGCCGGCGCTGACCGCGTATGCGAACGTGAGCCGTTCGTTCAAGCCGAACGTCGCAACGAACGTCGCCGCGCCGCTCGCGCCGGAATACGGCCGCGTGCTCGAGGCCGGGCTCAAGTTCAGCCTGAAGCCCGCGATCACGGGCACGCTCGCGGTCTACCAGATCGACAAGCGCAACGTCGCGGTCACGAACGGCGACATCACGTCGACGATCGGCACCGCGCGCTCGCGCGGGATCGAACTCGACGTCGCGGGGCAGATCACGCGCCACCTGAGCGTGATCGGCAGCTATGCGTATACGAACGCGACCGATCGCGACAGCAATACGCCGCTCGTCAACGTCGCGCGCCACACGGGCAGCCTGTTCGCGGTGTACGACACGGCGATCGCGAACCTGCCCGGCCGCTGGCGCTTCGGCGGCGGCGCACGCCTTGTCGGCGCACGCTCCGGCGACACCGCGAACAGTTTCACGCTGCCCGGCTACGTGACCGTCGACGCGTTCGCGGCCTACGAAACGACGATCGGCAAGTTCCCGACACGCTTCCAGCTCAACGTGAAGAACCTGCTCGACAAGACCTACTACCCGTCGAGCAACAACAACCTGATCGTTGCGGTCGGCGAGCCGCGGCTCGTCACGCTGACGACGACGGTGTCGTTCTGACGCACGACACGACGCGCGCGACACGCACGCCGGGCACCGGCCGCCCGGCGGCGCGAACCGGTATCAGCCGCCCGCGAAATCGAGCAGGATCTTGCAGCTCTCGGCAGGCCGCTGCTCGGCCATCTCGAACGCCTGCGCAACGTCGCGGAAACCCACCTTGTGGGTGACGATATGCTCCGGCTGGATCAGCCCGCGGCCGATCCAGTCGATCACCTGCGGGAACATTGCGCAATTCAGCCGCGACGCGGCGAGCGTGAGTTCCTTCTTCGTCAGTTCCGCCTGCACGATCGCCGACGGTTCCGACGAGAAGCCGAGCACGCCGATCCGGCCCGCCGGCGCGGCGATCCGCACCGCCTCCTCGAGAATCGACGGATGGCAGACCGCGTCGAAGATCAGCGTCGGGCCACCGTCGACGCCGCGCTGCGCCAGCGCGTCCGGTAACGACTCGACGCTCGTGTTGATGATCTCGTCCTCCGCCGCGCCGCACTTTCGCGCAAGCTGCAGGCGCGCGTCGAGCCGGTCGGTGATGAACGCGCGGATGCCGTACACGCGCTTGAGCACCTGCAGGATCGTCAGCCCGACGGTGCCGGCGCCGTAGATCAGCGCGACATCGCCCGGCAGCACCCCGGTGCGCGACGTCGCGTTCGCGGCCACCGCGAACGGCTCGACGATCGCCGCGCAGGTGTCGGCGATCTCCGCCGGAATCCGGTATGCGTTGCCGGCCGGCACGCAGGTGTACTGGCTGAAGCCGCCGTCGCGATGCACGCCGAGCACGGTCAGGTGCCGGCAGACATTGCGCCGGCCGATCGTGCACGCATGGCAATGCCCGCAACTGATCACGGGATCGACCGCGACGGTCTCGCCGAGCCGCGCCGCGTCGACGCCCTCGCCGACCGACTCGATCGTCCCGACGAATTCGTGGCCGATGATGCGCGGATACGACACGAACGGATTCTTGCCGTGAAAGATGTGCAGGTCCGACCCGCAGATGCCCGCATAGCGGACCTTCACGCGCACTTCGCCGGCGGCGGGCACGGGCAGCGGCACCTCGCGCACACCCATGCTGTTCGGACGATCGACAACGACGCTCAACATTTCGGTTCTCTCCTTCGGTTCTTCGCCGCTCACCAGTTCCACATCGACCCATCGCGCAGCCGCGCGACCGGCAGGTACGCGCGCTCGTACGGGTACTTCGCGGCCAGCGTCTCGTCGATGTCGACGCCGAGGCCCGGCACGTCGTCCATCACGAGATAACCGTCCTCGAAACGGTAGCTGTGCGGAAACACTTCATCGGTCAGCGGGCTGTGCGGCATCAGTTCCTGGATGCCGAAGTTCGGCGCCCACAGCCCGAAGTTCACGGCCGCCGCCATGCAGACCGGCGACAGGTCGGTCGCACCATGAAAGCCCGTGCGCACCTGGTACATCGCCGCGTAGTCGGCGATCCGGCGCACGTGCGTGATCCCGCCCGCATGCACGATCGTCGCGCGGATGTAGTCGATCAGCTGATCGCGGATCAGGTCCTTGCAATCCCAGAGCGAGTTGAACACTTCGCCGACCGCGAGCGGCGTCGTCGTGTGCTGTCGGATCAGGCGGAATGCGTCCTGGTTCTCGGCGGGCGTCGCGTCTTCCAGCCAGAAGAGACGATGCGGCTCGAGATCGCGGCCGAGCCGCGCGGCCTCGATCGGCGTAAGCCGGTGATGGGCGTCGTGCAGCAGGTGCGGCGCATCGCCGACCGCGTCGCGCACCTTGCGAAACAGGTCCGGCGTATGGCGCAGATAAAGCGCGGTATCCCACGGCTCTTCAGGCGGCAGGCCTTTTTCGGCGGGTTCGTACGCACCCGCAGTCTTGCCGACGCCGTACACCTTGTCGAGCCCCGGCACGCCCGACTGCACGCGGATCGCACGGAAGCCTGCCTCGATATGCGCGCGCACCGCATCGACCGCTTCCTCATGATCGCGCCCGTTCGCGTGGCCGTACACCATCAGGCCGTCGCGACTCTTGCCGCCGAGCAGCTGGTAAACCGGCATGCCCGCGAGCTTGCCCAAGATGTCCCACAACGCCATGTCGATCGCGGCAATCGCCGTCATCGTCACGGGCCCGCGCCGCCAGTACGCGCCGCGATACAGGTATTGCCAGATGTCCTCGATGTTGCGCGGGTCGCGGCCGACGAGGCAGGGAAATACATGGTCTTCCAGGTACGCGCGCACGGCGAGCTCGCGCCCGTTGAGCGTCGCGTCGCCGAGACCGTAGACGCCTTCGTCGGTCACGATCTTCACCGTCACGAAGTTCCGGCCCGGACACGTGACGATGGTCTGCAAGCGTTCGATTTTCACTGCGCTCCTCCAGCGGGCGATTCAGTCGACAAAGTAATGAGGTGCGCGGCTGCGCACGTCCGGCAGATGCGAGCCGATCCGGTCGACGTGCGTCGCGACCGATGCGCCGAGCAGCGCCATGTTGCGCGACGCGATATGCGCGAGGATCTGCTCGTGCTCCTGCAGCGCGCGGCGTGCATGATCCTCGACGCGATCGAGCAGCAGCCAGCGCACGCGGTCGAACTGGCGCTTCATCGGCTGCAGCATTTCCCACACGTGCGGCCGGCCCGCGAACGCGAACATCCGGCCGTGCATCGCTTCGTCCAGTTCGAAGAACGCCTCGACATCGTGCGCGGCCACCGCAGCGCGCTGCGCGTCGATGATCCGCGACAGCTCCGCGAGTTGTTCCGCCGTGATTTTCTGCGCGAGCTCGACGTGGTTCGCGCATTCGAGCGTGCTGCGCGCGAACCGCCCTTCCTCGAGGATCGATACCGGAATCGGCGCGACGAACGTGCCGACCTTCCGGTGGATCTGCACGAGCCGCTCGTCGGCCAGTTGCGCGAATGCCTCGCGCACGGGCGTGCGGCTGACCTTGATCGTCGTCGAGATCACGGCCTCCGACAGCGCGGTGTGCGGCGGCAGCGCGCCCCGCACGATCGCGTGGCGCAGCAGCACGTGCACCTGCTCCGTATAAGACCGGCTCTCGTCCAGCGAGAACCCCTGCAACGCCGTGACGACGACGTCTTCCTCAAATGCCGCCGTTTCGCTCATGTTTGCCGATGCATCTGACTCGATTTCGATAACTACCATGGTACACAACCCAAGGAAATTGATCTAACTGGCGTTTACACCAATAACATCCGGTAAAAACCCGCAATAACCTTCACTCATCCCGACATCTACCATGGTACAACCCGTTGCCGATCGACATGCCACCCGCACCCGACTTCCTGCGCACCGCGCCGCCCGGCACGCGCCGCCCCCGCTATGACCGGCGCGCGGTCCGCACGGGCATCGTCCACCTCGGCCTCGGCGCGTTCCATCGCGCGCATCAGGCGCTCCATACGGAAACGGTGCTCGAACAGGGCGATCTCCGCTGGGGGATCGTCGGCGTCGAGTTGCGGCGGCGCCATACCGTCGACCTGCTCGCCGCGCAGGACCACCTGTACACGGTGACCGAACGCGACGGCGGCGGCGTGCGCACCCGGATCGTCGGCGCCGTGCACGGCGCGCTGTTCGCACCGGAATCGCTGCCCGCGCTGCTCGCGCTGATCGCCGATCCGCGCGTGTCGATCGTCAGCCTGACCGTGACCGAGAAGGGCTATTGCCGCCGGCCCGGCGGCGGCCTCGATGACGACGATCCCGCGATCCGCGCAGACCTCGCCGCGCCCGACACGCCGCGCACCGCGCTCGGCGTAATCGCCGCCGGTCTCCGGCAGCGGCCGGCCGGCGCGCCGCTCACCGTCGTCTGCTGCGACAACATGACGTCGAACGGCGACACGCTGCGCGCGCTGCTGCTCGACTACGCGGCATGCGTCGACGACGGCGCGCTCGCGCGGCGCATCCGCGACGACGTCGCATTCCCGAACAGCATGGTCGACCGGATCGTGCCGGCCGCGACGCCCGAATCGCTCGACTGGGCGCAAGCGCATCTCGGCGCGCGCGACGCGGCCGCGATCGTCTGCGAACCGTTCTCGCAATGGGTGATCGAGGATCGCTTCGCCGGCCCGCGCCCGCGCTGGGAAGACGCCGGCGCGCGCCTCGTCGCGGACGTGCGGCCATACGAAACGATGAAGCTGCGGCTGCTGAACGGCTCGCATTCGGCGATCGCGTATGCAGGGCAGTTGCGCGGCCGCGCGACGGTGTCGGACGCAATGGCCGATCCGGCGATCGCGACATTCGTCGACGGCGTGATGACGCACGACCTGCTCGCGAGCGTCGACGTGCCGTCCGGCTTCGACGCGCACGACTATTGCGCGACGCTCGTGCAGCGCTTCCGTAATCCGACGCTCGCGCACCGCACCGAACAGATCGCGATGGACGGCACGCAGAAGGTGCCGCTGCGCTGGCTGCCCGCGCTCGCCGAAAGCGCTGCGGCGGGCGTCGAGCGCCCGTATCTTGAGCGTGCGCTTGCGCTATGGCTGTACTACCTGACCACCGCGCACGACGCTTGCGGCCGACCGTTGACGATCAGCGACCCGGGCGCGGCCGCGCTCGCCGAGACGCTCGGCGCGGCCAACGACGCGAACGGTGCGGTGCGCGCGGCGCTCGCCAGTGCCGCGCTCGCCGGCCCGGCCGCGTGGCCCGACGCGCTGGTCGCGCGCGTCGGCGCGCATCTGTCGACGCTGCGTGCGCACGGCGCCGATGCGCTGCTCGCGCCGCTGCACGTGCGCTGAACGCCCGCACGGCCGGTTGGCCGCCGCCGCGAACCGCGTGACGCCCCTGCCCGTCGATGTCCGTGTCGACGCGGCGAACGATGGAAAAGACATGACGGCCGGCCCACCGGCACGAAGGAGACAGACATGAAGCAGAAGTCGCAGGCATGGTTCACGGTATTCCTGCTGTTCATCGTGTATGGCATCAACTATCTCGACCGCGTCGCGCTGTCGATCGTCGCGCCGATCGTGCAGACCGATCTCGGCATCGACGCCGCGCAGATGGGTATCGTATTCAGCACGTTCTTCGTCGGCTACGCGCTGTTCAATTTCATCGGCGGGCTCGCGTCCGACCGGCTCGGGCCGAAGCTCGTGTACGTGCTGGCGGTCGGCCTCTGGTCGATCTTCTGCGGGATGACCGCGCTGACCGTCGGCTTCGTGAGCCTGCTGATCGTGCGGCTGCTGTTCGGCATGGCCGAAGGCCCGCTGTGCTCGGCCGCGAACAAGATGGTCAACAACTGGCTGCCGCGCGACGGCGCCGCGACCGCGATGGGGCTGCTCAGTGCGGGCTCGCCGCTCGGCGGCGCGATCGCCGGGCCGATCGTCGGCCTGCTGGCCGCGCAGTTCGGCTGGCGGCCGGCATTCTGGATCGTCTGCGCGATCGGGCTCGCGTGGGTCGTGCTGTGGATGGTGTCGACGTCGGACCGTCCGGCCACGCCGGTGAACGAGGCACCGAACGTGCCTGCCGCCGCCCGCGCGGATGACGACGACGCATCGGCACCCGCGCGTACGCTGTCGCACTATGTGCGCCAGCCGCGCATCCTCGCGACGGCGGTCGCGTTCTTCAGCTACAACTACGTGCTGTTCTTCTTCCTGAGCTGGTTCCCGAGCTATCTCGTGCGCGCGCATCATCTGAACATCAAGGAGATGAGCATCGCCACCGTCGTGCCCTGGCTCGTCGGCACGGTCGGCCTCGCATGCGGCGGCGCGATCTCGGACGCGCTCTACCGGCTCACCGGCAACCTGCTGCTGTCGCGCCGGATCGTGCTCGTCACCTGCCTGCTCGGCGCGGGCGCATGCGTGGCGATCGCGGGCACCGTGCAGTCGACGCAAGGCGCGGTCGCGCTGATGTCCGTGTCGCTGTTCTTCCTGTACGTCACCGGCGCGATCTACTGGGCGATCGTGCAGGATGTCGTGCACCCGACGCGCGTCGGCGGCGTGAGCGGCTTCCTGCACTGCATGGGCAGCCTGTCGGGCGTGATCGGGCCGGCCGTGACCGGCTTCATCGTCGAACGCAGCGGTTCGTTCGCGTCGGCGTTCGTGCTGGCAGGCGCGATTGCGCTGGTGGGCGCCGTGCTGGCAGGCGTATTCGTGCGCAACGGCCGGCCGTCTGCAGTCTTGCGCGAACGCACGGCGCACTGACGCTGCCGCGCGACGATTCACAACGCGACGCCGCGCACCGCGGCGTCGCCCTCCCGCCTCCCGCCCGATCATCAGCCCCCCGAATATCTCCCATCCGATATCGCGATTTCCGGTATCGATCGTGCGCCTCTAGACTGGCTACGCGATGGCGACACCGCGCCGCCTCACGGCACGCGACACGCCCCCACAAAAACGATCCTGGGAGATAAGCCATGTCCGACCGGCATGCGCGCCGAGGCGCGCTCAAGACACTCGGCCTCGCGGCCGGCACCGCACTGCTCGCCGCCACGCGCCGCGCTCACGCGGCGGCACCCGAAACCGGCGCGCTGCTGCCCGGCGCCGCCGCGCGCCTCGCCGACCTCACGCGCCGCCTAGCGGCCGTGCCGAGGCGGCGCGACTTCAAGACGGTGCCGATGATCCTCGAACGTCCCGACCAGTGGGATCACGCGGCGCTCGCCGAAGTGATCGGCTATCGCGGCGGCCCGAAGCAGGTGTGGGACAACACCGAGCTCGGCGGCCCGTGGCTGAACCTGATGCGCAATTCGCTGAACGCGCAGATCTGGTCGTACGGTCATCCGGATTTCCTCGTCGTGTCGGCCACGCACGGCAGCGCGCATCTCGCGCTGTTCGACCAGATCGCGTGGGACAAATACGGCCTCGCGAAACTGGCCGGCGCCGCATTCCCGACCAACACGCTGCTCGACGCGAAGCCTGCGCAATCGAAAGGCGCGCAGGATCACGCGTTGCCCGACGGCGCATTCTCGTCGCACGACAACAGCATCGCCGCGCTGCGGCAGCGCGGCGTCGTGTTCCTGTCGTGCCACAACGCGATCTGGGAGCTCGCGGAACGGCTCGACGGCGCGAACGCGAATCCCGACAAGCTGCCGCTCGACGCACTCGCGGCCGACCTGACCAACCACGTGATCCCGTCGGCGATCGTCACGCCGGGCGCGGTCGGCACGCTGCCCGAGCTGCAGCAGGCCGGTTTCACGTACGCGAAATGAGGCTCTCGATGACCTCGATCCCCCCGCAATCGCCGTCGCGCCGCCGGCGGCGCACGCTGCGCGCCGCGCTGGCAGCCTGGCTGTGCTGCGCGTCCGCACTGTCGCTCGCCGACACCGCCACGACCATCTTTCCGCCCTGGCAGGACGGCCGCAACAACGACGCGCTTCATCGTGGCCTCGAATTCACGGTGCCGCAGGTCGACGTGCTCGCCGATTTCCACGGCGACCTCGCCGCACCGAAGCTCGTGCTGTTCGTCGGCGGCAACTATTTCTTCGCGATGGCGCCGCTCGTCGCGAAGTTCGAGGAAGATCATCCCGAATACCGCGGCCGCATCTACTGGGAAACGATCCCGCCCGGCCTGCTCGTGAAGCAGATCCACGCGGGCGGCACGATCACGGTCGGCAACATGACGTGGACGGTCAAGCCCGACGCGTATTTCGCGGGGCTCGGCAAGATCGACGGGCTGATCGCGGACGGCACGCTCGCGGGCCCCGCGGTGCCGTACGTGACGAACCAGTTGACGATCATGGTGCGCGCCGGCAATCCGAAGCGCATCGCGTCGCTGAACGATCTCGCGCGGCCCGACGTGAAGCTCGCGATGCCGAACCCGGAATTCGAAGGCGTCGCGCGGCAGATCCGCGCGTCGCTCGTGAAGGCCGGCGGCGACGCGCTTGCGCGCACCGTCTACGACGACAAGGTGCGCGCCGGCACGACCGAACTCACGCACATCCACCATCGGGAAACCGCGCTGTTCCTGATGCAGGGGCGCGCGGACGCCGGCGTGCTGTGGCAATCCGAAGCGGCATTCCAGGAACAGGTCGGGCATCCGCTGATGCACATCGACATTCCGGCCGCGCAGAATACGACGGCGATCTATGCGGGTGCGATGGTGAAGGACGCGCCGCATCCGGAAGCAGCGCGCGCGTGGCTCGCGTTCATCCGGTCGCCGGAAGCGTTCCGGATTTTCCAGCGCTACGGCTTCGGCCGCTACGATGCGACGACACCGGTGCAGCACCTCGCGCCGGCGGATGACCGGCCCGACGCAGGCTGACCGCGTGCCCGCGCCGGCCATACGGCGGCGCGCACGCGACATACGACAAGGAGGGGACACGTGAACGATACGGTCGACACACGGCGACGCCGGCTCACACCGCTGCTGCTTGCCGCAGCGGCACTGCTGGCCGGCCGTGCGCACGCGGACGACGCGACGCTCGGCAAGACGCTCGCGACACAGGGCTCGGCGACGGGCGTCGCCGCCTGCATCGGCTGCCACGGCAGCCACGGCGAAGGCAATGCGGCGGCCGGCTTCCCGCGCCTCGCGGGCACCAACGCCGCGTATCTGTCCGCGCAGCTTGCCGCGTTCGCGGACGGCAGCCGCCAGAACCCGGTCATGCAACCGCTCTCGAAACTGCTGACGCCGCACGAACGCGACGCGATATCCGCGTACTTCGCGAGCCTGCCCGCGCCGGCCGGTGTCTTCACCGCCGACGACGCGTCGATCGATCCCGCGAACACCGGCGCGTGGCTTGCGACGCGCGGGCGCTGGTCGCAGGGCCTGCCCGCGTGCGCGCAATGCCACGGCCCCGGCGGCCTCGGCGTCGGCACCGCGTTTCCGCCGCTCGCGGGACAGCCTGCCGCGTATATCGCCGGCCAGTTGAACGGCTGGAAACACGGCACGCGCCCGCCCGGGCCGATGGCGCTGATGCCGATGATCGCCGGCAAGCTGTCCGATGCTGACATCGACGCGGTGGCCGCCTACTATGCGCACGGCGGCGCCGCTCAAGGAGACAAGCGATGATCGACCGCACGACGCTGATCCGCCGCGCCCGCGCCACGCTGCTCGGCGCGGCCTGGATACCCGCGCTCGCGTTCGCGGCGGCGCCGCAGGATGCACCGGCCGCCGCTTCCGCACCCGTGACCGCACCGGCACCGGCCGCAACCGCGGCAGCGGTCAAGCCGTTCACACCGCCCGCCGAATCCGCGATGCCCGCCGACGACTTCGGCAAGACCGTGAAGCTCGGCGAGCAGATCTTCCTGCACACGCCCGAGTTCGCGGGCAAGTACGTCGGCAACAAGCTGACCTGCGCGAGCTGCCACCTCGACGCGGGCCGCCGGCCCGATTCGAGCCCGATGTGGGCGGCGTACCTGTTGTATCCGGCCTACCGCAGCAAGAACGGACACGTGAACACGTTCGCCGAGCGCCTGCAGGGCTGCTTCCGTTACAGCATGAACGGCAAGGCGCCGCCGGCCGGCGACCCGATCCTCGTCGCGCTCGAAACCTATTCGTACTGGCTAGCGAAGGGCGCGCCGGTCGGCACGAAGCTGCCGGGGCAAGGCTTCCTGAAACTGCCGCCGCCCGCGCAAAAAGCCGACTACGCGCGCGGCGCCGCCGTCTACACGCAGCACTGCGCGCTGTGCCACGGCGCGGACGGCCAGGGGCAGTCGAGCGGCGGCAAGCCGGCCTTCCCGGCGCTGTGGGGCGCGCGCTCGTTCAACTGGGGAGCGGGGATGGGCGACATCCGCAATGCGGCCGGGTTCATCAAGGCCAACATGCCGCTCGGGCTCGGCGGCACGCTGACCGATCAGGAAGCGTGGGATGTCGCAACCTTCATGGACAGCCACGAACGTCCGCAGGACCCGCGCTTCACCGGCTCCGTGCAGGACACGCGCGCGAAGTTCCACGATTCGCCCGACTCGATGTACGGGCTCGGCGTGAACGGCCGCGTGCTCGGCGCGCCATGACGCCGCGCCGCACCGGCCGGCGCGGTCACGGACGCCAGCGATACACGACGATGCTCGACCCGTTGTAGTTGTCCTTGGTAATCACGTACTCGCCGGTCGAGCGCAGGTATGCACGCACGCCGTACATCGAGTCGACGTCGTTGCCGACGTCCATCGCCGACGTGTTCGAATTCGTCAGCGTGGTGACGAGCGCACCGGTGTTCAGGTCGAACACGTCGATGTTCGGCACCGTGTGCACGTAGCCGACGAACAGGTAGTGGCCGGCCGCCGCGATCGATTTCGGATTCGCGCTCGTCAGGTTGATTACCGGATTCGGCGCGCTCGTGTTGCCGTTCTTCCAGCCGTGATAGACCTCGATGTGCCCGTTCATCGCGGTCCAGTCCCAGTTGCCCGCGAGGCCCTGCGCGAGGATCATCGTGTCGCTGTCCGCCTGGTAGATGATTCGCGTGACAGGCGACACGGTGCTTGGCACGGGCGTCGTCGTCGGCTTGCCCCAGGATGGCTTGCCGGTCGCGTCGAAGCCCGTCATCGGGTAGCGGGAAATCGCGTTGGATCCGTCCAGCCCTGCCCACACGTCGCCGTTGTCGTCGATCGCGAAACCGGCCGTCACCTGCAGCGTCGTGTTGAACGGCTTGCCGGGCAGCGAGCCGGCCGGAATCGCGATATAGCCGCTCGCCGTGTTGAAGTAATAGAAGTTGAAGTTGCCCGGGTTCTGGCCCGACGCGACGAGAATCCGTTTGCCGCCGACCATCACGAGCTGGCCGAAGTGCTGGCCGCGCTGATAGTCTTTCATGTCGAGGCGCGGGTCCTTCGGATAGGTGAACGGGTCGACCGTGTTCGCGACGAACGTGCCGCCCGCCGAACCCGTGTACACGTTGTTGCCGCTGTAGAAGAACGCACCGTCCGTCACCGGATCGGGCGCGGCGATCCCCTCGAAGTTCAGCGCCTGCAGCTTCCATTGCAGCGCGCCCGTCGGGCTGTACGAATGCAGGTCGGTGCTGCCGTTGCGGCCGAGATCCCAGCCGCCGCCCCATGCGTTGTTC
The DNA here is from genome assembly GCF_016899445.1 of Burkholderia sp. MS455. NCBI lineage: Bacteria > Pseudomonadati > Pseudomonadota > Betaproteobacteria > Burkholderiales > Burkholderiaceae > Burkholderia > Burkholderia sp. MS455. Next base: position 2,888,967 of record NZ_CP041778.1, read on the forward strand.
AGCACGTACAGGTTGCCGGCCGAATCCTTGCCGAGCGCGGCGACGCGCGTGAAGCGCTTGTCGCCGACCTGCCCCTTGATGCCCGTCGTCGTGTCGAGATAACCGCCCTGCACACCGAACGTGCCGACCTGGACCGGCAGGCCGAGGAGCCCGCTGTAGACCTTGATGTTCATGTCGGGCCCTTCGTCGCCCACCATCAGCTGGCCCGTCGACGCATCGAAGTACAGCGACGCCGGCCGCGCGCCGGCCGCCATCTGGATCGTGTTCATCGCCGTGCCGGTCGCGCTGAACTGCGCGACGACGCCCGCGCTCTTGCGCGCGACCCACAGGTTGCCGGCGGCGTCGAGCGCCAGCGCGCCCGGCCCCGATACGCCGATGTCGCGCTGCCAGACGCCGTCCGTCGTATAGACGCGCACGCGGTTGCCGTAGAAGTCGCTCACGTACAGCAGGTTGCCGGCCGTCGCGAGGCCCGTGATCACGTCCGCGTACTGGACGCCCGTCCACACACTGACCGGGATGCGCAGGTCGCGCTGGTTCGTGCCGCGGTTGTAGCGGCCCACCGAGCCGCTGCCGAACGTGCGGTTGTAGCCGAGCGCGACGAACAGCGACGACGCATTGCCGGTGATCGCGCCGCCCTGGAATTCGTCGTGGATGCCGATCGTGCCGAGCGGCTGGCCGTTCTGGTAGATCGCGACGCCGCCCGCGTTCTCGTCCCAGCGCGACGCCGTGTAGATCACGCCCTCGGGCGCAACCCACATCGAGCGCGCGCCGTTGCCCACGTGGGCGGCCAGCGTACCGAACGTGTTCGCGAGCCAGTCCGTCGAGTATTGCGCCTGCGCGTGACTCGCGGGCGCCAGCACGGCGATGCACATTCCCAGCAATGCCGCGCGAATTTGTTTCATTGACATGAATAATGCTCCCGGACGATCGTGTGTCGACACTGTAAATCGCGACGCATGAAATCTTGGTGATTCTGACAAAAGCGCATTCGCCGTCATCCCGAATTATTCACCGCGTGCTTTATGCCGTCCGGCGCTTTTTCGTCAATGATGGTCAAACCCGCTCGCCACACCGCAACGGCCCGCCGGCAGCGCGATTTCGGCGCTTTTCCCCGGCATTTTCTTCCGGGTCGCTCAATGCGAATGCGTCATTTTTTCTGACATGCCCGCATTGCCTTTTCATTCCGCCGGAAAGAGGCTCGATGATTACAAATCGAAATTAAAATGAAAGAGAAAAAATATTATCCGGCGCACTCGGCGTTTCGCAAACTGGCGCATCGGGCGTGCCGCGAACGCGGCGGGCGGAAGGAAGGAAAGCTGAAGAAGGATGCCGCGGAACAAGCCGCGCGCCGACCGTGCCGGCATGCGGTCGCGATCGTTCAGTTCGCGTTGTCGAGCGTCGGGCCGTCCTAGCCGTCGAGGTATTTCGGCAGCGCATCGACGACGTCGATCACGCGCTGCCGGTAGAACGGATGCATCGTCGGCTGCAGGTCGCCCGGCAGTTGCCCGCCGTGCGCACGCGCGGTCAGGCGGTTCGGCACGACGCGCAGCGTGACGGTGACGACACCGCACCGGCTGCGAACGACGTTGCGGCCGCAACGACTGCTGCGCGTCAGAACTTCTGGCGCAACCCGAGGCTGACGATCGCCTGCGACCGCGAGTCCGACGAATGGCCGTTCGCCTTGTCGGATACCGACGCGGTCGCGGCCACCGGCCGGCCGAGGGCGTCGAGCGTCATGCCCGACGCATGCTGGTACGCGCCGAGCAGGTACACGCTGGTGCGCTTCGACAGGTCGTAGACGGCACCGAGCGTCACGTTGTGATACTGCGCGCGGTCGTCGACGCCGTCGACATCGCTGCCGCGCGTGTAGCTGTAGCCGGCGAACAGTTGCGTCTGCGGCCGCACGTTCCAGCGCGTGAACACGCCCGCGACGTTGAACGTCGCGTGGCCGGCGAACAGCGAACGGTCGCCGCTGCGGTACTGCACGTTGCTGTAGTTCACGCCGACGACGGCCGGGCCGAAGTCGTACGTCGCGCCCGTCGCGATGACCTGCTGCGACTGCGCGCTCGCATAGCCTTCGTTGATCGACGAGTTGAACAGGCCGTCGTCGGTACTCTGCCACTTGCCCGTCGTCGGGTCGGTCGCGCCCGTCTTGCTGTTGTCCGAGCGCTCGTAGCCGACGCCGACGCGCAGCGGGCCCGCCGCGTATGCCGCGCCGACGCTCCACGTGTTGCGCTGCTTCATGCTGCCCGGCTGGCCGCCGAAGCCGTACAGCGCACCGAACGTGAAGCCCGCGTAGTTGGCGCTCGTGTACTTGATCGAGCTGTCGACGCGCGCGGTCTGGTCGAGATCGTCGATGTCGCCCGGGTGCGCGCCGAACCCGCCGATGAACGACGACGGGCCGACCGGGCTCACGAAGTCGTCGAGCGACGTGTACTGGCGACCGAGCGTGACCGAGCCGTAGCGGTCGCTGCCGATGCCGACGAACGCCTGCCGGCCGAACTGCCGGCCTCCCTGGCCCGACGTGCCGTTGGCGATGTCGAAGCCGTTCTCGAGGACGAACAGCGCGCGCATCCCGCCGCCGAGATCCTCGAACCCCTTGATGCCCCAGCGGCTGCCGGACAGGTTGCCGGTCGTGAGACCGACGCTCGAATGCCCGGCGTATGCGCCCGCCGAGCCGACCCGTTCATTGCTGCGATAGGTCACGCCCGCATCGACGATGCCGTACAGCGTGACGGAGCTTTGTGCGAAAACGCTGCCCGCGAGCGAGAGCAGCAGCGGTGCTGCGATCAGTTGCTTGTTCATGGTTTTGTGTCTCCGGGCGGTGAACCCGTTGTTCTGGCTTGATGTTGCGAGTAGCGCGCGGGCGGCGAGATCCGCCGGCAGTGCGAGGCCGGCGGCGTCCGCGCGCGGCGTCGCGGCGGCCAGGCCCGCTGCGGCCGCCATGGTAGATGGAACCGATCCCAGACTAAAGCGCAATAATGAAAACAGTTTCTTGCCAAAGTCGAGATAGTCGAAAGCGCGGCCACGCGCACGACCGCCGTGCCTGTACAGCGCGGGTGCGCGCACCCGATAATCGAACGCGCGCCATCCATCGGGAGTTCCTTCATGAATGAAACGACCCTGCTGATCTTCGCCGCCGTCGCGTTCGTCGGCATCGCGACACCCGGCCCGACCGTGCTGCTCGCGCTGACCAACGGCTCTCGCTACGGCGTGCGCCGCGCCGCGTACGGTTTCGCCGGCGCGATGCTGTCCGACTTCGTGCTGATCGTCGCGGTCGCGCTCGGCCTCGGTGCGCTGCTGATGGCGTCGGCGTTCTGGTTCTCGGTGGTGAAGTGGCTCGGCGCCGCGTACCTCGCGTATGTCGGCATCCGGCTGCTGACGTCGAAGGGTTCGCTCGACGTCGCCGCCGCGCATGGCGGCGCGGCGCCCGGGCGCAACGCGTCGATCTTCGCGAAGAGCTTCCTGACCGCGGTGACGAACCCGAAGGGCTATCTGTTCTTCTCCGCGTTCCTGCCGCAGTTCCTCGATCCGTCCGCGCCGCTCGCGCCGCAATACGTCGCGCTCGCGGTCACGTTCGCGCTGCTCGACGGCGCGGTGATGTTCGGCTATGCGCTGCTCGGCGCACGCGCGGTGCGGCTGCTGAAGCGCTCGGGCGCGCTGTGGCTCGAGCGCACGTGCGGCGCGATGCTGCTCGCGCTTGCCGGGTCGCTGGCGCTTTACCGGCGTCATGCCGCGTAGGGGCGGGTTCCGATGAGGGTCGATGCACCGCCTCGCTCCGGCTTTCCGGGCCTGTCGCTCAGGCAGCTCGAACGCGCGGATCTCGACGCGTGGTACGCGTACCTGTCGAACCCCGACGTGATCCGCCACACGAGCTGGAACCTGCGCTCGCGCGACGATCTGCTGCCGCTGTTCGACGACATCGAATCGGCCGGCCCCGATTCGATCCGGCGTCTTGCGATCGTCGACACCGCATCGGGCGCGCTCGCCGGGACGATCGGGCTGCATACGGTGTCCACCGCGAACCGCTCGGCGGAAATCGCGTACGACCTTGCGCCGGCGCACTGGGGGCGCGGAATCGCGAGTGCAGTGTGTGAAGCCGTCACAGCGTGGGCATTCGCCGACGGCGGTTTCATGCGCGTCCAGGGCGTCGTGCTGACCAGCAACGCCGGCTCCGCGCGCGTGCTGCAGAAGTGCGGCTACCGCTACGAAGGGCTGCTGCGCGCGTACCGGATGGTGCGCGGCACGCCGGGCGATTTCGCGATGTACGCGCGGCTCGAGACCGACTGACGCGCCGCACCGGGCTACACCGCGGGCGCGATTGGACGGCCCGCGCCGAATTGGCGACAATCGCCGTTCCCTGCCTCGACGGTCCGCCATGAAAATCGCTGCGCTCTCCGACATCCACGGCAATCTCGCCGCGCTCGACGCTGTGCTCGACGACGTCCGCCGCCGCGGCGCCGACGTGATCGTCAATCTCGGCGACATCGTGTCGGGCGCGCTCCATCCGGCCGAAACGGCCGACCGCCTGATCGCACTCGACCTGCCGACCGTCAAGGGCAATCACGAACGGCAACTGCTCAGCGGCGATCGCGCGTCGATGGGGCTGTCGGATCGCTGGGCGCGCGACACGCTGCGCGCCGACCATCTCGACTGGATTGCCGCGCTGCCCGAACGCGTGACGCTCGACGACGACGTGCTGATGGTGCACGGCACGCCGGCCAGCGACCTCGTCTATTTCCTCGAAACGGTCACGCCCGACGGCTGCCGCGCGGCCACGCCCGACGAAATCGCGCAGCGCGCGGGCGACGCGCCGGCATCGCTGATCCTGTGCGGCCACACGCACGTGCCGCGCACCGCGAAGCTCGCCGACGGCCGGCTGATCGTCAACCCGGGCAGCGTCGGGCTGCAGGCGTACGCGGACGACCTGCCGCATCCGCACCGGATCGAAACCGGCTCGCCGCATGCGCGCTACGCGATGGTGTCGCGCACGCCGGCCGGCTGGAACGTCGAATTCCATGCGGTCGAGTACGACTGGCACACGGCCGCCGCCACCGCGGCATCGCGCGGGCGCGACGACTGGACCGTCGCGCTGCGCACCGGCCGGTGCTGACGCGACCGCGCCTCCCCGTCACCCCGCTTCGTTCATCGGAAAACCGACTCGCCATGCCCGTTCCATCGCAACTGCTCTTCCTGCCAGGCGCATCGGGCAGCACCGCTTTCTGGCAACCGCTGGCTGGCCTGCTGACGTATCCGGCCGAGCGGCGGATCGTCGGTTATCCAGGCTTCGGCGATACGCCGCGCGATCCGTCCGTCGACGATTTCGACAGCCTCGTGCGTCATGTGCTTGAAACGATCGACCGGCCGACCGCCGTGATCGCGCAATCGATGAGCGGCGTAATCGCGATGCGTGCGGCGCTCGACAAACCCGAACTCGTCACGCACCTGGTGCTGACGGTCACGTCCGGCGGCCTCGACATGCAGGGGCTCGGCGCGCAGGACTGGCGTGCCGGCTTCGCCGAAGCGAACCCGCGGTTGCCCGACTGGTTCATGACATTGCGCGCCGACCTGTCGCAGCACATCGGCCGCATCGCACAGCCGACGCTGCTGCTGTGGGGCGACGACGATCCGATCAGCCCCGTCGCGGCCGGCCGGCGCCTGCTCGAACGGTTGCCCGATGCGCAGTTGCACGTCGTGCCGGGCGGCCGGCACGATCTTGCGGCCGTGCATGCGCATGCGCTCGCACCGCTCGTCGACGCACATCTGCAGCGCGTGTGACGTCGCGTGCTTCAGCCGTAACCCAAACCGGAACCTGAAGACGCGCCGCTCGCGCGCCGCCTCCCGTCACCCCGCATTCCTCAGCGTCAGCCTCGCCTCCAGCCCGCCGCCGTCCGGCCGGTTGTTCAGCGTGAGCGTGCCGCCCATCGCGAGCGCCAGTTGTCGTGCGATCGCAAGACCGAGCCCCGTGCCACCCGTCTCGCGGTTGCGCGACGTCTCCACACGCCGGAACGGCTCGAACACCGCGTCGAGCTGATCGTCCGGAATGCCGGGCCCGCGGTCGAGCACGGCGATGACCGCGCCGCCGTCCGGCGCGGCATGCACGTCGATCTCGGCCGCGCCCGCGAACTTCAACGCGTTGTCGACGAGGTTGCCGACGATGCGTCGCAGCGCCTTCGGCCGCGTGACGAGCGCAAGCGGCGCACGGCTGTGCAGCGCGACGTCCTGCCCCGCATCCGTGTAGTCGCACACGATGCTGTCGAGCAGCGCATCGAGATCGATGCGGCGCGCGGCTTCCTCGGTGCCGTGCAGTGTCCGCGCATACGCGACGCCCTCCTTCACCAGATGCTCCATCTCGATCAGGTCCTGGCGCAGCTTCGTGCCCTGCACGTCGTCGTCCATCACGTCGACGCGCAGCCGCATCCGCGTGATCGGCGTCTGCAAGTCGTGCGAGATCGACGCGAGGATCTGCATGCGTTCGGCCATGTACTGCGCGATGCGATCCTGCATCGCGTTGAACGCACGCGCGGCGCGCGCGACCTCGGACGGCCCGCCTTCGTCCAGGCGTTCGCCCTTCAGGTCGGGGCCGAGCGCGTCGGCGGCCTGCGCGAGCTGCTTGAGCGGGCGCGTCGCGAGCCGCACCGCGAGCCAGCAGCATGCGGCCAGCACCGCGAGCTGCAGCACGAGCACGACCGGCAGCCAGCCCGACAGCGGCACCGTCGACATCGGATGAATGTCGATCGTCAGCGGCGACCCGTCGGTCAGCCGCAGGTGCACCTGCAGATGTTCGCGGTCGCCGGGGATCGCGTTCGCGGTCAGCGGATAGTCGCCGCCGATGCCGTCGGAAATCGACCGCTCGACGCGCGCCGACAGCCGCGCCTCCGGCGGGGTGCCCGTTTCGCCGGGCCCGAGGATGAACGTATAGCTGCGCCGCGCGAGGCGCGGCAGCCACGCGGTGCGCTCGGCGGGCGGCAGGTGGTCGAGCAGCGCGACCGAGCTCGCGACCTCGCGCTCGATGTAGCCCATCATCAGGTTGGTGGTCGCCTGGTCGCGCTCGGTCACCGTGAGCCAGAACGACAGCGTCTGCGCGAGCGCGAGGCCCACGCACAGGATCAGCGCGAGCCGCGCGAACAGCGAGCGCGGCCAGTGCCACAGCGTGCGCGCGCTCATGACGTACCGTCGACGGCGGTCACGGCCGACGAGAACACATAGCCCTCGTTGCGCAGCGTCTTGATGTAGCGCGGTTCGCGCGCGCCGTCGCGCAGCCGCTGGCGCAGCCGGCTCACGAGCAGGTCGATCGACCGGTCGAACGGATCGGACTGCCGCCCCTGCGTGAGGTTGAGCAACTGGTCGCGCGTGAGCACGCGCTGCGGATTGTCGAGGAACACGCGCAGCAGCCGGTATTCGGCGCCGCTCAGCGCGACCAGCGTGCCTTCGGCGTCGAGCAGGTGACGCCCCGTCGTGTCGAGCCGCCATTCGCCGAACGCGAGCAGCTCGGCCGTTTCCGTCACCTGCATGCCGGGCGGCAGCATGCGCGCGCGGCGCAGCACCGAGCGAATCCGCGCGAGCAGCTCGCGCACCGCGAACGGCTTCGCCAGGTAGTCGTCGGCGCCCATCTCGAGGCCGATGATGCGGTCGGTTTCCTCGCCGCGCGCGGTCAGCATCAGCACGGGCACCGTGCGAAATTTGCCGGCGCGCAGGTCGCGGCACAGCGTGAGGCCGTCCTCGCCCGGCAGCATCAGGTCGAGCACGATCAGGTCGGGCGCGCCGTCGTCCAGCGCGTTGCGCATCTCGCGGCCGTTCGCGGCCAGCGACACGCGCATGCCGTTCTTCTCCAGGTAGCCCGCGATCAGTTCGCGGATCGCGCGATCGTCGTCGACGATCAGCACGTGGTCGATCTTGTCCATGAGTCGGTGTCGCTGTCGGTGTCGGGTGGTTCGGGCTGGCGATGTCCGCATTTATACCGCACGGCGGACACGCGTTTGTATCCCAATGTATCGCGCGGCCGCGACGACACACAACATTGCACACGCGCGGCTCGCCGGACACATCCCGGATACGTCGGCGCAGCCTAATGGGGCCTGTCGAAACACGTCCGGCCGCCGCGCCCGAGCGGCGGCCTCCCGATCAGGAGAACGCCATGCTGCCCCGCCTCAAGACCGCCGCCCTCGTCATCGCCCTCGCCGCCACGGCCGGGCTCGCCGCCTTCGCCGGCACTCGCGCCGACGCGGGCATGACGACCTCGCTGGCCGGCACGCCGGCACCCGATTTCACCGGCATCGACCGCTGGCACAACAGCGCGCCGCTCAAGCTCGACCAGTTGCGCGGCAAGGTCGTGCTGGTCGATTTCTGGACGTACTCGTGCATCAACTGCATTCATACGATTCCGTACGTGAACGACTGGTACCGGAAGTATCGCGACCAGGGGCTCGTGGTGGTCGGCGTGCATACGCCCGAATATCCGTTCGAGCGCGACGCGGGCAACGTCGCCGATGCGATCAAGCGCTTCGGCATCCGGTATCCGGTCGCGCAGGACAACCGCTACGACACGTGGCGCGCGTACGGCAACCAGTACTGGCCCGCGCTGTACCTGATCGATGCGAACGGGAAGGTCGTCTATACGCGCTATGGCGAAGGCGGGTACGACAAGACCGAGGCCGCGATTCGCGGTGCGCTCGCGCAGGCGGGGGAAGGGATGACGGGAACGACGCGCACGCAGTAACCGGGCCGGCGCACGGGCACGGCACCAGCCCGCGCGTGCGTCATGCGCTCACTTGCGCTTCGCGTCGGCCGCCGCCAGCATCGCTTCGCCGATCGCGAGCTTCCCGTCCGCGATCAGCGCGTCGCCGGCGCCGCGGATATCGGCTTCGGCCTTGTTCTGCCCGAGCTTGCGCTTGCCGACGAACCGCGTGATCTCGATCTGCAGCCCGACGATCGCCTGCAGCATCGTGTCGAGATAATCGGCCGGCGCGTCGCCCATCTTCCACGGCACCGGCTGCGACGCTTCGTGCGTGCGCGTCAGCCGCGCGACCACGCCGCGCACGAACTTCTCGTCGTCGCGCACCGTGATGCGGCCGTGCGCATGCACGACCACGTAGTTCCAGGTCGGCACCTGCCGGTGCGCGACGTGCTTGCTTGGGTACCAGTTCGGCGAGATGTACGCGTCGCCGGCGCGGAAGATCACGAGCACCTCGTCGCCGTTCGCGACGTCCTGCCAGACCGGATTCGCGCGCGCGACGTGCGCGTGCAGCTCGCCAAGCCCGCCGTCGCCGGGCAGCAGCTCGAACGGGAGGTGGTTCGCGTCGAGCCCGTTCTTCCCGTGCGTGATCAGGCTGCCGAACGGATGCTGCACGATCAGCTCGCGCAGCGCATCGGGGTTGGGCTCGTTGAAATCGGCGGGGACGTACATGTCGGCTCCACGGTCATGCGGCGGTTGAAATGGCTCGGGCGCGGGCCCGTCATGCGCAGATTGTTACCCCAAACTGGTTTATGCTGTAGAGCCGGTTTGGAACATTTTCAGAAGACCAGAATCATGGCAAGAACGGCCCGGAACGTCGAAATCCCGTCGCTCGGCGCGCTCGATCGCGCGGCCGGCGACCTGAGCCGCCAGCTCGCGCAGGCGCTGCGCGACGCCGTGCGCCGCGGCGACGTCCGTCCGGGCGATACGCTGCCGTCCACGCGGCTGCTGGCGGCCGCGCTGCAAGTCGCGCGCGGCACCGTCGTCGACGCGTATGCGCAGCTCGTCGCCGAAGGCTTCCTCGAATCGCGCGGCGGCGCGGGCACGCGCGTCGCGCACGCGCTCGCCGGGCCGCCGCCCGTCGACGAACCCGAACTGCCCGCCCAACGCGGACGCCCGGCGCGCACCGGGCTGCCCGAACCGGCAGCCACCTTCGCGCGGATCGCCCGCGAATTCCTTCCGCTGCCGGCCATGCCGTTCGCGATCTCGGTACCGATCGGCCTCACCGCGCCCGACGACATCTGGCGCCGGCTCGGCAACCGCCTGCGCGCACGCGGCGCCGGCGCGCCGTCCGGCTATGCCGATCCGCAAGGCGCGCTGCCGCTGCGCGAAGCGATCGCCGACTACGTGCGCCGGTCGCGCTCGGTGCGCTGCACGGCCGACCAGGTCGTGATCACGAGCGGCACGCAGCAGGGTCTGCATCTCGCGAGCCAAGTGCTGCTCGGCGAGAACGACCAGGCGTGGGTCGAGAATCCGGCCTATCGCGGCATCACCGCGCTGCTCGAAAGCACCGGGCGGCGCGACGCGATGGTCCGCGTGCCGGTCGACGCCGACGGCATCGACGTCGACGCGGGCATCCGCCTGGCACCGCATGCGCGTGCCGCATTCGTCACGCCGTCGCACCAGTACCCGCTCGGCATGCCGCTGAGCATGGCGCGGCGCAACGCGCTGCTTGCATGGGCACGCGCGCAGCGCGCGTGGGTGGTCGAGGACGACTACGACAGCGAGCTGCGCTACGAAGGCTATCCGTTCCCGTCGCTGCAGGGGCTCGCGCCCGACCGCGTGATCTATCTCGGCACGTTCAGCAAGATCCTGTTTCCGTCGCTGCGGCTCGGCTACGTGATCGCCCCCGACGATCTCGTGCCCGCGTTCTGCGGCGCGCGCGTGCTGATGGATCGCCATGCGCCGACGGCAGACCAGCACGTGCTGGCCGCGTTCATCGCGGAAGGCCATCTCGACCGCCACATCCGCCGCGTGCGCGGCGTATACGCGGAACAGCGCGCGCTGCTGATCGACACGCTCGGCGCGCGGCTGCCGCGCGAACGCGCATGGGTGCAGCCGGGCGACCAGGGGATGCACGTCGTGCTGTGGCTCGCCGAAGGGATCGACGATCTCGACGTGGTCGCGCGCGCCGCGCGGGCCGGCGTCGCGGTGCGCGCGGTGTCGCCGATGTTCGCACCGGGCACGGCCCGCCCTGGGCTCGTGCTCGGCTTCGGCGGTTTCGGCCGCGCGCAGATGGAGGCGGCCGCGCAGCGGCTCGCGGACGTGGTTTCGTCGGAAGAATCGCGGCCGCGCACGCCGCAAAAGGTTGTCCGCGGGCAACAAACGTAATCGTCTGTAACTCCTGCAAGCAAAAGGCCGTTTCGGCCGCCGGCACGCGTGCTCCATTTGCTAGGATCGCGCCTCTTCCGTCCACGCCCCTGCCGCCGTGAATCGCTTCGTACCGTTTCTTCGAAACGCGTGGCTCCGCTGCCGCGCCCGCGTCGCGCCGCTCGCCGCCGCCGGCCTTGCGCGCACCCGCGTGCTGTGCGCAGGCGCCTTGCATCGCCTGCGTCATCCGACGCGGCGCGGCGTGGCGCTGACGCTCGCCGCGATACCGGTGCTGGGCCTGCTGGTCCTGCTTGCGTTCGTCCCGTTCACGCCGAGCATCGGCGACATCCGCAAGGCGCGCATCGACCGCCCCGCGCGCGTGCTGTCGGCCGACGGCGAGCTGATCGCCGAGTTCCGGCCCGTCAACCGCGAATGGGTGCCGCTCAAGCAGATCTCGCCGCACATGGTCGACGCGCTGATCGCGACCGAGGATCACCGCTTCTACGCGCATCACGGCATCGACTGGCGCCGCACGATCGCGGCCGGGCTGCATACGTTCTCGGGCGCGCGCCAGGGCGGCTCGACGATCACCCAACAGCTCGCGCGCAACCTGTATCCGGACGAAGTCGGCCGTTCGCTGACGCTCACGCGCAAGGTGAAAGAGCTGATCACCGCGTTCAAGATCGAGACGGTGTACAGCAAGGATCAGATCCTCGAAACCTACCTGAATACCGTGCCGTTCCTGTACAACGCGTTCGGTGTCGAAATGGCCGCGCGTACGTACTTCGGCAAATCGGCGAACCAGCTCGACATCGCCGAAAGCGCGACGCTCGTCGGGATGCTGAAGGGCAACAGCTACTACAACCCGGTGCTGAATCCGGAACGCGCGGTTCAGCGGCGCAACATCGTGCTCGACCGGATGGCGACGATGGGCATGCTGTCGCCGCGGCAGCTCGCGAAATTGCAGCGCCAGCCGCTGCGCGTCGACTTCGAGCCGCAGACGGCGCAGCCCGGCCTCGCGCCGCACTTCGCGGTGCAGCTTCGCAAGTGGCTGATCGCGTGGGCCGACCGCAACAATTACGACCTCTACTCGGACGGCCTCGTCGTGCGCACGACGCTCGATGCGCGGCTGCAGGACATGGCGACGCAAGCGCTGACGCAGCAGACCGAGCGGCTGCAGGCGATCGCCGACAGCGCATGGCGCGGCCCGTCCGGCTGCGGGCTGCGCAACGACCTGTTTCGCGGCTTCATCCGCCAGACACCCGACTATCGCAACGCCCGCGACGCGGGGCTCGCCGATGCGGCGGCGCTGAAGCAGCTCGGCGCGAATCGCGAGTTCATGCATGCGCTGTGCGAACGCAAGACGCAGGTACAGGCCGGCTTCGTCGCGATCGATCCGCGCAACGGCGCGATCAGGGCATGGGTCGGCAGTCCCGATTTCGGCAGCGAGCCGTTCGATCACGTCGCGCAGGCGCGGCGCCAGCCGGGCTCGACGTTCAAGCCGTTCGTCTATGGCGCCGCGTTCGCGGACGGCATGCGGCCGGGCGATACGTTCATCGACCGCCCGGTCGCGATTCCCGTGGACGGCCGCGCGGTGTGGCGCCCGACCGACGAGGAGCCGCCGACGGGCGAGCCGATGACGCTGCGCGACGCGCTCGCGCTGTCGCGCAATCGCATTACCGCGCAGGTGATGCAGCAGGAAGGCGCCGCGAAGGTCGCGCAGCTCGCGCGCGCGATGGGCGTGCGCGACAGTCCGCTCGACGCGGTGCCGTCGCTCGCGCTCGGCACGAGCCCGGTCACGCTGAAGGAGATGGTGTCCGCATACGGCACGATCGCGAACCGAGGCGTGTACGTCGCGCCGCAGACGATCACGCGCATCGAGGATCGCGACGGCAAGGTGCTCGCCGCATTCGGCAGCGCACCGCCCGAACGCGCGTTGCCGGCGCCTGCCGCGCAGACGCTCGTCGACGTGATGCGCGATGTCGTCGACCGCGGCACCGGCGCCGACATCCGCTCGCGCTACGGGATTCGCGTGGATGTCGCCGGCAAAACGGGCACGACTCAGGACAACACGGACGGCTGGTTCATCCTGATGCATCCGCAACTGGTGGCCGGCGCATGGGTCGGCTTCGACGACGGCAGCGTGACGCTTCGCAGCGACTACTGGGGCGCGGGCGCGCACAGCGCGCTGCCGATCGTCGGCAGTTTCTACGATGCGGCGCTGCGCGCGCGTGCGATCGATCCGCGTGCGCAGTTCTCGCCCGACTTCCGGCCGCGCAGCGCGCCGGCGCCGAGGCGGCGCCCGCATCCCGGCCTGTTCGACTGGCTGAAGTTGTTCCGCTGAGCGTGCCGTCGGCGGAACATATACATACAACTGCGCTTAGCCCGCCGCGAGCGTGGCCGCCAGTGCATCGAACTCCGGCGCCCACACCGCACGCCACGTGGCCTTCGTCGCGTCGTCCACCCACGCGCCGTCGATCCCGTTCAGCATGAACTGCTTCAGCTCGGCAACGGTGAAGCCGAAATGGCTGAACATCAGCTCCCACGCCTCGCTTGGATCGACCTTGTGCAGCGTCGGATCATCGGTGTTCGGATGGATCTTCAGCCCGAGGCCCGGCATCTTGCGCATCGGATGCCGTTCCGCCCATTGCTCCGGCGGCAGCGTGCGCAGATAGTACGAATTCGTCGGCACGACGGTGAAGACGATCCCGCGTTCCGCATAGCGCGCACACAGCTCGGGGTTGTCGACGATCGTATAGCCGTGATCGACACGATCGACCTGCAGCAGGTCGACGGCCGTCTCGACGTTGCGCCACGGCATCCCGAACTCGCCCGCATGCGCGGTCGTGCGGAAACCGGCCGCACGCGCGTTGCGGTACGCCTTCCAGAACAGTTCCGGCGGCCGGTCGTTCTCGCGATAGTCGATCCCGAGCCCCGCCACTTCGTCCGCGCGATTCGCCTTCATCCATTCGACGATCGCCACTGCCTCGTCGGGATCCTGCTCGCGGTCGATGCTCGGGATCAGGCGTGCGCCGATCCCGAAATCACGCGCGGCATCGCGGATCGCCGTCACGATCGCGGCCTGCGCGTCCGCATACGCGATGCCCGATACGCGTACCGTGCCGGTCGGATTCCAGAAGAATTCCGCATGCCGCACGTTGTGTGCGGCCGCATCCTCCAGATACTCGTATGCAATCCTTCGCAGATCGTCAGGTTGCGTGAGCAGATACTTGTCGAGCGCGCGCAGCACGTGCAGCACGCCGACCGGCTTGTCGCCGCGCGCATAGAACGCGTCGATCTCCGCGCGCTCGATCGGCGCGCCGCTGCGTTCCGCGAGCGCGACGAACGTGTCGTGCCGCACCGCGCCGAGCAGGTGACAATGCAGCTCGACCTTCGGCAGCGCGTGGAAGAAGGCCCGATGGGCCGGCGTGATCTCGATGCCCGTGCGCGCGGCCGGGACGTTGCCTGGTGTTCCCTTCATGTCAGTCTCTTTTGGGGTAATGCCGATACGTCGCGAAAGCCGTCTCTCAGTGCGGCTTCACGACGGTCCAGAAGTAATAACCGAGCGGAATCGCGAGCACGACGAGCCCCCACGACACGTCGCGCCAGCGGCCGGCCAGCAGCTTGACGAGCACGTAGCACAGCAGCCCGCCCGCGATGCCGGTGCCGAAGCTGTTCGACATCAGCGTGAGCAGCACCATCGACATCACGGGCAGCGCATCGGTGAAGTCGTCGAAATGCGTATGGCGGATCGTCGCGAACATCGACAGCCCGATCAGGATCAGCGCGGGCGCGGTCGCCTCCTTCGGGATCGCGAGCGCGACCGGCACGAACAGCAGCATCGCGGCGAACAGCACGGCCGCGGCCAGCGACGACAGCCCGCTGCGGCCGCCGGCCTCGACGCCCGCCGCCGATTCGATCAGCGCGGTCAGCGCGGGGATGCCGAACACGGGCCCGATCGTCGCGGCGAGCGAATCGACGAGGAACGGCCGGTTGATGTCCGGCAGGTTGCCGTGTTCGTCGAGCAGGTTCGCCTTCGCGCCGACCGCGAGCGCGGTGCCGAGCGTCGAGAAGAATTCCGCCGCGAAGAACGCGAACAGATACGGCGCGGCCGCCAGGCTCAACGCGCTGCCGATATCGAGCTTGAACGCGATCGGCGCGATGCTGTGCGGCAGCGACACGAACGACGCGGGCAGGTGCGTGACGCCGAGCGGCACGCCGGCCGCAGCCGCGGCGAGGATCGCGATCAGGATCGCGCCGGGCACCTTGCGCGCCTGCAGCACGACCGCAACCGCCAGGCCGATCAGCGCGACGAGCGCGCCCGGTCGCGAGAAGTCGCCGAGCGCAAACGCATTGGTCTTCGCGTTCGCGACGACCATCCCCGCATTGCGCAGCCCGAGCATCGTCACGAACAGCCCGATCGATGCGCCGAGCCCAAGCTTGATCTGCACCGGAATCAGCCGCACCACGACGCCGCGCGCGCCGAGGATCGTCAGCAGGAAGAACAGCACGCCCGACACGCACGCGATGCCGAGGCCCGTCTGCCAGCCGACGTGTTCCGTCGTCGCGAGCGTCACGCCGACGATCACCGAGCCGCCGATGCCGGGGCCGACGAGGAACGGCAGGTTCGCGTAGAGCCCCATCAGCGTCGTGAACAGCACGAACACGACGATCGTCGCGGTCGTCGCCGCGCCGCGCTCCATGCCGCCCGTGGCGAGCAGCGACGGGATCACGACGAGCAGATACGCGGCCGCGAGAAACGACGTAACGCCCGCGATCGTCTCGGTGCGCACGCTCGTGCCGCGCGCGGCGAGCGCGAAGCGGCGTTCGAGCCAGTTGGCCGGCGCTCGCGCCGGCATCGTGTCAGTCGCTGACATGGTGGTTCTCCTGTGATTCAGAATATTGTCCTGTGCCGATTCATGCAGCGCGGTCTTATACTGCCGCGTACCGCATCCCGACCGTTATTGCCGATGTCGTCCGACCGCTCGTCGCTGCTGCCCGCGCTCACGCTGCGGCAGGTCCAGCACTTCGTCGTGCTCGCCCATGCACGCAGCTTCACGCAGGCCGCGCAGGCGCTGTCGCTCACGCAGCCCGCGCTCACCGCGTCGATCCGCCAGATCGAGTTCCTGCTCGGCGGACGCCTGTTCGCGCGTTCCGCGCACCGGCTCACGCTGACGTCCGCAGGCGTTGCCGTGCTGCCGCTCGCCGAACGCCTGCTCAACCAGGCGCGCGGCACCTTCGACGACATGACGCGGCTCATCGGCGAACGCATCCAGACCGTGCGGATCGCGTTCATCCCGTCGGTCGCGGGTCGCCTGCTGCCCGCGCTCAACGCATTGCGCGGCACGCATCCGACGCTGCGCTTCACGCTAACCGACCTGCCGAACAGCGCACTCGTCGAAGCCGTGCGCGACGGCGTCGCCGATCTCGGCATCGGCGTGCGCGAACCGGACAGCGACGACGGCACGCTGCGCTACCGGCTACTGTTCGAGGACGAGATCGTGATCGTCGTGCGGCACGACGATCCGCTTGCCCGCGCGAAAAGCGTCACGTGGGCGAAGCTCGTCGATCGCGAGCTGGCCGTGTTCGTACGCGGCAGCGTCAGCGAATCGCTGCACCGCACCGGCGGCGCCGAGAAGCTGCGCCTGAACGTCACGTACCGGATGGAATACACCGAGCCGCTCTACGCGCTCGCGCGCAACGGCCTCGCGACCGCCGTGCTGCCGAGCCTCTACACGATGCATCTGCACGATCCCGATCTCGTCGCGCTGCGCGTCGACAAACCGCGCGTCACGCGCGCGATCTCGCTGATCTCGCTCGCCGCCGACGATCGCGGCCCGCACGTGCGCGCGTGCCGCGAGTGGATTGCGAAGCACATCTGATTCCGTTCGTCGCGCGACGTCACGCGCTCAGGGCAGCTTCGCGATGCGCTCGACGAGCGCTGCGTAGAAGCGGTCCGCGTCGACCTCGTTGATCCACGTCGCGTTCGCCGCACGGCCGCTGCGCCCGTTCCAGTCGACGATCGTCTCGCCGAGCGTCCACTGCCCGGTCGTCTCGACGACGACATTCACCTTGCGTCCGTTGAACATCGTCGGATCGACGAGATAGCCGACCGCGGTCGGGTCGTACATCGGCGCGTCGTCGATACCGCGCCGTTTCTTGTTGTACGCGAGCTCGGCCGTCATGATGTCCGCGACGATCGCGCCGCAGCGGTTGCCGAGCGCGCGGAACGGCGCGACGCGCGCCGGCGTGATCGGTGCCTTCACCGCGACGTCGCGCGGCAGCACGACGATCGGCACGCCGCTGCCGAACACCACTTCCGCCGCCTGCGGATCGACGTAGATATTGAACTCGGCGGCCGGCGTGATGTTGCCGCGCTCGAAGAACGCGCCGCCCATCAGCACGATCTCGCGCAGTGCGCCGCGAATCTGCGGCGCTTCGACCAGCGCGGTCGCGATGTTCGTCAGCGGGCCGAGCGCGCACAGCGTCACGCTGTTGGGCGCCGCGCGGCTCAGCGTATCGACGAGGTACGACACCGCGTGGCCGGTCGCAAGCGGCGCGCGCGGCTCGTGCAGTTCGACGCCTTCGAGCCCCGTCTTGCCGTGCACGTTCGCGGCCGTCACGAGCTCGCGCACGAGCGGGCGCGGGCAGCCCGCATAGACGGGCAGCGTCTTCGTGCGTCCGGCCCAGTCGCGGATGATCCGCGCATTGCGTTCGGTCAGGTCGAGCGGCACGTTGCCCGCGACGGCGGTCAGCGCGCGCACGTCGAGCCGATCCTGCGCGCCGAGCGCGAACAGGATCGCGATGGCGTCGTCCTGCCCCGGGTCGGTATCGATGATCACCGTGCGGCGCGCGGCGTCGCCGCCGGCGGCGAACGCGCCCGTTTCGGGCAGCAGCGCGGTGCCGGCCAGCGCGGCGGACAGTTTCAGGAAGGTGCGGCGCGATGCGATCGGATGGGTCATGGTCGGATTCAGAAAACGTGCCGGACGCCGAGCGTCGCCATCATCTGGCGCGTGCCGGTCGAGCGCGCGCACGCGAAGATCTGCGCATGGTCCGCGTCGCCGGCCGCCTGCTGCGCGATCACCGTCAGCGCGACGTCGGTGCGTTTCGACAGGAAGTAGTCGGCCTGCAGGTTCACCTGGTGCCATTTCGGACGCTTGTCGATCACGTCGTACTTGCCGTTCGTGAACGCATACGCAGCGCCGAGAAAAAGCTGCGGCGTCATCGTGTAGACGATGTTCACGCCGAGGTTCTGCAGGTGCAGGTGCGAATTGTCGAGGTAATCGTAGCGCACGTCAGTAAACATCGCCGCGAACTGCGCGCGGCCGATCGTGTAGAAGCCGCCCGTGCCCGCGATCCGCTGCCGGCTCGCGTACGCCGCCGGCGTCATCGCGCTTTTGCTGAAGATCAGCAACGGCGACGCATAGTCGTTCGCGATCGCGCCGTCCTGGTTCGTGCCGCTGTACGGATGGTTGTACTGCGCGTAGACCGCGCTCCAGCGCAGCGGGCCGCGCTCGTAGCCGAGCCCGAAGCTGTATGCGCTGTTGTTCGCGAAGCCCGTCGCGTTGCTGAAGCCGTACAGCGCGGTGAATTTCAGGCCGTAGTAGACGGGGCTCACGTACTTCACCGAGTTCTGCACGCGGATGTCGTTGTAGCCGTTGTCGTTGTCGCCGATGTTCACGCCGTTGCTCGCGATGATCACGGGCCCGATGTAGTCGTGGATCGCGTCGTACTGGCGGCCGAACGTCAGCGAGCCGTACGTGCGGTCGGCAAGGCCGACGTAGGCCATGCGCCCGAACTCGCGGCCATTCTGCGCGGCCGTGCCCGTCATCACGTTGAAGCCGTTCTCGAGCTGGAAGATCGCGGACAGCCCCTGCCCGAGATCCTCCTTGCCCTTCAACCCCCAGCGCGGGTTCTGGTTCGTGCCGGACAGCGCCTGCCAGGCGTTCTTGCCGCCCTGGTTCGTCGCGAACCCGACGCCGGCCGAGATCAGACCGTACAGCGTGATGCTGCTTTGCGCACCGGCATGGGTCGCGAAGGCGCCGAGCATCGCGAGCGGAGCGAGCTTGTAAAGAGTTTTCATGCGGGTCGTGTGATCGGTGGTGGTCCAGGCGCGGCAGGGTTCCGCGAAACTGGCCTCGACTATACGAACCCGGATCGGATAATAAAAGTTTGCTTTTCTTATGTATCAATAAAACGGATTTATTCTCATCGTCGCACCTCCCGCGCCCGCCGGAGCGGTTGTCAATCGGCGGTATCGCCGCCCTTCGGCAGCTTCGACCACGCGTTGCGCCCCGGCAGCGGCGACCACACCGGGCGCGTCTTGCGTGCGCTGTCGATCACGACCAGGTAGCGGCCCGCGATCGGCGTGATGTCGCGATCGCGCCGCAACACCCACAGCGACCTGCCGGCCTCGACGCGCGCCTGGTAGTCGTCGTCGAGCAGGCCGTGCCGGTCGAAGAACAGGTTCAGCGACGCGGGAATCCGCACGCATCCCTTCGAGTGCCGGATGCCGAGCAGCGGTTCGAGGCGGTCGGGGTCGGTCGCATGCATCCGGAAGCGCATCGGCGACACGCCGCCCTTGCCCCAGCCGCGCTCGCCGTCCTCCCATCCGAAGTCGTAGATGCGCATGTCGCGACGGCCGTAGCCGCGAATGCCGTTGTCGTTCGTCGTGCCTTCCGCACGGAAATCCATGTTGTCGGGCGAGTGATGGAACACGCCGAGCGGCGTCACGAAATGATCGTACTTGCCAGGCAGCCCGGTGCCGACCGGCGATGCGCCGATCATCAGCCACGCATTGGCCGGCGTCGCGCGGAAGTAAATGAAAAGCGCCTGCACGTTCGGCGCGCGGTCGACCATCGCGACGTATTCGCCGGCCAGGTCGCCGAGGTCCGCATCGGCGAGCGCCTTCTGGAGCCGCTCGGCGTATGCGCGCTGCTCGCTTACGGGTAGGTTCAGGCGCCGCGTGACTTCCTGCGTGAAGCGCTTGCGCATGTCGATTGCACGTGCCGTCGCGTTTTTCGCCTCGTCGGCCGACAGCGGCGGATGCCGGCGCGGCGGGGTCGGCACGGGCGGCTCGGCCTCGCTGGCCGGTACGTCGGACGCGTCCGACGCAGGTTCGGCAGTGGACGCCGCGGAAGCCGCCGATGCGCCCGATGCCGCGCCGGCAGGCTCCACATGATGCACATGCGATGCCGCAGTCGCGGGCTGCGCGGCCGACGCACCCGACGACGCATGCGCGGACGAAGCCGGATGCGCACGGGAAGCTGCCGACGCCGGCGACGCAACCGATGAGGATGACGTAGCAGCGGACGACGGGACGCCGGATGCCGCAAAGGCAGGCCGCCAGGCAAGAACGGCAATCGGCAGCATGGCAGCGAGCCACACATACGCGGCGACTGCGCGGGTACGGCAACGTGGCTTCGCAAATCGCCGCATCAGGATGGAAAGCATCATATGTTCGAAGCCATCGGCCGATCCGGCCGCCGCATGTTGCTGTTGCGAGCGGCGCATCGTCCGCGCGAGGCATCGACACGTCCGGCGCATCGTGTGCGTCCGGCGCCGACGCCTCTTCGCGGTGGAGCCGTTCGCTGATGCAACGCCTGCGGTCCGATGGCGGCTAATGAGTCGTCAGGCCCTTCATTCTACGCGCCAGCGCAGGAATCGGCAGCGGCGAAAGTCGCGGTTTCGCGGCGGATTTGCGCTTCGTCACGCTTTGTTTCAACTCGTTGCCGCTTGCGGCGTCGTCGCGTGGCAACCTTACAAGTTGGACGTTTCAAAGCATGCGTCCGGCGGGTTTTTGCGCTCCGCCCGCAACGATGTTTTCCGCCAAACAAATTCGCATGCCAAATCATTTCGGCGACGCCGTTTTCCTCCGGGAAAACCGCATCGCACGCATGCCGCACGAACCATGCGACACGCGTGCGCAACCACCGACTACTTCGAAATGGTTTCGAGCGCGATGCCCTTCGTGCGCGGCCCCATGAGTCCGATCGCGGCCATCACGATCGCCATCGCGCCCGCAATGAACGCGAACACGCCGAAGGTGCCGAAGCCCTTCAGCACGGCCGCGATCACGAACGACGAGAAGATCGCAGAGAAGCGGCTCCACGAATAGACGAAACCGACGGCCCGTGCGCGGATCGACGTCGGAAACAACTCGGCCTGATACGCGTGGAAGCTGTACGACATGATGTTGCTCGCGAGCGTGAGGCCGATGCCGAGCACGATCAGGAACGCACCTACCGTCGTCTGGCTGAACAGCAGCCCGCAGACGACGATCGCCGCCGCCATCGCGACGATCACCGACTTGCGCTCGAAGCGGTCGGCGATCACGAGCCCGATCAGCGGGCCGATCGGCGCCGCGAGCGCGATCACGCTCGAATACATCAGGCTCGACGTGATCGTGATGCCCTGCTTGATCAGCAGCGTCGGCACCCAGTTCGCGAAGCCGTAGAAGCCGACCGTCTGGAACACGTTGAAGATCGTCATCATGATCGTGCGGCTGCGATACGGCGGCACCCACATGTCGCGAAAGCTGCCGCGCGGCGGCACCGGCTCGGCCGGCGCGGGCGGCGGCAGCGGCCGCCCGTATTCGGCTTCGACCTTCGCCTCGAGCGCGCGCATGATGCGGTCGGCTTCGTCGACCCGGCCCTGCTGCGCGAGCCAGCGCGGGCTTTCCGGCAGTTCGCGGCGAATCCACCAGACGAACAGCGCGCCGTGCGCGCCGATCAGCACGACCCAGCGCCAGCCGTCGAGGCCGAACGGCGCATGCGGCACGAGCAGATACGCGAGGAACGCGACCACCGGCACCGCGACGAACCCGACCGCCTGCTCGCACGCGAATGCGCGGCCGCGGATCTGCTTCGGCACGAGCTCGGAGATGTACGTGCCGATCGTCACCATCTCGACGCCAAGCCCGAGACCGACGACGAAGCGCCAGAAGTTCAGCCCGGCCGCGGTGTCCTGGAACGCCATCACGACGTTGGCGGCCGTGTACCACAGCAGCGACCACGTAAAGATCGCACGGCGGCCGAAGCGGTCGGCGAGAAAGCCGCACGCGATCGTGCCGATGAACAGCCCGGAGAACAGCGCGGCGATGAAGCTCGCGACGCCGGTGGTGCCGAACAGGCCGTGTGTTGTCGCGGAAAGGATGCCGCTTTTCACGAGGCCGGGCGCGACGTAGCCGCTGTAGAGCAGATCGTAGAGTTCGAAGAAGAAGCCGAGGCTCAGCAGTACGACGAGTTTCCAGACGCTGCGGGTCGGCGGCAGGCGGTCCAGGCGGGCCGAGATGGAGCCGGGGTCGATGGATGGGGAATGGGAAGATGCCTGCGAAAGGCTGTCCGTTGAGGCCATCTTGGGCGCGTCTCCTGATCGTGTCGTGTTGTGTGTTGTTGTCCGGCGACCGTCGAGCCGCCGTCGGGCGAATCGCTGCATTGTACCGGCACGCCCGCCTGCGGTCCGGCCGCGCTGCGTGCACCGAGCCGATTCGGACACCCCGATTTCGCGCCGGACAATGTGTAAATTGCGTAACCGTCTGTCGGGTATGGAAAAAGCGTCGGAACGACGATCCGGCGCCGCCCGTGCCGAGCCTCGGCGGTGCCGGCCCGACGGTACGGGCCTGCCGCACCGTTTCGCGCGGGCGCGCATCGCCGGGATCGCCGAAAACGGGGTACGCAATCGGGACAACCACGCGTTCCGCGCCCCGGTAACATGCTACCGGGCCAACTACCGGCTTCCGGGTGCCTTTCGGCGACCGGCATTGTCGGCAAATCGTAAGCATTCCATGTTCATACAACGACTATCCACGTACGCCCGCCGGATCGCACTGATTGCGTTGCTGCAGTTCGCGGCGATCGCGACCGCATCGGCGTTTCCGGCGGCTGCTTCCGCCCCGGGCGCGAGCGGCACCGACGCGTTCGTGCCGACCATCTCGCTGAACGACGCCGTCGCGCAGCTCAAGCAGATGCAGGCCGAACAGGATCGCATCAAGCAGCAGACCTCGACCGCGTCCAACAGCAAGGAGCTGGACGCGCTCGGCGATGCGACGCAGGAGCTGAGCACCGATGTCGCGAAGCTGCAGAGCGAGCTCGTTCCGCAGCGCGCGCAGGTCCAGGCGCAACTCGACGTGCTCGGCCCGGCGCCGGCCGAAGGCGCCGCGCCGGAAACGCCGGCTGTCGTGAAGCAGCGCGCGACGCTGGACGCGCGCAAGACGCAGCTCGATGCGGCGCTGAAACAGGCCGCCGATCAGAAGACCAACCTCGCGAACCTGACCGAACAGTTCGCGAAGCTGCATCGCGGCCTGCTGAAGAACCAGCTCGCGTTCCGTTCGGGCGGCATCTTCAGCGCGCAATTCTGGCTGCCGCTGTTCCAGCGTTCGCCGGACGACGTCCAGCGGCTCGAGGATTTCAACGACGAACTGCGCGACATGCTGCGCTCGTCGTGGGTACCCGGACAACGGGCGATCACCGCGCTGCTGCTGCTCGCCGCGTTCGCGATGTGGCTCGGCGGCCGCCGGCTCATCGAGCGCGGGCTCGCGTGGATCTGCCTGAACCGCCTGCCGCCCACCCGCTTGCGCCGCAGCGCGCTGGCGCTGTCGACCGCGCTGTCGACATTCCTGGCAACCGCCTTCGCCGTTCAGATCCTCTACCTCGCCGTCGCGCGCCACTATGAACTCACGCCGTCGCTGACCGATCTGTGGGACCAGTTCGCGAAGCTCGCGGCGACCTGCGCACTGATCGCCGGGCTCGGCCGCGCGCTGCTCTGCACGAAGCATCCGTCGTGGCGCCTGCCGGCGCTCGCCGATTCCGTCGCGCTCGCGATGAAGCCGTTCCCCGGCATCCTGGCCGCGCTGCTGCTGATGTCCGGCACGCTCGAATCGATCAACCGGATCGTCGACACCAGCCTGTCCGTCACGCTGTTCGGCCGCGGCATCGTATCGCTCGTCGTCGCGCTGACGGTCGGCGCGTCGCTGCTGCGCTCGAACCGCGCGCGCAGCGCGCTTGCGGCGGCCGGCGAGGCGCCCGAGCAGCGCTCGACGCTCGCCGGGCTGATCCACGCCGGCGTCACGCTGGCGATCGTCGTGTCGCTGATCGCACTCCTGATCGGCTACGTCACGGTCGCGCGCTTCATCACCTACGAGCTCGTATGGTTCGAGATCGTGCTGTGCGCCACCTATATCCTGATCCAGTTGACGCGCGACGCGAGCGAAAGCCTGTTCTCCGCGAGCCTGTCGACGGGCCAGCAGATCAAGAACCTGTTCGCGCTCGAAGACCGGCACCTCGACCAGGCCCGCACGGTCCTGTCCGGTTTCGGCACGAGCCTGCTGATGCTGATCGCGGCCATCGCGCTGCTGACGGGCGGCTTCGGCACGACGCCGGGCGACCTGCTCGACAGCGCGGTCGCGATGATCGGCAGCCAGCGGCTGCAGAGCCTGAACATCATGCCCGACCGGATCCTGAATGCCGTAATCGGCTTCGCGATCGGCTTCTACCTGCTGCGTTCGCTGCGCCGCTGGCTCGACGGCGAGTTCATGCCCGCGCTCGGCATGGATACGGGGATGCGCGTGTCGCTGATCACGCTGTTCACCAACGTCGGCTACGTGCTGCTCGTGCTGATGACGCTCGGGCTGCTCGGCGTCAGATGGAACAACCTCGCGTGGATCGTCAGTGCGCTGTCGGTGGGTATCGGCTTCGGCCTGCAGGAGATCGTGAAGAATTTCGTGTCGGGGCTGATCCTGCTGACCGAGCGGCCGGTGAAGGTGGGCGACATGATCAGCATCGCGGGCGTCGAAGGCGACATCCGCCGCATCAACGTGCGCGCGACCGAGATTCAACTCAGCGACCGCTCGACCGTGATCGTGCCGAATTCGCAACTGATCTCGCAGAACCTGCGCAACGTGACGATGGGCAACAGCACGCAGGGCGTCGCGACGCTGGTGCTGACGTTCCCGCTGAACACCGATCCCGAACAGGTGCGCGACCTGCTGCTCGATGCGTACCGCACGCATGAGGCGATTCTCGAAAAACCGGCGCCGTCGGTGACGTTCAGCCAGCTCACGCCCGACGGGATCACGCTGAGCGTGACGGGCTACGTGTCGAGCCCGCGGATCGCGAGTTCGACGAAGAGCGATCTGCTGTTCGAGATCCTGAAGCAGTTGCGCGCGGCAGGGATCACGCTGTCGAGCCCGCAGATGCTGGTGGTGCAGAACATGCCGGCGCTGGAGAAGTAACGGACGTTGCGCGCCAGCGGGTATTCGACTGGAACAGGCCGCACGCGCTCGATGCAATGGTTCGCGGCATCGTCCCCGGACACCACTCATTCGTCGCCGGTCCGCGTCAGGAATCCCGATTGACGCCAATGCGCACGATACTCCACCGCCCGAAACACGACGGGCCGGCACCGCATCGCGGCAACCGGCCCGTTTCATTCACACGCGGCGCCGAAACCGGCGCCCCGCATTACACGTCAAACTTCACCCCCTGCGCCAGCGGCAACTGCCGGCTGTAATTGATCGTATTCGTCGCGCGACGCATATAAGCCTTCCACGCATCCGAACCCGACTCACGCCCGCCGCCCGTTTCCTTCTCGCCACCGAACGCGCCGCCGATCTCCGCGCCGCTCGTGCCGATGTTCACGTTGACGATCCCGCAATCGCTGCCCGCTGCCGACATGAACTGCTCGGCCTCGCGCATGTCGTTCGTGAAAATCGCCGACGACAGGCCTTGCGGCACCGCGTTGTGCAGCTCGATCGCGTCGTCGAAGTTGTCGTAGATCATCACGTACAGGATCGGCGCGAACGTTTCGCGCTCGACCACCGCCGATTGCTTCGGCATCCGCACGATGGCCGGACGCACGTAGTACGCATCCGCGTGACCGATGTCCACGCGCTCGCCGCCCTTCACTTCGCCGCCCTGCTCGCGTGCATCGGCCAGCGCCTTCTGCATCGCGTCGAACGACGCGCGGTCGACCAGCGGGCCGACCAGCGTGCCTTCTTCAAGCGGGCTACCGACCTTCACCGACGCATAGGCCTTCTCGATGCGCGGCAGCAGTTGCTCGACGAGGCTGCGATGCACGATCAGGCGACGCAGCGTCGTGCAGCGCTGGCCGGCCGTGCCGACCGCCGCGAACGTGACCGCGCGCACCACGAGGTCGAGATCGGCGCTCGGCGCGACGATCATCCCGTTGTTGCCGCCGAGCTCGAGGATGCCGCGCGCAAGACGCTGGCTCAGCACCTTCGCGACTTCCTGGCCCATCCGCACGCTGCCCGTCGCGCTGACGACCGGCACCTTCTTCGATGCCGTCAGCACCTCGCCCACATCGCGCATGCCGAGCACCAGCTGGCTCAGGCCCTGCGGCGCGACGCCCGGATGGGTCTGCTCGAATTCGCGGATCGCCTTCTCGAGCAGCACGTGGCACGCAATCGCGGTGAGCGGCGTCTTCTCCGACGGCTTCCACACGACCGAATCGCCGCACACGAACGCGAGCGCCGCATTCCACGCCCACACCGCGACCGGGAAGTTGAACGCCGAAATCACGCCGCATACGCCGATCGGGTGCCACGTTTCCATCATCCGGTGGCCCGGGCGCTCCGACGCGATCGTGAGGCCGTAGAGCTGGCGCGACAGGCCGACCGCGAAATCGCAGATATCGATCATTTCCTGCACTTCGCCGAGGCCTTCCGACGTGATCTTGCCGGCTTCGAGCGTGACGAGGCGGCCCAGCTCGGCCTTGTGCTCGCGCAGCACGTTGCCGAACACGCGCACGAACTCGCCGCGCACCGGCGCCGGCACCGTGCGCCACTTGAGGAATGCGTCGTGCGCGGCGTCGATCTTGCGCTCCGCGTCGGCGGGCGAGTCGACCGCCAGCGTCGCCAGCGTCGCGCCGTCGAGCGGCGAACGCGCGGTCAGCGCAGTGCCTTTCCACCGGGCGAGATCGATGTCGAGCGCAGCAAGAATGTCGTTGAATTGCATCACTTCCTCTTCAGGGACAGATTGATCGGTGCGGCGGCGACGCCGCCCGCGTGATTCGATTGGAGCGCGTTCGCGCGCCCTGTGCAAGCGGATGCGCAGCTCGGCGGGCCCGGTGCGCCGCACGGCGCATCGCGCTGCGCCGCCGCCGAAAAGCCCGGCCGGACGGCACGCCCTCGCGTCGCGAGGCACGATCCATGAAACACATTGTCGGCGGCCACAAGTCGGGCCGCTATTGATATTAACTCACGACTTCATTCCCAAAACGCAACACCTCAGCGAGCCAGACCGATGCATTCTTGTGCCGATATGGGACGTTTCCAAAGCCCGTAGCAGGGCGGCCAGACGCGTCCCGACGCGACGCAAGTTGATGACAAAGCCGCATCACCCTGTTCGGAAATATCGTTTGCCGGCCCGTGCATCGGGCACACACAATCGGTGCGACGTCGAGGTGCAACGCACCCGGCGCGCCGCCGGCCGCCACTACGGCAGCCGGACGACAGACGAACGCGACACGCATCGCGGCCCGGCTCATCCGGCCCGTTCCCGCGAAGCACCACCGCTGCCCGGCCGGCAACGCGTCGCGCTTCGTCGCCGAAAAACAATCCCGGAGACAGCGCCCAGCACCCGCCATGCATTCAGATGCCCGCCCCGATTCGCCCCATCCGTCCGGCTCGCCGCCCGCGAAGCCGTCCCTCCACCGCGCGCTGCAGGCCCGCCATCTGCGGATGATCGCGATCGGCGGCTCGATCGGCACGGGCTTGTTCGTCGCATCCGGCGCGTCGATCTCGCAGGCCGGCCCCGGCGGCGCGATGCTCGCGTACATGGTGATCGGCCTGATGGTCTATTTCCTGATGACGAGCCTCGGCGAAATGGCCGCGTTCATGCCCGTGTCGGGTTCGTTCGCGACCTACGGCGCGAAGTTCGTCGACGAAGGCTTCGGCTTCGCGCTCGGCTGGAACTACTGGTACAGCTGGGCCGTGACGCTGGCGGTGGAACTCGTCGCCGCGCAGCTCGTGATGCACTACTGGTTTCCGCATGTGCCGGGCGTCTGGTGGAGCGCGCTGTTCCTCACGCTGATCTTCGCGCTCAACGCGCTGTCGGTTCGCGGATTCGGTGAAGCCGAATACTGGTTCGCGCTGATCAAGGTGCTGACGGTGCTCGCGTTCGTCGGCGTCGGCCTGCTGATGATCTTCGGGATCATGCAGGGCGGCCCGAGCGCGGGCTGGGGCAACTTCACGATCGGCGACGCGCCGTTCGCCGGCGGCTGGGCGACGATGCTCGGCGTCGCGATGATCGCCGGCTTCTCGTTCCAGGGCACCGAAATGATCGGCGTCGCGGCCGGCGAATCGGAGCACCCGCGCACGACGATCCCGCGCGCGGTGAAGCAGATCTTCTGGCGCATCCTGCTGTTCTATGTGTTCGCGATCTTCGTGATCGGCGTGCTGATTCCCTATACCGACCCGAGCCTGCTGAAGAGCGACGTGACCGACATCGGCGTGAGCCCGTTCACGCTCGTGTTCCGCCACGCGGGCCTCGCGTTCGCGGCCGGCGTGATGAACGCGGTGATCCTGACGGCCGTGCTGTCGGCCGGCAACTCGGGCATGTACGCGTCGACGCGGATGCTCTACAACCTCGCCGTAGAAGGCCGCGCGCCGAAGCTGTTCGCGAAGCTGTCGCCGGGCGGCGTGCCGCGCAACGCGCTGTATGCGACGACCGCCGTCGGCGCACTGTGTTTCCTCACGTCGCTGTATGGCGACAAGACGGTGTACCTGTGGCTGCTGAACACGTCGGGCATGGCCGGCTTCATCACGTGGCTCGGCATCGCGGTCAGCCACTACCGGTTCCGCAAGGGTTTCCTCAAGCAGGGCTACCGGCTCGACCAGCTGCCGTACCGGTCGAAGTGGTTCCCGTTCGGCCCGCTGTTCGCGTTCGCACTGTGCGCGGTCGTCGCGCTCGGCCAGGATTACCAGGCGTTCCTCGCCGACAAGGTCGACTGGGCGAGTATCGCCGCGACCTATATCGGCCTGCCGTTCTTCCTCGCGATCTGGCTCGGCTACGCGCTCGTGCGCAAATGCCGCCTGGTGCGCTACGAGGACATGGAGATCGCGCCGTGGATCGAACGCAACGCGATACCCGAAACGGCACCGCAGGCCGAAACCGGCTACGCGGGCTACGTCGCCCGCCCGGCCAACCCGGCGCAGGGCGCCTGACGGCCCGCCTCGTGCCGGCCGCCTGCCCGGCCGCGGCAGCCGGCGCCTCGCCCCCATTCGACGCGGCGCGCGCGTTCAGGCAAGATCGACGCGCGCCGTCCGTTTTTCCGCCGTTACGAGTCAACGAAATCGCATGCAGAACTTCTACGAAGCCACCGTTACCCGCCAGCCCTACCCGCAACTGACCGGCACGACCGACACGCAGGTCTGCATCGTCGGCGGCGGCCTCGCCGGCCTGTGCACGGCGCTCGGCCTCGTCGAGCGCGGCGTGCGCGACGTCGTCGTGCTCGACAGCGAACGGGTCGGCTTCGGCGCATCGGGCCGCAACGGCGGCTTCGTATTCGGCGGCTACAGCCTCGACAACGCCGACCTGCTGCGCACGCTCGGCCGCGACGAAGGGCGCCGGCTGTACCGGCTCACCGTCGATGCGGTCGACCTGATCCGCGCGCGGATCGCACGCTACGGGATCGACTGCGACATCGTCGATGAGGGCGTGATGCTCGCGAACTGGTTCGACGATCCTTCCCGGCTCGACAGCGTGCGTACGCTGATGAAGCGCGAACTCGGCGTCGACTGGGAACCCGTGTCGACGGACGCGCTGCGCACGCGGCTGAAGACGCAGCGCTACTACGGCGGCCTGTTCGAGCCGAACGCACTCCACTTCCATCCGCTCAAGTACGTGCTCGGCGTCGCGGCGGCCGCATCGCGCGGCGGTGCGCGCGTGTACGAGCGCTCGGCCGCGCTCGGCATCGCGCGCGAAGGCGCCGGGTACCTCGTGCGCACGGCGCAGGGCGCGGTACGCGCGAAGGACGTCGTGTTCGCTGGCGGCGGCTACGCGCGCGGCGTGTCGCCGCGCATCGAACGCGCAGTGCTGCCGATCGCCACCTACGTGATCGCGACCGAACCGCTCGGCGCGCGGCTGCCGGACGCGATCGACGCGCCGTACGCGATCTACGACACGCGTTTCGCGTTCGACTACTACCGCCCGCTGAAGGACACGCGCATCCTGTGGGGCGGCCGGATCTCGGTGCTCGACCGCGGCCCGGACGCGATCGCACGCCTGCTGCGGCGCGACCTGCTGCGCGTGTATCCGCAACTCGAAGACGTGAAGGTCGACTACGCGTGGGGCGGGCTGATGAGCTACGCGCGGCACAAGATGCCGCAGATCGGCCGCGACGCGGACGGCGTGTGGCACGCGATCGCGTTCGGCGGCCACGGGATGGCGCCGACCACGGTCGCCGGCGAAGCGCTCGCGGCCGCGCTGGCCGAAGGCCGGCCGGTGCCGGACGGCTTCGGCGCATTCGGGCTCACGCGCACGTTCGGGCTGGCGGGCCTCGCCGCCGCGCAGCTCACGTACACGGCATATCAGGCCCGCGACGCGCTCGCGTCCTGCCGCCGCTGAGCGGCCGCGGCGGCCGAAACACCCCTGCCGATTAGAGCGGAGGGTCGGCCGGGCGGGGATTTCCCACATGCTAGAATGCCTTTTCCAAGCCGCCGCGAACCCACAACAAAGTCACATGAAAGCAGGAAGCAAAGCCGCCACGTCCGAAAGCCGCGCGCTTGCGTCCGACGCGCGGCGCAAATACGATCCCGAGCAAACCAAGCGCAACATCCTCGATGTCGCCACGCAGGAATTTTCCGCGATGGGCCTCGCCGGTGCGCGCGTCGACGCGATCGCCGAGCGCACGAACACGACGAAACGGATGCTCTATTACTACTTCGACAGCAAGGAAGGCCTGTACGAGGCCGTGCTGGAGAAGGTGTACGGCGACATCCGCGCGCTCGAGCAGGAACTGCACGTCGGCGACATGGAGCCGCGCGAAGGCATGCGCCGCCTCGTCGAATTCACGTTCGACTATCACGACAAGCATCGCGACTTCGTCCGCCTCGTGTCGATCGAGAACATCCACGGCGCGAAGTATCTCGAACAGCTCAAGTCGTTCAAGAACCGCAACGTCAGCATCATCAAGACGCTCGAGGAACTGGTCGAGCGCGGCGCGGCAAGCGGCGCGTTCCGCAAGGACATCGATGCGTTCGACCTGCACCTGCTGATCAGCTCGTTCTGCTTCCACCGCGTGTCGAACCGCTACACGTTCGGCGCCGCGTTCGGCCGCGATCCGTCGGCGCCGCGCCTGCGCGCGCGGCATCGCGACACGATCGCCGACGCCGTGCTGCGCTACGTCGCCGCGTAAGCGGCGGCCGTAGCAGCCGAGGGCACGAAACGTCCGTGCCCTTCGCGCGTCAGCACTTCAATCCGTCGGCGCGGTCGACGCCAGCGCGATCCGCGCCTTCTCTTCCGGGCTCCCCGCCACGTAGTACTTCTTCGCCCAGCTCGAATCGGGCGCGAGCGCGAGCCGCGCATGCGTGCCCGTGCCGGCACTCGTGCCGCGCTGCTTCGCACTGATCGCCAGCGCCCGCGCACGATAGTGCTCGTAGAGCCGCAGGAATTCCGCGAGATAGATCGCCGCGATCCGCTTGTCGCGTATCTCGAGCAGATTCTCGTCGTTGTACTGCTCCGAATTGCGGCTCATGTTCGCCGAACCCGTATAGACGACCGGATTCGCGCCTTCCGCATCGATCACGATGAACTTGTGGTGGATCACGACGGGCGGATAGGCCGGCGCCGGTTCGCCCGGAAACTGCCGCAATTCCGGCTCGAAACCCTGCGGCACCGTCGCCGGCGAGAAGTACTCGGCGTCGATCACGTCGTGGTTGTCGCGGCTGCGGTGATACAGCTCGAGGTTCGCGAGCGTCGCCGCATCGAGCGTCTGGCCGGCCTGGCGCGCGGCGTCGGCCTTCGTCGCGCTGCCGATGTTGATCTTGTTCACCAGCCCGAACATCATCAGCCCGCGGTCGCCGGCCGCGAAGCACGCGTCGCGCAAGGCCGCGTCGGTCGGCATGAACAGGCAGAACGACACCGAATGCTTCGCGGCCGTGATCGCGGCGACGATCGTGTCGATCTCGGTGCGCTGCCCCGACGGTTCGGGCGAGAACGCCAGCCGCACCTGCGCGCTGCCGATCGTCATCGGCGCCGACCAGCCCGGCGACAGCCGCGCCGTGTCCGCGATCGACGGATTGCCGGCCAGCGCATGCGCGCGATCGTTGTACAGCGCGGCCAACGCAGGCGAATCGAACGTGTGCAGCACGTTGGCCTGCTCCGTCAGCCCCTCGGTCGTGAAGTTCGCGGAGCCGGTCAGCACCCGCACGGGCGCCGGGTTGGACGGCGCGTCGGTCACGATGAACTTGTCGTGCATGATGTGCGTCTTGTCGCGCGGCGCGAGCGTGGCGAGCCCCTGCAACGCGTCGACGGCCGGCTGGTTCGGCGACGGCAGCGGCGGCTTGCCCTTGCGCGCCGTCGTGTGCGCGTCGTAGACGATCGCGAGCGACGCGTCGCCGTGCTTGCGCCCGAACGCTTCGAACGCGGGCAGCGCCCACAGCGTGTCGGTCAGGTGATAGACGGCCGACGCCGCGCGCGACGCGCGGTCGAGCATCTCCGCAAACACCTGTTCCATGTCGTTCGCGAGCCACGTGCGCAGCTTCAGCGCCTGCGCGTCGCTCGGTGCCGCATTCGGCGCGAGGCCCAGCGCCGCGACCTGCTTCGCGAACGCCTGCGAGCTCACCACCGCGCGGTTGAACCACGTGCCGATGCCGTCCTCGATATGCGCGGGCAGCACGACGTCGCACACGCCGGCTTGCGCGTCGAGCACGTGCAGGTCGTCGGGCGTGCCGACGACCGGATAGACGTCGTAGCGGAACGACGCGTCGCGATCCTGTGGATCGATGCGTGCGTCCCACCACATGAATTTCTGGATCGGCGCCTGGTCGGTCGGCGCGTCACCCTGCGTGTCGGCGGCCGGACCGTCGAACGTCAGCCGGTTCGGCAGCCAGCTGTTCGGCGCGCGCGTCTTGCCGTCGGCCGACCAGAAGCCCGGCGTGCGCCGGATCGCGAAGCCGAGGAAATCGTTGCGCGACTGCGCATCGGACCAGTCGAAGGCCAGCAGGACGAGAGTGGGGGAAAGATAGCTGCGCACGCTGACGGACATTCGTTGCTCCCTGGCCGCGAGGCCGGTCGAAATGAATGGGTCAGTGTCGGTAGAGGTTCTTCCCGCGGAATGACGGTTCGATGAACCTTGTATGTCGGACGCGCGTCAGTCGCACACGAGCAGCTCGATCCCGCGCGAGGTCAGCGCGCGGCGCACGGCCTTGTCGGGTGCGCGTTCGGTCACGAGATAGCGCGCGGCCGCCGCGCCGTTGATCCGTACCGGCGTCACGCGGCCGAATTTCGAATGGTCGGCGACGATGATCGCCGTGCCGGCCGCCGCGATCATCCGGCTGCGCACTTCGGCCGCGATCCGCGAGTAGTCGGTGCACTCGCCGTCGGCCGTGATGCCGCCGGCGCCGACGAACGCGAAATCGACATGGTATTGCGCGAGCTGGTGGATCGTGTCGAGCCCGAAGGTTGCGTCCTCGTCGTCGGACAGTTCGCCGCCGAGCAGCGTCACGCGGTTGCCGTTGCGCCGCGCGAGCACGAACGCGGTGCGCCAGTCGTTCGTGTAGATCGACAGCCGGTGCCGGTCGGCGAGCGCAAGCGCAACCGCATGCGGCGTGCTGCCCGAATCGATCAGCACCGATGCGTCGTCGGGCACGAATTCGGCCGCGCGCCGCCCGATCGTGCGCTTCGCGTCGGCGTTCGCGGCTTCGCGCTCGGACAGGCTCGGTTCGCGGCGGTCGGCAGCGAGCGCGCCGCCATGCGTCATCACGAGCAGGCCGCGCGCGGCAAGCGCGTTCAGGTCGCGCCGCACGGTCTCGCGCGACACGTCGAGCGAGCGCACGAGTTCCGCGACCGACAACGCGCCCGACCGTCCGAGTTCCGACAGGATGTATTGATGACGTTGTTCCGCCAGCATCGCGTGTGCGCCCGGGGCGACTGGTAATGGGTAAGCCGGCCATTGTATTACGGCCGCTTTACCGGTATTTGACTGCGGCGCGAAACGCGGCCGGGCGGCCGGCCGCATTCCCCGAAAGCGAAATTCTGTATTGCCTGACGCGCGCGAATCGGCGCGGTGCCGGTTGCTACACTTTGCGCTTCGTCAAACGACAGACCAGGCAAAGGGGCCCGCACAATGTATCGCAAAGGCAGCGTGATCGAAATCCAGTTTCCGCCCGAACGACTCAACGATGCGGCCGGCGATCCGTACTGGATCGACCTGACGCTCGACGAGGCGCGTCGGCTCTACGAGCAGCTCGCCGTGCGCTTCGCGACCGACGCGCGCGCCAACCAGCCGCTCGACACGTTCTCGATCGACTGATCTTCGCAGCTTCGCGCTTGCCCGCACCGCTCGCGCCCGCCGATAGCCGGCCCGTACCGGAAGCCGGATGCCCGGCACCCAATGACCGTCGGCGCATTCCCACGATGCGCGGCACGAGTGCAGGATTCGACAAGACGCCGGTGCCGCTTCCCGCGATACTGGCCGACTTTACGATTCCGTCCGGCCGCATCGCGGCCCGCCTCGCATGCTTACCTCGATCGTCGCCGCCGCTTTCGTCGCGCTGTGGTCCACCGGCTTCATCGTTGCACGGGCAATCAAGCCCTACGCCGATCCCAACCTGTTCCTGCTCGCCCGTTTCGCGGGCACGGCCGCGCTGTTCGGCGCGGTTGCGCTCGTCGCGCGCGCGCCGTGGCCGGCCCGCCGCGAATGGCCGCGCCACCTGATCGCGGGCGCGCTATTGCAGGGCGTCTATCTCGGCGCGAGCTACTGGGCCGTCGCGCAAGGGCTGAACGCGGGCGTGATGGCGCTGCTCGGCGCGCTGCAGCCGCTCGCCACCGCCGTGCTCGCCGTCCCGCTGTTCAACGAGCGGCTGCCCGCGCGCGGCTGGTTCGGGATGGCGCTCGGGCTCGCCGGCGTCGCGCTCGTGCTGGCGCCGAAGGTCGCGGGCGGCGTCGCGCCGCCGCCGGGTGCGGCGCCTGCGTGGTTCGTGGTCGTCGTATCGGTGCTCGCGGTCGGGTCGATCACCGCCGGCTCGCTGTACCAGAAGGGCAAGCTCGCGCAGAGCGACCTGCGCACCGCGGTCGCCGTGCAGAACTTCGGCGCGGCGATCGTCGCGGCGATCTTCGTCGCGCTGCTGCATGAAACGCGCTGGATCGGCGCGCCGGCACTGTGGGTGTCGCTCGTGTGGGGCGTCGTGTTCCTGTCCGGCGGCGCGGTCACGA
This sequence comes from Burkholderia sp. MS455, assembly GCF_016899445.1. Taxonomy (NCBI): domain Bacteria; kingdom Pseudomonadati; phylum Pseudomonadota; class Betaproteobacteria; order Burkholderiales; family Burkholderiaceae; genus Burkholderia; species Burkholderia sp. MS455. Next base: position 2,924,403 of record NZ_CP041778.1, read on the forward strand.
TGCTGATGTGGATGCTGCGGCGCGGCAACGCTGCGCGCGCGACGTCGCTGCTGTTCCTCGCGCCGCCGCTTGCCGCGCTGCAGGGCTACCTGCTGTTCGGCGAGACGCTCGCGGCGATCCAGCTATTCGGCTTCGCGCTCGCACTGGCGGGCGTCGTGCTCGCGCGGCGCTGACGCGGGCGCACATGTACGCGGTTGTACGGCCGCGCCGACGCTTGCCGACAAGCTCGAGCGCATCGAGGCTGGCCTCACGGATGCCGTTCCCGCGGCATCCCGCACCCGCCCGGCGCACCGTGCACCACAGCGACGCAGCGCGTCTCGCCGAAGCAACGCAAGGCGGCCGGATCGCACGCCCGGCGCGGCGCCCCGCCGCGATTGCGCTTATGATGGGCGCCTTGCATTTCGTTCCGGAACCTTCTTCATGACATCCGCCGATTACGCCAGCCGCCAACGCGCGATCATTGCCGAACTGAACGTCGCCCCGCATTTCGACGCCGAGGCCGAGATCGCCCGCCGCGTCGATTTCCTCGCGCAATACCTTCGTTCGACCGGCCTGCGGACCTACGTGCTCGGCATCAGCGGCGGCGTCGATTCGTCGACGGCCGGGCGGCTCGCGCAACTGGCGGTCGAACGCCTGCGCGCCGACGACTACGATGCGCGCTTCATCGCGATGCGTTTGCCGAACGGCGTGCAGAACGACGAAGCCGATGCGCAGCGCGCGCTCGCGTTCGTGCGCGCGGACGAGGAACTGACCGTCGACGTGAAGCCGGCCGCCGATGCGATGCTCGCGTCGCTGGTCGCATCCGGTCATGCGTTCGACACGCCCGCGCAACAGGATTTCGTGCACGGCAACATCAAGGCGCGCGAGCGCATGATCGCGCAGTACGCGGTGGCCGGCGCACGGCGCGGCATCGTGATCGGCACCGATCACGCGGCCGAATCCCTGATGGGTTTCTTCACGAAGTTCGGCGACGGCGGCGCGGACATCCTGCCGCTCGCGGGCCTGAGCAAGCGCCGCGTGCGCGCGGTGGCCCGCGCGCTCGGCGGCGACGAAGCGACCGTGATGAAGGTGCCGACGGCCGATCTCGAGGAGCTGCGCCCGCTGCGTCCCGACGAGCACGCATACGGCGTCAGCTACGACGAGATCGACGATTTCCTCGAAGGCAAGCCGGTCAGCGACCATGTGTACGAAACGGTGCTGCGCTTCTACGACGGTTCGCGCCACAAGCGCGCGCTGCCGTACACGCCGTTCGACTGGCCGACCGCGCAAGCCGGCCACCAGCGCGAAAATACCGTCGCGTCGCAATCCGGCGCTGCGGCCGCATGACCGGCCGGCCGCGCCGGAACCCGACCGCCGCGCGCACCGTAGCGGCAACACGCGGCAACCAAACGACGGGCAACGCTACGCGTGCCCGCCCGTCTTCTTCGCCTGCAGCGCGCGAATCCGCATCCGTGCGCCCGTATCGCTGACCGTCGTGTCGTACATCGTCGCGAGATCGCGCTTGAGCGCGGTGCGCGAGCCGCCGTCGAGATACACCATGTGCCCCGACGGATAGAAACGCGCGGACAGGTTCTGCCGCACCTTCTGATCCTCGAGCGGCATCTGCTGCAGGTCGATCACGGTCTGGTAGAACGGCGTGACGAAATCGTACAAGCCGTTCGCCGACAGCACCTTCAGGTCGACGTTCAACGCCATCACCGCGGCGAGATCGCCGGCCGTATAGAGGATCACGTTCCCCTGCGCATCGATGCCCTGCTGTGCGCCGGTCGGGTCGATGTGGCTGAAATCCCAGTTCCGGAACGCCTGGTCGTTCAGGTCCGTGAACGCGGAATTCGACGTGAACTTCAACTGCTCGTTCAGGTAGCTGTTCCACATCGCCGTATAGACGCCCGTCACGGCCGTCATCGTCGGATCGTTGCCGCCCGAGTTCGGGTCGATCTTGCCGGCGATGCCCGTCGAGATCGCGGTCACGCGGCCGTCGTACGAACCGAGCGAGAGCCCCTGCGCATGCAGCAGCGTCGTCAGGAACAGCGAATTGCCGCGCGCGTCGTAGCCGGCGATGTCGAGGCGCCACGATTGCAGCGTCGCCGTGTCGATGCCCGTGTATTGCGACAGTTTCTGCACGGCCGCCGGGTCTGCATGCGGGGCCTTGCGCAGCGCGTTCAGGTAGTCGGTGCGCGAGAACTGCGCGACTTCCTCGACGAACGCGCCGAGATCGGCCGGCGCCGGCGTGACGCCGAGTTTCTTGTGATACCACGCATCGGCCGCGGCGGTCGGCAGCGCGCCGACCGGGTTGCCGGCCTGCCGGTAGTCGAGGATCGACGATTGCAGCGTGACGCCGTTCAGGTCGACGCCGTCCTCGTGCAGCTTGTACGCGAGCACGCAGCTGCGCGCGGTGCCGTACGATTCGCCGAACAGGTATTTCGGCGAATTCCAGCGGTTGTTCTTCGTCAGGTAGCGCTTGATGAACTGCTTCAGCGAATCCGCATCCTGGTCGACACCCCAGAAGTTGCGGTTCTTGTTCGGCGCGACGGCCGCCGAATAGCCGGTGCCGACCGGGTTGATGAACACCAGGTCGCTGTGGTCGATCATGCTGTCCGGGTTGTCTTCCATCTGGTACGGCGCGGGCGGCGTGAAACCCGGCATCGACGTCTTGATGCGCTTCGGCGCGAACGAGCCGAGCAGCACGAACACCGACGACGAACCGGGCCCGCCGTTGTAGAAGAACGTCACGGGCCGCGTTTCCTCCTTCGCGCCGTCGGCCGTGAACGCAACGTAGAAGATCTTCGCGGCCGGCAGCGAACTGCTCGGGTCGACCGTCACGAGGTGGCCGACCGTCGCCGTGTACGCGATGCGCTTCCCGTCGATCAGGATCGTGTGATGCGTGATCGCGGCCGCTTCGGTCGTGTCGGTCACCGAATCGTCGGGGCCGTTGCCGTACGCAACCGGATCGAAGAACGGCTGGTCGCGGCCGCGGCTCAGCGCGACCGGATTGATGGTCGGCGGCACGCCATGCGAATTGTGGTCGCCGTGATGCAGCGGATAAACGCCGCCGGAAGATGCGGAATCGATGCCCATCGTGCTGCTCCTGGAGGTGAAAAAAGACGCGGGCAGGGAACCCGCGTCGAACGGAAAGGCGTGTGCCGACGCGTCAGCTCGACGGCTTGCGCGCGAGGATCGCGGCGAGCTGCGCGCCGTCCGGGCTGCCGAGGCCCGTGCATGCGTCCCAGCCCGACGCGGCCGCATACGTGCCGTTCGATCCTTTCGTGATATCGCGCAGCGCGCCCGGATTCTTGTACAGCACCGGATTGACCCAGCCGGCCGATGCGCCGGCCGCCGCATTGATCCGCGCGATCAGCGCGGCCCACAGCGGCGCGACCGCGCTCGTGCCGCCCATCACGGTAGCCGTGCCGGCGACCGATACCTCGTAGCCCGTCTGCGGCGACGCATCGCCGGCTACGTCCGGCACGCCGCGCTTTGCGAGCGGCGTGCGGCTGCCGTCGGCGCGCGTGACGGCGAGCCCCTGCTGCCACGCCGGCAGGTCGAACAGCGTACTAACGCCGCCGCCGCCCGCGCCGCCGCCCGACGCCTCGTCGTTCCACGTGACCTCGCTGCGGATGCCCTGCCCGGGCAGCGCGTCGAGCTGCGTGCCGCCGCAGCCGAGCACGTACGGGCTCGATGCAGGGAAGTCGACGTGATCGGCGCCGTCCTGCAGCCCGTCGCCCGAGCCGCTGTCGCCCGACGCCGCACACACGGTGATCCCCTGCGCAGCCGCCGCCTGCAGCACGCGGTTGAACGCCTGCGCCGACTGCGCCTGCCAGACCGCTTCCGCGCCGCCCCAGCTGATCGAGATCACCGACGGCTTGTTGGTCTTGTCGTTGACGGCCGCGTTGACGGCCTGGATGAAGCCCGCGTCGCTGTTCGGTGCGAAGTAGACCGCGATCTTCGCGGCCGGCGCGATCGCACCGGCGATCTCGATGTCGAGCGCGACTTCGCCGTCCGGGCCGTTCGGGTCGCCGGACGGCGCGTTGCGGCCGGTGCCGACGTTCACGTCGACGAGCGTCGGCGGCATCTTGATGCCGAGCCCGCTGAAATACTGCCGGATGTCGGCCGCGCGGTAGCCGCCGCCGAGTTCGACGATCGCGATGCACTGCCCGGCGCCGTCGCCGGCCGGGAAGCCGTACAGCGACGCGAGCTGGATCGGCGTGAACGTGACGCCCGCCATGCCGCCGCGCGCCGGCCTGAATGGCGGGCGCAGCCGGAAGTGCGGCCGCGCCTGCGGGCGGCTGTCGAGGCCGAGCACGGCCGTGACGGCGTCGCCGAGATCGTCGGGCAGCGTGATCGGGCCCGAGCGGCCGCGATACTGGCCGATCGAACGATGCTCGAAACGCTCGAGCTTCACGCCGAACGCCGCTTCGAACTGCTGGATCATGCCGGACAGCACGACGACGCTTTCGACGGGGTCGACGCGATCGACCGTCAGCTGGTGACGGCGCGCGAAGTCCTCGGTCTTGCGGATGTCGTCGGGATTGGCGGAGAAACGCTGCGCGAACGCGTCGCGCGACAGCGGTTTCGCCTGTGCGTCGCCGGTGGCGAGCTGCTGGACCAACGTATCGAGTTGCCCTTCTTCCTGCCGCCGCAACATGATCGTGACGTGGATGCGTTCTGCCGGATCGCACGGGCCAAGGCACTTGGACTCGGCGACGATTCGGGGTTCACGGTCGGCGTGAAGATGCCTTGCCATGTTCAGACCCTCCTTGGTACCGCGTTGCACGGAACAGCCAGGAAATCGGACATAGCCGGCGGAAGTCGGTTCCGTTCGGTCAGTCGGTTCGCAGCAGCGCGAAGTTAAAAGGAGTTTAGAACAGTCAGATGATTTGCGCGCGCGCCCTGCGGCGGCGGGGGATGCGCACGAAGGCCGGCATTGCGAGCGGCCTGCGCCGAACGGCGCAGCGGCACCGCACGGCCCGTCGACCTGCTCGGCGGCAAGGCAGCGGCGGCGCTCAGTCCATCGACAGGCGCAGCGCGAAACCGATCAGCGCCGCGGAAAACGTCCAGCGCTGCACCGTCTGCGCGAGCGGATGCGCGCGCATCCACGCCGCGATGCGCGCCGCGCCGAACACGCAAGCGAGGTCGAAGCACACGCCGGCCGCAACCAGCAGCGCGCCGAGTTCGAACATCTGCACGACGACCGGCCCGGCCTCGGGCCGCACGAACTGCGGCAGCAGCACCGAGCAGAACAGCAGCGCCTTCGGGTTCAGCAGGTTCGTCAGCAGCCCCTTCACGAACGACTGCCGCAGCTCGCCCGCCGCCGCGTCGCCGTCGCCGAGCGCGAACACCGGCGAGCGGAACACCTGGATCGCGACATACGCGAGATAGAGCGCGCCGCCGTAGCGGATCACCTCGTACAGCCACGGCGCGCTGCGGATCAGCGCCGCGACGCCGCATGCGGACAGCGTCACGTGCGCGGTGCGCGCGAGCGACAGGCCGGCCGCCGCCGCCATTCCCGGCCGCACGCCGCGGCCGATGCTGGTCTGCAGCACGAGCGCCATGTCGGGCCCCGGCACCGCATAAATGGCCGCCAGCGCGGCGAGATAGATCAACAGCAAATGCGTGGAAATCATGTTCTGCCCCCGTCCTTCAATGACGATATGTTGCCGCTGAAGAAGGAGGGATTATTGGCCATCTTTGGCCATGAATTGGCGATTCGTAGTGGAATCCTCCACAATCTCGAAATCAGAACAAGGATTCCGCCAATATGACCGAACTCGACAAAACCGATCGCGCGATCCTCGCTGCGGTGCAGCGCGAGGGCCGCATGCCGATCGCGCGCCTCGCCGAATCCGTCGGCCTGTCCGAGACGCCTTGCGCGCGGCGCCTCAAACGTCTCGAAAGCGACGGCTACATCGAGCGCTACCGCGCGCAACTGTCGCGCCAGGCGCTCGGCTTCGGCGTCGTCGCGTTCGTGCTGGTGCGGTTCGCGACGCACGACCGCAAGGTCGCCGACCGGTTCGAACGGGAAGTGCTGGGGATCGAGCGGATCCTCGCGTGCCACAACGTCGCGGGCACGGCCGACTACCTGCTGCAGGTGGTCGCGCGCGATCTCGACGACTACGGCACGTTCCTGCGCGACTCACTGCGGATGCTGCCGGGCGTGACGTCGATCGAATCGGCGCTGTCGCTGCGCGAGGTGAAGCACGACGCGGGGTTGCCGGTGCCGTGACGCGCGCGGCGGCCCGCGCCGATGTAACGCTCGTTCACATTGCCGGCGGCGCCGGCGTCACGCGATGTCCGGCGCCTGGTGCGCGCGCTCGAGATCCTCGAGAAACGCCTCCACGAGCGGATTACCGCGCCCGTTGCGCGCGACGACCATGTGGAACGTCACGTCGTAGCGCAGTTGCTCCGGATTGAGCGGCGCGAGCAGCCCCTGCGCGACGTACGGCGCCGCGAAGTGCTGCGGCAGGTAGCCGAGGTGGTGACCGGACAGGATCAGCAGCGCGACGGCCTCCATGTTGTCGGCGGTCGCGGTCACGCGGTCGGGCGTCGTCGACATCTGCGCTTCCGGCAGCGGATACGAGCGCCACGCCCATTCGAAGCCCGCGACGTCGGCCGGCGTCAGCGTGCCGGCGCCGTCGAACAGCGGATGGCCGCGCCCGCAGTACGCGACCTGGCGCTCGACGAACAGCGGCGTGTAGTGCAGCGACGGCACGCGGTGCCAGAAATAGCCGACCGCGATCTGGATCTCGTCGCTCAGCAGCTTCTCCTCGAGATCGCCCGGCGCGCGCACGGAGATCGAGAAGCGCACGGCCTCGTCGCGCGTGCGGAACGCGGCGATCGCCTCGGCGATCCGCGCGTTCTGGCTCACCGGCGTATGGCCGATCAGGCCGATATTCAGCGTGCCGACCAGTTGGCGGTCCATGTGCCGCGCGGCCATCCCGAATTCGTCGAGCGCCGCGAGCAGCTTGCGGCTCATCGCATGGAACCGTTCGCCCTTCGGCGTGAGCCGGAAACCGCTGCGGCCGCGCTCGCAGAGCCGGTAGCCGAGCCGCGTCTCGAGCGACGCCAACTGCGCGCTGATCGTCGACTGCCCGACGTTCAGCACGGCCTGCGCGGCCGATACGCCGCCCGCGTCCGTGACCGCGAGAAACACGCGGATCAACCGCAGATCGAGGGTCGACAGATTCCCCAGCACGCTCTTCCCCTTCCATACATCGATGGGAATCGATGTTAACGTCGATATCTTCGCATTCTTCTTTCCCGGCGGAGCGCGTAAAACTGTGCGCCAAGCCGCGTCGAATGATACGGCAACCCCACATCGGAAGAGGCGCCCCATGAACGACCACACCCATTTCCAGCCGCTCGGCGGCAACGAGATGCCGCGCTGCGGCGGCATCGCGACGATGATGCGCCTGCCGCACGTGGCGAGCGCCGAAGGCCTCGACGCATGCTTCGTCGGCGTGCCGTTCGATCTCGGCACGTCCAACCGCACCGGCGCGCGCTTCGGCCCGCGCCAGATCCGCACCGAATCCGTGCTGCTGCGCCCGTACAACATGGCCACGCGCGCCGCGCCGTTCGACTCGCTGCAGGTCGCCGACATCGGCGACGTCGCGATCAATCCCTACAACCTGCACGATTCCATCGCGCGCATCGAAGCCGCATACGACGCGATCCTCGAGCACGACTGCAAGCCGGTCACGCTCGGCGGCGACCATACGATCGCGCTGCCGATCCTGCGCGCGATCCACCGCAAGCACGGCAAGGTTGCATTGATCCACGTCGATGCACACGCCGACGTGAACGACACGATGATGGGCGAAAAGATCGCCCACGGCACGCCGTTCCGCCGCGCGGTCGAGGAAGGCCTGCTGCACGGCGACAAGGTCACGCAGATCGGCCTGCGCGGCACGGGTTACGCCGCCGAGGATTTCGACTGGTGCCGCGAGCAGGGCTTCCGCGTCGTCCAGGCCGAGGAATGCTGGAACAAGTCGCTCGCGCCGCTGATGGAAGAAGTGCGCGAGCGCGTCGGCGACACGCCCGTCTACATCAGCTTCGACATCGACGGCATCGATCCGGCCTACGCGCCGGGCACGGGCACGCCGGAAATCGCGGGCCTCACGGTGCCGCAGGCGCTCGAGATCATCCGCGGCGCGAAAGGGCTGAACATCGTCGGCTGCGATCTCGTCGAGGTCGCGCCGCCGTACGACCCGTTCGGCACCACGGCGCTGCTCGGCGCGAACCTCGCGTACGAGCTGCTGTGCGTGCTGCCGGGCGTCAAGTACCGCGACTGATCCCCGCAACGCACGACCCATTCCAAATCAGAAGATTCCAGAGGAGCCAATAAAAGATGGGGACTTCCGTCAAGCAACCGAAGCGGGCGGCGCTCGCTTCGTTCGTCGGCACCACGATCGAGTGGTATGACTTCTATAGCTACGCGACCGCCGCCGCCATCGTGTTCGGGCCGCTGTTCTTTCCCGGCGAAAACCGCTTCGTCAGCCTGCTCGCATCGTTCGGCTCGTTCGCGGTCGGCTTCTTCGCGCGGCCGCTCGGCGGCGTGATGTTCGGCTATCTCGGCGACCGCTTCGGCCGCAAGCGTTCGCTGCTCGCGACGCTGATGCTGATGGCCGTATCGACGGTCGCGATCGGCCTGCTGCCGACCCATGCGCAAGCCGGTGTGATCGCACCGATCCTCCTCGTGCTGATGCGCGTGCTGCAAGGCATCGCGGTCGGCGGCGAATGGGGCGGCGCGGTGCTGCTCGCCGGCGAGCATGCGCCCGAAGGCAAGCGCACGTTCTTCGCGTCGTTCGCGCAGCTCGGCAGCGCGAGCGGCCTGATCCTGTCGATGCTCGCGTTCGGCGCGATCAGCACGCTGTCGAAGGACGACATGATGAGCTGGGGCTGGCGCGTGCCGTTCCTCGCGAGCGCCGTGCTGCTGGTGGTCGGCTTCGTGATCCGCGCGAGCGTGTCCGAGTCGCCCGAGTTCGAGGAAGTCAGGAAGAGCGGCAACACCGCGCAAAACCCTGTGCGCGAAGCGCTCAAGTGCTGGCCGCTGCTGCTGCTCGCGATCGGCGCGAACGTGTACGGCATCGCCGGCGTGTATTTCAGCAACATCTTCATGATCAGCTACGCGACGCAGTTCCTGTCGCTCGACCGGTCGATGGTGCTGCATTGCATGGCGATCGTCGCGGTGCTGCAGTTCGTCGTACAGCTCGCGGCCGCGTTCCTCGCACAACGCTTCGGCACGACGCGCGTGCTGCTGATCACCGGCGCATGGGCCGCGATCGTTCCGTTCGTGATGCTGCCGCTCGTACACATGGGCACGCCGCTGTCGATCACGGTCGGCGTCGGCCTCGCGACGCTCGCGGAATCGGGCTACTACTCGGTGGTCGCGGGCTTCGTCAGCGGCATCTTCGCCGCGCGGATCCGCTATACGGCGATCTCGATCGCATATCAGGTGTGCGGCGCGCTCGCCGGCGGCCTCACGCCGCTCGTCGCGACCATCATCGCGCAGAACACCGCACCGCAATGGTGGCCGCTCGCGATCCAGTATACGAGCGCCGCGATCCTGTCTTCGCTGTGCGTGTGGCTGATCTCGCGCCGCGTCGGCATCGACGATGCCGGGGCGCCCGGCAAGGCGAACGAGCCGCTGCCGCACGGCGCGCGCACTGCGTAACGTCCGCAACGGGCAGGTTGCTTCACTCGCCTGCCCGGTCATCGCATGCAAGGGGCGGCACAACCACGCCGCCCTTTTTCATTTCCCCGCCGAAAGGCCGGGCGCACGGCGAGCATCGCGTTGCGCTTGGCGCCGAACACGCTGCAGAACCGGCCGTGCGGGCGGGTGCAGTCGTCGCGACAGGCGCGGCGTTTGCTATTGCACCTGGCTGCGCAGCGCCTTCGCCGCCGCGACCATGTTCGTCAGCGCCGGAATCACTTCCGCCCACCGGCGCGTCTTCAGGCCGCAATCCGGGTTCACCCACAGACGCTCTGCCGGAATCCGCTCGGCCGCCTTCTTCATCAGGCCGACGATGTGGTCCTGCGTCGGAATGTTCGGCGAATGGATGTCGTACACGCCCGGCCCGATCTCGTTCGGATACCTGAAGCTGTCGAACGCGTCGAGCAGTTCCATGTCCGAGCGCGACGTCTCGATCGTGATCACGTCCGCGTCCATGTCGGCGATCGACGCGATGATGTCGTTGAACTCCGAATAGCACATGTGCGTATGGATCTGCGTATCGTCCTGCACGCCGTTCGCGGTGATGCGGAACGATTCGACCGCCCACTTCAGGTACTCGCTCCATTGCGCGCGGCGCAGCGGCAGCCCTTCGCGCAGCGCGGCCTCGTCGATCTGGATCACGCGCACGCCGGCCTTCTCGAGATCGAGCACTTCCTCGCGGATCGCGAGCGCGAGCTGGTAGCACGACACCGAGCGCGGCTGGTCGTCGCGCACGAACGACCAGTTCAGGATCGTCACGGGGCCGGTCAGCATGCCCTTCATCGGCTTGTTCGTCAGCGACTGCGCATACGCGATCCATTCGACCGTCATCGCCTTCGGGCGGCTGATATCGCCGAACAGGATCGGCGGCTTCACGCAGCGCGAACCGTACGACTGCACCCAGCCGAACTGGCTGAACGCGTAGCCGTCGAGCTGCTCGCCGAAGTATTCGACCATGTCGTTGCGCTCGGCTTCGCCGTGCACGAGCACGTCGAGCTCGAGCGACTCCTGTTCGCGAACGCTGCGTTCGATTTCAGCCTTCATCGCCGTGCGGTAGCCGGCTTCATCGAGCACACCTGCCTTGAACCGGCTGCGCGCCTGGCGGATTTCGGCGGTCTGCGGGAACGAGCCGATCGTCGTCGTCGGGAAGGCCGGCAGGTTCAGTCGCGCCGACTGCTTCGGTGCGCGCTGCGTATACGGGCTCACGCGGTTGCCGAGCCGCGCGTCGATGCGCGCGATCGCCGCCTTCACCGCCGGGTTGTTCACGCGCGGCGAGCGGCGGCGCGAGTCGATCGCGGCGGCGTTCGCGGCAAGCGCATCGGCCACCTTGTCGCGGCCTTCGTTCAGCGCGATCGCGAGCACCTTCAGCTCGTCGAGCTTCTGCAGCGCGAACGCGAGCCACGAACGGATCTCCGCGTCGAGCTTCTCCTCGCTCGCGAGATCGACCGGCACGTGCAACAGCGAGCACGACGGCGCGAGCCACAGGCGATCGCCCAGTTGCTTCGCGAGCGGCTCGAGCCAGTCGAGCGTCGCGCTCAGGTCCGTCTTCCAGATGTTGCGGCCGTTGATCGCGCCGACCGACAGCACGCGCTCGGCCGGCAGCTCGCGCACCAGAGCGTCGATTTCGTCGCGCGCATTGATCGCGTCGACATGCAGCCCGTCGACCGGCAGCGAGCTCGCGAGCGTCAGGTTGTCCTGAAGCTGGCCGAAGTACGTAGCAAGCAGCAGCTTGATGCGACGCGTCTCCAGCACCGCATACGCGGTGCGGAACGCCTGCCGCCATTCGGCGTCGAGCTCGGTGACGAGAATCGGTTCGTCGATCTGCACCCATTCGACGCCCTGCGCGGTCAGCGTGTCGAGCAGCGCGCCGTACACGGGCAGCAGCTTCGGCAGCAGCGCGAGACGATCGGAATCGTCCTTCGCCTTGCCGAGCCACAGATACGTGACGGGGCCGATGATCACCGGCTTGGCATTCACGCCCTGCGCCTTCGCCTCGGCCAGTTGCTGCAGCAGGCGCGACGGGTCGAGCGAGAAGTTCGTGTCCGCGTGGAATTCCGGCACGATGTAGTGATAGTTCGTGTCGAACCACTTCGTCATTTCACCGGCCGAGACACCACCGCAGCACGCCGCATGCTCTTGCGCCGACTGCGCCGAACGGCCGCGCGCAACACGGAAATAGTTGTCGAGCACGTCGCCGTGGAAACCCTGCACGCGCTTGGGCAGGTTGCCGAGCATGAAGCTCATGTCGAGTACCTGGTCGTAGAACGCGAAATCGCCGATCGGCGCGAGATCGAGATCGCGCTGTTCGTTCCAGTGGCGCTGGCGCAGCTCGGCGCCGAGCGCCTTCAGTGCGTCGCGCGACGATTCGCCCTTCCAGTAGCGTTCGAGACCGAACTTGAGTTCGCGCTTCGCGCCGATGCGCGGAAAACCGAGGTTGTGTGTCCTGACCATGAAGCTGCCGTCCAGATGTAGTGAATGTCCGGCAGCCATGATAGGGATTTCAAACCATGAAATAAAATGGCATTATTTCATTCATCCATTAAATTTGTTCATGCATCTGTTGAGCGAACGATATCCATGCTGGAACGATTCCATCTCGTCGTCATTCGTGAAGTCGAGCGCCAGGGCTCGCTGACCGCGGCCGCCAATGCGCTGCATCTCACGCAGTCGGCGCTCAGCCATACCGTCCGCAAAATCGAGCAGCAGCTCGGCACGCCGATCTGGGATCGGGAAGGCCGCGGCCTGCGGCTCACGCAGGGCGGGCACTTTCTGCTGAAGCTCGCGAACCGGCTGCTGCCGCAGTTCGAACTCGCCGAGGAGCGGATGAGGCAGTACGCGAAGGGCGAGCGCGGCACGCTGCGCATCGGGATGGAGTGCCACCCGTGCTACCAGTGGCTGCTGAAGGTCGTGTCGCCGTATCTGTCGCGCTGGCCCGACGTCGACGTGGACGTGAAGCAGCGCTTCCAGTTCGGCGGCATCGGTGCGCTGTTCGGCTACGACATCGACGTGCTCGTCACGCCCGATCCGCTGAACAAGCCGGGCCTGCGCTTCGATCCCGTGTTCGACTACGAGCAGGTGCTGGTGGTCGCCGACTCGCATCGGTTCGCCAACGCCGACTACGTGACGCCCGAGCAACTGACCGACGAGATCCTGATCACGTACCCGGTCGAAACCGACCGGCTCGACATCTACAACCAGTTCCTGACGCCGGCCGGCATCGTGCCGAGGCGCCACAAGTCGATCGAGACGACCGACATCATGCTGCAGATGGTCGCGAGCGGGCGCGGCGTGGCCGCGCTGCCGAGATGGCTCGCCGACGAATACGCGGACCGGATGCCGGTCGTGCCGGTCAAGCTCGGCAAGCAGGGGATCGCGAAGCAGATCTTCCTCGGCATCCGCGAAGCGGATGCATCGATCGACTATCTGGCCGCGTTCGTCGCGCTGGCGCGCGAATCGACGTGGAGCGCGCCGCGCATGCTGCGCTAGGCGCGCCCATTGCAATGCGCGTCAGGCGGCGCGCATGCCGATGCGTTCGTCGCGTTCCACCCATGCGCCGAACAGCAGGCCGATCGTCGTCCACATGATCGCCTGCATGCCGATGGCCGCGACGCGGAACTTCCACAGCACGGCGGCCGGGAACGCGGCCGGCACTTCGTTGATCGACGGCAGCCCGAACTGCACCGCCGCGATGATCGCGATGAATACGAGCCCCGCGACAATCGACGCATTCCATTGGCCGAGCGTCGCCAGCAGATGGCGGCGCACGCTGACCGAGAACGCCATCGTCGCGATCGAGACCGCGATCATCAGGAAGAACAGGCCCGTGCGATAGCCGATCGTGTCGGGATCGCCGACCGACGGCGGATTGGCCGGGTACTTGATGTTCGGCACGATCACGAGCGCGACGAATGCCGCCAGCGCAAGCCACGCGGCCAGCGGCCGTGCCGGAAGGCGGCCGCCTCGCCCGTATGCATACGCAAAGACCAGCGAGAACAGCCCGCCGAATGCCGCGCCGTAGGTCACGACACCCGTCAACAGGCCGAGGCCGGCCTGCGTGTCGCGGCTGACCAGTTCGTGCTCGTGCTCCGGCACGTCGCCTTTGGCGGCCTCGAGCTTTTCTTCAAAGGAAATCGCCTGATCGACTTGCGGTTCGCCGACGATTTTCGCGAAACCGAACGTGAGGAGGCCCGCGGCGATGCCTGCGAGCATCCCGCGCATGAGCAGCTTTCCGACCATCGTGTACTCCGCGTCAGTGGCAGGGAAAGCCGAGCAGGTGGCGGCCGTCGTGGACGAATTCATGAACGACCATGCCCGGCACGAGCGACGTCGCGCCTTGTTCCGCGCCGACGAAATAGAGTGCGAGCAGCAGGATCAGGCCGGCGAACACGGCCCACGGCAGCAGTTCACGGACGGGGATGGGTGCCGGCACGACAACCGGCTTCAGCACTGCTTCGCTCATGGATGCACCTCAGGGGAATCGCGCCCCGGCAAATGTTGGATGGGTACGAAGGCAGGTCTGGCTTCCGGGATCGGGATTCCCCGGTTACAGTGGCGCGACCGCGCCGGGATTGCACCGGCTTCCGCGTTTCGTATCGGGCGAATTGTACGCGCGAACGGCCGCGCATTGAAGGAGTGAAAGCCCGCGGACGACCGCGCACCCGCCCCGGCCCATCCGAAAACCGACATGAACATGCATGCCTCGCTGCGCCTGATCGCACACGCATCGACCCGAGCGATGCGCACCGGCACGTTTCCCGACGACGATCCGCTCGATGCACGCGGGCTCGCAGGCGCCGCTGCGCTGCGCGACCGGTGGGCAGGCGTCGCCGGCTCGCTCGTGCTGTGCAGCCCCGCATGCTGCGCGCGGCAGACCGCCGATGCGCTCGGGCTGCATGCCGACGTCGATGATGCGCTGCGCGACATCGACTACGGAAACTGGCGCGGCAAGCGGCTGCTCGACCTCGCGCGCGACCTGCCGGACGAACTGGGTGCATGGATCGCCGATCCGTCGGCGTCGCCGCATCGCGGAGAGTCGTTCGAAGCCGCCGCTCGCCGTGTCGGAATATGGTTGAACGCGCTGCCGCCCGGCCGAGACATCGTCGCGATCACGCATGCGGCGATCGTTCGCGCGGCCGTCGCACACGCACTGCGGATGGATCCCGACGCTGCAACCCGCATCGACGTCGCGCCGCTGTCGTGCATGACCTTCATTGCATCGCCGCACGGCTGGACGTTGATCACGAACGACGATCGACGCGACACCGATGCGTAAGTCCCTGCGGTGTCGTGTTCACTATGTGGACAGAGATGCGAGCCGACGTGTCGCGTCTCTGTCGCATGCCGACGTTCACCTTGCATCGCCGTAAGACATACCGTTCGTCATCCCGATTGTCATCAAACTGACTGCTGGCCACCGCTAGGATCGGAAGCGGTTCCCTTACGAGATGCCGTCATGAATCAACCCGCTTCGTCCACCGCGAACAATCGCGGCTCCGTCGAGCGCAACCGGCAGGTCGGCTATGCCTTCTTCCTGCTGGTGCTCGCGATCGGCGCCGTCTATATCGCCACGCACCTGATCGCCGATCTGTCGCCTGTCCGCGAAGGATCGCTGTTCCCGTACCTGATGCTCGGCGCCGCGCTGCTGATCGCGCTCGGCTTCGAATTCGTCAACGGCTTCCACGACACCGCGAACGCGGTCGCCACCGTGATCTATACGCACTCGCTGACGCCGAACGTCGCGGTGATCTGGTCCGGCATGTGGAACTTCCTCGGCGTGATGGTCTCGAGCGGCGCTGTCGCGTTCGGCATCCTGCAGTTGCTGCCTGTCGAGCTGATCCTGCAGGTCGGCAGCGGCGCGGGCTTCGCGATGGTGTTCGCGCTGCTGATCGCCGCAATCGTCTGGAACCTCGCGACCTGGTATTTCGGGTTGCCTTCGTCGAGCTCGCATACGCTGATCGGCTCGATCATCGGCGTCGGGCTGATGAACCAGTTGATGCACGGGCCGTCGGGCACGAGCGGCGTCGACTGGGGCCAGGCGCTCGGCGTCGGCAAGTCGCTGCTGCTCTCGCCGATCGTCGGCTTCCTGTGCGCGTCGCTGCTGCTGCTCGTGCTGAAGGCCGTCGTGCGGATTCCCGAGCTGTACAAGGAGCCGCCGAAGGATCAGCCGCCGCCGTTCTGGATTCGCTGCCTGCTGATCCTGACCTGCACGGGCGTGTCGTTCGCGCACGGTTCGAACGACGGGCAGAAAGGGATGGGCCTCATCATGCTGATCCTGATCGGCACGGTGCCGACCGCGTATGCGCTGAACAAGGCCGTTACGCCTGCCGAATCGCAGACCTTCGTTGCGGTCGCGAACCAGGCCGCCGCGACCTTCGGGAAATACACGAACGGCGTCGCGCCGTCCGCGAACCCGCGCGCCGACATCGAGCACTACGTGCAGCGTCGCGAGCTGACGCCCGCCGTGCTGCCGGCCGTACAGCAGTTGTCGACGTCGCTCGCGACCGCGGTCGGTGCGTCGGGCTCGATGGCGGCGGTGCCGCAGCGCGACGTCGACAACGTACGCAACACGATGTATCTGGTATCCGAAGCAATTCGTCTGATCGAGAAGTCGGGCCAGCCCGCGCTTGCCGCTGACGACAAGCTCGCGATCGACAACTATCGCAAGCAGCTCGACCACGCGACCAAGTTCATTCCGACCTGGGTGAAGGTCGCCGTTGCGATCGCATTGGGTCTCGGCACGATGGTCGGCTGGAAACGGATCGTCGTGACCGTCGGCGAGAAAATCGGCAAGCAGCATTTGACGTACGGACAGGGCGCGTCGGCGGAACTCGTCGCGATGCTGACGATCGGCGCAGCCGACGTGTACGGGCTGCCCGTTTCGACGACACACGTGCTGTCGTCGGGCGTCGCGGGCACGATGGCGGCGAACGGGTCCGGGTTGCAATGGAGCACGGTGCGCAGCCTCGTACTCGCGTGGGTGCTGACGCTGCCGGCGTCGATCGCACTTGCGGGCGGGCTCTACTGGTTGTTCCGGTCGCTGGCCTGATCGGGGACGCAGCGGGTGGCCGGCCGAAGCCGGCCGCCTGCTGTTGGAGATTCGACCTTCGCTTCTTCGCTCCGACGTCGACGCATCCGGTGCGCCCATCCCACATCGCGGGCTTTCCCCTCTTCCTTTTCCGAATTGGAGCGCAATATCTGGAACGCGCCGGCGCACGGATGTCGCTAGACTGGGTTCATCAACTTCCATCGTGGACTCAACCGTGCGTGCAACGTTTCCTGAGCATTCCGAGCGACCGCACGGCGCCACACTGCTGACGAACGAGGTACGCCCGTGAACATCGCCGACCTGCAACCTGCCGTCGAATCGCTGGATATCGCGCAACGCGTCGACACGGTCGACTGGACGACCGTCGATGCCGAGCTCGATCGCTACGGATGCGCGCGCTTGCCGGGCCTGATCTCGGCAAGCGAGTGCGATGCGCTCGCATCGCTTTATCCGCGGGATGCGCTCTATCGTTCACGCGTCGTGATGGCGCGACACGGATTCGGGCGCGGCGAATACAAGTATTTCGCCTATCCGCTGCCTGCGACCGTCGCCGAGTTGCGTACCACGATCTACCCGCATCTCACGCCGATCGCGAATCGCTGGAACCAGGCACTCGGGATCGACGTCCGCTATCCGAAAGACCATGCGACCTTCCTCGATCGCTGCCACGCGGCGGGACAGACACGACCGACGCCGCTGATCCTGCAATACTGCGCCGACGACTTCAACTGCCTTCATCAGGACCTGTATGGCGAGAACGTGTTTCCGCTGCAGGTCGCGATCCTGCTGTCGGCGCCGGGACGCGATTTCACGGGAGGTGAGTTCGTGTTGACGGAACAGCGGCCACGCATGCAGTCGCGTGCGGAAGTGGTGCCGCTGACGCAAGGCGACGCGGTGATCTTTGCCGTGCACGGCAGGCCCGTGCAAGGAACGCGCGGTGTCTATCGCGTCAACCTGCGCCACGGCGTAAGCCGGATCAGAAGCGGCCACCGCAACACGGTCGGCATCATCTTCCATGACGCGCAGTGACGGTAACGAGCGCGATACGGTCGTGCGGTTGATCACGCGGATGGGTTCGCGCGGTAAACATCGCACGTCTGTCGCGCCAGTCGCGTGTAATCGTTCCGAGGACGTTACGGCCACGCATCGCCGCACGATCTGCCCGCCCATCAGGTCATCACAGCCATGACGATTCGACGTTGCTTGCGAGCGACAGGAAACCAAAACACTCACCTGTCGCGACACAAACGCGATTAGCAGTCCGTCCTACCCTCGAGCCACATTCGCCCGCAGCCGATCGCCTGCATCGGAGGCCAATCGCGCGTAGCCCGGCAACGTCAGCAGTGCGAGCACGCCCGCCGCGACGAATGCCCAGCGGAAATCGTCGAGCACGTAATGCATGCCGGCCGCATCGCCACGCACCAACGCCGCGAGCCGCAGCGACAACGCGCCGAACGCGATCCCCATCCCGATCGTCATTTGCTGCGCAGCGCTCCACAACGTGCTGGCCGCGCTCGTCTGGTGAGCCGGGATATCCGCATAGGCCAGCGTCGCGAGCGTCGTGAACTGCATCGACCGCGTCAGCCCGTAGACGAATACGACGAACAGCGTGATCGTCAGCGGCGTCGATGCGGTCAGCCAGCCGCATACGATCGTGAAGATGCCGACGAGCGTCACGTCGACGAGCGCGACGCGCCGGAAACCGTAGCGGTCGAGGATCCACGACGTTCCCGCCTTCATGCCGAGATTGCCGAGCGCACTCGCGAGCAGCAGCAAACCGGACTGGAACGGCGACAGTCCGAAACCGATCTGGAACAGCAGCGGCAGCAGGTACGGCACGGCGTTGATCGCCATCCGCGTGATCGAGCCGGTGATCACCGTCACCGAGAACGTCGGTACCTTCAGCGTCGTGAAATCGAGCAGCGGATGCACGCAACGTTGCGCATGCAACCATGCGGCCATGCCGAACAATACGCTCGCGCCCACCAGGACGGCCGCGCGCGTGAAGTGGACATCCTGCTGGCCGGCCGCCTCGGTGCCGATCAACAGACAGGTCAGTGCTCCGCCGGCCAGCACGAAGCCGACCCAATCGAGCGGCCGCTGCTCGTCGGCCCGCGTGTTCCGGACGATCAGCCAGGTACAGACGAGCGCGGCGATGCCGAACGGGACGTTCAACAGGAAGATCCATCGCCAGGACGCATAGGTCGTGATGAAACCGCCGATCGGCGGCCCGACGACGGGCGCGACGATGCCCGGCCACGTGATCGTCGCGATCGCACGCATCAGCCTTGCTTTCTCGGTGCTGCGCACGACGATCATCCGCCCGACCGGCACCATCATCGCTCCGCCGACACCCTGCAGCAGCCGCGCAGCCGTGAACGTCACCACGCCATCGGACAGCCCGCACAGCACCGACGCGCCGGTAAAGACGACGATCGCGCTGGCGAACACCGTGCGCGATCCATATCGATCCGCGATCCAGCCGCTGATCGGGATGAACACCGCAAGCGCAAGCATGTAGGCCGTCATCCCGAGGCTCAGCGCGTTCGGCCCGACGCCGAACGAATGCGCCATTTGCGGCAGCGCGGTCGCGATCACGGTCGTGTCGAGGTACTCCATGAAGAACGTTGCGGCGACGAGATACGGCAAGAAGTCGGTCGTCCGACCACCTTGGGCAGGGCTGTCAGTCATGAATGCAGGAGATGGAATGCGAAAAACACCGACCGCCAATAGGTGCAGACAAGCACCGGGATCGGGGGCGAATGGCGATATTACCCTGAAGGGCTTTGCCTTCGCTTCGCCGACTCATGTCGCACGAATGCACTTTATGCGCATAGATTTCGGGGACGGTTTCGTGCTGCGCTCGTCGAGTGACGTCCTCGGACAGCTCGAGGCAAAGCATGGGAGGATGGATTTCTTTCGCAGAAACACGCCATTTATCGAACATCATCGATGAACGTCGCCCATCAGTGGCCATTACAACATCATCTTCGAATCTGCCGACATGCGCTAGGCACCGGCTGAAGGTGCATCGATACGATGCGTAGAAGAAGACACCTGAAAATTTCAGCGGCGCAGAACTGCGGATCGCTCGAGAACGGTAGCTGCTCAAATCGATGCCATCGGCGCTCCGGCTCTGGCCCCGACTGCGGTGCCGTTGCTTGGCCGCCCGGCATTTTGGCCGCGCCAATGCAAAAACCCCCGCCTGGTTGGGCGGGGGTTTCTGGCTAAGGGAGCCTGACGATTACCTACTTTCACACGGGAATCCGCACTATCATCGGTGTAGAGTCGTTTCACGGTCCTGTTCGGGATGGGAAGGGGTGGGACCGACTCGCTATGGTCATCAGGCAAAGAGGGTTGTTGCGTTGCTTCGCAGCGCAACCAATCTTGGAAGAAGCAGTAATTTAGTTGGGTTGTGAGCTGTATCTCACACGTACGCGGTACTTCAACCGTCGTACGTCGAGTGCCTTGCACTCGACGCTCGATATCCGTAAGCGCTGAAGCGCTAACGGCTATCGAGACAGACTTGTTATAGGATCAAGCCTTACGGGCAATTAGTATCAGTTAGCTGAACGCATTACTGCGCTTACACACCTGACCTATCAACGTCCTGGTCTCGAACGACCCTTCAAGGGGATCTAGTCCCCAGGGATATCTCATCTTAAGGCGAGTTTCCCGCTTAGATGCTTTCAGCGGTTATCTCTTCCGAACATAGCTACCCGGCGATGCCACTGGCGTGACAACCGGTACACCAGAGGTTCGTCCACTCCGGTCCTCTCGTACTAGGAGCAGCCCCCTTCAAATATCCAACGCCCACGGCAGATAGGGACCAAACTGTCTCACGACGTTTTAAACCCAGCTCACGTACCTCTTTAAATGGCGAACAGCCATACCCTTGGGACCGGCTACAGCCCCAGGATGAGATGAGCCGACATCGAGGTGCCAAACACCGCCGTCGATATGAACTCTTGGGCGGTATCAGCCTGTTATCCCCAGAGTACCTTTTATCCGTTGAGCGATGGCCCTTCCATACAGAACCACCGGATCACTATGACCTGCTTTCGCACCTGCTCGACTTGTCGGTCTCGCAGTTAAGCACGCTTATGCCATTGCACTATCAGCACGATTTCCGACCGTACCTAGCGTACCTTCGTACTCCTCCGTTACGCTTTGGGAGGAGACCGCCCCAGTCAAACTGCCTACCATGCACTGTCCCCGACCCGGATCACGGGCCAAGGTTAGAACCTCAAACAAACCAGGGTGGTATTTCAAGGACGGCTCCACCGAAACTAGCGTTCCGGTTTCATAGCCTCCCACCTATCCTACACAGATCGGTTCAAAGTCCAATGCAAAGCTACAGTAAAGGTTCATGGGGTCTTTCCGTCTAGCCGCGGGTAGATTGCATCATCACAAACACTTCAACTTCGCTGAGTCTCGGGAGGAGACAGTGTGGCCATCGTTACGCCATTCGTGCAGGTCGGAACTTACCCGACAAGGAATTTCGCTACCTTAGGACCGTTATAGTTACGGCCGCCGTTTACCGGGACTTCAATCAAGAGCTTGCACCCCATCATTTAATCTTCCGGCACCGGGCAGGCGTCACACCCTATACGTCCACTTTCGTGTTTGCAGAGTGCTGTGTTTTTATTAAACAGTCGCAGCCACCAGTTTATTGCAACCCCTTCACCCTCTGCGCGCAGGCGCATCAAGCTACAAGGGCGTACCTTATCCCGAAGTTACGGTACCAATTTGCCGAGTTCCTTCTCCCGAGTTCTCTCAAGCGCCTTAGAATACTCATCTCGCCCACCTGTGTCGGTTTGCGGTACGGTCATCGTTAGACTGAAGCTTAGAGGCTTTTCTTGGAACCACTTCCAATTGCTTCGCTCCCTAAGGAGCTCGCGCCACACCCTTGAATCCTGCGCCCGGATTTGCCTAAGCGCCTTCTCCAATGCAGCGACCGGGACTTCCAACACCCGGACAACCTTCCGCGATCCGTCCCCCCATCGCATCTAACAATGGTGCAGGAATATTGACCTGCTTCCCATCAGCTACGCATTTCTGCCTCGCCTTAGGGGCCGACTCACCCTACGCCGATGAACGTTGCGTAGGAAACCTTGGGCTTACGGCGAGGGGGCCTTTCACCCCCTTTATCGCTACTCATGTCAGCATTCGCACTTCCGATACCTCCAGCACGCTTTTCAACGCACCTTCGCAGGCTTACGGAACGCTCTCCTACCATGCGTGCAAAGCACGCATCCGCAGCTTCGGTATATAGCTTAGCCCCGTTACATCTTCCGCGCAGGACGACTCGATCAGTGAGCTATTACGCTTTCTTTAAAGGGTGGCTGCTTCTAAGCCAACCTCCTGACTGTTTTAGCCTTCCCACTTCGTTTCCCACTTAGCTATATTTGGGGACCTTAGCTGGCGGTCTGGGTTGTTTCCCTCTTGACACCGGACGTTAGCACCCGATGTCTGTCTCCCGTGATTGCACTCTTCGGTATTCGGAGTTTGCTATGGCGGGGTAATCTGCAATAGACCCCCCAACCATGACAGTGCTCTACCCCCGAAGGTGAGACACGAGGCACTACCTAAATAGTTTTCGGAGAGAACCAGCTATTTCCAAGTTTGTTTAGCCTTTCACCCCTATCCACAGCTCATCCCCTAACTTTTCAACGTTAGTGGGTTCGGACCTCCAGTACGTGTTACCGCACCTTCATCCTGGCCATGGATAGATCACTTGGTTTCGGGTCTACGCCCAGCAACTGAACGCCCTATTCGGACTCGCTTTCGCTACGCCTGCCCTATACGGTTAAGCTTGCTACTGAACGTAAGTCGCTGACCCATTATACAAAAGGTACGCCGTCACCCCTTACGAGGCTCCGACTGTTTGTATGCATGCGGTTTCAGGATCTATTTCACTCCCCTCCCGGGGTTCTTTTCGCCTTTCCCTCACGGTACTGGTTCACTATCGGTCGATCACGAGTATTTAGCCTTGGAGGATGGTCCCCCCATCTTCAGACAGGATTTCACGTGTCCCGCCCTACTTGTCGCACACCTAGTTCTTTCATACTGTTTTCGCCTACAGGGCTATCACCTGCTATGGCCGCACTTTCCAGAGCGTTCGGCTAACAATACAAATAAAGAGTGCAAGGCTCATCCCATTTCGCTCGCCACTACTTTGGGAATCTCGGTTGATTTCTTTTCCTGCGGTTACTTAGATGTTTCAGTTCACCGCGTTCGCTTCACATGGCCTATGTATTCAGCCATGGATACTCCAAAAGGAGTGGGTTTCCCCATTCGGACATCTACGGATCAAAGCTCGTTTGCCAGCTCCCCGTAGCTTTTCGCAGGCTACCGCGTCCTTCATCGCCTGTGATCGCCAAGGCATCCACCACATGCACTTGTTCGCTTGACCCTATAACGAGTCTGTCTCTCGACAGTCGTTACAGGTTGAGTTCTCGCGTTGTGCCGTATTCCAATTGAGCCGAACAATGAAGTTCGAATCATCTTGAGATACATCGATACAATCACAACCCGGATAGTTTTCACGTCCATCTCGAGACGCTTCCGCTATCCAAATTACTTGCTTCTTCCAGATTGTTAAAGAACGACAGCCGATATGGTGTTACTCATATCACTCTGACTGGCTCAATCGCCAATGGCAAATGCTCGTCTCACACGTCACTTTCGTGTGATCCAAACGCTTCCCATTGAAGATTGGTGGAGGCAGACGGGATCGAACCGACGACCCCCTGCTTGCAAAGCAGGTGCTCTCCCAGCTGAGCTATGCCCCCATGTACAGAGACCTCAGGTACTAGCCTGTCGGCTTGGGGTACTCGTAAGCGCTAAAGCGCTAACGATCACCGACACGTCAGACAATGGTGGGTCTGGTTGGATTCGAACCAACGACCCCCGCCTTATCAAGACGGTGCTCTAACCGACTGAGCTACAGACCCCTGAGTCTGTCTTTAATTTACAGCCGATAAGCGTGAGCGCTCAACTTCGCGAGATAGCTCTGGAAAGGAGGTGATCCAGCCGCACCTTCCGATACGGCTACCTTGTTACGACTTCACCCCAGTCATGAATCCTACCGTGGTGACCGTCCTCCTTGCGGTTAGACTAGCCACTTCTGGTAAAACCCACTCCCATGGTGTGACGGGCGGTGTGTACAAGACCCGGGAACGTATTCACCGCGGCATGCTGATCCGCGATTACTAGCGATTCCAGCTTCATGCACTCGAGTTGCAGAGTGCAATCCGGACTACGATCGGTTTTCTGGGATTAGCTCCCCCTCGCGGGTTGGCAACCCTCTGTTCCGACCATTGTATGACGTGTGAAGCCCTACCCATAAGGGCCATGAGGACTTGACGTCATCCCCACCTTCCTCCGGTTTGTCACCGGCAGTCTCCTTAGAGTGCTCTTGCGTAGCAACTAAGGACAAGGGTTGCGCTCGTTGCGGGACTTAACCCAACATCTCACGACACGAGCTGACGACAGCCATGCAGCACCTGTGCGCCGGTTCTCTTTCGAGCACTCCCACCTCTCAGCAGGATTCCGACCATGTCAAGGGTAGGTAAGGTTTTTCGCGTTGCATCGAATTAATCCACATCATCCACCGCTTGTGCGGGTCCCCGTCAATTCCTTTGAGTTTTAATCTTGCGACCGTACTCCCCAGGCGGTCAACTTCACGCGTTAGCTACGTTACTAAGGAAATGAATCCCCAACAACTAGTTGACATCGTTTAGGGCGTGGACTACCAGGGTATCTAATCCTGTTTGCTCCCCACGCTTTCGTGCATGAGCGTCAGTATTGGCCCAGGGGGCTGCCTTCGCCATCGGTATTCCTCCACATCTCTACGCATTTCACTGCTACACGTGGAATTCTACCCCCCTCTGCCATACTCTAGCCTGCCAGTCACCAATGCAGTTCCCAGGTTGAGCCCGGGGATTTCACATCGGTCTTAGCAAACCGCCTGCGCACGCTTTACGCCCAGTAATTCCGATTAACGCTCGCACCCTACGTATTACCGCGGCTGCTGGCACGTAGTTAGCCGGTGCTTATTCTTCCGGTACCGTCATCCCCCGGCTATATTAGAACCAAGGATTTCTTTCCGGACAAAAGTGCTTTACAACCCGAAGGCCTTCTTCACACACGCGGCATTGCTGGATCAGGCTTTCGCCCATTGTCCAAAATTCCCCACTGCTGCCTCCCGTAGGAGTCTGGGCCGTGTCTCAGTCCCAGTGTGGCTGGTCGTCCTCTCAGACCAGCTACTGATCGTCGCCTTGGTAGGCCTTTACCCCACCAACTAGCTAATCAGCCATCGGCCAACCCTATAGCGCGAGGCCCGAAGGTCCCCCGCTTTCATCCGTAGATCGTATGCGGTATTAATCCGGCTTTCGCCGGGCTATCCCCCACTACAGGACATGTTCCGATGTATTACTCACCCGTTCGCCACTCGCCACCAGGTGCAAGCACCCGTGCTGCCGTTCGACTTGCATGTGTAAGGCATGCCGCCAGCGTTCAATCTGAGCCAGGATCAAACTCTTCAGTTTAAACCTGTTACTGTTTTCGGTTCAGTTAAGAACCGGTCGCTCACTCAAAGCTGACAGGAATATGTATCACTTCATAAACCTGACTTACTTTAGTGTGAGACTCTTGATACTTTCGCTATCTGATCCGAAGATCAGCTCGCTTCCATCAAGCGCCCACACTTATCGGCTGTTAATTTTTAAAGAGCATTTCTGCGAGAAACTTCGTGTTTCTCAGCAGCGCCGCGTTTTCAGCAGCAGAGAAGCGAGATTATGAACCGTGTTTCGCAGCTCGTCAACAACTTTTTAACCACTTCGTTGCGACTGCGGGGCCCATCTTCCTGCGCCAGCCGTGCGCCCAACCTGCTGCACACCACCGACTTCGCTTCCCTCCCCCGCGCCGCGTTTCCGTTAGCGCGAAAGAGGCGTGATTCTATGCACCCCGCGACAATCATGCAAGGGGTTTCGCAAAAAATAAAAGGCCCCGCACGCTGCCGCGTGCGGGGCCTTTTATAGAAGCAGCCGAACCGTCAGGCCGCGCGCACCTGGCGCGCGACGATCTCCATATAGTGATCGAGATCCGGCGTCGTTTTTCCTTCTTCCTTCGCGGTATCGTCCCAGCGACGCAAACGCAGCGCGTCCTCCGCAAACGGGCGCTGCAGGAACGCCGCCGTTTCCTCTTCACTAAAGATGCCCCCCTGCAACGCGAGGCTGCGCACCGAGTCCGGCGACAGGCTCTCGAAGTAGCCGGCGTCCGTGCGGCACAGGCAGCGCTTCGCATCGACGTGCAGCCGGATCGGTTCCAGCACCGCGTCGGAAAATAGCGGCCGCAGGAACGGCAGCACGTAATACTGATGCAGATCGTCGATCCCGCGCGCGCTCGGCGTCTCGCCCTGGCGATTCAGCAGGTGCCCGAGGTCGTGCAGAAACGCCGCCGCAACCAGCGCTTCGTCAGCGCCCGCCTCTTCCGCCAGCAATCCGCTTTGCAACGCATGCTCGAGCTGCGTGACCGGTTCACCGCTATAGGCCACATGGCCGTGCTCGCGATACAGCCCGTGGATCTCTTCCACCGTCAATGCCATTCGCTCACTCCCAAGGCAGCGAAAACGTCTTCAGGTTCGTGAAGCTCTTCATCGCCTCCTGAACACCTTCCTTGTAACCGAGCCCCGAATCCTTGATCCCGCCGAACGGCGACAACTCGATCCGGTATCCGGGCACCTCCCATACATTCACGGTGCCGACGTTCAGCTCGTTTACAAATCGCACGACGGCTGCCGTGCTGTCCGTACAGACTCCCGACGACAGCCCGAACGCCGTTCCGTTGCTGATCCGGATCGCGTCGTCGATCGTGTCGAACGCGATGACGGGCGATACGGGGCCGAAGGTCTCCTCGCGCACGATCGTCATCGACGGATCGACGTTGTCGAGGACGGTCGGCGCATACAGCGCGCCGCGCCGCACATTGCCGGTCAGCAGGCGCGCACCCTGCGCAACCGTCTCGTCGACCCGCGCCTCGAACAGCCGCGCCGCCGCCTCGTCGATCACCGTGCCCATTTCGTTCGCCGGATCGAACGGATCGCCGTACTTCCATGCGCGGGTCTTCTCGACGAGCAACTCGGTAAACGCGGGCGCGATGGAGCGCTGCACCAGCATCCGCTTGACGGCCGTGCAACGCTGGCCCGAATTCCGGTACGAACCGAGCACCGCCAGTGATGCCGCGCGTTCGAGATCGGCATCATCGAGAACGATCAGCGGGTCGTTGCCGCCCAGCTCCAGCACGATGCGCCGGTAGCCGGCCCGCGCGACAATCGCCTTGCCGATCGCAACGCCGCCGGTAAACGTGATCAGCGATGCATGCGGATGCGTAACGAGTTCGTCCGCAATCTCGCGCGGGTCGCCGGTCAGCACCTGCAGCATCGGCTCCGGCAGCCCGGCCTCAACCAGCAGATCGGCCAGATAGAACGCCGACAGCGGCACCTTCTCCGACGGCTTCACGATCACGCGGTTGTTGGTCGCGATCGCCGGCGCGATCTTGTGCGCAACCTGGTTCATCGGATGATTGAACGGCGTGATCGCGACGATCACGCCGTCGAGCGGCTGCCGCTGCGAGAACACGCGTCGCGCCTTGCCGTGGGGCGTCAGGTCGCACGAGAAACTTTGCGCGTCGTCGCGCAGCGCCTCGACCGCCGCGAACTTCAGCACGTCGGCAACGCGACCGATCTCGTAGCGGGAATCCTGTTTCGACAGCCCCGATTCGAGCGTGATCAGGTCGGACGCTTCCTCGGTACGCTCGCGCAGCAGCGCGGCCGCACGTTCGAGGATCTGCGAACGCTCGTAGCGCGTAAGCTTCGGCCGGTAGGCCATCGCGTAATCGAACGCGGCGCGCACGTCGTCGACGCTGGCGAGCGGCGCGGTACCGACCCGGGCGCCCGTATAAGGATCGTCGATATCGAAGGTGCGCTCGCGCGTCGCGCGCGTGCCGCACCAGCGCAGCGCCTCGGCGCGAAACTCGGGGTGGTCTTGCCGGGGGTGGGCCATCATGTCGCGATCCGGTTCAGCACGAAATCGAACACGTCGAAGTTGCGCGGGCGACGCGCGGGATCGTCCCGCTCGATACGGCGATTGAACAGCAGCGGCACTTCCTGTTCCGACACGCCGCCATGCGAACGTAGCGGCACCGTGAGGCCCGACAGGTCGTGTTCGCGCTCGCGCGTGCCGAGCGTCATGTCGCGACGGCCGATCACGACGAGATCGCCGATCCGGTCGGCCGGCAGCTCGAAGCGTGCGGCGGCTTCCGCGTTGTCGAGCACGAGCTCGACACCGTCGAGGCCGCCGACGCGCCACATCGCCTCGGCCCGGTCGACGCCCGGCGCCAGGTAGATGGTTGCAAACGAACCCAGCGCGCCGTGGTGCACGACATACGGATCGGTAATCGGCAGGATCACGCGCGCGGCCTGCGCGCCGTACCAGCCGTCGAACGCATCCTGCAGATAAATCACGTTCGGGCGGCCGGTCGCGGGATCGTGCTTCGCGTTCATCCCGTGGTCGGCCGTGAGCCCGATCGCCCAGCCGAGCGCGTCGAGCTGCGCGAGATAGCCGTCCATCATCGCGTAGAACGCGTTCGCGCCGGCGCTGCCCGGCTCGCACTTGTGCTGCACGTAGTCGGTGGTCGACAGGTACATCAGGTCGACCTGCCGCGTCTGCGCGAGCCGCACGCCGGCCGCGAACACGAATTCGGACAACGCCGCGCTGTAGACATCCGGCGACGGCAGGCCGACCCAGTCGAGCACGTCGACGATGCCGTTTTCCGCGAGATTCGCCTGCGCGGCCTTCTCGGCGGAAAAGCAGATGCCGTTCAGCTGCCAGCCAAGCAGCCGGCGCAGCTTGTCCTTCGCCGTCACGACGGCCACCCGCGCACCGGCGTCGGACGCCGCCGCGAGCAGCGTACCGGCCCGCAGATAGGCCGGATCGTTCATCATCACTTCGGCGCCGCGCCCGCCGTCGGCGGCCGCGTCCCAGAAATAGTTGCCGCAGATCCCATGGACCGACGGCGGCACGCCGCAGACGATCGACAGGTTGTTCGGGTTGGTGAAGGTCGGCACGACGCAATCGGCGCGCCACGCCGTGCCTTCCGCGATCATCCGGGCAATGAACGGCGCGACGCCCGCTTCCACCGCACGTTCGAGATAGTCGTACTCGCAGCCGTCGACACAGACGACGACGGTCGGCTCGACCGGCAGCCGGTAGCGCCGGCCGTTGACGTCGACGGAGCGTCCCGCGAGATCCGGCGATGCGCCGGCCGCCGACGCTTCACCGGGATGGCGCAATGCGAACGCGGCGTTCATGATGCAGCCCGCGTGCCGCGCGGCACGCGCGCGGCGATCAGCAGCAGCGCCGCGAGCGACGCGCCGAGCATCAGCAGCGACAACGCCGATGCCGGAAGGTAATAACCACGCTCGACCTGACCGATCACGACGATCGGCACGGTCGCGAAGCCGGGCGGATAAACCGTCAGTGTGGCGCCGAGCTCGCCGAGCGACAGCGCAAAACCGAGCGCGAGGCTCGCGCGCAGCGCCGGCACGAGCTGCGGCAGCAGCACGCGGCGCAGCACCATCGCGGGTGGCGCACCGAGGCTCGCCGCGGCTTCGCGCAGCACGGTCAGCTCAGGGCGCAGCGCGGCGGCCGCGCAGCGATAGCAGAACGGCAAAATCAGCGCGAGCTGCACGAGCACGACGATCGCCGCCGAGCTCGACAAGTCGACCGGCTTCTGGTGATACGCGATCAGCACCGCGAGCCCGAGCACGACGCTCGGCACGCCGTTCGGCACCATCACGAGCGCGTCGACGACCGCGCCGAGGCCGCGTCGGTCGCGCCCTTCGAGCGCAAGCGCAAGCCACAGCCCGAGGATCGTGCCGATCGCCGACACGCCGAAGCCGATTTCGAGGCTCGTCAGCAGCGCATCGTATTCCGGCGAGCCGAGCCGCTCGAACCAGCGCAGGCTGTAACCGGCCGGCAAGATCGTGCCCGACCATTGCGTCGACACGCTCGACAGCGCGACGACGATGACGGGCAGCACGAACAGCCAGAAGCACGCGAATGCGGCCAGCGCGAGCGCGGCGCGCGACGCATGCTTGAGCAGCGCGTCGCTCCAGCCGATCTGGCGGCGCGGCACGGCCTGCCCGATACGGAATTCAGCGGACATCGTCCCCTCCCGTCGCACGCCGGTTCACCCGGCGATAAACCGTATACAGCGCCAGCGACAGCGCGAGCATCACGACCGCGCCGGCCGACGCGGTCGGCAGGTCGAGATCGACGGTCGCGCTGCTGTAGATCGCGACCGGCAGCGTCACGAGCCGCGCGCTGCCGAGCACGAGCAAAATCCCGAATTCGTTCAGCGTCAGCAGGAAGCACAGTACGGTGCCGGCGGCGATGCCCGGCCACGCGATCGGCAGCACGACGCGGCGCGCGAGCATCCAGCCGGGCGCGCCGAGGCTGCGCGCGGCTTCGATCAGCCGCAGGTCGAGCGTCGCGAACGACGCGAGTGTCGGCCGCACGACGAACGGCGTATAGAACACGGTCTGCGCGAGAATCACGCCGCCGATGCCGAACAGGAAATCGAGCGGCGGATTCTCGAGATGGAACAGGCGCTGCAGCGCGATGCCGATCGACCCTTGCGAGCCGTACAGGAAGATCAGCGTGAACGCGACGAGGAACGACGGAAACGCGACGTACAGTTCCAGGAAGCGCGTGACGAGCGATGCGCCCGGAAACGGCTTGAAGAACAGCAGCGCGGCCAGCAGCACGCCGAGCACCGACGCGGTGCCGGCGCTCGCGAACAGCACGCCGAGCGTCGTCAGCAGCACGGTGCGCGTGTCGGGGTTACCGAAGAAGGTCCGGTATGCGGCAAAACTCAGCCCGTGTTCGCCCGATACGCTCAGCAGTACGAGCCGCACCAGCGGATACACGACGAGCGGGCCCAGCACGACGACCGCGAGCGCGGCCAGGTGCAGGTCGCCCATGCGCTTGCGGCGCCGCGCGACGGCGGCATGCGCGGCGGCGGACGCGAGCACGTGCGGCGGCAGGCCGGCCTCAGGGCTCGATAAGGACGACATCGTCTGCCTCGCAATGCAGGGAAACGCGCGCACCGCGCTCGGGGGCCGCGCCGCGGCCGCGTTGCATCGTCACGCGCACGGGTTCGTCGGGCGCCGCGTCGATCACGACCGCGATCGACAGGTCCGCGCCCTGCCATTCGACGGACGACACCGTGCCGTGCAAGCCGCCTGCAGCGGGCGGCATCACGGTCAGGCGCTCGGGGCGCACGCACGCGACCTTGTCGCGCACTTCGTGACGCGGATCGCCGAGCGGGAAAATCACGTGCGGCGGCAGCAGGTTCGCCGGGCCGAGATAGCGCGCGACGTAGCCGTCCTGCGGCGCGTCGTACAGTTGCTGCGGCGTGCCGAGCTGCGCGATGCGGCCGTCGCGCAGCAGCAGCGCGCGATCGGACAGCACGAGCGCGTCGTCGCGGTCGTGCGTCACGCAGACGACGGTCAGGTTCGGCAGGCGCTCGTGCAGCGCCTTCAGTTCGCTGCGCACCGATGCGCGCAGGTTGGCGTCGAGCGCCGACAGCGGCTCGTCGAGCAGCAGCACGTCCGGCTCGATCACGAGCGCGCGGGCCAGCGCGACGCGCTGCTGCATTCCGCCCGAAAGCTGCGCGGGCAGGTGGTGGCCCGCATCGCCGAGCTGCACGAGCTTCAGCGCGTCGGCGACGCGTCGCGTCACTTCGGGCGACGCCATGCCGCGTGCGCGCAGCCCGAAGGCGACGTTCTCGAACACCGACAGGTGCGGGAACAGCGCGTAATTCTGGAACAGCAGACCAAGATTGCGCTTGTGCGGCGGCGCATAGGTCAGGTCGCGTCCGGCAACGGTCAGCGTGCCGGTCAGGCCGTCGGCCTTCACGAACCCGGCGATGAAGCGCAGCAGCGTGGTCTTGCCGCAGCCGCTCTTGCCGAGCACGGTCAGAAATTCGCCGGCGCCGATCGACAGCGACAGATCTTCCAGCACCGTGCGTGCGCCGTAGCGCACGCTCAGGTGCTGGATCTGCACGCCGCCCGGCGCGCCGGACCGCAGCGTCGCGTGCGGTTCGGCGGCGCCGAATGCGCCGGGATGGGTCAGGGTGGTTTCCACCGGGTTCATCCTCTTGCTCGCTGATACAGGCGGTGTGCGCCGATCACTTCGGCTTGACGACGTCGAGCTGCTTGCCCGAGCTGCCGATCACGTCCTTCTTCCAGCGCTCGATCCACACCGGCTTCTTCGCCATCACCTGGGCCCAGTCGACCGGGATCAGCTTCACGCCGGCGATCGCCTTCTTGACCGCTTCGCCGTTCTTGCCGGCCAGCGGCACGTCCGTGCGGCCCGGGATGCCGTACATGTCCGGCACCTTCGACTGCACTTCCGTCGACATCAGATAGTCGATCAGCTTCTTGCCGGCGTCCTGGTTCGGGCCGCTCTTGATCAGCCCGATGCCGTACGGGAGCTGGAACGTGGTCGGCTGGTCGCCTTCCTTCGCGGCCAGGAAGATCGGCTTGACGGACAGCGCGCCGTGTTCGGCATCGTCGAGGTCCATCTGCAGGTCGCCGTTCGCGACGCTGATCTCGTTACGCGACAGCAGCACGTTCAGGTAGCCCGTGCCCTTCGTGTGGAACTTCACGCTCTGCGACAACTTCGCGAGGTAGTCGAACGCCTTGTCCTCGCCCATCAGCGAGGTCGTCAGGATCAGCACGGCCATCCCGTCGCCGGCCGTGGCCGGGTTCGAGTACGCGACCTTGCCGGCGTAGCTCGGCGACAGCAGGTCGGCGAACGTCTTCGGCTGGTTCTTCACGACGTCCGGGTTGATCGCGAACGAGAAGTAGTTGTTCACGAACGTCGCCCACGTGCCGTCCTCGGCCTTCGCGATCGCCGGCACGTTCTTGTAGTTCACGCTCTGATACGCCTGTAGCAGGCCCATCTGGCCGGCCTGCTGAATGAACGGCGGCAGCGTGACGATCACGTCGGCCTTCGGGGAATTCTTCTCGATGTTCGCGCGGTTGACGACCTCGCCGCTGCCCGCCGTCACGATGTTGACCTTGACGCCTTCCTTCTTCTCGAAGGCCGGCAGCACATCGCGATAGAGGTTCTCGAGACCGTCCGCCGTATACAGCACGACCGCGTTTGCCGCATGCGCCGGCAGCGCGGCACCTTGCAGCAGACCGGCGGCGCAGGCGGCCAGTGCGAGCTTGCGGAACGCGCCGGCAGCGGCGCGCGAGGAATTCTGCAGTGTCATCTCACTTCTCCGTAGGCGGAACACCAAACGGCCGGGGCATGTCCGGCCCCATGCTTCGCGGTCGGCCGGAGTTGGCGCTTCAGCACTTCCTCCGGCTCCATGCAAGGCCTGTTATCTCCGGGCAGGCCGATAAGCGGCCCGCCTCGCCGCCGCGCTGCGGTTGGTTTCGCGCGGCAACCGAAGGATCACAGCGTTCAATGACAAACCCGTGACGAGTGCCACAATTTCCAAAAAATGACACATTTTGCCAATATCATGCACGTCATTCAGAAATGCCGCCCGGCGTTTCGCCCGACCTTTGCTGGAGACAAACCATGCCCGACCCGATCCTGCTCACGCCCGGCCCGCTCACCACGTCCGCCACAACCCGCCACGCAATGCAACATGACTGGGGGTCGTGGGACGCCGCTTTCAACCAGTTGACGGCCAGCGTCTGCACGGACCTCGTCGCGATCGCGCGCGGCGGCGGCGACTACGTGTGCGTGCCGATGCAGGGCAGCGGCACGTTCTCGGTCGAGGCCGCGCTCGGCACGCTGGTGCCGCGCGACGGCGTCGTGCTCGTGCCCGACAACGGCGCGTATTGCGCGCGCATCCTGAAGATCCTCGGCCGGCTCGGCATCGACGCGATCGCGTTGCCGTTCGGCGAGGACGCGGCCGTCGACGCGGCCGCGGTCGAGGCCGCGTTCGCACGCGAGCCGCGCATCACGCACGTCGCCCTCGTGCACCTGGAGACGAGCGCCGGCATCCTGAACCCGCTGGACGCGATCGCGGCCGCATGCCGGCGACACGGCAAGCGGCTGATCGTCGATGCGATGAGTTCGTTCGGCGCGCTGCCGATCGCGCTGGCGGACAGCGGCATCGATGCGCTGATCTCGGCGAGCGGCAAATGCCTCGAAGGCGTGCCGGGGATGGGTTTCGCGATCGTGCGGCGCGACGCGCTCGACGCGAGCGAAGGCAACTCGCGGTCGCTCGCGCTCGATCTTCACGATCAATATGCGTACCTGCGCAAGACGGGCCAGTGGCGCTTCACGCCACCGACGCACGTGATCGCCGCGCTGCGCGCCGCGCTCGACCAGTACCTCGCCGAAGGCGGCCAGCCCGCGCGCGGCGCGCGCTACGCGGAGAATTGCCGGACGCTGGTCGAATCGATGCGCGCGCTCGGCTTCGTGCCGTTCCTCGACGCGGGCGTGCAGGCACCCGTGATCGTCACGTTCCACGCGCCCGACCATCCGGCCTACGATTTCCGCCGCTTCTACGACGCGGTGCGCGACGCGGGCTTCATCCTGTATCCGGGCAAGCTCACGCAGCTCGAGACCTTCCGCGTCGGCTGCATCGGCGCGATCGATGCCGACGATATCCGGCGCGCGGTGGCTGCGATCGCGCAGGCGGTCGAATCGCTCGGCATCGCCGTGCAGCGCGCGTAACGCGCCACGCGAGCCGGGATACAAGCCGGCACACCAGCCGGCGCGCAAACAAAAAAGCCCGGCGGCCAACCGGCCGCCGGGCGAACGCACGAGATGCGCGTGGAGTGGGTGCTTACAGCTCGATCCGCTTGATGTCGCCGACGACGAAGATGTACGACAGCGCCCCGACCAGCGCGATCACGCCGATGAACACGAGCGCACCGACGAACGAGCCGGTCGACGCGACAATGAAGCCGACGACGAGCGGCGTGATGATCCCCGCCAGGTTCGCCGCGAAGTTGAAGATGCCGCCCGTCACGCCGAGCAGGCCGTCCGGCGCGATGTCCGACACGAGCGTCCAGCCGAGCGCGGCCATCCCCTGCGCGAAGAATGCGACCGACATGATCGCGATCACGGCCTCGTTGCTCTGCACGTAGTTAGCGAGAATGATCGTCGATGCGAGCAGCAGGCCCGCGATGATCGGCAGCTTGCGTGCGAGGTTCGCGGATTTGCCGCGGCGCAGCAGCCAGTCGGAGAAGATCCCGCCGAACATCACGCCGACCGACGCGGCGATGAACGGCATCACCGCGAAGAAGCCGATCTTCAGCCAGCCCATGTGGCGCTCGGTCGCGAGATAGGTCGGGAACCAGGTCAGGAAGAACACGAGCGTCGAATTGCCGGCGAACTGGCCGAGGCAGATGCCCGCGAGCTGGCGCTTCTTCAGCAACTGGCCGGCCATCGCCCAGCTGAACTTCTTCTGCCCGCCCTTGCCGCCGTTGTCACCGTCCTTGCGTGCGGCGTGCACGAGACCGCCGCCCGCCTCGATATACGCAAGCTCTTCCGAGTTGGCGCCCGGATGGTTGCGCGGCTCGTGATAGAACTTCCACCAGACCAGGCCGAACGCGATGCCGACCGCGCCGACGACCCAGAACAGCGAGCGCCAGCCGAACGCGCCCATCAGCGCGAACAGCACGGGGCTGAAGAACGCGAGGCCGATGTACTCGCCGACGGTATAGGTGCCCGTTGCCATCGCGCGCTCGTTCTGCGGGAACCACGTCGCGACGACACGGCTGTTGGTCGGGAAGCACGGCGCCTCCGTCACGCCAAGGCCGAGCCGGCATGCGAGCAGCGTCGCGACGCCCGGCACGAAACCCTGCAGTAACGTGCAAAGCGACCACAGCGTCATCGACCAGTAATAGGTGATCTTGCTGCCGAAGCGGTCGAGGAACAGGCCGCCGGGCACCTGCATCGCGACGTACGTCCACGAAAACGCGGAAAACATGATGCCCATCACGGCCGCGTTGATGCCGAGCTCCTTGGTAAGCTGCGGCGCAGCCACCCCCAGCACGGTGCGGTCGAGGTAGTTGATCATCGTGCCGATCGCGAGCAGCGCGAGAATCTTGTAGCGCGCCGAGGTGCGCCGGACCGTGCCGGCCGCCTGCGCCGGCGCGGCACTCGTATGAGTGGTGTGCTGCATGGTCGTCTCCTGGTCTCTCTTTCTATAAGGGGGTCAGCGCGCGACGAGCGACTGAAAGTGATCGAACATCCGCTCGGGGTCGGGCGTGCGTCCGGTGAAGATCTCGAACGCGTCGACGGCCTGGTAGACGGCCATCCCGCCACCTGGCAGCGTGGCGCAGCCGGCCGCGCGCGCGGCGCGGATCAGTTCGGTTTCGAGCGGGAAATACACGATGTCGGCCACCCACATCCCAGCGTGGAGCAGCTCGGCCGGCAGCGGCAGGCCCGGGTGCTTGGTCATGCCGGTCGGTGTCGCGTGAATCAGGCCCGTCGCGGCGCGCATCGCGGCCGCGAGATCGTCGCCGGACGGAGCGCCGCCCGACGCAACGCGCGCGGCCGGGAAGCGCTGCTGCAGCTCGCCCGCGAGCGCGATGGCGCGCGCGCCATCGACATCGAAAATCGTCAGTTCGGCCGCGCCCATCTGCAGCGCCGCATGGGCCACGGCCGCGCCCGCGCCGCCCGCACCGAGCTGGACGACGCGTTCGAGCGACGCACCGGGCAGCCCGCGGCGGAACGATTTCGCGAAGCCCGACCAGTCGGTGTTGTGGCCGATCCGCTTGCCGTCCTTGAACAGCACGGTGTTCACTGCGCCGAGCGCGCGGGCATCGTCCGACAGCTCATCGAGGTGTTCGATCACGCGCTGCTTGCACGGGTGCGTAATGTTGAGTCCGTTGTAGCCCATCCGCTGCGCCGCATCGAGCAGTTGCGGCAGCGCGTCGGCGGTCACGCCGAGCACGTCGAGATCGATGCGCCGGTAGACGTAGCCGAAGCCCTGGCGGAATCCTTCTTCCTCGTGCATCGCGGGCGACAGCGAACCGCCGATACCCTGGCCGATCAGGCCGATCAGAAACGACGGGCGGCTCATCGCGCGGCTCCCTGCGCAAACAGCGTCGACAGACGCTGCAGCGCGAACACGTAGCCTTCGGTGCCGCAGCCGCAGATCACGGCTTCGGCGACCGCCGACACATAGGAATGGTGACGGAACGCCTCGCGGCGATGCACGTTCGAGATATGCACTTCGATCACCGGCTTCGCGATCGCCGACAGCGCATCGGCCAATGCCACCGACGTATGCGTATAGGCGGCCGGGTTGATCACGATGCCGTGCGTGTCGTGACGCGCCGCATGCAGCCAGTCGATCAGCTGGTGCTCCGCGTTCGACTGGCGGAAATCGATCTCCAGCCCGAGCCCGTCGGCCGCCGCGCGGCAGCGCTGCTCGACGTCGGCGAGCGTTTCCGCGCCGTAGATATGGGGCTCGCGTGTCCCCAGCAGATTCAGGTTCGGGCCGTTCAGCACCAGCACCTTGTGCTTGCTCATGGTGATTCTGCTCCTAAAACGGGGGCGAATCGCTAGCCGACTTCGCCCCCTGACGTCAAGATTTGGCGCTAGTGTGCGCTTGCGCAAGCGCAATGTCTTTTCGGGTTTTCGCTAATTTGTACCAACTAGTTAGTTTGTATAATCCATGTCACTTACCCAGTAAATTCGGGATATGGCGCGCACCCGGAACTCAACGACTGGTTCATTCAGGGCCGGTTCGACCGACGCCATGCCCCGCTCATCCGCAGGATTCGCCCATGCAGCGCTCGATCGCCACCGTGTCACTGTCCGGCACGCTCGCCGAGAAGCTCGCCGCCATCCAGGCCGCGGGCTTCGACGGCGTCGAAATCTTCGAAAACGACCTCGTCTACTTCGACGGATCGCCGGCCGACGTCCGGCGCATGGCCGCCGATCTCGGCCTCGACATCGTGCTGTTCCAGCCGTTTCGCGACTTCGAGGGCGTGAGCGCGGCACAGCTTGCACGCAATCTCGATCGCATCAAGCGCAAGTTCGACGTGATGCACGCGCTCGGCACCGACCGCATCCTCGTCTGCAGCAACGTGTCGGCCGACACGATCGCGGACGACGGGCTGCTCGTCGACCAGCTCGGCGCGCTCGCCGAAGCCGCCCGGGAGGCCGGCGTGGTCGCCGCGTACGAAGCGCTTGCGTGGGGCCGCGTCGTGAACCGGTACGGCCATGCGTGGAAACTCGTGAACGCCGTGAACAGCCCGCATCTCGGCCTCGCGCTCGACAGCTTCCACACGCTGTCGCTCGACGATTCGCCGGATGCGATCGCCGAGATTCCCGGCGACCGCATCGCATTCGTGCAGATCGCCGATGCGCCGAAACTCGCGATGGACGTGCTCGAATGGAGCCGCCACTACCGCTCGTTCCCGGGCCAGGGCGACTTCGACCTCGCGCGCTTCACCGCGCGCGTGATCGAATCGGGCTACACCGGGCCGCTGTCGCTCGAGATCTTCAACGACGGCTTCCGCGCGGCGCCGACCGCGATCACGGCCGCCGACGGCCATCGCTCGCTGCTCTATCTGGAAGAACTGACGCGCACGCGGCTTGCGCAGGACGGCCGTGCGCCGGCCGCCGGCCAGCCGCTCTTCGCGCCGCCGGCGCCGCCCGCGCACGTCGGGTTCCAGTTCATCGAATTCGCGGTCGACGCGCAGGCAGCGGCGACCGTCGGCGAATGGCTCGGCAGGATGCGCTTCCGGCTCGCCGGCCGGCATCGCTCGAAGGACGTGACGCTGTTCCAGCACGGCGCCGCGTCGATCGTGCTGAACGCGGAGCGCGACTCGTTCGCCGATGCGTTCTTCCAGCAGCACGGGCTGTCGCTGTGCGCGTCGGCGTTCCGCGTCGACGACGCGAAAGTGGCATTCGAACGCGCGGCCGGCTTCGGCTACGCGCCGTTCTCCGGCCGCGTCGGGCCGAACGAGCGCGTGCTGCCGAGCGTGCAGGCGCCGGACGGCAGCCTCGAGTATTTCGTCGACGAAGCGCCGAACGCGCCGACGTTGTATGAATCGGACTTCGTGCTGACCGACATCGACGGCCCGAGCGAAGTCGGCCCGCTGACGGGCATCGACCATGTGTGCCTCGCACTGCCCGCCGACGCGCTCGACACGTGGATCCTGTTCTTCAAGACGGCGTTCGGCTTCGAGGCCGAGCGCAGCTGGCTCGTGCCCGATCCGTACGGGCTGATGCGCAGCCGCGCGGTGCGCAGCGCCGACGGCTCGGTGCGGATCGCGCTGAACGCGTCGGTCGACCGTCACACGGCCGTCGCCGAATCGCTCGACCGCTACCACGGCACGGGGCTGAACCACGTCGCGTTCCGCACCGACGACATCGTGAAGACGATCGCCGCGTTCGCGGCCGACGGCGTGCCGTTCCTGCGCATTCCGCCGAACTACTACGACGATCTCGCCGCGCGCTACGCACTGCCGGACGAACTGATCGACACGCTGAGCGCGCACCACCTGCTGTACGACCGCGACGAGCACGGCGGCGAATTCCTGCACGCGTATACGGAACTGGTCGACAACCGCTTCTCGCTCGAGATCGTCGAGCGGCGCGGCGGATACGACGGCTACGGCGCGGCGAACGCGGCCGTGCGGCTCGCCGCGCAGGCGCAGCGCAGGAAATAACGGAAGGATGCGAATCGGGAGTCTGGGGCCGGATCACGCCGCAGCCCGCGTCCGACTCAAAGGGCCGCATCCCGCGCGCACCATCGTGGCGAATCGAGTGGCCGAGAACCAGCCCGCGCGGCTGACCGTGACCCGGCCGGGAGCCGCGCTCCGTATGACGTTACATACGGTAACCCGTACCGCAGCGCAGCATCCCGTCGCCCGCCACCGTTTTAAGAATCGCTTAAGTCTTCGACGGCACCATCCGCAACCAGTACCCGATGGTTATCTCGAAAAGGAGGAAAGCGATGAGCGCCGTAGAAGCACCCGCGGGCCGCCAGGCCGCGCCCCCTGCAAAGAAGACGATGCTGCGCCGCCTGCTCAGTCATCACGAAATCGCGACGCTGCTCGTGCTGCTGCATGCGCCGATCGGAGCGAACGCCAAACCCGAATTGCCTGCGCTGCAGGAAGCCGGCCTCGTCGAGATGATCAAGCTCGACGCCGATACGGCTCCGAGCTTCCGGCTGACCGAAGACGGCACGGCCGTCCTGAAAGGGCTCGGCTACCGCTGAGCCGCCGTTTTCCCCGCTTCCCCGCATCGCCCCGATCCCTGCGACGCGCCGGCCCTTCCGGCGTCTCGCGTCATCCCGCCCGCTCCTGCAGCATCAACCGGTATTCCGTCGGCGTCACGCCGACCGTCGCCTTGAACTGGCGCGTGAACGCGCTGTGATCCGTATAGCCGCATAGCGCCGCGACGTCGGTCACCTTGTCGTGCGTGACGAGCAGCGCGGTGGCCGCATCGAGCCGCGTCTTCAGCAGCACCTGGCGCGGCGTCAGGTGGAACACCTTGTGGAAATAGCGTTCGAGCTGCGCGACCGACATCCCGGCCATCTGCGCGAGATGCTTCAGGTTCAGCGGCTGCACGTAGTGATCCTGGATGTGCTGGACCACGTCGGCGAGCTTGCTGTAGGCCGGATGCGATCCCTCGTGCGCCTTCAGGTCGCGCGAGATGCCCGCGAGGCCGACCACCTTGCCCGCGGCGTCGCGCAGCGGCTCCTTGCAGGTCAGGCACCAGCCCGGCTGGCGGCCCGGATACAGGTGCAGCTCGAGCTGGTCCATCAATTGCTGGCCGGCGTTGATCGTCGCCATGTCCTGCTCGAAATAGCTGCGGCCGAAGCGGCGCGGAAACACTTCGTCGGTCGTCTTGCCGAGCAGGTCGCGCTTGTCCTTGTAGCCGCAGCGCATCGCCAGCGTGCGGTTGACGAGCGCGTAGCGACCGCTCGCATCCTTCACGAAGAACGCGACGTCCGGCAGCGCATCGAACACCGGTTCGAGCAGGCGGAAATGCGCGAGCATCGCGCCGAAATCGGCGTTGTCGGGCTGGTAGCGCAACGTGTCGGACAGGCTCATGGGCGGTACGGCAAGCAAGGTCGTCATCCCGGCATCCGCGAAGCGAGTGGCAGATGGCGTCGATTATAGGAGCGCCCCTTCAATCGCGTCGCGCCGATCGCGGGGGGCGGGCAAGCTGGCGGCAGCCGTCGCATCGCGCCGCCGATCGGCCGGCATCGGCAAGCGACATCCGTTGCGCGCGCAACTACCGCGCTGCGGGTACGGCGGCCGGCCGCGAATCCGCTTGCGCCGCCGCATGCAGTCACGCATGCGCCGATGCCGACCTGCCGCATTGGCGCACCGGCACTGCGTGTCCGGATCCACCATCCTAAAAATGCGGACGTGCAGCGTCTTGGCGCGATTGCGCATTCGACGTGACGATTTCGGCATATATCAGGGTTATCGACGATATGCCGATATCGTCGCCGGCCGCGCACCGAACGCGCAAGACGCGCGCATTTTCGCTATCTAGACTTCGCTTCACGGTCACGAGACGACACCGCGCCGCTGCAGCAATCGGCGCGCACGGCCTCGCCGCATCACCCGCAGCGCACGCCGATTCCGGCACAACCCGGGCTGCCCGCGGCGAGCAAGCATGGCCTTCGCATCGGCCTGCCGGCCGAACCGTCTCGCCCGGTTTACCGGCGCCGGCCCGCTAGCCGGCGGCGGCCCAACCACGCCATCAAGGGGAAGTGAAAGTGAAGCTGAAGGTATCGTACGTCGCGCTGGCTGCCGCCTGCGCACTGTCGGGCACGCATGCCATCGCCGCCGACGTCGTCAGGATCGGTTTCGCCGCACCGCTGACCGGCCCGCAGTCGAACTACGGCTCGGACATGCAGAAGGGCGTGCAGCTCGCGATCGCCGACTTCAACGCGACGCGCCCGACGATCGGCGGCAAGCCCGTCACGTTCCAGCTCGACTCGCAGGACGACCAGGCCGACCCGCGCACCGGCACGACCGTCGCGCAGCGGCTGATCGACGACAACGTCCGCGGGATCATCGGCCACTTCAACTCGGGCACCAGCATTCCGGCGTCCGACCTGTACGATCGCGCGGGGCTGCCGCAGATCTCGATGGCGACGTCGCCGCAATACACGGCGCGCGGCTACAAGACGACCTACCGGCTGCTGACGAGCGACGCGCAGGCGGGCCGCATCGTCGGCACGTACGCGGTGAAGACGCTGCGCTTCAAGCGCATCGCGATCATCGACGACCGCACGGCCTACGGCCAGGGCATCGCCGACGAATTCGCGAAGGCCGTGGAGGCGGCGGGCGGCACGATCGTCAAGCGCGACTTCACGAACGACAAGGCGCTCGATTTCTCGGCGATCCTGACCAACCTCAAGGGCGTCAATCCCGACGCGGTCTTCTACGGCGGCGGCGACGCGCAATCGTCGCCGATGATCCGCAAGATGCGCCAGCTCGGGATGAAAGCGGCGTTCGTGACGGGCGAGATGTCGCGCTCGCCGACGTTCCTGAAAGTCGGCGGCGAAGCGGCCGAAGGCGCGATCGTCTACATGGGCGGGCTGCCGAAGGAAAAGATGCCGGGCTTCGCCGGCTACGCGGCACGCTACAAGGCGCGCTTCAACGAAGACGTGATCACGTACTCGCCGTACTCGTATGACGGCACGATCGCGCTGCTCACCGCGATGAAGGACGCGAACTCGACCGACCCGAAGGTGTACACGCCGTATCTCGGCAAGGTATCGGTCAAGGGCGTGTCGGCCCCCAGCATCGCTTACGACACGAAGGGCGACCTGAAGGATGCGCCGGTCACGATCTACAAGGTCGAGCACGGCGCGTTCAAGCCGGTCGATACGATCGCCGGCAACTGATACGCGCGACCTGCCCCGCGCGGCGCGGGAAGCGGCTCACCGGCCGCCCGCGCCGCGCACGCTTCGGCTGGACGTTCGAAGCCTTCCTCGGTGCGCACCCGCGCGCGCATTTCGCGCTCCTGTAGAATCCCCCCACCCGCTTTGACGCTTCGTCTGCGCCGCGCCCCATCCCGGTGCGGCGGTGCGTGTTTCGTGCCCTATCCGGCACCCGGCACGCCTCGACGACGCAAGCCGCGCCTTGTCAGTCCATGCCGATAGCGGGCCCTGGAGACGCAGCACCGACAACAACATTCGAAAACCGATCGTCCTGACCATGCAAGCTTCCGA
The DNA here is from genome assembly GCF_016899445.1 of Burkholderia sp. MS455. Lineage (NCBI taxonomy): Bacteria > Pseudomonadati > Pseudomonadota > Betaproteobacteria > Burkholderiales > Burkholderiaceae > Burkholderia > Burkholderia sp. MS455. Next base: position 2,967,419 of record NZ_CP041778.1, read on the forward strand.
ATTGAGCGGCGTGCCTCGCGCCGCCGAACGCGCGCTCACGCGCAGCGACTACAAGACCCTTGGCCTCGCCGCACTCGGCGGCGCCCTCGAGTTCTACGACTTCATCATCTTCGTGTTCTTCGCACCGGCGATAGGGCAGCTGTTCTTCCCGCACGACATTCCCGACTGGCTGCGCCAGTTGCAGACGTTCGGCATCTTCGCGGCCGGCTATCTCGCGCGTCCGCTCGGCGGCGTGATCATGGCGCACTTCGGCGACCTGTTCGGCCGCAAGCGGATGTTCACGCTGAGCGTGCTGATGATGTCCGTGCCGACGCTGCTGATGGGCCTGCTGCCGACCTACGACTCGATCGGCATCCTCGCGCCGGTGTTGCTGCTGCTGTTCCGCGTGCTGCAGGGCGCGGCGGTCGGCGGCGAAGTGCCGGGCGCGTGGGTGTTCGTGTCCGAGCATGTGCCGTCGCGCCATATCGGTTATGCCTGCGGCACGCTGACCGCGGGCCTCACGGCCGGCATCCTGCTCGGCTCGCTCGTCGCCGCCGGCATCAACAGCCGTTACTCGACCGCCGAAGTCGCCGCGTTCGCATGGCGCATCCCGTTCCTGCTCGGCGGCGTGTTCGGGCTGTTCTCCGTGTACCTGCGCCGCTGGCTGCATGAAACGCCGGTGTTCGCCGAGATGAAGGCGAAAAAGGCGCTCGCGGCCGAGATTCCGCTGAAGGCCGTGCTGCGCGACCACGGCCGCGCGGTGATCGTGTCGATGCTGCTCACGTGGATGCTGTCGGCGGCAATCGTCGTCGTGATCCTGATGACGCCCGCGCTGCTGCAGAAGCAGTTCCACCTGACGCCCGCGACGACGCTGTTCGCGAACAGCGTCGCGACGCTGTGCCTGACGGCCGGCTGCATCACCGCGGGTTCGCTCGCGGGCTGGATCGGCGCGAAGCGCGTGCTCGGCATCGGCGGCCTCGGGCTGGCCGCGTGCTACTACCTGCTGTTCGTGCAGGTCGCGGCGGACGCGTCGACGCTGCCGCTCTACTACGGGATCGCGGGCTTCATGGTCGGCACGATCGGCGCAGTGCCGTTCGTGATGGTCAAGAGCTTCCCGGCCGTCGTGCGCTTCTCGGGCATCTCGTTCTCGTACAACGTCGCGTATGCAATCTTCGGCGGCCTCACGCCGGTGATCGTGTCGCTGATGATGAAGTCGAATCCGCTCGCACCGGTCGTGTACGTCGCGACGATCTGCGTGCTCGGCGCGATCGCCGTGCAGTTCTCGAAGGATGCGAAGGACGTGAAGGACGCGCACTGAACGCGGCGCACGCGCCCGTTCCATGAACAAAGGGCCGAATCCCGCGGCGTGCGGGATTCGGCCCTTTCGTTTTGCTTCAGCGCAACGGCGCGCGTGCGATCAGCGCAAGCCGCCGTACGACGAACTCGGACGGCGCAGGCCGTCGATGCTCGCGCCGCCCGCGCCGGTGACGAACAGCAGCAGGAAACCGCCGGCGATCGAGATGTTCTTCCAGAAGTGGATCACCATCTCGTGCTGGACCGCGGCGTCCGTCGCATCCCAGAAATTGTGCCCGACCATCGCGGTCGCGACCGTATAGAACGCCATCAGCAGCGCGAGCGGCTTCACCTTGTAGCCGACGATCAGCAGCAGGCCGCCGAGCCCCTCGATTGCGACGACGATCGGCGCGACGACCTGCGGATACGGCACGTTCAACCCATGCAGGTAACCGACGAAATCGCCGTAGCCGAGCAGCTTCATCACGCCGCCCCACAGGAACAACGCCGCCAGCGCCAGGCGTGCGAAAAAAATGACGCCGGAATCGACGGAACGCGTCATGCCTCTCTCCTCGTATGCAGTTCGGCCGGCCGGACGTGGCGCGCCCACGCGGCTCGGGGCCGCGCGACCCTGCGGGGCCCGCGGCAAATGGGCCAGCATAGAGGGTCTTTCGGCCGGGTCCAAGAAAAAGGTTGTAGCAAATCTTTACACGGCAGCGGTCGCGCGGCCCGCTTGCGGCGGCACGAAAAAAGCGTTTAGCCCGCGTCGCTCAACAGCACGCCTTTCTTGAAGATGAAGCAGCCGTAACCGCGCAGTTCGCCGGTGACGATCACCGCATACGCCTGCTGCGCGCGCTCGTAGAACGCGAAACGCTCGACGCCGGTGAGCGGCACCGCACGCCCTTCCGCGCGGTCGATCTCCGCCTGCACCTCGCGCTGCACGGGCGGCACCGCAGCCGCGTCGCCGACGACTTCCATCCGCCATGCGGGTGTGTCGACGAACGTATCGAGCGGCAGCACGGACAGCACCGCACGCGCGACGCGTGCCGAATCGGCGCCGTCGATCCGCAGCGCGCGGCCGACCACCGTGTGCTCCGCGACGGATTCCGCCGGAAAATTCGCGTCGCAGATCGCGATTTCGTCACCGTGGCCCATCGCGCGCAGCGTGTGCAGGATGTCGGCGTGCAGCAGCGGGTCGAGATTCTTCAACATGTCGGCTTGTCTCCAGGATCAGGAATGAACGCATAAATTACCCGATCGCTGTCGCCGCCGGGCAGGTATCGCTCGCTTCACGACGCCGCGACGGGCATTTCGTCGATGAAACCCGTGACCGATGCGAGACGGCCCGACGCATCGACGGCGCCGAAGTCCGAGCCCTTCACGATCGCCGCGCCGTCGGGCGACACGAGCGCCCACGAGAACCGCAGATGCTGGCCGAACGCGTCGACGTCGGTCGTGCGGCGGAAGCGGTATGCGGGGAAGCGCGCCTGCACGGCCGCGATCATCGTGTCGATGCCCGCGTGGCCGTCGCCGGCCATCAGCGGATCGCGATAGGTCGCATCGCTCGCGTAGGTCGCATCGATCAGCGCGCGGCGGCGCGCGACGTCGGGTTCGTTCCATGCGTCGAAGTAGCGGTCGATCAGGTCGGCGTGAGCGGACCGTGCGGATTGGGCGGTGTTCATGGCGAGGCTCCTTGTGTCGATGAGGGAACGGTGTCGCGAACGTTTCGTGTCCGCGTGCAGCTATCGTCGCCGGCCTCGCGCGGGCGGTCGATTACGTGCGAGGTAAGGAATTCGTGCCGGCCGCGTACGACATGCATGCGCCGCATCGCGAGCCCGCCGCCACAGCAAAAACGGGCGCCCGAAGGCGCCCGCATCGTCTGCCGTCACCACCGCGCGCGTCAGGTCACCGGCGCCGGATTGAACAGCGTCAGCGCATTCGCGAGCTTCCATTGCTCGGCCCACGTGCGGCGCTTGCCGCTCGCGACGTCGAGCATCAGCCGGAACAGTTCCCAGCCCACATCCTCGATCGTGGCCGCGCCGGTCGCGATCTGCCCGGCGTCGAGATCCATCAGGTCGTGCCAGCGGCGCGCGAGATCGCTGCGCGTCGCGACCTTGATCACCGGCACCTGCGCGAGGCCGTACGGCGTGCCGCGGCCGGTCGTGAACACGTGCAGGTTCATCCCCGCCGCGAGCTGCAGCGTGCCGCAGATGAAGTCGCTCGCGGGCGTCGCCGCGTACAGCAGCCCCTTCTGCCGCGCGCGATCGCCGGGGCGCACGACGCCGGCGATCGGCGCGCTGCCCGATTTCACGATCGAACCCATCGCCTTCTCGACGATGTTCGACAGGCCGCCCTTCTTGTTGCCGGGCGTCGTGTTCGCGCTGCGGTCGACGCGGCCGCGCTGCAGGTAACGGTCGTACCAGTCCATCTCGCGGATGATCTCGCGTGCAATATCCTCGTTCGCCGCGCGCGACGTGAGCTGCGCGACGCCGTCGCGCACTTCCGTCACCTCGGAGAACATGATCGTCGCGCCCGCGCGCACGAGCAGGTCGGCCGCGAAGCCGACGGCCGGGTTCGCGGTGAGCCCCGAGAACGCATCGCTGCCGCCGCACTGCACGCCGACGACGAGATCCGATGCGGGGCACGTCTCGCGGCGGCGGCGGTTCAGCCGCTCGAGATGCGATTCGGCCATCGTCACGATCGAGTCGATCATCGAGTTGAAGCCGACGTGCGCGGCGTCCTGCAGGCACACGACACCGCCGTTGTCGGTCGCGCCGTCGGCGGCCACCGGAATCGTGCCGGGCGGCAGCAGGCGCTCGGGCTGCAACTTCTCGCAGCCGAGGCTCACGGTCATCACCTCGCCGCCGAAGTTCGGGTTCAGGCTGATGTTGCGCAGCGTGCGGATCGGGATGTCGGCGTCGGGCGCATCGATCGCGACGCCGCAACCGTACGTGTGCTCGAGCCCGACCACGTCGTCGACGTTCGGGTAGCGCGGCAGCAGCTCGGCCTTGATCCGCTTCACCGCATGCTCGACGACGCCCGACACGCACTGCACGGTCGTCGTGATCGCGAGGATGTTGCGCGTGCCGACCGAGCCGTCGGCATTGCGGAAGCCCTCGAACGTATAGCCTTCGAGCGGCGCCAGCGGCGGCGCGGCACGCGTCGCGAGCGGCAGGTCGTCGAGCCCCGGCGGCTCGGGCATGCGCATCGTGCGCTCGTTGACCCAGCTGCCGCGCCGCAGGTCGGTCAGCGCATAGCCGATCACCACGTTGTAGCGGACGATCGGGTCGCCGGCCGCGAGGTCGGCCAACGCGACCTTGTGCCCCTGCGGCACGCCTTCGCGCAGCGTCAGCCCGTCGGCGAACGTCGCGCCTTCGTGCAGGCCGCCGTCGTTGACGACGATCGCGACGTTGTCGTCCGGATGCACGCGGATGTAGAGAGGAGAAGCAGTCATCGGAATTTCCTGGAAGCGACCGGTCATATCGTTAGTCATCATACGACACTCGGCCTCAACCGGGGATTCTGCGTAAACCCTTATCCGGAAAGACCCTACTATCGAGCAGCCAGCAAACCGCTTGCGCCACCCTTTCCCTCGTTGTACGATGACATACAACGACATCGCCAATGTGGCTCGTATGCCGTTCCCGACGAACCCAGCACTCGCGCTAGACGGACGACCCAACCATGACTTCACCGCAAGAACTCAAACAAATCATTTCCCACGGCCTGCTGTCGTTTCCGCTGACCGACTTCGACGCCGACGGCAACTTCCGCCCGACCACCTATGCCGAGCGCCTCGAATGGCTGGCGCCGTATGGTGCGAGCGCGCTGTTCGCGGCCGGCGGCACCGGTGAATTCTTCTCGCTCACGCAGCGCGAGTATTCGGACGTGATCCGCGTCGCGACGGAAACCTGCAAGGGCAAGGTGCCGATCCTCGCCGGCGCGGGCGGCGCGACGCGCGTCGCGATCGAATATGCACAGGAAGCCGAGCGCCTCGGCGCGAGCGGCGTGCTGCTGATGCCGCATTACCTGACCGAAGCGAGCCAGGAAGGGATCGCCGACCACGTCGAACAGGTGTGCCGCGCGCTGAAGATCGGCGTCGTGGTGTACAACCGCGCGAATTCGAAGCTGAACGCCGACATGCTCGAGCGCCTTGCCGACCGTTGCCCGAACCTGATCGGCTTCAAGGACGGCGTCGGCGAAATCGAAAGCATGGTCACGATCCGCCGCCGCCTCGGCGACCGATTCGCGTACCTCGGCGGCCTGCCGACGGCCGAAGTCTATGCCGCCGCGTACAAGGCGCTCGGCGTGCCGGTGTACTCGTCGGCCGTGTTCAACTTCATCCCGAAGACGGCGATGGAATTCTACGAAGCGATCGCGAAGGACGACCATGCGACGGTCGGCCGCCTGATCGACGATTTCTTCCTGCCGTACCTGAAGATCCGCAATCGCCGCGCGGGTTATGCGGTCAGCATCGTGAAGGCGGGCGCGAAGCTCGTCGGCCACGACGCGGGCCCCGTGCGCGCGCCGCTCGTCGACCTCACCGACGAAGAGGCGGCGGAGCTCGACGTGCTGATCAGGAAGATGGGCCCGCAGTAAGCGGGGGTGGCCGGCGCGGCGCCTGCATCGGCGCCGCGGCCGGCTCGCCGTTACGCAGTGCGCAACGTTTTTGTGTCGCGGCCGGTTTGTATCTGCCGCGGTCGTTTGTATCGGTAATCGTGCACGCATCCGCCGCGATGCGTGCGGCGTCGCAGCGCTCCGCCCGACGCCACCCGCTTCGCGGGCCGGCCGCCTCCGTCACATCTGCGCGATGATCCCGACGATCCGGTAGCGCACGTTCCCCAGCTTGACCCGCGTTGCCTCGATCTGGTCCTGCGCGCCCGTACGCGCACGCGCCTTCGATTCGCCGTCGAGGATCTGCCCGAGCACATCGCGATCGACGACCGCGTCGAAGAACCGGCCGACCGTGATCGTCGCCGACTGCTTCGCGGTCGCGAGCTGGCTGTTCGCCTGCGTCAACGCTTCGGCGCGCAGGCCCTGGTCGCGTTCGTCGATGCTGCGCCGGTATTGGAGCGCGAACACGAGCGCTTCCATGTCCTGCCGGAAACGTCGGACGGCCTGCCCGAACATGAGCGAATGCGCGTCGGCGCCCGTGACGAGCCGCCCCTGGTTGATCGTCAGGTCGAATTCGCTGCCGCCCAGGTCCCGCTGGAATTCCAGCAGCGCGTTCGCGAGCACGCGCCCTTCGCTGTATTGGCCGATCTGGGTGCGCACGGATTTCGCGACGTCGCCGATCGCTTTCCACAATCCGGCCGCGAACAGGTGATCGCCACGCTTGTTGATGTTCATCGGAGGGTTCCCTCGTTGTCTTTTGTCGGTCTCTCAGGCTCGCCCACGGACCGTGCGGCCCGGGGCTTCGCTACTGTAGGAGAAATTCGGGCGACGCGGAAGACGGCAAGATCGACGACAGCCTGGCCTCCGGTGCCGCCGCTACCCCGCCCGACCCACCGTGCTGCACCAACATGCCCCCGGTCATCTCCCCCTCATCGCGAGGCATCACAATCGACATCAATCGGTGACATAATTGATGCACCTATCGTTTCGGAAGCCGATCATGCGCACCACCTTATCCCTGGACGACGCCCTGCTCGCCAAAGCGCAGCAGTTGACTGGCGTCACCGAAAAGTCGGCGCTGGTAAGAGAAGCACTGCGCGCGCTGATTGCCCGCGAAAGCGCACGACGGCTGGCTCGTCTCGGCGGCACCGAACCCGATCTCGAACCCGTGCCGCGCCGCCCGTCGGAGCCAGCATGATTCTTGTCGACACGTCCGTCTGGATCGACCACCTGCGAGCCGGTGATGCGGCGCTCACTACGCTGCTCGAAGCCGAGCGGGTATTGATCCATCCGTTCGTGGTCGGCGAGCTTTCGCTCGGCAGCCTGCGCGATCGCCAGACCGTGCTGGACGCGCTGCGCGACCTCCCCGCTGCCACCTCGGCAACCGACGACGAGGTTCAACGCATGATCGATGTCGTGCCGCTTCACGGACTCGGCATCGGTTACGTCGACGCGCACCTGCTCGCTTCAGTCAGACTGACCAGCGGCAGCAAGCTGTGGACACGCGACCGGCGCCTGCTGGCCGCAGCCGACCGCCTGCAGCTCGCCGCTCACCCCGCCCACTGACCCGACGAGATCGACGGCACGAACGCCCGCCATGCAAAAAGGCGGAAGCGGCCCACCGGCCACTTCCGCCTTTCTGTTTCCCTGCCCCGGCGCACCAACCACCGGGTATCGTGCCCTCAATCGATCCGCCCCGTCACTCCGCCTTCCCGTCCCGCAGACGCGGAATCGCGAGCGGATTGCTTTCCTGCAGCCCTTCGGGCAGCAGGTCGTCCGGGAAGTCCTGGTAGCACACGGGCCGCAGGAAGCGCTCGATCGCCGTCGCGCCGACCGACGTGACGGCGGGGTTCGACGTCGCGGGGAACGGCCCGCCGTGCACCATCGCATCGCACACCTCGACGCCGGTCGGATAACCGTTGACGAGCAGGCGCCCGGCCTTGCGTTCGAGGATCGGCAGCAGCCGGCGCGCGAGCGGCTTGTCGTCGGCGTCCATCTGCAGCGTGGCCGTGAGTTGGCCTTCGAGCGCGTCGAGCACACGCGCGACTTCGTCGAGATCGCGGCAGCGCACGATCAGCGACGCCGGCCCGAACACCTCGTGGCTGAACGCCGGCTCGGCCAGGAACGCCTGCGCACCGACTTCATACAGCGCGCCGCCCGCCTGGCATTCGGTCTGCGCGGCCTCGCCCGCGCCGATTTCGCGCACGCCCGGCAGTTCGGCCAGCTTGCCGCGGCCGTTGCGATACGCATCGGCGATGCCGCGCGTGAGCATCACGCCGGCCGGCTTCTTCGCGAGCGCCTGCGCAGCGACGGTCTCGAAGCGGTCGAGGTCGGGGCCGTCGATCGCGAGCACGAGGCCGGGGTTCGTACAGAACTGGCCGACGCCGAGCGTCAGCGAATCGACGAAGCCCGTCGCGATCGCGTCGCCGCGCGCGGCGAGCGCGGCCGGGAACAGCACGACGGGATTGATGCTGCTCATTTCCGCGTAGACGGGAATCGGCTGCGGGCGCGCGTTCGCGAGCTGCACGAGCGCCATGCCGCCCTGCCGCGAACCGGTGAAGCCGACGGCCTGGATCGCCGGATGGCTGACGAGCGCCGCGCCGGTCACGCGGCCGGGGCCGATCAGCAGCGAGAACACGCCGGCCGGCATCCCGCATTTCGCAACGGCGGCGCGGATCGCGCGGCCGACCAGCTCGGACGTGCCGAGGTGCGCTTCGTGCGCCTTCACGATCACCGGGCAGCCGGCCGCGAGCGCCGACGCCGTATCGCCGCCGGCCACCGAGAACGCAAGCGGGAAGTTGCTCGCGCCGAACACGGCGACGGGCCCGAGCCCGACCTTCTGCAGCCGCAGGTCCGCGCGCGGCAGCGGCGTGCGCGCGGGCTGCGCGGGATCGATCGACGCGGCGAGGAAGCGCCCGTCGCGCACGACGCGCGCGAACAGCCGGAGCTGGCCGACGGTGCGGCCGCGCTCGCCCTGCAGCCGTGCGACGGGCAGGCCCGTTTCGGCGTGCGCGCGCTCGATCAGCGCGTCGCCGAGCGCGACGATTTCATCCGCGATCGCGTCGAGAAACGCCGCGCGGGCCGCGAGCGGCTGCGCGCGGTACGCATCGAACGCGTCGCGCGCGAGTTCGCACGCGCGGTCGACGTCGGCCTGCGTCGCGACACCGAACGCCGGCGCATCGATCGGTGCGCCCTTCGTCGGATCGAACGCGTGCAAGGGTCCGGCCGACCCGGCCACCGCTTCGGCGCCGATCAGCATCTCTCCAGTCAGTTGCATGGGGGTGTGCTCCGTGGTTCGTTCGGGAATGGTCCGTCAATTGTATCTCAACAGATACGATGTCTGCCGACAGCATGGCAGCATTCTCACCGCCTGCGATGGCGTCGACGATACACCGGAAAGCCTTGTGCAGTCAGCATAAGCGCGTCTTTCCCACATTGTGATGACGATCCTCGAGGGAAAACCCGAAGTTTCTGAATTCGGGCTTTCTCAATAAACTTTCAGCCATGTCATACGACGACGTACATTTAAAGTGAACGACCACACCTCTCCCCGCGATCTTCCGATCGAACTCGCCGGCAGCGCGCGCCGGACCGCCGTGCGCTACTGGATCCTGGCGATGCTGTTCGTCGTCACGACGCTCAACTACGCGGACCGCGCGACGCTGTCGATCACCGGTACGCCGATCCGCAAGGCGTTCGGCATCGATCCGGTGACGATGGGCTATATCTTCTCGGCGTTCAGCTGGGCGTACGTGCTCGCGCAACTGCCGAGCGGCTGGCTGCTCGACCGCTTCGGCGCGCGGCGCGTGTATGCGGCGAGCATCTTCCTGTGGTCGGCGTTCACGCTGCTGCAGAGCACGATCGGCCTCGGCGGCAGCGCCGCGTTCGCGGTCGCCGCGCTGTTCGCGATGCGCTTCGCGGTCGGCATCGCCGAGGCGCCCGCGTTCCCCGCCAACGCGAAAGTCGTCGCGAGCTGGTTCCCGACCGCCGAGCGCGGCACGGCGTCGGCGATCTTCAACGCCGCGCAGTATTTCGCGGCCGTGGTGTTCTCGCCGCTGATGGCGTGGCTCACGCATGCGTACGGCTGGCACCACGTGTACCTGTGGCTCGGCCTCGCTGGCATTGCGCTTGGGTTCCTGTGGCTGCGCGTGATGAAGGATCCGGCCGACCATCCAGCGGTGAACCGTGCGGAACTCGACCATATCGAGCAGGGCGGCGGCCTCGTGCGGTCGAAGTCGCGCGGCACCGGTCCGGCGTCCGAAGGCAGCCGCGTCGCCGGCTGGTACTACGTGCGCCAGCTGCTGTCGAACCGGATGCTGATCGGCGTCTATCTCGGCCAGTACTGCGTGAACGTGCTCACGTACTTCTTCCTCACGTGGTTCCCGATCTACCTCGTGCAGGCGCGCGGCATGTCGCTGCTGAAGGCCGGTTTCATGACGTCGCTGCCCGCGATCTGCGGGTTCCTCGGCGGCGTGCTCGGCGGCATGCTGTCGGACGCGCTGATCCGCCGCGGCGTGTCGCTGACGCTCGCGCGCAAGATCCCGATCGTCGGCGGGATGCTGCTGTCGATGGTCATCATCGGCTGCAATTACGTCGACAGCGAAGCGCTCGTGATCGCGCTGATGGCCGTGTCGTTCTTCGGCAAGGGGATCGGCTCGCTCGGCTGGGCCGTGGTCGCGGATACCGCGCCGAAGGAAGCGATCGGCCTGTCGGGCAGCCTGTTCAACATGTTCGGCAACACGGCCGGCATCGTCGCGCCGATCGCGATCGGCTACCTGGTCGGCGCGAGCGGCTCGTTCAACGGCGCGCTCGTGTTCGTCGGGCTGAACGCGCTCGTCACGGTGTTCAGCTATCTCGTGATCGTGAAGGACATCAGGCGCGTCGAGCTGCGTCATCGCGACGCTTGAGCTTCGGCGGAAAATTTCGGCGCAAAAGGATGGAAGACGACGGCGGCCGCGTAAAAGCGGCCGCCGTTCTTGCGTCAGGTCGCGGAATGCACGACGCGCAGCATGTCGTGCACGCCGGATGTCATCAGCGCGAGGAACGCGAGCAGGCCGACGTAGCAGAGCGCGTACGTCGTCTTCGTCTCGATCGACGTCGCGTAGTACACGCGGTTCTCCGGCGCGTCGGGATCGTAGCGCCACGCGCGCTTCAGTTGCGGCAGCGCGAGGATCGCCATCACGATCAGCAGCGGGCTCGGCCGATACACGAACAGCGCGATCAGCACCGGCACGCCCGCGAACCAGATGCGCGGCGACAGCACCGCGGTGATCCGCCCGCCATCGAACGGCGACAGCGGAATCATGTTGAACAGGTTCAGGAAGAAGCCCGTGTACGACAGCGCGAGCAGCAGGTTGCTGTCGTAGTGGCGTGCAGCCGCGTAGCAGGCCAGCGCGCCGAGCGTGCCGACGAACGGCCCGGCGAGCCCGACGTACGCTTCGGTTTCCGCGTCGTGCGGCATCTCCTTCAGCTGGATCCATGCGCCGACGAACGGGATGAACGTCGGCAGCCCGACGTCGAGCCCGCGCCGCTGCGCGGCCAGGTAGTGGCCGGCCTCGTGCACCAGCAGCAGCGCGACGAAACCGGCCGCGAACCGCCAGCCGTAGAACAGCGCGTAGACCGCGATCGACGCCAGCATGGTGCCCGCCGAAACGAGCACCTTGCCGAGCTTGAGGCCGCCGAAGATCAGCAGCAACAGCTTCGTCATTCCTTGCGCTCCGTGCCGGTTGCGTCGGACGCATCGGCGACGGCCGGCACCGCGGCCGCCTTCGGCTTGCGCCCGAAGAAGCGCTTCAGCGCCGCGCCGCCGGCCAGCAGCGCGACCGCGCCGATCTTGAAGAACTTCACCGCGAATGCGCCGATCAGCGCGAGCAGGCCGAGCTTCTTCGCGCCGACGCCGACGATCAGCGCCGCGAGGCCGTACTCCGCGACATGGTCGGTCGACTTGTTGAAATCGGCATAGCGCTTGCCGTCGTTGAAGCTGATGTTCGACAGCAGGCCGTCGGCCGACGCCTTGTACTTCGGCAGATCGGCCAGCGTCGACGCCATCGTCAGCGACAGGTAGCCGTCGCGGCCGAGCACGAGCGTCCGGTAGTTCACGCCGTCGTTCGCGGCGTTCGGGGCCGCACCCTTGTCACGGATGATCGCGGACCACACGAGCCGGTGCGTGGCCGCGTCGTACGCGGGCGCTTTTGCCCAGCCGACCACCTCGGTTTCGGGCAGGCCGCGTTCCTTGCGTGCCGAGTTGTTTTCCTCGGTGCCGGCCTGCAGGTTCTTCAGCAGTTCGTCGGGCTTCCAGTCCTTCGCGTCGTCGTCGCGGATGTAGCCGCTCGGCTCGAACGACACGACCGAAATCCAGTCGGCGTCGGGATCGTCGGGCAGCACGAGGCCGACCAGCTTCGATTCGTCGATCGAGTTGCCCATCGAACGCAGGTAGCGGCCGGCTTCGGCGGCCGGCACGAACGACTCGCCGGCCTTCAGCTTCAGCACGGCTTCGTGCTTCACGTCGATGTCGGTCGGCCCTTTGACGACGGCCTCGTTGGCGGCCGCGGCGGCGGCCCTCATTTCCACCTGCGCAGCTTCGGTCTGCGCGTGGCCGCTGGTCGCGGCGAGTGCGAGCGTCGCCACGCAGGCGAGCCGCACGGCAAGCGTTTTCATTTTCATTGTTGGATTCCCCTGGAATGCCTTGTTGTAAACGTGCGCGGAACCGGCCCATGCATTGTCGTCGCGGGTCCGGAATCGCCTCTCAGGTGGCACGGAAGCTATGGTAACGCAGCGCCGGGGGCGCCCGGGGAGCCGCATGCGCAACGGGCTGTCGACCGCTGAAGCCAGCGGTCGGCGACGCGCGTCGGACCGGAATGCTTACCTTGCAGGTAATACCCGGCGCGTACAGGATTGCCTATCATCTGCGCATGAACCCGACCGCCACCCTCTCCTCGCCCTCCCCGTCCGCCGGCCGCGCGTCCGGCATCGGCCCGCTGCTGCGCACGTGGCGCCAGCGTCGGCGCCTGAGCCAGATGGCGCTCGCGCTCGACGCGGAAGTCTCGGCGCGCCATCTGAGCTTCGTCGAATCGGGTCGCGCGCAGCCAAGCCGCGAGATGGTGCTGCATCTCGCGGAACGGCTCGACGTGCCGCTGCGTGAGCGCAATGCGCTGCTGGTTGCGGCCGGCTTTGCACCGCTCTTTCGCGAGCGGCCCTTCTCGGATCCGCAGCTGGACGCCGCACGCCATGCGGTCGAAGCCGTGCTGCGCGGCCATGAGCCGTACCCGGCGCTCGCGGTCGACCGCCACTGGACGCTGCTCGCCGCGAACCGGATGCTCGGCGCGCTGGTCGCGCAGGCCGATCCGTCGCTGCTGCAGCCGCCCGTCAACGTGCTGCGGCTGAGCCTGCATCCGGACGGCCTCGCGTCGCAGATCGTCAACTGGCACGAATGGCGCGCGCACATCCTGCATCGGCTGCAGCGGCAGATCGATGCGAGCGGCGACCGCGCGCTGCATGCGCTGCGCGACGAACTCGCCGCGTATCCGGCGCCGGCCGGCCAGGCCGACGACAAGCACGCGCGCGCCGACTTCGCGGATATCGCCGTGCCGCTGCGGCTGCGCACCGCGACCGGCGAACTGACGTTCTTTAGCACGACGACGGTGTTCGGCACGCCGGTCGACGTGACGCTGTCGGAACTCGCGATCGAGGCGTTCTTTCCGGCGAATCCGGAAACGGTGGACGCGATGCGGAAGCTGGCGGACGCGTTGGCGGTGTAGTAGCAAGCGCGCAGCGGAGATTGACGGAAGCCGACGCCCGAACGCCCGCTTCCGCGCCCAGGACCGGTATGCCGGCGGTCGGCGCAACCATCAAGACGACGAACTTTCCCCAAAGCATAGAGATCGGGCGCCATGGCAAACATGGGCGCTGGCGAGTCCGATCAAAATGCGTCGTCGCATCTCAATGCTGCAGATCCGGGACGCGTCCGCGTTCCGGAAAACGTCAAATGTAGCGGCACCCGTGCCATTTCCCCCTGGACTCACTCCGCCGAATGTCAAATTTGTTTAGTACATCTTTTCAATCGGACTGTATTCGAACAAGGGCTTCGGCAAAAAAGATCGCGAATGCACTGCGATCGGGAAATCGTGAGAACGACAAGCAAGCCACAACACAATTTTCATATCGAGCCTAGGAAAAACATGAGCAAGATGCATCGAGGGTTGGGGAATCCGGCACTGCGCGCGCCGGCGAAGTCGAAAGCAGCGCTGGCCATCGCCGTGAGCGCAGCGGTTGTCGCATTCGCGGCTTCCGCACCCGCGCGCGCCGACTATGTGCAGAACGGGACGTCGACCGAAACGTCGGCCGGCTGTGTCGGCAACATCGCCATCTCGGGAAGCGGCACGTATCCGGCCGCTGCAACGGGCTGCGACAACGTGGCGATCGGCACTGCGGCAGTCGCGAATTCGGGCTCGTCGACCGGAGCCTATAGCGAAACCGTCGCGATCGGCCGCATGGCGGCCGCGACCGGTACGTTTGCGACGGCCGTCGGCGGAAATGCCGTGGCAACCGGCGACCAGGCGACGGCGATGGGCGCGGCCGCAAGCGCGGTCGGAACCCAGGCGACGGCAGTCGGCAACGGAGCCATCGCGAACGGCACGACGGCATCCGCCTTCGGCCAGGGCGCGTTCGCGGTCGACCAGTCGACGGCGGTCGGGCAAAGCGCCAGCGCCACCACGACATTCTCCACGGCCGTGGGCAAGGGCAGCATTGCGGCCGGCGGTACGTCGCTCGGCTTTCAGGCAAACGCCGGCGCGAACGATGCGGTAGCGCTCGGCGTCGACAGTTCGGCCTCTGCTGTCGGGAGCATCGCCATTGCGCGTGCGACGGCATCCGCAGTGAATGCGGTCGCGATCGGCGAAGGCGCGAACGCCGCCGATGCGAATTCCGTCGCACTGGGCTCGAACGCGTCTACGCGCGCTTTCACGACCGTCAACAGCGTGACGCTCAACGGCGTCAGCTACGGCGGCTTCGCGGGCACGCCCGTGGGCGTGGTCAGCGTCGGCAGCGCGGGCGCCGAGCGTCAGATCGTGAACGTCGCGGCCGGCGCGATCAGCGCGACCAGCACGGATGCAGTCAACGGCTCGCAGCTCTTCTCGATCGCAAACCAGGTTTCCACGTTGACGGCGGATCTGGCAACGCTCACGACGACCGTCGGCAAAATTTCGTCGAGCGTCCCGAGCGGCACGGTGACGGACGATACGGACACCGCAATCGGCAAAAATACGCGGGTCAGCGTGCCGAACGGGACCGCGATCGGCGACGGCTCCAATGTCTCGGGCGATAACGGTACGGGCATCGGCGTCAATTCCACCGTCACGGCGACGAACGGAACCGCCATCGGCACGAATTCGAAAGTTACCGCGCCGAACGGAACGGCGATCGGCGCAGGGTCGAATGTCTCCGGCAAGGACTCTACCGCGATCGGCACGAACAGCCGCGCGACCGCCAGCAATTCGGTCGCGTTGGGAGCGAACTCGGTCGCCGACCGGGACAACACGGTATCGATCGGTTCGCCCGGTGCCGAACGTCAGTTGACCAACGTGGCCGACGGCACCGCGCCGACGGACGGCGTCAACGTGCGTCAGTTGAACGGCGCAATCAATTCGGTTCGCGAAGAAATGTCGAAGTATCGCAAGGACGCGAATGCCGGCACGGCAAGCGCGATTGCAATGGCAAACCTGCCGCAGGCAGTGCTGCCCGGCGAGAAGGTGGTCGCGCTCGGCGGCGGCACGTATGGCGGCCAAAGCGCAATGGCGGTCGGCCTTTCCGTCGCCACGGCGAAATGGCTGGTCAAAGGCTCGGTGACGACGGCCGTGTCGGGCCATGGCTCGTTCGGCGCGGGCGCCGGCGTCGGCTATCGCTGGTAATCCAGCGGCAGCGGCAACGCGTCGGGAGCTGTTTCCCGACGCCCGCAGGCCGGCCATCGGCGCCCATGCGCCAACGACATGACGGCGTGGCCCGTGCGGCCCGCCGTCATGTCACGTATACAACGACGCCGGCGGCAATTCTCCCGTCAGCGCGAACCGGCCGACATCGCGCAGCCGATAGTCGAGCGGATCGTGCAGCGTATGCGTGCGCGCATTCCGCCAGAAGCGGTCGAGGCCGAGCGACGCAGCCGTCGCACGCGCGCCGCATGCGTCGAACAGCGCCTCGCCGTTGTCGAGCGCCGTGCGCTGCGCGACGATCTTTGCGTCCGATACCGCAAGCGCCACCTCCGCTCGCTCGTTCGCCGTCAGCGCATCGTGCCGCGCCCACGCGTGCTGCAACGCGCCGGCCGCGCGATCGGCCAGCGCCGCCGCGGCAACGGCCCGCACGCGCATGTCGCCGAAGCGCTGCAGCGTGTACGGATCGTCGCTCGCCTGCGCGGCGTCCGAGTGAATCCACGGCCGGCCATGCTTCAGCACATAATCGCGTGCCTCGACCAGCGCGCCTTCCGCGAGCCCGACGAACAGGTTCGTCAGCACGAGCTGCGACACGAGCGTGCGCAGCGTCGCGCGCGGCGTTGGCGGCGTCTCGGAACGGTGCAGCACCTCGTCCGGCGCGAGCGTCACGCCGTCGAAGCGCACGCTGCCGCTGTCGGTCTGGCGCTGGCCGATCGGGTCCCAGTCGTCGTTGACCGTGATACCCGGGCGATCGGTCGGCACCACGCCGAACACGGTGCGGCCGGTTTCCGGATCGTGCGCGGACACCGTCATCCGCTGCGAGCCGCGCGTGCCCGAACAGAAGCCCTTCACGCCGTCGAGCCGGTAGCCGCCGTCCTGCGTCGCGGTGGCCACCAGCCGCGTGTCGAGCGGATTGACCGCATTGCCCCACCACCAGCGCTGCTCGACCGTGCCGCGCAGATAACGTTCGCGCTGCGCGGCGCTGCCCCACACGTCGACGCTCACCACCTGCAGGCACTGGAACCCGACGAGATGCGCAAGCGCACTGTCGACGCGCGCGATCTGCCGGATCGCGTCGTAGATCGCTGGCCACGCGGCTTCCTGCCCACCGAACTCGCGCGGCACCGCGAGCGTCAGCAGGCCCGCGTCGGCGAGCCACTGTTTCTCCTGCGCCGCGTGACCGCCCGCGCGGTCGCGGGCGGCGGCGGTTGCACGCAGTGCGTCGATCGCGCGCGCAAGTGCGGCCGGATCGATTGCCGAGACATCCGTTGCCGCGGCGAGCGTCGCCGGGCCGCGTGGATCATTCATGCGACGGCTTCCTGTTCCTGGGTCGAGACGGCTTCCGACAACGGCACGAGTTTCCCGAGTTCGCGCCTGCCGGTCAACCGCGACAGGATCTCGCGCCGCCAGTCGTCGTAGATCGCGCGGTAGTCGGCGATATCCGCGCCGAACACGTGCGCGGTATGCGCATACTCGTCGTGCAGATAACCGTCGAGCCGCGCCTGCGTTTCCTCGTCGGCCGCGATCACGCGATCGATCAGCGCTTCGCGCTCGGCCGCCGGCAGCGCGGCGAGCTTGTCGAACCACCACTGGACGATCTGCACGCGATGCCACTCCTCGTCCGGCCGGATCCGGTTCTCGCCGTGCTCGCGCATCGCGCCGTCGCCGATGCGGCCGGTCTTGCGCTGGATCCACAGCTTCGCGAGGATGTGCAGCTCGTAATGCCATTCGAACGCGAGAAAGCCCGCGACGTCGCGCACCGCGATATCGCCGATGCGCGCCCAGTGCGCGGCGACGAGCCGGTCGACTTCCGGCAGCGGATCGCGCCCCGTCAGTTCAGTCACGCGCTCGCGGCCGATCACCGCATGCGCGCCGTCGTCGCCGAGCTGGCGCGACAGGATCAGCTGGAAATGCGGATCGTCGCGGAACAGCGTGTCGATCGCCTTCGCGACGACCTGCACGATGAACAAGTCGTGCGACGCCATCTTCGTGTAGTAGTCGGCGACGGCGGCCAGTTCGTCCGCGTTGCGCGGTTCGCGCGGCGGCGTGGCCAGCTTGGCCGGGAAGCCGGGACGATGGCGTCGCGCCACGTCGAGAAACAGCGCTTCCTCGAATTCTCCGTTCCATTCGCGCGGCGCGCCGATGGGCAAGGTCATAGGTATTGTTCTCTCAGGATCATGAATGAAACGAGCGGACGCTTGTGGCGTCGCTCAGGTGCGCCGGGTCACACGTCGGACCAGGCGGTCGCCCGTGATTTGCACGGCCGAGACGAGCGCGATCAGGATCACGATCACGGTCGCCATGACGGTGGTATCGAAACGCTGGTAGCCGTAGCGGATCGCGAGATCGCCGAGCCCGCCCGCACCGACGGCGCCCGCCATCGCGGTCGAGCCGATCAGCGCGACGACGGTGATCGTGAAGCCGCCGAGCATGCCGGGCAGCGCCTCGGGCAGCAGCACGTGCCACACGATGTGGCGGCGCTTCGCGCCCATCGCGAGCGCGGCTTCGATCAGCCCGCGATCGACTTCGCGCAGGCTCACTTCGGCGATCCGCGCGAAGAACGGGATCGCGGCGATCGACAGCGGCACGACGGCCGCCCATACGCCGATCGTCGTGCCGATCAGCACGCGCGTGAACGGCAGCAGCGCGACGAGCAGGATGATGAACGGCGTCGAGCGGAACACGTTGACGAGCGCGCCGAGCACCGCGTTCACGCCGCGCCGCGCGTAGATGCCGCCGGGCGCGGTCGTCACGAGGATCACCGCGAGCGGAATGCCGATCAGCGCCGCGATCGCGGCCGACGCGGCGACCATCGACAGCGTGTCGCGGATCGCGTCGAGCAGTTCGGGCCACCAGAGCTCAAACATAGCCGAGCACCTCCGCGTGATTCGCATGGCGGCGCGCGCGTTCGAGCAGCGCGGCAACCGCGCCGCCGCGTGCCGACGACTGGCCGGCGTCATCCGCCCGCGGCGCGGCCGCGATCACGAGCCGCCCCTGCGCATGCCCCTGGATGCGCTCGATCCCGCCGTGCAGGAAACGCACCGAGCCGCCGAGCGCCGCCGCGAGCGCGCCGACGTCCGGCTCGCCGCCGCTCTCGCCCGTATAACGAACGTCGAGCACGACCTGCGCGCCGTCCGGCAACGCGGCCTGCTCGGGCAACGGCTGCACGCGCGCGGCCAGTTCGGCCGGCAGGTCGTGCACCAGCGTGCTGAGCAGCGCGCGCGTCGCGCCGTGGCGCGGATCGCCGAACACGCGCCACACCGGGCCCGTTTCGACGACTTCGCCCTGTTCGATCACCGCGACCGTGTCGCACACCGCGCGGATCACCTCCATCTCGTGCGTGATCAGCACGATCGTCAACCCGAGGCGGCGGTTGATGTCGGCGAGCAGCGCGAGGATCGACTGCGTCGTCTCGGGGTCGAGCGCCGACGTCGCCTCGTCGCACAACAGCACCTCGGGATCGTGTACGAGCGCGCGCGCGATTCCGACGCGCTGCTTCTGTCCGCCCGACAGGCTCGCCGGATACGCGTCGCGCTTCGCGGTCAGCCCGACGAGTTCGAGCAGCGCGTCGACCTTGCGCACGCGCTCGGCCTTCGGCACGCAGGCGATCTTCAGCGGCAGCGCGACGTTCTCGAATACCGTCTTCGCGGACAGCAGGTTGAAATGCTGGAACACCATGCCGGTGCGGCGGCGCAATGCGACGAGCCCGTCCTCGTCGAGCGCGCCGACGTCGATGCCCTGCACGCGCACGCGGCCCGAGCTCGGCCGTTCGAGGCCGTTCAGGAGCCGCAGCAGCGTCGACTTCCCGGCGCCGCTGCGGCCGATGATCCCGAACACCTCGCCGCGCCGCACGTCGAGCGTCACGTCGCGCAGCGCGGCGGCCTGGCCGCGCGGCGTCGCGAACACCTTGCCGACCTGCTCCAGCGACACGGCCACACCATCGGCCGGCGCGGCCGTTGTCTCATGCACCGTTGCAGCGGCGCCTGCGCGCGCGGCCGATGCGTCGACGAAACCCAGCGTATCGAACAATTGCGTCATCGCTTCGCTCCGTCACGTTCAGGCATGCGCGGGATGCGCGGGTTCGGGCACGGCGGCCGGCCGGTGCTGCGCGCCGGTGTGCCACGCGGGCAGGCGTGCGCCCGCGCCGAACAGCTTCTCGCGCAGCGTCGGCGCGGGATCGTAGTCTTCCTTGTAGACGCCGCGGTTCTGCAGCTCGGGCACGACCCAGTCGACGAAATCCTCGAACGACTCGGGCATCACGGTGCGCGTCAGGTTGAAGCCGTCGATGCCCGTCTCGTCGATCCACGACTGCAGCTCGTCCGCGACCTGCGACGGCGACCCGACGATCGGCGCGTAGCGGCCGCCGAGCGACATCTGTTCGAGCATCCGGCGCACGGTCCACGTGCCGGTCGTGCTCTTGCGCGAGATCGCGTCGACGGCCGACTGGATCGAATCGGTCTTCACGTACGAGATCGGTTCGTCGAGGCCGTACTTCGCGAAGTCGATGCCGGTCGAGCTCGCGAAATGCGCGAGGCCGGCTTCGGGGCTCGCGTAGCGCCGGTATTCGTCGAATTTCTCGCGCGCGAGCCGCTCGGTCTCGGCCGTCACGACGCTCACGCCCGCGAAGATCCGGATCGACGCCGGGTCGCGCCCCTGCCGCGCGGCGGCCGCGCGGATGTCGAGCGCCGCCGCACGCGCGGCGGCCTTGCTCTGCCCGTTCACGAACACGCATTCCGCATGCCGGCCCGCGAACTCGACGCCGCGCGCGGACGAACCGGCCTGGTACAGCACCGGCGTGCGCTGCAGCGACGGCTCGCTCAGGTGGATCGCGTCGACCGAATAGAACGGCCCGTCGTGCTTCACGCGCCGCACCTTGCCCGGCTGCGCGAACACGCGCGCCTGGGCATCGCGGATCACCGCGTCGTCGTCCCAGCTCTGTTCCCACAGCTTGTAGACGACGTCCATGTAGTCGTCCGCGCGCTCGTAGCGGTCATCGTGGCCGACCTGCTGCGCGAGGCCCATCCCGCGCGCGGCGCTGTCGAGATAACCGGTGACGATGTTCCAGCCGACGCGCCCCTTCGTCAGGTGGTCGAGTGTCGACATGCGGCGCGCGAACAGGTAAGGCGGCTCGTAGGTCAGGTTCGCGGTCACGCCGAAGCCGAGATGCCGCGTGACCTGCGCCATCGCGGGCACGAGCAGCAGCGGATCGTTGACGGGCACCTGCACCGATTCGCGCAGCGCGGCGTCGGGGCCGCCGCCGAACACGTCGTACACGCCGACGATGTCCGCGAGAAAGATCCCGTCGAACTTGCCGCGTTCGAGCGTCTTCGCGAGATCGGCCCAGTAGTCGAGATCGGTGTAGTGCGCGGAGCGGTCGCGCGGATGCGTCCACAACCCGTGATTGATGTGCCCGACGCAGTTCATGTTGAACGCGTTGAGCAGGATCTTCTTCCGGTTCGCCGTCGTCATGTCAGCCTCCGTCACCACGCGATCGCGTACAGCGAGCCGAACGCGTTGTCGAGCGCCTTGCGCACGGCCGGCGAGTGCTGGTAGATCGCGATGAACTTGCGGATGCGCGGATCGTTCACGCTGTCGGGCCGCACGACCCACTGGATCGCGAAGATCTTGTTCTCGGTGCCGTCGAACAGCAGCGCGCTGTTCGGGTCGGTCGTGCCGGCAAGCTTGATGAAGCTCGGATAGCCCTGCGCGAGATCCACGTCGTCGAGCGAACGCGCGAGCTGCGATGCTTCGAGCGGAATGATCTTCAGGTGCTTCGGGTTGGACACGATGTCGTGCGTCGTCGCGCGGTAGTCGGCGCCCGGCTTCAGCGTGATCAGCCCCGCGCGCTGCAGCAGCAACAGCCCGCGCCCGCCGTTCACCGGATCGTTCGCGATCGCGACGCGCGCGCCGTCCTTCAGCTCGGCAAAGCTTTTCACCTTCTTCGAATAGAGGCCGATCTTCATGATCGTGCCGGGCGCGATCGACACGAAGTTGTAGCCGCCCTGTTTGTTCGCGTTCTCGAGAAACGGGATGTGCTGGAAGTAGTTGACGTCGATGTCCTTGTTCGCGAGCGCCGCGTTCGGCGTATTCCAGTCGGTGAACTCGACGATCTTCACGTCGAGCCCCTGCGCCTTCGCCTCCTTCGCGGCGATCTTCAGCGCTTCGATCTGCGGGCTGGTCGAGATGCCGACCTTCAGCGGCGCGGTGTCGGCGCGTGCGCCGTTCGGCAGCCCGACGCCGAACAACCCGGCGAGCAGCACGGCCGCCAGCAGGCGGGCCGGCCTCGCGAAGCGGCCGGAGGAAAAGCGGGCGGAAAAAACGGCATGCAGCATGGAAACCACTCTCCTGTCCAAAGACGGTATCGACGGATGAGCGACGCCGCGGCGAACGCGCGGGCGTTCTCCGGACAGTCGTCGTCGCATCGGAAAAGGATCAGCCGATGATAGAGAGCGGCGAGGGGGCGGTCTACGAAGCGATTGTGCGAAGAAAATCGCGCGCGGCGATATGGCGGTCGATCGGGCGCGGCCGGGGGCCCGGCCGGCCATCCGGCCGAAATCTCGGCCTGCCCGCCGCACGAATTCCGAAATCTCGGAACGGCCTTCGCGCCGCCCTTTCCGCAGACGATACAAATCCCTTATGAATCAACGATCTGCAAACAAGCCGACAGGCCGACACCTTGGCACGGAGGTTGCGTAATAGTCGGCACACGATGCCGCGAAGCAAAGCAGGCATTCCAACATCAGGAGACACGTCTTGCAGACCTCTATCCATACCCCGTCCCATCCCGAGCCGATTGCCGAAGCCGGCCCCGCCACGCGCGCACGCTTCTGGCCGGAAGGCTGGTGGAAGCTGATGGAAATCCGCATCGGCATCATCCCGCTGCCGGTCTACGTGATCCTGTTCGGGTTGATCGTCGGCTTCGCGGTGACGGGCAAGGTGCCCGGCGAGATCTCGATGGCGATCGCCGTGCTCGCGTTCTTCGGCTTCACGTGCGCCGAACTCGGCAAGCGCCTGCCGCTGCTGCGCAACATCGGCGCGGCCGCGATCTTCGCGACCTTCGTGCCGTCGGCGCTCACGTACTACCACCTGCTGCCGAAGCCGGTGCTGAACCTGACGGTCGAATTCACGAAGTCGACCAACTTCCTGTACCTGTTCATTGCGTCGATCATCGTCGGCAGCATCCTGAGCATGGACCGCCGCGTGCTGATCCAGGGCTTCTTGAAGATCTTCATCCCGCTCGCCGTCGGCTCGGTCGCCGCGGCGATCGTCGGCACGGCGGTGGGCACCGCGCTCGGCCTCGGCGCGCGCCACACGCTGCTGTACATCGTCGTGCCGATCATGGCCGGCGGCGTCGGCGAAGGCGCGATTCCGCTGTCGATCGGCTATTCGGAACTGATGCACCTGCCGCAGGGCGAGATGTTCGCGATGGTGCTGCCGCCGGTGATGCTCGGCAGCCTGACCGCGATCATCCTGTCGGGCGCGCTCGACATGCTCGGCAAGCGCCTGCCGCACCTGACCGGCAACGGCCGCCTGCAGGTCGGCGAAACCGGCGACATGACGCCGGAAAACGAAGAAATCCGCGGCCACGTCGACGTCACGCACATCGCGGGCGCCGGCATCACGGCGATCACGCTGTACCTCGTCGGCCTGATGGCACACAAGCTGTTCGGCCTGCCCGCGCCGGTCGCGATGCTGTTCCTCGCGGTGCTCGTGAAGCTCGCGCGCGCGGTGTCGCCGCCGCTGCAGGAAGGCGCGTTCGTCGTCTACAAGTTCTTCTCGACCGCCGTCACGTATCCGCTGCTGTTCGCGATCGGCGTCGCGATGACGCCGTGGGACAAGCTGACCGCCGCATTCACGATCGTCAACGTCGTGACGATCGTGTCGACCGTCGCGACGCTGATGGGCACCGGTTTCGTGGTCGGCCGCCTGATGAAGATGTACCCTATCGACACCGCAATCGTGAACGCGTGCCATAGCGGGCAAGGCGGCACCGGCGACGTCGCGATCCTGACCGCCGCGAACCGGATGCAGCTGATGCCGTTCGCGCAGATCGCGACGCGCATCGGCGGCGCGATCGTCGTCACGGTGACGCTGATCCTGGTCGCGCACTTCGGGTGACGCTCCGCCGCGCGCACCGTCGCGCAGACCGCTTCGCACGCGCCGCCGCCGGCTTTGCCGGCGCGCGGCGCGCGTCGTTCCGGCGACGCGGTTGCTGACGACCGGTTGCGGGCTTCGATGAGGGCGAACGTGCAGAAGAGCTTCAAGGGAATCCCGTGGTGGGGTTGGGCGTTGACCGCCGTGCTGTATGTCGGCGTGGCCGCCGCGGCCGTCGATTTCGCATGGGAACGCGCGATCGACGCGCTCGAGGAAACCGGCGCGCACCGGCTCGACCTGTACGCGTCGAGCCTGAAGAGCGAGCTCGGCCGCTTCGAGATCCTGCCCGGCCTGGTCGCGCGGCAGGACGGCGTGCGCGCGATGCTGAAGGCCGCGCCGCACGACGCGCCCGACCTCGTGCACAAGGTGAACACGTACCTCGAAGCCGTGAACCGTGACGCGGGCAGCGGCGCGGTCGACGTGATCGACCTGCAGGGCGAAGTGATCGCCGCCAGCAACTGGAACGAGACGATCAGCTTCGTCGGCACCAACGTGTCGTACCGGCCGTACTTCAAGGACGCGCTCGCGCGCGGCAGCGGCCGCTTCTTCGGCATCGGCACCAACACGGGCGTGCCGGGCGTCTACTTCGCCAGCGCGGTGCGCGACGACGGCGTGCCGATCGGCGTGGCCGCCGTGAAGATCAGCGTCGATTCGCTCGAATCGGCATGGCGCGCGCCGGGTGTCGCCGCGATGGTCGTCGACAGCAACGGCGTGGTCGTGATTTCGACCGAACCCGCATGGAAATTCACCGCGCTGCGCCCGATCACCGCGCAGCAGCAGCACGACATCCAAGCGTCGCGCCAATACGCGGGCCGTACCGTCGACGCGCTGCCGTACCGCCACATCGGCGAGCGCAGCGCGGCCGCGTGGCTCGGCGCGTTCCCCGATCCGCGCCGCGCCGGCCGCAGCACGCGCTATCTGGTGATGTCGCGGCCCGCGCCGCAGGCCGGCGATTCGCTGATGGTGCTGCTCGACGTCGCGGGCGCGCGGCGCCAGCAGCAGACGGCGTTCGTGTTCGTCACGGGCGCGTTCCTGATCGCCGCGCTGCTGGCCGGCTACGCGATCCAGCGCCGCCGGGCAATCGTCGCGCGGCTGAGCGCACAGGATGCGCTGCGCCGCGCGAACGACCGGCTCGAACTGACCGTCGCGCAGCGCACGGCCGCGCTGACGGCCGCGAACGAGCGGATGCAGCGCGAGATCGACGAGCGCGAGCGCACCGAGCAGCGGCTGCGCGATTCGCAGCAGGAAGTCGTGCACGCGGGCAAGCTCGCGGTGCTCGGGCAGATGGCCGCCGGCCTCACGCACGAGCTGAACCAGCCGCTCGTCGCGATCCGCACGCTGTGCGACAACGCGCGCACGTTCTTCGCGCGCGGCCAGCCGGCGCAGGCGGATGCCAATCTCGAACGGATCGGCAAGCTCGTCGACAGCATGGCCGTGCTCACCGGCGAGCTGAAAACCTTCGCGCGCAAGCCCGACGTCGAGCGCGTCGCGGTGTCGCTGAACGAGGCCGTTGCGCATGCGCGGCTCATCTACGACGCGCGAATCCGCGACGAAGGCGTGCGGCTCGACGTGAACATCGCGCCCGGCACGGCGGTGTCCGCTGAATCGAGCCAGTTGCAGCAGGTTATCGTGAACCTGCTCGGCAACGCGCTCGACGCGGTGCACGACGCGCCCGTGCGCCGCATCGTCATCGAGGCGGCCGAGCCGGACGAAGCCGGCCGCGTGCGCTTCACGATCGCCGACAGCGGCGCCGGCATCGCGCCCGACGTGCTGCCGCACCTGTTCGAGCCGTTCGTCACGACCAAGCCGCGCGGCCAGGGCCTCGGGCTCGGCCTCGCGATCACGTCGCGCATCGTCGAGGCGTTCGGCGCGAAGATCGCCGCGACGAACCGCGACGAAGGCGGCGCGCAGTTCAGTATCGAATTCGCGGCGGCGACGCTGCAAAGGACAGAGCATGGAAGATGAGATTCGGGTGCTGGTCGTCGAGGACGATGAAAACGTCCGGATCGGCGTCGAGCAGGCCGTCGCGCTCGCCGGGTTCCCGGTCGACGCGTTCGCGTCGGCCGCCGACGCGCTCGCGCACGTCGCACCCGGCGCGCCGGTGGTGATCGTGTCGGACGTGCGGATGCCGGGCATCGACGGGCTGCAGCTGCTCGATCGCGTGATGGCCGTCGATGCGCAGATCCCGGTCGTGCTGATCAGCGGCCACGCGGATATCTCGACGGCCGTCGGCGCGATGCAGGTCGGTGCGTACGACTTCATCGAGAAGCCGTTCTCGTCGGACGTGATCGCCGGCCGCGTCGCGCGCGCGGTCGAGAAGCGCCGCCTGACGCTCGAGGTGCAGGGGCTGCGCGCGGCGCTCGACAACTGGCAGGGCATCGAGGCGTACGTGCTCGGCAAGTCGCCTGCGATGGCCGACGTGCGCAAGAAGATCCTGCGCCTCGCCGATACGTCGGTGTCGGTGCTGATCACCGGCGAAACCGGCACCGGCAAGGAACTGATCGCGCGCAGCCTGCACGACTTCGGCAGCCGGCGCGATGCGCATTTCGTCGCGCTGAACTGCGGCGGCCTGCCCGAGCAGATCTTCGAGAGCGAACTGTTCGGCCACGAGGCCGGCGCGTTCACCGGCGCGATCAAGAAGCGCATCGGCAAGATCGAATGGGCGCACGGCGGCACGCTGTTCCTCGACGAGATCGAGACGATGCCGATTTCGCTGCAGATCAAGATGCTGCGCGTGCTGCAGGAGCGCGTGGTCGAGCGGCTCGGGGCGAACGAGCTGATTCCGGTCGACTGCCGCGTGGTTGCCGCGTCGAAGGCCGATCTCGCCGAACTCGCGGCCGACGGGCGTTTTCGTGCGGATCTTCTGTATCGCCTCAACGTCGCGCAGATCGAGCTGCCGCCGTTGCGCGAGCGGCGCGAGGACGTGCCGCTGCTGTTCGAGCATTTCGTGCTCGCGGCCGCGCGGCGCTTCGGGCAGCCGGCGCCGGTCGTCACGGCTGCGCAGGTATCCGAACTGATGACGCACGCGTGGCCCGGCAACGTGCGCGAGCTGCAGAACGTGGCCGATCGCTTCGTGCTCGGGCTGACCGGCGACAGCCTGCTGTCGTCGGGCGGCGCGCCCGCCGTGGGCGGCACGCTCGCGGAACAGCTCGCGTATTTCGAACGGATGCTGATCGAGGACATGCTGCAGCGTCACCACGGCAACGTTGCGGACGCAAGCGTCGCGCTCGGCATGCCGAAGAAGACGCTCTATCACAAGCTGCGCAACCTGCGGATTCCCGCGCGCGGCGACGCGGCGGCCGACGGCGGCGAATGACGCGGACAAGGACACGCACCACGGCATGGATCGCATCGAAGTCACTGAACACGGCCGCCTCATTGGCCCAACCCACGGCCAAACCCACGGCCACCTGATCCGCGGCGTCACGCGCGCGCGGAAGACCTTCCGCCCGAGCGACTGGCCCGAGCGCCTCGCGGGCGTCATCACGCTGTTCGTCGGCGAACGGCGGCCCGGCTATCCGTGCGCGCTGTCGCGGCTCGCGATGCCGGTCGTCGACGGCGGCGTCAAATGCCTGTTCGTGTCGGACGAATTGCGCGACGTGTGCGCCGACGCGTTCGACTTCGCGATGCAGTTCGCGACCGACAACGATCTGCCCGTCGAGCTTCGGGCCGCGCCCGCGTTGACGGTGCGCTGACGCGCAGCCCCCTGCCTCCCCTCTTTTCCGGTGCGTTTGCGCGTGTGCGCAGGCCGCCGCACGCCCTTTCTCCGCCGAAATCAATCGTCAGATGATTGAAGGCTTCGACATATGGCCACGCTCCGACAGGGGTTTGCGGAGCAGCCATCAATAAAATTGATCGTCACGATGAAAATTATGCGTTTTCCTTGCAGGTCGCCGTGATGCATAGTTGCGTCGTGTTGACGCACCTTTGAGTCTTTCAGTCATGAACATGCGAATCGAGCCGTCCGTGCTCGCGAACCCCGACCTGCAATTTGCGACGCTTTCGTCAGGCATCAGCCTGCCGTATGTCGAGCGGGGCAGCGGCGCGCCGATGGTGTTCGTGCACGGCTCGCTTTGCGACTACCGCTACTGGGATCCGCAGCTTGCGTCGCTGTCGGCCCACTACCGCTGCATCGCGCCGAGCCTCAGCCATTACTGGCCGGCCGTCGAAGCGGGCATCCAGGACGAGTTCAGCTGGCAGAACCACGTCGACGAGCTCGCCGAATTCATCGACGCACTCGATCTCGGCCCCGTGCACCTGGTCGGCCATTCGCGTGGCGGCAGCGTCGCGTTCAACGTCGCGCGCCAGCATCCGCACCTCGTCGACACGCTGACGCTCGCCGATCCGGGCGGCCCGCTGCAGCAGCAGGGCGTGCGCGAAGCCGCGCTGCCGGCCGCCGCGATCGCGCTGCGCACGAAGGCCGTGAGCCTGATCGGGCAAGGCGACGTCGAATCCGGTCTCGAGATGTTCGTCGATTCGGTGAGCCTGCCCGGCGCATGGAAAAAGAGCACGTCGCGCTTCCGCACGATGGCGATCGACAACGCGAGCACGCTGCCGAAGCAGTTGCGCGACCCGCTGCCCGCGTATTCGCAGCACACGGCCGGCGATATCGCATGCCGCACGCTGCTGATCGACGGCCAGCGCAGCCCGAAGATGTTCCGCAACAACGTCGACACGCTGTCGCAGTGGATCGGCGATGCGCAACGGCAGACCGTCGCCGGCGCATCGCACGGGATGAATGCGGCGAGCCCGGCGGTGTTCAACCGTTACGTGCACGAGTTCGTCGCCGCGTAATTTCCCGGGCGGCGTTCGTTCCGCCCGATCTTCACCGCTCCATTCCCCGGACGATGCGGGCGCCCGTCCGCATCGAGGGCGCCCGGTTACGCCGCCGGTTTCGCCTTCCGCGTCACCGCATCCGGCAGCCCGAACACGCTGTCGAACGACCAGTTGTACACGAACGTGAAGATCGGGAAGAACACGATCAGCACCGCGTCGAACAGGAACGCCTGCACCAGCGACACGTCGAGCCACCACGCGATCAGCGGGATCAGGAACGTCACCAGCGCGACCTGGAAACCGACCGCGTGCAGCACGCGGCGCCCCACGGTGCGCGTCGTCGCCGCGCGCCGCCGCTCCCACGCCTCGAACGCGAGGTTGTACAGGAAATTGACGGTGACGCCCGTCGTCGAGATCATCACGCCCAGCAGGCCGCTCGTTTCGGCGCTCGCGCCGCTCAGCACGCCGAGCACCGTCGACGCGATCAGGATGCCGAGCACCTCGAACATCACGACGTAGACTATGCGTCGCTTCCAGCCTTGCATGAACATCCCCTTCGAATCGAACAAGGTGGCGAGACTAGCAGCGGGTACCCTGTGCGCAAAAGTCAGGTCCTTTCGATTTTTCTGACAGGAGGTATCGCGTGCTGACCAGCGACCATATCGACATGCTGCTGACCGTCATCGACAAAGGCTCGTTTTCAGCGGCCGCGCGCGCGCTCGGCCGCACGCCGTCGGCGGTCAGCATGGCGATCGCGAACCTCGAGGCCGAACTCGATCTCGTGCTGTTCGACCGCGGCACGCGCGAACCGACGCCGACCGCCGCGATGGCCGCGCTGCTGCCCGATGCACGCTCGATCGCCGAACGGCTGCACGCGCTGCGCGCGCATGCGCAGCATCTGTCGGAAGGCGTCGAGGACACGCTGCGGCTCGGGCTTGCGGCGGAACTCGACGGCGCACCCGTCGCCCGCGCGCTGACGGCCGTCGCCGCGAAATATCCGGCGCTCGCGATCAGCGTCGTCACGGCGCCGCAGGACGCGATCGTCGACGCGCTGCATCGTGGCGCCGTCGATCTGTGCATCGCATACGGCGGACTCGACCTGCATCCGCAGGAACAGATCCACGCGCTGTGGACGGAAACGCTCATTGCAGTCGCCGCGCCGAGCCATCCGCTGATCGCCGAAGCAGCGCATCCTGAAGCGATCGAGCGGCTGTCGGGTTTCCGGCAGATCGTGATCGTCGATCCGGGGCGGCCGCTGACCGACGTGCAGCCCGTCATCGGCAACCGCACGTGGAAGGTGACCGACATGGCCACGGCGATCGCGCTCGTGACAGCCGGTCACGGCTGGGCGAACCTGCCCGCATCGATGATCGGCCGATACGTCGCCGACGGCGAACTCGCGCCGCTCGTGTTCGCGAACATCCGCAACGGGCTGCCGCTGCCCGTGTACCTGCGGCGGCCGAAGCACACAGGGCTCGGCAAGGCGGCCAGCGAACTGGTGCGCGCGCTGCGCGCTGCCGGCGAAACCACGTAACCGGTGCGGTGGCGATCGCCGCCGCACCGTTGGTCACCGCATGACGGCTTGACCGTTAGTTGCAGTTACTGCACAGCAGCAGCCGCACTCTGGATCGAATCGACAAGCGATGCGTTGTCGAAGCGTCGTCCGGCAATGCCCCATCCGCCGTCGACGGCATGAACGACGTTCACCCACACTTGCGCCGGCGTCAGCCGCCCGCCGGCCCGGCGCAGCACGATCGCGGTCGCCCGTTCGACGAATTGCCGCTGCCTGTCGGGCGCCGCGAGCGCCACGGCGGGAAGCTTCAGTTCGACGAACGCCGCCGGCTCCGCCCGTCCGTGCACGAAAGTCCGGTTCCGTGGCAGCACATTGAGCGTGCCCACCACGTTCGGCGCCAGGAACGCATTCCCGGTCAACGAAACGCGGCATCAGCCCAGTGGGGTCGAGCGCATCCAGTCCATCCGGAAGGCCCGACGCCCCGTTGAGTTTGGTGATGTTCCATCTCGTGGAGTCGTTCCACTCGTAATCCATTCGATAGGAATACCGAGAGTTGGCACGAAGGAGGCAGACGCGAAATTTCTTTCCGTTGTTCGATAACGCGTCGCGCAGTTGCACGCCGATGCGCACAATGCCGTCAATGAAATCCCGATGCTGCATCGTCGGGATCAATTCGATGCCGCCTGTCGTGGCGTAGGACGCTCGCACCCCGTACTGGGAATCGCTCGGCGCGTCAAAACGAAATAGACTTCGCGCCAACCTGGAAATGTCGCCTGCATGTGACTGACGACGTGTTTGGCCAGCGCAATCACCTGTTCTGTCGCGTCGTCGTTCATTGGCGCTCCTTGATGTCGGATCCACGCCGGAGCGTAATTGGACGGCCGGTCGGACGTCAATGCCGGCCACGTGTAAGGCTGCACGGAATGGCGGCTTTCTTGCAATCCCGCTGTTTCTTCGTTGCGGTCGGGTGGAGCCCTTTGCGGACGGCTGGAACGGCAAGCGGCTGGGTTCGGCTGCGGATTCAATCCGTCGATGCCGGACGCCGACGTCACGCGGAAGCGCTCGTTCGACGCCCGTCATGGACGAGATCGCACCGATAAACGCAAGCGTTGAATTCCGGTCCCAGTCGAAACAGCGGCCGTCTAATCGTGGAGTAGTATTTCCCCATGTCCAAGTTATTGCTCGGCCTCTGCGGCGAACTGTCAACCCATCCGTGGCGAGGGCGGCAAGATCGTTAAAGGGTTTGGAAACTGCTTCAACGAGACGTGTGGTGGCGTCGGCCGTGGCGACGGCATTGACGGGAATACATCATGTCAACCGAGTGGAAGCACCGCGTCAGACTGTTTATCCAGCGTTTCTGGCAGCCGACCAGTGCGTGCATGACCTGCATGCCGGGGAGCTGGGGCAGTATCACGAGCCTCGCCCATTGGACGATTGCATTTCATACCGGTCTGCTTACCGGACTCCTGGCTGTACTTTTGACTTTCACGCCCGCGGCGAAACTCTACGCGCATCGATACGGCAATGCGCTGGTCGTTGGCTTCCTGACAACGCTAGGCGACGCCTACTCGCACACGAGTCACTACCGTATCCCCTACGTCGAGCACATCGCGACGGGTGCAATTTCAGGTCTCTTGACACTGGCGGCCTCATATCTCTTCGAAGACCGCGCACGACGCCTTCGGGCGGTATGGGCTCGAGTTTTCAGATAGCTTATCCGGTGACTTTCCGAACCCTCCTGGCCGAACGGAAAGAGGCTCCCCGGTGTGGCTACGCTTCATGATTGGGAGACTGCGTATGGACAACGGGAATTCGCGGCCGTTACATGCGCCAGCGTCGGGGTGCGCCGCCAGTTTCAGCCAATCGCACCAGATGGCGGATTCAACCGGAATAGGGAGCGTTACTTGATCTGCCTTTGCGGCATTCAGATCTCTGCGTACATAAGGCGGCGTTTCAAGGAGCTAATGTCAAATGTGGTGTACGACAGTCGAGCAGCATGATCAAGCGGCAAGCGGTTGAGCAGGAGCCGGTGTGCTCTCGGTCACCGGTGTTCCGTCCTTGAAGGGCACGCCGTTCAAGATCTGTTCGATTTTGTCGACACCGCGAATGCGGCGCCATGATTCCTCTGCTGCTTCGATGAGCTTGAAGGCCATGCCGAGGAAGGTCGCGCGCGACAGACAGTTTCGCGTGCGGGTCGTGCGGTGGCGGACCGTCGCGAAGGTCGACTCGATCGGATTCGTCGTGCGCACATGCTGCCAGTGCTCGGCCGGGAAGTCGTAAAACGCGAGCAGCTCGTCGCGATCCTTCGTGACCTTCTCGACAGCTTTCGGATATTTGGCCGTATAGGTCGCGACGAACTGATCGTAGGCGACGATCGCATCGGCGCGCGTCGCGGCGTTCCAGATCTCCGCGAGCGCGGCCTTGGCCTTGCCCTGCTGCGACTTCGGCAACGCGTTGAGCACGTTGCCGATCTTGTGAAACCAGCAGCGCTGGTGCCGCGTCTGCGGGAACACTTCCTCGAGTGCCGCCCACAAGCCCATCGCGCCGTCGCCGACGGCTAGCAGTGGGCCGGCTTGTAGACCGCGAGCCTTCAGATCGAGCAGTAGCTCGACCCACGAATCCTTCGACTCGCGGTAGCCGTCGGCGAGCGCGACGCGTTCCTTGCTGCCGTCTGGCTTCACGCCGATGATCACCAGCAGACATTGCCCGTCGGAATCCTCGCTGCGCGCCCCAGTATGAATGCCGTCGGCCCACCAGTAGACCCAGCGGGCCGCCGACAAGTCCCGATTGTTCCATTGCGCGAATTCGTCCGCCCAGATCGCTTTGAGACGAATGACGGTATTTGCCGACAGGCCTTTCGCCTGGTCGCCGAGCAATACGCTGAGCGCTTCGCTCATGTCGCCGGTCGAGACGCCGCGCAGATACAGCCACGGCAGCGCCGACGACACACGCGGCGACTTGCGCACGTAGGGCGGCACGATCTCCGAGTTGAACTTTACCCCCGAGCCCGAGCGATCGCGGACCTTCGGCACCTGGACCGTTACCGGTCCGATTGCCGTGACAACGTCTCGCTCAGGCAGATAGCCGTTGCGCACGATCGCCCGCCGGCCGTCCAGCGTCTTCACGTTCGAATATTGCTCGAGCAATGCCTTCAATTCCGCCTCGATCGCTTGCTGGATAATCTGCCGCGCGCCTTGCTGGATCAACTCGTCCAGGCCGACGGGCCCCTTGAATTCTGTTTCCGTTGCTTGACTGTCGTTCGCTTCCCGATTACGTTTCGCCATGGTGGTGGATTGGTTGCTGGGTTCGTTACCTTGGAAAGCAACATTCTCCTGCAATCGCCACCGCCTCCCGCCGATTCCGCTCCACACCGCCGTACACCACTTCCGACATTAGCTCCGTTTCAAGCCGCCGGTCGCGCTCCGAGGGCTTGCCACGAGGGAGCGTGGCCGATGCCATGCAGGAATACCTCGAAGTCTCGCCGCGACAGCGCGATCGTAGCGGTGCTATCGAGCGGATGAAACAAAAAGATCCGTTCGTGGGCCAAATCCTCGTCGATTACGAGGCGAACGTTGCGCGCGTGGTCATTGATCAACGCGAGTGGGCTCAATGATCCCGGCCGAACACCCAGTAGGCCGAACAGGCGGTCGGCCGAAACGAACGACAGACGCTTGCTGTTCAGCGTTCTCGCAACAGCCGACAGATCCAGCGACTTCTGCGCAGTCGTCACCACAAGGTACAACGCCCCCAACTTGTCCTGCAGCAAGAGATTCTTGCAGCGTGCACCTGCCAATGAGAGGTTGAGTGCTCCCGATTCCGCCATGTTGAACACCGGTTCGTGGTATTCGCAAGCAAACGGCACATGCCGTTGCTCGAGCAGTTCGAGCAGTTCGTCCCTTTCTATCATTTCCCATTCGATCCAGAATGTTGCGAAGGCCGGCCGCGAACTCGCGGTCGGCCAGGACCCTTCCAGTTACAGTCGCCGATGCACCTCGAAGACCGGGTACGAAGCCTGGTCGATAGCCGACAAAG
The DNA here is from genome assembly GCF_016899445.1 of Burkholderia sp. MS455. Taxonomy (NCBI): domain Bacteria; kingdom Pseudomonadati; phylum Pseudomonadota; class Betaproteobacteria; order Burkholderiales; family Burkholderiaceae; genus Burkholderia; species Burkholderia sp. MS455. Next base: position 3,001,700 of record NZ_CP041778.1, read on the forward strand.
TGTCGTCGCGAGACAGCAGGCCAGATTCCTCGAGGATAGCCGCCAGCGGTCGACCGTCCGCAACCGACTGGCGCGCCAGCTTGCTCACACGCGCATATCCAAGTTTGGGCACGAGCGCCGTGGCCACAGCCATCGAATCCATCAGATGTTGCTCATTGCGCGCGACGTCTGCCGTGATGCCGGCAACACACTTCTGCGTGAACCGCTGAATGCCGTTGGTTAGCAGCATGATGCTGTCGAACACGCGGGACGCCACGACAGGCTCGAAGTGATTGATTTCCAGTTCGCCATACTGGACGGCCTGAGCCACCGCGACGTCATTGCCGATCACCGCAAAACTCAGCTGGATCATGGCCATCGGCAGGACCGGATTGACCTTGCCCGGCATGATCGACGAGCCGGCTTGCGCTTCGGGCAGGCGCAATTCCCCCAATCCACCCACCGGACCGGATGACAGAACTGTCAGGTCCGATGCGATCTTTGCGATGGATGATGCGCAGGTACGAAGCTCGCCCGAGACACGCGAGAACACGTCCATATTCTGCATCGCGTCGAACGAGTTGGTCGGCGCAACATAGTCGACGCCCGCGATATCCGACAGGTGCCGGTAGACGGCGGGCCGATACCCAGCGGGCGCGCCAAAGCCCGTGCCGATCGCCGTGCCGCCCAGCGGGAGCGTACGCAGTTTGTCGCGCACTGCCGTCAGTTCTTCCGCCAGACGTCGTGTAAGCGACGAGTAGCCGCCGAAGAGCTGGCCGAGACGCATCGGCTGCGCATCCTGCAGACACGTACGACCGAGGTGGAGGACGTCGGCAAACTCGGCAGCCTTGCTGCCGAATCGCTCGGCCAGCTTTTCTACTTCCGTGATGAGCGGCCCGAGCATCGCATACGTCGCAATCTTCAGCGCGGCCGGATATACGTCGTTCGTGGATTGAGATCGATTGACATGGTCGTTGGGATGGATCACGTCATACGAGCCGGGAGCATGGCCCAAATGCTGTTGCGCCCGATTGGCGATAACCTCGTTGAAGTTCATGTTCGTCGAGGTTCCACCCGAGCCCTCGAGCAGATCGACGATCAGAGAGTCATCGAACTTGCCTTCAATGATCTCCTGACATGCCCGACTCATTGCATCGCATTGCTCCGGCGTGACCACGCCGTTGTCCCGGTTCGCGAGCGCAGCCGCCCATTTGCACTGAGCGAAGGCCACCCGGAACGCCGGATAGTGCGCAATGCTGAGCGGCGAAACCGTCAGGTTGTCGACGCCCCTTACCGAGTTGACGCCATACAATTTGTCAGACGGGATATCGACTTCGCCGACATAGTCGCGTTCCGTACGCGTTTCAGCTTTGGCTGGACTGATCATGTGTGTTCCTGTTTCCAACATCAATGAGTTGTTCAATTTCCTGGCCGAGTGCCTTTCTTACCCGTGGCAGGAACGACGTTTCGATAACTTCGCGTGCTGCGTCACACGCGTCTTCGAAGAAGGCACTGTATTCGTCCCGGCGGGCCACCAGATACAGCGACCGTTCGAGGCCCAGCCTGTCGACAACGTGGGTGGCCACCTGATCTGCATAAGCCGCCCCCTGAAGCAGACACATCGGCGATGTCACGGCCCATCCGATGCCTTCGGCAACCATCGACGTGAGCGCATCGGCGTTGTCTAGTTCCAACCGGGTCGGCGTACGCACTTCGATTCGCCGCAGATAGCGCTCGATCTGCATGCCAACCTGTGAATTCCGGTTAAAGCGCACGATGGGCAACGCATTGGCCAACGCTCTGATGTCCTCCACGGTTCGGACCGACTTGCGAAGATCCTTGGGCGTGATGACAAGGTACTTCTCGGAAAAAAGGCGGTACCGCACCACGTCGTTGGCGTCTATCAGCGCGTCGCTCGTAACGATGAGATCCAGATCGCGCCGCAGCAGCGCCTCACCTTGCTGCGGGCTCAACCCCGTACGTATCGACAGTTGCGATACCTTTCCCAGCAACCGCTTCGTAAAAACCGAGCCGCACGTGGCCGCAAACGAGTCGACAAGTCCGATGCGAAGGTCCGGCTTGATTCCTCGCCCCGCTTCGACAACCTGAGCCTTCAGATTGGCGATTTCCTCGCTCAGCACCGCTCCGCGATTCCTCAACGCTATGCCGAACGGTGTCAACGCGAGGGGACGTGTCGTCCGATTGACGAGCACAACTCCCAGTTCATCTTCCAGTTGCCGGATGATCTGCGAAACACCCGATTGGGAAATGCCCATGCGCGCGGCTGCCCCCGACATGCTGCCTTCCTCTGCCACCGCGACGAAGACCTGTACCGCGTACATATCAATTGGCTTGTTGGACGACATGATGGGCTCCCCTAGTTGCGTTCAGCAGGCGTCACCCGGAGTGCGCTAACGCCCGTCGGCATGTCAACCGCCAGCATGCCCGTTGCGACGCGCCGACGTCTGCAGGCTCATGTTGCGCTCGCCGTCGAGCGCCGCCTCATTTCCGCTATGGCCAGTACTCATATCCGAAAGATTCTCACTGCCGGTTTCCGGTGCAAACAAGTGGCAGAACACACCGCCGACCACCAATACGGCAACACATGCGCCGAGTGCCGCGTGAATGCCGACATGTTGTACGGCCACCGGCAGGAGGAATGTGCTGATTGCGGAACCGAATCGGCTGGAGGCAACAGCCAGCCCTACACCCGACGCGCGCAGATGGGTCGGGAAAAGCTCGGGCGGGTAGACGAATTCGAGGTTCGCCGCGGCCGAGAGGATGCAGGCGAAAATACCGAACGAGAGTATCGTGCCGAGCGGTCCGAATCCGGCGTATGCGAGCACTGCGAGCCCGAGCGCGGCAAGATAGAAGCTCCCGATTAGAAATGCACGGCGCGAAAGTCTGTCGGCGATCAGCAGTCCAAATATTGCACCGGCGAAAAGCAGTACGTTATAAACGAGTCCGCCGACGAAACCGTCTTTGACCTGCAAGGCTTGAAGCACCTTGGGAGAAAACGTACCAAGCGCGAAATACGGAATCACCTGGCACGTATAAAAGACGCAGCCGACCAGGGTGTTCTTTCGCCAGCGGGCCGAGAACAGTTCCGACCATGCGCCGCGGCGTTGCGAGGGGACTGCTGTCGACGCAAGCAAAGTCGTTTCCGGACCGAATTTGGCACGTATGATTTCCAGTGCCTCGTCTTTCCGGCCACGCTTCATCAGCCACATCGGTGACTCGGGTACACCTAGGCGAAACGGCAGAATCAGCAGCGCCGGAAGCCCACTGGCGGCCAGCATGATTCGCCACGCATCCGGGCCCATATCGCGAATGGCAAAGCCAGCGAGGTAAGCGCCCACGTAACCAGCAGCCCAGGCCGCTGCGAGGACGCTCAGGAGGCGGCCACGATAGCGGCGCGGAGCAAACTCCGTTACGAGCGACTTACTCACGACGTAGTCGGCGCCCAGAATAAGCCCAAGCAGCAAGCGCAATACCAGCAGTTGGGTCGGCGACGTTACGAAATACTGGGCTGCGGATATCACCGCAAAGAGCAGCATGTCGAATGCGAAGATGGCGCGGCGGCCATACCTGTCCGCGACGGGACCGGCGAACATGCTTCCGAAAAAGAGGCCGGCAAGGGACGCCGCACCAAGCGCACCCATCCAGATCGCATTCAGGTGAAGTGTGCCTGCCGCCATGCTCACGGCGATTCCGATAATACCCAGCACGAAACCGTCGCTGAACTGTCCGCCTGTACCGCTGAACGCCACGCGCAGGTGGAAGCCGCGCAGCGGAACGTCCTCCAGCAATATCTGTTTGCTCACTTTCGTCTCCTGGGACTTTAGTTATCACCGAGGCGCTTACCGGCGCCTTCAGAAACCAGTGTAGAGACTCAAATTCACGAAAACAGCATATCAATCGGCAGTATCAGTGATTCTTATAGTATGTCGCGCGGAGGTTGAAGTTGAACACCCAAACGGGCCGCAAACGGGTTGAGCCTCGAATCACGGACTGTCACTGCGTCAGATGCTCAGTGAATGGTTCATGGAGAGAGGCTGGAACGAAACTCGGCTTGGATGCGTTGCGTGTGGGCCGTTGATCGATCGATGCCGTTTGGCGTGAAGACCCGTGTGCTACCCAATCGCCACTCAGGATCTCGGCCTTACCTTCGACGGAGGATGCGGCAATGGGATAGAAACGGCATGACAAACACTTTCCGCCAACCTTCAGCGACACTTCGTGTTCGGCGACGAGTTCGTCATCGTCCAGATGAACCTGTTCGATGTCCTCGGAAATCGGGATGAGTGATGTGTCGACTTCGTACACTTCGCCGATCACCGGAACGCCCCGAGCTATCGTTGAAAGTGGTGTATGCGGCGTAGGGTTGAGGCAGGAGAAGGCGGTGGCGATTGAAGGAGAATGTTGCTTCTCACGGTAACACTTCCTCAATCGAACTCCACCACCATGGCGAAACTTACGCAGGATACGAGCGGCAGTCAAACAACAGAAGCAGACATCAAGGGTACGCCCGGCCTGGACGATCTGATCCAGCAAGGGGCGCGGCGGATCATCCAGCAGGCAATCGAGGCGGAACTGGCGGCAATGCTCGAACAGTATTCGAATGTGAAGACGATCGATGGCCGGCGCGCTGTCGTGCGCAACGGGTACCTGCCAGAGCGCGAGATCGTCACGGCAGTCGGTCCGGTGCCCGTTCAGGTGCCGAAGGTCCGCGATCGTTCGGGCTCCGGCATCAAGTTCAATTCGACGATCGTGCCGCCCTATGTGCGCAAGTCGCCGCGCGTGTCATCGTCGCTGCCGTGGCTGTACCTGCGAGGAGTCTCAACCGGCGACATGGGCGACGCACTGTCCGAGCTGCTCGGCGAACAGGCTAAAGGGCTGTCAGCGAGCGTCGTGAGCCGCCTGAAGGCCGCCTGGTCAGAAGAGTACGAGAAGTGGAACAAGCGCGACCTGTCCACCTCGCGCTGGGTCTACTGGTGGGCCGACGGCATCCATACGCAAGCCCGCGCAGAGGATTCGGACGGGCAGTGCCTGCTGGTGATCATCGGCGTGAAACCGGACGGCAGCAAGGAGCGCGTGGCGCTCAACGACGGCTATCGCGAATCGAAGGAATCCTGGAAAGAGCTGCTGCTCGATCTGAAGAAACGAGGTCTGCAGGCGCCGCCGCTGCTTGCCGTCGGCGATGGCGCGATGGGGCTGTGGGCGGCGCTTGAAGAGGTGTTCCCGCAGACACGGCACCAGCGCTGCTGGTTTCACAAGATCGGCAACATACTCAACGTCATGCCCAAATCGCAGCACGGCAAGGCCAAGGTTGCGCTCGCCGAGATCTGGAATGCCGCGACAAGAGCCGACGCAATCGCCGCGTTCAACCAGTTCGTCGACACGTACGCGGCCAAGTACCCAAAGGCCGTCGAGAAGCTCACGAAAGACCGCGACGCACTGCTCGCGTTCTACGACTTCCCGGCCGAACACTGGCAGCACGTGCGGACCACGAATCCGATTGAATCGACGTTCGCGACGGTGCGCCACCGCACGAGCCGCACGCGCAACTGTCTGTCGCGCTCGACCTTCCTCGCGATGGCGTTCAAGCTGATCGAAGCGGCCGAGCAGACCTGGAGGAAGATCCGCGGCGTCGACAGGATCGAACCGCTTCTGAAGGGCATTCCCTTCAAGGACGGCACCCCGGTGATGGAAAGCACACCGGCTCCTCAAGCGCTAGCCGCCTGATCATGCCGCCCGACCCGCGTACACCAGTCTTGACGATTGCTCGAACGCCCCACTTGTCGATCACAAGGCCCGGATAGTTGCCGAAGTCGTACAGTCTCCCGATCAACGTCGACATGCCAATCAGTCGAGGTTAGAGCACTTCATTGTGTTCGGCCGCAAGCCGAACGTCATTGACTTCGCCGGCGCGCAACGTACCGTAAGCAAAGATATGGGGCATCATTCAGGAATTCCTGGGTATTGACACATGTCTGCTCATTGCGGAACGGCAGTCGGCGCGGCGATGCTTTAGCGGCATCGTCGCGCCTGATTGGATCGGTATTCCAGCGAACTCAGCAGGAGATGACGACTCAAAACTCGTGAAACATTTCCTGAATACGTGACGGATCTTTGGTTACCGTCAGCGCAAGCATCAGAAGAATGCGGGCCTTTTGGGGGTTCAGGTCGTCGCCGAGAAGACCCAAGTAGGCCGGATCTTCCGGTACGAACCCGCCACCCGTGCGGGAGGAGCGGACCACGACTACACCGTGCGCAATTGCCTTCTTGATTGACGGAAGGGTAAGGAGCGATTCGCTGCCTGCCCCGACGCCAGCGACGACAATGCCCTTTGCGCCATGCGCTACCGCGGCGTCGTACATAAATCCGCTGTCGTTCTGGTAGCCATACACGATATCGACTTCCGGCAGCGAGGCAAGCGTCGACACATCGAACGGCGTTGATGTGGTGTGATGCTTCAACGCTGACGTCTCGAAATGCGGAACCTCGTCGACCAACGTGCCCAAATAGCCGGCGTCATTTCCTTTGAACGTATCCAGTGTGGTGCCATTGGTCTTCGTGGTGAAGCGCGCAGAGCCGATCCGATCGTTCAACACGATCAACACGCCACGTCCACGCGCCTCCGGCGAAGCGGCAACGGTGACTGCCTGCAGGAGGTTGCTCGGGCCATCCGCACCGATGGCCGTCGACGGTCGCATCGATCCCGTTACCACCACCGGCTTGTCGCTCTTGATAACGAGGTTGAGGAAATACGCGGTTTCCTCGAGGGTATCGGTGCCGTGCGTAATCACGACACCCGAGACATCCGGTTGAGCGAGAAGCTGATTCACGCGCTTGGCGAGCCTCAGGAGAATGTCGTTAGTGATGTTCTCGCTTCCGACATTCGAAATCTGTTCACCAGACACCTGTGCAATCTTGCCCAGTGACGGTACCGATTTGAGAAGTGCGTCCGCAGTGAGTACGCCCGGTTTGTAGCCTGTTGTTTGCGTCTCACTCCCGGCAGTACCTGCGATTGTGCCACCAGTTGCCAGCACCGCTACGTTTGGAAGCGCTCCGGATGTTTTGGGTTGCGCCATGGCAGGCGTCACTGACAGCAGGCAAAGTGCAATGCTGGCAATCAGTCGGCGCATGTAATTGCTCAGATGAGCGTGGTCGTGTCTCACGAACGTCTCCAGATTGGAAGAGTGGAAAGCTGGATAACCCGTCTAAAAGGCGCAATGCAGGGAATCAGATTTCAACGAAAGTCGGCGATCGAACGCAGGAGTGACCAACGCGTCACGCATGTCCGACGCGGACGAGTGTAGTGACACATTCGCGGAGTCAAATTAGTGGCGCGACATCATTAGAAAAATTGATTGTGTGATGTATGGTCGATGAAGGTGCGCGCACTCCTCAGCGCTCCGTCCAACTGCTGCACATGCCTTGCGTAACGGGCGCTCGCTCTTGGCCGCGGATTGGGCTAGAGACGAATCGGTCTCGCATCTGAATGAGACGATCCCAAATTGATCATACGAGACTGCCAATAACCGGTTGCGCGCGGATGCCCCAACGACAACATCCGGCCGAGAGGCGGCGACGGGTCGAAAGGACGGAAACTCTGAAATTGACAGCAGGCATACCCGCCTTTCAGCCAGAGCCAGCGCGACGGTCAGCAATGGGCCGGATAGCGTCCGCCGGAAGAAGCGCACACTCAATCTCCCTTGGCTTGAAAGGAGATTGTCATGGAATCCGGGGATGTTGTCGTTGGCCACCGTGTGCCATGGAACAAGGGCAAGCTCACCGGGCAGAAACCGCCGTTAAAGCTCCGAGAAATCTGGGCGATACGGACGAGACTTCAGATGGCGTCGAACCTTCGTGAGTTCGCGATGTTCAATCGCAATTGATAGCAAGCTCCGGGCGTGCGATCTTACGCGGTTGCAGGTCCAGGACGTCCGCTACGGAAGCCACGTGGCGTCTAGGGCGACGATCATGCAGCAGAAGACCCAGCGACCGATGCAATTCGAGATCGCGGAACAGACCCGTGAGAGCCTCGAGGCTTGGATCGAAGCGCGAGGACTGAGGGCCGCATATTTTCTGTTCCCGAGCCGGTTGCATACGTCACCGCATCTATCGACGCGGCAATATGCCCGACTGGTACATCGCTGGGTTGCGTCGATCGGCCTTGACGATGCCGGGTACGGATCCCACACGATGCGCCGCACCAAGGCTTCACTGATCTACCGGCGAACGAAGAATCTTCGAGCGGTGCAGTTGCTGCTCGGACACACGAAGCTAGAAAGCACAGTTCGCTATCGCGGCATCGAAGTCGACGATGCCCTTGAGATGGCAGAGCAGACGGAGGTTTGATGGTATCGCGGTCGGCGAGCGGTCGCTTGCCGGCCACAAACGGCCATTCACATGAGTCGTCGGTAGGACGGCCAGGCGTCGGCTCCGCCCCGTAACCGGCCATCCGTTTGTCAAAGACGAATGCTCCTTTATCGGCCTTAGCCGACGTTCACCATCGATTCTGCCGTTGGCTGCAATCGACTGCAAAGCGGACGTCGGCGGGAGTGAGCCCGAGGGAAGCCTAGATCGATTCAGCGCATGGCATCTGCATCGCGTTGAGCGTGCTGCGTTCAGGCCGGGCGCGACACCGAATCGATCGCATCGCGGCGCACCTTGTCGACGTATTTCCCGAACGCGATGCTAGAGAGCAGGCCTGCCGCGAACGTGATGGCAAAGGCGGCGAGCGTTTCGAGTGCTGAGTTGTTGTAAGGCATGGTGTTCGACTCCGGTGAGGGAATGGCGTCAACGCCTGAGTGCGTGACTGACTTCATGCTAGGTGCGCAACTGGACGCGCCGTGTCCGGAAGCGCTGCGAATCCGCTGAAATCACGGCGATGAAATGAAACGGGGCCGCTCGTGGCGGCCGCGTGGTTCAGGAGGGTTCAGCGCGGATCAGGACTGCGGCAGGTAGCGATAGCGTCCGATGCGCAGCACGGTTTCCTCGTGCCGATTCTCGTAGTAGACGGCCAGCAGGTTCATGTCGTTGGCGGTCAGATGGTTCCAGTGGCCGTCCTCCATGCGTAGTTCCTTGAAGCTGAGACCGTCGTCCTGGCTCACCAGCATCGTTGCGCCGCTGCTCGAGGTAATCAAGCTCAGGTCTCGCAGCGCGAAGCATTGGCCGATGTGGATCGGCGTGTCGCGATGCGTCCACGCATAGCCCTTGTCGGAGGTGAACAGTTCCGACGCTACGCACATCAGCCCGCCGCGCGAGCCGAGGTGAACCGATGTCGTGCTGGACGCGGTGTAGCGCGAGTTGCTGTCCCAGTCGCATTTTTGCCACGCTTTTGCCGCGCCGTAATACATGACGAACGGCGGCTGCTCTGGCTTCTTCTTGTCGCGCATGTACGACCAGTCGTATTTGCAGAACGCCAGCAAGCCATTGCGGCCGGGCAGGGCGCAGATCCTCTCGATCACCACGCCCTCGTCGGTGCGCGGCGTCTGATCCCAAGGCTCCCAAGGGCCGGCGAGATCGGCCCCGCGGAACACGAGGGTTTGTGCATACGAGCCCGACTTGGTGGTGTCGGAAAAGAAGCCTTTCTCGACATAGCTGTAACGCCGGTATTTCGTCGCGGTCCACAGCCACATGCCGTTGAAATACACGATGTCCTGATAGGACAAGTGCCCGTCATTGAGCGATAGATTGCTGTTGTTCGCGGGCGCCGGGCCGGCACTGCGTTGCCAGTTCAAGGTGTCGCGCGAGTAATAAAAGCCCGCGGGGCGCGAACTGCGCCACACGCGGTGCCACACGATCCACACGCCGTTGACGATTTCGAGCTTGCCCACGCTGACATCGTATTCGGGCGCGTCAAGCCGCACCTCCTGCCACTGCAAACCGTCTTCGCTGCGATAGAAGCGGTCCTTGGAATCGATGCTGGCCACCACCAGCCAGATCTTGCCGTCGGTGCGGATGTGAGTAATCTTCTCCGCTTCGCACGGCGGCTGCGCAACTTGCTGCCATTCGAGGCCGAGCAGGCAAGGCTCGCCATCCTTCACGATGGCCACCGACTGCTTCTCCAACTGTTCCAATGCCTGCTTCTGCTGCCATTCCGCGCGTTTGCGTTCCTTGATCGCCATGACCGAGGAATCGAAATCGCCCTTGACGAAAAACTCGAGCTGCTCGGCGGCTTCGGTGCACACGCTGGAAAATGCATTGAGCGTGTGATCGATCTGGTTGTAGTAGCGCTGGAACTGGTCGCCCCAGTCTTCGTTGTCAGTGGAGTCGTCCAGTACGTAATCGGAATAGGCAATGTCGTCCGAGAATTCGAATTTGGGCAGGTTCCAGCGCGCAATCCGGCTGTTCGCTGCGTACAGCGCCGATTGGTGCTCCGACAGAAAATCGCGCGCCCTCTTTCGGAATTCGTTCAGGCTCGACAGCACCGAACGTCGCCCGAGGCCGTAGGCGGCGGAGCCAGCCTTGTCCGCCAGACCGCTTAGGAAACCGCCGTCGGACGAAGCCATGTAGAACGAATATTCCATGGCTTTCATGGGCACGCTGCTGAATTCCGCCGTGAGCCGCAGATTGGCCCAGCCGGCCACACTCAATAGCTTGAGCACGTCCGAATAGGAGGCCTCGAAACGCAGCGCGCGGTAGCGCACCAGGTTCTTCCAGCCCTGCGTGTCCGCGCTCAGCTTGCCGGCCGCATCCAGCACAGCGGCGTGGTCCTCGCCGTTCACCATCGCCAGCAGGTTCGGCAGGCTGTCCTTCAGGTTCGCCGGTTTGAGCATGCCTAGCACGATTTTAATCGCCGGGCTTTCGATCGGCTTTTGCGCGAGCGTCAACAGGAAGAAGGCGTCAAGCAGCCAGGTGGCTTTCTTGTTCTCGTCGTCGAGCAGGGCCTGCATGATCGGCTGACAACGCAGTGCTTTGCGCGGATCGTCGGCTAGCGCGAGCACGTCTTGGCGCAACTCAGGCACGCAAGCATGGTCGGCCAGCAGCGCGATGAATTCGCGCGCCGGGCCGTTGAGCGCCGCGGCATTGTCCACGCACAAGGCCAGCAGCAACAGGTAATCGCGCTTGGCTTGTTGGCTGCCGCAGGCGTCGAGGAAGCTGTGCGCGGTGATGTCCGGCAGCGACGACACCAGCGCGATCTGCTCCGGCGCGGCTTCCGCGTCCAGAGCGGGCTCCCCGGGCGGCACGTCGAGTCCGTGCTGATCGCGATACACAGCGATCGCCAACTGGCCTCCGCCGATGATTTCGCAGGTCAGATCGCGAATGCTGTAGGTCGCGGCTAGGCCGTTCAGCTCCTGGCCGAAGAATTTGGCGATAATTTTCTCGCGCGCCGCGTCGCTGGCGCACAGTTCAGGGTCGCCGATCAGGTCGGCGACCCTCTCGTAGTGATCGGCCAGGAAATACAGCGCATTGAAGCCGACGCCGGAAATCGACTTCTGGATATAGGCCGAGTCGATGTCGTGCGCATCGGTCGACAGCGCGACGGTGGCGCGGTATTGATCGAGGCCCACCACGCCGATCTGATCGATCAAATCATTGATGAAATCGAGCAGGCGCACGGTTTCGTCGCAATTCACGCCGAGCTTTTCCAGCGTGGTGATGAGGTAATTGCCGACTTCGCGGCCGGTCAGCATCGCGCCCGGATGCTGGCGAAGGAAATCGTAGGCAAGTCGCAGAACCAGCAGGTTCTTGGGGATCGGCGCGAAGCGCCGCTTGTTGGCCTCGATATTTAGCGCCCAACTGCTGAAATTCGTGTTGTTCTCGACATGGCGCAGGCGCTGATCGATCCGGTCAACCGCCTGTTCGAGAAAATCCCGGGTTTCGATGATCACTTCGTTCATCGTCCCGAGGTTGTTGCGGATGACCGCGATGCTTTGCGCCGTGATCAGGTTCTGCTGCTGCAATTGCTGCAGGTAATGCCACGCAAAGCGCTGCATTTGCAGCATGTCCGCCTGGTTCAGCGCCTGGTTTTCGCTGGTCTTGCCGCTAACCGCATGGGTCAAGCGCTTGAAGAAACCGGCTTCCGCCTGGCGCGCCAAGCGCTCCTGGCTGGCCGTGACGAGCCTCGATGCGTCCATCGCCAATTGCTGCGTGACGGTGGCATTGGCTCGGTGCTTTTCGACGAGCGCGGTGATCGCCGCGAGTTCCGAACTGTCGAGCGGTGCCCCGAAAATTTCCGCGGGTTCGCTCAGGCTGGCTTGATTCATCGTGATATCTCAGAGATTGTTGATTTTATTTTTCAGGCGCGTGCCCTGCGCCTGCATGGTCTTGATTTGCTGATCGAAATGGCGCTCGGACAACATGAGCCCCTGATGAAATCCCGCGAAATACGTCTGCGATTGTTGCAGGTACTGCAAGGCGCCATGCGCGTCCAAACCGTTCGCTACCACCTGTTCGGTGGCCGCCAGGGTCAGCTGGAACGACTTCTCGATGTGATTGTCGAGCGCGATATTCATCGCCAGCGAGGTGATCATGCCGCCCACCAGGTTGCCGATCAGTATGCCCACCGGGCCGCCCAGCGCGCCGATCGAGCCGCCCACCGAGGCGCCCACCACGGCGGCGCCGGTCTGGAAGATGTTCTTGCCGGTGCGCGTTTCCAGCTCGTCGCGCGTCATCTTGCCAGCCGCGAACAGCACCAGACATTGCACAAGATCCACGGCGCAGACCGTCGCGCCGGCAATCGCGCCGCTGGCCAGGCTGGTCTGGAACGCCGAACCCGAGAACAGCGACGGCAGCGAGCGCGCCGCGAGGCTGACGCTGGCGGTGGCCGCGCCGGCCTTCAGGGCGCTGTCGCCGGCCGCGATCGCGGTGTCGCGCAGGATGCGCAGCGCCGCTTGCTCGGTGCTCAGTTCGCCGTCGCGCAACAGCTTGATGCTCTGGAAGGTGTTGATGCAGCCGGCCGTCACCGCCGTGATGACGGCCGCCGAACCGGCCGCGCGCAGGCTCTGTTGGACCGTGGCTCTGTTCAGATAGCCGTCCTGCATGCGCTGGTGCATATCCTTGCCTTGCTGCGTGCCGGCGCCGAGCTGCTCGGCCTCAGTCTTGCTGAGCGGGGCGGATTGCACGCCATCCAGCTCGATCTGGCCGGCTGTGTTGTCGCGTACATTCTCGGCCGCGCGCGCCACCTCGGGGCGGGTCTGCTGATTCTTCAGCACGGTCTTGTGCGCGGACGCCTGGATGCCCTCAATCTGATCGGACGGGCCGATGAAACGGTCGGCCCGCTCGTAATGGTGAACGCCGTCGCGGGTCGAACGGAAGGCTTTTTGGGTGGCGTCGGCGTCCTTGAAATACTTCAGTTGCGCGCCCAGCACCTGCTCGCCGTCCCTCATCACCACGATGTCGTGGGTCGGGTCATTTCGCGTCAGCGGGGTTTGCTTGAAGCCGTCGGTGAAGGCGCGCACGTCCTTGTCCTTCAGGATCGCATCGAGATTGAAGGATTCGGCGTGAAAGGTTTCGGCCGCGAAACCCCCTTTGATCGCAGCGTTTTGCGCGGTGGCCGAAATATTGCCCATGATGGTGTTGGCCTGATTGATCTCGCTGATCATCTGGCCGATTTTCCGGGTGGCCTCGGCCGGCCAGATCGGACAGACGCTGACCGACTTGACTAGGGTTTTCTGGTATTCGTTATTCATCACCGATCCTGACTGAAGTCGTGGCTGGGCCGATATTAGGCGCTGCGATAATCGAAGGAGGGCGGCGGTTTCGCGCCGGCGAGTGTCTCGCGTTCGAGCCGGGTCATTATGAATTTGGATCTGGACATGGCATGTCCGGGTCGCGGCCCAATATGGCAGCATGCTCGGGATTCACGCGTGTTCGAACCAAGACATCCGCTCCACTCATGCTCACACTCGAAGAAAAAATCGTACTCGACGTCATGGCGTCGCAATCGCAACGCGCCTGGCCCTCGGGCGAACTCAAAGGCGCGGTGCTGGCGCGTTTGCCGCAATTGGGTGAAAAAACCGTGCGACGCCTGTTCGTGAAATTGCAGGACGCTCGTTTGATTCAACGCAATGGCGAGGGCCGCAATACCCAATGGACGCTGTTGGCGCGCGGTCCGCGTGATTCCATCCGCCCGCCGGTCGATCTTTCACTGGCCCTGCTGAAATTGCGCCAATTGGCAAGACACCATGTTCCCCCCGGCGTTATCGGCGATTTTCAGGAATATCTTGAGGGTGCCAATCGCGTATTGGGCATGTCGCCGTCGGATTCGCGCATTCGCAGCGCGCAGGCCTGGATCGGCAAGACCGCGCGGGTCGAGCCCGGCTATCCGATGCTGGCGCCCGAGGTCGACGACGCGGTGTTCGATGCGGTGTGCGCGGCGTTGTATCGCGACGAATCTCTGGCCATCGCCTATCGCGCCGCCGACGTGCCGGAGGGCGGGCTGCGCGACTACCTGGTGCTGCCCTACGCGATCGTGGAAAAAGCGCCGTTCTGGTATCTGGTGGTGAGCCTACGCCGTTCGAGCGGCGCGCAGGGCGCCCCGTTCCTGCTGCGCATGGACCGCATCTCCACGGTGCAGTCGCGCGGCTTCATCATGCAGCGTGACGCCGGCTTCGATCTGGCCGCTTTCATTCGCGGCGAAAAAATCTTCGAATGGTTTCCGGAGCCGCCCGAGCCGGTGGTCCTGCGCGTGACTGAGCCGAACGGCGTGCGCAGCCCGTTTCGCGCGGCCCGGCTGGCTGACGATCAGTGCATTACAGAAGAGCCCGGCGGCTTCGTGCTGAGCGCGACGCTGACGCCTTCGCTGGCCCTGCGCAACTTGCTGCTCGGACATGCCGCGACGGTGGAACTGCTGGCGCCCGAACATTTGCGCGCGGGGATCGCCGCAGAGTTGAGCGCAGCGGCGCGGCGATACGAAGGCGCGGCCATGATGCCGGCGCAGGCGGCCGAATAAGGCCGCCGGGCGCGCGGTGCTTCAGTTGGGCGATGCGTTCGGCATGGCGAGGTAGAGGCAGGTCGGCAGACAGATCCTCGTGATCAGGCGATTCCCGTTGTGGACGATGGCGAGGTCGACATCCACTTTGCGGTCCATTGCGGCCATCGGCGGAGTCAATGGGAATGGCTGCTATGGCCGGACCGTTGTCCCTGAGAAGTCGGTATGGATGACCGGACCACTCTGATACCCGCCGTTGAGCCCGGACGACTCGACCGGCGGCAGTGGGTCGACAACAACCATCGAAGCCGATGCTACCCACCGACCACGGTAGATCGCCCCCCACCCCACCCGAAATCCACCAACAACAAAAAGCCCCGACCCACGCTAGCGCGGATCGGGGCGGTTCCCGGCCGGCAACCGTTCCGGCTGCCGCCTCGACTCGCTATGCGTGTCGGCGTCTCAACGCGCGGCCACGTTCTCCTTACCCGACGCCGCATCGCCGACCGCCGTCGGCGCATTACCCCACCCGCCACCCAACGCACGGATCAGGTTCACGGTCGACACGGCCTGCGCGCCGGTCAACTGGTTCGACTGCAACTGCGACTGCAGCACCGAGCGCTCGCTGTCGATCACGTCGAGATACGCGACCTGGCCTTCCTGATACTGCGTGCGCGATAGCGTCGCCGCGCGGCGCGACGCATTGACGGCCGCATCCTGCGCGCGGATCTGGTCGTCGAGCAGGCGCAGATCGGCGAGATTGTCCTCGACCTCGCGGAACGCGACGAGCACCTGCTGCCGGTAGTTCGCGACCTGCTCGTCGTATTGCGCGCGCGCCTGCTGCACGCCGGCCGCGCGGCGCCCGCCGTCGAACAGCGGCAGCGTCAGCGCGGTGCCGGCGAACGGCCCGAGCAGGAACGTGCGGCTCGACCACAGGAACAGGTTGCCGAGCGTCGACGCTTCATAGCCGAACGCGCCCGTGATGTCGAGCTTCGGGAAGTACGCCGACTTCGCGAGGCCGATCCGCGCGTTCGCGGCCGCCATCGCGCGCTCGGCCGCCGACACGTCCGGACGGCGTTCGAGCAGCGCGGACGGCAGGCCCGCCGGAATCTTCACGCCGACCGGCACGATCGGCGTTTCCTTGAACGCGAAATCCGCGGGCGCCTTGCCGAGCAGGATCGCGAGCGCATGCTCGGAAGCCGCGCGCCGGCGCGCGACGCCGACCGCATCGGCCTGCGCGCTGGCCAGCTCGTTCTTCGCGCGCGACACGTCGAGCTCGCTGATGTCGCCTTCGTTGAAGCGGCGCTGCACGAGCTTCAGCGCCTGATCGCGCAGCTCCACCGTGCGGCGGTACAGGTCCTGGTCCGAGTCGAGCTGGCGCAGTTCGAAGTAGTTCTGCGCGACGTCCGCCTGCAGCGCGAGCTGCACCGAACGGAACAGCGCTTCGCTCTGCGCCTGGTCGGCGCGCGACGCCTCGACGTTGCGGCCGACCCGGCCGAACAGGTCGGCCTCGTAGGACACCGTGCCCTGCGCGCGCCACAGCGTCGCGTTGGTCGGGCCCGTGCCTTGCGGCTGGAGCTGCGACGCCGACGACAGCCCTTCGCGCGTCGGCCCGAAGCCGGCGCCGACCTGCGGGAACCATTGCGAGCGTGCCGAACGCGTCGCCGCGCGCGCTTCCTCGACACGCGCGGCCGCGGCCTTCAGGTTCTGGTTCGCGGCGAGCGCCTGCGTCTCGAGCGAATCGAGCACCGGGTCGCCGAACACCTTCCACCATTCGCCGCGATGTTCGCCGTCCGACGGCTCGGCCGTCTTCCACGTGCCGGCCTGTTCGCTCGCCGCGAGCGTCGGCGCTTCCTTGAACGCGGCGGGCGTCGGCGCATCCGGGCGCTTGTAGTCGGGGCCCACCGCGCACGCGGCGAGCAGCGTCGCGAGCAGGGTGCTCGCGGCCGCCACCTTCGCGAAGCGCATCAGGCCATTCGTGTTGTGCATGTTGTTCATCTTTCTATCCTCAAGCATCCGAAGCCGGCACGCCCGGAGCCGTCACGCCGTAACCGGCCGAGTCCTTGCCCGCGACGTGGATCTTGCCGCCCGCGAGCGTACGCAGCACGACGTAGAACACCGGCGTCAGCATCAGCCCGAACAGCGTCACGCCGAGCATCCCGAAGAACACCGCGACACCCATTGCATGGCGCATTTCCGAACCCGCACCGGTCGACGTGACGAGCGGCACGACGCCCATGATGAACGCGATCGACGTCATCAGGATCGGGCGCAGCCGCAGCCGGCTCGCCTCGATCGCGGCCTCGAGCGGCGTCCTGCCGTCGTGTTCGAGTTCGCGCGCGAATTCGACGATCAGGATCGCGTTCTTCGCCGACAGCCCCACCAGCACCATCAAGCCGATCTGCGTGAAGATGTTGTTGTCGCCCTGCGTGAGCCACACGCCCGTCAGCGCCGACAGAATGCTCATCGGCACGATCAGGATCACCGCGAGCGGCAGCGTCAGGCTTTCATACAACGCGGCGAGCACCAGGAACACGAGCAGCACGCTGATCGGGAACACATACATCGCTGAATCGCCGGCAAGAATCTGCTGGTACGTGAGGTCGGTCCACTCGAACCGCACGCCACGCGGCAGCGTCTCGTGCGCGATGCGCTCGATCGCGGCCTGCGCCTGCCCCGACGAGAAGCCCGGTGCCGGGCCGCCGTTGATGTCGGCCGCGGTGTAGCCGTTGTAGCGCACCACCATTTCAGGGCCGAACGTCGGCGTCACCGTGACGAGCGACGACAGCGGCACCATCTCGCCCTTGTCGTTACGCGTCTTCAACTGCAGGATGTCGTCCGCGCGCTGGCGGAACGGCGCATCGGCCTGCACGCGCACCTGGTACACGCGCCCGAAGCGGTTGAAGTCGTTCACGTACAGCGAGCCGAGATACACCTGCATCGTGTTGAACACGTCGGTGACCGGCACGCCGAGCTGCTTCGCCTTCACGCGGTCGAGATCGACGTTGAGCTGCGGCACGTTGATCTGGTAGCTCGTAAACAGGGGCCCGAGCTCCGGCGCCTGCTGCGCGCGCTTGATGAAGTCGTTGGTCGCGTCCGACAGCTTCGCGTAGCCCACCGCGCCGCGATCCTCGATCTGCATCTTGAACCCGCCGAGCGTGCCGAGGCCGAGCACCGGCGGCGGCGGGAACACCGCGACGAACGAGTCCTTGATCGCGCCGTACTGCTGGTTCAGCGCGCCGGCGATCGCGCCGGCCGACAGCGCCTTGCCGTGCCGTTCGGAGAACGGCTTCAGCGTGACGAACACGATGCCCGCGCTCGAGCTGTTCGTGAAGCCGTTCACCGACAGCCCCGGGAACGCCACCGCGCTCTCGACGCCCGGCTGCTTCAGCGCGATCGAGCCCATGTCGCGGATCACCTTCTCGGTGCGGTCGAGCGATGCACCGTTCGGCAGTTGCGCGAACGCGATCAGGTATTCCTTGTCCTGCGCGGGCACGAAGCCGCCCGGCACGACCTTCGACACCAGCACGGTCGCGCCCACCAGCACGAGGTACACGCCCAGCATCAGCGTCTTGCGCGACAGCACGCCGCGCACGCCGCGGCCGTAGTTCTCCGCGCCGCGATGGAACACCTTGTTGAAGCCGCGGAAGAAGCCGCCGAGCACGCGATTCATCACGCGCGTGAGCCAGTCTTCCTTGTCGCCATGGCCCTTCAGCAGGATCGCGGACAGCGCCGGCGACAGCGTCAGCGAGTTGAACGCCGAGATCACCGTCGAGATCGCGATCGTCATCGCGAACTGCTTGTAGAACTGGCCGGTCAGGCCCGACATGAACGCGAGCGGCACGAACACGGCGACGAGCGTCAGCGCGATCGCGATGATCGGCCCGCTCACTTCCTGCATCGCCTTGTAGGTCGCCTGCCGCGCGTTCATTCCGCTTTCGATGTTGCGCTCGACGTTCTCGACGACGACGATCGCATCGTCGACCACGATCCCGATCGCGAGCACCATCCCGAACAATGACAACGCGTTGATCGAATACCCGAACGCGAGCAGCAGCGAGAACGTGCCGATGATCGACACCGGCACAGCGATCAGCGGAATCAGCGACGCGCGCCAGGTCTGCAGGAACACGATCACGACGATCACGACCAGCGCGATCGCTTCGAGCAGCGTGTGCACGACGGCCTTGATCGACGAACGCACGAACTGCGTCGGGTCATAGACGATCTTGTAGTCGACGCCCGCCGGCATGTCCTGCTTCAGCTCGGCCATCGTCTTGCGCACTTCGTCCGAGATCTGCAGCGAGTTCGCGCCCGGTGACTGGTTGATCGCCATCGCGACGGCCGGCTTGTTGTCGAGCAGCGAGCGCAGCCCGTATTCGGACGCATCGAGTTCGATTCGCGCGATGTCGCGCAGGCGCGTGACGCCGCCGTCCGGCGTCGTCTTCACGACGATGTCGCCGAACTCGTCTTCCGTCTGCAGACGGCCGCGCGCGTTCACCGACAGCTGCAGCGGCGTACCGGGCAGCGACGGCGACGCGCCGATCACGCCGGCCGCGACCTGCACGTTCTGCTCGCGGATCGCCTGCACGACGTCCTCGGCGGACAGCCCGCGCTGCGCGACCTTCTGCGGATCGAGCCATACGCGCATCGCGTAGTCGCCCGAACCCCACAGCTGCACCTGGCCGACGCCCTGGATCCGCGACAGGCGATCCTTCACGTTGATCAGCGCGTAGTTGCGCAGGTAGGTCATGTCGTAGCGGTTGTCCGGCGAGATCAGGTGCACGACCATCGTCAGCGTCGGCGAGCTCTTCACCGTGGTGATGCCGAGCCGCTGCACGTCTTCCGGCAGGCGCGGCAGCGCCTGGTTCACGCGGTTCTGCACGAGCTGCGTGGCCTTGTCCGGATCGGTGCCGAGCTTGAACGTGACGGTGATCGTCATGTTGCCGTCGCTGTTCGCCTGCGACTGCATGTAGAGCATGTCCTCGACGCCGTTGATCTGCTCTTCGAGCGGCGACGCGACCGTCTCGGCGATCACTTTCGGGTTCGCGCCCGGGTACTGCGCCTTCACGATCACCGAAGGCGGCACGACTTCCGGATATTCCGAAATCGGCAGCAGGAACATCGCGATCACCCCGCCGAGCAGGATGATCACCGATAGGACTCCTGCAAAGATCGGCCGGTCGATAAAGAATTTGGATATGTTCATTTCTGGCTCTGTCTGGTTGAACGCGGATGCGAAGCGGCGTGCCGCTTACGAATCCGCCTTCGCCGGTGCGGCCGGCTTCGCGGTGCTCGCGAGCGGCGCGGACGGCGCATCGCCGCCCGTCATCGGGACCATGTGCGGCTTCACCTGCTCGCCGGGCCGCACGCGCTGCGTGCCGTTCACGATCACGCGGTCGCCCGCGGAAAGCCCGCTCACGATTACGCGCCGGTTGCCGTGCTGCATCCCCTGCTGCACTTCGCGGTACGACACGCGGCCCTGCTGGTCGACGACGAACACGAACTTCTTGTCCTGGTCGGTGTTGATCGCCGCGTCGTCGACCAGAAGCGCCTGGTGCGGCGCGCTGCCGCCCACCTTCACGCGCGCGTAGAGGCCCGGGACGAGCGCGCCGTCGGCATTGTCGAAGCGCGCGCGCACGCGGATCGTGCCCGACGACGTGTCGAGCCGGTTGTCGACCGAATCGATCACGCCGCTGCGCGAGTAGCCGGTTTCGTTCGCGAGGCCGAGCTCGACCGGCACCTTGCGGCCGTCGCGCGCGCCGTTGATGTATTGCAGGTAGGTCTGTTCGTCCGCATCGAACGACGCATAGATCGGCGACACCGACACGAGCGTCGTCAGCGGCGCGGCCGACGCACCGGCCGACACGACGTTGCCGACCGTGATCTCCGCGCGCGACACGCGGCCCGACACCGGCGCGGTGATCCGCGTGTAGCCGAGGTTGATGCGCGCCGTTTCCAGCGCGGCATCGGCCGCCTTCACGTTCGCCGTCGCCTCGCGGGCCGCGTTCTGCTTCTCGTCGTAATCGCGCTTCGCGATCGCGTTGTCGCCGATCAGCCGCTGCGCGCGCTGCCAGTCGGTCTGCGCATAGCCGTTGCGGGCCTGGGCAGCCGCGAGCTGCGCGGCCGCGCGGTCGACTTCGGCCTGGTACGGGCGCGGGTCGATCACGAACAGCACGTCGCCCTTCTTCACGAGCGCGCCGTCCTTGAAATTCACCGCGACGATCGTGCCCGACACCTGCGGGCGTACGTCGACCTTCTCGATCGCTTCGAGGCGGCCCGAATAACCTTGCCAGTCGGTCACGGTCTGCGGCACGACGGTCGCGACGTCGACTTCGGGCAGCGGCGTGGCTGCTTTTTCGGGCGCGTTCGCGTTCACGCGCATTGCGCCGAACGTTCCGAGGCCGACGACGGCGAGCGTCACGATCGCCGCTGTCGCGATTCGGGAACGGGAGGTGCGTAGGATGGCCATGTGGATCTCCAATAAACGTGGATTGGTTCTGGTTATTCGGAACGGTTCGGCTGGCGCGCCTGGAAGCGGCACTGGAAGAAGCGCACGGCTTCCTCGAATGCGGCTTCGTGCGTCGCGAGCGCGGCGTGCGTGATGTCCGGATAGCGGATCACCTGCGTGAGCACGCCCGACGAAATCAGGCAGCCCGCATATTTCTCCGCTTCGACGTGCAGCACGTCGTTCTGCGCGGTGACGACGAGCGTCGGCGGCAACCCCGCGAGGCGCACCGATTCGATCGGCGCCGCGTACGGGTGCATGCGCTGCGCGGCCTGCGGCAGATACGCGCGATAACAGGCCGCGCATTCGCGTGCGGTGATGTCCGACGCGAGACGCTCGGCGTCGCCGATGCGCGTCATGCTCGGGTCGAGCATCGGCCCGAACAGCGCCTGCGCGGCGATCGACACTTCGCCGCGGTCGCGTGCGATGAATGCCAGACAGTTCGCGAGCTGCCCGCCCGCGTCGTGGCCCGCGACACCGATCTTCTTCGGATTGCCGCCGAACGCGCGGGCACGCGTGGCGGCCCACACGGCCGCGCGATACGCATCCTCCGGCGCGGCCGGAAAAGGAAAGGCCGGCGCGAGCGAATAATCGACCGACACTACGAGAGCTGGTAAGCGTTCTGCTAAAAAACGCGCGGCGAAATCGGCGTCTTCGAGCGAACCGCGGACGAAACCGCCGCCGTGGAAATAAAGCACTACTGGCAGCCCGGTCTTGTCCGGGCGGCGGTAGAGGCGCAGCACGATGTCCTGCGCGTAGCCGGGAATTTCCACTTCGGCGACCGTCAGCGCCGCGCCCGCCAAGGCTTGAGCGGGCAGCGCGGCTTTCAGGAATTTGCTGAATTCAGAAGCGTCCATGACGATGCAGCGTCCATTTCGAGATGGAACGAATTCTGGGTCCGGCAGACATTGGGATAAATGCCTATAATCCGGCAACACAATTCAACGACCCCGAACAATCCGAGGCTGCGTTCACCCACGAGGTAGCGCAGCCTTCTTGTTCCGGCGGCAAATTAGATTGCGGAGGTTGTGATGGACCGGCTTCAGGCCATGCAGGTGTTTACTCGCGTCGTCGATACAAGCAGCTTCACCAAGGCGGCAGAAACGCTCGGCTTGCCGCGGGCGTCCGTCACGACGATCATCCAGAATCTCGAAGCGTTCCTCGGCGTGCGGCTGATGCACCGGACCACGCGCCGGCTGTCGCTGACGCCGGACGGCGCCGCGTACTACGAAAGGTGCGTGCGGATCCTCGCGGACGTCGAGGAAACCGAAGCGAGCTTCCAGGCCAACAACCGGAAGCCGCACGGAAAGTTGCGTATCGACATGCCGGGTTCGATCGGGCGGCTGCTCGTGATTCCGTCGCTGTGCGAATTCCACACGCGCTATCCGGACATCGACCTGCAGCTCGGCCTGTCCGACCGTCCGGTCGACCTGCTGCAGGAAGGCGTCGACTGCGTGATCCGCGTCGGCGCGCTGCAGGACTCGTCGCTCGTCGCGCGCCGGGTCGGCCTGTTCGAAGGCGTGACGGTCGCCGCGCCCGCCTATCTCGAGCACTTCGGCGAGCCGAAGACGATCGAGGACCTGAGCCAGCACAAGGCCGTCAACTATTTCTCGAGCCGCACGGGCCGCACGATCGACTGGTCGTTCCTGATCGACGGCAAGGAAACCGAGATCAAGATGGAAAGCATCGTGTCGGTGAACGACGCGGATGCGTACGTGACCTGCGGGATCGAAGGCTTCGGGCTGATCCAGCCGCCGCTCTTCATGGTGCTGCCGCACCTGCGCGAAGGCCGGCTCAAGGAAGTGCTGCCCGGCATCAAGCCGCTGCCGATGCCGATCTCTGTCGTGTATCCGCACAGCCGCCATCTGTCGCCGAAGGTGCGCGTGTTCGTCGACTGGATCGCCGAAGTGTTCGACCGCTGCCCGCTGCTGAGCGGCAAGGGCAGCCTCGACGCGACGTGCAGCAAGCGCACGTTCGAGGAAGCCGAGCGCGCGCCGGCGCTCGACACGCCGGTCATCAACGAGTGGGTCGCGTAATCGTCTGAACCAACGCGCGCGGGCTGCGAGGCCCGCGCGTCGTCCCGCCTTCACGCCGCGTTCCCGCGCGGCGCCCGCCATCTTTCCTGAATCCGCAGCAATCCTTTGTGCCGAGCGCGGCAATCGTCCGCGTGCGTCGTCGCGCGTCGTCGTCGCATCCGTGTGAGCCCCGCTGCATGGGGCTGCCGGCGATTTCCGCATAACCCTGCCGGCCGTGCGGATGACGATTGTTCCTTTGCAACGACAAATCAATTCGCGTCTGCCGCATTTATCGCGACCGAACAGATACCTAGAGTAAACCCTGTCGCGCACCTCGTTGCGCATCGAACAGATCCCGCTTGATGGGACCGGAGCGAGCGCTGAAGCGCCAACTCCGACAGATTGGAGTTATGTCATGAACCGCCGCCACCTTCTCTCCGCCCTGGCCCTCGCACTCGCCGTGTCCGCCCCGGCCTTCGCCGATTCGGGCACGCCGCACGCCGGCGACTACGGCAACACGTCGTGGTACTCGCAGCACAACGGCCCGCGCACGCGCGCCGAAGTGAGTGCGGAAGTCGAGCAGGCTCGCCGCGACGGCACGCTCGCATACCTGCGCAAGGCAACTTCGTATCCGCAAGGGCTCGAACTCGCGCAAGGCCCGTATCGCTCGATGCCGGAAAGCAACCAGCTCGCCGGCGGAGGCCGGTAAACGCGCAACGCCGCGCAGCGGGTCACCCCGTGCGCGGCGTCGCGAAACACCCATCGACGACTCGCTGAGTCAGTTAGTTGCAGGAGCACATGATGAACGACCAACTTCCTTCGCCGCTCGATCACTGGGACGACACCACGCCGGTCTGGACGCCGTTCCGTTCGGCCCCGCACTCGCATTGACCGCCGGCTGAGTCATCGTCCGGCCTCCGGCCATCAGCGGCGCGGCACGCCGTCGCGCCATTCGCCCCAGTGCGTCACGATGTCCTGCACGAGCGGATTGCCCGCGCGGTACAGGTTTTCGGTCGCCGGCGCGAAGCCGCCCTGGTCCGCGTAGTTCAGCAGGTTGTCGGCGCTCGCCTGCCCCGCATACGGCCGGTCGAAATCGGACCCCGTGCGCAGCACCGCGACGCGCGACAGGTCGACCCGCTTCACGCTCGCCGCGCGCTTGAGCGCTTCGTACGTCGCGTTGTCTTCCTGCGCGGTCATGCAGTAAGTGCCCTTGCCGTCCGTCAGGATCTTCGTCCACTGGCGCGCGCGCTCGCCGATCAGCGTGCCCGAGAACCACGTGTTGCCCGATGACGTGTCGCACTGGATCACCGTCGGCGGCCGGTTCGCCGGCGCATACGTGAACTTCGCGCGCGCGGCCTGCGCCTGCGCGCTATCGGCGAGCACGACGTTGCGCGACAGCGCGTACGCGGCGTCGGTCAGTTGCGGATTGAGCTGGAACACTTCGGTGCGGTAGTCGAGCGGAGGCTTGTCGTTCGGGCTCTTCGTGTTGATGCCGAGAAAGCCCGTGTTCCAGCCGGACGGAATCTCCCGCGCATCAAGCTCCCATTGCAGGCTGAAATCGACGAGGTACTTCGACCACGCGGCGGACCCGACCGTGCCTTGCGCGGGATCGACGCCCGCGATGCCGGAGATCAGGAAATACGTGCGGCGCAGATCGAAGCGCTGCGAGAACGTGAGCGCCATGATCGTCGCCGACGCGTTCGCATAGCCCATGCCGGTCGTCACCACGCATACGTCCTGCTTGTTGCAGTGAACGGCCGGATAGTCGGGCGACAAGCCCGGCACGGCGATGTCGCGCCACGGGCCGATCCGGTCGAGCCAGGCCTGGCCCTCCGGACCGAACATCGTGATGATCATGACCTTGACCGGGCGGCCCTGTGCACCGGTCTCGGCAAATGCAGTGTTGCCCGCGTTGTTGCCCTGGTTGTCCTGTGCAATCGACGGCGCAGTCGCACAGGCCGCGAGCGAGAATGCGGCGGCGGAAAGAATGGAGCGAGTCAGCATCGGCGTCCCTTGTTTCGATGATGTTGGGTGAGAACGGCTCTCGGAGACTGCGCGAAGGAGTATAGAACGGGCCCGCGCGATGCGGAACCCGGCTACGAAACGGCCAGCCGTGTTTCGTGCGACGGTGTGCGTGTTGCGCAATGGCGACGTGCGCCGTTGGTTTCGCACCGTCGCCGTGCACGACAACCATCAGGAATGCTATCCGGTTGGCAGGAACGCATGCCCGCCGGCATATCGCCGAGCATCACATCCGTCGAAGTCGACGTCGCCTTCGGCCGGCTCCCGAACCGCTACACGCGCACGAGCCCCGCGACGCCATAACCGAGCACGACCAGCGCGGCAACCACATGGCTCGCCGCGAGCCACCCCGGCGACTTCACGAAGCGCCCGATCGCACTGCCGCCGAATGCGAACACGAGTTGCCCCGCGAGGCTGCCGGCAAACACGCATGCGGCGCCGAAAAGCCAGTGCCGATGCGCACCGGCGGCAGCCGTCGCATAGCCATAGAACAGCAGGATGGTCAGCGGATTCGCGAGCGTGACGAAGAACATCGACGTGAACGGGCGATTGCCCGGCGTCAGGACATCGCCGTCGAGCGTGCGGCGCCGGTCTCGCAGCGCCTGCCACAGCATCCATGTGCCCATCGCGAGCAACACGAGCGCACCGACCACACGGAACAGCAACAGGTGCGACGCGAGCGTGCCCGCGAGCATCGCGCCAATCGTGAACGCGACGATCGCATAGCAGCCGTCGGCCGTCGCGACACCGACTGCCGCGCGCACGCCGCTCGCGGTGCCGGCGCGCATCCCGTAGTTCGCAATCATCAGCGCGACAGGCCCGACCGACAGCGCGATCGTCAGCCCGAACAGGAAATCGCTCACCGATCCTCGACGCCGTCAACGAAAGGCATCGATTCCAGCGGCAGCAAAATATCCGCAGGAAGAACGGTGATCAAGCTACCTCGACCCGCGCCGCCCCGTCCACCATCTCGCCGATCACGGCCGCGCGGTCGAAGCCGTCGGCGCGGAAGCACGCGAGGACTTCGTCGACGGCCTCCGGCGCACACGCGACGAGCAGGCCGCCCGACGTCTGCGGATCGGTCAGCAGCGCCTGCGCGACGGGCGGCAGGCCGTCGGCGAGCCGCACGTCGGTGCCGTACGCGGCCCAGTTGCGGCCCGATGCGCCGGTGAACACGCCGTCGGCGACGAACGCCTCGACACCCGTGAGCCACGGCAGCGATGCGTAGTGCACACGCGCGGTGAGATGCGCGCCGCGCGCCAGTTCGAGCGTATGGCCGAGCAACCCGAAGCCCGTGACGTCGGTCAGCGCGTGCACGCCCGGCAGCGCGGCAAGCTCGGCACCCGGCCGGTTCAGCTTGGTGGTCGTCGCGACCATCTGCGCGTAGCCCGCGGCGTCGAGCTGGTTCTTCTTCAGCGCGGCAGACAGCACGCCGACGCCGAGCGGCTTGCCGAGCACGAGCACGTCGCCCGCGCGCGCGGCCGCGTTGCGCTTCACGCGCGACGGATGCACGACGCCGATCGCCGCGAGCCCGTAGATCGGCTCGACCGAATCGATCGAATGGCCGCCCGCGACCGGAATGCCGGCGTCCGCACACACCGATTCGCCGCCGCGCAGCACGGCTGCGATCGTCTCGTGCGGCAACACGTTGATCGGCATCCCGACCAGCGCGAGCGCGAGGATCGGCTTGCCGCCCATCGCGTAGACGTCGGACAGCGCGTTGGTCGCCGCGATACGGCCGAAGTCGAACGGATCGTCGACGATCGGCATGAAGAAGTCGGTGGTCGCGACGATCGCCTGCTCGTCGTTCAGGCGGTACACGGCCGCATCGTCGGACGTCTCGGTGCCGACCAGCAGGTCCGGGAACAGCGCGGGCGGCGTCGCGCGCTTCAGCAGTTCGGACAGCACGCCCGGTGCGATCTTGCAGCCGCAGCCGCCTCCGTGCGACAGGCTCGTGAGGCGCGGAACGGCAGGCTGGGCTTGGGTGGCTTCGGTCATCGTCGGCATCCGGTGAATAACAACGCTCCATTATCGACAATTCCGCGCGAGCGCGCCCGATACCCACATAATTGTCGGCGCCCGCCTTCGTCCGCCCCTTCATTCATGGATCACCTGTTCATCGGCCTCGTGCTGTGCTCGGCGCTGCTGCACGCCATCTGGAATGCGTTCCTGCACGTCAGCGAGGACCGGCTCGTCCAGCTCGGCACGATGTCGCTGCCGTATCTCGCGTTCGGCATCGCCGGCGCCGCGCTGCTGCCCGCGCCGGCGCCGGCCGCCTGGCCGTATGTCGTCGCATCGGCCGCGCTCGAGGTCGCGTACTGCTTCACGCTCGCGCGCGCATATCGCAGCGGCGAGTTCGGGCAGATCTATCCGATTGCGCGCGGGATGTCGCCGCTGCTCGTATCGGTGCTCGCGTTCGCGGTGCTGCACGAGCGGCCGACGCCGTTCGGCTTCGCCGGCATCGCGCTCGTGTCGTTCGGCATCATGTCGCTCGCGCTGCGCCGCGGCTTCAGGTTCTCCGGGGAAGGCGTGCCGTATGCGCTGCTCACGGGCGTGTTCATCGCCGCGTATTCGATCTGCGACGGGATCGGCTCGCGCGTATCCGGCAGCGCGCTCGGCTACATCGCGTGGGTGTACCTGCTGTGGAGCGTGCCGCAGCTCGTGCTCGTCTGCGCGGTGCGCGGCGGTCCGCGCGCGGTGCTCGGCTCGCGCACCGCGCTCAAGCAGGGCGCGATCGCCGGCACGATCTCGCTCGCGGCGTATGCGATCGTGATCCTCGCGTACCGGCACCTGCCGGTCGCGACCGTGTCGGCGCTGCGCGAAACGAGTTCGATCTTCGCGGTCGCGATCGGCTGGTTCGTGATGCGCGAACGGCCCGGCGCGCAGCGGCTCGCCGCATGCGCGCTGGTCGTGGCGGGTGCGGTGCTGATCCGGTTGTAGGCGCGCGGGCCGACGACCTTCGTCGCACCACCGCCCGCCCGTACGCTCCATCCGCGCCGCGGGGAGACGGTGGCGATCGACTCGCACTGCTCCGCGACGCAGCGACACCGTCGACCATCAAGCAGCCACCGCCGCCCCGCCGAACGCCCGCTCGTCGATCGCCTCGGCGAGCGTCGCGAATGCCGGCGCGATCTCGTCCTCCGGCACGCATGCATAGCCGAGCAGCAGCCCCGACGCCGCGCGCCCGCGTTCCGCGTAATAGCCGGACAGCGGCCGCACGACGATATTGCGTTCGAGCGCGGCCTGCGCGACCGCGCGATCGTCGACGCCTTCCGGCAATTGCGTGACGAGATGCAGCCCCGCGTCGCTGCCGAGCGCCTGCAGCGTGTCGCCGTAGCGGCGCGCGACCGCATCGAGCAGCACCTCGCGGCGTTGCCCGTACAGCGTGCGCATCTTGCGGATATGCGACACGAAGTGCCCTTCCGCGATGAATTCGGCGAGCACGGCCTGCTGCAGCAACTGCCCTTCGCGATACAGCTCCGCGCTCGCGGTCGCGAAGCTTTCCGCGAGCGGCTCCGGCGCGACCAGGTAGCCGACCCGCAGCCCGGGGAACAGCGTCTTGCCGAAACTGCCGACGTAGATCACCTGCCCGGCCGTATCGAGACCCTGCAGCGACGCGAGCGGCCGGCTGCCGTAGCGGAATTCGCTGTCGTAGTCGTCCTCGATGATCCAGCAGCCGTGCTGGCGCGCGTATTCGAGCAGCATCCGCCGCCGCGCGAGGCTCATCACCATCCCGAGCGGATACTGGTGCGACGGCGTGACGAGCATCAGCTTCGGCGGTTCCGCGAGATCGGCGGCCGACGGCGCGATGCCTTCGTCGTCGACCGGGATCGGCCGAGTGGTCAGCCCCGACACGTTCAGCACGCTGCGCACGCCCCAGTAGCACGGATCCTCGGTCCAGATCGCGTCGCCCGGGTCGGTCAGCAGCCGCACCGCGAGGTCGATCGACTGGTGGATGCCGGTCGTGATCACGATCTGCTCGGGCGTGCAGCGCACCGAGCGCGACGTGCGCAGGTAGTCGGCCAGCGCCTCGCGCAGCAGCGCGAGCCCGCCGCCCGGCGCATAGGTCAGCAGGTCGGGGCGCAGGCGCCGCCAGTACTTGTTGTGCAGCCGCGTCCACACGCGCGCCGGAAATCGCGACACATCGGGCACGCCCGGCATGAACGCGCCGCCCTGGCGCTTCGACACGCCGGCCCCTTCGACCAGCCGCGTGCCGCGTGCGGACAGCCGCCGCGCGGACGGCACCACGACGGCCGGGCCGGCCGCGGCGTCGGGCGGCACACCGACGATCTCGTCCGGCGCGCTGTCGGCGACGAACGTGCCGCGGCCCGTCGCCGAGTTCACATAACCTTCGAGCGCAAGCTGTTCGTAAACCTGCGTGACCGTGTTGCGCGCGATCCCGAGCTCGGCGGCCAAGAGCCGCGACGACGGCACGCGCGTGCCGGCCGGCAGTTCGCGCGACAGGATCGCCTGTTGCAGCAACCGGTGAAGCTGCCGGTAGATCGGCTGTTCGCCGCCGCGCACGAGGCGCTGCGCCAGCCAGTCCGACAACACGCTCGCGCGCATGATTGGCTCCTGAATATTTATTGAAATGGCTCTGATTGCCAGAGCCAAATGTGATTATAGTCGCCTCCATGGGCTGTCAACGCGCCCGATTTTCTACTCACCGGAAAGAACATCAAGGAGATGACCGTGAAGAATGCCGACCTGCAGGCCCGCAAGAACGCCGCTACCCCGCGCGGCGTCGGCGTGATGTGCGATTTCTACGCAGCCCGCGCCGAGAACGCGGAACTGTGGGATGTCGAAGGCCGCCGCTTCATCGATTTCGCCGCCGGCATCGCGGTGCTGAACACGGGCCACCGCCACCCGAAGATCGTCAAGGCGATCTCGGATCAGCTGAACAACTTCACGCACACCGCTTATCAGATCGTCCCGTACGCGTCGTACGTCGAGCTGGCCGAGAAGATCAACGCACGCGCGCCTGGCGACTTCCCGAAGAAGACCGCGTTCTTCACGACCGGCGCCGAAGCCGTCGAGAACGCGATCAAGATCGCGCGCGCAGCGACCGGCCGTCCGGGCGTCATCGCGTTCTCGGGCGGCTTCCACGGCCGCACGATGATGGGCATGGCGCTGACCGGCAAGGTCGCCCCGTACAAGCTGAACTTCGGCCCGTTCCCGGGCGACGTGTTCCACGCACCGTACCCGACCGCGCTGCACGGCGTGACGACGGCCGACTCGATCAAGGCGATCGAGATGCTGTTCAAGGCCGACATCGATCCGAAGCGCGTCGCCGCGATCATCTTCGAACCGGTCCAGGGCGAAGGCGGCTTCAACCCGGCGCCGGCCGAATTCGTGCGCGCGCTGCGCAAGATCTGTAACGAACACGGCATCCTGCTGATCGCCGACGAAGTCCAGACCGGCTTCGCGCGTACCGGCAAGCTGTTCGCGATGCAGCACTACGACGTGCTGGCCGACCTGATCACGATGGCGAAGAGCCTCGCGGGCGGCATGCCGCTGTCGGGCGTCGTCGGCCGTGCGGACGTGATGGACGCGGCAGCGCCCGGCGGCCTCGGCGGCACGTACGCGGGCAACCCGCTGGCGGTCGCGTCGGCGCACGCGGTGCTCGAGATCATCGACGAAGAGAAGCTGTGCGAACGCGCCACGCAACTCGGCGACGTGCTGAAGGCGAAGCTGAACGCGCTGCAGGCCGACGTGCCGCAGATCGCCGACGTGCGCGGCCCGGGCGCGATGGTCGCGGTCGAGTTCCTGAAGCCGGGCTCGGGCGAGCCGGACGCGGAATTCACGAAGCGCGTGCAGGCGCGTGCGCTCGAGCGCGGCCTGCTGCTGCTCGTGTGCGGCGTGTACTCGAACGTCGTGCGCTTCCTGTTCCCGCTGACGATCCCGCAGGCCGTGTTCGACGAAGCGCTCGTGATCCTCGAGGAAGTGCTGAAGGAAACGGTCGGCGTGCCGGCCTGAGTTCCCGTCAACTGAATGTGCCGCCGCCGTCGTCAGGACGGCGGCGGCCGTTTCGTCCTTCATCTTCAACGCAGGCTACATACACATGAGCACGGTTCAGGAAACCCTGGCACTGAAAGATCCGTCGCTGTTCCGCCAGCAGGCGTACGTCAACGGCGAATGGCAAAACGCATCGAACGGCGAGACGTTCGAAGTCCGCAATCCGGCGACGGGCGGCCTGCTCGGCACCGTGCCCGCGATGGGCACGGCCGAGACGCGTCACGCGATCGACGCCGCGAACGCCGCATGGCCGGCGTGGCGCAAGAAGACCGCGAAGGAACGCGCGGTCATCCTGCGCAAGTGGCACGACCTGATGATGGAAAACGCCGACGACCTCGCGCTGATCCTGACGACCGAGCAGGGCAAGTCGCTGGCCGAGGCGAAGGGCGAGATCGGCTATGCGGCGTCGTTCCTCGAGTGGTTCGCGGAAGAAGGCAAGCGTGTGTACGGCGACACGATCCCGACGCCGGCGAGCGACAAGCGCATCGTCGTGACGAAGGAAGCGATCGGCGTGTGCGCGGCGATCACGCCGTGGAACTTCCCGGCGGCGATGATCACGCGCAAGGTCGGCCCGGCGCTCGCCGCAGGCTGCCCGATCGTCGTGAAGCCGGCCGAGGCCACGCCGTTCTCCGCGCTCGCGATGGCCGTGCTGGCCGAGCGCGCGGGCGTGCCGGCCGGCGTGTTCAGTGTCGTCACGGGCGACCCGAAGGCGATCGGCGGCGAACTGACGTCGAACCCGATCGTGCGCAAGCTGTCGTTCACCGGCTCGACGCCGGTCGGCCGCCTGCTGATGGCGCAGTGCGCGGCGACGGTCAAGAAGGTATCGCTGGAGCTCGGCGGCAACGCGCCGTTCATCGTGTTCGACGACGCCGATCTCGATGCGGCCGTGCAGGGCGCGATCGCATCGAAATACCGCAACAGCGGCCAGACCTGCGTGTGCACGAACCGCTTCTACGTGCATGAAGCCGTGTACGACCAGTTCGCGCAGAAGCTCGCGGCGGCGGTCGGCCAGCTGAAGGTCGGTCGCGGCACCGAGCCGGGCGTGACGCAAGGCCCGCTGATCAACGAAGCGGCCGTGCTGAAGGTCGAAGCACACATCGAGGACGCGCTCGCGAAGGGCGCGACCGTCGTGACGGGCGGCAAGCGCCACGCGCTCGGCCACGGCTTCTTCGAGCCGACCGTGCTGACGGGTGTCACGCCGGCGATGAAGGTCGCGAAGGAAGAGACGTTCGGGCCGCTCGCGCCGCTGTTCAAGTTCGGCAGCGACGACGAGGTGATCCGCCTCGCGAACGACACCGAGTTCGGTCTGGCCGCTTACTTCTACAGCCGCGACATCGGCCGCGTGTGGAAGGTCGCCGAAGCGCTCGAATACGGGATGGTCGGCGTGAACACGGGCCTGATCTCGAACGAAGTCGCACCGTTCGGCGGCGTCAAGCAGTCGGGCCTCGGCCGCGAAGGCTCGCACTACGGCATCGACGACTACGTCGTGATCAAGTACCTCTGCCTCGCCGTGTGACGGTTCAGGGCCTGTCGCTTCGGTGACGGGCCCTGACCGCCCGGCCGGAACCGGGCGGTCCGACGCGGGCCGGTGCCCCTCTCCGCCGCGCCCGCGTCGCCTCTCCTCCCCGCGATCAGCGGAACACGTTCACCGCATCGACGAGCCGCGTCGCCTGCTGTTTCAGGCTCTCCGACGCCGCCGTGCTCTGCTCGACGAGCGCCGCGTTCTGCTGCGTGATGTTGTCCAGGTGCACGACCGCCTGATCGACCTGCGCGACACCCGTGCTCTGTTCGGCCGTCGACGAGCTGATCTCCGCGATCAGGTCCGACACGCGCTTCACCTGCGTGACGATGTCCTCCATCGTCTTGCCCGCGCCGTCGACGATCCGCGCGCCCGATTCGACCCGCTCGACGCTCGCGCCGATCAGCGTCTTGATTTCCTTCGCCGCGTTCGCGCTGCGCTGCGCGAGCGCCCGCACCTCGCCCGCGACCACCGCGAAGCCGCGCCCCTGTTCACCCGCACGCGCGGCCTCGACTGCCGCATTCAGCGCGAGGATGTTGGTCTGGAATGCGATCCCGTCGATCACGCCGATGATGTCCGCGATCTTGCGCGAGCTGTCGGTGATGTCGTTCATCGTCGCGACGACCTCGCTCACCGCCTGCCCGCCGCGCCCGGCCGCCTCACTCGCCGACACCGACAACTGATTCGCCTGCAGCGCCGTCTCCGCGTTGCTCGACACGGTCGCCGTCATCTCGGCCATCGACGCGGCCGTTTCCTGCACGCTCGACGCCGCCTGTTCGGTGCGCGCGCTCAGGTCGTTGTTGCCCTGCGCGATCTCGTTGCTCGCGCGCTGCACGTTGTGCACCTGTTCGCTGACGTCGTCGACGAGCCAGCGGAACATCAGCCCGAGCTGGTTGAGCGTGCGCAGCGTCATGCCGATCTCGTCGACGCGGTTCATCCGCACGCCGCGCCGGCTCTCGCCGGTCGCGACGTTCAGCGCCTGGTCGTGCAGCTGCTGCAGCGGCCGCACGATCTGCGCGTCGAGCCACAGCCCGGCCGCCGCCACCACGCCGACTGTCGCGCCGGCAAACGCCTCGAGCCCGGCGCCGGCCAGCCCGCATGCCCAGCCCGCGCCGATGACAGCCGGCGCCAGTACGCATAGCGCCGAATGAACGCGCGCACGCACCGACATCGTCTGCGACAGCGACGCAATGCGCAGCAGCCCGGTGCGGATGACCAGCCCCTTGTGGAACCGGCGCTGGCCGGCCTTGCCTTGACGAAACGCGCGATACAGCGCATCGGCGGACTCGGTCTCGTCGCGCGGCGCCCTCGTGCGCACCGACATGTAGCCCTGCGGCTCGCCGTTGCGCATCACCGGGATCGCGTTCGCACGCACCCAGTAATGATCGCCGTTCTTGCGGCGGTTCTTCACGAGCGCGGTCCACGGCTCGCCGCGCCGGAGCGTCGCCCACATGTCGGCGAACGCCTCCTTCGGCATGTCCGGGTGGCGCACCGCGTTGTGCGGCTGGCCGACGAGCTCCTCGTTCGAGAAGCCGCTCACCTGCGCGAACGTCGTGTTCGCGTACGTGATGGTGCCGTCGGCATCGGTCGTCGACATCAGCGTGACGTCGTCGGGAAAATCGAATTCTTGTTGGGTAACGGGCTGGTTGTTGCGCATGCAAGGCTCCGAAAGGCGGATCTGTCGTCCGCGTCGCGCTGAAATCGCGCTCAGTAGCCGAAAAACGGTTTATCGCTTTACGACGGTCTTCATTTTTACTGTCGGCAATCCGGCAGAAAACCTTACCCTTTCCTCACATAAAATATGCAATTCGGCCTGCATCATGATTTCGATCAAATAATCCGGCGATAATCGCCGCGCACGCCGATCCGCATGTCACAACTCGCCGCACAGCGTGTCAATACCGGCATCCATTGCGAACGGCGAAACAATTCGGTCTATTCTGCTCAATTCAACCAATATTCGAATTCGATGAAAAAGGCATTGCACGAACTGAATCGGCTGCCATGGAATACGGCGACGGTCGCGCATAACAGCCATAAAGGCGATCAGGCCGACTTTTTCCGCCATGGCGGCTCGACACTGTTTTCGGAAGAACGCGAACTGCTCGGCGACGGCGCGGACGCGACGGGCGTCGACATCGCCGACGAAGCGATCGGCTTCGCGCGGCAACTGCCGGCCGACGCAGGCCTGCCCGCGCGGTTCGAACGCGCCGACGTGCTCGACCGGATGCCCGTCGCCGCTGCGCGCGGCGAGCGCTTCGAGCGCGTGTCCACGTCGTACGGTGCGATCTGCTGGCCGCCGGGCCAGAACGCACGGGCGCGCGGGATCACCACGCACCGGGCGGCCGCATGACACGCCGTACCATCGCCGAACGCGACGCGCTTTGCGCACGCACGCTCGCACGCGACGAGGTGCCGCTCGTGTGGACCATCGACCGGCGCGAGATCATCGACCACCTGTATGTGCTGCGCGACGGCGCGCTGCATCTCGTTCCCGAGTTCTATGATGTCGGCGGCTGGCCCGCCGGCGAAGCCGATCACTACACACCGATCCTGCTCGACTGCCACGATCGCGGCGGCTGGTTCCGCGGCATGTTCGACGGCGCGCGGCTGGTCGCGGCGGTCGTCGTCGACAGCCGGCCGGTCGGCCCGTGTCACGACATGCTGCAACTGAAGTTCCTGCATGTGAGCCGCGACTGGCGCGGCTGCGGGCTCGGCGAGCAGCTGTACCGCGCGGCCCACGCGCAGGCGCGCGCGATGGGCGCCGAACGCCTGTATGTGTCGGCGACGCCGTCGCAGCGCACGATCGACTTCTACCTGCGGCTCGGCTTCACGGTCAGCGCGTCGCCCGACCCGGCGCTGTACGCGCTCGAGCCGGAAGACATTCATCTGGAAGGGCCGATGGACTGACGCACCGGCATGCGGGTGACGCGTAGAATTTCCCGCTTTGCCACAGCCGCCATCGGCCGACACGGAGAGCGAAATTGCAGAACGAACCGCAGCCGCAGGCCATGCCGAAAATCCTCGTCAGCATGTGCGTGGTCGGCCATCCGGTGCGTTACAACGGCTCGGCCAAAACCGCCGCGCACGAGGCGCTCGAACGGTGGCAGCGCGAAGGGCGTCTCGTTCCCGTCTGCCCCGAGCTGGCGGGCGGCTTCGGCGTGCCGCGCCCGCCCGCCGAAATCGCGGATGGTGAATCGGGGCAGCGGGTTCTGTCGGGCGCCGCACGCATCGTCGACGTGAACGGAACCGACGTCACGGCGCCGTTCGTCTCCGGCGCGCAAACCGCGCTGGCACTCGCACGCGCGCACGATTGCCGCTTCGCGATCCTGGCCGACGGCAGTCCGTCGTGCGGCAGCACCTTCATTTATGACGGGAGTTTCGCGAACCGGCGGCATGCGGAGGCCGGTGTCACGGCGGCATTGCTTCGCCAGCACGGCATCGAGGTGTTCGCGGACAGCGAGATCGACGCGCTCGACGCACGCCTCAGGCAGATATCGCAGGCCGGTTAACGACGATGCGCGGCACGACGATTGTCGTGCCGCGCATCGTTCGGGCAACGGCGAAGCGGCGCATATCCGGCCGCTTCGCCGCGTAACGCGGGTCAGACGCGTTCGATCGCGATCGCAATGCCCTGGCCGACGCCGATGCACATCGTGCACAGCGCAAAGCGACCGTTCGTGCGATGAAGCTGGTACATCGCGGTCGTCACGAGGCGCGCGCCCGATGCGCCGAGCGGATGGCCCAGCGCGATCGCGCCGCCGTTCGGGTTCACGCGCGGATCGTCGTCGGCGACGCCGAGCATGCGCAACACCGCGAGGCCCTGCGACGCGAACGCCTCGTTCAGCTCGATCACGTCGAACTGGTCGATCGTCATCCCGAGCCGCGCGAGCAGCTTCTGCGTGGCCGGCGCGGGGCCGATGCCCATCACGCGCGGCGCGACGCCGGCCGTCGCGATGCCCAGCACGCGTGCGCGCGGCGTGAGACCGAAGCGCTTCGCGGTTTCCTCGTTCGCGAGCAGCAGCGCAGCGGCGCCGTCGTTGACGCCCGACGCGTTGCCGGCCGTCACCGAGCCGTCCGGGCGCACGACGCCCTTCAGCTTCGCGAGGGTTTCGAGCGACGTCTCGCGCGGATGCTCGTCGCGCGACACGACCACCGGATCGCCCTTCTTCTGCGCAATCGTGACAGCGACGATTTCCTCGGCGAGCGTGCCGTCCTGCTGCGCACGCGCGGCCTTTTGCTGGCTGCGCAGCGCGAACAGGTCCTGGTCGGCACGGCTGATGTTGTAGTCGACCGCGACGTTCTCGGCCGTCTCCGGCATCGAATCGACGCCGTGAAGCTGTTTCATCAGCGGATTGACGAAGCGCCAGCCGATCGTCGTATCGTAGATGTCGGCCTGGCGCGCGAACGCGCTCGCGGCCTTACCCATCACGAACGGCGCGCGCGTCATGCTCTCGACGCCGCCCGCGACCATCAACGCGGCCTCGCCCGACTTGATCGCACGGGCGGCCACACCGACCGCATCCATCCCGGAGCCGCACAGCCGGTTGATCGTCGAACCCGGCACGCCCTGCGGCAGGCCCGCGAGCAGCAGCGACATGCGCGCGACGTTGCGGTTGTCTTCGCCGGCCTGGTTCGCGCAGCCGTAGATCACGTCGTCGATCGCCGTCCAGTCGACGTCGCGGTTGCGCTCGACGAGCGCCTTGAGCGGCACCGCGCCCAGGTCGTCGGCACGCACGCCGGACAGCGCGCCGCCGTAACGGCCGATAGGGGTACGGATCGCATCACACAGAAAAGCTTCGGTCATCAGTGTCTCCTGTCGATCGGACTTGGCGCTTTAGCGCTTAGTCCGATCCCATGGCGTGGTTGGCTGGAGTTAGCGCTTTAGCGCTTACTTCAGCCCCACGGCGGTCGATCAGAGTGGGCGCGCTAGCGCTGGCTCCGGCCACATGCAAGGCTGGGAAATGAACGGGGCGCGCCCCTTGCATAACCCGCCGGGATGCGCTTAAATGTTCTATATACGAACATAAGATCGTGTATCGAACGTTCAACGCATCATAGGGAGTGCGGGGACGACCTGTCAAGCGCCTGGTCCGCCGCGCGGTTGGCGTGTCAGGCCCCATGCGCTATCTTCTCGGCTGCACGATATTCCACCCGCTCATGACAACCGAAGACACTCAGAAACCCGGCGACTCCTATGTGCAGTCGTTCGCGCGCGGCCTCGCGGTGATCCGCGCGTTCGACGCGGCGCGTCCGGAGCAGACCCTCACCGAGGTCGCGTCGGCTACCGGCCTGACGCGCGCGGGCGCGCGCCGGATCCTGCTCACGCTGCAGACGCTCGGCTACGTCGAGGCCGACGGCCGGCTGTTCCGGCTCACGCCAAAGATCCTCGAGCTCGGCTTCGCGTACCTGACGTCGATGCCGTTCTGGAATCTCGCCGATCCCGTGATGGAGCAGTTGTCCGCGCAGATCCACGAAAGCTGCTCGGCCGCGGTGCTCGACCGTACCGAGATCGTCTACGTGCTGCGCGTGCCGACGCACAAGATCATGACGATCAACCTGTCGATCGGCAGCAGGCTGCCCGCGTACTGCACGTCGATGGGCCGCGTGCTGCTGTCCGCGCTCGACGACGCGGCGCTCGACGAAACGCTCGCGCAGAGCAACATCCGCGCGCACACGCCGCGCACGATCACGGACCTCGGCGAACTGAAGGCGACGATCGCACAGGTGCGCCAGCAAGGCTGGGCCGTGGTCGACCAGGAACTCGAAGTGGGCCTGATGTCGATCTCCGCGCCGATCCGCAACCGGCGCGGGCAGATCATCGCGGCGATGAACATCAGCGGCAACGCGCAGCGGCATACCGCGAAGCAGATGGTGAAGGAGTTTCTCGGGCCGCTGCAGCAGGCCTCGCAGACGGTGTCGGAGCTGGTGGCACGGCGAGGGTGAGCGGCCAGCTCGAGATTGCCGTATCGGCGATACGACAATCCACTCATAAAAAAACGGGCAGCACAAGCTGCCCGCCAACTCTGACCCTCTTGCAACGTTCTTCTCACGGAACACGGAGCAAACTCCGCGCTGCACAATTTAGTGACGCGCGGAAGCCCGGTCAATTTGACGAGAACGAAATTGCACGGAGCCGATCGGACAGCGCGCCCGCCGCGCCCCTCACGCGCCGAGCAACATCCCCGTGCGCACCGGCACCGTGCCCGTCACGCGGCCGAGCGGCGCACCGGCCGTCACGAAGCGGATCGCGCGCCGCATGTAGAACACGCCGTCGGTCCCGCTCGAGATTGTCGTGATCGCATCCGTCAGCGGATCGACGATGTCGAACAGAGGATCGCCGGCGCGGATCGTCGCGCCGATCGCCGCACGGTGCACGAGAATCCCGCTCACCGGCGCGTAGAACTGCTCGCTGCCCGCGAGCGGCGTGGCCCGCGCGGCAAGCGGCGGTAGCGGCGCGCGTTCGCCCCGCACCACGCCGCGCCACACCAGATAGTCGACGAGCGCATCGGCATCGCGTTCCGCATATTCATACGTCACGTCGCGCTGGCCACGGCACTCGACCGTCACGGCCACGGTGCCGGCCGCCATCGGCGTGCCGTCCGGCAAGTGCTGCCGCAACTGCGACCACAGCAGGTGATGCGCATCGTCGAACGCATGCCCGCCGGAATCCTCCGCGAGCAGCGACACGTCCGCGCCGAGATAGCGCGCCAGCGGCTCGACCTCCGGCCACGCGGTGTCGCTCGTATACACGTGCATCACCGCTTCGAGCGAACAATGCAGGTCGATCACGACATCGGCGTCATGCGACAGCTTCAGCAGCGCGAGTTGCAGCGCGTCGAATTCGGTGCGCGGCGCGATATCGTCGAGCGTCGCGCCGACGCATTCGCGCACGATCGCGCGATTGCGTTCGGGGTCGTCGCCGAGCCGGTCGCGCGCACGCGCGGCGATTTCCGCGAGCGGCAGGAAGTCGCGATTGAAGTTGCGGCCGCTTGCCAGGTCGAAGCGGCCGATGAACTGCCCGAGCAGATGATGATTGAGGCCGATCGGGTTCGCGACCGGCACGAGCACGATCCCGGCCGCGAGCCGGCCTGCGGCGTCAAGCTGCGCGAGACGCTGCTTCAGCACGAACGCCGCGAGCATCGCGGGCGTCTCGTCCGCGTGCAGCGCGGCCTGCAGGTAGATCTTGCGACCGGCATCGGCCGGCCCGAAATGAAAGCTCGTCAGCGTGCGCTGCGTGCCGATCGACGGCGACTGGAGCGGCGTGGTGCGAATCTGCATCGATGGTCTCGAACGGATTAAAACGGGGGAATCGGGGAAATCGGCATGCGCGGCGCTCAGTCGCCGTACGGGTTGAAATCGAAATACTTCTTCGCGATCCTGTCGTAGGTGCCGTCCTTCAGCATCGACGCGATCGCGCCGTCGATCGACGCCTTGAGCGCCGTATCGGACTGCCGCATGCCGATGCCGACACCGCGATCGCCCATATCGAGCGGCGCACCGACAAACGCAAAGCCCTTGCCGCGCGGCTGGCGCAGGAACCCGTAATCGGCTTCCACCGTGCCGAGCAGCGCGGCGTCGAGACGGCCGTTGACGAGATCGGCGAACACGTCGTCCTGGCTCTTGTACGGCACCACGCCGACGCCGGCCGGCGCCCAGTGCGCGAGCGCCCACGATTCGAACTGCGTGCCCGACTGCACGCCGACGCGCTTGCCGGCCAGCGACGCCGCCGAACTGCCGAGCCCGCTCTCGGGCCGCGCGACGAGCCGCGACTTGAAACGGAACAGCTTCGACGAGAACAGGATCTGCTTCTCGCGCTTCTCGGTGATCGCCATCGACGACAGGATCGCGTCGATCTTGCGCGCCTGCAGCGCGGGGATCATCCCGGAGAACTCGAGCTCGACCCACTGGCAGTGCAACTGCGCGCGACGGCAGATCTCGTTGCCGAGATCGACGTCGAAACCCTTCAGGCTGCCGTCGGGCGCCTTCGCGTCCATCGGCGGATAGGTCGGGTCGATGCCGAGACGCACGACGTGCGCGTCGAGCGCGCTGGCGGATGTCGCCGCCAATCCAATGCACAGGGAAACGAGCGGGACGAGGAAGCGTTTCATGGTCGACGCGAGGCAGGAAAAGGGGCAAACGGCATGAGCCGGACTGCCGGCGATCGTAGTGCGCGCGCGCCGCCGCCGGAATCATCGGCTGCCTTATCATGATCACCATTTCCGATCACCGACATCGCGCTTGCCCATGGCGTTCACGCTATCCCAGCTTCGCATCTTCCAGGCTGTCGTCGAGCACGGCAGCCTGCGCGCCGCGGCACGTGCGCTCGACCTCGCGCAAAGCGGCGTCACGCAGCAACTGCAAAGCCTCGAGGCGACGCTCGGCGCGACGCTGTTCACGCGCACCAATCGCGGCATCGTGCCGACGGCCGTCGGCCAGCGGCTGCTCGCGCGCTCCGGTTCGATCCTCGGCGAGTGCGAGCAGGTCGAGCGCGAAATCCGGCAACTGAGCGGCGCATACGAAGGCACCGTCACGCTCGGTCTCGTGACCGAACCGCTGATCGACGCGTTCGCGCCCGTGCTGACCGCGTTTCGCGCGCGCTTCGACAAGGTCGACGTGCACCTGCGCACCGGCACGTCGCGGATGATGATCGGCTGGCTACGGGAAAGTGCGATCGATTTCGCGATCTCGCACGTCGCGAAGCAGACCGACACGACCGACCTCGCGGTCACGCCGCTGCATGCGTCGGCGCCGGTGGTCGTCTGCCGCAACGGGCATCCGGCGATGCACGCGCAATCGCTCGCGGAACTGACCGGCTACGCGTGGGTGTCCACGCGCTCGCCGAACCTGAGCGCCGACCCGGTCGTCAACCGGCTGCTCGCGTACTTCGACGCGCATGGCCAGCCGCCGCCGAAGATCCTCGCGACCGTCGAAGGGATGTTCGAGACGCTGCAGCTCGTCACGCAGACCGATTGCCTCGCGCTCGAGACCGAAGCCATCACGCGGCACGGGCCGTTCGCCGCGGCGCTCGCCAAGGTGCCCGTGCGCGAGCAGGCGGAATCGCAGGACGTCTGCCTGCTGCAGCGCGCGGCCGTGCCGCTCACGCCGGCCGCGCAGGAACTCGCGACGATGCTCGCGTCGTACCTGAGGATGGTGCGCGGGCGGTAGGCGCGTCTTGCCGCCATATGCCCGTCACACCGCGCGTCAGTCCATCGACTCCCGAGCCGTCTCGCGCAGCATCGCGACCGCGATCAGCGACAGCACCACGCACGCGCCCACGTAGCCGGCCGGCGCGAGCTTGCTGCCGGTCGTCTTCACGAGCCAGGTCGCGACGAGCTGCGCGGTGCCGCCGAAGAT
Organism: Burkholderia sp. MS455; assembly: GCF_016899445.1. Classification (NCBI taxonomy): domain Bacteria; kingdom Pseudomonadati; phylum Pseudomonadota; class Betaproteobacteria; order Burkholderiales; family Burkholderiaceae; genus Burkholderia; species Burkholderia sp. MS455. The sequence goes on from NZ_CP041778.1 coordinate 3,043,999, forward strand.
CGTCACCGCGAGCGCATACGCGATCGAGATGCCCGTCGCGCGCACATGGCGCGGCAGCGACTCGCACATCAGCGCCATCTCCGACGCCGAGCCGAGCGAATAGAACAGCAGCATCAGCGCGGTCAGCGGCAGGATCACCGACAGCGTCGGATGATGGTTCATCAGCCAGAACGCCGGGAACAGCAGCGCGACCAGCACGCCGCGGCCGACGAAGATCGGCAGGCGCCGGCTGCCGATCCTGTCCGACAGCCAGCCGAACAGCGGGCACGTGACCAGCATCACGCAGCCCGACGCGACGCCCACGAACATCGACAGCTTCATCGGCAGGCCGAGCGTATGGATCGCGTAGGTCGGCATGTAGAAGGTCAGGATGTAGGTCGACACCGTGCCGCCCATCACCGTGAGCATCAGCAGCAGCACCGTGCGCGTGTGCTTCGAGAACAGCTCGTGCAGCACGCCGCGCTCGATCGCATGATGGCTGTCGCCGGGCGCATCGTCCGCGAGCCGGCGGCGCAGATACATGCCGACCGGCGCGATCAGCACGCCGACGAGGAACGGCAGCCGCCAGCCCCAGCTTTCGAGCGCATCCTTCGTCATCGTGTTCGACAGCAGCGCCGCGAAGCCCGAGCCCATCAGCGCGGCGCCGCCCTGCGTCGCGAGCTGCCAGCTTGCGCGGAATGCTCGGCGCGACGTGCCGCCCTGTTCGAGCAGCGTGGTGGTCGCCGCGCCGAATTCGCCGCCCTGCGAGAAGCCCTGCATCAGCCGCGCGAACACGACGAGCAGCGGCGCGGCCACGCCCGCCTGCGCATACGTCGGCGCGATCGCGATCAGGCCCGTGCCGAGCGCCATCAGCATGATCGTCAGGTTCAGCGCGGCCTTGCGCCCCTTGCGGTCCGCGTAGACGCCGAGCACGACGCTGCCCAGCGGCCGCGTGAAGAAACCGGCTGCGAATGTCGCGACCGACAGCAGCAGCGACGTGGTCGGATCGCTCGACGGGAAGAACAGCTTGCCGATCAGCACCGCGAAAAAGCCGTACACGGTGAAATCGAAGAATTCCAGCCAGTTGCCGATCACGGCCGCCGCGATCGCGCCGCGCCGCGTGACGGCGGGTGCGCCGGCTTCGACGGCCACCGCCGGTGCGGGGTGCAGTGCGAGATTGTCTTTCTGCATCATTCCGGTCTCCTTCTCAATACGGCCGGAAGCGCCGGCCGCGCGCCACCGCGATCACTGCCCCAGGTAACGCTCCACGAGACGCGTCCAGAACGCCGCGCCGATCGGCAGGTTGCGGTCGTTGAAGTCGTATTTCGGGTTGTGCACCATGCAGCCGTCCTCGCCTTCGCCGTTGCCGAGCCGCACGAACGAGCCCGGCCGCTGCTGCAGCATGAACGCGAAATCCTCGCTGCCCATCAGCAGGTCGGTCTGCTCGACCACGTGCGCGTCGCCGACCAGTTCGCGCGCGACCTGCGCGGCGAAATCCGTTTCGGCATCCGTATTGACGACGACCGGGTAGCCTTCGATGTACTCGACGTTCGCGGTCGCGCCGTAGCTCGCGGCCTGCGTTTCGGCCAGTTCGACGATGCGGCGCTTGAGCAGCGCCCGCACGTCGGGGCTGAACGAGCGCACGCTGAGTTCGAGGCGCGCGCCGTTCGGGATCACGTTGTTCGCGGTGCCCGCGTGCATCGAGCCGACCGTGACGACCGCCGGCTGTGCGGGGTCGACGTTGCGCGCGACGATCGTCTGCAATGCCATCACGATGCTCGCCGCGACGACGACCGGGTCGACCGTCAGGTGCGGCCGCGCCGCGTGGCCGCCGACGCCCTCGATCGTGATGATCGCCTTGTCGCCGGCCGACATGAACGGGCCGCGCCGCGTGAGGAAGACGCCGGGCGCCGCGCCCGGATGGTTGTGCATGCCGAACACGGCATCGCACGGGAAGCGCTCGAACAGGCCGTCGTCGATCATCTTCTTCGCGCCGCTGTCGACGCCGTGCTCTTCGGCCGGCTGGAAATACAGGTGCACGGTGCCGGAGAAATTTCGTGTCTTAGCGAGATGCTGCGCGGCGCCGAGCAGCATCGTCGTGTGGCCGTCGTGGCCGCACGCGTGCATCTTGCCGTGCGTGCCGCTTGCATACGGCAGGCCGGTCGCCTCGACGATCGGCAGCGCATCCATGTCGGCGCGAATGCCGATGCTGCGCGTGCCCTCGCCCACGTGCAGCGTGCCGACGACGCCCGTCTTGCCGACCCCGCGCGTCACCTGCCAGCCCCATTGCCCGAGCTTGTCCGCGACGAGCGCGGCCGTGTCGTGCTCTTCGTACGCAAGTTCGGGATGATGATGGATGTGGTGACGGATCTCGCGCAACCCGCCGGCGGCGGGCATCAGATCCTCGATTTCAGTGAAGCGGACGTCGGTGGTCATCAAGCGGCTCCTGCTGATTGTCAGCGTGTCAGCCGCACGCGGACGGTGCGTGCGGGAAAGCGAGCCACTATATCGAGCCGATATTGGTTCAATAAGATACGGAATTTTTCACCGCGATAAGATTTATTAATCAGGGTTAGTACGGGGGCGATCGTGTATGTGTAGTCTTCGATTAGATGATCGATTACACGGAAGAGCAGATAGCTGCCAGAGAACTCCGAAACACCGCATACCACGAAGCGGGCCACAAGTTGCTCTACGAGCGCTTCGGCGGCGCTGGCGACGCCGTCGTGTGGAAAAACGAGGGTGGCAATTCCGAGGAGTGCGCGTGGCTCGGCCAGTTCCGTCCCCGCACCTGCCCCGAGGAGACGCACAAGGTGGCGTTGAAACATGGGGTTGCGGTTCCCGAGCTACCTGCGAACCGGAAAATGCTCGTCGGCATGTCTGGCCTGTTGGCCGAAGAAATCCTGAGCGGTGAGCCAGATGCTGGACGCAGCTTCGCGGGCTTCGGTTCTGCTGGATGCTCCTAGATTGGCCGCAATCAATCCCCTAAGGCTTCGGAAATGCGATTTTGTTGAAAGCCGAAATCCTTGAAAATACGTCGGAAATGAATTCAATAAACACTATGGCCCGTGTTGGAAGCAACCTGTTTGCAACATAGACAATCTGAACAGGGACGGCCGGAGCAAAGTGCCCGGTCAGAATTAACTGCAAACGACCGCTTTTTAACCCTTCCTCGAACAGCCATTCCGGCCCATGCCCGACCCCTAACCCTGCCGTGACCGCTGCTCGAACGGCCTCGGGTGAGTTGACCCGCAATCTCCCAGAGACCGGAATATCGGCGTCACGAAAGCGCCATGTCGCACCGGACGACAGCAAAGTGTAGACCACGCAATCATGTTCGCGCAGGTCATCAGGTGTGTCCGGAACTCCGCGTTTCGCCAGATAGTCCTTGCTGGCCACGACCACACGCTCGTACATTCCTATGCGCCTGGCGCGTAGCGCACTGTCCTCCAGATGTCCAATGCGAATCGCGAGCTCGACTCCCTCGTCTACAAGGTTCACGTAGCGATCGCTGATCTGAAGATCCAGCGTCAATCTGGGATACCGCTCCAGAAAGACCGGAACCTGAGGCAACACATATGCATGCGCTAACGCCGTGGGACAGGCCACGCGCAAGAGTCCCGATGGATCGACACTGTTCCTGAAAGACGATTCAGATTCGTCCACCGCGTCAAGAATCCGGCGGATATCTGCATAGTAGCGTTCACCCTCGGGCGTCAGGGCAAGCTTTCGTGTGGATCGGTGCAGCAGCCGCGTTTGGAGATGGTCCTCCAGCGCGGCTACATAGCGGCTGACGTTGGGTTGGCCCAATCCCAAATCTCGCCCTGCAGCAGAAAAACTCCCCGTCTCGACGGCCCGTGCGAAGCACGTCATCAAGAGAAATCGGTCCACGCGGCCCCCAATTCATGCAACAGAAGCATGAAATATATTCAAAGCAGACATCTTATCGCCACATCAGCATAGGTGCACATTTCTCCCTGTCGACCACGGTTGGTTGTCACTTACAGGAGAAGTCAATGTCGCGCTTGCAAGGTAAACGCACCCTTATCACCGGCGGCACCAGCGGCATCGGTCTGGAAACCGCGAAGCAGTTTTTGGCCGAGGGCGCCCGCGTCGTCGTCACGGGAGTCAATCCCGATTCGATCGCCAAGGCGCAAGCCGAACTTGGACCCGAGGTTCCGGTTCTACGGGCCGACTCGGCCAGCGTCGCTGCCCAAAAGGAACTGGCACGAGCCATCAAGGATCACTATGGCCAACTAGACGTTGCCTTTCTCAATGCTGGTGTATCCGTCTGGTTGCCGATCGAGGAATGGACGGAAGAGATGTTCGATCGCTCGTTCGATGTCAATGTCAAGGGACCGTACTTCTTGCTCCAGGCGTTGCTGCCGGTGTTCGCTCGCCCGGCGTCGGTCGTGCTCAACACGTCCGTCAGTGCGCATGTTGGCGCAGAGCGCTCCTCCGTTTATGCGGCCACCAAGGCTGCGGTGCTGAATATGTCGAAGACGCTTTCGGCGGAACTGCTTGGACGCGGCGTCCGCATCAATGCGGTCAGCCCCGGCCCGGTCGACACGCCGCTGTACGACAAGCTCGGCATCCCCGACGCCTACCGCGAACAAGTCAACAGGGATATTGCCGCCACCATCCCACTCGGCCGCTTCGGTACTCCGGAGGAGGTGGCCAAAGCCGTGCTGTACCTGGCCTCCGACGAGTCCCGTTGGACGGTCGGATCGGAAATCGTCGTGGATGGCGGTCGCATGCTCAATCGCTGATCGAGCAACGCCGGAGCCCGGGGAAAGCGTCTTCTGTTCGCGCACGAGTGGCAGGTGCTGCGTTCGGCATCACGCTTTCCCCTCCCGCGAAGCAAAGAGAGCAGAGACACGGAAAACATCCTGGTGCACTGCCGCTGCATACAGACCATTCGAGCCTTACATGACAATGCCCTCGCTTACTCTGATAAGTCACCCTCTGTGCCCGTTCGTCCAGCGGGCCGCCATCGTTTTGCTTGAAAAGCAAGTTGCGTTCGAGCGTATCAACGTGGATCTCAACGCCAAGCCGGCTTGGTTTTTGGCACTGTCACCGACTGCCAAGGTCCCTTTGCTCCAAATCCAGCAGCCCGACGGCGAAGAAGAGATCTTGTTTGAAAGTATGGCGATTTGCGAATATCTGGACGAAACGCAACCCGGCCCACATCTCTACCCGGCCAATCCATTGGCACGCGCCAAGCATCGAGCCTGGATTGAATTTGGCTCAGCGACCCTGGGCGAGGCGTGGGGGCACTTGAACGCCAAGGACCATGCCAGCGCCGAAGTAAAAGCCACGTCGTTCAAAGAACGGCTGGTCCAACTCGAAAACGTCCTAGGCCTCGGTCCGTACTTCGACGGTGAGACCTTTGGCATGGTAGACGCGGTCTTTGCCCCCATCTTTCGCTACTTCGACACCTTAGAGACGGATGGTGTCGCGTCAATTTTCGCGGACGTTCCCAAAGTCAACGCCTGGCGTAGAAATCTCCGAGGAAGAGCTAGTGTGATCGGCGCCGTTTCTGTAGATTATCAGGCCCATTTTCTAGCGCACTTGCGACGGCAAAAGGCTGTGCTGGCCGAGAAAATGTAGGACGCGTCCCCATCGCCTCACGTGCTCTATTGGAACGCGCCCCTCCGTTACAAATCCATCCCGAGACCTTATAGCCGCAGCCGGAAGCTAAAAAAGGTTCTTCTCGGGAACCACGGCTAAAAGATGCCACACGCCTCGTGTGCTCGGAAAGACGATTGTCGAATGATCGTCATCGAGCATTCGTTCGGTGGGCAAATTATTCACTGGCTGCCAGGCTGTTTGCAGATCAATTCCAGCTCTTCCATCAAGCGACTGACCTTGAAGCGGCCAATCACCGTACCTTCCTCGCGCATCATGCCCATGATGCAGCGGCTGCCAGCGGAGCTTCGACTCTCGACGAACAACTCGTGCACACGGCTGCGCAACGCCATTCGCCCGGCATCAACGCGCTGGGCACGCTCCCGGTATGCATACAGGCAGGACCGCGATACATCGAATACCGCGCAGATCAGTTCGATCGATTCGCCTGCACCGATCTGATCGATTACTTCGTACGTTCGATGCCTTCCGACATCAAGAGCGCAGTAGCCCTTTTTAAAATGGCCTTCTCACGCTCGAGGCGTTCGATTCGCGCCTCGAGTTCCTGAATACGTTGCTGATCCGGTGTGATTGCGTTGCCCTGCGGCGTGACGCCCTGACGTTCCATCTGAAGGTGGTGCACCCAACGACGCAGCACCGTCTCGCCGACGCCGACCGAGCGACTCGCCTCCATATGGCTATAGCCCTGGTCGAGCACCAGACACGCGGCTTGCTGTTTGAACTCCGGGGAAAACGCACGACGTTGCTTGGTCATCAGACACCTCTTCTTGGCGAGCATTCTCGCCTAAATCAGTGTCCGGGTTCATTAGACCACTACACTTCGCCGGCCGAAGCCGACGCCGAAGGGGAAAATGTCGTCAGACGTGCCGCGAAATGAAGTCGTCCCGACGCTCGGCGTTGCGAACGCCTGACGCCAACTCGCCCAGGGGCAGGCGTATTGAGAGTCATACATCATTCCCGAGCTCGGCACGCCTCAACACTCAACCCTTAGGTACCTTACTTGATCTTGACCACGACCTTACCCTTGGCGCGTCCTTGCGCTAGGTACTCAAGCGCTTCCTTTGCCTGTTCAAACGGAAATACCTTGTCAATCACCGGATGGATGCGTTCTGACTTGAGCAGTTTGCCAATCTCGGCAAGTTGAGCACCGTCGGGGCGTACGAAGAGAAATGAGTAGGTGACGTCCCGCGTTCTCGCGAGACGCATGATCTTGCGACTCATTAGGCCAAATACGAACCTCAGGACGAAGTTCAGCCCGCGAGCACGGGCGAACGCTGCATCCAGCGGCCCGATAAGAGAGACGATCTTGCCTCCTTGACTCAGGATTCCTATCGACTTTTCAATCGCATCACCCCTGATCGTGCCAATCACCACATCGTAGCCGCGCAGCACTTTCTCGAACTCTTGCTTCTTGTAGTCGACTACCTCGTCCGCGCCCAGGCTCGTAACCAACGGGATATTACCCGTACTGGTGTTGGTCCCTACTTTAGCACCGAAATACTTGGCCAATTGGATCGCAAACGTGCCAATACCGCCAGATCCTGCAGGAATGAACACCTTCTGACCCGCGTGAAGATTGGCACGTTCCTTCAGCGCTTGCCAGGAAGTGAGTGCGACCATTGGAACCGAGGCGGCCTGCACGAAGTCGAGATTAGCCGGTTTTGGGGCTGCTGCACTCTCCGGTACAACGGCGAATTCGGCGATAGATCCTCTTCCAAGGTCGAACAGACTTGCAAAGATTGCGTCGCCTTTCTTGAAGCGAGTTACGCGGCTGCCAACATCGATCACAATGCCAGCCAGATCGCTCCCCATAGTCGCGGGCAGTTGGAACTTCAATACGGGTTTGAAAATTCCCGTCGGAATCATGTTGTCGATCGGGTTCACCCCCGCGGCGTGAACCTCGACCAGCAGTTCGTCGGGCTTTAGTGTGGGGCGCGGAACTTCGGCGAACCCAATCTCGGGTGATTTGCCATAGCGTTTGAATGTGAGTGCTTTCATGTTGCTCTTACTCCGATGTTGCGTTGTATTGTGAAGGCGCTGAACTGAGCCGCACTCACGCCCACGGCTGGAGTACTATCCAGCCGCTTCGACGCGAATGAGAACTTCGTCGTCGGCGAGTGAGGGATCTGGCACATCCTCATAGACCAGGGTTTCAGGGCCTCCGGTCTTATGAAATCGGACTGCTTTCATTTCTTTCTCCAAATTTCGGTGATGCTTTCGGCAAAGCGCGTCACGAATTTTGGTCGAGAATCATGCGCGCTCTGCTGGGTTCGCGAGAAACTTCATACGCCGCTGGTTCACAAAGTATTCATTGCGATAGGAACTCCAGTGCCGTGGGTACGAAGTTGGTGTAATGCTGGAAAATTCCACCATGGCCCGCGTCCTGATAAATGACGAGTTGTGCATGGGGGATGCGGCGGGCCATATCGTGGCTCAAAGCGGTGGGTACCATAATGTCGTTATCCCCATTGGCGATCAGGACAGGCATGGGCAGGTTGGTGAGGTCCTGTGGCGCCTGCTGGCCCCAAGCCTTGATCGCCTTGAGTTGATGAAGGAAGGCGCGAGGTGTAGGCCCTTTGTCACGGCCAATCTTACGTTCCTTCAACCGTTTCAAGAAGGCGCTTGCTGCCCGCCGGCCATTGGTTGTGGAGGTGAAGAACAGATAGGCCTTTGGATCGCGCAGCGTTAGCAGGCCTTTGAGCATCAGTGGCCAGGACACGGCACCCACACGATCGATGCCGTGACCGCCGGCGGGACCCGTGCCAGTGAGGATGAGCTTGCGCACCAGGCCGGGCGCCTTGAGCGCCACGTCCTGCGCCACGAATCCGCCGAGCGAGAAGCCAAGCAGGTCGACTCGATCAAAACCCATTGCGCGAATCACCGCGATGGTGTCGCGCGCCATCTCGTCCACGGTCACCGGCGCGATACCGCCGGATAAGCCAATTCCTCGATAGTCGATGGTGATAACGCGACGCTTGTGAGCCAAGCCGTCGACGATGCGCGGGTCGAAGTTATCCAGAACGGCTCCCCAATGGTTCAGCAAAACTAAAGGAATTCCGCCGTGCGGACCGAGTTCGCGGTAGGCGAAGGTAGTGCCAGCCGCCTTGACGAAGTTGTTCGGTGCTCGAGCAAACGACGGGGCCGATTGGGTGTCTGGGTTGATGCTCTTCATCATTGACTCCTTGGGTTCTACTTTCATATGTCGAGCATCATGCTGACGGGTAAAAAAAATGCAGTCGGACTTTAATCCGCGCCGCAAGCAAGATGCTCGAGTGCTGCTTCAAGCATCGATTCGGACAACGGCTCTTCGTCGACAGCGCGCGCCAGGATCACGGCCCCAATCATCGTTGCTGTGGTCGCCAGGGCACGCTTGTGCGCATCGGGCTCACCCCAATCGGCCGATTGGCGGGAGACGACTTCGATCATTTCTTTGATGCGGCGCGTAATTACGCGTCGTACAGCCGGCGCCTGACGCGGCATTTCCGTTCCCAGGGCGGCGATTGGGCAACCGACCTCCGGGTTTTTCACGTGCTCCTTGGACAGATAAGCTCGTAGGAGCGCCCGCAGGGAATGCTCGGCGGGCACTGCGGCCGTACAGCGCAAAAAGGTGGCGATGGCATCGGCGCCTGCCCGATCCGCCAACTCGACCAGCATTGCCTCTCTCGAAGCGAAATGTCCGTAAAACCCACCGTGGGTGAGGCCCGCGTGCTTCATGATGTCGCCAATGGCGACGCCGTCATACCCGCTGCGGCGGATCACGCGCGCGCCAGCGTCGACAATGCGCTCGTGCGTGGCTTCCTTTGATCGGGCGGCGGATCGTTTCATAGGACGTTCATCAGCGATGAGTTTCTAATCGCAAGCGCCTCGGCGCTCAACTGCGCGCCCGCAAACGACGCGTGCGAAACGTTCCCCAGCCGCTGCTGAATGCAGACTTCAAGAATGCTGCAAGCCCGCTCTCGTCGGGGCGCGGTTCTCTACCCCTCGCAATGCGCTTGAGCTGGCGCGTGTACCACAGCACCTCCATGATTCCGATGCGATCGACAGTCTTGAGGCCGGTACTGATTGGGTGCACCTGCTGCAGGCTGTCGCGCCCTTGAAGCAACGCGACGGGGGCATCAGGATCGATCGCGAGCAGACGCGCCAAGCCCACCACATCCAGCGCGCTGGAGTGCAGCGCCGCATTCATGCCGGCAGCCGTTCGGAAACCACCGGTCACCATCAGTGGCACTTTGACTGCTGCCCGCACCTTCTGGGAAAATTCAAGGAAGTAGGCTTCTCGGGCCGCGGTGGATTCCTTCTTCGGTTCTCGCATCGCCCCGCTCATGGCCGGCGCCTCATAGGTACCGCCAGAAATCTCGATCAGGTCGATGCCCGCGTCGGTCAACGCGCGGATTGTCTCGATCGATTCTTCTTCCGTAAATCCACCACGCTGGAAGTCGGCCGAATTGAGCTTGATGCCGACCGGGAAGTCTGGACCGACCTGCCGGCGGATTTCCGCATATACGGCCAGTACGAACCGGCGCCGCTTCTCGGGACTGCCGCCCCATTCGTCGCTGCGGCGGTTATGGTGCGGAGAAAGAAATTGGCTAATCAGATAACCATGTGCGCCATGGATCTCTACGCCACTGAACCCAGCCTTCTTGCAAATAGCCGCACTGCGCCCGAAGCGTTCGATGATTTCTTGAATCTCGGACGTGGTCGCTTCGCGCGGTGTCTCGAAGAATGCTGCCATGTCCTCGCGGAAAGGAACCGCAGAAGGCGCCAGGTTGAAGGCGTTCAAACCCTTGGTCGACTGCTTTCCGGGATGGTTAAGCTGCACCCAGATCGACGCCCCTTGCGCGGTTGCAGCCTCCGCCCACTGCCGCAGCACGGGCAAGTCTGCTTCGTCTTCGATCACGACATTCCCAGGCTCGCCCAAGGCGCGGCGGTCGATCATTACGTTGCCTGTCATGATCAGTCCGAGCCCCGAGGCAGCCCAGCGTCGGTACAACTGCACCAGGTCCGGTGTTGGGCGATTATCGTAGGTGCCCAGAGTCTCACTCATGGCGGCCTTGGCGAGCCGGTTGCGCAGAGCGCTGCCATTGGGCAGGCGCAGCGGCTGGTTAAGCAGATCGGGTTTCATGGCAACTCAGAAGACGGTGCGGTCGTAAGGCAAGACGACTTTCGGAGGCTGCAGGAACGCCGTAAGGCCCTGGAACCACAACACTTCCCGGAAGTCGCCGCTGATGGTCAGGTCTTTACTGCTCACCCCCCTGAGGAAAGCCGCTTGGGCATCCTTGGCCGACAGAATCTCGAAGCCTTTGGCGGCACTAGTAAAGGTGAGCGTGAATCGAGGAGTCGCTGCCAGTCCCGCAAACGATCGGACGGTGCCATCTTTGACAACAAAGTAGCGCCCGGCACCCGAAACCGTACGAATCTGGAATACCAGGCTCTTGGACGCGACGTAGCGTGCGGCGTTGGCGTCGCTCCTGATCTTACGTCTGAGCATCTGGGCGAATGCCCACAACAGGAACTTGAACTTAAGCATTTCGGGCCATCCTTTTGACTTGCGAAAAGTGCGTTCGGACTATGACGACCGTCGCGTCACTCGCTCAGAAACTGAATTGCGTGACCCAGGAAGCGTTGCGGGTACTGGAACTGCGCTGCGTGGCCGGCGTCCGGGTAAATGAACAACTGAGCATTTGGCAAGTTGCGAGCCATGTAAAACGAATTAACCGTCGGGACCATCACGTCGTTCACGCCATTGAGGATGAACGTCGGCTGCCGGATGTTGCGCAGATACGCAAATGGATCGTCTTCCGAGAGCCTCGGCATGTACAGCACGTTGGCCTCAATCTGCGCGATCGAGACCTCCGGCGAGGATGGCGGATCTTGGTCGGCTCGCATATGACGCCGTTCCCAGAACGCCCTTGCTGCCTGCTCAGCCTCTGCTGATCGGCCGAAGAACAGGTAGAGGAAGTCTTCGAACGCCGGGACCGGATTGACCGCTGTCGTCAACACGCGCTGCTCCATTTCGGGATTTCCCCCGCGCGGCCCGGTACCCAGCAGCATCAGCTTGCGCACGAGCTCGGGATGGCGCCAAGTCAGGTCCAGCGCCTGAAACCCTCCCAACGAAAAGCCCAGAACGTCGATTTGCTGCAAGCCGAGTGCGCGAACGAAGGCCGCTGCGTCATCGGCCATGTCCTCAATGCGCGTGCGTGGTTGCCCGCCGGAGGAAGCGACGCCGCGACCGTTGTAGAGAATGACTTCGCGGCTTTGCGCAAGACCATCCGTCATCAGTGGATCCCAGTTGTCCATGCCCCCACGGAAGTGCTGCAGGAACAGTAACGGCGGCTGCGAAGAATCTGCGTTACCCCAGCGGCGGTAGGCGAATCGAGTACCTTCGACATCCACGAAGCGCGTGGGCGTAGTGATATGGGTGTCAATCATGTTTTCACCTGTTGAGGCAGCTTCGCAGCTTCAATGCGCTAGAAATGCCAACACTTGGGGCGCAAAGTCTTCGTGGTATTGGTCGCTCCGCCGTTTGCCGCAATTGCTTTACAGACCACGGCGCCCCCTGAAACAACCAGAGGGTGCAGTGTCGGGATGCAAAAAACGGCTTCTTACAGATCAGGTACAGCCTGACGCTCGCCAAAAGCAGAAACGGCAATAGTCAGGCGTTGAGCTGATAGCGCTCGGCCGCGTGTGCTTGTCGAATGTCCGACATCAGTCCCTGGCGAGCGCCATCCAGCGCGTCCCATCGTCCGGCTACGTGCAGTGGCGGGATCGTGACCAGTTCGCGACGGTCGAACCCAATCAGTGCCGCATCAACCAGCTCTCCGACTTCCATAACTTCGGGAAGCGTGTTCACGTCGACCCCGGCACGCTCCCAGATCTCCGTGCGGGTCGCCGCCGGCAGTACCGCCTGCACGTAAACGCCCTTGGGCGACAATTCGAGGTTCAGGCCCTGCGACAGGAACAGCACGAATGCCTTGGTCGCGCCGTAGATCGACATGCCGAACTCGGGCGCGAAACCTACCACCGAGCCAATGTTGACGATCGAGCCATTACCGGACTGCACAAAGCGTGGAGCGACCGCGGCTGCAAGCCTCGTCAGCGCCGTGGTGTTGAGCGTGATCAGGCGTTCGATGCTTTCGGAGGTTTGCTGCAGGAAGCCGCCAGACTGAGCCACACCGGCATTGTTTATTAGAATTCCTATCCGATCGTCATCGCGCAGACGCGCCTCGAGCGCGGACAGATCGGTGGACTGGGTCAGGTCGGCCTGCAGCACTTCTACGGCCACACCGCTTTCCTCACGCAGGCGCGTTGCCAAGGCATCCAGTCGCGCCTTGTCACGGGCGACAAGGACGAGGTCATGGCCACGCCGAGCGAAGCGCTCGGCGTAGGTGGCGCCGATGCCGCTGGAGGCGCCGGTGATGAGGACTGTCGGAAGCGTGGTCATGGGTACTTTCCTTTGCAAGGGTTCTTCTGGCGGAGACTCAGTCAAGGGCACGAGCTTTAGCCGGAGATCGTCGGATAATCGATGTAGCCCACAGCGCCGCCGCCATAGAGCGTCGCCGGGTTGAGCTGCGTCAGGGGGGCGCCGTGCTGCAGGCGTTCGACCAGGTCCGGGTTGCTGATAAACGGACGGCCGAACGCGAACAGGTCGGCCCTGCCCTCATTGAGTTGAGTGGTGGCGAATTCCAAGTCGTAGCCGTTGTTGGCTAGATAGGTCTGCTTGAAACGGCGGCGCAGCGCGTCATAGTCGAACGCGGCGATATCGCGTGGGCCGCCAGTCGCACCTTCGACTACGTGCAGATAGACGACGCCCTGGGCGCTGAGCTGTTCGGCGATGTAGTCGTACTGCGCTTGCGGATCGCTGCAGGAAATGCCGTTGGCCGGCGAAACGGGCGAGATGCGCACGCCAGTGCGTTCGGCGCCGATTTCCTTGACCACTGCGGCGACCACCTCGAGCAGCAGGCGCGCACGGTTTTCGATCGAGCCGCCGTAGTCGTCGGTGCGATGGTTGGCCCCGTCCTTGATGAACTGCTCCAGCAGATATCCGTTGGCGCCGTGAATTTCCACTCCGTCGAAACCAGCGGCAATAGCGTTGGCGGCAGCCTGTCGAAAATCGTTCACGATGCCCGGCAGCTCGGCAAGTTCCAGTGCGCGTGGTTCGGACACGTCGGCAAATCCGTTGTTGACGAAAGTCTTCGTCTCGGCGCGGAGAGCGGAAGGTGCGACCGGCGCCGTACCGCCAGGTTGCAGGTCAGTGTGCGAGACGCGGCCCACATGCCAGAGCTGCACGAAGATGCGTCCACCCTTGGCATGTACGGCGTCCGTGACCTTCCGCCAGCCAGCGATCTGCTCGGGCGTGTACAGGCCGGGAGTGTCCTGATAGCCCTGGGCCTGGGCCGAAACCTGAGTGGCCTCCGTGATGATCAGGCCGGCCGACGCACGCTGGGCGTAGTAGGTCGCGGCATGCTCGCTGGGCACCAACCCGGCGCCGGCACGGTTGCGGGTCAGCGGTGCCATGACGATGCGATTGGCGAGCGTCAGGCCACCAAGGGCGTACGGCTCGAAAAGCGTTTTCTCCGACATGTTGTTCCAGCGTCTGGTGGTGGGAATGAGTTAATGATGATGACCATAATCAAAAGTGTCAAGACTTTGATGACGACCAACATCAATGTATAGTCAGGCCATCAGACAGGAACGCGCCCACGGAGAGGAAAAGTGAAAGTCACCAAGGCACAGGCCCAGGCCAACCGGGCCCACGTTGTTGAGACAGCGTCGACGCTGTTCAGGGAGCGCGGTTTTGATGGGGTCGGAGTAGCGGATCTGATGGGCGCAGCTGGGTTCACCCACGGCGGCTTCTACAAGCACTTCCGCTCAAAGGCCGATCTGATGGCGGAATCGGCGGCCTGCGGCATGGCGCAGACCGTTGCGCTGTCGGCTGGGGTGGACGCATCGGAATTCGTGCGACTGTATCTCGCGCGCGAGCACCGCGACTCGCGCGCAACCGGCTGCACGATGGCCGCGCTGGGTGGGGATGCCGCGCGTCAACCCGAAGCGGTCCGGGCCACATTCGCGGACGGCATCGAAAGACTGCTGGCGGCGTTAGTCCAAGAACGTGATTCGTCAGACGGTGCAGACTCGGCGGAGGCCCGAGCCAACTGCCTCGACATCATGGCGCATGCGGTCGGCGCCATTGTGTTGTCGCGCGCGTGCCCGGATGATTCTCCACTGGCCGACGAAATCCTGACGGTATGCCGCGACAAGATTCTCGCGACACTGGGCCCGTCGGCGACAGCGCGCGAACCAGGTCGCAATCAGGGTAACGACAGCTCCGCCAAGTCAAATTGACATCGGGCGCCGACGGCCACCTGGAAGGTATTGGAGATCATGGAATACGAGAGCTCCGACAACTGTTGTTCCCTGCGGGGCCGACTATCGTTCTCTTCTTTTATCCGTACAGGCGCACGAGCAGACCCGCATTTCTGCCGTTTGGATGATCTGTTGACATGACGCCTTATAGCTTGAGGAGAGGTGAGGGATTGAACCGTGGAACGACGAGTGTCAGATGCTCGCACGCCCGGCTCAGCGCAACGTAGAGCAGGCATCGATTCTTCTCGTTGGCAACGAGGTTGTTGGCGTCACGGGGGACCAAGAGCGCTCTTCGGGTTTCCAGCCCCTTCGACTTGTGGATGGTGCTAATCGCTTGAGGCGGCGACTGGCCTTTCCGTACGCCGCGTTGATGCGTCAGTCTCGTGAGAACGGTATTGATGTCCGGGTCCGTATGTATCTGGCGCGCCTCAGCGAATTCCCGCCCCAGATCGATCCGGATGTCGCGAAAATTTGCGCTCGTCTGCATCAACTGATGAATCAGCTCACCGAAAAATCGGAGCCGGGCACCAGCTCGGGATAACGCGTCAACGATATCCGCATCTAATCGAAGATGACACGTGTATGTCAGATTCGATTAGATGCGGATATCGGCGCTCGGCGCATGGCCGGCACGCCGCGCCGCTGCCGCATGGCTTGCGGCAGATGCTGCAGTGACGGTCGAGAAGGCTCGCCGTCGCGCCGTTTCCTTGAGCACACGGCGCGCGCCGTGCAAGCATATCGGCGCGAATCGAGCCTCGCCAGCACGCTGGTCACGATCCGATCGCAACGCGCGCCGCCGAACGAGGACACGTCACGCTCGGCCAGATCGACTTCCTGAGCAAGGGATTCGCGCAGCATGCTCCTTGCCCGGAAATGACGCGAACGCACGGTCGCTTCCGGTATACCGAGACACTGTGCCGTTTCCTCGACGCTCAGCTCCTCGACGCAACGCAGGACGAAGACGACCCGGAACGCGTCGGGTAACGCATCAAGCTTGCGCTCGAGCAACGCGCGCAACTCTGCCCGCATGAGTGCGCGATCGGGCGATGAGATTGGGTCTTCGACCATGACGTTCCGCTCGAAATCGCCGATGGTCGACGTGCTGGCCATCGGCGCGATGTTATCGCGCCGGGCGCTCCGGCGCTGACGCGTAAAACAGGTTCAGCCTGGTCGCAAGCGCGACTGCCGATCGGTTCACGCTGGTGTGGTCCGTGACCATCAATTTTGCGAAGTCCCTGACCTGCTTCGTGTGAGTCTTGCCTATCGCAAGCTTCCCTGCATCGATGTCGACCTGATTCGCCGTCACCACGATCGCGGCGATCTGGGGATCGGTTAACTGCGCATCCTGCGCGTAAGCCGCGAGCGGCAACGTCGAAAGCAGTGCCACCAGGCTCAGTTTGTACGTGAGCGCCATTTGTTTTCTCCTGTCCAGTTTGAACGGCCGTCCTCGCAAGGATCGACGATGGACGGTTCCGTGGCGATAGACGTCACGACTGATCGTCGCGTTCCGCGCCCGACACCGTAGCCGCGCGAATGAAACGAGCGGAATAAACGCACCGGCCTGTCCGTTTACTAACGTCTCAATCGTGTTCGGAGCCAAGTCATGAAACAGGTCCATACAACGCTCGGCGCTGCGATGATGGCATTAGTGCTGACCAGCGTCGTAGCATGCGGCAGTTCATCCCACGTCAGTCAGTACAAGGTCGGCGTACTGGTTTCCGACGGTGCGCTTCCCGCTGCTCACGTGGATACAAACCTGAAGAATCCGTGGGGCATTGCATTCAATCCCAAGGGCTTTGTCTGGGTCGCGGATAACGGGACGCAGCACGCGACGCTCTATGACGGCAATGGCGTGCCGCAATCGCTCGTCGTGACAATCCCCGCCGGCTCGCAAGGCGACGCCGCCCCCACGGGTATCGTATTCAACGGCACGTCAGACTTCGTGGTGACCCAGGGCGCAAAATCGGGGCCGGCGCCTTTCATATTCGCCGGAGAGGGTGGAACGATCACGGCGTGGTCGCCCGCGGTCAATCCGACATCGGCCGTCACCGTGTTCGACAGCGGCGGCAGCGCCGTCTACAAAGGGCTCGCCATGGCCAGCAACAACGGCGCGAATTTCCTGTACGCAACCGACTTCCACAACAACCGGATCGATGTTTTCGACAGGACCTTCACAAAGGTCACGACGGCCGGTGCATTTCAAGATCCCGCTTTGCCGGCAGGCTTTGCGCCGTTTGGAATTCAGGCCATCGGCTCGAAACTTTACGTCTCTTATGCGAAGCAGGACGCGGCAGCACACGACGACGTCGCTGGTGCAGGGTTGGGTTTGATCGACGTGTTCAGCCCGTCGGGACAATTCGTTCAACGCTTCGCCTCGGGCGAACCGTTGAATGCGCCGTGGGGCATGGCGCTTGCGCCCGCGGATTTTGGCCGCTTCAGCAACACCGTTCTGATCGGCAACTTCGGTGACGGCATGATCCACGCGTTCGATGCGACATCAGGCATGCTGCGCGGGACCCTGCAGCAACTCGATGGCAAGGCGATCGTCGAGCCGGGGCTGTGGGGCATCGCATTCGGCAACGGCCTCAACAATCAACCCGTCAATACGCTGTTCTTTGCTGCCGGCCCCAACGACGAAGCCGACGGTGTCTATGGCCGCATCGACGTCGGCCCGTGAGCGTTCCCGCCGGGATCGCTTACGGCAATCGCTCGACGCTTGATAGGCCGCGTTGTTTCGATGCAAAGGAGGCCGCCATGGACGCCGCTTACAGAATCGCCATCCTCGCCAGTGTGACCGCCCTCGGCATGACATCGCATGCAAGCCGGGCGGAGCAAACCGTCAACGCGACGTTGCGTTCGAACTCGATCCAGCTCGAGACACACAACGTGAAAGCGGGTCGCGTCACGTTCGACGTCAAGAATGCTGTGGACAACAACATGGAGCACGAACTTGTCGTGCTCAGGACCGATCTCTCGGATGATGCACTTCCTGTCCGCAAACGGCAGGTGCTGGAGCACAGGTTGAGAAAGATCGGCGAAGTCGAAGACATCGCGCCGGGCACGAGCAAGCGCGCGTCATTCAAGCTCACGCCCGGCCACTACGTGCTGATCTGCAACAAGCCGGGACACTACGTTGCGGGCATGCATACGGCGCTTGTCGTGACGCCGTAAGTCACTTCGCGGCCCGAAAGACAGCCCGGAAGCGCCGGGTACCGATGTCGTGCGATCGGAACCGGAGACTTCGCCACGCGGCGCGGCGTGTGCGTCGTCGACTTCGGCCCCTCTTCAGTTCGTCCGTCGCGCGGCGCCACCTCGGCGTCACGCGGACGGATGCCCTTGTGCTGCTGACCCCCGCCCCTTTTCAACGACGGCACGGCAAGCAGACCAATCAGCGAGAGGGTGACGATCCAGAACGCCACTCGCCGACATCTGACCGTGCGCGGATTTGCACAGGCTGAACCTGCCCGCGTGTTCCAGTGCTGCCGGAATCGCCCCCAATGATCCGGTCATGATGTCGGGAAGACGGTCCATTGAATTTCCATCCGTACACTTCACGATAGACCCTGGAGCGCACTCTCGGGTCGAGGCCTGCGGCTCAGTTTTCTGCTGAATTCCGCTGCAGCCAGCGCGTGCGCACCACATGATCAATCGATAACAATCCGGCGCCGCGACACAACAGCACGATCAGCATCGCCGCCCATTGAATGTGTATGGGCCACGCCTGCGGATAGACAAAGATTTCAATCACCGAGGTCATCCCGAGCAGGACCAGCGCGGCGGGCCGGACTGCCAGGCCGAGTACAAGCAGCACCGGCATGCTCAGTTCGATCGAGACAGCCATGTATGCGGCGATTTCGGGTGGCAGCACCGGCAACCGGTACTCTTCCGAAAAGAGTTGCAGTGCCGCGTCCCAGTTCGCAAGCTTGGTCATCGCCGAGTTCCAGAAGACGGTCGCCACCGCGATCCGCAGCGGAATGGCGAGCAGCCAGTAAGGAACACGCTCGAGCGTCTGCGCGATGCGCAGCAGTGCGTCGGCCGCGCTCGCCCGGGTATGGGCGGTTCGTGACAGGCGAGTCATGTCCTTGATCCTCCGTCGAACGCGCAGTCGTTCGCCGACTGCGACGCTTCAGCAAAACATCCGCGTGCAAGACAGGTTGCGAGCAGTGCGTATCCGTGCGCTTCGGGAGCTTTCGCGAGTGCGACACTCACCGTCTCGCCTGCGAAGAGCGCCGTGGTGATCTGCCATTCGGCGACACTCAAGCGGAGCGTCTCCACATCTTCGGCCGTGCGCTGCACGAGCAGGTGTGCGGGCGCGTCGTCGAGCCGGATCGCGCGTAGGGCCGAATCGTCGTTCTCGAGCACTGCGCGCCAGATCGCGTCGGCGGGAGAGTTGCAGCACAGCAGCCGCGCAGCTGGATGGGGCCGCAGCCGCAACTCGCCCAGCGCGACGTCGTCGAGTCGTGCCAGGCGGGTAAGATCGAGTATCGGATCGTCCGGTGCGTGAAGCACGAGATTGACCTGCCATTCGAGGCGTGCGACGTCGCCGAGGTACGGCAGCGACGCGGTCTGCGGCATCTGCGCGAGGAAGTCGGGAAACTGCGCGCCGTATTCGTCCAGCCACGCGCGATGCGGCGGCGCCGTGCTGCAGAACAGGCGCGCGGCACCGTCGAAGAATTCGGGGCCGACCAGACGCTGCACAGCCGGAAAGCTCAGGCGCAGCGCGTTGGCCAGCACGCTCATCGCCGTGTTCCGGTAGATGTTCAAGCGTGCGCGTGGCTCAAGCCCGTCGCCGAGCACCACGGCTGCAACGTCGTCATTCGCATCGTGATCGGCATCGCACAGCAGGCTGCGGCTGAAAGCCTGCTGCACGTCAGCAAGCGAATGCGTTTGCGGTTTCATTTCGAATCGCCTCCCCTACGGCATCCGCGATGGCCGCCTCCTGAATCAGAACCTCGAGCGTGGGCACGTCGTTGTCCCATTCGATCAGCGTCGGCACCTGGCCAAAACGCCGTAGCGCCGCTTCGTAGAGTGTCCACACCGCGGGCGCGACGCGCGAGCCATGATCGTCGATGCGCAGTGTTCGGCCGTTCTCGAGTTGCATCGTGCTATGGCCGGCGAGATGGATTTCGCCGATCGCCGCCGGCGGCAGCGTAGCGAGATACGTATGCGGATCCCAGCCATGATTGCAAGCGCTGACGTAAACGTTGTTCACGTCGCAAAGCAGGCCGCATCCCGTGCGCCGCGCGATTGCCGAAAGAAATTCCCACTCTGGAATGGTCGAGTGGACGTAGCGCAAATAGGTGGACGGGTTCTCCACCAGAATCTGCCGCCCGAGCACGGTCTGCACCTGGTCCACATGCCGGCATACGACCTCCAGTGCCTCCTCGGTCATCGGCAAGGGCAGCAGGTCCGCCAAATAGGTTCCGCCCACCGCGCTCCACGACACATGCTCGGAAACCAGGTCGGGCTCGAAACGCAGCACTGCTGCACGCACCCGTGCGAGATGCACGGCGTCCAGCCCGTCCGCGCTGCCGATGGACAAGCCCACGCCATGCAGCGACAGCGGGTAATCGCGACGAATCGCATCCAGACATCGCGACGCCGTGCCACCGCCCATGTAGTTCTCGGTGTGCACCTCGAACCATGCGACAGCCGGCCGCTCGTCAATGACCGTCCGATGGTGCCGGAAGCGCAGCCCGACGCCCGCCCGGGCCGGAATCGGGCGCGGCGCCGGGCGATGCGGCGCGGATACGCTCATGATGGGGCGGGCCGTCAACCGGCCTTGAGCTTGCCGCCGGCGATCTTGCCGCAATCGCCGGCCGGCAACAGCACGAACGACTTCGAATCACGAGCCTGCGTGGCCTGCCCCGCGCACGAATGCGCGCCCTCGGCGCAGTCGTTCTTGGCGACCGCGTTCACGCCGTAGCATTTTTCCAGATGGTTCTGCGCCATCTTCGCCATGTTGTCCTTGACGACCTGGGGCATATTGCTCATATCCTTCATACCCTGCGCCTGTCCCGGAGCGGCTTGCATGGCAAGCGCAAGTCCGATCGCGGCTGACAGGGAGGAAACGGCTAAGGCGGATTTGCTCATGGTGTCTTCTCCTGAAGATCGAGAGATCGCCGGTGCGCGACCTTGTCAGAAAATTCGCTCCGCGGCGACCAAAGGTTACGCAGCGCGCCGGAAAATTTTCTGCGCCGGACCTTGTAGCGGGATACCTTGGAAATGACCGACGACGAAAGCCATCGTGCAAGGCGTATCCGTCTGGTCCGGCCGGCAGCCGGGCCCGAGGCAGGTAGCGGACGGGCGGCGATTCGGGAGGACGGATCGCCCGACTGGTCGATGCTGATGGCGTGCGCACAGATCGGCGACCGGGACGCCTACCGCCGGCTGCTCGAGAGCGTCACCCCGTACTTGAGGCGACTTGCTGCACGCCACGGTGTCCACCCCGATGCCGTCGAGGATGTGGTGCAGGACATACTGATCACCCTTCATCAAGTGCGCCACACCTACGCGCCCGAGCGGCCATTCGGGCCGTGGCTGGTATCGATAGCGAGTCGCCGCATCGTTGACGCGCTGCGTCGCCAGGGCCGTGCGGCATCACGCGAGATGTCGCTCGACCCCGACCACGAAACCTTGGCCGGCGACGGAGCGAATCTTATGGAGGAGGCAGCCGATGCGCAGGTGCTGCGCGACGCGCTTGCCCGGTTACCCCAGGGCCAGCGCGACGCGATCCGGATGCTCAAACTCGAGGAAATGTCGTTGAAGGAAGCGGCCGTCGCGAGCGGCATGACGGTTGCCGCCCTGAAGGTCGCGGTCCATCGCGGGATCAAGACATTACGTAAATTGCTGGCGAGAAAAGGGACAGCTGAATGATACGGCCGACCTCCGAACTGATCGAATCGCTGGTAGCGGACAGCACGCCGGTCCGCCCGCTGCGCCGGCCGCTGTGGCGGGCAACAGGCTGGCTGACGTTCGCGGCGCTGCTGCTCCTTGCCATCGCCGTCGCGCACGGCTTGCGGCCGGATCTGTCGTTGAAGCTGCACGAGCGGGCGTTCGTCACCGGCATCGCAGCGGCGGCGGCAACAGGAATTCTGGCCGCCATCGGCGCGTTCATCGCGAGCGTGCCGGGGCGCTCGCTGCGATGGCTTCTGTTGCCGTCGCCGGCTCTGTTCGTCTGGATCTCGACGATCGGCTACGGTTGCCTGACGAATTGGGTCGAAATCGGCCCCGACGGCCTGTCGCCGGGCGAAACAGCCCGCTGTTTTGCGACGCTCGTGCTCACCGGTGTGCCGCTTTCGTTGACGCTGCTGATCATGCTGCGCCATGCCGCACGTCTCGCGCCGGTGCCCGTGGTCATGGCGGGAAGCGTTGCCGTCTCCGCGATGACGGCGGTCGCGCTATCGCTCTATCATCCGCTCGACGCCACGATGATGATTCTCGCGTGGAACGTCGGACTGACAATTGTCCTGCTGATCGCAAGTGCGTCGTACGGTGCGCGGCTGCTCCGTTGGGTCGGGGCGGGCGTGTGATCGACAGATGGCCGGCAGCCGATTGCCCGGCCGCTCGCATCGGGCCTGCCGTTACGCACGGCCCGACCCAACGGAGCAGCCGCGCGAGCGGCGCATAGCCGTGCTCATTACACGCGCTTCAACGCTTCCAGCCCCTCCGGCAGCTTCGCATCCGGAAACTGCGTGGACAGCGTCGCATCCCGCCACCGGGCGGCTTCTTCCGCGCGCTGCGTTTCCGCCTGCTCGCACACGAACAGCGCATCGCCGCCGAGCAGCAGGCGCATCGGCACGTCGTCGCGCCGCGACAGCTCGACGATCAGCTTCGCGACCCGCGCCGGATCGCCGACCTCGTGGCCGGCATATGCGCCGTACAGCTCGAGAATCTTCCCGACCGACGGCTGATAGTCGGGCAGCAGGCCGTCGACGCTGCGCTTCGCCTGCGCGGCCCAGTCGGTGCGCATCCCGCCCGGCTCGAGCGTGCACACGCGCACGCCGAACGGCGCGACTTCCTTCGACAGCACGTCGCTGAACCCGCCGACCGCCCACTTCGCCGCCTGATACGCGGACAAACCGGCCGTCGACGTACGCCCGCCGACCGACGATACCTGGAAGATGTGGCCCGCGCGCTGCGCACGCATCGTCGGCAGCACCGCGCGCGTCAGGTTGATCACGCCGAACAGGTTCGTTTCGATCTGGTCGCGGAAGTCGTCGGCGCCCATCTGCTCGAACGGCGCCGTATGGCCGTAACCCGCGTTGTTCACCAGCACGTCGATGCGTCCGAACGCTTCGCGTGCCGCCGCGACGGCCTGCGCGGCCGCCGCTTCGTCGGTGACGTCGAGCGCCACCGGCAGCAGCCGGTCGCCGTATTGCGCTGCCAGATCGGCCAGCCGCGCGGGATCGCGCGCACCGGCCACCAGCCGGTCGCCCGCCGCCAGCACCGCTTCCGAAATCGCTCGCCCCAGGCCGCGCGCGGCCCCTGTTACCAGCCAGACTTTCGACATTTTTCCACTCCTCGAAAAGATGAAACCACGAAAATGAATGATTACTCACTCATTAATATCGACGATGCATCGATGATTCGTGCGATGCGTCGCCCTGCCTGAAACCGTCCTGCCTTCCGCCGTACCGCACACGCACCGCCCACGGCGGCCACCCCTTCCGTCACATCGTTCGCGTCACGCTCACACCGCGTGCAGCACAGCCCACAGCGCACGAAACCCGGCTTCCCGGTATGCATCGGCCCGCGCCGGATCACGCGCGACCGACTCCATCGCCGTTTCCGCGATCGACGTAAACAGCGCCGCGCAGAACGCGTGCGCTTCATCGGCCGTCAGCCCGCCCGACGCGACGATCTGCTCCTGCAACAGCGAGCGAATCGTGCCGAAACCTTCGGCGCCGGCCGCGCGATGCACGTCGTCGATGCGTCCGCTCACGCCGAGCTGCTGCAGCGCGCGCCGCCCGTCCGGATTCGCGACGCCCCACGACACATAGCCGTTCCACGCGTGCCGCACGGCCTGCTCGGCCGGCGCGCCTTCCGGAAACCCGGTCATCATCGCTTCGCGCATGTCGGCCTTCAGGCTCAGGTACAGCGCGTTCAGCAACGCATCCTTGGTCTCGAAGTACGTGAACACCGTGCCTTCCGCCACGCCGGCGAGCCGCGCGATGCGTGCGGTGGTCGCGGTCGCGCCGTCCTCGGCGAGCGCGCGGGCGGCGGCGGCGAGGATGGCTTCGTGCTTGTCGGGACTGCGCGGTCGGGCCACGTTCGACTCCTTTAATGAGTGAGCACTCAATCATAATCAGGCCGCCCGACGGAACGCAAGCCCTGTTACATCTTGGGGGAACGCACACGCAATCCATCAAAACCGTGCACTATTATCGTTTTGCCGTACCGGTGCCGGCCATCCGGCGCCCGATGCCTTCGACGTTCGTTTCACGTTCCCCGTTTCAAACCGCGAACCACTCATGACGAATCAGCCTACCCAGACCGCGGCCGACCGGCCCGTCGACATGATCATCTTCGGCGGCGGCGGCGACCTGGCCGCCCGCAAGCTGTTGCCCGCGCTGTACATGGCGCACCTGCACTGCAACCTTCCGCCCGAGACGCGCATCATCGCCGTCGGCCGCCGCGACTGGGGCATCGACGGCTATCGCAAGTTCATGGACGAGCAGTCGCGCCCGTTCATCGACGAGAAGGCGTTCAACGCCGACGCGTGGAGCCGTTTCCTCGACCTGTTCAAGTACGTGCTGATCGACGTGAACGCGCCGGACGACTACCTGCGCCTCGCCGAAGCGGCGCGCGGCGACGCGATCCGCGTGTTCTACCTGTCGACGTCGCCGGAGCTGTTCACGACGATCTGCGACAACCTGTCGGCAGCGCACCTCGTCGACGTGCGCTCGCGCGTCGTCCTCGAAAAGCCGCTGGGCCACGATCTCGCATCCGCGAAGGCGATCAACGATGCGGTCGGCAAGCACTTCGAGGAATCGCAGATCTATCGGATCGACCACTATCTCGGCAAGGAAACCGTGCAGAACCTGATGGTGCTGCGCTTCGGCAACCCGATCTTCGGGCCGCTGTGGCAGGCGCCGAACATCCGCAGCGTGCAGATCACGGTCGCGGAAACGGTCGGCGTCGGCAGCCGCGCGGGCTTCTACGACCATACCGGCGCGCTGCGCGACATGGTGCAGAACCATCTGCTGCAGCTGCTGTGCATCGTCGCGATGGAGCCGCCCGTGTCGCTCGACCCCGACGCGGTGCGCGACGAGAAGCTGAAGGTGCTGCGCTCGCTGCGGCCGATGGCGCTGTCGGACGTCGCGCGCGACACGGTGCGCGGCCAATACACGGCCGGCGCGGTCGACGGCCAGCCGGTCAAGGGCTATCTCGAGGAAGACAACGTGCCGGCGGACAGCCGCGCGGAAACCTTCGTCGCGCTGCGCGCGCACATCAACAACTGGCGCTGGGCGAACGTGCCGTTCTTCCTGCGCACGGGCAAGCGGCTGCAGCGCCGCCAGTCGGAAATCGTGATCGAGTTCGCGGACATGCCGTTCTCGATCATCCCGACCGGCCCGCGCCACTACGGCAACCGCCTCGTGATCCAGCTCCAGCCGGAAGAGTCGATCCAGTTGCAGATGCTCGCGAAGGAACCGGGCAGCGGCATGAACATGGTGCCCGTCAGCCTGAACCTCGACCTGCAGCAGGCGATTCCGGAACGGCGCGCGGAAGCGTACGAACGGCTGCTGATCGACGTGATCCGCGGCCGCCTCACGCACTTCATGCGCCGCGACGAGCTCGAAGCCGCATGGTCGTGGGTCGAGCCGATCCTCGACGGCTGGAAGCAGCTCGGCGACCGGCCGCGCCTGTACACGTCCGGCACGTTCGGGCCCGCGGCCTCGTCGGCGCTGCTCGCGCGCGACGGCATGTCCTGGTCCGAAGAAGCGTAACCGCAGCACGACGGCGTGCCGCCGCGCGGCACGCCGGGCCAATCGGGGCGTATGCCCGCCCCGTCTTCCCCGCAAGCCGCCCGCAGCCGCTAGCGCGGCTCCAGCCACGCGGCCTTGCGCCGCGCCGGCGCATCGCTGCCGCTGCTGCCGCCACCGCCGCCCAGCACCTCGATCATGTAATCGACGAACGACGCGATCCGCGACGAGATCGCGGTATTGCGGTAGTACACCGCATGGATCGGCTGCTCGACGTCGAGCGTCTGGCGCGCGAGCAGCTGCACGAGCCGCCCCGCTTCGCGATCCTGCGCGGTCATGAAATCCGACAGGCAGACGATGCCCGCGCCGTCCAGCGCGAGCTGCCGCAGCGTCTCGCCGCTCGACGACCAGATGCCCGGCTCGATCCGGCACGGTTCGCCGTCGGTGCCGAGGATCGGCCACACGTTCAGCGATTCGGGCTGCGTGAAGCCGAGCAGCGTGTGCCTGCCGAGATCCTCGACCTTGCGCGGCAGGCCGTGCGCTTCGACATACGCGGGGCTCGCGAGGATGCGCAACCGGCTGTTGCCGATGCGCCGGCTGTGCAGCGTCGAATCCTTCAGGCGGCCGATCCGGATCGCGACGTCGGTGCGCCGCTCCAGCAGGTCGATGATTCCTTCGTTGCTGTTCAGCTCCAGTTCGACTTTCGGGAAGCGTTCGCGGTAGCCGCGCACGAGCGGCACGATCACGTGCAGCATGAACGGCGTCGCGGCGTCGACGCGCAGGCGCCCCGACGGCATCTCGCGACGCGCGAGCATCTGCTCTTCCGCATTCTCGACCGACTCGATGATCGCGCGCGCGTCCTGCAGGAATGCGCGCCCTTCCTCGGTCAGCTCGAGCCGGCGCGTGGTCCGGCGCAGCAGCGTGGTCTTCAGCTTCTCCTCGAGCCGCGCGAGCGTGCGGCTCGCCGCCGACACGGTGAGGTCGAGCTGCTGCGCGGCAGCGGTGATCGAACCGGTGTCGACCACGGCGGCAAAGGCCTGGAGTTCGTCGAGCGTGATTTTCATTGTTGATTTGAAATCAAAACAATTTGGTTTATAGACCAGTTTTTCAGCAAAAGTAAAGGCGGCACACTGCGATCCATCCTTACTGGAACCAGGATCCCATCATGCCACTCGCCCTGCTTGCGCTGACCATCAGCGCCTTTGCCATCGGCACCACCGAATTCGTGATCGTCGGGCTGATCCCGACGATCGGCGCCGACCTCGGCGTCAGCCTGCCGTCGGCCGGGCTGCTCGTCAGCCTGTACGCGCTGAGCGTCGCCATCGGCGCGCCGCTCCTGACCGCGCTCACCGGCCGCGTGCCGCGCAAGACGCTGCTCGCCGCGCTGATGGCGCTCTTCACCGTCGGCAACCTCGTCGCATGGCAAGCGCCCGGCTACGAATCGCTGATCGTCGCGCGCATCCTCACCGGCCTCGCGCACGGCGTGTTCTTCTCGGTCGGCTCGATCATCGCGACCACGCTCGTGCCGAAGGACAAGGCCGCCAGCGCGATCGCGACGATGTTCAGCGGGATGACCGTCGCGTTCGTCGCCGGCATTCCGCTCGGCACCTTCATCGGCCAGCACTTCGGCTGGCGCGCGACGTTCCTGATCGTCGCGCTGTTCGGCCTCGTCGCGTTCCTCGGCGCGGTCGCATTCGTGCCGCGCGCGCTGCCGCAAACGCCGCCGGCGCCGCTCGCCCGCCAGCTTCGCGTGCTCGCGCAGCCGCGCCTGCTGCTCGTCTATGCGATGACGGCCGTCGGCTACGGCGGCTCGCTGATCGCGTTCACGTACATGGCACCGCTGCTCGAACAGATCGCCGGCTTCACGCCGTCGCAGGTGAGCCTCGTGCTCGTCGGCTACGGCGTGTCGGTCGCGTTCGGCAACGTGTGGGGCGGCAAGCTCGCGGACGCCGTCGGCCCCGTGAAGGCGCTCAAGCGGATCTTCCTGCTGCTCGCGATCGTGCTGCTCGCGCTGACCTTCACGATCCACGTCAAATGGCTCGCGGTGCTGACGATGCTCGCGTGGGGCGCGGTCGCGTTCGGCAACGTGCCGGGGCTGCAGGTGTATGTCGTCAAGCAGGCGCGCCACTTCGCACCGGACGCCACCGACGTCGCATCGGGCTTCAACATCGCCGCGTTCAACCTCGGCGTCGCCGGCGGCTCGTCGCTCGGCGGCCTGATCGTCGCGAACGTCGGCCTCGGCCACACGCCGTGGATCGCCGCGGTCGTCACGCTCGGCGCGTTCGCGCTCACCGCGCTGAGCGGCCGTCTCGACCGCCACCAAGGGTTGCCGGCACGCACGGCAGAACCCGTCGAACTCGCCCATTGAACGTCACATCTTTTTGCAGGAGCTGATCAGCATGAACGCATCGACCCAGCGTCCGCCGTTCGCCGGCAAGACATTCGAAGTCCGTTACGACGGCCTCGCCGCGCTCAACGCGTATGACGAGGACGGCCGCCGCATGCGCTACGAGATCACCGAAGGCGCATACGCCGGCGCGAAGGGCGAAGTCGCCTGCACGTGGCAGCACATCGCCGGCGAGACCTACGCAATCTCGTGGCAGGAAGCCGACCGCGCGACGGTCGTGCATATCGACGATTTCGCCGCCGGCACATCGCGCTCGTTCTTCACCGCGCCGTCGCTCGATTTCTACCGGCTCGAAGGCAGCCTGCGCGCGATCTGAACGGAGCCCGACGATGTCCACTTCACTCGACAAACTCGCCGACGGCGGCTTCAGCGTCGGTATCGAACTGCCGCTCGACAACGACTGGTCGCCGGCCGGCGACGCGAAGCGCCAGCATGACGGCCGCCGCCCCGGCGTGCCCAACCTGGAAATCCACGCGGAGCTCGCGCAACTGGCCGACACGCTCGGCTTCCGCGCGCTCTGGGTGCGCGACGTGCCGGTGTACGACCCGTCGTTCGGCGACGCCGCGCAGGTGTTCGAAACGTTCTCGTATCTCGGCTACCTCGCCGGCATCACGCGCGACATCCTGCTCGGCACGGCGGCCGTCGTGCTGCCGCTGCGCGAACCGCTGCTGACGCTGAAATCGGCCGCGACGATCCAGGAACTGAGCGGCGGCCGCCTGCTGCTCGGCGTCGCGAGCGGCGACCGGCCGGTCGAATATCCGCTGTTCGGCCGCGACTTCGCATCGCGCGGCGCGAATTTCCGCGACCAGATCGCGCTGCTGCGCGACGGCGCGCGCGGACACCTGCCGCCCGGCCTCGACGTGCTGCCGGCCGCCCGTTCGCCGGTGCCGCTGCTCGTCGCGGGCCTCGCGCAGCAGACGCCCGCGTGGATCGGCGAGCACATGGACGGCTGCCTCGCGTATCCGGGCACGCCGGCCGACCACGCGCAGCGCGCCGCGAACTGGCGCGCGGTGGCAGGCGACAAGCCGTACGTGAGCTTCATCCATCTCGACCTCGCGGAGGATCCGCACGAACCGCTGCAGCGGCACCGCTTCGGCGCCCGCGCGGGACGCATCGCGCTGACCGAGGAACTCGCTGCGATGCGCGACGCCGGCGTGCGGCACATCGGCCTGCATTTCCGCCGCAACCGCCGTCCGCTCGACGAGACGATGGCCGAGATCGCAGCGGACGTGCTGCCGGCGTTCCATGCGAATGCGAACGCGAACGCGGGCGCGCGAACACACGTCGCATAAGGCCGGCAACGGCCCTCAGCGGGCCCGGTTCACGATCGATATTTGAATTCAAATCAAATATTTTTGACCTCTAAAGGCGTTTATCTCATCAGTCTCAAACGCCAGAATGACTCGCATACCGCAACCGTTCCCCTCTCCCAGGAGCACACGATGAGCAAGATTCCCGCATTCGGCCTCGGCACCTTCCGCCTGCAAGGCCAGGTCGTCGTCGACTCGGTCCGCAACGGCCTCGAGGTCGGCTACCGCGCGATCGACACCGCGCAGATCTACGCCAACGAAGCCGAAGTCGGCGAAGCGATCGCCGCATCGGGCGTGCGCCGCGAAGACCTGTTCCTGACCACCAAGATCTGGGTCGACAACTACGCGCCGGACAAGCTCGTGCCGAGCCTCGAAGAAAGCCTGCGCAAGCTGCGCACCGACCATGTCGACCTGACGCTGATCCACTGGCCGGCCCCGGACAACGGCGTCGCGCTCGACACGTTCATGACCGCGCTGGCCGATGCGAAGGCAAAGGGCCTCACGCGCCAGATCGGCATCTCGAACTTCAACATCGCACTGACGAAGGAAGCGATCGCGGCCGTCGGCAAGGATGCGATCGCGACGAACCAGATCGAACTGAGCCCGTACCTGCAGAACCGCAAGCTCGTCGAATTCCTGAACGGCGAAGGCATCCACGTGACGTCGTACATGACGCTCGCGTACGGCAAGGTGCTCGGCGACCCGGTGATCGGCGCGATCGCGCAACGTCATCACGCGACGCCCGCACAGGTCGCACTCGCGTGGGCGCTACAGCTCGGCTACTCGGTGATTCCGTCGTCGACGAAGCGCGAGAACCTCGCGAGCAACCTGCTCGCACAGACGCTGCGCCTGACCGACGAAGACATGGCGCAGATCGCCGCGCTTGACCGCAACGGCCGCGAAGTCGACCCGGCCGGCCTCGCGCCGAAGTGGGACTAAGCGCGCCGCACCCTCAATCGACCCGTCCGCGGCCGGCCGGCCGCGGCACCGACAGGAATTCACCATGACCCAGGATCCGCTTTTTCAACCGCTGCGACTCGGCACGCTGACGCTGCCGAACCGCATCGTGATGCCGCCGATGACGCGTTCGCGCGCGAGCCAGCCCGGCGACGAAGCCAACGAACTGATGGCCGCGTATTACGCGCAGCGCGCGAGCGCGGGCCTGATCGTCAGCGAAGGCACCTATATCGCGCCGCTCGGCAAGGGCTACGCGTGGACGCCCGGCATTCACACGCCGTCGCAGGTCGCCGGCTGGCGCAAGGTGACGGACGCCGTGCATGCCGCGCACGGGCGCATGTTCGCGCAGCTGTGGCACGTCGGCCGGCTGAGCCACACGAGCCTGCTCGGCGGCCGGCAACCCGTGTCGTCGTCGCCGATCCAGGCGAAGGGCGTGAACGTGTTCATCGCCGGTGAAGACGGCAGCACGCCGGGCTTCGTGCAGGCGTCCGAGCCGCGCGCGCTGACGATCGACGAGATCCGCGAGATCGTCGGCCAGTACCGCGCCGCCGCGCGCCACGCGATCGAAGCCGGCTTCGACGGCGTCGAACTGCACGGCGCGAACGGCTATCTCGTGAACCAGTTCATCGACTCGAATGCGAACACGCGCACCGACGCGTACGGCGGCTCGCTGGAAAACCGGCTGCGCTTCCTGCGCGAAGTCGCGCAGGCGCTGATCGAAGGCACCGGCGACGCGTCGCGCGTCGGCATCCGCCTCGCGCCGCTGACCACGCTGAACGGCTGCGTCGACGACGATCCGGAAACGACCTACCTCGCCGCCGCGAAGCTGCTCGGCGAGCTCGGCGTCGGCTACCTGCACATCGCGGAAGCCGACTGGGACGACGCGCCGCTGATGCCGGTCGAATTCAAGCGGCAACTGCGCGCCGCGTACCCGGGCGTGCTGATCTACGCCGGCGCGTACACCGCCGAGCGCGCGCGCGAAGCGATCGCCGCCGGCTGGGCCGACCTCGTCGCCTTCGGCCGCCCGTTCGTCGCGAACCCGGACCTGCCCGAGCGCCTGCGCACCGGCGCCGCGCTCACGCCGCACGACCGCAACACGCTGTTCGGCGGCGGCGCACAGGGCCTGACGGACTATCCGACGC
This sequence comes from Burkholderia sp. MS455, assembly GCF_016899445.1. Taxonomy (NCBI): domain Bacteria; kingdom Pseudomonadati; phylum Pseudomonadota; class Betaproteobacteria; order Burkholderiales; family Burkholderiaceae; genus Burkholderia; species Burkholderia sp. MS455. The sequence goes on from NZ_CP041778.1 coordinate 3,075,731, forward strand.
TCGCGCAAGCCGCCGCGTGAACGATCCACAGGAATCCGACATGAGAATCACGCTCCCTTCCCGCCTGGGTTTCGGCACGGCGCCGCTGGGCAACATGTATCGCGACATCCCGAACGAAGAAGCACTGGCCACGGTCGATGCGGCCTGGGAAAGCGGTATCCGCTACTTCGACGCCGCGCCGCTGTATGGCGCGGGCCTCGCCGAGCTGCGCCTCGGTGAAGCGCTCGCAGGCCGTCCGCGCGACGAATATTCGCTCGGCACGAAGGTCGGCCGGCTGGTCCTCGACGAACACGAGGACGCGTCGCAGCGCGATCTCGGCGAGAAGGGCGGCCTGTTTCGCCATGGCCTGCCGAACAAGATCGTCTACGACTACACCGAGGACGGCACGCTGCGCTCGATCGAAGCGAGCCTCGAGCGGCTGCGCACCGACCGGCTCGACACCGTGTGGATCCACGATCCGGCCATCGACTTCCACGGCGAGCGCTGGCTCGACGTGTTCGACGTCGCGATGTCAGGCGCGGCCAGGGCGCTCACGCGGCTGCGCGACGAGAAGGTCATCAAGGGCTGGGGCCTCGGCGTGAACCGCGTCGAGCCGTGCGAGCTCGCACTCGAACGCTCGGATCCCGACGGCTTCCTGCTCGCCGGCCGCTACACGCTGCTCGACCATGCGGGCGCACTCGAACGGCTGATGCCGGAAAGCGTCGCGCGCGGGCTCGGCATCATCGTCGGCGGTCCGTACAATTCCGGCGTGCTCGCCGGAGGCACCCACTTCGAGTATCAGCCGGCGACGCAGGACATGCTCGATCGCGTCGCGCGCATCCGGCAGATCGGCGAGCGCTTCGGTGTGGACGTTCGCGCGGTGGCGCTGCAGTTCTCGCTCGCGCACCCGGCCGTCGCCGCCGTGATCCCCGGCGCGAGCCGGCCCGATCGCATCGACGAGAACCTGCGGCTGGCCGCGGCGCCGATTCCGTCCGAACTGTGGGACGCGCTGAAGGCCGAGCGCCTGATCGCCGAGCACGCGCCGACGCCGGCCGGCGCGGCCTGAGCCGCTTCCGCGCGACCGCCGCGACGGGCGGCCGCGCACAGCCATTCCGTCACAATCGCGGCGACTATCGCCGCGATTGCCATTTCCGAATTGCAGCCTGCGCAATCGGCGTCTAGCGTTTACGGGATCGACTCCGCACGATCGTCACCCGACCCGAAAGGACGCCCCGCCATGCCAAGCCGTTCCCCGAAACGCGACATGCTGCTGGCCCTCGCGGCCGGCCTTTCCTTCTCGGCTTTCACGTTGCCGGCTTATGCCGACGATGCGGCCGGTCTCGCGCCGCCCGAGCCAGCGACGCCCGTGCTCTCGACGACCGCGACCGGCGTGCAGATCTACGCATGCGAATACGACAATGAACACCGGCTCGCGTGGACATTCCAGCGCCCGGAGGCGATGCTGTTCGATGCCGGCGGCACGCTCGTCGTCCGGCACGGCGCGGGGCCGTCGTGGGAAGCGCTCGACGGCAGCCGCATCACCGGCAAGAAGCTCGCGGAAGCGCCGAGCGCACGCCCGAACAGCATTCCGCAACTGCTGCTCGCCGCGACGCCGGCCGCAACCGGCACGCTGGCCGACGTGCGCTTCGTGCAACGGCTCGATACCGCGGGCGGCACGCCGCCGGCCGCGACGTGCGCGACCGAGCATGCGATCGGCCGCTTTCCGTATTTCGCGCGATACGTGTTCCTGAAGTAACGCGCGGCGGCGCCCCCAAGCGCGGACGCCGCCTTCAGGTTGCTCGCAGCCCGTCCATTTGATCAGTTATCCTGCATTTATGGATTGGATACGTGGCATCTTCATCGTCGTCGTTCAGGCTACGAAATGATGCGCGCGCGTCAGCGTATCCGCATCGACAGCTCGACATCGCCGCCGAACGGCACCGACAGATAGCCGTTTTCCGGCGCGCGCACGTAGGCGAGATAGTCGGGGCTGTATTCCGCGTTGTCGGCGACGACGAACGCACCCGCCCCGAGCCGCGGTTCGACCAGCGCGAGTATCTCGGGATACAGCGCCTTCGCGCCATCGAGCAGCAGCAGATCGACCGTATCCGGAAGGTCGGCGGCCAGCGTGCACAGCGCATCGCCTTCGCGAATCTCCACGAGATCGGCAAGCCCGGCGGCCGTCAGGTTCGCCCGCGCGCGCACGACCTTCGACGGCTCGAACTCGCTCGTGATCAACCGGCCGCCGCCGTTGTCGCGCAGCGCGGCCGCGAGATGCAGCGTCGAAATGCCGAACGACGTGCCGAATTCGACGATCGCCCGCGCGCCACGGCTGCGCGCGAGCATATACAGCAGCGTGCCCGTCTCGCGCGATACGGCGAGCGGGTAATCCTTCAGGCGCGCATAAAAATCGGCGTAGTCGGTCTTGCTGCGCATCAGCCGCGCGTGCTCGTCGTGCGACAGGTCGGCAAAGTCCGGGCTCGTCGCGGGCGACGACGCGTCGGCCTCGTCGAACAGGCGCTCCAGCAGCGAGGCAAGCGGGTCGAGAATCAGGGTGGTCATGCGAATCTCCGGTATCGGGTTGAGTGCGTCGTTGCACCCGATTAGAATATGACGAACTATTCAGGTTTTACTATTCGCATTGGCAAACCGCTCATGACCGACCGCCGAAACACCCGGATCGCCACGCGCAAACAGCCCCAGCAGGCCCGCTCGACGCGTCTCGTCGAAGACGTCCTCCAGGCCGCTGTTCAGGTTTTGGCGAGCGAAGGCGCGCAGCGCTTCACGATGGCGCGCGTCGCCGAGCGGGCCGGCGTGAGCGTCGGTTCGCTGTACCAGTACTTCCCGAACAAGGCGGCCGTGCTGTTCCGGCTGCAGCACGACGAATGGCGGCAGACATCCGAGATGCTGCGCGGCATGCTGGAGGATGCGCGTCAAACGCCGCCCGAGCGGCTGCGCACGGCCGTCCACGCGTTCATCCGTTCGGAATGCGACGAGGCGCGCATGCGCATCGCGCTCGACGACGCCGCGCCGCTCTATCGCGACGCGCCCGAGGCGCGGGAAGCAAAAGCGGCCGGCAACCGCATCTTCCAGGCGTTCATGCGGGAGGCGCTGCCCGATGCGCCGGACGCCACGCGCGCGCTCGCATGCGACCTGATCACCACCACGCTCGCCACGGCCGGCAAGGCGTTTTCGGAAAGCGAGCGCACGCCCGCGGAAATCGATGCGTATTCGGCGGCCATGGGCGACATGTTTTGCGCGTACCTCGAGCGTCTCGCGCACAATTGACGCGTGGACGGGACCGGCCACGACGAAAGACTTTCGTAATACCCGATGCACCACCCGCTGCCGCCCTGCCCGCCGACCCCGCGTTCAAATAGTCGCCTTAACGGATTCGAACTAGGCGTATACACGCGTTCCGGCACGACGAAGCCCCGTTTCACGCCGATATAAGCGCTGCGACATGCGCTGCATGCTCTTCCCCCAATGGGACGTGATGGGCGGTTCGCCTAACCTTCGCTACGGCAAAGCACACGTGACGGGGTCGACAACACAACGCGCGGTACGACGCGACACGCTCGCGATCGTTTCGATGCGCGCATGACGACACGGATCACGCGTCATTCGTCCCCACGACGTTGCCGACAATTCCAACCAGATTCGAGACACCCTGACGACGGCTCGCCACGGGCCGTTTCAGCATGCTGATAAAGGAGCAAGCTCATGAGTGATACCCCGGTGCAGCCGACGGTCGGCGTCGGCGCGGAAGAAACTGACTTTGGCACCACGGGAGTCATCGACCGGTACTTCGGCATTTCGTCGCGCGGCAGCACGCAGCGCCGCGAAATCATTGCGGGCGTGACCACGTTCCTCGCGATGGTCTATTCCGTGTTCGTCGTGCCCGGCATGTTCGGCAAGGCCGGCTTCGACACGAGCGCCGTGTTCGTCGCGGTCTGCCTCACCACCGCGTTCGGCTCGCTGCTGATGGGCCTGTGGGCGAAGCTGCCGATCGCGATCGGCTGCGCGATCTCGCTGACCGCGTTCACCGCGTTCGGCCTCGTGCTCGGCAAGGGGCTGCATCCGACGGTCGCGCTCGGCGCCGTGTTCCTGATGGGCCTCGTGTTCACGGGCATCTCGGTCACCGGCGTGCGCTCGTGGATCCTGCGCAACCTGCCCGCGGGCGTCGCGCACGGCACCGGCATCGGCATCGGCCTGTTCCTGCTGCTGATCGCGTCGAACGACGTCGGCCTGGTGATCAAGAACCCGGGCGCCGGCCTGCCGGTCTCGCTCGGCCAGATCACCGCGCTCCCGGTCATCATGTCGGTCGTCGGCCTCGCCGCGATCTTCGGCCTCGAAAAGCGTCGCGTGCCGGGCGGCATCCTGCTCATCGTGATCGCGATCTCGGTGTTCGGCCTCGTGTTCGACCCGGCCGTGAAGTACCACGGCATCTTCGCGCTGCCGTCGCTGAGCGCACCGGGCCATGCGTCGCTGATCGGCGCGATGGACATCAAGGGCGCGCTGTCGATGGCCGTGCTGCCGAGCGTGCTGGCGCTGGTGATGACGGCCGTGTTCGACGCGACCGGCACGATCCGCGCGGTCGCCGGGCAGGCTGGCCAACTCGACGAGAACGGCCGCATCATCAACGGCGGCCGCGCGCTGACCGCCGATTCGATCAGTTCGATCTTCTCCGGCTTCCTCGGCGGCGCGCCGGCGGCGGCCTACATCGAGTCGAGCGTCGGCGTGGCCGCCGGCGCGAAGACGGGCCTCGCGGCGGCCGTGGTCGGCCTGCTGTTCCTCGTCGTGATGTTCTTCTCGCCGCTCGCGGGCCTCGTGCCGTCGTACGCCACGGCACCCGCGCTGATGTACGTCGGCCTGCTGATGCTCGGCAGCGTGAGCAAGCTGCACATGGACGACATGGTCGACGCGATGTCGGGCCTCGTGTGCGCCGTGTTCATCGTGCTGACCGCGAACATCGTGACGGGCATCATGCTCGGCTTCTCGACGCTCGTGATCGGCCGCATTGCGAGCGGCGAATTCCGCAAGCTCAACGTCGGCACCATGCTGATCGCGGCCGTGCTCGTCACGTTCTATCTCGGCGGCTGGGCAATCTGACCGCGGATCGTGCGCGACGTCGCCGGCAGAAGGACGGCGCGCATCAGGACGACAACGTCTCCTCCACCATCATCGTTGATGGTCTCCCGCCTGGGAACGCGAGTTTCCGGGCTTTTTTTGTCGATGCGGCGCGGTGCGATGCGCATCGCCGAAGCGGCGCGGCGCGAATTCGCGCCCGGTGCTACGATCGAGCTTTGCCTTCAGGAGCCGCCATGAACGCGCTCGGCATCGTCTCCGAATCGAGCACCCGGACCTCGGCGCGCAAGCCGCCGTTCATCCCGTCGTTCGGCTTCCACGAAGTGCACGAATCGCAGCCGATCCATGCGTCGCCGGCCCGCATCATCGACGCGGTCGCGGCGCTCGACATGCGCGCCGATCCGGTCATCGATGCACTGATGACGGTGCGCGAATTCCCGTCGGCCGTCGTCGACACGCTTCGCAAAGGGCCGGCCCGAAGCGAACGCGCGCGTTTCGGTTTCCACACGTTCACGCTGCTTCACCGGGACGACACGTCGCTGTCGCTCGGTCTCGTCGGACGCTTCTGGCGCCCGACGACCGACGTGCGCGCCATCGCCGATGCAACGGCCTTCGTCCGGCACGACGACCCACGCGACGCGAAGCTGGTGCTCCGGTTCGAAGTCGTCGGGCTGGCATCGGGTGCGTACATTCTGCGTACCGAAACCTTCATCCACTGCCCGATCGCACGGACGCGGCGGCTGTTTACGCCGTACTGGCTCGCGATCCGGCTGGGGAGCGGGTGGATCCGGCGCCGCATGCTGGCGGCCGTCGAAACGGCGCTCGCGTAAGCCAACGCATCAAAACGGCTTGATCACGACCAGCCCGACGACGATCCCCGCTGCGACCACGACAGCGCCCGCTGCGTGCCCGAGCCATTGCGCGGGCACGACGACGAGATCGTCGCGTTCCATGCGGCGCAGCGTGCCGGCCAGCATCCCGTGCAGCGCCGACAGCGCGACGACGACCGCCAGCTTCACCGACAGCCACGCGGCGCCGAACCAGTGTCCGCTCAGCGCGAGCGCAATCCCCGTGATCCAGACGAGCGCGAGCGCGGGCACCGTCACCGAACGATCCCAGCGCCGCACCGCGCGATGCACGGCGAGGTTCGCGATACGGATGCCGACGGACAGCATCAGCAGCCCGCCGACGAACGTGACGACGGCGACGACATGCGCGGCCTTGAGCAGCAGGTAGATCATTGCGCGTGCCGCCTGCGCGCGATCCATCCGGCGCTCGCCAGCCCAGCAAACGGCACGACGGCCGACAGCACGAGCCGCGCGACGTCGCCCTTGCTCCACAGCCCGCTCGACGCGGTGCCGACGACCGCCCACACGTACATCGCGAAAGCGATGCCGTGAATCGGCCCCATGATCGATACCGCGACCGGATAACCGGCCAGATGCTTGAGCGGCACCGCGATGCACACCAGCACGACGAGCGTGGTCGCCTCCAGTAGCGACAGGTACTGCAGGTTGCGCAACGCATTGCGATCGTCTTGTTTCATCGATGGGCCCTCAGGGTTGGTCAGCCGCAATTATGGCGTGTGGTACGGGCCCGATCCATTGGCTAGAATGCCATCTTTAAACGGATTCTGGCCACGGCCTCGAACGCCATGCATACGGTCGCCGTCCTCGCTCTGCCCGATGTCGTCCCGTTCGATCTGGGCGTCGCATGCGACACGTTCGCGCGCGTGCGTTCGCCCGGCGTCGAGCATGCGTACCGCGTGCGCGTGTGCAGCGAGCATGCGCGCGTCGCCGGCGACCTGTTCGAACTGCGGCCCGCGTTTCGTCTCGATGCGCTCGCCGACGCCGACACGATCGTCGTCCCCGGCACGTCCGTGCCGCTTGCGCCGACGTCGCGCCGCGCGATCGCGGCCCTGTGCGCGGCGGCCGCGCGCGGTTGCCGGATCGCGTCGATCTGCAGCGGCGCGTTCGTGCTCGCGGAAGCCGGGCTGCTCGACGGCCTGCGCGCGACGACGCACTGGCTGGCGGCCGGCGAACTCGCGCGCCGCTACCCCAACGTGACGGTCGACCCGAACGTGCTGTTCATCGACAACGGCCAGATCCTGACGTCGGCCGGCGCAGCGGCCGGCCTCGATCTGTGCCTGCACATGATCCAGGCCGACTACGGCGCGGCGGTCGCCGTCGACGCCGCACGCTACGCGGTGGCGCCGCGCGTCCGCGAAGGCGGGCAGGCGCAGTTCATCGCGCCGGAATGGCCGGCCGGCACCGACGGGCTGCAAAGCCTGATGGACTGGCTGCAGGCCAACCTGCACAAGCCGCTCACGCTCGACGCGATGGCCCGCAAGGCGTCGACGAGCGTGCGCACGCTGACGCGGCGCTTTCAGGAGCAGACGGGCACGTCGCCGCGGCAATGGCTGCAGACCGCGCGCGTCAGGCATGCGCAGCAGTTGCTGGAAGTCACGGAGCTGTCGATCGAACATGTGGCAACGGAAGCCGGGTTCGGTTCGGTGACCGCGTTTCGCGAGCGGTTCGCGCGCATCGTCGGCACGTCGCCGCAGCGGTATCGTCACGCGTTCCGCGCGCGGTCTGGCGCATGACGCTCGCGCTGCGCATCGGCACCCGATGCGTCGCCCCGACGACGTGAACCCACGCGCACAATCGTCAGGATCGCGACCGGAAGCCGCCGCCCCCGCCACCTCGCCCGCCAAAGCCCCTTTCGCGCCAACCGGACCCGACCGATGACCCGCATCCGCAATCCCCTGAACATCGCGCAGCTCCAGGCATTCGTCTCCGCCGCGCATCTCAAGAGCCTGCGCGCCGCCGCACGCGAACTCGGCGTCACGCAGCCCGCGATCACGCACACGATCCGCGAACTCGAAACGGCGCTCAACGCGGAACTGCTCGCGCGCAGCGTGCGCGGCGTCGAGCTGACCGCCTGCGGCCATGCGCTGCTGCCGCGTGCCGAGCAGTTGCTCGGCGACATCCGCCGCACGGTCGAGGCCGTCGAACAGGTGAAAGGCGAGATGTCGGGGCGCGTCGCGGTCGGCACGATGCCGTCGATCGCGCTGACGGCGCTGCCGCACGCGGTGACGGCGTTCCGCCGGTCGATGCCGAACGTCAGCCTGCATCTCGAGGAAGTGACGGTGCCCGACGCGCTCGCGCAATTGCGCAACGGCACGCTCGACATCGCCGCGATGCACCATGTGCCCGCGCTCGACCGCGATTTCACGCAATCGCCGCTGCTGTCGACCGAATTCACCGTCGTGATGCGCGAGGGCCACCCGCTCGCGCATGCGCGCCGTTTAGAGGAATTGCTCGACGCCGAGTGGATCGTCACCGTCGGCGCCGAGCAGTTTCCGCACAGCGTGATGGTCGGGATGTTCGAGGCGCGCGGGCTGCCGCTGCCGAAACGCCTGCTGAGATCGCCGATGTCGTTCGCGGTGACGCTCGGGCTCGTCGCGCGCTCGGACGTGATCGGCTGCTTCACGCGCCCGCTCGCCGCGATGGTCGCGCCGCTCGGCATCCGCACGGCCGAACTCGACGAAAGCATGCCGCGCTTCGACCTGTCGATCATCGCGCGGCGCGACATGCTGCCCACGCCCGCCGTTTCTCGATTCGTCACGTGCCTGCAGCGGGCGGTCAACGAAACGCTCGGTTGAATCGTTCCTGTGTCTGAAACGGTCGCGCGCCCCCGCGCGCCGCCGCCGGGCCCGGTATCGGGGCTTGTCCTAGGCGCCCTGCCGGTATTTTGTCTTGATAATCTCCGCACGTCGCGCGCCCGCATCGGGCGGGCGAAACGGACAGTCCGGCGCGAAGCCGTGCCGGACCGAAGGCTTATGGCGCGGCACAACCGCGCACCCATCGAACAAAACGAGGAGTCACCGAGTGAAAAAGATTCTTGCGGCTGTGACCGTTGCCCTGCTTGCCGTATCGGCCGGCAGCGCGTATGCGAAGGACTGGACGACCGTGCGGTTCGGCGTCGACGCAAGCTACCCGCCTTTCGAATCGAAAGGCCCCGACGGCAAGGTGGTCGGCTTCGACGTCGACCTCGGCAACGAAATCTGCCGCCGCATGAACGCGAAGTGCGTGTGGATCGAAAACGACTTCGACGGGATGATCCCGGCACTGAAGGCGCGCAAGTTCGACGGCGTGCTGTCGTCGATGTCGATGACGCCGGCGCGTCAGGAACAGATCGGCTTCTCGTCGAAGCTGTTCAATACGCCGACGCGCCTCGTCGCGAAGAAGGGCGCCGGCCTGCTGCCGACGGCCGAATCGCTGAAGGGCAAGTCGATCGGCGTCGAACAGGGCACGATCCAGGAAACCTACGCAAAGACCTACTGGGCGGCGAAGGGCGTGAAGGTCGTCCCCTACCAGAACCAGGACCAGGTCTATGCCGACCTGATCGCGGGCCGTCTGGACGGCGCGCTGCAGGACGCGGTGCAAGCCGAGATCGGCTTCCTGAAGACGCCGCGCGGCGCGGGCTTCGATTTCGCCGGCAAGGATATCGACGATCCGAAGACGCTCGGCAACGGCGCCGGCATCGGCCTGCGCAAGGAAGACACCGACCTGAAGGCGAAGATCGACGGCGCGATCGCCGGCATGCGCAAGGACGGCACGTACGACAAGATCGCGAAGAAGTACTTCGATTTCGACGTCTACGGCAAGTAATACGGCAAGCAAGCGAGCAATTCGCTTCGAAGCAGACGGGCTCCGCGAGGAGCCCGTTTTTTTTCCGCGCCAACCTCATGATTCTCAAGGAAAAACAGCGTGCTCCGGCACCGGTTTGATGGCGGCGACGCAGGCAACGTACAATCGATCTTCCACGCACACCGGATCATTCGCGGCTGCGCCGCACTCCCCTCATCATGCAAACGCAGACCCATCCGCTGATTTCCCCCGCCGTCGGCACCGAACGCCAGATCACGAGCTTCCACTACGGCCCGCGCGGCGGCAAGAAGGTCTATATCCAGTCGTCGCTGCACGCGGACGAACTGCCCGGCATGCTGGTCGCCGCGCTGCTGCGCCGCAAGATCGCCGCGCTCGAGACGGCCGGCAAGCTGCGCGGCGAAGTCGTCATCGTGCCCGTGCCGAACCCGATCGGCCTGTCGCAACACGTGTTCGGCGATCACCTCGGCCGCTTCGAGCTCGGCTCGATGCAGAACTTCAACCGCAATTTCTACGATCTCGCGGCGCTCGTGCTGCCGCGCGTCGAAAGCCGGCTCACGAACGACGCGCAGCGCAACCTCGTCGCCGTGCGCGCCGCGATGCGCGAAGCGCTCGACGAGCAGAAGCCGCGCACCGAGCTCGACTCGCAGCGCCTCGCGCTGCAGAAGCTGTCGTTCGACGCCGATATCGTGCTCGACCTGCACTGCGACAGCGATGCGGTGATGCACCTCTATACGAATCCCGATCTGTGGCCGGACGTCGAGCCGCTGTCGCGCTATCTCGACGCGCAGGCGTCGCTGCTCGCGCTGAACTCGGTCGGCAACCCGTTCGACGAGATCCACAGCTTCTGCTGGTCGGATCTGCGCAACCGCTTCGGCGACCGCTTCCCGATCCCGAACGGCGCGATTTCCGTCACGGTGGAACTACGCAGCGAACGCGACGTGTCGTACGAGTTCGCCGAAAAGGATTCTCAGGCGATCGTCGAATACCTGACCGAGCGCGGCATCGTCGACGGCACGCCGGCGCCGCTGCCGCCGCTCGCGCATCCGGCCACGCCGCTCGCGGGCACCGATCCGCTCGTCGCGCCGGTGTCCGGCGTGATCGTGTTCCGCACGCCGGTCGGTGCGATGATCGAGGCCGGCCAGGAAGTGGCCGACATCGTCGATCCGCTGACCGATCGCGTCGTCACGCTGAAGAGCAGCGTGTCGGGCGTGCTGTACGCGCGCCAGATCGTGCGCTTCGCGACGGCCGGCATGGAAGTCGCGCGAATCGCCGGCGCGACCGCGATCCGCACGGGTTCGCTGCTGTCGGCCTGAGATCGGCCCGCGCGCCGGGTAACGGCGCGCACCGACGCGTGCCAACACGCACCAATGCAATCGCCCGCTAGCGCGGGCGATTTGCTTTCCGATATGCCCGGCGATCCGGCCGGGCGGCGGCACGCCTGGGCGATCAGAACGCCGGCACGATCGCGCCGCCGAACTTCTCGTCGATGAACTTGCGCACGTCGTCCGATTCATAGGCCGCGACGAGCTTCTTCACCCACGGCTTGTCCTTGTCCTGCGCGCGCACCGCGATCAGGTTCGCGTACGGGCCGCGCAGATCCTCGATCGCGATCGCATCCTTCACCGGCGTGAGCCCCGCCTTCACCGCGTAGTCGGTGTTGATCGACGCGGCATCGACATCGGGCAGCGCGCGCGGCAGCTGAGCGGCATCGAGCTCGACGATCCTGATCTTCTTCGGATTCTCGGCGACGTCGAGCGGCGTCGCGTTCACGCCGTTCGTGCCGGCGCCCGGCTTCAGCTTGATCACCCCGTATTTCTGCAGCAGCAGGAGCGCGCGGTTGCCGTTCGACGGATCGTTCTGGATCCCGACCTTCGCACCGACCGGCAAGTCCTTCAGCGACTTGATCTTCTTCGAATAGAAGCCCATCGGCGCCGTGTAGGTGAGCCCGACGTTGACGATCCTGTAGCCGCGCTGCTTGATCTGACTGTCGAGGAACGGCTGGTGCTGGAAGCCGTTCGCGTCGAGGTCGCCCGAATCGAGCGCCGCGTTCGGCTGCACGTAGTCGTTGAATTCGATGACCTTGATCGCAAGCCCTTCGCGCGCGGCCACTTTCGTTACTTCGGTCCAGATCTGCGCGTCGGGGCCGCTCATCGTGCCGATCTTCAGCGTTTGCGGGTCGGCGTGCGCGCCGGGCGCCGCGAATGCCAGCGCCGCGGCGAGTGCGCCGAGGCCGGTCAGGATCGAACGTCGCATGGTGTCCTCTTGTCCCGTGTCGTTGTTGGAGCACGGATCGTGGCACGGGGCCCGAACACCGCCAACCAAGCTTATTTCATGTGCATATTCCCGATCCGGATCGAATCTCAGCCGAAATCGGTATAACTCCCCGCTATACAACCGGGCAGAATCCAATGTCGCATCGGCACCACACATTCTTCATATGACAGTCGCTGTCATATTCATTACGTGGCCCGCCGATAAAGTTGCCGCCGGTCCGTGAAAGCGCCCATAGAGAGCGCCGGAACCGCAACTGGACACGCCATTCATTCGCTCGGAGAATCCTTTGAACAAGAAACTGTTGACCATCGCCGCCCTCGCAGCAACGGCCGGCACGGCACACGCGCAAAGCAGCGTGACCCTGTACGGCGTCATCGATGCCGGTATCAGCTACGTGAACCACAGCAAGACCGCCACCGGCGGCTCGGGCAAGCTGTTCAAGTACGACGACGGCGTGGCCCAGGGCAGCCGTTGGGGCCTGCGCGGCACCGAAGACCTCGGTGGCGGCCTGAAGGCGATCTTCGTGCTCGAAAACGGCTTCAACAGCGGCAACGGCACGATCGGCCAGGGCGGCGCGATCTTCGGTCGCCAGGCTTACGTCGGCCTGAGCCAGTCGCAATACGGCACGGTCACGTTCGGCCGTCAGTACTCGTTCTCGACCGACATCCTCGGCTCGAACTACTCGACGGGCGGCAACACGGTCGCGGGCAACTACGCGTACCACGTGAACGACGTCGACCAGCTCACGTCCAGCCGCATCAACAACTCGGTGAAGTTCCAGAGCGCGAACTACGCGGGCTTCACGTTCGGCGCGTTGTACGGCTTCTCGAACTCGACCGACTTCGCCGGCGCACCGGCCACGACGTCGGGCACGACGACGACGGCAGGCTCGTCGCGCGCATACAGCTTCGGCCTGAACTACGCGAACGGCCCGTTCTCGCTCGGCGCTGCCTACACGGACATCCGCTTCCCGAGCCAGTCGACGCCGGCGTTCTCGACGACGATCGCGAACATCAGCACGGGCAACATCCGCGACCTGCGCACGTATGGCGTCGGCGGCCGCTACATCTTCGGCCCGGCGACCGCATGGCTGCTGTGGACGCGCACGCAGTTCACCCCGCTCGCGAGCGGCGCATCGGGCACGTTCTACAACGCATACGAAGCAGGCCTGAAGTATGCGATCACGCCGGCCCTGTCGGCAGCAGCCGGCTACACGTACACGAACGCGACGCAAAGCGGCGGCTCGGCGCACTGGAACCAGGGCAACCTGGGTCTCGACTACGCGCTCAGCAAGCGCACGGACGTGTACGGCCTCGTCGTCTACCAGAAGGCGTCGGGCAACAACGTGCAGGCGCAGATCGGTTCGAGCACGAGCTACTTCAACACGTCGGGCAACGGCTCGTCGAACCAGCTCGCCGCTCGCGTCGGCATCCGTCACAAGTTCTAAAGCATCCGCTTAACTCGCGGATCACGACGGCAAGAAGCGCCCCGCTCCACGCGGGGCGCTTTTTTATCTGCTTTTAAGTTTCGCTTAATTCTGGGCTGAGAGGATGCTCTCACCCCCCCTGTTGGCCGCCTGAGCATCGGCGGCTTTTTTTTTAAATGCCGACGGCGCCGCCATCGATTGCCCACAAGACAGGATCGGAGGCCATGATGATCGAAGATACCGTTTTCAGCCATCTGCACGCGATTCTGACGTGCCAACACTCGCTGCCGGTCCAGAGCTGCCGCGTATCGGTAGCAATGCAGCGCCCGTGGGGCCGCCCGTACCGGCTCGTCGAATGGACGATGCATCTCGACGCGCCCGCGCGGCGCCAGATCGTGCCGGCCGAATCGACCGACGAAGAGATCGCCGAGGTCGTTGCATCGCACGTGCCGGGCCGGCTTTACGGCGACGGCCGGCTGCAGTTCTGAACGCCTCCCTGTTCCCCCCGTTTCCCGTATTTCGGCCGCCCCGCACGCATCGTGCGGCAGTCGGTCTCGTTTGACGCGGCAACGAAACCTGCTACGCTGCGCGTTTTCGTCCACGCAACACACGATGGAAAACGCATTCAACGAACGCGGCGTCATGATCACGCGCAACGGCCTGTCGGCCGCCGGGCAGGTATTCGCGCTGCGTGACATCCGCCACGTCGACGTCGTCAAGATTCCGAAAAACCGTGTCGTTCCGGTGCTGATCTCGCTGATCGGTGCGGCCGCCGCCATCGCAGGCGGCATCGGCGCATCGAGCGCCGCACTCGTCGTCGGCGTGATGCTCGCCGTCGTCGGTTATCTCGCCTGGACCACGCAGGACGTCACGTATCGCCTGATGGTCGAGATGCCCGACGGCAAGCGCGAAGCGCTGTCGAGCGTCGACGCCGAATTCGTCGAACGCGTCGCGCAGGTCGTGCGCGATGCGCAAGCCGCAACGGCTGCAGGCTGATTCCATTCGCATCGCTGCACGCTTCGGTTCGCGATCCGCGGATGCGCGCGGCGCGTATCGGCTCGCGCGGCACATCGTTGCGTCGGGCCGACGCGTCTTCATCGAATCGGCTTCCCGCATCATCGTCGCGAACCCCGCGCCTGCGCTGCGTACGCCGACCGCCTAGTATGGAAAGAGCGGCCCGCCGCCGCATCGTCCGAGGAGGTCGGCATGAACGTTCAATTGCTGTCCGGCATGCTTCGCGCGCAGGAACTGCTGCTCGTGTCGATGATCCGCGCGCTTCCCCTTGACGAACGCCGTGCGCTCGTCGATCTCTACACCGAACAGATCGCGTTCGCCGAACAGGCGGGCCTCGAAAGCCACAGCGATCGCGCAACGCACGATGCGTTCATCGCGCATGCGCGCAACCTGCTGATCCGCATCGAAGCGCTGGCCTAGCGCCGGCGCGCCTGCGCGTTTCTCCCGAATTTCCCGCCGCGGCTCACTCGGGCCGCGCAGGCAAGCGCTCACCCGCACGGGCCGCTTTCCTTCCTTGTATTGATAATGATTCTCATTTACACTGGTAAAGTTATCAGTTTCTTTCAATTCGCCGTTCGCCGCATGCCGCGCGCGGACGGGCCAGCCAGGTGAACGCGTCACCCAGCCAGCCTTCGGGCTTGTTTTCGTCAATGGGAGACCACCTGTGCATTGCTATCCGCTGGCGCGGCGGCCGATCTGCGCCGCGCTGTTCGGCGCGTTCGGCCTGTCCGCCGCCCCGGCTCACGCCGATTCGTCGCCGCAAGGCGCCACCCCGCCTCCTGCCGTCCTCGTCGCCGCGTCCAAGCGCGGCGATGCAGCGCTGCTCGACCCTGTCACCGTCACGGCCACCCGCACGGCCACCGCCGCGAGCCGCACGGCGGCGTCGGTGTCGGTGATCACCGACGAGGATCTCGAGGAACAGCAGGCCACCAACATCAAGGACGCGCTGCGCTACGAGCCGGGCATCACGGTGCGCCGCACCGCGTACCGCCCCGGCAGCGCCGCGCTCGGCGGCGGCCGCGACGGCGATTCGAGCATCAACATCCGCGGCCTCGAAGGCAATCGCGTGCTGCTGATGGAAGACGGCATCCGCCTGCCGAACGCGTTCTCGTTCGGGCCGCTCGAAGCGGGGCGCGGCGACTACGCCGATCTCGACACGCTCAAGCGCATCGAGATCCTGCGCGGGCCGGCCTCGGCGCTCTACGGCAGCGACGGCCTGACCGGCGCCGTGAACTTCATCACGAAGGATCCGCGCGACCTGCTGTCGATCTACCACAAGCCCTATTACTTCTCGTTCCGGCCGAGCTACGACTCGGCCGACCGCAGCATCGGCGCGACCGTGTCGGCCGCGGGCGGCAACGACCGCGTGCAGGGGATGATCATCGCCGACGGCCGCCGCGGCCACGAGGTCGATACGCGCGGCGGCAACAACTCGGCGAGCACGCTGCGCACGACGTCGAACCCGCAGGACGTCTATTCCGAATCGCTGCTCGGCAAGCTCGTGCTGACGCCCACCGCGCGCGACACGATCAGGTTCACCGCGGAAACCGTGCAGCGGCGCGTGAGCACCGACGTGCTGTCCGCGATCAATCCGCCGACCACGCTCGGCCTCACGACGAACGACCGGCTCGAGCGCAACCGCTTCAGCGTCGACTACGACTTCCGCGACGACGCGTTCCGCTGGTTCCAGACCGCGCATGTGCAGTTCTACTACCAGGACGCGAAGCAGGATCAATACGCGTTCGAGACGCGCGGCGCGCCGCTTAAGTCGCGCTCGCGCGACAACCAGTACAAGGAACGCACGTTCGGCGGCTCCGCGTTTGCCGAAAGCGGCTTCGCGACAGGCCCGCTCGCGCACAAGCTGCTGTATGGCATCGACGGCAGCCTGTCGCGCGTGACGAACCTGCGCGACGGCACGGTGCCGGGCGTCGGCGAAGCGTTCCCGAACAAGGCATTCCCCGACACCGACTACACGCTGTTCGGCGCGTTCGTGCAGGACCAGATCGGCTACGGCCGCCTGCTCGTCACGCCGGGCCTGCGCTTCGACACATACCGGCTGAGCCCGACCGGAAACGATCCGCTGTTCATCGGCAAGGCCGTGTCGACGAGCGCGAACGAACTGTCGCCGCGCGTCGCCGTGCTCTACGAGATCACGCCCGCGGTCATTCCGTACGTGCAGTATGCGCACGGCTTCCGCGCGCCGACGCCCGACCAGGTCAACAGCAGCTTCTCGAACCCGGTGTACGGCTACACGTCGATCGGCAACCCGAACCTGAAGCCCGAGACGAGCGATACGTTCGAAGCGGGCCTGCGCGGCAAGGCCGGCACCGGCTACGGTGTCGTGCGCTACAGCGCGGCCGCGTTCACGGGCCGCTACCGCAACTTCATCTCGCGCACGACGATCGCCGGCAGCGGCCGGCCGACCGACCCGTCCGTATTCCAGTACGTGAACTTCGCCGACGCGCGTATCCACGGCCTCGAAGGCCGCGCCGAATGGGCGATGCCGAACGGCATCACGCTGAAGACGGCGATGGCGTTCACGAAGGGCTCGACGCAGAACGACGGCGCGGCCAGCCAGCCGCTCAACACGGTCAACCCGTTCTCGGCCGTGTTCGGCGTGCGCTACGAGCCGGGCGAGCGCTGGTTCGTGCAGACCGACCTGCTGTTCCAGGCCGCGAAACGCGACAAGGACATCGACAAATCCGACTGTTCGAACAAGGCGTGCTTCACGCCGCCGTCGTCGTTCATCGTCGACCTGCGCGGCGGCTACCGCTTCAACAAGCACGTGAGCGCGACGATCGGCATCCGCAACCTGTTCGACCGCAAATACTGGAACTGGTCGGACGTGCGCGGCATCGCGGCCGATTCGCAGGTGCTCGACGCGTATACGTCGCCCGGACGCACGGTCGCCGTCAGCATGAAAGTGGATTTCTGATGCGCGACGCCCGCGCTGCCACCCCAACCGTTACTTGAAGGAGTCCGACATGATGCAATCCGCCCTTCCCGGTCAACCGGCCGGCCCGGCCCGCGCGGCCGCCGCATTGCGCGACGCGTTCATCAAGCTCAAGACCGAGCGCCAGCTGCGCAACCGCGACGTCGCGCAGGCGCTCGGCGTCAGCGAAGGCCAGGCGCTCGCCGCGTTCGTCGGCGAGCACGTCGTGCGGCTCGACGCGCGCTTTCCGGCGATGTTCGAGGAAATGCCGCGCCTCGGCCGCGTGATGGCGCTCACGCGCAACGACACGGCCGTCCACGAAAAGGACGGCGAATATGCGCAAATGAGCCATGACGGCCCCGTCGGACTCGCGCTCGGCGACATCGACCTGCGGATCTTCTATCGCCACTGGGTGTCGGCGTTCGCGGTGCGCGACGAGACCGCGCACGGCCCGCTGAAGAGCCTGCAGTTCTTCGACGCGCAGGGCCACGCGATCCACAAGGTCTACCTGCGCGCGCACAGCGACCATGCCGCGTACGAAGCATTCGTCGAACGCTGGCGCGCACCGTCGCAGGAGCCGGGCCTCGACGTCGCGCCCGCCGCGCCGAAGACGCCCGAGCGCGCCGACACCGAGATCGACGTCGCGGGCTTCCGCGCCGCGTGGGATGCGATGACCGACACGCACCAGTTTTTCGGCATCACGCAGCGCTTTGGCGTGAGCCGCATGCAGGCGCTGCGCCTCGCCGATCCGCAATACGCGTATCCGGTCGAAACCGCGCGTGCGCTGCGCCACGTGCTCGAACGGGCCGCGCAAAGCGGCCAGCCGATCATGGTATTCGTCGGCAATGCGGGGATGATCCAGATCCATACGGGCCCCGTCGCGAACGTGCGCGAAGTCGGCGCGTGGATCAACGTGCTCGACCCGGGCTTCAACCTGCATGTGCGCGAGGACCTGATCGCCGCCGCATGGGTCGTGAAGAAACCGACGAGCGACGGCATCGTCACGTCGCTCGAACTGTTCGACCGGCAGGGCGACCACGTTGCGCTGCTGTTCGGCGAACGCAAGCCGGGCAAGGTCGAACGCGACGACTGGCGCGCGCTCGTCGCGACGCTGCCGCCGGCCGCACGCGGGGACGCGCGGTGAGCGCGCGATCGTTCGATCCGCGGCGCCGCACGGTGCTGGCGAGCGCGGCGGCTGGCGCGCTCGCGGGCGCGCTGCCGGGCCGCGTGCTCGCACAAGCCGCGCAGGCCGCACCGAAGCGCGTGGTCGTGATCGGCGGCGCGCTCGCGGAAACCGCGTTCGCGCTCGGCGGTGCCGAGACGCCGCGCTACCGGCTCGTCGGCGCCGACACGACCTGCACGTACCCCGACGCCGCGAAGCGCCTGCCGAAGGTCGGCTACCAGCGCGCACTGTCGGCCGAGGGGCTGCTGTCGCTGCAGCCCGATCTCGTGCTCGCGTCGGCCGAAGCCGGCCCGCCCACCGCGATTGCGCAGGTGAAAAACGCCGGTGTCGCGGTGACGACGTTCGACGAACGCCACGACGTCGAGTCGGTGCGCGCAAAGATCACCGGCGTCGCGCAGGCGCTCGACGTGCGCAATGCGGGCGCCGCGCTGCTGCAGCGCTTCGATCGCGACTGGCAGGCCTCGCGCGACGCGGTCGCCGTACGCGCACCCGGCGGCGCGCAGCCGCCGCGCGTGCTGTTCGTGCTGAACCATACCGGCACCCAGGCACTCGTCGCCGGCCAGCGCACGGCGGCCGACGCGATGATCCGCTACGCGGGTGCGCGCAACGCGATGCAGGGCTTCGATCACTACAAGCCGCTGACGACCGAGGCGCTCGCGGCCGCCGCACCAGACGTCGTGCTGATCTCCGACGAAGGGCTCGCGGCCGTCGGCGGGCGCACCGCGCTGCTCGCCACGCCCGGCTTCGGCGCGACACCGGCCGGCCGCGCGCAGCGCGTCGTGTCGCTCGATGCGCTGTTCCTGCTCGGGTTCGGCCCGCGCCTGCCGCTCGCCGTCACGACCCTGTACCGACGCCTGTCGGATGCACTCGCCTGATTCCGGACCGCCCCGATGCCCGCTCACGCTTCGCCTTTCCCTGCACCGTCGCCCGCCTCGCGCTCCGGCGCCGCGCGCATCGGCACGTCGCGCCGCTTTGCACCGTTCGCGCTGGCCGCGCTCGCGTGCCTCGTGTGCGCGATGTCCGTCGTCGCGCTGTGCGTCGGCGCGTACCGCATTCCGCTCGCGCAAGCATGGGCCGCGCTGAGCGGCGATGCAGCCGCTCAGCAGGCCCGCGCGGTGCTGCTCGACATCCGTGCGCCGCGTGTCGCGCTCGCGCTGCTGGTCGGCGGCGGCTTCGGCGCGACCGGCGCCGCGATGCAGGCGCTGTTCCGCAATCCGCTCGCGGATCCGGGGCTCGTCGGCGTGTCGAGCGGCGCCGCACTCGGCGCGACGACGGCGATCGTGCTCGGCCCCGCCCTATTTGCCGCGCACGTGAGCGCGGCCGCATTGCCCGTCGCGGCCTTCGCGGGCGCGCTTGCGGTCGCGGCGCTCGTCTACCGGCTCGCCGCATCGCGCGGCCGGCTCGCGCTGCCGCTGCTGCTGCTCGCCGGCATCGCGATCAACGCGCTGGTCGGCGCGGCGATCGGGTTGCTGACATTCGTCGCCGACGACGCGCAGCTGCGCTCGCTGACCTTCTGGAGTCTCGGCAGTCTGGGCGGCGCGCAATGGTCCGCGCTGGCGGCCGTCGCGCCGTGCGTCGCAATCGGCTGCGTGCTGCTCGCGCGCGAACGCGATGCGCTGAACGCGCTGCAGCTCGGCGAAACCGAGGCGCTGCATCTCGGCGTGCCGGTGCAGCGGCTGAAGCGGCGCGTGCTCGTCGCGGTCGCGCTCGCGGTCGGCGCGCTCGTGTCGTGCGCGGGCATCATCGGCTTCATCGGGCTCGTCGCGCCGCATTGCGTGCGGCTCGCGTGCGGCCCCGACCAGCGCATCGTTCTGCCCGGCGCCGCGCTGCTCGGCGCGTTGCTGACGCTCGCCGCCGATCTCGCCGCGCGCACGGTCGCCGCGCCCGCCGAAATCCCGCTCGGCGTGCTGACCGCGCTGCTCGGCGCGCCGTTCTTCCTCGCGCTGCTGTGGAAAAGCCGCGGCGCGCTCGGCGGGTAACCCTTCCGTCACGATGACCATGCTGACCGCCCACCATCTTGACGTCGCCCGCCGACACACCGCCATCCTTCGCGACCTGTCGCTGTCGATCGAGCCCGGCCGCGTGACCGCGCTGCTCGGCCGCAACGGCGCAGGCAAGAGCACGCTGCTGAAGACCTTCGCCGGCGAGCTGACCGGCAGCGTCGCGCCGAACGGCGTGCGCGTGACGGGCGACATCACGCTGAACGGCGAACCGCTCGCGCGTATCGACGCGCCAAGACTCGCGTGCCTGCGCGCGGTGCTGCCGCAGGCCGCGCAGCCGGCCTTCCCGTTCAGCGTCGACGAAATCGTGCTGCTCGGCCGTTATCCGCATGCGCGGCGCAGCGGTGCGCGGCACGTGATCGCGCACCGCGATCGCGACATCGCGTGGCGCGCGCTCGAACGCGCGGGTGCCGAAGCGCTCGTCGGCCGCGATGTCACGACGCTGTCGGGCGGCGAACTTGCACGCGTGCAGTTCGCGCGCGTGCTCGCGCAGCTGTGGCCGGACGACGACGGTATGGAGGGCGGCCCGCGCTACCTGCTGCTCGACGAGCCGACCGCCGCGCTCGATCTCGCACATCAGCACCGGCTGCTCGATACCGTGCGCGCGGTCGCACGCGAATGGCGGCTCGGCGTGCTTGCTATCGTGCACGACCCAAACCTCGCCGCACGACACGCAGATACGATCGCGATGCTCGCCGACGGCACGATCGTCGCGCACGGCGCGCCGCGCGACGTGATGACGCCCGCGCATATCGCGCAATGCTACGGATTCGCGGTGAAGATGGTGGAAACCGGCGACGGTACGCCACCGGTGATGGTGCCTGCGTAGCGTAGGCAAATACTGCACGGTCGTTGCGTCGCTCGATGTCCTACGCTGCCTTCAACTGCCGTTCACCCAACATCATTCGCGCATCCCCTTCGAGGAGCCTCGCGTGCCGCTTTCAATGACCCGCATCATCCTGTACGTCCGCGACGTCGCGTTGCAGAAGGCGTTCTACCAGCGGTATTTCGACCTGCCAGTCATCGAGGAAATCAACGGTGAATGGGTCGTGCTCGACGCGGGCGCGATCGAACTGGCGCTGCATCTGGCGGGCCCGGCGTTTCGCCAGGCAGCCACTTCTACGCATGCGAATGCCAACGCCAGCACCGTGAAGCTCGTCTTCTCGATCGACGCCGATATCGACGCGCACCGCGACCGGCTCGCCTGCGATGGCGTGACCGTGCGCGATCTCAAGCGCTACGACGGCTTCGCGTACCGGATGTACGACGGCCTCGATCCGGAGGGCAACGTCTTTCAGGTGATGCAGCCGGACTGAATGTCGGCGCGCGGGCCGCGCTCAATGCTCGACATCCGCCGCACCGAAGGTCCGCATCTTCCACCCGAGCCGCACCGCAAGCATCCGCATCGAGAATCCGGCCGCCAGCGCGATCACCGTCGCAAAGCCCGCATCGATGCCGAGATGCTGGATCCCGACATACAGCGTGCCCGTGACGAACGCGACGCTCGCGTACAACTCCTCGCGCAGGATCAGCGGCATCTCGTTGCACAGCAGGTCGCGCAGCATCCCGCCGCACACGCCCGTGATCGCGCCGGCCAGCACGACGATGATCGGCGCCGTGCCCGTCGACGCGCCGATGTCGCAGCCGATGATCGTGAACGCCGCGAGGCCGATCGCGTCGACGGTGACGAACAGCGTCTTCATCCGCGCGACATGCCGTGCGGCCCACGATGCGACGGTCGCCGCGACGAGCGTGATCACGAGGTATTCGGGATGCGCGATCCAGCCGAGCGGATAGTGGCCGAGCAGCACGTCGCGCACGGTGCCGCCGCCGAGCGCCGTCACCGCGCCGACGAGCGCGAGCCCGAAGCGGTCCATCCCGCGCCGCATGCCCATCAGCGCCCCCGACATCGCTTCCGCGACGATCGCAATCAGATAGAGCGTATGCATCGCGCGCGTCAGTCGTCGGTCCGGAACAGGTCGAGCACGCGTTCGCGCTCGGCCGCATCGACCGCTGCGGGCATCGGCTCGTCGGGCTTGCCGCGGTCGGCCGGCGCATCCGTTGCATCCGTCGCGTGCGCGCCGCCGCAGGCGAAGCGGCTGCGGATGTATGGCGGCACATCGGCCGTGCACGTGCCGCGCGTGTATTCGGCGTAGACGAAGTCGCCGTCGACGAGCGCGACGTCCTGCGGCGGCGAAGCATCGACGGGCGTGCGCCCGTCGACGGCCGTCTTCATGTAGTCGAGCCAGACCGGCAGCGCCAGCGTCGCGCCGGTCGCGCGCCCCATCGGACGCGGCGTGTCGTAGCCGAGCCACGCGACCGCGACGATGCCCGACGAATAACCGGCGAACCATACGTCCTTCGATCCGTTCGACGTGCCCGTCTTGCCGGCCGCGTCGTCGCGGCGCAGCGCGAGCGCGCCGCGCGCGGTGCCGGAGCGCACGACGTCGCGCAGCATGCTGTCCATCACGAACGCGTTGCGTGCCGACACGACGCGCTCGCCTGCCGGCACGGTCGCCTCGTACATCGCGCCGCCGTGACGCTGCTTCACCGACAGGATCAGGCGCGGTTCCATCCGCGTGCCGCCGTTCGCGAACACGCCGTATGCGCTCGCGAGTTCGAGCGGCGTCACGGCGCCCGCGCCGAGCGCGAGGGGCAGCGACGCCGGATTGCGCTGCGCGTCGAAGCCGAAGTGCACCGCGTGCTGCTGTACGTAACGTGCATCGGTGGCCTGCATCAGGCTGACCGCGACCAGGTTCTTCGAGCGCACGAGCCCGCGCCGCACCGGGATGAAGCCCTCGTAGCGGTTGCCGAAATTGCGCGGACGCCACGGTCGCGCGCCGGTTTCCTCATGCGTGAGCGTGCGCTGCGTATCGTCGACGAGCACGCCGGGGAAATAGCCCTTCTCCAGCGCCGCCGAATAGACGAACGGCTTGAAGCTCGAGCCCGGCTGGCGATACGCCTGCAGCGCATGGTCGAACACGTTGCGATTGAAATCCGCGCCGCCGACGAGCGCGAGCATGTCGCCGGTGGCCGCATCGAGCGACACGAGCGCGCCTTCGAGCCCGTTGCGCGCATCGCGCGTCGCGCGTGGCTGCCGGCTCAGCGTGCGGTCGAGCGCGGCTTCGGCCGCGCGCTGGTCGCGCATCGAGACCGTCGTCGTCACGTCGAGGCCGAGCGTATAGGCATCGTCGTGAAAACGCTCGACCATCATGCGGCGCGCGCGCTCGGCAACGTACGGCGCAGCGACGATCCCGGGCGGCGGCGTGGTCGCCAGCACGATCGGCGCGTCGACGGCCGCGCGGTACGTCGCGTCGTCGAGCTCGCCGAGCACATGCATCCGGCCGAGCACATAGTTGCGCCGCGCGGTCGCGCGCGCCGGATTGACGACCGGGTTGAACGCGGACGGCGCCTTCGGCAGCCCCGCGAGCACGGCCGCCTCGCCCGCGCTCAGCGCGTCGAGCGGCTTGCCGAAATACACGTTCGCGGCCGCCGCGAAACCGTACGCGCGCTCGCCCAGATAGATCTCGTTCATGTACAGCTCGAGCAGCTTGTCCTTGCTGTATTCGCGTTCGAGCCTGACCGCCATCAGGATCTCGGCGAGCTTGCGGCTCAGCACCTTGTCGCGCGTCAGGTAGAAGTTGCGCGCGACCTGCATCGTGATCGTGCTGCCGCCCTGCCCAGGCTGCCCCGTCACGACGTTCGCGAACGTCGCGCGCACGAGGCCGCCGACATCGACCGCGCCGTGCTGATAGAACTTCGCGTCCTCGGCCGCGAGCAGCGCCTGCCGCATCAGCGGCGGAATGCGTTCGAGCGGCACGAACTCGCGCCGCTCGACGCCGTATTCGGCCAGCAAGTCGCCGTCGCGCGAGAAAATCCGCAGCGGCAGCGCGGGACGATAGACGGCCAGGTGCTCGACGGACGGCAACTGCGTCCAGATGCGCTGGATCGTCCATGCGCCGATGCCCGCGCACGCGAGCGTCAGGCCGAGCAGCGCGCCCGCGAGCGTGCGCCACACGCGTCGGCGGCGCGGCGGCGCGGGTTGCGGCGGAGGGGATGCGGTGTAGTCGGTCATGTCGGGCTCCTTCTTCGAGGCCGCGACGGCCGGCGCGCGACAGGCGCCTGCCGATCGCAGAAGGCGCGCATTGTCGAAGGGATGGCGCGAAACCGGAACATTCTTTAGCCAAAGTTTGGCAGGCTGAATTTTATTTAGGAAAGCGCGCCGGAGCCGTTCGCGCAGCGCATGCCGGCTTGCGGCGCACCGTCGGACAAACCGCGCGGCATGCGGTCCGGTTCGCCTGTACCATCGCGTGATGTTCGATCGATACATCGGCCTGTGGGGCCTCGTTCCCGACGGCGGCCCGATCCTGACCGCGAGCGGCGGCCTGCTGCCCGTTCTCTGGCACGCGCGACCCGCGATGCTGAAGGTCGCCACGTGCGACGAAGAGCGTCGCGGCAATGCGCTGATGACGTGGTGGAACGGGCAAGGCACCGCGCAGGTGTGGCAGCACGACAGCGACGCGATCCTGCTCGAACGCGCGCAGCCGGCGCCGTCGCTGGCCGGCTTTTCGGCTTCGGGTCATGACGACGACGCGATGCGCATCGCGTGCGACGTCGTCGCGCGACTGCATGCGCATCGTGCTGAGCCGCCTGCGGTCGTGCCGCTGCACGACTGGTTCCATGCACTGCTGTCGAATGCCACGGCCAACGACGTGCTGCGCCGATCGGCCGCAACGGCATGCGCGCTGCTGTCGGCACAGCCCGTCGATGAAGTCGTCCTGCACGGCGACATCCATCACGGCAACATCCTGCATTTCGGCTCACGCGGCTGGCTCGCGATCGACCCGAAGGGGCTGCGCGGAGAACGCGGCTTCGACTACGCGAACCTGTTCTGCAATCCCGCGCACGACATCGCGGTCGACCCGGTGCGCTTCGAGCAACGCGTCGCGTGCGTGGCCGACGCCGCGCAGCTCGACCGCTGCCGGCTGCTGCAGTGGATTCTCGCGTGGGCGGGCCTGTCGGCCGTATGGCTGATGGAAGACGGCCTGCCGCCCGATTCACGGCTGCAGGTCGCGGCGCTGGCCGCGACAGCGCTCGGTCTGTAGCGCGCACGACGCCAGCCGCACCGTCCATGAAAAAAGCCCGCCGGCATGCACCGGCGGGCTTTCATATTCGACTGCTGGCGCGGCGCTTAGCGCGCGGGGTTCAGCGTCAGGTTCATATGGCGGTTCACATCCTTGTACAGCAGGTAGCGGAAGCGGCCAGGGCCGCCCGAATAGCATGCCTGCGGGCAGAACGCGCGCAGCCACATGAAATCGCCCGCTTCCACCTCGACCCAGTCCTGGTTCAGGCGATAGACGGCCTTGCCTTCGAGCACGTACAGGCCGTGCTCCATCACGTGCGTTTCAGCGAACGGAATCACGCCGCCCGGCTCGAACGTCACGATGTTCACGTGCATGTCGTGGCGCATGTCGCTCATGTCGACGAAGCGCGTCGTCACCCATGCGCCGTTGGTGCCCGGCATCGGGATCGGCTCGACGTCCTGCTCGTTGGTCACGAAGGCTTCGGGGAGCGGGATGCCGTCGACGGCCTGGTAATGCTTGCGGACCCAATGGAAGCGCACCGCGGCATCGCTGACGTTGTGCAGCGTCCAGTCCGCGCCCGGCGGAATGAACGCGTAGCCGCCCGGCTTCAGCACGTGCTTCGAGCCCTGCAGCGTCAGCTCGGCTTCGCCTTCGACGACGAACAGCACGGCTTCGGCGTTCTTGTCCTGCTCCGGCTTGTCGCTGCCGCCGCCCGGGTTCACTTCGACGATGTACTGCGAGAAGGTTTCGGCGAAACCCGACAGCGGGCGGGCGATCACCCACAGGCGCGTGTTCGTCCAGAACGGCAGCCAGCTCGTGACGATGTCGCGCATCACCCCCTTCGGGATCACCGCGTACGCCTCGGTGAACATCGCACGATCGGTCAGCAGATCCGTCTGCGGCGGGTGGCCGCCATGCGGCGCGTAATACGTTGTCTTAGACATATGCATCCAGGCAATGGGTTGGTCCGGCCCCGGGCGCAAACGGCATCGGGCGGCACGCATGCGCGTGGGGCACGCATGCGGCGGCGGGACACCGTTGCCGGGGTGGCTTGAAAGCGCATGCGCCTTCGTTCGGTCGGCCAGGCTTCGCGACGGATCCGTCCGGTTGATCGGACGCGGCGACCGATGCGGGTGGAGCCGGTGGCCGGGCCGCGGCGTTCGCGCTCATGCGACGAGGCGAGACGCGGCGGATGACTCGGTTCGATTCCGTACGCGGGCGTCGTTGACGATAGCGAAGTCGATCGCGATCGACCAATTAAATGTTGCGATGCTATCCATTCGATTTCCCACTACTTGCCGGCGCGTGCGATGCGCGGCGAAGCGGCGTGGCGCGGCGGTCTGCGTATCAGGGAAATCCTCACGGTCGGGGGGGGGGGACGCGAACGATCGCCCGGACGTTGGCGATGCGATGCATCCGACCACGGCAACACGGGTTGCACGCGCGGGCCGCGATACATCTGGTTACGCAGATCGAGGATGGTCAATACGCGCGTGGCCGCGAAGCACTCCGCCCCGGTCGCGAACCATTGTCAGGCTGGAACCGGCAGACGTGTCGAACGGAATCTGCGTAATGGCGTTCGCCGATCTTGCGCCGCGGCGCATTCAGGCGCGGCAGGCTTTGTAGTCGGGAAGCGGGGAAATACGGCGAGGAGAGAAATTGCCGGCCCGTCGGTCGGGCGTATGGCAGCAGCTGATGAAGCCGGAAAGGTCGCCGGTCTGGCCGGCGATGGCGGCCCGGCAGGCCGCCGGGCCGATTCTCGCGTCGGGGGCCGACGCCGTCGGCGCGAAGGTGCGCAGGTCGCGCACCGTGCCGCGCCAGCGGCGATCAGTCCCAGTCGCGGTGGTGATGATGCTTGTGGCGACGATAGCCGCGATCGCCGCGATAACCGCGATCGCCGTAATCGCGTTCGTACGAGCTGCGCGACATGTTGCCGCCGAGCGCCGCGCCCGCGCCGCCGCCGACCGCCGCGCCCAGCAGGCCGCCCGTGCGGCCGCCCATCGCGTTGCCTGCCGCGGTACCTGCGCCGCCGCCGAGTGCGCCGCCGATGATCGCGCCGGTGCGCTCGCGACGGTTCGACGTCACCGCACCACCCGCGCCGCCGCCGATGGCGCCGCCGATTACCGAGCCGGTGCTGCCGCCGACCGCGCCGCCGACCGCTGCGCCGGCAACCCCGCCGAGCGCGCCGCCAAGCGCGTTGTTCAAGTCACCGGCCAATGCCGGCAGTGCAGTCGTGCCGGTCAGCGCGGCGACGACGAGAGCGGGGGCGATTTTCTTCCACATTCCCGTATTCTTCCTTGTTCGCAATCTGGTTATCGAAGGTCCGCTCGGTACGACGATCTGAATCGATCGATGTCGGTTCAGGCATTGTGCCGAACCCCGGACCAATTCATTTCATTGAGCTTGCGGCGAAGAATAGCATCGGTCCCACACCCCTGCCGTGGACATTCTGGTAACAAGTTGTTTACGAATAACCGACCTCGAATGCGCTCCGCGAAATCGCCTGAAACCCTTGCCAGTATTGGCTTCGGCGGCGGTCCGGCCCTCACGAATGGCAGACCGGCCACGCGCAACGTCGCACGTTCGAGACACACGTGGCAACACATCGGGCACGTGTCGCGAGCGAGCGCCGAAACGACGCTTGGGGGTGGGATGAAGGGTCAGTACACGCCGGGCAGCAGCCGCCAGGTTCGCGCGCAATACGCGTCGTACTCGGCGCCGAATTGCGAACGCAGCAGCGCTTCCTCGGAGCGGATGCGCGCGACGAGCGGCACCGTCATCAGCGCGACCAGCAGCACGCCGACACCCGAGCGGAACGCGAGCGCCCAGCCGACCGAATTGACGAGCAGGCCGAGATAGCTCGGATTGCGGATGCGGCGATAGATGCCGTCGGTCACGAGCGTATGGCCCGGCTGGATCGCGACGAGCCCGCTGAAGCGCTTGCCGAGCACGAACACGGGCCAGATGCGCAGCGCCCCGCCCGCGATGTACAGCGCGACGCCGAACCATCGCACCGTATCGCCGCCGAGGGTCCAGACATCGAGCCGGTCGGTCAGCGCGGGCAGATACGCGAGCAGGAAGCCGCTCACCGCGAATGCCGCGAGCACCCAGCGGTTGTCGCGGTTCTCGCGCTCGCCGGCGCTCAGGTTGCCTTCGGTGAACATCGCGACGACGGCCATCGCCAGTGTCGCGACGACGATGACGATCAGCGGCGGATGCGAGAAAAAGGCGGCGAACCCGCCGAAACCGAACACGGCGAGCCCGAGATAGACGAGCGTGGATACGCCCGACAGGACAGCGAACTTGCGTGTGACGGACATGGCTGCCTCACAGGATGCTCTTTCCTGTGAAGTATAGGAACCGCGCGCACGATGCGCAGCGTGCCGTCGTCATGCGGCGCGCGAATCCGCGCGAACCTTCCGGTGAAGGGCGGCGAACCGGTGCGGGCAAGGCCCGCGCCGGGTACCCGATCAGCGGATGCGGAAGTTGCCGCCGATCCCGACGCTGACGGGCGGCGCGTAATACGCCGGCGCGTAGCCGTAGTAGGCCGGCGCGGGCGCGTAACCGTACGGCGGCGCGACGTAGCAGCCGGACAGGCCGCCGATCAGGGCAAGCGTGATGAGAAGTCTGGACATGGCTCGATTCCCGGCGCGAAAGACGAATGACACCTCGCGAAGACCATGCCGCCGTAGGCGACGGCGGCCGGCACGAAGAAGCGATCCGCTCTTCCTGTCGCTCGATGAAGTAATGCGCGGAGTCTAGCGCCGAGCTTGCCGAGCCGAGTTTCGCCGGCGGTTACACGTGTTACTTCGCGTGACCGCCGAAACAGGCGATGGCGGCGCGGCAGCCGGCCGGCTCTCGGCCGCCGTGCCGCGTCGCGTGCCGTTGATCCGTTACACAAAACGCGCGCGAATGCGCCGCGCGATCGATTCGAGCGTCGCCGCGTCGGCGATGTCGCGCGCATGCATCCGCAGCTCGGCGCCTTCGCGGCGAGGGATCACGTGGAAGTGCACGTGCGGGACCGTCTGCCCCGCCGCCGCGCCGTTGAACTGGCCGATGAACACGCCGTCCGGCTCGAGCGCCGCGCGCACGGCAGCCGCGACGCGCTGCGTCATCCGGATGCCGGCCGCGGCCGCGTCGCCGGACAGCTCGAAGATCTGCGCGGCCGGCTCCTTCGGGATCACGAGCACGTGACCGTCGGCCTGCGGCATCAGATCCATGATCGCGAGGGTCGCGTCGTCTTCCGCGACCTTCACGCACGGCAGTTCGCCACGCAGGATTTTTGCGAACGGGTTGTTGTTGTCATAGGACATGGTGTCTTCCGATTACGGTTGGATTGGGTGAGCGTTCGATGCCCGACGATTATCGGCCGGCGGCAGCCGATATTTCAACTTGTCAGGTCGTGTCGACATTGCAGCGAACAATCGATGCCGGTGCGCATGCAACGTGCGTAACCGGATGGAATAAGCAGCCGTCGCCATCCGTTTATTTCGAGCGCGCGGTTCGCGCGGCAAGATCGCGAACCCGTGCCGGACACCCGTCGGCTGCGCTGGCCGGCAGCCGGGATGACTGCTCGCGTTCATCAACCGGAGTCATGCCATGGACCCTCTCCCCACCTGTCGTTCCCCCGCCCCGCCCTTCTTCGCCGCGCACCCGCCGGCGTTCGCGCGCGCGTCGCACGTGATCGCGCGCACGTTACGCCGTGCGGCGTGCGCAGCCGGGCTGGCCGCCTTGTCGTCGACGTTCGCGTGGGCCGGCGGCAACGACATCATCCTGCCGCCTTCGTCGGTCACCGCATCGACCGTACCCGCCAACGGCGATCTCAATCCGTACGGCATCGCGTTCGTGCCGCGCGGCGTGCCGACCTGGAGCCCGTTGAAACCGGGTGACGTCGTCGTGTCGAACTTCAACGCGGCGTCGAACCTGCAAGGCACCGGCACGACGATCGTGAAGCTGTCGCCCGGCAATACGCCGACGACCTTCTTCCACGGCAGCAACGTGGGCCTGACGACCGCGCTCACGGTGCTGCGCAGTGGCTTCGTGCTGGTCGGCAACGTGCCGACGCCGGACGGCAAGACCGTGGTCGCGCCGGGCTCGCTGCTCGTCATCAATCCGGCGGGCAATCTCGTCACGCAACTGGTCAGCGCCACGCTGCTCGACGGGCCGTGGGACATGACCGTGATCGATCGCGGCCAGCGCGTGACCGCGTTCGTGTCGAACGTACTGAACGGCACGGTCGCACGGATCGAACTGGCGATCGGCAACGACAGTGTCACGATGCTGCCGGGCTCGCGCATCATCGCATCGGGCTACGTGAACCGGATCGATCCCAACGCACTCGTCGTCGGCCCGACCGGCCTCGCATACGACCCGAACGTCGACGTCCTGTATGTCGCTTCCACCGGCGACAACGCGGTGTTCGCGATCCAGAACGCCGCGTCGACGAACCGCAACGGCGGCGTCGGCCGGATGATCTACTTCGACACGAAGCACCTGCACGGCCCGCTCGCGCTGGCGCTCGCGCCGAACGGCCATCTCGTGACCGCGAACGGTGACGCGGTCAACGCCGATCCGCTGCATCCGAGCGAGATCGTCGAATTCACGGTGGACGGGCGCTTCGTCGCGCAGATGCAGGTCGATATCGTGCCGGGCGCGGCATTCGGCCTTGCATTCGGGCGAGGCAGCAAAGGCCAGCCGCAATTCGCGGCCGTCGACGACAATACGAATACCGCGACGGTCTGGACACTGCGTTTGGACAACGACAACAACGACGCGCAATGACACGCCATGTGAACGGGCCGCATGCGGCCCGTTCGAACCTCGCGATCGACACATACGATTCGCACTCGCCGCGCAACATGCGTCCGATCGACGCCACCCGGCGTCGCAAGCACCCGCGATTGCCAGCGCTTGCCCGAACCTGCGACACTGCCGGTTCATCGCCCGCCCGCAGACAACCGAGGACGCTCGCGCATGACGACACCCATCAAGACGTTGATCCGACGGGGCGCCGCCCTCGTGCTGCTGGCCGCGCTCGGCTATGCCGGATACATGCTGTCGCGGCTTGCGCCGATCGCGACCGGCTATGCCGCCAAGGCGCTGTGCTCAGGCGTGTTCGTGTCGGGCCGCCCGGCCGCGTCCGTGATCGACGTCGACATCATGGCCGGCGTGCATCCGCTGCTGAAACTGGTGCGTCCGTCGCTCGATCCCGACCATCATCGGGCGATGGCGACCTTCGCCGGCTTCGCCGGGCGCGAAGCCGACTTCCGGCCCGGGCTCGGCTGCACGCTCGCGCTCGGGCCGTCGTCTGCCACATTGCCGGGCGCATTGCCCCTTCTCCCCGACCCGCCGCCCGCACCCGCCGCGCCGCCCGCCGGCATCGACGCACACAAGCTGCAGACCGCGCTCGACCGCGCATTCGACGAACCCGATCCGGCTCGGCCGCGGCGCACGCGCGCGGTCGTCGTGATGTGGCGCGGCCAGGTGATCGCCGAACGTTACGCGCCCGGCTTCACGGCCGACACGCCGCTGCCCGGCTGGTCGATGACGAAGACAGTGACGGCCGCGCTGGTCGGCATGCTCGTCGCGCTGCACAAGCTGTCGCTCGACGCGTCGGCGCTGCTGCCCGAATGGCGCGGCAGCGGCGACCCGCGCGCGGCCGTCACGCTCGACGAGCTGCTACGGATGACGAGCGGCCTGCAATTCAACGAGGACTACGACGACCCGCTGTCCGACGTCGCCGTGATGCTGTTCACGCAGCCCGATACCGCGCGGTTCGCATCGGCGAAGCCGCTCGCCGCGACACCCGGCACGCAGTGGTACTACTCGAGCGGCACGAGCGCGATCATCGCGCGCGTGATGCGCGAAGCGATGGGCGGCAGCGACGACGACTACCTCGCGTTTCCGCGCCGCGCGCTGTTCGCGCCGCTCGGGATGCGCAGCGCGGTGTTCGAGCCCGATGCGTCCGGCACGCTCGGCAGTTCGTCGTACATGTATGCGAGCGCGCGCGACTGGGCGCGCTTCGGTCAGCTTCTGCTGCAGGACGGCGAGTGGAACGGGCAGCGGCTGCTGCCGGCGGGCTGGGTACGCTACCTGACGCGCGCGACGCCGCAGTCGCCGCACCAGGAATTCGGCGCGCATCTGTGGGTCAAGGTGCCGGAGCCGTTCAACGAGCGCGATCCGCATGCGAGCGCGATGCCGGCCGACGCGTTTCATGCGGTCGGCCATGAAGGCCAGTTCGTGAGCGTGGTGCCGAGCCATCAGCTGGTGGTCGTGCGGCTCGGGTTGTCGCGGCCGGAATCCGCGTGGAACCACGACGCGTTTCTCGCGCGCGTGCTCGACGCGGTGCCGGCGCCCGGCGCGTGACGACAGGCCGGTGGGCCCGCTGGCCCGTGCATGCCGCCGCGCCGCGCGCTACCTGCGATGCGTCACGGATTCGCGCTGCCGGCGTAGGTCTTGAAGCCTTCGCGCGTCGCAAGACGCTCGATATAGCGCGACACCGCCGGGAAATCCGGATGCTCGAACGGCGTGCCGAACCAGCGGTTCACCGACAGGCCGATCGGAATGTCCGCGAGCGTGAAGGTGCCGCCTGCCACGAACGCGCCGGTCGATTCGAGCTGCGCGTTCAGCACGCGCATGTGCTTCGTCCAGCCCGCGATCGACTGCGCGATGGCGTCCGGATCCTGATGATCAGGCGATTTCCGCACGAGGCCGAGGAACGCGC
Source organism: Burkholderia sp. MS455 (assembly GCF_016899445.1). NCBI lineage: Bacteria > Pseudomonadati > Pseudomonadota > Betaproteobacteria > Burkholderiales > Burkholderiaceae > Burkholderia > Burkholderia sp. MS455. The sequence goes on from NZ_CP041778.1 coordinate 3,109,107, forward strand.
CCACCCACGAGCGGTTCAGGTCCGCGCCCTGCCAGTCGATCCATTGATCGACCCGCGCGCGCGCCTGCGGCTCGGCCGGATAGAGCGCGTCGCCGCCATAGCGGTTCGCGAGGTAGCGGATGATCGTGTTCGATTCCCAGAGCACGAAATCGTCGTCCTTGATGACGGGCACGAGCGCGTTCGGATTCAGCGCGAGATAGGCCGGATCGTTGGTCGTGCGAAAACCGGCGCCCCAGTCTTCCTGTTCGAACGGCAGGTTCAACTCGGTGCACAGCCACAGCACCTTGCGGACGTTGATGGACGGGATCTTGCCGAGGACGTGCAGCATGCAGTCTCCTTGTGAGGTCGGATGCGGAGCGTTCGGGACGCACGACACGTCCCGGGCGCGGTCACGTTGAATTTATACACGACCTTGAGGGAAACGGCAGGCCGGGCGCGCGAAATCGGCGTGCGGCCGGTTCGTCAGGTCGCGCAGCGCGTGCTCCGCCGTCGGGAACCGGAACATGAATCCGTCCTGATGCAGCCGCGCCGGCATCACCCGCTGCCCGTCCAGCAGCAGTTCGGCCATCTCGCCCATCGCGCGGCGCAGCGGCGCGGCCGGCACGTGCAGCCATGCGGGGCGGCGCAGCACCTTCGTCACGACCTGCACGAACTCGCGCTGGGTCAATGCACCGGGCGCCACCGCGTTGTAGACGCCGTGCATGTCCGCGTTCGACATCGCGCGCGCGATGATCCGCAGCACGTCGTCCCGGTGAATCCAGCTCATGACCTGCGCGCCGTCGCCGAATCGTCCGCCCATCCCGAAGTAATGCGGCAGCAGCATCGGGCGCAACGCGCCGCCGGGGCCGAACACGACGCCCAGCCGCAGCACTACCGCGCGCACCCCATGGCGCTCGAGCGGCTGCGCGGACAGCTCCCACTGCCGGCACAGCTCGGACATGAAGCCGGTGCCGGCGCTGCTGCCCTCGTCGAGCCGTTCGTCGGCCGGACGCACGCCGTAGTAGCCGATCGCGGATGCCTGGATCCACGTGCGCGGCCTGACCTCGGCGGTCTCGACCCAACGCATCAGCGACTGCGTGACGCCGACGCGGCTGGCGAGCAGCAGCGCCTGCCGGCGCTTGCTCCAGCGCGCGCCCAGCACCGGCGCCCCCGCAAGATTGATCACCGTGTCGAAGCGCTCGTGCGGCTGCAACTGTTCGACGGACGTCACGCTGCGCACACGGCCCCGGAACTGATAGGCCGCGCGCAGCGGATCGCGCGCCAGCAACGTGACCGTATGCCCCGCATCGAGCAGTTGGTTCACGAGGGTTTCGCCGATAAAGCCCGTGCCGCCGGTGACGAGCACGTTGCCGGCCGGCTGCCCCGCGAACGGATTGGCGACCGGGGCGTGTCGCGCGATCCCGCACGCGGCAATCCCGTCGCGGATACCCGATACCGTCACGCCGACGGCGAACAGGCTGAGCAGCCAGCCGCGCCAGCCGACGTCGATCGCGTGCAGCGCGGTCGGTTCGTGCGCCCAGACGGCCAGTTGCATCGCGAGCATCCCGAACAGCGCGCCGCCGTTGACGGCCAGCAGCGTGTGCAGCACGCGCTCGGTCGCCGGCAGCCTGCGGCTTTGGTCCTCGACGACGAAATCCCACAACGTCAGCACCACTTCGACGAGCACCACCGCCGCGATCGCCGCGACCCAGGCGCCGTGAAACGCAACGTTCGCGATCGATGCGAACACGAGGCCGTAGAGCACGGAACGCACCGCATGAATCGCCAGCTCGAGCCGCGCGCGCGGGCTGTGCGGCAGGTCCTGCGTGAGTTCGTGGTGATAAAGCGTATCGAATGCGCCCATCGCGCCCTGCACGATCAGCAGGTTGAGCGCCCAGTCGTAGGCAGGCACGGTGTTCATACGGTATCCCTCGTCAACAGCCAGACAAGCGGCGGAACCATCGCGACGAGTGCGGCCGCGTCGATCGCCACGTGGCCCCATACACGGGCCTGCAATGAAAACAGCACGTCCTGCGGCGCCCAGACCAACAGGCCGGCCAGCAGCCATCCCCACACTTCCCGCCTGCGCAACCGGTTGCCGAGGTGAACGAGCGCGAGCATCCAGACCGACGCACACTGCACCGTCGCGGCGATCATCGACATCCACCATATCTGCTGGGCACGCGCCGGTTCGGGTGCCGTTGCCGCCCAGAAATGCAGCTCGATGCCGCGGTGATACGCATCGACGAACGGTGCACCGGCGAGCCACGGAACGGCCACGCCGACGAGCAGGTGGACGATCGCCGCGGCATACATCCAGCGCACGACGATGCGGCGCGCGTTGTCGGGCGCAGGCCGAGGTGCAACGCGCTCCGCAACGTCGCCGATGGTCGGCGCCACTTCATTGATATTCATGCTCTGCACTCCTTCCTTTACCGAAAGCATCGTGAATCGTTCGGTCGACTGTTTTCAGACACGACGCGCTTACGCCGGCTTGAGCACCATCAGGAAGTAGACGGACAGCATCGCGCAGAATGCCGGATAGCCGAGCAGCTCCCAGCGCTTCGCATAGCGCCAGTAGCGTTCCGGCAATGCGGCGTCGCCGTTCACGTAAGCGAGCTTCGCCATCGCGGCGAGTTCGACCTGCAGCCACACGACCGGCAGCCAGCACGCGCCGGCGATCGCGTACAGCACGATCGACGCGACGAGCCATGGCGTATGCCACGGCCAGCCGGCCGTATGCGCGAGCCACAGCCCGGACGCCGGCTGGAAGATCACGGCTGGCGTCGTGAACCACCAGTCCGCGCGCACCACGAGCCGCGACACGGCCGCGATCGCGGGCACCGAGCGCGTGCGGTTCGCGAAGAACAGATAAAACGCGGTGCCGAACCCCGTGCCGACCAGCAGCACCGAGGACAGGATATGCAGCGCCTTGACGACGAGATAGGTATTCATGCGTGTTCTTCTTCTGAAAACAGGATCAACAGGATCGCGAGAATCGGTACGTTCTTGAGCACGGGGCCGAACGGTTCGGCCAGCAGGCCCGGCATCGTGACCGCGATGACGGCCGAATACGCGACGATCAGCGCGGCTTGCGCGGCCCACAGGCGGCGCGACGGCGCGGCGACGGTCGCGATGCCGAACGCGAAATCCAGCGCGCTTGCCGCATAGAGCGCGACCAGCGCTGGCAGCCCCGTCAGGTGCGCATGCGCGAGCAGCGCGAGGCTCGCGTGCAGCGGATGGACGAACGCACTTGCGATCGCCGTCCAGATCCACACGATCGCGAGCGCGCCCAGCAGCAACGGGCGCCGCCACATCGCGAGCGCGTCGCGACGCAGCGCGGCCGCGTCCGCGCCGACGAAACCGCCGATGCCGCGCGGCGGCCGGCCGAGCACGGCCGCGGCGGCCGCCGGATCGCCGGTGTTCCCGCCGCGCAGCATCGTCCATGTATCGCGCGTCAACATCGCGCCCGGCAGCGCACCGAGCAGCACAGCCGCCGCGCCGACCAGCGGGCCCGGCAACGTCACGCCGGCGGCCGGCGGAAACCCCAGCGCGGCGCGGTAGCGGGCGAGCATCTCGCGGTATTCGACTTCGTCGTTGCCGACCACGTCGATCACTTGGTTGCCGGCCGCCGGCGAATCGAACGACTGCGCGACCAGCCGCGCGACGAGTTCGGCGAGATCGTCTACATGCACGGGGCGCAGCCGCTGATGGCCGCCCGCCGGCAATACATGCACGGGCAGGCTCGCGAGCATCCGGAAAAACCGCGCCGACGTGCCGGCCGCGCCATAGACCAGCGCGGGACGCACGATCCGGGAGTCGATCGGCAGCGTCTGCAGGAAGCAATCGGCTGCGTGCTTGCTCGCGAAGTACCGCGTATCGCCGCGCTCGACACCGAGCGCCGAGATCTGGATCACGCGCCGCACGCGCGCACGGCAGCACGCGGTGAAAAGCGCGCATGGCGCGGCGCGATGCACGGCGTCGAGCGTCGCGCCGCGCCGGTCGGCGAGGATGCCGACCGCATTGATCACCACGTCGACGCCCTCCAGCCGCGCCAGCCACGCGTCGGGATCGACGTCCTTCGCGAAGTCGATCGCGACGTCGCGCGGGCCGGCCGCATCACGCACGCCGCGCAGCACGCGATGGCCGCCGGCTTCGAGCTGCGCGCACAGTGCCCGCCCGATGAAGCCGTTCGCACCGCAAACGAGGACGGTCACGCTGCGTTCCCCGGTGCGGCCGCTCTGGCAGGTAGACGGCAAGACTGCGTTCATTTCCACCCTCTTTTTACAGTTATTTCTGTACAGACAGAAATAACAACCCCGAAAAAAGCGGGCTGCCTGCCCGCACTTCCGCTACCGCTTACTTCGACGACTTGCGCCTGACCGTCTGGCTGATCTTCGCGCCGATGCCGAGCGCCTTCATCAGCGTATCGGGCTTGAGCCGCAGCATCTCGTCCGACCAGGTCGTCAGCGTCTCGACGAACTGCAGCGTGTCGCGGATGCGCTGTTCGGTCTCGCGGCTCTCGTTGGCGATCTCCGGGCTCGTCAGGCAATCGCGCAGCACCGTGAGCGTCGGCTCGATCTCGCGCTGCCGCCGCCCTTCGACGATCAGCTTGAACAGTTCCCAGATGTCGGTCGACGTCTCGAAATGGTCGCGGCGATCGCCCAGCACATGCACGACCTTCGCGAGCCGCCACGCCTGCAGTTCCTTCAGGCTCGTGCTGACGTTGGAGCGCGCGACGTTGAGCGTCTCGGCGATCTCGTCGGCCGCGACCGGCCGGCCGGCCAGGTAGAGCAGCGCGTGGATCTGCGAGACGGTTCGGTTGACGCCCCACCGCGAGCCCATTTCGCCCCAGTGGAGAATGAATCGTTCGGCAATCGGTGTGAGTTCCATGTCGGGAAATTTATTCATTTCAGTTATTTCTGTCAAGAGAGAAATGACCGGACGATCCGGCACCTTCCGGCCGCGTGCGCCCGCGATCGGCCGCTTCCTTTACAATGCGCGGGATTTTTCCGATTTCAGGCCGTTTCCGCCTTTCTCACAAGAGGTTTCCATGATCATCAAACCGCGCGTGCGTGGCTTCATCTGCGTGACGACTCATCCCGTCGGCTGCGAAGCCAACGTCAAGGAACAGATCGACTACGTGACTTCGCACGGCCCGATCGCCAACGGCCCGAAGAAGGTGCTCGTGATCGGCGCGTCGACCGGCTACGGCCTCGCCGCCCGGATCTCGGCCGCATTCGGCTCGGGCGCGGACACGCTCGGCGTGTTCTTCGAGCGCGCCGGCAGCGAATCGAAGCCCGGCACAGCCGGCTGGTACAACAGCGCCGCGTTCGAGAAATTCGCCGCCGAAAAGGGGCTCTATGCGCGCAGCATCAACGGCGACGCATTCTCCGACAAGGTCAAGCAGGTCACGATCGACACCATCAAGCAGGATCTCGGCAAGGTCGATCTCGTCGTCTACAGCCTCGCGGCACCGCGCCGCACGCACCCGAAGACGGGCGAAACGATCAGCTCGACGCTCAAGCCGATCGGCAAGCCGGTCACGTTCCGCGGCCTCGACACCGACAAGGAAGTGATCCGCGACGTCGCGCTCGAACCGGCGACGCAGGAAGAGATCGACGGCACCGTCGCCGTGATGGGCGGCGAGGACTGGCAGATGTGGATCGACGCGCTGGATGAAGCCGGCGTGCTGGCCGACGGCGCGAAGACGACCGCGTTCACCTATCTCGGCGAGCAGATCACGCACGACATCTACTGGAACGGCTCGATCGGCGAAGCGAAGAAGGATCTCGACAAGAAGGTGCTGTCGATCCGCGAAAAGCTGGCCGCGCACGGCGGCGATGCACGCGTGTCGGTGCTGAAAGCCGTCGTCACGCAGGCCAGCTCGGCGATCCCGATGATGCCGCTGTACCTGTCGCTGCTGTTCAAGGTGATGAAGGAAACCGGCACGCACGAAGGCTGCATCGAGCAGGTGTACGGGCTCCTCAAGGACAGCCTGTACGGCACGACGCCGCACATCGACGAGGAAGGCCGGCTGCGCGCGGACTACAAGGAACTCGATCCGCAGGTGCAGGCGAAGGTCGTCGCGCTGTGGGACCAGGTGACGAACGAGAACCTGTACGAGCTGACCGACTTCGCCGGCTACAAGACCGACTTCCTGCGGCTGTTCGGCTTCGAGATCGCCGGCGTCGACTACGACGCGGACGTGAACCCGGACGTGAAGATCCCGGGCATCATCGACACCACGGCCTGAGGGCCGAGCCCGCCGCGCGCGAACGCGGGTGGCGGGCGGTGCCTCCCGGCGGCGTCAACGCGGCGCCGGTTCCTCCAGATAGACGCCCGACGACAGCGTGGCTTTCACCTGCCGCGTGAACTCGTCGGTCGACACTTCCTCCGCACCCGCTTCGATCGCATCGTAGGCCTGGCGCACGACGTCGTCCGGCGTGGCCTTCGGCACGTCGAGGCCGCGTGTCAGGTCGGTGTCGATGAAACCGGCATGCAGCCCGACGACCTGCGTGCGCTGCTCGCGCAGCGAATGGCGCAGCCCGTTGGTCAGCGCCCATGCGGCCGATTTCGACACGCCGTAGCCCGACAGGATCGGCCGGTTCACCCAGCTCGCGACCGACAGGATGTTCAGGATCGCGCCGCCGCCATGCCCGGCGAGGGTTCCCGCAAATGCCCGCGACATCGCCAGCATCCCGAACACATTGGTTTCGAAGTGATCGCGCAGCGCGTCGGGCGCGCCGTCGTCCGTCAGGCTGCCGAGCCGCGCAATGCCTGCGTTGTTGATCAGCAGCGTGACGTCGCGCGCCGCGTCGGCAGCCGCGGCGACGGCCGCCGGATCGGTCACGTCGAGCTTCACGGGCACGACGCCCGGCAGCGTCACGGTGGCCGGATCGCGCGCCGCCGCATAGACCTTGCGCGCCCCTCTTGCGAGCGCCTGCTTCGCAAACTCGAGCCCGAGCCCGCGGTTTGCGCCCGTCACGAAAACGACTGCACCTTCGATCTTCATGATCGTTCCTTTCCTTTCGCATGATGAATCGCATGCGCGCCAGCTCGTCGCGCGCGTGAGATCCGGTGGAAAACGAGGCTGCCATTGCGTACCGAATCGCTGCGCCGCCGGAGGCAGACGGCGAGCCGTCCGCTGCCCGTCACCCTGCGGCGCCAAAGACCTCGACCAATTTCCATCCGTGTTCCAGCCGTGGCTTCGCACCGCCCGCCAAGTCGGCTACACTCGATATCAATGTCGATCACCATTGTCTTTGCGGTGCATTGTGTTCGCGCCACCCGGGCATGTCAATTGTGATCGCCATTGTGTTTTTCAATCGACGCGATCAGCAGAATCGGGGAGGGATCGATGGGCGTGTCAAGACAGCAGGCTGCCGAGAACCGGAGCGCGATCGTCGCGGCCGCCGAGCGGCTGTTCCGCGCGCGCGGCGTCGACGCCGTGGGGCTGACGGAGCTGATGAAGGAAGCCGGTTTCACGCAGGGCGGGTTCTACAACCACTTCAAGTCGAAAGATGCGCTGGTCGCCGAGGTGATGGAAAAGGCGATGCAGGACCGCGCGGATTCGCCGAACGCCGGCAGTCTCGCCGCACAGGTGGCGTCGTATCTGTCGGCGGCGCATCGCGACAATGTCGAGGCCGGGTGCCCGCTGTCCGGTTTCGCGGGCGACGCACCGCGACTGACCGAGGCGGCGCGCGCGTGCTACGCGCACGGCCTCGCCGCGTATCTCGACCGGCTGGAACGAATGGTGGCGACCGAAGGCGCGACGCCGGAACAGACGCGCCGCGACGCGCTCGCGGTCTTCAGCCAGATGGTCGGCGCGCTGGTGCTGTCGCGCGCGATCGCTGGCACCGATCCCGCGCTGGCCGACGAGATCCTCGACGCGGGACGGGATACGCTCGTCGACGGACGCGGCGGTTCGTTTGCGCCTGCGTAACGAAGCGCGGCGGTGCGCTTCCTGCGCTTCCTGCGTCCCTGCGTTCGTGCGCTATTCGACCGCCCGCGCGGCATCCCACAGCGGCTGCCCGCCCAGCGCCGCATGCCACGCATCGAAACGCGCGCGCCACGATTCGAACGGCTCCGTCAACGGATGGCGCGGATCTTCGCTGAGCGAATACGCCATCCCTTCGATCAGCCAGCGCGGCTTGGTTACGACGGCCAGGTTGCCGAGCACTTCCGCCTGGCGGTGATGGATCAGTTCGTGCGCGAGAAAGTAGGTCTGCCAGCCGCGCGGCGCGACGACCACGCCGAAATTCCCGAACGTCAGCGCCGCGCGCGTGCCGAGGCCGAATGCGTCAGCGCATGCGCGCGTCGAACAGAACACGACGCGCGGCGCGGCGCGGAACGCGCCGACGGCCGCCGCCGCGCGCGCATAGCCGTCGCGATAGAGCTGCTGCGCGTCGCCGAGCTTCGCGGCATCGTCCGTGCAGATGCCTGCGCTCGGGCAGGACACGCCGGGGATCAGCGCGGGCGCGACGATGCGTAGCGGCTTGACGAGCGCGTACGCGGCAATCGGCAGTGCGACGAGCAGGCCCGTGAGGGCGAAAGCGACATGGGAGCGTTTCATCGAGGCGGCGGTTCCGTGGCGTTTTGTTGGAGTTCTTCCTGCGCGAATATATCGGACCGGCACGGTTGCCGGCCCTGTTTTTCTTTCTGAACGGCTTCAGGCGCCGCCCGGCTCTCGACTCTCGGCGAGACCGGGGACACGCCCCGGCGCTCGCCGGCATCGGCATCGCAATCGTCACGGCCGGCATGGCCTTGAGCCTCGCCAGCCGGTGGCGAACCGGAGAACGGCCGGCGATCCGGCGACCGAACCTCGCCGCGCACGGCTGAAACGGGCGACGCGCGTCAAGCGGCGCGCCCGATGTCGCCGGCGCCCGCCCCCCATCGGCTCCAGCGAATGCCCAGCCACAGGAGCGCGGCACCGCACGCGAACAGGATCGCCTCGACCAACACGGTATCGACATGCCAGTACCGCGTCAGCAGCACGGCGACGAGGTCGAACATGAAATGGATCGCGATCGCATACGCCAGCCAGCGCTTGGTGCCGCGCACGAATGCCTGCAGCACGATCAGCGACAGCCCGACATGCGCGGCCAGCGCACTCGTGCGTTCGAGCAGCGCGAGAAACGGCGACACGAGCGTCATGCCCGCGAACTGCGCCCCGATCAGCGACTGCACGCCCTCAGGCACGACGACGCCCGCGTGCGCGAGCAGGTAACCCGTGCCGAGCGCGAGAAACCCGACGCCGACCAGCAGCATCGCCTCCAGCCCGCCGTGCCCGAGCCCGAGCATCACGGCCGCCTGTGCGTCGCGCCGCTTCGGCAGCAGATACCGGAACGCGACCCAGCGCCCGCATTCCTCGAAGAGCCCGGCCGTCAACGCCGCGAACACCAGCATCGGCACATGCCAGCGCGGGTCGTGAGCGAGCCAGCGGTACAGCGGAATCTGCCACGACATGCGCAGCACCGGCTGGAACACGAAGAAGGTCAGCATGCCGTAGCAAAACACGCGCAACGGTACCTGCGTGCGGCGTCGCCACGCGACCGCGAGCAACACGGGTGCAAGCAACGCGACGACACCGGCCGAGAGCGCGACGAACAGGAGAGCCGGTGCGACGGGATGCATGGCGGATGCCGATGAGCGGCGCCAACGCGCACCGCTACGCGAGCTGCTTGTGGAAAAACGTCGTCGCGCAGAGCGCGCCGTCGGGCATCAGCGCATAGTTCGGCACGACGCCGACGCGCTGCCAGCCTGCCCGCTCGTACAGCCGCTCGGCGTCGCCGCCCGTCACGGTGTCGAGCACGAGCACGGTCTTGCCGGCGTCGCGCGCGGCCGCGTTGGCCGCCGCCATCAGCCGCGCGGCGACGCCCTGCCGGCGCGCGTGCCGCGACACGAGCATCTTCGCGATGTCCGCGCGATGCGGCTGGTTCTCTGGCTGCGCGGTCACGACCTGCACGGTGCCCACGATCCGGCCGGCCGCATCCTCGGCGACGAGCAGGATGCGCTCGCCGTTCTCCACGCCGTCGGCCACGCGCGTCCAGAACGCGACGGCGGTCGGCCGCTCGATCGGCAACATGAAGCTGACGGACGCGCCGCCCTCGACGCAATCGATCAGCACGTCGGCCAGCGCGTCGACACAGGCCCTCGCGTCGCGCGCGCCGACGCGGCGGACGGTAACAGGTTCGGTCATGCCATCTCCGGTGGTCAGCCGGGCCGCACGCGTTCGTTCGTCATGCGCCCGGGTTGGAAAGAACGCCTGCCGGGCGTCGAGGCTTGCGCAACGGCGGCAGGCGTCCGGCAACGCGGCACAGGTCGGCGCGTGTTGCCGCCCCATCATCCTACGCGACGAAAATGTCCGCTGCATCGCCTATACTTAGCCGTATGGCTAACTTTCAACCCGGCATCAGCGACGTCTTCCACGCCCTTGCCGACCCGACGCGCTGCGCGATCGTCAGCGCGCTCGGCCAGGGCGAGCGAACCGTCTCCGCGCTGGCCGCGCCGTTCGACATGGCGCTGCCGTCGTTCATGAAGCATGTCGCCGTGCTCGAGCGCAGCGGCCTCGTCCAGACCCGCAAAAACGGCCGCTCGCGCACCTGCGCGCTGGTCGGCAGCCGGCTGACCGAGGCCGAGGAATGGCTCGCCGCGCAGCGTGCGCTGTGGGAGGCGCGATCCGATCGTCTCGTCGAATTCGTCGAACGCCGTCACCAGGAGGAGCAAGATGTCAGCAAGCCACGTCGAACCCGTTGAAGCCCACGATCTCGTCATCACGCGCACGCTGCGCGCGCCACGCCAGGCGCTGTGGCGTGCGTGGACCGACCCCGAGCTGTTGAAGGAATGGTGGTGCCCGAAACCGTGGACCACCGAGGTGCGCGCGTTCGACCTGCGGCCGGGCGGCGCCTTCCACACGTTCATGCGCGGCCCCGATGGCGGCACGAGCGACAATCCCGGCTGCTTCCTCGAAATCGTGCCCGAAGCGCGCATCGCGTTCACGTCGATGCTCGCGGGCGGCTGGCGGCCGCAGGTGCCGTGGCTGGGCTTCACGGCAATCATTACGATGGCCGACGACGCCGCGGGCAGCCGCTACGAGGCGCGCGTGATGCATCCGGATGCCGCGACGCGCGAGCGCCACGAAGCGCTCGGCTTCTTCGAGGGCTGGAACACCTGCATTACGCAGCTCGACGCATTCGCGGCCACGCTGCGCTGAACGGCTGAACGGCTGAACGCGGGCGAGCGCGCGGTCATTGCATGCCGCCCCGCCCGCGCCTACGATTCCTGAAGGAAGCACGACGACACGCCGGCATCCGGCGTGCACCGTCGCGCGCGCTCCGCGGGAGGCGACATGTTGCATACGCACACGCATTCGACCCGGGTCAGCCGGCACCTGAACGCACCGCGCGGACGCGTCTACCGCGCGCTGCTCGATCCGCACGCGGTCGAGCAATGGAAGGTGCCCGACGGCATGACGTGCCGCGTGCATGCGTACGACGCGCGCGAAGGCGGCGCGCTGCGCGTGTCGCTGAGCTACGACGCGCCGTCGGCCGACACCGGCAAGACCACCGCGCGCACCGATACCTACCACGGCCGCTTCGTCACGCTCGTGCCGGACCAGCAAATCGTCGAGATCGACGTGTTCGAGACCGACGACCCGATGCTGCGCGGCGCAATGACGATCACGATCACGCTGTCCGACGAAGCGGACGGCACGCGCGTGGATGCCGTGCACGACGGGATCCCGCCCGGCGTGCCGGTCGCCGACAACGAGACCGGCTGGCGCATGGCGCTGGCGAAGCTCGCGGCGCTGGTCGAGGCAGGGTGAGCACGCGCGGGCGCGCCGCGACACGCGTCAGCCGAGCCGGTAAGCGCGCGTGACCGTGCCGCGGAACAGCGCGTCGCGCTCGTCCGGGCTCGCATGCGCGGTCAGCCGCTTGAACGCATTCCAGCCGTTCACGTACGAATACGAGCCCTTGTCGACCGGGAAATTGCTCTCGAACATGCAGCGCTCGGCGCCGAACGCTTCGATACAGGTCAGCATCCACGGCTTCCACGCGTCGGCGAGCTGCTCGGAAGACGGCGGCCGCGCGCCCTTCTCGAAATCGAAACCGTTGATGCGCATCCCGAGCCCGCCGACCTTCACGTACACGTTCGGCAGTTGCGCGAGCGTGCGCATCGACGCCCGCCAGCGCTCGAACACCTCCGGCCGCTTGTCCGCGTAGCTCGCGATCCGCACGACGCCGCCGCAGTGATTGACGACGATCCGCGTATCGGGGTTCGCCTTCGCAAGATCGAACAGCTCGGGCAGTTGCGGAAAGAACAGCCACGCGTCATACGACAGCCCAAGCGGCGCTAGCTGCGCGACGCCGGCCCGGTACGCGGAATCGAGCAGCAGCCCGCGCGGCACCGCCGACAGCGGATTGGCGAGCGTCGGATCGGCATCCCACGTGGTCAGGTGCCGAACCCCGCGAAACCGCCCGCGCCCCGCTTCGAGATGCGCTTCCAGCACGTCGCGCACGCGTTCGCCGAGCCGCAGGTCCGCGTGACCGACGATGCCTTTCGCGACGGCAGGACGGCCGTGCTGGAGTGACTCGGTCACGCCGGCGACATAGGCTGTCTCGCCTGCCGGCTTCAGTTCGGCCGCGCCGGAATCGCGATAGCGTGTCTGCGCCTGCATGTAGACGGACGCCTGGATGTTGTGGCCCGAGCGCGCGTCCTGCAGATAATCGTCGAGCATGTAGATCCAGCCCGGCCGTTCATAGAAATGATGATGCGCGTCGATGATCGGCAGGTCGGGCTCGAGCACGGGTTCGAGCGCCGACGCGAGCCAGTCTGGGCGGACCGCGAGATAGTTGCTTTGCGTGGTCATGCGAGAAACTCCATCCAGGGTCGCCGCGCGCGTCTCGGTGAACGCGGGCAGCGCGAGCGACGCGGCGGCCGCGCCGAGCAGCCGCCGTCGCTTGATCGAAATCGTCGTGCTCATGTCATTCGCCCCGGTCGAACGCATACAGCGACAGCGTGAGCAGCGTCGTGATCGCGAGGACAATGGCAAGGCCCAGCATGCCGGCCGTGAAGGTACCGAAGCTGTCCTTCAGGTAGCCGACGAGATAAGGGCCCGCGAAGCCGCCGAGCGCACCGATCGAGTTGATCAGCGCCAGCCCGCCGGCGGCGGCCTGGCCGGACAGGAAGCGCGAAGGCAGCGTGTAGAAGATCGTGCGGCCGGCAATCGTGCCGATCAGCGCGAGCGTGATGCCGACGAGCGCGGGGCCGAGCGTCAGGAAATGCGTCGATACGCCGAGCGCCACCGCGCCGATGAACAGCCCGATCGCGAGGTTCGCGACAGGGCCGCCGCGACGATCCACCCGCTTCGCCCACCACAGCAGCGCGACCGTCGCGAAGAAGTACGGCACCGCGGAGAGCCAGCCCGTCTGCATCGTCGACATGCCGTGCGCCTTCAGCATCTGCGGCAGCCAGATGCCGATCCCGTACGAACCCATCGTGAAGCCGAACGAGATCAGCGCGAGCACGTACACGCGCACGTCGCGCAGCGCGACGCCGAATTGCTTCTTCCGTCCGGCGGCCGCGCCTTCGCGCTCGAACGCGCGCTGCAGCGCGGTACGCTCGTCGTCCGACAGCCACGCGGCATCCGCCGGCGAATCGGCCAGCAGCTTCAGCACGACAAAACCGAGTGCGCACGCGGGCAGCCCTTCGACGATGAACATCCACTTCCAGCCCGCGAGCCCGAGCGCGCCGTCGAGCTGCAGCAGCCAAGTCGACAGCGGGCCGCCGATCAGCGACGACAGCGGCGTCGACACGGTGAACCATGCGAGCACGCGCGTGCGGTAGCTCGCCGGGAACCACACGGCGAGGAAGAAAATCACGCCTGGAAAGAACCCGGCCTCGCCGATGCCCAGCAGCAGCCGGATCGCGTAGAAGCTCGTCGGCCCGGTCGCGAGCGCGGTCGCGACCGCCATCAGCCCCCACGTGATCATGATGCGGGCGAGCCAGCGGCGCGCGCCGAAACGGTACAGCGCGAGATTGCTCGGCACCTCGAACACGCAGTAGCCCGCGAACATGATCCCCGCGCCCCAGCCGAACTGCGTCGCGGTCAGCCCGAGATCGCGGTTCATCGTCAGCGCCGCGAATCCGACGCTCGTGCGGTCCAGATAGTTGAAGAAATACGCGAGCGCCAGCAGCGGAATGAAGCGCCATGCGGCCTTGCGCACGGCCCGTTGCTCGACCGATGCGTCGGTCTCGCGATCGGCGGCCAGCGCCGGGGAAGCGGATGTCATGGTTGTCTCCGTGGATGCAGCGATCCGCGCCCGCGCGTCGCGCGGCCGGGTGCCTTTGTTCGTTCGATGGATCGCGGCCGCGCTACGCGCTCGCCACTTCGTTCGGCGAAGGCGCGCCGCCCGGCCCGTCGCCGTGCGCTGCACCGTCCGCGCCGTACTGCCCTGCGACGACGCCCGCTTCGATCAGTGCACGCGCGTCGTCCGGCGTGTAGCCGAGCTCGCCGAGCAGCGCGCACGTGTCCTGGCCAAGCGCAGGCGGCGCCGAGCGCAGCCGCAGCCGCTCGCCCGCGAGCGTCAGCGGCAGCAGCGCGGTGCGCGTGTCGACCGGCCGGCCTGCGCAACTCGCGTCGGCCGGGAGCGTCACCGCTTCGAGGCCGCCGGTCACCAGCAGATGCGGATCGTCGAACAGGTCCTGCGGCTTCGTGATCGGCGCATAGGGCAGACCGATCGATTCGAAAATCGCGCCGATCTCGGCGGCCGAATGCGGCGCGAGCCGCGAGCGCAACGCGGGCAGCAGCCACTCGCGCGCCTGCACGCGCAGGTTGTTGGTCGCGAGGCGCGGATCGTCCTTCAGCGCCGCAAAGCCGAACGCATCGCAGAACAGCGCCCACTGCGTATCCGACACGACCGCGAGAAAGATCTGCTCGCCGTCCTTCACGGAGAACACGTCGTAGACGGCCCACGCGGAAATCCGGCTCGGCATCGGCGACGCGGCCTGCCCCGTCACCGCGAACTGCATCATGTGCTGCGCGACGAGGAACACGTTGTTCTCGAACAGCGAGCTCTGCACCTGCTGGCCGCGGCCGGTGCGCTCGCGCTGCGCGAGCGCGGCCATCGCGCCGATCGCGCCGAACATGCCGCCCATGATGTCGTTCACACTCGAGCCCGCGCGCAGCGGCCGGCCCTCGGGGCCCGTCATGTAGGCCAGGCCGCCCATCATCTGCACGACCTCGTCGAGCGCCGTGCGATGCTCGTACGGCCCCGGCAGAAAGCCCTTGTGCGACACGTACACGAGGCGCGGATTCAGCGAGGACAGCGCCGGATAACCGAGGCCGAGCCGGTCCATCGTGCCGCTCTTGAAGTTCTCGCTGAAGACGTCCGCGGTCGCGACGAGCCGCCGCACGATCTCCAGCCCGCGTGGATCCTTCACGTCGACCGCGAGGCTCTTCTTGTTGCGATTGAACATCCCGAAGAAGCCCGCGCCGGAGCCGCGCAGCGCACGCGTGCTGTCGCCCGCGATCGGTTCGATCTTGATGACTTCCGCGCCGAGATCCGCAAGCAGCATCCCGCACGTCGGGCCCATCACCATGTGCGTCATCTCGATCACGCGCACGCCTTGGTACGGCAGTGCCGCAGCAGGTAGCCGGCCGTTCATTGCGCGACTCCCGTCAGGCATCCTTCCGGTTGAGCGGCTGTCGGAGAGCGGCCGTCCGCATAGCGGAAGCCCTTCGGCAACCCGGCGTCCGGCACGTGGCCGTACAGCGCCTCGGACGGCAGCGCGTCGTGCAGGATCGCGCGCGCGGCGAGCAGCGCGTCGACGTCGACGCCCGTGTCGACTCCCATCGATTCGAGCAGGAACACGAGATCCTCGGTGACGATGTTGCCGGTCGCGCCCGGCGCATACGGGCAGCCGCCGAGGCCGCCCTGGCTCGCGTCGATCGTCGTCACGCCCGCGTCGAGCGCCGCGACGACGTTCGCAAGCCCCTGCCCGCGCGTGTTGTGGAAATGCGCGCCGCCCGCCTTGTCGCCGACTTCGCGCCGCAGGCGCGCAAACAGCCGGCGTACCTGCGCCGGGTTCGCATAACCGCTCGTATCGGACAGCCCGATTTCGTCGACGCCGCACTCGGCCATCGCAACGGCCATCGCGATCGTCTCGTCGTCGCTGACGGCGCCCGCGATCGTGCAGCCGAACGCGACCGACACGCCCGCCTCGATCTGAACCGACGGAAACCGCGCATCGCGCAGCGCGACGATCGCGCGCACCTCGTCGATCATCTGCGCGGGCGTCTTGCGGATGTTCGCCAGCGAATGCGCTTCCGTCACCGATACCGGCAGCGTCAGCTTGTGCACGCCTGCGTCGAATGCGCCCTCGGCGCCGCGCAGGTTCGGCGCGAGCGCGGCGACATGCAGCCCGGGAATCGCCAGCGCGTGCGCGACGACTTCGCGCACGTCGGCCATCTGCGGCAACAGCCTGGCCGGCACGAACGACCCCACCTCGATCTCGCGCAGGCCGGCCGCGGCCAGCGCGGTGATCCAGCGCAGCTTGCCGGCGGTCGGCATCACGATCCCGATGCTCTGCAGGCCATCACGCGGCCCGACCTCGCTGACCAACACCTTCGGATATTCGGAAACGCTCATTCGATACCTCATCGTTCTATCTAAAAGAACATCATTCTGTTAGACGGAACTCTAGACGCGCGTCGAATGAGCTGTAAGCGGGGTATACCCGTGAAATTGCGATTTTCTGGAACTTGAGTTCTGCCAGACAGAACGATATAGTCGGTCGACCATCATCCGAAGGAAGCAGGCAGTGCCTACCACTCAAGCAGATCACGCCGGCGACGGGCCCGATTCAGCGTCCGATGCCTCCAGCGGCGTCGCCGTGCTCGATCGCGCGTTCGCGATCCTCCGTGCATTCGGACCGACCGACGACCGGCTGTCGCTCGCCGAGCTGTCGCGCCGCACCGGGCTGTACAAGAGCACGATCCTGCGTCTGCTCGCCGCGCTCGAACATGGCGGCTTCATGCGCAAGCTCGACGACGGCCAGTACGCGGTCGGGCACGAGCCGCTGCGGCTCGCCGCGCTGTACCAGCGCTCGTTCCGGGTCGGCCCGGTGGTCGAGCCGCTGCTCGAGACGCTGAGCAGCGAACTCGGGGAAACCGCGTCGTTCTACGTGCGCCAGGGCGACATGCGCTCGGTGCTCTACCGCGTCGAGCCCGCACGCGCGGTGCGCGTGTCGATTCGCGTCGGCGAGGAGTTTCCGGTTCGCCAGGGCGCGTCCGGGAAGGTGCTGATGGCGTTCACCGACACGCAGGACGCACGCTGGAACGACGTGCGCGAACGACTGTGGGCCGCATCGTACGGCGAGCGCGACCCCGAGACGGCGTCGGCGTCCGTGCCGGTGTTCGATGCTGCCGGCGCATGCGTCGGCGCGCTGACGGTGTCGGGCCCGAAATCGCGGCTCGCCGCCGCGCCGACGATGGCGGCGGCGCTCGCGATGCTGCTGCCGCTCGCGCAGAAGGCGACCGTTGCCCTCGGCGGCGCAGGCGCACGCTACGACGCAGCCGCCGTGCGCGACAGCCTCGCTCGGCTCGCGCCGGCAGCAGACGACGCCGCGGGGTCGTAGCCGGCCGCGCGCGCGTCCGGCCGCGCAGCGCAGGGCAGCGCAAAAGGCGACCGCATGCGACACTGGCCGCCGATGCACGCATCGCACGCCACCCGTATGCGCACCATGCGTGCAACCGTCAACCGGCCATGCACAAGAGGGCATCCGCCATGAACGCCGCGCGCACCGCCACCTGGTATTTCGATTTCGTTTCGCCGTTCGCCTACCTGCAGCAGGAACAGTTCGACCGGTTACCGCCCGCCGCGGCGTTCGAGCCGCGGCCGATCGTGCTCGGCGCGCTGCTCGCGCACTGGGGCCAGAAAGCGCCGGCGGAGATCGCGGCGAAACGCGTCTTCACCTATCGCCACGCGCAATACCGCGCGGACAAGCTCGGCATCCCGTTCCGGATGCCGCCGGCACACCCGTTCAACCCGATCAAGCCGCTGCGCCTCGCGATCGCGATGGGCAATTCGCTCGATGCGATCCGGCAGATTTTCCGGCATATCTGGCGCGACGGCCATGACGTATCGACACCGGAAGGCTTCGCCGCGCTGTGCGACGCCGTCGGCTTTCCGGATGGCGTGACGGCCGTCGAAGCACAGCCGGTGAAGGACGCGCTGCGCGCGAACACCGATCGTGCGATCGCGCAAGGCGTATTCGGCGTGCCGACTTTCGAACTCGACGGCGACCTGTTCTGGGGCGAGGATGCGACCGACATGTTCGCCGACTGCGCCACGTCGCGCACATGGCTCGACTCGCCCGAGGTGCGCCGCATCAGCGCGCTGCCCGAAGGAATCCGGCGCGGCTGACGGCGCAGCCCGCGCCCTCCGGGTCAGACTTCGCGCGCTTCGACGAGCCCCGGCACGGCCTCGCCCATCATCGCGACGAACTGCACGACCGCGTTGCGCCGGCAAAACGGGCAGGCCCACCGGGCTTGCCCGCCTTTTCTTTTATTTTCGACCGGCGCATGCATCATGCTGCGCGGCCTGACAGATTCGCACGGAGCGTGACCCGCATTCGTTCATCCGGCGCAAGGTCCGCACCGGCTTGCCGAATTGTCCAGTTCAACCAAATATTTTTCCGGCGCCCGAACGCATCGACGCACAAACATCGGATGATTCGCCCCTGCCCCGCCGCTCGGCACGCTCCCATCCGGCCCCACCGCGCAGCCCCGTTTTATCAGGGGATTCCCGGTATTTTTTTGCATTTTCTTCGAAATAACGGGTGACATACTTGCCCCCCGTTGCGCTCCGGTACGAGCGCGCTTCCAGATCCTGCCGGCCGCACGCCGCGTGCTGCGCATCCGCCGGGGTCACAGAACATGAACAATTTCGACACCACGATCCAGATCTTCCTCACCCACGTGACGTTCGGCCCGCTGATGAATCACGCGATTCGCGTGATCGCCGGCCTGTACACGTTCAAGGGCTTCGTGCTCATTCCCGTGCTGTGCTGGCTGTGGTTCCAGCCGGGCCCGAACCGCGAGCGGCAACGCGAGCTGGTTATCGCGACGGTCGCGAGCGGGCTCATCGCACTCGCGATCGGCCGGCTGCTCGCGCAAGTGCTGCCGTTCCGCGTGCGGCCGATCTACAACCCCGACCTGCACCTGCACTTCCCGTCGGCCGGGCTGCGCGCGGCAACGCTGCAGGCGTGGAGTTCGTTTCCGAGCGATCACGCGATGCTGTGGATGGCGATCGCGACCGGCATCTTCATCATCGCGCGCCGCGCCGGCGTGTTCGCGCTGCTGTATTCCGTCGTGTTCATCTGCGTGCCGCGCGCGTATCTCGGCTTTCACTACCCGACCGACCTGATCGCCGGCGCCGCGATCGGCATCGCGATCGCATGGCTGCTGACGCGCGACGCGGTCCGGTCGCGCTTCGCACCGCAGGTGCTGGGAATGATCCGGCGCTTCCCCGCGCCGGCCTATACGCTCGCGTTCCTGCTGTGCTTCGAGTTGATCACGCAGTTCGACGAACTGCTGACGCTCGCGCAGTCGGCCACGCAAACGATGTAACGGGCACGCGCTGCGATGCTGCCGCTGCTTTCTTTCCGTCGCCCCGGCACGCGCTGCCGGCCGTGCGCGGCGGCAGCACGCCGCGCGACGGCCGCGCAGATCAGTCGCGATCGGGCGCGCCGAGCGGAAAGAACGAGCGAAACGGCCGCGCCTCGTCGACCGCTCTCGCGAACGACGGCCGCGCAAGCAGACGCTTCCGATACGCGATCACGTTCGCGAACGACGGATCGATCCGGTGCGTCCAGTCCGCGTAGAACAGGAACGGTGCCGCGCCGCAATCGGCGAGGCTGAAGCGGTCGCCCGCCGCCCATTCGCGATCGGCCATCTTCTGGTCCAGCCACGCATACGACGTTTCGAGCATCGCGCGCGCATCGGCGACCCCGCGCGCATCGCGCTCGGCTTCCGGCCGCAGTGCGTCGTGCACGACCTTCTGCTGCGGCGTCGACACGTAGTTGTCGAAGAAGCGATCCATCATCCGCACCTCGAGCGCCGCGTGCGGATCGTCGGGCAGCAGGCGCACCGGGCCCGGATGGTTCAGGCCGAGATACTCGATGATGATCGACGCCTCGACCACGGTGCGGCCCGCATCGACCAGCACCGGAAAACGCTTCAGCGGCCACAGCGCGGTCAGCTCCTGCATCGGCTTCGGATCATCGTGCGCGAGCACGCGATACTCGAACGGCGTGCCGTTCTCGTACAGCGCGGTCAGCACTTTCTGGCAGTAGGACGAAAAGGGATGGGCATAAAGCGTCGGCATCATCGCGTGGTCTCTCAGGGTTTCGGCGCTGCGTCATGCGGCGCCACATGATCTCGGATACCTTGACGACGAACGGCGACCGGCCGTTTCGACATCGATCCGGAAATTTTTTTGTGCGGCCCCGGCGCGCTACGACCGGCCGTCCATCACGACGCGCCCTTCGGCGCGCCAGCGCAGCATCCCGCCGCCGAGATTCGCGACCGCATCGAAGCCGGCCTTCAGCAGGATCACGTTCGCCTGCGCGGATCGCCCGCCGGCCCGGCACACGGTCACGACCGGCCGGTCGCGCGCGATCTCGCCGGTGCGTGCGGCCAGTTCGCCGAGCGGAATCGTCATCGCGCCGGGCAGGTGGCCGAGCGGGCCGGTGAATTCGTCCGGTTCGCGCACGTCGACGACCTGCACCGCCGGCAGATGATCCTCGAGCCATTGCGGATCGATTTCCCAGAAGCCGGCGAACGTATAGACGAGCGGCGCCCAGTCGGGCGACGCCTGCGCATCGGGCGCGTTCGCGGCGACGCCGCAATGCAGGTTCGCCGGCACCGCGACGTCGATCTGGCGCGGGTGCGCGAGCCCGAGATTGCGCATGTAGCCGGCGAAATCGTCTTCGCTGAGATCGCCGCCGAGACGCGGATTGAAGCGCCGCTCCTCGCCGACGCTCGTCACCGTGAGCCCGCGATAGTCGTGCGCCGGATACAGCAGGCACGCGGCCGGCAGCGTGAAGAGCCGGCCGTGCACCGCGCGATACAGCACGCGCGGGTCGCCCTGCTGGAAGTCGGTGCGGCCCGTGCCGCGGATCAGCAGGCAATCGCCGGTGAACGCCATCGATTCGTCGTCGAGCACGAGGCTGATGCAGCCGCTCGTGTGGCCGGGCGTCGCGCGCACGGTCAGGTAGCGCGAGCCGAATGCGCAGCGGTCGCCGTCGTTCAGGTAGCGGTCGGCGCCCTGCGCGCCGCTCGCGGCCGAGATCGCGATCGCGCTGCCCATGCGCTGCTTCAGCAGCCACGCGCCCGTCACGTGATCGGCGTGCACGTGCGTGTCGACGGTCGCGACGAGCCGCAATCCGAGTTCATCGACGAGTGCCGCGTCGCGGCGCACCTGCTCGAACACCGGATCGATCAGCAGCGCTTCGCGCGACGCGAGGTCGGCGAGCAGATACGTGTATGTCGACGATTGCGGGTCGAAAAGTTGCCGGAAGATCATCGCGAAGTCGCTCCGTCGCCTGTTCAGGTTGGTGTTGTATGGCCCACGTGCCGTGCGTCGCCGACGCGCGTATGCGCGAGCACGAGTGCCGCCCCGTCCGTATGCCCGCCGCGCCGCATGATCCGCAAATTTACGGCTGCGTCTGCTGCGCATCGTCGTCCGGCACCGGCGTCGACATGATGACATCGACGCCGGGCAACCGGCATCGCACCTGCCGCGCTTCGCACATTGATATAGCGTAGATCAAAATGCACGCGCCGCCCCGGCGTCCCATACACGGCGACCGATTCCGATGACGAATGGCGCGCGGCGGGACGATTCGCCGCGCCCGGACGGCGGCGCGGGCTGCCTTACACTACGGCCTGTTCTCGTCCCCGTTCACAGGAATTCCGTCGACATGTCGCTGACGATCGATCCGAAGCAGGCCGCCGCGCTGCTGGCCGTCGCCGACACGGGCAGCTTCGAGCAGGCGGCCGTGCGCCTGCACGTGACCGCGTCCGCGGTCACGCAGCGGGTCCGCGCGCTGGAGGCGAGCCTCGGCACGCCGCTCGTGCTGCGCACGCGGCCGTGCCGCCCGACGGTGGCCGGGCAGCGCGTGCTGCAGCACCTGCGGCGCGTCGCGCTGCTGCAGGCCGACCTGCAAAGCACGCTCGCGACCGAGCGCGAATCGCCGATCTCCGTGACGATCGCGCTGAATTCCGACAGCCTCGGCACGTGGTTCCTGCCCGCGCTGACGTCCGTGCTCGCGGGCGAGCGGATCCTGTTCGAGCTGATCGTCGAGGATCAGGACCACACGTTCGCGCTGCTCGAAAGCGGGATGGCGGTCGGCTGCGTGACGACCGAGCCGAAGCCGATGCGCGGCTGCGTCGCGACGCCGCTCGGTACGATGCGCTACCGCCTGCTCGCGGCCGCCGCGTTCGCTGCGCGCTGGTTTCCGCGCGGGCTGAACCGCACGAGCGCACGCAACGCGCCCGTCGTCGCGTATTCGCGGCGCGACACGCTGCAGTCGTCGTTCCTGAAGGAGAAGTTCGGGTTGCCGGAAGGTGCATACCCGTGCCATTACGTGCCGGGCACCCATTCGCACTTCGCGGCGGTGCGGCACGGGCTCGGCTACGCGATGGTGCCGGAGCCGCTGATCGGTACCGCGCCGCTTGACGCGCAGGGGCTCGTCGATCTCGCGCCCGCGCATCCGACCGACGTCACGCTGTACTGGCACGCGTGGACCGTGCAGTCGCCGACGATGGCGTCGCTGTCCGCGCGGGTGGTCGAAGCAGCGCGCCGGTTGCTCGCGCCGCTGTCGAAATGACATGAGCCGGTGACGGCCCGGCTCTCGGCGGTTACGCGCGCCGCTGCGAGAAATACGCGCCGACCGCGTCGACGAACGTATCGATGTCCGCGCGCGACACGTCGCAGTGGGTGACGAAGCGCGACGCGTACAGCATCTGCGTGAGGATCCCGCGCTCCTTGAGCCACGCCTCGAGCGGCGCGCAATCGGCTTCGGGGAATTGCGCGAACACCATGTTCGTCGCATGCGACAGCACCTTAACGGATTCGATGCGCGCGAGGCCTGCCGCGAGATGCGCGGCATTTGCATGATCGTCCGCAAGCCGCTCGACGTTGTGGTCGAGCGCATACAGGCACGCCGCCGCGAGAATGCCCGACTGCCGCATCCCGCCGCCGAGCACCTTGCGCCAGCGTTGCGCGCGCTCGATCAGCGCACGACTGCCGACCAGCACCGAGCCGACCGGTGCGCCGAGCCCTTTCGAGAAGCAGATCGATACGGTATCGAACGGCGCACACAGCTCGGCGATCGGGCGCCCCGACGCGACGGCCGCGTTGCATACGCGCGCGCCGTCGAGGTGCGCGGACAGCCCGCGGCTGCGCGCGAACGCGACGGCTTCCTGCACATAGCCTTCCGGCAAGACCTGGCCGCCGATCGTGTTCTCGAGCGCGAGCAGGCGCGTGCGGGCGAAGTGATTGTCGATCGGCTTGATCGCCGCGGCGATCTTCGCGAGCGGCAGCGTGCCGTCCGGCGCGTTCTCGATCGGCTGCGGCTGGATGCTGCCCAGCACGGCCGCGCCGCCGCCTTCGTACTTGTAGGTGTGCGCGAGCTGGCCGACGATGTACTCGTCGCCGCGCTCGCAATGGGACATCAGCGCGGCCAGGTTGCTCTGCGTGCCGCTCGGGAAGAACAGGCCGGCTTCCTTGCCCGTCCGCTCGGCCACGGCCGCCTGCAGGCGCAGCACGGTCGGGTCGTCACCCCATACGTCGTCGCCGACTTCGGCGGCAGTCATCGCGGCCAGCATTGCCTGGCTCGGACGTGTCACGGTATCGCTGCGTAAATCGATCATCGCTTTGCCCTGAGTAAACGCGGACCGGAACCGATGCGCCCGGCCCTGCCGAAACGAGACTCAGAGTGTACGCAATTCACGCAGCGCGTGCCGACGGTCGAGCCGCGGCCCCCACCCGCCACGCCCCTCCCGCGCGGTCGCCCGCGCTACACGCTAACGCGTCGAAACGGATCGGCCGCGCACGGTGGCACCCCGGAGGTTCCGCGCGGTACGGGCGTGCGTGTCGAATCGTTCCGATGACGCGACGCGCCATATTGCCGCACGTGCGTCAGACCGCCACGCCGCGGCCGCACGCGCCGCGAACGGCCTTCTTGATACGAATCAACGATTTATCCCGAAATCACACGCGGCAGGCTGGACATCTGCGACGAGTTGGCGCATTTCGCGGTGCAACATCGCGGCACATACTCCAGCCAACCCCGCCGCCTGTCGGCCGGGGTCCGCCGGCACCCGCCGGCGGGTATCGTCAGCTTCGGTCATCTGGTATGGACACCGCACTTTCGGCCCTCGATCTGGCCCGCCTGCAATTCGCGTTCACCGTCTCCTTTCACATCGTCTTTCCGGCGCTGAGCATCGGCCTCGCCAGCTTCATCGCCGTGCTCGAATATCGTTGGCTCAAGACCGGCAAGCAGTACTACAAGACCCTCTGTCTGTTCTGGTCGAAGATCTTCGCGGTCGCGTTCGGGATGGGCGTCGTCTCCGGCGTGGTGATGAGCTATCAGTTCGGCACCAACTGGTCGGGCTTCTCGAGCTTCGCCGGCTCGGTCACCGGCCCGCTGCTGATGTACGAAGTGATGACCGCGTTCTTCCTCGAAGCCGGCTTCCTCGGCATCATGCTGTTCGGCTGGAACCGCGTGAGCCCGCGCGCGCACTTCGGCGCGACGCTGATGGTCGCGATCGGCACGCTGATCTCGACGTTCTGGATCCTCGCGTCGAACAGCTGGATGCAGACGCCGCAGGGCTTCGAGATCGTCGACGGCCGCGTCGTGCCGACCGACTGGTTCGCGATCATCTTCAACCCGTCGTTCCCGTACCGCCTGTTCCACATGGCGATCGCCGCGTTCATCGTCGCCGCGCTGGTCGTGGCCGCGACGGGTGCATGGCACCTGCTGAAGGGCCGCCGCGACAAGGGCGTGAAGAAGATGTTCTCGATGGCGCTATGGCTGCTGCTCGTACTCGCGCCGCTGCAGGCCTTGATCGGCGACCAGCACGGCATCAACACGCTGAAGCACCAGCCCGCGAAGATCGCCGCGATCGAAGGGCTGTGGGAAACCGAGAAGGGCGGCACGCCGCTCAACCTGTTCGGCATTCCGGACATGAAGGCGGAAACGACCCGCTATGCGGTGAAGGTGCCGCACCTCGGCAGCCTGATCCTCACGCACAGCTGGGACGGCGAGATCCGCGGGCTGAAGGAATTCCCGCCCGAGGACCGCCCGAACTCGACCGTCGTGTTCTGGAGCTTCCGGATCATGGTGGGCCTCGGCTTCGCGATGATCGGCCTCGCCGCGCTCGCGTGGTTCCTGCGCCGCCGCGGCCGCCTGTATGAATCGAAGTGGTTCCAGCGCTTCGCGCTCGCGATGGGCCCGACCGGCTTCGTGTCGCTGCTCGCGGGCTGGGTGACGACCGAAGCGGGCCGCCAGCCGTGGGTCGTGTATGGCGTGATGCGCACCGCGCAGGCCGTGTCGCCGCTGTCGGTGCAGCAGGTCAGCCTGTCGATGATGACGTTCGTGATCGTGTACTTCCTCGTGTTCGGCACCGGCGTGTACTACATGCTGAAGCTGATGAAGGCCGGCCCCGCGCTGCCCGACGCGAAGCACGACGACACGCCCGACACGCGCCCCGATCACACCGCGCGCCGCCCGATGTCGGCCGTCGACGAGCTGATCGAGACCGTCTGAGCCCACCCCATCAGCAAACGAGAAAACCTATGGACGTCACCGTAATCTGGGCCGCGATCATCGCATTGGGGCTCTTCATGTACGTCGTGCTCGACGGCTTCGACCTCGGCATCGGCATCGTCTTCCCGTTCTTCCCGGACGAGAAGGAACGCGACCTGATGATGAACACGGTCGCGCCCGTGTGGGACGGCAACGAGACGTGGCTCGTGCTCGGCGGCGCCGGGCTGTTCGCAGTGTTCCCGATCGTCTATTCGACCGTGCTGTCGGCGCTGTACCTGCCGCTGATCTTCATGCTGGTCTGCCTGATCTTCCGCGGCGTGTCGTTCGAGATCCGCGCGAAGGCGCGACGCACGAAGCAGCTGTGGGATCTCGCGTTCATCGGCGGCTCGGCCGGCGCGACGTTGTTCCAGGGGATCGCGCTCGGCGCGTTCCTGCAGGGCATCAACGTGAAGGATGGCGTGTTCGCGGGCGACGCGTTCGACTGGCTCACCCCGTTCAGCCTGCTGACGGGCCTCGGCCTGATCGTGACCTATGCGCTGCTCGGCTGCTGCTGGCTCGTCGCGAAGACGGAAGGCGACCTGCAGCGCCGGCTGCATCGGGTCGTGTGGCCGCTAACCGTCGTGCTGCTCGGCTTCATCGCTGTCGTCAGCCTGTGGACGCCGCTGCAGGATCCGGCCATCGCGCAGCGCTGGTTCGATTCGGGGCTGTTCTGGCGCCTGCTGCCGGTGCCGTTCCTGGTCGCCGGGTGCGCGGTGTGGATGCGTCGCGCGGTGCGCGACCGGCACGACATGACGCCGTTCGTGCTCGCGCTGGCGCTCGTGCTGCTCGGCTACGTCGGCCTGCTCGTCACGCTGTTCCCGTATGCGATCCCGCAGACGATGACGATCTGGGAGGCGGCGGCGCCGCGTTCCAGCCAGACCTTCACGCTGGTCGGCGCAGCGGTTATCCTGCCGATCATCATCGCCTACACGACGATGGGTTACTGGGTATTCCGAGGGAAGGTGCGCCATGAAGACCAGCATTACTACCACCACTGATTCCGCCGATCGCCCGCCCGTGGCGCCCCGGCCGCGAATGCGCGGCTGGATGTGGTTCGTCGTGCTGTGGGCGGGCGGCGTGGCCGGCGCCGTCACGCTCGGTTATGCGTTCAAGATCTTCATGAACCTGACGCTGTTTGCGGTGAAGTGAAGCCGGAGCGCCGGCCGGGCGAGCGCGCCATGCGCGCGGGCCGGAATGCCGACCTACGCCGAACCGGACAGCCACTGCGCGACCCGCGCGACGAGCAGGTCCGCTTCGTCGAAGTTCTCGACGCCCGCCACCTGCGGCGCGTCGCAAATCGTGAACACCGGCTTGCCCCATTGCAGCCCGAGCGCGATCTCGGACAGCGTGCCGAGGCCGCCGCCGACCGCGATCAGGCACAGCGACGCGCGAGCGATCAGCGCGTTGCGCGTGATGCCGAGCCCGGTGGGCAGCGCGACGCTCAGATACGGATTCGCGTGCTGCGCATCGTCCTCGGGCAGCAGCCCGATCGCACAGCCGCCCGCCGCATGCGCGCCGCGCGCGGCGGCCTCCATCACGCCCTGCTTGCCGCCGCCGACGATCGCGACGCCCGCCGCCGCGAGCCCGTGCGCGATTCGCTCCGCGATGGCGAGCTGGGCGTCCGTCGCATCGCGCGGGCCGATCACGCCGACCGGCATCCGGTGCCGGTCGGCGCCGCGCTGCCGTTGCGCGAGTTGCTGCAGCGCATCGCGCGCCTGGTTCGACCATTCAATGACGTCGTTGCCGTGCAAGTCCTTCCCCCAATGCAAGAACACAAGTGCAGAGCGCCGTCAGCACGATCGACAGTACGGCGGCCTGCGAGAAATCGGTCTGTCCGTCGGACAGCTTCAGGTACATCAGCAGCGGCAGGATGTTGATCTGCGTGCCGGCCAGCGCGAGCGCCGTGCCGTACGTGCCGAGCGCGATCGCGCTGACGAGGCACCACGCCGACGCGATCGACGGCCACAGCTCGCGCCACGCGACGTCGAACCACGCGCGCCACGGCCGTGCGCCGAGCGTCAGCGCCGCCTCGAGCGGCCGCCTGTCGAGATTCGCGAGCGCCGGGTAGAGGATCAGCGCGACGCGCGGGATCAGGTAGTACGCGTACGCGAAAGCGAGCCCCGGCATCGTGTAGATCGCGCCGCCGACCACGGTCGGGTCCGCGCCGAGCGACGCCAGCAGCGTCGTCACGAAACCGGCGCGGCCGAACACGAGGATGAAGCCGTACGCGATCACGAGGCCGGAGAACGCAAGCGGCACGCCGAGCAGCGCGAGCGACCAGCGGCGGCGCGCCGGCGACTGCCCTGCCAGCACGAACGCGACCGGCACGCCGACCGCGACGGACAGCGTGCCGGCGCCGATCGCGAGCGCCAGCGAACGCACGATTGCGTCGGCGACGAGCGGATCGCCGAATACCGCGGAGAACGCACGACCGCCGCCGTCGAACGCGGCGCCGACGAGCGCGGCGAGCGGCAGCGCGAAGCACACCGCGAACAGCCCGGCCGCCGGCACCGCGCCGTAGCGGCGCAGGACGCCGCGCTGCATGGACGAGACCCGCATCCCGTTCCCCTTACTTGCCGAGCGTGGCCTGCGACCAGAGCTGGTCGACCTCGGCCTTGCGCGTCGCGGCCTTCGCGACGTCGAGCGGACGCACCTGCGGCGCATTCGGCAGCTTCGCGGCAACCTCCTGCGCGACCGGCGTGCCGGGTACGGCCGGGCGCACGTAGCCCTGCGCGAACAGCGCCTGGCCGACATCGCTCATCACGAGGTTGAGCCACAACTGCGCGGCGGCCGGGTTCGGGCCGTTCTTCACGAGACTCATCGCGTACGGCGCCGATACGCTGCCGTCCTGCGGAATCACGACGTCGGCCGCGTCGCCCATGCCGTCCGTGTACTTGGCCTTGAGCCCGTCGTTCTCGTAGCCGATCAGGATCGGAATCTCGCCCTTGACGAACTTCGCGTACGGCGTCGTCCCCTCGACGCGCAGCACGTTGCCCGCCTGCTTCAGCTTGCCGAAGAACTCCGCGCCCGGCTTCGGGTTGTCGACGCTGCCGCCGTTCGCATAGGCGGCGGCAAACACGGCGACCTGCCCCTGCCCGGTCGAGCGCGGGTCGAGATAGACGACCGCATTGCGATATTCGGGCTTCAGCAGGTCGGACCAGCGCTGCGGCACGTTCTTCACGAGTTTCCGGTTGACGAGCAACGCGATGTTCAGCGAATGCACGGCGAACCAGCGGCCGTCGGCCGCGCGGAACACCGGCGGCAGCTTGTCGAAATTGACCGGCTTGAACGGCGCGACGACGTCCTTGGCCGTCGCATCGAGCGCCGACGCCGCGAAGTAGTACGCGGTGTCGGCCTGCGGGCGGCGTCGCGACTTGTCGAGCGCGACGACCGTTGCCGCCGAGCCGATGTCGTTGTACGTGATCTCGACCTTCGGGTAGCGCTTGCGGAATTCGGCGAACAGCGATTTCCAGTTCGCCCATTCCGGGCCCGTGTCGAACGACACGACGAGCCCTTCGTCGGCGGCTTTCTCGTACAGCGCGTCCTCGCCGGGATACAACGGCGCGGCATGGGCCAGCGCCGGCGCGAGGGTCGCGAACGCGCAGAGCGCCAGCAGGCGGCGGCGCGTCGCAAGAAGGAAGTGGCGGCGTGCAGACATCGTGATTCTCCGTGGAATGAATAGGGTCGCCCGCGCTTACGCGGCGGGCAGCACGAGCAGGTGGCGCGGCTCGATCGACACGCAGCGCGCGGGCAGCGCGCGCCCTTCGCCGAGCAGCGCGTCGGTCGCGCCGGCCGGCACGAAGTCGAAGCGCTGCGTCGCGCCGAAATAGCGCACCTCGCCGACCCGGCCGTCGATGCGGTTCGCGACGTGTTCGGGCGGATCGGGCTGCAGGTGTTCCGGCCGGACCAGCACGTCGACCGTGTCGCCCGGCCGATGCGCGCCCGTATCCGCGCACAGCGTGGTGAACCGCACGTCAACCGCGCCGTGCGCGAGCACGCGGCCGCGCAGCAGCGTCGAATGGCCGACGAAGCGGGCGACCTGCGCGGTCGCCGGACGCTCGTACAGGTCGCGCGGGGTGCCGGCCTGCAGCACGCGTCCGCCGTCGACGATCGCCACGCGATCGGCCATGCTGAGCGCCTCGTCCTGGTCGTGCGTGACGAGCAGCGTCGTCGCGCCGCACGCGCGCTGCAGCGCGCGGATCTCGTCGCGCAACTGGTGGCGAATGCCGGCATCGAGCGCCGCGAGCGGCTCGTCGAGCAGCAGCAGCTTCGGTTCGATCACGAGCGCGCGGGCCAGCGCGACGCGCTGCTGCTGGCCACCGGACAACAGCGCCGTACTGCGGTCGGCCTGCGCCGCGAGGCCGACGCGTTCGAGCATCTCGAGCGCGCGGCGGCGGCGCAGTGCCGCCGTCATGCCGCGCATCTTCAGGCCATAGCCGACGTTGTCGACGACCGACAGGTTCGGAAACAGCGCGTAGTGCTGGAACACCATCCCGATCTCGCGCTGCCACACCGGCACGCCGGCCATGTCGCGGCCGACGATCGCGATACGGCCGCGGTAGCCGTCGAGCAGCCCGGCGGCGAGGCGCAGCAGCGTCGATTTGCCGGAGCCGCTGCGGCCCATCACGGCGAGCAGTTCGCCCTGGGCCGCGGACAGCGTGACCGCGTCGACGCCGTGACGGGCGCCCGGATACTGAAAGCTGACGTTTTCGAAATCGAGACTCATGACGGTTTCACTTCAGGCGTTGCACGGTGAAGACGGATGCGAGCGTCGCGAGCACGGCGAGGACGAGCAGCACGACGGTCGCCGCACAGGCCATCCCCGACGCGCCGTAAAACGCCTGCAGCAGCACGATCGGATAGTTGCGATAGCGGAAGCCCGCGATCAGGTTCGAGATCTGGAATTCGCCGATCGACAGCGCGGCGACCATCACAAGGCCGGAAAACAGGCTGTGCCGCAGGTTCGGCACCACGATCGTGAAGAACTGCCGCAGCGGCGTCGCGCCGAGCGTTGCCGCACACGCCTCGAGATGAGCGAGGCCCAGATGGCGCAGGTCGCTCAGCAGTGTCTGCAGCAGATACGGCAGCGTCAGCACCGCGTGCGCGGCGATCATCAGCGGCAGCGTGCCGAGCCACGGCAGCGCATCGCCGCTGAAGATCGCGATGTAGCCGAACCCGAGCGTCAGCGCCGGCACCGCGATCGGCATCAGCATCACGACGCGCGCCGCGAAGCCGCGGCCGGCCAGTGCGCGGTGATGCAGCGCATACGCGAGCGGCAGCGCCAGCACGGCATTGGTCGCACAGCAGGCGAGCGCAACGACGAGGCTCACGCCGAATGCGCGGGTAAAGCTGCGATTCGCGGCCAGATCCGCGAACCAGTGCGACGTGACGCCGGACGGCAGCAGCGTGTTCGTCCACGACTGGCCGACCGAGCCGATCAGCAGCAGCGCGATCGGCAACGCGAGGTACAGCGCGAAGGCCGCGACGAATGCCTGCAGCAGCAGGCGTCCCGCCAACGCGCGCGGCCGTTTGTTACGACGAATCGGAATAGCTTCGGCTAGGGCCGGAGCGGATGGCGGATGCATGGCGAAACTCGCTGACGGACACGGAATGGGTCACGCAACGCCCGCCGGACAGGACCGACATGCATTGTCGTGACGGACGCAGTGTGCGGATCCGACATGGCATCGTCATGAAAAAAACGTACAACGCCCGCATCGATCTGTGCGCGCAAGGAATAGTTCGCCGTGAAGCACCTGTTTCCCAATATCGCGGAGCTGCACGCGTTCGCGAGTTCCGTGAAGTACCTGAACTTCTCGTATGCGGCCCGCGAGCTCGGCCTGACGCCGAGCGCGGTCAGCCGGCAGATCGCGAATCTCGAAACGCTGTTCGGCGTCAAGCTGTTCGTGCGCGAGGGGCGCAATCTCGCGCTCACGCGGGCCGGACAGGTCTATCACGCGCGCGTGATCGGCCCGCTGCGAGAGATCGGCAACGCGTCGATCGAATTGCTGAGCGCGCGCGAGAACAGCGATCTGCTGACGATCGCGAGCGTGCCGACCTTCACGACGAAGTGGCTGGTGCCGCGGCTCGCGCGCTTTCTGGCCTGCGCGCCGGGCGTCACGCTGAGTTTTCGCCGCCATCTGGCTCACGGCGACGTGTTTCCGTTCGGACTCGACGCGGCGATCCGCTATGGCGACGGCGCATGGGAAGGCGTCCGCTGCGATTACCTGGACGGCAGGACGTTCGTGCCGGTCTGTTCCCGTGAATTCGCGGCGCGGCATGCGCTGCGCACGCCGGCCGACGCGGTATCCGCGCCGCGGCTCGTACACGAGCAGGCGGAGATCGCATGGTCCATGTGGGCGGAACGCCATCGCGCGGCACACATGAACGCGCTGTCGGGGCCGCGCTTCGAACAGTATTCGGTGCTGATCCAGGCCGCGCAGGCCGGGCTCGGGCTCGCGCTCGTGCCGCGTTTCCTGATCGTCGACAATCTCGCGACCGGCGCGCTCGTCGAACCGTTCGACGCCCCCGTCGACGTCGACGCGCAAGGGCACTACCTGTGCTACGCGCCGGAGCGCCTGGAGACGAGCGCCGCGTTGCGGCGCTTCAGGGAATGGATGCTCGACGAATGCGCGAACGGATGAGCCTGTCCGGCCATGCCGGACAGGCTCGGATGGCACGGGGCCGGGCAAGCCCGGGCGGCATGGCGGCGCCGGTAGCGCGGCGCCGCGCCGCCCGTCACGCTCAACGCCCGATACCGAGCCCCGGCAGCACGCGCGTGTTCTCGGCCACGACCGCATGCAGCAGGCGCGGGTCGGCGCCGAGCAGCTCGAGGATCGTCGGCGCGACCTGCTTCGTGCCGACGAGATCGTTCACGGTGCGCGCGCGATGGATGCCCGGATACGATACGAGCAGGCCGAGGTGGCTGTCGTCCGGTGCGTTGCCGCCGTGCTCCTCGTCCTTCTTCGTGCTCGACGTGTAGATCACGCCCGGATTCGGCTGGACGATGATGTCCGGCGTACGGCCGTTGGCCGGATCGCCGAAGCGGTCGGCGAGCGCCGCGCCGTACAGGATGTAGGCCTGCGAACCGTCCGCGCAGATCCCCGGCGCGTTGCAGCCAAGATTCGCCTTCAGCGTCTGCACGACGGCCGTGCGCTGGCTGCGGTCGCGCAGCCAGATCAGGCCGACGTCGTCGGTCTGCACGAAGCCCGTGCCGACCAGGCCCGACCCGTCGTTCAGATTGCCCGTCGTCGTGTTGTTCTGGCCGAAGTTGCCGTTCGGGTCGAGGTAGTTGTTCGCTTCGAGCAGCTTCGACAGCGTATCGCCGTTCTTCACGAGCTTCGTGTGGTCGGTCGGCGACTGGCCGTGCTTCGCCGTCACGATCACGGCGGTCGACGTGTACAGGTTGGCCTGCTTCAGCGCCGCGACGACATGACCGATCGAGTTGTCGACATACGTGATCGCGTTCGCGACCTGACCGTTCGGCGTGAAGTCCGCGTCGAGATACCCGCCGCCCTTCGCGACCGGCGACTTCTGCGCGACGCTCAGCGTCTGGAAGTTCGCGCCGAACAGCGTCGGCACCGGCGCGCTCTTCGTGCCCGTCGAATCGCGGCCTTCGATCTGGTTGATCAGCGCCTGCACGTGCAGGTTGTCGAAGCGCGCGGTGTGCGAGTAGACGTCCGTGTACTCCGTGTTCGTCGCCGGGTCGATCGAATTGATCTCGGTGCGCATCAGGTCGTCGACGCCGGTGCCCGACGGGCCGTTCAGCCAGTCGTAGCCCCACGCATGCTTGTCGGCCCACGCGGTATGCGCATTCGGCACGCCGGCCTTCACGGCCTCGAACACCGTATTGGTCTTCAGGTAGTTGTGCGGATAGACCGGCACGCACTGGCCGCCCACGCGCGCATGCGGGATCGCCTGCGGGTTGAACGCGCCGCCGCCGTCGAGGTGCACGAGCTTGCCGCCGTTGATCGCGTCGATGCCGGTCGTTTCGTCGAACACGACGTTCCAGCCCTGCTTGCCCGAGCACGTCGTGTCGCTCGGCGCATACAGGTTGCGGTCGTACGACACGTCGTAGAACAGGCCGGCCGTCTTCGGCGAACCGCCCGTCACGAGCGCCGCGAGGCCCGGGAACGAATCCGACAGGCCCGGCGTGTACGCATTCGTGTACGTCACGCCGCTCTTGGCAAGCACCGCGATGTTCGGACACGTGTTCGCGCCGATGCAGCGCGCGAGATCCTGCTCGTGCAGGCCGTCGACGCTGATCAGCAGCACGTGCTTCACGACGCGGCGCGCATGGCCGCCGTTCTCGCCCTGACTGTTGCCGTCCTGCTGCGCCGCGTACGCGCCCATGCTTGCGAGCGCCAGCGCGCCCGCCACCATCGCGGCCATCTTCCGCTGCTTACCGAAGAACGAAATCATCACCCCACCTCATCGATTGATGTTGAACTGCGTGACTTGCCATCAGGCGCGCAAAATATCGCCGGATCGTGCGGCGGTCGGATGAAGCGGGGCTTTCTGTTCTCTGTCAAACGTAACCAAACGCAAGCGACATGACGCGGTCGCAATGCGGTCCGCTCCGTGCGTCGGCGTGCGCGGCCGGATTTTTTTTCGGCTTGGCCCGCGACTATTGGCGTGTGATAAAGGGTTTTCCCTGACCCGGAGCACGACTATGTCGACCCTGGAAGCTCTCCGGTTCGTGCTGGACGATGCACGCACCCCCGAAATCATTCGCCATCACGTCGTCGACGCGCTGCAGTACGCGCTGCGCAACTACGGACAGGTATTCACCGCGAAGGAAGTCGAATGGCTGACGCAGTGGGACGACGCGCGTCTGCCGCTGGCCGCGAGGAAGGAACTGGACAAGCGCGAACCGGCAATCGTCGCGCGCTGAAAAAAAGCCGCCGCGCCCGGCTTGTGCGGACGCGGCGGCAGCGGATGAAGCGACGGCTTACTGGAGCCCGAAGTCGACGCGGGTCGTCGCGCCCTTGTCCTCGATGCCCTTCGCATCGAGCTTCGGTGCAACGACGAACACGCGGCTCGAATCGATCTTTCCTTCGAGGTACTGGCGCACGGCCTGCGCGCGCTGCTGCGCGAGCGCACGCAGCGCGTTGTCGTCGGCCGGTGCGTGATCGGCCAGCGCCTGCTTCATGTCCGCATCGGGCAGCGTCTTCTGCAGGCCGACCAGGTTGCGCGGCTTCTTGAAATCGGCGGCCTTGTACGCGCGCGTCAGGTATTTGGAATATTCGGCCGGGTCGACCTTCACCGACATCGGATCGATGCTCTCGCCCTGGCCGACCACGTCCCTCAGCTTCTGCTGGCGAACCAGCCGGTCAACGTACGCGTCGCGCAGCCCCGGCGTGTCCTTCGCCGGATCGACGCGGCCGATCAGGTCGAGGCGGATCGACGGCTTCTCGGTCAGCATCTTCACGACGGTGTCGAGCTTCTGCTGCTGCGCATCGGTCAGCGCGTACGTGCCCGGCGCGAACTCGACGTAGCCTAGATCCTCGCCGCCGCCGCCGAATGCATTCGCGAGCAGCGTGAACGGCGACGTGACGGCCTTCGCGATCAGGTTCAGCACCGCGTGCCAGATCAGCCCGCCGATGCTGAACTCCGGATTCGACAGCGAACCCGACACCGGCAGGTTCACGTCGATCTGGCCGCGCGTGTTCTTCAGCAGCGAGATCGCGAGCTTCACCGGCAGCTTCGTCGCCGTGTCGTTTTCGACGTGGTCGCCGAACGTGAGCTGGTCGATGAAGATGTGGTTGTTCGCCGTCAACTGGTCGTTCGCGAGCTGGTAGTGCAGGTCGACGTTGAGCTTGCCCTTCGTGATCGGATAGCCGGCGTACTTCGCCGAATACGGCGTCAGGTTGGTCAGCTCGATGTCGTGCGCGGTCGCCGTGAGGTCCAGCGCGGGTTTCTCGATCAGCGGGTTCACCGAGCCCTTGATCGAGATCGGTCCGTTGCCCGCGAGGTTCGCGGCGACATCGACCGGCGCGGACGTCGTCGAATCCGTGCCGAACGCGCCGACCGTGCCCTTGATCGCGATCAGGTTCGCCGTGTAGTTCGGCTTGATGAAGTTGTCGGTGTACGTGACGCGGCCGTCCTGCAGCACGAGCTGACCGAAGTGCATCCGCACCGGGTGCTGCGGCGGCTGCGCGGCCTTCACGACCGCCGGCGCGGACGCGGCCGATGCAGCCTGGGCCACGGCCGGCGCCGACGCGGCCTGCGGCGACAGCGGCACCGGCTCGCCCTTGCTTGCGTCGCGCGTCAGCGACTGCGCGGGGCCCGACTCCTTCGCGACGACGTCCTTCAGGTTCAGGCGCCCCTGCGCGTCGAGCAGCACGCGGCCGTAGAAGTTCGAGAACGTCACGCGCGCGGCGTCGACGTCGGTGCCCTTCTCGTCGTAGTTCGCCTTCAGGTTCGACAGCGCGAGCGAGCGCCAGCCCGCGAACGGGTCGGACGTCGCCTTGTCGAGCATCCGCACGTCGACGAGCGCGACGTCGCCGCGATAGGTGGCGCGCGGCGTGTCCTTCACCTGCGCGAACGTCAGGTTGCCCTGCGCGTTGAGCAGCGCGCTCGCGATCGTCGCGTTCAGCACGCTGCCGAAATACGGCTCGAACGCAGCCGCGTCGAGGCGGTTGCCGTCGATCTTCAGGCCGAGCTTCAGCGGCTGCGCGGTCACGTCGCCCGCGACGTTCAGCGAGCCCTTGCGGTTCAGCGTCGCCTTCAGTTGCACCGGCAGCGGCTTGGTCATGTCGTCGCTGAGTTTTTGCACCGACAGTTCCAGCGGCTTGATCGCCAGCTTCACCGGACGCGGCGTCGACAGGTCGGTGAAGTTCGCGGACGAATCCTTCACGTTCAGCGCGTCGATCCGGTAATGCCACGACGGCGCGGCGGCCTCGGCCTTGCGCGCGACCGTGCGCTGCGGCACCGATGCCTGCGCGGGTTCGGCCAGCGCCGCGAGGTCGATCTTGCCGTCCTTCAGGCGCTTCACGTCGAGCGCGAGCCCGCTCGCGTCGACGCTCGCGATCTCCGCGGTGCGCGCGGCGACGTCGACCTTCGTGATCTTCGCGCTCGCGTCGGGCAGCACGATCGCGGGCGCCTTCGTGTCGGGCGTCGCGATCTTCAGCGATTTCAGGCTGACCGTGCTGTCAGCGACCTGCGCGGCGAGCGGCGTCTTGCCCCAGTCGGCCTGTGCGTTGACGGTCGCGCCGAGCGTGCCGTCGAGCACGCGCGCGCGCGTCGCCTCACCGAGGTACGGCTGCAGCGCCGGCAGCGCGAGCGCGGCGACCGTCAGCTTCGTGCCGGCCTGCTTCGCCGCGAGATTGAATGCGCCTTCGGCCGTCACGTCGCCGCCGCGCGACAGCGACGTCGACAGCGTGTACTTCGCGGGCGTCTTGCCCAACAGCGAGAAGCCGTCGAGCGTCGCGGCGAGCTTCGTCAGCGACAGCGCGGTCGGCGTCGCCGGCACGCGGTCGTCGACGTTGAGCGTGCCGCCGTCGATCGCGAAATGACGGATCGTCAGGTCGAGCGGCGGCGCCTCCTTCGCGGCAGCGGTGGTTTCTGCCTTCGCGCCGCTGGCTGCTGCGGCGGCGATGCCGGAAGCGGCTGCGGCCCCCGACGCCGCCGGCTTGCCGGCTTCGGCCTTCGGTGCGGCGCCCGGTTGCGCTGCGAGCTTCTCGACGTTCAGCACGCCCTGCTTGTCGCGCGACAGGTCGACCACCGGCTGGTCGATCCGGATCTCGTCGAAGTGCATCGCATTGCGCAGCGGCTCGAGGCTGGCCGCCGCGACGTGCACGCCGCGCGCGGCGAACAGCGGCGCCGACGCGTGGTCCGTCACCTTCGCGTCGTTCAGGTCGACGGTGCCCGATACACGCAGCGCGGACTTCTCGCCGCTCATCACGAAATTGACCGTGAGGTTGCTGCTCAGCAAGCCGCTCGTCACGGCCACCGGCAGCTTCGCCGGCACGTACGAGATCAGCTTCGGCACGTCGAGACGGTCGAACTTCAGCGCGATCTCCGACTCGCGCGACTGCGCGAACGGCTTGGTCCTGCCGTCGATCGCGATCGGGCTGCCGTCGAAACGCAAACGCAGCTTCGGCTCGACGAAGATGTCGGTCTTCGACGCCAGCGTCGCGATATACGGAATGCCGAGCGTCCAGTTGTCGACGACGTGTTTTTCGTTCAGCAGGCGATCGTCGAAGTCGATCCGGCCGTCGTTCACCTGGATGTTCGACACCGAGAACTGCGTCGGCTTGCTTTCGGGTTTGGACGGCGTCGAGAACTTCTCGATCAGGTCGGTGAAGTTGAAGCGCTGCGCGTCGTAGCGGACGACGTGAAAGCGCGGCGAATCGACGCGGATTTCGTTGACGATCGGCGCGCCGCGGAACAGCGACGACCACGACGGCCTCACGACGAGCTTGCCGATGTCGATGAAGTCGCCCTGGCCGCCGCGCTCGCCCAGGCGGATGCCGTCGGCTTCGAGATTCAGCGTGTACGGGTTCAGCGCGATGCGCTGGATCGTGGCAGGCCGGTCGAGCTGCTTGCTCAGCTGCTGTTCGGCGACATGGCGGATCAGCGGCGGCGCCGCGAAGAACCCGAGCAGTCCGAATAAAACGAGGAAGATCAGTACGCCGATGCCGATACGCCGGGTCCGGCGCGAGCGTGCAACGCCGCCGAGGGCATGGAGGGTCGAGGATACGGTTTCTTTGTCTGCGCTTGCCATGCTTGAATATCTTCGGGAATGGATGCCGGGCCGCACCGGAAAACCGGGCGGCCGCGCACGCTATCCCGAAAGTATAGGCTCAGAAGGGGACGGTACGGAGGTCGGGCGCCGCCGCGCCCGCGGGGCGGACAACGGCGCCGCTCAACCGTTCATTTCCGGACGACGACGGGCGGCATCCACGAGCCGTCGCTTGCCTGCGGCTTCGGCGCGTACAGGCGCAACGCGAGCGCGAAATCGGTGCGCGGCGCCGGCAGCCAGTTGCCCGCATACGCGCCGCCCGGCGATGCCGACACGACGATGTCGATCGAGCCGTCATGGTTGCGGCGCAGCCGGTCGCGATCGCCGAGCGAGCGGCGCGCCGCGCCGAGGTCGGGCGGCGCGCCGTTCGTCGTGTAGGGCGTGAGCGTCCAGAACGCGCGCGCCGGCGGCAGCGCGCCCGGCGCGAAATGCAGCACGTAGCGGTTCGCGCCGTTCAGCGCATGGCCGTCGCTGTCCACGCGGACGATCGCGAGCGTTTCGTCGTCGCGCGTCGCGGTGCCGAACTGCGTGTAGGCCGCGTATGCGCGCAGCGCGTAATCCTGGCCGTACTTGCCGGCCGTGTCGCCGATCCAGCTCCAGCCGTTCGCGTTCAGCAGGTTCGACGGCGGCGTCGCGAGCCGCGCGCGCGCCTCGGCGACACCCGCCGTCGCGGCCGCGAGGCGGTCGCCCGTCCACAGCACCGGGTAGCCGGCCGACACGCCGATGTCGCCGAGCAATTCCTGCGCGTGCGCGTCGTCGGCCGGCGGAGGGTTGTCCTGCAGCGCCTGCGCGAAGCGCGCGAAGAACGCCTTCGGGTCAAGCGCGGCCACCTGCTCGGCCGGCGTGCCGCCGCCCACCGCTTCGGACGGCGCGCTGCCCGCATGGACCGCGACCGACGCGCCGCGCGCGGCGCCTGTGTAAACGGACAGCGGCACCACGCGGATCGCACGCTGCAACTTCTTCACGTTCGTGAGATCGCGCCCGCCGCTCGTCTGCAGCCGCACTTCGAGCCACGCATTGCCCGACGGCACGTCGACGCGCCGCACGCCCTTCGGCAGCGTGCCCTGCCAGTCCTTCGCGGCAAAGGCAATCGTTTGCGATCGTGCGCCGCCGCGGGCCCCGCGTGCCGGCACGCTCGACGACGACCACAGCACGTTCGTCCACATGTCGAGCGCGCGCGCGTCCCAGTAGCGGCCGCGCGTGTCGGGCAGCGTGACGATCACGGGTTCGGCGGCGACGTCGAGCCAGCCGGTCGAGTCGAGCGTGTCGACGCCCGGCAGCGGCGGATTGACCGCGCCGACCGGCGGCAGCGCCTGCGCGTGGCGCAGCGTGTTGAGCGGCGCCTGCCCCGGCTGCGCGCCGTCGCCGCCCGTCGCCGCTTCCTTCGCGACGTCCATCAGCACGAGCGGATACGCATAGACATAGGAGTCGGCGACTTCCGCACGCATCCAGCCGGTTTTCCGCTGGATCGCATCGGGTTGCGACGCGCATCCCGCAAGCAACGCCGCCATGACCAGCGACGCGCACACGCGCCGCGGAGAAACGGATTCTCGTAGGTTTTCAATCATCGATTACTGGCCGAATATCGTTCTTTTCAGTCAACGCCTTGTTCGACTCGCGAACGGCGAACGCAAGGCACGTCAGCTTGCCCGCATGACCGTCTCGCTACGGTGGGCGCTGGTATCAGGCCGGTATCATAGCGCCTAAGGGCATCCCCCAATATGCCGAATAGAGGACAAAACGGTAGTCGGACTGTCGACGAATTCGAAACATTTCGCGGGATTCGCCCAAAAACGGAGGTATCGAAGCGACGCCGACACGTGCTGGAACGATCCCGAGGCAGAGCGGCCCGCGGTCCGGATTGACAAATGGTGTCACTATTGACACCATTTGCTATGGCAAGCGAATGGAAGATCCTCGAACAAATGAGGCGCGAGCCCGCGAATGTGCGATTCAACGATCTGTTCAAGGTCTGCGAGGCACACTTCGGAGCGGCCCGCCAATCCGGTTCAAGCCATGCCATTTTCAAGACACCGTGGCAAGGCGATCCACGAGTGAATATCCAGAATGATCGCGGGAAAGCGAAGGCGTATCAGGTGCGGCAGGTTCTCGACGCGATCGATCGACTGAAGGAACAGAAATCATGACCCAAGACCACTTTACGTACCGCGTAACGTGGTCCCCGGAGGACGGGGAGCACGTCGGCCTCTGCGCGGAGTTCCCGTCTCTTTCATGGCTCGATGAAACGCCGGAAGGCGCGCTGGCCGGCATTCGCCGGCTCGTCGCCGAGGTCGTGCGCGACATGACCGCGAACGGGGAGAAGGTGCCCGAGCCGATCGCCGACCGAACCTACAGCGGTGAATTCAAAGTTCGCATCCCTCCGCAGGCGCATCGCGCGCTGGTGATCCAGGCCGCCGAACAAGGCGTCAGCCTGAATCGTCTCGCGAGCGCCAAGCTCTGCGCGTGACCGCGCAATCGAGCGCAAAGGCATGACCCGTCCGGCTGCCCGCCTGGAAGTCGGGCGTCGGCTTTTTCCGGGCCGGAACAACCGGTGTGCATCGACGGCGTCGCCATCCCTTGACCTTCCCATCATGGGAATGTTGATACTGGAATCATTCGCGGCACGAACCGCGCTTTTGGGGAATCCGACATGACTGAACCACTTGCCTCCGCCGCGCTGCAAACGATCGAACTGAGCGTCGACGGCATGCACTGCGGCGGCTGCACGGGCCGCGTGCAGCGCGCGCTGGCCGCCGTGCCGGGCGTTGTCGATGCGGCGGTCGATCTCGACGCGCATACGGCGACGGTGATCGCGCAGGAATCGGTCGAACCCGGCCGGCTCGTCGACGCGGTCGGTGAGGCCGGCTATCGCGCGGCCGTGCGTGAAGCGGTGCGTGAAGCGGCGGTCGAAGCCGTCGCGACCGCGCCTGCGGCGCATGCGCTGCGCGACGAAACGCCGCCGGTAACGGCGGCGCTTCCTGAAGCCGCGGCCACGATCGAACTCGATATCGACGGGATGACCTGCGCGTCATGCGTGTCGCGCGTCGAGAAGGCACTGGCGAAGGTGTCCGGCGTTACACGCGCGTCGGTCAACCTGGCGACCGAGCGCGCCACGGTCGACGCCGCGGCCGACGTTTCCGCCGCGCGGCTCGTCGAAGCCGTCAAACAGGCCGGCTATGGCGCGACGCCGGTCGCCGGCGCCGCCGCCATCGCCGTCCGGCCGGCAGAATCCGCCGCCGCCTCCGATCTCGAACTCGACATCGGCGGCATGACCTGCGCATCCTGCGCCGGCCGCGTCGAAAAGGCGCTGGCCGCCGTGCCGGGCGTCGCACGCGCATCGGTCAACCTTGCAACCGAGCGCGCGACGGTGCACGGCACCGGCGCACTCGACACCGCCACGCTGATCGCGGCGGTCACGACGGCCGGCTACCGCGCATCGCTCGCCGCCGTGCCGTCAGCCGGTGCAACGTCCGGCGCAGACGCGCAATCGGCCAGCCCCGCGCAGGATCCCGACGCCCGCAAGCGCCGCGAGGCGGTTCGCGAACGCAACCTCGTGATCTGGTCGGCGGTGCTGAGCGCGCCGCTCGTCGCGCCGATGCTCGTCGCGCCGTTCGGCATCGACCTGATGCTGCCCGGCTGGCTCCAGCTCGCGCTCGCGTCGATCGTGCAGTTCGGCTTCGGCGCGCGCTTCTACCGCGCGGCCTGGCATGCGGTGAAGGCGCGCGCCGGCAACATGGACCTGCTCGTCGCGCTCGGCACGTCGGCCGCGTACGGGCTGAGCCTGTGGATGCTGCTGCGCGATCCCGCACATCCCGGCCACCTGTATTTCGAGGCGTCGGCCGTCATCGTCACGCTCGTGCGCTTCGGCAAATGGCTCGAATCGCGCGCGAAGCGCCAGACCACGGAGGCGATCCGCGCACTGAACGCGCTGCGTCCCGATCGGGCGCGCGTCGTCGAGCACGGCGTCGAACGCGACGTGCCGCTGTCGCAAGTGCGCGTCGGCACGAACGTCAGCATCCGCCCCGGCGAACGCGTGCCGGTCGACGGCCGGATCGTGACGGGCCGCTCGCATATCTACGAATCGCTGATCACCGGCGAAAGCCTGCCGGTGCCGAAGGA
This sequence comes from Burkholderia sp. MS455, assembly GCF_016899445.1. Classification (NCBI taxonomy): domain Bacteria; kingdom Pseudomonadati; phylum Pseudomonadota; class Betaproteobacteria; order Burkholderiales; family Burkholderiaceae; genus Burkholderia; species Burkholderia sp. MS455. The sequence goes on from NZ_CP041778.1 coordinate 3,151,828, forward strand.
CGACGGCGACGCCGTCACGGCCGGCTCGATCAACGGCGAAGGCGCGCTCGTCGTCGAAACCACCGCGATCGGCGCGGAAACGACGCTCGCGCGCATCATCCGCCTCGTCGAATCCGCGCAGGCCGAGAAGGCGCCGATCCAGCGGCTCGTCGATCGTGTCAGCGAAGTGTTCGTACCGGCGATCCTCGGCATTGCGCTGCTGACGCTGGTCGGCTGGCTGATCGCTGGCGCCGGGACGGAAACCGCGGTCCTCAACGCGGTCGCGGTGCTCGTCATCGCGTGCCCGTGCGCGCTCGGCCTCGCGACGCCCGCCGCGATCATGGCCGGCACGGGCGTCGCGGCACGGCACGGCGTGCTGATCAAGGACGCGCAGGCGCTCGAACTCGCGCAGCGCGCCACCGTGATCGCGTTCGACAAGACCGGCACGCTGACCGAAGGCAAGCCGTCCGTGACGGCATTCGAAGCTGTCGGTATGCCGCGCAACGAAGCGCTCGCACTCGCGGCGGCGGTGCAGCGCCAGAGCGACCATCCGCTCGCTCGCGCCGTGGTCGCCGCGCACGATGCGGACGTGTCCGCGCGCGATGCTGCAGCGCCGTCGGCCGTGGCAGCCGATGCGCGCGCGGTGGCCGGACGCGGCGTGGAAGCACGCGTCGGCGGACAGTTGCTCGCGCTCGGCAGCACGCGCTGGCGCAACGAGCTCGGCCTGGTAGTGCCGCCCGCGCTCGACGCGCGCGCGGCGGAGCTCGAACGCGCGGGCAACACGATCTCGTGGCTGATGCGCGCCGATGCGCCGCGCGCGCTGCTCGCGCTGATCGCGTTCGGCGACACCGTGAAACCGGGCGCCCGCGACGCGATCGCGGCGCTGTCGGCGCGCGGCGTCGCGAGCGTGCTCGTGACGGGCGACAACCGCGGCAGCGCGGCGGCCGTCGCGGCGGCGCTCGGCATCGGCGAAGTGCATGCGCAGGTGCTGCCCGACGACAAGGCGCGCGTCGTCGCCGAACTGAAGCGCACGCACGGCGGGATCGTCGCGATGGTCGGCGACGGGATCAACGATGCGCCCGCGCTCGCCGCGGCCGATGTCGGCATCGCGATGGCGACCGGCACCGACGTCGCGATGCACACGGCCGGCATCACGCTGATGCGCGGCGATCCGGCGCTCGTCGCCGACGCGATCGACATCTCCAAACGCACGTACCGGAAGATCCAGCAGAACCTGTTCTGGGCGTTCGTCTACAACCTGGTCGGCGTGCCGCTCGCGGCGCTCGGCTTGCTGAATCCGGTGATCGCGGGCGCGGCGATGGCGTTTTCCAGCGTCAGCGTCGTGACCAACGCGCTGCTGCTGCGGAGATGGAAAGGGCGCGCGCGCTGAGGCGTGCCGGTGAACTAGCCGAATGGGCGTTCGGCGAACAGGAAGGATCGGGAGGGTGGTTTGCGTCGGCCGTCAGCGGCGTGTGCGGAATCGATCGCACGTGACGACGCAGCGCCCACCAGCGGATTCAGCCCGGGATGACCGGCTTGATCAACGTCGTCGTGATCGGCACGAAGCCGCACGCACGATACAGCGCGCGGGCCGCCGTATTGTGATTGAACACCGACAGCCCGATCTCGGTGATGCCGTACCGGCGCGCCTCGGCGTCGAGCGCATCGAGCGCGCGCGTGGCCCAGCCCTGGCGGCGCCGGGACGCGACGATGTCGAGGTCGTAGATGAACAGCGTGCGGTTCGGCCCTTCGGGCACGATCGCGTACCAGAGATCGCCCACCGCGTCGCCGCTGGCGCCGTCGATGAGCACGACGAGTGTCTGGCCGGATGTCCGCAGGCCGTCCGGCAGCAGCATGTCGAAACAGGCGCGCGCACGCTCGGCCGCGTCTTCGACGGCATTCTGTCCGGATGAAACGAGATCGCGCGCGTAGCCGTCGATGGCTCGCGTGCGGTACGCGTGGAATTCGCCGGCCGTCATCGGCCGCATCTGCAGCATGGCCCGGTCGCCGTGAAGGGAATCGGACTTCCAGTGTAGCGGGACGGTCGCGCCGGCGCGCGGGGCAGCGGCGGAAAACAAGCGGGCAGGTGTAGCGGGCGCCGCGCCGAATCAGCGAATCAGCGAATCAGCGAATCAGCGAATCAGCGAATCAGCGAATCAGCGAATCAGCGAATCAGCGACGATACAGGACGATCGGCACGAGATGCGCACGGCGCACGCGCTCGGCTTCGGCACGACGCGCAGCGTACGAGTAATCGGCGTCGAGCGGCAGGTGCGGCGACACGAACAGGTCGTCGATCTTTTGCAGCAGGGCAAGGATGAAGCTCATGTGAGACTCCTGACAGTTGTGTCTAGGGTTTTCCCTTAGACGGACTCCATTCTAAGGGTTTTCCCTGAATTCTGCCAGTACACCGCATCAGTTTGCCGCACGCGCGCCGCCGCCGATCACGGGTGCGGAACGACGATCCTTGCCCCGTCGGGCTTCCAGGATAGGGTCGGAACGATCAGCGCGTGCGACGGGCACGCTTCGCGACGGCCGCGTCGCGGTTCGCATTGCGCTGAAGCCGGTCGACCTGCGACAGGAGTGCTTCGTGGTGCTCCTCGAGCGTCATCAGCGTCGCCTGCTGCGTCGACAGGTCGGCCGCCAGGCGATCGATCCGCTGCTGCCCGGTGGCCGCGTCCTGCTTCAGGTGCGCGATCTGCCGCGTTTGCAGCATCAGCGCGACGAGCCCCGCCAGCACGACGACGGCCAGCGCCAGCAACAGGCGGTTGACGCGGCGCATCTCGCGATCGGCCGCGCGCGTCAAACCGTCCACGTCGGCCTGCAGCGCGGCGAGCCGGTCGGTCAGCGGGCGCAGGTGCGTGTCAGGATCGAAGGCCGGCGCGGCCGGCTGCGTGCGTTCCGACGACGGCTTCGTCACGAAGGACGCGGCGGAAGCGACAGGCTGCGTGACCGGCGACGGCGAGGTGTTGGTCGGGGCAGCGTCACGGGTGTTCGCGGCGTTCGCTGGCTCGACCGGTTGTGCCGGTGTCTGCGGCTCGACCGTCGAAACGGCGTCCGCCCCCGGGTTCGATCCGGTCGCGTCCGGCGCCTTGCCGACGCTCGTCGCAACCGGCGCGGATTGCACCGACGTCGCGTCGCTTGCGCCGGCAGCCGCCCGGCGTTTGCCGCCCGACGACGAGCGGCGCTCCTTCACTACCTCACCGGAAGAGCGCCCTTCGCGGGATTTGACGGTCGCGACGCCGACCGCCGCTTCGATAGCAGCTTTCGCAACTTCGTCATCAGCCGCTTGTCGATCGGCCATCTTCGCCACAGCGCCATTTGCCGCTTGCGGCTCGGCTACCGCCACCGTGCCGCCATCGGCCTCACGCACATCGGCTGCCTTCGCTGCAACGCCATCGGCCGCAAGTATCTCGACCGCCTTCATCGCAACGCCATCGGCCGCAGTCACACCGTCCGCTTTCACAGCATCGCCGCATTCAGGCGCCGAAACACCGTCAACCGCCAGCGCGACTTCCGGCTTCACAGCGCCTTCTGCGTCCGCATGCCCCGCCGCACTCGCGGCCTCCGGCGCGCTGAACCCATCCAGCGACGCCTGCCGCCCGGCGGCGGCATCGTCTGCGGCACCGGCCGCCGCTTCGGCTTCCGCAACCGCTTCGTCGCGTGCCGTGACGGGCACCCGCTCGCCCGGCTCGAGCACCGGGTCGCCAAACAGGTCGAGCGTCAGTTCGTCCCGCGACGCATCGCCGACCGGCGCGCTGCCGGGCCGCGACGTCGCCCTCGCGGACGTGCTGCCCGCGGCAGCCGCCGAGCGCTGGCGGGAACGGGCCGACGAACGATTGGAACGGGAACGGGAGCGAGGCGTGGAAACGGATTCGGTCATGGAGATCGGATTGCGGGGCCCGCGAGCGCGGAACCGGAAGTCGAACGGAATCGGTGGCCGGCCATTGTCGCACGCCCCGCAACCGATTCAGCCTATTCGTCACCCGACAACCCGTTCGCTTCTTCGAAACGCGTGACGCCCGGCAGCGCGCGCAGCTTGCTGCAGATCGCCTGGTATTCGAGTTCCGACACCCGCGCGAGCGCGATGCGCACTTCGTCGTGCTCGCCCGTGTCGTCGGCACGCTGCAAGATGAACTGCTTCACGCGCGCGCTGTCGGGGCCGAGCGCCGCGTGCAGCGAATCGAACGTCAGCGCGCCGCTCACGACCGTCAGCTCAAGCTGGCGCCGCTGGCGCACCGTGAAATAGCGCCGCTCCAGCGGCTTGATGCCGGCCAGGATGATCAGGATGATGATCGTCGCCGAAATCGACGCGACATAGAGCCCGCCGCCCACCGCGAGGCCGATCGCGGCGACCGACCACAGGCTCGCTGCCGTCGTCAGCCCGCGCACGATCTCGCCGCGCAGCAGGATCGAGCCCGCGCCGAGGAAGCCGATGCCCGACACGACCTGCGCGGCGATCCGCGACGGATCGAGTACGATGTGCTCGCTGCTGCCGAGCACGTCGGCGAAACCGAATGCCGACACGATCATGATCAGCGTCGAGCCGACGCACACGAGCATGTGCGTGCGCAGGCCGGCCGCCCACGACAGGCGCTCGCGCTCGAAGCCGATGACGCTGCCGAGCGCCGCCGCGAGAACGAGCCGCATCACGAGTTCCAGGTTGCTGAGCATCCGATTTATCTCCTTTTTTTGTGCCGGCCGCGCGGAATGTTTTATCCTTGGCCCCGGCCGCGCCGATCCGGGCCGCGCCGACACGTTCAGATCCAAGCGCTCAACCCCGTCATGTCCGTTTCCGACTCCGCTTCCGCCCAGGCCGCCCAGCTGCGCCACCATTTCGCGCACGTCGTCTTGCCGATCTGGCGGGATTCCGGGTTCGACCACACGTTGCGGCTGCCGTTCGAGGCCGTCGATCCGGCCGCTCACGCGCCGCTGCCCGTCACCCGTTATCGCGCAATGGCCTGCGCGCGGCAACTGTTCGTGTTCGCGCAGGCCGGCGACACAGCACACGCGGCCACGCTGTTCGACGCGCTGTGCAGCCGCTTCCGCGACGCGCGCCACGGCGGCTGGATCTACAGCGTCGACGCGCAGGGCGCGCCGCTCGATACCACCAAGGATCTCTATACGCACGCGTTCATCGTGTTCGCGTGCGCCGCATGGCATGCGGCGTCGGGCGACGCCGCCGCGCGCGCGGTGGCCGAAGAAACCGCCGCGCTGATCCAGGACCGCTTCGCACCGCGCCATGGCGACGCGCTGCTCGATGCGGCGCGCCACGCCGATTTCTCGTCATCCGGCAGCGGCGCGCTGCAGAATCCGCTGATGCATCTGACCGAAGCGTGGCTCGCAGCCGCCGACGCGTTCGGCGACGCGGCGTTCGACGATGCGCTCGCACGCACCGCGCAGGCCGTCGAGCGCACGTTCGTCGACGCGGCGACCGGCTGCGTCGCCGAGCTGCCGCTCGGGGCGGCCGACAACCGTTTCGAGCCCGGCCATCAGTTCGAATGGTTCTATCTGGTCGATGCGGCCGGAGCACGGCTCGCGCAGACCGGGCTCCCCGCGGCACTGTCGCGCGCGTTCACGTTCGCGGAGCAATACGGCGTCGATGCGCAGACGGGCGGCGTCTGCGCGGCGCTCGACGCGCAAGGCGCGTGCATCGACGGCACGCAGCGGATCTGGGCGCAGACCGAGTACCTGCGCGCGCTCGTGACGCACGGCGGCACGCCGGCCTCAGTGCCACTCGCGCAGCAGATCGGGCGTTTCGCCGCGCGCTTCCTGCATCCGCGCGGCTGGTTCGAGTGCAAGACGGCGGACGGGCAGGTGTCGCGCGCCGACATGCCGTCGACGACGCCCTACCATCTCGCGACCGCCTACGCGGCGCTGCCGGCCGGTTCGTAACCCGCGTCGGCGAACGACCGCGCCGCGCGTTCGCCGCGGGCGGCGCGCGCGTCGCCGAGTTCGAACACCGACACCGCCTGCATCAGGTGCGCGGTCTGGTCGTTCAGCGACGCGGCCGCCGCCGCGACTTGCTCCACCAGCGCCGCGTTCTGCTGCGTCAGTTGATCCATCTGCGTGACGGCCTGGTTCACCTGCTCGATCCCGACGCTCTGCTCGACCGACGCGGCCGTGATCTCGGACATCGTCTGCACGACGCGCGTGATCGATGCCGACACCGTCCGCATCGCATCGCCGGCGCGCTCGACGAGTTCCGCGCCGCCGTTGATCTGCGCGACCGAATCCTCGATCAGCGCCTTGATCTCCTTCGCCGATTGCGCGCTGCGCTGCGCGAGCGAGCGCACTTCGCCCGCGACGACCGCGAAACCGCGCCCCTGTTCGCCGGCCCGCGCGGCCTCGACCGCCGCGTTCAGCGCGAGGATGTTGGTCTGGAACGCGATGCCGTCGATCACCGAGATGATCTCCGCGATCCGCCCCGAGCTCTGCGCGATGCCGCGCATCCGGTCGATCACGCTGTCGACCACGCCGCCGCCGTGGCTCGTCGCTTCGAGCGCCGCGTCGGCCAGCGCGCTGGCCGCGCGTGCGCTGTCGGTGTTCTGCCGGACGGTCGCGGTCAATTCCTCCATGCTCGCGGCCGTTTCCTCGAGCGACGCGGCCTGCGTGCCCGTGCGCGCCGACAGGTCGGCGTTGCCGCCCGCGATCTCGCCCGCGCCGAGGTGGATCGCATCGGACGCGTGGCGCACCGTGCGCACGGTGCCCGCGATGCTCGTCTGCATCGCGGCGAGGCCGCGCAGCATCCGGTCGATCTCGAACACGCCGCCCGCCCGCACGGCTTCGTCGAGCCGGCCCTGCGCGATCCGCTCGAAATGGCGACTGGCCTCGTCCAGCGGCGCGACGACCGCGCGCCGCGCGGCTGCGTAGATCGCCGCGCTCGCCGCGAGCATCGCCACCAGCAGCGCGATGCCGACCGACTTGAACCAGAGCATGCCCCCGTCGATCGTGTCGAGCGCCGTGCGGCTCGATGCGCTGCCGTATTCGGCGAAGCGATGCAGTTCGGCGATGTAGGCATCCTGGATACCTTGCGTCGGCTGGTCGAGGAAGGCCTGGATGTTGTCGGCGTCGAGGAACTGCACGAGTTCGCCAAGCGCGCCGCGCAGCGCGCGATAGCGCTCGGCGAGCGCCGCGACGCGCGCGCGGTTCGTGTCGTCGACCGGCTGCGCGGCCGTCAGCGCGGCGAACGCCTTGTCCGCGTCGGCAAGCGAAGCGCCGGCGTGGCGGATGATGTCCTCCGGCTTCGGGCCGCCGCGCACCATCCGCGTGCCGGCGCGTGACAGGTTGATGCGCGCGTCGAGCAGGTGCTCGGTCGCCTGGTTGGCCGCGTTGACCTGCGCGATCGCGACGTTCGACAGATCGTCGACGCCGCTGCGCGTCGACGCGAGCGCCCGGAAACCGAGCGCTTCGATCGCGAACAGGAAGAGGCAAAACACGGTCAACACGCCGAGCAGACCCGACGCGAGCTTGATTTTTCCGAACATGGGGAGATTCCTGGAGAGCGGACGATGAGGCAATGCCCCGGCATTAGCGGCATTTCTTCGTCGGACTTTAGGAGCAGCCGTTCAGGTGCGGCCGGCGAGGTGCGGCCAGCAACACGGGCCCGTGACGTGCGTCGCTCGCGCATTCCCGCCGAATCGCCCGCAAACAAGGACAACTCCCGCGTTCGACGCAATAATCGCGTCACATCGCGCCGGAAATTGCAGGAAACGCGGACGAATTTCCTTGCTTATCCGCTGCCCCCTTCCTAGAGTTCAGCGCAAGCGGGCACTCATTTCGAGGAAAGTCGATGACCGACATCACGGACCACGCGCGCGGCGCATTGCGTGCGCAACCGTTCAGCATGCTGCTGGGTACGGAGCTGATGCATATCGGCGACAACGAGGTGTCGCTGTGCCTGCACGTGCGCGATGAACTGCGGCAGCAGCACGGTTTCGTGCACGGCGGCGTCATCAGCTATCTCGCCGACAACGCGCTGACGTTCGCCGGCGCGCTCGTGCTCGGCCCGCGCGTGATCACGGCCGAATACAAGATCAACTACCTGCGGCCGGCCGTGAACGGCACGCTCGTCGCCCGCGCGAAGCTCGTCTACGCAGGGCGGCACCAGGCGACCTGCCAGTGTCATGTGTTCGTCATCGACGGCGATCACGAGCGGCTCGTCGCGATCGCGCAAGGCACGATCAACCGCGTCGGCGACGGCAAGGTGCCGGATATGCCGGAGGAAACGGCCTGAAGAAACCGCCTGAAAACGGCCCGAGCGGCCGCCATCCGATGCCGCACAACGGCACGCCTCCGCGCCGCTAGCCCGCATCGTCCCCCGTCAGCGGCAGGAAACGCGGCGCCACGCGCGCCCGCACGTTGCCGTTCTCGTCGGTCCGATAGATCCCGCGCGCCGCGTTGTGCGGATGCGCCACCGCGTCGGCCACGCTCAATACCGGCGCAAAACATGCGTCGGTGCCTTCGAGCAGCGCGCGCCAGTGTGCGGACGGCTGCTGCGCGAACACGTCGGCGAACCGCACCTTCAGCGCGGGCCAGCGCGCGCGGTCGTACTGCGACGCCGGATCGACGTCGGTCAGCCCGAGCCGCTCGACCAGCAGCGCATAGAACGGCGGCTCGAGCGCGCCGATCGTCACGCATTCGCCGTCCGCGCAGCGATACACGTCGTAGAACGGCGCGTCGTGGAAGAGGCTCGGCTGCGCGCCGTCGAGTTGCCCGTTCGCACGCGCCCACAGCGCGAGCGAGCCGAGCATCGACACGATGTCGACGATCGCGCCGTCGACCACGCGCCCCGGCCCGCCGCCGCGCACGTCGAACAGCGCGCAGACGATCCCGAACGCGAGCCCGAGCGCGCCGCCCGCATCGCCGACGACGGTCGGCGGCAAACCCGGCCTGCCGTCGTTCGGTGCCGACAGCGACAGCAGCCCCGTCAGCGCGACATAGTTCAGGTCGTGCCCGGCCGCGGCCGCGAGCGGGCCGTGCTGGCCCCAGCCGGTCATCCGCCCGTACACGAGCTTCGGGTTGCCGCGTGCGCAATCTTCGGGCCCGAGGCCGAGCCGCTCCATCACGCCGGGCCGCAGCCCTTCGATCAGTGCATCCGCCTGCGCGATCAGTTCGAGCGCGGCAGCGCGGCCGGTCGGCGCCTTCAGGTCGAGCTCGACGATCGTCTTGCCTTCGCGCAGCAGGTCGCCGTCGCGGCCCCGCAGCGCGTCCGGCGCACTCGTGCGGCCGGACGGGCGCGCGATCAGCGTGATCCGCGCGCCCATCCCGGCAAGCATCCAGCCCGCGAGCGGGCCGGGGCCGAGACCTTCGAATTCGACGATGTGGATGCCGGCAAGCGGCGCGTTCAATGGCATTGCGACCTCGCTGAAATGCGACCGGGACAAGGGCAAGGAAACGCATCGATTCTATGCGAATGCGTGCGACGGGCGCGGCACGAACGATGACCGGGCCGACACACGGGATCGACGTCCCGGCCGCATCGCCATCGCTCGCCGTCAGGCACCGGCACTTGCCCGATGCCACAACGCCCGGCGCGCGGGCCAGCCTCGCGCGGCTAGCCGGCCGCCTCGTCCGCGCGCTCGGCCAGCACCTCCCGCATCGCCCGCACGATCGCGTCGCGGTGCGCGTCGATCCGCTCGACAGGCCCGGCCACGCCCATCGCCAGCGGCAGGCCGTTCAAGCCGTCCGCGATCACCATCGAGATCATCGCGGCGCCCTGCGTCACCGTATGCGCTGAATACGAGTAGCCGCGCCGGCGCGCCTGTTCGACCTTGTCGAGCACGACATCCTCGTCGATCGTCCTGCCCGACTGCCCGAGCCGGCGGATGCTGCGCGCCACGAGCCGGCGGATCGTGTTGTCCGGCTGGATGCTCAGCAGCGCCCAGCCTAGGCTCGACATGCAGATCTCGCGGCGCGTGCCGATCGGCGCATAGAACTGGATCGGAATCCTATGGGAGCCCGCGATCGCGTCGATGTACTGCACATACAGATCGCTCTGCACCGCGATCACGACCGCCTCGTGCGTGCGGGCGGCCAGCCGCTTCGCGACGGCGTGCCAGTGCCGCCGGCTGCCTGCCGCCGAATCGACGAGCGCTTCGCCGAGATTGACGAGCCGCGCGGTGGGCGCATAGGCATGCGTCTCGTCGTCGTACGCGAGATAGCCGAGCGCTTTCATGCTGGTCAGCAGCGCCGCAGCGCTCGACCCCGGATAGCCGCAGCGCGTGGCGATCTCCCGCACGCTCAGCGGCCGCTGCAATGTGCTGAAGAGTTCCAGCACCTCGAACACGCGCGCCGCGCTCTTGACCACGTTTCCGCTCATCCCGCCCTCTCCGCACGCAACCGGGACGGGCCTTCCACATACGTGGAACGGAATTTCCCGCCGCCAACCGTCGTGACGATACTAGGCTTCGGCCCGCGGCGTGAAGTCCCGCGGCACAGAACATACGGAGACATCATGGCAGCCTTTCTGATCCGTGAACGGCAGGGCCCGATCCTGACCGTCACGATGAACCGCCCCGAAACCCGCAACGCCATTTCGGATACCGATGCAATCGACGCGCTGACCGAATGCTGCGACGACGCGAACCGCGACGAATCGATCCGCGTGCTGATCCTGACCGGCGCCGGCGCGGCGTTTTCGTCGGGCGGCAACGTGAAGGCGATGCGCGCGTTCGTCGAATCGGACCCGCACGACCTCGCCGCGATCCGGACGAGCTATCGCCGCGGCATACAGCGCGTGGCGCAGGCGTTCCAGCAGCTCGAAGTGCCGGCCATTGCGGCGGTCAACGGCCCGGCCATCGGCGCCGGCACCGATCTCGCGTGCATGTGCGACATCCGCATCGCCGCCGGCAGCGCACGCTTCGCCGAGAGCTTCATCACGCTCGGCCTCGTGCCGGGCGACGGCGGCGCGTGGTTCCTGCCGCAGATCGTCGGCGCCGCCGTCGCCGCGGAAATGTCGTTCACGGGCGACGCGCTGGACGCACAGGCGGCGCTGCGCTGCGGGCTCGTGTCGCGCGTCGTTCCCGACGGCGACCTCCTCGCGCACGCGCACGAACTGGCCGGCCGCATCGCCCGCCACTCGGGCACCGCGTTGCGCCTGACCAAGCGGCTGCTGCGCGAAGGCCGGCACGCGAGCCTCGACACACTGCTCGACCTGTCGGCCTCGTACCAGGCGTTCGCGCACGCCACCCCCGAACATCGTGCGGCGGTGAACGCGCTGTTCGCCGCGCGCGGCTGAGCCGGCGACGCGTCGTCTGCCGTGCGGCCGGCGCATGCCGGCATGCCGGACCATCGAATTCCACATCGAAGGAAACATCGTCATGACCAGCAACAACGAAGGCGCACTCGCGGGCGTGCGCGTGGTGGACCTGAGCCGCGTCTATGCGGGGCCGTTCTGCGCACAGACGCTCGCCGACCACGGCGCGGACGTCATCAAGATCGAGCCGCCGCAGGGCGACGAGACGCGCGACTGGGGGCCCGCGATGCCGGGCGGCATCTCCAGCTACTACTGGGGGCTCAACCGCAACAAGCGCAATCTCGCGCTCGACCTGTCGCACCCCGACGGACGCGACGTGCTGTTCCGCCTGCTCGAGACGGCCGACGTGCTGGTCGACAACTTCAAGCAGGGCACGCTCGAACGCTGGGGCATCGGATACGAACACTGCCTGCGCGAACGCTTCCCGCGCCTCGTGCATTGTTCGATTTCCGGATACGGCACCGACGGCCCGCTCGCGCGGTTCCCTGGCTACGACGCCGTCGCGCAGGGGCTGGCCGGCTTCATGTCGATCAACGGCGAACCGGGCGGCATGCCGCTCAAGGTGCCGTTTCCGGTTGTCGATTTCGCGGCCGGCCTGAGCGCCGTGTCGAGCATCCTGCTCGCGCTGGTCGAACGGACGCGCTCCGGTCTCGGGCAACACGTCGACATCGACCTGTTCAGCACCGCACTGTCGATGCTGCACCCGGTCAGCACGAGCTGGATGGCGACCGGCGACGTTCCCGTCGCGACCGGCAATGTGTATGGCGCGATCGCGCCCTACGGCGTCTATCCGTGCAAGGACAAGCCGGTGGCGACGGGCGCCGGCAACAACCGCACGTTCGCGCGGCTCGTCGAAGCGCTCGGCGTGCCCGAGCTTGCGCGCGATCCGCGGTTCGCGACCAACGCGCAGCGCGTCGCGCATCGCGACGCGCTCGACACGCTGCTCGGGCAACTCACCGCCGAACTTCGCGCCGACGACGTCGTCGAGCGGCTGCTGCACGCCGGCGTCGCAACGGGGCCGGTGAACACCGTCGCCGATGCATTCGGCCATCCGCAGGCGGCGCGCAACGCGATGTTCGTCAATACCGATGCGTACACCGGCGCGGGCATCCCGGCCAAACTCTCCCGCACGCCCGGATCGATACGCCGGCCGCCCCGGCCGTTCGCCGCCGACACCGACGCGGTGCTCGGCGCGTTCGGCATCGATGCGGCCCGGCGCGACGCGCTGCGGCAGGCAGGCGTCATCCACGACGAACGCGCAGGCTCTGCCGGGAGCGCGTCATGAGCGCGCCGCACACGTTCTCTTCCCTGACCGGCGACGACGCCCCGTCGATCCTGCGCAACGACGACGACGGCATTGCGTGGCTGACGATCCATCGCCCGCACGTTGCCAATGCACTGTCCGCCGACGCGATCCGGCGCCTGTGCGACGAACTGGTCACGCTCGACGACAACCCCGCGATTCGCGCGATCGTGATCCGAGGCGCCGGCGAACGGGCCTTCAGCGCGGGCATCGATCTCGGCGATCCCGAGATGCGCGGGATGCGGCCGATGCGCGGGCTCGCACGCAACGTACACGAGCTGATCCTGGAGCTGCGCAAGCCGACCATCGCGGCCATCAACGGCTTCGCCGTCGGCGGCGGCTTTGAAATCGCGCTCGCGTGCGACTTGCGGATCGCCGCCGAGCACGCGTACTTCGCGCTGCCTGAAGCGCGGGTCGGCATGGGCGCGAACTTCGCGAGCGTGCTGCTGCCGCGCATGCTGCCGCGCGCCGTCGCGATGGAACTGCTGTTCACGGGCCGCCGCTTCGACGCTGACGAAGCGCAGCGCGTCGGGTTGCTGAACCGCGTCGTACCCGGCGCCGCGCTCGACGACACCGTGCGCGAACTGGCGGAGGCGATCGCCGCGAACGCGCCGCTCACGATCCGCCGCATCAAGGAAACCGCGACACGCAGCCAGGGCTTGCCGGTTGCCGCGGCGCTGCGGCTGGACGTCGGCCCCGACGTCTATGCGAGCGAGGACCGGATCGAAGGCGCCCGCGCGTTTCTCGAGAAGCGCAAGCCGGTGTTCAAGGGGCGCTGAGCCCGACGCGGCACGGTGGGCGACACGACGCGCGCAACCGCTCCCAGAACGCGGGCGCGCAAAAAAAGACATGGAACGGAGACATCTTCATGCAACGGAAAGCATTCCTGGTCGGCGTGTGCGTGCTGTGCGCGTCGCCGGCGCAAGCGTCGTCGGTCACGCTGTACGGGATCGTCGACAGCTACGTCGAATTCGATCGCATCGGCAGCCTGTCGAGCGTGCGGCAGAGCGGCGGCGGATCGTCGACCAGCCGCATCGGGTTGACGGGCGTCGAGGATCTCGGCGGCGGCACGTCGACGAAGTTCGTGCTGGAAAGCGGCTTCACGCCGGCCGACGGATCGTTCCAGGGCGGCACGCTGTTCTACAGGCAGGCATACGTGTCGCTGCAGAACACCCGCTACGGCGACCTCCGGCTCGGCCGGCAATACACGCCTGCGTTCTACGTCGTGTACGACGGCGATCCGTTCGGACTCAACGAACGGCTGTCGCCGCTCGCGCTGCTCGCGACGTCGACGGATACGATCACGAGCAACACGACGCCGCCGATTCCGCGCTTCAACCAGGCGGCGTCGTATCTCAGCCCCGACTGGAACGGCCTGCGCGTGATGGCCACGTACGGCTTTCCGACACCGAACGCGCTGTCCATGCAGGCCGGACGCAACTATGGCGCCGGGCTTCAGTACCGGATCGGCGGGCTCTATCTCGGCGCGGGCTTCCAGGGCGACGTGTCGGCCGGCAACCTGTCGCCCGTCGTCTACCCGTCGACGACCCGCCATTACGTGTTCGCGGCCAACTACGCGTTCGCGCGCGTCAAGCTGTACGCCGCGTTTCTCTACGGCGTCAGCACGGCGCCGAACCTGCCCGCGTTCTCGACCGCGAGCGTCGGCGTATCGATCAACGTCGGCGCGCTCGATCGCGTGCTCGTATCGGTCGTGCGCCGCGACGTGAAAGGCTCGGCGAACGATGCGACCGCGCTCGGCATCGGGTACGACCATCCGCTGTCGAAGCGGACTTCGCTCTACGCACGCTATCTCTACATGAAGAACGGCGGCGACGCGCGCAACACGGTCGTCGCCGGCCTGCAGCCGCAACCGGGCGGCACCGAGCAGGTGCTCGCGCTCGGCATCGTTCACCGCTTCTGACGGAGTGCCCATGACCCCGACCCTTTCCACCCACCCGGCCGCCGTCGACGATGGCGCGATGCGGGCGCTCTACCGCCGGATCTCGCGCCGGCTGCTGCCGTTCCTGATCCTCTGCTACACGCTGTCGTTCATCGACCGGATCAACATCGGCTTCGCGCACGCGCAGATGGCCGCCGAATTGCACTTTTCCGACGCCGTCTACGGGCTCGGTGCGGGCATCTTCTTCATCGGCTACATGGCGTTCGAGATTCCGAGCAACGCCTGGCTCGCGCGGATCGGCGCGCGCAAGACGATCGCACGAATCATGGTGCTGTGGGGGCTCGGCTCGGCCGCGACGATGTTCGTCACGACGCCCGCGCAGTTCTACGCGTGCCGGTTCCTGCTGGGCGTGTTCGAGGCCGGCTTCTTCCCCGGCATCCTGTTCTATCTCGGCGCGTGGTATCCGCCGCGGCAGCGCGCGAAGGCGTTCGCGCTCTTCATGACGGCGCTGTATCTCGCGGGGTTGATCGCCGGGCCCGTGTCGGGCGCAATCCTCACGCTCTTCGACGGTGCAGCCGGCCTGAGCGGCTGGCAATGGCTGTTTCTCGTGGAGGGGCTGCCGAGCTGTGCGATCGGCATCGTCGCGCTCCGGTTTCTCGACGACCGGCCGGACGACGCACGCTGGCTGTCGGACGCCGACAAGGCCGCACTGCGCGCCGCACACGCGCATGTCGAAGCCGGCACGCCGGATGCGGACGCGGCGCGGCCGCTGCTCGCGCACCGCGATTTCTGGCTGCTGTGCGCGGCCAATTTTGCGATCGCGGCCGCCGGCTACGCGCTCGTGTTCTGGATGCCCGTGATCCTGCATCGCGGCGGCCTGCACGGCGCGATGCAGATCGGCCTGCTGTCCGCGCTGCCCTACCTGTGCGGCATCGTCGGCATGCTCGGGATGGGCTGGCACACCGAGCGCCGGCGCGAATGGCGCGGGCACGGTGCATTCGCAATGCTCGCGTGTGCGGCGGCGCTCGCCGGGCTGGCGAGCGTCGACGGCACGCCGCACCTGATGATCGCGCTCTGCATCGCGGTCGCCACGCACGCTGCGGCGCTGCCCGCGTTCTGGGTGGTGCCGGGGCTCGCACTGCCCAAGCGCTCGATGGCGGTCGCGATCGCGGCGATCACGATGTCCGGCGCGATCGGCGGGTTCGCGAGCCCGTTCCTGATGGGCGTGCTCAACACGGTCACCGGATCGATGCGCGGCGGACTCTATTTCAACGCGGCACTGCTCGCGGCCGGCTGCGTGGCGCTGCTCGGCACGCTGCGCGCGCGGGCGGCGCCGCTTCCAGCCGCGCGCTGACCGCACCGGTTTCCTTCACTCACTCATCGATCCGCATATGAACTTCGAACTCGAACTCGAACACCGGATGATCAAGGACCTCGTCGCGCGCTTCGTGAACGACGAGCTCATTCCGCTCGAAGCCGCCGCGATGGCGCGGGAAGCCGATGGTCAGCGCTTCGCGCTGCTCGCCGACGAGCGCGCACGGCTCGACGAACGCTCGCGACAGCTCGGCCTGTGGGGGCTCGACGCGCCCCTCGACGCCGGCGGCTCGGACCTGTCGGCCGTCGCGATGGTCGGCGTGAACGAAGCGATCGGTACGACCGTGACGCCGTACGTGCTGCCGCCCGATTCGCCGAACCTGAGGATGCTGTGCGACTCGGCCGACGACGCGCAGCGCGCCCGCTATCTCGACCCTTATGCGCGCGGCGTCACGCGCTCCGCGATGGCCATCTCCGAACCGGGCGCCGGCTCGGACCCGGGCGCGCTGTCGACGACGGCCGAGCGC
The DNA here is from genome assembly GCF_016899445.1 of Burkholderia sp. MS455. Lineage (NCBI taxonomy): Bacteria > Pseudomonadati > Pseudomonadota > Betaproteobacteria > Burkholderiales > Burkholderiaceae > Burkholderia > Burkholderia sp. MS455. The sequence goes on from NZ_CP041778.1 coordinate 3,168,108, forward strand.
GACGGCGACGGCTGGGTGCTGAACGGGCGCAAGATCTGGATCAGCCACGCGAGCGAAGCCGACTGGACGATCGTGATGGCGCTGACGGACCGCAGCAAGGGCAAGCGCGGCGGCATCTCGGCCTTCATCGTCGAGCGCGATACGCCGGGCTTCATCATCGAACGCCGGATTCCGATGATCGGCGGGCTGTCCACCTACGAGATCGTGCTGGAAAACTGCCGCCTGCCCGCCACGCAACTGCTCGGCCGGGAAGGCGAAGGCTTCGTGCCGATGCAGGGGCGGCTGTCGAACCGGCGGCTGGAGATGGCGGCCTGGTGCATCGGCCGCGCCGAGCGCGCAGTCGCGCTGCTGTGCGAATACGCGAAGCAGCGCACGACCTTCGGGGTGCCGCTCGCGGAGCGCCAGGCCGTTCAGTGGTGGGTGGCCGATGCGCTGACCCGCATCCACGCGTGCCGCCTGATGACCTACGAAGCAGCCGCGCGGGTGGATGCCGGGCAGGATGCGCGCACGCAGATCTCGATGGTCAAGGTGTTCGCGACCGAAATGGCGTGGACCGTCATCGATCACGCGATGCAGACGCTCGGCGCGATGGGCATGACGAAGGAACTGCCGTTGCAGCAGATGGCGAGCGAAGCGCGGCTGATGCGAATCTTCGAGGGCCCGAGCGAGGTGCACCGCTGGGTCGTCGCACGCAGCGTGCTGTAGGTATCCGCGCTGCGCGGGCCGCGCACGACGCATCACGACGACTGTGCCGCGCCGGTCGGCGCCGCCGCGGGAACTTGCGCGTCGACGGCAATGTCAGCCCACTGTCATGCCGCACATGAAACGCGCCCGGCGGTACCGCCCGCCTGCTGCGGCATGCCGAAAGGACATGATCGCGGCGGCCTGCCGGCCTCCGAGCCCCGCTGCGGCGACACCGGTTCGTCCGTTATCGCCGCCACTCAATCACGGAGCAACCGCTTGGATACCCTGCATCTCGTCGATCCCGAAATCCGCCCGCTGCTCGACGTGTGGCCGACCGTCACGCTCAGCGCCGACAACCTCGCGCAGGCGCGCGAGCGCGTGCTGCCGCTGCCGCCGCCGGACCCGGCCGGCAGCACGCTCGCGCGCCGCGCCGTCCCCGGCCCCGCCGGCGCGCCGGACGTCCCGCTTCACATCTACACGCCCGACGACGCCGCGCGACCGCTCCCGGCGATCGTCCACATGCACGGCGGCGGCTACGTGCGCGGCGCGGCGAAGGACCTGGAGGCCATTCATCGCCAGGCAGTCAAACAGCTCGGCTGCGTGCTGATCTCGATCGACTACCGCCTCGCGCCGGAAACGGTGTTCCCCGGCGCGATCGAGGATTGCTACGCGGGCCTCGCGTGGACCTTCCGCCATGCCGACACGCTCGGCATCGACCCGGCGCGCATCGGCGTGACGGGCGAAAGCGCGGGCGGCGGGCTGGCCGCCGCGCTGGCGCTGCTGGCGCGCGATCGCGGCGAATACCGGCTCGCGTTCCAGCACCTGATCTACCCGATGCTCGACGACCGCACCTGCACGCGCGCGCCGCATCCGCATGCCGGCGAGTTCGTCTGGCACGCGGCCAACAACCGGTTCGGCTGGACGTCGCTGCTCGGCCACGCGCCGGGCCTCGACGGCGTGTCGCCGTATGCCGCCGCCGCGCGCGCGGACAAGCTCGACGGCCTGCCGCCGACGTTCCTGTCGATCGGCTCGCTCGACCTGTTCCTCGAAGAAAACCTCGACTATGCGCGGCGGCTGCTCCGCGCCGGCGTGCCGACCGAACTGCACGTGCTCCCCGGCGGCGTGCACGGCTTCGACATCGTGCCCGACGCGCGACTCTCCGAAGCGGCACGCCGCCTCAGCCACGACGCGCTGCGCCGGTTCCTGCACGGCTAGCCGAAACGACGCGGGCGGCCGAAGCCGCCCGCGCATTCCGGTCGAACGACTGAAACGTCAGAACGCGTCGCCCGGCACCCTCACCCAGCCTTCCATCAGCACGCGCGCACTGCGGCTCATGATCGCCTTCGTGACGGTCCACTCGCCGTTCTCCTGCTGCTGCGCTTCCGCGCCGACACGCAGCGTGCCCGACGGATGCCCGAAGCGCACCGCGTTGCGCTCGCCGCCGCCCGCCGCCAGATTCACGAGCGTGCCGGGGATCGCCGCGGCCGTGCCGATCGCGACCGCCGCCGTGCCCATCATCGCGTGGTGCAGCTTGCCCATCGACATCGCGCGCACCAGCAGGTCGACGTCGCCCGCGTTCACGCGCTTGCCGCTCGATGCGACGTAATCGGCGGGCTTCGCGACGAACGCGATCTTCGGCGTGTGCTGCCGCGTCGCGATTTCATCGAGCGTATCGATCAGGCCCATGCGCAGCGCGCCGTGCGCGCGGATCGTCTCGAACTTCTCGAGCGCTTTCGCGTCGCCGTTGATCGCGTCCTGCAGCTCGGTGCCCGTATAGCCGATCGCGTCGGCCTCGACGAAGATCGTCGGGATTCCCGCGTTGATCATCGTCGCCTTCAGCGTGCCGACGCCCGGCACCGCGAGATCGTCGACGAGGTTGCCGGTCGGGAACATCGACCCGCCCGCGCCCTCTTCCTCGGCGGCCGGATCCATGAATTCGAGCTGCACTTCCGCGGCCGGGAACGTGACGCCGTCCAGCTCGAAGTCGCCCGTCTCCTGCACCGCGCCGTTCGTGACCGGCACGTGCGCGACGATCGTCTTGCCGATGTTCGCCTGCCAGATCCGCACGGTCGCGATGCCGTCGCGCGGCACGCGCGCGGGATCGACGAGCCCGCCGCTGATCGCGAACGGGCCGACCGCCGCCGACAGGTTGCCGCAGTTGCCGGTCCAGTCGACGAACGCCTTGTCGATCGCGACCTGCCCGAACAGGTAGTCGACGTCGTGGCCGGGCCGCGTGCTCTTCGACACGATCACCGTCTTGCTGGTGGACGACGTCGCGCCGCCCATCCCGTCGATCTGCTTGCCGTACGGATCGGGGCTGCCGATCACGCGCAGCAGCAGCGCGTCGCGCGCGGCGCCCGGCGCCTGCGCCGCGTCGGGCAGGTCCTGCAGCCGGAAGAACACGCCCTTGCTGGTGCCGCCGCGGATATAGGTCGCGGGAATCCTGATTTGAGGAATGTGAGCCATGTCTGTGTTCTCGATGTAACCCCGTTACGCCGCCTGCGACGATTCGAGGAAGTCCTGCGCGAAGCGCTGCAGCACGCCGCCGGCTTCGTAGATCGACACTTCCTCGGCCGTATCGAGCCGGCACGTCATCGGCACCTCGACGCGCTCGCCGTTCCTGCGGTGAATCACGAGCGTCAGGTCGGTGCGCGGCGTGCGCTCGCCGATCACGTCGAAGGTCTCGGTGCCGTCGATGCCGAGCGTCGTCCGGTTCGTGCCGGGCTTGAACTCGAGCGGCAGCACGCCCATCCCGATCAGGTTCGTGCGGTGGATCCGCTCGAAGCCTTCGGCGGCGATCGCCTCGACGCCCGCGAGCCGCACGCCCTTCGCTGCCCAGTCGCGCGACGAGCCCTGGCCGTAGTCGGCACCGGCGACGACGATCAGCGGCTGCTTGCGATTCATGTACGTCTCGATCGCTTCCCACATCCGCATGACCTTGCCTTCCGGCTCGACGCGCGCGAGCGAGCCCTTCTTCACCGCGCCGTCGACCACCGCCATCTCGTTGATCAGCGTCGGGTTCGCGAAGGTCGCGCGCTGCGCGGTCAGGTGGTCTCCCCGGTGCGTCGCGTACGAGTTGAAGTCTTCTTCCGGCAGGCCCATCTTCGCGAGGTATTCGCCGGCCGCGCTGTTCGCGAGGATCGCGTTCGACGGCGACAGGTGGTCGGTCGTGATGTTGTCGCCGAGCACCGCGAGCGGGCGCATGCCCTGCAGCGTGCGTTCGCCGGCCAGCGCGCCCTCCCAGTACGGCGGACGGCGAATGTACGTGCTCTGCGGCCGCCAGTCGTACAGCGGCGCCGCGCGCTCGCCCGCATCGGCGCTGCGCGCGAACATCGGCTCGTAGACCTTGCGGAACTGCTCGGGCTTCACGCTCGACGCGACGATCGCATCGATCTCTTCGTCGGTCGGCCAGATGTCCTTCAGCGTGACCGGCTTGCCGTCCCGGTCGTGGCCGAGCACGTCCTTCTCGATGTCGAAGCGGATCGTGCCGGCGATCGCATACGCGACGACGAGCGGCGGCGACGCGAGGAACGCCTGCTTCGCATACGGATGGATGCGGCCGTCGAAGTTGCGGTTGCCGGACAGCACGGCCGTCGCGTACAGGTCGCGATCGACGATCTCCTGCTGGATCTTCGGGTCGAGCGCGCCCGACATCCCGTTGCAGGTCGTGCACGCGAACGCGACGATGCCGAAGCCGAGCTTCTCGAGTTCCGGCAGCAGCTTCGCTTCTTCCAGATACAGCTCGACCGCCTTCGAGCCCGGCGCGAGCGAGCTCTTCACCCACGGCTTGCGGGTCAAGCCCTTCGCGTTCGCGTTGCGTGCGAGCAAGGCCGCCGCGATCACGTTGCGCGGGTTGCTGGTGTTCGTGCAGCTCGTGATCGCGGCGATGATCACCGCGCCGTCGGGCATCTCGCCCGCCTTCTCTTCCCACTGGCCGGCGATCCCGCGCGCGGCGAGGTCGGACGTCGGCAGCCGCTTGTGCGGGTTCGACGGGCCGGCCATGTTGCGCACCACGCTCGACAGGTCGAACGTCAGCGTGCGCTCGTATTGCGCGTTGGCGAGCGTATCGGCCCACAGGCCCGCCGCCTTCGCGTAGGTCTCGACGAGCTTCACCTGCTCGTCGCTGCGGCCGGTGAGGCGCAGGTAATCGGTCGTCTGGCCGTCGATGAAGAACATCGCGGCCGTCGCGCCGTATTCGGGCGCCATGTTCGAGATCGTCGCGCGATCGCCGAGCGTGAGGCTCGCAGCTCCCGCACCGCGGAATTCCAGGTACGCGCCGACCACCTTTTCCTTGCGCAGGAACTCGGTCAGCGCGAGCACGATGTCGGTCGCGGTGATGCCGGGCTGGCGCTTGCCGGTCAGCTCGACGCCGACGATGTCGGGCAGGCGCATCCACGACGCGCGGCCGAGCATCACGTTCTCGGCTTCCAGGCCGCCTACGCCGATCGCGATCACGCCGAGCGCGTCGACGTGCGGCGTGTGGCTGTCGGTGCCGACGCAGGTGTCCGGGAACGCTACGCCATCCTGCGCCTGGATCACCGGCGACATCTTCTCCAGATTGATCTGGTGCATGATGCCGTTGCCCGGCGGGATCACGTCGACGTTCTCGAACGCCTTCTTCGTCCACTCGATGAAGTGGAAGCGATCCTCGTTGCGGCGATCCTCGATCGCGCGGTTCTTCGCGAACGCATCCGGATCGAAGCCGCCGCATTCGACGGCGAGCGAGTGATCGACGATCAGTTGCACGGGTACGACCGGGTTCACCTTCGCCGGGTCGCCGCCGCCGTCGGCGATCGCGTCGCGCAGGCCGGCGAGATCGACGAGCGCCGTCTGCCCGAGGATGTCGTGGCACACCACGCGCGCCGGGAACCACGGGAAGTCGCGTTCGCGCTTGCGCTCGACGATCTGCTTCAGCGACTCGGCGAGGATCGCCGGATCGCAGCGGCGCACGAGGTTTTCGGCGAGCACGCGCGACGTGTACGGCAGCGTGTCGTAGGCGCCGGGCGCGATCGCGTCGACCGCGGCGCGCGCGTCGAAATAATCCAGCGACGTGCCGGGCAGGGGTTTGCGGTTGGCGGTATTCATGATGTGGGGGGATACCTGGGTAGGGCGTTCAGCGCGCGCCGGCCGCCCGCGCTGCGGTGGCCGGCGCGCGCTGCGGGAGGGTCAGCGCTTCTCGATCGGCACGAACTGCAGGTCTTCCGGGCCCGTGTAGTTCGCGCTCGGGCGGATGATCTTGTTGTCGATGCGCTGCTCGATGATGTGTGCGCTCCAGCCCGACGTGCGCGAGATCACGAACAGCGGCGTGAACATCTCGGTCGGCACGCCCATCATGTGATACGACACCGCGCTGAACCAGTCGAGGTTCGGGAACATCTTCTTCGCGTCCCACATCACCGATTCGAGGCGCTCGGCGATGTTGTACAGCTTCGTGTCGCTCGCTTCCTTCGACAGCTTGTACGCGACGCCCTTGATCACCTTGTTGCGCGGATCGGAGATCGTGTAGACCGGGTGGCCGAAGCCGATCACGACTTCCTTGTTCTCGACGCGGCGGCGGATGTCCGCTTCGGCGTCGTCCGGCGAGCTGTAGCGGCTCTGGATTTCATACGCGACTTCGTTCGCGCCGCCGTGCTTCGGCCCGCGCAGCGCGCCGATCGCGCCGGTGATCGCCGAGTAGATGTCCGAGCCCGTGCCCGCGATCACGCGGCCCGTGAACGTCGACGCGTTGAATTCGTGCTCCGCGTACAGGATCAGCGACGTGTGCATCGCCTCGACCCACGACTTCGACGGCGTCTTGCCGTGCAGCAGGTGCAGGAAGTGGCCGCCGATCGAATCGTCGTCGGTTTCCGTCTCGATGCGCTTGCCGTTGTGCGAGAAGTGATACCAGTACAGCAGCATCGAGCCGAGCGACGCCATCAGGCGGTCGGCGATGTCGCGCGCGCCCGGCAGGTTGTGATCGTCCTTCTCCGGCAGCACGGTGCCGAGCACCGACACGCCCGTGCGCATCACGTCCATCGGGTGCGCGGACGCCGGGATCTGCTCGAGCGCCGCCTTCAGCGCGCTCGGCAGGCCGCGCAGCGCGCGCAGCTTGGTCTTGTACGCGGCCAGTTCGGTCAGGTTCGGCAGCGTGCCGTGCACGAGCAGGTGCGCGATTTCCTCGAACTCGCACGACTCGGCGACGTCGAGAATGTCGTAGCCGCGGTAGTGCAGGTCGTTGCCGGTCTTGCCGACCGTGCACAGCGCCGTGTTGCCGGCCGTCACGCCCGACAGCGCCACCGACTTCTTCGGCTTGAATGCGCCTGCGGCGGCCGGTGCTGCTGCGTCTTTCGTCTCGCTCATGTTTCCGTTCTCCAATAGGTATCTGGGTAGCTGTCGACCGCACTTGGCGCTTCAGCGCCTGGTGCGGTCCCATGCAAAGCTTCCCGGGAATCGTGTCCCGGCGCGCGGGCCGCGTTACTTCTTGCCCTGCGCGAACAGTTCGTCGAGCTTGCGCTCGTATTCGTGATAGCCGAGGAAGTCGTACAGCTCGGCGCGCGTCTGCATTGTCGGCACGGCCGCCTTCTGCGTGCCATCGCGGCGCAGCGTCTCGTAGAAGTTCAGCGCGGCCTTGTTCATCGCGCGATACGCGCCGCAGCAGTACAGCGCGATGTCGACGTTCGCCTCGCGCAGTTCGTCGAGCGTGAATAGCGGCGTCGAGCCGAACTCGGTCAGGTTCGCGAGGATCGGCACCTTCACGGCCGCCTTGAAACGGCGGTAGTCATCGAGCGTCTTCATCGCTTCCGGGAAGATCATGTCGGCGCCCGCTTCGACATACGCGACCGCGCGCTCGATCGCCGCGTCGATCCCTTCGGCGGCGGCCGCATCGGTGCGCGCCATGATCACGAACTGGTCGTCGGTGCGCGCGTCGACCGCGGCCTTGATGCGATCGACCATTTCGTCGGCCGGCACGACTTCCTTGCCCGGACGATGGCCGCAGCGCTTCTGGCCGACCTGATCCTCGAGGTGCACGGCCGCAACGCCGGCCTTGATGAACGAGCGGACCGTGCGCGCGATGTTGAATGCGCCGCCCCAGCCCGTATCGACGTCGACGAGCAGCGGCAGATCGGTTGCGTTGGTGATCCGGTTCGCGTCGATCAGCACGTCTTCCATCGTGCTGATGCCGAGGTCGGGGATCCCGAGCGAGTTCGCGGCGACGCCGCCGCCCGACAGGTACACGGCCTTGAAGCCGACGGCCTGCGCCATCTTGGCCGCGTACGCGGTGATCGCGCCGACCACCTGCAGCGGCTGCTCGGCCGCGACTGCCGCGCGGAATTTCGCGCCGGCGCTCTGAAGATGCGTGTTGCTCATGAACGGCCTCCTGAAGGAATGCCCGATAACAGCAAGGACCGGGCCAGCTCACGAAACGTCGCTAACCCACTGATTCTTAAGCAACCGGCGCGGGCGATGCAACGCCCGGAGATTTCAATTCGGCAATTTCATGTTTCAAAAATGAAATCCCGCGCGCATAATCGATCGCCATGGACCTCTCCTCGACCAAGCCCGTCGGCCCGGCCGATCGCGCGGCGCGCCCGCGCATCTGGGCGATGGGCATCAGCCGCCTGCGCGACTTCTTTCGCGAGATCGCCGGCGAATTCGACGAACGCGCCGACGTGCGCATCGTGACACGCGCGTATGAGGATGCGCTCAGCGCGATCGCCGAGGCCGGCGCCGCGCGGCCCGACGTGATCGTCGCGGCCGGCTCGAACGGCGCCTTCCTGAAGACGCGTGCGCAGGTGCCGGTCGTGGTCGTGTCGCCGACCGGCTTCGACGTGATGCAGGCGCTCGCGCGCGCCCGGCGCGACGCGTCGCGGATCGCGCTCGTCAGCGCCGGGGAAACGCCGCCCGAAGTGCGCCGCTTCGTCGCCGCGTACGGCCTTGACGTGCAGTTTGCGTCATATCAGTCCGCGCAGGAAGCGGAAGCCTGCGTGCACGACCTGCGCGACCGCGGCATCGAGACGATCGTCGGCCCCGGCCTCGTCACCGACCTCGCGGCCAGTGCCGGCATGGGCGCGGTGTTCCTGTATTCGCATGCGTCGGTGCGCAAGGCCGTCGATACGGCGCTCGAAGTCGCGTATGCGACGCACGCCGAGGCATTCCGCCGCCAGCGGCTCGACAACCTGCTTCAGCACCTGCGCGACGGCGTGGTCGCGCTCGACGCGCGCGGCCGCGTCGAGGCGATCAACGAGCGGCTCGCGTCGGCGCTCGGGGTCGAACCCGCGGCGGCCGTCGGCCGCGCGCTCGTCGACCTGCGGCCCGAGCTGCGCACGCTGCGCGGCGAGGACGGCGACGCGCTCGCGACCGTGCGCGGCGTGCGCTACGTCGTGCATCGCGGGCCGCTCGTCGATCGCGGCGTCACGTCGGGCAGCGTGCTGACGTTCCAGGAATCGCGCGCGGTCGAACGGCTCGATCGCGCGCTGCGTTCGCAGCCGACCACCCAGCAGTTCGCGGCGCGCTATGCGCTCGACGACGTGATCGGCGCATCGGCGCCGATGGCGCGCGTGCGCGACCTCGTGCGCCGCTACGCGAAATCCGACGCGACCGTGCTCGTGCTCGGCGAAAGCGGCACCGGCAAGGAAATGATCGCGCAAAGCCTGCACGCGCTGTCCGCGCGGCGCAGCTACCCGTTCGTCGCGGTCAATTGCGGCGCGTTTCCGGAAGCGCTGCTCGAGAGCGAGCTGTTCGGCTATGAGGAAGGCGCGTTCACCGGCGCGCGGCGCGGCGGCAAGACCGGCCTGTTCGAAGCCGCGCACCGCGGCACGCTGTTCCTCGACGAGATCGGCGAAATGCCGTCGTCGCTGCAGAGCCGGCTGCTGCGCGTGCTGCAGGAGCGCGAGGTGATCCGCCTCGGCTCGACCGAGCCGATCCGCATCGACGTGCGTGTGATCGCCGCGACGCATCGTCCGCTGCTCGCGGCCGTCGAGGCCGGCACGTTCCGCGCGGACCTCTATTACCGGCTCAACATCCTGAACGTCGGCCTGCCGCCGCTGCGCGAGCGCGCGGCCGACATTCCCGCGCTCGCGGCGACGCTGCTCGTGCAGGCCGCGCGGCGCGAGCCGCGCCTCGCCGAACGCCTGCGCGATGCCGGCGACGCCGCGCGCGTGCTCGGCGCGACGCAGGCAACGTTTGCGCGCTACCGGTGGCCCGGCAACGTGCGGGAACTGCAGAACGTGATCGAGCGGGTCGCGGTGGAACTCGCCGAGGAAGCCGACGAAATCGATCCGGCCGCCGCGTGCGCCGCGCTCGATCCCGACGCGCTGCAGGCGATCGCGCCCGAGCTGTTCGCGGCGCCGCCCGACGCGGCCGGCGCCGACGCCGATGACGCGCAGACGCTGCACGCGCGCCGCCGCCGCGCGGAAGCCGACGAGATCCGCGCGGTGCTCGACGCGTGCGGCGGCGACCGCAACCGCGCATGCGCGATGCTCGGCATCAGCAAGACGACGCTGTGGCGGAAGTTGTCAGCGAAGTAGGAAGGTTCGGGTTCGACGCGCTCGTAGGCGCATGCCTGAACGGGCTCGTCAGTCGGCCTTGTGATAGTGGCGATACGCCTTCGCGCGATTGCCGCACGACGACATCGAGCACCAGCGGCGGCTGCCGTTCTTGCTGTCGTCGATGAACAGCCACTGGCATGCGTCGTTCGCGCATCGCTTGACCTTCGCGAGCCGCGCGCCGCCGAGCAGGTCGATCGCCGACCACAGCACCGGGCTCAGCAGCCCCGCGAGCGTCGCTCCAGCGTCCCCGATCCGCCACGCATAACCGCCGTCGACACGCGCCAGCGCGACGCGCGGCGACGCTTCCGCCAGGAAGCCGCCGAGCAGCGCGAGATCGTCGGCCTGCGGCTCGCACCGCTCGGCCTGCGCATGAAAGAGCCGATACAACGCCTCGCGCAACGCGAGCGCACGCGCGAGCATCGCCGGCTCGCCTTCCTCCCCATCACGCACTCGGCACCGGTCGGCCAGGCAGGCCGGCACGCCGGCCTGCTCGCGGCACCACGACTGCAGGTCGTCCATCGTTCCGAAGGTTTCCGTCGGCGCCTCGCTGCCACGCCAGTACAGCGTGTTGGCGAAATCGATACTCAGGGTTTCAGGCGGCGCCGGAATCAGGCAGTCCATCGTGACGGAAGGTTGCGTATCGCTCATGACGCCATCGTATCTAACCACCATACCGGTTGACAAGCGTACGGACGCTTTCTAACATAACCAGCATGGTGGTTAAAACGAGGTTTGCTGCACTGACGTCCCCCTTCAGTTCAAGGAGCCAACAGATGATCGATCACCTTTCCTTCGGCGTCGCCCACATCGGCCGCAGCCGCGCGTTCTACGACAGCACGCTCGGCGCGCTCGGCTACAAGCGGCTGTATAGCGACGACGGATCCATCGGGTACGGCACGACCGAACCGGAGCTGTGGCTGCAGCACGCTGCCCGCCCCGTCGCCGCCGATCCCGAATCGGGGCTGCACCTGTCGTTCAAGGCCGCTTCGCCCGTCGAGGTCGACGCGTTCTACCGCGCCGCGCTCGAGCACGGCGGCCAGGACAACGGCGGGCCCGGCAAGCGCGAACACTACGGCCCCGGCTACTACGCGGCGTTCGTCGTCGATCCCGACGGGTATCGGCTGGAAGCGCATTGCGAACTCGACAACGTCGTGTGATCGAGCCCGCGTACACCGCGTACAAGCGGCAAGGGCCCGATTCCGCGTTGCGCGGAATCGGGCCCCTGGTTTTGACGCGTCAGCGTCCGGTTTGCGGCGACCGCCTGCAGCGGTCGCTCGACGGGATCTCGGCTCGTGCGGTTACTGTGCGCCGCGCGTGTGCTGCAACTGCTCGCCGAGCCCTTCGATCCCCAGGCGCACCCTCTGGCCGGCCTTCAGGAAAATCGGTAACGGCTTGATGCCCATGCCGACGCCCGGCGGCGTGCCGGTCGTGATCACGTCGCCCGGGTGCAGCGTCATGCAACTCGACAGATAGGCAATCAACTGCGCGACGGTGAACACCATCGTGCGCGTGTTGCCGTTCTGATAACGGTGGCCGTCGATTTCGAGCCACAGGTCGAGACGCTGCGGATCGGGCACCTCATCGCGCGTCACGAGCCACGGACCGATCGGGCCGAACGTGTCGAAGCCCTTGCCCTTGTCCCACTGGCCGCCGCGCTCGATCTGCCACTCGCGCTCGGACACGTCGTTGACGACGCAATAGCCCGCGACGTAATCGAGCGCGCTCGCTTCGTCGACGTCCTTGCACCGCGCGCCGATCACGACGCCCAGTTCGACTTCCCAGTCGGTCTTGACCGAACCCTTCGGGATGTCGATGCCGTCGTTCGGGCCGCAGATCGAACTCGTCCACTTGCCGAACACGACCGGTTCCTTCGGCACCGGCATGCCGGCTTCGGCCGCGTGATCGGCATAGTTCAGGCCGATGCCGATGAACTTGCCGACGTGCCCGACGCACGCGCCGATGCGCGGCTCGCCGGACACGAGCGGCAGCGTGGCCGGATCGATCGCGCGCAGCCGCGCGAGACTCGCGTCGGACAGCACATCGCCGGCAAGATCCGGCACGTGCGCGGACAGGTCGCGAATCCGGCCGTCCGCGTCGAGAATACCGGGCTTTTCCTGGCCGGATGGGCCATAGCGAAGCAGTTTCATCGTGGTCAACCTCTGTTGTCGAATGGGACAGGATACCCGCCGACGCGGCCATTCGCGGCCGCGCGCCGGACTGATTGTCGATCGTCGATTGCACGCGTCGGCGCCGCATCCGGCCTGCCGTCGACGCGCGAGGGTCGCGCGGGCGCAGCGATCGCGGCGCCGCACGGAAGCACGGCGCGCATCGAACGGGCGGCCGCCGGTCTGCGCATCGGCGACGACGGCCCGGCACCCGCGACGCGTGCCGGCCGATGCCGGCCGACTTCACGCGCGGCCGCACCGTCGCGGGCCCGCACGCCTTTGTACCATCGGCCGCGCACCGTGAAATGACGCGCGACGGATACCGACTATTGGTGCGCCTGCAGACACTGCGGCGCAACATTGGACGCGCCAACGCAAAGTGATCCGCCGCGCATGTCGCCATTGCCTGCCATCGGCGCATGAATACTGGCTATTCGGGGTGCCCCTGTCATCGAAAACGTTTGCCAATCCGTTCTTGTTCAGTAACGATCGGTAAAAAGACGCTGAATTGCACACTATATGTTTATTGTTAAGCTCGGACGAATGGCTTTCATCGCCATACGCGGGGCCGACTTGTGCGCGTGCAGAACCGGCCAGCGTGCGTCGCCAACCGATCGACGGTAATCCCCCAACCTCACACTAAAAATGCAAACAACCAACGACCCGCTTCCCGGCTGCGACGCACGGGAATCGATGGCCGCAATCGATCGCTATCGCGCGCCCGCGCTCGACAAGGGCCTCGACATTCTCGAACTCCTGTCCGAGCAGAAGGAAGGACTCACCCGCACCGAAATCACGAAGGAGCTCGGCCGCAACGCAAGCGAAATCTACCGGATGCTCGAACGCCTCGTCGCACGCCGCTACGTGATGCGCTCGACCGGCGGCGACCGCTACACGCTCAGCCTCAAGCTGTTCGCGCTCGCGCACCGGCATCCGCCGATGAACCGGCTGATCGCCGAGGCATTGCCGCCGATGCAGCGCTTCGCCGATGCCGCCGAACAGTCGTGCCACCTGTCCGTCTACGATCGCGGCAACCTGCTCGTGATCGCGCAGGTCGACGGGCCCGGCCCGTGGGGCGTGTCGGTCCGGCTCGGCTCGCGCGTCGGGCTCGCCGATACGGCGTCGGGGCGCGTGATGCTGTCGTTCCAGGGCGCCGAGCAGCGCGCGCACATGCTGGCCGAGCATCGCAAGGTCAGGGGCGACGCGCCGCTGAACGAGCAGGAACTCGCGCATGCGTGCCAGTCCATCCGGCAGTCCGGCTATCTGCGTCAGGACAGCCGCCAGGCGTACGGCGTGACCGACCTGACCGCACCGATCCTCGGGCCGTCCGGCCATGCGATCGCGGTACTGACCTGCCCGTACATGCGCCGGATCGATACGCACACGGCGCCGTCCGTCGACGTCGCCGTCGAAGGGCTGCGGGACACGGCGGCCCACCTGTCGATGGGCCGCATCGAGGCCTGCTGACGCGCGGGTTCAACGAAGCGCACCGGGCCGGCGCAGTTGCGCCGGCCCGGCCGCGCATGACACCTGTGCAGTGCACGATCGACGGTGCCATATCGTGCGCTCACGGCGCTACGCTAGAATAGCGGCCCTCTCAAAAACTACGGCGGCCGGCTGTCGCGGCCGTCGTGTCCGATGGATGTCATGGCCAAACTTCTGAACGATCAAGAATTCCAGCGTTTCTCCGAACTTCAGCAGAAGCAGGCAAGCTTCACGATCACGCCCGAGGAGGCGGACGAGTTGCGCGATATCGTCGCGCGCGCGCAGAAGAAGCGCGACGATCGTGCCGCCGCGATGCAGGCGATCGAGAACTACATCGAGCAGTTCGACATCACGCCCGACGAGCTCTTCTCGCCCGAGCAGATCGGCGACGCGGCCCGCACCTACGGACTCATCACGGCGACCAAGAAGGAACGCACGCTGCCGCCGTCGATCACGTTCAACGGCAAGCCGTACCAGTGGACCAAGACGCTTCCGGACGACGTGCGCGGCGCGCTGTTCGAAGCATTCACGTCCGGCGAGTCGGTCAAGCGCTTCATCGCGATGCCGAAGGACACCGCGCGTTGCGCGCTGACGATCGCCCGCCTCGAGCGCGAAACCGGTGCCGTCTATGCGGATCCGCACCTCGAGGAACTCGCGATTTCGCGCGACCAGGTGAACGACGCGGCGTCGAAACTCGCTGCCTGAATCTGATCGCGGGCACGATTCATGCGTGCCCGCACCCGTGTGTGACGCCGGCATTGGCCGGCGTCGCGCTCGCGGGAGCCGTGCATCCGCATGCTCCCGAAAAGTCTCACCCTGGTGTCCTGCAAACGCTCACCAACAGCTCCCGAAAAAACTCACCCCAGGCTCCTGGAGACCCTCACCAAAGTCTCCCGAATGTGCTCACCGGCATCTCCCGCAGACCCTCACCAACGTGCCCCGGAAAGGCTCACCAGCGGCTCCCGCAGGTGCTCACCGGCCGTTCCCGGGAAGGCTCACCGAACGCTCCCGTATCGGCTCACCACGCTTCCCCGGAAAAGCTCACTCGCGGCTCCCGAAAAGTCTCACCTTTGTGGTGATTCCGGATTGGCGAGGCCGGAACGCGGTTGCGAATGCGCGTGAACGCATGGGGTGAAACGGCTGTGCGGAGCCGATAATGCGGCACACAGAAAACGCCTCCGGACGCTATGCGTGCGTCGATATCGACGTAGCCGAACGAGCCCGATATGTTTGGGCGTTTCGTACCAGATGCCGGCTCGAATGTTTTGCACCTCTGAATGAAAACAGGCGCAACACGGTGAGGGATTGGCGCCATCGACTGCAAGCGATCGCGCCGCGCTTCACGCAGCCGAAGGATGCTACGGCTGCAACTTCATCCTGAAACCCACGACGCCCGGCTCCTCCGTCGTCGACACCTCAAAACCGCACGACTTCGCGAGCGAGATCATCGCCGAGTTCTCGCGCAGCGCCTCGCCGATCATCCATGCGGTTCCGCGCGAGCGTGCGTAGTCGATGATGCGGTTCATCAGCAGCCGGCCGAGCCCCTTGCCCTTCTGATCGGGCCGCACCGCGATCGCGAACTCCGCCGTCTCGTTGTCGGGATCGGCGACCGCGCGCACGACCGCCAGCGTATGGTCGCGCCCCGACACATCGGTGTACGACACGATGAGGGCCATCTCACGGTCGTAGTCGATCTGCGTCATGCGCGCCACCTGCGAATGATCGAAGCCGCGCACCGCGCCGAAGAAACGCATCCGCAGATCGTCCGGCGTCATCGC
This sequence comes from Burkholderia sp. MS455, assembly GCF_016899445.1. Classification (NCBI taxonomy): domain Bacteria; kingdom Pseudomonadati; phylum Pseudomonadota; class Betaproteobacteria; order Burkholderiales; family Burkholderiaceae; genus Burkholderia; species Burkholderia sp. MS455. Next base: position 3,183,747 of record NZ_CP041778.1, read on the forward strand.
GCCGAGCAGTTCGTTATGCGCGGCCTCGTCTTCCGGACGGATCGGACGGATCGTCACCGTCTCGCCGCGCCACTCGAGCGTCTGCTCGAGGTGGCGCGGATACGGCATGATCGCAAGCCGGCTGCGCCCCGTGGCTAGCGTGATGCGCGGCGCGATCACCTGCGCGCGATCGGACAACACACGCAGCGTGACGGACATCGCGACGACTTCGCGCACGTCGCAGACGACCTGCGACAGCGCCGTCAACGCGTCGAGCGTCGGCTCGACGGGCGTACGGCGCGCATACGGCGAGCGCTCCATCACCGCGCGGGCGAGCACGGTGTTCAGCGGCGGCAGGCCGTAGACGACGAATGGCGCCGACACGCCGTCCGCAGGCGGCACGGCATAGCGAAACACCGGACCGAAGTTCGAATCGTCGTACATGTCGACCGTGACATCGACGACTTTGGCACCGGCCGGCTCGCCCGCCTGCTCGCCTTGCAGGCCGAAATGGGACAGCCAGCGCAGCGCGGCTTCGCCAGCCAGTTCATGCTGGCCGGCTTCGACCATCCGGCGCGCGTCGGCCTGTGCGGACGCAACGCACTCGGCCGGCTGCAGCGGCGTGCCCTCGGGCGTCTGCATCAGCAGTTGCCGCCCGAGGTTGTAGTCGACGAGACGCGCATACGCGCGCGCGAGCCGCTGCGGTGTCGTGTGTACGGGAATGCCGTTCGCGTGCAGCGCATCGCGCGTCGCCGCGTCGACCGCGCCGAAGAAACATGCGAGGATGCCGCGATGCGCATACTGCCGCGATTCGATCAGCGTGCGCGCAACCGAATCGGCCGGCGCGCTGTGGGACGTCGAATGGACGACGAACAGCGTGCCCGTTTGCGGGAACGGCGCGAGCGCCTTGATCGCCGCGGCGAAGTGCTCGGGGCGCGCGTCGTCGCCCAGCGTCAGCGGATTGCCCGGCGCAGCCAGATGCGGCAGCGCGGCCGACACGGCCGAGGTTGCAGCCGGCGACCAGCCGGACAGCACGTCGCGCACCTCGGCGACCGCATCGACCGCCAGTTTCGCGACACCCGCATCGCTCGTCACGAGCGTCGCCGCGCCGCGCGCCGTGACACGGCCGACGCCGAGCGTCTCGATCTCGTCGAGCAGATCGTCGAGCGCATCGACGCGCACCATCCCCGCGCGCTGGAACGCCGCCGTATAGAGCGCGTCGCCGGGATCGGCGCGCCCGGTGCGCAACGCGAGCACCGGCTTGTTGCGTGCGGCCGCACGTGCGGCCGACATGAACTTGCGCGCGGCGCGCACGGTATCGAGTTCGAGCAGGATCGCGCGCGTGCCGGGATCGCTCGCCAGATAGTCGAGCACGTCGCCCGCATCGACGTCGGACTCGCTGCCGAGTGCGACGACATGCGAAAAGCCGAGGCCCCGCGCATCGGCCCAGCCGAGCGCCGCGTTCGTCAGCGCATTCGATTGCGACACCCACGCGACGCCGCCCGAACGCGCCGTATAGGCCGGCGCGCCGAAATGCGCATGCCGTGCGGGCGACAGCACGCCGAGGCTGCCGGGCCCGACGATACGGAGCACGAACGGCTTCGCCGCCTTCAGCGTGCGATCGAGTGCGGTGCGATCGGCATCCGTGCGCGCCTCACCGACGATCACCGCGACGCGCGTGCCGAGTTCGCCGAGCTTGCGCACGATGCCGGCCCAGGTCGCGGGCGGCGTGCAGATCACGGCTACCGACGGCGGCGCGGGCAGCCGGTCGACGTCGGAGACGACCGTATGCCCGTTCAGCTCGCGATATTTCGGATTGACGGGCCACACGGGCCCGTCGAACGCACCGTCGAGCACGCGCGACCACACCATCGCGCCGATACTGCCCGCGCGCGACGACGCGCCGACGACCGCAACGGACTTGGGCTGGAACAACGCATCGAGATGGCGAACGGTCACATCGGCTCCCTGCGGTAACGAAAGACGGCCCGAGCGGCATACGGCACGGACAGGCCGCGCGCCGCTCGACGCGAACCCCAAGCATAGGCGAAGCGCATGCGGCTGCCTATATGCCGAACGGCCGACTACCCGACGAACGTCAACGCTCGCACCATGGATCTGCAACACAAGCGCGACGCGACATCGCCGCAAGCCGCAAGCCGCAAGCAACATGGCGCGACGCTGCCGCTTCCTCAAAGGTGAGGATTTACAGGAGCCATGGTGAGTATCTTCGGGAATTGCACGGCACAACGCGCAAACACGCGAAAGGTGATGGAAATCCGCAGCAGGCGGGCACCGCGGAAATGGCGAATGCCAATGCGCATGCACTGCGCAATTGCACGGTTGTTTACCGGAATTCACCGCGATAAGCAGCCGAATCGCGGCGAATTCGCAAAACGTGACCCGTTAATCGTGCGACATTGCACTGCATTTCGTCAGCGGGAATCGTATGGCGACGGCGCAAAAACAAAACGGTGCAACGGCCGCATGGCCGTTCGCACCGTCAGTCAACGCACGAAAGGTGAGGATTTTCGGGAGTCAGTCCTTGATCAGGAAACGTGCGCGATTCTTGCCGAGCCATGCCGGCGCGCGCCCGCGGCCACTCCAGGTTTCGCCCGTCTTCGGATTCAGGTATTTCGGCGGCAACGTGCGCTTCGGCTTCGAGGTAGCGGCGGCGCCGGTACCTACCGGACGAAAACCGAGCTCTTCCGGCGTGATGTCGTATTCGTCGATTTTCGCGCGGATATCGGCAATCGCGTCGGCAATCGCCTTTTCGCGTTCCTTGTCGATCTTTTGCTGAAGTCGTTCGAGCTGCGCGGTCAGTTGCCTGTAGGTCGCCATATGGATGGGACTCCGTGAGTGTTATTCGTGAAAAATAGACGACTCCAAGCAAACAGAAAAGCGCTTCGCCCGATCGCGGTCTCCTCGGCCGGTCATTTCGGGATCAGTAACCGCTTTTCTTCTTGCATGCGAAGAGAAGATTTCGCACGGTGTCATCGGTCGATTGCTGGATCACTTCGAAATCCCCGTTGCACATGGCCCGGGCATTGTCCGTGCAATTGCTCCAGCCGCTGCCGGTGCATTGCACCTGTGTGGTAGGGCGCCCGTCCGAAGTGAACAGCGGCGCGCTGCCACCGCACCCGCCGAGCCCTGCAACCAGAGCCAACAACCCGGCCACCCGAGGCCACCGACAGACCGACGCAAGCATGTGTTTCATTATTCTTCCCGTCAACCATTTTTTGAATGTCGCGAGTATGCCATGCGCGGCCCTTCCGTCGTCAGTTCGGCGTGCGGCCCGGTTGCCCGCGCGCCTTGTACGGCAAGCTCCGGCGCGGATCGTCGGTGATACGAACGAACACCTGCTCGACGTCCGGAAGCGCCTCGAGTTCGCGTTGCAGCGCCTGCCGATCGAACGCCGTATCCGCGCATCCTTCGACATAGATGAAACGTCGCTGCACGGTGATCCACAGGCTCGTACCGTGCAGGCGATCGGAGCCTGCGAAGTGCGCCTTCGCGGCATCGGCGATCGGCGCGTCATACATATACGAATTCGGTTTCGTGCAGCGATGCGCGAGCCAGCAGGTGGTACCGCGTTCGGCGCGGTAATGCGCGTCGTCCGTCATCTCGGCGCGGGTCATCCACGGGCCGAGCGGCAGCGGGCATTCGGCCAGGTCCTGCGACAGCGCGACGAACGGATCGTTGTACCAGTTGCGTCGCGCCTCGGGCGCGTCCGCGTCGCCGGACTGCGCGAGCGCGGAGGTTGCCAGCAACAGGGTCAGCCAACCTGCGATACCGATCCGTTTCATCGTGATCTCCTGTTCGATGCTTCAACTCCGGCCGCATCGGCGCCGCCGATCGGCCTACCGGTCGATGCCCAGCGCCGCCAGCTTCTTGTACAGCGTCGCGCGGCCGATCCCGATGCGCACGGCGGCTTCCACAACCTTGCCGTCGCAGGCCGCCAGCGCGTCGATCAGGAACTGGCGCTCCCACGCCGCCAATGCATCGGCATACGAAGCGACCGGCGCACCGGATGCACCGGATGCACCGGACGCGCCACCCGCGCCCCGCTCGACCGGCGCTGCGGCAACACGCTGCGCCGGCGATGCGCCGTCCGTCGATATGCGTACCGGCCCGAGGAACGGCGCGAGCGCACGCGCATCGATCACCGAACGGTCCGACAGCATCAGCGCGCGTTCGAGCGTATTGCGCAACTCGCGCACGTTGCCCGGCCACGGATACGCACACAGCATCCGCAGCGCGTCGTCGGTCAGCTCGCAGTGCGCGGCGCGTCCGTGCTGCGCGGCCAGTTCCTCGAGCGTCGCGTATACGAGCGCCGCGATGTCCGACGCCCGCTCGCGCAGCGGCGGTGCGTGGATCGTCAGCACGTTGAGCCGGTAATAGAGATCCGCGCGAAAACGCCCGGCCTCCACGAGCGCCGGCAGGTCGGCCGACGTCGCGGCAATGATCCGGACGTCCGCGCGCACGATCCGGTTCGAGCCGACCGGCTCGAACTCCTTGTCCTGCAGCACGCGCAGCAGCTTGCCCTGCAACGGCAGCGGCATGTCGCCGATCTCGTCGAGAAACAGCGTGCCGCGATCGGCCAGCTCGAACTTGCCGACGCGCCCCTTGCGGTCAGCGCCCGTGTACGCACCGGGCGCCGCGCCGAAGAATTCGGTTTCGAGCAGCGTGTCGGGAATCGCAGCGACGTTGACGGTCACGAGCGGCTGGAGCGCACGCGCCGAAGCCGCGTGGATCGCGTGCGCGAGCAGCTCCTTGCCGGTGCCCGTCTCGCCGAGCAGCAGCACCGGCGAATCGACCTGCGCGGCCCGCCGCGCCTGGCGCTTGGTTTCGAGGCTCGCGGCACTCGTGCCGACGAAGCTCGCGAACGTGTATTTCGCGCGGCGCGCCTGTGCGAGCGAACGCTGCGTCGCGATCAGCTGCTGCTGAAGCTGCACGTAGCGGGAAAAGATCGGCGTAAGCGTCTTCAACTGGTCGAACAGCGCGAAGCCGATCGCGCCGACCGTCTCGCCGGCCTCGTTCTTCAGCGGCAGGCGCGTGACGACGAGCGGCTCGCGGCCCGTCTCCATGATGTCGAGCAGGATCGGCTGCCCGGTCGATACGACCTCGCGCATCAGGCTGTTCGGGATCACGGCCTCGCAGTCGAGGCCGACGGCCTGCTGCGGATCGGCGAAACCGAAGCGCGCCGCGTAACGCTCGTTCATCCACACGACGCGCGCGTCGCGATCGACGACCACCGTGCCCGCGCTCGAATCCTCGAAGGTCCGGAACAGCGACTCGGCGGCGCGCCGCAGCACGTCGCCGTAGTTGACGGGCAGGCGGGCCCAGTCGTTCATCATCGTGTCTTCGTCCCCATGTATTTTCGACCGGACGTCTCCGGAACGAGACGGATTATCTCACTCTGGAGACACGCCACAACGGCTTGTCCGGGAAAGTCCTGCCCGATTTCACGAGCTGGCCGGATGGCCATAACGTCTCCAAATGGAGACGTTTTCTGTAGAATCGTCAGACATGGACCGGCGCGGGCCCGCCGGTCTCCGCCGGACCCATGTCCGGCGGCGCAATCCGGCCGATGGCACGAAACCTGCACGAACCTGAGCCGGTCCGCGGCGCGTCGCGCGATCGAACAACAACCAAAGCCATTAGGAGACTCCCCTTGTCTTTCGTGATCGTCCTCGCCGCGCTGGCGTTCCTGATGTACGCCGCGTATCGCGGCTACAGCGTGATCCTGTTCGCGCCGATCGCCGCGCTCGGCGCGGTGCTCCTGACCGAACCCGCCGCCGTCGCACCGGTCTTCTCCGGCATCTTCATGGAGAAGATGGTCGGCTTCGTCAAACTGTATTTCCCGGTATTCATGCTCGGCGCGGTGTTCGGCAAGGTGATCGAACTGTCCGGGTTCTCCGAATCGATCGTCCATGCGGCGATCCGCTACATCGGCCGCTCGCGCGCGAATGCGGTGATCGTCGCGGTGTGCGCGCTGCTCACCTATGGCGGCGTGTCGCTGTTCGTCGTGGTGTTCGCGGTCTATCCGTTCGCGGCCGAACTCTATCGCCAGAGCAACATTCCGAAGCGGCTGATGCCCGGCGCGATCGCGCTCGGCGCGTTCTCGTTCACGATGGATTCGCTGCCCGGCACGCCGCAGATCCAGAACATCATCCCGACCACGTTCTTCAAGACGACCGCGTGGGCCGCACCGGCACTCGGCACGATCGGCTCGCTGTTCATCGTCGTCGTCGGCCTCTCTTATCTGGAATGGCGCCGCCGCTCGGCGATGGCGAAGGGCGAAGGCTACGGCACGTCGCTCGTCAACGAGCCCGAGCGCGTCGAGGCGACGTCGCTGCCGCACCCGGCGCTCGCGATCCTGCCGCTGATCCTCGTCGGCGTGTCGAACTTCCTGTTCACGAAGCTGATCCCGCAGTGGTATGGCGCCGCGTCGTACACGGTCGCACCGGACGTGCTGCCGGGCGTGCACACGCCGGTGACGACGTCGATCAAGACCGTCGTCGCGATCTGGTCGGTCGAGGCGGCGCTGCTGCTCGGCATCGTGCTGGTCGTGCTGACCGCGTTCAATCGCGTCAGCGATCGCTTCGCGGCCGGCTCGAAAGCCGCCGTCGGCGGCGCACTGCTCGCCGCGATGAACACCGCGTCGGAATACGGCTTCGGCGGCGTGATCGCCGCGCTGCCGGGCTTTCTGGTCGTCGGCGATGCGCTGAAGAGCATCCCGAACCCGCTCGTCAACGCGGCCGTGTCGGTCAGCTCGCTCGCCGGCATCACGGGCTCGGCGTCGGGCGGCATGAGCATCGCGCTGGCCGCGATGTCGGACCTGTTCATCAAGGGCGCGCAGGCAGCCAACATTCCGATGGACGTGCTGCACCGGGTCGTCGCGATGGCGAGCGGCGGCATGGACACGCTGCCGCACAACGGCGCGGTCATCACGCTGCTCGCAGTCACGGGCCTCACGCACCGCGAGTCGTATCGCGACATCTTCGCGGTCACCGTCATCAAGACGCTCGCGGTGTTCTTCGTGATCGCGGTGTACTACACGACGGGGCTCGTGTAAGCGCCTGCATGAGGCGGCGTTCCGTACGCCGCCTCCAGGCCTGCCGCATCATCGCGGCCGGCCTCTTCGAGCCCGACCCGCGTTACTCGATCGGACCGCATGCGAACCGGAACGGATTCCGGAGTTCGCATCCGGTCCGATTTCAATTCCCGCTCACCAGAGCCGGTCGGCTCCGCACCGCCGCGCGGCTCGCGTGTCGCGTCGCCCGTCACTGTTGTCAAGCCGACATCCGGCATCGCCCGCCACCGCCTGCCCATTGTTACCCGCAGCAAAACACTGCGTTGGGCGCGATCGCATTTTTCGCGCGCCCGCCCCGGCCTACACTGGTTTCAACGTCGCCCGGCGCTTCGACGAACGAAGCGCGGCGAATCACCGGAATCCTGGAGGTCCCGATCATGAAGCGCCTGATCCAAGCCGTTGCCATTGCCCTGGCCGTATCGGCCCCGCTCGCCGCGCAAGCGCAGTCGAACCAGCCGCTGACGCGCGCGCAGGTCCACGCCGAAGTGAAGGCGCTCAAGCAGGCCGGCTTCCAGTCGAGCGACTGGTTCTATCCGGCCAGCATCGTTTCCGCCGAAGCGAAGATTGCCCGTCAGCACGACGCCGGATACGGCAGCGATCGCGGCGCGTCGTCGGAGTCGGGCCGGTAATCTACCGTCCGGCCCGCTCGACGATGTGCGAGTGCGTCGTTATGCCTTCACGGGCTGGATCAGCTTCGCGCACGCCGCTGCCTGCGGATCGCCCGCGGGCAGTTTCCCGCATACGCCGTCGAACTGCTTCACGACCGACCGGACCGACGCATCGTGCGCGCCGCCGCTGCGCCAGCGGTTCAATTGCGTGACGACCTTCGTCAATGCGCGCAGGTTCGCGCCGTAGAACGCGTCCCGGGTCTTGTCGGCCTGTGCGAGCACGCTCGCGGCAATCCCTTCGATACGCGCCGAATCGTCCGGCGCCAGTTCGACCGCATTCGCAAAATAGGTCGCGCCCCAGCGCAGCTTCGTCGCCGGCCCGCTCGCCGAGTCGTATGCCTTGCGATACCAGTCGAGCGCCGCGGCCTTGTCGCCGCGCGCCTTCGCATTCGCGGCCAGCCCTGACATGAAGTAATACGGCGTCGACGAACGCGGCAGCTCGGCCTTCAGCAATGCATCCGACTCGTCGTACAGCCCCGCGTCGGTCAGCGTGTCCGCGCCTTCGCTGACGAGCGCCTGCCGTTCATATGCATTCGCGGCGCCCTGCACCGACGCGGCAATCTGCTTGCGCGCGGTATCGGCCAGCGCCGGCGCAGCGAGCGGCGCGCCCTTGCGCGCGTCGCCGCGCGCAAGCAGCACGCGGCCGTGCAGCGCCATCAGCCGGTCGATCGACGACAGCGTGGTGTCGGTCGACAGGCGCGCGAGCGCCGTGTCGTACGCGCCGCGCAATTTCGCGCGCTGCGCGTCGTCGCCGCCGAGATACGCGACCACGCGCGCGGGCGCCGCGACCAGCACGTCCGAATCGGCCCGCGCCAGCGCTGGATCGTGCAGCACCGCGCGCAGCGAATCGGCGAGCGCCGCCTTGTCGAGCGCGCCGGCCTGCGCCGGATCGTCCGACGCGGCGACCACCGCCGACTTCAACGCAAACCGCGCCGATTCGGCCTTCGCGCCGGCCGCCCGCGCGCGTTGCGCGAGCGACTGCAGCGTCTCGGCGACACGATCGGCCGGCACCGGCAGTGCGCCGTCGGTGTCCCACGAATAGTCGGCCAGCAGACGCCATTCGTCCGGCGTCAGCGACGCGCCGTTCTTCAGCGCAGTCGCGAGCGTCTGCCGCACCGGATGCGCGGCCGTCATCCCGAGCGACAGCGCCTGCATGTAGCGGTCGAGATCGGCCTCGCCCGGCAGCCGCGTCACTTCGGTGCCGTCGGGGCGGAACAGGATCATCGTCGGATAGCCGTGCACCTTGAAACGCTCGCCGAGCTTCTGAGCGCTTTCGGTATCGCCGTCGAGATACACGGGCACGAAAAACGACGAGCGGGTCTTGAATGCCTGCTGGCTGAAGATGGTCGACTTCACCTGGTTACACGACGGGCACCACACCGCGCCCCAGTACAGCAGCAGCGGCTTGCCGGTGCGCTTCGCCAGCGCGAAGGCAGCATCGACATCGCCGTGCTGCCACGCGATGCCGGGCGGCAGATGCGCGCCTTCGGGCGACGCGCTCGCCACCGCGGCGCCCGAAGGCGCGGCAGCGGCAAACGCAGCACCCGCGGCGGCGAACAGGCAGGCGGCAGTCAGATTCCGGAGAGCGGTTTTCATCGAGGCAGGTTCCGTTGAAAGAGACGGTTGCGGGAAGATGTGTCGTGCGAAACGATGACCATGAAGCGATGTTCTTGAAACGATGAAACGCACCGGCGTGCGGCACGACGCAAGCCGGAACGCAGCGGCGCATGGCACGCGCATCGACGCGAAAAAAGCGCACGCCGGCCGGAGCGACCGGCAAATCGATCAACGATACGACCGGCGCAGCCCGCGGAAAACGAACGAATTCTCGAATGAATATGACGCGCTGCACCGTGGCCGCGCGTTCCGTCACGCCCGCGCCGTCAGCCCGTTCACTGCCGGCCCTTGATCCGCGCCATGTGATATACGGCCGCATGCGCGCCGTCGCGCAATGCATAGCCCGGCGATTCGCCTTCGATCCGGAAACCGTGCTTCTCGTAGAGCGCGATCGCCGCGCGATTGTCAGTGAACACGGTCAACTCGAGGCGCGTGATGTTCAGCCAGTTTTCCGCGAGATCGATCGCGGCCGCGAGCAGCCGGCTGCCGACGCCGCGCCCGTGACGAGCCGCGTCGACCATCATGCCGAGCCCCGCCGCATGGCGCCGGCGCGGATTCGGCTCGAACTGCAGGCCGAGATGGCCGACCACCGCGCCGTCGATTTCGGCGACGAGGCTCACGCCGCGCTCGTGCGCGTTTTCGAGTCGCTTCCGCCATTTCTCGAGCGACGGAAACGGATACTGCAACGTATTCATGTACACCGCGGGATGGGCGGCGATCTGCCGGATCGCATCGACGTCGTGCGTCTCGCTGTGCCGGATCTTGATGTCGGTCATGAGTGGGCCGGTTCCGAAAAGTCGCGCCGGCGGCGCGGACTGCGCACACGCGCAGCGACGTTTCGAGCTTAGCCGATTTCATGCATTTGAAACATGGGCGACACGTCGTCGTGCGATGCCGTTGTATCTGCAACGACACACGATCACGCCGTAGGCCGCGATTCGGAAAAATATGACCGGTTCCGCATGCGGCGATCGGTAATTCCTTACCCTCTTCCGTCACGCATCGTGTCCGGAATAATAGTTGCGCACACAACGTCACGCGCACGACATGCGATGTCATTTCTTCATCACGTCGACGTCATGTCGGCTCCCTAGACTGGACGCCGCCCAGCCCGGCATGCGCCGGGCCGGTGTGTGCCGACGTCCTGCCCGCGCATCACGAGCGCGCGGCGCGCAGGACCGCGACGACGGCCGATGCATCCGCGCGACACCGCTCGACGCCACGCGTCGCGCGATGCACGCAGATCCGCCACGCGCGGCCGACGTACTCGCACGCACACGCGTCGCGGCTCGTCCCGGGGGGAACGACGCACGGGCGCATCCAGACGAAGTCACGAACGCTCCCACCATCACAGGATCCGAACGCCATGACGTCACGCCGCAAATTCCTTCAGCAGACGGCCACTTCCGGCCTCGCCGCCGCCGCGCTCGCCGCGTTTCCGCCAAGCATCCGCCGCGCTCTCGCCATTCCCGCGTTTCACGAAACGGGGACCATCAAGGACGTCAAGCACGTCGTGCTGCTGATGATGGAGAACCGCGCATTCGACAGCTACTTCGGCACGTTCAAGGGCGTGCGCGGCTACGGCGACCGCTTCGCGGTGCCGTCGCCGAACGGCCGCGACGTGTTCTACCAGACGTACACCAAGGCGACGCCCGCCACGACCTGCACGCCGTATCACCTCGACGCGAGCCAGGGCAACGCGCAGCGCGCGGGCGGCACGCCGCACGCGTGGGCCGATGCGCAGGCCGCATGGGATCACGGCCGGATGAACCGCTGGCCCGACGCGAAAACGCCGCTGTCGATGGGCTATTACGACGCCGCGGAAGTGCCGTTCCAGCGCGCGCTCGCCGATGCGTTCACGCTGTGCGACCACTACCACTGCGGGATGCACACCGGCACGATCGCGAACCGCCTGTTCTACTGGAGCGGCACCAACGGCCCGAACGGCATCAGCCCGGCCGACGGCAGCCGCGTGAAGATCGCCGCGCTGAACAACCAGTTCAACGGCGGCAACGACATCGGCCCGTCGAGCCAGGGCTGGACCTGGACGACCTATGCCGACCGGCTGCAGCAGGCCGGCGTGAACTGGAAGGTCTACCAGAGCCTGATCGACAATTTCGGCTGCAACGAGATGATGAGCTTCCGCCACTGGCGCGCGGCGATCGAGCAGATGCCGGCCGAGCGCCGGCCCGCCTACGTCGCGTCGACGGACATCACGCAGCCCGTGACGGCGGCCGGCGCGTTCTACGATCCGGCGATCGACGATCCGCTGAGCCCGCTCGCGAAGGGCTTCGGCAACACGATGCCGTACGGCTTTCTCGAAACGTTGCGCGACGACATCCGCAACGGCAAGCTGCCGGAAGTGTCGTGGATCATCCCGCCGTCCGCGTACAGCGAACACCCGGGACCGTCGAGCCCCGCGCAGGGCGGCTGGTACGTGCAGGCCGTGCTCGATGCGCTGACGGCGAACCCGGAGGTGTGGAGCAAGACGGTGCTGCTGGTCAACTTCGACGAGAACGACGGCTTCTTCGACCACATGCCGTCGCCGGCCGTGCCGTCGCGCAACGCCGACGGCACGCTCGCGGGCGGCCACACGCTGCGGGACGCCGACGTCGCCGTCGAGTACCACGACTTCGCGCCGGCCACGTCGAGCCAGCCGGCGGCGGACGGCCGCCCGTACGGCCCCGGTCCGCGCGTGCCGATGTGGGTCGTGTCGCCATGGAGCCGCGGCGGCTGGGTCAATTCGCAGGTGTTCGACCATACGTCGACACTGCTCTTCCTCGAGAAGCGCTTCGGCGTTGCCGAACCGCAGATCAGCGCGTATCGCCGCGCGGTGTGCGGCGACCTGACGAGCGCGTTCAACTTCCGCTCGCCGAACAACGAACCGCTGCCGACGCTCGCGGGCCATACGACGAAAAGCCAGGTCGACGCGCTGAGCGCCGCGCAGCAGGCCGCGCCGAAGATCGTGCCGCCGGCCGCGCCGGCGCTGCCCGCGCAGGCCACCGGCGTGCGCCCGTCGCGCGCGCTGCCGTACGAGCTGCATGCGAGCGCGCGCACCGATGCCGCCACCGGCACGGTCACGCTGAAGTTCGCGAACACGGGCCGCGCCGCCGCCGTGTTTCACGTCTATGACAAGCTGCACCTCGAGCGCCTGCCGCGGCGCTACGTCGTCGAGCCGGGCAAGACACTGCACGGCGACTGGGCCGCGCGCGCCGACAACGGCGGCAAATATGACCTGTGGGTGCTCGGCCCGAACGGCTATCACCGCCGCTTCACCGGCGACCTGAGCCGCCTGGCCGGCGCCCGCGCGCCTCGTCCGGAAGTGCGCGTCGGTTATGCGGGCGCGAGCGGCAACCTCCACCTGCGGCTGCGCAACGACGGCGGCGGCACGGTGCGCTTCACGGTGAAGTCGAACCAGGTCTACGGGCCGCTGCCCAGCCGCGGCGCGAACGACGATCGCGGTCACGGCCACGGCCACGGCAACGAGGACGGCAACAACCAGGGCCACTATTACGGCAATGGCAACGGCACGGGCACCACGTGGATTGTCACGGTGCGCGCCGGCGACCAGTCCGAGCTGCACTGGAAGCTCGACTCGACCGGCCACTGGTACGACTTCATCGTCACCGCCGACAGCGACGCGAGCTTCTCGCGCCGGGTGGCCGGCCGCGTCGAAACGGGCCGCCACTCGGTCAGCGACCCGGCGATGGGGCTGGCCGACCGCTTCTGACGCCGCCGCGGCGATGCGGCGACGCGTGTTGCACCGCGTGTCGCCGCCCGCGCCGGCGCTGCCGAGAACGCCGGTCAGGCGCCGGCCCCAGCCGCGCGCGATCCGGCTGAAACGCCCGCCCGGCGCGGGTCAAACATCAGAAGGATGTGCGGTACAACCCTCATTTCACCCCAACGAAAATGCTCCGTGTTGCGGCCCGTTCGCGTTAAACTGCGACAAGCTGTATTCAACAAACACATCTTCGCCGTTACGGCACCCACGACACGAGGATAGGTTCGATGCGCACAACCGGCTCATCCGGGGCAATGACCCTGCTCACCGAACACGACGCGGCCGACGGTCGCCAACTGCGGTCGCTCCGGCTCGAAGCAACCGGCGACGGCAAGAGCGTGTTGCTGATCGAGATCGACGAACGCAAGCCCGGCATCCACCGCGAGGTCCGCTACGAGATCACGCCGGCCGAACTGATCGCGGCGATCCGCTCGCACGGCGCCGAGCTGCCCGGCGAAAACCATGGCGCCGCGTCGCTTGCCCGCACTCCCTCCTGATTTCGCACGGTGAGCCGCGCGCAACGCGCCGGCTCACCGGCATTCCCCTGCCGCCGTCAGGCGCTTTGCGTCATTCCCGCCGCTGTCTTGAAAATGGCCGATAATCGGCCCATCTGCGTTTCCTGCCCACGCACTTCCTTTTCGGCCAGCCGTCATGCTCCTCCGTGACCTCGTCGCCCAGTACGGGCCGCTTCTCGTGTTCGCCAACGTGCTCGCGGCGGCCATCGGCCTGCCGGTGCCCGCGATGCCGACGCTCGTGCTGTTCGGGGCGATGTCCGCGATGCATCCGGCGATGATCGGCTCGCAGCTCGTGACGGTAGTCGCGCTGTCGGTGCTCGGCGCACTGATCGGCGACACCGTCTGGTACGTCGCCGGGCGGCGTTACGGCGGCACGACGCTGAAGACGATCTGCCGGCTGTCGCTGTCGCGCGATACCTGCGTGCGCAAGACCGAGCGCTTCTTCGGCCGCTACGGCGTGCGCGTGCTCGCCGTCGCACGCTTCATCCCCGGGCTGTCGCTCGTGTCGGTGCCGATGGCCGGCGCGCTCGGCACGCGGTATCGCACGTTCGCCGGCTACGACGCGCTCGGCGCCGCGGTGTGGACCATCGTCGGACTGGTGGCCGGAATCGTGTTCTACCGGCAGATCGACTGGCTGTTCGCCGGCGCGAGCCACCTCGGCCGCGCGGTGCTGCTGGTCATCGTCGCGCTGCTGGCGATCTATGCGGCCGTGCGCTGGATGCGCCGCCGCGCGCTGATCCGCCAGCTCGCGAACGCACGGATCGGCGTCGACGAACTCGACCTGCTGCTGCGCGACGCCACCGCGCCGGTGGTGCTCGACGTGCGCTCGCCCGAGCACCGCAAGCTCGACCCGTTCACGATTCCCGGTGCGCAGTTCGCCGACGAGCGGCAGATCGGCGACATCGCCGCGCGCTATCCGCTCACGCAGAAGTTCGTCGTGTTCTGCTCGTGTCCGAACGAAGTGACGGCCGCGCTGATGGCGAAGCGCCTGCTCGACGCAGGCTTCACCGATGCGCTTGCGCTGCGCGGCGGCCTCGACGCATGGCGCGATACGGGCCGCCAGCTCACGTCGCTCGCGGAAGAGATGCCCGCCGCGAACGATCCGGTCGCGGGGCTGCACAAGCCGGCCTGATCGCACTGCTCGCAGGCCGGCCGCGCGATGCGGGGGGCCGTGCGCCCCCCTTCGATCAGAACGCGTGCAGCGGCAGGTTCACGACCAGACGATACTCGGTGTTGGTCGCATCCGAGTAGTGTGCCGAGCCGTTGTGCCACATCGCGATGAACGTGACCTTCGTGTCCTTCAGCTTGCCGCTCTGGAACGTGTACGACGGGATGAAGCCGAACTCGTGGTGACGGCCCTGCACCGGCGCGCCGTTGCTCCAGTAGATGCTCGACTTGCTCGGGTCGTTCGCCGCGCCCGCGCTGCCGTCCGCACCCCAGCCCGTCACGCCCCAGACCATTGCCTTGAAGCCCGGCAGGCCCGCTTCCTTGCCGTAGAACGTGTAACGCAGCTGCAGCGACTTTTCGTGCGGCGCGTTGTAGTCGACGTCCATCGAGTTGGTCAGGAAGATGCCGTTCGTTTCGTTCAGGTAGTCGAAGAACTGGTCGCCGAGCACCTGCTGGAAGCCGAGCAGCAGCTCGTGCGGGCCGTGCTGCGCGGCCACCGACAGGCTGTATGCGTTGTTGTCGATCTTGCCCTGCCGCGCATCGCCCGTGTCGTGCGTCGAATAGACGTTGCCGAAGCCCGTCCACTTGATCGTCTGCGGGCTGCCGATGCTGTGCTTCACCGACGCGTAGTATTGGTGCCACACATCGTCGGCCTGGTTCGCGTACAGCGCGACTTCGCCGTTCGGCGAGTAATCCCACGTGCCGCCGACATACGACAGGCGATTGATGCGCGTGCCGCCGTATTGCGTCGTCAGGTTGGTGAGCGTCGTATGACCGCGCGCGTCGGTCTTCGTGAAGCTGCCGGCCTCGAGCATCACGTTCTTGAATTCATTGCTGACGATCGTCGCACCGAGGAACGTCGGCGGCAGCGCACGGTTGTCGTGCTGCTCCATGAACGGGTTGTCGACGGCCTGCAGACCGTACTTGACCACCGTGTTCGAGATGCGCGCCTTGATGTCGTAGATGCCGGGGTAGGCCCACGCGAGCTGGTTGCCGCCGCCGCCGCCCTTCGCGATGTGCACCATGCTGCCGGCGCCCTGGCCGCCGTCGAGCTTCAGTGCCGCATACAGCGACGCGTCGAAGCCGATACCGATCAGGCCCGTCGTATAACCCGACTCGAAGTTCGCCATCGCGCCCTGGACCCACGCGTGGCGATGCGGGCCGCCCTTGTTGTCGAGCACGTCCGCATAGTTGCGGAACAGGAAGTCGAGATGGCTGTCGGCGATGAAGCCCTTCGACTTCGACTGGGCCGACGGTTCGTCGGGCGGCGTGACGGCCTGGGTCGCCTCGGCGTTGATGACGGCGTTCGGGGTCGTTGCCTGCGCAACGGCCGTGCCCGTGCCGGCGGCCGGCGCGGCCTGCGCGACCGTCAGCGGCGCGGGGGCTGCGTCGTCGGCGTGCGCGACGCCCGTCAGCGAGACGCCGGCGAGTGCCGGCAGTCCCCATGCAAGCAGCATCTTCGATGCCGTCCCGATCGTCTTCTGCTTTTTCATCGTGATTCTCGTCTTGTGTTGATATCGTCCACGCCGGTTGCGATCCGCTCCCGGCCCCCCGGCGTGCCCGGCTAAGGACGCGCCTGTACCCGCGGCGCGAAGATCGTTCGCGCCGTACCTACCCCTGTTGACCTGCCTGGTTTTATTTGTTGCGTTGCTTCAAATCACGCCGCGCCCGCGCGGATGCACGCGACACGCGCCGCCGACCCCTGCCGTACTTCCGGCAGCGGCACGTCCTGCGCGCACGCGTCGATCGCGACCGGGCAGCGCGTGCGGAACGCGCAGCCCGACGGCGGGTTGAGCGGCGAGGGCATCTCGCCCGCCAGCAGCATCGGACGGCGAGCACGCTCGCGCGCCGGCTCCGGCGTCGGCGCCGCATCGAGCAGCGCCTTCGTGTACGGGTGCTGCGGCACGCCGTACACGTCATGCCGCGTGCCGAACTCCATCACGCGGCCGAGATACATCACGAGCACACGCTGGCTGATCGCCTTCACCACGGCGAGATCGTGTGCAACGAACAGATAGGACAACGACAATTCCCGCTGCAGGTCGCGCAGCAGGTTTACGATCTGCGCCTGGATCGACACGTCGAGCGCCGAGACAGGTTCGTCGCAGATCACGAGCTTCGGCTCGCCGATCAGCGCGCGTGCGATGCCGACCCGCTGGCACTGCCCGCCGGAGAATTCGTGCGGATAACGCAGCAGGTGATGTGCGTTCAGGCCGACGCGTTCGAGCATCGTGACCACACGGCGGCGCACCTCGGTGCGGCCGAGGCCGGCGTGGTGCGTGACGAGCGGCTCGGCGACGACCTGCTCGATCGTCATGCGCGGATCGAGCGACGCGAGCGGATCCTGGAAGATCATCTGCACTTCGCGCCGCATCGCGTTGCCGCGCAGGTGATCGGGCACGACGGCTTCGCCGCGCCATTTCACGGTGCCGGCCGTCATCGGCACGAGGCCGATCAGCGCGCGCGCGAGCGTCGACTTCCCGCAGCCCGATTCGCCGACGAGCCCGACCGTCTCGCCGCGCTTCACGTCGAACGACACGCCGTCGACCGCGCGCAGCGTGCCCTTCGGCGACCACGGATAGCCGCCGAGCGGCACGCGGAAATGCACCTTCAGATCGTCGACGGACAGCAGCGTGTCGTCCGTCGCGCCGGCATCGCGGCTTTCATTGACGCTCATCGCAGACCTCCCGCCAGATCGGCCACCGGGCGGTGGCATGCGCGCACCGCGCCCACGGCGCCATAAGTTTCGAGCGCGGGGCGCGCGACACCGCAGCGTTCTTCCGCATACGTGCAGCGCTTCGCGAACGCGCAGCCGGCCGGCGCGGTGCCGGGCATCGGCGGGTTGCCGGGAATCGCGACGAGCGGCGCATCGTCCGCATCGGTCAGGCGCGGCAGCGCGTTGAGCAGGCCGATCGTGTAAGGATGCGACGGCGCCGCGAAGATCGAATCGGCCGGCGCGTATTCGACGGTGCGGCCCGCATACATGACCATCACGTCGTCCGCGAGGCCGGCGACCACGCCCATGTCGTGCGTGATCAGCACGATCGCGGTGCCGCGCTCGCGGTTCAGCTCGCGCAGCAGGTCGATGATCTGCGCCTGCACGGTCACGTCGAGCGCGGTGGTCGGCTCGTCGGCGATCAGGATTTCCGGCTCGGACAGCAGCGCCATCGCGATCATCACGCGCTGGCGCATGCCGCCCGAGAATTCGTGCGGATACATGCGGATGCGGCGCGCCGCGTCGGGAATGCGCACCGATTCGAGCGCCTCGATCGCGCGCTTGTTCGCTTCCCTGCGCGACAGCTTGCGATGCAGCTGCAGCGTCTCGGTCATCTGCCGCTCGATCGTCAGGAACGGATTGAGCGACGTCATCGGATCCTGGAAGATCATCGCGATCCGGTCGCCGCGCACCGCGTTCAGCGCGCGCGTATCCATCTCGAGCAGGTTGTCGCCGCGGTAGCGCGCGGTGCCGGTCGTCGTGCCGTTGCCGGCCAGCAGGCCGAGCAGCGCCATCACGGTCTGGCTCTTGCCGGAGCCCGATTCGCCGACGATGCCGAGCGTCTTGCCGGCTGCGAGCGAGAACGACACGCCGCTCACGGCGTCGATCGGCGGCGCGTCCTTGCGCGTGAAGCGCACGCCGAGGTTGTCGACTTCGAGTAGTGCACCCATCTCAGCGATCCTTCGGGTCGAGCGCGTCACGCAGGCCGTCGCCAACGAAGTTCACGCAGTAGAGCGTCACGCACAGCATGACGGCCGGGGCCAGCAGCAGCCACGGCATCGATTCCAGTTTCTGCGCGCCGTCCTGAATCAGCACGCCCCAGCTCGTCATCGGTTCCTGCACGCCGAGGCCGAGGAACGACAGCACCGATTCGGTCAGCACGATGTTCGGCACCGAAACAGTTGCGTACACAACGACGACGCCAAGCAGGTTCGGCACGACGTGGCGCAGCACGATCGACGCCGGCGTCACGCCGATCGCGCGTGCCGCGTCGACGAATTCGCGGCTGCGCAGCGACAGCGTCTGGCCGCGCACGACACGCGCCATGTCGATCCACGAGAACGCGCTGATGGTCAGCACGACCAGCATGAACGAGCGGCCGAACAGGGTCATCATCAGGATTGCGATCAGCAGGTACGGGATTGCGTACATCATGTCGACGATGCGCATCATCACGGAGTCGACGCGGCCGCCCGCGAAGCCCGCGGTCGCGCCCCACGCGACGCCGAACAGGCCCGACACCAGCGTGCCGAGCAGGCCGACCTCGATCGACACGCGGCCGCCGATCAGCGTGCGCACGAGCAGGTCGCGGCCGAGCTCGTCGGTGCCGAACCAGTGCTGGTTCGTCCACGTCGGCGGGAGACTGATCGAGCCCCAGTCGCTTGCGGCGGGATCGGCCGCGAGCACCCACGGGCCGACGAAGCACGTGATCGTGATCAGTGCGAGCAGCACGAGGCTGAACACGGCCGCGCGGTTGTGAAGGAAACGCGCCATCGCAAGCGCGAGCGGCGAGCGCGAACGCGGCGGCGAGTCGGTCTGCACGGGCAGGCCGACGACGGGAGTAGTCGGAGTCATCGCAGTGCCTCGCTCAATAACGGATGCGCGGATCGAGCCACGCGTACGCGAGGTCGACCAGCAGGTTGAACAGCACCGCGCAGACGGTCGTCAGCACGACGAGGCCGAGCACCAGCGTGTAGTCGCGGTTGATCGCGCCGTTCACGACGAGCTGCCCGAGCCCAGGCAGCGCGAACACCGATTCGGTGACGACGGCTGCGGTGATCGACGAGATGCAGACCGTGCCGAACAGCGAAACGACCGGCATCAGCGCAGGCTTCAGCGCGTGGCGCAGCACGATCGTCGAGCCCGGCAGGCCTTTCGCGCGCGCGGTGCGGATGTAGTTGCTCGACAGCGTCTCGATCATCGAGCCGCGCATCACCCGCGCGAGCAGCGACATGTTGATGAAGGTCAGCAGCACGATCGGCAGCAGCCGGTACTGCCAGCCGCCGTCACCCCAGCCGCCCGCCGGCAGCCAGCCGTTGCCGGCCGAGGTTTTCAGCAGGATCGCGAAGATCCACACGAGCACCGGGCCGAGCACGAACGGCGGCACGACGTTGCCGATGTTGCCGATCAGCATCACGATGCGGTCGATGAAGCTGTCGCGGCGCACGGCCGCGACGGTGCCGAGCAGCACGCCGAGCCCGATCGAGATCGGGATCGACACGCCGCCTACGCCGAGACTCACCGGCAGCGCCTTGCGCACGAGATCGTTCACGGACCAGTCGACATAGCGAAACGACGGACCGAGATCGCCGTGCAGCAGCGCGTCGAGATACAGCAGGTACTGCTTCCACAGCGGCTGGTCGAGGTGGTACTTCGCGTTCAGGTTCGCGAGCGTTGCCGCGGAAAGCTGCTTCTCCGTATCGAACGGGCCGCCGGGCGTGAAGTGCAGCAGCAGGTAGCAGACGGTGACGACCGCGAGGATCGTCGGCACCGCCCACAACGTGCGCCTCAAAGCGTAGGCCAGCATGATCGCTCCGCTCAGTGCTTGATCAGGTACATGTCCTGCGAAGCACGCATGTCGATCACGTTCTTCAGCGAGTACCCGCCCACATAGGGCTTCACGAGACGGTCGGCCGAGTACTGGAACAGCGGCACCATCGGCGTGTCGTTCAGCGCGAGGTCGTGTGCCTGCGTGAGCAGCGCGGCACGCGCCTTGTCGTCGAGCTTCTGGTTGCCTTCGTCGACGAGTGCGTCGGCCTGCTTGTTGCAGTAGCCGACAGTGTTCTGCGCGCTGCCGCAACGCAGCAGGTCGAAGAACGTCATCGCGTCGTTGTAGTCGGCGAACCAGCCGTCGCGCGCGATCTGCACCTTGCCGTCATGCCGCTCCTTCATCAGCACCTTGAACTCGACGTTCTCGAGCTTGGTGTTGACGCCGAGCTTCGTGCGCCATTCCGACGCGGCGAACAGCGCGACCTTCTTGTGCAGGTCGTTGGTGTTGTACGTCAGCGTGAACGACAGCGGCTTCGCATCCGAGTAGCCGGCCTGCTTCAGCAGGTTCTTCGCTGTCTCGACGCGCTTGGCCATCGGCCACGACGCCCAGTCCGGCGTGAACGGCTGCACGCCCTTCGTGCCGTTCGGCATCAGCCCGTACATCGGCTTCTCGCCGGCCTGCGTGAGCTTCGAGGTCAGCACCTCGCGATCGAGCACCATCGACAGCGCCTGGCGCACGCGCTTGTCCTTCAGCGCCGGATCGTTGTTGTTCAGGTAGTAGTAGTACGTCGCGAGTTGCAGGCCCTGGCGCAGTTCGCCGCCGAACTGCTTGCTGACCTGCTGGAAGATCCCCGACGGAATCGAGTAGCTGTAGTCGATCTGGCCGGCCTGGTACATGCGCATCGCGGTCTCGTCGCTTTCGATCGGCAGGTACGTGACCTTGTTGATCACGACCTTCGGCGCGTTCCAGTATTTCGCGTCCTTCGAGATCACGATGCGGTTGTTCGGCTGCCAGTCGACCAGCTGGAACGGGCCGTTGCTGACGATGTTGCCCGGGCGCGTCCACGCGTCGCCGAGCTTCGTCACCGTGTCCTTGTTCACCGGCGCGAGCGGCACCATCGCGGTCAGCTCCGGGAAGAACGCGACGGGCACGTCGGTCGTCACCTCGAGCGTGTACGGGTCGACGGCGCGCACGCCGAGCGTCGACGGCGCGGCCTTGCCGGCGATGATGTCCTTCGAGTTCTTCACGAACTCGACGAGGATCGTGTATTTCGAGCCCGTCTTCGGATCGACGAGGCGCTGCCACGCATAGACGAAATCGGCGGCCGTCACCGGCTGGCCGTTGCTCCACTTCGCGTCGTGGCGAAGCTTGAAGATCCACGTCTGCGGCGTCTTGCGCTCCCACGACAGCGCGACGCCCGGCACGACCTGGCCGGCCGCATCGATGCGGGCGAGCCCTTCGAACAGGTCGAGGCCGATCGTGTTGCCGGTCCACGATTCGATGTGCGCGGGGTCGAGCGACTCGACCTCGGCAGGCACCTGTCGCGTCAGGTCCTGCTGAGGAGCGAGCGCGACGTTCGACGGAACGGTAACGGCGTGGGCGACGGGCGTCGTCAGGGCGAGCGCGGCCAGCACGGCCGACATGGCATGCAAGGATTTCATCGTGGCAGTCTTGAGAAAGTGGGTTCGGTGAGCGTCGCGCGGCGAATGCCGCGGATTACGCGTGAGACGCTGACGGGTGCAGCGATCGAGGAGGCCCGTGATTCCCGTATTTCATCTTAGTATTCCTTACGTTTCTTTCGACAGGCATCCCGTCTTGGAAACGAAGGAATACCTGTGCGTTAGAACAGCCTCGGCGTACCGACCCAGACCACCACCGACTCGATCTTCGCGGTGTTGACCCAGCTGTGCGGGACCGTCGACTGATAGTGCGAACTGTCGCCGGCCTGCAGGACGAACGTCTTGCCTTCCAGCGTCAGAGACACTTCCCCTTCAATCACATACAGGAACTCTTCTCCTGCATGTGTCGTCACTTCCGACCGCTTCTGCCCCGGCGGCAACCTCACGAGGATCGCCTCGAGCTGTCGCCCTTCGGATACGTTCGTCAGCCGCGCGAACAGGTTCGCCGAATCGGCAAACCCGAAGAAGCGCAACTGCTCGCCTCGGCAGACCGAGCGTTCCTCGCTCGGCGTATCCACGAAGTACTGCACCGTCACACCGAGCGCGTGCGCGATACCGGCCAGCGACGTCAGTGACGGCGACGCGAGCCCGCGCTCGACTTGAGACAGAAACGGCTTCGAAATCCCCGCGGCGGTAGCGGTGTCGTCGAGCGTGCGCTTGAGTCGTTGGCGCAACGCGCGAATCTTGCTGCCCAGTACGGCGGCAGCGTCTGCTGACCGCGAGTTTTCAGTGGGGGGAACCATAGCAGGCCGAAAAGTGATCGTCAAAAAATGTTTGATGGAAAATAACTAAGTTAGATCGATATAGCTTAGTCTTCAGGTTCGCACACGCCTTCGGCGTTGAGCCCGGTGCGCTAAACAGGGCACGAAGCAAGCGAAACGACGCGCTATCTTGCCAGACTCGCCGGCTTCACAGGCAAGCTGCAAGCGGCTCTCCGGGAATCTTCGGAGGGCCCGCCCAGAAGTTTACAAATAGATGATGAGACGAATCTTCCTGAAAGTTGCTGCCATATCGGGAGTTTCCCTAAGTGGCGCATACCGGACGCACCGGACCGGCGAACGTTACCATCCGCGCGCCGGTCGGGGTCGCTCCCCGCCTCATCGGGCGGTGTTCGCTCCCGGCCCGGGCTAACCGCCCGACTGTTCCATCGCCGATGCCAAGCCTACCCGGCCCATTGTGCACAGGCGCCAGTTAGACCCAAGACGACGCGTGATCCGTGCCGTCCGTTTCAACCGAGATTGATGATGCATTCACCTGTTTCACAAACCCGATCGTTCACGACGGTCTTCCTCATCGAAATGTGGGAGCGCTTCGGCTACTACGGCATGGCCGCGCTCCTGGTCCTCTTCATGGTCGACCGGCTCGGTTTCACCGACAGCCATGCGAACCTGACCTGGGGTGCGTTCACCGCGCTCGTCTATGCGGCACCGTCGATCGGCGGCTGGATCGGCGACAAGGTGCTCGGCGCCCGCCGCACGATGATCATCGGCGCGGCCGTGCTGTGCGCCGGCTACCTGATGCTCGCGGTACCGAACGATCACCTGACGTACATGTACGCGTCGCTCGGCGTGATCGTCGTCGGCAACGGCCTGTTCAAGGCCAACGCGGCGAACCTCGTGCGCCGCATCTATGAAGGTGACGATGCGCGCATCGACAGCGCGTTCACGATCTACTACATGGCGGTCAACATCGGCTCGACGGTGTCGATGCTCGCGACGCCGTGGATCAAGGATCACTGGGGCTGGCACGCCGCGTTCGCGGTCTGCTGCGGCGGCATGCTGCTCGCGATCCTCAACTTCATGCTGATGCACCGCACGCTCGCGCATGTCGGCTCGCAGCCGGACGAACAGCCGATCCGCTGGAAGCGCCTCGGCGCGGTCGCGGCAGGCGGCGTCGCGCTCGCGCTGATCACGCTGTACGTGCTGCAGCACAAGCAGCTCGCGGTCGCCAGCGTGTGGACGGCAGCGTTCGCGATCCTCGCGATCTTCGCGTACATGATCGCGAAGTCGGAGCGCTCGGAACGCGCGGGCCTGATCGCGGCGCTCGTGCTGATCGGCCAGGTGATCCTGTTCTTCATCTTCTACGTGCAAATGTCGACGTCGCTGACGCTGTTCGCGCTGCGCAACGTCGATCCGCGCTTCATCCTGTTCGGCACGACGCTGTTCACGTGGAGCGCCGCGCAGTTCCAGGCGCTGAACCCGATCTGGATCATGCTGCTGAGCCCGGTGCTCGTGTGGGTCTACAACGCCGTCGCGAAGGGCGGCCGCGACCTGCCGGTCGCCGCGAAGTACGCGCTCGGCTTCGGCGCGGTCGCCGCGGGCTACCTGGTGTTCACGATCAGCGGCCGCTACGCGGTCGACGGCCGCGTGTCGTCGTGGTTCATGGTGTGGGGCTACGGCCTTTACTCGCTCGGCGAACTGCTGGTGAGCGGCCTCGGCCTCGCTATGATCGCCCGCTACGTGCCGGCGCGCATGAGCGGCTTCATGATGGGTGCGTATTTCGTCGCGACGGGCGTGTCGCAGTATCTCGGCAGCGTCGTCGCGAACTTCGCGCAGATGCCGTCGCACGAGCTGCCGGCCACCGAATCGCTGCCGCTCTACCTGTCGCTGTTCGAGAAGCTCGGCTGGCTCGCCGCGATCGGCATGCTGCTCGCGCTGCTGCTGCTGCCGCTGATGAACCGCCTGTCGCGCCAGCATCAGCGCTGCGCGGAAGAGCGGCGCGAGGAAGCGCTGCAGGCGCAGGCCGTCACCGCGGCCCAGTAAGTACTATCCCTTGGCGTGCGGCATGCACGCCACATTCCCCTGCCGGTTGCGCGATCGCGTCCTACACTGGTGGAAACGCATCCGATCCGTCGCGATGCGCACTGGCGGGAGAAAATCATGAAAAGCAAGACCACGAGGCTGCTGAGGATACTGTCGGACATCCGGCACGCTCAGCGCTGCACCGCGATTCGCGCCGCCCGCGCCGCAGCCGAAGCCGACGCGGTACTCGCGGAGCGCGACGACCCGGCGCCGGACGACCGAGACGACGCCGAATCCGACGACGCAACCGCCGTTCCCCGCTCCCGTATCGGCTCACCTCACTGACGCCGCGCGGCACGTTGCGTGCCGCACGCGCCTCTTCCCGCGCCGCTCACGCGGCCGCACTGCGCCACCGCGCGATCCACGTTCCCGAACCGGCCACGGCCATCATCAGCCCGAGCGCGCATGCGTCGGCCACGAGGCCCACGCCGACGTGCCGCAGATCGGCGCCGTGCGCGACCGGGTGCAGCAGCGAATCGATGACGAGCGAAATCGCCGCGCCCGCGACGAAGCAGATCAGCCCGCGCTGGCCGATCGCGACGACGGGCCGCACGCCCTGCGCGATCCGCGCGATCCAGCCGTAGCGCACGCAATCGGCCATCAGCCACGCGACGGCCGCGAAGCTCACGACGCGCGGCAGCGCGAGATCGCGCTTGAGCACGCCTTCGGGCAGCGGCAGCCCCGAGAACAGCTTGTAGCTCGCACAGCCGAGCACGACCGCGCACGCGACGCCGGTCGCCGCGGCGCCCCACCGCCCGAGCGCGATGCGCCGGTAGAACGGCTGGCAGCGCGCGAGCACGCCGGCGACGAACATCAGTTGCCATGCAAACGGGTTGAAGCTCCAGCGAAAGCCGTCGGTATCCAGCAGTTCGGGGCCGAGCCAGCCCGCCGCCAGCCACGACGCGACGCCGAGCGCGACCAGCAGCCACGGATGGCGGCGCGCGAACGGCACGAGCACCGGCGACGCGAGCGCGAACAGCACGTACATCGGCAGTACCGACGCGAGATACGGCTGGCGCTGGAACGTCAGCAATTCGGCGAGGCCCGTGAGCGGCGAAGCAAGCATCACGCTGACGTCGTCGAGCGCGAGGTTCGGCGCATCGATCCCGTAGTGATCGAGCACGGCCGACACGACGAGCATCAGCGTCGACGTCGCGAGAAACGCGCGGTAGATCTGCATCGCGCGGCGCACGAACCGGCGCTGCGCGGCGCGCGCGCCCTGCCGTTCGGCGATCGCGCCGTACGCGCTCGCGGTCGCGAAGCCGCCGAGGAAGACGAACACCTCCGCCGCGTCGCACAGCGCGAACGCGTGCAGCGTCATGCGCGACAGCACGCTCGCGCCGATGTGATCGACGACGATCATCAACAGCACGAGCCCACGGAAGAAATCGACTTCGATCAAGCGGCCGCTGTGCGACGGCTGGACCGCGACGGACGACGGCATGCTCAACGACATGAGCGCACCTGCGCAACGGCGGCGCGACAGGCGCCGGGGAATGGATCGGGAATGAGAAGGCGAGCGCGATCAGCGGCGATGCGCGTATGCCCGCATCGCGCCAAACCAGCCGGCCAGGCACGGAGATGACCGTTCATTGGAAAGCTGCATACGAAGGGAAGTCGGTCAGGCCAGTCTAATGGCCGATCCGGGGAGACCCTAAGTAACAAAATGCAACCGAATCTTCTGTTCGATTACAAGCGTGAGACCGGCGACATGAAGCGGGCAGAGCCGCCAGATTCACGCCAGCGCGTCGCCAGTTTGCGGTCAGTATCGATGTGTTCGATCACGGTTCGACCGCTGTTCGATCGTCGAGCGATACACGATGCGCGGCACGTCCCGCGCGGCCGCCGCACCGCGATCGAGATCGAAACTTATCCGCGCGCGGGCAAGCGCCGCATCAGCATTGCGCTGTGCCACGCGGTCAGCGCGACGGCGACCCAGATCGGCCCGTATGTCGCGAGCTTCGCGATGCTCAGCGTCTCGCCGAGCAGCAGCAGCGACACCGCGACGAGCAGCACGGGCTCGACGTAGCCGAGTATCCCGAACAGCGCCATCGGCAGCATCCGGCTCGCCTTCAGGTAGCTCGCGAGCGCGAGCGTGCTGAGCACGCCGAGCCCCGGCAACAGCACGGCCCACAGCACCGGATTGCTCGCGACGCGCGTCGTGCTCGCCGCGACCATCGCAAACGCGAACGGGCACAGCAGCACGATCTCGATCGCGAACGCGGCCAGCGAATCCGCGTTGATCCGGCGACGCAGCACGAAATACGGCGGATAGCCGAGCGCGACGACGAGCGTCGGCCACGCGAACGCGCGCGTCGCCCACACTTCGTGCACGACGCCGAGCGCGGCGCACGCGACCGCCGCCCATTGCAGCGGGTCGAGGCGTTCGTGATAGTAGAAGCGGCCGACGAGCACCATCGTCAGCGGCAGCAGGAAATAGCCGAGCGACACCTCGAGCATGCGGCCGTGCAGCGGCGCCCACAGGAACAGCCACAACTGCAGGCCGAGCAGCGCCGCGCTCGCGGGCAGCGCGATCAGCAGACGCCAGTCGCGCACGCTACGCCGCGCGAGGTCGACGAGCGCGGGCCAGCGGTCGCGCAACGCGATCAGCGCGAGCGCGCCCGGCGCGGTCCACAGTACGCGCCACGCGAAGATGTCGAGCCCGGTGAGCGGCGCGAGCAGCTTCGCGTAAACCGACATCAGCGCGAACAGCGTCGATGCCATCACCGACAGCATGAGGCCGCGCCCGGCTTCCGGATACCCCGTCATGGTTGTCGTGCGCCTGTTACTGCTGCTGGAAACGCTCGAAGCGCCTTTCGGTCCGGCGTTCCTCGAACGTCACCTCGGTCACGCGCGCGGCCGGCGGCCCGTGGCGCAGCCACGCGAGCATCCGGTCGATCTGCGCGCCGGGGCCCTGGATCATCGCCTCGACGCTGCCGTCCTCGAGATTCGCGACCCAGCCGCGCAGCTTCAGCGCATGCGCCTCGCGCACCGTCGCGTGACGGAAGCCGACGCCCTGCACGACGCCGCGCACCCGCACGTAGTAGGTCTCGATCCGTTCGTCCAGTTCATTGCGGCTCATCGCGTCGCCCTCCCGTTGCATTCAAGCCCGGCATTGTAGTCGGGTCGGCCGCTTCGCACACGCGTGGCGGACCGGCCGCACGCCGCCACGCAAGCACGGCCCGCCGGGGCGCCGGCGTTGCGTCGCCGCACGCGCCGACCACGTACAATCTCGCCGACGCTCAACCGCCGCGCCGCTCGCGCGCGGCCCTGAAGGAAACGCATGACTGATACCTCCCGCGATCTCGTTCTCGTCACCGGCGCGTCCGGTTTCGTCGGCTCGGCCGTCGCGCGCATCGCGCAGCAGAAAGGCTTTGCGGTGCGCGTGCTCGTGCGCCCGACCAGCCCGCGCACGAACGTCGCGGATCTCGAAGCCGAGATCGTCACCGGCGACATGCGCGACGAGGCGTCGATGCGCGCCGCGCTGCGCGGCGTGCGCTACCTGCTGCACGTGGCGGCCGACTACCGGCTGTGGGCGCCCGATCCCGACGAGATCGAGCGCGCGAACCTCGAAGGCGCGGTCGCGACGATGCGCGCGGCACGCGCCGAAGGCGTCGAGCGGATCGTCTATACGAGCAGCGTCGCGACGCTGAAGGTCACGAGCGCGGGCGACCCGTCCGACGAAAACCGGCCGCTCACGCCCGAGCAGGCGATCGGTGTCTACAAGCGCAGCAAGGTGCTCGCGGAACGCGCGGTCGAGCGGATGATCGCCGACGAAGGGCTGCCGGCCGTGATTGTCAACCCGTCGACGCCGATCGGCCCGCGCGACGTGAAGCCGACGCCGACCGGCCGCATCATCGTCGAAGCCGCGCTCGGCAAGATTCCCGCGTTCGTCGACACGGGGCTGAACCTCGTGCACGTCGACGACGTCGCGCACGGTCACTTCCTCGCGCTCGAGCGCGGCCGGATCGGCGAGCGCTACATCCTCGGCGGCGAGAACCTGCCGCTGCAGCAGATGCTGGCCGACATCGCGCAGATGACGGGCCGCAAGGCGCCGACGATCGCGCTGCCGCGCTGGCCGCTGTACCCGCTCGCGGTCGGTGCCGAAGCGGTCGCGAAGTTCACGAAGAAAGAGCCGTTCGTCACCGTGGACGGGCTGCGGATGTCGAAGAACAAGATGTATTTCACGTCCGCGAAGGCCGAGCGCGAGCTCGGCTACCGTGCGCGCCCGTACCGCGAAGGGCTGCGCGATGCGCTCGACTGGTTCGGCTCGGCGGGGTACCTGAAATAACACAAAGCGGCGCACGGCGCGCCGCCTTGCGCACTTTGTTACACGTCGCGCGCGGACCGGCACCGGCGCAGCGGTTAAAATCGCGGGTCTTACGCAGAGAAGACACGCATGAACCTGAACGATCAGATCGATTCGCTCAACGCGGGCGTCGATCAGCTCCTCCACGATCACCACGCCGCGCAGCAGGCGGCCCGCAGCGCGGAAGCCTTCGCGCGCGCCGCAGCAGCGGAAGCCCAGGCCGCGGCGCAACGTCACGCCGCCGCGGAAGCCGAAGCGCAGGCCGCAGCGCAGCGCCACACGGCGGCAGCCGCCGAGGCCGAAGCCGCGCAGCAGCGCCACGCGGAAGCCACCGCCGCCGCCGAAGCCGCCGCCCACCGTCATACGGATGCCGCCGCGCAAGCCGAGGCCGCCGTGCTGCGCCATACGGAAGCCACCGCACGGACCGAAGCACTCGCGCAACGTCATGCGGATGCCGAAGCCGCATCGCAACGACACGCAGCCGCGATCGCCGAGGCCGAGGCCGCCGCGCAACGCCATGACGCCGCCGCGACCGAAGCCGATGCGGCCGCGCAGCGCCATGCGGCAGCGGCCGCCGAAGCCGAGGCCGCCGCGAAGCGTCACGCGCAAGCGACCGCCGAAGCCGAAGCGGCCACGCAGCGCCATACAGCCGCGATCGCCGAGGCCGAAGCGCTCGCGCAGCGTCACGCGGAAGCGATCGCCGAAACGCAGGCCGCCGCGCAGCGTCATGCCGATGCGACCGCCGAGGCCGAAGCCGTCACGCAGCGCCACGCCGAAGCGATCGCGCAGGCCGAAGCCGCCGCACAACGCCACGCCGAAGCCACCGCGCAGGCCGAAGCCCTCACGCAGCGCCATACCGAAGCGATCGCGC
This sequence comes from Burkholderia sp. MS455, assembly GCF_016899445.1. NCBI lineage: Bacteria > Pseudomonadati > Pseudomonadota > Betaproteobacteria > Burkholderiales > Burkholderiaceae > Burkholderia > Burkholderia sp. MS455. The sequence goes on from NZ_CP041778.1 coordinate 3,213,716, forward strand.
AGGCCGAAGCCGCCGCACAGCACCACGCGAAGGCCGTCGCCGACGCCGAAGCGCTGGTCGAGGCCGTCGTCAACGAAGCCGCGACGAACGCGGTTGCCGCCCCGGCCGTTGCCGCCGAAACCGTCGAACCGGCACCGGCGGACACGCCGGCGGCGGAACCGGCTGTGAACGCATCCGCGCCGGCTGCGGCCGATACGACAGCCGACGCCGGAACCGCGATCGTCGCGCCGGCGCAAGCCGAAGCCGCGACCGAAGCCGAAACCGAAGCCGCCGCCGCCCCGGCCGACAAGGCGACGCTGCACGTGGCGCGGCCGTCGCAAAACGAGATCGCGCTGACCATCAACGGCGAATCGATCACGCTGAATCCGGACCAGCTCGGCCAGCTGATCGAGGAACTGGCGCATGCGCGCGCGTCGATGCAGCCGGAACCGCCGCAGGGCATCCCGCCTGGCTGGCGTTTCGTGTCGACGAAGAACCCGATGATGGCCGTGCAGAAGCAGTCGAACGGCGACCGCCTGCTGGTCGCCCGCCACACCGGCTTCGGCTGGGTGCCGTTCACGTTCTCGCCCGACGTGGTGATCCAGATGTACATGATGCTGACCCAGCGGTAAGCACCGGCAGCCAGCACCGCCGAAAACGACACAGCCCGACCGGTTTCCACCGATCGGGCTGTTTGCTTTCCGGCTGCCGGAACGGCAGCGTCCCGGGACGCGCGCCAACGGCGCGCGAAACGCTCAGCGCTCCACCGGCGCCTGCACGCGCGCCTTCCACTGGCCGCCCTTGCCGCGCCAGTAGCGCCACGCGGACGCGAACGTCGCGCCGACGTAGAACAGCGCGACGAGCGGCAGCGCGGGCGCCCACAGCGGCGAGCGCCGGTAGTAGCGCAGCATCGGCGCATACGCGGCGCACATCGACGCCCACGCGAGCCACGCCGGCCACGCGCGCGCGCCGTACGCGAGCGCCGCGACGGGCGGCACGAGGTAGATGACCGCCATCCCGAGCAGCGTGCCGGCCAGCAGCAGCGGCGAATAGTGCAGCTGCGTGAACGCGGTGCGCGCGATCATGTTCCAGATGTCGCGCCAGCTGTCGTACGGGCGCAGCGACACACTGCGGTCGGCCAGGTCGAGCCGGATCGGATGGCGGCCGCTGCCGCGATGCTTGATCTGCGCGGCGAGGCTGCAGTCGTCGATCAGCGCGCCGCGGATCGACTCGATGCCGCCCGCTTCCTCGAGCGCCGTGCGCTTCACGAGCATGCAGCCGCCCGCGGCGCCGGCCGTCCGGTTGCGCGGGTTGTTGATCCACGAGAACGGGTAGAGCTTCGCGAAGAAGAACACGAACGCCGGGATCAGCGCCTTTTCCCAGAACGAATCGCAGCGCAGCCGCACCATCAGCGACACGAGATCGCGGTGCTCGGCCTGCGCGCGCGTGACGAGCTGCGCGACGGCATCGGGCGGGTGGCCGATGTCGGCATCCGTCAGCAGCAGGTAGTCGGCCGGCAGGCCGAGCGTCTGCACCGCGGCGATCCCCTGCGACTGCGCCCACACCTTGCCCGACCAGCCGGCCGGCAGCGGCTTCGCGGCCAGCACCGTCAGCCGGTCGGCGCGGTTGATCGCGAGCGCCGCCGCACGGGCCGCGTCGGCGGTGCCGTCGTCGCTGTGGTCGTCGACGATGATCAGATGAAAGTCGCCCGGATAATCCTGCTCGAGCAGCGAAGTCGCCGCGCGGGCGATCACGTCGGCCTCGTTGCGCGCCGGCACGACCGCGACGACGGCCGGCCAGCCCGCGTCGGCCGCCGCACCGCGCGCGTCGGGCGGCAGCGGCCGCGCCGGCACCGCGCGCCAGAAGCCGCCGCGCGCGACGAGCAGCACGATCCAGATCATCAGCGACAGGCCGGACACCAGGAAAGCGATCACCAGCATCATCGGCGCGCCTCCGGCCGGACGCCGGCGTTTTGAATGGGGGTCAGGAACAAAACGCCCGAAACCGCTCGGGCGGCCGGGCAATACGCGTAAGAATCGACGGTCATCGAATGGCCTTGAAATGAGCGCGACGCCGGGCAGCCGGAGCGGCCGCCCGCGAAACCGCGTAGTTTACTGGGTTCCGCGCGCGCCAGCGCCGACGCGGCTCTCACGCAATTGCAACACGGAAGATACGGCACCAGAGCAAGGACTGCCCGATAGGGTTAAAATGCGCGATTAATTCGGGGTTCCGGGGCCTGGTCTGGCCGGTTCGTTCCTGCCTTCATAACTTCAAGCCGGGGCGATCGAGTTGGTGCCAGCTCTTCGAACCCCGGCGTCTGTCGTCGGAGTTCGCTCACTTATGCGAGTCATCCTTGCCCAGCCCCGCGGCTTTTGTGCGGGGGTTGTCCGTGCGATCGAGATCGTCGATCGCGCGCTGCAACAGCACGGCGCGCCGGTTTATGTGCGTCATGAGATCGTTCATAACCGGCATGTCGTCGAAAACCTGCGTAATAAAGGGGCACGATTCGTTGAGGAACTCGACGAGGTGCCGCACGGCGCTGTCGCGATCTTCAGCGCGCACGGTGTCGCCCAGACGGTCGAGCGCGACGCGGAAACGCGCGGGCTCGACGTGCTCGACGCGACCTGCCCGCTCGTCACGAAGGTGCACGTGCAGGGCCGCCAGTATGTCGCGGCGGGCCGCCGGCTGATCCTGATCGGCCACGCGGGCCACCCGGAAGTCGAGGGTACGATCGGCCAGATTCCGGCCGAGGTGATCCTCGTGCAGAGCGAAGCCGAAGTCGCGACGCTGACGCTGCCCGTCGATACGCCGGTCGCGTACATCACGCAGACCACGCTGTCGGTCGACGATACGCGCGGCATCATCGAAGCGCTGCAGCGCCGGTTCACCGACCTGGTCGGCCCGGACACGCGCGACATCTGCTATGCCACACAGAATCGCCAGGCCGCCGTGCGCGAGCTGAGCGAACAGGTTGACGTGCTGCTCGTCGTCGGCGCGACGAACAGCTCGAACTCGAACCGCCTGCGCGAGATCGGCACCGAAAGCGGTGTGCCGAGCTATCTCGTCGCCGACGGCTCGGAAGTGAAAGCCGAATGGTTTGCGGGCGTGCAGACGGTCGGCCTGACCGCCGGCGCGTCGGCGCCCGAAGAGATGGTCGAGGATGTAATCGGCGCGCTGCGCGCGCTGGGGCCCGTCGATGTCGCGACGATGGCGGGCCGTGAGGAAAAAGTCGAATTCAAGCTGCCGGCGAAGCTCACGCAAGCTGTCGCCCGCGAAGTTTAAGGAGGACATCCCTTGTCTATTCCGCTGCTCCAGCAAGTCCGTGTCGGCGCGTATATCGTGCGCCAGCACCTGTCCGGCAACAAACGCTATCCGCTCGCGCTGATGCTCGAGCCGCTGTTCCGCTGCAACCTCGCGTGCAACGGCTGCGGCAAGATCGATTATCCGGACCCGATCCTGAACCAGCGCCTGTCCGTCGAGGAATGCCTGCAGGCCGTCGACGAGTGCGGCGCGCCCGTCGTGTCGATCGCCGGCGGCGAACCGCTGCTCCACAAGGAGATGCCGGAAATCGTCAAGGGCATCATGAAGCGCAAGAAATTCGTGTACCTGTGCACGAACGCGCTGCTGATGGAAAAGAAGATGGACGACTACGCGCCGAGCCCGTATTTCGTCTGGTCGGTCCACCTCGACGGCGACCAGCAGGCGCACGATCACTCGGTGTCGCAGGAAGGCGTGTACGACAAGGCCGTCGCGGCGATCAAGGAAGCGAAGCGCCGCGGCTTCCGCGTGAACATCAACTGCACGCTGTTCAACGATGCGGTGCCCGAGCGCGTGGCGAAGTTCTTCGACACGCTGGGGCCGATCGGCGTCGACGGCATCACGGTGTCGCCGGGCTACGCGTACGAGCGCGCGCCGGATCAGCAGCACTTCCTGAACCGCGACAAGACGAAGAACCTGTTCCGCGAAATCCTGAAGCGCGGCGAAGGCGGCAAGCGCTGGTCGTTCAGCCAGTCGTCGCTGTTCCTCGACTTCCTGGCCGGCAACCAGACGTACAAGTGCACACCGTGGGGCAACCCGGCGCGTACGGTGTTCGGCTGGCAGAAGCCGTGCTACCTGGTCGGCGAAGGTTACGTGAAGACCTTCAAGGAACTGATGGAAACGACCGAGTGGGACAACTACGGCGTCGGCAACTACGAGAAGTGCGCTGACTGCATGGTCCACTGCGGCTTCGAGGCAACGGCCGTGATGGACACGATCGCGCACCCGCTGAAAGCGCTGCGCGTGAGCACGAAGGGCATCAAGACCGACGGCCCGTTCGCACCGGACATCTCGATCGCGAAGCAGCGCCCTGCCGAGTACGTATTCTCGCGCCACGTCGAGATCAAGCTCGAGGAAATCCAGCGCGCCGGCAAGGGCAAGCTGCAGAAGCCGGCGAAGCCGGCAACGGCGGCTTAAGCTTAAGCGCATTTCGCCGCGCGGCGGCCGTGCCTCCGCGCCGGCGGGCATGAATGAAGCGCCACGGAGTTCGCTCCGTGGCGCTTTTGTTTTGGGCCGCTGGATTGTGCCCGCACCACATTGTCGCGGCGGCCGCGCAATCGCCGACGTCGCGCGATTGCATCGGCCGCGCCGGTGCGGCCGGCCCTGTCTCCTCCATCCTCCCTGCAAAACTGGCGCGCGGCACTACGCAACCAGCGATGCGGCCGCGTTCATACGCATCTTCTCCGCCGCGCTCGCGACGAGCGCCGGCTGGCCGCTCGTCGCGAACACGCAGACATGACGCCACAGCTCGGCAAGCCGATGCCGCGTAAGCGTCGCAACGCAGGTATCGTGCGCCGCAAGCACGCGCTCGAGCACTGCGCATTCGTCGTCGCGCAGCGCCCATGCGCCGCTTTGCGCCGCGCGCGCCACGCCCGCATCGAGCGCACGCTCCGCGTCGACGCACAGGTCGATGTCCGCGCCCCCGCACACCGCATCGTCGATCGCCAGGAACACCAGATAGACGCTCGTGCGCAACCGCATCAGCAGCGCCTCGTTGCCGTGCTCGCCGCGCAGCGCGACGAGCGCCATGTGGCATTTCAGCGAGATGTCGCGTGCATGCGCGGGCGGCAGCGGCAGCAGCCATTCGCGGGTCAGCGGCACGCGGCGACGGTTCTTCCGGCCGGCCTTCATGATTCGCGCTCGCCCTCGGCAGCATCGCTCGACGCGAAATCCGGCCACGCGGCGCGACACGCGGCCGTGCCGCGCCCCGCAGTGCGGTTGTCCTTCGCACGGCGCCGCGCGCCGTGCCCGTCGTTGCGTCGCGGCGTCGCTCGCGCATCCGGCAACCGGCTCGGTGCCGACGCGCGCGCGACGTTGGCGAATCGAAGCTGGCAAGCCATGCTCGTCTGCCGCATCAGAACGTGTTCTCGCCTTTCAGGTAGTACGCGGTCTTCACGAAGAACGCCTTGACCGGATGGCCGCCCTGCACGTCGCGCGCGGCGCGCGCTTCCATCGCGGCCCGCTCTTCGCGCGACCGGTCGGGCACCGGATTGCGGACACGTTCGAGCGCACGCTGCATCGCGAGCGGATAGTTCTGGTTGCCGGCCGTCGTCGCGCGATAGCCGGCACGCGCCATCTGCATCAGTTGCGCGTCGGTTTCGGCACGCGCCGCCGACCAGCTCAGCCGTGCGGCATTCGGCGACCAGTCGGAACCGGCCGACTGCGCGAAGCTGACGGCGGGCAGCGCAACGAGTGCGCAAGAAAGAACGGCAACAGGAACGAGGGATCGCATGGTGGCCTCCAGATGGTTGTCCCCGCATCGATCGCGATCGTCGATGCGTTGAAACCATCGTATGTCGCGCCGCATTCCGCTTGAATAGCCGATTTCGCAATTGATATTTTCAGCCTTGCATTCGGCGTGCGATCTGCGTCATTCCCCCATCCCGCCGAAACGGAATTTCTTTATTTCATTCAACTGCCTGATTGCATTTTTCCGGTTTCCTCAAAGCACGCTCGCACCGCTTTTTCAATTTCCGAAATGACGTGTTGCCGGTGCCACCCCGGCCAGCGCACGTGCCGGCGCGGCTTCCGGCGTGATATCGCGCATGCCGATACCACAAGCCCGGTTTCGTCGGATCAAACGGTTCTTCTGATACAGGACAAATCATCGGCTTCGGATTGCCGGACCGTGACACGACGCATACGGCAAGGACGCGCGATAATCACGCATCGGCCGTTTCGCACGGCGCTTCATGCATTCCCATTTTTATCGAGTCCTTCCATGGCTGCCCTCGACACTACCGCCATCGACAGTTGGCACGCGCACGTCTATTTCGATGCGGCCAGCCGCGACGCGGCCTGGGCGTTTCGCCAGGTCGTCGACGAACGGTTCGGCGCGGTCATCGAACTCGGCCGCTTTCACGAACGCCTCGTCGGCCCGCATCCGGCATGGTCGTACCAGATCGCGTTCGACGCCGCGCGATTCGACGACATCGTGCCGTGGCTCGTGCTGAACCACGGCGCGCTCGATATCTTCCTGCATCCGAATACCGGCGACGACCTGCGCGACCATCGCGATTGCGCGGTGTGGATCGGCAAATCCTATGTGCTGAATCTCGACGCGCTGGCCGGATAAGGTCTGACGCGCGGCCGCCTTCAACCAGGGCCGCATCCACGTTTCGGGCCGACGTGAAACGTCTCGCGGCGTCGCGCTCATACAGTGGGTTCCGTTATCGACACTTCAGGGAACCCGCCATGACACACGCCGACGCCGATGCCCGGCGCATCCATGCAGGCTGGCACGCCGCCGTCGTCGCTCGCGATCTCGATGCGCTGATGTCGCTGTACGCGGACGACGCGGTGCTCGAAACACCGCTCGCCGTCGTCACGCTGCCCGACCACGGCTCGGGCGTGCTGCACGGCAAGGCCGCGATCGGCGAGTTCTTCGCGGCCGGCCTGCGCAATCCGGGCAACAGGCTCGGACGCTGGTACCGGACCGGGTCGTTCTTCTCGAACGGCCGCCAGCTCACATGGGAATATCCGCGCGAAACGCCGGAAGGCGACCAGGTCGATCTCGTCGAGGTGATGGATCTGCGCGACGGGCTGATCGCGCATCATCGCGTGTACTGGGGATGGGTCGGCTTTCTCGCGCTGCAAGCCGCGAAGCCGGCGCCCGACCGCGCCTGACGGCCGCCGGCGAGCGGGCCGCGGCCATGACCGCCGCGCGCCGACAGCGCATTCCGCTCACGCCACATACATCGCGACACTGACGAACTGGCACAGGCTGCCGGCCAGCACGAACAGGTGCCAGATACCGTGCCCGTGACGGATGCGTTCGTCGTTGATGAAGAAGTAAATCCCGGCGCTGTAGATCACGCCGCCGGCCACGAGCCACGCGGTGCCCACCGGCGGCAGCGCATGGATCAGCGGGCGCACCGCGACGAGCGCGAGCCAGCCCATCAGCACGTACAGGATCATCGACAGCATGCGCGTGCGCCGCCCGAGCGTCAGTTCCTGCACGATGCCCAGCACGGCGAGCCCCCAGCTCACACCGAACAGCGACCAGCCCCACGGGCCGCGCAACGTGACCAGCGTAAACGGCGTGTAGCTGCCGGCGATCAGCAGGTAGATCGCCGAATGGTCGCATTTCTGCAGGATCGCTTTCAGGCGCGGGTTGCGCACGCTGTGGTACAGCGTCGAGATCGCATAGAGCAGGATCAGCATCGCGCCGTACACGCTGAAGCTCACCACCTTGTACGGGTCGCCTTCGAGCGCGCCCATCGTCACGAGCGCCACGAGGCCCGCCACCGACAGCACCGCGCCGACGAGATGGGAAATGCTGTTGAAACGCTCACCGACATGCACGACGTGTTCTCCTGCGGGTTCACCGGGGAAAAATGAGTTCTATGATACCGGCCGCCGGACGTTGCCGTGCTGCGCGCCGGCAAACGACGCGGCGATATCCGCGACAGGCGCGCCGTCTGCCCCGCCAAAGAAAAAGCGCCGCGAAATCCATCGCGGCGCTTCCTTGTAAATCACAGAACCCTTTCACCGGCCCGGTTCAGCAGCACTTCCCTGCTCCCGACCCGTACCGCGCATTCTGACGCTCGCGGAAAAATTCCTCGTACGTCATCGGCTCGCGGTCCGGATGGGTTTCGCGCATGTGCGCGACATAGGTGTCGTAGTCGGGCAGGCCGACCATCAGCCGCAACGCCTGCCCGAGGTAACGCCCCGCGCTGCGCAGGTCGCTGCCAAGATCGCTGAACATCGCGGCCTCCCCTTAACGTCCGCTGCCGAGCGCCTGCGCGGCCGGCATCGCTTCGTACGGCGTCTCGCGCACGGTCGGCTTCGACTCGCGGCGCGCGCGCAGCACGGCGATCACGCCGTACACCGCGATGCAGATGACGACGAAGATGAACAGCCCGGCCAGCGCCGCATCGATATAGTCGTTGAAGATGATCCGCTTCATCTGCGCGATCGACTTGGCCGGCGCGAGCACCTTGCCTTCGTCCACCGCGGCCTGCAGCTTCGCGGCGTGCGCGAGGAAGCTGACCTTCGGGTTCGCGTCGAAAATCTTCTGCCAGCCGGCCGTCAGCGTGCAGATCAGCAGCCATGCCGTCGGCACGATCGTCACCCATGCATAGCGCTCGCGCTTCATCTTGAACAGCACGACGGTGCCGAGCACCAGCGCGATCGCGGCGAGCATCTGGTTCGAGATGCCGAACAGCGGCCACAGCGTGTTGATGCCGCCGAGCGGATCGACCACGCCCTGGTACAGGAAGTAGCCCCATGCGGCCACGCACAGCCCGGTGGCGACCAGGTTCGCGGGCAGCGACTCGGTGCGCTTGAGCGCCGGGTGGAACGTGCCGAGCAGATCCTGCAGCATGAAACGGCCCGCGCGCGTGCCGGCGTCGACGGCCGTCAGGATGAACAGCGCCTCGAACAGGATCGCGAAGTGATACCAGAACGCCATCATCGCTTCGCCGCCGATCACCTGGTGCAGGATGTGCGCCATGCCGACAGCCAGCGTCGGCGCACCGCCCGCGCGCGCGATGATCGTCGTTTCGCCGACGGCCTTCGCGGTCTGCGTGAGCATGTCAGGCGTCAGCACGAAGCCCCACTGCGTGACGGTGTTCGCGACGGCTTCCGGCGTCGAGCCGAGCACGGCGGCCGGCGCGTTCATCGCGAAATAGATGCCCGGCTCGATCACGCACGCGGCGACCAGCGCCATGATCGCGACGAACGATTCCATCAGCATCGCGCCGTAACCGATGAAGCGCGCGTTGGTTTCGTTGTCGATCAGCTTCGGCGTCGTGCCCGAAGAAATCAGCGCGTGGAAGCCCGACACCGCGCCGCACGCGATCGTGATGAACAGGAACGGGAACAGGTTGCCCGACCACACCGGGCCCGTGCCGTCGACGAACTTCGTCAGCGCGGGCATCTTCAGTTCCGGCGCGACGACCAGGATGCCGATCGCGAGGCCGAGGATCGTGCCGATCTTCAGGAACGTCGACAGGTAGTCGCGCGGCGCGAGCAGCAGCCACACCGGCAGCACCGATGCGACGAAGCCATAGCCGATCAGGATCCACGTGAGCTGCGTGCCGCTGAACGTGAACCACGCAGCGAGCGCGGGCGAATCGTGCACGGTCTGGCCGAACGCGATCGACGCCATCAGCAGCACGAAGCCGATGATCGACACTTCGCCGATGCGGCCCGGACGGATGTAGCGCGTATAGACGCCCATGAACAGCGCGATCGGAATCGTCGCGGCGACGGTGAACGTGCCCCACGGCGAATTGGTCAGCGCCTTCACGACGATCAGCGCGAGCACCGCGAGGATGATCACCATGATCAGGAACGCGCCGAACAGCGCGATCACGCCGGGCACGGTGCCGAGCTCCATCTTGACGAGATCGCCGAGCGAGCGGCCGTCGCGGCGCGTCGAGATGAACAGCACGATGAAGTCCTGCACCGCGCCGGCGAACACGACGCCGGCCAGGATCCACAGCATGCCGGGCGTGTAGCCCATCTGCGCGGCGAGCACGGGCCCGACGAGCGGCCCCGCGCCGGCGATCGCGGCAAAGTGATGGCCGAACAGCACGTACTTGTTGGTCGGCACGTAGTCGAGGCCGTCGTTGAACTTGACCGCCGGCGTCATCCGCAGCCCGTCGAGCTGCATGACCTTGCTGGCGATGAAACGGCTGTAGAAGCGATACGCGATCAGATACACGCAGACAGCGGCGATCACGATCCAGAGGGCACTCACGCGCTCGCCGTGCGCGAGTGCGATCGTTCCGAACGAGAACGCGCCGAGCAGCGCGACCGCGATCCAGAGCAGGGTACTGGAAGCCCGATTCATGGCGTCTCCTGGTCTCCAATGTGGTTTTGATGGCATGCGGCCAAGTGGCCGCACACGCGTGACGTCGATGCGTCGTGCCGCAGTCTTGCAAAGGCCGCGACAATGGGCCGTAGTATTCCGTGCGACAGGGGCGGCTTACAAGCGGATAACTACGTATGCGGGGCTACGTAGAATTACGTAGATGCGCTTTTGCCATTCGAAGGGAAGGAAAAAGGGAAATCCGTATTTTGCGGTGGATGAATGGTGCAGTACCACATCCGCCCTCCGCTCTGTGTTTTCCCATGGCTACTCAGCGGTTTTGCGCGCCTGCGCTCGCTTTGTCCGAAATCCTCTAGCAACCCAGTTGCCACACTGATATCGGCTCGCGCCGTGATTACTTGATCAACTGCATACCAGCGACCTTCGAAGCCGTCACGTCGAAAGTAGCTGTGTACTCGCACTCGGCCACGTGCCCCGACCGCTCGATCAGGCAATCCGCGAAATCCGCCTTCGCAGACGCCACGAAAACGCGAAGTGCCTTTCGCACCGTGTCAGCACCTTCAACGACCAGCTCTTTGGTGCCGATCATGGAGTCGATGATGTCGTTCATCTGCTCGCGCTCGACGCCATAGCAGCGCGCGAGCACCCATACGACCTCGACCAGGGCAACCTGCGAAACGTACCCCGGCCGTTCGGCCGACAGGGACTCCATCAGCGCCGTCGCCTTCTTCGACTGTACGGCGTCGTCCTGTGCGAAGTAACGGACCAGCACGTTCGTATCCAATCCGATCATTGCGCGGATGCCCCCTGCTCCGCGATAGCCCGGTTCATGTCCTCGATCGACACGGGTTTCGCGGGCTTCTTCACGATGCCCTTGAGGGACGCCAGCGGGCGCGTGGCCGGGTAAACCTCATACCGGCCGGTTGTCTCGTTGAGGCTGAATTCGATCCGGTCGCCAGCCTGAAGACCAAGCTGATTGCGCACGTCCACGGGGATCGTGACCTGGCCCTTTGAAGTGATGGTTGCTGCTGTCATGATGGCACCTCCAATATTCCTTACTTTATGGTAAGGGATATTGCCGTTGAAGGCAATTTCGGCGCGCACAGCTGACTCGACGCGCACAGCCGGCCCCGCGTCCGCGCCGTGCAGGCGCTACGATTGCCGTTCCGCAGTCACGACCGACGCGGTTCGACCGTCCGGTTCGCCATTTGCCGCCTCCCGCTTTTCCCAGAACGTCGCGTTCGCGATCCCGAGCGCGGCCGGATCGAACGACGGCTCGCGCCGCGCGCTTCTGCGCCTCGTAGTCGCGCAGCGCCTTGAGCGCCGGCTTCTGCAGCAGCAGGATCGCGACGAGGTTCAGCCACGCCATCAGCCCGACGCCGATGTCGCCGAGCGCCCACGCGACGCTCGCGCTCTTCACGGCGCCGTACAGCGTCGCGAGCAGGATCACCGCGCGCAGCACGAACGTGCCGGCGGCGCTGCTGCGCGTGCGGCTCAGGTACGCGACGTTGGTTTCCGCGATGTAGTAGTACGCGAGGATGGTCGTGAACGCGAAGAAGAACAGCGCCATCGCGACAAATGCCGCGCCGAAGCCGGGCAGCACCGATTCGACGGCCATCTGCGTATAGCCGGGGCCGGCCTCGATGCCCGCGGCGCCCGAGAACAGCGCGCGGCCGCTCGGCGCGACCACGTTGTAGGCGCCCGTGATGAGGATCATGAAGCCCGTCGCCGAGCAGACGAACAGCGTATCGACATAGACGGAGAACGCCTGCACGAGCCCCTGCTGCGCCGGGTGTTTCACTTCGGCGGCGGCCGACGCGTGCGGGCCCGTGCCCTGCCCCGCTTCGTTCGAATAGACGCCGCGCTTCACGCCCCACTGGATTGCCATGCCGAGCACCGCGCCGAAGCCGGCCTCGAAGCCGAACGCACTCTCGAACACCAGCGCGACGACGCCCGGCAGGCGTTCGATGTCGAGCGCAATCACCACGCACGCGATCAGGATGTAGCCGAGCGCCATGAACGGCACGACGATTTCCGCGACGCGCGCGATCCGCTTCACGCCGCCGAAGATGATCAGGCCGAGCAGCAGCACGAGCACCGCGCCGGTGACGGGCTTCGCGATGCCGAACGAATTCTCGATCGCGGACGAGATCCCGTTCGCCTGCACGCCGGGCAGCAGCAGCCCGCACGCGAGCACGGTCGCGATCGCGAACGCCACCGCGTACCAGCGGATGCCGAGCCCCTTCTCGATGTAATACGCGGGGCCGCCGCGATACTGCCCTTCGCGCCGCACCTTGTAGATCTGCGACAGCGTCGATTCGACGAACGCGGTGCTCGCGCCGAGGAACGCGACGAGCCACATCCAGAACATCGCGCCGGGGCCGCCGAACGTGATGGCCGTGGCGACGCCCGCGATGTTGCCCGTGCCGACGCGCCCCGACAGCGACAGCGCCAGCGCCTGGAACGACGACACGCCTTCCGCCGAGGCCTTGCTGCCGCGCATCAGGCGCAGCATCTCGATGAAGTGGCGGACCTGCGCGAAACGCGTGCGCAGCGAGAAGTACAGCCCTGCGGCGAGGCAGAGGAAGATGAGCGCGGGGCTCCAGATGACACCGTTGATCGAATCGACGAGTTGTTCCATAGGGCGTTTCTGTTGAGAACCGGGTGACACGTGGCGGTGGGTCGGATCCGCTGCACGAATGCACGCGATAACCGACTAGGACATATCCGAATTCAATCTTTCATTTATATTACATGCCTTACGATTCATTTCGGAATCCGGGTGAGCCCCAAGTGGTGCGTCGCACACCGACCACGTCGATTGATCCGCTCCGGCAAGCCACGTACAGTGTTCGCGTGCCTCGATTCCGGAACCGCCATGCCGATCCGATTTCAGAAGATGAACGCGAATGGCGATGACTTCGTCGTCGTCGACCTGCGCGGCCAGGATCAGGCTCAAGCACACGCGATCGACCGCGACCTCGTCCGGCGCATGGGCGACCGGCATCGCGGCATCGGCTTCAACCAGCTCGCGGTGCTATCGGACTGCGACGACGCGGCCGCCCGCGTCGCGTTCTGGAACCCCGACGGCTCGATGCTCGATACCTGCGGCAGCGCGACGCGCGGCGTTGCGTGGAAGGTGATGCGGGAAACCGGCGCGGCGTCGGTCGTGCTGCGCACCAACCGCGGGCGCCTGCTCTGTTCGCACGATGCGCACGGGCTGATCACGGTGGAGATGGGCACACCGCGCATCGGCTGGCAGGACGTGCCCGTCGCCGAAGCCGTCGACACGCTCGCTCTTCCGTTGCCCGGCGCACCGGCCGCGTGCAGCATGGGCAATCCGCACTGCACGTTCTTCGTCGACGATCTCGATGCGATCGATATCGAAGCGCTCGGCCCGGCAATCGAAACGCATCCGCTGTTTCCGCTGAAGACCAACGTGCACTTCGTTCAGGTCGTCAGCCGCTCGCATATCCGCCTGCGCATCTGGGAGCGCGGCGGCGGCGTGCCGCTTGGTTCGGGCTCGTGTTCGTGCGGCGCGGCGATCAACGGCATCCGGCGCGGGCTGCTCGACCACACGGTGCGGGTGGAATGCGACGGCGGCGACGTCGCCGTTCAATGGGACGGTACCGGCAGCGTGTTCCTGAGCGGGCCGGTCGCGTTCGGTTTCGACGGGGTGTGGGTGGGCGGGAAGATGCCGGCAAGCTGAGCACCGGCATTGGCGATATTCGCGGCGTGGTGCGAATCACGATACCGATTCGCGCCGGATGCGCGGCGGCAACGCAGCCGCATCGTCATCGATCGTCGACGCGATCCGTTCGCCGCCATGATGTGGCGCCCGGCCTCCGACGATCGCGCCGACGCGCGGAGCCATTCACGGCCCGCGGTCGGCCGGGCCCGGCGCAGCGTGCGCCGGGCCGCATCGATCAGTGCTTGTCGTCGAGCTTCTTCGGCTTCGGCGGCGACGGCACCTTCGCGTACTGGAACGCCGGCGTCGCCTTCAGCGCATCCTTCGTTGCGCCAGGCAGGTAGATGTTGCCGTTGCGCACGTCGAGCGACGCGATCGGCACCGCGACGTCGTGCGCGGCCACGCCGAGGAAACCGCCGGCCGACACGATCGCCGCCGACACCGAGCCGTCCGGCGCGACGATCAGGTCGCGCACGGTGCCGACCTTCTGGTTCGCGTCGTTGTAAACGGTCTTGCCGAGTACGCTCTTCTTCACGCTCCAGCCTTCGAGCAGTGCCTGCGATTGCTCGACGGTCACGCTGAGCGGCTGCGCGCCGGCGATCTGCGCGTGTGCGCTGACGCTCGATGCGAGGACGGTTGCTGCGATGAGGGTTTTGTAGAACGCCATGTTTTTATGCACTCCGGTGAATTGTTGTCGATATCGGCGGCCGGCCTCGCCGCCTCCGTGCGCGCGACACATCGCACCGGCGCCATGTTAGCGCCACTCGCGAGATGCTGCATCGGACGTGATGACGCAGCACGCATATCGGCGCCGCCCCCGTCACGCATTCCGCGAATACACCCTGCGATGCCGCACCGCCTCCGCCAGCACATCGAGCACCGGCTCCGTCTGCGTCCAGCTCAGGCACGCATCGGTAATCGACACGCCGTACTGCAACGGCACACCCGGCTTCAGATCCTGCCGCCCGGCCTCGAGATGGCTCTCGACCATCACGCCGACGATTCGGTGCTCGCCCTGCGACAGTTGCCGCGCGAGATCCTGCGCGACGTCGATCTGCCGCTCGTGCGACTTGTTCGAGTTCGCATGCGAGCAGTCGACCATCACCTGCTCGCGCAGCCCGGCCTTGCGCAGCACCGCGCAGCACGCCTCGACATGCGCGGCGTCGTAGTTCGGGCCGCTCTTGCCGCCGCGCAGGATCACGTGCGCATCGTCGTTGCCGCGCGTCTCGAAGATCGCGGCCATCCCCATCTTCGTCATCCCCATGAACGCATGGCTCGCGGCCGCGGCGACGATCGCGTCCGACGCGACCTGCACGCCGCCGTCGGTGCCGTTCTTGAAGCCGATCGGGCAGCTCAGCCCCGACGCGAGCTGGCGGTGGCTCTGGCTCTCGGTCGTGCGCGCGCCGATCGCGCCCCACGCGATCAGGTCGGCGATGTACTGCGGGCTCAGCAGGTCGAGGAATTCGGTCGCGGCCGGCAGGCCGAGCGCATTGACGTCGAGCAGCAGCTGCCGCGCGGCGCGCAGCCCTTCGTTGATGCGGAAGCTGCCGTCCAGGCGCGGATCGTTGATGTAGCCCTTCCAGCCGACCGTCGTGCGCGGCTTCTCGAAGTAGACGCGCATCGTGATCAGCAGGTCGTCCTTCAGCGCATCGGCCGCAACTTTCAGGCGGCGCGCGTAGTCGAGTGCTTGGTCGTGATCGTGGATCGAGCACGGGCCGACGACGAGCAGCAGCCGGTCGTCGCGGCCGTGCAGGATGTCGCCGATCGCGCGGCGCGTATCCTCGACGAGCGTCTGCGTGGCGGCCGGCACCGGCAATTCGTCGAGCAGCAGCGCCGGCGAAATCAGCGGGCGCACGGCGCCGATGCGGACATCGTCGATGCGCGTGGTGTCCTGCGTCGCGTCGGCGCTGCCTACCTCGCGATCGTGGGAAGGATTGTCGAGGTTCTGCATGGTGATTCTCCGGGGGACGTCTGGAATGATGTGCAGGCTCGATTATGGCACCCGGGAGAGGCGGCAGCCGGTCGCGGCGGGGCAATGCGGGTGACTGCGGTCAGGCAAATGCGACAGACGGCCAAACGCGGGACAAAAAAGGGCGATCCGCGGCGGATCGCCCTGCCCTTCACCGCGTCGCCCGGCGCGTCTAGTGCGGCGTCTCGGGCGCCAGCGAATTGCTCGGCAGCAGCGCCGTCAGCCAGCAATTGCTCGGCGCGGCTTTCCCGTTGAAGCGGTCGTAGAGCCACGGCAGCATGCCGGCCACCCAGGGCACGATCGCGCCCACATGTTCGAGCGGATACTCGGTGTACGTGACCGGCGTGCCGCTCGCGCAGAACTTCTGCGCAAGCGCGCGCACGTCGTACGCAAGCATCACGCCGTCGCCCACCTGGCTGCCGAACGTGCCGTCGAGCGCGCCCGCCGTGCCCTGGCCGATAAACATTGGAATGGTCGGCGACGCGGCCAACCCCGCATTCACCTTGTTCGCGTACGTCACATACACCGGAATGCTGTTGATGTCGTTCGCGTATTGCGGCTTGAACAGCGTCGCCCAATGCAAGCCCGTGTACTTCGGCAGGATGTATCCGAGCGACTGGCTCTGGATGTCCTTGAACACGGCAACGCCGGTGTCGCTGAGATAGGGCGTCAGGTCGAAGCCGTAGCCGCGCGACAGCCCGGCGAGCGCGGCCGCGGCGACGCCGCCCCAGACGATGCTGCCGTCCACATAGCGCAGATTGTGCGCGGGGTCGACCAGCACGCCGCCTTCCGCCGCGCCGACGAGCTGCCTGTTGATGTCGGGCGCATAGCTCGGCGCGAGTTGCGCGGCCCAGTTCGTCGCGATCGCACCGCCGGAATAACCGATCATCGCGACCTTGCTCGACGGATTCAGACCGGTCGACGGCGTGTTGAGCGCCGCGCGGATCGAATCGAGCGTCGTCATCCCGTATTCGGGGCCGGCGGCGAAGTCCGCCGTCTGGCCTTCCGTATCGGGCACGATGATGTTGTAGCCCAGCAGCAGCAGTGTCGACAGCGGAACCGATTCCGCGCTGTAGAACAACGTGCCCACGTTGATGACCTTGGTAACGTCGCGGTCGCCGGCGATCACCTGCGACGGTTCATCGTACGGGTTCAGCGAATCGTAGGCCGACTGGTACGAGATGGCCTGGCCGTTGCTGACCTGACTCCGGATCACGGACGTCACGTTGACGACCGGCTGGTTCCGCGCGTTGCTGGTGCGATACAGCAGCTGCTGCGCGGTCAGCGCGGTCGGAATGCCGGCCACGTGATAGGTGACGTTGCGCGACTTCAGCACCGTGCCCGGTGGAATCGATGCCAATGGCGTGGTGCCGGCGTACGTATAGAACGGATCGGACACGGTCGGCGCACCGGCGCTGGCCGGCGGTGCGGCGAAGGCCAGTGCAGTGGACACGGCGGCCGCGGCAATCATCAAACGTCTGGAGGACATGGGTGGAGGCCCCTTGGATAACCTGCTTTCATCGAAGGAAGTTCGGCGGTGTTGCAGACCATCGCGATTGCCGATTCACAACCGTTTCCGTGCCATCGACTGTCTCCTGTTCCTGTAGATGAATGATCCGGTTTGTTCGGAATCTGCAATTTTAGTAGGAGTACAAACCGGATGAATTGAAGCACAACGAGAACGCGTTCGATGTGCGTTTTCCATTGTTTGAAGGTAAACGTCTAAATCCGCCGCAATGCGATGCGGGCACCCCGGCCGTTCGGCCGACTGTCCGCACCCGGACGAAGTGCCGTACGATCACGGCTGTCCGTTACCGAAGCGGCCCGTCGTGCGATGCGGGCCGCGCGGCGCACCGCCTGCCTGTGACCGATCGTTTCCTGCCCAACCGACACGCCACGATGACCGTATCCGAACTGCTCCGTGCCATCCGCCAACCCTATATCGACCTGCTCGCGAAAGCGGCAGCGCAACCGGCGGTGATCGTCGAACCGGCCTACCGGCAGGCCGACGGCGCGCTGGCCACCGAAGGGCCGCTCGCGCTGCCGTGCCGGGCCGACACGATCCCGGCCGAAGGCGACGCGGCCGGCCAGCCGTCGATGATCGATTCGACCTCGCAACTGGATTTCGAACCATTCGCGTTCGATCTCGAAACGGCGGCCGTATCGATCCGCCCGTTCGTGTGGGACTGGGCCGCGATCGAGGCCGACGGTCTCGACGAAAGCGCGGCGGTCGACGCGTTCAAGACATGGTTCTTCGCGTGGTTCGATGTGGACGACGAGAACGCACCGGCCGAAGACGGGCTGCATGGCATCGTTCACTACCTGTCGGAACCGGTTCGCACGGAACAGGGGTGGCGCGTCAATGCGGATCTCGGTTCCGCGCCCGAGACGGCCGTCGAGGATCTGCTGTTCCGGCTCGTCGATGCGGGGGCTACGCGGATCAGTGTCGGTTGAAAGGCCGCTTAATCTCTTGCACACCACCATCATGAAAAAAGCTCTTGCCGCGGTACTGCTCTGTATTTCGTTGCCGGCGCTCGCCAAGGTTTCCACCGAAGTGTTCTGCTTCACATCGGATGGCGACAAACCCGTGCGCTTCGAGATGCGCACCTACTACGACGATGCGGTCAATTGGACGGGCGGCATGGTCCGGTACGCGAAATCGAAAACGGCCCTCCCGCTGGTGATCGAACACGAAGAGGACGAAGTGCTCGCCGAAGACCGTCCGCATCAGTTCACGACGACCTGGGTCGAAATGGTCGACGGCAAGATCAACGGGAGATACGAAATGATGTCCCAGGGCGCCAACATCTATTCGATGACCTACACCAATGCGCGCACCGGCAAGAAAACCGCGTTCGGCAGGGCGCTGGATGTCGATGCGTCCGCACAAGCCGGGTGCCGCTGGTGATGCGCCCGCTGATCCGGATCGCGTGGGTGCTGATCGCGCTGCGCGCGGGTGGGTCGGATGCCGCGCCGCGCACGGTCTACGAGGGAACGCTGCAAGGCGCCGGCGCCGTCGTGATGGAACTCGACAACTTCCCGGCCGCGGACGGCAATCTCTCCGGCCGCTATTTCTATGCGCAGTTCGGCGTCGATATCCCGCTGCACGGCACGCCCGCGCAATTGGTCGAACCGCTCGTGCGCACGCAGTTGCCGGACGACGCGCGCGACTCGTCGGCATTCCGCGAGCATGCCGATTTCGAGCATGTCGCGGCAACCTGGCGCGGCACGCGGGACCAGGGCGGCTATCGCGGCCGCTGGACCGATGCGCGCTCCGGCAAGACACGCACCTTCACGTTGCGCCGCGTCGCCGAATACGATCCCGACGCGATAGCGCCCGGCGCCGTCGAAACCATCACCGATCTCTCCGCAGGCGGCGTCGGCAGCGGCATCGCGCGCGGCGCGGACATCGACATGAAGCACGCGCCTTATGCCACGCTGAAGCTCGCAGGGCACGCGCGGCCGGTTGGCACCGAGATCGGCGACGGCACGGTCGCGTACCGGATGTGGAGCGACCCGCGCACGGTGCTCGCGTATCCGCGGCTGAGCCGCCATCCCGATCCGGCCGTGATGGCGCAGGTCAATCATTTGCTGGAACAGCGGCACTGGCAGATGAATCTCGCCGCGCTCGAATGCGCATCGACGCGCTATACCGACGACGGGCCGGCAGCCGGGACGCTCGGCGGCTACGACGACGAGCACGTGACGGTCACATGGCTGTCGCGTGCGGCATTGGGCATCGTGGAATCGGGCAGCACGTTCTGCGGCGGCGCGTACCCGAACAATCACTACGATCCGGTCACGTTCGACCTGCTGCGCGGCGCGTATCTCGACTGGAATCGCGTGATCGATGCAGCTTCGTCGGGCAAGGCCGGCAACATGGAAACGAGCGCCGCACTGACGCGCTTCATCGCGCAGCGGCGTGACAAGACCGAGCCGGGCGAACGGCCGACAGACGGCGAAGGCAATTCGCTGTCGTGCGCCGACGTGTTTCCCCAGTATCTTGCGTTCGAACTCGATGCGCCCGGCAAACTGTCGTTCGCCGTGTCCGGTATCAACCACGCGGAGGGCGCGTGTCTCGGGCCGCAGCTCGACGCGCCGTTTGCGGCGCTCGCACCGATCCTGAGGTCTGGCGGCGCGCGTTATCTCGTACCGGGCGTCAAGCTGAAGTAACGCGGCGGTGCGTTGCGGTATCCGCATCCGCATCGCGTATCGACCCGGCCGCGCAGTAACGACGCCGAGCGATGCGCACGCACCGCAGTCATGGCGTCAGCCCGCGCCGCCCTGCACATCGACGTCGATCCCCAGTTCGCCGGCCATCCGCTGAACCAGTGCACTCAGTCGCGCCACTTCATCCGAGAGGCGCTTCTGTTCGGCCTTCAGCGCCTCGAATTCGGAAGGCGGCACGGAATCCGCGCCGCCGGCATCCGCGCTCGCGAAGTCGGCCACGTTCACCTCGCCGCACATCAGGTGCATCCAGCGATTCTCGCGTGCGCCCGGCGCACGCGGCAGCCGGACGACGAGCGCCTGCGCACGCGCCGCGAGTTCGTCGAGAAACGCCTCGACCGACGAGATATCCGCGAAACCATGCAGGCGCGCGCTGTTCAGGCGCAGCTCGGCGGCCGTCTGCGGGCCGCGCAGCAGCAGGATCGTGAGCAGCGCAATCGCCTGGCTCGGGATGCCGAGCACGCGGTTCATGTTGTGCTCGAAACGCGGCACGCGGCTGCTGCTGCCTTCCATCACGAGGCTCAGGTGCTTCAGCCCGTCGAGCGCGGTCGTGACTTCGTCCTCGCTGACGTTCATCACCGGCGAGCGCGCGGTTTTCTGGTTGCAGCCCGCGGTCAGCGCATTCAGCGACAGCGGGTAGGTGTCCGGCACCGTGTGCTGTTTCTCGACGAGCACACCGAGAATGCGGGCCTCGAGAGGCGTGAGTTCGCGAAGGGCGCGAGGCGTGGGCGTATCCGGCGTGGTGTTCATGGTGGCTTCGCAGCGTGCAGCAGGTGAGGGGAAACGGTCGCGGCCCGTCCGGTATCGCAAACGGGCGAGCCATATGATAGCTCGCGGCGCATGGCCCGGCGCTGCTCGCCGTGCCGGCGCGCGCACTTGCCGCAGTCGCTTTCGTCCAACGTATCGGCCTCCCGGCGCCGCGCGACGATGCATGCGCGCGGCACTTGTGAACTCGCGCTTCACACACGCCGCAGCGTGCGGTGTATGCCCGCGTTTGCGCGACACGCATGCCGACGCTACGATATGCGTTCATGCGGACATCCGCGGCGCCGCGCGCAACCGCCTCTGCACACCTCTGCACATCAATACCACGCATCACCGGCCCAACACACACTGCCGCCGCGCATGCGCGCCGCTCGTCGACACCGTTCACCTTTTCACCCAATCACCCGCTCGCCACCATGACTGCATCCTCAACCGCGCCGCACGTGCGCGCCATCGTCACCGGACACACGCGCGGTCTCGGCGCATCGCTCGCCGAACAACTGCTGCAGGAAGGCATCGTCGTGCTCGGCGTGTCGCGCAGCCGCCATCCGTCGCTCGCGTCGCAAGCCGGCGACCGCTTCGCCGAAGTCGAACTCGACCTGTCGGACACGTCGGCCGTCGCGACCTGGCTGGCCGGCGACACGCTGCGCAGCTTCGTCGACGGCGCGTCGATCGTGCTGCTGTTCAACAACGCGGGGATCGTCGATCCGATCGGCCCGCTCGCCGCGCAGGACCCGGCGATCGTCGCGCGCGCGGTCGGCCTGAACGTCGCGGCGCCGCTGATGCTGTCGGCCGCGCTCGCGCAGGCGGCATCCGCCACGACCGAATGCCGGATCCTGCACCTGTCGAGCGGTGCGGCGCGCAACGCGTACGCGGGCTGGAGCATCTACTGCGCGACCAAGGCCGCACTCGATCACCATGCGCGCGCGGTCGCGCTCGATGCGAACCGAGCGCTGCAGATCTGCAGCGTCGCGCCGGGTGTCGTCGATACGGGCATGCAGGCGACGATCCGCTCGACCAGCGAAGACAACTTCCCGATGCGCGAGAAGTTCGACCAGTTGAAGTCGAGCGGCGCGCTCGCGACGCCCGAGGCGGCCGCACGCCAGTTGATCGGCTATGCGCTGAGCGACGCGTTCGGTTCCACGCCGACGGCCGACGTGCGGGAATTGTGATCCGCGTCACCGCGATCCGGCCGGCCACGCATGCCGCATGCGACGTCGCATCCCGGATGCGGACCAGCGTTGCGGACGGCATGCCCGGACAGCGCTCGAATTGCGCACGCCGGCTTGGGCGAGCTCGGTTTGCGAGTGCCCGATTGCACATGGCCAAGTCCATAGCACGCCTGCGGAAAGGCGATAGAATCGCTCCCGTATTTCATCCACAAGGATCCCCGATGGTCACAAAGGCCACCGCACCGTTCCAGCAGATCAAGACGCTCGTTCGCCAGAACGTCGAGTCGGGCGACTGGCGCCCCGGGGACCGCATTCCGTCCGAGCTCGATCTCGCCGCGCAGTTCGGCGTCGCGCGCATGACGGTCAACCGCGCGCTGCGCGAACTGACCGAGGAAGGCGTGCTGAAGCGCATCGCGGGCGTCGGCACCTTCGTCGCCGAAGCGAAGCCGCAATCGAACCTGCTGATGATCGCGCATATCCGCGACGAAATCCGCGCGCGCGGGCACGAATACCGCTGCCGCGTGCTGAGCCGGTCGAGCGAGCCCGCTTCGTTCGACGTCGCGGCCGCGTTCGGCCTGCCGGTCAACACGCCGGTCTTTCATGTAGTCTGCGTGCACGAGGAAAACGGCCGACCGATCCAGCTCGAGGATCGCTACGTGAACCCGGCCGCCGCGCCCGGTTTCATCGACCAGGATTTCCAGACCGAGCCGCCGTCCGAGTATCTGTACAACAACGTGTCGCACTACGAACTGGAAATCGAGCACGTCGTCGACGCATCGTTGCCGACCGGCGAACAAGCACGACTGCTCGACATGCGCGCCGACGAGCCGTGCCTCACGCTCACGCGCCGCACCTGGACGGACGGGCTGCCCGTCACGTTCGTGCACTTCCTGCACCCGGGCAACCGCTACCGGCTCGGCTCGCGCTTCAAGCCGGGCGCCGGGCGCCACCCGACCTGAACCTTCGTCACACGCAGACACGCCAATACGCACAAAAACGCGCGGCGGCCGTTTCGTCAGGAAACGGCCGCCGCGCTCGTTACATGCGCCGGTCAGATCGCGCCGACCTGCCCCGCGTCGCGCGACCACACGACCGGAAACAGCGGGTGTTCGAGCGGCGCGCCGTCGGGCAGCTGCTCCGCGAGCCCGGGGAAATCGGGCGACGTTTTCCAGCGGCGCGGCGCGTGACGGATGTCGTCGCCGACGAAGCGGATCGAGAACGCGCGCCGGCGGTTCTGCGTGCCGCCCGACGCATGCAGCGTGAGCATCCGGAAGCACACCATGTCACCGGGCTCGAGCGCCCAGTGGCGGATCGGGAACGCCGCGCGATCGGCTTCGATGTCGGGCAGGTCCGCGAGGCTGCCTTCCGGAAACCACTTCGCCTCCTTGTCCATGAACGTGCGCGGCATCAGCCACGGCCCGCGATGCGAGCCCGCGACGAATTCCAGCGTCGATTCGAGCGGCACCGGATCGACCGGAATCCACATGCTGACGTTGTCGTCGCCTTCGATGTTGTAGTACGGCTGGTCCTGGTGCCACGGCGTGCGCTGCCGCGTGCCGGGTTCCTTCACGAGCAGGTGGTCGTGATGCAGCCGCACGTGCTCCGTGCCCATCAGCGCGGCGGCCACCGACGGCGCCGGCGAGCGCACGATGAAGTCGCGGTACGCGTCGTTGTGCTGCCAGTTGCAGAAATCCTCGAAGAACCAGCCCGGATCGTCGGGCCGGCTCGCAACTTTCGCGCGCTCGCTCGGCTGCGCGAGATTCGCGTCGATGCCGGCCCGGAGCGCGGCCACTTCGTCGGGCGAAAAGATGCCCTTGATGCAGACCGCGCCTTCCTCGCGGAACGCGGCGATCAGTTCGGGCGTCACGGCTTGCGCGACGCGGTCCTGGATACTCGTCATGGTTTGCCTGTCGATTGAATGGATCACGAAGTCACGGTGCGACGCTCACTGCTTCGCGCCGTAGATGTCGAAGTCGAAGTATTTCGCGGCGATCTTCTGGTACGTGCCGTTCGCGCGGATCGCGGCGATCGCGCCGTTCAGCCGCTTCTTCATGTCGGCATCTCCCTTTCGCAGCCCCATCGCGACGCCGTAGCCGGTGATCCGCGCATCGGTCACGTCAGGGCCCGCGAATGCGTAGCCCTTGCCGCGCGGCGTCTTCAGGAACGAGTAGCCGGCCTGCGTCTTGTCCTGGAAGGTCGCGTCGAGGCGGCCGTTGACGAGATCCTGGTACACCTGGTCCTGGTTCTGGTACGAGACGATCGTCACGCCCTTGGTCGCCCATTCGGCCTTCGCGTACGCCTCCTGCGTCGTGCCCTGGTCGATCCCGATGCGCTTGCCCGCGAGCGACGCCGCGGTCGGCAGCAGTTTCGAGCCGACCGGCGCGACGAGCGCGCCCGGCGACGCATACAGCTTGTTCGAGAAGTCGATCTGCTTGAGCCGCTCGTCGGTGGCCGTCATCGCGGACATGATCACGTCGAACTTGCGCGCGCGCAGCGCCGGAATCATCCCGTCGAAGCCCTGCTCGACCCACACGCACTTCGCGCGCAGTTCCTCGCAGATCGCATTGCGCAGGTCGATGTCGAAGCCGGCGAGCGAGCCGTCGGGCTGCTTCGCCTCGTACGGCGGATACGTGGGATCGATGCCCCAGCGGATCGTCGACGTGTCCTGCGCGAACGACACGAGCGGCGCGAACGCCAGCGCGGTAACGAGGAGCTTTGCAGTGCGGTTCATGGCGTGTCCTTGAAGGTCTCGACGCGGCGGGCGAGCGCCGGCGTCCGGTGGATGGCACCGAGCCGGGAGGCCGACGCGGTGCGGTGCGCGAAAGACGGGACTTCGTTGAAGCTGCGATGCAGTCTAGACCGCTCAATTTTCGAGCGCAAGCGGGAACACGCGGGGACGAGGTGGGGTGAGGCCGGGCGGGGGCGAAAAGGAAGGGATGGCGCTTGAAATACGGCTTTTTGGCGGGATTTTCGCGGTTTTTTTGGTGTTTACCCTGCGCGACGAACGCCTGCCACAGAGCGCGTTTTTCCGGATATCTGCGGTGTGACGATGTCTATACAGGCGATCGATGCGGAGCCTTGTCCGATGCGGCTTCGGCGGCATTGGTAATGCGACCTATACCGCATCAGAAATTGCTCGGAGGCAATAGCTCATCCGAGCATGTAAGATATATTTTACATTTGAGGGCGCTGAACGTGCGCCGGGAGGTCGACATGCAACTCTATGAAATCGGTCAGGCCGTTGCAAAACGAAGGGCGGAACTCGACCTCACACAGGCCCAGCTTGCCAAGCTCGCCGGGCTGTCTCGGTTCACCGTCAACCAGCTCGAAGCCGGCAAGGTCAAGGATCTCGGCATCAACAAGCTGATCCCGTTGCTCAGCGTGCTCGGCATCGAACTCCTGGCGCTGCCACGCCAGGCTCACAACGGCCTCTACAAGGCCGTTGTGAGCGCGAACGTCAGCTACAAGGGCGAATTGACCGAGCGCTTGCTGGCCGACGCGTTGACCACAGGACACATTCCGGAAGGATACGAATCGCAGTTCTCCGTCATCCTCGACGAAGTGCCGCTGCCTGTCGTGGTGAAGGCGGCAGAGGAAGCCGCCGAACGCTCGGGCACCCCGCTCCGGACCATCTGGAAAAACCTCGCAGCTTGGTCGAAGGATCTTCACCTGTATCGGGAGGTATGGGTTTGACCGCAGCACCTTCCCGTCCCGGCTGAAACCTACCGCCCCCCGCCAGCACCCGCCCGATCTCCCCATACCCGCGCCGCCGCGCATGCTGCAACGGCGTCTTGCCGTTCGAATCCACGAGATTGACGTCCGCGTGCCCGGCGAAACCGCGATTGCCCGCGGCGTCCGGCCATGTTAAAAGTCGTCGCACGCATTAGGAAACGAAATGCTCAGATCCGAAAAAGTGCATAAATGAATAGACCTCTGTTCGACCTCGACCTGCTGCGCGCGCTCGTGATGGTCGCCGACTGCGGCAGCTTCACGACCGCCTCCGCGCGCCTGCACTCGACGCAGTCGACGGTCAGCCAGAAGGTGCGCCGGCTCGAGGAAATCGCCGGGCACCGCCTGCTCGACCGCGGCACGCGCGACGTGCGGCCGACCGACGCGGGCGTGACGGTGCTCAGCTACGCGCGGCGCATGCTCGCGCTGAACGACGAGATGCTGGAAGCGCTGTCGGGTGCGACGGTCGCGCTGACGATCCGGCTCGGCGTGCCCGACGATTTCGCGGCGGGCCGCACGACCCATGCGCTCGCCGCGTTCAATCGCACACATCCGCAGGTCAAGCTCGAAGTGACCTGCGGGCTGAGCCGCGACATCAGCGCCGCATACGACCGCGGCGAGCTCGACCTCGTGCTGATCAAGCAGCGGCGCGACAGCCGCGAGGCCGTCGTGCGCTGGCCCGAGAAGCTGCGCTGGATCGACAGCGCGAAGCATCCGTCGATCGATCTCGACCCGGTGCCGATCGTCGTGTTTCCGCCGCGCGGGCTCTATCGCGACGACATGATCAAGGCGATCGAGGAGCGCGGCCGCCGCTGGCGGATCAGCTTCACGACGTCGAGCCTGAGCGGTATCCAGGCCGCCGTCGCCGACGGGCTCGGCATCAGCGTGCTGCCGGCGCGCGTGGTGACCGACGAGCACACCGTGCTGACCGCGAAGCAGGGTTTCGCGCCGATCGAGCACATGGACATCGCCATCCTGCATCGGCCGACGGCCGACCCGATGGTCAGCGTGCTGACGAAGACGCTCGCGGCGATGCTGGAGCACGAGGAATAGTCGCGCGGCGAGGTTCGTTCAGGAACGAGGAAGGGGGCTGCACGCTCCGGACAACTCAGAACATCGTGTTCCCGTTCGCGGCCTGTTCTGGCACCGGCTGGTTGACGTCCCAGTGCTCGACGATCTTGCCGTTCTCCAACCGGAAGATGTCCATGATCGCGCTGCCGCGCGTGCCGGGTTCGCGCACCGCGTGCACGTGCAGGATCACGTAGTCGCCGTCGACGAACGAGCGTTTGATCTCGCTGTGCGACTGCGGATACTTGTCGCGCAGGAACGCGACGAACTTGCGGAAACCGTCGCGGCCGTCGGCCGCGTTCGGGTTGTGCTGCACGTAGCGCTCGCCGACATACGCAAGCGCGGCGTCCGCGTCTTTCTCGTTCAAGCCTTTTTCGTAGAACGCGAGCACCGTCCGCCGATTGGCTTCCTGCTGCGCGTCGTTCGGGCCGGCCGCCACCGCATGCGCGGCAGTCACGGCGAACAGGGCCGCCGCCATCCATCGTGCGGCCCGTGCCGCTGTCGTGCGTTGCATCGTCGTCTCCCGGGAAATCCGGCTGAAAACCGGATCATACCGGCGCGACGCTACGCTCAGACCAGCGCGCCGTTGCGCGCGACGATCTTCCCCGACGACACGACGAGACGCCGCACCGGCCGCGCGACGACCGCCTCGGCGAACGTCAGCGCATCGACAAGCACGACATCCGCGCGACTGCCCGGCTGCAGCCCGTAGTCGGCGAAACCGCACCCGCGCGCGGCACTGTGCGTCACGCAGTCGAGCGCGACTTCGAGCGCGTCGTCGCGGCGGAAATCGTTGCGCATACCGATCAGCATCGCGCGTTCGAGCATGTCGGGCGAGCCGTACGGCGTCCACGTGTCGCGCACGCCGTCGTTACCGCCGATGACGGTCACGCCCGCCGCGCGGCACGCGGCCACCGGCGGCACCGGCACATCCGCGGGCGCGGTCGTGACGATCGCGACGCCAAGTTCGGCCATCCGCGCGAGCAGTGCATCGCGCTCGCGTTCGGCGATATCGCCAAGACAGAACCCGTGGCTGATCGCGACCTTCCCGTGCATGCCGTGCGCGGCCGTGCGCTGCAGGATCAGGTCGAGCGAGTACGCGCCCATCGACGCACGCTCGTGCAGGTGGATGTCGAGCCCGCGGCCGTGGCGCCCGGCGATCGCGAACAGCACGTCCACCGCCTCGACCGGATCGCCTTCGATCGCGCACGGGTCGAGCCCGCCGAGCAGATCGGCGCCCGCGCCGAGCGCGTCGGACAGCAGCGCGTCGGTGCCCGGCCGCTTGAGCACGCCCGATTGCGGAAACGCGACGATCTGGATGTCGACCTGCCCGCGCAGCGTCTCGCGCGTCGCGAGCACGCCGTGCAGGTGCCGCAGCCCGGCCTCGGTATCGACGTCGACGTGCGTGCGGATGCGCGTCGTGCCCGCCGCGAGGAACGCGCGCGCCAGCGCGAGCGATGCGGCGCCCGCGTCATGGCCGCTCGTCGCGCGATAGTGCCGTTCGTTCTCGATGCGGTCGACGAGGCGCGGCCCGACCTGGTTGCGATACCACGGCATCCCCCAGTGCGTCTTGTCGAGGTGCGTGTGGCCTTCGACGAGGCCAGGCAGCGCGAGCGCGCCCGCGCCGTCCTCGATCGCGCAGCCTGCAGGCGCGTCGAGCGACGGGCCGACGCGCGCGATGCGATCGCCTTCGATCAGGATGTCGAGCGCAGCGTCGGCGCTCGTGCGGACATTGCGGATCAGCAGGTTCGTCATGTCGGTTCCGGTGTGGTCGGTCAGCGCGAGGCGGGCGGGAAGCGGGCACGGCGCGTGCGCGCTGCCCGCGGTCGGGTCGGTCAGCGCGTGAAGCGCAGCGCGGGGGCGAACGGTGCGCCCGTATCGCTTTCGCCGCGGCGGAACACCCAGCGTTCGGCCGGCACGCCCGCGACGGCCGCCGCCGCATTCGGCGCGCGCACCGCGACGAACGTCGCGTCGCAGCCGACCGCGATTCCGTAGTTCTCCTTGCCGATCACGCGCGCGCCGGCGTGCGTCGCCATGTCGAGCGCGACGCCTAGCGCTTCGTCGGTGTAGAAGCCCGACCGATAGCCGACCATCATCGCGCGCTGCAGCATGTCGCCGTTGCCGTACGGCCACCACGCGTCGCGGATGTTGTCGTTGCCCGCGAACACGTGCACGCCCGCGTCGCGCAACTGCCGCACCGGCGGAAACGCGCAGTCGCCCGGCGCGTTCGTCAGGATCGACACACCGGCTTCGGCGAGGGCCGCCGCCGTGCGTTGAACATCGTCGTGGCCTACTTCGCCGAGTGCATACGCATGACTCACGTTTACGCGCCCGCCGAGCCCCGCCGCGCGCGTGCGCGCCGCGATCCGCAGCAGTTGCGCGATGCCCGTTTCGCCCGGCTCGTGCAGGTGGATGTCGACCTTCGCGCCGCGCTTCTCGGCGATGCCGAACACGATGTCGAGCTGGCCGTCCGCATCGCCGTCGAGCGTCGTCGGGTCGATCCCGCCAACCACGTCCGCGCCTTCGCATATGGCCGCGTCGAGGATGTCGGCGGTGCCCGGGCACGTCACGACGCCGGCCTGCGGAAACGCGACGAGTTCGATGTCGACGATCCCGCGCCATTGCTCGCGCGCGGCCATCACGGCCTGCAGGTTCGACAGGCCGGTCGTCGCGTCGACGTCGACGTGGCTGCGCATCGCGACCGTGCCGAATGCGGCGGCCTGCGCGATCAGTGCGTTCGCGCGCTCGACGATCGGCGGCGCAGCCGCGAGCTGGCGCTTCTCGACCGCGAGCCGCTCGCGCAGCGAGCCGACCGATTCGTGCGGCACCCAGCGATCGCCGACGAAACTCTTGTCGAGGTGGATGTGGCCATCGACGAAGCCGGGCAGCACGACGCGGCCGTCGAGGTCGATCGTCTGTGCGCCGGGCGCGGCCGCGCAATCGGTACCGATTGCGGTGAAGCGGCCGTCGCGGACGACGAGGTTGATGGGCTGTCCGCCGGCGTCAACGGCGTTGATGAAAATGCGATCGGTCATGGCTCGGAGTCTGTGGGGCGGTCGCTGCGCGACACCGGCGCGGACAGGGGAAGGCACCGCAGCCGGCGCGGCGCGACCGTTGGCAGGGAATCCGGCCACGATATCGGACGCCACCGCCCGAGGCCAATTAAATGTCGCGATGCCGCGCATTCGATTTCGCGATGGGCGGCGCAGACGCCACGCCAGCAAGGTGCGGCGGCGGGGTCCGATCTCGTCGGAGACGGCCTGTATGCCAACGGCCCGTCGGGGGCGTCGCGGAAGCCGAGATTTCGGGCGCCGGAATCGAGAGGCCAACCGCCTCAAAAAATACTCCGCAGGACCGCTGTCGATACGCGTAATCGAAGCCGCCGAACGAGCGCCGCCGCCCTTGCCGGCCATTGCGCGACCGCCCCGCGCAAGCCGGCGATTTGCGCGGCAACAGACTTTACACGTTGTTACCCGGCCGCACCGGACACGCATTCGGCCATTCCTTATACTCACGCCGAGTTCGCCACCCGTCCCGGTATCCGTCGGCGAACACGTTGCCGATGCAGGAACCATCATGATGCGCATTCCTTCCACGAAGACCGTTTTGTTCGCCTCGCTCGTCGCCGTGGCGGCGCTTCCGCTGACCGCCTGCGTCGCGCCCGGTTATTACGGCGCACAGCCGGGTTATCCGCAGCAGCAATATGCGACGCCCGCGTATTCGCAACCCGGCTACGTGCAGCAGCCGTACGACCAGTACGGCAACCAGCCGCAATACGGGTCGCAGCCGTATGATCAATACGGCAATCAGCAGCAATACGGCAACCAGTACGGGAGCGGCTACGGCACGCAGTACGGCACGGTCGCGAACATCCAGCCGGTCAGCGGTTCGGTTGGCCCGGCGGGCGTCGCCGGCACCGTCGTCGGTGCGCTGGTCGGCGGCCTGGTGGGCAACCAGTTCGGCCGCGGCCACGGCCGCGATGCGGCCACCGTGATCGGCGCGCTCGGCGGCGCGGTTGCGGGCAACCAGATCGGCCAGCAGATGGGCGCCGCGCAACCGCCGAGCAGCTACCGGATCGACGTGCAGGTCAGCGACGGCTCGACGCGTTCGTTCGACGTGCAGTCGCCGGGCAACCTGCGGCCGGGCGACCGCGTACAGATCAACGGCAATCAGTTGTCGCGGTATTGATGCCGATTCAGTGCGCCTGACCTGAGCTGGCGCATCCCGCGCGTTAGATGTCGTGTGCCGGTGCGGCGCGACGGCGCGCCTGTTTTACTTCATCCTCATCCTTCTCGTGTCGACGCGGCGCGCATGACGCGCCGCCGGTACTTTCGCAGTCCGTCCACATTCGCGTCCGCCTCCGGCGGCACGTCGCACGGCAGTTTCACCGCTCGCCTGCACAGTTCAATCACGTCGCAATCACATGTACTCAGCACCGAACGCGATCCGCGTTAACCGCGCGACGCGATCTGAGGACCAAGGCGCGGCGGCCTGGTCGCACGACGCATCGAGCGCCGTCACACGTCATCCGGATTCCGATTAGCATAGCCACGATGCATCGCGCGGCCGCGGCAGCCCGCGCCGGCACGTACAGCCCTCTACCGGAATCCCCTCGATGACGATCACGACCCGCCTGCTCGACGCGGCCGACGCCGCCCGTTTCCAGACCCTCCGCCTGCGTGCGGTCGACACCGCGCCCACGTCTTTCCTGCCCACGCTCGACGAAGAATCGCAGGTGCCGGTCAACGAATTTGCGACGCGCATCACGCCGAGCCACGAGCGCGCCGTGTTCGGCGCGTTCGACGGCGACACGCTCGTCGGCATCACGGGCGTGCGTCGCGATGCGCGCGCGAAGATCGCGCACAAGGCGACGATCTGGGGCGTGTTCGTCGATCCCGCGTATCGCGGGCAGGGCATCGCGCAGGCGCTGCTCGAGAGCGCGACCGCTCATGCGGCGCAAGCGTGGCGGTGCAAGCAGTTGATGCTGTGCGTGAACGAAGTCAACGGCACCGCCGAGCGGCTGTATGCGTCGCAGGGGTTCGTCCGGTTCGGCACGGAACCGCGCTCGCTGTTCGTCGACGGCCGTTTCTACGACGAACATCACATGGTCAAGACGCTGGCTTGACGCGTTCAGTCATGCTTGCGTTCGCGTGCATCGACCACCGCACGCGAACGCCCTTCACTTCACCTCACGTCACCGCTTGTCGGTAATCGTCGTGTTGACGATCTGCCCGGCGATCGTCACGTTCGTCAGCGTCAGCGCGCTCACGTTGAACGCATAGATCGGCCCCGGCGACGTGACCGTCGGCGTGCCCGACGCGACGGGCGTGCCGAAGTCGCAATTGCTGATCGTCACGCCGGAGATCGGCTGCACGGCCGGCGCGGGCGGCGTGCCGTTGTAGTCGAACGCAACGGGCCCCTGCGCGACGATCGCCTGGAAACACGACGCGGTCACGCCGTTCAGCGTCACGTTGCCCGCCTTCACGTCCGAGATCGTCACGTTCTGCACGACCGGCGCGCGCGTGCGCACCGCATCGTTCGCGGGCTGGTAATCGCAATCGAACGTGACGATGCCGCCCTGCGCGGCCGACGGGTTGCCGGCCGACGGCGTGACGACGCCGAGCGGCACGCTCGCGTTGACCGGGCTGCCCGCGAGCAGTGCGCTGCCGTAGCCGCCGCCCTTCAGCGTCACGCCGTTCGGCAGCGTGACGCCCTTCACGTGGAAGTCCTTCACGTAGCCGCCGCGATTCATGTTGGTCTTCACGCGAATCGCGATGTTCAGCGGGTTGGTCTGCCAGTTCGCGTTCAGCATCGACAGGTTGGCCGCATAGATCTGCTCGACGCCGCCGCCCATTTCGCTGCCGAGCGTGATGCCGCCGTGCCCGCTGTTCATCGTGCAGTTGCGGATCAGGTGCCGCTTCGCCGGCCCGTATTCGGTGTCGCGATCCTTGCCGGACTTGATTGCAATGCAGTCGTCGCCGGTGTTGAACGTGCAGTCCTCGCACAGCACGTCGGTGCACGCGTCCGGATCGAAGCCGTCGTTGTTCGGGCCGATGCTGTTGGTCGCCACGCCGCGAATCACGACATTGCGGCTCGCGGTCGGGTGGTGCTGCCAGAACGGCGTGTTCTGGGTCTGGTAGTTCGCCATCAGCACGTTCGTGCAGCCAATGAATTCGACCATGCACGGCCGCAGGTAGTGACCGAGGCCGAAGATGCGCTTCTCGACCGGCACGCCGGCCTCGGACAGCGCCGGCAGGTAGTTCTGGTCCTGCTGCCACGGCGTGACCGGCGACGTGAGCAGCGCGTAGAGCGCGTCGGGGATCGCGGGCGCGACGATCCGCAGATCGGCGTTGTTCGGATTCGCATAGGCCTGGCTCGGCACCGACGCGCCTGCACCGTACGCGCCCGACGAGCCCTTGTAGGTCCACCAGCAGACGCTGCCGGCCCCGCTGCCGGAGAACGACGTCATCGCCTGCCCGTTGAGCACCGACGTCGGGCCTTCGCCCGTCAGCGCGATGTTCGTCGCGTTGCGTGCGTAGACGGGCGCGCCGTAGTTCAGGCAATCGTTCGCCTGCCAGCGGCTGTAGTACAGCCGGCCGTTCGCGCCGCAATCGACCGGGCCGTCCTTCGCGTAGTCGGCCGGGTTCGGGCTGAAGTAGATCGTGCAGTTCGCGCTCAGGTGGAACGTGACGTTGCTCTGCAGCACGATCGGCCCCGCGCAGTACCAGTTGCCGGACGGCACGATCACGCGCCCGCCGCCTTCGCGGCGGCACGCGTCGATCGCCGCGAGAAACGCCGGCCGCGAATCGAACGCGCCGGGCGCGGTCGTCAGTTCGGAACCCGGGCTCACCGGCGATTTCGCGACGTTCGTGTACGGCGACGTTTGCGCGACCGTCGCGCACGGGCGCGCGCCGTAGTGCGTCACGTCGAAGTCGCGCCCGCGCAGCGCGAGCCGCGACACGTGCGCGAGCGATGCGGCGATGCGCGCCGCCGCGCCATGCTCGCCCCAGACGAGGTCGACCGCCGACGCATTGGGCATGTG
Organism: Burkholderia sp. MS455; assembly: GCF_016899445.1. Lineage (NCBI taxonomy): Bacteria > Pseudomonadati > Pseudomonadota > Betaproteobacteria > Burkholderiales > Burkholderiaceae > Burkholderia > Burkholderia sp. MS455. The sequence goes on from NZ_CP041778.1 coordinate 3,247,670, forward strand.
GCCTCCCGCAAACGCCCGGGTCGCCGCGAGCGGTCCGCCGAGCACGGCGCCGCCGGCGAGCGCGCCGCTCCAGCCGATGAATGCGCGGCGCGATACCGGCTTCGACGACGGCGATCGGGCAGACGAAGACGAACGGCGGCTGTTCGCGGCCATGGGCACTCCTTCAGTGTATGGGGTATCGATGCGCCGGGCGACGGATCGTTATTTATACGTCGTCGTACTACAAACCGCAGTCTAAATGCGATCGAAGCCGCACACGTATTTGTCGTTTACCCTGTTTTTACTGAGCCAATGCCTCTGATGTGTGCGCCCACTCACATCAGAGAATGCGCCTCTAGAGATCTGTTGTCGTATGTTTATGCGCAAAAACTTCTACTGAAACGCCCCGGCCGACGACGTCCGCCGGGGCAACGACCTACTCGCCAGCCGCCGCTACCACACCCGTTGCCGGCTCACGCCCGGCCGAAGCGGCCGGTTCGAACATCAGCACCAGATCGCCACGGTAACTCCCGTTGGTCGAGGCTGCCCCACTGACGGCCGGCACATGGGCGCTGACTTTCAGGTTGCGCGTTTCGTCGTAGCCGTCAAAGCCGTCGTGACCGGGCTTGACCAGCGTGAGCGTGCGAGCCGCGCCGGACGCGATTTCCGCATCGCCTGCCTTGCCCGTCAGCACGACCTTCGCGTTGACCATCTCGTCGCGACCGTTCGACAGCCGCAGCGGCTGCAGCAGCGTGACGTTGATATCGGGGTTCGTCGTACGCACGCGGATCGGCAGCGTCGTGGCGAAGTTCTGCCGCGCACGGTCCGTCGCGTTCAGTTCGACCACGTCGTACCACGCGGAATTGTCCGGCTTCGACACGAACAGGCTGTCGCCGATATGCGCCGTCAGCGTGATCTTCTTGACGACCGCTTGCGGCGACGCCGGGCCTGCGTGAGCAATGCCGGTCAATGCGCCGCACGCAGCGAGTGCGGCAAGATGTTTTCCGATCTTCATTGTGTTGCTCCGCATTCTGGATGATTGAAATCCGATCGCCGAAAAACCGGCCCGCTTCGAGCTCACGATCCCGCCATTGCAGGAAAATCCGATATTCGCTTATCTCGAAATTAACAAGCAAATCCCTGCGGAATTCGAAATGCCCAGCCGCATGCGCGACCGATCGAGTCGACCGGATGCATTCTCAACCGCGTATCAGATTCCCCCGTCAGCCAGCAACGACCGACTCTGACGAACACCTCGCGCCACGGCGTGCAATAACGATAGGCCACGAAAGTCCGGATAAATATCCATGGAAACCTTCACGGTTCTTTTCGACTTCCATTCACCAGTGCCATCTCCAAATCAAATAACACTCGTGCGCAAAACGCCTGCCTTCAGGCGCGGCAATGTCATCGCCAGTCGCAACGGATAATCGCGCTTCCGTTCGCCTCGGTAATTCCGCCCCTGTTCAGCCCCCTGCCGCCCGCGCTATCGTTTCCTCATCTTCACTGCCCCGGAGCCCCACTTGCCTTCCCGCCACGGAGTCGACCTCATCCGCGCCCGCGCGCTGTTCGATCGCGAGCGCCGTGCGTTCACCGAAGCCATGCCGGCGTCCCGCGCACTGTCCGCGGAAGCGTCCGAGCACCTGCTGTTCGGCGTGCCGTTGCACTGGATGCAGGACTGGTCGACGCCGTTCTCGCTGTACGTGAAGGAAGCGCGCGGCGCGACCTTCACCGACGTCGACGGCCATCGCTATGTGGATTTCTGCCTCGGCGATACAGGCGCGATGTTCGGCCATGCGCCCGAGCCCGTTGCACGCGCGCTCGTCGAGCAGGCCACGCGCGGCTACACGACGATGCTGCCGAGCGAGGACGCCGCGTGGGTCGCGCGCGAGCTCGCGCGCCGCTTCCGGCTGCCGGTCTGGCAGTTCGCGCTGAGCGCGAGCGACGCGAACCGCTTCGTGCTGCGCTGGGCGCGCGCGGCCACCGGCCGCAACACGATCGTCGTGTTCAATGGCTGTTATCACGGCACGGTCGACGATGTGTTCGTCGACCTCGTCGACGGCCGCCCCGTGCAGCGCGACAGCCTGCTCGGGCAGTCGTACGACCTGCTCGCGAACACGCGCGTCGTCGAATTCAACGATCTAGACGCGCTCGAAGCGGCGCTGAAGGACGGCGACGTCGCATGCGTGCTCGCCGAGCCCGCGATGACGAACATCGGCATGGTGCTGCCCGATCCGGGCTTCTGGAATGCGGCGCGCGAACTGACGCGCCGCTACGGCACGCTGCTCGTGATCGACGAGACGCACACGATCAGCAGCGGCCCGGGCGGCTATGCGGTCGCGCACGATCTCGAACCGGACATGCTGGTGGTCGGCAAGCCGATCGCGGGCGGCGTGCCGTGCGCGGTGTACGGTTTCAGCGCCGAATTCGCGGAACGCGCGAAGCAGGCGAAGCTGAACGCGCCGCCCGGCCATTCGGGCATCGGCACGACGCTCACCGCGAACATGCTCGCGATGCATGCGATGCGCGCGACGCTGGCCGAAGTCGCGACCGACGCCGCGTATGCGCACATGTTCGAACTCGCCGCGCGGCTGGCCGCCGGGCTCGAACAGGCGATCGCGAAACACGGGCTGCCGTGGTGCGTGACGCGCATCGGCGCACGTACCGAATTCCAGTTCGCGCCCGTGCCGCCGCGCAACGGCACGCTTGCCGGCGCGCAACTCGACAGCGAGCTCGAACACATCGTGCACCTGTACCTGCTGAATCGCGGCGTGCTGATCACACCGTTCCACAACATGATGCTCGTGTGCCCGCAGACGACGGCCGACGATGTCGACCAGCTCGTTACGCAGTTCGACGCGTGTCTCGGCGAGCTCGTTTGATGCAGTGACATTCGCGGCAGGCAACACATCACGCGAGTGCGGCCGCGATGTGTTGCCTGCCTCGTCGCTCGTGTCGCTCGTGTCGCGCGTGTCGCTCGTGTCACCTGACAGTAAAACAGACCGCCGCACGGTGAGCCGCTTGCCGTCGTAAGCGCATCATCAGCGACGCGCTACGCCGCCCGCAACGCCCGCCGCGCCACCTCCGCGAAATAACGCGCGCCGACCGGCAGGATCTCGTCGTTGAAATCGTACGTCGCGTTATGCAGCGGCACGCCGCCTCGATCGGCCGCGTCGCCGTTGCCGATGAACACGAAGTTGCCGGGCACGGCCTGCAGGAACGCGCCGAAATCCTCGGAGATCATCATCGGCTGCACGTCGGCGTTCACCGCGTCGGCGCCTGCGACATGCGCCGCGGCCTGCACGGCCGTGTCGACCCACTCCGGGGAATTCACCGTCGGCGCGAACTCGTGCGTGTAGTCGAACGTGCAGGTCGCGCCGTGCGTGCGGCAGATCCCCTCGCTGATCTCGCGCATTCTCGTTTCGAGCAGCGCCTGCACGTCGCGCGAATAGCTGCGCGTGTCGCCCTTGATCGTCACGGTCGACGGCAGCACGTTGCGCAGCCCGTCGGTGATGAACTCCGTGCACGAGATCACGGCCTTCTGGCCCGGATCGAGATTGCGCGACACGATCGTCTGCAGCGCGAGCACGATCTGCGCGCCGATCACGATCGGATCGATGCCCATGTGCGGGCGCGCCGCATGCGTGCCGCGCCCGTCGATCCGGATCACGAAATTATCCTCGCTCGCCATGATGCCGCCCGCGCGCGTCGAGAACGTGCCCGCGCGCATGCCCGGCATGTTGTGCGCGCCGAAGATCGCGTCGACCGGAAAGCGCTCGAACAGCCCGTCGGCCATCATCGCCTTCGCGCCGCGGCCATGCTCCTCGGCCGGCTGGAAGATGAAGCGCACCGTGCCGTCGAAGTCCTTCCGTTCGGCCAGCAGTTGCGCCGCACCGAGCACCATCGACATGTGGCCGTCGTGCCCGCACGCATGCATCTTGCCGGGCGTGCGCGACGCGTGTTCGCGTCCCGGCGCGTGCTCGGCGATGTTCAGCGCGTCCATGTCCGCGCGGATGCCGATCGCGTGCGTGCCGGTGCCGACCGTCAGGTTCGCGACGAGCCCCGTGCCGCCGATGCCGCGATGCACGTCGAGCCCGAGCGTCGTCAGGATGCGCGCGACGTAGTCGGACGTGTTCACCTCTTCGAAACCCGTCTCCGGATGCTGGTGCAGATGGCGGCGCCAGGTCTTCAGTCGCCCCTGCAGCGTGCTTTCTTCCATTGCGTCGATTGTGTCCATTGCGCTTGCCTCGTCGGTCGTTTGGTCGTTCAGGCCGCTACCGCCGCGCGGTTCAGCCAGGCGCGCTGCCGCGCGAGCACGGCGTCGGCCGTGTCGCCGACGCAGCGCCGGTACACGGACGGCGCCGTCGCGCCTTCCGTATTGATCGCCAGCACGCGCGAGCTTGCGTCGAGCCCCGCCTGCCGCGCGAGCGCAGGGTCGCGCATCAGCGCTTCCAGCCCCGCAATGCCGGCCGCGCCCGATTCGCCGGCGACGAGCGGCACGTCGCGTTCGCTGCCGGCCGCGAGGCCGCGCATCGCGCGCACGGCATCTTCATCGTCGATCAGCATGAAGTGGTCGATGCACAGCTCGAGGAAATCCCATGCGAGCGGCGACGCCTCGCCGCACGCGAGCCCGGCCATCACCGAATCGACGCTGCCGGTCGCCTTCGCCGCGCGCCCCGCGAGCGCGCTCTGGTACAGGCAGTCGGCCTGGCGCGGCTCGACGACGATGAAATGCGGCCGCCGCGCGCCATCGCGCTCCCACAGGTAGCTCGCCACGCCTGCGGCGAGGCCGCCCACGCCGCCCTGCAGCAACACGTGCGTGAACGGCCACCTGTCGTGTTGCGCCGCCTGCGCGGCGGCCTCGGCGGCGATCACGCCGTAGCCCTGCATCACGTCGCGGGGAATCGCTTCGTAGCCGTCGTACGACGTATCCGACACGACGTACCAGCCGTTCGCCTGCGCAAGCTGCGCCGCGCATACGACCGATTCGTCGTAGTTCCCCGCGATGCGCACGATCCGTGCGCCGTACGCCGAGATCGCGCGTTCGCGCTCGGCGTCGACATTCGCGTGCAGCACGATCACGCAGCCGCAGCCGATCGCGCGCGCGGCGGCGGCCAGCGCACGGCCGTGATTGCCGTCGGTCGCGCTGATCACCGTCAGGTCGGCCAGCTGCGCTGCGTAGCGGCCGGTGATCAGCCCTTGCGGATCGAGATCGTGGGTGCGCCGCAGGCGCCTCACGAGCCGCACCAGCGCGCTCGGCGCGCCGAGCGCCTTGAAGCTGCCGAGCGGCGAGCGGCACGACTCGTCCTTCACGCTGACGCTCGCGACGCCGAGCCGCGCGGCGAGGTCCGGCAGCGCGCGCAGCGGCGTGCGCGCGCTGCCGACGAGCGGCCAGTGCGACAGCCACGAGCCGCTTTCGTCGGCCGACGCGATGTTCATCACGCGGCGCAGCGCGTCGGGATAGGCGGCGCGCGACGCGCGGGGGTTGGCGATCAGCATGGCGAAAGGCTCCGGAGCAGGACCGTGCCGGCGGTCCGTCGGGTGGGTCGGATCGGGCAAGCGCGGGTTGCGTTCGCCGTCGGTTGGAAAAATAATATTGCGCACGCTGGTCAATAAAATCGCCGAATTGGCCGCCTGAACGCAAAAATTTCTCATTCTTTCGAGGTTTCGCGCACCATCATGACGACCCCACTCGATGCGTTCGATCGCAAGCTGCTGATGGAAATCCAGCGCGACGCGCAGACGCCGCAAAGCGAACTCGGCGCACGCGTGAATCTGTCGACGGCGGCGGTGAACCGGCGTTTGAAGCGTCTCGCGGAAGACGGCGTGATCGAGCGCTATACGGCCGTCGTCGCGCCGGAGAAGGTCGATCATCCGTTGACGATCGTCGTGAACGTCGAGGTCGAGAGCGAGCAGATCGACCAGCTCGACGCGATGAAGCGGACCTTCGAGCGCTGCCCGCAGATCCAGCAGTGCTACTACGTGACGGGGGAATGGGATTTCGTGCTGATCCTCGCCGTGCGCAACATGGATCAGTACAACGCGCTCACGCGCGAGCTGTTCTTCGCGAACAACAACGTGAAGCGGTTCAAGACACTGGTGAGCATGAGCCGCGTGAAGGTCGGGCTCGAGGTACCGGTCGATTCCGGCGAGTGAGTGCGGCGGAGGCGTACGGCCATGAAACGGCCGGCGCGCGACTGCAGGCGCCGGTCGCATCCCATCCACGGCTACGTCAGCGGCAACTGAAGCTCGCCGCCGAATTCACGTCGCCCGAGCCGTTGTAGCGCGCCACCTGCGGATACGGGCACAGCGGGCGCGTACGCCCCGTGCCCCACGATGCGGGCACGTCCGCGTTCGGCACCGCGTTCGTCGCATCGCGCGCGGCAGCCACGATCGCGGCGGGCGCCTGCCCCTGCTCGACCCACGCGACGAGCGGCGTCAGCATGTCGAACTGGTCGGCCGCCGGCCCGCCTGCACAGTGGTTCATCCCGGGCACCGGATAGTAGCGCGCGAAGCTCGACGCATCGCCGCCGTTCGCCTGCGCGACCCGCTGGTACCAGTCGCTCGTGTCGCTGGACGAGAACACCGGGTCGCCGGTGCCGTGATAGACGAGCAGCTTCGCGCCGCGCGACTTCAGCGCGGACAGGTTCGTCTCGTCGGGCGGCGTCATGAACGACCACGCGGATTGCGCATACACGCCGCTGGTCGCGAAGATCGCCGGCGCGTCGTTGTCCATGTCGAAGCCGAGCGCGAAACCGGGCAGGTTCGCGAGCGTGGCGGCGGTTTTCGGCGGCGACATGAACGTGAACGCCATCGCGACCGGATCGAGCGTGATGGCATTCGATTGCTTCCACGCGGCCCAGCCGCCGCCGGCCACGCCCGGATCGTACGGAAAGCTCGCATAGAGCGCCGTGCCTGCTCTGTTGCGCGCACCCGCGAATACGTTCTCGAGCGCGGTTTTCTGCGCGGTCGTCAGGCATGCGCCGGTGCGCGTGCCGTTCGCGCAGGTCGGGACGTCCGTCTCGACGCTGAAGTGCGCCTGGCACGCGGCGACGTCCTGCACCATCCCGTCGGCCGCGCCGTCGAGCGCATCGCATTTGTCGAGGATCTTCGCACCGACGAACCGGCGCTCCGTGTCGGTGAAGCCGCTGCGGATATCCGGCAGCCCGTTCGATCCGGTCGCCGACGCGATCTTCGCGAACTGCTGCGCACCGTACATCTCGCCGATCGCCGCCTTCGGCAAATGGAAGCCCGGATCGCCCGCGATGATGCCGTCGTAGTCGCCCGGGTTGCGCACCGCCGTGACCATCGCGTGACGGCCGCCGTTCGAACAGCCGCCGAAGTAGCTGCGGTCGGGCGCCTTCCCGTAGGCGAGACGGATCACCTGCTTGGCCATCGGCGTCAACGCATCGACGGCGCCATAGCCGTAGTCGATCCGCGCCTGCGGATCGAGGCCGAACAGCGGATTCTGCGCGCCGCTGTGCCCGGAATCCGAGCTGATCACCGCGAAGCCCTGGTTCAGCGCATCGGTCAGCGGCCCGCCGCCGCCGATCTCGCCGGTCGCGGTCACGACGTTGCCGTCGAGCCCGCCGTTCGCCTGGTAGAAGAAGCGGCCGTTCCACGCCTTCGGCAAGCGCATCTCGAAGCCGATCGCATAGGTGCTGCCGTCGACCGCGCTCACGCGCTCGTTCATCTTGCCTTCGATCACGCAGTGCTCGGCGATCGGCTTGCCGGCCACCGTCAGCGCGCCGGCGGCCGCGGTCGCAACCGACGTGAACGATGTGTTCGCATACGCGAGCTTCGCGGCGAGCGCGTCGCAGGTCTGCGCCATCGCGGCCGGCGTCGCGGCGCTCAGGTGCGTGGGCACGGCGTTGACCGAATCGTCGCCGCCGCAACCGGCGAGCATCGCCGCTGACAGCGGCGCAATGCAGAGGAATACAGATTTTCTGTTCAAGATATCTCCCGTTCGTCAGGTTGCCGGATCAGAACATGTGCTTGACGCCGACCATCGCGCCGAGCTGCCCCATCCCCGCGCCGGGCGTCGTGCCGGGGCCGCCGCCGCTGACCGCGTAGCGCGCGTGCGCGCTGTTCCACAGATACGAGGATTGCGCGTAGACCGACGTGCGCTTCGTCAGCAGATAGGTCGCGCGCAGCGTCGCCATCGTCGCGCGCGTGTCGTGCTCGCTGTTGACGATCCGGTAGCCTTCGCCGTCGACGATGAAGTCCGGCTTGACCGCATACGACGCACCGACGAAGAACAGATCCGAATGCGCGCCGGGCGCGGCCGGCGAACCGGTCGACACGCGCCGCCCGATCCAGCCCGCGCCGATCCGCGCGCCCGCCGCCTGTGCATATGCGCTCACGTGCACGCGCGCGTCCTTGCCCGCGCTGCTCGTGAAGGCGACCGGCGCGACGCCGTCGAAGAAGTTCGCGGCCGCGCCCGTGCCGCCGCGCTGCTCCTCGTACGACGCCGCCGCGCCGAAATACGCGCTGTCGTACTTGAGCATCGCCGACCAGTTGCGGCACTCGACCGCGTGGCCCGGCACCTGCCCCGCGCACGTGCCCTGCCCCGGCGAGTTGCCGGTGCCGGCGCCGTCGCGGCCGAACGAATAGGCGGCGCCGAGCGTCACGCCGCGATACGTGCCGATGTAGGTCACCGCGTTGTCGGCGCGGCCGTTCGGCACGTACGCGTCGAACGAGCCGAGCCCGTAGATGTCGGGACCAATGATGTCCGCGCCCTGCAGCGCGAGGTAGGTCATCGTGTACTGGCGGCCGAACGCGAGCGTGCCGAAACCGCCCTTCAGCCCGACGAATGCCTGCCGCCCGAACAGCCGCCCGCCTTGGCCGAGATCGCCGCCGCGCACGTTGAAGCCGCTTTCGAGCACGAACACGGCCTGGTAGCCGCCGCCGAGATCCTCGTTGCCGCGCAGGCCCCAGCGCGACGGCATCTCGCCGGTCACGCCCGGCATCCGCACCACGTGATCGCCGGCCGCGTTCGCGTGCGACACGTATTCGACGCCGGTGTCGATGATCCCGTACAGCGTCACGCTCGATTGCGCGTGCGCGCTCGTCGCGGCCAGCGCGCATGCGCCGGCTGCCAGCAAGGCTTTGGTGTGCTTCATGGTTAGTGTCTCCAGACCTGCGTCGATATCGCGCTCTGCCGGCGCTCGTGGGTGAAAGTAAACAAACTCAGTCGTGTGCCTGCGGCCTGCGGATCAGCACCAGCGCCGCGACGGCGGCGACCAGCGTGACGGGGATGCTCGCGCCGATCACGACCGACGCGCTGCGGCCCATCGCGAGCAGCTCGGCCGCCGCGAGCGGGCCGACCACGGAGCCGAGCCGGCCCACCGCGACCGCGGAGCCGACGCCGGTGCCGCGCATCGCGGTCGGGTAGTACATCGCGGCCAGCGCATACAGCACCGACTGGCCGCCGACGACGAACATCCCGGCCGCGAACGCCGCGGCGGACAGCCATACGAGCCCGGGCGCGATCGCGAGCGCGGCGAGCGACAGCACGATCCCCGCGTACATGCCGCCGACGACCCGCGACGGCCGCATCCGGTCCATCGACATGCCGATGCCGAGCACGCCGAGGCCGCTGCCGATGTTGAAGAAGATCTGCACGATCCCGGCCTGGCTGCGCGCGAGCCCCTTCGCCGCCATCAGCGACGGCAGCCAGTTCAGCAGGAAATACAGCACGATCAGCGTGCAGAAATAGCTGAGCCAGAGCGCGAGCGTGGTGCCCGTGCGTGCGCCGCCGAACAGCGTGTGCGCGACGCTCGGGCGCGCAGCGCCCGATGCGCTGACGTCGAGGAACGCGCGCGATTCCGGCAGCAGCGCGAGCAGCAGCGGAGCGAGCAGCAGCGGCCCGATGCCGCCGACGTAGAAGATGTGCCGCCACTCGGTGTCGCCGGCCAGCAGCACGCCGATCAACGACGCGATCACGCCGCCGAACGGAATGCCGCAGTACATCACGGCGACCGCGCTGCTGCGCGAGCGCGCGTCGGCCGCTTCGGACGACAGCGCGATCAGGTTCGGCATCGCGCCGCCGAGGCCGAGGCCGGTCAGCGCGCGCACGACGACCAGCATCGCGAAGCTCGACACCTGCGCGGTCGCGATCGACAGCAGCCCGAACAGGCAGACCGACGCGATCAGCACGTGCTTGCGGCCGATCCGGTCGGCGAGCCACCCGCCGAGCATCGCGCCCGGCAGCAGGCCGAACGTGCCGGCGCTGAACGCGAGCCCCATCTGCGAAACCGTGAGCCCGAACTCGTGAGCCATGCGCGGCGCGGCGACGCCGACCGACTGCAGGTCGAGCCCCTCGAGCAGCGCGATCGCGAAACACAGACCGAGCGTCGTCGCGACGGCCGGCCTCTCGGCAACGGAAGTGTCCATGTCGTCTCCAAACCTTGTACTGCGCGTCATGCCAGGACGCATGCGCGGTGTCTTTGTCGTGATCGGACCATGCACCATAAATTATCAGGTAACCTGATTCATTGTCCGAAATAAAATCCGCGCGACCAGCCGGTCGTGCGGACCGTCATCCCATCGAAGGACGGAATGATTTAATAACAGGTAACCTGATATTTCAAGTGTGTTGCGCGCCGGTGTTAACCCGCAACGCGCGCGGAAGCCGGCCGGGCAAGGCCGTGCGGAACGACGAATGAAACGAAAGTGTGGTTCAGTCGCGCAGGTTGCGCACGAACAGTTCGAGCGTGCGCTGGACCTGCGCGGCGTCGGCGGCGGTGAGGTCGTCGCCGAGCATTCGGCGCTCGAGCGGCCGCAGCACCCGTTCGCATTCGCGCAGGATCGCCGAACCTTCGTCGGTCAGGCGCAGCAGGATCACGCGGCCATGATTCGGATCGGCCTCGCGCGTGACGAAGCCGCGGGCCGCCATCGCGACCATCACCTCGTTCGCGGATTGCGGCGTGATGAACGAGCGCACCGCGAGCTGCGCGTTGGACAGCGCGCCGCGCGCCTCGAGCACCGACAGCGCCGTGTATTGCGCGAGCGTCACGCCGAGCGGTGCGAGCGCATCGCTCATCAGGCGGCGCAGCAGCCGATCGAGATTGCCGATCAGGTAGGTCAGCCGCTGCTGGGCACGCACGGGCGGCCTGGCCTCGGTGGCACGGGCAGCGCGTTTCGCGCCGGCCGGTTTGACGGGTGTCGAACTCATGAAGGTGTCGGGAGGAAGATCGCGGGCCATCTTACCTCACGCGGCCCGCATGGCGGGCACGCCCGCATCGCGGCGTCCGGAGCACCGTATACAACACGGACCCGATTCGGCGGTTTCGATCGGGGTTTACCCACTGATCGACCAGGAACGCGCTGCCGTGCTGACCGCGTGCCGCACCGCCGCCGCATGGCGGTGCGGCACGACGCTCGACATCAGCGCGCCGCGCCGGCAACGATCACGCCCGCATCGGCCGCGTCGCGCGCATACATCGCCTCGATCAGCGCCGCGCGCTGCGTCAGCACCGCACGCTGGTTGATCGAACCCTTGTCGGTGATTTCGCCGAGATCGAGCGACGGCGGCGTATCGAGCAGACACAGCCGCGTGATGAACGTCGCGCTGCCGGTCGCGTCGCGGTTCAACCGCTGCAGCAGGTCCGCGAAAAACGCGCGCACGGCCGGCGCCTGCAGCACGGCGCGCACGTCGGCGTCCGGCCCCGCGCCCGCGAGGCGGCGGCAATCGTCGATGCGCGGAAAGATCATCGCGCCGACGTCGTCGCGGTTCATTCCGGTCACGACCGCGTCCTGCACATACGGCGCGCCGTTCGACACGATCCGCGCGCGCATCGGCCCGACGCTCACGAAGGTCCCCGTCGACAGCTTGAAATCCTCGGCGATGCGGCCGTCGAACATCAGCCCGATCTCCGGACGCTGCGGGTCGACGAAGCGCACCGCATCGCCGCTGCGGTAATAGCCTTCGTCGTCGAACACCTCGCGCGCGTCGTCGCGGCCCGCGCGCCAGTAGCCGGCCATCACGTTCGGCCCGCGAAAGCGCGCCTCGAGCTTGCCGTCGACCGGCACCAGCTTCGCGTCGCAGCCGGGCGCGGGCAGGCCGATGTACCCGGCGCCCGACATCGGCCCGGTGGTGAACATGCACGACGGCGCGGCCTCGGTCATCCCGAGGCCGGCCATGATCCGGATCCGCTCGCCGCAGTGAGCGAGCGTCACGCGCTCGAGCCGGTCCCATGCCGCCTGCGACAGCCCCGCGCCCGCGAAGAAATACATCTTCACGCGCGAGAAGAAGGTCTCGCGCAGCGCCGCGTCCGTTTCAAGCGCGGCGGTCAGTTCCTCCCAGCCTTTCGGCACGTTGAAGTACACCGTCGGCGCGATCTCGCGCAGGTTGCGCAGCGTCTCGTCGAACTTGCCGGCGACCGGCTTGCCGTCGTCGATATACAGCGTGCCGCCGTTGTACAGCGCAATCCCCACGTTGTGGCTGCCGCCGAACGTGTGGTTCCACGGCAGCCAGTCGACCAGCACCGGCGGCTCGATGCCGAATTGCGGAAACGTTTCGAGCAGCATCTGCTGGTTGCTGCACAGCATCCGGTGCGTGGTCGGCACCGCCTTCGGCAGCCGCGTCGAACCGGACGTGAACAGGAACTTGGCGATCGTATCGCCGGTTATCGCATCGTGCGCGGCGTCGACGCTGCCCGGCGCGGTGTCGAGCAGCGACGCGAGGCGCGTGACGCCGCGCATCCCGTCCGCCGCCGACACGACCACGCGCTCGACGTCGGGCGGCACCGTCGCATCGAGCGCGGCACGGAACGCGTCGCCGTCGGCGGCAAACACGAGCCCCGGCGTCAGCAGCGCCAGCGCATGGCGAAGCTTGCCGTAGTCGCTCGACACGAGCGAATACGCAGGCGACAGCGGTGCATACGGAATGCCGGCCCATAGCGCGCCGAACGCGACCTGCAGGTGTTCGAGATCGTTGCCGGACAGGATCGCGACCGGCCGCTCGGCCGACAGCCCGCGATCGAGCAGTGCCTGGCCAATCGCGCGTGCGCGTTCGAGCATCTGCGCATAGCTGATGCCGATCCACGCGCCGTCGGGGCCGCGCCGCGCGACGAGCCAGCGGTCCGGGTGCGCTTGCGCGCCGCTGACGAGCCGGTCGGTCAGCCGGCGCGGATATGCGCCGAGCGCGGTCGATGCACGCAGGGTCCAGCAGCCGTCGCGTTGCGCGATGTCGGGCGGCGCCGCGCCGATCGCGACGGGGCGGTAGCCGGCGGGGGCCGGCTGCGCGGCGGCGATGCCGTGCAGTTGGGTCGGATCCGCATCCAAGGTCTGTCTCCAGTCGGTTCCGCCGGCGCGTTCGCGACGCGCGGCGGGAACTTCATTGTGTCGTTGTCGTTGCCGCTGCGCGGCGGCCCGCTCAGATCGGGTAGTGGCGCGGCGCGGTCTGCACGGTGATCCAGCGCAGGTCGGTGAATTCGGCAATCGACGCCTTGCTGCCGAACCGGCCGTAGCCGCTCGCCTTCATGCCGCCGAACGGCATCTGCGCCTCGTCGTGCACGGTCGGGCCGTTGATGTGGCAGATGCCCGACTCGATCCGTTTCGCGACCTGCATCGCGCGCGCGATGTCGCGGCTGAACACCGCGGCCGACAGCCCGTATTCGCTGTCGTTCGCGGCCGCCAGCGCCGCTTCGTCGCCATCGACGCGCTGCACGGTCACGACCGGCCCGAACGATTCGTCCGCATAGAGCTTCATGTCGCGCGTGACGCCGTCGACGATCGTCGGCTGCATCACCGCGCCGTCGACTTCGCAGCCGAGCGGCAACGCCGCGCCGTGCGCGCGTGCGTCGGCGACCAGCGCCGCGATGCGCTGCGCGGCCGACGCGCTTTCCAGCGTGCCGAGCACGACGCCCGGTGCGGCCGGGTTGCCGGCCTTCAGCGTACGCGCCTTCGCGACGAGCCGCTCGACGAACGCATCGGCGACGTTCCGGTCGACGATCACGCGCTCGGTCGACATGCAGATCTGGCCCTGGTTGAAGAACGCGCCGAACGCGACCGCGTCGACCGCCGCATCGAGATCCGCGTCGTCGAGCACGAGCACCGGCGCCTTGCCGCCGAGTTCGAGCAGCGCCGGCTTCAGGTGCTGCGCGGCGAGCGTCGCGACGATCCGGCCGACGCGCGTCGACCCGGTGAAGTTGACGCGCCGCACCGCCGGGTTCGCGATCAGCCGTTCGACGATCGCCGGTGCGTCCTGCGGCGCATGCGTGATCACGTTGACGACGCCATCGCCGAGCCCCGCGTCATGCAGCACGCTGCCGATCAGCCGGTGCACGCCCGGGCAGCCTTCGGACGCCTTCAGCACGACCGTGTTGCCGCACGCGAGCGGCATCGCGAGCGCGCGGGTCGCGAGGATCACCGGCGCGTTCCACGGCGCGATGCCGAGCACGACGCCGCACGGCTGGCGCACGGCCATCGCGAGGTTGCCCGGCACGTCGGACGGGATCACCGCGCCGTCGATCTGCGTCGTCATCGCGGCGGCCTCGCGCAGCATGTTCGCCGCGAGCATCACGTTGAAGCCGTACCAGTTCGCCATCGCGCCGGTTTCCGCACGGCCGGTCTCGATGAATTCGCCGGCGCGCGCGTCCATCCGGTCGGCCGCCGCGAGCAGCCGCCGGCGGCGCTCGGTCGGCGCGAGCGCCGCCCACGCGGGAAACGCGCGCGCGGCCGCCGCGACCGCGGCATCCGCATCGGCGAGCGTCGCCGCGGCGGCGCGCGACGCCACCTGTCCCGTCGCCGGATCGATCCGGTCGAACGTGCCGCCGTCCGACGTGCCGCGCGACACGCCGTCGATCAACAAACTCACTTCGTGCATTTCGCTGTCTCCGCTCATTCCCGTTGCGTGCCGCGTCGCGCGTCAGCGCTTGTACGCCTGCAGGCCCGGCTTGATGCTCTTGTCGTCGAGGAACTGCTTGAGGCCCTGCTCGCGGCCGCCTTCCGGATCGCGATAGTTCGCCTGGTCGAGCTTCGCGTACAGGTAGTCCTCGTTCTGCTCCCACGTCAGTTCGCGGCAGCGCTTGAAGCCGTGCTTCGCATTGCGGATCACGACCGGATTCTTGTCGAGCAGCTTCGCGGCGAGTGCAAGCACTTCGTCGCGCAGTTGCGCACGCGGCACGCTCTTGTTGACGAGCCCCATCTTCGCGGCCTGCGGCCCGGTGAAGGTATCGCCGGTCATGATGTAGTACAGCGCCTCGCGATGCCCGACCGTGTCCGCCATCGCCTTGCTGACGAGGTTGCCCGGCGGGATGCCCCAGTTGATCTCCGACAGGCCGAACACGGCTTCGTCGGCCGCGATCGCGAGATCGCACGCGACGAGCGGCGAGAAACCGCCGCCGAAGCACCAGCCGTTGACCATCGCGATCGTCGGCTTCGAATACATGCGCAGCAGCTGCCACTGCCAGCGGCTCGCGTCGCGGCGGATCTTTTCCTGCAGGATCTCCGGGCCCGCGTCCACTTCGCGGAAATACTCCTTCAGGTCCATCCCGGCCGTCCATGCGTCGCCCTCGCCGGTCAGCACGAGCACCTGCGCTTCGGCGTCGAGCTCGACCGCTTCCAGCACGTCGATCATCTCCGTGTTCAGCGTCGGGCTCATCGCGTTGCGCTTGTCCGGACGGTTCAGCGTGACCCACGCGATCCCGCCCTCGACCGCGACCTTCACCGTTTTCCAGCGACCTTCGTAACTCATCTTCGTTCTCCAATGACAGTGCCGCCCTGCGCGACTCGACGCCAATTTACTATCAGGTAGCCTGATATGTAAAGTAGAATGGAAGCGGCTCGGGACAAACCCCTAAACGGGCGCGAACGCGCGGTTTCGCGCCGCGCGGCGCCCGCGCTTCACGACATGAGGAGACACGCTTGGACATCCGCAACCTGATCGCCATCGACACGCACGTGCATGCCGAAGTGTCGTGCTGCCAGCCGCCCGACCTGTTCGCGAAGGCATTCGACGACGCGGCCGACAAGTACTTCGGCACGGTGCTGAAACAAGGCCGCCGGCCGACGATTCCGGAGACGATCGCGTATTACCGCGAGCGCCGCATCGGCTTCGTGATGTTCACCGTCGACTGCGAGACGAACATCGGTCGGCGCCGCATTCCGAACGAGGAGATCGCGCAATTCGCGCAGGACAATGCCGACGTCATGATCGCGTTCGCGAGCATCGATCCGCACAAGGGCCGCTTCGGCGCACGCGAGGCACGCCGACTGATCGAAGAACACGGCGTAAAGGGCTTCAAGTTCCACCCGACGATGCAGGGGTGCTTTCCGAACGACCGGCTCGCGTATCCGATCTACGAGGTGATCGCCGAACACGGGCTGCCGGCCGTGTTCCACAGCGGCCATTCGGGGATGGGATCGGGCATGCGCGGCGGCGGCGGGCTGCGTCTGAAGTACTCCGAACCGATTCACCTCGACGACGTCGCGGCTGACTTTCCGGACATGAAGATCGTGATCGCGCACCCGTCGTGGCCGTGGCAGGAGCAGGCGCTGTCGATCGCGCTGCACAAGCCGAACGTCTACATCGATCTGTCGGGATGGTCGCCGAAGTATTTCTCGCCGGAGCTGATCAAGTATGCGAACACGCTGCTCAGGCACAAGGTGCTGTTCGCGTCGGATTTTCCGCTGATACGGCCGGATCGCTGGCTGGAAGATTTCCACGGCGCCGGGTTCCGGCCCGACGTGCATCCGCTGATCCTGAAGGACAACGCAGTGGCGTTGCTGGGGCTGGGGCTCGACGCGCCGCGCGAGTGACGCGCCGAGTGGTGAATGCACCGATCGCGGCGCGGCGGCCGGCGCGGTCACGCGCCGATGCCGCGTCCGCCGGCCGCACCGTGGCGCTCAGGTTGCGCGCGTCGGCATGAACCGCGCGGTCGGCAGCCCCGCATGCCGCGTCTGCGCGACGAACACGCCGCCCGCATGCGCGTCGCTGGCCAGCGCGTCGTCGCTCAACCCGACGCGCGCGCTCGTCACGTACAGGCGGCCTTCGCCGTCGAGCGCCGCGCAGCTCGGCTGCGCGGTCGGCACGTCGACGCGCTCCGTCTCGACGCCATCCGGCCCGTAGCGCACCACCCGCCTGCCGCCCCACTGCGCGTTCCACAGGCCGCCGTCGCGATCGATCGTCGAACCGTCCGGGTCGCCGTTCGCATCGGTCAGGCGCGCGAACGGCCGCACGTTCGCGACGTCGCCGCCCGCGCGGTAATCGCAAACGAAAATCTCGCGCACCAGCGAATCGCAGAAATACATCTTCGAACCGTCCGGCGAGAACGCGATGCTGTTCGCGATCGCCGCCGCCGGCAACGCGAGCCGTTCGAGCGTGAGGTCGGCATTGAGCCGATAGAAGCCACCAACCGCACGCGGCGGCTCGCCGCCTTCGTCCTTCATCCCGAACACGAACGCGCCGAACGGATCGCAGCGGCCGTCGTTCAGCCGCGTCGGCAGATCGGATTCGACGTCGACGATGCGCGTGAACGCACCGCTGCGCAGGTCGAAGAACGCGAGATGCGTCGCGAGCCCGACGAGCAGCACGTCCGGATCGCCGGTCAGCGCGAAACACGCGAGCCGCTCGGGCATCGGCCAGTGCGCGAGGTCCGAACCGTCCGCGCGGCATCGCCACAACCGCGCGCCTTCGATGTCCGTCCAGTACAGCGCGTGCGTCGCATCGCACCACGTCGCGCCTTCGCCGAGCGCGTTGCGGCTGTCGGCCAGCAGCGTCGCCGACGCGGCCGGATGAGTCTGTTGCATGCCGTCTCCCGATATCTGTCGCATGGATCCATCGCTTTCGCGGGCGACGCGCTACCGGTCAGATCTTCATCGCGCGCCGCTGGTTGCGACGATACTGGTCGAACAGCACCGCGAGCAACAGAATTCCGCCGCGTATCAGATATTGGTAAAACGTCGGCACGTTCAGCAGGCTCATCGCATCCTGCACGGAGCCCATGATCAGCACACCCACCAGCACGCCGGAAATCGTCGCGACACCGCCCGTCAGCGACACGCCGCCGAGCACGCACGCGGAGATCACGCCGAGTTCGAGGCCGACCGACGTCTTCGGATCGCCGAGGCTCATCCGCGACGCGAGCATCACGCCGGCAAATCCCGTCACGAGCCCCTGCAGCACGAACACGGTGATCTTGATGCGCATCACCGGCAGCCCCGCGAGCAGCGCGGCCTCGCCGTTGCCGCCGACGGCCAGCACGTTCTTGCCGAACACCGTCTTGCGCAGCAGGAAGCCGAACACGACGAAGCCGATGATGTTGCTCCAGATCGGATACGAAATGCCGAGGAACGAGCCGGACCCGAGTTCGAAGAAACGTTCCTCGGAGATCATCACCGCGTCGCCGTTCGACGTGATGAACGCGAGCCCGCGCACGACTTCCATCATCGCGAGCGTGACGATCAGCGAATTGATCCGGTAGCGCGCGATCAGCACGCCGTTCACGAGCCCGACCGCGCCGCCCGCGAGCACGCCGGCCACGATGCCGAACAGCACGCTGTGCGTCGCGGTGATCAGCGTCGACGCGACGACGCCCGAGAACGCGACGATCGACGCGACCGACAGGTCGACCTCGCCGAGCGCGAGCACGAACATCATCGTCACCGCGATCGAGCCGATCAGCGTGACCGACAGCAGCAGGCCCTGGATGTTGCGCGGCGTGAGGAAGTCCGGCACCGTCAGCGACAGCGTCGCGAACAGCACGAGAAACACCATCACGATGCCGGAGCGGTTGATCAGCTGCCACACGCCTCCGCGCGCCCTCATGGGAGCGGCATCGGGGGACGGGGAAGTACGTTGGGGTTGCATTGCCTGGCTCATATCTTTTGCATTCCGGTTGAACAGCAAGCCGCTAGCGCGGCAGCGCGAGCTTGATCAGCGCGTCGGGCGTCGCCTGCGCCTTCTCCACTTCGCCCGCGATCCGTCCTTCCTTCATCACGATGATCCGGTCCGACACGCCGATCACTTCGGCCAGATCGCTCGACACGAGGATCACCGTGCGGCCCGCTTCCGCGAGTTCGTAGAACAGGTTGTAGATTTCCGCGCGCGCGCCGACGTCGATGCCGCGCGTCGGCTCGTCCATCAGGAACACGTCGATGCGCTCGGCCAGCCAGCGCGCCAGCACGACCTTCTGCTGGTTGCCGCCGGACAGCGCGCCGATCGGCGTGTCGCCGTCGCGGGTCTTGATCGCGAGCCGCTCGATGTAGCGTTGCGCGAGCTCGCGCTCGCGCCGCGCGTCGAGCAGCATGCGCGCCGGGCTGAAATGCCGGCGCGCGCTGATGTTCAGGTTGTCGGCCACCGACGCGATCGCGACGATGCCTTCCTGCTTGCGGTCTTCCGGGCACAGCGCGATGCCGGCGCGCACCGCGTCGCGCGGGCTGGCAAACGCGACGCGCCGCCCGCCCAGCTCGACGTGCCCGGCGCTCGGGCGCGCCGCGCCGTACAGCAGCTTCATCAGCTCCGAACGGCCCGCGCCGACGAGCCCGAAAAAGCCGACGATCTCGCCGCGTCGCGCGGTGAACGACACGGGCTCGGACAGCCCGGGGCCCGCCAGCCCCTTTGCCTCGATCAGCACGTCGCCGGCCGCGCGCGGCCGGTAACCGTACACGTCCTCGATCGAGCGGCCGACCATGCAGCCGATCAGCCGGTCGCGATCGAGATCGGCGACCGAATCGAACGTGTCGATCCGGCGGCCGTCGCGAAACACGGTCACGCGGTCGCACAGTTCGTAGACTTCCTCCATCCGGTGCGTGACGTAGATGATCGCGCGGCCTTCCGCGCGCAGCGCGCGGATGATCCGGAACAGCTGCGTGGTCTCGCGCGCGGAGAGCGAGCTCGTCGGTTCGTCGAACGCGATCACGCGCGCGTCGCGCATCAGTGCCTTGCCGATCTCGATCATCTGGCGCTGGCCGATCGACAGATACTTCACCGGAATGCCCGGATCGATATGCTCGCCGAGCCGCTCCAGCGCATCGAGCGCACGCGCGGCGAGCGCGCGCTCGTCGACCACGCCGAGCCGGCTCGGCAACTGCCCGAGCATCAGGTTCTCGGCGACCGTCAGCTCGGGCACCAGATGCAGCTCCTGGTAGATGATCGCGATGCCGGCTTCGAGCGCGGCACGCGTCGACGCGAAGCGCTGCACCGTGCCGTTCAGCGTCAGCGTGCCGGCCTGCGGCTGGTTCACGCCGGACAGCACTTTCAGCAGCGTCGATTTCCCCGCGCCGTTCTCGCCCATCAGCCCGTGCACTTCGCCCGCGCGCACCGACAGCGACACGGCGTCGAGCGCACGCACGCCCGGGAACGTCACCGTGATGCCGTCGAGCGCGAGCAGCGGGCCGGCGGCCGCGCCGGCTTCAGCGTCGTCGTGGCGGGACACGGCCGTCATCGTCTGCATCGTCATTGCGTTTTCGCCCCGCGTGCTCAGATGCCCAGCTCGGCGCGCACGGCCTGCCAGTTCGCGCGCGTCATCAGCTTGCCGCTCGTCTGCGTGTCGGCCGCCGGCGTCTTGCCGTTGCGGATCCAGTCGACGAGGTTCTGCGTGCTGTCCTTGCCGTGGTTCGTCGAGCTGACCGCGATCGTCCCGTAGAAGCCGGTCGGCTCCTTCTTCTGGAACTCGGCGAACGCTTCGCCCGCGCCGTTGATGCCGACGCCGATCACGTCGGCCGCCGGGATGTGCAGCTGCTCGGTCGCGCGCACCGCGCCGAGCACGGTTTCCTCGTTCAACGCGTAGATCACCCATTTCTTCACGTTCGGATGCCGCGCGAGCACCGGCGCGGCCGCGCTGAAGCCGCCTTCGTCGTCGGTCGTCTTCTGCGGCGCGTCGAAGATGTTCTCCTTGCGGAAGCCGTTCGCGAGCAGCGCCTGCGTCGCGCCGTCGGTGCGCAGCTTCGCGGTCGGCAGCTCGTAGTTCGTGACCCGCAGCGCGCCGACTTCCTCGGGCTTCCAGCCGCGCCGCTTCATCTCGTCGGCGATCGCCTGGCCGACCTGGTTGCCGATCTTGGTCGCCGACATCCCGAGGTGCGGCACGTTCGCGAGCGGCTTGCCGCTCGAATCGACGAGCTGGTCGTCGACCGTCACGAACTTCATGTTGTAGCGCTTCGCGCGCAAGGCGATCGCCGGGCCGAGGCGCACGTCGGGTGCACAGATCACGAAGCCCTGCGCGCCCTGCGAGCCGAGGTTGTCGATCGCGGCCAGCACCTTCTCGCCGTCGGGCGTGCCGATCTTCACGACCGAGAAATTCTCCTTCTGGCCGAGCGCGGACGCCGCGTTCTGCTCGTTGATGAACCATGCCTGCTCGGGCATTTTCACCAGGAAGCCGATCTTCAGCGGCGCGTCGGCGCGCGCGGCGCCCTGCATGCCGAGCGGCGCGATGCAAAGCGCGGCCAGCAGCGCGCGCAGGGTGTGTCGGCGAATCGTGTGAGTCGTGCGGGTCATGTGGTGTCTCCTGGTATCGATTTGGGTCTTCATCATTTGTCGTGCGCGGTCGCGGCGAAGCGTGCCGGCACGTTCAGCGGCCGAACGCGTCGGTCTGGACGCGCCGGCCGAACAGAAACGCGTCGGCGACGAGCCGCAGCGGCCGCACGTCGACGTCGCTTTCGCCGCGCGCGATCAGCGCGCGGAACTGCGCGTACAGCGCAGGATACTCGCGCTCGGGGCCGATCTCGACCGGCTCGCCGTCGATCGACAATTGCGCGCCGCCGCGGCTGATCGCGAGCACGCCGTCGGCCGTATCGACCGCGATCTCCCATTGCTCGACCGGGCCGTGCCGCCAGTCGAATTCCGCGCGCACGGGCACGCCGTCGGTATCCGCGCAATCGAGTTCGGCCGCGATCGGCGTCTGCACGTCGCTCGGCACGAACAGCGTCGCCTCGCGCAGCACGAGCTCGCGCGGCAGGATCCGCGTGACGATCGACAGCGCGTTGATGCCCGGATCGAACACACCGAGGCCGCCGGGCTCCCAGATCCACTGCTGCCCCGGATGCCAGCGCCGCACGTCCTCCTTCCAGCGCACCTGCACCGCGCGGATCGTGCGCGTCGCGAGCCACGCGCGTGCGGGCTCCACCGCGCTCGCGCAGCGCGAATGCCAGGTCGCGAACAGCGTGAGGCCGCGCTCGCGCGCGAGCGCCTCCAGCACGGCCACTTCGCCGAGCGTCGCGCCCGGCGGCTTCTCGAGCATCACGTGCTTGCCGGCTTCGAGCGCGGCGCGCGCCTGAGCGTAGCGCACCTGCGGCGGCGCGCACAGCGACACCGCGTCGAGCTCCGGCTCGGCGGCCAGCAACGCGCGCAGGTCCTGATAGTTGCGCACGCCGGTGACTTCCGCGTGGCGGCTCGCGCACGCGGTCAGCGCGAAACCCGGTTCGGCGGCGATCGCCGGAAGATGCTGGTCGCGCGCGATCTTGCCGATCCCGACGACGCCCAGCGTAACCTGCTTGCTCATCGTGCATTCCTCCTTCGCATATCGCTCAGTGGGCCCAGCGCAGCACGAGCGGATCGAGCCGGCGCGCGATCGCGAGCAGTTCCGCGCGCGTGTCCGGATGCAGTTCCGGCATCGGATGCCGCGGCCGCTCGCACGCGATCACGCCGCCTTCGCGCATCAGCGCCTTCGCGGTGAGGATCCCGGACTGGCGGTTCTCGTGATTGATCAGCGGCAGCCACGCCTGGTAGCGCGCGTACGCGTCGTCGTGGCGCCCTTCGCGCCATGCTTCGAGGATCGGCCGGATGCCGTCCGGATATGCGCCGCCCGTCATCGCGCCGGTCGCGCCGGCATGCAGGTCGGCGAGCAGCGTGATCGCCTCCTCGCCGTCCCACGGCCCCTCGACCGCATCGCCGCCGAGCCGGATCAGCTCGCGCAGCTTGTTCGCCGCACCGGGCGTCTCGATCTTGAAGTACGCGACCTGCTCGATCTCCCGCGCCATCCGCGCGAGGAACGGCGCCGACAGCGCCGTGCCGCTCGCGGGCGCATCCTGGATCATGATCGGGATCTCGATCGCGTCGGACACGCGTGCATAGAAATCGCAGATCTGCGCCTCGGGCACGCGGAACGTCGCGCCGTGATACGGCGGCATCGCCATCACCATCGCCGCGCCGAGCTGCTGCGCGCGCAGGCTGCGCGCCGCGCACACCTGCGTGCTGTAGTGCGACGTCGTGACGATCACCGGCACGCGGCCCGCCACGTGTTCGAGGATCGTGCGCGTGAGCACGTCGCGCTCGTCATCGGCGATCGCGAACTGCTCGGAGAAGTTCGCGAGGATGCACAGCCCGTCCGAGCCCGCGTCGATCATGAAATCGACCGCGCGCTTCTGGCTCGCGAGATCGAGCTCGCCGGTGTCGGAAAACGTCGTCGGGACGACGGGGAAGATGCCGCGATAGCGCGGCGTGCTGCTCGATGTCATGTTCTGGTCCTGCGTCGGTCGAATCGGCGTTCAGCCGGAAAACAAAGCGTTCAGGATTCGCGGGCAAGCGCGCCCGCGGCCGGCTGCGGCGCGCGCAGCGTCGCGCGGACCACGAACGTGATCAGCACCGCGAACAGCAGCGTCGCCGCGAGGAAATACAGGCCGGCCGCGAGGCTGCCGGTCGCCTGCTTGATCAGGCCGATGCCGTACGGTCCGACATAACCGCCGAGATTCGCGAGCGAATTGATCGCGGCGATGCCGACCGCCGCGCTCGTCCCGGTCAGGAATTCGCCGGGCAGCGCCCAGACGACGGCCTGGATCGAGTAAAGCGAGAACGCCGTGAGGCAGATGAACAGGAACTGCAGTGCAGGCTGCCGCACCCATGCGCTCGCGGCCATCGTCAGCGCCGCGGCGGCCGACACGACGACGATGTGCCAGTAGCGTTCGCGCGTGCGATCCGAATGACGCGGCACGACCAGCAGCCCGATCACCGCGAACAGGTACGGCACGGCGGACAGCAGGCCGGTGGCCGCGTCGCCCGCGCCGAACGCGTGAATGATCGTCGGCAGCCACAGCGACAGCCCGTAGATGCACAGCGGGAACGGCAGGAACAGCGCCGCGAGCAGCAGCACGCGCCGGTCGGCCAGCGTGGCGAGCGGATTGCGGTGTGCGTCGGGGCGGTACGTGTCGCGATCGGCGGCGAGCTGGCGCGCGATCCAGCGCCGCTCGTCATCGTTCAGCCAGCGCGCGCGGTCCGGCGATTCGGGCAGCAGCCGCAGCGTCGGCCACACGAGCAGCACGGCCGGCAGGCCGCTGACGACGAACAGCGTCTGCCAGTTCGACAGCCCGAACAGCCCATGCGTCGACAGCAGCCAACCCGCGAGCGGCCCCGTCACGATGCCGGCGACCGGCTGCGCGAGCACGAGCAGCCCGATCACGCGCGCGCGGCCGCGCATCGGAAACCACTGCGTGAGGAAATACAGGATGCCCGGATACAGGCCGGCTTCGGCCGCGCCGAGCAGGAAGCGCAACGCATAGAAACTGGCCGGCCCCTGCACGAGCACCATCGCCATCGTGATCACGCCCCACGTCGCGAGAATGCGCGCGAACCACACGCGTGCGCCGAAGCGGCCGAGCGCGAGATTGCTCGGCACCTCGCACAGGAAATAGCCGATGAAGAACAGGCCCGCGCCGAGCCCGTACGCCGCGTCGCTCAGGCCGACGGCCGCGTTCATGTGCAGCTTCGCGAAGCCGACGACCGTGCGGTCGACATAGGCCACCACGTAGATCAATGCGAGAAACGGCACCAGCCTGCGCGTGAGCGTGCGCATCAACTGCCGTTCGTCGACGGCGGCCGACGGTCCGGCTTGAGCCGCGGCCGGTGTCGCGGACGGGTGCTGCGTCGTCGTCATCGTGTCTCCATGGATGGGCTGCGCCGGTGTCGTCGCCGGTCTGTCCTGCTTCACCTGTGCCTCGTTTCGCGCCTGCCGCTCAATGCGAATGGCTCGGCACGTCCGCGCCGCGCGTGCCGACCAGGAAATCGAGATCGCACCCCTCGTCGGCCTGCAGCACATGATCGATGTACAGCCGCGCGTAGCCGCCCTTGCCGAGCTGGCCGGCCACGCCCGGCGCCGCGGTCGGATCGACGTCCGACAGGCGGCGCTGCAGTTCGTCATCCGTGATGTCGAGATGCAGCGTGCCGGCCTCGCAGTCGAGCTCGATCCAGTCGCCGTTGCGCACCGCCGCGAGCGGCCCGCCGGCGGCGGCCTCCGGCGCGACGTGCAGCACGACCGTGCCGTACGCGGTGCCGCTCATCCGCGCGTCGGAAATCCGCACCATGTCCTTCACGCCCTGGCGCAGCAGCTTCGGCGGCAGCCCCATGTTGCCGACCTCGGCCATGCCCGGATAACCGCGCGGCCCGCAGTTCTTCAGCACGAGTACGGAGCTCGCGTCGACGTCGAGCGCTTCGTCGTTGATCGTGGCCTTGTAGTGTTCGAGGTTCTCGAACACGACCGCGCGGCCGCGATGCTTGAGCAGCTCGGGGCTCGCCGCCGACGGCTTCAGCACCGCGCCGCGCGGCGCGAGATTGCCGCGCAGGATGCGGATGCTGCCGTCCGCGATCAGCGGCCGGTCGAGCGGGCGAATCACTTCGTCGTCGTAGTTCGGCGCTTCGCGCACGTTGTCCCACAGCGATTTGCCGTTCACCGTCAACGCGTCCGGGTTCGGCAGCAGCCCGCCTTCGCCGAGCCGGCGCAGCACGGCCGGCAGCCCGCCCGCGTAATAGAACTCCTCCATCAGGAAGCGGCCCGACGGCATCAGGTCGACGATCGTCGGCGTGTCGCGGCCGATGCGCATCCAGTCCTCGAGTTCGAGCGGCACGCCGATGCGGCCCGCGATCGCCTTCAGGTGAATCACCGCATTGGTCGAGCCGCCGATCGCCGCGTTCGCGCGGATCGCGTTCTCGAACGCGGCGCGCGTCAGCACCTTCGACAGCACGAGCCCTTCGAGCGCCATCTCGACGATGCGGATGCCCGACATGTGCGCGAGCACGTAGCGGCGCGAATCGACGGCCGGAATCGCCGCGTTGTGCGGCAGCGTGACGCCGAGCGCCTCGGCCATGCACGCCATCGTCGACGCGGTGCCCATCGTGTTGCAGGTGCCGGCCGAGCGCGACATGCCGGCTTCGGCCGACAGGAAGTGATGCAGGTCGATCTCGCCGGCCTTCAGCGCTTCGTGCAGCTGCCACACGGCCGTGCCCGAACCGATGTTCTTGCCTTCCAGCTTGCCGTTCAGCATCGGCCCGCCCGACACGACGATCGCCGGCACGTCGCAGCTCGCCGCGCCCATCAGCAGCGCGGGCGTCGTCTTGTCGCAACCGGCGAGCAGCACGACCGCGTCGATCGGGTTGCCGCGAATCGCCTCCTCGACGTCCATCGACGCGAGGTTGCGGGTGAGCATCGCCGACGGCCGCAGGTTCGATTCGCCGTTCGAGAACACCGGGAACTCGACCGGGAAGCCGCCCGCCTCGGAAATCCCGCGTTTCACGTGCTCGGCGAGCTTGCGGAAGTGCGCGTTGCACGGCGTCAGTTCGGACCACGTGTTGCAGATGCCGATGACCGGCCGGCCGTCGAACTCGTGATCGGGGATGCCCTGGTTCTTCATCCAGCTCCGGTACATGAAGCCGTTCTTGTCATTCGTGCCGAACCATTGGGTGGAGCGCAGCCTGGGTTTTGTTGCCGACATCGTCAGTCCTGTGGTGACGGGATACCGGCGCAGTCTAGGCAGAATTTTGATAACTCGCTAATGACGTTTTAGGCGATTACGATATCGATTCCGATATCGATATAAACCCGTACGATGACTGACGCCAGCCCGTGGGGAAACCGCAGCCGCCTGAAAACACGCCAGCTCCTGCTGGTCGTCGCGCTCGCCGACGAAGGCAGCATTCATCGCGCGGCGGCCGCGCTGAACATGACGCAGCCGGCCGCGTCGAAGCTGCTGCGCGAACTCGAGGAATCGATCGGCGCGGTGCTGTTCGAGCGCCTGCCGCGCGGGATGCGGCCGACGCTGTACGGCGACGCGCTGATCCGCCACGCGCGCGCGGCGCTCGGCAGCCTCGACCAGGCGCGCGAGGAACTGGCCGCGCTGAAGGCCGGCCATCTCGGGCATGTGGCGGTGGGCGCGATCACGTCGCCGGGCCTGCGGCTCGTGCCGCCGGCCGTCGCCGCCGTGAAGGGCACGCATGCGGGCCTGCACGTGTCGGTCGAGATCGACACCAGCAACGTGCTGCTCGAACATCTCGCGCAGGACAAGATCGACATCGTGCTCGGCCGGCTCTCCGCCGAACACGACAAGCTGCGGCTGCGCTACGAGCCGCTGATCGGCGAAACGGTGGCGGCGGTCGTGCGGCCCGGCCATCCGCTGCTCGCGCAGGCGCCGCTGTCGCTCGCGGACGTGCAGCGCGCCGCGTGGGTCGTGCCGCCGGCCGGCAGCGTGCTGCGCCATCGCTTCGAACTCGTGTTCCAGCGCGCGAGCCTCGCGCCGCCGGCGAACCTGGTCGAGACGTCTGCGCTGCTGTTCATCACGCAGCTGCTCGAACAGAGCGACATGATCGCGGTGCTGGCCGAAGACGTCGCGCGCTACTACGCGCGACACGGGATCGTCACGGTGCTGCCGCTGGAGATGGATTGCCGGATGGACGATTTCGGGATCATCACGCGCACCGACCGGCTGCATTCGCCGGCCGCCACGGTGATGGCCGACGCGATCCGCGCGGCTGCGCGCGAGGTTTACGGCGTCGCGCTGTGACGCGGCTGCGGGGTGTGTTGCCCGCTCACGGCGATTTCTTCGAGCACGAAGTGCGGCGCCCTGCTTGCGTCGCCGGGGTAGTAGCAAAGCTTCGTCGGGATTTCCATTGCCGACGCGTCACGCGGCTGCAAACTCGATCACCGGTTCGCAGCGGATCGGGAAGTTGACCGAATTCGCGATATAGCACTTGGCATGCGCATCGTGATGCAGGCGTTCCGCCCGCTCGCGATCGTCACCGGCCTGGATGGTCACGCGCGGGCGCAGCACGATTTCGGTGAAGCGCCCGTGCTCGGGGCTGTCGAGCATCGTCCCTTCCGCGTTGTCGACATACGCGAGCACGCGGATACCGGCCTCGGCGCACAGATGCAGGTACCAGAGCTTGTGGCACGCCGATGCCGACGCCAGCAGCAGGTCTTCGGGATTCCAGCGCGACGCGTCGCCGCGGAAGGCCGCATCCGACGAACCGGGAATGTCCGGCTTCGAACCGGCACGGATCACATGATCGCGGCCGTACTCGCGATACCCCGACGTGCCGGTGCCGCGGTTGCCCGTCCACTGCACTGCAACGCGATACTTGTGTTCGCCGGATGCCATCTCGCTCTCCATTGATGTCGGTTGCTTCTACCGGGCTCGACTTCATTTCACGACGCCCGCCAATGGCCGCCATTTTGGCACCGGAATTCCGTTTGGTATACCATTATTCCAAAATGAAGTGAGGAACACGCAGGCATGGAAGCCAAACTCGACTCCACGGCGGACGCGGTGGCCGCATCGCTGCGGGACATGATCGTCAACGGCGAGCTGGAAGCCGGCGAGCGGCTCGTCGAGCGCGACCTGGCCGACCGCTTCGGCATCAGCCGGATTCCGATGCGCGAGGCCATCCAGCGTCTGGAACGCGAAGGATTGCTGGACATCTTCAGGAATCGCGGCGCCGTCGTGCGCATGCTGAGCGCGTCGGACGTGCAGGAAATCTACGATCTGCGCGCGCTGCTCGAAGGCGATGCGATCTACCGAAGCGTGAAGCGGCTCGACGACGAAACGCTGGCGCGCGCCGAACTCGTTCATCGCCTGCTCGGCGACGCGACCGTACCGCGCCGGCAGGGCGACCTGAACCGCGAATTCCACGCGCTGCTGTATTCGTGCTGCGGCAACGCGCGGCAGTTGAAGACGATCGGCGAACTGCGCAGCCAGGTCGAACGCTACGAGCGCCTGCAGGCCACGCTGCTCGCGGATACGCCCTCGTTCCAGGTCGAGCACGACGACATCCTGACGGCGTGCCGCGAGCGCAATGCGCGAGCCGCCCGTTCGATGACGGTCGCGCATCTCGAATCGGCCAGAAGCATCGTGATGCGGCTCGTCGAAGGCGGTTGAGGCCCGCGCCGCGTTTGCCGTTTTCCGCACCGCACGCGGCTGCGCGCCGGGTCGCGCCGATTCCGTCGGCAAACCCGAAGCACTCGGCGCAGCCACGCGCGATATTTACCGCGTCGCACTCTCACTCGGCACGCAGCCAGTCGTACCGCGCACCACCAGCCGCGGCAGCGACGCGGTCCGCACGCGCGACGCATCGTCGCTGCGGCCGCCCGCCTCGCGCAGCGCGTTGAGCAATTCGACCGCGAGGCCGGCAGCCTCGGCGGTCGGGATCGCGACGGTCGTCAGCGTGGGGCGCGTGTCGCTTGCCAGATGGATGTCGGTCATGCCGACGATCGACAGGTCGTCGGGCACGCGCCTGCCGCGATCGGCCGCCGCATGCATTGCGCCGATCGCCGGCAGGTCGTTGGTGGCGACCAGCGCGGTCAGCCGTGGATGCGCGTCGAGCAGCCGGCCCGCCGCGCGCACGCCGCCTTCGATCGAATCGTGCTCGGCCGCGACGATCGACGCGTCGAGCCCCGCTTCGCGCATCACGTCGACGAAACCGTCGTAACGCGCCGCCTGCACGCCGCTCGCCGCCCCGCCGACGATCACGCCGATGCGCTCGTGCCCGAGTTCGAGCAGATGCCGCGTCGCAATCCGCCCCGCCTCGCGGAAATCGACGGCCACGCACGGCAATCCGTCGGGCGGCGCGTCGGGCCGCTCCCACAGGCACAGCACGACCGGCACGCCGCGCCGCGCCACGTCGAGCAGATCCGGCAGATGCAGGTTCGCGTTGGTCACGAGAATGCCTTCGGAAATCGTGCCGGCGATCTGGTCGAGGTACGCGCGCCCCTGCAACGGATCTTCGTTCGTATTGCAGACGATCAGGAACTGCCCGTTGCGGCGCACCGCGCGCTCGACCGCCAGCGCGAACTCCGGATAAAACGGGTTCGCGATGCTCGATACCATCAGCGCGACCGTCGGCGCGCGCCCTTCCGCCAGCGCCCGCGCGGCAAGATGCGGCCGATACCCGAGCGCCTGCACGGCTTCCAGCACCCGCGCACGCGTGGCCTCGCCCACCCGGCCGCGGTCGCGCAGCACGTTCGATACCGTCGCGGCCGTCACGCCGGCGCGGCGCGCAACTTCATCCAGTGTCGCCATCGTTTGCTCACTATATGAGACGTCGATCCAGTATTTGCTTCGATCACCGAAGCGGCGCACTATCGCCGCACACCTTGCCGCCCGACCATCGGGCGCGACTCGGCCGCGATCGGATCGCCTCTTTTTTTGATCGCGATGATTAAGCGCTTAAGCAATCATGACGGCGCATTAGAACATGGAGCGGAGACAATGGCGAGCATCTCGATGCGACGCGTGCAGAAAGCCTATGGCGATCACGCGCCGGTCATTCGCGACGTCGATCTGGAGATCGGCGCGCACGAATTCTGCGTGTTCCTCGGGCCGTCCGGATGCGGCAAGTCGACGCTGCTGCGCATGATTGCCGGGCTCGAGGACCTGAGCGCGGGCGAGCTGTCGATCGACGGCCGCCGCGTCGACGACGTGCCGGCCGCCGAGCGCGGCGTCGCGATGGTGTTCCAGAGCTACGCGCTGTTTCCGCACATGACGGTCTATGAAAACATGGCGTTCGGGCTGAAACTCGCGCGCGTGCCGAAAGCCGAGATCGACCGGAAGGTGCGCGATGCCGCACGCATCCTGCAGCTCGACACGCTGCTCGAGCGCAAGCCGAAGGCGCTGTCGGGCGGCCAGCGGCAGCGCGTCGCGATCGGCCGCGCGATCGTGCGCGAGCCGGGCGTATTCCTGTTCGACGAACCGCTGTCGAATCTCGACGCGGCGCTGCGCGGCCAGACCCGCATCGAGATCGCGCGGCTGCACCGGCAGTTCGAACGCGCGAGCGTCGTCTACGTGACGCACGACCAGACCGAAGCGATGACGCTCGCCGACAGGATCGTGCTGCTGCACGCCGGCGCGGATACCGCGCAGCACGGCAGCATCGCGCAGGTCGGCGCGCCGCTCGACCTCTATCACCATCCGGCCAGCCGCTTCGTCGCCGGCTTCATCGGCTCGCCGCGCATGAACTTCCTGCCGGCCGTCGTCACCGCCTCCGATGCCCGCCGCACGACAGTTACCGTCGCACCTTCCGGCGAAACCTTCACGCTGCCGCGCGACGGCTCCGCGCTCGATGCCGGCGCAACCGTGACGCTCGGCATTCGCCCCGAGCACCTGACGCTCGGCGCCGCGCGCGACGCGACGACGCTCGTGCGCGACGTCGCGCTCGTCGAACGCCTGGGCGAACAGACCTACGTGCACCTCGACCAGCCCGGCGGCGCGCCGCTGATCGCGAAGGTGCCCGGCGACGCACAGGTGCACAGCGGCGAACGCGTGCCCGTGCATGCGCCGGCCGCGGCCTGCCATCTCTTCACCGAAGACGGCCGCGCGGTGCCCGCGTGCGCCGACGTCCACGTCCATCACTACGCTTAAGGATCGCGTATGCGCCTCGGAGTCTGCTACTACCCGGAACACTGGCCGGAATCGATGTGGGCGAACGACGCCCGCCGGATGAAAGCGCTCGGCATCGAGCAGGTGCGGATCGCCGAATTCGCATGGAGCCGCATCGAGCCGTCGCCGGGCGAATACGACTGGGGCTGGCTCGACCGCGCGGTCGACGTGCTCGGCGCGGCCGGCCTCGAGATCGTGATGTGCACGCCGACCGCGACGCCGCCGAAATGGCTGGTCGACCGTCATCCCGACATCCTCGCGATCGGCGCGGACGGCCGGCCGCGCGCGTTCGGTTCGCGCCGCCACTACGACTTCTCGTCGCCGACCTATCTCGAAGCGTCGCGCCTGATCTGCACCGCGGTCGCCGAACGCTACGGCCGCCATCCGGCCGTGCGCTACTGGCAGACCGACAACGAGCTGGGTTGCCACCAGACCGTCGTCAGCTACTCGCCGGCCGCGCTCGTGCGTTTTCGCGAATGGCTGAAGGCGCGCTACGGCACGATCGACACGCTGAACCGCGCGTGGGGCACCGTGTTCTGGAGCATGGAGTATCGCCACTTCGACGAAGTCGACGCGCCCGTCGGCACCGTGACCGAGGCCCATCCGTCGCATCGGCTCGACTACCGGCGCTTCGCGTCGGACGAGGTCGCGCGCTATCACCGGATGCAGGTCGACGTGATCCGCGCGCATTCGCCGG
Organism: Burkholderia sp. MS455; assembly: GCF_016899445.1. Lineage (NCBI taxonomy): Bacteria > Pseudomonadati > Pseudomonadota > Betaproteobacteria > Burkholderiales > Burkholderiaceae > Burkholderia > Burkholderia sp. MS455. The sequence goes on from NZ_CP041778.1 coordinate 3,279,918, forward strand.
GCCGGCCGGTCGCGCACAACTTCATGCAGCTGTTCACCGAGTTCGATCACTACGAGGTGGCGCGCGACCTCGACATCGCGACGTGGGACAGCTATCCGCTCGGCGCGCTCGAGGAGCAATGGTTCGCGCCCGACGTGAAGGCGCGCTGGCTGCGCACCGGCCATCCCGATTTCGCGTCGTTCAATCACGACGTGTATCGCGGCATGTCGAAGCTGCCGTTCTGGGTGATGGAGCAGCAGCCGGGGCCCGTGAACTGGGCGCATTGGAACCCCGCGCCGCTGCCGGGCATGGTGCGCCTGTGGAGCTGGGAGGCGTTCGCGCATGGCGCCGGCTGCGTGTCGTACTTCCGCTGGCGGCAGGCGCCGTTCGCGCAGGAGCAGATGCATGCGGGCCTGCACACGCCGGACGACCAGCTCGACGAGGGCGGCCGCGAGGCGCAACGCGTCGCGCGCGAGATCGCGGCGGTGCACGACGCCGGCGCGGATGCGGACGCTCCGGTGCGCGCCTCCGTCGCGCTGATCTACGACTACGAAGCGAAGTGGCTGTTCGAGGTGCAGCCGCAGGGCGCCGATTTCCACTACCCGCGTTTCGCATTCGAGTACTACTCGGCGCTGCGTTCGCTCGGCCTCGACGTCGACGTGATCTCCGCGCATGCGCCGCTCGACGGCTACCGGCTCGTGGTCGTGCCGCCGCTGCCGATCGTGCCGGACGACTTCGCGGCGCGGCTCGCCGCCTCGGGCGCGCAGGTCGTGTTCGGGCCGCGCACCGGCTCGAAGACCGTCGACCTGCAGATTCCGCCGGCGCTGCCGCCCGGCCCGCTCGCGTCGATCCTGCCGATCCGCGTGTGGCGCGTCGAATCGCTGCGACCGAACCTGACCGAACGGATCGACGGCACGCTGCGCGACGGCTCGCCGCTCGCGGGCGATGCGCGCCACTGGCGCGACTTCGTCGAGCTGCGCGACGCTACGCGCAGCGTCGTGCGTGCGCGCTTCGCCGACGGTCATCCGGCCTGCGTGTCGCATGGCGCGCTGCACTACTGGGCCGCGCTGTTCGACGACGCGACCACCGCGCGGCTGTTCGCCGATGTCGCGGCCGAAGCGGGCCTCGCACCCGCGCCGCTCGGCGACGGCGTGCGCGTGAGCCGGCGCGGCGGCCTGACCTACGTATTCAACTATGGAAGCACGCCGCACACGATCGACGCGGTGCCGCCGTCCGCGTTCGTGCTCGGCGCCGCGCAGGTCGAGCCGCAAGGCGTCGCCGTGTATCGAAGCCGTTCGTAGCATCCGCCACCGGCGCCGCGACGCGCCGGTCACGCACAACGACACACAGGAATGGAGACAACCATGACACATCGCCCCCTTCGCGCCGCCGCCCGGCTCGCCGCGGCCGCCGCCATCGCGTTCGCTTCGTTCGGTGCCGCCGCGCCGGCGAACGCCGGCACGCTGGCCATCAACATCGCGTTCAAGGGCGCCAGCCAGCGCGCGGTCTGGCAGGCAACGCTCGACGCGTTCCACAAGGCGCATCCCGACATCGACGTGAAGGCGACCTTCGTCGACGAGGAAGCGTACAAGGTGCAGCTCCCCGCGTGGCTCACGACCGTCGCGCCGGACGTCGTGAACTGGCACGCGGGCGAGCGGATGGCGTACTACGCGAAGCGTGGGCTGTTCGAGGACCTGAGCGGCGACTGGACGAAGAACGGCTGGGGTGCGATGTACGCGTCGACGCGCGACGCATCGTCGTATAACGGCAAGCAGTACGCGGCGCCGACCGTCTATTACTCGTGGGGGCTGTTCTACCGCAAGGACCTGTTCCGCAAGGTCGGCATCGCCGACGAGCCGAAGACCTGGGACCAGTTTCTCGATGCGTGCAAGAAGCTGAAGGCGGCCGGCATCACGCCGGTCGCGATCGGCGGCCGCGACGCGTGGACGCTCGCCGGCTGGTTCGACTATCTCGACCTGCGCGTGAACGGCAACGCGTTCCACCAGCAGCTGATGGCCGGCGACGTGCCGTACACCGACCCGCGCGTGAAGAAGGTCTACACGACGTGGAAATCGCTGATCGATGCCGGCTACTTCATCGACAACGCGCTGTCCTACGATCTCGACGGCGCGCAGCCGTTCCTGTTCCAGGGCAAGGCCGCGATGATGCTGATGGGCACCTTCATCGCGGCCGGCTTCCCGCCGAACGTGAAGCCTGAAATGGGCTACTACCGCTTCCCGATCATCGACCCGAAGGTGCCGACCGCCGAGGACGGCCCGGTCGAATCGCTGCATATCCCGACGAAGGCGAAGAACAAGGCCGACGCGCACACGTTCCTCGCCTTCGTGGAAACCCCCGAGATGGGCGCGAAGCTCGCGGAGGGCCTCGGCTCGCTGTCGGCCAACAGCAAGTCGCCCGAGCCGGCCGATCCGATCTCGCGCATCGGCTTCCGGATCCTCGCCGACACGAAGGGCGGCGTCGCGCAGTTCTACGACCGCGACATGACGAAGGAAATGGCCGACGAGGGGATGAAGGGCATGCAGCAGTTCCTGGCCAATCCCGCGCAGCTCGATACGGTGCTCGCACAGCTCGAACAGACCCGCAAGCGGATCTACAAGAAGTGACCGCGTGACCCAGCCGGCGGCCCTGTGCCGCCGCGTCAGTACAGGAGGCTTGCCGTGTCCAGTCCGATCACGTCCACCCCGCCCGCCGGCGCCGCGCCGCCGCCGCGCGGAGCACCCGCCGCCGCGCTGCCCGCGCGCCGCCCGTCGCCCGCCGTGCGGCGGCAACGGCGCGCCGCGTGGCTCTTTCTCGCACCGGCCTGCGCGATGGTTGCCGTCTATGTGATCTGGCCGATCCTGTCGACGCTGTGGCTGAGCCTGTACAACTGGGACGGGATGACCGAGCGCAGCTTCGTCGGGCTCGCGAACTATGCCGAGCTGCTGCACGCGCCGACGTTCTACACCGCACTGCGCAACAACGTGATCTGGCTCGCGCTGTTCATGCTCGCGCCGCCGCTCGGCCTCGCGCTCGCGCTGTACCTGAACCAGGCGGTCGCCGGCATCCGGCTCGTGAAATCGCTGTTCTTCGCGCCGTTCGTGCTGTCCGGCGTGGTCGTCGGCCTGATCTTCTCGTGGTTCTACGATCCGACCTTCGGGCTGCTCGCGCTGCTCGCCGGGCACGGCATCCCGGTGCTCGGCGACGCGCGCTACGCGACGCTCGGCATCGTATTCGCCGCGCTGTGGCCGCAAACGGCGTACTGCATGATCCTGTACCTGACCGGCCTCACGTCGGTCAACCCGGAACAGATCGAAGCGGCGCGGATGGAAGGCGCGCGCGGCTTCGCGCTGCTGTGGCACGTCGTGCTGCCGCAACTGCGGCCGACCACCTTCATGGCGATCGTCGTCACGGTGATCGGCGCGCTGCGCAGCTTCGACCTGATCTCGGTGATGACGAGCGGCGGCCCGTTCGAGAGTTCGACCGTGCTCGCGTATTACATGTACGACCAGGCGATCAAGTACTACCGGCTCGGTTATTCCGCGTCGATCGCGGTCGTGCTGTTCGCGATCATGCTCGTCTACATCGTGTTCCAGTTGCGCCGCATGCTGCGCAACGAGCAATAACCCGACCGGTGGCCATCATGTTTCCGACTCCCGTTGCCCAATGGAAGCCCGTCTCGCGCCGGCTGTACAAGCTGTCGCTGCCCGTCGCGCTGCTGATCTGGCTGCTGCCGATGATCGCGGTGTTCGTCACGTCGGTGCGCTCGACCGAGGAACTGGTCGAAGGACACTACTGGGGCTGGCCGCGGCACTTCGCGATGGCCGAGAACTATCGCGATGCGCTGACGACGTCGCCGATGCTGCATTACTTCTGGAACAGCGTGCAGATCACGGTGCCGTCCGTGCTCGGCTCGATCGCGCTCGCGGCGATGGCCGGCTTCGCGCTCGCGACCTACCGGTTTCGCGGCAATACCGCGCTGTTCGGCACGTTCGTCGCCGGCAACTTCGTGCCGGTGCAGGTGCTGATGATCCCGGTGCGCGACCTGTCGCTCCGGCTCGGCGTGTTCAATACCGTCGAAGCGCTGATCCTGTTCCACGTCGCGTTCCAGACCGGCTTCTGTACGCTGTTCCTGCGCAACTTCATCAAGCAGCTGCCGTTCGAGCTGATCGAGGCCGCGCGCATCGAGGGCGCGGGCGAATGGACGGTGTTCTGGCGGATCGTGCTGCCGCTGATCCGGCCCGCGCTCGCGGCGCTCGCGATCCTCGTGTTCACGTTCGTGTGGAACGACTACTTCTGGGCGCTGTGTCTCACGCAAGGCGACGAAGCCGCGCCGATCACCGCGGGCGTCGCGGCGCTGAAGGGGCAATGGACGACGTCGTGGAACCTCGTGTCGGCCGGCTCGATTCTTGCCGCGCTCCCTTCCGTCGCGATGTTCTTCGCGATGCAGAAGCATTTTGTCGCAGGGCTCACGTTCGGCGCGACGAAAGGCTGAACGCGCGCCGCCCGCGCTCACGCATCTCCTCCTCCGCATCGTGAGGTTGCCCGCTTCGGCGGGCTTTTTTCATGCGGCGCGGATTTCGATGGGTGACGCTGAACGACCCCTTTCTGCTATTCGGGACTTGAGAAATGAACGCCAGCTTCCGGGACCAAACGATCACCAGGCAATCGGCATGCGAGTAACGGCCGCGAACTTCCGTTGTCCATACGCAGTCTCCCAATCGTGAAGCATGGCCACACCGGGGAGCCTCTTTCCGTTCGGCCAGGAGGGTTCAGAAAGTCACCGGATAAGCTATCTGAAAACTCGAGCCCATACAGCCCGAAGGCGTCGCGCGCGGTCTTCGAAGAGATATGAGGCGGCCAGTGTCAAGAGACCTGAAATCGCACCCGTCGCGATGTGCTCGACATAGGGGATACGGTAGTCACTCGTGTGCGAGTAGGCGTCGCCTAGCGTTGTCAGGAAGCCAACGACCAGCGCATTGCCGTATCGATGCGCGTAGAGTTTCGCCGCAGGCGTGAAAGTCAAAAGTACAGCCAGGAGCCCAGTAAGCAGACCTGTATGAAATGCAATCGTCCAGTGGGCAACGCTCGTAATACTGCCCCAGCTCCCCGGCATGCAGGTCATGCACGCACTGGTCGGCTGCCAGAAACGCTGGATAAACAGCCTGGCACGGTGCTTCCATTCAGTTGACATGATGCATTCCCATCAATGCCGTTGTCGCGGCCGACGCCATCGCACGTATTGTTGAAGCAGTTTCCAAACCCTTTAATGAGCTTGCCACCCTCGTCACGGATGGTTGGCGGTGCGCCGCAGCGGCCGAGCAATAACTTGGACATGGGAGAATACTACTCCACGATTAGACGGCCGCTGTTTTGACTGGGACCGGAATTCAACGCTTGCGTTTATCGGTGCGATCTCGTCCATGACGAGCGCCGAACGAGCGCTTCCGCGTGAAGTCGGCGTCCGCCCCCCGTTGCGGCAGGTCGACCCAGCGCGACATATAAGCGGCTTTCAAGGGACAACGCTCACTCGTTCCGAAGATCCGAAAGCTTGTCCCCGCTTGATTGGATCGGTTGCAACAACCGGGAGCCCGGCGCACCGCGTGGCTGACCTGACTCGAGCCCCGCGGCCAGCACGGCTTGAGACCCCAAAAGGGCAAGCAATGATCAGAGATCCCCGCGCACTTCACCGGTTCCCAGTGCGCTTCGCCGTCGGTTGACTTCCGCCCAAAGTTCATCGCTGTCGTCATTGCGCAGCAGGATCATGCAGTCCAGTTGATCGTCGGTCACGCCGAAGTATTCCAGGATGTCCCGGCGTACCGCATCGACGAACTGAGCGTATTCCGGGGTTGCCTGGGCCTGCGCGTGCAAGGCGTCGTATGCTGCATCGTCCGCGCCGCCGCCGTGCTCATCGATATAGCGCGAAATCCACTGGTCTCGTTCGTGGTCGTAATCGGCCTCGGCTCGCATCGCTTGCACAGCGGTGTAGAAATCCAATTGGGCAAACGCGGCGATCGCCGCCGTTGTCGCCTCGTCGAATGTAGTCGTCATTCCGTCCATCAGGTTGGTCATCGCACATCAATTTTATCTTGTGCGAACGCGTCGATGTTCCTTAGCGCTGAAGCGTGTCGAACAACTTGTTGAACGGATCAACCTGTGCCATCAGGCCTTCGTTGAGTCCATCGATTGCATGTTGAAGATCGCTTTCCAGCGCGTCGACCGACGAATAGCTGTATGGGTCGTCAGACTGCTTCCAACTGACATGTTGACGGAGAATGGCATCGTATGTGTCGCTCTTGAACATGACAATGTCGCCGATCACTCTGCGTGTATACGCGTGATAACGGCCGGGCGTTACATATCCTGTTCCGACGCGAATGAACAAGACCGCATCGCTCCCTTGATAGGGCGAGCCGCTTGCGTGCAAGACGAGGTGGCCGTCCGGTTTGATCGTGGGGAGGCCTGGCGATGACGCATCAACCTCTTTTACGGTGAAGCCATGGTTTCGCAGGACCGTTTCGATACTGTCGGTGAAGTGCCGATTAAGCCCCGTATCACCTAATTTGGCCGTGACAAGGTCATTGAGTGATGTCGGCGAGTCGTTGTCGTTCTTGCTGAGCCCGGCGTTGACAGCGCCCGCGACGGCTCCTGTTGCGAGCGCTCCGACTATGCCAGCACCTGGAATTGGAACCGGGATATGAATGGGGCCGGACGGTCCGAATGCGATGTAAACCGCCTTGCCCGGATAGACCACCGTCACGGTTTTAACCGCGCCCAGTTGTTCATTATTGACTTCGGACGTCGTATCGCTTGCATGGCCCGAGATGGAAATCAGGAGCATCAAAGCGGCGAAGCTTCTCTTGTTCAGTAACATGTGCGTCCAATCTCCACGCCTGTTCGTCGGCTAGATATTTACAAGACGCACTCGTTAACGGATCTTCGGGGAAAAGCTTGAACGGGGGCCAGCGGACCAAGTACGAGGAGAACGAAGAAGCGTAAGGGCGTTACTCCAATAGCCGATCTCCACGATTCTGCGATTGCACGATCTCGGCCTGACCGACGATTCGGGACCCCTCAGCAACGTCCAGCCTACGACCGATCGAAAGCGTATGCGGATAGGCCTCGGGTGTAACCAGCCAGACTTCGGCCAAGCACTGCTCACCCGTTGTTGCTGCGTCTCCCGGCGAACTCGTGATGGGCTGACGACCAATAGTCTGGTCGAATTTTGTACACCGGACGATAGCCCGTCCGTACTTGCTTTAAGGTGCCCTCCCACGTAAGCGCGGTCAGCGTGAACGTCACTAGCAGGTCAGGCTGTCGGATTGGGCGAGTCATGTAGCGGTTGTCGAAAGCGTTCGGACGACAATGAAATTGTCGACGATCCAAACGTCAATGTCGACCGACCGCATGCACGGGCCACGGCTGGCCGGGCATCGAATAGATCATATTGCGACATATTGGATTCCACGACCGCATCGGTGATACAGCGCGCTTGACGCACGTCATCGCGCGAACGCACCTGCGCCCGCTCACGTCCACCCTTCGAGCCGCAACGTCGAGCGCACGAGCCGCTGTTCCTCCTGCTCGATCTCGCGCAGATACTCGACGCACTGGCGGATATGTTCGCTCGCGGCCTTGCGCGCCTGCTCGGGCAGCCGCCCGGTGACCGCGTTGTAGAGCCGCGCATGCTGGCGGTCGATCTGCTTCTTCAGCGGTTCGCGGTGATAGAGGTTGTTCACCGACGCGAACACCGAACTGAGCAGCAGGTCGGTCAGCGACTGCAGCGTGTTGACGAGCACGGGGTTGTGCGACGCCTCGCAGATCGCGAGATGGAACGCGTGATCGAGCTTCGCGCGCGCGGCGGGATCGAGATCCTGCGCGTCGGCCGCCGTCATTTCGTCGTAGCGGCGCCTGATCAGGATGAAATCGGCCGGCGTGCCGCGCAGCGCGGCGAGTCGCGCGGCCTCGGCCTCGAGCATCCCGCGTACCTCGAACAGGTCGTACAGCGTGCGCGGCTGCGAGCCGAGCAGATGCATCATCGGCGTGATTTCGCGCTGCGGGGTCAGGCTCGCGACGAACGAACCCTTGCCGTGCATCGTGTCGATGATCCCGCGCGCGTGCAGCAGCTTCATCCCTTCGCGCACGGCCGTGCGCGACACGCCGAGCTTCTCGGTCAGCCGCCGCTCGGACGGCAGCGCCTGCCCGGCCTTCAGCACGCCGTCGACGATCAGCTTCTCGATCCGCTCGGCGACGACGTCGGCCACGCGCCGCGCCGGCCCCTCTCGATCCTGCATTTCCATACTGGTACGACCACTTTGGACGAATATCGGCGATTTTCTCACAAACCCTTGTCCTGATTCGGTTTTCTGGTTCTCCGCACGGCGACTTTCGGGTGCCTTCATAAAAACTGGTACGACCACATGGAAGACGTCTGGACAGGCGCGCCTGGCCCGCCAAGAATCCCGTCCATCCGGCGTGTCGCGCATCGCGCGGCCGCCCACATGGTGGAGACGGAGACTGACCGATGAGTTTCATCTATGACGAACGGATCGACGGCCCGCTGGCGACCGTCGGCCGCGACACGCTCGTCGCCGCGCTGCATGCGGCGGCGCCCGGCCTCGACGTGCTGCACGAACGCGAGGCGCTCAAGCCG